>NZ_CP197474.1:0-4750728 GCF_052180245.1 Parapusillimonas sp. JC17
CCGTATGTTGATCATCAATTTTCCCCATAATCCTACCGGGATCAACCTACAAGAAAGCGACCTGGACGCATTGGAGAAAATCGTCGATGAAACCGGCATTCTGATTTTGTCAGATGAAGTCTACGAACATATCGTTTTTGACGATAAACAGCACCAAAGCCTTGCCCGTAGGCCGAAGCTTGCCGCACATGCCGTAGTGATTTCGTCCTTCGGCAAAACATATAACGCGACAGGATGGAAAATCGGCTATTGCTGCGCACCTGCGGCGCTGTCCGCCGAAATCCGGAAAGTCCACCAATTCGTTGTATTTACCGTTCCTTCCCCCATGCAGGTAGGGCTTGCGGCCTACATGCAAAATCCTAAGCCCTATCTGGGTTTATCAGCTTTTTATCAACAAAAACGCGACAAACTTTTCAAAGGCCTGAAAAAAACTCGCCTGGTACCTATGCCCAGCCAAGGCACATTCTTTTTACTGGCCGACTATCGCGCCATTTCAGACCTGCCGGAGTCTGAATTCGCACGGTGGCTGACCACGGAGCATGGTGTAGGCGTTATACCGGTATCCGCCTTCTACCAGAATCCCGCTGCACCTCAATCCAATCATGGATTCGTTAGATTTTGCTTTGCAAAACGGGACGAAACCTTGGATGCCGCGATAGAAAGGCTAGCCCGCGTCTAGCTTTTCTCTTCCAACACCCCGTCATTACCAGGCGGGGTTTTTTTTGTCCTTGAAGCACGAAACGAAGTATAGCTCTCAAGCAAAAAGTGGCAAGGAGTCACTTGAACCAAGGTTTTTTCTTCTATCTTTTCTATAAAACGATAACTAATGATGGGGGTCTGTGGATAAGTGGCATAAGTTCAAATTCAATATGAAGATCAATGGCTTGCCCAATTCTTTCGTCAGGCATAAGTCATGTTTTCATCGTGGATGGATATCTGATAACTTTTGGCGTGGCGCAAAAATTGCACCTTGTTCTTCTATGCTCCACAATTAATCCACACTAACTCCACCTAGTAGTTATCCACAGGCAGGCAAATTTCACAGTCACCAGTTTATTTTGAAACTAAATGTAATAGAAGGGGACGCCATGGCAACGCGATACGATGTAGCGGGCGCTCAAGGCCTGTTTGAACCAGGATCGAATGAGTCGGTCCTGGCCAACAAGCTAGGCATTGTCAGTCAAGCCGATATCGATGAGGCGGAGCTGGTGCTATTGCAGAAGCTGTATGAGTCTGTTTTGCGCGACCATTTGCCGGCAGGCCGCATTTCGATCAATCATCTGAAGACCTGGCACAGGCGCTGGCTGGGAAACGTTTACGCGTGGGCAGGGCAGCCCAGGACGGTCAATATGAGCAAAGGGGGGTTTCCCTTTGCTCCCGCGGCTCAAGTACCGCGGTTGATGGGGGATTTCGATCGGCTGTATTTGTGCAAATACACGCCCTGCATGGGCTTTGGCGAAGAGGAACTGACTGAAGCCATTGCCGTCACTCATGTCGAATTCATCTTGATGCACCCATTTCGCGAGGGCAACGGTCGCATTTCACGATTGCTGGCGGATGTGATGGCGGTCCAAGCCGGACACGGCCCGCTGGATTACAGTTGCTGGGAAAGCAATAAGCAGCAGTACATCACGTCAATTCAGCAAGGCTTGGGAAGCGACTATGAACCGATGAAGTATTGGGTAAGGAAAGTACTTGAAACGGCGTAGCCCGGAACAGACCAATGCCCCTGGGAACGTCAGGCAACAGCTGCAGCCAGGCTTAGTTGCTGGTACTTGCTGCTTTGCGCTTTCAGCAAGGCTTCCAGTTCCTTGATGGATTGCCCGGTTTCGATTGCCGTCGAACTCGCGACAGCGCGAATGATGCGCGTTTGTGCGGGAGGAACCAGAAGTGTAGGCGTAGATTTCATTGAATCTCGGTCAAGAAGAGCTAACCTCATTATAACCGTATGCGTCTTTGCCAAAAAGCGGGTACGCAATTCCGAAGCTTCAACAGTGAACATAGAGCAACAAAGGCAACATGCCTTGGCATCGAACGATTATTTATACACTCTTTTCTTTATATAAAAAGAATGATGGTAATGGGTGTCTGTGGACAATTGGAAGAACTCGTCCTTCATCTTGATAACAAAGGATTTTTGACCGATCCGGCCTTAGGGATAAGGTTCGCTGAGCCGGTGGGCCGAAACTGCATAACTTTTTCGCTCAAGGCTAAAGGCCCGTTTGTACCCTTATTGTCCACAGGTCTTCCACAACATTTTCCGCAAGGCCAATATGCCTGCTTTTCGGCCGCGAGCGGCTAAGAAGCCTGGATGTATTATGGACAACATGAACGATATACATCCATTTTTGATCATCCAAATGGGATACCCGCCACGCAGCGTATCGGCTCGCGTGGGCAGCCAGGAAGACTGGTTCATGACGGCTTTGCGTGACTTGAAGGGACCCATCCAGGTTGTCCGGCCATTCGAGGAAGAACCGTTGCCTGCTGCATCTCGGGTTCGTGCGGCAGTTATAACGGGATCATGGTCCATGGTGACCGATCACGAGCCATGGAGCGAGCGAACAGCGGATTGGGTAAGAGAAGCCGCAGCGACCGAGACGCCTTTGCTGGGCGTATGCTATGGCCACCAGTTGATGGCTCATGCGCTGGGCGGAAGGGTCGACTATCATCCGAAAGGCGCGGAGATCGGAATACAGACAGTCGAACTGTTGCCGGATGCTTTCCAGGATCCTTTGTTGCAGGGCTTGCCGTTACGCTTTCCGGCCAATCTGTCGCACCGGCAAGCGGTTCTTGTGCCGCCTAACGGAGCCAAAGTCCTTGCCCGTTCCGCGCACGACGATAACCAGGTGCTGCGTTATGGGCCGAGGTCCTGGTCCGTGCAGTTCCATCCGGAGTTCACGCCGGCAATCATGGCTGCTTGCATAGAGGCCAAGGCGGACCAGTACGCGAAAGAGGGCTTCAACGTAAGGAGCCTGCTGTCGCAATTAGGCCCGACACCGCAAGCGCTCCTTGTATTGAGACGGTTCGCTTCCATTTGGTAGCTGGATCTATTCCTGGACCACAAAATGTGGATGTGTTCCTTGATGGTTGTCCGTAGCGTGCTGTGGATGATTCCGTTGCCGCTTGGTTTGCCTGAATGGGTGCAGGACCGTTTAAATGGAGTTGGGCGAATTTATTGGGTGTAATTGGGTGTATTATCGGCTGCATGATTCGCACGGACTCTCTTCTGATCACCCCGGAAATTCTTGGCCTGATCGCTGGTATTGATGAATTCAAAGGCGCTTGGCGTGCCTTAGGTACGCTGGCGCCCGACCGGCTGTCGGCACTACGGCGAGTGGCCACCATCGAGAGCATCGGCTCTTCGACCCGCATTGAAGGCAGCAAGCTGTCGGATCGTGAAGTCGAACACCTGCTTTCCAACCTGCAGATAAAGTCGTTCGAGACCCGCGACGAACAGGAAGTGGCCGGATATGCTGAAGTCATGGAGCTGGTGTTTTCGTCCTGGCAGGATATTGCTTTCACTGAGAATCATATTCGGCAGTTGCATCGTGACCTGTTGACCCACAGTGACAAGGATGCTTGGCATCGCGGCAACTACAAGACCACCACCAATAGCGTCGCGGCATTTGACGTAATGGGCAAGACGCTGGGCGTAGTTTTTGAAACGGCAACCCCTTTCGATACGCCACACCGGATGAGGGAATTGGTGGACTGGTTCAACGAAGCGCGCAGTACGGGACGTCTGCATCCATTATTGTTGATCGGTATATGGGTCGTGGTGTTCCTGGAAATCCATCCATTTCAGGATGGCAACGGTCGTTTGAGCCGAGTACTGACTACGCTGTTGCTGTTACAGGCTGGCTATGCCTATGTGCCCTATAGTTCGATGGAAAGCGTGATCGAGCAAAGCAAGGAAGCCTATTACCTGGTGCTGCGGCAGACCCAAGGTAGTATCCGCAAGGATGCTCCGGATTGGCAGCCCTGGCTGGTGTTCTTCCTGCGCGCGCTGAGGCAGCAGGTACATCGCTTGGAACGCAAGGTCGAGCGTGAAAAGCTGGTGCTTGCCAAATTGCCCGATCTGGCACTGCAGATTGTCGAGTTCACGCGAGAGCATGGCCGAATCACCATGGCTGAAGCCATTCGCCTGACCGGTGCCAGCCGCAATACGCTCAAGCTGCATTTCCGTGCATTGGTAGAGCAAGGCCATCTGGCTCAGCAGGGTGGAGGACGCGGGACCTGGTATGAGTTGCGCTGATATCCCCATCTACTCCTTAGCGGTAACGCCGGACGATACTCCCGGTCGTCGGTAACCGTGTAGGTCTTATCTTTAGTTTACGTGGCTTTCAGCCACACAAGCCAAGCAGACATCAGTGGACATTCCAGGAACCCACCTCACTTCCCGATGCAGAAACTGGAAAAGATCTTGCCCAACAGGTCATCGCTGGTGAACTGGCCTGTGATGCTGCAAAGCGCTTCATGCGCAAGGCGCAGCTCTTCGGCCAGCAGATCCAGGACGCGATCGTCGTGGCTGGCATGTTCCGCTGCCAGATCGAGATGATGCCCGGCTGCGTCGAGCGCCGACAGATGGCGCTCGCGGGCGAGCCAGGGCGATTCGGATGTCGGGTTCCAGCCGGCGATGTCGAGCAGTCGTTGACGCAGTTCGGACAAGCCGGCGCCGGTCTTGGCGGATATGCCGATCTGGTTGCCATCGGCATCCTTTCCAAGAAGGGCTCCCTGTTCGGCCTCTGGCAGCAGGTCGATCTTGTTCAAGACTTCCAGCACGGGCGTGCGAGCAGGCAGGCGTTGGGTAATGGCGGTGTCGAGTTCGTCTTCTCGGGCGCGCGCGTCCTGCAGGTGCAGGATGACGTTGGCTTTCTCGATTTCCGCCCAGCTGCGTGCTATGCCGATGCTTTCAACGGTGTCATCGGTTTCGCGCAGCCCGGCGGTATCCACGATATGCAGGGGTACGCCCTGGATATGGATCTGCTGCACGACTTTATCGCGTGTGGTGCCGGCGATCGGGGTCACGATGGCAATGTCGTCTCCCGCCAGGGCATTGAGCAGGCTGGATTTCCCGACGTTGGGTTGGCCAGCCAGCACCACATGCAGTCCATCACGCAGGATCATGCCTTGTCTGGCTTGCGCCACCATGGTGTCGAGCTCCGTGCGGATGGCTTCCAGGACCGAACGGGCTTGGTATTTCTCAAGGAAGTCGATTTCTTCCTCGGGAAAATCCAGCGTGGCTTCGATCAGCATGCGCAAGTGGATGATGCGGTCGGACAGATCGTTCACTTGTCTGGAGAAAGTGCCGCTCAAAGAAGCCATGGCGCTGCGTGCGGCGGCTTCCGATGAGGCGTCGATCAGATCGGCGACGGCTTCGGCCTGCGCCAAGTCCATGCGGTCGTTCAGGAAGGCGCGGTGGGTGAACTCGCCGGGCTCCGCATGGCGCAGCCCGAATTCATTGCCTGCTTCCAGGCAATGCTCGAGTATGCGCCGAAGCACGGCTGGGCCGCCGTGGCCTTGAAGCTCGAGGACGTCCTCGCCGGTATAGGAGTGCGGACCCTTGAAGTACAGGGCGATGCCCATGTCGATGGCATGGCCGTCCCTGTCATTGAAGGGCAGGTAGTGGGCATGACGCGGCTTCAGGGTGACGGAGAACAGCTTGGCCAGCAAAGGGTCCAGCGAACCCCCGGAAATGCGTACGACGCCTATGCCACCGCGTCCGGGGGCGGTGGCGATGGCGATGATGGGGTCATGGGAGCGCAGGGTCATGGCAAGGCAACGGGCGGAAAGCGTAATACTATGCAGGCAGCGACAGTTTATCGTGAACAAGGAACGACCATGCCTTATTTGATTGAAACCTTCGATAAACCTCATACCCAGGCATTGAGGCAGGCTTTGCGGGACAAGCACCTGGACTATCTGGAAGAAAACAAGGCTTTGTTGCTGGCTTGCGGTGCCAAGCTGGATGACGACGGTCTTGTGGGTAGCGGCAGCGTGTATATCGTCGATGTCGAAACCCGAGCCGAAGCGGAGGCATTCGTCAACGCCGATCCGTTTGCGCAAGGCGGCTTGTTCGAGCGCATGAACATCACGCGGTGGCGCAAGGCCTATCTGGATGGAAAGAGCTACCTGTAGGAGGGGTTGGGGACGTACCCCGTACGGGGTACGTCCCCTCGTCGCCGAGTTCGCTCGAAAAGCATTGGGGTCAGACCTCGTACGGGGTCTGACCCCCCGCCACGCTCAGCGAGCCAATGCCTCGATGGCAGCGGCCACGCCGGCGCCATAGGCGGGATCCGCTTGAGTGCAGTGATGGATATGGCGTTCCTGCACGTCCTTGGAGGCACCCGAAATTGCCCGCGCCGTGTTGTCGAACAAGGCCTGCTTTTGTTCGTCATTCATCAGGCGGAACAGGGCGGCCGGCTGCGAGAAATAGTCTTCATCCACCCGGTGATTCCAATGATCCGCGGAACCTTCTATCGAAAGCGGTGGTTCGCGATAATCTGGTTGTTCCTGCCATTCACCTTGGGTGTTCGGCTCGTTGCCCGTCGTACGGCCATAGTTGCCATCGACCCGCATGGCGCCATCCCGATGGAAGCTGTGATAGGGGCATTTTGGTGCGTTGACGGGAATCTGGTGGTGGTTGACGCCCAGGCGGTAGCGCTGCGCGTCGCCGTACGAGAACAAGCGGGCTTGCAGCATGCGATCGGGTGAAAAACCGATGCCGGGAACGACGTTCGCAGGAGTGAATGCCGCCTGTTCGACTTCGGCGAAGAAGTTTTCGGGATTGCGATTCAGTTCCAGAACGCCCACTTCGATCAAGGGGTAATCGCCATGCGGCCATACTTTGGTCAAGTCGAACGGATTGATGTGATAAGTGGCTGCGTCCTTTTCGGGCATGATCTGGACATACATCGTCCAGCGTGGGAAATCCTTGTTCTCGATGGCTTCGAACAAGTCCCGTTGCGAGCTTTCGCGATCGCGACCGACCAGTTCGCAGGCTTCTGCGTCCGTCAGGTTCTTGATGCCTTGGTGGGTCTTGAACGTGAACTTTACCCAGTAGCGCTGGTTGTCGCTGCTGATGAAACTGAAGGTGTGGCTGCCGAACAGATGCATGTTGCGGAAGCCGGCGGGAATGCCGCGGTCGCTCATCACGATAGTGACTTGATGCAGGGCTTCCGGCAGGCCGGTCCAGAACTCCCAGTTGTTCTGGGCGCTGCGCATGCCAGTACGGGAATCACGCTTGACGGCGTGATTCAGATCGGGAAACTTGAGGGGGTCGCGAAAGAAGAACACGGGGGTATTGTTGCCAACCAGATCCCAATTTCCTTCTTCTGTATAGAACTTCATGGCAATGCCGCGGATGTCGCGCTCGGCATCGGCTGCGCCGCGTTCACCTGCGACGGTCGAGAATCGGGCGAAGATGGGTGTCTGCTTGCCGACTTCCGAGAACAGCTTGGCGCGGGTGTACTTGGTGATGTCCTTGGTAACGGTGAAGGTGCCGTACGCGCCGGCGCCCTTGGCATGCATGCGGCGCTCGGGAATGACTTCACGGTCGAAATGCGCGAGCTTTTCGATCAGCCAGACGTCTTGCAAGAGGACCGGACCTCGTGGTCCGGCGGTCATGGTGTTCTGATTATCTACGACTGGCGCGCCAGCTGCAGTGGTGAGCTTTTTCATGCTGAGTCCTTTTTATATGTGGCGATAGACGTGGCATGGCGCGGGTAGCAAGTTTCTTTTCCAGTACTGGGCGCCAGGCTCTGGAGCCAGTGTAGTCAGCACTGGTGTTTTAGTAAAATTGATTAAATCAAGTATGGTGATAGAAATAGTTTATGGGGTCAGACCCCATTCGGGGTCTGACCCCTGCCATGACCCCTGCCATGAAATAAGGACTGTGATGGATATTGCTTATGGGGGTCAGACCCCATTCGGGGTCTGACCCCTCGATCGATTACACGCCCATGTACACCTGCAGTTGCTGGCGCTGCGCGCTGAGCTCTTGCGATGTCCCTTCCCAGACGGCTCGCCCTTTTTCCACGATGTAATGGCGGTCGGCGAGCGGCAGCAGGGAATTCAGATTCTTGTCGATGCAGATGATGGCCAGTCCTTGCTGCTTCAAGGTAGCCAGGCAATTCCAGATTTCCGTACGGATGATGGGCGCCAGTCCTTCTGTGGCTTCGTCAAGGATCAGCAGCTTGGGATTGGTCATGAGGGCACGGCCTATGGCCAGCATTTGCTGTTCGCCGCCGGACAGGTTGGAACCCAGGTTTCCCGAGCGCTCCGACAGGCGCGGAAACAATTCATAGATTTTTTCGATAGTCCAAGGCAAGGCGGAGCGTTGGCGGTTGTGGGCGGTGGCCACCAGGTTTTCGTGGACGCTCAGGTTGGGAAAGACCTGCCGGCCTTCGGGAACCAGGCCTATGCCGGCCCGCCCGATCTTGTAGGATGGCAGCTGGGTGATGTCGCGGCCGTCGAAGTGTATGGCGCCTTTGCTGGGCCGCATCAGGCCGACGATGGATTTGACGCTCGTGGATTTTCCCATGCCGTTGCGGCCCAGCAGGGTAACGAACTGGCCCGCCTCGACACTGAACGCCATGCCGAAAAGCGCTTGGCTGGGACCATAGAAGGCATCGATGTCCGACACGTTCAGCAATGCGCTAGACATTATTCTTCGTCTCCGAGGTAGGCGGTCCGGACGCTGGGATTGTCCCGTATTTCCGTGGCGGATCCACTGGCGATTGCGCGGCCATAGACCAGCACGGTAATGCGGTCGGCGAGCTTGAAGACGGCATCCATGTCGTGTTCGACCAGGACGATGCCGTAGTCCTTCTTGATGCTCAGAAGAAGCTGGGTCATTTGCAGGGATTCGGCCTGGCTCATGCCCGCCATGGGCTCATCGAGGAGGAGCAGGCGGGGTTTGCCCGCCAGTACCATGGCCAGCTCCAGCTGGCGTTGTTCCCCATGGGCCATGTCGGACACGGGAACATGCATGCGGGACTCCAGTCCTACCCGGGCCAGGGCTTCATGTGCGGGACCGGTGAGCTCGGGCTGGGCGCTGACGGGCGACCAGAATCGGAAGCTATGGCCCTGGTGTGCCTGTACGGCAAGCATGACGTTCTGCAGTGCGCTGAACTCCGGGAAAATCGATGTGATCTGATAAGAGCGGGCGATGCCGCGCAGGCTGCGCTGTTCTACGCTTTCCCCAGTGATGTCCCGGCTTTCCAGCAGGATCTGGCCGGCATCGGGCTTGATTTCACCGGCCAGCTGTGTGATGAGCGTGCTTTTCCCGGCACCGTTCGGGCCGATGATGGCGTGGATTTCGCCATGATGGACCTCGAAGCTGAACTTGTCGGTGGCTACGAGGCCGCCATAGCGTTTCACCAGGCCGCGTACCGTCAATAGACTCATGGCTGCTCTTGCTCCGAAGTGGCGGGGGCGTACGCGGTCCTGCGCCGGGCATCGAGCTTTTGCAGCATGCCGACCACACCCAGCCTGCTGGTGATGATGACGATCACGATGAGCGGACCAAATATGACCATCCAGTGCTCGGTGATGGACTTGAGCCATTCTTCGGTCAGAATCATGGCGACGGAGCCGAACAAGGGCCCAAAAAGCGTGCCCATGCCGCCGAGCATCACCATCACGATGAGTTCTCCGGACGTCGTCCAAGCCATGTACGAAGGCGAACCGAACTGGGTGAGATTGCCATAGAGCAGCCCGGCGACGCCGCAGAGGGCGGCGGACAGCACATAGACGGCCAGCCGGTAGCGAAAAGTGGGATAGCCCAAAGCGCGCATGCGGCGCTCGTTGCTCTTGCTGGCCCGGATCACCATGCCGAAGCGCGAATGGATCAGGCGGTGGCAGCCATAGAGGCTCAGACAGAGCAGAAGAAAGGACACGAAATACAGTGTCAGCGGATCGGTAAGGACAATTCCGCTGAATTTGCTGCCGGAGGCCAGCCGCAGCCCGTCGTCCCCGCCGTACTGGCTCAGGCTGACGAACAGGAAATAGAACATCTGGGCAAACGCCAGGGTGATCATGATGAAGGAAATGCCGCTGGTGCGCAGCGCGATGCTGCCGGTGAGCAGGCCTACGATGCAGCAGGCCGCGAGGGTGACCAGAAGCTGCAGCCAGCCGTTGTCGATGCCATGGAAACTGAGGATGGCGGCGCTGTAGACGCCCAGCCCCAGGAACAAGGCATGGCCGAAGCTGACCAGTCCGCCATAGCCGAGGATCAGATTGAGCGACAGCGCGGCGATCGCGAATATCAGAATGCGGGTGATCAGCGTAACGACGAAAGGCTCGCTTGCCATGACGGCATACAAGGGCACCAAGGCCAGTGCGAGAAGAAGAATCGCGCTTACGATGAAGCTGATGGTCCGGCCGGGATGCTTGGCGGAGTTGTGATTCATGAGCGGGTCAGGTGTTATGGACGGGAAACAGGCCCTTGGGCTTGATGGCCAGGACGACCGCCATGAGCAGGTAGATCATCATGGAAGCCAGGGCGGGGCCGGCGATGTCTGCGCTGCTGCGTTCCAGGAAGCTGCGCAGTATGGTGGGAAGCAGGGTGCGTCCAAGGGTATCGACGACGCCCACGATGAGCGCCGCATAGAAGGCGCCGCGTATGGACCCGATTCCGCCGATGACGATGACCACCATGGTCAGGATGAGGATGGGTTCACCCATGCCTGCCTGAACGGACATGATGGGGCCCGCAAGCAGGCCGGCGACGCCGGCGAGCACGGCGCCCAGGGCGAAGAGCAGCGAATTCAGCAGCACGATATTCACGCCCAGCACACCGACCATGTCGCGGTTGGTGGCGCCCGCGCGGATGAGCATGCCTACCCGTGTGCGGTGGATCAGCAGATAGCAGCCCAGCGCGACCAGCAGGCCGCTGACAATGATGACGAAACGGTAGGCGGGGTATCGCACGCCGAAGAGATCGACGGCGCCGCTGAGCATCTCCGGGACTTCCATGTAGTAGGGCGAAGCGCCCCAGATCATCCTGGCCAGCTCGTTGAAGAACAGAATGAGGCCGAAGGTGGCCAGCACCTGGTCCAGATGATCGCGGTTGTACAGCTTGCGTAGCGCGATCCATTCTATGGCCAGCCCCAGCGCCGTCATGGCCGGTATGAGCAGGACGGCGGCAAGCAGGAAGGAACCGGTGTAGTTGTACAGCGATGCTGCGAAGAACGCCCCCATCATGTACATGGAGCCGTGCGCCAGATTGACGAAGCTCATGATGCCGAAGACCAGGGTCAGGCCCGCGGCCATGAGGAAAAGCAGGACTCCCAATTGGAGGCCGTTCAGTGACTGGATGACAAACAAAGTCGGGCTCAAGAAGGCCTCCGTGGCATGTCCGGGAGGCCGGTCGCGAGACCGGCCCCCGAACGGCGTTTACTTCATGGGGCATTGCGCGGCGAAGTTGGCGCGCGTCTTGATGGTGATGGGGCTGATCGCCTTGAGTTCGGCGCCATCGGCGCCTTCCACGACGTCGACACGATAGAAGCCGGCATCCGGGAACTGGTTGGATTCGAACTTGAAGGGACCGCGTACCGATTGGAAGTCGGCGGCTTTCAGGGCGGCTCGGAAGGCTTCCTTGTCGGTGATCTTGCCCTTGACCTTGGACAGGGCCGAGTCGATCAGATTGGCGGCGTCATAGGATTGTGCCGCGTACATGGAAGGCTGGCGCTTGTAGGCTTTGACGAAGGCTTCGACGAACTGCTTGTTCTGGGGGTTGTCGATGTTGGGGGCGTAGGGCGCACTGGTGATGGCGCCGACGGCCAGCGATTTGAGCGCCGGCAAGGTTGAACCGTCGATGGTGGAAACCGAAATCAGCGGAAGCTTGCCCAGCAGACCGGCCTGGCGGTACTGTTTCACGAAGTTGACGCCCATGCCGCCCGGGTAGAAGACATAGACGGCGTCCGGACTGGCGGCCTGCAACTGGGCGATTTCGGCCGAGTAATCGGGTTGATTGACCTGGGTGTAGACCTCGTCGACGATCTTGCCGGTGTAATCGCGCTTGAAGCCCGATACGGCATCGCGCCCCGCCTGATAATTGGCGGCCATGACATACAGATTCTTGTAGCCCAGGTCGCTGGTCAGCTGGCCGCCGGCTTCATGCAGCTGGTCGTTGTCCCAGGACGTGGAAAAGAAGAAGGGCGAGCAGGCTTTCCCGGCGATGGGGGCGGGGCCGGCATTGGAGCCGATGAAGAAGACTTCCGCGTCGGTGATGGGCTTGTGGATGGCCATCATCACATTCGAGAAGGTTACGCCGGTAACGATTGCGACGTTGTCGCTCTTCAGCAGCTTGGTGGCCGCCTGGACACCGATGTCGGGCTTGAGCTGGTCGTCTTCACGGATGACGGTGACCGGAACGCCGCCCAGCTTGCCGCCCTTTTGCTCGACCGCCAGCATGAAGGCATCGTACTGGTCCTGGCCCAGCGCGCCACCAGGGCCGGACAGGGTCCCGATGAAACCGATCTTGATGGGATCCTGGGCAAAGCTGGGCGCCGCAGCCAGGGATCCGCACAAGAACGCGGCGGCCAGGCTGTGGTACAGGACGGAGCGCCGCCGAGCGGGCGATGTAGCAGATTTCATGGTGTCTCCTAGTGCTTGCTGTTGAAGCGGAATGTGATTTTTGTACGGTGATTTAAACACGCGCCGCATGTTGCTGCACCTATTACATGACAACGCCCAGCGTAAGGCAAAAAAATACATTAAGCCTAAAGCTTTTTATATCAGGAATAACCCAAGGGGTGGGAGGGGTCAGACCCCATACGGGGTCTGACCCCCCAAAAAAACTCCCGGCGGTGAGCCGGGAGTTTTCCGAGACATGCCGCCGAAATGAATCAGCGCGTGGCGGCGGCTGTTTCCTTGTCCAGCTTGTACATGATGTAGCGCTGCTGGGCGATCGATACGGCGTTGTTCACGCACCAGTACAGCACCAGCCCGGCCGGGAAGAAGAACATCATTCCACCGAATACCAGCGGCATGATCATCATGATGCGGGCCTGAGTGGGATCGGGCGGCGTCGGGTTCAGCTTGATTTGCAGGAACATGGTGGCCATCATGATGGCCGGCAGGATGAACCAGGGGTCGCGTGCCGCCAGGTCGTGGATCCAGAGAATCCAGGGGGCGCCGCGCATTTCCACGCTGCCCAGCAATACCCAATACAGTGCGATGAATACCGGAATCTGCACCACCATGGGCAGGCAGCCGCCCAGCGGGTTGATTTTTTCCGTCCGGTACATTTCCATCATGGCGGCGTTCATCTTGGCCTTGTCGTCGCCGAATTTCTCGCGCAGGGCCTGCAGGCGCGGGGCGACCTGCTTCATCTTGGCCATGGAGCGGTAGCTGGCGGCCGAGAGCGGGTAGAACAGCAGCTTGATGAGCAGGGTCAGGGCCACGATGGTCCAGCCCCAGTTGCCAAGGATGGCGTGCAGCCAGGTCATGATCTTGAAGAGCGGCTTGGCGATGATGGTGAGCCAGCCGTAGTCGACCACGAGCTCCAGGCCGGGCGCCAGTTCGCTCATGGCCTGCTGATCTTGCGGGCCTACCCACAGGTGCGAGTCGACGGTGACCTGTTCGCCGGGCTGGATGGTGCCCACGCCTTCGATGGCGCGGACGGCATACAGATTATTGGACAGGCGCAGCGCTTCGTTGTGGCGCGGCTTGCTTTCCGTGGGCACCCAGGCCGTTGCGAAATAGTGCTGGACCATGCCGATCCAGCCATTGTCGGCCTGCTTGGTGTAGTTGGACTTGCCCTTGTCGATATCCGAGAACGTGATCTTCTGGAACTTGTCTTCGGCGGAATACAGGGCCGGACCGGTGAACGTGCTGTAGAAGGCCGAGGTGTCGCCCGGATCGTTGCCGTCACGCGTGAGCTGCAAATAGAGCGACGGCGCAACCGGAGCGGTGCCCAGGTTCTGAATGGTGTGCTGGACGTCGATATCGTATCGGCCCTTGTGCAGCGTATAGGTCTTGACGACTTTCACGCCGTCCGACTCGGACTCGAAGACGACTTTGAGCGTATCGCCCTTGAGGGTGTCGTCCGTGGACACCAGCCGGAATGGCGTCAGGTGGGTGGGATAGGACTGGCCGTTGGGCGCGCCCACCACGCCCGTCTGGGCCAAGTAGGTGGAGTTCGCGGAGTTGTCCAGCAGGACCATGCGCTGGTCCTTGTTGTCCGGTGCCGCGTATTTCAGGAGTTCCGCCTTGACCAGCTGGGCGCCCATGGTATCGAATGTCAGGTCGTAGACGTCGGTCTTGATCCTGACTTTCTCCGAAGCGGTGGCCGCCGCCTGGCCATTGTTGGCCGGCACGGTGTTGTCGGCGGCAATGGGCGTTGCGCCGCCCGCCGCGGGTGCCGCGCTGGGAATGCTGGTATCGGCGGGTGCCGCAGCGTTCTGGGCGGGAGCGGCCTCCTGGGTTGCCGCGGGGCTGGTGCCGAAAAGCGACGGGTTGCCGTTGTGCACTTGCCAGTTGTTCCATAGCAACAACAGCGAAAAAGATAAGATCATCCAGAGGATGGTGCGTCGGATATCCATAAGGCCTATTTTTCAGGTTAAAGCCGGGCAAAGCCCAACAGTTTAACGTAGCTCCGCTCGCCGCGGGGCGAGCAACTGCGGTAAGCGGGGACCAGCCCACGCCTAGCGATGCTTGTGCTGCTGCCCTGGAACGGGGTCGTGGCCACCGGCGTGCCAGGGATGGCAACGGGAAATACGGCACACCGCAAGCCATGAGCCTTTGAGCGCACCGTGCTTCTCGATGGCTTCGATGGCATAGGCGGAACAGCTCGGCGTGTAGCGGCAGCTCATGCCCAGCCACGGACTGATGAAGTACCGATAGAAGCGGATGGGGGCGGTGAGCAGCGCGCGGATCATCGTTTGCTCTGGTCGAGCAGCGCATCGACCTCGATGCGGACCCGTTGCTTGAGTTCGGTCAGGGTGCAGGCCTGTACTTTGGCGTGCAGCCGAAACACGAGGTCTCGGGACGGCAGCTCATGGCGCTTCAGCCGGAAGGCTTCGCGGATGACCCGCTTGATCGCATTGCGGGTCACGGATTGCGCGGCAAAGCGCTTTGCAATGATGAGACCCAGCCGGGCGCATTCAGGAGCGGACTGGCCGGTACCGGCCCGAGGCGTGGTGACAACGAACAACGCCCCTCTGGCAAGACGCCTGCCTTTCAGGGCAGAGGCGTATTCCGAGGGGCGGTGCAGGCGTGCCGAAGGAGGAAACGTGGCACGCGTCGAGGCTGTCGCATTGGCCATGGGCCTGCCAGCCGGCGCTGGGGTCGCGACGGGCTTAAACGGCCAGCTGCTTGCGGCCCTTGGCACGGCGTGCATTGATAACGGCACGGCCACCACGCGTTTTCATGCGGACGCGAAAACCGTGGGTACGCTTGCGGCGGGTAACTGATGGTTGGAAAGTGCGTTTCATGGATAATCCAAAGTAAAAGAGCTACCGAAGGCAGATACCGCGTGCCCCGGCCTAGAAAATTCGGTGATCAGCCCGCCATTTCATCAAATTTTTTCAGTTTAGTCAAACGGTTAGCATAATTACTAGGCGACTTCGCCGCCCCGCCTGTGGATAACTACCCCTCCGACAGGGTAGAATCGAGGTTTACTGAAGTGGTGGACATGAACGAATTCTGGCAGACCTGCGTCCAGAGGCTGGAGCAGGAACTACCTCCTCAACAAATCAGCGCCTGGATAAGACCCTTGGTACCGCTGGCCTTTGACGAGGCCGAGGCGGTGCTGCGGGTTTCTGCGCCCAATCGTTTCAAGCTCGACTGGGTGCGCAAGAACTTTTCTCATCAAATCGAGCAATTGGCCAGCGAGTGGTACGCGCGCCCCGTGCAGGTGGCGTTCGAACTCGCCCACGCCGGCGGCGCACAACGGGCGCCGGTTGCGACGGGCTTGCGTGTGCCGGCGCCCCCGCCTGCGTCGGGTGGCGGTGCTTCGGCAACCGCAGTGGCCGCTCCGCCTGCCGCGCCCGCAAGCGTTTCGACCGCCGCCGCCGAAGTCGTGCACGATCGCTCCCGGCTCAACACCGAGCTCACCTTTGAAAACTTCGTTACCGGGAAAGCCAACCAGCTGGCGCGCGCGGCGGCGTTGCAGGTTGCCGAGAACCCCGGCGTTTCCTACAACCCCTTGTTCCTGTATGGCGGTGTGGGCCTGGGCAAGACCCACCTCATCCACGCCATTGGCAATGCCTTGCTTGCCAGCGGCAAGGGCACGCGGGTGCGCTACGTGCATGCCGACCAATACGTGTCCGATGTCGTCAAGGCATACCAGCGCAAGGCGTTCGATGAATTCAAGCGGTACTACCATTCGCTCGATCTCCTGCTGATCGACGACATCCAGTTTTTCGCGGGCAAGAACCGTACTCAGGAAGAATTCTTCTATGCGTTCGAGGCCATGGTCGCGCAGCGCAAGCAGATCATCATCACGTCGGACACCTATCCCAAAGAGCTCGCCAATATAGACAGCCGCCTGATTTCGCGCTTCGACTCGGGCCTTACCGTGGCCATCGAACCGCCCGAACTGGAAATGCGGGTCGCCATCCTGCTGCACAAGGCGCAGACCGAAGGCGTGGCCATGTCGGAAGAGGTCGCCTTCTTCATCGCCAAGCATTTGCGCAGCAATGTGCGCGAACTCGAAGGGGCCTTGCGCAAGGTCTCGGCCTATGCCCGCTTCCATGGCCGCGACGTACTCACGGTGGATGTCTGCAAGGACGCCTTGAAGGACCTGCTGTCGGTATCCAACGGCCAGATCACCGTCGAGAACATCCAGAAGACCGTGGCCGACTTCTACAAGATCAAGGTCGCCGACATGTATTCCAAGCGCCGCCCGGCCAATATCGCCATGCCGCGCCAAGTGGCCATGTACCTGGCCAAAGAGCTCACCCAAAAAAGCCTGCCGGAAATCGGTGACCTTTTTGGGGGGCGCGACCACACAACGGTGCTGCATGCGGTTCGAAAGATTGCAGATGCCCGGTCCAAGCAGACCGAACTGAACCATGCTTTACACGTATTAGAACAAACCTTAAAAGGATAACCATGCAACTCGTACAAGCGACTCGTGACGCATTGCTCAAGCCGTTATCGACGGTGGCAGGTATAGTCGAAAGAAGAAACACCCTGCCCATCCTCGCCAATATCCTGCTGCGCAAAGAAGGCAAGAGTGTGGCGTTCATTGCCACCGACCTCGAGGTCCAGATTACGACGCATGCTGATTTCGGCATGGGTGACGAAAACGAGTCCACCACGGTCGCCGCCCGCAAGCTGCTGGATATTCTGCGGGCCTTGCCCGATACGGGCGACGTGCGCCTGTCGCAAGCCAGCGGCAAGCTGACCGTGCAGTCGGGCAAAAGCCGCTTCGCCCTGCAGACCTTGGCGGCCGGCGAGTTTCCTACCCTGGCGCAGCCGGAAAAATGGGACGTCTCTTTCTCGCTGCCCCAGAAAGCCTTGAAGCACCTTTTCAACATGGTGCATTTCGCGATGGCGCAGCAGGACATCCGTTATTACCTGAATGGCCTGCTGTTCGTCTTCGAGCCGGGCTTCGTGCGAGCCGTCGCCACCGATGGCCACCGGCTGGCCCACAGCGGCACCGCGGTCGAAGGCATAGAAACCAAGCACGACGTCATCGTGCCGCGCAAGACCGTGCTTGAAATGCAGCGCCTGCTGTCCGAAACCGACGATCCGGTTTCCATCGACGTCGCCACGGGCCAGATCCGCTTCCGTTTCGGAGACGTCGAGCTGGTCTCCAAGCTGGTGGAAGGCAAGTTCCCTGATTTCACGCGCGTCATACCCAATAACTACACCCGTCACTTCACGGTTAACCGCGAGGTCCTGCAAGGCAGCCTGCAGCGGGCAGCCATCCTGACGACCGACAAGCTCAAGGGCGTGCGCCTGCAGCTGTCCGACAACCAGTTGCGTATCTCGTCTTCCAACGCCGAGCAGGAAGAGGCCCAGGAAGAACTCGAAATCGACTACGCCCACGAGGCGCTCGATGTTGGCTTCAATGTCAGCTACCTGCTCGACGTCCTGGCCAACGTCAAGACGGAATCCATACGCTGGTCTGTCCAGCCCGACGTCAATGCGTCGGCGCTCATCACATCGCCCGACGACGATCAGTTCAAGTATGTCGTCATGCCGATGCGCATTTAAGTAAAGCGAAGTCATGTTCGCACGAAGCGTGCATTGAACGATCCATTGCATGCTTCATTAGCCGCAAGGCTCAGAATAGGTTCAGAAAACTATGTCAGATGAAATCACGAATGTCGAAGCGCCCGGCTACGGCGCAGACTCGATCAAGATGCTCAAAGGCCTGGAGGCGGTACGCAAGCGCCCGGGCATGTATATTGGCGATACGTCCGACGGCACCGGCCTGCACCACATGGTGTTCGAAGTTGTCGACAACGCCATCGATGAAGCGCTTGCCGGGTATTGCGACGACATCGTCGTGACCATCCACGCCGACAACAGTATTTCCGTCAGCGACAACGGCCGGGGCATTCCTACCGACATCCACAAGGACGACGAATTCCATCGCAGCGCCGCAGAAATCGTCATGACCGAGCTGCACGCCGGCGGCAAGTTCGACCACAACTCATACAAAGTTTCGGGAGGTCTGCACGGCGTGGGTGTTTCCTGCGTGAATGCCTTGTCCCAATGGCTGCGGTTAACCATCTGCCGCAAGGGCGAGAAACACGAGATGGAATTCCGCCGGGGTGAACGGGTCGCCCCGCTGGCCGTTATCGATAGCGCCGACGCGACCGGCACGCGCGTGCAGTTTCTGGCCGACGACGAAATCTTCGAGAACATCGAGTACCACTACGAGATCCTGGCCAAGCGCCTGCGCGAGCTATCCTTCCTGAACAACGGCGTGAAAATCCGCCTGGTGGACGAGCGCAGCGGCAAGGAAGAAAACTTTGCCTTCCTGGGCGGCGTCAAAGGCTTCGTTGAATTCATCAACCGGACCAAGACGGTACTGCACCCCAATGTGTTTTCGGTCAGCACCGAATCCACGGTCGGCGACACCACAGTGGGCGTCGACGTTGCCATGCAATGGAACGACAGCTACACCGAAACCGTACTGTGCTTCACCAATAATATTCCGCAGCGCGACGGCGGCACCCACTTGACCGGTTTGCGGGCCGCCATGACGCGTGTCCTGAACAAGTACATTGCCGACAACGAACTTGCCAAGAAGGCCAAGGTGGACACCACCGGCGACGACATGCGCGAAGGCCTGGCCTGCGTGCTGTCGGTCAAGGTGCCCGAACCCAAGTTCAGCAGCCAGACCAAGGACAAGCTCGTGTCCAGCGAGGTCCGGCCCGCTGTCGAAGAAGCGGTCGCCCGCACGCTGGAAACCTGGCTGCTGGAAAACCCCATCGACGCCAAGGCCTTGTGCAACAAGATCATCGAGGCCGCTCGCGCCCGCGATGCCGCGCGCAAGGCGCGCGAAATGACGCGCCGTAAAAGCGTGCTGGAAGGCGCCGGCTTGCCCGGCAAGCTGGCCGACTGCCAGGAAAAAGATCCGGCCCTGTGCGAAATCTACATCGTGGAAGGGGACTCCGCCGGTGGCTCGGCCAAGCAAGGCCGCGACCGTAAATTCCAGGCCATCCTGCCCTTGCGCGGCAAGGTGCTGAACGTCGAGAAAGCGCGTTTCGACCGCCTGATCGCCAGCGAGCAGATCACCACGCTGATCACCGCGCTGGGCACCAGCATCGGCCCCGACTTCAACATCGACAAGCTGCGCTACCACCGCATCATCATCATGACCGACGCCGACGTCGACGGCGCGCATATCCGCACGCTGCTGCTGACCTTGTTCTACCGGCAAATGCCGGAGCTGGTCGAGCGCGGGCACATCTACATTGCCCAGCCGCCGCTATTCAAGGTCAAGGTGGGCCGCGAGGAACGCTACCTGAAGGACGAAGCCGAGGAAGCACAGTTCGTGCTGCAGGTCGCCTTGAAAGAAGCATCCCTGATCCCCAGCGAAGGTGCCGACCCGATATCGGGCGATGCGCTGGGCGAGCTTGCCCGCCAGTACATCCTGGCCGACTCCGTCATCAGCCGCCTGTCCCGTCACATGGACATGGCGGCGCTATCCGCGATGGCGGAAGGCGTGGAAATCAACCTGGACGATGCTGAACAGGCGCAGGCTTCGGCACAGCGCCTGCAGGCGGCCATCGAGGATCCCGCCAAACTGGAAAATGTGCAGGTCAAGGCCGAAGCCAACGAAGAAAGCACCTCGTGGCGCCTGGTGCTTAACCGCATGCATCACGGCAACGTGCGCGTCAGCGTCTTCGACCGTACTTTCGTGCGCGGCGCTGACTACGCCGTGCTGTCCAAGGCCGCGCAAACCTTCACCGGGCTGCTCGGCGACGGCGCCCTGATCGTCCGCGGCGAAGGCGACAAGCGCAAGGAAAAAGCCGTGCAGGATTTCCGCGAAGCCATGCAATGGCTGCGTGGCGAAGCCGAACGCAGCATCAGCAAACAACGCTACAAAGGCCTGGGCGAAATGAATCCCGACCAGCTTTGGGAAACCACCATGGACCCCAATGTGCGCCGTTTGCTGCGCGTGCAGGTCGAAGACGCCATCGCGGCCGACGAGATCTTCACTACGCTTATGGGCGACAGTGTCGAGCCGCGTCGTGCGTTTATCGAAGGACATGCCTTGCAGGCGGGGAATATCGACGTTTAAGGTGTTTGTAGGATCCCAGTGAAACTTAGATTTGTCCGAAGTGTTTTAGATAACTATTGCTTCGGACGAATCAACTGAGTGACGCAAGACTGGCAGAAATACTCCGCGTTGTAATATCGGCCAACTGGCGGCGTGTCTCTATCGCACCGCCGGATGCTGAGCGGACGAAATACTTGAACATATGAGTAATCCCGTCAGAATCAGAGTGCCGCAAAATTTGTCGTTGAATCAAGCGATCAACTTCTGCCACAGACTCTGGAACGATTCTTCGGATGCCGAGCAATACGAGTTTGATTTCGGGCGGATGGGACATGTCGAGCCGTTTACTATGGCATATGTGGCAAACGAGCTTAAGCGTTACCGAGCTACAAAGGCCGACGCGCGGTTTACCGCGACCAACTATGCAGCTCATTCTTATCCTGCCCATATGGGTTTCTTCAGAGCGTTTGGCTTAGGTCATGGAAACAAGCCAGGACAGGCTCTGGGCAGCAGCAGTTATATTCCTATAACTATTCTTCCAGTCGCCGAGGTACATAAAGAGGCCGACGAGCGTTTCTTAAACATCGGCGATGTGCTGGAAGAGAAAGCGTTACGAATCGCGCAATTGCTCGTAAGGCAACACGAAGGTAAGCTGGTCGACACACTCACCTTCGCGATTCGAGAAATTATGCGGAACGTGGTCGAGCATGCTGAGTCCGATTTCATCGAGTATTGTGGCCAGTACTGGCCTAGTAAGGGAATGGTGGAAGTCGCAATTCTTGATGTTGGAAAAGGCGTCGCCAGAGGTCTTCAGTCGAACCCTTACATAGTTATGAGTGATGACCGTGATGCTTTGCAACTAGCTCTTCTTCCAGGCATTTCAGGAAAGATGTACCGCGGAGTAAAGCGACGCGCGAATGACGTTTGGCAGAATTCGGGCTTTGGACTGTATATGACGAGGCGGATATGTGGAGCCGGCGGCAGCTTTTTCATTGTCAGCAATACAGCAGGCATGCTGTTTGATAATACTGGTAAGCATGACCGGAATACCACGTACGCTGGGACGGCATTGCGCCTTCGATTTAATACCGATGCGATACTCGATCACGATAACATGCTGGATCAGTTTCGTAAGGAAGGATATGCGACGGCGCGGACGCTTTCCGGCGCTGAAGCCATTGAACCTTCGATGGCTTCAGTCATGCTCGCCAGAGACTTTGATGGTGATCGTTAATAAAGCGTGTGAGGAACGACCGGCTTTGACGCGGATAAAATTCTAAAGCTTCGCCTCAAGGGAGATCATTGCAGATCTACCAGTACATCACAGTCCAGACGGTAGATTGGATAATTTCTCCGAAGCGTCATAGTCGGCTAGCGGTAATCCCCCCATTTTTAACGGTGCTCAGAAGTAGCAACGCTATGCGGCCATGGCGAGCCGCTGTTTTGGGGTGATTCCGCCCAGTGCCATATTTGGGCGTTCGTAATTGTAGGACCACATCCAGGCGGTTGCCGCCTGCTGAACATGATCCAGGCTGTCCCAGTGGTATTGGGACAGCCACTCATAGCGAACCGTGCGATTGAATCGTTCCACATACGCATTCTGTTGCGGCTTGCCTGGCTGAATATATTCAAGCCTAATCCCACGGCGCAAAGCCCAGGAAATAATCGCCGCACTGAGGTACTCCGGGCCGTTATCGCACCGAATCGCCACGGGCTTACCGCGCCAGTCAATGATCTGTTCTAGCGTACGGATGACGCGTTCCGATGGTAGCGAGAAGTCCACCTCAATGCCCAGGGCCTCGCGGTTGAAGTCGTCAATCACGTTCAGCAGCCGGATGCTTCGACCGTCGATCAGTTGGTCATGCATGAAGTCCATCGACCAGACCTGGTTCACGCTGCTGGGCACCGTCAGCGGCTGCGGTGCCTGCCTGACGAGTCGTTTGCGCGGCTTGATACGCAGATTCAACTCCAGCTCCAGATAAATGCGGTAGACGCGCTTGTGGTTCCATCCAAAGCCTTTGACGTTGCGCAGGTACAGAAAGCACAGGCCAAATCCCCAGTTCCGGTAGTTGTCGGTTAACCGAAGCAACCAGTTGGCAATTTCGTCGTTCTCGGCGTTGTTCTTGGCTGTAATGACCCACTGATTTTCTGCTCAGGTGATAATTGAAGGAATCACGATGAGTATGAAGATGGACGAAGACATCAAACGCTGGACGGCCAAGCGCAAGGGCGCGCTGGTGCTGGACATTATTCAGGGCAAGACTACGGTCTCCGAGGCCAGTCGTTCCTACGACCTTTCCCCTTCCGAAGTGGAGAAGTGGGTGGACGATGCCAAGCGCGGTATGGAGAATGCCTTGCGGGCCAACCCGTTGGATGTCAAAGAGCAATACGAACGCCAGATCAAGGACTTGCAAGAAGCGTACGGCGAAGCGATGTTGGAGCTGCGCACAAGAAAAAAATTGCAGTCCCTGTTGGGCGAGGACGAGAAGTGATCGAGACGATCCGCCAGGGACTGAAGGAAGATGGCTTTACCGTCTCGATCTCCAAGCTGTGCCAGTGGTTCGGAATTCCCCGGCGCACGGTGTATTACAAACCGACGAAGGCGGCGCCGAAGATCAACCCTGAGCTTGCTGAGCCGATCAAGGCGATGATCGAAGAGTCGCCGTCGTTTGGCTACCGCACCGTCGCGGCGTTGCTGGGCATGAACAAGAACACGGTCCAGCGCATCTTCCAGCTCAAGGGCTGGCAAGTGAAGAAGCGAGCCATTGGGCTCAGGCCACGCATCCAGACGTTGCCGTCAGTTGCCACAGCGCCCAACGAACGCTGGTCAACGGATCTATGCCGTATCTGGGCGGGCCGTGATGGATGGGCAACCCTGGCGCTGGTGATCGACTGCCATACGCGTGAGTTGCTTGGCTGGCACCTGTCGCGTAGCGGCAAGGCGACTACTGCGGGCAGCGCCCTGGAGCACGCACTGATTGCCCGCTTCGGGACACTGGGCCGTGTGCCAGAGCCGTTCTTGCTTCGGTCGGATAACGGGCTTGTTTTTACCAGCCGAAGTTATACCCAGCTGGCTCGCAGCTATGGCCTACGCCAGGAGTTCATCACGCCCCATTGCCCACAACAAAACGGCATGGTCGAACGAGTCATCAGAACGCTTAAAGAGCAATGTGCCCACCGGCACCGCTTTGAAACCTTGCAGCATGCCAGCCGCGTGATCGGCGACTGGATACGCTTTTACAACCACCGACGCCCACATCAGGCGTTGAACATGAAAACCCCGGCTGAAGCCTTTGCATTAGCCGCTTGAGCTGAGCAGATACTGCTGGGTCATTACAGTTTGACGCTGACAGGCGCTTTTGGCTACGAGTCTGAAGAGCTTGGCAAGCTGCTCGAATGGTCCAGTCGTACCTTCCTGCTTGGACCCTTGGTCGGCACGGTACTATCGTTGCCCATCTTTGATGGCGGACGGCGCGAGGCCGGACTGGAGCGTGCCCGCGCCCAATATGAAGGGGATGTAGCCGCCTACCGGCAAACGGTGTTGCAAGCCTTCCGCGAAGTGGAGGACGGTTTGTCGAGCCTGCGGATCCTGGACGCACAGACGAAGGTGCAGGATGCCGCTGTGGCGCAGTCCTCACGCGCGGCTCAGTTGGCGCAGATTCAGTATCGTGAAGGCTCGGTGAGTTATCTGGACGTGATCGATGCAGACAGGGAAGTGCTTCAGCAGCAAAGAGTCTCAGTCAGACTGGATGGAGATAGGGCGCAGGTAGCCGTCGCGCTCATACGGGCGATTGGCGGCGGCTGGGACAGTTAACCCGACATGGCGCAGCGATCAAGCCTCTACCCTGGGATGGTGCCGGGCTTGCTCAAGTTCCGCGACGACTTATGCCCGCGTCGTGGCGGTAGGGGCATCGGCGGCTTGCGCGCCGACTGCAAAAAATGCGGCCGAGATCATGACGGTGGTGATGGCGGTTTTCATACTGACTCCAATAAATAGATCTAAAAAGACATCGACGCGGGGCGTCAGGAAGCATTCCTGACATTGGATTGGCTTCGATGTGGTCAGTATGGTTTCGCCTGAAGTAGGGATAAACCCTTAAATCGCGAATTTACTGTTTGGTTGAATTGAACAAGGGTCAGCTTATGGGTAGATTAGTCAATTTTTACGATGCTCTAGAAAAACGGCAGCGCGGTTTGACGGTAGCGTTGCCTGCAGCCGCCACGATTTGAGCGGCACAGGCAGCAACAGCGGTATCATTGCCGCGTATCAATTGAACACAAACTTTCAATAAGCAGAGATCACGACATGTCGACACAGCATAACTACAGGGCGACCCGCTCTCGCGGCCTCATGGGACCGGTAAATAACTTGCTGGAACAGTGGATTCCGTCAGCCATGACGTTCGCGCTGGCGCTGACTGCCATCGTGATCCTGCTAGCCTTGTTCCTGACCCCCGCCGGGCCCGCCGAGGTCGTCAAGTACTGGGGTGATGGCTTGTCAGGCATCCTGGCGTTCATGACCCAGATGTCCCTGATCCTTCTTCTTGGCCACATCTTGGCCAACACAGGGCCCATCAGGAAAGTATTGATCCGCATGGCGCGCATTCCGTCCAGCGCGGGCGCAGCTTACATGTTTGTTTTCGTAGCCAGCGCCGTCCTTTGCCTGATCGTATGGGGGCTTGGATTGATCGCCGGCGCGCTCTTGGCACGTGAAGTGGCCGTGCAAGGTCGCGAGCGTGGCATCAAACTGCATTATCCCTTGCTGGTTGCTGCCGGCTACTCGGGCTTTATCGTCTGGCACATGGGCTACTCGGGGTCCGGTCCACTGACCGCTGCAACGCCCGGCTCTTTCCTGACCAAGGCTCTGGACGGCCAGGTGATTCCGGTATCGGAAACGATATTCTCCTGGTGGAACATGGGCGGAGCCGCCCTCGTCATCATTGTGGTTGCGATCCTGTTCAAGATGGTCGCCCCAAAAAGGGACGAAGACATCTACGAATTGCCCGCCAACGTTGGCTCCGAAGAGCATGTCGAAGTACAGCACGTCATCTCGACTCCGGGCGACCGGATCGACGCATCGCGTGGCCTGGTCTTCATTTTTGGGCTGATTCTGCTTGCGTACTTGGTCATTCACTTCTCGTCCGGCGGCAGCATCACGCTTGATATCGTGAACTGGTCGCTACTGACGCTGGTCCTGATTTTCTCCAGAAGCGTGCTGCAGCTTATCGATTTGACCAAGAATGCAGCGTCTAACGTGGGCGAGATCCTTCTTCAGTTTCCTCTCTATGCCGGTATCCTGGGCATCATGCAAAAGAGCGGGTTGATCGCTGTGTTTTCAAATGGCTTTGTTGCAATCTCGAACGAGCACACCTTTGGCGTCCTGGCCTTCATCTCCGCTGGTATCGTCAACTTCTTCGTGCCGTCAGGCGGTGGCCAGTTCGCCGTGCAGGGTCCCATTATGCTGGATGCGGCACGCCAGCTGGGCGTGGATCCGGCCATCGCCATTATGGCGGTTGCTTACGGTGACCAATGGACCAACATGCTGCAGCCGTTCTGGGCGCTGCCGGCCCTGGCCATTGCCGGCCTGAAGATGCGCGATATCCTCGGCTACACCACCGTCACGTTGATTGGATCGGGGGTCGTGATGATGGCCGCGCTGTTCCTGGCATCGTTTTAAGCGTTGCGCGGTCACGACTTCCCATCAGGCCTCGAGAACCAGATCGGAAGTCGGTATGGCTTGACACGTGAGGCAGACCGACGGGTCGTCCGGCTCGACGCCGTGCAGATGCCGAACCTGGCCCGAAACGATCTTTACCGCACAGCTCTCGCACTGGCCGACTCGACAACCGCTAGGCAGGGTCAAACCCTGCTTTTCTGCGAAACTCAACAGGGTTCCGCCCTTGGCCGTCCAGGTCGCCGTATGGTTGTCGGACCGGGCGAAGCGGACGTCGAAGGGGCCTGCCTCAGCGAGATTCACCACAGGGGGTGAACGGAACACCTCGTGGAATATATCGAACGCCGGTACGCCACGCGCCGTGAGACCTTCTCGCAGGCTGTCCATCATCGGGGGAGGGCCGCACATATAAAAGCGTGCTCGTGCCTGGATGAGCTCGTCTGAAACGACATGGGCGCCTAGCGGTTCCCGCGCACCTGCATCAGTTGGCAGCGGCTCGCTGTAATATTCCGTGACGGTCAAGCGCGGTAGCTTTTCGCGAAGCTGCTGCAGCCGTTCCCCATAAGCCCGGGTCCGACTGTTTCGGTTCGCGTAGTGCAGCCACACTTCCGGCATGTCGTCCGTGGCTTCCAGCGACTCCAGATACGAGAGGAAGGGCGTAATGCCAATGCCACCGGCAAACAGCACTATGGGCTGAGGCGAATTCTCGGGAATCACGAAGTTTCCCCCGGGCGGCCCGACCCGCAGCACGTCGCCCACACATATCTTTGTATGAAGGTGGCCGGAAAAGGCGCCAAACCATTCATCGCCGTGTTCAGTGCGGCCCAGCTGCCGGCGAACTGCGATCCGGTAGGTCTGCCGATCGTTCTCGTGCGCCGAACCGATCAGGGAATAGGTCCGAGTCAAGGTGCTTTCATCATTCAGATCAACTTCCAGCGAAATATGCTGGCCCGGACGGTAGTCGGGTATTTGGCGGTCGTCGGACGCAGCGAGCGTCACTTCCAGCACGTCGTCGGCCACGCGATTCAGGGTCGTTACGCGGAAATCGAGCAAGCCTTCCCAGGGCCGTTGCACCGGGTCAAACTCGGGATCCAGCTCCACATCGCACACGAACTGACGCATGGGCACGGACCCGCTGATGGGGTCGGCGCCATACCGGGTCGAAACCAGGCTGTTGTAGTTGCTGGACCATTCGCCGCGTACCGGGTAGCCAGGTTGCCCCAGCTCAGTACAGGCTTGCCACCACCCAAACTCTGCGCTGACCACATCCTTGCTGATGTGCGTGTCAAGTGTCGCCACAAACCGCGCAGCACCAAGAGGGGTGGTGATCCGTACCCAGTCGCCTTGCCGAATGCCTTTTTCTGCAGCGGCTGACGCATTCAATATGGCTTCAGGGTTTGCTGCGCGTTTGCGCAGGGACGGCACGGAGCGATGCTGACTGTGGCAGAAATAACCGTTCTTTGCGGACGTCAGGGTAAAGGGATAATCGCTATTGTCGTCTGTAGAGTCGAGTGCAGTGCCGCTATGATGAGGAAGCGGATCGTAACCGTGGCGATGCAGCAGCTCTGAATACAGTTCAACGCGCCGCGTCTGGGTTTCAAAGCCCAGCACAGAGGCCTCATTGGTTTGCGCTGGGCGGCTGTACTTTCTGTCGTAATGCGGAAGTGGACGGCGTATGCTACCTGCCCGCTTGAGTTCGGAAACCGTAATTCCTAGCGGCGCCAGGTGATGATCCCAACCGCGTTCAAGGTCCCCGTCAAAGAAGATGTTGCCCATGCCCAGCCGCTGCGCCAGGTCAAACACAATGTCGTTATCTGAACGCGACTCGCCACGTGAGCTGACCATTTGTGGGCGAAACTGGATCAGCTCTTGCGCTTCTCGCGTGATCTCAAATCCTGAGCGAAGAGCCTCACGCTCCCATGGCGTGTTCACCGGCAGCAAGATATCGGCATAGCGCGATGTGGGCGTTTCAAAAAGATCACAATGGACGTGGAACTCGAGTCTGCTGAACGCTTCGGTCGCCGTGTCGACATCGCCCTGGGACGACAGCTGATTGGTCCCGAACCCCATGAAAGCCCGCACTTGGTAGGGCTCGCCGGTCAAAATCGCTTGGTACATATCGCGCGCCGTAACCCACCCCATATTGCCAGGCCCGAGCGGACGCTCTTTCAGGCCCAGGGCCTTTTCGCGCTGTGAAGGGGGAATCAGATCCAGACCGTTGATGGCATTCACAGGCTGCTTGGGATACACACGATTGCCGCCCGGCACATCGAAGCTGCCGGTCAACGCATAAAGGATGGCGATGGCGCGATCGGTCTGACTGGCGTTGACACTTTGCGCGACGCCCGACCAAGAGTGATAGGCGACGCTGGAGCTGTTCACGATCATCTGGGCGGCCGCCTTCAGCGTCTCAGGATTCACCCCTGTGATCGTTTCTACGTACTCGGGCGAGTACTCGCTGCAGCGGGTTGCCAGTAGATCCATGGCCGGCCGGCATTGCACGGTCTTGCCATTAACCAAGACGGTGAATTCGCCGCGCAGCGCAAATTGCCTTGCCAGTTCAACTGACGCACCTTGGCGCGAGTCATAGGCGAGCGGGCCGTCTGTTTGCAGATCCCATGCTATCCATTCGTCGCTTCCGGCGCCGTCGCCCAGCTCACTGGCGCGTAAGAACCTGCCGGTGTCCGATCGAACCAGCAAAGGTCCATTCGTCCAGCGCCGCACAAAGTCGTGATCGTATTGGCCAGACTCCAGCACCAGATTGACCAAGCCCAAGGCCAACGCCGCGTCGGTACCAGGCTTGACCCGCAACCAGACATCGGCTTGGGCGGCCAGGGCAGTGCGACGCGGGTCGATGACCAGGAGGCGCGAGCCCGCGCGCCTGCCTTCGGCAATGGCGTTCGCTTGCGCCAGCCAGGTATTGCTGGGGTTGTGGCCCCAGAGCATGATCAGCCCGGCATTGCGATAGTCGGCCACGGGTATGCCGCAGCCGTATGTGAAGGCATGGGCGTGGTCCTTGTGCCAGTTACATACCTCGGTTCCATAGGCGATGTTGGGGCTTCCAAAACCTCGGATGAAACGCTCGACCCAGTCAATGCTATCTGACATCGGTGTGCCGCTGGGTGTGGTTACGCCGAACACCACGGCTTCTGCGCCGCTTTCCTCACGAATCTGCCTGAAGCGCTCGGCGATCTCGTCAAGTGCCTCGTCCCAAGTGATCCGCTTCCAAGCTGAGGAAGCCGAGCCTTTGGGCGTCGTGCGGCGCATGGGGTGCAAAATACGGTGGGGGCTGTGCACCAGTTCAGGCGCGGCACGGCCTTTCGCGCACATCGCCTGACCAGTGGGGTGCTGTGTGTCGGGGTCGACACGAATCAGTTTATCGTCACGCACCGTGTTGATCGTTCCACATCGCGAACGGCACAAAGTGCAATAGCCGCGTAACTGTGTTGACATCGCGACACCTCCTTCAGGCTTGATAGATAATGCTAAACCAAAAATATTAGAGGGTGAGGCGCAATATTGCCAATGTATATTGTGCAAATGGCAATATTGATTATATGCATACCGTTGCGGCGATGAAGGCGGCATCGCCCCCTAACGCCCCAGCAAGATCGCGCGGACGGTTTCCGCCGCCGCCTGCAGCCGGTGCACGTTCGCCATCAGCCCATCCAGCGTGATGCGGGCGGTGGGGCCATGGCATGCCACCGCGGCCACCATGGCATCCTGGTCGTCCACCACCGGCACGGCGATGGCGACCATGCCCCGTATGAACTCTTCGTTGTCGATGCCGACCTGGCGGCTACGCGGCTGGTCCAGGTACTCGGCGAGTCGGGCCGGATCGACCTGTGTGTTCGGCGTGTGACGGTGCAGAGGCAGGTTCGCCAGGACTCGTTGCCGTTCAGGCCGCGGCATGCGCGACAGGAACAGCTTGCCGCTGGCCGTGCAATACACCGGCACGCGTGCGCCATGGTCGAAATGCACGCCCAGCGGGTATGGGGACTCGACACGCGCGACATACAGCACCTCATTGCCGTCCAGGGCCGTCAAGTTGCAGGTTTCATCCATCTGCCGCGCGAGGTCACGCAGCACGGCAAGGCAATCCTGCATCAGTGGTGTGCTCTTCAGGGTGTAGAGCCCCAGCGCGTGGGCGCGCGGGCCGGTTACGAAGCCACCGGTGGCGGGCATCCGAACCACCCAGCCTTCGTCCAGCATGATGCGGAGCATCCGGATCATCGTGGTCTTGGGAACCTTCAGCCGGGCGGCCAACTGTGCCACCGTGGGCGGTACCGCGGTGCGGCACAGCATTTCCAGGATGTGCAGCGTTCGCAGACTGCGGGCGGAGTCGGCCTGATGGCTGATGGGCTCTCGAGGGGGCACAGCGGTTCTCCGAAGGGGGCTGGGGAAGATCGATTATGGTCTGTTTTTGAAGGTTTTGGTCCAAAACTGCGATCTTGATGCGCTGCGGATTGACTCGTGTTCACCGCGCTCCCTAGAATCGCCCACAACGCGAGTCATGGATTGCCCCGGCAGGTTCCTTCACGGAGCTCCGCCGCCAAGCCTGAACGGACGTTGGCTTTCTGCCGCACAGACGCCAGACGTGCTGTGCATAACAAACCAAGATGGCGGAGGAGATTATGAAAAGTCGGTGGAGCAAAACCTTGGTTGGCGCGCTGTTCGTGGCGACCACCATGTTCTCGGCCACAGCCGTGCAGGCACAGGCCGTCAAGAAGCTGCGGGTACAGACTGCCGTGCCTACCAGCAGCATGTATTTCGAACTGATGAAGCGGTGGGGAGACCGTATCGATAAAATGTCGAAAGGCCGGCTCAAGGTCGAGATCCTTCCCGATGGCGCCGTGGTGCCCGCGTTCGAGATCCTCGATGCGGTCGACAAGGGCATCGTGGAAGGCGGCTATGCATGGACGCACTACTGGTCCGGCAAGCACCCGGCGGCGGGCCTGTTCAGCAACCCCATGGCCGGCGCCGGTGTCGGCATGGACCAGCTTTCGCACATGGCCTGGCTGTATGAGGGCGGCGGCAACAAGCTGCTGGACAAGTTCTACAAAGATGTCCTGAAGATCAACGTCGAAGTGTTCATGTTGCAGCCCATGGGTCCTGACCCACTGGGCTGGTTCAAGGCGCCGATCGCCAGCGTCGCGGACTTCAAGAAGCTGAAGTATCGCTCGCCGCCCGGCATCACCGGGGAAATCTTCGGCGAAATGGGCATCTCGGCCGTGGCGCTGCCGGGCGGCGAAATCGTTCCCGCCGCGCAACGGGGCGTGATCGATGCGGCCGAATGGATCGGACCGGCCGATGACGTCAACCTGGGCCTGTATACCGTCTGGAAGAACTACTACCTGCAGGGCCTGCACCAGTCGACGGACGTTGGCGAAGTCATCATCAACGGCAAGTTCTGGGCGTCGCTGGATCCTGACCTCCAGGAAATCGTCCGTACGGCATCGCTGGCCAGCGTGGGGGAAACCTACACCTTCAACGTGGCGCGCAACGCTGCCGCACTGCAGAAAATGCAGGCAGAAAAGGTGGTCGTGCACGACACCCCGGCAGACTTCTACCCGGCTTTCGTCGAGGCGACCAACAAGGTGCTCGACCGCTATGCGGCCAAGGACGCCTTCTTCAAGGAAGTCCTCGATTCGCAGCGTAACTTCGGCAAGACGGTGGTGCCGTACTGGACCAAGATTCTGGACCTGTACTCCAACCTCGGTAATGCCGCACTAAAAAACAATTAGAACGCTGCAATAAGGCCATAAGGCCGGGCTGCGCCACACGGCATAGCCCGGCCGGCCAACGCTGGCAGGACGAAACGAGGACAGACAGGGCGACGCCGCAGGCGCGCCCGGATGCTCCTTCAAGGTTTCTTTGGGAGTCTTCAAGATGACGGATGTGGCGGCGGGGTATCCCGAACTGCCTGAGACCGCGTGCGACACGTGGATCAGGCGGGTGGTCGGGGCCATCGACAGTTTCACCAAGATGACGGGCTGGGCGATCGCCTGGCTCATCCTCCCCATGGTGGGCTGCTTGGTAGTCGAGGTGATCGGCAGGTATTTCTTCAACAAACCCACGGTCTGGGCGTACGACATGACGTTCATGCTGTACGGCAGTTTTTTCATGCTGGGATCGGCCTTTACCTTGATGAAGAAATCGCATATTCGTACAGACCTGTTCTACGATCAGTGGTCCGTGCGCACCCAGGGCAAGGTCGACATCGTCTGCTACCTGCTGCTTTATTTTCCGGCCCTGATCCTGTTCCTGACGGTCAGTTGGGACTACTTCCTGACCTCGTTCTTACGCAACGAACGCATCGTGACGAGCCCATGGATGCCCATCGTCTGGCCATTCAAGCTCACCATGCCGCTGGCAACCGCCCTGTTGTTGATCCAGGGGGTATCTGAGCTGCTGAAGAGCGGCTACGCCGCACGCAGGGGGAAATGGCTATGAGCATCGGTCCGGAAATTTTGGGCCTGCTGTCCCTCGGCATTCTCGTCGTGGCGATGTTCGCGGGCTTTCCCATCGTATTCACCCTCATTGCCGTGGGTCTTGGCGTGGGCTGGTTCGCCCTGGGCGAGATCGCGCTGCACTTGATGACACTGCAGTTCTTCTCGGTGATGCGCGATCCGACGCTTGCCGCCGTGCCGTTCTTCCTGTTCATGGGTTTCCTGCTCGAACAGTCAGGTCTGGTGCAGCGGCTGTTCCGAGGCGTGCAGCTGCTGCTGGCCGGCGTGCGCGGCTCGCTGTACCTCGCGGTGCTGCTGACGGCCACCATCTTCGCGGCGGCCACCGGCATCGTGGGCTCGTCCGTCACCCTGCTGGGCGTGATGGCCGCGCCCGCCATGATGAAAAGCGGCTATGACGTTCGCATGAGCGCGGGCACGATCACCGCGGGCGGCACGCTCGGCATCCTGCTGCCGCCATCCGTGATGCTGATCGTGATGGGCCCGGTGGTCGGCGTGCCGGCCACCGAACTGTTTGCGGCGGCGATCATGCCGGGCCTTCTGCTGGCGGGCATCTACATCATCTACACACTGGCGCGCAGCTGGTTGAATCCCGCACTCGGTCCGGCACTGCCGATGGATGAACGCAGGCCGCTTCCGTATGTGCTGAAGGAACTGCTGATCGGCTCGGTGCCCGTCATCGTCATGATCACGGCGACCCTGGGTGTGATCCTGGCCGGCATCGCCACGCCCACCGACGCCGGCGCATGCGGGGCCTTCGTCACGCTGCTGCTGACGCTGGCCTATCGAAAGATGAGCTGGAAGGGCTTCAAGCGATCGGTCATCGCCACACTCGAGATCTCCTGCATGATCCTGCTGCTGGTCGCGGCATCCAATTACTTCGGGGCGGTGTTCTCCCGCCTGGGCAGCGCCGACTACCTGGCCAGCCTCATGCTGAGCCTGGAGCTGGGGCCGACCACGATGCTGTTGCTCATGCTCGGCCTGATCTTCATCCTGGGCTGGCCCCTGGAATGGGTGCCGATCGTGCTGATCGTGGTGCCAATCTTCCTGCCGGTGGTGGCACAGCTGGGCATCAACCTGGTGTGGTTCTGCACGCTGGTCTGCGTGTGCCTGCAGACCGCATGGATGTCGCCCCCGGTCGCGCTATCGGCATACTTCCTCAAGGGGGTGGTGCCCTCGTGGAGCCTGAAAGACATCTACATGGGCATGATGCAGTTCATGTGCCTGCAGGTCATCGGCCTGCTGCTGGTGTTGTGGTTCCCCGAGATCGCGCTGTGGCTGCCGTCGGTACTGAAGGACTAGCATCATGGAAGCAGTGTTCGACTACATCATCGTCGGCGCGGGTTCTGCCGGCTGCGTGCTGGCCAATCGCCTTTCCGAGGACGGGCGGCATTCCGTCTGCCTGCTGGAGGCCGGGCCCGCCGACCACAATCCGTGGATCCATCTGCCGATCGGCTACGGCAAGACCATGTTCCATAAGACGCTGAACTGGGGTTACTACACCGACCCGGATCCGGGCATGCTGGACCGCCGCATCTACTGGCCGCGCGGCCGGGTGCTGGGCGGCTCCAGCTCCATCAACGGGCTGATCTATGTCCGCGGCCAACGCCAGGACTACGACCACTGGGCAGCCCAGGGCAATCCGGGATGGGGCTGGGACGACTGCCTGCCGTACTTTCGCAAGCTGGAGCACAATGACCTGGGCCCGGGCCCCACGCGGGGCACAGACGGCCCTTTGTGGGCCAGCTCCATCAAGGCGCGCCACGAACTGGTGGAAGCCTTCATCGAGGCGGCCCGCACGCACGGGCTGCCGCGTGTGCAGGACTTCAACACGGGCGAGCAGGAGGGGGTGGGCTACTACCAGCTCACTACCCGGCATGGCCTGCGCTGCTCCTCGGCGGTGGCCTACCTAAAGCCGGCGCGCCGGCGCCCCAACCTGACGGTGATGACCGGCACCCAGGCCTCTCGCGTCCTGTTCGACGGCAAGCGCGCCTGCGGCGTGCAGGCCGGCCGGCCCGGCGCATTGCGAACCCTGCGGGCACGCCGCGAGGTACTGCTGGCCGCCGGGGCGCTGCAATCGCCGCAGCTGCTGCAGCTGTCGGGTATCGGTCCCGAGGCGCTGCTGAAGGAACACGGCATCAAGATCGTCCATGCCTCCCCGGGGGTCGGGGAAAACCTTCAGGACCACCTGCAGATCCGCCTCATGTACGAGGTCACGAAGCCCATCACGACCAACGATGACCTGCGCACACTGGCCGGCAAGGCCCGCCTAGGCCTGCAATGGCTCTTCAGCCGCAGCGGCCCGCTGGCCATCGGCATCAACCAGGGCGCGCTGTTCTGCAAGGTCATGCCCGAAGTTGTGCGCCCGGACATACAGTTCCACTTCGCCACGCTCTCCGCCGACATGGCCGGCGGTACGGTGCACCCCTTCCCCGGCTGCACCTACTCGGTCTGCCAGTTGCGTCCGGCGTCGCGCGGCCATGTCCGCATCCGCTCCACCGACCCCTTCGAGGCGCCATCGATGCAGCCTTACTACCTGTCCGCCGACCTGGACCGTCGCACGGCAGTCGCGGCGGTGCGCTACGCCCGCCGGCTGGCGTCCACCGATCCCCTGGCGCCCTTGATGAAGCGTGAGGTTCGCCCGGGCGCCGACGCACAGTCGGACGATGAGATCCTTCACTTCTGCCGCGAGTACGGCGCCACCATCTTCCACCCCAGCGGTACGGCAAAAATGGGGCCGGACAATGACACGATGGCGGTCGTCGACAGCAGGCTGCGGGTGAGGGGCGTATCAGGCCTGCGCGTGGTGGATTGCTCCATCATGCCGACCCTGGTATCGGGCAACACCAACGTGCCCATCATCATGGTGGCGGAGAAGGTCTCAGACATGATTCGGGAGGATGCCCGTCAGACCGCGTGAACGCGGACTATCAAAGACACATGCTGCTTACCTGGAGGATCAGACCCGTGCGGAGTCTGACCCTTTCAAGCCGCCGTGCGCTTTACATGGCTTTCGTTCAGTTTGCCGATGCTTTCCACGCCGCTGTGCAATACGGTATTGGCCAGTTCGCGGTTCATGAACTCCATGACGCCGTTGACGCCGCCCGCACCCGCCATCCGGAACATGTCGCGTCGCGCATGGTTGGCAGGTTCGACGGTGTCGATGGAGACGGATTGATTTGCGGTGGTGTTCATGATGATGCTCCTTGTGTTTCCCGCAGGGTTCCAGCCGGCAATGTGCGATCGGGCGCGCGATCCAGATCCAGGATCGGACCCAGCGGCACGATGCCATTGGGATTGATGCTGCCGTGGCTGCGGTAATAGTGCTGCTTGATGTGGTCGAAGTTCACGGTGCCCGCGACGCCCGGCCATTGATAAAGTTCGCGTGTGTAGCTCCAAAGATTCCTGTAGTCGGCCAGACGCTTCAAGTTGCACTTGAAATGTCCGTAATAAACGGCGTCGAAGCGGATCAGCGTGGTGAACAGGCGCCAGTCGGCTTCCGTGATGCGGTCGCCCAGCAGGTATTGCTCCCGTCCCAGCCTGGCTTCCAGCTTGTCCAGATAGGCGAACAGCTTTGTCGCTTCCTGCTCGTAGACGGCTTGAGACGTGGCGAAGCCCGCTTTATAGACGCCGTTGTTGATGGCATCGTAGACTTCGCCATTGATGGCGTCGATTTGCGGCAATAGTTCCGACGGCGTGTAATCGCCTTCTCTGGCGCATATGCCATCGAAAGCCGAATTGAGCATGCGGATGATCTCCGAAGACTCGTTGCTGACTATGGTATTGCGTTGCAGGTCCCAAAGCACCGGAACGGTGACTCGACCGCTGAAACCGGGCTGCGCGCGCAAATACACCTGATACAGGTACTGCGCTTGCCCGACGGGATCGGGGATCACGCCCGGGCCGGAATCGAACGTCCAGCCATGCTCGCCCATATAGGGATGGACGACGGACACGCTGATCATCTGCTCCAGGCCTTTCAAGGCGCGCATGAGCAATGTGCGGTGCGCCCACGGACAGGCAAGGGATACATACAGGTGATAGCGCCCGGGTTCGGCGCGGAATCCACCGGCGCCACTTGGCCCGGGGCGGCCGTCGGGCGTGATCCAGTTCCGGAACCGGGCGTCGCTGCGAACGAAGCGGCCGCCGGTGCTGCCGGTGTCGTACCACTGATCATGCCATTTTCCGTCTATCAGAAGTCCCATGTCGTTTCCTTGCTGATGAGGCCGGCTGGGCATTAACGGTTCATTTTCGATACGCCCGGTCCGGCAGATTCGTATTGACTTATTCGACCACGGCTTCCAGCGCGATGTCGAGGGTGACTTCGTCGCCGACGCCGGGCGCGAACTTGCCGGCATTGAATTCAGTACGCGAAATGACCGTCGTGGCATTGGCGCCGATGGCTTGTTTCTTCAGCATGGGATGCGGACCATTGAAGAAGGACGTCACGGTCAGCGTCACGGGTTTGGTGACGCCCTTGATGGTCAGGTCGCCTTCGATGCTAGCGGGCTTGCCGCCTTCGAACACGACTTTGGTGGACTTGAAGGTGGCGGTCGGAAACCGGGCGCTGTCCAGAAAGTCCGCGCCCTGTATATGACCATCGAAGGCGTCGAATCCGGTGCTGACGGAGGTGATGTCGATGGTTACGTCGACCTTGGCTTGCTTCGCGGCGCTGTCCAGCAACACGGTGCCGGTGGTCTTGTTGAAGCGCAGGATCTGCTTCGACATGCCCATGTGGTCGTACGAGAAGCGTGGGAAAGTATGGGCGGGATCCACCACATAAGTCTGGGACGAGGCCAAGGCCTGGCTGGCGAAAAATGTGGCGAATGCAGCGGCAATAAGTGTCTTTTTCATGGTGGTCCTGTATTTTTGAGTGTGTCAGCGAAGCTTTCGCATTCCATGCCATGACTTTAAGACTTTACGAAATAGGAATAAATATTCAAAAACATCATGATCTATTCCTATTTCAGGAATAATAGGACCACCGGCAATCAGTACCGGCTGATCATCAATACTTATAAGCCACGCTCGCCACAATCGACCGGCGTGCGCCATACCAGCAATCGCCTCGCTCAAGGCAAGTTGCAACATAAGTCTTGTCGAACACGTTGTTGGCATTGAGGGCCAAGCGCCAGCGTGATGTTTCATAGGCCAGCATTGCGTCAACCAGCGTCACGCTCGGCACTTTCGGGCCGCTGCGCTCGCGGAAGCCGTCCGCCCAGCGCACGCCTGCGCCGGCTGAGAAGCCGGGCATGCTGTTTATGGCAAAGCGGTATTTGCCCCACAACGATGCCTGATGCGCCGGCTGTCCTTCAAGCTGTTCGTCCTGGTCGAGATAGGTGTAATTGGCGATCAGGTCCAGCTTGCCGGCCACAGTGGTCTTCAGCTCGATCTCGATGCCCCGGTTGCGCGTCTCGCCAGCCTGGATGCTTTGCAGGGGATTGGCGGGGTCGTTCACCAGGCGGTTCTCCTCGCGCAGCGTATAGACCGAGATATTGGCCAGTGTGTTGCGATCGGGCGATTCGAATTTCAGGCCGGCCTCCCATTGCTTGCCTTTCAGTGGAACGAAAGGCGTACCGTTGGCGTCGCGTCCGAGTTCGGGAGTGAATGATTCGCTGTAGCTTGCATAAGGAGAAAAACCATTGGGAAACGCGTACAGCAGGCCGAAGCGCTTGCTGTTGGCTGTGCTGACTTGGCCGGCGGAGCCGGTCACCGTGTTTTCAGACCGATCGTGCCGCAGTCCGGCGACCAGGATCCAGTTGTTCCAGCGCATCTGGTTCTGAAGGTATATGCCCATGTCGCGTTGGCGCATGGCGGGGCTGCCGAAGAAAGGCGGCGGGGCATAGCGCGGGTACACCGGGTTGTAGGCATCGAGCAGCGGAACGGTCGCGGGGCTCTCGTAGGCAGTGGATTCCTCATGCTTGGCATAGGTGTACTCCAGCCCTACAAGCATGTCATGCTGCACTGGACCGGTGTTGAACTTGCCTTGCAGATGCTGGTCGGCCTGCGCCATGCGCACGGTCGTATCCGAACCCCAGGCGTATCGGCCGATGAGACGCTTGTTGATGGGATCCGCAGCCCAGGTTCCAGGAGCGCTGAACGAGTCGCCATACAAGCTGCGATAGTCGACATGGTTGTATGACCAGCGTGTATTTTGCCGAAGCGTCCATTGATCATTGAATTGATGTTCGAAGGCCCAGCCGATGGAGCGGCGGCGCGAGTCATAGCGATCCCAGTCCGGATCGCCGATGAAGGTGCTGGTGTCGAGCCTGCCATTGGGGTTGTCCAGCACCGTGCCTTCATACGGGAAGAACTGTGCGGTCGAGCCGGATCGGTCGTCCTGCCACAGCGCCATCAGGGTCAGCGAGCTGCGATGCGATGGCCTCCAGGTCAGCGACGGCGCAAGCACCAGGCGATCATCGGGAACGTGATCGACCATGGTGCCGGACTTGCGCTCCAGCGCCACCACGCGATAAAGCCAGCGGCCGTCCTCGTCGATCGGACCGGTCAGGTCCAGCTGCATCTGGCGCCGGTTGTACGTGCCATATTGAACGCCGATTTCGCGCGAGGCGTCGGCCTGCGGGCGTTTGGAAACCATGTTGACGACGCCGGCCGTGCTGCCCTGCCCGTACAGCATCGATGCGGGGCCGCGCAATACTTCAATGCGTTCGAGCGTATAAGGCTCGGTGCGTGTCGTGCTGGTGTAGTACTGATAGTGAGACCTCAGGCCGTCGAGATAGGTGGCGGGCGATGAGCCGCGCACATTGAAGTTGTCCGAGCGCGAGTCCAGCCCGTAGGCATCCGACCTGACGCCGGCGGCATAGTTGAGCGCATCCTGCAGGCCTTGAGCACCCTGGTCGCGTATCTGGTCCGCCGTGATGACCGTGACCGATTGCGGCGTTTCGATCAGGGGCGTGTCGGTCTTGGATGCGCTAAGCGAAGAGGTTGCCGTATAGCCCTCCGTAGGCGCCAGGGCACCGGCGGCGGTGTCGCCCGTAACGGTGATGGGCGACAGGGTCTGGCTGGCAGCGGTCCGTGCGGACTGCGTCTGCGCCAAAGCCGGCGAGCACCCCAGGGATGCGCTGAGAATTCCGGCCGAGGCCAAAGCGGCGGCTGACCGGAAGGGTGGCCGGCCGGATGAAGGATGAGGCATGTCGTTGCTCCGTTGTGCTTTTGGGTAAGAAGAGCGTTCCCGCTGGCCGGTTACCGTGTGCCCTTGCGGGGCCGCAGCCAGTAAGCAAGGCCGGTGATCAGCGGGATCGCCAGACAGAGCCATGAAGCCCAATGCCAGGCCCCCGTGCCCAGCAGCGCCGACAGCAGCCCGAAGCAGGTCAGCGCGGCAAGCACGATGGGAATGCCCCAGATCCTGATGAAAGAAGCCTGGCGCAACGTCACGGCTTGCTTCCTCGCACATCATTCGCTTTGCGCCTGGCAATCCATAGGTACAGGCCGCTGGCCAGCACCACGATGGTCAGCAGGTCGAGCAGAGCCCATAGCAGCTTCAGGGGCAGGCCGCCATAGTCTCCGAAGTGCAAAGGTTGCGACAGGGCGAGCATCATGCCCATGAAGCTGAATTGTTCTTCGCGCACCGTGGGTGCGTCGTGGAGCAGCTCGCCGGTGTGGGCGTCGAAGCGCATGTAGTGCGTCAGCTTCGGATCGCCAGTGTGCGAGGGCGTCATGCCGATATAGACCGTAGGATGGTCTTCGTATGCCACCAGTACCAGGTTTTAAGTGAAGCCGCAGCCGTCACGTCGAGAATCCCCGCCTATCGCATTTATCCGAAACCATAGATATTAATGCAAATAATTCTCGTTTGTATAATTATTATTTTCTATTACATTCACGAAAGAGAGACCGGAGCGGAGACGCCTTGCGGTGTGCCGCAAGGCGATTGAACTATATGTTTGTCTGGTCGGGCGGTATGTGCTCAGGCAGGCGGGCGGCGCAGCTTGCGTTCTCCCTGAGATGCAGTCCTGCGCCAAGCCCGTAACAGGTCATGGAGATCGACCCCATGGAATAGCCGCGAACCAAGGCCTCCGGCTTGGTGCCGTCCGCCGCCGCCAAGCCGGCGACATAGAGCAGCGGGATGAAGTGATCGGGCGTGGGTACGGCCAAATCGTAGTCGGGATGGTCGCATATGCGCAGGATGTCTTCGGGTTGCTGCGCAAGCTGCTGAACGACGGCGTCGTCGAATCGCTTTGCCCAGTCGTATGCGAAGTCGCGCTGGCGCCATTGAATCTTCTGCAGATTATGGACGACATTGCCGCTGGCCACGATCATGACGCCGCGTTCCCGAAGCGCATGCAGGCTTGCCGCAAGCTCAAGGTGATAGTCGAGAGGCTTCAAGGCGTTGATCGACAGCTGCAGTACGGGAATGTCCGCATCGGGATACAGATGGGTCAACACCGACCATGTGCCGTGGTCCAGGCCCCATTGATCGCGATCCAGGCCTACCCAGTTCGGCTTGACCAGTTCGGTGATCTCGCGCGCGAGGTCGGAGTCTCCGGGCGCCGGGTACTCGAAGTCGAACAGTGCCTGTGGAAAGCCATAGAAGTCATGGATGGTTCGCGGCTGCGCCATCGCCGTGACGGCCGTGGCGCCGAAGTACCAGTGCGCGGAGACGACCAGCAGCGCCCGGGGCCGCGGCAGGTGATGCCCGAACGCTTTCCATGCATCGGTGAAGTCGTTCTGTTCTAGCGTATTCATTGGGCTTCCGTGGCCGATGAACAGAACAGGCATTTTGCTCATGAGTGCGCTCCTTTGGAGTAGGCGTTGCCGGGGTCAGACCCCATGCGGGGTCCGACCCCTGATGCTCATATTAAACCGTGTGCTTGAGTCTGGGGTCAGACCCCGTTTGGGGTCTGACCCCGTCGCTCGGGCCCCAACGCCACGGCCAAAAAAAACCCGCTGACAGAACGTCAGCGGGCATGTTCCTTACCGGACGGACCGCCATGCGGCGGGGTCGCGTCGGTTCAGACTGGCTTAAATGGCGGCAATGGTCTGCACCTCGATGAGGAAGGGCTCCTTGACGAGACGGTCCACCATCAGCATGGTGTTGGGCGGATAAATGCCGTTGGGGAACATCTTGGGAAACTCGCGCTTGCGGAACTCCATCAGTTTGGGAATATCCTGGGAGTGGACCAGGTAAGTGGTGAACTGAACCACGTTGCCCCATGTGGCGCCGGCAGACTCCAATGCCGCGCTGATGTTGCTGAAGACTTGCTTGGCTTGAGCGTCAAAGTCGCCTTCGCCGACGATATTTCCTTCCGGATCGCCGGAAAGCATGCCGGCAATGAAGAGGAACTCGTTCGCCTTCACACGAGTGACGTGGGTGTATTGGCCCAGAGGCGCCCCGAGCTTGGACGGATTATAGATATTGATTTCAGCGGACACGTTGTTCTCCATTTAAGTTAAAAAAAGCCCGGATAAGCGTCGATAGGAATCGAAGTGCGGAGCCGGGTGTCGATCGGCATGGCTATTGCCGTGCAAAGACATGAACTTTTTCGCGAGGGACATGCAGGGATAGCTTGTCGCCTTCGGCTAAGGACCTGCGCCGCAGCATTTCGGAGGCGTCAAACAGCAGCGGCTCGGCCAGCCCCTCCACCAGTATTTCCGCGGTCGTCGATGGCTCAGGGACGACAAACTTACGATCGCTATGGCAGAACTACAAAGCACAGAAAATCACATTCAATCCCTCCCGGAGATGGTGTATCAACGGTTGCGCAGCGGTGTCCTGAAGGGCGAGTTCCCGCCCGGCCAAATCCTGCGCCAGGAAGAGCTTGCACAACGTTTCGGCTCCAGCAGGGTTCCTTTACGGGAAGCCATGACCAGGCTGGAAACGGAAGGCTTGCTTGAGTTGAGGCCGCGGCGAGGCTATGCGGTCATTTCCCTTGAGCCGGAAGAGATACAGGAAATCTTTGCCCTTCGTGCGATTGTCGAGGGACACGCGGGGGCGGCTGCCGCGCTCGCGCGCACGGACAAAGACATCAAGGCGGTGAAAGCCTTGTTGCTCAAGATGGAGAAGGTAAGCATTTCAACTCCGGAAAAGGCCAATCAGTGGCTGGAGCTGAATTCCGCATTCCACGAAAGAATTTTTTCTTGTGCGGGCTTGCGGCACGTGTCGCGTGTTGCCTTCATGCTGCGCGATATGGTCGAGCCCTACATCCGCATCGAGATTAGCCTGACCATGGATGTCGCCGAAGCGGAAGTGGAGCATCGCCAGATATTCGATGCCTTGGTGGATGGCGATTCGGAACGTCTTGGCCATCTCAGCAAAATCCATTGTGAACATACCGCTGCGCGACTGATCAAGATGTTGTAGCAGGGGGGTCAGACCCCAGGGTCTGATGTTTCGGGGTCAGACCCCGTACGGGGTCTGACCCCATCTCAAGGCGCTGAAGCAGGGGTCAGACCCCGCATGGGGTCTGACCCCATCGCGGATGAGCTCAATCGATCAGCTTGTGCCTGAGCGCATACTGCACAAGCTCCGCGTTGTTGCCGAGATTGAGCTTTTGCATGATGCGGCTGCGGTAGGTGCTTACAGTCTTGACGCTCAGGAACAGCTGCGTGCCGATGTCGGTAAGCCGTTGGCCTTTTACGATGAGCATCATGATCTCGAACTCGCGGGAAGACAGCTTGGCCTGGGGAGCCTCTTCGGCATCGTCGGACCGGCTGTGCCGAAGGACCCGGTCGAGAATCTCGGCGGGAAAATACTTGCTGCCGGCTGCCACCCTGCGTATGCACGTGATCAATTCGTGGAAGTCCATGTCCTTGGCGATGTAGCCGCTGGCGCCCGCGTCGAGGGCGCGCAGGGCATAGGTTTCGGCCGGATACATGCTCAGGATGATGACGGGAAGAGCGGGCCTTTCAGCCTTGATGGAGGGAAGGATATCCAGCCCGCTCCTGCCTTTCATGTTGATGTCCAGCAGCACCACGTCGATTGGCGTGGTGCGCAGGCACAGCAGGGCCTCGCCCGCGTCAGCAGTTTCCGCGGCGACGTGCAGGTCGTTTTCCTCGTGAAGCAGGCGCTTCAAGCCATCGCGGAAAATAGTGTGATCGTCAACGAGGAGTATGCTTACCATGGTGTCCTAGAGGCTAGCTCGCGCGAGGTACGTCGAGCGCTTTGAGAATACGGGCTTCACTGTCGACGGACTCCGTTGCGAACTGGCGGAATTGTTCGCCGTTCATATACTGCGGAGTCATGTCGAACTTCTTCAGATTTTCGAGGAAAGCGGCTTGCTGCATGGCCTTTTGGAAGCCGTCGTGCAATGCTTGAACCACTTGCTGCGGTGTTCCCTTTGGGGCAGCGAGGCCCCATGGCGATGTCTGTACCATATCGATACCGACTTCACGCAATGTCGGTACGCTGGGAAAACGCTCGACCCGCTTGTCCGACCAGATCACCAACAAACGCATCTTGCCTGACTCGACATACGGTACCCAGGATGAGGCATCCGCGACCGACATTATATGACCTCCCAGCAGCGCTGGAATGGCGTCCGCCACACCCTTGTAAGGTACATGGGTCAGTTGAATGCCCAGTTGGCGGGAAATCTGCTCCATGGTCAGGTGTTGAGTCGTCAAGCTGCCTACTGTGCCGTAGGTGAGTTCGCCAGGGTGCTTCTTCGCATATTCGACATACTGTTCGAAGGTTTGGATCGGGGACGATTCCGGAACGACCAGGCCCCAGGTGAACCCGGTAATCCGGATGACATATTCCAGATCCTTCACCGGATCCCAGTTGATCTTGGTCGTGTAGGGCAACCGGTACACACTCATTGGAATGATTCCGATCGTATATCCATCGGGCCGTGCATTTTGCAATTGATGCCCGGGAAGAACGCCGCCGGCTCCCGGCTTGTTCTCGACGATGACAGGCTGACCGAAAATCTTAGATGCTTCCTCTGCCAGTGAACGGACCACCACATCAGTAACGCCGCCCGCGGTGAATCCGACCAGGATTCGGATAGGCTGTTGCGGAAAGGCCTCGGCGGCCAAGGCGTTGCTCAACATGCCGGGTATCGAGGAAGTGGCGAGAGCCGCGCCCAGGCTCAGGCTGCTCTTGCTAAGAAAATCGCGTCGGTTCAAGGTAGTCTCCTGCTTAGAGATGAAAGGCGGATCGCCGGTTCTTTTATTGCCAAGGGTTTATGGATTACTCTATGGCAGTTTAGACAAGGTCCGGCGCCGAACGCAGTCAGAAGGCGCTGAATACGAAGTCAGTTTATTCCTACACCGATGCGTTCTTTTCGACATTCGGTGTTCACACTTTCCATGCCTCCATAAGTTTCCATGAGCCCGGTTGATCCCTCCAGTCCTGCTGAGCTGGCGAATTATCGTTTTCTGTTCGAGGGCCTGATCGAGCAGTCGGTCGCGGGTATTTACCTGCTGCAGAACGACAAGCTCATCTACGTGAACGACGCATTTGCCAAAATGTGCGGCACTTCTCGCGAGAACCTCTCGGGAAAATCACTTGCGGCGGTCGCTCCCCCGGACCAGCGCGAAGAGCTGCTGCGTCAATACGCGCGTCGCCTGCGCGGCGAGTCGCCCGAAAACACCTTTATCGTCCGGATCAAACGCCCGGACGAGGAAACGGTGCGGGCGATCGAGATCCATGGACGGCTCATTTCGTATCGCGGCGAGCCGGCGGTGATCGGTGTGGGAATAGACGCGACCTCGCGCTTGCTGCGGCACCAAGAGCTGGAGGACTCCAAGGCCAGGCTCAGCGAGTTGCTGACCTACATACAGCAGATTCGCGATGAGGAACGGCTCGATATCTCAATGGAGCTGCATGATGCGGTGGGCGGAATGCTGTCGGCATTGCGCTTCGACCTCATACGCATCAGCAAGAAAATCGGCAAGCTCACGCCCTTGCAGGAGAACCGCGACGCGAGAGTACAGCTGGGCGAACTCGAGGATACCGCTGAACAGGCCATGCAGTTGGTTCAGGACACCATCAAGGTGGTGCGGCAGATTTCCGAAGATCTGCATCCAAGCGCGTTGCCGCATCTTGGCATAGCCGAAGCCATCAAGAACGATCTCAAGAAGTTCGAATCCCGCTACGGTATCAAGAGCGAATTCCATTCCACCGAAGTGCCGCTCGGATTCCCCGATGAAACGGTTCGTGATCTTTACCGTATCTTCCAGGAAGGGCTCAACAATGTCGCCAAGCACGCCCAGGCGACGAAGGTGACCGTATCCATTACTCAAGCCGATCAGCGCTTCGTTCTCGGTCTGGAGGACGATGGGGTCGGAATGGCGGGCCATGAGCCGCAGCCAGGAAAATATGGCTTGTCCAGCATGCGTGAGCGCGTGCGCCGGTACGGCGGCACGCTGGATATTGCATCGGGCCCGCAAGGCGGCGTCCGGCTGACGGTCGGGATCCCCCTCGGCTAGGGCCAGGGGCTGCTAGCGGCCGGTGAAGACGGCCGCGCGTCGCTCTACGAAGGACTGTATGCCCTCCTTGAAATCATCCGATGCGAACACCTTGGAGCGGATATCGGGGATGCATTCGATGGCTGCCTGCTCGGCGGCGTCGATGAACTTCATGGCGGCTTGCTTGGTTGCGCGCAGGCCCAATGGCGCGCTCGTGCAGATTCTGGCTGCCAGGTCCTTTGCACGGTTGAGCTGCTCGCCGAAGGGAACGACCTCTTGGACGAAACCCAGTTCGCGTGCGCGCTGGGCGTCGAACTCTTCACACAGGAATAAATGGTACATCGCGTTGCCCCAGCCGGTACGCGTCAGATAGCGAAAGTGCGCGCCGCCCAACGGGGCGATTCCGCGCTTGGCTTCGAGTTGTCCGAAGCGGGCCGTGTCGGCCGCCACAACGATGTCGCAAGCGAGCATGATCTCGATGCCGACGGTGTAGGTAATTCCCTGGACGACGGCGATCAAGGGCTTGGTGCAGCGACGCTTCAGGCCGAACGGATCCACCCATTCGTCTGGCCGCGGCTTGGCGGTTGCGGCGGGCCCGAAGAACTTGGGCATGTCGAGGCCGGCGGTGGTGTGCTCGCCCGCCGAGCAGAGTATTCCGACCCATAAATCATCGTTCTCCTCGAACGCGGTGAGGTGCTGCGCGAGCTGCTCCATCATTTCCGGCGAGTAGGCGTTCTTCTTTTTTATGTTGTCGACGGTGATGATGCAGACATGGCCGTCCACTTCCATCGTTACTTCACCTGTTTCTTCCGGTTGCATAGTCGCTCCTTGCCTTGTTGCCTATTGATTTCCATTCGGTGATGACCGGGTGTCACACCACTTTCTTTGCGCGCGCTATCGTGGAATCGAGCCCTTTCTTGAGATGCGACTGGAACTCTTCGGTGACGTGAGAAAGTTGATGCACGTCGAAGTGAGCCGTGATCGCCGAGCGGAAGCCCTGCGCATCCCACGTCCGGTTCAGGGAGCGCTTGGTGAAGCGGATACCGTAGGGAGGGGCTTCCGCCACGGTATTGGCCAAAGCCAGTGTTGCTTCTTCGAGTTGCTCTACTGGCACGACCCTGTTGATCATGCCGATCTGCAGGGCTTCCTGGGCGGGGATGCGGGCGCCGGTGAATATCATTTCCTTAGCCTTGCGCATGCTCATTACCCAGGGATGTATCAACACTTCCAGACTCGCTGTTCCCATCGAGTGGGCGACGGGATCGGAGAAGAAGGCGTTATCGGCGCAAACGATGAGATCGCACATGTTGGCGACCATGAAGCCGCCGGCAATGCAAGCACCTTGCACTTGTGCGATGGTGGGCTTTTTTAGATCATGGAGGCGCAGGCAGTATTCAAGAAAATGCTCTTCTTCGTATTCCCAGCGTTGTTCAACGGTGGGATTGGGGCGCTCGATCTTGGCGGACTTCAGATCATGGCCTGCGGAGAAATGGTCTCCCGTGGCAGCGATGACGACGACGCGCACTTCGTCGTCCGCTTCCGCCGCGCGCAGTGCGTGATCGAGTTCGCGCAGTAATGAACGGTCCTGTGCGTTTCGCACGGCGGGGCGGTTCAGCCGGATTCGGGCAACGGCGCCGATCCGTTCGCTAACTATATTCTGATAGTCCATGTTGATTCTCCAATAATCCATGTGATGCTGGTCAGATCACGTCCGTAATATGTCGATTTCCAGCGACAGGCCGCTCAGGGCCCGGCGCGCGAGCGCGTCGTCGATGTCGCTGGATTCCAGATACACGCGAGCCTTGAGGCTTCCGGCGGGCCCATCCATGGCCTCGGCGCGGAAACCGCCTGCGATGCCCGCCTTGTTCAAAATGAGGCGTATGCCGTCTTCCAGCGCCGAGCGCCGCAGCGGCTGCCGCAAAATCTTTCCCATCGGTGATTTTGGGATCTCTTGCGCTACGCAACAGGACTTCGGAATGGCGGCGCGCTCGTGCACATGCGCGGCGACGAACTCCAGTATGTCTTGCGTGCTTGCGCTTGCGCCGCTCTTGAGCTGCACATAGGCAACGGGGACTTCGCCGGCATGGCTGTCGGGCCGGCCCACCACCACGGCTTCCACGACGTCGGGATGTCGATACAGTATTTCTTCGACCGCCTTCGGATCGATGTTGTGGCCGCCGCGTATGATCACGTCCTTGGCGCGGCCGACGATCCATACATAGCCATCTTTATCGACGCGTGCGATATCGCCTGTATTGAGCCACAAGCCATGCTCCAGCCAGATGTCATCATCCAGGACGGAGTCGGAATAGCCGGCGAACATCGTAGGGCCGTTGACCAAGAGGACGCCGGCCTCGCCAACGGGACAGTCTGCAAGCGTGCCATCGGAGTCCCGGCGTACGATCCGCACTCGATGATAGGGAAAGGGCAGGCCGACGGATCCGGTCTTCACCCGGCCGTTGCGTGGATTCATCATGATGACGGACGTGGTTTCCGTCATGCCGTAGCCTTCTCTGACCTCAAACCCCGACATCTGCAGAAAGGTCTGGGCAACATGCTCGGACAAGGGGGCGGAGCCCGACAGCACACCCTTCAGGGACACGAGATCGTTGCGGTCCATAGGGCGCTGGACGAGCTGATTCATGATCGTGGGCACGATCGTCAGATAGGCAATGGAATACCGCCGTACGACGGACCAGATGTGGTTGACGAGATCCGGATGGCGCCAGCCGGCCGATGTTGCGAGCACGAGGCGCCCGCCGCGCGCGAGTGTGGCGAGACTGCCGGCATAGGCGCCCACCACATGAAACAGCGGCGTAGCCGAGAGACGGGCTTCTCCCGCCTGGATACCCGCCACCGCCGCGCTTAGCCAGGCGCTCGTGACCACGCCGGCATGTGTATGGCGTGCCAGCTTTGGCAGGCCCGTCGTCCCGCCTGTGGGGAACAGCGCGGCAATGGCGTCGCCTTGGGGCAGTCCGGCGGGGTCCAGCTGCGATGAAAATGTATCGATGACCTTGTCATATTCGATGAACCGTACACCGTGTGGAGGCGCGCCGTTGGAGTCGCCGCCTATCCGTATGACGGTGCGGAGCTGGGGACATGATGCGACGATGCCCTCGACTTTCTTCCAGCAGTCCACTAGCGCGTCCCCACCGTAGACGAAAAGTACCGTTGAACCGGACGCCTTCATTATTTCGGCGATTGCTTCCGGCTCCATCATCCAATTCACCGGATTGGCAACGCATACCGCCTGTGTCCCCCAAAGGGCGAATTGCGCTTCAGGGGTGTTTGCCAGCAACAGGGAAACCACGTCTTGAGAACCGATGCCCAGCGAACGCAAAAGGTTGCCCGTTTGGTTGATTCGGTCCAACAGCATGCGATAGCTGATCGAACGTCTCGTTTGCTCGCATCGGGCCGGATCGCTGAAGAAATCAATGGCGATGGCCTCGGGCTCGTGCCGGCAACTGGCATGCAGCAGGCCATAGGTCGATTTGGGCAGAGCCCATGCGTCCAGAGCCTGCTGCTCGAACAGTTCCTGTCGATTGGCGCTCGACAGGTCGGCATCGAGCCAGTAGCTGGGTGGGATGGGGGATTTCACTTTGATTTTGGCCGTGCTCAACGGCATTCGAGTGCGGTAGGTTCCATTATCGAGTCGGCGGGCGCCGAGAGGCGCGCGATTCGCATTTCCACTTCGACGAAAAGATGCTCGAAATAGAATCGAGCGGCCGCAAGTTTCTCGGTGCGGAGCGCATCGTGCTCGGGCAGCTTGGTCAAGGCGGCATGTGCAGCCCGGCACCAGAAGTAACCGTAGACCAGGTGACCCACGATACGCAGGAAGTCGGTTGCGGATGATGAAAATTGCAGAGGATCGTGAGATGCGGAGTCCAGAAGCCCGGGCAGGAACTCTTCCGTCCGGTTTGCCAGCGATGACAATGGTGTCAGGAATGCAGACATTCCGGGAATGTCCGTGCCGGCGGCGGCTTGCTGTCTGATCAGCGCGAGCAGGAGCTGCAGGCGCGCTCCGGCGTCAGGCAGGACCTTGCGGGCGAGCAAGTCGTGCGCCTGCACTCCGTTGGTCCCCTCGTAGATGGGCAGGATCCGAACATCGCGGAAGGTCTGCTCTATGCCCGTGTCGGTCACGTATCCACTGCCGCCGTGAACCTGCATCGCCAGGCTGACGGATTCCACGGAATTGTCGGAGACAAAGGCCTTGGCCACGGGCGTCAACAGCGCCAGGAGATCCTGCGCCTGTTTCCGGACGCCGGGATCAGCGCCATGTTGGTCGAGGTCGATCTGGAGCGCAATCCAGTAAAGGAACATGCGCGCGCTTTCCGCCCAGACTTTCTGGGTAAGCAGCATACGGCGCACGTCGGGCTGGCACAAGATCGGATCTGGTCCGAACCCTGCGCTTCTGGGCTTGACGGGCGATCGCGATTGGAGGCGTTCCTGTGCATATGCGAGCGATTTTTGATAACCCCATTCGTTCAGGCCAAGCGCTTGAGCACCGGTGCCAAGGCGTGCGGAATTCATCATCACGAACATCGCGGCCAGGCCTTTGTTGGCCTCGCCGAGCAAATAACCACGTGCTCCTTCGAAGCGCAGGACACACGTGGCATTGCCGTGCAGGCCCAGCTTGTCTTCGATGGCATCGCAAAACACATTGTTGAACTGATCCGGGCGTCCTTCCGCGTCGGGCAGCAGCTTCGGGACAAGGAAAAGCGACACGCCCTTGGTGCCGGCCGGTGCGCCTGGCAGGCGGGCCAGGACCAGATGCACGATGTTCTCCGTCAGGTCGTGCTCTCCCGAAGAAATGAAGATCTTTGTTCCGTTGAGCACATAGCCGCCATCGCTTTGGGGCGATGCCTGTGTGCGCAGCAGACCCAAGTCGGTGCCGGCGCCAGGCTCGGTGAGACACATCGTGCCTGTCCACGCTCCGGTCGCCAGTTTGGGGGCATAGAGCTTGCGCAAATCAGGCGGTGCGTTGGCCACGATGCATCGATAGGCGCCTTCCGAAAGGCGCGGATACAGCGCCCACGAAATATTGCTGCCAGCCAGCATTTCACCGAGAATCGCGGAGGTCATCATGGGCAAGGCCTGCCCGCCGTCTTCCTCTTTGGCGCAAAGACCCGGCCACCCGCTTTCTGTATAGGTTTCGTATGCGTTCCGGAATCCGTCGGGCGTACGCACCCTGCCTTGCTCCAGCGCGCATCCTTGTTGGTCGCCGCGCGCGTTCAAGGGTGCAAGCTCACCGTGGCAGAATCGATCGGCCCCTTCGATGATCTGATCCAGTGTCTCGTTATCGATCGCTACCGCAGGCGCATGGCGGGCGAGCGTCCGCTCGACCTCGAGCACTTCGTTCAGCACGAACTTAATATCCTTTTGTGGGGCGGAATACAGACCGTCTTTCATGCGTCTACACCATCGAGCCTTGAGTGAACATGGCGCCAGTGTAGAGAGACGGCCTTTGCTTCTCTGTCAGAAGCCTTCTTGAGCTTATGTAGGATTTATCTGATGCCGCAGCTCTGGGGGTCGGACCCCGTACGGGGTCTGACCCCACCTCCTCAACCGGCGCTTAGCGAGGGGTCAGACCCCGATGGGGTCTGACCCCCGGAATTCATGAGCCGGCTGCGAATCTGCTGTTCGGCGTCGCGCAGCACGGGCAGGATCTGCGCGACCATGTCCTCACGGGAACGGCGGCCATGGACCAGGCTGACGCTGATTGCGGCGGGGGATGCGGAGCGTGGAATGGAAAGAGGGACGGCCACGCCGGCAAATCCCTCGACCAATTCGTCGATCGAGACACTGTAGCCTTGCGTACGGACGGCCTTGAGTTGGCGCTTCAATGCCGCTGCCGTGGTAATGGTGCGGGGCGTAAGCGGCTTCAGCGATGTGCGCGCAAGATACTGGTCCAGCGCCTGGCTGTCGAGTTGGCTGAGCAGCGCCTGTCCCATCGAGTGGGCATAGGCGGGCAAGCGGCTTCCGATCTTCAAGTCCAGCCTGAGCGGCTTGTCCGCTTCTTCCCGGCAAAGAAACACGATGTCCGATCCGTCCAGCACACCGATGGAGCATGTTTCTCCAACTTCTGCAGCCACCTTGGACAGTACCGGTCGCACGAGATCGGGCAAATCAAGCGATGCGAAGTACGAGAAGCCCAGGTCGAGGGTTTTGGGGGTCGGGAGGAAGTCACGGTGATCCTGTTTCAGATACCCAAGCTCGGTCAGGGTGAGCAGGATGCGCCGCGCCGAGGCGCGGGTAATGCCAAGCCGGATGGCCGCGTCCTGAATGGTCAGGACAGGGGTGTCCCGCGAGTACAAGCTTAGTGCCTGAAGTCCTTTGGCGAGGCTCTCCAGATACTCTTTGGAATGGGTGATGTTGTGGTTCTCGGTCATGCGGCATCTGCGGTCATGCGCCATGGACTCATGTGCCATGGACGGCGGTTGAGGGGTACCGCTGCGCGGCTTCCGCCACTATATCGCAAGGCGGCGGTCGGTTGCGGTTGCCTTGACTTCACCGCGCGAGAGCATTAAATTTCCAATTAGCGAACAAATGTTCGCAAAGAGAAAATGAAAATCCAGGGCGTGACCGAGATGCGCGCGCCCTTGTCAGGAGACCGCAATGCAAGTAACGCCGCTTTCCTCCAACCTCGGCGCGGAAATCGTCGGCATCGATCTGGAAGGCATAAACGACAACTCGTTCGACCAGGTGAATCGCCTGGTGCTGGATCACCAACTGGTCGTGTTTCGGAATCAATCGCTGTCTCCCGAAGGGCAGTTGCGCCTGAGCCGGCGCTTCGGGCCGTTGGACATCCATCCCTTGACGCAATACAACCATCCCCAATATCCGGAGATCTTCGTCCTGTCCAACGAAGTCAAGGACGGCAAGCCGGTCGGCATCACGGACGGCGGTTCATACTGGCATTCCGATTTTGCCTTCCGGGAGAGGCCTGCCAAGGTCACGATGCTGAACGCTCAGAAAATACCCGGCAGCGGAGGCGCCACCTTGTTCGTGAACATGTACCAGACCTACGACGAGCTGGGCCAAGAGGTAAAGGAAGAGGTCCAGGACCGGCGGGCGGTTCATCGCTACAGAAAGAAGGCTGATCCCGGCAGCGAGACGACGCGGGTGGTCATGACCGCCGAGCAACTGGCCGCAACGCCCGACGTGGATCATCCCATCGTCCGCACGCATCCTGAAACAGGGCGCAAGGCCTTGTTTGCGCATCCTGGCATCACGGTCAAGATACTCGGCATGGATGACGAATCCGGCGGTGCCTTGCTAGGCAGGATATTCGACCATTGCACTCAGGAAAAATACCAATATGCCTACCAATGGCGCCTGGGCGATGTCGTCCTGTGGGACAACCGCTGCGTGATGCATAAGGCGACGACCGGTGTCGTTGCCGTCAAGGAGCCTCGCACGATATTCCGCACGACCATCATGGGTGACAAACCCTTCTAAGGGGAAGCGATTGCTCTACAAGGATTTTCCGCGACTGCAGCTCGGTTCCGGTCGGGAGATCGCTCCGGTCCGGGTGGCCTGGGCGCAATATGGAGCGCCTCCAGCTCGCGCCCGCAAAATCCACCTGCTGCTGCACGGCATCACCAGCAGCCCTCAGGCCTTCCTGGGCGACCCGGAGCCCGCGCTTGACGCTGGGTGGTTCCGGGCATGGGCGGATGGCGTCTTTGATCTGGACCGTGACTGCATCCTGGCGCCGAACGCGCTAGGGTCCTGTTTCGGCTCCAGTGCGCCGCAGGGGGCCGGTACGGCGGAATTTCCGGCTTTTACCATCGAGGACACCGTGGCCTTTTACGCGCAGTGGCTGCGCTGGCTGGGGGTGCCGGCGCTGGATGGTGTCATTGGCTATTCATACGGAGGCTACCAGGCCTTCCAGTGGGCCCTGGCGCCTCCCGTGCCAACGGGAAAGGCGGTCGTCCTGGCGTCAGCGCCCAAGGGCAATGGCTCCGATGCGGACGTGCATGCGCTGAGCGGCCTTGCCGCCGAGCTGGACAGGAATGATGCGGATGCCTGGCAGGCATGGCGATCGCAGCGGCTGGATACGTTGAGGCGATATGGCCATGCCGACTGGCTGGCGGCTAGGGGAGAGCCGGTGGAGCCCGCGCTGGAAACCGCTGCCGACCTGTGGATTGCCGAGTTCTCGCCGTGGTCGCTGGCCTGCCTGAGACGGGCCGCCGTGCATTTCGATGTGCGCGAACCATTGCGCGGGAAGGTGGATGGCGTTCCCATCCTGTGGATGGTGAACCGCGGCGACAAGCTGTTTCCGACCAACGACCTTGCGGCTTCTTCGCGGGCCCGGATTCAGCGCGCCACGGTGCAAGGCCGTTTCGGCCATAGCTCTCCGATGCTCGAGCCGGAACTCTGGATGCCCACCGTGCGCCGGTTCCTTTGCACGGCATGAGAGGCTTCGCCGCCCATGCCATGCAAATCGCTTCTACTGAATTTTTATATTCTGTTCTTTGATGATGGGGCCCCAGCGTTTGACTTCCGAATCAAGAAACGCCTGAAACTCTTCCGGTGTGCCGCCTCCCGGAAAAACGCCCGCAGAGGTGAGCTTCTCGACGACCTCGGGTGAGCGGATCGCCCATGTGATGTCTTCGGAGATCTTTGCGATCACTTCCTTGGGCGTGCCGCCTTTTGTGAAGATGCCAAACCACGCCGCCGCCTGGAAGCCCGGGAAACCCTGTTCGGCAATGGTCGGTACATCCGGCAGCCACGGAAGGCGCTTATCCGACGTAACGCCCAGGGCGACGACGCGTCCGCTCTTGATGAGTTCGAGCGCCCCGTTGTCGAACATGGCCTTGATGCGGCCGGCTACCAGGTCCTGGTGCGCGGGCGAGCTTCCTTTGTACGGGATATGCTGGAACTTGATGCCTGACTGGCTTGCGAACAGTTCGCCACCCAGGTGAGTAAAGGTCAGCGTGCCAGCGGAACCGAAGGGAATGGGCTCATCGGCGCTGCCTTTGTATTTCTTGATGAACTCACCCACGGTCTTCACGTTCATACCGGGATGCGTGATGAATACGCTGGGCACCGAAGTGAGCAGCGTGACGGGCGCAAGGTCTTTCTTCGTGTCGTAAGGAAGGGAGTCCATGACCAGCGGATTCAGCGCAAAAGGCATGGCTGTCATCAGCAGCGTGTAGCCGTCGGGCGCCGAATTTGCAACTTGCAATGTGGCGATGACGGTATTCCCGCCAGGTTTGTTTTCCACAACGACTTGCTGTTTCCAGCGCTCGCTGAGCTTCTGGGCCAGTATGCGTGCCTGGGTATCGGTGGTGCCGCCCGGCGGGTAGGCGACGACCAGTCGGACGGGACGTGTCGGGTAATCCACTGCTTGGGCAATGCCCGGGGCAATCACGCAGGTGGCCAATGCAAGCGCCGACAGCGTCTTGCCGATGAGGGAGGTTTGTCTCATGTGTTGCGTCCTTTGGAAGCTATTGAATTTTTCTTGAGACCATTACATGGCCTGGATGTTGGCGTCGCTGATCATTTTCTTCCAGCCTTTGCGCTGGTCGACAAGAAACTGCTGCGCTTTCGCTGTCGATTGCGGCGGCACGACGAGGGATGCCGTTGCTTCTATGCGCTTTTGAAACTCGGTGTCTTCGAGCAGGCCGGCAAGCGACCGTTGGAGCTTCTCCAGGATTTCTTCAGGCGTGCCGCTGGGGGCGAACAGGCCTTTCCAGGACCACGGCGCAAGTTGATCGAACTCTTTATATCCCAGCTCCGACATGGTCGGTACGTCGGGAAAAAGCGGAAGGCGCTTCTGTGCCACGACGCCCAAGGCGTTCGCTTTGCCGCCCGTTACCAATGGGGCCGCCGTGATGGCCGTATCGAATACCGTGTCGACCTGGCCGCTGATGACGGCGGCCAATGCGGGCGCGCTGCCGTTGTAGGGCACATGGACCAGGCTGTCCAGGCTCGCCGCATGCTTGAATGCTTCGCCGGCTAAATGAGTGGAGTTGCCCATGCCTGCCGAAGAGAAGCTGATCTTGTCGGGGTTCTTTTTCGCATAGTCGACGAGCTCCTGCACCGTCGTGATGCCCCGGCTTTTCTCGACGAGCATCAAGAAGGGAAACTCCGATACGACACCGATCGGTGCGAAGGCCTTTTCGGGATCGTAGGGAAGATCTTTGTACAGATACTGGCTGGCGACGATATCCGATCCGCCGATCAACAAGGTGTATCCGTCGGATTTGGCTCGTGCAACATAACCGTTGCCGACCGTACCGGCAGCGCCGGGTTTGTTTTCGACGACGACGGGGACGCCGAACTCTTTGGAAAAATGCTGCGCAATCATGCGTCCGATCTGGTCTGTCGAACCGCCTGGGGCGAATGGGACGACGATGGATATGGGTTTGTCTGGATATGCGGCCAGCGCGGGGCTTGCCGCCAGGGCTGTCAAGCCGCTGGATAATCCGACCCCCAGCCATTTCTTGAGAAAGTTGAAGCTCCTTTTTTGTTGCATGCGTGTCTCCTTCGGGTAGCGGTTATGTGATGTCTACAGCAGTACTTCAATCAGATTCGGTCCGGAGCTGCGCAGCCCGTTGCCAAGGGCTGCGGCAAAGCCGGCCATGGTGTCGACTCGTGTGGCGGACAGGCCATGTCCTTCGGCCAGGCGCACCCAGTCGAGCGAGGGCGAGCCGATGGACAGCATTCTTTGGGCGTTGGTGGCCGGAGGCGGCCCGCCCATGGCGTCGAGCTCGCCGCTCAGGATCTGGTATTTACTGTTTGCGCAAATGACGACGGTGACATCCAGGCCTTCGCGCGCCATGGTCCAGAGCGCCTGCACGGTGTACATTGCACTGCCGTCTCCGATGATGGCCACCACCTTTCTGTCGGGGCATGCCACTGCGGCGCCGGTGGCGCAAGGCAGCCCATAGCCGATGGAACCCCCGGTGATTTCGAGCCAGTCATGCGGTTGAGCCACCGCGGCGGATGACTGCAGCTGTCTGCCCGTCGTAATGGCTTCGTCGACGACAATGGCATTTTCGGGAAGCAGCGCCGCCAGCGCACGCCCCATGTCCTGCGAATTGGGCACGCCGTCGCTCCACGCCGGCGATGCGCCGTCGCTGACATAAGCCACCTGGCCCGGCATGCCGCCGACTGCGTCGTTCAGCTTGGCCAGAGCCGCTTCCACGTCCTCGTCTTTGGTTGCCAGCGTTTCCACCTGGCAGTCGGGATGAACGAGAAAACGCGGCTTGTCGGGATATGCGAAGAATGCGACCGGCTTGATGGCGTCCACCAGGATGAGCAGGCGGATGTCTTTCAGTGCATCGAGTGCCCCATTGATGGGATAGGGGATCTGTGGAATGTTCACCCGGCCAAGACCTCGCTCGGAGCGTGCGTTCTTGGTCTCGGCCAGAAGCTTGCAGCCGGTCCGGGCTGCGATCTGGCCGGCAAGGCGGGGCGACAGGCCGCGCATCGCGCGTCCACCCAGAAGCAGCGCGACCGATCCGGGGGCATGGGTATTGGATTGCAGCAACCTGGCAATGGCTTCGATGACCGAATCCGCCGGTGTCGGCGCGGGCCGTTGCGGCAGCTTCCGGACGCCGCCGGACGTGCTCGGGCCCCAGGCCGCGTCGGCCGGAAGAATGAGCGAGGCGATGCGGGCCGGAGTGCCGGAGGCGGCCTGGACGGCGGCCGCCGTGTCGTCCGGCGCGGTCATGGACGATGCGCAGGTACGCACCCAGTGCGATACGGGACGGGCAATGCCTTCGATGTCCGAGGTCAGCGGGGCGTCATTGGCGATGTGGTCATGCGCATGCTGCCCGATGATGTTCACGATGCCCGACTGGGCGCGTTTGGCGTTGTGCAGGTTGGCAAGCCCGTTGCCAAGGCCTGGCCCCAGGTGCAACAGCGTGGCGGCCGGTTTCTGAGCCATCCGGAAATACCCGTCTGCTGCACCGGTTACCACGCCCTCGAACAGGCCCAGCACGCAGCGCATCTGCGGCACCCGGTCAAGCGCCGAGACAAAGTGCATTTCCGACGTTCCAGGGTTGGCGAAACATACCGAGACTTCGTTGTTGAGCAGGGTATGCACCATGGATTCCGAACCGTTCATTCCTATGTTCCTTTATTGATGGTCATGCCGTGAAGCAGTGTGTCTTGCGCGGGGTCATGGTGTTTATTTGGCAGCATTTGCTTGACAGTGCCCATCCGGCGCAAATAACATACTATCCACATAGTATTCATCATGAAAAGGGAAGTCAAGATGTATTTGGAAGAATTGGTGAGCCGAGTCAGTGGGTACATCAGGGCCAATCCGAACGAGCGCGATTGCTGGCAGAAGGGCCCGGCGCTCACGGGCTTGCTGGTCTGGGATATGGAGGAATACCGGCCGGTGGCCAAAAAATGGATAGACCGCGCCGTGGCCACGCAGAAGTCCGACGGCAACCTCAGCTACGGCGATTGGCACACGTCCAGCGGGGGGCACATCCGCTCTTTCACGCCGCTTGCAAGCGAGACTTCCGCTGTCGGCGCGCCGATGCTCGATCTGTATGCGCGCAACGGCGACTGCCGCTACCTCGACAGCGCGGCCAGGCAGTACCAGGCGTTGCTCGACGCCCCCCGGACGTCCGAAGGAGGCATCTGGTCCAGGGGCGAGGGCCCCGAGCTCTGGATCGATTTCACCTATCTGATGTGTCCGTTCATGGCCAAGTACGGCAAGCTGGCCGGGGACCAGGGCGCGACGGACGAAGCGTTCAAGCAGTTCGAGGTGCATGTGCGCAGGCTCGTGGACGCCGAGTTCAAGCTGGCGCGACACGCCTGGTGCGAAAAACCCAATCATTTCCCGCAATCCACATTCTGGGCGCGTGGCAATGGCTGGCTGCTGGCGTGCTGCGCCGAGTTGCTGCGCATTGCACCGGACCACGCGGGGGCGGCCTTCGTGCGCAAGACCTACGCCGATACCCTGGGCGCCATGTCGGCCATGCAGGACGCGTCGGGATACTTCTTTCATGTCCTGGACGACCCGCTTTCCAATCTGGAGGCATCCTCGACCCTCATGTACGCCTATGCCGCGGAAGAAGCGGTGCAGCTGGGCATACAGGTGCAGGGCTATACGCATGCCGAGTTGCGCGACAAGGCGTTGCGCGCGTTCAAGGTGGTGGCGGGCGGCGTGGAGAATTCGGGCAAGGTGCCCGGCGTGGCCATGGTGCCCGGCGGCCCAGGCGTGCCGTTCGACTGGACCTTGTTCGGGCAGGGATTCTTCCTGCTGGCGGCCTACGTGCTTCGTCCCCACTTGACCGACCTGGAGGCCTGAACATGAGCGCTACGAAACCAGAAAGCAAAAACGCCGGGGCGCGCCGGCCTCTCGAAGGGATACGAGTCATCGATATGTCACGGCTCGCACCCGGCCCGTACTGCAGCATGCTGCTGGCGGATCTTGGTGCGGAGGTGATCGTGGTGGGCGGCGGCCGGGCCGGCAACCCCATCGCCACGTTTTCGCGTGGGAAGCATTTCATCAAGCTGGACCTCAAGGCGCCGGAGGGCCGCGAGGCGCTGCAGCGCTTGTGCCGCACCGCAGACGTATTTCTCGAAAGCTTCCGCCCGGGCGTGTCGGCGCGATTGGGCGCGGGGTATGAAACACTCAAGGAAATCAACCCTCGCCTCATCTATTGTTCCTTGACGGGATACGGCCAGGAGGGGCCCCTGGCGCAGGAAGCCGGGCATGACCTGAGCTACCTGGCCCTGACGGGCGTGATGGGCGCGGTCGGTCCGAAAGACGGCCCTCCCTCGGCGCCCTTGAACCTGCTGGCGGACTTCGCTTCCGGCAGCTTCATCGCGGCGCTCGGCATCGTGACGGCCTTGTTCGACAGGACCCGCACGGGGTCCGGTCAGTACATCGATACCGCCATGATTGACGGCTGCCTGTCATTGATGGCGATGCACTGGCCGGTCTGGAAGACGCCGATCCTGCCGGAGCGCGGCGATGGACTGCTGGCCGGCGGCGCCCCTTATTACCGCTGCTATCGCTGCGCGGACGGCAAGTACATTTCCGTGGGTGCGCTGGAGACCCAATTCTTCACGAATCTCTGGACCACCATGATGGGCACGCAGGTGCCGGACCACATGGACATGCGCATCTGGCCCGACATTCGCGAAGCATTCGAAAACGCCTTCGTACAGAAACCCCGGGACGAATGGACGAAGCTGTTCGAGGGCAAGGATGCTTGCGTCATGCCCGTACTGGCACCGGATGAGGTCTGGTCGCATCCGCATATCGCCCAGCGCCATGCCGATAGTTCTCCGGAGAGCGTGCCCGTCGTTCCTCGTTTCGGAGGCTCGTCTTTCCGGCCGCCGGCAACGAATACGGCCGACCGTTCCGATGAGATCCTGGCCGGCGCCGGATTGACGCCTGAGGAAATCGCGCTGGCAAGCCCGGAGTCGGAACGCAATCGGATTCCTTCCCGGACCTGGCCGCCCAAGATGACCTCGTTCTAAACCATGAATACTTGCTATCGGATTCTCAGGAGAAATGCGTGAAGATCACCCACTACGATGAAATGTACGGCTCGTTCCGGGACCAGGTGCGCCGGTTTGCGAAGGAGAAGGTCGCGCCCTTCGCGGCCAAGGTCGACGAAGAAGAGCGTCCTCCCATGGAGGCCTACGAAGCCAGTCTCGCGCTCGGCCTGCCGGGCCTGCCTTTTTCCGAGGAGTTCGGTGGCCAGGAAGGAGACGTACTGTCGCAGATCATCACGGTGGAAGAGCTGGCGCGGGTTTGCGCTTCGTCGGCAACGACCGTCTCCACCTGCTGGATCATGATGCTGGTGCAGCGCTTCGGTTCAGACGAACAGAAGCGCCGCATCATTCCTTCCGTGGTCCGCGGCGAGCAGCGCTCGGCCTGGGGGCTGACCGAGCCCAAGGGCGGTTCGGATCTCATGGGCGTGGTGACCTCTGCGAAGCGGACGGCCAACGGATGGCTGCTCAATGGTACGAAGCGCTTCATCACCAATGGCGGCTGGGCGGATTGGTACCTGATCTTCGCGCGCACCGAGGGTGACAAGTTCGGGATCTTCCTGGTCAACAGGCAGGACCCGGGGGTTTCTTTCGGCGCGCCGGAGCGCAAGATGGGCTTGCGCGGCAGCCCCACGTCGGACGTCATCCTGGACGATTGCCTGATTCCCCTGGACCGCGTGGTGGGCGATCCCGTGCGAGGCGGCGAATACATCCGGGCCGGGCTCCTGGCCTCCAGGCTGAAGTACGCGGCTCACGGGCTGGGCATCGCGCAAGGGGCGCTCGACGAGGCCGTCGCCTATACCAAGGGCCGGGAGCAGTTTGGCCGGCCGGTGTCCGACTTCCAGATGGTGAAAGGCATGGTGGCGGACATGGCCATGAAGGTGGAGGCGGGGCGGGCGTTGTTGATGCATGCCGCCACGCTCGTGATGAACGATGATCCGGGCGCCAAGAAATATGCGTCCATGGCCAAGGTCATGTGCACCGACGCCGCCATGTCGGTGGCGACGGATGCCGTCCAGCTGCATGGCGGCTATGGGTATCTCAAGGATTATCCGGTGGAACGCATGCTGCGCGATGCCAAGGTCACGCAGATCTGGGAGGGCACGAACCAGATCCAGCGCCTGATGATCGCCAAAGACGTCTATGCGGGTTGAACGGAGCGCGACATGTCATCGGTATTGGAAGGCATCAAGGTACTGGAGCTTTGCGAAGTGTTTCAAGGGCCGCTGGCCGGGCAGATATTGGGCGACTTCGGCGCCGATGTCGTCAAGATCGAGAAGCCGGGCAAGGGGGATTCCCTGCGCCACAGCGACACGGTTGCGGCCGCCCGGGGAAAAATGGGCGGATACTTCGCGGCCGTGAACCGCAACAAGCGCTCCATCTGCCTGAATCTGAAGGACGAGAACGATCGCGCGGCATTCATCGAGCTGGTGAAGGAGGCCGATGTCCTCATGCACAACTACCGGCCGGGTGTGCTGGAGAAACTGGGATTCGGCTACGACAGGCTGGAGGCCTTGAATCCGGGCCTGATCTATGCCGCAGCCAGCGGCTTCGGCGAGACGGGCCCCCTGTCCGGCATGGCGGGACAGGATTTCCTGATCCAGTCGATCAGCGGCCTGGGAAAGAAGACCACCGCCGGCGGTGACCATCCCACCTTCATCAACGTGCCGATCGCGGACTACACATCGGGCGTGCTGCTGGCGCAGGGCATATTGCTGGCGCTCCTGGAACGCGGCCGGTCGGGGCGCGGCCAGCAAGTGAATGTTTCATTGTTCAGCGCGCTGATCGCCATGCAGAGCCTTGAGGCGTCGACTCTCCTGAACTATGATTACGAAACTCGATGGTACGAGCGGGCCTTGAATTTCACGGCTGAGGCAAGCGACGGCTGGCTGAGCGTCATCGGATTCTTCCGCGACAATCCCTTGCAGCTGATCTGCCGAGCCCTGGGCATTGAAGACCTTTCCCTCAGGCCGGAATGGCAGGACAAGCATGCGCAGGCGCGTCACAAGGAAGAAATCGCAGCCGTGCTCAGACCGCTCTTTGGCGGCATGACGGTCGAGGAAAGCGTCAACCGGCTACAAGGCGAGGGGGTGCTCGCGGCGCCCATCCTCGGATTGGACGAAGCGCTGGCGCACGCACAGACCCACGAAAACGGCCTGGTCACGGCGGTTCCGGTCGAAGGACAGGAAGACATGCGCCTGGTGGCCAATCCCCTGAAGCTTTCCAGGACGCCGGCAACGATCCGGCGTGGGCCGCCCGCGCTCGGCGCTCATCGAGACGAGGTGCTCAATAGATAATACTTAATTGAACGGGCAGGGATCGACCAAGGTGCAGGACATGATTGCGATGAAGGAGCAGGGCGGCTCGACAGCCGGTACAGCGGCCCTGGCAGTGCCCGACAAGCTCGACTCGGCCTGGACGGTGCCGGGCATACTCAAGGACTCCGTGCGGCGGTATGGCTCCCGTCCTTCGCTCGAGGTCGTGGGCGGGGTGTCCGAGACCTATGACCAGACCTGGGAAAACGTTTCGTATCTGGCCAGATGCCTGTTCCAGCAGGGTGTGCGCCCGCAGCAGCGAGTGCTGATCATGCTGGCCAACACGCACCTGGCAGTGCACGGCTGGCTGGCGGTCAACCTGATCAATGCGGTGGACGTCAGCATCAACACGGGATACAAGGGCCAGAGTCTGGAGCATGCGGCCAATCTCAGCGCGGCGCAGATCCTGATGACCACTTCGGATCATCTGCCGGTGATCCTGCGTTCACAATCGCGGCTTGCGCATCTGCGCACCATCGTCCTGATGGACGACGCCGACCAGGCCGATTGGCCCACCGACGCGCCTTTCAGCATCCTGCGCTTTCGCGATCTGGAAGCTGCGCCGCCGGACTGCCTTGCCGCCCAGGCCGCCATGCCATGGGATATCGGATCCGTGATCTATACCTCCGGCACCAGCGGGCCCGCCAAGGGCGTCATGATGCCCCATGGCCAGATCGCTCTGCTTTCCAGGCTCTCGGCCGCCAAGACGAGCTTGCAGGCCGACGATATCTTTTTTTCCTTCTATCCCATGTATCACATGGCGGGCAAGTTCATGTCGGTGCTGGCCACCTTGTCGGTCGGTGGCAGGATCGTCCTCGATACGGGCTTCACGCCCGGCGAATGGCTGAATCGAATCCGGGCCTACGGCGCCACGATTACCGCGGCGCACGGCCCCATGCTCGAGATGGTATATGCCCAACCGCCTTCCGACTCCGACAAGGACCACCGGCTGCGCCTCATCCGCACGGCGCCTTTTCCCAAGCGCATTGCCGCGGCCTTCGAGGCCCGGTTCGGCGTTCGGGGGCAAGAAGTCTGGGGCATGACGGAAACCGGGGTGGCATGCTGGGTGGATCCCAATGAACCCTTGCGGGTGGGCTGTTGCGGCCGGGTGGACGAAAGCTGGTTCGACTTCGCGGTGGTCGATCCCGCCACGGACATGAAACTTCCCGCCGGAACGGTCGGCGAATTCCTGCTCCGGCCAAAAGTGCCCTGGACCATGATGCAGGGCTATCTGGGCATGCCGGAGAAAACGCTGGAAGCCTGGAGGAACTTCTGGTTCCATACGGGCGATTGCGGTTATGTCGATGCCGACGGCTATGTGTATTTCGTCGATCGCGCAAAAGAGCGGATCCGGCGCCGCGCCGAGAACATCTCCGCGGGCGACATCGAAGCCGCGGCGCTCGCGCATCCGCTGGTCAAGGAGGCGGCGGCGCTTGGGGTGCCCTCCGGGTTCGAAGGCGATGACGACATCTTGCTATGCTTGGTCATGAAGCCGGGGTTCGAGCTGGATCATGTGGATTTCTTGCGGTTCCTGATCGGCGAGCTGCCTCATTTCATGGTACCGCGCTACTTGTGCCGCATGGCTGTGCTTCCCCGGACGGCGACCGGCAAGCTGCAAAGGGCCATGCTGAAGGATGTTATGGCCCAGCCCGATGTCTGGGATAGAAAGCGCGCCGAGGTGGCGCTGCGTGACCTGACCGCCTGAGGAAAGGCATCATAAAAGGAATGGCATTGTCATGGCGAGCAAAAGAGGCGACAGTGAAGTAAGCATCGAAAAAATCGAAAGCGCGGCTTTGCAGCTTTTTGCAAAAAAGGGCTATTCGAACACCAGCCTGGAGCAGGTGGCAGCGGTGGCGGGCTTTACCAAAGGGGCCGTTTACTACTACTTCAAAACGAAAGAAACCCTGTTGCTGCACTTGCTGGCGCGGATCCAGGAACGTTCCATCGTGGCGACGGCCGCCCGCGTCCGCGCAATGCCGGACGGGGCGGTGCAGAAGCTGGAGGCCTTTGTGCAACTGCAAGCCCAGTGGGCCGCCACCTACCCCAATGATCTGGTGATCCTGGTGCTGACCAGCCTGGAATTCCACAATGAGGATACGCCGGTGCGCGAGGCCGTTCGTGATTATTACCGGCACATGGAGTCCTTGCTGACCGAGGTCTTTACTGCCGGCAAGGAGTCCGGGCAGATCAATCAGAAGGTGGATATCAGCGCCGCCGTGCTGGCCAACATTGCGCGCCATGACGGCAACATGCTGCTTTGGCACCGCAGCGGATGCGACCCGTCGGTTGGCCGCGTGCTCACGTCCGCTGCGCGCCACGCCGTCAGGCAGTTCGGCGTGGAGTCCGGGCAGGTGGTGGCGTAGGGTGTGGGGTCAGACCCCGTATGGCATAGAGTAGTTGGGGTCAGACCCCGTACGGGGTCTGACCCCTTGACCCCGACCCCTTGGTCTTAGCGCGCCAGCATGTCCAGCTCGAGCTTGACGAACTTCGTCGGAAATTCCAGCCGGGCGTAATAGATGATGATGCCGTCGGCGCAAGCGTAGCGGACGACTTCCGCCACGCTTTCGCCGGGCTGAAGAAGCAGGGCGTTGGCGGACTGGAAGCTGGCGTTGATGATCGTCAGCCGCTGGCGGGATTCCGATATGGTCAGCCCCGGGATGCGTGCGATGACGGACGCGGCCGCTTGTGCGAGGAAGGCTTTTCGGTGCTTGGTGAAAAGCTTGTCGGCGACGTAGACCTCGCTGTAGCAATAGGGCACGCCGTCGCTGCTATGCAGCCGGCAAAGATATTGATAGGAGGGCGCCGGCTTGCCGCTGCATGCCATGTTGAAGGCCGGCAGTTGCTTGGCGCTGCGCTCCGACTCCACGAATCGATGCGTACCCAGTACGTCGCTGAGCGCGACGGCTTCTTGCCAGCTGGTCGGCAAAGAAAGCGAATACGCCGCATTGCTTCGACGTTCGACGAAAGTCCCTTTTCCCCGGCGCCTGGAAATCAGGCCGTCTGCTTCCAGAACGCTGAGGGCATTGCGTAGCGTCATGCGCGACACCTGATAGGTCTGCATGAGCTCCAAGAGGGGCGGTATCTGGTGGCCGACGGGCCACACGCCGGAGTCCAGGCAACGCCTGAACTCTGTTGCCAGCTGCAGGTAGAGCGGCTGGCGGCTGCGGCTCATGGCCGCTTGGTTCGAGCTATGGTCGGACATGGTGTGCTTCTGAAATCGCAAGGCGGGATCCGCAGCCGGGAAGTCGTGTCAGGTGGTATTCAGCAGCCTGAGCGCCATCTCCTGGAGCTTGCCCCGCTGGATTTTATTCGAGTTGGCGCTCTCTACAACCGGAAAGGCGTCGACGACGCCCACCCTGAGGGGCACTTTGAAGCCGGCCAGCTGAGCCTTGCAGGCAGCGATGATGTCTTGTTCCCGCAGGACATCGCCGGGTTGGGCGATGACAAACGCAACGGGCACGGTCTTGTCTTCATGCGCCACGCCGACCACCTGGCAATTATTCACGCCGTCAAGGCTTTCGATGAAGTTTTCGATCTCCAGCGGATTGACCAGGAAGCCGCTGAGCCGCAGGAAGTCGCCGCGCCGGGCATGGAAAACGAAGCTGTGATCATCGACCGTATGGCCCAGGTCGCCGGTGCGAAAGTAGCCCTCGGCGTCGATGGCCTTGGCTGTGGCCGCTTCGTTGTCCAGATACCCTTTCATCAGGCTGGGCGCAAGGATTTCGATTTCACCCACTTCGCCGTGCGGCAGGATGTCGTTCGTTTCCACATCGCGTGCCCGGACGCGAGCGTCGGGCGCCACCAGGTGTCCGCCCGCGCGCTGGCGCTCGGACAAGGGGGCATCCACGGCTTGACCGGCAGTCAGCGCCTGCAGCTCGCTGGAACCATACAGGCCGACCAGCTTGATGCCTGCCTTTTCCATGCGTTCGGGCAAGTCTTCCAGCGAGGGGGCGAAGCTGGCGAAGCCCGCCACTCGCAGAGAGGGGAAAGGCCGGTCCTGGCCTTCGGCCGCGTCGAGGATGCGATCCAGCAGTTCGTTGTTGGCGAAGGTGTGCGTAACGCGTCTTTGCTGGATCTGCGTGGCGCATTCCGCCGGATTCAGGATGGGCGACGAAACCAGCGGCGCGCCGGCCGCCAGGCCGCCAAGTGCGGACGAGAATCCAAACGCCCCGCACAGCGGCGCGCCGAGCAGGACGGCGTCGTCCGGCCCAATGCCAAAGTAGCGCGCGACATTCTGCCCATGGCTGATGAGCGTTTGCTGGTCATGGACCACCAGCTTGGATTGCGACGTCGTGCCGGAGGTCGTGTAGACGAGGGCATACGCGTCGCCGGGCGCATGCGGGACCGCCTTCAGCGCATCAGGTGCAGCCGTATCCGAATAATGGAATGAAGCGGCGCCCGCTACGACCGGCTCATCGTTCGCTTCCCCCACGACCATGACCGCCTTCAGGCTTTTCAGTTGATCGGGCTCGACATCATTCAGAATCTGCCGGAACGGCAGGCCCTTGAAGGCGGGCCACATGACAAGCCAGCGGCATTGCCCCCGTGCAATCAGGTCGCCCACTTCGCGGCTGCGAAAGCGCGTGTTCATGGAGACGACGGTAACGCCGAGGCGGGCGCAGGCCAGAAAGGTCGCCAGCCAGGCGGTGCAATTGGGCAGCCATAGCGCCAGCCGGTCTCCCGGGCGGGCTCCCTGCGCATGCAGCAGGCCGGCGACACGGGCTGACTCGGCAAGCAGCTCGCCGTACCGGACCGGCCGGTCAATGTCGTAGAAGGCGATGGCCTCGGGGCGCCGAGCGGCGTGTTGTTCGAGTAGCGTTGCAAAGTTCATGGCGTGGCGATGCTTGATGGTGGCGGGTTCAAACGGTGGCGATGGGCGTGACGGGCGAACCCACGGCGCCGGGCAGGCGCAAGGGCGGAGCGGTCAACAGGAAGCGATTGCGTTGGTTGGCCTGCAGCCATTCGGCCAGGTCGCGCAAGTACCAGAGTTCCGCCAGGGGCAGCCCCAGCTTGAAAAGGCAATGGTGGTGCAGGGGCAGCAAGGATTTCTTGGCGCCTTCCGTGCGTGCGGGATAGGCTTCCACCGCATAGTTGTCGGCGCATATCGCGGCGATGCCGCTTTCGGTGATCCAGTTCAGCAGCTGGGTGTCCGCGCCGTCCAGCACGGCGCCTGCGTGGTGCAGTTTGTCGCCGTCGGGGTTGCCGGCCATTTCCAGGACGGTTTCCGCAAAACCCGTGCGCAGCACCAGCATGTCGCCTTTTTCGACCTGGATGCGGTCGGATTCCAGGATCGCGGCGAGTTCCTGGTAGCCGATCAATGTGCGCCCATGGCCGAAATGGCGCACGAAATCCACCATGACGCCCCGGCCCTGCATGCCTTTGACGGCGAAGTTGTCGACGCTCAGCTTCTTGGCGCCGAAGCCGGCCCCGTGATCGCAGCAGCCTTCGCCTTCTTCGTGCCCGGGGGCATCCAGGACGTCAGTGCCCGCCTGGTAGCCATTGTAGTAGACCTTGCGCGGCGTGCCGTTGCCGTCCACATCGAATTGAGCTCCGATGTGTGCCAGGGCGTCCCATTGCGTCGAGTACTGCAAGGAAAGCGTAACCTGGTCATCGCTGAGCACGTCGATGGATGCGGTATCGAGGTTCTCCATGGGAAAGTTCATGTATGGCACGCCGTCGCGCTCGGTGGCGGCCAGGCGTGGCGGCTTGCGGCGCGGATTCAGCACCATGCCGCCTGGTAGATCCAGAGGCAGCGACAGGCAAAATACCTTGCCCTCGCGCACCTCGCGCACCCCTTTAAGCACTTGTTCGTGGGTCAGCAGGTTGACGCGCCCGAGTTGATCGTCGGGCCCGAAGTCGCCCCAGTTCGAGCCCTCGGGGCGATTTGTCCAGCGTGTCATGCGTGTCTCCGTTGTCTTTGGATTGATGATGGGTAAAGTGTGCGGCCGTATTCAGGCTGCGCCTATGGTGATGCCGCCGCAGACGTAATGCGTCTGCCCGGTAACGTAGCCGCAGCGCTCGTCCATGAAATAGGCGACCGCGTGCGCGACGTCTTCGGGCTGTCCGATGCGGCCGACGGGAATGCCTGCGATCAGCTTCTGGGTCGCCTGGTTCTGCGCGTCGTTGGCGCCCTGGAAAAATTCGGTGGCGATGGGGCCCGGAGCGATGGCGTTGACGGTGATGCCGTCGCCGGCCAGTTCCAGTGCCCAGGTGCGTGTCATGCCGGTAATGCCCGCCTTCGTGGTGCTGTATAGCGTGCGGGCGGGCTTGCCCAGGGCAGCGCGCGAGCCGATATTGATGATGCGCCCGCGCCCCAGCGCGCGCATGCCTGGCAACAGCGCCTGTGCGCACAGGATGTTGACCTCGAGATTGAGTGCCACGGCTTTGTACAGCTCGGTCGTGTCCACGTCTTCAAGGCGGCCTGTGGGAACGAAGCCTACGTTGTTGACGAGGCCGTAGTAAGTCGACCCGGCGGTTATCTCCGCCAGGGTTTGCTTGACGGCATCGCGTTCGCCCAGGTCGACGGTATGAAATGGCATGCTATCGGGCCAGTCCGCGGGCCGCGTCCGGGCAAGGCCCGTAACGATGTATCCGTCGTCGGCCAGGCGTTCGCAGATACTGCGACCAATGCCCCGGCTGGCGCCGGTGACAAGCACATTCAATTGAGTTTCCATATAGCGCAGTTCAAGCGAGTTGTGAATGTCCCACACGACATCCAGGTTATAGGTCTACAAAGCTAGACTTTTAGTTTATTATAAGTTGCTGTATTGCTCAACGAATAGGAGACAAATAATGAAACACGCCAATTTCACTTTCGCCCGCAACTTGATGCTGGGCCTCATGGGCCTGGGCTTTTCCGTGGCGTCCGCCCAGGCAGCCACCCAGAACTTCCCCACACGGCCCATCCAGTTGGTCGTCGGATATGGCGCCGGCGGCGGCACGGACATGTGTTTCCGTGCCCTGGCGCTCACTGCCAGTAAAGAACTGGGGCAATCGGTCGTTGTCGAAAACAAGCCCGGTGCGGGCTCGTCACTTTCCATCGGCTACATTGCGCGGCAGAAGCCCGACGGCTATAGCATCGCGGCGCTTTCCACCGGCGCCGTGCTCAATCAGTTTCTGGTACCCACCATCGATTACGACGTCATGAAGGACCTGACGCCCATCGCCATGGTTGCGCAGTATCAGGTCGGCCTGCTGGTGCGTGCCGATTCGCCCTTGAAGTCGCTGGACGACGTCATCAAGAAAGCGAAGAGCGCACCCGACGCGGTGGCATTCAGCACGGCGGGCGTCGGCACGCCGCAGCACTTGACCATGGTGAAGCTGGGCGAGGAAACCGGGGTGAAATGGACCCACGTTGCATATAAGAGCGGTATCGAGGCCTCGACCGCGCTGGTGCGGGGAGACGTCGAAGTCATGGCGCAAACAGCCGAATGGGTTCCGTTTGTGCGAGATGGCCGCTTGCGTCTCTTGAACGTATTCACGGAAGCGCGCATGCCGGGCTTCGACGGCGCGCCGACGCTGGTGGAGGCCGGCCATGACCTGGTGGCGCCCAGCATCCTGGGCATTGTCGGACCCAAGGGCATGGATCCCGCGGTCGTCGCCAAAATAGACAAGGCGTTCAAGGTTGCCATCGACACGGAGCAATTTCGCAATTGCACGGACCAGTTCGGCCTGAAAACCGACTACAAGGATGCTGCAGCCTTCACTCAGCACATTCAGCAGACCATAGACAAATGGGCGCCCGTCATCAAGAACATGGACACCAAATAAGCGGTGGGGCGCAAATGACGAGCCGAGAATTCAACCATCTGGAATGGCCGTTCTTCGAGGACGCACACCGCGATCTGGCGCGTGATCTGGATCAGTGGTGCAGGGACCAGAACCTGTCTGCCCTGGACGACACGGACGTTTATGCGGCCTGCCGCGACCTCGTGCGCAGCCTGGGCAAGGGCGGGTGGCTGCGTCATTGCGTGCCCTCCGGCGAGGGCGGCCGGCTGGGGGGCCGCTCGCCCCAGCTCGATTCGCGGTCGCTCTGCCTCATCCGCGAAACGCTGGGCCGCTTCCATACTCTTGCCGATTTCGCATTCGCCATGCAGGGGTTGGGTTCGGGGGCGATATCGCTGGGCGGCAACGAGGCGCTCAAGCAGCGCTATCTGCCTTCGGTCGCCGCGGGCGAACGCATCGCGGCATTCGCGCTTTCGGAGCCCGATGCGGGGTCCGACGTGGCGGCGCTGTCCTGCTCGGCTCAGCCCAATGGCGATCACTTCGTCCTGAACGGCAGCAAGACGTGGATCTCGAATGGCGGCTTGGCGGACTTCTACTGCGTGTTCACCCGTACAGACGAGCACGCCGGGTCGCGGGGTATCACTGCTTTCGTGGTGGATGCCGATACGCCGGGGCTGGAAATCGAGGAAAGGATAGAGGTCATGTCGCCTCATCCCCTGGCCTTGCTGCGTTTCAACGATTGCCGCGTCCCGGCATCCAATATGCTGGGCGACCTGAACCAGGGATTCAAGCTGGCCATGCGCACGCTCGACGTCTTCCGCTGTTCGGTCGCGGCCGCTGCGCTGGGTTTCGCTCGGCGCGCATTGGACGAAGGCCTAGGGCATGCAAGCCGGCGCAAGATGTTCGGTCAGACGCTGGCGGACTTTCAACTGACGCAGGCGGCATTCGGCGACATTGCCGCGGAAATCGACCAAAGCGCTCTTCTCACCTATCGTGCCGCGTGGGTACGGGACGTCGCGGGACGGTCCTCGACATCGGAAACCGCCATGGCCAAGATGATCTCGACCGAATCGGCCCAATGGGTAATAGACCGTGTGCTGCAGATGTTCGGCGGCCAGGGCGTTGTGAAGAACAGTCCCATCGAGCGTCTGTATCGCGATATCCGGGCGCTGCGCATCTATGAGGGCGCGACGGAAGTGCAAAAGCTCATCATCGCGCGCGAGCTGTTGAAGGGGGTGTGAGGGAGGGGTCAGACCCCGCATGGGGCCTGACCCCAATGGCACTACGGGTCAGACCCCGGCCGCTGGGTCAGGCGCCGCCGCCTCGTTCGCGGCAGCTCTCGTACCATTCAGGATTCGGGGCGCCCTGTGCCGCGAACTGTTGTGCGCGCCGGGGTGAACGCCAGACTCCGCCGGCGACACCGAGCTGGGGCTCGACGGCGTACCAGAACCAGCGGCCATCCTCGTCCTGCGCCAGCCAGTTCCAGCCTTCGGGTGCGTCTGACCAGCTTGGAGGAGTGGAGGGGTTCGGCGTGGTGTCGTTCATGCCGGTATTTTAAGGGGTCAGACCCCATGCGGGGTCTGACCCCGACCTTCCGGTCTTAGAGGGTGTGACCCCGGATTCAGGATAGCGAGGGGTCGGACCCCGTACGGGGTCCGACCCCTATTCTTCCAGGCGCCAGAGGCGCTTGCGCAGCCTGCCGTTGGGCATTGCCAGGAACAAAGCGACCACCGCCGTACAGGCGGAGCCGCCGGCGATGAGGGCGCGGCCCGGGGACCATAAGGTGGCCAGCGCGCCGGCCTGCAGGCCGCCCAGGGCAGGTCCCATGTAGCCTTGGAGCAGCCAGAGCCCTGATACGCGGCCGCGCAGGGTGTCCGGCGTATGTATCTGCAGCAGGGCGCCGCGGATGATGTCCGACGCGGTATCCGCCATGCCCGAGACGGCGAGAAAGGCCAGCACCGCCCATGCGCCCCACGGCAGGCCATCCGTGAGGCCGCCTGCCGCCACGCCCGCCAGCGCAATGGCGATACCCCACAGCAGCGCACAGGCGATCACGAGGCGTCCCGGATGGGTCAGCCTGCGAGTCCAGCCGGACGTCAGGGCGACGACCAGCGCGCCGAAGGCGGGCGCCGCGTAAAGATAGCCGACCATTTCAGGCCCGCCCTGCAATACGGTCTGGCCGAGTTGCGGCATCAGGGCATGCACGCTGGCGAACAGCATCATGGCGAGGTCCAGGGCGAGCAGACAGGCAATGACGCCGTTATGCCGGACATGCTTGAACCCGTCCAGCCATTGCGCGAGCATCGAGGGCCGTGATGCCGGCTCCGGCTTGGCGCCGGCATCGGGCTGCAGCAGGTCCTTGGGCAGCCGGGCCAGCAGCAGGGGCACCAGCGCCGCGCCGATCAGCACCACGCCGTAGCAAAGGGCGATGCTGTAGTGGGCGAGCAGCGCGCCGGCAATCAGTGGACCGATGAGCCGGCTCAGCTCCATGGACAGCGCATTGAGCGCGCCCGCCGCCGCCAAGTGCCGAGGTGGGATCAGCTTGGGCATGGCCGCCATGAGGGCGGGTGCGCTGATGCCGCTGGTCAGGCCGCTGAGCAGCGTGGCCAGGTAGATCTCCGGCAAGCCGGGTTCCGCGCGCAGGCTGTTGGCCCACAAGATCGCCACCACGGCCACGTAAGCCGCGCGGCCCCGGATCATGATGCGCCGGCGATCGGCGCGATCCGCCAGAGTTCCGCCCCAGACGAGACCGACGAGCGATCCCAGCGCCAGGCCGATCCCGACGCCCGCCACGTGGATGGACGATGCGCTGATCCCATATACCTGCCAGGCCACCGCGACGGCCAGGATGGCGATGGACAGCATCGAAACGGAGCGCGCGAGATACAGGCTTCTGAAAGCCGCGCTCTGGCGCAAAGGATCTACATCGAGCGCAAGGCGTGTCCACCATCGCTGCTTGGCGGCAACGCCGGATCGCGTCTTTTCAGCTGTTTCGTAAGCTTGATCGGATCCCGGGCCGGGCTTCATGAAGACGCCTTCTCGGCCGCGTCGCCGGCGGCGCGGCGGGTTGCTCCGCTCTTCATCTGTGTCTCGTCCATGCCGTAGCGCCAGTACGCGACGACGAGCTGCTCTTTACCGCTGAGTCCGACGGTATCGCGCAGCCATGCTCGCACGCTTTGCGCGGTCGCGAACTCGGCTCCGACCCAGACATAGCGGTCGGGGCCGTCGGGAATGGCGCAGGCTTGTATGGCGTCTTTCAGAAGCGAGACGGTGCCCGCGGCGGCGGTCCCACGATGCAGCCAACGCAGCCTCATGCCGGGGGGCAGGCGCAGCTCGACCTGATCGGCAGGGGTCTGCACTTCGATCAGTACGATGCCTTGGGTTTCTGAGGGGAGAGACTCTCCGATGCGCGCGATGGCGGGCAGCGCGGTTTCGTCGCCGGCCAGCAGCATCCAATCCGCGGGCTGGGCGGTGCGCCCGCCCGGACCTGACAGACCTATCTGCTGGCCGCCGGCGGCTTGGGCCGCCCAGGCGGCGCCGGGGCCGGCATCGTCATGCAGCACGAAGTCCACATCCATCCAGCCTTGTACGGCGTCGATGCGCCGGATCGTATAAGTGCGGATGTCCAGACGTTTTTCGCCTGACGGAAACTGCGGCGTGCCATTGGATGCCAGCGTCGGCCATTCCGGATCGCGGACGCCGGGCTGGGGGAAGATGAGCTTGCAATGGATGTCTTCATCTTGGTGATACCGCGCTAGTTCCTCTGTACGGAATCTCACGCGGCGCATATGCGGGCCGACGTCGGAGACGGCTTCGACGGTAAGCAGGCGAAAGGCGGGAGGCCGGGCGAGCTGGATGCTGTCCCCTTGCCATTGGATGGCTTCGGGATCACACGAGCTGAACTCGACGATGTGATGGAAGACCAGCATTTTTGCATCGTACAGGGCTTCCTGCGTGGGCGCGGCGACGTGTGCGTGCAAGCTGTCGGACTTGGCCGAAAGGGAAATCCGCGCTCCGCTGTAATCGATGTCCCAGGCGTCTTCTCCAGGTACGGCGGCCAGGTCATGCTCGCGCAGGTGCTCGAGCATGGCGTCCAGTACCTTCTGCGCGTCTATGCCGCGCACGGCGGTGCTGAGTCGTAAGTGTGTCATTGCAAGTGTTCCTGTTATGAGGCGGCCGGGTTCTTGGCCAAAGCGTCTATGAGTACGAAGGCGCGGCCCCGTTCGCATGTCCGGACCCGTGCCTCCACGCCCCAGACTTCCCTGAGGGCGGCGTCGGTGATGGTGTCGTTGGGCGGGCCGAAAGAATGGATGCGCCGCTGGTGCAGGATGGCGACCCGATCGGCCCATTGCGCTGCAAGGGCGAGGTCGTGCAGCACGACGATGACGATCCGGCCTTCGTCCGCAAGGCGGCGCGCGACATGCATGACCTGCCACTGGTGTGCGAGGTCCAGGGCGCTGACGGGTTCGTCGAGCAACAAGACGGGGCTGCCGCGCACGACGGCTTGCGCCAGGGCGGCAAGTTGCCGTTGGCCCCCTGAAAGCTGGTACAGAGGACGCAAGGCGAGGTGGCCGATGCCCAGGCGTTCGATGACGCGCAATGCATCGAGCTCGTCTTTGCGCCGAGGCCCGATGCCGCCGCTTTGCAAGGCGGTGAGCGCGGCTTCGAGGACGTTCAGGTTATTGTCTTCGGGAATGGATTGCGGCATGAAGCCGATATGTTCGACACGCTGGCGTGCCGTCCAGCCCAGCCAATTGCTGTTTCCGTAGAAAACCTGGCCATTGGCCGGAACCAGCCCGGCGATTGCCTTGAGCAGCGTCGATTTGCCTGCCGCATTTGGTCCGGCAAGCGCGATGATCTCGCCGGGGCAGATACCGCATAGATCGACGCCGGCGAGCACTTCGTGGCGGCGGTAGTGCACGGTCAGGTTCTTGATGCTGAGCGATCGGGCGGCATTCATCCCCGTCCCCCCCGTTGACGCATCATCAGCCCCATGAAGACCGGCAGGCCGACCAGCGCCGTGACGATACCGATGGGCAGCATGACGCCGGGCACCAGCATCTTGCTGGCGACTGAAGCGAGCGCCATCATGGATGCACCGATCAGTATGCTGGCGGGCAGCAGGTGACGGTGCCCGTCGCCCACGATCATTCGTGCGACGTGCGGGCCCACCAGGCCGACGAATCCCACCGTGCCGACGAAGGCGACGGCGGTCGCCGCCAGCAGGCTGATGCGCACCAACGCCCAGCGCCTGAGGGACGGTACGTTGATGCCGAAGCTGCGGGCTCGGTCCTCGCCCAGCCGCAGCGCGGTGAGCTGGCCGGCGGCGCGCCAGGAGAACGGCACGGTAAGCGTCAATATCGCCGACAGGATGGCGACGCTTTCCCAGTCGGCACGGGCCAGGCTGCCCATGCTCCAGAAGACGAGTTGCTGCAGCGCATCCTCGCTTGCGATGAACTGCAGCAGCGAGAGGACCGCGCCCGCGGCGAAGCCGATGGCGATTCCGAAAAGCACCAGAGTCTGGGTCTGGGCGCCGCGCCATTGAGCCATGAGCTGTAGAAACAGCAACGAGGCCAGCGCGAAGACGAAGGCGTTGGCGGGCACGAGCCACGCGGCATCGCTGCCCAGCACGCCCCATCCCAGCACGATCGCCAGGGCGGCGCCGAGCGCGGCGGACGAGGAAACGCCCAGCGTGAACGGCTCGGCCAGAGGATTGTTCAATATGGTCTGCAGTTCGGCGCCGGCCAGCGCCAAGGCGGCCCCGACCAGCAAGGCCATCAGGGCGACCGGCATGCGGACCTGCCAGAGCACCACCCGCATGGGCACGGTGAGCGTGTCGGGATCCAACAGCCCCCCGATGATTTGTGCGGGCTGCAGCGAAGCGGGACCAGTGAACAAGTCGGCAAGGCCGGCGGCAATCGTCAGCACGGCCAGCGCTGCGACGATGAGCCATCGTCGCCTCACGATGCGCCGGTGCTGCGCCCAGCGCACCCGCAGAGACTCGCTGTCGGCGCGCGGATCGGGCGCAATACGGTAGTCGGCTTGCATAGGCTTATTTTTCCGCCGGGGCCAGCGAGGTCCAGAAAGTTCCAGTCAGGCTTTTCGCCATGAACCGCCGGTCGATCTCGGCAAGCGTGGCGGCTGGATCGATGTCTTTGAATGATTCGGGGTGCAGCCAGGTGGCGATCAGCTCCAGGTTCACGATGGAAAAGCCGCTATGCCATATGCCGTGAGCCCGCCCCTCCCGGACTGCGCGGGTTTGCGCCAGCCCCACGCGCTGCAGGACGCGTTTCAGGCTTGCGCGGCTCGCGGCCGCGTCGACGTCGGCGCCAAGGAGCAGGCCGCCACGAGCCTTCATGTGCTGCCCTCCCGTGCCGATGTAGACAGCGGGATCGCTTGCGATCACGTATTCCGCGCTGAGCTGGCCGGACATGTCTTCGATGATTTCGCTGCCGATCAGTTGCCCGCCGGCCAGCACCACCAGGTCGCCCATGCTTCTGCCTTCGCCCATGGAAAGACAACAGGGGCCGCTGCCCGCATGGGGCTCCATCAGGACTGTCGGCAGCTCCACACCGCTGGCTTTGATCTGTGCGACGCGCTGGGTGATCCGGCCCAGGTGTTCCTGAATGAACGCGCTTACTTCCTTGCCGCGCTCCTCGCGGCCGATCAGCACCGCCAGCTTTTCTATGCCCTCAGTCGGATGCCGAAGTCTCAGGTTGGCTTCGAGCGAGAGAATGGCCACCGGAATGCCGGCTTGTTCCAGTTGGGACACTGCCTGCTTTGCGCTGCCAAAGAAATGATCGAGCACGACCAGATCGGGGGCGTGCACGATGAGCGCTTCGGCATTCAGGTTATGGGGACCATCGATCGACATCTGAGTGATTCGATCGAAGGCTTCCGGGTCGATGCTGCGCCATTGGTTCACCGTGTGCTGGTCCAGGCGCCAGCGGTTCCATGCAACGATCCGGCTGGCCGGATTTTCGTCGAGCATGGCGAGCACGGTGAAGTCGCCCGGCTCCGAGAACATGATGCGGCGCGCCGGTTCGGCCAGGCGGACCGTCCGCCCGGCCTGATCGACGATCTCTATCTGCGCGGCGGCGGGCAGGCTGAGCAGCAACAGGCAGCACAGCCACACGGCCCGCAACCAAGGCTTTGCAATCACGTCGGCTGCCCGCATCAGAAGCTGAGGCTGGCGCCCAGCCAGAAGCGACGGCCTTCGTCGACCATCCAGTTGCCGTCCAGGCCGGCGTAGCGCGTGCGCAGGTCCAGCGGCGTCTTGTGGTCGGTAAGATTCAGCACGGCCAGGCGCAGGGACAGATGCTTGGTGACTTCATAGCTGCCGCCCAGGTCGAAGGTCGAGCCGCCGGGCCGGGTGCGCACGCTCATGGCGCCATTGCGATAGGCGGCGTAACGGGCCTTGCCGCTCAGATTCCAGCGCAGGTAGGTATTGAAGCGTTCGTTCACCTGCCAGTCCAGGCGCGTGTTCAGGACATGCTCGGGCGTCTTGTCCAGAGGCTCGCCATCCAGGGTGACGCCGTCGAACGACACTTCGCCGCCTCCCTTGCGCTTGGACTTCGTGTAGGTGTAGTTGGACGACAAGCTCACTGCATCGGTCAAGGGCAGCTTCAGCGCCAGCTCCAGCCCGTAGATCTGCACCTTGTCTATGTTGTCATACACATACAGATGATTATTCGTGCCCGGATTGAGCGGGTCCTGCATACCCGTGTCGTAGCTGGCCACCTTGTTTTTGAAGTTGGTGTTGAACAGCGTCGCGGAAACATTGCTGCCCGGCGCCCAGTCGTAGATCAGGCCCATTTCCTGGGTGACGCTGGTCTCGGGTTCCAGATTGGGATTGCCGCATAACGGCCCGCGGAATCCCGAGTTGCCGCCGGTGGACATGCAGTATCCCGGATTGCTTTGCCGGATCGTGGGCGCTTTGAAGCCGGTTGCCACGCCGCCCTTGAGCGTCAGCGTGTCGGTCAGGTGGTAGACGCCGTACAGGCGAGGAGACCAATGCTTGCCGAAACGCTCGTCATGATCCATGCGCACGCCCGCCGTCAAGGTGAAATCGTCCGTCAGGTAATAGTCGTCCTCGATGAAAAGCGCGTAGTTGGTCAGTGAAACGCTGTCCGTGTTGGTCGGGTAGTTGGCGAACTTGGCTTCGTTCTGGATTCCGTTCAGGCGGCTATGCAGATACTGGCCGCCGAAGCGCAGGGTGTGAGATGTGAACGGCATGCTGAAGCTTGCATCCAGCACGGTGTTCACCACGCGCCGGTTGTCCACGTACTCACCGGTCTTGGGCCAATTTTCCTGAACACTGTCCTCGCGGTACAGCGCAAGCTTGGACTCGCCCAGTCGCCAGCGTCCGGTATGGGTCAGGCCGTACGACGTGCGACGGAACTGGTCCTTGTTCCATTCGAAAGACGGGTCGATCGACTTTCCAGGCGTGGACTCGGTCGTGAGGCGCTGGGAAACCACATCCAGGACCAGGTCCTGGTTGTCGGCGGGACGGGCCGCCAGCTTCAGGCCCAGACTGCGGTTGTTGCGCGCATAGGGGCCGTCGGCGCTGGGGAAGTAGTTATTGCCTTCGCTCTGGTCGTCGTAAGAACCGTAAACCTGGATGCCCAGGACATCGTCCTTGATCGGACCGCCGATCCAAAACTGCGATTGCCGTGCGTTGCCGTAGTCATCGTCGGTCTGCAGCGTCACGGAGCTGTTCAGCGCCGCGGACCAGCGCTCGGGCACCTTCTTCGTGATCACGTTGACCACCCCGCCCATGGCTTCGGAACCATAGAGCGAAGACATGGGGCCGCGCACTACCTCGATCCGCTCGATTGCGGCCAATGGAGGCATGAATTCATACTGTACGCCGTTGGTGCCGCGGTTCATGGTTTCCCGCGTGTTCTGCCGTTTCCCATCCACCAGCAGCAGGGTGTATTCGCCGGGCAGGCCGCGGATGACGATGTCCTTGTTGTTGGGGTCGCCGCCGATGACCGCGACGCCTTCGACGTGGCTCACAGCCTCGGCCACTGTGGTGTAGCCGCTTTTCTTGATGTCTTCCTGCGTGATGACGGTCATCGATGCGGGCGCATCCTTGGCTTTCTGCTGAACGCCGCTGGCCGTGACGACCACGGTGTCCAGAGTCGTCGGCGTCTTGCTGTCCTGGGCATGGGCGACGCCCGCGCCGCACGCGCACAGCAAGGCCAGCGCAACGGGCGCAAGCGACAGGTTCTCGCGGGGCTTTCCGGCGACCCGTTCCCTTCCGGGCATATTCATCATTTTTTCCTCGTACTCAGTGCTGTAGGGGCCGTTTTTCGGGTACGGCCTGTCTCGCCCCCTTCGGCGGCAAGGCGGCAAAGCAACATTGAATCATTCTCATTTACGGAATTGGTTTGAAGAACGCGCAAACTTCTTTGCGTCTGAGTCAAGTCCGGCCGATAGGAAGTCAGACGTGGGAGCGCAGGCTCTTGGGGCTCATGCCGAACTGGCGCCGGAAAGCCGTGGCGAAATTGGCGGCGCTGGTGTAGCCCGCGCGATAGGAGGCCTCGGCGATGCTCGAGCCGTGCTCCAGGTCGGTGCGGGCCTGATGGAGCCGCATGAGGCGGCGATATTCATTGACCGAACTACCGAATGCATTCCGGAACTGCCTTTGCAGTGCACTTGCGCTCAGCCCGAATCGGCGTCCGAGCTCATCGATCTTGAGCGGTGGAATGAGCGGTTGCTGGACTTCGGCGTCAAGAAAATTGCGCAGGCGCAACATGCGATCCTGGTCTCGGGGCCGCATCGCGCCGGTCGGTGCGGCGTTCGGGGCGGTTTCTTTTCGCTGGCTTGCGAGCGCTTCGTACAGAAGCTCCATCGCCCGGCTGGCGAGGCGTATGCGCACCAGACCGGGGGCGGACTGATCGGACTGGCAAATCAGCTGTTCCGCAAGCGCGAGGGCATGCGGGGAGGGATGCCAAGGCGTGATGCAGAGCTCGTCGGGAAACTTCAGCGCGAGTGGCTCGGGTGCGCCGGTTTCATGGCGCCTTGACAGGGCCGTCAGTTCGCAGCTGTCGCGCAGCCACCCTTGGCTTTCCAGCCATTCGGGAGTCAGATGGAGGGAAAGCTTGCGTTCCCATTTGCCGCGTTCCCATAAGCGTTCGAACATCGCATCCTGCGGCATGCTGACGATGGCGGCGCTGGCGTGGTGAGCGTGATCGCCGGCGCGCAAATGCAATGGCTGGCCACCGATGCGCACATCCACCTCGCCGGCCAGGACGATGACGATGCGCAGGCCGGCGCTGAAATTCACGCGGGAAACCATACTGTGCAGGTCAACGACTTCGGCGCAGTGCATCCACAAGCCCGGTTGCAGCTGGATCTCGCGGATCCGGCCTTCCAGCACGGGCTCGTTGCCGACGAAAGGCGCGGAGACGAAGCGGTATCCCGGCGTGTCGAATTCCAGGCTGCGCACCATGCCCAATGCCCGCCACGGACGCTTTCCCGCGGTGGCGGGCGTCATGGGAAGCTGAACCGGACCGGTTGCGCGAGCAAGGCTGCGTGCCATAGGAAGAACGTAGGTATGCGATGAACAAGAAGGACAAGAAGGCGACGTGTCACCGCTATTTTATCCGAAATCGATAATGATTCTTATTTGAGAGCATAGGGGGGAAGAATGCAAGCCATTTCCACATAGGGAAAACTCAGCAGCTTTGGGGATGCTAGTGGGTTAGGATTTCGGCCACGTCAGAAACCCAACATGGCCGTGCTCGATGGTGGCGCGACAGAAGTGAGAAGGAATATGCTCGATCGGATTTTTCTTGATGCGCGTACGCAGAATGGATGGCGCGATGCGCCCGTCGGCGATGAGACGCTGCGGCAGTTGTACGATTTGTTGAAATGGGCGCCCACCAGCATGAATTGCGGGCCGGCGAGGTTCCTTTTCATTCGCTCGCCGGATGCCAAAGAAAGGCTGCTGCCGCTGATGAATGCGGGTAACCGCGAGAAAACGCGCCAGGCGCCGGTGACGGTCATCGTTGGCTACGACTTGAAGTTCTACGATCACTTGCCCAAGCTGTTTCCGCATCGGCCCGAGGCGCGCGACGCGTTTGCGACCCCAGGCAAGGAAACGCACGCGCACGATACCGCCTTTCGCAATAGCAGTCTGCAAGGCGCCTACTTGATACTTGCGGCCAGGGCGCTGGGCCTGGATTGCGGGCCGATGTCCGGCTTCGACGCGGCGGCGGTGGACGCCGAGTTCTGGGCGGATACGTCCGTGCGGACCAATTTCATCTGCAATATCGGGTATGGCGACCCTGCGTCCGTGCGCGAGCGCTTGCCGCGGCTGGATTTCGAAGAGGCATGCAGGCTGCTGTAGCGCTTGGGGTCAGACCCGGTATGGGGTCTGACCCCAAGCGCACACGCGATGGCGTCCAGTGTGTTTGGCTTGATGAAGTGCCAGGCCGGCTTGGTCCATCAGCTTTTCCAGTGTGCAGTCCTGATGGTCTGCCGACGAGATACCGATGGACGCGGCACAGCGGACGCGGGCTCCGCCGTCCAGCTCGATCTCCTGCGCATGGATGGCGGCGCCCAGGCGCTGCGCGACCTTGAGGGCGGCGTCCATATTGGTGGCGGGCAGCAGAATGGCAAACTCGTCGCCGCCCATGCGTCCGGTGATGTCGATCCAGCGCAAGGAGAGGCGCAGCATGTCGCCCAGCGCCGCCAGAACCTGATCACCGGCCTTGTATCCATGGGCGTCATTGATGGCCTTGAAATGGTCCAGATCCATAAGCAGCAAAGAGGTGCTCGACTTGAATCGCCTCGCGCGTTCGATTTCGATCTCGGCTTGTTCGAGGAAATGGCGGCGATTGGATAAACCGGTCAGGAAGTCCTGCCGTGCGAGCAACTCAAGATTGTTCGGTTGTGGCGCGTGATGGGTGACGTCGCGCCCAATGGCGACGACCTCTTGCATTTGTCCATCGGGGTCCAGCAGCCCCTGGAACAACCAGCAAAGCTGCCGCTGGCCTTTGCCGGTACGATGGCTGCGCCGGAAGCTGGCAGTGTGGGGTGGGCTGCCCAGCGCGGAGATCCCGGCAAGGGATTCCCCCTTTTCATTGACGGGCAGGATGTCCGCTACAGCGCTTCCCGTGATCTGTTCCCGGGTCTTGCCCAGCAATTCGCATAAAGCGGGATTGGCATAGACGATACAGCCGCTTGCATCCATGCGCATCACCAGATCGCTGGTATGTTCAACGACCAGGCTGTAGTCTTCCGCACTTGTGCGCAGATGGGCCTGGGCACTTGCGGCCGCAGCCGTACGCTCGGCTTGCCGTCGCCGGTGAGCACGAAGGCCGGCATAGGCGCACAGAGCGGCCATCAGAAAGACGCCCGCCTGCATCAAGGACGCAAGATACCAGGAGGCCAGAACCGCGTTCTTGCTTCGGCCCAACGCGACCGTCAAGGGTGCGCTCGAGGCCGGCCCGCCGGGCTTCAGTGTGAAGAACGCCATGATTTGCTCGCCGCGGATATGCTGAACCATGCCTTCGGCGGCGCTTTGCCGTTGTCCGCTGCGGCGATGCTGGCGAAATAGCTCGCCTGCCGCATCCGGCACGGCATGGGTCGAGACACCGGGCAGCTCGAGAAGAACGCCCCCATCGTCCTGGATCAACGCGCTCCAGGCGTCTGGCGCGTAGCGCAGGGATTCCAGCACGCCCAGGACGTAAGCGTCGTACTTGACCGCATGCGCCTGGTTGTGCTGCGTTTCCGATGCTTGACCGGCCTGTTCGTTGAAATGGGTGTCCAGGGCCTGGCCGGCAATGCGTGTCATGGCGGCCAGATGCCCGGCATGTTGCTGGATGATGGACCGATAGGCGGAATGCTGTTGATAGGCCAGGAGCAATGCAAGAAGGACAAGCGCGAGTCCCAGCGATGCCCGGGCGGGGAAATCGCCTTTCCGTGGGATGCCGCGTGACGCGTGAATGGGATTCTGGTGCATAGGTGTCTTTGGGATCGTCTTGGGCTTGGGGTCAGACCCCGTACGGGGTCTGACCCCTGCGGCCCGCCCCCTCGGCATGCGATCTTGTATTTAGATCGTGCGCGATTTAATATTGCGTTTATGAAGCAAAAAACCTTGCAAAACCCTGCGGCAAGCTTGTTGTTGGACGACCAGCTTTGCTTCGCGCTGTATTCCACCAGTCTTGCGATGAACAAAGTTTATCGCAAGTTGTTGCGTTCGCTGGGCATTACTTACCCGCAATACTTGGTCATGCTGGTACTGTGGGAAAGCGACGAATTGACCGTATCGGAAATCGGCCAGCGGCTCTTCCTGGACTCCGCCACCTTGACGCCCCTATTGAAACGACTGGAGCTTGCGGGACTGATACGGCGTGATCGCGCCCAGAACGACGAAAGGCAGGTCATCGTCTCCCTGACGACCGCCGGCCGGGCGTTGCACGCCAAAGCCATGGCGGTGCCGGTCGAGGTCACTTGCGCCACGCAATGCTCGGCCCAGGAGCTTGCCGCAACCAAATTGGCGCTGGAGAAACTGCGGGGCCGTTTTCTGGAACATGAGTAAAACCATGAGGGTCTCGCGCCGGTCATGTCATATAGATCGTGTACGATTTAATCGTGTAACAAAATCTGGCCTGAAAAGGCCGGTGTTCAGGTAGTCTGTCAATCACTTCATTTTTCAGGAGAGTCGTATGTCTATCGAAAAAGTTCTCTATCGCGCTCAGGCCACCGCCAACGGAGGGCGTGACGGCCGTGCGGTGTCATCGGACGGCGCGCTGGACGTCAAGCTGACAACGCCTACGGAGCTGGGTGGTTCCGGGGGATCGGGGACGAACCCCGAGCAGTTGTTCGCGGCCGGCTATTCGGCGTGCTTTCTGGGGGCGTTGAAGCTGGTCGCGTCTCGGGAAAAAGTCGAGCTTCCCGCGGATACGAACATACAGGGCACCGTGGGCATCGGCCCCATCCCGACAGGATTCGGCATCGAGGTCGAACTGAAGATATCGGTGCCGGGCCTGGACAAGGCCCAGGCCAAGGCCTTGGTCGACAAGGCTCACGTCGTTTGCCCATACTCCAACGCAACGCGAGGAAACATCGACGTCACCCTGACCGTCGTCTGAGCGGCGTCAGCTTGCTTCCGCCAGCATGCGATGGCGGAAGCAGTCGGTGGTGTGATCCATGAAACAGCCCACGGCCTGCAGATACGATTGGCAGATGGTGGGCCCTACGAAATTGAAGCCGGCTTTCTTCAGCGTCCGGCTCATCTGTTCAGCCTGGGGCGTCATCACGGGAACGCTGTCGTGGTCCGAGTAACGGCTGACGATCGGGCGACCGCCCGTGAATGACCAGACCAGGCCGACGGGGTCCTGCAACGCCAGCCAGGCTTGCGCATTCTGGCGCGCAGCATTCAGTTTGAGGCGATTGCGGATGATGCCGGGATCCTGCATCAGTTTCTCGATATCCGCATCGTCCATTGCCGCCAGCTTCTCCGCATCGAAGCCGTAGAGCACTTCTCGGTAGCGCGGACGTTTCTTCAGCACGGTGATCCATGACAACCCAGCCTGGAAGCCTTCGAGCAGCAGCATCTCGAAAAGATAATGCATGTCATGGCTGGGCACGCCCCATTCATGATCGTGGTAGGCAATGTAGTCGGGGTCGTCGCTGCACCAGCGGCATCGCTTGCATGGGGCGTTCATGGCGTCAATGTAGCACTTTTGAGGCCGGGGTCAGACCCCATATGGGGTCTGACCCCTTCCGGCTCCCGATGCAGGAAACCCAGGATGGCGGACCGGCAACTGCCATATCGAGCGTCGTCAAGCAGATCGAGGCGGCGGCGGGGACGGGGCAGTGGCACTGTCACGATATCGTGGATCGTGGATGCAGGGCCATCGCTAAGCAGCACGACGCGGTCGGAAAGAATCACCGCCTCGTCGACATCGTGCGTGGCAAGCACGATGGTGGTGCCGGTGGACGACGCCAGCGCCATCAATTCGTCCTGCAATTGGGCGCGGGTGGCGGTATCCAGCGCATTGAACGGCTCATCCATCAACAGCACGCTGGGCTCGATGGCCAGCGCCCGGGCAATGCCCACGCGCTGGCGCATGCCCGCGGACAATTCGCCGGGGTACTTGTCCAGCGCCTCCTGCAAGCCGACTTTCGACAAGGCATGCCGGGCCATCGCTTTCAGTTGCGCCGCAGGGCGGCGACGCGAGAACGCCCTTTCCACCGCCAGATACACATTCTGGAAACAACTGAGCCACGGCAGCAGATTGTGGTTCTGGAACACGATGGCGCGATCGCGTCCAGGGCAGGTGATTTCCTTCCCGGCGCAAAGCAAGACGCCTTGCGTAGGCTGTTCAAGCCCGGCGATAAGATGCAGGAGGGTGGATTTACCGCAGCCGGAGTGGCCGACCAGGCTGACGATTTCGCCCTTGTCGATCGTGAGATTGACGTCATGGAGAACGTGGCATGTTTCCTTGTCATTGCGGAATCGATGGCCCACATACTCCAGACGCAGATAGTTCCTGGCTTTCATATCTTTTGTCGATCCAATTTTCGTTTCAGCATCGTGGCGGGCAGGTCCAGCAGCAGCCCCAGTCCGCCGATCACCAGGATGGCAATGAGAATGTTCTGGCCGTTCAGGCTCACCAGTTCATGCCGCAGCCAGGAGCCCATGCCCCGCCCGCCCATGAACATTTCGGCGGCGATGGTGACGATCCAGGCCGAGCCCAGCGCCTGCCGGGCGCCGCTGACCATATTGGGCAGGGCGGACGGCAGCAGGATGCGTTTGAAGGCGCGCCATTCGCTCAAGCCCAGGACCTTGCCGACATTCATATAGTCACGGGGAACCTTGCGGATACCTTCGGCGGTGCTCAGCATGACGGGCCATAGCGAACAGACGAAAATCGCCCAGGTCGTTGCATGCTGCTGCGTCTGGAAGATCAATAGCCCGAACGGAAGCCAGGCCAGGGGCGACACCGGCCGGAAGAGGCTGATGACCGGCATGGAAACCGCGCTCAGCATGGGCAGCCGGCCCAGTGCGATACCCGCGGGCAGGCCCAGCATCAGCGCCGGCGTATAGCCTGCAAGCAGATGCCCCAGGGACGCGGCGATGTTCCAGGCGATGCCGATGTCATGGCCGCCATAATCATGGAAGGGATCCGAGAACAGCCTGAGTGCCGCGGACAGCGTTTGCTCCGGCGGCGGAACGCGCGGCATGGAGAGCGATCCGGTCTTCCACAAGCCAAGCAGCAGCGCGAAACCCACGACTGGACCCGCCAGCGCGATTGCCATGCGCTGCGCCGTCGTCCTCCGATCCTTGATCGGGGCAGGCGAAGTGCGGTGTGGGGCCCGGGCGTTCATGCGTCTTCCTTTTGCTGCGGCAGATGGCGTCGTGATGAATGACGCAAGTTCGATGCCAGTTTTGCTGCACTGCATGAATGCTGCGGAAGAGGAGCGGAGATGGTTCTATGCTGTATTTGCTTTGGTGCTGGCGCACCATTCTGGTGCGGAGAGGGGTCAGACCCCGTACGGGGTCTGACCCCTGCTCCATATTGATTGAGGGTCTGACCCCTATAATCCTGTTTCAATCATGGACATCGATCAACCACGCCGCATTGCGCATTTGGACATGGACGCTTTCTACGCGTCGGTGGAGCTGCTGCGGTATCCCGAATTGCGCGGCCTGCCGCTGGTCATCGGCGGTGGAAGAGCGTCGCAGCCGCGTACGCTGCCGGACGGCTCCCGCGAGTTTGCGCGCCTGGAATCCTATGCCGGGCGGGGAGTGGTGACCACCTCGACCTATGAAGCCCGCGCGCTGGGCGTGTTCTCGGCCATGGGCATGATGAAAGCCGCTCAGCTTGCGCCCGAGGCGGTCTTGCTGCCGGTGGACTTCACCGCCTACCGTCATTATTCGCGGCTGTTCAAGAGCGCTGTCGCCGATATCGCCGGCCACATCGAGAATCGCGGAATCGACGAAATCTACATTGATCTGAGCCAGCATCCCGAGGAAACTCTCGCGCTGGCGCAGCGGATCAAGCATGCAGTAAAGTCAGCCACCGGCCTTTCGTGTTCGATCGGCATTTCGCCCAATAAGCTCCTGTCCAAGATCGCATCCGACCTGGACAAGCCCGACGGCCTGACCATCATCGGGCCGGGCGATCTTGAAAAGCGCATATGGCCCCTGCCCGTCGGGAAGGTGAACGGCATCGGGCCCAAGGCGAATGCCCGGCTGGCGATGCTGGGCATCACAACCATCCATGACCTCGCACATGCGCCTCCGGACCTGTTGCAACAGCATTTCGGACTGTCCTACGCGCGCTGGCTGGTGGACGTGTCGCACGGCGTGGACCACCGGCCGGTCGTCACCCATTCCACTCCAAAATCCATCAGCCGCGAAACCACCTTCGAGCGCGACTTGCACGTCAAGCGCGATCGCGAGCAGCTGTCGCGTATTTTTCTCGAACTGTGTGAGGAACTGGCAGGCGACTTGCTGGCTAAGGGGTATGTGGGCCGGACGATTGGAATCAAGCTGCGTTTCGATGATTTCCGGACAGTGACGCGCGACACCACGCTGACGGCCCCCACGGGAGACGCAAAAGCAATACACCGGGCAGCAGGCCTGTGCCTGAAACGGGTACGCTTCGAACATCGGCTCCGCTTGCTGGGAGTCCGGGTCAGCGGGCTGTCGTCGATGACGGACGACAATGAAGCGGCGCTTCGGGCTCCGGTTCAGCTGAGTTTGTATTGACCCTCCAAGACTGTCGGTTGCCGGACGGTTATAACAAATAGTCCAAAATGTATATTCCTATATTTGTTTTGGTTATATATAAGTAAGTATCTATTCGTTATAAAACGCCGTCCAGATTGATAGTATGAACTGTCTCGTTTTTGAACCAGGAACAAACATGAAGTTCTCGCAATTTTTCCGCAGTGCGATCGCCGCGGGCGTGGTGGCGGCGGCGTCTTTGGGTGCGGCGGCCGCGGCACACGCCGCCGATTTGCTGGACACCGTCAAGGAACGCGGTACCTTGATCGTGGGCGTGGAAGGCACTTATCCGCCCTTTAACTTCGTCGACGCCAAAACGGGCGAGCTGGATGGCTTCGACATCGACGTATCCAAACTCGTCGCCGAGCGGCTGGGGGTCAAGGTCCAGTTCGTGAAGACCGAGTGGAGCGCCATATTGGCGGGCCTTACTTCCGGCAAGTTCGACGTGATCGTCAATCAGGTGGGGATCACGCCCGAGCGTCAGAAAACCTTCGATTTCTCGGTACCCTATGTTGCGTCCAGCCCCCAATTGATACTGCGCAAGAACGACGAAAGCGGCTATGCCAGTTTTGCCGACCTGAAGGGCAAGAAACTGGGCGTGTCGCAGGGCAGCAACTACGAAGCCCTGGCCAAGGCGCAGGAAGGGGTGGAAGTGAAAAGCTATCCGGGCGCGCCCGAGTATCTTTCCGACCTGGTCAGCCGCCGCGTCGACGCGGCGCTGAACGACCAGTTGATGACGGCGTATCTGGTCAAGACGTCCAATATTCCCATCAAGGGCGGAGCGATCGTGGGCGAACCGAAGTTCAATGGCATTCCTTTCCGCAAGGGCAACCCCCAGTTCGAGGCGGCAATCAACAAGGCGCTGCAAGACTCCTTTGCGGACGGCGAGTTTGCCAAGATCTCGAACAAGTGGTTTGGCATTGACGTCAGCCAGGTACGCAAGCCGGAGTAACAGGCCTAGGGCCTGTAAGCCAGGGGTCAGACCCCATATGGGGTTTGACCCCGCCCCCGGCGTCAACAGGCCCTAGCTTAGAACCATGAACTTTCTTGAACTCATGGCGTTGGCCGCGCCCATTCTTCTGAAGGGCACGGCCTACACGCTCATCTTCGCGTTTTCCGCCATGTTCGGCGGCCTGGTCGTGGGCTTCGCCATCGCGGTGGCGCGCATCATCCCCAGCCGATGGAGCCAGGTGCCCGCCACCGTATATGTCAGCATGATGCGTGGGACGCCGCTGCTGGTGCAGGTTTTCATCATCTATTACGGCCTGCCCAGCATCGGTATTTCATTCGAGCCATTGACGGCCGGCGTGCTCGCCCTGAGCCTGAACGCGGGGGCGTATATCTCCGAAAGCTTGCGCGGGGCGATTCTGGGCATCTCGCGCGGGCAATGGTCGGCGGGCTACAGCCTGGGCATGAATTACTGGCAGAACCTGCGGTATATCGTGGTGCCCCAGGCCTTGCGCCTGGCGGTGCCGTCCATGAGCAACAGCCTGATCAGCCTGATCAAGGACACTTCCCTGGTGTCGGTCATTACCGTGACGGAATTGCTGTTGGCCACCAAGGATGTCATTGCCACGACTTTCCAGCCATTGCCGCTGTATTTGGCCGCCGCTGCCATCTATTGGGTGCTCAGCCTGGGCCTGGAGCAGGTGCAACTGCGCCTGGAAAGGTACTTCGGCAAGGGCCAGGCCTCGCATGGGGGGTGATGAGGGGCCTGGGGTCAGACCCCGTACGGGGTCTGACCCTCGCTCCATCCGATCAGATCCCGTATTCCGGTACGACCTCTTCCCCGACCGACAGGTGAGAGCCCGGGTTGGCGCCGGCTACGACGGCGTTGACGCCAAACAGTACGCCTTCTTCGAACTGGCGGTGCTGCGCCAGCGTGAGGCCCGGCGCGGGTCGTGATTCCGCCGTGGCCTGGTCGATGTTGGGAATGGGGCAGCGCGCGCAGCGCTTCACCAAGGCCAGTGTCATGGGACCCGCCCGGACGGCGGACAGGTAGTCTTCTTCGTAGGGCTCCAGTCCCTGCAATACGATATTCGGCCGGAACCGATTCATGGGGACGGGCGGCTCGCCTTTGGCGGCCAGTTGCTGATTGAGCTCATCCAGCGAGGCCTGGTTCGCCAGCAGGAAGGGGAAGCCGTCGGCAAAGCCGAAGTGATGCCTTTCGGGAAATCCGGGCACGAGATCGTAGTTGTTCAGTCGCCAACGGTGGACATGATCCGGACTGGCGATGCGTGCAGCCAGAGGGTGTACCCGCAGCAGCCGGCAAGGCGTCCGCAGGAAGTCGCTGAGCCAGCCCGCCACGCCGTCGCCTTCGTCGAAACCCAAGGTGTCGCTGCGCCAGATCCGGACGGGCACCTGGGCGGGCTCATCGGTGTCTATCAGCCAGCGAACCGTCTGAGGGGACATGCCGGGCGCCGAGAGCACCAGGTCGTCGCCCGAGAATGCGGGCCGTATCAATGCCATGCGGGCGTGCTGTCGCTGGGTCATGAAGACGCCCTGGCCGTCGACAATGACCCATTGGCGATCGCGAAACAGGCCGCCCTGGCTGACGGAAGACTGGGTATGGTCGATGCCGGCGCAGGATTTGACCGGGTAGGAATGCAGGCTGAGTATCGTGACGGTCATGGCGGTCCGCGATGAGAGACACCGAAATTCCGGTGTATTTGGCGCATAATACCCGCTCCTTAAAACATACTGCAAAGGAAGTTTCATGCCCCTCAAGGATAGTCTGGCGGCGTTGGTGCTCATAACCGCCTGGGGCCTGAATTTCGTAGTAATCAAGCTTGGGCTGACCGAGATCCCGCCCTTGCTGCTCGGCGCGCTGCGCTTCGTCTTCGTGGCCTTTCCCGCCATATTTTTCATCAGGCGTCCCCAGCTGTCCTGGCGTCTCATTCTGGCGTATGGCCTGACGATCAGCCTGGGCCAGTTCGTATTCCTGTTCATCGCCCTGTATGTCGGCATGCCCGCCGGGCTGGCTTCGCTGGTGCTTCAGTCGCAGGCGTTCTTCACGGTCCTGCTTGCGGCCGTGTTCATGAAGGAAAGCGTACGTTGGAACAACATGCTGGGCTTGACGATCGCTGTTCTGGGGCTCGTGCTGATCGAACGGGGGGCTGAAAGCGGCGATATGCCGCTGCTGGGATTCCTTCTGACCTTGATGGCGGCGTTTTGCTGGGCCATGGGAAATATGGTCGCCAAGAAAGCCGGCAAGGCGGACGTGCTTGGCCTGGTGGCATGGGGTGCGCTGGTGCCGCCGATACCGTTTTTTGCCTTGTCGCTGGTATTCGAGGGGCCTGAAACCATCCGAAACAGTCTGGCCCATGTCAGCGGCGTCGGCATATCGGCCGTGCTGTACCTGTCCTTTGTGGCGACCATCGTGGGTTATGTGCTGTGGGGGCGCTTGCTGGCCCGGCATCCCGCTGGCAAGGTTGCGCCCCTGAGCCTGCTCGTCCCTCTGGTCGGGCTGATTTCCGCCTCCGTCTTCCTGGACGAGCGGCTGCGCGCCATCCAGTGGCTGGGTGGCGCGGTGGTCATGCTGGGTCTCATCGTCAACATATTCGGTCCTCGCATCGTGGGCGGTCTGGCGCGCCGTGGGCGGTCTGGCGCGCCGTGGGCGCGGGCCTTCAGGAACATGACTGCGTTAAAATTCCACGCGCAGGGTATGCTGCCATTACCGCTACTTTTGACTACAGGATGCAAAAATGAAATTTGATCGGTCGGGCGTGGACGCGCTCATGGAAATTACCTCGCGTCCCGAACTGGTTTTCGTGCGCGGACAAGGCTCGTGGCTGGAAGACCACAATGGCAAGCGATACCTCGATATCGTGCAGGGCTGGGCAGTGAACAGCCTGGGCCATTGCCCGCCCGAGTTGGTCAAAGCGGTGAACGAGCAGGCCGCCGTGTTGATCAATCCTTCGCCGGCGTTCTACAACCAGCCGTCCATGGAACTGGCCAAGCGCCTTACCGGGGCATCCTGCTTCGATCGCATCTTCTTCGCCAACAGCGGCGCCGAAGCCAACGAAGGCGCCATCAAGCTGGCGCGCAAGTGGGGGCAGCTCAAGCGCAATGGCGCCTACAAGATCATTACCTTCGACCACAGCTTCCACGGCCGCACGCTGGCCACCATGTCGGCGTCGGGCAAACCGGGCTGGGATCGCATTTTCGCACCGCAGGTCGAAGGCTTCCCCAAGGCGAAGCTCAATGATCTGGATTCGGTGCGCGCCTTGATCGACGACCAGACCGTGGCGATCATGCTGGAACCCGTACAGGGCGAGGCCGGTGTCATGCCCGCCACGCGCGACTTCATGCAGTCTTTGCGCAAACTGGCCGACGAACACGGCCTGCTGTTGATCGTGGACGAAGTTCAGACCGGCATGGGCCGCACGGGCAAGATGTTCGCCTATCAGCTCTCGGACATCACGCCGGACATCATGACCCTGGGCAAGGGCATAGGCGGCGGGGTTCCCCTGGCGGCACTATGCGCGCGCGAAGAGGTGTCGGTGTTTTCGCATGGCGATCAAGGCGGCACCTACAACGGAAATCCGTTGATGACGGCGGCGGGCGTGGCGGTATTCGATGCGCTGGCAGCGCCTGGCTTCATGGATAGCGTCAATGCCCGCGCCGCCCAGCTGTCGAAAGGCCTGAATGCGCTGTCCGACAAATGGGGCATGAAGGGCGAACGCGGCGAAGGCCTGCTGCGCGCCCTGATGCTCGATCGCGACGACGGCCCTGCCATCGTCGACGCGGCACGCGACTGGTCGCCGGAAGGCATGCTGCTCAATGCGCCGCGTCCCAGCCTGCTGCGCTTCATGCCGGCGCTGAACATCACCGAGCAGGAAGTCGATCTGATGCTGACCCGGCTGGACGAGGTCATCGCCAAGGTTCGCGCTTGATCTGACTGGAGCTGTTCGATGCAAGGGCCGCCTTCGGGCGGCCTTTTTCATGTGCGCCCAGCATGGGCGCACTCCTGCGGGTGCAAGTCCCGCCATGAGTTGATCACAGCGAATGAAGCGAAGCGCAACTGCGTAAGGGCGACCGAGCGTGGAAAGGAAGCGTGAAGCGTAAGCTGCGAGCCGATGGACAAGAACCGGATAGAAGGCGGTGCCAAGCATGGCAAGCGGGCATGAAACCGTGAAGCTCTCGTGATCAAGGCGAGGCGGCGTAAATCCGGCGGTTGTGCAGCGAAGGAGTGCGCTCTTACCTGGGGAGATCTCGCCTCGAACCTGAAAGGGTAACGGCGTCGAGCCGGAGCGAGAAGTCAGCAGAGGTCGTAGTAGCCACATGAGCGGGGCCGGTGAGGCTGGAGCGAGGTGGCGAAGGACCGAACGAGAAGGAGTATGACTCGACATGACGATGCAACTCGTATTGCCTCCGATGTCCACGCCAGTGGAGCGGGCAGGCGTAGCACGCGGTGAAGCCGCTGGCGATCCTGTCAGCGAGGAAACGAGTGGCCCGCGTCATGCAAATGAGCATACAGGGTCAGCGCTGCTGCAGGCGGCGCTGACAAGAGAGAACCTGCAAGTGGCACTTAAGCGGGTGCGCGCCAATAAGGGTGCTGCCGGGATGGACGGGATGGACATTGCCCAGACCGTCCGCCATCTGGTAACAGCCTGGCCGGGCATCCGTGCTGCGCTGCTGCAAGTGCTGCAACCGTTGGCGTGCGCTGGACGAGTGGCTGCGACATCGGGTGCGGGCCATCCAACTAAAACAGTGGAAGCGTGGCAAGACCATGTTCCGGGAACTACGCGCAATGGGCGCGAGCGTAAACACTGCACATCGGGTGGCGGCCAACAGCCGCTGCTGGTGGCGAAACAGCTCAAAGTTGCTCAATAGCGTGTTAACTCTGGCGTGGTTCGATCGCATGGGGCTGCCCCGACTCTCATAGCCCAACTTCTCGAACCGCCCGGTGCGGACCCGCATGCCGGGTGGTATGGGAGGGTCGCAGTCTACAATGACTGCCCCCTATCCCGATTTTTTGGTTTTGGCGTGCGCGCTTCAGCTTGTCATTCAATGAGCAGTGCATGTGGAAATCGGTCGGGAAGCTCGCACATGAAGTCATAGAAGGTTTGTGCAGCCTCAGACAGTGTCGCGCTGTTGTTCTTGTATATGGCTTGATCGCCAATGCGGGCGATAGCAGCGGCTCATTGGACATGAAGACCAGGGAATTGATCGCAATCGCAGTAGCGGTCACGACCCGATGCGACGGCTGCATCGCGATTCATGCTAAGGAAGCGCTCAAGCATGGCGCCAGCAAGCAGGAAATTGCCGATGCGCTGGGCGTTGCCATTTCGCTGAACGCCGGCGCCGCTCTTGTCTATTCAGCCCGCGCGCTGGACGCTATCGAGGCTGCGTGAGCGGTATATAAGGGCTCGCTGTGGCCGGCCGCGTTGCGAGGCCCGGTTTGATACCGGGCTCCATGTCGGCTTTCCGTCAGGGCTTTTGCGCAGCGCGCTCTATCAGCCTTTCGATTTTGTCGGCGTCGGCGATTTCCAGCATGGCCAGCAGGGCAAAGCGGCCGAGTATCTGCTGACTGGCGCTTTCCCCTTGTTCGCCCAGGGTGTGGCACAGCTTCGTGTAGACGCGGTCCAGGTCGAGTTCGGTCATGGTCGGTCTCCGTTCAGTGTGAGGGATGCAGGATGCGTTGCACGGCCTGGGTGATGGCGGCGGCACGCGGTGCTCGCCAGCGTCCGGCCACGTGGCCATCGGGCCGGACCAGATACGTGGCACCGGCGTCGGCGTCATACAGCCGGAACGCCGCGCCGGCCGGATCCATCAGGCAGGCACCCTGGGAGGCAGCCGTGGCGTCGCGTACCACCCGCAGCATATCGGCGTCGATGCCTTGGCGCTGCAGTTCGGCATGCGCGTCGATGAGATCGCTCGGTGTGCCGTGGCCCGCGTCGAAATGAAGGATCAGGAAGCGGCCGGGCAAAACGTGGTCGCATAGATGGCCATCGAGCGGCGAGCGTTGTGGCGCATGCCGGACGATGGGTGCATTGGGCAATACGGTGCCAGCCGGGGGGCCGGAGCGGAAGCTTGCATCCTCGCTGTCTACCGCATTGAGGCTCGAATCCGTATAGGAGATGGCGCTGGTCTGGCGAGGGTTGATCAAGCTGCGAACGCCCGGCGTATCGCCCGCCAGGCTGAGCACGGCTTCGCGCATGAGCTTGAAGGCAAAAGTGGGCGGCGCCATGAATTCGGTGCTCTTCATGCCGCTTTTCAGGTTCTCGTGGGCGGCAAAGACGCGCTCTTCGGAGTAGCTGTCCAACAGGCGGCGGTCGGCCTTTCCATGGACGACGGCGGCGAGCTTCCAGGCCATGTTGTCGATGTCGTCGATGGCGGAATTGGCGCCCCGCACGCCGAATATGGGCACGAGATGGGCGGCGTCGCCCGCGAAGAGCACGCTGCCGTGCACGTAGCGGTCGAGCGTCAGGGCATTGGCCTTGTAGATGGTGATCCATAGCGGCGACCATTCGCCTGTCTGGCCGATCATGTCCAGATGCGCCTTTACCCGCGGCAGGACGTTTTCGGGCTTCACGGCTTTGTCGGGGTCTTCGCCTTCCTGCAATTGGTAGTCGATACGCCAGACATTATCGGGCTGCTTGTGCATGAGTATGGTCGACCCCGGATTGGAGGGCGGGTCGAACCAGGCCAGGCGTTCGGTCGGCAGATCGGTTTCCAGTTCGATGTCCGCCACCACATAGCGGCCTTCGTAGGCAGTGCCTTTCAGTTGCAGCCCCAGGGACTCGCGCATGAAGCTGCGCCCGCCGTCGGCGGCGACGACCCAGTCTGCCTGGATCCGATAGCGGTCCGTGCCGCTTTCCACCTGCAGCAGCGCCCCGTTCTCGTCGTTGGACAGTACGGCCGTGACGCGTGAATTCCAGCGCAGGTCTATGGTTTCGGCCGCCTCTTCGCATGCCTGGGCGAGTGCTTCTTCCAGGTAGTACTGCTGCATGTTGACCATGGGAGGCAGCTTCTGGTTCTGGTCGTGAGGCATGGTGAAATGCAGGACCTCGCGGTCGTGATAGTACGAGCGGCCGCCCGTCCAGGGCAGGCCGACCGCCAGCAGCGGCGCGGCGACGCCCAGACGGTCGTAGATTTCCAGGCTGCGGCGCGATATGCAGATGGCGCGGCTGCCATAGCAAACGGTATCGTCGGCCTCGATGACGACGGTCTTTACGCCTTGCCTCGCCAGGGCCAGCGCGGCGGTCAGGCCGGCGACGCCGCCGCCGACGATCACGACGCGATGGAATTCCTGCGGGGCGCCGGCGCGTGGGCGGCCGGAGCGCTTCTTGAAATCGAAGGGATACGCTTTGAGCGCTGTATTCATGTCGTCCTCTATTGACGCGGGCAATTCAAAAATATGACTAATTTCTTGTTGTTCAATAATGAAGTCTAATTTCAAGCCTGATGTAAGTCAATTTTCTTTTTAAATGAGATAATTGCTGTTTTTAGGAGGGCGCCGCCATTTCCAAGGACAAATCAGTGATCGGCCGGGTGTCTGCCATTTTGCGCCTGTTCGGCCCGGATCGCGCGCTGATCAGTGTCGACGACATTGGCCAGGCGCTGGACATCAGTCCAGCGTCGGCATATCGCTACGCGGCGGACATGGTTGAGGCAGGCTTGTTGTCGCGGCTTTCAGGGCGCTACCGCCTGGGCATGAAAATCATCGAGCTGGAATACTTGATCAGTACCGGCGATCCCATCATTGCCGCTGCCAGCGATTTGATGGCGGAACTGGCGCAAGCCGCCGGCGGGGATGTCCTGCTGTGCAATATGTACGATCAGACGCTGGTGAACGTCGCGCATGTGTCGGCCGGCAAGCCCATCGTCCTGCGTTACAGCAAGGGGCTGCCCATGCCGCTCTTCAGGGGGTCTCAAGCCCATGTGGTCCTCGCCTTCATGGAGCGGCGGCGATTGAAGCGCTTGTACGAGGCGGCGCTTGAGAACCCGGCGAGGCGGCACGATGCCTTGGACATGGGGGCGGATTGGACGGAGTTTTCGCGCAAGCTGCGCCAAGTGCGCAAGCAAGGCCACTACATATCGCGCGGGGAGCTCGATCCGGGGATCACGGGGGTTGCCGCACCGGTGTTCAGCGACGACGAGATACTGGGGAGCCTGGTGATCGTGCACGATCAGGCGGACATGGCGAAGGCGGACGAGGCCGAGCTGGCACGGCTGACCATGGCCGCCGCGCAGCGTTTGTCTGATCGGGTGAGGGGAATCACGGCGGCATGAACTCAAGCGGCAACGACATGCTCATGGTCGCTGGCGGTGTTCTGGATCAAAGCATGGGCTATCTGGCTGGAATGCATCGTCCAGGCCGATTCAAGCCGGTTCAGGATACAAATTCCTTATTCTGGCATACAGACGGGTCATGCCAAAGAGCGCTTCGGTCCAAGGGGTGGCGACGCCCACCCGCTCGGCGATTTCGATGACCGCATTCACCAGGGCATCCAGCTCGAGCGGTCTGCCCGCTTCGGCATCCTGCAGCATGGAAGTGCGGAACGCACCCAGCTTGCGAGTGACGGCGTGGCGTTCTTCCGGTTGCGCTGTGATCGGAAGACCGATACGGGCACCGACGGCCGCGGCCTCCTCCATGATGCGGGACATGAAATTGCGTACATAGTCGTCATCCAGGATGCGGTCGCCGGTGGCGCCGGTAATGGCGGATATCGGGTTGACGGTCATGTTGCCCCACAGCTTGTACCAGATCTCGCGATGGATGTTGCCGGTGGTCTGGGTGTCGAAGCCAGCGGCCGTGAGCGCTTCGGCCAAGCGGTCGAGACGCCTGCTGGATACGCCGGTGGGCTCCCCGATGATGAGCGTGTTTCCGGCGATGGGCCGGACGGAGGCCGGCTCCAGAGTCGTCGCCGAGAGGTGCGTGACGCAGCCGATGACTCTGTCGGCGGGAATGGCTCGTATGATTTCCCCGGTAGGGTCGATGGACGTCAAAGTGACATCGCGGACCGCATTCGCGCTCAGGCCATGGCAGAACCACCAAGGGATTCCGTTCATCGCCGACAGCACGACGGTGTCCGGCCCGATGAGCGGCTGGATCGCAGGCGCGACGCTGTCCAGGGCAGTGGTCTTCACGGCGAGCACGACGACGTCCTGGGCGCCTAGGGCTGCCGGGTCGTCGTGGGCTTGAATGCGGAACGCCTGCGCCTCGCCGTCGCTTTCGGGGCTGGACAGGCGCAAGCCTCGCGTCCGAATCGCCTCGAGTGTCGCGCCGCGCGCCACAGCGCTGACGGAGTAGCCAGCCTTGGCCAGCCGGGCTCCGATCAATCCTCCTATGGCGCCCGCGCCATACACACATAGCTTCATGAGACCGTCCTTTGTGTTCGTGTATTTACTGCCGGTAATCCGTGGAGATCCGGTCGACCTGGCGGACGAGTGCGTCGAAGACATCCTGGCCGGCCCCGTACTTGGGGTCGAACTGGAGTGCATCGGCGCTGGCCTGGACTCGTATGGACTCCGGAATCGGGGCTGTCGCCCCCAATGCTGCGCCCATCACCTGGATTTCGCATGCCCGCTGCAGCGTCCACAAATAGGAAAACGCTTCGGCAATGGTCCCGCCCCAGGAGAGCAGGCCGTGGTTTCGGAGAATGACCGCCCGGGCATTGCCAATGGACTTGACGACCCGCGGGCCTTCTTCCTCGTGGACGGTGATGCCTTCGAACTCATGATAGGCCAGGCGCCCGTGCAACTGCGCGGAATAGAAGTTGTCGGTGGACAGGCCGCTTGCGCTGCAGGCCACGGCGCAGCCCGCCGTGGTGTGTGTGTGCATGATGCAATGCGCTTCAGGAATGCCTTCGTGTATGCAAGAGTGCAGCACGAAGCCGGCGGGGTTCGCCTTCCATCTGGATTCCCCTACGATGTGGCCGTGCAGGTCGATCTTGACCAGATTGCTGGCGGTGACTTCGGTATAGTTCAAGCCGAAGGGGTTGATCAGGAAATGGCGATCGGGGCCGGGAATGCGGACCGTAATATGGTTGTAGATCAATTCCGTCCAGCCAAGATAGGCGAAGATGCGATAGCAAGCCGCGAGCTGTATCCGAAGGCGCTGTTCCGCTGTCCGGCTGTCTTCCTGAATGGGCTGTACCAAGGGCGTAGCACACATAGTTGTCTCCTGTCGTGATGAGTGTTCCATTTGGCCGGCCTACGCGCTGAGCAGGCCGCGGATGCGCCCTATCAGCAGGCGGGTATCGGCCTGCTCCGCCACGTCCACGCAGCCGAGCACCTTGGCTTCGATTTGGTCGGGCAGCAGCGGAAGCTTTGCATGCCCGATCGCGTAGCGTATGGGCCCACTGTCGAGCACGGTCTGGTCCTTCAGCGTGACGAGCACGCGGTCGGTATAGGCGAAGCTGGGTTCTATCGGGCATTGGGTGTCCAGTTCCCGGACGTGTACTTTGGGCATCAATGCCTGCACGTTGGAATCACGCAGCGTGTCGGCGCTCAGGCGCTGCAAATCGACCTCCCCGAATTCCAGGGCGCAGGCACAGGCAAACGGCATGCTGAACTTGGCTTCCAGCGCGCTGGTGGGACGGTCGTACTTCAGCACCCTTGCGTTGGTGATGCTGACCTGGGCCTCGATCCGGTCGATGTCTTCCGCGCGCAAGCCATGCCGGTTCCTTAGCTGTATGACGCCGTCTATTACGCGGTGCGACGCATAGCAGACAGGATACTTTTTGACGCTGGGTCGCACGCTGCGCATGGCCAGCTCATTGGAATCGAGAAATGGGGTTTCCCGGTCGGGCGCTTGCGTAGAGGAAAGCGCCGTCAGCAGTCCTGTGGGGCCATCCAGTGCGTCCATGGACGCGGTCATGCCCGACTGCGCAAGCTCGACCGCGCTGATTCCCTGTTCGACCGCCCAGCCCGCATGCAAGGGCTTGGCCATGGAGCCAAAGTTCGCCACCAGTCCGGAGGCGCGGCTGGCGGCCAGGCCCAGCGCATGGGCGGTCACGGCGGGCGAGATGTTGCGTGCTGCGCACATGGCGGCGGCCACGCCCAGCGTGCCCAGGACGGCCGTCGGATGCCAGCCCTTTACATGCAACGGATCGGGCAGGCGCTGCAGCAAGTCGGCCCACACTTGATAGCCCTTGATGTAGGCGCTGACGAGCGCCGCGCCACGCACGCCGGTGTGGTCGGCTTCGGCCAGCAATGCCGGCACCAATACCACGCTGGGATGTCCTGCCAGCGCGACGTCGTCCAGGTCGAGCGCATGTCCCGAGACGGCGTTCAGCATGGCGGCTGCCGCCACGCTGTGCCGCTCGTCGGAGAAAAGCAGGTGCGCCGCCGAGTCGTTCTTGAAGCGCTGTTCCAGCCATGTATTCAACTGCCGGGTGACGGGTTCCGCGCGTCCCGACAGCACGCAGCCGACGGTATCCAGGAATGCGACAAGTATCGTGTTGTGCAGCTCAGGGTCTATGTCCGGGCTGATATCCGAGGCAATGAACCGCGCCATCTGTTGAGCAAGGGTCGCCATGGTCTGACCTAGAATGAACGGGGCATGCCCAACACGTGTTGGCCGATATACGACAGGATCAAGTTGGACGAAATGGGGGCGATCTGCATGACCCGGCATTCCCGCCATTTGCGCTCTACGTCGTATTCAGCCGCATAACCGAATCCTCCGTGGGTCTGCATGCATGCCTCCGCCGCGTGCCATGCGGCTTCTGAAGCAAGCAGCTTGGCGATGTTGGCGTCTTCGCCGCAATCCAGTCCGGCGGCGAAGCGCGCGGTGGCCTTGCGCACCATCATTTCCGCAGCCTCGGTCTCTGCATAGGCGCGCGCAATGGGGAACTGGACCCCCTGGTTCTGGCCTATGGGCCGGCCGAACACGATGCGCTCATTGCCATAGGCGGCGGCGGTCTTGATGAACCAGCGCGCATCGCCGATGGCTTCGGAGGCGCAGAGAATCCGCTCTGCATTCATTCCGTCGAGAATGTAGCGGAAGCCTTTGCCTTCCTGGCCCACGAGGTTGGCGGCGGGAACGATCAGGTTGTCGATAAAGACTTCCGTCGTATTGTGATTGATCATCGCCCGGATCGGCTGGATATTGACGCCGTTGCCTTGGGCCGCTCGAAGATCCACCAGGAATACCGAGATGCCTTCCGTTTTCTTCGATACCTGCTCGGCGGGAGTGGTGCGCGCGAGCAAAAGCATCAAATCGGAGTACCGGGCACGCGACGTCCAGACCTTCTGGCCATTGATGACATAGTGGTCACCCACGCGTTCGGCGCGGGTCTTGATTTGCGTTGTATCCGATCCGGTGGTGGGTTCAGTAATTCCGAATGCCTGCAGGCGCAGCTTGCCGGTGGCAATATCCGGCAGGTATTTCTTTTTTTGTTCTTCGCTGCCGTGGCGCAGCAGCGTTCCCATAATGTACATCTGCGCATGGCAGGCGCCAGCGTTGCAGCCCGCCGCATGTATCTCTTCCAGGATGACCGAGGCTGCGCGCAAGGGCAATCCGCTGCCGCCGTACTCCTCCGGAATCAGGGCGCCCAAATAGCCGGCCTCCGTCAAGGCTGCGACGAATTCCGACGGATAGCCCTGGCGCTCGTCCAGGTCGCGCCAGTACGCGCCAGGGAAATCGGCGCAGATCCGGCGCACGCTTTCGCGTATGTCGCTGTAGTCCATGCCCAGCTCGATGGATACGTCGTTCGGTGCTTCGATATGTGGTGTGCTCATGATGCTTCCTTATGTTGGGATCGCGCACGGCAAGCCGGCCCGGGACAAGGCGCCGTGCAGTGGTTCGTTGGGTAAAAGCTGCGCCAGCCATCGGCGGGCAGCGAGCAGTTTTTCCAGATCGATGCCGGTGTCGACACCGTATTCGTCAAGGAGAAAGCAAAGGTCTTCCGTGGCGATGTTGCCGGTGGCGCCCGGCGCGAAGGGGCAGCCGCCCAGGCCGCCCAACGAGGCATCGAAGCGGGTCACGCCGGCCTCGAGCGCAGCCAGCACGTTGGCCATGCCCATGCCCCGGGTGTCATGGAAGTGCGCGCCCAAAGGGATGTCACCCAGCTCATTGCGCAGCCGCGCGAACAGCTCGCCCACTTGGCGCGGTCCGGCAAAGCCCACCGTATCGCCTAGCGCCAAGTCGTCCACGCCCGCCGACGCCAGCCCTTCGGCCAGTTCCAGTACGGAGTCGGGTGCGATCCTGCCCTCGTAGGTGCATCCGAAAGCGGTCGCGATGGCGCCGGTGATCTTTGGCCGTACAGGTTGGACAAGCACGGACTCGATCAAGCGCCGGACGACGGCGAGCGCTTCATGCGGAGTGGTCCGGGCGTTCTTGGCCGAGTGCGTCGCGCTGGCGGAGATCACGAAGACAATGCTGTCGACGCCGGAGGCGAGGGCGCGTTGAGCGCCTTTGTCGTTGAGCACCAGGGCCGCCAGCGCCGCGCGGCAGCGTTGCTTGCCTTTGACGATGACATCTTCGGCATCGAAGAATTGAGGCAGGATGCGGGGTGGCACGAAAGAGGTCAGTTCGAAGGCGGGAACACCTGCCTCGGCTTCCAGCGCCAGCCAGGCGAGCTTGTCTTCCGTGCCGATCGTTGCGATTCCTTGTATGCCGTCGCGCAGTCCGACTTCGCGTACGAGGACTTCGGGTGTGTATGGAGTCACCCTCATGCGGTGGTCTCCTTGTGGAGCGTGTTCAAGACGGGCGGCGCCTTGCGTATTTCGGGGCGTATCTTGTCGAGTCGCAGCGGGATGCCCATGAACCTCATCGAACTGCCGGGCACATCCTGGAGCACACCCAACGCCTGCGCCTGTTCGCAGCCGAAGGCCTCCGCGGTGTTCTGGACCGGGGCGCAAGGCACATTGGCGGCGCGCAGTGCCCGGATCCAATGATCACGCGCTTGCAATGCGATCTCGGCCTGAATGAGCCGATCGATCTCCTCGCGATTGATGACCCGGGCCGGGTTGGAGTTGAAGCGCGGATCGTCGGCCCATTCCGGGTGGTTCAGCAATGCGGAAAGCTTGCGGAACAAGGAGTCGTTGCCCGCTGCAATGACCAAGTGGCCGTCGGATGCCAGGTAGGCGCTGTAGGGAACGATGGTTGCGGCGCCTGAACCATGTCGCCCCGGAACCTCGCCGCTGGATAGGTGCTGGGCGTTGGCGATCTGCATCCAGCTCAGCGCGGTCTCGAAGAGGGAAACCTCGACATGGGCCCCGTTCGGTGTGTTCTTGCGCCTGAGCAAGGCGGCGAGCACACCAATCGCAGCCCACATGCCTGTTCCGCAGTCTATGACGGAGTAGCCGGTGCGCACGGGCGCTTGCCCGGGTTCTCCGGTGACGCTCATGAGTCCGCCATAGGCTTGCATCAATGGGTCATAGCCCGGCAGATGGGATAGAGGGCCGCCCCGCCCGAACGCGCCCATGTCGCAATACACGAGTTCGGGCTTGCGCGCCTGCAAAGCTTCGGCGTCTAGACCGAGCGACTTCAGCACGCCGGGCCGGAAGTTCTGGATGACGACGTCGGCGCTGCGTATGATTTGCTCGCGCAGTTGCGCAACCTGTTCCGGATCCCGGAAGTTGCATACTTGCGAGGTCTTGTTGCGATTGAGCGTTTGGAACATGGCGGCGGCACCCTCCCAGTCGGGAGGTCCCCAGCGGCGCGCATCGTCGCCGGTGGGTTTTTCGACCTTGATGACGTCGGCGCCCAGGTCCGCCAGGATCTGGCTCGCAAACGGCGCCGCAACGTTCTGCCCTATTTCAAAGACCGTGTAGCCGGACAGCGGCAAATGTTGGGCCGGATTTTCGGACATGATGCTCTACCTTCCTTTGAAATTGGGCTTGCGTTTTTCATTGAAGGCAAGAATGCCCTCTTGGCGGTCTTCGCTCTTGACCATTCTTTGATAGGCCTCCAGCTCGAACATCATTCCCGAGTTCAGGTCCATTTGCAGCCCATAGTGGATGGAGTGCTTGGCTTGCCGTACCGACAGGGGCGCGTTGCTTGCGATACGCTGGGCGGCTTCCAGGGTCTTGGACAACACTTCGTCCGGCGCGAACAGCCGGTTGACGACACCCCAGTCCAACGCTTCCTGGGCGCTGAACGGCGCGGCGGTGAGAATCAGTTCCTTGGCGCGCCGTTCGCCGATTGCGCGCGGGAGGGATTGCGTACCGCCGCCGCCCGGCATGATGCCCAGTGAAACCTCGGTCAGCGCAAAACGCGCATGATGCGAGGCATAGGCGAAGTCGCATTGCAGAAGCAACTCCAGCCCCCCGCCGTATGCGACGCCATTGACCGCGGCCAGCACGGGGAGAGGGCAATTGAGGATGTGCCGAAAGCTGCGTTCGAAGAGTTCATGCTGAAGTACCCACTCTTCTTCCGTGAGCGTCTTGCGCTCTTTGAGATCGCCACCCGCGCAGAATGCCTTCTCGCCCGCGCCGGTGATGACGACGCAGCGGTATTTCCGATGCTCAAGCTCCAGCGGGTGGAATACGTTGAACAGATCCCTGCCTGTCTGCGTGTTGAATGCATTGGAAAACTCGGGGCGATTGATGGTGACCAGCAAGACGCCAGGAATGGGTTCGTCGACCAGCAGGGTTTCGAATTGACTCACGTTGCATACCTTTCTTGATGGCTATTTGAGGGCTGAGCGCAGACCCAGCATTTCGGCGGCGGAGGACCAGCGATTGAAGTCGGTTTCCACGAAACGGGCGAAATCCTTGGGGTCGTTCGAGCCTACGGCTTGCAGGCCGGACGCGGCGAAGCGCTCGATGACGTCCGGGCTCTTCAATGCCTTTTGCATTTCCTTGTGCAGGATGGCGATGACTTCCGGGGGCGTTCCCGCCGGCGCGAACGCGCCCATCCATCCTTGCGATTGGAAATTCTGGAGACCGGGAATATTGGTTTCCGCAATCGACGGGGTGTCGGGCATCAAGGGAGACCGTTTCGGAATGGTGACGGCAAGGCCTTTCACTGTTCCAGCTTCCATTTGCCGCATGGCGGAAGCGTTGCCGTCGAACAGAACCTGGATCTGGCCACCGATGAGATCGGTCAGGGCTTGTGCGCTGCCCTTATAGGGAATTTCGGTCAAATCGATGCCGGCGGCTGACTTGAACAGCTCGGTGGTCATTTGGCTGATGGTGCCGGGGCCGAGCGAACCATAGTTGAGCTTGCCCGGGTTTGCCTTGGCGTAGTCGATAAGCTCCTGCAGAGTGTTGAAGGGCGAGTTCTTGTCCACCACGACTACCATCGGACCTTGAGCCAGCAGGGAAATAGGCACCAATTGCTTGACTGGATCGTACGGGACTTTCTTGACGGCGGGTATCACGCTGATCGGGGATAGCGACGTGATGCTGATGGTGTATCCATCCGGCTTGGCGCGAGTCACGTATTCGATGCCGATGGTGCCGCCCGCGCCGCCTTTGTTGTCGACGATGAACGATTGGCCCAATGAATCCTGCAGTTTCTGTGTGATCGTGCGCCCGACGAGATCGGCGGAGTTGCCGGGCGGGAACGAAACGACAGTCGTTACGGGTCCGGTTGGATAGGCAGCGGCCGCGATCGAGATAGAGGCGCAGAAGCCGGCCATTCCGAACGCCACGCTGCTCCATGCTTGTATTTTCATCGTTGTCTCCTGTTGATGTGTGATGTGGTCTTACTGGTACCGGTGAGGTGTGTGTATTATCATGTCGAATATTGGACTTAAGTTAGATCAAACTCCACTATATGGACTCACATAAAAAAAAATCAGATACCGCAGGCACGCAAAGCATCGGACGTGCTGCTGCCGTGCTGCGTGCCGTTGCGGCAGCCGGCCAATCGGGTTACGGACTTGGCGAGGTGGCGGCGAACGTCCAGATCGAACGGCCTACTGCGCATCGGATATTGCGTCGTCTTGTGGACGAATCCCTGCTGGTACAAGACCCGGCAAGCCGGGTCTACCGGCTGGGCCCGCTGCTGTACGAGCTGGGTCTCGCTGCGCAGCCTTCCATCCCCGCAATGCAGTGGTGTTCCGAGGCCTTGCGCGAACTGTCGCGCATCACGGGAGACAGCGCTTTCCTTACGGTGCGCAGCGGCCGGGACGTCGTCTGCATAGATCGTCAGGAAGGGCACTTTCCCATCAAGGTGCTGGTTCTTGGCATAGGGCAGCGCCGCCCGTTGGGTTGCGGGGCGGGCAGCATTGCGCTGATGAGTTTGATGCCGGACGAACAGGTCGCCGAGCTGCTCGAACAGAACGCCGCAAGGCTGCAGGCGCGCGATGAGCCTTCCGTCTCGCAATTCATGGACATGGTGCAACGTGCCAGGGAAGACGGCTATTCGACCAAGGATGCACCGGATCTTCCCGTCCGCTCTCTGGGCGTCGCACTTAGCGACGCATATGGGCACGGCATCTGCGCGTTGAGCGTGACATCGTTGACGACGCGGGTGGAACAGCGCCTGGACCTGATGGTCGAAGCGTTGCGCGGCGTGGCCAAAGGGCTGAGCGCGCACGTGCGCGGCTCCTCGCTGCGTGAGCAATTCCTGGGGGAAAGGCATGCGCCGTGACCATTGGGCAAGCTATTGGAATGGGTTGGCCCAGGCATTCGGCGATCGGCCGGCCTTGCGGGCCGACGACCTGAACGGTCACCTTACTTATCGGGAGCTGGCGGAGCGCGCCGGCCAACTCGCCGCCGCGCTTGCGCGGCTGGGCGTGGGGCTGGAATCGCGCGTCATCACGCGTCTGCCGAACACCTCGATCGCTCCCCTGGTCCATATCGCCTTGCTCTTGACCGGCGCTTGCGAGATACCGGTGGCGCACGGCGCGAGCGAACAGGAACTGGGATGGATCGCCCAGCAGGCCGGCGCATCATTGGTGCTGGCCCGAATGCCCTCCGCTGCTTTGCCGGATGGCGTCCCGGTGGTCGATCCGGACATTCTTCCTCGCGGCTCGGCGCTGGTTCTTGGTGACGGCGACGCCGACATTGCCACGTTGCCGGGGCGAGCGTTGCCTTCGTCCGGCACCACAGGAATGCCCAAGGTGAGTGTGTATTCTCACCAAGCGCGGCTCGCCGCGCACAGGCTCCAGTGCGAGTTGATGCCTTGCGTGCCGGCTGCGGAATCGGAGCTATTGCTTGCAACGCCCTTCAGCCATGGGGCTTCTTTGCTGGCCTTGGCCTGGTGGCATTTCGGGGGGCAAGTGGTGTTGTTCGAAAGGGCGGATGCGCCCCGCCTGGTCCAGCATCTGCGGCGTGGCGCGGGCGCCATATTCGCCCCGCCTACCTTGTTGAACAAGCTGCTCGATGAGGCGGGTCCAGGCCCCTTGCATGCAAAAACGGTGTTTACCGGCACGCAGCAACTGGATGCCAGGCTATACCGCCGTGCCCGGGATGCGTTCGGGCCGGCCATACGCGTCACATATGGCAAGTCCGAGTGCATCAATCCCATCTGCTACACCCAGCCTGAAGATACGGACAGGGCGTATCGCGATCCCGATATGGAGTCCGCCTGCTGCGTCGGCGTACCGGCGCCCGGTGTTCATGTGGAAGTGCGTTCGGAGGATGGCGCGGTCCTGCCTGCCGGCGTGCATGGAACCGTCTGGATCAAGGCGGCGCACATGTCCGAGGGGACGTGGCATGAATCACGCTTGAAGGCATGGGAAGACGGTTGGCACCATACCGAGGACAGGGGATATCAGGACGACGCGGGAAGGCTGTGGCTATTGGGTCGGCAGGGCGATGCCATCAAGACGGGAGGCTACTTGGTGCAGCTGGATGCGGTCGATGCGATCGCCGGGGAAATCGACCGCAGCGTCGATTGCTGCGCCGTGGCCTTGCCGTCCGGCTACTGGGGAAGCGTGATAGCGTTGGCGGTGGTGGGGCCGGCTGCGGGCATACAGTTCGGGCTGGATTCGGCGTTCAGCGGACACGGCCGCCAGATGCGGCCCCGGCTGGTGTTAGAGGTAGAGGAAATACCGCGCAACCCGCAGGGAAAAATCATGCGGGCTGCGCTGGTAAAGCGGGTGCTGGCGCAGTATGAGCTCGTGGACGGCGCTTACCCCGCGCTCGCTACGCGCGAGCCTGCGCCTTGACCACTTGTCGCCACTGGTGCAGCAGCGGCTCGGTGTAGCCATTGGGCTGTTCCAGCCCCTTGAACACCAGGTCGCAGGCTGCCTTGAAGGCGGCAGAGGTTTCGAAGTTGCCCGCCATGGGCCGGTAGGCCGGATCGCCCGCGTTCTGGGCGTCGACCACGGCGGCCATGCGTTGCATGGTTTCCGTGACCTGTTCCTTGCTGACGACGTTGTGGCGCAGCCAGTTTGCCATGTGCTGGCTTGAGATCCGCAACGTTGCGCGGTCTTCCATGAGGCCGACGTTATGGATGTCGGGCACCTTGGAGCAGCCGATGCCTTGGTCGATCCAGCGCACGACATAGCCCAGGATGCCTTGGGCGTTGTTGTCGAGTTCTTCCTGGATTTCCTGGGCGGACCAGTTCGTGTCGGCGGCGACCGGAATGGTCAGGATCTTTTCCAGCAGGGGTTCGGATTTGCCTTCCATGCCCCGCTGGATTTCCTGGACATCGACCTGGTGATAGTGCAGCGCATGCAGCGTTGCCGCGGTGGGCGAGGGCACCCAGGCGGTATTGCCGCCGGCCTTCAGGTGGCCGATCTTCTGGACCAGCATGTCGGCCATCAGGTCGGGCATGGCCCACATGCCCTTGCCGATTTGCGCCTGGCCGCGCAGCCCGCACTCCAGGCCGGTCTGTACGTTGTTGCGCTCGTAGGCGTCGATCCAGACGCTGCGCTTCATGTCGCCTTTGCGCACCATGGCGCCGGCTTCCATGGAAGTGTGCATTTCGTCGCCGGTGCGGTCCAGGAAGCCCGTGTTGATGAAGGCCACGCGCTGGCTGGCCGCCGCGATGCAGGCCTTGAGGTTGGCACTGGTGCGGCGCTCTTCGTCCATGATGCCCATCTTGAGCGTGTTGGGCGCCAGGCCGAGCAAGGCTTCGGTGCGTGCGAACAGTTCGTTGGCGAAGGCGACTTCGGCGGGGCCGTGCATTTTCGGCTTGACGATGTAGATGGAGCCGCTGCGCGAGTTGCCCTTGCGCGCCAGGTCGTGCATGGCGATGAGCGAAGTGAAGACGGCGTCGAGTATGCCCTCGGGGACTTCCCGGCCGGCTTCGTCGAGTACCGCGGGGTTGGTCATGAGGTGGCCCACATTGCGGATGAACATCAGCGAGCGGCCGTGCAGGCTGCGCTTGTTGCCCTTCAGGTCGGTGTATTCGCGGTCGGGGTTCAGGGCGCGCGTGAAGGTCTTGCCGCCCTTGGAGACTTCCTCGGTGAGGCTGCCGTCCATGAGGCCCAGCCAGTTGCGGTACGCGGTCACCTTGTCTTCGGCGTCGACGGCTGCGATGGAGTCCTCGCAGTCCATGATGGTGGTGATGGCCGATTCCAGAAGCAGGTCTTTGATGCCTGCGGCGTCTTGCTGCCCGATGGGGTGGGAGGCATCGATCTGGACTTCGAAGTGCAGGCCGTGGTGCAGGAATACGAGGGCTTCGGGTGCGGAGGCCTGCCCGCGATAGCCGATGAGCAGCGCCGGGTCGGCCAGGGTTGTGCTTTGCCCGTCGCGCAGCGTGACCTGAAGCCGGCCATTGGCGACGGCGTATGCCGTGGCGTCGGCGTGGGAGCCTTGCGCCAGGGGAATGCTGTCGTCCATGAAGCGCCGTGCGTAGGCAATGACCTGGGCGCCGCGTACGGGGTTGTAGCCGCCCGCGCGGGTTGCGCCGTCGTCTTCGGAGATGGCGTCGGTGCCGTACAGGGCATCGTACAGGCTGCCCCAGCGGGCGTTGGCCGCATTCAGGGCATAGCGCGCATTGGTGATGGGCACGACCAGCTGGGGGCCTGCCTGTTGGGTGATTTCGGTGTCGACATGGCTGGTCTTGACGGCCACGTGGCCGGGGATGTCTTGCAAATAGCCGATTTTGCGCAGAAACGCCTGGTAGGCGGCCTGGTCCTGGATGGGGCCGGGGTTCTGGCGATGCCAGGCGTCGATTTCGGCTTGCAGGCGGTCGCGTTCGGCCAGGAGCTCGCGATTGCGCGGCGCGAGGTCATGGACGAGTTCGTCGAAACCGGACCAGAACGCTTCAGGCGCGACGCCTGTGCCGGGCAATGCTTCCCGCTCGACAAATTGATAAAGCTCGGTAGCAACTTGAAGCCGCTTGCATGAGGTTCTTTCCGTCATCACGCTTCCATGATAAGAGGTTGATAATACAAGGTAGTATGGACTGTAGGACGCAAGACCTCAACCGCGCTGCGGTCAAAGGACTTGCAACTTAAAGTTCCTACCGGAGCGGGGTCGGACCCCGTCGCACCAACGCCATCAAGGGGTCAGGCCCCGTACGGGGTCTGACCCCAGAAAAGGACACGGCAATGAAGAATCAGCTGAAATTGATTGGCGCGCCATCGGCCCTTCTGCTGCTTGAAGGATGGTCGGCCACCGAAGGGCGCGACGCCATACACAAAACGTTCATCTTCAAGAATTTCAATGAGGCATTCGGCTTCATGGCGCAGGTGGCGATGCACGCCGAGAAGCTGGACCACCATCCGGAATGGACGAATGTCTACAACCGGGTAAGCGTGACGCTGACCACGCACGACGCCAAGGGCGTGACCGAGCGCGACGTGGCGCTGGCCCTTTTCATGGATCAGCTGGCCTGAGAGCCGCCCAGCACCGCGACCAGCACCGATACCGTCGCCAGCGAGAGCACGGTGGAAATCAGTATGGCCCGCGAGGTGACGGCGGGTTCGCGCTGGTATAGCTGCGCCAGCATGAAGGGACCGGTGCCGACCGGCAGCGCCGCAAGCAGCACGGCGGTGCTGGCCCACAGGGGCGGCATGCTGAATACCCAGTACGCCAGGACGAACGTGACCAGCGGATGCAGGATGAGCTTCAGCCCGACGATGCGCCAGACGGCTCCGTGGCGGGCACGGGGCTGGTCCTGCGCCAGAAACAGGCCTATTGTGATCAATGCGCAGGGGCTGGCCGCCGCACCCAACAGCGTCGTGAACTGCTCCAGCCCATAGGGCAGCGGCCATTCCAGCGCCGCGACGATCAGGCCCAGCACGGGCGATACCACCAGCGGGTTGCGGCTCAGCGACCGGCTGACCTTGGCCAGGGTGTGGAGCAAGTGGGGCGAACCTTGCAGGTCGATTTCGATCAGGACGATGGCAAATGCGAACAGGACGCAGGCCGTCAGCAAAGTGGCGATGATGACGGCCGGAAGGCTGGCCTCGCCAAACAGCATCAGGCACAGCGGAATGCCCATGAATCCGGCATTGGAATACGAGGCGGCGAGGCCTTCGATGCTGGCATCGGCCAGGCGCCCCCGGCGTCGGCGGTCCATGAAGTACGAGACCGCGAAAACGATGGCGATGCCCAGGGCGGTAGCGGCCAGGTAGCCGGGCTGGTTGATCTGTTCCCAGCTGATCTTGGCCATTGCCTGGAACAGCAGCGCGGGCAGCGCCATCCAGACGACGAACTTGTTGAGCGTCTCGACCGCGGCGGGGCCGAGCAGACGGTTGCGTGCGCTGAGGTAGCCGAGCAGAATGAGCGCGAACAGCGGGAATACGGCGTTGAGGATTACGCTCAAGGTTCAGGGCCTTTTAGACTTTTCAGATTGACGGGCCTGGGCCCGTCGTTTCCTGATCGAGGTATTAAACCAATAACCGCGCATTTTGTCACAGTAGCTTTATATACTGTGCCCATTGGGCAGCCGATTTTTTCAGGTAATACATATGTTTGATTCACAGGACGCGGTCAACCCGATCACGCTTCCGCCCGTCATGCCGTTCACCAGTTTCACCGATGCCCGGGCGGCGGTGCAGCGCCTGGTGGATATCTATACCAGGAATACCGCCTTCATCCGCGAGGAATTCGCAGCCTACGTGAAGAACGGCATCCCGGGAAAGCGGCGCATCCGTGCCTGCTATCCGGCGATCCGGATCAAAGTAAATACGTATCAGGAAGTGGACAGCCGCCTGTCGTATGGGCACGTCGTCGAGCCAGGCGTCTATATGACGACCATCACGCAGCCGGCTCTGTATTTCGACTATCTGCTCGAACAGATCGGGCTGCTGATCAAGAATCATGGCGTGCCGGTCGAGGTGGGCGAGTCGGATATGCCCATCCCCCTGCATTTTTCATATGCAGATGGACAATACGTCGAAGGGGTGTATTCCGACTCCTTGCTGGGCGATGCGCTGCGCGACCATTTCGACGTTCCCGACCTGGCCGTGACGGATGACGCCATCGTGAACGGAACCTGGAAAGGCCGCCGCGAAGATCCCCTTCCATTGGCGCCGTTCACGGCGCCGCGAGTGGATTATTCCCTGCATCGCCTGCAGCACTACACGGCCACGGCGCCGGAGTACTTCCAGAATTTCGTGCTGTTCACCAACTACCAGTTTTATGTCGATGAGTTCTGCCAATGGGCCAAGGAAACGCTGGCGCAGGGCGAGGGCGGCTACACGGCGCTGGTCGAGCCGGGCAACATCATTACCCGGGCGGGTCCGGACGCGGAGCGCGAAGGCCAGCCGCTGATGCGCAATCCGCAGATGCCGTCCTATCATTTGCTGCGCGACAAGCACAACGGCATTACCCTGATCAACATCGGCGTGGGACCATCCAACGCCAAGACGATCACCGACCACGTCGCCGTCCTGCGCCCCTCCGCCTGGCTCATGCTGGGCCATTGCGCGGGGCTGCGCACCACGCAGCGGCTGGGCGACTACGTGCTGGCACACGGCTATGTGCGCCAGGACCATGTGCTCGACGACGATCTGCCGCTATGGGTTCCCGTTCCGCCGCTGGCCGAAATCCAGATCGCGCTGGAACAGGCCGTGGCCGATGTCTCCGGCCTGGATGGCTGGGATTTGAAACGCATCATGCGCACCGGCACAGTCGCGTCCATCGACAACCGCAACTGGGAGTTGCGCGATCATCACGAGCCCGTGCAGCGCCTGTCCCAGTCCCGGGCCATCGCATTGGACATGGAGTCCGCCACCATTGCGGCGAACGGCTTCCGTTTCCGGGTGCCGTACGGAACGCTGCTCTGCGTGTCCGACAAACCGCTGCACGGCGAGCTGAAACTGCCCGGCATGGCCAGTGACTTTTACCGTACCCAGGTCAACCGGCACCTGCATATCGGCATCCGGGCGCTGGAATTGCTGCGCGATATGCCGCGCGAGCGCCTGCATTCGCGCAAGCTGCGCAGCTTTATAGAAACCGCTTTCAAGTAGGGTTGAGGGGTCGGACCCTATAGGGTCCGACCCCACCAGACCTCACCACGATATGGGGTCAGACCCCGTACGGGGTCTGACCCCTCAAGAGCAGCACCAGGGGTCTGACCCCTCAGGAGCAGCACCAGGGGTCTGACCCCTCAGGAGCAGCATGTGAAATCCATTTATCTCGCCGGTTTCGATGTCTTCCGCCCGGACGCCAAGGCGTGGGGGGCGACACTGAAGCTGCTTTGCAACAAGTACGGCTACGAAGGGCTGTATCCGCTGGATAACGCGCTGCCTTCGGGCATGTCCGACCTGGAGCAGGCGCGTTGGATCTGCAAGGCGAATATCGCCTTGATACACCAGGCCGATATCGTCATGGCCAATCTCAACCCTTTTCGGGGTGCCGAGCCCGACTCGGGCACCGTGTTCGAAGTGGGTTACGCGGCTGCGCTGGGCAAGCCCGTGTGGGTCTATACCAGCGAGTCCCGATCGATGGTGAAGCAGGTCGCGACGGCCGTGATGCCTTCCCCGTCCGGGCGCGTCCACATCGACGCGCAGGGATACGCCGTCGAGGACTTCGGCCTGAACCTGAATCTCATGATCGCTTGTTCGGCGAAGGTGGTGGTCGGCACCGCGGAAGACTGCCTGGCGGAACTGGATGGCGGCAGGGGTCAGACCCCATCCGGGGTCTGACCCCACCTGTTGTGGCCGGACGGTTGGATCAGGGGTCAGACCCCGCATGGGGTCTGACCCCTGCTGACAGGGATCTTCAAATACGAGACGCCGTTGGATTCCGCTTTGGGCAGGTGTCCCGCGCGGATATTGACCTGAATGGCGGGAAGCAGCAGGACGGGCGCTGCCAGCGTGGCGTCGCGCCGTTCGCGCATCGCGACGAATTCCGCCTCGGAGACGCCGTCATGGACATGTACGTTGCGCGCGCGCATGTCGCCCACCGTGCTTTCCCAGGCATAGGTGTCGCGTCCGGGCGCCTTGTAGTCGTGGCACAGGAACAATCGCGTCTCGTCGGGCAGCGAAAGGAGCCGCCGGATCGACCGATACAGTGTCTGGGCGCTGCCGCCCGGGAAGTCCGCACGCGCCGTGCCGTAGTCCGGCATGAACAGCGTGTCGCCGATGAATACCGCGTCGCCGATGCGATAGGAGACACAGGCGGGGGTGTGGCCCGGCGTGTGCATCACCTCGACCGTGAGCGAGCCGAGCTGGATTGTTTCGCCGTCTGCCAGCAGGCGGTCGAATTCGCGGCCGTCGCCCGAGACGTCGTCGATGTTGAAGACGGACCGGAAAATCGATTGGACGTCGCGGATGTGCTCGCCGATGGCGACCTGTGCGCCCGTGTGCTGCTTGATGTGGGGCGCTGCGCTTAGATGGTCCGCATGGGCGTGGGTTTCAAGAACCCAGACGACCTGCAAGCCGCCATCGGCCGCCGCCCGCAGCATCGTGTCCGCCGAAGCCGTCGATGCCTTGCCGCTGCGGTGGTCATAATCCAGCACGGGGTCGATCACGGCGGCCTGCTTGGTCGCGGGATCGGAAACCAGATAGCTCACCGTATTGGTGGGTTCGTCGAAAAACGCCTGGATCTGGGGGGATGGATTCATGGGGCTCGTCCTGTGGTTTGGTAGGGGTCAGACCCGATGCCGGGTCTGACCCCACGCATATTCTAAAGGGGTCCGACTCCCTCCACGATATGGGGTCAGACCCCGTACGGGGTCTGACCCCTGCCCCATGGCTTACTTCTTCCGGGCCGCGATGTCTTTCTGGGCCTGGTCGACAAGCTGCTCGCCGATGGTCTTTTTCCATTTGTCGAAAACGGGCTTGGTTACCTTGACGAAGGCGTCGTGTTGCTCGGGCGTCAGGCTGGTGACCTTCACGCCATGTCCTTCGATCTCCTTGAGCAGCGAGGGGTCTTCCGGCGTAACGCCTTTGCGGGCCAGCACGATTTGTTCCTTGCCCGCTTCGATGGCGGCTTCGCGGACGATCTTGCGGTCTTCTTCCGTCCAGGATTCCCATACCTGTTTGTTTACCACGAAGATCAGCGGATCGGCGACGTAGTTCCAGAGGGTCAGATTCTTCTGGGCGACGTCATACAGCTTGGCGGCGGAAAAGATGGACAGGGGGTTTTCCTGGCCGTCGACTGCGCCGGTGGCGAGCGCGGGCTGTGCATCCGCCCAGCTCATTTGCGTGGGATTGGCGCCCAGCGCGGTGAAGGTGTCGATGAAGAGCGGCGAACCGACTACACGCAGCTTCAGGCCCTTCAGATCTTCCGGCGACTTGACTTCATGCTTGGAGTTGCTGAGCTGGCGATAGCCGTTTTCACCCCATGCCAGAGGCACGACGCCGGCCTTTTCGACGTCCTTGAACAGGGCTTTGCCCACCTCGCCATGGATGAGGGCGTCGATGGCTGCGTAGTCGGGCATCAGGAAGGGCAAGGAGAACAGGTTCAGCTGCTTCACTTGCGGCGACCAGTTGATGGTCGAGCCGAGCGCCATGTCGATCAGGCCTTGGCGAATGGCGGTGAACTCGCGTGTCTGGTCGCCCTGCACCAGCGAGACGCCTGGGTACAGCTTGATGTTGATGCGCCCGGCGGTGCGCTCGCGGACCTTGTTGGCCCAGATTTCGGCGCCCTGTCCCCAGGGGAAGGCCGTGCCGACGACGAGCGAGAGCTTGTACTCGGATTTGTAATTGGCCGCCTGGGCGGTGCCGGCCAGGCCAAGCGCTGCGATGGAGCAGGCGAGGGCGCCAAGCAATGTGCGGATTTTCATGGAGTCTCCTTTTTGGGGATAGCGTTGGTAGTAAGTATGGCCGCGCGAGGCGGCCTCGGGGTCAGTACCCTAGGTATCGAGGCAGCCAAAGAGCCAGCTCGGGGAAAACGATTACCAGGACCAGAACGGTGAACATCGAGCAAAGCAGCCAGATCACCCAGCGTATGGTGCTTTCCATGGGAACCTGCGCGATACGGCAGGCGACCATGAGGTTGACCGCCAGCGGGGGCGTGAACTGCCCCAGTGCTACTTTAAGGGTAAGCAGCACGCCGAACCAGACCGGGTCCCATCCATAGGCGTTGACGATGGGCATGAGCAGCGGCACGAAAATCAGGAAAATGGAGATGCCGTCCAGGAACATGCCCAGTATCATGATCAGCGCGATGAGCAGGGTCAGCACGCCGTACTCGCCCAGGCCCGAATTGACGATGGCGTGTGCGATGGGGTCGATGACGCTGAGCGTGGACAGGGCCCAGGCGAAAATGCCGGCCAGCGTGACCACCAGCATGATGACGGCGGAAAGCTCAGCCGCCTCGCGCAAGATAAGGAACAGATCGCGGAACTTGATGGTGCGATGCACGACCATGCCGACGAAGAGCCCGTAGAACACCGCCACGACCGCGGCCTCGGTGGGTGTGAAAAGGCCGATGCGCATGCCGCCCAGGATCAGGACGGGCGCGGCTAGGCCCCAGGATGCCTCGAACAGGCTGCGCCAGAACGGGGGGCGCGGCAATGCTCTTTCATGGGCGCCCAGGTTATGGCGCCGCGACAGCCACACCGCCGGTACGATGAGGGCGATGCCGGCCAGGATGCCCGGTATCATGCCCGCCGAGAACAGCGCGGGAACGGACGCCTGCGGCACCAGTATGGAATAGACGATGAAGGCGATCGACGGCGGGATGAGGATGTCGGTGGCCGCACCCGCCGCGACGATGCTGGCTGAAAAAGGCCGTGGATAGCCCGCGCGGCTCATGGCGCTGATCATTACCGCGCCCACGGCGGCGGCGCAGGCGGGACCCGAGCCTGAAATGCCGCCCAGGAACATGGCGACGGCAATGGCGACCAGCGGCAGCATGCCCGGCCCGCGTCCGACGATGGCAATGGCGAAATTGACCAGCCGGCTGGCGACGCCGGAGCGGTCGAAAATGGATCCGACAAGCACGAACATCGGTATGGCCAGCAGCGGATACTTGGCCAGGCCCGCATAGAAGTTTTGCGGGACGGCCAGCAGCCCGAACCATTGGGTGTCGAGATTGGACATCACGATGGACAGGGTGCCCGCAATGCCCAGGGCCACGCCCACGGGCATGCCGATGACCATCAGCACGATGAAGACGATGAACAGGGTGGCGACGATCATGCTCCGGGCCCGCCCGTGCCGGAATTCAGCAGGCGGCGCAGGATGCCCGCGATGCGCAGGGAAATGCCCAGCGCAAGCACCGGCATCCAGACCGTGTACCACCAATTGGGAATGCCGATGGCCGGCGAGGTGTCGCCCCAGGTGTAGTCGTCGTAGACCATGCGGCCCGACAGGATGGTGAGCAGGAGGAAGAAGAGCAGCACCAGGGTATTGACGACGACGGCGAGCTTGCGTTGCCGCGACTCGGCGCCGCTGTCGGCGTAGGCTTCGATGCGGATATGCTGGTTGCGGACGAAGGCGGTGGCACTGGCGGTCATGGTCAGCACGATGAGCAGGAAGACCGAGATCTCTTCCGACCACGCGAAGGAGCCGTCGGTGAAATAGCGGACCAGCACGTTGGCGAAGGTGATGAGTGCCAGGACCGCCATGATCAGGACCGAGATCCAGTCTTCGATCTTGAGCGGTACTTTGACGGGAGGATCTTTGGGAACGGCCACGACGAAATCCGGATCGTCGGCGGCCTTGTCAGGAGAATGAGGCATTGGAATACGGGAAAACAAGCATGCTTTAGTGAATAGCCGACATGCTAACGTTTTGCGACACTTTAGTATCCCCGGGGTTTCCCGCGTTTGGATTTGCCGGGGTCAGACCCCGCATGGGGTCCGGCCCTATTTCGGAGCGGCGCCGGTGGGTTTTGGGGTCAGACCCATAGGTCTGACCCCTCTGGGCTGTCGGGGGGGTGGGGGTCAGACCCCGTACGGGGTCTGACCCCGCTGCCTAGTTCACGGAGATCGCCCTGTCCGCGACGATCTTCAGGAATTGCTCGGTTTCACGCCGGTATTGTTCGTCAGCCTGCTCCAGGCCCAGGGGCTCGCCGACGGCGGAGCCGCTGGCCTCGATGGCGGCCCGGACTTGCGGATCCGACAAGGCCTGCTTGAGCGCCGCCTGCAGCGTGCGCACTTCGTCGTCAGGAGTTTCCGCCCGGACCAGCAAGCCCGCCCAGGTGGGGTACTGGAAGCCCTTCAGCTCGGGCGCGATTTCCCCGAGAGTGGGAATGTCCGGCGCGAGCGGATTGCGCTCGGATTGCGCGATCCCGTAAGCCTTGAGCTTCTTGTCGCGTATCAGCCCCAGTATGTTGCCGGCCAGGGGAAGAAACGAGATGTCGACTTGGCCGCCCATGAGATCCTGCACCAGCGGGGCGGCGCCCCGATAAGGCACGTGGAACATGTTGGCGCCGGTTTCCGCCGCCAGGACGGCGCCCGTCACATGGTAAAGCGACCCGATGCCGACGCTGCCGTAGCTGACGGCGTTCGCATTCGGCGCTTTGCTTTGCGCGATGAGGGCGCGGATGTCGGCCGCCTCGAGGTTCGGTCGGGCGACCAGGACCTGGCTCGTCTGTGTCGCGGGGCCGATCAGACGGAACGCGTCCGCCTTGTACTCCAGCGCCGGGTTGACGGCGGGCGCCAGGATCACCTCGTTGGGCGAACCCAGGAGCAGCGTCTTGCCATCGGCCGGGCGCTGCAATACGCGGTGGCTGCCCACCGCGCCGCCCGCGCCGCTCAGGTTCTCGATGACGATGGTGCGATTCAGCGCCTTGGACATCACGGGCGCGATCGTGCGGGCGACGAAGTCCGAGCCGCCGCCGGGAGGATAAGGCACGATCAGGCTGATCTGCCCGTTGGACTGGGCGAGGGCCGGCATGGCCAGGCTGGCCAGGGCGACACATGCCGATCCAAGGATGAGTTTGCTTTTGCGCATGGGAAGTCTCCGTAAGTTTTCTTTTGATGCATTGGGTTATCGGGGGGCGAGCCATTGCGCCGTCAGTTCCGCCCAGAAGGTGGCGGCGGGAGCCAGGCAGGCATCGTTGAAGTCATAGCCGGGGTTGTGCACCATGCAGTGCGTAAGTCCGCTGCCGGGGTCGGATTCGCCGATCATGCCGTTGCCGACCAGCAGATAGCAGCCCGGCTTTTCCTGGAGCATGTAGGCGAAGTCCTCGCTGCCCATCAGCGGCTCGGTCTCGGCTTGTACGTTTTCCGCGCCGAAGATGCGGCGCGCAACGTCGATCGCCACGCCGGTTTCGTCGACGGTATTGACGAGCATGGGATAGCCGCGCTGATAATCCACCTCTGCCGTGGCGCCATAGCTTTCCGCCTGCAGCGTGCAGATGCGGCGGATGCGGGTTTCGAGCTCATCGCGTATTTCAGGGGAAAAGGCGCGCACGCTCAATTCGAGCCGGGCGCTGCCCGGGATCACGTTGTAGGTTGCGCCGGCTTCGAGCTTGCCGATGCTGATCACCACGCTGTCGAGCGGATCGATGTTCCGCGACACGATGGTTTGCAGCGCCATGATGGCACTGGCCGCGGCAACGGTGGGATCGACCGCTCGGTGAGGCACTGCGGCGTGGCCGCCTCGGCCGGTGAACGTGATGACGACGCGGTCGGACGACGCCATCATTGCGCCTGCGCGGAAAAGAAACTTGCCGGTCGGCCAGCCAGGCATGTTGTGCAGGGCGAATACCGCGTCACAGGGAAAACGCTCGAACAGGCCTTCCTCGATCATGCGGCGGGCGCCTCCGCCGCCGCCCAGTTCTTCGGCGGGCTGGAAGATAAGATGAACCGTGCCGTCGAAATTCCGCCGCCGCGCAATGATCTCGGCGGCGGCCAGCAGGATGGCGGTGTGGCCGTCATGGCCACAGGCGTGCATGGTGCCTGGTACCTGGCTTGCCCATTCGATGCGATTGCTTTCCTGTATCGGCAGGGCGTCCATATCGGCCCGCAGGCCGATGCGCCGGTCGGAGTCCCCATGCCTGAGCGTACCGACCACGCCGGTGCCGGCGATGCCTTCCGCGACGTCGTAGCCCAGGGTCCGCAGGCGATCCGCGACCATACGGGCAGTGCGGAACTCTTCGAAACCGAGTTCAGGATGGCGATGGATGTCTCGCCGGAGCGCGATGTAGGCGTCCCAGTCGATGACGGGATCTAGATTCGTAGTCATGCCGGCATTATTGGCATGACCTCGTGTCCCTCGTTACTGGTATTTAGTTTTTAGTGAAAACTATTGGTTATCATGTTGATATGAAGGACCATAGCCTCAGAGCCTTACTGGCCGTTGCGGAAGCCGGCACCATACGGGGCGCGGCCCGTGCGCTCAATTTGTCGCAGGCCGCGCTGACCAAGTCGCTGCGCGAACTGGAAAGCGACATTGGGGCCGAGCTCCTCAGCAGAAGCTATCGCGGCGTGCGGCTGACCGAGGCCGGGCGCATTTTGCACGATCGCGCCAAGGTGGCGCGTCAGCAGCTGCAGATTGCGGAGGCCGAGATCCGCGCCCTGTCGGGCTCGGCCCCAGAGCGCCTGGCCGTGGGCGTGACGCCCATGGTGGCGCTGTCGGTGCTGTCGGACGTATGGACGCACTTCCGGCGCTTGCGGCCCGCCGTGGCCTTGAACCTGCGCGAGGGTTTGCCGTCGATCGTCGTGCCGGCGCTGCTGAAAGGCGAGCTGGATTTCGCGGTCGTGATGGCCGATCCCGGTTTCGTGCCCGACACGCTGGCGTTCGAGCCCATCATTCATACGTCCTTCCAGATCGTCGGGCGCGCGGGGCATCCGGCCCGGCACGCCACAGAGCTGGCCCAGCTTCTGGACTACGAATGGATCTTCAGCCTGCATCCGGGCAGCTATAGCGAGCGCATCCTCAAGTGGATCGCCGACCAGGGCCTTGCGCCGCCGCAGCGCATCGTCGATTGCAATTCGACGCTGTCGAACTGGCAACTGATACGGAATAGCGACATGCTGACGATGCTCCCGTCCGTCTTCTTCCAGGCGCCGTCCATCGCCGCGGAGTCCCATGGCCTGATGCGGTTTGGCATACGCCTGCCCGAAGCCGTCGTCGGCAGCCTGCGCCTGAAGCACGCACCGCCCTCGTCCGCGGCAACGTTGCTGGCCGACTTGTTTGCCTTGTATCTGAGACGGCAGGGAAATTCGTGACTTGGCGTGACTTGGGGTCAGACCCCGTACGGGGTCTGACCCCTCACTTTTTAGCCGGGGTCTGACCCCCCACTCTTTAGCCCGGGGTCAGACTCTCGTTCTCTTTAGCCGGGGTCAGACCCCACGTGGGGTCTGACCCCATGATTCCTATTTCTTCTTCTGCTTCTTCTTGGGCAGCGCCAGCATCGTCCCCCTGCATGTATCGGCCCCGCAAAGACACCCATACTGCTTGCGCAGTGTCTTGGTGATCTTGCCTTCCATCACCAGCCCGTAGTCGTAGAAGAGCTCGTCGCCCGCCGGGATGTCCTGCAGGGCGATGACGAACACCCGGTTGCCTTGCGAGTTTTCCTCGGTTTCGCAATTGGGCGCGCAGGAGTGATTGATCCAGCGCGCGTCATTGCCCTTTTGCCCGCCGTCTATCACCTTGCCGTTGCTCAAAGAAAAGAAGAAGGTATGGAAGGGGTCGTCGGGATTGACCGGATGCATGTCGTCCGCCTGCTCGGGCGTGATGCGCTTGCCGCGGTATTCGATGATGCGCGTGCCGGCGGGGATGTCGCGCAGGGCGAAGACGCCGGTACCGTGCAGTGAGGACTTTTTGACCAGATGCCAGGGTTCGGGTTGGGGGCTCATGCTTTCCAGGTTTTTGGGTGGGGGAAAAAAGAATACACTTCCCGTATCCCGATATCTTATGCAATAAAGCGATGTGCCGTGAATACTTCTACTGAACCCGTCAGCCGGAATGGCGCGCAGGCCCTGCTGGAAACCCTGATCGCGCACGGCGTCGATACCATTTTCGGCTATCCGGGCGGCGCGGTCCTGCCTTTGTACGATGCCTTGTACTCCGAGCCGCGCATCCGACACGTGCTGGTTCGCCACGAGCAAGGGGCCGTCCATGCCGCCGAAGGCTATGCGCGCTCCACCGGCAAGCCCGGCGTAGTCGTCGTGACATCGGGCCCCGGCATGGCCAATACCACGTCAGGCCTGCTGGACGCCTTGTGCGATTCCATACCGGTGCTGTGCATCAGCGGCCAGGTCGCTACCAGCGCGATCGGCACCGACGCTTTCCAGGAATGCGATGCCATCGGCATTTCGCGGCCGGTCACGAAATGGAACGCCCAGATCCGCCGCAGCGAAGACGTGCCGGCCCTGGCCGCGAAGGCCTACAACCTTACGCGTTCCGGCCGGCCGGGGCCGGTGCTGCTCGATTTTCCCAAAGACATGCAGATCGGGCTGGTGCCCGCAACGACCGGAGGCGCGGACGCAGCCGGGCTGCCGGAAGCCATCGAAACCGCCACGCCGGTGACCGAGGCCGCGATCAAGCGCGCCGCCTCGCTGATCGCCAACGCGAAGCGTCCGGTCTTCTATGGCGGAGGCGGCCTGATCAATTCGGGGCTGGACGCCTGCCATGCCTTCACCAGCCTGGTGCAGGACATGGGAGCGCCTTGCACGCTGACGCTTATGGGCTTGGGCGCCTTTCCCGCCGACGACCCATTGTTCCTGGGCATGCTGGGCATGCATGGCACACTCGAAGCCAATCTTGCCATGCATCATGCCGACCTCATCATCTGCGTGGGGGCGCGTTTCGACGACCGCATCACGGGCAGGCTCTCCGACTTCTGCCCGCATGCCAGCAAGATCCACCTCGATATCGACCCGGCCTCCATCAACAAGGTCGTGCGCGCCGATGTCGCACTGGTAGGCGATTGCTATCCCATGCTGCGCGCTCTGCGCAAGGAAATCGGCCAGCTGGAGGCCGATGCATCGCGCCTGCAGCCCTGGTGGGAACGCATCGGCGTCTGGCGCGCCAAGGACTGCCTGGGCTTCCAGCCGTCGACCGAAGCCATCCTGCCCCAGCACCTGATGCGTGCCCTGGACCATGCGCTCACGGGTACCGACGCCATCATCTCGACCGACGTGGGACAGCACCAGATGTGGGCGGCGCAGTACATCAAGTTCAACCGGCCCAACCGCTGGCTGACGTCCGGCGGGGCGGGCACCATGGGCTATGGCGTTCCCGCGGCCATCGGCGCGCAGATCGGCAATCCGGACAAGCCGGTGGTGTGCGTCAGCGGCGATGCATCGGTGCTGATGAATATCCAGGAACTGGCGACGGCCAGCCAGCACCAGACGCCCATCAAGGTGGTACTGTGCAACAACCAGCACATGGGCATGGTGCGCCAATGGCAGGAGCTCATCCACGACGGGCGCTACAGTCACAGCTACAACGCGTCGATTCCCGACTTCGTCGCGCTCGCCCGGGCGTTCGGCTGGGGCGCGGCCAGGGTGGAGAACCCCGCCGAGCTCGATGCGGCGCTTGCACAGTGCATGGCCTACCCGGGTCCCTATTTCCTGGACGTCGTCGTTCAGCCCCAGGAAAACTGCTTTCCGATGATGCCCGCGGGCTATGGCCATCAGCAAGTGATGCTCTCCGAGGACAATTGGTACGTGGAAGAATAGGGCGCCACCATAGAAAACCCCAATATTCCGGCACGGGTGAATTAAGGTACAAATCACGATCAACGTGTAAAGTGAATTTGGGGACAAAATGCGCAAGACCTGGCTTTCCAAACTGATGGTTGCGGTATCCGTGGCAGGCGTGTTCGCCGCCGCGCCGGCAATGGCCGAAAAAACCCTGAAGATGGCGTACGCGCTTTCGACCAATTCCCATTACGGGGTGGGTGCGGATGCTTTCGCGAAAACCATCGAGGGCGGCACCAAGGGTCAATTCAAGATCCAGCAGTTTCCCAACAGCGCCCTGGGCGGCGAGCGCGAGGTCATCGAAGGCATCCAGTTGGGCACCATCGACCTGGCCATCGTGTCCACCGGCGCCACGCTGAATTTCGTCCCCAAGACCGGCGTGTTCGACATCCCCTTCCTTTTCCGCGACCTGGAACATGCCCGCAAGGTGCTGGATGGCGAAATCGGCCAGAAGATGCTCGAAGAATTTCCCAAGCGCGGCCTGGTCGCCCTGGCCTGGGGCGAACAAGGCTTCCGGCAAATGACCAACAACACGCGCCCCGTTGCGCAGCCGGCCGATGCAAAAGGCCTGAAAGTGCGCACCATGGAAAACCCCATCCACATCGCGGCATTCCGCGAACTGGGTGTGCTAGCCACGCCCATGGCCTGGCCCGAAGTGGCCACGGCGCTTCAGCAAGGCACCATCGATGGCCAGGAAAATCCCATGTCCGTCATCGTGTCGGCCAAGCTGCCGCAATTGCAGAAGTATCTGTCCCTGACTTCGCACGTCTACGGACCCGCGCTCGTACTCATGTCTCCGTCCGTGTATGACGGCCTGTCCGACGCCGACAAGGGTACCTTCAAAAAAGCCGGGCACGACGCCGCCATCGCCATGCGCGCCTATGTCGACCAGGTCGAAAAGAGCGGCATCGAAGAGGTCAAGAAGCAGGGCATGCAGGTCAACACCGTCGATCACGCCGCTTTCCAGAAGGCGGTGGAACCCGTCTATCCCCAGTACTACAAGCAGTTCGGCAAGGAACTGGTCGAGTCCATTCGCAATACCAAGTAAGCATCGCTCGTGTCGGCGCTTCGTTTTATTGACCGCGGCCTGTTCCGCCTGGTTTCGGCAGCAGCCCAGCTGTTGATCGTCTCGGCGGTGGCTGCGGGCTTTTACCAGGTGGTGGCGCGTTTCGTGCTCCAGTCGCCCGCCGACTGGAGCGAGGCCTGGACGCGCGCATCATTGATCTGGACGGTGATGCTGGGCATTTCACTGGCTTTCCGGCAAGGGGCCATGCTCAGCGTCGAAATGCTGCATGGCTTTCTCGAGGCACGCAAGAAGCGCTGGCTCGAACACCTTATTCTCGCCATCTGCCTGTGCTTTCTGGGCTTCATGGCCTGGGTCGGCGGCCAGATGACCTGGCGGGTGCGTTTCCAGACCATGCCTAGCCTCGATGTCTCCATTTCCTGGGTGTACATCGCCATTCCCATCGGTGCGGTCCTGGCCATGCTGGCCGTCCTGGCGCATTGGGCCGAGGGCCCTAACCACCCGGCCACCGTCGACGAAACCGTGATCTGACATGAACATGCGTTCTGCAACTCCAGTCATCGCAACAGGTGGTTGAACCATGTCCCAGCTGATGGTTGTATCGATGCTGCTGTTCTTCGCGCTGTCGGTGCCGGTGGCGGTGTCCATCGGCCTGGCCAGCATGCTGGGCGTAGCGTACGACGGACAGATGACCTGGCTGGTGATCGCGCAGCAGATCTACGCGGCGCTGGACAAATACCCGCTGGTGGCGGTGCCTTTCTTCATTCTTGCCGGCAACCTGATGGAGGCGGGCGGCATTTCCGAGCGCATGGTGGACTTCGCCAAGAGCGTGGTCGGCGGCTTGCAGGGCGGCCTGGCTTGCAGCTGCGTGCTCACTTGCATGATCTTCGCCGCGGTGGCCGGCTCCAGCGTGGCCACCACCTTCGCCGTCGGGGCCATTCTCATTCCGGCCATGGTCAAGCACGGCTATCCCAGGCCTTTTGCCGCCTCGCTGCAAACCTCTGCCGCTGAGCTGGGCGTGATCATCCCTCCGTCCATACCGATGATCCTGTTCGCGGTGGCCACGGACACCTCGGTGGGCGAGCTATTCATCGCCGGCATAGGTCCGGGTCTGCTCATCAGCGGCGCGCTGATGCTCTATGTCTGGCTGTATGCCCGCCGCCATGGCTATGGCAAGCATGACGGCGATGGGCGGCTTGCGCTGTGGCCTGCATTCAAGCGTTCATGGCTTGCGCTGCTGATGCCTGTGATCATCCTGGGGGGCATTTACGGCGGCATCTTCACGCCCACCGAGGCATCGGCGGTGGCGGTGATGTACGCGCTGGTGGTCGGCATATTCGTATACCGCAAGATCACGTTCGCGTCGCTGTCCCATACCTTGCACCGTTCCGTGATTTCTACGGCGGTGATCATGTTCGTTATTGCGAATGCAGGGGTATTCGGCTTTCTGCTGAACCGGGCCGGGGTTCCCGCTGCGCTGGGCGAATGGCTGGGCCATCTGTTCAGCGATAAATACGCTTTTCTGATAGGCGTGAACGCGGCGCTGTTCATCATCGGCATGTTCATCGAGACCTCGGCATCGATCGTGGTGCTGGCGCCGCTGCTGCTGCCGGTGGCCATGCAATTCGGCGTCGATCCGGCGCACTTCGGTGTGATCATGGTGGTGAATCTGGCATTGGGCATGGTTACGCCGCCCTTCGGCGTGAACTTGTTCGCCGCCTGCGCCGTGGCGAACCTGCCCATCGAGCGCCTGATCAGGTCGCTGCTGCCTTTCGTGGCCGTGGTGGTTGCCTGCCTGATGGTGATTACCTACGTGCCTGAGATATCCTTGTTTTTCAAGGAGCTGGTGTATGGGGCTTGATGTCGGGGCGCCATGGGGTCAGACCCCGTACGGGGTCTGACCCCATCACATCGCCACAGCCTGAGCCGCTCCAGATACTAAAAACAAATGACGAAAGCCGTGTTTGATCGAGCTGGATATCAATAAATCGATACTGCGCGCACAGGTCCTCAGCCGCGGATAGACGAATAAGAGGTCAGACCCCGTTCGGGGTCTGACCCCGAACGGTCCCGTAACGGGTCAGGCCCGAACGGTCTCGCGGTCGAGCACACCGTTCAGATACGTGTCCAGGTAAATGTCGATGATCTCCACCGCACTGTGCTTGCCCCCCTTCCGGAACCAGCGGGGGAGCTGGTTGATGATGGACAGCAGGAACTTGCTGGAAAGATTGATGTCGATGTCCTTCCGGAACTGGCCGGCCTCCATGCCTTCATGGATGATTTCCTTCAGCAGGCTTTCGTAGCGGTCCCGCACCTGCAGGACTTCGGAGCGTGTCTCGCTGGACTGCGTGCTCCAGAAGATCGCCGAACCGGACATCCAGCTGTCCTGGTTTCTTTCGAAGCGGGCGGCGGAAGCGTGCATGTAGGCGCGCAGGCGGTCTATGGGCAGCGGCCCCGCCTTGTCCAGCGCACTGCTCACCTCCATGAGCAGCTCGTCCATGCCGGTTCGGGAGCTCGCCCGATAGATGGCTTCCTTGCTGGTGAAGTGGTGATACAAGGCCGCTTTGGTCAGACCGATTTCCGCGGCGATCATGCTGATCGACGCACCTTCGTATCCATGGCGGGCGAACACGCGGCGTGCCGCTTCGATGATTTTGTGTCGACGATCAGGGTCTCGTGTCGCCATGAAACTAGCCTCATGAATGGGTTAGGGCCTGTCAGCGTCAACAGGCCCTGCGGCATACTCCTCGAAAGACTGCCATACGCCCGGATTATAGAAGGGACTTGGCTTCAGGCGGCCGCGTTGAAGGAAACCACCGCATCCAGGCAGGCTGCGCCGTCGTCGAGCACGACGAAAGGATTCACGTCGACGCCTTCCAGGACATGCGCCCAGTCTTCGGCGAAGGCCGAGAGACCCAAAAGCGCCTGGGTCAGCGCGCCCACGTCCTGGGCCGGCTGGCCTCGCCATCCGAGCAGCAATTGCGACGCCTTGACCGAACGTATCAATTGTTCGGCGCGGGCGGACGAAAGCGGCACGGAAGCGAAGGCGACATCGCGGAACAGCTCTACGGCCACGCCGCCCAGGCCGAACATCACCATGGGGCCGAAGATCGGATCCACGTGGACGCCGAGGATGGTTTCGGTTCCTTTGCGCACCATGGGCGCGATCAGCACCCCCTCGATCCGCGGCGCATCCGGCAAAGCCTCGGCCTTGCCCATCAGCCTGCCGAAGGCCTGGCGTACCGCATCGTCGTCCGCCAGGTTCAGGACCACGCCGCCAAACTCGGTTTTATGCTGAATGTCCGGCGAGACGATTTTCGCGACCACGGGATAGCCCAGCTTCTGCGCCGCCGCGACGGCCTCGGCTTCGGTCGCGCAAAGCGTTTCCGGGGGAACGGGCAGGCCGTAATCCGCCAGCAGCCGCTTGGCCTGCATCTCGTTCAACGAGCCGGCGCCCGGGTCGACAGGCGTGCTCGTCCGTTTTGCCTGGCGGTCGGGATCGGGCAGGCCGGGATGCAGCGATGCGCGCCGCCGCTCGATCTCGCACAGGGCACCCACGGCGCGCACCGCGCGGCCCGGGTCCGAAAAGATGACCAGGCCCTCGGCCTCCAGCTGTCGGCGCATCTCGTCGTCCGATGGTCCCACCAGCACGAGCAGGCGATCCGGATGCTTCCTGCGCAATTCCGCGAGATCCGCCAGCAGCGGAACGAAGCGGCGCGGATCGCAGGGGATCTGGGCCAGATAGATGAAATGCGTTGCGCAGTCGGTTTCCTGGATGACCAGATCCACCAGGTCCGGTATGCCGCGTTTGATGGCGCCGATTTGCGCCGTGGTGTCCAGCGGATTCACGCCCACCAGGAACGGTACGATGTCGCGTATCCGCGCCTGCAGGGCCGGGGAAATGGTGGGGATGGCGACGCCATAGCGCTCGGCGTCGTCGGCCATCAGGACACCGATGCCGCCGGAGACGGTGATGATATTGGCGCGATCGTTCGACGGCTGCGCAAGCTGGGTGCGCACGTAGGCGATATCCAGCATTTCTTCGATGGACTGCGCACGCCAGGCGCCGCATTCCCGGCAGACGACGTCGAAGATCTTGTCGTCGCCGGCGATCGCGCCCGTATGGGTGGCGGCGGCCTGCTGGCCGGTGGCCGAACTCCCCACTTTCATCAGGATGACGGGCTTGCCGGCCTGTGCCGCCTTCAACAGGGCGCGGCGCAGGCGGTTGCCGTCGCGGCAGCCTTCGATGGCGGCGCAGATGACGCGGGTCTCGGGGTCGGATGCCAGGAAATCGATGCATTCCGTGACGTCGATGTCCGCTTCGTTACCGGTGGCCACGATGCGGGCAATGCCCAGGCCGCGCTGGATCGCCTGGGCGTAGGCGCAGGATCCGAACGCGCCGCTTTGCGTGGCGAAGCTGATGCCGCCGGGCTGCGGCACGAGCGCTTCGAGGGCGGTGGAGAAGGTGGCGAAATAACGATTCCGCACACTGACTATGCCCAGGCAGTTGGGTCCGAGCAAGCGCACACCGTGCTGCGCGGCCAGCGCGGTCATTTCTTCCTGGCGCAGGCGGCCCTCTTCGCTTTCCTCGGCGAAACCGGAGCTCAGCACCTGCACGGCCTTGATGCCTTTGGCGACGCAATCGCGCAGCGCATCGAGCGCGGCCGAGGCGGGAACGATGATCAGCGCCTGGTCGACGTCGCCCGGAATGTCGGCCAGCGTCGGGTAGGCTTTCAGCCCTTGCACGGTCTCCGAGCGTTTGTTGATGGGATAGATCTGACCGGCAAAGCCGGCTTCACGCAGGAAACGGATGGGCCTGCCGCCCAGCTTGGAAGGGTCGGACGATGCGCCGATGATGGCGACGGACCGCGGATTGAAGAACGGGTCCAGGGCGTGGGCCCCTATTGCTGCTTGAGTCATTGGCCGCTTGCTCCTTGGAATTCGCCCAGCGCCTTGATGTGGCTGTAGGCATCGCCGTAGCGGAAGGCCAGCGCGATCAGGCGCGTGGCCATGCGGGCCGCCAGGGTTTCCTGCGTCATGCCCATGCCTCCGTGCAGCTGGATGGCCGCCTGTGCGAATTCTATCGCCTGTTCTCGTACGTAAAGGCCCAGCAGATCGAAGGCCGCCGCGCTTTCCGACGGATGCTTTGCGCCGTCCAGCGAACGCAGGGACGACATCAGCAGGCATTTGCAGCTCTCGAAAATCACGTACAGCTTCGCAGCATCGTGGCGCAGCACCTGGAATTGAGCCAGCGCCTGTCCGAACTGTTTCCGTTCCTGCAGATACCGCAATGTCTCGGCGAGCGCATAGTTCATCGTGCAGACGATGTCGGCACCTATCGCGGCTTGCGCGATCTGCCACCCTGCGGATTGCATGGCCGTGGCGGCGTCGCCGCGGGCCAGGATATTGGCGTCGGCCAGTGGGAATCCGTTCAGGTCCAAGGACTGTACGGGGCGGCCCTCGACCGTGGCATATGATGCCGCGCGCCCGGCCAGTTGCGCGGCGTCGGCCTGGATCACCAGTGCCGCGCCCGAGCCGGCGTCGACGGCGTTGAACAGGATGTGGCTGCACTCGGCCGTCAGTTCGACGGGCTCGAGCTTGCCCGCCAGCGTCCAGCCGCCCGTTCCGGAGGACAGGACGGGGAGCGCCTGGCTTTCGCGATGCGTCAGGGGGCCGGCGAATTCGGCGCAGGCTTCACCGGCCGCGATTTGAGCTCGAAGCCCTTCGACGGCGGCGCCGGCCGGCGCCGCGCCCAGCATGGCGGGCACGATGCCGCAGCGCGTCAGGATGGGGAGGTTGACGGCACGCGCCGCCATGCCTTCGATAAGAGACCCGAGGTCGTTGAAGCTGCCGCCATAGCCGCCGTCCGCTTCAGGGATCAGGGTCGCGCTCCAGCCCATCTCCTGGATGATGGAAGGGACGGGTGTTGCCGTGTCGGCATCCTTGGCGTAGCGCTGCGCGCCATCGAACAGGACGCCAGGAAATACAACTGCTGGTTCAAAAGCCATGGATCATGCTCCTAACAATTCACGCGCGACGACATTGCGCTGAACTTCGGTCGTGCCGCCTGCGATGGTCTTCGAGCGGGTGAACAGATAGTTCTGCAGCCAGAGTCCGGATTCGGTCTGGTCGCCCTGGTCGGTCAGGAAGCGCTGCGTGGCGGTCGGCCCGGTGATCCTGAGGGCCACTTCGGTCAGTGACTGGGCGGCCAGGCTGCACATGAGCTTCAGGGCGGAAGGCTTGGCGCCCAAGGGCCGCTTTTGCATCATGTCGTCGATGGCGGAAGCCAGCATTTCACGCGCGCCCTTGATCTGCGCGGCCAGCATGAGCATGCGCTGGTCCAGCGCCGCATAGTCGTGGTTGTGGGCGTTTTCCTGCTTGCTGTTCCAGAGCAGATGCGCGATGCGGCGCCATTGGCGCACCAGCTGCGCAACGGCGGCCGGCGGCAGGCGCTCGCGTTCCAGCAGGTATTTGGCGCAGTTCCAGCCTTTTCCTTCGTCGCCCACCAGGCGGTCGACCGGCACCCGGACGTTTTCGAAGAAGACCTCGTTGACGTGATGCCAGCCATCTATCGTCTCGATGGGACGCACGGTGATTCCCGGCGTATCCATGTCGACGAGCAGCAATGAAATGCCTTCTTGCTTCTTGCCTTCGCGCGAAGTGCGCACCAGCAGGTAGATGATGTTGGCCTCGTGGCCATGCGATGTCCAGATCTTCTGGCCATTGACGACGTAGTGGTCGCCATCCCGCTCCGCGCGGGTTTGCAGCGAGGCCAGGTCGGAGCCTGAGTTCGGCTCGGAATAGCCCTGGCACCACCAGTCCGAGGTATCGATGATGCGAGGCAGGTACTTTGCCTTTTGCTCCGGCGTGCCGAAATGCATGATGACCGGGCCGATATGGCCCAGGCCATGGTGGTAAAGCGGCGGGCAATCGAAGTCGGCGATGGCTTCCTCGAAGATCATGCGTTGCCGCAAGTCCCATCCGGTGCCGCCGTGTTCCTTGGGCCAACTGGGCGCTGCCCAGCCCTGCTTGTGCAGGATCTGCTGCCAGCGGCTGTATACGGGGCGCGTGATCTTTTCGCCGTTCCTGACTTTTTCGCGGATATCGTCCGGGCAGTTTTGTTCAGCGAACTGGCGGACCTCGTTCTGGAACTCCAGGTATTTCCCCGTCTCGTTATTGCCGGTGCTGGGCAGCGACAGGAACCGCTCGTTCAATGCGTGCTTCATGCTCAACGCCCCTTGTACTGGGGCCGGCGCTTTTCCAGAAACGCCCGCTGGGCCTCCTGGGCGTCTTCCGTATTGGAGAGCGCAACGGTGATGTTCTGTTCATAGCGGTAGCCTTCGCGCTGCGGCATCGACAGCGTGACCTGCGCCGCCTGCTTCGCATACTGCAGGGCCAGGGGAGCTTTGCCGGCGATCTCGCGGGCCAGTTCCAGCGCATAGGGCATCAGTTCGTCGGGCGGCAGGCTGGCTTCGATCAGGCCGACGCGATAGAGCTCATCGGCGGAAACCTTCATGCCCGTGTAGAACATGCGGCGGGCGCGCGACTTGCCGAACACGCGTTGCAGCAGCGCGGTGCCGCCGGCCAGGCCGACATTGATCTCGGGCATGGAAACATAGGCGTTGTTCGAGCAGATCCAGATGTCGCAAGCGGCCATCAGGCCGAAGCCTGCGCCGATCGCCGGGCCATTGACGGCGGCGATCACCGGCTTGCTGCAGTCGGCGATGGATAGCGAGGCTTCGCGGACCAGGCGATTGTGGTTCCAGTAGGCGCCCGGACCGCGCTTCTTGATGGCGGGGCGCTCCGAGATGTCGGCCCCGGCCGAAAAGACATTGCCGCGCGCGGTGAGCACCACGCATCGCACCTCATCGTCGTCGTTGAAGGCGTCGAACGCGCCGATCAGCTCGGCACGCAGCTCGGCGTTCTGGGCATTGACGGGCGGGCGATTCAGGTAAACGATGGCGACGCCATCTTGCTGCTCGACTTCTATATGTTTGAAACTCATCACTTCTGCTTCCATGACGGACTATTGGACGACCAGTTGCACGCCGGCATCGACCAGCCCCTGCAACCGCTTTGATTCATATGCCAGGAAATCTCCGAATTCCTTGGGCGTTCCACCCGACACGAACAGGCCGGCCTTGTCGAGGACGCTGCGCACTTGCGGGTCCTTGATCGCCTGATTGAGGCCTTCATTGAGCTTCTTCAGAACCGGTTCGGGCGTGCCCTTGGGCGCCAGGAAGCCGAACCAGCTGCCAAAGACCAGGTCGATGCCCTGCTCCTTGAAGGTGGGGACTTCCGGCGCTGCGGGGTGCCGGGTGTCATGGGCAATGCCCAGCGCGCGCAGGCGGCCGGCCCGCACGCTGTTGATGGAGCTGGGGCCATCGAAAATGCCGTCCACCAGACCGCCGTACAGATCGTTCATGGCCGGCGCCGTGCCCTTGTATGGGACATGAGTGATGGTCACGCCGACTTCCTTGGCCCACAGCTCGGCCGCGATATGGGGGCTGGACGCATTGCCGGACGAGGCGAAGCTCAGGTTGCCGGGCGACTTCTTGCCCTTGGCAATGACGTCGTCCAGCGTTTTCAAGTCGCTTTCGCTGTTCACGACCAGCATGCTTCGGCTGTTGCCCAGCAGCATGATGGGTTCGAAGGCGGCGGGATCGTAGTTCAGATCCTTGCGCAATACTGGATTGGACGTGAAGGCATAGCTGGTGAGCAGGATGGTGTAGCCATCCGGCTTGGCGCGGCTGACGTGCTGGGTGCCGATCATGGTGCCGGCGCCGCCCTTGTTGTCGACGATGACCTGGGTATTCCAATGGCGGCCCAGATAGTCGCCGATGGAGCGTGCGTACAGGTCGGTCACGCCGCCGTGCGCGTACGGGACGATGAGCGTTATGGGGCGATCGGGGTAGTTTTCCGCATGGGCGGACACGGCGCAAGCCAGGCCGAGCACGGCGCCGGCGAGTCTCAGTTTGGTGAGGATTTTGTTCATGGGATTTCTCATTGCTTGAATATATGTTTCGATTCAATTACTTGGCGCTGGCCACGCCGATGCCGGCGCTGTCTATCACTTCCTTCCAGCGTTTCTGTTCGCTGCGTACCAATGCTTCCATTTGTTCCGGCGTGTTGCCGGCAAGCTTCGATCCGGTCGAGGCGAAGGTCTCGCGCAGGGTCGGATCCGAGGCGACGGCAATGATGACTTCGCTGAGCTTCCTGATGATGGGCTCGGGCGTATTGCCGGGCGCGCTGATGTAATTCACCGGCGATGCTTCGAACCCATCCAGCGTTTTGGCGATGGGCGGAACATCGGGGATGATGGGGTTGGGTTCCAGCGTCGAGACGCCCAGCGCCCGTACGGCACCCGACTGGATGTGCGACTGGTACACGCTCAGCGTATCGATGGAAATCTCGATGCGGCCGCCGATGACGTCCGCCGCCGCGAGCGCCGAACCGCGGTATGGCACGTGGACGATGTCGATGCCGGCCATCTTCTTGAACAGTTCGCCCGCCAGATGGCTGGTGGAACCGATGCCGGAGCTGGCGAAGTTCACTTTGCCGGGATTCTTCTTGGCGTAGTCGATGAGTTCCTGCACCGATTGAGCGGGAAAGTCTTTATTGACGACGAGCACATTGGTGCCGGCGGTGAGCTGACTGACGGCCCGCAAATCCTTGAAGGCATCGTACGGCAGGTTCTCGATAAGGTAGGGCGCGGTCATCTGCTGGCCGGGAGTGGTGTACAGCAGGGTGTAGCCGTCCGGTGCCGCCTTGGCGACCTTGTTTGCCCCCATGGACCCGCCCGCACCGGGAACATTGTCGATGATGATGGACTGCTTCAGGGCATCGGACAAGGGCTGGGCGAAGCGCCGGGCACTATAGTCGGCGCCGCCGCCGGGCGCGAAAGGCACGACCAGGCGGATGGGTTTGTCGGGGTAAGTGGTGTCGGCAACGGCGAAGGACGGTGCAAGGGCGCTCACCGAAGAGGCGAGCGCCACGACGGCGTACAAGAGAGATTTCATTTGTCTCCTTCCTGGCTTGGAATGGGGCGGATAGAATTTCTGAACTTACCGAACGATCGGTAAGTTCAGAAATTCTACTGCGGTGCGAGGCTGGGCTAATACTAGGGAAAACACTTAGAAGGGTCAGACCCGGCGCTTAGGGGGTCAGACCCCGTACGGGGTCTGACCCCAGCTGATCTGCAGCGGTCAAGGGTCAAAAGGGGTCAGACCCCGCATGGGGTCTGACCCCGGGAAGCCGCGCCCAGGTCAGAATGGCGGGTCGTCGTCGTGGGTTTCGACGCCGCCGGCGGCGGTGGCGGCTTTCTTCGCAGCGGCCTTGCTTGCCGCTTTCTTGGCGGCGGTCTTGCCCGCGGCCTTTTTCGTTGCGGTCTTCTTGGCGGCCGCTTTCTTGGGAGCCGCCTTGGCGGTAGTCGTAGCCGCTTTCTTTGCCGCCGTCTTGCCGGCTGTCTTACCTGCCGTCTTGCTTGCCGTGGCGGTCTTGGACGCAGCCTTCTTCCCGGCCTTCTCGGGCCGAGGTTCGAACTCGAACCCTATCTTGCCATCGGCCTGCTTGACCAGAAACGCCTTGAACTTGCGGTTCGTGCGGCTGGAGACGAAGCCGTCGAGCAGGTCGGTCTTGCCTGCGCTGAGCAGCTTGTGGACTTGCTCGGCCGTGATCTCTTGCTGAAGAATCATCTTGCCGGTGCGGAAATCGCAACTCTTGTCGGGGCCTACGGACTTCTCGCATACGTAATTCATGCCATATTCGAAGACCTTGTGCCCGCACTTGGGGCAATCGCCCACGGGAGTGTGGCCCGAGAAGTCGACGGGTTCGGTGTCTTCGTCGTCCTTCTGCCCGAAATCGAATTCCAGCTTGTACTCGTCGGTGATGCGCAGCAGCGCGGCAAAGGGCCGCCCCATCTTGCTGATGAAGCCCGGCAAGGGGCCCAGCTCGCGCTTGGACAGCAGCTCTTCGACTTCGGGAATCTCGAAAGTGCGTCCGCCGGGGTGCTTGCCTATGGAAAAGTCGCACTGAGTGCAGGCATAGCGACGGTAATTTTCCTTGACCACGCCGCCGCACTTCGGGCAGGGAGTCGTCAAGGTGGCGTAGTCTCCGGGCACCGTGTCGCGCTCGTACTCCTTGGCACGCTTAACGATGACCTGCGTCATTTGTGCGATTTCGCGCATGAACGCATCGCGGTCGAGCTCGCGCTGTTCGATCTGCTTGAGCCGGTGCTCCCATTCGCCGGTGAGTTCGGGCGAAGTCAATTCGTTGACGCCCAGCCCGGAGAGCAAGGTCATGAGCTGCCTGGCTTTGGCGCTCGGCACGAGCTCGCGTCCTTCGCGGCGCAGATAGCCTTCATTCAGCAGGCCCTCGATGATGGCCGCCCGGGTGGCGGGCGTGCCCAGCCCGCGTTCCGACATGGCTTCGCGCAAGGCCTCGTCGTCTACCAGCTTGCCCGCGCCTTCCATGGCGGACAGCAGCGTGGCCTCGGTGTAGCGGGCGGGCGGCTTGGTGACGAGCTCCTTGGCCTCGACCTCTTCGGTCTTCACTTTTTCGCCGTCTGCGACGGGGACCAGATTGGCATCGTCGCCCTGGGCTTCGCGGCCGTAGATCGCGAGCCAGCCCGGGGAGACCAGGACCTTGCCTTCGGTCTTGAAACGATGCCCCGAGACCTCGGTGATACGCGTGGTGACCCGGAACTCGGCCGCCGGAAAGAAGACGGCCAGGAAGCGTCTTGCGACCAGCTCGTAGATCTTGCCTTCGGCTTCGCTCAGCTCGCGCGGAATCTGCAACGTGGGAATGATGGCGAAGTGATCCGATACTTTCTTGTCGTCGAAAATGCGCCGGTTGGGCTTGACCCATTTCTGCTTGCAGACGGTTGCCGCGAAGGGACGGACGCTGGCGGCGGCGGAGGACCCGCCTTCGGCGAGGGCTTCCATGGTCTGCTGCACCGTGTGCAGGTAGTCTTCGGGCAGATAGCGCGAGTCGGTACGCGGATAGGTCAGCGCCTTGTGGCGTTCGTACAGGGTTTGCGCCAGGGCCAGGGTGGTCTTGGCCGAAAACCCGAAGCGGGAGTTGGCCTCGCGCTGCAGCGAGGTCAGGTCGAACAGCGCGGGCGAGACTTGCGTCGACGGCTTGGATTCCTCGGTGACGTGTCCGGGTTGCCCCAGGCAGGCCGTGACGATGGTCTGGGCCGCGTTGCGGGACCAGAGCCTCGAATCGCGCTTTTCGGGATCGCGCTCATCCTTGATGAATTTGGGATCGAACCAGCGGCCGCTGTAGAGGCCTTCCGCCGCCACGAAGGTGGCGTGCACTTCCCAGTAATCGCGGGGCACGAAGCTGCGTATGCGTTCTTCGCGTTCGTTGACGATGGCCAGCGTGGGCGTCTGGACCCGCCCCACCGGCGTCTTGAAAAAGCCGCCGTCCTTGCTGTTGAAGGCGGTCATGGCGCGGGTGCCGTTGATGCCCACGAGCCAGTCCGCCTCGGCCCGCGAGCGCGCGGCCGCTTCCAGCGGCTTCATGGTGTCGTCGTCGCGCAGGTTCTCGAACGCTTCGCGTATCGCGGCTTGCGTCATGGAGCGCAGCCACAGCCGCTGCACAGGCTTGTTCACCCCCGAAAACTGGAGGATATAGCGGAATATGAGTTCGCCTTCCCGGCCTGCGTCGCAAGCGTTGATGACACCGGTGACATCCTTGCGCTTGAGCAGCTTCACCAGCAGCTTGAGGCGTTCCGTGGAGCGTTTGTCGGCGGGGCCGAGCTCGAACTTGGGCGGAATGACGGGAAGATGCGTGAAGCTCCATTTGCCCCGGACAGGGTCGTTGGGCGCGACCAGGGTAAGCAGATGGCCGATGCTGGAGGCCAGCACATAGCGATCGCTTTCGAAATAGTCGCCCTCCCGGGTGAACCCACCCAGGGCGCGCGATATATCCAGGGCTACCGAAGGTTTCTCGGCAATAATGAGCGTTTTAGTCATGTGATTCCAGTAACTGCATTTCAGCAGCAATAGCGCGGATAATACGAGGTGAGAAACGCACTATGCAAGTCGAGGGTGATAAATCCGCTTTTCCGGCCAAGGCCAATTGGCCGGTCTTCCTCCAGAAAACCGCCTTTGCCCTGGGCTGCCTGCTGCTGGGCGCCGCCGGCATAAGCTGGATTGCCGCCAACTGGGAATACGCCACGGCTTTCCAGAAGCTGGCGGGCGTGCAGGTCTTGCTGGTGGCGCTGGTCCTGGCGGCATGCTGGCTCGCGGCGGGGCGGCGCAACATGGGTTCGCTGCCCTCGGTGCTGGCGCTCGACCTGGCCGCCGTTGTCACCGGCGGCCTTTTGGCGCTGGTCGGCCAAATATATCAGACGGGCGCCGACCCCTGGCAGCTCTTCTTCCTGTGGATGGCGCTGCTCATTCCCTGGCTGCTGGCCCGCCCGGGCCTGTTTCTGGGCCTGCTGTGCGCATGCCTGGCGAACGTGGCGGCGGCGCTCTATCTGGGTGTCTTCGGACTGGGCATGTTCGGCGCGATTTTTGGCGACACGCCCGCGGGTGGCGGCCTGTTGCTCGCCGGCTTGAATATCCTGCTCCTCGCGGCCTGGGAGTCCTCGGCGGGACGGCTGGGCGACCGGTGGCGGATCGGGCCGCGCGCGCTGCTCGCGGCGACCGGAAGCTGGTTGCTCGCGGCGCAGCTTGCGGCGCTGGACGCGCGTTTCGGGCCATGGCACGTCATGGCGCTGGGCTGGCTGCTCGCGGGCGTCGCCTATTTTGTCTATGCTCGGCGGCGACCGGACCTGGCCATGGTGGCGCTGGCTGGGCTGACGGCGTTCACGCTGTTCGCCGTTGCGCTGCTGTCGTCCATCGAAACCGAAGTGACGCTGTTGGGCATCGTTCTGGCGCTGACGGTGGTGGCGGGGTGGGGCATTCGCCGCTTGCTGCACCTGTGGCGGGCGGGCCGTCCGTCGAACGATGCCGCGTCCGGCAAGGTCACGGCCGGACCGGACGAGCCGCTACCCTGGTTCATCAGCCTGTTCCGGCTGGTCACCATGGCGTTCACCGCCGCGCTGTTGATGGCCTATGTCTTCATCACGCTGAACATCACAGTGGAAGCGGCCTGGATTGCCGGCCTGGCGGTGAGCGTCATCGGCATTGCGCTTTTGCGGGCCCGGCCGGGAGGGCTGGCGCATGAGGCGGGGCTGGTCCTGGGGGCGGCCGGCATCTTCATGAGTGTGGGCGGTCTGTTCGCGCTTGACGAACTGGCCGCCGTGGCGCGTTCGGGCATGATCCTGGTGTTCGGACTTGTCATGTACGGTCTGGCGGGCAATGCGGTGCTGCGTTTTCTTTGCGCCTTCACCGTCCTCGCCGCGCTTCTCATCCTCGGCTGGCCCGGGGGCGATGCTTTTCTTGGCTTGCTGGATGGCGGAAGGCCGATCACGGCATTCATGCCCGCCTATTCCCGCTTATGGTGGCTGGCGATGGCGGCTGTCCTGGCGTGGGCCATCGGGCAACGGCCCCGGCGCCGCGGGCTTGTGCCCCTGGCCTGGGCCCTCACTTGTCTCGTCCAGCTGCTTGCCTGGGGGGCGCCTGCCCCGGCCATGTTCGGGCTGTCGCTCGCCTGGGACCAGGCGCCGGAAATTACGCTTCTGTGGGTTGCCTGCGCGGCGCTCCCGGTTTGCGTGCTGGCGGCGGTGTTGTGGCGCGCGCCGGGTTTGCCGCCGGCGTTCAGGCTGGCTGCGCCGGCGGCCCTGGCGATTGCCTCCATAGGCTGGATGGGCGCGCCCGGCGTGTCCATGGCGCTCCTGTGGCTGGTGCTGGCACGGTCGTTCGGCAGCCGCAGCCTGCTGGCCTTCGCCGTCCTGAGCCTGCTGGCCTATCTAAGCCGCTTTTATTACATGCTGGATTCCACCTTGCTGCAGAAATCGCTGGTGCTGGCCTTGACCGGCGGCTGGCTGGTGCTGGCTTGCCTGGCGCTTAGGCATGCCCTGAAGCCGGCAGGCACGCCCGGCGGCCGCGCCTTGGGCGGGTCGGGTCTACCCATGGCGCGTACCGTTGCCGGCGTGCTGGCCGGTCTCCTCCTCATCCTGGCCGTCGTCAATGTTGGAATCTGGCAAAGGGAGCGTATCCTGGCGACGGGCAGGACGGTTGTCCTGGCGCTGGCGCCCGTCGATCCGAGGTCCCTGATGCAGGGCGACTACATGGCCTTGCGTTTCGAGCTGGCGAACCAGATTCGCGAGGCGCTGCGCGACGACTCCGCGCCGGCGGCATCCGCCATCAATGAACAGCGCGGCGGCTTCATGGTCTTGCGCCCCGATTCGAACGGCGTCTGGCGCCTGGCCAGCCTGCGGGCGAACCGGAGCGATGAGGGCGACGATGGGGCGGCGCAGGACAGCGTGCTGTTGGAGTTCCGCTTGCGCAACAACGACGTCCGCATCGTCACCGACGCCTGGTTTTTTCCGGAAGGCCATGCGCGCCTGTATGAGCCGGCCCGCTATGGGGAAATCCGCGTGGGCGACAAGGGCACCGGCCTGCTGCGCCGCATGCTGGACCAGGACCTGCAGCCGTTGGGGTTGCCGTCGTTGGGGTCAGACCCCGTACGGGGTCTGACCCCTTCTTGAGACGTAACGGGGTCAGACCCCATCGGGGGTCTGACCCCAACGACCATCCCAGCGCTCCACGGCGGTATCCCAGAATGCCGCGCAGTCGGGCACGGACAGCGCCTCGAAGCCCAAGGCCTGCCATGCCTTGTTCAGCGTCAGGACGGGATCGTGCAGATCCATCGCCGCCGCATGGTTCTGCTTGGACAGCTTGCGGCCCGTTTCGTCGCACAGCAGGGGAACGTGCATCGCTTCCGGATAGCGCAGCCCCAGCGCGCGCGCCAGGACCCGTTGCCGGGCGGTCGACTCCAGCAGGTCGGCGCCCCGGACGATGTGGGTGATGCCCTGATCCCCGTCGTCCACCACGACCACCAGTTGGTAGGCCCACAGGCCGTCGGCCCGCTTGATGATGAAGTCGCCGGTTTCGGCCAGTACGTCCTGTTCCTGCGGCCCATGCCAGCGATCCGTGTAGCGCTCCGTGCCCGGCTCCACCCGGAATCGCCAGGCACGGGTGCGCTTGCCCGGCGGCAGCCCGTGACGGCAGGTGCCGGGATAGGCGCCTTCGGGCGGAAGTTCCTGGCGGGTGCATGCGCAGCCGTAGACGCGGCCATTGGCAGCCAGGGCATCGAAAGCCTGCTGGTAGAGCGCCAGCCGCTCGGACTGCCAGACCGGCGTGCCATCCCAGTGCATGCCCAAGGCCCGGAGCTGTTGCATGATGTAGCGATCGGCTCCCGGCATCACGCGGGGCGTATCGATGTCTTCGATGCGCAGCAGCCATTCGCCATGATGCGCCCTGGCGTCCAGGTAGCTGGCCATGGCGGCCAGCAGCGAGCCGTTATGCAACGGGCCGCTTGGGCTGGGGGCAAAACGCCCCCGATATCGACCGGTACCGTTGGTTGCAGAAAGTGCCATGCGGCCTGCGCGTTCAGTGCGATAAGCGGGTATGATCGTCGGCCAGGAGCTCTTCGAAAACCAGATGATCGACCTCGGCTTCCTGGCTCCAGAGCACGATCAGCGCCATGATCTTGATCTTGGCGAGCGAAACCGGAGATTCGTTGGTAGCCTGGGCGCGTTCGATCAGGATTTCGCGCAGGGCGGGCGGAAGCACGCCGGAGTTTTCCAGGAAAGTGATGAACCCGATGGCCTGGGTGCCCAGATGCTGGTATTCATCGTTGGTGAAGATTCGGGTGCTGTGCCGCTGGGGATTATGCGCAAGCTGGCCGCACTGCTCAGTGGATTGCGCCAGGCCATGGAGCCAGCCTAGCGCTTCGTCGATGTCTTCGTGCTCGAAGCCCACTGCGGCAAGCTTGTTCGCCAGTACGTCCGCCTCGGGACAGGCTTGCGGTGTATAGTAGGTTTCAAACAAATAAACCAATATATCGAACATAGAGATGCGATTCCGGTTGCCGTTTGCAAAAGACAGAATATTTAAAAAGCGTGACCGGTAAAGTTATTGACGACTTTACGCTGATTTACCACGAGGGGCAATTCAGCCTGTTGCTGCAAACACACGCTTGGGGTACCGTGCGGCCTGCGAGACCAACAGTTTAAACCGACTACGGAGACGGAGATGGAAGCACTTACACTGGCGGATAAACACGAGGCGTCGGCCGATCTTTGCGTCCAGCCGATAGCCCGGGTGGGTGATCCCGTGTCCGCAGTCGATACTCCGGCGCTGATTCTCGACCTGGATGCCTTCGAAGACAACCTGCGCACCATGCAGGTGCTGGCGGAGCGCCATGGGGTCGAACTCCGTCCCCATGCGAAGGCGCACCGATGCCCCGAGATCTCGCTGCGCCAGCTGGCCTTGGGCGCCACAGGCATCTGCTGCCAGAAAGTAAGCGAAGTCATACCGTTCATCGCCGCCGGCATCCGCAACATTCATATCAGCAATGAAGTCGTCGGCGCGGAAAAGCTGGCGCTGCTGGCGCGCCTGGCCAAGCAGGCGCAAATCACCGTCTGCGTCGACGACGCCCGGGCCGCGCAAGATCTGTCGGACGCCATGCTGGCCGAGAAAGCCAGCGTAGGCGTGCTCGTCGAGGTCGACGTGGGCCAGAAACGCTGCGGCGTGCAGTCTTCCGAAGACCTGGTGGCGCTGGCCCAGCTGGTACAGCGCCTGCCTCAAATCCGTTTCACCGGCATTCAGGCCTACCACGGCGGCTTGCAGCACAAGCGCAGCCTGGAACAGCGGCAAAAATCCTGGGACAAGGCCGTCAAGCTGATCCGGAAACACCTGCAGGCGCTCGAGCAAGCCGGCATTGCCTGCCCGGTTGTCACGGGCGGCGGCACCGGCACGGCCGCTTTCGATGTCAAGAGCGACGTCTTCACGGAAATCCAGGCCGGCACCTACGCTTTCATGGACACCGACTACGGCGGCATAGATTGGGACGACACCCTGGCTTTCCGCCACAGTCTCTTCCTGCTCGCCACCGTCATGAGCGCTCCTTCTCCTGACCGCGCCGTGCTGGACGTGGGCTTGAAGTCCACCACTGCCGAAAGCGGCATGCCGGGCCTGGTCGGCTACGAAGGCGTTCGCTGCGTGGCGGTGAACGACGAGCACAGCATGCTGTGCATCGATGAAGGGGCGCAAGGCCCCCGTCTCGGCGACAAGGTCCGCCTCATCCCAGGCCACTGCGACCCCACCTTCAACCTGCATGACTGCGTCGTCGCCGTGCGCGGCGACCGCGTAGAGGCCATCTGGCCCATCAGTGCCAGAGGCATGAGTCGCTAAGAGGCAAGGGGTCATGGGGTCAGACCCCGTACGGGGTCTGACCCCGCGCGCTTCATTGGATTTGGGGGGTCAGACCCCGTACGGGGTCTGACCCCGGCCCATCAATCCAGCGCGAGCAGTTCCGCCCCGTCCCCGACCTGGTCGCCGACCGCGAAATACACTTCCTGCACGGTTCCGTCCTTTGGCGACTGTATGGTGTGTTCCATCTTCATGGCCTCCATGACCAGCAATGCGTCGCCGGCTTTCACGGCGTCGCCGGCCTTGACCGCAATGGAGATGATCTTCCCGGGCATGGGAGCCGTCAGGCTGCCGCCGTGATCGCTGCTTTCGTCCACGGAATGCATAAGAGGATCGTGCTGCTCCAGCAGGGTCGGCACACCGCCCGCATACACATGGACCTGCTCGCCGCGCACGATGACGGTTGCCCGTTCGTCGGCATCGCCCAGGCGGATGCGGACGAGGTACTGGCCGGCGCCTGTCGCCTCCGTCTGCCATGCAAGCGGCAGCACGGTCTCGCCGCTTGAATAAGACCATTGTTCCGCAACGCGGCGCAGGACGACTTCACGTGCCTCGCCGCGGTCGAGCAGGGAGAACGTCTTTTCGTAAACGCCGCTGACACGCCAGCCGTCCAGTGCATTCCACGGGTCGGCGCCGGCGACGCGTTGATGGGGTTCCGAGCTTTTTTCCCCTTGGCTGGCCAGAAGGGCTGCCATGGCCAGCGCGCATGCGGTGTCCGTGGCCGGCATGGGGAGCGGGAAGAGGCTGTCATGGCGCCGTTCGATCAGGCCGGTGTCGAGGTCTGCCTGGGCGAAGGCGTCGTCCAGCATGAGGCGGCGCAGGAAGGCGATGTTCGTCTGGACGCCGACGCATTGGAGTTCGCCCAGCGCTTGAGCCATGCGGGCCCGCGCCTGTTCGCGGTCCTTGCCGCGCACGATAAGCTTGGCGATCATGGGATCGTAATAGGGGGTGATGGCGTCTCCTTCGCGCACGCCGCCGTCTATGCGCACGTCGCCATTGGCGAAGGCCACGTGGGGCGGAAGCCTGAGGACGTCGAGCCGGCCGATCGAGGGCAGGAAGCCGTTGTCCGGATTCTCGGCGTAGATGCGCGCTTCGATGGCATGCCCGGTAAAGCTCAGGTCGTCCTGGCGCACCGGCAGCGGTTCGCCGGCCGCGACGCGCAACTGCCATTCCACCAGGTCGTGGCCGGTGATCATCTCGGTGACGGGGTGTTCCACCTGCAGGCGGGTGTTCATTTCCATGAAGTAGAAGCGCCCGTCGGGCTCGGCGATGAACTCGACCGTGCCGGCGCCGACATAGTCGACGGCGCGCGCGGCGGCGACGGCGGCTTCGCCCATGGCGCGCCGGCGTTCCGGCGTCATGCCGGGGGCGGGCGCTTCTTCGATGACTTTCTGGTGGCGGCGCTGCACCGAGCAGTCGCGTTCGAACAGATAGACGCAATTGCCGTGGCTGTCGGCGAATACCTGGATCTCGATATGGCGGGGTTTCTGCAGATAGCGCTCGATGAGCACCTTGTCGTCGCCGAAACTGCCGGCGGCTTCGCGCTTGCAGGATGCCAGGGCTTCCCGGAAGGCATCGGCCGAGGCGACGATGCGCATGCCTTTTCCGCCGCCGCCCGCGCTCGCCTTGATGAGCACCGGATAGCCGATGAGATCGGCCTGCGCCTGGAGGAAATCGGGGTCCTGGTTTTCGCCGTGGTAGCCGGGCACCAGCGGCACGCCGGCCGCTTCCATCAGGGATTTCGCGGCCGATTTGCTGCCCATGGCCGCAATGGCGCTGGCTGGCGGGCCCACGAAGACGATGCCCGCATCGGCGCAGGCCTGGGCAAAGGCTTCGTTTTCCGACAAAAAGCCATAGCCGGGATGCACCGCTTGCGCGCCGGCGGCCTTGGCGGCTTCGAGTATGGCCGGACCGCGCAGATAGCTGTTGCGCGGCTCGGGCCCGCCGATGGGAATGGCGGCGTCGCAGGCGGCGACGTGGCGCGCGTTGGCGTCGGCTTCGGAATAGACGGCGATGGTGCGCAGGCCCAGGCGCTGTGCGGTGGCGGCCACGCGGCATGCGATCTCGCCGCGGTTCGCGATCAGTAGGGTGTTGAACACGACGACTCCTTGATTACATGCGGAACACGCCGAATCGCGTGTCTTCGATGGGGGCGTTCAGCGCGGCGGAAAGGCTCAGCGCCAGGACCCGTCGGGTGTCGGCTGGCATGATGATGCCGTCGTCCCACAACCTGGCCGTGGCGTAGTAGGGATGGCCTTCCTTTTCGTATTGGTCCCGTATGGGGGCTTTGAAGGCTTCTTCTTCCTGGGCGGACCAGGCGCCGCCCTTGGCTTCGATGCCGTCGCGGCGCACCGTGGCCAGCACGCTGGCGGCCTGCTCTCCGCCCATGACCGAGATGCGGGCGTTGGGCCAAAGGAAAAGCAGGCGGGGGCCGAAGGCGCGGCCGCACATGCCGTAGTTGCCGGCGCCGAAGGAGCCGCCGATGAGGACGGTGAACTTGGGCACGGCGGCGGTCGACACGGCGGTGACCATCTTGGCGCCGTGCCGGGCGATGCCTTCGTTTTCGTATTTGCGGCCCACCATGAAGCCGGTGATGTTCTGCAGGAACACAAGGGGAATCTTGCGCTGGCAGCAGAGCTCGATGAAATGCGTGCCTTTCTGGGCAGCCTCGGAAAACAGGATGCCGTTGTTGGCGATGATGCCCACGGGCATGCCGTGGATGTGCGCGAATCCGGTGACCAGGGTCGTGCCGAAGCGCGCCTTGAACTCATCGAACTCGGAGCCGTCCACGATGCGGGCGATGACTTCGCGCACGTCATAGGGCTTGCGCGTGTCCGACGGAATGATGCCATTCAGCTCGCGCGGGTCGTACAGCGGCTCGGCATGGGCGCGGCGACGGAGTTGCCCGGGCTTGCGGTGATTGAGCCGCGCCACGGCGCCGCGCGCCAGGTAGAGCGCATGCAGATCGTTGTTGGCCAGGTGGTCGGCCACGCCCGACAGCCGCGTATGGACGTCGCCGCCGCCCAGGTCCTCGGAACTGACTTCCTCGCCCGTGGCGGCCTTGACCAGCGGCGGGCCGCCCAGGAAGATGGTGCCCTGGTTCTTGACGATGATGGACTCGTCGCTCATGGCGGGCACATAGGCGCCCCCCGCCGTGCACGAACCCATCACCACGGCGATCTGGGCGATGCCCTGGGCCGACATGTTGGCCTGGTTGTAGAAGATGCGGCCGAAATGCTCGCGGTCGGGAAAGACTTCATCCTGGTTGGGCAGGTTGGCGCCGCCCGAGTCCACCAGGTAGATGCAGGGCAGGCGATTCTGCTGCGCGATCTCCTGCGCCCGCAGGTGTTTCTTGACGGTAAGCGGGTAGTAGGTGCCGCCTTTGACGGTGGCGTCGTTGCAGACGATCATGCATTCCACGCCGGCGACCCGGCCTATGCCGGTGATGATGCCGGCGCCGGGCGCCTCGTTTCCATAGACGTCGTGGGCCGCCATGGGAGACAGTTCCAGGAAGGGCGTGCCCGGGTCGAGCAGCCGTTCGACCCGCTCGCGTGGCAGGAGTTTGCCGCGCGCCACGTGCCGGGCGCGCGATGCCTCGTTGCCGCCTTTGGCGGTTTGTGTGAGCTTTTCCAGCAGGTCGTCAAGCTGCGCCTGCATGGCGCGGGCGTTGTCGATGAAAGCCTGCGACCTCGGATTGATCCGGGATTCGATGACGGGCATTACTCTTCCTGGAAGCGGATGCGCTGTCTGGCGGGTGTGCTGCTTGCTTCACCAAGCAGCACACGAGTCAGCACAAGTGGTTGAAGAAAGGGCGCCCGATCGATATGCGGCGCCCGTACAAGAACGTGTCAGGCCATTTCGATGGCAAGGGCCACGGCCTCGCCGCCGCCGATGCACAAGGACGCGATGCCGCGCTTGCCGCCCGTCTTGCGCAGCGCGCCGACCAGCGTGGTCAGCAGGCGGGCGCCCGATGCGCCGATGGGATGGCCCAGCGCCGTGGCGCCGCCATGCACGTTGACCTTCTCGTGCGGCAAGTCGAGCTCGGTCATGGCCGCCATCGTCACCACCGCGAAGGCTTCGTTGATTTCGTACAGGTCGACGTCCGAGGCGTTCCAGCCGGTCTTGGCCAGCAGGTTCTGGATGGCGCCCACGGGAGCCGTGGTGAACCATTCGGGTTCCTGCGAATGCTGGCTATGCGCGACGATGCGGGCAAGCGGCGTGGCGCCCAGTTTCTTGGCGGTCGATTCGCGCATCAGCACCATGGCGGCGGCGCCGTCGGAAATCGAAGACGCGTTGGCGGCCGTGACGGTTCCGTCCTTCTTGAAGGCGGGCTTCAGCGTGGGGATTTTCTCGGGCATGGCCTTGGTGGGGCCTTCGTCCGTGTCGATGACCACGTCGCCCTTGCGGCCCGGGATCGTGACCGGGACGATTTCCCATTTGAAGCTGCCGTCTTCGGTCGCGGCACGGGCGCGGCGCAGCGATTCCAGCGCGAAGGCGTCTTGCTGGTCGCGGGCGAAGCTGTATTTGGCGGCGCAGTCTTCCGCGAACACGCCCATTGCCGTGCCGCGCTGGTAAGCGTCTTCGAGGCCGTCCAGCGCCATGTGGTCGTATACGGTGGAATGGCCGTAGCGGTAGCCCTGGCGGCCGCGCAACAGCAGGTAGGGCGCATTGCTCATGCTTTCCTGCCCGCCCGCCACGATGACGTCGGCGCTGCCGGCCATCAGCAGGTCGTGTGCGAACATCGCGGCTTTTAGGCCCGAGCCGCAGACCTTGTGTATGGTCGTGCAAGCCACTTGCCGGGGCAGGCCGGCCCCCAGCGCCGCCTGGCGGGCGGGCGCCTGGCCCTGTCCCGCTTGCAGGACGTTGCCCATGATGACTTCGTTGACCGCCTCGCCGGAGATCCCGGCGCGCTCGACGGCGGCTTTGATGGCGATCGCGCCCAGCTCGTGCGCGGCCAGCCCGGACAGGCTGCCCATCATGCCTCCCATGGGAGTGCGGGCGGCGGAAACGAGGACAATAGGATCGGACATGATAGGCTCCTGTAGCTAATGAGACTGCGGCGCCGGTGTGTTGATGTGCAGGCGCCGGTCGTTTTCATAGGGAAAGATATCTTCGATACGGCCTTGTGCCGCGCGGTCGCGGCAGGCTTGCCACCAGTCCGCATCGAGCAGCTCGGCATGATATTTCAGGAAGGCGGCCCGCACGCGCGGGTCGCCCAGCAGAAATACGCGAAACTCTTCTGGGAATACGTCGTTCGGGCCGACCGGGTACCACGGCTCGTTCGACATTTCGGCTTCCGGATTGGGCGCGGGTGGAATACGCCGGAACTGCATTTCCGTCATCCGCTGGATTTCGTCGTAGTCATAGAATACAACGCGGCCCAGGCGCGTGACGCCAAAATTCTTGTACAGCATGTCGCCGGGGAAGATATTCGCCGCCGCCAGTTCGCGGATGGCATTGCCGTACTGCTTCACGGCGGACTCCAGCACGGCGTCGGAAGCATGGGCGAGATAGATGTTCAGCGGCGTCATGCGGCGCTCGATATACACATGGCGCAACACGATGGCCTCGTCCTGTTCTTCGATCAGGCTGGGAACCTGCTCGCGCAGCGCGGCAAGCAAGGCGTCCGAGAATCGCGCGCGGGGCAGCGCCACCTGCGAATATTCCCAGGTGTCGGCCATGCGCCCGACCCGGTCGTGCTTCTTGACCATCTGGTATTTGCGGCGCACGGTCGCGTGATCCATGCCGTCCTTGGCGATGCGGTCGCGTATGAGCTTGAAGACGTAGGGATACGAGGGCAGCGTGAACACTGTCATCACCAGCCCCTGGATGCCCGGCGCCATCTCGAAGTCATCGTGCGAATGCGCAAGATGATGCAGGAAGTCGCGATAGAAAAGCGTCTTGCCCTGTTTCTGAAGTCCGATGGCGCTGTAGAGCTCTGCCTTGGGCTTGCGCGGCAGCAGGCTGGACAGGAAACCGACATAGGCGGCCGGTGTTTCCATGTCGACCAGGAAATAAGCGCGGGCGAAACTGAACAGGGTGCTCAGGTCGTCCGGCGTATGCAGCAATGCATCGAGCTGGATATGTCCCGACGGCGTGCGCAGCAGCGCGATCGCGAAGGGATGGGTGGCGCCCTGGTTGATCAGGCGGCCCACCGCGTAAGCGCCTTTGTTCCGGAAGAACAGCGAGTTCAGGACGTGGATCTGGCAATCGGCGGCAATGCGCCGGCCCGCGCCGCGCGGCAGGGCCGAGCGCAGCCGCCGCAAGGCCAGCCGCGCGAGCTTGCGGGCATCGGCGGGCAGGTCCAGGAACGGCGCCGCCAGTCCGAAGTCGGCGATCATCCGGATCAGGGACGCTTCCAGGCCTTCGCGGCTGGGGTAGTACACACGGTACGAGGGCAGCTTGCTGTCCAGGTATTCCGTTGCCACCGCGGGCCGCACGAACAGGAAGTCATTGTGGAAATAGTCGCGATGCAATACGCGGCAGGACACGGAGTTGAAAAAAGTCTCGGCGCACTCGGGTTGCCTGTGACCCGACAGCAATGAGACGAAGTCGCTCTTGACGTCTTGCCAGAAGGCGATCTGCCCGGGATTCAGGCCATGGCCGGGCTCGGGGCTCAAGGGATGGGAAATTTCGCTGCCCTTGAGCGCCGTGCCCAGCAGGGCCGTGCATTCCCGGACCCGTGTATCGTAATATTCGATGCGCTCGCTGGAGAGCTGCTGTATGCCGCGCCAGTTGCCGGATTCGAACAGTGCCTTGGCGCGCTGCGCGCCATAGCGGAACAAGGCATAGTGCCGATTGAAGCCATCAAGCAAAGCCTGGGCCACGGCCCGCGGTTGCGGGTTGCGGCGCCCGATGGGCTCGATGCGTTGATGGTCTGCGGCGAAGTTCATGCCGTCTCGTTGAAGAGTTCGCGTCCGATCAGCATGCGGCGGATCTCGCTGGTGCCGGCCCCGATCTCATACAGCTTGGCGTCGCGCCACAGGCGGCCTGTGGGATATTCATTGATGTAGCCGTTGCCGCCCAGTATCTGTATGCCCTCGCCGGCCATCCAGGTGGCTTTCTCTGCGGCGTACAGAATGACGGCGGCGCAATCCTTGCGCACCTGGCGCACGTGCTGGCTGCCGAGCTTGTCCAGATTGCGGCCGACGGCATAGCAGAAGGCGCGGCTGGCCTGCAGCGTGGTGTACAGGTCGGCCATCTTCCCTTGTATGAGCTGGAACTCGCCGATGGCCTGGCCGAATTGCTTGCGCTCGTGCACATAGGGCACGACGACGTCCATGACGGCCTGCATGATGCCCAGCGGGCCGCCCGCCAGGACGGCGCGCTCGTAGTCCAGGCCGCTCATGAGCACCTTGACGCCTTCATTGACGCGGCCCAGCACGTTCTCTTCGGGCACTTCGCAATCCTGGAACACCAGTTCGCCGGTGTGGCTGCCGCGCATGCCCAGCTTGTCGAGCTTCTGCGCCACGGAAAAGCCCTTGAAGCCCTTTTCGATGAGGAAGGCGGTGATGCCGCGTTGCTGGGCTTGCGGATCGGTCTTGGCGTACACCACCAGGGTATCGGCATCGGGACCGTTGGTGATCCACATTTTCGTGCCGTTCAGGACATAGCGGTCGCCCTTTTTTTCGGCGCGCAGCTTCATGCTGACCACGTCGGAGCCGGCGCCGGGCTCGCTCATGGCAAGCGCGCCGATGTGTTCGCCGGATACCAGGCGGGGAAGGTATTTCTGCTTCTGCGCCTCTGTGCCGTTGCGGTGGATCTGGTTCACGCACAGATTGGAATGCGCGCCGTAGGAAAGCCCAATCGAGGCGCTGGCGCGGGAGATTTCCTCCATGGCGATCATGTGCGCCCAATAGCCCATGCCGCTGCCGCCGTATTCCTCGCCCACCGTCATGCCCAGCAGCCCGAGGCTGCCGAACTTCTGCCACAAGTCCATGGGAAACTGGTCGCTGCGGTCGGCCTCGGCGGCCCGGGGCGCGATTTCCGCCTGCGCGAAATGATGCACCGTGTCGCGCAGCATTTCAAGGTCGGGACCAAGGTCGAAATCCAGGCCGGGTAGGTTCATGGTGATCTCCTTCGCTAAGCGGATGGGGGAGGCGGGGACAGAGCTGGCCATTTTGACATGGATACTATATTCCGTTTACGTAAACGTAAACTATTGGCATTTTCCCTATGATATGGGGTCGGACCCCTTTCTACCCAGTCTGGGGGTCAGACCCCATACGGGGTCTGACCCCGGCACCCACCATCGTTTCATCGGCATCGGGGTCAGACCCCGAATGGGGTCTGACCCCACCTCCCAACCGTTTCATGATCCCCTGGGCGCTGCCGACCAGGACGCCGTCGGCGCGCAGCGAGCCGTTCAGGAACAGCAATGAACCGGCTTCGTGGTCCACATGCCCCTGCGCCACCAGCAATTGGCCCGCCCGGGACGGCGCCAGGAAATTCACATTCAATTGGACCGTGACGCAGGGCGTCCGGCCGGCGTGGTCCCAGGCGATGGCGCTCAGGGCATGGTCCATGAGGGCCGCCAGGGTGCCGCCATGCACCACGCCAGCCTGGTTCAGATGTTCCTCGCGCAGCCTGATCGCATAGGCCCAGCCGCCGGCCTCGCGCCGGGACATCAGCGGCCCCAGCATGCCCATGAGTCCGGGCAACGCATGGGTGCGCCAGGGCGGCAAGGTGTCCACAGGCGGGACGGGCTGGTTCATCATGTTGTCATTCCAACGAGAAGAGCTGCCGGGACAGGCTCGCGGCGTGCGCTTTCAATTCCTGGATCAGGGTTTGCGTTTCTTCGTCCGACAGCTGATTGACGATGCTGGCGACCACGATGGTGTGTGTAATGTGGTGCTGCGCGTCCAGCACGGGCACCGCGATCAGGGTGATGCCCGCGATGTAGTTCCCTTGGTCGAAGCTGTAGCCTTGGCTGCGGGATGCCTCGACTTCGCGCCACCAGTCGTCGAAGCTTAACGGCTGCTGCCAGCGCAGCGCGGCAAACTGCATCTTGATTTCGTCGATGGAGTGCTGACTGAATGCCGCGACCAGCCTGCCCGTGGCGCTGATGAGGCCCGGGAAGCGGCTGCCGACGTCGACATGCAGGCGGAAGGGCAGCTTGGAGCGGGACAGGGCGGTGACGACCATCTGCCCTAGGCCGACTACCTCGACGCCGATGGCCGTGACGCTCCAGCGTTGCGCCAGCCCATCCAATATGGGCTGCGCGGATTGCGCAAAGTGATTGGTCTCCAGCGCGCCCCGCGCCAGCGCCAGCATGCCCGCGCCCAGCCGATAGCGTTTCGATGCGGGATCGAAGCTCAGGAGCTTCTCGGCGGTGAGGGCGCGGAGTATGTGCAGGCAGGTGCTGGGCACCAGATCGAGTTCATCCGAGATGGACTTGACGTTCATGGGTTCCTTGGTCCTGCCCAGCAGCCGAAGGATGGCGACCGCCCGGGTGACTGCGGGTACTTGGCGTATGCGAGGCCCGGCCCGGGCAGGGGACGCATTGTCTTGAGTGTCTGTCATGCTGGAAACCGTAGCGGAAAGGCACGCATTGTGCAATGCAAGATTCTATCAAGCCCGTACATTGCGCTCCTTTCGCCATGCAGTCCGGCATACAGTTGCGATCAGTGGATCTTGATGCCCGCTTTCTTGATGACGGGTTCCCATTTTTCCTGCTCGGATCTCACGAAGTTGGCCAGGTCCTTGGGCGTTCCGCCGCCAACGTCCAGGCCCATCCCAAGCAGGCGCTCCTGGGTTTCGGGCAGTGCGAAGAACTTTTGCAGTTCCAGGTTGAGCCTGGTGACAACTTCCGTTGGCGTGCCCTTGGGGGCGAACAAGGCATTCCACGCAATGACCTCGAAGCCGGGCAGCCCCTGACTGGCGACGGTGGGCACGCCCGGCAACAGCTTGGTTTCGGACTTGCTGGTTACCGCGACCGCGCGCAGCTTCTTGCCGGCGATCTGCGGGCCCGACGCGGTGACGGTGTCGATGGAAAGGGGAATTTCACCGCCGATCACATTGGTCATGGCCATGGACGAGCCTTTGTATGGAACGCCGAACAGCGGCGCTCCGCTTTGTTCCTTCAGCAGCTCGTAGACCAGGCGCGACGTGGTGCTGGGCATGCCGATATCGGCGGTGCGCCCGCCGCTTTTGGCCTTGTTGATGATGTCGGTGGTGGTCTTGAACTCTGAATCCGCCTTGGTGACCAGGACCATGGGAAAGGTGCCCACGAGAATGACCGGATCGAAGTCCTTCACGGGGTCGAACGGAAGCGAGGAATACAGGAAGGCATTCAGGTTGTGGGTGGCATTCGTGCCCATGGTCAGGGTGTAGCCGTCGGGCTCGGCGCGCGCGGCGGCCTGCGTGCCGATGTTGCCGCCGGCGCCGCCTTTGTTCTCGACATAAAAGGTCTGCCCCAGGGCTTTGGTCAGGTGGTCTGCCACATACCGTGAGATGGTGTCTGTTCCCTGTCCGGCCTGATAGGCCACCAGGATCTTCACGGGCTTGTCGGGGTAGCCCGCGGCGAAGGATGCGGTGGTGCCCAGCATGGCGAGGACTGCCGCGCCGGCGATGGATTTGAATTTGAGGGTCATCGTTTGTCTCCTTGGTTGTTATAAGGCTTTGGTGGGTGCATTCCGACCTGGCGTCGACAGGCCCTAGGGGTCTGGGGAACAAGGCAGGGATGCGGCGCTGCGATGCTTGATGGTGCTGTGCTCATCGAAGGCGGGGGGGCGCCGGCCGGGTGTTCCCGGCGTCTCTGAAAGACGAATGGGTATCCCCAGCCCTTTGTAGTCGGGCCGGTCGACGATCATGCCGCGGTGCCGGGTATGAGCCTGGGCCAGCGCCTCGGGCACGGTGTTGACGGGGCCGGCCGGGATGCCCTGCTTCATGAGCATGTCGCACAGCGGGGCTTTTTCCCAGTCTTCCAGAACGACTTCTATTTCTTCGCGCAAGCGCTGGCGGTTCTTGAGCCGGTCGGCATTCGAGAGGAAATCGGGATGCCGGGCGAGATCCGGCTTGCCGATGCAATGGCAGAATTTCCGGAACTGCGGATCGTTCAGAATGCCCAGGAACACCAGGCCGTCCCGTGTCTTGAAGCGGTCGTAGGGTGCGATGTTGGGATGCGCGCTGCCCAGCAGCTGCGGCGGCTTGCCCGACTGCATCCAGTTCACGGCATGGGGCACCAGCAGGCTGAGTGCGGTGTCGAACAGCGTGGCGTCGACGCGCTGCGCCTTGCCGTTGCGCTCTCGCGCCAGCAGCGCCATGAGTATGCCCGAGAACGCCGTATAGGCCGTCAGGTGATCCACGACCGGAATGCCGATGCGGGTGGGTCCGCTGTCCGGCGTGCCGTTGATGCTCATGAGCCCGCACATGGCCTGCAGGACGGCGTCATAGCCCGGCAGGCCGCCGAGCGGGCCGGTGGCGCCGAATCCGCTGATGCTGCAGTAGACCAGGCGCGGGTAGCGGTTCGCCAGGCTTTCATGGCCCAGGCCCCATTTCTCCATGGTGGCGGGCAGGAAGTTCTCGACCAGGACATCGGCCTCTTCCAGTAGCGCGAACAGGACTTCCTGGTCTTCGGCCTGCGAGAGGTCAAGCGAAATCGCACGCTTGCCGCGGTTCAGGGCGGAGAAATAGGCGGCGTTTCCCTGTTCGTCGAAGGGCGGGCCCAGCTTGCGGGTTTCATCGCCGAAGGGCGGTTCCACCTTGATGACGCTGGCGCCGTGGTCCGCCAGCATCTGGGTGCACAGCGGACCGGCCAGCACACGGGACAGGTCCACCACGCGCACGCCCCGCAGCGCCCCGGCGCCTTCGGGCGTGTCGGGCCAGAGCGCGTCGTCGGCTCGAGGGGTGCTCATGTCAGCCGCGGGTCGGGAGCTGGACGACACCCGTCCCGATGACCGAAAGTTCGTTGTCCTGGTTGCGGCCTTCTTGCTCGATCTCGACCAGGTGCCGCCCCTCGCTTTCGTATTTCTTGGTGACTTTGCCCTTGATGAAAAGCATGTCGCCTTCGGGATTGTGGCGGCGGACCTTGCACAGGGATTTGCGCAGGAAACCGTCGTCGCCCATCCAGTTGGTCAGGTGGTGGGTCAGCCACGAGTTGCGCTCGGGGCCGTAATCATAGGCGCCGGGCGCACCGACCTCCAACGCGAAGTCTTCTTCCCAGTGCACGCGCTCGGGCACGTCGGGAATGCCGAAACGGTTCTTGATGCCCACGCCCGGGTGGGCGTCGATGAGTTGCCAGGCCAGCTTGTTGGCGCGTATGTACAGGCCGCCCCAGCCTTGCGCATAGGCAATGAAGCCGGTGACGGTCATGGGGCCCTTGAACAGCACGGGCAGCTCGTCGCCGACGTTGACGTCTTCCCAATAGCGCGGCGTGGCGCCCCGCACTTCCTCCTGGGCATACAGCTTGTAGGCTTCGCGCAGCTCTTCTTCGGTGTAGCGGCGCGGCGCGCGCTCGCGGACTTCCTTGTACTTGGTGCCGACTTCGCGGGCGTGGTCGCGCTCGGTGCGGAAGCACCAGCTGTCGGCTTCGGCGACCTTGTCGCCTTCCTGGTTGTAGAACTGTACGTTGTAGATTTGCTGGATGGCGCGGCCGGCGAAACGTGTTTCGTGGGGAATCAAGGCTTTGAGCGTGGCTTCTGATGAAATTTCGTCGTTGCGGCGGACGGCCTTGTGCCAGGTCCAGTCGGCGCCGGACCACATGGCATGGACGCCGGGCAGGCCCCCGACGTAGCCGGACACGATACGGTTGGTGGCGAACAGGAAGCTGGGCAGGGCGATGATGCCGCCGTGCCGGGTCTTGGCGGCATAGCCCGGATCGCACCAGAGCGGATTGTCGTCGCCGATGCCGTGCGCGTAGTGGCGAATGTTGTCGCGGGTGGCCTCATAGCACCAAGGTTCGGCGGTTTCGGTGATCTTCACGCCGATGCGGCGGCTGAGGGCTTCGAGATCGTGGTCTGTGATTTTGGGGAAGGTACGGGTTGGCATGTCCATGTTTGCTCCTGGTTGTCTGTGGTGGGGTCAGACCCCATGCGGGGTCTGACCCCAATGTTTTGTCAAGTCGGGGCCGGGCCCCTTGTTTTTTGCCGGGGTCTGACCCCGTATGGGGTCTGATCCCATGTTTCGTTGAGTCGGGGTCGGACCCCTGTGTTTTGAGCCGGGGTCAGACCCCGTACGGGGTCTGACCCCATGCCCCGTCAACTGTGCTCCGCTTCCAGCAATTTGCCCCGCGCCTCTTGTTCACGGAGTTTCTTGCGATGGATCTTGCCCGCCGGCGTCTTGGGAAGTTCGCTGACGAAGGCGATATGGCGGGGGTATTCATGCTGGCTCAGGCGGAAGCGGACAGCGTCCTGGATCTCCTGCTTGAGCTGTTCGTCCCCGGGGCGCTTGGCGATGACGAAGGCCTTGACGACCTGCCCCCGCAGTTCGTCGGGGACGCCGATGGCTGCCGCTTCGAGGACGTCGGGATGCTTCAGGATGGCATCTTCGATTTCCACCGCGCTCATCGTCCAGCCGGCCGAGATGATGACGTCGTCGGCGCGGCCGGCATGATAGAAATAGCCGTCTTCGTCAGTGCGGCCCAGGTCTTTGGTGGCGATCCAGTTGCCGCGGCGCAGGACCTTCATTTCGCCGACCACGCCCGGGGGGCAGACCTGGCCGTCCGCATCCTGCACCTGGACGACGCCGCCGGGAATGGGCTTGCCCAATGCCCCGTGCTTCACGGGGAAATCGGCGGCGCCGGGATACGAAACCAGGATGACGCCGATTTCGGTCGTGCCGTACATGCTGCATACCTGGGTGCCGAACAGTTCTTCGATGAAGGTTTCCGTGGCCCCGTCGATGGGTTCGCCGGTGAAGGAAAGCTTCTGGATGCTGTAGGAATGGGCGCGGGCGTCGGGACTGTTGCGAATCATCCGGTAATGGGTGGCGGCGGCCGACATGTTCGTGAATCCATGTTCGCTGAGCGCCCGAAGGAGCCGGCTTGCGTTGAACTTGCCCGAGAACGCGCCTATGGTCAGCCCCAGCGCCAGCGGCGCCAGCGTGCCGTGCCACAGGCCATGGCCCCAGGCGGGGGACGAGGGGCAGAAATAGCGGTCGCCGGGGCGCAGCCCGGTTCCATAAAGGGCCGCGACCATCAGTGTGACCAGGGCCTTGTGCGTGTGCTTGATCGCGTCGGGCATTTCGCGCGTGGTGCCCGATGTGTACTGGAAGATCGCAAGATCGTCGCCGCCGCTGTGGGTCGTGTAGCGGGCGTCGTATTGAGCCAGGCCGGCCAGGAAGACGTCGTCGACGGCTAGGCAGCGCAGGCCGGGCGTTTTCTCGACCATGCCGATCTTGTCCTGGTTGGTCAGAAGCAGCTTGGGGCTGCAATCCTGGACGCGCAGGCGTATGCCGTCGGGACCGAACAGCGTGAAGAGCGGGACAGCGATCGCGCCGGTTTTCATGACGCCGAACAGCGCGGAATAAAAGGCCCGGGAAGGCTCCAGCATGATGGCCACGCGATCACCCGGCTGGATGCCCTGCGCCACGAGGTAATGGGCGAAGCGCGAGGACTCGTCGGCAATCCGGCGGTAGGTCAGGACTTCGTCGCGGCCGTCGGCATGCGCAACGATGATGGCTACGCGTTCGGGATCGTCGGCATGGCGGTCGATGCATTCATGAGCGATGTTCAGTTGCGCGCGAGATCCGTCGAAAAGATTCCAGAGCTTGTCCGAGCTCCAGTGCTGCTGAGCATCGGCATAAGAGGTGTAGTCGGTGAGTTTGTGCATGTCATGGCGCTCATTGTTCTGCGTTGAGTCCACTTTATTCTTGCGCAATCAAATTGTCAAATAGATTATTGAATTGTATTAGTACAATTTATTGAGGGGTCAGACCCCGTACGGGGTCTGACCCCGGCCACAATTTAAGAGGGGGTCAGACCCCGAATGGGGTCTGACCCCACGACCAATCCAAAAAAATTCGCCCCGCCGTTCTCGTTCGGAACTGGCGGGGCGTGGGAAGAAGCGGGGGGGCCGCGGCTGGGGTCAGACCGCATGCGGGGTCTGACCCAAAAAATCAATTATGCTGGCTTAACAGACCTTGGCAATGATCCAGCTGTGCCTGGATCTCGGCCAGGGTTTCGCGCAAGTCTTTTTGTTGCTGCAGCAGCGTGGCGCGGTGCTTCTCCAGGATGTCGATGTAATACCTCAGTTGGGCCGCCGTGTCGTCCGGCGCATCGTACATATTGATCAGACTGAGGATCTCGGACAGCTGCAGGCCCAGGCGCTTGCCGCGCAAGGCCAGCTTGAGTCGCGTGCGATCCCGGGAGGAATAGATACGGTTACGGCCGTCCCGCGCAGGGCTCACGATGCCCTGGTCTTCGTAATAGCGAAGTGTGCGGGGTGTGATGGCGAATTCCTGCGCCAGATCGGAGATGGTCCAGTGGGATTCGGTCATCGAAATGGGTTACCGTTTACGTTAACGTAATTGATGATGCCATAATATGAGTTAAAAGGCATTTCCGCTATCGAGATGGAGACAGAATGAATCCCAATGAAATGAAGCTGACGTATCCGTTCGGCGATGAGCTTCCCGCCGCCGGCCACGCCATGGCCGTGGCGGACGGCGTGCGATGGATACGCATGCCGCTTCCCTTTGCGCTCGACCACATCAATCTCTGGCTGTTGCGCGATGAAATCGACGGCCGCGAAGGCTGGACGGTGGTTGACTGCGGTGTCAGCCGTGATGAAGTCAAGGAAATCTGGGAGCAGGTTTTCAAGAACGTGCTGGACGGCTTGCCTGTGCTCAGGGTCGTGGTGACGCACATGCATCCAGACCACGTCGGCCTTGCAAATTGGCTGTGCGAGAAATGGGATGCGCGCTTGTGGATGACCATGACGGACTGGAGCGTTGCGCGCCTGTGGTCCCGCCCGGCGGCGGAAGGCAGTGGCCCCAACGGCGTATCGGCCGCGGCGCATTTTGCGCGTCACGGTCTGACGGACCCCGATGCGCAGGAACAGATTCGCCAGCGTGCCGGCTACTACCCCAGCCTGGTGCCTGATGTCCCTGCCCGATACACCCGCATGATGGACGGCAATCGCCTGCAGATCGGCGGCCGTGAATGGAAGGTGATCGTAGGCTACGGCCACGCGCCCGAACACGCTTCGCTGTATTGCGACACGCTGCAGTTGCTGATTTCCGGCGATATGGTGCTGCCGCGAATTTCCACCAACGTGAGCGTGTTCGATTACGAGCCCGACGGCAATCCCTTGCCGCTCTATTTGAACTCGCTGCGCGCTTACGATGACCTGCCTGAAAACACGCTTGTTCTGCCTTCGCATGGCCGGCCTTTCCGCGGCTTGCACGAGCGCATTGCGCAGCAGCATGCGCATCACGCGGAGCGCCTCGAAGAGGTCCTGGATGCCTGCGCTAACCCCAAGAGCACGGCGGATATCGTCCCGGTGATGTTCAAACGCAAGCTCGACCTGCATCAGCTCACCTTCGCCATGGGCGAGGCGTTGGCCCACCTGCATGCCTTGTATTTCGACGGCAAGCTCCGGCGCCAGACCGGCGACGACGGCGTCATCCGCTTTCAGCGCGTGTCCTAGGGTCAGACCCCGTACGGGGTCTGACCCTATTTCAGTTCTTGATGGGGTCTGACCCCTCGTCTTCCCACGCGGGGCTGCCCTCATCTTTCCGTGAACACCAGCCGCAGCGCCAAGCTCAGAAACACGGTGCCGGCGGTCCAGTTCAGCGCTCGCTGGGCGCGCTGCGATTTTTGCATGCGCTCTCCCAGGGCGCCGGCGAACCAGGCCACCAGGCCGAAGACCAGCAGGGTGGCGAGCATGAACAGGGCGCCCAGGCTCAGCGTCTGCAAGGCGACCGAGCCGCGGGCCGGGTCCGTGAACTGCGGCAGGAAGGCCAGGAAGAAGATGGACACCTTGGGATTGCTCAGGTTCATGATGATGCCGCGCTGATACAGCCGCAGCCGGCTTTGCGCGGGCGGCTTTTCCCCCGCGCTGAGCGTGGCGGGCGCTCGAAATGCGCCCCAGGCGAGATAGACCAGATACAGGGCGCCGGCGAGCTTCAACACCGTGAATGCGGTCTCGGATGTGGCGAACAACGCCGCCAGTCCGACGGCCACCGCCATCGTATGGCCGATCAGGCCGGTGCAGAGCCCCAGCACCACGAACATGCCCGAAGCGCGTCCCCACATGGCGGACTGCATGAGCACGAAAAGATTGTCCGGGCCTGGCGAGAGCCCCAGCAGCACGGCGATGCCGAAAAATGAAAGCGCGATGTCGACGGTAAGCATGGTTGGTATTATGTGGGGCTATGATTATGCGGTTCGCAAATTTTAAGGCCCTTCGCAACCAACATGGCTAACGACGCTTCCAAACACCTGGATACACGGCTGCAGCACGCCGGCACCGCCGAGTTCGATCCCATCACAGGCGCGGCGCCTGTCGCACTGCCCTCCATGCGCACCAGCACCGTCCGCTTCCAGAACCTTGCGGCGCTCGAACGCGCTCAGGTGGACAAGGCAAAGGGGGAGCGCGCCGTGACCTATGGCCGTGTGGGCATGGATACCCATGCCGCGCTCGAGGAAATGTTCTGCGAGCTGGAGGGGGCGCAACGCGCCTACCTGGCCTCGTCGGGCCTGGCGGCCATTACCCTGGCCTTCTTCAGCGTGTTGAAGAGCAAGGATCACGTGCTGGTGGCTGATTGCGCCTACGGTCCCGTGCGCTACCTCGACAAGACCGTATTGTCGCGCATGGACATCGAGGTCAGCTATTGCCGCGCTACCGTGGCCGAGCTCGAGGCTCGTCTGCAGCCCAATACCCGTATGCTGTACGTCGAGTCGCCCGGCTCCCTGCTGTTCGAGATGCTGGACCTTCCCGCACTGGCGGAGTTCGCGCGCAAGCATGGCCTGGTGCTTGCCACGGACAATACTTGGGGCTCTGGGTATATCTATCGCCCGCTGGACTTGGGCGCGGACATCTCCGTCGTGGCCGGCACCAAATACGTGGGCGGGCACTCCGACTTGATGCTGGGCGCGGTCATGGCCAAAGACCCCGCATTGGTCAAGCGCATCAACGACACGCATTACGCCATGGGATATTCCGTCAGCGCGGATGACGCCTGGCTGGCCATCCGGGGCATACGCACGCTGCCTTTGCGCATGCGCCAGACCGCCTCCAACGCGATGGAGATCTGCCGCTTCCTGGCAACGCGCCCCGAGACCGTTCGCATCTACCATCCCGCATGGCCGGATGACGCGGGCCATGCCTTGTGGCAGCGCGATTGCACCGGCTCCAATGGCATGCTTTCCGTAGAGCTCAGCCTGGACCCGCAAGCCGCACGTCGATTCGTCGACGCGCTTGCGCTGTTCGGCATCGGTTTTTCATGGGGCGGTTTCGAAAGCCTGGTTCAGCTGGTCGATCATGGATCGATTCAGTGCCATGGCTACTGGCAGCCCAGCCAGAACGCCGTCGTCCGCTTCCATATCGGGTTGGAATCTCCTGCCGATCTGATCGCTGATCTTACCCAGGCGCTGGTCAAAGCCCGGGGTTGAGTTTCTGCTGGTTGTGGTTGTTCTCGGTCTCTGGACACGGCCAGCTCGACGTATAGGGGCATCGGGCTCCGTCGTAGGTGGTGCTGGCCCCCGGCCAGCACTTCCCGAGTTTGGCCCGGATCCAGGGCGGCCGGGAAACTCGAACGCTCGGGCCATTGGCCCGAAAGCGCGTTCTCAGACAGTCCCGGCCGTGCATCCCTGGCTCCCAAGCCAAACCCGGCACCTCCGAAAGTCGCCCTCAACCCCTATACGCCAAGCTGACCTGCATTCGTGAGAATTGAGACGACTTTGGGGGTCAGACCCCGTACGGGGTCTGACCCCAACACCGTCTCAACCAGAGTTATTGTGAGGCCGGCCCTTGGCTGATGGGGTGAGGAGGGCGACTTCGGGCGCCGCCGGGCAAGGACGGGATGGCGGGGAAGCAAGGGCGCATCTGTTTGAACGCCCGTTTTCGGGCCACCGGCCCGGTGGGCGTGAGTTATGCGCACGCCCCGACAGCCTGGCCTTGACCGGGTAGTCCCGCGCCAGCGGGACCGGTGCACGGGAGCCCGACTGCCCCATCAGCCAAGGGCTGGCCGTCATCAGCAACCTGAAACACCGCAAGCCGGTGATAGACCGCCCCCGGCTTACTTGAGCGTATCCAGCAAGCGCTGCGCTTCCTGCACCGTACCTTCGTAGCTATTGGCCAAGGACGGCGATGTTACGTACTTGCCGCCCACCGCCACGCTGGGCGTGCCGTCGATCTTGTAGGCCTTGGCCAGTTCGTTGGCGCGCATGACTTTGGACTTGACGCCGAAGGAATTGAAGACGTCCTGGAAAGCCTTGCGGTCCACGCCCTGGTCGGCGATCCAGTCGGTGATCGCGTTGGCGTCGAAAATGCGCTTGCGCTGAACGTGGATGGTCTTGAAGACGGCGGGGTGCAAGTCCAGGCGGTCCATGGCTTCCAGCGAGTAGTACAGCTTCTGCAGATCTTCCATGCTGGCATTGAATGCCACCGGCACACGGCGCAGCACCACGTTGTCAGGCAGTGTCTTGGACCATTTCTCGACCATCGGCTCGAGCGCATTGCAATGCGGGCAGGTATAGGCGAAAAACTCCAGGACTTCGATCTTGCCTGCCGTGTCGGACGGCTGGGCGGGTTCTACGGTGACATACTTGGCATTGGCGGCCTGGGCCTGGACGGCCGGCGCCAGAAATGTTCCGGTACTGACGGCAAGGCATGCGACGGCGCGCAAGAGCAGGGATTTAAGCGACATTTCGGGTTTCCAGTAAGGTCAAACACATTAAGACTGGCCAAGCCTGTACAAGTTCACCGCCGTGTGGCGGCCTGGGGTCTGCCAGCGCTAAAAGACGATGGCAGCCCTAGGGCCGTACGACGGAGGATTCGATTTTTTCGCTGCCCAGGCGTTCACGCGAACGGTTCATTTCGTCGATGCCTTTGAATGGGCCCACGCGCACGCGATGCACGGTGCCGCCGTTGACCTGGGCTTTCTGCAGTTGTACCGGCATGCCCAGCATGAGTATTCTTGCCTGCATTGCCTGCGCATCCGATTCGGACCGGAAGGCGCCGGCCTGCAGGTAATAGGTGGTCTGGGTGCCGGCGGCGGGCTTGCTGCTTGCGGGCGGCGGCTCGGTGCCCGGCACGACCGGCTTGGCGCCTGCCCCGGCTGCGGCGGGCGGCTTCGACGGCGCGGCCGCCGGGGCGTCGGCCAGGCTGGCGATCAGGTTGCCGATGCTGTCCTGCCCCGGCGCGACCGGCCCCGGGGTGGATGCCACGGGAGGAATATCCGGCAGCGGCGACGGCGTGGTGATGGTCGGGCCGCCGGCGCCGGACCCCGCCGGCGCGCTGCTGCCATACAAGCCTATGTTCGGATCGGGCGCATCGCGTACATCGGGCAGCAAGGTCTTGGCGGGATCGCGGCTGGCCTTGTCCACGAAGGGCATGGGAACCTTGGTGACGAACAACGCGACCGCCACGGCGGCGGCCAGCCCGACGATCAGCCCGATCAGGATGCCGAACAGGGTGCTGCCGGATTTTGCGCTGGAGGATTTTCGACTGGAGCGGGCCATGTGAAGAGCTTACATCCTTTCAGGGGCGGAAACCCCAAGCAGATTGAGGCCGTTGGCGATGACCTGGCGCGTGGCTCCCGCCAGACGCAGGCGCGCCTGCTTGAGCGCTTCGTCATCGACCAGCACGCGCTCGGCGTTGTACCAGGCGTGGAAGTCGGCCGCGCAATCGCGCAGCCAGAAGGCCAGGTGGTGCGGGGCCAGCTCCTGGGCGGCAAGCGACAGGGTCTGGGGATATTCCGCCAGCCGCTGCATGAGCGCGATTTCGGTCGGTGCCGTCAGCACCGAGACCGGCGCATCGGCAAGCCGCCCGGCAAGCTCGGGCGACTGGGCGAGCATCGAACAGATACGGGCATGCGCGTACTGGATGTAGTAGACCGGGTTTTCTTCGCTCTTGGACAGGGCCAGGTCGATGTCGAAGACGAATTCAGAGTCGGCGCGGCGCTGGATCAGGAAGTAGCGCACGGCATCCTGGCCGACCCAGTCGATCAGGTCGCGCATCGTGACATAGCTGCCGGCGCGCTTGGAGATCTTGACCTCTTGCCCGTTGCGCACCACTTTCACCATCTTGTGCAGGATGTAGGCGGGGAAATCCTTGGGGATGCCCAGGTCCAGCCCTTGCAGTCCGGCGCGCACGCGGGCCACGGTGCCATGGTGGTCCGAACCCTGGATGTTGATGGCGCGATGGAAGCCGCGCTCCCATTTGGCGACGTGATAGGCGACGTCGGGCACGAAATAGGTGTAGCCGCCCTCGGACTTGCGCATGACGCGGTCCTTGTCGTCGCCTGTTCCGAGCTCGGTGGTGCGCAGCCACAGCGCGCCTTCGCTTTCATAGGTGTGGCCGGAGGCGATCAGCGCCTTGACGGTGTCGTCGACCCGCCCGCTGGTGTAGAGCGAGCTTTCAAGATAATAGTTGTCGAACTGCAAGCCGAAGGCCTTCAGGTCCAGGTCCTGTTCGCGGCGCAAATACGCCACGGCGAAGGCGCGGATGTCGTCCAGGCTGTCGAGGTTGCCGCTGGCCGTGACCGGCTCGCCGTCGGATGCCTGGACGGTTGCGCCGGCCAGGAAATCACGGGCGATGTCGACGATGTAGTCGCCCTTGTAGCCGTCGGCCGGAAAGTCGGGAGAGTCGGGCTCGATGCCCCGGGCGCGCGCCTGGACGCTGATGGCCAGATTGTCGATCTGGTTGCCCGCGTCGTTATAGTAGAACTCGCGCGTGACGTCGTAGCCTTGCGCGGTGAACAGCCGGCACAGGGCGTCGCCCAGCGCGGCCTGCCGGGAATGCCCCACGTGCAGCGGGCCGGTGGGATTGGCCGAGACGAACTCCACCAGCAGCTTTTCTTGCTTGGCCGGCTGGTGGCCGAAGCGCTCCGGTTCCTGCGCGATGGCGGTCAATACCGCTTGATGGGCCGCGGTCGACAGTCGGAAATTGATGAAGCCCGGGCCTGCGATTTCCGCCGAGGCGACGAGGCCGCCCGCTGCCGGGTCGGCCATCAGGGCGTCGACGACCTGTTGCGCGAGTTCGCGGGGATTTCGCTTTGCCGGCTTCGCCAGTTGCATGGCCACGTTGGTGGCGACATCGCCGTGGGCGGCGACCTTGGGGCGTTCCAGGAGGATGACGGGCGAGGCCTCGGGAACGATGGCGCCTACGGCGGCTTGTAGAAGCGAAATCAGCTGTTGTTGTTGCCCAGGAAGCATAAGATGTGTGTGTAAACGGATCGATATGAAGGCCGGACCGCATGGGGCGCGGCCAAGGCGCCCGGCGCGGGGTGGCCGCGCGGACGTCAGAGGGTTAAATGATAGCGTGATTTTCCCTTTGGAGGGGTCAGGGGTCAGACCCCATGCGGGGTCTGACCCCAGGCTGAGCGCCCCAGCCCAGTTCTTCATGCAGCCACTTGGCATAGCCGTCCAGGTCCACCGTGCCGACTTCGGGGCTTTCGCGGCTGCGCCAATCATCATGCCGGGCGATCAGGGTTTCCGCGCTTGCGCGCAAGCGCCGTCCGAGACGAAAGTGGTCGTCCTGATACTCATGAGTCTTGCTGCCATCGGCGGCGAGTACGCTGCGGTCGCCGTCCTGGACGCTGCGCAGGACGGGGCTGCGTTCGTCATGCAGGATAGGCGAGCTGATTTCCCGGTCGCCTGGATCGGACAGGCGGAAATCGGCTGTTGCCGCACGCGCCTGCCATAGCATCCAGTTCAGGGCGACGTCGGACAGGTCGCCGTGCCGCAAGGGCTGGCCGCCGTCATCGTAAAGCGTGCCGCCGCCGATGTCGGAGTGTGCGCCGATGAAAGGCGCTTCGACCGTGTTGGCGCCGGCGGAGTCCGCCACGCTGCTGACGGGAAAAAGCCAGCGGCGCTCGTTCAGGGCGACCGCGTGGGCCACCCAGTCCCATGCCGAGGCGATGGTCAGGTCGTACTGGCTGTTGTGGCTGCCCGCCAGGCCGAATTGCGCTACCGTGTCGAACAGGCCCATGAACCGCAAATCGACGCAGGTGCGTATGGAGCCGCGTACCGGATCATCGTAGCTGAAAAGCCGGCCGTGCATCCGCTCGGCGATCAGGTTGCCGAAGTGGCGGGCCAGGGCGGCTCCGCGCGAAAAACCGATGATGTCTATAGGTACGTGCTCGCGTCCGCCCGAGGCGCTGCTCAAGCCGTTCAGCAAGGATTGCCACTGGTTCTCGATGATGCGCGACGCCCGCCAGGCGGTGACCGCGTCCCAGTCCAGGTACAGCGAATTTCCGGGCCCGGCGTGATAGTGTGCCGCGCCGTCGCCATAGGCCTGGCTCAGTTTCCAGACATTGCTGTGCGTATCGGCGCTGTTGCGTGTGCCGTCGAAGGCGAAGAGCAACAGGCCCATGGGGTCGGCGTAGCGGCGCGGCTGTTGCCCGGCATAGCCCAGGGCCTGGTGGCCGGGCAGGGGGCCGAGAGGGTCGGGCTCAAGATAATGGCCCAGGCCGGGAAGATAAGTACGCAGGAGATTGTCGTGCCACCCGGTTTCGTCGTCGTGCGCCTGGCCCGGCAACCGCAAGTCCAGCCTCAGGTCGCCGCGGATGTCCTGTGCCTGGCCACCGGGGCCATAGCGCGCGGACCAGCGGATGGCTTGCCGGGCGTCGGTGACGAGCGCCGGCGCACCGGCGGTGTCGGCGTGTACCGCATACAAGGTTGCCGTGCCGTTGCCTGGGCCGGGATAGTCGATGAAGCCGACGGGGACATGATGCGCATACAGATAGCGCCTGCTGACTCGCATCCGCGCCGGCCCGGATACCGGTTGCACCGGGCCGGCGGCGTGCCTTGTTTCCGCGACCAGCCGGTTGTCCAGATAGAAGTAATCGACATTGGCGGCGTCGCTGCGTTTGGCGATCCGGTAGCCGAAGGCATTATGCAGATAGTCGGCGACGGGGCGCCCGTCCAGGCTCACCCGTGCCAGGCGCCGGTTCGCCCCATAGGCCAGTTCGTGCTTGCCCACCGCCTTCGGCAGGCCCGTGGCGTCGCGCCGGATGTCGGGACGCATCGACGCCCGAGCGCTGCGCATGAGCGCCAAAGAACCGTCCCCATTCCAGGCAAACCATGTGGAGTCGCCCGATGCGTCCTGAAACATGGTCAGCCGGTTGTGGGCATCGTAGGCATGATGCTGCGTGAGGGCCGCGGCATGGCCGGGCAGATGATGGGTTTCGCTGCTCAGCAACCCGCGGCCGTCATAAGCCAGGTCGGCCACCCACATCAGGGAGGAGTCGCTGGACAGCACCAACTGCCTGGCCTGCCCATCCCGCCCGGCGGCGACATGCAGATGCAGGCCATTGCCGTAGCGATAGCCCGCCAGCCCCGGCACGCTATCGATGACGGTCTGCGGCCGGCCCGATTCCGGATGCCAGGCGATGGCAAGCAGACGCTTGCCGGCACCCCACCGATAGCGGATGGATCCGCCCTCGGGCAGATGGTGCGCGATCAGACGGTCCTGTTCGTCATAGTCGAAGGACTCATCGTAATTCAGCATGGGGCCCGGCACGGCGGACACCCGTCGCACGGAACGGCGGCGCAGCCGCTTGCGATCGTCGTAGTCGCGCCATTCGGTTTCCTGAGGATGCTGGATGCGTATCGGCACGGTGCCTTTCCAGGCCAGCGTCGTGATATCGCTGAGCATGCCGGAAATGTTGGTGATGCGCACTGGCCGCCCCTGTCGATCATAGTCATAGCTTGTGCTGTCGCCGTTGGCAAAGACGCGACGCTGCGGCAGCCCGCGCGCGGTGTAGAGCAGCGTTTCGTATCCGGTCAGCTCGGACGACCACGCATGCCGCCGTTCGCCGGCATGGTAGTGCAGGGCCAGGCCCGGCCAGCCGGACGCCTGAGGCATGATGCTCTGCAGCCGGCCGTCCGCATGGCGGATCAGCTCGGTCTCGTTGAGCCGCTTCAGGCGGCCATGATCGTCGTATTCGGCGCGCTGGCCCGTTGGCGGACAGCCCGTGCAGCCGGGTCCATCCGACGCCAGCAGCACGTGGCGCCCACCGCGCATTCCGATGCGAAACGACGTGCTTTGCGCAGCATCGCCATGCACCACAGTCAGGCCGTCCGTCGAGGCGGATACGGGTTGCCGGTACTCGATGGTGAGGCGCGAACGGGGGTGGGCGGGGTCGCCGGCGATGGATTGAATCGCGCGGCCCTGGCCATCGTAGGCCCAGGTGTTCACGCGCTCTGCCTGCCCGCCTGTCGCATCGGTGATCTCTATGCCCGTCAACGCGTGGGTGTTTCCGGACTGAAGCGCAGTTTCATACAGATAGCGGCGCTGCATGCCGTCGGGGCGGATGACGGCGGACAGGCGCGGCTCGGCATGGTCGCCGCTTTGCTCATACCGATACTGAAATCGCCCGTGGCGGGTATCGACGTGATCCAGGTACGCGGTACCCGAGTCGACGCGATAGCGGAAGATAAGCGCCGACCCGTCGGATGCGCTGATCCGTTCGATCGTTCCGGCGAGCGGGCCCGCGTCGGCATGACGGTGTATGGTGGTGTGGGGGGCGGGGTCAGACCCCGTACGGGGTCTGACCCCTGGGCGATAGGGTCTGACCCCTCGGGCGGCCCCTCGGATGCGGCTCAGATCCCCCTGCTGATCGAACCACAGCATGCGTCCGTCGGGCCAGCGCCAGACCCAGCCGTCCCGTTCACGCTGGAGCGATCCGTGCGCATTCGCCATCGGCATTCCTGCAATGCCTTGGAACTCGATATGGCTGCCATCGGCCTGAACGATGCGCCAGTTCGGGCCGGCGCGGCGCAGGCGGGTGTCGTAGGACAGCGTCCAGCCGCGCCCGAGGATGCCGCGTTGCGGCGCCATCGCGTTGTAGTGGCGGCTGAGTTCGAGGTCCGGGGCCGGCGGGGCTGCGGGAAGGTCGATTTCATGCTGGTATTTGTTGCCCGTGCCAAGATGTATGGGATTGCCGGCGCCCAGCCCGAGAGCGGGTTCGGTTGCGCCCGCCGTCGCGATGCCGCCCAGCACGCATGGGTCGCCCAGTGCAGGAGGACTGCAGACGCCCTGGCCATGCGCAGCCGCGCACAGCATGCTTAGCGATAACAGGATGATGCGGAACAGTCTGGCGGTGAACGGCGATTGCGGCATGGCGGCTCCGGATGAAGGCACGCCATATCTTCCCGCTTGGCAGGCTTTTGAAGATAGAGTAGTGTATGGTTGTGTCTATTGAGGGAAACCGAAATGCTAGTCGTCTTTCACTCTAAAGCAGCTGCCGAAGTGCTCATGTTTTCAAAGCACGCCTTGCCCATCCTCAAGGCAGCGGGCAAGCCTTATACCGATACCTTGCCCGAGCGCGGCGTCATTACGCGCGACCAGCTGGACGATGCCATCAAGGGCATCGAACATGCCATGGCGCTCGATACCGAAACCGAATACACCGACAACGACGACGATAACGATTCCAGGACCCACCCCATTTCGCAGTCGGTCAGCTTCCGCCGCCGCGCCTTCCCCCTGTTGGCCATGCTGCGCCTGTCGCGCGACCACGATGCCGACGTCATCTGGGAACCGGCGCCCAAATGGTAACGGGGGCATCCATGCGCGGCACGGTAAGAATCGTTTTCAGCCCTCGTCAGGAAATCGAGCTGGACGTCGACGTCCAGCCGGCCCCTGAATCAATCCGGGCGGCGCGCGATTGGTTCGATCAGGAATGGGAGCGCCTGGGATGCGAGCCATTGCGGCCCAGCGGCAAGGTATTGCTGCTGGACAAGATCCTGGGGGTGGCCGATGCCCAGGGCTATTCCGGATTCACCCAAGACCAGCAAGCCGTGGACGCCTTCGCGCGGCAGGCCGTGCTGGCGCTGGAACGCCCGCGCATCACGGTTGATGTGCCGGGCCTGGTGGTGGGCTATTAGTCGCTGGAGTCAGTCGCCGCTGGGGTCAGACCCCGTACGGGGTCTGACCCCTTCTATTGCGGCGGGCTATTAGTGTGCGGGGGTCAGGCCCCATACGGGGTCTGACCCTTCAACCCTAGCGGATCCCCGCCCGCATGAACGACTGCACGAACTGTCGCTGGAACAGCAAAAAACCGACCAGCAGCGGCGCGGCGCTCAGCAGCGTGGCGGCGGTGATGATCGACCAGTCTATGCCCTGGTCCGTCGACGCGAACACCTGCAGGCCCACCGTCAGCGGGCGCGTCTCGACCGAGTTCGTGATGATCAACGGCCACAGGAAGTTGTTCCAGTGGTGGCTGACCGAAACCAGCCCGTAGGCGACATAAACCGGCTTGGCCAGCGGCACGTAGATTTTCAGCAGGATCTGCCAGCGGTTGGCGCCTTCCACCCGCGCCGCTTCTTCCAGTTCGCGCGGCACGGTCTTGAACGTCTGCCGCAGCAGGAAGATACCGAAAGCCGATGCGAAATACGGCAGCCCTACCGCGAAGATGGTGTCGCGCACCCCCAGCCAGGACATCAGCCGGTAGTTCTCGACGATCAGCACGTCGGGCATGATCATCAGTTGCAGCAGCACCAGCATGAACATGAAGTCGCGGCCTGGGAACTCGAAGCGGGCGAAGGCATAGGCCGCCAGCGTCGACAGTACCAGCTGGGCGGCCAGAACCATGGTGACCAGGATGAACGTGTTCAAAAAATACCGCGCAAACGGAGCAGCGTTCCAAGCCGCCTTGAAATTGCCCAGCGTCAGCGGCGCGGTCAGATCGAATTGCGTGGCATAGGCCGAAGGGTGGAAGGCCGCCCACACGGTGTATGCCAGCGGCAGGAACCATAGCAGGCCCAGCAGCCACGCACCCAGGGTATCGAGTTTATGGGTCATTGGTAGTGCGTCCGCCGGTCCAGCCAGCGGAACTTGATCAGGGCGGTGAGCGACAGGATCAGCAGCAGCACCACCGATAGCGTGGCGGCATAGGCTGTATCCCAATAACTGAATCCCACTTCATAGATATAGAACAGCAGCAGGGTGCTGGCATTGTCCGGCCCGCCTTTGGTCATGACCAGGACGTGGTCCACCAGCCGGAAGGCGTTGATCAGCGCGTTGATGAGCACGAACAGCGTCGTGGGCATCAACAGGGGCAGGAGCACCCGCCAGAAGTACTGCCAGCGCGAGGCGCCCTCCAGCAGGGCCGCTTCGCGCAGGGAAGGCGAAATCTGCTGCAGCGCGGCCAGGTAGAAAATCATGAAGAAACCGGATTCCTTCCAGATGGTCACGATCATCAGCGCCGGCAGGGCCGTCGACCGATTGCCCAGCCAATTCATGCCCGGCAGGTTGAACACGCCGGCGATCTGGTCCACCAGGCCGTATTGCGGGGTGTAGAAGAACAGCCAGATGTTCGCCACGGCGACCATGGGCAGGACCGTGGGCGTGAAATACGCCAGCCGCAGGAAACCGCGGCCGGCGATTTGCCGGTTCACCCACAGCGCCATGACCAGCGCGATCGCCACCGACACGGGAATGGTGATCAGGGCGTAGGCCAGGTTGTTCCAGAGCGCCTGCCAGAACACCGGGTCGTCGGCCATGGCGGCGTAGTTGTCCACGCCGACGAACACGGCGGGCCGGTTGGCCTTGGGCGTGGACTGGAAGCTGTTCCATAAAGTGGCCAGCGCCGGATAGTGGGTGAAGGCGGCGAGCAGGACTATGGCCGGCAGCAGAAGCAGCCAGCCATAGACTGCGTTGAGCGAAGACCTCATGCTTACTTGTAAGGCCTGAGGATGCGGTCCGCGTCGCGTTGGGCGTCCTTCATGGCCTGCTCGGGCGTCTTGGCATTGGTCAGCACCGCTTGCAGGTTGTCGTTCAGGAGCTTGGTGACGCGCTGGTTGTCATGGGTGGAAAATTCGGCCACGCTGACTTCCAGCTGATCGCGGGCGACCAGAGCCTGGGGGACTTCCTTCACATAGCTTTTCATGGCTTCGGTTTCCCAGGCGGCGGGGCTGACGGCCACATAGCCTGTGGCGATGCTCCATGCGGCGGCATTCTCGGGGCTGGTCATCCACTTGACGAACTTCAGCGCGGCTTTCTGCTGCTCGGGCGTCGCCGATTTGAACAGGTAGAAGTTGCCGCCGCCGGTGGGGCTGCCGCCCTGCTTGGCCTTGGGCATGGGTGCCACGCCGAACTCGAAGTTGGCGTTCTTGCGGACGTTGGTCAGGTTGCCGGTGGTCGTCCACATCATGGCGGTCTTGCCGACCAGGAAATCCTTGGGTGTGGTGCCCCAGTCTATGGTGCCTGTCGGCATGATCTTGTGCTTGTAGGCCAGGTCGTGCCAGAACTGCACCGCTTCGATGACGGCCGGCTTGTCCAGGTAGACTTCATTGCCCGCTTCGTTCATGAGCAGGGCGTCGTTCGGCGTGGTGAGGGCCTGGAAGAGCCAGTAGGCGAAGGCGCCGCCCGAGGGGATTTCGAGGCCCCACTGGCTGACCTGGCCGGAGGCGTCGGTCTTGGTCAGCTTCTTGCCGTATTCCACGAGCTGGTCCCAAGTGCCGGGAGGCGTATTCGGATCGAGCCCGGCCTGCTTGAACAAATCCTTGTTGTAGTACATGACGATGGTCGAGCGCTGGAAGGGAATCCCCCAGGTCTTGCCGCCGGTCTGGCTGTTCGCCATGAAGCCTTTGTAGAAGCCCGTTGCCCATTTCTTGTCTTCGTCCGAGGTGATCAGCGAGTCGAAAGGCACGATGGCGCCCTCGTCGATCAGCGTGAACATGTCGGTGGAAAGCAGGACCGCGAGTTGCGGCGCATTGCCGCCTTTGTGGGCGGTCAGTGCCTTGGCGACCGAATCCTGATAGGAGCCGGCATAGATCGACTTGATCTTGATGTCTGGATTGTTTTTTTCGAAGTCGCTGACCATGCCGTCGACGATCTTGGTGATCGGCCCGCCCACTGCCACGGGGTAGTAGAACTCGAGCTCCACCTGCTGAGCCTGCGTCCAAGCGGGCGCGGCGCAGAAGGCGCCGGCAAGAGTGAATGCCAGGGTTTTCAGAAAATTTCGTCGCATGATGGTTCCTGTCAAGTAAGGGCGTTGCCCGTTGCGTCAAAGAAATGTTGCCGGTCGGCGCTCCATTGGAGCTGCACGGTTGCGCCGGTGGCGGCATGCATGTGCCCGGCCTCGCGCACCGCAATGCCTGTGTTGCCGCCCAGCGCGCAGACCACGATCGAGTCGGCGCCGAAGTACTCGACGCTTTCCACCGTGGCGGGCAGGCCGTGTTCGCTGGTCAGGCTCAAATGCTCGGGCCTTATGCCCAGGGTCTGGGCGTCGGCGTGTTCCGCGGCGTCGGGATAGCCGTGCCGGGCAAGCAATTGGCGGGTCTGTGGATTCAACTTGATGAGGTTCATGGGCGGCGTGCCGATGAAGCGCGCCGAGAACTCGGAACTGGGCCGACCATACAGCCGGTCGGGCGTGTCGTTCTGGACGACGTTGCCGCCGCTCAACAACACGACGCGATCCGCCATGCTCATGGCCTCGGTCTGGTCGTGGGTCACGTACACCATGGTGATGCCCAGCTTCTGCTGCAGGGCGCGGATCTCGCGCCGCATTTCATGCCGCAGTTGCGCATCCAGGTTCGACAGGGGTTCGTCCATCAGGCAGATGGGGGCTTCGGAGATCACCGCCCTGCCCAGCGCGACGCGTTGCTGCTGGCCGCCGGAAAGCTGCGAGGGCTTGCGGTCCAGCAGATGCTCGAGCCCGAGCAGGCCGGCGACCTTCGCCAGGCGTGGCTCGAACTGGGCTTTGGGTTCCTTGCGGACCCTCAGGCCGAAGAGGATGTTTTCCCGGACCGACAAATGCGGAAACAGCGCATAGGACTGGAACACCATGGAGATCTGCCGCTGCGAGGGAGGCAGGTTGGTGACGTCGCGGTCGCCGATGCGTATGCGGCCCGAACTGGGCGTATCCAGGCCGGCGATCATCCGGAGCGTGGTCGATTTCCCGCAGCCCGACGGACCCAGGAGCACCGTCAGCGTGCCCGCTTCGATCCGCAGGTTGATGTCGTTCACGGCCGGGGGCGCGCTTCCGTACTGTTTGGTGATGTTGTCCAGGATGATGGTGGTCATGGCGTTCTAGAACACATGTGGGCCGGGAAAGTCGCCAATGACGGCATGGTGGCTGACCAGTCCTTGCGGGCTCAGCCAGTGCAATTGATAGCCGGGCGGCTCGAAATTGAATGACAGCTCTGCTTCGTCGCGCAGATCGAGTCCGATCTGGTGCGCGGTGCCTGGGCAGGTGGACGCCACGGTGCCGCCGACGCGGCAGACGATGCTGCGGTGCAAATGCCCGCAAAGTATGCGCTCGATGTTCCGGTAAGGCTCGATCACCTTCGCGAAGGCCTCGCGTCCCTTCAGAAGCCCCAGTTCGTCCATTCTTTTGATACCGGTTTCAAACGGGGGATGATGCATGAGGATGAGCGTGGGACGCCCAGGCTGCTCGGCCAGGGTCTGCGCCAGCCATTCCAGGCGGGCTGCGCAGAGCTCGCCTTCGCTGCGCCGGGGCAGCGTTGTGTCCAGCGCCACGATGCGCAGGGGCCAGGTCTCGATGGTGTATTGCAGGAAGGGCGCTGCATCCCGCATCCAGACGTGTTCGGGGAAATTGGCGCGCAGGTTCGCGGGGTCGTCGTGATTGCCGGCGATCAGCAGAAAGGGAGTCTTCAGGCGGGCGAGTTCCTGTTTCAGGACCCGGTATTCGTCATGCGAGCCATGCTCGGTCAGATCGCCGGTGGCGACGATCAGGTCGGGTCGCGGAAGCAGGGCGTTCAGCGCGTCGACGCAAGCGGCAAGGTGCTGGCGGGCGGAAATAAGGTGCTCGTATTTGCCGCCCAGTTGGATGTGCAGGTCCGATATTTGCGCGATCAGCAAAGCGTTGTTCCGAACAGGATTGGTGGAAAACGCTACATATTAGACATGAAGTATTTCCTGGACATGACAGAGATAACCCTTAGCTGCGCTGCGCAAATATGGCGGGGTCAGACCCGAAGGGATCTGACCCCACAGCGGAAAAGAGGTGGCAGGGAAGGCTGGGGTCAGACCCCGTACGGGGTCTGACCCCCAACGAAAAAGAGGCGACAGGATAGGCGGGGTCAGACCCCCTTCGGGGTCTGACCCCTGACAAAAAAGGGGACAGACCCTGTTCAGGATCTGTCCCCAGTGCGCGGTTGAAGGGTCGGACCCCGGATGGGGTCCGACCCTGTTGCATCTAAGCGGCCAGCGCTTCAGTTTGTTGCGTTGCCGCATGCCGGTTCACGGCGCTCAGGATGGCCAGGAAGGAGGCGGTAACGATGTCGCCATGGATGCCGACGCCGAAGCCGGTGGGCGAATCGCCCACGCGCAATTCGACATAGCAGGCGGCGCGTGTGTCGGTGCCCGTGCCGATGGCGTGTTCATGGTAGTCCATGATCTTCACCTTGTCGTCCACGGCGTCGACGAATGCGGAGATGGCGCCGTCGCCGCGTCCCACCAGGTTGTGGACTTCGCCGTCTTTTTCGAGTTCGACTTCAATCTCGAATTGCTGGCCGGCCTGGGCCTTGGGATCGCCGGTGATGCGGTGGCGCACCAGCTTCCAGGGACTTTCCTGCTTCAGGTATTCGTCCGAGAAAATGTCGTAGACCTGGGATGCCGTTACCTCGGCGCCCGTTTCGTCGGTGACGCGCTGGATGGCACGGCTGAATTCGATCTGCAGGCGGCGCGGCAAGGCCAGGCCGTGTTCCTGTTCGAGCAGGTATGAGACCCCGCCCTTGCCGGATTGGCTGTTGACGCGGATGACGGCGTCGTAGCTGCGGCCCAGGTCGGCCGGGTCGATGGGAAGGTAAGGCACTTCCCACGGTGCGTCGGCTTCCTGGCAGGCGAAACCCTTTTTGATCGCGTCCTGGTGCGATCCCGAAAATGCCGTGAAGACCAGGTCGCCGGCGTAGGGATGGCGTGGATGCACGGGAAGCTGATTGCAGTATTCCACGCAACGGCGCACTTCGTCGATGTCGGAGAAATCCAGGCCCGGATGGACGCCTTGCGTATACAGATTGAGCGCCAGGGTGACCAGGTCGACGTTGCCCGTGCGCTCGCCGTTGCCGAACAGGCAGCCTTCGATGCGGTCGGCGCCGGCCATGACGGCCAGTTCGGCGGCGGCGACGGCCGTGCCGCGGTCATTGTGCGGATGCACGCTGAGCACGATGCAATCGCGCTGATCCAGGTTGTTGTGCATCCATTCGATCTGGTCGGCGTACATATTGGGCGTGGTGGCTTCAATCGTGGCCGGCAGGTTGTAGATGATCTTGGATTCCGGCGTGGGCTGCCAAACCTGGGTGACGGCGTTGCAGACTTCCAGGGCGAACTCGGGCTCCGTCGTGCTGAAGACTTCGGGCGAATACTCGTAGCGCCAGGTGGTTTCCGGATGCTGGGAGGTCAGTTCCTTGATCAGGCGGGTGCCCGACAGCGCGATGGCCTTGACTTCGTCTTTGCTCATGCCGAACACGATCTTGCGGAATGCGGGAGCGCAGGCGTTGTACAAGTGGACGATGGCGTTCTTTGCGCCCGCGGCGGACTCCACCGTGCGGCGGATAAGGTCTTCACGCGATTGAGTCAGCACGATGATGGTGACGTCGTCGGGGATGCGGTTTTCGTCGACCAGCTTGCGTACGAAATCGAAGTCGGTTTGCGATGCGGACGGAAAACCGACTTCGATTTCCTTGAAGCCGATTTTTACCAGCTGTTCGAAAAAGCGCAGCTTGCGTTCCACGCTCATGGGTTCGATCAGCGACTGGTTGCCGTCGCGCAGATCGGTGCTCATCCAGATGGGAGGATGGGTAATGCGCTTGCTGGGCCAGGTACGCTCGGAAAAATCGCGCGTGAACGGAACGAAAGGACGGTATTTGTCGGAAGGATGGTCAATCATGGTGACACCTATGGGTATGGCTGGGATTGTTTGACTTTACGGCCACCGGAGCCTCAATGACGGGCTCTTGCAAACTATGACGGTGACGAAAACGGGGGATGTGGCGGATTGCGGCTGCCGAACTGCCACGGACGCTAGGCCCGGCAACCGATCGGTAGTAGTAGCGACAGCGAGGAAGGAAGCGAAAGGTGCGCGACGGCGCGGTGAACACGCAACGCGGGCGACGCAGAGTGGCTGCGTGCTGGAGCGTTGTAGGGGAGGACGTGTTCGGGCTTCATAGTGCGTAGTCAAACATATTTTTTCGGCCAATGCAAGCGCAGCGGCTGCCGGGTACCGGCATCTTTTCGTGGCACGGCCATGGGTTGGACGAGAGGACTACGGCGTGCCGGCGCGCACGGCTATGGGTTCTGAAGCAGAGGACAGCAGCGCTTGGTGCCGGCGCGCCAGGGTGATGCGATCGTAGCGGCCGTGGCGCAATTCGTTGTAGGCGCGTTGCAAATCGCCCACACTGACCGGCTCGCGGTGATCGTTCCAGGCCCAGCGCAAGACTTCGCGCGCGGGTTCCGACAAGCGGCCGGCCAGCAGCGCGATGGTTTCTTCGCTGACCACTCGTGCGCGGCTGCGGCGCTGCATGGCCTGGACGAAGCCATACAGAAAATAGGCAATAATAAGCGTGCACAAGGCAACCACCGCCCACCAGAAGAAGGGGTTGTACTGTTTCAGCAGGGCGATGGCCTGGCCGCCCAGCGCGTGCAGGCCGCCGTAGTCGATGCCGCGGCCGAACGCCACCAGCCGCTTGAGCAAGTCATACCAGATCAGGGCCGTAATGATGATGACCGCGGCGCAAATGATTTTTTGGACGGCGGTAAGCTTCAGCAAGGCGTTGCGCATCAGTGCGCGATCCTGGCCGGTGGGTTGGTGTACTTGGGAGTCTGGTTTCATACAACTATTTTAACTATGCATTCGCGTCAATCTTTAGAGCTACGGCAGCATCAGCAACTGGCGCTGACCCCGCAATTGCAGCAATCCATAAAGTTCCTGCAGCTGTCCGCCCATGAACTTGAGCTGGAGGTGGCCCAGGCGTTGCTGGACAATCCGATGCTCGAACGTGAGGAAGAGTATGACATTGTTGGGCCGGATGCGGTAGCGGACGAAGCGCAATCCCTGGACGAGCAATGGATGTCCGTGGAGGGCGGGTCGCGGACATCCGGCAATCAGGCCGATGACGAGCCCATGCGGCCCGAGGCGGCCCTGGAAGAAACCCTGCAAGAGCATTTGCAGCAGCAGCTGCGTGTGACGCGCGCCAGCCCGCGCGATATGGCGCTGGTCTCGATACTGATAGAAGAACTGGACGACAAGGGCTATTTGCCGACATCGCTCGATGACATGCTCGCCTGCCTGCCGCCCGAGCTCGAGGTCGACCTCGATGAGCTTCACGCCGCGCTGGCACTGCTGCAGTCGTTCGATCCGGCCGGTGTCGGGGCCCGGACGCTGGATGAGTGCCTGTGCCTGCAGCTGGCGCAGCTGGCACGAAGCCCCGACCATGCCCTGCCCGACGAAGTCTTCCAGCTCGCCCGTGAGATCGCCAAGGCGCATCTGCCGCTGCTGGCGTCGGGTAACTTAGCCCGGCTCCGGGCCGCGCTGGGCTGCGAACAGGAAATCCTGAAGGCGGCGCACGGCCTGCTCCTGCAGCTGGAGCCCCGGCCCGGCAGGCATTGGGCCACCAAGCTTGCCGATTACATTACTCCCGATGTGTTGATCAGGAAGGTGCGCAATCGCTGGGTGGCCAGCGTGAATCCCGTCATCATGCCCAAGCTCAGGGTCAACTCGGTATACCAGGAGATGCTGGACGAGGCGCCGCCGGCGCCGGCCATGCACTCGCAGTTGCAGCAGGCCCAAGGCCTGATCAAGAGCGTAAACCAGCGCTTCGTCACCATCCTGCGCGTCGCCCAGGCCGTCGTCGACAAGCAGCAGGACTATTTCGAGCGAGGCGTCGGCGCCATGCGGCCGCTATTGCTGCGCGACATTGCCCAGGAACTCGATCTGCATGAGTCCACCATCTCCCGGGCGACGAAGCATAAATATGCCCAGACCCCTTGGGGAGTGATCGAACTCAGGCGTTTCTTCGGCGCTGCGCTGCAGACCGAAGACGGCGCATCGACTTCCGCGACGGCCGTGCGTTCATTGATCGTGAAGCTGGTCAGCCAGGAGTCCGGCAAGAAGCCATTGTCGGACAATCAACTGGCGGCGAAACTGGCGGAGCACGGCATTGTCATTGCCCGCCGCACCGTGGCCAAGTACCGCGAAGCCGCCGGCATAGAGCCGGCCATCCTGCGCAAGGCCAGGGCTGCGCTGGGGGCGCCGCCTGCCGTCTAGGGCTTACCGTGGGGTCAGACCCCGTACGGGGTCTGACCCCTGAGTTTCTGACCCCTGGTTCTCATGGGCTTGATTTCCATCGAAAATTGGATGATAATTGTTCTCATGTTTATTTGTGTCTGTAATGCTATCACCGAGCGTCAAGTCCAGGCGGCAGTCGCCGGCGGCGCCTCTTCCATGGCAGACCTTCAAGGTCAGCTGGGGGTGGCTGCGTGTTGCGGTTGCTGCGCTGAAACGGCCGCCGAATACCTTCCTGGCGGGCGCTATGCCGGCCAAGTTACGGTGCACCATAGCGTTGGCGCGGCGTCCGGCGCGGCTGCCAACGATCCGGTCGCCGTGGAAGTCCGGTTCACGGAAATTGCCTACCGGCGTGCCTGCACGGCCTGAGCCATCATCTTGTAACGCATCGTAGCAATTTTATTGATATGGCTTCCTTGGCGCAATCGCTTGGAAACCATGTGCCTTTTATCCCGGCTTTTCAGCTACTTATTTCCGTGCGCAACCTGACGACCCGCTAATTTGCAGGACTTGGGTTCATGGCCGACGTAAGCGCAGTCATAAGGCTAGTCATTCCCATTATCAATAAATCGCCGCAACGCCAGTATTGGCGCGCCTTTTCGTGTTTTCCGAAGCTGTATTTGCCCTGTGCTCGTGGTAGCCTAGTAAATTGATTTATCTTAGCTTCAGGAGTACAGCCATGAAAGGCGACCCTATCGTCATTCAGCATCTGAATGCGCAACTCAAAAACGAATTGACTGCAATCAACCAGTATTTCTTGCACGCTCGCATGTTGAACCATTGGGGCTTCACCAAGCTGGGCAAGCACGAATACGACGAGTCCATCGGCGAAATGAAACACGCCGATCGCCTGATCGAACGCATCTTCATGCTCGACGGCCTGCCCAATCTGCAGGACTTGCACAAGCTGCTGATCGGCGAAGACGTCCCCGAGGTCCTGTCCTGTGACCACCGGCTGGAAGTCGCCGCGCAGGCCACGGTCAAGGAAGCCATGGCGTATTGCGAATCCGTGCGCGACTATGTGTCGCGTGATCTGTTCCAGGACATCTTGAACGACACCGAAGAGCACATCGACTGGCTGGAAACGCAGATGGAGCTCGTGCAGCGGGTCGGGCTGCAGAATTATCTGCAGTCGCAAATGGAAGAATAAGTCCCGGGGTCAGACCTCGCACGGGGTCTGACCCAGTCGGGCAAACAGCGCTAGAACGACTTGGCTGGGCAGTCGCGTACGCGACCCCAGCCATTATTGGGTTCGCAATATTTGTTGCGCGCGGCCCATGCGCAGCTGGGCCGGTCGAAGAAGCCCAGCGCGCTGCAGGCCTGCAGCTCCTGGCGCAGGCTGGCCTGCCACTGATTGCCATTCGACCCTTGCGGCGTGACCACGGCCGGTGGCGGCGGAGGGGGCGGCGCGACTTCTATGGGCTGCAACGGCATGTTCTGCCCGGCTGGCTGCCCCGCGCCCAGGCCCAGATTGCCTACGTCGGCAATGCCTTGCAGGCCTTGTGCCCCACCCATGAATTCCGCAATCTGGCGCGCCTCGTCCATGGTGATCGTGGTGGTGGCGATAGCGATGGATGGATTCGACTTGATTTCTTCGATCGACGCCTCGGAAACTTCCCAGGAAAAGTGATCGGGCAGCTCGGGCACGCCAAGCTGCCCATTGACCAGCGGCTGCGGCGGCTGGGCCACGTAGGGCAGGCCGTTGGCGTCGAGCACGGGTACCGAGGAAAGTTCCGGGTGCTCTTCGATGACGGGCGCGGCCGGGCCATGCGCGACCAGCCAGTTACCCAGCTGCAGGCCGCCCCAGGCCGAGGCGCCCGCCACCAACAATAAAGCCACCAAGATTAAACGCCACGACATGCTAGTCCTCTGTCTGGAAACCGATGCCCAGTATAGTACGCCGGACATTTCCTTCTGCATTGCCGCCGAATGTCCGGCTCGCGCCGACACCGCCGGAGCCGGCACGACTTATGCCGACTGCGCGAACACTTTTCCGCCGTGTTCCCGCATCGCATGGAATTCGATTCCGGGATAGAGTTCTTGAGCGACCCGCAACTGAGCGGGCGAAGACGCCAGGAAGGCCGGCGCATCGACGACATCATAGGCGATGTTGGCAGCGTTGGAATTCATGAATTTTTGCAGAATCTTGGGGTCGTCCGCTGTAAACCAACGTGCCATGTTGTAACGCGAAGGCATGAGCCGCGCTTCGACCCCGTACTCGGTCTTCAGGCGGTGCGCCACCACTTCGAACTGAAGCTGGCCCACCGCGCCCAGAAGCAGTGCGCCGCCGCCGACCTCGGGCCGGAAGACCTGGATGGCGCCTTCTTCCCCGAGCTGGGTCAGGCCGATGCGCAGTTGTTTGGTGCGCAGCGGATCCTTGACTTCGACAGCCTGGAACAATTCCGGCGCAAAGAAGGGCAGGCCGGTGAACTGCAGGCTCTCGCCTTCGGTGAGTACGTCGCCCAGTTGGAGAACGCCATGGTTGGGGATGCCGATGATGTCGCCGGCATAGGCTTCGTCAAGCAATTCGCGCCGCTGCGACAGAAAGGACACCACGTTATTGGGCCGCATCTCCTTGCCGTTGCGGGCGATCTTCAGCTTCATGCCGCGTTCGAAGCGGCCCGAGCTCACCCGCACGAAGGCGACGCGGTCGCGGTGGGCGGGATCCATGTTCGCTTGAACCTTGAACACCACGCCGCTGAACTTGGGCTCGTCGGGCTGCACTTCGCGCTGCATGGCATGGCGTGGCCCGGGATGCGGAGCCAGCTCCACCAAGGCGTCCAGAATCTCCTGCACGCCGAAGTTGTTGATGGCGGAACCAAAGAAGACCGGTGTCTGCTTGCCGCTCAGGAAAGCCTGGTGGTCGAACTCGGGCGATGCGGCCTGGATCAGTTCGATTTCCTCGCCGGCCTTGGCGAAGGCGTCGCCGAAGCGGCGGGTGATCTCCGGGTTCGCCAGCCCCTGGATGAATTCGTCTTCATCGTCGTGGCGGCGTTCCTGCCCGGCGCGAAATACCCGCATGCGGTCCTGCCGGATGTCGAACACGCCGCCAAACGAGCGGCCCATGCCCACCGGCCAGGAAAACGGCACGGTATCCATGCCGAGGTGCGATTCGATTTCGGACAGCAGATCCAGGGGCTCCTGTACTTCGCGGTCGAGCTTGTTGATGAAGGTCAGGATGGGTGTGTTGCGGGCCCGACAGACCTGCAGCAGGCGCTTGGTCTGCGGCTCGACACCGTTGGCGGCATCGATCACCATGAGCGCGGCGTCCACCGCCGTCAGCACGCGATAGGTATCTTCCGAGAAGTCCTGGTGTCCCGGGGTGTCCAGCAGGTTGATCACGCAGTCGCGATATTCCATCTGCATGACCGAGGATGCGACGGAAATGCCGCGCTGCTTTTCGATTTCCATCCAGTCGGACGAGGCGTGGCGGCTGGCTTTGCGCGCCTTGACGCTCCCGGCGATCTGGATGGCGCCCGCGAACAGCAACAGCTTTTCGGTCAGCGTGGTCTTGCCCGCGTCGGGGTGGGAAATGATCGCAAAGGTGCGCCGGCGGGCGACTTCTCGAGTGAGGCTCATGGCAGGATTTTAGCGTGCATGGCCGTCCGGGCGCTCAGGGGCGACCGGACGGGGATCGGCTATTTGTTGTGGCTGAAAGAGGCCAGTACGGTGCCGGCCAGGATGAACATGGCGCCAAAGCCGCGGTTCAGCCACCGGATATGCCGGGGGCTGCGCAGCAGGCGCAGGATGCGGGCGGCCAGCGTGGTGTAGCAGCCCATGGCGACGAGGTCGGTGAAGCAGAGTGTGGCGGCGATGGTGACGTACTGCATGGTCAGCGGCTGCGACAGATTGAGAAACTGCGGCACCACCGCCATCAGGAATACCGTGCCCTTCGGATTGGTGATGTTGATCAGGCAGCCGCGCAGGATCAATTCGTGGACCCGGAAGGGCGCGGGATCGTTCGCCTCCACCGCGACGGGCGCAGCGTCGGTGCGAAACTGCTTCCAGCCCAGATAGATCAGGTAGGCCACGCCCAGCCACTTGATGATGCCGAAAGCCACTTCCGAAGCGGCCAGCACGGCGCCCAGCCCGACCGCCACGATCATGAACTGGATGAGTATGCCCAGGATCAGGCCGATGGTGGTCCAGTAGCCGCGCCTGAATCCATACTTCAGGCCGGAAGCCATCGCCGAGATGGCGCCCGGGCCGGGTGAAAATGAAATCGCCCAGGAAGCGGCGAAGAAGGCCAGCCAAGTGGAAAATGACATGATCGGTCAACGAGGAAGGGTGCGTGCCGGAATGATACGCCTTTATTTGCTCAACAAGGCGGCGCGTCCGGTATGGGCTCCGCCGGGAGAACGCGGGCGGGCGGGCGTCGAAGCGCGCTCATTGCCTGTGCTCCGGCTGGTGCTTGCGTTGCGCGCCGCATTGCCGGAACGGCTGCGCGGCTGATCTCCGCGAGGGCGGCCGCTTTCCGGGCCCCGGGCCGCGGGTCTGGCACCGTTGCGGGCCTGACCCGACGGGCGGCGCGACTGTCCGGAGCGTGGCGGCCGGTCGTCATCGCGGTCGCGCGGGTGGCTGGGCTCGGCCTTCACCATGTCGGCGGACCAGCCCTCGACGGCCTTGCGCTCGATGGACCGCTTGATCAGCTTCTCGATCGCGGTCAGCAGCTTGATTTCGGATGCGTCGACCAGCGAGATGGCGGCGCCGGGACTGCCCGCGCGGCCCGTGCGGCCGATGCGGTGCACGTAGTCTTCCGGCACGTTCGGCAGCTCGAAGTTCACGACTTGCGGCAACTGGTCGATGTCGATGCCGCGCGCAGCGATGTCGGTCGCCACCAGGACGGCAACCTGGCCGTCCTTGAAGCCAGCCAGCGCCCGCGTACGCGCGGACTGGCTCTTGTTGCCGTGGATCGCCGCCGCCGACAGGCCGTCTTTCACGAGCTTTTCGGCGAGCCGGTTGGCGCCGTGCTTGGTGCGCGTGAACACCAGGACTTGATGCCAGCCGCTTTCACGGATGATGTGGCTGAGCAGGTCGCGTTTGTGCGATTGCTCGGTGAGCACGACGCTTTGCGCCACGAGTTCCGAAGCGGTGTTGCGGCGCGCGACCGAGATTTCGATGGGATCGTTCAGCACGCCCTTGGACAGCGCGCGGATCTCGTCCGAGAAGGTGGCCGAAAACAGCAGATTCTGGCGCTGCTTGGGCAGCAAGGCGAGAATGCGGCGGATATCGCGGATGAAGCCCATGTCGAGCATGCGGTCGGCTTCGTCCAGCACGAGGATCTCGACACCCGACAGGTCCACGGTTTTTTGCTGTGCGTGATCAAGCAGGCGACCGGGCGTCGCAACCAGAATGTCCAGCGGCTTGCGCAGCGAGGAAATCTGCGGATTGATGTTGACGCCGCCGAACATCACCATCGACCGTATCGACGTATGCTTGCCGTAGGTGCGCACCGATTCTTCCACTTGGGCGGTCAGCTCGCGGGTGGGCGTCAGGATCAGGACGCGGGGTTGGCCCGGCTTGCGGGTGGTAGCGGGGTTGGTCAGCAGGCGATGCAGGATGGGCAGGGTGAAGCCCGCCGTCTTGCCGGTGCCGGTCTGGGCCGCGGCAAGCAGGTCGCCTCCCTGGATGACCTGGGGGATGGCCTGCGCCTGGATCGGGGTGGGGTGTTCATAGCCTGTGTCGGCAACGGCGCGCAACAGGGGTTCCGCCAGCCCGAGGGCGGCAAAGGGTGTTTGGGTAGTCAAGAATTTACTCCAGCGACAGCCTATCGCTCGAGTTGAGAGACACCAATCTAGGCAGACGAAAAAAGGTTGTATGTGGCTAGAAATGCCCCCGCCGACTGGCAGGCGGGTAATTCGCTATTGTACCGTAGTTACCCTGATGCATGCGACCCATTTGTCAAGATATGCAAGATGTATTGGCAAGCACCGCGCAAACTGTTGTAATTCGCCTGACTTCCGTTTCCAGGTTTGCCACGATGCTCAAACGCGCTTTGCTGATCCTAGTCCTGCCCCTTGTTTCCATCTTCCTGACAGGCTGCGGCTACAACGAAATCCAGCGCCTGGACGAGCAAGTGAAGACCACATGGTCGCAGACGCTGAACCAGTACGAGCGGCGGGCTGAACTGATTCCGCAGCTGGTGAATTCAGTCAATGCCTACATGGTCAATGAACGCGCCATCCTGACGCAGGTCGCCGAGGCGAGGTCGAAAGTGGGCACCATACAGGTGACGGCCAACGATCTGGACAATCCGGAACTCATGGAGCGGTTCACCGCGGCGCAAAGCCAATTGTCTTCGGCCTTGTCGCGCTTGATCGCGGTTTCCGAGAACTACCCGCAACTCAAGAGCGATGGCCTGTTCCGCGACCTGATGACCCAGCTCGAAGGCACCGAGAATCGCATCGCCACCGAGCGCGGGCGGTATGTGCAGGCGGTGCAGGAATACAATCTCATCGTGCGCCAGTTCCCGACGCTGATCACCGCCAAGATCTTCGGCTACCGCACCATGGAAAACTACGGCGTGTCCAAGCAGGACGAAATCACCAAGCGGCCCGAGGTCAATTTCACCTTGCCCGAGCCGGCCAAGCCCTGAAGCCGCTACGCCGTACGGAGGCCGAATGAAAGGCATCACCCATTTCGTCGCGTTTGCCCGCTGGCGGCACAGTCTTCTGCTTTGGCTGGCAGGCGTCTTTTTCCTGCTTTGCTCGCCTCTCCACGCGGCGCCGGTCGCCGTGCCCGAGCTCAAGAGCTGGGTCACCGATCAGACCGGCACGCTGGATTCCAACACGCGTTCGCACCTGGAGCAGGCGCTGTCCGACCTGGAAAAGCGCAAGGGCGCCCAGGTGGCGGTGCTGGTGGTGGGCACCACCGGCGAGGACACGGTGGAAAGCTACGCCAGGCGCGTGTTCGATCAATGGCGCATCGGTCGCGCCAAGGTCGACGACGGCATCCTCTTCCTGGTGGCTAAGGATGATCGGCGCCTGCGCATCGAGGTGGGATACGGGCTGGAAGGCGCCGTGCCCGACTTGCTTGCGGGACGCATCATTCGCGAACAGGTGACGCCGCATTTTCGCAAGGGCGACTATGCGGGCGGCATCGTGGCGGGCGTGGACAGCTTGATCGCCCTGGTCGATGGCGAAGCGCTGCCGCCGCCTGCCGCCCCGGCCCAGTCCGGCGGCGCAGAAGGCGATGAGGAAGACGCCATGGTCATGCTGCTGCCTCTCGCCATCATGAGCTTCTTCATGCCCCCCGGATTTGCGGCGCTGGCCGTCGGCTTTTTCGTGGGCCTGATCTTCGGCAGCGTGCCCATCGGCATCGCAGGCGGAATCCTCGCGTTTTTCCTGAGCCGTATCGGACGCAAGTTCGGTGCGGGCGGGAAGGGCAGCCTGGGTCGCGCATCCCGTCGCGGCGGCGCCTTGGGCGGCGGGCTGGGTGGTGGCTTCGGGGGCGGTTTTGGCGGTGGCGGATTCGGCGGCGGAGGAGGCTTCGGCGGCGGATTCGGTGGTGGCGGCGGAGGCGGCAGCGGTGGCGGCGGCGCCTCGGGCAGCTGGTAGGCGGACGGAGGACGGCAGTGCGGCGCAAAGGCATCTGGAAAGAATTCACCGGCTGGGCCGGCCTGGAAGGGCAATGGCTGCGGCGCAAGCATTTCAGCCGCGAGACGCTTGCGCGCATCGCCGAGCGTATCCGTCAAAGCGAGCAAGACCACACGGGCGAACTCGTCGTGGCGGTCGAGGCGGTGACGCCCGCCCATGTTTCCAATTCAGAACAGCGTGCGCTGGAGGTCTTCGGACGGCTGCGCGTCTGGGACACGCCCTTGAACTCGGGCGTGCTGCTGTATCTTGCGCTCGACCGGCACCATATACAGATCATCGCCGACCGCGGCATCGCGGCGCCGGATGACTTGTGGGCCCAGGTATGCGAGCGCCTGCAGGCGTCCCTGCGCGAAAACCAATACGCCGCGGGCATCCTGGCGGCGGTGGACGACATAGAGGCCATCCTGAAATCCCGGTCGCCGGCGCTGCCCAGCGGCGCAAACCATGTCAACGACCTGCCGGATGAGCTGGTGCTGTTGTAGGTTTGGCAGATTTGGGGCCAGACCCCGTACGGGGTCTGACCCCCCTCCACAGATGAACGATTATGGGGTCGGACCCCGTACGGGGTCCGACCCCTCCAGATGTTCCGCCAAGGCCCGCAGGACTTCGTGCCGCCTGCCGTTGGCCTGGTAATCATCCGCCAGCGTCGACCACTGCGGCTGGCTGCGTGCTTCCTTGAGCGCATCGGGCAGCGAGCCTTCCCGCCAGGTGTCCAGTGCCGGCGTGTCCTTCAGCTCGATGGGCGCCTGGGCGGCATGCCCGCGGCGTTCCAGCGACTGTACCAGGCCGAGCTGCCGCATGGCCAGCAGGCGCAGGACCGCGTCGTCCACGCTGATTTCCTGGAAGCCCTTCAGCCGCCCCAGCAGCCGTTTCCCGAACTTGTCCACGCCTTGCCACAACCCTCCCGCGGCGGCGCCGATGACGGTGGCGGCGCCCAGGCTGATCCCCGCCATGAACACGTCCAGCGTGGCGCCCGCCATTGCGCCCGCCGCCATCCCTTTGCCGACGTGAATCCCCATATCCTTCAAGGCCTGGGGGTGGAACAGGTCCATGCCCCATCTTTCGCCCTGCAGGGGCAGGGTATGGGCGGGAAAGTCCCGGCTGCTGAAGTTGTAGCGTTTCAGCAGCGCCTGCACGCAGTCGTTCTCGCGGTCTCGGATGCGCCGCCGCAGCGACTCGGTTGCCTTCTTGAGCGACGCCTCGTCGGGCTCAGCGCTGATCCGCAAGGATGCCGCGTCGATCAGCAATTCCGCGATCATGCGCAAGGCATCCGAATGACGGATCCCGCGCTGTGTGACGACGTCGGACCTGAGCGTATGCAAGCGTCCGGCATGCTGATCCATCAGCAGCGCGAGCTTGTCGTAAAGCTGTGTCTCCCCATCCAGCGCGGGCGCGATCGTGTCGAATTCCACGATGGCGTGCAGCCCCAGGCGGGACAGCGCCTCCCGCCAGGCTCCGAGGCGCTGGTCGGGGCTGTGCGTGAAGTTCAGCACCGGCAGCAGAGGATGCCCGCAGCTGGCAAGCAGGGCGAGTTCATCCTTGTGCTTGCCCAGTACGGGGTCGCGGACGTCGACTACATACAGGCCCGCGTCGCATTCCAGCAGCTTGCGCAAAACGCGCGCCTCCTGTTCGAAGCGCCGTTTGCTTTCCGGGCTTTGCAGAAAGCGCCGGATGCGCTCCGGGCCGTCGAGGCGCTGGCTGGGCGGTGCGAGCTGGTCGATGTAGTCGAGCAGGGCCATGCCGTCTTCCAGGCCGGGGGTGTCGAAGAGCTCGACCGCCACGACGCCGTCGACGAGCAGGCGGGCGCCTTCGACATGGCGTGTGGTCCCCGGACTGTCTTCGACATGCCCGAACCCCGGATTGCGCGTCAAGGTGCGCAGCAGCGAGGTTTTGCCGGTATTGGTATGGCCGACCACGGCCAGGCGCAAAGGGGTCTCAGGGCTGGACATGGGTGTGATCCGCGGAAACGTCGTGGTTCTCGGGCGACGCGAGCCAGATCAGGCCGCTGGAGAGATCGTCGTGCACGGCCTCCGCGGCGAAACCCGCCAGACTCAGCTTCTCGTGCCAGGCCGCGGCCCGCGCATGGGAGCGCTCGCCGGCCTGCCCGGGACTGATCAGCGCGACATGCGCATGGCGGGCCAGGCTGCCTAGCTCCGAAAGCAATGCGATCGTACCCCGGTCGGGCGTCTGGCTGGCATCGCAAGCCAGCAGCAGGCGCCTTGCGGTATGGCGCTGCAGGCGTTCAAGGATTTGATGCCGTTGCGACCGGCTGTCGATGACGCCCAGGTCGCTGATGCCGTCCGGCAAGGCGGCGGGCGGCCAAGGGATGTCGGTGGGAAGCTCGATGCCCAGGACGGCGTATTGAATGGCCGGGGTTGCAGCGGTATCGAGGGGTTGGACGCTGGCCTGGTAGCCGTCCGTGGCGGCGCTGTCTATTCCCGTCGTCTCGCTGGAAGGGTCCAGGCGGTCACGTAATTCGGCATAGCCCGGCAGCGTGGTGTCGACGGCCAGGCCGCGCAGCCGCCGGCGCGTCATGTAAAGGCTGAGACCCAGTCCGGCCAGGCGCGGCAGCAGGCCATAGACCACTACGCAGCCGATCAGCCATCCCGACCACAGCGTCATGGCGCTTTCGGGCAAGGTCTGCAGGCCGTCGCTGGCCCTGATGATCTCTGGGGACGGCATGGAGAATCCCAGGAGCGAGGGCAGCCATCCCAGCGCCGATGTGAGCCCGACGAAGGTGTCTGGCGACAGCAGGGTGGTTTCCCAGTTGAAGCCGTAGCGGCGTGCGGACAGAATCGCCAGCATGCAGGCCAGCGCCCCCATGAACGCCAGGACCCAGACCGCGTGGCTGACGGCGCCCAACAGCCAGCGCAGGGCATGTTGCCGGCTGAGCAGCTCTGCCAGCGCGCGGGGCGCGAGAGCCGCATCCGGCCCCCGCGCCAGCTTGCGCGTCAGCCATAGCCAGGACTCGCCCAGCCAGGAACCGGCATGATCGGAGCGGATCAGGAAGCTGCTCAGCCAGAACAGGTAGGCCAGCGTGTTGACACCCAGCAAGGCAACCAGGGCGAGCAGGATATTGACCGAGCGGCTGCCATCGCCCAGCGCGCCCAGCGCCGCGCCTATGCCCGCCAGCAGGCCGGCGATGAGCAGGCCGAGCAAAGCCGCGCGCGACGCGCTGGTCCACTTGCCTAGGACCTGGTCGAGCTTCTCGCGTTCGGCCAGGTAGCGCGCCCGCAAGAGCAAGCGGGGAGCGAAGCCACGGCGTTCGGCGCGAGCCTTCCGATTTTCCCGGGCGTCTTCCAAAGGGCCCCACAGGGCTTCGCGCAGGCGCAGGGTTTCTGCCAGCCAATGCGCCTTGAATCCGTCATTAACGGCCGTGCTGTGCGGGTCAGGCATCCGTATAGGCGGGGCGGTCAGGTGCTTTGAACCATTGGTCGAGCTTTTGCTGTGCCTGGGCCTTCACGTCGGGCGTGATATAGAAGGCGACGGTGGCCAGGGCGGCCGCCATGACGCTGAGGTCGTCGGTGTAGCCCAGCACGGGCGCCAGATCGGGGATGGCGTCCAGGGGAAGGATGAAGTAGCCCAGCGCACCGTAAATGACGCGCTTGGCCCATTTGGGCGTAAGAGGGCTTTGGACGGCGTAATACAGGTACAACGCCTTTTCGAGCGTCTCGCGGCCGATGGAGCGCGCGCGCGGACCGAGTTTCTGCCAAAAACCCTTTTTCGTGAATAGCGACTGGTAGCGGGTTGTGTCCATATGCTTGAGATTCGGCGTTTGATCCGGGGAGGGCGGGGTCGGACCCCGTACGGGGTCCGACCCCCATAACTGGGATCATGGGGTCGAATTCCCCAAAATCAAGGGGTCAGACCCCGCATGGGGTCTGACCCCAGCCGCAGATTTTTGACCCCGACTGGAGTCTGACCCCAAGCCGCGGATTTTTCAGGGGACAGACCCGTTACGGGGTCTGTCCCCTGACCGCGAAAACAGGCCCGGCCCCGATGAAACTAGCGTTTTTTTGCAATAAAGCCCACGACAAACAAGACGATGATCGCGCCGACGATGGACCCGATCCAGCCCGCGCCTTCGCCGGGTTCATAGAAGCCGAGGGCGCCGCCCAGATAACCGGCGACGATGGAACCGACAATACCCAGGATGATGGTCATGATGATGCCCAGCTTCTGATCGCCGGGCATGAGAGCCCGGGCCAGCAGGCCGACAATGAATCCGACGATGATCATGCTGATGATGCCCATGTTTGCTTTCCTTATCAGAGTCCAGGATGATGAAACGGCGCACGGCTGATTCATTCGCCATCATAGGGACGGAAGGCGGGCGAGTCCAGCGCCAATTCGCGATTTTCGTTTCCGGGTGTTAAGGGTTGAGGGGTCAGACCCCGAATGGGGTCTGACCCCATCCAAGAATGTGCAGGGGGCCGGAGGGTCAGACCCACGGGTCTGACCCCATCCAGATGAAGGGGGTCAGACCCCGTACGGGGTCTGACCCCGCGCGACCCCGCGCCTACGCTTCCACTTCCAGTCCTTCCCGCGACAGGTAGTCGAGGGTGGGCATGAGCGAAAGCAGGTGGCGGGAGTATTCGTGCCGGGGCGCGGAGAACAGCGTTTCGGTGTCGGCGACTTCCAGGAGCTCGCCATGGCGCATGACGCCCACGCGGTCGCACATCTGCCGGATGACCGGCAGGTCGTGGCTGATGAACAGAATGGTGAGGCCCAGTGATTCCTGCAAGTCCTTGAGCAGGTTCAGGATCTGGGCCTGGATGGAGACGTCCAGCGCGGAGGTGGGCTCGTCGCAGATCAGGAAGCGCGGCCGGGTGGCGAGTGCGCGCGCGATGCAGATGCGCTGGCGCTGTCCGCCCGAGAACTCGTGGGGAAAGCGGCTAAGCGCCTGCTTGCCCAGTCCGACATAATCCAGCAGGCCGCTGACGATGCGGCGGGTTTCCGCTTCGGTGGGCGCCAGCTTGTGGAAGCGTATGGGTTCGGCCACGATGTCCAGGATGCGCATGCGGGGATTCAGCGACGAGAACGGATCCTGGAACACCATCTGTATCTGCTTGCGAAAATTCCACAGGACGGCTTTGTCGCTCGACTGGGTGATATTGACGCCGTCGAACATCACCGAGCCGCCGCTGGCCTGGTACAGCCCCGAAATGAGCCGGGCGACGGTCGATTTGCCCGAGCCGGACTCGCCCACCAGCCCGAAGACTTCCCCTTCCTTGATCGCGAAGCTGACGTCGCGGACGGCGTCCAGCAGGACGCGGTGCTTCTTGATCAGCGATGACTTGAGCACGAAACGCATGCCCAGGTTCCGGGCTTCGACCAGGGGTCTTTCCTTGTGGTGCTCGTAGCCGTATTGCTGGTTCATCCAGGCCTTCGCGGCGGCGAGGTCGTCGGTGACGGTGGTTTCGGCCACGTCTTCGATGTAGGTCACCATGGGAAAGCGCCGCAGCTTGATGTCGGACCGCGGCACGGCCGAGATGAGGCTCTTGGTGTACCGGTGGCGCGGCGAACCAAGAACCTGCCGGGTCGGGCCTTCCTCGACCAGCTTGCCCCGGTACAGCACCGCCACCCGGTCGGTGATCTCCGCGATCACGCCCATGTCGTGGGTGATGAGGATCATGCCCATTTGCTTCTCTTTGCACAGCTTGCGCAAGAGATCGAGAATCTGGGCCTGTATGGAAACATCCAGTGCCGTGGTCGGCTCGTCGGCGATGATGACTTCGGGCTCGCAGCACAGCGCCAGCGCGATCACCACGCGCTGCCGCATGCCGCCTGAAAACTGATGAGGGTATTGCTCCAGGCGCAGCTCGGGCTGGTCTATGCCCACGCTTTCAAGCAACTGCACGGCGCGTTGCCTGGCCTGCTCGTGCGAAAGATGCAAGTGCACCTGCATGGTTTCGGTCAGCTGGCTTTCTATCGTTTGCAACGGATCCAGAGACGTGAGCGGATCCTGGAAGATCATGCCGATGCGCCGGCCCCGCACACGGCGGAAGGCGGGACGCGGCAGGTTGTCGATGCGTTCTTCGTTCAGGTACACCTGGCCGTCCGTCATGCGGCCCGGGTGTTCCAGCAGCCCGATGACGGCATTGCCGATGGTCGACTTGCCCGCGCCCGACTCGCCCACGACGCCCAGGATTTCTCCTTTTTCCACCGCGAGCGTGACGTCCTGTATGGCCTTGAGCGTGCCGCGCCTGCCGGCGAACTCGATATGCAGATTCTTGATGTCCAGTAATGCCATGCGATTCACTCAGCGGAGCTTGGGGTTGAGCGCATCGCGCAGCCAATCGCCCAGCAGATTGACCGACAGCGCCAGAAGCACGAGCGCGATCCCGGGGAAGATGGAAATCCACCAGTCGCCCGAGAACAGATAGCTGTTGCCGATGCGGATCAGCGTGCCCAGCGACGGCGTGGTCGGCGGGATGCCGACGCCCAGGAAGGAAAGCGTGGCCTCGGTGATGATGGCGATGGCCAGGTGTATGGTCGCGATGACCAGTACCGGTCCCAGCACGTTTGGGAGCACGTGCCGGCGCAGGATCAGGAAGGGCCCCATGCCGATCAGCCTGGCGGCCTGCACGTATTCCTTGTTGCGTTCGACCATGGTCGCGCCGCGCACCGTGCGGGCATACTGCACCCAGCCCGATATGCCGATCGCGAAGATGAGCACATACAGCGAAAGGCTGTCGTGCGAATCGCGCGGCAGCAGCCCTCGCGCGATGCCGTCGACCAGGAGCGCGATGAGGATGGCGGGGAAGGAAAGCTGTACGTCGGCAATGCGCATGATGACGCTGTCGACGCGGCCGCCCGCGTAGCCGCTGATCAGCCCCAGGCTCACGCCCAGGACCAGCGAGAACAGCACCGAGGCAAACCCCACCAGCAGGGAAATGCGCGAGCCATACAGGATGGCGGACAGCATGTCGCGTCCCTGGTCGTCGGTGCCCAGGATGAAGCGCGGATCGCCTTCGGGATTCCAGATCGGCGGGATGTTGGCATCGAGCAGGTCGAGGGTCGACAGGTCGAAGGGATTGTGCGGCGCGATGAGGGGCGCAAACACGGCACCGATGAAGATCGCCAGGGCCACCACCGCGGAAATGATGGCGGTTGGCGATCGAGAGAAACTGTAGAAGATGTCGCTGTCGTAGGCGCGAGAGAGGAAGTTGCTTGCCATGTCGGGTGCTTCTCAGGTTTTCTGCACGCGCAGACGCGGGTCGACGGCAAAATACAGCAGATCGACAATGAGATTGATGATGACGAAGAAGAAGGCGATCAGGAGCAGATAGGCCGCCATGACGGGGATGTCGACCGCGCCGATGGACTGTATGAACAGCAGCCCCATGCCGGGCCATTGGAAGACGGTTTCCGTGATGATGGAGAATGCGATGATCGAGCCCAGCTGCAGGCCGGTGATGGTGATCACGGGCACCAGCGTGTTCTTCAGGGCATGGCGAAAATGGATGCTGCGCTCAGGCAGCCCGCGTGCGCGGCAGAACTTGATGAAGTCGGTTTGCATGACTTCCAGCATTTCCGACCGCACCAGGCGCATGATCAGCGTCATCTGGAACAGCGCGAGCGTGATGGCCGGCATGATCAGGGATTGCCAGCCGCTCTTGGTAAGGAAGCCGGTCGTCCACCATCCCAGGTCGACCACGTCGCCGCGTCCGAAGCTGGGCAGCCAGCGCAGCATGACGCCGAAGAACAGGATCATGAGGATGCCGATCAGGAAGGTCGGGAGCGAGATCCCGATGAGCGACAGCGTCATGAAGCTGCGCGAGATGATCCCGTTGCGCTTCAACGCGGTATAGATGCCCATGGGGATGCCCAGGAACAGCGCAATCAGCGCCGACACCAGGGAAAGCTCCAGCGTGGCCGGCAGGCGGCTTTCGATGAGTTCGCTGACGGGCCGCCGCTGGCGGTACGACATGCCGAAATCGCCTTGCGCCGCGTTGCTGATGAAGCGCCAGTACTGCACCAGGAAGGGGTCGTCCAGGCCAAGCTGCTTGCGCAGCTCGGCCCGTTGCTCCAGGGTGGTGTCCTGCCCCACCATATTATTGATGGGGTCGCCGACATAGCGGAACATGCCAAAAGCAATGAGCCCGACGGCAAGCATTACGAAGACGGACTGGAAGATCCGTCGGGCGACGAAGCTGAGCATGGGTTTAGGGCATCACGACATAGCGGATGTCGAGCACGTCGTCGGCGCGCTGCGCGACCTTGATGCCTTTGCGCACGCCCCACGACATGGGCTGCTGGTGCAGCGGCAGGTAGCCGTAGTCGTTATGCAGCATGGTGAAGGCTTCCTTGATCATCGCATTGCGCTTGGCCTGGTCGGTCTCGACGTCGATCTTGGGAATCAGCGCATCGATCTCCTTGTTGCAGTAGCCGCCCAGGTTGAACTGGCCGGCGGCGGTCTTGGAGTCGCGGCATGCCACCAGGTTGGTCAGGGAGTTGGCAGCGTCGATGGAGCTTGGCGTCCAGCCCAGCAGGTACATGCTGGTGTTGTTGCCGGCCTGCAGCAGGACCTTGGCGAAATACTTGGACTTGGTCTGCGCGAGCAGATCGATCTTGACGCCGATGCGGGCCAGCATGCTGGCAACGGCCTGGCAGACCTTTTCGTCGTTCACGTAGCGGTCGTTGGGGCAGTCGAGCTGGACGGTGAAGCCATCGGGATAGCCGGCGTCCGCGAGCAGCTTCTTCGCCTTGGCGATATCCGGCGTGTACGGCGCGCCGAAGGACTCATCGTAGCCGTTGATCTTGTCGGCGATCAGGGTGCCCAAGGGCTTGGCCGCCCCGCGCATGATCTTCTGGTTGATGACCTTGGTGTCGACGGCCAGGTCGATGGCCTGGCGCACGCGCTTGTCCTTGAAGGGGTTCTTGCCCTTCACGCTGGAAAACAGCAGTTCGTCGCGGTCCTGGTCCATGCCGATGAAGATCGCGCGCGCTTCGGGTTCGTTCAGCACATCGACGTTCGGTTCGCTTTCCAGGCGCGGCCAGTCCTGCACGGGCACGGGAATCACCAAGTCCATTTCGCCGGAAATCAGGGCCGCAACGCGGGTGGATTCCTGGGAGATCGGCTGGAAGACGATCTCGGTGACGTTGGTGGGGATGTCCTTGTTCCAGTAGCCGTCGAAGCGCTTGAGCGTTGTTTTGACGTCGGGCTGGCGGTCCACGATCATGAAGGGGCCCGTGCCGTTTTCATGCAGGTTGGCGTAGTTGCTTTCGCCGCCCTTCACGTTGGTGGCTTCGGTGGTCTTGTTCTTTTCCGCCCACGACTTGCTCATGATATACAGGAAGGTCCAATCGCGGGGCAGGATGGGATTGGGCGTGGGCGTGACGACCTCTACCGTGTGGTCGTCGATCTTGTTGATTTGCGCGGCCTTGGCGCCGTAGCCCTTCATGTCGGAGCCGGGCGTCAGGCTGCGCTTCCAGGAAAAGATGACGTCGTCGGCGGTGAACGGAGTGCCGTCGTGGAACTTCACGCCCTTGCGCAGGTGGAACACCCATTTCGTGGGTTCGGGGTTTTCCCATTTCTCGGCCAGCATGGGAACCAGCTTCAGGTCCTTGTCGTAGGCCGTCAGCGTTTCGTAGAACCAGCTTTGGAAGCCCAGCGTGAAGGTCTCGTTCAGCGACATGGGATCCAGCGACATCATGTCGCCCTGGTAGGCCCATCGAAGCGTCTTGGCCTCGACCTGCTGAGTCAGGCCCAGGCTGAGCGCGAGTGTCGCGGCAACGGCGGTATGCCGAAGAATGCGGGTGAATTTCATGGTTGTCTCCTGCCCTTGTGGTGTTTGATGATGTAGTGGCTGTGGACGGATGCAGCCTTCCGGTTATGCGGTCAGTCGGCCGGTCAGCTTTTCCAGGAATGCCTCGCAGGCCGTGACTTGCGAGATATCGATATATTCATTGGGTTGATGGGCTTGGTCGATGGATCCCGGGCCGCACAGCACGACCGAGAAGCCGCGCTCCTGGAACTGCCCGGCTTCGGCCGCATAAGGCACGACACCGGTATGATGGTGGCCGCACAAGTCGAACACCAGCGCCTGGGCGCCGCCGCCCAGGTCCTGCAAGGGCGGCGCATCGGCCAGGATTTCGGTGCTGATGGACGCGCCGGGCGCGATGGCGCGCATGGCGGGCAGCAGGCTGTTCGCGTATGCTTCAAAGCGCTTCAGGTAGGCGCGCCAATCGTCGCCGGGCAGCGTGCGGATATCCCAGGTGAAGGTGCATTCGCGCGAAATGATGTTAAGCGCAGTGCCGCCATTTACCACGCCCACGTGCAGCGTGGTGTAGGGAGGTTCGAAACGGCATGACGGGTCTGCGTTGGCTTTGTTTTCGGCCATCATGTCGTCAATGAAGGCGATGAGGCGCGCGGCGGTCATGACGGCGCTGACGCCGCGCTGCACCTGGCTGGAATGGGCTTCATGGCCGATGACGGTGGTGCGCAGCGCGGCGATGCCTTTATGCGCGACGATGGGCCGCATGCTGGTGGGCTCGCCCACGATTACGGCGCCCGGGCGCGCGATGTCGGTGGCCAGGCGGTCTATCATGGACGGCGCGCCGAAGCAGCCGATTTCCTCGTCGTAGCTGAGCGCAAAATGAATGGGCCGCTTGAGTGGGGCACGGACCCAGTCGGGCACCATGGCCAGGGCAATGGCCGAAAAGGCCTTCATGTCGCAGGTGCCGCGGCCGAACAGCCGGCCGTCTTTCTCGACCAGCTGGAACGGATCGGTGTCCCAGGGCTGCCCATCGACCGGAACCACGTCGGTATGCCCCGACAGCACGATCCCGCCTTCCACGTTCGGCCCGACCGTGGCGTACAGATTGGCCTTGGTCCCTTCGTCGTTCATGACCAGATGGCCTTCTACACCATGCTGGGCGAGATAGTCGCGGACGTAATGGATGAGATCGAGATTTGAGTTGCGCGATACGGTATCGAAACCGACGAGCCGGGTGATCATATCGAGCGATTGGGGCTTCACTTCTGGGGTCTCCGTGAGTGGTGCAAGAGGCTGCGGCGGCGTATCCTGTTGTGGAACGGCTGCGGCCAGTGCGTGCGCCGGTTATGTTTCTTGTTATCCGGAGCGATGTTAGCCAAGGGGTGCTTGACACGTCAATCATTTGCGTCTCGGGGTATCCCCGCATGTTTTCAGGGGTCAGACCCGGTACGGGGTCTGACCCCCTCCTCGCGCCACGACCAGGGCCAGACCCCACACGGGGCCTCGCCCCTTCAAGGACAAACACATGCCCGACCATCACCGTATCTTCTTTGCCTTGTGGCCGTCCGCGGAAGACGCGGCGCGCCTCATGGAGTGGGCGCATGCGGCGCAGGCGGTTTGCGGCGGACGCATGAATCGGCGCGAGAACCTGCACATGACCCTGGCTTATCTGGGCGAGACGGAACACGAACGGGTGGATGAGCTGCTCGCCGCCGCCGACGGCTGGCAAACCCATGCCGGCACCATGGTGCTGGACCGGTTCGGGCACTTCCCGCGGCCCAAGGTGGTCTGGGCCGGCCCCGCCGCGGACGAAGGCGAGCGCCTGGCATGGCTGCATGCGCTGTATGACGACTTATGGCGCCGTCTCGAACCCCTGGGATGGCGGCGCCCGGACCGCCCGTTCAACCCTCACATAACCTTGCTGCGCAAAGTCGCCTCCTGCGATCCGTCCTGCCTGTCGCCGCCCGACCCTATGGCATGGACACCGCAGCACTGCGTGCTGGTGGCGTCCAGAAGCACGGAAGAAGGGCTGTGGTACGAAGTGTTGTGGGGTCAGACCCCATGCGGGGTCTGACCCCCTTCGCGCCGAGGCCATGCTGCCGGGGTCAGCCCCAGGGTCTGACCCCTCAATCAGTGGCAACGAGGTCAGACCCCGCATGGGGATCAACAGCAACGGGGTCGGACCCCGTACGGGGGTCTGACCCCCTCTCAGCCGTTGACGCCGTTTTTTCCATCTTGTAATATGTCCAACAACCTACAACTAGGGTGCAAGAAAGGAGCAAATTTGAAACCGCTGCAACGATTTACTGTGTTGGATTTGACGCGTGTCCGTTCCGGGCCGGCCGCCGTGCGGCAGTTCGCCGACTGGGGTGCGAACGTGATCAAGATCGAAGAGCCGGGCGATGCCGCTGACGACAAGCCGGGCGGTTCCGCGCAGTTTGCCGATTATCAGAATACGCATCGGAACAAACGCAGCATTACCTTGAATCTGAAGCATCCCAAGGGCAAGGCGCTGTTCATGGAGCTCGTCAAGAAAGCCGACGTGGTGGTCGAGAACTACCGGCCCAGCGTGAAGCACAAGCTCGGCATCGATTACGAGTCGCTCAAGGCCGTCAACCCGCGCATCGTATACGCCAGCGTCTCGGGCTTCGGCCAGGACGGCCCCTATGTGGATCGCCCCGGCCTGGACCAGATCGCCCAGGGCATCAGCGGCCTCATGTCTGTGACCGGCGAACCCGGCCGCGGGCCCATGCGTGCGGGCATTCCAGTGGCGGATCTGACGGCGGGCCTGTTCTGCGCCATCGGCATTTTCATCGCGCTGCTCGAACGCGAGCAATCCGGCGAAGGGCAGTGGGTGCAGACCTCGTTGCTGCAGGCGGGGCTATGGATGATGGATTTCCAGGCCATGCGCTGGCTGATGAACCAGGAAATCCCGGGCCAGAGCGGCAACGATCATCCCACCAGCAGCCCCACCGGCGTCTTCCCCACGCGCAATGGGCACATGAACATCGCGGCCATGGGCAACGACATCTTCATGCGTTTGTGCAAGGTCATCGGCGCCGATGAATTGCTCGACGACGATCGATTCCTGACCGTTCCATTGCGCGCCAAGAATCGCCCGGCGTTGAATGCGGCCATTGCCGACAAGACACGGCTGAAGGATACCGAAGAATGGATCGCCCTGATGAACCAGCAGGGCGTACCTTGCGGACCCATACTCTCGATGAACCAGACCTTCGAGAACGAGCAGGTGCGCCATCTGCAGATGGCGGCGCCGCTGGCGCACCCCAAGCTTGGGGAGATCAGCGTGGTGGGGCAGGCGGTCAAGTTCAGCCGGTCGCAATTCGGCGATCTGAAGCCGGCGCCCGAACGGGGCGAGCACAATGGCTCCGTCTATGCGGAGCTTGGCATCGCCCAGGAAGACATCGAAAGCCTGCGCCAAGAGGGGGTGATATAAGACAGGCTTACTTTTCCATGAACCGGAGCCTGGTTTTCCATGTTTACAGCCTTTGATCGTCCAGACAACCTTCCCGACGCCATCGCCCGCCAAATCCGGCTGAAGATTCTTTCGGCCGAATTCCAGGAGGGTCAGAAGCTGCCGACCGAATTCGAGCTTGCCGAGTCCTTCCAGGTCAGCCGGAATGTGGTTCGGGAAGCAATTGCCCGGCTCAAGCTCAACGGCTTGGTGGAAACGCGGCGCGGGGTGGGCACGTTTGTCGCGGGCAACGTCAATGCGCGCAAGTTCGAGGTGATTGCCGACGATTTGCTGGATGCGGGGCAGCTCAAGCATGTCTATCAGCTGCGCATCGAGATCGAAGCCGGCGCGGCCGCCTTGGCGGCCGAGAACCGGACGGCACGGCAGCTCAAGGCACTGGAAACGGCGCTGCGGGAGACGGACAAGGCGGGCGGAGACTGGCAACGCGGAGCCGAAGCCGCGCTCAAGTTCCATTTGGCGGTCACCCAATGCTCCAACAATCCGTACTTCATCCGGCTGATGGAGCACCTGAGCTATGTGCTGCACAACGCCGTGCGCACCTTGAGGTACAGCACGACGGGCACTGAACGGATCGGGCACATCGAGACGGAGCATCACGAGATCTTCGATGCGATACGGAACCAGGATGCCCAGAAGGCGCGCCAGGCGATGCGCCATCACCTGAGCAACGGCATGGAACGATACGAATACTTGAACAAGAAGGATTAGCATGACAAGAGAACGCTTATTCCAAGGGCGAATTACCGACCAGCTTCTGGTCGAGCGAGAGGGGCGCACCGGCTGGATCACTTTCAATGATCCGGCAAAGCACAATGCGGTGTCCTTCGATATGTGGGCGGGAATACCGGTGGCGCTCAAGGCGTTCGAAGACGATCCGGAGATCTTCTCCGTGGTGCTCACCGGCGCCGGCGACAAGGCCTTCGTCAGCGGCGCGAACATTTCCCAGTTCGAGAAACTGCGCACGGGCGCGACCGCCGTCGAAGAATACGAAGTCGTGGCCGAGTCGGCTCAGCTGGCCATACAGAACTTCAGCAAGCCGCTCATTGCCCGCATCGACGGCTATTGCATAGGCGGCGGAATGAATATCGCCCTGTGCTGCGACATCCGCGTGGCCAGCGACGACTCCGTGTTTTCCATTCCCGCCGCCCGGCTCGGGCTGGGCTACCGCTTCACCGCCATCCAGAACCTGGTGCGTGCCGCCGGCATGGCGAACGCGCTGGAAATCTTCATCACCGCGTCCAAGTACTCGGCCCGGGAAGCAAAGGAACGGAACCTGATCCACACCGTGGTCGCCAAGGCCGACCTCGATGGCGCGGTGGACGGCTACCTGAAAAAAATCAACGCCAACGCGCCGCTGACGGTGGCGGCGGGCAAGAAGATGATCCGCAACCTGTCGGACCGGCTGGTCGACATCGACATGGCGGAAATGAAGTCGCTGGTCCTGCAGTGCTTCGAAAGCGAAGACTACAAGGAAGGAAAGCTTGCATTTTCACAGAAGCGGCCGCCCGAATTCAAAGGCCGCTGATTCGTCAATAACGCTATACAAAAGGAAAGGAAGGAAGAGATGAAAACTGGCAAACTCATGCTGTGCGCGATCGCGTCCGCATTCGTCATGGGCGCGGCTCCCGCCCATGCCGCCTACCCCGATCAGCCTCTGCGCATCGTCGTCGGCTACGCGGCCGGCGGAACCACCGACATTCTCGCTCGCGCATTGGGCGAACAACTGGCCGAAGAGCTGGGCACCTCGGTGGTCATCGAGAACAAGCCGGGGGCGGCAGGCAGCATCGCGGCCGCATACGTGCAAAACGCCAAGCCCGACGGCTACACCGTATTCATCGCTACGGTGTCCAGCCACGGCATGAACCCCGCCCTGTACAACAAGCTGAACTACGATCCAATCAAGGGCTTTACGCCGGTCTCCATGCTGGCGTCCATACCGCTCGTCCTGGTCACCGACCCCAAGCTGAAGTACAAGTTGGTTTCCGACCTGGTCGATGCGGCGAAATCCAAGCCGGGCGTGCTCAACTATTCGTCCAGCGGCAATGGCTCGCCGGTGCATATCGCGGGCGCCATGTTTGCCGATCAGGCCAAGCTCGATATCGTGCATGTGCCGTATCGCGGGGGTGCCGTGGCCAACATGGCGGTCATGAGCGGCGACGCGCAACTGACCTTCGCCACCTTGCCCGCCGCCCTGCCGCAGGTCAAGGCTGGCAAGCTGGACGCGCTGGCCGTCACAACCAAGCAGCGTTCCACCGAGCTGCCCGAAGTGCCGACGATGACCGAGGACAAGAACTTTCCGGGCTATGAAATCAATACCTGGAACGCACTGATGGCGCCCGCAGGCACGCCGGACGAAGTGGTCCAGGTCTTGAACAAAGCGGTCACCAAGGTGCTCAACGCCGGCAAGCTGCAGCAGAGCTTCCGCAACGAAGGCGCGCTGCCCCAGAGCAGCACGCCCGAAGAGCTCAAGACCTTCATCGACCAGCAGCTGGAATACTGGCATGGCGTCGTCAAGAAGCTCGATATCCACTTGAGCTGATGATGCCGAGGGTCGGGCCTCATGAGGGTCAGACCCCATGCGGGGTCAGACCCTTTTTTATCGCGGGGTCAGACCCGATCGGGTCTGACCCCTTCCTCTTTTTTTTGGGGTCAGACCCCGTACGGGGTCTGACCCCTAAAACTGATAACTCGCATGCAGCCCGGCCGTCCAGTTCCGGCCGGGCGCGGGTTCGTAGTAACGGTCGAAACCCGCATTGATGATGGCGGCGCCCGCATAGCGTTTGTTCAGCACATTGTCCACGCGGGCGAAGGCGTTGAATTCCCAATGTTGAAACCGCCACAGATACCCTGCATGAAGCGCGGCGGTAAAGTAGCTTGGCGCCGCGCTGTCGTTGCTGTCGTTCACATACACCTTGCTGAGATAGCGGCCTTCCACGCCGGCGCGCCAGCCCTGGGGCGGCGCCCAATTCAGAGAGGCATAGAGCGCATGCTTGGCGATGCCGGGAATGCGATTGCCTGAAGGGATCAGGTTGGCGGGCGTCTCGCTGCCGGCATAAAAGCTGTCTCGGTACTTCGCATCGAGCCAGGTATAGGCCAACACCCCCTGCCAGTGCCGCGCCAGCTCGCCTTGCCAGCTCAATTCGAAGCCCTTGCGCAAGGTGCGGCCCGCATTGCGGAACGTGCTTCGTCCGCCCAGCGAGTCGGCGGCAACGATTTCATCCTGGGTGCGCGTCTGGAACAACGCCGCGGTTAGCAAGCTGTTTCCGAGGCGGGCTTTCGCGCCGATCTCGACGCTGGTATTGACGGAAGGCTGAAGCGCCAGATTCAAGCCGGCCAGCCCGTCGCTTCGATACGAGAGTTCGTTGAAAGTGGGCGTTTCGAAGCCGCGGCCCACCGTCGCATACAGGTTCAGGTCTTCGGTGGCCTGGTAGCGCAAGGCGGCCATGGGCAACGCCTTCCGGTAGCGCAGCGACCCGCTGTCGTCCTGGTTGCCCGCCTGGATATAGTGATCGTCCGAGCGGAAGTTGACGGTGCTGTAGCGCAAGCCCAGGTCCACCGTCCATTTGTCGGCGAATTCCCAGGACGCTTGCACGTAAGGATCGATGTTCCAGAGATCGTTGGTCTCATCGCGGCGCAGCCGGCCCTTGACGCCCAACTGCTGCGCGCTGCCGGTGCCGACAAAGTTTTCATACCCCTGCCGGTCTTCCCGCAGCACATCGTAGGCGATGCCGCCGATCAAGGTCAGAGGGCGTCCCGCAAGCTGGAGCCGCGACGTCCAGCGCGCGTCCAGGCCGCCATAATTGCGTTCGAGATCGATGACGCCGCCCGAGTGACTGGGCGGCGTTTGCGTGGCGACAGGAATCGCCTGGAACTGCTCGGTCTTTCTTTGACCGTAGTAGGCCATCAGGCGGAGCTCGTTGTCGGCGTCGATGCGGCGCTCGTAGACGAGCCCGCCTTGCGTCTGCTTCACGGTCTTGCGCGTGTCGAACAACAATGCGTTGGGCGCAGCGCTTCGGGGAGCATCCATGAACTCGTCGTATTGCAGGCCTTGCGGGTCTTCCGCTTTGATATACACGCTGTTCAGGATCACGGTCAGCTTGCTGTCGTCGCTCAGCGCCACGCCCAGCTTGGCGTTGCCCAGATTCTTGCGAGCCGCACTATGGTCGCGATAGCCATTGGTGGAATAGCGATTGAGGCTCACCACGTAGTCCAGCGCACCGGCGCCATCGCCGTTCGAGCCGCTCGCCTTCAAGCCATAGCGGCGCTGTCCGTTGCTGCCGGCCATGAAACTGGACTCTATGCGGGGCGGGCCTTCACCGCTCTCGGTGAACACTTGTATGACGCCGCCGGACGAGTTGCCGTACAGTGCGGAAAAAGGCCCTCTCAATACCTCGACGCGTTCCGCGGACGAAATGTCGATGTTGGACGTTTGCCCTTGCCCGTCCGGCATGGTGGCGGGTATGCCGTCAACATACAAGCGAAGGCCTCGCACGCCGAATGTGGAGCGCGAGCCGAAGCCGCGAATCGAAAGCTGCAGGTCTTGGGCGTAGTTTTCGCGATTCTGGGCGAGTATGCCCGGTATGCCGCCCAGGCTCTCTGAAAGATTGACCTGCATCCTGCTGTCTCGCAGGGTGTCCCCGTCGATGAGGCCCACAGACGCCGGCACGTCGAACAGAGGCTGGGCGATCTGCGTGCTGGTGACGACCACGGGCGCCAGTTCGGCGACATTGCGCGGACCGCCGCTTTCAGCGGCGTGCGCGACGGGCAGGGGAAGCAGCAGGCTCAGATAGCTCAGCCTGATCCGGTATGGTGAGGTGGCGATCATTATGCAAGGCCTTATAGGTGATCGGGCGATCCGCAAGCAAGCCGAATGCCCGGGTGGGTGTCGTTGGCCGGCGGCTGCCGCGCCGTTGGGTCGTATCCCACGCTATCATGCGACGGTCTGGCATGGCAGTGCAAGAGGTGGCGTAAAATTTCCCGCGATGCATATTGGGGCGCATGGAATATGAATTCAAACTCGGCTTGGGTGATTTTCGCACTGGGATCCGCCTTTTTCGCCGCCTTGACCGCCATCTTCGGCAAGCTCGGCGTCACCGGCATGAACTCCAATCTTGCGACCTTCATTCGCACGCTGGTGATCGTGGTGGTCATCGCGGGCATCATATCGATGCGCGGCGAATGGGAGAAACCCTCGGGCGTTCCCATGCGCGGCTGGGTCTTCCTCACGCTTTCCGGAATCGCCACCGGCCTGTCCTGGCTATGCTACTACCGGGCGCTGCAGCTCGGGCCGGTCGCCAAGGTGGCGCCCGTGGACAAGCTCAGCGTGGCGCTGGCCATCGTATTGGGCGTGGTGTTCCTGGGCGAAACGCTGACCTGGCCGATCGCGGTCGGAGGCTTGCTGATTCTGGCCGGGTCCATCGTCATCATTGCGTTCTAGGGGCTGCCGGCCCCTCCGGTATGATGGAGTGAACCGCGCTTACAGGAGCGACCATGGGCAGCTTGCGCGCCTTTCTCATTTGTCCCGGCAGGTCTGTGGCCACGCTCGATGCCTTGCCGGCGGAAATACCCGATAACGGCTTCGTATGGCTGGCTTTCGAGCGCGCCGCCTTCAGCGCGGACATCGGCGAACTGCAGGCCTGGCTCGACCGGCATACCGGCATTCCGCTGCTCGATCTGCATATCTCCGACCTGCTCAACGTGCAGTTGCGCTCGCATTTCGATTTCACTTCGTCCTACGACATGCTCATCATTCGTCGTCTGGTCGATGGCGTTGCGCCGCTCGCGAGCGCAACGGGCGCGCAGGCTGCGCGGGGTGCAAGCAAAGGGGAAGCAAGCGCGCCGGCCGCGGTCCGCAGAGTACAGACCACCCCGATCGGCTTCGTGGTGTTTGACCAGGTCCTGATCAGCGTACATACCGAAGGCTGCGGTGTCCTGGGCGCCTACATCGAACGGCTGAAGCAGCTTGCCGAGGTTCCGCCGGGCCGCGCGACAGCGGCTTACGCAGGCGGGCCGATGACTGTTGCAAGACTGCCCGATACACCCGCCGAACTGATGTTGCGCATCGTCAGTCTGATGGTCGACGGCTATCTGGATCTGCGCAAGACCATGACGCGCCAGCTGGACCACTGGCAGCAGAGATTGCTGCGGCCCAGCGTGCGTTTCAACGATTGGGAAGGGTTGCTGAAGTCCAGGCAGGCGCTGCACCACCTTTACGACATTTGCGATGACCAGCGCAACGCGCTGTATCGATGGATCGATGTGCTGGAAGACCAGCCCGTTCCGAACGAACCGGCGGATCAGCACGAGCGCGATCAGCTGCTGGTGCGCAGCCGCGACGTGCTCGAGCACATTGAACGCGTATCGCAACACGTGCAGCAACTGGAGCGCAGCGCCGAAACCGCGGTGCAGATCCATTTCAATATCCAGAGCAACCGCACCAACGACGTCATGCGCACGCTCACCGCCATCACGGCCGTGTTCCTGCCTTTGAACCTGATCGCCGGTATCTTCGGCATGAACTTCGAGCATATCCCCGGCGTGCGCAGCGCCGGCGGCTTCTGGTGGGCCTTGCTCACCATGGGAGGCATCGCGATCGCGCTGTTCATCTACCTGGCGCGCAAGCAGTATCTTTCGAAGAGCGAAGATGACTGACCGCACTGGTGCTACCTGAAGGCGCGTTGACGGGGTCAGACCCCGCACGGGGTCCTGGCGCTTCCGTCCGGTTTGATGGGGTCAGACCCCGTACGGGGTCTGACCCCTGACCACAATTTCAGGGTCTGACCCCGGATCACGATCCTAGATGTTGCGTTCGGTCTGCCTGCGCAAGCGCTCGATGAAGGCCTGTATCAATGCATTGGCCGACGATTCCGTCCATGACAGGAAAATCTGCCGGGACACTTCGCGGTCGGCCAGCGGTATCTTCACGAGCGTCGGATGCTGTATGGTCAGCGCCGTGGAATGCGCCACGATGGCGGCGCCAACACCTTGCGCCAGCATGCTTTCCAGGGCGGTGATGGTGTTCACTTGAATGCAGGGCAAGGAGCGCGTCATCAGGCTGGCATTGACCGTATGGTTGTCGGTCAGGTTGACGATGGTGGTGTCGGCGAAGTCGTCCAGCGTCAGGTAGTCGCGGCCGACGCGCTTGTCGTCTTTGCGGACGATTGCCCAGAACTGTTCCGAGAACAGGCACTGGGACCGGATGTCCGGGCCATTGACGGGTCGGGAGCAGAGCGCGACATCGCATTTCTTGCTGCTGAGCAAGGTCGAGCATGCTGAGGAGTCGCCGTCGAGCACCGAGAATTGCGCGTAGGGGTGGGTCTTGGACAAGTCGGCCAGCACCGGGGATATCACGTCCTGCAGCAGCGATGGCAGGCTGGCAACGCGCAACTGGGGCTTGTCGTGCCGCGCGTCCGGGTTGATGCGATCGACGACGTCCTGCAGGATTTGAACGGCATGGCGCGCGGCCACCAGGAACTCGGCGCCTGCCGCGGTCAATTCGATCTGCTTTTGGGCGTTGGAGCGCACCACCAGCTGCACGCCGATCTTGGATTCGAGCTGTTTCAGCTGGATGCTCAGCGCCGGCTGGGACAGCGAGCACTTTTCAGCGGCTTCCTTCAGCGATTTACTGCCGGCCAGCCATACGAAATTCCGGAGTTCCCTGGTCGATATCGCGGGAAGTCTCATTGCTTGTCTCTTTTAAAAATCAAATGTCGTTATAAACAAACTAAAAGCGGCCGGGGCGGGGCGACTTCTACAATTCTTCCATAAGAATCGTTCAGGAGATCAACATGCTGCACAAAGCGCTTTCCCGGTCGGCCATCCTGCTGGCCAAGCTCGCTCTCGCCACCGGCACGGCGGCGTTATCCATTATGCCAATATCCGCCGGCGCATCGGCCGGCTTTCCGGACAAGCCGATCAGACTCGTCGTGGGCTTTCCGCCCGGAGGCGGTGTGGACGTTGCGGCGCGCGCCCTGGGAAATGTGCTGGGCGAAGAACTCGGGCAACCCATCGTCGTCGAAAACATTCCGGGAGCCGGCGGCAACATTGCCACGGATCGTGTCGTCAAGTCGGCGGGCGACGGCTATACCCTGCTGTTTGGCAGTATTGCGCTGTCCATCAACCCGTCTCTCTATAAGTCGCTGACGTTCGATCCCGTCAAGCAGTTGCGGGCCGTTTCCATGGTTTCGACATCGCCTTATGTGTTGCTGGCCAATGCGCAATCGGGCATAGGCAGCGTGCAGGAGCTGGTGTCGCAGGTGAAGGCGGGCAAGCAGATCGACTATGCCAGTGCGGGCAATGGATCGGGATCGCATCTTTTCATGCAGCAGTTCTCCGACCTGGCGGGCATCAGCATGACGCACATACCGTACCGCGGCGCGACGCCTGCCATGAACGACGTACTGGGCAACCAGGTGCCGGTGGTCTTCGACAGCATCATGACGACCTTGCCGCATATCAAGACAGGAAGGCTGACCGCCCTGGGCCTGAGTTCCATCAAGAAGTCCGTGGTTGCGCCGGAGATCCCGTCTCTGGATGAGCTGGGCATCAAGGGCATGGATTCGACGAGCTGGTTCATCATCTTTGCGCCTGCCGGTACGCCTGACGACGTCGTCCTCAAGCTGGAGCAGGCCATCAACAAGTCGCTCTCGACCCCCGCGCTCAAGCAGCGGTTCGTCGACATGGGCGCCGAAGTGGTTGCCGGAACTTCCCAGGAGGCGCAGAAGTTCTACGAAAGCGAAGTGGCGAAGTGGGCCAAGGTCGTCAGCGCATCGGGCGTGCAGCTGGATTGATCATGCCGCATCTGACTTTGGAAGTCTCCGCGAATCTCGTCCACGTCGTCGATCCGATGCTGGATGCCGTCACGGACGCCTGCCGGCATGGCGGGCACTTCGAGCGGGCCGTGATCATGAGCCGGGCCGTGGTCCACGACAGATATCGTGTCCGGCAGCAAGGCATGTCCGCCTTCGCCAACCTTACCTTGCGGATAAGGCCGGGGCGCAGCGAAGAAGTCAGGGCAGAGCTGGCGCATCGATTGGCGGATGCCGTGCGCCGGGCAATGCAGGACCGGGGCGTCACGACGCCAACCTGCATTACTTGCGAGATACAGGAAATAGACATGCGAACCCGCGCATTGATTTTTGCAGGAGAAAGTTGATGGCAACCATACACGCGATACCGCTTGCCAGAATTCTGGGGCGGGCCGAGAAAACCAAGTTCACTTACCTGAAGGGTTTCGGGCAGAACGTGGAGTTCGGATACTACGCCTGGCTCGTGCAGGATGGCGGCTGCAACATTCTGGTGGACGCCGGCGCGACAGCCACCCAGGCCGTGGAGTCCTGGGGGCGTCCTCCCGAGACGGTGCAGCATGTGCAGACCCTGGAAGAAGGGCTGGCGGCACACGGGCTGACCGTGGACGACATCCACATCGCGATCCTGACCCATCTTCATATGGATCACGTCGCCTACATACACGACCTGAAGAAGGCCAGGAAAATCGTTCAGCGCGTGGAGTGGGAATTCGGCTCCAAGCCGCAGCCCATAGACCGGTACTACGACCATACTTTCATCGAAGGACTGGATTTCGAACAGATCGAGGGCGATCAGCAGATCACGGACAACGTAGGGGTGCTTTTTACGCCGGGACACACACCGGGCGGGCAGTCGGTCTGGGTGCGCACGGCGCAGGGCGTGGGAATCATCACCGGCTTCTGCTGCATCCAGGAGAACTTCGGATCCTGCCCCTGCGGCTCGCCGGAGCACGATCTCACCATACCCGGCATTCATCAGAACTCCATGGATGCCTACAACAGCATGGTCAAGGTCTGGAATGCCGCCGACTTCATCGTTGCCAATCACGACGCCAAATACATCACTGAGAGCAAGGTAGGTTAAGAAATGGATATCAAGAAGGCCAAAGCGCTGTTGAGCAGTGTCTACGGAGACGTCGACTGGGTCGACGTGCTATGCCGCTACAGCCCCAAGAAAGCCGTGGGCCTGGCTTATGTGGCGGAAGGTATTTTCAACCGTTCGGTCCTGCCGGAAAAGATCAAGCATTTCATATTGCTCGTGATCTATCTTTCGCAGGGCCGGGCGGACTTGGTCAAGCTGCACGCCCAACTGGCAAGAAGCGCGGGCGCCAGCGATGCCGAACTGATCGAAACGCTGGAAGTCTTCCTGCCTTCGCGCGGCGTGCACATGTTCAGCGAGGGCCTGCGCCTGATCGGCGTCGATGCGCAAACGCTGCCCGCGTCGGAAGAGGCCGATACGGCACACGAGCCTGTCGATGTCGTGGACATGCTGGCTTACTTTGAAAGCGTGCTGCATGGGCTGCCGCCATTCGTGACCCTGCTTGCGGAACACAAGCCGGAGCTCCTGCAAGGCTATTACGTACTGCGCAGCGAGAACCTGCGCGAAGGCGTCCTGCTGCATAAGTACAAGGAGCTGCTGCTCGTCGCGCTCAATACCTCGGAGCGCTATACCGAAGGCGCGCGCATCCATGTGGTCAACGCCATGGAGAACGGCGCGTCGGCGGAGGAAGTCGTGGACGCCATGACGACCGCGATATTGTCGGGCGGCGTGCCCGGCTGGATCGAGGGCAGCAAGGCATTCGTCGCGGGCAGCCAGGCGGTGGCGGTTGCTGCGTAGCGGGAGCGATGGGGACAGACCCCGTACGGGGTCTGTCCCCTGATCACGAGTTTTCCGGCGCAGCTTGCATCCATGCGGAGGCGGCGCCGCGTGTCGGGTAGCCTACCGTATCAGCGCCTCCAGCTCCGTCAATTGTTCTTCGAGTGGAAGGCTGGCATTCAGTACCGGCACCTTGCCGTCCACGACGGCATCCGGTCTTTTCAACGCCGCCACATAGCTCTCCCAGTGGGTGATCTTCCATTCATCGCGCGGATCGGCGCGGTCGACGATGCGCTGGCGGCGCACATCGAGCGGTAGTTCCAGCCAGACGTGACGCAATCGCGTGGCGGGCGGAAAGCCCAGGGCCTGGGTGGAAAACAGGGCCGATGAGGCCAGTTCGCGGCTCCATGGCGCAGGAAACACCACATTCAGGCCAAACTCCAGTTGATCTCTTGCAATGCGCAGCGTGCTGGCATATTCCAGATCGCGCACTTTCTCTTTGAACAAAGGACTGTCGCGATCGTCGGGACTTTCGCCCAGTGCCTCCAGGAACGGCCCCGACCAGCATTCGCTGACGACGTCCTTGTCGAGCACGCACCAGCAGCGTCCCTGTTGTCGCTGCCGTTCAATGAAATGGCTGGTCAGGAACGATTTGCCGGTGCCTGCATGGCCGAGTACGAATAATGCCGTGGTGTCGCTCAAGATGATGGCTCGAAATGGAATGGAATATCTAATAGTAAGACAAAGGGGTCAGACCCCGTACGGTAAGACAAAAGGGGTCAGACCCCGTACGGGGTCTGACCCCATCTCATCCACCGCAAGGCCGGGGTCGGCCCCCGCATGGGGTCCGACCCCTCCACTTCAAGGCGGAGTCCTGGCAAATGCCTGCGCCAGATAATCCACCATGGCACGTACTTTGGCGGGAGGGCGACGGTCGGGCGGGTACAGCACATGGATGCCGCCTAGCGGCATGACCGGCTTGTCCAGTTCCAGCGCCACCAGCTCGCCGCGATCCAGGGCATCGCCCACGATGAAGTGCGGCTGATAGATGAGGCCCTGTCCGCCCACCGCTGCGGCCAGCAAGGCGTCGCCATTGTTGGCCAGCAAGTCTCCGTTGATTGGCACGGCGAATTCCCCATCGAGGCCGAACAGCCATTGCTTGCCGTTCTGCATGGCGGACAAGGTGTAGCTGAGGCAATTGTGCTGGGAGAGTTCCGCAACGCGTCTTGGCACGCCGCGCCGGTCCAGGTAAGCCGGTGCGGCGCAGATCAGCATGGCGCAGTCGCCCAGCCGGCGGGCTTGCAGCGGGCTATCGGCCAGCCGGCCGATGCGTATGGCCAGGTCCCAGTTTCCCGCAATCAAGTCCAGCTGTGCGTCGCTGAGGCCGAGTTCGATCTTCACTTCGGGGTACTGGCGGCTGAATTCGGGAATCAGGGGGGCGATGAAGCGGCTGCCGAAGGATAGCGGCACATTCATGCGTAGCAAGCCGGTCGCCTTGATGCGCTGCGAGGCGGCCGCCGCTTCGGCCTCGTCGATATCCGGCAGGATGCGCTGGCAGGCCTCCAGATAGTCGCTGCCCGCTTCGGTGAGCGCCAGGCGGCGCGTGCTGCGATGGAAGAGCTTGACGCCCAGGCGCGCTTCCAGCGCGTTCACATGCTTTGTGGCCATGGCGGGCGACATGCCCATGTGGCGTGCCGCGGCGGACAGGCTGCCGGCACTGGCGGCACGCACGAAGACGCGCATGCTGGTAATGCGGTCCATATTCAGCTCCTACTAATAGTATGAAGTGTTAGCGCATTTTAGCCGGTTCTATATCTTCCATGAAAGAGTCATACTTTAACCATGAGTTCAACAGGGAGATTCGCAATGAATGCTAGTACGTCCGTCTCCGCCGGCAAGAAGGAACGCATGCCGGCCTTCTTTATTCCCCATGGTGCGGGGCCGTGTTTCTTCATGGATTGGCAGCCGGTCGACACCTGGGACAGGATGGCGGTTTTTCTGAAAGGCTTGGCGGACACCCTGCCGGCCCGGCCGCGTGCCATCGTCCTGGTTTCGGGTCACTGGCTGGAACCGCAATTCCGCACCACCGGAAATGCGCAGCCGCCGTTGATCTACGACTACTACGGCTTTCCGGCCCACACCTACGAGCTGACCTTCCCCGCTCCGGGAGAACCGGAATTGGCATCGGCTGTGGTGCAGCGCTTGCAGCAGCACGGAGAGGCCGCCCAGGTGGACGGCGAGCGCGGCTTCGACCACGGTGTTTTCATACCGCTGAAGCTGGTCGTCCCCAAGGCGGATATCCCGGTGATACAGCTGTCCTTGAGGCGCGACCTGGACCCGGCCGCGCACATCGAGGCGGGCAAGGCACTGGCATCGCTGCGCGACGAAGGCGTGCTCATCATAGGCAGCGGCATGAGCTTTCACAATATGCGCGGCTATGGCGATCCGCGATACACGCCGGTATCGGCCGAGTTCGACGACTGGCTTACCAAGGCAGTGGAAAGCGAACCCGCGCAACGCAATGCCTTGCTGCAAGCCTGGACTCGGGCGCCCCATGCGCGCGATTGCCACCCGATGGGCGGCGAAGAGCATCTGATTCCGTTGATGGTGGTCGCCGGCGCCGCAGGTGATTCCATGGGCCGGAAGGTCTACTCGGAAAAGATTATGGAAACCACGATTTCAGCATACCGCTTCGGTTGAGTTTCGAGACCGAAAACTACAGGAGAAACCAATGATTATCGATCTTTCAGGAAAAACGGCAGTTGTCACCGGCTCGACAGGCGGGATAGGGCTGGCAATCGCCACCGGCCTGGCCCGTGCCGGGGCGAGGACCGTCATCGTCGGCCGGCAGCAGGAGCGCGTCGATGCCGCTCTGGCGCAACTGCGCGAAGCCAGCGGCCGCCAGGACGTGGCCGGCGTGGTGTGCGACCCGGGTACCGTCGAAGGCTGCGAGGCCCTGATCGCGCAGGAGCCGGATGCGGATATCCTGGTCAACAACCTGGGCATCTACGGCGCACGCGAGTTCTTCGATATCGACGATGCGCTGTGGCAGGAGTTCTTCGACGTCAACGTCATGAGCGGCGTGCGGCTGGCGCGCCACTATGCCCAGGGCATGCGTGACCGCGGCTGGGGCCGGATTCAATTCATTTCCAGCGAGTCGGCATTGAATATCCCGACTGAAATGGTCCATTACGGCGTCAGCAAGGCCGCGCTGCAGGGCTTGTCGCGCGGACTGGCAAAGGTGATGGCGGGCACGGGCGTTACGGTCAATACGATACTGCCGGGCCCGACCCGCACCGAAGGCGCGGTGAAGATGATGGCGGACCTGGCTGCCGAACGCGGCGTTTCGCCGTCGGAGATGGAAGCGATATTCCTGCAGGAGAACCGGCCATCCACCTTGCTGCGGCGCTTTGCCAGTCCCGAAGAGGTGGCCAATCTTTGCGTCTATGCGGCGTCGCCCCAGGCCAGCGCCACCACGGGTGCGGCATTGCGGGTCGAAGGCGGAATCGTCGAGAGCATAGCCTGAACAGAAAGGAGCAGACATGAGCGGCGACACACCAGAACGTTACGGCGGCATCACGCGATTTTTCCACTGGGGCATGGCCGTGCTGGTCGGTTGGCAATTTCTGAAGTTCTTCGACCGCATTGCCGAAGGCGAACATTGGGTGGGCCAGACCCTGGTCCCCTGGCACATCTCCATCGGGACGCTGTTCCTGCTGCTGATCGCGTTGCGGATCATCTGGGCGGCGGCACAGAAAAATCAGCGCCCGCGGCATGATCCAGCCGTCGCCTTCCCGGTGAAAGCAGGGCACTTCCTGCTGTACGCCGGCATGGTCTTGCTGCCCATTACCGGCATCCTGACCATGATAGGCAACGGCTACGGCTTGTCCGCCTTTGGCGTGGAGTTCGCGGCCCAAGGAAACGAGACTCCGTGGATGGCCTCGTTGGGCAGCCTGCATTCGCCGATCGCCTGGCTGTTGCTGGCGATGGTCGTCGGCCACGTGTTCATGGCGCTGTTGCATCATTTCGTGAAGAAGGACGGGGTGTTGCGGCGCATGGTTTGAGGTTTCCCGTACCATGGCCGGAGCGTAGATCTTCGCAACGTTCCGCAGCGGCGCTGTTCGCTCGGTCTATTCGTCACAATACTTGTCCGCAACTGTACTGAACGAACGAACTCGGTGCCACGCTTATCGAAGATCATTAACGCTACAGCCCAATACGGTAAGGACCATATTGGGCTGGCTGCTATTAAGTTTCACTGTTGAGTCAATCTCAGGACTTTCCAGGATGGTATCCGATTTCCTCTGCGAGTTTGGTCCAAAGCTCGGTGCTTTCCGCCAAGTCGCGTGTATATCGCTCGGCTGTATCGTCTACTACCGGCTCCATCGCTTGAGCCTTCATTTGTTCCTGGACGGCGGGGTTCTTCACAGCTCGGCTAATTGCCGCTTGCAGGCTCGCGATTACGTCCGCTGGTGTTCCTTTCGGTGCAAGCACGCCATATGGCACATAGCTCACAACGTTTGGCATGCCGCTTTCGGCGAAGGTTGGAACTTCGGGCAGATAAGGCGATCGCATTTCGGATGCTACGGCGAGCGCTTTGATCTGCTTGGACTCCAACTGCGGCAGACTGACAGCCACAGTCTCGAAACCGAGTTGCACATGGTCGCCGATTAGATCTGTGAGAGCTTGGGCGGCCCCCTTGTATTGAACGATGGGCAGCTTCAAGCCTGTCAGGCTTTTGAAGCGAGCACCATTCAGGTAAGAGAAAGTGGCCGACGCCGAAATATTCAGTTTGGACTCATGCTGCTTGGCATAATCGACAAACTCATTCACGGTGCTGGCGGGCACCTTTTGGTTCGTGACCATCAGGAACGGTGTCTGCGCGACACGGCTAATCGGAGCAAAATCGTGATATATGTTATACGGCAGAGACGGAACGGTCAGCTTCGTGATTGTGACGTCAGAGCCGGCGGATAGCAGTAATGTATAGCCGTCGGGTGCCGCTTTTGCGACATGGTTGGCGCCTATTGTCCCGGTGGCGCCGGCGCGGTTCTCAACGATAACGGTTTGACCCAGCTCCTGGCCAAGCTGTTTGGCGACGATACGTGCAATGATATCGGTGCCGCCGCCAGCCGGATATCCAACCACCAGGCTAATAGGCTTGGTCGGATAGTCGCTAGCGGCATGGGAGGGAATTGTGGCGGCCATCAGCAGCGCCGCTGAGGCTACGAGTACGAAACGTTTGTGCATCTCGGTATTCCTTTATATGAGGTATTGTGCTGTCCATTGCTTATTGAACGGGAGATTCCAGGTTCTGAAGGAAGTCCTTCATAGCGGATGCAAGCTCGTTAGGAGCTTCTAGCTGGATCGCATGCTTTAATCCCTGAAGGATCACAAGCTCCGCATTGGGCATTGCATCTGAAATTTGTCGATTCAGCCTTGGGTTGCAGCCTCCGTCCATTTCACCAGTGCATACCAGAGTTGATGCCTTAATCTCGTGCAGCCACGGACTCATTTCAGTCTCTGCATAGATACGGAAGACGTTCAGGAACACGGTTTCATCGGTAGTCAATACTTGCTCGCGCCGCCATTGCACGGTGTCCTGATTTTCTGCCTTGAAGCCATCAGTGAACCAACGCTCGACCAGCGTATCCAGCATTGGGGCGACACCCTTCTTTTCCATCGCTTGGACAATGCTTGATACTTTTTGACGGTCCTCCGCAGTGCGAAACGCGGCAGTGCTAAGCAAGCCTAGCGATAGTATGCGTTCGCTATATTTACGTGCATAGGCGGGACCAATCATGCCACCGAGAGAATGGCCCATGACGTGCATGCGTTCCAGGCCTAGCTTAGCTCGCAGGGCTTCGAGGTCTTCGACGAGATCATCTAGCTCGAATGCGGTAGAGGGAAGAGGCGATTCACCATGGCCGCGCAGATCGTAGGCGATGCATTGGAAATCTTCTTTTAGTATCTGAATAACGCTCGACCAGCTTTCCTTGCGAGCGCCGATTCCATGTACTAGAACGAGCGGCGGCCCTTCACCTTGCTGGATGTGTGCGCAAGAAACTGGCGTTGAAGTTAGCTGCTGCATGTCATGTCTCCTTATCGAATCCTATGTGAGTCTTGCGACGCGCTGATTCGCCTAGGTTCGAAGATGAGCATGCCAGCGAGCGCATTCAAAACGGACCCCGGTTTCATCGCTTCTTGGCCTTGACGATCAGCGGCTGCTTTCAAGCTTTCTCGCGCTCCGCGATTAACGTCCCGGCTACAGCCCAGTCGCTGGGATCGACCTCAGTAAATATGACATGCACACTGGCGGGCGTAGCGCCGCCTTGTTGTACGAGAACATCGGTTAACCCTTTTGCTATTTCTCTCTTTTGGTCGCGACTACGTCCAGGTAATAGCTCCACTCGAATCGTTGGCATGGCGGTCCTTAAACGGATGGCGTTAGAATTATGATGATGGTTTCGTAATTATGAAACATATTTCACAGCTACGCAATGCGCTTATCCGCCATACAATGCGTCAACCTAAGTTCAAGTTTGAAATTGAGTAAAAGCTCGTATGAATACTTCAACTCGCAAGAAGGGCAACGAAAACGAATGCCTTGATGTGATGGTAGGCAAAAAAATTCGAGCGCTGCGAATGGCGCGAGGCCTTTCATTGAAGGACGTAGCAGAACGGTCTGGATTATCGATGGGCTTTCTCAGTCAGGCGGAGCGCGGATTGTCGTCGCCATCATTACGCTCATTGGGACAATTAAGTGAGGTTTTCTCTGTCAGTATCGCCAACTTTTTCCCGGAGCGGGAGTCCTCGTCAGACGCGAACGGGCCGGTTCTTCGAGAGAGTCAGAGACCATCCCTCGTATTCTGGGGAACTGGCATTACGAAAGAGATACTGACTCCTCCGCAACCGTGTGAGAATGCGGAATTGGTCACCTATCTCATGTGCATTGAGCCGCAGGGGTCGAGCGGAGATGAGACCTTTACGCACGAAGGGCTCGAAGCAGGTTTCATCCTGGAAGGTTCTCTTGAAATTCAAATAGATGAAGATACGTTCATGCTGGAGCAGGGTGACGGTTTTCGTTTCAGCAGTCGCGTGCCTCACAGGTTCCGAAATATCACTAAGACGCCGACACGTATCATGTGGGTCAATTATCGGCAGATCAAAGAGTCGCCTTCTACCTGATCATAAGAAACTGGTAATGCTTCGGTTTGAATGAGTGTTACCCCTCTTCATGGCGCTGCTGAGTTTTTGCGAAGGAGGGCGGTGTGTTGCGGCGCATGGCTTGATGTCTGGCGCATCGCTGGCGTTTCCGTCGTTTACCGCACATAGCGCCGTGCGTACAATTCATTGACCACGTACATGGAGCACTGCGCATATGGCGGCAAGAATTCTGTTTCGGCTGGCCTTGGTGGCGGGCTTGGCGTTGGGCACGGTTTTTACACAGGCTCATGCCGCCTTGCCGGCAGGCTTTACGTTCATTGATGACGCCATTCCGGGCCTGAAAGTCGATTTACGCTATGCGGGTAGCCATAACTTCGTGGGGCGGCCGGTTGCCGGTTACGAAAACGCGCGACCGGTGCTGAGCGCTCCGGCGACGCAGGCCCTGGCCCGGGTGCAGGCCGATCTGAAGCCTTTCAAGCTCGGGCTGCTGATTCTCGATGCCTACCGGCCGCAGCGTGCCGTCGACGATTTCATGAAATGGGCGGCCGACATGGCCGACGTCCGTACCAAGGCCGAGTTCTATCCGGAAGTCGACAAGCGGAATCTGTTCAAAGAAGACTACATTGCGGAAAGGTCGGGCCATAGCCGCGGCAGTACAGTCGACTTGACGGTGGTGGACCTTGGTACCGGCCGGCAGCTGGACATGGGATCCGCGTTCGATTTCTTCGGTGTCGAGTCATGGCCGGAACACCCGGATCTGACCCATCAGCAACGCGCCAACCGGCTGCTGCTGCAGACGCTGATGGTCAAGCACGGCTTCAAGCCGTATCCCAAGGAGTGGTGGCACTTTACTTTGGAAAGCGAGCCCTTTCCCCAAGACTATTTTGATTTCTTGCCGCGGTAGGCAGCCGGCAGCTGGGGTCAGACCCCGTACGGGGTCTGACCCCCTTTGACCCCTTGCGGAAAAGCAAAACGCCAACCCGCAAGGATTGGCGTTTTGCTTTGAAACTGGTGCCGGTTAACGGATTCGAACTGTTGACCTTCGCATTACAAGTGCGCTGCTCTACCAACTGAGCTAAACCGGCGAACGCATAATTCTACAGGAGTTTTTGAAATCCTGCTGCGCGGGCAGGCCCTGTGCCGGTCCATGCCATGTGATGCTACGCCCGAAAGCGCGCAGCCAGCTGCTCGGTGGTACGAGCCAGCAGCGCGGCGTCGAGCCCGACGGCCGTGAAGAGCGTGCCGACTTCCATATACCGCCGCGCCGCCGCTTCGTCGAACGTGAGGATGCCGGGGGCCTTGCCACAAGCGCGTATGCGGCGGATGGCATCTTCGATGGCGCTTTGAACTTCGGGATGCTTGGGGTTGCCCGGATGCCCCAGGCTGGCCGACAGGTCGGCCGGGCCGATGAATACGCCGTCCACGCCGTCCACCTTGGCGATCTCCTCGAGCCGATCCAGCCCTTCACGGGTTTCGACCTGTACCAGCAGGCAAAGCTGATCTTCGCAGGCTTGCATGTAGTTGCTGATCTGCCCGAAGCCGCTGGCGCGCATGATTCCGCCCACGCCACGCAGGCCGCGCGGCGGATAGCGCATGCCCGATACCGCCTGCTCGGCCTCTTCGGCGGTTTGCACGTATGGAATGAGCAGGGTTTGCGCACCGATGTCCAGGTAGCGCTTTTGCTGGACCAGGTCGTTCCAGCTGGGGCGTACGACGGAAGAAACGGGATAAGGAGCGGCGGCCTGCAATTGCCCCAGTACGGTTTGAACATCGTTGGGCGAGTGTTCGGTATCGAACACCAGCCAATCGAAGCCGGAGCGTGCAACGATCTCGGCGCTGTAGTGGTGCGCCAATGATACCCACAGGCCGAGCTGATGCTGGCCGGCGTTGATTGCCTGCTTGAATCGGTTTACTGGGATCTGCATGAAGGGCTCCATGATGCGGGAAGGGGCTATGGGGGTCAGACCCCATACGGGGTCTGGCCTCAACTCTCAAACGAAGGGACAGACCCTGCTGAAGTGATGGGGTCAGACCCTATAGGGTCTGACCCCATGAATTACTTCACCACCGTCAGCCGGGGCGGCTTGGGCGGTGTGTCGTCCGGCGGGCTGGCGCTGCCGGTGCCGCTGTCGGGTACGGCCTGGGGGCCGGCGGGGGCGGAGGCTTCGTCGTCGGAGTCGCTGCCGGGATACGGTTGCGACTCGGCAACGTCGAAACCCATGCCTGCGCCGGTTTCCCTGGCGTAGATGGCCGAGACGGCCGCCACGGGAACATAGATCTGCTCAGTCACTCCCCCGAATCGAGTCTGGAACTCGATATAGTCGTTACCCAAAGTCAGGCGATTGGTTGCCAGCGTGCCGATGTTCAGAGTGATCTGGCCATCGTGGATGTGCGCTGGGGGCACCACCGTGTTGGCGTCCACCGTGACCACGATGTGGGGGGTGTAGCCATTGTCGGTGCACCATTCGTGCAACGCGCGGATCAGATAAGGCTTGGTTGAGGACTCTTGCATGATGTTTTAGCGGCGCATGACCTTTTCAGAGGGTGTCAGTGCTTCGATGTAGGCCGGGCGCGAGAAGATGCGCTCGGCGTATTTCTGGATGGGCGCCGCGTTCTTGGGCAGTTCGATGCCATAGTGGTCCAGGCGCCATAGCAGCGGCGCAACGGCGACGTCGAGCATGGAAAATTCTTCGCCCAACATGTATTTGTTTTTTAACAGCATAGGCGCCAGCTGCGCAAGGCGGTCGCGGATGTTTTGACGAGCGAGGTCCTGAGCCTTGCTATCGGTGCTGGAACGGTCTTCGAGCACCGAAACGTGCACGAAGAGTTCTTTCTCGAAGTTGTACAGGAACAGGCGCGTGCGGGCGCGCATGACGGGATCCGCAGGCATCAGTTGGGGATGCGGAAAGCGCTCGTCGATGTATTCGTTGATGATGTTCGATTCGTACAGGACCAGATCGCGCTCGACCAGGATGGGAACCTGCCCATAGGGATTCATGACCGAAACGTCTTCGGGCTTGTTGTACAGGTCGATGTCGCGGATTTCAAAATCCATGCCTTTTTCGAACAACACAAAACGGCAGCGTTGAGAGAACGGGCATGTCGTTCCAGAATAGAGCACCATCATGTCGGGGATTCCAATCGTAGAAATAAGAACAAGAGCGCACGCCAAGTGGCGTGGCTCCGAAAAGCGAAATAGGCGTATCGCAACGCCTATTTCTTGTCCGATAGCTGGGATGCAGTGCCGGCTAGGGCGGCTACCGGTGATTATATTACTTGACGTGCTTCCAGTAGGCCGAATTCAAGCGCCATGCAATGATCAGGAACAGGCCCAGGAACAGCAAGACCCACACGCCCATCTGCTTGCGCTGCTGCTGCACGGGTTCGGCCATCCAGCCCAGGAAGTTCGCCAGGTCGGCCACGTTGCTGTCGAAGACCGCGACGCGCTTGGGATCGGCGGACTCCAGAACGGCTTTGTCCTGTGGGCCGCCGCGGTAGTCGGCGAGCTCTTCGGTCTTGATGTCGGCAAAGCCTTGGGTGTCGTACTTGGCGACGGTACGTTCCCATTGCAGGCTGCCGCCTTCTTTCTCGACCTGGTGGACGGTGACGTGGTTGAGCGAGCGCGGGCCTTCCATTTGCCAGAACGGGTTCGGCATGCCGACGCTGGGGAAGACCAGGTTGTTCCAGCCGGTTGCCTTGGTGCTGTCGCGGTAGAACGTGCGCAGGAAGGTGTAGACGTAGTCGACGCCTGAAGGGCCCATGGTGGTGGACTTGGCGCGTGCGATGACCGAGAGGTCGGGAGGCGCGGCGCCGAACCACTTCTTGGCGTCTTCGGGCGTCATGGCGATTTTCATGAGGTCGCCGACCTTGTCGCCGGTGAACAGCAGGTTCTTCTTGATTTGCTCGTCGGTCAGGCCGATGTCGGCCAGCTTGTTATAGCGCATGGAATTGGCGCTATGACAGCCCAGGCAGTAGTTGACGAACAGCTTCGCGCCGTTTTGCAGCGACGCCATGTCGTTGATGCGATTCGGTGCGCTTTCCAGCTTGTAGCCACCACCCGCGGCCATGGCGAGGCCGCAGGTCAGTGATAAGGCAATTGCGCCTAGCAGCTTTTTAATCATGATCATTCCGTAACGTGTTGGTTGCCTTAGTGAGCGTGAAACGTGACGCGGTCAGGGACTTGCTTGAACGTGCCGATGCGGCTCCAGACAGGCATCAGGAAGAAGAATCCCAGGTAGATCACGGTGCCGATCTGGCTCATGAGGTTGAACGTTGGATTCGGCGCTTGCGTGCCCAGGTAACCCAACACCAGGAAGTTGACGATGAAAATGCCGTACAGGTACTTGTGCCATGTCGGGCGGTAGCGGATCGACTTGACGGGGGAGTGATCCAGCCAGGGCAGGAAGAACAGGATCACCACGGAACCGCCCATGACGACCACGCCCCAGAACTTGGCATCGATGACGCGAAGCAGGACGGCGACCAGGATCAGCACGACCGGCCATACGATGCGCCAGATGCCGCGCAGGTTGCCCTTCAGGAACAGGGCCGCGGCGGCGATGACGGCGCCTGCGATCATGATCCAGATGAAGTCGGCCGTGGTGGCGCGCAGCATGGAGTAGAACGGCGTGAAATACCAGACCGGCGCGATGTGCGGAGGCGTCTTCAGGGGATCGGCCGGAATGAAGTTGTTGTATTCCAGGAAGTAGCCGCCCATTTCGGGGCCGAAGAAAATGATGGCCGCGAAGACGATCAGGAAGCCCGCCACGCCCACGATGTCATGCACCGAGTAGTAGGGGTGGAAGGGAATGCCGTCCAGGGGGTGGCCGTAGCGGTCTTTCGGGCCTTGCTTGATTTCGACGCCGTCGGGGTTGTTGGAACCCACTTCGTGCAGCGCAATGATGTGCGCGACGACCAGGCCGATGAGCACCAGCGGCAGCGCAATGACGTGGAAGGCGAAGAAGCGGTTCAGGGTGGCGTCGGACACGACGTAGTCGCCGCGGATCCAGATGGCCAGTTCAGGGCCGATGAAGGGAATGGCAGAGAACAGGTTCACGATGACCTGAGCGCCCCAATAGGACATTTGACCCCAGGGCAGCAGGTAGCCCATGAAGGCTTCGCCCATGAGACAGAGGAAGATGGCGACGCCGAAGATCCAGACGAGCTCGCGCGGCTTGCGGTAGGAACCGTAGAACAGGCCGCGCAGCATGTGCAGGTAAACGACCACGAAGAACATGGACGCGCCGGTGGAGTGCATGTAGCGGATCAGCCAGCCCCATGGCACTTCGCGCATAATGTATTCGACGGACTCGAATGCCAGCTTTGCGTCGGGCTTGTAGTTCATGACCAGGAAAATGCCGGTCACGATCTGGATGACCAGTACCAGCATGGCCAGGGACCCAAAGAAATACCAGAAGTTGAAGTTCTTCGGGGCGTAGTATTCCGACATGTGGTCTTTGAAGAGGGTAGTAAGCGGAAAGCGCTTATCTATCCAGCCTAAAAGTCCTGTCGTTTCGACGGTTTTCTCGCCAGCCATGAAACGGCTCCTTTTTCTATCTTACGAGGCGTATTGTGGATTTGGTGCACGGGCGTTCAGCGGCGCCCTTCGGGATCAGGCCTTGTTGTTCTCGTCGACGCCGATGATAATGCGGGTGCCGTCGGCCGAGTACGAATAAGGAGGGACCTCGAGGTTGTCGGGCGCCGGCTTGTTGCTGAACACACGGCCGGCTAGATCGAAGGTGGAGCCATGGCAGGGGCAATTGAAGCCGCCTTGCCAGTTGGCGGGCAGGCCGGGCTGCGGGCCCGCGGCCAGCGCGGGTGTGGGCGAGCAGCCCAGGTGCGTGCAGATGCCGACGCAAACGAACAGGTCGGGCTTGCGCGAGCGGTATTCGTTCTTGGCGTATTCGGGGGTGTAGCCGGGGCGATCGGAATGGGGATCGGCGAGCTCGCCGTCCAGGCTGGGAAGGGTGGCGAGCTGCTGGGGCGTGCGGTGCATGATCCACACGGGCTTGCCACGCCATTCGACGGTGATCATCTGGCCGGCGGGGATGCCGGAGACATCGACCTCGACGGGAGCGCCGGCCGCGCGTGCCTTTTCGGACGGCGCGAAGGAGCTGACAAACGGAACTGCCGTGGCCACGCCGGCGGCGCCGCCCACGGCACAGGCCGTAGCCACCCACATGCGGCGCGAAGGATCGGGTGGCAGGTTGGGGTCAACCGCAGCGTCGCCGTCGAGCTGTGTCGTAATCTGACTCATTCTAGTATCCTTATTCATGCCTCGCGTGGGGGCATACCATTCACTGATTTTGGCTGTGTACTATCTTATCAACCGCGTATTATAGCGTTTGCCCGCAATAGGGTGTAACACGAAAGGAAGGCAATATGAGCAAAGCACGGGGTTTCCTGCAAGAGTTTCAAGAGTTCGCCGTCCGGGGCAACATGATCGATCTGGCCGTCGGTGTCATTATCGGGGCGGCTTTCGGGAAGATCATCGACTCCCTGGTGAAAGACATCATCATGCCCATCATTTCCTTCATCGTGGGCGGGGAAGTCGATTTCACCAATCAGTTCTGGGTGCTGCGGACGCCCGAGGGCTATTCCGGGCCGGAAACCTACGACGCCCTGACCAAGGCCGGCGCGGTCGTGTTGTCGTGGGGTAATTTCCTGACGATATTCATCAACTTCATCCTGCTCGCCTTCGTGGTGTTCTGCCTGGTGAAGGCCGTGAACAAGGCGCGCGACCGGGTCTTCCACCGCGAGGCCGCCGAACCCGCGGCGCCCGCGCCTCCGCCCGAAGACGTGGCGCTGCTGCGTGAAATCCGCGATCTGCTGAAAAAGTGATGCAGGGGCGGGTGGCGCCTGCCTTTTAGCGTTAAAAGGCCCTAGATCGGGTTGTCGATATCCAGGAAGTCCACCCGCAGCCCGAACCGTTCCGCGATGGCGTTGCCCAATGCCTGCACGCCGTATCGTTCGGTTGCATGGTGGCCGGCCGCAATGAACGCCGTGCCGGTCTCCCGGGCCAGGTGATAAACCGGCTCTGAAGCCTCGCCCGTTATGTAGACGTCGGCGCCGGCGTCGATGGCCGCTTCCATCATGCCTTGGGCGCCGCCGGTGCACCATGCGATACGCTCGACTTTCTGTTGTGGATTTCCCACAACCAGCGGCCGGCGTTGTAAGGCATTGCAAATAATATTACCGAGATCGTCAAGGCTGCGGGCACGGCGGGAGCGGCCCAGCCAGACCAGGTCGTTGCGGCCGCACAGCACCGGCTGGCCCTCGGCGTCGAGCTCGGGCTCCAGGTCGAGCACCCGCGCCAGTTGTGCGTTGTTTCCCAGTGTCGGATGGGCATCCAGCGGAAGGTGATAGCCAAAGAGATTCAGATCGTGTGCCAGGGCCAGCGCCAGGCGTTTGCGCTTCGGCCCGCGCACGCGGGGACTCTCGTTCTGCCAGAACCAGCCATGATGCACCAGTACGGCGTCGGCTTTTTTCTCGATCGCCGCTTCCAGTAGTGCCTGCGATGCCGTGACACCGGTGATAATGTGTCCGATACTGGCTTTGCCCTCTACCTGCAGTCCGTTCGGACAGTAGTCCTTGAAGCGCGCCACTTGCAAGGTGGCATCGAGCCAGTCGGCGAGTTGTTGGGTGGAAACCTGATTCATTGAGTTGCCTTTTCCTTATAGCAAAAGCTTATGCGTCGATTGTGGTTGCTGTTTGCCCAGACGGTGACGATATGTCTGGGTATTTTATTCATCGTGGCAACCTTGCGCCCGGACTGGCTGCACACTCAGCCGCAGGCCCCGGCGCCGCTGCCCGCCCCGCAGCCGAGCGCGCCTGTTTCATTCGCGGCGGCCGTGGCCCAGGCCCGGCCGGCAGTGGTCAACGTCTACACCAGCAAGCACGTCAATGTGCCGGTGATCCCCATCCCTGCGGATCCGGAGCTCGAGCGCTTGTTCAGGGAAATTCCCGGTTTCAGCCGGCGCAGGGAATCGACCAACCTGGGCTCGGGCGTGATTGTCCGGGAAGACGGGTACATCCTCACCAACTACCACGTCATTGAAGCCGCCGATGCGATCGAGGTGGCGTTGAGCGACGGCAGGCAGACCCGGGCCGCGATCGTGGGCGCGGATCCCGAGAGCGATCTCGCGGTGCTCAAGATCGACCTGCCCGACCTGCGCGCCATCGCCTTCAACGGCTCTCATGAAGTGAAGACCGGAGACGTGGTGCTGGCCATCGGCAATCCGTTCGGCGTGGGGCAGACCACCACCATGGGCATCGTGTCCGCGCTGGGACGCAATCGCCTGGGTGTCAATATATATGAAAACTTCATCCAGACCGACGCGGCCATCAACCCCGGAAACTCCGGCGGCGCGCTGATCGATACCGCGGGACGCCTGATCGGCATCAATACCGCCATCTACTCCGAATCGGGCGGATCGTTGGGCATAGGGTTCGCCATTCCGGCGGGTGCGGCGCAGACCATCATGGAACAGATCATCAAGACCGGGAGCGTGACCCGTGGATGGCTGGGTATAGAACCCCAGGATATCACCCCCGACCTGGCCCGCGCCTTCGGCCTGGGCCAGCGCGACGGCGTGATCATCGCCAGCGTGCTGCGCAATGGCCCGGCGTGGCAGGCGGGCTTGCGGGTCGGCGACATCGTGCTGCAGCTGAACGGCGAGCCGGTGCGCGATGCCATCGGCTTCCTGAACCAGATCGCACCGTTGACGCCGTCCGAGAAGGCGAAATTGCAGGTCGTGCGCGAGGGAAGGAAACTGGAAATGGACGTACGGGTGGGCGTGCGCCCGCCCATTTCAAAGCGGTGAGCGTGTGTTGGGGTCAGACCCCGACTGGGGTCTGACCCCCCAGCGGTTTCGGGCGTGGGCTTTGAGGGGTCGGACCCCAGTCGAGGGTGGGTGTTTTGAAGGGTCAGACCCCGTATGGGGTCTGACCCTCCGGTTGGCGGGTAGGCTTTGAGGGGTCAGACCCCGTACGGGGTCTGACCCCAGCCCCAGCCCGGTCAGCCGTTATCCGACTCGGACTCCAGCTCGTCCGCCGACGATTCCTTCACCTTCAGCATTCCCGCGACGATGACCCCGACTTCATAAAGGAGGCACAAGGGCACCGCCAGCATGAACTGGCTGACGACGTCGGGTGGCGTGACGACCGCGGCGATGACGAAGGCGCCCACAATGACGTAGCCGCGGGCACTGCGCAGTTTCTCGACCGTGACCATGCCGCTCTTCACCAGCAGGATCACGGCGATGGGGACTTCGAATGTCACCCCGAATGCCACGAACATCGTGATCACGAAACTGACATAGGCCTCGATGTCCGGTGCGGGCGTGATGGATTCCGGGGCGAAGCCGGCGATGAACTGGAAGACCGTGCGGAACACCACGAAATAGCAGAACGCCATGCCGAGCAGGAACAGCAGCGTGCTGGAGGCAATGAGCGGCAGCGCCAAGCGTTGTTCGTGCCGGTACAGGCCGGGCGCGACGAAGGCCCAGGCCTGGTACAGGACCACCGGCAGCGCCAGGACGAAGGACGCCAGCAGCGTTACCTTGACCGGCACCATGAACGGTGTGATCACGCCCGTGGCGATCATGCGTGTGCCTTCGGGCAGGGATGCCAGCATGGGCTGGGCCAGCACATCGTAGATGGCGGACGGCCCGGGGTAGATGAACAGCACGACGAATACGGCCAGTACGGCGCCGACGGCGCGCAGCAGGCGCGAGCGCAGCTCGACCAGATGCGAAATGAAGGTCTCTTGGGAAGCTTCTTGTGTCACGTGGGCGTCCCCGGTTTTTCTTTGTTGTCCGCCTGTGCCGTGCCGGACGGTTCGATGTCGGCGCCGGCGCTGGGTGCGGCCGCGGCATCGCCGGCGGGGATGGGCGTTGGCGTGGCGGCCGGCTTGGCGGGCTCGATGGCCGGCGCCGTGGTCGTTTCGGGGCCGTTTACTTCCGCCCGGGCGGAGTCGACCAGCGATTCGACCGAAGCGGATGCCTCTTTCAGGGCTTGCTCGGCTTCGGAAAGCGGTTGCCGCAAGCTGTCGGAGGCCTCTTGCATGGACGACTTGACCGATTTGGCCGCTTCTTCCATTTGACCCTTCAGGTTGTTGAGCTCATCCAGGTCCATTTCGCGTTGGATGTCGGACTTGACGTCGCTGACGTAGCGCTGCGCACGGCCGACCAGGTGGCCGATGGTACGGGCCACCTTGGGCAGGCGTTCGGGTCCGATGACGATCAGCGCAATCACGCCGATCAGCATAAGTTCACTAAAGCTGACGTCAAACATGGATAAGGAATTCGCTTGAAAGAAAAGGGTTAACGGAGCTTGGAGCGGCCATCAGCCCCGTCTTCAGGCGTCTTTCTTTTCCTTGGCCTGGACGTCGATGGTGTCGTCGCTTTGCACGCGCTGCGTCACGGATGCGGGCGCATCCTTTTCTTCGTTGTTGGCATCCTTCATGCCCTTCTTGAAGCCTTTTACGGCGCCGCCCAGGTCTTCACCGATATTGCGGATTTTCTTGGTGCCGAAAACCAGCGCCACGATCACCAGGACGATAAGCCAATGCCAAATGCTGAAACTACCCATGATAAGTCTCCGTTAAGCAGCAGGTGCTGCGCGTTTGTTCCATGGACGTGGGCCGCCCAGGATGTGCATGTGCAGGTGGGCGACTTCCTGCCCACCTTCTGTTCCGTTGTTGAACACGACCCTGAACCCGCCGTCGGGACCGGGCGTGCAGCCGTTTTCCTGTGCCAGCGCGGGCGCCAGCGTAATCATTCTACCCAGCCAGTGCGCGTCGCCTTCCTGGACATCCTGCAGCGAAACGACGTGGCGTTTGGGAATAAGCAGCAAGTGTACGGGAGCGGCGGGGTTTATGTCGTGAAAGGCGAAGAAATCGTCGTCCTCGTAGACCTTGCGGGAAGGGATTTCACCCTTGGCGATCTTGCAGAAAATGCAGTTGTCACTCATGTTCTGTACTCGGCTCGTTACGTTTGGGGCCGACCGGCCTTTTCGGCCAGTCCGGAAATGCCTTCGCGGCGTTCAAGTTCCTGCAGGACCTGTTCGGGGCGCAGGCCGTAGTAGGCCAGCGCAACCAGGCTGTGGAACCAGAGGTCGGCCGTTTCGGCCACAATGCGCTCGGGCGCGTTGTCTTTGGCTGCCATGACCAGCTCGGTGGCCTCTTCGCCTATCTTCTTCAGAAAGGCGTCAGGGCCGCGCGCCAACAGCTTGGCGGTATAGGAACTGGCCGGATCTCCGCCATTTGCCGGCAGGCGTGATTCCAGGGTGTCGGCCAGCCGGGCCAGAAGTGTTGCGGTATCGGCTTGTGTCATTGGTAGATTTGCTTCGGGTCTTTGAGCACCGGATCCGTCACGGTCCAGGTGGCGTCGTCGTCGACGCCGTCCAGGCGCCGGAAGAAACAGCTCTTGCGGCCCGTATGGCAAGCGACGTCGCCTTCCTGGCGTACTTTCAGGAGAATGACGTCGCCGTCGCAATCCAGCCGGATCTCGTGGACGATCTGGATGTGCCCGGATTCTTCGCCCTTGCGCCACAGCCGCCGACGCGAGCGCGACCAGTACACGCCGCGGCCGGTGGCCACGGTTTCCTGCAGGGCCTCGGCATTCATCCAGGCCACCATGAGTATCGCGCCCGTTTTTTCATCTTGCGCAATGGCGGGCAACAGCCCGTTCTCGTCGAAGGTGATGGCGTCGAGCCAAAGGGGTGCCGTCATGATTGCAATCTTACCTTGATGCCTTGCGCTGCCATGAATTCCTTGGCCTGCCGCACGGTGTATTCGCCGTAGTGGAAGATGCTGGCCGCTAGCACTGCGCTTGCCCGGCCGGCGGTGACGCCGTCGGCCAAGTGCTGCAGGTTGCCCACCCCGCCGGAAGCGATGACCGGCACGGGGACGGCGTCGGCGACGGCACGGGTAAGGTCGAGGTCGAAGCCCGACTTGGTGCCGTCGCGGTCCATGCTGGTCAGCAGCAGTTCGCCGGCGCCGTACTCGGCCATTTTACGGGCCCATTCGACGGCGTCGATGCCGGTGGCCTTGCGGCCGCCATGGGTGAAGATCTCCCACCTGGGCGCTTCGCCCGCCGCCGATACGCGCCGGGCGTCGAGTGCGACGACGATGCACTGCGAGCCGTGGTAGTCGGCCGCCTGGCGCACGAGTTCGGGATTGGCGACCGCGGCGCTGTTGATCGACACCTTGTCGGCGCCGGCATTCAGCAGGCGCTGGATGTCGGCGACCTGCCGCACCCCGCCGCCCACCGTCAGCGGGATGAAGACCTGACTGGCCACGGCCTCGATGATGGGCAGGATCAGGTCCCGGTCGTCGCTGGTGGCGGTGATGTCCAGGAAGGTGAGCTCGTCGGCGCCCTGCTCGTTATAGCGCTGGGCGATTTCGATGGGGTCGCCCGCGTCGACCAGGTCGACGAAGTTGACGCCCTTCACGACGCGGCCCGCCGTGACGTCCAGGCAGGGAATGATGCGGCGGGTCAGTTCGGAATCGGTGCCGGGGGGTAAAACAGAATTCATGTCGCTCCAAGTTCGTCCGCCATTTCCTGGGCGGCGGCGAAATCCAGGGTGCCTTCGTAGAGGCTGCGGCCCAGGATGGCGCCTTCGACGCCTTCGCTTTCGACGGCGCAGAGGGCCTCGATGTCTTTCAGGTCGGTGACGCCGCCGGAGGCGATGATGGGAATGTTGACGTGCTGCGCAAGCTTGACCGTGGCTTCGATGTTGACGCCGGACAGCATGCCGTCGCGGCCGATGTCGGTGTAGACGATGGCCTCGCAGCCGTAGTCTTCGAACTTGCGGGCAAGGTCGAAGACGTCGTGGCGCGTGAGTTTGCTCCAGCCGTCGGTGGCTACCTTGCCGTCGCGGGCATCGAGGCCCACGATGATGTTGCCCGGAAAAGCGCTGCAGGCATCGCGCAGGAAGCCTGGATCCTTGACGGCGGCGGTTCCGATGATGACATAGCTGATGCCGGCGTCCAGGTAGCGTTCGATGGTGTCGAGATCGCGGATGCCGCCGCCGATTTGCACGGGGATGTCGTCGGCGACGGCGGTGATGATGGACTTGATGGCCGCTTCGTTCTTGGGCTTGCCGGCGACCGCGCCATTGAGGTCGACGAGGTGCAGGCGCCGCGCGCCCTGGTCCAGCCACTGCGTGGCCATGGCGGCCGGGTCATCGGAAAAAACAGTTGCGTCGTCCAGATCGCCCTGGCGCAATCGCACGCAACGCCCGTCTTTGAGATCGATGGCGGGTATGAGTAGCATGATGTTATGGATTCCAATCAACGAAATTCCGATAGAGCCGCAAGCCGTGGCCGGCGCTTTTCTCGGGATGGAACTGTACTGCGAAAATGTTAGCCGCTGCCACTGCGCAGGTAAAGCGCATGCCGTAGTGGCTTTCCCCAACAGTGATTGCCGGGTGGTCGGGCTGCGCGTAGTAGCTGTGCACGAAATAGAAGTGGGTGCCGTCGGGAATGCCTGCCCATAACGGATGGGACCGTGTCTGGCTCACGCGGTTCCATCCCATGTGGGGAATCTTCAGCAGTTCCCCGCCCGCGGCGTCGGTGTCCGAGCCAAATTGCGGGCCCGCGAAGCGTTTCACGCGCCCGGGGAAAATGTCCAGGCAGCGCACATTGCCTTCCTCGCTTTCCGAGAACAGCATTTGTTCGCCGACGCAGACCCCCAGCAGGGGCTTGGCGCGGGCCGCGCGCAGGACGGCATCGCGCAGCCCCGAGCGGTCCAGCGTGCGCATGCAGTCGGGCATGGCGCCCTGGCCCGGAAACACCACGCGGTCGGCGCGGTCGATGCCTTGGGGCGTGTTGCAGATGCTGATGTCCGCATCCGGCGCGGCGGCCCGCAAGGCGCGCGCGACCGAATGGAAGTTGCCCATGCCGTAGTCAACGATGGCGATATTGTTCACGGTGTTCATCCGTTGGGGATGGAGAAGGATTCTGGCGCTGGCGGGTTTGTATCCTAAAGCACGCCCTTGGTCGATGGCACCACGCCCGCATTCCGCGGATCGGCTTCGGTCGCCATGCGCAACGCGCGGCCGAAGGCCTTGAACACGGTCTCGCACTGATGGTGCGAGTTTTCGCCGCGCAGGTTGTCGATGTGCAGTGTGACCAGGGCGTGATTGACGAAGCCCTGGAAGAATTCGCGCGCCAGGTCGACGTCGAACCGCCCGATGTGGGAACGCGTGAACGGAATGTGATAGTACAGGCCGGGCCGCCCGGAAAAGTCGATGACCACGCGCGACAGGGCTTCGTCCAGCGGCACATAGGAATGCCCGTAGCGGCGCAGGCCCGCCTTGTCGCCGACGGCTGCGGCAAAGGCCTGGCCCAGCGTGATGCCGACGTCTTCCACGGTGTGGTGGTCGTCGATGTGCGTATCGCCTTCGCAATGGATGTCCAGGTCGATCAGGCCATGGCGGGCGATCTGGTCCAGCATGTGGTCCAGGAAGGGCACGCCCGTGTTGATGGTCTGGCGGCCGGTGCCGTCCAGGTTGATCGAAACGCGCACGCGCGTTTCGTTGGTGTTTCGGGTGATGTCTGCGGTACGCATGGTATTCAGGAATTCGATGCTGTGGTGTTCAGGCGGTATTCGGCGCTGGCGGCGTGGGCCTGGAGGCCTTCGCCATAGGCCAGTTTGGCGGCGACCCGCCCCAGGACCTGTGCGCCGTTCTCGGAAACGTGGATGAGGCTGGAGCGTTTCTGGAAATCATACACGCCCAGGGGAGACGAAAAGCGGGCGGTGCGCGAGGTGGGCAAAACGTGGTTTGGCCCGGCGCAGTAGTCGCCCAGGGATTCGGAGCTGTAGCGCCCCAGGAAGATGGCGCCGGCGTGGCGGATCTTGTCGGCCCAGCGTTCGGGTTGCTCGGTGGAGATCTCGAGGTGTTCGGGCGCGATGTGATTGGCGATGTCGCAGGCTTCGTCCAGGTCGCGCACCAGGATCAGGGCGCCGCGCCCGCCCAGGCTTGCGCGGATGATGTCGGCGCGCGGCATGGTCGGCAGGAGACGGTCGATGGCCGCCTGGACGTCGTCAAGGTATTCTGCGCTGGGGCACAGCAAAATGGCCTGGGCCAGTTCGTCGTGTTCGGCCTGCGAGAAGAGATCCATGGCGATCCAGTCGGCCGGCGTGGTGCCGTCGCAGATGATGAGGATTTCGCTGGGGCCTGCGATCATGTCTATGCCCACGGTGCCGAACACGCGGCGCTTGGCCGCCGCCACATAGGCGTTGCCCGGCCCGACGATCTTGTCCACGGCGGCGATGCTTTGCGTGCCGTAGGCCAATGCGCCCACGGCTTGCGCGCCGCCTATGCCCCAGACCCTGTCCACGCCGCCGATGGCGGCGGCAGCGAGCACGATGGGATTGCGCACGCCGTCGGGCGTGGGTGTGACCATGACGACTTCCGGCACGCCCGCGACTTTCGCGGGGACGGCGTTCATGAGCACGGACGACGGATAGGCCGCCTTGCCGCCGGGCACGTACAGGCCCACGCGATCGAGCGGTGTGATCTTCTGGCCGAGCACCGTGCCGTCGGGCTCGGTGTAGGTCCAGGTCTGGCTGCGCTGGTGCTCGTGATAGCGGCGCACGCGTTCGGCGGCGGTTTCGAGGGCCTCGCGCTGGTCGCGCGGCAGGGCGTCGAGCGCGGCCAGCCATTCACGCCTGTCGATCTCCAGCTCCGGCAGGATGCCGGCCGCCACGCGATCGTAGCGTTGCGTGTAGTCCAGCACGGCGGCGTCGCCGCGCTGCTGGACATCGTGCAGGATGGCCGCGGTGGCGCGCTCGATGGATTCGTCCTGAGAGGCGTCGAAGGCCAGCAGCGTGCGCAGGCTGGACTGGAAGTCGTCGGATCGGGTACTCAGGCGCTTGATCGAAGGCATGATGCGGAAAAAGAAAAAAACGTTTTATAACAATGCAGTGTACCGTAAGCGGCGGACTTCAGCCCTGCGCTTGCGATGCCAGAGCGAATGCATCGAGTAGAGGCTGCAGTTTTGCCGAGCGCGTCTTGAGCGATGCCTGGTTCACGATGAGGCGCGAGGAGATCTGCGCGACCTCTTCGACGGCGACCAGGTTGTTGGCCTTGAGCGTCCCGCCCGTGGAGACCAGGTCGACGATGGCGTCCGCCAGGCCGACCAGCGGCGCGAGTTCCATCGAGCCATACAGCTTGATGATATCCACATAGACCCCTTTTGCCGCGAAGTGTTCCCGGGCCGCCTGTACGTACTTGGTGGCGATGCGCAGGCGCGAGCCCTGGTGGACGGCGGCCTCGTAATCGAAGCCCTCGCGCACGGCCACGCACAGGCGGCAGCGGGCGATGTTCAGGTCTATGGGCTGGTACAGGCCGCCGGGGTGCTGCGCGGCGTGCTCGTACAGGGCGTCCCTGCCGGCAATGCCGAAATCGGCCGCGCCGTACTGCACATAGGTGGGCACATCGGAAGCGCGCACGATGATCAGCTGCAGGTCGGGGCTGCTGGTGGGCAGGATCAGCTTGCGCGAGGACTCGGGGTTTTCCGAAACCTCCACGCCTGCGGCGGCCAGCAGCGGCATGGTCTCATCGAAAATTCGTCCCTTGGACAGGGCGAGCGTCAAGGGTTTGTCGAGGCTGGCAGGGCTCATGCGGTTTCCCGTGTGATGCGTTGGATGTCGGCGCCCACGGAGCGCAGTTTTTCTTCCATGCGTTCGTAGCCGCGGTCCAGGTGGTAGATGCGTTCCACGGTGGTCTGCCCCTGGGCCGCCAGGCCGGCGATGACCAGGCTGGCCGAGGCGCGCAGGTCGGTCGCCATGACGGTGGCGCCCGACAGGCCGGACACGCCGGTCACGACCGCCGTGTGGCCGTCGATGTCGATCAGGGCGCCCATCCGGCACAATTCCTGCACGTGCATGTAGCGGTTCTCGAAGATGTTCTCGACAATGACCGCCGTGCCGTCCGCCAGGGTGTTCAAGGCCATCATCTGCGCCTGCATGTCGGTCGGAAAGCCAGGGTACTCGCTGGTGCGCACGCCCGTGGCGCGCGGCCGGCGGTTCATGGCGGCGCGTATCCAGTCCGTGCCCGTTTCAATGGCCAGGCCGGCGTCGCGGAGCTTGTCCAGGGTTGCGCCCATGGTTTGCGGTGCCGCGTGGCGCAGCATGATTTCGCCTCCGGCCGCGCCCACGGCGCACAGGAAGGTGCCGGCCTCGATGCGATCGGCGACGATCTGGTGGCTGGCGCCATGCAGCCGTTCGACGCCGTCGATGACGATGCGATCGGTGCCGTGGCCCTGGATGCGGGCGCCCATCTTGATCAGGAGTTCGGCCAGGTCGGTGACCTCGGGTTCGCGCGCCGCGTTTTCAAGGACGGTGCGTCCGTCGGCCAGCACCGCTGCCATCATCAGGTTTTCGGTGCCGGTCACCGTGACCATGTCGGTGAGGATGGACGCGCCCTTGAGGCGCTTGGCCTTGGCCACGACGAAGCCGTGTTCGATGCGGATGTCCGCGCCCATGGCGGCCAGGCCCTTGATGTGCTGGTCCACCGGCCGCTGGCCGATGGCGCAGCCGCCGGGCAGGCTGACCCGCGCTTCGCCGAAGCGCGCCAGCAGCGGCCCGAGCACCAGGATGGACGCGCGCATGGTCTTGACCAGTTCGTAGGGCGCTTCCAGGCTGTGCACCGCGGCGGCGCAGAGCTCGACGCTGCCGTCGGCCGCGCGTTCGTGCTTGACGCCCATCTGGCCCAGCAGGCGCAGCGTGGTGCCGATGTCGTTGAGGCGCGGCACGTTCTGCAGGGCAAGGGCGTCTTCCGTGAGCAAGGATGCGCACAGAATGGGCAGGGCGGCGTTCTTGGCGCCCGAAATGGCGATCTCGCCGTTCAGGCGGTTCCCGCCCTGGATCTGGAGTTTATCCATTCGGATTGGCCTTGTATTCTTCCGGTGTCAGGGTGCGCATGGACAGGGCGTGGATCTCTGCTTTCATGCGCTCGCCCAGCGCGGCATAGACGAGCTGGTGACGCGCGATCAGGCGCTTGCCTTCGAAGGCGGGGCTGACGATCAGGGCGTCGAAGTGCGAACCGTCGCCCTGGACTTCAATATGCTCGCATGCAAGATGGTCAGCGATGTATTGGCGTACTTGTTCTGGGGTGGGCAGCATGGCAATCAGTTCCGGAGTTTATAGCCGCTGGCCAGCAGGCGCAGCGCAAAGAGGCAGAGTACGGCGAACGCGGCGGCGACGACCGCCAGGCTGTGCCAGGGCGAGACGTCGGATACCGAGAAAAAGCCGTAGCGGAAGCCGTCTATGGTGTACAGGACGGGGTTCCATCGGGAGACGGCCTGCCAGAAGGGAGGCAGGCTGTGTATGGAGTAGAACACACCGGACAGGAAGGTGGCCGGCATGATCAGGAAGTTCTGGAAAGCCGCGAGCTGGTCGAATTTTTCGGACCACAGGCCCGCGATCATGCCCAGCGTGCCCATGATTCCACAGGACAGCACCGCGAAGCACAGCACCCACAGGGGATGCTGGATGGGCAGGTCGACGAACAGCAGCGACACCAGCCAGATACAGAACCCGACGCACAGGCCGCGGGCGATGGAGGCCAGCAGGTAGGCGCTGAAGATTTCCCGGTGCGACAGCGGCGGCAGCAGGATGAACACCAGGTTGCCCGTGATGCGGCTCTGGATCAGCGACGACGACGGATTCGCGAAGGCATTCTGCAGCATGCTCATCATCATCAGGCCGGGTATCAGGAAGGACGTGTAGGGCACCGAGCCGTAGACCTGGACCCGCCCTTCGAGCACATGCGCGAAGATCAGCAGATACAGCAGGGCCGTGAGGACGGGCGCCGCGATCGTCTGGAACGCGACTTTCCAGAAGCGCAGGAGCTCCTTGCGCAGCAAGGTGGGAAAGCCCGAGCCCATGTCGTCGCGGGGCTCGATGATGGGGCGGGTGCTCATGCCGTGACCCCCAGGAATTCGTCATCGTGCATGATGCGCACGAAGGCGTCTTCGAGATCGGCGCCCCCCACACGCGCCAGCAGCGCCTGCGTGGTGTCCAGCGCCACGACGCGGCCGCTCTTGAGCATCGCGATGCGGCCGCACAGGGCCTCCGCCTCTTCCAGGTAATGCGTGGTCAGCAGGATGGTGTGGCCCTCCCGGTTCAGCCGGGCGATGAATTCCCACAGCGTGCGGCGCAAGTCGACGTCCACGCCGGCCGTGGGTTCGTCGAGGATGATGACCGGAGGACGGTGCACCAGCGCCTGGGCGACCAGCACGCGGCGTTTCATGCCGCCCGACAGGGCGCGCATATTGGTATCGCCTTTGTCGAGCAGGCCGAGATTGCTGAGGATCTCGTCGATCCAGTCGTCGTTGTTGCGCAGGCCGAAGTAGCCGGACTGGAGCCGCAGCGTTTCCCGCACTGTGAAGAAAGGGTCGTAGACGATTTCCTGGGGCACCACCCCCAGCGCCTGGCGCGAGCGCTTGAAGTCAGCCACCACGTCATAGCCGCAGACGCGTGCGGTGCCCGACGTGGCGTAGGCCAGCCCTGCCAGGATGGAAATAAGGGTGGTCTTGCCCGCGCCGTTAGGCCCGAGCAGCCCGAAGAATTCGCCGTGCTCGACCGTGAAGCTGACATCGTCGAGAGCCTGGAAACCCCGTTTCCGGCTCGCCGCCGTGAATCGCCGCCAGGCCGCGGTGCGAGGGGTGTAGATTTTCGAGACGTTTTCTAGACTGAGCGCTGACATGGACACACGAAAAAAGGCCGGGCTGGATCGATCGGCGCCAAAAGGGCGGCGGTGCTGGTTCCAGCCAAGCCTGACTTGAGGGGCCAGACCCCGAGGGCTGACTTAAGGGGTCAGACCCCATATGGGATCCCGACCAAGCCAGACTTGAGGGGTCAGACCCCGTACGGGGTCTGACCCCAACAATTAATTCGGGGGCCTGACCCCAACATTATAGTGGCAGCCCCCTGAAGGGGCTCGGGCATTTGCGTCAACAGGTCCGTTATGAGGATCCTGGATTATTTGTTCCCGCCGTTGAGGGCCGTGATCAGCCCGTCGACGCCGTTTTGCGTGATCTGCTGCGAGAACTGGTTGCGATAGTTCTGGATCAGCCAGATGCCTTCGACATTCAGGTCGTAGATCTTCCAGCCCTGCGGGGTTTTTTCGAGGCGATAGTCGATGCGAACCGGCGGCCCGTTGCGTTGGTTCAGCGTGGAGCCGACCACCACGTCGTCCGCGTTCGCGTCGCCGCGGAACGGCAGCATGGTAAAGGCGGATACCTGGTCGACTTTGTTGAATGCGCCCGCGTAGGTACGGATCAGCGTGCCCTTGAAGGCCTCGACCAGCGCTTTTTGCTGCTGGGGCGTGGCTTGCCGCCAGTGGCGGCCGGCCGCGAGGCGCGTGGTCTTCTCGAAGTTGACGTAAGGCAGCACGTACTCGTTGACCACCTGTTTGATGCTTTCGATGTTGCCGGATTTGACGGCCTGGTTCTTCTTGACGGCTTCCAGCGCGTTGTTGGCGACCGTCTGGACGAATTCGGGAGGCGGCGCTTTGGTGTTCACCGGCTCTTGTGCGTGCAATGCCGGTGCCGCCAGGGCGGCCACGCCCAGCAGGCTTGCGGTGGCCAGCTTGCGGATGCGGTTGAAAAGAAAAGAGGTTTGGCGTTCTAGCATAAAGGTTCCTGAATTACTTGCCGGTCGCCGGCGTGACGCTTTCGTCGGCGTCATCGGAGTAGTCGGGCAGGTCGTCGCCGTCCGAGTAGTCCGGAAGCTCGCCGCCGTTGCGTCGGCTGTCCACTTGCGCTTTGCGGCGCTGGATGTAGGCGTCGCGTATGAAGCTGTAGCGGTCCAGCGCGACATCGTTCACCAGCCTGTCGGCGTCCAGCAGATTGGCCCGGGTATCGACGATGTACAGACCCAGGAGCGAATTGCGCAGCGGGACGTCGTTGATATGGAAAACGGGCGTAACGGGCGATACCCCAGCAGCAAACGTGCCCAGCGTGCTGGTGGCATCCCGTACGGAGCTGGATCCCAGGAAGGGCAGCACTACGTAAGGGCCTGATTCCAAGCCCCATACGCCCAGAGTGACGCCGAAGTCGTTGGGTATGCGGGTGGCGCCGTTCATCGAGGCAACGTCGATGCAGCCGCCCAGGCCCATGGTGGAATTGAACAGCACGCGGCCCAGCGTGTTGAAGAAGTCATGGCCGCGCGCCTGCAGGAAGCTGTTGATGGCGGACCAGACATCGGCCACGTTGTTGAAGATGTTGTGGACACAGGTTTGCGCCGGATCCGGCATGAGCTGGTCGTATCCCGTCGCGATGGGCTTCAGAAAGGCCTGGTCGACGGTGTCGTTGAAGGCGAACATGCTGCGGTTGTAGCGTTCCCAGGGGTCATCGGGCGTGGGATTGCTGACGGTTGCGCAACCCGTGGCCAATGCCGCCGTGCCCAGCGCGGCCGCCAGGCGCAGCCCGCGGCGTATCGATCGGCTGGGCGTTGGTGTGGAATGAGAAGTCATGTTCTGGCTGTTCTTGGTATGTTGAGCGGATATGCCGCAATTGTAATGTGAGCCCATTACTGGCCGGCTGCAGGGGCGTTCGCTGCGCTGTCCCCTTGCTTGTCGGCTGAACTGTACAGGAACTTGCTGATCAGTTCCTCCAGCACGACGGCGCTCTGGGTGTATTGGATCTCGCTGTCTTGCGCCAGCATCTTGTCTTCGCCGCCCGGGGTCAGGCCGATGTATTGTTCGCCGAGCAGGCCCGAAGTCAGGATGGAGGCCGAAGAGTCGGACGGAAACTGGAACTGCTGCTCGAGATCCAGTGTGGCGACGGCCTGGAAGCGTTCGTTGTCGAAGCCGATGCTCGACACCCGGCCCACCACCACGCCGCTGCTTTTCACGGGGGCGCGCACTTTCAGCCCGCCCAGGTTGTCGAAGTGCGCCGTCACCTGGTAGGTGGAGGTAAAGGAGAACGAGCTCATGTTGCCTGCCCGCAAGGCAAGGAACACCAGGGCAATCACGCCCAGCAGGACAAAAAGGCCTACCCAGAAATCGGTTCTTTCACGCGTCATGATTCATCCGTATCTATCTGTTAATTGCTGAACATCAGCGCGGTCAGTACAAAGTCCAGCCCGAGCACCAGCAGCGACCCGGTCACTACCGTGCGCGTGGTGGCGCGCGATACGCCTTCCGGCGTCGCCTTGGCGGTCCATCCCGCGTGCAGCGCCACCAGCGTGACCGCGATGCCGAACACCACGCTCTTGAACACGCCGTTCAGGATGTCGTTGAAGACGTCCACGCCGTCCTGCATCTGCGACCAGAACGAGCCGGGATCGATGCCGATGAGCAGGACGCCCACCACCCAGCCGCCGATGATGCCGACCATGGAGAACACGGCCGCCAGGACGGGCATGGCGATCACGCCGCCCCAGAAGCGGGGCACGAGCACGCGGCGTATGGGGTCCACGGCCATGACCTCCATGGCGGCGATCTGCTCGCCTGCCTTCATCAGGCCGATTTCGGCCGTGAGCGAGGTGCCGGCCCGCCCGGCGAACAGCAGTGCCGTCACGACCGGGCCCAGTTCGCGCAGCAGCGACAGCGCCACCAGCAGGCCCAGCGCCTCTTCGGAGCCGTAGCGGTTCAGGGTGTAATAGCCTTGCAGGCCCAGCACGAAGCCCACGAACAGGCCGGATACCGCGATGATCAGCAGCGAGTGGTTGCCGATGAAATGGATTTGCTGGGAAACCAGCCCCGGACGCCGGAAGACCAGGCCGCTGCGTGCCAGGATGGCGCCGGCCAGGCGCATGAAGGCGCCCAGGCCGATGAGCTTCTTCCGGACGTTGGCGCCCAGGCGGGAAATGGATGCGACGGGCGATTTCATTGGCGCCCCGTATGTTGATCCAGCCATTTGTCGAAAGCCGGCGTGGCGGGATAGTGGAAGGCGATGGGGCCGTCGGGTTCGCCGCGCAGGAACTGCCGAACAAAGGCGTCGTCGGACGCCGACAGGTCCTTGGGTGTTCCGCTGGCGATCAGCCGGCCCTGGCCCACCATGTAGACCTGGTCGGCGATGGCGAAGGACTCGACGACGTCGTGGGTGATCAGCACCGAGGCGCAGCCCAGCGTGTCCGTCAGCTTGCGTATCAGTTGCGCGGTGATGCCCAGGGAGATGGGATCCAGTCCGGCGAACGGCTCGTCGTAAAGCAGGAGCTCGGGTTCCAGGACGATGGCGCGCGCCAGCGCGACGCGGCGCGCCATGCCGCCGGAGATTTCCGATATGTTCAGGTGTGCCGCCGCGCGCAGCCCGACGGCGTCCAGCTTGCCGAGCACCCGTTCGGTGATCTGGCTTTCCGATACGCGGGTGTGTTCGCGCAGCGGGAAGGCCACGTTCTCGAAGACGTTCAGGTCGGTGAACAGGGCGCCTTGCTGGAACAGCACGCCCATGCGCTGGCGCAGTTCGCGCAGGCCCCCGCCGGACGCTTCGGCGACGTTCTTGCCAAATGCGCGGATCGTGCCCCGCTGCGGGAGAATCTGCCCGGTGGCGCCCCGCAGCAGCGTGGTCTTGCCCGAGCCCGATCCGCCCATCATGGCCACGACTTGCCCTCGACGCACGTTCAGGTCGATATCCTTCAGCACCGTATAGTCGCCATAACCCAGCGCAACCTTGCTGAACTCGAGAATCAGGTCGGAATCCAGTGGATCAGCCATAAGCATCAACAGCCCAACGATAAGGGAAGCATTGTACCTGTTGTTGGGGGTCAGACCCTGTACAGGGTCTGACCCCTTGAGTCAGATTGTTGTCGGGGTCAGACCCCGCAGGGGGTCCGGCCCCTAGTCGTACTGTTGTCGGGGTCAGACCCCGTACGGGGTCTGACCCCAGGGGCTGCCCCTTCACCGAGGAAGCGTACTGCCTCCCATCAGATACGCATCCACCGACCGCGCGCACTGCCTGCCTTCCCGGATCGCCCAGACGATCAGCGACTGGCCGCGCCGCATGTCGCCGGCGGCGAAGACCTTGTCGACATTGGTTTTGTAGCTGTCTGTATCGGCGCGCGCGTTGCCCCGGGCGTCGGAATCGACCCCGAAGGCGTCCAGCACGTTCTTGACCGGCGAGACGAAGCCCATGGCCAGCAGCACCAGGTCGGCCGGCAGTTCGAACTGGGAGCCTTCCACCTCGCGCATCTTCAACTGCCCCGTGGCCTTGTCCTTGAACCATTCCACCCGGGCGGCGACCAGCTTGTCGATCTTGCCGCCCTTGCCCTCGAAAGACCGGGTCGATACCGACCAATCGCGCTCGCAGCCTTCGTCGTGGGACGAGGAGGTGCGCAGCTTGGCGGGCCAGTAGGGCCAGGTCAAGGGGCGGTTCTCGACTTCCGGCAGCTTGGACATCAGCTCGAACTGGGTCACCGAAAGCGCACCCTGGCGATTGCTGGTGCCCACGCAGTCGGAGCCGGTGTCGCCGCCGCCGATCACGATCACGTGCTTGCCCTTGGCGGAAATCTGCTTCTCGACGCGATCGCCGTTGTTGACCTTGTTCTGCTGGCGCAGGAAATCCATGGCGAAATGCACGCCGCGCAATTCACGCCCGGGAGCCGGCAGATCGCGCGGCTGCTCGGCGCCGCCGGTCAGGACCACGGCGTCGAACTCCGCTTGCAGCGATTCCGGGCTGCGCACCGTCAGGCCGTCTTCCGCGTGCGCCGCATCGCCCACGTAGGTGGAGGGGCAGAACTCCACGCCTTCGGCCTCCATCTGCGCCAGGCGGCGATCGATATGCGATTTCTCCAGCTTGAAGTCGGGAATGCCGTAGCGCAGCAGGCCGCCGATGCGGTTGCTCTTTTCAAATACCGTCACGGCGTGGCCGGCGCGGGCCAGCTGCTGCGCGCAAGCCAGCCCGGCGGGGCCCGAACCCACGACGGCGACCTTCTTGCCGGTCTTGCGCTGGGGCGGCTGGGGCGTCACCCAGCCCTCTTGCCACCCCTTGTCGATGATGGCGTGCTCGATGGACTTGATGCCCACCGCATCGTCGTTGATGTTCAGCGTACAGGCCGCTTCGCAGGGTGCGGGGCAGACGCGTCCGGTGAACTCGGGGAAATTGTTGGTCGAATGCAGCACGTCCAGGGCGCGGCGCCAGTCCTGGCGGTAGACCAGGTCGTTCCAGTCGGGAATGATGTTGTTCACGGGGCAGCCGTTCGAGCAGAACGGAATGCCGCAATCCATGCAGCGCGCGCCCTGTACCCTGGCCTCTTCGTCGGTCAGGGTGTGGACGAACTCGCGCCAGTGCTTGAGGCGGGCGGCGGGCGCCTCGTAGGATTCTTTGATGCGTTGAAATTCAAGAAAGCCGGTGACTTTGCCCATTTTTATTCCTCAGGCGGCAATTTGTTGGGGGTTGGCCGCGCTCCACAGCTCGGCCAGCGCGCGACGATATTCAGCCGGCATCACTTTCACGAAGGAGAGCCGCGAACGGTTCCAGTTGTCCAGGATGTCGCGCGCGCGGAAGCTTCCCGTGTACCGGTAGTGGTCTTCGATCAGCCGGCGCAAGATGGTTTCGTCGGTTTCGCGCTCGGCGCCGCGCACGGCGCTGTGCCAGGCCTCGATCCGGCCTTGCTCATGCTGCTCGGCATGCGGCGCCACGGACTCCAGTTCGACCATCGCCAGGTTGCAGTTCTGGCGGAAGCTGTTGTCGGGATCCCAGACGTACGCCACGCCGCCGGACATGCCCGCCGCGAAGTTGCGGCCTGTCGGTCCCAGTACGACCACGGTCCCGCCCGTCATGTATTCGCAGCCGTGGTCGCCGGTGCCTTCCACGACCGTGGCGGCGCCTGAGTTGCGCACGGCGAAGCGCTCGCCGGCCACGCCGTTGAAATACGCTTCGCCCGAGAGCGCGCCGTACATGACCGTATTGCCCACGATGATGTGGTCGGGTCCGAAACCGCGGAAGTCGTTGGGGGAGCGCACGATGATGCGTCCGCCCGACAGGCCCTTGCCGACGTAGTCGTTGGCTTCGCCCACCAGGTCCAGCGTGATGCCATGGGCCAGGAAGGCGCCGAAACTCTGGCCGGCCGAGCCGTTGCACTGTATGTGTATGGTGTCGGACGGCAAGCCTTCATGACCATAGCGCGCGGCGATCACGCCGGACAGCATGGCGCCTATCGTGCGATTGCGATTGCGCACGGGCGTGATAAAGGACACTTTTTCCCCGCGCTCGATCGCGGGCTTGCTGCGTTCGATCAGTTGATGGTCCAGCGCATGATCCAGCGCGTGGTCCTGTTCTTCATGCTGGAACAGCGGTCCGGACGAGGGCACGGCGTGGAACACGCGCGAGAAATCCAGGCCGCGCGCCTTCCAGTGTTCGATGCCGGGCCGCAGGTTCAGCAGGTCCACGCGGCCCACCAGATCGTCGAAGCGGCGTATGCCAAGCTGCGCCATGATCTCGCGGACTTCCTCGGCGACGAAGAAGAAGTAGTTGACCACGTGTTCCGGCTTGCCCTGGAACTTCTTGCGCAAGACCGGATCCTGGGTGGCCACGCCGACCGGGCAGGTGTTCAGGTGGCATTTGCGCATCATGATGCAGCCCTCGACGACCAGCGGCGCGGTGGCGAAGCCGAATTCATCGGCGCCCAGCAGCGCGCCGATGACGACGTCGCGCCCGGTCTTCATCTGGCCGTCGGCCTGTACCCGGATGCGGCTGCGCAAGTTGTTCAGCAGCAGGGTCTGCTGCGTTTCCGCCAGACCCAGTTCCCAGGGCGTGCCCGCATGCTTGATGGACGACACCGGAGAAGCGCCGGTGCCGCCGTCGTGCCCGGCGATCACGACGTGGTCGGCCTTGGCCTTCGCCACGCCGGTGGCCACCGTGCCCACGCCCACTTCGGACACCAGCTTGACCGAGATGGAGGCGCGCGGATTGACGTTCTTCAAGTCGTGTATCAGTTGCGCCAGGTCTTCGATGGAATAGATGTCATGATGCGGCGGCGGCGAAATCAGGCCCACGCCCGGCACCGAGTAGCGCAGCTTGGCGATGTATTCGGACACCTTGTGGCCGGGCAACTGGCCGCCCTCGCCGGGCTTGGCGCCCTGGGCCATCTTGATCTGGATCTGGTCGGCGCTGCTCAGGTATTCGGCGGACACGCCAAAGCGTCCGGATGCCACCTGCTTGATGCGCGAACGCAGCGAGTCTCCGGCATGCAGCGGGATATCGGCTTCGATGCGGTCGTGGCCCAGGTATGAAGCCAGCGTATCCCCTTTCTTGATGGGGCTCTTGCCGTCCCGCATTTCGGCCCGGTAGCGCAATTCGTCTTCGCCGCCTTCGCCCGTGTTGGACTTGCCGCCGATGCGGTTCATGGCGACCGCCAGGACGGTATGGGCCTCGGTCGAGATCGAGCCGAGCGACATGGCGCCCGTTGCGAAGCGCTTGACGATTTCCTTGGCCGGCTCGACCTCGCTCAGCGGTATGGCCCGCGAGGGATCGACCTCGAATTCGAACAGCCCGCGCAGCGTCATGTGCCTGCGCGACTGGTCGTTGATGAGCTGCGCGTATTCCTTGTAGCTGCTGTAGTTGTTGGCGCGCGTGGCGTGCTGCAGCTTGGCGATGGAATCGGGCGTCCACATATGGTCTTCGCCGCGCACCCGCCAGGCATAGTCGCCGCCGGTCTCCAGGGCGTCGGACAGCACCGGATCGTTGCCGAAGGCCGCCGTGTGCATGCGCAATGCCTCTTCCGCCACTTCGAAGATCCCTATGCCTTCGATGTGGCTGGGCGTGCCCGCGAAATATTTATTGATCAGGCCCGAGTTCAGTCCCACGGCTTCGAAAATCTGGGCGCCGGTGTACGACATGTAGGTCGAAATGCCCATCTTGGACATGACCTTGTTCAGCCCCTTGCCGATCGCCTTGATGTAGTTCTTGATGGCGAGTTCGGGCTGGGGCAGGGTGGCCAGCGATTCCAGCGCCAGGTAGGGGTGGACCGCTTCCGCGCCGTAGCCGCCCAGCAGGGCGAAATGATGCACCTCGCGTGCCGAGCCGGTTTCCACGATCAGGCCGGTGCTGGTGCGCAGGCCAGCGCGGATCAGGTGCTGGTGGATGGCCGAGGTGGCAAGCAGCGCGGGAATCGCCACGTGCTCGCTGTCGATCTGCCGGTCGGTGATCAGCAGAATGTTGTAGCCGCTGCGTACGGCGTCCGCCGCGTTGGAGCACAGGGCGGCAATACAGGCTTCTATGCCGTCCGGGCCCCAGGCGGTGGGATAGGTGATGTTCAATTCGAAGCAGCGGAATTTCTGCGACGTGATCTGGGCGATGTTCCGGATCTGGGCCATGGCCGCGAAATCCAGGACCGGCTGCGACACTTCCAGGCGCAGCGGCGGGTTGACGTTATTGATGTCCAGCAGGTTGGGCTTGGGGCCGATGAACGACACCAGCGACATCACCAATTGCTCGCGGATGGGATCGATGGGCGGGTTGGTCACCTGCGCGAACAACTGGCGGAAGTAGTTGTAGAAGGGCTTGTTGCGATTGGAGAGCACGGCCAGCGGGGCGTCGTTCCCCATCGAGCCGGTTGCCTCTTCGCCCGCGGCAGCCATGGGCTGCAGGATGACTTTGAAATCTTCCTGGGTCCAGCCGAAGGCCTGCTGGCGGTCCAGCAGCGATGCCACTTTATGGGGCGCATCGTCCAGCTTGGGCGCGGGCAGGTTTTCCAGCTTCAGGCGCAGGCGCTCGATCCACTGGCGGTAGGGGCGTGTATTGGCCAGTTGCGACTTGATTTCCGAATCGTCGATGATGCGGCCTTGCTGCAGGTCGATCAGGAACATCTTGCCGGGCTGCAGCCGCCACTTCTTGATGATGCGATGCTCGGGAATGGGCAGCGTGCCGGCTTCCGAGGCCATGATCACCATGTCGTCGTCGGTCACGATGTAGCGGGCGGGACGCAGCCCGTTGCGGTCGAGCGTGGCGCCGATCTGGCGGCCGTCGGTGAACGCCACGGCGGCCGGGCCGTCCCAGGGCTCCATCATGGCGGCGTGGTATTCGTAGAAGGCCCTGCGGTTTTCGTCCATGCCGGCATGCTGCTCCCAGGCTTCGGGAATCATGATCATCATGGCGTGGGCCAGCGAGTAGCCCGACATCACCAGCAGCTCCAGGCAGTTGTCGAAGGTGGCCGTGTCGGACTGGCCTTCGTACACGATGGGGTAGAGCTTGGGCAGGTCCGCGCCCAGCACGGCCGACTGCATCATGCCTTCGCGGGCACGCAGCCAGTTGAAGTTTCCCTTCACCGTATTGATTTCGCCGTTATGGGCGATCATGCGATACGGGTGGGCCAGCGGCCATGCGGGGAAAGTATTGGTGGAGAAGCGCTGGTGCACCATGGCCAGTGCCGAGACCGCGCGCGTATCGGCCAGGTCGCGATAATAGCGGCCGACCTGGTTGGCCAGCAGCAGTCCCTTGTAGACCACGGTGCGCACCGAAATCGACGGGACGAAGTATTCCTGGCCATGTGCCAGCTGCATGTGCTGGATGGCGTGGCTGGCGGTCTTGCGGATCACGTACAGTTTGCGCTCCAGCGCGTCGGGCACCATGATGTCGGCGCCCCGGCCGATGAACAACTGGCGTATCACCGGCTCACAGGCGCGCACCGTCGGCGACATCGGCATCTCGCGATCGATCGGCACATCGCGCCAGCCCAGCACCACCTGACCTTCGTCGCGCACGGCGCGTTCCAGTTCCTGCTGACAGGCCAGGCGCGAGGCCGTTTCCTTGGGCAGGAAGACCATGGCGACGCCATACTCGTCGGGTGGAGGAAGCTCCACGCCTTGCGCGGCCATGTCTTCGCGATACAGCGCGTCGGGAATCTGGATGAGGATGCCCGCGCCGTCACCCATGAGTTCGTCCGCGCCCACCGCCCCGCGATGATCCAGGTTTTCAAGGATCTTCAGGCCTTGCTGGATGATGGCGTGGCTTTTGCGGCCTTTGATCTGGGCGACGAAACCCACGCCACAGGCGTCGTGTTCGTTCCTTGGGTCATAGAGCCCCTGTTTTTCGGGGGCGGCATGCGTGGTGCGCGCGCGGGCGACCACGGTCGGTTTGCGTGTAGGTTGCGGCATGGTTGAGCTCTTGAATTGTTGCGCTGCGGTAAATCAAGATACTGCGATGCCACTTCGCGCGCAATAAAAATAAATAGGGGTCTGACCCTATTTATTTGGATAGCTGGATTTTTATTATTTAAATGGGGACGGATCTAATTTATTGAAATACCGGAATAAATTTTCTTGGTTTGGATGCCGAGATTTGTTTGATCGGATTTTGCCCGGCGTTTTTAATTGTATTTCCAGGTTGATGTAGTAACTGACTTGTTGCTTTTTGTTTTATGAAACAGTTACATTTATACGCCGTTTGCATTGCTCTGAGCACGGTCGGTTTGGCGTGTAGGTGGGTCGGTTCAGGTCTCTTAACACGGCCAGCCCGGCATATAGGGGCATCGGGCTCCGTCGTAGGTGGTGTTGGCCTGCGGCCATCACTCCCCGGGTTTGGCTTGGAGCCAGGGCGGCAGGGAAACTCGCGATCTGGGGTCAGACCCCGCACGGGGTCTGACCCCGACGGCACAATTTTCAAGATGAGGGGTCAGGCTCCGTACGGGGTCTGACCCCAGCCTCATCCGGAGACGCCTCTTCCCGTAACTTCCGCGGCCGCCCTCGCGGCGCAGGCGCCACGCGTCGACTGGCACGGTTCGAAAGCTGGGCCAGGAAGTCCGCCTCGCCGACTGCCCACTGCCCGAACAGCGCCTTCTCGATCCGTAGCCCCTCCGCCCCCGACAGCCCCCGTGACAGTTTCTCGCGGTAATGCGCCTGACGCGCGAACGGCGTGTTGCCGCCGGCCCAGTAATCGTGATGGTCCGTCAAAATGGCGCTTACGGTCGCACCTGTGTGATCCCGCGCCGACGACCATGGCCAGATCTCGGGACGATCCACATAATGCAGTTGCGACGGCAGCGACTCCAGCCAGACCATGGTCGGCAGTACCCACGTGCCCGGCTCGACCAGCGCGCTCCGGTAGCGTCCCGCGAAGACCCGGCCTGGCGCCCCGGCCGACGCGATCCGCCTGCCCATCGCCTGCACCAATCGCGGCATGCTGCGCTCGTCGGGCGGCGTGGCCAGCAGGATGATGCGGTCGTTGAGCAGCAGCCAGGCGTGCAACGACACCTTGTATTCGCGGACTTCGCGCTCCAGCATGAGCTTGAGCGCGTCCAGCTCGTCGGCCGGCGTCGGGTCGGAGGCGCGCGCCAGCGGATGTGCGAACCGTGCCTCCACCAGCTGTGGAATGGACGGTGCGTAAAGACGTGGCAGACGGGCCATGGCGGCATGGGAAGCGGGTGAGGAAGAAATAATTCTAACGTGTGCACGGCTCGGCGGAATCAATTAATCTAAGGCGTACGTCCTCGATGAACCCAACAGGGAGTATGACTATGCAGTCGAGCCAATCCGCCCCCGGCGCGCCAATGCGCATCCGCCGGATCGCCGTCTGCGGCGCGGGCGTCATGGGCGCCCAGATCGCAGCGCATTGTGTGAACGCGGGCCTGCCCGTCGTGCTTTTCGACTTGCCCGCCAAAGAAGGCGACAAGAACGCCATCGCCCGAAAAGCCATCGAACAATTGCGCAAGCTGAACCCGGCGCCGCTGGGCACGCCCGATCTGGCTTCGCTCATCGAGCCGGCCAATTATGACGATGACCTGGGCCGGCTGGCCGAGTGCGACCTGGTCATCGAGGCCATCGCCGAACGCATGGACTGGAAGCGCGATCTTTATCAGAAGATCGCGCCCGCCATCCGCGCGGACGCGCTGGTGGCCAGCAACACGTCCGGGCTGTCCATCACCCAGCTGTCCCAGGCGCTGCCCCAAGCCATGCGCCCGCGCTTTTGCGGCGTCCACTTTTTCAATCCGCCGCGCTACATGCCGCTGGTCGAACTCATCCCTACCCCGGACACCGACCGCGGCTTGCTCGACGTGCTGGAAACCTTCCTGGTTTCCACGCTGGGCAAGGGCGTGGTGCGGGCCAGGGATACGCCCAACTTCATCGGCAACCGGATCGGCGTCTTCGGCATCCTGTCGGTGATGGAACAGGCGCAGCGCTTCGGGCTCAGCTACGAGCTCGTCGACGAACTCACCGGTGCGCGGCTGGGCCGTGCCAAGTCGGGCACCTTCCGCACCGCCGACGTGGTCGGGCTGGACACCCTGGCGCACGTCGTGCGGACCATGCAGGAACATTTGTCCGATGATTCCTTCCATCTGCACTTCGGCTTGCCGCGCGTGGTTGCCGCGCTGATCGAGCAAGGGGCGCTCGGGCAGAAGACGGGCGCGGGCTTCTATCGCAAAGAGGGCAAGGCCATTCTAAGGCTCGATCCCGGCAGCGGGAAATATGTGCCGGCCGACGCCAAGATCGATGAAAGCGTGGCCGCCGTCCTGGCTGAGCGCGATCCGGCCCGAAAGCTGAAGGCATTGCATGACTCGGATCACCCCCAGGCGCGATTCCTGTGGGCGGTGCTGCGCGATCTCTTTCACTACAGTGCCGTGCATCTTGCCGGTATCGCCAATAACGCCCGCCAGCTGGACCTGGCCATGAAATGGGGCTTCGGCCACGAACAGGGTCCTTTCGAAATCTGGCAGGCCGCCGGCTGGCGCGAAGTGGCCGGCTGGATCGCCGACGACATCCGCGCCGGCGATGCCTTGTCCAGCCAGCCTTTGCCCGATTGGGTGACGCGCGGGCCGGTGTGGGAGGCACAGGGCGTGCATACGGCGGCGGGCTCCTGGAATCCGCAAGAGGCGCGGTTCGAAGGGCGGAGCACCTTGCCCGTCTACCAGCGCCAAGTGGGCGCGCCGCGCCTGGCCGGCGAAACCCCCAGTCTGGAACGCAGGGTCGTCTTCGAAGACGAGGCCGTGTGCGCATGGACGCTGCCCGCAGCGCATCCCTCCGACGTGCTGCTGCTGTCTTTCAAGACACGCATGCACACGCTCAGCCCCGAGGTCGTCCGCGGCATCGTGCGCGCGGTGGATGTGGCCGAGGCATCGTTCAAGGCGCTGGTCATCGGCCAGCTCGAAGATCCTTTTTCCGCAGGGGCGGATCTCAAGGCCATGATGCCCGCGTTCGCTCAGGGCGGGCCGGCGGCCGTGGCGCCGATCGAGCGCGAAATGCAGGACATGGTCATGCGCTTGCGCTACGCGCAGGTGCCGGTCGTGGCGGCGCTGGCCGGCATGGCGCTGGGCGGCGGTTGCGAACTCGCCGTGCATTGTGCCCGGCGCGTCGCGCACTTCGAAACCTATATCGGCCTGGTCGAGACCGGCATCGGGCTCGTTCCCGGCGCCGGCGGCCTGACCTGGGCGGCAAGGCGCGCGGCCGAGCTCCAGGCGCTGGGCGCGCCGGATGCCCCCTTGCTTGCCTACCTGAAAAGATTCGCCTTGGCCATCGCCGGCGCCCAGGTGTCGGCATCGGCACTCGACGCGCAGCGCATCGGCTTCCTGGAACCCGCCGATGTGGTCGTCATGAACCGCTACGAACTGCTGTACGTGGCCGTGCGCATGGCGCGCGCAATGGCAGAGGCGGGCTGGCGTCCGCCCCTGCCGCGGCCTTTCCCGGTGGCCGGGCGCGACGGCCTTGCTACGCTGAAGGGCCAATTGTTGAACATGAAGGTCGGCGGATTCATCTCGGCCTATGACTACACGGTTGCGGGCGAGGTGGCCGATGTCCTGTGCGGCGGCGACGTCGATCCGGGTTCGCTGGCCGACGAGGCATGGATGCTGGGCCGTGAGCTGCATGCCTTCCTGGGCCTGCTGGGCCGGCCCGAAACACAGGAGCGCCTGATGGGCTTCCTGAAGACCGGCAAGCCGGTGCGTAACTGATACGGGGGAAACATGTCCACATTGCAGCAGGCTTATATTGTTGCCGCCACGCGCACGCCCATCGGCAAGGCGCCGCGCGGCGTGTTCGCCCGCACCCGTCCCGATGACCTGCTGGCCAAGGTGATACAGGGGCTGCTGGCCCGGGCGCCCCAGTTGGATCCCAAGGCCATCGAAGACTGCATCGTCGGCTGCGCCATTCCCGAAGGCCCGCAGGGCTTCAATGTGGCGCGCATCGGCGCGCTGCTGTCCGGCTTGCCGACCTCGGTGGCGGGCGTGACGGTCAACCGTTTCTGCGCATCGGGCCTGACCGCCATCGCCATGGCGGCGGACCGCATCCGTGTCGGCGAGGCCGATGTCATCATCGCCGCCGGCACCGAATCCATGAGCCAGGTGCCCGTCATGGGCGTCAACACATCGTTCAGCCCGGAAATCTTCTCGCGCGATGAAAACCTGGGCATCGCCTATGGCATGGGCCTGACCGCCGAGCAGGTGGCGGAGCGCTGGAAGGTATCGCGCCAGGACCAGGACGCCTTCGCCCTGCGCTCGCACGAGCGCGCGCTCGCGGCGCAGCGCTCGGGCGAATTTGCCGACGAGATCCTGCCCATCGAAGTGGTTCGCCGCGCGCCGGAGTTGGGGCGGGAGGCGGACGCCGGCAATATCCGCGAACAGCGCTTCACGGTCGAGCTCGATGAAGGTCCGCGCGCCGACACCAGCATCGAGGCGCTTGCCCGGCTGCGTCCCGCCTTCGCCACCAAAGGCAGCGTGACGGCCGGCAACAGCTCGCAGATGTCGGACGGCGCGGGCGCCTTGCTGGTCGTCTCGGAGCGCGCGCTGAAGACGCATGGCCTGCAGCCCATTGCGCGCTTCGTCTCGTTTGCCGTCAAGGGCGTCCCGCCGGAGATCATGGGAATAGGCCCCAAGGAAGCCATTCCCCAGGCGCTCAGGCAGGCGGGCCTGAACCTGTGCAACATGGGCTGGATAGAGCTGAACGAAGCCTTCGCCGCCCAGGCGCTGGCCGTCATCCGCGACCTGGACCTCGACCCCGAGATCGTCAATCCCCTGGGTGGCGCCATCGCCCTCGGCCACCCCCTCGGCGCGACCGGCGCGATACGCGCCGCCACCCTCGTGCATGGCCTGCGCCGTCGCAAACTGGACTACGGCATGCTTACCATGTGCGTGGGCACCGGCATGGGCGCCGCCGGCATTTTTCAAAGGATGTGAGCATGGATGCTGTTACCGGGGGGGTCAGACCCCATACGGGGTCTGACCCCGAAAGCCCAGGGACAGACCCGCAGTTTGGGCCTGTCCCTTCGACCGCACTGCATGGGTCTGTCCCTTCGACCGCAGTCGCCGCCCCTTTGATCCCGGGGTCAGACCCCGTCATGGGGTCTGACCCCCTCCGCTATCGGCAATGGGCCCCACAGTGGCCGACACGGCCGACGCTGGTGCTGATCCACGGCCTGTTCGGCGACATGGAGTCCTGGCCCAGCCTGATCCCCGAGGCGTTGCGCCTGGGCTTCGGCGTGCTTTGCATCGAGCTTCCCTGCCATGGCGAAAGTCCTTCCGGGCTCACGGATTTCGATCAGGTGGTCGCCGCGGTGGCTGAAACGCTGACACGCGCGGCCCGCGGCCCGCTGGTCCTGGTCGGCCATTCCATGGGGGCGGCCATCGCAACCCGTGTGGCGCGGCGGATCGACCCGGCGCAATTGCGATCCCTGTTGCTGATATCGCCCGCGGGTTGCGGCTCCGACATCAATCAGAGCTTCGTGGACGGCATGCTCAGCGCCGACGACAACCGGGCGCTGGAGCATGAAATCGGCAAGCTGACCGTCGTGCCCTTCGGCCTGGACGAAGCATACCTGGACGCCTACCGGGCCCGCTTGACCGCGCAGCGCGCCGCGCTTGTTCGCCTGTGCGCCGGGGTGAGCGCCAACGGCGTCCAGAAAGTCGACATCCTTCCCGACCTGGAAGAGCTGGCTTGTCCGATCACCGTGATCCATGGCCGCGAGGACCGCATCATTCCCTGGCAGCACACCTTGAACATCCCGCCCCGCGCTGCCTTGCACCTTCCGTCGCGCGTGGGCCACATCCCGTATGAAGAAGCCCCCGCCCTGGTGCATGAAATCATCGACCGGCTGTGGGGTCAGACCCCGTACGGGGTCTGACCCCTTGACCCGTCCTCCGGCCTCACGGGGTCTGACTCTTTAGATTGCGGGGTCAGACCCCATACGGGGTCTGACCCCTCGACCCGTTCAGGGTCTGACCCCTCGCGCCGTCCGCCACCAGCGCGCAAAGCGCCTGGGTCACGGCTTTCTTGCTGTGTTCGCGCCGCTCCAGCATTCCCACGCCTCGCAAAATGGCGGGGCCGGGCAGGTCTTTGACGACCAACTGCTGTTCCGACCATTCCGCATTGGCCAGATGAGGCACGATGGCGACGCCATAGCGCTGCCGCACCAGCTGCGCTATGGCTTCGATGGAGTTCAGTTCCAGCGCGATATTGGGCGTGATCCCCAACTGTTCCAATGCGTAGCCGACCAGCCTGCCGGTCCATAGCGAACGGTCGAACTGCAGGAACGGTTCGTGGTGCAGCAAATCCAGCACCGAGCGGCGGACCATTTCCTGCGGCGCGATGAGCACCAGCCTTTCCTGATAGAAGGGCGTCCAGATGAGGCCGGCCGGCACGGAATAGGGCGGTTCCGCCACGACGGCGGCGTCCAGCTCGCCCTTGGCCACCATGCGGGCGAATTCGCCGGACTGGCCGGCCAGCAGCCGCAGGTCCAGGGCAGGGTATTCCCGCTTGATGCGCGCCAGTGCCCCGCCGAAAGACCCCATGAGCGCGGAGACCAGCGCGCCCACGTGCAGGGTGCCGCGCAGCACGCCGCCTGGCTGGGTCAGCAGATGGTCGTAGTCGGCCACCAGCTTTTCCAGGCGGTCCAGAACCTGGCGGCCGTCGGGCGTCACCGCCAGCGATTGCGGCCCGCGCTCGAAGAGCCTGACCCCCAGTTCGCTTTCAAGATTCTTGATCTGCAGGCTGACGGCGGCCTGCGTCAGGCCGACCTGACGACCGACCTCGGCGAAGCTGCCCAATTTGCCGGCCGCCAGCGCGGTCCGGAACTGCCGTATTGAGGACATGACATATAAAAATAACTTGGTCTTATCAAAATAATTAATAGTTTTACTTTTGTCAATGCCGGGGGCATCATAGGAGGACTCCCTCCAATCACGGACACCACAGCCATGAGCGAAACTTCTTCCACCTTGAACGTCGAGGTCTGGCGCGGCGGGCAGAACGGAAGCTATCAGTCCTTTCAAGTACCGCGCCAGGCCAGCCAGACGGTGCTGGACGTCGTCACCCACATCCAGCGCCAGATGGACCCGACGCTTTCCTATCGCTTCGCCTGTCGCGTGGGCATGTGCGGCTCCTGTGCCATGCAAGTCAACGGCGTGGCGCGCTGGACCTGTCGCACGCACGTCTCCAAGGTCGCCAAAGACGGCCGGCTGCAGCTTGCGCCCTTGTCCAACATGCCCGTGATCAAGGACCTGGTCGTGGACATGGACAACTTCTTCGAGAAAATGCAGGCCGCGCACGGCCGGTTCAAGGGCGAACATACCCGCTACGAACCCGTGGCGCGGGTCAAGCCCGACAGCCCGGCCCGCCAGGAGGCCGACGCCGGCATCGAATGCATAGGCTGTGGCGTGTGCTATTCGTCCTGCGACGTCGTCACCTGGCGGCCGGACTACCTGGGACCGGCCGCCCTGAACCGCGCCTGGACCCTCGTCAACGATGAGCGCGACGTCGACGGCGGCCGCTTGCTTGCCGTCGCGGGCGACGCCGGCTGCCATTCCTGTCATACGCAGGGTTCCTGTACGCTGCGCTGTCCCAAACAGCTGTCTCCCACCGCGGGCATTGCGGGCCTGAAGCGCATGGCCGCGCGCGCGGCCATGCGGGGCGAGCTGGGCGGCGACCCGGGGGGCGACTGACATGGCGGGCATCAATGTCAAGGCGGCGCGCCGGTGGTACTGGCAGCGCATCACGGCCATGGCCATGGCCCTGTTCGTCGTCATCCACATCATCGTCATGGTCTATGCCATACGCGGCGGCCTGAGCGGCGCGGAAGTCCTGGCGCGCACGCGCGGCAACCTGATCTGGGCGGCATTCTACGGGGCGTTCGTCGTGCTCGTCAGCGTGCACGCATCCATCGGCATACGCAATGTGCTGGTCGAGTGGGCGCGCCTGCGCGATGGCGCAGCCGCCGCGCTGTCGAACCTGCTGTCGCTCGCCTTGCTGATCATGGGGCTGCGGGCGGTGTGGGCGGTCACGCTGGGGGGCGCGGCATGAACGGCATGAAAAAGAACGACAGGCGGGCCAGGTCGCACGCAAGCTGGCTGGCATTTCTCCTGCATCGCATTTCGGGCGTGCTGCTGACCGTCTTCCTGCCCTTCCATTTCTGGACCCTGGCGCTGGCGCTGGAAGGCGAGGCGGCGCTGGACACCGCCCTCAGATGGTACGAGCATCCTTTGTTCAAATTCGGTGAATGGCTGCTGGTGTTCCTGCTGGCGGCGCACCTCCTGGGCGGGCTGCGCCTGCTGTTGCTGGAGTTCAGCCCGTGGCGCGGCCTGCGCCCGGGCATGATCTCCGCCGGCGTCGCGTCGGCGGCCGTCGTATCCATCGTTTTCCTTATTGCCGCATTGGGTTGAAGCATGAAAGACATAGACTACACGCAGGTGGAAGAGGCGGCCCGCGAACTGTACATACGCGCCTTGAAGCTCTTGCCGGACGACATCAAGACCGGATTCGGCAATCTGCAGGAAATGGAAACGTCCGAGCGGGCGCGCACCATTCTGAAGACCATGGTCACCAATATCCGCGTGGCCGAGGACAACAACAACCTGCTGTGCCAGGACACCGGCATTCCCATCTACAACGTATTCATCGGGCGGAACGTGGCGGTGGACGGATGGCGCCTCAAGCAGGCCATCGCCAAAGGCTGCGAGCGCGCCACGCGCGAGCACCCGCTGCGGTCCAGCGTGGTGCACCCCATCAGCCGCGTGAACAATCACACCTCCTGTGGCCCAGGCGTGCCCGTCATCCATTTCGATTACGTCGAAGACGCCGACACGCTGGATATCGAGATGATCCCCAAGGGCAGCGGCTCCGAGAACAACTCTTTCCTGCGCATGGCCATCCCCGCCGAGGGCCTGGCGGCCGTGAAGCGCTTCGTCATCGATTGCGTGATCGACGCCGGCGGCAAGACCTGTCCGCCCACCATCGTGGGCGTCGGCGTGGGCGGCACGTCCGATCTTTGCGTGCATCTGGCCAAGAAAGCCGCCACGCGCCCATTGGGGTCCGTCTGCGCCGACCCGCTGGGGGCCGAGCTCGAGCGCGAGCTCTCGGCGGCGGTCAACAAGCTGGGCGTGGGCCCACAGGGCCTGGGCGGCGACGCCACCTCGTTCGCGGTGCATATCGAACTGGCGGCCACGCACATCACCATGAACCCGGTCGCCGTGAACATGCAATGCCATTCGGCGCGCAGGGCCCGGGCCAGCCTGGGATCGGGCCGCATCGAGTACGGCTTCTGACGGAGAACAACATGGCACATTACGACCTGACGATGCCGGTCACCGAAGAGCAGGTGCGCCAGTTGCGCGTCGGCGACACGGTCACGCTGCAAAAGACGCTGTTCGGCATACGCGACGCCAGCTATATCGCGATGTTCGATCGCGGCCGCCAGACCCGCTTCGACCTGAACGGGCATGCGGTGATCCACACCGCGCCCAACGTGCGCAAGGTACCCGTGTCGGATGAGTTCCCGGCGGGCTACGAGCCGGTCTGCATCGGCACCACGACTTCATCGCGCATGGAGCGCTTCACGCGCCAGCTCATGTCGCAGTGCGGCGTGCGCTTCATCATCGGCAAGGGCGGCATGCATCAAGGCTCGCTGCAGGCATTCCAGGAATTGGGCGGCGCCTACCTGGGCATCGTGGGCGGCACGGCCGCGCTGGAAACCACCTGGATCGAACAGATCGAGGACGTCGACCTGGACGACCTCAATCCGGAATCGCTCTGGAAATTCCGTATCCGCGACTTCGGCCCCTTGCTGGTGGCCATGGACAGCCATGGTGGCTCGCTGTACGACGAAGTGAACGGCGACGTGAAAAGCCGCCGCGATGAAATCCTGGCTTCACTGGGGGCATCATGACGCCGCAGCCCGACGTAATCAGCACCGACATCCTGATCCTGGGCTCCGGCGGAGCCGGCCTGTTCGCGGCCCTGCATGCGCACGACACGGATCCCTCCCTGCACATCACCGTGGCCGTCAAAGGCCTGCTGGGCAAATGCGGCTGTACGCGCATGGTGCAGGGCGGCTACAACGTGGCGCTGGCCGAGGGCGACTCCGCCGAGCGGCATTTCATGGACACCATCACCGGCGGCAAATGGCTGCCCGACCAAGAACTGGCATGGACACTGGTGAACAAGGCCATCGAACGCATCCATGAGCTCGAGAACGAGCTGGGCTGCTTCTTCGACCGGAATGCCGACGGCACCCTGCACCAGAAAGCCTTTGCCGGCCAGACCTTCGATCGCACCGTGCACAAGGGCGACCTCACCGGCATCGAGATCATCAATCGCCTGGCCGAACAGGTTTGGGCGCGCAAGATCCATCGCCTGGAAGAGCATCGGGCGATCGAACTCATTCCTTCCGCCGACGGCCCGCGCATCGCCGGCGTGCTGATGATAGACCTGCGTTCCGGGCAGTATCGCCTGGTGCGCGCCAAGGCCGTGCTGCTCGCCACGGGCGGCGGTCCGACCATGTACAAGTTCCATACGCCGTCCGGCGACAAAAGCTGCGACGGCCTGGCCATGGCGCTGCGCGCCGGACTGGGGCTGCGCGACATGGAAATGGTCCAGTTCCATCCGACCGGCCTGCTGGCCGGCTCCGATACCCGCATGACGGGAACCGTGCTCGAAGAAGGGCTGCGCGGCGCGGGCGGCTACCTGCTGAACGGCCGGCGCGAACGCTTCATGCACAACTACGATCCGCGCGGCGAACGCGCCACGCGCGACGTCGTCTCGCGCGGCATCTACGCGGAAATGCGCGCGGGCCGCACGTCGCCGAACGGCGGGGTGTACATCCAGATGAGCCACCTGGGCCCCGACAAAGTGCGCAAGCAGTTCAAGGGCATGGTCGAGCGCTGCGGGGACTGCGGCTTCGACCTCGCCGGCGGCCTGGTCGAGGTCGTGCCGACCGCCCACTACATGATGGGCGGCGTGGTCTTCAATCCCGATTGCAGCACCGAATGGCCCGGCCTGTTCGCCGCGGGCGAAGACACGGGCGGCGTGCACGGCGCCAACCGCCTGGGCGGAAACGGCGTGGCGAACTCCACGGTCTTCGGCGGGATCGCGGGCGACAGCATGGCGGTATGGGTGCGCGGCAAGGCGCTGGTCGACGTCGACCAGGCCAGGCTGCAGCAGGCCATCGCCGCCGCCGAGCGGCCATTCGCGCATCCCGGCGGCGACCTGCATGCCTTGCGCGAGCGCTTGTGGGACTGCATGTGGGACGACGCCGGCATCGTGCGCGATGAAGCCGGGCTCAAGCGCGCAGCCGCCACGCTCGAAGCCCTTCACCAGGAGCTTGAAAGCATCGGCGTCGCCGACGGAAATCGCGCCTACAATCTGACCTGGCACGATTGGCTGAACCTGGACAGCCTCATACACGTCAGCAAGGCGATCGTCAGCGCCGCGCTGGCCCGCGAAGACTCGCGCGGAGCGCATTTCCGCGAAGACTACCCAGACGTGCGCGACCTGGAGAACTCCTGGTTCTCGGTCATGCGCCTGCACAACGGAGACATGCAATTGACAAGGCAGCCGGTCAGTTTCACCCGCGTTCGGCCGGGGGAATCCATCCTTCTGGAAGACGAGGCCCAGGCATGACGGCGGCGCTTCGAGGGGCCGACATGCTGGCCCGCGCCCTGCGGCAGGCGGGGGTGGACACCATTTTCAGCTTGTCCGGCAACCACATCATGCCAGTCTACGACGCGCTCTACACCGAAAAGCTGGGCTTGGTGCATACCAGGCATGAGGGCGCCGCGGTGCACATGGCCGACGCCCATGCCCGCCTGACGGAGCGGGTGTCGGTCGCGCTGGTGACGGGCGGGCCCGGCCATGCCAATGCCGTTTCCGCCTTGTACACCGCCTGCATGTCGGAATCGCCCGTCGTGCTGCTGTCGGGCCATGCGCCCTTGAATCAGTTGGGTCGGGGCGCTTTCCAGGAAATGGATCAGGTCGCCATGGCCCGGCCGGTGGTCAAGGAAGCTTGGGCGGCCACGGACCCGGACACGATCGCCCACGATTTTGCCCGCGCCTGCCGTTTGGCCTTATCGGGGCGCCCAGGCCCGGTGCACCTGAGCCTGCCCACCGACGTGCTCGACGACAAGGCGACCAATGCCATGCTTCCCGATGCCGGTGACTTCGACGCGGAACCCTTGCCGCTGTCCGGCGAAGCCGCGCACACCTTGTTCGCCCGCCTCAGGCAGGCTCGGCGGCCTTTGATCCTGTCCGGCCCGCAGGGCCTGACGGACAGTGGCCGGCAGGCCCTGCAGCGCTTGCAGGAAGCCTGCGGCGTCCCGGCCATCGCCACGGAAAGCCCGCGGGGCAGCAACGACCCGGCGCTAGGCGCCTTCGCGCCTTTGCTGGGGCAGGCGGACTGCGTGCTGTTGCTGGGCAAGCGGCTGGACTTTACCCTGGGTTTCGGCAAGGCGCCGGTTTTCGCCGACGATTGCATCTTCCTGCAGGTGGACGCCGACGAGGACGAATTCCGGCGCAGCACCGAAGCCGTCGGCGATCGCTTGCGCGCCCGCAGCCGGGCCGATTTCCGTTCGGCCGTCGCCGCCCTGACGGCCGCGGCGGCCGACGAAGGCTCTTGGCGCACGGACGCCGACTGGTCCGGACGCGTGCGGGAAGGCGTCGCTTATCGGCCCGAAGCCTGGCCACAGGCCGTGGCGGCACCCACCGCGCCGGAGACCGCCGGACCGCAACCCCTGCATCCCGCCGCCTTGTGCGCCGCCGTCCAGCCTTTGCTGGACAGCCATCCTGACGCCGTGCTGGTGGTCGATGGCGGGGAATTCGGGCAATGGGCCCAGGCCTGCCTCAGCGCGCCGCATCGCGTCATCAATGGCGCGGCGGGTGCGATCGGCGCCGCGCTGCCCATGGCCATCGGCGCCAAGCATGTCTATCCGGACGCGCCCGTCGTCGCCCTGATGGGCGACGGCACCTTCGGCTTTCATTGCGCCGAACTGGATACAGCCCTGCGTTGCGGGACGCCCATCGTGTGCGTCGTGGGCAACGATGCGCGCTGGAATGCGGAATACCAGATACAGCTGCGCAGCTACGGCGCCGATCGCACCATAGGCTGCGAGCTGCTTCCGTCGCGCTACGATCGCGTCGCGGTGGCGTTCGGCGGGCATGGCGAGCACGTGGATGCCGCGGCCGAGCTGCCCGGCGCGCTGGCGCGCGCTGTGCAGTCAGGCCTGCCGGCTTGCATCAACGTTGCATTGGATGGCCTGCCCGCGCCGGTCGTGCGTCAAGTGCAGCAACCAGCTTGAGGTCCGCATGACGCTTTGGGTGATCATCGGCATAGGCAGCGCGATGGCGGGATTCGTGCAGGGCCTTGCCGGTTTCGGCTTCGGCCTGGTGTCGCTGGCCATCTGGTCCTGGGTGCTGGAGCCCGCTTTGGCCGTGCCCGTCGTCGTATTCGGTTCGCTCGTCGGCCAGTTGCTGGCCTGCGGCTCGCTGCGCGAGGGCTTCCGCTGGGACCGTGTCCGCCCCTTTTTGCTTGGCGGCATCGTCGGCATACCCACCGGCCTGTGGCTGCTCGACATGATAGACCCCCTGTTCTTCAAGTTCGGCGTGGGGCTGTTGCTGGCCGTGTATTGCTCGTCCATGCTGCTCATCCAGGGGGTCAGACCCCGCATGGGGTCTGACCCCAACATTGCGCGAGGCGGCCGCGTGGCGGACGGCGTCATTGGCTGGGTGGGCGGCACCATGAGCGGATTCGGCGGGCTGCCCGGCGCCATCCCCACCTTGTGGTGCACCTTGCGCGGCTGGCCCAAGGATCAGCAGCGCACGGTGTTCCAGGCCTTCAACCTGTTCATGCACATGCTGACCCTGACGGCTTTCGCCATCCACGGCCTGCTGACCCGGGAAATCCTGGAAATCTTCGCTTTCGTCGCGCCCGTCATCGTCATCCCGTCCTTGCTGGGCATCCGCCTGTACAAACGCTTTTCCGACGGCGCTTTCAAAGCCGTCGTGCTGGCCCTGCTGGCGATCTCGGGCGTGATGCTGCTGCTGTCCACGGCACCGAAAATATGGGCGCTGGTTTGATGAGGGGTCAGACCCCATGCGGGGTCTGACCCCTCCGCACTTCTTTACCCGGTCCTGGGGTCAGACCCCATACGGGGTCTGACCCCTCCATCCGCCCCGTTCCTGGGTCAGACCCCGCATGGGGTCTGACCCCTTGCCACAACACATCAATTGATCTTGATGTTGCGTTCCTTGATCACCTTGGTCCAGTTCGCGGATTCCGCGTCCATGGCCTTCTTGAACTCGGCGGGGGTGTTGCCGACGGCGGTCATGCCTTGATCTTCGAGGCGTTTCTTGATGTCCGGCATGGCCAGGACTTTCGCGGTGTCTTTCTGAATCTTGTCCACGATTTCCTTGGGCATGCCTTTGGGCCCAACGAAGGCGAACCAGCCCGAGTTCTCGAAGCCGGGGACGCCGGCCTCGGACACGGTGGGCAGGTCGGGCAGCATCTTCGCGCGCGTCTTGCTGGTGACGGCCAGGGCGTTGAGCCGGTCGGCCTGCGCCAGCGGCGTGACGGCGCCGATGTTGCCGACGATGAAGTCGATCTGGCCGGCCATCAAGTCCGTATAGGCGGCCGCCTCGCCGCGATAAGGCACGTGCGTGACGTCGATCTTGGACGCATAGGCGAAGTTCTCGCCCGCCATATGGACCTGGCTGCCCAGGCCGGCCGAGCCCATGTTCAGCGTCTTCGGATTCTTCTTGGCCAGGTCGATCAGCTCTTGCAGCGTCTTCACCGGGAGCTTCTTGGCCGTGACCACCACCATCGGGCCTTCCGCCACATTGGTAATGAGCTCGAAGTCTTTGTTGACGTCGAACGGCAGGTTCTTGTACAGATGCGGGTTGACGGTCAGGATGCTGCCGGATGCCAGTAGTATGGTGTGCCCGTCGGGATTGGCCTTGGCGACGATGGCAGCGCCGATGTTGCCGCCGGCGCCCAGCTTGTTCTCGATGACGACGGTCTGTTTCCAGAGTTCACTCAGCTTGGCGCCGATGAGGCGCCCGACGACGTCGGTGGTGCCGCCTGGGGAAAAGGGGATGATGATGGTGACCGGCCCGGTTGGCCAGCTTGCGGCGGTAGCGGGAGCGGTCAGGCCGGTGGCAAAAGCGGTGGCGGCGAGCAACAGGGCGGCCCGTCGCAATGGTCGAAAGCGATGTTGCATGAAAGTCTCCAATTGTGTTTATACATACTGAGTGCTGCCAAGAGTTGCGTTGTTGCGGGAAAGAACGAGGGGTCGGACCCCGTGCGGGGTCCGACCCCGAATCGAAACGGGATGCGACCCGACATGGGATTTCGGGGTCCGACCCCAAACCAGGTTCGCCAGAAAGAACGGGGTCAGACCCCGCATGAGGTCTGACCCCAGCGGACTGGGTGGAAACATCAAGATCAGGTCACCGAGATACCGGCGCTCTTGATGATGTCGCGCCAGCGCTTGACCTCGCTTTCCAGGTGCTGCTTGAATTCCGCCGGATTGCGGGGTTGAGGAATGAAGCCGAGCTTGATCATGGAGTCGCGCATGCTGGGCTGGTTGACCTGGGCCACGATGGCCGTGCCGATCTTCTGCACGATGTCGTCCGGCGTGCCGGCCGGCGCGAGCACGCCCGTCAGGTTCTCGACGATCAGGTCCGGCATGCCGGCCTCGGCGACCGTGGGCACATCGGGAAGATCGGGGCTGCGTTTCGTGGTGGTGACGGCCAGCGCGCGCAGGGCACCGCTTTTCACATGCGACAGAGACTCCGGGTAGTTCGAGAAGATGACGTCCAGGTGTCCGCCCATGAGATCCGTGAGCGACGGAGCGCCGCCTTTGTATGGGATGTGGACCAGCTTGTTGCCGGTCAGGCGCTGGTACAGGGCCAGGGTAAGGTGCGGGGGCGTGCCATTGCCGCTGGAGCCCGCGTTCAAAGTACGGGCCTTCGCGGCCTTGTCCAGGTCGGCCATGGTCTTGATGTCGCTTTTGGCGTTCACGACCACCATCATCGACGAGGCGGCCAGGCCCGCCACGGGAACCAGATCCTTCAGAAGGTCATAGCCGGCGCGGCCTTCGAACAGCGTTGCGTTGGAGGCATGGGTGAGCGTGATGGCCAGCCAGGTATAGCCGTCGGGGGTGGACCGGGCCACATGGGCGGCGCCGATGTTGGCGCTGCCGCCGGCCTTGTTTTCGACGACGACGTTCCAGCCATGGGCGTCGGACAAGGTCTTGGCCACCGCGCGGGCGGCGACGTCGGTCAGCCCGCCGGGCGCAAACGGCACGACATAGTTGATGGGACGGCCGGGCCAGCCGTCGGCGGCCGCCGCCAGGACGGCCCCGGGCAGCAAGCCGCCCAGGCCTGCCGCGCCCGCAGCCTGCAGCAGCTTGCGGCGCACGGGATTAGCACAGTGCGGGGAAGAATTGGGTTTCATGTCTCTACCTCCTTTGTGGGTTCTAATTGTGATGGGGTCAGACCCGAGTTGTAGCGGGGCTGGGGTCAGACCCCGTACGGGGTCTGACCCCCTTGACCTCGAGTTTTGCGCAAGGCCGGAGTCAGACCCCGCACGGGGTCTGACCCCTTGGCCCCCCTTAATCCTCCATCAAGCGCTTTCGAACAGGCGCGTCAGTACGAATTCACGATGGCCCAGGGCCTCGGCGGCGGTCCAGCGGCCGTTGGCGGTGGCCAGCATGCATTCCAGCAGCTTGTCGCCGGCTTGGCTGAGATCGATCTCGCGTTGCAGCAGGCCGGAGGTGTCGACGTCGATGTGCTCCGACATGGTGCGCACCGTGCGCGGATTGGCGCAGATCTTGATCACGGGCAGGATGGGGTTGCCGATGACGTTGCCCTGGCCGGTGGGGAAGAAGTGCACGGCATAGCCGGAAGCTGCGCACAGGGTGACCATCTCGGCCGCCGCCGACGACGAATCCATAAACCACAAGCCGCTGCTGGTCGGGGTTTCGGCCTTGTCCAGCACGCCGTCCACCTTGCACACCTTGCCGATCTTCTGGATATTGCCTAGCGCTTTTTCCTCGATGGTGGTCAGCCCGCCCGCGATATTGCCCTTGGTGGGCTGGGATTCGGACAGGTCGCTGGTCTTCCAGCGGTTGATCATGTCCTGATAGCGATTGAACATGAACATGAAGCGCTCGCGCACCTGGTCGTTCGCGCAGCGCTCGGCCACGATGTGCTCGCCGCCCGTCAGTTCCGACGTTTCACCGAAGACCAGAGTGGTGCCCAGCGGATAGAGCTTGTCGAACGCATTGCCCACGGTGGGGTTGGCGCCACAGCCCGAGGTCGTGTCGGATTCGCCGCACTTGGTCGACACCCAGAGGTCGCTGATGGGGCATTCCTCGCGGCTGAGGCCGGTGGCGTAGTGAACGAACTCCTTGGCCTTCCGCGAAGCGCGCAGGATGGTGTCGTGGTCGCCGTGCAGTTCGATGCCGAATCCGGCCACGGGCTTGCCGGTGGCGGCAATGGCGTCCACCACGCGCTTGGTCCAGCCTTCTTCGATGCCGATGACGATGACCGCCGCGACGTTCGGGTTGCTGCCGGTACCGATCAGCGTGCGGAAATGCAGTTCCAGGTCTTCGCCGAATTGCAGGCGGCCGTAGGGATGCGGCAAGGCCATCGTGCCCTTGATGTTGTTGGCGACGGCTTCGGCGGCCGCGTTGGAAATGTCGTCGACCGGAAGGATGATGACGTGGTTGCGCACACCGACGCGTCCGTTGTCGCGGCGATACCCCATGAACGTGGTGTTGGCGGAAATGACAGCCATGTTGAAACTCCTTATTGACCTATGGATATATGGGGTGAAGCGCTTACCAGCGTTTGGTTTTGATGTTCTGTACGTGGGCGTGGTCGCCGGCCTTGATTGGCGCCACGACCTTGCCGATGTCGATGCCGTATTTGTAGACGGTGTCGCCCACGGCCATGTCTTTCAGGGCGACCTTGTGGCCGATGGGGATGTCTTGCTGGGCTTTTACATGGATGAGCTTGTCTTCATCCATGATCCAGGCGGTGAGCTCTGTGCCCGCTTTGATGTCTTCCACAACGGCGACGGCGACCGTGTCCTTGGAGTCGTGCAATACGGCATGAATCATTTTTTTCCTCTCTATAAAAAACCGCCGGCGCGGCGTGTGGGAGTGGCCGGTCGGCACCGTGTGTAAGCAATATTATTCGTGCATAACATCCATGTCAAGCATATCATATAGATGATTGATATGAGGTATCATTTACACTGTGCGGTCTACAGTCATTTGCCATGGTTCCTACCTTGTCCCAGCTCAGTCCTACCGGTGTGCCTCTTTACGAACAGGTCAAGCGCGCGGTGCTGGCCGCGCTGGCGGCGGGCGAATGGAAGCAGGGCGAGGCCATCCCCCCTGAAAAGCTCCTTTCCGAGCGCTTTGGCGTCTCCATCGGCACGCTGCGCAAGGCCATCGACGAACTGGTCATGGAAAACATTCTCGTCCGGCATCAGGGGCGGGGCACATTCGTGGCCATCCATTCGCAGAACCAGCATTTCTTCAAGTTCTTCCGCATCGTCCGGCAGGACGGCGAAAAAGCGTATCCCGCCACCGAGCTTCAACGTTTCCGGCACATCGCCGCCAGTGAAGAGGTCCGCGAAAAACTGCATCTGTCGCCGGGCTCCAAGGTGTTCGAGTTCGTCAACGCGCTGTCCCTGCATGGCGAAAAAGTCATCGTCGACACCATCTGCGTCTCCGACGTGATGTTCCGGGGGTTGACGAAAGACCAGCTGCGCGACCGTCCCAGCACGCTCTACAGCTTTTACCAGCAGATGTTCGGCATCAACGTCATCGCCACCGACGAACGGGTACGCATCGCGGTGGCCGACGCCGATCACGCCGGCCTGCTCAACGTCGACGAGGGCACGCCCTTGCTCGAACTGCGCCGCGTGGCCTATTCCTTTCACCAGACCCCGGTGGAATGGCGCGTTTCAAAAGTCGATACGCGGCGCTATGAATATATCGGCCAGGAACATTTGCTGGGGGGTCAGACCCCGTACGGGGTCTGACCCCTTAGCATTTTGTCCCGGGGTCAGACCCAAGTGGGTCTGACCCCATCCCCATCAACGTGGGGTCTGACCCCGAATGGGGTCCGACCCCCAGGCCCTTTCATCGCACGGGGTCAGACCCTTATCTCGCAACACCCGGGGTCAGACCCCGTATGGGGTCTGACCCCTCAAGCCGCTTCACTCAACTCAAATCATATAGATCATTTAGTTGACATCGTCGCAAAGTCGCGGATACGATTTGGCTCATCACGAGGAGCCTATATGAGAATCATTATTTCGGAATTCATGGACACGGCGGCGGTTACCCAGCTGCAGAACGACTTCGACGTCGTCTACGATCCTGCGCTGGTCGACAAGCCGGACGAATTGCATGCGGCGGTAGCCGATGCGCAAGGCCTGATCGTGCGCAATCGCACTCAGGTCAGCGCGCAGCTGCTGGCGGCCGCGCCCGCGCTGAAGGTCGTGGGGCGCCTGGGTGTCGGGCTGGACAACATCGACATGAAGGCCTGCGCCGATCGGGACATCAAGGTCATCCCGGCCACGGGTGCCAATTCCCGCGCCGTGGCCGAATATGTGATCGCTTCGGCCATGATGCTGCTGCGCGGCGGCTTTCTTTCCACCGCTGATGTCGCGCGGGGCGACTGGCCGCGCGCGCGCCTGTCCGAAGGACGCGAGTGCGGCGAAAAAATACTCGGCCTGGTCGGATTCGGCGGCATCGGCAGGCTGACAGCCAGCCTGGCGCAAGGCCTGGGATTCACCGTCGTCGCCTATGACCCCGGCATCCCGGGCAGCGCGCCCGTATGGGCGGAAACCGGCGTCCGGCAACTGTCTCTGGACGACTTGCTGGCCCAGGCCCACGTCGTCAGCCTGCATGTGCCCCTGATAGAAAGCACACGCAATCTCTTCGACGCGACGACCCTCGCCAAGATGCGGACGGACGCCGTGCTCATCAACACCGCGCGCGGCGGCATCGTCGACGAATCAGCTCTGGCCGATGCGCTCCGGGCAGGTCGGCTCGGCGGCGCAGCGCTCGACGTCTTCGGACAGGAACCGCTCAAGACCGACAACGCCTTTGCCGACGTCCCCAACCTCATCCTGACCCCGCACATCGCCGGCGTGACCGCCGAGTCCAACCAACGCGTCAGCCAGATGATCGCTGATGAAGTCGGCGGATGCCTGAAGGGCCAGGCCCCGCGGGTCTGATCCCGAGCGAAAACAAAGCAGGGGTCGGACCCCATACGGGGTCCGACCCCTTTGACCCGAACGTCGAAGCTGGGGCCAGACCCCACGGGTCTGACCCCGTGAACCAAACAGCAAATCGGGGTCAGACCCCATGCGGGGTCTGACCCCTTAACCAAACAAGAGGCAAACAAAATGGCGTTGCACACAATCGATTCACTCGTCCTGCGGGTGGCCAAGGCGCTGGAAAAAGCCGGCGCGTCGAACGACATGGCGCTCAGCACCGCGCGGTCGCTGGTCGCCGCCGAAGCGCAGGGCATGGGATCGCATGGCTTGTCGCGCGTGGGACAGTATGCGTCCCACCTGCGCAGCGGGCGCGTCAACGGAGCCGCCGTGCCTGCCATCCGCGCCGAACGCGGGGCCGGCGTGCTGATCGACGCGGACGAAGGCCTGGCATTTCCCGCCTGCGAACTGGCCGTCCAGGAAGCCATCGCCCGCGCGCGCGAATACGCCATCGGCTTCGCCGGCGTGACGCGCAGCCACCACTTTGGTGTCGCGGCGCTGCATCTGGAGGCCGCCGCCGAAGCCGGCATGGTGGCCTTCGCATTCAGCAATTCGCCCGCCGCCATGCCGGCGCCGGGCGGCACGCGCGCCCTGTTCGGCACCAACCCGATCGCCGTCGTCTTCCCGCGCCGCGACGGCACCGCCGTCAGCATCGACTTGTCGCTGTCCGAGGTCGCGCGGGGCAAGCTCATGGTGGCGGCGCGCGAGGGCCGCGACATCCCGCTGGGCTGGGCGCTGGACAAGGACGGCAAGCCCACCACCGACCCCAAGGCGGGGCTGGACGGCATGATGTGCCCCGCCGGCGGAGTCAAAGGGGCGATGCTCGCCCTGATGGTCGAACTGCTCTGCGTATCGCTGACCGGCGCCGCCTTCGGCTTCGAAGCGGACTCCTTCTTCAGCGCGGAGGGCAACCGCCCGCACATAGGCCACGTATTCCTGGCCATCGACCCATCAGCACTGGCCGGCAACGAGGTTTATTTCGAACGCGTCGAAACGCTGATGGAAGCCATGCTTGCCGATGAAGAGGTGCGGATACCGGGCGCGCGCCGCGCCCAGCTTGCCGCGCGGTCCGCGGCAAATGGCGTGGAGGTGCCAGACTCCGTGATTCAGGAACTGGATGGCTGACCGCAGGGCGCCGATGTGGCTTGCTGAATATACATGGCGCCCGCCAGCGGCTTGGGCTGTGGCGATGTGATGGGGTCAGACCCCATGCGGGGTCTGACCCCTCAGTCCTGGGCCGTCCAATCAGAGCTGACCGTGTTCAGTGATCAAAAAGCAGTCCAGAATGCTTAAGGTAGTGCCATTCAGGGCTGATCCGAACCGAAGGCCTCCACCCAATGCGCGGTCGAGGCATCGTGATTCGGATCGATGGCCGACTCGCCCGCGAGTTCGGCGGTGATGCCTTTGGCCAGCACCTTTCCGTATTCCACGCCCCATTGATCGAAGGGATTGATGCCCCATACCACGCCCTGCACGAAGATCTTGTGCTCGTACAAGGCCAGCAAGGCGCCCAGCGTATAGGGAGAAAGTCTGGGAAGGACGATCAGTGTGGACGGCCGCCCGCCCGGGTGCACGCGATGCCGCGCCAGCCATTGGGCCTGGTCCGGATCCATGCCGCCGGCCAGGCATTCCGCCAGGGCGTCATCGTACGACTTGCCCTTGAGCAGGGCTTCGCGCTGCGCCAGGCAATTCGCCAGCAGGCTGCGATGATGATCGGGCCAGCCGTGGTCGGCATGCTGGCATACGATGAAATCCACCGGCGCGCCTTCGCTGCCCTGATGCAGCCATTGGAAAAAGGTATGTTGCGCATCGGTACCCGGCATGCCCCATACCGCCGGCCCGGTGGGCACGCCGACGGCTTCCCCTGCCAGGTTGACCGACTTGCCCAGTGATTCCATTTCCAGCTGCTGAATATAGGGCACGAAATTGGACAGGCGAAAATCATAGGGCGCAATGTTCAAGGATCCATAGCCCAGCACGCTGCGATTGACGATTCCGGCCAGCGCCAGCTGGATCGGCGCATTCTCTTCCAGCGGAGCCTGCTGGAAATGGGCGTCCATTGCGGCCGCGCCGGCTTGCATGCCGGCCACCACGTCGACGTTCACCGCAAGCGCCGTGGTCAGGCTCACCGCCGACCACAGGGAAAACCGGCCGCCGACCCAGTCCCAAAGCTTGAAGATGTGGGCATCCGCAATGCCCCAGGCACGCGCCACGTCGGGGCGCGCCGTGATCGCGACGACTTGATCGTAGGGGTTCGCGACGCCGGACGCCTGCAGCCATTCCAGGGCGCGGCGCCCGTTTTGCAGCGTCTCGGCCGTGGTGAAGGACTTGGAGGCAAGCACGATCAAGGTGTCGTGGGGATCCAGCCCGGCCAAGCCACCCTGGATCGCATGCCCGTCGATATTGGCCACGAAGTGCACGTTGCGCCAGGTTCCCGCATAGCCGAATGCGCCCACAGCCAGGCGCACGCCCCAGTCGCTGCCGCCGATCCCGATGTGCACGATGTTGCGCCAACGGCGCTCGGAGTCGGCCTGCCGCACGAATTCGTTCAGCCGCCGGCGCTCGGCGGCGATCTCTTCAATGGGGGCGGGTGTGCGCAGGCTGGTGTGCCAGGCGGCGCGGTTCTCGGTGACGTTGGCGATGCCGCCGTCGAGCAGCCGCTGGCGCATGTCCGGAAAGTGGCGCGCGTCGAGCAGGGCGTTGGCCGCCGCGCTCAGTTCGCCCGAGCAGACCTGGCCGCTGATGTCCATCTGGATCCCGGCGGCGTCGATCAGCCGTAGTTTTTTCGTATCGATGGCAGCGCTTTTGGCGGCGCCGCAGAATGCAGCCCATTCGGGCAATTCGGACAAGGGCCGCGATTCCGGCGATCCGGACGCGACGCCAGGCAACGATGGACTGACCACAGGCATTCCTTGAAAGTGAACGTTGTGGTCGATTGTACGGCTAGCGGGGCGGATTAACGGCGACGACGCGTAACAGCGCCGACGGGGCGTCCTGCAATGTGGCGGAAGGTGATGCGACCCTTGCTGAGGTCGTAGGGAGACATTTCCAGCGAGACCTTGTCGCCGGCGAGGATGCGAATGTGGTGTTTGCGCATTTTGCCGCCGGTGTACGCGACGACGGGGTGTCCGTTATCAAGCGTGACGCGAAAGCGGGAATCGGGCAACACTTCGGTAACGAGTCCAGACATTTCAATCAATTCTTCTTTGGCCATGGATCTATCCTCATAAAAACATAAAAAAAGCACCGGGCCGGACGAGCGAAAGCATCCGGACAAACCGCGTTGCGGTCGATGGCGATAAGTGCTTCGTGACGCCAAGTTGGCGTTTTTGCTGCGCTTCGGGGAAGCGTGTATGGAGCAACCAGCGGCGCGTTATTGCTGCGCATGCTGGTGACGTGAAAGGTGGCGAGGCCGCGAAATGCGGGCGAGGGCCTGTGTTCAGCAAGTCGATGATATCACAGCATTACTATCAGGTCGAGCTTTTTTCAATAGGCGTTATTCCTAGGGGCGAAGCTCTGTACACGGTCCGACCGTAGCAACGAATATATCTGTTATTAACAAATATCAAAAAAAGCAGCGCCGGTCGGCGCGGCGCACGAAGGAGACAAACCCCGTGCAGCAGACAGCGGATTACGATGTCGTGGTCATCGGTTCCGGCGCATCGGGCATGGCGGCGGCTGTAACGGCCGCGGCCAACGGCCTGAACATCCTCGTGATCGAGAAAGAGGCTCAGTTCGGCGGTACCACCGCGCGCTCGGGCGGATGGCTCTGGATACCGGGGACGCGCTTGGCCAAAGAGCAAGCCATCGTCGAGCCCGACGGCGCCGCGCTTGGATATCTGCGACACGAAGCCACCACGCATTTCGATGCCGAGAAAGTCGGCGCGTTCCTGAAATATGGCCCCGAGGCCGTCGATTTCTTCACGCGCGAGACCGTCGTGCAGTTCGACATGCCGGCGGTGTTTCCCGACTACCATGCCGAAGCGCCCGGCGGCCAGCAGGGCGGCCGCTCCATGGTCACGCGGCCCTTCGACGGCAGGGCGCTCGGCGACGAGATCGAATATCTCGCGCCGCCGCTGCCCGAACTCACCGTGTTCGGCATGATGCTCGGCTCGGGCAAGGAGATTCTGCATTTCATGCGGGCTTTCCGCTCGATTCCTTCCTTTCTGTTCGTATGCCGCCGGCTGGGCCGGCACTGGCTGGACGTCAGCCGCCATGGCCGCGGCATGACACTGACCAATGGCAATGCGCTGGCGGGGCGTTTGCGCCGTGCCGCCATGGACCTCGACATCCCCTTGTGGCGGTCGACCCGCGCGCTGGGGCTGATTACCGAACAGGGCAGGGTCGTAGGCGTGCGGATAGAGCGCGAGGGCCGGCAAAGCACGCTGCGCGCACGGCGCGGCGTCGTGCTGGCCTGCGGCGGTTTTCCTCATGACATCGAGCGGCGCAAGGCCTTGTTTCCGCACGCGCCCACCGGGCATGAGCACCATACCCCATCGCCGCCCGGCAATACCGGCGATGGGCTGCGCATGGCCGAAGATGTGGGGGGATGGGTGGATACGACCATTCCGCACGCCGCCGCGTGGGTGCCCACTTCAGTGGTCAAGCGCGACGATGGCTCGCAAGGGGTGATGCCGCATTTCATCGACAGGGCGAAACCCGGCGTGATCGCGGTGACCGGGCGGGGCAAGCGCTTCACCAATGAAGGAAACTCGTATCACGATTTCGTACAGGACATGGTTGCCGCCTGCCGGGCGGCCGGCCAGGCCGAGGTCAGCGCCTGGCTGCTCTGCAGCCACAAGACCTTGCGGCGCTATGGTCTTGGCTGCGTGGCGCCGTTTCCCGTTCCTTACGGCAAATATTTGCGCAATGGCTATCTGAAGCGCGGCGCCACCCTGGCCGGCCTGGCCGAGGAGATCGGCGTCGAACCAGCGGCGCTGCAATCGACCGTCGAAGAATACGACCGGCATGCCGCCAAGGGCAAGGATCCTTTGTTCAACAAAGGCTCGAAAGCCTACAACCGTTACCAGGGTGATGCCACCCACCTGCCCAACCCATGCCTTGCGCCATTGGGCCAGGGTCCGTATTACGCCATCAGGCTTGTCGTGGGCGATATCGGCACCTTCGCCGGCCTGACAACGGACGGCCTGTCGCGCGTGCTCGACAAGCAACGGCGTCCCATCCCGGGCCTGTACGCCGTCGGCAACGACATCGCCAGCATCATGGGCGGCAACTACCCCGGCGCCGGCATCACCCTGGGTCCGGCGTTGACCTTCGGCTACATCGCCGGCAAGCACCTCGCCCAAGCGTCGGAGGGGTCAGACCCCAGCAAACGCAGAAGAGCGGGATCAGGTCCCAGCCACAGAAGAGCGGGATCAGACCCCAGCCACAGAAGAGCGGGATCAGACCCCAGCCACAGAAGAACGGGGTCAGACCCCGCATGGGGTCTGACCCCATGACCACACCACCATCCAGGAGACAACATGCCCCAGCTCGAACTGAAGTCCGCATTCAAGAAAACCGTCGTGGCGGGGGCGCTGAGCCTAGCCGCGCTGTCCCTGCCCCTGCAGGCCGGGGCGCAGACCAAGCGCCTCGACCTGCAGAGCGTCTTCTCTCTGCAGGTGCCGTCCATCGGCGCCAGCCCGGTCAAATGGGCCGAGCGCGTGGCGCTCATGACTAATAACGAAATCCAGATCAAGGTGCATGGCGCCGGCGAATTCGTGCCGCCCTTCGAGGTATTCGGCGCGGTCTCCAATGGCTCCATCCCCATGGGCTTCGACTGGATCGGCTATTGGTCGGGCACGATACCCGTGGCCAACCTGATCGGCTCCATGCCTTTCGGGCCGGATCCCACACTGTTCCTGGGTTGGATGTTCAAGGGCGGGGGCCTGGAAATCATCCAGAAGGCCTACGATCCGCATAACGTCAAAATTATTCCCTGCCATCTGGTGGCGCCCGAGGCGGGTGGATGGTTCAACAAGGAAATCAAATCCGTCGACGATCTGAAAGGCCTGAAGATGCGTATCGCGGGCCTGGGAGCGAAGACGATGGAGCGCCTGGGCGCGACCGTGCAACTGGTGCCCGCCGGCGAAATTTTCGTCTCGCTCGAGCGCGGCCGCATCGACGCGGCAGAATTCGCGACACCGCAGCTGGACCTGGGCCTGGGCCTGCAGAAGATCGCCAAGTACTACTATTTCCCGGGCTGGCACCAGCCGTCCAGCTGGGACAGCATCATCATCAACAAGAAAGTATGGGACTCGTTCACCGAGAAGCAGCAGAAGGCCATGACCGAAGCCTGCTACGCCAATATCACTTACAACAACTACGATCAGATGGGCGCGCAGATCGATGCCATCGAAACCATCGAAAAGGCGGGCGTGAAAATCGAGCGTTTCCCGGAGCCGGTCTTGAAGGCTCTGCAGGAAACCGCGCAGCAGGTCATGCAGCAGGAAGCCGAGAAAGATCCGCTTTTCAAGGAAGCCTATGAATCGCTGACCGCCTACATCAAGCGCGTGGGCCGCTGGACCGACCTGCAATCGCTGCCACGCCTTAACTGATCATGGTCCGCTTCCTGAAAGCCGTGGAAAGCGGCTGCGCGTGGTTCGGCAAGGCGGCGGCCTGGACAGTGCCGCTGCTGGTGCTGGGCACCTGCCTGACCATCCTCATGGTGCAATTGCGCATGAACGTATTGGTCGAATGGGACGCGCGGCTGCCTCTGTTCGGCGAGCACCTCAGCCTGAGCAATCTCACCGAACTGCAGTGGCACCTGTTCGCCGTCATGACCATGCTGGGCGGCGTCTACGCCCTTCACGACAACAGCCACGTCTGCGTCGATTTCCTGGCCTGCCGCTTCAGTCCGCGCACGCGCGCGATCGTCACCTTGCTTGGCGACCTGCTCCTGTTGCTGCCCTTCACGGTCATCATGACCTTGTATGCCTGGGACTACATGATGTCTGCCTTCCATTCGGGCGAAGGCTCATCCTACGGCGGTTTGTCGGATCGCTGGATCATCAAGGCATTCCTGCCCCTGGGCTTCGGACTGCTGGTGGTATTTGGCGTTGCCCGGGTGCTGCGCATCGGCATCCAGTTGTCGACTTCTTCCTTCATTCCGGAAGCTTCGGCCGCGCCGCGAAGGGTTGAAGAATGATGTATTTCTGGCCTTTGCTCATGTGCGTTGCCCTGCTGGCCGGTATCTTTACCGGCTACCCCGTGGCGTTCGTCCTGGCAGGCATCGGTGTTGCGGCGGCCGTGCTGGCCGACGTTCCCATGCTGTTCTTGTCGACTGGCGTGTCGCGCATCTTTTCCGGAGTACTCAGCAATTGGCTGCTGATCGCCGTGCCCCTGTTCGTGTTCATGGGCCTCATGCTTGAGAAATCCGGCATCGCCCAGCGCCTCTTGCGGTCGTTGGCGGGGATACTTGGTCCATTGCCCGGCGGCTACGCCTTCGCCGTCACCATCATCGGCATCGTCATGGCGGCGTCGACCGGGATCATCGGCGCGTCCGTCGTGCTGATGGGCGTGTTGGCGCTGCCCATCATGCTGGAAAGCCGCTATGACCCGCGCTTGGCCACAGGGGTGATCGCAGCAACCGGCACGCTGGGAATTCTGATCCCGCCCAGCATCATGCTGGTGATTCTGGGCGACACCATGCGTATCTCGGTGGGCGATCTGTTCGCAGGAGCGCTGTTTCCGGGCCTGCTACTGGGCGGCCTGTACATCGCCTACCTGATCGTGCTGGCCGTTTTTCGTCCACAGGCCATGCCGCCATTGCCCAAGTCGGAGCACGTGGATGTCTCGGTGGCCATCATACGGTTGTGCCGAGACCTGCTCGCACCGCTGCTGCTCATCATTGCCGTGCTGGGCTCCATCATTGCAGGGGTCGCCACGCCTACCGAGGCGGCCGCGCTCGGCGCGCTCGGCGCCTTCCTGCTGGCACTGTTCTCGCGCGAGCTGACGTTTCGGCAGTTCGTCGACGTGATCCGGGACACCACCAAGACTACCGCCATGATCATGTTCGTGATGGTGGGCGCCACCATCTTCAGCGTGATCTTCCGCAAGCTTGGCGGCGACGTGATGATCGAGGACATGCTGGGCGTGAGCAGCGGCGAGGCCAATCCGTACTGGGTCATGTTCCTGATCATGTTCTTCGTGTTCATTCTGGGCATGTTCCTGGACTGGGTCGAGATCACCTTCATTGTCATTCCGATCGTGGCGCCCATCATCGCAGGACTGGACTTCGGCATGCCGTCCGAACAGGCCATGCTGTGGTTCGCCATCCTGTTCGCCGTCAACCTGCAGACCTCATTCCTGACGCCGCCATTCGGCTACGCCCTGTTCTACATCAAAGGCATCGCCCCGCCCAGCGTCTCCACCCGCATGATCTACCTGGGCATCATCCCCTTCGTGATTTTGCAGCTGCTGGGCCTGTTGCTGACCGTACTCTTCCCGGAACTCGTCCTTTGGCTGCCCGGTAGAATGTTCGGCACGTGATGGTCAGGAATGAGGGGGCAGACCCTGGGGGGACAGACCCCATGCGGGGTCTGTCCCCTTCTTCCGCTTGGCCGGGGGTCAGACCCCGTATTGGGTCTGACCCCAACACCGCCGCCACCGGGGTCTGACCCCTCCCAACCCTGGTATATTCACCCAAACGCCACAACATCCAGAATCCCGATAACATGAACCCACCCTACAGCAGCGTCACCTGCGTCGTCACGGGCGGCAGCAACGGCATCGGCCGCGCCATCTTGCATGAGCTTGCCGCCAAAGGCGCGACGGTCATCAACATAGACCGGTCGCTGCCCGACTGGGCACTGGACAAGGTCCACCATTACCAGGCCGACTTGACCGACGCCGCCGATACGGCGCGCGCGGCCGGTGAAATTTCCGCCCGCTTCCGGGTGACCGCGCTCGTCAATAATGTCGGCGCCACGCGGCCGGGCAGCGTGGAGTCTGCCAATGCGGAAGACCTGCGCATCGTTACCGCCCTGCATATCGAAACGCCGCTGAAACTGGTTCAGCACTTCCTGCCGACCCTCAAAGACTGCGGCCAAGGCAGGATCGTGAACATCTCATCGCGCGCCGCGCTTGGCAAGCACGATCGCCTGGTCTATTCCACGACCAAGGCCGGCATGGTGGGGATGATGCGCACCCTGGCCATGGAGCTGGGCCAGCACGGCATCACTGTCAATGCCATCGGCCCCGGCCCCATCGATACCGAGCTGTTCCGCGTCAGCAACCCGGCAGGCGCACCGTCCACCCAGCGCATCATCGACAGCATCGCCGTCAAGCGGCTGGGCACGCCCGAGGATGTCGCTCGCCTGGCTTCCTTCCTGATCTCCCCCGAAAACGGATTCGTCACCGGGCAGATGATCTACGTCTGCGGCGGCACTACGCTGGGAGTCGCGCCGGTCTAGCGGGCTGGGGGGGCAGACCCATTGGGTCTGACCTCAAAAACCGCAGCCGGGGGTCAGACCCCGTACGGGGTCTGACCCCACAGAGCGCTGATAAACCCCCTGTTTTTTAGTTAAGGGGTTTATCGGCTCGTGGTTCAGGCCAATCTCAGCCGATTTGAAGAGTTTGCGGGCCACACGTACATAACGACGGCTTGAGCCGCGAGCAAGGCCAGACTTGGCCCTATCAAGGCCTCAAGAGGCGCTAAAAGCCGCGCCAGCAGCAGCGCGATCTTCTTCATATTCTGGGCCGCAGCGGCCAACAGACACTGCTCCATCACTTTCTGTAGACCACGCAGGCGCGCGTAGCGATGGCCATGCAGTTGCTTGGCATCGGCAAAGCTGCGCTCGACCGTCTCCTGGCGCCTGGCATAGATGCGCTTACCAGCTGGCGTCAGCCGCCGGGCCTTGACCCGCTCTTTGGCCTCCTCCCAGAGGTGGCGCATCACCACTTTGACCCCCGTCGCGCTTTGTGTGCATCGGGCTCGAACCGGGCAACTGGCGCACTGGGTGCGATCGGAGCGGTATTCGCGGTAACCCTCTCGGTTAGTCGTGCTATAGGTCAGTGTTTGATTGTTCGGGCAGACATAAGTGTCCGTTTGCGCATCGTATTGATATTCGTGTTTCTTAAAATAACCCGCTCTCTGGGCGGAACGACGGTACCCCATGACGCCGGCAATCAGGCGATCCTCAAGGCCCTTGCACACCGCGGCGGTGAAGTAGCCCGCATCCAGGCCGACCGCATAAGGGTTCAAATTAAAGCGCTCGCGCTGACGATCCAGCCGCGCCAGGTACGGCACGCTGTCATTGACGTTGCCCGGCGTGACGTGTGTGTCGGTGATGATGGCATGCTTGGCATCGACCGTGCGGTGATCCAGATAAAAGAACCCTTTGGGCTTACCCTCGCGCGCCATGTAGCCGCTGTCCGGGTCGGTGCGGCTGACCTTGGCCGGGCGCGTGGGCGGGGGCTCATCGTCCTTGTCCGTGCGCTTTAAGGCCGGCTTGCCGTGCGCTAGGCGGTCGGCATCTACGGCCGCATCCAGCTCCTGCAGGTAGGCCTGCGCGGGCACAGCCACCTGGCCCTGCTCGGCCTTGTTCTTGTTGGCACTGGCCTTCAAATGCGTGCTGTCCGTATACAGTACCTTGCCCTGGACCATGCCGCGCCTGATCGCCTGCAGCACTATCTCATCAAAAATCTCTTGGTAAATCTGGCTGTCTGCAAAACGGCGGCGCCGGTTCTGGCTGATCGTGGAGGCGTCGGGCACCTTATCGGTCAAGCGCAGCCCGAGGAACCAGCGGTAAGCCACATTGACTTGAACGTCACGGACCAACTGGCGCTCGCTTCGAATGCCAAACAAGTAGCCCAGTAATAGCAACTTGAACAGCAGCACCGGATCAATGGCCGGGCGGCCGTTGTCGGCGCAATAGAGGTGCGCCACCTTGGCGCGAATAAAGCTCAGATCTATGGCAGCGTCGATCTTGCGCACCAAGTGATCGGCGGGAACCAAAGATTCCAGCGTCACCATCTCAAGTTCGTGCTGATAAGCGGGGGGATCTCTTAGCATCCCCACATTATGAACAAGCTCGACGCGTTGCGCGAGGGTTTGTCAGCATTCTGGGGGTCAGACCCCGTACGGGGTCTGACCCCACGACCCCAGCGGCAGCGCGGTCTTGTACGACACCTGCTTCAGCGCGAAACTGGAGCGTATCTTGTCTATGCCCGGTATGGGCGTCAGTTGCTCGACAATGAACCGTTCCAGCGCGGCGATGTCTTTTACGGCCACGCGGATCAGGTAGTCGGAGTCGCCGGTCATCAAATAGCATTCCATGACTTCGTCGTGCTCGGCGATGCGCTGTTCGAAGTTGTTCAGGGCGGCCTTGTCCTGCGACTTCAGGCTGATCGAGATGAACACATTGAGCCCCAGGCCGAGGGCGGCGGCGTTGGCCAGCGCTACGTAGCGCACGATGATGCCCGCCGATTCCAGCGCTTTGACGCGCGCGAGGCAAGGGGAGGGCGACAGGTGCACCCGGCGCGCGAGTTCGACATTGCTGAGCGAGCCGTCGCGCTGTAGTTCATCCAATATACGTAAGTCGGTGGTGTCCAGCTTCATATGCTTGATATTAGTCTATTTGAAGCATTTTATGCTGTAGGCGGCAAGGTCCACCACTTTCTTCAACAGCAAATTCCGCGGTGACAGGGGCAGAATACGAAGTGGAACATTACTTCGGATCACCGTCATGAATTCGCCCATTCCCATGCAAGCCTGGATGCAGGATCCCGCCTTTGCCGACGCGCAGCGCCGGGACGCCGGCCATGGCACCGCCCACGATATCGACCCCGAGGAAACCGCCGAATGGCATGAGTCCTTCCGGTCGCTCATCGAAACGCATGGCCCGCAGCGAGCCGCCTTCATGATGGACGAGCTCAGCCGCCTGGCCGTCAGCGGCAAGCTGGGTTGGCGGCCTCCGCTGGGCACGCCTTACGTCAATACCATTCCCGCCGACCGGCAGCCGGTTTTTCCCGGTGATCTGGCCATGGAGCAGCGGCTGGGCGCCATCATCCGCTGGAATGCCTTGGCGATGGTGGTGCGCGCAAACGCCGCCTATGGCGAACTGGGTGGGCACATTGCCAGCTATGCCAGCGCCGCCGACCTGTTCGAGGTCGGCTTCAATCACTTCTTTCGCGCGCGCGACAGGCGGCCGGGCGGACACGCCGGCGACCTGGTGTTCCTGCAGCCGCACAGCGCGCCGGGCGTCTACGCGCGCGCCTACCTGGAAGGGCGGCTGACCGAACACGACCTGGCCCATTACCGGCAGGAAATCCGCGGCCCTCGGGAAGGCGCGCGAGGACTGTGCAGCTACCCGCATCCCTACCTCATGCCCGATTTCTGGCAGTTTCCCACGGGCTCCATGGGCATCGGTCCCATCAGTTCCATCTACCAGGCGCGCTTCATGCACTACCTGACTCATCGGGGCCTGCTGGATTGCGGCGGCCGCAAGGTGTGGGGCGTGTTCGGGGATGGCGAAATGGACGAGCCCGAATCCATGAGCGCGCTGACGCTCGCCGCCCGCGAACGGCTGGACAACCTGGTCTGGGTGGTGAACTGCAATCTGCAGCGGCTGGACGGCCCCGTGCGCGGCAACTTCCGTGTGGTCGACGAACTGGAAAAGCTTTTCCTGGGCGCCGGCTGGAACGTCATCAAGGTCTTGTGGGGCAGCGATTGGGACGGCCTGTTCGCCCAGGACCGCACGGGGGCGCTGGCACGGGCCTTGTCCAATACGGTCGACGGCCAGATGCAGACCTTCGCCGCCAATGACGGCCGCTACAACCGGGATCATTTCTTCGGTCAGAACGAAGAGCTTGCCCGGCTGGTCGAAGGCTTGAGCGACGAGGAAATCGACAGCCTGCGCCGAGGCGGACACGACCTGGTCAAGATCCACGCGGCTTACGCGGCGGCCATGGCCACCACCGGCAAGCCCACCGTCATCCTGGCGCACACCAAGAAGGGCTACGGCATGGGCAGCGCCGGCCAGGGCCGCATGACCACGCATTCCCAGAAGAAATTCGAGGACACCGACCTCTTGCAGTTCCGCGACCGCTTCGGCCTGCCGCTGACCGACGAACAGGCCCGGCGCCTGGATTTCTACAAGCCCGAGGAAGGCAGCGCCGAGCTGCAATACCTGCAGGCGCGGCGCCAGTCGCTGGGCGGCCACCTGCCCGCGCGCCACACAGACTGCGACCCCGTGCCCGTACCGCCCACCGAGTCCTACGCCCGCTTCGCCTTGCAGGGCGGGGGCCGCGAAATGTCCACCACCATGGCCTTCGTCCGCATGCTGGGCACCTTGCTGCGCGACAAGGAACTGGGGCCGCGCATCGTGCCCATCGTCGCCGACGAGGCACGCACCTTCGGCATGGCCAACCTCTTCAAGCAGGTGGGCATCTATTCCTGCGTCGGGCAAAAATACGAGCCCGAGGACATCGGATCCATACTCAGCTACCGCGAGGCGATCGACGGCCAGATTCTGGAGGAAGGCATCAGCGAAGCCGGCGCGATTTCCAGCTGGGTCGCCGCCGCCACCAGCTACAGCGTGCATGGGCTGGCCACGCTGCCTTTCTATATCTATTACTCCATGTTCGGTTTCCAGCGCGTGGGCGACCTGATCTGGGCGGCGGCCGACCAGCGTCCGCGCGGCTTCCTGATCGGCGCCACCTCGGGCCGCACGACGCTGGCCGGCGAAGGCCTGCAGCACCAGGACGGCGCCAGCCATCTGTGGGCCGCCACCGTGCCCAACTGCAAGTCCTACGACCCGGCGTTCGCCGGCGAGCTGGCCGTCATCGTCGCCCATGGCATGCAGCGCATGATGGTCGAGCAGCGCGACGAGTTCTACTACATCACGGTCATGAACGAGAACTACGCCCAGCCCGACCTGCCGGCGGGTGTCGAGGCCGACATCGTCCAGGGCGCGTATCACTACGGCGCCTATGCCGCCGAGGGCGGGGCGGCGGAGTCCGTGCCACGCGTCACCCTCATGGGCTCGGGCGCCATCCTCACGGAAGTCGTCCAGGCGGCGCAGGAGCTCGCCAAGCAGGGCATCGCCAGCGACGTCGTCAGCGTCACCAGCTGGAGCGAACTCGCGCGCGACGGCGCCCGCTGCGAAGACACCGGCCAGACGCCGCATCTCCAGCGTATCCTGGACCAGACCGCCGGCCCCATCGTCGCGGCCACGGACTACGTCCGCCTGGTGCCGGAGTCGGTCAGGGCCTACCTGCCCGACGGACGCCGCTATCGCTGCCTGGGCACCGACGACTTCGGCCGCAGCGACACCCGCGCCGAACTCCGCCGCTACTTCGGCGTGGATGCGCAAGGAATAGTCGATGCGGCGTTGAAGGCTTTGAAGAGGGGTCAGACCCCGTACGGGGTCTGACCCCGGCACAGGCACATGGGGTCAGACCCTTTTTTCAGCAGCACATGGGGTCAGACCCGCCGGGTCTGACCCCTTCCCGTAGAACTCGGGGTCAGACCCTTTGGGTCTGACCCCTCAACCGCCCAAAACTGTCCAGTAACTGATATGCTTCAAGCATCCGGACAGACCTACGAAGAAGAATGAATCCCGTCAGTATGCAGGTGCTCCTCATCGGCGTGATGGCCATCTGGGGCGTGAATATATCCGCGGTCAAAGTACTGACGTCTCAAATGGACCCTCTTCTGGTGGCCTGCCTTCGCATGCTGCTTGCGGTGGCGGTCATCAACCTCACGGTCTTGCTCGCCAGGCAGCCTCTCGCGCTGCGCAGCATCACGCCCCCGCAATGGCTGCGCTTTTTCGTCTGTTCGCTGCTCATGGTGTATGGCAACCAAGTGCTGTTCACGGCCGGGATGCGCACCGCCAGCGCCACCAATGCCGCCCTGATCACAGCCCTCAGTCCGCTCATGGCGTCCTTGCTGGTGGCGGCCATGTTCCGTGAAGCCCTGACCCGACGCCGGCTCATAGGCATCGTCATCGGATTCGGCGGCGTGGCCGCGGTGGTGCTCAATCGCAGCGGCGCCGCGGTTGCGGGCGCCGGCTGGGGCGACCTGCAGGTTTTTTCGGCCTTGCTCAGCTTCGTGTCGGGCGGGGTGCTGATCCAGTCGATGGCAAAGCAGTTCGGCTCGCTGGTCATCAGCAGCATCGTCTACACCCTTGGCACAGTCATTCTGTTCGTACACGTCGCCTTCAGCGAAACAGCCAATCAGCTTGTCGGCATGGCCTTCCCGGGCTGGTGGCCCATCATGCTGCTCCTGTTCTCGGGCGTTCTGGCCACCGCCATCGGCAATATGGTCTGGAACAGGGCACTGATCGAACTTGGCGCCGCGCGCAGCTCGATGTACCAGTACTGGATTCCAGTGTTTGGCGTACTGTTTGCCATACTGCTCCTGGGCGAGCCGTTTTCAGCATGGCATGCCGTCGGGCTCGTGGCGATTTTGCTGGGCACGTACCTGGGCGCGCGCCGTTGATGTGTGTTCTCCTGGGGTCAGACCCCTGCGGGGTCTGACCCCCTATGGCCCCCTCGCAGCTTGAGCTGGGGTCTGACCCCCTTTCGATCCGCAGCTTGACGGGGTCAGACCCCGCATGGGGTCTGACCCCTACAACACCAGGTTCTTGTTCGTGGCATTGCGTATGGCATTCACCGTCTTCGTGTCGAGGTCCGTCTGAAACAGGCTGCGATAGGCCGCCTGCCGTGATGCGTCGGTGCCGCCCAGACCGGCATACATATAGTGGGGGCGGATCCAGTCGGATGGATGGCCTTCCGCGTTGATGCGATAGCTGGACCATTTATAGTTGCGCGGATGCGAGACCATGCCGGCGCGCACGGGGTTCAGTTCTATGTAGCGTTGGCATACAAGCAGGTAACGCTCATCTTGCGCCACGCATGAGCGGAAGCGGCCTTCCCATAGCGTGCCGCTGCGCTCGTAGTTTCGGTTGACATACTGCACATAGCGCTGCCCGACCGCCTTCATCAATGCGCCCGGCCCTTCACTGCTGGCGCCGGACAGCAGCAGGTGCACATGATTGGTCATCAGTACGTAGGCATGCACCGAGCATTCCGTCTGGACGGCATATTCCCGCAGCCACTTCAAATATACGAAGTAATCGCGATCCGAGAAAAAACAGGGATTTCGATTGTTTCCCCGATGAACGACATGCAGCGGCACGCCGGGCAATACCACGCGAGGACGTCTGGGCATGATCCCTCCATTTACGAGTGACGGCCAGTGTAGTAGGGAGTGTTCGCGTTGTTGTGCGCTGGGGCGGGAAATGTCTGTGGCGGGTTGTACGGTGGATGGGGTCGGACCCCATGCGGGGTCCGACCCCGCGACCCGGGCCCAGCCTGCTTGTGGGGTCAGACCCCGTACGGGGTCTGACCCCTTCCAATCGAGCGTACGGGGTCTGACCCCAACAACACCCTTGACGGTTGCGTTCCCAAGTTGTATTGTTGACAATACAACTATATGACTTATACCAATCCGCCCGCCAAATAAGCCAACATCCTTTCAGGAGACTCATCGTGCACAAGAACGCACTCGGCCGCCGCCTTTTTGCCGGCCTTTTCAGCCTGATGCTGCCGCTCGCGGCGGTTCATGCCCAGGCATCCAAGCCCATCACCCTCATCGTCGGCGCATCGCCCGGCGGGACGACCGACCGCGTGGCGCGCGGGATCGCGCAGGAAATGTCCGACATCCTGGGCACCACCGTCATTGTCGAGAACAAGCCCGGCGCCGGCGGCAACATCGCGGCCGACCAGGTCGCCCGTTCGGCCAAGGACGGCAATACCCTGCTGGTGAGTTTCACCAGCTTCACGGTGAACGCCAGCCTGTACAAAAAGCTGCCCTTCGACCCGCAGAAGGATTTCTCGCCCATCAGCATTCTCGCGCAAGTGCCCAGCGTGCTCGTGGCTCGCAAGGATTTCCCCGCCAACAACGTCGAAGAGCTCATCAAGCTGGGCAAAAGCAAGCCCAAGGAGCTCAGCTTCGCGCTGGGCGGAATCGGTTCGTCGCTGCACATGGCCACCGCCAACTTCCAGATGGTCACGGGCATCGAAGGCCTGAATGTGCCTTACAAGGGCACCTCGCCCGCCATCCAGGATCTCGTGGGCGGCCAGGTGGATCTCATGTTCGCCAGCGTCGAAAACGTGCTGCCGCTGCTCGATTCGGGCCGCATCAAGTTCCTGGCGGTGACCAGCGACAAGCCGCTGAAGCAGTTTCCCGGTCTTCCTCCCGTGTCCGACACCGTGCCCGGATTCACCTCCCAGGCGTGGTTCGGCATGTTCGGGCCCGCAGGCATGAGTCCTGAGCGCCTTGCCGAGCTGAACATGGCCGCGGTCGAAGGCGCACAGCGTCCGTCCTTCATCAGCCTGATGACGCACGGCGGCGGCCAGGTGGTCACCAACACGCCCACGGAGTTCGCGGAGTTCATCAAGAAGGACATCGCCCACTACGCCGACGTCGTGAAGTTCACGGGAGCCTCCGTCGACTGACATCAGCCCCACGGCGAACGCGGCAATGATTGCCAATCCCACGCCCCGCTACTATCGGATCTACCGGTTGCTGAAGCAGGCCATCGAAGGCCTGCAATTCGAAGCCGGCCGGGCGCTTCCCGGCGAGAACGCGCTCGCCGCGCAGTATGGCGTGTCGCGGCTGACCATCCGGCGGTCCCTGGACTTGCTGCAAGAGGAGGGCCTGGTCGAGCGCCGCCAGGGGGCGGGCACATTTCCGTGCCTGCCCAGCACGCCTTCCACGCCGCTGCCGGCCGACATCAACAAGCTCATGGTCCATTTGTCGGACATGGGCGCCAACACCCAGGCCCGGCTGCTGTCCTTCCGCTATGAAGCCGCCACCCCTGAGGTCCGCACCCGGCTGGAGCTGCCCGCCCACGCCAAGGTGCAGAAGGCGCTGCGCGTGCGCTACTACCACGACCAGCCTTTCTCTTACTTGCTGACCTACGTGCCCGAGCCGGTGGGGCGACGCTACACCGAAGAAGACTTGCGGGGAGACGCGCTGCAGCGCATCTTCCGCCGTCTGGGCCTGAAGCCGACCTCGGCCGACCAGAGCATCACCGCCATACTGGCCGACGTTCATCACGCCGAGGCGCTGGATGTCGGCGTGGGCTCGCCGCTGCTTTGCATCAAGCGCGTCGTGCGCGATGCCGATGGCTCGCCGCTGGAATACCTGATCGCGGCATACAACCCCGCCCGATTCGAATACCGCATGGCCTTGTCGAACCGGCGCGCCAAGGGCCGGGATACCTGGGTGATGGATGAAACGGGGAAATCGTCATGAACGTTCCAGGCATACATATCTACGACAGCGTCACCACCTTGCTGCCGAAAGGCGCGCATCCTTCCCTGGGGCCTGTCTGGGGCGCCGTCGTGATCGCGGCCTCACATGGAGGCCGCTATGCCGCCTATCTGGCGGCACTGGCCGGCGTGAAAGGCGTGGTGCTGAACGACGCCGGAGTCGGACGCGACCAGGCGGGCATCTCGGGCCTGGCCCTGCTGGATGACTGCCGCATCGCGGGCGCCGTGATCTCGCACCTGTCCGCCAGAATAGGCGATGGCAAGGACACCGCCTGGCGCGGCCGGGTCACCGCCGTCAACCGTGGGGCACACGAAGCCGGTGTCCGGCCCGGCATGAGCGCCATGGACGCGGCGCGGCTCATGGTTGCCGGTGTCAACACGCCCGCAGCGCCTCCTGCGCTTCCCGCTGAAGCGCGTACGGTTCATGATTTTGAAGGCGCATTGCGCAAGCTGGTCCTGATCGATTCGGTGTCGCTGGTCGAAGCGCAGGACGCCGGCGCCATCGTCATTACCGGCTCGCACGGCGGATTGCAGGGCGACGATCCCGTCACCGCCATAGGCGGCCACGCCGTCTTCGCGGCCGCCTACAACGACGCCGGCATCGGCGCGGACGGCGCCGGCACCTCCCGCCTGCCCGCGCTGGAGCGCCAAGGCGTCGCGGGCGTCACCGTGTCCGCGGAAAGCGCCCGCATCGGCGACGCAAGCTCCACCTATGAAGACGGCATCATCAGCTGCGCCAACCCGCTCGCCGTCTCGTACGGAGCCAGGATAGGGATGCCGTTGAAGGAATTCGTGGATGGCTTGATCGGGTCAAGGGGTCAGACCCAATGGGTCTGACCCCTCATCCTCTTTAGCCGGGGGTCAGGCCCCTTAACCCTCTTTAGCAGGGGTCAGACCCCGTACGGGGTCCGACCCCCTTCGCCTCCGCATACCGCATCGCCGCCCAAAGAATGACCAGGGACAGCACCAGGAACATGATCCCGTTGTTCCGCCGCAGTATCACCTGCGTCAGGCCGAAGAAGACATAGCCGGCCACGAGAGAGGACCCGCAGAAGGCCAGCGTCCGCACGGTGATATCGGCATGGCGCAGTCGCCGGCAAAAGCCCGCCAGCGGCACCGCGTATAAAGCCAGCAGGGCCAGCAGCCCCGGCACCCCTTGGAACGCCCAGGCCTGCAGATAGTTGTTATGCAGGTTGTCGCTGAACTTCAGCGCCACATCGTCCAGTACGCCGGCCTTTACCATGCGTTGCAATTCGGCGGCATATTCCTGTTCGTTCCAGCCCAGCCAGGGCTTCTTCGCAATGTTCTCGATGGCGCCGTCCCACATCACGAAACGCGCCCCGATGGAGGTATCGGCTTCGTCCTTTTTCAAGAACAGCGCGATGTCCGACACCGCCGCGTCGTAGCGCGCCTTCAGCCGGCTGTCGGGCATCATGAACAGGCCCGCCACCACAATGGCCACGACGGCGCCGGCAACGGCGGCTCGCGCCGCGTTGCGCCGGTCGATGAATGCCACGCAGAACAGCAGCGCGATCGCGGGCATGGCCACCCAACTGCCGCGGCTGCCGGACGCGATGACGCTATAGAGGCTACAGGCGATGCCCAGCACGAACGCGGCGCGCCACCACCAGGCCTTGCGCCCCTGCGTGCCGGCCCAGAACAGGCCGCCCAGGCAGAATACGCCGAATATCAGCGCGATATTGCCAAAATGAATGATGTTCAAATACCCTTCGGCACGGTCGTAGCCCAGGCCGTAAAGCTGCCAGACGGCGATTCCGACAGAGCTGGCGATGCCCAGCACGGTCGCCGCCCATAGCGCGGCCAGATGGAAACGGACATGCAGCATCCACAGCAATATGGGGACCGCGAGCAGGCAGCGCAGCGATTGATCCAGCGACTTGGTGTTGTTCTGCAAGTACAGGATGCTCAACAGCGAAACCAGGAAGTAGCCCGTCAGCACACCGGCGATGGCCTTGTCTTCGGCGGACAGCGACATGGCCGGGCGTTTTGCGACATACACCAGTCCGCCCAGCAGCAGCACCGTTGCGCCATAGGAATAGCCCGAGGGCAGGGCAAAGGTAAGGGCAAAGAACAGGAACACGCCCAGCGTTTCAATGGAAACCGCCGTCAATTGCGGCAAGCGTCGGTTTTGCATGGTCGATAATAATAGTTATGGCTGCGGCACGGCGCCATTGTAGCGGTGGCGCCGCTAAAATACCGCCTATGAAAAACACTGTGTGTTGCAAACCGTAGTGAAGCTTCTACGCGAAACGATACTCTTCGGCGTGGCGGGCACCATAGGGTTCATGGTGGATACCGCCGTGCTGTATGCGCTGCAGGGCTTCATGGGGCCGTTCTACGCCCGCATCCTGTCGTTCCTGGCGGCCGTGCTGGCGACCTGGCTCATCAACCGCAACCTGGCTTTCCGCGGCCGCGCGTCGTCGCTGTCGCGCAAGAAGGAATTCCTGTCCTATATGATCTTGATGCTGGCGGGCGGGCTGGTCAACTATGGCGTCTACAGCGCGTTGGTGCTATGGCTGCCTCTAGTGCGTCAGTATTTGATCCTGGGGGTTGCGGCGGGTAGCTTGGCGGGCATGGTCGTCAACTTTCTGACTGCGCGATTTTTGCTGTTCAGCAAGAGAGTGGGCTAGTTCAGCTCGGGTCGCGTGCTGTGTAGGAAATCTGAACACCGGTAGCCAGCCGCGCCGACATACCCGCAAACCCGTCAGACAAACCGGACTTCGAGGCGCTTGCCCAAGGCTGCAGCGTATTTTTGCAAGGTGGCAACGGAAGGGGAGTGCTTACCCGTTACCAGGGCATTCTCCAGACGCGCTACGGCAGGCGCATGAGTACCCATGCGTTCAGCCACTTGAGCCTGTGTTAGTCCAGCTTCGGCTCGCGCGCTCAAGATCGCGTCGAGCATAGGCATCTCTTCGCGCTCAATACGCTCGTACTCCGCCCGAACAGCGGGGTCCTTGAGCATCTCTTCAACGAGTTGTTTGTGCGTTTTCATCTTTGATCTCCTTCAGACGGCGTTCCGCCAACCGTCGCTCTTTGAGTGGCGTCTTATCTGTCTTCTTCACAAAGCTGTGCAACATGACGATGCGCCGATCAACCACGGTGCAGAAAAACACACGGGCAATCCCTTCTGCACCCTTCAGGCGCAACTCGAATAAGCCATCGCCAAAGGCTTCGGTGTGTGGCTTGCCCAGGTTCGGGCCGTATTGCTCCATCCGCGTTGACAGTGCGAGATATCGTGCCCGCAACGTGGTGGGCAACCCAAATAGGTCTGCCTGTACATCATCACTGTAGTAATGGATGGAATAGGTCACGCAGCGATAATAACAAATTTGTTATCTTTGGCCAAGGAGTATGCGGTAAAAGTCACTCTTCAGCTTCCGAGGCGGGTATAACAAAGCCAGACAGTGCACACTTCCCGTCAATCGACCCTTCCCCCACTGGGGTCGGACCCCGTACGGGGTCCGACCCCGCGACCCCTCCGTTTATAATCCGTCCCAAAGCAAATCAATTCGGAGCGCGTCCATGAAAATCCTCGTTACCGGCGGCGCCGGCTTCATCGGTTCGGCCCTGGTTCGTCACATCATCCGCGACACGGACGACTCGGTCGTCAACGTCGACAAACTGACCTACGCCGGCAATCTCGAATCCCTGGCCGAGATCGCGGACAGCGACCGCTACGCTTTCGAGCACGTGGACATCTGCAATCGCGCCGAGCTCGATCGCGTATTCCAGCAGCATCAGCCCCAGGCGGTGATGCACCTGGCGGCGGAATCCCATGTCGACCGCTCGATCGACGGCCCCGCCGCCTTCATTGAAACCAATATCGTCGGCACCTACATCCTGCTGGAGGCCGCCCGTCAATACTGGCTCGGCCTGGACGACGACGCCAAGGCGCGCTTCCGCTTCCATCACATTTCCACCGACGAAGTCTACGGCGACCTGGAAGGACCCGAGGACCTGTTCACGGAAACCACTTCCTACGCGCCCAGCTCGCCCTATTCCGCCAGCAAAGCCAGCTCCGACCACCTCGTGCGCGCCTGGCTGCGCACCTATGGCCTGCCCACCCTGGTCACCAACTGCTCGAACAACTACGGGCCGTATCACTTCCCTGAAAAGCTCATCCCGCTGATGATCCTGAACGCGCTCGAAGGCAAGCCCCTGCCGGTCTACGGCGCGGGCAACCAGGTGCGCGACTGGCTCTACGTGGAAGACCACGCCCGGGCCCTGTACACCGTGGTCAACCAGGGCGAGATAGGGGAAACCTACAACGTGGGCGGCCACAACGAAAAGAAGAACATCGACGTCGTGCACGCCATCTGTGCCTTGCTGGAAGAGCTCGCCCCCAACAAGCCCGCGGGCATCGCGCGTTACACCGACCTTATCACCCACGTCAAAGACCGCCCCGGCCACGACCTGCGCTACGCCATCGACGCCGGCAAGATCCAGCGCGAACTCGGCTGGGTGCCTCAGGAAAGCTTCGAAACCGGCCTGCGCAAAACCGTCCAGTGGTATCTGGACAACATGGAATGGAGCCGCCGCGTGCAAGACGGCAGCTACCAGCGCGAACGCTTGGGCGCTGGTAGCTGAGGTGTTGGGGTCGGACCCTATAGGGTCCGACCCCACAAAATCGCCCCGGGGTCAGACCCCGTACGGGGTCTGACCCCAGCTTTCATTCCGCGTTGCCGCAGCATCACATGTAAGGTAACATGAAACCCTACGCCTTATCGTTTGGGAGAGCACGCCATGGCCGATGCATCAGCAGACAAAGTTGCGCGTCATCGATCGCGGCTTCGTGCCAGCGGCTTGAGGCCGCTGCAGATATGGGTACCTGACACCAGGGACGCTGATTACGCTCGCCGCATCAGGAATCAATGCATCGCCTTGCGCAATGACGCCGCCGAACTCGAAGTACTGGCGTTTGCCGAGGCCGCCGCCAACGATATTCAAGGCTGGAAATGAGCCATCGCGGCGACTTCGTAGTCGTGTCCTTGCAAGGACACTATGGCAAGCCTCGGCCGGCGTTGGTCATCCAGTCGGATCTTCTTGCCGAACTGGATAGTGTCATGGTCTGCCCCGTGACAAGTGAAATCCGGGATGTTGCTTTCCGGGTCGTGGTCCAGCCTGATGCGCTCAATGGCTTGCAAGCGCTGTCGCAAATCATGGTGGACAAAATCATTACCTTGCCGCGTTCAAAAATCGGAAACTCTTTCGGGCGGCTGGATGCCGACAAAATGCGCGAAGTGGAGCGGGCTCTGCTCGTGGTCATCGGTATTGCATAATTGTTGACCTTGGGGTCGGACCCTATAGGGTCCGACCCCGCAAACCGCCCGGGGGTCAGACCCCGTCGCACAAAGTTGGGGTCAGACCCCGTACGGGGTCTGACCCCTCCCCGACACAGCCGGCGCCAAGCCGCGCATCCCGTCTTCTATCCCTACATCCACTCTACGCCCAGGCTGGGTGCGTATTCGTTCGCCTTTTGAAACCCGGCTTCTGGGGTCAGACCCCATACGGGGTCTGACCCCCTTGACGCCTCTGACCTAGGGTTTACACGGATATATCCCTACCCATACCCAGAGTAAATTTCGTCATTCGGACTATTTATAGAATTTAAACGCAATATTATCATATTTATTCCAAATAATGGACTATTTGGAATGTGCTGAAGGAGGCACGAATGAATAAATCTCGTCGTATGCTTTTGAATCTGGGCGTGGCGGCGGCCGTTGCCGCTCACGCTCCGCTGGTCTGGGCGCAGTCGGCCCCGGCGTTCAGTCCCGATAAGCCGGTGCGCATCCTGGTGGGTTTTTCCGCCGGGGGATCCACCGACGCATTGGCGCGCATCATTGCCGAAGAACTGAGCACATCGCTAAAAACGAGCGTGGTGGTCGAGAACAAGCCGGGCGCGAATGGAAACATCGCGGCGGCGGAGGCGGCTCGCTCGCAAGCCGATGGCACGACGCTTTATATGGGCTCTTTCAACAGTCCCGTGCACCATGCGGCCCGCCGTAAGCTGCCTTTCGACTTCCTCAAGGACTTCGCGCCGACGGCCATGGTCGCGTACGTGCCCAACGTCCTGGTCGTCAAAGAAGACTTTCCCGCGAAAACGGTGCAGGAGCTGATCGATATCGCCAAGAAGCAGCCCGGCAAGCTGACGTTCGCCTCGGCAGGCGGTGGGTCATCGCTGCACATGGCCGGCGAACTGTTCAAGAACACCACTGGAGCCGAAATCCTGCACGTTCCCTACAAAGGAAGCGCGCCGGCCATCAGCGACCTGTTGGGCGGCCACGTCGACATGATGTTCGATAACCTGCCCTCGGCCACGCCGATGATCGAAGCGGGCCGGCTGCGCGCGCTGGGCGTCACGTCCGCGAAGCGGGCGGACACGCTGCCGAACGTACCCACCATTGCCGAAGCTGGGGTGCCGGGATTCGAAGTGCTGTCGTTCTTCGCATTGTTCGCTCCAACCGGCACGCCCGACACGACCATCGCTGCGATCAACTCGACGGTCAACGCGGCCTTGGCCAAGCCTGCGGTGCAAGAGAAAATCTCCAAGCTTGGCGCATGGCCGTCGGCCGAGACGCCCGACCAGCTGAAGGCTTACGTCGAAAGCGAAGTGAAGAAATGGGAAAAAGTGATTCAGGAACAAAATATTAAACTCGATTAATCGCCTTCGTCGCCGCAAACCATAATCAGCGTCATGCAATCAGCCTCTAGTTCCCCATTCGACACCATGAACGGCACGCCCATCCCTGGCGCGCAATCCGTGCAGCGAGTCGCCATGCTCATGCGTGTGCTGGCTCTGCACCACCGCGACGGCTTGCGGCTGGTCGATATCGCCCGCCTGACCGGGCTGGAGCGGCCTTCAGCGCACAGGATGCTGCAGGCCATGGTGTCGCTGGGGCTGGCAGCGCAGATAGAGCGCCGATACTTTCTGGGCGCCTCGGTGTTCGAATTGGCCGCCATCGCCTCGCCGGAATTCGACCTGCGCGATATTGCCGGCCAAAGCGCGAAGGCGCTGGCCGAACAGGTCGAGGACACCGTCTACGTCACCGTCCAGAACGGCCTCGACGCCGTGTGCATCGAGCGTTGCGTGGGCCGGTACCCCATCCGGATCTTCACGCTCGACGTCGGCGACCGTCGTCCCATGGGCGTCGGCGCGGGAAGCATCACGATGCTTGCCGCGATGCCCATCCAGGAAGCGGACGCCATCATAACGGCCAACGCCGGCCGCTACGCGGAATACGAGGGCGTGACCGAGGAAAATGTGCGCGGGTTCGTGCAGGGCGCCCGTGAAAAGGGCTACGTGGCCCGGCTGGGCCGCATCAATCCCGAGGTCAAGACGCTTGCGGTGGCAGTCACCCTTGCCACGGGCAGGCCGGCTGCGGGCATCAGCGTGGCGGCAATCGAATCCCGCATTCCAACGGCGCGCGAGGCTCAGCTCGTGGACCAGATACGCATGCAAGGGGAAGCCATCCGCGACGCGCTCCAACGTGTCGCGCGCATATAGCGCTCATCGCGGGCATCAAGGCACTCAAATTTTTTACGCCGGGGCGGCCACACCGCGCGGCGTAACGCAGGAGATCATGTGACCACCAGTAGCAATGAAGACGCGGCGAAGGCCGGGTCTGTTTCGCCGACCGCGCTTTCGGGATTGAAAGTGCTGGATCTCACGACATCGAGCGAGCAATATTGCGGCAAGCTGCTTGCCCAGCTCGGTGCCGACGTTGTTCTCATCGAGCCGCCCGCCGGCTCGCAGACCAGGCGGAAAGGGCCATTCTTGAACCACAACGTTCATATGGAATGCAGCCTGCCATTTGCCTATTTCAACCAGGGCAAGCGCGGGATGACGCTGGATCTGGGCCGGACCGAAGCGCAGGAAGTGATCCGGCGCCTCGTCGCCGAGGCCGACATCCTGCTCGAATCGAGCAAGCCCGGCGCCTTGGCGCACTGGGGCCTGGACTTCGATGCGCTCTCGGCCGTCAACCCCCGGCTGGTCATGACCAGCATCACTCCATTCGGCCAGACCGGTCCTTTTGCGCAGTGCGAAGCCACGGACCTCACCATCATGGCGTTGGGCGGCATGCTCTCTTTGGGCGGATACCCGGATACGGAGCCGATCGCCGCGCCGGGAGACCAGGCCTTGCTGGCCGCGGCCCAGTTTGCCGCGGTGGCCACGCTGATGGCGGTATGGGATGTCGAAGGAAGCGACACCGAGGCGCGCGGCCAGCACGTGGACATTTCGGTACAGGAAGCCGTGAGCATGGGGCTGGAGACGGCCGTTCAATTCGCCGAGCTCGAAGGCTTTGTCAGGCGTAGGCAAGGGGGCGAGCAGCGCCTTGCGGGCATGGGCGTCTTTTCCTGCAGCGACGGGCTCATCTACTTGATGGCCGGCGGTTTGGGGGGAGGGCGCTTCTGGCCGGGCAGCATCCAATGGCTGATCGATGAAGGGGTGGAAGGCGCCGAAGCGCTGATGGACCCGAAATGGATGGACCGGGACTACATCGCGACGCAAGAGGCGAAGGACATTTTTTCCGAGGTTTTCGCGCCTTTTGCCGCAGCCCGCAGCAAGGAAGAACTTTACCGGGAAGCGCAAAGAAGAAGGCTGCCCCTTGCGCCGATCAACACACCCAAGGACGTGAGCCAGGCCAGGCAACTGCATCATCGCGATTTCTTCAAACAGGCGCTGCATCCTTACACCGGCACGACGCTTACCATGCCCGGCGCACCCTACATACTGAGCGCCACGCCTTGGCAATCCGGGCGCCCTGCGCCGCGCCTTGGGGAACACAACTGCGAGATCCTGACCGAACTGGCATACAGCTTGTCCGAGCAGGAGGCACTATTGAATGCAGGAGTCACGGCATGAGCCGCTTACCGCTTAGCAATGTCCGGATCGCCGACTTCACGTGGCTGGGAGCCGGATCCTTCACCACCAAGATCTTCGCCGACTACGGCGCGGACGTCATCAAGATAGAGAGCGGCCAGCGCCTGGACGCGCTGCGCAAGAGCCCGCCTTATAAAGACCGGATCGAAGGCGTGAACCGCAGCGGGTACTTCGCCGATCGCAATTCCAGCAAGCGCAGCATCACGCTCAACCTCAAGACCGAAGAGGGGCGCGCGCTGGCGCGGCGCATCATCATGGAAAGCGATGTGGTCGCCAACAATTTTTCGCCAGGCGTCATGGAGAAGTTCGATCTGGGATATGACGCGGTGCGCGCCATCAAGCCCGACATCGTCTACCTTTCCATGTCCATGCAGGGTCAGGGGGGGCCGGAGGCGCACTATCTGGGATACGGCTTGACGATGGGCGCCTTGACCGGGCTGCATAATTCGGCCGGGTTGCCCGACCGCGAACCAACCGGAACCGGCACCAACTATCCCGACCATATTCCCAATCCCACGCATGCGGCGTTTGCCGTCCTGGCGGCCTTGCGTCATCGGCGGCGCACGGGGCAGGGTCAGCACATCGACCTGGCCCAGATCGAACCCACCATCTGCCTGCTCGGCCCCTCCGTCGTGGCGTACACCGCCAATCGCGACACGCCCGTTCGCGTCGGGAACCAGCATGCCGCCTACGCGCCGTATGGGGTCTTTCCTTGTCGCGGCGAAGACCGCTGGATTGCGCTGGGCGCGCGCACGGACGAACAATGGCATGCGCTGCTCGATGCGCTACAAGGCGCGCAGCTGGCGCAAGATGCCCGCTTCGCCTCGGCGCCCAGCCGATGGGCTCACCGCGCGGAACTGAACAATGAATTGGCGGCGCTCACCCGCGGATTCGACCGTGACGGCTTGATGAAATCCCTGCATGAAATAGGCGTCCCCGCGGGAGCCGTGAACGACGCCGGCGATGTTCTGGCCGATCCCCAACTGGCGCACCGGCAGCACTGGGTACGGCTGGAGCACCCTGAAATGGGCATGACCACATACAGCGCGCTGCCCATGCGCCTGTCCCGGACACCGTCCGAACCGCGTTTGCCGGCGCCAATGCTGGGACAGCACACCGAGCAGATCTGCCGCGATCTTCTGGGGATGCCCGACATGGAGATCAACGATCTGCGCCAAAAGGGAGTCCTTGCATGAGCAAGGCGCAAGAGCTCAAGCACAGGGCGCCGCCGGAAGCATGGTTGGCATTGCATCGCGAAGAGGCCCTGGAACCGGATCTGCCGATCATCGATGCCCACCATCATTTATGGGATCGCATCGGCCATCGATATCTGCTGGACGAGTATCGACGTGACATTGCAGAAAGCGGCCACGATGTTCGCGCGTCGGTATACGTGCAGGCGCGCTCGATGTATCGGGCCTCCGGTCCGCAGCACGAAGCGCCGGTCGGCGAAACCGAGTTCGCCAGCGGCACGGCGGTATCCAGCGAGCGCGACAGCAATGGGCAACTGCGCATTTGCGCCGGGATCGTCGGCTTTGCCGACCTCAGGCTGGGCGGCGACGTGCAGCCGGTGCTCGAGGCCCATGTGCACGCCGGCGGCGACCGGTTTCGAGGGATCAGGCATATCGCCACATGGGATGCCGACAGCAGCATCATGAATCCGACCATCCCCACCCCGCCGCGCCTGTTGGCCGATCCGGCTTTCCAGCGCGGGGCCGCCAGCCTGGCGCGTATGGGGCTGAGCTTCGATGCCTGGGTGTTTCATCCGCAGCTGCGGGACGTCATCGAGCTGGCCGATGCGCTGCCCGGCCTGCGCATCGTCCTGAACCATATGGGCGGGGTCTTGAATATCCATTCTTACGCCGGTCGGCGCGATGAGGCCATGGCCGCGTGGGAGCGGGACTTGGCAGAGCTTGCCCGCCGCCCCAATGTATTCGTGAAGCTGGGCGGACTCGGCATGCACATATCGGGCTTCGATTATGCGGGGCAGCCGCGGCCGCCGTCATCCGAAGACGTATGCCGCCATTGGACCCCCTATATCAGGCGCTGCATCGACCTGTTCGGGCCGGATCGATGCATGTTCGAAAGCAATTTTCCGGTCGATAAGTCGTCGATGAGCTACGGCGTGTTCTGGAACGCATGCAAGCGCATCGCCGCTTCGTACACCGACAGGGAAAAGATTCAGTTGTTTCACAATACGGCGCTGCGCGCCTATCGTTTGCATGGAATAGAGGAGATCGTGGTTTGACGCAGGCAACGAATAAGCGGGCTTCGGCCACATCGGGCATATCGGCGGTGGCCGGCATAGGGCACACGGACTGGCCGGAAGACTACCGGCGTGTCAGAAAAGGCGAGAAGCCCTTCGATTCATACGGCTATGCCGCTTTGGCCTTCAGCCGCGCATTGAGCGATGCGGGGCTGAAACATAGCGACGTGGACGGCCTGATCGTCGGCCCTACGACGGCCTATGAGCGCATGGGGGAAATCCTGAACATCGACGCCCGCTGGGGCGGCCAGGCGGATGCCGTGCAATCGGTGTTTCAAGCCGTCATGGCCATCCATGCAGGCCTGGCGGAAGTCGTGGCGATCGTATACGGCAACGACCAGCGATCGGCGGCGGTGCAGTACGGCGGCCCGCAGGCCATGGGCGGTCAATCGTTCCTTTCCTATGTCTACCATAGTCCCTGGGGCCTGACGTCGCAGGGCGCGCTCTACGCCTTGATGTTTCAGCGCTACAAGGAACTGTGGGGCGTGTCGGACCGTGATCTGGGCCAAGTCGCGGTGGCGCAGCGGCAATGGGCAAGCCTGAATCCGCGGGCCATCATGCGCAAGCCCATCACCATGGACGACTACCTGGCGGCCGCGTTCATTGCCGAACCCTTGCGGTTGTTCGATTACTGTCTGATCAATGACGGTGGCGTGGCGCTGATCATCATGGAGGCCGAGCGCGCCAAGCGCACTTGCGCGAACCCTGTGTACATCAAAGGATTGGGCAGGAGCGACCTGAACCACCAGGCAACCAGCCTGGGGCCGCGCCTCATCGATTTCTATCGGCCGGCTCAGCAGCGTGCGGCTGCGCAAGTCTACGACGCCGCGGGCGTCGGGCCCAAGGACATCGATGCCTTGCTCGTCTATGACAGCTTCAGCCCGCATATTCTCTTTGCGCTGGAAGGGTTCGGGTTCTGCGGGCAAGGCGAGGCCGGGCGGTTCATCGCGGCCAACGGCATCGGCGTCGACGGCCGCTTGCCCATCAATACGCATGGCGGACATTTGTCGGAATCGTACATGCAAGGATGGAGCCATCAGGTGGAAGCCGTCAGGCAGGCGCGCGGCCAGGAAGGCGACCGGCAAGTCAAGGATTGCAGGCACGTGCAATACGTATCGGATGTGGCCGGCAAGGCAATGTCGATCATCTATGGCAAGTAAGGAGACCCGTTCATGACTACCATGCCCAAGCAATATTCCCCCTACGATACGCCGATGTGGGAAAGCATCCAGGCAGGGCGGATGCAGCTGCAGCGTTGCGTGCAGACCGGAACATTCTATTATCCGCCCGGCCCGTGCTGTCCCGAATCCATGAGCTTCGATATCGAATGGGCGCCGATTTCCGGCAGGGCCAAGCTGCTTTCCTGGACGGTCTTCCATCGCCAGTACCTGTCCGCATATCCCGCCCCGCATCTCGTCGTGGCCGTCCAACTGGAAGAAGGGCCCATCATGGTCAGCTACATGGACTACAGCGCGCGTGATCGATTGAGCCTGGATGCCCCCTTGCAATTGGAGTACGCGGACCACGCCGACGGATACCGCGTGCACAAGTTCGTGCTCGAGGGGTCAGACCCTGCAGGGTCTGACCCCGCCGCATAAGTGCGTCCCGCTAAAGCCGGGGTCGGACCCTATAGGGTCCGACCCCACAAACCGCCTGGGGTCAGACCCCGTACGGGGTCTGACCCCTTCCCCTAAAACACCCAAGCCATATCCACCCGTACCCCGTGATCCTGCCGGCGTTCGGCATACTGCCCGGCATAGCCGAAGCCCAGCCGCAGATCGCGCTTCAAGTCGCCCTCCACGCCCAGCTTCAGCGTCCAGGCCTGGCGCGCAACGGCGTGGCCTTCGGAGGCGAACACGCGCTGGCGGGTGCTGTCCCGGAAATGCTGCCGCGATCGCGCATGCGTGTCTCCGCCGGCATGCCGCCAGGCCAGCTCGCCTTGCAGGCGCATGGCGCCTTCCGGCCCTTGCAGCGCATAGGACGCCTTCACGCCCACTGTCGAAAACAATACCGAGCGCTCATCCCGCAGCATCGTCAGGGCGGCTGCGCCGCCGCGCTCGTCGTAGCCGTTCAGCTTGTCGCGCACCCAGGCCAGCCGCGCGAAAGGGGTCAGCCCTTCCAGGGCGGAATACCGCTGCAGCTTCGCCAGCCGTCGTAGGGGCGCCGCCAGTTCCGCAAAAATCTGCAGGCTGTGTCCATGACCCACGCCGGCCAGCGCATACTGCAGTCCGCCCACCGACACCGAGCGTGATGCCTTGACGCGGTTCCAGGTCTTGACGACGCCCACTGCCACATCGGTGACCGTCATTTCCTTCAGCAGGGCGACGCCCGCATGCACGCTGTCGATGCGGGCATGAGCCATTGCATGATGGCGGTGCCAATCGCTGCGCTGGCTGGCCAGGAAGGCCGTCGCGCGCCAGTTCGAGGGCAGCGTTCGGGTCGATCCCAGCGCCAGGCCATGGATGTCGCGCCAATCGGCGGGCGTGCCGTGCGCGGCCCCGCGCCATCCATTTGAATGCCAGCCATGCACCCAGAGGCCCTGGCCCTGGTTCAGATGGCGCAGCGCCGCTTCCCGGATGAAACGGCTATCTTCCAGCATGCCCGATCGCAACGAGGCATGCCAGCTGCCGGACAACTGCCGGAAGGCTTCCTTGGCCTCTGGCTCCGTCATGACGATGACTTCCTCGCGCAGTATGGTCTCCGGTTCGGTATCCACAACGATGGCCACAGGGTCATTCACAGGGATATCCACATCCGTCTCCGCGACTTCCGGCGGCGACACGGGTGTTACCGGCTCGACGGGCTTGACCGGTTCGACCGGCTTCACAGGCTTGACCGGCGTATCGTCGATCACGACGGCGACCTCGTCCTCCGTCTCGGTATCGCCCACGTCGTCCATGCGGGTGTCGTTGCGGACCAAGGTCAGGAAGGCGCGCGTATCGTCGTCGCTGTAGCTCAGCGACGGGTCCAGGAAAGCCAGGCTGCTGGCGGCGGACTCGAAGCGCGTGCCGTCGAACCCGCCCAGCGCATGCACAACGGTGTATTGGGTGCTGGGCTGCCAGTCGCCCTCGTCGGCCAGGGCCGAAAGTCGGCCATCCAGCAAGGCTTTGCCCATCACCATGATCTGGTCGGATCTTCCGTCCGCCAAGGCCTTGATCGATACCTGTGCGCCGGGATGCAGATGCAGGTTCTCCGTTACCGCCAGGGTGCCGATGATGCCAGGCTGGCCGGATGCCGCCGGTACGCCCGGAGCCAGAGTGGCGCCGCCATGGACGGTGGTTGCGCCCATCGAACCGCTGCCTTCCAGGCGGGCGCCGTTGCGCACCGCCACCGGGCCATTGATCATCATCAGGTTGCGCAGCGCGCCGGCCTCGACCTCCATGCCCGCCGACGCATGCGCCGAGCCCGCCAGGACCAGAGTGCCCGCGCCTTGTTTGACCAGGGGCAGGGGACCGACGATGGTCCCGGCCTGGGTGGCCACGCCTTGCGGCACATGCAGCAGCGCCGCCCGCGGCGCCGGATCCCCCGGAAGGTGAGCGGGATCCAGCTGTATGCTTTTGCTGAGCATCGTGCCGTCGGCATAGCTCAACGTGGTGCCTTGATGCATCCACAAGGACGAGAAACCGCCGCCCAGCGCGCTTTGACCCTGTATCTGCAGCTGTCCCGCCATCAGCTTGGTGTGTCCCAGGTAATCATTGTCGGCGGAAAGCACCAGCGTGCCCGCGCCCGTCTTCACCAACCGGCCCTCGGACCCGTTCAGGCTGGATATGGCACCCGCCAGCTCCAGCCTGGCGCCATCCGCCACCTCGATGCGGGCATCGTGGTCTATGCTCACGCGCCGCGACGTACTCAAGCTCGCGCCGATGCGCAAAGCGTCGCCTGAAAACACAAGAGGCGCATCAGGTAAGCCCAATTGCGCCTCTTCGGTGATCCAGTGTTCTTTTGGGCCGGGGTCAGACCCTATAGGGTCTGACCCCATCACCGGGTCTGACCCCATCACCCCAGGCGGCCCGGTATGCTGGCCCGCCAACGCCCTGTGGCAAAAAACGCTGAGCAGCAGGGCGGCAATAAACGAAAACAACAACGGGAACAACGATGTGCAACGTGTCAACATGGTTCCTCCGTAGGTGGATTATGTCACTCAGTATTTGTGACAAGCCGGAGTATCGTACATATTGACGAATTTAGATACTATTTAGCAGTATTTCGTAGCGTTTTGTCGCATCGTTGTGTGCCGGTCGAAACCAGGTCAAATCCTAAGCCAACTGCTGTCCACAGTCAGCGCGATATCAGGCAAAAACCTCGGCCTGCGCAAACGCCACGCCTTGCGCGTCCTTGGCGGACAGCACCGGTTCGCCTTGCAGTTTCCAGTCTATGGACAGGTCCGGGTCGTTCCAGGCAATGCAGCGCTCGTGCGCGGGCGCGTAGTAGTCGGTGGTCTTGTACAGGAACTCGGCGTGCTCGCTCAGTACCACGAAGCCATGGCCGAAGCCCTCGGGCACCCATAGCTGGCGCTTGTTCTCGCCGCTTAGCAGGGCGCCCACCCATTTGCCGAACGTGGGCGAGCTCTTGCGCAGGTCCACCGCCACATCGAAGACTTCGCCCTGGACCACGCGCACCAGCTTGCCCTGCGGCTGCTGGATCTGGTAATGCAGGCCGCGCAGCACATTACGCGCGGAGCGCGAATGGTTGTCCTGCACGAACGGCACCTTGCGGCCCACCGCCGCGTCGAACTGCGCCTGGTTGAAGCTTTCAAAGAAAAAACCGCGATCATCTCCAAAAACCTTGGGTTCCAGCAGGATCACATCGGGGATATCGAGTCGTTGAACGTTCATGGCGTTTTCCTGGGGTCAGACCCCAAATGGGGTCTGACCCCTTCTTTCGAGGGGCGTGGGGGTCAGACCAGACATCGGGTCTGACCCTTTATTTTGACGGGGTCAGACCCAAACGACGGGTCAGACCCCTCATCTTGGCGGGGTCAGACCCAAACAGCGGGTCTGACCCCTTGATAGGGTCGGACCCACACATCGGGTCCGACCCCTCGTCGTGATGGGGTCAGACCCCGTACGGGGTCTGACCCCTTTCCTTCAGCACGCGCAGCAGATACTGCCCGTAGCCGTTCTTGGTCAGCGGCTGGGCCAGGCGTTCCAGTTGTGCGTCGTCTATCCATCGTCGGCGGAAGGCGATTTCTTCCGGACAGGCCACTTTCAGTCCCTGGCGGTTTTCCAGCGTTGCAATGAATTGCCCGGCTTCCAGCAGGGATTCATGCGTGCCGGTGTCCAGCCAGGCATAGCCGCGGCCCATGAGCTCGACATTCAACTGGCCTTGCTCAAGATAGATGCGGTTCAGATCGGTGATTTCCAGCTCGCCGCGCGGCGAGGGCTTCAGGCTGCGGGCCATGTCGACCACCTGCTGGTCATAGAAGTACAGCCCCGTCACGGCATAGCTGGACTTCGGCTGCGCCGGTTTCTCTTCCAGGGAAATGACTTTGCCGGTGGAATCGAATTCCGCCACGCCGTAGCGTTCGGGGTCGTGCACGTGATACGCGAACACCGATGCGCCTTCCGTGCGCTGCATGGCGCTGTCCAGCAGCTTGTGGAAATCGTGCCCGTAATAGATGTTGTCGCCCAGCACCAGGGCCGACAAATCATTGCCGACGAAGTCCGCGCCGATGATGAATGCCTGCGCCAGGCCGTCCGGGCTGTCCTGCACCGCATATTGCAGATTCAGTCCCCATTGGCTGCCGTCGCCCAGCAGTTGCTGGAAGCGCGGCGTGTCCTGCGGGGTGGAAATGATCAGGATGTCGCGGATGCCGGCCAGCATGAGCGTGGACAGCGGGTAGTAGATCATGGGCTTGTCATAGACCGGCAGCAACTGTTTGCTGATGGCCAGCGTTGCCGGATGCAGCCGTGTGCCGGATCCACCGGCCAGAATGATGCCTTTGCGTTGTGTCATGATCGATCCAGAATTTCTGTTAGTAGGCGGGCCACGCCCACCTGCCAGTCGGGCAGGTGCAGGCCGAAAGCCTCTTGTAGCTTGCGTGTGTCCAGTCGTGAATTCAGCGGCCGCTGGGCGGTGGTCGGGAAGCCGCTGCTATCGACCGGCAAAATGGCGTCGGATGCCGTCTTGATGTCGACGCCCGCCGCGCGGGCATGGTCCAGCACGAAGGCGGCATAGCCGTGCCAGGAAGTCTCGCCGCCGGCCGCCAGGTGATACAGCCCGCACAGCGCGGGGTCTTGCAGCGCGGCGCGCAGGGCATGCGCAGTCACGTCCGCCAGCAGATCGGCCCCGGTGGGCGCGCCCACCTGGTCGTCGATGACTGTAAGCGTGTCGCGCTCCTGGCCCAGGCGCAGCATGGTCTTGGCGAAATTGCCGCCCCTTGCCGCATACACCCAGCTGGTGCGAAAAATAAGATGCTTGCAGCCAGCATCCTGGATGGCTTCTTCGCCTTCAAGCTTGGTCTGGCCGTAGACATTGATGGGCGCGACCGGGCAGCTTTCCCGCCAGGGCGTGTCGCCGCTACCGTTGAAGACGTAGTCGGTCGAATAATGCACCAGCCAGGCGTCGCGCTCGCGGGCCAATCGGGCCAGCAGCGCCGGCACGTGCGCATTGACGCTGCGTGCCACCTCGGGTTCGGCCTCGGCCTTGTCCACGGCGGTGTAGGCGGCGGCATTCACGATCACGTCGGGCGCAATGCGCTCGACGGTGTCGGCGATGTCGTCGGGACGCAGGAAGTCGCCGCACAGTTCCGTGCTGTTGCGGCAAAGCGCCACCAGCTCGCCCAGGGGGGCCAGGCTGCGCTGCAATTCCCAGCCTAGCTGTCCGTTTTTACCGAATAACAAGATTTTCATGCCGGGGTCTTGGTGTCATGATGTCAATAGGCCGGCAAACTACTGCCGCCAGGCAAGCCGGGTATTGTAACATTGCCCTATTCAGCAATCACCGTCCTGTACTCAGCCCGCACTCATATGAAGCCGCAAATACATTATGTGCCAACCCTTGCCGAGCGCTACCCCGTGGCGTTCGTGGCGGGCGTGGTGGACTTCCTGCTGATTGTAGCGGGCAGCTACGCCGGGCACTATCTGCGATTCGGCTACTGGGACATGTTCCAGCATTACTTCGCCGCCACGCTGGTCATCGCGGGCGCCGTCGTCATGTGCCAGCTGCTGCTGGGCACCTATTTGTCCTGGCGGGGGCGGCACCTTATCCAGCAGCTCAGCCGCATGTACACCGGTTGGCTGCTGGCGCTGGCCGTCATCGCCAGCGTGGCGGTATTGCTGAAGGTGGCGGAAGACTATTCCCGGATCTGGCTGGGGTCATCGCTGGTGATCTCGCTTGCGCTGGTCACCGCCTTCCGCATTTCGGTCTACCTGTTCCTGCGCAACCTTCGCGCCAAGGGAAAGAACCTTAAAAAGGTAATTGTCGTCGACTCGGGCGACGCGTCGGTCATGCTGCGCGACCGCGAAGCCGAACTGCCCGAGCAGGGCTACGACGTCGTGAAGTTTTTGCGCCTGGGCCGCGGCGCGGAATGGGAACAGCAACTGATCGCCGAAGTGACGTCTTGCGGCGCCCACGAACTATGGCTGTGCCTGCCTCTGAACGAGGGCGAAGCCATCAAGAACGTCATGCACGCGTTGCGCCACCAGACCGTCGACATTCGCTATTTGCCGGATCTGGGCGATCTGCCCCTGCTGAATCACCGCGTCAGCACGATTGCCGGCCTGTACACGCTGGACATCAGTCGCAGCCCTATGGAAGGCCCGGCGCGCATGGTCAAGCGCCTGGAGGACCTGGTGCTGGGCGGCATCATTTCGGTGTTCGTGCTGCCGGTATGCCTGTTCATTGCCATTGCCATCAAGGTTACGTCGCGCGGGCCGGTCATATTCAAGCAGTACCGCATGGGCATCAACGGCCGGCGTTTCAAGGTATATAAATTCCGCTCCATGGAGGTTCACGAAGAATCCACCGGCGAAGTCACGCAGGCGCACTACGGCGACCCGCGCATCACCCGCCTGGGCGCCTTCCTTAGGCGCACCAGCCTTGACGAACTGCCCCAGTTCTTCAATGTGCTGCAGGGGCGCATGTCCATCGTGGGGCCGCGTCCGCACGCGCTGTCCCACAATGAATACTACAAGGACATGGTCGAATCCTACATGCAGCGCCACAAGGTCAAGCCCGGCATCACGGGCTGGGCGCAGGTCAATGGCTACCGAGGCGAAACCGACACCCTCGAAAAAATGGTGCAGCGCGTGGAACACGACCTTTGGTATATCAACAATTGGTCGCTGGGCCTTGATCTTAAAATCATTGCAATGACGGCCTACAAGGGTTTCCTCAATGGCCAGCCCTGAGCCGTCCGGCCTATCGCAGGCGCGGGTCAAGCTCATCGTGCCCACCTATAACGGCGGCGCAGTATGGAAAGCCTGTGCGCAGTCCATCGCCGACGCCGTGGCGGCCAGTTTCGCCCACATCGAGGTGCTGGTCGTGGATTCTTCATCCGCCGACGACACCGTTGGTGTGGCCGCCGCGCACGGCTTCGCCGTCCATAACGTCGATCCGGCCACCTTCGACCATGGCGGCACCCGCAACCTGGCCGCTGGAATCGGGCCGGCGCCCGACATCCTTGTCTTCATGACCCAGGACGCCGTGTTCGACGCCCCGCTGGCGCTGGATGCACTGCTGCACGCCTTTGACGATCAAGCCGTCGCAGTGGCCTACGGACGCCAGCTGCCCCACCGGGACGCCAATCCATTGGCCGCCCACGCTCGTCTGTTCAATTACCCCGCACAATCGTATGTGGCGGGCGCTGCCGATCGCGCCACCCGGGGCATAAAGGCGGTGTTTGCGTCCAATTCCTTTGCCGCCTATCGCTATACTGTCTTTCTTGAACTGGGCGGCTTTCCTGAAAAAAGCATCGTCAGCGAAGATATGTACTTGGCGGCGCGCGCCGCCCTGGCCGGGCACAAGATCGCCTACGTCGCCGCCGCGGCGGTCCGCCATTCCCACAACTACAGCCCGACCGAGGAATTCCGCCGATATTTCGACATCGGCGTCTTTCATCACGACGAAGCCTGGATCAGCCAGGCCTTCGGCGGCGCGGGAGGAGAGGGCAAGCGCTTCATCCTGTCGGAACTGCGCTATCTGGCGCGCAATGCCCCGCTATGGGTGCCCCGCGCCTGCCTGCACAACGCCCTGAAAATCATCGGCTACAAGCTCGGCAAGCAGTATCCCATGCTGCCGCATGCCTGGCGCCGGCGGCTCAGCATGCACAAGCGCTATTGGGCGCCGTAGCATATGGCCGAGTTGACGCCCTCTCCTCATCGTCAGTGGTGTGATTGTTTTTAGAGCAATCTGGGTGCATAATTGGTGCATATTTAATGTGATGGAGATAATCATGGCTTTTGCCTTCTCATCCCCATTTATTGAGCGATTCCGAGAACCCGATACGCCGTTCTTGTCTCCGGCTCGAGTAGGGGAATTCTTTGGCTTTCGTGTCCAGGAATTGGCCGAGCGAGCACGAGTGCATCGCAATACGCCCACGGCGCGTCCCCATACCCCTCAACTCCAGAAGTACCTGCAAGACATGCTTCGAGTACTGACGGTAGCCACTGAGATGACTGGCGACCCTGATCAGGCGGCATTCCTGTTGCGCAATGAGCCCTTGAAAGCGTTCGGTTATAAGACGGCGGACACGCTGATCCAAGAGGGCCGAGCCGATGCGGTGATTGTGTATCTAGAGTCTCTGGCAGGCGGAGCTGCCGGATGATTGAGCGTACTATCGGTCTGGAAGAGGATGCCACCTTCTATAGGGTTATCGCCCCGAGTTACGCCAGCATGCCGCTTTCCGGTATGGGCGCTGCACGCCAGGGAGGCCGCTTCAACCGTCCAGGCCAAGAGGCGCTTTATTTGGCACTCACCGATGCGACAGCACTAGCGGAATACCGTCAAGACAACCCGTGGTTGCGCCCTGGAACGATTTGTACATTCTTTGTTCGTCAGTTACGGGTCGCAGACTTGAGTGGTGGCTTTGACCCAGCACGCTGGCCTGCACTGTGGGCGGATTACGCCGTGGACTGGCGGGAGGAATGGTTCGGGCATGGGATCGAACCACCCACGTGGTACATGGCCGATGACACCATCTTGGCAGGCTTGGACGGTATTTTGTTTCCATCACAATCTTATCCGGGTGGCACGAACCTGGTAATTTACGGCAGCTCTACGCGGTCGCATAACCAGTTGCGCGTCTACGATCCAGACGACACGTTGTCTACGCTTCGCGGCTTGAGTAAGCCATCCCTGCCGTAAATGACAGGGCTTTCCGCGCTGTCGCGGGCCAGGCGCCTGAGCATGCACAGGCGCTATTGGGACGCCTCAGCGCCCGTCGCAGCCGAGTCCGGGCGGCCGGAGTAAAATGCCCGTTTTGTCTTCAGCTCGGCGCGCTTGGCCGATCAAGCGGCGCGTAAGGTATTCATGTTTTTCTTGGCTCGTTTCCTGCCCGCTTTGAAGCGCACGTCGCGTCTGGCAGCCGCCTTGTTGCTGGGCGGCGCCTGCGTGCACGCGGTCGCGGCGCAAGACGGCGCGCAAGAAAAAAAGCCGGCGCAGCCGGGCTGGAACCTTGAAACACTGAAATCCATGCACCAGCAGCAGCCCGCGCGCGACGGCGCAAGCCTGGTGATCATGTCGCCCTCGGCCCGTGTCCCCGTCCTGGAAGGGGTGGTCGACCTGGCCCGCGCCTGGCGGCTGGCTCTTGAACACGACCCCACCTACCAGGCGGCCATCAGCGAGCAAGCCGCTTCGGACACCGAGCGCGCCCAGGGGCGGGCCGCCCTTTTGCCTCAAGTGCAGGCGGGCTATTCCCGCAGCCGCATCTCGGGCAGCATAGAGCAGCCCAATTTCACGGGCCAGCGCGTCAGTTCCGATGTCCGCTACGACTCCAGCAATGCCTACGTGCAGCTGCAGCAGCCGCTGCTGAACTACAGCCGCTACGCGGAATACCAGCGCGGGCAGGCGCGGGCCGGCGAAGGCGAGGCGGTATTCGGCGTGCGGCAGCAAGAAGCCGGCATGCGCCTGGCCACTGCCTACCTGAACGTACTACTGGCCGCCGACCGCCTGGCTTTGCAGCGCGAGCTGGAAAAATCCCTGGACGAACAGGCTCGAGCCCAGGAATCTTTATACATTCAGAACGAGGGCACGCGCACCGATGCCCAGGAAACGCGCGCGCGCCTTGCGCGTACCCGCGCCGACGTCATTGCCGCCCAAGACCAGTTGCGCACCGCCAGCCGTGAATTGCAGGCGTTACTGGGGGCGGCCCCGCAGGCATTGGCGCCGGCCAAGCGTGATTTCCCCCTGCCGCCCCTGGTGCCGGCGGATATAAGCATCTGGCTGGAACGCGCCCGCCTGAACAATGCCGAAGTCAAAGCCGCGCGCGAAGCCGTGAAGGTGGCGGACACGGAAGTCAGCCGCGCGGCCAGCCGCTATTTTCCCAGCATGGACCTGGTCGCCAGCCTGAGCAAGGCCGAAAGTGAAAACCTGTCCACCCTCAGCCAGCGCAGCAACACCTTCCTGGTGGGCATCAACGTCAATATCCCCATCTTCACGGGCGGCTACAACACCGCCAACACTGCCCGCGCCCGCGCCGACCGCTCAAGGCTGGAGCAGGAAGTCCGCGCCGCCACGGAGCGTGCCCAGGCGGAAACCACTCGCCAGTACTCGGCCGTGTTGTCGGGCGAACAGCGGATACGCGCTCTGGAGGCGGCCGTCGAGTCCAGCCGGCTTAGCCTTGACGCCGGTCGTAAAGGCTACGAATATGGCATCGCCAGCAATGTGGACATCCTGAAAGTGCAGGACAAGCTGTACCAGGCGCTCAGCGACCTGTCGCGCGCCCGGCTGGAGTATATTCTTGCGCGTCTCAGCCTCGCCACCGCCGTGGGCGACCTGCAGGCCAGCGAGTTCGATGCGGTGAGCCAGGTATTTTTCATGGAGTCAGATCCTTTGCGGCTAGGGTCAGACCCTGTACAGGGTCTGACCCCTGTAACCAGTTCTAAGGGGTTAGACCCGTTGCAGTTGGGGTCGGACCCCGTACGGGGTCCGACCCCTCAAAAGATTCGGGGCCTGACCCCCCTAGCCAATCCTACGGGGTCAGACCCCATTCGGGGTCTGACCCCTCAAGAGATTTCGCAATGAGAGCATTTCTAAGCAAGGTGCGCCGTAAGGCGGTGCAGGTGCTGCGTCCCGTGTACGCGCGCTTTGCCGTGCTGCATAAAGTGCGCCACAAGCTGGCTTACTGGAAAGCCGAGGCGGTGCGCGACATCAAGGAAAAATGGTATTCGCCGGACAACCTGCGGGCCATGCAGGACTTGTCCAACCGCCGCTTCCTGCTGCAGCCCGGCATGGCGCAGGCCAAGCGTGCCGACGGCGACTGGCCGGAAATCGACGTTTCCGTGGTCAGCTACAACAGCGAACGCTGGATCGGCCAATTCGTGGGTTCGCTGCAGGCGCAGCGTTATCCGCTTTGGCGCATCCACCTTCGTTTCGTCGATCATGGTTCGCAGGACGGCACGGTGGATCAGATCCGCAGCTGGATGCAGGAAGCGGAGACACAATTTGCCAGCGTCTCCCTCATTGAACAGGAGAACCTGGGTTTCGGCGCGGGACACGACCGCGCCATCCGGGAAGGCAAGAGCGACTACTGCCTGGTCACCAACCTGGACCTGGAATTCAGCCCCGACGCCCTGATTGAAGTAGTCAGTGCCGCCTTGCGCGACCAGGCCGGCGAGGTAGCCAGCTGGGAACTGCGGCAAGTGCCTTTCGAGCACCCCAAGTATTACGACCCCGTCACCCTGGAAACCAACTGGTCGTCGCACGCCTGTATTCTCTTGCGGCGCAGCGCCTACGAAAAAGTGACAGGCTACGAGCCGCGCCTGTTCATGTATGCGGAAGACGTCGAGCTTTCCTACCGCTTCCGATCATACGGCTATGCCCTGAAGTATGTGCCCCGTGCCGTGGTGCACCACTATACCTACCAAAGCGCGGGCGAGGTCAAGCCCATGCAGTTCACCGGCAGCACCATCGGCAACGTATACCTGCGCGTGCGCTATGGCAGCAAGGCGGACCGCATGGCGGGCCTGGCCCTGTATTCCTCCTTGTTCATGATGCCCGCGCTTTTCCCGGGCGCTCGCAAGGCACTGCTGCAGAACGCCGGCAAGCTCATGGGCAATTGGCGCCACTTCTCTCGTGGAAAAGGCGATGCCCGGGCCAGCTTTCCTTTCCGGGCCATGGACTACGAATTCCGCCGCGACGGCGCCTTCTGGGAAGTCGAGCCCGTATCGCCGTCGCAAGCGCCCCTGGTCAGCATCGTGACGCGCACCTACCGGGGACGCGGCATGTTCCTGAGGCAGGCGATGCAGAGCGTCTTCAATCAGGCCTATCCCAATATCGAACTGATCGTCGTCGAAGACGGCGGCGACACGCAAAAAGCGGTGGTCGACGCCATGAGCGCGCATGCGCCACCGGGATTCCAGGTCCGCTTCCTGCCGCAGCCCAAGCTGGGCCGGTCCGCCGCAGGCAATGCCGGCCTGGCCGCTGCCACCGGCCAGTACTTAATGTTCCTGGATGACGACGACCTCTTGTTCGCCGACCACGTCGAAACCCTGGTCACGGCGCTGCGCCGCCGGCCCGAAGCCAGCGCGGCCTATGCGCTCGCGGTCGAAGTGCACACCGACCTGGACAAGGAAAACGACCGCTACGTTGAAACGGAGTTCAACACGCCGCACGTCTTCTTCCAGGAATGGGACTACGAGGTCATGACAGACCATAACTTCATCCCCATCCAGGCCATCCTGTTCAAGCGCGAGCTGTACGAGCAGCGCGGCGGCTTCGATGTCGAGCTGGATCAGCTGGAAGACTGGAACCTGTGGCTGCGCTACGGTCATGGGCAGCAATTCACCTACGTCGCCAAGACCACTTCGCTGTTTCGCTCGCCCGCCGACTTCCAGACGCGCTCGGCGCGCGCCCTGTTGCTGCACGAGGCCTACAACCAGGCCAAGGACAAGGCGGCAGAAGCGGTCGGGCACTATAGCCAGGACGCCTGATGGAAGACGGCAAGAAACAGGGGGAAGCGATCCAGGCCCGTCGGGCCGCCGCGGCGGAACGCCGGGCCGCCCTGGCCGAGCGGCGCGCGGTGCAGGCCGAAGCGCGGGCATCGCGGGCCGAAGGCAGCGACGTGCTTGCTCAAGAGCAATTGCTGCAGCTTGGCGAGCGTGCCGACCGGCTGGAAAGATGGCGGCTTGCCCTGGAAGGCAGGCTGGTGGCCCAGCGCCGCGAATTCGAGATCCTGGACAGCCGCTATGTCGCGCTGGACCGGCGCAAGGCCGCCATGGAGGCGTCGTTGTCGTGGCGCGTCACCAAGCCCTTGCGAGCCTTGCAGCGCAAAACCGAGCCGGCACCCGCCATTGAGCCCGAGCCGATAGCCCCTCCGCCGCTGGGCGATCCGCCCGCCGAATTCGATCCCGCGCTATACCTGGAGCTCAACCCGGACATCCACGCCGCCGGCGCGAACCCGACCGAACATTTCCTGGCCTATGGCCAGTACGAAGGACGCCCCTGGCGCCAGCCCGGCTTGGACATCCATCCCGGCGTGGGCTTCGACCCTGCCAGGAAAGCCATACTGATCGTGTCGCATACCGCCGAACGCTCGGGCTCCTCGCTCGTGGCGCTGCGCTTGGCTGAGTCGCTGGCCGCGCGTTACAACGTGGTGGTCTGGCTGCTGGGCGATGGCGCGCTGCGGCCGGACTTCCAGCGCTACGCCGCGGAAGTCATACTGGAACCGTCCGCCCGCCACAACTATGTGCATGCGCAGGAACGATTCGACAAAATCCATGCACGGCAGACGCTGGAGTTCGCCCTCGTGCAGGGCCTGGAGTCCAAGACGGTGCTGCCGGCCTTGGCGCTGCATCATGTGCCCATCGTCAGTGTGCTGCACGACATCGCCTCCTACGCCGTATCGCCGTTCGAATTCCAGGAGGTGTTCTTCTGGTCCGACAAAACCGTGTTCTCCGACTCGCTCGCGTTCGAGCATGGGCTCGAGGCTTGGCCGCGCATGAATCGCAATGTGCTTGCGCTGCTGCGCCCCGGCCTGAATGACGCTCCGGCTTCGAGCGCGGAACTGGATCCGATGAGCCAGGCTCTGCGGCAAGACTTGACAGACTGGCTGCAGGCTGCCGGCGATACGCAAGAATGCCCCCTGATACTCGGAGCGGGCCCGCTCGATTACGCCGCCGGCGCCGACCTGTTCCTCGCGTGCGCCGCGCGCATCGCGGCGTCCCCGCATGGAAAGCACTGCCGGTTCGCCTGGATAGGGCGCCCGGTGGACGACAAGGCGGACGACAACTACCCCGTCTACCTGATGGACCAGATCAAACGGTCTGGGCTGGAAACCCAGGTCCGCATCATCGACGACACCGACGACATTCGCGCCGCTTTGCCTCTGGCCGACGTTTTCCTGGCCCCCGCACGCTACGACTCCGTGCCCCACGCGGCGCTTCAAGCCATGCGGCACGGTGTGCCCGTGGTGTGCTTCGACAAAGCCGGCGGCCTGGCCGACCTGCTATCGGCGCAAGGGCTAAGCGCCGACTGCCTGGCCGCGTATATGGACATCGTGGATGCTTCGGACAAAGTCCTGGCCCTGCTGCACGCAGAACCGGTACGCCAACGCATCGGCGAACAATGCCGCGCGCTGGCGCTGTCCATGCCGACACCGGACAGCTATGCCGCCCAGTTGGAAGCCCTGGGCTACGAAGCCGCGGCGCAGGCCGCCCAAGACAAACTGGATGAGCAAGAAATCCTGGACTCCGGCATGTTCCAGCCGGATTACTTCGAGCACCTGGGCCAGCAAAGCGGCCTGGACATCCCCGCCGTCACCAAATACATACGCTATGCCCGCAGCGGCCTGGGCGCGCGCAAGCCATGCCCCGGCTTTCATCCCGGCATATACAAGGCGGAGCAGGGGTCAGACCCCAAAACAGACCAGGGGTCAGACCCTATAGGGTCTGACTCCATAACGGCTCCAGGGTCAGACCCCGTACGGGGTCTGACCCTCACCCCCGACCCATTCGCCGACTTCCTTCGCAAAGGCCGTCCACAAGGCACATGGACCGCGCCCGTCATCGTCGGATCTCCCTCCGAAGCCGTCTCCAACCTTCCAGCGGACACTCGCGTGGCGCTGCACATGCATGTCTTCTATCCGGAATTGCTGGAAGAGATCCTTGGTCGTCTGCGCCTGAATCGCACACGGCCTGATCTGTTCATCAGCGTCAAGGACAGCGAAGTACAGGCGCGCGTGCAGGAAATCCTGGCCGATTACGCCGGCCAGGTCAGGCATGTCCAGGTCGTGCCGAACCGGGGGCGTGATATCGGGCCTTTCCTGACCGCCTTCGGCAAGGAACTGTCGCAGGGCTACGACCTCATCGGCCATTTGCACACCAAGCAGAGCTTCCATTCCTCGCATCGGGCCGCCGTCGAAGCATGGCGCAATTTCCTGATGGAAAGCCTGGTGGGTGGAGAGCAGGGCGGCGCCATGGCGGATACCATCCTGGCCGCCATGAGCCGGGACCCGTCCATCGGCATCGTTTTCCCCGACGACCCCAATCTGCTGGACTGGGGCGAGAACCTGGAGTTCGCCCAGGCTCTGGCGCCCAAGCTGGGGCTGAATGCCTTGCCCGAGCAGATCAACTTCCCCGCCGGCACCATGTTCTGGGTCCGCGCCCGGGTGCTTGAGCGATTTGTCAATTTGGAGCTGGATTGGGATGACTACCCGCCCGAGCCCCTAGGGCCCGACGGCTCCATCCTGCACGCCATGGAGCGCTTGTTCGGCGTAGTGCCGCAGGCCCTGGGCCTGCAATGCGCCGTGGCTTGCGTGCCGGGCCTCACACGCTAAGGGGTCAAGGGGTCAGACCCCGTACGGGGTCTGACCCCCAACATGCGACAACGGGGTCAGACCCTATAGGGTCTGACCCCATCCACATCACTCAGGGTCAGACCCCGAATGGGGTCTGACCCTCCCCTTCAGCAAATCACTGATCTTCCGCAACGGCGCCGTCACTCGCCAGCTGTGCGACGCCATCATCACATCCACTTCCCGCCGCACCGCAGCCGTCTCGCCCTTGGCCGCATCCAACGCAGCCGCCAGCCCGGCCAGTTCCGCACGCAAGGCCTCTTGCCCAGCCTGCGACGCTTCGAGCCGTGCCTGCAGAGCCGCATAATCTTCCTGCTGTTGCCGCAGCACCTTGGCGTCCGGCATGCTTTCCTGCCACTGTCGCTGCGCGGCCAAGGTCTCAGTCTGGTCCAACGGGACCGGCTGATTATCCGGCACGGCTTGCACAATGACCTGGTACGCCCGGCCGGCCGGATTACGTCCCAGCCATTCCGCCAGCGGCGCAGGCAGGCGCTTCCAATAGTCGCTGAACTCCGGATGTTCCGGCCCGGCTTTCACGGCGTCTGCAAGCAGCACGCGAAACCCGGCCTCGTTCAGCATGCGCTGCAAAGTAGGGCCGGTAAAGAAGTGAATATGAGTGCGATCCAGCAGCCCGGTCTCGCGGTATTCGAATTCGTTGGCCAGCAGGGCGGCCAGCACGCCGTTGTGGGCAATGCTGGGCACGGACACCACGATCCGCCCGTCGTCGGCCAGCAAGGTACGCAATTGCCGCAGGCAGGCCAGCGGGTCGCGCAGGTGCTCCAGCACGTCGGCCGCCAGCACCGTATCAAAAACCAGCCCACGCAAAGGAGCGGCCCAGTCGGGCGCATCCAGGTCGGCCTCCAGCACCTGCTCGCAGTACTGGCGCGCCTGCTCCGCCGCGCGGCTGTCATATTCCACGCCGGTTACCCGGCAGCCGTAGTGGCGGCTCAGCACCGCCGACATCGCTCCGGCCGCGCAGCCCACTTCCAGCACCTGGCGGTCGGCGCCCACCAGCCTGCAGACGCGCGCCGCCGTACTATCACCGGCAGGGTCGAATTGATAATCGTAGCGGGATGCGGCTTGTGTCATGGGCGTATGCTCAAGTGAAATCAGGCGGCTTCCTGGCCATCGGCCTGCAGCTGGATGTCCAGCATGGGGATGCCGACCAGGCCCGTGGCCGAGGCGCTGCAATGCGAGCGGAACAACACTGCATCATGTATCCAGTGATGCTGCACATGCTCGGCCTGCGTGCCGTCGGCAATGGCCACCGCAATGGAATAATCGCCCACCGGCAGCAAGGGCATGGGAAAGCGGAAGCGCGCCTTCAACGTCTCGCCGGCCTCTACCGCCTGCGGGTCGTTCGCATAGGTCAGGTAGGTGTTGTCGCCAAAGAGCGTCTGCCCCAGCCTGTCCTTTACGTAGAAACCGACAATGGGCCGGTCCAGCGGCTGGCTGGTCTGCACCTGCACATGCAGGTTGGTGATCTCGCCGCCCACCACCCAGGCCATGCGATGCCCCTGGTCGTCGGCCAGGTGCACGTCGGTGATCTTGGCGTGGCCCCGCCCGAAGCCCGCCTTGTCCGGGTCGAACCGGAAGATCTCCAGGTCATTGCGCAGCGGGCTGGCATTGATGAAATCGCGGCGCTGGTCGATCCATTCTTCGGGCTCGGCACGAATCACATCGGCCTCGGCCACCGCGCTCTTGGTATTCTTGGCATCGAACAAAGACGCCAGGTAGGCCTCGCAGACTTCCTTGGCGTTGCCTTGCTCCACAATCTGCCCTTCGCGCAGCCAGATGGCCCGCTGGCACAGATTGGTGACGGCCGCGCTGTCGTGGCTTACGAACAGTATGGTGCCCTTCTTGCGAAACTGTCGCAAAAAGCGCATGCACTTCTGGGTGAACAGGGCATCGCCCACCGCCAGCGCTTCGTCAATGATCAGGATGTCGGCGTCCACGTGCGCAATCACCGCAAAGGCCAGGCGCACGTACATGCCCGAGGAATACGTCTTCACCGGCTGGTCCACGAAGTCGCCGATTTCCGCAAACGCAAAAATATCGTCCAGGCGCTCGTCGACTTCTTTCCGGCTCAGGCCCAGAATGGTTGCATTCAAATAGACGTTTTCCCGGCCGGTGAATTCCGGGTTGAAGCCGGCGCCTAGTTCCAGCAGGGCGGCCACGCGGCCATGCACCGTGATCTGACCCAGGGTGGGCGTCAGCGTACCGCAGATCAACTGCAGCAGGGTAGACTTGCCCGAGCCGTTGCGCCCGATGATGCCCACCGTTTCACCGCGGTTCACATGGAAGCTGATGTCGGACAGCGCGTGGAATTCGCGGAAATACTGCTTGTTGGGAAAGAAGCGCTGCAGCAGGCGGTCCTGCGGCCGCTTGTACATGCGGAACGTCTTGCCAACGTGCTCGACTGAAATCGCAATGTCAGAGGACATCGGCAAACCCCTTCTTCATGATCTGGAACGAACGGTAGCCCACAAACGCCACCACCAGCGCCATCAACATATATATAGATAGCGATACAAAGTCGGGCGCCTTGCCGTCCAGCAGCACCGCACGCGACTGCTCGATAATGACGGTAAGCGGATTCAGCTTGAATATGGGCTGGAAGCGGGCCGGCAGGGCCGAGGCCGGGTAGAACACGGGCGACAGGAACATCAGTATCATGGTCACCAGCCCCATCAGCTGCGCGATATCCCTAAGGTAGACCCCCAGCGCGGTCAGAAACCAGCCCACGCCCGACAGCATCACCACATAAGGGGCCACCACCAGCGGCAGCCACAGGGCCGTAGCATGCAACTGACCATGCACCCCCAGATAGAACACCAGCAGCACGGCCAGGCTGATCAGCATATGGAACAGCGCCGACAGCAGGTTCACCACCGGCAGAATCTCAAGCGGGAACACCACCCGCTTCACATAGCTGACATTATTGATCAGCAGCGCCGGCGACCGGTTCAGGACTTCCGCCGCCAGGCCGTGAATGATCAGCCCCACGAAAAGCTGCAGCGCATAATCCAAAGGGCTGGACGACTCCTGCGACCACCGCGCCTGGAAGATGCCGCTAAATACTATGGTGTAGACCGACAGCATCAAGATAGGCGTCAGCAGCGACCACAGCAGCCCGCCCGCCGAGCCCCGATAGCGCCCCAGCACTTCGCGCCAGGTCATGGTGCTGATCAGGTGCCGGTGACGCCACAAAGCAACAGGAAGGGACAACTGCGTTACGGGATTTGCCATTCAGGAATACGCCGGCCACAAAGAAAGGTTCTCTATTATAGGGCGGTGGCGCCAGGGCCCATCCGTGCCCTCATCGACTCAGGACAATTCTGCTTACCATTTCCAATGTTGTGAAAAGCCTACGAATTGGGCCTCTACTACGATGTATTGGCCGAATGTCGGTGTGTTACCTTCGATAGCCCAATACAAATGCTTGACATGGACGTATAGTTGTAGATGCACAACATTTGTGTTGAGAAATTACTTTAACTGTGTTTTTGGGGTTAATCTTTGCCCAACCTCGGCGCCAAAGGGGCGTGTAAAGCCGCAGCACACAGCAGTTCCCCTTAATTGACAGCCGTTGGCATTCTGTTTAGACTTCGCCGATGTTACTGGATGCTAGGTTTTACGACGTTGCGTCGATTCGCCTACGACAGATAACATCCATCGATGGGTGTGACCCGCAACAAAATAGGACGACTATCATTATGGCTAATCCGTACTTTAACGCTGCCTACTACTTGGCAACTAACCTGGATGTGCTGGCCGCTGGATACACAGTGGAAACCGCAGAGCAACACTACCTGCAACACGGCGCAGTCGAGGCACTGTCGGGCGCGAATACCGCCCGCAAACCTGCACCCTGGTTCGACATTCAGTTCTACCTGACCAATTACCCCGATCTGCTGGCTGGCGGCGTTACTGCCCAGACCGCATTCCAGCACTTCGTCACGCATGGTCAATTCGAGCAGCGTTCGCCTGCCAATGGTCTGACCGTTACCGATGCAAAGCTGCAAGCTTACGCTGATGCCAACGAAGACCTGCGCACCGCGTTTGACATCACCGACACGGCTAACCTGACTGCTGCTCAAAAAGATGCACTGACTAGCCATTTCTACCAGTACGGCTACACAGAAGATCGTCCGGGCGCTCCCTTCGACTCGGATGTGAATCCCGGCGGCAGCTTCACGCTCACTACTCAAGTAGACGATTTGACAGGAACTGCTGGCGATGACGTATTCAATGCAATCACGGCTGGCACGGGCCAAACTCTGAATACCGGTGATTTGCTGAATGGCGCTGGCGGTAACGACACTCTGAAGATTCTCTCACAGGGTGTTGCTGGCAATCCATTAGTGCAAACCAAGGCAATCGAAAATGTAGAGGTCCGGGCAACAGCGGCTACGGCGCTTAGCCAACAGCTAATGCAAGGCGTGGAAGTCTTCGCAAGTGAAGGCTCGAATAATACATTGACTGTTAACGACGCGTCGCTAGCTACCACGTACGCACTCAACAATACCGTAGCAAGTCAGGGTGCTGGCCTAACGGTGACTTATGCTGCGGGCACATTGGCAGGAAAGGCGGACACCGCTAAGCTGTCTATCAGCAACGCAGGCGACAAGACTGGAACAGTGACAACAACACAGGTTCTGGATGTTGCGAACGGCAACGCGATCGAAGCTGTAGCGTTGTCTACCGCAGGTGTTAACTACGTTAATTTGACAGCAGGCACCGGCGCGAAGACGGTTACTGTGTCGGGCGATGGTACCAATGACATAACCCTTGGCTCTGCCGCTGCCGAGTTGACCCTTGATGCTTCGGCCACCACTGGTACGAACACGTTTCGCGTTGGTACCCAACTTAGTGGTGCGGGAGACGTGATAAAGGGCGGTAAGGGCGCGGACACGCTTGTGGGCTCCATCTCCACGACAACAGTCGCTGAAATCTCCGGAATCGAAACTCTGGATTTGACTTTTACTGGCCCTGCGCTGTTCAACGCATCCAAGGTAACCGACGTTAAGACACTTGATATTGCCAACACAGGTGCCGCAACGTTCAGCAACTTGAATGCATCTGTTGATACTATCAAGTTCGACACGACTGCAGTTGGTAATGGTGCTACATTGGGATACGCAACTGGTGCTGATACAGATATTTCTGTGACGGTCGGCAAGGTTACGACTGCTGGTACTTCTTCGGACGCGGTAGGTATTGGTGGCCTGACCCTGTCGGGAACGACCGGTGCGATAACGGTTTCCTCGGTAGCAGATAAAGCAACGACAGTTAACAACACTGGCGCAATCGCGCTCGGAGATTCCAAGGCGCTTACGCTTGATGCCAATAAGGCTGCATTGACCGCTGGAAATATTATCGGTGCCAAGGCCGAAGCGCTGACGCTTAACGCTACTGGTGCTGCAATTATTGCTGGCACATTCGTCGCCGCTGATGCATTGGCGACGGTAGAAATCGCCGCCACTAAAGGTAATGTGGGCACTGGTTTAATTGGCGCAGACGACTCGCTCAAGACGGTAACTATTTCTGCTGGTGCAACTGACGGTACCGATCACGTTGTTACTACTAGTTTTGGTAAATCGGTCACGGCCGGTGCGAAAGATGTAAACGCATCGCTCACTATTTCCGGCGAAGGTGATGCCAATGTAACGACGGCCGGTACCGGTACCTTCTTTGGTACTGTTGATGCAACGGCATCAACCGGCTCTGTTAATTTGGACTTTTCGGCTTATACCGGTACCGGCGCCTTCAATATCTCCCTGGGTAATGCCGCAACTGGTGAGGCTAATACAGTTAACATTACGGGAGCAACCGCCGCAGCAATAGTAACCGGCGGATCTGGTGTTGATAACATCACCGGCGGTGCAGGTGCTGACGTTATCAACGGTGGCGCAGGAGCTGACGTTCTTAATGGCGGAGCAGGTGCTGACGTTATCGACGGCGGTGCTGGTGCGGACACGATCACCGGTGGCGCTGGTGCTGACGTTCTTACCGGTGGCGCAGGAGTGGATTCATTTTCGTTCGTGAAAGCGGATTCCGTACTCGGCACCTTGGACGTCATAACTGATTACCGTGCAGCAAGCGGCGCTAACGCAGGTGCGGCTGACACGATCACTATTACCGACCTAACCACTGTAGCGAGCGCTGCTAACACTACGGTGCTTGATTACACAGCGCAAGCCTCGCTTGCGGCTGCGGTAAACGCTGCGGCGACAGCTAACGTAACGGACGTCGGACTGACGGTGTTCTTGTTCGGCGGCAACACATATGCGTACGTGGAAGCTCTGGGCGCTGGTAATACCTACGTGGCTACGGACTGGATCGTAGAGATCACAGGTACACCATTCGCCGCGGGAACAGCTATCGCTGGCTTGGGCATCGACGGCGTCTAAGGCGTTCCTGGATTACTATAAGAAAGCTAATCCACAGATCGGTACCCGGTGGTGCCGATCTGATTCGAGAGAATGAACACTCCTTAAAAAGTGGATTGACGTAGCCAAATTGTTCTGCAGCGCCGTCGAATGAAACGTGATTCAACGTTCTGGGTTTCAGCGCAAATTGAACTGTGTCGCTACGACAGTCTCGGGAGCCCCGCAGTCTTTGGACTGCGGGGCTTTAATTTTCACAACGAATGCTTTTCAGACTAAGCGCTTCATAGGTAAGCGGTAAGCGCCCAGTCTTGCAATTACCCATAAGTCCGACGTAACAGCCCGGTCTGCACCGTCTTGAAGGCATGAGCGCCAGATAGCGAAAATAGGTTCCAATCAAAAATACGTTGGAACCTATGTCATCATCCGAAATCAGTTACCGGGTAAGCGCTCCATAAAGCACAGGATTGACAGCGTCATAGATACCACGCCGTTATTTTTTGCTATTTAGTATCCGCCCACAACTCAGCTGTTCAGCGTCTTGAGCTCTTCCGTGGTCATTTGTAAGGGCTTCAGATTCCACGGCAGCAGCGCTTCGTAATCATCAGCGTTCTGAGCACGCGGTAGTTCACGCAACACACGGCACAACCATGTGTAGGGTTCCACGTCGTTGGCACGGGCCGTTTGCACCAGCGAATAGATTGTCAACGGCAATTGAATCTTGACCCCTTTATTGCCGAAATCGGCAATCGAAAAATGACCCCCTACTTTTGCTCGGGTTTATGGGCCCGCAGCAGTCCCGAGCGGCGCTTCTCCCGCAAGCGGTAACTCTCGCCTCTGATCTGCACGATGTGTGCGTGATGTAAAAGCCGATCCAGCATCGCAGACACCAACGCGTCATTGCCGCCAAACACGTCGCCCCATTGGCCAAAGGGCAAGTTCGAGGTGATGATGACCGAGCCGGCTTCATAGCGTTTGGCGATCACCTGGAAGAACAGGTTGGCCTGATCTCCGGTCATGGGCAAGTAGCCGATCTCATCGACAATGAGCAGGCTCGGTCCCTGGATGGATCGCCGCAGGAAGGGCTTGTAACGTCCTTGGCGCTGCGCTGTTTCCAGCTGCAGCAGCAGATCGGCCGCACTGATGAACTTCACCTTCAATCCTGCTTGAGTCGCCAAGTATCCCAAGGCAATGGCCAGATGCGTTTTACCTACGCCGCTGGGACCGAGCAGCATGATGTTCTCGCGCCGTTCAATGAACGCCAACGAGGCCAGCTGCATAATGACATCCTTGGGCGCGCCTGTGGCAACAGCAAAGTCGAACGAATCCAAGGTTTTGATGGCGGGGAAACCGGCCATCCGTGTCATCGTTTGCTGGCTACGAGCGCGACGCGCTTGGCATTCTGCACGCAGAACTGCTTCCAAAAAGTCGGCATAGGGTTGCTCTGTTTCTGCCGCTGATTGCGCCAGGCTTGGCCAGTCCGTTGCGATGGCCGCCAACTTCAGTTGTTCGCATAGACTATGAATGCGCTCCGGAGCAAAAGTGTTAACGGTATTTCAATTTTCCCCGCCGTGGCAGTTTAAATTTCCCCACCCGGTTGGGAATCGTCTTCGTGGGCTCGAACGAGCCCGGCCTTGAGTTTTTCCTTGAGACGGTAGGAGTTGCCACGTATGTTCAGTGTCACAGCGTGATGCAGTAGCCGGTCGAGGATGGCGGTGGCGATGATCCGGTCACCAAAGACGTCTCCCCAAGCGCTGAAGCTTTGATTGCTGGTCAGTATCATCGGGCCACGCTCGTATCGGCGGCTGATGAGCTGGAAGAACAGGTTGGCACCAAGCCGGTCGATGGGCAGATAGCCGATCTCGTCGATGATGAGCAATCGCGGGGTCGTGTAGACCTTGAGCTTTTCGTCAAGACGTCCCTCAGTATGGGCGCGAGTCAGTGTGGCGATCAGGTTGGCTGCGGAGGTGAACAGGACTCGGTAGCCGGATTCGATGGCCTTAAGCCCCAGCGAGACTGCCAGGTGCGTCTTTCCTACCCCCGGCGGCCCCAGCACGATGACGTTATCGCCATGCTCGATGAAGTGACAACTGGCCAGCGTGTTGACCTGCTTGCGATCGATGGAGGGCTGGTAACCAAAGTCAAAGCTCTCCAACGGCTTGACGAAGGGGAAGCGAGCCATGGCCGTACGCATGGTGATGTTCTTGCTCGTCTTGGCTGCGACCTCTTCATCAAGCACCTGATCGAGGAACTCGGCATAGGGCAGTTCGTGGGCTGCGGCATGTTGCAGCAACGCCTCGAGCCGCTCGCAGCTCTTGAACAGGCGCAGCTTTTTCAGATTCTCGCCAAGGCGCTCCAGTTGGGCTGGCGTCGTCATGGCCGAGCCCCGTGCGGCACCCGCTGTGGGTGAGTGTGGGGAGGTTGACATCATGCGGTCTCCCGCCGATCAGCAGCTAGGTCTGCGCGAAGCAACTGATCGTACACGGCCAAGTCACGCACCTGCACGTCATGCAGCGTCGGCTCAGGAGATGGCTTTCGGGCGCCTGCATCGGCGAAGCGCTGGCGCCCATAGCGGGCCAGGGCGCCAGGCCCGTGCTCGGGTTGGACGCTCAACTGCGCACGCCCTGCCAACACGGGATGTTCGGCGACGACTTGGCCACGATGCCGAATCACCCACTGTCCCCCTTCGCGTATGACCTGGACGGTCTGGCCGATGAGCCGGAACGGCACCGAATAGCGATTTGCATCGATCGACACGAGCCAATCTTCTGCAACCACTCGTTCACGCACGGTCGCTTGCACGAAGCCGCGCTGCCCTGCGAGCGGGATCAGCGCCGCAGCCTCTTGGGCGAAGCGCTCCACTGGGCGCTGGTGAGTTGTGCCATGGACGCGGACGTCGGCAATTTCCGCTTGCCAACTCGCCAGTTGCGCATTGAAGTCTTCCAGACTCTGGAAGCGACGACCTGGCACGAAGTTGCGTTTGACATACTTCACCCCTGACTCGACCTTACCCTTGGTCTGTGCCCGGTAGGGCTGGCACAGCCGAATGGCAAAGCCCCAATGATCGGCGAAAGCCTGGAACCGTTCGTTCAGCCGTGCCCGGCGCAAGCCCGCATCGTCCTCGAACGATCCGGTCGTCACCGTGCGCATGCGGTCATACAGCAATGTCTGGCAGCAGCCACCGAAGTGTGCGAAGGCGTTCTCGTGCGCCGTCAGCAGGCTGGACATCCGCTCATCAAGGAAACCCTCGGCATACCCGCGGCGGCTGTAGCCTAGGGTCATCACGAACACGTGCACCCTCTCTCGTCTGTCACCCAGCCAGACGGTAACCTGGCCCCAATCGACCTGAGCCTGTTCACCTGGGGCCGTCTCAAAGCGCCACTGCGTCAAGGACACTGCTGTCGATTGCGCACGCATGGGTCGAATCGCCACCTTGACCACTTCGTAGCAGCCCGTGAAACCGCGCTGGCTACGCAGCTCCTGGTGCAGGATTCGGGCGGAATACCCCACTTGCGGCGCCCGTTCTCGCAACCACTCCCAATGAGCGTCCAACAGCACCGGACGCTTCGCCACACGTCGGTATGGCGCCCACGCTTCTCGCTTCAAGCAGTTGCGCACCGTCTTGCGGTCCAGCCCAAGCGCTCGAGCAATCGCCGAGACCGTCTGCCCTTGGTCATGTCGTCTGTGGATCTCCGTCCATGCATCCTGTCCAAGCACTGTCGTCTCCGTGTCCCCATTTGTTCCGAACACGGTACTACTACTCACGCTACCAGGACCGGCCCTCAAAGGGCCTGACTTTTCGTCATCCCGCTGCACCTGCATAACTTCGTTTTCCATCTGTCGCTCCTGAGAGAAAAGATGGGTGAGGAGTTTTTAAATGCCACAGGTGGGGATTATTGCAATGCCACTGACACGTACTTGGTCGTGAGCAGCATGGCCAGCAACGAACTGCTGGCGTTGGTGCGTGGCAGGACTTGTGCCGGCAAGGGCGCAGTCACGGGCGCGACGTCCTTGGAAGGACAGGCGTAGCGTTTGCGAATATGACGCAGCACCCGCACTTGCATCGGAACGATATCCAGCTGTTCACTGACCTCTTCCCCGATTTGCACCATGGGTGTGCCGCAGGGGCATAGGCGATCCGCTTGCGGAATGTCGTGCACGATGTCGATACGGGGTAATTCCATAGGCAATGGAGCACGTTTGCCTCGGGCCTTGGGTGCGAGGGGCGTGGCCTCGCGCGCTCCCGTGCCGGCACCGGGGATGGCGACCGTGTCATCGGCCTCTGTCGTATCCCGGGCGAGCGCTTCCGCTTCGTCAAACAACCGGCCCTGCGCGGTATCGGCGCTGGGCCCGAAGTAGCGGCGTCGCTCGGCTTGAAGTTGCTCGTAGAGCTTGAGGATTTCCGCGCGGTGCTCTTCTTTGAGGGCGCGGGTGACTTGTTCGGTGACTTGAGCCGTAACCTGTGCGGTCACCTGCGCTGTTACCTGATGAGAAATCTGTTGCGTGAGTTGCGCCAGAAACTGCTGCATGGCCGGATCCGACACGTTGATGCCGTAGGCATCGGGGTCGATCTCGGACGAAACCGGCAGAGTGAATGGAGTGCTTTCAGGCATCCCGCATTATACCGCATTACCCTATGTAACTGACTGATAATTCAAGGTTTTATGCGGTTTATTTGTCCATAAATCGAAGCCTTCCAGCAGCCACTCCAGCTCTTGCAGCGTGAGGCTGACGGTGGCTACCTCTTGGGTCTGGGGCCAGGCGAAGCGCTGCTTTTCCAAGCGCTTTTGCCACAGGCAGAAGCCGTTGCGATGCCAGTACAAGATCTTCATCTTCGTGCGGTAGCGGTTAATAAAGACATACACCGCATCGGCAAACGGGTTCATGGCCAACTCGTTCTCCACCAGCGCTGCCAGGCCATCGATTTGCTTGCGGAAATCCACCGGAACACGACACAGAAACACTTGACTCACCCGGCTGCCCGGATGCATCAGCGCACCTGGGAATTTAAGGCCTGGCTCAATTGGGCCAGCCACTGCGGCGCAGGCAACTCAGAGAGCTCCAGACGAAGGCCCGAACCGAGTGTGACACAACAGGCCATGTTCGGGTTCATCTCGGATGCGGCATTTTTGATCTGTACCGGCATGAATAGTTTACGGCCGGACTCTTTGTCCTGAGATACCGCAGCCAGCGGATGCGGACCGTGCTGCCGTGCCTTGATACGGCGGCGCCAATAGTACAGCGCGCAGACCGACAGCGATTCGCGCCGGGCATACGCCTTGGTGTCGATGCCTTCATCGGCAATGGCTGCCAGGTGTGCGGCCCAATATTCATATCCTTTGTTGCTCATTTCGTCCCGCTCCTGAAAAAGTGAACAGACGAACAATGAACGATTCAGGCGCCGGCGACAATCCTGTGCTTTATGGAGCGCTTACCTTTAAGGTTACAAATATGGACTTTCTACTGACCCTCTTCAAATACCGTATCGCTGGTGTCTGCGTTACAGCGGCACCTTGCCTTAGCCGGGACGGTCTGGGTGTGGAAACGTCCGAGGAAAAGAACCGTGAAGCCTTTGAGACTGTGATGAGTCGTGTCCGTCTCCGGCTGGCGGCGTACGGATCATAAAATTGGTTTACTGGCAGATGACGAAATAAGAATCATTCCACCCCCGCCTTGTTAAAAAGCCCCACAATCCGAAAATTGTGAGGCTATCGGCGCTGGTGCAACGGTAATCCCCCCGTAAAACCGCAGTGAGCTGAAGTAGAATTTCCACAACAAGGAAATTCAAGCAATGAAGCAAGCCCGATTCACCGACAGCCAGATCATGGCGATCCTCAAACAAGCCGAAGCCGGCACACCGGTGCCGCAACTGTGCCGTGAACACGGCATGAGCAGCGCCTCCTTTTACAAGTGGCGCGCCAAGTATGGCGGCCTGGACACCTCGATGATGGCACGCCTGAAGGAGCTTGAGACTGAAAACAGGCAGCTTAAGAAGATGTACGCCGAAGAGCGCCTGAAGGCTGAAATGGTGCAGGAAGCGCTACGAAAAAAGTGGTAGCGCCATCTCGACGCAAAGAGATGGCGCGGCGTGCGATTGATCGCTTTAAATCCAGCATCCGCCTGGCCTGCCAGGCGTTTGGCATCAGCGAAAGCGCCTACCATTATCAGGCCAAACACGCCGATGAAAACGAGGTCATCGCCGACTGGTTGATTCGATTAACGACAGCCCAACGGAACTGGGGATTTGGCTTATGTTTCCTGTACTTGCGCAACATCAAGGGCTTTACGTGGAACCACAAAAGGGTGTACCGCATCTATCGCGAACTGGAGCTGAACCTGCGCATTAAACCCAAGAAACGCCTCGTGCGCGAGCGATCCGATCCGCTGGGCACCGCCACCGATATCAACCAGGTCTGGTCAATGGATTTTATGCATGATCAACTGACCGATGGTCGCGGTATCCGGTTGCTTAACGTTGTCGATGACTTTAACCGTGAGGGTTTAGGCATTGAGGTGGACTTTTCACTGCCGGCAGAGCGCGTGACGCGCGCCTTGGATCAGATCATCGAATGGCGCGGCAAGCCGGCTTGTTTACGATGCGACAATGGCCCGGAATACATCGGTAAAACGATGCTCGAATGGGCCGCCAGGCGACGCATTACGCTGATCCACACGCAACCCGGAAACCCACAGCAAAACGCCTATGTCGAACGCTACAACCGAACCGTGCGTTATGATTGGCTCGCCCAAAACCTGTTTAGCAGTCTGGACGAAGTTCAGCTTGGCGCCACCGCCTGGCTCTGGACCTACAACAATGAGAGGCCCAACATGGCACTGGGCGGCATCACCCCCAAACAAAAACTAGCCAGTAAATATTTAACCGATTCTACTGCCGCTTACTGCTAAATATGGGGGGATTACCCCGCTGATTTGGCATATGCCTGTCTGCTACCTGTAGCAGCACTAACCTGTTAACAGACCTGCTTTAGCGGTATGGGCCGCCACTCATTGACTCAGCATATCGCACTAGAGTCCTTCTTTTCTTACGCAAACAGTCCCGTTGCCTGGCTGGCCGCATTGGCATGGAATCGTTTCCTGGACTCAGTCAGGTGAAGATAGATGGCTGTCGTTTTCAATTGCGTATGAGCCAGCGCATGCTGTACGTCGACGATGTCTGCGCCGCTGTCCAGCATCATTGATGCAAAAGTATGCCGCATGTCGTGCATGCGAAGGTCCGCGAGACCCGCTCTGGTGCGCGCCGTCAGCCATGCTGCGCGGCACGATTGATAAGGTTCGCCGGTCTTTGGGTTGGGAAAGACCCATTCCGAATCGGACCGTGCTTGCCGCGCTGCAAGCAATGCTTGAACGTCCGCCGAAATATGCAAGATGAACCCCTTCTTGGCTTTGTCCTTGTCGGCTGGAATGGACAATGTACCCCGCGACGCCTCGAACCAATCCCACCGCATCGCCAGAACGTTATTGCGGCGCAGCCCGGTCGTGCCCATTACGCGGATGATGTCAGGCAAGTCGGCGTTCAAGGATTTTTCCGCCGCGCGCATCAGGCGCTGCAACTGGTCGCGTGTCAGGAATTTGCCTTTCACCTTACGGATGGTTTTGAGCCTCAACGCATGGGTGGGGTTCCGCTTTAACGTAATGCCTTGATGTCGCAAGGCTTCGTTAAGGATATGGCGCAGCAGAATCAAAATGCGCTTGACGGTGCCGTCGGCCAGTTTTCGGTGTTGCAGGTTCTTGAATGCAACGGGCTTGTTGATCAGCTTGCTGTTGAATGCCAGTACGTCCTGCTCGGTAATGTCGTCCAGGCGCATTGTCCCGAAGGTTTCCTGCAAATGGTTGCGGTAGATGCTGGCATGGGCTTCATGTGATCGGATCTGGCTCCTGAGCAGGGGCAGAAAGGTGTCGAAGAAGAATGCGTCCATGGTCGGGCATGAGGCACGGCGCCGGCTGTATTGCGATTTCGTCGCCTGGATGGCGTCCAGCCTGGCTTTGGCCACGGCCCGCGCGGCGGACGCGGTTATCGTGTCAAAGTTGGCCAGTTTCTCTTGGCGCTGCTTGCCCAAGGCGTCGCGATAGACAATGACATAGCTTCGAAAGCCTGTTTTGGTGACGCATACGGCAAAGCCGGTCTGCTCTTGGTCAAACAACATTACCTGTTGTCTGCCGGCGGGAACGGCAACCTCTCTGATGGCCCTTTCGGTAATATGCAGCTTCATGAACATCTTCCTCGCGCACGACTAGCCAAGACGGCTGGCAATGCCGGGGCGGCTGCCGGGCTCTGGCGGTGCGAACGCCCCAAGCTTGGCCGTATGGTCCCACTTCGAAATCTTCGTCCCTTGGCAATGTCGGGAAAAGCCTTGCGCGACATTATTAATGTCGCGATAGTATTTTTGCGACACTTTTGCGGTTTATTGTCGCTGTTCAGGAATTGCGACGGGAGGCGTCATGGTCAGAATGAAAAGCGAGAAAACATGAACGAAACCGGTCAGATAATGCCCATCAAGCCCGCAGGGCCACGACGATGCCGGCCATGATCAGCGCCACGCCCAGGAAGTACATGGGCTGGTGAGCAGGCTGACTACTTGAGAGTTGATACCCAAATAGGTATAATTTTGCAATGCCTGCCATGACGAAACCACTACGTTGGGTCGCCTCAACAAAGAAAGATTTGATGGCGATGCCCGAGGAGGTACAAGATACCTTTGGGTATGCGTTGCACTTAGCACAAGCCGGACAAAAGCATCCGGACGCCAAGCCGCTAAAAGGCTTCGGCGGGGCAGGCGTTTTGGAGGTGGTTGAGAATTTCCACGGTGACACCTATCGCGCTGTTTACACCGTGCGTTATGCCCTGGCAGTCTACGTGATCCATTGTTTCCAAAAAAAATCTGCCCAGGGTATTGCTACTCCAAAGCCCGATGTGGATTTGATTAAGTCGCGATTAAAGGCTCTTGAAGCCGTTCTAGAAGGTCAGCCATGATCGATATCGAAGAAAGCTCGGGCAATGTCTATGAAGACCTGAAAGCACCCGATGCGGGAGCAATGTATGTAAAGGCTCGCCTAGCTAGCAAGATTGGCGACATCATTCGCCATCGCCATCTGACGCAGCAGCAAGCGGCCGAAATTCTGGGTATTCCGCAACCGAAACTCTCCGGATTGCTTCGTGGACAGTTTCGTGGCATAAGTGAGGCGAAGATGATTGAGTGTCTGAATCTCTTGGGCAGGGATGTCGAAATCGTCGTGCGTAAGGCTCGCCGCAGTCACCCTCAAGGACACACGGAAGTCGTATTCGCTTAGTTACGGCTACCCGCTTCGCGGCAACATTACGAGCACGCGCGAACTGCTTGTTCAGTTTGTCGAGCACATCTCCAACCATAACGTCGACTTCAGACTCGTTATCATTCGGCAGATCGCAGTCGTGCGTAATGACTATGGTCCGGAGTTCGTCAGTACGCAGCTATTGTGAAGAAACATGAATGAAACCGGTCAGATAATGTTCATCAAGCCCGCAGGGCGACGACGATGCCGGCCATGATTAGCGCAACGCCCAGGAAGTACATGGGCTGGAAGCGCTCGCCGAAAACGAAGTGGCTGCCCAGCGGTACGAGCACGAAAGCCAGCGCCATGAGCGGGTAGACCTTGCCAAGGTCAGCCTTCTGCAGCACCCACACCCAGCCTATGGTGGTGATTCCGTACAGCGCGAAAGCGGAAAGCAGGGTCGCCGCCGTGCGCACGTCGAAAAAGCTTCCGGATGCCTGCAGGGCGGCGGCGCTGAGCTTGAACAGGATCTGGCCCGCGGCGATGCCCAGGACGCACAGCAATGCAATGGAATAAGTAATGAACATGCTGTGCCTTCAGGCCGGACGCCCGGATTCTTGGATGGATGCGCCGGCTTCCGAGAGGACGTCGCCCGGTGCCGCGATGCTTGGCAGGCCGGCGTTTTCGTTGCGCGCCCGGTACAAGGCGATGTTGCGCGCCAGGGCGGTCTGCTGCTGATGCAAGAGGCTGATGTGCCGGGCCACCACGATGATGCCGTTGATGAGAATGACGGTTCCCAGTATCAGGAAAAGATCCAGGCCGCGGCCTATGCCCAGCCGCTGGGCGATAAAGGTGGATACCTGGGGCTGCCAGACGACCAGCAGGCCGAAGGCATAACAGGCCAGCAGCAGCCTGCCGATGCGCTTCTGCATGAACACGATGGTGTAGACGCCCATGAACAGAAGTATGAGCGTAAGAAGGATGGAGAACGTCATTTCGAAATTTTCCCTAGCAGCAGTTCCATGATGATGCGCAGCGAATTGATGTTGCGCTGCCCCTTGCTGATGGAATAATCAGTATAGTGAATGGTCACGGGGTGTTCGATGAAGTGCACCTTGTTGCGCGCAATGAAATTCAGGATCTCGGACGCATGCGCCATGCGATTCTGGCGAAAGTGGAAACGCTCTGCGAATTGCCGGGTCAGCACCCGAAATCCATTGTGCACGTCGGTGAACTTGCCGCCGCTCGTCAGTCGCGTAAAAAGGATCGCTGCCTTCAGCATCAGGCGCCGGCTCGCCGGCAAGCCCCGCACGCCGCCAAGAAAGCGGCTGCCCAGCACAATGTCGGCTCCGCTTTTGTGTAGCGCCTCGCACATGCCCTGGATTTCCGCGGCGTCGTGCTGGCCGTCCGCATCGAAGGTCACGATATAGTCCGCCCCCAGCGACAATGCATAATCGATGCCTGTCTGCAACGCGGCGCCTTGTCCCAGATTGATGGGGTGGCGCACGACATGCGCGCCGGCCCGGGCGGCCTCGGAGGCCGTGGCATCGGCTGACGCGTCATCCACCACGATCACATTCTTCATGACCTGCCTCACTCCCGCAACCGTCTCGGCAATGGCCGACGCTTCGTTATAGGCGGCGATTACGATAAACACGGGACCAAAATTCTCTTGCACTTACATTCCTTCCAATAGCACGCCGCCATCCTTGGCATGGACCACGCGGTATACATGGTGATCGCGATCCGGGAAAAAACTTCCGTAGCGCGCCCAGAACTCCGGGTTGGGATGGTCGGTAATCACGTAATCGGTCAGCTTCAGCGTCTCGGCGAAAGCCCGGATGGAGTTGGCATCGGACATGGGTTCGCGCAAGGCGTCAACTGAGAAAAAGCGCCAGCTGTGGGCAATGCCCATGAGCCGGATCGGATACAAGGTGTAGCGATTCAAAAAGTACAGCATTCCGTCATCGGCATCATAGATGTGCCAGGCCATCGCACCAGCGGGTATTTTTTGGCTGGCCTCATCCGCGAGTTTGTCGGCCGCAACGCGTACCGCCGGCGGCTGGCGAGGCGTCAGGCGGAACAGCTCGTCGACGCCCGGAGTCACCACAGTGCATGTCGCCACGGTGACGGCGGCCAGCGCCCATGCGGTTTTCCATGCGGCGGCTCTTCGGACGGCGTAGATGAGCAGGAAGAACAGGCTGGCAAACAGCAGCGTTGAATAATAACGGGAAAACGACCAGACATCCGCCTGCCAGTTGGAAAGGCCGCGCACTGCGGACAGGAAAACCAGATAGGCCAGTAGGCAAAGCGCCAGGTACGCCAGCGCCATGCCGTAGGTTCTGCGGACCCTGGCGCCGCATGCCGCAAGCATCGCCAGCGCCAATACACCGGCGCCCGCCAAGGCTTGCCACAAGTGCCGGACACCGGGATCGAAATCCACCAGGCGAACGCCGAAGAACTGCGCATGCGGGAAAGCGCCTCCCAGCACGCCGGCCATGTTGTCCATCAAGAATGCCGCGATGTCCGTGCCTTGCGCAAACAGCTTGCCGGCATCCAGCCGGTAGGCCGGATCCAGGCCATACGCCATGGCATACAGCTTCCAGGTCAGGAAATAAAGCACGCAAGCCGCCAGCAGGGCGCCGCCCAGCTTGACGTCGCGCGCCCGCAGACGCCCGGATTCGGCATAGCACAACACGAAGCAAAGACCGATGGCCATGCAGGCCAGCACGATGCCCACATGCTTGGCCAGCACGATGGTGATCAATAGCGGCGCGATGGACAGAAATGGATTGCGGCCATGCCAGACCTGAGGGGCGGCAACAAAGCAGGCAAGCAGCAGTAGGCTTTGCAGCGGGTCGACATACATCGTGGCGGTCAGCCCCTGAAAGAACAGGAAATAGCCGAAGAAGCCCATGATCAAAATGGCCGGCGTCGCAAGCCGGGCGGTGCCGCGAGTTCCGTCGGCCGTGCCGGTCAGCAGTGCGATCAGGCACATGTAGACCAGATACCAGTTCAACAGCGACCCGCCGGACTCGAGCGGCAGTCCGAACGCGCTGCCAATGTACCGGTAAAGCGACAGGCCGGGAACGTAGTCGGGGAACATCAAGTCCAGGCTGTCGGTTTGCAGGGAATGCGTGACCGCCAGATACTTCAGTTGCAAACCCCAGTGCGAGAATTCATCCCAGGCGAAGAAGCGCATTCCTGTGGAGTTGGATAGCGCAAGTAGAAACGCAATGGCGGATGCGGCCATGATCAGCCAGAACTCGCCTTTGCGCCAGTCTTGCCGCAGCGCCAGCGCGTAAAGCAGGTAAAGAACGCCGGCCGATGCCAGTAAAAGCGTTGCGGGAAGCAGGGCCCCCGCCAGTGCAAAGGTATAGATCAGAACGGCCAGCGTGCTTTGCCCCCACAAGGGGCCATAGTAAGGATTGCGCACGAAGCGCGAGCCAGCCCAGCCCCATCCGGCCAAGGACAAGAACAGCAATGAATAGAACAAAACGAAATCCCGGGAATTGAAGTCCTTGCCTATCGTAAACGTTCGGCGCCTGTACGTTCCAGTGTCATGAAGTGTAACGTAAGAAAATGTTGTGTTTTGGGGTCGGACCCCATGCGGGGTCCGACCCCGGGAAAGAGTAGGGGTCAGACCCTGCATAGGGTCTGACCCACAAAAGAAAGGGCGGGGTCAGACCCCGTACGGGGTCTGACCCCTCTACGGAAACACCAGACTATAGTTCTTCAGGTTGCACCGTTGGAGCGTCTGATACTTTCAACGAGGCTATTCGCACCAAAAGCGCGGACGTGACAGAGAACCCGACCCACGCTATTCAGTTGACCACGGTGCGCAACATCGTCGGCAAGTTCCTGAACTGTGGCCAGTTAAAAGCGCTGCTGCCGGCAGCCGAGGAGTCACAGAACCCTGATCTACCCGATGTTCTGCGCATCATGGGCGCCATGGGTCTGCATCGTGACAATGTGCTGGCGATGCGATGCGATGGGATTGGTTTGACGAGGCTCGGGCAACGCTGAGTGTGCCAGCGGAAGCTGACAAGGCGAAGAAAGGCTTTGTCCTGCATTTGTCCTCCGGCGTCATCGACATTTTGCGGAATCGGCAGGACACTGGAGATTCGCAGTAGGTATTCCCTAACCCATACACTAGGTGGTACCATTTTATATGAACAGGGTCTACAAATTACGCCACTTCGCTAGGTGGATGCGTAAAACGGAACTGACCGAGTTGGTTGCCGATGGTTCCCTACAGGAGATTTGTAATGACCACGACTCAAAAAGCTAAAGCACACAGCCCCATCATGGAGGCAGTCCACGATGCCGCCACTGATCTGCATCGTCTGGGGTTCATCGACCAGCGCAAAATGCGCAAGTACGACGCACTGTGCCTGGAGCCCGTAACGGAATTCGACGCCGAGAAGATACGCTTGCTGCGCGACCGTTATCAGCTAAGCCAGTCTGTGCTGGCGTCGCTGATGAACACCAGCCTGTCCGCCGTTCGACAGTGGGAAGCCGGTAACAAGCGCCCGGGAGGCCCCTCCCAGAAGCTACTGAGCATCCTCGACCGCAAGGGCATAGAAGCACTGGTCTGAACTGAAAACGTACCAGTGCTATTTTGTCTTGAACACCACCCGTACCCAAAGCGATCTGCCTCATGACCTGGTGGGCATGATAGGAATCGCCAACTTCGTCAACATCGTTCATCCCACCTACAGCATCGTGCCGCAGCACGATCTGGCCCGCACCCGGTGTTTGGCGGGCCTTAGGGGAATGGGCTCGGACCCCATGTGGGGTCCGACCCCTAAAGAAAGGGCAGGGGTCAGACCCCGTACGGGGTCTGACCCCCTACGGAAACACCAGGCTATAGTTCTTCAGGTCTTCTTCGAAAGCATTGCACCGTTGGAGCGTCTGATACAGTTTTGATCGGGGTTGGGCGTAGTCAAACGACGCTGTCCAGGAGTGGATACGAACCATGGCCCGGACATTTGGCGTCGCATCAGCATGGTTCGACAGGCTTTTCAAGGGCAACAAATAATCTTCGCGGTACACCGTCGGCACAATGATGCGTAACTGGCCCGCGGCGCTCAGTATGCAGTTCATCGCCAGGCGCGCGGTTCTGCCATTTCCGTCTTTGAAAGGGTGAACCTCCGACACCACGAACATGGTCATCAATGCACGCGCCAAGGGGTCTTCCAGAGCCTGAATCCGTTCAAATCCTTCCCGCAACGTACCTTGCACGAGTTCACGCGTGACAAACAGAGTGGCCCCCGCCTGATGGTTCTCGTTCTTCCATTCCCCCGGGTTTTTGTCTAACCGGGACCGCATCACCAGCGCGTTGACGCTTTTCAGCCAATGCAGGAAATCATCGGCTGTGCGGGGCGGCTGATCACGCCAGGGCGCTTGCATCGCCGCTTGGAACGTCCCCAGGATGTCATGGGAATCTTCAGTCCGGTTCGGAATGATTTTGCCCTGGAGCACGATTTCCTCGGCCTCGCTGACCAGAAATGTGGTGCCTTCAATGTAGTTTGAGAAGTACGATTCAAAGAAGGCGAAGTTCTCGCGCGTGATGCCCGTTTGTGCGCTTGCCGCCACCTCAGGCAAGGATTGCGCCCGCAGATGGCTGAACAAGGTATCGAACAAGACCAGACGGTCAGGGTCGTACGGCCTGCCAGCCGCCCGCGCAAGTGCCTGCTTACTGTGCAGCTTTTTGCTTTCGCGGGTGCTCTGCAATGCACCCATGATGTCGTCCAGGCGCTTGAACTCCTTCTCTCGCCCAATCTTGCTTGCCAGAGCACGGCAGGTATCCCGCAGTTGGTTGAAGCGGTGCTCCCCCCGGAATCACCTTGATAATGAGCCCTGGTAGCTCAAGGGTGCGCGACCGATTGCCGCGAGTGACATACAGGCGCCCCTCAAAGGGTCTTGTGTGATGACCGCTGCGGTAACTCAACACCCCGTCGGGCAGCAGGTGGCTGACAATGCTGGACCAATGGCGCAAGACCACCGTTTCCGGCGGACTTTCCAGGTTGCTGGTGTAGACCCCCGTATGCAGCTTTAAAAGCTGCCCCGCATTCGCCAACCGGAGCATCTTGCGGTCCGCGGCAAGGTCACCCTCACCGGTAAAGATGACTTCTGGCAGTGAGGTGTCGATTTTTGTTTGATTGGCACGCTGGAATCGGCTGTTTTGTCTGAAACAGTGTTTATTTTCACATGTTTTGTCTGAAAATCGTGTTGATTCTCTCGTTTGCGATGGGGTCAGACCCCGCATGGGGTCTGACCCCTCCTGCGTTGAGGCGTCGCGCCGAATCCGTGGCCGCGCATCGCGGCGATGTGCAACGGCGGGATTGGAAGCGGTTTTTCAGCGCCGCAGCGGATGGTGGCGGCGCTGGCGCGCTCCAGTTCAGTGCGGGCAAGAATCGCCTATTCTTTTTTACCCGCGTGACGAAACTTCCGGGTTAGCGCTTTAGGTCGCGGTAGAAATTCTCGTGGGGGCCGACGGCTTCAAGGTAAACCAGTCGAACACCATCATCGCGGGTATAGCCCAGCAGGTACAGCTGGCCGAGGCAGCGGAACTTGTAGACCCACAGCTCTGAGAGGTCGCCTTTCTTTTTCTCGCCGCTGTCAGGATCCTGGGCTACGGCCTGGACGGCGGTATCGACTTCGGTCACGACGTTGTCATGCAGCTTCTTGTAGGCGCGGGCAAAGCGTCGAGTTTGGCGAACGTCCCAACTCATGCCTTGGCTGACGAGCGACGGACGAAGGCGGTGCTGTCCTCACGTGGCTCGGCCATGCTCATCAGGCTCTCGGCAATGAACGAGGCGGGCAGATCCGGGTTGTCGAGCGCGGCTCGCCCCACCTTGGCCCAGAACTCCACCTGACCCTGCACGGTACGGAACTCGGCTTTGGCGGCAGTGCGTGCCGCACTGATCAGGCTCTCATCAATACGCACGGAAACGGTGCTCATCGTACTCTCCTCTGAGACTCATTTACCACAATTGTAGCCATGCGCTGCGCTGTGGTCAAACGACCGGGGTCGGACCCCGTACGGGGTCCGACCCCTTGCGCTTTCTTCGAAGGTCATGGCGCTGGCTCCCACGGATTGACGATGGTCACCCCCGTGGGCTTGAAATCGGCCATGTTGCGCGTGACCACCGCCATGCCGTGTACCAGTGCCGTCGCAGCAATGAGCGCGTCACGCTCACCGCGCTTGTCTGGCGCATGCAACCGGGAGCAGCGCTGCGCCACAGCGGTGTCGATAGGCAAGGTGCGTTCGGAGAATTCGGGTAGTACGCACTGCTCCAGCCACGAGCGCAGCATGGCCCCCTGGACAGGGTCCTTGCGCTCAATCGACAGAACGCCGAGCTCCAACTCCATGATGGTGACGGCCGATACAAAGAGGTCGGCGGCATCGACGCTGTCCGTCCATGCAGTCACGTTCCCATTGGCTTCGCCAAGTCGTACCTTGCGCAGCTCGGACAGCACGTTGGTATCGAGCACATACATCATGAGAGATCAGCCGGCCGGACTCCGATGGTCACGCGCGGTGGCTCGAACTCGATGTCCGCAACACCCGGCATCGCCAGCGCATCTGCAATATTGCGCCGCTGCTTCGTCAACCGCTGATAATCCTCGAAGCTCAAGAGCACGTGAGCAGGCTTACCGCGATCCGTGATGAACACCGGGCCGTTCTTGGTGGCTTTCTTTGCTCGCGTCACGTCCTGGTTCAACTCTCGACTAGATAGAGTCGTGATGGTCATAGAGCACCTCCAGTACAATCATCGTAGTAACATTACTACAATATTGGCCAAAAAGGCAATCGGCTTATCAAGGCGATGCACCAGCTCGTTCTTCAGGTTGCTAAAGAAGCTCTCGGCCACGGCCCGACAGGAACGTCATGGAGATTATGGTATCCGCGCTGTCAGACCTGGTTCATCAAGTCCTGTATCCAGTCACACAGCAGCCGTGCTTCTCGAGCTCGAACGCTGTCGCTGCGATGCAATAAATAATAGGCATTACCGGTGCTGACAGGCTGTCCAAATGGAAACATCAGCTCGTCTCGCCAAGAGAGCATATTGATGTCTTTAGTTGGCACGCATGCCATCCCTCGTCCTTCCCGAACGGCCAACACCGCAGCATATCGTTGCCCCACGACTATCGTTTTGGCATTGCGCGGGGCCTGGTACCCATGCGCCCCGAGCCAGATCCCCCACAAATTGGGGCGAGACTCATTGTGAATCAGCGTCGCTCGTTCCAGATCCTTCACGCTGCCCAGACCGCCCAAGGATTGCCAATAGGTTTTACTGCAAAGCGGAGCGGCTTCTTCTTGCCATACTTGAATTGCCTCCACGCCATTCCAATTGATCACCATATCCAGATCGCCGCGCATCGGCGGCTTATCTGTCTGAGCGGTGGGCAACATGCCCACCCGCAATGCCACGTCCACGCCATCCTGGTCAAAATTGACCGGACGCTGGGAGCTTGACACGGTCAAGCGAATGTCTGGGTGCTCGAACTCGAAGGCGCTCAGGCGCTCCTGAAGCCAAAGGGTGGCCACGGAGGGCAAGATGCTGACCGACAGCTGTTTTCGCGACGCCGGCTGGCGGGACATGCCCTGCGAAATAGAGTCAAACGCGTGGGATGTCAATTCCAGATAACGCTTTCCTTGCTCGGTAAGGCTAACCCCCCGAGGGCCGCGTACAAACAGCATTTCGCCCAAGTAGGATTCGAGGATGCGCACCTGCCTACTGATGGCTCCTTGGGTGACGTGAAGTTCTTCGGCCGCAAGAGAGAAGCTCAGATTTCTGCCCGCCGCTTCGAAAGCGCGCAACGCATTCAATGGGGGTAATGGTCTAGAAACAGGCGCCTCCTGAAGGCATGAGAAAACCTCATGGCAAGACAAAAATCATCGGTTGTTGTTTCATCCGTGATCCCTAGAATGATCATACGGCGTTTTATTGGAAAGGGATCATCCCGCGATTCACCGGGTAACCGTCATCTCATTGGAGGAGCTTAGAATGAAATTCAAACATATTCTTTTTGCCGGCTTAACGGCGGCATTGATTAATGGAGGAGCTGCACATGCCAGCGCAGATTCATACCCGAAGGAACCTGTACGGCTAATCTCCCCATTTGCTGCTGGTGGAACGAATGACATCTTAGCGCGGTTGAGCGCCCGCGTGCTCAGTGAAAAGCTCGGAGGACAATTTGTGGTCGAGCAGCGGACGGGTGCAGGCGGAATGATTGGTTCGAATGCAGTCGCCAAAAGTGCTCCGGACGGCAATACATTGCTAATGGGGTCAATCTCTACACACGCTGTTGCGCCTTACGTGTTCGCCAACCCGCCTTTCGATGCCCGGAAGGATTTCACACCGATTACCGTTGTGGCCAGCGTCCCGCTGGTGCTGGTGGTGAACAAGAATTCTCCCTATAAGACGCTTGATGACGTGCTGAAGGCTGCGCGCCAGGACCCCACGTCACTGACATACGGGAGCCCGGGCAATGGCGCCGTACCGCATCTTGCGTCTGAACTTCTGGCCAGCATTGCCAACGTGAAGTTCACCCACGTTCCATATCGGGGGGAAGCCAATGCATTGACCGATTTATTGGGTGGCCAGATTGACATGGTGTTTGCCAACCTGCCGGCAGCATTGGCCCACCTTAAAGGCGGCACCCTGCGGCCTTTGGTGGTCTCGAGCACCCAGCGCGCCAGTGCGCTGCCAGACGTACCAACCGCGGCCGAGGCTGGAATTGCGAACTTTGAGGTCGATGCCTGGTATGCGCTGTTGGGTCCGGCCGGCATGCCCAAGGACGTTGTCGATAAGCTGGCGGCCGCGATTCAGGCCAGCGTCAAGCAGCCGGAAATCATCGAGGTCATTCATGCGCAGGGCGCCGAGCCTGTCGGCAATTCTGCCGCGGAATTCGCCGCGTATCTGAGCGCTGAGCAGTCCAAGTGGGCCGAAGCGGTCAAGAAGGCCGGCATTGAGCCCATGTAAGGTTTCAACAGTCCCAAGACAAGGAAGATATTGGCATGCTTGCCTCCCATAATCGTTTCAAATATTCGGCACTGCCGTCTCGCGCCCAGTTCACCTGGCCTGAAGGTAAAAGGCTGGCACTGTATGTGGCAACTAATATTGAGCATTTTCCGTACGGCGTGCAGTGTGGCGTGGACCTTGATCGTCAAACGCAGCCCTGGAGCCAGCGAAGCTGGCTGTGGCGCGAGTACGGCAACCGCATCGGCGGGTTCAGGCTCATCGAGCTGTGCGATGAACTGCAGATTCCGATGGCGGTGATTGCCAACACAGCGAATTACGATCACTGCCCCGAGCTCATCGACGCGCACCGTGCTCGCGGCGACGAGCTTATCGCCCATGGCCGATCCAACGCCGAACGACAAATTGAAATGCGGGTCGAAGATGAACGCGCCATGATCCGCGAGGTCACCGAACAAATGACCGACAAGGACGGCGTTCGCCCCGGCGGCTGGTTAAGCCCATACCTCACGCCAAGCGAGCACACAACGGATTTACTGGTTGAGGCCGGTTACGAGTATGTCTTGGATTGGGGCATTTGCGACGAGCAGCCCTTCTGGGTCAATGCTTCGCCAAAGCCCATCTTGTCCATGCCATATCCGATCGAGCTGAATGACCAACCAGCTGTTGTGTATCGACATAACACAGCCGCAGAGTATGCGGACATGATCATCGATAACTTTGATGAAATGCTGAAGCGCTCTGAAGCAAGCCCGCTTGTCATGACGGTATCGCTGCATTCGTTCATTATGGGCCAACCTTATCGCGTCAAGCAGCTTCGCCGCGCGTTCGAGCACATTATGCGGCATCGTGAGGACATTTGGCTGACGTTGCCGCGTGATGTGGCGGCATACTACAAGAGCCTGCCCATCGATCAGCAGCTTCAGCCGTAACACCCGGCGACATTTCCACTAAGAAAGGCGAAGCACGGGCAAGCCCTTGCGACGCCTGTCTTTCTCAGGGCATCAAGAAGACGTCCCCATGGCAACTACTATCGAACAGCTAATCGAATCATATAAGAAGGGTGCATCCCCAGTCGAGACGGTTCAGGACCTTTTGCATAAGATTAGCGCCTCTGATCTTAACGCATTCATCAGCGTGCAAAAGGACCAAGCGCTCAAGCAGGCGCGCGAGCTTGCTGCGAGCGCGCCCAAGGAAGAAAGGCCTTTGCACGGCATAGCGATCGGGGTCAAGGATCTCATCGATGTCCAGGGAGCGGCAACGACCATGGGAGCAGAAGGCTATGACGGAAACATTGCCCCGCAGGATGCTCGGGTCGTGGCCCGACTGCGCGCTGCGGGCGCGATCCTGATCGGCAAGACGAATACCCATCAATTCGCCTACGGGCCGATGGGGGATCGCTCGGCTTCAGGTCCAACCCTTAATCCACTAGACCTTACCCGCATGACGGGAGGCTCCAGCAGCGGCTCTGCTGCCGCAGTCGCCGCCGGCTTGGTGCACGCTGCGGTAGGATCTGACACCGCAGCATCGATCCGTCTGCCGGCCGCTTTTTGCGGTGTAGTCGGAATCAAGCCCACCGCAGGATTGATTCCTGATGACGGAGCCTTTCCTCTTTCAAAGACATTGGATCACCTGGGGCCAATTACTGCGGGGTGCCACGACAACGCACGGGTGCTTGCGGTGATGGCAGGCAAAGCCGCGAACGTATACAGCGCCTTGATCGGTAAACCCTTGGACGGCTTAGTCGTCGGGCTGCCTGATTCATTTTTCAATACGCACTGGTCTGAGTCCGTAACCAAGGCCATGGAACGAGCAGTCGAAACGTTGAAGGAAAGCGGAGTACAGGTGCGCCCGGTTTCTATTGCTGATATCGATCAGATCTACGAGGCCCAGCAGCGGGTGCTTCGCTTCGAAGCCTACGCGCTGCACGCAGATCGCCTGGCTGCCGGTAAGCCATACGAGCCGGAGGTTCGCGAGCGCTTAATGGCCGGCAGAGAAGTGACGCATGAGTCCTATCAGCAGGCGCTCGCCTACCGACCAAATGCAAAAGCGCATTTTGATGCAGCCCTGCAGAAAGTGGACATCATCCTGACGCCCACCTGCGGCATCACCGCGCCTACGTTACAGGAACGCGAAACAGTCCTGAACGGAGAAACGGTATCCACGCGGTGGCTGCTTACGCGCCTGACGGCGCCCACCAATTTCTCTGGACATCCGAGTCTTTCCGTTCCGTTTGGTAAAGATGGCCAAGGAATGCCCATTGGCCTGCAGCTCGTTGGCCGGTATCACGACGAAGCGCTGCTGTATCAAGTGGGATCTTTTCTTGCAGGCGAGCGAACATAGGCTTCCAGACAGCCTCCTTTGGAGCATGGGGGTCAGACCCCGTACGGGGTCTGACCCCCAAGTGACCCGCGCGTCCCGTCCCAGACGTGGAACGAACTCGCAGCAATGAATAAAAAGCAGTCGCCGGAATCTATTTAAAGTGGGGCGCCGGCCTTGCGGGCCAGTGTGTGAGCCAAGTCAAGTTGTTGAAAACGCCAACGAAGTTTTCAAGCGTGAAGCGCTGCCAAAGCGTCAGGGTTGGCTTCCACGATTCTAAGTAAGGCACGGGCGGGCCCAGCCGGACGAACCCGGCGCTGCTCCCAGTTTTGCAGTGTCTTGGGCTTAACGCCAATCAGGTACGCAAACCGACTCTGCGACAGCCCCGTGCGCTCACGGATCGCCTTGACGTCTGGCTCGGGAAACTCGCGCATGCGGACGCCGGCCACAGCTTGGCCTCGCATATGGCGACCCATGTCGCGTACGCTATCGAGCAATTCATCAAACTGTTTTTCATTCATCTCGAATCTCCGCCCGCATCATTTCAGCCAAGCGCCGCAACTGGTCAGAAGTCAAATTGGCGCTGACGTTTTTCGCATAGGCATAAACTAAGTAACACTGCTGGTTGCTAACCCAGTAGTAATAGACCACGCGGGCAAGATATTCTGCAGTCCGGCGATATCGTCATCTGCGAACAGCTCGGCTGCGCAGCGGACGAAGATCGGGAGTTCTACAAAGACCATGTCCATACTATCCGCTGGAAGCGGATAGTTACGCAAGTAGCTCCGTAGGAGGTCACGTTGCTGGCTCCCACGGATTGATGGTCACTCCTGTAGGCTTGAAATCGGCCACGTTGCGCGTGACCACCGCCATGCCGTGTACCAGTGCCGTCGCAGCAAGGAGCGCGTCACGCTCACCGCGCTTGTCTGGTGCATGCAGCCGAGCGGTGCGCTGCGCTACAGCGGTATCGATAGGCAATGTGCGCCCGGAGAACTCGGGTAGTGCATCAACCGCTGATAGTTAAGGTAGTGCCATTGGGGTCAGACCCCATACGGGGTCTGACCCCAGCGACCAAAAGGAAGAGCTTGCCGGAGATCAAGCGGCCACGTAGAAGGCGGTGCCTTCATCGTGCCAGTAGCCGCTGAGCTTGATTGCCTCGGCTTCCGCCGCGTCGGCCGTGTAGAAATGCGACCCTGTCTCGTTGTTGGAGAAACGGTGCAGCGCTTTCAACGCGCCCGTCTGGCTGCCGTAGGCTTGGAAGGCAACGCCTTCGTACTGATAGCCGCCTTCGAGCGTCCGCAGGTGGGCCGCTTCGTTGGCGTCGGCTGTAAGAAAGTGATCGTTGTTGGCGCTGTTGAAGAAGCGGTGCACGGCGATGCTGTCGTTCACATTGAGCAGGCGTTCGAACGCCAGGCCCTCGTACTGGAACCCGCCCATGTCCAGGACAGCCGAGGCCTCGTCGTTGTTGGACGTGAACAGGTGCGTGCCTGACTGCGCATTGAAGAAGCGGTGTACGCCGGGTGTTACGTCGTTGACGTTGGCGTTGTAGTCCTTGAAGCCGGCCAGTTCGACGTTGACGAGTACGTTCGAGCCGTCGGTACCGGCGTTGTCGGCCACCGTGTATTGACGGCTGCCGAGATCGTAGCCGATCTTGTAGTTTTCGAAGTCGCCCGAAAAGAAGACGCGGTCGATGCCCGCACCGCCATCGATGACATTGTTGGCGGCATTGACGGTGATCGAGTCATTCCCTGCGCCGGTGATCACGTTCTCGATCAGCACGCCGCGCGCAATGCCGATGTTGTTCGTCATTCCGTTGGCGGACGAAAAGTTCCCAGGACGCAGGTCCACATGACTATCGGTGCCCCAACCGCTCAAATTGAGCGTATCTATGCCGCCGCTGTCGTAGATGGTCAGGATGGGGTTCAGGTTGACCGAGAAATCATAGACGTCGGCGGTCAGGCCCGTGACGGTGGAGCCAAAGCCATAGATCGTGTTGCCGCCGCGCGCCTCGGCGGCGCCGTACATATGCTGTATGGCCATGATGTCGTTGATCATCGGCGTTTGGGGCCGGTACAGCACGCCGTCCATACCCATCCAGTCGGCCCAGGCCACATCCCCGTGGCCGGTGCGTTCGGACGGGCCGTAATAAGACATCACCGACCAGACTGTGCTGTCCTGCCAGGACGACGCGCCCTTGTTATCGGCGCCGTTGTAGTCGCCCATATGGTCCAAACCCAGTAGATGACCCATTTCATGGACAAAGGTCAGAAAACCGTTGCCGCCGATGTAAGGCGTCCAGGTGTCTGAATTCGTATTGAAATAGGCGCTGCCTTGCGGGGGGTAGTAGGCGTGGGCGTATTCAATCGATGTCGTGGTGTTGGAAAAATCGATGTCTGCCTTTGGGCCATTGGTGAACTGAAGCGTTTGAGGGATCAGCTCGTCCCACAAGGCCATGGCAATATGCGCGAATTGTTGCTGCACGGCAGTCAAAGGCGTGAAGCCGACTGCTTCACCTTGCTGGAAGTTGAGTTCCGAGCCATCTTGCGCAAAGCGGTAGGTGATGACCGCCTGCTTCCAGATTTGGCCACTGTTCAGTTGATTCAAGACTTGTTGATCGGTCCAGATAGGCAAAGCCATCGATGTCTCCTGAGTGCGTGTTGGGATGATTCCCTCCGTGGACGTGATATTAGCAAGGAAATCGGGTCTTTGTATCAAGATATGTCATTTCCGGGATCATCAAGTCCTGGATAGGCGGTCGGGGTCGGACCCCTTGCACTTTAAGGGGTCAGACCCCGAATGGGGTCTGACCCCACCCCTCACTTCAATTCACCGACGCGCCCGAATCAATCACATACTGCTTCCAGATCGGCACTTCTTTTTCGACGAAGTCGCGAAAGGCCTGCAGTGAAGGCGCCGCCTCGACAATAAGACCCTGGCCTTCAAGCTTCTTGATCGTTTCGGGATCCGACAGCACTTTGCCGATTGCCGAAAACAGCGTTTGCTGAGTGTCTTCGGGAATGCCGGCGGGACCCCAGATTCCGAACCAGCCTTGTACGCCGAGATTCGGCAGGCCTGGCTCGGCCATCCCCGGAACGTCGGGCATCACGCTATATCGATCTGGCCAAGTGACCGCCAACGCAGTCAGCTTCCCGTTGGCCACCTGCGGCATGACAACAGGAGGCGTACCAACGATGAGTTCGACGTCGCCTCCCATGACGGCGACGACGGCGGGCGAGCCGCCGCGGAAAGGAACGTGCGTGATATCGATGCCCGCCGCGCGCTTGAAGGTTTCCGCCGAGATGTGGGCCGGCGTGCCATTTCCACCGGTTGCGTAGTTCAGCGCGCCAGGGTCCTTGCGCGCGCGTTCTATCAGCTCCGCCAATGTATTGATGCCGGTTTGTTTGTTCGCCGCAATGACGGAAGGAATATTCGCGATGCGGGCGATGGCGGTGAAGTCCTTGATCGGGTCATAGGTCTTGTCGTTGTAAAGGGCCGGGTTGATGCCGTGGCTGAAATTTCCGCCAACCATCAGCGTATAGCCGTCGCTCTTGGCTTTTGTCAAAGCCCGCGTGGCAATATTGCCGCCCGCGCCACCCTGGTTGACGACCACGACGGGTTGGTCAAGCACTTTGCTCATGCCTTCGGCCATGACTCTTGCGACGAAATCGGTGGACCCTCCGGGCGGGGAGCCGGCCACCAGTTCGATGGGACGCTCCGGAAACTTTGCCCACGCCGGGATCGATACGGATAGCGCCATCGCGGCAATAAGGATCTGGCCAAGCTGCGCGAACGATTTTTTGTTTTTTCGACAATCGATTGGGTATGGCATGTGACGCTCCTTTACGATTCGCCCAATTGCAAAGCGAGTTTTTTGAAGAGAAGGGTGGAATGATGCAGTTGCGGCAAATCGATGTACTCGGTGGGCTTGTGCGCATGGTCGATGTCGCCGGGGCCGAACACCAGGCACGGAGCGATCTTCGAATACTCCGATGCTTCCGTGCCCAGGCCGGCCACACGGGCCGTAGTACCCAGTATTCCTTCTGCCTGCTTGACCAGGGGGTGATCGCCGGGCAGCTCTGGCGGCGGCGCTTCGGGGCGGATCTGGACTTTCAGGTTGTGCCGATGCGCCGCGTCGCGGACGCGGGCGATGACCATTTCAGGGTCGAATGACTTCGAATAGCGAAATTTGATATTGCATGTGGCCAGGCCCACCGTCATGTTCGGGAAGGCGCCGTAGTTGTCGATGACGAAGTTCAAGTCGCAGTACGGCGGATCGTATTGCATGTCGAACAATGCGGGATTGGTGCGCAGATGCAGGTGCAGTTCCCGCATTTCATTGAGAAAAGGCACCAGTGCGATGTTGGCATTCACGCCGCGTCCTGTGGAAGAGTGCGCCTGTATGCCTTCGGAATGTACCGAGAACGCGACATCGACCCTGTGCCCGCGTAGTATGCCCAGCGCAGTGGGCTCGGCCACAATAAAGCACGCCGGCGTGAATTCCTTCAGCGTCTGGCTGTTTGCCACCACCTCGCGGACTCCTTGCTTGCCGGCCTCTTCATCAGAGGTCAGCACGAGCATGGGGCGGTCGGCTTCGGGCAGGGCGTTGGATGCCACGATGAAGGAAGCGATGGGCCCCTTCATGTCTGAAGCGCCCAGGCCATAAAGCCGGTCGCCCTCGATGGTGGCCGTGAACGGATCCCTGACCCAGCCGGTGGACGACACGGTATCTAGATGGCCTGCAAAGGCGATGCGCGACCGGCTTGCAGGATGGCGGGCCACCATGTTGCGCTTTGCGGTTCCGGCGGCATCCTGGTAATCGACATACTCCAGCTTCCAGCCCTCGAGCGCGCTTGCCGCCGAATCGAATATGGGCTGGCTGCACTTGTGGCTTTGGGAGTCGATGGAAATGAACTCGCGCAAGAGCTCTAGTGTTCTACATTGCTCATCTTGCGATGTTTTTTGAATTGTCATGCGTGTCGCCTTTTTTCTCGGAAATAGCCGTATACCTTGATGCTGGCTCATTATGAGACGGTTCTTGAATTATGTATAACTGTAAAAATCGAACAGAGTGTTCTTTTTTTATCAACACCTCTATCATCTTTTTTCAAGTACAGTCCTTGCCAATCCCACCTTGAAAAAACGGCCATGGCAATCATTCATCATCAGACAGGCAGTTGCGCCAAACGCGCATTGGAACTTGTGGCGGCACATAAGAACCGCATGGACAGCGGCATACAGCTTTATGCCGGCTCGTGCATGCTGTCGCCGACCGTCGAACATGCCCTCATGAACAACATGGGCTTGATGCCCGCCATGGGAGACCCCTACAACAAGCAGCAACCGGGCACGGCCGAGATCTCCGAGCTGGAAGTCCTGGTCAGCATGCAGCTAACTGAGCTTTTTGGCGGCAAGTGGGCAGAGCCCAGACTGCAAAGCTGCACCTATGCAAACGCTGCCGTCTACGCCGCCTTTTCCAGCCCGGGGGACCTTATAGCATCCATCAGCGCACAGGATGGAGGCCATGTAAGCCATCACGACCTGGGCACCATCGGCGTGCTGGGTCGCAAGACCCTTCCTCTTGCGTTCAGCGACGGTGTCTACGATGATCAGGCGTCGGCCAGGATAATTTCCCAGGGGCGGCCCAAGGTCGTGATGCTGGGCGCCAGTGTGATGCTGGATCCCTATACCGTTGAAGCCACGATATCGGCCGCGAAACAGTGCGGCGCCGTGCTGGTCTATGATGCGTCGCACGTTGCGGGGCTGATCGCCGGCAAGTGCTTCCAGAACCCCATGGAAATGGGATTCGACATCATGACCGCCTCCACGTACAAGACGCTGGCCGGCCCGCCGGGCGGGATACTGCTGGGCCGGCATGAACATCATCGTGACGCATTGCGTCGGCATATCGTCGGCGGCTGGACATCGAACTACGACGCCTCGCGCCTTGCCGGCCTGTCGGTCGCCTTGGAAGAGGCGGCAATGTTCATGCCCGAGTATGCAAGGCATATGCTGGCGAACGCCCATGAACTGATCACTGCGCTTGGGCGCGAAGGAATCGCGGCAATAGGCAGCGCCAGGGGGGCCGACGTTCCACCCAGTTCGCATCACGTCATCGTGCCCGTTCGCGACCCGGAAGCGGCCCGCGGGCTTTGCCGGCAAGCGGACCAAGCGGGACTTTATGTGGGAACAGCCAGCGTACCCGGTCAACCTTTCGCCGGTGGCTTGCGCATCGGTACCCAGGTCATCAGCAGGCAGGGCGCAACGCATGATGACATCCTGTCCATCGCCGCCTGCTTTCGCCTTCTGTTGGATGGCAGGCTCGAAGACCTGGAGCAAAAGGTTCGATCGACCGCGGCAGGGCTGCGAGCATGCCTTTACTGCTTCGCTTCCGACTGAAAAGGACAAATGGATGATCAGCTCGAGCTACCGTTATTTCCTGGCGATTTCCGAGGATCTTTCGATACGTAAAGCGGCCGAGCGCGTGCACATTTCGCCTTCTGCGCTCAGCCGCCAGGTGATGCTGCTTGAAGCGGAGTATGGGCAGCCGCTCTTGATTCGCAAGGCCAATGGCGTCGAGCTCACCGCCGCGGGCGACATTCTGCTGCGCCACATCCATTCACTGCTGCGTCAGGAGCACGCCCTGAAGGGCGACCTGGCAGACCTGGGCAACCTGCAATCGGGCCATGTACGGGTTGCATGCGGCAACGGGTTCGCCACCAGCCTTGCGAATCTGATTCTGCCCGAGTTCTATGAGTTGCATCCCGGCGTCACGTATACGGTCATCGTCGCGCCCGGCGACGAGGTCATGCGCAGCATCATCGAGGACCAGGCCGACATCGGCCTGACTTTCAATCCTCCGTCCCATCCCGCCATTGAGGTCATCGGTTCCTTCAAGGCGCCTCTGCTGGCGGTCATGTCGCCGCACGCAACATGCAGGAAACTGAACGAAGGCGTGTCCTTGGAGGACTTGGCAAAGCTGCCGTTGGCCTTGCCGCGATTCAATCACGGAATTCGCCGACTGGTGAGCCAGGTGGAAATGGCCGAGGGCCTGCGGCTCCGTCCGGCAATGGAAAGCAATTCCTACGAAGTCCTCACATCGTTCATCGTCAACCGTCGGGGGGTGTCTCTTTTCCCCTATTTTTCCGTCGCCCAGGAAGTGAAGGAAAAGAAGCTGAATGCCCTCCCGTTGACACATGCCATGTTCCAGTCGACGACCGCCGCCATCGTCGTCAGGCGCGGCAGGCATTCCTCGCTGGCGGCAACCGAATTCCTGAAGCACTTGAAGCAGCAAATCCGGGCTCTGGAAGATACCGGGCGGGATTGACTCGGGGGTTGGGGGTCGGACCCCATGCGGGGTCTGACCCCTAAAGAATGCCAAGGGGTCAGACCCCGTACGGGGTCTGACCCCCGCACAAACGCCGCAAACCATTACACCATATAAAACACGTGCTCTCCTGCGACTCGCGGGCTCGCCGACCTTGTTCACTGCATTGAAGGCGGCTTTGAGCTCAGCCCAATTGGCAAACTGATTCTTCTCGGAATCAACATTCTTCAGCAAGGCAACGACGCCGTTGAAAGCACATCTGACATCATGCACGAGGCTGCCGTGTTTAAAGGCTCTCGTGTATCAATAGGTATGGTGCTGGGGTTTCTTCATCAGGATGATACGCTTGATGCGTTGAAGCAAGACTACCCGTTCATGTCCCCCGAATTCATCAAGTCGTGAATCCAGTCACACAGCAGCCGGGCTTCTCGAGCTCGGACGCTATCGCTGCGATGCAATAAATAATAGGCATTACCGGTACTCACAGGAGCGTTTACAGCGGCTTGATCGGTAAGCCTTTGGACGGCCTAGCAGTCGGGTTGCCTGGTTCATTCTTCAATACGCACTGGTCTGAGTCCGTAACCAAGGCCGTGGAACGAGCAGTCGAAACGTTAAAGGAAAGCGGAGTACGGGTGTGCCCGGTTTCTATTGCCCATATCGATCAAATCTACGAGGCCCAGCAGCGCGTGCTTCGCTTCGAAGCCTACGCCCTGCACGCAGATCGCCTGGCTGCCGGTAAGCCATACGAGTCGGAGGTTCGAGAGCGCTTAATGGCCGGCAGAGAAGTGACGCATGAGTCCTATCGACAGGCGCTCGCCTACCGACCAAATGCAAAAGCGCATTTTGATGCAGCCCTACAGAAAGTGGACATCATCCTGACGCCCACCTGCGGCATCACCGCGCCTACGTTACAGGAACGCGAAACAGTCCTGAACGGAGAAACGGTATCCACGCGGTGGCTGCTTACGCGTCTGACGGCACCCACCAATTTCTCTGGACATCCGAGCCTTTCCGTTCCGTTTGGTAAAGATGGCCAAGGAATGCCCATTGGCCTGCAGCTCGTTGGCCGGTATCACGACGAAGCTACGCTGTATCAAGTAGGGTCCTTTCTTACCGGCGAGCGAACATAGGACGCCGGTTAGCCTCCTTTGGAGCATGGGGTCAGACCCCGTACGGGGTCTGACCCCTCCCGCTAAAAGCACTATGGACTGGGCACGGTCGCCACGACATAATCAGCCATCGATCAACACCTGTTATCGCGGGGGGCACCCATGCGAATCAATTCTTTGTTGTGCTTGTTGGGGTTTGTCATGGCGGGCATCCAGCTCTCTGCGGCCGCCGCGCCGAACGCCGGCGCGAGCCAGGCGGATCCCAACTATCCTCCTGAAAAAGTCATCAGCGCCAACCGCAAGTTCTGCGAGAATCGGCGCACTTCCGCGTCCTATCCGCAATATCGATGCGACTGCGTGGCCGGCCGAGCACAGCAGGAACTGAAATCGGGGCGCCTCACGCCGAAAAGCATCGCTCAAAAGAACTTCTCCATTACGGAATGCATAGACAGGCCGTTGACGGCGCAACGCTATCTGGCGTCGTTGTCGGCAACGCCTATGTTCGACCAACAGATAAAAAAAGCCGGGGGAGACCCCGATGCGCTCAGGCGATGTTATCGACACGCCATCGAAAACCTCATCCCCTTGGCCAGCCTGGAAAACTCCGGCCTCTTTCGCAGCGAGCTCAAAAGACATTGCCGGGCATCAGGCAGATGAGCCCCCAGGCTGACCACGGCAGGGCCGCGGTCTGAATCGTTGTTGCGGGAGCACGATATGGATGGTGAAGTGACCTGGTGGCATTACCTGATTGGGCTCGTTGTCCTGATATTGCTGTGGCGGTTCGTCTTTATCTTTTCCGTGTTGATTGCCGCCATCGCGGGCATTGCCTACGCCGTGTTCTTTCATACCGGCCCCATCGAGTGGCGCCTGGCTGCGTCAGTGCTCATTTTCTTTGTGGCCAGGGCGCTCATGAACTGGGCCGACGATGACGCAGGAAAAAGCGGCGTCCCGCGCCCTAGCGCCGGCGGGCATAGGGGCACGATCGACCTGCCAAGACGCAAGACTTGCCCTGAGTGTGGCGGCGGGCGGCGCGTGTATTGCGACCATATAGGCCACGACCCCCATTACAGTCGGGTTTGCAGCAGCTGCAATGGGTCCGGCTATAAGCTGTGCCCAACCTGTTTTGGAGCCGGTGACGTCAGCGGATGACAGCGGCAATGCATGGGGTCAGACCCCGTACGGGGTCTGACCCCTTACGCGATACTGAACTAACTGCGTCTGACCGAAGCACGCAAGCGGGCACATCCAGCGCGGCAGTCGATGTCACCGGATTTCTCATGTAATTTCAAACCTTGATTCCCCTCCGAGCTCTGCCGTGCAAGGCTCATTTTGTCTGTGTGTTTACTTGCTGAGTTATACCCAAATAGATATAATTCAGCAATGCCTGCCACGACGAGACCACTACGTTGGGTCGCCTCAAGCAAGAAAGACTTGATGGCCATGCCTGAAGATGTACAAGACACCTTTGGATATGCGTTGCACTTAGCACAAGCTGGACAAAAACATCCTGATGCCAAGCCGCTGAAAGGCTTCGGTGGTGCGGGAGTTTTGGAAGTGGTTGAAGATTTCCACGGCGACACCTATCGCGCTGTGTACACCGTGCGTTACGCCCATGCAGTCTACGTGGTGCATTGCTTCCAAAAAAAATCTACCCAAGGTATTGCTACTTCAAAGCCGGATGTGGATTTGATTAAATCGCGTTTAAAAGCTTTTGAAGCCAGTCTAGGAGATCACCCATGATCGATATTGAAGAAAGTTCTGGCAACGTATATGAGGATCTGCAAACTCCCGATGCGGGAGCCATGTATGTAAAGGCTCGCCTGGCCAGCAAGATCGGCGACATTATTCGCCACCGCCATCTGACGCAACAGCAAGCGGCCGAAATTCTGGGCATTCCGCAACCGAAGCTCTCTGGTTTGCTGCGGGGGCAGTTTCGTGGCATCAGTGAGGCGAAGATGATTGAGTGCTTGAATCTTCTGGGCAGGGATGTCGAAATCGTCGTGCGTAAGGCACGCCGTAGCCACCCTCAGGGACACACCGAAGTCGTATTCGCCTGAGTACGACCAGCCCCTCAATAGCGAACAGGCATTAACAAGAGCCTTTGAGCGTGGGGTCAGACCTCGTACCGGGTCAGACCCTTCCCGCGATACTGCACTGACTGCGTCGGCATCAATGCAGATCGGCGGGGGCACCGCAACATTTCTTGAACTTTTTCCCCGACCCGCAAGGGCAAGAGTCATTGCGCCCGACCTTTGGCAGCATTGCGCGTGCAAGCTGTTGCTCATAGGCTGCGAAGCGGAGGGGCAACCAGTAGTTATGCATCGCCATCACGGCTTGGGGAATGTCCTTGGCGATCTTTGCCCGGCGAGCCGGTGTCTTGGTCAGTTCGTCCTGATCTGGTGAGAAATCAGCGTTGGCCAATAGGCCAATCGGGCGAAACCAGGCTTGCCCCTCGACGGTGGCGAGCATCGGCTTCCAGTCATGCAGGCAGAGCTCCATGCCTTCGGTGAAGCCGTACGCCCAGGCTTCTGCATCGATGTACTCCCTGCCGCGATACTTCGTCATCATCCAGATGGGGGCCATCTCCGGCGGCTCGCATTCGAAGCCGGCGATGATTCCGTTGAAACGGCGTATGACCAGACTCGTGATGTGGTTGAGCCGCTCGATGGAGTCTGCAGGCGGCGCAGCGGTCTCCGTGCCCCAGACCTTGGGCAGCCATCGAGTGGGAGGGACCGAGACAGGCCCGATGGCGATCGCATGTAAGAAGCCATCCAGGATGTCGATCGTCATCCCTTCGTCCGACTCGAGCTCGTAAAGCAAGAATATGTCGAGTTCGTTCAGCTCGTCTTCAGAAAGTCCATAAATCGTATCAGACATCACGGCAGACCGGTCAGGAAAAGATAGCATTATCGCTCGTTAAAAGTACTATGAACCGAGCACGGCCGCCGCGACATAATCAGCTCTGGGGTCAGACCCCGTACGGGGTCTGACCCCTTACGCTAATGTGCCCCGGGAACTCACTCGTTGATAAGTTATTTTGGCAAAATTTGGCAAAGTCGATATACTTAGAATATGAGTACGATGAATATCTCTTTGCCCGAAGGCCTGAAAGCGTTCGTTGACCAGCAGGTCAGCCGGCACGACTATGGCACCAGCAGCGAATACGTACGTGAACTGATCCGCAATGATCAAGATCGGCAGCGTTTACGCGATTTGCTGCTTGACGGTGCGTCGTCAGCGCCAAGCGTCTTGGTCGATGCGCAATACATCGATGGCTTGCGTGCCAAGGTGCGCCAAAGCAGCGGTCGGTGACAACAAAGCCGGTCGTTCTACGTGACCGCGCTCGCCAGGATATCGACGCAGCCTTGGTACATCTTGTGTCTCAAGGAACGCCTGCGTCTGCGCTGGCTTTTATCGACAAACTCCAGCAAGCGCCCGTGCACGTAGCGCGTCACCCCGCGACGGGTTCAACACGCTACGCCCACGAGCTCGACCTGCCAGGGCTACGATTCTGGCAGTTAAGACGCCATCCCTATCTGATTTTTTATGTCGAGCATGACGATCACATCGATGTCTGGCGTGTTCTGCATGGAAGTCAGGATATTCCACGCTGGATGCAAGAAAGCGACCAAGCGTAGGCGCCACTGCGCTACCAATCAGCGTGGCGGCGCCGCCCGCAGAGTTCGTCACCGGCACCTTGGGGTCAGACCCCGTACGGGGTCTGACCCCTTACGTGCCTCACACCATTTTGCCGTGATCCCGCCAGTGGGCTTCTCGCAAGCGCTTCTTGTCGATCTTGTTGGTGCTCGCGATGCGGGGTAGCGCTTCAAGAAACACGATATGCTTTGGTTTCTTGTAGCTGGCCACCTGACTGCGGCAGTGGTTGATCAATTCTTCCGGTGTGGGTATCGCTCCACGACACACTACGTAAGCAAGCACCGATTCGCCCCATTTTTCATCAGGCACGCCGACGACGGCGGCTTCGTATACCGCCTCATGGCTCAGCAATGCCTCTTCCACCTCCCGGGAATAGATGTTTTCCCCGCCGGAAATAATCATGTCCTTCTTGCGATCCACGACGAACAGGTAATTTTCTTCGTCCACATAGCCCATGTCGCCGGTGTAGTACCAGCCTTCCTTCAAGACGTCGAGTGTGGCTCTGGTGTTGTTCCAGTAGCCATGCATGGCGGCAGGGCTCTTCAATGTGATTTCGCCGACCTCGCCTGCCTTGCAACGCGAACCGTCTGGGCGTCGTATGACAAGCTCACAGTTGTAGTAGGGCTGACCCGCGGATGCCAGGCGCTTCAGATCTTGAGGCGTGCCGGTTGGCTTGTGCTGGTAAGCATGCATGAAGGTTCCCACCATGCATTCGGTCATGCCGTAGGCCTGGTTGAAAATCGGCCCAAATTGCGCAATGGCTCGCTTGAGCAAGGGGACGGGCATTGGCGCAGAGGAGTAGACGATGGTGTTCAAGCGGTGAGGTTTCGCCTTGAGTTCGTCAGGGGCTTCCAGCAGCATCTGGATCATGACAGGCGCGAGCAAGGCCGCAGTGACCACGCCGCGGGCGAAACTCGCATAGACGGCGTCCACGTCGAAGCGGCTGTGCAAGTCGACGGCGGCCCCTGACCAGGCATAAGCCATGTAGATATTGTTCACGCCGGCGTGAGAGAACGGCATCACGGCCAGGAAGCAGTCCGAAGGCTTTGCGCCGCACGCGGCCGATGCGATGCGAGCCTGTTCGATCTGTGCCAGGTGGCTCTGCATGACCCCTTTGGGGTTTCCGGTGGTGCCGCTGGTATACACAAGAAACAGTACGTCGTTCTCGGTCGCCCGGAGTGTCGGCCGGCTGCAGTCGCCCTGGGCCAGCACCTTCTGGTAAGAGTCGATCTCCTGTTTTGGCGAATCGCCTATGCAGATCAGTTGTGGGGGGGCGTCAAGTGCATTGCAGATTTCGAAGACCCGTTCCTCGAATTGCTGTTGGTAGATCAACACGCGTGGTAACGAGTCCTTGACGATATACAGCTGCTCGGGGAGAGTAAGCCGGAAGCCGAGTGTCACGGCAATGAATCCGGCCAGGCTGGACGCGGCATTCAACTCAATGATCTCGGGGCAGTTTTGCGCCAGAATCATGACCCGGTCCTGCTTCTCCAACCCGATGCGGACCAGTGAGTTCGCGAGGCGATACGCCCGCTCGAGCAACTGGCCATGGCTGCAGACACGGCCCTCGAAGAAGAGGGCCGGCTCATTGCGGTAGAGCGACGCATTCCTCTCGAAAATCTCACCGATGATCATTCAAGTCTCCTTCTTTATGCTTTTTAGATCGCCCGCCTGCTGAGCCTGCGCAGGCAACATTCGCGGGATTATTTTCTATTGGGTCGTTCGGGCTTCAGAAGCGGCCCTGACATCTGCAGAATCCGTTCGCACGACCCTCGCAGGTGCTCACGCATGGCCGTGTCGGCGGCGTCGGGGTTTCCTGTGAGCACAGCGCGGGCAATGGGTTCGTGTTCTCGAACGGAATGGGCAATGTCTTCGGGGTTGAGGGCGCGGCCAAGCTGGAACATCAACACACGGATCTGCAGCTTGCTGAGCAGATCGGCAAGCTGCCTGTTCCCGGCGATTGAAACCAGGGTCGAATGGAACAGGCTGTTCTGTTCACTGAATTCCACCGGACCGAGCGGCTTGCCCGCCGTGCTCATCTGCTTCCATACCGAAGAAAAGATCTGCAGGTTGTCACCTTCGTTGATGGCTTCAGCCGCTTGACGGGCAGCGAGCCCCTCCAGTACTTCGCGGATCCGGAACAGGTTTACCAGCTCACCGCGACTCAGCCGCCTGACCAGAGCGCCGCGGTTGGGAATCAAGTCGAGCAGGCCTTCCGCTGCAAGTCGGCTGAATGCTTCTCGCAATGAGCCTCTGCTTACGCCGATGTCTTCCATGATCTCCGCGGTGATCAATCGCTGTCCTGGAGCGAATCTTCCTTCTGTAATTCCGCTGCGTATGTATTCGATGGCGAAGTCGACAACTTCTCCGCGCGAGACCTCGATTGCTTTCGTGGTTTGGTTACCCATGCTGACCGTTTTCCATGCTGTTCGTTCTTGCAGTCGACAAGTGTACTGATTTATTGACAGCGAGTTATTTAAGTATATACTGTCCTACACTTTTGATGGAATAAACAATACAACATATCAAAAAGAACGGTGGAGACAGGATGAGTGAAGGCGATCCCATTGAATATCGCATGCTGCAAGAGACGGTGCGCCGCTTTGTCAAAGAGAAGCTGGCGCCGCACGAAGCCAAAATCGACGAAGACGACGAGGTCGATCTGCAGTTGATCGACGGCCTGAAGCGGCAGGCCATCGATCTTGGTGTCTTCGCGTACAACTTGCCGGCACAGTTCGGCGGGCCGGGCTTGAGCGTGCAGGAACAGTGCATCATCGACGAGGAACTGGGCCGCAGCTCCATGCCTTTGGCAGAAGCCCTGGGTCATCTTCCCGGCTCGCTCCGGTTTGTTTCCAACGCTCAGCGTCCATGGCTGCTCGAGCCTCTGCTGCGAGCAGAAAAAACGGTCGCTTACGCGCTCACGGAGCCATCGGCCGGCTCGGACCTCTCGGCCATCCATACCAGTGCAGTACGTGGCGAAGGCGGATGGGTGCTTAGCGGCACAAAGCACTTCATCTCGGCCGCGGAGCACGCTGACTTCCTGATCGTTCTTGTCGCAACCGACAAGTCCGCGCCACTGAAGGCGCGCTTTACGACGCTGGTGGTGGAACGTGGCAGCCCTGGGTTCAAGGTGCTCAGGCGGTTCAGGAAGATGGGCTGGCGCGGGCATCCGCTTTCCGAGCTTGCCTTCGAGGACTGCTTTGTACCCGATTCCCATGTATTGGGCGAAGTCGGCCAAGGGTTCGACATCATGATGGCCACCATCAACAACGACCGGCTGATGGTGGCGTGCCGCTGTGTGGGGATTGCGCAAGCGCTCTACGATTTGGTGTTGCCGCATCTCAGGCAACGGAAGGCATTCGGCAAGGCCTTGGGTGATCATCAGGCCATGCAGTTCATGCTGGCAGACTGCGATGTCGAGATCGATGCTGCCCGGCTGCTTAATCAGAAAGCCGCCCGCTTGGCCGACGCCGGCCATCCTGATTTTCGGATCGCTGCATCGCGCGCCAAGCTGTTCGCAAGCGAAATGGGCGGGCGCGTCGCAGACCGCGTCATGCAGATGTTCGGTGGCTCGGGTTACATGGCTGACCTGCCGGTGGAACGCTTCTATCGCGATGTGCGCGCCTTCCGGATTGGCGAGGGAACATCCGAAATGCAGCGGCTGCAGATTGCGCGCCATGCGCTTTCCAAGGGCTGAGGGCAAGACATGGATTCAACTTTCCTCGCGCAATCAATCTTGTTGGCCCTGTGCACGGCAGGGCTCTATGCATCCGTTGCCTCAGGCCTCACGCTGGAATTCGGGGTGACGCGAATCATCAACTTCGCTCACGGCGAATTCGTGATGCTGGGTGCCTTCCAAACGTACTTCATGTACGAACTCTACGGAATCTCGCCAATCATCGGCATGCTTAGCTCTGGCTTGTCTATGGCCTTGCTGTCCATCGTGGTGTATTGGAGCTTTTTGAACAAGGTCCTGAAGCAGGATGAGCATAACCAGATCCTGGCAACGTTGGGCCTGTCGATATTCATACTTAACATTGCCGTCATTCTCTGGACGCCGGACGCGCGGGTCATGCATGCGCCCGCGCTTTTGCCCACCGTGCAGCTCGCAGAGATCACCATCCCCGGAAACAACCTGTTTGTGCTTCTGGTGGGTTGCGTGCTGTTCGCATTGTTGATGGCTTTCATGCGCTATTCGAAGTACGGAATCCAGCTCCGTCTGGCGAGCGACGACCCGGAGCTGGCCACCTTGTCGGGCGTGAATGTCAATCGCATGTTCTGTCTGTCGTTCGTCATTGGCGGGATCACGGCGGGGATAGCGGGGGGACTGGTCGCACTGGTTCTCTATGTGCACCCCTACGTCGGGCTTGACCTGGTGATGCGGGCCTTTGCCATCGTCGCTTTGGCGGGATTGGGAAGTATTCCGGGCGCGCTGATCGGCGCCGTGCTGTTGTCCATCATTGAGGGGATTGTGGCCAACTTCGTGTCTCAGGGAGCGAGCTGGGGTTATGGTGTCGCGTTTCTGATCATTCTGGTTGTCCTGCTGGTCCGTCCGACCGGCATGTTTGGCAAGGAGCTTCGGTCATGAGCCAGGCAACGATTGGAAAGGCAGCCGTATATGGGGTGACGACGCTGGCTGCGGCGGCAATCATTGTGATCAACGACCCGTTCTCCCTGCAGCTGGCGATTGGTGTCTTCATCACCATCATCCTGGCACTGGCGTGGGACATTCTTTCACGTACAGGGCAGGTGACACTGGGTTCGGCGGCCTTCTTTGGCCTGGGTGCCTACGGCATGGGTTTGCTTGCACCGGTGGTCGGAACCGCCGCCGCCTGGCTTGGCATGCTCGTGATCTGCGCAGTCGTAGCCTTGCTGCTGGGTATTCTCACACTGCGACTGCGCAAGATGTACTTCGCCATTGCGACCCTGGGCCTGACCCTGTCGCTGCAGGTGTTGGTGCTTGTGTTCCGCGACTGGACAGGCGGTAGCGGAGGAATTTCGCCTCCCGTGCTGCTCGACGCCGACCCTCAGCTGCAGTTGATGGCGATCACGGGCTGCGTGCTGCTGGCCATATTCATATCCGACTTCTTCCTTTCCGATCGCCTCCGTGCGGCGCTTTTCCTGGTTCGGACCAATCCCGAACTCGCGGCGGCAAGCGGGATTCCCGTCGTGCGCACACGCATTCTTGTGTTCACGGTGTCGGGCATGTTGGCCGGTATCGCCGGCGCACTTTATGGCGGCCTGTACGGGTACGTTGTGCCAACTGATGTATTCACCATCCATTGGAGCGTCATGCCGCTGGCGATTGTGATTCTAGGGGGCATGGACACCACGATCGGTCCGATATTGGGCGCCATACTTCTCAAGACCATCGAGGAAGTGGCCCGTATCTACATTGGCGGGGTCGGCTATCAGGTCACCTACGGTGCGATCATCATCCTGTTTGTGCTGTTCCTTCCGGGCGGCCTTGTCGGCCTGTTCAGAGGTCTCGCCCTCTCTTCTGGCAAGGTGCATAAATGAGCATGGATTTGGCGGTAAAAGACCTGACGATGGCATTTGGCGGCCTGCGAGCGCTCGACGGGGTCTCGCTGAGTTTTCCGGCGGGATGCATCACGGGCTTGATCGGGCCTAATGGTTCGGGCAAAAGCACGATGATCAACGCCATCACAGGCATGATCACGGCAACTTCCGGCGAGGTCTTGCTCGGCGGAAACTCAATCGTCACCTTGCGCAGTGACCAGATCGTGAAGCAGGGCGTAGCCCGCACATTCCAGATACCCAAGGTGCCTCCCCAGCTCACGGTGCGAGAGGTGATTTCAGTCCCGTTCTCGTTTGTGGGCCGCAAGCATGCGCTGATCGAGGGGCTCTCCGACGCCCGCTCCATCGCCGCGTACTTCAAGCTCGACCCGGTGTTCGAGCGCCGTTGTGCAGACTTATCGGTCACGAATCTCCGAAGGCTGGAAATTGCCCGCGCCGTCGCCTGCGGCCCTTCCGTCCTACTGCTCGACGAAGCGATGGCCGGCTTGTCCCATGAAGACGCGATCGAGGTGGGGCAGGTCGTGAAGCAAGTGCACCAGGCAGGTGTCACTGTGGTGATCATCGAACACATGATGTCCGTCATCTCGTCGCTGTGCGATGGCGTGGTGGTACTGAACCAGGGCAAGTTGCTCGCGCAGGGGAAGCCGCGGGATGTCCTGTCCGACCCTGTCGTGCGTGAAGCCTACCTCGGTAAAGGATTTCAGCTATGAGCCAGTTCGAAGCAAGTATCCGTGGGGCGAGTTACGGCAAGCTGACCGTGCTGCAGCACGTCGACGTTTCGCTGCCGCAGGGCGGCATGCTTGTGCTACTTGGGTCGAATGGGGCCGGCAAGACAACCACGTTGCGCAGCATCATGGGCGTCATTGGCGCCGCGCAACGCCGGGTCGCCATGGGAGGAAATGACCTAAGCGACCTGCCTACCTGGAAACTCGCGAGCAAGGGCATCCTGATGGTCCCGGATGGTGCGCGGTGTTTCCCCAACGTGTCGGTGTACGACAACCTGCGAGGCGCCTATGCGGCCACGCACGGCAAGATCGATGAAGCGCAATGCCAACGGCTACTCGACGAAGTGATCGCGTTCTTTCCGATCCTGGGAGAGCGACTCCGCCAGATATCCGGGACGATGAGTGGCGGCCAACGCCAAATGCTCGCTGTTGGGCGCGCCTTGATGGCCGAGCCGCAGGTTCTGCTGCTGGATGAGCCTTCCGCTGGGCTCGCCCCCATTATTGTGGAAGAACTATACGAAACCTTGGCGGCGATAAAGCGCGACCGGAACTGCACCATTGTCCTGGCTGAACAGAATGTCGGCTACGCCACGCAGTTTGGTGGCGACTGCATCGTTCTGTCTGAAGGGCAGGTGGCTTTGACCGGTTCAATGGAAAGCGTCATGGCCGATCAGAAATTGCGCACGGCCTATCTGGGCCTGTAACAGGAGAACAAGTATGCCTCGGGTATCCGATGAAGTCGTCATTGTTGGAATAGGGGAGACGCCGGTAGGCAAGCTCCCGGGTTACCAGGCTGTGCAGCTGCAGGCCTGGGCAGTACAGGATGCGGTGGCCGATAGCGGCCTGCGCCTAAAGGACGTCGACGGCCTCATCAACCTTGACCCCTATGTCACGCCGAACTCCATGTTCTCGTCCACCGTTTCGGAATATCTCGGGCTTCAGCCCCGGTTTATCTCGACCGTCGACGTTGGCGGCACGGTCACGGCGATGACCATGATCCAGCAAGCGGTCTGGGCGATCGAATCCGGCCACTGCGAGGTCGCGGCGTGTGTATTCGGCGAAAACTCGCTGACGGCACGCACCGACGAGACGCATGGCTTGAACATGAAGAACCTTCTGGGCGCAGAAGAATGGGAAGACCCGTTCGGTGTTCATGGACTGGTCACGCCCTACGCCCTGGTGGCGCAGCGATATCGCCACCTGTACGACGCACAGGACGAAGACTTCGCTGAAGTCGCCTTGGTGGCGCGACGGCACGCCTTGAACACCGACAATGCGCAAATGAAGAAGCCCATGGCGCTGGCCGACTATCTGGGCAGCCGGATGATCAGTTCGCCGTTGCGGCTGTTGGATTGCTGCCTGATCTCCGATGGCGGCGGCGCCGTTGTCCTGACCACACGCGGTCGGGCCGAACGCATGGGTTGTCGGTACGTGCGGGTACGGTCAATGGCGATGCGCAGCACGCACAACTCGATCGTCCAGCAACCCGATATAGAAGAACTCGGCTTCAAGGAGGCGGCCCGGGACGCCTTCGATTCAGCAGGCTTCGGTCCGCAAGATACGCAGCTCGCGCTTCTGCACGACGCCTTCACCATCTCCGTGCTGGTTACGCTCGAGGCGCTCGGCTATTGCGGGCCGGGTCAGGCCGGACGCTACATGCGGGCAGGTCACGGCAGCATGGGCGGTGCATGTCCAGTGAATCCCCACGGAGGGCTGCTTTCGCAGGCCCACATCGGCGGCATGCTGCACATTACTGAAGCCGTTCGGCAGCTGCGCGGCGAGGCGGGTGATCGACAAGTGCCCCACGCAAAGCGTGCAGTGGTCAGTGGGAACGGTGGGGTTTTTTCGGTCTGCGGCGTAATGACCTTGGAGGCGGCATGAGCACAATCGATATAAGGGCGAACTTCCTGACGCCGACAGTGGATTCCGAACCGTTCTGGGCCGCTTGTGATCGCGAAGTCCTTTCGCTGCAACGGTGCACCGCTTGTGAGCGATTCGTTTACTACGCGCGCCGCCTTTGCCCTCATTGCGGCGAATCGAATCTTTCATGGGAGCCGACTTCAGGGAAAGGAACGATCTTCTCTCACTCTGAAGTCCGAGTTTCGTTCTTTGGGCCGGATTGGCAGGATCAGCTTCCATATACCGTCGCGCTGATCGACCTGGCAGAAGGGCCCCGGATGTTGAGCCGGCTTCTGTTGAAGCCTGATCAGCAAGCGCGGATTGGTGACGAGGTAGAAGTGTCTTTCGTAGAAGTTCGAGGTAGGAAGTTTCCTTTTTTCAAGCTGTAGAAACCATCTCTTTCAGGACAGAAGCCATGGAACTTATGAAGCTATTGAGAGCTGCCGGCGTGGGCGCCTTACTTTCGCTGACGGCCATAGCGCCGTTGGCTGCATACGCAGACAACGAGCCGTTGAAAATTGGTGTGCCGATGCCGCTGACGGGCCCGCTGGCAGGCGGCGGCCGCATGATCCTGGAAGGAATCAAGTTCGCTGCGGACGAAGCCAACAAGGAAGGCGGCGTGCTCGGTCGCAAGATCGAGCTGATCATCGAAGATACTAAAGGCGAACCCAATACTGCGGCGGGTATCGCGGCGCGTATGGCCAACCAACAGAAGGTCTATGCTTTTGTGGGGGGCTATGGCAGCACGCCCGACTTTGCGATGCTGCAGAGCGTTAAGCGCAACCAGCCCATATTCATCCATGTTGGTTCCTCTTCGGTCAAGCTCGAAGAGACGTTTGGCCCGGAACCCTGGTATCACCACATCTATATCGTTGACTATCATCGCCAGAAGGCCGTGGCCGCATTTCTGGACAGCATGAACCCCAAGCCCAAGACCGTTGCCATTGCCTATGAAGACGGTCTGTATGGGTCTGACGCAGTCAAGTTCAGCGATGAATACCTGAAAAAGGCCGGCTTCGACATTGTCATGAAGGAGCCATACAAGACAGGGAGCCCGGATCTTTCTCCTGTTTTGAATCGGGTCAAGTCGCTGGATCCCGATGTCTTCTTCTTCGTGGGGTATTCCGGTGACAACATACAGATTGCGCGCCAGCAGCAGGACCTCGGCATCACGCCCAAGCTCACGCTGATTGTTTCCGCCGGAGAGAAGCGCGAAGATTTCGGTGCGTTCGGCAAGGGCATTGCGGTGGTCGGTGAATGGGCGCCAGAACAGAAAACAGAAGGTCTTGACGAGTTTCTGGCGCGGATAACGCCTGCCTTGCCCGCCAACACCAAGGTCCTGCCAACGGTCGTCATGGGCTACACCGGCATGCAGACGCTGATCGAAGCGGTCAAGCGCGCGGGCGTCGTGGACCGGGAAAAGGTCCTCGCCGAGCTCGATACCGGCAAGTTCAAGACGCCGTTCGGAGAAGTCGAGTACGGCGACGGTGAGCGCGGGGGCAAACATCAGCTTCTGAGCGAGAAGAACCTCGTTGCCTGGCAGTATCGCGACACAGGGCAACAGGTGGTGTGGCCCGCGGACAAAGCGAACGGGAAGCTGGCCTACCCCGTCGGCAAGTAAATCAACAATTCCATCGCTCGGAGTCACCCATGCTGGTACAGACACGGCGCCACGGTAATGTGGCCGTCATACTGCTCAACAATCCAAGGGAACATAACGTTCTGTCGGATCGCCTGGTTACGGACATGCACGAAGCGCTCGGCAGTGTCGAGGTCGAGAGCGCCCGGGCGGTGGTGGTGGGCGGCGTGGGCCAGTCGTTTTGCGCAGGCGCAAACATTCGGGATCTGCTGGAGTGCGGATGGATGGAAGGGCGGAATCAGGCGTCCAATCCAGTTTCACTTTTCAGAAGGCTGATAGAGGATCCGCGGCCTGTTGTCGGCGCGATAGGCGGCCAGGCGATTGGCGGGGGATTCGAACTGGCGCTCAGCTGCGATCTGCTCGTCGCCAGCCAGCATGCCTCCTTCATGCTTCCCGAGGCAAAGCATGGCGTCATTCCGAACACCGGGTTGGCTCTGCTCGCGCAGGCGGTCGGCAGGCGGCGGGCGATGGAATACATGACCACACTGAAGAAGATGTCGGCACAAGAGGCGCTTGGCCTTGGGCTCGTCAACGCGCTTGTTGAGCCCGAGGCGGTGCTGGAACGGGCCATCGAGATGGCGAACACCATCATCACGGCTTGCGCCCCCGGGGCGCTCGTTGAAATCAAGAGAACGCTGGCCCGGAACGCCGCTGTCGATTGGCACGATGTGGAAACCAGCCTGACCCGGCTTCCAAGCGCGCAGTGGCAAGAAGGGCTTACTGCGTTCCTGGAGCGGCGCCAGCCTGACTATGAATCATTCTGGAGCCAAAATGCGTAATCCCAGCGACTTTCCTTCATTCGATATCCACCACCATGTGGGCTCGCTCGACATTGTCTCCGGGGCGGCAGGAAATGCGGTTCCGACATTGGAAGACGACATCGAGCGACGTCTCGCTTATATGGACGAGAACAATATCGCCCAAGTCATGCTGATGCCGTCCAATGGCTACCCTGCACCGGATGGCATTGCTGCAACGCGACGTGTGAACGATTACGTGGCGCGATACCGCGATATGTTGCCAGGGCGATTTCCCGCCGCCGTGGGTACGGTGAGCCCTTTGGATGGGCCGGGCGCGGTCGCAGAGCTTGATCGCTGTATCGAGGAGCTCGGGATGAAGGGCATCGTCTGGCATCACCGGTTCCAGGGCACGGCCATTGACCATCCGATGATGGATCCCTTCCTGGAACGCTTGCAGCATTACAACTTGCCGGCTTTCATACACCTGATCGCCGATTCTTCGCTCGAGTCGCCCTGGCGCCTGGAGATTCTTGCTGATCGATATCCGGACGTGCAGTTCGTGGCGCTGGATGGTTTTTCTTCTCCGGACCATGCGCACTGGATGCCATACCTTGCATCCAAGCATCCCAACATCATATTTGACACGGGTGTGCTCGTTTCCGTGTCCCATCTTATTGAAATCTTTGTGCGAAAGGTGGGCGCCCATCGCCTGCTTTTAGGCACGGACTTCTATTCGTTTCCCAAACTCTTCAATACAGCTTTTCCTTTGAATGAAATCTTGGCGTCCGACCTGACGGATGAAGAGTGCCGCGCAATTCTGTACGGCAATGCCAAGCGCCTGCTGTCGATCAATTGATGTTATCGGACAACTTTCGTATGTTGGAGAATTGATGTGACGCTCAACCATATCGTCGTACTTGATCTTACCCATATGCTTTCCGGGCCATATGGCACCATGCTATTGGCAGATTTAGGGGCTCGCACCATAAAAATCGAGCCGCCGGGCATGGGCGAGGGAACGCGTCGATTGCAGGAGCACGATCCCGACTACTCCATTGACGGGATGGGAGCCTACTTCCTCACCTTGAATCGCAACAAGGAAAGCGTGTGCATTGATCTGAAAAGTCCGGAAGGCAAACAGGTGTTCATGGACCTTGTACGTAATGCGGATGTGGTGTTCGACAACTTCGGGGTCGGCGTGAGAAAGCGTCTTGGCATCGACCACGAATCCATCTCGGCGGTCAATCCAAGAATCATCAGCTGCTCGGTCACGGGCTTTGGAAGCTCCGGCCCCGGCTGCAAGCGTCCGGCGTTTGACCAGGTCGTGCAGGCCATGGGCGGGGGAATGTCGATCACGGGAACGCCCGAGAGCGGCCCGATCCGCAGCGGTATTCCTACTGGTGACTTGGGCGGCGGCATGTTCGGTGCGATGGGGGTTCTTGCCGCGCTGGTCGAAAGGGAACATACCGGCCGCGGCCAGCATGTTGACGTCTCCATGTTGGATGTTCAGATCTCCATGCTGAACTACATGGCAACCATGCAGTTGATGTCGGGCATCATCCCGGACAAGATCGGCAATGGCCACTTTGTGCATGTGCCATACAACTGCTATCCCACCGCCGACGGGCACGTGATCATTGCCTGCATCGGCGACGCCTTTTTCAAGAAGTTCGCCGAGGTAATGGATATTCCGGAACTCAAGAAACCCGAATACGAGAGCCAGCCGGTGCGCTATGCCGATAAGGCGCGGATTGACGATTTGATCTCTCAGAAGCTTCAGGGCAAGCCTACGACGCACTGGATGGAACTGCTCACCGATGCACGCATACCTTGCGGACCCGTCAATAACTTCGAACAGGCCTTGACCGATCCGCAGGTTCTCGCGCGCGATATGGTGGTGCAGGTGCCCCTGCGTAGCGGGCAGCGTATAAAGATGCCGGGCAACCCGATAAAAATGTCAGGTTCGACGCGGGCCCAGTACACCACGCCGCCGGCCCTGGGCGAGCATACCGCGCCGATACTTCAGGAGCTCCTTGGCTACAGTCGGGAGTCAATAGAGCGTCTCCGCGCAAGCGGTGCCATTGCTTGAACCGGGCGTGAATATGAAAGAGACCATTACCATCACCGATGTCGCTCTGCGCGACGGCCTGCAGAACCAGCCTTTCAATGTGCCCACACACGTCAAAGTTCGCATGGCTCGAATGCTGTTCGAGGCGGGGTTGCAAAGTCTGGAAGCGGCCAGCTTCGTGTCTCCGAAAGCGGTTCCTCAAATGGGCGATGCCGAAGAGGTCATTCGTGCTTTGAAGGGCTGCGGCCGCGTGTCGGGGCTTGCGCCCAACGTTCGTGGGCTGGAGCGGGCATTATCAGCCAACATCCAGGAAGTGGCGGTGGTGATGTCGGCAACCGACACCATGAACCGGAAGAACCTGAACATGTCGCTGGAAGAAACGCTCAAGGCGAGCGAAGAGGTTCTCCGCGTTGCACGTGCAAACGGCGTTGATACCCGGGCATATGTCGCCGTCGCTTTTGAATGTCCTTTCGAAGGGCTGACACCAAGTGAGCGGGTATTCGACCTGTGCGACGCGCTGTTGGAAGCAGGCGCACAGGAAGTCGTTATTGCTGACACCATTGGGGCTGCTGCACCGGGGCAGGTGTCGTCGCTGCTCTCAGGGTTAAAGGGCCGTGTCCCTCAGGACATGCTTGCCGTGCATTTTCATGACACGCGGGGTATGGGCGTGGCCAATGCTTGGGCGGCCCTCGAGGCCGGCGTTCGCCGCTTCGATTCTTCGGTCGGAGGAATCGGAGGCTGCCCATTTGCGCCCGGTGCCGCCGGCAATCTCGCCACCGAAGATCTTGTGTTGATGGCAGAGCAGTCAGGGTTCTCAACGGGTGTCGACCTGGCCAAGCTCCTGGGCGTGCTCGACTACGCCGAAGAACAGCTCGGAAGGACGCTCGGCGGCAACTCCAGCCGTTGGCTGCGCCAGCAGAAGGCGCGCTTGGGGTCAGACCCCGTACGGGGTCTGACCCCTTAAAGGTCGACTTGCAGCTGGTCGTCGCGTGTTTCTCGCATTTGGCAGCACAGTGCGATAGTTCGCCGCCATTACCTTGTCCGGCAAACCAACGTTATGTTGCATGGATGGTTGCAGACGTGCAACGATCCATGCAACATAACGGCCGCCCAGCACCTGTCATGGAAAAGCTTACTTCCCGCCAACAACGCATTTTTGAGCAGTTTGTTCAAATGCCGGAAGAGTCGCGGTCTGTGGCCGATTTCGTAGTTGAAGCGATCAACGCGAAGGCGGGCTGAGCGGGTTGCTGGGGTCAGACCCCGTACGGGGTCTGACCCCTTCACTTGTAAGCAAAGTTGTCCGAAGAGGGTATACTGCGCGAATTGAGTCGAGTTGCGGCACGGGCGCCACGCCACTTGCCTGCGTCTTAAACCCACCAGGATACTCATGAGAACAACAAATTCAGTACGCTGGACGCTGCTTTCCTTATTGTCGATGGTGCTTGTCGGTTGCGATGGGTCGGGCGGATCCGACGTTCCACCCATCCCCGATGTCGTCTGCGCCGAAACAGGCCCTTACGCGTGCAAGACGGGCGCCTCGGAGCCTCTGTATCCCTTCCAATGGGCCTTGAACTATCAAGACAGCTATTTCAAGGACTACCCGGCCGTCTTCGCCGGCGGGATGGACTTGAACGTTGAGCCCGTACATGCGCAGGGCATCAAGGGCCAGGGCGTGAACGTGCTGGTGGTGGATTCGGGCGTGGATCTTCACACCGAAGACTTGGCCCCCAATGCGGACTTCGCGCTGTCCTGGAACCTGGGTTCGAACACGCAGGATCCGCACCCCACGGCGCCGGCGTCCTCGGCTGCTCCGCACGGCACGGCGGTGGCCGGCATCATTGCCGCCGCTCAGAACGGCAAGGGCGTAATGGGCGTCGCGCCGCGCGTCCGGATCGGTGGTGTCAACTTCCTTGAGCATCAAAGCGTGGCGGGCTGGGCGGCGGCAATGGGCGGCGCGCCGTGGTCCAGCTCTGCGGACGTCATCAATGCGTCGCTGGGATACTCCGGCGCCCCTTTTTCCTACGATTCCGAAGACGATAGCTACACGCCGATCATGCGCTCGCTCAAGAAGCTGCGCGGCGGCAAGGGGGCCATTTACCTGAAGGCGTCGGGCAACGATTTTCATAGCTACGAATGTGGACTCGGCGCAGCCTATTACGACTGCAGCAACCCGGGCAATGACGAGTTGGGACCAAAAGAGCCCAACACCATCGTGGTGGCGGCCGTTAATGCGTTCGGGGAATCCAGCAGCTACAGCAGCGTGGGTTCGGTCAACTGGATCAGCGGCCTGGGCGGCGAATATGGCGCCGGCGGCACCTATGGCGAAGTCGCCACCGACGACTACAGCGGGCCCACCATATTTTCCACGGACATGCGCGGCTGCACCTTGGGCTACAGCACCAAAAGCGCCGGGACCCCCTTCCTGCGCGGCGAATCGCAGCGTGGCGGCGTGCCCGACAACCCCGATTGCGACTACGCATACATGAACGGCACGTCCGCGGCCACGCCCACCATCTCCGGCGTGGTGGCTTTGATGCTCGCCGCCAATCCCGACCTGGGCTGGCGCGATGTCCGCGACATTTTGCGCATGTCGGCGCGCAAGGTCGACGCCGACTACGTGCAGGGGTCGCCGCATGCACAAGGCCTGATTCCTTATGGCGCGCGCATGGACCTCGTCACGAACCAATTGCTCGAAGAAATGGGCGGCAAAGACGACATCCGGTCCGGCTCAAAGGTGTTCCCCATAGACCTGGGCTGGCAAAAAAATGGCGCCGGCCACGAATATTCGAATTGGTATGGGTTCGGGGTGCCCGATACGGCGCGAGCCATCGCCTTGGCGCAGGAGTACAAGCGCGTTCCACAGCTCACCCGGCTCGACGATGTCAAGATACCGGACTTCCAGGACATCAGCGCCTGGTATCAGGGAGACCAGTATGCCGACCTCCTCGAGGGCGCCGGCGTGGCCAATGCGCAAGCGCGCGATCTTCCCTATCGGGAAATCACGCGCCTGGGCACCTTGAGCATGACCGATCAGGTGGTGGACACCGTGCAGGTCCGCTTGTCGGGCGCTAACGTGTGCCTGGGCGCCGTCGGCATTGCCCTGCGGTCGCCGTCGGGTACCGTATCGCTGCTGAAGCTGCCCAATGACATTTTCCGTTCCCAAGAGATTACCGGCTTCGAGGACTACGGCATGAGCAGCGTGGCGTTCTATGGCGAACCCGCGGCCGGCGAATGGGAAGTCTATCTGGTGGCGGCCAACCCCGAGCTCTCATTGAGCTACGGCCGGAAAAACGAGGCGGGCAAGTATGAGCGCGCTTTCTCCTCGAACTGCTTTGGCGGCGATGCCGTCCCGGCTCACTATCTCTTGCATGCGCAGGCTCGTATCATTGCACAATAGGCCTTGCCTGACACAAGGACACATCATGAAATGGATCAACGGTATTTTGGGCGGCGTTGCGGCGGTCGTACTGGCTTTGGGCGCTGAAGCCGCCGGCGTGTATACGCCCGGCAGCAGGATCCCGGCCGATCAGCTCGGCCAATTCGGCAATCTTCCGGTCTACGTTGTAGGCAAGCAATCGTATCGCTTGCTGCCGCAAAAGGGCGCCGACGGGGCCAGCCTGCTGGTTGACAGCCAGGGCCTGGTGGTGAGCAGCGGAAACGAAATCCTGGTCACCGGCGCATCCGAAGCCGACATCCGTTCAAGCACCGGACCCGGCCCCGCCCCGGTGTCGATCCAGTACCTCGCCGCCACCGGCATCGCGCTGGTGCGCTATGCCGATTTCCCCACGGCGGTAGCCGCCCTCGCGCCGCTGCAACAGCGCCTGCCCGCCGCATCCGTGCGCCTGGCCATCAGCCGCGGCACCGCGCGGGCGTACTAAGGGTCGGACCCCGTACGGGGTCCGACCCTTTAAAAATTCGATCTGGGGTCAGACCCCATCCGGGGTCTGACCCCGACAACGCCGGATCATTGGCCGGCGATCACCCTTCCGCACAGGCGATGTATGACTAAACCTTATTGATGCATAAGGTTGCTTATATTGATCTAGATCAAGGCACTCTCTAAAGTACGGTCCACGAGCTAGTCGTGATGAATCGCAAATTGGAGTGCTGGGAATGTTGAAGTTCGATCCAAACTTACGCTGGATGTTCACCGAAGTGCCGATGCTGGAGCGTTATAAGGCTGCAGCGAAAGCGGGCTTCAAAGGCGTCGAGGTGGCCTTTCCGTATGAGTATCCGGCGGAACAGATTGCCGACCTGCTTGGCGAAAACGACCTGACGTTGGTCCAAATCCTGACGCCTTGTGACTGGGCAAAAGGCGAACGCGGCATTGCAGCATTGCCCGGCCGGTCCGATGAATTCAAGCGAAGCGTTGAAACGTCCATTGCCTACGCCGTGAAGGTCGGCAAGCCCATGATTCACGCGATGGCCGGGAATATTCCGGCGGGTTACGACATGCAGGCGTGCCGGGACACCTTCATCGACAATATCGCCCAAGCCGCCGACGACATGGCGCAAGAGGGGCTCACTCTGATTCTCGAGCCCTGTTGCAGCGCTCGCTTCCCAGACTTTTTCTACAAAACTATCGAAGAAGGTCTGGAAATCATCAACGAAATCAATCGGCCAAACGTAAAGCTTTGCTTCGATACCTACCACGTACAAATGGAGCAGGGCAACCTGGTCAACACCCTGCATCGCGCCTGGCCACAGATCGGCCACATACAGATCGGGAATGCGCCTAACAGGTGTGAGCCTGGCCCGGGCGAAGTGCATTTTCCCTATTTCTTTGCCGAACTGGAGCGGCTGGGCTGGGACCGCTGGATAGGCTGCGAATACGAACCCAGCGGCAAGACCGAGGACTGCCTGGAGTGGGGGCGGCCGTACGGTATCGGGCTGTAGCCCTGTCTCAAGAACCAGTTTCAGTCGGAAGCGCCCCGACGCATGACGGCGGGCGCGCGCACCATATCGTGAGGAAAGTATGTTATCAGCAGCAGACAATGACCTGTTGACCCGGACCGGCGCCGACAAGCCCATGGGGCAATTCTTTCGGCGTTTTTGGCAGCCTGCGGCGTTATCTCGGGAACTGCCGGCACCGGACTGCACCCCCCTGCGTGTCACGCTCTTGGGTGAAAAGCTCGTCGCTTTCCGCGACACCACAGGCAAAGTGGGTTTGGTGGATTCCGTATGCCCGCACCGCGGCGCGGATTTATATTTTGGGCGTAACGAGGAATGTGGCTTGCGCTGCGTTTTTCATGGCTGGAAATTCGATGTCAATGGCAAGGCGGTGGATTTGCCTAATGTCGCGCCAGAGTCGGCCTATCACCAGAAGATTTCCATCAAGGCCTATCCGACACGGGAATACGGAGGAATCGTCTGGGCATACATGGGGCCTGTGCCGGCGGACGGCAAGCTTCCAGAGGTGCCGCAGCTGGAGTTTGGCGTGTTGCCCGAAGACAGTCGTTTCGTGACGAAGAAGCTTCAGCTTTGCAATTGGGCCCAGGCGCTGGAAGGCGCCATAGACACATCTCATTTCTCGTTCCTGCACATGCCGGCGCCGTCGGTCCCGTCCAATGAAAACCCGGATGCGCCGGCAGACGAGCGGCGATTGGCTTGGATACGCAGAGACCCCATCCCTGAGTTCTCGATTCTGGAGCACGATGTGGGATTCGTTGTCGGCGGCGCACGACGGGCTGATGGCACCGACACCTACTGGCGCACCGCTCAGTTTGCCCTGCCTTCGCACAGCACGACCCCATCGACTCTACCGGGCGAGAACTATTTTGGGTACACCTTTGTGCCCATCGACGACCAGACATGCTGGATCTACACCTATGTCTGGAATCCCGAGCGCCCTTTGACGGAGACGGAGCGGGAGCAGCTTCAGCAAGGCCATGGCGTGGTTGCCGAAGTGGACAGCAATTACGTGCCGGTGCGTAACGTCAACAATCAATACATGCTCGATCGTGAAGACCAAAAACACCGCTCGTACACCGGAGTGCGCGGTGTGGCGGAGCAGGACGCGATGATTCAAGAAAGTCAGGGGCCTATTGCAGACAGGACAAAGGAACACTTGACCGCGACCGACGCTGCTATCGTGCGTTTCCGCAGAACGATGATCGGCGGCGCGCGCGCCTTGTCCGAAGGTGTCGAACCTCGGACCCCCTGGATGCACGAAGCCTACAAGCTGCGGTCAGGAAGCTGGATCGCAGCAGAAGGTACACCGTTTGAAGCCATTATGCAGGAGCGCTTCGGCAATCCGCATGGTCGAGTAATGGAATAACGCTTTCAAAAAGACCGAAACCGATTCAATAAACTTTTGGAGACATGATGAGGAAATTGTGGAAGACAATTGGGTGTTCGATGTTGATGGCGGCCTGTACATGGTCGGCATACGCCAACGCGAACTACCCGAATAAAAGCATCAGGTTCATTGTTCCATACGCAGCCGGCGGGTCGACCGATACCACGGCGCGGCTGATCGCAAAAGGGCTGGGCGATCAGCTCGGCCAGACCATTGTCGTCGAGAATCGCGTCGGCGCGGGCGGCACGATCGGTCAAGACGCCGTATCAAAGGCGGCAGCCGACGGCTATACCTTGCTGTTCAGTGCCGCCGGGCCCCTGACGGTGACGCCGCACGCATACAGCTCGCTGCCCTACGATCCCAAGACCGCGTTCACCCCGATCAAGCTTGTGGCGCAGGCGCCCTTAGTGCTAGTGGCAAATCCCGAGCTGAACCTGAAGTCGGTGCAAGACCTGGTCACGCGGGCCAAAGATAAGCCGGGCGTCGTTTCCTATGCGTCGTTTGGTGTCGGCAGTGCTGCACACTTGGCTGGCGAGCTCTTCAAGTCCTTGACGGGTGTTGACGTCATGCACGTGCCTTACAAAGGTAGTGCGCCCGGCCTGATCGACGTCATCGGCGGTCAAGTGGACGTAATGTTCGATGTGGTTGTGTCCGCACTGCCTCACGTCCAGGCCGGAAAGCTGGTGCCTCTTGCCATTACCTTGTCCACCCGCTCCCAGCTCATGCCGGACGTCCCCACTATGCAGGAAGCCGGCATAAACGGCTTTGAAGCTGGCACCTGGTTTGGCTTGCTGGGGCCGCAGGGCCTTCCTGATTCCGTCGTGACGCAGTTGTCCTCGGCCATGGACAAGGTGCTGGCGGATGAGAAGATACAGGAGGCCTTGATCGCGCAAGGCGCCGATGTTGCTCAGGGTACGCCCGACGACTTCGCGAAGTTCTTCCTTGCGGAGTACGAAAAATGGGGAAAGGTGGCCAAAATAGCTGGGCTGCAAAGCCAGTGAACGGGTGTATGTGTCATGGTTAGTTCATCGCCCTTGAGTCTGCGTGTTCGCTCCATCCGTGCCGAGGCAGATGGAATATACAGCTACGAGCTTGTCACGCAGGGAAGTCAGCCCTTGCCGGCCTACACCGCGGGCGCCCATCTCACGTTGACCTTGCCCGGCGGCATGGCGCGGTCGTACTCCCTGGCGAACCGCCCGGATGAAGACGACCACTACCTCATTGCCGTAGGTCTTGACCGTCGCGGACGTGGTGGGTCGGTTTTCATGCACACTCAGGCACGTGTGGGCGATGTCTTCAGCACACAGCCACCGCGCAATAACTTTGAGCTGGCCAACGACGCAAAGCACTCTACCTTCATTGCCGGCGGTATAGGAATCACTCCCATCCGCAGCATGATAGCCAGGTTGAGCGCAGAGCGGCAGTCGTGGGAACTTCATTATTGCGTACGAAACAGGGGCGCTGCGGCCTTCCTCAAAGAACTGGAGAGCCTGCCAAACGTACACCTGTATTTTGATCAAGAGCAAACCCCCACTCGGTTGGACCTGGAGGCGCTCATCGCGAAGCAGGATGCGGACACGCATATTTACTGTTGTGGCCCGAAGATGATGCTGGATTCCTTTTTAAGCCACACCAAATCGCACAGTCCCGATCGTATCCACTTCGAAAGGTTCTCCGCCGAACTGGATGCGGGCTCCCTGCGCAAACAGTATCGCGTGCGCCTGGCCAGGTCCGGACAGGTTCTGGATATCGCGCCCGGCGTCACGATTCTTGATGCCATGATCAATGCAGGGCTGTCGCCGGTCCATTCCTGTGCACAGGGAATATGCGGCAGCTGCGAAACCATCGTGCTCGAGGGCAGGCCTGATCACAAGGACCAGGTGTTGACCCAGGCCGAAAAGGCGAGCGGGCGACGCATGATGATCTGCTGCTCAGGCAGCCTCGACGATGAGCTCGTGCTCGATCTGTAACCACACACCGACCGGAGAAGTCACACAATGAAGCGGCACAAAATTGCTGTCATCGCAGGAGACGGTATAGGCCAGGAAGTCATGCCCGAAGGGCTGCGCGTTCTGAAGCTTGCAGGAGAAAATTTTCAGATTGGCCTTGACCTGGAGGAGCACGACTGGGGATGTCATCAGTACGAGGCCACGGGTAGCTGGATGCCGTCCAATTGGAAGGAGCATTTGGGCGCCTGTGAGGCGATTTTCTTTGGGGCATGCGGGTGGCCCGAAACGGTGCCAGATCACGTGTCGCTGTGGGATTCGCTGCTGCGTTTCAGGCGCGAATTCGATCAGTACGTCAATTTGCGCCCCGTACGTTTAATGGCCGGCGTCGCTTGCCCATTGGCAGGCATGGCGCCGGGAGATATCGATTACTGGGTCATCCGTGAGAATACGGAAGGCGAGTATTCGTCCGTTGGCGGCCGCATGTACCAGGGAACGGAGCGCGAAATAGCGGTTCAGCAAGCCACATTCTCTCGCTATGGCGTAGATCGTATCCTGCGCTACGCATTCGACTTCGCCTCGAAGCGGTCGCGGCAGCGTCTCACGTCCGCCACCAAGTCTAATGGCATCAACATCACCATGCCGTTCTGGGACGAGCGCTTTGCCGAAGTCGCTAAAGAATTTCCGTCCGTGACGACATCGCAGTTTCATATTGACGCACTGACGATCAAGATGGTTCTCGATCCACGACGGTTCGACGTAATCGTCGCTTCGAATCTATTCGGCGACATTCTGTCTGACCTGGGCCCGGCCACGGCGGGCACCATAGGCATCGCGCCCTCGGCAAACATAAATCCCGAACGCTGCTTCCCGTCGCTGTTCGAGCCGGTGCATGGGTCGGCGCCCGACATCTTCGGAAAGCGCATCGCCAACCCGATCGCGCAGATCTGGTCCGGTGCCTTGATGCTGGAGCATCTGGGTTATGCGGAGGCGGGTGGCGCAATTCTGGAGGCGATCGAGCATGTGTTGCTGAACGGTCCTCGTACCCCCGACTTGGGCGGGGACGCGCACACCGAGGATGTAGGCGAGGCTATATGTGAGTACTTGCGTCGACGTCCATCAGCTCTGGCGTCGAGGTGAACTCATATAGGAAGTCGCGCAGACTGGACGCGGCAGGGCTCAGCTCTACGCCTTTGCGAGTGAAGATGGAGATCTGCCTGAGCACTACCGGTTCGCAAAGCGGGACGCGTGTCGCATCGAATGACTTGAGGAGGCCCGTGGAAAAAGACGGGAGCGCGGTGACGCCATGCCCCCATTTGACCATGCCGAGCGCGGTGGTCAGGTAAGCGACGGTGTACGCGGGTTGCAACACCAGGGATTTTGACCATGCCAGCAGATCGGCCTGCAGCTTCATCGTGAAGTCTACGGGCAGGCTGACGAAGGGATATTGCATGGCCTGCGCCCAGGTGACCTGCTTGCGCTTTGCCAACGCGTGGCCTATTGGGCAAATCAGTTCGATGCGATCCTTGAATAACGCTTCTTGGGTAAGTCCCTTTGGAGTTATGCGTTGCGGAGCGAGTCCAAAGTCGGCCTTGCCATTGAGAACCGACTCCAACACCTCTTCATTGGGCAGATCCGACACGCGTACATCAAGAGAGTCATATCGCTGCTTGAAGTGCGCCAACATTTTGGGCAGCAGCGCTTGGCCATATAACTGCGTACAGGCAATCGTTACAGCGCCGCGTTGCCGCTCGTGCAACTGCAAGGTGCTGTTGATGGCCTCATGCAGTTCGTCGAGCACTTTTAGTGCCATGGGATAGAAGTCATGGCCGCTGGCAGAAAGCGTCATGCGTCGGCTGGTGCGGTCCAGGAGACGAACACCAAGCTCGTTCTCAAGCTCGCGAACAAGGAGGCTGAGCGCAGACTGGGTTACGTGCAAGCGATTCGCCGCTTCCGTGAAACTGCCGGCGTCCACCACATTTATGAAAGCTCGCAACTGTTTGATGGTGACATTCATGGTTAATAACCGATTTGGTGGCTCGCAGGGTGTCGCCAGTATAGCGGGCGGAAAACAAGTCTTTAACATAATGCTCAAATCAGGAGGCAGCATTGAAATTGCTAAGTTTTATCCACCCCCAGGATGGAAGTTCGACATGGGGCGTTGTGGTCGGTGAAAGCGAGGTTGTCGAGGGCAAGGCGCTGACTGAAGGGCGCTTCACGTCTTTGCGCGAGGTGCTCGGCTCTGACTTCTTGCACAATATGGATCCCAACGCGCTGAAGCAGGCCCACACCCTGGCGCTTTCGGCGTTGACGTTACTGCCGGTGATACCGGACCCAGGCAAGATACTTTGCGTCGGCCTCAACTACGAAGAACATCGTCTGGAAACAAAACGACCGCCTACCGGCCAGCCCACGATCTTTCTTCGCGTGGCTTCTTCGCAAATCGGCCATGGTCAGGCCATTGTGGTGCCCGAAGAATCCGAGATGGTCGATTACGAGGGTGAGATTGCCATTGTTATTGGCAAAAAAGGGCGACATATTCAGGAAGAGGACGCATGGACGCATATTGCCGGCTACGCGCCTTACAACGACGTGTCGGTCAGGGACTGGCAGAATCACACGTCGCAGTGGACACCCGGAAAGAACTTCGACGCGACGGGCTGTTTTGGACCATGGCTGGTTACCAGGGATGATGTTCCCGACGGCGCGGACCTTACCCTGACGACGCGTCTGAACGGGGCCGTCATGCAGCAGGCGGGGACCTCGCAACTCATTTTCAGTATCCCACGATTGATTCAGTACATTTCTCAGTTCGCCACTCTTGAGGTCGGCGACGTAATCGTCACCGGCACCCCCGGCGGCGTCGGTTTCAAACGCACACCGCCTGTTTATTTGAAAGCGGGTGATCGTATAGAAGTAGAGGTCGAAGGGGTGGGGGTTCTGGCCAACGATGTGATTTGATTTGCTGCAGCACGGCTTTGGCTTCTGGGGTCAGACCCCATCCGGGGTCTGACCCCAGAGAAACCCTTATTGATCATCGGTTCTACCTGCGATTACGATTCGGTTCAACCTTTAAGGCACATCGGTATAACCTATCTGCTTAGGCGGTTATACCTGCCAGTGAAATCGAGGGTAGTTCATGGACATTTCTGCTGTCCCCAAACAGGCGCGCACGGCGGCGCCCACCAAAGCCGGGCGGGGCGCGCGAACGCCCTGGTCGCGTCTGCTGCACCGGGCGTTTGTCGTCCTGATGTATTTATTCATGCTGAGTCCGCTGATTTTCGTGCTGTGGCTCAGCTTCTTCAAGGATGCGATCCTTTACTTTCCGCCCTCGGGTTATACCTTTTCGTGGTATGCCAAGGCCATCACCGACTCGGCTTTCGTCAATGGCTTCCTGACGAGCTTCCAGGTCGCCGCGATCGCGTCCGTGTGCGGCGTGATCCTGGGTGTCGCAGCGGCGCTGGGCATCATCCGCTATCGTTTCCGGGGCAGCGACTCGGTCAACACCCTGTTGCTGTCGCCGCTCCTGATTCCCGGCATCGTGGCGGGCGTGGCCATATACCTGGCTTATCTGCGCGTGGAAAACGTGCTGGACATGGACGTGGTCGGAACATACGGGGGCCTGGTGCTCGCGCATATCTGCCTGACCATTCCCTGGACGGTGCGCCTGGTGTCCGCCAGCATGCACGGGCTGGATCCTTCCATCATCGAGGCGGCACGGAACCTGGGCGCTCCGCCGGGGGTGGCGTTTCGCCGGATCACCCTGCCCATGCTCCGGCCCGCCATCGTCGCGGCTTCTCTTTTCAGCTTTGTGGTGTCGTTCGAAAACCTGGAGCTGTCCCTGTCGCTGGTCGGCCCGGGACGCACCACGCTGCCGATCGCCATCATGCAGTATCTGGAATTCAATCTCGACCCCACGATTGCGGCCGTTTCGGCCATACAGATCCTGTTGCTCGGGGTGGTCATGCTGGTCACTGACCGGTTCGTAAAACTCAGTCAGGTGGTTTGAACATGGCAAAAGTAATTATCGATCGCTTGAGCAAGCAATTCGGCTCCTCCGTCGCGGTGGCCGATTTTTCACTCGAAATCGAAGACGGCGAGCTGGTCGCGTTCCTGGGGCCCAGCGGCTGCGGCAAGACGACCACCTTGCGCATGATCGCGGGCTTCATCGAGCCGACCGCGGGCACCATCCATATCGGCGACGAAGACGTCACCCACATGCCGGTGCACAAGCGCAATACGGGCATGGTGTTCCAGCGCTACGCGCTGTTTCCGCACATGACGGTCAGCGAAAACATCATGTTCGGCCTGGAAATGCACAAGATCCCAGTGGCGGAGCGCGACAAGCGCGTGAGCGGGGCGCTGGACATGGTGCGCATGACGCAATATCGGGACAGGTATCCCAGGCAGCTTTCCGGCGGCCAGCAGCAGCGTGTGGCCATTGCCCGCGCACTGGTCATCCAGCCGCGCGTCTTCCTGCTTGACGAGCCCTTGTCCAACCTGGACGCCAAGCTGCGCCTGGAAGTGCGCGAGGAAATCCGCAGTCTGCAGCGCGACCTCGGCCTGACGACGATCTTCGTGACGCACGACCAGGAAGAGGCGCTTGCCATTGCCGACCGCATGGCCATCATGTACGACGGCAAGGTGCAGCAGATCGGCACGCCCGATGCCTTGTATGAGCGGCCCGGCAACATTTTCGTGGCCGACTTCCTCGGCAAGATGAATTTCTTCGACGGATCGGTCCGTGAACCAGGCCGCTTCACCACGGCGTCCAGCCAGCAGATCGTCGTGCCCAGCGCCGGCGCGAACACGCGCAAGATAGGCGTGCGTCCGGAAAGAATCCGGCTCGAAGGCGAGCCGCAAGGGCCCAACGCCTTGTCGGGCGTCATCGATTCGGCGGTCTACCTGGGCTCCATTCTCGACGTCCGCATCAAGCTGGACACGGGCGAAGCTGTCAGTTCGCAGCTCTCCAATGCGGGCGGCCATACGCGCGGCTATGCGCCCGGCACGCGCGTGCATGCGTGTTTTCATCCTGACGACTGCGTTGTCTTTTCGGAATGAGGCCGGGTTCGATCATGGATGTCGATATCAAGGGAAATTCCGAAAAACGCCGCGGCGCCAGCCTGGCGTTTCCCGCGTCGGTGCTGGTGCTGATGATCATGATCGTGCCGATCCTGATGCTGTTCCGGTACAGCTTCAATCATTTCGACGCGTCGATGATGGTGGAAGGCTTCACGCTGGACAACTACGTCAAGTTCTTCCAGGACTCGTACTACCGGGACGTATTCTTCAGTACGGTCTACGTGGCGGCCACCTGCACGGTCCTGTCGCTGGTGCTGGGCTTTCCGGTGGCTTATTTCCTGGCCAAGACGCAAAGCCGCTATAAGAGCCTTTTCATCATCCTGCTGGTGTTTCCCTTGATGGTCGGAAACGTCGTGCGCGCGGCGGGCTGGATGGTGATCCTGGGCAATGCCGGGTTCGTGAACTTCATCGCGCAGAAGCTGGGCCTGGTGGATGCGCCCATGCAGATCATGTATACGCCGCTGGCGGTCATCATCGGCACGACCGGCGTGGTGCTGCCTTATCTGATCCTCACCCTCCAGAGCGTGCTGGAAGGCATAGACTTTTCCGTCGAGGAAGCGGCCCAGAGCCTGGGCGCGAGCTTCTTCACCGCGTTCCGGCGCGTGGTGCTGCCGATTGCCGCCCCGGGCGTGGCGGCGGGCACGCTGCTCGTGTTCATTCTTTGCATGAATGCCTATGCCACGCCGGTGCTGCTGGGCGGCACGGGCATCACCATGATGGCGCCGGCGCTTTACGATCAGATCACCAAGGCGGCGAACTGGCCGTTCGGCGCGACGCTGGCCCTGGTGCTGGTGGTCGCCACCTTGCTGATGGCGCTGTTTTCCAACTGGCTCATACACCGTCGATACGTCAAGACGATGGTGTCGTGATCAATCCAAGGTTTTGCTGAAGCTCAAGGAGTCGAGTCGTGAGTGCTGTACTTTTCAAGAATGGGAATTTGCTGGATCCGGCGCAGTCCGAGCTGCTGGAAGGCTATGACGTACTGGTCGAGGACGGCAAGGTCAAGGAAGTCTCCGACAAGCCGCTGTCTTCCGGCACCGCGCGGGTGATCGATATCGCCGGCAAGACCATCATGCCCGGCCTCATCGACCTGCATGGCCACGTGATGGCGACGCAGCTTAACCTCAGCTCCCAGGGGTTCTTGCCGGATGCGCTGGTGATGATGCGCTCGGTGCCCATCATGGCCGCCATGCTGCGCCGCGGGTTCACGACGCTGCGCGACGCCGGGGGCGCGGGGTGGGGGCTGAAATGCGCGGTCGAGGAAGACACCATCATCGGGCCGCGCCTCTTCATTTCCGGCCGGGCCTTGAGCCAGACCGGCGGGCATGGCGATCCGCGCCAGCGCTCGGATCAACTGCGCCCCATGAGCTTTTGCGGGTGCTGCTTTCGCGCCGGCGACATCGGCCGGGTGGTGGACGGCGTCGATAACGTGCGGCGTGCAGTGCGTGAGGAATTCCAGATGGGCGCGGACCAGATCAAGATCATGGCGTCCGGCGGCGTGGCTTCGCCCACCGACCCCATCGCGGCCTACGGATACTCCGAAGACGAAATCGCCGCCATTGTCGACGAGGCGCGCAGCAGGCAGACCTATGTCATGGCGCATTCCTACACGGCCGATGCGATCGAGCGCGCCGTGCGCAATGGCGTGCGCACCATCGAGCACGGCAACCTCATCGATGAACGCGTCGCGAAACTGATGGCCGAGAAAGGCGCTTATGTCGTGCCGACCCTGGTCACCTACGAGGCCCTGGCCAACGAAGGCGCAACCTACGGCCTTCCCGCGGACAGCGTCGACAAGATCGCCACGGTGCGCACGGCGGGCCTGGAATCGCTGCAGCTGTACAAGCGGGCGGGCGTCAAGATGGGATTCGGAAGCGATCTGCTCGGGCCGTCGCAGCGCTTGCAGAGCGACGAGTTTCGCATCCGGGCCGAAGTCCTGTCCAATTTCGACGTTATCCAGAGCGCCACGCTGATCGGCGCGGAAGTCCTGAACATGCAAGGGCAATTGGGGCAATTGAGCGCGGGCGCCATCGCCGACGTACTGGTCGTGGACGGCAATCCCTACAAAGACATCGCCTGCCTGCTTGGCCAGGGCGACCATATCCCTCTGGTGATGAAAGGCGGAAAGATCTATCACGATGAACTGGCCTAGAAGCCAGGGGTCAGGCAGGAGTCAGACCCCGCACGGGGTCTGACCCCACTCTGGCATTGACGGATCCTAGGGACGACCATGGCAAGCACTAATCTGGGCGTGAAGGTGGACAGCTCGATCCGGAATCGGCTGAAGAGTGCATCCGAACTGATGGGGCGTACGCCCCATTGGCTGCACAAGCAGGCGCTCATTTCCTTCCTGGAACAGATCGAGCGGGGCCATCTGCCGCAACTGCCGGGCGAAGGCGGGGACGACGGACCCGTGGTGTTTGCGGACGATGCCGAATGGCACAACGCCCCGCCCTTTTTCCTGTTCAGCCAGGATGTCCGGCCGCAATCCGTACTGCGCGCGGCCATCACGTCCGCCTACCGCCGGGCGGAACCAGAATGCCTGCCTTTGTTGCTGGAGCAGGCTCAGGTCCCCAGAAAGGACGAAGTGCGCGAGCTGGCCGCCGGTCTGGTGACGGCCTTGCGCAAGAAGCGCGTCAGCCGAGGGGTGGAAGGGCTCATCAAGGAGTTTTCGCTTTCGAGCCAGGAGGGCATCGCCTTGATGTGCCTGGCCGAAGCCTTGCTGCGGATACCCGATCGCGCCACGCGAGACGCTCTGATCCGCGACAAGATTTCCAAAGGGGACTGGAAGGCGCATATCGGCGGATCCTCGTCGCTGTTCGTCAATGCGGCTGTATGGGGCCTGCTCATCACCGGCAAACTGGCGTCCGTCAACAGCGAGCAGCGGCTCTCCAAGGCGTTGTCGCACATGATCGGAAAGGGCGGCGAGCCCTTGATTCGCCAGGGCGTCAATATGGCGATGCGGATGATGGGCGAGCAATTCGTATCGGGCCAGACCATATCCGAAGCCATCGCCAACAGTCGCAAAATGGAAAACAAGGGCTTCCGCCATTCCTACGATATGCTCGGGGAATCGGCGACGACCGCCCAGGACGCGGAGCGGTATTATCGCGCCTACGAGCTTGCCATTCATGCGATCGGCAAGGCCAGCGCGGGGCGCGGCATCTACGAGGGCCCGGGCATATCGATCAAGCTGTCCGCGCTGCATCCGCGCTATTCCCGCCAGCAGCACGACCGCGTCATGGACGAGCTCTACCCGCGCTTGCTGGAGTTGACGAAGCTGGCGCGCGAATACGACGTCGGCATCAATATCGACGCCGAAGAGGCGGATACCCTGGAGATATCGCTCGATCTGCTCGAAGCGCTGTGCGCCGAGCCATGCCTGAAGGGCTGGAACGGCATCGGGTTCGTCATCCAGTCCTACCAGAAGCGCGCGCCCTACGTGATCGACTACATGATCGACCTGGCCAGGCGCAGCCGGCGCCGCCTGATGGTGAGGCTGGTCAAGGGCGCCTATTGGGATACGGAAATCAAGCGCGCCCAGGAGGGCGGGCTGGAAGGCTATCCCGTGTATACCCGCAAGGTGTATACCGATGTCTCTTATCTTGCCTGCGCAGCCCGGCTGTTGGCGGCGCCCGGCGAAATCTACCCTCAGTTCGCCACGCACAACGCCTATACCCTGGCGGCGGTGTATCACATGGCGGGCGAGAACTACTATCCGGGGCAATATGAATTCCAGTGCCTGCATGGCATGGGCGAGGCCCTCTACGAAGAGGTGGTCGGGCCGGTATCGCAATCCAAGCTGAACCGCCCTTGCCGCATCTACGCGCCGGTGGGCACGCACGAGATCCTGCTGCCTTACCTGGTGCGGCGTCTGCTGGAGAACAGCGCGAACACCTCGTTCGTGAACCTTATCGGAATGGACGGCGTCACGACGGAGCAACTGATTGCCGATCCGGTGGAAGCGGCCAAGACACTGTGGCCGCTGGGCGTGCCCCATGAGCGCATTCCACTGCCGCGCGATCTCTACCGTGCCGGCGATGCCCGCGCGCGCTTCAACGCCCAAGGCATCGACCTGACCAACGAACACCGGCTCGGCTCGCTGGCGGCCGCGCTGGCCGGCAGCGTCAATCGGCAATGGCGGGCGGCGCCCATGCTGGGAGGCGGCGGCGACGGCTGGGATCCGGAACGGGCGGTGCCCATCGCCAATCCGGCGGATCATCGGGATATCGTCGGGTATGCGGTCGAGTCCAGTCCGGCCGATGTGGAACGCGCACTCGAGCAATCCGTGGGGCCGGGCTCGGTCTGGCAGGCCACGCCCGTCGAAGAGCGCGCCCAGTGCCTGCGCCGCGCCTCGGACATGCTGGAAGGCGACATGCAATCGCTGATCGGGCTCATCGTTCGGGAGGCGGGCAAGTCCGTGGCCAACGCCATTGCGGAAGTCCGCGAGGCGGTGGATTTCCTGCGCTACTACGCAGACCAGATCGAGCGCGGCTTCAGCAACGATACGCACCGGCCCCTGGGCACCGTCGTCTGCATCAGTCCCTGGAACTTCCCCTTGGCGCTATTCCTGGGGCAGGTGGGGGCGGCGCTGGCGGCGGGGAATACCGTCATTGCCAAGCCCGCCGAGCAAACTCCCCTGGTTGCGGCCCAGGCAGTGTCCGTGCTGCGTGCTGCCGGAGTCCCGGAAGCGGCGGTGCAATTATTGCCGGGCGGCGGCGAGACAATAGGGCAGGCGCTGGTGGCGTCGAACCTGGTGGGTGGCGTGGCGTTCACCGGCTCGACCAGCGTGGCCCGGCATATCGCACGAACGCTATCCGCCCGCTTGTCCGACCAAGGGGGAGTCATTCCGCTGATAGCGGAAACGGGTGGACAGAACGCGATGGTCGCCGATTCTTCGGCGCTGCCTGAACAGGTCGTGCTCGATGTCCTGAGCTCCGCGTTTGATTCGGCGGGGCAGCGTTGCTCCGCGCTGCGCGTGCTGTTCGTGCAGGAAGACTGCGCCGACAAGGTGCTCGACATGTTGCGGGGCGCGATGCGTGAGCTTGCCGTCGGCAACCCCGATCGCCTGTCGATCGATGTGGGTCCCGTCATCGATGCCGACGCGAAGCTGCGCATCGAGGCGCATATCGAGGCGATGCGCGAGGCTGGCTGCAGCGTGGAGCAGGTGTCCCTGCCGCCCGAGGCGCGCCATGGCACCTTCGTGCCGCCCACGCTCATCGAGTTGCACAGCATGGACATGCTGAAGCAAGAGGTGTTCGGCCCCGTGCTGCACGTCCTTCGGTACCGGCGCGAGGACATCGGCACGGTGATGGATGCCATCAACGGCACGGGCTATGGGCTGACATTCGGCGTTCATACGCGCATCGACGAGATGGTGGCGTATGTCAGCTCGCGCATCCTGGCGGGCAATATCTATGTGAACCGGAACATCGTCGGCGCCGTGGTGGGCATGCAGCCCTTCGGCGGCGACGGCCTGTCCGGCACGGGGCCCAAGGCGGGCGGGCCCCTATATCTGTACCGGCTGCTGTCGCGCCGGCCGGCGCACATGCCGGCCGGCATCGACCTTGCGGCGGGGCTGCCTTGCACATTGCCCCTGCCTGGACCGACAGGGGAGCACAATACCTACATGGTCATTCCGCGTGGCGTCGTGCTGTGCGTGGCCGCCAGCTCGCAGGGCGCGCAGCGGCAGTGGGAGGCATGCCGGCTGACGGGCAACAAGGCTTGTTTCGTGGACACCGGCGTTGCCCGCGCGGCGCTGCAGGCGCACGGCGCCGAATCGGACGGCATAAGCTGGGTCGATGCCGACCGCATCGAAACAACCCCCATCGATGCGGTGCTGTTCGAAGGAGATAGCGACGCCCTGCGGGAACTGAACCAGCGGCTGGCTTTGCGGGATGGGCCGCTTCTTGCCGTGCAGGGGCTGACGTCGGAGGCGATCCGCGACGGCGCCGGCTACCAGCCGGAACTGCTTCTGCGCGAGCGTTCCATGAGCGTGAACACCACGGCGGCGGGCGGGAACGCAAGCCTGATGGCCATAGGCTGAATCATCGAAACTGGAAATCGAAATGAGCAAACCTGACAACCCTTACATCAATTCATTGCCCGGCGAAGAAATGGGCGACCTGAACGCCAGCAAAGGATGGCGTCCGCCCGTGCCGGCAAGCAGCCGGGATCGCGGCGAAGGGCCGTTCAAGCGCATGGTGCTGCGCGGCGCCACCATCATCGACGGCACCGGCGCGCCGCCCTGGGGCCCGGTCGACGTCGTGATCGAAAACGATCGCATTGCCGCGCTGGTGGGCGTGGGGGCGTCGCTCGACACGATCAATCCGGACCGACGGCCGGCCGCCGGCGATTTCGAGGTCGATTGCCATGGCAAGTTCGTGATGCCGGGACTGGTCGATTCGCACGCGCATATCGGCACGCCATACCATTCGATGTGCGGCGTCGAGCCGCCCGCCGACTACATCTATAAATTATGGCTGGCCCACGGTGTCACGACGGTGCGCGAAATGGGAGGGCTGAACGGCCTGGGCTATACCATGCAGCAGAAGGAGGCCTCCGCCCGGAACGATATCGCCGCGCCCAATATTCTGTCCTACGCCTATTTCCCGGCGGTCAACGACAGGGTCAAGACGATCTATACGCCGGACCAGGCGCGCGATTGGGTGCGCAAGCTCAAGAATCGGGGAGCGGACGGCATCAAGTTCTTCGGCGCGCCGCCGACCATCATGCAGGCTGCGCTCGACGAGGCGGCCAAGCAAGGCCTGCGCTCGGGCTGCCATCATGCGCAGATGGCGGTGACGCGGGTCAATGCCTTGAAATCCGCGGGATGGGGGCTGACCAGTTCGGAGCACTACTATGGGCTTCCCGAAGCGCTGTTCGAGTCCCAGGTGGTTCAGCAGTTTCCCACCGATTACAACTACAGCGACGAATACTTCCGCTTTGCGCTGGCCGGCCAGACGTTCAAGCAGGCGGCCCAGCCCGGCAGCGCGAAATGGAAGGAAGTCATGGAGCGCTTCCTGGAGCTTGGCCATACCTTCGTGCCCACCTTCAACATCTATGACGCCAATCGCGACTTGATGCGCGCGCGGCGCGCCGACTGGCACGACGACTACACCTGGAAGGCGATCTGGAAGTACTTCCAGCCGCAACGCGGCGGCCACGGTTCCTACTGGTACCGCTGGAGCACGACGAACGAGATCGAGTGGAAGGAGAACTACCGCCTCTGGATGCAATTCATCAACGAATACAAGAACCTGGGCGGGCGAGTCTGCGCGGGCAGCGACAGCGGCTTCATCTTCCAGATCTTCGGCTTCGGCCTCATTCGCGAGCTCGAATTGCTGCAGGAGGCGGGATTCCACCCGCTGGAGGCCTTGCGCTCCGCCACGTCGCTCGGGGCCGAATTGCTGGGCATCGATCACGAGACCGGGTCGGTCGACGTCGGGAAACGCGCCGACCTGCTGGTCATGGATCACAATCCGCTGGAAGATTTCAAGCTTCTCTATGGCACCGGCGCATGGCGCCTGAATGACCAGACCGGCCAGCCGGAATGGGTGCGGGCACTGCGCTACACCATCAAGGCGGGCCTGATCTTCGACGTGGACGAACTTCTTGCCGACGTGCGCGAGCTGGCCGGCGACAGCTGGGGCGACGACGAAGAAAGGCCTCCCCATGTCCGTTGAGCTTTTCATCCTCGCCGGCTTCCTGGGCAGCGGCAAGACCACGCTGCTGCTCGACCTGCTGAACTCGGACAGCAGGGGCGAGACGGGCGTCATCGTCAACGAGGCCGGAGAGATCGGCGTGGACGGCGTGGTGGTGAAGGACGGCGCCGACGACATTCCCCTGACGCTGCTGTCGAACGGCTGCGTATGTTGTTCCTTGCGCAGCGGCATCGTGCTCACGGTCAGCGCCATGCTCGACGCCCCGCGACCGCCCGGCGCGCGTCCGCTGCGGCGCATTGTGCTCGAAACCAGCGGCTTGTCCCGCCCGGGTCCCATCGTGGCTTCTCTGTCCGATCCGGAGCTTGCCCGGCGCGGCATACGGGTCACCGTGATCAGCACCTACGACTGCGTGCGCGGTGCGTTGAACGTCGAAGAATTCAATGAAGCGGCGGCGCAACTGGGCGCGGCTCAGCGCGTCGTCCTGACCAAGCTCGATCTGGTCGATGCCGGCACCGAGCAGTCGCATGTCGAAGTCATCCGCGGCGTCAATCCCCTTGCCCAGATCGTGGCGGACCGGGATCGTGGCGCGGCGATTCACCAGACCTTTGCCGAAAGCGCCCCGGCCGGCGCGACCGACAGTGCCGTGGAAGCTCTGTTCGGCAGCGCGGTGGCCAAGGCGCATCCGCGCATCCACGTGATGGCCGGCACACTGAGTGCGGGCGCTTCATGGGACGACGTGGCGATGTGGCTGGATGACCTGTCTTCGATATGCGGCGATAAACTGCTCAGGGTGAAAGCCATCTTCAAGGTCATCGACTGCCGCGAGCCTATCCACATCCAAAGCGTCGGCACGACGTTTGGCACGCCGCGCCGATTGATGGGCCGCGAGGCCCATGAGGACATATGCGTGGTGATTGCCCGCGACATCGATGCGGAGGAAATCCAGGCGGCGCTGCCGCACGCGCCCGTCGTGCTAAGCCGCTCAAGTCATTCAGCCGTAGCTCAACGCAGCAGTAAGGTCTTTGCCTGACTCTGCTGCATTATTTAACTTTCTCACTACGAGGCAACCATGCTAGAAAAAGAATTGAATCGACGCAATTTCATGAAACAGGCGGCAGGCCTGGCCCTGGTGCCTTCACTTCCTTTGATCCCGGGTCTTGCGTTCGCGCAGACCGCGGATGTGGTGGTGGGCACCTGGGGTGGCGACTACCAGAACCTTCTGCACAAATTCATTGCGCCCATCGTCGAACCCATGGGCGTGAAGCCCGTCTACGATACCGGCAACGCGACCGCCCGCACCACCAAGCTGAAGGCCGAGCGCAATTCCAGGCGTGGGTCGATGGACGTGGCCATGCTGGGCGACCTGGACATGTACGACGCCAGCACCGCAGGCGTGCTGGAGCCGGTGTCGACCAGCAATGTGCCCAACCTGGCCAACACCATTGAAACATTCCGCACGCCGTATTCCATTCCGCACATCTTCAGCGCGATGGTCCTGGTGTACAACAAGGATAAACTGCCCACGCCGCCCAAGTCCTTCAAGGAAACCCTGGACCCCAAATACAAGGGGCGGGTCGGATTCTCGGACATTCTCTATAACTTCAACACGCTGTTCGTGGGCCTGGCGGAAGGCGGCAAGGGCGACAGCTTCGAGCCGGGATACAGCTTCCTGCGCAAGCTGAAGGAAAACCAGCCCAAGGTGTTTCCTTCCAACGAAGCGGTTGCGGCGGCATTCAAGTCCGAGGAAATCTGGATCGCATGCATGTGGAAGGCGCGCGCCCTGCAATGGCGCGACGCCGGCCTGCCTCTCGAATTCATCATCCCCGAAGAGGGCGCCATCCCCGTCACCTTCGAGGGCGCCGTGCCCAAGAACAGCCGGAACAAGGAAGCCGCGTTGAAGTACATGAACGCCTTGCTCGAACCGGCCGGGCAACTGCACTTCGCCGAAACCATGGGCTACGCGCCGACGGTCAAGAACGCGACCCTGCCGGACGAGCTGCAGAAGCGGGTGGGATTCACGCCGGAGGAACTCGCCCGCATCCACCCCTACAACCTGGAAGCCCTGGCCAAACAGCGAGCCGCCAGCCTGGACTTCTGGAACAAGGAATTCAAGGCAGGCTTGTAAAGCGGGGGGGTCGGACCCCATGCGGGGTCCGACCCCTTTTCAGTGATCAAGGGGTCAGACCCCGTACGGGGTCTGACCCCAGGCAACCCCAGGCAATTTTCCAAACAGTTATCGTGGGGTCAGACCCATCGGGTCTGACCCCTCAGGCAACTTCCTTTTCATCTGGAGCAGAACATGGCCCGTCGCCCTGAACGCAAAGTGCCCAAAGCAAATGCAATGATCACCGCACCGCAACCCGAGGCGGTCTCCGCCGGCGCCGAGGTGTTGCGGGCGGGCGGCACGGCAGTGGACGCGGCGATTGCCTGCGCCATGACGCAGGGGGTGGTGGATCCCTTGATGTGCGGCATAGGTGGGTTCGGCATGCTGCATGTATACGATCCCGACACGCAGACGGGCAGAGTCTATGAGGGCTTTGGCGGCTGCCCTTTGGCGTCCCGGCCGGATATGTGGAAGGATATCTCCCTGGGGGGTCACCACCGACGGCTTCGGCTTCATCGTCAAGGATTTCATCAACGAAGCCGGTGCGCAGTCGGTGACCGCGCCCGGGCTGCTCCGCATGCTGTCGAAGGCGCATGCGGACCACGGATCCATGCCCTGGGCCGATCTCTTCGACCCGGCCATAGCCTGGGCAAAAGAAGGCTGGCTTATGCGGCCGCACGTCTACACCGTGTTCACCCAGAACGAGCGCAAGTACGGCCGCATGAACTATGGCGACAAGCTTGGCCTGACGCCGGACGGCCGGCGCATCTACCTGAACGAAGACGGGTCCTATAAGACGCTCGGCTCGACCATACGCAACCCGGACTTGGCTGCCACCCTGGAAGTGCTCGCCCGCGAGGGCGCGGAAAGCTTCTATACCGGCTCGATCGCTACGCACATCATTGAGGACGTGCGTAGCCAGGGGGGAATCCTTACCGCCGCCGATCTGGAGCAGATCGCCGTGGAAATCACCCGTCCGCTATCCTTCGACTATCGAGGATGGCGCGTCGACGCTCCCTCGCCGCCAGGAGGCGGCATACTCGTCGGCCAGATCCTTCGCATTGCCGAACAGTTCGACCTAGCCTCGCTGGGGCACAACTCCACCGAATACATCCGCGTTCTGGCCGAAGCCATGAAAATAGCCCTGCGCGACAAAGAGCAATTCATCGGCGATCCGAAGTATTCCGACAACCCCGTCGACCGCCTGCTCTCCGATGAGTATGTCCGAGCCTGCGCGCAAGCCATACGTTCGGGCGAAAAGGCGAATATCGAGCGCGCCAAACTGGCGGAGTCGCGCCACACGACGCACGTCTCGGTCGTGGATGCCCGAGGCATGATCGCCACCATGACCCACACCCTGGGAAATCCTTCGGGCTTCATCGTGAAGGACACGGGGTTCATGCTGAACGGGGCCATGAGCACCTTCGATCCCATGCCGGGCAACCCGAACTCCATCGTTCCCGGCCGACGCCGATACTCTTCGATGGCGCCCAGCATCATCTATGACGGAACCGAGCCCGTCCTGACGCTGGGTGCTCCCGGCGCATCATGGATAGGCCCGGCCGTGGCGCAAGTGATCCTGAACGTATTGGAATGGGGCATGGACATCCAGGACGCCATCAGCGCGCCCCGCATGGTCTCCACCAGCAACGCCATCGACATCTCCAACCGCATTCCCATGCCGGTGCAGAAAGGGCTCGAACAGCTTGGCTACGAAGTAAGGCGCAGCCACCTGAGCTACGCCTTCGCCGCCGTGCATGGCATCACCCGCTTTGACGGAGAGCTGCGAGGCGGCGCCGACCCGCAACGGGACGGCTACGCCGAAGGAGTGTAAAGAGTTGGGGTCAGACCCCGTACGGGGTCTGACCCCAGCCCAGCCGGCCCGGGGGGGCAGGCCCCGCATGGGGTCTGACCCCTGTCAGTTGGTCGAAGAACCCTATTGATCTGACGGCTTTTTAGGTGTCGCCGGCTGGCCGGCACGAGTATAAGGACCTTCGCGGCTTTCGAGATCCTCATCAGCTTCCTGAGCCAGGCTACGGCCTGGCTCGTGCCCATGGCCTCCGCCGCTGTAGTCGTAACCGGCTTCGCGATGCGCATCCGGAAATGCATCGGGACGATCCATGTCACCGCCGCCGTGGCCGGCAGCGCGTCGGCCGGAGTTGTGATCACGATAATCGGGCGCGGAAGTCGTCTTCGCCGCTTTTTCGGATTGCGGAGCATTGTCCGGTTTATTGGATTTTTGCATGGTGCCTCCTGAAGTCTGACCGTGGGATTGGACTTCGAGGCCAGCAAAAAATGTACCGGATGCTTTGTCAGGCTGCGGGCGAGGAGTGGCTCGCTGTCGATAAGCTATATTGAAGAAGCCTGGGGTCAGACCCCGTACGGGGTCTGACCCCTCGGGCCTTTACAACAAGGAGACAACGATGAAGCAATCCTTTCTTGCGTGCGCGCTCGCTGCGATTCTGGCCGTCAGCGCCTTCCCTCTGCAAGCCGGCGAGATCGTGCAGGATGACTTGGCATCCAATACTCTGGGCCAGAAGTTCAAGATGCAGGTTTATCTGCCCGATGGCTATCATGACGCCAAGGAGCAATTTCCGGTCCTCTATATGCTGCACGGCGCAGGCAGCACCGAGGACTCCTGGACGGTTCGCGGGGGCATCGAAGTGACGGCCGATCAATTGATCAAGCGCGGCAAGATGCGTCCGTCCATTATCGTGATGCCGACTTTCGGACCGGCTTCCTGGTATGCCGACGCGAACGAAGTCAAAGCGCAGACGGCTTTCATCGATGACCTGATCCCGTACATAGAAGGGAAATACAAGGCGCGCACCGATCGTGCCGGCCGGTCGATCGCGGGTCTCTCGATGGGCGGCTATGGGGCCTTGAACCTGAGCCTGTCCCGCCCGGATCTCTTCTGCGCCGCCGGCGTGCTCAGCCCGGCCATCTATGACCCGCTGCCGCCCGAGACCTCGGCCGCGCGGCGCACGCCGCAGTTCATGAAGGACGGCAAGTTCGACGAGCAGGCGTGGACCGATGCGCTTTATCCCGCGCGTCTGGATGCGTACAAGAAAGCGGGCAAGATCGTGCCCATGTGGATAGAGTCCGGCGACCATGACGCTCTGGGCATCGTCCTGGCGGCCGCGCAGTTGTTCTGGACTTTGCATGCCCACCAGCCCAAAGACATCGAGTACAGAGTCATAGACGGAGATCACGACTGGATGGTGTTCAGGGAGTCGTCGATTCGCGCCCTGCCTTACATGAGCGGGAAGTGCGAGGCTTTGGAGCGATAATTGTAGGGTCAGACCCATGCGGAGTCTGGCCCTTTGAAACTTCGTACGGGGTCTGCCCCCTAAAATCCGGGGCCGGGGTCAGACCTGTAGGGTCTGACCCCACAACCATCCCAGGAGGCCTTATGTCCTCAGGCATCATCAACGTCCGTCCGGACCCCGATCAGGTGCTGGTCGATATCGCCGACTATGTGCTCGGCTATCGAATCGAAAGCAGTCTGGCTTATGAAACCGCCCGCAATTGCCTGATCGATACCCTGGGCTGCGGCCTGGAGGCGCTGGAATATCCGGCCTGCGCCAAGTTGCTGGGCCCGATCGTGCCCGGCACGGTGGTGCCGCTGGGGGCCAGGGTGCCGGGCACGCCGTTCGAGCTCGATCCGGTGCAGGCGGCGTTCAGCATTGGCGCCATGATCCGCTGGCTGGATTTCAACGACACCTGGCTGGCCGCCGAGTGGGGGCATCCGTCGGACAACCTTGGCGGTATCCTTGCGACGGCCGACTGGCTGTCGCGCAATGCCGTTGCCCAGGGCGAGGCCCCGCTGACCATGCGCGACGTCCTTGCCGCGATGATCAAGGCGCACGAGATCCAGGGGTGTATCGCGCTCGAGAACTCATTCAACCAAGTGGGTCTGGACCATGTGGTGCTGGTCAAGGTGGCCTCTACCGCCGTCGTGTCGCATTTGCTGAGGCTGACGCGCGATCAGATCATCGATGCCGTGTCCCAGGCATGGGTGGACGGGCAGAGCCTGCGCACATACAGGCATGCGCCCAATGCGGGCAGCCGGAAAAGCTGGGCCGCGGGAGACGCAACCAGTCGTGCCGTGCGCCTGGCGCTTATCACGCGCGCGGGTGAAATGGGCTATCCGTCGGCATTGACCGCCAAGCGCTGGGGCTTCTTCGACGTGCTCTTCAAGGGCCGGCCCTTCAAGTTCCAACGTGCCTACGGCAGCTACGTCATGGAGAACATCCTGTTCAAGGTCGCCTTTCCGGCGGAGTTCCATGCGCAGACGGCGGCGGAATGCGCGATGGCCCTGCATGCGCAATTGAACGCGGCCGGAAAAACCGCGGAGGACATCGCGCGCATCGCCATACGCACGCACGAAGCCTGCATCCGCATCATAGACAAGCAAGGGCCGCTGAACAATCCCGCCGACCGCGATCACTGCATCCAGTACATCGTTGCCGTATGCCTGTTGTTCGGGCGCCTGACGGCCGACGATTATGAAGACAGCGCCGCCGCGGACCCTCGCATCGATGCATTGCGCGCCAAGATCTTCTGCGTCGAAGATCCCGGCTTCACCACGGACTACCATGATCCGGAGAAGCGGTCGATTCCCAATGCCCTGACGCTGCAACTGTCGGACGGCAGCGTCTTGCCCGAGGTGGTTTGCGAATATCCGATCGGCCACCGCCGCCGGCGTGCCGAGGGCATTCCGCTGCTGGAAGCAAAATTCCGACGCAATCTCGCGCGGCGCTTTTCGGCCGCTCAGCAGGAACGGATTCTGAAGGTGTCGCTTGACCAGCAGGCACTGGAAGCCATGCCGGTGAACGAATATGTTGACCTTTATGTGGTGGGGTCCGACCCCGTCCGGGGTCGGACCCCTTAAACCCGGCTTATCCCTCGAAACCCGAAGATGCGATATAGCGCCGCAGGCCTCTTTTCAGGTGAGGAACAAAGGTCTGCACCAGCTTGCTGCGTTCGCGGAAGCGCGGCCGCTTGGTAACTGGGGTCAGACCCCGTACGGGGTCTGACCCCTCAGAGCGCTGATAAACCCCCTGTTTTTTAGTTAAGGGGTTTATCGGCTCGTGGTTCAGGCCAATCTCAGCCGATTTGAAGAGTTTGCGGGCCACACGTACATAACGACGGCTTGAGCCGCGAGCAAGGCCAGACTTGGCCCTATCAAGGCCTCAAGAGGCGCTAAAAGCCGCGCCAGCAGCAGCGCGATCTTCTTCATATTCTGGGCCGCAGCGGCCAACAGACACTGCTCCATCACTTTCTGTAGACCACGCAGGCGCGCGTAGCGATGGCCATGCAGTTGCTTGGCATCGGCAAAGCTGCGCTCGACCGTCTCCTGGCGCCTGGCATAGATGCGCTTACCAGCTGGCGTCAGCCGCCGGGCCTTGACCCGCTCTTTGGCCTCCTCCCAGAGGTGGCGCATCACCACTTTGACCCCCGTCGCGCTTTGTGTGCATCGGGCTCGAACCGGGCAACTGGCGCACTGGGTGCGATCGGAGCGGTATTCGCGGTAACCCTCTCGGTTAGTCGTGCTATAGGTCAGTGTTTGATTGTTCGGGCAGACATAAGTGTCCGTTTGCGCATCGTATTGATATTCGTGTTTCTTAAAATAACCCGCTCTCTGGGCGGAACGACGGTACCCCATGACGCCGGCAATCAGGCGATCCTCAAGGCCCTTGCACACCGCGGCGGTGAAGTAGCCCGCATCCAGGCCGACCGCATAAGGGTTCAAATTAAAGCGCTCGCGCTGACGATCCAGCCGCGCCAGGTACGGCACGCTGTCATTGACGTTGCCCGGCGTGACGTGTGTGTCGGTGATGATGGCATGCTTGGCATCGACCGTGCGGTGATCCAGATAAAAGAACCCTTTGGGCTTACCCTCGCGCGCCATGTAGCCGCTGTCCGGGTCGGTGCGGCTGACCTTGGCCGGGCGCGTGGGCGGGGGCTCATCGTCCTTGTCCGTGCGCTTTAAGGCCGGCTTGCCGTGCGCTAGGCGGTCGGCATCTACGGCCGCATCCAGCTCCTGCAGGTAGGCCTGCGCGGGCACAGCCACCTGGCCCTGCTCGGCCTTGTTCTTGTTGGCACTGGCCTTCAAATGCGTGCTGTCCGTATACAGTACCTTGCCCTGGACCATGCCGCGCCTGATCGCCTGCAGCACTATCTCATCAAAAATCTCTTGGTAAATCTGGCTGTCTGCAAAACGGCGGCGCCGGTTCTGGCTGATCGTGGAGGCGTCGGGCACCTTATCGGTCAAGCGCAGCCCGAGGAACCAGCGGTAAGCCACATTGACTTGAACGTCACGGACCGACTGGCGCTCGCTTCGAATGCCAAACAAGTAGCCCAGTAATAGCAACTTGAACAGCAGCACCGGATCAATGGCCGGGCGGCCGTTGTCGGCGCAATAGAGGTGCGCCACCTTGGCGCGAATAAAGCTCAGATCTATGGCAGCGTCGATCTTGCGCACCAAGTGATCGGCGGGAACCAAAGATTCCAGCGTCACCATCTCAAGTTCGTGCTGATAAGCGGGGGGATCTCTTAGCATCCCCACATTATGAACAAGCTCGACGCGTTGCGCGAGGGTTTGTCAGCATTCTGTGGGGTCAGACCCCGTACGGGGTCTGACCCCTCAACCTATTCGCTTTCGCGATTGATGTGGCGCTGGACCAGGCGTACCGCCAGCTCGGCGTCGTGCGCTTCAAGCGCCTTGACGATGTCCGCATGGTCCAGCGCGCTTTGCAGCAGGGCGTCGCGCGATTGCCAGACGGTGTGCGATGAACCGCCCAGGCGCTGGCGCAGGTCTTCGATGAGGCCCTGGATCACGGGGTTGCCCGCACAGGCGTAGAGCATCTGGTGGAATTGGTTGTTGATGTCATTCTGTTCGCTACGGGTGCCATGGTCGGCCGCCTGGCGGAATTCATTTGCCAGGGCGCGCAATGCGGCCAGGTTTTCCTCGTCGATATTCCGGGCAACGCTGCGGATGGCCTCGGATTCCAATAACGCTCGGGCTTCCCGCACGTGGCGTATGGTTTCCGGGTCGGGCGCATAGACACGGTAGCCGCGATTGGGCGCATGTTCCAGTATTTGTCTGAGCACGAGTTCCGACAAGGCCCGCCGCGCATCGAAGCGGGTGGCCTGGAAACGCTCTTCGATGTCGCCAAGGCGTATCCACTCGCCGGGCCGGAAACCGCCATTGCGGATCTCCGCTGCGATCTCATCTCCCAGCATGCGTGGCACTTTTCCTCGAACTTTGGCCATACGGCATCCCTCCATCACGTCTCGCACCATACGCAAGAACACGTCTCATTGTATCTTGCATGGCCGCAAATTTGTGTGATAAGATTTGCGCATAAATGTGCGGAGTACTTAAATGGATGTGATTTCAACCCTGGCGCCCGCATCGCGCGGCGTCGCGATGTACGACTTCGGCAAGACCACGGTCTTCTCTTGCCACGCCGATCCCCGATTCAGTTTCTGCCTGTATATTCCGCCCAACGTCCATACTTCGGCTCATCCGCCAGAGCTGGTCGTGGCCGTGCACGGCACCGGCCGTACGTTTACGGAATACCGGGACGCCTTCAGCGAATTCGGGCGCTGGAACAATTGCGTTATCCTGTGTCCTCTTTTTCCGGTCGGCGTGCAGCGCGACGACAACCGCGACGGCTACAAATACATGCAGGAAGGCGACGTGCGCTACGACCTGGTCGTGCTCTCGATGGTCGAGCAGATCAATGAGCGCTACGGTTTCAACTTCCAGGATTTCGGCCTGTTCGGCTTTTCGGGCGGCGGCCATTTCACTCACCGCTTCACCATCCTGCATCCTTCACGAGTCTGGGCGGCATCGGTGGGTGCGCCCGGCTCCGTCACCCTGCTGGATCCCGACAGGGACTGGTGGGTGGGTGTGCGCGACGTGCCTCAGCGCTTCGGCATCGAACTCGACATGGATGCCTTGTCGCGCGTTCCGGTCCAGATGATCGTGGGCGACGCGGACCAGGAAACCTGGGAAATCAGTCATGCCCCGGGGGGCCGGCACTGGATGGAAGGCGCCAACGATCCGGGCAGGACGCGGCCGGAGCGTCTTGATTCTCTGCGCCGCTCGTTCGAATCCGCCGGTGTGAAAGTACGGTTCGACCTTGTGCCGGGCGTGTCCCATTGCTGGGAAGACTGCATCGACCGCATTCGGACATTTTTTGCGGACAACTTGGCAATGCGCCGGGCCCGCGTCCTTTGATCAACGGCGTGCGCGCCCGTTCGCGGGTGCGTGCGCTACGCCATAAAAGATAACGGAGACTTTCCATGCGTAAACACATGCTTTCCTCGCTCGTGCTCACGGGCTCGCTTCTGGTCTGCGCGACGGCCCAGGCCTTGAACGTGCAGGTTGCCGCCGATTGGCGCAGTTCGCACCCCGGCGTCAATCGCGATAGCGCCGCCGACATGATCGTGATGCACCTGGTCGAAGGCTTGGTTGCCTACGACGAGCGCGGCCAGGTCAAGCCCTTGCTCGCCGAAAGCGTGGAGCAATCGGCCGACGGCCTGAGCTACGTGTTCAAGCTGCGCGATAAAGTGTCCTTCCATAATGGCGAGGCATTGACCTCGGCCGACGTGCTTTGGACCTGGTCGCACTATATGGATCCCAAGACGAACTGGCGCTGCCGGGCGGAATTCGACGGCCGCCAGGGGCCGAAGGTAGTGGACGTGTCGGCATCCGACCCCTTGACGGTCACCATGAAGCTGGACCGTCCCAATCCCCTGTTCCTGAGCTCGCTGGCACGGCCGGATTGCGGCATGACGGGCATTCTGCACAAGGACTCGGTGAATCCCGACGGAAGCTGGAAGAGTCCCATCGGCACTGGCCCGTTCAAGCTGGGGACCTGGCGCCGCGGCACGTCGATCGAACTGCTGCGTTTCGATGGCTACGCCAATCGCGGCGGCGAGGTGGACGGCTATACGGGCAACAAGCAGCCACTGGTCGAACACGTAAGATTCATCGTGGTGCCCGACGCGTCGGCCGCCAAGGCCGCCTTGCTGCGCGGCGACATCGACTTGATTCCGGACATCAGCAGCTCCGACTATGCCGAGCTGAAGGCGCAGCCGAACATCAATATTTCACATAGCTTCACGGCGCGCCGCAACGCCATCCTGATCCAGACTGCCGACCCGCTGCTGACGGCTCCGCTGCGCCGCGCGATCGCGGCCGCCATCGACAGCGACGCGCTGGTGAGCATGGTGACCAGCGGCCTGGGCAAGCCGAACAACTCCATCATTCCCGAAGCCTCGCCCTATTCCACGCCCGCGATGAGAGCGCGCTGGAAATACGACGTCGAGGAAGCCAAGCGTCTGCTGCGCGAGGCGGGCTACCGTGGCCAGCAGATCACCTTGAACACCAACAAGGACTATCCCGCGATGTACGACAGCGCGATTCTTGCGCAAGCCATGCTGCAGCAGGCCGGCATGAACGTGAAGCTGGAGGTCCTGGACTGGGCGACGCAGCTGGACCGCTACAACGCGGGCAAGTTCCAGATGATGGCGTTCTCGTACTCGCCGCGCTTCGATGAAGCGCTGCTGTACGAGCACTTCATGGGCGACAAGTCGGTCCAGACGCGCAAAGTATGGGACAGCCCCGATGCGCAGAAGCTGCTCGACGCGGCGCTCGCCACCAATGATCCCGCCATCCGGCAGCCGCTGTTCGAGCAACTGCACAAAGCGTTCCTGAACGAAGTGCCGATGATCATGCTGTACAACGGCATCACGATCGACGCCTCGTCCAACAAAGTGCAAGGCTACAAGAGCTGGACCGGCTCGGCGGCGCGCTTGTGGCAGGTAGAAAAGAAATAAGCCCGGCTGCTGCTTAATCTCACCTATTCGAATTCTTATGCATAACCCCTCTGTTCTACCCTACATCGAGATTGCCGGTTCGCCCCGCGAACGCGGCCGGCAGCACGGCGAGCAGGCCGTCGACCGGATACGCCAGGCGGCGGATTTCTACGTCGGCCTGGTGGCGCGCCGCGGCATAGACGACGCCAGGCTGCGGGACCTTACCACGGCTTTCCTGCCGGCCATCGACGCCTTCGACACGAGCTACGTCGATGAAATGCGCGGTATCGCGGAAGGCGCCGGCATTCCCTTCGAGCATGTGGTCGCCATCAATGCGCGCCGGGAACTCCTCATGCACGCCAGGATGCAGCCGGACAACCTGGCTCCCGACGGCTGCACCGCCGCCGTCGTGCTGCCCGAGAGAAGCGCCGATGGCGTCCTGATGCACGGGCAGAACTGGGACTGGCGGGTCGAATGCGCCGACACTTGCATCGTGATGAAGATCCGCCAGGAAAAAGGGCCGGACATGCTGGTCTTCACCGAGGCGGGACAACTGGCGCGTTCGGGCTTCAATGCCGCGGGCATTGCCATCACGGGCAACAACCTGGAGTCCGACCGGGCAGCCATGCGCAACGGCGTTCCCATTCCCTTCATACGCCGCAAGGCGCTGGAGACGCCGCACTACGCTCACGCCATCCGCGCCGTCTATCGCAGCCCCAAGGCGGTGGCGAACAACATGATGCTGAGCCATCGCGATGGCGAGGCGCTGGACATCGAATGCGCGCCGGATGAAAGCTTTCTCCTGCACCCCGAAGACGGCTTGCTGGTGCATGCCAATCACTGGGAAAGCCAGGTGGCCTTGCTCAAGCTGCGCGAATCCCTGCCCAGCCCGGACTCCGTCTACCGGGGCAGGCGCGTGCTGCGCCATCTGACGCAGGCCGGCGAAAAGGTCGGCTTCGAGGAGTTTCGCCAGGCGTTTCTGGACAGTTTCGGCTACCCCTACGCGGTGTGCCGTCCGCCGCAGGCATCCTCAAGCGGCGACCACCTGAGCGCAACCGCCGCCACCATCCTCATGCGGCCGGCCGAAGGCATCATGGAAGTCGCCGTCCTGCCGGCCGTGAGGCCGGTGTTCCAGCGCTTCACCCTTCAGATCTAAACCCGGACGACCATCATGATGTTGCGCTTCCTGGCCACTCGGGTGGCCATGGCTTTGCCCACGCTGCTCATAGTGGCCGTCGTGGTTTTCATGCTCATCCGCCTGATACCCGGCGATCCGGCCGCCCTCATGCTGGGCGACATGGCCGACCCGGCAAGCCTGGCGGACTTGCGCGCGCACCTGGGCCTGGATCGCGGTCTGCTGGAGCAGATGCTGATCTGGTTCGGCCACGTGCTGCAAGGCGACCTGGGCGTGTCGATCGCCTCCGGGCAGCCGGTGCTGGCGCTCGTGCTGGAACGCTTCGCCGTCAGCGCTCCCATCGTGCTGGTTGCGGTGCTGTTCGCAAGCCTGGTCGCCGTGCCGGGCGGCATCATCGCGGCCTGGCGCCAGGACAAGCTGATCGATACGGCCTTCGTGAGCGCCGCCACGCTGCTGCTTTCGGTGCCGACCTTCTGGCTGGGCCTGCTGTTTCTTCTCTTCTTCGGGTTGAAGATGGGCTGGCTGCCGGTGGTGGGGTATGTGTCCCTGTCGGAAGACTGGCGCAGCGGCATCATGTATCTGGTCATGCCCATCATGACGCTCTTTCTCCATGAAACAGGCGTGATACTCCGGATGGCGCGGGCGTCCACGCTGGACGTCTTGCGGCTGGACTACGTGACGCACGCCCGGGCGAAAGGGCTTTCCGAGCCGGCGGTGCTGTGGCGGCACACGTTCAAGAACGCCTTCGGCCCCACTTGGACCTTGATCGGGCTGGTGCTCGGCAATCTGCTGGGCGGCATAGCGGTCGTCGAGACGGTGTTCACCATACCCGGGCTGGGCAGGCTGCTGGTAGATGCGATCTTCGCGCGCGATTATCCCGTCATCCAGGGATGCCTGCTGTTCATTGCCTTGATCTATGTGCTGGTCAATCTGCTGGTGGACCTGTGCTATCCCATTTTCGATCCGCGGGTGACTGTTGCATGAAAAAGAAGTTGGCCACCAATCTATGGCTGGGCAGTCTGCTGTGCGGACTCATCCTGGCCGCGGCGCTCATCGGCGCCTTCTGGACGCCTTACGATCCGCTGGCTCCCAATTTCGCGCATCGCCTGAGCGCGCCCAGTGCCGCGCACTGGCTGGGCACGGACGAGTTCGGGCGCGACACGCTCAGCCGCATCCTCTATGGGGCGACCACCAGCGTGGGCATCAGCTTTCTGACGGTGCTGATCGCCATGTCGGTCGGCACTTTGCTGGGCCTGATCGCCGGTTATCTGCGCGGCTGGATCGACCGCATCCTGATGTGCCTGACCGACGCGCTGCTCGCTTTCCCGGGCATCTTGCTGGCGCTGGGCCTGCTGGCCGTCGTCGGTGCCAACCAGTACGGCATCGTCGTCGCGCTGGGCATTGCCTACATGCCTTCGGTACTGCGCCTGGTGCGGGGCACGGTGCTGCCGCTGCGCGAGCGTGAGTTCGTCCAGGCTTCGCGCCTGATGGGCAATTCGGAGGCATTCATTCTGTTCCGCCACATTCTTCCCAATTGCTTCGGGCCGATGATGGTCCTGGCCACGTCGATGTTCGGCTGGGTGCTGCTGGCGGAAAGCTCGTTGAGCTTTCTTGGCCTGGGCGTGCCGCCGCCCGGCCCCACCTGGGGGAACATGCTGGCCGGCAGCCGGCCGTTCATGGTGCAGGCGGCGTGGCTGGGCATCTTTCCGGGCCTGTGCATTTCGGTGACCCTGCTTGGCGTGAACCTGGTGGGCGATGCCTTGCAGGACAAGCTGGATCCGCAGTCCAAAGGAAAATGATGAACTCCGAACCTCTCTTGAATGTCAGCAACTTGCGGCTGGAGACGACGCGCGACCCGGCTTGCGTCGTGGACGACGTAAGCTTCAGCGTGGGCCGTGGCGACATCGTCGGCATCGTGGGCGAGTCGGGTTCCGGCAAAAGCCTGACGGCGCGGGCCATCATGCGGCTGGAGCCGCCCGCCATCCAGCGTACGGCCGGGTCGATCCAGTTCGAAGGACAGGAAATCACGACCATGCCGCGCAAGGCGCTGCTGAAGCTGCGGGGCGGCCGCATCGGCATGGTGTTCCAGGAACCGATGACGTCCTTGAATCCGTCCATGCTCATCGGCAGGCAGCTGGATGAAGGCCTGGCCCTGCATGGCAAGCACTCTGCCGCCCAGCGGCGCGAATTGATCTTGCGCATGCTGGAGCGCGTCGGCATCCAGGACCCGGAAAAGGCCCTGACCGCCTATCCGCATCACTTCTCCGGCGGCATGCGCCAACGCATCATGCTGGCGGCCGTCATGCTGGTCAAGCCCGCATTGCTGATCGCCGATGAACCCACCACGGCGCTCGATGCCATCGTGCAGCGCGACGTGCTCGAACTGATGGTGGAGCTCACCCGCGAACATCAGACGTCGGTCCTGATGATCAGCCATGATCTTCCCATGGTGGCGCGCTATACGAACCGGATCATCGTGATGGAGCATGGCCGTGTGGTCGAGCAGGGGGAAACAGCGGACATCATCGCCCGCCCCCGGCATCCCTACACGCGCAAGCTGCTTTCCTCCCTGCCCGTGCGCGGCGAGGCCCGGCACGTCGACCGCGCGGTCACGCCCGTGGTGCAGGTCAAGGACATCATCGTCGACTATGGCCGGCCAGGCTGGCTGCGCAAGGACCGCGGCATGCGCGCGCTGCAAGGCATCGACCTGGATATCTATCCCAATGAAGTGGTGGCGCTGGTGGGGGGATCCGGATCCGGCAAGACCACCCTGGGCCGCGTGATTTCCGGATTGCTCAAGCCCACGAGCGGGCAGCTGCGCTTTGACGGCCAGCCGGTGAGCCGCTCCAACGAAAACTGGAGCCACTACCGGCATCATTGCCAGATGGTGTTCCAGGACCCGTATTCATCGCTGGACCCGCGCATGACGGTGCGCACGCTGCTCGAAGAGTCTTTGCGCACCGAGACCCGTCTTGACGAGGCCGCCAGGCAGCGCCGCATAGACGAAGTCCTGGACGAGGTCGGCCTGCCCGCAGGACAGTACGCGGAGCGTTATCCGCATGCCTTGTCGGGCGGTCAGCGGCAGCGCATCGCCATTGCCAGGGCGATCGCCCGGCGGCCGAAATTCGTCATCGCCGATGAGCCCGTGTCCGCGCTGGACGTCACCGTCCGCGCCCAGGTCCTCAAGCTGTTCGCCGACTTGCAGAGTCACTATGGCTTTTCCTGCCTTTTCATCAGCCATGATCTGGCCGTGGTGGAGCAGGTCGCCGACCGCGTCATCGTGATGCAGACGGGCAGGATCGTCGAGGAGGGCGCGCGCGATACGATCTTCGACGAGCCGCGCCATCCCTATACACGGCGCTTGTTATCGGCCATCCCGCTCCTGGAGCCCTCCGAATCGGGCGGCGTGCAGACGAAGTGGCGCCTGCAGGCGGAACCCTGACATGAAAGCGGACGTATTAGTGCTGGGCGCCGGCATCGTGGGCGTGAGCATCGCGCTGCATTTGCAGGCGCGGGGGCGCAAGGTGGCGCTCATAGACCGCAAGCCGCCGGGCCGGGAAACCAGCTATGGCAACGCGGGCCTGATCGAGCGGTCCAGCGTCATTCCCTATCCGTTTCCGCGCGACTTGAGCCTGCTGCTGCCCTATGCCTTCAACCGGCGCACCGAAGTACGCTATCACCTGCGGCAGCTGCCGCGCGTGGCGCGATGGCTCGCCCGTTATTGGCGGGATTCCTCTCCACGCCGCGTCGCTGCGATCGCAACGCAAATGCTCCCGCTGATGGAGCGCAGCGTGCTGGAGCATGACGCCCTGGCCGATGCCTCCGGTGCTCACCGCTATTTCCGGCGCACTGGCTGGATCGAATGCATGCGCGATGAAAAGTCTTTCCAGCGCGCGATTGCCGAAGCCGAGAACCTGGCGCCTTACGGCTTGCGGCACCGCGTGCTGGATGCCGAAGCGCTGCACAAGGAAGAGCCGTCGCTCGGCCGTGTGCTGGCAGGGGCCGTTCACTGGCAGGATCCGGTGACGGTCAGCGATCCGGGCGCCGTGACGCAAGCCTATGCGAACCTGTATCGTGACAGGGGCGGAGAATTTCTTTTTGGGGATGCCGCGACCCTGAGCCAGGACGGGAGCGCCTGGGCCGTGCGCACGGACGGAGGTGCCATTCACGCCCCCGACGCGGTGATCGCCCTTGGCCCATGGTCCTGCGGCTTGCTGCGCCCATTGGGATACCGTATCCCGCTGGCCGTGAAGCGCGGCTATCACCGGCATTTCTCCTTGTCGGACGGCGCGGTCCTGGAACACCCCGTCGTCGACGTCGAACACGGCTATGTGCTGTCGCCCATGGTGCAAGGCGTCAGGCTGACCACGGGCGTGGAGTTCGCGCATCGCGATGCATCCCCAACGCCCGTTCAGCTCGAACGCGCGACCGCCATGGCCAGGCAACTGCTTCCTTTGGGGCCGGCCGTGGAATCCGACCCATGGATGGGTTCCAGGCCCTGCCTGCCCGACATGCGCCCCGTCATCGGGCCCGCCGCCCGCCATGCCGGCCTGTGGATGGCTTTCGGACATTGCCACCACGGTTTCACCCTGGGACCCGTGACCGGCCGCCTGATGGCGGACCTGATGACCGGGACGGACCCCGGCTTTGACGCAAACCCGTTCTCGCCCGCCCGGTTTGATTAGGGGTCAGACCCCGTATGGGGTCTGACCCCACAGCGCACCGGGGAAAGACCCTGAAGAGGGTCTGTCCCCTTTGTTTTGATGGGGTCAGACCCTTTGGGTCTGACCCCTTTTTGACCTCCTCGGGCGCTGAGGCAGGGGTCAGACCCCATTCGGGGTCTGACCCCACCCCTCTTCATCCAGCGGGAATATCGGCCGTTCGAGCTTCGTGTAGTTGAACTGCGAAAAGTCGGAGCCGCAGACTCCGGGGCCGGCGACCATGACGATGTGTTTGGCGAGCTTTCCGAAGCCAGCCAGGAAATGCTGTTTGGACTTGATCAGGATGTATTTTTTGGTTTCGGGCTGGATGCCGGCGTGGGTGAAGATGCCGGTGTCGAAAGGTTCTTGGGGCTTCTTCGACACCAGGATCAGGATGCCGCCGGTGTCCAGCACCACGGTGCGTCCCAACGAAATCCGCATGCCGGTGAACATGGGGCCGGTCACGGTGTAGCTGCCGTCCGTGATATTGACGACGGTGCCGGTGAGGCGCAATGGCTTGCCGCGCAGGTTGATGGCGGGCATGTCGGTCTTGCCACCCAGGTCTATCGTGCACTGCGCGCCCATGCCGGCACTGATCAGCGACTCAACCGAGGCGGGGTCCCAATAAGGGCCGGCAACGGCATCCGTCATGCCCAGCGCCATCATTTCCCGCAGCACGCTCATTTCATCGGTCGTGCCTCCCGACGCGCAGTTGTCGCCATGGTCCGCCAGGACTACCGGCCCATCCGGAAGCCGGGCCGCCTTGGCCAAGGTCTGCTCAAAGGGTTCGTAGTCGGTGATGAAGTCGGCACGGCGCTGCCATGCCATCTCCGCCAGCTCGTCCAGCAGCTCGATGGCGTCCGCCTCTTTTTCCTTGTCGGCGACGAGAACGATGGAAAGCCCGGTATACGGGGTGTCCGCCAAGGGAAAGCCGGCGAAGACGGATGCATTCAGGACGCGCCCGCTGCGTTCGGCGTCGAGGGCCAGATCCATGATGTCCTTCATGGGCCGGCGCGATGGAGACTGGTTCAGGATCTGCGTCAGCATGGGCAGGCGCCGCCACACCAGCGTGGGCTCAACGCGTTTCTCCAGCATGGCGAGCAGCGTTCTCGCGGCGCGTTCACCGGTCTGATAGACATCAATGTGCGGATAGGTGCAGTAGCCGGTGACGATGTCCGCGTGCTGTATGAAGTCCGCGCTCAGGTTGGCATGGAAGTCCAGCGCAACGGCGATCGGCGTATGGGGCTGCACGGCACGCAGCCGGCGCAGCAGTTCGCCTTCCGCGTCCAGGTAGCCGTCTGCCACCATGGCGCCGTGCAGGTCCAGCATGATGGCATCGCAGCCCTTGGCGGCGCTTTCCACGATGGGGCGGGCAATGGCGTCGAAGGCTTCGCGTGTCACGACGCCGCTCGGCACGGCGTTGGCGCAGATCACGAAATCCACTTCGGCATTCAGTTCGCGGGCCAGGTCCAGGTAGGCGGCAACCGCGTTATTGGTGCCCGCGCAGGCCTTGACGGCGTCGGCGCCGTAACAGGGGCCTTCGTACATGGATCCACGGCTGAATGACTGCACAACCGTGGGCTGGGTCGAGAACGTATTGGTTTCGTGTTTGAACAGGGCAAGGACGAAGCGCATGGTGCTTTCCAACGGAAATGGTTATGTCATCAATCGCGCCTGGCGCATGACCTGCCGGCATTCTTCCAGCTCCGCTTCGCTGGCCGCGCCGGCGGGCGGACGGGCGTCTCCGCCCTTCAGGCCCAAGTGCGTGCTAAGTGCCTTCGACAGGGCCAGGTGATGGAAGCCTTGGGCGAAATAACGGCTTTGCAACTTTTGCGCGATCGAGACGATCTCGCGCAGCTTTGCGCAGGCGCGCTGCAAGTCGCCTTGCAGCGCGCTGTCGACAAAGTCGCCGCAGCGCGGATACTTTGCGTTCTGCACCAAGAGCGGACGAGAGGAGCCCATCATGAAATCCGGCGCGATGTCCGGGTAGACCATCTTGCCGAACAGGAAATACTCTTCCAGAGATGTCGCGACGGCAATGGTGTCGCCCACGCTTTCCATCATCGACGCATACGCCGAGAAATCCATGGTGGAGTTATGCACGCCCACCAGATTATCGATGGGCAGCAGGGCCTTGACCATGGACGGGTTCAGATAGAAACCCAGCTCGGTCAGCGTGGTGCTGTACACGAAGAAGCCGCAGTCGATGCTCGATGCGACGGTTTCGTAGAACTTCTGGATGCCGTCGGCGGTTTTGGGGCCGTAGTAGGGCGGCCAGATCATGACGGCGTCCGCGCCGCACTGACTGGCATGCCGGGCCTGGTCGATCACGTTCTGCACACTGGTGTCCGACACGCCCACGATCGTGGGCACGCGGCCATCGACCGTTTCCAGGATGATTTCCGTGACAAGGCAGCGCTCGCGCTGGGTGAGCGTCCAGAATTCCTGGTGGATGGAATGCACCGACAAGCCGCCCACGCCGGGCAGCTGGAGCGTGGTTTCCACGTTATGCCGAAGACCCGCCTGGTCCACTTCGCCGTTTGGCAGAAACGGCGTGTACAGAACGGTAAAGTAGCGCTTGAAGCGCTCGCGGATCTGTCGGCGCAGATGATTGGGCGTCATGCGTTGAACGATGAAATCGGATCAATATGCCGACCGGCCGCCGTCCGCCGGGATGGATGCGCCGGTGATCATGCGGGATTCGTCGGATGCCAGGAACAAGGCGATGCCGGCGACGTCTTCAGGTTCGCCGAACCAATATGGGTAGGCCTTGATGGTGTCGTCGACTTTCATGGAGTCTTCGCTCTTGCCCGGTTGTCCGGGTATGCCATAGGTGTCGCGAATGCGCTGTGTATTGATGCGGCCGCAGCAGATCGCGTTTGCCCGCACGCCGTCCTTGGCATAGGCGCCCGCCAGGTTGCGTGTCACGGACACGATCGCGCCCTTGGCCGCCGAATAGATATGCGCCTTGCCCGATCCGCGCAGCGCCGCGCCCGACGACATGTTGACGACGCTGCCGCCGCCGGATGCCACGATTTTCGGGATGGCGTAGCGGCAGCCCAGCAGGGTGCCTCGCAAGTCCAGGTTCATGGTCTTGTCCCAGATATCGAGCGGCACGTCGGTGACCAGCGAGTCTTGCGGCAGCGAGCCGCCTGCGGTGTTGAACAAGCAGTGCAGCGCGCCGAAGCCGGCCACCACGTCTTCCATCAACTGCCGGACACTGTCGTCGCTGGTCACGTCCACCGCAAACGCCCTGGCTCTTGCCGAGTCGGGACAGATGGATAGCGCAACCGATTTCACGGCATCGAACTGGATGTCCGCCAGCGCAACCCGCGCGCCTTCGGCGGCGAACATCTTGGCGGCGCATTCGCCGATGCCGGTACCTGCGCCGATGATGAGCGCGACTTTGCCCGCCAATCGGCCGGGCCTGGATACGGTGTTTTCTTGATTGGAAGGCATGTTGTTTTCTCAGGCAGGTATGAAGGGGGAGCGTTCGTCGTACAGGCGGGCGGCCTGTTCCAGCGTAATGAACTGCGCGTTCTTTTCCTGCAGGGAATTCAGCAGTTTTTCCAGCATGATCATGCGGTGGCCGCGTCCGATGACATAGGGATGACAGGTGTAGGTCAGGATGCCCCAGTCGCAGGTCCGGCGCATGTACTCGAAGTCGTTCACCCAGTTTTCCAGCACGCCCGAGGCATTCTGCAGTCCGGGCGCCAGCGACTGGCCGACCCGCAGGTACTCGAAGTGCGGGAAGTCGTCGAGCGTCCAGCTGATGGGCAATTCGATAAGAGGAGTGGACTTGCCGAACTGCATGGGTTCGTCGACTGAAACGACGTCGCCCTGGCGCACGCGGTACGGTTCATGGTCGTTGCCCATCATGCTGCTCTCGTACAGGAAACCATGGCGCAGCAAGAGCTCTACCGTGGACGTGCTGAGGTCCCACGATGGAGAGCGATAGCCGCGCGGGGCGTCGCCCGTGAGCTTGCGGATGATGTCGATGCCGCGCACCAGACCGTCTTCTTCCTGCTCGGGCGTCAGGTTGGCGGGCGGCACGTGTGTCCAGCCGTGATGGCCGATTTCGTGGCCGGCGGCAAGAATCTGTTCGCATTCCCTGGGGTAGGTGCCGATGACGACGCCGGGGATGAAAAACGATGCCTTGATGCCGTAGCGCTGCAACAGTTCAAGAATCCGGGGCAGCGCGACCGCGCCGAATTCTCCCCGGGAAACCGGGGTGGGCGTGGTCAGGCCGCGCGCCACCAGCCCCGACATTGCGTCGAAATCGAAAGTGATGCAAGCGTAGTGCTGACTCATGATTGTGCCTTGCTCAGGAAGTCCAGCAGGTACTGGACACAGCGTTGCGGATAGCCGTCGCAGATATTATGCGCTGCCGTGTCGATGTATTGAAGCTGAGAATTGGGAATGCGTTGCTGCATGTCGACGTAGGCATTGGCGTGTCCGATCGATTCCTTGCCCGCAGCAACGATGAGCGTTGGACACTTGATTTGCGTCAGCTCTTCCATGAAGTCATGCGTGCACATGTGCAGCACGAAGCGGGCAATGAAGGCCGGGTCGTTGGATCCGGTCTGGTCGATGAACCATTTGACGAGATCGGGGTCGGCGGTTTCGTCGAAGCGCTCGTGTATGGTCTGGGCCAGAAACGGCTTCAGTCCGATCTCTTTGATCTTGGGAATCCAGGTGGGGGCGTGGCTATGCTTGAGGCCGGGTGTCGCGGCATAGGTAGCCAGCGTCTTGACCTTTTCCGGATGCTGTATGGCGAGCTGCTGGGCGACATAGCCGCCGGCGGAATTGCCCACCACATGCACGCGGCCTTCACCGGCCAGGTCGATCAGCTGGGCGGCGTCCTGTACCAGCAGGTCGAGCGAGAAAGGGTCGCTTTCAGCGGGCATGCCGGAATCGCCGTGCCCGCGCAGATCCATTCTGATCACCCGGTACTTTTGCAGCAAAGTCGGCATCCAGCTGAACCAGCGCGTCGAGTTTCCCATGGCGGGATGCAAAAGCAGTATTGTTTCAGCCTTGGTCCACGGCGGGGTGAAGTCATCGACGTGGTAAGCGATTTCCAGGCCGTCGTGTGAAGTGAAGGTCGAATGCATGTCGCGTCCAGTATCCGTGATTAGTTGATCGAGATTTTCGCAGCGGTAATCAGCTTGTTCCACTTTTCAAGTTCGGATTTGGTCAGCGCTTCGAATTCGGCGGGCGTACCGCCGCGCAGTACGTAGCCCAGGCCCACGACGCGTTCCTTGACCGCCGGGTCCTTCAGCGCTTCGTTGAACGCATGATTCAGCTTGGCGACGACGTCCGCAGGAAGATTCTTGGGACCGTACACGCCCCACTGGGTGCTGCTGTTCACGTTGGCCAGGCCGGCTTGATCGAAGGTCGGCACATCGGGCATGGCTTCGCTGCGCGTTTCGCCGGTGACGGCCAGGGCGCGCAAGCGGCCTTCTTCGACCGGGCCGCGAGCGGAGCTGATGCCGGTGAACGTCAGCGGAACCTGTCCGGACATGACCGCCGTCAGCGCTTCGCCGGTGCCTTTGAACGGCACGTGCTCGATGTCCACATCGGCAACCATGTTGAAGAGTTCGCCGGCCAGGTGCGTGGAAGCGCCATTGCCGCCCGATCCGTAGAAGAGCAGTCCGGGTTCCTTCTTGGCCAGGTCGATGAGTTCCTTGAGCGACTTCGCCGGCACCTTGGGGTTGGCAACCAGGATCACCGGGCCGGAAGCCAGATGTACGACGGGGGTGAAATCCTTGACCGAGTCGTACGGCAGGTTGTCGCGCAGGCTGGGATTGATCATGAAGGTGGAGTCGACGATGAGCAGCGTGTAGCCGTCGGGTGCCGCCTGGGCCACTTGCTGGGTGCCGATGATGCTGGAGCCGCCCGGCTTGTTGTCGACGATGATCTGCTGGCCCAGTACGTCGGCAAGCCGTGGAGCCATGACGCGGGTAAAGATGTCGGTTCCGCCGCCGGGGGCGAAGGGAACGATGACGCGGATGGGACGTTCGGGCCAATCCTTGGCGGCGCTGGGCGCCGATATCAATGCGGCCGACATGGCGAGTATTGAGCCTATGAGTTTAAGGCCGATTTTCATTGCAGTCTCCTGGAGGGTTTTGAGTGGCGCCGGATGCTCGCGCATCCCCCATATGGGACACGCATCCATATAGGAATATGAAACCACAGCCTGTCAAATTTTGCAATGAAAAAATCATTGTGCATTAATCAGTGCAATATGTATTGCACTGACAATACGTTGCAAGGCATTATTCTTTATGATGGCAATGTGCCATTTCTATTGTTGCGGAGGCCCATCATGCAGCGATTCGCCACACTAAAGCAGCTTAATGCGCTGTACATCACGGCTAATGCGGGAAGCGTGACCGAGGCAGCAAAGATCCTGCACGTAACGCAGCCCACCGTGACACTGCAGATCAAGCAATTGGAAGAGGCGGCGGGTTTGCCTTTGTTTGAAAAACTGGGTCGGGGGATCGTGCTTACCGAAGCCGGACGGATCCTGACTCAACATGCGTCGAGAATCATTGCCCAATGGCACGACGCCTCGCAGGACCTGGAAGCGTTAAGAACGAAAGCCCAGCAGACGCTGCGAATCGGGGCGATTCAGACTGTCGAATACCTTCTGCCGCCGCTGCTGATCGCCTTTTCCGAACAGGACCCGAGCGCCAAGATCGAGCTACGGATCGGCCAAAGGGACGAGGTGGTAAAGCTGCTTCGAGAGCGGTCCGTCGACATGATCATCCTGGAAGACGACACGGTCGACGACGAGTTCGATTATCAGGTGTTCGCCGACCACCCCATGGCATTCATTGCTTCGCCACAGCATGCCTTGTCTCACGACGGTTCATTCACGTTGAAGGAAGTCGTCAACTCCGGGCTGATCGTCCGGGAAACCGGCGCCAGCACGCGCAGGGTGGTCGAAGGAATATTCAAGTCCCACGGGACGCCGTTCCAGTTCAAGTCGGAGTTTTCCAGCAATGTCGCGATCAAGCGGATGGTCGAAGCGAACCTGGCAGTGGGCTTCGTGTCGCTGCATGCCTGCAAGGTCGAGATAGAGCGCCATCTCATTGTGCCCATCAGCAGCTGCCGGCTGCAAGGCTGGCCGCATCCGCAGTGGTGCGTGATTACCGAGAAAGGCGCCGAGCATCGGCCGCTTGCAAGAAGCTTTGTCGACTTCCTGCTGACCGAAGGAAGGGCGGTGACCGAGTCGTACTTTGGCTACCAGTCAGCGCTTGAGCAAAGTGGCGAACCAGCTTAGCTCTACGACCACTTCGTCATTCTGGTTCAACACCTCTCTTCGCATCTGAATCGTTCCGCGGTTGCCGGCCTTGCTTTCGGACCGGCCGATGATTTCGGCGCGAACCCGGATGGTATCGCCTATGAATACGGGCTTCTTGAACGCGCAGCGGATTTCCTTCACGCCCAAAGTGCTGGTTTCGATGGCGCGCATGAAGTCGCTGCGGACCATCAGGCCGGTCGTGATGGAAACGACCAGCATGCCGTGCGCAATCCGCCTTCCGTAAGGCGTGTGCTTTTCGGCATACTCGGCGTCCATGTGCAGCTTGTGGAAGTCGCCCGACACGCCCGCAAAGTTGACGATGTCGGCTTCCGTGATGCTGCGGGCTCCGGTTTCGAACCGGTAGCCCTCGACGATGTCCTCGAAGTACAGGTCGTGCACGGCTTACTTCCCTATGGCGCGCGACCACTTCGCGTGCTCGCGCTTCAGGAACTCTTGGAACTCCGGCCCGCTTTGATTGATCGCCTCCAGGCCGGATTGGTTCAGCGCCTGGATCGCCTGTTCGGAGGACACCGCCGCCTTCAATGCGTCGGTGAGCTCTTTCACTTGCGCAGCCGGAGTTTGCGACGGCGCGAAGAAACCGAACCACGATTGAATGTTGTAGCCCTCGACGCCTTGTTCGCTGACGGTGGGCACATCGGGCAAGGCCTCGTTGCGCTCCAGCGAAGATATGCCCAGCACTTTGAGCCGACCGTTCTGAATATAGGGCAGGGCTACGCCCATTTCAACGGAGGAAACCTGTACGTGGCCCGCCACCAGGTCGGTGACGACGGCTGATGTGCCGCGGTATGCCACGAACAGCAGGTCGATGCCGGCTTCGCGGGCAAGAAGCTGCCCGGCCAGGTGATGGGGCGTGCCCGGACCCGAATCGCCCCACGAAAGGCTGTCTTTGCTTGACTTGGCGAGAGCGATGAGCTCTTTGATGTTGCTTGCGGGCACGGATGGATTGGCCACGATGACATGGGGAACGCCGGCGGTCAGGTTCAGCGGCGTCAGGTCTTTTGCGGGATCATAGCCGGGTGGCGGCTCGAGCAGCGGACGTACGCTGATCGTGCTGGTCGAGCCCAGAAGCAGGGTCTTGCCGTTGGGTGTGGAGCGTATCGTGTGCAACGCGCCCAGCGAACCCGAGGCCCCGGGCCGGTTGTCGACGACGACGGTGGACTTCAGTTCTTTGGCCAACGGCTCTGACACCGCGCGGGCAACCAGGTCGACGCTGCCTCCCGGTGCGAAGGGCACCACCAGCGAGACAGGCGCATTGGAGGCGCCCTGGGCAGCGGCGAAAGACGTGAAGGAAATCAGTAATGAAAAACCAATAGCCTGGATGGGTCGGGCTAACAAGCTGTGTTTCATGGGAATGCTCCTCGGGTGTTCATATATGCGTTCTTATCAGCATGAAGGCAGCGGGTGCTCAGCTATCAGCAATTAAAGAGGATGTCCGGTCGGGCATCCAATAAAATTTCTGGCTCGACGCATTAAGTAAATTTATGGATTGAGATAAATATTTAGCAAATCTGGGGATAGCGAGGCCGGTCGGCGGGAAGAAACGATGTCTGCAGCGGCGTGCCTGCATAGCACTCGGCCAGGCTGGTGGCCGCGGCCCGGTTGCTGGTCAGGTATTCCAGTTGGGCGAGCTGGACTTGGCGGTGGTATGCGTTCTTGTTGTCCCAGTCCAGTCTTTGTAGCACCGAGGTCATCTTCCAGGTGAACTGCTGCGCATGCCAAACGCGCTGCAGGCACAGCTGGGTATAGCTTTCCAGATACTCTATCGATGACTTCCTGAAGTATTCGGCGATCCCGTCCGCCAGGATGCATACGTCGGCAATCGCCTGGTTCAGTCCGCGTCCGCCGGTGGGCGGCACCATATGAGCGGCATCTCCGGCCAGGAACATCTTCTTGTACTGCATGGTGTGGCACACGAAGCTGCGTATGTCGAAGCGGGTCTTCTCCAGTATCTTGCCCTCTTCAAGCTTCCAGTCCGCATTCGTTTCCAGTCGCGTTTGAAGCTCTTGCCAGATGCGCTCGTCGCTCCAGTCGTCGACGGTGTCCGTCAGCGGGATCTGCAAGTAGTTCCGGCTGATACTGGGGGAGCGCATGCTATGCATGGCATAGCCGCGTTCGTGAGCGGAAGTCACCAGCCATTTGCTCGAGGGCTTGGCCTGGGCGACGATGCCCAGCCAGGCGAAGGAGTAGTTCAGCTCATACGCTTCCAGCTTGTCGGCGGGAATGGTCTGCCGGCCGATTCCGTGGTAGCCGTCGCAAGCGGCGATCAGGTCGCATTTCAGTTCTTTCTCCTGCCCTTCATGGATGTATTCAATGACGGGCCGGCCATCCAGATCCCTGATGCGCAGCGCCTGCGCTTCAAAGAAAAGCTTGCCATTGTCTTGCTGGCGCCGGTGTATGAAGTCCTTGACCACCTCTTGCTGGCCATAGACCATGTTGACGCGGCCACCTGCGAGCTCCCTCCAGTTGATGAACCGCCGCTTGCCCAGGAAGCGGATCTCCATTTGTTCCTGGGGCAGGCCTTCCTTCATCATTCGTTCGCCGACGCCGATTTCCCTGAAAAGGGCGCTCACGTCGGAATCGAGCACGCCCGCCCTCATCCGGGCTTCCACATACGCCTGGCTGCGCGCTTCCAGAATCACCGAGTCGATGCCGTGTAGGTAAAGTAGATGTGAAAGCACCAATCCCGATGGCCCCGCCCCGATGATGCCTACCTGTGTGCGCATGTTCTGCTCCTGATCCTTGAATGGAAAACAAGTAAGGACTCTACCGAGCGCGACGGGGCTTAACAAATTAAAAAAGCGGTGCGAACCATAGGAAAAAACCTATGGTTCGGCATGCGCGACGCATAGATTTTTCTCTATGATTTCAAGGGGAAAACTCATGCATTGCACGCGGCGTACGACTGTAAACTCGTCTCTGTCTCGCATAACCATCGAGGGTAAGCAATGCTTGGAAAGGAATGGAACGCCGTTGTCGACGGCAAGCTTGTCGTACCGGCGGCTTTCAATTTTGCGGCCGACGTGCTCGAACGCCGTGCCCGCGCGCATCCGGAACATACGGCGATCATCAGCGTGGGCGAGGGAGGCTCGGAAGATGTCTGGAGCTATGCCCGGGTCAACGAGACTGTCGGCCGCCTTGCCGCCGCGCTGGCCGAGCGCGGTGTAAACCCGGGCGACCGGGTGCTGATCTTCATGCCGAGAACGGCGCTTTGGCTTGTCGCGATGGCTGCGTGCCATTACGTGGGCGCCATCCCCGTACCAAGCGTCACTCAGATCGGCGTGTCGGAAGTGAGCTATCGAGTCAAGCGTAGCGGAGCCCGGGCGGCCATCACGTCCTCGGAGCTGGCGGACCGTTTCTCGGAAGTTCTGGACCTGCTTGCGTTGCGGTTGTGCCGGGGATCCGCCGACGGATGGGAAAGCCTGGATGAAGTCATTGCGACGCCGCGCCCGGCCATCGTGCCCGCCGTGATGCCCGCCGATGCGCCGGCCTTGATGTATTTCACTTCCGGATCCTCGGGCTTGCCGAAGGCGGTTGTGCATGCCGCGCGTGGTGTCTTCGTACGCAGCTGGCAGCCATGGCATATGTTCGGCACGTCGACGCGGGACGTGATCTGGACGACCAGTGACACGGGATGGACGCGGGCGGGCTCCTGCCTGTTGTACGGCGCCTGGTTCTGGGGCGCCACGTCGCTGGTCGTCGAGCCGAACTTGTCGGCGCAGGAAAAAGTCGACATGTTGGCCAAGTATTCCGTGACCATGTATAGCGCTGTCGCGACGGAGCTGCGGCAAATCATTTCCACGGCGACGAAAGCCTCGTTGCCCAAGCTGAAATTCACCCTGTCGGCCGGCGAGGCCATGACGGTGGACCTGTCACGGCGTTGGGCGGATTTTTCGGGCGCTCCGCTGCTGGTGGCATTCGGCCAGACCGAAACGCCTCAGTGCACCATCACTTCAGCGGAAGAAGTTTCTCAGAACGGATCCATCGGGCGTGCCATGCCGGGCAATGTCGTTGGTGTTATCGACGCTCATGATGCGCTATGCGAGCCCTGCGAGGTCGGGGAGCTGGCCGTGCGTGGAGACAACCCTGGCTTGATGCTGGGCTATTGGGTCGATGATTCGGTCGAGAGCGCGTTCTCCGACCGGGGCTGGCATCGGACCGGGGATTCGGCGCGCAGCGATGCGGAAGGCAATCTCTTCTTCATCGGGCGCACCGACGATATCATCAGTTCATCGGGCTATCGCATCGGCCCCACCGAAGTCGAGAACGCTCTGATGGGTTATCCGGCGGTAAAGGAGTGTGCGGTGACGTCAGCCCCGGACCCGCTGAGAGGAGAAGTGGTAAAAGCGTACATCGTGCTGCATCAGGGCCATCAGCCGTCGCAGCAACTAATCGCCAGCATTCAGGACCACGTAAAGGGCGTTATCGCTCCGTACAAATATCCACGCCAGATCCAGTTCCTGCAGGATCTGCCCAGAACTGCGTCGGGGAAGATTTCTCGGCGTCTGCTGCGCGAAACCTTCTCGGTTCGCTAGGGCCTGATAGCGTTAACAGGCCCTAGGCATTCGATTCCGTGAACACACCGAATTCGGTCCATAGTTCGTCGCCCAACTTCAGGCTTTGCTTGACCTCTTTCTGGCGTTCGATCGCCACCGCGGCCACGATGGCGTTGCATAGGCTGAAGGCCGCGGTATAGGAGTCAAATGGCGACGTGCTCGATGTATGGATGAGCAATCTGTGATCGGATAAATTGGCGACCGGCGCCAAGGGACTGTCGGTGATGCAGGCGACCGTTGCCCCCAGATTGCGAAAATGCTGGGCGGTCTGGACCACGGTCCTGGAGTAGCGCCGGATGGTGATGGCCAGCAGTACGTCTTCGCTGGTCGACCACAGCAGTTGGTCCGCCAGGGCCGTGCCCGTGGGCAGGGCATGGACATTGGGCAGGCACATGTTCAGGTGGGTATACAGGTAATGAACGACCGCTGAACTGTTCTTCGCCGCCACCAGGTAGATGCGGCGCGTCTCCGGTTGCGTGAGCTTGCGGATGAGCGCCTCGAACGCTTTCAGGTCTATGGTCTCTATGGTGGCGCTGAGGTTCTCGCGATCCAGCTCCAGGCTGCGTTCTAGTACATTGGAAAGAGAATGCTTGTTCTTGGATGCCAGCTTGGCGCGTTGCGATGGCGAGGTCAGCTTGGACGCCAGGTCCAGCCGCGCTTCGTCCTGCACTTCCCCCAGCGACGCGTAATCGAGCTTGGCAAAGAAGCGCACCACCGTTGACGCGCTGACCCCCACTTTATTGGCGATGGCCGTAGCCGATTCCAGCAGATGCTGGGGATAGCCGGACAAGATGTAATCGGCCAGCTTGGTCTCGTGCTTCGTCAGCTTGCGGGGGTAGTTCGCGATCCGGTCGAACAGCTTCATAATGGGGAGGGCTCCTTGTGGGGGTCAGACCCCGTACGGGGTCTGACCCCATCGGTATGGAAAGGGGTCAGGCCTCGCGTGGGTGTTGACTCCCTCTGCATGGAAAGGGGTCAGACCCCGCATGGGGTCTGACCCCATCGCGAAAGATTCTACGCCAAGTCGCTGTGCCAAATCCGTATTTTGCAATTTTTATTGCAAAATAATATCGTTTATGATGATAATGCGTCATTAACAGCCGCGGTGATTGACGGAGGTCCAACGCATGAAGCAAATTGCAGGGTACGAGAAGCTGGCTGCCTGGCTCCGGTCGCACGAACAGGAAATGTTCGATCTGCTCGAACGGGTGGTGAATATCGAGAGCGGCAGCTACCACAAGCAGGGCGTCGATCAAGTTGGCGAACTCTTTCGCGCATTCTTCGATGAGGCCGGCATCCAGACCGCATTGTACCGGCAGGAATCCCATGGCAACTGCCTCAGGGCCGATATTCCGGGCTCCGGCGGCGAACAGACGCCCCACGTATTGCTGCTGGGGCACATGGACACCGTCTTTCCCGAAGGCACCTTGGCGCAATGGCCTTATCGCGTGCAAGACGGAATCGCCTACGGCCCCGGTGTCGCGGACATGAAAGCGGGCCTGGTGATGAATGCCTTCGTCGCCAGGGCATTCTTCGAGTGCGGGGGCAACGTCGCGCCCATACGCGTATTCTTCACAGGCGACGAAGAAATCGCGTCGCCTTCGTCCAGAAGCCTCACGATCGAAATGGCGCGCGGCGCGGGCACGGTGCTCAATGCGGAGCCTGGCCGCCCCACCGGCAACGTCGTGGTCGAGCGCAAAGGCGCGATGTTCGTCGATTTCGAGGTGGAAGGCGTGGCGGCTCACGCCGGGGTCGCCCATGAAAAGGGCGCCAGCGCCATCGAAGCCCTTGCCAGGAAGGTTGTGGCCCTGCACGCGCTGACCGACCGGCACTCGGGGGTCACGACCAATGTCGGCACCATCGAGGGCGGGGTCTCGGTCAACACGGTGGCGCCCTTCGCCAGAGGTCGCCTCGACGTTCGCTATCCGAAGGGCATCGACGAAGATCACTTGCAGCGGCAGATCGCATCCATCATCGAGGAAGCCGCGCCGGCCTGCACCTGTGGACGCATCACGCATGAGGGGCGTTTCCTGCCGCTGTTCCAGACCGATGAAAGCCGCATGCTGCTGGATGACTACACACGGGCGGCGCAGCAGCTGGGCGTTTCGGTCAAGGGGGAATCCACCGGCGGGTCGGCGGACAGCGGATTGACAGCGGCGGCCGGTGCGCCCACGCTATGCGCAACAGGCCCCGTCGGCGGCAACGTGCATACCCGCAAAGAGTATTGCGACCTGCGCACCCTGGTCACGCGCGCCGAAATCTGTGCCATGACGATTCTGGCCAGAGGCGAGCTGTACCTGCCTTGACAGACGAATTCCGTTCATTAAATTTCCTGGAGAAACCAATGTCACGCCTGCCACTTCTTGATGAAGCCAAAGACCCCGAATTCGCCGAAGCGCTGGCCGATGTGGAAAAAAGCCGCGGCAAGGCATCCAATGCGTTGCGGTCCATGGGGCATGCGCCTGAAGCGCTCAAACGCTTCGCATCGGTGGGCGACTATGTCCGCTACCACTCTACACTGACGGCCCGCCAACGCGAGATCGTCATCGTCATCACCGGCCGCGGCTATGAGTACGCCATGTTGCATCACGTTCCGCTGGCACTGCAGGCAGGTATCGATGCGAAGGAAATCGAGGCGATGCGCAAGGGCGAAGTTCCCGCCACGTTCAGCGAAGCGGATCAAGCGCTCGCCCAGTACGCCCTGGAATTTTCCACGCCGTCATCGGTCAGCGACCAGACCTTTTCCAAGCTCAAGCAGTTCATGTCCCCGCGCGAGATCACGGACGTCTCTTTCAACGCGGCGTATTACGTGGCGTTTGCCTTGATGCTCGCCGCCATGGATCCCACTCCCGACTCGGCCGAGTATGTACAGGCCGGGCTGGCCTGGCAGCTCAAGGCGGACCAGTCGTGATCCTCGAATCGTTCAATCAAACAAGCACGGAGCCGTTATGAAAACCACGAAATTTTTATTGAGTGCCTGCCTGGGCATCTCGAGTCTGGTCGTCGCGGGCGCGGCAATGGCCGCTGACGCCTATCCATCCAAACCCATCAAGGTCATCGTCGGCTATCCTGCCGGGGGCGCGAACGATCTTGTCGCACGCGCCATTGGCCAGGAAATGTCCAAAGACCTGGGCCAGCAAGTGGTCGTAGAAAACGTATCCGGCGCTGCCGGCACCATAGGCGCGGCGTCCGCAGCCAGAGCGGCGCCCGATGGCTACACGCTGTTCATGGCCGCCGGCGCGCACACCTTGGCACCCAGCGTGCGCAAGTCCTTGCCCTACGATATCGTGACCGATTTCGCGCCGGTCAGCGTCGCAGCCATCGGTTCTTATGTCCTGGTCGTGCACCCCGACGTCAAGGCCAAATCCGTCAAGGAGCTGATCGACCTGGCAAAGGCGAGCCCCGAAACCATGACCTTCGCTTCCTCGGGCGTGGGGGCGCCTCCGCACCTGGCCGGCGTGCTGTTTCAAGAGCGCACGGGCACCAAGCTGCATCATATTCCGTTCCGTGGCGATGCCGACGCCAACACCGCCGTGCTGGCCGGCCATGTCAACATGATCTTCGGCTCCATGGGGCCCACCGTACCCCATATCCGTGGCGGCAAGGTCCGGGCCCTGGCTGTCACCGGAAACACCCGCAGCGCGGCGCTGCCCGACGTGCCCACGCTCGAGGAAGCGGGCGTGCCGGACTACAACGTGTCGACGTGGTGGGGTCTGCTCGCCCCGGCCGGCACGCCGCCCGCGATCGTCGACAAGCTTGCCAAGTCCGTGGAAAAAGCGGCCGCGCAGCCCCACATCAAAGAGCAGTTCGTCAACATGGGCGTGGAAGCGGCTTCCAACACGCCCACCGAATTCGCGGGGTTCATCAAGGCGGAAGTTGCCAAGTTCAAGAGAATCACCGAGGCGGCCGGCATTGAACCCCAATAAGTTTAGCGGCCGGATAGCCATCGTCGGGGCGGGCGCCGTCGGCGGATTCGTCGGCGGCAAGCTGGCTGCCGCGGGCTACGACGTCACGCTCATCGACGCCTGGTCCGAGCACGTGGACGCAATCCGCAAGCACGGCTTGACGATCATCGAGCCGGACGGCGAATACTCGATCCCCGTGCCGGCCATGCACGCCGATGAATCGCCATCGCTTCCACCATGCTCCCTGGACATCGTATTCATCTGCGTAAAGCTGTACGACACCGACTGGGCCACCAGTCTGGTTTCGCATGCGCTGAAGCGATCCGGCTGTGTCGTTACGCTGCAGAACAGCCTGGTGGAAAGCATCGTGGCTTCCCGGGTAGGCTGGGAGCGCACATTGGGCTGCATAGGCAGCGGCATGTATGTGGGACTGGTAGGGCCGGGCCGCATACGCCGCAGCAAGAAGACGGTGAAGAACGGGGCTTGTGTGTTCTACGTAGGCGAAGCCCAGGGGCCGCTTTCTCCGCGCGTCGAGATGCTGGCCGATATGCTGTCCCAGGTGGACACGGCGCAAGCCACCGACAACCTGTGGGGGCTGCGCTGGTCTAAGCTCGTGGCCAACACGATGACGTCCGGATTCAGCGCGGTATGCGGCTTTGGCTTGAAGCGGACGTTCGGCGATCCGGCTTGCTGCCGCGTGATGCTCGGTCTGGCCGCCGAAGCCATCGATGTCGGCGCGGCGCAGGGATACGAGACGGAAAACATCTTCGGCGTTGCGCCCAGCGTATGGCTGGAGGCGCGCGCGGGCGATGCGTCGGCGCTTGACCAGGTCATGGCCGCCCTGAACGCACAGCATCAGCTCGTCACGGAGGATGCTGTGTCGGGTACCGCCCAGGATCTGAAGAAAGGCAAGCGCACCGAAGTCGATTTCATGAATGGATTCGTCGCCGCGAAGGCCGCCGACCTGCGTGTTTCAACACCCCTGCATGCCGAGATCGCGCAGATCCTGCGTAGGATCGAAGAGGGTAGGGATACGCCGGGCGTGCAGCATCTGGAAGGCCTGGAAGCCTTGTGTGGGTCAGGCCCCAAAGGGGCCTGACCCATTTGCGATGTGACAGGGTCGGACCCCGCATGGGGTCCGACCCTTTGTAAATGTGGGGTCAGACCCGTTGGGTCCGACCCCTGTGTCGTGAGGATTGCGGGGTCAGACCCCGTACGGGGTCTGACCCCAGCCGCTTACGACGCTTGCGGTATGTATCCGATCGCGTCGATTTCCAGAGCGCAGTCAAAGGGGGTGCGTCCTGCCTGGATGCGCGTGCGCGTGGGCAGTGCGTCGTCGCTGCTGAAGTAGCTGCGATAGATTTTGTCGAAGGAGCCCATCTGGCTCTGGTCTTTCAGCCAGACCACGACCTTGAGCAGGCAATCCATGTTGGAGCCGCCGGCTTCAAGCAGCAGTTTCAGATGCTTCATGACGATATGAACCTGCGTATCCATGTCCAGGTCAGGCATTTTCGGCAGCGGCTTGCCCAGTCGGCGTGCTTCGCGAAGTTCTGCGCAAAACGCTTCTTCGAAAGGCGGCAGGCCTGAAACATAAATCATGCCGTTGTAGCTGACTGCAAGATTGAAGGGGCCGCCTGTCTCTGGAACGAGTGGACTGCGTATGATTTTCTTCTGCACGTTGATCTCCTTTCTAGTGCTGGATACTACTTCCGGACGGTGTTTTCGAGCCGTCCGATGGATTCGATTTCGATGGCGACGACGTCGCCATCCTTGAGGAACCGGGGCGGGCTCATGGCATAGCCCACGCCCGAAGGCGTGCCCGTGGCGATGATATCGCCGGGTTCCAGCGTCAGGCCGGCGGACAGCTGGGCGATGATCGAAGCGACGGTAAAGATCATGGAAGAGGTGTTGTCGCTTTGTCTTAGTTCGCCATTCACCCAGAGCTTGATGCCGAGCGCCTGGGGATCGCTGATTGCCGACCTGTGTACCACCCATGGGCCCACTGGACACGATCCGTCCAATGTTTTTCCCTTGAACCATTGGCCATGCCTGCGCTGCAGATCGCGGCCGGTTATGTCGTTGACGATGGTGTATCCGAACACCGCCGCATCGGCATGCGCGGCATCGATGTTGCTGCCGCCTTGCCCGATTACGATGCCGAGTTCCGCTTCGTAGTCCAGCTGGGCGGTGATGCCATCATGCAGCGGTATGGCGTCTTCGTGGCCGCTGACCGTGGTGGGCGCCTTGGTGAAGAACTCTATATGTTCGGGAAACAGATTGGGGTCGACGCCGCGGGCGATGTTTCCTTCGATGATGTGTCCGCGGTAGTTGCGCCCAACGCAAAAAACGTTCTTCAATGGTTTGCCCAAGGGTGAAAGCAGGCGCAGTCCTGCCACCGGCATGGAAGCGCGGCCTTCGTTCAGGATGCGCTTGGCGATGTCCAGGCCCTTGTCGCCCAGCCTTGCCAATTCGGTCACGTTGCGCGGCGCATCCTGTTGTTCGCCGGGCCAGGCCGCGGTCAGGTCTGCAATCGCCTCGCGGCCTGGCGATAGAGTGGCGCCCAGATGTGGCGCCCCTTTGCATTCGAATACGCAAAAATACATGTAGCTTCCCGGTTGTTGTGATAAAGCGGCCGCTTGGGCGACCGCTGGGTATGGCCGATTGGGCCTTTCAGAGTGAACAGCCCTAATCGATGCGTGCCCCAGATGCCTTGATGATCTGGGCGTATTTGTCGACCTCTTTGCGCAGCCAGTCTTTGAACTCCGCGGGCGTACTGGCAATGACATCCAGACCGCGGACATTGAACGCGTCCTGCACTTCTTTTTCCTGGAGTATGGAAACGACGAGCTTGTTCAATTGCTGGATGGTGGCATCGGGCACATTGGCCGGCGCCAGCATGCCGTACCAGGAGTTGGACTCGAACTCGGCAAAGCCTTGTTCTTCCATGGTGGGGACCTTGGGCAGGCTGGCATGGCGCTTGGGCGCGGAAATGGCCAGGGCCTTCAGCTTACCGTCGTTCAGATAGGGGAGGACGTCCGGCAGGTTGCCGAAGAGCAGGTCCACGTGGCCGCCCATCAGTGCGGTCAGGGCCAAAGGCGTGCCCTTGTAGGGGACATGGACCACATCGACACTGGCGAGCTTCTTCAGCATTTCCCCTGCAAGATGGGGAGAGGTGCCGTTGCCGATGGAGGCATAGGTGACCATGCCCGGTTCTTTCTTGGCCAGCGCCAGCAGTTCTTTCAAGTCATTGGCGGGCAGATCGTTACGCGCGACCAGAACGTGGGGCGTGATGGTCAGCAAAGAGACCGGGGAAAAGTCCTTTTCCGAATCGTAAGGCAGATTCGCTTGCAGGCTTGGATTGACCGTGAAGCTGTTGGCCATCATCAATACCGTGTAGCCATCGGCGGGTGCCTTAGCGACAGCGCCGGTACCGATGACGGTTCCGCCGCCGGGGCGGTTGTCCACGACCACGGCCTGGCCCGACTGATTCTGCATGCGCTGGGCGAGCGTACGGGCGACATAATCGATGCCCTGGCCGCCGGCAGGGAACGGTACGACGATTTTGACGGACTGCGAGGGATAGTTGTCGGCGGCAACGCCGGCCAAAGGAACGGCCAGCAAAAAGACCGCGGCGCTTGCGCGAAGGAATTTCCAGTTCATCGTCTCACTCCACAAAAATTATATATAAAATTAAGTTTTAGTTAATTTAATATATAAAATAAAACAGGTCAACATGAATCTGGGAAAGCCGAAAAAGGGCATCGACGCGCCCGGCAGGAGCGCGGGGGCTGCCGGCGCAGGGCGAGGGACGTTGGGTTAAAGTGTCACGTTGTTGTCTTCATCGATTTCCAAAGGCATCGTTTTATTGGGTTCACTATGCTTAAGCCGACATCTAATTTGCTGGAAAGCGCTGGGCAGGCGACCGCTGCAAGTTTGGTCTATCAAAGATTGAGGTCGGATATTTTGCTGGGCGAACTGAGGCCGGGCTCGAAACTGCGCTTGAGTTCCCTTGCCCGAAGCTACGACGCGGGCGCAATACCTCTGCGCGAAGCGCTGAACCGCTTATCGACGGAACAGCTCGTCTCCCAGCATGATCGGAGGGGCTTTTACGTATGCGACGTCAGCAAGGAAGACGTCGTGGATCTGACCCAGACCCGATGTTGGCTGTACGAAGGCGCATTGAGGGAGTCCATCGCCCGCGGCGATGGGGCCTGGGAAGACGAGCTTGTCCTCAGCTTCTATCGTCTGGGCGAGGTGTCGCGCTACGAGAACGATGATCCATCGCGGGTGAACCCTGCCTGGACGGATCCTCATCGCCGTTTCCATACGGCGCTGATTGCGGCTTGCGGCAGCAAGCGCACGATCGCGATCTCCGAGAATCTCTTTGACCAGGCGGAGCGCTACCGTAACCTGGCTCGCTTGAAGCATTACAAGGCATCGGTGCACGAAGAGCATCGCAGCATTATGGAAGCCGCGTTACGCAGGGACAGCGATGCCGCCGTGAAGGAATTGCTCGACCACCTGAAAGCCACCTGTGAGACGGTCGTCAAGGCGCTGTGTTAGAGGGGTCAGACCCAAACGGGTCTGACCCCTCCGTACCTGGAAAGGGGTCAGACCCCATCCGGGGTCTGACCCCTGGCCCGCAGCATGCCGTCCGCAATCGTTATCGCCGTGCCAACCGAGTCCGTCAGGCCGAGGTGGCCATGCCCCACCGCCAACCATAAGCCCGGCAGTTTTTCGCTTTGACCAATGACCGGAACCGAGTCCGGCATGCATGGCCGATGACCCATCCATGTGTCATACGGCTGTCCTTCCAGTTCAGGGAAGGCGTTTTTGGCAATACGAACCAGTATGTCTGCTCTATGGGGGTTTGGCGCGGCCTTCAAACCTGCAAACTCTACGGTTCCTCCTACCCTTAAGCCATCTTCCATGGGCGTGAAGAAAGTTTTGTGGTCTGTCAGTACGACAGTTCGGCTGACCGGTGGGTTATTGTTTCGGAACTGGACGTGATAGCCCCGTTGGGTTTCCAGAGGCAGTTGAATGCCCAGTGGGCGCAGCAGATGGCGAGACCATGCGCCGGCGGCAACTACGATGTTTTGGGTGTCTATCGCGCCGACCGAGGTATCGAGCATCCAGCCGCTGCTTCCGTTGTTCTTCAACGATCGAACATTTGCCTGGATGAACTGCCCCCCTCCATCGATGAATTTGCGAAAAATGGCCTGCAGATAACGGAAGGGGTTCCGTAATGTTGCCTGATCTTCAAGATAGATACCGACCCGGTAGCCTTCGGGAGCATGGGGTTCCAGGTCGAGAATGCTTGATCGTTCGAGGCGCGTAAACGAAATTCCATGGCGCTCGCGCAGATGCCACGATGCGCGGTCACCGTTGAGTGCGCGATCATTGGGATATAGATGCAGGTGCCCCCGCTTAAGAATGACTTCTGGAGCGCCGACTTCGCGTGCAAGCGCCTCGTGCAGGCTGACCGCATGTTGATGAACCTCCGCCAAGCGCACGGCGGACTTCTCCACGGCTGACGGGCGTGACGCCCATACGAAGCGGGCCAGCCAAGGCAGGGCGCGAGGGAGGTAACGCCAGGGCAGGAATAGTGGGCTGTCCGGATGCCCCAACATGCTTGGAACGGATGCGAGCACGCCCGGCATGGCGAGCGGAGCGACGGAGGCGGGGCTGATGGCTCCTGAGTTGCCGTAGCTGGCACCTTTGCCCGGTTCGTCTTTATCGATAAGCACGGTGTGGATGCCGCGCTTTACTAGTTCATACGCGATGCATACCCCGATGATGCCGGCGCCCACCACTGCGCATTCGCCTCGCTGCTCCATTTTCACAATCCTTATTTCGAGGTTAGATCGAGCTGCGTGGTCAATTGCTTCCACTTGGCGATTTCGGCATCGATGAATGCGCGAAATTCGGTGGGAGAGTCCCCGACAGGAAGAATATTGAGTTCTGCGAACTTGGTCTGGATTTCCTTGGATGCCAATGCAGCCCGCGTTTCTTTGTTCAGGCGTTGAATGATCTCTGGAGGCGTGTTTGCGGGTGCCAGCAGGCCGAACCAGGTCCCTCCTACGAATCCGGGAAGGCCTGCTTCCGACATCGTCGGTATGGACGGTGCGTTGGCAAGGCGTTCGGGCGTGGCGACGGCAATCGCTCGAAGCTTACCCGCTTCTATGTGCCCCATGACTGCCGTGGCTGTATCGAAAGTATATTGAACTTGCCCGCCCATGAGATCGGTAATCGAAGGGCCGCTGCCTTTATACGGCACATGCGTGGCCTTTATTCCTGTAAGAATCTTGAACTGCTCTCCGATCAAATGATTGGATGTATTCGTCCCGAAGGAAGAGTAGTTCAATTTCGTGGGGTTTTTCTTTCCGTATTCAATAAGCTCTTGCAGAGTCTTGACGGGCAGGCTGGGAGTCACGGCCAGCACGAAGGGAACTTGCCCCACCATGGATATCGCTTCCAAATCCACCTTGGGATCGTAGTTCATTTTTTCAACGACCACCGGTGCAATCGCCACTTCCGGCGACGCCGCCAGCAAGATGGTATAGCCATCGGGCTTGGCTCGGGCGACCGATGCCGCGCCAATGGTTCCCCCGGCTCCCGCCCGGTTGTCCACGACGACTTGCTGGTTCAGGTTTTGACTCAGGCGTTGCGCCAGCAAGCGTGCCGCCGTATCGGTGCTGCCGCCTGGCGGATAGGCGACGACGAGCTTTATTGGTTCAAGAGGCCAGGAGCCTTGGGAATGTGCAGGCTGAAGAGACAAGCCCAAGACAAGCGAGCCAAGCAGAAGAATGCATCGACGTACCATCACAGTTCCTTTAATAAGAGAGTTGTACTGCGTCCACGAGTAACTTCTTGCGTAAGCACACTGTATCTATTACGATCTTCATATGCAATACTTAGTATTGCATAGCAATATAACTTTCATCAACTACCATGGGAGTGGCGCAATGGGCACGCAGAGTTCGCAGCAACCTTTAATCGTCGATGGCTTGGTTTACTTTTGTGATGGGGATCCGGCTCCTCTGCTGGAGGGCGGTGTAACGGCGGCGAATATCACCGTTACGCACATGCACTGGGATTTGGGCAAGACAATTACCGAACTGGGGCGTTGGCACAAGCGGCTGGCGTCGCCGGATTCAAAATGGCGGCTGGTTAAAACCGCCGACGACATCAAGCGCGCAAGGGAGGAGGGCCGCGCCGGCTTGATCATGGGTTGGCAGAACTCCTTGCCTTTCGACGGTGAGGTCGATCGAGCCGCCGCGTTCCACGCCCTGGGCATGAGGGTGATACAGCTCACCTATAACGAAGCCAACCTGGCGGGAGACGGTTGCATCGAAGAGCGGAACGGAGGACTGACGCGTTTCGGCCGCGCGCTGGTGACTGAGCTCAATAATGTCGGCATTGCCATCGACTTGTCTCACTGCGGTGTGCAGACGTCGCTGGATGCAGCCAATCTGTCATCCAAGCCAGTCCTGGCGACGCATGCCAATGCCAAAGCGGTGGACGATCAGGTGCGCAACAAGTCGGATGAGATTCTGCGCGCGATCGCTGCTACCGGCGGGGTCATCGGTGCTTCTATCCATGGATTCATGAATTGGGACGGTAATCCAAAGAATCCGCCGACATTGGCCAATTTCGTTCGGCATGCCCAGCACATTGCGGATGTCGTGGGCGTGGAACACATTGGAATAGGCACCGACTTCTCGGCTGTACGGGACGAGCAGAATGTCCGCTCCATCCTTGAACTTTCAAAGGGAGCATATCCCGAGACTGGCGGCAAGTATGCGCAGGCGTTCGGCAATGACTCGGCCTCTCGTTATCCATCGGAAACGCCCACGCCCAGCAGATTCGCTCACATCATCGAGGCCCTGGAAAAAGGCGGCTTCAGTGCCAGTGAAATCGAGGGCATAGCGGGCGGCAATTTCATCCGGGCGTTCGAGCGGATCTGGGAGTGATCATGTCAAAGTCACTTACCATCGCTGCAGCGCAAACGGGTGCGGTATCGGTCTCAGGCGAACAGGAAATCGAAGAGCTGGCACATCATTTGTTGGACGAGGCGGGTCGGTGCCAGGTGCAGCTCCTTTCATTTTGCGAACTATTCCTTGGGCCTTTTTTCGCCAACCGTTTGGAAGAGGATTTCGATCGCTACTTCATGTTCATGGAAGATCCGGTGCTGGTTGGCCTGAGGGCTAAGGCCAAAGCGCTGGGTATCGCCTTGGTGCTCCCCGTCGCAGAGCGCACCCATTCAGGTTATTACAATTCGGCTGAGGTCATCGACGAAAACGGGGTGGTGCAAGGCACGTATCGCAAGACACATATGCCCGCCTATTTTCCCAATGGCGCCCAAGGCGGCACCGGTAGTTATGAGAAGTTCTACTTTACCCCTGGCGAGCAATTGCCAGTGTATACGGTGGCCGGCGCCAGGATAGGCGTGCAAATATGCAACGACAGGCTTTATCCCGAAGCATCGCGCGTATTGGCGATGAAAGGTGCTGAAGTCATCGTCATGCCGATCAGCTTCTCGACATATTCCGATCCGGCCCACCGGGCCTCTATCTGGGAGGTCCCCCTGCGAGCGCGAGCATACGAAAACGGCGTGTTCGTGCTCGCCTGCAACCGGGTGGGGGTGGAAGGTCCGCGCATCCATCTGGGCCGAAGTATGATTGTGGATCCGCGCGGTACGATGCTGAAGGAAGCCGGAACGCAAGAGCCTGAATTGCTCGTGGCGACGGTTGACTTGGACGAGGTCTCCGTCGCCAGAAAAAAGTTTCCCTGGTGGCGTGATCGCCGTCCGAACTTGTATGGCGCGCTCGTCGAAGAAGAGTCTTGAAATCGCATGACAGAAGAATCCGGTAATACCCCTGATGAAGCCACGAGCAGATTGTTTGTCCATTCTCTGGCGAAATGCTTTCAAATACTTGAAGTCCTCCAGAAAGCGGGACGGCCTTTGGGGTTTACCGAGATCGTGGCGGCATCGGGCTTGAATCGAAGTGTGGTGCAGCGCATGGTGCACACACTGAAGACGCTCGGATATCTTCGCCAGCACCCCGATACCCGAGCCTATACGCTGTCCAGCCGGATGCTCAGTTTCAGCCACACCGTGCTTGCCTTGGATCGGCTGCGGGAGAAGGCGCATCCCTACCTGGAGGCCTTGAATCGCGAAACCGGCGAAACGGTCAACCTCATGAGGCTGGAAGACGATGAAATCGTATATATCGCACGATTTCCCAGCCATCACGCGGTGAGCGTGGACCTGCATGTCGGTTCCCGCCTGCCGGCGTTCTGCACTGCGGCGGGACGAGCCATACTCTCATGCCTCGAGCCGGCTAGCGCACGCGCAGCTCTGGAGCAGGCTGAACGTAAAGCGATGACCGCGACAACGGTCACTGACGTGGCCGAACTCATGTCTATTCTGGAGGGGGCCCGGAAGGCAGGTTATGCATTGAATGATCAAGAAGCATTCATTGGCGATATCTCCATCGCCGCCCCCCTTCTCGATCGCCAAAAAAAGCCGGTCGGGGCAGTCAATATCGCTGTTCCTTCGCCTCGTTGGAGGCTGGAAGATGTGCAGCGCAGCTTAGTGCCGAAGGTAATCGCCACCGCCAGAAGCATAAATGCTTCGCTCGGGGATTTATAGATGTTTGCTGGGGGGGTAAGACCCCATGCGGGGTCTTACCCCTATTTCATTTGCCGGGGGTCAGACCCCATGCGGGGTCTGACCCCTGGAACGGTCATGGGGTTCGACCCCTCCCCACTACCACAGGCTGCGATAAAGCGCCGAGACATCCGGCGCCGCGCTGATGCTGCGCCACGACGAATACGCGCCGTCGCCAGGCTGCGTTCCGGCAAAGGATGCACAGTCCTGGAACTTTGCTTGCAGCTCGGCTTCGGTCAGTGGGCGCTCGGGGTAGCCTTTGGGGTCAATGACCTTCATTGTGCAGGAACCGGAGGCGGTGGTGATGGTGACGATGGCCCGCGAATTCGACATCGTGGTGACCACCGACGCCTGCGAATGGCTGGAAGGCAAGTTGGACCGATGCGTATTCTCCGAAAGCTTCATTCTGCTCACTTCCAAGAGCATCAAGACCACCCGCTATTCGCGCGAAGCGATGCATAAACTGGCGGCCTCCACGCCGTTCATCCGTTTCAATTCTCAATCCCACCTGGGCGCGCAGGTGGAAACGCTGTTGCGGCGACTGGGCGTGAAAGCGCCTTTGCGCCTCGAGGTCGATACGGCGGACACCTTGGTGGCGATGGTGGCCGCCGGCCTGGGGTGGGCCGTTACCACGCCCAGTTGCCTGGTGCGGGGCATGCAGCACGCCTCCATGGTAAGAGTCGGCATGCTCGACAACATACACGCCGGCCGCTCGATTTATCTGGTGGGCAGGGACGGTGAGCACGGGAAGCTTTTCGACGAGTCATACGACGCCGCGGTCCACGCCGTACGCGAAACCCTGCTGCCCGCGCTGGAACGGGTTGCGCCCGGGACCGAGAAGCTGATCGTCATGGGGGAAGGGTCGACAGCTTCTGGGGTCAGACCCGACAGGGTCTGACCCCTCGCGGGGATTCTGGGGGTCAGACCCTGTCGGGTCTGACCCCAACACCATTTTCGGGGTCAGACCCCATGCGGGGTCTGACCCCCGGGAGAAAGGTTATGGGGTCAGACCCCGTACGGGGTCTGACCCCTCGCCCTCATCCAGCAATACCCCCGCCTCATCGGTCAGCACGCTCAGCGCGCGGCAAAAGACTTCGTATTCGCTTGTGCTGAGCCGCGCACGCAGGCGTCTTTCGCGCTCCAGCGAGGCGGGCAGGCCGACGCGTAGATACTCGATTCCCTTTTTCGTCAAAGACAGCAGCTGCTTGCGGCGGTCCTTGCCGTCGCTGTTCTGCTGGATCAGGCCCAGCTTGGTGAGTTCGACGGCAATGCGGCTGACCTGGCTGTGGTCGAAGCTCGCCAGGCGGGCGACGTCGCCGGAGGGCGCCGTGCCGAGGCGATTCAACACCACCAGTATGCGCCATTGGCGGCTCGTCAGGTCCATGGACGAGCGTACGGACGCATCCACCAGGCGCGACATGGCCTGGGCCGCCACGAACACGCGATAGGTAATCAGCGTTTCGGGTACATGCTGAGCCAGTTGATCTTCCGTTGCGAGACGGGCGTTTTTCCTGGAAATGGTGGATTTAATTTTATTTGTCATGGCAATGTTTGCTATAGCACATAATCATATATACTCTCATTCAAGCGTAAACATAACTGATTTCATGCCGGAACAATAAAGGAGACGATGGTGCAGCTACTTTCTCGACGCCGCTTGCTGGCGGCATTTTCATCCTTGGCGCTTTGCGGTCCGGTGCTTGCGCAAGCGTCGGCAAGCGACTTTCCCGCCAAACCCGTTACCCTGGTGATACCGCAAGCGCCGGGCTCCGGCAGCGATGTCGTGGGCCGCATGCTGGCCACATTCATGGCGCCTTCGCTGGGGCAGACTATTATTGCGGAGAATCGGCCGGGGGCGGGCGGCATCATTGCACACCAATCGGTGAAGCGCGCTCCGGCGGACGGCTATACGATCCTGTTCACGTCCACCGCCCAGTTGCTCGTCGTACCGGTCATGAATTCGGCGGCCAACTACACACTCGATGACTTCACCCCGGTGGCTCCGATTCTTTGGGCACCCTTTGCAGTGCTTGTGGCGAACACGCCCGAAGCGCCCAAGGACATCAAGGAACTCATCGATACGATACGCGCCAAGCCTTCGGCCTATGCATCCGCCGGCATGGGCACCATGACGCATTTGGGCACGGAAAGCTTTCTGCGCCGCGCCGGACTGGAGGCCACACATGTTCCTTACCAAGGCAGCGGGGCGGCGCTTACCGATCTGATGAGCGGCCAGGTGCTGTTCGCCACCGATTCACTGACGGCATCGATGCGGCATATCAACTCGGGCAAGCTACGGGCGCTGGCGGTCACGGGCGACAAGCGCGAGGCGTCTTTGCCCAATGTCCCCACGCTGGCCGAGGCCGGGCTGGAAGGGCCGGCAATCGGCGTGCTGGGCGGGCTGTTCGCACCGAAGGGAGTACCGCCCGAAGCCGTACGCAAGATCAAGCTGGCGGTAGAGGAAGCGCTGCGCAACCCCAAGCTCCAGGAACAGTTTGCAGCCACCGAATCCACGGTGCTCCACATAAGCAACGATGAATTCCTTGCACAGCTGAATCAACAAGCGCCCTTCTGGCAAGGGCTGGTGGCGGATCTGGGCTTGAATCCGAAATGACGGGCAGCCGGGCTACACCCGCCGCTGCGCTGGCGGCCTTGCGCCCCGACCCCGCCTCGCGGGGCGTGCTGGACCGCGTTCGCGTCCTGGATATGTCGCGGCTCGTCGCGGGCAATATGCTGTCGCTGCAGCTTGCCGACTTCGGCGCCGACGTCATCAAGATCGAGTCGCCGAAAGCGGGAGACACGCTGCGCCATTGGAAGGAAGAACTTGAGCAAGGAGGGGAGCTGGATGCCTGGTGGCGCATCTATGCCCGTAACAAGCGCAGCCTGGCGATCGACCTGCGCGACGAGGAAGCCCGTAACGCGCTGCGCGGCTTGCTGAAGTCTGCGCAGGTGCTCATCGAAAGTTTCCGTCCGGGCACCCTCGAGAACATGGGGTTCGATCCCCAGAGTCTGCATGCCTTGAATCCCGGACTCGTCATCGTGCGTGTGTCGGGATGGGGGCAAAGCGGCCCTTACCGGACCTTGCCGGGCTTCGGCAGTCTGGTGGAAGGGTTCAGCGGATACGCGCACAAGCACATGACGCCCGATGGCGTGCCGCAGCTGCCCAATATGGCGCTGGCCGATATGATCGCGGGCCTGACCGGCGCGTTTGCCACCTTGGCGGCGCTGCGCGAAGTCGAAGTCAACGGTGGCGGCGGCCAGGTGGTTGACTTGTCGCTGCTCGAGCCCATGCTGGCCATCATGGGGCCCGATGTCTCGGTCTATGCCGAGACCGGAAAAAAGGCGGATCCCACCCGTAAGATCGCCTCGCCGCGCAATGCCTACCGCTGCAAGGATGGTCGCTGGGTCGCATTGTCCGGGTCGACGGACATCATGGCGCAGCGGGTCATGGAAGCCATAGGGCGGCCGAACCTGATCCACGATCCTCGTTTTTCCACCAACGAGGCCAGGCTGGCGAACGATGACGAGCTGGATGGGATGATTGCGGATGCCATCAAGAAGATGAGCCTTGACGAGTGTCTGTGCTTGTTCAGAAGCAAAGGCGTGACCCTGGGCCCTGTTTACGACGCGCCGCAGCTTCTGTCCGATCGACACGTGGTCGGGCGCGAGTGCTACATCGCGCTGGAAGCGGATCAGGGCGCCGCGGTCATGCACAACGTCACGCCCCGACTCAGCCGGACGCCCGGATCGATTCGCCGCCCCGCTCCGGAGCTGGGTCAGCATACCGGCGAACTTCTGAAGGAAGCCGGCATTGGCGACGCGGAAATCCGGGCCATGCAGAAAAGGGGGGCCATACGATGTCTTTGAACATGTTGCGCTCGGTGCTGTTTGTACCGGCCGTTTCCACGCACCTGCTCGCCAAGGCGGCGCAGCGGGGCGCCGATGCACTGATTCTCGATCTCGAAGATGCGATTCCACTGGACCGCAAGCAGGAAGCCCGGGACAAGCTGGTCGGCGCTGTCCAGGCCATCGGTAACGCTGCGCCCGTGCTGGTGCGCGTCAATGCCGATCCCGACATGCTGCAGGCTGATCTTGCCGTGCTGCCTGTGTCGCGGCTTGCCGGCATCATGCTGCCGAAGGTGGAGTCGGCGGCGCAGGTTCAAAGCCTGTGTGCATGGCTGGAAAAGAACGGCGCAGCGTCGCTGCCTGTCGTTGCCTTGATCGAAACACCTTTGGGTGTGCTGCGCCTGGAGTCGATTGCCTCGGCGCACAAGAACGTGGCGGCGCTGGGCTTTGGGGGGGAAGACTATGCGACGGAAATGTCGATCGCCCCGACGCCCGAGTCATTGGATTGGGCAGCGCACGCGGTTGCCAACTGCGCGCATGCCTTTGGTCTGGCGTGCTTGGGGCTGCCTGGCAGCGTGGCCGAGATCCACGACATGGAGTCCTATGCGAACCTGGTGGCGCGCGCGCGAACCATGGGATTTACCGGCACGGTATGCATACACCCCAATCAGATACCGCATGCCAACCGCGGATTCAGTCCATCCGAAGAAGAGCTGGCATGGGCGCGGGCGGTCGTTGCGGCGGGCGAAGATGCGACGTCCCGCGGACTGGGCGCTGTAACGCTCGAGGGCCGGATGATAGACCGCCCGATAATAGAGCGTGCGCGATCTTTGTTGATGAGGGGCCGGACTCCATCCGGGGTATGAATCTGTGCGAGTTTTTTGGGGTCAGACCCCGTACGGGGTCTGACCCCTACTCTTACAACGCGAGCGAAGCCGTATCGATGTCCGGCAGTCCGACAATCTTGAGCGCGCTCAAGTCGGGGCCGGCCGAAGTGATGTCCACCACGACGTCTCCCGCCGCGTCGAATCCGGCGGTGCCGTCATTGAGGATCAGATAGGTGCTCGCACCAGACGTGATGGCCGCGGCGCCGTTCGCAGTGAACGACTCCGCAGTCAGGACGGCTGCCAGGCTGGCGGCGTCCATGGTGTCGACGCTGCCGGTCACGATGTTTTCGGCTGCGACCGTCGAGTGTCCGACGATGAAGTCACTGCTGACGTCGAAGTCCGCAATCATGTCGATGGCGCCAAGATTTGACGTCGACACGTCGTTCAGCATGAATAGGTCCGCGCCGGCGCCGCCAATCAGGGCGTCGGAGCCCGCGCCGCCGATCAAGGCCTGGGTGCCGTTGCCGCCGACCAGTGCTTCACCGTCGTCGCCGGCTCGTATCACGCCGCCCTCGCTGATATTGATCCTGGCCGTCTGATAGACGGACCCGCCGGGCACCAGGCTGGTGTCCGGAATCAGGAAGGTCATGGTGTCCGCGCGCGCACCAGTGACTTCAACGTTCGCGGCCGAGTCGCTGAACCAGATTCCGACACTGTCGCCGGTATAGTCTTCCCATATCCATTGGGTTCCGTCATGCTCGGCCCCGCGCACCTCCATGTCGGCAAGGTTGAGCCCTTCGACACCGCGCAAGTCGATGACGTCTCCGGATGCGGAGTCGTAGTCGCCCACGGTGATGACGCTGGGCGTGCCGGCGGCGCCGGAGATAACGAAGGTATCGGCGCCGTCTCCGCCAAGCGCGGTTTGACCGTCCGCGATGGTGATGGTGTCATCGCCCGCTTGGGCGTCTATGGTCAGTCCGACCAGGGTCGCTCCGGACAGGTCGATCTCGTCGCTTTCCTCGGTGCCCTGGGCCGTCACCGCGCCTGCGCCCACCACACTCAATTGCTCCAGGTCTTCGAATGCGGCAACCAGGTGCTGGCCTTCGGCCAGGGTGATGGTGGCCGAGCCGTCGAGCGGAACGGAGTCTGCGGTGATGAAGCTGCCACGCGCGAAGGAAGCCTGGCCGTCTTCATTGATGAGCGTGATGTCGCCCTCGGCCGTACCTTCAAAGGTGATGACGCCATCGGTATCGACGAGCGCGAAAGGCTGCTCGAAGGAATCAGGCAGTCGCACCGGCTCATCGGGTGTCCATCCTTCCGGCACGGTCAGCAAGGCGCCGTCGGGGTGCACGTAATCCTGCGGAATCCCCCAGTTTGACGGCAGTTCGAAACCTTCCGGCGGGGTGAACTCCGGCAGGAACGGCGCCACTTGGCTGACCCGCGCCAACGCTGCGTCGGTTTGTCCCGCTTCGATGGCTTCCTGGAATACAGGATCTTCGGCGAACAGCGCCAGGTCGAGGCCATTGCCCAGGTTACGGCCTTCCGCGATCCCGAAGGAAAGCAGGTGCTCCAAGGCGGTCATGCTGCCTTCATCCACGGCAGCGGCCACGTCGGAGTTCTCGGCCAGATAAGCGCCCAGCACGATGACCATGTTGGGGTTGCGGCCTTCATTGATGCCATATCTCTGGAAGTGTTCGGTTGCGGTCGTGTCACCGGCCTCCACGGCTTCTGCGACATCCGGATTGGCGGCCAGGTATTGCTCCGCATTGAAGAATGCAAGGGGAGAGCGGTCTTCGCTCGCGCCATACATATGGAAGTGTTCATATGCCGACGTGTCGCCGTTCTCCACGGCCTCGGCAACGTCGGGATTCTGTTCCAGGTAATAGCCCACATTGAAATAGGGGCTGGCCGCCCGCTCTTCAGCGTGGCCGAACTGTTCAAAATGCCCATAGGCCGTCTGGGTGCCGGCGGCAACCGCTTCCGCTACGTCGGAATTATGGGCCAGGTAGTAATCGGCATCGAAAAGAGCGCTGGGTGAGCGTCCTTCGTTAACGCCGTACATCTCGAAGTGCTGCTCGGGCGTGGTTTCGCCCGCCTCGACGGCGGCAGCGACGTCGGGATTGTTGGCTAGATACCATTGGCTGTCAAAAAACTTCAAGGCCATCGGAAATCTCCTTGGGGTAGGTTGAAACGAGACCCCGGGCAGCAACTCGCGTTCCGGGGGTCAGACCCCAAAGGGGGTCTGACCCCATTCCGACGACGCAGGGGTCAGACCCCGTATGGGGTCTGACCCCCATGCAAAATTTTCACGTCGTGGAAGTTCTACAGGATTACCCTGATTGCGCGCCGGCTACTCTGAGATCAAAATCCGATTAATAAGAAAAATATTACCGATATTCGGAATTTAATATAAACCAGTGAGGAGACAACATGAGACATTCTTTGAAAAAGCTATGCGGGGCGCTTTCCCTGCTAATCGGCTGCAGCATGGGCGCGTTTATTCCGAGTGCCGCCTCGGCGCAAGCCAGTCAGGCGGATTCGCGTCTGCAGACCATACTCAAGCGCGACAAACTGATCGTCGCCACATTCAGCACCGCGCCGCCATTCGGCTATACAGATGAGAAGGGCAAACTGGTGGGGTTCGACATCGATATATCCCGGCTGATCGCCAAGTCTCTGCTGGGCGACGAGAACAAGGTGGAATTCGTGTCGGTGACCAGCGAGGGACGCTGGCCGGCGGTAGATTCGGGCCGGGCGGACATCGGCGTGTCCTCGACCACGGTTTACCCTGACCGCGCGATACGTGTCGCGTTCACACGCCCGTACATCGACTCCGGCATGTCGGTGGCCGTCCGCAAGGACGCGAACGTCAATACGCTGGCCGAGCTGAACAGCAACAAGTACACCCTGGCCAATCTGAGCAACCCGCAAATGATGGACAGGCAGAAGCGATTCCTGCCCGATATCAAGGTGCTGACCTTCGATACGCCCAGCAGCCAGTTCCTGGCATTGAAGTCGGGCCAGGCCCAAGCCATGCAAATGGATACGCCGGTCTTGAACTGGTATGCGGCCAACAACCAGGAACTGAAGGTTCTGCCCGAGGCATTGGCCGTGACGTCGGGCAACGCCATCTTCATGAAACAAGGAGACTTCCAGCTATGGCTCTGGATGGACACCATGGTGCAGGAGATGACGGCCGGCTCCCGCTACAACGAGTACACGGAAATCTATCGCAAGTGGTTCGGCCGCAATCCGCCGCCCCAGCGTTTCTATAGCGCAGCCGCCAATTGATTCCTGCCGGGGCGGCAAAAGCATGGCGTCTTCCTCCTGCCCTTCTCAAGGCACGAAGCGCGCCTATGCACAAGCCCGGAAGCATCCGTTTTCAAAGTATCAAACAAGAGGCAAAGCTGAATGAACCAATCACAAAAAGGGCGTGAGGAAAGCCCTGACGCGCCGCGCAGGGCCGGACCATTGAGCGGCATGCGTGTCATCGACGCCGGCTCGATGATTGCGGGTCCGCTTGCCGCCACGCAACTGGCGGACTTCGGTGCCGACGTCATCAAGATAGAGATGCCCGGCATAGGCGACTCCATACGCCAGTGGGCTCCCATGAAAGAGGGGCGCTCGTTATGGTGGAAGGTCATCGGGCGCAACAAGCGGCTGCTGACGCTCAAGCTGTCGGATCCTGACGGGCAGGAGATTTTCCGCGAACTGGTGCGCTCGGCGGACATCGTCATTGAAAACTACAAGCCGGGCACGTTCGAGCGCTGGGGCCTGGGGTACTCGGAGCTGGCCAAGATCAATTCCCGCCTGGTTCTGGTGCGCGTTTCAGGCTTTGGCCAGACCGGGCCTTATTCGCAGCGCGGCGGGTATGGAACGATCGCGGAAGCATTCTCCGGCATCCCTTCGTTTACCGGCTTTCCCGACAAGCCGCCGACATTGCCGGGATTTCCCATGGCGGATTCCGTGGCGTCGACCTTTGCCGCCATGTCGGCAATGTTCGCCATCTACAACCGCGATCACAACGGCGGCAAGGGCCAGGAAGTGGACGTCAGCCTGTACGAGCCCTTGTTCCGGCTGGTCGAGGCGCAGGTCATCGGCTTCGATCAACTCGGGATCGTCAAGCAAAGACAGGGCAACCGGCTGGCGGAGGACTCGCCGCGCAATACTTACCAGACGCGCGATGGAGTATGGATAGGCATTTCCGCCAGCTCGCAGCGGACCTACGAGCGCCTCGCCCAGGCGATCGGCATGCCGGAACTGATCGACGACCCGAGGTTCGTCGACAACGCCACCCGCTGCGACAACGACAAGGCGTTGGACGCTCTGCTGGCCGCCTGGTTCGCCCAGCGCGACAGCCAGGACGTGATGAGCCTCTTTGAACGCGCGGACGTGGTCGCCGGACCGGTCATCGATATCCGCGACATTTTTTCAGATCCCCATTATCAGGCCAGAGAGAACATCGTTGAGGCCGCGGACGACGATTTCGGATCGGTGCGCATGCAGAGCGTCGTGCCAAAGTTTGCCGAGACGCCCGGGGAGGTGCGACACGCCGGCCGGCGGCTGGGCGCCGACAACCGGGAGATCTACATCGGGGAACTGGGCATGACCGAACAAAAGCTTTCCGAGCTGCAATCGAAAGGAGTCATTTGAATGAGCAAGCTTTTCGACGGAGTGCGTATCGTCGGCGCCGGGCAAACCGCCTACGCGAAGCGATCGCCGCATGGGGTGCACCGCCTGCTGTATCAGGCCGGCACGGCGGCCTTGAAGGATGCTGGGCTTGAGTGGGCAAGCGTCGACGGACTGGCGGTCTCTTCCTTCATGCTTCCGCCCGACAATGTGGCGATCGTGGCGGAGCACCTGGGCATCCAGCCGCGCTTCATGTTCCAGGGCGTGTACGGCGGTGCTTCGGGCGTCATCGGCATGGCCCACGCGGCCCGCGCCATCCGCGATGGAGCATGCGATGTCGTGGTCGTGGCCGCTGCCGATGCATTCGATGTCACCTCGCACAATGCCACGCTGGATCATTTCAATACTTCGGTGCGCGATTTCATGTCGCCCCAGGGCTTCGGAGGCGCCAATGGCATGTTCGCGCTGCATACGCGCCTCTACATGGAGCGCCATGGCGCGCTGCGCGAGGATTTCGGCCGATTCTGCATTGCGCTGCGCGCCAACGCGCTGCGCAATCCCAATGCCTTGTTCAAGGAAGCGCTGACGATGGACGCCTACCTGAACGCGCGGCAGATCGCCGACCCTTTGCGCCTGTACGATTGCGTGATGCCCTGCGTGGGGGGAGACGCCATTGTGCTGGCGTCCGAGAAAATCGCCGCCGGGCTCAAGGGCCCCAGCCTGCGCATTCTGGCGTCCGAGGAAATCCACAACTATCCGGCCAACGACGTATACGGCCTGCCCGGGGGCTGGGAAGGATTCGCCGATCGGCTTTACGAGCGAGCCGGCTGCGGCCCGGAGGACCTTCACTTTGCTCAGGTCTACGATGACTACCCGGTCATGTCCTTCGTCCAGCTCGAGGGCCTCGGTATTGCCCCCAAGGGTAAAACCGCCCGGTTCCTGCGTGAAACCGACATAACCGTCGACGGGGAGTTTCCCGTCAACACAGGCGGCGGCCAGCTGTCCGCGGGGCAGGCAGGCGCGTCCGGCGGCATGATCGGCCTGGTGGAGGGCGTCACTCAGTTGCTGGGCAAGGCGGAAGGCCGCCAAGTCAAATGCAAGCGTGGTGTGGTGTCGGGGTACGGTATGGTGGCATACGGGCGCGGCCTGTCTTCCAGCGCAGCGATTCTTGAAAGGGTGGAATGAACATGGCAGAGCATCACATGGCCGGCAAACCTCAGCCGCGCGTCAATGAGGTCAGCGAGCCTTTCTGGGCGGGCGTGAACGAAGGCCGCATTCGTTTGCAGCATTGTTTGAATGAATCTTGCGGACGAGTGATCTTCTATCCGCGGGTATGTTGCCCGTTCTGCCACGCGCCCGACCTGAAATGGGTCGACGCGGCGGGAGACGGCCGGGTGATATCCCACACGACGATACACCGGGCGCATCACGACGGGTTCAACGAAGAACTTCCTTATGTCTTTGCGGCGGTGGAGCTGGACGAGGGCGTCATATTCTATGCGCAGCTGCCAGGAGCGCCGACCGATGGGACCTCGTTGCTGGGCCGCAGGGTCAAGGCGGAGTTTTCCGAGCATGGGCCTGATCGCAAGATCGTCGTCTTCAGGCTGGCATAGCGGCTCTTCAGTCGCCGGCCTGCGCTTCTTCGGATGCGGTGGCGATCTTCTCCGCCGCAGTCCGCAGGGCCGGCAGAAAGTCCTTGATCCGCTCGAAGGGCATTCTGGCCGTAGGTACATAAAGGCCCAGGCCCGCCATCAGTTTTCCCGAGGAAAGCCTGATGGGTACGGCGCAGCCGACCAGTCCGGGCAGGAATTCTTCGTTGTTTGCGGCCCAACCCTGTGCGCGAACCTCTTCGATGGCGGCCTTGAACTTTTCTTTGGACAGTATGGTGCTCGGCGCCAGTTGCGTGAAGTTGGCGTCGGCAAGCCAAGCATCGAATGCGGACGGGGTCAATTCCGCCAAGTACAGCTTGCCGATCGAGGTGCAGTGTATGGGCGAACGGCGGCCCTGTTCGAAATGCAGGCCGGGAGACGGCGTGGTGCGCGCGGTGTCGATATACACCACGTTGTCATCGGAACGTACGCCGATCTGGCAGGACTCGCCGATCTCGTTGGCCAGCGCAACCAGTATCTGGTGTGGACGGTCCGTCCGCATCGCGGCTTCGGTGGCCGCCACGCCCAGCCGGACCAGGCCCGCGCCGACGATGAGCTTCTTGGACCCTATGGCGCGCTTGACGAGATTGCGTTTTTCGAGCTGGGCGGTCATGCGATGCACCGTCGTTACCGGCAGATCGCACAGGGCGGCCAGATCGGTGACGGACAAGGGGCGTGCTGCCTCGGTCAATGCGGTAAGGATCGCAATGGCGCGGTCCAGAGGTTGTTCAGCGGTTGTTTTGGATACGGTTCTATTCATTGCCCAATTAGCGTTAGTACTCATTGACCGTGAAAGCGGGCAAGAGTCAAAATCCACTTTATAAGAAAAAAACTTCCGATTTTCGGAATTATCAGAATACCACCGAGGAGACACCATGTCACTGGATCTAGCTTTCTTCCAGCGTATCCTGTCGACGCTTTCCGAAGGCCTGCTGACCACCCTGGTGCTGGCCGCTCTGGCCATCGCACTGTCCGCCTTGTGGGGCGTACCGCTGGTAATGGGTCTGCTTTCCCGCTCGCGGCTTTTATCGCGCCTGACCGGCGCCTATATCGAAGTCGTACGCAATACCCCCGTGTTGGTGCAAATGTTCTTCATCTTTTTCGGTTCCGGTACGTTGGGATACCCGCTATCCGGCTTCGCGACGGGCCTGATCGCCATGGTATTGCAAAACGGGGCGTATATCGCCGAAATCTACCGGGGCGGAATCCAGTCCATACCGGGCCAGCAGGCTGAAGGAGGCCTGGCGTTGGGCCTGACGCCGCGCCGGGCCTTTCGCATCGTTATCCTGCCGCAGGCCTTGCGCAAAGTGATTCCCCCGCTTTCCAACCAGGGAATCCTCATCATCAAGGATACCTCGCTGGTCGCGACGATATCCGTTGCCGAACTGACTTTCCATGCGCGCATGCTTGCCGACCGAACGGCCGCCGTATTCGAGATCTTCTTCACCCTGGCTGTTTTCTATTTGATCATAACCGCGGTTTTCGGCGGGGCGATGCGCCTGCTCGAGCGCCGCATAAGGATAGCGTGATGGAACTTCTGATCAATAGCCTGCCTTTGCTCGGCATGGGTGCGGTGACGACGCTCTATCTATCGTTTGCGGCCATCCTGCTGTCCACGGCGCTGGGCCTGGCATTCGCGCTATGCCAGCTGTACGGCGGGCTGCTGTTGCGCATCGTGGTCGAAACCTATCTGTACATCATGCGCGGCGTGCCCTTGCTCGTCTTGCTGTTCACCATGTATTACGCGGCGCCGTATGCAGGCATGGAAATCGATCCGACGACGGGCGGCATCGTGGTCATCGCCGCTTATTTCGGCGCTTTCATGACAGAGGTATTCCGCGCCGCGGTGCTGTCCGTCGCCGTCGCTCAATGGGAAGCCGGCAAGGCGATAGGGCTTACCGGAAGGCGGATATTCACGGACATCATTGCCCGCCAAGCCATGCGGGTGGCAGGTCCCGCATATGTCAACACCTGCATAGGTGTGGTCAAGGGGACATCGCTGGTGGCGATCATCGGACTGGTGGACCTGACCTATGTGGGGCGACAGATCGTCGAACGCACCTTGGCGCCGTTCGAGATCTTCGGCTTCGTGGCCTTGGTCTATTTTTTCATATGTTATGGACTGTCCCGATTGGGCAAGTATCTGGAGAGGCGGTTGGACTATGTCAATTAATGCCTGCTTGAGCGGCGACGCGGCGATTGCGATAAGCAACGTATCCAAATGGTTTGGGCACCACCAGGTTCTCAAAGACATCAGCACCGAGGTGCGGCACGGCGAAGCGGTGGTCGTCATCGGGCCCAGCGGCTCGGGAAAATCCACACTGCTGCGCTGCGTGAACTTCCTGGAAGAATTCCAGCAGGGCGAGATCACGATCGGCGCAGAAGCCATGGGATACAAGCTCGATGCCAACGGACGCCGCGTTCGCCGTTCGGAGGTCGAGATCGCGGAGATGCGCGCCCGGGTCGGCATGGTCTTTCAGAGCTTCAATTTGTTCCCGCACATGAGCGTACTGAAGAACGTGGCGCTTGGGCCGGTGCGCGCGCTGTCTGTTCCTCGCCGAGAGGCCGAGGAAAGAGCGGCGGCTCTGCTCGACCGTGTCGGTCTGGCGAGCAAGGCCGACGCCATGCCCAGGCTATTGTCGGGCGGTCAGCAACAGCGGGTGGCCATTGCGCGCGCGCTGGCTATGCAGCCCAAGGCCATATTGTTCGATGAAGTCACGTCGGCGCTGGATCCGGAGCTGGTGGGCGAGGTGCTCGACGTGATGCGGCAGCTCGTGCAGGACGGAATGACGATGATCATCGTTACGCACGAAATGGCGTTCGCCAAAGCCTTTGCGCATCGGGTGGTGTTCATGGCGGACGGTGAAATCGTCGAGCAGGGGCCACCGGAACAGATTTTCGACGATCCGCAGTCCCCCCGGCTGCAGGCCTTCCTGAAACGGTTCAAGCAGGGGTATCAGTTTTGATGAGGAACGGGGGCTTGGGGTCAGCCCTTGGGGTCAGACCCTATAGGGTCTGACCCCTTCCTTTCCGCCGGGTCTGACCCCTACTCCCGCCGGCTGGGGTCAGACCCCGTACGGGGTCTGACCCCCCACATCACTGCAGCGTAATCCCCGCGCTCTTGATGATTTCCGCCCATTTGTCGCCGTCTTTCCGCATGACGGCGGCGAAGTCCTCCGGTGTGCCTTGGCTGGGATCGGCGCCCAGGCGTTCGATGTCTTCTTTGTACTTTGCCAGACCCCGGACCAATGCGTCATTGAGCTTGGCGATGATGGCCGCCGGCGTGCCCGCGGGGGCGAATACGCCCCACCAGGAACTGGCTTCATAGCCTTTGAGACCCTGTTCCGACACGGTGGGTACATCGGGAAGCTGCGGACTGTGAGCAGCGCCCGTAACGGCGATGGCCTTGACCTGACCGGAGCGGATGTAGGGCAGGGCGCTGGGCAGGTTGTCGAACATGATCTGAACACGGCCGGCGACCAGGTCGGTATAGGCGGCGGCGCTGCCCTTGTAGGGAATGTGCGCCAGCTGCACCTTGGCCTGCCGGGCGAACATCTCGCCCGCAAGATGTATGACTCCGCCTTTGCCGCCGGAGGCGAAATTGACTTCCCCGGGCTTGCCCCGGGCATAGTCTATGAGTTCCTGGACCGACTTGGCGGGCACGGAGGGGTGTGCGACGAGCACGTTCATTGCGGTCCCCACCATCATCACGGGCGCCAGGTCTTTATAGGGATCGAAGGGAAATGACGGATCAAGGCTGGGAGAAATCACCAGATGGCCGGCGCCGCCAAGCAGCAGCGTATAGCCATCGGCGGGGGAGCGCGCCACTTGCGCGGAACCGATGTTTCCGCCCGCGCCCGCCCGGTTCTCCACGACCACGGCAACTTTAAGTTCGTCGCCGAGCGCCTTGCCGATCAGGCGCCCGAAAAGATCAGTGGTGCCGCCCGCGCCAAAAGGCACGACCAGCTTGATGGGCTTGTCCGGATAGGCGTTGGCCGCGGCAGCGATGCTCGCGTCCGTTAGCGCGAGGGTGCTCAAAAGGGCATAAGCCACGTTGCGTAGGATTTTCATGTGGTCTCTCCTCATTGGGCCTTGGCTTGCGCCTGGTCGATGACCTGGCCCCACTTCGTCATTTCCGTCTTCACGAAAGCGGTGAAATCGTTGCGGCTGCTGCCGACAGGCAGCACGGTTTTCTGCAGCAGCGATTCCCGGATGCCGTCTTTCGCCAGCACCGTGGCGACGTCGCGGCTGATGCGGTCCATCAGTTCGGCGGGCGTTCCGCCCGGTGCCCAAAGCGACAGCCACGAACTGACGTCGATATCCAGCGAACTGCTTTCCTTGACCGTGGGAACGTCGGGCAGCGACGGGATGCGTTCGGCGCGCGGCGTCGCAAGCGCCCGAAGGTCTCCTTTCTGCACATGGGGAATCAGGCCTTGCGCCGAATCGACCATTAGCTGTATGCGGCCCGCAAGCAGGTCGGTCGTCGCGGCCGCCGCACCCTTGAACGGAATGTGGACGATGTCCGTTTGGGTCTTCTGCTTGAAGAGTTCTCCGGCGACGTGCGGGCTGGTGCCGTTTCCGCCGGACCCGAAGTTGAGCTCGCCGGGATGTTGCTTTGCATACTGCACGAATTCCGGCAGCGTTTTTGCGGGCACGGAATCGTGGACCACGATCAGGAAGGGCAAATCGGCCACCTGTGTAACGGGCTGCAGGTCCTCCATCAGGGTATAGGGGACTTTGTCCTGCATGACGGCGTTGATGACGATAGACGTGCCTGCGAACAGCAGGGTGCGGCCGTCTCCCGCCGAGCGGGCCACAGCCGCCGCGCCGATGTTTCCGCCCGCGCCCGGCCGGTTGTCGACGACCACGGGCTGCTTCCACAGCCGGCTGAGCTCGTTTGCCACGCTGCGCGCCACCACATCGGTGACGCCGCCCGGCGGAAAGGGAACGACGATGGTGATGGGACCGCTGGGCAGGGACTGTGCCATGGCGGATGGCGCAAGCATCGCGACGCAGAGCAAGAGCGGCGCGAACAGCGATGTATAGCGATGGATCTTCATGTCTCCTCCGATAGCCTGTGTTCGGCTTTGAATATCGTTCAGGGGGTATTGTTTTCCAGCTTGAGAAGCTTGGCGGCGGTGTTCCAGAGCACATCGTCCAGGCTTTCGGCGCTGATCGGCAGCGCCTTGTAGCCTTTCACGGCCAGGTCCAGGGGGCGGCTCGGGTAGGCGGACGCGAATACGAAGCGGTTTTTCGCAACGGTTTCAATGGCCTTGGTGTAGTGCTCCTCGCCCGGCAGGCCCACGTGGTACATATCGGGCATCAGGTACACATTGGGCCGTCTTGCGGCCACCCCGCACAGCTCGATCGCATAAGGCCAGCAGGCATGCGATACCACGATCTTGAGTTCCGGGAAGCGCGCAGCCAGCCGGTCGACCTGCAACGCATTTCCAAAATCGACACCGGTGCCGCCCATGGGGCCCAGTGTCAGAACCGCGGGATAGTCGTGCTTGATACAAAGCTCGTAGTGATCGAACAGTCGCGGGTCATCGCTGAACATGGGCTCGTCATAGCCGCCGGGATCGAAGGCGATGCCTTTGAATCCATACTCCCGGATGAAGGTTTCGGCTTCTTGCACATTGCTTTTCCCTCGGAAGGGATTTGCGCCGGCCAGGGCATAGAAGCGGTCGGGGAAATCATTGCATATCTTGGCCAGGTCGGCGTTGGTGACCTCGCCTCGGAAATCGTTGCACTGCCTGCCGTTCATGACGCCGATCTCGATGCCCGCGGCTTGCATCTCCTCGAACATCAAGTCGGCGGAATAGGCGAGTACCGAGGGCGCAGGCTCGACGCCCTGCAAGCGGTTGAACTTGGTGTAGCCGCTCTTTTCCCAGATGGCGGTTTTCAGGTAGGTATGCAGCGGCGGCCGCAGGCGAAAATCGATGACGCGTGTCATGTCGGCTCCAGTATCGATTCAGAGGTTCAATAAATGCTTGGCATTGAGGCCCAAGGCCTTTTCCATGGCATCGGGGTTGAAGGGCAATTGCTTGAAGTCGTTGACAGTGGCCTTCAAGTTGCGCAAGGGATAGGCCGTGCCGAAGAGGTACTGGTCGCTCATGAACAGGTTGGCCGCTTCGATGTAGGGTGTCGTGCCCGGGCGGAACTGCATGGAGTCCGGCGACAAATATACGTTCTTGTGCTTCATCGCCACCGCTGTGGCCTTGACGACTTCCGGCCATGCCCCATGGACGATGATGATCTTCAGCTCGGGAAAGCGGGTGGCCAGCCGGTCGACGGGCGTAGGGTCTGCGAAACTGATGTCCGGACCGGCAAGCGGCCCGGACATCACGGCGACCGGACAACCCAGGTCCAGGCAGCGCTCGTAGACCGGCGTGATCCGTTCATCGTCAGGATGGCCGAGAAAGGCTCGGCACGGTTCGATGAAAATGCCTTTCAAGCCCTGCCTGCCGACGTATTCGTCGATCTCATCGCAGGCATTATGGATGCGGTTGGATACGTCTATGCCGGCAAAGCCGACGATGCGGCCCGCATACCGGTTCTGCAGGTCGACCAAGTGGTCATTGGGCAGGATGCCGGCTGGAAACTTCAGCTTGCCCATGTCGATGGCCGGGCTGTTGCGGCCCATGGCCACCCCCACGGAGATCTCCGCCTCGTCCATTTCCTTGATGAAATCGTCCACCGAGTCGTTCATGAAGGCAGGCGACGGTTGCGCGCCGCTGCGTTGCTGGACGCTGGCGACAAAATCCTTCTGGAAGTAGCTGTTGAACTGCGGAGTGGGCGGACGGCAGCGGAAATCGACGATATACATGGTTATGCGCTTGAGTGTTTGAAAGGTTGTGGGTGGCGAACCGGCCGGCGGCGGGCTTCAGGTCGAGGCGTGACTGATCCAGACCTTGGTGTCCAGGTCGCCGTGCTCGGACAGCTCCATTTCGTACTGATAGCGGTCCGGCCTGTACAGGCCGAATTCAAACTGCACCGGCCGGTCTTGCTTGCTGAAGAAGATGCGCGATACGGCAAGCAAGGCGGACCCGACTTCCACGTCGAGCAAGGGGGCCACCAGGGCGTCCGCGAGCTGGGCGGAGATTCTTTGCTTGGCCCTGCCCACTTCCACGCCCGCTTCCCGGAGCAGCACGAGCAGAGGCTCGGCCTTGTCGGCCTTGATGGCTTTGGAAAACTCGAGCGGGGTGAAGGAGGTAACGTGCGAGACCGGTCCGGAAGACGCGCTGCGCAGGCGCACCGATTTCAATACATCCGAGCCCTCCGGCAGGCCGAGGGCAGCGCGCACCACATTGCTGGCGGGGATCTGTTCGCAGTACAGCACTTGTATGGTCAGCTTCAGGTTGGCCTGGAACAGATTGCCCAGCAGGCCGGCCAGTTTCATATCGGCCAGCGACGCCGAATTCGCGGTGGGCCGCGTGCCCCGCTTGGGACTGCGCTCGATCAATCCTTCATCGGCCAGGCGGGCCATGGCCTTGCGGATGGTTACGCGCGCCACCTGGTACTGCTCCATCAGGGAAAACTCGTTCGGAAAGCCGTTGGCGAACGCGCCGTTCTTCAGCCTCTCCAGCAAGAGCAAATACACCTGATGATGCTTCGGCACCGGTATGGCGGCATTGAGCGATCTATGAGTGTTCATGCCCACGATGGTAGCGATGCGCTATTTGACCGGTCAATGGGACAAATAGAAAACCTTTATGGGACAAATAGATAGGTGAGGGGTCAGACCCCGTACGGGGTCTGACCCCGGTGCCACAGATGCCTGGGGTCAGACCCTATAGGGTCAGACCCCTCTCCTTTAAAGCAGCTTGCCCGGATTCATGATGCCGTTCGGGTCGAACAGCCGCTTGATGTCCTGCATCATGCGTATCTGCATGGGGTCTTTATGCCGATGGAAAGCGCTGCGCTTGAGCTGGCCTATGCCATGCTCGGCGCTGATGCTGCCGCCGTATCGTGCCACCTCGTCGAAGACCAGGTCCGCGATGCGTTCTTCCCATTCGTGCGCCCAGGCGCGATCAGCGCCCAGCGGACGCGATACGTTGTAATGAAGGTTGCCATCCCCGAAATGGCCGAAGATGAACAGGCGTGCATCGTCGGCGGCAGTGCGCAGGCGGGCCTCAGCGGATTGCATGAAGTCGGGAATGCGCTCGATGGGCAAGGAGATGTCATGCTTCAGATGCGGACCGTCCGCTTTCTGGGCTTCCGAGATTTCTTCACGCAGGCGCCACAGGCTTTGCAGTTGAGCCAGCGTCGTGGACAGGACGGCGTCCAGGCAAAGCTCCTGCTCCAGCGCCTGTCCGATGACCTCTTCGAGCAATGCCTGCAAGGCCTCTTCGTTGGCCGTGTCCGCCAGCTCGATCAGCACGTAGGCGGGATGCCGGTCGGAAAAAGGAGCGTGCAGTCCTTCGACTTGGCTCAGGACCAGATCGAGGCATTGGTCGGTGAAGAACTCGAAGGCTTGCAGGCGTGGCCCGCAGGCGCCGAAGACCAGGCGCAACAGTTGCAGGGCCTGGTGCGGGGAGTCGACGGCCGCCAGCACCACGGCGCGCACGCGCGAGGGCGCTTGCAGCCGCAACGCCACGCCCGTGATGATGCCCAGCGTGCCTTCCGACCCAATGAATAGCTGCTTGAGATCGTAGCCGGTGTTGTCCTTGCGCAGAGTCTGCAGGCCATTGTAGATTTCCCCATTGGGCAGCACGGCTTCGATGCCCAGCACCAGTTCGCGCGCCATGCCATAGCGCAGCACGTTCACGCCGCCGGCGTTCGTAGCCAGATTGCCGCCTATCTGCGAAGAGTCTTCCGCTGCGAGGCTGAGCGGCAACAGGCGGTCGGTCTCGTTCGCAGTGCGGCGCAAGACGCCCAATATGCATCCCCCATCCGCCACCATGGTGTTGGCTACCGTATCGATGGAGCGGATTTGATTCATGCGGTCCAGCGCCAGGATCACGTTGGCGGGCGAGGCGTCAGGCGTTGCGCCGCCGCACAGGCCGGTGTTGCCTCCCCGAGGCACGACCGGTACCCGGTACTCGTTGCAAAGCCGCAAGCAGGCCGCGACCTGCTCGGTGTTGCGTGGCCGGACCAGCGCTTGCGCGTTGCCCTTGTAAACCCCGCGCCAGTCGGTCAGCCACGGCGCGATGTTGCCCGCGTCCGTTTCAACGATGTCGTCGCCCAAGGTGTCGCGCAGATGCTTCAGGAAGTCGGATGTCATGAGATGAGAGGGATAAGTTTGGGGTCAGACCCCGAATGGGGTCTGACCCCTGGTTTCCATAAGATTTTGGGGTCCGGCCCCGTTCGGGGCCGGACCCCTTGGTTTTTATCATGTTATCAGGTTTTCAGAAGACTAAGTGGTCTAGGGGTCAGACCCCGTACGGGGTCTGACCCCACCTGACCCCACCCGATCCTCCCTTCCTACAATTTCAAGCGCGCCGCTGCGTTGCTCAGATGTTTGAACATGGCGGCTTTCGCTGCTTCGCCATCCTGGTCTTCGATGGCGCGCAGTAGCGTCCGATGTTCTTGCAGGGCTTCGGCGCTGATGCCGGCCTCGGCGGAGTGAGCGCGGGCAATGAAAATGGTGCTGTCGATGCGGGCTGCCAGGAAATCGAAGAACTCCAGGAACAAAGGGTTGCCGGTGGCGCCGGCGATGAGCCGGTGGAATTCCTTGTCGGCCGCCGCTCCGGCACCAGGGTCTTCGGCATGCATGCGTTCGAAGGCCTTGCGCAGGCCCTGGAGCGTTTTGGGCGAGCGCCTCATGGCTGCAAGATAGGCCGCCCCTTCCTCAAAGGCAAGCCGCAATTCGAAAATGTGCTTGAGTGCCGCGAGGTTGCCGCTGTCGGCATCCAGTCTGAAGGTTCTTGAGCTGCCCGCTTCCGTGGCAAATACTCCCGCGCCCTGAATGGTTTCCACCAAGCCGTCATGCTTCAGGCGCGACATCGCTTCGCGGATGACGGAAAGGCTTACGTTGAAAGCGGCGGAAAGCTCGGAGCCGGTGGGCAAGCGTTCGCCCGCCTTGAAGTCGCCGCGAAGCAGGCGTGCCCGCAGCGCGTCGGCCACGTCGTCCGCCAAAGAAGCTCTGCGCTTTACAGGTTTGAGGCCGTCCGTAGACATAGTTGTGTTTTCTTCGATGGGGATGGGGTCAGACCCCGTACGGGGTCTGACCCCCAAACAACCGCAGGGTCTGGCCCCAAGGTGCTTCACATCATATCAGGGGTCGGACCCCGTACGGGGTCTGACCCCAACGTCAACCTTGACCAGCTTGACACCGCCCCGTCAATCCGATAAATTGATACTAATCATTGTAATCATTCGGATCATAAGATTCTTCAACGCATGAATCGTTGATCCAAAAACATTCACAAGTGCTATCAAAGGAGCGGTAAAAAAATGGGTGATTTGTCGAATCAGCGTTTGTTGGTGGTAAGCGCGCATGCGGTGGATTTCGTATGGCGCTGCGCGGGCACCATTGCGAAGTACGCGTCCGCCGGGGCGAAAGTGAGAATCGTCGACCTCACCTTCGGCGAGCGTGGCGAATCCGCAGAGGTCTGGGCGACGCGGCCGGGCATAAAGGTCGAAGAGGTGAAGCAGATACGGCGCGCGGAAGCGGACGAAGCCGCCGCTTTGCTGGGCGCCGAAATTCGATATCTGGACTTCGACGATCACCCCATGGTTCTGGACAAGTCGCATTATCTGAAGCTGGTTGATGAAATCCGCGACTTCAACCCCACGGTGGCATTGACGCATCACACCGAAGATCCGTTGAACTTCGATCATCCCGAAGCCGCCCGTGCATTCTTCTGGGCGCTGCGCTGTGCCGCCGTTCCGGGCGTGAATCCGGAAACGAAGAAAGTGGGGCGCGTAAAGGTATGCATGTTCGAACCCGACCAGCCCGAGTTCTGCAACTTCAAGCCGGACACCTTCATCGATATCACCGACGTCATGGATGTAAAGCTCAAGGCCATGGAGCTGATCGATTCGCAAGCCTATCTGGTCGAGAACTACACCGGCCGGGCGCAGTACCGCGGCTATCTCGCGCAGCGCGTTTCGGGCAACAAGGCTATCCGCTACGCCGAAGCCTATATGCGTTTTGAGCCTTATGTCGGCGAGGCTTTCGTCTGAGAGCAGCCCAATAGAAAAACGACGGAGGAGCAGGATCATGAAAGTAGCAGTGGTGGGAGCCGGCGGCGTCGGCGGGTATGTGGGCGGTCATATGGCCAGGGCGGGCGTGGACGTCACCCTGGTCGATCAATGGCCCGAGCATGTGGAAGCCATGAAAAAGCACGGCCTGAGTCTGGAAGGCGTGACGCCGGAAGAAAGCTATGTCGTACCGGTGCGCGCGCTGCATGTATGCGAAGCGCAGTCGCTGGGGAAGGAAAGACCGATTGACGTGGCCATTGTCGCCACGAAATGCTATGACACCCGCTGGGCCACCGAGTTGATTGCGCCCTATCTGGCGCCGAACGGCTGCGTCGTGTCCTTGCAGAACTCGACGATGGAAGAAGAAATGGCCGGCATCGTAGGGTGGGGGCGGGTGCTGGGGTGCATTGCCAGCATCATCGCGGTGGAGCTCTACAAGCCGGGCCACATCAAGCGGACCATTGCGCTTGGTTCCAAGGACCACACGGTATTCCGCATCGGCGAATGCCATGGCCGGGTGACCGAGCGCGCCCAAGCCATTGCGGCGCTGCTGCAGTATGCGGACTATTCCGAAGTGACCACCAATCTATGGGGTGAACGCTGGTCCAAGCTGGTCATCAATGCCATGCGCAACGGCCTGTCCGCCGTGACCTCGCTGAATGGCAACGAGCGCGATCTCAACGAGGCGCCGCGCTGGGTTTCCATCCGGCTGGCGAGCGAAGCCATACGCGTGGGTCAAGCGCTCGGCTATGCGCTTGTGCCCATGCAAGGCATGGATCCGGAGCTTCTCGCAAGGGCCGGCGAAGGCGACAAGGAAGGGCTGGATCATGCGGTATCCAAGCTCGTCGGCGTCGCGCAGCGTCGGCGCGCGGACCAGCGGCCGTCCATGGCGCAGGACATCGAACGCGACCGCAGGACGGAATCCGATTACATCAATGGACTGATCGCCAGAAAGGGCTCCGAGATCGGCATCCCCGCGCCGCTGAACGCGAAGCTGCACGAGCTGGTGAAGGCGGTGGAGCGCGGCGCGGCAAAACCGGGGCCGGGACTCATCGAAGGTATCTAGGGGTCTGTTAGGGGTCAGACCCCGTACGGGGTCTGACCCCACCCGCAGCACACCTTTATAAATTTTCTTTAACGTAATCAAGTGGAGACATGCATGACGGATTGGCAAGACCCAAAATACAAGGAACTATCCACCGCCGAGATTTCGGACGCGCTGGACTTCTTCGGGCTTCCGGGCTCGGCGCACGGCCTGGGATGCGTGACAGGCGATCACAAGATCATGGGCCGAGCCTTTACGGTGCGCTTCGCGCCGGTCGACCCTCTGAATGTCGGCACGGTGGGTGACTTCATCGACGATGTGAGCGATACGGAAATCATCGTCCTGGACAATGAAGGGCGGACCGATTGCACGGTATGGGGAGGCATCCTCAGTCAGATCGCGAAGCACAAGAACCTCAGAGGAACCGTGATCCACGGTGTGTGCCGCGACTCGCACGAAGCAGTGGATTGCGGCTATCCGATCTTCAGCCGGGGCACGTTCATGCGCACCGGCAAGGATCGCGTGCAGGTGGAAGAGGTCGGGGGCGCGGTTTCCCTGGGGAACGTTCGCGTCAATCCAGGCGACCTTCTGGTGGGCGACCGCGACGGCATCGTCGTGATTCCCTTTGGCAAAGCGACGGAAGTGCTGGAGCGCGCAGTCAAGACACGCCAGGCCGAACTGGACATCATCAAGGCAACGGAATCGGGCAACTCATTGCGGGCGGCCCGCGTGGCGCTGGGATATCACACGCTACAGCGCAAGCAGGCCGGCAAGGCCTGACCATAATGACGGGGCGCCCGACGCCCGAAACAGGAGATCGATGTGAGTTTCAAATCCAAGTTCACCGTATTCGCTTCCATGGTATTGATGGGTCTTGCCGGCGCAGGCGGCGCCATGGCCGCCGATGCTTCCTACCCCGACAAGCCGGTCACCATGCTCGTGCCTTTCCCGCCGGGCAATACCTCGGACATCATGACCCGCGTCGTTGCCCACGAACTCGAACGTGCGATCGGTCAGCCTATCGTCGTCGAGAACCGCCCGGGCGCCGGAGGGGGCATAGGCCTGGCCGCGGTGGCCAGAGCCGCGCCGGACGGCTATACGCTGCTCGTGGGGACCAGCGGCGCCTTCATCACTGCGCCCATTTTCCAGGACAAGCCGTTGCCGGCGGAAAGCTTTGCACCCATCACCTTGATGGCGCATACCGCGCATGTGCTGCTGGCCCACCCTTCCGTGGAGGCCGATACGCTGAAGGCGCTGATCGCCGAGGCGAAAAAGGATCCGAAAAAGTTCACCTTCGCGTCGCTGGGGAACGGTTCGATATCCCACTTGGCAATGGAAATGCTGCTGCGGCAGTCGGGCGCGCAGATGCTGCAGATTCCCTACAAGGGCACAGGGCAGGCGACAAATGATATATTGGGCGGTCGCGTGTCGCTGATGATGGAATCGATCAAGACGTCCTCCATCGCGCATGTCGATGCCGGCAAGCTCAAGGCCCTGGCGGTAACAGGAAAGAACCGGTCCATCCTGCTTCCCAATGTCCCGACGGTGGCGCAAGCGGCCGACCTGCCGGATTATGAGTCGGGCTCCTGGATCGCGCTTTTCGCCCCTGCGGGCACGCCGGAACCCATAGTCGAAAAGCTGAACAAAGAAGTCATCAAGATCATGGAAACGCCAGAGATCAAGAAGAAGCTGCTGGAATTGGGAATCGAGGCGGAAGGAAGCACGCCGCAAGAACTGTCCGGGCTCATCCAGTCGCAAACCGACAAATGGCAGAAGTTCATCAAGGAAGAGAACCTGGCGGCCCAATAAGGCGGGATCTCCTTGGCTCAGGGCCTTTTTGCGCTAACAGGCGGCCCCAGGTTATGCCAAACTAGGGGTCAGACCCCGTACGGGGTCTGACCCCAGCTTCCTATTGTACGGGGTCTGACCCCACCTCCGCCGCCTTCAAGATATGCCGATATGCTGTTATACAAAGAAGTCAAAGAAAAAATCATTCAGGCCCTTTCCGAAGGAAAATGGCAGGCGGGCGACAAGCTGCCGGTCGAATCCGACCTGGCGGAAATGTATGGAGTAAGCAAGTCCACCATACGCGCCGCGGTGGGCGAGCTGGTCGATGCGAACATCCTGGCGCGCAAGCAGGGCAAAGGCACCTTCGTCGCCACCGAAGCGGTATCCCGCAACCTGTACCGCTTCTTCTATTTGGTGGATGCCGCGGGCAAGCGCCATTTTCCCGAACGTCAATTGCTGTCCATCGAGCGGGAAACGGCACCGGATAAAGTGATCGGTGCCTTGCAACTGTACCGATACGGCAGCAACAGGGACATCTTCAGCATACAGATGCTCTTCAAGATCAATGGCCAGGCGGTGGGGCGCAGCAACCCCTGCGTGCCCGTCGCCTTGTTTCCGGGCCTGGACGCCAAGGAAATCCAGCCCGACGACGTGTCGCTGTATTCGCTCTACCACACGATGTACAACATCAACGTGATCCGGGTGGAAGCCAATGTCGGCGTAAGCAGCGCCACGCCCGCCGTGGCGCGCGAGCTGGACGTCTGGCCTCAGGCTCCGCTGCTTAAAATCGAGCGCATCGCCTATACCTATCAGGACGTGCCCGTGGAATACCGGACCATCCTGCTGGACACCAGCGAGATCCAGTACAGAATCGAGCAGGGATCATCGGTGTGAAAGGCTTGAGGGGGTCCTTGACAGTCACTCCGGGGTCAGACCCCGTATGGGGTCTGACCCCTCGCCATGCTGTACGCACAGGCGTATGAAGGCCTCCGCAATCGGCGAGGGGGACTGCGTCTTCAGGCACGATGCGCAGATCATGCGTGACAACTCCCCATCGGATATGACGCGGTAAGTTACCTTGGAGCGATCGTATGCATGGAAAAGCGAATACGGCAAGATGCCTACGCCGTGGCCTTGCGAAATGAAGCTGATCATCGAACTGACGCGCTCCACCTCGTACAGTATCTTCGCCTGGATGCCATGCCGTTGATACTCTTGCTCGATAAGCTGCCTGACATTGCTCGCGGCCTTCAGCGCGATTTGCTCGTAGCGCATGATCTGCCGCCACTGTACCGAATCGAACTGCGCCAGTGGATGGTCGTTGCGGCATACCAGTATGAGCCGGTCTTCGAACAAGGCATACTGAAGCAGGTCTTCGGCATCGGCTTTACGCGGAGTCAGTGCGACTTCCACCTTCTCGGCCCGCAGCATGCCGATGCACTGTTCAAATACTTCTTCATGCAACTGTACCTCGATGCGAGGATGTGCTTTGCGGAACTCTTTCAATGCCCCGGGCAAGAAACCGGACATGACCGACGGCGACGCCGCGATGGTGAGCGTTCCGACCTTGCCATCGATGATGTCGGACATGCGATCAAACGCATGATCGAAATCCGTCAGAAGCTGCTTTGCAATCAGCGCGAGCTCATGGCCGACGGGAGTAAGGGCGACGCTGCGCGTATGGCGGTCGAACAGACGCGTCCCCAGTGTTTCTTCAAGATTGCGGACGGTTGCGCTCAGGGAAGGCTGGGAAATATTCAGTTGCTCTGATGCCTTGCTGAAACTGAGGCCGTCGGCAACGGCGGCAAATACGTCAAGTTCACGAATCGTAATGCGTCGCCTGGGGTTATTTATTGGCATTGCCTATGCATACTTTTGAATAAACGATAAACCGCAAGTCAATATAGCACTATCCTTTTTCTTGATTTGAATCAAGTTCCGGCGCATGTATCCGAGCTGCGCCGTTTAAAGGAGATGACTATGACGACCGCAGGCAATGACACCATCGATATTGCAATTCATCCTTCCGGCGCGGCGCTCGGTGCTGATGTGGTGGGTCTGGATTTCAATCGGCCATTGAGCCCAGAAACGCTGCAAAGCATCAACCAGGCATGGACGAAGCATCTGGTGCTGCGTTTCAGGGGCATGGGGAAACTGAGCCCTGAAGCGTTGATTGAGTTCTCCCGCCATTTCGGCGAGCTGGACATGAGGCCGATCGCGACAGGCAGCCGCAGCCAGTTCTTGGAGGTGGATCGCCCCGAATTGACCATCATCTCCAATGTCGTCATCGATGGAAAGCCGATAGGGGGCCTGGGCGCATACGAGGCCGACTGGCATGCCGACATGACTTACGTGGAACGGCCTCCCAAGGGCAGCTGCCTGTATGCGGTCGAGCTTCCATCAAGCGGCGGCAATACCTATTTTTCGAATATGTACATGGCTTACGACACGTTGGATGAAAGCATCAAGAAGGAAATCGCATCGCTGACTTGCGTGCATGATGCCAGCCGCAACAGCGCGGGCGAACTGCGTCGCGGTTTCGAGGAGATTGATGATCCGCGCAAAACCATCGGCCCGTCTCACCCACTGATCAGGTCGCATCCCGTGAGCGGGAGAAAGTGCCTGTTGCTGGGCCGGCGGCGCAATGCCTACATCAACGGCTATACCCTGGAAGACAGTGAAAGGCTCCTGAACATGCTCTGGTCTCATGCCACGCAGGCCAAGTTCACCTGGGCCCAGGAATGGCAGCTTGGCGACATGATCATGTGGGACAACCGTTGCACGATGCACCGCAGGGACTCGTTCGACCCGTCGGCGCGCCGCATCATGTTCCGAACCCAGATTTCGGGCGAGCCCGTTGTGGCGGCGTGAGCCTGGCAGACGATCAACAGGCCCCAGGCATCAGATGAAAGTAGAAGAGATAACGTTGTACCAGGTTCGGGTGCCGCTGAAGGTTCCCTATGTGGTGTCCACCCGGACGATCACGGAGTTCGATCCCATCATTGTCAGTGTGCGGAGCGGCGATGGCGAGATCGGATGGGGCGAGGCCTTGATTGCGCCGGGTTACACGAGTGAAACAGTAGAGGGAGCCTGGCAATTCTGCGTGGACATCGCCGAAACGTTTGCCGGCAAGGGGGGCGTCGAGTTTCGAGCAGGAGTCACAGAGCGGCTGCCTGCGTCTCCCGGCGCGGCCAGCGCTTTGCTTGCTGCGCTGGACATGCTGGAGCACTCGCCCGTCCTGTTCACTGATAAAGCGCTACGCATTCCTTTATTGGCGCCATTGCAAGGTCATTCAGCGGCTGAGATCAACGATGAAGTCGATCGCTTGATCGAGCGGGGGTTCGCGACGTTGAAGGTGAAGGTGGGGTTCGACTGGAAGCAGGACCTCGATCGCGTCGAGCTTATACAGCGGGTGTCCGCGGGGCGTGTCAGCCTCAGGCTGGACGCCAACCGGAGCTTCCGCGAAGCCGATGCCATCGCTTTTGCTGAACGGCTGGATCCGGCGGATATTGAACTATTCGAGCAGCCTTGCGGATCGGCTGACTGGTCAGCCAATACCGCTGTGGCGGCCCGGTCAAAAGTGCCTGTCATGCTGGATGAATCGATATACGGCATGGACGATGTGCGCCGCGCAGCCATGATTGAAGGAGTCAAGTTCATCAAGCTCAAGCTCAAGAAGATAGGTAGCGTGGACATGCTTTGCGCCGCCTTGGACGAGATACGGAAACTGGGCATGACACCTGTATTGGGCGACGGCGTCGCGTTGGAAATCGGGTGCTGGATGGAAGCCTGCGTTGCTGCGTCCAAAATCGACAACGCGGGGGAAATGAACGGCTTCCTGAAGGCGCAAGACCGTTTCTTTGAAGAGCCCTTGCGCTTTGCCAGGGGGGCGGTGGAAATCCCCGCAGGCTTTCACCCTCGCATCAACCATGATGCATTAGCGCACTACACCACCCGCAGTAAAAGATATTCATAACAGAGAGAGTCGAGACATGAAGAGTCCTTTTAAAACCCTGCTGGCGGCCGGGTCCAGCATTCTGCTTATGACGTCGTCGGCCGTCGCATCAGCGAAGTATCCGGAAGCGCCCGTCACGTTCGTGGTGCCGGGTCCCGCCGGCAGCGGCACCGATGCGATCGGCCGATTGCTGGCCGATGAATTTTCTCGGATGTGGGGCCAGCCGGTCGTCGTCGAGAACAGGGCGGGGGCATCGGGCATGATTGGAACGCAGTACTTGCTGCGGGCCGCCCCCGACGGCTATACCATCTTGCTCGGACATGTTTCCACGCATTCCATTGTGCCGGCGGTGCGTCGTCCGGCGCCTTATCATCCGGTGAAGGATTTTGCGGCAATAGGGAAAATCGGAACGTCTTCCAATGTGCTTGTCGTGGCGGGAAACTCGCCCATCCGCACGCTGAAGGACTTGTCAGCTTTGGGAAGGAATGGCAACACCGTTTCGTACGGATCGCCCGGCGTGGGGTTGTCCCAGCACTTTAACGGCTTTACTTTCGGCCAGATCACGAAAACCGACATGCTGCATGTCCCCTACAAAGGCAGCGGCCCGGCCATGACTGATCTCATAGGAGGCCGAATCAACATGATGTTCGTCACGCCGCCCGCCGCCAAGTCGGCAGTGGATTCCGGCCAGCTCCGTGCCTTGGCGCAAACCTCGGAGCAGCGGCAGAAAGCGTTTCCGAACACGCCTACGTTCGCTGAACTGGGCATGCCGGAACTCACCAGCCTGTCCTGGTGGGGGTTGTTCGCCCCGGCAGGCACACCCGCCGAGGCGGTGCGCGTCTTGAATCAGTCCCTGGAGAAAACACTGCAGAAGCCTGAGGTCCAGCGTCAGCTTGAGGCGATGGTGATCGAACCTGCGGAGCCGGTTTCGCCCGAGGACTTCAAGGACTTCGTCGGGAGGGACTTCGAGGTATGGAATAAATTAGTGGAAGAATCCGGCATACGCATCCAGGGCTGAAGCCGTTCATCACGCGAAGACAAAGGAAGACAAATATGATGAAGAAAATGACCTGGATTGCAGGGCTTCTATCGCTCTGTGCACTGTCAACGGCTTATGCAAACGCTGATTATCCCAGCCGGCCTGTCAGTATTGTGGTTGCTTATCCTCCGGGCGGGGGCATTGATACGCTGGCGCGCCTGGTCAGCATCGAGCTCGGCAAAAGACTGGACCAATCGGTTGTCGTGCAGAACAAGCCGGGTGCCGCCGGATCCATAGGTACGGCGGCAGTCGCCCGGGCCGCACCGGACGGCTATACCTTCGTGCTCAGCGGCGCCAATGCCATCTTGAGTCCCCTGGTGGATCCGAATCTCTCTTTCCGGATACAAGACTTCGAGCCCGTGGCGCGGTTGACCGAGACGCCGTATGCATTGGCCGTGAGCCCCGGCTTGAAGGCGGATACGCTCAAGGATTTGATCGCGCTCAGCAAGGAAAAGCCCGGGCAGCTCAATTTTGCGTCCACGGGGCTGGGTTCGGTGCAGCACTTGCTGGGCGAGCTGTTTAAACAGAGGGCCCAGATCGATTGGCTTCATGTGCCGTACCAAGGCGGAGGGCCGGCGCTGCGGGAGCTGGCCGCAGGGCGGGTCCATGTCATGTTCAGCAATCCGATTCCGCTGGCGCCTTATCTCAAAGAAGGAACCATACAAGTGGCGGGCGTCGCGACGGACGATCGGATCTCGCTTCTGCCCGATGTCCCCACCATGGAGGAGCAGGGAATAGATGATTTCGACGTCAAGACCTGGGTAGGTTTGCTGGCTCCCGCGGGCACGCCGGAGGCGATCCGCAAGCGCATCAGCGATGAAGTCCAGCATGTCCTCGCGTTGCCGGAAATCAGAGAGGCGATCGAACAGCAGGGCAGTATTGTTTCATTTTTACCCGTTGGCAAGTTTGCCGAATTTCTTGAAAAGGACGAGGCACGCTGGATACGAATATTGGAGCAATCCAAGTTTTCATCAGCCATGTGATTGCATGGGCGGCGAGTGGGCCGCCATATCGGAGATAGCTTTGCGTTTGATTTCTTATTTGCATGACGGCAAACCGGCACTGGCCGCCGTCATGGATGGAGGGTTGTTGCCGCTACAGGATATTTGTCCCGCAGCGGACCTCATGGACTTATTGCAACGGGGCGATACCGCGCTGAATGAGTTGAAGCGGGTTCTGGCCTCGACGAAAGCGGGTGCTTCGTTGCAAAGCGATGACATTGCTTACGGCCCTGTTCTGAGCCGTCCTGGCAAGATCATTTGCCTAGGATTGAATTACGCCGACCATGCCGCCGAAGGCGGCCACGCTCGTCCCGGCTACCCAAGCTTTTTCATGCGCTCGGCTACCTCGCTCGTTGCGCATGGCATGCCCATGATTCGACCGCAGTGCTCCGGGCAGCTCGACTACGAGGCCGAACTTGCGGTGATCATCGGGAAGCGTTGCCGCCATGTGAAAGAAGCCGATGCGCATTCGGTCATTGCCGGCTATAGCTGCTTCAACGACGGCAGCATTCGCGATTACCAGAAGCGTACGCCCCAATGGACCGTGGGCAAGAACTTCGATGCGACCGGCGCCTTCGGACCGGTCTTCGTTACACCCGACGAACTTCCCGAGGGCGCGCAGCAATTGCGTATACAGACTCGCCTGAATGGCGCTGTCATGCAAGACGCCAATACCAGCGATATGCTGTTTCCGGTAGCAGAGGCCATTGCGCTGGTTTCCGAGTGCATGACTCTTGAGCCGGGCGACGTCATCGTCATGGGGACACCGGCCGGCGTGGGCGCCGCGCGCACTCCTCAGGTGTGGATGAAGGATGGCGATACGGTGGAGGTCGAGATCGAGCGACTAGGCGTCCTGCGCAATCCGATACGGGACGAGGTGCCGGCGTGAGGGGTCAGACCCCGTACGGGGTCTGACCCTATGAATGCCCACCGCTAAGATTAATCGTGTAACGCCGCTACGGCGTGTGCAGCCTGTGATTTCCACTTATTCTTTAGCATGGGCAGCCATGGGGAGGCGCGCTCCAGTTCTCCCGAAAGCCGCAGCACCACGTCGTCTTGTCCGAAATGACCAACGAGCTGGACGGCCACAGGAAGGCCTTCTCTGGTCCAGATCAGCGGCAAGCTGGCGGCGGGTTGTCCGGAAGCGTTAAGTATGGCCAGAAACGTCGTGTAATCCGCTACCCTGCGCCGGAATTCATGGAAGTCCCCGACGGGGTTCAATGATCCCAGCTTGGCCGGCAAGCTGGTCAATGTAGGTGTCAGAATGACGTCGAAGCCATGCATCCCAGACTCGATTTTTCTGCCCACCATATGGAACTCATTGATTGCCTGGACATAATGCGCACCGGAGATGGTCTTGCCTACTTCGTAGCCGTCCGCGATGGCGGGCTCCAAGTCGCCTTCTTCGAGCGGCCTGCCCAATTGCCTTAGGCGTGCATCTGCCAGCAAGACGATATTGGTCGCCAGCACCGTGGCGTGGGCGTGCACGAATTTCGAGTAGTCGAAGCCGGGAAGCGCCGCGTCGACGACCGTATGGCCCAGTTCACGGAGCAGCGATGCCGTTGCGTCGACGGCGGCGATGCATTCGGGCGCTATCGCTATTCCCTCCCATGCTTCGCGCCATACACCGATGCGCAAAGGCTGTGATTGGAGCGATGGATACGTGCAGGATAGGAATGATGCCTGTTTGGGTGGCGAGGCATAGGGGCCCCCGGGTTCGTATCCACCAACGGCGTCCAGGAGAGCAGCCGTATCGCGTACAGTACGGCTCAGCATGCCGTCCGACGCCATTCCACCCAGGCTCTCCCCGCGGTTCGGTCCCAGCGGCAGCAAGGTCCGCGAGGGTTTGAAGCCGAATACGCCGCAGCAGGCGGCGGGAATGCGTACCGAACCACCGCCGTCGCTGCCATGCGCCAGGGGCACGACGCCAGTGGCCACTGCCACTGCGGATCCTCCGCTCGACCCGCCCGCGGATCGGCTGATATCCCAGGGGTTCAATGTGGGGCCTCCGTTCGCCAGCGCTTCCGTTGTGGGTGCCATGCAAAGCTCCGATACGCGTGTTCTGGCGAACGGTATGAGTCCCGCCTTTTCAAAGCGTTCAACCAGCGTGGAGTTCTGCGCGTACTGGGTATCGGCGAACAGGCGCGAGCCTATGCTGGAGGGGAAGCGCTGGGCAGGAAGCCCGGAGTCCTTCAACAGGAATGGAAGTCCGGAGAAGCGTGTGGCGGGAGCGCCACGGTTCGATAGCTCCAGCGACTCTTCTATCCGCTCGTGGCATAGGATATTGAATTTTTCATCGGATTCTTGAGCAAGTCCAACCGCGCATTGCATGGTGTCAACCGCAGATATTTCACGCCGGCTGATCAGTTCGGCCAGATCCAGGCCGTCGAATTGTTTGTATTCTTCCCTGTTCATACATCATTAGCCCAAGTTTCTTTCGGGGTGCCGATCCAGCTCATAGCCTCTGTCAAGACCGTTCTTAGCACGCGCTGTATCGCTGCGGCGCGTTCGGGATTCCATGCTGGTGGCCAATTCCCTTCGTTTAGTCCGGATTGTGGTTCGTCCATATAGCTGCGGCATGCCAGCTCCATTTGCACGGCATGCACTCCGTCGGCTGGTCTACCGTGAGCTCGCGTAATCCAGCCGCCTTTGAACCGGCCGTTCAAGACACAACTGAACTCGCTCGCCTCGCAGATCGTCCGGATCATTTCCCCCAGGCCTGCTCCGCAGCTCTTCCCCTCGTTCGTGCCGATGTTCATGTTGGGCAGAATGCCGGGGAAGAGGCGCGGAATCGTCGAGCGTATCGAATGACAGTCGTATACGAGAATGGCGGGATGCAATTTTCGCAACCGGGAAATCTCCTGGCTCAATGCGGCATGATAAGGTTCGTGGAAGGCCTGGCGCCGCCGCTCTATATCGCTTTGCGAAGGTTCGAATCCCGAGCGGTACAGGGGAGCGCCATCGAAATCGCAGTCAGGGCAAAGGCCGGTGGTGGCCATACCCGGATACAGCGAAGTGCCGGACGGGTCGCGGTTCACGTCGATGACGGATCGGCTGATTTCTGTCCGTACGATGGTGGCGCCCATATCCTTCAGAAAGCCGTAGAGCTCCGGCATCCACCAGTCTGCATCGCGCGTGGCATGCCACGGCGAATCGAAGTCGCGCGCATACTCCTCCGGGATGCTCGTCCCGGCATGAGGGATGCTGCATAACAGGGGGCCATTGTCCCGCTGGACAATCAGCCAGTCGTCAATTTTCATGGTCGTTCAATGCTTCACTCAAGTCGGGTCATGCGGTATCACGAATTACGGCTGAAGCCTTGCGTGAAGGATTCAAACAGCGCAACGACTTTTTCGATGTCGGCTTCGCTGGTGAAGAAATGGTCTGCGGCGGCTCCGCACTGGGGGGCCGCCTTGAACCCGCGCCCGTTGATCGGCTCCAGCGCGGCCTTGATGAAGCCGGTGACGTCGAACGGTAAAGGTCCATCGGTGGAGACGACCTTCAGTGGGCCGAACTTTTGCCGCTCCAGATTCGGAGCGCCTTTGGCCAACCAGGTTGCGTCGTCGACCACGATGGAGTAGCCGGTCTGGTCGCGGATGAGCGCGCAGTATTTTCCTTGTGCGGCGTCCATCACGCTTAGAGCGCCGGCCGTTGCATCCTGGGGCAGGTCGATCAGCCAATAGCGTTCGGGCCAGACCTTCATCTTCATTTCTTTCCAAACGGTTATCGGGTCGTGTGCCATGGTTTCCTCTGTTGCTGAATAGGTGAGTATTAGTATCGTCTTTGGGAAGGTCGTGGACCTCTATCCCAGGTATACGGCTTTCTTGCGGCTGAAGAACTCTACGCCGTCTTCGGTCAGCTCATTGGGGCCGAGGCCGGATTGCTTCCAGCCTCCGGCTGGAGAATAAGGGTCCAGGCCGGGCGTGGCTTCGTTGATTTTCAGGACGCCTACGTCGAGATGGTCGATGGCGAATTGAATTGACTTGCTGCTGTCTGTGAAGATGGCCGCCGCCAGGCCGTACGGATTGTGATTGACGCTTTCCACCGCATTGGATAGATGATTGAAAGGGGCGCTGAGCAGGACCGGACCGAACAGTTCTTCGGTCCAGACCCGGTCGTGCGTATCGTCCGCCGTCAGGACGGTGGGCTCGATGTAGTTGCCGTGTGCCAACTCTTGAGACATGGGCGCCTCGCCGCCTTGCGCGATCTTCAGTCCGCGCAAGTTGAGGGTGCTGATGGAGGTGAGTAATTTGCGATGCTGTGCGCGCGTAATGAGCGGAGCGCAATTGGCGTTGATCTGCCGAGCGGACAAGCATTGGTACGCCGTGCTGGCGCGGGCCAGCGCATCATGGAACGCATCCATGACGTCGTGGTGCACCAGCAGTCGACTCAGAGCCGTGCACTTCTGTCCGGCAAACGAAAATGCGCCATAGGCGATTCTTTCCGCTGCATGCTGGATGTCGGCATCCGGCATGACGATTGCCGCATTCTTGCCTCCCATTTCGCATTGCACCGCCGCGCCTCTGGCTGCGGCGGCAGTGGCGATTTGCAGGCCGACGCGGGTGGAGCCGGTAAAGCTCACCGCTTGTATCTCTGTAGACTCGATCAGCCTCCTGGATAAGGTATCGCCTTTCTCCAGAAAAAAGTTGAATACGCCGGACGGCATGTCGGCATGTTCGAATGCTCGTGCCAAGGCGACCGAGCATGCGGGCGTCAGGCCGGATGGCCGCCAGATTACCGCGTTGCCTGCGATAAGGGCCGCGCCGAGCTTCTGGCATGGGTTGGATATTGGGTAGTTCCAAGGCGTAATGAGCGCTGCGATGCCGCGCGGGCGCTTTTCAGTCAGAACGCGTCCTTTGGCGTGGCGCAATGCGCCATGCGCTCCCCACTGTGCCCAATGAGCGAAGGTATCGAGGAACTCCGCTGCAGTGGCGACTTCCGCTTCGGCTTCGCCCATCGGCTTCCCGGCCTCGGCGTGAAGCTCTTGAGCTATTTTCCCGGCCTCGGCGCGAATGAACGCCGCAGCCTGAGTCAGCGCCCGGCCGCGTTCTACGACGGAAGTATGCTGCCAGCGCGCTTGCCCCGTTCGCGCCGCGGCAAGCGCGTCTGTCAAATCCTCGATTCTGGCGTTGCCGAAGCGGTGACCTACGATTCGATTGTCTTGAGGACGGGAGAGCGAGAAATAATCGCTCTCGTTGCACCGCCATTCTCCATCGATGTATGCGCTTATGCAGCTCAGGTCATTCATACTCTTCATCGTCCATGCCCCTCGTTCAGGGGGAGGAGACACCAAGCCGTCGAAACACGCTCCGGCCGAGGGTGTCCGAGCATCTTGTCCGCGGCGGGTGTGCCCAGCACGCATTGGAAGTGGTACAGCGTTTCCATCAATTGCGCATTGGCGCTTTCCTTGATGTGGAGCTGGCCGTTATCGTGAGTGATATCGGCTTCGGGCAGAAAGTAGCTTTGGATGATATGGCGGGCGCCCATTGACTGGAGAACCGGACGCAATGCATAGTCCAGTGCCAGTACATGGGCAATAGTGCCGCCGGTCGCAAGGGGCAGCACGGATTTTCCTGCCAGGGCGAACTGTGGAAGGATGTCGAGAAATGCCTTCAAGAGCCCCGAATAAGCGGCCTTGAAGATAGGCGTGGCGATGATGATGGCGTCCGCGTCTTCGACGGATTTGACGGCGCTGGCCACGTCCGCCTGATCCATTTGGCCGCTCAGCAAGGCGTCGCCGGGTATATCGCGCAGCTTGAGATGCGTGAACGCCAGATCCGCCGCTCCCATTTTATGTATGACGTGCTCGACGAACTTTGCTGTTTTGGAGCTGGGGGAAGGGCTGGCCGAAATGGCCAGGACTTTGGTGATCCTCGTCATGCCGCATTTCCTCTGGTCTTGCTGGTGGTGTTTCTCGAGCCGGTCTCCCAGAACAGGACGCGGCGCTGAACATACTGCATGGTCATGGTTGCCAAGGCTCCCATCAAGGCAAGCGTCACGATGCACGCAAACATAGTGGGCAGGTCGAAATTCAGCGACGCCGCCTGAATCAGGCTGCCCAGGCCTTGCTGGGAGGCCACGAATTCGCCGACCACGGCGCCCAGCAGCGACAGCACGATGGCGATCTGCAGGCCGGCGAATATGGCAGGCAGGGCCGAAGGCAGTTTGATGTCTTTGAATATCTGGAATCGTGTGGCAGAGAACGCCGTATACAGATCGATGAGTTCAGGACGGGCGCTGCGCAATCCGCTCACTACATTGACGAACATGGGAAAAAAACAAATCAGCGCCACCAGAACCACTTTCGACATCAGCCCGAAGCCGAACCACACCAGTAGCAACGGCGCCAGAGCGACCTTAGGCATGGACTGGAGGGCGACGACGAAGGGATAGACGGCCTTTTCCAGTAGTTTGTACTCGGCGACGAGGCCTCCGAGTACCAGCGCTACCGAACATCCCAGGATGAAGCCGAGCAGCGTCTCGGCCGCGGTGGTAAGCAAGTGAGGCCAAAGCAAGCCGGTGCTGTATCCGTGCCAAAAAGCTTTGAATACGTCGAGCGGTGGCGGCAGCAAGTAGTTCGGTACGCCAAACCACCGAACGGATATGTCCCACAGCGTCAGGACGAAGACGAGCGTACCCAAGGGCAGCAGAATATCAAAGTAGCGTGCTTTCATACAGTATTCGGATCCTTGTTCTTCATCACCGCGCACTCAGGCGGCATGGCTTTCCGGTGCGCTGAAGTGGCGGCGCAGATAGGCGCAGACTTCCGCATAAGCCTGGGTGGAGATGACGGTGTCGTTGCGAGGGCGCGGGAGGTCGATCTTGACGTTGTCTATGACTTTCGCGGGCCGGGGGGAGAGGACCAGGACTCTGTCAGCAAGGAACACCGCTTCCTGGATGGAGTGTGTGATGAACAGCACTGCCTTGTCTGTCTCCAGCCAGATGGTTTGGAGCTCTTCAGCCATTTGGTCTCTAGTCATGGCGTCCAGGGCCGCGAACGGCTCGTCCATCAGTAGCAGCCGCGGGTTGTGTACCAGGCCCCGCGCTATGCCTACCCTTTGCTGCATGCCCCCGGAAAGTTCATGTGGATAGTGTTTGGCGAAGTCCGCCAGCCCGACAAGCTTTAGAAGGCTCATGGCTTGATCCATGTAGGCCTTTTCAGGTTGGCGCAATGCGCGTATGGGCACTAGAACATTGTCCAGTACTGTCTTCCAGGGAAGAAGTACCGGCTGCTGGAATACGATTCCCACGTCGGAGCGCGGGCCGGTAATTTCGCTTCCGTCGAGAGACACAGTGCCTTTACTGGGTGCCAGCAATCCGGATACGATCTTCAGCAGAGTAGATTTTCCGCAACCAGAAGGACCAAGCACCGCTACGAATTCTCGTTCGTTCACATGCATCGATAGCTCATCGACCGCGCGCAGGATGCCGCGCGGGCTTTCATAAACAACAGAGAGTCCTTCTATCTGGAGCTGCCGTTTGGTAGGGAGGTCAGTCATAGGTAGGGTTGGTCCTTCGGGCTGTATAGGCTGTGTCAGTGGTTCTGGGCTTGCTTGACGACTTTGTCGACATCGAAGTCGTTATAGGCGGGCACCAACTCATTGGTGTAGAGCTTGTTGAACGGAATGTCCGTTACGGTGATTTCCTTGCCGGCTTCCAGTGCCGAAATGAGGGTCGACCAGTCTTTTTCGGAGAACTTGCCGTACTCATGCGCTTCGTTGTCATTGAAGGCCATCAGGTTCTTCATCCTGACTTGCAGCACTTCCGTTTCCCGTTGAAGCGTTTCCTTTTCCAGATCGGGACGTGGCTTCATGGCGGGATACGCTTCCCAGTACGACCTGATGCACGACTCGAGATTCGCATTGCAAGCGAGCGTGCCTTTGGTCAGGGCGCGACCGAAGCGAGCCACGAGATCCTTGTTTTTCTCAAAAAAGGCTTCGGTAACCGAAATGCCATGGCTTGATATGCCCTGATAGTCCTTGGGCGGGTCGACGCGACGAATGGGGATGCCATTCTGTTCCGCGCGAACGTGCGCTGTGTCGAACAGATTCAGGACGCCGATCTGCCCGGACTTCAGGGCGTCGAAGGCGGCGGATCCGGTTCCGACCCCCAGGAACTTGACGCTTTCGCTGGCAACACCTTGGCTCTCCAGCATGGCCCGAGACATGAATATGTTGCCGGACGTCAATGCCAGCACGCCGATCGTTGCGCCTTTCATGTCGGAAAGCTCGTTGATGGGCGAATCTTTCAGAACGGCGAACTCCCAGATGGAGTTCCTTAGATAGTTATAGGGAAAGATGATGGGATAGTTCGGTTTGCCCGGCTGGCGGGCGACGACCAGTGTTTCAAGGCTGGAGTAAGCGCCATGTATATTGCCGGCAAGGAGCTGGGGAACGATGACGCCGGAGCCTGTCAGGACCTGTATGGTCAGGTCTATGTTTTCGGCGTCCCAATAGCCCAGCGTCTTGGCATAGGTCAAGGGCGCGACGCCCGAATTGATGGCCGACGGCCACGCAAAAACGAACTTGTCCTTGGCTTGCGCTGCCGTGCCGGCCAAGCCGCCGATACCGACCAGGGCTGCAAACCCCATGGTCATCAGGCGTTTTTTTAGTTTCATGGTGCTTATCTCCAGTATTTGGTTGGCTTATTGTGTGTTCCAGGTGCTGCTGGGGGTCGATTGGGCATGCTCCCTCCAGGAATGCAGCTCGGGCAGAACTTCTTTGCCGATGAGCTTGAGCGCATTCTTGTTGTTTTCATGGCCCATGCCGTCGATCCGCCAGATCACGTCGTCGATGCCCATGTCATGCAGCCGGCGGGCGCGCTTGATGAGCTCATCCGGCGTGCCGGCCATGATGTAGGGGGAGGATTCGATCAGATAGTCGAGGTCATGCATGTTCTGGCGGATTTTCTCGATGGCCGCGAAGTACTCGTAACCTTCGGAGCGCTTGGCCAGCTTGGTCATCCAGTCCATGATTACTTCGATGAATCGGAGGGTGTTTTCCTTCGTGGTGGCCAGGGCGGTGGCGCGGTCGTTGTGGCAGTTGACACCGACGGAGAACAAGGCTTGCCGCGTGGTGATGGCGCCGGCGACGTTGCGCGCATTTCTTGCGCCCTTCCGATATGCATCGATGCAAGCTTGGGCATAATCCCAGCCCAATATGCTGAGGCCCGTCATCGCGCCCACACCCATGGCGCCCGCTTCTTCGTGCGATTCGATGCTGGTTGCGGACAGATGCACCGGAACGGGGCGGCGGCCCACCGGCCATGGCGACATCTTGCGAGGAGGGATTTTGTAGAACTCGCTGTCGTGTTCGAGCTTTTCCTGCGTGAAACCCTTGCCGATGATTTCCAGGTGTTCGTCCCGATATTCGCGAGTCAGTTTGGGGTCGACGTTGAACGCGTCCAGCGTGTAAGGGTTGTTGGACCGGGCACCGCCCAGCTCGGCGCGTCCGTTGGACAGCAGATCGAGCGTCGCCATTTGCTCGATCACCCGAATCGGATGGTTGTACGGCAGGAGATTGACCGATGCGATTCGAAGACGCAGGCGCTCGGTGCGAGCGGCCACGTACGGAAGGATGATTTCGGGCGATGACGTGATGGCTTCCCCACTGGCGAAGTGCTGTTCCGATACGGCATAGCCATCGAAGCCGCATTCTTCCGCCAATACGGCTTCGTCAACAGCCTCGCGCAGCCGCTGATGCCAGGATGTACCGCTAGGGCAAATGCCCTCGTGAAAGAGGATGACGTTCACACTGACTCCTAATTGCGATCAAATAATAAAATTCTTTATATAATGTTCCTGTTATAGGAACAGTGTTCCTTTAACTTGTGTGAATGATAAAAACAAACTCATCCAATGGACACTGGTGGTAACCCTTATGAACAGATATGGCTATAGTGGAATATTCAGAGTAAAGTGTTCCTATAAAAGGAACAGCTGGAGTTTCAAGCCGTGAATCAGATAAACAAGAAGAAGGAGAGCGCACCCGCAGATGCCACTTCGGGTAGCCAAGTCCTGACAAAAGGCCTTAGAGTTCTGACGCAAATCGCCCACGCGGGAGGAGAGGTCGGGGTACGTGAACTGGCGCGCGATACGGGCATGCCCGTCACCGTCGTTCACCGCTTGGTGCGTTCCCTGGTCGAGCAGAATTATCTGGAAAAGAATCAGGAAACGGGCAAGTACCGAATCGGATTCCAGGCGTTCGAAGTGGGCCGTACTTATCTGCGCTCGGCTCGTATCGAAACATGTGCCCCTCCAGTTCTGCGCAATATCGTAGAGGCGCACAACCTGAACGCATTCCTTGGCGTGATGCGAGACTTGAGCGTTGTTTACTTGATAGCCATACAAGAGTATGGCCACTACGACATCCGCATTGCGCCGGGCTCAGAGGTTCCTTTGGCGACTACAGCCATGGGCAAAGTATTGCTCGCGGACTTGAGCGACGACGAGATCATGCACAAGTTGGCGCAGTATTCTGAAAAGCGGTTTTCTGCCTTTGAATTGTCTGCGAGGGACGACATCATGGCAGAGATTTACCGCATACGGAAACAAGGGTATGCCGTGTCAGAAGACGGTTCGTTCCGAGGCACCATTTCAGTGGCGGCGCCGGTATATAACTTCACCGGCCGGGTCATCGCCGCTATAAGCGTAGGGCGGCCCACACGTGTCCAGCACGGACTTGAAGTGGAAGCTATGGTCGAGTCCGTAATGCGCGCGGCCGAAAGCATATCGTCCTGTCTCGGGGCGCGGCTCGGAGGCATGTGACGATAGAGCTGCGGTAAGCCGCTCGTAGAAACTTGCAGCGCGGTATATGGCTTCTCGTATGGGAATAGGATTGCCCCTTGTGGGGGAGCTAGGGTGTCAGACCCCGTATGGGGTCTGACACCCTAACAAGACACTGGGAACCGCCACGTTTCATCAGTTTGCAGAGATATTAGCTTCCGTTGCCGCCTTCGCCCATCGTTCACGCTCACTGGCAATGATCGCTTGCGCTTCTTTAGCGTCCGTGCCACGTACTTCCATCGAGTAGCTCTCAAGCATGGTTTTGATGTCCGTCTCCTTGATGGCATATTGTGCAGCTTCGCTTAGCGTGCGTACGACAGCGTCAGGTGTGGACGCGGGCACGCCAAGCGCATACCAAAGGTTTATATCGAAGTCTTGGTACCCCAGTGCTTGAAGCGGCTTTATCCCTGGCATTTGGGAAACTGTACGTGCGCTTGTCATGGCCAAGGCTTTTAGCTTGCCCGTCTTGAAATGGTCGCCGGCAGACAAGAGCCCTACAAAAATCGCATCAACCCGCCCAGCCGCCACGTCCAGGATGGCGGGGCTGACGCCTTTATACGGGACATGATTCAGACGTATTCCAGATTCGTTGGCGAACCGCTCGAACCCGAGATGCGAGACGCTTCCTATCCCCCAGGTTCCATACGTCAATTCGCCTGGACGCTTCTTTGCTAGCTCTATAAATTCCTCGACTGTATTGGCGGGAACCGAAGCGCTTACTGCGAAAACCAGAGGTTGCGCCGATAGGAACGAGACCTGCTTGAAGTCTTTTACGGGATCATAGCCGAGATCCTTGTAGATGCTCGGGTTGATAGCATGGGTGTCAGCCGTCTCCATGATAATGGTGTATCCGTCGCCCGAAGACTGGGCAACATAACGCGTTCCCATGGAGCCATTGGCTCCGGGCTTATTTTCAACGATCATGGGCTGGCCGAGCTTCTTGGACATGGCATCAGCGACTTTTCTCGCGAATACGTCGGTAAATCCGCCTGGCACCCAAGGTACGACAAGCCGGATGGGCTGAGAAGGATAGCTGCTTGCTAGCGCTAGCGGGGCAAGAAATACCGAACTTGCTGCCAGTGCGATCACAAGGAATCTACGCTGTATTGATCGAAATAGGGATTTCATCGGTTTGTCTCCTGTTTTTGACAGTTCTTGGAAAAATGGCTTTTAGGTGGGCAATCTTTGTGCTGCATAGGTTTGAGGGTCGACAGTTACCCCATACTGAGCCTCAGCCATGAAGAAAGAGACGAGGCCGGCTCGCACGTCTTCAACGACTGATTCAATAGGGCGCTGCCGTGGGTCGCCATAGCCTCCGCCACCGGGCGTATGGTGTGTCACCGTGTCGCCGGTCTGCAGAGGCTCAACATCGCCAATCGCATATGGCAATACCCTTTCCTCGTTGCTTCCCCGGTTTATGATCCATCGGCCTCCGTCACCAGGAAGACCTCCTTCAATACCTTGGGGCAGCGAAACCGATTTTTGCGATGTATGAGCGAGCATCGGTTGTTGTCCCAAGATTTGATACTCTAGGACTTGGCCGACACCTCCTCTATACCGTCCCGCCCCACCGGTATCGATTTGGAATTCTCTGCGCCGGTAGAGAACTGGAGTCTCGATTTCCAGCGCTTCCATGGGAGGAATATGGCAATTGGTAACGTGGCATGCCATCACATTGATGCCATCGCTTAACGCTGTAGCTCCTAGACCTCCTGGTACCACCTCGCCAAATAAGACGCGATTGCGTGTGGCTGGGTTTGTTACGTAAGTGAAGTTATAAAGGCAACCACAAGAGTCGGCCATTACACGCTCCGGCGCCGCTTTAGCCAAGGCGCCCATGACGAGATCCACGATGCTGTGGCACACGACCATCCGTTGGTAAACAGCAGCCGGCTTGCGCGCGTTTACCAAGGTTCCTGGTTCGGCGATAATTCTCAGGGGGCGTTTACATCCCTCATTACTGGGGATGTCGGAGCCCGTTATGCACCGCATGACGTAATAGATCGCAGAGAGCGTAGTCGCCAATGGGCTGTTAATCGGCCCGGCGATCTGCGGATCAGTACCGCTAAAATCGAAGGTCATTTCAGACCCTTGTTTGATGATTTTCAAGCGCAGGTAATGTGGTCCTCCTTCAGCGCCATCATCAAGTACGGGTTCCTCATGTTCGTATTCGCCGTCAATGATGGCGGAGATCTCATCGCGTGTTCTACGTTCGGAGAAATCCAACAGTGCATTGAAGCATTTGAGCATCTGCTCTTTACCGTACTTTTGAAATAGAGAATGGATATCGGACTGGGCAATACCTACACTCGCGATTTGAGAAAGCAAGTCGTTTTCCAAGGTGCCCGGCGTTCGAGTGTTGTTCAATACGATTTCTAGCACCTGTTTTTGCACGACTCCTGCGCACACCACTTTGACAGCGGGCAAGCGCAGGCCTTCTTGATAGATTTCGGTGCCCCACCCGCGCGTAGCCATGTTCATCCCGCCGATGTCCAGATGGTGGACCATAAGGCCAGAGAATCCGATCAATTGGCCTTCGAAAAAGAGCGGGCAATATGCGAGATAGTCATTTGTATGTGTTGCTGCAAGCGATTCATCTGCGATATACGGGTCATTGACGATCACGACATCGCCCGGCTTCCAGGTTTCTGGCGGCATCGTGTGTTTAAGAATGGTCTGTAGGCAAATCCCGACGGTATTGAGTTGGATGGGTGGGCCTGCCTCTTCCGCGAGCAACTGTCCTTTCGCATCGAGAATGGAGGCTGAGCAATCCTCCATCTCTTTCACAATGAACGAGATAGCTGATCGGATCATTCTACGAGTGATGCGCTGGGCAATCGCTACCAGGGCATTACGCACAATCTCTAGCGTAACGGGGTCTACGTCAATGGTATTGGTTTTGGCAACGGCAACGTCGCTGATGCTTTCACTGATGTCCATGTTTATTCCTAATGATCAGCTGTGGTGGCTCAGATGCGCATTCTTGAAAACATCAAATGAGCATGTCCAGTTCGGGGCTAAGTACAGCGTTGAGCCGGGGTACTCGATAATCGACGGACCGTCGATGCGCTGTTCGGGATGTAATTCCTCGAAGCTATAGACACCTAACGTTTCCCATCCCAGGTTGTGCAGATAGACGGCGCGCTGTGTCTTAGGGACGGGCTTTGTTGCTACAGGCGCATGGCGCGGCCAAAGTGCCTTTTGGACCGTTCCCATAGCGGTTATGCGCAGGTTTACCGCTTCGATGCTGCGTTCTTTCAGAAGATAGCCGTAAACTTTTTCGTGTTGTTGATTGAACCGCTCGTGTAGGCTGAGAAATGCGTCCGTAAAGTCCGAGTCGTTCAGAGGAAGGTTCAAATCGTAGTTCTGCCCCTTGTACCGAAGATCTATCGACGTGAAGAGCAGCGAGTCCGTAGGCACTATGCCTTCGGCTTGCAATGCGATGGCGGCTTGATTCTTAAGCTCCTCGACGGCATCACGCATTGTTTGAATGCTATCCGTGCAGAGGTCGATGACAAGAGTGCGAGCCATATCGTGCCGTACATCGGCGCATAGCAGGCCCATCGCCGACAGGTTTCCCGGTGCGGGGGGAATAACCACACGCTTAATGCTTAGCTCTTCCGCCAAGCGCGTGGCATGCAAAGCACCGGCGCCTCCGAATGCGAAGAGGGTAAAGTCACGACAATCAAGCCCTCTTTCCACCGAGATCAACTTTATCGCGTTCGTCATATGCGCTTCCGCAATTGACATGATTCCCAATGCCGCATCGGCGCAACTGATTCCCAATGGCTGAGCTATCTTGTCTTCGATAGCCTTCTCGGATTTTTCCGGATAGAGCGTTCGAGCGCCAGCAAGAAAAGTTTGGGGATTCAGTCGCCCGGTATATAGATTTGCATCCGTAACCGTCGGGTCCTCACCGCCTTGGCCATAGCATGCAGGGCCCGGGACTGATCCGGCGCTGTGTGGGCCAACACGCATGGCGGACCCTCCATCGATATAGGCAATGGAGCCGCCGCCCGCGCCGATCGTGACCATATCCAACGTAGGAATCAGTAGAGGGTAGTCACCGACTTTGCTTTGATGCACGAGCTGCGGTTCTCCGTTGGAAATCAGAGCAACGTCGGTACTTGTGCCACCCATATCCAGGGTGATGATGTTTTGGATGCCGCATTGCCGAGCCAACGCGGTGGCGCCCACGATTCCACCCATAATGCCCGAATGAGTGATTGCAGCCGGTACCTTGGAAGCGGATTGAAAAGTCGATAGTCCTCCGTTTCCGCGCATGATGTAGCAGCTTCCATTCAGGCCCTTCTCATTTGATGCGGTTGCGAGGCTGCTTAGGTGGTCGGTAATCGCTTTCTTGATGAGAGCGTTCACACATGTCGTGCTCGTGCGTTCATATTCGCGGAATTCACGCACAACATCACTTGACAGTGAGACGTCTATCTCGGGGCAAATTTCCTGCGCCATTTCGGCGATTCTACGTTCATGCGCCGGATTGGCATATGCATGAAGGAAGCACACGGCAAGACTTTTCACGCCGGTGCCGCGAACGTCTTCCAGCACTTTTCGGGCTTGGGTTTCGTCAAGTTCGGTGAGTACTTCTCCGGCGTAATTCATACGCTCCCGTACTACGAATCGCAGCTGCCTCGGCACGAGCGGATCCGATGCGCGCCAATGGATATCGTAAACATCGGGCTTGCGGGAGGCTCGTCCGATCTCCAGAACATCCCTGAAGCCTTCTGTTGTGATGAGAGCGATCTGGGCCCCTTTTTGCTCGACAATCAGATTCGTGACGAACGTGGTCGCATAGCAGAATCGGTTTAACTGGTGAATGTTCAGGCCACTGACTTCACAAATTTCAGTTAGTCCTTTTAAAATGCCGACATTCAGATCGGAAGGGGTAGTAGGGAGCTTTAGGGTTTTAACGATTTCGCCGTTGATCAATACGACGTCCGTGTGTGTACCCCCCGTGTCGACACCGACTGCGATTTGCCTCGTATGAGGACTTGCGAGTTCCTGCAACATGCGTGTTCCTGTAGGTTGATGATATAACGGTCAAAAGCGGGAATGGCGAAACGGGGCGGCGTCTATTGGAGGTTGTGCGTCTTCTATTAGCGCCTGTACTATCCGGGCCGTCATTGGCGCGCCGGTAAGTCCCGAGTGTCCATGTCCGAATGCATAGATAACGTTATGTGCAGTGGTAGCGCGGTCGACAATGGGAAGCGAGTCGGGCGTCGAGGGTCGGCTTCCCATCCAGAAGGTGGCGCCTTCGGTGTTGAGAGACGGGTACATCTCTTGTGCGCGGGTTAGTAGCGCTTCTGCACGCTTATAGTTCGGTGGTGCAGCAGCGTTGGCGATCTCGACAGTTCCAGATATTCGTACGCCGTCCCGCATGGGAGTAAGCCCGAACATATGATCGCGATTGCTTATCTTGATAGAGGGGCGTATGTTGGGTGCGGGAAGCATGACGTGGTAGCCGCGTTCGGCCTGTATGGATACCGAATCGCCAAGCCGACTCGCCATCGTTGCGCCGTCTATGCCAGTGGCAAGAACAAATGCCTGCGCATCATAGGAGCCGTTGACGCATTTTGCGCTGCGCGCAGCGCCGCTGGTTATCGAAAAGGACACGAACTCATCATTGATAATTCGTCCGCCATGCGCCCGGAACCTTTCTGCCAGCGCTTCGACTAACCGTAATGGATTCAGAGTGTGTCCATTCTCGGGGAAGTGCAACCCATTCTTATATATGGGGTTCAGATGTGGGTCTATGCGCTGGATTTCGGCACTGTCCAATCGTTCTGCTTTTACGCCGTGCTCTTCTCGCAAGGTTTTTGCCAGAATCTCTACAGGCCCGGAACGGTCGTTTTGCCATACATAGATTTGCCCGGTTTCTTCAATATGTTGTGAGTAGTCAGGCCCCAACATTTCCCGATAATCCATGAGCGCACGTCGATGGAGTGCCCTCAGCGCGTTGGAGTTTGCTCGTACTTTCTGGATGTCTTTGCCTTCTCTGATCCACCGAACCATCCAGGGGAGAGCCCTAGGAAGATGAGACCATCTGACTACTAAAGGCCCTAAGGGGTCGGCAAACCAGCGTGGCACCCGTCTGAGCATTCCTGGCAACGCGATGGGTACGCATAGGTCGGGACTGATGGCTCCGCCGTTTCCAAAAGAGCACCCCATTCCAACTGCTCCTTTGTCGAGCAATGTGACGTCGTGTCCCCCTTGCTGAAGTCTATAGGCAGTGCTCACCCCCACGATGCCTGCCCCAATAACAATGATACGCATGAGTTATCCAATATAAAGACGAAGATATTGCCTACGAAGGCAGGTCGGCACCGATTTCATTGCATGTATTCCGCAAGGCGTCTGTTATTGCCTGGGCTTTGGGTTTGAAGCGGCTCACGGGCGCGATCACACAGATCGCAGCAACGGTTTCACCTTTTTGATTTCGAACGCCTGCCGATACTCCGGCTGCGCCTATCACATGGCTATCTATCAGTGTTGCGTAGCCCTGTAGACGCACACGTCGGATTTCTTCAAGTAGTTGCTGCCCATTTGTGATCGTGGCGGGAGTAAGGGCTTTAAAGTGAGTCGTAGAAATATATGTATCAAGCTCATCGTCGCTTAACGCAGCGAGAAGTACCAAACCATTAGTGGTGGCATACGCTGCGCGGCTTCCGAGGTCGGCGTCATATCGCAAAGGGCTTGTGCTGGTTACCTTCTCTACGTATTCCATTTCGCGACTCGAAGTCAGCACTCCCAAGAACGTTGATTCGCCCGTTTGTTCGGTAAGTTCGGCCATATAGGGCTTGGAAGCTCGGATAAGGACGCCAAGTTCTCCTGCTACCCATCCGAACTCTGCATATCGTTTTGCAATCCGATACTCCCGCCCCAGCCGTTCAATGTATCCGCGTGCTTCTAGAGTGCTAAGTAGCATCGAAGCGCTGCTTTGTGGTATTTCGAGCGCGGCAGCGATATCGGTGACCCGCTTCGCGGCGGAGGGGCGGGACAGGTGTTCCAGAAGATCAAGAACTCGTGTTGCAGATTTAACTTGATTTGATCGCATATGTGATGTAATATCGCACTTATGATTAAGTAGCGATAGTCTAAGATGGGCTCATTGCATGCGCAAGCTTGCATTTGTAACTAATTGTTGTGTTTGACTTGGCGAGACGCCCAACGAGATGGGCCTTGTGGGCAATTTGGCTCAGTCTTTATTCGATTTGCACGGCACGCTATTTGCCTCATTGCACGGGGTCAGACCCCATGCGGGGTCTGACCCCCTCAACAGAATGCGCAGGGGGAAACACCATGATCAATCAGCAGAAAGGCAAATTTCCGGAGAAGATCGGGGATTTGGAGAGCATCAAAGATCTGAGTCCGGCCGGTGGCGCAGGCAAGCCGCAGGTCACGCCAGATCAGGACACGGCGAAGCAAGGCGCCAGCACGCCGGACGATGATCCCCGCGTGAACATCTCGACCGCCGACGACGTCGATATCGAGCCGGATGAGGAAGAGCAGAGCGATGAGCCGGCGCCGCCCATCATTCCGCCGGAGAAACCGGTATGAAATACGCTGAAATCACCTCATCCAGGCTTCTCTTGATCTAGATCACGTATACGGCGGAAGGAGGATTGCGGCTCGCCTGTGGATGGCTAGACTCGGAGGCATCAGACGCTGCATCGGCGTTTACGCTTGCAGCGTTACGTTGCTCCAGGCTGACGTTTCAGCCGCTTACACAGGGAAGCTCTCCATGAAGAAAACATTGCTTGCAGCCGCCATCCTGGCGGCTTCCGGCTTGGCCTATGGCCAGGAAGCCATTTACGATGTCGAGCCCACGCACACCTTCGTCCACTTCGAGGTCCTGCATTCCGGTACTTCCACCAATCGTGGGCGGTTCGATACGGTCGAGGGCACGATAACGATCGACCGGCAAGCCGGAAAAGGCAAGGCCGACATCGTGGTGCATCCGGGGTCGGTCAATACAGGCATAGAGTCCTATAACAATCATCTGCGCAACGAAGACTTTCTGGATGTCGCGGCGCATCCCACGGCCCGATTCGTGGGAGATGGCTTCGTGTTCGAAAATGGACGAGTCAAATCCGTATCGGGTACCTTGACTCTTCTGGGAAAAGCGCAGCCCGTCACGTTGAACGCGTTGCGTTTCAACTGTTACGACAATCCGCGTGAAAAAAGGGAGGCGTGCGGGGGCGACTTCGAAACCACGCTGACCCGCAGTGATTTCGGGATGAAGTTCGGGCTGCCCGGCATTCCGGATACGGTTCGTGTTCTCATACAGATAGAGGCGTTGAAGCGCTAGCAGGCTAGCAGGGGTCCGACCCTGTACAGGGTCGGACCCCGCACCGGACGCTAGGGTCAGACCCCATTCGGGGTCTGACCCTACAACAACAAATACGTCGACCCCAGCGCCGCCTGGGCAAGGCTGCCGGCGACGATGCGGGACGAGGGGGATGCATCCGAGATCCTCAGTCCGCTGACTTTGACGTCGAATGCGCCGAAGTGACCGCGCACGATGAGCTCATGCACGTTTGCGTTCAGGCCAGGGTCCACGTGCATTTCCACCCGCGTTCTGTCGAAGCCGATGCCGGCCAGGGCAATGGTGCCCGTCAGGTTGGCGTTCTTGGGAAACCGTTTGACGGCTTCGCGGGCGGAGCCGGAGAAGACGAGGCCTTGGTCGGGGATGTCGCCGTCGTAGTGGCCTCGCAAGGTACTGGGCGGCATGGTGCCACGGTAGAGCACGTCGTCGATGGGGGTGTGGCGCGCGGCGGCCAGTCCGTCTATGCCGACGATGGCGCCCGTGGGGAGCCGTATTTGCGATCGCATGGACCGTGCGGTGTCGACCAGGCGTGCACGAAAGATGTCGTCGGCCAATGCGCCGACCGAGGCGGGCACATAATGGGCTCCCGCTTGGATGACAGGCAGTGCATATTGGGCGGTTGCCGCTTGCCCGGCGCACTCCACCACGAGGTCCGGCTTCTGCGCAAGGAAGTCATGCAGCGAAAAAAAGCATTCCGCCGGCATGGCCTGGCCGGACTTGCTGCGAGCCAGGTATCCCACGATCTCCGTGCTTGCCGTGTGCTGGGCAAGATGCCGGCTCAGTTCCTGAGCCAGCGCGCCGCGTCCGATGATGCCGATGCGAAGCCGGGTCGTCATTGCTTGATGTTCTCCATGTCGGCAACCAATGCGCGCTGGGTCTCGATTTCCTCTTTCAGGAATGCGGTGAACTCCTGAGTGGAGTTCGGTTTGAACGCATCGACTCCCAGCGAGTTCAGGCGTTCGCTGACGGACGGATTTTGCATGGCCTTGTTCACGGCTGCATTCAGTTTTTCCACGACGTCCTTGGGCGTGTCGGCCGGTGCAAAAAGACCCAGCCACGAACTGAACTCATAGCCCGGCACGCCGGCGCCATCGACGGTGGGTACCCCGGGCAGCGAGGCCAGAGGCGTCTTGCCGCTTACGCCCAGCGCGCGCAGCGTACCGGATTGCACCTTGGTGACGGCTGATCCGGCGCCGGAGAACATCATTTCGACATGGCCGCCCGCCACGTCGGTTTCCGCCAGGCTGCTGCCTTTGTACGGCACATGCCGGAGCGATATCCGGCTCATCTTGGCCAGATGCTCCATGGCCAGGTGGTTGCTGGAGCCGATGCCGCCCGAACCGTAAGTGATCTCGCCCGGTTTGGCCTTGGCGGCCTGGATGATGTCTTGCACGGACTTGTAGGGCGAGTTGGCGGGCACGACCAGTACATTGGGAAGGGTCGCCACCTTGATGATGGGACTGAAGTCCTTCAGGGAATCATAGGGCGGGTCCTTGAGCAGCAAGGGATTGGTGACGTGCCCGGGCGCAGCCAGCAGCAGCGTGGTGCCGTCGTTTCGCGCGCGTGCCACGCTGACCGTGCCGATGACGCCATTGGCGCCTGCCTTGTTCTCGACGATGAAATTGCGACCCAGGTCTTTGGAAAGCTGCTCGGCCAGCACGCGACCAAGCACATCCGTATAGCCGCCGGCGGAGAAGGCCACGATGATGCGAGTCGGTCCTTTGGCCGCGTCGGTGTCCGCCCATGACGGCTGCATCGTGAAAGGCAGCGCCAAGCCGAGCGCCGCGCCGAATTTGAGTAATGCTCTTTTTTTGTTTGAACGAATCATGTTCTCTCCTTGTTGATTTGGTAGGGGTCCGACCCCATGCGGGGTCCGACCCCCTTTTGTGCGTTTAACGTTGGGTTGGGGTTGGACCCCGTACGGGGTCCAACCCCTCTGTCTGGCGTTCGATGTCGGGGTCGGACCCCGCATGGGGTCCGACCCCTTGAATCTTGTCACTCCATGTGCGGATATCGATATTGCGTAGCCGGTACGAAGGTTTCCTTCACCGTGCGCGGCGATACCCAGCGCAACAGGTTCAGGGCTGATCCGGCCTTGTCGTTCGTGCCGCTGCGGCGGGCGCCGCCGAAGGGTTGCTGGCCGACGACCGCGCCGGTGGGTTTGTCGTTGATGTAGAAATTGCCCGCGGCATGGCGCAGGGCGCTGTTTGCTTCCTGGAGGGCTTGGCGGTCCTGCGCGAAGACCGCGCCGGTCAGGGCATAAGGGCTGGTTTCATCGACGAGCCGGAGTATGTCGGTCCAGCGTGCGTCGTCGTAGACATAAAGTGACAGCACCGGGCCGAAGATTTCCTCTTGCATCAGCACATGCCCCGGGTCGTCGACCTGCACCACGGTGGGCGAGACGAAATAGCCTTTGCTGGAATCGGTTGTGCCGCCGATCAGGATGCTGGCGCCGCCGTCTTGCCGCGCCAGGTCGATGTAGCGCGCAATGCGGCGGAAGGCCTTTTCATCGATGACGGCGCCCATGAAGTTGGACAGGTCCTGCACGCTGCCCATCTTGATGTCGGCAACCAGCTCCAGCAGACGGGCGCGCACAGTAGGCCAGATCGATGCGGGAACATAGGCGCGGGACGCGGCGCTGCATTTCTGTCCCTGGTATTCGAAGGCGCCCCTTAGCAGCGCCACGGCGAGCGCTTCGACGTCGGCCGATGGGTGTGCAAGAACGAAATCCTTGCCGCCGGTTTCGCCCACTAGCCGCGGATAGCTCTTGTAGTTCTTCAGGTTCTGCGCTGCCTGCAGCCACAGCTGGTCGAAGACGGTGGTGGAGCCGGTGAAGTGCAGGCCCGCGAAATCGGGATGGCTGAAGACGCGCGCGCTGATGTCCGACGAATTGCCGGACACGAAATTGATGACGCCTGGAGGAAGCCCGGCTTCTTCCAGCAACTGCAGGAATAGATAGTTGCTGAGCGCCGCCGTGGCGGCGGGTTTCCAGATGACGGTATTGCCCATCAGCGCCGGTGCCGTTGCAAGATTGCCGCCGATGGCCGTGAAGTTGAAAGGTGTCACCGCGTACACGAAGCCTTCGAGCGGCCGGTGGTCGGTCAAGTTACGCATGCCCCGGGATGAGTTCGGCTGCTGGGCCGTGATTTCCTGTGCGAACTGCACATTGAAGCGCAGGAAATCGATGAGCTCGCAAGCGGAATCGATTTCCGCTTGCTGGACGGTTTTGCTTTGGCCGAGCATGGTCGCGGCGTTCAGGCGCTGCCGGTACTTGTCGGCCAGCAAGTCGGCCGCCTTCAGAAATACCGCCGAGCGGTCCTGCAACGACCATCGTGACCAGTCTTTGTGGGCTTTCATGGCAGCGTCGATGGCGAGCCCGATGTCTTTTTCTTCCGCTTGGCTGACCTTGGCCAAGGCATGGCCATGGTCGTGCGGAGAAACGAGCTTCGCCTGTGCAGCGGTTTCGACATGATCGCCGCCGATGACGAGCGGAATGCTGATCGCATTCTGGCTTTGGGATTCAAGTTCCTGTTGCAGGGCGCTGCGCTCGGGCGAACCAGGGGCGTAGCCAAGGATCGGTTCGTTTTGGGCTTTGAGGACAGGCCCGATTGCGCTGTCGAAGAGGGGAACACTGCTGGTCATTGCTGATGGGACTCACTGGCGAAGATTGATGAAGAGCTGCGGGGTGTCGTTTATTAGATATTATTTAACGAAATGGTATACGATTTTAAGGAACGTAATAAGTGCGCGTTTATACTAATACAGCGAAAAGGGGTGATGGGAAGGTATAGTACGGACGGGTTGCCGGCATGCCGGCTGGTCAGGGATTGAGCTGTTGATATGAAGAATGCTGCCAACAAGAAAACCACGGCGACGGATCGGGTCTACCAGGAATTGCGCAAACGGATCCTGGACGGCGCCTTGGCGGAAGGATCGCCGATACGCCAGGACGATATCGCCGCCGAGCTAGGCGTCAGCAAGATCCCGGTGCGCGAAGCGCTCATGCGTCTGCAGTCGGAAGGCCTGGTGTCGTTCACCCCCAATGCCGGCGCGACCGTCACTGTGCTGGCGGTCGCCGATTACGTGGAAATGCTCGATATGCGCATCGCGATCGAATGCCGGGCATTGGAACTCGCGGTGCCGAATATGGCCGCATCGGACATCGCCCATGCGCGGGCATTGCTGGATGCCTACCACGCCGCAATGACCGAGGCGGACTGGAGCGACCTGAACGCCCGTTTTCATGAATGCCTGTACGCACCCGCCAATCGGCCTCGGCTCGTTGCGCTGATCCAATCGGTGCAGGACCAGATGGGCAAGATCATGCGCCAGCGCGTCAGCGCGGTGGCGGGCCATGAACGATCGCACCGCGATCACGTGAAAATCCTGGATGCCTGTGAGCGTGGAGACGTCAACGACGCGGTGCTGCTGCTGAGACGGCACATCGAGCATACCCAACGGGAAGTCCAGGCTTATTTCCGGCGCAAGACGAAAGGCTAGGGGTCGGACCCCGTGCGGGGTCCGACCCCATCACAACAAGTAGCCGCGTTTCATCAAGGGGTCCGACCCCGCATGGGGTCGGACCCCAGCACATCAAGTCAGCGGTGTCTCAACAAGGGGTCAGACCCCGCATGGGGTCTGACCCCATCACATCAAGCCAACGGTGTCTCACGAAGGGGTCAGACCCCGTACGGGGTCTGACCCCACCCACCTGATCAGCGAGAACGGGCCTTGTCCATGTAATCCAGCATGCCGTTGTACTGCGTGGCCACGGCGACGCCAAGATGGCGGAAGGCGTGGAAGGCGAAGGGCTGTATCGGTGTCGGGCGCAGCGGCATTTCTTCCGCCGGCAATCCCAGCAGGCGTTCGCCCAGCAGCTTGCCGATTGCGGTTGAAACCGCGATGCCGCGGCCGTTGCAGCCCAGGGCGCAGATCAGGTTGTCGCCGGCTTCATGGATATGCGGCATGTGGTCCTTGGTGACCGCGAAATAGCCGCTCCAGGCATATTCCCAATCCAGAGGCCCCAGATGGCCGAACATCCGCTCCGCCGCCTTGTGCAGCTTGCGCACGATGAAATCATGGCTCAGTCCCGCGGTGGCGCCGGCCCCGCCCATGACCAAACGATGGTCTGGTGAAATGCGAAACGAAGTGAGCAACCGCCGTGTGTCCGAAGCGCAATGACGCTGAGGCAGGATGGTGTCCAGATGCTTTTTCGATAGCGGCGCCGTAGCGACTTGCGCCGTGCGCACCGGGACCATGGATGTCTTCAAGCCGCCTACTATGTCGTTCGCATACGCCGCGGTGGCAACGATGACTTGCGGCGCGGTCGCAGTTGCGCCATTGGCGCAGGTGAGCACCCATAGACCGTCCTTCTTGTGCATGGAGGCGACGGGCGAGCGGACATAGAGTCCGGCGCCCTGCAACTGCGCCGCCCGCGCCAGGCCGCGCGCATAGGCCAATGGGTTGATGCAGCCGCCGCGACGGTCGATCCAGGCAGACTGGAAAATAGGGGTGCCCAGCATGGGCGCGACGTCGGCAGGGGGAATCATTTCCGCCGGCGCGCCCAGTTCCGCCCAAAGCCGGCATCGCTCCTCGATCCGCTTGGCAGCGATATCCGTGTAGGCGGGCTGTATCCAGCCATGGCGTAACGGGGAACAATCGATGCCGTGGGCGGCGATGGTGTCGAATACCAGCCCGGGAGCGTCGCCACCCCAAAGCGCCAGCTTGCGGCCGGCATCCTGGCCGTAGCGCTGACGCAGCACGTCCGGGTCCCATTTGAATCCGGGGATGACCTGGCCGTTATTGCGTCCCGATGCGCCCCAGCCGGGCTCGACGGCGTCCAGCACCGCCACGCGCTTGCCTGCCAAGCGTAGCGTCAAAGCCGCCATCAAGCCGGTAAAGCCGCCCCCGACGATGGCCACATCGAAGTCATGCGCACCTTCCAATGAGGGGAAAGGCGGAAGCGGCGGCGTAATCGATGCCCAGAGACTATCGGGGAAGGCGGGCCGTTCTCCGGCCAGGAGCTGCGTGGAAGGCATGTTCGGATCGAGAATGAGAAGTCGGATTGACATGTTATCCTAAATCGGATCCAATCGTGCAAAAGATTAATCCGTTCAACTCCGCAGTATTCAGGACAGACTTATGACCGCCAAAGTAGGAAGGGTAGACCACCCCGTCGTCGCCGTGCGCGATCTGCAACAGACTCGCGCCCAATATCAGAAGCTGGGCTTCGTGGTTCCACCCAGTGGCAAGCATCAGGAATGGGGAACGGAGAATCTGTGCATCATGTTTCCCCACGACTATCTGGAAATCCGCGGCATCGGCGACCCCGGCAAGTTTCTCGCGGGCGTGGACAAGTTCCTGGAAAAAGGCGAAGGGCTGTACAGCGTGGCCTTCAACGCCAAGAATGCCGATGAAAGCTACCAGGCGGGCATCGCGGCGGGTCTGGGCATAGAGCCGCCCAAGGACCTGAACCGGAAGCTGGTTCTCGAGGACAAGACCCTGGACCTTTATTTCCGTACGGTCATGCTGGATCACCGGCTTTACCCCGGGCTGACTCACGCCAATCTATGCGAGCATCTGTCCTCCGACACGTTGCGGCAACCGGGCTGGATGGACCACCCCAACGGCGTGACCGGCTTCGGCCGCCTGGTGGGCGTGGTGTCCGACTTCGACGAGGCCGAGGCGGCCTACGTCAAACTGCTGGGCGCTGACAACGTGCATCGCAGCGCCGAACGCATTCATCTGAACTTCGGCGAAGGCGCGGACATAGAGCTGATTTCGCCCGACGAGGCGGAACGGCGTGGCGACGCGCAGCAGAGCCTGGGCAACGCCTATCTTGCTTCCGCCACCTTGCTGGTAAAGGATATTGCGCAGACCGAGGCGTGGTTCGTCGATCACGGAATCCGCTTTGACAAGGTGGATGACCGAACCCTGGCCGTGGACCCCCGCGACGCTTGCGGCGCGCATCTGTATTTCAGGGGACAGACCCCGTAGGGGGCCTAACCCCATCTCCGCCGCCGCGGGGTCAGACCCCGCATGGGGTCTGTCCCCGTCTCCGCCGTCCCGGGGTCAGACCCATGGGTCTGACCCCACCTCCGCCGTTCCGGGGTCAGACCCCGCATAGGGTCTGACCCCTCAGCCCCCCGCCCGGTTCTCATTGACGATCCTGGAGTCCACCCGTTAGAGTAGCGGACGGATTTTCGATACGCCTAGAAGGGATAATAATGAGCAATTGGAGCGCGGGCTATGTGGCTGACATCGGCTACACCTATGGGTACTACACTGAACTGAATCCCCTGCGGGTGGGCTTGGCTTTCTTGAACGCCGGGCTGTCCATGCCCGAAGTGGGTCACGCTTGTGAGCTGGGATTCGGGCAAGGGCTCAGCGCCAATATCCATGCCTGCGCCTCCGTGGTGAAATGGCATGGCACCGATTTCAACCCTGCCCAGGCGGGGTTTGCGCAGGAACTGTCCGCCGTGTCGGGATCGGGGGCGGCGCTGCACGATGATGCTTTCGCCGAATTCGCCAATCGCCCGGACCTTCCCGATTTCGACTACATCGGGCTGCATGGCATCTGGAGCTGGATCAGCGATGAGAACCGCGCCGTTATCGTGGATTTCATCCGCCGCAAGCTGAAGGTGGGCGGCGTGCTTTATATCAGCTACAACACCTTGCCAGGCTGGGCGGCATTTGCGCCGATGCGCCATCTGATGGCCGAGCACGCGGAAGTGCTGGGCGCCGAAGGCCGCGGCATCGTCAGCCGGATCGACGGCGCCATTGAGTTCGCCGAAGGGCTGCTGGCCACCAACCCCCTGTTCTCCAGGGCGAATCCCTTGGTCGGCGAACGCATCAAGAAGCTGAAGGAACAGAATCGCCATTACCTGGCGCACGAATACTTCAACCGCGACTGGCACCCCATGCACTTTGCCACCATGGCCGAATGGCTGGAGCCCGCCAAAGTCCAGTATGCATGCTCCGCCCACTACCTCGACCACATCGAGGCGGTGAATCTATCGGCGGAGCAGCAGGCTTTCCTCAAGGAGATCCCGGATCCCATGTTCCGTGAAAGCGTGCGCGACTTCATGGTGAACCAGCAGTTCCGGCGCGATTACTGGGTGAAGGGGGCCCGGCGCATTACTCCGTTCGAACAGGCGCAGGCCCTGCGGCAACAGAAAGTGATGCTGGTCACGCCAAGGGCGGACGTCTCCATGAAGGTCAATGGCGCGCTGGGCGAAGCCACGTTGAATGAAGGCGTCTACGTGCCCTTGCTGGACGCGCTGGCCGACCACAAGACGCGTACGCTGGCTCAACTGGAGCAATCCTTGTCTGAAAAAGGCGTGACATTCGCGCAGATCATCCAGGCGATCATGGTACTGGTCGGGGCGGGAACGCTGGCGGTGGCCGCCGCGGAAGACAATCAGATAAGCAAAGCCAGGAAACACACCGACAAGCTGAATGCGCATTTGATGCTCAAAGCCCGCAGCATGGGCGACATCAGCTACCTGGCCAGCCCCGTCACCGGCGGCGGCGTGATGGTCGGCCGCTTCCAGCAGCTCTTCCTCCTGGCGCTGTCGCAGGGCAAGAAACAGCCTGCCGAATGGGCACAATACGCATGGCAGATCCTGGCCGCGCAAGGCCAGAAAATCGTCAAGGAAGGCGCCACCCTTGAAACGGCCGAGGAAAACCTGGCTGAACTTACCAATCAGGCCACCGCCTTTGCACAGAAGCAACTGCCTGTGTTGAGGGCACTGCAAATTGCGGGGTAGTTGGAGTTGGGGTCGGACCCTGTAGGGTCCGACCCTTTGTGCCGCCGAGGGGTCAGACCCCGTACGGGGTCTGACCCCTCAGGGTTTCGAGGCTACCTTGCTGCACTTACTTCTTGCCGCTGGACGCCGAGCCCAGTGCCGCCCAAAGTCACCACATCTCCCGCGTTCAAGTAGCGCGGAGGGTTGAAGCCCATGCCTACACCGTGAGGTGTGCCTGTCAATATAACGTCTCCGGCGTCAAGCGTCATGACTTGGCTGCAATAGCTGACAATCTGAGCGCAGCTAAAAATCATGTTGGAGGTATGCCCGGCTTGCATGCGTTCACCGTTGACATCAAGCCAGAGTTCAAGCTGTTGGGGGTCGGCTATCTCATCGCAGGTGGTAAGGTAAGGCCCGAGTGGGCCAAAAGTATCGAACCCTTTGCCTTTGCTCCATTGTCCGCCGCTGCGTTCCATTTGATAGCTACGCTCGGACACGTCATTGGCAAGCGTGTATCCGGCTACGTACTTCAACGCATCTTCTTCGTTTACCCTGCGCGCCTGTTGACCAATGACGATGGCAAGTTCAACTTCCCAATCCACCTTGGAGCAGCCAGGCGGAATGCTGATCCCGTCGTTTGGTCCCACAATGCTGCTATGCCACTTTGTAAACATTATGGGCTCGGATGGTAGCGGAAGCTTCGCTTCTTTGGCATGGTCATGGTAGTTGAGTCCAATGGCAACGATATTTCGCATCCCGGTCCAAGGCGTCCCTAGGCGGACAGAGTTGTCGATGATAGGAAGGAGGGCGGAGTCGATGGCCTTCAAGGCTTGCAGACCTGCAGGTTGCAAAGTCTTTATGGAAATATCATCGAGGATCCCAGACAGATCCCGGATATTTCCGCTGTCATCCAGCAGGCCAGGGCGTTCAGCGCCCGCTGGTCCGTAGCGTAAAAGTTTCATGGTGTCACTAATTTTCTTGGTAGGGTGCAAAAACTTCGGCGGTATGTTCGCCCAGTTTTGGCGCGGGTCGACGAAAAGGAGGGCGGCTATGGTCAAAGGCAACAGGCAAGCCCAATATTTTCCCCATGCCATCGGGGGAGTCTTGGAACATGTCCAGCGCGAGCGCATGGGGATCGCTCACGACTTCATCGATGGTTTTGATTGGGCTGCACGGAACGCCGGATGCCTCCAGCAGGGCAAGCCATGAGTCGGATGTCCCGGACTTCAGAATAGGTTCCAGTATGTCCAGCAAAGCAGCCTTATTTGCCACACGTCCCTTATTGGAAGAGAATCGTGCATCAGTGACCAGGTCCACACGATTAATCGCACGACACAATTTCTTGAAATTATTGTCGTTGCCAGCGGCGATCATGATGAAGGAGTCGGCGGTGGCAAAAGCCTGGTAGGGCGCCATCATCGCGAGGCCGGAGCCTTCGCGCTTCGGTACCTCGCCCGAAGCGTCAAATGAAGCATACTGGACAGTCAACCAGCCTAGAGCGGTTTCAAATAGCGACGTATCTACGACGCCGCCAAATCCCGTGCGAGTCCGTTCCCGGCAAGCCGCCTGAATCCCGATTACCGCCCACATTCCAGCTGCCATGTCAGTGATAGACACGCCCACCCGCACGGGAGGCCTACCTTCTTCCCCCATGATACTCATAATGCCTGTGTACGCTTGCATCAATGGGTCGTATCCCGGCCTGTCCCGCTTCGGGCCAACACGTCCAAAAGCGCCGACATTGCAATACACAAGTTCCGGTTTTGCCGAAAGCAACTCGTTTGCACCAAAGCCAAGCTTTTCCATGGCGCCGAATTTGAGATTATGCAGTACTACATCGGCTTGATCGAGTATGAGGCGTCGAAGGAGCTCTGCGTCCTTCTGGTCCTTCAGATCTAGTGAAACGCTGCGCTTCCCCCTATTGAGGGATTGATAGACCGCTGAGGTCTCGCCCCGGAATGGCGGCATTCCTCGGGTGTAGTCGCCGGTATCCGGGTTTTCGACCTTGATGACATTTGCTCCCAACTCCGCCAATATCATTCCGGCATACGGAGCGGCAACGGTATGGCCGATTTCAATGACGGTAATCCCTTGCAGGGGCTGTGTCGATAACATGGCTTGCCTCTAGTATCTGAATATTTGGGCGCTCAAAGAGCCTATTGCACACTGATCTTCGCTTGAGTAATGATGCTTTTGTATTTATCGGTCTCGGCGGCAATGAATGCCTTGAGATCACCCGGCTTTTTAGGAGCGATCGTGATCGCTTGCTGTGCAAGGTTTTTCTCCAGCTCCGGATTACGCAAGACGGCCTGTATTTTTTGTTGAAGCGTTTCAGCGATATCCGCCGGTATTGAGGCTGGCGCAAATATGCCGTACCACGTTTCTATCGTTATGTCGTTCAGGTCCGGCGTTTCGGCGATTGCGGGGATGCCGGAGGCGAACGCTGTGCGTTCGCTTGAGCTAATGGCATATGCTTGAACCTTGCCTGCCTCGATGAGCTTGCTTACCGATGCGAGTGTGGCGATGCCCAGATCTACGTGGCCGCCGGCCAGGTCGGAAACCAGAGGACCCGCACCGCGATAAGCGACATGGGTAAACGATGCGTTGGTTCGCAACTTGATGATTTCCCCGACCAGATGCTGGATGGTTCCTACGCCCGACGTGCCATAGTTGATGCCTGTTCCTCCGTGCTTGGCCATCCGGATTACCTCACCCATGTTCTTGGCAGGCAAGCCCGGTTTTCCAACGATAACGATGGAGCCTGTGCCTATGGATGCCAGCGGCGTAAAGTCACGTGCTGCGTCATAGGGCAGCTCGGGGCGCAGCAGCTTGTTGATCAGTAATTCGGAGTTCGCGCCAAGAAGCAGCGTGTAGCCGTCGCCGGAGGCATGCGCCGCTCTTTGCACACCTGTTGCTCCGCCTCCGCCGCCTACATTCTCCACAACAACGGAAACGCCCATTTCTTCGCTTAAGAACGAAGCTAACTGACGTCCGACAATATCGGATGATCCTCCGGGCGCATAGGGCACGATGAGCTTGATTGGCTTGTCGGGATAATTGGCCCATGCGCCGGCGGTTGCGAGTATCAGGGCAGGGAGGGCTGCGAAGCCAAGAAGTTTGGACCAGTTCATGTTTGTCTCCATCCAGGTCAAAAAATGAGGTGTAGTTTTTTCCAGATAAGTCGACGCCTACCGACCCGTAAAGCGCGGCGGACGCTTTTCATTGAAGGCGAGGACGCCTTCCTTGCGGTCTTCCGATGGGATGACTTTTTCGTAGGCTTGTACTTCAAGCATCAGCCCTGTTTTCAAGTCGGTTTGCATGCCATGGTGAATGGCCTTCTTGACCTGGGCTACCGAAATGGGTGCGTTAGCGCAAATGCGCCCCGCTAATGCGAGTACAGTGGGCATGAGCTCGTCAGGAGAGCAGACTTCATTCACCATGCCCCAGTCGCTTGCTTGTTGAGCTGTAAATGGTTTCGCGCTCATGATGAGTTCTTTGGCCCTGCGTTCGCCGACAGCCCTTGGCAGGTTCTGAGTGCCTCCGACTCCGGGGATGATGCCTAGACTGGTTTCCGTCAACGCAAAAGTGGCAGTGCTTGACGCATAAATGAAGTCGCAGGCCAGCGCCAGTTCGCAGCCTCCGGCGTATGCGAAACCATTTACTGCGGCGATGATTGGTATGGGGCAGTCCATGACGGCGTAGAAGGCTTCTTCGAAGATGGCGTGTTGAAGCCGCCAGGACTCTTCCGACATTCCTTTGCGCTCTTTTAGATCTCCGCCTGTGGAAAAAGCTTTCCGGCCGGCACCTGTTATAACGATGCAACGCAATTCGCCGGGCGTGAAGCGCAAAGGCAAGAAAAGACTTCTTAGGTCTTCTCCCATTTGGGTATTTACGGCGTTATGGACGTCGGGGCGGTTAAGAGTGATAAGAAGCAGGCCGTTGGGCTGTACTTCGCAGTGCAGCGTTTCGTATTGCATGGTTTTCGTCATGGTGTTGTCGTAATAAGTGGGCTTTCGTTGCGCGCTACGCTGCATTGGCGTTGGCGGATGCCGGGTACACAAAGCCGCGCGGCAGGCCTGCGCGTGCAATAGCTCCATGTAGTTCTATATCGGGCAGTGCTTCAGTGACGATCTGTCGGACAGCAATAAGCTTGTCGATATCGACTCCGGTAGAGAAGCCCATTGCTTCAATCATGAAACAGGCATCTTCCATAACGATGTTTCCGCTGGCTCCGGGGGCGAAGGGACAGCCGCCCAACCCGCCCAAGGAAGCGTCGAACAAGCGGATTCCGCAATCTATAGCTGCGACAACGTTGGCTAGGCCGGTGCCGCGAGTGTCGTGGAAATGGGCTGCGATAGGAAGCTGTCCCAGCTCTTTCGAGACAGCCGAGAATACTTGCCGAACCAATGTTGGATTGGCGTACCCCACGGTATCCGGAATAGTGATTTCATCGGCTCCCGCCTCGGCCAGGGCTACGGCAACACGGACGACCTCGGAAACGGCGATGGAGCCTTCATATGAACACCCCAGCGCGGTTGCAAGTCCTCCGCATACTTTCGGGCGGGCTTCCGCGGGCAGGCGTTTGGCCAAGGCAACGACGTTCTTGAAGTCCTCCAGGGATTCGGCGCGGCTTCGTCGCACGTTCTTTAGATTATGCGTTTCGCTTACCGAGACCACGAAGTTCAGCTTATGGGCTCCAAGGTCGAACCCTCGTTCGGCTCCGCGCAGGTTGGGTATCAACGCCGATACCGTCAAGCCAGAAATACGTGTGGCTTTGACGGTGACCTCTTCCGCATCGGCAAACTGAGGCAATATACGAGCAGGCGCGTATGACGTCACTTCGATTTCTTGTATGCCGGCCTCCGCTTCGGCCTTTATCCAAGCCAGCTTATGCTCGGTTGCCATGAAGCCGGGATGAATTTGCAGGCCATCCCGCAATCCTACTTCCCGCAAAATAATGTCTCTTGCCATCGTATTGCCCTAAGGTTGATTTACATCGAGCCGACAAGCGGTAACAATGCTTCGGTTATAAAAACGACGTCCCCAAGCAGGGTAAACATGTCGGTCTTGTAAATTTAATTGTACGTACATAAAGATTGTTGTGAAAGATGCTAACGTACGTACAATTAATTTGCAATTGATTTTTGGAGTTCTAATGTTGAAGGATCTCGCCCGTAAGGCGTCGGATTCCGCCGAGAATATGGAAACCAACAACCGGGCGCCAAGCCGCTACGCTTGGCTCCATCAATGTTTGTTGCACGACATCAGCTCGGGACGGTATCCGGTTGGTTCGCTACTACCGACCGAGGCAGAGCTAAGCAAGGCTTACGGGGTCAGTCGTCATACGGTGCGTGAAGCAACGCGAAGGCTGGTAGATTGCGGAATGATCCGGCGCCAGCCACGCCGTGGGACGGTGATTATTTCTGATCGTCCGCGTATGGAGCAGCCGATTCTCGCCGCAGCACTGGGATCCATGAAGGAATTCATGGAATACACCGACCGAACAAGCCTAGAGGTGTTTCGTGAAGAGCGCGTAACGGTGAAGGAAGACGAGGCGCGGCGAATGAGTTGTGAACCGGATTCCAACTGGGTTGTGTGGCATGCCAACCGCCGTTTGGTCGACCAGGGCACTATCATTACTTACACGCGAGCCATGCTGCGACCTGAGTTTGAAAGGATCAAGGAAACGCTGCACGGTCATCATCCCAGTATTCTGCGCCAACTGGAAGACGACTACGGTCAAGAAGTCGTGAAGATCGACCAGGAGATCGAAGCGGCATTGATGCCTGATATCGCACTACCTCGGCTTGAGCTTCCGGAAGGCAGCCTGGCTCTCAGAATCATTCGATCATATCGCGACAAGCATGAACGATTGCTGACGCTATCCGACAATTACCATATAGCTTCGAGCTTTAGACTGCTGACCACATGGGTCAAAGGGTCGGGTACGGCGCAGGACTAATCCATTTTCTATTAAGTAAGGGGTCAGACCCCGTACGGGGTCTGACCCCAACGCCGTAGCTCCGGGGTCAGACCCTATAGGGTCTGACCCCACATCCCAAAGTCCTAGTCCACATGGCGAATTTATTTCGACGCCAATCTACGTAAGATCGTTGCACTGTAGCTTCTATTTCTGTGCCCTTGCGTGGAGGCGATGATGGCTGCGAATCTTTCGTTGTTCAATGAGCCGTGGTACCTGGAGCAGAACCCCGATGTCGGCGAGGCGGTAGACCTTGGCTTGATGACGGCCCGCCAGCATTTTGATCTGTATGGCAATGCCGAAGGGCGGTCCCCGGGCCCCTTGTTCAACACCGGCCAGTATCTGACTGCCAACCCCGATGTCGCTGCAGCGGTCGATCGGGGCGACATGACCGCTTACGACCACTTCATCCTCTATGGCGCGGGGGAGGGCCGCTCGCCGCTGGATCTCTTCGATGTGGCGTTCTATCTTCAGCAGAACCGGGATGTCGCCGCGGCGGTCGAGCAGGGCGTCATGTCGGCGACCGAGCATTTTCTGCTTTATGGCCAGAATGAACGGCGATACATCAATCCCGCCATCGATCTTGGCGCATACCTGGATGCGAATCCCGACGTGGCGACCGCCGTGGGCGCGGGGCAGACCTCGGCGATCGCGCATCTGATCACTTACGGCATCTTTGAAGAGCGCGACCTGGGCCGCGGCGTGGATCTGTGGCTGTTTTCCGAGGATCCGGTATTCCAACAGGCCTTGGAGTCCGGCGATGCGTTTTCGGCGTTGGCGCGCGTGGCGCAAGTTGCGCCGTTCCTGCCCGAGTTCGAGTCCCCGCCAGATTGGGTACCGCCATCGGACTTGCCCATCCCGCTGGACTTCGTACCGCCGGAAGGAGTAAAGCTGGTGATCCCGGATGGCGTGGAAATTCCTCCCGGTACGGTCCTGCCGCCCACGTTCGAACTGCCAGGCGAGGGCCTCGGCACACCCGAAGAGCCGCTGCAGCTGAGCCTGGACGATTCGCCGTATCAACTGCCCGACGCGCCGAATTATGTGATCTTGCCGGACTTGCCCAATATGGATGCCGACGGCCAGTTCATCGTCACGGGCGGCAGCGACGAGGACCAATTCTATGCATTCAGTTCCGCCGCAGTGAGCCGGGGCCTTACTTTGGATGGCGGAGCCGAATGGGACGCGCTGTTCGCGACCCTTGACGCGCAGGCGGACCCGGCATCCTCCGCGAGCATGGCGCCCTCGATCAGCAATGTCGAAATATTGTTCCTGAAAGCGGAGCCTGCCGCCGGCACCAGCGCGGGAATCTACCTGAGCCGGGCGACCGGCATGGAAGAGATCTGGAACGACGCTTCGGCGGCCGACCTCGTGGTTGCCGATGTACGCGAGCCTGTGTTGATCGGGGCGTCCGACGTGTCCGACAGCGCCTACACGGTGCGCTACCACGCCGACGCGGCGCTGCTCGGCCAGCAGCAACTGGGCATGATCAACAGCACGCTTACCGTCCTTGCCATCAGCATGCTGGGCGCGGGCAATACGGTGGCAAGCGCCAACATCGCCAGCCTGTCCATTGATATCGACGGCGACAATTCGATCGGGTCGTTTGGTGAACTTCTTGCCGACAGCCTGCAGAGCATAACCATAGACGGCAGCGGCGACATTGCGCTTGGGCTCGCCGGCGTCAAGGCGGACATCGCTCTGGGCGACGACGTAACGCTGGTGCTGAGCATGGCGGACGCAGCCGAGTTCAACGACTGGATCGGCTACGATCACACGAACACCATTTCCGGCAACGGCATGGTGATGGTCGACGGCGCAGCCACCGACCTGCTCGGCACCGGGGAAGTCAATCTGATGGATATTTCGACCTGGATCGAGTTCACGGACAACGTGCTCGAGCTGCAGGACGATGGACTCATCTTCGTACTCAACTCGGACTCCGTATCGGGAGGCGAGTTGACCATACGAGGGAACGGCTTGGACGCGATGGCGGAATCCGTCGAGTTGCGGGGAACTGCGGCGGACGATGACATCGACGTCCAAGGCATGGCGACCGAAAATGGCGCCATCCTGATTTCCATTGGAAACTTGGGCGCCGACACGCTAAGCCTGGGCGCCGCAGGCGCGGCGATGGACCGCGTGGCGTATCTCAGCCATGACGACGGCGGCGAGACCGGCGACGTCATCAACGGCTTTGATACAGCGCAGGACAAGCTGGTCTTCCGCCAGGACGGATTCGGCCCCGAAGGCCAGAATCTGGAGGCCGGCGGAACCATGTCCGTGTCGGGCACCGCCAGCGCCGCGGCGAACTTCGACCTTGCCAGCCTGCCCGCCAACTTCAGCGGCATCATCCGAATCACGGATGCCGCAAACGATCCCGCCGCCACCGCGAACGCAGCGCTGACCGGCGCGCGCAACGGCATTCAAGCCATCCTGCTGATGGAAGTGGATGGAGACACGCAAATCCAATACTGGAACGACAGTGTTGCCGCGAACTCCAACGTCGACGCGGGCGAACTAACCTTGCTGGGCACTCTGGTGGGGGTTGCAGACGCGGCCGCAGTCGAAGGGATGTCGCGTACGGGGATGAGCCTGGAACTGGTTTATGCGGTGTAGGGGTCAGACCCTATAGGGTCTGAGCCTGCAGAGTGTAGGGTCTGACCCCGCTCCGCCCGCTGCTGTGGGGTCAGACCCCGTACGGGGTCTGACCCCAAAACCTGCCCTTCATCGCCACCGGGGTCAGACCCCGCATGGGGTCTGACCCCATCAACAAACACCCTCGTCCCTCAAATGGGCGATTTCCCCTTTCGCCAGCCCGGCGGCCTGCAGGACGGCATCCGTGTGTTGCCCCAGCGTCGGCGGTGGGCTGTGCAGGCTCATGGGCGAGCGCGAATACCTGATCGGGCTGCGCACGGAGTCGATATGGGGGACCGGCGAGCCATCCGGCTGCGGTTGGCGGACCCTCAGCTCTCTTGCGATGACCTGCGGGTCTTCGAAAGCCTGCGCAATATTGTTTACCGGGCCGCAGGGTACGCCCACCGCCTCCAGTTCCCGTATCCAGTCCGCGGTTGTTTTGCGGACCATGGCCTGGGACACCTGGCGCAGCAGTTCGTCCTTGTTTTCCACGCGCATCGGACCCATCGCGTAGCGGGCGTCGGTGGCCCAGTCGGGCCTGTCCGCCACCGCGGCGAATCTGGCGAACTGGCTGTCGTTGCCGATGGCCAGCAGGACCGCTCCGTCCAGCGTGCTGAAGTCCTGATAGGGGACCAGGCTTGGATGCACATTGCCGTTGCGGCGGGGGACGGCGCCGGTGTTCAGATAGCCCGATGCCTGGTTGGCCAGGACGGCCATGCCGACGTCCAGCAAGGCAATGTCGATATGCTGTCCGAGCCCCGTGCGCTTGCGCTCATGCAAGGCGCCCAGGATCGCCGTGGCGGCGTACAGCCCGGCGAAGATGTCCGTGATGGCGACACCTACCCGGCTGCCGTTTGCGCATCCTTTGTCGGCCGGCTCCCCGGTGATGCTCATCATGCCGCTGGCCGCCTGTACCAGCAGGTCGTAGCCGGCGCGTTTGGCATAGGGTCCGGTCTGCCCGAAACCGGTGACCGAACAATAGATCAAGCGCGGATTGAGCGCGGACAGCGTCTCGTAATCCAGGCCATAGGGCTTCAAGCCCCCGACCTTGTAGTTCTCGACGAAGACGTCCGACTTCAAGGCCAGCTCTTGTATCAACCGCGCGCCTTCCTCGCGCGAAAAATCAAGAGTGATGGACTTCTTGTTCCGATTGCAGCAGGTGAAGTAGGCCGCCTGGTCGGTGGGCATGCCGGCTTCGTCAAGCAGGAAGGGCGGGCCCCAATGCCGGGTGTCGTCGCCGGCCGCCGGTTTTTCGATCTTGATGACTTCGGCGCCCATGTCGGCGAGGGTCTGGGTGCACCATGGCCCCGCCAGGACGCGGGTCATGTCCAGAACCTGGATATCGGCCAATACGGCGTTCGTATGCTCGGACAACTTCGACTCCTATGCGTATTCAGCTTGGCTGGATGTTGGCCAGCTTCACGACTTCGCCCCAGGTGCCGATCTGTTCATCGATATAGCGGCCGAACGCGTCGGGCGTGGTGATGGAGCCCGGCTGCACGCCTTGGTTGGACAGGAACTCCTGCATCTTTGCCGACTCGATGGCTTTACGCGCCGCCGTGGCAAGCGTCTGCTTTTCCTGCTCGGGCAGTCCCGCGGGTGCCAGCACGCCGAAGGCGACGCCACGGTTCAAGGAGGGCACGCCTTGTTCGTTGAAGGTCGGCACGTCGGGCAGCACGCTGGAGCGCTCCGGCGATGCAATGCCCAGGGCTTTCAGCCGGCCGCTCTTCACATGGCTTGCGGCGGTCAGGACGTCCAGGTACATGAAGGTGGTTTGGCCGCCGATCAAGTCGTTGAGCGCCGGAGCGGTGCCCTTGTACGGAATGTGCACCCAGTTGGCATCGAGGTCCTTCTTCATTTTCTCGACGATCAGGTGGTTGGTACTGCCGTTGCCCGATGAGCCGTAGGAAACGTCCGAGCGATTCTTGAGCGAATCGACAAAGGACTTGAGATCGTTCGCCTCGGTTTTTGCGTTCACCACCAGCACGTTGGGAATCTCGCCGATGTAGGCCAGCGGCGTGAAGTCGCTGCGGGCGTTGAAGCCGGGATTCTTGAAGAGCGAGGCGTTGATGAGCAGAGGGCCTGAACTGGCGAACAGCAGGGTGTAGCCGTCCGCCTTGGCCCGTGCGACCGCCGCGGCGCCCAGATTGCCGGCCGCGCCCGGCTTGTTTTCCACGACAATGGACTGGCCCAGCTGCTCGTGCAGCGCATTGGCGAAGGTCCTGGCCAAGGCGTCGGTGGGACCGCCCGGCGTAAAGGGAACCACCATCGTCACGGGCCGGCTTGGGAAGGCGTCGGCATGGGCGGGCGCCATGGCGCCCATGGTGGCCAGGCCGGCAAAAATCGCCATTGGCGCCAAGGCCGCTATTTTCAGGATGGAACGTCGATTCATGGTGTCTCCTTGTAGTGTTGAAAGTGCTTATCCGCGCGCCAGGCGGGAAACCAGCGGGTCGAGCCGGTGCGTTACGACCGCGTCCAGCAGCTTTGCCCGATGGGCCAGGGTTTCGTGCGACGCTTCCCAGGCGAAGATGATCGCTGTCGCCATGTGATAAAGCAGCGAGCACACTTCGCGGGCGTTTTCTTGCGCGTCGCGATCGATATTGTCTTGCGCCAGCCGTATCGTGGTGGCGAGCAGCGGGCGCAGCCGTTGGCTCGCGCCATCGCCCGCCGCGTCGAGCAGTTCGCCGAAATGGCTTTCATACGCGTCCAGGGCCGCGACCTTCCTGCAGGCGCGATAGACATCCAGGGCGACGATGTTGCTGGTCCCTTCCCAGATGGATCCCAGGTGCGAATCCCTGACGAGCCGGGCCTCGACCCATTCTTCGATGTATCCGCAGCCGCCGCGCACTTCCATGGCATCGCCGGCCACTTTGCGCGCATCCCGGCACGACCGGAACTTGATGATGGGCGTCAGCAAGCGCACCAATGCCGCGGCGCGCTCGTCCTGTTGATCCGCCAATTGCAGCTGGCGCGCAACCTGATAGCCGAAGGAGCGGGCCTGCTCGGTCAGCAGCTCCATTTTGTCGAGCTGGCGGCGCATCAGCGGCAGCTCATGCAGGAGCTTGCCGAACGCCCGGCGATTATGCGCGACGTAGAGCGCTTCGGTCAGCGAGCGACGCATGAGGGCGCCCGAACGCACGCCGTTGGACAGTCGCGAGCTGTTGACCATCTCAGCCATTTGCTGGAAGCCGCGGCCCAGCTCTCCGACCAGATAGGCTTCGGCGCCGTCGAACCGGATTTCGCCGCTGGGCATCGAACGCGTGCCGAGCTTGTCCTTCAGCCGCAGGATACGATAGTGATTGCGGCTGCCATCGGACAAGGTGCGAGGCAGCAGAAACAGCGATACGCCCGCCATGCCTTCGGGCGCACCTTCGTGCCTGGCCAGCACCATGGCGACTTCGGCATCGGCATTCGAGCAGAACCATTTGTCGCCATACAGCAACCACGAGTCGCCATGCCTGAGGGCCTGAGTCTCGGTGCGCGCGATGTCCGACCCTGCGCCTTGCTCGGTCATGAACATGGCGCCTTGGAAGAGGTCGTCGAAATCCAGGCTCGTAAGCTTGGGCAGATACGCGTCGATCAACGCCTGGCTGCCGTATTTCTTCAGGGTCCGCGACAGCGAATCCGTCATGTTCACGGGGCAGGTCAAGCCGAATTCCGTCTGGGAAAACAGATAGAACAAGGTGTATTTGACGACAGGCGGCAAAGGCTCATGCCAGCCCAGCACGCCGGGCACATGGGAAGCGGCGGCTAGGCCGAACTCCGAAAACGCCCAGCGTTCGAGCTCGACGTAGGCAGGGTGCTTGTAGATCTCGTCCTGCTCCTCGCCGGCCCGCGTACGCGTGGAAAGCTGAGGGGTATACTTGTCTGCCAGCATGGCCAGGTCATCCAGGCGCTCGCCGGCCACCTTGCCCAGACGGCGCAGATGCGGCAGGAAATGCTCGGCCTCGGCCGCGCTCAGGTACAAGCGCAGCAGTCCGGGCAAGTCCCGGTCTGTGTCATACAGGTTGCGCCCATGACCGTCGGGTATCTTGATCAGGGGCAGCGCGGACGGAATCGTTTCCAGGGTCTTGGTCAGCATGCTGTTGCCTCGCGAATGAAAGTTCTTTCCCAAGATTCTCCTTTCCGACCGCGAGGCGTGTCCAATACCGATAACGTAAACCGTCATACTTCCTTCGAATGGTACGAACACGCATTGAACTCAGACACTTGCGATACTTTGCCGCACTGGCCGAAGAGCTGCACTTCGGCCGCGCGGCGGAGCGCTGCAATATCTCGCAGCCGCCGTTCAGCGTGGCGATACGCCAGTTGGAGACGGAAGTCGGGTTCGATCTGGTCGACCGCGCATCGACACCCCTGAGGCTCACTTCGGCGGGCGTGGTCTTTTATGAAGAGGTATTGCGCAGCCTGTCGCAGATCGACTATGCGGTCGAATCCGCCGGGCTGGTCAGCAAGGGAATGTCGGGCATCCTGCGCATCGGCTTTTTCGGCTCGATGCTCTGCCGGGGGCTGCCCAAGGTCTTGGAGTCCTTCGAGCGCGAGCGCCCGGGCGTCGAAATCCGCCTGGTGGAATTGAATACCCGGGAACAGGTCGCGGCGCTGCAGCGGGGCATCATCGATTACGGCTTCCTGCATACCTCCGCCGTGCCGGACACGCTGGCCTGCGAACTCATCGCATCTGAGCCTTTCGTCCTGTGCGTACCCATGGGACATCGGCTGGCCAGTGCCGGCGGCGTCCGCCTGGCCGAGGCCGAACACGAAAACTTCATCCTGTTTTCCCGAGGCGTCTCGCCCGCCTATTACGACCAGTTGATCTCCGTATGCATGTCTTCGGGATTCCGTCCCGTGGTCAGGCACGAGGTCAGGCACTGGCACACCGCGGTTTCGTGCGTCGGCCGGAGCCTGGGCGTCGCCCTGGTGCCCGCCAGCATGCGTGATGCGCGCATCACCGGCGTCGCCTATGTGCCGATCGAAGACAGCCCCGTGCAGCCTCAGCTCTGGGCGGCCTGGTCCACCAAAGGCGCTGAAGACGCGGCACTGCTTGCGTTTCATGAGGCGGTGAAACTGCATTTATCCAGCGGCGAAGGGGGTCAGACCCCATGCGGGGTCTGACCCCAGAACCCGTCGCCACAGCCACCGGGGTCAGACCCGTACGGGTCTGACCCCAAAACCTGTCTCAGCCAGGGTCAGCCCCCGCATGGGGTCTGACCCCACAATCCCAGCCGCCGCTCCTACACGGGGTCAGACCCCATAGGGTCTGACCCCCTGCGACCCCCTTTCGGGATAACCCTTGGTTGACCTGGAATTTTTTCGGTGTCATATTGGTATACCAAAAGAATTCACAACAGGAGACGGCATGAGCCAGGTGTTGCGCCTGCTTTTCAAGCACGAGACCATTGCGTTGGCGCCCAACGCGTTCAATTCCGATTCCAGCGCGGCCACGGTCATTCTGAAGATGATCTGCCAAAGCCTGGTGCGCATTGGCCACGATGGCGAGATCGCGCCGGAGCTTGCCTTGCGCTGGGAAGTATCCTCTTGCCGCAAGCGCTACACCTTCGATCTTGACGATCGGGTCAGCTTCCATAGCGGCCGCCCTTTTACCGCGGCAGACGTTGCACGGGTGTTCGGGCAAATCTTCGACGGCAAAAGCGACAGCGTGCTGGCGGCGGACTATGAAGGCCTGGAAGAAGTGAAGGTCCTGGGCGAGCACAAGGTGGCGTTCGAGTTCTCGACGCCGAACGACGCGTTCCTGAACAACCTGGCATGGCGCACCCACATCGTGGACGACACGGTGGAGCAACCCTGCGGCACGGGCGCATTCCGTCTTGCAGAATGGGTGCGCGGCAGCCATATCAAGCTGGAACGGCATATCGACGGCCGTGGCCGGGGCGATGCCAATGTCGATGCGGTGGAAATCCGCTACGCGCCGGATGTGAACCAGCGCGTCGCTCTCATCGAAAGCGGGGCCGCCGACATCGTGGAAAGCGTGCCTGGCTCGGCCGCCCAGAGGCTGGAAGACGCAGGCTTGCTGCAGACCATGGCGGCGCCGTCCCAGGCGCGGGTGCTGCTTTGCTTCAACTGTCAGGAAGCGCCGTTCAACGACGCGCGAGTGCGCCATGCGGTGGCTTGCGCGGTTGATCGGACGGCATTGATCCGTGACGTCATGGGCGGGCAGGCGCGCCCGGGCGAAGGGGTCCTGCCGCATGATGACCCATGGGCGCATCCGGTGGAACCCGTAAGCTACGACCCCGATAAAGCACGCGCGCTCTTGCGCGAAGCCGGCTATGAAAACGGATTGACCATCAAGGTCGTGCATCCCACGACTGCACCGCTGCCCGCCATCTCCGCGCGCGTCGCGCAGGACCTGGAAGCGGTCGGCATACGCCTGGAGGCCAGTTCCTACGACGACCCGCCCTGGTGGCCCTACATGTACATGCGGGGCAACTGGCAGATGGCCATCCAGGGCACGGCAAGCCGTCCTCATTTCGATACCTTGCTGCAGCGCGAGTTCTGCACGGAGGGCGTATTCAACGCGGGGCGCTACTCGAACGCCGAGGTTGATGCCCTGGCGTATCAGGCCAGGCACAGCACCGATGACAACGAGCGGCGCGGCCTGTATGCCAGGATCCAGGAGATCATACGTGCCGAACTGCCCGTCATGGCACTGTTCTCGGCCAATGTACTGGTGGGCTGGGCGCCGCACGTATCGGGGTTCAAAGCGCATCCGCATGGCGTGGTCGACATTCAGAACGTACGCATGGCCGTGCCCATCGGCGCAATGGCATAGGCGGGTACGGCCATGGCGCGACTCATCCTTTCCCGATTGTTCCAGGCATTCATGACGCTGCTCATGACCAGCCTGATCGTCTTCGTGCTGGCGCGCTCGTCAGGCAGCCCCGCCGACCTGGTGCTGCCGACGGATGCGACACCGGCCGAGCGCATTGCCTATATCGAGCGGATGGGGCTGGACAAGCCTATCGCCAGCCAATACATGATCTTCCTGCGCGACGCCTTGCGCGGGGACTTCGGCACGTCGATACGCACCGGCGCGCCGGCCACCGAACTGGTGTTCGACCGCGTCGGCCGCACGCTTATCCTCGCGACGGCCGGCCTCGCCGTCGCGCTCCTGATCAGCGTGCCGCTGGGGGTGCTCGCGGCGGTTCATCGAGGCAAGGGCTGGGACAGGTTCAGCATGGGGTTCGCGCTATTGGGTCAATCGACGCCCGCCTTCTGGCTCGGCATCGTGCTGATTCTTGTCTTTGCCGTCGGGCTGCGCTGGTTCCCCAGTTCGGGTGTCGGCACATGGCAGCACTACATATTGCCCAGCGTCGTGCTCGGATGGAGCATCAGCGCCGGCATCGTGAGGCTGCTCCGCTCATCGATGCTCGAGGTTCTGGACGCCGAGTTCATCAAGCTCGCGCGCACCAAGGGCCTGTCCGAACGGGTCGTCGTCTGGAAGCACGCATTGCGCAATGCGCTGATCCCCGTGGTGACCTTCATTGGCTTCATGTACGGCGTCATCATTGCCTCGGGCGTGGTGATCGAGGTGGTGTTCGGCTGGCCGGGCCTGGGCTACCTGGCATACGAATCAACGCTGTGGCGCGATTTCCCCGTGCTGCAACTATCGGTGCTCGTCTATACCGCGATCATCGTCGGAATCAATTTTCTGGTCGATCTGAGCTACGGGCTGATCGATCCGCGGGTAAGGACCTAGGTATGACAACGTTGGCATGGCGGAGGCTCTCCTCCTTTGACAGATTTCCGGTTATCGCCTTGCTCATGGTGGCCCTGACAGTATTCGCGGCGGTGTTCGCCGACTATCTGGTGCTGCACGATCCACTGGCCATCAACCCGGGCGCGCGCCTGCAGCCGCCGGTATTCGCCGGCGGCGTGTGGGAGCATCCCCTGGGCACCGACCGGTTGGGGCGCGACATATTCAGCCGCATCGTCCTGGGCGCGCAGGTATCGCTGGGCGTGGCCGTCACCACCATACTCCTGGGCGGATTCGTCGGCACGGTGCTCGGCCTGGTGGCGGGCTATCGCGGCGGCTGGATCGACGCGCTCATCATGCGCTCGGCCGACGGCTTCCTGGCGTTTCCCAGCATCCTGCTTGCCCTGGTGCTTGCGGTCACCGTAGGACCCAGCTTCATTGTGGTGGTGATCGTGCTGGCACTGGTGCTGTGGGCCCGCTTCGCGCGGCTGGTGCGCGGCGAGGTCCTGAGCATCAAGGGACGCGACTATGTGCTGCTGGCCCGCGTGGCCGGCGCCGGCGGCCTGTACATCGTATTGCGCCATATCCTGCCCAATATCCTGAACACGCTGGTGGTGCTCTGCACCCTTCAGGTGGGATGGGCCATCATCGTCGAAGCGTCGCTGACTTTTCTGGGTGCCGGGGTGCCGCCGCCCACGCCCACCTGGGGCGGCATGGTGGCGGAAGGGCTGGACTACATCGAGTCCGCCTGGTGGATCTCGGTCATGCCGGGCGTCGCCATCCTGTTCGTGGTTTTTTCCTACAACCTCGTCGGAGACTGGCTGCGCGACGTCCTGGACCCTCAACTGCGGAATATCTGAAGATGGACTACTCAACACGTGAGCCCTTGCTGCGCGTCCGCAACCTGACCACGCAACTGCAGAGCAAGCGGGGAACGGGCCTGGCCGTCAAGGGCGTGTCGTTCGATCTGTATCCCGGCGAAACCCTGGGTCTGGTCGGTGAATCGGGTTCCGGTAAAAGCCTGACATGCTTGTCCGTCCTGCGGCTGAATCCCAAGCCGGCATCCAGCGTCACGGGCGGCGAGGTCCTGTTCGAATCCGAAGATCTGCTGCGGATTTCCGATGCGGAAATGCGCGCCTACCGCGGCAAGAAGATCGGCATGATCCTGCAGGATCCCATGCGCGCCTTGAATCCCGTGCTGACGATAGGCGATCAGCTGTTCGAATCCCTGCGCCTGCACAAGGGCCTGCAAGGTTCTGAGCTGAAGAAGGCCGCCGCCGCCTTGCTGGAGCGGGTCCAGATTCCCAATCCCGAGCAGGGGCTGTCGGCCTATCCCCATCATTTCAGCGGCGGCATGCGCCAGCGCGTGGTGGGGGCGATCGCAATGGCGGGCTCGCCGTCCGTGCTGATTGCCGATGAGCCCACCACCGCGCTCGACGTCACCGTGCAGGCGGCTTTCCTGGACCTGCTCAAGCGCATACAGCGGGAAGAGGGCTTGAGCATCCTGTTCGTGACCCACGACTTCGCGGTGGTGGCGCGCATGTGCGACCGGGTTGCCGTGATGTACGCCGGCCGCATCGTCGAAACCGCGCCCACGCGGATCCTGTTCAATGCGCCGCGCCATCCTTATACCGAGAGCCTGCTGAAGTCGGTGCCCGACGTGGACCACAAGGACGAGCGCCTGTATACGATACCCGGCCAGCCGCCTTCGATCTTCTCAGATGTGCGGGGCTGCGCATTCGCGCCGCGTTGCCCTTATGTGATGGATCGCTGCCTGAAGGACGTTCCGCCTCAGAAGGATGCGGGGCCCGGCCATACCGTCAGTTGCTGGCGAGAGGGAGACTGACATGTCCGAACAGTTCGTGCTGGAAGCCCAGGATCTCGTCAAGCATTTCCCGCGCTCGGGCGGCGTTCTTCAACGGGCCAAGCATGCTCCGGTCGTCGCGGTCAACGGACTCAGCCTGCAGCTCAGGCCCAAGGAGACGCTTGCGCTCGTGGGCGAATCGGGCTGCGGAAAAACCACCACGGCGCGGATGCTGCTCGATCTGGAGCAGCCCACGTCCGGCGTGATCCGTTACGACACCATCGCGCTGCATCAGGCAACGCGCGCACAGCGGCGACAATACCGGTCCTCCGTTCAGGCCGTGTTCCAGGATCCATGGAGTTCCCTGAATCCGCGGATGCGGGTCCGGCAGCTGATCGCCGAACCCTTGCGCTTGAATGGCTGGACGGCACATGACGCGGCCGAAGCCGTGGCCCGCGCGCTGGACGACGTCGGCCTTGAACGGGCGGCGGCCAATAATTTTCCTCATGAATTCAGCGGCGGCCAGCGCCAGCGGATCGCCATCGCGCGCGCCATCGCCGTGCGGCCCAAGGTGATCGTCCTCGATGAGCCCGTGTCGGCCCTGGACGTATCGGTGCGCGCGCAAATCATGAATTTGCTCAAGGATCTACAGGAATCACTGGGCATGAGCTATTTGCTCATTTCCCATGATCTCGCCACGGTTCGCTATCTGGCGAACCGCGTGGCGGTGATGTACCGAGGCAGTATCGTGGAACAGGCCGAAGCTGAGTCGCTATTCACGCGTCCGCGGCACGCCTATACCGAAACTTTGATTTCCGCCGCCCGCATCCGCAGACCGGGCGACGAAGGCGGAGAGATTCCCAAGGATAGGTCTGCGATCCGTTGAAGCTTGGGGCAACAAGAGGAAGACATGATGAAATCAGCAGTCATATACAAGGCGATACTGGCGGGGGCGCTATGGGTAGCCGGCGCTACGGCCATGGCGGCCCCGACGGGCACGTTCACGGTGGTCGTTCCCAATTTCGGACGCGAGCTGCTTGATCTGGGCAAGACGTCGACCCAGGATCTCCAGTACACGGGCCATATCAACGACCCCCTCATCGGGACGGCGCCGGACGGTTCGCTTGCCCCTGGGCGCGGCCTGGCCGAATCCTGGACCATGAGCGACGACGCGAAGACCTACACCCTCAAGCTGCGCCAGGGCGTCAAATGGCATGATGGCAAACCGTTCACCAGCGATGACGTCGTGTTCAGCCTGGCCGAGCGCTTCGTCGCCAAGGACGCCATCTGCACGTTCTGCCGGCTGCTGCAGTCCATCGAATCCGTCAAAGCGACGGATCCGCATACGGTGGTGATCCAGCTCAAATCGCCGGATCCGTTGTATCTGGCCATACTGAGCGCTCGCGACGGCGACATTCGCATGCTGGCCCGCCATAACTACCGCGCCACGCCCGAGGGCTTCGAGCTGGTCGGCGACCCCATCGGAACCGGGCCCTGGAAATATGCGTCGTTCTCGCGCGGCGTCGAGATGACGCTTGACGCCAATACCGATTACTGGGATAAGGACCGCATACCCGACTTCGCGTCCATGCGCATCGTGCCGCGCAGCCAGCCCAGCACGCGCCTGTCCATGATCCGCTCCGGCGAGGCCGATATGGCGTTCGTCGACCCGCGTCAGGCCGACGATGCGCGCGCAGCCGGATTGACCGTACTGACGGCCAAGGGCGCGGCGATCGCGTCGCTGGAATTCTATGGCTGCTGGCAGCAAGAAATGCTTTGCCACAAGCAGGACTTCCGGGAAGCCCTGGTCAGGGCCATAGACATGCCCACCATCTTCAAGCACATCTATCCGGAGGGTACGGCGCAGCCCATTTCCTCGGCCTATTGGCCGGTGGACCAGTCCATGGGTTTCGATCCCGAGCAGAAGCCCTACGCCTATGATCCGAAGCGTTCGGCCGAGCTGCTGAAAAAGGCCGGCTACAAGGGCACCACCGTCAAGATCTGGTCGGTGCGTACCGTCTCCATTCCTGAGGCACCCGAGATCATGGAGCTGGTGGACGGCTACCTGCGCGCCGCCGGCTTCAAGACGGAAGTCACGCCCATGGAGTTCGGCGCCTTCCGCCCGCGCTATGCTTCCACACCGCAGCGCTGGGAAACCCAGTACGCCGCGCATTTATACTTGAACGCGCCAGGCGTGCGGCCCACCGTGCTGCCCAACCTGCGTGTGGGCGTCATCGGCCAGGAAGTCGGGGGTCTCATCCAGGGATATTGGGATCTTCCGACCATCAACCAGCAATGGAACAAGCTGATCACCCTGCACAAGGCGGATGAGCTGGAAACCGAGCTGCGTGCCCTGAACAAGAAGATGCACGGGGAGTTCGTCAATCATCCCGTCGCGATGAAGAGCCAGGTTGCCGTGGCCGGCAAACGGGTGGAGTCGTGGACGCCATCCTTGTACGGCTTCGCCTGGCATCTGGAAACCGTGAAGCAACGTAAATAAGGGGCGGTCGCCGGGCGCTGCGCAGAGTTAAGCTAACCGGACTCGGCGCCTGGTTTTCGTCATAAGTGAGGGTCAATGGCCAATTCGGAAATTCTCTATTCGGAGCCTGCGCAGCCCGCGGCTACCGCCACCGAGCGTGCCTACAGCACCGTCCTGGGCTGGATAGAAACGCGGCAGATCGGTGCGGGATCCGTGCTGGACGAGCGCCGCTTGTCCACCGCGCTGAACATTTCGCGCACCCCGCTTAGAAATGCATTGAATCGCCTGTTGGGCGAAGGCTATCTGGTGCGGCTGGTCAACGGCACGACGATCGTGCGCGAGATCGACGTGGGCGAGGTCCTGGAGCTGCTGTACGTGCGCCGCATCCTCGAGCCCGAGGCCGCCGCATTGGCGACGGGGCGCATCCCGCCGGCGCTGCTGCAGAAAGTGCGGGCGGCGATCATGGATCCGGAGCTCGCGACCGACGGCCGCATCGAAACCTGGCACGCCGGCGACGAGATGCACGACCTGGTCTGCGAATACTGTTCCAACCGCTCTCTCTCGGCGATCCTGAAGGACGCGCGGCGCCGCATACGCATTTCGAATGTGGAGCGCGTGCCTGGACGCAACGCCGAGGCCAGCAGCGAGCACCTGGCGATAGTGGATGCACTGGCCGGGGGCGACCCGGACCAGGCCAGGGACCTGATGAGGAAGCATCTTGAGAATATTGCCGAAGGTTTTCTCGCAGCATTTGGAGTAAGGAACGAACATGGCGGTTAGTTTGTTGAGCATCGAGGCCGAGCCGCTGACGGCGGCCGCCTTCGAACCCTTTGGCACGGTGATCGAACATACGGGGGAAGGGCGGCGGCATTACATTACCGAAGCGTTTCGCGGCCAGGCCGCCGCGAGCGAACCCTCCATGTGGATCAGCCGGGTCATGACGCCGACGCGCATGCCCCTGGTGATAGAGTGGATGGAGCGCCATCCTTTTTCCACGCAGACCTTCGTACCCATGGGCCCGGCCCATTTCCTCATCGTCGTGTGCCTGAGCGGCGAAGACGGGTTGCCGGACCCCGCCTCCTTCCGAGCGTTTGTTTCGCGGCCGGGCCAGGGCGTCACCTATCGGCGCAATGTCTGGCATTACGGCCTGTCGGTGTTCGACACGCCCACCGATTTCATCGTGGCCATGAGCCTGACGGGCAACAAGGATGATGATGTGTTTTTTACGCTGGGGCAGCCCGTGCAGGCATGCCTCAGAAGCGATGAGCATAGCGAGTAGGAGCAGGCATGGGCAATCCCAGTCATTTGAATCGTGATTTCGTCGGATACGGCGCCAATCCACCCGACCCGCAATGGAAGTCCGGCGCCGCGCTGGCGGTGAATTTCGTCATCAACTATGAAGAGGGCAGCGAGCCTTCCATTCCGGACGGCGATGCCTATAGCGAAACCGGCCTGACGGAAGGCGGCAGCCCCGGCAAGGGCAGGGACCTGGCTGCGGAATCCATGTTCGAGTACGGCAGCCGTGTCGGTTTCTGGCGCGTGGACCGCCTGCTTGCCGAGCGCGGCATGACGGCAACCATCTACGGCTGCGCCCTGGCCCTGGAGCGCAATCCGGAAGTCTGCGCCCGCATACGCGAACGCGGCTACGATGTATGCGCACATGGCTGGCGCTGGGAGCATCATCAGGACATGCCGGAAGACATGGAAAGAGAGCGCATCCGGCGTGCTGTCGAAAGCATAGAAAAAACCATCGGCCGCAAGCCCGAAGGCTGGTATTGCCGGTACGGCCCCAGCGTCAATACCCGCCGCCTGGTCGTCGAGCATGGCGGCTTCCTGTACGATTCCGACGCCTACAACGACGAACTGCCCTACTGGACGACGGTGCAAGGCAAGCACCACCTCGTGATCCCGCACGGCCTGGTCAACAACGACACCAAGTTCATACGCGGCGCCATGCTGACCGGCGACGATTTCTTCCAATACATGAAGGACGCCTTCGACGTGCTGCGGCGGGAAGCGCACGCCACCCATCCCAAGCTGATGACCGTCAGCCTGCATCTGCGGCTCATCGGCCACCCTGGAAGATCGGTGGGCCTGGAACGCTTCCTGGACTACATCGCCGGCTTCTCCGACGTCTGGGTCTGCCAGCGACAGGAAATCGCGCGCCACTGGTGGGAGAAGTTTCACCCGTGAGGAGGGGCCAGGGGTCAGACCCCAGGTTCTTCAACGCCCGCCATCTCGTCCAGGGGTCAGACCCCATGCGGGGTCTGACCCCAAAACCGCCGCCCGGGGTCAGACCCTATAGGGTCTGACCCCTTCAATCTCCCCGACGACTTCGCCTGCTTGCTGAATTAATCGCACAATTCAGCGTCGTGTGGTCCTCGTCAGGGCCATCAGCGCCCCACGTAGCTTTCCACCACATGCCGCGCCGCCTAGGGAACGTACTGAGGGGTCAGACCCCGCATGGGGTCTGACCCCCCAAAACCCCCACAATGTTATCGTAGCAATCAGGCCATTACAGGCATAAACCCAGAGGCAGCAACCATGACCACCACGGCAGAAACCACCGACATCAGCTACCCGCTAAGCACGAACATCAACATCGTATTCAGCGCGTACGAAGACCGCTTGATCGTCAACGCCGAAAGGCCCAACCATGGACCCGTGCACATGCTGTTGACCCGGCGCATGACCATGATCGTCCTGCATCAGCTGCTGACCAAGCTTCCCGAATTGACAGGGCTGGATCAGACGCCCGCTGAATACTGGCAAGAAGTCCTGCAAATGGCCCACCAGAAAGCCATGCAAGCCAAACGCGACACCGACCAGGCCGCCGAGGAATCGGCCAGCCTGCAAGCCGGCGACAGCGAAAGGGCGGACGCCGCCGAAGCGACCGCGACGGAAGCACCAGTGCCCATCTACCTAGCGACGGAATTGATCATCAAGCTGGACGACAAGCAATTGATACTGGCCTTCAAAGGCCTGCCCATGCCTCAAGCCATGACCCAGGCCAGCGCGCATGAGCCCGTATTTGCCATGCCATTGTCGGACGACCATGTGCACCAATTGATAGAGCTACTGATCAAGAAGGCGCAGGACGCTCAATGGCATTTGCCGCTGGACCTGCCATGGCTGGACAGCCCCGAGCCTCAGGCCACGACCCTGGGCGTGCTATTGCACTGAGCCCGATACCTTTTGCAGTAAATCGTATGCCAGCCCGAATCGGGCTGGCATTTTTGTTACATGACTATGACGGTAATTTGGGCCTAATTCCGGCGATCTAGTGGTTTTCCATGGTTTTCCGAGCACTACTTTCAAGATAAATTTCGGCTGATACATATTTAACGATATGTATATATTGCAAAATATATCTTCAAATATGCAAAAGATCGCATCTTAGCGGCTCAAAGGCTTATTTGTCTGACAACAGGCGCTCGATTGCTGCACGGTAAACCGTCATGTCGTCACGCTTGGCTGCGGCCAGCACACCTTGACGCTACCATCCAATGCGTTCCATTCGTCCAGCGCAGCGGGTAAAAACTTCAGCCGGTATGTCGTTGCTTCGGCTGCTACATCAGAGCTGGTCAAGATTGACCTCAATGGCGCTGTCGACCGTTGTCAGGCGTTGACGGGCAAGATCGACCAGATCACGGTCGGCCAGTTCTTCGATCAACGCTTCGAAGCGTTTGGGTGTGATCATGTAGAAGGCCGGGCGATTGTGGTTGAGCACGGCCACGGGCTTTTCACCGGCTGTGCGCAGCACTTGCGCCGGGTTCTTCTTGAATTCGGACATGCTGATGGAGTAATCGGCGTAAATGGCATCCATAGTCATCACCTTTGCTTATTCAGCTATAAATATGGCGCCAATCAAGGTTGGTTAAACCCCGCCATAGCACGATAGAACACATCAAACCGGTATCGCATTTATCTCCAGGGTTGCACATGAATAGTTACATATATAAAATTTAAGACACATATAGCACTGCGCGGGAGCCCCTATGCTCGTTACGACGCCCCTATTCAACCGGGAGTGGTACCTTACCCACAACCCAGATGTCGCGGAAGCCGCTGCTCAAGGCCTGCTCGATCCGCTGGAGCATTTTCTTCAATACGGCATCCACGAAGGCCGTTCTCCCGGGCCGTTGCTCGACGTCCAGTACTACCTTCGCCACAATCCCGACGTCGCCGCTGCGGTGTCTAGAGGTGAAACCACGGCTTATGATCACTTCCTGAGCTTCGGCATGTTCGAAGGCAGGGCGCCGATCGCCCTCTTCGATGCGAGCTACTACCTGACACATAACCCGGACGTCGCTCAAGCGGTACGCGCGGGAGACTTCACGCCCATTCAGCATTTCGTGGAGTACGGCCAATACGAAGGCCGCATCGTGACGCCCATCATCGACCTTGGCGCCTACATGGGCGCCAATCCCGACGTGTATCGCGCGGTGCAGGACGGCGAAATGTCCGCCATGGAGCATTTGATGCTCTATGGCATCCGCGAGAAGCGCGATTTGGGCAACGGCATCGACTTCGGAATGATGGATGGGGATCCGGTATTCCTTCGCCTGCTGGCCGAGGGGAAGATAGTTGATGCCTTGCTGCGGGTGACAGAGGTGGCGCCTTATTTGCCGGATTATGGTCCGCCGGATCCTGATCCTCCAGGACCTGATCCCGATCCTTACCCCGGGCCTGGGCCGTGGGGAACGTGCGACAACCCCTATCCGCTCAAGCCTTACGTGCCGGAATATCACACGCCTGACACGGAAAACTTCATCAAGCTGGCAGACTTGTCGGCCAGCCAATGGCAAATAGTCCATGCAGAGCTTGGTGAAAATCATTTCTTTGCGACAAGCTCCGCGGCGTTGACGGATCATCTGACGATTGATGCGGGATGTGGTTGCAGCGAATCAGTACTGTATGCCACGTTGGACCAGCCACTAAACGAGAAGTACGCGCCTTTCCTGCTGAACATACCTTTGCTGAGTTTGACGGCGCAAGCCGGGAGTGCCGATCCGGGCACCATTGGTCTGGATCTAATCAATTCAGCAGGCATTACTGCAATAATCAACACGCAATCCACTGCTGACCTGGCCATAATCAACGTGCCGGTCGTGATAGATGATGAGGACCCGACGCCATTGTTCTTGGCTGCTGTCGACATCGACGAAAGCGCCCAGCATGATTTCGTCGTTGTGTATCAGGAACCGATGGAACCGTGTGGCTGTGGGTCGGAGCAGTTCTTGGCGTTGTGGAACGCTCATCTGGACCGTTTTTCCATCACCGCAGTGGATGGCGCACACGAGGTTTCCGCCAACATCTCCAGTCTGCTTATTTGGGCGATGGGTGACAGCAGCATCAACAGCTTTAGCGGTAATGGTGCATCCGGATCGGGGCTGGACGGAAGCCTATCTACTCTTGTGGTGGCCGGACAGGGCTCGTTGGAACTGAATATTGCAGAGCTAAAAGGTAATGGCGAAGCAGCCGGATTTGTTTATTCGGACTTGGCTGGGTATGAGGCTGAAGCGCTGAGGCTGAAACTGGCGGAATTGGATGTTGACGAAGGTAATAAAAGCGATCTACGCACAGATCCCGGCGAGCGCAAATCCGATCACTTGATCACCCTGCCGCCCCCTATGGAAGGGGCGATCATCGAAATTCAGAACATGACCTTGACATCGACCTGGGGGTATACGGCTGGTCCGGTGTTCAACGACCTCCTGGATTTGACCGCATGGTCCATCAGCGACAAGGCGGACCTAGCAGGTAGCGTGGTGTCGCTGACCATCAAGCAGAGCGATCTGGTAGAGATGGGCGATACGTCGCATTACGTTGACTTTATATTCTGTCTGGATCTGGATGGCGCTGGCCCGGCAGGGGACACGACGCTGATCTTAAGCAATATCGTCACAGACGACGAATACAATGTCATGCTGAAAGCGATCGATACGGTCAACTGCAAAGGTCTAGAATCTACCCTCTATCTAATAGAACCCGACGGCCCCGATTTGATGGAGGGAGGTCCATTGAGTGTGGCATTTTCGTATCCGTCGGATCCAGACTGGAGCATTCGTCTTGATTCGGACAACGTGGGAGATAGTGCCGCCATCCAGGGAATCATCGGCATTCTTGTCGATGAAGGCAGCTTCATATTCGGTGTGGTTTAGCGTGAACACTAGCTCCGCAGCCTGACATTCAACCCAGCCAGCTTTCCATTGGCCGCCCGCGCGCGCCGAATCGCCGCCAATTCCCGCTTATCCCCATGCCGCCGTTCCTCCGTCTGGAATTGGCGGCAATTTTCCAGCGCCAGCGCCCGGCCTTCAACCGGCGTCGATGCCACCGTCATTTCAGCAAGACCCAACACCGCTCCCCTGAATGCATCGAAGAACTGCGTCTCCATAGGCGGCGCCTTCAGCACTTCCAGGCTGGGCTCGAAACGCCGAGCATGCACCAGCGCCAGCATGTAGTGAAAATCGGACTCCAGCCGCACATGGCCGCCGGGTATGGCAGTGATCAGGGGGAAATAAGGCGCCAGGTCCGGCAGGATATGGTTGGCAAAGACGTATGCGCCCCAATACTGACGCGTCATGCGCGCATAGTGCAGGTAGTCTCGTATGGGCGCGAAGCGCGCCTGGTCGAAAGGCAGGATCTCGATCTTGGGCTTGGTCGGCGTCACCGTGTCGTTGGACACATCAATATATAGAGTGCCCATCAGAAAGGCATTCTGAAAAAACTCCCCCCGCAGATCGCCCCATACTTGACGGGCGCTTCCTCCATGTTGGAGGAAGTCGCGCAACGCGGCATAGCCCTGTGCAGCCGGGGGCGGCAGCTTGCCGGCGTCCAGGCGCTGCAGTTTTTCCTGGGCGGCCAGGGTAATTTCCAGGCAGCGGCCTATGGGATAGGGCTTGGCGTAATTTGAGGGCGTGTACTGCAGCTCTTCGTCCACCAGACTGCGGATATGCTTGAACAGAGCCTCAAGCTCCTGCAGCGCAGGCGTCAGGAACCGATGGGTAAGCGCGGCTTGCGTTGCAGGGTCGGATATGCGGGGTTCATTTGGCAGCAATGGCGCAACAGGGGTGTCAACAGTGTTCATTTTTTCTTGCTCTGTGCCTTGCCTGCCTCTAGAATTTTTACCCCGCGCGATGATTTGCATCGCATTTCTGGGTTTTCCATGCGTATTGTAGGGCTGTCGACAAACATATGCCTGGTGCCCGAATGAGTATTCACGAGCCGAGGCCTTGACGACATGGCATTACCCTTTCTGTTCAATGAAAAATGGTATCTGGATCATAACCCTGATATTGCCCGGGCCGTTGATCAAGGTCTGTTCTCTGCGCAAGATCATTTCCAGCTTTATGGCCAAACCGAGGGCCGTGCGCCGGGACCTCTTTTTGATCCGGACCTGTACCTTGTCCAGAATCCCGACGTGGCCGCGGCGGTTCAGCGTGGCGAAACCAGCGCATACGAGCACTTTGTGAACTGGGGCATAGACGAAGAGCGAGCGCCCATTGCCTTGTTCGACCTGGATTTTTATCTCCTTCAAAATCCCGATGTGGCGGCTGCGGTGCAAGAGGGCCAAGCAGGAGCCGTCCGGCATTTTCTGACCTATGGGCAGGGGGAGCCGCGTTTCATCAATCCCTTCATCGACCTGGGCGCCTATCTGCGCGCGAACGATGATGTCGCCGACGCCGTGCAGCGTGGCGACATGTCCGCCCTGGAGCATCTGATGCTTTATGGCGTGCATGAAGGCCGCGATCTCGGCAACGGTGTCACGCTGGATATCTTCAAGAACGATGCGGCTTTCAACCAGGTGCTGGCAGTGGGCGACGCGGAAGCCGCCTTGCAGCGCATGGCGGCGGTTGCGCCTTTCCTGCCCGGCTTTCAGCCTCCGGCGAATTGGGCACCTGCGCCTGATACGCCCATCGTCACGGACTTTACACCGCCGGCCGGCATGAAACTTGTGGTGCCGGATGGTGTGATCGTGCCCGCCGGCATGGTACTGCCCGATGTGTATGAGAAGCCTGTGGTTCCAGACGATGGCGGAGGTGTGCCGCCGACTTTTACCGTGCATGTCGCGTCCGACGATATCCCCAACATCGTGACCTTCGGTGGGTCGGCTACGGGAGATATTGTCCTGACGATTAATGGCGACGGCGACGGGTCTTTCAGTCGTGGTGGGGTGACGGCCGATGTCACGGTGCCGATGGTGTTGAATACTCAGATACAAGGAAGCGCAGCGACGGAAACCTTGAGGCTGGCGACGGCACTAACCGGGAGTCAATTGCTTAGTTTTGATGGTGTTGGCGGTGCGGACAAGCTGGTGCTTGCTGATGACGGCAATGTGCTTAGGCTCGCCTTGAAGAGTGTTGCTGAGGTGAAAGGTGGATCGGGAAATGATGAGCTACGGCTCATCAATCAAGCTGACGGCATCCTTATTGACGGTGGGGCAGGCGTAGATAAGGTTATTTTGGCGTATAACGGCGCCAATACCGCCACATTGAAGAACGTGGAGAGCGCGCAGAGCGTATTCCCGTCTGTGGACATGATAGCGCTTGGAGAAACCATAGCCACTTTTCAGTTTGATGGAACTGGTGGTGATACCTTGACACTCGCGGACGGTGGAAATCCCTCGATCGAATTGACGTTGACACACATAAGTGAAGTCAACGGTGGTAGCGGCGATGACGTGATTACGCTAGTTAACCAAGCCAACGGTCTGATTATCGACGGTAAAGAAGGCAATGATTATCTTAAGCTGATGACGAACCACAATGGCGCATATACGGTCCGTAACGTTGAAAAAGTCGACGGCGGCGATGGCTATGACAGCATTACGCTCGATGCCCCAGCGAGCTATTTCGCTTTCCACGGCGGAAGCGACTATGACACCTTGAATCTATCCGCATCGGTTGGCACTATCGAGCTCGAACTATCCGGCATCGAAATGGTGAACGGTTCCAGCAACGATGATCAAATCACAATCGTGGCGGGTCACGGTTCTACAACAAGCATAAATGTCGGAGCCGGCAACGACACAGTGATAGGTAGTGCACTCCATGTCGAATCCATAACCTTAGGCGCCGGCAACGATATCGTCGTATTGAACAGTAAGAGCAAAGCCGATCAACTAACGGATTTCAAGACGGCTGGCGTCGATAAAATACATTTATCCCTGTCCGTTTTTGCCGAGCTGCTAGAGCAGGGGGCTCTGAATGCTGCGGCATTCTTGGCGACTGGCTGTGACGGTGCGGCTGCAACGGGCGAGCACCGCATTATTTACCATACCAATACCGGCAACTTGTATTACGACCCGGATGGATCTGATTCCGCAGGTCAGATGCTCATTGCCCAGCTTTCGTCTAAGCCAGCGCTCGACTACATGGACTTTCTCGTAATTGCCTAAGACAGGTCGAGCCATCCACACGGCTCCACCTTTCTATGCCGCAGCGTTACAAAGACCTATGAATCAGTAAGCGCCCAATTCTATTTTAGAAAAATAACGAAGCTCTTTGTCATCAGTCGAAATGTTTCATAACTTATTGGTTTTTATATAGGAATTTTGACTTAAGCCCTTGTGCGATAGAAAATTTCCGGTAAGATTGCGTCATCCTCATATGTAACTATATTTATAAATATCTATATATATGAGGCTATAGTTTCAGCGACGGCGTAATTAGGAGACCGCTATGGCAACTGAGCTTAAAATTTTCAGCCTTAAATGGTATTTAGATCACAACCCCGACGTAGCGGCAGCTGTCGCTCAGGGCTTGGTAGATGCTTTCCAGCACTTCGAGCAATATGGCAAGGCCGAGGGCCGTTCCATGGGGCCACTGTTCGATGTTGATCTGTACCTAGAACAAAACCCGGATGTGGCGGCCGCGGTCGCCCGTGGGGAAACCACCGCCTACGATCATTTCATGCAATATGGAGGAGGCGAGGGCAGAGCTCCCTCCGCGCTTTTCGACGAGGCGTTCTATTTGCTTCAAAACCCCGACGTTGCGGCGGCGGTTCAGGCCGGCGCCATGACGGCTGTCCAGCATTTCCTTGCCTATGGGCAAAGTGAGCCACGTCCGTTCAATCCGTCCATTGACCTGGGCGCATACCTTCAGGCTAACCCCGATATAGCCGAAGCCGTTCAGAACGGCTTTATTAGCGCCATGGAGCACCTGATGGTCTATGGCGCGGCCGAAGGACGCGACTTGGGTAATGGCGTGAATCTTGGTGTATTCGCCAACGACAACACCTTCCAGCAGGCGCTGTCCTCGGGAGACATTACGGGAGCGCTGCAACGGGTAGGTGAGGTCGCACCATTCCTGCCAACTTTCCAGCCGCCGGTTGGGTGGACGCCGCCGTCTGATACGCCGATTCCACTGGATTTCGTGCCGCCAATGGGGGTGCAACTGGTGATTCCGCCGACGGTGGTTGTGCCGCCGGATGTTGTGTTGCCGCCGGTGTTTACGCCGCCTGCTCCGCCGGGCCCGACACAGGGTGGGGGCGGGGGAGCTGGTAGCCCCACGTTTACCGTGAGTTCTGACTCAGGTGGAAACCTTATATTCGAAGGCACTGCAACGGGTGATATTAAATTCATTGCTTCCGCGACTGGCGGCATGTTCGAGCGCAGCGGTGTCAAAGCCAGCTACGATTTTGCTGATGGGGAAACAGCTATCGTTCTCAGCGTTGGAGCGGGAAGCGTTGTTGAGGCGAACGGACACGGTCCGCAAGTCGTCAAAACCTCCTTTGGTGAAACGCTCACAGGCGCTCACGCGGAATCAGCAGCATTCAATACGATACTTGTCGGAGCTAACGACACCTCTGATAGCGCTTGGACAATCACGAAAGGCGGTTTAAGTATCGTGATTAACAGCGGAGTTAGACTTACCGGCGGATTCGACATCCAGCTAGACGAAGGGGGCGTTAGCTTCTTCGGGGGAGAGATCGCTAAGGGCGCGGCCAAAACAGCCGTAAGTGGTGAGCATGCCATCTACGTAAGGACAGCAGACGATGTGTCCGTCGTCGGCACAAGGTTTGTGTCTGCTAAAGAAGAAAATAGAGATGCGCAGGCGAGAGCAATAGAAATGCAAACGGGCGTTGCAGCGACAATTAACGTTGACGGCGCAGCGTTCGAAGGTTGGGTCACCGGCGTATATGGCAATCCAAACAATAAGCTATTAATAAAAAGCGCTACGTTTAACGGAAACGATGTCGGAATAGGCACCGATGGGCCTGCTGTGCTGCATGTAACGAACAATGCTTTTAACAATAGTGTTGTTGAGGACATTGGCCTTACTCCGAAAAAGATCATCGGTGATGTCGATATTTCAGGTAATACATACACCGACGGTGGCAAGCCCGCGATCAACAACGGTTCAGCCACCGGCTTGAAAGAGATCAAAGGTACGAATGTACTCGTTGGTACAGACGCCGAAGACGACTTACGAGGTTCAGACGGAACACAAACGATTTTCGGCAGCGGCGGTAATGATTACATACAGGGCGATTCTATATCCAATCAAGGAAACGACATCATAGTTGGTGGAGATGGCGCAGATTGGCTGCGCGGTGGCACTGGAGCAACTGATGGCATAGACGGAAACGACTTGATTTTTGCGGGCTCGCAAACGTCTCTGGACGCAGGCACAGGACGCTACGCGGAAAGCATAGACAGCGGAACTCTCGGTTGGCCAAAATGGTTTCAGACACACACTTACACCAGCTGGGCGAGTCAGTTTGCCGATGCGGCTAATGCTAACATTCTTGAAGGGCTAGGTGGTAACGACATTCTTGTAGCATCCAACCAGAAGGATGTCTTCCTATACAAAATTGCTCCCACAAAGGCAAACGCACAAGTTGCCGTTGGAACAGATATTATTCACAATTTTACTGTTGGAACAGACAGGATCGCTGTGGTTATCGAGGGTGACACCACATTTGTGAACGGAGCAGATAAATCAACTGTTTCCTCACAAAAGCACGTCAATGCAGAGGAGAGCGGATGGACATTAGATAAAAATGCAGAGCAGTACACTCTTTCATTTACTGCAACAGGCGAATTCGAAGCTGTGGGAAGCTTCCATATTATATTAGTTGGTGTGCAGGGAGATGGCCAGTACGAGGTCAATGATTTCTTTCTGACTTCAGGTAGCGATAGCGTGCTGTAAATTTGAGCGCATAAGTTAAGGCGTCTTAATAAGCGATTAGGCCGAAACTACTGTAGCTAAACGTCAAAGAGATTCGATCAGGCGCTAATCGAATCTCTTTGATTAAAGAAGCTCAGGCTTCGTTTGACAGTGAATCGAACCGGATTTTGAGGAGGCTTCAATTCTTGAGAGAATGAAGCCATGAGCAAGAGCAACAAATTTTCCCCTGAAGTCCGTGAGCGTGCCGTACGGCTGGTGCAGGAACATCGCGGTGAGTACCCGTCTCAGTGGGCGGCAGTACAGTCCATTGTGCCCAAGATCGGCTGCGCTGCCTACACCCTGTTGAAATGGGTTCAACTCCAAGAGGTGGAGGCCGGAACGCGATCTGGGGGCCTGTCAGTAATTTCGTGTTTGAGGCATAACATGACGCCAAGGAGTGTCTATGCCACGCAAACCAAGAACCCAAGCGACCACGCTGCCGACCATTGCCCCAGAACTGCTGGAGTCGTTCGGTAACGGCCCGATGACGGCCGAAGCCATCAATGCTGCATCGCTGGCCTTCAAGAAGGCGCTGATCGAGCGCGCCCTGGCCGGTGAGATGAACCATCACCTGGGCTACCCGGCCGGAGCCGCCAAGCCAGCGGCGGTCACCAACCAGCGCAATGGCAAGGGTGCCAAGACGGTCCTGACCGAGGACGGCCCGATCCGCATCGAGGTGCCTCGCGACCGCGACGGCAGCTTCGAGCCGCTGCTGATCCCCAAACACGAACGCCGTTTCACCGGCTTTGACGACAAGATCGTCGCCATGTAATGACCCAGCAGTATCTGCTCAGCTCAAGCGGCTAATGCAAAGGCTTCAGCCGGGGTTTTCATGTTCAACGCCTGATGTGGGCGTCGGTGGTTGTAAAAGCGTATCCAGTCGCCGATCACGCGGCTGGCATGCTGCAAGGTTTCAAAGCGGTGCCGGTGGGCACATTGCTCTTTAAGCGTTCTGATGACTCGTTCGACCATGCCGTTTTGTTGTGGGCAATGGGGCGTGATGAACTCCTGGCGTAGGCCATAGCTGCGAGCCAGCTGGGTATAACTTCGGCTGGTAAAAACAAGCCCGTTATCCGACCGAAGCAAGAACGGCTCTGGCACACGGCCCAGTGTCCCGAAGCGGGCAATCAGTGCGTGCTCCAGGGCGCTGCCCGCAGTAGTCGCCTTGCCGCTACGCGACAGGTGCCAGCCAAGCAACTCACGCGTATGGCAGTCGATCACCAGCGCCAGGGTTGCCCATCCATCACGGCCCGCCCAGATACGGCATAGATCCGTTGACCAGCGTTCGTTGGGCGCTGTGGCAACTGACGGCAACGTCTGGATGCGTGGCCTGAGCCCAATGGCTCGCTTCTTCACTTGCCAGCCCTTGAGCTGGAAGATGCGCTGGACCGTGTTCTTGTTCATGCCCAGCAACGCCGCGACGGTGCGGTAGCCAAACGACGGCGACTCTTCGATCATCGCCTTGATCGGCTCAGCAAGCTCAGGGTTGATCTTCGGCGCCGCCTTCGTCGGTTTGTAATACACCGTGCGCCGGGGAATTCCGAACCACTGGCACAGCTTGGAGATCGAGACGGTAAAGCCATCTTCCTTCAGTCCCTGGCGGATCGTCTCGATCACTTCTCGTCCTCGCCCAACAGGGACTGCAATTTTTTTCTTGCGCGCAGCTCCAACATCGCTTCGCCGTACGCTTCTTGCAAGTCCTTGATCTGGCGTTCGTATTGCTCTTTGACATCCAACGGGTTGGCCCGCAAGGCATTCTCCATACCGCGCTTGGCATCGTCCACCCACTTCTCCACTTCGGAAGGGGAAAGGTCGTAGGAACGACTGGCCTCGGAGACCGTAGTCTTGCCCTGAATAATGTCCAGCACCAGCGCGCCCTTGCGCTTGGCCGTCCAGCGTTTGATGTCTTCGTCCATCTTCATACTCATCGTGATTCCTTCAATTATCACCTGAGCAGAAAATCAGTGGGTCATTACACTCCAGCAGAGCGGCCTGGCCTGCCTACATGCCTTCCTTGCGCCCTTTCTGAATCCCTTCCTGTTCCCATTGCCGAGCCCAGATGCCCGGCTTTTCACTGATCAACATGGCAAGCTCCTGCAAAGTCGTGACGGTTGGTACCGGCTCCATGGGTTTGGCCCGGGACAATACCAAATGCTGTATGTAGGCGGTCAGGCTGCGGTTCAGTTCTTCAAAGCCCGCGCCGTGCACTACACGCATAACTGGACAGTTCCATATCGTTGAGGCAAAAAAACCCTATTCAACCGCCCACAAATTAGCCGCCACCGCATTCGAATACCCCGAGACGAACGCCTTGGGTTCACCGCTTTGCCGATCATATACCGCGCGGCGTATCCGTCCGATATTGCCGCCGTACAGATGTATGCTGATGGAAACCCGGTCCGCGTAGGCATTACTGACTTGATGGACGTCGCCTATTGTAGGAGACACACAGGCGACTTCGCCCGGTTCCAGCCGGCTTTCCGGGCCGACGGCCACCATGCCCTCATTGGTTCGGCGGTAGTGCTGTTCAAGTTCGGCGCCCCGCAGCATGGCGATGACGCCCCACACGGTATGGTCATGGATCGGCGTTTTCTGCCCAGGCCCCCAAACGAAGCTGACCAATGAAAAACGGTCCAGCGGGTCGCCGTACAGCAGGTATTGCCTGTAGAACTCGGGATGAGGCTGGGCGAAGGCGTCGGGCAGCCAGTCGTCCTGCTCGACCAGGCTGCTCATCAGGTCGCGGGCCTGGTCCAGTACGGCTTCGTCGCCGGGGGCGCGGCCTTCCATCAAGCGTGTCAGGCTCGCTACGGTATTCAATAAACGATCGGTGCCCATCGAGTCATGCCTCCTGCGCCAAAGAACGGGTAAGGGCCTTGCGGTCGATCTTGCCCACGGAATTCTCGGGCAGCGCATCGACGAAGTAGACGTCTTCCAATCGGTAGATGCGCGACAGGCGTTCGCTGACGATGGCCTGGATGCGCGCCTTATCCTGCCGGTTGGGATCCGATGGCACCACGAACGCGACTGGGACTTCGCCCAGGTCGGCGTCCGGCCTGCCCACCACGCAGCAGCTGCGCACGTCCGGGCATGCGCTGATGGCCTGTTCGATGAGGGCGGGGGATATGTTTTCCCCGCCGCGGATGATGACGTCTTTGAGCCGGCCCGTGATGTAGAAGTAGCCGTCTTCGTCCATGCGGCCAAGATCGCCGCTGCGCAGGACGGCTGCGGAGGGTTCGAGCACGCCGTCCTCTTGTACGCCCAGGTAGCCCAGCATCAGGCTGTCTCCTTCGATGCATATCTCGCCGTCTGTGCCGGTCTGGTCGATGACGGTGCCGTCGCTGGCTCTCAGGTATACCCGCTGGTGAGACAGGGCTTTTCCGATGGAGCCGATCTTGCGCTGTGCCGGCGGGTTGATGGTCGAGGTGCAGGTGGCTTCGGACAAGCCATAGGACACGACCAGCGGGCACTTGAGCAGGGATTCTATCCGGGCGTGCAACTCGCGGGTGATGGGCGCGGAGCCGCAGCGCGCGAAGCGCAGGGCGGCCAGGCTTTCCGCCGTGAACGTAAGATCGAGCATGCGGGAGTACATGGTGGGCACGCCGGTGATGATGGTGGGGCGGTGCGTGTCCAGCAGCTTGGGCATGTCCGACGCGCGGAAGCGGTCGGCCAGCACGACGTGGGCGCACGCCAGGAAGGGGCTGAAAATCTGGTTGTTGAGCCCGTTGGTATGGTAGAGGGGCATGACATGCAGCAGCTTGTCGCGTTGCGTCAAGCCCGTTGACGGAACGACCCCCCTGGCATTGTTGAGCAAGCCTTTGTGGCTGAGCAACACGCCCTTGGGCCGCCCGGTGCTGCCGGAAGTGAACAGCAGCAGGCCCGGGTCGTCGGCCCGTATGTTGTCGGCCCAGTATGGCGGCGCTTCGGGGAGCGCCTCGATGCGCAACAGGCAAAGGCCGTCGACGAGGCTCAGACTGTCCAGGTTTGCCGCGTCCGCCAGCACGGTTGCGGCGCCCACCGAGCGCAGCCGGTCGCGGATTTCCTCCCGGGTCAGGCGCGGTTCGAGCGGGCAGGGGCAGGCGCCCGCGGCCATGATGCCCAGGATGGCGATCACGCTTTCCACTGAGCGCTCCATGGCCAGCGCGACCAGCTGCCGGGGCTGTACGCCGGCCCGGCGCAGGCTGCCCGCCATGGCGCCGACCCGGTCGGACAAGGCTCCGTACGATATGGCACTGCCGCCGTCGGCTGCGCTCAGTGCGGGGCGCGATGCCCAGGATTCCGATCGCCACAGCGATGGATAGGCATTCAGCAGGCAGGTGTCGTCGTCATGCATCGGGCGGCTCCTATCGCAAGGCCACGGCGGCGTCGCGCTCGAATGCGCCGTCCGGGTCCAGGGCGGCCAGCGCATCGATTTCGCGCTGGGTCGGCGGCTCGGTGGGCCGGGCTCCTTCGCTATCGAACTGGAATCCGGTGCGGGCCTGGACTTCGTCCAGGCTAGATTCGGGATGCCAGGATTGCAGCGCCAGGCGGCCGTTCTTCTTCACGAACACGGCGATGGGCGTGGCCACGCCATGGAAGCCGCCCCATGAAGTCCGGAAATGCAGGGTATCAACGAAGGTGCGCGGGGAATGTTCCGTGCGCCAGGTGCAGGCGCGCCGCGCGGTGGGCAGCATGACGGCTCCGCCGCCGCCGCCCGGCAGGCGCACCTTGGGCTGGTGCCAGTCGCCGATGCAGGAATTATTGGCATTGCCTTCGCCGTCGATCTGTGCCGCGCCCAGGAAGGTGAGGTCCATGCGGCCCCGGCAGCACAGGTCGTAGAAGTCTTCATTGTCGAATACCGACGCGGTATGTTCGGCGAGCACGGGGTCGGAGCTGGAGATGGGGATCTTGGAGGGGCGCGGATCCACGCCGCCCGCCACGTTGATATAGATGAAATCCCAATCGTAGGCCTTCTTTGCCATCAGGCAGGCCAGCATGGGCATGGTGGAGTTCACGCCGCTGAAAGTGATTTCGTTGGGCCGGATGAACCGTGCCAGATTCGTGACGATATAAGAGAAGGGAGTCCAGTTCGCGTTCATTCGGCATGCTCCGGCAGGGCTTCGGGCGCGGCGTCGAGGTGGGATTGCAGGGCATCGGGCCCGGGTTCCAGGTATCGCTCGACGGCGGGGTAGTCTATTTCGTAGTCCGGCCAGCACGAGCCCGGCCACGCGCCGTTCGGCACCACGGCATAGGCTTGCACCAGGAAGTAGGGGATCAGCGTGACCTCGGGCTGTCGCTCGAAGACTTCGCTGTCCACCAGGCGCTCGGCCACGACCAGGACGCGTTTGGCCGAGCGGCTCATGATGCGGTCCCAGTGCGAAGTTCCCAGCACGCGGACATTGCCTTTGGCGTCGACTTCGTTGGCGTGGATGACGGCGACGTCGGGCTGGATCGCTGGGATGACCCAGACGGGATCGCCTTTGCCGTAGGGGTCGTCCAGCTTCTTCCAGCCATTGATGTCGATGAGATGGCTGCCTTCGATCCCGGCGCAGGGCTGGAAGGGCGTGCCGAACGCGGCGGCGCGCAGGCCTGCGGTCAAGGTGGCGCATGCATGCTCTTCCAGCTTGAGCGCGCCGCTTTCGATCGATTTACGGTAGTGAGGGGCCAGACCGAAGTTTCCCTCCATCGCCACGATGCCGGTGCGCGCGCGCGTGGCGACGCCGGCGCGGCACAGCAGGTCGATGTCGTAGCCGGGTGATTGCTTCACGATTTCGAGATCGGCTTTTTTCTGGCGAACCAGTTCGCGCACCAGGGCGAAGGGCCCGCGATGCAGGAAGCTGCCTCCCAAGGCCACCGAGGCGCCGTCGGGAATCAGCGCGGCCAGTTCTTGAATGGATACGTGCTTGTCAGGGCTGTTGAATCCGGATGACATGTTTTTCTCCTTTTTGCGTTGGCAGGCCCTGGGGTCATCCCGCCAGGTATTGCTGTATGCGGTTCTTGAATCCCGGCTGGGCAGCGGAGCGCACGAGCGCGGCCATGTCGGCTTCGGCGTCGTTCGCGTCCAGTGCGGCATACAGGCGGGTCCGCGTGTCGGCGGGGAGTGCGGCGGCGGTCTGTTCCGCGTCCAGCAGCAGGCCGGGCCACTCGCTTTCCGGGGCGGCTTGCGTGGCGAAGCCAATGCGCAAGGCCTCGTCGGCCTGGAAAGCGCGGGCGCTGCCCAGTATGGAAAGCGCATGGGAAGAACCGACGATGTTGCGGAAACGCCGGGTGCCGAGGACGAGTCCGAACTTGAGCCCTGGCATGCGAAAACTGGCGTCCGGCGTGCAGTAGCGCAGCTTGCATGCCGCGAACAGGTCTACGCCGGCGCCGAAATTCTTGCCCTGTGCCAGGCCTACGGTCAGCGCGGAAGAGCCGGAGACCATCTGCAGGAGCGTTTCGATACGCACCATGCGCAGGACGAGGTCGCCCTCGCTTTGTTCCTTGTAGCCCGTGAAGTCGAAGCCTGCGCTGAGGTTCTTGCCCGCGCCGCGAAAGACCAGGAGGGGCGCGCCGGCGGCGTGTGCGGATTCGACCCCTTCGATCAGGGCTTCGACGAGTTCCCGGGACAGCGCGTTGCGCTTCTCGGGCCGGTTGAGCGTGAACGTCCAGCCGCCCGGCTGGCGATCTATGGTGAGCAGGTCCGGCATGGGCTTACTCCACTGTTTGAGGCTTGAGAAGACCGGCGAAGACTTCTTCGTTGTGCTCGCCCAGCGCGGGCGGCCGAAGGCGGATGCCGGCCGTGCGGTTGTCGAAGCGGATAGGGGAGACGAAGCTGCGGGTTCGCACGCCGTTGGGAAGCTCCAGGTCGCGCACCCATTCCATGTGTTCGACCTGGGGGTCGGCGAGTACGTCCGAGTAATTGTTGATGGGCGCGCACGGCACGCCGGCAGCCCGGAAGCGCGTAAGCCAGTCTTCGGCGCTGGCGGTTCCAAAGATGGCTTCAAGGAGTTCGCGCAGGGCGTCCTGGTTGGCGGCGCGATCCGTGGGATTCAGGAAGCGGGCGTCCTGGACGAGGTCTTCCCGGCCGACCACGGCACACACCGATTTCCAAAGGGAGTTGTTGCCCGCCGCCATGCCGAAATAACCGTCCGCGCAGCGGAACACCTGGTAGGGCGCGTTGCGCGGGTGGGCCGAGCCCAGCTTGACCGGATCGACGCCTGTGCCGAAGTACTGGGATGTCTGCAAGGCCGCGATGCCCAGCGTGGCGCCGAGCATCGAGACGTCGATGTGCGTGCCTTCGCCGCTGGTCGCCACGCCGCGCAGGGCGGCGGCGATGGAAAAGGCGGCATACAGGCCGGCCGTGAAGTCGCAGACCGGGACCCCGCATTTGACGGGCGCGCCGTCCGGCTCGCCGGTGACGCTCATGAGGCCGCTCATGGCCTGCAGGGTAAGGTCGAATCCGCCTTCCTGGCTGCGCGGACCGCTTTGGCCATAGGCCGAGATCGAACAATAGACCAGCGCGGGATTGCGCTGGCGCATGGCGTCATAGCCCAGGCCCAGGCGATCCATGACGCCGGGGCGGTTGTTCTCGATGATGACGTCGGCCTGGGCGATGAGGTCGGCGGCCAGCTGCTGGTCGCGGTCGTTCTTGAGATTCAGGGTGACCGAACGCTTGTTGCGATTGAGCGAGGCGAAGTTTTCGCTGTAGCCGTCGGTGATGGGCGCCCAGCTGCGCAAGGTATCGCCGCAATCGGGCTGCTCGATCTTGATGACGTCGGCCCCCATGTCGGCCAGCAGCAGGCCGCAGAATGGGCCCGCGGCAACGTTGCAGACCTCGATGACGCGTATGCCTTTCAGCGTTGATTCCTGATTCATTGAATTTCCTTTTATGTCGCGATGCCGAAATAGCCGCCGCGGTAACCCATGTGTGCGGACAGGTTGCGCGCGGCTTGTTGTACGAGGGGCGCGAACTGCGCCATTTTCTGGTTGGTGAGCCGCTCCAGCGGCCCGGAAATGCCGAGCGCGGCGACCACCTTGTCGAGGCCGTTGAAAACCGGCGCCGCAATGCCGCCTATGCCGTGGCGCCATTCGCCGCGATTGATGGCATAGCCGATGCGGGCGATGTCCGCCAGTTCATGCTTGAGGGCGGGAATGGAGATATGGGTGTCTTCGGTGTGTTTCTGAACCGAATTGCCGTAGTGCTCGATGTAGTCCGGAGCCTGGAAGGCGAGCAGGGCCTTGCCGGTGGCCACGGCATACGCGGGGGCTCGCCCGCCGACGGTGGAGTAGGCCAGCAGGGGCTGGGCGCTGTCGATCTTGTCGACATAGACCACGTCGAGCCCGTCGAGAACGGACAAGTGGACGGTTTCCCGTGTTTCACGGGCGAGATCGCGCATGAAGGGCGGCGCGAGCCGGCGGGCGTCCATGCCCGCAAGCTGGCGCGCGCCAAGCTCGAACATTTTCAGCGTGCATCGATAGGCGCCGGTGTCGGGATCGCGGCGAACGTAACCCGCATGAGCCAGGGTCTGCAGCGTTCGATGCGTATTGCTGCGAGTCAGCCCGACTTCAGCGGCGATCTGATCCAGCGTTTGCACTTGGTCGTCGAGTCGGCTGATGGCTTCCAGCACGGTTAACCCTTTCAATAAAGTTTTATCCACTTGAATCCTAATTATTGGGAAATAAAAAGAATTCTACCCCGTTTTACGTAAAAGCTATCGCAATTACTACATGAACCATGTTATATATTCGCCTACAAAAAATCAAATATTAAAAAGTTAATCCCAATATTTAGGATAAGGAGATAAACCATGTTGAAGAAAGCCGGACACCTTCTTGTTGCCGTCGCGCTGGCGGCCACTGCCACCGTTGCCTCCGCCGCATCCTGGCCCGATGGCCCGGTGCGCATGATCGTGCCGTACCCGCCTGGCGGGGCCACCGACTTTTCCGCCCGGGTCTATGCGGAACAACTGGGCAAGATCCTGGGCAAGCCCATCGTCGTGGAAAACAAGGCGGGGGCTGCAGGTGAAATCGGCGCGCAGTTCGTGGCGGCCGCTCCCGCCGACGGCTATACCTTGCTGCTGGGCGCGCTGGGAAGCCTGGCCATCAATTCGCTGCTGCCGTCCAAGAAGCAGCAATACAAGTTTCCCGATGCGTTCGAAGGCGTGTCCATGGCAACGTCGACGCCCTTGGCGGTCGTCGTCCGCGCCGACTTGCCGGTGAAGAACATCCAGGAGCTCATCGCCTACGTCAAGAAGCGCGACGGGCAGGTCAGCTACGGTTCGGCGGGCTATGGTTCGTCGCAGCACATGACGGCCGAGAAATTCCAGCTGGCAACCGGCGTCAAGCTGTTGCACGTGCCCTATAAAGGCAGCGGTCCCGCACTGACCGACCTCATCGGCGGCCAGGTCGACATGGTGTTCGACACCATGCCCACGCTCATGGGACATGTGGATAACGCCAAATTGCGTTTCCTGGCGGTCACGACCAAAGATCGCACGAAGTCGCTGCCGAATGTCCCGACGCTGCAAGAGGAAGGCGTGAAGAACTTCGACGTCAGTACGCGCTATGTGCTTTTGGCGCCTAAGGGCACGCCCGAGCCGATACGCAAACAGGTGTCCGACGCCATGAAGAAGGCCGCCAATGAGCCGTCCGTCCAGAAGGCCATGGCAGGGCAGGGTGCCGACGCGGTTCCGAGTGCGCCCGATGAAACCTACCAGGCGCTTTCTGCCGAGGTCGCCATCTGGGCTGATGTCGTGAAGAACGCCGATCTGAAGTAAGCACGGGGATTGAGCCATGCGGCGAAGGCCGTCGCCGCATGGTTCGCACAGGAGCAAACATGGGAAAACCGATAGACCTGGCCGTCGTGGGCGGGGGCTCCACCGCGATGTCGTTCTTGGCGCAATTCGTGGCGGAGCTCGATCGCGCGGATTACAGCGGCTCGCTGCGGGTTGCGGTGTTCGAGCCGCTGCCCGATGTCGGCCCGGGAGAGCCTTATGCCAAGGACCTTGCCACGAATCTGCTGAACATTCCCGCCGGAAGAATGTCTGCGTATGCAGAGAACCGTGGCCATTTTCTTGAGTGGATCAAGAGCCAGGGACCCGAGATCCTTGAAAAGTATGGCATCCGTGAACTGGATGCCGGCGCTTTCCTTCCCAGGCCGCTGTTTGGCGAGTATTTGATCGATGTATGGCACAAGCTGTGCCTGCGAGCCAAGGGGCTGGGAATACGAATTGACCGGGTGCAGGCTCGCGTCGACGGTATCGGCGTGCTTGCCGAAGACGAAAGCGCCTGTCTTGAAACATCTGCGGGCGAATTCCGGGCGAAGCGGATCGTGCTGTGCAACGGCAACTTGCCAACCATCAGCTACGCCGAGCTTCAAGGCTGCAAAGCTTACTTCAATAGCCCATACCCCGTCGCGGACCTCGTCCGCCGTGTCGGACGCGACGCAAGCGTGGGCATCATCGGTTCCAGCCTCAGCGCCGTCGACGCCATCGTCGCGCTCAAGGAATCAGGCCATGCGGGGCCCATGCTCGCCGTGTCCCGCAGCGGCCGCCTGCCCGCGGTTCGCGGCACGGTTGCGTCCCCCGCGCCCATCGTCCCGCCTACGGCACAGGAAATCGCCGCCCAGGTCCGATGCAACGACCGGGGATTGACGCTTGAAGACCTGTATGCATTCTTGAGCGAGCGTCTGGCCGCCTCGGGCGACAGCCTGGACCTCGTCGACATCATGGGATACGGCGGCGACCCGAAAGAAGCGCTGGACCGGGAGATCCAGGCGTCATCCACGCTCCCGCGCAACTGGCAAGCCATCGCCATCTCGCTCAATGAGGCGATCGAACATGCATGGAAACTGATGCGCGACGCTGAAAGACGCCGTTTTTACACCGAATGGCGCTCATTGTGGATGACGCGCCGCGCCACTTTTCCGATGGCCAATGCGATCAGGATCAAGCGCTATCTGGACAGCGGCGCTTTGCGGATACACGCGGGCAGAAGCGATATGGAAATCAAGGCCACGGACAAGGGTTTCGAGATCCGGCTGCCCGATGCGCCAGGCGGCACGACGGTCCACCGGGTCGACTGCATCGTGAACGCAACAGGCATGTCCACCGACGTCAGGCTATCGCGGGATCCCTTGGTGCAGTCGCTGCTTGAGCGCGGGATTGCCAGGACGGATCCCTACGGGGGATTCAGCCTGGATTTCGATACCGGCTGTCTGTTGGATGCGAAAGGGGGCGTCGTCCAGAATATCAGTGTGCTCGGCAGCCTTGCCGTAGGCACCTATTTCTGGACGATGTCCTTGGATGTGAACGCTCGCCTGGCTTTGGACCAGGCCAGGAAAATAGCCGGCGAGCTGTCGGCGGTGGGCCTGCCGGCTTGAGTGATTTTTCGACGTGCGTCTGTGGCGGTGAGCAGATAGAGAGCGGTTCTTGCGATTACTCAGCTTAGCGTTTGCCGCCAGGTTTTTCCGTAGTAAACACCTGTTCAAGGGAATTCGCTTCTACAAAGTTCAAAGACCAAGCTTCGAGCTCTGAAGACGTGCCTTGTCGAATGCGCTGGATGAGCGCATCGGGCAAGCCGCCGAACTTGCGAGTCAATAGGCGTTCCAGCAATGCCGCTTGTCCGGCCCGCATGCCTTCCTGACGACCTTGAGTGCGTCCTTCTTCACGCCCTTCCACACGCCCTTTCTGAATCCCTTCCTGTTCCCATTGCCGAGCCCATATGCCCGGCTTTTCACTGATCAACATGGCAAGCTCCTGCAAAGTCGTGACGGTTGGTACCGGCTCCATGGGTTTGGCCGGGACAATACCAAATGCTGTATGTAGGCGGTCAAACTGCGGTTCAGTTCTTCGAAGCCCGCGCTTTGCACTACACGCATCAAAGTGTGCAGCAATTCCGGGATTTCCTCAATGGCGGTGCTGTGCTCCAGGCTACGGAATACCGCTTTCATTCAGCCTCTTGGTGAAACACGCGGATCCGTGGGCCGATCTTTGATAGTGTCGTACGAGAAGCAACCCGCATGTCGTATTCAGTTTGCAGGTTTAGCCAAAAGCGGGCGTCCATCTCGAAAAAAAGCCCCAGGCGTAACGCGGTGTCTGCGGTAATTGGACGGGTCCCATGAACGATTTCACTGATGCGGCTGGGGGGAACGTCAATATCGGACGCGAGCCGTCGGGCCGAAATTCCCATTGGCTTCATGAAGTCCTCAAGCAAAATTTCGCCTGGGTGGATCTCTTCCAATAATTCTGCCATAAGCGCTCCTAATGGTAGTCGACGATCTCTACGTTATAAGCGCCGCCTTCATGCCAAACAAAACATATCCGCCATTGGTTGTTGACGCGGATACTGAACTGACCCTTACGATTCCCCTTGAGAGCCTCAAGTTGATTGCCGGGTGGCACTCTTAAACTGGTCAGTTCCATAGCGGCGTGTAGCTGTAACAGTTTTCGCCGAGCGACACGTTCGATGTTCCTGAACCTGGGTACAGGGTGACTATGGAAGAGGGATTCCGTGTCAAGGCACTCGAACGAATGGATCATGCCTGATTATCATTCTGCAATACAGATTCCGTCAAGCAGCTCAATGCCGAAGCGTGAGCACGATATGTCAGATTCATTAACGATTCGCCCTCCTGCTTTACAATAGCCCCATTCTAGGCCTGCCGCTGCATTTGCATTGCCGGCGGGCCTTATTCATTTAAAGGACTGCTGTATGGCCAATCTACAAGCCGTATCCAAGGAACGTCATGCCGGCAAGCGCTGGCAGCGTTATTCTTCCTATTCATTCGCGGCCGCCGATGCAGTGGCGGCGCTGGTCGTGCAAGAGCTGCCGAAGGCATGCATGTCTTTGCCCATAGGCTTCATATCCATGGAAGACCGCTATGTGCCGGTGGCGGTGCAGGGTTTGGCGGGCGGCAAGAATCTGTTCGTGGCTCCCGACGGCCGCTGGCTGGGCGGCTACGTGCCGGCCAGCTATCGGGGCTATCCCTTTGCGCTGGCCAATACCGAGGACGGCCAGCAGGTGCTGTGCGTGATCGAGGACAGCGGCTTGATTTCCGAGCTCGAGGGCGAGGTTTTCTTCGATGAGGGCGGGCAGCCGTCCAAGGCGGTGAGCGATGTGCTGAATTTCCTGAGCCAGGTGGCGGCCAATCGTCAGGCCACGCAAAACATTTGCGCGGTGCTGCAAAAGCATGAACTTATCCAGCCTTGGCTCATCAAATTGCAAACGGAAGCGGGCGAGCAAACGGTTCAGGGCTTGTTCCGTGTCGACGAAGCGGCGCTGAATGCGCTTTCCGCCGAGGCGCTGGACGAGGTCCGCAAGGCGGGGGCGCTGCCCATGGTGTATTGCCAACTGCTGTCCATGCAGCATCTGCAGAAACTGGGCCAGTTGGCGCAGCAGCACGCGGCGGCACAGGCGTCGTCCTTGCAGACGGCTGACGGCGAGCTGGACCTGGAATTCCTGAACGATGGCGGGACCATTCGTTTCAGCTGAGGAATAAAGGGGGGTCAGACCCCGGAGTTTGATTGCTGGGCCGTGAGGGGTTGGGGTCAGACCCCATTCGGGGTCTGACCCCAGGAATTTGCCATTCGGGGTCAGGCCCTTGAAGTTGCCGGGGTCAGACCCCCCAATGGGGTCTGACCCCTTGCGAAGGCTCTTTCCGTCAGCTGAATTTAAGGGTTGTTTCGGTCGGCCCCCAGATGGGGTCCGGCGCCCGGGAGCACCTCTTAACGTGATATAGTAAAAGGCTTTTTCAAGAAATTAAAAGTTGGTTCTCTGGTCTTTACTCTTCACATGCGGCGCGTATTGCGGGTGTGTGATGCTTACAGGTTAATTCATGAAGTCAACCCGTCGCACCGAACTGGGCGAGGCGCTATATCGCTTTCGCAAGACGTTCTATAGCCTGGCCGCATTCAGTTGTGTCATCAATATTCTGGCGCTGACGCCGTCCATCTACATGCTGCAAGTGTACGATCGCGTGCTGGCCAGCAGCAATGAAACCACGCTGTTGATGCTGACACTGTTGGTCGTGGGTTTGTACTTGTTGTCGGGTTTGCTGGAATTCACGCGTTCTTCGGTCTTGATCCGGGTGGGCAACCGTTTCGACATGATGCTGAACCAGCGTGTGTTCACCGCTGCATTCGAGCGCAATCTGCGTCGCCAGGGCGGGAATCCTTCGCAGGCCATCCACGACCTCACCAATTTGCGCCAGTTCCTGACCGGCAACGCGCTGTTCGCTTTTTTCGACGCGCCCTGGACGCCTATATATATAGCGGTCACCTTCATGGTGCATCCGCTGTTGGGCCTGATCACCCTTGGCGGCTCGATCATTCTGTTCGTGCTGGCCTACATCACCAATATCGCAACGCAGAAGCCGCTGGCCGAGGCCAATCAGGCGTCCATCGCCGCGGGCGCGTTCGCCAACAATCATTTGCGCAACGCCGAGGTCATCGAGGCCATGGGCATGCTGCCCGGCCTGCGTTCGCGCTGGTTTGGCCAGCACAGCCGGGTGCTGTCGCTGCAGACCCTGGCGTCGGATCGCAACGCGCGCATCAGCACGGCCACGCGCTTCGTGCGTATTTCCCTGCAGTCGCTGATTCTGGGCGCGGGCGCTTTGCTGGTGATCGAAGGTACGATCACGGCGGGCATGATGATCGTCTGCTCCATCCTGATGGGCAAGGCGCTGGGTCCGGTCGAATTGGCCATCGGGACCTGGAAGCAGGCGCTGTCCACGCGCCAGGCTTATGCGCGCCTGGACGAAATGCTGCAGTCCGCGCCGCCGCGCGGCGAAACCCTGAGCCTGCCCGCGCCGAAGGGCGAGCTTTTGCTCGAAAACGTCTACGCCTCGGCGCCCGGCGGCCAGGCGGCCATTCTGAAGGGCTTGAATTTTGGCGTGAAGGCGGGCGAGACCGTGGGCATCATCGGGCCGTCTGCCTCGGGCAAGTCCACGCTGGCTCGGCTGCTGGTGGGCGTATGGCCCGCGCAGGCGGGCAAGGTGCGGCTGGACGGTGCCGACGTCTATTTGTGGAACAAGGACGAGCTCGGGCCACATATTGGCTATCTGCCGCAGGACATCGAGCTCTTCGAAGGCACCATTGCCGAGAACATCGCGCGGTTTGGCGAGCCGGACCCTGCCAAGGTGATCCAGGCGGCCGAGCGCGCGGGCGTGCATGAAATGGTGCTGCGCTTGCCCAAGGGCTACGACACGCGCCTGGGCGTCGATGGCGCCTCCTTGTCGGGCGGGCAGAAGCAGCGCGTTGCGCTGGCCCGCGCCATCTATGGGGATCCCTCCCTGGTGGTGCTGGACGAACCCAATTCCAACCTGGACGATGTCGGCGAAGCGGCGCTCGTCCAGACGGTTCTCGATCTGAAACGGCGGGGCGCGACGGTCATCCTGATCACGCACCGCATGAACGTGCTGAGCGCGGTCGACAAGCTGCTGGTCATGCGCGATGGCACGCCCACCATGTATGGTCCGCGCGAGGAAGTCCTGAAGGCGTTGCGTCAGCAGCAGATTCAGGCGGCTGCGTCGGCCGCCGCGCAGCCCGGCGGCCAGAGCGCTCCTTTGCAGATCGTCGCTAAAGGCCAGGCTTGAACATGAATTGGTTGAAAAAGAAAGACTCCGACAATAGCCTGGACATGCCGGGCGGCAAGGTCGATACGAATTTCGGAGCGCCGTTGCGCTGGGGCCTGGCGGTGCTGCTGATCGGTTTCGGCGGCTTTGCGGCGTGGGCGGCGTTTGCGCCCCTGGATGCCGGCATTCCCGCCAACGCTACCGTGCAGGTCTTCGGCAATCGCAAGTCGGTCCAGCATCTGGAAGGCGGCACGATCGAGGAAATCCTGGTGCGCGAGGGCGACCAGGTGAAGTCCGGACAGATCCTCATACGCCTGAACGACACCCGTGCGGTGGCGGAGCAGGGGGTGATCAGCTCCCAGTACATTCTGGCCAAGACTTCTGAAGCGCGCTTGCTGGCCGAACGCGACGGCTTGCCCAAGATCGTGTACGACCCGACCGTGGCCGAGCGTTTCCAGGCGGATCCGCGCTACATCAGCGCCACCAGCACGCAGGACATGCTGTTCGCCACGCGGCGCGAGGCCCTGGAGGGCGAAATCGCGATCCTGCAAGAGAACCTAAATGGCGCCGAGCAGCAGTTGAAGGGCCTGGCCCAGGTGCAGGCCAACCGCAAGAACCAGATCGGTTTCATCCAGCGCGAGCTGAAGGGCGTGCGCGAGCTGGCCAAGGAAGGCTATCTGCCGCGCAACCGCATGTTCGAGCTGGAGCGCGACGCGGCGCAACTGCAGGCCGCCTTGTCCAATGACGTGGTCGAAGCCGGACGCACGCGCAATCAGGTGGCCGAGCTGAAGCTCCGCATCCTGCAGCGTCGCCAGGACTATCAAAAAGAAGTCCAGTCCCAGCTTTCGGAGGTCCAGAAAGAGGCGTCCGCGCTGGGCGACCGCTTGTCGGCGCTGGATTACACGGTGCGCGAAACCAAGATCCGCGCGCCCATCGACGGCTATGTCCAGAACCTCAGCGTGCATACGGTGGGCGGGGTCATCCGCCCAGGCACGGAAGTCATGGAAATCGTGCCCCTGGACCACACTTATATCGTTCAGGCGCAGGTGCCGGTGCAGGCTATCGACAAGGTCCATCCCGACCTCGACGTCGAAATCACCTTCCCCGCGTTCAACCATGCGCAGACGCCCAATATTCCGGGCAAGGTGCTGACGGTGTCGGCCGACCGGCTGGTGGACCAGGCCACGCACATGCCCTACTACCTGGCGCAAGTGAAGGTTACCCCCAAGGGCATGGAGATGCTGGCGGGCAACGCCATTCGTCCGGGCATGCCGGCGTCGGTGTTGATCCGCACCGGCGAGCGTACTATGCTCAGCTATCTGCTCAAGCCCTTCCTCGAACGGCTCGATAAATCCTTCAAGGAGCAATAGCATCATGCGTATGGCCCTGGCTCTTGCAAGCGCGGTCTGCCTGCTGGCCGCGCGGGGCGGCGCCCTGGCTCAGCAACCCGCCGCTCCCGTGCCGGCCGCTGTGGCGCCCGGTTCGGTGCTGACTTTGTCAGACGCATGGCGCGCCGCGCTGCAGAACGATCCCACTTATCAGGCGGCCATCAGCGAGCGCGAAGCGGGGCAGACCAATCGCGCCATGGGCCGCGCGGGGCTGTTGCCCCAGGTCAGCGCCTCGCTGGGGCGCAACAAGATCCGCGGCACGCTGGACAGCCCTACGGCTTTCGGGGGCGTGGCGACGACCGATCTGGATTACATGGCCAAGACGAACGAGATCCGCGCCACGCAATCGGTCTTCAACTGGAGCCGCATCGCCGAGTATCGACAAGGCAATGCTCGCGCGGACTACAGCCTCGCTGTGTTCGATACCCGGTCCAAGGATACGGCGGTGCGCCTGATCAACCGGTATTTCCAGACCCTGCTTTCCTACGAAAACGTGGTGCTGTCGCAAAGCTATCTGGAAGCCAACGAGAAACAAATCCTGGCCGCGCAGCGCCGTTTCGACAGCGGCGAAGGCACGATCACGGATGTCCGGGAAACCAGTTCCCGGCGCGATCTGGCGCGGGCCGACCTGATCCAGGCGCAGGACGCGCTGGTGGTGGCGCGGCGCGAACTCCAGGAAATGGTGGGCAGTGCGCCGTCGGCCATCGTCGGCTTGCAAAGCGGCTTCAAAACACGGTCGCTGGATCCGGCCACCCTGGAAGGCTGGCTGTCGGCGGCCATGTCGAACAATGCGGAAATCCGCGCCGGCATAGAGGCCGTACGCATTTCCGAGCGCGAAATCGACCGCACGTTTGGCGGGCATCTGCCCACGCTGGACATCGTCGCATCGCGCAGGCTGGTCGAAAACGAAACCATCTCGACGCGCGACCAGGACAGCAACACGACATCCTTCGGCGTGCAGATCTCCCTGCCGATTTTTTCCGGGGGGCTGACGTCCGCCCAGGTTGCGCAGGCCCGCCATAACCGCGACCGCGCGTCGCAGGAACTCGAGGCGACACGCGAGCGCATCGCGGTGGAAGTCACCCGCCAGTATCAGGCGGTCGTCAGCGGCGCGGAGCGCATCGCGGCCCTGGTCGTGGCGGTGGAGTCCAGCGCGGCGGCCTTGAAGGCCGTCGAGCGCGGCTACCAGGCCGGCACGCGCAGCATCGTCGACATCCTCGACGCACAAGACCAGCTTTACCGCTCGCGGCTGGAGCTTACCCAGGCCCGGCTGCAATATGTCCTGGCCCGCCTGATGCTCGCCGGCGCCGCCGGCACACTGGACGCCGCCGCCATCGACACGGTAACCAGCGCGTATTTCGATGAGGGCGGAAAGCCCGTGAACATCGAAGGCAGCCAGCTCCCGGCCGGGGCCTGATTCACGCAGCTTGGGGTCAGACCCAATGGGTCTGACCCCGTTATTTCCCGCTGCCCGGGGTCAGACCCCCACCGCCAGCGTCAGGCCCCGCATGGGGTCTGACCCTTCAGCCTACGTTATCCCGCAGCCAGCGCTCGGCGTCGACAGCCATGTCCATCATGCGCTTGACGATAAGTTCGTCGGGCGTGCCCAGCGCGCGCTGGGCGGCGAACATGGCCTCCATGCTTTCCGGCGTGGGAAACCAGTCTTTCTCGGGCTGGAGTTCGAGTCCGTTCGTATGCTTGATGTTGCCGTTCGGCAGAATGTACCAGTTGCTCATCGGGATATTGTAAGGGTTGAAGGGTCAGACCCCCTGCGGGGTCTGACCCTGTACTCTTGCCTGGGGTCAGACCCATGGGTCTGACCCCTCGACTCTCGACCCCTTAACCGCCACGGATTTTCCTGCTACGATCTGTAGGCTTTTCAATATCGAGACACTGCGTTCATCATGACCTGTTACAAGCTTGGCAATATGGCTCCCGACATCCACGAGTCCGCGTTCGTTGCGGCCGAGGCCACCATCATCGGGCAGGCCACGCTGCATGAAAACACCAGCGTGTGGCCGGGGGCGGTGATTCGTGCCGACAACGAGCCCATCGTCATTGGCAAGGGGTCCAACGTACAGGAAGGGGCGGTGCTGCATAACGATCCGGGATGCCCGGTGCATATCGGCGAAAACGTCACCATCGGCCACCAAGCCATGCTGCACGGCTGCACGGTCGAAGACGGCGCGCTCATTGGCATACAGGCGGTGGTGCTGAATCGGGCGGTCATCGGCAAGGACAGCCTGGTGGGGGCCGGCGCGGTCGTTACCGAAGGCAAGGTGTTCCCCGAAAGATCGCTCATCCTGGGGGCGCCGGCCAAGCTGGTGCGTACGCTTTCCGACGAAGACGTCGCCGGCATGCGCCGCAATACGCAAACGTATATAGAGCGCGCGTCGCGCTACAAGAAAGAGCTCGTTGCCCTGTAATGAAACCGTCAGCCAGTGGTACCGGTCGGCCCTTCGTGGGCATAGGCGTGCTCGTGCTTTCGTCTTGGGCGCTGTCCGGCCTGGACGCCAGCGGCAAATGGGTGATGGGCGCCGGGGTCTCCCTGGTGGTGCTTTGCTGGGTGCGCTACGTGGTGCACCTGCTGCTGGTGCTGGGGCTGGTCCTGCCGGCGCGCGGTGCCAAGGTGCTGCGAACCAAGCGCCCGGGGGCCCAGATCACGCGCGGCGGCGTCATGCTGCTGGCAACGCTGTCCTTTTTCACGACGCTGCGCTACCTGCCGCAGGCGGAAGCCACGGCCATCAATTTTCTGGCGCCGCTGATCATGCTGGCGGTGGCGCCCTGGCTGCTGAAGGAACCTGCCCGCCTGTCGCGCTGGGTGGCGGCGGGCGTGGGTTTTCTGGGCGTGCTGATCATCATCCGTCCCGATGCCGGACTGCATCCATTGGGCACGCTGTTCGGACTGCTGACCGCCTGCCTGTTTGCCACGCAATTCATTGCCACGCGGCGCCTGGCCGCCGAGGATCCGTTCACGACCTTGCTCTGGAGCGGCGCCGTGGGCAGCCTGCTGCTCACGGTGGCCTTGCCGTTCGTATGGCCCACGATACAGCCCATGCTGGCGGCGCTCGACGCCTGGCAGTGGATGGTGCTGGTCTCGACGGGTTTCTGGGGAGCGTTGGGCCATTTGCTGCAGATCCAGGCGTATCGCTACGCCCCCGCCTCCATGCTCGCCCCTTTTCTGTATTTGCAGATCGTCAGCGCGGCGACCTTGGGCTGGCTCATATGGGGCCAGTTCCCCGATCCGCTCACCTGGCTGGGCATCGCCGTGATCTGCGCCAGCGGCGTCACGATCGCATTGGTCGAATGGCGCAGCCGCAAGCCCGCTTGAGAACTGAGATTTACGGCGGATACGCCCCCGGCGCGATGTATTTATAATGGCGCCATGAGCAAGAAAATCCTGATCGTCCGCACTTCCTCGCTCGGGGATCTGGTCCATATGCTGCCCGCCATGTCCGACATCGCGGCCCACGTTCCAGGCGCGCAAATCGACTGGATCGTCGAAGAAAGCTTCGCCGAGATCCCGGGCTGGCACCGGGCGGTCAGCGAAACCATACCCGTGGCCCATCGGCGCTGGCGCAAGCATTGGTGGTCGGCGGAAACACGCGCGGCGCGTGCCGCGCTGCGCAAGAATCTGGACGCGCGCCACTACGACATCGTGCTCGACATGCAGGCGCTCATGAAATCCATCTGGCTGGTGCGCCAGACCCATGGCCTGCGGCATGGTCTGGACATGCGCTCCGCGCGCGAACCCCTGGCCTCCCTCTTTTACGACGTCAAGCATACTGTCGAATTCTGGCAGCCCGCAGTCGCGCGCCAGCGCAAGCTGGCGGCGGCCGCGTTCGGCTATACCTATGAAGGCCCTCCGGATTTCGGCCTGGAACGCATCACCGACGGTGTCGAAATACAGCCGTACGCGGTGATCATGCCCTCGGCCAGCCGCGACGACAAGCTCTGGCCGGAAGAAGACTGGCACAAGGTCTTCGGCCGCCTGCGGGAAAAAGGCCTGAGCCTTAAGCTGCTGTCGGGCAGCCCTACGGAAACCGCGCGCGCCCAAAAGCTGGTGCAGGGCAATGCGGAGGCCGAAGTCCTGCCCCGGATGAGCCTCACCGAAGTGGCCAAAGTGCTGGCCGGGGCGCGCATCATGGTTGGCCTCGATAGCGGGCTGACCCATTTGTCGGCGGGCCTGGGCCGGCCGACCATAGGTATCTACAAGGCGTCGACACCGGTGCGGACGCCGCTCGAAGGGCCGGCCTACACTGCCAGCCTGGGCGAGCGCGGGAACGCACCTTCGGCCGAAACGGTGCTGAGCGCGGTCGATCAGGCACTGGCGACACAGACTGTGCCCCTGGGAGGCGATGCGCTCGCTTGATCGACGCACGTTACTGTTTTATACGCGCTGTAAGTGATTCTTCTATTTTATGCTTAAAATAGTTCATCTTCTGGACGCAACAGGCTTTTTTTGAATCGTTTTTTCTACACCGCGCTCGTCAGACTGCTGTCTCCCGGCTTGCTGGGCTGGATGGCCCTGCGCGCACGCCGTTCCGGCGGAGACTGGGGCGTGTGTGCCGGCGCCCGGTTCGGGCGCTATGCGGCCCCCGCGCAAAGCCGAAGCCCGGTATGGGTGCATGCGGTCAGCCTGGGCGAAACGCGCGCGGCGCAGCCTTTGATTCAGGCACTGCTGGACCAGGACTTCCCGGTGTTGCTTACCCACATGACGGTCACTGGCCGCGCCGAGGGGCAGCGGGCCTTTGCCGAGGCCATCGCGCAGGGGCGGCTGGAGCAGCAATGGCTGCCGTATGATTTTCCGGGTGCGACTAGCCGTTTCATGACGCACTACAGCCCCCGGGCCGGTATCCTGATCGAGCGCGAGGTATGGCCGAATCTGTTGGCATCGGCGCGCCGGCATGGGGTGCCCATGATACTGGCCAGCGCACGGTTCTCCGACCACGCCTTGCGGCAAAGCCTGCGGATAGGCAGCGTCATGCGCGATGCATACGCGAGCTTCCATGCAGTCTACGCCCAGACGCTGCATGATGCGCAGCGGCTGGAGCAGGCGGGCGCCGTGGCGGTGCGCGTATCGGGCAACTTCAAGTTCGATATTTCCTTGCCGGCCGACAAGATACAGCGCGGCCGGGAATTCGGGGCGGGCCTTGCCCGCAAGGTCATCGCCATCGCCAGCACCCGCGAAGGCGAAGATGCATTGTTCATTGCCGCGATCGATCGGCTGATCAAGCGCGCGCAAAATCATGGCAAGGACATTGCCGATCGCGTGCTTTTCTGCCTGATTCCGCGGCACCCGGAACGATTCGACGAGGCGGCGGAGCAACTGAAGCAGGCACGCCTGCCGTTCGTGCGCCGTTCGGAGCTCATCGAGGCGGGAGACTGCAGTTCAACGGCGTTTCACGCTTGCGAGAACGTCGCCGTGCTGCTGGGCGACACCTTGGGCGAGATGCCGTGGTACTACGCCACGAGCCAGGTCGCCATCGTGGCGGGAAGCTTCGAGCCGTTGGGCGGCCAGAACCTCATCGAAGCCTGCGCGGTGGGTGTGCCGGTGATCGTTGGGCCGCATACACGCAATTTCGAGCAGGCGGTGGTCGACGCCATGGACGAAGGCGCGGCACTGCGCGCGCCCAACGTCGATGCCGCCTTGCAAATGGCGGTGCAATTGCTGGACGAACCTCAGCGCCTTGCGCGAATGGGGGAAGCGGGCGCGCATTGGGTGCAGAAGCACACCGGGGCGGTGGCCCGTGTGCTGGGCGGGCTGAATGAGGGGGTCAGACCCCATGAGGGGTCTGACCCCTTGTAATGGTGCCGGGGTCGGACCCCGCATGGGGTCCGGCCCCTGGGGTGAGTTGGGGTCAGACCCCGTACGGGGTCTGACCCCTGGACCTCCGGACGGGGTCGGTCGAACCCCTGCGTCACAGCATTAATCCATGGTACTTCTTCCCCAGCTCCACAGTCGCCTTGAAGAAGCCTTCCTTATTCCCGCAGTCGTAGCGCAGGCCTTCGTATTGCAGTCCGAACACCGACTTGGCCTTGAGCAGGCTGGCGATGCCGTCGGTCAATTGGATTTCGCCGCCGACGCCGGCGCTGGTCTGGCGCAGATGGTCGAAAATTTCGGGTTCGAGCACATAGCGGCCAACGACTGCCAGGGTGCTGGGCGCGACGTCGGGGGCGGGCTTTTCGATCATGCCCGACACGCGTGTGGTGTTGGCGTTGACCGAGTCCCCGGAAATGATGCCGTACTTGTCGGTGTCTGCGCGATTCACATTCTGTATGGCGAGCACGCTGCCGTTCTGCTGGTGAGCGGCTTCGACCAGCTGCTGGGTGACCGAGGTGTCGGCGTCGATCAGGTCATCGGCCAGCAGGACGGCAAATGGTTCGTTGCCGACGATGGGCGCGGCGCACAGCACGGCATGCCCGAGGCCCAGCGGCGCCGGCTGACGGGTATAGATGCAGTTGACGTGGGAAGGTATGACGTTGCGCACCGCGTCCAGCAGTGCGTTCTTGTGCTTGGCGGCAAGTTCCGCTTCCAATTCGGGTGCGCGGTCGAAATGGTCTTCGATTGCGCGTTTGTTGCGGCCCGTGATGAAGATCAGGTCTGTAATGCCCGCGGCAATGGCTTCCTCGACCGCATACTGGATCAAGGGTTTGTCGACGATGGGAAGCATTTCTTTGGGCATGGCCTTGGTGGCCGGGAGGAACCGGGTACCTAGTCCGGCAACGGGAAAAACAGCTTTGCGTATCGGTTTCATGAGGCTCGCGGAGGTAGGTTGGAACTGCGGAAAATCATACCTGATGATCGCCATGCCCAGCGATGGTGCATCGTTGCCCCGGCATTGGCGAGCTGCCGGCTCCTAGCAATTAGCGTGCCCGGCATGTGGCGGGATCCGGCCTTCCTCCCTTGGCAAAACCCTTTAATAAGGCCCCTTATGACGTGTAATCGGCGCTTGAAGAGCGGATTTGGGCCGATAAAATGAATAAAAATCAGTATTAATGGACGGGGGCACGTGCTCGACACGTTGAACCGCCGCCGCACTTTTCCGTATCCCGATATATGTTCGTCACCAATACAGACCGTGTGCGCGCGGAACTCGAAGGCCGCATTGTCGACGGTGCACTGGCGCCCGGTACGACCCTGGACGAAACCTTGCTGTGCAAGATGTTCGACGTATCCCGCACGCCCGTGCGCGAGGCGCTGCTTCAGCTTTCCGCGGAAGGCTACGTGCGTATCGTGCCCAGGGCCGGAATCTATGTGGTACAGCTTTCCGCTGGCGAACTGCGCGAAATGTTCGAGTCGATGGCGTATTTCGAAGGTCTGTGCGCCAGCCTGGCCGCCCAGCGCATCAGCGATTCGCAACTGAAGAAGGCGCGCTATCTGCAGGAATTGGGCAACGATGCACTGTCCCGGCAGGATATCGACGCCTATCGCCAGTACGACAAGGAATTCCACGAATGCATCTACGGCGGCTGTGGCAACAGCTATCTGCGTTCGCAACTGATCTATCTGCGCAAGCGCACGCGTCCCTACCGCCGGCACCATGGTCCGTTCTCTTTCGAACAAGCCCAGTCATCGTGGGACGATCACCAGGTATTGCTGGAGGCCTTGCAGCGGCGCGACGAAACGCATGCCATGCAAGTGGCCTCGCGCCATGTGCGCATGTATGCGCTTCCCTTCATCGAGGCAGGGGAAGTCGCGCCGGAGCATCTGTACTTCGGCGCGGGGCCGCGACAGGCAGGCGAGCTTAGCGTGATGGACATGCCGCGCTTGTTCCTGTCCGCGAAGCAGCGCGACGAATCGCTGGTTCCCTGACGCCGTCATCCGGCAACGCGGAAGCCCGAATTGCTTGCCGCGCTGTCCGGCGTGTTGCCGTTGCGCGCACCCACCCGATACCGGTTGCAGTAAGAGGCATGGCACAAGAACGATCCGCCCCGCATGGCGCGGCGGCCGCTGTCCTGCAGGAACACGGGATTGTGCGTGCTGGTGAGCCGGTGATAGTGCGGCGTGAAGGCATCGGCGCACCATTCCCACACGTTGCCGGCCATGTTGTACAAGCCATAGCCGTTGGGTTCGAACGACCGGGTATGCAAGGGGCCGGGCGCCCAGCCGGGCGCGGGCTGGTCGGGAAACACGCCCTGCCAGATATTGCAGCGGGCGCGGCCTTCATGCACCAGTTCGTCGCCCCAGGGGTAGCGTTTTCCATGCAGGCCGCCGCGCGCGGCGCATTCCCATTCCGCTTCGGTGGGCAGGCGGCGGCCCGACCATGCGCAATAGGCCTGGGCGTCGAACCAGGAAATATGCACGACGGGATGGTCCGGCCGTTCGTGGATATGGGATCCCGGCCCTTCGGGACGCTGCCATGACGCGCCCTCGACGACGCGCCACCATGGCAGGCCGCGAGGCCTGGGCAACGAGGCTCCGTCCGCCAGAAGCTGGCCCTGGAAAACGAACGAGGCGCCCAGCCGTTCCGCATCGGTAATGTAGCGCGCGTCGCGCACGAAGTCGGAGAACTGGCTGTTGGTGACGGCGGTGGGGGCGATGCGGAACGAGTCCAGGCTGACAAGCCGCGGCGGGCCTTCGCCGTCGTCGGGAAAGCCATCCCGGTCGCTGGATCCCATCAGGAACCGTTGGGCGGGTATCCAGGCCAGGCCGTCGTCGAGCCGATTTCCCGAGCCGGCCGCCGCCGGAGCGGCTGCGGAATCGATCTGCGCGCCGGCACCGGGGTCGGAGGCCGCTCCGCCTTGCGCCGCGCTCGGCCCGCGGGATTCCTGCGTCGCCGGCATGCAGCATGGCTTGCGCCCGTCGCCGCCCATGGCCGTCATTCGCCTTCTTTTTCCCAGAAGGCGGGTTCGGATGTCTGTTCCTTCATCATCGCCAGGACCTTCTCGCGTGGAAGGACGCCGCAGCGGGCGGCCCAGGCCTCGTACTGCGCGGCCATTTCCTGAACGCGGTCGGGATGCCGGCTTGCCAGGTCATGCAGTTCCGTGCGGTCCGCCTCCATGTCGTAGAGTTCCCAAGGCTTCGGATAGTTGCGCACCAGCTTCCATTTGCCGATGCGAACGGCCGCGTTGCCTTCATGCTCCCAGAACATCGGCGGCCGGTCCAGGCCGTCTTCTTCGAAGAGCGGCCGCAGGCTGGTCCCTTCCAGCGGTGCGACGGGCTTGCCTTCCCATGCCTGCGGATAGGGCGTGCCGGTGATGTCGAGCAGGGTGGCCATGATGTCGGGCAGGTATCCCGGAGCATGCCGTATGCCGCCTTTTTCCTTGATGCCCTGGGGCCAGTGGCAGATCAGCGGGGTGGAGATGCCGCCTTCATGGATCCAGTGCTTGTACAGGCGGAACGGCGTGTTGGAAAGGTTGGCCCATGCGACCCCATAGCTTTGATAGGTGTTTTCGGGGCCGGGCATGATGTTGGGATTGTTGCCGAAGTGGACCTCTTCGCCGGTGCGCGTGCGGGCTTTGGCGATCATCAGCTTGTTGACGAGTTCGTCGACGGTGACGCCTTCGGGGATGTCTTCGGCGCAGGCGCCATTGTCCGACAGGAAGATGATGAGGGTGTTGTCCAGTTGGCCGGTTTCCTCGAGCGCGGCGATGATGCGCCCGATGCCCTGGTCCATGCGATCCACCTGCGCGGCATAGACTTCCATGCATCGCAGCAGCCAGGCTTTTTCCTGGGCTTCTGTCCAGGGCGGCTGGGTGGGATCCCTGTCCGACAGCGCCCATTCCGGTTCGAGCATGCCTTCGTCGATCAGGCGCTTGAGCCTTTCCGCGCGCAAGGCATCCCAGCCCTGGTCGAAGCGGCCCTTGTATTTGGCGATGTCCTCGTCATGCGCATGCAAGGGCCAGTGCGGCGCGGTGTAGGCCACATATTCGAAGAAAGGCTGGCCCGCGTGCCGACGGGCGTGCTCGCGGATGTAGTCCGCCGCCTGGTCGCTGATGGCGTCGGTATAGAAGAAGTCCTTGTTGTCCCGGGCTTCGTGCTCGATGTTCTCGTTGCCGCGCGTGAGGGTGTTGGGATCATAGAAACTGCCCGCGCCGATGATGGTGCCGAAGAATTCATCGAAGCCGCGCTGAAGAGGCCAGGTATCGGTGGGCTTCGTCAGGCTGCTGGCCACATGCCACTTGCCGCTCATGTAGGTTTTGTACTGGCTGGCCTTGAGCGCCTGCGGGATGGTGACGCAGTTCTTGCCCAGATTGCCGGCATAGCCTTCGGGCCCCATGTCGTAGGTCAGCACGCCCACGCCGGTCTGGTGCGGGTGCAGGCCGGTCAGCAAGGACGCGCGCGACGGGCTGCAGCGGGCGGTGTTGTAGAACTGCGTGAAGCGTAGCCCGTTCGCGGCCAGCCGGTCCAGGTTGGGCGTCTGGATCTCGCCGCCGTAGCAGCCTATGTCGGAATAGCCCATGTCGTCGTTCAGGATGAGCACGATGTTGGGCCTGCGTATGTCGTTATGATTCATGGCGTGTCTTTGGAGTTAATGTGGCAACCGTTCGCCGGTTTGCCGGTCGAACAAGTGTGCCGCGGAGGGTGCGAAGCCCAGGAATGCTTGCTGCCCTTCCTGCAGGCCGGCTTGCTGGTCGAGACGCATCTTGATGTGTTGATCGCCCACCGTGACGATGGCGATAACGCTGTCGCCCAGGTCTTCGATGAACTCCACCCGGGCGGGGATGCCTTGGTCGGCGATGTGCAGATCGCCGGGCCGCACGCCCAGGGTCACTTCGCGCTCGCCCTGGTCCCGGGCGCCCTGCACGGCCAGGCTGGCGCCATGCAGGCTGACCAGCCCATTGGCCAGTTTCGCGGGCATCAAGTTCATGGGTGGCGTGCCGATGAAGGCCGCCACCACGGCATTGGCCGGCTTCAGGAAGACCTCCTTGGGTGTCCCGACCTGCACGATCCTTCCTTCCATGAACACGGCGATGCGATCGGCCACGGTCATGGCTTCTTCCTGGTCGTGGGTCACATATACCGTGGTGATGCCCAGCGACCGCTGCAGGCGGCGCAGCTCGGCGCGGGTGTCCACGCGCAGCTTGGCGTCCAGGTTGGACAGCGGTTCGTCGAGCAGGAACAGCCGCGGCTTGCGGACGATGGCGCGCGCCAGGGCGCAGCGCTGCTGCTGTCCGCCCGACAACTGGCCGGGCCGGCGCGACAGCAGGCGGTCGATGCCCACCTTGGCCGCCGCTTCCTGCACGGCGCCGTCGATGGCGCCTGAGGGCGTGCCCATCATCTTGAGGGGAAAGGCGATGTTCTCGGCCACCGTCATGTGCGGGTACAAGGCGTAGCTTTGGAAGACCATGGCGACGTCGCGTTCGCCGGGCTGGGCATGCGTGACATCGACATCGTCCAGCAGCACCCGGCCTTCGTTCACCGATTCAAGGCCGGCCAAAATGCGCAGCGTGGTGGTCTTTCCCGAGCCCGACGGCCCCAGCAGCGCGAAGAACTCGCCGGGGCGGATGTCGAGGTCGACGCCATGCAGCGCGGTGAAGCTGCCATGGCGCTTGACGATGTTTTCCAGTTTTACGGATCCGGACTGGGTCATCGACGGCCCCCTCCTTTGACTGCGCCCACGGTAAGTCCCTTGACGATATGTCGTTGAGCGACGAGCCCCACAATGATGACGGGCGCCATGGCCAGCATGGCGCCGGCCGCCAGCCGGGCCCATTGCGTTTGCTCGACGGAAATGAAATTGAACATGGCCACGGTGACGGGCCGGACATTGTTGCCGGTGAGGACCACCGCGAACAGGAATTCGTTCCAGGCATTCAGGAAGACGAAGACGGTGGTGACGGCGATGCCGCCGCGCACTTGCGGCAGAATCACATACCACAGGGTGCGAAAGCGTCCAGCGCGGTCGAGCAGCGCGGCTTCTTCCATTTCGAAGGGAATGTCTTCGAAGTACGACACCATCAGCCAGATCGCGAAGGGCAGCGAGAAGGTGAGGTAGATGGCGGTGATTCCGCTATAGGTATCCAGCCCGCCGATCTTTTGGAGCACCAAGTAGAAGGGGATGATCAGCCCCACCGGCGGCAGCATCTGCGTGGCGAGCACGTAGAATCCGCTGCCGCGCTTGGCCGGATACCTGAGCCTGGCCATGGCGTAGGCGGCCGGAACCGCGAACAGCATGGTCAGCAGGGTGGTGGAAACCGATATGATCGTGCTCGACCACAGGTTGGGCAGAATGGACGAGGAACCGAAGATGACGTCGTAGTAATTGCTGAGCGTGGGCTCGAATACCAGCAGGGGCGGGTAGGCCAGGACGTCGCGCTCGGTCTTGAAGGAAGTGAGCAGCCCCCACAACACCGGAAACACCCATACGGACAGCAGGCAGGCCGCGAGCAGCCACAGCAGGATTCTCCTGATCGTTTTCATTCGGGCCTCCGGAGGCGGAATATGATCCACGCGATGGCCAGTGTCAGGGCCAGCAGGACGACGGCCAGCGAGGATCCGTATCCGATGTTCAGTTCGGAGAACGAGGTGCGGTAGGCATACAGATTGAGGATCTCCGTGGACGAGCCCGGGCCGCCGCCGGTCGCGGCGAAGATGGCGGCAAAAGCGGAAAGCGCCGTCACCATCCGCAGGATCATCACCATGATCAAGGCGGGCCGGATGAGCGGCAGGGTGATGTAATAGAAGCGCTGCCAAGGCCCGGCTCGATCGAGGCGCGCGGCTTCGTAGATGTCGGGCGGAAGTGTGGACAGCGTGGCCAGCAGCACCAGGAACGCAAAGGGCGTCCATTGCCAGGTGTGGATGGCAATGACCGAGATCAGCGCCAGCTGCGGGTCGCCCAGCCAGTTGTAGCTGCCCAGACCCAGCCAGCGCGTCACCAGGTCGACCAGGCCGACGTCCGGCGCCAGCACCAGCGTGCGCCAGAACAGGCCGACCACCACGGGCGCCAGCACGATGGGCAGGATGGCCGCGACGCGCAGCAGGCCCTGGCCTTTTGGTATTTGCAGCACCAGCAGGGCGAGCGCAAGCCCGAGCGTCACCTGCATGAACACCGTGGATGCGGTGTAGATGACGGTGAGCAGCAGCGAGTTCCAGAACCGGGGATCACTCCCCATATGGATGTAGTTGTCCAGGCCGGCGAAGCCGGACAGATACGGCATGGCCAGGTCCAGGCGCTGCAGGCTGCTCCAAACCAGGTAGACCAGGGGAATGGTCGTGGCGCAGACAAGCACGATCAGCGCCGGAGCCAGCAAGGCCAGCGCGAACCGGCGCTCCTGGCTGGCCAGCGAGCGGCCGGCGGCCGCAGCGCCTGGGGCGCCTTCCTTGGGCGCGCGGCTGGGCATCGAGGCGGTGGCGGTCATGTGGCGGTCAAGCCTTCATGATCTGGTCGATGCGGGCCTGTGCCTGGTCCAGCGCTTCCTTGGCGCTGCGCTCGCCCACCAGCGCGGCCTGGATGGCGACGGCCATGGTGTCGCCGATGGCGGGCCACTGCGGCACGCGTGGACGCCAATCCACGTCGGTGTCATGTTCCAGCGATTCGAGCGCGGCGGGAATGAAGTTGTCTCCCGCACCCTTCATGGCTGCGGCGAACTCGGGCGCTTTCCACAGCGAACTGCGGTTCAGGCCGGAGCGCGGCGCAGCGCTGTCGGACTTCCAGGAAGTGCGGGCCTGGGTTTCGGCGGACGTGGCCCAGGCGATGAACAGCCATGTCGCTTTCTTGGCATCGGCCTTGAGCGCCGCATTGATGGGAAAGCCCCAGTTCCAGATGGAGGTCACGCGCTTGCCGTCCGGGCCTTTGGGCCAGCGCGCATAGGCGACCTTGCCCACGACGCGCGACTTCTGCGGGTTGGTGATGACGGCCGCCGAAGAGTGGGCATCGATATAGCAGGCCACCGTGCCTTGCGAAAAAGCGTCGGCGATATCGGGCCAGTTCCAGTTGCGCACCGCGGCCGGCGCGTATTTGGTGAGCGCATTCACGTACCATTCGAGCGCCTTGACGGCTTCGGGCGAGTTCACCACGATCTTATTGCCGTTGAACCATTGACCACCGAAACTGCGGAAGATGGACGGGTAGATATACATGTTCTGCCCGGCGCCCGCGAAACCGCGCAGGGCCAGGCCGTACAGCCGATTATCGGGGTCGTTCAATGCCTGGGCGTTGGACAGCAGTTCTTCGAGCGTGTCGGCCGGCTTCAGGCCTTTGGCGTCGTACAGGTCCTTGCGGTAGACTTGCACGGTGACTTCGCCGTCGTAAGGTATGCCGTAAGGCTTGCCGTCCACCGAGTCCGCATCGCGCCAGGCCTTCAGGATGTCATCGTAGTCATACCAGGCGGGGTCGGTGAGCGCCGGATCGTTCAAATAGCCGTCCAGCGGATCGACCCATTTGTTCGCGACATACAGCGGGTAGTACATCGGGTCGGCGGCATGAGTGGCATAGGTGGCCGTGCGGGAAGACAGGTCCAGCATGGCTTTTTGCCGGATCTGGCCCGGCGGGACTTTTTCCATGCGCACCTTCACGCCGGTCAGTTGCTCGAACTGAGGCACCAGCGAGATCAGGTTCTCGAAATAGCTGGCAGGAATGACCGCCACCGTGATCTGCTGGCCTTCCGCCTGCCGCCAGTTTATTTTTGCGGACTGATAAGGCGCGAGATCAACGCCCTGCGCATAGGCGCGCGACAGGAACCCGGGGCCGGCCATGGCGAGTGCGGTTGCCGACGCCGCCTGCTTGAGCATTTTGCGCCGGGATGGCTGTTCAACGTTACCGTCCTTCTGTGTGAGGCGTGGTGTTTTATTCATGATGTCTCCTGACTTTGAATGCGGCCACCGATGTATGTAAACGTTTACATCATGGTAATATATCAGCTTGATCTATGTTAAACAACGCATGGATTTAGGTATAAACCCGTAATCTGCTTGATTTCACCGTGGCTTGTAATCGTTTTCTAAGCTATGGTTTTGCTTGTTTCGCCTGGCGTTGACATGCCCTAGCCCATATGCCTCAAACCCCTCATCACCGACGGGCCTCCACGCCGCGGTCGCGTTCAAGCTCGAAAGACGTCGCACAGTTGGCCGGCGTGTCGACCGCCACGGTTTCCAGGGCAATGAACAACCCCGACACGGTCGACCCCGAAACTTTGGCGCGCGTCCGGGCGGCGGCAGACAAGCTGCGGTATGTTCCCCACGGCGGGGCGCGTTCCCTGCGCAGCCACCGTACGCGCATGATCGGCGCCGTCGTGCCGTCGGTGGAATATGCCTTGTACGCCCGCACCACCAGCGCCGTGCATCAGCGAGTCAGTGCGCGCGGCTATTCGCTGGTGCTTGCCGAACACCATTACGATCTGGACGCTGAGCTGCGTGTCGTCGAGCAGCTGATGCAGCACGGAATGGATGCCTTCGTGTTCGTGGGCCTCGATCACCATCCTGCCTTGTTTTCCCTGCTCGAAGACTATGGACGGCCGTACGTGCTGACCTGGGGCGTCGACCCGCTGCGCCGGCATCCCAGCGTTGGCTTCGACAATCATGCCGCCGCCTATCAGGTCACCCGCCACCTGATCGAACTGGGCCACCGGCACATCGGCTTGCTCAGTGCGCCTTTGCAGGGCAATGACCGGGCCATGGCGCGCGGGCAGGGGATGCGGGCGGCGCTGGCAGAGGCGGGCCTGGCGCTCGATCCGCGCCATGTGCAATATGCCCCCATCCATCTGCATACCGCAGAGCAGGGCATGTCGGCGCTGATCTCCTTGCCGGACCGCCCGACGGCCGTGGTGGCCACCAACGACATCTTCGCGGTCGGCGGCATGATCGCCTGCCGCAAGGCGGGGCTGCGCATTCCCCAGGACATCTCCATCACGGGTATCGACAATACCGACCTGGGCGCCACCCAGACGCCCGGCCTGACCAGCGTCCGCACCCCCATCATCGAGATCGGCCATGCCGCCGCCGAACAGCTCATCGCGCGGCTCGAAGGCAAGGACTTCGAGGCGTTCCAGTCGTTTCCCATCGAGGTCGTCTACCGGGGCAGCACGGCGGCGCCCGGCGGCAACGACTAAGGTTCCGCTTGCGGTAAACTGGCGCGCATGAGATTCCTATTCATTGTCGTATTGCTGGCCAACGTGGCGGTTCTGGGCTTCGGCCAGGGCTTCTTCGGTACGCCGCCCAGCGAACGGGGCCGCGAACCGCGCATGCTGTCCGAACGCAACCAGAACGCGATTCAGCTGGAAGCGCCGCAGTCGAAGGTAAAAGGCTGAGAGGGCGGGGGGTCAGACCCCATACGGGGTCTGACCCCGATACAGCCCACAGAACTAAGGGGGTCGGACCCCGCATGGGGTCCGACCCCAAGTACGAACTGAGGGGTCCGACCCCAATATGAGTTAAGGGGTCTGACCCCTCGATCCGGGGTCTGACCCCTCGATCGATTCGACCAGCCGGCTCTTCGCCAGTCGCGCCAATCCATCCAGCACGGGCGTTTGCAGCCACTGTATGCCTTCTTCCGGCAGACCCAGGTCGCGCTGCATCAGCGCAAGAGCGTGCCGCGCTTCTTCTTCCAGCATGGGCCATCCACCGCCGCTGCAGAATATCTGTGGCGGCTGCCCGAAATGCGCCAGGCCGGCGCGCCATTGCCTTAGCAGCGCGCCGGATTGCGCGGCGGCGATGCCGCTGCTGATGGCGGCATGCGTATGGGTCGGAAAAGCGACGGCGCCGCCTTCCGCGCTGGGCAGGTTTGCCGTGCCGTTGGCCAGCGACGCGCGCATGAGTTCGGGCCCGGGCAAAATCAGGCCGCCGTGAAAGGCGTAGCTTGCGGCCGGCGCGGCATCCAAAGGGTGCGCAAGCGTGTCGATGGTGGTGGCGGTGCCGAAGCTGGCCAGAATGGCGGGCGTGCGCGGCTTGCGTTGGGCGAGCCCGATCATGGCCACCCAGCGGTCCGGCCCCAACTGGGCGGGCTGGTCGTAAAGGTTGACGACTTCCGGCACGGTCGTGCCGCCGTCGACCCAGTCTATCGCCAAGCCTTGGCTGAAGCTGAATATGTATTCGATTTCCTTGGCCAGCGCCTGGCCCGCCACATTGACGCCGATGGCGGCGCGGGGCGATTCCGGCAAGGCGGCGAGCCAGGCCGCCACCTGCTGGATGTTGTTGTGCTCCAGGGCCAGGACCTGATCCTCGCGCTGGCCGGTGCCGCGCCGTGTCCAGCCCAGCTTGATGCGCGTATTGCCTGCGTCGATCAGCACCTGCATCAGTTGTGCTCCTGCTGTGGCCGCACGGAAACCTCGCCCACGGATACGGCGGTTTCTCCTTCCGGAGAGCGCAGGATGAGCTGGCCTTGTTTGTTGATGCCGCAGGCGATGCCGGCGTGCAGCAGGCGTCCGTTGTCGAGAACGTCGATACGCTGTCCCGCCAGCGCATCCACCTGCGCGTAGCGTTCAGGAAGCGAATCAAAACCATATGCCGTGACTTGATTCAAGCTGTCATACCAGGATTGCGCCAGGGCCGCGACCATGGCGCAGGCCGAGACGGACTGCGCGGCTTCGTCGTGGCGGGCGATTTCCGCCCAGTCGGCCACTTGCCGATTCAGCGACTGGCTGAGCGAGCGGGCGTCGTCGAGGTTGACACCCATGCCGATGATGGCGACGTAGTGATCGGCCGTCAGGCGCGAGGTGCCGGCACGCGTGGCCTCTACCAGTATGCCGGCGAGCTTGGCGGAATCCCACTGCAAGTCGTTGGGCCACTTCATGGTCAGCCGCGGGCGATTGGCCGGATCGATGAGGTTGCGCAAGGCTTCACAGGCGGCCAGGCCGACCAGCGGCGAAAGCGTCGGCAGCCGATGCGCCGGCAGGAAAAGGTCGAAAGCGCAGGAGAACATCAGGTTCGCGCCGCTGCGGTTCTGCCAGCTTCGGCCGGCGCGTCCGCGGCCGCGATTCTGAAGATGGGCGCCCAGCAGCCATGGGCGGGCGAGCGGCCCTTGGGGCGCGCGCGCCTTGGCCATCAGGTCGGCGTTGGTGGAATCCGTTTGGTCGACCCATTGAACCTGCTTGAATTGCGGCAGGCGGGACTGAAGCTCGGCCTGGAGATCTTCCGGGTCGGGTAGAAAAGGGCGGGAAGGGGTGTTCATGGTTGTAGCGCGTTGTGTCGGAATGCGTGGCGTAAAATAGGCACGCTTTGTTTATATCTTAATCTGCCGATATGCTTGCTCGCACCCAGAATATCACCTTCGAGGGCGCTGCCGGCGCCATAGACTGCGTGCTCGATCTGCCCATGTCGTCGCCGCGCGGCTGGGCGCTGGTCCTGCACCCCCATCCGCTGCACGGCGGCGCGCGCGAAAACAAGATCGTCACGACGATTGCGCGCGCCTGTGTCCAGGAAGGATTGGCCGCATTGCGCCCCAACTTCCGAGGCGTGGGCGCTTCCGCCGGCGAATTCGACGCCGCGGTGGGCGAGACCGCCGACATGGAGTTGCTGGTGCAGCAATTCTCCCAGGCCTACCCCGACCTGTCGGCAGGCAAATGGGTATTGGCGGGCTTTTCATTTGGCACGTCGGTGGCGGCGCAGCTGTATTCGCAGCTGGCGGAGCACTCGCAAAAAGTGCCGGATGCTTTATTATTGTTCGGCTCGGCGGTCGAGCGCTTCCGGTTCCGCGATGTTGCCGTGCCGGCCGATACCTTCCTGGTTCACGGCGAGGCCGACGAGGTCGTGCCGCTTGCGGAATCCATGGAGTTCGCGCGCGCCCACGGCCTTCCCATGGTGGTCGTTCCCGAAGCCAGTCACTTCTTCCATGGCAAGCTGATTGCGCTCAAGCAGCTGCTTCAGTTGCGCCTGGCAGCGGTGTGACGGCCCGGAAAAATTCCTTTACGATATGCCGATGACATACAGACATTCTTCCTTGCATTTTTCCCGAATTTCCCATTTCGCCGCTGCGCTGGCGCTGGCCCTGGCGCCCACGCTGGCCTTGTCGCAGCAGGCCGCGGCGCCCTCGGCCGCGCCCGAGGCAGCCGCCGTTTCCGCAACGGCCATCGACGGCCGCACGCAAGTGGGCGCGCTGGCCACCGTGCCCGCGCCCAACCTCACGGCCAAGGCCTGGCTCACCATGGACGTCAACAGCGGCCAGATCATCGCGTCGCTCAATCCCAACGAGCCCGTCGAGCCGGCTTCGCTTACCAAGCTCATGGCCGCCTACCTGGTGTTCGACGCGCTGGAAAACAAGCGCCTGACGCTCGAGCAAGCCGTAACGGTGTCCGAAAGAGCCTGGAAGACCGAAGGCTCGCGCATGTTCATCAAGCCCAACAGCCAGGTCACGGTCGATGAACTGCTGCAGGGCGTGATCGTGCAGTCCGGCAACGACGCCACCGTGGCATTGGCCGAGGCAGTGGCCGGCAGCGAAAACGCCTTCGTCAGCCTCATGAACGACGAAGCGGCGCGCCAGGGGCTGAAAGACACGCATTTCACGAATTCCCCCGGCTTGCCCGACCCCACGCACCTGACGTCGGTGCGCGACCTGGCCGTGCTGGCCCAGAACCTGATCACGCGCTTCCCGCAGTACCTGCACTATTACAGCCAGAAGGAATACACCTACAACAAGATCAAGCAGAACAACCGTAATCGCCTGCTCTGGACGGATCCGACGGTCGACGGCCTGAAAACCGGCCACACGCAATCGGCGGGTTACTGCCTGGTTGCCACGGCGGTGCGCGACGGCCGCCGCGTGCTGTCGGTGGTGGTCGGCTCGACCAGCGACTCGGCACGCAGCGAAAACAGCCTCAAGCTGCTGAACTGGAGCTTCCAGAATTTCGATACCGTCAAGCTGTTCGACGACACCAAGCCGGCGGTCACGGCCCGGGTCTGGGAAGGCCAGATCGATTCGGTCGGACTGGGTTCGCAGGGCGCCACGTGGGTAACCGTGCCGCGCGGGCAGTCGGCCCAGGTCCAGCCGGTGGCGCAGTACGCGCAGCCCTTGGTGGCGCCTCTGAAGAAAGGCGATCGCGTTGGCACGGTTTCCCTGTCGCTCGACGGCAAGGTGCTGCGCGAAGAGCCTTTGTATGTGCTGCAGGATGTCCCCGAAGCCGGGTTCTTCGGCCGCATCTACGACAAGATACTCCTGATGTTTGAATGACGGCGCGCGTCGTCTCTTTCCCGTTTACAAGGTGCAATAATGATTCCTGATGTCGATAACGACAGTATCGTCTACCTGAATGGCGATTACGTTCGTTTGGGCGATGCCAAGATTTCCGTGCTGGATCGTGGCTTCATTTTTGGCGACGGCATCTATGATGTCGTGCCGGCCTATGGGGGCAAGCCGTTTCGCATGGATGGTCACCTGGCCCGCCTGGAACGCAGCCTGGCCGCCATCGACATCAAGGTGGACCTGAAACGCGCCGACTGGGAAGGCATCGTGCAGGATCTCATCGCCCGTTCCGGGCTGGGCGACTGCATGGTCTACATCCAGGTCACGCGCGGCGTGGCCAAGCGCGATCACGGCTTTCCCAAAGGCGCCACCCCCACGGTCTTCTGCATGGTCTCGCCGTTCGTCCGGCCTGGCGCGCAGGTCCGCCAGCAGGGCATGTCGGTGGTCAGCATGACCGACGTGCGCTGGCTACGCTGCGAGATCAAGTCGGTGTCCTTGCTTGGCAACGTGCTGGCCAAGCAGCACGCGGTCGACAACGGCGTCGACGAAGTCATCCAGTTCCGCGATGGCTACATGTCGGAAGGCGCTTCCTGCAATATCTGGATGGTGAAGGACGGCGTGCTGCTGGCGCCGCCCCGCAGCAACCTGATTCTAGAAGGCATACGTTACGGTTTGCTTGAAGAGCTGGCCGAGGCTGCCGGCATTCCCTTCAATGCGCGGCCCATTTCACAGCAGGAAGTCGATCAGGCCGACGAGCTCATGCTGTCTTCGGCCACCAAGGAACTGCTGCCCATCACGACCTATAACGGCAAGCCCGTGGGATCCGGCAAGCCCGGCCCGGTGTACGCCAAACTGCGCGAAGGCTATGACAAGGCCATCGCCGCCCTTTGACCACCATGCGCGAGATTCCGCCCGAGCAGTCGCTCATCGAGTATCCCAGCGACTTCCCCATCAAGGTGATGGGGAAGTCGCATCCGGATTTCGCCCAGACGCTCACCGACGTCGTTCTGCAGTTCGACCCTGGCTTCGACCCGGGCACCGTCGAAATGCGTCCCAGTAAAAGCGGCAACTACATCGGCCTGACCTTCATCGTCCGGGCGACCTCGCGCGAGCAGCTCGATGCCTTGTATCGCGCATTGCATGGCCACCCCATGGTGTCCGTGGTGCTTTGATGCAATGATCCGGTACAAATGGCTGCCGCGGCCCATGCCCTATTTGCAGGCGTGGCAGGCAATGCGCGACTTCACCGAGGCGCGCAGCGAACAGACTCCCGACGAAATCTGGCTGGTGGAGCACCCGCCGGTCTACACCCTGGGTCAGGCGGGCAAACCGGAACATGTGCTGAATCACGGCAATATCGAACTTGTCCATTGCGATCGCGGCGGCCAGGTCACCTACCACGGCCCCGGCCAGGTGGTGGCCTATTGCCTGATCGACTTGCGGCGCATGAAGTTGTTCGTGAAGGAATACGTCGCCTTGCTGGAAGATGTGCTGATCGATCTCCTTACGGACCTGGGCGTCAGGGGCGCATGTCGCAAGCCCGACGCGCCCGGGGTCTATGTGCCGCTGGATGGCGTAGCGAACGGCGAACTGGCCAAGATCGCGGCATTGGGCATCAAGGTGCGCAACGGCTGTACTTACCATGGCCTGGCGCTCAATGTCGATATGGACCTGGACCCGTTCCTGGGCATCAATCCTTGCGGCTATGAAGGCTTGAAGACCGTCGATTTGCGGTCTTGCGGGATTGGCGCTACCGTTCTCGAAACAGGCGAACTGCTGGGACAGCGGCTGGCGGCGCGGTTCCAGGCGTTTGCGGAGTCCAGGGGTCAGACCCCATGCGGGGTCTGACCCCCCACAACAGGAGACATGCATGGCAAACGCAGGCGATGTGCTATTGGTCGAGCGTGGCGACGGCGTACCCACATTGACGCTGAACCGGCCCGATCAATTCAATGCGCTGTCCGAAGAGCTGCTGGATGCGCTGCAAGCCGCGCTGAACGACATCGCGCAGGACCAGGATGCACGCTGCGTGGTCCTGGCCGGCAATGGGCGCGCCTTTTGTGCGGGCCACGACCTGAAGCAGATGCGCTCCAAGCTCGATCAAGACTATTACAACCAGTTGTTCCAGCAGTGCGGCCAGGTCATGCAAAGCATCGTCAACTTGCCCGTGCCGGTGATCGCCCGGGTGCACGGCACCGCCACGGCCGCGGGTTGCCAATTGGTGGCCAGCTGCGACCTGGCCGTGGCGGCCGACGCGGCCAGGTTTGCCGTGTCGGGCATCAACGTCGGGCTGTTCTGCTCGACGCCGGCCGTGGCGCTGACCCGCAACGTGGCCGCCAAGAAGGCCTTTGAGATGCTGGTGACCGGCGAGTTCATCAGCGCGCAGGATGCGCGCGAGAACGGGCTCGTGAATCACGTAGTGCCGCTGGAAGAGCTGGACGCCAAGGTGGCGGCACTCGTCTCGGCGATTTGCGCCAAGAGTCCGCTGGCCGTGCGCACCGGAAAAACCATGTTCCAGCGGCAGCGGGGCATGGGGCTGGCCGAAGCCTATGATTTCGCCGCCGGGGTCATGGCCCGGAACATGATGGCGGAAGACGTTTCCGAAGGCATAGACGCCTTCATGCAGAAGCGGCATCCCGTCTGGAAGGGGCGGTGAGCCTCAGGGGTCAGACCCCATGCGGGGTCTGACTCTAAAACCCAAGGGGTCTGACCCTACAGCGTCCGACCCCCATCCGTTCAAGATCGGGGTCAGACCCTGTCCAGGGTCTGACCCAGTATAGGGGCAGAATCGTGGTCAGACCCCGCATGGGGTCTGACCCCCGGATAGGGGAATTAGGTGAAGCACGGAGCGGCGCGGTAAAATACGGTCTTTCTTTCATTCAGCGGGCGGTGTGAAGCACGCCGCCGCTTTCAGCGCGAAGCGATGCCGCTTCGTGGCAGGGACCTGTATGACTACACCCGTTGACCAGCCCGAAGTCCGTAAACCCACCGTGCGCCCGGCGCCCTACGACCCTACGCAAAAGCAGAAGTCCGGGGACAAGACCTCGCGCATCCCCATCAAGGTCGTCCAGGCGGAACGCCTGAAGAAACCCGACTGGATACGCGTCAAGGCCGCCGCGCCGGGTTCGCGCTTTTACGACATCAAGCGCATACTGCGCGAGAACAATCTCTTCACCGTCTGTGAAGAGGCATCATGCCCCAATATCGGTGAATGTTTTGGCAAGGGCACGGCCACTTTCATGATCATGGGCGACAAGTGCACCCGGCGCTGTCCGTTCTGTGACGTGGGCCATGGCCGCCCCGATCCCCTGGACGCCGACGAGCCGGCCAACCTGGCGCGCAGCATCGCGCTCATGAAGCTGTCCTATGTGGTCATCACTTCGGTCGACCGAGACGACCTGCGCGACGGCGGTGCCCGGCATTTCGCCGATTGCATCAGCGAGGTGCGCGCAAAGTCGCCTTCCACCCGCATCGAAGTGCTGGTGCCCGATTTCCGCGGCCGCCTGCAGCGCGCGCTGGACATCTTCAACGAATGCCCGCCCGACGTCATGAACCATAACCTGGAAACCGTGCCTCGCTTGTACAAGCAGGCGCGCCCCGGTGCAGACTACATGCACTCGCTGAAGCTGCTGGCCGAATTCAAGGCGCTGCAGCCCAATGTGCCGACCAAGTCCGGCATCATGGTCGGCCTGGGCGAAACCGACGAGGAAATCCTCGAAGTCATGCGCGACATGCGCGCGCACAACATCGACATGCTGACCATCGGCCAGTACCTGCAGCCGTCCGAGCATCATCTTCCGGTGTTGCGCTATGTACACCCGGACACCTTCGCCATGCTGGAGCGCGAAGCCTACGCCATGGGCTTCACCCACGCCGCCGTGGGCGCGATGGTGCGCTCGTCCTACCACGCCGACCAGCAGGCGCACTCGGCCGGCATCGCCTGACATGGCTTGAGGTCATTGGGGTCAGACCCTATAGGGTCTGACCCCATCCTTTGACGCATCCGTGGGGTCAGACCCTTTGGGGTCTGACCCCCTGCCTTTGCGCGGCCGGGGTCTGACCCCTCGACTCCTTCCTTCTTTGTCCCAGCACAAAGACGGCGCATGACGAACGCGGTTCAATGTACCTGTAAGGCTGGAAGCCAGCCGACATACAAGGTGCTGAACCATGCGTGCCCCAGTAGTCAAGACTCTATCCAAGTTCACCGCCCTTGCCCTTGCAGCGGCATTCATGGCCGGTTGCGTGCAGGAAGGGCCTGGGTCCCCCGAGGAGGCCAATGATCAGGATGCCACGGAGCTCGTGATCCTGCCGGCCGGCCAGGTCAAGTATTACCCGCCCGGTGAATACCTGCGCAACGGCTTTCCCGTCACGCCGCAGCAGGCTACGGACACCCTGGGCAGCGGGTTGCGGATGATGAAGCGCCAGGTCAGCCAGGCCGAATACGCCGCTTGCGTGGCGGCCAAGGCGTGCAAGCCCCTGGACCGCGACCATCGAGAGGATGCCGATCCGGATCTGCCGGCGGTGGGTGTCAGCTGGCGGGATGCCACCGACTACGCGCGCTGGCTGTCCCGGGAAACCGGCCATCATTACCGGTTGCCGACCTACGCGGAATGGGTATATGCGGCCGGCGCGGCCTACAAGGAAGACGTGATCCTCGACGAGTTCGATCCCAGCGACCCTGCCCAGCGCTGGCTGGCCGAATATGCGCTGGAAACGCAGCGGAAAACCACGGTCGACGGCACGCTCCGGCCTTTTGGCGGCTTCGGACAGAATGAAAACGGGTTGCAGGATATGGCCGGCAATGTCTGGGATTGGACGGACACCTGCAGCACCCGGGTGAACTTGGACCTGGTTTCCGGCCCGGCGGCCGGCGGATCGGAGAACTGCGGCGTACGCGTGGTGGCCGGCCCGCACCGCAGCTACATCACGGATTTCATCCGGGACCCGAAAAGCGGCGCTTGTTCGGTCGGGGTGCCGCCCAGCAACCTGGGCTTCCGGCTGGTGCGGGATGAGGCGGGCGGGGTCGGACCCCAGACGCAGAGATTCGGGGTCAGACCCCGCATGGGGTCTGACCCCTGAAGACCCCAGCGCAATTTCAGGGGGTCAGACCCCGTACGGGGTCTGACCCCAACCCGGTTCCGACATGCTGCCCTTCGGCGAGGCGGATGAGCTCGTCCAGGGAGCAGACGGTGATGCGTTTGCGGCCGCTGTTGACGAGGCCGCGGTCTTTCCATTGGCTGAGGAGGCGGCTGACGGTATGCAAGGTGGTGCCGGTCATTTCGGCGATGTCTTGCCGTGTGATGGGGAAGCTGATTTCTATCCCTTCGCTGGTCTTGGCGCCGGACTGGTCGACCAGCCGCAGGATGGCGCGCGCGACGCGCTGTTCGACCTCTTCAGTGGACAGTTCGCGGATGCGCGAGTGGGCGTCCTGAAGGCGCTGGCCCACGGTCTGGAGCGCATTGAAGGCGAACTGGGGATTGCCCGCGATGAACTGGTCCCATTCGGACGACGGCCAGGCCAGCACGATGCTTTCCTGGACCGCCAGCGTGGTGGCGGGATAGTGGCTGCGCCGCATGGCGCGTGCGATGCCGAAGACCTCGCCGGGGCTGACGTAGCGCACGGTGACCTGCTCGCCGTCGGGCGTGACCTGGACGACTTTCAGGTGCCCGTGCAGCAGCACGAAAAAGCGGTCGGCTTCCTCGCCCTGCGCGAACACCTTGGCGCCTTCCTGAAGCAGGATCGATTGCGCGCTTTCCAGGGCCTGGTCCAGCTCGGCTTCGGACAGCGAACGGAACAGATCGAGATTCTTGATGAGCGAGCGGTTCAGGAGAGAGCTCATTGGGTTGTCCATGCAAGGATCCAGGACTTTTGATTCTATCACCCCCGCCTTCGCACGACCCGGCGACAAGAAAAACAACGGTCGATCCAATCTGCATCAAGAATAGGGGTAAACCCGGAGAAATGTGTCGAGAAGTTTGTTCTGCAGCAAAGAAGGGCAACCCCCGCAGGAGTCAAATGGAGTTGTTGAAATTGACAACGTAAATGAAGAAGGGAGTTGCAAATGAAAGCGTTCCGTCCCACCCTTTTCGCCGCTGTGATGACCGCGCTGATGGCGGGCGTTCCCGTAATGGCCGACACTGCGGATAAGCTGGATCGCGTCAAGGTCGATCTGGTCACACCCCCCATGGTGCACAAGCACGAACAAAAAGCCAGCTCGGGTCCCAAGGTCGTCGAAGTCACCATGACGATAGAAGAAAAGAAGATTGTCATCGACGACAAGGGAACGACGATGCAAGCCATGACATTCAATGGCTCCATGCCGGGTCCGACCATTGTGGTGCATGAAGGCGACTACCTTGAAATCACCCTGGTCAACCCGTCGACCAATGCCATGCCGCACAACGTCGACTTCCACTCGGCAACCGGCGCGCTGGGCGGCGCAAAACTGACCGACGTGCATCCGGGCGAGCAAGCCACGATGCGCTTCAAGGCCGACCGCGCAGGCGTGTTCGTTTATCACTGCGCGCCCGAAGGCATGGTCCCCTGGCACGTGGTGGCGGGCATGAGCGGCACGATGATGGTCCTGCCCCGCGAAGGCTTGAAGGATCCGGAAGGAAAAGAGCTGAAGTACGACGTTGCCTACACCATAGGCGAGTTCGACCTTTACATTCCGAAGGATGAAGACGGCAAGTACAAGGACTACGCGTCGCTGGCGGAAAGCTATGCCGACACGGTGGAAGTCATGCGCAAGCTGACGCCCACGCACGTCGTGTTCAACGGCAAGGTCGGCGCTCTCACGGGCGAAGGTGCGCTGAAAGCCAAGGTCGGCGAGACGGTGCTGATGATCCACTCGCAAGCCAACCGCGACACGCGCCCCCACTTGATCGGCGGCCACGGCGACTGGGTCTGGGAAACGGGCAAGTTCAACAACCCGCCCGAGAAGGATCTTGAAACCTGGTTCATCCGCGGCGGGTCGGCCGGCGCAGCGCTGTACACCTTCAAGCAGCCTGGTGTGTACGCCTACGTCAACCACAACCTGATCGAGGCCTTCGAGCTGGGCGCCGCCGGCCACTTCGTGGTCGAGGGCAAATGGAACGACGACTTGATGAAGCAGATTAAGGCAGCCGGTCCGGTCTCGCCCGACAACGCGAAGCTTGCGGCGGACAACGCGGCCAAGACCAAGCACCTGGTGGCGCCCGCCAAGACCGCGGCGGCTCCCGCCAAGAAGGTTGCGGCAGCCACACCCGCCAAGGCTGCGGCCAAGGACGAGGCGAAGGCGACCGACAAGGCTGCGGTGCACCCCAGCGGCGAGAAGCTGTACAAGTCGGCTTGCGTGGCCTGCCACACGACCGGCGTGGCCAACGCGCCCAAGCTGGGCGACAAGAAGGCCTGGGATCCGCTGATCGCCCGGGGCATGGACGCCATGATGGAGGTAGCCATCAAGGGCAAGGGCGCCATGCCTCCTCGGGGAGCCACGACGGCCGACGACGCGACCCTGAAGGCGGCTGTCGAGTACATGCTCAGCACCGTGAGATAGGTAGTAACCTTGCATCGGGAAAATACCGATCTTTGAAAACAACTTAGCTGGCTACACTCGCTCCATGTCCAAAAAGGCATGGAGCGATTTCTTTTTTTGCCGCTGCAGTGTTATTGCGTCACCCGTTTAACTTACTCCTAAAAAGGGCAGCATAACCATGAAGTTGATACGCAAAACCGTTCTCCTGTCCGCGCTGGCGGTCAGTTTCCTGACTGTGTCAGGCCTGGTCCAGGCCCGCGATCTCACCATTGCGCTGCGTTCCGAACCCAGTTCCATGGATCCGCAGTTCCACTCGCTCACCCCCAATACGCAGCTGTCGGAAACCATTTTCGATCCCCTGGTGCGCACCGACGGCAATGCCAATCCCGTTCCTTCATTGGCCGAGTCCTGGACGGCCGACGGCAACGTCTGGACCTTCAAGCTGCGCCAGAACGTCAAGTTCTCCGACGGCTCGCCGTTCACGGCCGACGACGTCCTGTTCACCTACGATCGCGTGCCCAAGGTGCCCAACAGCCCCTCGTCCTACGCACTGTATCTCAGCACGGTCGACAAGGTCGAAGCGCTCGATCCGCACACGGTCAAGATCACCACCAAGGGCCCGTCGCCGGTCCTGCTGGCGAACTTGTCCATGGTGCCCATCATGTCCAAGAAGGCGGCGTCCGGCCCGGCCCCCGAAGGCAAGACCACGGTCGAACTCAACCGCGGCGACGGCCTGGTCGGCACCGGCCCCTACAAGTTCGTCTCCTGGAAACGCGGCGCCGAAATCGTCCTCGATCGCAATGAACACTACTGGGGCGACAAGCCCGACTGGAACAAGGTCACGTATCGTCCCATCACCAACTCGGCTGCCCGGGTCGCCGCGCTGCTGGCCGGCGACGTCGACGTGATCGAGGATCCCCCCACCGACGACCTCCCCAAGCTCAAGAAGGACAAGAACCTGTACATACAGGAAACGCCGTCCGTACGGGTGATCTACCTCGCCTTGAACCAGGGCAAGGAACCGCCTCCCGGCATGGAAGGCACCGACGGCAAGAATCCGCTGACCGACCGGCGGGTGCGCGAGGCCCTGTCCCTCGCCATCGACCGCAAGGCGATCGTCGAACGCGTGATGGACGGCGTAGGCCTGCCCGCGGCCAACCTGCTGGCCTATCCGGCCTTCGGCACGTCTGAAAAGCATTCCAAGGTTGCGGCAGCCGACGCCGAGAAGGCCAAGAAACTATTGGCCGAGGCGGGTTACCCCAATGGCTTCACCCTATCGCTGGGCTCCCCCGACGGCCGCTATACGAACGACAAGCGCATCGCGCAGGTCGTGGCCTCCATGTGGGCGCGCATCGGCGTCAAGACCACGGTCGACACCATGGCGCCGTCGGTATTCTTCAAGCAGCGCAATGCCTTTGCGTTCAGCACCTACCTGGCAGGGTGGGCGGCCAGTTCGGGCGAAATGCTCAATCCCATGACATCGCTCGTCGTCACCAAGGATCCGGCGCGCGGCATCGGCACCACCAACTGGAGCAAATACACCAATCCGGAAGTCGACAATCTGGTGCTCGAGGCCTCCAAGACGCTCGACGACGCCAAGCGCGCCGAGCTCCTGAAAAAAGCCGGCGACATGGCCATGGAAGACTACGCGCTGCTGCCCCTGCAGTTCGAGCTCTCCGTCTGGGCCATGAAGAAGGACGTCCGCTACGGCGGCCGCGCCGACCAGATGACGCTTGCCCAGTACATGACGGTGGCCAAGTAGCGGGACGCGCGCGCGGTGCTATCGACCATCGTTCGCCGTCTGCTGCAAACGTTTGTCGTCGTGCTGGTCATGTCAGCACTGGTGTTCGCCGGCTTGTACGTCATCGGCGACCCGGTGCTGATGCTGGCCAGCCCCGAGGCAAGCGACCTGGAGCGCGAGGCCATACGCGAAGCCCTGGGGCTCAATCTGCCGCTATGGAAGCAATACGCCATCTTCATGTCCAAGGCCATCCAGCTGGACTTCGGCAAAAGCTTCCTGAACGGCGAATCGGCCATGATGCTGATCCTGGAACGCATGCCGGCCACGCTCGAACTGGCCACGCTGGCCATGCTGCTGTCCGTCCTGATCGGGGTGCCGCTGGGCATCTATGCCGGGCTGCGGCCGCGTAGCCTGGCGGCGCGCGGCATCATGTCGGGCTCTGTGCTGGGCTTCTCGCTGCCCAACTTCTGGGTCGGCTTGATGCTGATCATGCTGTTCGCGGTGATGCTGGGCTGGATGCCTGCGGGCGGGCGCGGGCCGGTCGAATCCTTCGGGCCCATACAGCTCAGCATCTTCAACTGGGAAGGCCTGAAAAGCCTCATCCTGCCGGCCAGCACCATTGCCGTGGCCAAATGCGCGCTCATCATACGCGTGACCCGCGCCGCAACCCGCGAATGCCTGCCCCAGGACTACATCAAGTTCGCCCGAGCCAAGGGCCTGCGCGAAAAAAGGGTGCTGGGCGTGCATCTGCTGAAGAACATCATGATTCCCATCGTGACCATCGGCGGCCTGGAATACGGCCAGGTGTTCGCCTTTGCCGTGGTAACGGAAACGGTGTTTTCATGGCCCGGCATGGGCAAGCTGCTGATCGATTCCATCATCACCCTGGACCGCCCCGTGGTGGTGGCTTACTTGATGCTGACCGTGGTGTTCCTGGCCATGCTCAACCTGGTGGTCGACATCGCCTACACCATACTCGACCCGCGCGTGCGCCTGGGAGCCGCCTGATGGAATTGCGCAAGCCGCTGGCGCCGGCCGTACCCGATACCGCGATTCCGGTTCCGGAACACGAAAGCCTGCTGCGTGTCTTCATCGCCCAGTTCTTTTCCAACAAGATCGCGGTGGTCGGGCTTGTCATGCTGCTGGGCTTCATCCTGCTGGCGATTCTCGCACCGTGGATTTCGCCGCAAAACCCCTACGACATCGGCTCGCTGGACATCATGGATTCCAAGATGCCGCCGGGCAGCAAGAATTTCGACGGCACGCTCACCTACTGGCTGGGCACCGACGGCCAGGCGCGCGACGTGCTCTCGGCCATTCTGTACGGCTTGCGCACCAGCCTGTTCGTGGGTTTCGTCTCGGTCATCGTGGCATTCCTGATCGGCGCCGCGGCCGGCCTGATCGCGGCGTATTTCGGCGGGCGTATCGACGCCATCCTGATGCGCATCGTCGACATCCAGCTGTCGTTTCCCTCCATCCTCCTGGCGCTCATCCTGCTCGCAATGCTCGGCAAAGGGGTGGACAAGGTCATTTACGCGCTGATCGCGGTGCAGTGGGCTTACTTCGCCCGCGCCGCGCGCGGGGCGGCCATTGTCGAGCGCAACAAGGAATACGTCGAGGCGGCGCGCTGCATGTCGCTGTCCTGGCATCGAATTCTGTGGCGGCATGTCTTTCCCAACTGTATCCCGCCGCTCATGGTCATTGCGACCATAGACCTCGCGCACGCCATCGCGCTCGAGGCTACTCTTTCCTTCCTGGGCGTGGGCGTGCCGGTGACCGAGCCATCCCTGGGCATGCTCATTTCCAATGGTTTTGAATTTTTGCTGTCGGGCAATTACTGGATTTCCTTCTTTCCCGGCATCGCCCTCGCGCTGATCGTGATCGCCATCAATCTGGTGGGCGATCACTTGCGCGATATCCTCAATCCGCGCAACGAGATCTAGGGCCCAGGACGAACCATGCATGACCTCGCCGTTCCCCGCCAGACCCAAGCCGCTGCCGACCATGCGCCCGCTGCCGATCTGCTGCTCGACGTTCAGGGCTTGCGTACATGGTTCCACACGCGGGACGGCATCGTGAAGGCGGTGGACGGCGTATCGCTGCAATTGCGCGAGGGCGAGATCCTGGGCCTGGTGGGCGAGTCCGGCTCGGGCAAGAGCATCACCGGCTTTTCGCTTATGGGCCTGGTCGATGCGCCCGGCAGGGTCAGGGCCGAACGCATGGTCTTCAATGGCCGCGACCTGCTGGCGCTGTCGCCCGAGCAGTACCGCCAGCTGCGCGGGAAGGACATGGCCATGATCTTCCAGGATCCGATGATGACGCTCAATCCCACCTTGCGGGTGGATACGCAGATGATCGAAGCCGTGCTGGCGCATGACAAGGTTACGCGCAAGGCGGCGCGCGATCGCGCCATCGAGGTCCTCGTCAAGGTCGGCATCCCTTCGCCGGAAGAGCGGCTGCAGGTGTATCCGCATCACCTGTCGGGCGGGATGCGGCAGCGCATCGCGATCGCCATCGCTCTGCTGAACTCGCCCAAGCTCATCATTGCCGACGAGCCCACGACGGCGCTCGACGTCACGATACAGGGGCAGATTCTGTTCGAGGTGCAGAAGCTCTGCCGCGAGTCGGGAACGGCGCTGATATGGATCACGCATGACCTTGCCATTGTTTCCGGCCTGGCCGACCGACTGGCTGTCATGTATGCGGGCCGCATCGTCGAAACCGCCGCCACTCCGGAGATCGTGGGCGGGGCGCGCCACCCTTACACGCATGGGCTGATATCCTCGATTCCCTCGATACACACCCGCGGCAAAGAGCTGTTCCAGATTCCCGGCTCCACGCCGTCCTTGCTGAATCTTCCCCAAGGCTGTCCTTTCCAGGCAAGGTGCTATCGCGCCAGCAGTACATGCGTGCAGGATCCGCCCTTCGAGCGGGTCGGCCCCGGCCATTGGGCCGCCTGTTGGCACCAGGGGGTGCAGGCATGAGCGAACAGGAAGTCATCCTTGGTTTGCGCAATGTGCAGCGGGTTTATTCCCAGCCCGTGGACTTCCTGTCGCGCATGGGCGGATTGCTGAAGGGCGGCGTCAAGCCGCGCTCGGTGCAGGCCGTCGCCGGCGTGGACCTGGACGTCATGGCTGGCGAGGTCATTGGCATCGTCGGGGAATCAGGCTGCGGCAAGTCGACCCTGGGCCGCATGCTTACCGGCATCCTGCCGCCCAGCGCGGGCGAGATCCGCTACCGGGGCAGGCCGGTGGCCCAGTTAAGCGGCAGTGCGCGGCGCGAGTACGAGCTCGGCGTGCAGATGATCTTCCAGGATCCGTACTCGTCGCTCAACCCGCGCATGCGCGTGATCGACATCATCGGTGAAGGGCCGGTGGTGCACGGCATGATCAAGAGCGGCGAAAAGGAAGCCTATGTGTCGCAGCTCATGCGCAAGGTGGGGCTCGACCCGTCATACCGCTACCGGTATCCGCACCAGTTCTCGGGCGGGCAGCGCCAGCGCATCGGCGTGGCGCGCGCGCTGGCCGTCAAGCCTTCCGTCATCGTCTGCGACGAGGCCGTGGCCGCGCTCGATGTATCCATCCAGGCGCAGGTGCTGAATCTGTTCATGCAGCTGCGCAAGGAATACTCGCTCACGTATTTCTTCATCAGCCACAATCTTGGCGTGGTCAGCCATCTTTCTGATCGCGTGGCCATCATGTACCTGGGCCGCATCGTCGAGATCGCCGATACGGACACCATCTTCAGCCGGGCGCGCCATCCCTATACGCAGGCGCTGATCAAGGAGCTTCCGGTGCTGCGCACCGACCGACGCCAGTTCGATACGATCAAGGGCGAACTCCCATCCCCGCTCAATCCGCCGTCGGGCTGTCCGTTTCACCCGCGCTGTCCTTTCGTGATGGAGCGCTGCACGCGGGAACGCCCCATGCTAAAGCCGGTGAGGTTCGACGCGGCGGCGAAGGCAGCCGGCGCGTCCGCAGGCCTTGAAGCTATCGACACGGGCAAGCCGCATCTTAGCGCCTGTCATCTGGACGATACATAGCGGCCGGCGCGGCGCCGCGAAAAGGGCCGTCAGAGCCCTGGAACCCCATGCACTGGACACCAAGCAGTTCAACCTTTCTGGAGACGTCATGAAATTCGCCGACACGGAGTTCGAGCCTTATGTCCTGTCCCTTCCGAAAGCCAGCGCCATCCCGCTGGTTTGCGATTCGCCGCACAGCGGCGTGATCTACCCCGCTGATTTCCAGTACGCCATACCGATCTCGGTGCTGCGCTCGGGCGAGGACACCTATGTCGAGGAACTGTGGCACTCGATCCCGTCCGTGGGCGGCACCCTGCTGGCCGCGAATTTCCCGCGCACCTATATCGATCCGAATCGCGAAGAAGACGACATCGACCCGAATATCCTGGCGGAGCCGTGGACCACGGACCTGCATCCAACCGAGAAATCGCGGCTCGGCCATGGCCTGGTCTGGAGCCGCGCGCGCAACCAGGCGATCTACGATCGCAAGCTATGGGTGGGAGAAGTCGAGAATCGTATCGGCAGCTACCATCGTCCCTACCACGATGCCTTGCAAAGACAGATCGAAACAGCCCATGAACGCTTCGGGGTGGTCTGGCACCTGAACCTGCACTCCATGCCGGCCAACTCCTACGAAGTGCTGGAAATCGACACGGACAAGCCGCTGGCGGACTTCGTGCTGGGCGACCGCGACGGCACCACGTGCGACCCCACGTTCATCGGCATCATCGAGGACTACCTGCTCGAACAGGGCTATACCGTGGCGCGCAACGATCCGTTCAAGGGCGTCGCGCTCATCGAGCGCATCGGCCGCCCCGAAGAAAACCGGCACAGCTTGCAGATCGAAGTCAATCGCAGCCTGTACATGGATGAAGAGTCCTACGAAAAAAGCGCGAATTTCGCTGCCTTGCAGCAGGACCTGACGGGCCTGACCAGGAGAGTGGCGGAGTTCGTCCAATCGGTGCTGTGAGGGGTCAGACCCCGTACGGGGTCTGACCCCTAACCCCATGGTGGGGTCAGACCCGATGGGTCTGACCCCTTGGGCCAAGCTCCGGGGCATCCATGTCGGGGTCAGACCCAATGGGTCTGACCCCCTTCCGAGTTGCGGGGCCCGCCCTCCGGGTGGCGTCATATTTCCAATTGTTATATGCTTATAACCATCTTGGCCGAGACGGATCCTCCGTCGGCCGCCAACACACCGCCCCGCATCATGTCTTCCCCCGCGCAACGCTTTTTCAACAAGAACCTCGTCCTGCTCATCGTTTGCCAAGGGCTTTTCCTTACCAACAACGTCACCTTCATCGCCATCAACGGGCTGGTGGGCATGAGCCTCACGCCGGTTCCTTGGATGGCCACGCTGCCGGTAATGGGCTATGTGGTCGGCGGGGCGCTGTCCACGGGAATCGTCGCGCGCACGCAAAGCCGGTATGGGCGGAAAAAGTCGTTCCAGCTGGGGCTGGTCACCGCCATCCTGTCGGCCCTGATGTGCGCGGTGTCGGTGTGGACGCAGAATTTCTGGCTGCTGACCATGTCGACCCTGGTTGCCGGCTACTACAGCGCCAATGGCCAGCTTTACCGTTTCGCGGCCACCGAGCTGGTCGACGCCGGCCATCGTGAAAAAGCGATTTCCTGGGTTCTGGCGGGTGGTCTGATTGGCGCGATCATCGGGCCGAACTTGGCGAAGTATGCCAAGGATGCCGCATCCTACCCCTTCATGGGGGCGTATCTGGCCCTGGCGGTGGTCGGCCTGGTCGCCATGCTGGTCATGCACTGCATCCGTTTCCCCGACGATGCGCGCAAGAATGCGCCGCGGGACAGCGGCCGGCCTTTGTCGGAAATCGCGCGGCAGCCGGTGTTCATCGTGGCGGCGCTGGCTGCGGCGCTGGGATACGGCATCATGAACCTGCTGATGGCGGCCACGCCCCTGGCCATGGAGGTCTGCGGCTTCGAGTTCGGCAGCACGGCCACGGTTCTGCAGTGGCACGTCATCGGCATGTTCGCGCCGGGCTTCATCACGGGGTCGCTCATCAAGCGCTTCGGCGTCCTGCAGGTGATGGCCATGGGCCTGCTCATCAATTTCATATGCATAGCCATCGCGTTGTCAGGCACCGATTTCCACCAATTCCTGTTCGCGCTGTTCCTGTTGGGCGTCGGCTGGAACTTCCTATTCACGGGCGCCACGACGCTGGCCACCCAGGCGTATACACCGCAAGAGCGAGACAAGGCGCAGGGCGCCATCAACTTCGCCGTGTTCCTGGTCATGGCCGTGTCGTCGTTCAGCTCCGGCGCCCTGGTCACGACGCAGGGATGGTACTGGCTGAACGTGGGTTCGCTGGTGCCGGCCGCCATCGTGGGACTGGCGCTGCTGGGTCTTTTCATGCGGCGCGCCAGAAAGGGCCAGACCCCGTACGGAGCCTGACCGTCGGGGTCAGACCCGGAGCCTAGCCCTAGGGGTCAGACACCGTTCGGGGTCTGACCCCAGATCTGCTTCTCTTTGTCGCTGACATAAGCGCCGGTCCGGTGCAACTGATCCTCTGCATGTTCGATGCCGCTGACCGCCTGGCTGCCGGCCTTCGCCAGCAGTTGTTCGATGAGCAGTTCCACGAGCGCGGTCGCCGATGCGCTCGATGGGAAAAATGAAGATGTTTCTGTCGAGAACAGCAAGGTGCTATCGGCGACCTGAGCGAGCGGCGACAGGACACTGTCGCAAATGGCGATGATGCGGCAGCCCGCTTGGCGGGCGGCATCCGCGACGCGTACGGATTCCCGCGAGTAGGGTTCGAAGCCGATGATGACCACGGCATCCGTGGCGGTGAGCGCACGCAATTCCATTTCAAGCGTGCCGGCGTCGCCGCGCAGCATGGCGACGGTTGGGCGGAATAATCGGTACAGGTACTGGAAGCTGAAAGCGGGCGCGAACGACGCGCGAAAGCCTGCGACGTAAACACGTTTCGCCCGGTTCAGGAGCTTGACGGCCTCGGGGAGGCGATCGGCGTTGTCGGCGCTCAGTTGCCGGATGTTGTCGGTCTGTGCCATGACGGCGCGATCGAGTGCGTTGCGCGGATTCTTGCCGCGGATGAGTTCACGCGCCTGGTCCGCGTAACGGCGCGGGGGGCGGTGGAGCGAGCGCACGAAGACTTGCTTCAGGTCTTCCCAGCCGGGATAGCCCAACGACTGCGCCAGGCGGACGAGGGTGGCGGGCTGCACACCGGCCTGGGCCGCAACCTTGCGCATGGATGCGACCGGAATCTCGGAAGGAAAATCCAGCAGGTATTTTGCGCCTACCTGGAATTGCGGCGTCATGGCGGCGAAGTCGCGCTGGATGCGTTCGCTCAGGGTGTCCAGGCTGGAGGGGGCGGATGGAGGGTTCTTGTTGGTCACTAGAATGGATGGGCCGGTGGCATGGGTTGCGAAGTATGCGTCCAAAAACCACAACAGGTTCTGGATGCGAGAAGCGCCTCATGCATGATTATATTGATTTGTTTGTTGCATGAGTTATGATTGATACAACATTTGTTGAAATCTAGGGCTAAGGCGCCATGACACACGTTTTTCATCGCAATCCGAAACAGCAGCTGGAATTTGCCGTGCGCGGCGAAGGCATCCGGCTGTTCGACCAGAACGGCAAAGGCTATATCGATGCATCGGGCGGCGCGGCCGTATCCTGCCTGGGGCATGGGCACCCGGCCGTCATACAGGCCATCAAGAATCAGCTGGACCAGGTCGCCTATGCCCACTCTTCGTTCTTCACTACCCAGGTATGCGAAGACCTGGGGGATTTCCTGGCCGAGCGTGCGCCCGGCGACCTGAACCACGTCTATTTCGTATCCGGCGGCTCCGAGGCTATCGAAGCCGCGCTAAAGCTTGCCCGACAGTATTTCGTTGAAATCGGCCAGCCCCAGCGCCGCCACTTCATTGCGCGCCGGCAAAGCTACCACGGCAATACGCTGGGCGCGCTTGCCATCGGCGGCAACGCCTGGCGCCGCGAGCCTTTCCTGCCCATCCTGGTGCCCGCGCATCATGTTTCGCCATGCTACGCCTACCGCGATCAGCTTCCCACTGAAACCGAAGAGCAATACGCCGATCGCCTTGCCCTGGAACTGGATCAGAAAATACAAGAGCTGGGGCCTGAAAACGTCGCGGCGTTCGTGGCGGAAACCGTGGTCGGCGCAACCGCCGGGGCGCTGGCGCCGGTGAAGACCTATCTGCAGCGCATCCGCCAGGTCTGCGACCGCCATGGCGTGTTGCTGATCCTGGACGAGGTCATGTCGGGCATGGGGCGCACCGGCCATTTGTTCGCCTGCGCCGAAGACGGTGTCACGCCCGACATCCTCACCATCGCGAAGGGCCTGGGCGCGGGCTACCAGCCGATAGGCGCAATGATTGCAAGCAGCCGCATCTACGACGCCATTGTGGCGGGCAGCGGCTTCTTCCAGCACGGGCACACATATATGGGCCACGCAACCGCATGCGCAGCCGCATTGTCCGTCCAGCAGGTCATTGAACAGGACGGGCTGCTGGCCAACGTGCTGGCGCGCGGCGAGCAATTGCGCGCTGAATTGCGCCATGCGCTGGACGCGCACCCCAATGTGGGCGACGTGCGCGGGCGCGGCCTGTTCGTAGGCGTGGAGTTCGTGCAGGACAAGACCGACAAGTCAGTGCTCGATCCCGCGCTCAAGACTCATGCCAGGCTCAAGAAGCAGGCCATGCAAAATGGCTTGATGATGTACCCCATGGGCGGCACAATCGATGGCGTGCTGGGCGACCACGTGTTGCTCGCGCCGCCCTTTATCTGCACCGAGCAGGACATCGGCGAAATCGTGTCGCGCTTCGTCGATACGGTTCAGCAAGTCCTGCCCGCCTGAACCTTACTGTAGGAATTTCAAATGGCCCGTTTGCCTTATGCCGATCTGACGCATCCTGAAGTCAGCCCGCTGGTCGATCAAATCGTCGCGGAACGCGGCAGCGTCCTGCATCTTTATCAGATGCTGCTGCAAAGCCCGCCCGTGGCGCGCGGCTGGCTCAACCACTTGACGGGCATACGCCAGCAAAGTTCGCTGGCCGGCGATATCCGTGAAATGGTCATCATGCGGATCGCGATCCTCAATGGCGCCCCATACGAGGCCGACCAGCATGCGCCCATCGCCTTGAAGGAAGGTATGAGCCAGGCGCAGCTGGATGCGCTCGACGCCTGGGAAGGCTCGGCGCTGTTCAATGAAAAAGAACGCGCGGTGCTTGCCTACACAGACGCCATGACGCGCCACGTGCAGGTGCCCGATGCGGTATTCGACGACGCAAAACAGCATTTCTCGCAGCGCGAGATGGTGGAATTGACGGCCACCATCGCGACCTACAACATGGTGTCCCGCTTCCTGGAAGCGCTGCAGATCCATTCGCACGACGACCGTTGAGTTGGCTGGGGTCAGACCCCGTGCGGGGTCTGACCCCGGATTACACCGGGGGTGGGGTCAGACCCCATACGGGGTCTGACCCCTCAGTCCCGTTGCCACAGAACATCGCCCCGGCCCGCGTGCTTGTTCAGCGCGCGAGCCAGCACGAAGCACAGGTCGGACAGGCGGTTCAGGTACTGGATGACGGGTTTGTTCGCCTCCAGGCCGACGGCGCAGCGCTCCGCGCGGCGGCATACGGTGCGTGCCATGTGCGCCATGGCGGCGGCGCGAGTGCCGCCGGGAAGAATGAATTCCTGCAGCTTGCCCAGGTCTGCGTTGTAGCGGGCCAGTGCCTCATCCAGGAAGAGCACGTGCTCTTCCTTCAGCGCGATGTGGCCCGGTATGCATAGCTCTGCGCCCAGGTCGAACAAGTCGTTCTGGATGCGGCCGAGCAGGGTGTCGATGGCTTCCGGCAGGTCTTCGCAGCGCCACAGCCCGATGGTGCTGTTCAGTTCATCGACATCGCCGAGCGCGTTGATACGGGGAGTATTCTTTGCGACGCGCGTACCGTCGCCCAGGCCCGTCGTGCCCTGATCGCCGCCGCGCGTGGTGATGACGGAAAGTCTCGTGGCCATGATGCTGTGTCCTTGAATGTTCAGTTCGCGAGTTTCGTCAGCGCGTCGCCCGTCACCCGGACGATGCGCCAATCCGGCAATACCTGCGCGCCCAGGTATTCGTAGAAATCGATGGCATTGCGGTTCCAGTCGAGCACCGACCATTCGAATCGCCCGCAATCGAGCTCTACCGCCAATTGCGCAAGATGCCTGAGCGCAAGCTTGCCCACGCCTTTGCCGCGATGCTTAGGATCGACGTAGAGGTCTTCCAGATAAAGGCCGCGTTTATCCAGGAAGCTGGAGTAGTTGTGGAACCACATGATGTACGCGATGGGCGTGCCGGGATCGCCGGCGGCGACGCCCACCAGGCAATTGACCGCCGGCGGATCGCTGAACAGGCTGTGGCGCAGGCTGTCGCGCGTGGCTTTGAAGATGCCGGTGAGGTTCTCGAACTCGGCCATGTCCAGCATGAGCTTGTGGATATGGGGGATGTCTTCGCTGCGCGCCGGCCGCAGAAGGTATTGGGGTGCTGCGTCGCTCAAACGTATTCCTTCAAATAGCGTTATGCTTTGACTGTGTTTATCAGGAGTTTAGCGTATGGGTAAGCCAAGCAGAGTGCTGCTGCCGGCGGTTGCGGCCGCGCTGGCGGTATGCTCGTTCTATTCCGTTCAGGCAGTAGCCCAAGAGGCCAGCGCCACCGGCGAAGTGCGCCGCATCGATGCGCAGGCGGGCAAGATCACTCTCAAGCATGGCGCCATTGCGGCGCTGGATCTTCCGGCCATGACGCTGGTCTACCGAATCGACCCCGCGCTGCTGGGCGATATCAAGCCGGGCGACAAGGTGTCTTTCAAGGCACGCCGCGATGGCGGCATATACACCGTGACCGCCATTTCGAAGTAGGCGGTGTGTTCCTGGGGTCAGACCCCGTACGGGGTCTGACCCTTCCAAAGCACAGGGGTCAGACCCTTTTCGGGTCTGACCCCTTACAAGACGTAGCGCGCCAGGTCTTGGCTGGCTGCCGTTTCCTGCAGCTTGTCGTTCACATAGGCGGCGTCGATGGTCACGCTCTGGCCGCTGTTGGCGGTGGCGTCGAATGACAGGTCCTCCAGCAGCTTTTCCATGACAGTGTACAAGCGGCGCGCGCCGATGTTCTCCGTGCGCTCGTTCACTTCGTAGGCCAGTTCCGCCAGCCGCTGGATGCCGTCGTCGGTGAAATCCAGCGTGACGTCCTCGGTGCCGAGCAGCGCGCTGTATTGCTTGGTCAGCGACGCGTCGGTGTCGCTCAGGATGCGGACGAAGTCCTGCGCCGTCAGGGAATCGAGTTCGACACGTATCGGGAAGCGGCCCTGCAGCTCGGGAATCAGATCGGAGGGACGCGACAAGTGGAAAGCGCCGGACGCGATGAACAGAATGTGATCGGTGCGCACGACCCCGTATTTCGTATTGACGGTCGTGCCTTCGACCAATGGGAGCAGGTCGCGCTGAACGCCCTGGCGGGACACGTCGCCGCCCGAATGTTCCTGGCGGGTGGCGATCTTGTCGATTTCATCCAGGAAGACGATGCCGTTCTGTTCGGCGTTGGCGACGGCCGTGGTGCGCAAGTCTTCTTCATTGACGCGGCGCGCGGCTTCCTCTTCGGTGAGGAGCTTGAACGCGTCCTTGACCGACATCTTCTTGACCTTCTTTTTGTCGCGGCCCAGGCCTGCGAACATGCCCTTGAGCTGTTCCGTCATTTCCTCCATGCCGGGGGGCGCCATGATCTCCATCTGGGGCGCCATTTGCGCGATCTCGATTTCGATCTGCATGTCGTCCAGCTTGCCTTCGCGCAGCCGTTTGCGGAAGGTCTGCCGGGCGTTGTTTTCCTCGCGTTCGGGCTCGCCGTGCGCATTGCGCGGGGGCGAGATCAGCACGTCGAGGATGCGGTCCTCGGCGGCGTCCTCGGCCTGGGTGCGGACGCGCCGCATCTCGACGTCGCGCGTCTGCTTGACGGAAATTTCGACCAGGTCGCGGATGATGGTGTCGACATCGCGGCCCACGTAGCCGACTTCGGTGAACTTGGTGGCCTCGATCTTGATGAAGGGCGCATTGGCCAGCTTGGCCAGGCGTCGAGCGATCTCGGTCTTGCCCACGCCCGTGGGCCCGATCATGAGTATGTTCTTGGGAACGATTTCGTTGCGCAGCGGCTCGGGCACCTGCTGGCGGCGCCAGCGATTGCGCAGGGCGACCGCGACGGAACGCTTGGCACGGTTCTGGCCGACAATGTTCTTGTCGAGTTCGGAGACGATTTCCCCGGGGGTCATGTTGGTAGCGGACATAATGGTCTGGAATTCGTTACAGCGTTTCGACGATGTGGTTCTGGTTGGTGTAGATGCACAGGTCGCCCGCGATCTCGAGCGATTTCTTCACGATGTCCGCTGGGGACAGGTCGGTGTTGTGCAGCAGCGCCAGCGCGGCCGACTGGGCATAGGCGCCTCCCGAACCGATGGCGGCCAAGCCGTGCTCGGGTTCGAGCACGTCGCCGTTGCCCGTAAGCACCAGGGTGTGTTCCTTGTCGGCCACGATCAGCATGGCCTCGAGGCGGCGCAGCACGCGGTCGGTGCGCCAGTCCTTCGTGAGTTCGACGGCGGCGCGCATCAGATTGCCCTGATGCTTTTCGAGCTTGGCCTCGAAGCGTTCCTGAAGCGTGAAGGCGTCGGCGGTGGCGCCGGCGAAGCCGGCCAGGATCTTGTCCTGGTAAAGCCGGCGGATTTTTCTTGCGGTGCCTTTGATGACGATGTTCCCCAGGGTGACCTGGCCGTCGCCGCCCAGGGCGACTTCATTGCCTCGGCGGACGCAAACGATGGTGGTAGCGTGAAATTGTTCCATGGATCCTTCCTTTGAAGATTTCATATGGGGATGGAATCGACGGATTCAAGATGCTGTGGTGGGGTCAGACCCCGGACGGGGTCTGACCCCTTGAGTCCACAAGATGCCATGGTGGGGTCAGACCCCGGACGGGGTCTGACCCCTTGAACGAAGGGGTCGGCCCCCCTTTGGGATCCGACCCCGCAAAAAGCAAAAGGGGCCAGGCCCTGCGAAGGGTCTGACCCCTGAACGGGGACCATGGCCGGACGATCAGTCGCCGTAGAGCTTCTGGCGCATTTCACGGCGTTCCTGGGCTTCCAGCGACAGGGTGGCCGTGGGACGGGCCAGCAGGCGCGCGATGCCGATGGGCTCGCCGGTTTCTTCGCACCAGCCGTATTCGCCGGAGTCGATGCGCGTGATGGATTGCTGCACTTTCTTCAGCAGCTTGCGTTCGCGGTCGCGCGTGCGCAGTTCCAGCGCGTGCTCTTCTTCGATGGTGGCGCGGTCGGCGGGATCCGGCACGAATTGGGTTTCGCGCAGGTTTTCGGTCGTGGCGTCGGCGTTGTTGAGGATTTCCTGTTCCAGTTCCTTCAGGCGATTGCGGAAAAACGCCAGTTGGGCCTGATTCATGTAGTCAGCCTCTGGCATTGCCAACAGTTCCTTTTCGGTCAGCAACTGACCTTGGTTCTTAACGGCTGCGGATTTGCTTGCCATGATGTGTCCTCTTTTTGTGGTGTTGGTGCTGGAATCCGTACCGTCCGCACTACGGGCGGGCGGCGAGGTTCGCAATCAGACCAAGCATTGTTCTAGTCCCCGGGTGAAGATCTCCTGGGGAAGTTTACGGCCAATGAACACCATTTTGGTACTAGGCTTTTCACCCGATAGCCACGGCTTGCCGGGTTCCGCGCCCATCATCATGTGCACGCCCTGGAAGAGCATGCGGCGGTTGATTCCTTTCAAATACAAGATGCCCTTGTAACGCATGAGGTCGGGGCCGTAGACCTGGACGATGCCGCCCAGGAATTCTTCCAGGCGCTCCGGATCGAAAGCCTTGTTGGAGCGGAAGACGAAAGCGCCGATCTCATCGTCGTGGTGGGCGTGATGATGGTCGTGGTGGTGGTGGCCGCAGTGCTCATCGCATTCATGGCCGTGATCGTGGTCATGGCCATGGTGGTGATGATCGTGGGCGGCGTCGGGATGCTCTTCGGCCAGGAATTCGGGATCGATATCGAGAATGGTGTTCAGATTGAAGCCGCTGATGTCCAGCAGCTGCTTGATATCGGCTTCCCCGAAGTGCACCGGCATGATCGAAGCGCGCGGATTGATGCGCACCAGGCGCGATCGCAAGGCCTGGTATTCCTCTTCGGAGACCAGGTCTTTCTTGGAAATGAGGATCTTGTCGGCGAAGCCCGCTTGCTTCTGCGCTTCTTCCTGCTTGTCGAGCGTGTCCATGCCGTGCTTGGCGTCGACCACGGTGATGACTGCATCGAGCCGATAGTAGTCGGCGATGTCGTCATCCATGAAGAAGGTCTGGCAGACGGGGCCGGGGTTGGCCATGCCGGTGGTTTCGATGATGACCCGTTCGAAGGTCAGTTCGCCTGCCTGCCTGCGCGTGCGCAGGTCGTTCAGGGTGCGCATGAGGTCGCCGCGCACCGTGCAGCAGACGCAGCCGTTGCTAAGCTCGACGATTTCTTCGTCGCTGTCCTGCACCAGCAGGTCGTTGTCGATGCTCTCGGGCCCGAACTCGTTTTCAATGACGGCTATTCGGCGCCCGTGGTATTCGGTCAGAATACGCTTGAGCAATGTGGTTTTACCCGCGCCCAGGAAACCAGTGAGTATGGTGACGGGTACCATTTTATCCAGGTCGTCAGCGCCTTTCATCGAAATGCCTCGCTGCGCAATCACTGCGCAAAAAAAAACTCAACGTGCGATTACATCACAGCATGCGTTTTAGCGCAAACATATGTTTCTAAAGTGTTAATGTGCCCGGCAATCGGCGCAGATCGCACGCAATTCGGTCTCGTGGCCGGACAGCTTGAAACCGGCGTGGGCCACTTTATGGGCGAGTTGGCGGCTGAGGGTGGGGTCGCTCAGTTCGGCCACCGCTCCGCATTGCGTGCATACCACAAGCAGGTCGTGCGGCTCGCCGGCGGCGTCCATGCAGGCGGTCCAAGCGTTGATCGCGTCCAGCCTGTGGACCAGGCCTTCGTCAACGAGAAAGTCCAGGGCACGGTATACCGTGGGCGGCGCCGCGCCCGGCTGGACTGCCCGGATCAGTTCGAGCAGTTCGTACGCCTTTACGCTGCGGCGCTGCTGGAGCAGGATCTCCAGCACCTTGCGGCGTATCGGGGTAAGGCGTTTGCCACGCTGCATGCACAGCGATTCGGCGGTGCGCAGCTGGGCTGCCAGGGCAGTTTGCTGTGTCGAATGGTTGGCAGGCATGGTAAAAATCAGAAAAAGTCCAAGTTATGTTATAACATAACGCGTGAGCGCGCGGCAGCAATGCCGGGTGCGCGCACGCATTTGTGCTCCCTCTCGATCCTAACGCAATCATGCCTTCTCTGCTTCCCTCTTCGTCCCGCCGGCACCGCGGATCGGCCTTGCTGGCCTCGTGCGTTCAGCGCATGGCCTGCATGCTGGCGGCGGTCGCGCTGCTTTGGCTGCTTACAGGATGGGCGATGGGATGGTAGGGCGGGCCATGGCCGTCATCGAGCTGGACCAGGTGTCTTTGGGGTGGCGCGACCGCGTGGCGGTGCGCGACGTCAGCGGCGCGTTCGAGCGCGGCTCACTCACCGCCATCGTGGGACCCAACGGCGCGGGCAAGTCCACGCTGCTCAAGGGCATCACCGGCCTGGTGAGCCCCTTGCGCGGCAATATCCGTACTTCCGGCCGGGCCGATTCGCAGATCGCCTGTCTGCCGCAATTGGGCGAGCTGGATCGCAGCTTCCCGATCTCCACCTACGATCTCGTGGCCATGGGCGCCTGGCGCCGCGTGGGCGCCTGGAAGCGGTTCACTGCCGAAGAGCACGAGCGCGTGCAATCCGCGCTGGAATCCGTCGGCCTTGCCGACTTCGGGCATCGCATCATCGGCACACTGTCCGGCGGCCAGTTGCAGCGCGCCTTGTTCGCGCGCTTGATGCTGCATGACGCCGACACTCTGTTGCTGGACGAACCTTTTGCCGCGGTCGACATGGCGACGACGGAAGACTTGATGGTGTTGCTGCACCGCTGGCACGGCGAAGGCCGGACCGTGGTGGCCGTGCTGCACGACCTGGAGCTGGTGCGCAGGCATTTTCCGCAGTGCCTGTTGCTTGCAGGGCAGTTGGTCGCCTGGGGCGGAACCGACGAGGTCCTGACGCCGGAGAACCTGCACCTGGCGCGCCATCTGTGCGCGGGAGACTTTTTGTGAGCTGGATATTGGACGTGCTCGTCGGCCCCTTCATCGAATACGCGTTCATGCGTCGCGCGCTCGCCGGCTCTTTCGCCTTGGCGTTCGCGGCGGGGCCGCTGGGTGTGTTCCTGGTGCTCCGGCGCATGAGCCTGATGGGTGACGCCATGGCCCACGCCATTCTTCCCGGCGTCGCGGTCGGCTTCCTGACGGCCGGGCTCTCGTTGAGCGCGATGACGATCGGGGGCATGGTGACAGGCCTGCTGGTCGCGGCGCTGGCCGGTGCCGTCTCGCGGCTCACGCCGCAGCGCGAGGATGCCAGCTTTGCCGCATTTTACCTGGTCTCGCTCGGTCTGGGCGTGTTGCTGGTGTCGCTGCGCGGCTCCAACATGGACCTGATCCATGTGCTGTTCGGCACGGTGCTGGGCCTGGACGACGCCGCCCTGCTGCTGGTTACTTCGGTTTCGAGCATCACGCTGCTGGCGCTCGCCTTGATCTTCAGGCCGCTGGTGCTGGAATGCCTCGATCCTCTCTTCCTGCGCTCGCAGGGCGGCTCGGCATCCCGGGTGCACATGGTGTTCCTGCTGCTGCTGGTGGCCACGATGGTGGCCGGATTCCAGGTCCTGGGCACGCTGATGGTCGTGGGCATCATGATGCTTCCGGCCACGGCCGCGAGGTTCTGGACGAGCTCGGCGGGCCGCCAAATGGTGCTGGCCGCCGCGTTGGGCACGGTGGCATCCTACGCCGGCCTGCTGTTTTCGTACTACGCCAATGTTCCGGCTTCTCCCGCCATCATTCTTTCGGCAGGATGCTTGTATTTCCTTTCGGTCTTTATTGGGCCTCACGGCGGGTTGTTGCAGGCGGCACGGCAAGCCCGCGCGCGCCGGCAGCGCCTGTCCAGGATCCTGGAGCATCCCTAATGTCTCGCATCGGTGCTGTCTTCCATGAATTCCGGTCTTCGCGCCGTTTCGTGCTCACGTCGCTTGCCGCGGGAGCCGTTGCCGTGCTGGAACCGGCATACGGACTTGCGCAGCCGACCTCTCTTGCGGGGCCTCCGCTGAAGGTCGTCGCCAGTTTTTCCGTCCTGGGCGATATGGTGCGCGAGATCGGAGGCGAGCACGTGGCGCTGTCGACCATCGTGGGGCCCGACGCCGATGCGCATACCTTCGAGCCTTCGCCCAAGGACGTCCAGGCGCTGGCGGGGGCGCAGGTGCTGGTTCTGAACGGACTCGATTTCGAACCATGGCTGCCGCGCCTGATCGAATCGGCGGGCTTCAAGGGCTTGCAAGTCCTGGCGTCCAAAGGGGTGCCGGTCAGGCGCCTGAGCACTGAAAGCCCCCATCAGCACGCCGGCGGCTCGGAACGGGATCACGCGCCCGGCCGTGGACAGACCCCCGGGGATGTAGACCCGCACGCCTGGCAGAGCCTCAGCAACGGGATGCTCTACGCCGCCAATATCGCCGAAGGACTGGGCATGGCGGATCCGGCCCGGCGGGCGTATTACAGGAACCGCTCCAAGCTGTATATCGAGAAGATGAAGAAGCTGGATACCGAGATCAAGCTGGCCTTGTCCGAGATACCCGAGCAGAGGCGTACGGTGATCAGTTCCCATGACGCCTTCGGCTATTTTGCCGACGCTTACGGCATACGGTTCCTGTCGGTGACGGGGGTGTCCAACGAGGCGGAGCCTTCGGCGCGCGATGTTGCGGCATTGATCGACCGGGTCAGGCGCGAGTCGGTTTCGGGCGTGTTCATCGAGAACGCCGCCAACCCCAGGCTGGTCGAACAAATAGCGCGCGAAACGGGCGCGAAGGTGGGCGGCACGCTTTATTCCGATGCGCTGGCCAAGGCCGATCAGCCGGCATCCAGCTACCTGGGCATGTTCAGCTGGAATGCGGGACAGCTCATTTATGTGTTGAAGTCGAATTGATGGCAGGGGTCGGACCCCGTACGGGGTCCGACCCCAGGTCCTGAAGCCGAATTGATGTGGCGGGGTCAGACCCCGTATGGGGTCTGACCCCAGGTCCTTAAGTCGAATTGATGTGGTGGGGGTCAGACCCCATACGGGGTCTGACCCCAGGTCCTTAAATCGAATTGATGGTTGGGGTCAGACCCCATACGGGGTCCGACCCCTATGCCGCTTAATCACGCTTGCGCCCCGCCCTGGGATGAGCCTGGTCATAGACCTTGGCCAGGTGCTGGAAGTCCAGGCGTGTATAGATCTGAGTCGTGGAGATATTCGCGTGGCCCAGCATCTCCTGCACGGCGCGCAGGTCTTGCGCGGATTGCAGCATGTGGCTGGCGAAACTGTGGCGCAGCCCGTGCGGATGCACATGCACAGGCAGCCCCACCTTCAGTGCCAGACGATCCAGCTGCAACTGGACGACGCGCGGCGATATCCGCTTGCCGCGCGCGCCCAGGAACAGGGCCGCATCGGTGTCGGGATCGGATGCGCCTTGCAGGAGGCGCGTGCGCAGCGGCAGCCAGCGCTCCAAGGCCTGGACGGCCTTGCTTCCCAGCGGAACACTGCGTGTCTTTCCGCCCTTGCCGTGCACCACGGCTTCCCGTTCGTCCAGTTGCAGCCAACTGACGGATTCATAACCGTCCCGCCGCGTGTATCGCCAGTCGAGGCTGGTCAGCTCCGACAGCCGCAGTCCGCTGGAATACAGCACCTCGAACATGGCCTGGTCGCGGCAGTCGATCGGCGTAGAGGGCTCGGGCAATCCCGGGCGGTCGAGCAGCGCCTGCGCCTGGTCGACGGAAAGCGCCTTGGGCAGGCTGCGCGGAACCTTGGGCGCGCGAACGCCGGCGGCCGGGTTGGCGTCGAGGCCGGCGGCCGGCGCCCACCACTGGAAGAATCCGCGCCATGCTGCCAGCGCACGGGCCAGGCTGCGCGGCTTCAGCCCTTGTGCATGAAGCCGCGCAACGGCTTGGCGTATGTGGCTTTCGCTGCACCGGTCGAGCGCCAGGCCGGGATGGCACTGCCCAAGATGATTGAGATCCTGGCGGTACGCCGCCAGCGTGTGCGGGGAATAGCGCCGGTGCGCCTGGAGATGCGCAAGCCATTGTTCCATGGGCGGCGGTAGCGGGTGCATGCTGGCTTCCTTTGCGCTATTGCCGTCGGGCAGGATCTAGGCGCAGTCGTCGCTGTCGACACGGCCACGCAGGCGCGACAGGCCGGCGCCGGCCAGACTGCCGATGATTTCCAGGAAGGCGGTGCCCATGTCCGGGGTGAATCGTTCGATGTCGTCCGAGCCCAGGACCAGCAGGCCGATGGGCGACGCATCGTCGGCCGCCGGCAAAGGAATGACGGCCAGCGACGCCGGGACCTCGGGTAGCCAGCCCGCCGCTTCCTGGTTCTTGTAAGGACCGCAGTAGGGCCGGGACAGTTCGCGCGCGTAGTTGCGTATCGACGGGGTGACATCCCGCGCATGCGGGCTGTCGGCGTCGAGGTCGGACAGGTCCCACACGCGCAGCGCGACGCCTGGCAAGTCGAAGAGTTCGCGCAGGTGGTCGACGATGTGTCCGGGCAAAACGGCAGCGTCGTCTTCGGCCAGCATGCGGCAGCACCAGCTGGTGAGCGTCTTGCTGGTCCGCTCGTTGCCGCTGGCATTGTGCGCAAGCCCCGAGAGCTTCCACTCCAAGTCTTTGACACGGGCGCGCAGCGTGAGGATCTGGCGCTCGCCCAGCGATATGGCGCGTGTCTCATTGGGGTGGGGGACACGCAGATTGGCGAAGAGCTCCGCATGATCTTGAAAAAAAGAGGGCTGCTCTTGGAGGAAACGCGCGATCGTGTCGGCGGTAAGGCTCTCTGCGGTCATGGTGGCGAAACGTCCTTTAAAGGGAGCTGTTGAACCAGGTTGTCGATATCGACCTGGCCGGAATAAACGGTGGTGGCGGGGCCGCTCATGCGCAGTTGCCGGCCGTCCCAGGCGACACGAAGAGGCCCTCCCCGCGTGTGGACTTGTACCGGACTGTCGAGCAGGCCGAGCCGTATCCCCGCGACGGCCGCGGCGCAGGCGCCCGTGCCGCAAGCCAGCGTTTCGCCGGCGCCGCGCTCGTAGACGCGCAATCGTATGGTGTGCCGATCGACCACTTGCATGAAGCCGGCGTTGACGCGCTGCTTGAAGCGTGGATGGGACTCGATCATCGGGCCGATCTCTTCCACGGGATAGCGATCCACGTCATCCACCTGTTGCACGGCATGGGGATTGGAGATCGCCACCAGGGAGAGCTGGGCGTCGGGGTGGCCGGCCAGCGGCAGCGCCCATAGGGTGTCGGCGCCGCGGGCCTGCGACGAGAGGCCTGCAGCGTCGAAGGCGACGTCCTGGGGAAGGAAGCGGGTCTGGCCCATTTCTACCGAGACGCCGCCGTCGGCGCTGTTGTCCAGGGTGATCAGGCCGGTGCAGATTTCGGCGCGCAAGGGATTGCGCCGCGACAGGCCTTGCTCATGCACGAAACGCACGAAGCAGCGCGCGCCGTTGCCGCAGTGCTCGACTTCGCCGCCGTCAGCGTTGAAGATGCGATAGCGGAAATCGGCCTCGGGATGATGCGGCGTTTCGACAAGCAGGATCTGGTCGGCGCCGATGCCGAACTGCCGATGCGCGAGCGCGCGCGCCCGTTCGGGCGTCATTTCTATGGCTTGGCGAACGCCGTCCAGGACGACGAAATCGTTGCCCGCGCCATGCATTTTTACGAAGTTCCAGATCATGGGAGTGATTATGCCCCGATTCATTGTGTTTGGCTGCGCCGGCGCCGCGTCAGTAGATGCGGGCTTCGCCTTCCGGCCGGGTCTTGAAGCGCCGGTGCACCCAGTAGTATTGCGGCGGGTCCTGGCGAACCCAGTCTTCGATGAGCCGGTTCAGGCGGGCGGTGGCTGCTTCCGGCGTGTCGTCGCCGGGAAAGTCCGCCAGCGGCGGGAGAACCTGGACGTGATACTTGCCGGTGGCCAGGTCCAGCCGGGACACGATAGGCACGACCGCCGCGTCGACGCTTTTCGCGATCTGGGCGGTGGCCAACAAGGTGGCGGCCGGCACGCCGAAGAAAGGCAGGAAGGCGGCGCCCGTCGTGCCGAAGTCCATGTCAGGCAGGTAATAGGTGGGCACGCGATTGCGCAGGTGGCGGATGAGGCCCCGGACGCCGTCATGGCGGCTGACCAGATGCACGGTATTGAAACGGCCACGGCCCTGGCGCACGATCTCGTCCACGTCCGCATCGCTCTGGCGCGTGTACATGGTGGCCGATTCGCGCAGGAACAGCGTCAATCGCGTCGCGGCGGCGTCCAACGAAATGAAGTGCGGCGCAAGCATGAGGATACGGCGTTCGGACTTGATCAGCGCATCCAGGTGCTCCAGCCCGGTAATGGGTGTGGCGTTGATGATGGTCGATGGGGCGCCGAACCACAGCAGCCCGCGGTCCACCACGGATTGCGCGAGCAATTGGAAGTGCTGCTTCAGCCAGATTTCGCGGTCTTGCGGCGACCTTTCGGGAAAGCACAGGGCAAGATTGGTGCGTACGATGTGCGCCCGCGAGCGCATGAGCTTGGGCGCGAGCCAGCCCAGCATACGCGCCCAGCGGCGGCGCGTGCCATACGGGCTGCGGCCGAAATAGGAGAATACGCCGCGTAGCAGGGGAAGCTTGTTGAATTTCATTGAGGAGGGTCGGCGGGACGCGGTGGCGCCTCTTCGGGAATCTTGTAGCGGTTGTAGCTCCACAGGTATTGCTGCGGAAAACGGCGGATGAGGGTTTCCATGGCGCTGTTGATGGAAGCCGTCAAGGCCTGCGGGCTGGAGGGCAGGGGTTCGGGCAGCCGCAGATAGTGAATGCGCCAGCCTTTTCCGCCAGGCAAGCGTTCACCCGCCGTCAGGATGACCGCCACGCCGGTCTGCAGCGCCAGCTTGCTTGCCAGCGTCATGGTATAAGCCTGCTTGCCGAAAAAGGGCGTCCAGATGCCGTCGCCGCTGCTGGGCACCTGGTCGGGCAGCATGCCCACCGCCTCGCCGCGCTTGAGTGCGCGGACGAACTCGCGCACTCCCTGCGTCGAGGCCGGAACAGCCTTGAGGCCGGGCATGTCACGGGCGTGTTGCATGATGGGCTCAAGAAACGACTGGCGAGGAGGGCGGTACATGACGGTGATCGGCCCATGCTTGGTCGTGTAGCGCGCGGTGATCTCGAAGCAGCCCAGATGCGGCGTCAAATACAGGATGCCCCGGCCTTCGGCGAGGGCATTGCGTACCACCTGGTCGTCGGCGCTGTCGGTGAGGTCCAGGCATTCCTCCGTGTGCAGCCAGATGCGGGGCGTTTCGAGAATCATCGCGCCGGTTTCCGCGGCGGCTTGCCGCGCGAACGACGGGTCGTGATAGCCCGCCTGACGAGCATTCTGCAACAGGCGCCGGCGGTATCGGCCGGGCAGGGCATAGACGAGCATGCCGACTAGGCGCCCGACCCTGTGCAGCACGGGAAGCGGCAGGGAGGCCAGCAGATGAAACAAAGCCCGGAACATAGACGGCTGAAATAACCCTTGCGGAAGGTGGTGTAAATAGTATCCGGGCCTATTTTCGCTTAAAATGCCATTTATCGCTGAGTTAACCGACAACTTGCGGGGCGATAAAGCGCTGTCTCCGGGTGGCGTGCAACTAATCCGCTAAAGCGTCGCGCCCGATTTTCACTGCTACGCAGGTGTCCGAGGTGCAACGCGTTTCGTTCAACCTCCAGGCCGGGCAACCGGCAATACAAGGACGCAATCGCCGTGGCAAATAACGATTTCCTTTTCACTTCCGAATCCGTTTCCGAAGGTCATCCCGACAAGGTCGCCGACCAAATTTCCGACTCCATCCTCGACGCCATCTTCACGCAAGACCCCAATGCCCGCGTGGCGGCCGAAACCCTGTGCAATACCGGCCTGGTCGTCCTGGCCGGTGAAATCACCACCACGGCCAACGTCGACTATATCCAGGTCGCGCGCGACACCATCAAGCGCATCGGCTACGACAACACCGATTACGGCATCGACTATAAAGGCTGCGCGGTGCTGGTGGCCTACGACAAGCAATCGCCCGACATCGCCCAGGGCGTCGATCGCAGCGAAGAAGAAATCCTGAATCAGGGCGCGGGCGACCAGGGGCTGATGTTCGGCTATGCCTGCGACGAAACGCCCGACCTCATGCCGGCACCCATCTGGTATGCGCACCGCCTGGTGCAGCGCCAAAGCGAACTGCGCAAAGACGGCCGCCTGCCGTGGCTGCGCCCCGACGCCAAGTCGCAGGTCACGTTTCGCTATATCGACGGCAAGCCGGCCGAGGTCGACACCGTGGTGCTGTCCACGCAGCACGCGCCCGATGTCTCCCAGGCCGACATCCGCGAAGCCGTCATCGAAGAAATCATCAAGCCCAGCTTCCCCGACGGCCTGCTCACGCCCAAGAGCAAGTTCCTGGTCAACCCCACCGGCATCTTCGTCATCGGCGGGCCTCAGGGCGACTGCGGCCTGACGGGTCGCAAGATCATCGTCGACACCTACGGCGGCGCATGCCCCCATGGCGGCGGCGCGTTCTCGGGCAAGGATCCCTCCAAGGTCGACCGCTCGGCCGCCTATGCGGCCCGCTACGTGGCCAAGAACGTGGTGGCCGCCGGCCTTGCGCGTCAATGCCAGGTGCAGGTCAGCTACGCCATCGGCGTGGCGGAGCCCATCAACATCACCGTCTACACCGAAGGCACCGGCGTGATCCCCGACGAGCAGATCGCCCGCCTCGTGCGCGAACACTTCGACCTGCGTCCGAAGGGCATCATCAACATGCTCGACCTGCTGCGCCCCATTTATGCCAAGACGGCCGCCTACGGCCACTTCGGCCGCAGCGAGCCCGAGTTCAGCTGGGAAGCCACGGACAAGGCGCTGGCACTGAAGCAGGCCGCCTGACATGGACGCACACGAGGCGAAGCGCAAGCGCGACGACGCTCGCAGCCTGAATCCCAGCGATTCGCCTTGTGTCGCGGTGTGCTCGACGCTGTACGACGATATCTGCCGCGGCTGCGGACGCACGGCCATGGAGGTCGCCAACTGGGTGTTCCTGGACGACAGCGAAAAACGCGCGGTCTGGGAACGCATCACGGCTCAGGGCTATCCCAAGCGGAAAGGGTAGTTTTCCGGGGTCAGACCCTGGCTAGTTTCCGGGGTCAGACCCCGCGTGGGGTCTGACCCCTTCAGCTTTTAAGAGGTCGGACCCCGGCTGGTTTTTGGGGGTCAGACCCCGTACGGGGTCTGACCCCATGCTACAATCCAGGCTCCCGAGGGGCGCTGCAACGGTGTCGATCCATGATCCACCGCTAGGCTCGGGAAAGTCTCTTCACCCAACGGCGCTCATCGTTCCCTGTACAGGCGAAGATGAGCTCACGTTGCAAAGGCGCTTTGGCTGCTACAGGTTTACTGGAATACCACCATGAATACTGTTGCCGAAGCCACCGTCACTGACTACAAAATTGCCGATATCGCCCTGGCCGAATGGGGCCGCCGCGAAATCGCCATTGCCGAAACCGAAATGCCCGGCCTCATGGCGACGCGCGAAGAGTTCGCCGCCAGCCAGCCATTGAAGGGCGCCCGCATCGCCGGCAGCCTGCACATGACCATCCAGACCGCGGTGCTCATCGAGACCCTGAAGGCCTTGGGCGCCGACGTGCGCTGGGCGTCGTGCAATATCTTCTCGACCCAGGACCACGCCGCCGCAGCCATCGCCGCCAGCGGCACGCCCGTTTTCGCCATCAAGGGCGAAACGCTGGAAGACTACTGGCAGTACACCCATGAAATCTTCGAATGGCCCAATGGCGACCACGCCAACATGATCCTCGACGACGGCGGCGACGCAACGCTGCTGCTGCATCTGGGCGCGAAGGCGGAGTCCGACGTCTCGGTGCTTGCCAACCCGGGCAGCGAAGAAGAACGCATCCTGTTCGCCGCCATCAAGGCCAAGCTCGCGACCGACCCGAAATGGTATTCGGAGCGCCTGGCTGCGGTACGCGGCGTAACCGAGGAAACCACCACCGGCGTGCATCGCCTGTATCAAATGTCGAAGAAGGGCGAGCTCGCCTTCCCGGCCATCAACGTCAACGATTCGGTCACCAAGTCCAAGTTCGACAACCTGTATGGCTGCCGCGAGTCGCTGGTTGACGGCATCAAGCGCGCGACGGACGTCATGATCGCCGGCAAGATCGCCGTGGTCTGCGGCTTTGGCGACGTCGGCAAGGGCTGCGCCCAGGCGCTGGCCGCTTTGCGCGCGCAGGTGTGGGTCACCGAAATCGACCCGATCTGCGCCCTGCAGGCTTCCATGGAAGGCTACAAGGTCGTGACCCTGGATGAAGCAGCCGACAAGGCCGACATCTTCGTGACCGCCACCGGCAACTACCACGTCATCACGCGCGAGCACATGGAGCGCATGAAGGACCAGGCCATCGTCTGCAACATCGGCCATTTCGACAACGAGATCGATGTCGCGGCCGTCGAAGACCTGCCCTGGGAAGAGATCAAGCCCCAGGTCGACCACATCATTTTCCCCGACGGCAAGCGCGTCATCCTGCTGGCCAAGGGCCGGCTCGTGAACCTGGGTTGCGCCACCGGTCATCCGTCCTTCGTGATGTCGGCTTCGTTCACCAACCAGACCATCGCCCAGATCGAGCTCTTCACCCGTGGCGAGGCCTACGAAAAAGGCCAGGTCTACGTGCTGCCCAAGCAGCTCGATGAAAAGGTGGCCCGCCTGCATTTGAAGAAGCTGGGCGTACAGTTGACCACGCTGAGCCAGGCACAGGCCGACTACATCAACGTTTCCGCTTCGGGCCCCTACAAGCCCGATCATTATCGCTACTAAACCCGTAAGGAGAATAGCCCATGGAACTCATTCTGGTCTGGATACTGAATGCCGTCGCGCTGCTCATCGTTGCATACATCCTGCCTGGCATCACCGTTGCTTCGTTCGGTTCTGCATTGATCGCGGCACTGGTCCTGGGCTTGCTCAACACACTGGTCAAGCCCGTGCTCATCCTGTTGACGTTGCCCATCACCATCGTCACGCTGGGCTTGTTTTTGCTGGTGCTCAATGCGCTGGTCTTCTGGCTAGCCGGTTCGATACTGAAGGGCTTCCAGGTCAATGGGTTCTGGTGGGCGCTGCTGGGCGCGTTCGTCTATAGCATCGTCTCGGGACTCCTGTCGAGGTTATTGGGTTCATGAGTAGCAAGAAAGCTGTAAGTCTGGAGTTTTTTCCGCCGCGCGATGCGGCGGCACAGGAAAAGCTGGCGGACTCCGCCCGCAAGCTGCAGGCCATGCAGCCCGCATATGTCAGCGTGACATTCGGCGCGGGCGGTTCCACGCGTACCGGTACGGCGGATACCGTGCGCATGATGCAGAAGCTGGGCTGCGACGCGGCGCCGCACTTGTCCTGCATTGGATCGACCCGGTCCGTGCTGGGCAATATCCTGGATTCCTATCGCGAGCAGGGAATAAAGCGCATCGTCGCCTTGCGGGGCGACCTGCCCTCGGGCATGGGCGGCGATCCGGGCGAGCTTCATTACGCATCGGATCTCGTCTCGTTCATACGCGAACACAGCGGAGACTGGTTTCACATCGAAGTTGCGGCGTATCCGGAGATGCATCCGCAGGCAAGCAGCGCGCAGGCCGATCTCGATCATTTCATCGACAAGATCCAGGCCGGTGCCGATAGCGCCATCACGCAGTACTTCTTCAATCCGGACGCGTATTTCGATTTCGTCGACCGCGTGCGTGCAAAAGGCGTCGACGTTCCCATCGTGCCAGGCATCATGCCGATCACGAACTATGCGCAACTGGCCCGCTTTTCCAATATGTGCGGCGCCGAAATCCCGCGATGGATGCGCTTGCGCCTGATGGATTTCGGCGACGACAAGGCGTCGATCAAGGCGTTCGGCATCGACGTCATTACACGCATGTCTCAGCGCCTGTTGGACGACGGCGCCCCGGGGCTGCATTTCTATACGCTTAACAACGCCGACGTCACCACGTCGATCTGGCGGCAGCTGGATGTGGGGTCAGACCCCGAGTTGAATATGGGGTCAGACCCCGTACGGGGTCTGGCCCCTTAAGACCGCTCGCGGGGTCATACCCCGAATGGGGTCTGACCCCTTAGGGTCCTGGATGTGGGGTCATACCCCATCCGGAGTATGACCCTGCGCCACTCAAAGCACGGGCGCGGGCTTGGCCCAGCCTTTGTCGGTCAGGATGGCGTCCAGCTGGACGTCGTGGGCGGCGGGGGTATGGTTTTCGCCCGACAGATCGCCGGTGGCCCAGGCGATGCCGATGGTGGTGAAGACGTGGCCCTGCGCTTTCAGGGCCGCCAGCGTGCGGTCGTAGTAGCCCTTGCCGTAGCCGATGCGGTCGCCCTGGCGGGTGTATCCCAGCGTGGGCACCAGAATGATGTCGGGCGGCGGCGCGGGCTCGCCCACGGGTTCCATGATCCCGTAGGCGCCGGGCTGCAGCGCGGCATCCGGCGTCCATAGGCGAAAGGCCAGCGGCGCGTCGGGGGTGGTGACGACAGGCAGCGAGACGCGGTATCCTTCTTCTTCCACCCATTGTTGCAGCAAGGGCTGCAACGCGGGTTCATCTTCCATTGCCCAGAAGGCGGCTATGTTTTCGGGTGCCCGACGGCCTTCTTCGCGAAGGCGCGTGCGGGTCGTGGCCAGCCAGGTGAACAAGCGTCCTCTGATAAGCAGGGCGCCCCGGTTGCAGTCCACCGAATTCTGGGCCGCCCTGCGCTGCTTCAGGCGCGTGCGTAGCGGCGCTGCGTTATTCTCTATGCTGTTATTCATGAGCGATGTTATGTGGGACCCAATCAAAATGTTAGCTAACCAAGAACGGTATCAGAAATCCCGGGGCAAGTGTGGCTCGGCATTGGTCTCGCCCGCGCGCCTGAGCCTGTGGCTTGCCTTGACGATGGGCCTGGTCGCATGCGCCGGCGCCGAGAAGCCGGTGCTGCTGGCCGATGGCGGCGTCGCCGCAGAACAAGCGCCCGCAGCGGGAAGCTCCGTGTCCCAGGACTCCATGCTCGGCAGCGCCGTGCAGGTGGCTTCGCTGCAAGGATACGTGCCGCCGCTGCATGCCGCGCCGTCCAGCGATACGATCCAGATCGTCCCTCCGCCGCCGGCGCGTAAATTCGTCGTCGATGCGCGCGAGGCGATGCAGAAAAAGCAATGGGCGGCGCTCGACCGGCTGGTCCCCGCGGCGAAGCCGGATCCGCAGCTTGGCGTCTATGCGGAGTACTGGTCCTTGCGCCGCACGCTCCAGGATCCCACGCTGCCGGTGGCCAACGAGGCCATCGGCCGTTTCCTGCAGAACAACGCCGGCACCTACCTGGCCGATCGCCTGAAAGGCGATTGGGTCGTGGCCGCGGTGCGCGCCGGCGATTACGGCCTGCCCGCGAAGCTGGGCCCCCTTGTCAACATGAATTCCGCGGAAAACTGTTCGCTGATCATGGCGCAACACATGACGGGACAGCGTGTGAAGGCGCTCGACGCCATCGACGCCTTCCAGCCCAACAGCGCCTGCTGGACCATGCTGGATCAACTGGCTGAAAGCAAGGTGCTGGCCAGGAAAGACCTGGAACGGCTCTTGCAGGCCACGCTGGAAACCAACAAGGCGTCCAATGCGCAGCGCATGGCGGCCGTGCTGTTCGACGGAGCCGGCATGGTGCAGTACGCCGCCATCATGAAGGACCCGCGCAAATGGCTGGAAGGACGCAAGGCGCCGCGCACGAACGCCGAGGTGGAGCTGACGACGATTGCCTTGTCGCGCCTGGCCTATGGCGACAAGCGCGACCAGAACGCCGCCTACGTCGAACAGCATTGGTCCAAGGTGCTGCCCAAGGACAACATGCACTGGGTGTGGAGCCAGTTCGGCTTGGTTGCGGCCTTGAATGTCGACCTGAAGGCGGCCGACTGGTATCGCCGGTCCGGCAATACCCGGCTCACCGATTACAACCATGCCTGGCAGGTCAGGGCGGAATTGCGGCAGCCCCGCGTCGACTGGGACTGGGTCGCCAAGGCGATACGCCGCATGTCGTCGCGCCAGGCGGCAGAGCCCGTATGGGTGTACTGGTATGCGCGCGCCCTGGAGGCCCAAGGCAACAAGGCCGCGGCGACCCAGTATTATCAATCCATTGCCGCCGAACTCAATTTCTACGGACAACTGGCCAGCGAAGAACTCGGCATCACCCCCGCCTTGCCACCCGCGCCCGCGCCCGTCACCCGGGCTGAACTCGCCGAGGCCCGGGCCAATCCGGGCTTGCAGCGCGCCATTGCGCTCTTCGATCTGGGATGGCGTCCCGAGGCTGTACCGGAATGGAACTTCGCTCTGCGCGGCATGTCCGACCGCCAGTTGCTGGCGGCGGCCGAGCTCGCCCGCGCCGAGCATATCTACGACCGTGTCGTGAACACGTCGCTGCAAACCAAGCAGGAAGTGGATTTCTCGCAGCGATTCATTGCTCCCTTCGAAGGGCGCGTCACCGAGAAGGCCCGGCAGATCAACCTTGATCCCGCCTGGGTGTATGGGCTGATCCGCCAGGAATCGCGCTTCATCATGGACGCCCGCTCGCGTGTGGGCGCATCCGGGCTCATGCAGCTCATGCCGGCCACCGCGCGCTGGGTGGCGCGCAAGATCGGCATGAAGGACTTCAGCCCGGCCTCGGTGAACGATTTCGATACCAACACCGTGCTGGGCACCAATTATCTGCGCATGGTCCTGAACGACCTCAGCGGTTCCGAAGTGCTGGCCACGGCGGGCTACAATGCCGGCCCCGGCAGGCCGGTGCAGTGGCGCTCCAAGCTCGCTGCGCCGGTCGAAGGCGCGATTTTCGCCGAAACGATTCCCTTCACCGAAACGCGGCTGTACGTCAAGAACGTCATGTCCAACGCCACCTACTACTCCATGATGTTCACCGGCAAGCCGCAATCCCTGAAGCAGCGGCTGGGCACGATCGCGCCGGCGCCACGCAAGAAGGTCGATCTGCCGTGACCGCCGGCAAGCCGGCCGTTCAACGGCAGCGCGCAGCAGAGGTCGACCCCGCCATCGCGGGGCTGGACGTCTACATCGTGGGCGGAGCGGTCCGCGATGCGCTGCTGGGTCGCGCAGCGCAGGACAGCGACCGCGACTGGGTGGTGGTGGGCGCCACGCCCGAGCAGATGGCCGATCGCGGTTTCATACCGGTCGGAGGCGATTTCCCGGTTTTCCTGCATCCACGCAGCAAAGAGGAATACGCGCTGGCGCGCACCGAGCGCAAGTCGGGCCGCGGCTACAAGGGCTTTACGTTTTACACCGGCACCGACGTCACGCTGGAAGACGATCTGCAGCGCCGCGACTTGACCATCAACGCCATCGCCCAGGCGCCGGATGGCCGCCTGGTCGATCCGCTGGGCGGACGCGCCGATATCCGCGACCGCATATTCAGGCACGTGGGACAAGCCTTCGTCGAGGATCCCGTACGCCTTCTTCGTTTGGCACGCTTTGCAGCGCGCTTCCCGGATTTTTCCATAGCACCGGAAACCATGGATCTCGCCCGCCGGCTGGTCGATGAGGGCGAGGTCGATGCGCTGGTGCCCGAGCGCGTCTGGCGCGAAATCGCGAAGGGGCTGGCATGCGAAGAACCGGGGCGGATGTTCCAGGTGCTGCACGCAACCGGTGCATTGCCGCGCATCATGCCGGGATTCATCTATGATTCTTCAGTGCTCGAGGCCGATCTGGCCTGCGCCGCCCGCCGTGGCCTGGGGCTGGCTTCGCGATTCGCGCTGGCTTGCCGCCTTTCGGATTCGCCGCAGGACATCGGGCGGCACCTGCGGGCGCCCGGCGAATGCCTGGATCACGCCCGGTTGCTGCCCGAGGTGGTGGATGCATTGAGCGTCCAGTCCCGGGGCGGCGGGCCGGATGCCTGGCTGGATCTCATGGAACGTTGCGATGCGTTGCGTAAACCGGCGCGGTTCATGGACTTGATCGCGGCGGCGAATTGCGTGAGCGCGGTCGATATCGACGGCTGGCGAAAGCGCGTAGACGCCATGCGGTCCATCGATGCGGGGGCGATCGCGCTGGCCATGAAGGGGCAGCCGGAACGAATCAAAGCCGCATTGCGCGAAGCCCGCCTGCGTGCGCTGCAAGACTTATAGACGGTCGCGACGATCGCCCCGCGTGAATCCCATCAGGGGCGCATCGATGCCGCGGCCTATGGCCAGCACTTTGAAAAGCTCGCCCATTTCCGCTTCGGACAACAGCTTCTGCACCGCCGACATGGCTCGCCCGGCGGCTGCCGGGTCCGTGCCGCTGCGGGTGCTCGCCACAAGAAGCTCGGGTAAACCGGCGTTCATGAGAAAACGCGCCTGCGAGGTATAGCCCAGTACGTCCAGTCCGCCGGCCAGCGCGGCATCCGCCATGGCCGTGAAATCCACGTGCGCAGTGATGTCCTGGAGCCCTGGATGAATAAGCGGCTCGGCATGGGCATGGTGCCGGAAGTGGCACATCAGCGTGCCTTCCGCGCGTTGCGGATGGTAGTACTCGGCTTGCGGAAATCCGTAGTCCAGCAGCAATGCCGCACCCTTGCTCAGCCAGGCGCCCATTTGCCGAACCCAGGCCTCCGCCTGTAGATTGAGTTCCGACCGGTATCCTGGCAGCGGCGGCATGCGCTGCGACATGGTGTCTGCAAGTTCCGCCGGGGCAGGGCGCTCGGTCCAGGCGAAATCCGTATCTTCCAGCCGAACGCCAAGCTCTTGAAGGGCGCCGGCTTCGTCCCACCGGAAGAGGGTGGCAGGCATGGCGTCCAGGACTTCGTTGGCCAGGACGCAGCCGGAGAAATCTTCGGGAAGGGCGTCCAGCCATGTAACGGTGGCGCCGTGATCTGCGAGCCTTTCCTGTTGGCGTGCGCGCAAATCGGCCGAGACTTCCAGGATCAGATAGCGTGCGGAAATGCCCATGTCGGCCAATGCCGGCAGGATGGACGCCGCAAGCGCGCCAGAGCCGGCGCCGAACTCCAGGATGGTGTCGCTGCCGCTGCGCTCCAGGATTTCCGCGACTTGGCGGGCCAGTGTCTTGCCGAAGAGCGGGGTGAGCTCGGGTGCGGTGGTGAAGTCGCCGGTAGGCAAGCCCGCGCCAAACTTCGTGTTTCCCGCAGCGTAATAGCCCAGCCCCGGCGCGTACAGCGCAAGGCGCATCCAATGCTCGAAGGGCATGAAGCCGTGCTCCGACTGTTGGACTTGCCGTGTCAGGTAATCGCGCATCGCTTGTGCATGGGCGGTGGATGCAGCGTCCAGCGCCGGCAGGCCGGCAGGCAGGCGGGATACCGGCCTCATGGACGCTTCTTCCTGTTCATCAAGTAAAGAGTGTGGCACATCGACAGAAGGAAGGCGGTAATCAGCGCGACCGAAACGGCCACGATGTAATTGCCGAAAACCACCCACAAAGGAAGGGACAGCAGAATAGCCAGAAGAAAAGGCCTTTTGATGAGCTGTTTCATGCAGGTATTGTAAAGGGTCGGAGCCCATGCGGGGTCCGACCCTTCGAGAGACTGGGGTCAGACCCCGTACGGGGTCTGACCCCTCAATGGGTCTGGCCCCTCAACGTCAATCAGGCGAAGTCGCCGCGGCGGGCGTAGCTTTTGCCGGTGGAGGCAGGCTTGCCGCCGAAGCTTGGACGCGACTTGCCATGGCTCGCGGGCTTGCCTGCCGGCTTGCGGGCGAATGCGGGACGATCGCCGAATTCGGGACGGTCGCCGCGCGCAGGACGCTGTTCGCCTTGGGGACGCTCGCTACGGTGCTTGAAGCCGCCGCGATCATCGCCGCCAAAGGCTTTGCGACCTTCGGCGCGATCATGGCCGGGCCGGCCCTGGTAAGCCGGCTTGTCGCCGAAACCGCCGCGGCTTTCGCCACGGCCGTGCCAAGGGCTGCCTTCATGCCGGGGCTTGTCGCCAAAGCGCGGCTTTCCTTCAAACGAAGGCTTGTCTTCAAAACGCGGCTTGCCTTCGAAAGATGGCTTGTCTTCGAATCGGGGCTTCCCTTCGAAGCGAGGCTTGCCTTCGAATGCCGGCTTGTCGCCAAAGCGGGATTTGCCTTCGTAGCCGGGACGGTCTCCGTAAGGAGCGCGGTCGCCGCCGAACTTGCGGCCATGCGCCGGCTTGCCGCCGCCGAAGCCGCCGCGGGCGCCAAAGCCCTTACCCTTGCGGTCGGTGTAGGTGGGACGCACGGTTTTCTTGGGCTCCAGGCCTTCGATCACTTCCGAAGGAATGGGCTGGCCAATGAAATGCTCGATGCGACGCACTTTATGGCGCTCGGAATGGGTGGCCAGGGTGAAGGCCAGGCCATCGCGTCCGGCGCGGCCGGTACGGCCGATGCGATGGACGTAGTCTTCCGCCTGCATCGGCAAGTCGTAGTTGACGGCATGGCTGATGCCCTGCACATCGATACCGCGCGCCGCCACGTCGGTGGCGACCAGGATGCGCAGACGGCCTTTTTGCAGCAGGCCGAGCGTGCGGGTGCGTTGGCGCTGATTCATGTCGCCATGCAGGGCGGCCGCCGCAAAGCCCTGGTCGTTCAGATGGTCGGCCAGGTCGTCGGCGCCACGCTTGGTGGAGGTGAAGACGATGGCCTGATCCAGGTTCGCGTCGCGCAGCAGATGGTCCAGCAGGCGCATCTTGTGGCTGCTGTCATCCGCGTAAAGCAGGCTTTGCGTGATGTTGTTGTGCTTTTGCTTCTGGCCGGAGATCTCGATCTGCTGGGGCTCGCGCATCATCTTGGCGGCCAGGCGCGCAATGCTGCCGTCCAGCGTGGCCGAGAACAACAGCGTCTGGCGGCTTTCAGGGGTACGGCTGACGATGTGCTCGATATCTTCGATGAAGCCCATGTCGAGCATGCGGTCGGCTTCGTCCAGCACCAGGGTGTGGACGGTGGACAGGTTGACGCGCTTGGCCTGCAGGTGATCGATGAGGCGGCCGGGTGTGGCGACCAGCACGTCCACGCGGCGCGACAAGGCCTTGAGCTGCGCGCCGTAAGGCATGCCGCCCACGACCGTGGCGATGCGCAGGTCCTTGATATGGGCGCCATAGAGCTTGGTCGCATCGGCGACCTGCATGGCAAGTTCCCGCGTCGGGGTCAGAACCAGCACTTGCACGCCCGAACCTTTGTTGGGCGGCATCTGGGAAATACGGTTGAGTGCGGGCAGCATGAAGGCGGCAGTCTTGCCGCTGCCAGTCTGCGAAGAGACCATCAGGTCATGGCCTGCGAGCGCCTTGGGAATGGCGGCTGCCTGAACGGAAGTGGGATCGGTGAAGCCCGCTTTCTGGACGGCAGACAGCAGGGTAGGCACGAGACCTAAAGAATCGAAAGACATGAATATCCTTTGCCGGTAAAACGGCATACACATGGCGGGGGCGAGAAAGTGAGCCCGGAGCGCTGGTTGATTGGAGCATCGTGCCGACCTAATCAACCTAAAGTGCAGCGTAGTGTGTCTTGAAGACGCGGCGAAAGGCTCGGGGGTCAGGGAGCGATGGCGTTCGACATGGGTGCTGACGAATCAGTCAACTGCTATGCGACAGCGTTATGGAAGGCTGTATGAAAATGTCGACGCTTGAAAATGCAGTCGGAGAATTATAACGGGAATTGGGATTAAGGGAAATCCCTGTATTGTAAATTTACGACAGTAAGGGGTCAGACCCCGTACGGGGTCTGACCCCAGCCCATCGCCACTGCACTTAAGGGGTCAGACCCCGAATGGGGTCTGACCCCAGACATTCGAAGCCCGCAACGACGGCCGCATGATATTCGGGCAGCAGCAGGGCAAGGCGGTCGGCCTGCCGGTGCCAGCTTTCCTGCGCGGCGGCATCACGCGTTGCGGGAGGCGCCCAGACGGCTTCCGGAAAGCGGCTGTCGCCCCGCCAGCGGGGGATGATGTGCCAGTGCAAATGGGGAACCATATTCCCGAACTGGGCAAGATTGACCTTATCGGGCCGCAAGACGTTGCGCTGAGCCTGTTCAACCAGCCAGACCGCATCCATGAGTTCCCGGCGTTCCGCAGGAGACAGCAAGGTCATTTCGGCGACGTGGCGATTCCAGATCACCCGGGTATAGCCCGGATAGTCCGCGTCGTCGACCTGGACAACCCGGAAAGCATCGTTGCGCCACAGCACGGGGCCGCCGGGCTGCCGGCACAAGGGACAGTTTTCATTCGTGATCATGGTGCCGTCCTGACGTCCAAGGCGTTTTCCAGGGATTCGACGATGGTTTCCAGCACTTTGATGCGTGCGTAACGCTTGTCGTCGGCGGGGAAGATATGCCAGGGGCAGCGCCCGGTGCTGGTGCGTTCGAACATTTCGTTGGCGGCTTCCAGGTAGTCGTCCCATTTTTCGCGATTGCGCCAGTCGTCCGGCGTGATCTTGAAGGACTTGAACGGAGACTGCTCGCGGTCGTGGAAGCGCTCCAGCTGCTTTTCCTTGCTGACGGCCAGCCAGAATTTCAGCACCAGCGCGCCGTTGTCCTGAAGCAGGGATTCGAATTCGTTGATTTCGCCGTAGGCCCTTTGCCACTCGGCGGGCGAGCACAGCTTTTCGACGCGCTCGACCAGCACGCGTCCATACCAGGAGCGGTCGAAGATGGCGATGGCGCCGGGCAAGGGAAGATTCTGCCAGAACCGCCAGAGATAGGGGAAGGCAAGCTCGTATTGGTTGGGTGCGCTGATGGGAAGAGCGTGGAACTGGCGAGCGTCCAGCGCATGGGTGATGCGCCGGATCGCGCCGCCCTTGCCGGCGGCGTCCTGGCCTTCGAAAACCAGCACCAGGGGAAACTTGCGGAACTTTTCATGGCGGGTGAGCTTGGCCAGCCTGGCCTGCCAGCGGGCAAGCTCGCGATCGTAATCGACGCTTTTGGGCAGCGACAGAGAATAGTCGAGCTCCTGCAGCACCTCTGGCGATCTCGCCTGGTCGGTTGCGGCAGGCTGCGCCGGCGGCTTGGCCGCCGCGTCGTGCAGTGCCGCCAGCACGGCTTTGCCGGTGCAGGTGGCGCGCATGAGAGGATCGGCGGCAGGAATGATCTGCCAGGGTCGGGACGGATCGTTGCTGAGGCGGATGGCCAATTCCCCCGCCTTGCGCAGGCGGTCGAATTTCTTCCTGACCTTGATGTCTTCGGGCATGACCTGCCAGGCCGTGTCGGGGTCCGCCAGCAGCTGATCGGTGCGCCGGGCCTGTGCGTCGCGGGACAGATGGAACCAGAGCTTGACGATCTGCACGCCGTTGTTGTCCAGTGTTTCCTCGAATCGGCGGATTTCCTGGGCCATGGCCGAAAGCTTTTGCAGGTCTGGAGATTTCTTTGCCGCTTCGGCCAGCAGCGGCTTGTACCAGGATCCGAAGACGATACCGGTTCGACCACGCGGCGGCAGCCTGCGCCAGTAGCGCCAGAAGAAAGGCTGTGCCTGCTCTTCAGTGCTGGGCTCGCCGAAGGCGAGGGTGCGGATATGGCGCGCATCCATCCACTCGTTCAGCAGGCTGACGGCGGCGCCTTTTCCCGCCCCGTCGATGCCCGCGATGACGACGAGCAGGGCGCGCCCGTTCTTTTGCAGGCGTTTGTACTGGGCCTTGAGCAGCGCGGTGCGCAGCCGCGCCTCGATGGGCTTGGCCTGTTCTTTGGTGAGCGCCGGATCGGCTTCGGCTATGGTGAACATGGGGCGCTTGCCTCGTTAACAGGCCCTGAACCCTGGCATCGATTTCAAGACGCGAAGAAAAGCTGGTGCAGCGCGGCGCCCGGTTCTTCGGCACGCATGAAGGCTTCGCCCACCAGGAAGGCATGCACGTCGTGGTCGCGCATCTTCTTGACGTCTTCGGGCGTGAGGATGCCGCTTTCGGTGATGACGCGCTTGCCTTCGGGAATGTGCGGCAGCAGGTCCAGCGTATTCTGCAGCGAGGTCTCGAAGCTGCGCAGGTTGCGATTGTTGATGCCCAGCAGCGACGTGTTGAGCTCAAGCGCGACATCGAGTTCGGCGCGGTCGTGGACCTCGACCAGGACGTCCATGCCAAGCTCGGTGGCCACGGCCTCGAACTCGCGCAATTGCTGCGGGCTGAGCGCGGCGACGATGAGCAGCACGCAATCGGCTCCCAGGGCGCGGGCGTGGATGATCTGGTACGGGTCGATCATGAAGTCCTTGCGCAGCACCGGCAGCGAGCACGCGGCGCGTGCTTGCCGCAGGTAGTCGTAGGAGCCCTGGAAGAACTGGACGTCGGTCAGCACGGACAGGCAGGCGGCGCCGTGCGCCGCATACGAGGTCGCGATTTCGACGGGGTTGAAGTTTTCGCGGATCACGCCCTTGGACGGAGAGGCCTTCTTGATTTCGGCGATGACGCCCGGTTTGCCTTGCGCGATCTTGTCTTCGATGGCGCGCGCGAATCCACGCAGATCCTTGCGGCTTTTGGCTTCGCGCAGGAGATCGGATTCGCTGCGCATCTGCCTAGCCGTCTTGACTTCGGTCTTCTTGGTGTCGAGTATGTTGGCAAGGATGTCGTTCATACCAGTGTCCGTGTGTAGGTGCAGAATTCATCGAGCTTGGCGCGGGCGGCGCCGCTGGATATGGCGTCGAATGCCATCTTCAGGCCTTGCCCGATGGAGTCCGCCTTGTTGCCGGCATAGATGGCCAGGCCGGCGTTAAAGCCAACAATATCACGAGCGGGGCCTTCGATGTTGTTCAGCGCGTCCAGCACCAGTTTGGCCGATTCGACCCGGCTCGCCACCTTGATGGAACGGTTCGATACCATGCTCATGCCGAAGTCCTCGGGATGGATTTCATATTCCTTGATGACGCCGTCCTTGAGTTCGCCCACCAGGGTGGCCGCTCCCAGCGACGCTTCGTCCATGCCGTCCTTGCCGTGCACGATGAGCACGTGGTTGGAGCCCAGGCGCTCGAGCACGCGCACCTGGATGCCGACCAGGTCGGGATGGAATACGCCCATCAACTGGTTCCCCGCATTGGCGGGATTGGTCAGCGGGCCGAGAATGTTGAAGATGGTGCGGACGGCGAGCTCCTTGCGGACGGCGGCCACGTTCTTCATGGCGCCATGGTGGGCGGGCGCGAACATGAAGCCGATGCCGATGCGCTGTATGCTTTCTGCGACCTTGTCGGGCCCGAGCATCACGTTGGCGCCCAGCTCTTCCAGCACGTCCGCGCTGCCCGAGGAGGACGACGCGCTGCGGTTGCCGTGCTTGGCGATCTTCACCCCCTGCGACGCCGCCACGAACATGGCCGCCGTCGAGATATTGAAGGTATTGGCACCGTCGCCGCCCGTGCCGCACATATCGAGCAGATCGTTTTTTTCGGGAACGTCGACCTTCAGTGCGAATTCGCGCATGACCTGGGCGGCGGCGGTGATCTCACCGATGGTTTCCTTCTTCACGCGCAGGCCCATGATCAGCGCGCTGGCGATCTGCGGCGACATTTCTCCGCGCATCAGGCTGCGCATCAGATCCAGCATTTCATCATGGAAGATTTCACGATGCTCGATACAGCGGGTCAGGGCTTCGGTGGGAGTGATGGAGGTCATGGATGGGTCCTTTGTCTTGGTCTTGGGCGGAGGTTCAGATTTTCAGGAAATTGTTCAGCAAGGCGTGGCCGTGCTCGCTGAGCACGGACTCGGGATGAAACTGCACGCCGTAGACCGGCAGCGTCTTGTGGCGGACGCCCATGATTTCGCCGTCTCCGGTTTCGGCGGTGATCTCGAGGCAGTCGGGCAGCGTGTCGCGCCGGATGGCCAGCGAGTGGTAGCGCGTCACGGTGAAGGGCGAGGGCAGGTCGGCGAAGACGTCGGTGCCCGTGTGCGTGATGGAGGACACTTTGCCGTGCATGATCTGTTTCGCACGGACGATATCGCCGCCAAAGGCCGCGCCGATCGCCTGGTGGCCCAGGCAGACGCCCAATATGGGCAGCTTGCCCGCGAAGCGCTGGATCAGCTCTATGGAAATCCCCGCCTCCGCCGGAGAGCACGGGCCGGGCGAGACGCAGATCCGGTCCGGATTCATGGCGGCGATTTCATCCACCGAGGCCTGGTCGTTGCGCACGACGCGCACGTCCTGGCCGAGTTCGCCGAAGTATTGCACCAGGTTGTAGGTGAACGAGTCGTAGTTATCGAGCATCAGTAACATGTGTTTCTCCTGCGGGCGCCATGCGCATTAAATGGGTTCGTCGAGACCATACTGGACCTGCTCGGCCGCGCGCAGCACCGCGCGAGCCTTGGCTTCGGTCTCCTGCCATTCTTTTTCGGGGTCCGAGTCGGCAACGATGCCGGCTGCCGCCTGTACGTAGAGCATGCCGTCCTTGATGATGCCGGTGCGTATGGCAATGGCCACGTCCATTTCGCCGCCGTAGCTCATGTAGCCCGCCGCGCCGCCGTAGATGCCTCGGCGCACCGGTTCGAGCTCGTCGATGATCTCCATGGCGCGCACTTTGGGCGCGCCGGTCAGGGTGCCCGCCGGGAAGGCGGCGCGCAGGACGTCCATGTTGCTCATGCCGTCGTTCAGCTCGCCGCAGACGTTCGAAACCAGGTGCATGACGTGCGAATAGCGCTCTATCGTCATGGTGTCGGTGACGCTGACCGTGCCTGTCTTGGCGACGCGCCCGATATCGTTGCGCGCCAGGTCGATCAGCATGACATGCTCGGCGCGCTCCTTGGGGTCGGCCGTGAGTTCTTCCGCCAGTGCCGCATCTTCCTCGGGCGTGGCTCCGCGCTTGCGGGTGCCCGCCAGGGGCCGGATGGTGACCAGGGTTTTCTTGCGATCCGCCTCGGTGACGATTTCCTGGCGGACGAGAATCTCCGGCGACGACCCCACCACCTGGAAACTGTCGAAGTTCCAGTAGTACATGTAGGGGGAGGGATTGAGAGAACGGAGGGCGCGGTAGAGGGAGAGGGGGGAGTCGCGGAAGGGCTTGGCGATGACCTGGCCGATCTGCACTTGCATGAGGTCGCCGGCGGCGATGTATTCCTTGGCCTTGAGCACCGCGTCGATGTAGTCTTTCTTGTCGAAGTCCCGGCGGCTGTTGGTCTGCATGCTGGCGTAGGCGTAGGGGATGACGACCGGTGTGCGCAGTTTCTCGCGCAGCTCCTTGAGGCGTCGCTTGGCCAAGGCGTAGCTTTCTGGCTGCGTGGGGTCCGCGTAGACCATCAGGTAGGTACGGCCCGCCAGGTTGTCGACTATGACCAGCTCATCGACCTGCAGCAGCATGATGTCGGGCGTGCCTTTTTCCTGGCCGGCCGGGAAAGGCTTGACCGCCGGGCCGAGGCGCGGTTCGATATGGCGCACCGTGTCGTAGCCGAAGTAGCCGGCCAGCCCGCCCGCGAAGCGAGGCATGCCTGGAAGCAGCGCCACCTTGAATCGGGCTTGAAAGGATTCGATGAAGGCCAGCGGGTCGCCTTCGTGGGTCTCGACCACTTGCCCTTTGTGCAGGACTTCGGTCAGCGTGCCCGTGGACCGGATCACGGTCTTGGCCGGAAGACCGATGAAAGAGTATCGACCGAAACGCTCGCCGCCCACGACGGATTCCATCAGGCAGCTGTTGCGGCCGCCTTCCGGGCCGCTGTGCGCGAGCTTCAGGTAGATCGCCAGCGGCGTGTCAAGATCGGCGTAGGTTTCCGCGATCAGTGGAATGCGGTTGTAGCCTTGTGCCGCCAGGGCGTTGAATTCGATCTCTGTCATAGTGGTCTCTGTGTGGAGTTGCATACAGGCCGGGACAGGGATACAAAAAAAGCCCGGCCATTCAAGGGGTTCCGGGCTTTGCTTACGACTGGTAAATGCTGACGGCACGAAAACTCAAGGTCTTGGCGCCGGGAGTGGATTACCGCTACCCAGAACACAAACGCCACCAGCGCCAATAGGCGCGGGGCGTGGTCGTGTAATAAGGAGCGGCAAACATTTGTGTGTATTCGGCTGTTAAAAGTTCGGTTAAGGGGTCAGGCCCCATGTTGGTTTTGGGGTCAGACCCCGTACGGGGTCTGACCCCGCATTCTGACCCCTTCAGCGATCCGCCGCCCACTGGGCAGCTTCCGCGATGGACATAACTATATCATCCACCGGAAGATTTCGCACGTCCATTCCTTCGTTGTAGCCATAAGGCAGCGCGAGGACCGTCATGTTGGCGGCGCGGGCGGCCAGGGCGTCGTTGATGGAGTCGCCGATGGCCAGCGACTCGGCGGGCTCCGCACCCAGCAGTTCGCAGGCATGCAGGAAGGGCATGGGGTCCGGCTTCTTGCGGGCGCAGGTGTCGCCGCAAACCACTTGGCTGAAGTAGCTTGCCAGGCCCATGCGTTCGAGCAGCGGCAGCGTGAACTCGGTGGGCTTGTTGGTGACGACGGCCAAGGCCGACCCGGCGTCCGAGAACGCATCCAGGCCTTCGATGACGCCGGGATACACCGTGGCTTCGTCGCCATTGACCCTATGGTAATGATGGTGGAAGATCCGCAGCGCCCGGGTTGTTTCATCGGCGCTCGGCTGCTTGCCTTCGGGGTTGTCGGCCAGCAGTTTCTTCACCAGGTTTTCCGTGCCCTTGCCCACGTAGGTCGCCACGGTGGAAATGGGCAGCTCATCCATGCCAAGCTCCATCCGCATCGCATTCGAGGCGCGCGTCAGGTCGGGAATCGTGTCCAGCAGCGTGCCGTCCAGATCCAGCAGTACAGCGGAGAAACGCATACGAAAGTCCTGTTCAATATTTCAGCCAAGTGTTGCATGATTGTATGCGCGAAAAAATCCAGATGTCGGCCCCGACACTTGCCTGTAATATGCTGACGTTAAATTGGCCGTCCGCAGCGGCGCAGGTTCGCGCCTGCGCCATGACAGGTTGATGAAAGTGACAGCAATACTGAAGTGTCCGGGGCAGCCAGGCATCAGCCTGGGCCAGGAATACAGCGAGAGTCTGAAAATGCTGGCGAGTTTTCGCAAGGTAATGGTGGAAGAGTCGGTTGCACCGTTGTTTCAACCTATCGTGGATTTGCAATCGGGAAGCATACTGGGGTACGAAGGCCTGATACGCGGGCCGTCGAATTCGCCCTTGCACGTGCCGAACACCTTGTTCAATGTGGCCCGCATGTGCGGGGCCACGGTCGAGCTCGAACGCCTGTGCCGCAGGGTGCACATCGAGCAGTTTTCCCGCCATGGGCTGGAGGGCAGGCTGTTCCTGAACATGAGTCCCGACGTCCTGGTCAATCCCGAACTCCAGACGGACACTTGTTTTTTTTCAGAACAGGTGCAGGGCATTTCGCCGGAAAGCATCGTCATCGAACTCACGGAATCGAGTTCCGCGGCCAGCTACAACCGCATCAAGCAGGCGGCTTCTGATTACCGCGCCTACGGTTTCCAGGTGGCGATCGACGACCTGGGCGAAGGCTTTTCCAGCTTGCGGCTCTGGTCCGAGCTGCGGCCCGAATTCGTCAAGATCGACAAATACTTCATCCAGGGCATTGACAAAGACCCCATCAAGCGCCAGTTCGTCCGTTCCATTTTCGAGATCGCCCAGCAGTCGTATTCCAAAGTGATCGCTGAGGGCATAGAAACGGAAGCGGAATACATCACCGTTCGCGATGTGGGCATCCAGTATGGCCAGGGCTATTGGCTGGGCCGCCCCGCCATGCCGCCGGTCACCAAGCTGCCTGCCGAGACGCTGTCCGTCATCGGCAGGCGGTCGGATACCGCCCGGCCCAACGGCGGCCAGCCCTTCAAGAACGAGCTCACGGTGCGCAAGATCCTGCGCGCCATTCCGGCGGTGGTCGATGCTACGCCAACCAACGCCGTCTATGGGATTTTCGAAAGGCAGCCCGAGCTGCAGGCGCTGGCCGTGCTGCGCGAAGGTGCGCCGATCGGATTGATTCAGCGCCTGCGCATGCTGGATCGCCTGGCGCGACCCTACCATCGCGAACTGTATGGCAACAAGCCTTGTTCCCATTTCATCGAGAACGAGCCGCTCATCGTGGATATCGGGACCAGCCTGCGCAATCTCAGCTACCTGATCACCGAGGGCAATCCGCAGCATCTGTCGGATGGCTTCATCATCATCGAAAACGGCGATTACCGGGGTGTGGGCACGGGTTCCGACCTGATCCGGGAAATCACGCAGATGCAGATACATGCGGCGCGCTATGCGAACCCGCTCACGCAGCTGCCCGGCAACGTACCCATCAACGAGCATATCGAATCACTGCTTGCCGACGACGAGGCCTTTGCGGTGTGCTATGCGGATCTTGATAACTTCAAGCCGTTCAATGACTTGTACAGCTACCATAAGGGCGACGAAGTCATACAGATCACCGCCGGGCTGCTGCAGCAGTATTGCGAGCCCGACAGGGATTTCGTAGGCCATATCGGCGGCGACGATTTCATCATGGTGTTTCGCAGCAAAGACTGGCGCGAACGCTGCCAGAGCATTCTGGACGCCTTTCCGGACGCGACCGCGGCGCTATACCGGAAAAGCCACCTGGAGGCCGGCGGCTACCGGACCGAAAACCGCCAGGGCGTCGAAATGTTCCATCCCTTGATCAGCTTGTCGATAGGCGTGGTGCAGGCCGATGCCACAGTGCCGTTTTCCAGCCACCAGATCGCGGAATTCGCCGCCTCGGCCAAGTCCGAAGCGAAGAAGATCCCAGGCAATGCGCTGTTCGTGGAGCGCCGGTCGCTGCTTCCGTCGGCATATACCGACAGCAATCGGCGGCGGCCGCACAGTTTTCTCGATGCCGGCCTGAGGGGTCAGACCCCGTACGGGGTCTGACCCCAACTCTTGGCTTGCAAGGGTCAGACCCCGCATGGGGTCTGACCCTATTCCGTTTATTTCATGGGGTCTGACCCCAACTCTTGGCTTGCAAGGTCAGACCCCGTACGGGGTCTGACCCCTTCGCCTTTGGCGATCTCGCGCCGCATGGCGTCGATCACGGCCTTGTAGTCGTCCTGTCCGAAGATGGCCGATCCGGCCACAAAGGCGTCGGCACCGGCTGCGCGGATTTCGGCGATGTTGTCGACCTTGACGCCGCCATCGACCTCCAGGGCGATCGGCTGGCCGCCCGCCTGCTGCCAGGCGTCGATCTTCTGGCGCGCCTGGCGCAGCTTGGACAGCGTGCCCGGAATGAATTTCTGCCCGCCGAATCCCGGGTTCACGGACATGAGGAGAATCATGTCGAGCTTGTCCATGACGTAGTCCATCCATTCCAGCGAGGTGGCCGGATTGAAGACGAGGCCGGCCTTGCAGCCGTGTTCCTTGATCAGGGAAAGCGTCCGGTCGGGGTGGCGGGATGCCTCGGGATGAAAAGTGATGATGTCGGCGCCCGCCTTGGCGAATTGCGGGATAATGGCGTCGACGGGTTCGACCATGAGGTGAACGTCGATGGGTGCATCGGTATGGGGGCGGATCGCCTCGCAGACCATGGGTCCTATGGTCAGGTTGGGAACATAATGGTTGTCCATGACGTCAAAGTGTATCCAGTCGGCGCCGGCGGCAACGACGTTCTTGACCTCTTCCCCCAGTCTCGCGAAATCGGCGGACAACAGGCTGGGGGCGATGCGGGTAGGCTTGGTAAAAGGCATGATATGAATGACGGATGTGCGTTGGGCAAAAATCGCGGCGGGGAATATGTCATTATTGTAGGTGAGTGCCGAATTTTTCTGGAAACGCCATGAATCCTTCCGATATTTCTGTCACGGTCACGCCCCAATACCTGCCGGATCAATCCGATCCTCCCAGGCAGCAGTATGTGTTCGCCTATACGGTGCGCATCACCAACAACGGCAAGCAGGCGGCGCAGGTGGTCAGCCGGCACTGGGTCATTACCGACGGCAGCCAGAAAACCCAAGAAGTCCGCGGGCTGGGCGTCGTCGGGCAGCAGCCTTTGCTGGGGCCGGGGGAAAGCTTCGAATACACCAGCGGCTGTCCGTTGCCGACACCGGTCGGCACCATGCGCGGCAGTTATCATTGCGTGGGCGAGAACGGCATCCCGTTCGATGTCCCCATACAGGAGTTCGTCCTGGCCGTTCCCCGCACCTTGCACTAGGGCCTGTAGAAACAGGCCTCGGCATCCGTTCCGGCGCCTCACGTCATTCATGAGTTTATGAAAAGAATTCTGTTTTCAAGCGGTTTGCTCGCCATCCTTGCAGCATGCAGCACAGTACCCACGGATACCGGGGTGCCGGGCGCCGGAGAACCGGGTGCTGCCGCGCCCAATATTGCTGAACAGCCCTTGACCGTCCCCACGCTGGAATCGATGCGCGACACACCGCCGCGCGGGCTCTCCGGGAAATTCCAGCAAGCGTCCTGGACCGCGCTGCCCGGCTGGCGCGGCGATGACCTGGACCATGTCTGGAAGGCCTTCATCAACAATTGCAAGGGATTGATGCGGCCGGTGTCGGGTTCGCTCGCCATGCAGGCGCGCGCCACGCCGCGCGCCTGGCAGCCGGTGTGCGCGGCGGCGCAGCAGTCCGGCCTGTCGGCCGATGCGGCCGGCGAAACGGTGCGCCGCTTTCTCGAGCAGCATCTGCAACCCTGGCGTTTGTTGGATGCGGCGGGCAAGCCGGCCCAGAATACCGTGACCGGCTACTACGAGCCACTGGTAAGGGCGTCGCGCAAGCGCGAGGGCGCTTACCAGTGGCCGCTGTACTCCGCGCCCGATGATCTGCTCACCATAGACCTCGGAACGGTGTACCCGGAGCTCGCAGGCAAGCGGGTCAGGGGCAAGCTGGCGGGGAAACGGGTGGTCCCCTACGATACGCGGGCCGAGATCGCAGCCGCGCCCGACAGACAGCCACCGGTCATCGTCTGGGTCGACGATCCGGTCGAAGCCTTCTTCCTGCAGATACAGGGGTCCGGACGGGCTCAGTTGCCGGACGGCGGCACCATTCGTCTGGCCTATGCCGACCATAATGGCAGGCCTTACCAGTCCATCGGGCAGTGGCTGGCGCAGAAGGGGGAAATCACACTGGCGCAGGCGTCCATGCAGAACATAAAGAGCTGGGCCAAGAATAATCCGGCACGTGTCCAGGAAATGCTGAACGCCAATCCGGCCATGGTGTTTTTCAGCGAAGAAGCGATCCGCGACCCGGAACTCGGTCCTCGGGGCGCTTACGGCATCCCGCTGATCGGCCAGCGCGCGGTCGCCGTCGATACGACTTTCGTCCCGCTGGGCGCGCCGCTTTACTTGTCCACCACCTATCCGGCTAGCAGCCAACCTTTGGCGCGGCTGGTCTTCGCGCAGGATACGGGCGCGGCGATCAAAGGGGCGGCGCGCACCGACTTCTACTGGGGCTTTGGCGACGAGGCCGGCGCCATGGCCGGCCGCATGAAGCAGCGCGGCGAGATGTGGGTCTTGTGGCCCAAACAGGCGGGAGCTCCCTCGGCGCGATGAAGAAAGAATCCATTTTGGTCTGCGGTACCGGCATTGCCGGCCTGGCCACGGCGCTGGGGCTGGCTCGCGCCGGTTTCGATACCGCGCTGCTGGGGCCGCGCAGCATGCAGGAAGCGCCGTCCGGAGACCTCTACTGTCCGCGCGTATACGCCATATCGGGCTCAAGCCAGGCGTTTTTGACGCGCCTGGGTGTCTGGGACATGATGGACGAACGCCGCATCACGCGCATCGACACCATGGAGGTCTATGGCGACGCCAGCGGCGCGGTGACCTTGCATGCGTGGCAGGCGGCCGAGCCCGCCCTGGCCTGGATCGTCGAGTCCAGCGAGATGGAAAAAGCGCTGCAGCAAGCGCTGCGCGTGTTCGGCATTCCGTGGCATGCACATAAGTTCGACCGGCTCGAGGCCGGACGCGTCCACACCGATGAAGGCGCGGTGCTGAGCGCGGATCTGCTGGTCGGTGCCGACGGGGCGCGTTCAGCGCTGCGCCGCGCCGCGGGCATCGCGCATCATTCCCGACCCTACGGCGACACCGGTGTGGTCGTGCACCTGACGGCCCAGCTACCGCATCAGAATATCGCCGTGCAGTGGTTTACCGGGGACGGCATACTGGCTTTGCTGCCCATGCCCGACACGTCGGAGGGGCATCAGGTATCCATGGTCTGGTCCATGTCCGCCGCGGCGGCGCAAGCGCTTCTGGACTTGCCGGAGGCGGCCCGAAGGCAAAGACTGGAAGCCGACCTGGCGGCCGCTACAGGAGGCCGCCTGGGCCAACTGAAGGTACGCAGCCCGATGTTCGGCTTCCCGCTGTTCCTGGAACACAGCGGCATGGTGGCGCCGGGCGTGGCGCTGGTTGGCGATGCCGCGCACCGGGTGCATCCATTGGCGGGGCAGGGCCTCAACCTGGGCCTGGGCGACGTTCAAGCCCTGCTGCAGGTGCTGGCCGAAAAGGAAGCCTACCGCAAGGCGGGAGACTTGCGGGTGCTGTCCCGCTATCGGCGCGCCCGCGCCGAACCCGTGCTTGCCATGAGGCTGGCGACGGATGGGCTGCATGGCTTGTTCGCGGCCCGGTCGGCGCCCGCCGTATGGGCGCGTAACCTGGGCATGGCGTGCGTAGACCGCCTGCCCATGGCAAAACGGTTTTTGATAGGTGGCGCCGCGGGGCGCTGACACAGGAGATCTTATGCATTTGAAGCATTGTTTGGCGGTGGCGGCCTGGGTCGGGCTGTCGTGGGTTGGCGGGTCGGCAATGGCCCAGAGTGTCACCTCCACGTCCGGCGCCGCCGCGGCCGCTCCGGCGCAGGCGGTGTCCACGAAAGACAGCGACAACGCTGCGCCCGCCGCCGTGCTCTCGACGCGCGACAAGGCCACGCCCGACAGCGTGCGCGCGGCGTTTCACGAGCGTTTCCCCGGCATCGAGGTCTCTTCGGTGGAACGCACCAAGTTTCCGGGCCTGTTCGAAATCCGCATCGGCATGGACTTCGTCTATACGGATGCCCAGGTCGACTACATTCTTCAGGGTGCCCTGATCGACGCCAAGTCGCGGCGCGACTTGACGGCCGAGCGCGTCGACGAATTGACGCGCGTGGCGTTCACCGATCTGCCGCTCGAACTTGCGGTCAAGCAGGTCAAGGGCGATGGGTCGCGCCAGATGGCGGTCTTCGAGGACCCGAACTGCGGCTACTGCAAGCGCCTGCACCAAACCCTGAAAGACATCGACAACACCACGGTCTATACCTTTCTTTTCCCCATCCTGTCGCCCGATTCGTCGACCAAGGCACGGAACATCTGGTGCGCCAAGGACCAGGCGGCTACCTGGCGGGCATGGATGATCGATGGCAAGACTCCGCCCGAGGCGCAATGCGATACACCGGTCGACACCGTGCTCGCCCTGGGCCGCAAGCTGATGGTGCAGGGTACGCCCGCCATCATCTTCGCCGACGGCAGCCGCGTCAACGGCGCGCTTCCGCTCGATGCGCTGAAGAAGAAGCTGGACGCGCTGTAGAAGCGCTTAAGGGGTCAGACCCAATAGGTCTGACCCCATGCCCGATTCCTCCGGGGTCAGACCCGTTGGGTCTGACCCCATGTCCCTGTTGCGCTGGGGTCAGACCCCGTACGGGGTCTGACCCCACCTCACTGCATATACCGCGCGAAGTCCAATCCCCGGATGATGTCGGCGGTGGCGGTGGCCAGGCGTTGGTTGCCGCCGTTCAACGGCAGGGCCAGCGTCAGGTTGTTGCGTATCACCGGCTCCACGATGCGCGAATAGCTGAGCTCTTCATGGCCCAGTGAATCCTTGATGGCCGAACGCGGAATGATGGTGAACACATTGCCCTGGGCCGTGGTCTCCACGATGGAGTGCACGACGTCCACTTCCGCCACGACATTCAGTTCCACATTCAGGTCCCGGCAGGTGCTGTCCACCAGCGCCCGTATGGTGTTGGGTGCGCTGGGCAGCACCAGGGGATAGCGTGCCAGCTCGGCCACTTTCACTTGCGCGGGCGGGGCCGGCCGGCAGTCGCGGGTATAGGCCAGCACCAGTTCTTCCCGATAGATGGTTTCGCAGGTCATGAGCACCGAGGGGGGCGGCTCGTAGAGCAGGGCGAGGTCGACGCGATCCTTGATGAGCCATTCGCGCATTTCCGTGCTGAGTCTTTCCGCGATGGTGATCGACGAATTCGGAAACAGCAACCGGAACTGCTTGACGATATGCGGCGTCAGCCGGCGCGCGATGCGCGGCGGCAGCCCGAGCTTCACGCGCCCCTGCACGGTCGAGCGGAAATCCAGCAGGTCCTGTTTGGCATGGACAGCCAGGGCATGGAGCGCCTTGGCATGGTTCAGAAAGCGCAGTCCGGCTTCGGTCGGTTCGACGCCGCGGCCGGTGCGCCGCAACAGATGCTGTTGCAGTTCCGCTTCGAGCAACTGGACCTGGCGGCTGATCGAAGGTTGGGCAACGTCCAGGACGTCGACGGCGCGCGAGAAGCTGCGCTGTTCGCACACAACGATGAAGTAATGGATCTGCTTTAGATTCATGTCTTCATGATATACGAAAATTCTATATCTGAAGTCAGCGAAGCGATCTTGTTCCGCCGGCGGGCCCGGGCCATCATGCCCACATGAACCAACACAACACCACGGCGAGCTGTCCGCCTCCCATGCCGCTGAGCCAGGTGCGCCGGCCAGCCCGCCGCTTGCCTGCAGGCGCCTGCGATGCGCATGTCCACATCTTCGGACCGGCGCACCGCTTTCCCTTCGTGGCGGAGCGCCCATACACGCCTGACGACGCCTCTTTCGAAGACTTGCGCGCCCTGCATGAGAAGCTCGGCATAGACCGGGGCGTGATCGTCCAGCCGGGCTGCCATGGATTCGACATGTCGGCGGTGCTGGATGCCTTGAAAAAAGGGGCGGGTCAATATCGGGCGGTGGGACTGCTCGCCGCCGACGCGCAGCCCGATGAGGTCCGGGCGCTGGATGCGGCGGGCGTACGGGGCGTGCGCTTCAATTTCGTGGCGCATCTTCAGAACACGCCATGGACGAATATCGAACGGATCGCCCGGCTGGTGGAGCCGCTGGGCTGGCATTTCTGCATACATAGCGACAACCAGTCGCTCCCCGGCTTGATTCCCTTGCTGAAAGAACTGGGCCTGCCTTTCGTGCTGGACCACATGGGCAGGGTGGCGGCCGCCGACGGTATCCATGGCGCCGCGTTCCGGGATGTGCTGGCACTGGCCGGGCATCCGCGCGCATGGGTGAAGGTGTCGGGCATAGACCGGATTTCCTCCACCGGCAAGCGTCCCTACGACGATGGCCGCCCGCTGGTGCGCGCGCTGATCGAAACCATGGCCGACCAACTGTTGTGGGGCAGCGACTGGCCTCACCCGAACGTGCGGGGCGACATGCCCGACGATGGCGAGCTGGTGGACGTCTTTACAGACCTGTGTCCGGAACCGGACCTGCGGCAACGGATACTCGTACGCAACCCCCAAATCCTGTACGGCTTTGCGGATCTTGCCGGCGACCATGCTTCGAGGAGCGAGCCATGAATGTTCTGCTGATGAAGCTGCCGGAGGTGACGGTAGGCAGAAGCCGGATCGAAGAGGTGCTGCGCCTGGCCGTGCCGGAACCGGGAGCCTATACGCTCGATGTGATGCATGCCGTCGAAGCGGTGGAAACCTATGCCTACCTGGAGCTCGCCATCGATTCGGGCCGGCCGTCGCTTGAAACGGTCAGGCGCCTCATGGCCGGCCAATTGGGCGCCTTGTTTCCGCAAGCGAGTCTGCTGACGCTCGAAGCCACGCTGGATGTGCCCGGCGCCTCGGCGGGGCAAGCAGCCCCTTGGCATTACGTGGTCGAAACAGACGTGTTGCCCGACGCAGCAGAGGATTTCAACCGGTGGTACGACACCGAGCATCTGCCCGGCCTGGCCGCCGTACCCGGGACGGTGCGTGCGCGACGCTATGTGGCGGCTGACGCGTCGCCCCGCTATCACGCCGCCTACGATCTGGCGAGCCGCGAGACGTTCGGCTCCGAGCCGTGGCTGGCGGTGCGTGCCACGGAATGGAGCTCTCGCGTCCGGCCGAACTTCACCAATACGCGGCGCATCATGTTCAAACGCGCCGATGCATAAGGAAACCCACATGCCAAGACTGCTTCCTCCCGATCCATTGCTGATGGATGACCATCAACGCCGCGTGTACGACGCCATCATGGCCGGCCCGCGTGGCCGGGTGCGCGGGCCGCTGGCGGTATGGCTGCACCGTCCCGGGCTGGCCGAGCATGCGCAGGCCCTGGGCCAGTATTGCCGCTACGACTCCAGTCTCCATCCGGCGCTGTCCGAGCTGGCGATTCTGACGATTGCCGCATGGTGGCGATCGGATTTCGAATGGTGGGCCCATGCGCCCATCGCGGTGAAAGCGGGTGTTCCGGAAGCGGCGGTCGAAGCCATACGCCGCGGCACGCCGCCCGAGCTTCCGGACGAGGAGCAGGCGATGGTGTACGAATTCGCGACCACCCTGCTCAAGAGCCGCGAGGTCCCCGACGCGGTGTACGACCGGGCGGTCGCCCTGCTGGGCAGGGACAGGGTGGTGGACCTGGTCGGTGTTTGCGGCTATTACACGCTGATCTCGATGACGCTCAATGTTTTCCGGATACCGGCGCCTGAAGACGCGGCGCTGCAATTCGAACCGCAGCATCGGGAGGCGGAATGAAAGGGCGCCTGCAGGATAAGGTGGCGATCGTCACGGGTGCAGGCAGTGTCGGTTCCGGCTGGGGCAACGGCCGGGCGATCGCCTATCGTTTTGCACAGGAGGGCGCCCGGGTATTCGCCGTGGACCTGAACGAACAGGCCATGGTGGAGACCGTCGAGCGCGTCAAGGGTGCCGGAGGCCAGATCGCCACCTGGAAGGCCGACGTGACCTCCAGCGATTCCGTGCGGGACATGGTGCTGGCCTGCGTCGAGGCGTTCGGCACGGTCGATATTCTCGTCAATAACGTGGGCGGGTCTATGAAAGGCGGGCCGGTGCAGCTCGACGAAGCGGGATGGGATCGTCAGATCGACTACAACCTCAAGAGCGTATACCTGGGTTGCCGGCATGTATTGCCGCTGATGGCCGAGCGGGGTAGCGGGGCCATCGTGAACATCTCGTCCACGTCGGGCATACGCTGGACCGGCTCCGCGCAAGTGGGCTACGCCAGCGCCAAGGCGGGCGTCATACAGCTGTCCCGGGTGGTGGCCATCGAATACGCAGCCAGGAACATCCGCTGCAACACCGTCATTCCCGGGCAGATGCATACGCCCATGGTCGAGACCCGCCTGGCCGGGCAGCGAGCCGGGGGCGACGTCGAGCAACTGCTGGCGGAAAGACAGGCCCGCATCCCGCTGCCCTTCATGGGCGACGGCATCGATACGGCCAACGCCGTGCTGTTCCTGGCGTCGGACGAGGCTCGCTTCATCACCGGGACGGAACTCATCGTGGACGGAGGCATGAGTGCGCGCTGCGGCTGAAACCATGAGCGGTCGTTATCCCGATCCCGCCGTCATTGCGCTGGACGAGAGCTTCCACAAGCTCGTGCTGCCTCTGGCGGCTGTCGAGCGCATCGCCGGCGGATCGCGCTGGGCCGAGGGGCCGGTATGGGTGGGCGACGGGCGCTACCTGCTATGGAGCGACGTCCCCAACGACCGCCTCATGAGATGGGACGAAATCTCGGGCGAAACCCATGTGTATCGCCATGCCTCGAACCATGCGAACGGCAATACCCGAGACCGGCAGGGCCGGCTGGTCACTTGCGAACACCTGGGGCGGCGCGTGACGCGCACCGAGCACGACGGACGCGTCACCGTGCTGGCGGAGCGCTATCAGGGCAAGCGCCTGAACTCGCCCAACGACGTGGTCGTGAAGTCGGACGGATCGATCTGGTTCACCGATCCGCCCTTCGGCATCGTGGGCTTCTACCAAGGCGAGAAGGCGGAGCAGGAGCTGCCAGCCAATGTGTATCGCCTGGACCCGGAAAGCGGCGAGCTCGAGGTGATGGCGGCGGATGTGCAGGGGCCCAACGGCCTGGCGTTCTCGCCGGATGAGCGCAGGCTCTACGTGGTGGAGTCTCGCGCGCGGCCTCGCAACCTGCTGGTATTCGATGTCGAGCCGGACGGCAGAACGCTGTCCGGCCGGCGCGTGCTGTTCGACGCGCAAGACGGCACGCCGGACGGATTCCGTGTCGACGTGGAAGGAAATCTTTGGTGTGGCTGGGGCATGGGCACCCCGGAGCTGGACGGCGTGCGGGTCTTTTCGCCGGAAGGAAAGCTGATAGGCAGGATCGCTTTGCCCGAGCGCTGCGCAAACCTGTGTTTCGGTGGCAAGCATCGGAACCGGCTATTCATGGCGTCTTGCACGTCCATTTATTCCCTTTATGTCAATACGCAGGGTGCTGCGGGTGGCTGAAACGGGCTCAAGAACGAAGGAGTTATCAATGTCCATTCTAAAAAATACAGTAGTGATCAAGTCGATTCTCGCGCTGGCTCTGGGACTGACCGTCACGGGCGCGGCGGCCAGTACGCCCACGACCGTCGTCGTGGCATTCCCGGCGGGAGGGCCCGCCGATACGTTGGCACGTGTCGTGGCCAAGGAGCTGGAAGCGAAACTCCAGGTGCCGGTCGTCGTGGAGAACAAGCCGGGGGGCAATGGCGCCATCGCGGCCAGCTATGTCGGACGCGCGGCGCCCGACGGCAACACGCTCTTCCTGAGCTCGGCGGGCGCCATCGCCATCAATCCGCCGCTGTATCCCAAACTGGTCTACAACCCGAAGAAGGATTTGCAGCCCATCACCATGCTGGTGTCGACGCCGGAAGTCCTGGTCGTCCCCGCCAACGGCAAGATCAAGGACCTGAAGCAGTTCCTGGACAACGCGGCAAGCAAGCCCGGTGATGCAACCCTGGCCTCGTCCGGCATCGGCAGCATGCCTCACATGGCGATTTCGCTGTTGAAGATCGCCACCAAGGCAGAGATCCTGCATGTGCCCTATCGCGGCGCCGCGCCCGCCATCAACGACACCATAGGCGGGCAGGTGGGCGGTTTCTTCGGCGACATTTCAGGGCTCATGCCCTTCATCAAGGACAAGCGTGTCCTGACGATCGCCATCGCCGCGCCCAAGCGTTCCGCGCTTCTGCCCGACGTGCCAACCTTCGATGAGCTGGGTTATCGGAATGTATACGCCAACAACTGGTACGGCATGTTCGCACCCAAGGGTACGCCGGCCGACAAGGTGGATGCCCTGAACACGGCGCTGCGCGAGGTGATGGCCAGCGAGTCCCTGAAGAATTATGTCGGGTCCACCGGCATCGAGGCCACACCGACATCTCCGGACGAGTTCGCCCGCATCATCGACGAAGACACCCGCAAATGGGCGGACGTCATCAAAACGGAAGGGATCACGGTCAACGAGTAAATGTGTAGGGGTCAGACCCCGTACGGGGTCTGACCCCATATCCACCCCCGTTTGCACCGGGGTCAGACCCCGTATGGGGTCTGACCCCACGCCCACCCCAGCTTGCGCCGGGGGTCTGACCCCGCATGGGGTCAGACCCCTCAGTTCTGGCCTCCCGGGCCGAAACGCAGGCTGACGCGCAGGCCGGGGTTGGCATTGGCAAGCTCGAAGCGGGCGCCATGCAGTCTTGCGATGGCCATGACCGTGGTGAGCCCCAGGCCGTAGCCCGGTATATCCGGACGCAGCCGATAGAAGCGCTCGCCGATGCGCGCATGCTTGTCGGGCGATATGCCAGGACCGTTATCGGCGATCGTGATGACGGTTTCATCGCCGGCCTGCTTGACCGAAACCTCTATTCGCGCCGGGCTGCCGGCGTACTTCAACGCGTTGTCCACCATGCATGCGATGGCCCCGGCGAGCAGGTCCGGGTCGCCATGGACGGTGACCGGAGCCGTCGGCGCGACCACCAGTGTCGCCTTTTTCTCTTCCGCCAGGGCTTCATAGAGCTCGACGACGTCGGCGGCGATGACATCCAGCCTGGATGGCTCGAACTTTTTGCGCATCGTGCCCGATTCCAGCTCGGATATCTGCAGCAGTTTTTCGGAAACCTTGGCCAGGTCCTCGATCTCGGTGACCAGATAGGCGATGCTCGCTTCCAGCTCGCGACGCTCGGCACGCGCGAGATCGATGGTGCGCAGGCGTGCCAGCATGCGCGTGAGCGGCGTGCGAAGCTGGTGAGCCACGGCGTCCGAGACATTGCGCACGCCCAGCATCAGGAGCTCGATGCGGTCGAGCATGTTGTTGATGTCGTGGGTCAGCAGCGCGAACTCATCGGGCTTCTGTCCGGTGGGAACGCGCTGCTTGAACTGGCCCGCGCCGACCTTGGCGGCAGTGCGGCGAATGACTTCGACCCGGCGCTGCATCGCGCGCCGGAACAGGAAGGCGCCCAGGAGCACCAGCAGGGCCGTTACGCCCACGGCGGCAAGACTGGCGTGCTTGATCAGCTGCGTGATCTCGCGCAGGTCGCGAAGATCGTGGCCCACGATCAGGCGGGACCCGTCCGGCAGGTCGTGCGCCACCACATAGCCGTGGGCCGCCTGGCCGCGCAAAAGGACGGTCAGGTCGGTGCCGTCGGGACCCAGCGCATTCAAAGACGGATCCGGCTCGATGTTGCCCGCCAGCGCCCGGCCCCCCGGATCGAGCAGCAGGAACATCTCGGTGTCGGTATTGACCTGGTCGGCGAGCTCGAGCTCGATCTCACGTACCAGCCCCTCGATTCCTCCCTGATTGTAGTGGGCGCCCAGGCGCTGCGCCGTGATGGCCACCTGCCGCGAGAACTGCGAGGCTTGTATGCCCGTGGTCTGGTAATACACGATGACCAGCAGGACCAGCGAGGTGGACAGGGCAAACAGGCTGTAGTTGAGCGTCAGGCGGAACGCGACGGAGCTCCAGACAGCGTGCAGGGTATTGCGCAGGCGATGCTTCATGCGGCGCCGGACGGCTCTTCCTGCGCGAGCATATAGCCCGTGCCGCGCACCGTATGGATGAGGGAGCGGTCGAAGGGGCCGTCGACTTTCTGGCGCAGACGGCTGATGTGCACGTCGATCACATTGGTTTGCGGGTCGAAATGGTAGTCCCATACCGCGGCCAGCAGCATGGTGCGGGTCAGGACCTGCCCGGAGTTCATCATCATGTAGCTCAGCAGCTTGAATTCGCGAGGCTGCAGCGAGATGTTCTGGCCGGCGCGGCTCACGCGCCGGCTGACGAGATCGAGCGACAGGTCGGCGACCTGCAACTGCCGCAGGTTGTAGTCGGACGAGGCCCTGCGGACCAGGGCTTCGAGACGGGCGGCGAGTTCGGGGAAGGCGAAAGGTTTGCTGAGGTAGTCGTCGCCGCCCGCTTTCAGGCCCCGTACGCGTTCGTCCAGCGCGGTCAGGGCGCTCAGCACCAGCACCGGAGTCTGCTTGCCCAGGCCGCGCAGCGTGGCCAGTATGGACAGGCCGTCCACGTCGTTGGGCAGCATGCGGTCGAGCACGATGACGTCCCAGTATTCGCCGGTTGCACGCTGCAGGCCGGCCGCGCCATCGGCGCAGGTGGTGACGGAATGGCCGAGCTCCTTCAGCCCCGCCGCAATGTATCGCGCGTTGTCGATGTCGTCTTCAATGATCAGGCAGCGCCACATGGCTCGTATGCCTGCACGGCAGGCACTCCTCTTTCGTGTGTGGATGGGCATCAAGGATGCAATGCGGGCGCGGAATGGTCAAGCGCGCAAGATTACGAAACGGTAATGCCCCTGTAATCCCCGGCGTTCCTCTATTTACCTACTATCGTCCCCTGGCTTCATCGCGGTGATGCATGCCACGCGGCGCTCATGAAGAAAGAGGCGCTGTGCCGATTCAGAAAGAAAGTGGGGTAAGAGGAAAGGATGAGAATACGCTCTAAGCAGGACTTTTGGTCGGGCCTGATGTTCGTCGGCATCGGGCTGTTTTTTGCCTTGCAGGCGACCAAATACCAGATGGGCACGGCGGCGCGCATGGGACCAGGCTACTTTCCCTTCTGGCTGGGCGTGATCCTGGCCGTGATGGGGGCGGGCGTCGCGCTGGGCGCCCTGTCGATCAAGGCCCAGGAAACGGAAGTCGAAAAGTTCGACTGGCGCGTCACAGCCCTCATCATCGGTTCCGTCATGCTTTTCGGCGCTTTGCTGAATCTGCTTGGCGTGTATCTGGCGACCTTCATCCTGGTGGTCGTGAGCAGCGTGGCCGGCCATGATTTCAATTGGAAAGTGGCGGTGGCCAACGCCGCCTTTCTTGTGTTTTTTTCCTATTTGGCGTTCATCAGGGGGCTGGGACTGATCTTCCCCCTCTGGCCGAGTTTTAGCTGAGGAGCCGGCCATGGAGCTGCTTGAACATTTGTCTTTGGGGCTGTCGGTTGCGTTCACAGCCGAAAACCTCGTCTATGCCTTCATGGGCTGTCTGCTGGGAACCCTGATCGGCGTGCTGCCGGGAATCGGGCCGGTGCCGACCATCGCCATGCTGCTGCCCATCACGTACATCCTTCCGCCGACGGCGGGCTTGATCATGCTTGCCGGTATCTATTACGGCGCGCAGTATGGCGGCTCGACGACGGCCATCCTGGTCGCGCTCCCCGGCGAGACATCGGCGGTGGTGACGGTGCTGGACGGCCACCAGATGGCGCGCAACGGCCGCGCCGGCTCGGCCCTGGCGATCGCGGCGCTGGGTTCGTTCTTCGCCGGCTGCGTTGCAACGGTCCTGTTGTCTGCATTCGCGCCGCCCCTGGCCGAAGTCGCCTTCAAGTTCGGCCCTGCCGAGTATTTTTCTCTGATGGTGCTGGGCCTGGTGGGTGCCGTCGTCCTGGCCTCGGGCTCGTTGCCCAAAGCCATCGCGATGATTCTTCTGGGCCTGTTGCTGGGCATGATCGGCACGGACGTGAACTCGGGCGTGGCCCGCTACGACTTCGGTATCCCTGAACTGCAGGACGGCATCGACTTCGCCATTGTCGCCATGGGTGTTTTCGGGTTTGCCGAGATCATGAACAACCTGCAGCAGCGCGAGAACCGTGTGGACATCACCGACAAGGTCGGCACGCTTTATCCCAACCGCAAGGAATTCGGGGAAGCCTATCCCGCGGTTCTGCGCGGCACGGCCTTGGGGTCGGCGCTGGGCATCCTGCCTGGCGGCGGCGCGGTGCTGTCATCGTTTGCGTCCTACACGCTGGAAAAGAAGCTTTCACGCGAGCCGGAGCGCTTCGGCCACGGCCATCCGGCAGGAGTTGCGGGGCCTGAGTCCGCCAACAACGCCGCGGCGCAGACCTCGTTCATCCCGCTGCTGACGCTGGGTATCCCCGGCAATGCGGTGATGGCATTGATGGTCGGCGCGATGACGATACACAACATCCAGCCCGGCCCGCAGGTCATGACCAGCCACCCCGAGCTGTTCTGGGGCCTGATCGTATCGATGTGGATCGGCAACCTGATGCTGCTGATCCTGAACCTGCCGTTGATCGGCCTATGGATCAAGCTGCTCAAGGTGCCTTACCGCATCCTGTTTCCGGCGATCCTGGTGTTCTGCACGATAGGCGTCTATTCGCTCAACTACAACGTGTTCGATATCTACATGACGGCGGCATTCGGAGTGATCGGCTATCTGTGGTCCAAGTTGAAGTGCGAAGGAGCGCCCCTGCTGCTCGGCCTCGTGCTCGGACCGATGATGGAAGAGAACTTCCGGCGGGCGCTGCTGCTGGCCCGGGGCGAGTATGCCACCTTCGTAACGCGTCCGCTCTCGGCGTCATTGCTGGTGCTGGCGCTCATCCTGGTGCTGATCGTCGCCTTGCCGTCCATACGCAAGAAGCGCGAAGAAACCTTCGTGGAAGAAGACTGAAGGGGTCGGACCCCGTATGGGGTCCGAGCCCAGAATGCCGGGGGTAAGACCCACAAATCGGGTCTGACCCCTGGCGCATTCGAGGGCATCCACGGGGTCAGACCCCGCATGGGGTCTGACCCCACTGCCTTTGGGGACAGACCCAAACATCGGGTCTGTCCCCCCCAGGGTTTTCACCTAAAAGACCGCGGGGGATCTGGCGACCTCGCGGTTTTTCATTTACATTGAGTGGCCTGACCACTGGACCACTGGTGTCGATGACATGATTCCCCTTCAAGCCGTGAGCGCGCCTCGTCTCTACCGGATTATCGCCGGGCAGATCGCCGGGCGGATCCGCGCGGGGGAGTTCGCGGCGGGCGACCGCCTGCCTTCCGAAAGAGACCTGGCCGAGCATCTGCAGGTCAGCCGCGCCTCGGTGCGCGAGGCCTTGATTGCGCTGGAGCTCGAAGGCTATGTCGAGGTCCGTGTGGGAACCGGCGTCTTCGTCATGCCGGCGCAGACGGGCGCACGGCCGAGCCCGAAGCTGGTCCAGCCCAGCACCGATATGGGCGGCGACATCGGGCCTTTCGATTTGCTCGAAACGCGCCTGCTGCTGGAGCCCGAATCCGCGGCACTGGCCGCCCAGGTGGCATTGCCTGCGCAGATTGCGGCGATCGAGGCCGCGCACAGGGCAATGAACACCATCGAAGAACCCGGCCGCCATGATCGCGCCTTCCATCTGGCGATCGCCACTTCTTGCGGCAATGCGGCGTTGGCGTCGGCGATCGCGCATCTTTGGAGCCTGAGCCAGGGCAGTGCCGTCTATTCCCGCATGGAAGCGCATTTCGTCACGCAGCACATATGGGAACAGGCGCGGCTCGAGCACGAGCAGATTCTCGATGCCATTGCGGATCGCGATGCCGGGCGCGCACGTCATGCCATGCATGATCACTTGGTCGGCATCCTGGCACGCCTGCGGGCGGATTTTGGCCGGGCGTCGTTGTAAAGCGCGTATTCAACCCCAAACATGGACCGGAATCATGTCGCTGCCTAATCTTCCCGGCAACCATTCAAGTCTGGTAAGCCACGAGGCCCGCAGCTGCTTGCCGGGCTGCGTTTCATCCCGGCGGCGAAGCTGGCTGTTCGTGCCGGGACTGGACAGCGCTGCCCAGCGCCGCGGGATCGCCTCCGGGGCGGACGTACTGGTCGCCGACCTGGAAGGATTGACGGCGCCGGAAGACAGGCAGGCGGCATGCATACGGGCGGTGGACTTCATGGCGGAGTGCCGCCAGGCCGGCACGGTGGCGGCGGTACGCATCAACGCTCTGGATCATGGGGGGCGAAGCGAGCTCGAGAAAGTCATCGAAGGCGGCCCCGATGCCGTGCTGACGTCGCAGGCCGATGCCGCTCGGCACATCGAAGAGCTCGATGCGCTGCTGGAGGCATGCGAGGAACGCCTGAAGCTGCCGCTCGGGCGCACGGCGATCGTTCCGGTGCTGGCCTCGCCCTTGGCCGTGGTGCGCATGTTCGACGTGCTGACCGCCAGCGCGCGCATCAAGGCCGCCGTGCTGGCAGGAGAAAGACTGGGCTTCGCCCTGGCAATGGAACACCCGGACGATGCGACGGCGCTCAGGCATATACGCAGCCGTTTTGTCCTGGAATGCGCCGCGGCCGGATGCCTCGCCGTCGACAGCGCGCACGCATACCGGGACGCGCAGTCCCTGGAGGAAGATCTCGCCTGGGCGCGCGGCGCAGGGCTGAAATCCAAGCACGCGGTCTCGGAAGACCAAGTGCCCGCGTTGAACCGGGCGCTGTCGCCGGCCCAATAGAAAGAGGAGAACCCGCATGAAAGCTCTGCCCGGCGTTGAACGAAGTGGTGGCCAGATCCTGATGCAGCAGCTCAGGCTGCAAGGAGTGCGTCGGCTATTCATGGTCCCGGGTGAAAGCTATCTGCCGTGCATCGATGCTTTGAACGAGCATGTGGGCGCCATCCAGGCGGTGGTTTGTAGGCAGGAAAGCGGTGCGGCATACATGGCCGAGGCTTATGGGAAGCTTACCGGCGAACCGGGCATCTGCTTCGTGACGCGCGGGCCGGGGGCCACCAATGCGTCCATAGGCGTGCATACGGCGTATCAGGATTCGACGCCCATGATTCTATTCATCGGCCAGGTAGGGAATGGTTTTTACGAGCGGGAGGCTTTCCAGGAAATCGATTATCGGCGCATGTTCGGGCAGATGGCGAAATGGGTGGCCCAGATAGACCGCAGCGATCGGATACCGGAATACATCGCCCGGGCGTTCGCGGTTGCCACCGGGGGCCGGCCGGGCCCCGTGGTGCTGGCCCTGCCCGAAGATACCTTGTGGGGACGCGCGGTGGTCGAAGACCTGCCCAGGTATCAGCGGACCATCGTTCATCCCGGCATGGGCGATATGAGGCGGCTGAAATCTTTGCTGGATGAGGCCCAGCGCCCTTTCATGCTGGTCGGTGGCAGCGGCTGGACCGAAGAGGCCATTGAGCGGGTGGGTGATTTCGCGCAACGCTTCGAGCTTCCCGTTGGCACCGCCTGGCGGCGCCTGGAATGCTTCCGGCAGAGCCATCCCAATGCGGCGGGGCACGTGGGCTGGGGCATGACCGACCAACTGCGGGACCGCATGCTGAATGCGGACTTGATACTTGCGGTGGGCACCCGGCTGGGGGAGGCCACCACGCTGGGCTACACCTTGGTCGAAAGCCCGCATCCACGCCAGAAGCTGGTGCACGTCTATCCCGACAGCAACGAGCTGGGCCGGGTCTTCATGCCCAGCCAGGCCATCGTCGCGAGTGTCGCGGGGTTTGCCCAGGCGCTGGATACCATCGAGCCCGGCCATGCGGCGCCGCGCGCAGCAGCCGTCAAAGAGGCGCATGCCCAGTATCTCGACAGCTTCGAGCCGCTGGATTTTCCAGGCCCCATGAGCCTGGACGCGGCGGCCGAACATCTTGGACGCCGTCTGCCCGACGAGGCTTGCCTGACGGTGGGGGCGGGCAACTATGCGTTCTATCTGCACCGTTACCGGCCGTTCAACGGGCTGGGCACCAGCCTCGCCCCGACGGTGGGCTCCATGGGCTATGGCCTGCCGGCCGCCATTTCGGCCAAGCTCGAGCATCCGGACCGTATCGTCGTATGCGGCGCGGGCGACGGCTGCTTCCAGATGACGATGCAGGAACTGGGCGTGGCCATGCAATATCGCCTGGGCATCGTGATACTGGTTTACAACAATGGAATCTGGGGCACGATACGCGCCCACCAGGAACGCGAATTCCCTGGCCGCGCAATTGCCCTGGATTTCGAGAATCCGGACTTTACCCAAGTCGTGAGCGCCTATGGCGGACTGGGCATCGCGGTGGAAAGGACCGAAGATTTCCCTGACGCCCTGGAGCGCGCGCTGTCCTACGCGCAATCCGAACGCTTGCCCGCCTTGCTCGAAATACGCTATGACAGCAACGGCATTGCCCCGGGCGAGACCTTGTCGGAAATACGCAAGGCAGCGCTCGCGCGCGCGCAAGACATGCTCAGCCCCGGCCTGCCGGCTTCTTCCAACTGAACCTTTGGACTGTAGATCGACGTGAACATCATTTTTGCTTCCACCCTGGATCTGGACGACGACGCCTGGATCAAGCCGCTGCAGGCGGCCATTCCTTCCGCACGCATCCATGGCTGGTCCCACAACGGCGCCTCGGTAGGCGCGGACCTGGCCATTGCCTGGAATCCTCCTCAAGACCTGTTCCAGCGCGAACCCGGGATAAAAGCGGTGTTCAACCTGGGGGCAGGCGTAGACGCCCTGTTCCGCCTGCCGGGCCTGGGCGACGGCGTATCCGTCGTGCGCATCGAGGACGCGGGCATGGCCGTGCAGATGGCGGAATACGCCGTGTATGCCCTGGTTCGCGCATCGCGCCAGTTCGACGAATACGAGCGCCTGCAAAAGCTCAAGCGCTGGGAACAGCAGCCCGACATACAGCGGGGGAAATGGACGGTCGGCGTCCTGGGCATGGGCGTCATGGGGACGCGCGTGGCGCAGACCATCGCAAGCCTGGACTATCCGGTGGCGGGCTGGTCACGCAGCGGAAAGGACTTGCCCGGCGTGCAGAAGTTCGCCGGCGCGGACGAGCTTCCCGCTTTCCTGGCGCGGACCCGCGTGCTGATCAACACGTTGCCGCTGACGAGCGAAACGCGGGGCATACTGCGCCGCGAGACACTGCAGCAACTGCAGCCCGGCGCTTATCTGATCAGCATGGGGCGCGGCGCGCATCTGGTCGAAGAAGACTTGCAGCCGCTGCTGGATTCCGGCCAGCTGCTCGGCGCGACGCTGGACGTGTTCCAGCAGGAACCGCTGCCCGAGAGTCACCCGTTCTGGTCCGACCCGCGCATCACCATCACCCCGCACGTGGCCGCGGCGAGCCTGCGCGAGGAAACCATCGAGCAGGTTTCGAACAAGATCAACTGCTATCTGCGCGGCGAGCCGCTGACGGGCGTGGTGGCTAGGGATAGGGGATATTGAACCGGCTTGGGGTCAGACCCCATGCGGGGTCTGACCCCTGGGGACTTCCGGGACTGTGTTAGCGATGGGGTCAGACCCCGTACGGGGTCTGACCCCTGAACAGCCCATGCGGGGTCTGACCCTCTCAACTAAGCCAAGCTGATCCAGGTCGTCTTCAGCGAACTGTATTTGTCCAGCGCATGCAGCGACTTGTCCCGTCCGAAGCCGGACTGCTTCACGCCGCCGAATGGCACGGTGACGTCGCCGTCGAAATAGCAATTGACCCACACCAGCCCGGCACGCAACTTGCGCGATACACGATGCGCGCGCGACAGATCGGCTGTCCACAGGCCCGATCCCAATCCGTAGATCGAGGCATTGGCCTGCGCCAGCGCTTCGTCTTCGGTATCGAACCGGCTGGCGGCGAGTACCGGTCCGAAGATTTCCTCGCGGACGATGGTCAGCGACTGCGAACCGCATTCGAAGATGGTCGGTTCCACATAGAAACCGCCGGTTTCCGCGCGCACGCGGCTGCCGCCCACGCGTAGCGTGGCTCCTTCCTGCTTGCCGCTATCGACGTACTGCAGCACGCGCGCGAGCTGCCGTTCGTCGACGATGGCGCCCATCTTGGAGCCGGGATCGAGCGGATCGCCCGGCTGCATGGCGGCGGCATGCGCTTCCATCCTCTGCATGAATTCGTCGTAGACGCCGGACTGCACATACAGCCGGGACCCGGCGATGCATACTTCGCCCTGGTTGTTGAAGATGCCGATGGCCGCGGCCAGCGCGGCCCTGTCCAGGTCGGGACAGTCATCGAAAATGATGTGGGGCGATTTGCCGCCGCACTCCAGCCAGATCTGCTTCAGATTGGACTGGCCGGAATATTGCATGAAGCGCTTGCCTGTCGCGGTGGAGCCGGTGAAGGCCAGGCAGTCGACGTCCGGATGCATGCCCAGGGCCTGACCCGCCACAGGTCCGGTCCCCGGGACGACGTTGAGCACCCCGGGCGGGATGCCCGCTTCCAGGGCCAGTTCGCCCAGGCGGATGGCGGACAGGCAGGACTGCTCGGCGGGTTTCAGGATGACGCTGTTTCCCATTGCCAGGGCCGGCGCCACCTTCCAGCTCGCCATCAGCAAGGGATAGTTCCAGGGCACCACCGCCGCCACGACCCCCAGGGGTTCGCGCGTGATGGTGGCCAGTGCCTGGGCGTCGGTGGGCGCGATTTCATCGTATTGCTTGTCTATGGTTTCGGCATACCAGGCATAGGTTCGCGCGGCTTCCGGAATGTCGTACCACAAGGTGTCGGAGATGGGCTTGCCCATGTCCAGCGTCTCGATGAGCGCCAGCTCTTCGGCATGGAGCATGATCAGCTCCGACAGCTTGAGCAGCCGCTTCTTGCGCTCGGCGCGAGGCATGCCGGACCAGTAGCCGGATTCGAAAGTGCGCCTTGCGGCGCGGACAGCCTCGTCGACGTCGTGCTCGTTGCAGGACGCGACTTGGGCCAACCGCCGGCCGGTGGCGGGATTGATGGCGTCCAGCGGGCTGGCCCGCCCGGCATGGGCCTGGCCGTCGATGATGGCCTGGGTGCTCAGCTTCAGCCCGCCTGCGCGGGCTTGCCAGTCTTGCTGCGTGAGGTGCGAGGTCATGTGTCGGCTCCGTATTGAGTCAGGCCGGCGGCGTATTGCCGCGCGGCAGGGCGAGGAAGACGCCGGCCGCAGTGATCAGGGCGATGCCGGTCAGGGCCAGTGCGTCGGGTGGCTGGTTGAACAGGAAGGTGCTGAACGCCACGGCCATGAGCAGCTGGCAATAGTTCAACGGGGCCAGCGTGGATGCGGCCACACGCTGAAAGGCGGCGATCAGCAGCAGGTGGCCCGCGCCATTGCAGACGCCCAGGCTCAGGATGAACAGGAAGTCTGGCAGGTCGGGCCAGGGATCCGGGAGGAAGAAAGGAGCCGGCAGGCCAGTGATCACCACGCACACGAAGGCGGTATAGCTGTATTGGATATGGCTTGCGACCTTGCCCGCCAGCTTGCGTGTCAATAGCTGGAATATGGAAAAGCAGATGGCCGATACCACCATCAGCGCCGTGCCCAGGGCCGGCAAGTCATTGCCGGGCCGCACGACCAGCAGCATGCCGGCAAAACCCGCGAGAACGGCAAGCCACTTCGCCAGCCCGACCTTTTCCTGCAGGAACCACTGAGACAGGACGACCACGATGAGCGGCGATGTGAAATAGATGGCCGTTGCCTCGGCCAGCGGCATCCAGATGAGCGCCGTCATGAAGCAGGTGCCCACCGTGCCCAGTGCCACGCCGCGCCAGATCAGCATCGCCTTGTGCGGCGCATCGCGAAGCCTGGGCCCGCCATGCCGAAGCAGCATCGCCACGGCCAGCAAGGCCACGGTCGCGTAGCGCATGATGTTCAGAAAGGGCGCCGGATAGGTTTCAAGCAGATACTTGGATGACGCATCGAACACCGAAAACGTCATCAAGCCGCAAAGAAAGATCAGGACGCCCGCCTTCTGCGTTGCGGACGAGGACTGCACCGGCGCGGGTATCGAGCTCATGGATGTCAACCGGCCCTAGTCCGACGCCAGACCCGCATGCGCGAGCATGGCGCCCAACAGCACGTTGGCGCCGGCTTCCAGGTGTTCCGGCCTGGCGTCCTCGACCTCGTTGTGGCTGATGCCGTCCTTGCAGGGCACGAAGATCATGGCGGTCGGGCTGACGGTGGCCATATAGACCGCGTCGTGGCCGGCACCCGTCACGATGGGCATGTGCGCATAGCCCCGTGCTTCAGCCTGAGTCCTTACCGCGTCGATCAGTTCCGGCGCAAAAGGCGTGGGGGGGAAATGCTGCACGTCTTGCAAATCGACGTCGACGGCATAGCCGCAGAGCTCGCCGTCGGACAGGGCCTTGCAGGCCCGGCGCAGCCGGGCGTCCATGTCGGCAAGGCGCTCGGCGTTCTCATGCCGCAGATCGACCGTGAACGACACGCGGCCGGGAATCACATTGCGCGAGGCCGGAAAGACATTGGCCACGCCGACCGTGCCGCGGCCTTGCGGCGCATGATCGAGCGCGATCCTGACTACCTCCTGCATGAGGTGCGTTGCGGCATAGAGCGCATCGCGGCGCAGGGGCATGGGTGTCGGGCCCGCATGCGCCTCCATGCCCGTCACAGTCACGTCGTACCAGCGCAGCCCCAGGGATCCCGTCACGACGCCGATGACCTTGTCCTCCGCTTCCAGGATGGGACCCTGCTCGATGTGCGCCTCGAAGTACTTGCCGATTTGATGCGATGGAACGGGGGCTTTGCCTGCATAGCCGATGTTCACGAGCTCGTCGCGCACCGCTTTGCCGTCCACGTCGACGGCGGAAAGCGCGGTTTCCAGCGGAAAGACCTTGCAGAAGGCGCCGGAGCCCATCATGACGGGCACGAAACGCGTGCCTTCTTCATTGGTCCAGATGACGAGTTCCAGCGGCGCTTCGGTTTCCAGGCCTTTTTCATTGAGGGTGCGCATGACTTCCAGCCCGGCCATGACGCCGAAACAGCCGTCGAATTTTCCGCCGGTGGGCTGTGTGTCGATATGGCTGCCGGTGGCCACGGGCGCGAGCGACGGCTGGCGCCCGGGCCGGCGTCCGAAGATGTTTCCGATCTGGTCGACGGTGATGTCGAGGCCTGCATCCTTCATCCAGCCCACCACCAGGTCGCGCCCCTGTCCGTCCAGGGGAGACAGCGCAAGGCGGCAATTGCCGCCTTTGGCGGTCGCGCCGATCTCGGCCAGATCCATCAGCGATCGCCAGAGGCGGTCGCCGTTTATCGTCAGTTGGGAAATGTCGCTCATGCCGGACTCCTTTCGAATGTTGGCCTTTGACGGGATCTAGGATTGAGTGGCCTTCAGGCCTCGGAGCAGCGAGTTCAGGGCTTGTCCGAGGATGTCCACCATATAGCCGCCCTCCTGGACGACGACGGTGGGCAGGCCCAGTGCGCTGATGCGTTCGCCGATCTGCCGGTACGCGTCCAGATCCAGGTTGAGGACGCTGATGGGATCATCGCGGTAGGTATCGAAGCCCAGCGCCACGACCATCGCCTGAGGACGGAAGTCGCGCAGCGTGATCAGGACTTCGTCCAGCGCGCAGATGAAACCCGCCGAGGTGGTGCCGTGAGGCAATGGAACATTGACGTTATAGCCGTGGCCGCTGCCGTATCCGCGCTCATGGGCGTAGCCCGAGTAGAAGGGATAGTAGTCGGCCGGATCGGCATGCAGCGACACGGTCATGACGTCCGAACGCTGGTAGAAGATGTTTTGTGTGCCGTCTCCGTGATGGGCGTCGACGTCCAGGACCACTACCGACGAGAACGTTTCACGCAGGCGCTGGGCTGCAATGGCGCTGTTGTTCAAATAGCAGAAACCGCCGGCCCGATCATAGTGGGCATGGTGCCCGGAAGGGCGGCACAGCGCGTAGGCGATGTCCTTGGTCGCGCTGACCCAATCCGCCGCTGCGATGGCGCAATGCGTGGAGCGCACGGCGGCCTGCCAGGTGTGCGGACCGATGGGGCAGGCCAGATCGCTGATGTAATAGCCGGCCTGGGCGATGATTGAATTAGAGGGGCACGGCGGGCGGCCCGCTAGTTCCAGGCGCCCGTTATGGTACGGAGACATATTGGGCAGGACCTCGGGGCCCGGTTCGAGTCCCGGCCGCTTCAAGGCCTGCCATCGGGAATAGGCGCTTTTCAGGAATTCGAGGTACTCCAGGCTGTGCACGGCAAGCATGGCGTGTCCATAGTCGGGCGGGGTCTCGCTTCTGATGCCTGCCTGGGCGAGCATGTCGTTCAAGATGCTCGCGCGCGCGGGCACGTCGGCGGGCGCGCAGATGCGCCCCGCCCGCATGAATTGTTGAGGCTGATGCAACAGCTGCTCTTCGGAGAAAAATGCTTTCATGTGAGTCCCGGGATTACTTGATTTCGATCTCGACGAACACGAACTCGGTCTCCGACGGGTTGATGACGTTGTGCTCGACCCCCACCGGCCTGAAGTAGGAGACGCCCGCCGTCAGCTGGCTGGTGACCTCGCCGTCCGGTGTTTCGAGCAGCAGCGGGCCGTTGGTTTGCGGCACGACCACATAGTTCATTCCGTGGCGGTGCCAACCGGTTTCTCCGCCGGGCGGAAAACGCCATTCCGTTACCTTGACGGTATCGTTGTCTATCTGCACGGTGGGGATTGCTGCTGGGCGCGTCATGGTCTTGCTCCTGATGTTCAACTGCAATACTGGTGTGTTCCGGGACCTGGAACGCTATGCCGTCTCCGCCTGGGTGGGATCCCAGTGCTTGCCCGGCACAGCGGCGATCAATTGCTGCGTATAAGGGTTCTGTGGTGCATCGAAAATTTGCGAGGGCCGGCCGAACTCCACGATTTTTCCCCGGTGCATCACCACGACGGAATTGCAGACCTGGGCCGCCACACGCAAATCGTGCGTGATGAAAATCATGGCGATCTGCAACTTCTGCTGGAGGGTGCGAAGCAGCTCCAGCACTTGGGCCTGTACGGAAACGTCCAGCGCCGATACGGATTCGTCGGCCACCAGCAGCTTCGGATCCAGCGCCAGCGCCCGGGCAATGCCGATGCGCTGGCGCTGGCCGCCCGAGAATTCGTTGGGGTAGCGATGAAAGGCCGAGGCATCCAGGCCGACCAGGTCCAGCAGTTCGCGCGCGCGCGCTTCGGCCTGTGCATGAGGCTTGCCATTGGCGACGGGGCCGTCGGTCAGGATCTTGCCTATGGTGTGGCGCGGATTGAGCGAGGCGAACGGATCCTGGAAGATCATCTGGATGTTGTGGCGCATGGGGCGGAATTCGCCTTCGGACAGCGGCGCGATGTCCTTGCCCTGGAAGAGCATTTGCCCCCCATCGAGCCCGATGAGCTTGAGCAGGCATTTGCCTATCGTGGACTTGCCGGAACCGGACTCGCCCACTATTCCCAGCGTCTCGCCATGGCCAACCGTGAAGCTGACGTCGTCGACCGCCCGGACGACGCGCTTGCCGGCCAGCAATCCCCCGCCCGTCACGTAGGTCTTGCGCAGATTGCGGACCTCGAGCACCGGCGCAGGTTGTTCGGCCAGCGCACTCTCGTCCATGCGGCGGTGGGGCACCGAGGAAATAAGCCGCTTGGTATAGGGATGCGCCGGCTGGTTCAGTACTTGGTCAGCGGGTCCTTGTTCGACCAGTATGCCTTTTTCCATGACCGCCACGCGGTGCGCTATCTCGGCGACCACGCCGAAGTCATGCGTGATGAACATGACGCCCATGCCTTTCTCTTTCTGGATGCGGGCGATCAGCGCAAGAATCTGCGCCTGGGTCGTCATGTCGAGCGCGGTGGTGGGTTCGTCGGCGATCAGCAGGTCGGGCTCCAGCGCCAGCGCCATGGCGATCATCACGCGCTGCCGCTGGCCGCCCGACAGGCGGAAGGGATAGACGCTGTAGAGCATTTCGGGGTCGGGCAGGCCCACGAAGTTCAAGAGCTCGAGCACGCGCTTCTTGCGTTGTTCTCCGGGGTACTTGTCGTGCACCTGCATGACTTCGCCGATCTGCTTGCCGATGGTCATGAGCGGGTTCAGCGCCGATAGCGGTTCCTGGAAGATCATGCCGATCTCTTGTCCGCGCATGGCCTGCAGCCGGCTTTCGGGCTGGGTGAGCAGGTCGGCGCCCTTGAAGAGAATGCGGCCCTGGGTGGGTTTCAGGTAGTCCGGCAACAAGCCCATGATGGCGTTGGCGCTCATGGATTTTCCCGACCCGGATTCGCCGACGATGCAAAGGATTTCGCCGGGAAAGATGTCATACGAAACATTGTCGACGGCATAGGGCCGGTCGCCGCCGGCGGGCAGCGGAATGGATAGATTCTGTACCGAAAGCAGTGGTGTCTTGCTGTCCATGTCGCGCTCCTTATTCGCCGCGTTTGCGCAGTTGCGGGTTCAGCGCGTCGCTGAGGCCTTCGCCGATCAGGTTGATGGCCAGCACCGTCAGCAGAATCGCCACGCCCGGCCAGACGCTCATCCACCAGGCTTCGCGGATCATGGTGCGCGAAGCGCCGATCATGAAGCCCCAGCTCATCATGTTTCGATCGCCCAGGCCCAGGAAGGACAAGGCCGATTCGGTGAGAATGGCGGTGGCCACCATGAATGAAGCCGATACGATGATGGGCGACATGGCGTTGGGAAGAATCTGGGACCAGACGATGCGGGAGGGCTTCTGGCCGATGACGATGGCGGCCAGCACGAACTCGCGCTGCTTGAGCGTCATGAATTCCGACCGGACCAGGCGCGCCGCCGGCGGCCAGGACACCGCGGTGATGGCGCCCATGATGGAGTAGAGGGACGGGCTCATGACGGCCACGATCACCACCGCCAGCGCAAGCTGAGGAATGGTCTGGAAGAACTCGGTGAATCGCATCAGGGCATCGTCGATGCGCCCGCCGCAATAGCCGGCCGCCGCACCGATCGCGATGCCGAAAGCCAGGGCAATGGCCGTGGACAGCAGGCCGACGATCAGGGAGACGCGGGCGCCCCACACCAGGCCGGCGGTGATGTCGCGGCCGAGCATGTCGGTGCCGAATGGATAGGCGGGATCGGTAAAGGGCGGGATCAGCGGCGCGTCGACCATCATCCACGGGGATTCCTCGTAGATGTAGGGGGCGCCGACCGCCAGGGACGCCACCACCAGGATGATGCACAGGCCGAACACTGCGCCATAGTTGCGCGCATATCGTTTCGCGAATTTCTTCATCATGCGGCTCCCGGTTCGCCGCCCGCCGAAATGCGCGGATCGACGAGTCGATACGTGATGTCGGTCAGGAGGTTGAAAACGACGACCATGGTCGAGGTGACCAGGAAAATCCCCAGCAGCAGCTGGTAGTCGCGCTGCAGCAGCGCATCGAACATCAGCCGGCCGATGCCCGGCCAGGCGAACACCGTTTCGGTGAGCACCGCGCCGCCCGCCATCTGACCGAGCTGTATGCCCGCAAAGGTGATGACCGGCAGCAGCGCATTGCGCAATACGTGAATCCGGATGATGCTGCCCGGGGGCACGCCTTTGGCGCGCGCGGTCTTGACGAAGTCCATGCCGATCACTTCAAGCATGGAGGCGCGTGTGAGCCGCACATAGAAGGCCATGAAGAAGCAGCCCAGCGTGACGGTCGGAAGAACGAGATGCATGGCGATGTCTTGCGCGCGCGCCAGGCCGGTCAGCCTGGAACCGACCGATTCCATGCCGAAGGCGGGCAGCCATCCGAGCATGACGGAGAAAAGAAGAATGCCCATGAGCGAGAGCCAGAACAGCGGCGTGGCGTACAGGATCAGAGCGCCCGTCATGACGGTGCTGTCGAGCCAGCGGCGCTTGTTGCTGTAGCGGGCCTTGGCCGCCACGACGCCCAGCAGGACGCCCAGGATGACCGAGAACAGGAACGCGCAGATCATGAGCAGGAAGGTGGCCGGCAGCCGTTCCAGGATGAGGTCCAGCACGGGTACGTGGTTGCGGTAGGAAAAGCCGAAGTCGAGCTGGACGACGCCTTTGAGGTACAGGAAAAGCTGGGTGAGGACGGGCTCGTCCAGACCGAAGGATTCGCGCAGCCTGGCGACATAGGTGGGATCGCTGGCGCCGGCTTGGCCGGCCAGCACCGCCGCGGGGTCGCCGGGCGCAAGGCGGATGAGGAAGAAATTGACGATCACGACGCCCAGGATCACGAAGACCGCCTTGGCAAGCCGCGAGGCAAGGAACAAAAGGAATTTCATAGGCGAAGCACCGATATGTACACGAAAGGCCGGGGCCTTCGGGCTTTTAGCCTTGACCGCCCCGGTATTCTCGGCCGGCGGGGCGAGCGAGTGGCTGCGCCGCCGGCCGGAAAAGGATTACTTCTCTATGTACACATCATCGAACGATTCGTTCAGGCCGATGGCGGTCTTCACGAGGTTCTTGACCTTGCTTCTTGAAAGCGTGGGGAATTCCATGTCGACCAGATAGCCCAGCGAAACGTCCTCGACCAGCTTCTTCTGGATCTGGGTGTAGAGTTCCTGGCGCTTTGCGGGATCGGTTTCCGAAGCGGCGGCGCTCCAGACTTTGTCGAGCTCCGGATTGTTATAGCCCTGGACGTTCGCGAAAGGCGAACCTTTCACGATGTTCGAGGCAATATGGAAACGCTCGACGCCCAGCGCCGGGTCGCCGTACTGGTAGGCGTATGTGGTGGTCAGGTCGAAGTCCCAGTTGCCCGTGCGGCTGGCCCAGCCGCCGGCGTCGGTGGCTTCGAGGTTCACCTTGAAGCCCAGCTGTTCCAGGCTCTGCTTGGTGTATTCATCCAGGCGTTCCCAGGTGGCGCCATACGGGAAGCTGAGATGCCGGATGGTGTAGTCGCCCGGGTTGATGCCCGATTCCTTGATCAGCGCGCGCGCTTTCTTCATGTCGAAGTCCAGGGAAGGCATGTTCTTGTCGTAGAACATTTCCGTGGCGACGAAGGGGCCGGTGGAAATCTGGCCCAGGCCGAAGAAGATGTTGTTCACGATCAGCTTGCGGTTCATGGCGGCCATGACTGCCTGCCGCACCTTGACGTTGTCGAACGGCGGCTTGCGCTCGTTGAAGATCAGGTAGGCCTGGGGCGAGAACATTTCCCAGCCCTTGGTGGTGTAGTCCACGTTGGGCATGGAGCGCAGGCGCTTGATGTCGACGTTGTCGACGTCGCCGCCGCGCAGAACGTCGACTGTGCCTTGTTCGAAGGCGACGGCGCGCGAAGCGGAGTCGGGAATGACGTTGAAAATGAGCTCGTCGAGATAGGGCTTGCCTTCCTTCCAGTAATTTGGATTGCGTTCGAGCTTGATGTACTCGCCGCGTTTCCATTCCTTGAACATGAAGGGCCCGGTGCCGATGGGTTTCTGGTTGGCCGGGTTGGTGGCGTAATCGGCCCCCTCATAGACGTGCTTGGGCATCATGGGGGCGAAGCCGGGCTCGAACATGATCATGAAGGCCGCGAAGGGGCTCTTGAGCTTGATCTGTACGGTCAGGTCGTCGACTTTCTTGACGGAGTCGACATATTTGGCCAGGATGACGCGGGCGCGCCCGTGTGTCTTGGGCAGCATTTCAGCCAGCGAAAATACCACGTCGTCGGCGGTGAACGGCTTGCCGTCGTGCCACTTGACGCCGGAATTCAAGTGGAAGGTGTAGCTCAAACCATCGGGCGAGACCTCCCAGGACTTCGCCAGCCCGGGCTGGGGCTTGAGGTCGTGCGTATAGGTCAGCAGGCTTTCGTAGATCTTGCCCGCAACGTATTGTGTGGGGGCCTGCTGGTTGAGCGCAGGAATCAGTATCGGAGGCTCGGGCTGAACAATCATGCTGAGCGAGCCGCCCTTGGTCTGGGCGATTGCGCCATTCACCGCCAGGCTCATGGCCATGGCGCCCAAGCTTAGTTTGAACCATTTTTTAATTTTCATAGATGTCTCCCTTTGGAATCCAGCAGGTGGGTATGGATGGATAACGACAGCTTGTTGCGGTACTGCGGATAATCTTGCACGCCGCACCAGTCGACGATGAACTGGGCCATGGCGGCGGCGACGCGTTTCATGCTGTCCAGCGACACGCATTCATCGATGCCATGGATGTCCTTGGCCAGCGGGCCGTAGCAGGTGACGGGGATGTCGGTCATGAGCCGGAAATGCCGGGCGTCGGTGCACGCCGTGCAGGCGATGCGCTCGGGCTCGGCGCCGGTGACCTTGGCATGCGCTTGGGCCAGCGTACGCATGGCGGGGGCTTCCAGGTCGAATTCGCAGCCCGGCGCGAACTGGCCTTCGAAGCGCAGGTTGAGGTTCAGCGAACTGTTCAGTCGGGCCACGGTCGCGCGCACGCGTTCGCTAACGATGCGCTTGGCTTCGTCGGGGCTCATGTCGGGAAAGAAGCTGATGCGCGTGCCCAGCGTGCAGGTGCATGGAACGGAAGAGTTCCATTCGCCGCCTTCTATCCTGCCCAGGTTGAAGTTGATGGGGTGTGGTTCGTCCTTGAACAGTGCCGGGCGGTTTTCCGGTGCGTTCCACTCGGCCTCGAGCTCTTTCAGGTCGGCCATGACGGCGATGCCCGCCTCGATGGGATTCACGCCTTTGCTCATGTAGGCCACGTGCGCGGGGCGTCCGGTCAGTTCGACGAACATCCAGAACACGCCTACCTGGGCCGACAGCATCGTTTCGCCGAAGGGTTCCGGAATGATGGCGGCGTCGAAGTCCTGAAGCTTGGCTTTGGCCAGGGCGTTCTTGAGCGCATGAATGGTGGCCAGGGAGCCATTTCCGCCGTCTTCCTCGTTCAGGACGGCGTTGAACCCTACGGTAGCGGCGGGTTGTAGCCCCAGGTTCTTGAGCGCCTTGAAGGCGGCCATGGAGCAGACGATGCCCGCTTTCATGTCGCCGCTGCCGCGGCCATAGAGCCAGCCGTCCTTGACGACAGGGCTGAAAGGCGGGTTGGACCACATTCTTTCGGGGCCGGTGGGGACCACGTCGAGGTGGCCGTTGAACAGCACGGAACGGCCGGTGGCCTGTTCGGGCACGTGGCGGGCAAGAAGGTTGTAGCGGCCGTTGTCAGGAGAACAAGGGCAGGCGAACAGGGGAAGATCCTTCAGAAGCGCGTTGTCGAGCGTGATGCGCTCGGGCTCCAGCCCAAGTTCGCGCAATGCCTGTTCCATGAACACTGCCGCCGGTTCTTCCGCGCCCGACGGGCTTTCCGCCCTGACGAATGCCGAGAGCGTTTCGATCATATAGGGCTCGAGCGCGTCGATCGCCGCCGTGATCTGTCTGGTGTCCAGCTTCAATGCTTGTCCCCTTGGAAAATTATTCTTTTAGGTATCGCAATGCCGAGACACAAAGGTAGATGACATTTGGTACTCTATAAAGGTCCATTACCTGAATTCTTTACGGAGCCATTATGCGTGAAGTGATTTTGTCAGAATATTTGCTGCAAAACCTTGAGCGTAAAGGGGCCGTATCGCTTGCCCGGCAGTTATATGACACCTTGCGCCAATTGATACTGTCGGGCGACCTGCGCGCGGGTACCAAACTACCCGCCAGCCGAGTGCTGTCGAAGGAAACAGGCCTGTCGCGCAATACCGTGCTGGGCGCATATGAGCAACTGCAGTCCGAGGGCTATGTCGTGTCCACGACCGGTAGCGGAACCTTTGTTTCCGACACGGTGCCCTCGCTGCCGGCGCGCGATCCGGCGCGATCGAACGCCACGGTGGTGGTGCCGCCGCATCTTGCCTTGTCGCGGCGGGGCGCGGAACTGGTGCGCAACGCCCAGGCCTCCAGCGTGCAATGGGGCGCTTTCACGCCCGGCGTGCCCGACGTGTCGCTGTTCCCGCACGAAGTCTGGTCTCGCCTGATGAGGCGGCGCTGGCGCAAGCCCGAGCCCGGCCTGCTGACCTATTCGCATGGGCCGGGCTACCTGCCTTTGCGCACCGCGCTGGCCCAGCATCTGCGGCTGGCGCGATCCGTGGACTGCGAGCCCGACCAGGTCGTCGTGACCAATGGGATCCATCAGTCGCTGAGCCTGATCGCCGGCCTGCTGGGCGATGGCAACGAAGTTGCATGGATCGAAAATCCCGCATACTGGGGAGCGCGCACCGTGTTGAAGGCAAACGGCATCCGGGTCCTGCCCATCGATGTCGACGACGAAGGCATGGCCCCCAGCGAGGAGCAGATGCAGACGCCGCCGCGCTTCATGTTCGTCACGCCTTCGCATCAGTATCCGCTGGGCACGGTCATGAGCCTGAGCCGGCGACGCATGTTGCTGGAATATGCGCATCGCAACAATATCTGGATCATCGAAGACGACTACGACAGCGAGTTTCGCTTCGATGGCCGCCCGATCGCATCGCTGCAGGGACTGGACAGCAATGATCGCGTCATCTACTTGGGTACGTTTTCGAAGACGCTGTTTCCGGGATTGCGGCTGGGGTTCATGGTATTGCCCAAAGTCTTGAGCGCGCATTTCGGCACGGGCTTGTCCGAGCTGTACCGGGAAGGCCGGCTGATCGACCAGGCCGTTCTGGCGGACTTCATGAACGATGGGCACTATGCGGGGCACATCCGGCGGATGCGAACCCAGTACGCGCGCCGGCAGGTCCTGCTTCGCGATGCCATCCTGGAGCATTTCGGCGGCGATTGGCCGATATCCACGCACGAGGCGGGGCTGCATCTGGTCATGCATCTGCCCGAAGGCACGGATGATGTCGGCATCGTGCTTGCGGCGCGCTCGCTGGGCATTTCCATCAGGCCGCTGTCGCGCTACTATGCCGGCGGCGGCGGCCGGCGCGGCCTCATTTTCGGCTATGCCTGCGTGCCCGACCATGTCATCGGACCCGCCTTCCAGACGCTCGTGACGGCCATCATGCCCGCCCTGGACCACGTCAGCCGGTCGCGGCAGCAACCCCGAAAATCGAGCAGCATGATCAACGAAGGCGCCTGGAGCGGCGCGTGATGGGCAGGGGCCGGACCCCGTACGGGGTCCGACCCCCATGTGCCTGGGGCCTGGCCCGATAAGGTCAGACCCCTTATCGGGTCAGGCTCCGATATCGATGCACAGATACTTCAGTTCCAGGTACTCATCGATTCCGTACTTGGACCCTTCGCGTCCCAGGCCGGACTGCTTGACGCCGCCGAAGGGGCCGACTTCATTGGAGATGATGCCGGTGTTGATGCCCACGATCCCGTATTCCAGGCCTTCGGATACGCGCCATATCCGTGCATAGTCGCGCGTGTAGAAGTACGCCGCCAAGCCGAAGATGGTGTCGTTGGCCATCGACAGGACTTCTTCTTCGTCCTTGAACCGGAACAGCGGCGCCACGGGGCCGAAGGTTTCCTCGCAGGAAAACTTCATGTCATGGGTGACGTCGCGGACGATGGTGGGTTCGAAGAAGGTGCCGCCCAGCGCGTGCGGCTTGCCGCCGGTGACGACTTTCGCGCCTTTGCCCAGGGCGTCGGCAATATGTTCCTTGACCTTTTTCACGGCGTCGTCGTCGATCAGGGGGCCTTGCGTGACGCCTTCGCTGAAGCCGTCGCCCGTCTTCATGCCCTGGACCTTTGCCGTCAAGCGCTCGAGCACGTCTTCGTAGACGTCGTCATGCACGTAAATCCGATTGGCGCATACGCAGGTCTGGCCGGTGTTGCGATACTTGGACGCCATGATGCCGTCGACCGCGCTGTCGAGGTCGGCGTCGGGAAACACGATGAAGGGCGCATTGCCGCCCAGCTCCAGGGACAGCTTCTTGATGGTGGGCGCGCATTGCTGCATCAGGATGCGGCCCACTTCGGTGGACCCGGTGAAGCTGAGCTTGCGGACCACGTCGCTGTCGCACAGGGCGCCGCCGATCTCGCGGGCGTCGCCCGTCAGGACTTGCAGCACGCCGGGCGGCACGCCCGCTTCTTCGGCGAGCACGGCCAGGGCCAGCGCTGTCAGGGGCGTTTGTTCGGCCGGCTTGACGATCATGGTGCAGCCTGCGGCCAGGGCGGGCCCGACCTTGCGGGTGATCATCGCGGCCGGGAAGTTCCAGGGGGTGATGGCCGCGCATACGCCGATGGGCTGCTTGAGCGCCATGAGACGCTGCCCGGCTTTGGGGCTTTGGATTACATCGCCCTCGATGCGCTTGGCTTCTTCGGCGAACCATTCCAGGAAAGACGCGGCGTAGGTGACTTCGCCCACGGCTTCGGCCAGCGGCTTGCCTTGCTCGGAAGTCATGAGGGCGCCCAGGTCGTGCTGGTTCTGCAGCATGAGCTGGGCCCATTTCATCAGGATGGCGGCGCGCTCCTTGCCGGTCTTGGCGGACCATGGGCGCAGTGCCGCCTGGGCGCTGGCGATGGCCTGCTCGGTTTCTTTGCGCCCGAGCCTGGGAACGGAGGCGATGATCGCGCCGGAAGCGGGGTTGTTCACGGCGATGGCGTCCGCGCCGTCCGCGGCTTGCCACTGCCCATTGATATAGCATGCCTGTCTAAGGAGGTCCGGTCTGTTCAGTGCTGGAACCTGTTGTGTCATGGATGATCCTTGGTTGTGTAGGGTTAAGCGCTCAGCGTGGCGGCCAGGATGTCCAGAGCCCGGTCGAATTGTTCGTCGGGAATGGTAAGAGGGTACAGGAAGCGCAGTACATTTCCATAGACGCCGCAGCTGAGCAGGATCAGCCCCTGTTCGATCGCCTTGTCCTGGACCTGCTTGACGCGCGCGGCGTCGGGTGCGCCGGTGCTGGGGTCATTGAGTTCCAGGGCCACCATGGAGCCCAGCCCGCGCACGTCGGCAATGGCTGGGCAGGAGGCGCGCAAGTCGTTGAGGCGGCTCATGAGCTTCTGCCCCAATTGGTTCGCGCGTTCGCACAGTTTCTCTTCCTGGATGATGTCGAGCACGGCATGCGCGGCGGCGACGGCCAGCGGATTGCCCGCATAGGTGCCGCCCAGTCCGCCGGGGGCGGGGCTGTCCATGACTTCGGCACGGCCCACGACACCCGAGATGGGCATGCCCCCGCCCAGGCTCTTGGCGATGCACATGATGTCGGCTTGCACGGAATGGTGCTCCATCGCGAACAGCTTGCCGGTGCGCGCGAAACCCGTCTGCACTTCATCGGCAATGAGCAAGATGCCGTGCTCGTCGCAGATCTGTCGCAGTGCCGTCATGAGTTCCGGAGGCGTGATGTTGAAACCGCCTTCGCCTTGCACGGGTTCGATGATGATGGCGGCGACCCGCTTGGGATCGATGTCGCTCTGGAAAAGGAGATTCAGCGCTTTCAGGGAGTCGGCCACGCTGATGTCCTGCGCGACCGTCGGAAACGGGACATGGAAGATGTCGTTGGGCATCGGGCCAAAGGAAAGCTTGTAGGGCGCCACTTTGCCGGTCAGCGCCATGCCCAGCAGTGTGCGGCCGTGAAAGCCGCCGGTGAAGGCGACGACGCCCGACCTTCCTGTGTGGCTGCGCGCGATTTTCACGGCGTTCTCGACTGCTTCGACGCCGGTGGTGAAGAAGGCGGTTTTCTTCAGCCCGGAAATCGGGGCGATGGCGTTCACGCGCTCAGCCAGCGCCACATAGCTTTCGTACGGCACGATCTGGTAGGCGGTGTGCGTGAAATGGTCCAGCTGTTTCGCGATGGCGGCCTTCACCTTGGGATGGCAATGTCCGGTGTTCAGTACCGCGATGCCGCCCGCGAAGTCGATGTACTCTTTGCCGTCCGCGTCCCACAGGGTGGCGTTTTCAGCGCGTTCCGCATAAAAATTGCACATGACACCCACGCCCTTGGGCGTGGCAATGGAGCGGCGGGTATTCAAGTCAAGGTTTTTCATGGCGATCTCAACAAGTCCGTGAGTTGCCCCGATGGGGGCGAGAAGAAAATCCTGTCGTCAGCAGGCCTTTGATTATTAAAAGCCAAAATGGCCCCATGAAGTAGATCCACTTTTTAAAATTTCATGGTGCCATTGTTCGGTCGCCCCCGGAAAAGCCCTATTTGAGCCTGGGCCGCCGAACTTTCTTGTGGTGCTGATTCAGCAGTTCGATGATCCTGCCGGTTGCCGGGGTCAGCGTGCCATGCGGGTAGGTGATCCCCAGCTTGCGCACCATGGTGGTTTCCTTCAGCCTGACTTCTTTCAACAGCCCGCGTGTCTTGGGATGGTCGAGCGTCAGCTTCGACAGGAAACAAAGAAGCTCCGTGCTGGCAATGAGATCGTGGATCGAAGGAAGCGTGTTTGCCTCGATATGCGTGATCGGCTTGGGCAGATTGTTTGCCGCGAATACCCTGTCCAGCCATTTCCGGCTTTCGACGGGCGGCGTGGGAAGTATCCAATGATATTCCAGCAAGTCTTCCAGGCGGATGGAAGGCTGCGCAAAGATGGGATGGCCTTCGCTTGCAGCCACGACGACGATATCGTCGATGAAACCTTGGTTGACGAACTCGTCGTCGGTCGAGATCACGCCGACGATCATGTCCAGCTGCTCTTGGCGGATACCCTCCTTGAGCTCGTAGTTGGTGCCTATGGTGATCTCCAGCGATATGTTGGGCGCATGGCGCAATGCCAGCGCGCACACGGTGGGAAGGAGATAGTCTGCCGTGATCGGACCGCAGCCGATGCGTACTCTGCCGGCGGATCCGGCGATGAAGTCTTCCATGCCGTTCAGGTGATGATCGCTGGTCTCCCTTATTTTCTTCGCGCGCAGGTAGAACTCCTTGCCGACCGCCGTCAACGCCAGGCCGCGGCCCTTGCGTTCGAATAGCGGCGCGCCCAGCTCTTCCTCAAGACGCTGTATGCATTTCGTCAGCGCAGGCTGGCTGCGATGGAGCGCCTCCGACGCCTGCCCAAGGTGCTTGAGCTCCGCGATGGTTTCGAAATAGCGCAGATCACGAAATTCGATATTCAATTCATTCCTCGAAGTTATCGTTTGATCAAAATAAGCGAATGGATGTTTATATCACGATGGCGTCTAATTCCCCTGCCGGGCGTTCCGCCCGGATCGAATACTTGGGACGCACTATGCAGCACACCATTCTGGTCACCGCTCGAACGCTCGACGCCGCAGGCATGGCGCTGCTGGAACAAGAGGGATGCCGGACCATTTTCCTGAGCGGAGCGGGAGATGCCGCTGAAGTCGAAGCCATCCTGGGAAACGAGAAGGTCGACGCCGTCATTTCCCGTACGGTCGATCTGTCCGCAGGCGCCATCCAGTCCTGCGCCAGTTTGAAAGTCGTGTCCAAGCATGGGGTCGGCGTCAGCAATATCGATGTGCAGGCCTGCACGTCAAGGGGAATCCCCGTCTTCGTCACGCCCGGCGCGAACGCGCAGTCGGTTGCCGAGATGACTTTGGGATTGATGCTGGCGGCGGCCCGCAGTCTTGCGCACATGGATGGCGAGATCCGCGCGGGCCGCTGGACGCGGCTTCAAAACGGCCTGGAGCTGAAGGGCAGGACCCTGGGACTGGTGGGGTTCGGGCAAGTCGGACGCCTGGTCGCGAAATTCTGCCTGGCCTTGGGCATGCGGGTGGCGGCCTACGATCCGCATGTGAAGGAGGACTCGGCATCAGGAGAGATCGAATGGCTTGCCGACCTGGACTCGCTCTTGAGCCGGTCCGACGTATTGAGCCTGCATGTGCCGCTCACGTCTTCCACGCGTTCGCTGATCGCCGCGGAGCAGCTGGGCAAGCTGCCATCCGGCGCCATTCTGGTGAATACGGCGCGCGGTGAAGTGGTGGACGAAGACGCGCTTATCGCGGCTCTCGCCGATGGCCGGCTCTATGCCGCGGGGCTCGATACGACGGCCGAAGAGCCCATAGCCGCCGACAGTCCGCTGCGCCGCATGAGCAACGTCGTATTGACGCCCCACGTGGGCGGATCCACCCATGCCGCCCTGGCTGCGATGGCTCTGGGCGCGGCTCGGAACGTACTCGGCTATCTGAAGCACCAGACCCTCGATCGCGACAGGGTCGTGAACTTCAACCAACTGCAACCCGAAGTCCATGGAGGGACACATGTCCTCTGAAGAAAGCTGGCCTCCCGGCTATCGCATCAATGAAACGCCTCGCGGCTTATCCGCTCGGTTGATTGCCGAGTTCAGGGAAGTGCCTGTGGCGGTGGCGGGCGACTGCATGGGCCGGTCGCTCGGCGCCATGGGGCTGAAGCCCTATCACGAGGATCTGCATGCGATGCTGTGCGGACCCGCGCTGACCGTGCAGGTCCGCCCGGGCGACAACCTGATGATCCATAAGGCGCTGATGATGGCGCAGCCCGGCGACATCATCGTCATCGATGGCGGCGGCGACCTGACCCAGGCGCTCATTGGCGGGCTCATGAGAACGACGGCGCTGGCGCGACGGATCGGTGGCTTCGTCATCGATGGAGCCATACGCGATCTGGTCGAATGGGCCGACGGCCGCATGCCGGTTTTTGCGAAGGGGCATACCCATCGCGGACCCAGCAAGGAAGGCCCGGGGCAGATCAATGTGCCGATCGCATGCGCGGGCCTGGTGGTCCAGCCGGGTGACCTGATCATGGGCGACGCCGATGGAGTCATCTGCGTGCCGGTTGCAGAGGCGGATGGCCTGCTGCCCCGCGTGCGCGCGCACCTGCAACGAGAGCAGGCCATCCGGATGTCCAACGAGCAAGGCACTTCGGACCCCGAGCGGTTCAATGCGGTACTGCGGGCCAAAGGCCTGCCTGTCTAGCGTCAGCGGACGCTGACTGTTGTCATTTCATCGATAAAACGAAATCCAAGGAGAGGCATGATGATTCAGTTTCGCAAACTCGCCGCCATATCGGCGTTGGCGCTCGGCATCCTGGCGGCGCCGTCCATTTCCCAGGCGGCCGAGGCTTATCCGTCGCAGACCGTCAAGCTGCTGGTCCCGTTCCCGCCTGGCGGCGGCACGGACACAATGGCGCGCTTCGTTGCCAACTCGCTTGCCGAAAAGTTCAAATGGAACATTGTGGTGGATAACCGGCCGGGCGCGGGCGGAACGGTGGGCCTGGGCATGCTGGCCCGTTCTACGCCGAACGGCTACAACATGGCGCTGGGGCAGACGTCCAACCTGTCGATCAACCCTTATCTGTACAGCAATATTTCCTACGACGTCGCAAAGGATTTCGCACCGGTCGTGTCGGTCGCGTCGCAGCCCATGGTGTTGATCGTCGCCGCCGACAAACCGTACAAGAACGTGCAGCAGCTGGTGGATTTCGCCAAGGCAAACCCGGGCCGGCTTACGGTCGGCAATGCCGGCACGGGCACCGTGGGCGACATCACGGGCCGGTTTTTTGCACATGAGGCCGGTATCGAGGTTCTGCATGTGCCCTACAAGGGTGCGGCCCCCGCCATGAACGATCTGCTGGGCGGCCAGATCGATGCGTTCTTCGCGTCGACGCCGGCCGTCATGTCCCAGCAGGACAATCCGAAGATCAGGGCGCTGGCCATCACGACGCTCGAGCCGATTCCGCAATTGCCCAATGTGCCGCCGTTGGCAGGAACCTTGCCCGGCTTCGAGGCCGCTTCCAAGACGGGCTTGATCATGCCGGCGGGAACGCCCAAGGACATCATCGAGACCGTCAACCGGGCCGTTAACGAAGTCCTCAAGACCGACAAGCTGCGGACGAACATCATGGACGAAGGCAATGTGGTGCTGGGCGGCTCGGTGCAGGAATTCGCCGGCGTGATCGCCGACGATTCGGCCAAGTGGTCCAAGATCATCTCGGACGCGAACATTCAAATCAAGTAATCCCATGTCCGAAGCGTTGAAGCATATCCGCGTCCTCGATCTGACCAATGTATTGGCGGGGCCGTTCTGCTGCCATCAGATGGCGCTGATGGGGGCGGACGTCATCAAGGTCGAGACTCCCCGCACGGGGGATCTGGCCCGCCAGCTGGGCGCGGACGCCGACTTGAACGGGCGGCTCATGGGGCTGTCCTTCCTGGCGCAGAACGCCGGGAAGCGTTCCATTACCGTCAACTTGAAAAGCGCCAAGGGAAAAGCGCTATTCCTGAAGCTCGTGGAGACGGCGGACGCGGTGGTCGAGAATTTCAGGCCGGGTGTCATGGACAAGCTCGGCCTGGGATTCGAGGTCCTGCGTCGCCACCAGCCACGGCTCGTCTATTGCGCCATCTCGGGATTTGGCCAGGACGGCCCTTTCAAAGGTTTGCCTGCCTACGATCAGATCGTGCAGGGCATGTCGGGCGTGATGAGCATCACGGGCGATCCGGATACCGCCCCCTACCGCGTAGGCTATCCCATCGCCGACACCATAGGCGGCATGACGGCGGCCTTCGCCTTGACCGCCGAGCTGTGCAACGCATCCCGCAGCGAGGCGCGTTTCATCGATGTCTCCATGCTGGAATCGGTCATTGCGACGATGGGGTGGGTGGTGTCCAACTACCTCAACGCCGCGCACACGCCGGCGCCGATGGGCAACGATAACTTCACAGCCAGCCCTTCAGGCACCTTCCGCAGCGGCGACGGCTTGCTGAACATCGCCGCCAATAAGCAGGAACAGTTCGAAGCCCTGTGCAAAGCGGTTGGCAAGCCCGGGCTCATCGAAGACAGCCGATTCTCGACGCGGCAGGCGCGTTTGCAGAATCGCGCGGTGTTGAAAGCGCTGCTGGAAGATGCTTTGTCGGCACGCTCGGCCGAAGACTGGTGGCCGATGCTGGCAGAACAAGGCATTCCTGCGGGACCGGTCTATGGCATCGACAAGATACTGGCTCATCCGCAGGTTCGGGGGCGCGGAATGATAGGGCGCTTTACCGAGGTGCCCGGTGTCGGCCGCGATGTCGAGATCGTGCGCAGCGGGTTCAAGGTGGACGGACGAGCACCTTCGGTCCAGGAGCCGCCGCCGGTGCTGGGCCAGGATACCGATGAGCTGCTTGTCCAGCTTGGCTACACGAGCGATGACATCATCGCCATGAAAAACGAGGGAGTGGTATGAGCGATTGGGCTGACGACGAACTGGCCAGCAGCAATTGGTGGCGCACGCGAATTTCCGACATAGCGCCCGGAAGCATCCGCTACCACGGCTATGCCGTCCAGGACCTGATCGGCAATATCGGCTTCGCTGAAATGATCTGGCTCATGCTGCGCGGGGACCTTCCCACCCCGCGCCAGGGAGCGCTGCTGGAGGCTGCACTGATGTCCGCCGTGGATCACGGGCCGCAGGCGCCCAGCATCGCGATCTCGCGCATGGCAATGACTTGTGGTGTCAGCCTCAATAACGCCATGGGGTCGGCGGTCAATGTACTGGGTGATGTCCATGGCGGCGCCGGTGAGCAGGCGGTGGCCTTGTATCAGGAGATCGCCGGCGATATCGAATCGGGTACGGAAACGTCCGCGGCGGTTCGCAAGGGACTGGATGCGTTCATTGCACGGCATGGCAAGTACATCTCAGGCTTTGGCCATCGGTTCCATCCGATCGATCCGCGCGCAATCCGCTTGCTCGAGCTCGTGGACCAGGCCGTTGCGAACGGCGAGGTCAGCGGTCGTTATGCCGCCATAGCAAGAACCGTGGAGACCGAGCTGCAGGCGCGCAAGCAGCGTCCCATACCAATGAACATCGATGGGGCGACCGCGGTCATCTATGCGGAATTGGGTTTTCCGCCCGCCTTGGCGCGCGGACTGTTCTGCCTTTCGCGCTCCGTCGGGATTCTTGCCCACGCCTGGGAGCAGGCACAGCAAGGCGGGCGAAACAAAGGGCCTATTCCACGCCAGTACCTGCCCGCCTACGACGGCCATCCGCCCCGCGACTTTCCGACAGGAAGGTAGGGCCCGTCGACAGGCGACCCCGCATGTAAAATCAGCGCCTACCTTTTAGCGTTGACCATCTCATGCCTTCTTCTTACATAGCGGTGATTGGCGGCGGTCCCGCCGGTCTCATGGCGGCCGAAACGCTGTCCCGGGCGGGTGCGCAAGTGCAGGTCTACGATGCGATGCCGTCCGTGGGCCGCAAGTTCCTGCTGGCGGGGCGCGGCGGGCTCAACCTGACCCACAGCGAACCGGCCGACAGGTTCGTGTCGCGCTATCGCGAACGGTCAAACGAGGTGGGCGGCTGGCTGCGGCAGTTCAATGCCGACGATCTGCGTGCCTGGGCGCATGAGTTGGGCGTGGAAACCTTCGTCGGATCCTCCGGCAGGGTGTTTCCCAGCGAGATGAAGGCGGCGCCCATGTTGCGTAAATGGCTGCATCGCTTGCGCGTGCAGGGTGTGGAAGTGCATGCCCGCCACGTCTGGAAAGGCTGGTCGGATAACGGGGGCATCCTGTTCGACACGCCGCAGGGGCCGATCGAATCGCGTCCCGATGCGGTGATCCTTGCGCTGGGCGGAGCCAGTTGGCCTCGCCTGGGCTCGGATGGCGCATGGCAGGGGCCGCTGGCGGCAAGGCGGGTGCGCATCGTGCCTTTGCGCCCCGCCAACTGCGGCTTTCTTGCCGGTTGGAGCCCATTGTTCCAGGAACGCCATGCGGGGCAGCCGCTCAAGTCCATCGCCATGGCTCCGCGCGGCGAGACGCCGATGCGGCGCGGAGAGTGCATGGTGACGTCGGACGGGCTGGAGGGCGGACTGGTGTACGCCTGGTCGGCGCAGCTGCGCGAAGCCCTGGAGCGCGAGGGCGAGGCCTGGCTGTGCATGGACCTCTTGCCCGACAGGGATCCGGACCAAGTACTGGCCGAGGTTTCCAGGCCGCGCGGCTCGCGCTCATGGTCCAGCCACCTGGCGAGCCGCTTGGGGCTGCAGGGTGCGAAAGCCGGCCTGCTGCGTGAATGCCTGGACAAGTCGGCATACGGCAGCCCCAATGTTCTGGCTCGCGCGATCAAATGCCTGCCGCTGCGATTGACCGGCACGCGGCCGCTGGATGAGGCGATCAGCACGGCGGGCGGCGTGGCGTTCGATTCTTTGGATGCGGACCTGATGCTGCGTGACGTGCCCGGCGTGTTCTGCGCGGGCGAAATGCTGGATTGGGAGGCGCCCACCGGCGGTTATCTGCTGACCGCCTGCTTCGCCAGCGGGCACGCGGCGGCGCAGGGGGCCCTGCGATGGCTGGAAGCATCGCGAGGGGTCGGACCCCATGCGGGGTCCGACCCCAAACCCTGATTCTGCAGGGTCAGACCCCGTCCGGGGTCTGACCCTTACTCGCCGCCGCCCGGGGTCAGACCCCGCATGGGGTCTGACACTCACCCGCAACCGCCCCGGGGTCAGACCCCGCATGGGGTCTGACCCCCCTGCCTCAACGCCGCGCGCGCAGCTTCTTCTGCCGCCTCAGGAAATAGGCTCTATCGTCCGCGCTGGAGAATATCAAGGCCAGCACGATGCCCAGCGCGGCGCCGACGATGGTGTCGATCACGCGTTCGACGGGCAGGTTGCTGTTGGCGGCGGGCGCCACCAAATGCGTCATCAGCAAGGCCATGGGCGTCACGGTGATCTGCCCCAGGGCGTAATTGAAGCCGATGATCAGTTCCGTGATGAACTGGAAGAGCACGATGGCGGTGACCATCGTCCAGAACGAAGGATTCTGCGCCAGAATGGCCCACACGATACAGGCGCCGACCACGGTGCCCGCCATGCGCTGCAGTGACCGGTTCATGGTGATATGCAGATGTCCGCCCTGCATCACCGCCGTGGCGCCAATGGCGGCCCAGGCGGGATACTGCCAGCCGGCGGCATGGGTGACCAGGGCGGCGAGCGCGGCCCCGACGGTGATCCGGCATGCCGCGATCAATTGATGCCTGAATGGCGGTTTCCGCCCGGAGGGTGCGCCAGGCACGCTGACGTCCTGACTGCGCCAGCGATCGGTCAGCATGCAGACCAGCCATGCCAATGCGGCGCCCCAGATCGTGGCGAGGGTTCGAGCCGCTACCGTATGCAGCGAGTCGACGGGTCCCAGCACGGCGCCCACCGCGAACACGATGATGACCGCGCCCGGACCGCCCAGGCTCCAGTGGGAAACAGCGATCGTCGACGCTCCGGCGCACAGCGCCAGGACCAGCACCATCATGGCCGGGGTAGCGCCCGCATAGGAGATCAGTGATGGCAACAGGACGCCCAGCGTCAGCAGGATCCCGCAGATGAAGACGATGCGCCGGCGGCGTTCGAACGAGGCATAGCGGCCGAACAGGGCGGCGAGGGCGCCTAAGGCGGGAAAGCCCACCAGCTCCGGCCAGGGCGACACATGCATGCTGCCCAGCGCAAGCAAGACGGCCAGCGCCGCTTGCAAGCCGGCGATCATCGCATTTTGCAGGGACGGCGGCGCCGCCACCTTCATGCTTTCCTGCAGCTGCGCCAGAGACAGCAAATGCCTGGCTGAGCGCCTGCGTGAGTTCTTGACGCGCGCCCGCACCCGACGGCCGCCGCGCGCTGGCGCGGGCGATGTGGACGCTGCGGGTTTGTGGTCGGGCATCCGAATAGTCTACGCCAAGTCCGATGACAATGGGGTCAGACCCAAGCGGGTCTGACCCCTGCCGCTCCCAACCGCAGACCCGATCGGGTCTGATTCCTCCTGCAACGCCCAGCGGGGAAGGACCGGCGTTTACTCGCTGGTCACGATGACCTTCAGCGCCTGCTCCCGCGAGGCGTTGCCGAACACCTCATAGGCCTTCATGAAGTCGTTGAAGGCGAATCGGTGGGTAATCAACTGTTCGGGCTGAAGCCTTCCGGACTCCACGGTCTTCAACAGCATGGGCGTGGTGTTGGTGTTGACCAGGCCGGTCGTGATGGTGATGTTCTGGATCCACAGCTTTTGCAATTCGAGACTCACGGCGCTGCCGTGTACGCCCACGTTGGCCAGGCGGCCGCCGGGACGCAGGATGCGCTGGCAGACGTCGAAGGTCTGCGGTATGCCTACGGCTTCGATCGCAACGTCGACGCCGTCCTTGGTTTCTTTCCTGATCGCCTCGGCCACGTCGCCGTGGCTGCTGTTGATGACCTGAGTCGCGCCGAACTTCTTGGCCAGGCCCAGACGGGCGTCGTCCACGTCGACCATGATCAGCTTGGACGGCGAATAGAACTGGGCCGTCAGCAGCGCGGCCATGCCCACGGGGCCGGCGCCGACGATGGCCACGGTGTCGCCGGGCTGCACCTGGCCGTACAGGACCCCGATTTCGAATCCGGTGGGCAGGATGTCGCTCAGCATGACCAGTGCTTCTTCGTCGCTGCCCGCCTTGATGGGATACAGGCTGTTGTCCGCATGCGGGATGCGCACGTACTCGGCCTGGGTACCGTCGATGAGGTGGCCGAGGATCCAGCCGCCGTCTTCGCAATGCGAGTACATCTGCTTCTTGCAATATTCGCACTTGCCGCAGGCGGTGATGCAGGAAATCAATACGCGGTCGCCGACTTTGAAACTGCTGACGGCGCTGCCGACCGCCTCCACCACGCCTACTCCTTCGTGACCGAGGACACGGCCGGCGGTGACGGCCGGCACGTCGCCTTTCAGGATATGCAGATCGGTACCGCAAATGGTGGTCTTGGTGATGCGGACAATGGCGTCCGTAGGTTGGCTGATCTTCGGTGCGGGAACGGTGGCGAAAGCCTTCCTGCCCGGAGCTTCATAGACGACGGCTTTCATTTGGGACGGCGTGGCCATGATTGCCTCCTTGTATGCAAGGGATGAGAGAACGTGATCATTCACACCATGTTCTCACCCGGGCAGGACCTCGGCATTGATATTGCGCAAGCGGGGGAACGGGGGGTCTGACCCCTCCCACCTCATATACGGGGGTCTGACCCCTCCCACCTCATATAATGTCTGCCTTCAGGCATTCAGAGCAGGAGACCGGATTTTGGCGAAATGGGCGATAGGCATTGATATAGGCGGGACTTTCACGGATCTGGTCGCGATCGAGTACGAGACCGGCGCACTGCACAGTCTCAAGATACTTACCACGCATACGGATCCCGCTACCGCGGTGGTGCAAGGCGTGGGCCGCTTGATGCACGCGAACGGCATCGCGGCACAGGACGTCTTGAACGTGACGCACGCCACCACCCTGTTCACGAACGCGCTCATCGAGCGCCGGGGCGCACGCACGGGCATGCTGGCGACGCAGGGCTTCAAGGACATCATCGAGATGGGCAACGAGCGCAAGTACGATCTCTACGATCTGCGCCTGGACCGCATCGCACCTCTCGCGCCCCGGACATTGCGCGGCGAAGTGGCCGGCCGGCTGGATGCCGAAGGCCGGGAGATCGAGCCCCTGGATATTGAACAGGCGCTGAAGGTCACCGGCGAACTGGTGGCCGACGGGGTGGTGTCGCTTGCCATCTGCTTGCTGCACGCCTACAAGTCCGACATCCACGAGCAACGCCTGAAAGCGGCCATCGAGCAAGCCCACCCCGGGCTGGCGCTGACGCTTTCGTCCGAGGTCGCGCCAGTGATTCGCGAGTACGAACGCATGTCCACCACTTTGGCCAATGCTTACATCAAGCCGATGGCCCAGGGGTATCTGGATACCCTTGCGCAGCGCCTGCGCGAGCTTGGCCTGCGCAGCGAGATCCTGATGATGCTTTCCAACGGGGGGCTGTCGCATCTGGAAGATGCCAAGGCCCACCCCATATCGCTGCTGGAGTCCGGACCCGCGGCGGGTGCCGTGTCGGCGGTGCATCACAGCCTGCGCGAGGGCAAGGACAACCTGCTTGCCTTCGACATGGGAGGCACTACGGCCAAGCTTTGCCTGATCGAGCATGGCCAGCCTTCGGTTACGTTCGGCTTCGAAGCGGCGCGCCAGAAGCGCTTTGCCGAGGGCAGCGGCATTCCCATCAGCATCACCACGGTCGACCTGATAGAGATCGGCGCGGGAGGGGGCAGCATCGCCCATCAGGATGAGCTGGGGCTGCTCAAGGTCGGCCCGCAGAGCGCAGGCTCGGAGCCCGGGCCGGTGTGCTATGGGCGCGGCGGCGAAGAGCCCGCCGTGACCGATGCCAACCTGATCCTGGGCTATCTGAACGGCGGCTATTTCGCCGGCGGCACCCTGCCCATCGATATCGAAGCGGCGCGCGCAAGTTATGCGAAGCTGGGCGGGATGCTCGCGCGCCATCCCGATGACGTCGCCTGGGGCGTGCACGACATCGTTGCGGAAAACATGGCGGCGGCTGCACGCGTGCACGTTGCGGAGCGGGGCAAGGATCCGCGCAACTTCGTCCTCGTCGCGACGGGAGGAGGCGGTCCCCTGCATGCCTATTACGTCGCACGCAAGATAGGCGTCAAGACCATCATCTGCCCTCCGGACGCCGGCGTGGCATCCGCCTTCGGCCTGCTGGTGTCGTCGGCGCGAACGGATCGCTCCCGTACCGTCAGCTTCAAGCCCGCCACCGACGCGGTGCAGGAGCTCGAGGACATGTTCGCGGCGCTCGAACATGAAGTGACGGCCAACCTCGAGACCTTGTCCGGCAGCTTCGGGCCATGCGTGTTGCGCCGGCGCGCGGACGGCAGATTCATCGGCCAGGGCTTCAACCTGACGGTCGATCTCCCGGATGGCCCATACGCCGGTGCCGCATCGGCGGAGCCGGATGCGGCAAGCTGGGCGGCCCGGCTCGAGCAGTCATTCCGAAAAGAGTATGAACGAAAGTTCGGACGCACGCCGCCCAGCGTGCCGGTGGAACTGGTGAACCTGAGGGTGACCGGCCTCTCCGCGCCGCGCCGGCAATTCGAGCCGGCCCAGCGGGACATGGCCGGCGCCGCGGCGCCCATTGCCACGCGCCCGGTGTATTTCAAGGAGGCGGGCGGCTTCGTCCAGACGCCGATCTATCGGCGTGAAACCCTGCCCGTCGGATTCAGCGCGCAGGGACCGCTGCTGGTCGAAGAAGCCAGCACCACCCTGGTGGTGGGCCCCCTGGGGCACGCCACGGTGGCGCCGTCCGGCAGCCTGGTGGTCAGTATTGAGGACTTGCAATCATGAAAAATCCCATCGACCTGGCGTCCGACGCCATTTTTCTCGAAGTATTCTGGACCCGCATCCGCTCGATCGTTACTGAAGCGGCCAAGGTGATCGTGCGCACATCGTTCTCGACGCTGTCCTCGGAGGCCAACGACTTCGCCGTTGTGCTGACCGATACGCGCGGTCAGACCCTGGCCGAGAATGCGGGCGCCATCCCGTCCTTTATCGGCACGTTGCCAAAGACCGTGCAGGCCACCGTGGCCAGCATAGGCATGGACGCCATGCGTCCGGGCGACGTCTTCATCACGAACAATCCCTGGATAGGCACCGGCCACTTGAATGACGTCTGCCTGGTCAAGCCCATTTTCCATGGCGAACGCATCGTCGGCTTCGCCGCAACGACCGGGCACGTGCCCGACATCGGAGGCAAGATCCGCTCCGTCGATGCGCGCGAGCTGTTCGAAGAAGGCTTCCACATACCCATCATGCATTTCCTGCGCGAGGGCGAGGTCGACAACACCTTGCTGAGCCTGTTGCGCGCCAACGTGCGCACGCCGGACCTCACGGTGGGAGACATCTGGTGCCATGCGGGTGCGGCCGAACTCATTGCCCGGCGGGTGGACGACCTGTTGCGGGAATATGGGCTGCACGAGATCGACAGTCTGGCCGATGCCTTGTTCGACCGCAGCGAACAGGCCATGCGCAAGGCCATTTCCGCGCTGCCTGACGGCGAGTACCGCTACAGCATGGATACCGACGGCTTTGCCGAACCGTTCCATTTCAATGTGGCCGTCCGCATCGCCGGCAGCGAAATCGAATGCGATTTCGCCGGATCCTCGCCGCAGCAGCCCCGGGCCATCAATTGCGTTTTGGCTTACACCAACGCCATGGCCGTGTATGCGATAAAAAGCCTGCTGCTGCCTGACCTGCCCAATAACCATGGCCTGTTCCGTCCGCTGACGGTGACCGCCCCGCAAGGCTCGATCCTGAATCCCGTGTCGCCCGCGCCTGTGGGAGGCCGATCCTGCACCGGTCACTACGTCCCTACCGTGGTGTTTGGCGCGCTCTATTCCGTGCTGCCCGACCGGGTCATGGCAGGGGTAGGCTCGCCGGTGTGGATCACCAACATGAACGGCATCCGCGAGAACGGCAAGCCGTTCGCGACCGTGCTCTTCTACAACGGAGGGATGGGCGCGACGGCCGGCAAGGACGGCGCTTCGGTCATGTCTTGGCCCAGCAATATTTCCCCCACGCCCATCGAGATCGCCGAGCGCGACTCGCCGCTCCGGTTCCGCTATAAGCGCCTGTGTTCCGATTCCGGCGGAAAAGGCGAGTTCCGGGGCGGCTTGGGCGAAGAAATATGTTTCGTCAGCCGGCATACCGGCCCGTTATCCGTGGTCTTCCTGACCGAGCGCATCAAGGTGCCGGCTCCCGGCCTGGGCGGAGGCGGGGAGGGCGGCTGCGGCGCGGTGCTGATCAACGGCCGTCCGATCGATTCGCGCGTGCCCCAAGTGCTGCAGCCGGGCGATGAGGTCACGCTCCGCACGCCGGGTGGCGGCGGCTTTGGGCCGGCCGGCAAACGAAGCAAGGCCGCTCAGGACCGTGATCGGGAATTGGGTTATGCCTCGGCGTGATTAGGAACGGCTTATTGCCTGCGTATGGGTAATATGGATATGATCGATAGGTATTAGACAAAGCGCATTGCCGCTGCAATACTGCTTTCCCTCTTCTTCTGTAAGAATCCAGGCAGTTCGCCTGCCGATCATTGTGGTGTCCATCATGTCTATCGCACGTTTCTTCACGGCCATGGCGCTTGCCGCCGGCATCGGTTTTGCGGCACCAGCCGCTGCAGCCGGGTTTCCCGACAAACCCGTCACCCTCGTGGTCGGGTTCTCTCCCGGCAGCAGCATCGATCTCGTGGCGCGTACCGTGGCCAAGAAGCTTTCCGAAAAAATCGGTCAGCCCGTTATCGTCGAGAACAAGTCGGGCGCGGGCGGCAACCTAGCGGCGGACTACGTGGCGCGGGGCAAGGCCGATGGCTATAACCTGCTGATTGTCGCCAACAGCATCGCCATCAGCCCCGCTTTGTACAAAGACCTGAAGTTCGACGTCAAAAAGGATCTGGCCGCGGTGGCCTATCTGGGAATCGGTCCCGTGATCCTGAAAGTGAGCAATGAACTGGGCGTTGACTCCCTGAAGGAACTCGTGGCCTACGCGAAAGCCAACCCCGGCAAGTTGAACTATGGCTCTTCGGGCGTGGGTGGCACCCCTCACATGGCGACGGTGCTGTTCAATCAGGTTGCAGGCACCGAGATGGTGCATATTCCCTACAAGGGCGGCGCGGACGCGCTGGCGGCCTTGCTGGGCGGCCAGGTCGATCTGCTGATCAACCCTTTGCTGGGCGATACGGCGTCGGACCGGATCAAGTCGCTGGCCATTACCGGCGAAGCCCGTTCCGTGCTGGCACCCGACGTTCCCACATTCGGAGAACTCGGATACCCTGAATACGATGTGGGCGTCTACTATGGCGTCATGGCTCCGAAGGCCACTCCCAAGGATATCGTCGACAAGCTCAATGCCAGCTTCAATGAAACCCTGGCCGATCCCGAGGTCGTCGAAGCCCTCAGCACCCGCAGCGGCATCGTGTTGAAGGCCGGCAGCGCGGACGACTTCCAGCGCTTCCTGGACAAGGACATCGAGCTCTGGCAGGAAGTCGTCGAGCGCAACAAGAACGTGTTGAACTGATTGCCAGGGTCAGTCCCCATACGGGGTCTGACCCTTCTTCTTTCTTCCGGGGTCAGACCCCCCATGGGGTCTGACCCCCTACGCCTTCCACTGACTGGGGTCAGACCCCGTATGGGGTCTGACCCCTTCCCGTCACCGCAATTGCGCGCGAAGCTCGTCCTGCAAGGTGGGCGCCAACCCCAGCTTGCGCCCCAGCTCATCCAGGTAAGCCTTTTCCATGAAGCTGTCGTCTTCGATGACCAGCAGGCTGGCGAGATAAATCTCGGCAGCGATCTCGGGTGTGCGAGCCAGTGCCGCAACTTCTGCCGGGTCAGCGGGCTTCTTCAGTTCAGCATCGAACCAGGCCATGTCGGCGCGGCTGCTTGCCAGCTTCGCCACTTCGGAATCGATCAATTGCCTTTCCTTGTCGCCGATATGCCCATCCGCCTTGGCGGCGGCGATCATGGCGGCCAGGATGGCTTTGCTGTGCTGTTCAGCATCGGTGGCGCCGGTCTTCAGCGTGGGCGACGGCGGCGGGGAATAAGGCAGTGGCTGTGCAGGCTGGGGGGCGGGCTGGCCAGCGGGCTGGGCCGATTGTTTCGTCTGCCAGTCCTGGTAGGCCTTGAGCGCGACGGCGCCCAATGCGGCCGCGCCGCCGTAGGCAGCCAGTTTGCCGCCCATTTTCCGGAACTTCTTGTTGCCCAGCAGCAGCCCCAAGGCGCCTCCGGCCAGTGCGCCGCCGCCGAAACCGCCAAGATTGGACCCAAGGCCCGGCGCAGCATCCTGGATGCGCGAGCCGGCATCCTGGCCCAGGCTTTTTCCGGACTGAAGCAGTTGTTGCAGGAGCTGTTGTACCGACATGTGGTTGACGTCCTCTTTATGAAATAAACGGCTAAAGGACGTCAGACAGCGTTCCAGGGCGAAAGTTGCATGTGCGAGGGGTCAGACCCCGCTCGCCCCCTTTTGCCTGGGGTCAGACCCCATACGGGGTCTGACCCCTCAAGTCTTCGCGCGGGGGGTCTGACCCCTCAAATCTCTTCATTCCGCCGCCGTAGCAATAGGCCGTGCCCGGATCGTCGTGCCTCGGGAGGGTAGGCCGAGCGAAATCGCCGCGGCGCCGAACAGCAGGAGGCCTGCCGCTCCGAAGGCGATCAGGTGGGTGCCGAACGCCTCGTACGCCCAGCCGCCCAGCCATGAACTGATCATGCCGCCGATCTGGTGGCCGACATACGCCCAGCCGCAAAGCACGCCGACCAGACGGGTGCCATAGACATCGGCCATGATGGCCGAGGACAGGGCGACGCTGCCCGCCCACACGAGGCCGCCGACCGATGCCACGCTGTACAGCTGCCAAGGGGCGAGCGCTTCGACCAGGCCGAAGAAGCCCAGGCCGCGGACCGTATAGATGATCGCCAGGATATAGCGCCGTTCGACCATGTCGGACAGTTTCCCCAAGGCGAAGGAACTGAAGATGGCGACCAGGCCGATCAAGGCGATGCCGAACGCGCTGCTCCGGGCATCGAAGCCATGGTCCATCAGCATGGGCACACCATGGGTGCCAAGCAGATTCATGCTGAAGCCGCAAGCGAACATACCCAGCGTCAGTTGCCAGAAGGGAAGGGTCCGCACGGCGGCGGCGGCCCGTAGCGGGTGCGCCTGTGCCCCAGCGGAATGCGGCGGGACTGCACAGGAGGCCTGCACCGGCGCGTGGGGCCGGACGGGCGCGGGCGCCGCGAGCGTGTCCGCGTGTTCCGGGGCATTGTCGCGGATGACGAACAAAGCGCAAGGCAGCGTGATCAGCGTAAACACGGCAGCGAAGCCCGCTAAGGTCGCCTGCCAGCCAAAGGTGCTGATCGATGAGGTAAACAAAGGGGTCAGGATGGCGATGCCGGCCATGGACCCGGCGGACAGCACAAACAGCGCCATGCCGCGCTGACGGACGAACCAGCGGCTGATGACCGGGGTCAGCGAGACGGGGCTGGCGAGCGCCAGGCCGATGGACAAGCCCACCCCATAGCTCAGGGCGAGGCTGAGCACCCCTTGCGCATAGATGGTGCCGACTATGGACACGGCGACGAAGAGTGCGCCAAGAAGCAGCACGCGGCGTGTTCCCCAGGACGTGACCAGTTGCCCCGCAAGCGGCATGGTAAGGCCGTAGGTCAGCATGCCGGCGGCGATTATGCTGGAAAGCTCGCTGCGCGTCATGCCCAGATCCTGGGTCATGGGAAGAAAGAAGGGGCCCGCGCCCAGGCGCAGGCCGACGGTCAGAAGAGTCAGCACCGTTGCCGCCCAGACTATGGCCCATCCGTAATACATGCTCTTGCCGCCCATCTTCTTGCTCCGCCTTTTCCGATCCCCCTATTCAAGCGCTTTATGGCGATTTCGGCAAGTGCGCCGCGGGGCGGCGTCCGTTGCTCCAGGCCATGGGCGCCGGCACCTGCTCAGATGCCGCGCCACTCTTGCATGACCAATTCAATCATCTTGCCGGCAAAGTAGGTCTGGTTCCTGCTTTTGAGCGCAACAAGGCCCATCGTCCGGCTCAGCTTGGGCTTTTCCAAAGGCCGTGCCGAAAGGCGCGGACTCATCGATGCGGCGGACAAAGCCCCTTCGGGCACGATCGCGATCCCGACTCCGGCGGCGACAAACTGCATCATGGTGGTGAACTGGGTCACGGTGATGGAATGGCTGAGGGTCAGCCCATTCGTGACGGCGACGGCGTCGATCACGCGCCGCGTCCGGGAGTCCGACGGCAATGAAACCAGCTGCTCCGCCTGTATGTCGTGCCATGACACCTGTCTGCGTCTTTCAAGGCGGTGGCCCTTGGGCAGCAAGACATGGAAGTACTGTGTGCTCAACGGCACGGTGGAAAAAATGGGCGCAATATCATCGAGATACGTCAACCCGAAATCGGAGACGCCCGAGCGCAGGTTTTCGATGACGGTGCCATGCACACCCTCATGGATATGCAGGGTGACGTTCGGATGGGTCTGGCGGTAGCGGGCAGCGATCGCGGGAAGCACCGTCGCGGCCACCGACATGACCGACGAAATGATGACTTGGCCGCGCTGTCCGGCTTCGCGTTCTTGCACTGCTTTCAGGTAGATCTGGACATCGTTCAAGACTCGCTCGGCAAGCGCAACGAATTCCTTGCCTGCCTCGGTGATCTCCACGCTGCGGGTCGTGCGATCGAACAAGGCGAGTCCCAGAAGGCGCTCGACTCGCTGCACGGTGCGCGTGAGCACGGGTTGCGAAACATTCAAGGTGATCGCGGCAGCGTTGAAGCTTCCATATTCGGCAATGGTTTTGATGGCGAGCAGCTCTTTCGCGCTGAGATCCAGCTGATGGGGTTGAATCATGGCCAAGCCTGATTTATGTCGAAAGCGCAATTATCTCAGTTAATAGATTCCTGTTGGAAACAATAAAAAGGCTCATTAAGATGGTCTCATGTCATTTCAGGAGGCTTGGAATCATGAACGCCATGGCAGAAGACAGTACCGTCGACGCGGATGTCGACTTGGTGGAGTATTACTACGAGCAAGGCTTCAGTGACGGACTTCCGCTCGTGCCGCCTACGCCCGAGAAAATCGAAGCGGTCGTTCGCGAGCTGGGCGGGGATCCCAGCTATGTGGAATGCAAAGTCGCCCCGCGCTGGGGAGAACTCACGCGTGAAGTGATGGCGATCAATATGGTGATGGCCGGCTGCAAGCCCGCTTACGCTCCCGTCGTGCGTGCGGCAATGCTCGCCTTGACCGATCCCGCATTCAACTTGAACGGCGTCCAGGCGACGACTCACGTGGCTTCGCCGCTCATCGTCGTCAACGGCCCGATTGCAGCCGAGATCGGCATGAACGGGGGGGCCAATGTCTTTGGTTCGGGCAATAGAGCCAACGCGACCATCGGCCGCGCGATCCGGCTGATCATGCTCAACGTGGGCGGTGCCTGGCCGGGCGACCTGGACAAGAGCACGCTGGGCCATCCCGGCAAGTACACATACTGCGTGGCGGAAAACGAAGCGCAAAGCCCGCTTGCGCCCTATCACGTGGAGCACGGCTTCCCTGCCGGAGAATCGACGGTATTCGCGCTTGCCGCGGAAGCGCCGCACAGCGCCACGAATCACGTCTCGAACGACCCCGAGGGGATCCTGGATACGATCTGCTCGGTGATGAGCACGATAGGCTCGAATACCGCGGTGCTGGGAGGGCACATGGCCGTCGTGCTGGGCCTGGAGCACGCCAGGACGATCGCACAGCATGGATGGAACAGGGCGGACATCCGCAACTACCTCTTCATGAACCATGGCAACCGTTTCATCGATCTTGCCTATGGCCATCGCTACGGCAAAGTCTACAACCGCAATCTTCCCAAGTGGTACAAGCGCGAAGACGACACGCGCATCCCCATCGTCCATGACCCCGACAACATTCATTTGTTCGTCATGGGCGGAGAAGCAGGGCGGTTCTCGGCGGTCATCCCCGGCTGGGGCCACATGAGCACGCCGGTGCTGAAGCCCGTCGATGCAGCCGCGATGCCGGACGGGCCGGATTGCTCCAGCGGCACATGTTCACTTTGATACGGGGAAAAAACATGCTGATGAAAACCAAGGACGGAAGTGTGCGCGTCTACGATCCGCGCGGCATCGTGCGCTCCGTTGAAATGCCGACGGCGGCAAGAAAGGCCAGTCTGGACGGATTGAGGCTGGGCGTACTCGACAATTCCAAGTGGAACGCCAACAAGCTGCTCAGGGGCGCCATCGACGCGCTCAAGCAGGAGGTCGGCTTCAAGGCGGTGAACTACTACGTCAAGCACAGTTTCTCGAAGGATGCGGCGCCGGAACTGATCGCGCAGATCATCCAGGAAAACGACATCGTATTGACGGCGATCGGCGACTGCGGCTCGTGCACGTCCGGCTGCCTGAGAGACGCCATCGCTCTTGAAAGCGCAGGGGTTCCGACAGCGGTCATCGTCACGACGGAGTTCGTCAAGGAGACTGTCCTGACCCGGGAAGCGCTGGGCATGCTGGACCTGGAGCCGGTCATCATCGCACACCCGGTCAGCTCGATCACGATGGAAGAGGTGGCACAGCGCGTAGCGCAGATTCTGACCCAGGCGCAAGCGGTCTGGAAGGGAGAGCAAAAGGGCGCAGCCGCGAAATACCTTGAGAATCGGCGTTCACCCGACTGAGGACCGGGCCGGCTTGAGTTCCCGCGCCGCACGATACCGCCGCATGGCGGCTTTCCTGCGGCCGCGATGTCAATACAAAACATAAAACCATCATCAGTGGAGACGAGACAATGAAGAACGCGAAATTTTCCGCGGCGGCAGCGATGCTGGGCCTGGCGGCTTCCATGCAGCCGGCGCTCGTGTCGGCGGCGGAGTCTTATCCAAGCCGGTCGATCACCATGGTCGTTCCCTTTCCCGCCGGAGGGCCGACCGACATCGTGGCGCGGGTGGTCGGGCAGAAGCTATCGGAAGACCTGGGGCAATCCGTCGTCATAGACAACAAGCCCGGGGCCAGCAGCGTGATCGGGGCGGGCCAGGTCGCGCGAGCGGCGCCGGACGGCTACACCTTGCTGCTGAATTATTCCGGGCATGTCATCAACCCGTTTCTGAAAAAGGATCTTCCCTTTGATCCTTTGAAGGACTTCGAACCCATCGTGGGGCTGGCATCCACGCCCCAGATCCTCGTCGTCTCGCCCAAAGTCCAGGCGAAATCCGTGGAGGAGCTTCTGACGCTTGCCAGGAATTCCGGGAAAAGCATGACGTTTGCTTCTTCCAGCGTTGGAGCGCCGGGACATCTGGCCGGAGAGCTGTTCAGCCAAATGACGAAGTTGCCGCTCATGCATGTTCCTTATAAAGGCAGCGCTCCCGCGCTGACGGATCTGGTGGGAGGGCAGGTGGACATGATGTTCGACAGCGCTCCGTCTTCCATCGTGTTCGTCCGCTCCGGCAAATTGAAAGCCCTGGGCGTCACTTCCGAGAAGCGGACCGAGGTCGCGCCGGAACTTCCCACGATGGACGAGTCGGGCCTGAAGGGATTCAGCGTGACCACTTGGTATGGCGTGTGGGCCCCCGCCAAGACCCCGCCCGACATCATCGAGAAGCTGAATGCCGCCCTCAACAAGGCGCTAGCCGATACCGACGTCAGGGCCAAGCTGCTTCAAGCGGGCGCGGACCCTTTGGGTGGCTCACAACAGGACTTTGCCGCTTTCTGCCGATCGGAATCCGAACGCTACGGCGCGATCGTGAAGGCGGCCAATATCCAGCCCCAGTCTTAGGGCCGGCGCCGTCTGCCTTTCAGCATTGGCAGGCCCTGGGACCAGCGCTCAGTGAAGCTTGACTCGGGGAGCGCCGCGCTTTAGCAGCAGCCGTCCGAGAGCCAGGGCCGCCGTGCGCCCGAAGCCGAGGACGGCCAGGTGATGGGCAAGGTGCAGGCTCATGTACATCAGGCGCGCCACCAGTCCCTCAACGAACCAGCTTTTCCCCGACAGGACGCCCATCAGGCTTCCGACGCCCCGGTTGTGCCCGATCGAGACCAGCGAACCATAGTCGCGAAACTCGAAATCCTGGTTCGTTTCCGCCGTCCCGCGGATGCGCGCGCCCAAGGCCGTGCACAAGAACGAGGCTTGTTGGTGGGCAACCTGCGCACGCGCCGGCAGATTCGTGTCCTGGCCCGCCCAGCGGGCTTGCGCGCAGTCGCCGAATGCATAGATGCATGGGTCCGCGGTGCGCAATCGCGAGTCCACCACCAGTTGGTTGGCGCGATTGGTTTCCAGTCCCAATTCGCTCAGCATGGAAGGCGCTTCGATCCCCGCCGCCCATACGCACAAGTCGGCTGGATAGCGCTTGCCTTCCTTGTCGGACAGATGGTCTTCGGAGACGCTTGCGACGCGTACGCCCGTGAGCACCTTGACGCCCCGCGATTCCAAGAGGGATTGAGCCGTGGAAGACAGCTTCGGAGGCAGGGCCGAAAGAATCCGGTCGGCGCCTTCAATGAGGGTGATGCGCATGCCGTAGCCCGGGCTTTGCTCGTGCAGGCCGTAGTAGACCAGCCCGGCGCGGGCCTCCAGCAGTTCGGCCGCCAGTTCCACCCCGGTGGCGCCCGCACCCACGATGGCGATCTCCAGCCCGGGGGATTCCGCGTCGCCCGGGCCGCCGTCGCGCTGGGCCGCCGGAGCGTGGCGCACCATCAGGCTCAGCAGTCGCTGCCGGAAACGTTCGGCCTGCTCGGTGGAGTCCAGTGTGATGGCATGCTCACGCGCACCGGGCGTGCCGAAGAAATTGGTTTTGCTGCCTATGGCGACCACGAGCGTGCTATAGGCGACACGGCGGGCGGGGAAGATCTCGAGGCCGGCGGGGCTGGAAACGGGCAGCAGCGACACTTCGCGCGAGGCGCGGTCCAGACCCTGCATTTCGCCCTGGATGAAGGTGAAGCCGCTTTCGCGCGCGAGCATGAAATACGAAAGGTCTTCCCGATGTATATCCAGGGTGCCGGCGGCCACCTCGTGCAGCGACGGTTTCCAGATATGGCTTTCCGCCTTGTCGATCAGGAAGACATGGCCGGGACCGAATTTCCGGCCCAGCTTGGCGGCGAGTTCCAGCCCGCCGGCCCCGCCTCCGACAATGACGACCCTATGGCTCTGATCAGGCATGCTTTGCTCCTGGTAAAGCGACGCGCGTTCCCACAGCATACAATAGAGCCCGAAAAATCCTTGCGATTCAATCGTTTTTCATCTTTTCGAGGTCAGTATATGTCCATACAGAAACTAGGCGCCGCGCTGGCGGCTGCCGCCGTCTTCGGCGCCCTGTCCACCAATGCGGCAGCCGCGGAATGGCCCGGCGCAAAGCCCATCACCATGATCATTCCTTACGCCGCAGGCGGCTTCGCCGATACCCGCATGCGCATGCTGGGCGAAGAGCTGGCAAAGGAACTCAAGGCGAATGTCGTCATTGAAAACAAGGCCGGCGCCGGCGGCGTCATCGGTACCGCGGAAATCGCGCGCGCCAAGCCTGACGGCTATACCATCGGCAGCGGCCACCTGGCCCCCTTGTCGGTGAATCCGACGCTGATGCCCAAGAACGTGCCCTACGACGTCCAGAAAGACCTGACGCCCGTCATCCTGATCGAAGAGGCGCCGCTCATCCTGAACGTCAACAAGAAAGTACCCGTCAACAGCATTGCCGAGTTGATAGACCTGAGCAAGAAGGACCCGGGCCGGATCACCTTCGGCTCGTCGGGCGTGGGCGGTGCCCACCACCTGTCGGGCGAGCTGTTCGCCAATAGCGCCGGCGTCGAAATGACGCACGTGCCTTATAAAGGCGGAGCGCCCGCCGCGACCGACCTGATGGCGGGCCACATCGACATGATGTTCGAAATGGGCTATGCCGCCATGCCGGCCATCCAGGCCGACAAAGTGAAGCCCTTGGGCGTGACCAGCAGCCAGCGCCTGCCGCTCTTGCCCAATGTACCGACCATCGCAGAAGCCGGCCTGCCCGGTTTCGAGTCGTACAACTGGCAAGGCATCGTCGTGCCCGCCGGCACGCCGCAAGACGTCGTCGAGAAACTCAACACAGCCTTCAACAAGATCCTGAAGAAGCCGGAAGTCATCCAGGCTTTCGAACAGACCGGCGGCCAGGTCGGTGGCGGCACGCCCGAAGAGTTCGGCAAGTTCATCCAGGATGAGCGCGCCAAATGGGCGGAAGTGATCAAGGAAGCCAATATTTCGGTCGACTAACAGGGGACTGGGGGTCGGACCCCGTGCGGGGTCCGACCTCAGAATCATGCGGGGTCAGACCCCGTACGGGGTCCGACCCCAGAATCCTGCCGGGGTCAGACCCCGAATGGGGTCTGACCCCCGACCGTCCCGATCAGCGCTGCAGCAAATGCTTGGCGATGATCAGTTGCTGGATCTGGCTCGTGCCCTCATAAAGCCTTAGCAGGCGGACATCGCGGTAGAACCGTTCGGCCTTGTACTCGCTGATGTAGCCGGAGCCGCCATGAATCTGTACGGCGCGATCGGCCACACGGCCCACCATCTCGCTGCAGAACAGCTTCACACAAGATGCCGCCATGCTCAGCTCGGCGTTCCTTTGGCCGGGCGGATTGGCATCGTACATGCGCGCGCAGTCGCGCATCATGGAAAGACCCGCGTAAAGCTCCGTCTGGCTGTCGGCCAGCATGGCTTGCACCAGCTGGAACTGGGCGATGGGCTGGCCGAACTGCTTGCGCTGCTTGGCATAGTCGACGGCGTCATGAATCAGGCGGTCGGCCATGCCGCAGGCCAAGGCCGAGATATGCAGCCGGCCGCGATCCAGGACTTTCATGGCGGTACGAAAGCCTTTTTCAGGCACGCCGCCGATGATGTTCGCCGCGTCGACCTTGACATCCTCGAGTACGACGTCGCAGGTCTTGGTGCCGCGCTGCCCCATTTTCTTGTCCGGCTTGCCCAGCGATATGCCGGGCGCATCGGCGGGAACGATGAAGGCCGTGATGCCGTCGGCGCCCGGGCCGCCGGTACGCGCCATGAGCGTGAAGGCATTGGCGCGCGAGGCGTTGGTGATGAAGCGCTTGGTTCCATTCAGGACATAGTGCCCGTCCTGCAGCGTTGCCCGCGTTTGCAGGGATCCCGCGTCGGAACCCGCGCCGGGCTCGGTCAGCGCGAATGAAATGATGATCTCGCCCGACGCGATGCGCGGCAGCCAGGCCTGTTTCTGTTCTTCGGTGCCATCCATCAGGATGCCCTGCGATCCGATGCCGACGTTAGTGCCGAACACCGACCGGAACGCGAAGGCGGTATGGCCGAGGTCGTAGGCAATGTCACATTCCTGCGACATCGACAACCCCGAACCACCGTACTCTTCAGGAATGGAAATGCCGAAGAGGCCGAGCTCTTTCATCTCGGCAACGATCTCGGCCGGGACGTCGTCGGTTTCCTCCAGGATGTCTTCCGCGGGTTTCAGCCGTTGTTCAATGAAGCGCTGCACGGTCGAGCGCAGGACCGAGAAAGTTTCATTATCGAGTGCCATGTTCTTGCCTAGATAGGGATGAGAAGGTTGTCCTGCGGTATGGTACGTCGGTTGTCGATTCGTTTGACGATTTGAATCCCTGTCAAATATTATTTGACAATCTCTGTTTGCTTAGACTCCCATGGATCTCAACTCGCTGCATTTCTTCATTGACATCGTCGAGGCGGGTAGCCTCAGCGCAGCCGCGCGCAAGCGTAATATGTCCAGGGCGAACCTCAGCTATCGGCTCAAGGCATTCGAAGACGCTCTGGGCGCGCAACTGCTCAGGCGTACGACCAAGTCCATGCAGCTTACCGATATCGGCGCGGCGGTCTATGCGCACGGCCGTAACATGCTGCAGGAGCTCGCCGCCGTGACCGACATCGTCTCCAGCGCCGCCGGCAGCATTTCGGGGCATGTGCGCTTAAGCGTATCGGCGGGCCTGGGGCATCTGGTGTTGTCCGACACCCTGGTCCAGTTCAGGCGCGAGCATCCGGGCGTCACCTTCGACGTGGTTTTCAGCAACCAGATTTCGAACCTCGTCGAAGAAGGCATAGATATCGCCTTGCGAGTCCTGTCACGGCCGCCCGCCAATTCCATGGCGATCGAGCTTGCCGATGTCGACTGGGTCGTTTGCTCCAGCCCGGAATACATGCGGGGCAAGCCTCCGATACATGTGCTGGAGGACCTGCAAGGACTGGACATCGTCTGCGCTTCCGCCGTGGGTGCTGCCTTGAGCGTGACGGGGCGCTACGCCGGCGGAAGCAGGAGCGTGGAGCTCGATCCGGTGCTGAGGTCGGACAACTTCGTATTCTTGAAGCAGGCGGTGATGGAGGGCGGCGGCGTGGGCTTCCTGCCCCGGTACATGGTTCGCGCGGAACTGCAATCGGGATGCCTGGTCAGGCATCTTGAATACTATCGCATCAGCGTGTTCGGGGCGAAGCTGTTTCTTCTGACGCCGCCTACGCGCTACCAGACCGCCGCCGCCCATGCGCTCATCCAGTCCTTGAAGGCGCGTCTTTGCAACGCGAGTCTGTACGATTGACGTCCGGGCTAGGCAGAATGGCCGCGCAGGCGCTTGAGCAGAAAAGGCACGAACAGGAACAGGACGGCCAAGGTCAGGAAGGTGATCGAAATAGGCCCTTCGACCAGCACGGCCACATTGCCCTGGCCGGCAGCCAGCGCGGTGCGGAGCTGATTCTCGGCCAGCGGCACGAGGATCAGGCCGATGAGCAGCGGGGGAATGGGAAAGCCGTACACCCGCATGGCATAGCTGACCAGGCCGAGTCCCGCCATGAGCCCCAGGTCGAAAACCGAGCCCGAAACGCCCCAGATGCCGATCATGGCGAAGACCAGGATGCCGGCATACAGCTGTGGCTTGGGTATGTACAGCAGCCGCACCCATAGTCCAACCAGCGGCAGGTTCAGCACCAGCAGCATGAGGTTGCCGATATACAGGGAAGCGATCAGCCCCCATACCAGTTCAGGATTGCTGGTGAACAGAAAGGGGCCCGGCTGCAGCCCATAGTTCTGGAAGGCGGCGAGCAGCACGGCCGCCGTTGCCGATGTGGGCAGGCCCAGCGTCAGCAAGGGCACCAGGATGCCGGCCGCCGCCGCGTTATTGGCTGCTTCGGGGCCCGCTACGCCTTCGATGGCGCCTTTGCCGAACTCGTCCCGATAGGGGGAGAGCTTTTTTTCCAGCGAGTAGGACAGCATGGTCGGGATCTCGGAACCGCCGCCCGGGACGGCGCCCATGGGGAAGCCGATGATGGTGCCGCGCAGCCACGGCTTCCAGGATCGCGCCCATTCCTGGCGCGTCATGTAGATTTTGCCGCGGATCGGGATGATCTCGTCCTTGCTGTAGGTGTACCGGCTGGCGACGAACAGGATCTCGCCCACCGCGAATACCGACACCAGCACCACGGTGAGCTCCACGCCGTCCAGCAGGTCGGGCAGGCCGAAGGTCATGCGGGGCTGTCCGGTCATGCCGTCGATGCCGATCACACCGAGGGCAAGGCCCAGGAACAGGGAAATGAAGCCACGGACCCGCGATGCCCCCATCACCACCGCCACCGATGTAAAGGCAAGGACCGTCAGGGCGAAGTAGTCGGCGGGCTTCAGGATGAAGGCGAGTTCGGCGACCACCGGCGCGGCGAAGGTCAGCAACAGCGTGGCGATGGTGCCCGCCACGAAAGAACCGATGGCGGCCGTTGCCAGTGCCGCGGCGCCACGGCCGGCACGTGCCATTTTATTGCCCTCGAGGGCCGTCATCATCGAGCCGGCTTCGCCTGGTGTATTGATGAGGATGGATGTGGTCGAGCCGCCGTACATCGCGCCATAGAGTACGCCGGCAAACATGATGAAGGCTGATACCGGGCCAACGGAAACGGTGACCGGCAGCAACAGCGCAATGGTCAGGGCGGGGCCGATGCCCGGCAGGATCCCTATGGCCGTGCCGAGCATGGAGCCGATGAAGGCCCACATCAGGTTGATGGGCGACAGCGCCACTTCGAAGCCATGCAGCAAAAGCGCCAAGGTATCCATTATAGGCCCGCCAACGGGAAGAAACCGCCCAACTGCAATCCGAGCCAGCTGAACAGCAGCCAGCTGACGACGCCCAGAACGAGGCCGGCCAGTAGATCAGGCAGTACCCGCCGCGACCCGAACGATCGCGCCACCAGCATGAAGGACAGCATGGCGGTGGCCGGCAGCCCGAGGAGTTCGATGGTCAGCGTGGGCAAGACCACCGCCAGCAGTGCGGTAAAGAATGCGCGCCGGTCCATGGACTGATCGGCCGCGGCGTTCTCGGCGTCGAGCGGCTCGAAAGTTTCGCCTCGCGCTATTTGCACCAGCAGCATCACGCCCAGGACCATGAGCCCGACACCGACCGCGGCAACGAACATGCCCGGACCGATGGCGGCGTACTGGGCGGTGGCGGCCAGTTGGGTCGAGGCGTGGAAACAGACCCCGCCCAGAAAGAGAACAGCCAGCCCCAGCCACCAGGGGCGATTGCGCAACGATGCCATGACCGAACCTGCTTGGACGCTTGGCGCTTACTTCGCCAGCCCTGCGTCCTTCAGGATCTGGTTGATGCGGCCGCTTTCGCTTTGAATGAATTGGCCAAAGGCGTCGCCGGGCAGGAAATAGGCATCCCAGCCCTGCTTGGCCAGCACGGCCTTCCAGGCGTCGCTGTCGTTCAGGCGTGCAAAGCGGTCGACCCACTCTTTATGGTTGGCTTCAGGCATGTCGATGGAGCCCAGGATGCCGCGCCAGTTCGCGATTTCGACGTCATAGCCTGCTTCCTTGAAGGTCGGGACGTCGAGGTTCGGCAGGCGGTCGGATGTGGTGATGGCCAGGATGCGGATGCGTCCGCTTTCAGCGAACTGCTGGAATTCGGAAATGCCCGAGATGCCGGCCTTGAGCGTGCCGTTCACGATGCCGGTGACGGTATCGGCACCGCCTGCCTGCGGAATATAGTTCAGTTTAGGCACCGAAACTCCGGCGCTTTGCGCCAGCAGGGCAAGGGCGATGTGGTCGACGCCGCCGGCCGACCCGCCGCCTACAGGCGTGCCGCCCGGATTCGCCTTGAGGGCTTCAACGAAATCGCCCAGCGTTTTGTAGGGTGCGTCGGCCTTGACGGCAAGGACCAGGTATTCCGCCGTCAGGCGCGCCACCGGCTTGAACTTGCTTAGATCGATGGGCGATTTATTCAGCGTGATGGCACCGACCGTGATGGCGCCAAACACAGCAAGCGCGTCGGGTTTGCCTTTCTGGGCGCGCTGGAAGTCGGCGAGGCCGATGGTGCCGCCGGCACCGCCCTTGTTGGTGAAGTTGACCGTGCCCGTATAAATACCCGCCTGCTGCATGGCCTGGAAGGCCTGGCGTCCCGTGGAGTCCCAGCCGCCGCCGGGATTAGCAGGCAGCATTACGCTGACCTGGGCTTGGGCGGCGCCGGCGCACAGCAAAGCCGTCGTGGCCAATGCGGCCAGGAATGAAGGGAATTTCATGGGGGTCTCCTGAAGTCTTACCGTTCTTGTCATTTGCAAGATGCAAGCCGTAGGTTACGAGGGCCGCCTGCGGGTGTCAAGGTCGCCGCCCGCCGGCTGCGAGGCGCTACGCCGGTTGGCGCGAACCGTTGTATCGCAGCCAGACATCATGCGCCAGGCCCGTGAAGGCGACGAGCCAGGCCGCCATGGCCGCATACAGGAAGACGGGCGGAAGGAAATACAGGAAGTCGAGCTCCAGCACATGGCTCAGGCTGTAGGTGCTGGCCGCGTACATGCCGAAGGGAAACACGACGCCCCAGTACAGTGGGTCGTATTGAATGGGAAAACGCATATAGGCATGCCGCCAGAACCCGAGCACCAGCAGCATTGGAATCCACCAGGTTCCTGCCGCCCAGAAGAACAGCGTCAGCCCTTTCAGGAAAGGAAGGACGGAGAGCAGGAAAGGTTCTGCCTGTGCGTTTGTGATGAGCTGCGCGCCCGCCAGCGTTGAAATGGCCATGGCGCCCATGTTGATCCAGTATGACGGCGAGAGATCGGCGGGCGAGAAGCGCAGGAACAGATAGCGGAAGAAGATCAGCGCCATGATCAGGATGTACAGCATTCCGCCCCACAACCACATGGACAGCGCCAGAAAGTTCAAGGCCCGGGCGCTGATGGGCCCGCCATGCCCGGCCAGCATGCCGCCGAGTACGGCAAGAGACTGAGTCGCCACGACCGCCAGCAGCCAGCTGCCGCTCAGGCCCCGTTCTAATCCGGGCTTGTCGGTGCGGATGGTCAGCGCGGCGAATATCGCATAGGTCAGCCCCATCCAGAGCACAGCGGCCCATAGCCACAAGAACCAGCCGACGCGGTAATTGCCATCGAGCACCACGAACTCGCTGCCCAGGATGCTGGCGCCCGCCACCGCCGTGAAAAAACCCGGCCCGCGTACATGATCGCCCATGTCGCTGAAGAATCGCTTCGCATAGCGGACGATGCGCAGTATGGTCAGGACCCACAGCACAAGGAAAAAAACCAGGTTCAGATCGAAAAGCACACGCGCGATGCGGGACAGGTCCAGCATATGGGCGGCCAGCGACACGATGCCGGTCGCCATGACCAGGCCGAAGCAGGCGGGCGACATGCGTTCCAGATCCCAGCCTTTCGAATTGGGGGCGGGCTTCATTTGTTTGTCGATGGGGCTGATGATCATGGTATTCCATAAAGGTGCCGTAGCCTGACCCGGCTATCCCGCCATGGCCCATCCGGCCACACCGGCCAGCAGTACGACGAGGGCGGGTGGCAGACGACCGAACACCAGCAGCCCGAATGCCGCCAGCGCCAGACCGAAATCGGCCTTGCCATGGATGGCTCCGGTCCACACCGGATCATACAGCGCCGACAATAGGATGCCGACTACGCCGGCATTGATGCCTGCCATGGCGGCCTGGATGCCGGGACGTCTTCGCAGACTTTCCCAGAAAGGCAGCGCGGCGGCAAGCACGAGAAACCCGGGAAGGAAAATCAGGGCCAGCCATGCCAGGCCGCCTCGCCATCCGTTAAGAGTGCTGTCAGCGATGGTGCCCAGATACGCGGCAAATGTGAACAGGGGGCCCGGCACCGCCTGCGCCGCCCCGTACCCTGCAAGGAAATCTGCGCTGCTCACCACGCCGCTGGGAACGACTGCCGATTGCAGCAGGGGCAGCACCACGTGCCCGCCGCCGAAGACCAGGGCGCCGGAACGATAGATGCCATCCAGCAGCGCGGCCATCGATGAACCGCTGAAGGCCGCCCACAGGGCAAGGCCGGCCAAAGGCAGCGCGAACAGGCATAGCGCGACGACGCCGGTTTTGCGCGAGATGGGATAGGCGTGCGCCCGCCCGCCTGGCGGCTGCGGCGGCTCGAGCATCCAGCGTCCGACCACGCCGGCGCAGACGATGGCCGCGACCTGCCCGGATGCGGTGGGCAGGATCAGCGTCAGCAGGGCTGCGAGGACTGCCAGCGTGGCACGCGGGCGGTCGGGGCACAGCGACTTGGCCATGCCCCATACGGCCTGAGCCACGATGGCAACGGCCACGATCTTCAATCCATGCACCCAGCCGGACCGGGCCAGATCCTGGTATTGCCCGACACCGTAGGCAAACAGAATGAGCGCCATCGCCGACGGCAGCGTAAACCCCGCCCAGGCGGCCAGCAAACCGGGCCATCCCGCCCGGCCCAGTCCCAGCGCCATGCCGACCTGGCTGCTGGATGGACCAGGCAGGAATTGGCATAGCGCCACCAGATCCGAATAGTCGCGATCGGTCAGCCAACGCCGACGTTCCACGAACTCGCTGCGAAAATAGCCCAGGTGTGCAATGGGTCCGCCGAACGAAGTCATGCCCAGCCGCAAAAAGACCAGAAACACACTCCAGGGGCCATCAGGGAATTTGTCATTTCCTTGCGATTGGTCGCTTCTCGTTGAAGATGACCGGCTTGCGTCTTCCGCACACGCTTTGCGCTCGCTATGGGTCGAATCGATCATGGATGGCGGTCTAAAGATACTGTCAGTGCAAGGATACCGGATTCGCTTGACCTTCCAATCATGGTAAGGATTAGTCTTGCCCTATGATGACTTATTCCAGAGGACAATCATGAATCTGCCAGCGAAAGCCGACCATGCCGCGACAGCGGCCATCAGCCTGTCCATTGAAGGCATGACCTGCGCCTCCTGCGTGGGGCGGGTCGAACGGGCGCTGAAGGCGGTGCCCGGTGTGTCGGAAGCAGTGGTGAACCTGGCGACCGAGGGCGCAACCGTGCGCGGAGTCGCATCCGCTGACGAGCTCGTGGCTGCGGTGCAGAATGCCGGTTACGAAGCTCGGGCGCGCGACGCCGAGACCCGGGATGGCGAGGACGACGCCATGGCAAAGAAGGACGCGGAGCGTACGGCGCTGAAGCGCGACCTGATCATTGCCGCTGCGCTGTCATTGCCTGTATTCATCATCGAAATGGGATCGCACCTTGTGCCGGGCATGCACGCGCTCGTGGAGCGCACGATAGGCATGCAATGGAGCTGGGTCTTGCAGTTCGTGCTGACGACGCTGGTATTGGCATTGCCCGGCCGGCGCTTCTACACCAAGGGCTTTCCGGCGCTGTGGCGCCTGGTGCCGGACATGAACTCGCTGGTGGCGGTCGGTACGTTGGCCGCTTATGCGTATTCCGTCGTCGCCACCTTCGCGCCCGGCCTGCTGCCCGTTGGCACAGTCAATGTTTATTATGAAGCCGCCGCGGTGATCGTGACCCTCATCCTGCTGGGGCGCTATCTGGAAGCGCGGGCAAAAGGGCGGACTTCCGAGGCCATCAAGCGGCTGGTCGGCCTGCAGGCCAAGGTGGCACGCGTGTCGCGCGATGGCCGTGCCGTCGAGATTCCGATAAGCGAAGTCGTTTCGGACGATATCGTGGACGTGCGGCCGGGCGAGCGGGTGCCGGTGGACGGAGAAGTCATCGACGGACAGAGCTATGTCGATGAGTCCATGATCACTGGCGAGCCCATACCGGTCCAGAAGGTCGCCGGCAGCGAAGTGGTCGGCGGCACCGTCAACCAGACGGGCGCCTTCACGCTGCGCGCCACTGCCGTGGGCAGTCAGACCGTGCTGGCGCAGATCATACGCCTGGTCGAGCAGGCGCAAGGTTCCAAGCTGCCGATCCAGGCCGTGGTGGACAAGGTCACGATGTGGTTCGTGCCGGCGGTGATGGCTGCGGCGACGCTGACCTTTCTCGTCTGGCTGGTCTTCGGCCCCTCGCCCGCCCTGACCTTCGCCTTGGTGAATGCAGTGGCGGTGCTCATCATCGCATGCCCTTGCGCCATGGGCCTGGCGACCCCGACCTCGATCATGGTCGGCACCGGACGGGGCGCGGAGCTGGGTGTGCTGTTTCGCAAAGGCGAAGCCTTGCAGTTGCTGAAGGATGCGCGGGTGGTGGCGGTGGACAAGACCGGGACGCTGACGGAAGGGCGGCCGGCGTTGACCGACCTCGACGTGGCGGAAGGCTTCGATCGTGCGCAAGTACTCGCGCGGATCGCCGCGGTGGAATCCCGATCCGAGCATCCCATCGCGCGCGCCATCGTCCACGCCGCCGAGGAAGAAGACATCGCCGTTCCGACGCTTGATGACTTCGAGTCGGTGACCGGCATGGGCGTGCGTGCCAGTGTGGACGGCGTTCGCGTGCAGGTCGGGGCAGACCGCTATATGCGTGGGCTCGGCCTGGATGTCGGGCTTTTCGCGGCGACGGCCGAGCGGCTCGGCAAAGAAGGCAAGTCGCCGCTGTATGCGGCCATCGACGGACGCCTGGCCGCAATCGTCGCCGTGGCCGATCCGATCAAGGCCAGCACGCCCGCCGCCATAGCGGCACTGCATCAACTGGGCCTGAAAGTCGCGATGATCACCGGCGACAACAAGGTCACTGCAAAGGCCATCGCGGCACGGCTGGGTATCGATGAAGTGGTGGCCGAAGTACTGCCGGCAGGGAAGGTGGAAGTGCTGCGGAGGCTGAAGGCCGAGCATGGACACGTCGCGTTCGTTGGCGACGGCATCAACGACGCGCCAGCGCTGGCCGAAGCCGACGTAGGATTGGCGATCGGCACGGGTACCGACATCGCCATGGAGGCCGCCGACGTCGTGCTGATGTCCGGCAATCTTCAAGGGGTGCCGAACGCCATCGCCTTGTCGCAGGCCACAATAGGCAATATCCGGCAGAACCTGTTCTGGGCCTTTGCCTACAACACGGCGTTGATCCCGCTGGCGGCCGGCGCGCTGTATCCGGCTTACGGCCTGCTGCTGTCGCCCATCTTCGCGGCCGGCGCCATGGCGCTGTCAAGCGTGTTCGTGCTGGCCAACGCGCTGCGCCTGAGGCGGTTCCAGCCGCCTATGGCCGGATAGGCGGTTGCGGGTTCACGCAGGAGCCCGCATCGCGTCGCCTTGAGGCCGCCGGAAGGCGACGATTCTGCTCGTCAACTTCTGCACGGCCTCGTCGCGCTGGTTCAAGGTGATGGTTTCAAAAAGAATGATGGCGCGATCCGGCTTGGAGCGGGAAGGCGTGATGCTAAGGATCGTGCTTTTTACACGCAGCACATCGCCGGGGCGAGTCGGCTGGGACCAGCTCAGCTCGACGCCTGCGCCGATCAGCCCCTGCGCAAGCGGGAAGCTTTCGACCATCAGTCGCATGGTAATGGCCGCCGTGTGCCAACCGCTTGCGGCCAGTCCCTGGAAGTAAGTGTCTTTGGCGGCCTCTTCGTCCAGATGGAAGGGCTGCGGGTCGAACTGTGACGCGAACTGGACGATCTGTTGGGCATCGACAGCCTGAGCGCGGCTGAGAAAGACATCACCGACATTGAGGTCGTCCAGGTGAAGAGTTTTTGGTGCTGAATCTAGGTCCATATGCTGTATGAGTTTTTATGCGCGATCTTTATGCGTGATCAATGAGAACGCCATCTTTATATAGTAATCTGTGTTCAGCCCGGCCAGGTTGCCGATCCATTCATGTGATCTTACTGGAGACCAGCAATGACTCAATCCAAGAGCAATGCCACTCAAGGCTCGACCACAGGCGCTGGAGCGCCCGCGCCCAGCGACCGCAATTCGCTGACCATAGGCCCAAATGGGCCCATTGTGCTGCATGACGTCCACTTCCTGGAGCAGATGGCGCACTTCAATCGAGAGAAAGTACCGGAGCGCCAGCCGCACGCCAAAGGCGCGGGGGCGTTCGGGGTATTTGAAACCACCGCCGACGTTTCCGCCTATACCAAGGCGGCGCTGTTCCGGAAAGGCTGTAAGACCGAAATGCTCGCGCGGTTTTCCACTGTGGCGGGCGAGGCGGGCAGCCCCGATACCTGGCGCGATGTGCGGGGTTTTTCGCTCAAGTTCTACACGGAAGAAGGAAACTACGACCTGGTCGGCAACAATACGCCGATTTTCTTCGTGCGCGATCCGATGAAGTTCCCGCACTTCATACGCAGCCAGAAGCGTCTGCCTGATTCGGGTCTGCGCGACAATCACATGCAATGGGATTTCTGGACCAATAACCCGGAATCGGCGCACCAGGTCACGTACCTGATGGGCGACCGCGGCCTGCCGCGCACTTGGCGCCACATGAACGGCTATGGCTCGCACACCTATATGTGGGTCAACGCCAAGGGCGAGCGCTTCTGGGTCAAATACCATTTCCACACCAAGCAAGGCATGCGGCACTTCACCAATGCGGAAGCCAAGGAAATGGCAGGCCTCGACGCCGACTACCATCGGCGCGACCTGTTCGACGCAATCGCAAAAGGAGAGCATCCCAGTTGGACCTTGTCCGTGCAGGTCATGCCTTACGAAGAAGCCAAGTCGTATCGCTTCAACCCTTTCGACCTGACCAAGACGTGGTCGCACAAGGATTACCCGCTGATCGAAGTCGGCACGATGACGCTCAATCGAAATCCGGAGAACTTTTTCGCGCAGATCGAGCAAGCGGCATTCTCGCCCGGCAACACCGTACCGGGTATCGGGCTGTCGCCCGACAAGATGCTGCTGGGCCGCGCCTTTGCCTACAACGATGCGCAGCGCAATCGCATCGGCACCAATTTCCACCAGTTGCCGGTCAACAAGCCCAAAGTGGCGGTCAATACCTATATGTTCGATGGTCAAATGGCCTACGAGCACAGCGGCAATCAGCCTGTTTATGCACCGAATTCCGGCGGCCGGACCTGGGCCGACGACACGGGCAAGATGGACGACGGCTGGGAAGCGGATGGCGACATGGTGCGCAGCGCCTATGAGCTCCATGCCGAAGACGATGACTTTGGCCAGCCCGGCACACTGGTGCGCGAGGTGTACAACGACGAACAGCGCGATCGATTGGTTGAAACGGTTGCCGGCAGCTTGTTGGGCGGCGTACGCAGTCCCGTGCTGGAGCGCGCTTTCGATTACTGGAAAAATGTGGACCCTGACGTGGGCCGGCGCATCGAAGAAAAAGTCCGCAGCGGCCGTGCGGAAGAGCCGGCGGCCGGCATGAGCGAAGCCTAGCCTACCAGCGTGGGCCGCGAAGCGAGCCTGGCAGGCATGTCGGCGTGCCTGCCGGTTCTTGCGTGCTAGCGCGCGAGGTCGAACACCAGTACCTCGGCATCGCGGCCGTTTTCCAGCTTGAGCTCCGGTTCGCCGTCCAGCAGGGCGCCGTCTCCCTCTGCCAGGGCGTTGCCATTGACGTTTAGAGAACCGCGAGCCAGATGCACATAGGCCAGGCGTCCGGTGTTCAAGGGGCGTACGCAGTGTTCGCCTTCGTCGAACAAACCGGCATGAATCGCCGCATCGGCGTTCATGCTTACCGAACCGTTCTCTCCGGTGCGCGAGGCGACCAGCACCAGTCGGCCGCGGCGCTGTTCCCGATCGAAGTGCTTTTGCTCGTAGCCAGGCCGTATTCCCTTGAATTTGGGCTTGATCCAGATTTGCAGGAAGCGCGTGCTGCGATCTTGCAGATTATTGAATTCGCTATGCATGACGCCGGTGCCCGCGCTCATGCGTTGGACGTCTCCAGGGCGGATGATGCCGCTGTTTACCGCTCCCGTTTCGCCGTTGCCCATGCTGTCCTTATGAGCCAGTTCCCCGTCGAGCACATAGCTGATGATTTCCATGTCGCGATGGCCGTGGCTTCCGAAGCCGCGCCCGCCGGCCACCGTGTCGTCGTTGATGACGAGCAGGTTGCCGTGGCCTTGATGCCGGATGTCGAAGTAGTCGCCAAAAGAGAAGCTGTGGGCGCTTTGCAGCCAGCCGCCATGGGTGGACCGGCCGCGTTCTTCTGATCTGCGCAGGGTGATCATGATGGGTTTAGGCTTCGATACGGCGCGACATCTGGCCGCTTGCGGCGGCTTCGGCCAGCTCGGCGCGGACTTGTTCGCGGCTCTTGTCGGCTACCTGGTTCTGCGCAACATAATTCTGGGGAAACGCTTGGTTCAGGGCCGTGCTGCTTTCGCCTGCCACGACATTGCCTGCGCGGACAGCTTCGGCCAGCTCGGCCTTGACCTGGGCGCGCGTCACCGTGCTGCCGGATTGTTGTGCCGGGTAGTTATGCGGGAAGATTTCGTTCAGCTGCTGCCCGCTTTCTCCAGCGATCATGTTGCCTGTGCGAACGGCTTCGGCCAGCTCGGCCTTGACTTGGGCGCGAGTCACAGGGCCTTCGCTGGCCGCCATGGCTTGGCCGGCGAAAAGGACGGTGAAGGCAAAAGCAATGGCGGAAACTTGAGTGCGTGTCATGATGTATATCCTTTAAATCAATAGGTTGGTTTGGATCAAAGGAAGCAGGTTCCGATGATTCGGCGAGCCATCTGTCGTGTGATCTCGTCGATGGAGTAACTTTAAAAGTTCCTGCGATATGAATAAATGTCCTAAAAAGACATATACTATTCACGTTAATGAAACAATTGGCTTGTAGGAGCCGTTCCATGGATAGATTGCTTGCCATGCAGGTCTTCGAACGCGTCGCCGACCAGGGCGGCTTTGCGGCCGCGGCGCGGGCGCTGGACATGTCGCCGCCCGCGGTCACTCGTCTGGTTGCCGAGCTGGAAGCCTATCTGGGCACAAGATTGTTCCAGCGCACGACGCGTCGGGTATCGCTTACCGAAGCGGGGGATGCCTACTTGGCTCGTGTGCGCCAGATACTGCAGGACGTGGAGGAAGCCGACTCCATCGCCAGTGCGCATACCAGCGAACTGGCGGGCCGGCTGCGCGTGCATACGCAACCGGTTCTGGCCAGCTATGTCATTGCTCCGATGCTGTCGAAGTTTCGCCAGCGCTATCCGGGCATCGTGGTGGATGTCGAGGTCGAAACACACAGGGCGCCGCCGATCGAAGACTACGACATCACCTTGCTGGGCACCGATGCGAATTTCAATGCCGACATCATCGCGCGCAAGATTGTCGAATCCGATGTGGTCCTGGTTGCTTCGCCGGCCTATGTGAAACGCAAGGGAATGCCGAAAGCGCCTGATGATCTGAAACAGCATGAGTGCCTGCGCCTGCAGCCGCCCGACATGCCTGTGCGGGCCTGGCGCATGTGGCGTCAGCCCGGTCCGGACGAGGCGGTGGAAATCGACGTGGACGCGGTGCTCATCGCGAACCATACCGATACCTTGCTGCGTGCTGCACTGGATGGCGCCGGCGTCACATCCATTGCCCTGGATATCGCCGCGCCGTACCTGACCCGCGGCGAACTGGTTCGGGTGCTGCAGCCATGGGTCACCGGGCGCCTTGCCATGTACGCGGCCCTGCCGAGCCGCAAGTTCATTCCGCAGCGATCCCGCGTATTTCTTGACTATCTGGTCGAGCACACCCGGCAGCAGAATGACGAGGCTTTGAGGGTGTGTTCGGTATGCTAGCGCATCGAGCGCTGTTTTTTGTCTGCCTCAGGCGACCACTTCAACCAGCTCCATCATGCCCATGTCCTCGTGATCCAGGGCATGGCAATGCCAGACGAAACTGCCTGTAAAGTCGGTGAAGCGACTGCGGAATGTAATGGAAGTGGGCTGGTCCAGGCTGCCATTGGGTGCCAGCGGAATGGTATCGGCCCAGTAGGGCTCGATGTCCTGGCCATTGACCTTGATCACATAGCAATCATTGACATGGATATGGAAGGGATGCGGGTAGCCATTCAAGTTGTACAGAGTCCATTCTTCGACCGCATTCAGGGCTACGATCTGCGTCGTGGCGAGCGCGGATTGGAAAGGGGCGAGCTTGGCTCCGGAGTTGCCGGTGGCAAACACGAAATTGGCCAGGGACGAATTGTCCGTCGCCGGGATGAACCATTCTTCATCCTCGGGAACCGGCTGTGTGAGCAGGGGGCTGTTCTTGTTGAGCACGGCCAGGATGACCGCCCGGGTCTTGCCGCCATGCTGGGCGAGCTCGGCGTCTGTAATAGGCTGGTAGTTGTTGTACAAAGGCAGCCTGTGCGGGCTGGGCAGGTCCATGTCGACCGGTGTGCCTTCGACGACCACGCGCGCGACGATTTCCGGATCCATGCCCGACGGCGCCTTGGCGCAGCGCAGATAATAAGTGCCGGGGGTTTTGCTGGCTTGAACCAGCACCGAATTGCGATTGCCGGGATACATGGCGCTGCCCGGCCAATGGGCGCTGTCCGTCTGGGTCACGGACTCGGCATTGATAGGTCGGTACTGGCGCGGGAAGGCATTTCCGTCGCGGGCATAATGCCATAGGGTGTGCTCGTCCAGGATCGGGCTGAAGGGATAGAAGACGTCCGCATTCAGAAAATGCCAGTTCTGGATTTCCCCCGGACGCATGACTATGGTGGGCTGATATGCCCCATTGAGCACAAAGCCGCTATTGCTGTTGCCCGTATAGTCGTACAAGGTGTCGCTGCGGCCTTTATCGCTAAGATTCAGGCGATGCACGAAGATGACTCTTTCGCGAATGTCTTCGGCCAGATCGAAGTCATTGCGTGGGGTGGAGATCAAAATGGCCCCGAACATGCCGTTGAGCACCTGTGTGGTGGTGGATCCATGCAGGTGCGGGTGATACCAGTAGATTCCACTGGGATGATCAGCCGGCAAGGCGATTTCATGCTGCCGGTCGGCGCCGGGCGCAACTCCCGCGTCGGGGGTGTCCACCATATAGTCGCCATAGACTCCGGGGCGGATCTCCTTCGGATCAACATGCAAGCCATGAAAATGCAGGTTGGTGCTGTTCTGATAGTTGAGGAAGTTCAACGACGAGTACTTGGTGTCATTTTCAGGCAGCCTGTTTTGCAGCCGGATACGCAAGGTATCGCCCGCATTCAGGCACAGGGTGGGGGCCGGAAGACCGCCGTTATAACTGCGCAGGTAGGCATTCACAGACTGCGAGGTGCCTGGATAAGCATTCTGCGAGGGCGCTGCGAACTGGACGTTTCTGTTGCCGTAAGCGGCCATCAGGTCGATATCGATGAGGCCGTTGCGGGCATAGATGCGGGCGGCTTCGGGCAAGGTGTCCGCCGTTGCCTCCGGAACGTCGCTGCCGCTGCCGCAGCCCGCCAAGGGCGGCAATATCAGGCCGGCAGACAGGCCCAGCGACCAGCGCAGGACATCGCGGCGCTTGGGGTCCGCGGGGCCGGCAGCGGTTGTCAGCGGTTGACGGGCACCGTGGTGATTGCTTGTGCTCATGCTTGTGCCCTCAGGTCAGATGGATGGGATTCGGAATAAGGATCACCGGGTCTTGGGCAGGCTGCCCGCAGGCAGCGCTACGGTTATCGCCCCAGGCAAAGACGGTCCGGCCATCGCTGGCCAGGACATGGCCCGTTCCGGTGGCCAAATGCGTGACCGGCGGCAGCCCGGTAATCTGCCTGGCTTGCGGAGAGGAATGTCGCTGCGGCAAACCGATCTGTCCCAATCCATTCCAGCCCCAGGCAAAGACTTCGCCCTGCTCGGACAAGGCCACTGTGTAAAACAGTCCGCCGTCGACCTGTCGCACGGGAAAGCCGGTCTGGATCTTGACCGGGCGAGTGAAGTAGGCGCCCTCGGTGCTGCCTGTTTGACCATGATTATTGGCGCCCCAGGCCCATAACTGGCCGGCTGCATCCAGGGCCATGCTGTGCGTATCGCCCGCGGCGATGTCGATGATGAGCTCGGGCAATGCCACTTGGGCCGGCCGGCCGGAGGATTGGAGCGTCCCGTGCCCCAACTGGCCGGCCTGGTTGGCACCCCAACTCCAGACGCGGCCGGACCGATCCAGGGCCAGGGCGTGCGCCGAGCCGCATGCCAGGCTGGCGATGGCAGGGAGATCATCGAGCGGCGCAGCGGTGTTCTGTGCCGGCTGTGCCGGCCGGCCAAGCTGCCCCTGGTGATTGAAACCCCAGGACCACACACTGCCGTTTTCCAGCACGGCCAAACTGACGGTCTGCATGGTGGCCAATTGCCGTATGCCGCCGGGTATGGCTCGGACCGTCTGGTGGGCTGCCCCATGGTCCGGTGCAATCACGGGTCGGCAGGCCAGCAGGGCTCCAGTGTCGCAAGCCCCCAATATATGAGTGTTGCCATCGGCGACCAGGCGAAACGGTGCGCCTGGGTTGAGCAACTGCGCATAGGGCTGGGCATAGCGTCGGTGGCCGATTTCGGTTTTATCCGTGAAGCAGATTTCCGCTGGAAGAACGTCTTGCAGACTGGGAGAGGCGGTCTTGAAGGCCCCCCAACCCCAGGCTGCGCCTTTGCCGTCGAGTGCGACGGAGCGCTGGGGGCCGGCGCTGAGCTGAACGATAGCCATTATGTATCTCGTTTTATTAATTGTTGCTAAATATTTTATCGCAGAACGTCGCGGCGTATGAGGATGCTTGACCTTGTAGCAACTACAGGGTTTTTAATGGAAGCGTTTCACGGCCTTTCATGGAAAATACCGATATGTCGATTCCCAACGTCATCCAGTTGGCGCGCGACAAGCGCAAAGAAGATAGCGGCGACTGCTGCGGCTCCGCCGCTTGCGAGGCATTGCAGTTCGCCGATAAGGCAGTGCCTGCCTCTATCCCGGCGACGCCGGGAGCGCTGCTGTTGCGCATTCCTCAAATGGACTGCGCCGTCGAGGAAGGCCAGATTCGGCGCACACTCGAATCGTTCAAGCAGGTGCGCGGCCTGGGTTTCGATCTGCCCGCCCGCACTTTAGCCGTCGATGCGCCCGAAGCCGCCTGGGGCTCGGTGATTGCGGCGATCAGAAAACTTGGTTTCACGGCAGAGAAGCTCACTGCTCCGCCATCGGCGGCGGACACCGCCAGTGCCCAGCGCGGCCGCCTGCTACGCTTGGTCGCCGCGCTTATCGTGGCGCTCCTGGCCGAACTGTGCCACCTCGTCGAGCCGGATGCATACGCCTGGCAGATCACGGGGATGATGGTTGCCGCTGTAGCGATCGCCTTGTCCGGACTGGACGTATTCAAAAAGGGCCTGGCGGCCTTGAGGCATGGCCAGCTGAATATCAACGCCCTGATGGGCGTAGCCGTCATCGGTGCCTTTCTCATCGGTCAGTGGCCGGAAGCCGCGATGGTCATGGCCTTGTTCTCGCTGGCCGAATTCATCGAGGCACGTTCGGTGGAGCGTGCGCGCAACGCCGTCGCAGGGCTGCTGGCGCTGTCGCCGCCCGAAGCCGAAATCCGGCAGCCGGACGGCACTTGGGCGCTTGCCGATGCCAAAGACGTCCCGGTTGGCGCACTGGCGCGCGTCAAGCCGGGGGAACGCTTCGCGCTGGATGGGCGGGTCACCGCCGGGCAAGGCGCGGTCGACCAATCTTCTGTCACGGGCGAGAGCATTCCCGTCGACAAGGCGCCTGGCGATGATGTATTTGCGGGCACCATCAATCAAAGCGGCGCCCTGGAGTTCGAGGTCACCAAGCCAGCGGGTGACACGCTGTTGGCCCGCATCATCCACGCCGTTGAAGACGCACAAGGGCAACGCGCGCCCACGCAGCGCTTCGTGGACCGGTTTGCGGCTGTCTACACGCCTGCGGTGTTCGTGCTTGCGCTGGCTGTGGCCATTGGCTTTCCATTGCTGGCGAGCTGGCCTTGGCTAGAGGCGATATACAAGGCGCTGGTGCTGCTGGTCATTGCCTGCCCCTGCGCGCTCGTCATCTCCACTCCGGTCACGATCGTCAGCGGCTTGGCGGCGGCAACGCGGCGCGGCATTCTCATCAAGGGCGGCATCTATATCGAACAGGCGCGCAAGCTCACAGTCCTGGGCTTGGACAAGACCGGCACGATTACCGAGGGCAAGCCGCGACTGGTGGCGCGTCAATTGTTCGAAGGTGCACAGCCCGAAGCATGGATACTGACGGTTGCCCGCAGTCTTGCGGACCGGTCCGACCATCCGGTGTCGAAGGCGGTTGCCGCAGGCCTGGACGCTCCGATCGAAGAAGTCACTGACTTCGGCGCCGAACTCGGAAAAGGAGTGCATGGCACCATCGGCGGGCACCGTTACGTTCTAGGCAACCATCGATGGCTGCACGACCGCGGCCAGTGCTCGCCGCAGATCGAGGCGCTGATGCGAGAGCACGAGGCTCAGGGGCGCACGCTGTCCGTGCTGGCGGACGATAGCGGCGCGCTGGCGCTGTTCGCGGTGGCCGACACCACCCGGGAAACCAGCAAGCAGGCGGTGGCTGAACTCAAGGCGCTGGGCGTGCGGCCCGTCATGCTGACGGGAGACAATGCGACGACCGCCCGGGCCATCGCGGCACTGGTCGGCATCGAAGACGTGCGCGCCGGCCTGCTGCCGCATGGCAAGCTGAAGGCTGTGGAGGCATTGAGGGATGCGGGCGAGCAGGTCGGCATGGTGGGCGACGGCGTGAACGACAGTCCCTCGCTCGCTGCGGCGAAAATCGGTTTTTCGATGGGGGCGGCCGGCACGGACGCGGCCAAAGAGGCTGCTGACATACTCGTCATGAACGACGACCTGCGCCGTATTCCAGAAACCATCCGGCTGTCGAAAAAGACCTACGCGGTCCTGTGGCAGAACATCGCCCTGGCGCTGGGCATCAAGCTGGTGTTTTTCGTTCTCGCGATCTTTGGCGGCGCGACGATGTGGATGGCGGTGTTCGCCGACATGGGGGCCAGCCTGCTTGTAGTCTTCAACGGACTGCGCCTGTTGCGTGGTGTGAGATGAGCGTCGGCGGTATCGGCGGGGCCTCATGCGTGGTGCGGAGAAAAGCAGCCGAGTCAGCGAAAATCTATCCGCTGTCGAGGATTTTGCAGTCGTCTCGAAGTGCTTTTTCCTAAGACGCTAAGGCGGCTCAGCACTATGGCGCTATTCGTGTCGCGCTGGAAAAGCTAGGGCAGACCATCGGGGTGAGCGATCTGCATATCGCCGGTCATGCGCGTAGCGCGGGCCTTGTACTGGTGACGAACAACGTGTCGGAGTTTGCGCGAGTGCCCGCGCTTGAGGTGGAGAACTGGGTAGCTGGCGGCGAGTGAGGTGTGCTTACCTGATCTGGCTCATTTGCTCTTCATCATTAATGGGGATGGCGGTGGTAGGCAAGTATGAAAATGGTAGTTTCGTTTTATGGTTGGAATGCGCTGACTTAGCGATATATGACTAGATTTGGGCCAGGTCCTGTTTGGCGTTGTCGGTTAGTTCGAGCGTACGGCTAATAAGCTGTTTCGCTCGCGCCACGTTTTCCATTCGTGCAGAGCCTTCCGCACGATCTCACTGGACGAAACCATTCATTTGCCCTCATCGACGGCTCGCTTGATGGCAGTGGCCATCTCCGTGGGCGAGTGATCGAACCGCAGGCCATACAAACTGATACAGGATGGATTATTTTTGAAATAAGGCACGCAGTATGCTGGCGCCGTCCTGTTGATAAAAGGAAAACAATGATGAAACCAGGTATCGCATTAGCCTCTTCTTTAATTACTGCCTGTTCACTGGTTTTAACAGCTCAAGCGGCACCACCCGAAGGTAAGGGCCAAGGCAACAGCGCAAGCGGTCCCGGCAAGAGGAATGGTGGCAATGGCAACCCGCATGCCTCAGGTAACCCTGGTAAGGGAAACTCGGACAAGGGTAATTCCGGCCCCGGTAACCCTGGTAAGGGTACGCCGGATATGCACGACAATCACGCCAAAGGGTCTCACGCCAGTCAACACGGGGGCTCCGGGCGCGATTACGATTCTGATCGTCGTTACGACGATCGAGGCCGCTATTACGACTATTTCGATGATCATAGGGATCACCATGGCCATTTGCGCGGTGATGATTTGTTCGGCGATCTCGTGTATGCGGGTATTACTGCTGCCTTGGCGCGCGAGTATGCACTAGATTTCGGACTGGGGGGCTACGCCACGTTGCCGCCCGGCATACGAAAGAACTTGGCCAGGGGCAAGCCTCTGCCTCCTGGAATTGCGAAGAAAATGGCGCCTGGGCCACTGTTGGGCCGTCTGCCAAGATACCCCGGCTACGAATGGCGTATCGCCGGCACGGACTTGATCCTGATCTCTGTCGCCACAGCCGTCATCGCCGATATTCTTTACGACGTTTTTGATTAGCGATGTTCGGATCGATCCGCATACCCTTGGGTCGTGTCTTGACAGTATCTGGGGCGAATGACACTTATTACGTTTACGGAAGATCTTACCGTGTGTTTGACGACGCGGTCGAGCGACGACGCCTACGTACTTAGGCAGTGTAGCGTCAATCCGAGCTCATCGGGCCGCCGAACGATGTCAGCCCCAGCTTGAGAAGGACGCCAAAAACTGCGGCTGGCGTGCCGGAGGATGCAGTTTTGGTTTTCATATTGTCGTTTGGTTGACGCGCTGGCTTAATGCTTCGGCGCTTTCCGTCCGTTCGCTGTATCGATCTACCAGATACGGCACTGCATCGCGCGTAAGCAGCGTGAACTTCATCAGTTCTTCCATCACATCTACGATGCGATCATAGTAGGCCGAGTGCTTCATGCGCCCAGCATCATCGAATTCCTGGTATGCCTTGGCGACTGAGGATTGATTGGGAATGGTGAACATGCGCATCCAACGACCCAGCACGCGCATTTGATTGACCGCATTGAAAGACTGCGATCCGCCCGAAACCTGCATGACTGCCAGCGTTTTGCCCTGGGTGGGGCGCACCGCGCCGATGGAAAGCGGAATCCAGTCGATCTGGGTTTTCATCAGACCCGTCATGGCGCCGTGGCGTTCCGGCGAACACCACACCATGCCTTCCGCCCACTGCACCAGCTCATGGAGTTCCCTGACCTTGGGCTGATCGGTAGGAGCATCATCGACCAGTGGTAGTCCCGAAGGGTTGAATATTCGCGTTTCGCCGCCAAGCGCACGCAGAATGCGTGCCGCCTCTTCTGCGGCCAGACGACTGTACGAACGCTCGCGTAGCGATCCGTAGAGCAGCAGAAAGCGCGGTGTATGGTCGGTGCGCTGAGGCGTCAGCAGCCGCTGGATGTCGGGTTGCTGGAATAATCCGGTATCGATATTTGGCAGGTCAAGGCGGCGTTCAGACATGACGACTCTCCGTATTCTTTACCGGTTCGCTGCGAGGTAGACAACTGGCACCGGCCTCATACCAATCCTTGCTCCGGTTCACGATCCGCACCACCAGCAGCATGACCGGCACCTCGATCAGCACGCCGACCACGGTGGCCAGCGCAGCGCCAGATTGGATACCGAAGAGGCTGATGGCGGCCGCCACGGCCAGCTCGAAGAAGTTGCTGGCGCCGATCAGGGCCGAGGGGCAGGCGATGCTGTGTTTTTCTCCGGCCCGCCGATTAAGCCAGTAGGCCAGCCCGGAATTAAAAAATACCTGGATCAGAATGGGCACGGCCAGCATGGCGATCACCAGTGGCTGCAGCAAGATGGCCTGTCCCTGAAAAGCGAACAGCAACACGAGCGTGAGCAACAGCGCCCCGATGGACAACGGGCCTGTGCGTGCCAGCATGGCATTGAAGGCGGATTGGCCCTGGCGCAGCAATGCGTCGCGCCAGATTTGGGCAATGATGACGGGAGCGATGATGTACAGTACCACCGACACCAGCAAGGTGTCCCACGGCACCGTGATGGCCGATAGCCCGAGCAACAGGCCGACGATAGGTGCGAAGGCGAAGACCATGATGGTGTTGTTCAGCGCGACTTGCGATAGCGTGAATATCGGATCGCCGCCGGTCAGTCGGCTCCAGACGAACACCATCGCAGTGCAGGGCGCAGCAGCCAGTAGAATTAGACCGGCCACATAGCTGTCGAGTTGACCGGCTGGCAACCATTCTGCAAAGACGTGGCGGATGAAGATCCACGCCAGTAGTGCCATCGAGAAAGGTTTGACCGCCCAATTGACGAATAGCGTCACACTGATACCGCGCCAATGCTGTTTGACCTGGCCCAGCGCGGCGAAATCCACCTTCAGCAGCATGGGAATAATCATGATCCAGATCAGCAGCCCCACGGGCAGATTGACCTGAGCAATTTCCATCCGCCCAATGGCTTGAAAGACGCCCGGCGCGACTTGACCCAGAGCGATGCCGACGAGAATGCACAGCAGTACCCAGACGGTCAGGAAGCGCTCGAAGACATTCATGCCGGGCGTAGCCGTTGCGTGACCGGCAGCGTTAGTTTCTGCACTCATGCGACCGACTCACTGCTGACCAATACTGCGCAACTCGCGTTGCAGCGACAAACCATCCAGGCGCTGCAGCGGCAAGGACAGGAACAGCTCGATCCGTCGGTGCAGGATTCGTGCGGCATCCTTGAACGCCTTGAGCTGCTGTTCTTCCGTACCCTCGACAGCAGCGGGATCAGCGACACCCCAGTGGGCTGACACAGGCTTGCCGGGCCAGACCGGGCAAGCCTCGCCGGCTGCGTTGTCGCAGACCGTGAAGATGAAGTCGAGCACCGGCGCGCCGGGCGCGACGAATTCGTCCCAGCTCTTGCTGCGGTAGCCGGTCGTGGACATGCGCAGGTGCTCTAGCGTGGCAAGCGCCAGGGGATGCACCTCCCCCTTGGGGTAACTGCCTGCCGAATAGGCATTAAGGCGTCCTTTTCCCAACTCGTTGAGCATGGCTTCGGCCAGAATGGAACGGGCCGAGTTGCCCGTACAGATGAACAGCACGTTATAGAGGGTGGGAGTCGTCATGGTGTCAGCAGTCACAGAGCGGGGAATCGGAGACTTCGCAGACGCCGCCTTGGCAGCAGTGCTCGGTCAGGTAGCCGAGAAGCCCGTTCATGTGGGCGAAATCGGCGCGGTAAATAAGATTGCGCCCCTGCTGCTCGATGGTGACCAGCTTGGCGTGGGCGAGTTCTTTCAGATGGAAAGACAGGGTGTTGCGAGCGACGTCGAGCTGGTCGGCCAGGATGCTGGGCGTGAGCCCTTCCGTGCCGGCCACAACCAGAGCCCGGAACACGCGTAAGCGCTGGGTATGGGCCAGGGCGCTCAAGGCGGCAACAGTTTGAGTTTCATTCATTATTCTATAATACAACGTTTATTGAACTAATGGAAGTTGCTACGAATACATTTTTATATCTTAAGATTCCGGGAGTAACTCCCTCTTTTTTAACGGTCGTTAAAAGTAGAGGCTAAGCGGCATACATCTTCTTCAGACGAGCATTCTGCGCTTCCAACTCCTTCATACGTGACATCAAGCCGGCTCCATGCTGCCGTACTTGGCGCAGCATTTATAGAACGACGCGCTACTCATGCCAGGTTCACGACAAAGCTCTGGCACTGGCGTACCGGCTTCGGCCTGCTTCAGGATGGCAATAATCTGACATAATATATCCCCCTATACTATATTTGGCTGTTGGTTCTCATGTCCCATACATCCCGCCAGAAAGACAAGCTGATCGCCCGTGTCCGTCGAATCAAAGGGCAGTTGGAAGGTATTGAGCGTGCTTTGGATTCGGACGCGGCATGTGTGGAAGTACTGCGTCAGATCGCATCTGTGCGCGGCGCGGTCAATGGATTGACGGCCGAAGTGATGGAAGATCACTTGCGCCAACACGTCCTGGCAGTCGAAACGGACAGGGAACGCAATCAAGGCGGCGAGGAAATGATTGAGGTCATCCGCGCCTACATGAAATGAGCCACTCCTTACGTGCTTGCGACATACGGGACTCCTGATGACGACGAACACCATCCCGGCCTCGAGCGTTTTGCGCGTAGGCATGCGGGCAATCCGCGTTTTTCCTTCGACACCGGAAAGCTCGGTGACTTGGCCGCTACGCTAACATCGTGGCTGGAGCCGATTGTGCGCATGTGGCGCTTCTCCAAATCCAACGGCATCACCGAAGGATTCCACACCAAGATGGAGATGCTCTCGCGCAGAGCGTATGGCTTCAGGAATTTTGAGAATTACCGCATGCGGGTCTTGGCCCAGTGCGGTTGGAACGGTGTCATCAACCGTGTCTAGTGAATGCGCATCCCCCGAAAATGGGGTAGAGCCTTGTTTTCTTAGAGAGAAATGGGATGCGATGAAACCAGAGGGGAAGAGGGGATGGTGGCCTGGGGCGGAATCGAATTGATGAGCGGCAGGCCAGTGTTTGTGTGCTTTTCCATTTAAGCACGGGTTACGGGGTGCCATCAGGGGTGCCAGTGCAGAAAAACAACAAAAATGGTCTTTGGTTGGATTCTTGCGTGCAGGTAGTCGTATCGACTGGTGTCTTATGCAAGCCCCAAGCCTGTCAGTAACGCGTCTGCTTGTGCTGAAAAATCAGCCGGGCGACGTTTGCGGAATGCTTCCAGATTGGTGAGCTTCCAGCGCAGGGCGGGAAGTTCTCTGGCATGACTGCATTCAAGCAAGGACCAATCGGGTTCAGCCCGAACCAAGCCGCCAAGAAACTGCTTGTGCTTATCGGCCAACTGTTGTGGAAGATCATGCCTCAAGCGGGAGCGTGCTGCAAGCAAGGTATCCAACGAACACTCTACTTCCGTCATGCCCACAAACGCACGTTCGTATTCCGCCGAAATGTCCTTGTCGCTGCCAAACAGTACTGCATGCGGAGGACGGTTGTGACCCGCCAGGTAGATGGTGAAGCATTCGGCCATGCCTTGGGTCAGCCCGCCTGACTCATACAATTGCCATACATCGAACAGATCGCGGGGGTGCTGCCGATCCAGGGCAGCGACTAATTTACCGGCGTACAGTTCATCACGGGCAAGGATGGGGGCCTCGAACTCAACCCCAAACAGATCACTGGTTCTTGAACTTAATGATTGGTATTCGACCGGCAGTACCGTGCCACGGAACACAATGTTCACTTCAATTTTGACCTGACTGCTTTCGTTTTCAATGATCAGCTTGGTGTCACCAAGGTCTTTGCTGCGAATCTGGCGTGTTTGCAGGCCAAGGGGCTGAACTCGTTCAGAGATGGTAGCGAGTTCATCGTTGATGGCCTGCAGCGCTTCATTGCGTTGCGTTTGCCAGGGTCGGTAGACTACGTCGATATCAACGGACAGGCGGGGCATGTCCTGTACGAAAAGATTGATTGCCGTACCGCCTTTCATGGCGAAGACGTCGTTATTGAAAACCGCCGGCGTAACGGCCAGCAGCAGGCGGACAGTGTCCGCGTAAGTTTTATCCATGAGGTTTCAGGCTCAGTAAACTGCCATCGGGAAGCCGGCTCATCCAGCGTTTGTTGCTACCCGTGTGTATCGAGTAGCGTGTTAGCAAATCATCGACATCCACCACTCCTGTCTCTCGCGCCCAGGTAAGGAAAAGACGAACGGATTTGACGCTGGTGCAGCACGCCAGCAGCTGGCCGAGCAGTTCCTTGCGGGGTGAGCGCAGGCCGTCAAAAAGATTGCGGGCTTCTTCCAGGCTTTGTTTGGTTCCGGCGTCGTACAGCATTTCCAGTACGGCGCGTTCGGCGACAGCTACACAGAGGTGATCCGGCAAACCGGGAGGGGTTCCCAATGTTTTGGTGGGCAAGTTGACATCCGGCCAGTTGAATAGGCTTGCATAGACGTACCGGGCAGGAAAGCGTGACGTGAACCAGGTGGGTAGGGCATAACGGGTGTCGCCCCAGAGCACCACCCTGTCGCGGCCCAGGTTGTGCCTGATACCGTGCAGCGTCAGCGCGCTTTTACCCCCGACATGCAGTCCCTTTACGTGTCGCTGAAGAAACAGCAATGCGCCATAGACATCAAAGTCGTCATTGGGGAACGCGTAGACGCCTTGAGCCAGACGCACGAGCCACCCATTCTTGGCGTAGTCGGCAGCAAGTTTGGGAGACACACCGAGTTCCCCCAGGGTGTCGAGGTCAAACGGTGCGCCGCGCGGGAGGTCGGATTGCACACGTTTGATTAGATTGTGTCGTGAGTTTCCTGTCATGAGTTAAAAATAACACGAAATTCAATCATTGTGCGCGCAGGAACAGGAGTGATTCCTTTCTGAGATGATAAGGATTATCTGCGCTTCGATTAGATTTCGCCATGATTCTAACGCATAAGGTTAAAAATACGTCCGAATCTAATCGCTTTCCACGGGCAGACATGGCATGCTCACCGCACGCCTTAGGCCCGTTCAGTTAATGAGCGCTTGGTTACGCTCGATCAGCGCATGAACACTAGCCGCAGTGATGCCGCTGGAGCGCTTCCCGATTTTTACGAGCACCAGCTCACCTTCGTTGACCAGTCGGTAGATCGTCGACCGAGATACGCCCAGCTTTGCTTGCGCCGTGCGTACGCGATACAGAAGTGCTTCGTCGGGTTGTTTCGGGGTTTGCCTGCTGGGTGACGGGTAGCCAAAGATGTTGCTGGGCATTGCCTGCTCCTTCATATACTCCTCCGTGAGACCTTGGGAAGCACCCTGGGGTCAGGATGCTTTCCAAAGCCGGCGCAGTTTGCGCCGTCGTTAGCAGCCCGCCAAGATGCCACGATGGGGGCTGGGTGCTTTGATCGTTCCCAGCAGCGCCCGCCGCTGGCTCCGCTGCTGCGGTTCGTCGAGATGCTGGAAACTGCGGTCTTTGCCGCTGTCATGGACGAATTACGCGCCATCCGTCCAGTGTGGTCTGCCTTCGGCAGGACCGGCGTCCGTTGATACGGACCGTCATCCGACCTCTCAGTTAATGCCAGTCGCTACCAGCCCAAGATATGGATGATTTTTCACCTGCTTTGCTCCTACCCAGGTGCATGTCGCCCCGCTAGCTGATAATGCTGACGAATCTGGCCTGGGCGCTGGAACATCATGGGAGCAAGACGCAGCGCGCAGCACGTAATGAAATTACCGTGGTAGTTCCGAATATCGCGCAGTAATTGCCCTAATCTGGCTGGCTCAGTGATCGCTGCATAATGCCGACTACGAGGGGGTGGCAGCCCGCCCGTATTCTTGTTGACGAAGTTTTTCGCTGGTTCCATTGCACCTACGTCTACGGCGTATTGGTAGACATGCTGAACGGCTTCCCGGACACGCTGTGCGGTTTCGAGATTGCCGCGATCCTTCGGCCGATGTAGACATTGAACGATCTCGGTGGGGAGGATGGTTTCAATCGGTTTGTGACCTACCCAAGGAAAGACATGAATTTCTAAGTGGCGGATGACTTTTTGCGCGTAGTCGTCTGACCACTCGCGGTCTTTCCATGCACTGCTGTGCCAGGCCCTAGCCAGCAATTCGAAGGTATGCAGGCGCGCAATGCGTGCGAGTTCTTCTTGCTGCTCACGTGATTGCTTGGGATCTTGTCCATTGGCCCGCTGACTATTGGCTTCATATGCTTTTGCACGAGCCTGCGCGAGCGTTACCTCAGGGTATGGTCCCAGCCCAAGTTTGATGCGCTTACCGTCCTTGGCGTAACGATAGATCCAGACCTTGCCCGTGGGTCTCACACGCAGGTACAGATTGTCTCCATCGTTGAGCATGTATTCTTTCCGGCCCGGCTTCGCCGCCCTGATTTGAGTTTCATTCAAGAAGCCCACAACTGGCCCCCCCAGCGTTCGTTTTTCACGAATCTATTGTGGGGTACCACCTGGGGGGGCCGGCAAACTCGGGATGTAGCGACGCGCAGTGAGACGTCCTGGGCAGCGAATCGCGCCTAAGACATTGATTTTTTTGAGGTTTGGGAGGTTTTGAACCGTGCTGGAACAGCAGGATGGTGGCCTGGGGCGGAATCGAACCACCGACACAAGGATTTTCAATCCTCTGCTCTACCGACTGAGCTACCAGGCCAACGAGAAGGCGAAATAATACACTAAAAACAAAATGCGTGCTGAATCGCCACATTCCAGGCGGTCTGCGCCTGATCGCAGCCACCTGTATCCCAGGGACCACGAAGAAGCCGGCATATTACACAAGTTTGCGATAAAGCAAAAGCCGGATTTCAGTAAAAGGTCAGGAGCGGACTATAATGGGACATCGCAAGCGCCAATGGCGTTACATACCATACCCATGTCCGTAGACGTCCTTACTTTCGGTTTGAACCACGTTTCCGCCCCGGTCTCGGTGCGCGAACGCGTGTCTTTCCCGGTCGACGTCCTGCGTCCCGCGCTTGATGGTCTGCGGTCGGCATTTGGTGCGTCGGTACGCGAAGCGGCCATCCTGTCCACCTGTAACCGCACTGAAATCTACTGTGCGGCCGAACCGCAGGTTCAAGAGCATATCCCGTCCTGGCTGGCCGATTTCAATCGACTGGAAGCGGGCAGCTTGCGGCCGCACCTGTACCAGTATCAACAGAACGACGCGGTGCGCCATGCTTTCCGGGTGGCCAGCGGGCTGGATTCCATGGTGCTGGGCGAACCCCAGATCCTGGGGCAGATGAAAGATGCCGTTCGTGCCGCTGAACAGGCGGGCTCGTTGGGCACTTTGCTGCACCAGCTGTTCCAGCGCACGTTTTCAGTTGCCAAGGAAGTCCGCTCGCAAACCGCCATCGGCGCGCACTCCGTGTCCATGGCCGCCGCCGCGGTCCGCCTGGCCGAACGCGTTTTTGGCGATCTGTCTCAAGCCGGTGTGCTGTTCATCGGCGCAGGCGAAATGATCGAACTTTGCGCGACCCATTTCGCGGCGCTCAAGCCGAAGAACATGGTGGTGGCCAATCGCACGCTGGAGCGCGCCGAGCTCCTGGCTTCGCGCTTCGTGGCCAAGACCATGAAGCTTTCCGACATCCCCGACCGCCTCGCCGATTTCGATGTCATCGTGTCCTGTACGGCAAGCTCCTTGCCCATCCTCGGGTTGGGGATGGTAGAAAGGGCTACGCGTTCGCGCCGGCATCGTCCCATGGTCATGATCGACTTGGCGGTGCCACGGGACATCGAAACCGAAGTCGGCCGCCTGGCCGACGTCTATCTGTATTCGGTCGATGATCTGGGCCGCATGGTGCAAAGCGGTACCGACGCCCGTCGCGCCGCCGTGGTGCAGGCCGAAGCCATCATCGAAACCCGCGTCCAGCACTTCATGCACTGGCTTCAAAGCCGTGAAATCGTGCCGGCCATCGTCAGCTTCCAACAGTCGGCCGAAGAGGTCCAGCAGGCGGAGCTCGAACGCGCGCGGCGCATGCTGGCACGCGGCGATTCGCCCGAAGCCGTCCTTGAACAACTGGCGCGCGGCCTTACCCAAAAATACATGCACGGTCCGCTGGCCGCCCTCAATCGCAGCGAAGGCGAAGAGCGCCAGCAACTGCTGGGCCTCATGCCCCGGCTTCTGCCCACCGTCGAACGCAGGCGTTAGCGGCGCTACGACTTGCTGTCGTATTGCGCCCGTTTTCTTCCCTGTCCATTTCCCATTCGTTTTATGAAAAGTTCCATGCGCAATCGGTTGGAGCAGCTTGCTCACCGATTAATCGAAGTCGATGCCCTGTTGGCCGAACCCGAAATCGCCGGCGATATGGACCGATTTCGCAAGCTGTCCCGCGAACGGGCTGAATTGGAGCCGGTGGTCGTGGTCTTCAATGCGTTTACCGCGACGGAAGGCGACATCGGTGCGGCTCAGGAAATGATGGCCGATGCCGACATGCGCTCGATGGCCGAAGAAGAGTTGAAGCTGGGAAAGGAAAAGCTGGAAGAGCTGGAAGCCGAGTTGCAGATTCTGCTGCTTCCCCGCGATCCTGACGACAGCCGCAATGTATTCCTGGAAATACGCGCGGGCACCGGCGGCGATGAAAGCGCCTTGTTTGCCGGCGACTTGTTGCGCATGTACAGCCGCTATGCGGAAGGGCGCGGCTGGCGAGTGGAACTCATGTCGGCGAACGAGTCGGAAATCGGCGGGTACAAGGAAGTCATTGCCCGGGTGGATGGCGACGGCGTCTATGGGCGCCTGAAGTTCGAGTCCGGCGCTCACCGGGTGCAGCGCGTGCCGGAAACCGAGACCCAGGGGCGTATCCATACATCGGCGTGCACCGTGGCGGTGCTGCCCGAGGCCGACGAGCAAAGCGACATCGTCATCAACCCGTCCGACCTGCGCATCGATACTTTCCGGGCCAGCGGCGCCGGCGGCCAGCACATCAACAAGACGGACTCGGCGGTGCGGATCACCCACTTGCCGACTGGGCTGGTGGTGGAGTGCCAGGACGATCGTTCGCAGCACCGGAACAAGGACAAGGCCATGCAGGTGCTGGCCGCCCGGTTGAAGGACAAGCAGCAGCAGGAGCAACACGCCAAAGAAGCTGCACAGCGCAAGAGTCTGGTGGGTTCCGGCGATCGCTCCGAGCGGATCCGTACCTACAATTATCCGCAAGGCCGGGTCACCGACCACCGCATCAATCTCACCCTGTACAAGCTCAACAACATCATGGAAGGCGATATGGACGAGCTGACGGGGGCGCTCCTGGCCGAGCATCAAGCGGAGCAACTGGCCGCCCTGGGGCATGACTGAGGCGAACCATCTGCGTGGGCTGGCCGGCCGCTCACCGTTGCCTCGGCTTGAGTTCCAGATGCTGTGGCAGCGGGTGCTGGGCGTTTCCAGGGTGTGGCTGGTTGCGCACGATACAGACCCATTGGATTCTGAACATGTGGCGCGCTTTCATGATCTCGAAGCCCGCCGGCTGGCAGGCGAACCCATGGCTTACATACTGGGCGAACGCGAATTCTTCGGCCGTATGTTTCTTGTTTCGCCGGCCGTGCTGATTCCTCGTCCCGACACGGAGCTCCTGGTGGAAATCGCTTTGCGGCACCTGCCGTCAGATCGGGCGCCCAAGGTCGTGGACTTGGGGACGGGGTCCGGAGCGATTGCGATTTCCCTTGCCCTGGAACGGCCCGACGCCGACGTCTACGCGACCGACCTGAGCGATGAGGCTCTGCTTGTCGCGCAGGCCAATGCAGGCGCCCTGGCGGCCCGAGTCGAATTTTTGCGCGGTAATTGGTACGATGCCCTGTTGGGGCATAAGGATTTTGATGTCATTGTGTCCAATCCGCCGTATATTGCAGTAAACGACCATCATCTTAAGCAGGGCGATGTCCGTTTTGAACCGGCTGCTGCGCTGACCGATGGCGGCGACGGCTTGGCTGATCTCGCCGACATCGTCCGCGGTGCATCCGCCAGGCTCAGGCCGGGTGGCGCGCTGTTCATGGAACATGGCTGGGATCAGGCGGCCGCGGTACGAGGGTTGCTGGCTTCGGCAGGCTTCTCGCGCATCGCCAGCCATCAGGATCTGGCCGGCATAGAGCGAGTCACCGGTGGTTTTTATAATTGATTTTTTCCAGGAACAAACAGCATCATGAGCGAAGTGCAAGATTTCATCCGTGAAACCGTAACGGGCCATCCGGTCGTGCTATTCATGAAAGGCACGGCCCAATTTCCCCAGTGCGGTTTTTCCGGCCGTGCCATTCAGATTCTGAAAGCATCCGGCGTCACAAAGCTGGTGACGGTCAATGTGCTGGACGACGACCTCGTCCGCCAGGGCATCAAGGACTACTCGAACTGGCCCACCATTCCGCAGCTGTATGTGAAGGGTGAATTCATCGGTGGCTCCGACATCATTGCCGAAATGTATGAAAACGGCGAACTTGCCACCGTACTGAAAGAGGCCGGTGCGCTCGAGTGACCTCGCCGCGCAGGCTGGTCATTGGCATAACAGGCGCCACGGGCGCCATTTATGCCGTGCGCATGCTGCAAATGCTGCGCCAGGTACCCGATGTGGAAACGCACTTGGTGGTGTCGCCGCCAGGTGTGCTGAACATCAAGTACGAATTGGGCATGAGTCGGCAAGAGGTCCATGCCCTGGCGGATCGTGTCTACAGTTTTCGGGATGTCGGCGCGACCTTGGCCAGCGGCGGCTTTTCTACCGCAGGCATGATCGTCGCGCCATGTTCCATGCGCACCCTTGCTGCGGTCGCCCTCGGCTTGTCCGATAACCTCATCACGCGCGCTGCCGACGTTACGCTGAAAGAACGTCGCCGCCTTGTGATGATGGTGCGTGAAACGCCTTTCAACTTGGCGCACTTGCGCAACATGACCGCGGTCACCGAAATGGGCGGCATCGTTTTTCCGCCGTTGCCAGCCTTTTACCATCATCCCAAGACGCTGAAGGAGATGGTGGATCACACTGTCGCGCGCGTGCTGGAGCTCGTGGATGTAGCCGTCCCGGGGCCTAGCTGGGAGGGCATGGATGCCAAGGCGCCAGAATCGGGGTCAGACCCCGTCCAGGGTCTGACCCCCTAGCGTATAGGGTCAGACCCCATCCGGGGTCTGACCCCTCGGCCTGACCCCTTCAGGAAGAAGGGTCGACGCCGCCAGGGCGTCGAAGTCCTCGGCGTCGAACGCCTTGTCGCCGTTGTCGTCCGGGATGCCGGTGGGCTTGAGGCCGGTGAAGTCGAATAGCTCGGTGTCCATCAGGTGCGATGGAACGACACGCGATAGCGCCCCATACACATTCCATGAGCGACCCGGGAATTTACGGTCCCACTCGGCGATCATGCGAGTCATTTCCTTGCGCTTCAGGTTCTCCTGCGAGCCGCAGAGGTTGCACGGGATGATGGGGAATTGTTTCAGTTCCGAATAGGCGATCAGGTCCTTCTCGGGAATGTAGGCCAGCGGGCGGATGATGATGTGCTTGCCGTCGTCCGACATCAGCTTGGGCGGCATGGCTTTCATGCGTCCGCCATAGAACAGGTTCAGGAAGAACGTGCCCAGGATGTCGTCGCGGTGGTGGCCGAGCGCGATCTTCGTGGCGCCCAGTTCACCGGCCACGCGATACAGGATGCCGCGTCGCAGCCGCGAACAGAGCGAACACATGGTCTTGCCTTCCGGAATCACACGTGTGACGATGGAGTAGGTGTCCTGGGTTTCGATGTGGAAGGGCACGTTTATCGATTTCAGGTATTCCGGCAGGATATGATCGGGAAAGCCGGGCTGCTTCTGGTCCAGGTTGACGGCGATGATGTCGAACTTGATGGGCGCGCGCGCCTTCAGCGTAAGAAGGATGTCCAGCATGCTGTACGAGTCCTTGCCGCCCGACAGGCAGACCATGACCTTGTCGCCATCTTCTATCATGTTGAAATCGCTGATGGCGCGGCCTGTTTCACGCATCAGACGCTTGGTCAGCTTGTTTTCGTTCAGGCGTTGCTTCTGGGCCCGGCGGATTTCCTCGTGAACGTCCTGCTCACGCGCGATGGTGGGTATGGTTTCGACTTGCATGGTATTGAATGATGGATCAGCGGCTGCGCTGCAGCTCTATGCCGACAGCTGCGCAGTCCGAGAACGCCAGGGGTTTGCTGATGCGGATTTTAACGAATTGCACTTCGCGGAATTCCTTGAAGATGCGTTCGACGACCCGTTCGCTGAGCGTTTCCAGCAGATTGACATGGGCTTGCGTGCATTCGTCTACGATGGCGTGGCGCAGCAAGCGATAATCCAGGACTGTCTGTATGTTCTGGTCATGGACTTGCTGGTTGACGTGCACGTCGAATTCGGCGTCGATGTGCAGCGGTTGAGTGGCGCGCAATTCGTGCTCGAGAATGCCGATACGTGCATCCAGGGATATCTGGCTAAAGAAAATACGGCGGGTGGGCATAATGTGGGCCTTGTGGAATTGTTGGAATTGTAGTGCTTTAACAGCGCAATGGAATTCGGGACAGGTATGAGCGCAAGCAGCGGTAGGTACGACAAGATATTCGACGCGGTGATCGTGGGCGGGGGCCCCGCGGGCGTTTCCTGTGCGGTATGGCTGTCGCGCTTGGGCTTTGCGCCGGTGCTGGTCGAAGCCGCCGGCGAGCCGGGCGGGCTGTGCCGCAGCCATTCATACATGGACGAGTGGAATGCCAGCCTGCCCGGCATGACCGGGATCCAAGTGGCTGACAACCTCGCGCACAGCCTTCATTTGGCCGACGTGCCTATCCGGCTTTCGTGCCGGGTGGACCGCATCGACGCTGATGCGCAAGGCTTCACCGTACATGTCCAAGGCCTTGATGCCCAGCCGCTGCGCGGTCGCAGCGTCGTTCTGGCATCGGGTGTTCTGCCGCGTGGAAGGGCGCAGTTTTCCGGCTTGGCCGGCGTACTGGTCGGGCCCGGCAAGCATGTCTCCGATCACGATTTCCACGGGAAAAGCGTCGCGGTGCTGGGGGGCGGCGACAACGGATTCGAAAATGCCTTGTACGCGCTCGAGCACGGCGCCAAGTCGGTGGACCTGTATGCGCGCACGGTGCGGGCGCAGCGCCAGTTTGTGCAGCAGCTATCGCGGTCCGCCATCCATGTCGGCGAATATGCCGTCGACGGCGCAAAGCGCAGCGTCAATGGCGCCGAATACGACCTGCTCATGGTGTTCTACGGCTGGGAGCCTTGCGCCGACTATGCCGAATCGCTGGGCCTGCGGCGCAACGCGCAAGGATTCATCGCAACCGATACGCAAACTGCGCAGACCAGCCATCCCGGCGTGTATGCCATCGGCGAAGTCGCACAGCGCCAGCATCCCTGCGTCGTCACCGCGTTGGCGGATGGCGTGACGGCCGCCAAGGCGATCCAGGCGCGGCTCGAAGCGGTTTGAGAGGGGGTCAGACCCCGACGGGGTCTGACCCCTTAGCCATCGTCGCGCGCATGTTATGGGGTCAGACCCCAATGGGGTCTGACCCCTTGGCCATTGTCACGCGCGCATTTGGGGTCAGACCCCGGCCGGGGTCTGACCCCCTCGCGTCAATACGCACTCCGTACGTGCGGGGGGGCTCAGCTTGACGCTGTAGGCGCGAAGCTCGTCGCGTCGGAATACATGCAGCTGCACCACATTGCCGGGCTCGTGCGAGCGCAGCAGGCGGTCCAGCGCTGCATTGTCGGCGGTCCGCAGGCCGTCCAGCGCCACCAGGACATCGCCTGCTGAAATGCCTCCGGTATGGGCGGCGCCGCCTTCCCGCACGGTGGCGAACTGAAGCTCGCCGTTGACGGCACGCATGCGGACATCCAGCGATGGGATTTCGGATCCGCTCTTCCATTCCATTTGTATGCCGCTGGCGGCCAGCATGCGCTCCAGCGGTATGTCTTCACGGCCATGCGCATAGCGATCGAGGAAGTCTGAGGCATCGACGCCCGTCGCCTCACGGATCAGATCGGGCATGGCGTCTTCCGCGACGCCCGAGGGCGAGCCGCGGTAGAAGTCCCGGCCGAAACGTTGCCACATAAGCCTCATGACGTCGTCCAGGCAACGTTCATGGCCGCTGCCTTCGCGTATCAGAAGATCGAGCCCGAGCGCCACCAGCGCACCCTTGGTGTAGTAGCTGACCAGGGCATTCGGGGAGTTCTCGTCTTGCTTGTAGTAGCGTGTCCAGGCGTCGAAAGAGCTTTCGGCAACGCTCTGCTTGAAGCGCCCGCCGGCGCCATGCACGTTGGCAATCGTCTTGCCGAGGAGGCGCAGATAGTCCGTGTCGGAGATCACGCCGGATCGCAAGAGCATCAAGTCGTCGTAATAAGAGGTGAAGCCCTCGAATACCCACAGCAGCCGGGTGTGATTCTCGCGGCTCAGGTCATAGGGCGCGAAGGCGGCCGGCTTGATGCGCTTCACGTTCCAGGTATGGAAGTACTCGTGGCTGACCAGGCCGAGGAAAGTCTGATAGCCTTCGCCGGCGTCTTTGCGGCCGATGGTCGGCAAATCGCCGCGCGAAGCCATGAGGGCGGTCGATGCGCGATGTTCGAGGCCCCCGTAAGCATCGCCCGTGACCATGGTCATGAACACATAGCGATCGGCGCTGTCGAGAAACGGCGCCTGGCGCGTGTCCGGTTCGAAGAACTCGATCTGGGTTTCGCAAATTCGCTTGGTGTCGGCAGCGATGCGCTCCAGGTCCAGGCCGGGAATGACGCCTGTAAAGACCATTTCGTGTTCCGCGCCGTGCGCCGAAAAACTGACGACTTGCGGCGTACCTATTTCGACGGGGTGATCGATGAGATCGTCGTAGCTGCTTGCGCGGTACAGGCCGAATCCATGCCGGCGTGCCGCACCGGGCAGGCCCCCGGCCTCGGGCAGGCTGGTGTGGACTCGCCATGTTTTCGTGTGTGGAGGAGGGCAGAGCTTCAGCAGGCAGGGTTCTGCGCTGCGGCCCTCGGCCTCCAGAAATACGCTGGTGCCATTGAAAAACGCATGCGTTTCATCGACGTGCGCGCTGCGCACGGAGAGGTCCCAGGCATAGACGGTGTATTCCACCAGCAGCGGGCCGGCGACCGGCTCGCATAGCCAGCGGTGGCTGCCGGTCTTGCGCAAGGGCACCGGCTTGCCGCGGTGGGTTGCCTGTATGGTTTCTATCTGGCGCGAAAAGTCGCGGATCAGGTAGCTGCCCGGTATCCAGGCAGGCAGTGAAAGCGCCTGGCCGGCGGGATCCGGACCAGGTATGGACAGGGTGATCTTGAGCCGGTGGCCGCTCGGATCAAAAGGCGTTACGCTGTAAAGTATCGGTTCTGTTTTCATTCCAATATATTACTTGCTACAAGGAGAAGGCATGGATGCGCCATTGGTGAAAGTCGAGGTCCACGGTCGCGTGGGGGTGCTGACGCTGAATCGTCCCAAGGCCCTGAACGCGCTGAGCAATGAAGTCATCGACGAGCTGGCCGAAGCCATGCGCGCGTTCGACGCCGATGACAATATCAGTGTCATGGTCTTGACGGGTAACGAAAAGGCTTTCGCGGCGGGCGCGGATATCGGCGCGATGCAAAGCTGGTCCTACATGGATGTCTATAAAAAAGACTATCTGGGCGGCAATTGGGAATCCTTGAAGCGCATACGCAAGCCCATTATTGCTGCGGTTGCGGGCTATGCGCTGGGCGGCGGGTGCGAACTGGCCATGCAATGCGATTTCATCATCGCGGCCGACAACGCGAAATTCGGCCAGCCGGAAATCAAGCTGGGCGTCATTCCGGGTTACGGAGGAACCCAGCGCCTGCCGCGCGCCGTCAGCAAGGCGAAGGCCATGGATCTGATACTGACCGCCCGCATGATGGATGCGGAAGAGGCCGAACGCGCGGGCCTCGTGTCGCGGGTGGTGCCCCTGGACAAGCTGATGGATGAAGCCATGGAGGCCGCCACCATTATCGCTTCCATGTCGCTGCCGTCGGTCATCATGGCTAAGGAATGCGTCAATATGGCTTACGAGGGCTCCTTGAGCGAAACGCTGATGTACGAGCGCCGTAATTTCCATGCGCTTTTTGCGAGCGAGGATCAGAAAGAAGGCATGGCCGCCTTCGTCGAGAAGCGCAAGCCCGAATTCAAGCACCGTTAAGATAAGTTTCATATCGGCCGTTTCATAGGGAAGATGCCGGGCGGGTGTTGCGCGCCGCACAAAAGCCTTATCTGACGTGTTGCTTACAGGTCAAAAATCACGCTATACTCTATGGGTTTGACGCCTTGCGGTTAAAAACCCACGGAGCCAGCTGTGACCCAAGCCCGGTCAGTAACGTTGCAAAACGGCGATTTGTCGCAAGACGGCGATTTTGCATTGCAAGATAACGATCTTGCAGGGGGCGATCTTGCGGGTGACATGACGCCGGTAGTCGTGTTGTCTGACGAAGAGCGCATCGCCATGACCCGGCGAGCAAGTAGTGGTATATTTCGCAGCCTTGCCGCGCAAGCGATCATGGGTTGCGTCGCGATACTGGCTTCATGGCTCGTTGCCGGCACGGATGCGGCTGTGTCCGCCCTGATTGGGGCCGCAGCCTATTTTGTGCCCAATGCGTTCTTTGCGCTGCGTCTGCTGGTTGGGTTGTTTGGTTCTTCCCGGGCAAGTCCGCTGACTTTTTTCGTGGGCGAGGCGTTCAAGCTGGGTTCCGCCGTGCTCGTGCTGGGGCTTGCCGCATGGCTGGGGCGCGGTTGGCTCGTTTGGCCTGCCATGCTGCTCGGACTGCTATGTGTTTTGAAGGGCTACGTGCTTCTGTTGTTGTTTCGCAGGCTCCCGTAGCGCTCGTACGTATTAATTCATGGGCCTGGTGCTCTCGTTAACAGGATAAGGTTTCAGATGGCTGCTAGTGATATTTCGCCTCAGTCTGGGTACATTCAGCATCACTTGGTTCACCTGAACAGCGTTGGTGAGAAACAATCAGTCATCGCCGACTTCAACATCGTCAACTACGACTCTCTGTTCTGGTCCATTGCCATGGGCCTGATCGTCGTATTCATATTGTGGCGCGCCGCCAAGCACGTTACCGTGGGTGCGCCCGGTCGCTTCCAGTCTTTCGTGGAAATGCTCATCGAAATGGTCGAAGACCAGGCCAAGAGCATCGTTCCCTCCGAAACCTCCCGTCGCTTCGTGTCCCCGCTCGCGCTCACGGTGTTCCTCTGGATCATCCTGATGAACGTGCTCGACCTGATCCCCGTCGACTTCCTGCCTTGGTTGTTCAAGGTAACGGGCATCGGCGCCGAACACGGCGACCCGCTTTACTACCACCGCATTCTGCCCACCGCCGACCTGAACGTCCCCATGGGCATGTCGCTGGGCGTCTTGCTCCTGATGTTCTACTACGGCATCAAGATCAAGAACCCCGGCGGTTTCGTCAAAGAATTGTTCACCGCGCCCTTCCATGCGCACGGTATTGCAGCGCTGTTCCTTGCGCCGTTCAACTTCCTGCTGAACTGCATCGAATACGCCGCAAAATCAGTCTCGCTCGGCATGCGGCTGTTCGGCAACATGTTTGCCGGTGAACTCATCTTCATGTTGATCGCTCTACTGGGTGGCGCATGGACCGGATTTAATGGTTCAAGCCTCGGCTTGGGTATCGGCCATGTTCTGGCGGGGTCGGTGTGGGCTATCTTCCACATCCTGATCGTGCTCTTGCAGGCATTTATCTTCATGATGCTGACTCTGGTGTATGTGGGTCAGGCTCACGAAGGCCATTAAAGGTTTTCGGGCCGGGCGATCCACTCTCGGTTCGGGGTGCAAGATTCTCTTGCAAAGCAGTTTTTTGACTTTTTGATTACACGGTTATTAACCAAGGAGTTGTCATGACCAACGTTGCTTTCGTTGCTCTAGCTTGCGGTCTTATTATTGGTCTGGGTGCTATCGGTGCTTGCATCGGTATCGCGCTGATGGGTGGCAAATATCTCGAAGCTTCGGCTCGTCAACCCGAGCTGATGAACGCTTTGCAGACCAAAATGTTCCTGCTGGCCGGTCTTATCGATGCTGCGTTCCTGATTGGCGTGGGTATCGCCATGCTGTTTGCTTTCGCCAACCCGTTCGTCGGCTAAGCATTGCGGCCCGCCACAGGGCGGGTTAAGCAGCTGCGGGCGGCCCATCAGCGCCGCCTTGTGGCTTGGACATCAGGTGTCATGCAGCAGGGCTGTCTGGCACGAGTGGTATTGAAAGGGAAACGACCGTGAATTTAAACGCGACTCTCTTTTTTCAGATGATCGTGTTTTTCGTGCTGGGTTGGTTTACGATGAAATTCGTATGGCCGCCTCTCACGAAAGCGATGGATGATCGTCGCCAGAAAATCGCCGACGGCCTGGCCGCCGCCGATAAGGGCAAGGCCGATCTGGCCCAGGCCCAGGCACGTATCAGCGTCATCGAGGCGTCTGCAAAAACAGAAAATCATGCCCGTATGGTCGAAGCAGAGAAGCAGGCTGCGGCTATTATCGACCAGGCTCGTCGCGAAGGCGAGGCCGAGAAAGCGCGCATCATCGCGCAGGCTCAGCAAGACGCAGCCCAAGAGGTCCAGCGTGTTCGCGAAGGCTTGCGTGCCGACGTCGCTCTTTTGGCGGTTAAGGGTGCAGAACAGATTCTCAAACGAGAAGTCGATGCACAGGCACATGCCGAGCTGTTGGATCAGCTTAAGGCGCAACTCTAAACTCAGGGCAAGCCATGGCTGAATTATCGACTATTGCCAGACCGTATGCCGAAGCGTTGTTCGCGTCGGCGCGCGACGACCAGGCCGGCCTGGAATCATGGTCGGATCTGGTATCCGAGCTTGCCCAGGTGGCAGGGCAGAGCGACGTGCGCGAGGCGCTGTCCGATCCGCGTCTCAATGCGGCGCAGCGCACCGAACTCTTCATCGGTTTGATCAAATCGCCCTTGTCGGCGAACGCACGCAATTTCATCGAGCTGCTGGTCAGCAACAATCGCGTTCTCGTGTTGCCGCAAATCGCCGAGCAATTCGAGATCCTCAAGAACCGGCACGAAGGTACTGCGGCGGCCCAGATCGTCAGCGCATTTCCCCTGAATGACGAGCAGGTGCAGCAACTGGTGGCCAGGTTGGAAAAGAAGTTCGGCCTCAAACTCAAGCCGGTCGTCACAGTCGACCCCGATCTCATCGGCGGCGTGCGCGTGGCGGTAGGCGACCAAGTACTTGATACTTCTGTGCAGGCCCAATTGGCCCGCATGCGCGACACTCTGGCCGCCTGACGCGCGCCAGATAACAGGATTCCAGGAGTCTGAACATGCAACTTAACCCGTCAGAGATCAGCGAACTGCTCAAGAGCCGCATCGAAGGCTTGGGCGCGTCGACCGACGTACGTACGCAAGGCACGGTTGTTTCCGTGACCGACGGTATTACCCGCATCCACGGCTTGTCCGACGTGATGCAAGGCGAAATGCTTGAATTCCCGAACAACGTGTTCGGTCTCGCGCTCAACCTCGAGCGTGATTCTGTCGGCGCGGTTATTCTGGGCGACTACACCGGCGTGTCGGAAGGCGACCCGGTCAAGACCACCGGCCGCATTCTCGAAGTGCCCGTCGGTCCCGAACTTCGCGGCCGCGTCGTCGACGCGCTGGGCAACCCCATCGACGGCAAAGGCCCGATCAACGCCAAGCAGACCGACATCATCGAAAAGGTCGCTCCGGGCGTGATCGCGCGTCAATCGGTTTCACAGCCGCTGCAAACCGGCATCAAGGCTATCGACGCCATGGTGCCCATCGGCCGTGGCCAGCGCGAGCTGATCATCGGCGACCGTCAAACCGGCAAGACCGCGGTGGCTGTCGACACCATCATCAGCCAGAAGGGCAAGGACGTCACCTGCGTGTACGTCGCCATCGGCCAGAAGGCTTCCACGATCGCCAACGTCGTCCGCAAGCTCGAAGAGCACGGCGCGCTGGAATTCACCATCGTTGTGGCTGCCGCGGCATCCGATTCGGCCGCCATGCAATATCTGTCGGCCTACGCCGGCTGCACGATGGGCGAATACTTCCGCGATCGCGGCCAAGACGCCCTCATCATTTACGACGACCTGACCAAGCAAGCCTGGGCGTATCGCCAAGTGTCGCTGCTGCTGCGTCGCCCGCCCGGCCGTGAAGCCTACCCCGGCGACGTCTTCTACCTGCACTCCCGCCTGCTCGAACGCGCGGCCCGTGTCAACGAAGACTACGTCGAAAAGTTCACCAACGGCGAGATCAAAGGCAAGACGGGTTCCCTGACGGCACTGCCCATCATTGAAACCCAGGCCGGCGACGTGTCCGCATTCGTTCCGACCAACGTCATCTCGATTACCGACGGCCAGATCTTCCTGGAAACCGACCTGTTCAACGCCGGTGTCCGTCCCCCCATCAACGCGGGTATTTCCGTGTCGCGCGTGGGTGGCGCCGCCCAGACCAAGGTCATCAAGAAGCTTTCCGGCGGTATCCGTACCGACTTGGCGCAGTATCGCGAACTGGCCGCTTTTGCCCAATTCGCCTCCGACCTCGACGACGCCACCCGCCGTCAGCTCGAGCGCGGCAAGCGCGTGGTCGAACTGCTCAAGCAGCCCCAGTACCAGCCGTTGCAAGTCTGGGAACAAGCCGTCAGCCTGTTCGCCGTCAACAACGGCTACCTCGACGATCTCGAAGTCGAACAGATCCTGGCTTTTGAAAAAGCCCTCAAGGACAACCTGAAGGCGAAGCACGAAGCACTGATTCAGCGTATCGAGGACAAGAAGGAATTGTCCAAGGAAGACGAGGCCGAGTTGGTTGCCGCCATTCAAGAGTTCAAGAAGCACGGTGCTTTTTAAGTTTGACTGGCGAGGGTGACGAAGCTGCGGCTTCAGTATCCATACGTACGGTGGGGTCCGCTCAAGCGGCCCCGCTATAACGCCCTTTCAGGAAAGAGCGATGGCCGGAATTAAGGAAATTCGAACCAAGATCAAGAGCGTGCAAAACACGCGCAAGATCACCAAAGCCATGGAGATGGTGGCTGCATCCAAAATGCGCAAGGCGCAGGATCGGATGCGCGCGGGCCGTCCCTATGCAACCAAGGTGCGCGAGATCGCGGCACATCTGATGCAGGCGCATCCCGACTACTCGCATCCCTACATGCAGGAGCGCCCGGTCCGTGCGGTCGGCATCGTCGTGGTCAGCACCGACAAGGGCCTGTGCGGCGGCTTGAATACCAACATCATGCGCCTGGTACTGGCCCGCTTGAAGGAATTCGAGCAACAAGGCATCAAGGTGCAGGCCACGGCTCTGGGCAACAAAGGCCTGGGCACGTTGACGCGCATCGGCGCGAATCTCGTATCGCAGGAAACTCAGCTGGGCGACAAGCCCAACCTGGAACGCCTCATTGGCGCGATCAAGGTCCAGATCGACGATTTCGTCGACGGCAAGATCGATGCCATTTATCTGGCCACCAACCGCTTCGTCAACACCATGAAGCAGGATCCCAGCTTCATCCGTCTTCTGCCTCTGCCCAGCGGCCTGGCCGATCCCTTCCAGTCTGCACCCGAAGAAAGCGGGGAAGTGGTGAAGTCGACCTATGGCTGGGACTACATCTACGAGCCCGATTCCAAGACGGTCATCGACGACCTGCTGATGCGCTACGTGGAAGGTCTGGTGTATCAGGCTGTGGCGGAAAACATGGCTTCCGAGCAGTCGGCTCGCATGGTCGCCATGAAGGCGGCATCCGACAACGCCAAGAAAGTCATCGGCGACCTTCAGCTGGTCTACAACAAGACCCGCCAGGCAGCCATTACCAAAGAAATTTCAGAAATCGTGGGGGGCGCTGCCGCTGTTTGAGCATAAACAGAAAGGCATCCCGTCAAAGATATTTAGCAAGGACTAAACATGAGCAACGGTACCATCGTTCAGTGCATCGGCGCCGTGGTGGATATTCAGTTCCCCCGCGACCGCATTCCAAAAATCTACGACGCGCTCAAGCTTGTCGATGAAAGCTCGGACTTCGCCGAGCCCGGCTTGACCTTCGAAGTTCAACAGCAGCTTGGCGACGGTGTGGTACGTACGATTGCCATGGGTTCCTCTGACGGCCTGCGCCGCGGAATGGAAGTGGCCAACTCCGGCGCGCCCATTTCGGTGCCGGTCGGTGAAGGCACGCTGGGCCGCATCATGGACGTCCTGGGTCGCCCCATCGACGAACGCGGCCCCATCCAGAGCGACGAAACCCGCGCCATTCACCAGGAAGCGCCCAAGTTCGACGACCTCTCCCCGTCGGTAGAGCTCCTGGAAACCGGCATCAAGGTTATCGACCTGGTCTGCCCCTTCGCCAAGGGCGGTAAGGTCGGCCTGTTCGGTGGCGCCGGCGTGGGCAAGACCGTCAACATGCTCGAGCTCATCAACAACATCGCCAAGGCGCACAGCGGTTTGTCCGTGTTCGCCGGTGTGGGCGAGCGTACTCGCGAAGGCAACGACTTCTACCACGAAATGGCTGAAGCCGGCGTCATCAAGATGGACAACCTCAAGGAATCCAAGGTTGCCATGGTGTTCGGCCAGATGAACGAGCCTCCCGGCAACCGTCTGCGCGTGGCGCTGTCGGGCCTGACCATGGCCGAGAAGTTCCGCGACGAAGGCCGCGACATCCTGTTCTTCGTCGACAACATCTACCGCTACACGCTGGCCGGTACCGAGGTGTCCGCTCTGCTGGGCCGTATGCCGTCCGCAGTGGGTTATCAGCCCACGCTGGCCGAGGAAATGGGTAAGCTCCAGGAACGCATCACGTCCACCAAGACCGGTTCCATTACGTCCATCCAGGCCGTTTACGTTCCTGCCGATGACTTGACCGACCCGTCGCCCGCAACCACCTTCCAGCACTTGGACTCCACCGTCGTGTTGTCGCGTGACATCGCCGCTTTGGGTATCTACCCCGCCGTCGATCCGCTCGATTCCACCAGCCGCCAGCTCGATCCGCAAGTCGTGGGTGAAGAGCACTACGCGGTAGCGCGTGGCGTTCAGCAGACCCTGCAGCGCTACAAGGAACTGCGCGACATCATCGCGATTCTCGGCATGGACGAACTGTCACCCGAAGACAAGCAGGCCGTGGCACGCGCCCGCAAGATCCAGCGCTTCCTGTCGCAGCCTTTCCACGTGGCCGAAGTCTTTACCGGTTCCCCCGGCAAGTACGTACCGCTGGCCGAAACCCTCCGTGGCTTCAAGATGATCGTGGAAGGCGAGTGCGATGCCTTGCCCGAGCAGGCGTTCTACATGGTCGGCTCGATCGACGAGGCCTTCGAAAAAGCCAAGTCCATTCAATAAGGATTACTCATGGCCAACTTGCATGTTGACGTGGTCAGCGCAGAGGAATCGATCTTTGCCGGCGAGGCGAAGTTCGTCACGCTGCCTGGCGAGTCCGGCGAGCTGGGCATCTTGCCTGGCCACACGCCGCTCATCTCGCGCGTTCGCCCCGGAACGCTCAAGGTCGTTTTGGTCGACGGCTCCGAGGTAAGCATTTTCGTTGCCGGCGGCATCCTCGAAATCCAGCCCGGCACGGTAACGGTTCTGTCCGATACCGCCATCCGCGCCGAGGACCTTGACGAGGCCAAGGCCCTGGAAGCGCGCAAGCGCGCCGAAGAGGCATTGCGCAACACCAAGGACAAGGCGGACATCGCCGTCGTCGAAGCAGAGCTTGTCATGCTCGCGGCCCAGGCGGCCGCCGCGCGCAAACTCAGCCAGATACGTCGTCACTGATGCACGATGGATCCGGCGGGGCGGTAACGTCCGCGCCTTTCCGCAGAACAAAAGCGCCTTCGGGCGCTTTTGTTTTTTCCAGGGGTCAGACCCCGTACGGGGTCTGACCCCATCGCGTGTTTTTTTAGGGGGTCAGACCCCGGATGGGGTCTGACCCCTCCGCACGGTTCTTTCGGGGTCCGACCCCCTCCCATCCGTACTAACCGAGTTAAGACTTTTGCTAATTGTGAGGGTGGGTACCCCAGCCTATCCTTCGACCATGTTCAGCACATGATACGGAGGACACAATGAGGGAACGGCTCGATTGCGCGGTGCTCAGTACGCGTTCCAGTCACGGTTGGGCTAGCCAGTGGCTGGGCGCGCACGCGGGCGGCAAGCTTCAAGTGCACAGCTTCGATGTCATCGATGACAGCCAGCCCGCGGAAGCGGCCGGTGCCCTGGCCTCGGCGGCCATGCGGTTGCGGCGCTACGATGTCTGCCTTCTGCCCGTGGTCGAACATAACCTGGGCTGGGCACGAACCGCACTGGCCGCTGCCAAGGGTGCTCTGTATACGCCGGTACTGGCGCTGGTGCTCGATCTTAAGGCTGCTGCGCTCAATGATCTCTACTCGCTCGGTCTGTCCGATTTCGTCCGCGGTCCGGTATGCCTCGAAGAGCTCCGTGTCAGGGTCGAGCGTCTGCTCAACGAGCGCCGGCGCAGTGCGCCGGCAGGGGCCGGCGCTCCTCCGCCATTGCTGGGTGAAACCGGCGGGCGCTATGCAGACATGCCGAATCCCGAGGACATCGGCGCAACCGACGCCGTATGTGCCCATATCCTGGACTACACTGGTCTCGAGCTCGAAGCCTTCGCCGCGGCCGTCGCGGCCCGCTGCTCGGACAGCACCGAATCCTTCCGGTCCGCAAAAAGCAAGGTGGTCGAAAGGTTCGAACGGGCATATATCACGGCGGCCCTGGGCAGGCATTCCGGCAACATCGCCATGGCGGCCCGGTCCGCGCAGAAGCACCGGCGCGCATTCTGGGCGCTCATGCGCAAGCACGACATCGATGCCGCGCCTTTCCGGCCGGGGACGGCCCCATGCGAGCCGTCCCCAAGGGGCCAATAGACGGGTAAAATGATGGGCTTGGAATAAGGATAGACGTGACTGCACCTACTTTGAAAAATGATGTGTTCCTTCGCGCCCTTCTGCGCGAGCCGGTCCCTTACACCCCCATCTGGCTTATGCGTCAGGCAGGCCGGTATCTGCCGGAATACAATGAAACGCGGGCACGCGCCGGCTCTTTCCTTGCGCTCGCGCAGAACCGCGAATACGCCTGCGAAGTAACGCTGCAGCCGCTGTTTCGCTTCGACCTGGATGCGGCCATATTGTTTTCCGATATCCTGACGGTGCCGCATGCCATGGGGCTGGGCCTTGATTTCATCGCCGGGGAAGGCCCGCGCTTCGCGCACCCGCTCCGGCATGAAGACGATGTCCGCAAGCTGGCCGTCCCCGACATGTCCCGCTTGCAGTATGTGTTCGATGCCGTATCCCTGATCCGGAAGGAACTGGACGGCAAGGTGCCGCTCATCGGGTTCGCCGGCAGCCCCTGGACCGTCGGCTGCTACATGGTCGAAGGCCAGGGCTCCGACGACTACCGGCTCATCAAGACCATGCTTTACAGCCGTCCCGACCTCCTGCACCGCATCCTCGAGATCAACGCGGAAGCCACCACGCAATACCTCAATTGCCAGATTCAGGCGGGGGCGCAGGCCGTCATGATCTTCGACAGCTGGGGCGGCGTGCTGGCAGACGGCCTGTTCCAGGAGTTTTCCCTGGCCTATACGCGCAAAGTGGTCGAAGGGCTCATCCGCGAGCATCAAGGCCAGCGGGTGCCGGTCATCGTCTTCACCAAGGGCGGAGCGCCGTGGATCGAGCAAATCGCCGCCATCGGCTGCGACGCGGTCGGCCTCGACTGGACTGCCAACCTGGCCCAGGTCCGGCAGCGCACGGGTGACTCGGTTGCGCTGCAGGGCAACATGGATCCCATGGCACTTTTTGGCGGCGATGCCGCCATACGTGCGCAAGCCCGGCGCGTCATCGACGACTTCGGCGAAGTCGGCAATGGCGGACACGTTTTCAATCTGGGCCACGGCATATCGCGCTTTACGCCGCCAGAAGCCGTGGTTTCACTGGTGGATGAAGTCCATACATATAGCCGTGCCAAGCATTAAATCGCGGTGCATTCAAGGGGTAAAACCCTAGTTGTCGGCGCCAAATGCATTACGGTTGTACACATATTTGGGTGCTGTGCACAAATTGTAAGCGGGGCGATTCGTTCGCCCCGGTTTTTTTATAAGTCTATATTTTAAAAGGGAAAAATCTGCATGGCAGGGACTATTCCCAGCGCAAGCCCGCAAGCCCGCCGTGTTTCCCGTCGGTTATCCGCCGGCTTGTCCCCAAAGTTATCCACAGGATGCCATGCGCTTATGTTGAACTCCAAGCGTAGCAAGCGCTTAGGGCCATATGCAAGAAATTACTTGAAGTGCTGATGTCTGTTCCCGTCCCCGATACCGTCGATCACTCCGTCTCTGGCACCGCGCCCGGGGCGGTGGCCTTCTGGCTGCGTGTCGCGCTCGATGTCCCGCTGCAAGGTTTGTTTGATTACCGGGCGGATACCAGGGTGCCGGTCGGCGCGCGCGTCATCGTTCCGTTCGGAGCGCGTCAGCTTGTAGGCGTGGTTATCGAACACCCCGAGCGGCCCGCGCTCGATCCCCGGCAATTGCGGGACATCATCCTGGCGCTGGACGATACCGATCCCTTGCCCGAAGATTGGCTTCGGCTGGCGTCCTTCGCGGCCCAGTATTATCAGCGCCCCTTGGGCGAAGTCATTCTGCCCGCGCTGCCGGCCGGGCTGCGCAAGGTATCCGCCTATTTGGGCAAGCGCTCGGCGGGTGGGCCGGTTCGGCGCATGGACCGCAGGCAGGCGCGCAAGGCTGTTGAGATCGAGGCTGACGAACCGCCGCAACTGAATGTCGAGCAGGCCGATGCGGTCGCAGCCATTGCTGCGCTACGCGAGCACAAGACCGTCCTTCTCCATGGCGTCACGGGCAGCGGAAAGACCGAAGTCTATCTCCATGTGGCGCAGCAGGTACTGGCGCGAGGACGCCAAGTGCTGTTCATGGTGCCGGAAATCAATCTCACTCCCCAGTTCGAACTCTCATTGCGGGCCCGCTTGTCGGCGGTAGCCGGCGCGCAGGCTCTGGCCATCATGCACAGCGGGCTTTCCGACGGCGAACGCCTGCAAGCCTGGATGCGTGTCCAGCGCGGTGAAGCAAGGGTGCTGCTGGGTACCAGGCTGTCCATTTTCGCGCCCATGCCCGAGCTCGGCCTGATCGTCGTGGATGAAGAGCATGATGTGTCCTACAAACAGCAGGACGGCCTGCGCTACTCTGCGCGCGATCTAGCCATCTGGCGCGCGCACGACAGAAACGTCCCTGTCGTCCTGGGGTCGGCCACGCCGTCGCTCGAGACCTGGAATCATGCCGAAAGCGGCCGGTATCTTCGATACACGCTGGGCAAGCGGGCCAAGGCGGCCGAGCCGCCCGCGCTGCGCCTGGTCGACACTCGAAGGCTGGCGATGGAGCAGGGCTTTTCTCCGCAACTGATCGAAGCCATGGAAAGAAGGCTGGAGCTTGGCCAGCAATCCCTGGTGTTTCTGAATCGGCGCGGCTATGCGCCGGTGCTGAATTGCGGCTCTTGCGGTTGGGTCAGTCAATGCACGCGTTGCACTGCCTATACCGTCATGCATCGCGGCCGCGGGCGGTTCAATTTGCTGCAGTGCCACCATTGCGGTTACCAGGCCAGGGTGCCGCGTGCCTGCCCAGACTGCGGAGACCAGGATCTCAAACCCATGGGCCGCGGCACCCAAAGAGTCGAGGAATACCTTGCGGAACGCTTTCCCCAGGCGCGCATTGCCCGCATCGATGCGGACAGTACGCGGCTGAAGGGCAGCGCCGCGGCGCTTTTCGCCCAGGTCCACGCGGGCGAGGTCGATATCCTGGTCGGCACGCAAATGGTTGCCAAGGGCCATGATTTCGCGAACCTGGGCCTGGTCGGCGTTCTCAATGCCGATGCCATGCTGTTCGCCCAGGATTTCCGCGCGCCGGAACGCCTTTTCGCGCAACTGATGCAGGTGGCCGGCCGCGCCGGCCGCCATGCCGCCGGCGGAGAGGTCATCATTCAAACCGATTACCCCGACCAGGCGGTCTACCAGGCTTTGGTTCGGCATGATTACCATGGTTTTGCGCGATACGGACTGGCTGAGCGCGAAGCGGTGGGGCTGCCCCCGTTCGCCTATCAGGCGCTGCTGACAGCCGAGGCCCGGGAACTGCCGAAATCCCTCGAATTCCTTGCCAGAGCGCGCGGCCTTCCGGCCGAGAACCCCCAGGCCTTCCCGGAAGCCGGTGCCGTCACTCTTTACGATCCGGTCCCCTTGCGTGTGGTGCGCGTGGCCAACATCGAAAGGGCGCAATTGCTCGTCGAAAGCCACAACCGCCCCGTCTTGCAGCGTTTCCTGACGCAGTGGACGGCCGCATTGCCGGAACTCGCACGCGAATTGCGCATACGCTACAACCTGGAAGTCGATCCCCTGGAAATATAGGAGCACGGCCTTGAGCCAGCCACGCGGACATACGGTTCCCCATGATATGAACGCCATGCAGCGGCAAGCGGTGCTGTATCTGGACGGCCCTTGTCTGGTGCTGGCGGGCGCGGGCAGCGGGAAGACACGGGTCATCACGCAGAAGATCGCCTACCTGCTGCGGGAATGCGCGTATCCGGCACGGCAGGTCGTGGCGCTGACGTTCACCAACAAAGCCGCCCGCGAGATGAACGAACGGGTGAAGCTGCTGGTGGACCCCAAGCTGGCCAAGGGCCTTACGGTCAGCACCTTCCATTCGCTGGGCCTGCGTTTCCTGCGCGAAGAAGCGGTCCATGCCGGATTGAAGCCGCGATTCTCCATTCTCGACGCCAATGATGCGCTGGCCATCATCCAGGAACTCCTCGCCACCACCGACAAGGGCCGCCTCCGTGCCGTGCAGCAGAACATTTCCCTCTGGAAGAACGCCCTGATGGATCCCGATGCCGCGGAACGGAGCGCGGCATCGCCCAGCGAAGCCGAGGCCGCGAAGGTATACCGAAGCTATAGCGCCACCCTGGAAGCCTACCAGTCGGTGGATTTCGACGACCTGATCCGGCTGCCCGCCGTCCTGCTTGAGACCAATGACGAGGTCCGGCAGCGCTGGCAGGCGCGGGTGCATTATCTTCTGGTCGACGAATACCAGGACACCAACGTGTGTCAGTATCGCCTCGTTCAAGCCTTGACGGGTCGCAGGGCGATGTTTACGGCGGTGGGTGACGACGATCAGGCCATCTATGCCTGGAGGGGGGCGACCGTCGAGAACCTGGCCAAACTGACGACGGACTATCCTGCGCTGAAGATCATCAAGCTCGAGCAAAACTACCGCTCGGTCCAGAGGATACTCACGGCGGCCAACAATGTGATCAGCCGGAATCCGAATCTGTTCGGTAAAAAATTGTGGTCCGATCTGGGAACGGGCGAAGCCATCCAGGTGACCCCTATGGACAACGAAGAGGCCGAGGCAGAAGGCATTGCCCTGCGCCTGTCGGCGGCGCGGTTCGAACGGCAGGCCGAGTGGCGGGATTTCGCCGTCCTTTACCGCAGCAATCATCAGGCGCGAGTGCTGGAGCAGGCCCTGCGCAATCTGCGCATCCCTTATTCGATTTCCGGTGGACAAAGTTTTTTTGACAAGCCGGAGATCCGCGATGTCCTGGCTTATCTTCGGCTCATCGCCAATGACAGCGACGATCCCGCCTTCATCCGCGCCGTGACGACGCCGCGTCGGGGCATCGGGCAGGCAACGTTGCAGGCGTTGGGCCAGTTTGCGGCGGAACGCGGTTTATCTTTATTCGAAGCCATCTTCGACGTCGGGCCGAGCGGCAGGCTGGCCGGCAAGCAGCTCGAGCCCCTGCAGACTTTCGGCGGCTTCATCCAGCGTCTCCAGGCCCGGGCGGGCGGCAAGCCGGGCGCGGCCATTCTTCCGACGCAGGCCAGTCTGGTGCTGGAACACGGGCTGGATACCCCTGCGGTGGGTGTGGATGGCGCTCGCGAAGACACGGCGGCCATGCAGCTTGACGACCTGCTCAACACGATCCAGTACGAGCGCTATCTGTACGATACGCTTGAAGAAAGGCAAGCCCAGACCCGTTGGTCCAATGTGCTGGAACTCATTTCCTGGCTGAAGCGCAAGGCCGAGGAGGACGGCATGACGCTCATAGAACTGGTTCAGCACGTGGCGCTCGTCACCATGCTGGAGCGTGGCGACGACGAGGAACCCGACGCGGTCAAGCTCTCGACGCTGCATGCATCCAAGGGGCTGGAGTATCCGCATGTGTATCTTGCGGGTGTCGAGGAGGGCCTCCTGCCGCACGCGGGCCGCGACGAGGACGACCTGAACCCCGAAACCGCCGCCGAAACCCTTGCGCAACGCATACAGGAAGAACGCCGGCTGATGTACGTGGGCATCACGCGGGCGCAGCGCAGCCTTCATCTTACCTGGTGCAAGAAACGACGTCGGGCACGAGAGGACGTGGTCCGCGAGAAATCGCGCTTCATCGAGGAAATGGGAATCGGGGAAGCCTCGCCTCAGGAAGATGCCGAGACAGCGGCGCTCAGTCCCAAAGCGAGGCTGCATATGCTCAAGGCCTTGCTGAACAAGGCCTGAAAAACAAAAAGCCTGCCACATACTGACAGGCTTGCTGCTGGGCGCATCAGATATGCGCCCCTTCGTTTACGATGCTTACCAGTGCGAACCGGAAAAACGGGCGTTGTTGGCTCGGGCTTCGTCCAGGGCGGCTGTGACGTCTATTGCATAGCTCCATGCCGCTTTAACACCATTCTGGATGGCGGCCAGTATTTCCTTGCCCAGTGCTGCAATCGAAACCGACTCACCATCGCTCAATGCCTGACGCATCAAGTCACGCTCAAGAGAGTCGCTCAAGCGGCTGAATTGATTGTAAGAAAGATTCGACATTTTGTGACCTCATCTGGGGTTGTCTGACAGAACAGGATTGTTTTGCGCTGACAAGTGTCATTATAGGGTAAACCCTAGGTGAATACAAGGGTTTACCCTAATGCTCTCCTTAGGGCATGAATTACTGTTGTAAATATGGCAACTGTTGGTTAAGCCTCTGTTTTTATTTGTCCTTTTAGAGCTGGCCCTCAGGCATGCGGATTGGATCACAGCCATGCGGGCATGCCGGCAGGTAGCACTGGCCCTGACCCAAGTGCTTCCCCTGGGTGGGCGAAACGTACGCCACGCGATGCGGCCAGAGTGGCCGGTCACGCGTCTGCTGTATATATGAGGCAAAATAGCGGTTTTATCTGTTTGGACGCGTTCATAGCCATGCCATCTTTTCGTCCCGCCCCCCTTACTGGAATCCGGGTCCTGGACCTGACCCGTGTCCTGGCCGGTCCCTGGTGCACACAGAATTTGGCCGATCTGGGCGCGGAAGTCATCAAGATCGAACGTCCTGGGTCGGGCGACGACACCCGGGGCTGGGGCCCGCCTTATGTTCAGGACGCCCAGGGGCAGGACACGACCGAGGCGGCGTATTACGCGTCCGCCAACCGGAACAAGTACTCGGTAGCCGTCGACATTTCAAGCCAGAAAGGCGCGGATCTGGTGCGCGAGCTTGCCAAGCAGTGCGACATCCTGGTCGAAAACTTCAAAGTTGGGGGCTTGCGCAAATATGGGCTGGACTACGAAAGCATCAAGGCCGTCAATCCACGGCTGATTTATTGCTCCATCACTGGTTTCGGCCAGACCGGGCCCTATGCCAGTCGGCCGGGATACGATTTCATGATCCAGGGCATGGGCGGGCTCATGAGCATCACGGGCGAGCGCGATGACCTGCCCGGCGGCGGACCTCAGAAGGCGGGTGTCGCGGTCGCGGATCTCATGACCGGCATGTATTCGACCGTCGGCATACTGGCCGCGCTTCACGAACGTGGCCGTAGCGGCCTGGGGCAGCACATCGACATGGCCCTGCTCGATTGCCAGGTCGCCATGCTGGCCAACCAGAATCAGAATTACTTCACCTCGGGCGTCGCTCCGCAGCGCGCCGGCAATGCGCACCAGAATCTGGTTCCCTATCAGGTATTTGCCGCGGCCGACGGGCATCTGATCGTCGCCGTGGGCAATGACGGCCAGTTCAGGGCCTATTGCGGCGTCATAGGGCATCCCGAACTCGCCGAAGACGCTCGGTTCAAGACCAACTCCAACCGGGTCATCAACCGGGACCTGCTGGTGCCTTTGCTCGTGGATGCCATGAAGAAGCAAGCCCGCGATCATTGGCTGGAGAAACTGGAGCAGGTCGGCGTGCCTGCCGGGCCGATCAACACCATAGACCAGGTCTATGACAACCCCCAGGTGAAGGCGCGCGAAATGCTGCGCCACCTGCCGCACAAGTCCGCCGGCCAGGCTCCCGTGGGGGCGAGCCCCTTGCGCTTCTCGGATAGTCCCGTCCAATACCGGCATGCCGCGCCGCTGCTCGGCGAGCATACCGAACAGGTCCTGCGCGACCGCCTCGGGCTCTCGGACGAGGAAATCAGGAATTTGACACGTTAATCCCTTTGCCCGCATGGGAAAAGGGACCAGGAGATTCAAGAAATGAAGAGTATCAAGACCGTAGGCGTGGTGGGCGCCGGCGCGATGGGCCGCGGCATTGCACAGATCGCCGCCCAGGCGGGACTCGAAGTGCTGCTGTTCGATTTGAACGTGGACGCCGTGGCGGCGGCTCGTGAGAATCTGCGCGAGGTATGGGACAAGCTGGCTGCCAAAGGCAAGATCACGCAGGATTTCGCGGCCGACTCCCTGGCACGCGTCGTCGCATGCGGCAACCTGCAGGACATGGGCCGCGCCGACCTCGTCGTCGAAGCCGTGGTCGAACGCCTGGACGTCAAATGCGATCTCTTCCGCCAGCTCGAATCCATCGTCAGCGATGATTGCATCCTGGCGTCCAATACGTCTTCCTTGTCCATCACGTCCATTGCCCAGGCCTGCGAGCGGCCGGGGCGCGTGGCCGGCTACCATTTTTTCAATCCCGTTCCGCTCATGAAGGTCGTCGAGATCATCGACGGCCTGCGTTCGGATCCGGAAACCGGCGATGCACTGATGGCGCTCGCCCGCGAAATGGGCCACACGCCTGTTCGCGCCAAGGATATGCCCGGTTTCATCGTGAACCATGCCGGGCGCGGGATGAACATCGAAGGGCTGAAGACGGCGCAGGAATCCGTCGCGCCTTTTTACCAGCTCGATGCCATCATGCGCGAGCAGGCTGGATTCCGGATGGGGCCGTTCGAACTCCTGGATCTTACCGGGCTCGATGTCTCGCATCCCGTAATGGAATCGATCTACGGGCAGTTCTACGACGAACCCCGTTTCCGGCCGTCTCCCATCACCGCGGTCCGCTATGCCGGCAAGATGCTGGGCCGCAAGACCAGCCTGGGGTTCTACGCCTACCCCGAGGGGCAAAAACAAGTTCCGGCGGAGCCGCCGGTTCCCGCCGCAGCGCAGGGCTTGAAGGTCTGGCTGGCGCCGTACCACTCCGTGGGGCATAAGAGGGCGGCTGCATTGCTCAAGGAGCTGGGCGCCGACGTGGTTGCCGCAGAAGCGCCTCCCGCGAATGCACTGATCGTCGTGACGCCTTATGGCGAGGATACCGCCAGCATCGTGGGCGCGCATCAGCTCGATGGCGAACGCACTGTGGCGCTCGACACATTCTTCGGGCTCGAGCAGGGCAGGCGGCGTGTGGTGATGTGTTCGGCGGCCACGCAGCCCAAGTGGCGCGATGCGGCTCATGCGCTGTTTGCCGGCGATGGCACTGCCGTCTCGGTCATCAACGATTCAGCCGGCTTCGTCGCACAGCGCATCGTCGCCACCATCGTCAATGTCGCCAGCGACATTGCGCAGCAGTCCATTGCAACGCCCGCCGACATCGATCGTGCGGTCTCGCTGGGACTGGGCTACCCGAAGGGCGGGCCATTGGCCATGGGCGACGGCCTGGGCGCCGCCCATGTGCTCGAAATCCTGCGCACTATGCTGCGCGTGACCGGAGACATGCGCTACCGGCCCAGCCCCTGGCTGCAGCGCCGGGTACAGCTGGGATTGTCCTTGTTGGCTGAACCGGCCTGCGTGGCGCGCTGACGGGCGAAAAAGGGTCAGGCCCAGCGCATATCAGGGGTCAGACCCGATGGGTCTGACCCCACTTCCCATCCCGCTCGGGGTCAGACCCCGTACGGGGTCTGACCCCTCTGATCCTTTACCCGATAACCAGCGCCTCTCCCAGCTCGGCCAAATCCCCGCCTGCCGTCAAGATCCTCCAGGCATTCTGCGCCCCGCGCTCGCCCAGCAGACGTTCGGCGTTGCCCATGAACTTGCGTTCGATGGCGTCTTCGCCGGCCGGCCTTTCCGCGCTGCCGGCCACCTGTTCGATGTAGCGGTGAAAACGCCGGCCGTCTTCGAGAACCACGGTCAGGTCTGCGTCGAATTTCTCCGGAAAGGGACTTTCCGGCCGGGATTCCCACTGGATACGCTGCGACAGCGCCACCGCGTTTTCGTCGATCCGTTCTCCCGTCATTGCGTCCAGGTCTATCGGTTTTCCTGACAGTATCCTGGCCAGGCAATAGGGCAGGCTGTACTTGGCTTCGTTGGTCGAGCGGGGCGACTGCTTTGCCGTCCAGGGTTCGCAGATGACCAGCGAAGCGCCCGGGGCGACTTTGCAGAGCACGCTGTCAACGGCCGGCGCGGCGCCGGCTTCCGCCAGGATGGACTCGGCGGCTTCCAGATAAGGGTGTATGTAGTGGCAGCAGGGATAGAGCTTGAAGGCCGCATCGAGCAGCCGCCACTCCGCGCCCAGGCTGTCGAGCAGCCCGGCCATTGCTGCGCCCGCGGCGCCGTCGTCCGCATAGGCATTGAAGAGTCCGAAGCGGCCCTCCAGCACGGTTTCCGGCCCCGTCATGCCGCCCTGCGCAAGATCGGCCGCCCACAGGCCCGAGTGCGCGGCCCAGCCAGGGTGCAAGGCCTTCACGTTGGAACCATTGCTCAAGAATTCAAAGATGCCGCCGGCCTGGCTGCCGGCGATCCCCGCTGCCGCCACGGTCTGTTCCAGCGGCAAGCCCTTGGCCACTGCGGCCAGGAGGGCGGCCACGGGCGCGCCGCCGACCGATGTCACTTGAAACCCGCGCCGCTGAAAGCCGCCGGGACTGGCCTGGCCCAGGCGCACCAGAATCTCCCAGCCCGCCACGACCAGCCGCGTGAGGCTTTCCAGGGTGCCAGAGCGGGCTTGCGACGCGGCAAGCGCGGCGGGCACGATGACCGAGCTGCCGTGCACGATGGATCCCATGTGCGTGTCGTCGAACTCGAGCGAATGCATGGACGTGCCGTTCATCAGCGCGGCAATGGCGGGTGGCCAGGTGCCGGCAAGGCCCAGTGCCGTCGCGGGGCCGGCGGCGGGATGGCTGGTTCGCAGTGTTTCCAACAGGCGCCGATGCTTAGCCACGCTGGCGGCCGCCAGGCCGACGCCGATGGCATCGGCAAGATGCAGGCGTGCCAGATGGAGCACGTCGCCAGGAACGGCCGCGCCAACGAGTTCATGGGCAAAGTGCGCCGCGCGGGCGCTGAGCGAGCGCGGATCGGCCTTGGTCATGGGTGTGCTTCTCCCAAGTGATCGGCGGCGTGCTGGCCTGCCAGATAGCCCAGGCCGATAGCCGTCAACAGACCGTTGCCCGAGGCGTAGCCACCGGCTCCGGCTTTTCCGCTGATGCCTGCGGCTGCGCCGCCGCCTGCGTACAGCCCGGGTATCGGGGCGCCATCGGCCTGCAGGACGCGGCCATGGTCGTCAACGGCGAGGCCGCCCTGGGTGTGGAACAGCCCGGGCGATACTCGGCACATCCACAACTTGCCTTCCAACGGCGCCAGGTTGAATTTCTTCCGCTGATGCGAGTCCGGCGCCTTGCCGGCGGCGGCTTCGTTGTAATCGGCCAGTGTGCGCTCGAAGCGGTCGGCGGGAATCTTGAAGGCGGCTGCCAGTTCGGCCGGATCCTCGCTGTGGCGGATCCCGCCATACTCCACGAGTTCGCGGAACTCATCCTCTTTGCTGGCGATGCTCTTGATGCGATCGTCGAACACCGCGAACACCGGCGAGTTCTGTGCCAGAACGATGCGCGCATAGGCCGAGTAGCCCAGGTCCTCGTTGCCGAAGCGTTCCCCCCGGTCATTGACCAGGATGCCGCCTTTTTCTATGGTGGTCCAGGACAGCAGCGACCCGTGCGGATAGACGACGGCGGCATAGCCTTGATACGCCTGCATGTTGGCCAGCGAGGCGTTCAATTGTTCGCCCCATACTATGGCTTCGCCCTCGCTTCCCAGCGCGCCAAAATATTCGGCGCCCGCGATCTCCTGGCAATACTTCTGGACCAGCTTCCGGTTGGCGCCGAATCCATTAGAGGCGAGGATGACGCTTTTGACGCCTATCCGGCTGGTCTCGACGCCGTCCCCGCTGACCTCGCCCGCAGGCTGTGTTGCAGCCAGGTGCGCTCCAGCCCGGCGCCGATGCAGATCACGCGCGAACGTGGATCGGAGTCGGGCCATTCGGACAGATACTGGGGCGGGTGGAAGAATTCGCCCACGCCTTGAATGAAGGCATAGGGCTGGGAGGGGTCGGCAACGCGCAGCAGGCCCTTGCATCGCAAAAGGTCTTTGCCGTAGCGGTGCACGAGCATGTGCCACCAGGCGGCGACGCCGGGCCAGTGCACCGGATCATCGACGTAGAAGCTTTCGGTCCGTATGCGCTGGTGGTAAGCCTGGGCTTTGCCCAGATACGCGCCGTCTTTGTCGGCGTTGGCGGAAGCCGGACCGGCCTGCTTGGCCAGGGTCCGGAACGCGGCCAGCTGGCCTTGTGCCGGAAAGAGGCCTGCGGCGGATTTGCCGGCCAGGGCCTCCGCCCGTGCGTGCTGTTGCGCTGAGGAGGCGCCACGCAGCAGCAGGTTTTCGACCCCGGCGCCAGCAGCGGCTTCCACGCATTCCGCGAGGGGATTGATCTGCCGGATGGCGTCATGGACGCGCATGCATTGTTCGGCGCCGGCCAGATCGGTTTTGGTGATGATGGCGAGTTCGGCAGCTGCGATCTGGCGCGCGGATTCGGGGTGTCTTTGTATCTGGTCAATGCCGTTCACCGCGTCCACCGTGACGACGACCTGGCTGAGATGGACCACGTCGGTCAGGGCCTTGTCGCCGATCAGGCTGTGCAGGATGGGCAGGGGCTCTGCCAGACCGGTGGTTTCGATGACGATGCGCGCAAGCGGATAGCCGTTCTGGCGGCTCTTGGAAATGAGATCCAGCAGGGTTTCTCGCAGCGTGCCTGTCAGTGTGCAGCACAAACACCCGGATTCCAGCAATAGGAGGTTTTCGGCCACTTCGGCCAGGACGAGCTGATCGATGCCGATGTCGCCGACCTCGTTGACCACGACGGCCGTGCCCCTTGCTTGCGGACTGCGCAGAAAGGCATTGAGCAGCGTGGTCTTGCCGCTGCCCAGGAAGCCTGTCAGAAGGATGCACTCGATGGCCGGCATATGAAGACGCTCTCCTCTTATATTGTGCCGATGTTTGTTACGCTGTACGATATCAGTTAACGCTGTTTAAAACAATGATATTTCTGTTTCGATGGAGATAATCAGGGTTTCTTCTAATAAAACGTTTGGCGGACCAATTTGTTGGCGGCCGGCCTGTACTGGATAATCAACGCATGGACGAAAACGAAGAACTGAATGCCATCATGTCGGGCGCGGGCATCACCGCCTTGGCGGAAAAGCCCAAGAAGCTCAACTCGGTAGAGGCGGTAAAGGTGGCCGTGCGCATCATGGACGAACTTGCGCTGGCGCACCGGTCCATGGGCGTCACGGAACTGGCGGATGCGCTGGGGGAAACCAAGCCGCGCATACATCGGCACTTGTCCACGCTGAAAGAGATGGGATTGATCGAGCAGGACAACCTGACGGATCGCTACCGCCTTGGCTGGCGCGTGTTCCAGCTGGGCGAGGCCGCCGGCACTCAGTTCGATCTACGCTCACGCGCGGAACCGTATCTGTTGCGGGTCCGCGATGCGCTGCGCGAGACCGCCGTGCTGGCCGTGCCCATCAATTGCCAGCCCATGGTGATATCCACGGCGGACAATATCTACGCAAGAATCTGCATCAGCGTGAAGCCCGGCAATCGTCCTTTGCCTCATTGTTCCGCTGTGGGGCGCGTCGCCTTGGCGTTTTCCAAGCCTGCGCAACAGCAAGAGCTGCTTGCGGGTCCCCTCGTTGCCGAAACGGAAAGGTCTTTGGTCGACAAGGACGAATTGCGCGAGCGCTTGCTTCTCATCCGCGAACAGATGTATGACGTCTGCGACAGCGAAATGCTCTTGGGCGTGAATACGGTGGCTGTGCCGATTTTTCGAGATGGCGACCGCTTGGCCGGCATTCTTGCCATCGTCGGCTCCATCCAGCACATTCCCTGCCCCCCGCAGCGCCAGCAGGTCGAGGTGCTGCAGGAATGCGCCGCCGAGCTTTCCGCGCAATTGTCGGGCACGGCCTACGAACTCTGGAACGTACGCAAACAGGCGCGGCAGCGCATGGCCGAACTACGCTGACGGTGTCTTGGGGACAGACCCCGCATGGGGTCTGTCCCCTTAGCTTTGGGGTCAGACCCCATGCGGGGTCCGACCCTTGTCGCAGGATCGTTGTGGGTTGGGGGTCAGACCCCGTACGGGGTCTGACCCCTGGAAAGCAAAAAAGCCAGGCATTGCCTGGCTTTTCTTCGAGTGCCGCAGATTTACTTGACTGCGTGAACCATGTATTCCACGGCGGCTTTGATTTCGGCATCGCTGGCTTGAGACCCGCCGCGCGGCGGCATGGCGCCCTTGCCGTTGATGGCGATGGCCATCATGGCGTCCATGCCTTGGGCTATCAGGGGTGCCCATGCGTCTTTGTCACCCAGCTTGGGGGCGTTGGCAACGCCTGTGGTATGGCAAGCAAAACAGACGGTCTTGTAGAGCTGTTCGCCTGCGGGGTCTATGCTGGCGGATTCGGCTGCGGGCGCGGCAGGCGCTGCGGCGGCCGGTGCTTCGGCTGCGGGTGCCGGAGCAGGCGCCGCTGCCTGGGCGGGAGCGGCGGCTTGTGCCGGGGCGGCGGGAGCGGCTGCAGCTTGTGCCGCAGCGGGCTTGCCGTCGGCAGCCGCTTGCTGGCCGTCGCCTGCAGGTTCTTTGGGCTCGTCGAACGAAGCGCCGGACTGGTTTGCAATGTAGACCACTGCGCGCTCGACTTCAAAGTCGCTCAGCGACGGGTTGCCACCCTTGGGCGGCATGGCGCCTACGCCATGAATGGCCTTTTGAACCAGCTCTTCATATCCTTTGGCGATGTACGGTGCCCAGGCATTCTTGTCACCCATCTTGGGTGCGCCTGCTACACCGGCCGCGTGGCAGGCGGTACAGGTGGATTCGTACACCTGCTGCCCGGTCTTGACGACCTTGGGCGCATTGGCATCGACGAGGTGGAACCCGGCTACAGGCTTGATTCGCGATGCGATGGCTTCGTCTGTCTGGGCATCGGAACCCGCGCCAAGCTGCGAGGATGTGGAAACAAGGTTGACCAGCAGAAGGATGACGACGACCGGTACGATGAAAGCCAGGATTACGGTTACGATCAGCTGTTTGGGCGTTTTGATGAGGCCCTCGTGCTCCTCGATGGTCTCTTCGACGTGTTCTTCAGTGTTGTTCATAATCGAATCCTGCGTGTTCCTATGCTGAGGGCGCCAAGGCCTGATGAATTCTGCGTGATGTCTTGGGTACAAAAAGGGTGGCGCATGCAATAGCATGCATTCTCGTCCCCTTCTGAATCTGCGATTATAACGACACTACCGGCAGAGTGCATATAGACAGGGTATTCCCTCCTTGAAAACGGCGCGAAGCCTTGCGCGGCGCGGGTTTAGAACATTTCCTGTAAACACGCTACAATGATGGCCCCGCGCCCGTAGTTCAATGGATAGAATGAGAGTTTCCGAAGCTCTTGATACAGGTTCGATTCCTGTCGGGCGCGCCAAATTCATCCGGGGTCAGGCCCCGCATGGGGTCTGACCCTTCCTCAGATTCCTTCCAGGCCAGGGGTCAGACCCCGTACGGGGTCTGACCCCATGTCTAGCCTTTCATAGCTCACAGCCTCCCGCACAAATTCACGATCGCTTCACGCAGCCAGCGATGCGCAATGTCATTGTCGGCAGACTGATGCCATATCAAATACACGGGAAACTCCGGCGTACGTACCGGCGGCGGCTATACCTTGCTTCTTTCTCGTCCCGGCTCGCAAGCCATACTTCCCGCCATTGCGCCTACCAGCACCAAATACAAATGGAGCGATTTCACTCCCATCGCCCTGCTGGAACTCAATCCTTACGGCTGCTATGTCAAGGGCGACTCCGCCTACAAGACGTTCAAGGATCTTGAAACGGCCTTGCGCACCAAGGGAGCCACCTTGAACTACGGTACCGCCGGCGCCCTGACGACCAACGACATGGGGCCGCGCCTGTTGTTCGATGTCCTCAAGCTTGAGGGCAAGCCGCCTACTCAGATTCCCTACAAGGGCACCGGCGATGCGACCGCAGCCTTGCTGGCGGGGCAAATCGATTTTTCCTGCAGCAGCATCGGGCCGGCGCACGGGTTGATCAAGGCGGGCAACCTGCGCGCGCTGTTCGTTACGACGCCCGAGCGCCTGGCATCCCTGCCCGACGTGCCCACTGCCAAAGAGTTGGGGCTGGGCAAGATGGAGCAGATTACGGGCTGGAGCGGGATATCCGGGCCGCCCGACATGCCGCCGGCGCTCGTCGAGCGCATCTGGGCGCTGGTCCAGAAGACTGGTCAAGACGAGACCTGGCAGCGGGCGACTTCGAACGCGGGGTCGGTTCCTTTCGTCAAAGGGCCTGCCGATGCCAAGGCCTTCACCCAGGGGCAGTTCCAGATCTATCGCGAACTCGGAGAGTCGCTGAGTATCGTCGACAAGAGCAAATGAGAAGGAGGGGTCAGACCCCGTACGGGGTCTGACCCCAAAAATAGTTCGTTACAGTTTAGGCGGATTGTGTTCTCATACACACTTTAGCTCCTTCGTGGCACGGTTCCTCAGATGAACGTCCAGACGCTGAAGTTTCGCCTCATTGCGCTCAGCATCGTGCTGATTGCGCTGGCCTCGGGCACGCGCTATTTTCTGGCATTGCCGTTCATGCAGGAACAGTTCCGGGATCAGATCGAAGAGCGTCAATTGTCGATCGCCTCGTATGTTGCACGCGATGTCGAACGCAACATTGCCGAACGCAAGCAATTGGCCGGGTATCTGAGCGAACACATCCCTTTGACGCTGCTTGACCGCCCCCGGGAGTTGTCGAACTGGCTTGAAGAGCGTCAGCAACTGACTTTGCTGTTCGATGCCGGCCTTACGGTTCTTGACGGCTCCGGTCGCGTGCTGGCTGCGGGGTCCTCCACGCCGGTGCTGCCGCCTGATTTCGACGCGGGTCCTGAATGGTCCGAGACACTGCGGTCGGTGGGCGGCGCGATCGTCAGCCGACCGTTTTCCGCAGGCCCGAAAGACGAAGCGATGCTGGTTGTGACGGCGCCCATACTTGATGCGAAGGGCGGGCTGATCGCCGCGGTCTCCGGTGCGGCCAGGCTCGGCTCGCCATTTTTTCTGCAGCCCCTGCAAGAGCGCCGCGTGGGTGAAAGTGGCGGCTTGCTGGTGATTTCTCCGGAAGACGGCGTCTATGTTGGGGCAAGCGACCCCGGACTCGTCATGAAAGCCTTGCCGGCGCCAGGCGCCCATGCGCTGTTCGATCGGGCCGTTCCCGGATTCCGCGGGGCGGATATCGTGATCAATGAGCGGGGACAGGAAGAACTCGCGGCCATGGTCGGAGTGCCCGACAGCGCCTGGTTCGTCGTCGCCCGCATGGCCGCCGACGAAGCATTCGGAACATTCAGGAAACTGGGTGGATTCGTGATACAAGGCACGGCGATCACTTTGTTCATCGTCATCGCCGCTCTTCTTTTTCTTCTTCCTCGGGTACTGCGTCCATTGACGGATACCGCTCGCGCCATGCGCGAGATGGCGGACGGCCGCCGTGAACTGGCCGCCTTGCCTGTCAGGCGCAGCGATGAGGTCGGCAATGTGGTACTGGGCTTCAATCACTTGCTGGACCGGCTGCGGGAGCAGGAAGAAGCGCTTCGCAAGAGCGAGGCGCACATGTCGTTTCTGGCCCACCACGATTCGCTCACGGGTGTCTGCAATCGCCAGATGCTTGAAAAACGGTTGGATGCGGCGATGAAAAAGGCGGATGGCGAGCGATCCAGCTTCGCGCTGCTGTTTTGCGATCTGGATTGTCTCAAGACGATCAATGACGTGCACGGCCACGGCGCGGGCGACGCCGTACTGATCCAAGTCGCCCAGCGGCTGTCCCAGGGACGCGGCCCGGGCGATACCGTGGCACGTCTGGGCGGCGATGAGTTCGTCGTGCTGCTGACGGATCTGCACGAGCCGCGCGATGATGCGCTTCGTCAGGCACGGGCATGTCTGGCGGGGATTTCGGATCCGTGCAGGGTAGGTGAAAAGAGCCTGGCGCTGAACGCATCCATCGGCATTGCGCTGTATAACGGCGGCGGCAGCCCCATATCCGGCGCGCAGTTGATCATGCAGGCGGATAGCGCCATGTATCAAGTCAAAAAATCGGGCAAGAACGGAATTTGTTTCGCTGGCGATGGCGGCGGCATCCTGCTGGAAGGATCGCATGGGCCCATGGCCGTCAACGGCTGAAAAACGGGGGGTCGGACCCCATTCGGGGTCCGACCCCTCTTCGACGGTGTGAGGGTCAGACCCCGTACGGGGTCCGACCCTTGGTCCAGGGCTGGGGTCAGACCCCTCATGGGGTCTGACCCCCTCCGGCGTTCCGGATCCTTACTTCAGCACTGCTTCCAGCGCGATGTCGAGCGTGACTTCGTCGCCTACTGCCGGAGCAAACTTGCCGGCGTTGAATTCGCTGCGCTTGATGACGGCGGTCGCGTTGGCGCCGATGGCGTCTTTCTTGAGCATGGGATGAGGCTTGTTGGCAAACGACGTGATGGTCAACGTCACGGGCTTGGTGATCCCCTTGATGGTCAGCTCGCCATCGACGCTGACGGGCTTGTCGCCGTCGAACTTCACGCTTGATGACTTGAAGGTGGCGGTCGGATGGGCACCGGTATCCAGGAAGTCCGCGCCCTGGATGTGGCCGTTGAACGCCTCGACGCCGGTATCGACGGATTTCATGTCGATCGTGACGTCAACCTGCGCAGTCTTGGCTTCCTTGTCGAAAACCACTTCGCCCGTCGTTTTGTTGAACCGCAGGATCTGCTTGGACATGCCCATGTGGTCGTATGAGAAACGCGGGAAAGTATGCGTGGAGTCGATCACATAGGTTTGTGGCGCGGCAACGGCTGTGCCGGCGACCAGGGTGGCGAAGGAGGCTGCGAGCAATGTTTTTTTCATATCCTTGTCCTTGTATGGAGTAAGTGAAACGATCGGGCCTTGGCGGGCCCGGCGACGAGGGACTGCGCCGGCCTTAAGGCTTGGCGACTACATGGAACTTGATCTGGATTTCGTTGGCGACAATGCTGAAGTCGCCCCAACTGCCTTCTCCGACGCTGAAGTCGGCGCGCTTGAAGCCGAAGGCGCCGTCGAAAATGGCGTTACCGCCTTCTTCCTTGAAGGTGAAGGGGGCGCTGACTTCTTGGGATTTGCCCTTGATGGTCAGTGTGCCGCTGACCTGGTAGCGGTTGTCGCCCAGCGCTTCGACCTTGCCGGAAGTGAACGACGCCATGGGGTGCGCGCCGGTGTCCAGCCATTCGGTCTTGCCCAGCTCGGCATTGGCTTCTTCGTAGCCGGCGTCGATGCTCGACAGCGGAATGTGCGCAACAACGCGCGCCGCTTCGGGCGCCGCCGGGTCAAACTGGAACTCGGGGATCTCGAGCTTATTGAAGCCGCCTTCCATTCCCACGCTCATCTGGCTGTAGGCGAAGGTGACCTTGCTGGCGGCGGTATCCACTTGTTGATACTGGGCGGCGCCCGCGTTGCCGGCGGCTGCGAACGCCATGGCGGCCGCAATAGCGCCATGGCGCAGGTAAGGAATCGTCATTTGAGGCTCCGTTCGTTGAGGTTCTGGCTATTGCGGCTTACTTGGCAGCCCAGGGCAGCATGCGGGACAGCACGTCGTCCCGGTCGATGAAGTGATGCTTCAGGGCGGCCGCCACGTGGGCTATGACCGCGCAAAGCAGTGTGTAGTTCAATACGATGTGGACGTCTTGCAGCAGAACACCCAGCGCTTTGTCCCGCGCCACGAGATCGGGCAGCGGCATGACGCCGAACCAGACCACCTGGAAGCCCTGGGCCGAGCTCATGAGCCACCCCGAAATGGGAATGGCCAGCATCAAGGCATAAAGCGCCCAGTGCGCGACATGGGCAAGTTGCCGCATCCCTGCGGGCATGGTTTCGGGCAGCGCCGGCGGGCGGTGCGTTACGCGCCAGGCCAGGCGGCACAGCACCAGGAAAAAGATGCTCACCCCAGCCCATTTATGCCAGGAATAAAGCTTGAGCTTGTTGGGGGAAAGGGCCAGGTCGCTCATGTATACGCCGAGCGCGAAGGTGCCGATGAGACTCAATGCAATGAGCCAATGCAGGGAGATTGCCGTGAGGTTGTAGCGATGTTTCATGCCGGTAGTTCGAATAGTCAACGCCTGGGCATGCCAGGCTCCGCGAGATGGCGAAATTATATTGACTATGAAATTGCTTGATAAGTTCCCTTGTCAGGCCACATTGTCCCAGTATTAGGACAATGTGGCCGCGCCGAAGCGCGGGGAGCAGCGCTGCTACAGCGCGGCGTGATAGCGCGCTACATAGCTCGAGAAGTCTTCCCGGTCGCCGGCTTCCAGCGCTTCTTGCGCTTCGAACGATTCGAGAGCCAACTTCTGGTATTCGCCTGCTTCTCCGGCGTCGAGCGGCGCGGCGCGCAACGCTTCATGGTGCGCCCGGCTCAGATCGAGCATGAAGTCGTGCAGGCTCGAACCCTGGTCGCGCAGTCGCTCCAGCAACTGTGCGGACGGCGTCAGGCTGGCATCCTTGGTCTTGCGGACCTGGGCCGCCAGGGCGTCCGCGTACAGCGTTCCGCCGTTGGCGTCATCGAGCAGCCGGGCGTAGGGCGCGATGCCTTCCATCAGTTCGGCGCTCCATTCTTCGATGCTGACCGGCTTGTTACGGCGTATCAGCGTGAGGCCGGGCTTGCGGCCTTGCGTGACCACGTCGCCGAAATTGTCGTGGCTGTCGCGGCAAAAACCATTATTGGGAAACATGGCGCTTTCTTCGACTGCGCAAAACAGCAGGAAGGCGTCCATGAACCGGCTGGTTTCCGCAGAGATCCCGATGGGCGAATCGTGGTCGATGTCGAGACAGCGGACTTCGATGTATTGGACGCCGCGATTGCGCAGGGCGGTCGCCGGGCGCTCTCCGCGTCCCGTGGCCCGCTTGGGCCGGATGTTCGAGTAGTACTCGTTCTCGATTTGCAGGATGTTGGTGTTCAGTTGTACCCATTCGCCGTTGCGATGCGTGCCGATGGCCTGGTAGGCCGGCCACGGTGTCGTGACGGCGGTGTGCATGCGGCTCAGGAAGGTTTCCAGATCGTTATAGCAAAGCTGCAGGTCGGACTGCGCCTTGTTCTGGTAGCCCAGATCGCTCATGCGCAAGCTGGTTGCATGAGGAAGGTAAAGCGTGTCGCGGCTGAATTCCTGCAAAGGATGGGGGCGGCCGCGCAAGAAGCTTTTGGATACCGCGGGCGAGGCGCCGAATAAATACATCAGCAGCCAGGAATAGCGGGTGAAGTTGCGAATGAGCGCGAGGTAGCCCTTGGATGCTTTATCCGTCGGCGTCGTGCCCTCGAAGCCCAGAAGGTCCCAGGCATCGGCCGGCAGGGAGTAGTTATAGTGGACGCCGGCGATGCATTGCATGGTCTTGCCATATCGTTCCGCCAGCCCGCGCCGGTACACATGCTTCAACATGCCGCTGTTCGAGGAGCCGTACCATGCGATGGGGATATCGGCCTCGGCCGGCAGCTCAGCCGGCATGGAATGGTTCCAGATCAGCTCGCCATCGAGGTGCTGCGCCACATAGCGATGCGTGAGTTCGAGCTCGCCGAGCAGGCTTTCGGTACTATTGTGCGTGGCGGTGATGAGTTCCAGCAGAGCTTCGGAGTAATCCGTTGTAATGCGCGGATGTGTCAGCGCCGAGCCCAGCGGCCGGGGATGCGGTGTTGCCGCCAGCATGCCCCGCTGGTCGACACGCAGCCCTTCTTTTTCGATACCCCGCAGTATGCCTTTGAGTATGGACTGGTTTCGGCCGAGCAAAGCATGGCGAGGTTCACTGGGATTCATTGGGGCGCATCTTTTAAATAAGTTCTTGTCGTTGGCGATTTTACCTGAGGTGTGGTCGTGGTACGTATCCTATTGATATGCTTGATGACGGTGGTGCTGGCAGGGTGCTCGCCCAGCTACAACTGGCGCGAAACGCCGGTGGCGGATGGCGCCGTCAAGGCTTTTTTCCCGGACAAGCCGACGACCCAGGAACGAGATCTCGAATTCAACGGCCATCGGCTGGTATTCAGCATGACCAGCGCGTCGGTCGGCAGCGGAATGTTCACCGTGGCGTATGCAAGCCTGCCGGCGGGCGTCGCGGAGGATGCGGCAGCGCGCGCAGACTTTGCCCAGGCCGTCATGCGGTCTCTTTACCGGAGTCTTGGCGCCACGGAACCGGATCCGCTTCCGGCCTTTGGCGAACCCTTCGTCATCGATGGAAAGTCCTCAAAGGGTGCCCTCCGGCTGAAGGGCAAGGTGTGGTTGACGGAACAGGCGCTGGTCGAAGGCCTGGTCACGGCTGTTCCCGATGAGTTCCCTGAGCCGGAAGCCGATGAATTCCTGCGAGGCGTGGCAGTGGCGCGTTAGGAAGGCAAAGCATGCCGGCTTGCAGGGCGACGGTGATGGCGGCTTGCCTACCATGGACACCGAGTTTCTTGCAGGCATTTTGAATGTGAAAATTGACGGTGCGCTCCGTCAGCCCCAGTATCATGCCCACCTCCCAGCTCGTCTTGCCTTGAGCAGCCCACTGCAGGCAAGACAGCTCCCTTTTGGTCAACGGCTTCATGCGCTTCCCTCTGTCGCGAGTCTGTATTGATTACATTTTTTCATCGAATGTATCAACTTTTGACGTGCTCGCCAACTCACCGCGGATAAATGCAACCTTGACGGCGGAAGGGGCGCTTTCCGCAGCGGTGGAGCGGGGTGGTAATATATCGATTCTGTCAGAGCGCCGATTTGCTTGATCTGCTTGCGGGCGCCTCATAAATCCAGCTAAAGAGGTCCACATGGCCGAACTATTCTTACCTGAAACACCCTCTGCTGCATCTCCCCTTGCCACTGCCGAAGAGCCCGCGATTCCGCGCGGTTCCGTGGGTGTCGTGTCACCGCAGCGCATCGCCTTCAATGAACCCCTTTCGCTGACCAGCGGCCAGGTCCTGCCGCGCTACGAGCTTGCAGTCGAAACCTATGGCTCGCTCAATGCCGAACGCAGCAACGCGGTGCTGATCTGCCACGCGCTGAATGCGTCGCATCATGTGGCGGGCATATCGGCCGACAATCCGAAAGACATTGGTTGGTGGGACAACATGGTGGGGCCCGGCAAGGCAGTCGATACCGACCGTTATTTCGTCATCGGCGTGAACAACCTGGGGTCTTGCTTCGGCTCCACCGGCCCCGCAAGCGTCAATCCCGATACCGGCCAGCCCTGGGGGGCGGCGTTTCCCGTCCTCACCGTCGAAGACTGGGTACGCGCCCAGGCACGTCTTGCCGACCATTTCGGCATCGAGCGCTTTGCGGCCGTCATGGGCGGGTCGCTGGGCGGCATGCAGGCGCTGAGCTGGGCCATCACCTGCCCGGACCGTGTCGGGCACTGTATCGTCATCGCCAGCACACCGCGTCTCTCGGCACAGAACATCGGCTTCAACGAAGTGGCTCGCCGGTCCATCATCAGCGACCCGGATTTCCATGGCGGCGATTACTACGCGCACGGCACCGTGCCACGCCATGGCCTGTCCGTGGCCCGCATGGTCGGGCATATCACCTACCTGTCCGATGACGACATGGCCACCAAGTTCGGCCGGACACAGCGGGCACCGGCCGACAACGGCGAATTCCACTACGGATACGACGTGGAATTCGAGGTCGAATCCTATCTGCGCTACCAGGGCGAGAAGTTTTCGACGTATTTCGATGCCAACACCTATTTGCTGATTACCCGCGCCCTGGATTATTTCGATCCGTCGCGCAATCATGGGGGCGACCTGGCCCGCGCGCTGCAAAGCGCCACGGCCGATTTCCTGCTGGTATCGTTCACGACCGATTGGCGTTTTCCGCCCGAGCGCTCCCGGGAAATCGTCCGTGCCCTGCTGAAGAACAATCGGGCCGTCACTTATGCGGAAATCGATGCGCCGCACGGCCATGATGCTTTCCTGCTGGACGATGCCCGATACCACGCGGTGGTGCAGGGCTATTACGATCGGATCGCCGCCAAGCTGGGTCTGGGTGAACGCAAGCAGATCAACGGGGTGTTGGCGTGAAGACAGCAGTGGCACCCAAGCACGTCCGCCCGGACCTCAAACGCATCGCGAGCTGGATAGACCCGGAAAGCAGGGTGCTGGATCTCGGCTGCGGCGACGGCACTTTGCTGGCCTACCTGCAAAACAACAAGAACGTCGTGGGGGCAGGGGTCGAGCTCAACGACGAGCAGGTGATCGCGGCCGTGCGGCGCGGCGTGCAAGTCATCCAGCAGAATCTGGAAGAAGGGCTGGCCATGTTCGACGACAAGCAGTTCGACACCGTCGTCCTGTCGCGTACCCTGCAGTCCATGCACAATACCGAGCACATCCTGCGCGAAATGACCAGGGTTGCGCGGTACGGCATCGTCTCTTTTCCCAATTTCGGATACTGGCCTCACGGATGGTCCATCCTGCGCGGCCGCATGCCCGTAACGGGGGAAATGCCCTACCAGTGGTTCGATACGCCCAATATCCATCTGTGCACGCTGAAGGACTTCGAAGACCTTGCCGCCGCGCTGCAATTGCGCATCACGCATTTGGCGACCTTCAACGGAAACAAAGAAGTTAAACTCTTCCCGGGCTGGCGCAGCACCTTGGCCGTATACCGGTTCGAGTCCCCGCCCGTTTCCCCGCAATCCTAGGTATCCATCTTCGCAACCATGTCCAGCGTTTATGCCAGCCGTCGCGTTTTTCCTTTACTGATATTGGGTTTCGCGAGCGGCTTGCCTTTGGCGCTGACGAGCGGCACGCTGCAGGCCTGGGCCACGGTCGACAATATATCTTTGCAGAGCATCGGCTTTCTGACGCTGATCGGTACCGCCTACACGCTGAAGTTTCTGTGGGCGCCGCTGGTTGACCGTTATGCGCCGCCGCTGCTTGGCAGACGCCGCGGCTGGATGTTCCTGACGCAGCTCTTGCTGGCTGCCGCCATTGCGGGCATGGGCCTGTTTTCTCCGTCCGGCAATCTGGGCATGCTGGCCGCGCTGGCGGTGCTTGTGGCGTTTCTTTCGGCAACCCAGGACATTGCGTTCGACGCCTACAGCACCGATGTCCTGCGCAGCGAGGAGCGCGCCGCCGGCGCAGCGGTCAAAGTGCTGGGCTATCGGCTCGCCATGATCGTATCCGGCGGGCTGGCGCTGGTTCTCGCTGACCAATGGTTGGGCTGGCACAATATGTATTTCCTCATGGGTGCCTTCATGGTGGTGTGCGCCGTGGCCACCTTCCTGGCTCCCGAGCCGGAAATCATTGCGGCCGCGCCGCGTTCGCTGGCCGTCGCCGTCGTCGAGCCCTTGCGCGAATTCTTCAGCCGCCGGGGCGCCATCACCATTTTGCTGCTCATCGTGCTGTACAAGCTGGGCGACGCATTCGCGGGCGCATTGTCGACCACCTTCCTGATACGCGGCGCGGGGTTCAGCGTTTCCGAAGTGGGTTCCATCAACAAGGTGTTCGGCCTGGCGGCCACCATCATCGGCGCGCTCGCCGGCGGCGCGCTCATGGCCAGGCTGGGCCTGTATCGCTCGCTCATGCTGTTCGGCCTGCTGCAGGCGGTTTCCAACTTTGGCTACTGGGTGCTGGCGGTGGCGCCGCCCCATCTGTATTTCATGGCCCTGGTGGTCGCCATCGAGAATCTGTGCGGAGGCCTGGGCACCGCTGCCTTCGTGGCGCTGCTCATGGGCTTGTGCAGGCGGGAGTTTTCCGCAACGCAATTTGCCTTGCTGTCGGCCCTGTCGGCAGTGGGGCGCACCTATCTGGCCGGGCCTTTCACGCCGCCTCTGGTGGAGTCGATGGGATGGCCCGGATTCTTCGTCCTGACCGTCCTCATCGCCTTGCCCGGCCTGGTTCTGCTGCGCCTGCGGCGCGATGAAATCCATGCGCTGGATGCGCGCGACGGCGTCTGATCACGGCCTCAATGGCCCGATGTCTTGGAAAACACCTGCATGACCAGCACGCCGGCGATGATCAGCGCGATGCCCAGCAGCGCCGGGGCGTCCAGCCGCTGCTTGAACAGAAAGAAGCCCACGATGGACACCAGGACGATGCCGACCCCCGACCAGATGGCATAGGCCACTCCCACGGGGATGCTGCGAAGCGTCTGCGCCAGCATGAAAAAAGCCAGGCCGTAGCCGGCGACCACGATGATCGAAGGAATCAGTCGGGTAAAGCCTTCGGATGCCTTGAGCGCGGTGGTGGCGACGACTTCGGCAATGATGGCGATGGATAGATAGAGCCAGCTCATTTGGCGCTCAGGCGCTCCAGTGCGCGGGTTGCTGCAATGTGTTGGGGAACGGGGAGCCCAACGCTGCTGGTCGCGAGGGAAATCTGCGTACCCTGCGCGCTTCCCAGGGCGGTGTAGTCGCGCCCGGGTTCAAACACTCTTTGGATCAGCGAACCGATCTCCGAATCGGAAAGCGTGGTTCCCGTCAACAGCAGTGCGGCCGTGGCAATGGTCTTGACGTCTTGTTCCTGGCCCGCATACGTGCCCCGCACGATCGTGTACGGAAAATACCCGGCCCGGGCACCCGACAGGTTTGCGATTGCTTCGTTCGACAGGGGCAGCAGCTTGAGCCGCATGTCTTTTTGCGCGTCCCGCACGCTGTCGGCCGGTGTGCCGATGACTTGCAGCACCGCATCCACCTCGTTGTTCTGCAAGGCCAGCAGGGCTGCGCTGATGCTCAACGCCCTGGCGTCGATGTCCTCCGGCCGCAGTCCGTGGGCTTCGAGCACGCGCAGCGCCGTGGTGCGCGACGCCGCGCCGGTTTCTCCTACGGCAATCCGCTTGCCGCGCAGACCGGCAACCGATTCCGGGCCGTCGGCGGCGCGCACCAGCACATGCATGGGTTCCGGGTACAGGCTGGCGATGGCTCGAAGCGATGCATGCGGCCCATCGTTGCTGAAGGGGCCGCTGCCCTGATAGGCATCCAGCGCCGCGTCACCTTGCGCCACGATCAGGGAAACCTTGCCCGCTCGCAGAAGCCGCAGGTTTTCTTCACCCCCGCGGGTGATCAGCGGGACGACCCGCGAGTCGCGGTCGCCGAACAATGCGCGCGCCACGCGCAGGTACTGCCCGTGCTCGGCGCCGGCGGCAATGGCATAGCCATCGGAGACCCTGGCGAGCCGTGCCCGTATGCTTGCGTGCGCCGCGGTCAATTCTTCTTCGATGGCGGCATACTCCGCCGGGGAAGTGTTGCGCGGGAAAGCGTCCACGACCTTGCGTATCGTTGAAAGTATGGCGCCCGCTCCCTCGTTCTGGCCGGTGACGACGCCTGGAGCAACCGGAGGCAGATAGCCGGCGGGTACCACGAGCTCCCACGCATCACCGTTCTGCCGGTATCGTGCGGTGCCGTGCGCCGTGATCACATCGCCGGCCTTGTTGCCGCCCGTGATGATGCCTTCTACGCCTTTGGGGCCGGCGCCCAGCGCCGAAATCAGGCCCGCGATACCGGGCGCGTTCCAGGCACCGAAATCGATGTCGCGATTGAGCTTGAGCGACACGTCGAAATAAACGATGCGGCGGCTTTCTCCATCAGGCGATTTGGTATCCACTTGGGAACCGCGGCGATGCAGGCTTTCCACCTCGGCGAAGCCTGCCGGCAATGCCAGTTCAAGCCGCTCGTGCACATCGGCTTTCAAGGCGTCCGTGTCGGGCCCGGCCGTGCAGGCGGCAAGGAAAACAAGAAGCAGCGATGTCAGGAAGGCGCGCATCGTCAGCCTCCGATGAAAGGCAGCGCGAGCATGCCCGTAAGCACGAAGGCGTTCATGATGTCGACGAAGAAGGCGCCGGCCAGCGGCGCAATGAGATTGCTGGTGGGCGCGGGACCATGCCGTGACGTGATTGCCTGCATGTTCGCCATGGCAGTGGCGGTGGAACCCATATTGAAGCCGATGAACGCGGCGGAAGTGACGGCGGCTTCGTAGTCGCGCCCCATGAAGCGAAAGCATACGAAGACGACATAGAGGAAGATCAGTACGACCTGGGCCAGGATGATCAGAAGGAAGGGCCCGGCCGAAAGCGCGACCTCGACCAGATCGAGCGTCATCATCGTCATGACCAGGAACAGCGAGAGGCTGACGTTGGAGATGAGGTCGGCGGCCCGGTCATCGAACTCTACACCGGCGAACGGAAGCAGGTTGCGGATGGCGATGCCGATCAGCATGCACCACAGGAATCCGGGAATCGTTATGGTGCCGCCGGCGAAAAAGTCGGCCAGCCATTGCCCGAGTATCACCGCCGTGAAGATGCCGGCCAGGGCGCCCAGAGTCGAAACGGTGCCGAGCGGTGCGGGCGCTTCGACGAATCGATGATCTTCGTTGGAGGCCTCTGCGTTTGAGCGCAATTTATACCGATTGATCAGGAACTGAGCGATCGGCCCGCCGATGATGCCGCCGACGATGAGTCCGATGGTGGCGACGGTCATGGTCAGGTCCATGACCATTTGAAGATTGTTGACTTCGGCAAAGCGGCCGGCGTAGGCGGCACCGGTGCCGTGGCCGCCGACCAGCGTGATCGACCCCGCGACCAATCCGAAAATGGGATGCAGGTCCTGCAGCATCGCAATGCTTACCCCGACGATGTTCTGCAGCACGATGAAGGGCAGCAGGACGATCAGGAATATGATCAGCGCCTTGCCGCCGCGCTTGAGTAGGCGCAAGTCGGCGCAAAGCCCCACGCCGCTGAAGAACATGAGCAGGAAAAGCGGCTTGATGGGCTGGTCGAAGGTGATCCGGAAGTCGGCCGTGGCGAGCAGCAGGGAGGACAGGACCGCAAAGATGAGTCCGCCGGTGATCGGGTCGGGAATGTTGTAGCGGGACAGCCATGAAACTTTACGATTGACCAGCGTGCCGATGAGGAGCATGCCGATGGCGGCCAGTAGTGATACAAGGGGGTCTAGGCTCATGGAGGTGTCTTTGTTCCGCATCGCGATGCCGTGCCGGGAACGATACACCGAGCCGGTGGTTTCCGCCAAGTTGGCGGCGAGGCGGCTGCAGCCCTTTGGCTTGTTGGCGCGTCGGCATCCTGATCAGCGATTCGCTTCGGCCTTGCGACGCATCGGCGGGGACGCAGGCGGCCGTGCCGCAAAAATGCGTGCGCCGGCCACGCAGCCTACGACTGCAATAGTGGCCGCCAGCATGGCACGACTGACGGGCTCCCCCAGCAGCGCGGCGGCAAGCGCCAAGCCCATGAAAGGCTGCAGCAGTTGAAGCTGGCTGACGGCGGCGATGCCGCCCTGCGCCAGGCCCCGGTACCAGAAGAAGAAGCCGATCAGCATGCTGAACAAAGAAACGTATACCAGCCCGGTCCAGGCCGGCAGGCCGATGGATCCCCATTCGCCGGGCAGCGTGGCCAGGCAGAGCGCACCCATGATGGGCAGCGACAAGGCGAGAGCCCAGGAAATGACTTCCCACCCGCCGATGCGGCGCGACAGGCGCCCGCCTTCGGCATAGCCATAACCGCAGGCGACGATGGCCGCGAACATATAGAGGTCGCCCACGGACGACCCGCCGGCATCCTGGGCGAGCGCGAATGCAAGCACGCAGGAGCTGCCCAGGACCGCGAAGAGCCAGAACGCGGGATGCGGCCGCTCTTGACCGAGCAGTGCCCCGAACAGGGCCGTGGCCAGAGGCAGCAGGCCGATGAACACCACCGAGCGCGCGGCGGTGATGTGCTCCAGCGCAAGCGCCGTAAAGAGGGGAAAGCCCAGTACCACGCCGAGCGCGACCAGGCACAGGCTTGCCAGGTCGCGGCCGGACGGTCGCTTGGCGCGGGCGAAGCGCAGCAGCGCCAACGCCAGCATGCCGGCGATGGTTGCGCGCGCCGCCGTCAGGAAGACTGGATCGAAGTCGGCCACGGCCACCCTTGTCGCCGGCAGCGAGCCGCTGAATATGATTACGCCCAGAAGCCCGTTGAGCCAGCCTTTCGATGTGTCTTTCATGATTGATTCCAGATTGCCCTGGCCATATGATGCGCCGGAACGCGCGCGCTCGACCAGATACGCATCAGTACAATTCATATAAACTGTACGGGTACATTGTCAAATACAGTCGTTCCAGGAGGCAAGGCATCGATGCAGGCCGAGACGCTCACCGCCAAGGTAATGGGCGAAATCCATCAGCGCATCGCCGCGCGCCAATTGGCCACCGGCGCGAAACTGCCTTCGATCCGGGCGTGCGCGCAGGCGCTGGGCGTTTCCAAGTCCACCGTCGTCGAAGCCTATGATCGTCTGGCCGCCGAAGGCACTATTTCCTCTCGCAGGGGGGCGGGATTCTACGTCGCGGCACCCGCGCCGCCGCTGGCGCTCGGCAGCATTGGCCCGCGCCTGGATCGCGAGCTCGACCCCTTATGGGTGGCCCGCCAGGCGCTCGATTCCGACGGCACATTGCTCAAGCCGGGCTGCGGATGGCTGCCGCCGGCCTGGATGCCTCACGAGAACATGCGGCGCGCCTTGCGCGCCATTTCCCGTTCGGACTCCGCCGCGCTGGCCGATTACGATACGCCCCTGGGTTTTGCGCCCCTGCGAACCCTGCTGTCCCGGCGACTGCAGGAAAACGCAATCCCAGCCGCTCCTGAGCAGATCCTGCTTACGGACTGCGGCACGCATTCCCTGGATCTCATTTGCAGATTTCTGCTCGAGTCGGGCGACACGGTGCTGGTGGACGACCCGTGCTACTTCAATTTCCACGCATTGCTCCGGGCTCATCACGTCAAAGTGGTGGGGGTTTCGTATACGCCGTCGGGGCCGGATATCGAACAGTTTTCGCGGGCGCTTGCCGAGCACCGCCCGCGCCTGTACCTGACCAACTCCGCCTTGCACAATCCCACCGGCGCCGTGCTGTCGCCCTTGGCGGCGCATCGGGTCCTGAAGCTGGCCGAGCAGTACGACGTGACCATCATCGAAGACGACATCTTCGCGGATTTCGAGACCGAGCCCACGCCGCGTCTGGCGGCCTTCGATGGGCTGGGACGGGTCGTTCATGTTGGCAGCTTCTCGAAAACCTTGTCGGCCGCTGCGCGTTGCGGATACATTGCAGCGCGTCCGGACTGGATAGAGGCCTTGGCGGATCTCAAGATCGCGACCACGTTCGGCGGCAACCGGCTGTCGGCGGAACTGGTCTGCCGGATGCTCAAGGATGGCAGCTATCGGCGGCATGTCGAGGGCTTGCGGACGCGCCTGGCGCACGCAATGGGGCCGGTCGTCGACAAGCTGGCGGCCTTGGGCATACGCCCCTGGCTGCTGCCGCGCGGCGGCATGTTCTTGTGGTGCCGCCTTCCCAAGGGCGTCGATGCGGCCGAGCTGAGCCGGCGCGCGCTGGAGCGCGGCGTCGTGCTCGCGCCGGGCAATGTGTTCAGCTTGTCCGGATCGGCGGGCGCCTTTCTGCGGTTCAATATCGCGCAGTCGGGCGACCCGCGGCTTTTCAGTGTGCTTGCGGAACTGCTTGGGCCGTGATGTCGTCCAGCGCGTCGGCCAGCAAGCCGACAGTACGATCGGGATGATGCAGCTTGTCGAGACCGAAGAGCCCGATGCGGAAGGTCTTGAATCCGGCGGGTTCGTCGCATTGCAGGGGCACGCCGGCAGCGGCTTGCAGCCCGGCTGATGCAAACTTCTTGGCCGACTGGATTTCGTCGTCGTCGGTGTAGCTGACGACGACGCCGGGCGCTTCAAAGCCCGGGGCTGCAACGCTTTTGAATCCTTTTTCGCGCAGGAGCGCGCGCACCCGATCACCCAGCTGTTGCTGTTCGTCGCGTACTTTATCGAAGCCGTAGGCCTCGGTTTCGGCCATGACGTCCCGCAAAATGGCCAGCGCGTCGGTAGGCATGGTGGCGTGGTAGGCAAAGCCGCCTTGCTCGTAGGCTTCCATGATCTGCAGCCACTTGCGCAGGTCGCAGGCGAAGCTGGTGCTGACGGTATTGTCGATTGCCTTGCGGGCCTGCGGGCTGAGCATGACCAGTCCGCAGCACGCGGAGGCGGTCCAGCCTTTTTGCGGAGCGCTGATCAGCACGTCGACGCCGGTGGCCTGCATATCGACCCAGATCGTGCCCGATGCGATGCAGTCCAGCACGAACAAACCGCCTTCCGCATGCACTGCGTCTGCGACGCGCCGCAGGTAGTCGTTGGGCAGCATGATGCCCGATGCGGTTTCAACGTGGGGGGCGAAGACGACAGCCGGTTTTTCGGCCTTGATGGCGGCGACGACCTCGTCGATCGGAGGCGGCGCAAAGGCGGCCTGGGATCCGCTTTCGATGGTACGGGCCTTGAGGACCGTGGTGGAGGAGGGTATGCCGCCCATATCGAAGATTTGGCTCCAGCGGAAGCTGAACCAGCCGTTGCGGATGACCAGGCAAGGTTTGTTCGTTGCGAACTGGCGCGCGACGGCTTCCATGCCGAAGGTGCCGCTGCCGGGCACGATAATGGCGGCGTGAGCGTTGTACACCTTTTTGAGGGTATGGGAAATGTCTTTCATGACGCCCTGGAACGCCTGCGACATGTGGTTCAGCGCCCTGTCTGTATAGACGACCGAGTATTCCAGCAGCCCGTCGGGATCGGTATTGGGAAGTAGGCTTGGCACGTTTGCCTCCGGATAGGTTCATTCAGCGTTGGAAAGGGGGGAGCCGTGTACCGATATTAGCCCACGGTCGTGTCGTAGTCGATGGTCAGGGGCGCATGGTCGCTGAAGCGCTGATCCTTATAAATGGAGGCGGCGTTGGCGGTTGCCGCGATCTGGGGCGTGGCGATCTGGTAATCGATGCGCCAGCCTACATTCTTGGCCCATGCCTGCCCGCGGTTGCTCCACCAGGTGTAGGCTTCGCCCAGTGTCTCCGGGTACAGGCTGCGGTAGACATCGACCCAGCCGATTTCATCGAAGACCCGCGTCAGCCAGGCGCGTTCCTCTGGCAGGAAACCGCTGTTCTTCATGTTGCCTTTCCAGTTCTTGAGGTCGATTTCCTTGTGGGCGATGTTCCAGTCGCCGCACAGGATGACCTGGCGTCCGCACTTGGCGAGCTGGATCAGGTGCTTGAAAAAGTGTTCCATGAACACGTACTTTGCAGCCTGCCTGTGGTCGCCGCTAGAGCCGGAAGGCAAGTAGACCGATATGACGGACAGGCCGTCATAGACGAGCTCCAGATAGCGGCCTTCGGCGTCGATCTCGGGCACGCCCAGCCCCTCGATGACTTGCAGGGGCTGCTTCCTGGCATAGACCCCGACGCCGCTGTAGCCCTTCTTTTCTGCGTAATGGAAATAGCCGTAATAGCCGGGAGGATTCAACATGACGGCCGTCATGTTGTCGACTTGCGCCTTGAGCTCCTGGAGGCAGATGAAATCGGCTTCCTGGTTGGGCAGCCATTCCAGGAAGCCTTTGTTGACGGCGGAGCGGATGCCGTTCAGGTTGGCGGAGATTACGCGGAGCATTGGGGCCCTTCTTGAAAAAACCGATGGAACCCCAGACTTTAACCCGGATCTCCCGCCGCCTGTCTTGCGGCGTCGAAGGGCTCTAGCCGACCTTGTCTTTGCGCATCATGGCGTCCAGGCTCCACGGCCCCGGCCCCGCCATCCAGATGTACAGGAAGATGAAGCAGAACAGGGCCGCCGCTTCGCCGCCGTTGAGCAAGGGAAAGAGCAGGCTGCCCTTGGTTGCGACGTGGCCGATGAAATAGGCCGCCGCCGTGAAGCCCGACGCGATGAAGGCGGAGATGCGCGTAAACAGCCCGACGAGCAGCAAGGCGCCGAATACCAGTTCGATGATGCCCGCGATGCCGTAAAGCGAAGCGATCTGCAGATTGTCGAACATCGCAACATGAGGGGCGCCGAGCAGCTTGGCGGTCCCGTGCAATAGCAGCATGTAGCCACTGACGATACGAAGAATGCTTAAAACGCGAGGGGTCCAGACGGCGCAAGATGCTGAGGTGCTCATGGTGATTCTCCGAAGGAAATGTTGCTGAAGGGCGAAACTGCTGCTGTACGTACTCCAAGAAAATCCTGTTCGGTCGGTTGCAAGGAAGTGTAATGAATAAAGCCGGGGAAATACACATATACCTGTCGATCCGGCGCGCATGGCGCCGTTTCGTTGGTTTCCTGACGCAATCCGCGGGGCGCATGCCTGTTTTGTTCGATAATATCGGTTTCCCGATTTTTTCCCTAGCCATGGCCGATTCTTCCAACCGTTCCGAGTTCGTTCGTTTTTCCCTTGATCAAGGCGTGCTTCGCTTTGGTCGGTTCAAAGTCAAGTCCGGACGCATGAGTCCGTATTTCTTCAATGCCGGCCTGTTCAACACGGGGCGTTCAGTCGGGCGGCTGGCGCAGTTCTACGCCCAGGCGCTGATCGACTCCGGTGTCCAGTTCGATATGCTTTTCGGTCCCGCCTACAAAGGCATCCCGCTGGCGGCGACGACCGCCACGGCGCTGGCGGGGCATGCAGCACTGAGCGGGCGTGACGTTCCTTTCGCGTTCAATCGCAAAGAGGCAAAAGACCATGGCGAAGGCGGGGTGCTGGTCGGCGCGCCGCTGCAGGGCAAGGTCGTCATCATCGATGACGTGATCACGGCCGGCACGTCGGTGCGCGAATCCGTGGACATCATCCGCGCCTCGGGCGCAGAGCCGGCCGCCGTGCTGATCGCCCTGGACCGCATGGAACGCGCAGGCCCGGACGAGGCCTTGTCGGCGCATTCGGCGGTGCAGGACGTGGCGCTCACTTACGGGATGCCGGTGGTGAGCATCGCCTCGCTGGCGGATATCATGGCCGTGCTGGAGGGTGATGCGTCGCTGGCGGAGCATAGGTCCGCCGTTGCGGAGTATCGGAATCGGTACGGGGTCTGAATCCAACGGCACTGCCTTAAGCGTTTTGGGCTACTTTTAGGTCACTGAACACGGCCAGCCAGTCGTATAGGGGCATCGGGCTAGACGCAGGCGGTGCTGGCCGTTGGCCATCACTGCCTGGTTTTGGCTGCGATTCAGGGCGGCCGGGAAACTCGCGATTTGGGGTCGGACCCCGTAGGGGGTCCGACCCCATCGCTCAAACAGTCCCGGCCTAGCCTCCCTGAATCGCAGCCAAAACCAGCGCCTGCGAAAACCGCCCTCCACCCCTATACGACTAGCAGCCCTGCATCAATGCTGACTGGACCGCCTAAGACCCAGGGGTCAGACCCCGCGCGGGGTCTGACCCCACATCACACCGCCACAGTCCACGCAGCTGTGAGGTCTGCCAGAGGCTTATGGGGTGAGGAGGGCGACTTTCGGGCGCCGCCGGCCAAGGACGGGCTGGCGGGGAGGCAAGTGCGCATTTGTTTGAACGCCCGTTTTCGGGCCACCGGCCCGGTGGGCGTGAGTTATGCGCACGCCCCGACAGCTTGGCCTTGACCGGGAAGCCCTGCGTTAGCAGGACCGGCGCACGGGAGCCCGACTGCCCCATAAGCCTCTGGCAGGCCGCGCCAGATACTAAACATAAATGGCGCAAGCCTTGCCGCATCAAGCAGACATAGGCTTCGTCAGTTCTTAAGGCAGCGCCATTAGGGTCTGACCCCAAAAGGTCAGCCCAGCTTTTCCTTCAGCAAGTCGTTCACCTGCTGTGGATTCGCCTTGCCTTTCGCGGCCTTCATGACCTGACCGACCAGCGAGTTGAAGGCCTTCTGCTTGCCGGCCCGGTACTCCTCGATGGCTGCCGGATTGGCGGCCAGGACCTCGTCGATCATGGCACTGATGGCGCCGGTATCGCTGATCTGCTTCAGGCCGCGCGCCTGGATGATGGCGTCGGGATCGCCTTCGTTTTCACCTGACCACATGGCAGCGAAGACTTCGCGCGCCATCTTGTTCGAGATCGTGCCGTCGATGATGCGCAGGATGAGCCCTGCCAGGGCGGCCGGCTTCACCGGACTCTGCTCGATTTCGATTTCGTCGCGGTTCAGCGCTGCGGCGAGCTCGCCCAGCATCCAGTTGGCGGCGAGCTTGGCCTGACCCTGGGGCAGTTGCGCGGCGGTATCCTCGAAGTAGACCGAGGTGGCACGAGCCATGGTCAGTTGCGCCGCATCGTAGCCGCCCAGGCCCAATTCCTGTTCGAAGCGTACGCGCTTCTGGGCCGGCAGTTCCGGCATGGCGTCCTGAACGCGCTGCACCCATTCCGGCTCGATCATCAGCGGGGGCAGGTCGGGATCGGGGAAATAACGGTAGTCGTGGGCGTCTTCCTTGCTGCGCATGCTGCGCGTTTCATCGCGCTCGGCGTCGTACAGGCGGGTTTCCTGGACCACCGTGCCGCCGTCTTCGATGAGCTCGATCTGGCGCCGTGCTTCATATAGGATGGCGCGCTCGAGGAAGCGGAAGGAATTGACGTTCTTGACTTCCGTTCGGGTGCCGAACTCGGTCTGGCCCTTGGGGCGGACCGAGACGTTGGCGTCCACGCGGAAGGAGCCTTCCTGCATGTTGCCGTCGCAGATACCCAGCCAGACCACCAGGCCGTGCAGGGTGCGGGCATAGGCCACCGCCTCGGCGGCGGAACGCATTTCGGGTTCGGAAACGATTTCCAGCAGCGGCGTGCCGGCGCGGTTCAGGTCGATGCCGGTCGAGGATTCGCCGTGCGGCCCCGTGAAGTTTTCGTGCAGCGATTTGCCGGCGTCCTCTTCGAGATGCGCGCGCGTCAGGTTGATGGTCTTTTCTTCGTCGCCGACGAAGAAGGTGATGGACCCGCCCTGTACGACCGGGATCTCGAACTGGCTGATCTGATAATTCTTGGGCAGGTCGGGGTAGAAGTAGTTCTTGCGCGCGAAAATCGAGCGCGGCGCGACATGGGCGCCGACGGCCAGGCCGAACTGGATGGCGCGTTCGACGGCGCCGCGGTTCATGACCGGCAGGCTGCCCGGCAAGGCCATGTCCACCTCGTTGGCCTGCGTATTGGGGGCGGCGCCGAAGCGCGTGCTGCTGTCAGAAAAGATCTTGGACTCGGTGGAAAGCTGGGTGTGCGTTTCCAGGCCGATGACGATTTCCCATTCCATTATGCTAATTCCGGTTTCCGTTGATGCCAGTCGGTCAGCTGTTGATAGCGGTCGGCGACCGCGAGCAACTGGCCTTCGCTGAAGTAATTGCCGATGATCTGAAGGCCGATGGGCAAAGGTTGTTCGGGGCGGCCGAATCCGCAGGGGATGGACATGGCCGGCAGACCGGCCAGGCTGACGCCGAGCGTGTAGATATCGGCCAGCCAATCGCTGGTCGGGTCGTCGCGGTTTTCGCCGATGCGTTTTGCCGGATTGGGCGTGACAGGGCCCATGATGACATCGCATTGGCTGGAGAATGCCTGCTGGAAGTCGTTGACGATCATGCGGCGCACGCGTTGCGCCTGCAGGTAGTAGGCGTCGTAATAGCCATGGGACAGCACATAGGTGCCGACCATGATGCGGCGCAGGACTTCGGCGCCAAAGCCTTCGGAACGGGACCGGCTGGTCATTTCGGCCAGGTCGCGGTAGTGCGCTGCGCGGTAGCCGTAGCGGACGCCGTCGTATCGCGACAGATTGCTGGACGCTTCAGCCGGTGCGATGACGTAGTAGGTGGGAATGGACAGTTCAGTGCGGGGCAGCGAAATGCCGACGCGTACTGCGCCCAGGGACTCAAAAGCCTGTAGCGCGGCTTCGACGGCGGCCGCGACTTCGGGCGACAGCCCTTCGTTGAAGAACTCGGCGGGAACGCCGATGCGCAGGCCTTTCAGGGGCTGGCTGCCCAGCGTTTCCTGGTGCAGCACGGCCTGATCGAATGCGGCGCGGATCCGCCCTGGGGTGTTGGCTTGATCGTCGCAGAATTGCAGGCTGGTGGCATCGCGGGGATCGAAGCCGCTGATGGGATCCAGGATTTCGAGCAGATCCCGTGCGTGGCGCGCGATCGGGCCGGCCTGGTCCAGGCTGGAGCCATAGGCGATGATGCCGTAACGGGAAACGGTGCCATAGGTGGGCTTGATGCCGCTGACGCCGCACAACGCGGCGGGCTGGCGCACCGAGCCGCCGGTGTCGGTGCCGGTAGCCGCCACGGCCAGGCCAGCGGCGACAGCCACGGCCGAGCCGCCAGAGGATCCGCCAGGCACGGCTTGCGGATCCCAGGGGTTGCGCGCCGGCCCGAAGGCGGAGTTTTCGTTGCCCGAACCCATGGCGAACTCGTCGCAATTGAGCTTGCCCAAAGATACCGCACCCGCCGCGGCAAGGTGCTCGACGACGGTGGCGTTGAAGGGGCTGAGGTACCCGTCCAGCATTTTGCTGGCGGCGGTGGTGCGCCAGCCGGTGGTCACGAAGACGTCTTTATGGGCGATGGGAATGCCGGCCAGGGAAGGCGCGGCATCGCCGGACGCCAGGAGCTTGTCGGCCGCGTCGGCCTGCGCGATGGTCAGGTCGCGATCGATATGCAGGAAGGCATTCAGGCCGGCATGCCTGTCGGCGGCCAGCAGGGCGCTGTCGGCAATTTCACGGGCGCTCAGCTTGCGTGCCCGCAGGGCATTGCGCAGCGCAGCGATGCTGTCGAATTCTGTATGGAGAGGGGTGTTTGACATCGTTTACTCGATTACCGTGGGTACCAGGAACAGTCCGCCATCCTGAGCGGGGGCGTTGCGCATCAGCGCTTCGCGTTCCGCCGCCGTCTGTGTTGCGGCTGCCTTGTCTTCGCGCAGACGCAGCTTGATGTCCTGGTGGGCGGCCAGCGGGTGAGCCATGGGTTCGATGCCGGCGGTGTCGACCGCCTGGAGTTTTTCGATCAAGCCCAGCATGCCGTTGAGCTCGGCCTGTGTCCGGGGAGTTTGCTCGGGCGATATTTCAATGCGCGCAAGCCTCGCGATGCGGGCTACGTCCTGCTCGGTGATTGCCATGGATATACTTTGCCAGAAGAGGTTTGGGGCGGATGTATTAGTGCGCGGCCGACACGTTGAAACGGCGGTTACAGAAAATAACATGCCCCTATTCGATCTTATCAACCGCCAATTATAAGTTATCATTGCTGGTTTAATTCGTTAGTCAATTTCCTGCGCTCAGCGGCGCTAGATGGCAGTACCCGGGTGACGAATATTTCTCCAATTTTGATATTACTGAGCGCCCATGTTCGGATTCCTTCGTAGTTATTTCTCCAGCGATATGGCGATCGACCTCGGTACCGCCAACACCCTTATTTACGTTCGCGGCAAAGGGATCGTGCTGGACGAACCATCGGTCGTCGCCATCCGCCACGATGGCGGCCCCAGCGGCAAGAAGATCATCCAGGCGGTGGGACGCGAGGCCAAGCAGATGCTGGGCCGCGTTCCGGGCAACATCGAGGCCATCCGGCCCATGAAGGACGGCGTCATCGCCGACTTCACCGTCACCGAGCAAATGCTCAAGCAGTTCATCCGGATGGTGCATCCGCGCAGCATGTTCGCCCCCAGCCCTCGCATCATCGTGTGCGTTCCCTGCGGTTCCACGCAGGTCGAGCGCCGCGCAATCCGCGAATCGGCGCTGGGCGCGGGCGCCAGCCAGGTCTACCTGATCGAAGAGCCCATGGCCGCCGCCATCGGCGCGGGCCTGGCGGTCTCCGATGCCAGCGGTTCCATGGTGGTCGACATCGGCGGCGGCACGACCGAAGTGGCCATCATCTCCTTGGGCGGCATGGTCTACAAGGGCTCGGTCCGTGTCGGCGGCGACAAGTTCGACGAAGCCATCATCAACTACATCCGCCGCAATTACGGCATGCTCATCGGCGAACCCACGGCCGAACTCATCAAGAAGGAAATCGGCTCGGCGTTCCCCGGCTCCGAGATCCGCGAAATCGAAGTCAAGGGCCGCAATCTTTCCGAAGGCGTCCCGCGCAGCTTCACGGTGTCTTCCAACGAGATCCTGGAATCCCTCACCGATCCGCTCAACCAGATCGTTTCCGCGGTCAAGACCGCCCTCGAACAGACGCCTCCCGAACTGGGCGCCGATATCACCGACAAGGGTATTGCCTTGACCGGCGGTGGCGCCTTGCTGCATGATCTGGATCGGCTGCTTCAAGAGGAAACGGGCTTGCCGGTAGTGGTGGCCGAAGACCCGCTCACTTGCGTGGTGCGCGGCTGCGGCGAAGCGCTCGAACACCTCGAACGCCTTGGTTCCGTATTCATCTACGATTGAAGCAACGACACTTAGGGTCAGGTGCCCATTCATGTGCGCCAGGCATACTTGGCGCGCAGGCACGACTATTACATGCAAGAAACAGGCACGATCAGGCTATTCAAACGCGGACCCGCCGCTGAATTGCGGTTGTTCGTGTTCGTCCTGATGTCCCTGGCCCTGCTTGTGGTCGATTCGCGCTGGCCGGTTCTGGATCCCGCGCGGCAGGCGATTTCGGTCGTCATCTATCCTTTCCAGCGCGTCATGCTGGCACCCCGCGACGCCATCGCCCACGTGCAGAACTGGACCGATGCCGCCGCCCTCGCCAGCAAGGAAAAAGAAGCGCTGCAGCGCCAGCGCATCGAACTGGCGCAGATATCCACCCACGCCGCGCAACTGGCCACTGAAAACGAACAATTGCGACGCCTGCTGAACGTCGCCGATGCAGTAGTCCAGCCGTCGGTCGCGGTCGAGGTCTTGTACGAACCGCCCAATGCGTTTTCGCATCACCTCATTTTCAACAAAGGCTCTTCCAGCGGCATCCGGCCGGGCATGCCCGTCATCGACGAAGGCGGCGTGGTCGGCCAGATCGTCCGCGTCACGCCTTTTACCTCCGAGGCAGCCCTGCTGACGGACGACAAGGTGTCCATTCCGGTCCAGGCGCTGCGCAACGGGCTGCGGCTCATTGCATTTGGCGGCCATGTGTCAGGCAAGGTCGAAGTGCGCTATCTTAATGCCAACGTCGACCTGGTTCCGGGCGACACCTTGGTCACCAGCGGGATCGGCGGACTGTTCCCCGCGGGCTTGTCGGTCGCCACGGTGGAGGAAGTCCGCCGCGATGCGGCATCGGGCTTCGCCGTGGCCATCGCCTCGCCGCTGTCGCACCCCGAGCGGCATCGCCACTTCCTGGTGCTGCGTGTCGATGTCTCCACGCCGGGCCTCAATCAAGAGAGCATGCGCCATGGTTCGCAAGAGTAATCTTCCGGCGGTGACGGGCAAGGCGCGCTCGTCGCTGAGCGCGCTGCAGCCGATCGACACCGCTCCGTTCAAGCGTCCGTCGAATCTGGCGTTCATCTGGTTCACCATCCTGCTGATGTGGCTGCTGTCGCTCCTGCCGTGGCGGCTTTGGCAGTCTGCGCCCGATTTGCTGCTGCTGGTCATCGCCTTCTGGTCGGTGCATGAGCCGCAGCGCGTCACCATGTTCACCGCCTTCGTCTTCGGACTGCTCATGGATGTGCACGACGCCGGCTTGCTGGGCGGGCACGCCCTGACTTACACGCTGGTGGCGTATGGCGCGGTGGTTTTGCACCGCCGGCTCACGCGCTTCAATGCCGTCGTGCAGGCCCTGCACATGCTGCCGGTATTTCTAGTGGCCGAGACCCTGGGCAACATGGTGTATGCCTGGCTTTCAGGGGAATGGGCGGGCTGGCATTGGCTCTGGTCCACGTTGCTGACCGCCGCCCTTTGGCCGCTGGCGGAATTCTTGTTGCATATGCCGCAGCGGCGGCTGGACGAGGCCGACGCCGGCTCTGTCTGACCGCGCCCGCATAGCCTATGTTCGAGTTCAAGAAAACGACCCACCTGCAGAAGCGGCGTATTCTGATCCGCGTCATCGTGGCGGGAATCTTCGCCCTGATCTGCTTTTTGGGGCTGGCCACCCGTCTCTGGTATCTGCAGGTGGTGCGCTACGAGGGACTGGCGGCGCGCGCAGACAGAAACCGCATCGCCGTCGTGCCGATTCCTCCGCGCCGCGGAGAAATCCTGGATCGCAATGGTGTCGTGCTGGCGCGCAACTACCGCGACTACACGTTGTCGGTGATACCCGCCAACGTGAAGGGCGACGTCAAGGACATGCTCGACGAACTCGGCGAGCTCGTTTACCTGAGCGCCAACGACCGGCGCAGGTTCCTGCAGCAATTGAGCCAGAGCGGGCGCTACAACCCCGTCCAGTTGCGCAACAATCTCAACGAGACCGAGGCATCCTGGTTTGCCGCACATGCCTTCAAGTTTCCGGGTGTCGAGCTCAGCGCGCGCTGGGTGCGCGAGTATCCGGAAGGCGAGGCGGCGGCGCACGTGATCGGCTATGTGGGGAGGATTTCCGAAGCGGACCTGGTGAAGCTCGAAGAGGAAGGCCGCGCCGGCAATTACCGCGGCAGCAATATCATCGGGAAGAAGGGCATAGAGAAAACCTGGGAGGAAGCCTTGCACGGCCGCACTGGCGTGGAAGAGGTCGAGGTCACGGCAACCGGTCGGCCGGTCCGGACCCTCAGCCGGATCGATCCGGTGCCGGGCTCGGACTTGCACCTGTCCATCGACATCGGGCTGCAAAAGGTGGCCGAGCAGCAGTTCGAGGGCCGTCGCGGTGCACTGGTGGCGATCGAGCCGAAGACCGGGGAGATCCTGGCTTTCGTCTCGGCGCCTTCGTTCGATCCCAACCTCTTCATCGACGGCATCGATGTGGAGAACTGGCGCAAGCTGAACGAATCGCCTGATCATCCGCTGATCAACCGGCCGCTGTACGGCACCTATCCCATTGGATCCACTTACAAACCCTTCGTGGGTCTCGCGGCACTGGAACTGGGCAAGCGCAGCGCAACCCAGCGCATTCCCGATCCAGGCTACTTCGAGTTCGGAGGCCAGCGATTCCGCAATGCCGGAGGCGCCGCCTACGGCATGACCGACATGCACCGCGCCATTGTCGTGTCGTCGGATACCTACTTTTTCTCATTGGGTCCGGAGATCGGCGTGAATGCACTGCATGACTTCAGCAAGCAATTCGGGTTCGGCCAGTTGACCGGCATAGACCTGGAAGGCGAACGCCAGGGCGTGCTGCCGTCCACGGAATGGAAACGCCAGGCGTACAAGAAGCCGGCGCAGCAGCGCTGGTACGCGGGCGAGACGGTCTCGGTCGCGGTGGGCCAGGGATACAACTCCTTCACATTGCTGCAGTTGGCGCAGGCCACCTCGGTGCTGGCCAACGCCGGCACTTACATGAAGCCGCATCTGGTGAATCTGGTGCGTAGCCCGCAGACCGGGAAAGCCACCCGGACGGTGACCGAGCCTGCCTATACGATTCCACTCAAGGCCGAGAACCTGGCCGTCATCCGAAAGGCCATGGTGGACGTGATGCGCAGCGGCACGGCGCGCAGGGCATTCGCCGGCACTCATTACCAAGCCGCCGGCAAGACGGGCACGGCGCAGGTCTACAGCTTGCGTGGTGCCAAGTACAAGGCCAGCGCCGTGGACGAACGCCTGCGCGACCACGCCCTCTTCATGGCCTACGCGCCGATGGAGGACCCCAAGATCGCGGTTGCCCTCATTGTGGAGAATGGCGGCTGGGGGTCGACGGTGGCGGCACCGGTGGCGCGCACGGTATTCGATTACTGGCTGGCGCCGGAGCGTATCGCGCGCGACGCAAAGCCGGTACCGCCGCTTGCGTCCGACGAATCCGACATCGTGGAAGAGGGGGCCTCTGGCGAGTCTCCGGACGCCGTCGTGCCGCTCGAGGATCTGCCGGCCGTTCAAGAGGATGAGCCCGAAGAGCAGGTTCCTGAAATCCATGCGGCGCTGTCCACGCAGCGCGTATCGGTGCGAGGTCGGCAATGAAGCGGATATTGCATTGGGTCGTCAAGGCTGTGACGGCATTCGACTGGCCGCTGCTGCTGTTGCTGGTCCTGATGACGATGCTGGGCATGATCGTCATGCATTCGGCCGTGGGCGGCACCGATTGGCGCTTCGCCGATCAGTCGCGCAACTTCCTCATTGCTTTCATTTTCATGTGGGTGGCCGCGATGATACCGCCTCCCTTGCTGATGAAGCTGGCTCCTTACGTCTATGTGGCGGGCGTGGTGCTGCTGCTGGGCGTGGAATTCTTCGGGGAAACCAGCAAGGGAGCCACGCGTTGGCTGGACCTGGGCTTCGTGCGGATCCAGCCTTCGGAGATGCTCAAGATTTCGGTGCCGATGATGTTGGCTTGGTATTTCCACCGGCACCAGGGCACGCTGCGCATACTGGATTTCCTCGTGGCGGGCGTGCTGCTGGCCATTCCCTTCACCCTCATCGTCATGCAGCCCGATCTGGGCACGGCGCTGCTGGTGTTCGCGTCGGGCTTCTGCGTGATCTATTTCGGCGGACTGTCATTCCGGCTGCTCACGCCCATCGCCCTGGCGGTGGTGGTCGGCCTGAGTACGCTGGTCTACTACGAGAAGGACATCTGCCAGCCCGACGTGGATTGGGTGGTGCTGCATGAATACCAGAAATACCGGGTGTGCACGCTGCTGGACCCCAGCTCCGATCCGCTGGGCAAGGGCTTTCACACCATCCAGTCGATGATCGCGGTGGGTTCGGGCGGCCTCTACGGAAAGGGCTACATGATGGGCACCCAGACCCATCTCGATTTCATACCCGAGCGGACGACCGATTTCGTTTTTGCAGTGTATGCCGAGGAGTTCGGGCTGTACGGAGGGGTGATGCTGCTGGTGCTCTATGCCGTCCTCATTGCCCGGGGCCTGGCGATTGCCGCCCGCGCCCATACGCAGTTCGGGCGCTTGCTGGCCGGCTCCATGTCCATGATGTTCTTCGTCTATGTGTTCGTGAACGTCGGCATGGTCACCGGTGTCCTGCCCGTGGTCGGCGTGCCCTTGCCGTTCATGAGCTACGGTGGCACGGCGCTGCTTACGCTGGGCGCAGCCTGCGGGATCCTCATGAGCATCAGCCGGTATCGGCCGGTCAGGACGTAGGCGTTAGGAATTTTGAGGGGTCAGACCCCGTACGGGATCTGACCCCATACCAGAAGATCGAAGAGGTCAGGCCCCGGCTCAAAAAAGCATGGGTTCCGACCCAGCCAACCCATCCAGGATTTTGCGTACCGGAGCCGGCAACGCCGCATTTGCAAGGTCCTGTTTCGAAACCCAGATATGGTCTTCACAAGTCGGCTCTTCCGTTTCCGGAGCGTCCCACTCCAAATACCATGGCTCGATATTGAGCTTGAAGTGCGTAAAGACATGCGCCAGGCCGCCCATGCGCTGAGCCAGGGAAGCGTCCAGGCCCATGTCGGCGCATCCTGATGCCAAGGCTTCGGCATCGGGGAATTCGGGCAGGCTCCACAGCCCGCCCCAGATCCCGGTGGAGGGCCGTCGTTCCAGCAGCACGGCGCCCCCGCGCGTCAGGACCAGCATCGCGCAATCGCGTTCGGGCTTTTCCTTGCGCGGCTTGGGACTGGGCAGCTCGGACTGCCTGCCTTCTGCGTAGGCGTAGCAGCTATGTTGCAAGGGGCAGCGTCCACAGGCCGGCTTGCCGCGCATGCAAACCGTGGAGCCCAGGTCCATCAAGCCCTGCGTGTACGCCGCCATATCCAAGGACGGGGGGGCGTCGGTCAATACCGCATCCGCCTTGTCCCAGAGGGCTTGTTCCGTGACGCGCGCCGACGTGACGCCGAAGATGCCGAAGTGGCGGGTGAAGACCCGCTTCACGTTGCCGTCCATGATGGGACTGCGCTCGCCATAGGCGAAGGCCGCGATGGCCGCCGCCGTTGAACGGCCGATGCCGGGCAGGGTCGCGATCTCGGCCGAGGTGCCGGGAAAGCGGCCTGACCAGTTCTGGCAGATTTCCCGGGCGCAACGATGCAGATTACGTGCGCGGGCGTAGTAGCCCAGGCCCGCCCAGTACGGCATCACTTCTTCCTGCTCTGCCTGGGCAAGCGCCTGTATCGTCGGAAAACGTTCCAGGAAGCGCGTGTAGTATCCGATGACCGTTGTCACTTGAGTCTGCTGCAGCATGATTTCGGACAACCAGATGCAATAAGGGTCGCGCGTACCCTGCCAAGGCAGATGGTGACGTCCTTCGCGCTTCTGCCACTCGGTCACCGTGCCGGGGAAATCGGAAACAGGCGTGTTGCTGGCGTTGGGCATTGATCAGAATCGGGTGTTGCGGGTAACGGACCAGCGGGCGGACAAGGCAGCCAGGATGGCAACGAGGCCGGCCGACAGGGTCAGGCTCAGCGCGTCGGGCAACTGCACCGCCAGTTGCGTGCCATAGGTGCTGGCCAGACGATTCAGCGCGGCATTCAGGGGCTGCAGCGCCAGCGCGGCAAGCCCGGTGGCAATGAGGCTGGATGCAATACCCGTCAGTGCGCCCAAGTATAGAAAAGGCCTGCGCACAAAAGCTTCAGTCGCGCCCACCAGGCGTGCCACCGCGATTTCTTCGCGCTGGGTCAGCGCTTGCAGACGCACCGTATTGAACACGGTGGACAGGACCACCAGCGCAACGCCCGCCGCCAGCAGCCCCAGGCCTATGCGCGCGAAGCGCAACAGGGCTTCGAGCCTGCGTACCCAGTCGCTGTCCAACTGCACCGCATCGACGATGTCGATTTCTCGCCAGGCGGCGGCCAGCGAGCCGGCCGTCTGTGCGAGTTCGGCTGAATCACGCAAGGTGATCACCACGGCGTCCGGCAGCGGATTTCCGGGCAGGGCGGCCAGCGCATTGCTCCAGGTCGGGTCGGACTTGAGGCTGCGCAGAGCCTGCTCGCGGGTCACGACGCGGGTGCCGAGCACTTCTTCGTTGTGCTCGGTTTCCAGCCGCCGGGCCAGCGTGTCGGCTTGGCCGGATTCGGCATCCGGTGTCAGGAAGAGGGTGATCTCGGGCGAGACGGGTATCTGGCGCAGCACCGGCTGCGCCGATACGAGCAAGGATGCGGCGACGATGGGGATCGCCAGCGTCAGGCTGATGACCAGAATGTTGGACAGCGACGAAAAGGGCTGTTTCCGGAACCGGCGCAGGGCGACGACAAAGGCATAGCGGTGGTGGCGCAGCCAGCGTTTCATAGGACGGCCTTCTGGGAGTCGGTGAACTTGCCGGCGTCGATGCGCAGCGTGCGGCTGGCATAGGCGGCCATGAGGGGCAGATCGTGCGAGGCGATGAGGGTGGTGACGCCGACGCGATTGAAGTCGCGAAAGACCTCCATGATGCGATGGGCGCTGTCCTTGTCGAGATTGGCCGTGGGTTCGTCGGCGATCAGGATGGCGGGGCGGTTGACGATGGCGCGCGCAATGGCAAGCCTTTGCTGTTCGCCGCCGGACATCTCGACCGGATTCAGGTCTTCCTTGCCCGACAGGCCTACCTTTTCCATGGCTGCCCGCGCGCGCGTCAGGGCCTGGCGGGTGTCCAGGCCCGCTACCGCCAAGGGCAGCAGGACATTGTTGATGGCGCTGCGGTCGTACAGCAAATGCGTATCCTGCAGGATCACGCCGACCGCGCGCCGCAGATAGGGCTGCGCGCGCGACGGCATTTTATCGATGCGATGGCCATGGACCTGCACGGAGCCGCGGCTTGGCGGCTCCAGGCCCCCGATGAGCTTCAGCAAGGTCGACTTGCCGGCGCCCGAAGGCCCGGATACGAAGACGAACTCGCCGGGCTCGACCCGGAAATTGATGTCGGCCAGGATATTGCGGCCTCGGCCGTAGGATTTGAAAACGTGCTGGAATTCGATCATGGCGTTAAATGGCTACAGGGCTCCATGATAACGGCGCAAAGCGTATCGCAAGGGATATCCCCCATGTTTTAAATAATGTCCAACCGCTACGATTTGAAGCCCATCGGCCCAATGCGCAGTACGAATTGTATGCCGTGTTTCATCCAATCGGACTCGTCTCACGTAGGAAACCAGACATGAATTTGATTAAAGCCGCAGCGCTTGGCGCTTCCTTGTTTTTCATGGCGGGAGCATCGCACGCCGGTGAAACCTTCGATGCCGTCAAGAAAAAAGGTTTTGTCCAGTGTGGGGTGCACACGGGCCTTCCGGGATTTTCCATCGCCGACAGCAAAGGCGTCTGGGCCGGCATCGACGTCGACCTCTGTCGTGGTATCGCCGCCATGATGTTCGGCGACGCCACCAAATTCAAGACCACGCCGGTCACGACGCAGCAGCGCTTTACGGCGCTGCAGTCCGGGGAAGTCGACGTGCTCACCCGCAACACCACCGCCACGCTTACGCGCGACACCACGCTGGGTCTCATGAGCACGGGCGTCAATTACTACGACAGCCAAGGCGTCATGGTTTCCAAGAGCCTGGGTGTAAAAAGCGCCAAGGAGCTGGGCGGCGCCGCGATTTGCGTGCAGCCGGGCACCACCACCGAGCTCAACCTTGCAGACTGGTTCCGCTCCAATGGCCTGGAATTCAAGCCGGTGGTCATCAACAGCCCCGACGAAGCCATGCGTTCCTACGTGGCCGGCCGCTGCGATGCCTACACCACCGATAAGTCCGGCCTGGCCACCATCCGCTCCACGCTGGCCAATCCGGACGACCACGTGATCCTTCCCGAAGACTTCTCCAAAGAACCGCTTGGACCCATGGTGCGCCAGGGCGACGACCCATGGTTCATGGTCGTTCGCTGGACGCTCAATGCCATGCTCGAGGCCGAAGAATACGGCATCACCTCGAAAAATGTCGATGAAATGCTCAAGAGCGCCAACCCCAATATCCAGCGCATCCTGGGCGTGACGGGCGAAATGGGCAAGGGCCTCGGTATCGACAACAAGTGGGCCTACAATATCATCAAGCAAGTAGGCAATTATGGTGAATCTTTCGAGCGCAACATCGGCATGACTTCTGCCATGAAACTCGAACGTGGTTTGAACGCACAATGGAAGAACGGCGGGTTGATGTACGGGTGGCCCATCCGCTAGGGCCGGTCAAGACTCCTATGCGTAAAACGCAGCGGCGTCGCCTATCCTGGAACGATCCCGGCACCAGATCGCTTGTCTATCAGGCCCTGGTGCTGGGGCTTGTCGGGCTTGGCGTGTGGTATCTGGTGTCCAACACCCTGCATAATCTGTCGGTTCGCAACATTTCCACCGGCTTCGACTTCCTGCATCGCGAGGCGGGCTTCGCCATCGGCGAAAGCATCATCGACTATACCCCCGCCGACACCTATGGCCGTGCCATCTGGGTCGGCATATTGAACACCCTCAGGGTATCGGTGCTGGGCATCGTGCTGGCGACGCTGCTCGGCACCGTGCTCGGCATTGCACGTCTTTCGCGCAACTGGCTGGTCTCGCGCGTGGCAAACGCCTATATAGAAGTCATGCGCAATGTACCGCTGCTGCTTCAGCTGTTTTTCTGGTATGCCATCATTACCGAGGTCATGCCGGGTCCCAGGCAGGCGCTCAATCCGGTGACAGGTGTCTTCATTTCCAATCGCGGCCTGAAGCTTCCGTCATTGCAAGGCGATGCGCTGGATTGGGTCCTCGCGGGGTTGGGCATGGCGATCGTGCTGGCGGTGCTGATCGCGCACTGGGCCAAGAAACGCCAGGACGCCACAGGCCGGGTTTTCCCATTAGGGCGCGTCGTGCTCGGCTTGCTGGCGGCATGTCCGGCGGCGGCATGGCTGCTCAGTGGCGCACCGCTGTCCCTCGACATGCCCGAACTCAAAGGTTTCAACTTCGTCGGCGGCGTCACGCTCACCCCCGAATTCGCTGCGCTGCTGGCGGGGCTGGTCATCTATACGTCCGCCTTCGTGGCCGAGGTGGTGCGTTCGGGCATACAGTCGGTCGGCGCGGGCCAGTGGGAAGCCGCCGGCTCGCTGGGTCTGTCGCGCCCCCGGATGCTGAGGCTCGTGATCCTGCCCCAGGCCTTGCGCGTCATCGTCCCGCCCATGACCAGCCAGTATCTGAACCTGACCAAGAACAGTTCGCTTGCGGTGGCCATTGGCTATCCCGACATTGTTTCGGTGGTCAATACGACCCTGAATCAGACGGGTCAGGCCATCGAGGGCATACTCATCATCATGGCCGCCTACCTTACCGTCAGCCTATCCATTTCGGTGTTCATGAACTGGTACAACCGGCGGATTGCCTTGGTGGAGCGCTAGATGGCCATGCAGCCTATGCCTGCCCGCGGCCTGCCTCCGCCGCAAAAGCACGTCGGCTTGCCGGCGCGGCTACGGGCCAGCCTCTTTTCGTCGCCGTTGAACACCCTGCTGACCGTCCTGATCGCTTGGCTGCTTTTCATGTCAGTGCCGGCAGCCGTCGAATGGCTGTTCATACGCGCCGACTTCAACGCCTCCACCGCTCAGGAATGCCGCGCATCCGGCGGTGCATGCTGGGCGTTCATCGCTGAAAAGCACAGGCTGATTCTGTTCGGCGTCTATCCGTACGACGAACAGTGGCGGCCTTTGCTGGCCAGCATCATCCTCGTTGCGGTCATCGTCTGCAGTTGCATACGGTGGTTCTGGCGCCCCTTTCTGGGCCTGCTATGGGTGGTCGCGCTGGTGGCGGTGGCGGTGCTCATGTGGGGCGGCGTGTTCGGGCTGACGCATGTCGAGAACGAACGCTGGGGCGGGCTGCCGCTCACTCTCATTCTGGCCACCTTCGGCATCGCCTTCGCCTTCCCGCTCGGGCTGCTCCTGGCCCTGGGGCGCCGCTCCGACATGCCTGCAGTCAAGGCGCTGTGCGTGGTCTACATCGAGCTCATTCGCGGCGTGCCCCTGATCAGCCTGCTGTTCATGTCATCCGTGATGCTGCCCCTGTTTCTTCCCGAGGGCATCAGCATCGACAAGCTCTTGCGCGCGCAGATTGCTATCATTCTGTTTGCCGCAGCGTATGTGGCCGAAACGGTAAGGGGCGGATTGCAGGCGATCCCCAGGGGCCAGTACGAGGGCGCGGAATCACTGGGCCTGACCTACTGGCAGAAAATGCGCAAGATCGTCCTGCCTCAGGCGTTGAAGGTGGTCATACCCCCCTTGGTGGGTATCTTCATCTCATTGTTCAAAGACACGTCGCTGGTCGTCATCATCGGCATCTTCGACCTAACCCAGGCGGCCAAGACCGCAGTAGCCGATGCCGCCTGGCGCGGCTTCAGCACCGAGGCCTATCTGTTCATTGCCGCCATTTATTTTGTTTTTTGTTATTCGATATCCCGTTACAGCCGTTCGCTCGAGAGGCAGCTCGACGCCGGATATCAGCGCTGATCAACATTGCGTCGCCCCTTGGGGCCGACGCGGTACAAAGGAGTAGGACATGTCTGAGGCCATCATACGCCTGGAAGATGTCAACAAGTGGTATGGGCAGTTTCATGTGCTGCGCAACATCAATCTGGACGTCGCGCCCAGCGAGCGCATCGTGATCTGCGGGCCTTCCGGTTCGGGGAAGTCGACCATGATCCGCTGCATCAATCGGCTGGAAGAGCACCAGCAGGGCAGCATCGTTGTCGACGGCGTCGAGCTCACCAACGACCTGAAGCAGATCGAAGCCATCCGGCGCGACGTCGGCATGGTATTCCAGCACTTCAATCTTTTTCCGCACCTCACGGTTCTGGAGAACCTGACGCTGGGCCCGGTCTGGGTGCTGAAGAAGTCCAAGGCCGAGGCCGAGGCCACCGCCATGAAATACCTGGAACGCGTGCGCATCCCGGACCAGGCATCCAAGTACCCTGGCCAGTTGTCGGGCGGCCAGCAGCAGCGGGTGGCCATTGCGCGTTCGCTGTGCATGAATCCCAAGATCATGCTGTTCGACGAGCCCACTTCCGCGCTCGACCCCGAAATGGTCAAGGAGGTGCTGGACGTCATGGTGGGCCTGGCCGAGGAAAGCGGCATGACCATGCTGTGCGTAACCCATGAAATGGGCTTTGCGCGGAAGGTGGCCGATCGGGTGATCTTCATGGACCAGGGCGAGATCATCGAGCAAAATACCCCCGATGCCTTCTTTGACTCGCCGCAGAATGAACGCACCAAGCTATTCCTGAGCCAAATATTGCACTAACTTCTTTTTTCATTACAAGGCGAATATCATGCTTTCACTTTTGACGCGGCTTTCCATGGCCGCCACCATGCTTGCCGCTGGATTGGCACTCATCACGCCGGCTACCGCCGCGTCGGCGCAAGACTTTCCTTCCAAGCCGCTGCAGTTCGTCGTTCCTTACGCGCCCGGCGGTCCCTTGGACAGCATGGCCCGCCTGCTGGCCGAGAAAGTCCAGCCGGACCTTGGAACCGTCATTGTGGAAAACAAGCCGGGCGCGGGCGGCAACATTGGCGCAAGCATTGCCGCCAAGGCGCAGCCGGACGGCTACACCCTCGTCATGGGCGCAGTGGCGATCAACGCGATCAATCCTTGGTTGTATCAGAATCTGCCATTCGACCCGGTCAAGAGTTTCGAGCCCGTTACGCTCGTCGCCTCGGTGCCGAATGTGCTCATCGTCAATAAAGAGTTCGCTGACAAGAATGGCATCAATTCGGTCAAGGATCTGATCGACTACGCCAAGAAGAATGCCGATCAGCTGAACTTCGGTTCCGGCGGCAACGGCAGCGCGGGCCATCTCGCAGGAGAGCTCTTGAATGTGCGCGCCGACGTCAAGTCCGTGCATGTTCCCTATGCCGGCGCGGCGCCCGCCAAACTGGCGCTGCTGGGCGGGCAGATCCATTTCATGTTCGATAATCTGGCGTCTTCGGCCAGCCTCATCACCGAGGGCAAGGTCAAGGCCCTGGCGGTCACCACGGTGGACCGGTCTTCGGCTTTTCCCGGTCTGCCCACCATGCAGCAAGCAGGTGTGGCCGACTTCGACCTGGGCACCTGGTTTGGCGTATTCACAACCGGCGGGACACCCAAGGACGTCGTCCAGAAGCTGAACGCCGCATACGTAAAAGCGCTGCAGGATCCAGCCGTGCGCAAGACCTTGCTGGCCATGGGCTCCGATGCCCAACCCACCAGCTCCGAAGAATTCGCCGACATCGTCCGTAAGGATCTGGCGAAGTACAAGGAAATCGTCGAGGTATCGGGCGCAAAGCTGTTCTAAGCGCTTCTTGCGATCCGGCCCGCCGAGTGCGGGCCGCCGGCCCTCCAGCCACCGCGGACTTGTTTCCGCGGTTTTTTTATTCCCAATGTCAAGAACGGTCAAAATTTCGCGACCGGAACCAAAATGTAACAACCCGGTGGCTCACTGCTTGCTAGCATTGTCGCGTGCGGAGTTGACGCCGCAATCCCAGAAACAAGGAGAACCAAATGAAACTTTCTATGCGTGCAGCACGCTATGCGACATGCGTGAGCGTGGTCGCTTTGATGGCCGGATGCGCCACGGTAGACAATATGGGCAAGGGCGGCAAGACTGCGGTTGGAGCTGGGGCCGGAGCGGCACTGGGGGCCGGTCTGGGCGCCCTGATCGGCGATAGCAGCAAGGCGGCGGCGATAGGCGCCGGCATAGGCGCGGTCGCTGGCGGCATCGCCGGCTATAACTGGTCAGGCGTGAAGAACGATGTCGAGAAGTCGGGCGCAAGCAGCCTGGGCGTGGACGTTACCGAAATGCCCGATGGGACACTGCGCGTCAACATTCCAAGCAATGTCTCGTTCGATACCGGCAAGTATGCGCTGAAGCCGGCCTTGCTGCCCGTGCTGGACAGCGTAGCCCGAGCCTTGGTGCAACATCCCGAACTCCGCGCTAAATCCATCGGCCATACGGACAGCACAGGATCGGATGCAACCAATCAGACGCTGTCCGTCAATCGTGCGCGCGCCGTCGCCAACTATTTGTCGCAGCAGGGCGTCCCGACAGCGCACCTCACGGCCGAAGGCCGAGGTTCCAGCAATCCCGTGGGTGACAACGCCACCGCTGAAGGACGCGCCATGAACCGCCGCGTCGAACTGTACCTGTACGCAGTACAACAATAGTCGTCAGGGGTCAGACCCCGCATGGGGTCCGACCCCTCCTCGTCCGGGGTCAGACCCCATGCGGGGTCTGACCCCTGAAACGGACTCCCGCAGCTTATCCACCATATGATTTCTTTTGAAACGAGCCTATCATCCCCGCTACAGCGGTTTCGATGATGGAGCGCTGTTCCGGATCCAACGACCAGAAAGCCGAGGCGGCGATGCTGTCGAACGGCCATCCCGATGGCTGGCGGGGCTCCGGCGACTGTTCCGATAACAGGTAAGGCACTGTCGGGCTCGGCTCCATTGCGCCGATGCCGCTGCTGAGCCACGCCGGATTCACCTCCAGCACTTGGGCGATCCGGAATATTTCCTTCGCGCTCCGTCGCGTCCCATTCTCGTAATTCGATATTGCGCCTTGCGACAGACCGCAGGCTTGCGCCAGTGCGGATTGGCTCATTCCGCGTAAAAGGCGTGTGCGACGAAGGCGATCGGAAAAATGGTTCACGTTTGTGATTGAACGATTAAATTCAATCACATTGGTAATAATGCCAATTACGAACGTGATGGATTAATGTAAATTACTAAAATCTCACTCACAAAATCTAACAAAGAGTCAAAATAAGCGCAAAATATCACAGTGGCTCATTTTCAATCCCTGTCTTTCGGAGGCATCCAAAATGGTGTTCAAGGCCGAGGTCCCGGCACCATGAGCCCGACTCCCTACATCGTGATGTTCTCGCCAGCGGAAAACGGCTTGTCGACGCCAGACCATAAAAAGCGATTGGCGGAACTACAGGCTTCCGGGCTAGATGTCCTGCAATGCGAAAGTGCGCCGGCGCTTTATGCCGAGGTCCAGAAAAAATTTCAACAAGGCTCCCCAACCGTCGCCATGCTGGCAGGCGGTCATACGGAAAACTGCGCCGCCGCCACGTATCTGCATGCCATGCATCCGTCCGTCGGCATCGCTGCCGCGGTCGAGCGCGTCGACGAAGCGCTTGCCATCCAGTTGCTGCAAAGCGGGGTGGACAACATCTGTCCGCGCTCGGCGTCCACTCCCCTGGTGGTCGCCATGCTGTGCCGCCTGCTGGCCCGGGTCAGCAGGCAAGACATCTCTCATGTGTTGCCGATGGTCGTTGCGCCAAAAGGCTGGTCCTTGCAAGACCAAGGATGGGTGCTGGCCAGCCCCGAAGGCATACGCATTCCCCTGACCACCGGCGAGCGCGCGTTCCTGACGACGCTGGTGGCGGCGCCCGACATGTGCGCCACCCACGAACAGCTGCTCGAGGCCGTCAACAACAGCTATGCACATGGCGAACCTCCGGCGCGTCCCGGCCGGCTGGGCGTCCTGGTCAGCCGCCTGCGCCGCAAGTTTACTCAACACAACATCGAAATGCCCCTGAAGTCCGTGCACAATTGGGGCTATATGTTTACGGGCCAGGTGGTGAGCTGAACTATAAGTAGCGGTGCACCGATAAGTCATCGCTGCGTATGTCGGTGGGTTTGCTCGACACGATATCCGCTATCAAGCGCCCGCTGCCGCAGGCCATGGTCCAGCCCAATGTGCCGTGGCCGGTATTCAGGTACAGGCCCGGGATCGGCGTTGCGCCCACAATGGGGGTGCTGTCCGGAGTCTTGGGGCGCAATCCCGTCCAGAACGACACGTCGCTGCCGGCATAGCTGCCAGGGAACAAGTCATTGAGCACCATCTCCAGCGTCTTCCGGCGCTTGGGGTTCAGGGTTTTGTCGAAGCCCAGAATCTCCGCCATGCCGCCCACGCGTATGCGCTGATCAAAACGGGTGACTGCGATCTTGTAGGTTTCGTCCAGCAAGGTAGACACCGGCGCGCAGGATTCATCGGCAATCGGCACGGTAATGGAATAGCCTTTAAGTGGATACACAGGCACCTTCAGCGCGCCGCGCAACATCTGCGTCGACCACGATCCAAGCGCCACCACGTAGGCGTCGGCCGTCAGGACCTCCTGGTCGCACTGTATCCCACTTACGCCGGAAGCATTGACGTTGATGCGGCGCACATCGACGCCATAGCGGATCTTGACGCCCAGCTTGACGGCTTCTTCCGCCAAGCGGGTCGTGAACAGATTGCAATCGCCGGTTTCGTCGTCGGGAAGGCGCAGGCCGCCCACCAGCTTGTCCTGGGTGCGGGCCAGGGCGGGCTCGGCCTTGCTGAGTTCGGAGCGGGTCAGCAGTTCGAACGATATGCCCGCATCGCGCAGTACTCTGATGTCCTGATCAACGGCGTCCATCTGCTTCTGTGTCCTGAAGACCTGCAGCGTGCCGTTGCTGCGCCCCTCGTATTGGATGCCGATCTCGTCGCGCAATGACTTCAGGCAGTCGCTGCTGTAATTCGACAGGCGCACCATACGTTCTTTGTTGGTCGCATAGCGCTCGGCGCTGCAGTTGCGCCACATCTGGTAGATCCATTGCAGTTGAAACAGGCTGCCATCGGGGCGTATGGTCAGTGGCGGGTGTTCTGCGAACATCCATTTGATGGCTTTCAGCGGGACGCCCGGCGCAGCCCAAGGCGAAGAGTAACCATAGGAGATCTGGCCGGCGTTCGCAAAGCTGGTTTCCAACGCCGGACCTTCCAGGCGCTCGAGCACCGTGACGTCATGGCCTTGCTTCGCAAGAAAATAGGCGCTGCTGACGCCCACGACGCCCGCGCCCAAAATGATGATTTTCATGATAAGTCGACTTGTGAATCAATTTTTAGGATGATAAGAGAGGAGCACCAGACTTTTTTTATGAAAATTCTTTAGAAACAGCTGTTTATCCTGTTTTCAATGCGTAAAGGCCGATTTTCAGCAATAATTGCTGCTCAGGGAAAATCACTGCCTACGACGCTTTGCAGGCATCTGTTTTTAAAGGAAAAACGCTTGAGAATTCAACGTACCCCGGTTGCTACGCTGGACAAGCTCGACCGTCACATCCTTGATCTATTGCAACGCGACGGCCGTATGTCGATGACCGAGCTTGCGGACAAGGTGGGGCTGACCGTTACGCCGTGCATCGAGCGTGTCAAGCGCCTGGAGCGCGATGGGGTCATCACCGGGTATCACGCCAGGGTGGCGCCGGCGGCGCTCGATGCCGGCCTGTTGGTTTTCGTGGAAATTTCCATGTCCAGCAAATCGGACCGCAGTTTCGACGATTTCCGCCGGGAAATCCTGTGCATACCGCATGTGCAGGAGTGCCATCTGGTATCGGGCGACTTCGATTACTTGGTCAAGGCGCGCATCAAGGAAATCAGTCAGTACCGCAGCCTGCTGGGCGATATCCTGCTCAGACTGCCGGGCGTTACGCAGAGCAAGAGCTGCATCGTCATGGAAGAGGTCAAGGAGACGTTGTTCATTCCGGCACAGAAGTGACAAGGGGCTGGCCGAGTGGGGCCAGACCCCAATGGCACTACTTTAAGAACTGGCGGAACCCGTATCTGCTCGATCAATGACCGCTTGCCCCATTTGCTTTTTAGTACCTAGCGCGGCCTGCCAGCGGCTTATGGGGCAGTCGGGCTCCCGTGCGCCGGTCCTGCTGGTGCAGGACTGCCCGGCCAAGGCCAGGCTGTCGGGGCGGACGCAAAACTCGCCCACTCGGGCCAGTGGCCCGAAAGCGTGGGCTCAAACAGTTGCGTCCTTGCCTCCCCGCCAGCCTGGCCTTGGCCGGCGGTGCCCGAAGTCGCCCTCCGTACCCCATAAGCCGCTGGCAGGCCTCATAGTTGCTTGGGCTGTGGCGATGTGATGGGGTCAGACCGCGTACGGGTCTGACCCCCCAGCCCTGGGCCGTCCGGTTAGAGCATGCGCCGGGCAGTCAACTGGCCGTGTTCAGTGAACACAAAGCAGCCCGGAATGCTTAAGGTAGTGACATTCGGGCCGGCCCCGTCTAGCTTCCAGCGTTGGCCGGCGCCGGACTTTTCGCGTCGCGGGCAAAAACCATGTTGTCGCGGTGCATGAGTTCGGGATCGGACATGCTGCCCAGAATGTCGGCGATGCGGGAACTGGGCTGCCGGAGAATGCGCCGGGTGTCGGAGGATGAATAATTGATGAGGCCACGGCCGCATTCCACACCGTGCTGGTCGACGCATGCCACGACGTCGCCGCGTTCAAAATCGCCCTCGACTTCGGTCACGCCAATGGCGAGCAGGCTTTTGTGGCCTTGGGTCAGGGCCCGGACTGCGCCCGGATCCAGCGTAATGCGTCCTCGCAGGCGAAGATGATTGGCCAGCCAGCGTTGTCGCGCCGATCGGACGGGCAAGATGGCACGCAGCTCGGTGCCGATGGATTCCCCTTCGGATAGGCGCAACAGCACGTTGGATTCGCGCCCCGAAGCGATGACGGTGTGGCCGCCGCTGTTCGCCGCCCTCTTGGCCGCGAGCACCTTGGTCAGCATGCCGCCCGTGCCGATGCTGCTGCCCGATCCGCCCGCCATGGCCTCCAGGGCCGGATCGCCGGCCTGCGCCAGAGAGATGAATTCGGCATCGGGATGCTTGCGAGGATCGGCGCTGTACAGGCCGGCCTGATCGGTAAGGATGACCAGGGCTTCGGCTTCGATCAGATTGGTGACCAGGGCGCCCAGCGTGTCATTGTCGCCCAGTCGAATCTCGTCGGTGACCACGGTGTCGTTTTCGTTGACGATGGGAACGACGCCAAGGCCCAGCAAGGTATACAGGGTGCTGCGCGCATTCAGGTAGCGGCGCCGGTCGGCCAGGTCTTCATGGGTGAGAAGAATCTGTGCCGTGCGTATGCCATGCCGCGCGAATGCGACCTCGTAGGCCTGCACCAGACCCATTTGCCCGACGGCCGCCGCAGCCTGGAGCTCGTGCATGGCGTTGGGCCGCCGCGGCCACCCCAGGCGGGCCATGCCTTCAGCGATGGCCCCGCTGGAAACCAGCACGATCTGCCTGTCCTGGGCGTGCAGCCGGGCGATCTGGCTGGCCCATTGCTCGACGGCGGTGACATCTATGCCCTTTCCTTCATTGGTGACGAGAGACGAACCGACTTTGACGACGAGGCGTTTTGCGTGGGAAACGGCGGACGGCGAACGAAGGGTGGCGGTCATTTGGGAGGGGCGGCAATTACAAATCTGAGTTGGAGCGCGTATCGTCGAAGCGCGGGTCTTCGGCCACATACGTGCCGTCGGCCTTGTCCTGTTCAACGTGTGTTTTGGCTTTCTCGGCATCCAGCCATTCCTGCAGCTTCCAGGTCAGGTCCTGGGTGCCATCGCCGGTGAGGGCGGAAATGCTGAAAACCGGACCCGTCCAGTCCAGGGCAGCGCAGAGGCGATCCTTGACCGAGACGGGGTCGTCGACCATGTCGAGCTTGTTCAGGACCAGCCAGCGCGGCTTTTCGTAGAGGCCGGGATCGTACAGGCGGAGTTCTTCGACGATCGCCCGGGCATCGGCGGCCGCCTTGTCCACCGGGTCCGTGTCGGGATCGAGCGTCGAGACATCGACCAGGTGCAGCAGGACGCGTGTGCGCGACAGGTGGCGCAAAAAGAGGTGGCCCAGCCCGGCGCCTTCGGAGGCGCCTTCGATCAGGCCGGGGATGTCGGCGATGACGAAGCTGTGCGATGGCGACGTGCGCACCACGCCAAGATTGGGATGCAGTGTGGTGAAGGGATAGTCGGCAATTTTCGGACGAGCGTTCGAGACCTTGCTGATCAGGGTGGACTTGCCGGCATTGGGCAGACCCAGCAGCCCGACGTCGGCCAGGACCTTGAGCTCGAGCCGCAGTTTGCGCTGTTCGCCTTCCTTGCCGGGCGTGCACTGCTTTGGAGCACGATTGGTGCTGGATTTGAAATGCAGATTTCCCATGCCGCCTTGCCCGCCGGCCGCCAGGGTGACTTTCTGGTTGTGGCGGTCCAGGTCGAACAGCTGTTCGCCGGTTTCGGCATCGAACACCGTGGTGCCTACCGGCACGCGCAGCGTGATGTCGTCCGCCGCGGCGCCGTATTGGTCCGAGCCACGGCCGTTCTCGCCATTCTTGGCGCGATGCAGCCTGGCGTAGCGGAAATCCACCAGCGTGTTCACGTTGCGGTCGGCAATGGCGAATATGCTGCCGCCCCGGCCGCCGTCGCCGCCGTCCGGTCCGCCCTTGGGGATGAATTTTTCTCGGCGAAAGCTCGCCACCCCATTGCCGCCTTTGCCGGCAATGACTTCAATGGTTGCTTCGTCTACGAATTTCATGTGAACTTGCTTATAAAAGATGGATACCGCCCCGAAACATGCAAGGCGGCGCCGGCCCCTGCGAGGGGCCGGGCTTGCAAACTATTCTAAAACAAAAAGCCCCGCCTATACGGCAGGGCCTTGTTCGGTTTGCAGGCGGTGATTATTCAGCCGCCACGACCGAAACGGTACGCTTGTTCAGCGCGCCCTTGACGGCGAACTTGACCGTGCCGTCGACCAGCGAGTACAGCGTGTGGTCTTTGCCGATGCCGACATTGACGCCGGGGTGGAACTGCGTGCCGCGTTGGCGAACGATGATGGATCCAGCCGAGATCAGCTGGCCGCCGTAGGTTTTTACACCCAGTCGTTTCGATTCTGAGTCGCGACCGTTACGCGTAGAGCCGCCGCCTTTTTTCTGTGCCATGTTTAGCTCCTGCTATACAAAACCGTTGAGTCTATCGTTAGGCCGAGATGGCTTCGATGCGGACTTCGGTGTAGTTTTGACGATGGCCCTGGCGCTTTTGGTAATGCTTGCGACGGCGCATCTTGAAAATTTTGACCTTGTCGTGGCGGCCTTGCGCAAGAACGGTTGCCTTGACCACGGCACCGGCGACCAAAGGCGTGCCAATTTTCAATTGGTCGCCTTCGCCAACCGACAACACCTGGTCTAGCGAAATTTCTTGCCCAATGTCTGCCGGTATCTGTTCTATCTTGAGTTTTTGACCTGCAGCAACACGATACTGTTTGCCGCCGGTTTTTATGACCGCGTACATGTGGGTATTCCTAATATTTGTTGGAAAGCCTTGGCCAAAAAGTGCCAAGCTCATGATTCTAGCGCGGGTGATTTAGTTTAGTCAAGTCAAAGACTTAGGGGGCATAGGGGTCAGACCCCGTATGGGGTCTGACCCCAGGTCAGTCATTAGCAGAGGGGTCGGGCCTCGTATGAGGTCTGACCCCGGATCAGCCATTACGACCGGTAATCCGCGTTGATGCTGACATACTCGTGCGAGAAGTCGCAGGTATATACGGTTTCCGTTTTGTCGCCGCGCCCCAGCGCGATGCGTACGACGATTTCCGCTTCCTTCATGACGCGCTGGCCATCGGCCTCCTGGTAGCCGAGGTGCCGTTCGCCCCGGCTGGCCACCTGGACGTCGCCAAGCCACAGATGGACCTTGCCGACGTCCAGGTCATCGATTCCGGCATAGCCGATGGCGCACAGAATACGTCCCAGATTGGGGTCGGATGCGAAGAAAGCGGTTTTCACCAGGGGGGATTGTGCAACGGCGTAGGCCACCTTCAGGGCTTCTTCCTGGGTGCCTGCTTCCTCGACCTGTATGGTCATGAACTTGGTGGCGCCTTCCGCGTCGCGCACGATCTTCTGGGCAAGTTCTTTTGCGGCGTCGGCCAGCGCTTCGTAGAGCGGCGTGTAGAGCGGGTCGGATACCGCCTCGATGCGGACCGGCGCCTTGCCGGTCGCCATGATGACGAAGGAGTCGTTGGTGGACGTATCCCCGTCGACCGTGATGCGATTGAAGGAGCGGTCTGCGATGGCGGAGGTCATGTCGCGCAGCAGCTCGGGCGAGATGCCGGCGTCGGTCGCCAGGAATCCGAGCATCGTCGCCATGTTGGGCTTGATCATGCCCGCGCCCTTGCTGATGCCTGTGATGGTGATCGTGTGCTTGCCCAGCGCCACCCGCTTGGAAACGATCTTGGGCTGGGTGTCGGTGGTCATGATGCTGTGCGCTGCCGCGAACCAGTGATTGGCCGAGGCATCCGCCACCGCGGCGGGCAGGGCGGCGGTGAGCCGATCGACGGGCAGGGGCTCCAGGATCACGCCCGTGGAGAAAGGAAGGATCTGCGTGGGGGCCAGCCCCAGTGTTTCGCCCAGGGCGGCGCAGGTGTCGTGAGCGGCCTTCAGGCCGCCTTCCCCGGTGCCGGCATTGGCGTTGCCCGTGTTGACGACGAGCGCGCGGATGTCATGGCCGCTTGCGAGGTGCTTTTCGCAGACCTGTACAGGTGCCGCGCGGAAACGGTTGCGCGTAAAGACGCCGGCGACGCTGCTGCCTTCCGCCAGGCGAAATACGGTGAGATCGCGGCGGTTGGCCTTGCGTATGCCCGCTTCGGCTGTGCCGATTTCGATGCCTTCAATGGGAAAGATTTGGGATTCCGGTGGAATGTACAGGTTGACGGCCATGGAGCAATCTCGTCGAATAGGTAGGGGGAAACCTAGGATTCTATCGTGGAAGCGGTACTGAGGGGTCAGACCCCGTACGGGGTCTGACCCCGGGTGCGGCCTAGTCGCGTTCCGGAAGGCGGGTATGCACCAGCAGCTTCAGTTCGCCCAGCGCCTCAAACAGGCTGCGGCGGCTTTTCTCGGACAGGCCGCCGAAAATGCCCTGCACCCATTGTTCGTGGGATTCGGCCATTTTCTTGAAGCTGCGCTTGCCCTTGCTGGTCAGCCGGATAAGCGAGCTGCGGCGATCCGTGGCGACTTTCAGGCGCTCGACGAGTCCTTCCTTTTCCAATTGATCCGTGATGCCGGTGATATTCCCGTTGGTCACCATCATGTGGCGCGAGAGCTCGCTCATTTTCATGCCGGCGGGCGCGCGCAGTAATTGCGCCATCAGGTCGAACCGGGGCAGCGTGGTGGCGAACTCGGTGCGCAGCCGGCTGCGCAATTCGCCTTCGATCAGATTGCAGCAGGTAAGCAGGCGCAGCCACAGGCGCAGATCGTGATGATCTTCAGGCATGGCCCGGCTTTCGAGATCCGGCCTGCCATGCAGGGGGTGTATGGTTTCGGCGATGTCGTTCATTGTCGTTTCCGGAGCTGGCGGCAGTGTCCGCTGCGCCGATAGTTTAATCTTCAATCACATCTTAGTGGTAAATTGCCTGGAACCGGAGTGTTGAGGAAAGACAAAACATGTATAAAAATCAATTCAGTGACAGTTATGCCGACGCGCGCCAGCGCTTTCTCGGCTCGGCCCGCAAGCACGGCGGCGATGTAGAGTCGCACTTGAATCCCGCGGGCCCGGGCGCGCAGGGCGAAGAGCTGGCCATGGATACGGCGTACTTCGGCGAGCCCGGCGCGAGCGCGTTGCTGGTGCTGACATCGGCCATGCATGGCGAGGAAGGCTACTGCGGCTCGGGATGCCAGGTGGCTCTGATGGAAGACGATGCCCTGCTGGCCCGCGCGAGAGCCGGCGGCGTAGGCATCCTGCTGGTGCATGCGGTGAATGCGTATGGGTTTTCGTGGGGGCATCGCACCAACGAAGACAACATCGATCTGAACCGGAACTTCTGCGACTTCAGCAAGCCTTTGCCCGACAATCCCCATTATCGGACCCTGCACCCCTTGCTGGTGCCCGATGCCTGGCCTCCTTCGGCAGAGAACGAAGCGGCCATCCAGGCATTCATCGATCGCGAGGGCCAGCAAGCCTATCGGGAAGGCATGATGAAAGGACAGCACCGCCATCCCGAGGGCCTGTTCTACGGCGGCACCGCAGCCAGCTGGAGCAACCTGACGCTCAGGCGGGTGCTGCGCCGCTATGGGGAAGGGCGGCGCAGCATCGGATGGATCGACTACCACACGGGCCTGGGGCCTTACGGCCACGCCGAGAAGATCTTCGTTCAGAACGACTCCGAGGCCTACGAGCGGGCCAAGTCATGGTGGGGCGCCGACGTGATCGCGGTGTACGAGCCGGGATCGAGCACGGTCGAGATCACCGGCACCGCCTTGCAGGCCCTGCTCGAAGAATGCGGACAGGTGCCGGAGCTCACGTTCATGGCAATGGAGTATGGCACGGTGCCGATGGACCGGGTGTTCCTCGCGCTGCGCGGCGACCGCTGGCTGGCGGCCCACCCCGACGCGGACGAAGCGCGGCGTCGGGCCCTGAAGGCAGGCCATCGCGCGGCGTTCTATCCCGACGCCGATGATTGGCGCGGCGCGGTGCTGGGGCAGTCGCGGGTGAGCGTTCTGCAGGCGATTTGCGGCTTGGCCCGATAGGGAAAATCCTACTTCGTTCAAACATGAAACTTCTTGCACCGCCTTTTTTTTGGCTATATAGTTGAAGCTTAAAACATTGGCGCCGCCCTGGCCACGGGTCGCGCTTCGATGAACGGAGACCCCATGAATATCGTATGCATAGGCGGCGGCCCGGCAGGGCTTTATTTCGGCCTGCTGATGAAGCTCAGCGACCCCTCCAACGAGGTCACGGTCATCGAGCGGAACCGGCCGTACGATACGTTCGGATGGGGCGTGGTGTTCTCCGACGCGACGTTGGAAAACCTCAAGCAGGCCGACCCCGTATCGGCGGAGCAGATCAGCGCCGCGTTCAACCACTGGGACGATATCGAAATCCATTACAAAGGCCGGTCGCTGCGCAGCAGCGGGCATGGCTTCATCGGAATCGGACGCAAGAAACTGCTGAACATCCTGCAGGCGCGCTGCGAGGAAACCGGTGTGAATCTGGTGTTCGAAACCGACGTGAGCGACGACCAGGCCGTTGCGCTGAAATACAAGGCGGACCTGGTGATCGCATCCGACGGACTGAACAGCAAGATAAGGACCCGGTACCAGCAGACCTATCAACCCGACATCGATACGCGTCAATGCCGTTTCGTTTGGCTGGGCACGACCAAGACCTTCGACGCATTCACGTTTGCCTTCGTGCCCACTGAACATGGCTGGTTCCAGGCCCACATCTATCAATTCGAGCCGGGCATGTCGACCTTCATCGTCGAAACGCGGGACGAGACCTGGAAGGCGGCGGGCCTCGATGAAATGAGCCAAGAGGAAGGCATCGCCTTCTGCGAAAAACTCTTCGCGCCCTGGCTGGACGGCCATCCGCTGATCTCAAACGCGGCGCATCTGCGCGGCTCGGCCATCTGGATCCGTTTCCCGCGCGTCATCTGCAATACCTGGGTGCACGAGCAAGCCTTGCTCGATGGGCGCAGCGTACCCGTGGTCCTGATGGGCGACGCTGCCCATACCGCCCACTTCTCCATTGGTTCGGGCACCAAGCTGGCGCTGGAGGACGCAATCGAATTGCACCGTTCCATCCAGGTGCACGGCAATGACTTGACTGCCGCGCTGGCGCATTACCAGGACGTCCGCAGCGTCGAGGTCCTGAAAATACAGAATGCCGCGCGCAATTCCACGGAATGGTTCGAGAACGTGGCGCGCTACGCGGATTTCGAACCCGAGCAATTCGCCTATTCGCTGCTGACGCGCTCGCAGCGGATTTCGCACGAGAATCTGCGCTTGCGCGATGCGGGCTGGCTGGAAGGCTATGAGCGCTGGCTCGCGCATCAGGCGGGCATGGAAAGCTCGAATGGCCAGCCGGCGCCGCCCATGCTGACGCCCTATCGGGTGCGCGGCCTGAGCTTGAAGAACCGCATCGTCGTTTCTCCCATGGCCATGTACTCCAGCGTCGATGGCGTGCCGGGTGACTTTCATCTGGTGCACCTGGGCGGGCGCGCGATGGGCGGGGCCGGCATGGTCATGGTCGAAATGACCTGCGTCTCGCCCGAAGCCCGCATCACCCCGGGATGCCCGGGATTGTGGAACGACGCGCAAATGCTGGCCTTCAAACGAATCGTGGACTTCGTGCATGCGAATACCGATGCACGAATCGGCATACAGCTTGGCCACGCAGGACGCAAGGGCTCCACGCGGGTCAGTTGGGAGGGTACCGACATGCCCTTGCCGGAAGGCAATTGGCCCCTGGTCTCGGCATCGGCCATTCCTTACATCGAAGGTGTGTCGCAGGTGCCGCAAGCCATGGCCAAAGAACAGATGGACACGGTGCGCGAACAATTCTGCGCAGCGGCCCGGCGCGCGGCGCAGGCGGGTTTCGACTGGCTGGAATTGCACTGCGCCCACGGCTACCTGCTGTCCAGCTTCATCAGCCCGCTGACCAATCATCGTACCGACGAGTACGGCGGATCACTCGACAACCGGCTGCGTTATCCCCTGGAGGTATTCAAGGCGCTGCGCGAAGCATGGCCGCAAGACCGGCCGATGTCGGTGCGGATTTCCGCGCACGACTGGGTCGAAGGCGGCATCACGCCCGACGATGCCATCGAGATCGCGCGGCGCTTCAAGGAGGCCGGCGTCGACCTGGTGGACTGCTCTTCCGGACAGGTCAGCAAGGCCGAGCAGCCGGTGTTCGGACGCATGTTCCAGACGCCGTTCTCGGATCGGATACGCAACGAGGCGGGCATCCCCACTATTGCGGTCGGGGCGATCTTCGAAGCGGATCACGTGAACAGCATCATCGCATCGGGCCGTGCCGACTTGTGCGCGCTGGCCCGGCCCCATCTCGCCGATGCGGCCTGGACGCTGCGCGAGGCGGCCCGCATCGGCTATACCGACATCCCATGGCCCAGGCAGTATTTCCCGGCCAAGCGCCAGCTCGAGACCAACTTCGAGCGCGCGGCGGCCTATGCGCAATCGATAGGGGCATGATGAACGGAATCACACTCGAGGGCAGGCACGCGCTGGTGACCGGCGGCTCGCGCGGCATCGGCCATGCCGTGGCACGGCGCCTGCTCGACATGGGCGCGCGGGTGACCTTGCTGGGACGCGGGGAATCCGCCTTGCGCGAAGCGCAGGACCGCCTGGGCCGGCCCGACCGGGTCGGCTACGTATCGGCCGACATCGAACGCCGCAGCCAGGTGGATGAAGCCTTTGCGCGCGCCCGCCAGTGGGGCGGCGTGGTCGACGTCCTGATCAATAACGCGGGGCAGGCGGTCAGCGAGCGTTTCGATCGCATCGGCGAGGACGACTGGAACCGGATGATCGCCGTCAATCTGAGCGGTACCTTCCATTGCATGCAGGCCGTGCTGCCCGGCATGCTCGAGCTCGGCTGGGGCCGTATCGTCAACGTGGTCAGCACGGCCGGCCTGATCGGCTACCCGTACGTCAGCGCCTATTGCGCGGCCAAGCACGGCGTCATCGGGCTGACGCGCTCGGTGGCCCTGGAACACGCCCGCCGCGGGATCACGGTCAATGCGGTCTGCCCCGGTTACACCGAAACCGACATCGTTCAGGACGCGGTCGCCAACATCACCCAGAAGACCGGCATGACGCCGGAGCAGGCGCGCGCCAAGCTGGCGGAGCGCAACCCTCAGGGGAAGCTGGTGCAGCCGGACGAGGTCGCGGATGCGGTGGCATGGCTATGCCTGCCCGGATCGTCGTCGATCAACGGGCAGGCCATTCCCGTGGACGGGGGGGAAGTGACCGGACACTGACGGTCCTAGACAAGGAAAATATATGGAACAACAGACTGTACATACCATGGCGCATCATAAGCGTCCCTGCGCCGCCTACGAGGCGCGCAACTTTCTTTGGGAAACCAGCGAGGACGGCAAGGTGGCCACCATCACGCTGAACCGCCCGGAGCGCAAGAACCCGCTGACTTTTGACTCCTATGCCGAACTGCGCGACCTGTTCCGCTCGCTGGTCTATGCAACGGACATCAAGTGCGTGGTGGTGACGGGCGCGGGCGGAAACTTTTGCTCCGGGGGCGACGTACATGAAATCATCGGTCCCCTGACGCGTATGTCCATGCCCGAACTGCTGGACTTCACGCGCATGACCGGCGATCTGGTCAAAGCCATGCGGGCGTGTCCGCAGCCCATCGTCTCGGCCGTGGACGGCATCTGTGCGGGGGCCGGCGCCATGATTGCGCTTGCCTCCGACATGAGGCTGGGCACCGCACAAGCCAAGACTGCCTTCCTGTTCACGCGGGTGGGCCTGGCGGGCGCGGACATGGGCGCCTGCACCCTGCTGCCACGCATGATCGGGCAGGGCAGGGCTTCCGAACTCCTGTATACCGGGCGCTCCATGAGCGCCGACGAGGGCCTGGCCTGGGGGTTCTTCAACAGCCTGAAAGAACCTGGCGAGGTATTGGCCGAAGCGCACAAGCTGGCGCGCCAGCTCGCCGATGGGCCGACCTTCGCGCATGGCATGACCAAGAAGCTGTTGCATCAGGAATGGAACATGGGCGTCGACGAGGCCATCGAAGCCGAGGCCGAGGCGCAGGCGATCTGCATGCAGACACGTGATTTCGTGCGTGCCTACGATGCTTTCGTCGCCAAGCAGAAACCCGTATTCCAGGGAGACTGAATGAGCGCCGCCGAATGGCTGGAATGGCCGCAGCGACTGTTCGAAGGGCGCGACCTGCCCGGCCGCGCGCGCTGAACGAGACAGGGGAAAGGAATGGAAAGATCAGGGCATGTCGATACCTTTGCACGCGACCATCTGCCGCCGCCTGAAGAGTGGCCGGAATTGCTGCTCGATGGCAATCCCGACGTCGCGTATCCCGCAAGGCTGAATTGCGCGGTTGCGCTCGTGGACGACCACGTGTCGCAGGGGCGCGGCGAGCGGATTGCGTTGCGTTGGCGCGAAGACGGCCGGAAGCGCAGCATGACATATTCCGAACTCATGTCGCTGACCAACCGCATTGCGCAGGTGCTGGTCGAAGACATGGGACTGCAGCCCGGCAACCGGGTTCTTTTGCGTGGCCCCAATAACGTAATGATGGCTGCTTCATGGCTGGCGTCGGTGAAGGCGGGCCTGGTCACCGTGCCCACCATGCCTCTGCTGCGGGCCGGCGAACTCAAAAAGGCCATCGAAAAAGCCCGGATCCACGCTGTACTGTGTGACCGGCGCCTGGCCGACGAGGTCGAGCACTGCTTGAACGACAAGCATCCTTCCTACTGCCATGAGCTTCGTCAGGTCCTTTATTTCCATGACGAAGCGCCCAACAGCCTGGACTCGCTCGCCGCGGCAAAGTCCGGAGCCTTCGACGCTTGCGATACCGCCGTCGATGACGTGTGCCTGATCGCTTTCACGAGCGGCACCACAGGCATGCCCAAGGGCTGCATGCACTTTCACCGCGATGTCCTGGCAATGTGCGACACGTTTTCACGCCACGTCCTGAAAATGGGTGAAGACGAAATCGTGTGCGGGACGCCGCCCCTGGCCTTCACCTTCGGCCTGGGCGGCCTGTTGTGCTTTCCCTTGCGCGTCGGAGCCTCGTCCGTGCTGGTCGAGCGCATGACGCCGGACGAACTGCTGGAAACGGTCCAGGAATTCGGCGTCACCATGACGTTCACGGCGCCCACTTTCTACAGGCAGATGGCGGCCCTGGTCGGTAAATACGACTTGTCGTCCTTGCGCAATACGGTGTCGGCGGGCGAGGCCCTGCCCGATGCGACTCGCCAGCTCTGGAAGCAGGCATCCGGCATCGAGATGATAGATGGAATCGGTGGCACGGAAATGATCCATGTCTATGTGTCCAGCGCAGGTGCCGAAGTGCGCCGCGGGGCGATCGGCAAAGTCGTGCCAGGCTACGTGGCGCAGGTGGTGGACGAGAACTTCCAGCCTGTCGGCCATGGCGTGGTGGGACGTCTTGCGGTAAAGGGGCCGACCGGATGCCGCTATCTCAGCGACGACCGGCAGCGGCGGTTCGTCCAGAACGGCTGGAACCTGCCCGGCGATACCTTTGCAATGGACGAGGACGGCTATCTTTATTACCAGGCGCGCAACGACGACATGATCGTCTCGGCCGGATACAACATCGCCGGCCCTGAGGTGGAAGGCGCTTTGCTGACGCACGAGGCCGTGCAGGAATGCGGAGTAGTGGGCATTCCGGACGAAGAGCGCGGCATGGTCGTCAAGGCTTTCGTGGTGCTAAAGCCGGCCTTTGAACAGGATGCCGCCATGGTCAAGGCCTTGCAGGATCACGTGAAATCCGTGATCGCACCCTACAAGTATCCGCGCGAGGTCGAGTTCGTGGACAGCCTGCCCAGGACGGAAACCGGAAAGTTGCAGCGCTTCGTGCTGCGGGCCAAGAGTGTTTGATTTGTTTGCATGAGGATTTAGGCATGAAGATTTTGCAACCCCCCAGCTGGTTGGAGCCGCGCGGCTATTCGAACGCGATCATGACCGAAATGACCGTCGGCAGCCGTCTGATTTTCGTCGGCGGGCAGGTGGGCTGGAATGCACAGCAGCAATTCGAAACGGACGACTTTGCCGAGCAGGTGGGGCAGACCCTGCGGAACATCGTCGACATCCTGAAAGAGGGCGGCGCGGGCCCCGAGCACATCACGCGCATGACTTGGTATGTCTGCGACAAGAAGGAATATGCGGCTGCATTGCGGGAGATCGGCCGCCATTATCGCGAGATCATCGGCCGGCATTTCCCGGCCATGACCGCGGTCGAAGTCGCGGATCTCATCGAAGACCGCGCCCGTGTCGAAATCGAAGTCACCGCCGTCGTTCCAGGATGACGGGCCGAGATGGCAGGGTCAGACCCCGTACGGGGTCTGACCCTATCAAGCAATAAAGCCGGGGTCAGACCCCGCATGGGGTCTGACCCTATCAAAGCGACAAAGCCGGGGTCAGACCCCGAATGGGGTCTGACCCCTCGGTTTCTCAAAGCTTGGCGAACACTTCCTTGGCGATATCCAGCGTCTCGGCGATCACTGCGTCGTCGTGAGCCGCCGACACGAAGCCGGCCTCGAAAGCCGACGGGGCGAAATAGACGCCACGGATCAGCATGCCGTGGAAGAAGCGTTTGAAGAGTTCGACATTGCACTCCGACATCTGATCGAAGGTGGTCGGGACAGCGTCGCGGAAATACAGGCCGAACATGCCGCCCACGCAATCGCTGCTCATGGCGATGCCCGCGGCCCGTCCGCGTTCCGCCACGCCTTCGGAAAGCTTGCGGGTCTGCTCCGAGAGGCGCTCGTAGAACCCCGGCTCGGACAGCAGCTTCAGCGTGGTCAGGCCCGCGGCCACGGCCACCGGGTTCCCGGACAGCGTGCCCGCCTGATAGACCCCGCCCAGCGGAGCGATATGCTCCATGATGTCGGCCCTTCCGCCAAAGGCGCCTACCGGCATGCCGCCGCCGATCACCTTGGCCAGGGTGGTGAGGTCCGGCGTGATGCCCGTGAGGCCCTGCACGCCTTGCGGACCCGCGCGAAAGCCCGTCATGACTTCATCGAAAATCAGCAGTGCGCCGTATTGCGTGCACAATGCCCGCAAGCCTTCCAGGAAGCCGGGCAGCGGTTTGACCAGGTTCATGTTGCCCGCCACGGGCTCGACGATCACGCAGGCGATTTCGGCGCCGTATTCCTTGAATGCAGCTTCGACGGCTTCCAGCCGGTTGTAGTCCAGCACCAGCGTGTGCTGGATGAATTCGATGGGCACGCCCGAGGATGTCGGATTGCCGAAAGTCAGCATGCCCGAGCCGGCCTTGACCAGCAGGCTGTCGGCATGCCCATGGTAGCAGCCCTCGAACTTGACGATCCGGGACCTTCCCGTGAAGCCGCGGGCCAGACGGATGGCACTCATGGTCGCTTCGGTGCCGGAGCTGACCAGACGCACTTTCTCGATGGAGGGAATGCGTGCCGCGATGGCTTCCGCAATCTCGATCTCGGCTTCGGTGGGGGCGCCGAACGACAAGCCGTCGACCGCCGCTTCCTGAACGGCCCGGATGACGTCCGGATGCGCATGGCCCAGAATGGCGGGGCCCCAGGAGCCGACATAGTCTATATACCGCTGGCCGTCGGCATCCCATACATAGGGGCCTTGAGCCCGTTTGATGAAGCGGGGCGACCCGCCCACGGAGCGGAATGCGCGTACGGGCGAATTGACGCCGCCGGGTATGGTCTGGCAGGCGCGGTCAAAAAGTTCGGTATTACGGGACATGGTTCAGAACACTCGTAGCGGAAAGGCCTATAGGATAACCCAGGGCGTACACCCTTCGGGCTGGTCATCGGAGGGGGGTCAGACCCCGTACGGGGTCTGACCCCGATCGACACTGGAGTCTGACCCGGCCTCCGGCGTTAACAGGCCCTAAGCGAACAGGGCGGCGAAGCGGGACGCTGTCGCTTGGATGTCGGGCGTTTCGAAAAGCCCGCTGATGACCGCGATGCCGTCGGCGCCGGCCTGCACGACGGGCGCCGCATTATCGGCGGTGATCCCGCCGATTGCGACGACGGCGGACCTTGGCTGGATCCGGCTGCTTTCCACGAGACGACGGCCTTGGCGGATGTGTTCCAACGTTGCCCTGACCGCCTGGGGTTTGACCACGGACGGATAGACGGCGCCGAAAGCGATGTAGTCCACATCGGCCTGGAGCACTTTCGCAGCGAGTTCCGGATCGTCATAGCAGGAACAGCCGATGATCTTCTCGGAGCCCAGGGCAAGCCTGGCTTGGGCGATGCTGCCGTCTTCCTTGCCCAGATGGACGCCGTCGGCGTCGATCAGGGCTGCCAGGCGCCAATCGTCGTTGACGATGCACAGCAGGCCCAGTTGGCGGCAAAGTTCCGCAACCCGGCGGGCCTGGGACAGGCGGTCGTTGGGGGCGATGGTCTTGCGGCGCCATTGCACGGCCACCATGCCGCCTCGGGCCGCCGCGCCGATGCCTTCGAGCAGGCGCTCGGTGTCGTCCCATTCGGGCGTGACGCCGTAGAGTCCCCGGGGGAATCGCAGCCCGCTGTTCATGCCACGGACCGGTTGATCAGGCGCTGGCCCATGCCCGGCTGGAAATGGCGCGCGGTGAAAGCGGCGGACGCATTGATGGCGGATTCCACGGCTTGAGACATCGTGCGTCCTTGTGCGAGTTCGGTTGTGATGGCGCAGCATAAGGGGCCGTCGGCGTCGAGCAGGCGGTTTGGCGGGGCCTGCCATGGCCAGGTGGCCGTTTCCCGGTCCGGGCCTTGCAGCAGGTAGCTGTTCTGGCCGGCGCGCAGGGGCGCGCCGGTGCTCAATACCCATTTGGCCCCATACTGCAGCAGCGCGTCGGCCGGCCGGCCGGCGTCGATATCGCTGAATATGCCCATGGCCTGCCAGTGCTCCAGCATGTGATGGTCCGCGACGACGATGTCGGTCTGCGGCAGCAGGAGCTCGAATATCGCCAAGAGCAGGTCTTCTTCGTCGAGCTCGCTGTTCAGTCCGCTGTCGGGCAGTCGCTGCAAGTGGAGCACGAGGGGGACGTGGCTGTAATCCGCGGCGATCTGAGCGAGTACACTTGCCGATTCGGCGGAATAAAGCTGGCCTACCTTGATGGCCTGCACCGTCATGTCTTCGAGCAGGCAGCGGGCCTGGTCGTCGATGAGTTCGGGGGCGACCGGCTGTACTTCTTCGGTCCGGGCGGTATCCTGGACGGTCAGCGCCGTCAGGGTGCTGAGCGCATGGCAACCCAGGGCCGAGCAGGTAACCGCGTCGGCAGGCAGGCTACTGGACCCGCTGGGGTCGAGCGGGCCGAAAATAAGGACTAGAGGCGGGTTTGAAGCGTGCACAGCGGGGCGGGTCGATAAAAGTTTGGCGTAATCTTTGGTTAATATCTTAGACGAAGCCATTGGGTTTAGTAATATTGGCCCCATTCTAATGGAAGCGCTCAGGATCCGCCGGGTTTTGAATTTGTAATTATCAGTGAGTAACAGGACATGCGTACGTGGATGTGTTTGATTTGTGGCTGGATCTATGATGAAGAGGCCGGGCTGCCCGAAGAGGGCATCGCCCCGGGAACGCGCTGGGAAGACGTGCCTCCGAACTGGGTATGCCCGGAATGCGGTGCCCGCAAAGAGGACTTTGAACTGATCGAGGTGTAAGCTGCCGAAGACCGTTTTTTTTGCCCCGGAGGGTGAGTCATGAGCTCTGCTACGAAAGGCCCCGATACGGACAAGGGTATAGATCTGTCGCGCCAATTGCTGCTGGCCATGCCCGGCAAGGTGTCCGGCAACCTGGCCAATACGGTCATCTATGTTTGCGAGCATACCGAGCATGGCGCCCTGGGCCTGGTCATCAATCGTCCCACCGACATCACCGTGGGCGACCTCCTCAAGCGCATCGATCTCGATCCGTCCTCTGAAACAGGGCCCATACAGGATACGCCGGTATTCTTTGGCGGGCCGGTCCAGACGGATCGCGGCTTCGTGCTGCACGAGTCTTCCGGGGGCTACAGCTCCAGCATCAAAATGGGCGACGTCACCCTGACGACCTCGCGCGACATCCTGCAGGACGTCGCGCACGGCAAAGGGCCGGCGCAAATGCTCATCACGCTGGGTTACGCGGGCTGGGGCGCAGGCCAGCTCGAAAGCGAAATGGCGCAGAACGCCTGGCTCAATGTCGCGTCGCGGCGCGACATCCTTTTCACGACGCCCTCGGCTCAGCGCTATGAGGCGGCGCTCGCTCAACTGGGCATCGACTCCATCATGCTGGCGGGCGACGCGGGCCATGCCTGACCAGACGCTGCTGGCTTTCGATTACGGTGTCAAGAAGATCGGGGTGGCCATCGGCAATACGCTGATGCGCCAGGCCCGGCCGTTGCGCATCCTGTTTTCCGCAACACGCGAGCAGCGCTTTGCGGGCATCGAGGAAATCCTGGCGGAGTGGCGGCCCGACAAGATCATCGTCGGCCTGCCCCTGACGCTCGACGGCCAGGAGCAATACCACAGTCTGCGATGCCGCCGTTTCGCCAATCAATTGCGCGGACGCTATGGGCTGGACGTCGAGCTCGTCGATGAGCGTGGATCCAGCATGGAGGCCCAGCAGATGCTGGGCACCAATGCCGATGACGATGCCATGGCCGCCGCGGTGATCCTGCAGCGCTATCTCGACGGGCTCTCCATGCCCCACGAGACATCACAAAGAGAATGATTTGAACGTACTGCGTTTTCTGTTGCGCGCTGTCTTTGTCGCGACATGGATCTTGCTGGGCCTGTTATCCGTCACGCTCATTCTGCCCGTCGCGTCGCTGCGCATACGTTCCTGTATGACCAAGCACTGGTCGCGCGCGCTGATGTTCCTGTGCGGAGTCGGCATCCGGGTGCGCGGGGAAGCGCGCCGGACCGGGCCCGTCATGTGGGTCGCCAATCATGTGTCCTGGATCGACATCTTCGTGCTCAATGCCGTGCGGCCGACCGCTTTCATCGCCAAGAGCGACATCAGGCGCTGGCCCATCATCGGCTGGCTGGTCGCGGGGGCGGGCACCGTGTTCATCGAGCGCGGGCACCGCCATGCCGTCCGGGCGGTGGGACACCAGATGAAGGCGCGCTTCGGGCAAGGCGAAGTCGTGGGCCTGTTTCCCGAAGGCACGACCTCGCCGGGGTACGGGGTTGCATCCTTTCATTCCAGCCTGTTCGATGCGGCGATCCGGGCCGGTGTCGACATCCAGCCCGTCGCCCTGAGGTTCTTCCACCGTGGGCGGCGCAGCGACTACGTCGCCTTCGTCGGCGAACAGAACCTGATCCAGAACTTATGGTATTTGCTTGGCACGACGGGCGTCGTGGTGGAAGCCGTGTTTCTGCCGGAGATGCTGAACAGCTACTGCCAGGAGCAGGGGCGCGCCCGGGTGGCCGAGCAGGCCAGGACGGCCATCGGCGAGGAGGTGTCCGGCGACGGCGTCGGGGTCGGACCCCATGCGGGGTCCGACCCCTCGGCTTTTGGTCATGATGTTGGGGTCGGACCCCGTACGGGGTCGGACCCCAAGACCTGAGACGGCGCTGGGGTCAGACCCCATACGGGGTCTGACCCCTCACCAAGGAGCGGGATAGTCGGGGTCGGACCCCGCATGGGGTCCGACCCCTTGAAGCCTCAACAATCCGAGCACTGGATCTGGACCAGCTTCCTGTCATGCAGTCGCATGGCGGTCAACTGGCGTCCCCAGACGCAGCCGGTATCCAGGCACACCACGTCGGGCCGCATCATGAGGCCCAGTGTGGACCAGTGCCCGAATACGATGGTGTCGCCGCTGGTCATGCGGTTCGGGATGTCGAACCAGGGCATGAGCTCGCCATTATTGATGGGTGCTCCTTTGTGCGAGAACTCCATGTGGCCGCGGGCATTGCACATCCGCATGCGGGTCAGGGCGTTGATGATGACGCGCATGCGCTTGGCGCCATGAAGCTCGTCCTTCCAATGGGACGGCTCATTGCCGTACATGTCGCGCAGGTTTTCTTTCCAGTCGAGCCCGCGCAGCGTGGACTCGACCTCGGCGGCGAGGGACAGCGTCTTGGCCACATCCCATTTGGGCAGCACGCCGGCGTGGACCATCAGATGCCCATGCTCGTAGTGCGCAAGCGGACAATGCCGGATCCAGTCGATGAGTTCTTGCGCATCGGGCGCGTCCAGAATGGCCTGCAGGGTATCGGACTTGCCGGGCTTGCGGGCGCCCGCCGCCACGCCGAGCAGGTGCAGATCGTGGTTGCCCAGCACCGAGACCGCCTTGTCGCCCAGCTCGATGACGGTCCTGAGCGCGCCGAGGGAGTCCGGCCCGCGATTGATCAGATCACCTGCAAACCAGAAAGTCGGGTCCGTGTCATTCGCGATATCGGGATGATCGAGCAGCGCGTGGAGCGGCTTGCTGCACCCTTGCAGGTCGCCGATGATCCAGATGCTGGGTGTCGATGTCATGCTGCGGACTTGCTCCATGGCCAGTGCGCCCGGTTGAAGCGCCGTACATTATGTTGGTTTTCCATGAGTATCAGGGCGGCCAGCGCTATTCCCAGCGCCCCGAGATTGGGCACCAGGGCCGTCACCCAGGGCGGCCACTTGCTCAGCATGCCGAGATTGAGCGCCAACTGATTCAGCATGAAGAAGCCCACGCCCAGCAGGATGCCGATGAACACCTTGCTGCCGACCCCGCCACGGCGCGTCTGCATGAAGCCGATGGGTGCCGCGATGGTGATCATGACCAGCAGCGTGAACGGGTAGGCCATCTTGCGCCACAGCGCCACCACCTGACGATCGGTCTGCAACTGATTGTCGCGCAGGTAATCGATGTAGTCGGCAAGATCGAGTATGGCCATGCGTTCCGGCGTCAGGATGCGGGCGATGAGACGTTCCGGCGTCAGGCTGGTGCGCAGCGTGCGCGACGCGTGCGTCTCCAGCCGCGTGACCGGCGCCGTCGGCGTCTGGGCGTCGGCCAGCGCGGAAACTGCATTGGCGTCGATGACGGTTTCCGTCAGTTCGCTCAGTACAAGCGAGCCGGCCGTGAAACGGCCGCTTTTGGCCTGGGACATGGATTGCAGTTCCTGCCCTTCATTGAACTCGTACAGGGTCACGTCCGCGACTTCGCCGCTGCTACGCAGCTGCAAAATATTGATGACGCGCGTGCCGCCCTGGCCATCGGCTTCCTTGAACCAGTAGCCGCTGCTCAGCCGGCTGCCGTCGGATCGGCCCAGCAGCGTCATATTGGCCTCGCTGGTCTTCATTTCCGCGGCCGGCGTGATCACTTCCGACAGCAGGAAGGCGCCCGCCACCAAGGGAATGGTCACCAGCCAGAGCATGGTCAACAGCTTGATGCCGCTGACGCCCGACACACGCAGGATGACGAGCTCGTTGCGCTGGGCCAGCCCGGCCAGCGCCAGGATGGCCCCGATCAGAAGGCCGATGGGCAGGAGGTCATACAGCCTGGTCGGAAGGGCCAGCGCCTGTATATAGAAGAGATTGAGCAGGGTGAACTTCGTACCCACGCTGTCCAATTCTTCGATCAGGGCGAAAAACGTGAACAGTCCCAGCAGGGCCACGAGGACGACGGTGCTCGATCGGTAGATTTCGCGGGCGAGATAACGGCGTGCAGTGCGCATCGGAAAAAGCTGCGTGCTTTCTGTGATCAAAGACAAAAGATTAACATTATGCGCCGCAGGGGTATGGACTCACTCGGGAATTTCCACCATATGCATACGCTTGCGAATGGTGCCGGTGCGTGAATTCAAATACGCGGTGCTGCCATGCTCGTCGTAAAAGGCGGGCCTGGGCAGCATGGAAGCCAGCCTGGCGGCCTGTTGGGCGCCCAGCCGGCCGGCGCTGGTTTTATAGTAATGGCGAGCGGCCGCCTCCGCGCCGAACACGTTGGTTCCCCATTGCGCGACGTTCAGGTAAAGCTCCAGAATGCGGCGCTTGCTCATGACGGATTCGATCATATAGGTGAGCACGAGTTCCTGCGCTTTGCGCACATAGGACCTCGAACCGGACAGGAAAAGATTCTTGGCCAGCTGCTGGGTGATGGTCGAGCCCCCGCGCATGCGGTTGGCGCCGCGCTCCGCTTGCCTGCGGTTGTATTCCCAGGCTTTGCGTATGGCTTCCCATTCGACACCGTCATGGTCGATGAAGTTCGCGTCTTCCGATGCCACCACGGCGCGCTTCAGGTGGGGGCTGATGTCGTCGTAGGGGACCCACTGATATTTCAGTTGCGCATCCGGATCGTTGGCGCGCAGCTCCGCCAGCGTGGCTTTCATGAAGGCGCTGCTGCCGGGGTCGCGCACGCTCAGCCACAGCACCATGACGAACAGGCCGAAAAAATACAGGAGCAGGGCGGCGAAGGCGAACAGCAGCGTCGCCCCCGCCATCTTGCCCATGCTCATGCTTTTTCTGGCCATTCCGTCTTCTCGTCCACGCGCGCTATGCTGCTTGCAGGAGGCGTCGCAGGTCATCCAGGACCGGACCAAGCTGCGGTGTCACGCCATTCCAGATGGCGAAGCTTGCGGCGGCTTGACCGACCAGCATGCCGAGGCCGTCGGCACGGTTGCGGACGCCTTGCGCCTGCGCCTGCCGCATGAAGGGTGTTTCACCGGGGGCGTAGACCATGTCGTAGGCCAGCGCGTCGCTGGCGTAGATGCCGGAAGGCAGCGCGGGCGGCTCATCGCCCAGGCTGCTTGAGCTTGCGTTGATGACGATGTCCCATTCTCCCGCTGCGTCGTCCAGTCCACCCGCCGTCACCCGAGGGGCGGCTTCGGGCAGGTGGGAAATCAGCCGCGCACTGAGGTCCATGGCGCGGGACGGGGTCCGGTTGACGATGCGCAGCGCCGCGCAGCCCGCTTCGAGCAAGGGCAGCACGGCGCCCTTGGCGGCGCCGCCCGCGCCGATCAGCAACACCCTGCGGCCGGCGGGCGCATGGCCCAAGCGGATCAGGTCGTTCATCAGGCCGACGCCGTCCGTATTGCAGCCATGCAGCACGCCGTCGCGCATCCACAAGGTGTTGACGGCGCCCGCCAGGCGGGCCCTGGCGCTCAAGTGGTCCTCGGCGAGCAGATAGGCCTGCTCTTTGAACGGTACGGTGATGTTCAGGCCGGCGCCGCCCAGATCGAAGAACTCGCGCACCGTGGCGGCAAAGCCGTCCAGCGGCGCCAGGATGCGATCGTAGCTGAGGGATACGCCGGTCTGGCGGGCGAAGGCTTCATGTATGAAGGGCGACCGGCTGTGCGCGATGGGGTTGCCGACGACGGCGTAGCGTTTGCGGGAATCGGAATGCATTACGGGATATCGGTTTCAAGAGTCTGGTTGATGAAGTTCCATGTCCTGGTAATGGCAAGGATATCGGTTTCTTCGGCGATGGCCGGCGGCAGCGGGGGAAAGGGCGCCGCCAGTTGCACGATGCGCGAGGCGGCAAGGTTCAGGATCGCATGATTGGAAGGCCGGTCGATCTCGATGCGGTCCAGGGAGCCGTCCTTGCGTATGTATACCGTCAGTTGCAAGCTGCCGTACACCTTGCCTCGCGCTTCTTCCGGGTAGTGCTCCGTGCCCAGGAGCTCGATTTTCTTGCGCCAGGCTTCAACGTACTCGGCGTGGTCGACCGAGCGCGTGGTCGGGCCGGTGAACTGCAGGCGGGGCTGCGAGTTGTATCGTTCTATGCGTTCTTTCAGCGCGCTGATCTGTGCATTCAGTATCAGGCTTTCCTGTTCGTGCTCGTCTACGCCCTCGTTGCCCGCGGTGTCGGAGGATATGGCGGCATCGTGCAGCGAACGCATGTGTTCGGACGATGACAGGGCGGTATAGAGCCGCAGCTGCTCTGCTTCGAGTTCCATCTGGCGCTTGCGCAGCGCGGCCAGCACGATCTCGTCGGCCGACTCGACGCTGGTGCGCGGCAAAGGCGAGGAGGCGAGTTTTTCCTGAGCGTACCCCCCGCCCATGAGGTCGTCCTGAGCCAGGGCTTGGGCTTGCAAAGGCGCGACTTCGCTGCGGGCATTGACCAGCGTCACTTCCAGTGGACGCTCCGTCGGGGCCGGCGGTGCCGGCTGCCGGGCGAAATGTAGGCTCAGGACCGCGGCATGTATGGCCAGCGAAAGCACGAGCGCGATGCGCAGATAGTCGTTGCGCGGCGCGCGGAGTTCGGGCAGGGCAAAAAGCGTGGTCATGTACGGGCCTGTGGGGTTGGCCGGCGTCAGGCCGCTATCACTTCCCGAAGCCGGCAGTCCAGTTCAAGCGCAAGCTCATCATAGCCCAGGATGTCCAGCAGCACGGCCTGCCCGCGTTCCAGCTCCGGCATGGATGCGACGCGCGTCACGAGCGGCGCGCAATCGAGCCGGACCAGGTCGTCGCGGATGACGGTGCCCCGCACCGTGGTCAGGCCTTGCTGCTGCAGCCAGCGCATGCACCAGTACCGCTCCATGGACGACTGGTAATCGCCCCAGGCGGAGTATTGCGAGTCGAAGGCGCCGATGATGGCGAAGAGGTCCGCGTCCTTCGGCTTGAAAGGGGCGACCAGCCGGGCGGATACGCCATGCTCCGTGGCGGCGAGAATCTGCCACTGATTGACCAGGTCCACATAGCGCCGCAACGGCGAGGTCGACCATGCATATTGCGGCACGCCGATCGCCTCATGCGGCAACGCATGGGTCGACATGCGCACACGTCCGGCCTGCTGCGAACGGTAGATGCCGGGTACGCCGTACTGGGCCAGCACGCCGCCCCACAGATTGTTCGTCAGAATCATGTATTCCGCGATCATGCGGTCCAGAGGCGCATTGCGATGGCGCGGAATCAATTGCACCGGCGTGTCGGGATCGTCGTGGGGACCGAGCAGTGCAAAGGAATATTCCACGCGGCTGTTGTTCTCGGGCTTGCCCCGCAGCAATTCGCGTTGCTTGGACAGATGTTGCGCCATGCGCCACAGCGGCCGCAGCCAATGTCCATACGGGAGCTCGGCGTCCGGATCGCTCAATGCCTCTTCGGTCACCAGCGCATCCAGCGTATTGTGGCGGAGGTTCTCGCGCACCTGTATGCGCTCAATGCGGGTTTCATGCGAGATCAGCTCGCCCGTTGCCAGATTGGCGGTCACATACAGCGACAGGGCCGGGCGCGGCTGCCCCGCGTCCAGCGAAAACGCGCTGATCAGTTCAGCGGGCAGCATGGGGATCTTCAGGCCGGGTATGTAGACGGTGGACATTCGGCTGCGGGCGAGCTTGTCCAGTTCATTGTCGCGCGTAACGGCCAGACCGGGGGCGGCGATATGCACGCCTATCGTGGCAATATCAGGCCCCTGCATCGTCACCGACAGTGCATCGTCGACTTCGATGGTGCTGTCGTCGTCGACGGAATAGGCCTCCACGTCCGCAAGAGGAAGGTCGGGGCCGATGCCCGCCAGCTGTACCGGCTCGAACTGATGGCCTTTGGGGAAGTGCGTGGAGAGAAAGCGGTGCTGGTGCAAGGCAAGCGGATGCGGCCAGGCTTTCAACGTCAGCAGCAATCTTTCGGGGGTGGTGCCCAGGTGCTGGACGGCGGCATCGAAAGCCTTCCACTCCAGGCTGTTCTTGTCGGGGCGCGTCAGGAAGGACGTCGCGGCGCGGGCGACGGCCTCGGGCAGGCGGCCGGCGATCATCTCGTCCGTCCATTCCTGCTGCTGGGCCGCCTGCTTCTGCTTCTTTTCTATGGCGGCGAGGGCGGCCGCGAGAATATCGGGCGGTGCCGGCCGGTAGCGGCCTTTGCCGCGGCGATGAAAATAAGCCGGGGCGTTGTTCAGCGCGAAGATCAGCGCGGCCTTTTCGACGGCGCTGGGCGGATGTCCGAAATAGTCTTCCGCGAAGCTGGATGCCTCGAACTCTTCTTGAGGCGCGCATTCCCACAGAAACCCGATGTCCAGGGTCGCGGCCAGCGTCGTAGCCTCTTCCAGCAGCACAGAGGGGGAGGGCTGCTCGAAACTGAACAAAACGCTCGCGTTCTTTATCTTGCTGCGCTTGCCTGACTCGGATTCCACCTGCATGGTCGAGTCGCTTTGCGAAAATATCTTTTCCGCTTTGAAATTTCCGCTGTCTTCGTAAAGAACGTACATAATTTTCCATCTTGATACGCACGAGCGCGTATCGCTGTCTATAAAAAGCGGACCCTAGCCGGGGGCCAGCGCAAACTCCATGACTTCGGGCAGCCATCGATCGAAGTCGGAAATCCCGTGGTCGCCGCCGTCGAGAATGCGCCCGTTGCTGCCGGCAAACCAGTCCGCCATTTCGCGCCAATCGAGCACTTCGTCTCCTTTTGCCGCAAGAAGATAATATCTTTCGGGATGTGCCGGACGGCCGACCGCCATCTCGGCAAGCTCGTCGACATACTCGGGCAGGAAGTGGAAGGGCGAATCGGAATGGAACTGAGTATGTTCGCCCACCTGCGTGGCCAGGTCGCGGGCGGCATGGACGACGGGGTTGAGCAGCACCGCGCGGCACTTCCAGTGCTCTGCGAGGCAACTGGCGTAATAGCCCCCCAGCGATGAGCCCACGACGACCAGTTCGCGCTGCGGGTCCAGGCTGCGCTGGTCGATTGCACGTTCTATCAGGTAATGGCCGAGTTCCAGCGCCCGGCGCGGACTGGCGGGAAGCTGAGGGCATGACCAGTCTTGTTCAAGGCCGCGCTCGTGCATGGCGCGCGCCATCAGGGTCGCCTTCTGCGATTGCGGAGAGGAACGGAAACCGTGCAGATAGAGCAGCATGGGCGGGCCTGTTTATATAAGTGACGGTATGTGCGCGGACGCTTATTGCAGCCGATCCAGAAGCTTCTGGTGAATTCCGCCGAAGCCCCCATTGCTCATCACCAGGATGTGGTCTCCCGGGCGGGCGGCATCGCGGATGGCGTCTATCATTTTATCCATATTGGAATACGACGTGGCCCGGGACCCCAGCGGCGCCAGCACCTGGCCGGGATCCCAGCCCAGGGCATGCTTGCCCTCGTTCGCGCCGAAGCAGAAAACGAGGTCGGCCTGCCGCAACGCTTCAGGCAGCCTGGCGGCCATTGCGCCCAGTTTCATGGTGTTGGACCTGGGCTCCAGCACCGCCAGGATGCGCTGCGCGCCGACCTGCGCCCGCAGACCCGACAAGGTGGTGTCGATGGCGGTCGGATGATGCGCGAAGTCGTCATAGACCTGGACGCCGCGTGCGCTGCCGCGTAGCTCCATGCGGCGCTTCACGCCCTGGAAAGCCGACAAGGCCCCGATGCCCGTACTCACGTCGACGCCCACCTGGCCGGCGGCGGCCAGCGCCGCGAGCGCATTCAGCCGGTTGTGTTCGCCGGTTAGCCCCCATTGCACCGTGCCCACCGGCTGGCCGGCGCGCAGGACTTCGAATGCGGCCGTCCGGCTGCCCGCACGAGCTTGCCATTCGCCACCCTCGCCGAATGTCATGACCGGCGTCCAGACGCCACGTGCGATGACGCGGTCCAGGGCCTCCGAGACGGAAGGACGAATGATGCCGCCCTGCGAGGGGATGGTGCGCACGAGATGGTGGAACTGCGTCTCGATGGCGGCCAGATCCGGAAAGATATCGGCATGGTCGTATTCCAGATTGTTCAGCACGGCGGTGCGTGGACGGTAGTGCACGAACTTGGAGCGCTTGTCGAAGAAGGCGGTGTCGTATTCATCGGCCTCGATGACGAAGAATCCGCTGTCCCGGCGATATCGCGCCGACACCTTCAGGTCCGGGGCGATGCCGCCGATCAGGAAGTTGGGCGCCAGCCCGGCAAACTCGAGTATCCACGCCAGCATGGAGCTTGTGGTGGTCTTGCCATGGGTGCCCGCGACGGCCAGCACATGCTGGCCCGCCAGGATGTGGTCGCCCAGCCACTGGGGGCCCGAAACATAAGGCAGGCCCCGGTCCAGTATGGCTTCCATCAGCGGATTGCCACGCGTGACCACATTGCCGATCACGTACAGGTCGGGGTTCAGCGCGGTCTGGCCGGCGTCGAAACCTTCGATCAGCTCGATGCCTTGTTCTTGCAGCTGCGTGCTCATCGGGGGATAGACACCCGCATCGCAGCCCGTCACCGTATGCCCGGCCGAGCGCGCGATCAATGCGAGCCCGCCCATGAACGTGCCGCAGATGCCAAGTATGTGTAGGTGCATTTTTTTCCTCCGGCGCATATTGTAGTCACAAGGGAAGGCGTTCTGGGGTCGGACCCCATGCGGGGTCCAACCCCTTCGGCCTATGAAGCGCTGGGGTCAGACCCCGTACGGGGTCTGACCCCCCATCACCACAGCATCGGGGTCAGACCCCGCATGGGGTCCGCCCCCCCCGGCATCCAAACGGACGGGTGCTATGATTAACAGGATATGGTCATTTATTACAGGTCCATCATGAAACGGCGAGAATTTCTGCGCCGGGCCTCGCTGGCCCCTATTATTGCGGCGGGACTTTCCGGCATTGCGCCGGCGGCGCGCGCCGCCGCGCTGCCTCCCCATGCTTTTTACGCCAACGCGTTCCCCACACCCGCTGGAGCCGACACACCGTTCCGCAGTTATCTGGGCAAGCCCGTGGTGCTCAATTTCTGGGCCACCTGGTGTCCGCCCTGCGTGAAGGAAATGCCGGATCTCGATGCACTGCATAAAAAGCATGCAGGGGTCCATTTCGTGGGCCTTGCCGTCGATACCGCCGCCAATGTCGAAAAGTTCGGGCAGAAGGTCCAGGTGTCCTATCCGCTGCTTGTCGCCGGTCATGGCGGCATCAAGCTGATGCGCGATCTGGGCAACAAGAATGGCGGCTTGCCGTTTACCGTGGTTTTCGACAAGGACGGGCGGGAACTCCGGCATTTTCTCGGGCAGATCAAGCCTGAAGAGCTCGACGCCTACATCGCCGATATCAGCTGAGAACCGCCAGGGCATTGGCCGGCCTGGAAACTCGTGATCTGGGGTCAGACCCCGCATGGGGTCTGACCCCATCGCATGGCAGGCTCCGTACTGGGTCAGACCCCTGTTTAATGGACAAATGCCGCTTTTTAGCGTAAAAAGACGATCTGTCTTTACCAAATATTCGCAATGGCGCAGCACATTCTCGTTTTGCATGGCCCTAATCTGAACCTGCTCGGCACGCGCGAGCCAGAAATCTATGGCCGGCAAACCCTGGATGACATCAATCAGCGCCTGCAGCAACTGGCGGCTGGCAGCGGCGCCGCATGCAGCGTGTTTCAAAGCAATCACGAAGGCGAGCTGGTCGATCGCATCCAGGCGGCGCGCCAGGAGTCGGTCGATTTCATTATCGTCAATGCCGCAGCGTACACGCATACCAGTGTTGCGCTGCGCGACGCATTGAGCGCGGTCCACATACCTTTTGTCGAAGTGCATTTATCCAACGTATATAAGCGGGAGCCCTTCCGTCACGCATCCTATCTGTCGGATGTTGCGCAAGGCGTCGTGGCCGGGCTGGGCGCTTTCGGATACGAAGCCGCCTTGCAGTATGCCTTGGCCCACTGAGGCGGGGTTCCTCCTTACTTATTAATCATCATCAACGTTCACTCTGTGCGATGTCCACGGAGGAACGCCATGGGAAGTTTTATGGACTTAAGAAAACTCAAAACCTTGATCGATCTCGTCGCCGAGTCGGGTATTGCCGAACTCGAAATCACCGAGGGCGAAGGCAAGGTCCGGATCGTCAAGTTCTCGCAGGCGGTACAGCCCATCGCCTATGTGCCCGAAGCGGCCGCCGCGGCTCCCGCGCCGGCACCCGCGGCAGCTCCGGCGCCGGCCGCCGCAGCGGCGCCTGCCGGCCATGTCATCAAGGCACCCATGGTGGGCACGTTCTACCGCGCGCCGAATCCCGGCGCGTCGCCATTCGTCGAAGTCGGCCAGGCCGTCAAGGAAGGCGAGCCCCTCTGCATTATTGAAGCCATGAAACTGCTGAACGAAATCGAGGCCGACAAGGCGGGCGTCATCAAGGAAATCCTGGTCGAGAACGGCGAGCCTGTCGAATACGGTCAACCCTTGTTTGTTATTGGCTAATTCATGTTTGAAAAGATCCTTATTGCCAATCGCGGCGAGATCGCCCTGCGCATACAGCGCGCCTGCCGCGAACTGGGCATCAAGACGGTGGTGGTGCACTCGGAAGCCGATCGGGACGCAAAGTACGTGCGTCTGGCCGACGAGTCCGTGTGCATCGGCCCAGCGCCGGCCCGCGACAGCTACCTGAACATGCCGGCCATCATTTCGGCGGCCGAGGTGACCGATGCCGAAGCCATCCATCCCGGATACGGTTTCCTGGCTGAGAACGCGGATTTTGCCGAGCGCGTCGAGAAAAGCGGCTTCGTGTTCATCGGCCCACGGCCGGAATCGATACGCATCATGGGCGACAAGGTCTGCGCCAAGCACGCCATGATCGAAGCCGGCGTGCCGGTGGTGCCGGGTTCGGAGGGCGCCTTGCCCGACGATCCCGAGGAAATCATCAAGATCGCGCGTCAGGTCGGCTATCCGGTGATCATCAAGGCCGCGGGCGGCGGCGGCGGTCGCGGCATGCGCGTGGTGTATACCGAAGCCGCGCTGCTGACCGCGGTGGCCACGACTCGCACCGAAGCGGGCGCCGCGTTCAACAATCCTGAAGTCTATATGGAGAAATTCCTCGAGAATCCTCGCCATATCGAGATCCAGGTGCTGGCCGACGGCGGGCGCAATGCGCTCTGGCTTGGCGAGCGCGACTGCTCCATGCAGCGACGCCACCAGAAAGTCATCGAAGAGGCGCCCGCGCCGGGCATCGCGCGCCGTCTCATCGAACGCATCGGCGACCGTTGCGCGGAAGCCTGCCGCAAGATCAACTACCGGGGTGCCGGCACGTTTGAATTCCTGTATGAAAACGGCGAGTTCTATTTCATCGAAATGAATACGCGCATTCAGGTCGAGCACACGGTCACCGAAATGATCACGGGCATCGACCTCGTGCAGCAGCAGATACTCATTGCCGCGGGCAAGAAGTTCACGCTGCGCCAGCGCGATATCGAATTCAAAGGCCATGCCATCGAATGCCGGATCAACGCCGAAGATCCCTTCAAGTTCACGCCCAGTCCCGGCCGCATTACCAACTGGCATACGCCGGGCGGTCCGGGGGTCCGGATGGATTCCCACGTATTCAGCGGCTATACGGTTCCACCCAACTACGATTCCATGATCGCCAAACTGATCACCTACGGCGAAACACGCGAGCAGGCTATCGCGCGGATGGATATCGCCTTGTCCGAAATGGTGGTCGAGGGCGTCCAGACGAATATTGCCTTGCACCGCGAACTCATGCAGGACGTGCGTTTCCGCGAGGGGGGCACCAGCATCCATTATCTGGAGCACAAGCTCTCTCAGCGACCCTGACGGTTCGAATTTGTTTTAAAAGAACAGGGGCGGAGCCCCTGTTCTGACTATGGAAGTCACTATGCGCGAACTCGTGCTCATTTGCCCCGAAGCACAAGCCGAAGCTCTGTCCGATGCATTGCTTGAAGCCGGTGTGCTTTCGGTATCGGTTGAAGATGCCGACGGCGACACCGCCGCCGAGCAGCCTTTGTTCGGCGAGCCCGGGCTGGAGCCCGCCGTGCAGGCATGGCACAGCAACCGCGTCGTGGCGCTCCTGCCGGACGGACTGGATCATGGGCAACTGCTGGAACAGGTCCGCGATGCCGGCGTGGCGGACTACAAGGACGAAGACTGCGTGCTGCGCGATGTCCCCGACGCGGACTGGGTACGCCTGACCCAACAGCAGTTCAGTCCCATACAGGTATCGGAGCGCATCTGGATCGTTCCAAGCTGGCATCGCGACAACCCCGACGTGCCTCGCGCCGCCATCGGCCCCGGCGCGGCGGACAACGGTTTGATCCATATCGAACTCGATCCGGGCCTCGCGTTCGGCACGGGCAGCCACCCCACCACGCATCTATGCCTGGAATGGCTGGCGGCGCACCTTCAACCCGGGTCCACGGTACTGGATTACGGCTGCGGTTCCGGCATATTGGCGATTGCGGCGGCCAAGCTTGGCGCCGGCCGGATTGCCGCCGTCGACATCGATGAGCAGGCGGTACAGTCTTCGAGCGATAACGCGGAAATCAACCGTGTCCGGATCGATGCCATGCTGCCGGACGCCCTGCCCGACGGAGGATTCCAGGTCGTCGTGGCCAATATTCTGTCCAATCCCCTCAAGGTCCTCGCGCCGATGCTGGCCAACCGCGTCGCGCCCGGCGGCGACCTGGTGCTGTCCGGCGTGCTGGAGCGGCAAGCCGAAGACGTCGCCCAGGCCTATGCGCCGTGGCTGGCAATGAGCGTTTGGCGCGCCCGTGACGGCTGGGTCTGCCTGCATGGCAAACGGGTAGCCTGAAGATGCAGGGTTAATGGTTTACGTCTATGGAACTGACCACCCGCTGCCCACAATGCGGCACCACATTTTCCGCGACTCTGCAGCAGCTGCAACTCCGCAAGGGTTTCATCCGCTGCATCAACTGCGCGCATATCTTTGACGGCTACGAAGCCGTCGTGGAGGCCGACAAGTCCTCCACGCCAGCGGAGCCGGAACCCATGGTGCCCGCCGCGCGGCCGCCCGTGGTGCCGCCGCTTATCATACCGGCGCGCAGCGCGAGTGAAGCGCCCGTGCGTCCAGCGCCTGCGGCCCGTCATGCGGACGACGTCGGCACAGGCCGATTCACGATCTCCGCGACGGCCGGCGCCCAGGTGCCTGACAGCCGGCAGGATCCGGTGTTCAAGATCGGCGCGTCCGGATCGGAGCATGGCGCGAAGGAGCCGAGCGTCGGCCCGGTGGTCGCCGCGCCGACCGCAACAGACACGCGCATCGGCGGCGGATCGATCTACATCGAACCCCGCCGCCGGGCACCGGCTTCGGCGCCAGGCCCTGAGCGCGACGAGTTTCTGGAGGGGCATGCCGCCGGCTCGTCATCATTGGCAAGGGTATTCTGGGGCGTGCTGATACTGTCCGGATTGCTGTTGCTGGCCGGACAGGCCTTGTACGTGTACCGCGCGCAGATCGCCAATCAGATTCCAGCTTTGCGGCCCATGCTGGAGCAGGCCTGCGTCTCGCTTGCATGCAAGGTGCCTTATTCGCGCCGCATCGATCAGATCAGTGTCACGAGTTCGGCCTTGCGCGCGACGCCGACGCCGCCGGGTGGTAGCGCGCCGGAAGGGGAAAGCCAGATGACGCTTCAGTTCACCTTGCGCAACGCTTACGACAAACCACAAGAATGGCCGACCATGGTGCTGGATCTCAAGGACTTCTCCGGTACGCTCGTCGTCAGGAAAAATCTTACGCCCACGGAATACCTGGCGCCTGATACCCTGAGCCGACCGTTTCCGGCATCCAGCGAACTGACTGTCAGTCTGCCGATCAAGCTGGACGGTCTGAAGGTCAATGGGTATCAGCTCGACAAATTCTTTCAATAAGGTCATGTAATGACGGATAAAGTATTGGTGTGCGGTTCCGTGGCGTTCGACACGATCGCCGTGTTCGAAGGCCATTTCAAGGACCATATCCTCGCCGACAGCGTTCAGTCGCTCAGCGTGTCTTTTTTTGTGCCCAGCATGCGCAAGGAGTACGGGGGATGCGCAGGCAACATCGCTTACAACCTGAGGCTGCTCGGCGGCAATCCGATACCGGTCGGAACCGTGGGCGCGGATGCGGCGGACTACATTCTTTACATGGAGCAATTGGGCATCGATACGAGCCGGATTCGTGTATTGGCCGACATGTATACCCCACAGTGCTTCATTACGACCGACCTGGACAACAACCAGATCGCGTCGTTCCATCCGGGCGCAATGATGCGTTCCGCCGAGAACGACCTGACCGGCCAGCAGGCATGCTGGGGTATCGTGGCGCCGGATGCCAAAGACGGCATGTTCGCGCATGCGCGCCGCTTGCATCAGCAGGGCATCCCCTTCATCTTCGATCTCGGCCAGGCAATGCCGCTGTTCTCGGGCGATGACATCAACGAGATGCTGAACCTGGCCGACATTCTGGCCGCAAATGATTACGAGGCCAGCGTCGTTGAACAGCGCACGGGACGCAGCATGGCCCAGATCGCCGGCGGCCTGCGCGCAGTCGTGATTACCCGCGGCGGCGAGGGCGCCACCTTGTATGCCGACGGTGCCCAGACACATATCGATGCCATCAAGGTGGACCAGGTCGTCGACCCCACGGGTTGCGGCGACGCCCATCGCGCGGGGCTGTTGTATGGGCTTACACAAAATTGGGATCTCGAGGACGCCTGCCGTTTGGCGAATGTAATGGGCGGCCTTAAAATTGCTTCCAGAGGCCCACAGAACCACCGCCCCACACGTGCCGATATCGGCTCGGTGCTGAACAAGCATTACGGCGTCAGCCTGCTGCTGTAGTCGGCCAACCCCAGGGGTCAGACCCCGCCTGGGGGTCTGACCCCCGTCCCGGAATCACCCGGTGGTTTCACGTTTTACCAGGAGCGCTACATGACAATGACTACTTTACCGAATCAAGGAAATCGCAAGGGACGCATGCTGGCCATTGCGGCCGTGCTGGGTTCGATGGCCATCCTGGCGGGCTGCGCCAACGACACGGCATCGTCTTCCGTCTATACCTATGGGCAGGCGCAGCGCGAACAGATCGTACGCACGGGTACCGTCGAAGCGGTACGCAATGTGACCATCCAGAAAGACAAGACCAGCGGCGCCGGCGTTGTGGCGGGCGGCGCGCTTGGCGGCGTGGCCGGCAGCGCCGTGGGCGGTGGTACCGGCCGTGTGCTGGCGTCCATCGGCGGCGGCATACTGGGCGCCATGGCCGGCAACGCCGTCGAGAACCAGATGGGCAAGGAAGCCGGTCTCGAGATCACGGTCAAGCTCGACAACGGCGAAACACGTGTCATCGCGCAGGCGGCCGATGTCGCCATACGCGCCGGCCAGCGCGTGCGCATCATCAGTGGCAACGGCCCCAGCCGCGTCGTTCCCATGTAATTGCGATGGGGTCAGACCCCGTACGGGGTCTGACCCCTGTTGATTTCGGGGTCTGATCCCGGCTGATCATTGCGCTTGCGGGGTCAGACCCCGCATGGGGTCTGACCCCACCAATAAAGAGGGGTCCGGGGTCTGACCCCATGAATCAAACCCCAAAAAGTGAAAACGCCATGCTTTGCAGGAACATCATCGCAACCTGGGCGATGATCAGCAGCACCAGCGGAGAAAGGTCCAGCCCCCCCAGGTTCGGCATGATGCGCCGGATGGGATCCAGCATGGGTGCGGTCAAGGTCTGAAGCAGCGGCATGATGGGCGCCATGGGGTTGACCCATGACAAGATCGCCTGAATGAGCGTCATCCAAAGAATCACATTGAACGCCCACTTGAGCATGGTGAGCAGCGCGGCGACCAGCGCGGGCGCGAGGCTTTGCAGCGAAGGCAGCGTGCCCATGAACAGCCACCAGGTCAGCAGCAGGAATACCAGCGCGGCAAGCCAGCAGGCCACCAGGCTGGGCCAGTCTATTTTATTGCCGGACGGAATCACCCTTCGCATGGGCTGGACCAGCCAGTTGGTGATGCGCAGCACGGCTTGCGCATAGGGATTGAAGGGATGCAGGCGTATGGCGAAAATCCAGGCGCGCAGCAATAGCGCGATACCGAATAGCGTGAAGATGATATTGACGATGAAGAGCAAGGCTTCGCTGAACATGTGATGCGCTTGGGGGTGATATCAGATGCGCCATTGTCGCATGTCGCAAGGGCGTATGAAAGACGGTGCTGAAACAGAACTGCCCGGCATTGCCGGGCAGTTCTGTCGAGGCGTTGGCGGATGGCCTGTTAAGGACGGCCGCCGGTGGGGAAGGGCCAGGACGCAGCGGGATTGACGCTGGTCTTTGCGGCTGGTGCCGCGCTGGTTTCCTTTGCTGCCTTGGCTGCGGCTTTTGCGCTTGGCTTCTTGGCCGCTGCCTTTTTAGGCGCCGCTGATTTGCTTACTGCCTTCTTTGCCGCGGGTGCTGCCTTCGTGGCGGCTGGGGCGGCTTTCTTGGCGGTGGCTTTCTTGGCGGGAGCGGCCTTCTTGGCTGCTGCTGTCTTGGCGGGCGCCGCCTTTTTGGCTACCGCTTTCTTGGCGGCAGGGGCTTTCTTGGCGGCCGCCTTCTTGACGGCGACTTTCTTTGCCGGGGCTTTTTTGGCGGGCGCTGCTTTCTTGGCTACAGCCTTCTTTGCAACGGTTTTCTTGGCGGCCGCTTTCTTGACTGCCGCCTTTTTGGCGGGCGCCGCCTTCTTGGCTACGGCTTTCTTGGCTACGGTCTTTTTGGCGGCTGCCTTTTTAGCGACGGCTTTTTTGGCGGGTGCCGCTTTCTTGGCTACGGCCTTCTTTGCTACGGCTTTCTTGGCGGGTGCTGCTGCTTTCTTTGCGGCAGTGGTGGACTTCTTGGCAGCGGTGGTCTTCTTTACTTCATCAACTTTCTTTACCGCAGTTTTCTTGGCGCTTGCTGCCTTCTTTGCCGGCGCGGCTTTCTTGGCGGCCGGTTTGCTTGCGGCCTTTTTGGCTGTTGCCATAGTATTGCTCCTTGAGATCGAGTCTAAGAGAACGTCCACCCATTTGATATAGCCCCCACGTTTAGTGTGCGACCCATCTCAAATGGCGCATGCGTGCAAAGCATTCATGCTCTGCACGCCTAGAGTCTAACGTAAGCTCTTACTCTCTTCCAAGCTTTATTCCCAGCTAAGTGCCCCTCCGGTCTGATATTCGATCACGCGTGTCTCAAAAAAGTTGCGTTCCTTCTTCAGATCGATCATCTCGGCCATCCAGGGGAAGGGATTTTCTTCTTGTCCAAAGAGCGGCTCGAGACCGATTTGCTGGCATCTCCGATTGGCGATGAAGCGCAGATAAGACTTGAACATCGAGGCGTTCAGGCCGAGTACGCCGCGCGGCATGGTGTCCTCAGCGTATGCATATTCAAGGTCTACGGCCTGTTTGAACAGATGGCGCAGCTCTTCGCGGAACTCGGCTGTCCATAGATGCGGGTTCTCGAGCTTGATGGTGTTGATGAGGTCGATGCCGAAATTGCAGTGCATCGATTCGTCGCGAAGTATGTACATGTACTGTTCGGCGGCACCCGTCATTTTGTTTTGCCGGCCCAGCGCAAGGATTTGCGTAAAACCAACATAGAAGAACAGGCCTTCCATCAGGCATGCGAAAACGATGAGCGATTTGAGCAGTGTCTGATCGGCTTCCGGCGTGCCGGTCTTGAAGTTCGGATCGGCGATGGCGTTGATGAAGGGGATCAGGAACTCATCTTTCGCGCGTATGGACGGCACTTCGTTGTACGCATTGAAGATCTCGGCTTCGTCGAGATCCAGGCTTTCGACGATGTATTGATAGGCATGCGTATGGATCGCTTCCTCGAATGCCTGCCGCAGCAGGAACTGGCGGCATTCGGGCGCCGTGATGTGGCGGTATGTGCCCAGCACGATGTTGTTGGCCGCCAGCGAGTCGGCGGTCACGAAGAAGCCGAGGTTGCGCTTGACGATGCGGCGCTCGTCTTCGGTCAGCCCGTTGGGATTCTTCCAAAGAGCGATGTCCCGCGACATGTTTATTTCCTGCGGCATCCAGTGGTTGGCGCAAGTGGCGAGGTATTTTTCCCAAGCCCATTTGTACTTGAAGGGCACCAGCTGGTTGACGTCGGTCTGTCCGTTGATGACGCGTTTGTCGGCGGCGCGTACCCGGCCGCCTGTGTCCGCTGCGGGGGCGGCCGCCTGCGGGGCCATGGCATTGTCGGATTGAATGCGAGCGCCTGGGTTGGCCGCCGGGGCGGCGGCGGGCTGTGCGTTCGGGGTGGTAGGGGTATCGTCCCAATTCAACATGATGTCTAGCTTCCTGTATTCAATTATTGGCAGGCTTCGCACTCTTCGAAGCCTTCGTCTCCGGGGCGCATGGTGCACACCGCGCCGACGACCTCGGGCTCGGGCAGGCTTGCCGGCGCCGCCGCTGCGGCGGACGAGGCGGGCGCGTGCGAGGCCACTGCGTTGAGTTCGCCGCCGCGGCCCGTGGATTTCTCGGCGTTGGTCGCGCCGATGGAGCGCAGGTAGTAGGTGGTCTTGAGACCCCGCACCCACGCCAGCTTATAGACGTCATCGAGTTTCTTGCCCGAAACGCCGGCCATGAAAATATTGAGCGACTGGGCCTGGTCTATCCATTTGGAGCGGCGCGCGGCGCATTCCACGACCCAGCTCGGGTCGATTTCGAACGCTGTCGCGTACAGGTTGCGCAGGTCCGCGGGGATGCGGTCGATGCGTGCCAGGCTGCCGTCAAAGTACTTGAGGTCGGCGACCATGACTTCGTCCCACAGCTTGCGATCCTTCAGATCGCGCACCAGGTAGTCGTTGACCACGGTGAATTCGCCCGATAGATTGGACTTCACGTACAGGTTGCGGTAGTTGGGTTCGATGCAAGGCGAAACCCCGATGATGTTCGAGATGGTGGCGGTCGGAGCAATGGCGATGCAATTGGAGTTGCGCATGCCATGCTGCTGGATGTGGGCGCGCAAGCCGTCCCAATCCAGGGTGCTGCTGTCGTCGACGTCCACATAGCCGCCGCGTTCCTCGGCGAGCAGCTTCAGGGTGTCTTGCGGAAGAATGCCGCGGTCCCACAGCGAGCCCTTGAACGTGGAATAGGCGCCGCGCTCGATGGCCAGCTTGCTGGATGCCCGATAGGCAAAATAGCAGACCGCCTCCATGGAGCGGTCGGAGAACTCGACCGCGTCCTGCGAAGCGAACGGTACGCGCATGAGCTGCAGGCAGTCCTGGAACCCCATCACACCCATGCCCACCGGACGGTGGCGCAGATTGGAATTGCGCGCTTTCGGCACGGCGTAGTAGTTGATGTCGATGACGTTGTCGAGCATGCGCATGGCGACGTCGATGGTGCGTTCCAGCTTGGCATGGTCGAGCACGTACTGGCCGCTGTCATCGCGGCGCATATGGGCCGCCAGATTGACCGAGCCCAGGTTGCAGACTGCGATTTCGGTGTCGCTGGTATTGAGCGTGATTTCAGTGCACAGGTTGGAGCTGTGCACGACGCCTACGTGCTGCTGCGGCGAGCGGATGTTGCAAGGATCCTTGAACGTGATCCAGGGGTGGCCGGTTTCGAACAGCATGGACAGCATCTTGCGCCACAGCGACATGGCGGGAATCTTCTTGAACAGGGGCAGCTCGCCGCGTTCGACCTTGGCCTCATAGCCCAAGTACGCTTCTTCGAAGGCGCGGCCGTACTTGTCATGCAAGTCGGGTGCATCGGAAGGGGAGAACAAGGTCCACTCGCCGTTCTCCATGACCCGCTTCATGAACAGGTCGGGAATCCAGTTGGCGGTGTTCATGTCGTGCGTGCGGCGGCGCTCGTCGCCGGTGTTCTTGCGCAGTTCCAGGAACTCTTCGATGTCCAGGTGCCAGGTTTCCAGGTAGGCGCATACGGCGCCCTTGCGCTTGCCGCCCTGGTTGACCGCCACGGCGGTGTCGTTCACCACCTTGAGGAAAGGCACCACGCCCTGGCTTTCGCCGTTCGTGCCCTTGATATGGCTGCGCAGCGCGCGCACGGGCGTCCAGTCATTGCCCAGGCCGCCGGCGTACTTCGCCAGCAGGGCGTTTTCCTTGATGGCGTCGTAGATGCCGGCGAGGTCGTCCGAGACGGTAGTGAGGTAGCAGGACGAAAGCTGCGAGTGCAGGGTGCCGGAGTTGAAAAGCGTTGGCGTCGAGCTCATGAAATCGAAAGACGACAGCGTTTCGTAGAATTCGATGGCGCGGGCTTCGCGATTGACTTCATTCAGGGCCAGCCCCATGGCGACGCGCATGAAGAACACCTGGGGCAGCTCGATGCGGCGCCCGCGCAGGTGCAGGAAATAGCGGTCGTACAGGGTTTGCAGGCCGAGATAGTTGAACTGCAGGTCGCGTTCCGCCTTGAGCGCGGCGGCCAGTTTTTCCAGATCGAACTGCTCGAGCTTGGGGTCCAGCAATTCGCCTTCGATACCGGTCTTGATGAAGCGCGGGAAGTATTCTGCGTAGCGTGTGGACATGTCCGATTGCGAGACTTCCTCTTGCAGCACCTCTTTGCGGATGGTGTGCAGCAGCAGGCGGGCGGTCACCTGGCTGTACGAAGGATCGGTCTCGACCATGGCGCGTGCCGACAGGATGGCGGACTTGAAGACCTCGTCGACCGGAATGCCGTCGTAGAGATTCTTGACCGTTTCCTTGAGGATGGCGTCCGTGTCGATGGCTTCCGGCAGATTCTGGCCGGCCTCTTCGATGGTGCCGCGCAGCTGGGCGAGGTCCAGGGGGCGGGACACGCCCTTGTCGGTGACGTTGATGCCGGCGGGCTCGGCCTGCGGCTGCGACTCGGCCTGGCGGGCGCGTTCCTGTGCCCGCTTCTCGCGGTAAAGCACGTAGGCGCGTGCGACGTCGTGTTCGCCGGAGCGCATCAGCGCCAGTTCGACCTGGTCCTGGATGTCTTCGATATGGAAGGTGCCGCCGCCCGGACGGTTGCGCACGAGTGCGTTCACCGCTTGCGCGGTCAGATCCTCGACGAGTTCGCGTATGCGGGCGGAGGCGGCTCCTTGGCCGCCCTTGACCGCCAGGAATGCCTTGGTCATGGCGATGGCGATCTTGCCGGGCTCGAATCCCGCCACGGCGCCGTTGCGCCGGATGATGTGGAAACTGCTCCATTGATTGCCGGCTTGCGCCGTGGTTTCGGCGGGAGCCCGGTAAGCAATCGCGTCGGGCGTGGTGTCGATGGTGGGTGTTGAATGCATGAAGGCTCCTGGGCAAAAATTCGCGCAATTGCGCCGCGCGATTGACAGCAGGTTTCGGGTGGTTTTACCGCAAACTACTGGAACTTCCGCGAAAATGTACGGTGGGTTGGATATTGTTTGACCACTATATATAGTGGTTCAGTGTGTTTTGAGCACTAATTGTAGTGTCGGTCTGCGCGGCGGGCAAGCGCAAATGGGGCTTGCTTTTTTTTGGTTCCTGGTTTCCGGAAAGCAAAAGAATCGGGCCCTGGCTCGTAAGTCCAAGGCCCGCAGGGGATTGCACTCGCCGGATGTCAGGCGGGCACGCGCGAAAAATAATTGTTAGTTTTCATGACAGGGCCGTTGAGCGCCGTCAGCAGTTCATCGAGCCTGTCCTGGTACGCCTGGACGTTGGCCTGCTTGATATGCCCAAAGCCGCGCACTTTCTGCGGCAGGTCGGCAAGTTCCAACGCAAGCGGGAAGGTGCGCTCATCGAGATGCTCGGTCATGACACGCAGCGCCGCCTGGAATTCGCGGATGAGCCGGCGTTCCATTTTGCGTTCTTCCGTGTATGAAAATGGATCGAGCCACGTGCCGCGCAGGGCTTTCCCGCGAGCCAGCAGGCGGAACAGCCGTTCGGTGCCTGGGCCGAAAGTCATCTTGCGGGGAATGCCGGTACGCGGATCGCGGCGTGCCAGCAAGGGCGGCGCCAAATGGAAGCGCAAACTGAAGTCGCCTTCGAATTTCTCCTGCAGCTCGCGCCGGAAATCTCCGTTGGTGAAGAGCCGCGCCACTTCGTATTCGTCTTTGTAAGCCATGAGCTTGTGCAGGGATTGCGCGACCTTGGCCGTGAGGCGCGGCCGGGCATTCGGGTGCAGCGCTTGCTCGGCGAGCCGGACCCGCTCGACGATTTCGGTGTACTGCCGGGCGTAGGACGCATTCTGATAGGCGGTCAATGAAACGCGGCACCGCTCGACGATGGTTTCCAGCGATTCGGGCGCATGCAGTGTGACGACTTGCTCGCGGCGCTGCGATTCAGGGCTCAAGGCTTCGGGGCGGGCGGCTGCCAGGCGGCCCATGCGGAACGCCTCCCGATTGGCCTGCACGGCCACGCCGTTGAGAACGAGTGCATGCATGATGGCTTCTTCGCTCAGCGGGATGTGGCCGCGCTGCCAGGCATGGCCAAGCATCATCATGTTGGCCAGGATGCTGTCTCCGAACTGCTGCTCCGCCAAGGCATGCGCATTCAGCGCCCAGGTATTGGCCGGGCCCGCCGCCGCCCGCAGCGTGTCGAGCAAGGGCTGGGCGTCGAGCCGTACGTCGGGGTCCCGGGTGAATTCGGCGGTCGGCGCCAGATAGCTGTTGACGCTGGTTGCGGTCTTGCCGGGTTTCAGCGCTTGCAATGCTTCGGGGCGGCTGGCGGCCACGACATCGCACAATATGGCGACGTCCGCCTGTTGCGGATCGATCCGCACCGCCGCGGGGGAGTGCGATCCGCTGGACAGGCGGATGTGGCTGATCACTGTTCCGCCTTTCTGGGCCAGACCCGTGATGTCCAGCACCGAGGCGGCCCGTCCTTCGAGGTGGGCGGCCATCGACAGGATCGCACCCACCGTGATGATGCCTGTGCCGCCTATGCCCACGGCCAGAATATTGCAGGTGTCGGCATAGTGCTGGATGGAAGGTCGAGGCAGCGCCGAAATCATCGCCTGCAGCCTTTCGCGATCATTGGCGCCGGCACCGGCAGCTTTGCGCGGCTTTCCGCCCATGACGGACACGAAGCTGGGACAGAAGCCTTCGACACAGCTGTAGTCCTTGTTGCAGCTGGATTGGTCGATGGCGCGCTTGCGGCCGAAAGGGGTTTCCCGCGGTACCAGCGAGAGGCAGTTCGATTGCGTGCCACAATCGCCGCAGCCTTCGCAGACCGCCGCGTTGATGTAAAGCCGGCGCGCTGGATCCGGATACGCATTCTTCTTGCGGCGCCGGCGTTTTTCCGCCGCGCAGGTCTGGTCGTGTATCAGCACGGTGACGCCTTGCGTGTCGCGCAATTCCCGCTGCAAGGCATCCAGTTCGCGGCGATGGTGCACGCTGGTTCCGGCGGCCAATGCCACGCCTTTGTACTTCTCGGGTTCGTCCGTCGTGATGACCACTCGCTTCACGCCTTCACCCATCATCTGCTGGCAAATGCTGGGCACCGATATCTTGCCGTCCACGGGCTGGCCGCCCGTCATTGCCACCGCGTCATTGAACAGGATCTTGTAGGTGATGTTCGCGCCTGCGGCGACGGCCTGGCGGATCGCGAGATAGCCAGAGTGGAAATAGGTGCCTTCGCCCATGTTCTGAAAGATGTGGGGCATGGTGGTGTATCGGGAAAGGCCGATCCAGTCCGTTCCCTCGCCACCCATCTGCGTCAGGCCGCTTGTTTCACGGTCCATCCAGGTCGCCATGTAGTGACAGCCGACGCCCGCCAGCGCCTGGCTGCCCTCGGGTACTTTGGTGGAGGTGTTGTGAGGGCAGCCGGAACAGAAATAGGGGCGGCGGGTAAGCTCGGACCCCGCGGTTGTGCGCGATACGCTGCGGATATCCGCTGCTGCGGCTCCGGTGGCGGGCAGGGTTTCCGGAAAGTCGAAGCCGGCGCTTTGGCGCAGCCAGCGGCGCAAGGCGCTTTCCAGCAGGGCGGGGCTAAGTTGCCCTTCGCGCGGGATCAATGCCTCGTTTTCCAGATCACGCTTGCCCACGACCTGGGGCCGGATGGTGGCGTTGAACAGCGTTTCCTTGATTTGCGCTTCCACGATGGAGGCTTTCTCTTCGATGACCAGAATGTGGTCGAGGCCCTTGGCGAAAGCCATGAAACCCGGGATGTCGATGGGCCAACTGAGTCCTATCTTGTAGTGGCGCATCGCCGGCAGCGTCCGCTCCGGCGCATGCGCCGACAGGCGCGCCAGCGCATCCTGCGTGTCCAGGAACGCCTTGCCGACGGTAATGATGCCGATGCGCGCCTCGGGTGCGGCATCCACGATGCGGTCCAGTGTGTGCAAGCGGGAGAAAGCCTTCACTGCCTCCAGCCGGCGCGCCATGCGTGTTTCTATGGCCGGTGTCAGGAATTCGCGGGCGCTGTATTCCAGGGCGCTGTCGGCGAAAGAGGTGCACTGCGTAAAGTCGGGTATGGGCTGCAGTTCAAATGCACGACCGCTTTCCACCGTTTCCGTCACCGCCTTGAAGGCGACCCAGGATCCGCTGTAGCGAGAAAGCGCCCAGCCCCAGCGGCCGAACAGCTCGTACTCCTCGATGGACGCCGGATGCACGATGGGAATGCTCCATGACAGAAGCGTGGTCTCGCTCGCATGGGGAATCGACGACGATGCCGCGGTATGATCGTCGCCGACCACCAGCAGCACGCCGCCGTGGCGCGAAGCGCCCGCCGCATTCCCGTGATGCAGGGCATCGCCCGCGCGGTCCACGCCCGGGCCCTTGCCATACCACATGGCGAACACGCCATCCACTTTCTTGTCTTCCCGGACGCCCGCCTGCTGCGTTCCCATGACGATGGTGGCGCCCAGGTCTTCGTTGATGGATGGGAGAAAGCTGACCTGGTGGCCTTCCAGCGCCCCGCGGGCGCGCCACATGGCCATGTCCACGCCCGCCAGCGGCGAGCCACGGTAGCCGGTGACGAAACCGGCGGTATTCAAGCCTTGCTGTTGATCAGCGCGCCGCTGCGACAGCAGCATGCGGATCAAGGCTTGGGTCCCCGTCAAGAAAATGCGGCCGGAGGTGGCGGTCAGGTTGTCGTCGAGGCGGTATTGGGTGTCGAGTTGTACGGCAGGCATAGTCATCTCCATTATTCATCCATGGTAGAGAAGAGCGCCGCTGTTTTTATTGCTTAGTTCTAGCGTAGAATCCCTAGTTATTGAAATAAACGTTTCGCCTGGTGGCCAAAATGGATGGAATAGACATAAAAATCCTGACTCAACTGCAACAAGACGGCCGCGCGTCCGCGCAGCAGCTGTCCGAGCGCGTGGGGCTGTCGGCCGCGCCGGTGTGGCGGCGTGTGAAGGCGCTGGAAGCGTCGGCGACGATTCAGGGGTATTACGCCAAGGTCGATCGGCATAAAGTGGGCCTGCAAAGCTGCATGTTCACGCAGATCAGCCTCGATCGCCATTCGGCCGACATCGTCCAGAATTTCGAGCGCTCGGTGCGCGACGCGCCTGAAATACTGGAGTGCTATGCGGTGACGGGGGATGCCGATTTCCTGCTGAAAATCCTGGTGCCGAGCGCGGAAGCCTATGACAGCTTCCTGCATCGCTTCCTGTTCAATCTGCCCGGCGTGCGCCAGACGCGCACCATCGTGGCTTTAAGAGAGATCAAGCACGACGTGCGCCTGCCTTTGTAGCGTGGCAAGGGGTCAAAGGGGGGTCAGACCCCGTACGGGGTCTGACCCTTTACGCGTGCAGCAGCAATGGGGTCAGACCCCATGCGGGGTCTGACCCCTCATGCGTACAGCATCGCCTTGGCCAATATGATGATGGCGATCATATGGCTGAACACGCTGATATGAATGAATTGCACACGGCGGGCGTTCAGCTTGCGGCGGGTGCCCCAGACCATGGCGGTGATGAAGTGCCCCAGCACGCTGAGCGCCAGCAGGATCTTCAGGCTGAGCATCAGCGCGAACGTCGAGTCAAAGGGATGCGCCAGGACCGTGCGATAGTGCCACGCCATGCTGATGCCCGCGCCATACAGCACCAGCAATACCCAGGGCATGATCCGCCGTGCTCGACTGCCGATCGCTCTTTCGACGCTTTTCATCGCGTCGGGTTGCACCTCTTTGCGTATGCCCTCGAGGATCAGGACTTCAAAGAACACCGTACCCACGAAGATGAAGGCGGCGAACAAGTGCAGGGTGATGAGAACGGAATAATCCATGTCGGCTCGTTTGTATGACGATGCGTAACAGGCGGCGCATCAAGCGCGGTTGCCAGTGGTGCTTCGGGTAGAATGATTTCACACTAATTTTATGCTGGTCGCGAAGCCAGGCGCTTCGTCACCATACGCGACTTGTGGTTTTGCAAGGAAGAATCGATGCCCATGCAGTTGTTGCGACATTACCGACCCATTGCCGTGGTGTGCGCCGCGGGCCTGCTGGCGGCGTGTGCCGCGCCCAGCCCTCCACCCGTGGAAACCAAACCCAAGGAGCCGCCATCCTGCGTTCCGGCCGCTGCCGGCGACCAAGTGACGGGCAACTGGCTGAGCGTGCGCAGCCAGCGGGGCGTTACGGGTGAACTGCGTACGCTCTTCACGCTGAACCCCGATGGCACCATGGCTTACACCGAACAACTCAAGCGGGGCAAGCATCCCTCGCAGGGCTTGTCAGAGGAGGGGTGCTGGAAACACGATCAACAGACCTTGACGCTCCGGACACTGACCTCGAACGGCAGCCCGGTGGAGTTCGAAGATCCCATCTATACCAATCGCTACACCATCGTGTCGGCCACCGACAAGACCCTGGACTTGCGCAGCAGCGATGGCGTAATGCTGAAGGCCCGGCGCATGTCGCCGGGCTACCGCCTGCCGTTCTAGTTCTGGTATGACGCCAGGCGCGCCATGACTGTGTCGCGCCCCAATATGGCCAGCACGGCGCCTATCGAAGGCGTCTGTTTCTGGCCAGTGATCACCAACCGCAAGGGGATGCCCAGCTTGGGCATCTTCACGCCGTGTTCCGCCAGGATGTCCTTGATGAGCGCGTCGAGCGCGCTGGTGGTCCAGTCGGCCAGCGCACCGGCCTTGTTGCTGAACTCGGCCAGCAGCGTCCTGGCCTGTTCATCGACATGCTGAGCCAGGAGCTCGGGGTCGGCGGGCTGGTAGGGACCGCAAAAGAGCAAGGCGCCTTCCGCCAATTGGTTCAGGGTTTCCGCGCGGTCCTTCAAAAGGTCCATGACCGCCGGCAAGTCGACCGCTGCGGGGTTGCCGCCCCGTTCGCGTATGCGCGGTGCGACCCGTTCGGCAAGATCGGCGCCGCTGTGCTGCTTGATGTAGTGCGCATTGACCCAGTTCAGCTTCTTGGGATCCCATTGCGCGGGCGATTTCGTCAGGTTGCGCGTGTCGAACCATTCCACCAGTTGATCGCGCGAGAAGAGCTCGTCGTTGCCGTGGCTCCAGCCCAGGCGTGCCAGATAGTTGATCATGGCTTCCGGCAGATAGCCTTGCTTGTCGTATTCCATGACGTTGACGGCGCCGTGCCGTTTCGACAGTTTTTCGCCGTCGGGTCCGAGGATCATGGGCACGTGGCCGTACTGCGGCAGCTCGGCGCCCAGGGCGCGCAGGATGTTGATCTGGCGGGGCGTGTTGTTGACATGATCGTCGCCGCGCAGCACATGGGTGATCTTCATGTCCCAGTCGTCGACGACCACACAGAAATTATAGGTGGGTGTACCGTCGGGGCGGGCAATGATCAGGTCATCGAGCTCGCCGTTGTCGAAACTGATGGGGCCCTTGATCATGTCGTTCCAGCTGGTGGCGCCTTCCAGCGGATTCTTGAAGCGCACGACGGGCTTGCGGCCGGCGGGAACGGCGGGCAGCGTCTTGCCCGGTTCGGGCCGCCATGTGCCGTCGTAACGGGGCTTCAGGCCCGCGGCGCGGGCCTTTTCGCGCATGGCTTCGATTTCGTCGGGGCTGCTGTAGCAGTAGTAGGCGGTGCCGTCATCGAGCATCTTCGCAATGACTTCGCGATAGCGGTCCATGCGTTGCATCTGGTAGAAAGGGCCTTCGTCCGGCTGCATGTCCAGCCATGCCATGCTGTCCAGAATCGCCTGCACCGCTTCGGGAGTCGAGCGCTCAAGGTCGGTGTCTTCGATACGCAGCACGAAGACCCCCTGATGATGGCGGGCGAAGGCCCACGAGAACAGGGCCGTGCGGGCGCCGCCCAGATGCAGATAGCCGGTGGGGGAAGGGGCGAAGCGGGTACGGACAGGCGTAGTATTGGACGTGGTCATGGCAAATGTGAGGCTTGGCAGCACGGGATAACCGGCATGCACAGGATGATCGCAATGCGCTATTTTAGAGTACCCATCAATCATTGCTGAAAACCGGATAAAGTATGCTGCGACACCGCCTGGCCGCTCTGTTCGAACCGCGCACGGTATTGATCGTCGCCGATCGCCCCTTGGCATTGGCGGAAGAACCGCCGCGCTGGCTGCGCAGTTCCTTGACCGTGGTCGACGCCTCGTCCGGGCCGGCGCTCGCCATGCCCGAGACCCTGTGCGGCATGGCTCCCGCGTCTCGGCTGGATCTCGCCTTGCTTTGCATCGATCCCGCGCGCCTGGACGAGGTCCTGCCGCAGTTGGAGCCGTACCGCCCGCGCAGCCTGGTCATCCTGCCGCACGAACAGCATTCCGATGCGCCGCAGCAGGACATCGACCGGTGCCGGGCCTGGGGCATTGCCCACGACTGCGCCGTGCTGGGCCCGCGTTCGTTCGGAATACAGCGTCCGCATCTGGGGCTGAACTTCAGCCATCAGCCGCATACGCCACTGGGCGGCCGGGTGGCGCTGGTGACGCAGTCGCGTTCCATTACCGCCGCAGTCCTCGACTGGGCGCGCGACATCCATCTTGGATTTTCGGCGGTGGTCTCCCTGGGCGACGAGGCGGGTGTGGACGTATCCGACGTACTGGACTACCTGTCCATGGACGCGCGCACCGACAGCATCGCCCTGTATCTTGAAGAACCCACTTCCTCGAGGCGATTCACCAGCGCCCTGCGTGCGGTCGCGAGCGTCAAGCCGGTCGTGGTGCTCAAGGTGGGCAACAACGCCGGTCCCGACTCCGCCGAGGACATCGTTTTCAATGCCTTGCTGCGCCGGGTCGGCGCGGTGCGCGTACGCTATTTCGTGCAGCTGTTTTCGGCGCTCAAGGTACTGGTCTACACGCGGCGACCCAGGGGGCGCAGGATCGCCTTGTTCTCCAATGGCAAAGGGGCGTCGCAGCTTGCGCTGGACGTCATGGGCGAGGCCGAGTCGGTGTCGCGCGCCGACCTCTCCCAGGCCAGCATCAAGGCCTTGTCCGATCTGCTGGAACCGGGATCGGATGCCCGGAACCCGGTCGTGACCTACTCCCGGCTGGATGCCGAAGTCGTCCAGAAAGTGGTCGGCATACTCACCGCCGATGCCGGCGTGGACGGCGTGCTGGTGTTGCTGTGTCCCGATCCCTTGTCGGACATCGAAGGCGCGGCGCGGCAGCTTGCCCACATGGCGCCGGAAGCGCGCAAGCCCATCATCACCTGCTTCCTGGGCGATGCCGGCATGCGGCCCTTGCGTCATATCCTCGACAGTGTCGGTACGCCGGCCTTCCGTACGCCTGAGTCGGCGGCCAACGCCTTCGGCATTCTTGGCGCCTACCACTACAACCAGATGCTGTCGCAGCAAATCCTGCCTCCCGAGCCGCTGGGCAAGCTGCCGCGGCTGGATGACGCCCGCCGTATCGTCGGAGCGGCCCAACGCGAACGACGGCGAGTCCTGACGCAGCAGGAATGCCAGCAACTCCTCGATTGCTTTCATATGCCCATGCGATACGCCCATGGGCACGTCATGGTGGACGATACGCCGGAGGACCCTTACGACGATCCGCTGCCCATGGCCATACGCGCTTCCCGCGACCACAAGTTCGGTCCCTACATCGTCTTCGGTTCGGGCGCGCAGGACGCTTTGCTTGCCATCGAGCAGCGGGCGGTCGAGTTACCACCCTTGAACAGCTATCTGGCGCGCAAGCTGGTCCAGCGCAGTTCCCTCTGGCACCGTGCGCTGTTGCGGCAGATCACGCCCGTCGCCTTCGACTGCCTCATCGAAACACTGGAGCGCGTTTCGCAAATGGTTTCCGAACTTCCGGGACTCGAAGCGATCGTGATCGATCCGCTGTATGCCAACGTCGACGGCCTGGTCGCGTCCTCGGTGCGCATGGAACTCAACAGCGCTTCCATGCTGGTGCTGCCCGAAACCACCGGTTATGGCCACATGGCCATCCATCCCTATCCCCGCCGCCTGGTGCAGGCCAAGATGTTCAAGGATGGGCAGCCCTGGTCGCTGCGGCCCATCCGGCCGGAAGACGCGGAACCCTTGCAGGCATTCATACGCGGGCTATCGGACAAATCCCGGTACATGCGTTTCGTTTCCATGTTGCGCGAACTGACGCCGCGCATGCTGGCGCGCTACACCCGGATCGACTACGACCGGGAGCTCGCCCTGGTCGCCACGGTGCAGGTGCCGAATCCCGAACACCGGGGCCATCCACGCGAGCAGATCATCGGGTTTGCGCACTACCTGCGCAATCCGGATGGGCGAGGGGCCGAGTACGCGCTCGTCATCGCCGACGACTGGCAGCGCCGAGGCCTTGGGGCGCAGTTGATGCGCGGCCTCATCGATGCGGCGCAAGAGCAGGGCCTGACCTATATCGACGGTCTCGTCCTCGCCGCCAACCGGCCCATGCTGAGCCTGATGACCTACCTGGGTTTCCAGAACGACCCCGACGAAGAGGACCCCACCATGCGGCGAGTATGGCTGGACCTGGGGGAAACCCGCCGGCCGCGGTTGACCTGGGGTCAGACCCCGTACGGGGTCTGACCCCATCCCTTTAAGAGCGCGGGGTCAGACCCAAAGGGTCTGACCCCTCAATCATCGCAGCCGGGGTCAGACCCAAAGGGTCGATCCCTCAATCATCGCAGCCGGGGTCAGACCCTTTGGGTCTGACCCCCCACCAGCACTTTGCGCAAAAAGGCGGCGATGTCGGCGATTTCCTCCTGGCATACGGAGTGGGGCATGGGGTAGGTCTTCCATTCGACCGGATAGCCCATGTCCTGCAGCGCCTGCCGCGAGGCCTGGGCGCGGTCTATGGTGACGACGGGATCCATGGTGCCATGGGCCAGGAAGATGGGGGTCTGCTGGTTGGCGGCGTGGCGCTCGGTCGAAATGACGCGGGCCAGCGGCAGATAGCCCGACAGCCCTATCATGCCTGCGAGTTTTTCTTCCAGGCGCAGCCCGGTCTGCAGCGTCATGGCGCAGCCTTGCGAGAATCCGGCCAGCACGATATTGGCGGTTGGAATGCCGCGCTCGTTTTCGCGGGCGATCAGGGCGCGCACCGCCTGTTCGGACGCGCGCAGCCCTTGATCGTCCTCGCGCGGGGTGGGCGCGGGCTGGTAGATGTCGTACCAGGCGCGCATGGACATGCCGTTGTTGATCGTGACCGGCCGCACGCTGGCATGCGGAAAGACGAAACGGACCGCCGGGTCCCGCGCCAGCCCGAGTTCGGGAACGATAGGGGCAAAGTCGTGTCCGTCCGCCCCCAGGCCGTGCAGCCAGATGATGGCATGGGTGGGATTGGGACCGGTTTCGAGTTCTATGCATTCAAGCAGCGTGGCGCTCATTCCTGCTCCGTGTTGTCGTTAAGGGCTTTCAGCGCCTGAAAAAGGGCGCGGTAGTGTTTGCGCTGCGGCATCTGGCCGGGCTGCAGCGCTTCGTTCGATCGGGCCTCTTTGCGGCCTTCCCGTATCAGGGTGCGCAGCCGCTGCACGTCGGCCCCGGGGTATTCGTCCAGCAGTTGCGTCAGGGCGGCGTCGTCGCGCAGCAGCAAGTCGCGCAAGGCTTCCAGCCTGTGCATGGCCTGCGTTTGCTCCCGCGAGCCGTTTTCCCATACGTCAAGTTGATGGCGAATCGCATCCGCATCGGCATCGCGCATGAGTTTTCCCACGTAGTGGACCTGGCGGCGCCGGCCCTCGCGGCTGGTGGTGCGCTGGGCAAGTCGTACGGCGTCGAGCAGCTTTTCCGACAAGGGCAGTTGCTTGAGCTGATCTAGCGACAGGTCCAACAGTTGCTTGCCCAGATCCTGCAGGGCCAGCATGTCGCGCTTGACCTGAGACTTGCTGGGCCGATCGTAGCCGTGGTCGGGGATGTCGGACGGATTATTTGGCATGGTGCTGAAAAAATTATCTTTTAATTGGCTATGATAACCGTCTCAACCAAAAGAGCATCAATGAGCGATCAATCCACATCCTCCTTACCCATTGCCGAGAACCAAGCCCGTTTTCGCGAACTCGTCAACCAGGCGCTGGCCCATGCCAAGACACTGGGCGCCTCCGACGCGGCGGTCGAAGTGTCCGAAAGCTGCGGGCTGTCCGTGTCGGTGCGCAACAAGGACATAGAAACCGTCGAGCAGACGCGCGACCGCGCACTGGACATCACCGTCTTCGCCGGCCAGCGCCGCGGCTCGGCGTCCACCTCCGATTTTTCCGCGCAGGCGCTGCGTGAAACGGTAGAGGCCGCCTGGCACATCGCGCGCTATACCGCCGAGGATCCCGCCGCCGGCTTGCCCGATGCCGATCAGCTCGCCACGGAATTCCCCGATCTCCAGTTGCATCATCCCTGGCAGATATCCGCGCAGGAAGCCGCCAAGCAAGCCATCAAGGCCGAAGCCGCCGCATGCGCGACCAGCGATCTCATCACCAACACCGACGGCGCCTCGGTCGATACCTACGAAGGCCATTTCGTGCTGGGCAACAGCCGGGGATTCCTCGGCGGTTACGCTTATTCCCGGCATAGCCTCTCGGTCGCGCCCATCGCGGGGCGGGGGGCGAACATGCAGCGCGATTACTGGTACACCACGGCGCGCGATGCCCGGCATCTGGCCGATCCGCAGGCGGTCGGCCGTTATGCTGCCGAACGCACCCTGGCGCGGCTGTCGGCGCGGCGCATCAAGACGGGGCGCTTCCCCGTCCTGTTCGAAGCCCCGCTGGCCGTCGGACTTTTGGGCGCGATGGTGCAGGCCACGAGCGGCGGCGCCCTGTATCGCAAGGCAAGCTTTCTTCTCGATGCACTGGGCAAGCCGATCATGGCCGATCACATCGATATCGCCGAGGACCCTTTCATTCCCGGCGCCATGGGAAGTGCGGCCTTCGACAGCGAAGGAGTGCGCACCCGTGCGCGCGACGTGGTCGTGGGCGGCATGCTGAATGGCTATTTTCTTTCGACCTACACGGCGCGCAAGCTCAATATGCATACCACGGGCAATGCGGGCGGGTCGCACAACCTGCGCCTGGTATCGCGGCTTACCGATCCGGACGACGACTTCCGTGCCATGCTCAAGAAGATGGGCACCGGCTTCCTGGTGACGGAGCTCATCGGGCAAGGAGTCAATTACGTCACGGGCGATTATTCGCGCGGCGCGTTCGGGTATTGGGTAAAGAACGGCGAAATCCAGCATGCCGTCCAGGAAGTCACGATTGCGGGCAACCTTGCCGACATGTTCAAGCAGATAGTCGCCGTCGGCGCCGACACCATCACCCGCGGCTCCAAAACCAGCGGGTCGATACTGATCGAGCAGATGGCCATCGCCGGTAAATAGCGGCCCCCTTCGGAAGGGGTAAACACGCAGCCCTTGGTTACATATTGCAGTACGGTGTATATTTCTCTTTGTTGTTGCTACAGCAAAAGTTTGTATGAGAATCAGGAGACCACTCAATGCAGCGTCGTTCATTTCTTAAAAAAGCCGGTCTTGGCGCTGTGGCGGGCACCGCCGCCGTCGCGGCACCCGTATTGGCACAAAGCAATCCCAAAATCAGCTGGAAGATGACCTCATCCTATGGGCAGTCGCTTCCTCCGCTGTACTCCACGTCGGAACTCTTCTGCAAGATGGTCAGCGAGGCCACCGACGGCAATTTTTCGATCCGCTTGTATCCCGCCGGTGAAATCGTGCCGGGCTTTGGCGTCATGGACGCAGTCGGCAACCGCACGGTGGAATGCGGACAGACCGCTTCCTATTACTTCTACGGGAAAGATCCCGCCTTCTGTTTCGACACGGCCGTGCCGTTCGGGCTGAATGCGCGCCAGATGTACGCCTGGGTTTACGAAGCGGGCGGCCTGGCGCTCTTGCGCGAACTGTTCGCGCCGCGCAATATCATTAACTTCCCGTTCGGCAATACCGGTACGCAGATGGGCGGCTGGTATCGCAAGGAAATCAAATCGGTCGCCGACCTGCAAGGCCTGAAGATGCGTACCGCCGGTTTCGCGGGCGAGGTCATGTCACGCATGGGCGTCGTGCCGCAGCAGATTCCGCCTGGCGACATCTATCCTTCCCTGGAAAAGGGTACGCTTGACGCCGTCGAATTCGTCGGCCCGGTCGATGACGAAAAACTCGGCTTCCAGAAAGTGGCCAAGTATTACTATTATCCGGGCTGGTGGGAAGGTTCGGCGCAGCTGTCGCTCTATGTGAACGACGCGGCCTACAACGAGCTGCCCAAGGCCTATCAGGCCGTGATCGAAATGGCTTCGCGTGCCGCCGGTGGCAAGCTGCTGGGCGATTACGACGCCAACAACCCCGCCGCCCTGCGTCGCTTGATTGCCAGCGGCGCAGTGCTCAAGGCGTTTCCCCGCGATGTGATGGACGCCTCCTTCAAGGCATCCGAAGAAGCCTACAAGGATTTCTGCGCCAAGAGCGAACACTTCAAGAAGATCCACGACCATTACATGGCGTTCCGCGACAGCGTTGTTCCCTGGTTCCGAGTGGGCGAAGGCTCTTACGACAACTACCTGGGCATCGCGCTGGCCAACCAGAAGAAATAAAGCGCCGCGCACTGCAAAAGCCGCCTACGGGCGGTTTTTGCATTTTCTGCTGGGCTTGCGCCGCGATCCGGAAGAGCGGCCCATGAAAAAAGCCTGGCATGGCATCCACTTATGTTATTATGATGGGCTTTTCCAGACTGTTGCACGGGCGAAGAACAACGCTTTGGCAAGTGGTCGGCCTGGAGAACCGTGGCTTACCGGGGACCTGAAGGGAATCCGGCAAGTCTTTTTACTTCAAATATTAGGAACCATCATGAAGACCTTTGTGGCCAAGCCGCATGAAGTCAAACGTGACTGGTACGTGATTGACGCCAAGGGCAAAGTCCTGGGTCGTGTGGCCAGCGAAGTCGCACGTCGTTTACGCGGCAAGCACAAGCCAGAATTCACGCCTCACGTTGACACCGGTGATTACATCGTCATCATCAACGCCGCCGAAATCGTTGTGACCGGTAACAAGTCGCAAGACAAAAAGTACTATCGCCACTCCACGTACCCGGGCGGTATCACCGAAACCAACTTCCAGAAAATGCAAGAGCGTTTTCCTGGTCGCGCCATCCAGAAAGCCGTCAAGGGCATGCTGCCGAAAGGCCCGCTGGGTTACGCCATGGCCAAGAAGCTCAAGGTTTATGCCGGCGCAGAGCATCCTCATGCTGCTCAGCAGCCCAAACCGCTGGATTTCTAAGGATAGGTCATGATCGGTAATTGGAACTATGGAACAGGCCGTCGCAAAACGTCGGTGGCCCGCGTGTTCTTGAAGAAAGGCTCGGGCAAGATCGTCGTCAACGGCAAGCCCGTCGACGAATACTTCGCTCGCGAAACCGGCCGCATGGTCGTACGCCAGCCTTTGGAACTGACCAACCACCTTGAATCGTTCGATTTCCACATCAACGTTCACGGCGGTGGTGAAAGCGGCCAGGCCGGCGCAGTCCGCCACGGCATCACCCGTGCGCTCATCGACTACGACGAGTCCCTGAAGACCGCCCTGAAGCAAGCCGGCTTCGTCACTCGCGATGCCCGCGAAGTCGAACGCAAGAAAGTCGGTTTCCACAAGGCGCGTCGTCGCAAGCAGTTCAGCAAGCGCTAATTGCGTGCTCGCACGCATGCCTGGCCAGACGGCCAGGCAGCAAAAGCCCCGGCCTTGTGCCGGGGTTTTTTTTGGGCGTTTCTGGGGTCAGACCCCATACGGGGTCTGACCCCTGGATGATGGCGAAACGTTGATCTGCTTTAAGGACCTGTTCCCGTAGCGTCCGTATAGTGGCCTCTTGTTTCGAGAGGTACTTGTCCATGTCAGCTTTTCCCGCAGTTAATTCCCTTCGGCCCCCCGAGCTGCTATGCCCCGCAGGAAGCCTGCCGGCGCTCAAGGCGGCTATCGACCACGGGGCGGACTGCGTATACCTGGGGTTTCGCGATGCGACGAACGCGCGCAATTTTGCAGGCCTGAATTTCGATGAGGCGGCGATCAATGACGGCATCCGGTACGCCCACGACCGGGGGCGCAAAGTTCTGCTCGCCCTGAACACCTACCCGCAGGCGGATGGCTGTGAGGCCTGGCGCGAGGCCGTCGACAAGGCTGCGGGATCCGGCATAGACGCCATCTTGCTGGCGGATCTGGGCTTGATGCAGTATGCCTCGAACCGCTATCCCGAACTGGCGCTGCACCTGTCGGTCCAGGGGTCGGCGACCAACTACGAAGCCATCAATTTCTATCAGAAGCACTTCGGCGTTCGCCGTGCCGTACTGCCGCGTGTGCTGTCGCTGGCGCAGGTGGAGCGCGTCACGGAGAATACGTCGCTCGAGATCGAAGTGTTCGGTTTCGGAAGCCTCTGCGTCATGGTGGAGGGCCGCTGCGCGCTGTCTTCGTACGCGACGGGCGAATCTCCCAACACGCACGGCGTTTGCTCCCCCGCAAAGTCGGTGCGCTGGCAGCAGACGGAGCAGGGCCTGGAGTCTCGCTTGAACGGCGTACTGATAGATCGCTACGCCGACGGCGAGAACGCTGGCTATCCCACCTTATGCAAGGGCCGCTTCGACGTGGCCGAGGAAAACTATTACGCGCTGGAGGAACCGACCAGTCTCAATACGCTCGAGATCCTGCCGCAACTGATGCAGATGGGAATCAGTGCGGTGAAGATTGAAGGGCGGCAGCGCAGCCCCGCCTACGTGGCCCAGGTCACCAAGGTATGGCGGCAGGCCATCGACCATTGCGCTGCCAGCCTGCAGCGCTATTCGGTCAGGCCTGCGTGGATGAACGAACTGAACAAGGTGGCCGAGGGACAACAGCACACTTTGGGCGCCTATCATCGCCCATGGAAATGAACCGCAACACTGAGGAGCCGCTGTCTTGAAACTTGCCCTGGGTCCGGTCCAGTACTACTGGCCACGCATCGCCATGATGCAATTCTACGAAGCCGTGACGGAAGCGCCGGTCGATATCGTTTATCTCGGCGAAACCGTATGTTCGCGCCGTCATGAACTCCGCCTGCCGGACTGGCTCGAACTTGCGGCCATGCTGGAGGCCGCCGGAAAGGAAGTCGTCCTGTCCACTCAGGTCCTGCTGGAGTCCGGCAGCGATCTGTCCACGCTGCGCAAGATCGCGGCGAATGATCGCTACCTGGTCGAGGCCAACGACATGGGTGCCGTGCATTGCCTGGAGGGCAGGCCTTTTGTCGCGGGCCCCTTCCTCAATCTCTACAGCGCCCCCGCCTTGGCGCTGCTCGCGAACCAAGGCGCGCGCCGCTGGGTGATGCCGCTGGAAATGGGGCGCGACAAGCTGGGATTCATGCAGGCGCAACGGCCCGCGGGCATGCAGACGGAAGTGTTCGCGTATGGCCGCATGCCGCTTGCCTTCTCGGCGCGCTGCTTTACCGCGCGCAACCGGAACCTGCCCAAGGATAATTGCCAGTACGTCTGCATGGATCATCCGGACGGCTTGCTGCTGAATACGCGGGAGGGACAGCCCTTTCTGACATTGAACGGCATACAGACGCAGTCGGCCCTGGTCTATAACCTGGCAAGAGAGCTTGGCCAAGTCGCAGACATGCAGGTGGATGTCCTGAGAATCAGTCCGCAGTCGCAGTATACGAACGAAATTGCGCGCTTCTTCCACCAGGCCATCCGGGGCGAAATGACCGGCGAAGACGCTTTCGCGGCCATCGAACCGCTGATGCCGGCTGGTCCATGCAATGGGTACTGGTATGGCCGGCCCGGACTGGAACAATTGGTGGCCTGATGAGTACGACCTCCTATCGATTGCCGGGGCCTTTGGGTAAATTGCTTGCGGCCCTGCCGGCCTTTCCGGGATCCCTGCTGTTCGTCCAGGGCCTGAATCTGTTGCTGGTCCGGCATCTGCCGGCGGACACGCTGCAAGCGTTGCATGGGCGCTCCTTGCGCATTCGCGTGGCGGACGCGGGCGTACAGTTCGATTTCAGCTGGGATGGGCGGGGCTTCGTCGCGGCGCGGCGCCATGCCGAGCCGGCGCTGACGATTGCCGCGACGGCCCACGATTTCCTGCTGCTCATGCAACGCAAAGAAGACCCCGACACCTTGTTCTTCAGTCGCAGGCTCGCCATGGAAGGCGATACCGAACTGGGGCTGCTGGTCAAGAACACGCTGGATTCAATCGACCTGCCGGCACCCTTTGGGGTCAGACCCCGTACGGGATCCGACCGCCTCTGATTCTCACTCTTTGCCACCGGGGTCAGACCCCGTATGGGGTCTGACCCCGCCCCGACACCTCCCTCTGCTGCATGTCTGCCGCGCTTGTTGCATAATGACGATGTCGCAGTTTTATTCTTGGAAAAGGTCATGGCATCGGCAGCAGCATCTCGGATCAAGGCAGGTATTGTGGGTGGCACGGGTTACACGGGCGTTGAATTGCTGCGCCTGCTGTCCCAGCATCCCCAGGTCGAACTCACGGCGATCACTTCCCGCAAGGAAGACGGCATGCCCGTGGCCGACATGTACCCCAATCTGCGCGGGCGCGTCGATCTTTGCTTCCAGACCCCGGACAAGGCCGCGCTCGAAGACTGCGACGTGGTTTTCTTCGCCACGCCGCATGGCGTCGCCATGAGCCAGGCCAAGACCCTGCTCGACAAAGGCGTCCGCATCATCGATCTGGCCGCCGACTTCCGGCTGCAGGACACCCAGATGTTCGAGCGCTGGTACAAAATGCCCCATTCCTGTCCCGATATCCTGGCTGAATCCGCTTACGGGCTGGTCGAACTCAACCGCTCCAAGATCGCAGGCGCCAAGGTCGTCGGCAACCCGGGCTGCTACCCGACGACGGTATTGCTGGGGCTTGCTCCCTTGCTGGAAGGCGGGCGCAAGCTGGTGGACACCAGCCACATCATCGCCGATTGCAAGTCCGGGGTATCGGGCGCCGGGCGCAAGGCCGAGGTCAGCACGCTGTTTTCAGAAGCCAGCGACAATTTCAAAGCCTACGGCGTGGCGGGCCATCGCCATCATCCCGAAATTTCCGAGCACTTGAATGCCCTTGCGGGCGGGCCGGTGGGTCTTACCTTCGTGCCTCATCTGGTGCCGATGATCCGTGGCATGTTCTCGACCTTGTACGCACGCATCCTGCCTGAAGCCATGGATACCGATTTCCAGGCCCTGTTCGAACAGCGTTACGCCGATGAAGCCTTTGTCGACGTCATGCCCGCGGGCTCCTTGCCCGAAACGCGTTCCGTGCGTGCCGCCAACCAGCTTCGCATCGCAGTGCATCGTCCCGACAATGGCGATCAGCTCGTCATCCTCGTCATCCAGGACAATCTCGTCAAAGGCGCTTCGGGCCAGGCCGTGCAGAACATGAACCTGATGTTCGGTCTGCCCGAGTCCACGGGCTTGACGCATGTCGCCATCCTCCCCTGACGGCAGGACACGAAAAGTCCGGCTGTTCGGCTTTTTCCTTGGCGTTTTGCTCGGGGTGATGCTGGGCGGCCTGGGCGCCGCTTATTGGCTCGGGTCGCAGACCGACGATCAACAGTTCTCCGAGCAGCAGTCCTTGTTGCAGGCGCGGGCCGAGCTCATTGCGCTGAGGGCCCAGAACGACGCACTCAGCGGACAGCTGGTCGTCGAAGAAAGTACGCGCAAAGGCCTGGAGGCTTCACTGCGTACCGCGCAGGCGGAAGTGGGACGCATGCGCGATCAGCTTGCTTTTTTCGATCAGCTCCTGCCGCCGGGGCCTAAAGGGACCATCAGCGTCAGGGCGCTTGAAATTGAACGGATCGGCCCCAACTTGCTATATAGGGTGCTGCTTCAGCGCAGCACCCAGGGCGAGGCCTTGTTCAAGGGGGTATTGCAGTTCGTGGCCCAGGGCGTGCGTGATGGGAAAGAGGTTAAAATTACGCTTGAGGCCGCCAGGTCCCCCGGCGGGCCCGAATCCGTGACGCCCGACACCGAAGGCTTTGCTCTGGCGTTCGACCAATTCCAGCGAGGGGCCGGTCTCCTCAGTCTTCCCGACAACTTTGAGCCCACATCCGTCACGCTCAATGTCCTGGAGGGCACCGCAGTCCGGGCTTCGCGCACCGTCGTACTGCCCGCCGCCCATTGACGGCAATGTTATAGTAGGTTTAAGTTTGCGCAGCCTGTATCGCTGCCATGGAGTGCTCTGATGAATACCCTTAGTGAAACCGTCGATCTGCAGGCGCCTCCGTCCCCGCTGATCTTCACCGACTCGGCCGCCGCCAAAGTCAAGGAACTGCTCGACGAGGAAGGCAATCCGGACCTCAAGCTGCGCGTCTTCGTGCAGGGAGGCGGTTGTTCGGGCTTCCAGTATGGCTTCACGTTCGACGAAACCGTGAACGACGACGATACCACCATCGACAAAGAGGGCGTCCAGTTGCTGGTCGACCCCATGAGCTTCCAGTATCTGGTCGGCGCTGAAATCGACTACAAAGACGACCTGGAAGGCGCGCAGTTCGTCATCCGCAACCCCAACGCCAACACCACCTGCGGCTGCGGTTCGTCGTTTGCGGTGTGATTTGGTGGGGTCAGACCCCGTACGGGGTCTGACCCCGATATGCTAATACCCAAGTGTAGATCCGGGGTCTGACCCCGGCCTAGATTAAGGGGTCAGACCCCGCATGGGGTCTGACCCCCACACCAGGGTACCTGCATCCCGCGATCGTGGCCGCGCGTGCGCCGGTGACGGCGGGCAGGCAGGCCGGCAGACCTTCTTCATGCATCCACGCCAACCACGCGAAAGCCAACGCTTCGACGAGCTGGACGGGTACGCCGTGTTCCGACGTCAGGCTCACGGGCAGTTTCAATTCATGACGAAGGTCATTCAGCAGGCCGGTGTTCAGCGCGCCTCCGCCACACACCAGAACCTCTTTTATTCCTGGCGCATGCTCCATGACGGCGCGCGCGATGCTGCGCGCGGTCAGTCTTTGTAAGGTGGCCTGCACATCGTTGTCGCGCAGGCGCGATGCCTGATTGTAGAAGGTGTTCAGGCGCCCGCTCAGCCACGACCAGTTGAACAGATCGCGGCCTGTCGACTTGGGCGGGGCGAGCCTGAACCAGGGCTCGCTATCCAGGAGATGGTCCAGCAACCGGGCATCGCAGCGGCCGGTGGCCGCCCAGTTTCCGGCGTCGTCGTAGGGCTGGCCAGTGCTGGACTGTATCCACATGTCCAGCAGCACATTGGCCGGGCCCGTATCGAAGCCGCGGATATCGTTCCCGGGTTCCAGCAGCGTCACGTTGGCGATGCCGCCCAGGTTCAGCACGGCACGCGGATGTCCGCAGGCGAATACCGCGTGATGAAAGGCCGGCACCAGCGGTGCACCCTGGCCTCCGGCGGCGACGTCGCGCGACCGGAAGTCGGCAATGACTGGAATGCCTGTAAGTTCGGCCAGCAGCGCGGGGGCGTTCAACTGGATGGTATAGCCCGCCGCCGGGTCGTGCCGCACTGTCTGGCCATGGGCGCCGATCGCGCGGACCTGGCCGGCGGCTACGTTGGTACGTTCCAGAATTTCCAGGGTGGCGCGTGCATAGAGGCGAGCGAGTTCATTAGCCGCCAGCGCGGCGCGCGCGAGTTCGTCCGCGCCGGGGGAGTTCAACGCCAGAAACTCTTCGCGCAGTGCCCGCGGCATGGGCAAGGAAATCGAATCGAGGATGGCGGGGCGGCCGCCATCGTCGAACCGGGCGAGGACGGCATCTACGCCGTCCGTGCTGGTCCCCGACATCAGGCCCACGATCAGATTCTGCGGCATGCCGGGCCCCGTGCCTTGCAGAATCAACGGCTCGCGACTTGAGCGTTGCCTTCCTGGAGATCGGTCAGCAAATGAATATGTTCGCGATACTGAGCGGCCGTTTCCTGGAATGCCGCGCGATGGGACTTGTCGAGTGTGCGGGCGACAGGCAGGTCGACGGACAGCGGATCCACCGGTTTGTTGTTGACCCGGAACTCGTAATGCAAATGAGGGCCGGTGGACCAGCCGGTGGAGCCGACATAGCCGATGAGTTGCCCTTGCCTGACGCTATCGCCCTTCTTCAACCCGTTCTCGAAGCGGCTTTGATGCGCATAAAGCGTGCTGATGCCATTATGGTGCTTCAGGACGATGGTATTGCCATAGCCGTTCTGCCAGCCGCGGAAATCGACGACGCCGTCCGCTGTGGCATGGATGGGAGTGCCGCTGGGCGCGGCGTAGTCGACGCCTTTGTGCCCGCGCCAAGTGCCATGCACCGGGTGCTTGCGCATGCCGAACGTGGAGCTGATGCGGGAGAACTTCAGCGCCGTGCGCAGAAACGCCCCTTGCAGGCTGCTGCCTTCGAAGTCGTAGTAGCTGCCGCTTTTGCCATCGGGTGAGAACCAGACGGCCTCGTAAGCCTTGCCGCGATTGATGAATTCCAATGCCAGGATGCGGCCGGCGCCGACGTCGCGTCCTTCGTGAGAATAGGATTCGTAGATGATGCGGAAGTGGTCCCCGCTGCGCAAGTCGCGTATGAAATCGATCTTGCTGCCCAGGATGTCCGTCATTTGAAGCGTGATGGCATCGGGGATGTCGGCTTCGTCCGTGGCGCCGAACAGGGAACTGACGATGTGATTTTCGGCGATGCGGATATGCACATCGGCCACCTGGCTGCGTTCGTCGGCGGTGAAGCCGCCCTTGCCGTCGGGCTTGACTTCGAGCCAGCGGGAAACATAGGTACCGTTATTGCTGGTTCCGGGCGTATGGTTGTAGCGGAGCCAGACCAGATTGCCGTCGTCATCCAGCGCCGCCTGCACACTGCGGCCGGGATACAGCTTATAGATGGAACGGGCGTCCTTGTTCTGCACCAGGAATTGCTGCAGGCCCGACTCCTGGACCCTGAGGCGCTGCAGCAGCGCCGCGAGCGTGTCGCCACGGCGGATCTGAGTTTCGCTGATGAACGGATCGGAAGAGAGACTGGAGACTTGGGGAGCCGGATCGGGCAGGTCCAGCGTTTGACGGGCTTGGTATACGACGGGGGCTTCGGGTGGCTGAACCACCGCCAGCGCGGCGGCTCCGGCAAAAAGGCCAAGGGCGATCAACACCAGCCCGTTGCGGACGACATGGTGTCGGCGGTTTGCCCGGACCATGTCGCGGTAGGAGGGATTGCCAATATTCCCTTTCTTGAACATAAACAAAATCAAGACCTGTAAAGGCGCTGCTGTAGTGGATGGATTTGCCGTTTCGTGACGGCGTAGCGCTCTGATAATATGATGAACTGCATCTGTTCTAGTATCTGCCCATGGCCATGCATGGATTGCGCTCGCACGCTATGCTAGCGTATTGAGTTCCATTTTTCGAGCATTTTTTTGTATTAATTGATAAAACCGTTATATGTCCTCCAACGAATCCCCAATGAGCCCACAGGTAGAAGAAGCGCTACGCATCGTCAAGCGCGGTTGTGACGAGCTGCTGGTCGAATCAGAATTTGCCGGCAAGCTAGCGCGCAGTTATGCCACCGGCAAGCCATTGCGGATTAAGTTGGGGCTGGATCCCACGGCGCCCGACATCCATCTGGGCCATACCGTCGTGCTCAACAAGATGCGCCAGCTCCAGGACCTCGGGCATACGGTCATCTTCCTGATCGGCGACTTCACCTCCATGATCGGCGATCCCAGCGGGCGCAATGCCACGCGGCCGCCCCTTACGGCCGAGCAGATCCAGGAAAACGCCAAGACATACTACGCACAGGCCAGCCTGGTGCTTGATCCCGCCAAGACCGAAATCCGCTACAACTCCGAATGGTGCGATGCGCTGGGCGCGCGCGGGCTGATCAAGCTGGCGTCCCGTTATACGGTTGCGCGCATGATGGAACGCGAAGACTTCACGCGCCGCTTCAAGGGCGGCATACCCATTTCGGTACACGAGTTCCTGTATCCGCTCATGCAGGGATACGATTCCGTCGAGCTCAAGGCCGACCTCGAACTCGGCGGCACGGACCAGAAGTTCAACCTGCTGGTGGGTCGCGAGCTCCAGAAGGAGTACGGCCAGGAACCCCAGTGCATCCTGACCATGCCCCTGCTCGAAGGCACCGACGGCGTCGACAAAATGTCCAAGTCCAAGGGCAACTACATCGGCATCACGGAAGCCGCCGACTCGATGTTCGGCAAGATCATGTCGATTTCCGACACCTTGATGTGGAAGTACTACGAGCTGCTGTCATTCCGCTCCATGGACGACATCGCCGGTCTTGAGAAGCAGATAGCAGAAGGCCTGAATCCGCGCGAAGCCAAAGTGGCGCTGGCCCAGGAAATCGTGGCGCGCTTCCATTCCCGGGAAGCCGCCTCGAATGCGCTCGCCGCCTTTGAGGCCAGGTTTCGCGATGGCGCCATTCCCGACGAAATGCCCGAGGTCACTGCGGGCGCGGCGCCGTTGGGCATACTCAAGATCTTGCGCGAAGCCGGCTTGGCTGCATCGGGGGCCGAAGCGCAGCGCAACGTCGAGCAGGGCGGCGTGCGCGTGGACGGCGCCCGCATCGAAGATAAATCCCTGCAGCTCGAAGCCGGCACTTATGTCATACAGGTGGGCAAGCGCAAATTTGCCCGCGTCACGTTAACAGGCTGACACACAAGCCAGCCGTTTGACCAGGAGTACCTTATGAAACTTACCAGTGAGTCTTTTACCGACCAGGGAAAAATCCCCGAGCGCTATGCCTTTGGAAAGATCGATGGCCAGAATCATGTGGCGCTGGCTGGCAACGTCAATCCGCAGTTGTCCTGGTCGGACGCGCCGGCTGGCACGCAGTCTTTCGTGGTCATCTGCCACGATCCGGACGTGCCCAGCAAGCCCGACGACGTCAACCAGGAAGGGCGCGAAATCCCCGATACGCTCCCGCGCGTGGACTTCTATCATTGGGTGCTGATCGATGTGCCCGCCACGACCACTGAAATCGCGGAAGGCTCTTATTCGGACGGCATCACGCCCAGGGGAAAGGCCGGGCCCCTGGCGCTCGACGGCACCCGCCAGGGTGTGAACGACTACACGGCGTGGTTCGCGGCCGACCGCGACATGAACGGCGATTACTTCGGCTATGACGGCCCATGCCCCCCGTGGAACGATTCGATCCCGCACCGCTATATCTTCACCGTCTATGCGCTCGACATTGCCGAGCTGCCCTTCGAAGGACGCTTCACCGGCGCGGATGCCATGAAGGCGATGCAAGGCCATATACTCGGCCAGGCATCGATCACCGGGCTGTATACGCTGAATCCTCGGCTGGCGGGCTAAGGGGGCAAGGGGCCAGACCCCGCATGGGGTCTGGCCCCGGCCGCTTGGGCCCGGGAGCTTGAGGGGTCAGACCCCATGCGGGGTCTGACCCCAGCCATTTTGTCTGACCCCGGCCATTTTGCAAGGGACCGGCCCATCTCATTCGCGGTAAAATGCGCTTTCGCCTTTTGCTTGCAGCAACAACCTTATCCAGGATACCCAATGTTTGACCGTTCCCGCACCCTTGATCAAGTCGATGCCGAAGTCTGGGCAGCCATTCAGAAAGAGAATGTTCGCCAGGAACAGCACATCGAGCTGATTGCGTCCGAAAACTACACCAGCCCTGCGGTCATGCAGGCGCAAGGCACGCAGCTTACGAACAAGTACGCGGAAGGCTATCCCGGCAAGCGCTATTACGGCGGTTGCGAATACGTCGATATCGTCGAGCAGCTGGCAATCGACCGCCTCAAGGAAATCTTCGGCGCGGAAGCGGCCAACGTGCAGGCCAATTCGGGCTCGCAGGCCAACCAGGCCGTCTACATGGCCGTCCTCAAGCCGGGCGACACCGTGCTTGGCATGAGCCTCGCCGAGGGCGGGCACCTCACGCACGGTTCGCCGGTCAACGCATCGGGCAAGCTCTACAACTTCGTATCCTATGGCCTGGACGCCAACGAAGAGCTCGACTACGCCCAGCTCGAGTCCCTGGCTAAAACCCACAAGCCCAAGCTCATCGTCGGCGGCGCGTCGGCCTATTCGCTGCGCATCGATTTCGAACGCATGGCACGCATTGCTCGCGACCACGGCGCCTTGTTCATGGTCGACATCGCCCACTATGCAGGCCTAGTTGCCGGGGGGGCATATCCCAACCCCGTGCCTCATGCCGACTTCGTCACTTCGACCACGCATAAATCACTGCGCGGCCCGCGCGGCGGCGTCATCATGATGAAGGCCGAACACGAAAAAATCATCAATTCGGCCATATTCCCGGGCATCCAGGGCGGTCCGCTCATGCATGTCATCGCCGGCAAGGCCGTGGCGTTCAAGGAAGCCCTGTCGCCCGAATTCAAGCAGTACGCCGCCCAAGTCGTCAAGAACGCCGACGTCCTGGCACGCACCTTGGTCGAGCGCGGCCTGCGCATCGTTTCGGGCCGCACCGAAAGCCACGTGATGCTGGTCGATCTGCGTGCCAAAGGCATCACCGGCAAGGAAGCGGAGGCCGTTCTTGGCCAGGCGCACATCACGGTCAACAAGAACGCCATCCCCAACGACCCTGAAAAGCCATTCGTGACCAGCGGTATCCGCCTGGGCACGCCCGCCATGACCACCCGCGGTTTCAAGGAAGCCGAAGCCGAGCTCACCGGGCACCTCATCGCCGACGTGCTCGATCATCCTCGCGACGAGACCAAGATCGCCGAGGTGCGCGCTCGTGTCAACGAGCTGACCGCGCGCTTGCCGGTCTACCGCTAATCCGGGATCCGCCCCGGCAGGTCCGGGGCTGCCAACCATGAAATGCCCGTTCTGCAACCATCCCGATACGCAAGTCATCGATTCCCGGGTTTCCGAAGAAGGAGACACCATCAGGCGTCGCCGGCGCTGTGCGACCTGTGAGCGCAGGTTCACCACCTATGAAAGGGCGGAACTGGTCATGCCGGCGGTCGTGAAGCGCAACGGCACACGCGTGGAATTCGATCCATCCAAACTGCGCGCCAGCCTGAAGCTGGCATTGCGCAAGCGGCCGGTCAGCACCGAAGAAGTCGATGCGGCGGTCGCTCGCATCGAGGAAAGCCTGCTGGTCAGCGGCAAGCGCGAGGTGGATTCCGGATATGTCGGCGAGCTCGTCATGAACGAGCTCCGCAAGCTGGATCAAGTGGCCTACGTGCGCTTTGCCTCCGTCTACAAGAGCTTCGAGAACATCGACGAATTCGTCAAGGCAATCGACGAAATTCAGATTGCTCCCAGAACGTGAATATTTCCACGGATTCCAGCGACGAGCGGTGGATGCGCCAGGCGATCCAACTGGCGGAAAGCGTCATGTATCTGACTGCGCCCAACCCGCGGGTCGCATGCCTGATCGTCCGTGATGGCCAGCTGCTGGCCTCGGGCGCGACGCAGCGGGCCGGCGGACCGCACGCCGAAGTCATGGCCTTGCGCCAGGCCGCCGAGCGCGGCGTCGATCTGCGCAACTGCACGATCTACGTCACCCTGGAACCTTGCAGCCATTTTGGGCGCACGCCTCCTTGCGTCGACGCGCTGATCGCCGCGTCGCCGGTGCGCGTGGTCATAGCCATGCGCGATCCCAATCCCCTGGTCGGGGGCCGGGGCATCGCGCGTCTCCGGGCGGCGGGCATCGCGGTCGCCACTTCTGTTTGCCGGGAAGAGGCGCTTGCGCTCAATCCCGGTTTCGTCGCGCGCATGACCCGCAAGACGCCGTGGGCCTGGCTGAAGCTTGCCTCGTCCATCGATGGCCGTATCGCGCTTCCCAGCGGCCAGTCGAAGTGGATCACCGGTACCGCAGCGCGCGCGGACGGGCATCACTGGCGGGCACGCAGCTGCGTGGTGCTGACCGGCTCCGGGACGGTGCTGGCCGATAATCCCCAAATGAATGTGCGGCACGTGGAAACCGAGAGGCAGCCGGTGAAGGCCATCGTCGACACGCGTTTCGAGGTCGATGAAGCCGCCAGGATTTTCGACGGCGCGGAAACCTGGGTCTTCACCTGCCGTCACGACCCCGAAAAAGCGGCCCGTCTGGCAGACCGCAACGTCCGTGTGATCCAGCTGCCTCCGTCGGGGCACCGCGTGGACCTGCATGCAGTGATGCAATGGCTGGGAGAGCATGACATCAATGAAGTCCATGTCGAAGCGGGCGCGCGGCTGAGCGGCGCCTTGCTGAGCGCGGGCTGCGTGGACGAGCTTCTGGTCTATATGGCGCCCATGCTTCTGGGGGAAGGCATAGGCATGGTCGACATGGCCAGGCTCGACGACCTTGCGCTGGCGCAGGCGTTCGAGTTCACCGAGACACGCCCGGTGGCGCCCGACCTGCGTCTGCGGGCGCGCCACGTTCAACACTGGAATACATTGCTGCAGGCAGTGGGCAATTGAAGGAGATTTATGTTTACGGGAATTGTTGCCGCAATCGGGCGGGTCACCGACATCAAGGCGCTGGGCGGCGAGGAGGCCGGCGTGCGGATCACCGTGCGGGTTGCCGGCTTCCTGCGCGACACGACCAAGCTCGGGGACTCGATCGCTATCCAGGGCGCCTGCATGACTGTCGTTGAATTGGCCGCCGACTCCTTCAGTGTCGACGTCTCGCGCGAGAGCCTGAAGCGCACCGCGGGCCTGGACGAGAAAGGCGACGTGAACCTGGAGCATGCCTTGCGCATGGGCGATTCGCTGGATGGCCACCTGGTCTCGGGCCATGTGGACGGCCTGGGCGAAGTCAGCCATTTCGCGCAGGTGGGCGAGTCCTGGGACCTGCGGATCAAGGTTCCGCAGTCGCTGGCATGCTACCTGGCATACAAGGGTTCCATCACGGTGAACGGCGTCAGTCTGACCGTGAATCGTGTGGACGACAGCGTGGCGGGCTGCGAAATCCACATCAACCTCATCCCGCACACTGTGCAGGTCACGACGCTGAAGCATCTTGCCGTGGGGGCGCTCGTCAATCTGGAAGTGGACATGATCGCCCGCTATGTCGAGCGTCTGGTTACCCTGGGTCGCGGTGCAGGCATGCCTTCTTGACAAGCGCTAGGCGCTCGGCCATACCCGGTCCAGCGCCATCAGGGCAGCCGCCACGGGCGGGTCGTCCATGCGTTCGCGCAGACAGACGAAGCTCAGTGCGCAATCCAGGTTGACCAGATTGGCGATCGCCAATCCATGCGCCTGTGCCTCGCGCAGGGCGATATGATCGCGGACCAGGCTCAGGCCGACGCCCGACTTGACCAGGTCCAGCATCGACGCTTCCTGGTCGACCAGCGCCACATAGTTCGCGTCCAACCCGGTCAGTGAACCCTCACCGAACACAAGCGAAAGCAAACGGTGATGGACGGATTGCGGTGGCGTCGAGAGCCAGGGCAGGGCGGCCAACTGGCGCCAATCCTTGTCGCGAACCTGAGATTCCCAGCCCACCGGTGCAAGCACCCGGTATGAAAACCGGGTCAGAATCTTGCACAGCACGGTGTCGGGTGCGGCCAAGGTATCGTCGGGTACGCACAAATAGAAGCCGGCATCGAGCTCGGAGCGCATGACCCGCTGCAACACTTCCCCGCTCATGCCGTGGGCCAGCACGATCTCCAGGTGCCGAGCGTAAGCTAATAGTTCCTTTAATAGCATGCCCAGGCGCAGGAACTCCGGATCCAGTATGGTTCCTATGCGAAGCTTCCCGCGGATCTCCTTGCTGCGACGCTGTGCCGCAGTCTTGAAGCCGGACACCGACAGCAGGACCTTTTCCGCCAGCGGCAGCAGGGCGGATCCATCGGCCGTCAGCTGCATGCCATGCGCGGTGCGCGTCAACAGGCGCAGTCCGGTCTGCTCATGCAGATTCTTGATGTGCAGTCCGACAGCGGGCTGGGTGATGTGCAGCTTTTGCGCGGCACGCGTAAGGCTGCCCTCGCGGGCGACGGCGACAAAAGCGGCGAGCGACTGGATATTCATCCCTGAATTATTAGTCGTCCTTATATCAGATGCAAGAAATACTCGATGGCATTCTGGCCGCGCCGTTGCTAAAGTAGCCGGCAAAAGGAGGAAAACATGCCAGAGCTGGAATTCGACTATGTCATCGTAGGGGCGGGAACCGCAGGGTGCCTGCTCGCCAACCGGCTCAGCGCCGATCCGTCCCTGCGTGTTCTCCTGATCGAGGCCGGAGGCAAGGACGATTATCACTGGATCCACATTCCGGTGGGTTATTTGTATTGCATCGGCAATGCGCGCACCGATTGGCTCTACAACACCGAACCCGACCAAGGGTTGAACGGCAGGGTATTGCGTTATCCGCGCGGCAAAACACTGGGCGGATGCTCCAGCATCAACGGCATGATCTATATGAGGGGTCAATCGCGCGACTATAACCATTGGGCGGCGTCCGTGGGTGACGATGCCTGGTCCTGGGAAAGCTGCCTGGCTGATTTCAAGGCGCACGAGAGCCATTACAGGCTGGACCAGGCAGGCAAGGCTGCTGTGTCGCGGGTAACGGCTCCGGAGGGGTTCGCGAAGTTCCATGCGTCGGGCGGTGAGTGGCGCGTCGAAAAGCAGCGCTTGCGCTGGGATATCCTCGACGCATTCTCAAAAGCAGCGCAACAGGCCGGCATCCCCGCCACCGACGACTTCAATCAGGGCGACAACGAAGGCGTGGGCTATTTCGAGGTGAATCAGAAGAACGGCTGGCGCTGGAACGCGGCCAAAGCTTTCCTGAGGCCGACGTGCCAGTCGCGACCCAATTTCACTTTATGGACCAAATCCCAGACCGATCGCCTGATGATAGCGCGCCAGCCGGATGGCAGGCTCAAATGCAAGGGCGTCCTTGTTCGACGCGATGGCTCCGTTATAGCCGTGAAGGCTAAAAAAGAAGTCATCCTGAGCGCCGGCAGCATCGGTTCTCCACAGTTGCTGCAGTTGTCCGGCATCGGGCCGGGGGAACTCCTGCAGCGCCACGGGATACCGGTGGCGGCCGACAAACCGGGGGTAGGGGCAAATTTGCAGGATCACTTGCAGATACGCAGCGTGTACAAGGTGCAAGGCGTTCACACACTGAACAAGATGGCGGGCAGCCTGTGGGGCAAGGCAATGATCGGACTGCAATATGCCGTCAAGCGCAGCGGCCCCATGAGCATGGCGCCGTCTCAATTGGGCGCTTTTACGCGCAGCGACGCCTCGCAGGCCCATGCCAATATCCAGTACCACGTCCAGCCCCTGAGCCTCGAAGCCTTTGGCGAACCTTTGCATCGCTTCAACGCCTTTACGGCCAGCGTCTGCAATTTGAATCCGACCAGCCGGGGCAGCGTACGCATCAAGAGCGCCCGCCCGGAAGACGCGCCCGCCATCGCGCCCAATTATCTGAGCACCGAACAGGACCGCAGGGTGGCCGCGGAATCATTGCGGATTACGCGCCGTATTGTCGCGCAGCCGGCGCTGGCGGCTTATCAGCCGGAAGAATACAAGCCGGGCGTCCAGTTCCAGTCGGATGAAGAACTCGCCCGCCTGGCCGGAGACATTGCCACCACCATCTTCCACCCGGTGGGAACGGCCAGAATGGGCAAGGTGGATGACCCGATGGCGGTCGTCGATGCTCATCTCAGGGTGCACGGCGTGGAAGGCCTGCGCGTGGTCGACGCCAGCATCATGCCCACCATCACGAGCGGCAACACGAACAGCCCCACGCTCATGATCGCCGAGAAAGCCGCGCGCTGGATCCTGGCCGGGACTTGAGGGAAGGCGTTCTTGTCGCGTCGGCTTCGATGCCGACGTTATGCCTGATCGTCCAAATCGCCGCGATCGTCCGCCATGCCGGGCGATCCCGCCTGCAGCAAGGGCGATCGCAAGATGATCTGGGTAGTGGCCAGCAGATGTCTTTCCAGTTCCTGCAGGGCGGTTTCCGTATCCCGCTGCAGCACGGCCTCCATGATGCGCCTGTGCTCGTCACGGACATCGCGCTGATCGGTATCCAGCGGAACCGATAGCCTGCGGTAGCGCTCGCTCTGCTCGTACAACAGCTTGCGCATCCGGTGCAGCCATGCGCTGGGACACGCGCTGACCAATGCCTCATGGAACTCCCCGTGCGCCTGATTCCAGTCGTCGCTGACGCGGGCTTCGGGGTCCGACGGCGAGTTCTGCAGGCGCTCCATGCGATGCGCTGCGCCGACTATTCTGGTTTCCCATTCGACATCCCCGTGCGATATCGCTTTGCCGAGGCATAGGGATTCGATTTCAATTCGCGTTCTGGTCAGATCGAGCAATTCTTCCGCGCTGATCGTGCTCACCCGATATCCGCGATGGGCTTCGGCAGTCACCATGCCTTCCGCGCTGAGGCGCGACAGGGCTTCGCGTATTGCGCCCAGGCTGACGTCCAGCCTGCCTTCCAGCGACTTGATGTTCAGTTTCGCGCCGGGCGGGAGGCGGCCGTCAAGGATCTCCGCGCGTATCAGGTGGCGCACGGTTTCCGCTTGAGTGAGTTTTTGGCTTGTCTTCATGGAATCTATATTTTATACGGGTTTATGCTAGTCAAATAATAATATATTTTTAATTTAAAAATAGATATTAAGTGATATAGTGGCTCCACTTGCTCAAGAGGAGTTTTAAATGAAGGTTTCCCGTTTTTTATCTGGCGGCCGTGAAGGCTGGGCCGTCAGGGATTCGGCAACAGGGCTCTGGCACGGGTGTACGGAAGACGACGCTTCATACCCCGGCTCGGTGGATGCGCACATCAGTAGCGGTTCCGATGCATTGGCGCGCGCGGCCGAGGCCATGCTGCGGCGTCCGGCGCTGGACCTGGATGCGGTGCAGTCGCTGCCTCCCGTAGCGCAACCGCCCAAGATCATCTGTGTCGGCTTGAACTATACGGATCATTCCGCCGAAAGCGGATTTGAACAGCCGGCCTATCCCACGCTGTTCTCCCGTTTCAATACTAGTGTCATCGCGCATGGCCAGCCATTGGTCCATCCAGCGCTTTCCCCTACGTTCGATTACGAGGGTGAACTTGCCGTCATCATCGGCAAGCCGGGCAAGGGCATCGCCCGGGCCGACGCGCTGGATCACATATTGGGCTATTCGATCTTCAACGACGGCAGCGTGCGCGAATATCAGTTCAAGACGCCGCAATGGATGATGGGCAAAAACTTCGACGGCACCGGCGCATTCGGCCCTTGTCTGGTCACGGCCGATGAACTGCCCCCCGGCGCGCGCGGCCTGAAGCTGGAAACCCGCCTGAACGGCGTGACGGTGCAGTCGGCCAACACGAAAGACATGGTTTTCGATGTGGAGTCGCTGATTGTGACGATCAGCGAAGTCATGACGCTGGAAGCCGGCGATGTCATCGTTGCGGGCACGCCCGCGGGCATCGGCCATGCGCGCGAGCCCAAGCTGTACATGCAGCCCGGTGACCTTTGCGAGGTGGAGATAGAAGGCATTGGCTTGCTGAGCAATCGTGTTCAGCGTGCCGATTTGGTGTAACGCGGGCAATACCCGAAAATCACAATCGAGGAGACATCAACATGAAAATCAAGCATATTTTTGCCATGGCCGTAATATCGGCCGTGGGAATGGTGGGCGGTGCGCAGGCACAGGACTTCAAGGCGCGCAACCTTCGCTTCGGCCATGGCATGGCCGACAATCACCCGGCGGGCCTGGCCGCCAAGAAATTCTCGGCGGAAATGCTGAAGGCGACGGGCGGGAAAACGAAAATATCCGTGATCGCCAATCAGGCCCTCGGGCCCGATCCGCAAATGCTGGGTGCCCTGCAGGGCGGTGTGCAGGAATTCTACACAGGCAGCGCGCTGGCCATGCTGGGGCAGGTCAAAGAGCTGGGCTTTCAAGACGTCCCGTTCCTCTTTGAGTCCGAGGCCGAAGCGCATGCCGTCTTCGATGGCCCGGTAGGCGACTATCTGAACGACAAGCTCAGCGCGGTGGGCATACATGTGCTGGGCTGGTGGGAAAACGGCTTCCGCCACATCACGAATTCCCGCCGACCGGTGAATACGCTGGCGGACCTCGAAGGGCTGAAGCTGCGCACGCAGCCCAATCCCCTGACCCTGGACGCGTTCAAGGCGCTGGGCGCCAATGCTTCTCCTTTGGCGTGGTCCGAACTGTTCGTCGCGCTCGAGACCAAGGCGTTCGATGGCCAGGAAAATCCCATCGTATTGATGAACACGCAGCGCTTCTATGAAGTGCAGAAGTACATGACGCTATCGGGCCATGTCTATTCGCCTCTCATCTTCGCGGTGTCCAAGAAGTTCTGGGATGGCCTCACACCCGAAGAACAGCAACTGATGACCGCGGCCGCCAAGAACGCAACGGCTTATCAGCGCGAACTCACCGCGGGCGAGGTCGATGTCGCGCTGAAGAACATGAAGGACAAGGGCATGCAGGTCACGCGCTTTTCGGACGGTGACTTGCAGAAGATCCGCGATCTCGTTCCACCGGCAATCGCGCCGCACCTGGAAAAGATCGGCCCGGAATTCATGAACCTGCTGCGCGCGGAAATCGCCGCGGTGCGCTCGGGCAAGAAGTCATGATGCGACAGAACGGGCTGCCCGAGCCGTTCGACACGCGGCTAGGCCGGTTGCTGGGGGAACGCTACACCACCAGCCTTCCCTTGCGGGAACATCACGGCCGCGACGAATCCATTTTCGCAGCGGCCTTGCCCGATGCCGTGGCCTTCGCGCGCGATACAGCCGAGGTGGTCGAGATCGTCAAGCTTTGCAACCAATTCGGTGTGCCGCTCATCCCCTATGGCGCGGGCTCGTCGCTCGAGGGGCACACCTTGGCGGTCCATGGCGGCCTCACGCTGAATCTCATGCAAATGGACGGCATTCTTGCGCTCAATGCGGATGACCAGACGGCGACCGTGCAGCCGGGTGTCACGCGCGAGGCCCTGAACGCCATGCTGCGCGATACCGGCCTGTTCTTCCCCGTGGACCCGGGGGCCGATGCCAGCATCGGCGGCATGTGTTCCACCCGGGCGTCCGGCACGAACGCGGTGCGCTACGGAACCATGCGCGAGAACGTCGTCAACCTGACGGTGGTCGCTGCCAACGGTGAAATCATCAAGACGGGACGCCGCGCCAGGAAATCGGCCGCCGGCTACGACCTGACGCGCCTGTTCGTGGGCGCCGAAGGCACGCTGGGCGTCATTGTCGAGGCCACCGTAAGATTGCATCCGCTGCCCGAAAGCACGATGGCCGCGGTTTGCGCGTTCCCCGACATTGCCGCGGCCGTCCGGGCCGTCGTCCAGGTCATTCAGTTGGGTGTGCCGGTGGCGCGCTGCGAGTTCGTCGACCCCGTCGCGATCAAGGCGCTCAACCTGTACAGCAAAACCGGCTTGCCCGAGCAGCCCCACTTGTTCTTCGAGTTCCATGGGAGCGCGTCGGGGCTGGAAGAACAGATAGCCCTGACGCAAGACATTGCGGGGGAGTTCGGCGCGGCGGGGTTCGTATGGTCGGCCAGCCCCGAAGAGCGCAACCGGCTTTGGGCGGCTCGTCACAACGTCTACTTCGCTGCATTACAGCTGCGTCCGGGCGCGCGGTCCATCGTTACCGACGTTTGTGTCCCCATTTCCAGATTGGCCGATTGCGTCGACGAGACCATCGCCGACCTGCAGCAGTCGGCGATGTTGGCTCCGGTTGTCGGCCATGTCGGCGATGGCAACTTTCATGTCCAGATGCTGGTCGATGAGCATTCCCATGAAGAGGTTCAGCGGGCCGAGGCGCTCAATGCCCGCCTGGTGGCCAGGGCGCTGGCCATGGATGGAACATGCACTGGCGAGCATGGCATAGGGCTGCACAAGCAGGACTTCCTGATCGATGAGCTTGGCGCGGCATCGGTGAGTGTCATGCGGCAGCTCAAGCAGGCGCTCGACCCCCGGAACATCCTGAATCCGGGAAAGATCTTCACTCTATGACGGCCGGCGGAGCGGGTCGTCGCCAACAGAATCGTTTCCAGGGCATTCAATAATGAAAAAACTGACGAACTGGTATTTCAAGGTGCTGGAGCTCGTCATCGTGCTATGCCTGGCGGCCATGTGCCTGATGGTATTCGGCAATGTGATCCTGCGTCACTTCTTCAACTCCGGCGTCAATATCGCGGAAGAGCTGTCGCGCTTCCTGTTCATATGGCTGACTTTCCTGGGCGCCATCGTCGCCATGCGGGAAGGAGGACATCTGGGTGTGGACATACTGGTCTCGCGCTTGTCGGGCAGGCCGCTTTTCTTTGCCGTCCTCCTCGGGCAGCTGCTGGTGCTTGCATGTTGCGGTGTCCTGCTGTGGGGGCTGCTGATGCAGCATGAACTGAACGTTGCGAATGTCGGATTGGTAACCGGCATATCGATGAGCATCGTGTATTCGGCCGCCTATCTTTGCGCGGTGTCGATCGGACTGCTGACGGCGCTCAATATTGCAAGATTGGTGAGCGGCAGGATGTCCGCGTCCGAATTGGTCCCCTCCAACTATATCGATTAGCGAAATTTAAAAATGCTCATTGCGATTTTTGTATCGTCGCTGCTGGCGGCCATGGCGCTTGGCGTGCCCATCGCGTTCTCTCTGATGGTCTGCAGCATGGCCATGATGTGGTACATGGATTTTTTCGACGCGCAGATCATGGCGCAGAACATGTTGTCGGGCGCCGACAGCTTTCCGCTCATCGCCATTCCGTTTTTCGTCCTCGCGGGCGAACTCATGAATGCGGGCGGCATTTCCAGGCGGATCGTGGACGTCGCCGGCGCCTGGGTGGGGCATTTCAGGGGCGGACTGGGCTACGTGGCGATCTTTGCCTGCGTCATCATGGCTTCGCTTTCAGGCTCCGCTATCGCCGATACCGCGGCGGTAGCGGCGTTGCTCATCCCCATGATGCGCAACGCGGGCTATAACGTGCCGCGCGCTTCGGGCCTGATCGCCTCGGGCGGCATCATTGCCCCCATCATTCCTCCCTCCATCGGGTTCGTGATGGTCGGGGTGGTGGGGAATATCTCGATCACCAAGCTGTTCATTGCCGGGATCGCGCCCGGCCTGATGATGGCTCTCGCACTGGTCGTCACCTGGGCTTTGCAGGCGAAGCGCGATGACATGCCGCGCGGCGAAAGGAAGTCGTCCCGCCAGCGCTGGTCGGCGACGATGGCGGGTTTCTGGGCGTTGCTCATGCCGGTGATCATCGTCGGCGGCTTGCGGGCGGGTTACTTCACCCCTACCGAGGCGGCCGTCGTGGCGGTGTTCTATGCATTGTTCGTTGGTTTTTGCGTGTATAGGGAGCTCAAGATCAGCGACCTGTACGGCCTGTTGCTGGCCGCCGGCAAAACGTCCGCCATCGTCATGTTCCTGGTCGCCGCCGCACAGGTTTCCGCATGGTTGATCGCCGCGGCCAACATTCCCATGGTGGTCGCCGACATCCTCGAACCCCTGATCGACAATCCCGTGCTGTTGATGCTGGCCATCATGCTGCTGGTATTTACCGTGGGCACCGTGCTGGACTTCGCGCCGACCATCCTGATCTTGATACCGGTGCTGATGCCGACCATACGCATGGCGGGCATCGATCCGGTCTATTTCGGCGTGCTGTTCATCATGAACAACGCCATAGGCCTGATCACGCCGCCCGTCGGCACCGTGCTCAACGTGGTCTGCGGCGTGGCACGGGTGCGCATGGATCCCGTCATTCGCGCCGTGATGCCCTATTTGCTGGCCCAGTCGGCGGTATTGCTGCTGCTCGTGCTGTTTCCGCAGTTGGTCATGGCACCGCTGAACTTCATGACGCGCTAGCGTGCTGCTGGGAACAGCGTGCCAGAAACGGCGTTATGGGTGTGCGGCCTTGGCCGCCTGGGTTCAACCCACAGCGTCTTCCAATTCTGATAGAATAGCGGACTTCGCTTTGCGTAAATGGTAAATTGCCATGCAAGGCAGATAGGACAGGTGGCCGAGTGGTTGAAGGCGCACGCCTGGAAAGCGTGTATACGTGAATAGCGTATCGGGGGTTCGAATCCCCCTCTGTCCGCCAGGTATTTCAAGGGTCAGACCCCATCCGGGGTCTGACCCTTTTTTAACTTTTGCGCCGCCTCATACTTTTCTTGACAAATTGTAATGCCGGTGCGTCCAGGCCAGGCCCGGCTTTCGCATGGTCTATGTTGCGGCCGGCAGCCATACATATGTCCAATGTATCGACATATGGCCTAGGTTTCATGGCACGGGATGCCGCTTGCGGCGATACGATCTACACTACGGTGGATCTCATATCCGTAAAATCCAGGAGGAATTCCGACCCATGAACGCAGCCCATCCGAAATTTACCTTGGAATCAGAAGCTCCCGCATGGGTGCGCCACGCGCGCCTGAAAGAATGGGTGCAGGAAATCGCCGCGCTGACTCAACCCGACCGCATCGAGTGGTGCGATGGTTCGCAGGCCGAGTACGACAGGCTATGTGACGCCATGGTGCAGGCAGGGACGCTGCGCAAGCTGAATCCCGCCAAGCGGCCCAATTCTTACTTGGCATGGTCGGATCCGGGCGATGTGGCCCGGGTCGAGGACCGCACCTTCATCTGTTCCGAAAAGGAAGAAGATGCCGGCCCCACGAACAACTGGGCCGCCCCGGCACAAATGCGCAGTACCTTGAACGGGCTGTTCGAGGGCTGCATGCGCGGGCGTACGCTGTACGTCATCCCGTTCTCGATGGGGCCGCTGGGTTCGCCCATCGCGCACATCGGCGTGGAGCTCAGCGATTCTCCCTACGTGGTAGTCAACATGCGCATCATGACGCGCATGGGTCGCAAGGTCTACGACGTGCTGGGCGAGGATGGCGATTTCGTGCCTTGCGTGCATTCGGTGGGCAAGCCGCTGCAGGCCGGCGAGGCCGATGTGCCGTGGCCGTGCAATGACACCAAATACATCGTCCACTTTCCTGAAGCCCGGGAAATCTGGTCCTATGGCTCCGGCTATGGGGGCAACGCGTTGCTGGGCAAGAAATGCTTTGCGCTGCGGATCGCTTCCAGCATGGGACGCGATGAGGGCTGGCTGGCGGAGCACATGCTCATCCTGGGCGTGACCACGCCGCAGGGCAAGAAAATGCATGTGGCCGCCGCTTTTCCCTCCGCTTGCGGAAAGACCAATTTCGCAATGATGATTCCACCGTCGTCGCTGCCCGGATGGAAGGTCACGACCATCGGAGACGACATCGCCTGGATCAAGCCGGGCGCCGACGGCCGGCTGCGCGCCATTAATCCCGAGGCGGGCTACTTCGGTGTCGCACCCGGCACCAACGAGAAGACCAATTACAACTGCATGGCTTCGCTGCGCCAGAATGTGCTGTTCACCAACGTGGCGCTGACCGACGACGGCGATGTATGGTGGGAAGGGATGGGGCCCGCGCCTGCGCATTGCCTGGACTGGCAAGGCCAGGACTGGACGCCCGATAGCGGCCGCAAGGCGGCCCACCCCAACGCGCGATTCACGGTATCGGCCGAGCAGAATCCGGCCATCGATCCGGACTGGGACAACCCCGACGGCGTGGTGATCGATGCATTCATCGTGGGTGGACGGCGTGCCGACACCGTACCGTTGGTCACCGAAGCGCGCAACTGGGTCGAAGGCGTCTACATGGCGGCCACGATGGGCTCCCAGACGACGGCCGCCGCGGCCGGCGCGCAAGGCGTGGTGAGGCGCGATCCCTTCGCCATGCTTCCTTTCTGCGGCTATAACATGAGCGACTACTTTGCTCACTGGCTGGCGCTGGGCGAAAGGCTTCAGGCCGCAGGCGCGCGGATGCCTCGTTTCTTTGCCGTCAATTGGTTCCAGACGGACGAGAGCGGCCGTTTCATCTGGCCGGGCTTCGGGGAAAACATGCGGGTGCTGAAGTGGATGCTGGAACGCATCGAAGGCGTCGGCCAGGGCCAGGATACGCTGTTCGGCACGACACCGCGCTACGAAGACATTACCTGGAGCGGCCTGGATTTCGGCAAGCCCGATTTCGAGCGCATCACCACGGTTGACGAGCACGCCTGGAAGAAAGAGCTTGCTTCTCACGCGGAACTGTTCAAAAAGCTGCATCACGGCTTGCCGGCGCAGTTGCGCGATCATTGCCAGCGCTTGATGGCTCGCCTGAGTTGAGAGAAGGGAGCCGGATCCACCGGCTCTCAACAAGGGGCTCATATGCTTCGTATCATGTTGCTTCGTCATGCCACGTCCAGCCGCCCGCAGGGTGTCCCGGACCACGAACGGCCGCTGTCCCCACAGGGTTGCCACGAAGGCGAGTCCATCGCCGGCTACATGGTCGCCCACGGACTGGCGCCGGACCTAGCAGTCGTGTCGACGGCGACCAGAACCCAGGATACGTGGCGATATGTGTCGATGGCTTTCGGCGATGGCATAGCGCATGTCGCAGAAGGGGGCTTGTATGAGGCCGATGTGGAAGACATCATGCAGGTCGTGCGCGGCATCAGACAGGGGCCGCGCTCCGTTTTGCTGGTCGGGCATAATCCTGGCCTTGCAGAGACCGCTCACTACCTGTGCTCCGACTTCGCCTCGTCGCCTATGGTGCAGGCGAAAGGCTATCCTCCCGGTTCCTTGGCCGTGCTCGACTTCGAAGCCGAGCAATGGAAGGACATTGCTCGCAATGGCGGAGAGCTAGAGCGGTTCATCACGCCGCCGGCCGGGGGTCAGACCCCGCATGGGGTCTGACCCCAAAAACCCGCTACGCTGCGGAGTCTATCCAGCGATGGCTTTGTTCAGCAGACCATCGCTGATTTTCTCCGCAATCATGATCGTTGGTATATTGGTATTCGCAGTGGGCAGGCGAGGCATGACTGACGCATCCGCCACCCAGATGTTTTCGATTCCGAATACTTTTCCCTTGTTGTCGACGACCGCCGCAGGGTCCGTCTCCAATCCGATGCGGCAAGTGCCGGAGGGATGCCATACACCGAATACATTGTCGTGGACGAAGTCTTCCAGCTTCTGTTCATTCTGCAAAAGCTCAGGAAATGATATGCCTTTTAGCAGAAAGGTTCGCAGCAGCCAGAACCGGAGAGGCTGCGGAGCGTCGAGGCCGCGACCTATTATTGAAGTAAGCAGCTGATTGAGACCCGACACGCGGCTAAGCGCCTTGATTCGCGGCGAGAAGGATGCCGGAAACAAATCCCTTGAGTCCGGATTGAGCGCGGGGCAGGCGAGCGTCTTCACCAGCATGCGCAGGCCTTCCATCATGCGGACGCTGTCCCGGTGATCGGACAATAGATTGAGATCGACCCGCGGAAAGTCGTCGGGTGAGGGCGAGCGCAGCGCCAGCTCACCTACAGAGTATGGCCGATTGCACCATAGGAAATACAGGGCCAGTCGTGCGCCGATGGCATGCCAACCAGCCTTGGCCGAGACACCCACGTACATGTCGGAATCCACGCCGCCTTCCACTTCTGAAGAATAGCGAATACTCACGAGACTGGAACGTCGGTACGCATTGGGCAGGCGCAGTTCTTTTGGCAGATACTGGCAAAGCGTGAGCGTGGGATGATCTCGGAGATTCTTGCCCACGCCGGGCAGATCTGAGTGGACAGCTATCCCAAGTTGATTCAGGTCGCTGCCGGGGCCGATACCGGCGCGCATCAAGAGAGCGGGCGACTGCAGGGCGCCGGCGCAGAGCACGACACGATGCGCCCTGATAGTCGTTCGCTGCGCACTCTGGTCCGTAATCTCAACAGCGTTGACTCTGCGGCCGTCCATGATCAGGCCTGTGACCCTTCTGTTCGACGCGATGTCGAGATTGGGTCGGGCCCGCGTTCGGGCGTCCAGGTAGCCCACCGCCGTGGATACCCGTTGATCGTTGATGTTGGAAAACGCGGCGGGATACACGCCGTCTTCGAATTCTGCGTTCTGGTCTCCCCGCAGTGGAAGGCCCCGGGCGCGGAATGCCTCAGCCACGCGATGTGGAAAAGCCGGCCATGCGTCCGGTGAAATGCGGCGGATTGGGATTGGGCCGTTCTTACCGTGCGAATCCCCATCGTAATCCAAGTCGTGCTCAAGCTTGCGAAAGTAGGGCAGCACGTCGCGCCAGCCCCAAGCCGTCGCGCCCATCTCCACCCATTCTTCGTAGTCGCGTGGCAGGCCGCGATTGGCGGATTGCACGTTGATGGATGAACCGCCACCCATCACTCTTGCCTGCTCGTAGGGTCGAGGTTCGGTTCTGCTTGACGCGCGTGCCTTCAGTCCGGGCCAAATATATTTGTCGCCATGGAAAAGCGGCATGGGATAGCTGTCCAGAATCTCTCCTGGGACCCTGCCAGGGGGCGTATCGACGCCGGCTTCGACCAAGAGCACCCTATTGGAAGGGTCGGCCGACAGTCTGTTCGCGAGCACGCAGCCCGCTGAGCCCCCGCCGACGATGATGTAGTCATAGACTTGTTCTGAGCTAATGGACATGGCAGTGTAAATCTCTTCAATAGGAGGCGCGATGCCGCGTCAGCGGCATGTGAGTGTCAGATGGAGCGTGTGGAGCATGTGCGCTCACTGCGATAGGCCAGCCTCAGTGCTGAAGTGGCGGCTCCAACCGGCCGCGAGCTTCAGTAACTCGGCGGGGCTTGTCAATGTTTCAACCTGTATGCCTTCGCGTTCTAGCTCATCGGCGAGCGAGCCGGATAGCGTTTCAATGGCGTTGCTGCGGGCCACTTGATGAAGCAGGACGCCACTGTTGGGGGTGATGCGCGGGCAGATGTTGACGATGCATCCGTACTGACTGCGGCGCATGAATGGTATGGTGGCTTTCGCGCAGGCGAAGATGCGTTGCAGGTCTTGCGCGACATGGCGGTCCCAGTTCAGCGGCGATTCACCGAACTGGCCGGCGCTCATTGTGTCGCCGGCCGTATTATTGATCAGAACGTCGATGCGTCCGAAATGCTCCATCACCGTCCAGGCCATCTTGGTTGCTTCGGATTCAATAGAGGTGTCCACCGCTATTGCGATGGCACTTCCGCCTTCGGCCTCGATCTGCTGAGCAAGGCCGGTTTCGTCTGTGTCGGTAATCGCTACACAAGCGCCGGCGGCTGCCATGGTGCGGGCATAGTCCGTTCCGATCCCGTGGGATGCGGCGGTGACGATCGCGACCCACTGATTGAATCTGTTCATGAGTGTTCCTTCGTGCCTTCACCGTCCAATCAGTGCCGTCACTAGGAAGGGCTGCCAGGAGAGCAGCACGAGCAGAGCCGTTGTAATCGCCAGGAAGGGCAACAGCGGCCAGATAATCTCCGCGGGTTTCGCTCCGGTCACGCGCGCCGCCACGTATAAGGCCGCGCCGACCGGCGGCGTGAGCAGGCCCAGCGTCAAGTTGATGCACATGATGACACCGAAGTGGTATGGGTCGATACCATATACCTGAGTCGCGACAGGTAGAAGGATGGGTACCAGCAGGATCAGTGCCGCGATGCCGTCAAGTACGGTGCCAACCGCAAGCAAGAGGGCAGTGACCAGCAGCATGAACACGAAGGGGTCGGCGGTGACGCTCTGCAGCAGCATGGCCAGCTGTTGCGGCACTTTCTCGAAGACGATTACCCAGCCAAACACACCGGCGGCGGCGACCAGGGAAAGGACGACTCCGGTGTTGATGCCTACACGCATGAGCATGCCGCCGAAACGCTCGAACCGTATTTCATTGTGCGCGAGTTTTCCGACCAGCACGGCGGCCAGAGCGCCGAGCGCAGCGGCTTCGGTCGGCGTCGTCAGCCCGCCCAGGATCCCTCCGATCATGACGGTCGGGACCAACATCGATGGAATTGCGGTAACGATGTTCTGTAGTTTCTGCCGCCTGCTCAATCTGACGCCGGGAGGGTAGTTGTAGCGCCAACCGAGCAGTGCGATGATGATGATGAATCCCGCCGCCATCAGCAGGCCGGGGATGATGCCGGCAATGAACATGTCACCAATGGATATCTGTGCCAGCACGCCGAAAATCACAAATAGCATGGATGGCGGAATCACCGGCGCCAGCAATGCGCCCGCGCAGGTTGTGGCGGTTGCGAAGCCGCGCTGATATCCTTGGCGCTCCATTTCCGGAACCATTACTTGCGACATGACGGCCACTTGCGCATTGGCCGATCCGACGATGGACGCCAGAAACATGTTGGCCAGAATATTGATGTAGGCCAGTCCGCCACGTACGTGGCCGATGAACACAGATGCCAGGGCGACGAGACGGCGGGTAATGCCGCCTTCGTTCATCAACTCGCCGACAAACATGAACAAGGGAATGGCAAGCAGCCCATAGTTTTCAATGGCAGAAAAAAACTGTTGCGGAAACGAAAGATAGAGAACCGTATTGCCGCTGATGTAGATATAGAGAAGGGCGGTCATTGCCAACACCAGGGTGATGGGCAGGCCCAACGCCAATAAAACGCCAAAACTTAGTGGGATCATCATTTACTCCGCGGTGACGGTGGATATTGAGCTCAAGGACGATGCGGGTGTGCGGAGAGTCTGTATCAGATTGGACAGCCCGTGAATAATGATGGTGAACGAAACCCAGGGGATGACCAGCCAGAACCAGAATTTCTTGATGCCTAATGTATTGGTCGTATCTTCATAGATAAAATTGAAGGTATCCCCCGAAAAGAGGTGTGTGTCGAAGTTGACCCGGATGAGCGCCACGGGATCAAACCATTGATAGCTCAACGCAAACAGAATGACGCCAAACGCCAATACCAAGACATCGGTCACAATCCTCATGGTCTTCATCAATGATGCGGGCACCATATCGACGAGCATGGTGACTGAAACCGAGTCTCGGGTCTTGAGGGTAAGCGACATACCGATCATGGCCATCCACACCATCGTCAGGATGGCCAGCTCGTCCATCCAGTAGATCGGGCTGCGTACAGCCCGTCCGGCGGCGTTTGTAAGTATCATCAGCGGCAGCGCGATCGCGATGATGCGGATCACGACACCTTCGATGCGGGCGATGCAACTGCTTAGATTGGCGAGAATTCGTAGCATGATCGTAGTATGGGCTTTCAAGGTTGACGTATGGTAGGCAGTGCCGGAAGGCGCTTACTTCCTTAGCGCAGCCGACTCCTTGCGCAGATCCGCCAGCACCGGCGTGCGTTTGAGCCAGATCTCTTCCCATTTTTCCAGCGTGTCGCCAAAAAACTCTGGCCCTGCAACCTTGACGTTTACGTTCGTGCCTTGAATGTTCTTCAGCATTTCCTTCTCGACTTGCATATAGCTGTCGAAGAGTCCGTTCAGATGCTGTTTTGCCGTGCTGGAGATCAGCTCCCGATCTGCGGGAGGCAATTGTTGCCAGACGCGACCAGACACCAATCCTATGACCGGAAACATCATATGGCTGGAGTACAGCAGAGTCTTGCCGCGCTCATAAAATTTCATGCGCCATACCAGCTCCATATCGGCGTCGACACCGTCCACTTGTCCATTGGCGAGTGAGTCATAGACATCGGTCACGGGCATGGGCGTCGAAGCCGCACCCAGTAATTGGTAGAAATCACGCACTGGCGGAAAGGGCGTGATGCGCATCTTCCGTCCCTTGATGTCGCCCACGTTGTTCGTTGGAAAGGCGTTGAGCATCAGACGCATGGAGGCGCCGCCGTACCCGACGCCAACCGCACCGATCTCTCGCGGGAGGCGTCCCAGCATCTTCTGGGCGGTAGGTCCATTCAACAGCAAGCCCGACTCACGCACATCGCGTACGAGATAGGGGGCGAAGAGTGCTCCGAAGTCTGGTACGCGATTCGTGATTTCCGCGACTGTCATGAAGGCCATATCGAGCGCCCCCGTCTGCAGTTGTTGCAGCATTTGCGCTTCGTTGCCGAGCTGGCCGGCGGGAAACACGGTGACTGTGTATTTCCCATCCGATTTTTTCTCAAGATCCTTGCCCATGGCCACCGCGGCCTGAGACCAATCGTGTGTGCCTGGCACGATCAGTCCCAGGCGCAGTTCCTTTGCCGCGGAGGCGGCGCTCGAGGCGATACCGATTGCGACGGCGAGGGCCGTCACCACTCTTTTGAATGACATTCTTTTGTCCCCTTGTTGAGTAAAGTTGAGGCGGGGTAGCCCGCCAGATTTGCGCGATTCCATATTAGGGGCGAGACGTGGCCAGCACATTGGCTGGGGCTCCGACTTTTTGCCATAGCGTCTTGACTTGCATCATCTCATGCTGTGAAGCCATGCCAAAGCGGCGATTTGTTATTTGGATGGAGATACGCCAAACCGGCGGCTAGGCTGGACCGTAAACTTGGACTACTCGCCGGTATTCGCTTGGCGTCACGCCGATATGTCCGCGAATGAAACGAGTGAAGTGACCTTGATCAGAAAATCCGAGCTCACCGGCAAGTTGACCCACACTTCCGTGTCCATCCGATTGCGCCAGTCGCTTGCAGGCAGTTTCCGCCCTGAGCATGTTGACAAACACATTGGGCGTCATTCCGGTGCTGCGTTTGAAACGCAGGAAAAATTGAGCCCGGGAGAGATGGACGGATGAGGCGATCTGAGCGACGTCCAGGGGTTTGCCAAGGTTTTCTTGGATGTAGGCGATGGCTTTATGGATACGTGCGTCCTGCATGTGCCACCCATCGGGAAGAATCAATGCGTCTTTGCGCCGCCAGGCGGAAAAATCTTCACTGACAGCCACCATAAGGTTGAAAAGATCCGATTCGAGTCTATCCTGGGACATGGGTACGAGCGAAAGCAGTTCCCCGATCAAATCATCTACCATGCGCCGGATACGTGGCGAAATCTCCACGCAGGGGCGTGGAAAAAAGCGCGGATGAGACGCTACGTGCAAAGGACTGTGTAACGATGACATCCAGCTTGGCTCAATGTACATTGCCAGATAGACCGTACGTGGAAAATCCGGTTCACTAAAGAAGTAGTGTGGTTCCCAGGCATTGACGAGGATGGCGGTCCTGTCGGTCACCGGCAACCTCTCTTCGCTGACATAGAAGGCGGAGTCGGCGCCACTGGCTTTGAAAATCACATGGCATTGGGAATGCGCGTGAGGAGCCAAAGGCGTATCCATGTCGAGTAAGGCCAGTCGACCGAACCGGCCTTGCGCAATCCTCAATGCAGTGGTCATCTTCTTTGCCTGCTTGCGAACGAAATAACAGGATGTGGGTCATGTCCATGACTTCGCCGCAGTATAGATGAGGCTTTCAATCAAATAAAATAATATATATTTATCTTATGTATCATCAATGCTGATATTAGTGTTAGTCAACGCAGTGGGCCAAGCTCGACATGGAAGCCGGTTCCAAAATCGCTGGGTTGGGAGCCCTGCTCCTTGCGGAGCAGGGCGGAAGATGGGCCAGTTCTCTTATGGGATCTGGCCCATCGGGCCGGGGACGGTTGTCTAGTCAGAGCTGATGCCCAGTTCCTGGATCGTGGCGCCCCAGCGCCGCTGGTCTTCATGCAGCGCGGCTTTGAATTGCTCGGAGCTCAGGCCGGGATACTCCAATCCCATGCCTGCCATTTTCTCGGCGATTTCGGGCATCTTCATAATCCGGTCCAATTCCGTCCAGATCTTTTCCTTGAGAGCCGGGTCCAGGCCTTTGGGGGCAAGCACGCCGTACCAGTTCGTTGCCTGAAAGCCTTTTACCGTTTCATTGGCGGCCGGAATATTCGGCAGCAACTTGCTGCGTTCCGGTCCTGTGACGGCAAGCAGGCGCACGGTTCCGGCTTCGACCTGAGGCAAAAGCAACGATGTGCCGCCTGCGAACACCTGGACTTCTCCTTGCATGACCGCGGTCGTGGCAGGGCCGCCGCCTCGGTAGGGCACATGAAGCAGCTCGATTCCGGCCGCCTTGGCAAAGGCCGCCATCGTCAGGTGATTGATGCTGCCGACGCCGCCTGACGAATAGGCCAATTGTCCCGGATTGGCCTTGGCGAATTCGACCAATTCCGAAAGAGTCTGAAAAGGCTGTTGAGCGTTCACGGCGATGGCCGTGGTCGCCCAGGCAAGCATGGACACCGGTTCGAATGACGCCACCGGGTCGAAAGGCAGTTTCTTGTATAGCGACCCGGCCATCGCATGAGTGGATATCCCGCCGATTTCCAGCGTGTAGCCGTCGGGCGCGGCGCGCGCTACGGTGGCGGCGCCGATGGTGCCGCCTGCTCCGGATATGTTTTCCACGACCATTGCCTGACCGGAGGCCGGGAAAAACTCTTTGCCGATCAGGCGGGCAAGAATGTCCGTGGTGCCACCGGCCGCAAACGGGGAAATCGCACGTATCGGCTTGTCCGGATAGGCTTGTACTGCGTTCGGCTGCGCGGCGGCGGTTGTCGCCAACGCCAGAGCCGATGCCGCCAGCATCGCTCGGGAAAAGGCTTGGGTGAAAACTCGGCGTATCTTCATGGGATGGGTCTCCTTCTTCGATGTCGGCCAGTATAGGTGGGGCCTGTGCCGTTCACTTCCTTTCTGATCATTCGTTCCGTATTACGGAATTGATATGGGAAAATAGGCGGTGGCCGGCGAACAGCGGCAATCAGGGGAACTCAATGACCAAGGCGATCAATCCCGTCGTCAGGGCGCTCGATTTGCTGCGGGCGCTCAATCAGCAACCGCAAAGCTCATTGAGCCGGTTGCACCAGGCAACCGGTCTTCCGAAGTCGACGGTGCATCGCCTGTTGATGACGTTGAAGAGCGAAGGCTACGTCAAGAACGATGTCGTCAAGGGGGTGTATTCGCTGACGGAAAAGGTACGCACTCTTTGCGACGGATACACCGAGCATGACCTGGTGGTCGAAGTAGGGGCCGCAGTGCTGCTCAGGACCACGCGTGAGACGGGCCTTCCCTTGGCGATCGGAACTTTGCACGGCGGCCGCATCATGGTCCGATACAGCAGCATGCCGTACAGCCCCATAGGCTCCGAGCACACCACCTTGGGGCATGTGCATGACTTGATGGAGTCGGCCATGGGGCAGGCCTATCTGGCGTATTGTCCCGAGCCGGAGCGGGAACGCTTGGTGCAGCTGCTGGCCACCCGGAAAGCGGATTCGGTGGAGGAGGCCGGGCTGGAGCGGCGAGTCGGCCAGGCGATCGCATTGACCAGGCAGCGTGGCTATGCGCTGCGAAAATCGTCCAAGCCGGGTTCCAGCGCCACGGTGGCGATTCCGCTGCTGCTCGGCGATGAAATCCTCGGCGTATTGGGACTCACCACGTTTGCCGCCCTGATCAACGACAAGAGCGTAGGAGAGTGCCTTGCCGTGCTGACGGGCGCGCGGGCCGAGATTCTGGAAGAGATTTCCAGGCGCGGCCAGGGCTGATTCCGTGACGTGGAACGATGCGCCGCAAAGATACCAACTTGGAAGATGGCTCGTTAAGCTGGCGTCAACGTGCCGGCCTCACATTCACCGCACGAAACCTTTGTGCCGCATGCCGGCCTGGAGCAAAATTTTGAAACTCGTTAGCTATTCATTGCCAGAAAGTCCCGACATCGCCCGCGTGGGCTTCATGGTTTCCGATGATGAGTTCGTCGGACTCGAGCAGGCGCGCGCCACACGCGGCGCACTGGCGCTGGAGCAATTGACCGACATTCATTCCATCATCGAGGCCGGCCCGGCGGTCTGGGCGCAGTTGTCCGAACTGGAGCGCAACTTGCAGGGCGCGGAGCGTCGCCGCCTGGACTCCGTCAGCGTCCTGCCTTCGGTGCAGCGGCCCTCCAAGATCTGCTGCCTTGCGCTCAACAACAGCGCCAACGCCGACCGGATCATTTCCGGGCCGTCGCATCCGGCACTGTTCACCAAGCCCTCGACGGCCCTGCTTGGCCACGGAGGCGCCATACGTCTGAAAAAACAGTATGGCCGCGTCCACCCTGAGCCGGAGTTGGCACTGGTGATCGGCAAACTGGCGCGCGATATTGCGGCGGCGGATGCTTACGACCATGTTTTCGGCTACACGGTTCATAACGACCTGACATCGCCGACCATGCGCGGAGAGGATTCCTTCCACTACCGGGCCATCCATCCGGCAGCGGAGGGCGAGGGAATCCGGTATGTCGACAGCCATGTGTCTTACAGCGGACGCTACAAAGGCTCCGACACCTTTTCGCCGCTCGGCCCCTGGATCGTGACGAAGGACGAGATTCCGGATCCGCACGCGCTGGACATTGAATGCCATGTCCGCGACGAGCGGTTTGCCAGCGACAATACAATCAATCTGTTCCACAAAGTGCCCCAGGTGCTGGAGTTCGTGTCCAGCTACATGACCTTGCTGCCAGGCGACGTTGTGTCCATGGGCACGGCGCTCGCCTCCGGAGGCAAGCCGGGAAGGGCCGTCCAGAACGCCGATCTCAGCTTGATGGGAGGCCCCGTCAGCGTAACCATCCAGCGGATCGGACGTCTGAGCAACACTGTGGAGCACGTAGACTGATTTGGGGCGGGGTCAGACCCCGTACGGGGTCTGACCCCAGGGAACTGTGATCCGGGCATGCAAGAGGGGTCAGACCCCGTATGGGGTCTGACCCCAGGGAACCGGGATCCGGGCACGCAAAGGGGGTCAGACCCCATACGGGGTCTGACCCCAGGAATTGAAAATCAGGGCATGTAAGACAGAAATCGATACAATTGTTGTATCGAAAGAGAGGTGCCCCATTTTCGCCCAATCAAGCCAAAACATTCATGGGGTCCCGCAGTGATGCTGGACTCCTTGACCGTGGTGATGATCCCTGCGGCCATGTCGATCGTCCTGTCGGGCATATTGTTCTCGGTCAGCCGGGACATGCCGCCCGACATACGCGGCGTGACTCGCTGGGCCTGGGGGTCGTTTGCGGTTGGCGTATCGGGAATCTGCTTCGGCGGCCGTGGAGTCTTTCCCGACTGGCTGTCCATTATCGTCGCCAATATCGGCTTGCTGGCAGGCGTTGCGCTTTGGCTGTGGGGCACTCAGCAGTTTTACGAATGGCCGGAAACGAAGCGGCTCATTGCCGGTGTCGTTGCCCTGGGGTCGGCCGGTATCGTCTGGGGCACGCTGGTCGTGCCAAGCTACCACTTCCGGTTGGGCGTCATGACGGCAAGCCTGCTGTATCTGTACGGCGGCCAGTTGGTGTTGATCGTCCGATACGGCTTCAGGCACTTCAGTTCCGCCTTTCTGGCGGCCATCCTTTCGATGCAGATCATCGTGATCGCTGTCCGGGGCGTCACGGCTGCCTTGCCCGGCTTTTCTTCAGGCGAGTTTTTTTCTGCCGACATCATACAAATCGTGTATTTCATCACCTATACGGTGGTGTCTTTGCTGTTGGCTGTCGGATATGTCATGGTGGCGACGCAGCGATTGAATGCCGCGCTCGCTTGGCATGCGACTCGTGATTCGCTGACGGGCGTGCTCAATCGGCGCGTCTTTAGCGAGATCTGCGAAAAAGAGCTTCGGCGGTCGGTCGAAGCACGACGGCCTTTCTCGGTATTCATCATTGATCTGGACCATTTCAAGTCCATCAACGACCGGCATGGCCACGCCATGGGCGACACGGTGCTCATAGACTTCTGCCGCAAGATAGAAAAGGCGATCGGCCCGAATGCGACCTTCGCCAGGCTTGGCGGCGAGGAGTTCGTCATTGGAGTGGATCTGTCAGATGCCGATGCGATCGAGCTGGCCGGCGCGATCCGGACCTCGGTTGCCGCCCGCAGCAATCCGTTCCTGCCGCACTACACATGCAGCATCGGCATCGCGACCACTCGAGACCTTTCCGCAACACTCACCAAATTGATGGCGGCGGCGGACGACGCTTTGTATCTGGCCAAGCGTGCGGGTAGGAATGCCATAAAGCACGGGGACTTTCCGCAGGAGACCGCGGCTTCCGGCGCCCTGTTAAGGTCGAGCACGCTCACCATCCCATAAACCACGGCGAGACTGGACAACGTAATGGTGTTACTTGCGCTTTATTTAGTGGCGATAACGGCGGAGGCCATGACGGCTGCGCTGGCGGCCGGACGGCGCGACATGGACTGGATAGGGGTATGCATCATTGCCTGTGTCACTGCATTGGGCGGTGGCTCCGTCAGAGACGTTCTGTTGGGGCATTATCCCTTGACTTGGGTACAGCATCCCGAATATCTCTGGATCACAGCCGGAGCGGCCATGCTCACGGCCCTGATCGCCCCGGTGATGCGGCGCCTGCGCAGCTTGTTCCTTCTGCTCGACGCTTTGGGCCTGGTCGTCTTCACAGTCATTGGCTGCCAGATCGGCCTGGAAATGCAGTTGCCCATCACCGTCGTGCTGATCAGCGGCATGATCACCGGTTGTGCGGGGGGGGTGCTGCGCGACGTCTTGTGCAACGACATTCCGCTTCTATTCCGCAAGGAGCTCTACGCAAGCGTATCGGTCGTAACCGGCGTTCTTTTCATCGGTGCCCAGGCGATGGCGCTGCATTCCGATATATCCATGCTGGTTGCGATGACGATAGGGCTGGCAATGCGGATGCTTGCCCTACGCTATAACTGGCAGATGCCCAAGTTTGTGTATCGGGACGAATGGCGCTGAGTTTGGGGTCGGACCCCGTACAGGGTCCGACCCCGTGACTTGAATCGAGGGGTCAGACCCCGCATGGGGTCTGACCCCATGACTTGGATTGAGGGGTCAGACCCCGTACGGGGTCTGACCCCATCTAAGGTTCGATGGACGGAAGTTCCTTCGCCAGTACTTTCAGCGCGCCCTGCAGCGCACGTTCGTAGCGCTGTTTTTCCGCCTCGATGCTTTCCGGGTCCCACCCATAGAAACCTTGGCCGGTTTTCATGCCGAGTTTGCCTTGCCTGGGCTTGTCGGCGAGTACGGCGGCGGGTTCCTGCGCATTGGACAATGAGGGATAGATCGTCGCCGCCGCTGCGGCATGCACGTCCAGGCCGGCGTGTTCCTTTTGCAATACCGGGCCGGCGGCAAGATAGCGAAAGCCAAAGCCGAAGCGTACGGCCGCGTCGATGTCTTCGGGTGTCGCGACGCCTGCTTGAATCAGTGCGAATGCTTCACGGGCCAGAGCATGCTGCAGCCGGTTGCCGATGAATCCCGGGATATCCTTGCGGACCAATATCGGGACGGATCCGCAGCGGCGCATGAAGGTTGCCAGGGCCTCCGCCAAGGCCTTGTCCGTGTCGGGACCCTGCACGACTTCGACCAAGGGTACGATGTGGGCGGGCATGAAGAAATGCAGGCCGACCATGCGTGCGCGGGTTTCCAGCCCTTGTGCGATCTGGCTGATGGGGAAGCTCGAGCTGTTGCTGGCAAGCACGGTATGGGCGGGCGCCTTTTCAGACAGCTCGCGAAACAGTTTGCGCTTGATGTCCAGCGATTCGGGTACGCATTCGATCACCAGGCCGATATCAGGCCAGTCCATGCCGTCGATCGAAGAAGCAATCGTCAGCATGCCGATGTTTGCAGCCTTGCCGATGGCATCGAGATTACCCGCTATCTTCTCCCTGATGCCCGAGTGCAGGGATTCGTTGGGCTCCACGACCACCGTCGGGCTCGATGCGCGCAGCAGCACCACGGCTACGTCGGCACCCATGGTGCCGCCGCCGATGACCACGCTGCGTGTCGAGCCGGGAGCTTCCGGCCATTGCGATTCGTTCATTGCTCAGCTCCTGAACTTGCGGAATTGGAACGATATGATACCGGCAGCGCGGCCGAACCGCTCAGGCCATGCCGTAGTCGCCGGCGAGCTCGAGTTTGTCGGATATGGCTTTGGCCGGCCTGACAGGCACCGACAGGCGCTCTTTGCGTATGGCATGGTCGATTGCGGCAAGCATTGCATCTCGGCAATCGACATCGTCGGCAAAACTGGGCACCCAATACTGTATGGTGTAGGCAATCCCGTCGATGCCGAACTGGCTGGCATGCACCATCGGCTTCTGCGAGCCCGACGCAAGCATCGGCTCCGAAGCGGCATGAGCCGCGGCCAGCAGGACTTCCTTGGCTTTGCCGATCGGGACTTCATGGCTCAGGATGATGCGCAGGCAAGCCTGGTAGTGCTTGCGCGGTGCGCTGTAGTTTGTCAGCATCTGGCGCGAGATGTGGCTGTTGGGCAGAATCATGTAGGTGCCATTGGTGGTCAGGATGCGCGTCGTCCGCCAGCCGATCTCGATGACTCGCCCGCTCGTGCCCACATCGAATTCGACCCAGTCGCCGATTCTGTATGGCGCCTCGAGCCCGATGGCGATGCCGGACAGTACGTCGGCGAGCACATTGCGAATCGCAAAACCAAGGATTGCGATGATAAGGCCTGAACTGGCCAGTATTCCGCCGGGGGACTGCCCCAGAACCAAGCCCACCGCAATGATCGTGGCAATGGTGAACAAGCCCGCCCTGAGCAGTTCGCCCAACAGCCGGGGTGTCTTGCGCTTCCCCTTTCCTTTGCGGGTCAGTGCCATGCTCACGATGCGCGACAGCATCCATGCCACGGAATAAACGATAGCCGCACTGATAACGTGCTTGATTATTTCGGCGTCCGCAGCAGACACCTTATCCTGGAAGGATGCTTGAAAAAAATACATCATCAACGAGGCGATGCAAAAAAGCATCGGCCACGAGAGCCACGATATCAGAGCACGTTGGATCATTCATTTCCTTTTGAGAAGAAGTTGAAACAAGAAGGGCGCATTGCTCCCAGGCACGCCGGCTGGTGGCCGGTGTGCCATTGCAAAGGTATGGGTGTTTGTCAGAATCCGCGGGCGGGTGCAAAAGGCGATTCCGTCGCTTGGCAGCAAGTGCGCAAGGCAATTTGACATTGTATCATTTTTGTTGTAATTATGCAACCAAAATCGGCAGGAAGCCCTTCGCAGGAACAGACATTGCTGGAATGTGTTCTCAATACAGGAGAGCAACCATGAAGCCGTTTCCTTTGCATTTCACCGCTTTGCTGGCAAGCATGGCGATGGCGGCCGGCACAGCGCTGGCGCAGCCCAAACCGGCCTCACCGGCCGCCGAAACTCCCCCCGAGGCCAAACAGAACCAGAGCGCCGTGAACGACGAAGACAAGAACTTCATCAAGCGTGCAGCCGAAGCCGGGCACCTGGAAGTGGAAGCCAGCAAGCTCGCGGAAGAAAAATCGGAAAGCGAAGAAGTGAAGTCTTTTGCGCAGTCGATGATCAAGGATCATACGGACGCCAACCTCGAGCTCGAGACCATATCCAAGAAGAAGGGCGTCGCGCCGCCTTTGTTCCCGTCCGACATGCAGAAGGAAAAGCTTCAGGCATTGAGCGAGGTCGAAGGCGCGGAGTTCGATCGTTTGTACGCGAAAGAAATCGGCGTCGCCGCGCACAAGGAAGCGGTAAGCCTGTTCGAAGGCGGCAGTGCCAGCTTACAGGATGCTGAACTCAAGGCGTTTGCGGTCAAGACGCTGCCACGGCTAAAAAAGCACCTGGGCATGGCGGAAGACCTGGAAAGAAAGGTCTCTAGCGCAAAGTAGCGCAATGCGCTCGCCCTTGATCGGCGAGCGCGGAGAAATAGGCGATCGTGCGCTGGAGGCCTTCTTCCAGCGGCACGGTCGGCGACCAGTCCATGTGGGATCTTGCGATGGTGGTGTCGGGGCATCGTACGGCGGGGTCATCTGGAGGCAGCGGAACGAATTGCAGCTCTTGATCCTGCCCGGTAAGCTCCAGTATGCGCTGTGCCACCTCAATGACGGCAATCTCGCTGGTATTGCCCAGGTTGACCGGACCCATGAACGTGTCGACGCTGTCCATGAGACGAACCAAGCCTTCGATCAAATCGTCCACATAGCAAAACGAGCGGGTCTGGTTGCCGTCGCCATAAATCGTGAGCGGCCTTCCGCTGAGCGCCTGCGTGATCAGGTTCGAGATCACGCGTCCGTCATCCGCCGACATGCCCGGCCCGTAAGTATTGAAAATGCGGGCGATTTTCACCTGCACCCCATGCATGCGGCTGTAATCCGCGAACAGGGTTTCAGCGCAGCGCTTGCCTTCGTCGTAGCACGACCTGAGTCCGACGGGATTGACGTAGCCATGATAGCTTTCATGTTGCGGATGGACTTTGGGGTTGCCATATACTTCGCTGGTCGATGCTTGCAGTATGCGCGCATTGCATTGCCGCGCCAGCTCCAGAAGATGGAAACCGCCCATGACGCAGGTGCGCAAGGTCTGGACCGGGTCTCTTTGATAGTGCACGGGCGAGGCAGGGCAGGCAAGATTGTAGATATGCGTAGGATCCAGGCCGGCCGGCAGCGGCGCTACGATGTCATGCTTCACCAATGTAAAGCCGTTGCGCGCGGCAAGGTCGGCAACATTGTCCGGCGAACCCGTGAAGTAATTGTCCAGGCATATCACCTGATGGCCCTCGTTCAGCATGCGCCTGCATAGATGGGCGCCGAGAAAGCCCGCGCCGCCGGTGATCAGCACCTTGCGCTGCGCATTTTGCTGGTTCATGGTCTTGTCGTCCGTCATGGAAACTTCGCTCCGTAGCGCCGTATGCCGATCACCCGCCAGAAAATCGATAAAGGCGGAATGCAGACCGAGGTCAGCAACAATTCGAAGGCATTGCGGAAGGTCGCCGCACTGTGCGCCAGGCGCCAGGCAAAAAACGCCAGCGTTGCCATGGCCCATCCAGATAAGGAAATCGTGGCCCAGTCCAGGCGGCCAATGGCCAGGCACACTACGCTTCCCAGCAGAAGCAGCATCACCAGCAGATAGAACCATGGCGGCCGGCGTCGTATGCGTTCCCGATACAGACGCGGATGCTTGCAGTACAACAGCACGTCATAGACGATTTTCTTCTGCATCCCGATGCCGGCGCCAAACGAGGTCGGACGCAACGGATGGACGACGAGGGCGTCGTCCGCCGAGACGATCGTGCAACCCCGTTCAAGCAAATTGAAATGCAGGTCCGAATCCTCGCGCCAGGCGATGCGGAATCTTTCATCGAATCCACCCACCTCGTCGAGCGTGTCTTTCCGGATGAAGCAGTTGGCCGTCACGAACTCGGCATCCGACAGTCGCGCCGCATCGCGCTCGATGTCCGACGGCGCCGGCGGCAAAGGCATGACGATGCGACCGGTGACGGCATGCACGTCGGGCGTCATCGCGGCCAGGCCGGCCTCCAGCCACGCCGGGTCGGGAACCGTGTCATCGTCGGTGAACGCAATGATGGGCGCCCGAGCCGACCGCCACCCCATGTTGCGAGCGCCCGCCGGACCTTGCGAATTGCGGACCTCGAGATATCGAATTAGCGGCGCGAAGGGCCTTCCGGCGAACGCCTGTTCAGCGACGCGCCTGGCAGCTTCGCTCGGCCCATCGTCGCATACGATGATCTCATAAGCATCATGCGGCAATGTCTGCCGGCCCAACGCATCAAGACAGCGCTCAAGCAGGTCGGGCCGCTGATAAGTCGGTACGACGACCGACATTTTCAAAGAGGTTTCGGAACGCACGGAAGTGGGTGAGTTAAGGTTGTTCAGGAAGCCAGATGCAGGCTTTCCATGGACGGCCTGCTCCAGTTTCGGGCTGCATCCTGACCGAGATCCTCGAAGACGTCGGCGAGCTGCATCGCCACGCGGCGCCAAGTGAACAGTTCCCGCGCGCGGCGGGCACCCGCAAGTCCCATCTTGATGGCCAACGTGCGGTCCTGTGCAACGGTGGCAAGGCGCTCGGCCAGCACATCCGGATCTTTTGGCGGCACCAGAAAACCGGTGCGGCCATGCACGACCGTATAGCGTATGCCGCCGGTATCCGAGCCTATGACCGGCCGGCTGCACGCCATTGCTTCGATGGGTGTAATGCCGAATGGCTCGTACCAGGGGGTGGTCACGAATACGTCGGCGGCGCTGTAGTAGCGGCTGAGCACATTGCGGCTGCGGCTGCCGGTAAATTCAACATAGTCAGCAACTTTTTCCTTCAGCGCGATGTCCGCCAGCCGGTCCAGCTCGGGGGTATCGCCTTCGACGCCATTTCCCGTCCGGCCACCAACCACGCAAAGGCGCGCGTCAACGTTGTGTGTATGCCTCAGGCGGCTCAGCGCGCGTATGACGTTGTCCACGCCCTTGCGGGGCACCATGCGCCCCAGCTGCAGAATATGAAAGACGCTGTCGTCCCAGCCCAGCAATCGGCGCGCATGCTGCGCATCCAGCGGTTGCAATTCCTCCGGATCGTAGCCGCAGGGAACCATGCGTATGCGGGCGGGATCGGCGTCATAGAGCGCGATGAGATCCTGTCGGTCCTGCGGACACTCCGCTATGATGCAGTCCGCATTGCGGACGATGTCCTCTTCGATGCTGAAACGGCTGTCGGGGAAGAGATCGGCCGAAGCCTGGTGCAGGCGCCGGACTTTGCCCAAGGCATGGAAGGTCACGGCAAGAGGAGTGCCGGTGTGCCGCGCAACGGGCAAGGCCGCCATGGCGGACATGAAGAAATTGGCATGGATGACGTCATACTGAGGGGAGTTTTCTCGTATGTATTCAAGCAGATAGGCGCTGAAATCTTCCATATAGGGAAGCAGGGATTCTTTGGGCAGGTGGCGCGCCGGCCCGGCAGGCACATGGATGATGCGGACATTGTCGTCCCAGTCCATTTCACTCGGGAGATAGGGATTGTCCAGCCGGGTGAAGACGTCTACGCAATACCCCTGACGCGAGAGCTGCCTTGCCACATTGGCAACATAGACGTTCTGGCCTCCGCTGTCTATTCCTCCCAATTGCGCCAACGGCGACGCATGCTCGCTGACGATCGCGATTCTTCGCATTGTAGATCTCCCTAAAGAAATGCGGCAGAGGCCGAGTGAGCCGTCATTGCAAGTTATGTGCCCGCAAGGCGGGGCATCGACTCATACCGTGGCGGGTTGGAGCCTTTCCTGCATCTGTTCCTTGAGTGCCATCATGGGATCCAGCAACTCTCGCAACTCGATCTTTTTGGAAATGACCTGGGGAAAGAGCTCTTCTTCCTCTTCCTTGACGTGGTGCGACACGTACTCGCCAAGGACGGTGACGGTGGCATCGTACAAATCGTCGTCGGGTTTCATCGCCAGAATCTGCTTGATCAGCGATTTGGCGCTGGCATGCTCGACTTTGGCTTCGTCCAGAAGATCGCCGAAGGTTTCTGGATCCTGCTGCCGAAGGAAAGGATAGAAATGCTGCTCCTCCAGTTCGGTATGGATTTGCAGCTCCGTACAGACGGTGTGCGCAATTTCCTCTTTCGTGGCGGAGTCCTTTGCGGACTCGAAATCCTTGAAAAGCTGTTTCGCTCGTTTATGGTCGTCGAGAAGCAGCGACAGAACGTCTTTTTGGGCGACCGGGATACGGGATTTGTTCATTGCGACTCTCCATTGTCGGATATGCGGCGGCAGGACGACCGCCGGCTGCCCGATGGAGTGCAATTAACGTGCCGTCATACCGCGCTGAAGCGTCATCAGGGTTTCCCACTCATGAAGGGGAAGGGGAGGGTCGGGCCGCAGAGCCCGCCACATGACGGCGGGAAGTTCGTCCAGGCCGCGTTCGCGGTGCCAATACGCCGGAGTAACGGCGGTCCATGGAGCGCCTTCGCCGTTGCGGCGGGCGACCAGGAAGCGAAAACTGTAATAACCTGTGCCGATGCCCATGCGCAGATCGCTGACCACCAGCTGGTTGCCCACCGCGTCGTAGCGCAGCCAATTGTCGGTGAACCAGCGCAGCCCGCTGAGCTGGGGAGCAGGGCCAACGGCCTCGGCCAGCCCGCTGTTCAGTGGCGCCTCAAGGCTTTCGCCCGGTGTGCGATCCAGCAGACTGACGATGGTCTCTATGTAATGATCGCCGTCTGTACGGGCCAGGACGCGCCACAACACGATGTTGAAAGGCTGGGGCGTGGAGAACATCGCCACGACGGTGTGGCCCTGCTGTTCAAGATGCTGCCTTACACGGGCCTCGACGATGGTCTTGGCGCCGACAGACAGGGCAATATACGCCGCGCACCAGGCCAGCGCCCAGCAGAAGGCGGGTTGCATGCGCCAGCGGTTTCCCACCACGAGGCCGACCGCCACGACCAGTAGCAGCGGCACGGTAAAGAAGGGATCAATGATGAACAGGCTGGCCCACGCGGTGGGCGTCGGGGTCAGCGGCCACCACAGCTGGGTGCCGTAGCTGGTGAAGGCATCGAGCAAGGGATGCGTGATCAGCACCAGCCATATCGTCAGGAACAGTCGGCGACCACTGTACAGGGGCGATGGGCGCCATCGGCGCATGCCCCACGCCAGCACGGCCGCCAGGAGCGTCAGCACGAACAGGGAATGAGAAAATCCACGGTGATTGATCATGCCGGAGACGGGGTCTCCGTAGTCGATCAAGACATCCAGGTCGGGCAGGGTTGCCAGCGCTGCGCCAGCCAGCAGTGCCTTTCGGCCCTGGAAGCGGCCCAGCATGGCGCCCTGGATTCCGGCGCCAAGCACGGCCTGGGTGAGTGAGTCCATACGTCGTGGGGATCAGCCGCAGTTGACGCTCATGACGATATCGTTGTCATCGACACGCAGGTTCAGGCGCTGAGGGTTGTATTCCATGGTCATGACGCTGCGCGGCCTGAGCATCCGGGCGAACTTGGATTGGCTGCGCTGCCGGTATTCTTCGATGAGCGCCTCGTCGGCCTTTTTGCCTATGGCGGACTGGGCGAGGTCGTCGTTGCAGACCTGCGCATCGGCGGTTTCGGTGATGGCCGGCGCGCTGGACGAGGCGATCGTCCGGGCTGTGTTGCTGCCTGTGCCGCTGGCGCAGGCGCCCAGCCCTGCAAGCGCCAGGATGGCCGGTAGGATCAGTATCCGGGGCATATGCGTTTCCTTGCTGCATGAGGGTTCTTCATCATACTGGAAACGCCGTCGCTGTGTTGGCGGTAAAATGGCGTCCTCAGCATACCGATCATTTTCATTCCGCGTCATGGCCAACTTTCTTATTGCAGCACTATATAAATTCGTGGAGCTCCCCGACTTTCGCGAGTTGCAGCAGCCTCTTTTCGATTTCTGCGAGTCGCAGGGCGTGAAAGGCACGCTGCTGCTTGCGGAAGAGGGCGTCAACGGCACGATTGCCGGTCCCGAAGCCGGGATCCGGGCGGTGCTCGATCATTTGCGCCAAGACCCGCGCCTCGCCGCGCTGGAGCACAAGGAATCGTGGTCCGAGCACATGCCGTTCTACCGCATGAAGGTGAAGCTGAAACGCGAAATCGTCACCATGGGCGTTCCCAACGTGCATGCGCGCACCATGGCGGGCACTTATGTGAAGCCCGATGAATGGAACGAGCTCATTGCCGATCCGGACGTCATCGTGGTGGACTGCCGCAATGATTACGAAGTCTCCATCGGCACTTTCAAGCGCGCCATCAATCCGCATACGTCCAGCTTCACCGAATTTCCAGAATGGGTGCGGGAGCATTCGGCCGAAGGCGGCATCCTGAACAGGAACGCCAAGGTCGCCATGTTCTGTACCGGTGGAATCCGCTGCGAGAAGTCGACCGCTTATCTTCGTTCGCAAGGCTTCGAGAATGTCTATCATCTCGAGGGCGGCATACTCAAGTATCTGGAAACCATCGAGGCCGAAGACAGCCTGTGGGACGGGCAATGCTTCGTCTTCGACGAGCGGGTGTCCGTGGGCCACGGCCTGGAGCCCGGCGATTACGAGTTTTGCCGCGCATGCCGGCTGCCTCTCGGCGCCGAGGACAAGGCTTCGGAGCATTACGAGGAAGGCGTCAGTTGCCCGCATTGCCACGATAAACATACTGCAGACCAGTTGCAGCGTTTTCGCGAGCGCCAAAAGCAGGTCCAGCTGGCGCGTCAGCGCAAGCAGCGCCATATCGGTGTGCGCCTCGAGCGTCCGCAGGCCGCTGCGTCCGTAGACGCCTAGGGCGCCCGTGGGCCGCAGCCCTCTCGGTCGCCTTCCATGAATACGCTTCCCGTCCTTTATTCTTTCAGGCGGTGTCCCTATGCCATGCGGGCGCGCTTGGCCATTGCCGTAAGCGGGCATGCATGCGAACTGCGCGAAATCGTGCTGCGCGACAAGCCGCCCTCATTGCTGGCGGCGTCGCCAAAGGGCACGGTGCCGGTACTGATCGACAGCGATGGCTGCGTCATTGATCAAAGCCTGGACATCATGTTGTGGGCGCTGAGCCGGAACGACCCCGCCGGCTGGCTTGCGCCCGGCAGGGGCGATTTACCGGCCGGCCTGGCTCTCATAAAGCGTTGCGACGACGAATTCAAGCCTCTGCTCGATCGCTATAAATATCCGCAGCGTTTTGGGCTCGGCACGGGTCTCGCGCATCGCGATGAAGCTGGGCTTTGGCTGCAGGAACTCGACAAATCGCTGCAAGCTTCGCCCTTTCTTTTCGGAAACTCGCCTTCATTGGCGGACATGGCGATCGCGCCTTTCATCCGGCAATTCGCGCATACCGATAAAGCCTGGTTTCAAGCTCAGGCCTGGCCATGCCTGCAAGCATGGCTGGACGCTTGGATGAACAGCCCGCTGTTCGAGCAAGTGATGAAGAAATATTCACCCTGGCGCGAAGGCACCCAGGGAGAGCGCTTCGGGGATGGGGGTCAGACCCCGTGCGGGGTCTGACCCTTTCATCTCTTTCTGGCCGGGGTCAGACCCAAGGGTCTGACCCCTCAGACCTTATTCCATGCCGGGAACCACGGTCGAGAAGCCGGCATCCACATGGGTGACTTCGCCGGTGATGCCGGCTGCCAGGTCCGACAGCATGAAGGCGGCCGCGTTGCCGACGTCGTCGATCGTGACGTTGCGGCGCAGTGGCGCATGGGTCTCCACATACTTGAAGATGGTGGAGAAATCCTTGATGCCGCTGGCGGCCAAGGTCTTGATGGGTCCTGCCGAGATCGCGTTGGCGCGGATGCCTTCGGAGCCGAGGGCGGAGGCCAGGTAGCGTACGCTGGCTTCGAGCGATGCCTTGGCCAGGCCCATGGTGTTGTAATGAGGAACGACTCGTTCGGCACCCAGATAGGTAAGAGTCAGCACCGAGCTGTTGCGGCCCTTCAGCATGGGCAGGGCGGCCTTGGCCAGTGCGGGGAAGCTGTAGGCGGAGATGTCGTGCGCGATGCGGAAGGCTTCGCGGGAGAGGCCGTCGAGCAGATCGCCCGCAATGGCTTCGCGCGGGGCGAAGCCGATCGAATGGACCAGGCCGTCCAGGCCGTCCCAGTGCTCGCTCAGCACCTTGAAGGTGTTGTCGATTTGTTCGTCTTCGGCCACATCGCAGGGAATGACGATGTTGCTGCCGAATTCAGCGGCGAACTCCGTGACACGCTCTTGGAAGCGCTCGCCCGCGTAGGTGAAGGCGAGTTCCGCGCCTTGATGGCGACAGGCCCGCGCGATGCCGTAGGCGATCGAGCGGTTCGAAATGACGCCGGTTATCAGTATGCGTTTTCCGTCCAGGAAACCCATGAGATAAATCCTTTGATTATAAAATGAGAATCAGCCGCGCATGCCGGTGCCCGGAACGCGCAGCTTCTTGCCGGTGGCGAGTTTGTCGTTCTTGAGGTTGTTGAGCTTGCGCAGTTCGGTGACAGTTGTGTTGTAGCGTTTCGCCAGGGAGAAAAGCGTGTCTCCTCCCTTGATGGTATGGGTGCGGACATTGGCCTGCCGTTTCAGGACGACCACGTCGTTGTTTTTGCGGGTGGCTCGCTTCGCTGTGGCTTCGGGCGCCGACGCGGAAGGATCGAAGGACGCCAGTTGGATGCCGCCGGTTGTTGCAGGCGCTGTGCCGGTGGCCGGCACCAGCAGCGTTTGCGCGCTTGCGACTTTTTGTTTGGTGCTCAGGCCATTTGCGGCCATCAGTCTCCCCAGGCTGATGCCGTGCTTCTTGGCGATGGCCGCGTAGGATTCGCCTTTCTTGGTGCGATAGACGTTCCAGGAGGCCAGCCTGCCTTTGTAGGCCGCGAGGTTGGCATTGAAGATGTCGACGCGGTTGGTCGGCAGCAGCAGCACGGGCTCGTGTTCGGCCAGGATGATGGGCCGATTGTACGAGGCATTGAGCGACGTGAATTCCTCCATCGACATTTCGGCCAGCTTGGCGGCCACTTCAATGTCGATGTCCTGCGTTTTCTTGACGGTGGTGAAGTAAGGCGTATTGCTGACCGGCGGCAAGGTGATGCCGAAGCGCGTTGGATCCGCGACGATATTCTTGATGGCCTGGAGCTTGGGCACGTAATTGCGCGTTTCGTCCGGCATCCTGATGGAGACGTAGTCGGTGGGCAAGCCGGCCTGGGCATTCTTTTCCAGTGCGCGCTTGACCGCGCCTTCGCCCCAGTTGTAGGACGCCAGGGCCAAGTGCCAATCGCCCTGGAAGTCATACAGATACGACAGGTAGTCCAGCGCGGCGCTGGTCGAGGCGACGGGGTCGCGGCGCTGGTCGCGCCACCAGTCCTGCGTCAGTTTGTACTGGCGCCCCGTGGCGGGGACGAATTGCCATAGGCCCGAGGCATGGGCGCGCGACAGGGCGGTGGGGTTGTAGGCGCTTTCCACGAAAGGAAGCAGCGCCAATTCGGTGGGCAGGCCGCGCCGGTCGAGTTCATCGACGATGTGATACAGGTACTTGCCGGCCCGCTGGCTCATGAGCAGGACCGATTCTGGGTGCGAGGCGTAGTAGTCCGTCCATTGTTGCGTCAGTTCGCTTTCCAGGTTGGGAATGGCGAAGCCGCGGCGAATGCGGTCCCACATGTCGCGGGGCGGGTGGGTAAGATCTATGGTGCGCGAGGTTTCAGCGGCGGAATAGACTTTCTTGTCGTGGGCGTAGGGATTCTTGGACTGATTGGCCGCGCAGCCGGCCAGCACTGCTACGATAAGCAGAATGAATAGTCGTATGCAGTTCATTGGTAGATCATTTAAAGTTGTTCTTCCATTCGCGCAGGCTGGCAAAGACATCGACCGGATCTCGCAAGGCCTGCCCCGCAAACCTTGCGGCGGCCTTCGCTACGGCTGCCTGGCCGGTGCGCAGGAACGGGTTGGTTTCCAGTTCGGCTCCGACCGTGGAGGGCAAGGTGGGCTCGCCCTTCGAGCGCAGCTTCGTTGCATCTTCCCATCGTTGCCGCAAATTGCCGTTGTCCGGTTCGACCTCGAGCGCCCAGCGCAGGTTTGCCAGTGTATATTCGTGTGCACAGCACACCAGCGTGGCCGCGGGCAAAGCGCTAAGTTTACCCAGAGATTCCGCCATTTGGGCAGGTGTGCCTTCAAACAGACGCCCGCAACCTGCGGCAAAAAGCGTGTCGCCGCAAAAAAGCACGGGTTTACCCGTATCAAGTTTGCCGAAGTACGCGATATGCCCGGCGGTGTGTCCGGGTACGTCGAGTACGGAAAGCTCGAGGCCGACGGTGGGCAATTGTACCGTATCGCCTTGCCTGAGTGCTTGGTCGCAGGCGGGCAGGGTTTCTGTTGCGGGCCCATAGATGCGAGCGTTGGTCTGGCGCTGGAGGGCCAGCACGCCGCCCACGTGGTCGCCATGATGATGGGTCAGTAAAATAGCGTCGAGTACGAGGTCCTGGTCTTTCAGCGCTTTTTCGACCGGCGCGGACTGCCCCGGGTCCACAACGATGGCGTGGCCGTTCTTGTGCACCATCCAGATGTAGTTGTCTGTGAAGGCGGGTACGGGAATGAGTCGAGCAGTTACCATGAGGAGTTGACGTGTCGGTGGACCAACCTCTTATTCTAGAGCTTGCCGATTGGCTGGGCACGCCGCCGGGCCAATATGTGCAGCGCTGGGAACAAAAACACATAGATGCGATGGTAAGCAACGTATTCGGCTATCATGCCATACAAATCGGCTTGCCGCATTGGGACTTGCTCCAGGCGAATCGCATTCCTTACAAGGGGCGCTCCAGTGCCGTGGCCGATGCCGCCGCGCACAAGGGCGCCGTGCTCGTCGCGGAACCCGAGAATCTTCCTTTCGACTCCCAGAGCATCGATCTGCTGGTACTGCCGCATGTGCTGGAATGCTCGGCCGATCCCCATCAGGTATTGCGCGAGGCCGAACGCGTGCTGGTACCCGAAGGGCGCGTGGTGATTTCCGGGTTCAATCCCTGGAGCCTCTGGGGTGCCAGCGACCGCATTCCCGGGTTGGATCCGCTGCTGCCCATTCCGGCGCATGCCCAGGTTTCGCTGCCGCGCCTGAAGGACTGGTTCAAATTGCTGTCCCTGGACCTGGACCGCGGCCGGTTCGGCTGCTATGCGCCGCCTTGCACGAGCGAGATCTGGCTGGAGCGCTGGAAGTTCATGGACCAGGCGGGGGATCGCTGGTGGCCGGTATGCGGGGCCGTCTACGTGGTCTCGGCGGTCAAGCGGGTGGCCGGCATGCGCCTGGTGGGCACTAAATGGAAGAAGGCGCGCAAGCGCGTGGCGCGGCAGGCGGTGGTGACCAGCACGCATATGTCGGAACGCCGGCACGACTCAGTCTCTTAACTCGATATTCAAGCGGTATATGGCAACAAGTTCAAGTCAGGTCGACATCTGGACGGATGGCGCTTGCAAAGGCAACCCGGGCCTGGGCGGTTGGGGCGCGCTGCTGCGCCAGGGCAAGCACGAAAAGTCTCTTTACGGCGGTGAGCCCGACACCACGAACAACCGCATGGAACTGATGGCCGTCATCATGGCCTTGCAGGCCTTGAAGCGGCCTTGCCAGGTCGTGGTGCATACGGATTCGCAATATGTCCAGAAAGGCATGAGCGAATGGCTGGCCAACTGGAAACGGCGCGGCTGGCGCACTGCCGAACGCAAGCCGGTCAAGAATGCCGAGCTATGGCAGGCGCTTGACGCGCTGGTGCAACAGCACGATGTGCGGTGGCAATGGGTGCGGGGGCATGCCGGCGACCCTGGCAACGAGCGCGCGGACGAACTCGCGAACCTGGGCGTTGAAACCGTGCGTAAAACATTTGTCAATAAAAATATGCAATAAAACTTATTGCGATGCTACAGTCGCAGACTTGTCCGTAATCCATAAGTCCAAGTCGTTACTTCGATGAAACAATCCACATTAGGTTTGATATTGGTGCTGGCGCTTGGCGTGGGGCTTGGCGCCTGGGGCTCCAAGTGGTGGGCCGAGCGCGAAGCCAAGGGCGCGGCCAAACCGGCGGCGACCTTGGCAAGCGCCGACGCGCCGGAGAAAGTCACGGTGGAAGCCAGGGCCGTGCAACAAGTATCCATGCCGCGCGGCGTCTCGGCCGTCGGTACCCTGCGCTCAGAGGATTCCGTCGTGCTGCGCCCCGAGATCACTGGGCGGATCACGGAAATCAATTTCTCCGAAGGCGGCAAAGTAAAGAAGGGACAAGTGCTGATCCGGCTGGACGACAGCGTGACCAAGGCGCAGTTGCAACAGGCGCAGGCCAACCTCAGCCTGGCGAACAGCCAGTATCGGCGGGCGATAGAGCTGGGCAAGCAAGGCTTCATCAGCAAGCAGGCGCGCGACGAGTCCGCCAGCCAGCTCAAGGTCCAGCAGGCGGCGGCAGCGCTGGCGCAGGCCAATCTGGACAAGACCGTCATTCTCGCTCCCTTCGATGGACTCATCGGCCTGCGCAATGTATCGGTGGGCGACTACGTCAGTCCCGGCGCCGAGCTCGTGCCCATCGAGTCCATCGATCCTCTAAAGGTGGACTTCCGCATACCCGAGCAGTACCTTGGCCAAGTCAAGGAAGGCAGCAAGCTGGCGCTCAGCTTCGATGCGCTGCCGGGCCAGGCCCGCGAAGGGGTGGTCGGCGCCATCAGCCCGCTGGTCGAGGTGGGGGGCAGGTCGATTCTCCTGCGTGCCGATGTGCCCAACGCCGACGACAAGCTGCGGCCCGGGATGTTCGCCCGGGTACGGCTGCAGTTTTCCGACGAGCTCGTCACCGTGGTGCCTGAAACAGCGCTGGTGCCGGCGGGCGAAGAGCAGTATGTTTATCGTATCGAAGACGGCAAGGCCAAGCGCGTAGTCGTCAAAGTGGGACAGCGCCGCGGCGGCACCGTGGAAATCCAGGACGGACTGCGGGCCGGCGACCAAGTGGTCGTCTCGGGGCTGCAGAAGGTCCGTGATGGCGATCCGGTCGAAGTCCTGCCGCCGTCCAGCCAGCCCGCTTCTTCCTGATACCGGGAGCCTCCCATGGTTTTGTCTGAAATCTGCATCAAGCGACCGGTTTTCGCGACCGTCCTGTCCTTGATCATCGTGCTGATCGGCCTGATTTCCTACGACCGTCTTACGGTACGGGAATACCCCGCCATCGACGAACCCGTGGTGTCGGTGGTCACCGTATATAAGGGGGCGTCGCCGGAGGTGGTCGAATCCCAGGTGACCAAGCCCCTGGAGGATCAGCTGGCAGGCATGGAAGGCGTGGACGTGATGACGTCCCGTAGCCGTTCGGAGCGCAGTCTCATCAACGTGAAGTTCGATCTGGCGCGGGATCCCGACGCCGCCGCGGCGGATGTCCGTGACAAGGTTTCGCGCGCGCGCCGCTTTCTGCCGGACGAAATCGACGAGCCCATCATCAGCAAGGTCGAAGCGGATTCCACTCCTATCGTCTACATCGGCGTGACCACCGGCAACTATTCGCAGATGGAGGCATCCGACTACATCAACCGCTACGTCAAGACGCGGCTGTCGGTCTTGCCGGGCGCTGCGGAAATACGCGTATTCGGCGAGCAACTGCCGTCCATGCGCATCTATATCGATCGTGCCAAGCTGGCGGCCTACGGACTGACGGTGCAAGACGTCGAGTCGGCGCTGCGTCAGCAGAACGTGCTGATACCGGCGGGCCGCATCGAGTCCCGGCAGCGCGAGTTCTCGGTGGTGGCGTCCACCGACTTGCAGACGGTCGAGCAATTCCGCAACGTGGTGATCGCCACGGTGAAGAGCTATCCGGTCCGCATGAGCGATGTGGCGGACGTCCAGATCGGGCCCCTGGATGACCGCGTCATGGCGCGCTTCAACGGGCAGCTCAGCTTGACCATCGGCGTGACCAAGCAGTCGACGGCCAACCCGCTCGATCTGTCCAAGGCGGTGCGTAACGAGATCGAACTCATCAATGAAAACCTGCCCGGCGGCATGAAGCTCAATGTTTCCTACGATTCGTCGATCTTCATCCAGGAGTCCATCAATTCGGTCTACCATACCGTCGCCGAGGCCATCATCCTGGTGGTGCTGGTCATCTTCTTCTTCCTGCGCAGCGTCAGGGCCAGCATCATTCCCATCGTCACGATTCCGGTGTCGCTGATCGGCGCCTTCGGCATCATGTATGCCTTCGGCTTTTCCATCAATACGCTCACGCTGTTGGCCATGGTGCTGGCCATCGGCCTCGTCGTCGACGACGCCATCGTCGTGCTCGAGAACATTTTCCGACACATCGAAGAAGGCAAGACGCGGCTCGAGGCCGCATTCCTGGGCGCCAAGGAAATCGGCTTTGCGGTCATCGCCATGACGCTGACGCTCGTGACCGTGTATGCGCCGCTGGCCTTTGCCACAGGGCGCACGGGCCGGCTCTTCATCGAATTTGCGCTGACACTCGCCGGCGCCGTGCTGGTATCCGGATTCGTGGCACTGACGCTGACGCCCATGATGTGCTCCACGCTGCTGCGGCATCAGTCCGGCCATGGCGCCTTGTACACCTTCGTGGAAAATATCCTGGAAGGGATGACCAACGCCTATCGCCGCGGCCTGGCCCGCGCGCTCCGGCATCGGGTGATCGTCCTGCTGCTTGGGCTGGCGGTGGCATTGGGCAGCGTGGTGCTGTTCAAGACCGTCAAAAGCGAGCTCGCTCCAATCGAAGACCGCGGCGTGGTGTTCGGCGTGGTCAGCGGGCCGGAAGGCTCCACCATCGATTACTCGCTGAACAGCATCAGGAAGATCGAAGACCTGTACAGCGCAGTGCCGGAAGCGTCCGGCAATCAATCCATCATCGGTTTCCCGACGGTGGTGGATTCCATGGCCATCTTGCGCTTGAAGCACTGGAACGAGCGCGAGCGTTCGCAGCAGGAGATCGCCCGCGAGCTTCAACCCGAGTTCGCGAAGCTGCCCGGCGTACGCGCCTTTCCCACGAATCCGCCGTCGCTGGGGCAGCGCGCCACTTCCAAGCCTGTCGATTTCGTCGTCATGAGCCAGGTCTCGTATCCCGAAATGGACAAGATGGTGGGCGAGTTCATTGCCAAGCTGCGCGATTATCCGGGCCTGCAGAATATCGATACCGACTTGCGGCTCAATACGCCCGAGCTGCGGGTCGATGTGCAACGCGACAAGCTGGCCGACGTGGGCGTGGATGTCGGCGAGGTCGGGCGCACGCTCGAGTCCATGCTGGGCGGGCGCCAGGTCACGCGCTTTCGAGATAGCGGTGAACAATACGACGTCATCGTGCAGGTCAAGAAGGCCGATCGGGCAGACCCGACCGATATCTCCGACATCTACGTCCGGACCGCCGACGGCAGCATGGTGCAGATGTCCAACTTCCTGAGCGTGGCCGAAACGGTTTCGCCCCAGTCGCTCAATCACTTCAATCGCCTGCGCGCGGTCAAGGTGCAGGCTTCCATCGCGCCGGGCTACGCCCTGGGCGAAGTGCTGGAGCATATGAACACCGTGGCGCGCGACGTTTTCCCGCCCACGGTGCAGCTGGACCTCGATGGGCAGTCGCGGGAATTCCGCGACTCGTCCGGCGGCATCTATCTGGTGTTCATGATGGCGCTGGCCTTCATCTACCTGGTGCTGGCCGCACAGTTCGAAAGCTGGCGCAATCCGCTCATCATCATGTTCTCGGTGCCGCTTTCCATGACGGGCGCGCTGCTGGCGCTATGGCTGACGGGCGGCACGCTGTCCATCTACAGCCAGATCGGCCTGATCACCCTGGTGGGCCTGATCACCAAGCACGGCATCCTGATCGTCGAATTCGCCACGCAGCTGCGCGCCGACGGCATGGGCAAGCTCGAGGCGGTCACCGAGGCCAGCGTGTTACGCTTGCGGCCTATACTGATGACCACGGGCGCCATGGTGCTGGGTGTCCTGCCGTTGGCCTACGCCACGGGCGCCGGCGCCGAGTCGCGCCAGCAGATCGGCTGGGTGCTGGTCGGCGGGCTGAGCCTGGGCACGGTGCTCACGCTGTTCGTCGTGCCGGTGGCCTACACCCTCATCGCCGGGGCCGTGAAGCCCAAGGCATCGCAGGCCCTGGCGGGCGACGTGGCGCCATCGCTGGAAACCCGCGAGGCCTGAGGCCGGCGAATCGCCGGTCCGGGCCGCGGGCAATGAATGAAACAGGATTTATATGCGTCAAATAGTGCTTGATACGGAAACCACCGGCCTGGATCCCGTCCAGGGCCACCGTATCGTCGAACTCGCTTGTGTCGAGATGGATAATCGCAGCCTGACCGGGCGCCATCTCCATTTGTATTTGAACCCGGACCGCGACAGCGACCCCGAGGCGCTGGCCGTGCACGGCCTGACGACCGAGTTCCTGTCGGCTCATCCGCGCTTCGAAGAAGTGGCGCATCAACTGGTCGACTATGTGAAAGATGCCGAAGTCATCATTCACAACGCCGCATTCGACGTCAAGTTCCTGAACGCGGAACTTGCCCGCTGTGGCCTGCCGGTTTTCGAATCCCTGTGCGGTAAGATCACCGATTCCCTGCTGCACGCGCGCGAATTGCATCCCGGCAAGCGCAACAGCCTGGACGCCCTCTGCGAGCGCTACGGCATTTCCAACGCGCATCGCACGCTGCACGGCGCATTGCTGGACTCTGAACTGCTGGCCGATGTCTGGCTGGCCATGACGCGCGGCCAGGACACCTTGTTGATGGATTTCAACGAAGAAACCAGCGGCGGCGGCCTGGGCATGCGCATCGAGCGCTTCGACGCATCCGTGCTCAAGGTGGTCGAGGCCAGCGCGGAAGAATTACAGCTGCACGAAGCATACCTGGCCGACCTCGACAAAGCGGCAGGCCAGCCCTGCGTCTGGCGAGGCGCCGAAGCCCAGGCCTAGGGTCAGACCCCGCGGGGTCTGGCCCTTTCTCGGATTTGCCGGGGTCAGACCCCACAGGGGTCTGACCCCACGACCGGCCATTCCCTAGAACGGATTTGCGGGGTCAGACCCCGTACGGGGTCTGACCCCATCCCTAAAACGTAATCCCCAGCCATTCCTTGACCTGGGCGTGAAGATCGCCTTGGAAGTCTTCCGGGGCGCCGGATGCGGTGATTTCCCCGAGGCTGAGCACATAGATGTGGTCGGACATCGCCACGACCCGCCGCACGTTGTGATCGACCAGCAGGATGCCCATGCCGGTAGCGGCAAATGCCCTGATCCATTGGAACACTTCCATCGCCACTTTCGGCGCAAGCCCGATGCTGGGTTCATCGATCAGGCAGACCCGGGGCTGGACCATGTAGGCCTTGGCGAATTCCAGTGATTTTTGCTGGCCGCCCGACAGGTCGCCCGCCTGCGATCGGAGCTTTTCGCGCAGCACGGGAAATTTCTGCAGCGTGTCTTCCAGGCGGCCGGCCATGCTGTCGCCGTACCGCGCGCGGCGGCCCTGCAGTGGAAGGAGCAGGTTTTCTTCCACCGTGAGATAGGGAAAGAGGCTGGATTCCTGCGGTATGTACCAAAGCCCGTCATCGATCAAGGTGTGGGGTTCGCGCCCGGAGATGTCCTGCCCTTGCAGGCGGATGGTGCCGGACTTTGGTTTCAGGAAGCCGTAGATGGTCTTGAACAGCGTGGACTTGCCGGCACCGTTCAGGCCGATGAGGCCGCTGATATGCCCCTGCCGGATGGTCAGCGAGACATTGCGCAGCACGTCGATGTCGCCCATGTAGCCCGACGTGACGCCATCCAGTTCAAGCGCCGCGTCAGACATGGCTTTGCTCCTCGGTTTCTTCACCCAGATAGGCCTCGATGACGGCCGGCGATTGCAGGACGTCGTGTGTCTTGCCTTCCGCCAGCACTTTGCCGGCATTCATGCAGACGGATCTGGGACACAGGTCGACAACCACCGGCATGTCGTGGCTGACCAGGACGAAGGTCTGGCCGGCAGCATTGCGCCGGCGGATGAACTCCGACATGGTTTCCTTCATGATGGGGTGGACAGCGGCAAAAGGTTCGTCGAGCAGGGCGATGCGGGGCGGGACCATGAAGCAGGCGCCGAATTCCAGCAGTTTGCGCTGCCCGCCCGAAAGCTGGCCCGCATCCAGGTACATCACATGTGTGAGCTTCAGTTCTTCCAGCAGCCGCTCGGCGCGTTCCTGGGCGTCGGATTCGTTCAGGCCCAGGGCGAGACCGCACACCATGAGGTTGTCGAACGCACTCATGCGATTGAAGACCCGTGTCATCTGGAACATGCGCAGCACGCCCAGGCGTGTCAGTTGGGTAGGGTTGAGCCCCAGCACGTTTTTACCATCCAGTGTCACCGAGCCGGCATCCGCCGGCAGATGGCCCGAGAGAACGTTCAGTAAAGTGGTCTTGCCGGAACCATTGGGTCCGATCAGCCCAAGCAGCTCGCCTTGATGGACGTCCATGCTTGCGCCATCCACGGCGCGCAGGCCGCCGAACCGCTTTTCTATGCCTTGAATCTGCATCAGTGCCATCAGACTGTTTTCCTTTGCGTTGCGGTATGGCGGCCCAGGAAGCGGCGCAGCAGGCCCCACAGGCCTTCCCGGAAAAAGCGCGCGAAGATGATCACGAGCAGGGAGAAGACGATCATTTGTATGCCGCCCACATCGCGCAGAATCTCGGAGGCGGTGTAGACGAGCATGGCACCGATGAGCGGCCCCACAAGCGTGCCCATGCCGCCGATGACCACCATGGCGATGACCAGGCCGGTTTGCGCAATCAGACCCAGCTCCGGACTGACCAGCCGGGCGAATGTGCCGTACAGGCCGCCCGCGAACCCGCAAATGGCGCAGCTGATCAGGAAGGCCAGGGTCTTGTAGCGCACAACGTCGATGCCCCTGCTGGCCGCACCGATTTCGTCGTCTCGTATGGCTTGCAGGAAGCGGCCCGCCGGCAGGCGCAACACGTAGTAGACGATAGCCACCGCCAGTACCAGCGCGCCCAGGAAAATGTAGTAATAGGCCAGCCGGTCGTCGGTCAAGCTGGGCACGTTCAGCCCTTGGTCGCCACGCGTGAAGTCGATGGAGTTGTAGATGACCAAGCGCAGGATTTCCGCGAAGGACAAGGTGGTGAGTGCAAGATAGGCGCCCGACAGGCGCAGCACGATGCGCCCGAGCACCAGGCCGACCAGCCCCGGAATCACGATGGCCATGGGCAAGCCGACCCATAGCGGTGCGTTCAGATGGTGGGCGAACAGGCCGGTGGCGTAGCCGCCCAGCATGGCGAATGCCGCCGGCGCCAGCGAGAACTGGCCCGTGTAGCCGGCCAGCAGGTTCCAGCCGCAGGCCATCATTGCGAAGTACATGCTGACGATGAGCACGCCCAGCCAGTAGGTTGAATGCACGACGAGCGGCAGCGCGGCCAGCACCGCCAGCACGAGCAGGCTGAGCAGCAGTTCGCTGCGCAGCTTGCTGGAATGCAGATTGGGATGTCTAGGAGACGGCATGGCTTGGGACCCGTTAACGTTGAAAGAAAGGCAGCTTGCGGCCTGTTGTCGTTGGCGGGGCTTCAGACCTCGCGCGCGCGTTCACCGAACAAGCCTTGCGGACGGAACAGCAGAATCAATATGAGCAGCACCAGTCCGTAGGTGTCGCGGTAGTCGTAGGACAAATACACTGCGGCGAAGCTTTCCATCACGCCCAGCAGCAGCGCGGCAAGTATGCTTCCGGGTATGGATCCCATGCCGCCGATGACGACGATGACGTAGGACTTGACCGCCGGAAATACGCCGACGTCGGGCGACGGGTTGATGACCGGTGCGAGCAGGGCGCCTGCGATGGCGGCCAGTACGCCTGAAGCCATGAACACGATGCTGCTGGCGCGTGCCGTATTGATGCCGGCAATGGATGCACCCAGGCGGTTCTGCGCCACGGCCTGGATCTGGCGGCCCCAGATGGAGCGCTTGATGAACAAAGCCAGGGCAACGATCAGCGCAATGGCCATGGCCGCGGTGATCAGCTTCTGGCCGCTCATCATGAAAGGCCCGAGGCTCATGCGGGTGACGTCGGACAGCGCGGGGCCGCGCATCGGGTAGGGGCCGATGACTTTGTCGAAAAGATTGATCAGCAGCAGCGACAGGCCGAAGGTGACGACCACGGCGTATTCGTCCTTCATCAGGCCCCATGAGCCATAGCCGCTATACAGCGGCCGCATCAGCCAGCGTTCCGTGAGCCAGCCGATGGCGGCACCGGCCAGCGCGGCGACCGGCAGGGCGAGCCAAGGCGACACGCCCAGGCCCAGAGCGATGAGCGTATAGGTATAGGCGCCCACCATATAGAACTCGCCATGGGCGAAGTTCACGACTTTCAGGATGCCGAAAATCATGGCCAGTCCTACCGCCATCAAGGCGTAGTACAAGCCGATGATCAGACCGTTGACGAAAAGATCGAGCGCCAGCACAGGGAGTCTCCGGAAAACCGGGGCGGACTGCCGCCCCGGCAAAGACTACGATCGGAACATGGATGGACTGCGTTACTTGGAAGGCTTGACCAGCAGGTCGGTTTGCAGCTGTTGGCCGGTGGCCTGGATGAGCGTGGTCTTGCTCAAGGGCTGATCGACTTCAGTCAGTTGGTAAGTGACATAGGGAATGTCGACCCATTGCTGATAGGTGTAGCCGGGCTCTTGAGAGAAGCGGAATTTGCCCCGCACGCCTTCGTACTCCATATCCTGGAGGGCCTTGATGATGGCCTGGCTGTCGGTCGACTTGGCCATTTCGATGGCCCGCACGATTTGCAGCACGGAGTCCGCGCCCTGGAAGATGAGCCGGTTCGGCTCATGCTTGGCTTGTTCCTGATAGGTCTTGGCGATGGTCTGGCCGATTTCGGGCATGGGCATCTTGGGATGGTACAGGCCGAACGCCAGCATGTATTTGCCCGCCTCCTTCACGTTTTGCCAGAAGTCGGGATAGTCGGCGATGCCGGCGCCATCGTAGAACCAGGTTTTGGCGCTGGGCGCGATACCCTGCTCGTACAACTGGTTCATGAGGATGTAGGCAGCGGGCGGCAGCATGATGTTGACGACCATTTCGGGCGGACTGGCACGCAGCGGCAGCACGGCGGGCGTGAAATCCTTGCCAGCGCGGTCCAGCGCAATGTATTTGTACTTGGTCTGCGGAGCCACCTTTTCCATGAACTGGCCGAGAATCTTGGCCTGGCCGATGCCGTAGTCGGTGTTCTCGGCGAACACGACGACGTCTTTCACCTTCATGGCGGCAATGGTTTCGGCCATGGCGGAAGAAACACGCGTGTTGTAGTTGCCGGGGTTGAAGACCTCGGGATAGCCTTTGGTGCGCACGTCGTCCGACCAGCAGTTGGTATTGACGTAAGGAATCTTGTAGCGATGGGCGACTTCGATTTCCGCCAGGCACACGGAGCTTTGGTGGCCGCCGGTGATGGCCACCACCTTGTCGCGGGAAATCAGTTTCTCGGCCGCCGCCCGGCCTTTTTCGGGGATGCCCTGATTGTCTTCATACACCACCTTCAACGGCCGGCCCAGGACGCCGCCTTTGTCGTTGACCATTTTCACGATCAGTTCGGCGCCATCCTTGACCTGCGTACCCTGCACGACGGAGCCCGGTGGCGACTGGGCGATGCTTACGCCGATGACGATGGGTTCGGCGGCCTGCGCCGTCGAGAGCATTCCAGCCAGTGTCGCGGCAACCGCCGCCATCGAAAAACGAAGCTGTCTCATGGGAACTCCTCCTGTTGTCGAAAGGTGCCGCTTTTATTGATATGAGTCTTTCAGCAGTAATTCGGCGCGTGCAGCCACGGCGAGCAGCCGCCAGTCGTGGTTATGCAGCGCAGCCAGTTGCAAGCCCACGGGCAGGCCGTTGTCGCCGGTGCCGCAAGGCAGGCTGATGGCGGGCATGCCCGTGAGATTGAAGGGTAGCGTCAGGCTGGTGACCGCCGCATGCAAAGGCATCCGGGTGTCGCCCACCTGCAAGGATTTGGCGCCGTTGGGCGGTGCGGTGGTGCGCAAAGTGGGGGTGAGCAGAATATCGATACCCTGCATGGCCGACTGGAAATTCTGTGCCAGCGACTTGCGGGCGCCTTGGGCACGCGTATACCAGATGGCGGGAAACAGCTGACCGATTTCCAGCCGCACCCGGACGTCTTCGCCCAGCGAGTCCGGCCGTGCCAGCAGCCGTTCCCAGTGGATGGCCGTGGCTTCGCTGCACAGCGTGGCGAACTGCAGGGCGGACGCGTCCTGTACGCCGGGAATATCGATATGCACGAGTTCGGCGCCATCGGCCTTCAGCCGTGCGATGGCTGCATCCATGGCGCGGCTTACGTCCGCGGCCAAGGGTTCGAAGAAATAGCGGCGCGGTATGCCCACGCGCACGCCCTGGAGATCCGCAAGGCGCTCGGGCACCTGAGCCGGGAGGCCGGCCATGACGGAAAACAGCAGGGCGGAGTCATCGACCGATTGCGTGATGGGACCGAGGTGATCGAGCGTAGGGCCGAGATCCATGGCGCCCTGGCGGGAAATGGCGTCGTAAGTGGGCTTGAAGCCCACCACGCCGCAGCATGCAGCGGGAATCCGGATGGAGCCCGCGGTGTCCGTGCCGACCGCGGCCCGCACGATACCCGCCGCGACGGCCGCTGCGGAGCCCCCGCTGGATCCCCCGGGAATATGGTCCGCGCTGCGCGGATTCACCACTGCGGAAAAATGCGGGTTGACACTGGTAATACCGTAGGCAAGTTCATGGAGATTTGTCGTGCCCACGATGATGGCGCCCGCCGACCGCAGGCGCTGGACGGCGACCGCGTCGGTGGCCTCTGCCCCGGTGGTTGGGCCGCCCGAGCCGCCGGTAAGATGGAACCCGCGCACCGACATCAAGTCCTTTACCGCGACGGGGACGGCAAGCAAAGGCACCTGAAGGCCATCCTGGAAGCGCTCCCGGGCGGCCTGGGCCTGTTCGGCGATTTGCGTTTCGCCGGCCAGTTCAATGAAAGCGTGCAGGTTGGAATGCGCTTGGGCGGACCGCAGGGCCAGTTGTGCGGGGGTCTGTATGCCGCCGGGCTCGCGCCTGGCCGCCTCGGCGATGGCGGCGATGCCTTGGGCATCGCCTTGCGGCGCGATTCCTTTCGGGCGGACATCCACAGCCGGGGCTTGATACTGAGCCCCGCCGGCTTCGGAGAGCGCATCCAGGCATTGCAGTTCGGGAATATTCAGTTGCAGGCGATCGAGCCAGGCCTGGCGCCTGTCCGGGAAGGGATAGCGAGTCAAGATCGCCTGATGGTCCGCGATCTGGGCGAAGCGCTGGATAATATCTGGCAACACAGACTGCCCCCTCCTTGGAAGATCTTATTGGACATCTGGTATTCTGGCCTGACTGGTATGACCAGTTGATGCCATAATGCACAGGCTTGCTTAAGCTGTCAACATATTGGTGCCCATTACCATGTCGAAATCGCCCGTCACCGTCGTCAAGAACATTGCCCAGCAACTGCAGGCGCGCATACGAAGCAAGGAATGGGCCGCTATGGGAAAACTTCCCGGACAGCGCCAGCTTGCAGAAGAAATGGGCGTCAGCCGGGCATCGCTGCGCGAGGCGATCACCATGCTGGAGGGCCTGGGACTGCTGCGCAGCGAGGCCGGGCGCGGCGTATTCATTGCCGAGCCGGGCGAAGCCGGCCTGGGCAGCGCCTACGGCCGCTGGCCTTTCCACGGGCGTTACGCCTTGCGCGATGTCTATCTGGTGCGGGCACAATTGGAAGAGCTCGCCGCCATGCTCGCCGCAAGCGTCATTACCGAATCGGGGCTGGAAAGATTGCGAGAAACCGTCAGGCATATGCAGGCTGCCGCCGACGTCGGCGACCTGGTTTCCATGGCCGAAGGCGACCATGCTTTTCATGCCTGTCTATTCGAACTGGCGGGCAGCCCGCTGCTGCTGGACATTCTGGCGGGCATTGAAGACGTCGTGGAAGGCAGCCGGCAAGTGGCATTCGCCAACCCCGCCCGGGTGAATGAGCCGATACATGAGCACATGCAGGTAATCGAAGCCTTGGCCACGGGGTCGCCCCAGAAAGCCGGCCTGGCGATGCGCGGTCATTTGAATAATGTTGCTGACCGGTCGGGTGTGCGGCTGGGGGCGAAGAAGGCCGTAGCGGATAAGGCATAGAAGGAATGGGCAGCGCGGTGTAGCGCGTTTATGCTAGAATGTCGACCTTCATCCCCGCAGCCAGCTATTCAGCAGGCGATCGGGCGGTTAGCTCAGTGGTAGAGCACTGCCTTCACACGGCAGGGGTCACTGGTTCGAACCCAGTACCGCCCACCATACCGAAACCCGCATGAATACTGGCTTTGCGCCGGTTTAGGGTTGCTCCATAAATCCAGAATAATCAGCCCGGTGTAATTTCGGGTGTAATTTTAGGCAGCGCCCACCGCGTTCGACAGCTGCATCAGCGCTTCTTCCTGCCTCTCCACGTCCAAATGCGCGTACCTCTCGGTCGTTTTTATTGTTGTGTGGCCGAGAATATCCCGCACCACTTCCAGCGACACACCCATGTTGATCAGCAGGCTTGCGCATGAGTGGCGCAGGTCGTGGAAGTTGACGTGCTCCATGTCCACCTTTTCCCGCCCCCTGCGAAACCCTGCCTTGAGCCCTTCGGCATTGATAGCAAGGGGAAGCCGGTCAAGCCAGGGGCGCAGCGCTGGAACGATGGGTATCGTGCGCTCCCTGAGCGTCTTTGTGTTGCCCGCGTGAATACGCAGCCGGTTGCCCTGAATGTCATCAGGCCGCATCTTGAGGATTTCGCCGCGTCGGCAGCCGGTCAGAAGCGCAATCCCAATGCAGCGCCCCATCGCTTTCTGGGTGGCGCTTGTTTTTCACAAGATAGCCAGTCGGCTCCGGCATCGTTACCTTGTTCACGGCTTCACCTCCATTGCGGCGGCGGATGAGAACTCATGCACTTCGCCATCGTCATCGACGTACATCATTTTCAGCTCACAAGGTTGCAGGTAGTACTCAAGAACGGCCGGATCGTACTCATGACCGATGACCGCTGGAAACTCCAGATGCCGGCTTTCGGTGTATTGGGTTCGGCCCATCTTCCAGCTTTGGTATTGCGTCAAGACGTTTCCACCGCGAGATTGGACCGATCGCACTGGGGCTTCCTGCCGTGCCTTGAGCACAAGCTCTCGTCCGGCTTCCGGCGTGCCAAGACGGTCAAAAAGGTCGTTCAGTTCGACAGTGGTTAGGTTTCCGACACACTCGGAGTGGTGCTGGTGCCCTCTGGCAGCCACCGGCAGATGATGTTTGCTATCGGTGGTATGAACGAACTTGCGACGCCAACAGACCTTGAGTCCGCAGGCTTTCATCAAGGTTCGACAGCGGTGGCGTCCAACGTCATGACCTTGGGCACGCAGTGCTGCGCTCAAGCGACGACTCCCATAGGTGCGGCCACTGGCCAGAAAAACCGCCAGGGCATGTACACTGTCCTGACAAATGGGTGCAGGTGTACTTGCCCTGCGACGCGCGGCGTAGTAACCAGAGCGGCTGATGTCCAATGCCTGACAGACCTGTTTGATCGGTGCCTTCTTCGCTAACTCAGTGACGACATCGTGGATCACTTCATTTCCCGTGCGAAGAAGGCCGAGGCCTTTTTTAAAATTTCGTTGTCCGATTTCAGTCGCCGGACTTCGGCTTCCAGTTCTCGAATACGCTGCTGCTCAGCCGTTAACGGTTTGCCAATCCCGGGCCTGCCGGCCAATTCTTCATCCAGTTGGTGCACCCAGCGTCGGACCACACTTTCGGTCAGCTTCATTTCGCGGCAGACTTGGCTGACGCTGACGCCTTGCTCGCGCACCATGCGCGCCACCTGTAACTTGAACGCTGGGTCAAAGGTTCGGCGAGTCTTGGTTGTGTCGGTTGTCTTGTCGGTCATCTCTTCATGTTCCTTGTCGGGGGGAAAACACCCGATCAAAGTGTCCATTTAAATTTGACCACAACAAATGTGAGCGTTCCGCTCGGGAACGCTCAACACACAAGGGAGTGGGCATCCTTACTTGATGGCGGCGGCTTCTTTGCGCAGATCGGCCAGGATCGGGGTGCGCTTGATCCAGATTTCTTCCCACTTCTGGGGCACATCGCCGAAGAGCTCCGGTCCCACCTTGACGACCTTGACCTTCTTCGTGTCTTCGATGTTCTTGAGCATCTCGCCTTCGACCGTGGCGTAGGTGGCGAACAGGCTGTTCAGGTGCTTGCGCGCGGTGGCGGCGATCAACTCGCGGTCGGCCGGCGGCAGTTGCTGCCACACGCGCCCCGACATCAGGCCCACGACCGGGAACATCATGTGGTTCGAGTGCACCAGCGTATTGCCGCGCTCGTAGAACTTCATCCGCCACACCAGCTCGAGGTCCGCATCCACGCCGTCGACCTGGCCGTTGGCCAGCGAGTCGTAGACGTCGGTCAGCGGCATCGGGGTCGAAGCCGCACCCAGCAACTGATAGAAGTCGCGCACCGGCGGGAACGGCGTGATGCGCATCTTGCGGCCCTTCAGGTCGACGCCGCTGTTGGTCGGGAAGGCATTGAGCATCAGGCGCATCGCCGCTACGCCATAGCCGAAGCCGACGGCGCCGATTTCACGGGGCAGGCGTTGCAGCATCTTTTGCGCGGTCGGACCGTTGAGCAGGACTTCGGCCTGTTGCGGGCTGTTGACCAGGAACGGAGCGAACAGCGCGCTCATGTCCGGCACGCGGTTGGTCACTTCGGCGGCGGTCATGAAAGCCATGTCGAGTGCGCCGGTCTGCAGTTGCTGCATCATCTGCGCTTCGTTGCCCAACTGGCCGGCCGGGAAGGTGCTGACCGAATACTTGCCGTTGGATTTCTGCTTGAGCTCCTCGCCCATCGCGTTGGCGGCCTTGGTCCACTCGTGGGTGGCCGGCACGATCAGGCCCAGGCGCAGTTCCTTCGCCCCGGCAGCGGCGCTCAGGGTCGCGCCGGCGGCCACGGCAAGAATGGTTAACAGTTTTTTGAATTGCATCGTCTTCTCCTAGGAATTGACGAGCGCTCGGGCGCTCTTTTTGTTTCGCTTCTTGTGTCGGCCGGATGCTGCGAAGCGCACCTCGTCCATTTATGTGCAATGCACTTTACAGGTGCATCCGTTTGAGGGCATTGCCCCAGGCTCTGCATTTTTGCCATAGAGTCTGGATCGATGTGCGACTGCAGCATCGGCATTGCCTCGCCTGCAACGCCGAAAAGCCGCGCACTGCCCTCAAGGGATGGCCGCACCATCGACAAAGGCTTCAGGCGCGGCGCGCCTCTTGCGCCGCCTGTCCGCCCGCGGAACCGGCTTCGGCGGCGGCCGTGGCCCGTTCGGCCTGCTGCGCGGCGAGCTTGGCCTTGTCCTCCGGCTTGCGCGCCTCGTCCGACATGCCGTTGAACAACGTGGCCAGCACGCCCTTGTTCAGGTCGCTGGTGCCGAACAGCGCGTCGCAGATCGGGAAGGTCAGGTTGAAATTGCGGGTGTGCATGAAGTCCGGGTTGTGATGCAGGACATGCATGCGCCGCACCGTGTTGACCAGCGGGATGCGGTCGAGGATCGGATGCTCCAGATGCGACAGCGTGTGCAGGCCCTCATACATCAGGAAATAGGCTGCCATCGTCAGCACCGCGATGTAGCCGGCATTGGCCGACCACAGCGTGCCGATCAGGATCGCCGGCGGCAGCGCGGCGAGCACGAACAGGATGGGTGCGAACGGCGGAAACAGCAGCGCGCGCCATTCCTTCTGGCCGTCGTATTCCAGCGTCTTGTGCGAGAAGAACTGGTGATGGGTCGCCACGTGACGCTTGTAGGCGGACTTGAGCCAGCTCTTGGGGCTGTGCAGCAGATAGCGGTGTCCCGCCCATTCGGCCCAGTTCCCGAACAGGAACATCGGCACGACCACGTACACCCACTCCTGCCAGCTCACGTTTTCGAGCTGCATCGCGCAATACCAGAGCACGCCTATCGTAAAGACCAGCGTGAAGCCCAGATGCATCTCGCCCCGGTACCAGCCCGGCGTGGACTCGACATACTGCTTCCTGAATGCCCGGGAGCGGGCGACAATTTCCTGTTCGCGGCTCATGATCTTCCTTTCAACTCGACTTGTTTTTCAAATCAGAGGCGGCGCTGCGGCTTGTACCTCTGGTCTCCACACCCATATTTAAGTACACTTACTTAAATAAGTCTATACCCTTAACTAAACATGTCTACAGTCAAACCCCTCCGTTCGGACGGCAAGGAAACACGGGACAAGATGAAGGCCGTGGCCCAGCGGCTGTTCGCGCTGCACGGCATCGACGGCGTTTCGGCCACCGACATCGTTGCGGCGACCGGCCAGAGGAACAAGGCCTCGGTGCAATACCACTTCGGGTCGAAGGAAGCGCTGATCGGCGAACTGCTGGTCGATGGCGCGAAGAAGGTGGATGCATTCCGCCAGGAAATGCTGGACGAGATGGCGGCCACGGGCAAGCCGCCTACCGTGCGCGAAGTGCTAGGCGCCTTCATCCTGCCGGTGCATCGCTTGACCGTGACCGAGGCGGAGGGCGGCACCTACCTGCGCTTCCTCTCCAACGTGCAATCGACCCACCGCCCGCTGTTCCGTCAGTACATCGGCAATCAATGGAACACCGGCTATCGCCGCTGTCTGCAGCATTTCCGCGAACTGCTCGCGCACCTTCCCGGGCCGCTGCTGGAGCAGCGCCTGTCGCTGGTGGCGATCTATACGACTGCCGTGCTTTCGATCAAGGAAGCGCCGCTGGACGAGGCGCATTCGCCGAGCCGGCTATGGCTGCCGGAATTCACGCTCGACAACATCCTCGACACCTTCCAGGCCATGCTCGAATGCGCGCCCTCTGCCGCCACGCTGGCGGGGTTGCCGGGTCAACTGGAAAACGGCGCCGCGAAGTCTTCGCGCACACGCAAGGAATAGGCCGGGCGGCGCGTTCAGGCCGAGCCGTACACCTGCACCACGCGCCGGTACTCGCTCGGCGTCACGCCGAAATGCCCGCGGATGAAGCGGGTGAAATGGCCCTGGTCGGAGAAGCCGAGTTCCTCGGCCAGGCGGCCCAGGCTGGAGCGCTCCTGCTCGGCCAGGCGGCGGCAGGCGGCTTCCGCGCGCAGCGTATTGACGAATACGTGCGGCGTCATGCCGGTGGCGCGGCGGAAGCGCACGAAGAACTGCGCGCGCGACAGATGGGCGGAAGCCGCCAGCTTGTCCACGTCCAGCGACTGGCCGAGATTGTCGCGGATGTAGCCGATCGCGCGCTGGATGCGGGAGTCCGGCAACTGCAACCCTTCCGGCCGGACCAGATCGTCGATGCGCTTCAGGGACGAATACTGCTCGCTGATGGCCAGCATCAGTTCGAACAGCGCGCTTTCGAGGCGCTCCTGCGTCATCGGGATCAGCGACAGCATCTCGCCGATCAGTTCGTCGGCCAGCTTGCGGATGTGCGGCGTGATCTCCACGCACGGGCGAGGGAAAAAGCCGGGATGGCCGGATATGGTATCATTCCGGCCCCTTTATGGTGTCAGGCACACTTCCCCATAATCGGGGGATCAGGGCATTCATCCCATTGCGGTTAATTACACCGTTCCAGCCGCATTGAGCCACGACCCGCATGCGATGATTCTCAAAATTCCTGAGTCCATACGCTCGGCGTGCGATTGTCGTGCTTCTTATTTTCTATGGTTGGCGCCAAGCCGGGATGGTTTTACTGCCGCTCGAAATGACCTTGGGCTGAATCAGAAAATGGACGTTTGGATGACTGGTCGCTGCGGCTCTCCATATTTAGGCAACTGGCTGCTTCTGGTTCACGGCCGGCAGCTATAGCTGGATCGGAATCGTGACGGGGCCGTCGTTGACCAGATTGACTTGCATGTTTGCGCCAAAGGCACCGGTTTCCACAATCGGATGCAATTTGCGGGCTGCTTGCACAAAATAGTCGTACAGTCTTTCACCGGTTTTGGGGTCGGCCGCGCCGGTGAAGCCGGGCCGGTTGCCGCTCCAGACATCGGCGGCCAGTGTGAACTGGCTGACAATCAACAAACCGCCTTCAACGTCCTGAATGCTGCGGTTCATCTTGCCCGCTGCATCACTAAAAACGCGCAATTTGAGCAGCTTGGCCAGCAAGCGGTCGGCGGTCGATTCGGTATCAGCCGTTTCGGCACAAATCAGCACCAGCAATCCTTTGCTGATGCGGCCCGCGATAAGGTCGTCAATAGACACGGAGGCTTGGCTGACACGTTGGATGACTGCCTTCATGCTTTCGCACCATCGTAGTGCTGGAGTTCCAGGGCATCAAGGTTGATTGACGGTACGCAGCGTAGGTTGACGGCGCGAACTGCAGAGCCGTCCGGGTTAGCTCCATAGGCGAAGGGCTCGGTGCCGCAGTGCTGGCAAAACCGATGTTCGATTTTGTGCGTGTTGAACTTATAGGAGCGAAGGGCTTCTTCGCCCTGCATCAATACGAATTGCTCTGCGGGAAAGAAGGACAACAACAGCCCTTTTCGTCGGCAGTGAGAACAATTGCAACTAATGGCCTTGGTGGGCAGCTGAGCGTCAACTTTGAATTTAACAGTCCCACAGTGACAGCTTCCTTCGAATGGCATTGAGATTCCTTACTTTGCGTCGTCCAGCCGATCAAGGATCGCGAGGGCTCTCTCGCGATCAGCAGCGGCTGCCGGCTTCTTGAAGCGCATTTCCACGTCGAATGCAGCAATGGCCTGGGCGGGTGCCGGTACCCGCAGCTCTTTCCAGGGCATTGCCAAATAGCGGCAAATACCTGCCACGCAGAATACGGCGTAGTACTTCACGTGCAGCGCCGCCCTCTGATCGAAGGGTGGAGACAAATACATTGTATCCCCCCTGAGTAGGAATTCAGTGGGTCATTACAGATTTGGTATGCTCGACTCGTGTCATTCCTATAAAGGCCGGCCATGATCATTGGTATACGCAGCATTGCAACTTTGGGCCCTCGTGTCGATCGGACAAGAACTCGCCGCCGCGGCAAATGGTTGCTTCACGGCTTCGCGGCTGCAAGCTGCCTGGCGGCATTCTCTGCTCACGCAGCGCCTTCCGGCGCCCTGCGGGTTACGGAAATAACAGAGGCGACACATCCATTTCAAACCCTGTATTGCGCGCGATTGCCTATCCAGACGCGTCTGGTCGGAACGTCAATGGAGGTGGTTGTACGGGGCAAGAGCCGGATCCTTGCCCCAGTGATCGCCGCTTCGGGTGCGCGCTATCAGTTGCCGGGGGATCCCGATACCCAGTTCTGGGGCAAGGGACCATTGGCCACGGTCACATGGTCTGGCGAAGCGCTGCCGCAGTGCGCGCCCGCGGGTACCGTGATTCCGCCTTTCCAGGCTTCGAGCAACGAGCCATTCTGGGCGGTTGACTACGATGGATGGCAACTGACGTTGCGCGAACCCGGCAAGCCACCGCGCGTGGTCGATGCGCAGGTGCTCGAGACGCGACCTGACGGCCAGACCATAGGTGGAGGCGACGGACAAAATACGGTGCGGCTACGCGTGGATGACGGTATCTGCGTAGACAGCATGAGCGGCATGCCGCGGCCGCAGCGCGTTACTCTGCAAGAGGAAGGCGAATCCCGGCAGGGTTGCGGTGGGGATCCGTCGCGTTTGCTGCAAGGCGTCGCCTGGAAGGTGTTCGATATATCCGGCAAGCCGGTCGCAGCGAGTCCGTCGATCTGGATTTCATTCCTGCCCGAGGGGCGGGTTGCGGGCAGTACTGGGTGCAATCGCTTTTTTGGCGCTTATACCCTGACGGGAGAAGGCTTGGTCATAGACAAGGTGGGCAGCACTCGAATGGCCTGCGCGCCGGCGCAGATGGAGTGGGAGCAGCGATTCACGCAGCATCTGCTCGCGGTGCGCGGTTTCGGCTTCGATGCCAAAGGGGCGCTCATCCTGAAAGGCGACACGGGCGAATTGCGCGCTCTGGCGGATGCGAGCGCTCAGTAAAATGCTGGGCGTCTTTGTAGAGCAGCTAACGCTGAAATGGGCCGTAGTCAGTTCAACGCTTCTGCGGCCGCTTCTTCAGGCGTCAGTCCGTTATAAAACTGGTCGGTAAACCATTCAGCCTGCTCTTCGATGTGCTCCTGTGCCTGACGCAACGTTGCACCACCGGCCACCAGGAAACCCTCGACCTCCATGCACCATTCAATTAGCGCTACCTCGTCCGGATCTGGCTTGCTTTTCTTTTTCATAGGTGCTCCTTTGCTTTAACCTGCGCCATGCGCACTCTACCCAATATACGGAACAAATCGGGCAAATGCTACAATTTTTGCCCTCTTAAGCGGCTTCCGCCGCATCCCGCGCAGGCCTGCACTTAATGATTATCTTAAAAAACGTGACCTTGCGTCGCGGCAGCAAAGTATTGCTCGATCAAACTTCCATCAACCTCAACCCTGGTGAGAAGGTGGGTTTAGTCGGTCGCAATGGCGCGGGCAAGTCCTCCTTGTTCGCGGTACTCAATGGCACGCTGCATGAGGACAGCGGCGAGTTTTCCATGCCGACGCAGTGGCGCTTGTCGCAGGTAGCACAGGACATGCCCGAAACCGAGCAAAGCGCAACCGATTTCGTGGTGGCAGGCGATACCCTCTTGCAAGCGGCAGAAGCCGAAGTCGCCGCATCGGAAGCCAGCGACGATGGCATGCGCATGGCCCACGCCTATATGGCGCTGCATGACGCCGGTGCACACGATGCCCCCTCACGCGCGCAGGCGCTGATTCTGGGGCTCGGTTTCAGCGCAAGCGAGCTTGAACGGCCGGTAAACAGCTTCTCGGGCGGATGGCGCATGCGCCTGCAGTTGGCGCGCGCGCTGATGTGTCCGTCGGATCTGTTGCTGCTGGACGAGCCGACCAACCATTTGGATCTGGACGCGCTGGTGTGGCTCGAAGCCTGGCTCAAGGGCTATGCCGGCACGATGGTGGTCATAAGCCATGACCGGGAATTCCTGGATGCCGTCACCAACGTTACCTTGCACATAGACCATGGCAAGCTGGTCCGCTATGGTGGAAATTACAGCAAGTTTGAGGACATGCGGGCGGAACAAATGGTGCTCCAACAGGCGGCACACGCCAAACAACAGGAAAAGGTCGCGCACCTGCAGAAGTTCATTGACCGTTTCAAGGCAAAAGCCAGCAAGGCCAAGCAGGCCCAGAGCCGCGTCAAGGCGCTTGAACGCATGGAGAAGATTGCGCCCGTCCTGGCCGACGCCGAGTTCCAGTTCGAATTCAAAGAGCCTTTGAGCCTGCCCAACCCCATGCTATCGATGTCGGAGGCCAGCTGTGGCTATCCGCCGCCCGATGATGCTCCGGCCGACGCAAAGCCGACCGTCATCGTACGGAACGTCAAGCGTTCCGTCTTGGCCGGGCAGCGCATCGGCATTCTTGGCGCCAATGGACAAGGCAAATCCACGCTGGTCAAGACCATTGCCGGCGCGTTGCGACCGATCTCCGGCGAAATCATCACAGGGAAAGGCCTGAGTATTGGGTATTTCTCGCAGCAGGAGCTGGATGTTCTCAGGCCTGCCGACAATCCGCTTGAGCATATGATCCGCCTGGCGCGGGACACGCCGGCCAGCGTGCGCCCAAGCGCGACGGACTGCCGCGAGCAGGGGCTGCGCAATTTCCTGGGTACATTCAACTTCAGCGGCGACATGGTCAAGCAGCCGGTGGGCAGCATGAGCGGTGGCGAAAAAGCGCGCCTGGTTTTATGCATGATCGTTTGGCAGCGTCCCAACCTGCTGTTGCTGGACGAGCCGACCAACCACCTGGACCTGGCTACCCGCGAAGCTCTGAGCGTAGCCTTGAACGAGTTCGAAGGCTCGGTGATGCTGGTCAGCCATGACCGCGCATTGCTTCGTTCCGTCTGTGACGAGTTCTGGCTGGTGGCGCAAGGCGGAGTTAAAGACTTCGAAGGTGACCTGGATGATTACCAGGTCTATTTGCTGGAGGAAGCCAAGCGTCAGCGGGAGGCCGCGGCATCTCGGAAGGCCGCCTGATCCAAGTGGACTGTGTTACGGTTCGTCGTTGCAAGGGAGATTATCATGCGTCAAAGAGAAACGAAATTGGAACGGATGACCAGTATTGCGATCCATAGCTTGGCTACATTGTTAGGCACTCTGTTACTGAGCCAAGCCGCCATAGGTGCGGAGGCGGCTGATCAGATTTGGTCAGGAGGCACGGTGCTGACCATGAATGACGACCAGCCCCGCGTTGAGGCCGTTGCCGTGAAAGACGGACAGATTCTTGCATTGGGATCCCTTGACGAGGTCGAGCAGTACAAAGGTAAAGAGACGACGATGCAGGATTTGGCAGGGCGAACTCTGCTGCCCGGGTTCGTCGATGCGCATGGCCATGCATTCATGATCGGGCTTCAAGCTATTTCTGCCAATCTTTTATCTGCGCCTGACGGAAATGTCACAGACATCGGTAGCCTGAAAAAGACGCTTGAGAAATGGTCGAAAGACCATGGCGACACCCGCAAAGCTATCGGCATGATTATGGGTTTTGGGTACGATGATGCCCAGTTGGCCGAGCAAAGACATCCTACTCGATGGGATCTGGACGTTGTTTCCAACGATGTGCCAGTGCTCATAATCCATCAGTCCGGACACCTTGGCGTGATGAACAGCAAGGCTTTGGAACTGGCCGGAATCACGGCGGACACGAAAAACCCTGATGGCGGTATCATCCGCCGCGATGCCAACTCGCAGGAGCCCAACGGCATACTGGAAGAAGCGGCTTTTTTTAGTGCTCTGGCTAAGCAGTTCAGCAAGATGACCGCAGCCCAGGCGCAATCATTGTTCGAGCAGGGTGCGCAATTGCTCAGCCAGTATGGATACACCACAGGTCAAGAGGGGCGGGCAACCTCTGCGATCGTGCCTTTGATGCAGGCCGCGGCAACCGCGGGGCGTATTCCCATCGATGTGGTGACATATGTGGATGTCATGGAAAATCGGGACTTTATCGTCAAGAACGCCAGTCAGACATATACCGACGGCTTCAGAATCGGTGGAGCGAAACTGACTATAGACGGTTCCCCACAGGGGTTCACCGCATTTCGGGATCGCCCCTATTACAATCCGCCCGCCGGCTATCGCGCTGACTATCGCGGATACCCGGCCGTCACGGCGGACGAAACCTTCGATGCAATCGAGTGGGCGTATGCCAACGATGTGCAGATCATTACTCACGCAAATGGCGAAGCCGCCTCCGATCTGCTATTGGCTGCCGTCAGAACAGCGAAAGCAAAACATCCATCCAAGGATCGCCGTGCTGTACTGATTCACGGTCAGTTTCTACGTAAAGATCAAGTTGCCAGCCTGGATGAGCTGGATATATTTCCATCCTTGTTTCCCATGCATACCTTCTATTGGGGCGATTGGCATCGTGTTCGTACCGTTGGCCCTGTGAATGCCGATAATATTTCACCTACAGGCTGGGTGCGCGAAAGGGGCATGATGTTTTCGACCCACCACGATGCGCCGGTCGCGTTTCCGGATTCCATGCGTGTGCTCTCAGCGACAGTCACGCGTCGAACGCGCTCTGGCGACATTCTGGGGCCGGACCAACGCGTGGATGTCATGACGGCCCTCAAAGCCATGACGATCTGGCCGGCCTACCAACACTTCGAGGAAAGCAAAAAGGGTTCTATCGAGCGTGGCAAGCTGGCTGATTTCGTGATCCTTTCCATGGACCCGACGGTAGTTGATCCGGAAACCCTGCATCAAGTGAAAGTGAGCCAAACGATAAAGAACGGGAAGACCATTTATCGTCGGGGCGACTCGGATGATGATAGCGTCCAGTCTGCGAACGCTGCGGCGGGTGACGTCTTGGGACGTATGCTGAACCATTGGCAGCGCACTAACGAAGAGCGGGATGGCAATGATCACAATCACGGACCCGACCTGCTGATGACCGCCATACTGTCCGGCCTTGCGCCATCCCAGGCTGATCTGAAGCATTGATTCTTCGCTGTGCAGGAAGATCTCCGACTACTTCTGGCTGTCTCGAAACCATTTGGGACATGGGGAAGGCACTACGCCATACGTATGCAGTTGCGCCCGGCCGCCTTTGCGCGGTAAAGGGCGGCGTCTGCCCGAACCAGCGACTCGTGAATATCGTCGCCATGCGTGGGATAACAAGCAACTCCAAGGGAGATGGTTACTCTTCCTACGTTGTCGAAGGACGCTCTTTCTATGGTGGACTGTAATCGTTCCGCAAAACGCATTGCCGCCTCGATGTCTGTTTCAGGCAATAAGATAACGAATTCTTCCCCACCCATGCGGGCAACTATATCTTCCCTACGTGCTTCGGCCATAATCAAGACAGAAATGGCCTTAAGTACTTCATCGCCAACGGCATGGCCAAACTTATCATTGACAGCTTTAAAGTAATCAAGGTCGATCATCACAACGGCCACAGTCTGTGCCGTTCTCGTCAGTTTCTCGATCGCTATGTCCAGGCCTCTGCGGTTGATTACGCGGGTGAGCGGGTCAGTTGAACCATCCAAGCGGAGTTTTCGTATCCGGCTGCTGACCGCAGAGAAGCTGTGCATCAAAGCTTTTTGGATCATGGCCGCTTCTACGTACCAGCTCTTGATGAAGCAAATACGTGAAAAGTTGGCTCGGTCGTCCATATTGGCTGCGACTTCAGCAAGCTCACGCAAAGGAAAGGCGATAAATCGCGACAGCCACCAAATGGCCAGCAGGCTAATGCCCAACAACGGCAGCGAATAGTAAAACGTCTTCAAAAGCAGTTCGTCAATATTGGATAACGCGAACTCGATAGGCCGGTGGGTGACAACACCCCAGTTTGCGAACGGTATTGGTGCGTAGCTGACGAGCTGTCCATGCGAATCAGTATCGTCCACGCGTTGCGTTCCTGCCTCTCCGCACAGCACCATCTGAACAGGTTGCGTGTCTTTAAGCGAAAGTCCAATTAGATGCTGGTTCGGGTGGTATGCAATCGTCCCCTTCTCGTCCACGATGTAGAAATAGGATCCGTCCTGATAATGCAGTTGGTCCAGCGCGTTCTGCAATGCGCTGGAGCCTTGTAAGTGCACTGCGCCGCCGACAAAACCGGCATAGCTGCCATGGGGCGAAAATATCGGATGGGCAATGATGCTCAGCCACTGGCCGCCCGGACCTTTGAGGGCGCCACTGATTGCTGTCGCTTCCTTCGCATCAAGCAGCTGCCGAGCTTGAAAAGCCTGAAGCCCGGCGCCCACCAAGAATTCGCTTTCAGGCCTGGCGGCGGTTATCTTTCCTGATGAGTCCACTGCGATAATGGTATTGAAGGCATCAGTAATGCTGGCAAGCTGGTCGAGCTCCTTGCGTATGACTGCAGGATCCAGTCCGCTTTCAGCTACGTCAAGCGCAGCGGCTTCAAGGGCTTGTGCCGATTTTCTAAGAAACGAATCCGCTAATTGCGCCAGCCTGCCGGCGTAATCGCGGTTCGTGTCCGCACTATGCTGAAGTAACAAGCCATGCTGAACCCGATAGGCGGCGTGCAGGCTGTTGCCTACGGCCACGATTACAAAGAACAGACACATCCATAAGATAAGATGTTGCAGGTCGATGCGGGAAGGCGGCTTGGGGAATTCTTTTGGTTTGCGGTTAACCACTGGTCGAGTAGAAGAAAGTGGGCGATGGTGCCCATTCTAGCCTTGACGGCGGTTGCTCCGGGTGACCCCGTCCCGTCTTTTTCGATCCAAGGTAACTTGAGACAATGGCCTCTTCGATAGCGAGAGGCATATAAAGAAGACGCCATACAGTGCCGTGGTGCGCTACTTCAAACTGCACTGCGCTAGCCGACCTCGTCAGCCGCCGTACCCGCATGCCTCAGTGCTTCGCACAAAGCGGGAACGGCTGGGTTGACCCCATCCTTCCTATAAGCCAGGTACAGAGTGGACCGCAAGGTATGGCGTGCTTTGAGCGGCAGGTACTTTACGCCGCCCGGGCGTAGTTCGCTGACCGACCCTGGCACGACGGCGGCGCCGATACCGGCTTCGACGAGCGCGAGCAGTGTGGGCAATACGCTTTCCATGACATAGTCGGGCGTCAGCCCATTCCGTGCGAACAAGGATGCCAGCAGCGTGTGAAAGTACGCCGACGTGCTGCGCGCGAAACCAATGAGTGGCACAGCGGCCAGTTCTTCGATGGGAATGCTGCGGCGGGATGACCAGGCATGCCGCAACGGCAGCGCCACCACCAGGGGTTCAGTATCCACGGGTTCAAGGTGCAGTCCCTCGGCCTGGCTGTCGGACGTATGGCGCATGACGGCCACGTCGAGCCTTTCCTGCGCGAGCAGGGCGCGCAAGTGCCCGGTATCGGCTTCCGTCATGGAGAGCTGTACGTCCGGCCGATATTCTCTGTAGGCGCCCACCGCTGCCGGAACGAGCCGGTACGCCGCCGTGGGCGTGAACCCCATGCGCAGCAAGCCCGCTTCGCCCGTGGCGACGCGGCGGGCGGTGGCGAGCGCTGCCTCGCCGTCGTCCATGAGCCGCTGCATGGCGTCGCGCATGGCTTCGCCGGCGGGGGTCAGGCGCACGCTGCGCGTAGAGCGTTCCAGCAAGGTGACGCCAACGCGCTCTTCGAAGAGGCGCACCTGCTGGCTGAGCGGGGGCTGTGTCATATGCAGGCGCCGTGCTGCCCGTCCGAAATGCAGTTCTTGGGCCACCGCCATGAAGGCGAGCATCTGTCGCGAATAGAGCGCCATGGCTTTCCCTATTAGGTCGATTTTTATATTGATAAGGCTTGAATTTTATATTGGATGGAACAAATGGAACGGCTTAAGATCGCTGCTGCAGGAATCAGCGAACCCGCCCGCCGTAGCATCCCGCGCGTCCGGCGCCGCCGCTGCCACCATCAACCCGAGGAGCCTCATATGAAAAGCCACGCCAGTCGTTTTGCCGCGCTTGCCGCCACGTTCGCGCTGTCCATGAGCGCCGCGTCAATCGCACACGCCCAGACCGCCGACTATCCCTACAAGCCCATCCGCGTGATCGTGCCTTTCGGCGCGGGCAGCGTGACGGATCAACTCGCCCGTACTGTAGGTTCCGGACTGGCCGAAGCGCTGGGGCAATCCGTTGTGGTGGAGAACCGGCCGGGCGCCGGCGGCAATATCGGCGCGGGCTTTGTCGCCACGAGCGCGCCCGATGGCTATACGCTGCTGATGGGCGCTGCGAGCACCAACGCCATCAATCCCAGCCTGTACAAGAACTTGCGATTCGACCCATTGAAGGATTTCGTGCCGGTCGCCAACGTAGCCTCGGTAACCAATGTGCTGGTCGTAAACCCCGAACTGAAAGTCGGAACCGTGACGGAACTGATCAAGGCCTTGAAGAACGGCTCGTACAGCTACGCTTCCGGAGGCGCGGGCGGCAGCCAGCATCTGTCCGCCGAGCTTTTCAAGTCCATGTCGTCCACAGACATGGTGCACATCCCGTACAAGGGCGGCAGCGAGCCCATACCTGATCTCATCAGCAACCGCGTGCAGGTCATGTTCTGCAACCTGCCCGTCTGCCTGCCGCATATCAAATCGGGCAAGCTCGTGGCTTTGGGCGTGACATCAAGCAAGCGTTCGCCGCTGCTTCCCGAAGTGCCCACCATCGCCGAAGCAGGTCTGCCGGGATACTCGGTAGACGGTTGGTTCGCCTTGTTCGCCCCGGCCAAAGTTCCCGCTGAAATCGTTGCCCGCCTGCATGATGAAACCGCCAAGCTGCTGGCGAAGCCCGAAGTACAGGAACAGATCCGTCGGCAAGGCGCGGAACCCAACCAGAGCACCCAGGCGGAATTCGCCAAATTCGTGCAAGCCGAGCATGACAAGTGGGCAAAAGTGATCCAGGACGCCAACATTCGCATCGAGTAAGCCGTAATGCGTGCAAACAGCCCATTCCCGTCGATTGCGCAGGCCCTTGAACAGATCGAGGCGGGCGAACTTCGCGCGCGCGATCTGGCCGAGCATTGTCTTGAGCGTATCGAAGCCCGCGACCCCGAAGTCAAGGCCTTCGTCGCGCATGATGCGGGCCGGGTACGGGCCGGGGCCGATGCGGTGGATGCCGGCGTATGCAAGGGGCTGCTGCGCGGGATTCCCTATGCGGTCAAAGACGTCATCGAAACCGCCGAGTACCCCACAGGCTACGGCTCCCACCTCTACACAGGCAACCGCAGCGCGCGGGATGCCGCCTGCGTCGCCTTGTCCAAAGAAGAGGGGGCTGTCTTGCTGGGCAAGGTGGTCACCAGCGAATTCGCCACGCAGACACCAGGCCCCACTTGTAACCCTCTGAACCTTGCGCATACGCCGGGCGGCTCGTCCAGCGGCTCAGCCGCCGCGGTGGCCGATGGCATGGCCATGGTCGCCTGGGGCACGCAGACGACGGGCTCCATCACGCGGCCTGCGGTCTATTGCGGTGTCGTGGGATACAAGCCCAGCTTCGGGCTGGTATCCACCGCGGGTGTCAATGTGCTGAGTCCTTCGCAGGATACCGTGGGTGTCCTGGCCCGCAGCGCGGCCGATGCCGCAGCTCTCGTGCTCGGCATCCACGGCCGGCGTTATGAATCGGCCTCGGAAGATGTCCGCTATACGGTGGGAGTATGCCTGTCCTCGCAATGGCGGCACGCCAGCGCGCAGGCGATCGACACCTTGCGCAACTGGACCGCGAAACTGGAGGCTGCAGGCATCGGGGTAAAGGAATTGGCGCTGCCTCCGGCGTATGAGGCCTTGATCGCCGACCAAGGGCGGCTGGTCGCCTACGAAGGCCGCCAGGCCCTGGCCTACGAGCGCATCACGGCAAATGCACAGATCAGCCTGCGGCTTCGCGAACGTCTGGCGGGCGGCAGCCTGATCGGCCTGGATGAGTATCTGGCCATGCAGCAGCGCGCATTCGCCCTGCGCTGTGGGGTAGATGGACTCTTCGACGGTATCGACGCACTCGTCTACCCCGCGGCGGACGATGAAGCGGAAGAGGGCATTCTTCAATCCGGATCGCCGCGATTCGGCGCACTGTGGACCTTGCTCCACTTACCCACGGTTGCACTGCCCCTGGACGTCGGCCGCCGCGGCTTGCCGCTGGGGGTGCAACTGGTGGGCCGCCCTCGACGGGATCTGTCTTTGCTGCAGTTGGCAGAGCACGCATCGGCGTTCAGTCCTTGGCTGATGGGTGTACGGTAGTGTCGCGGAAACACCGGTTTGCGCATTGACGCTTATCTTTACAAACTGTAAAGAAACGCGATGCTGAAGGCGCTACCCTTTAAGAGGTCTACCAACTCTTAGAAGGACAGCCATGACGACAACATCAAATCAAGCGACCGACACCCTGAGCCTGGACGAAGAGGCAATTTCCAAGGCTCGCTCCTGTCTTAGCGAGGGCGCGGTCACGCCGAGCATACAGCCCTATGCCGAGCAGATCTGTAAGCTGCTCAATGATGCGCTCGCGACCGAATGGGTATGCGTGCTGCGCTATCGTCGACACTATTTCACGGCCCAAGGCCTGGAGTCGCCCGCCATTGCCGAGGAATTCCTGGTGCATGCCACGCAGGAACAGGAGCACGCCGACAAGCTCTCCGAGCGTATCGTGCAATTGGGTGGCGAACCCAAGCTGGACCCTGCGAGCTTCTCCGCGCGTAGTCATGCCGATTACGACGAATCGACCGATCTGAAAGACATGATCCGCGCCAATCTCGTGGCTGAGCGGGTGATTGTCGAAGTCTATCGTCAAATGATTGGTATCATCGGCGACAAGGATCCAACCACGACGCAAATGCTCAAGAGCATCCTGGCCGACGAGGAAGAACACGCTGACGAGCTGTCGGACTGGCTGGAAAAGTAGCCGAAGCGCGGTCTTCCTTCAGGTCGCAAGCGGCATGGCGCGTCGCCGGCAAAGGGGTCGCGCCGGCCCGACGCCTTTCTGCCTATATACTCTAAAGCTCCTTCTCCGGAGTAAAAGTGATGCATATCCTGGTGACCCAGGAATTCGCAAGAGAATATGGACAGCATGTGCTCTCCATCGCCCCTTCTGGCAGCCAGCTGGTCTGTCTGGACCCGACTCGGGATGAGCCTCCCGCAAAGCTGGAAAAGGCGGACATTGCCTTCCTGTCATTGGACCTGATGGGCGGGCAGGACACTGTCGGCGCTCATCCGCGGCTTAGGGCTTTTTCAAGAGTAATAGAGCAGGTGCCCCGGTTACGATGGCTTCACACCCAGGCGGCCGGTGCAGATCGGCCCGTGCTGCAGGATGCGCTGCGCAGAGGAGTGATCGTCACGACATCTTCGGGCGTCACCTCGGAGACCGTGGCGCATACGGCAATTGCCGGCATGCTTGCGCTGGCGCGGGGTGTGCCGGATTGGGTTTCCGCCCAGTCCAGAAAGGCATGGTCCACGCCGGCTCGTGCTCATTGGCCCCGGGATATCAACGGCAGCAAGGCATTGATCATCGGCACGGGGCCTATTGGCCAAGCAATCGCCCGCATTCTGAAGGCCATGGCGGTGCGCGTAAGCGGCGTCAGGCGAAGCCAGGACTTGTTGCCGGGATTTGACCGCATGTTGAGTTTCGATCAGGGCGGCTCGGCGTTGCCCGATGTGGATTGGATTTTTCTTGCCTGCCCCTTGAACGACCGGACACGTGGCTTGGTCGACCGCGAATTCCTGGCAAGGCTTGCCCCGCACGCCTGCCTTATCAACGTGGCTCGCGGCGAAGTGGTCATAGACGGCGCGGTGCAGTCCGCTTTACATGCCGGAAGCCTTGGAGGCTATTACAGCGACGTCTTCAAAGACGAGCCATTGGCGGCGGCATCGGAGTGGTGGGAAACACCGAGAACGCTGATTTCCTCCCATCTCGCAGCATTGTCCCAGGGGTATGGCGCCCGAGCGGCGAATGCTTTCTTTGAGAACCTCGAGCGCTATGTGCAAGGCGAGCCTTTGCGCAATGTCGTGGCGGCTCCAATTGCATCAGGATCCATAAAGCCTTTATGAACATTCGATCCGCATCCGTCGTCGAACTCGACGCCGTCTCGCTGTCCCATGCCATTGCAGGCCGTGCGCTTTCTTGCGTAGAGGTCCTGCAGGCCTATCTGGATCATATCGAGCGCCTCAATCCGCTGGTCAACGCCATTGTTGCGCCGGTCGATGCAGATGCGCTGATGAAGCAGGCTCGAAGCCTGGATGACGAGCTGGCGCGCGGGCACTGGAGAGGGCCGCTGCATGGGCTGCCGCAGGCGCCGAAGGACATACTGCCGGTCGCTGGCATGGTCACCACCCGTGGCTCGCCGATCTTTGCCGGGCAGGTCGCTGCAACCGATGCGATCATTTTCGAACGCGCGCGCGCAGGCGGCGCAATTTTCATTGGCCGCAGCAATTCCCCGGAGTTCGGTCTGGGCGGGCATACCTACAATCCTGTGTACGGCAAGACGCGCAACGCCTTCAATACCGCTTTTTCGGCGGGCGGCAGCAGTGGCGGTGCGGCGGTCGCCGTCGCGCTGCGCATGTTGCCCGTCGCTGATGGTTCCGACATGATGGGATCGCTGCGCACGCCGGCAGCCTTCAATAACGTATATGGCTTCCGGACCACTTTCGGCTGCGTGCCATACGGCCCTGCGGACGAGGTCTTTTTTCAGCAGTTCAGCGTGGCTGGCCCCATGGCGCGAAACGTCGCCGATCTGGCGATGCTATTGGGAGTTCAGGCCGGCTTCGATGCCCGAACGCCGCTTACGCGTCGCGGGTCGGGGTTGGATCAGCCGTTTCAAGTTCCGTCGCGCGACTGGCGCGGCGTACGTATCGGCTGGCTGGGCGATCTCGACGGCCGCCTGCCGATGGAGCCCGGTCTCCTCGAAACCTGCGCGCAAGCGCTTGCGCATTTCGAGGTGCTGGGTTGCCGCGTGGAACCGCTGCCGCTGGATTTCGACCTTGAGCGTCTATGGCGGGCCTGGATCGATTTGCGCAGCTTCTGCGTGAGCGGTGCGAATGCCGCCCTGTACGCGGATCCGAGCACTCGATCGAAGCTTAAGCCCGAAGCCGTCTGGGAAATCGAGCGCGGCCTGCAGCTGAGCGGCCCTCAGGTTTACGAGGCATTGAAGGTGCGCAGCGCCTGGTATCAGCATCTGCATGCCCTGTTCGAACACGTCGACTTCCTTGTGTTGCCGGCCACGCAAGTATTTCCCTTCGAGGCCGAGCTGGACTGGCCCCATTCCATAGGCGGGCACGAAATGGCGACCTATCACCGCTGGATGGAGGTCACCATTCCCGCAACCATGGCGGGGCTTCCGGCCCTCGCGGCCCCGGCAGGCCTGGGCCCGCATGGATTGCCGGCCGGTATCCAGATCATCGGGCCTGCACATGCCGACGCCGCCGTGCTGCAGATCGGAGATGCCTACGATAAGGCAAGCGGCTATTCCCGTCTTCGAAGCCCGCTGCTCGAAGGAGACCTTTCGGGGAAGTCAGCGCGCTAGAGGGCACCTAGAAAAGTTCAATCGCAAGGAACGGGAATCTCAACGGCCGCTGGGACGCCTACACTGGCATTATCTTCAGAAAACACGACTGATGCGCAATGAGCCCTTTCCTTATCGCTTGCAAGTACGACTCCCGCAGGTCTGGAGGCGAAGCTTGTACAGCACTTTCACAACTGGACTCCTTCGACTGGGGGGCCATCGAGCAATCGCTTGGTGAACATGGCAATGCGGTCTTGCCTCGCCTGTTGTCGGTGAATCAGTGCAAGGAAGTCTCCGCCCTTTACCCGCGTGAAGAAGGCTTTCGCTCGCGTATCGTGATGGCGCGGCACGGCTTTGGCCGCGGTGAATACAAGTATTTCGCCTACCCATTGCCACCCTTGCTCGATCAATTGCGCCATGCACTGTATCTTCGGCTTGCGCCGATCGCCAATCGCTGGAACCGCCAGCTGGGTGTCGGCATACGCTATCCGGACGAGCTCGACAGCTTCCTGGAGCGATGCCACGAAGCAGGCCAGGTACGTCCAACGCCCCTCATTCTTCAATACGGTCCAGGTGACTACAACTGCCTGCACCAGGACCTGTACGGAGAGCATGTATTCCCCTTGCAGGTCGCTGTCCTGCTTTCCGAGCCAGGCAGAGATTTCACCGGTGGAGAATTCGTAATGACGGAGAGCTCGGCAAGAGGCCAGCGGGCCGACGTCGTGGCGCTGCAGCAAGGCGACGCGGTGGCTTTCACGGTCAACCAGCGGCCGGCCGCCGGAAAACGCGCCGGCACGCGCAAGGTTGCGATGCGCCATGGCGTCAGCCGCCTGCGCAGCGGCAAACGGTACACCGTTGGATTGATTTTCCATGACGCCCGGTAAGGAACACGCAAAAGCCATGAATCTCGATCTTTTTCACGATGCCGATTCAGGCCGGCGCGAACGTATCGGGCCTTCAGCTTTTGTCTTGCGAGGATTCGCGTTGCCATATGTCGATGAGTTGTTGCCGGCTATCTCCGGCATCGAAGCGGCTGCGCCGTTTCGCAACATGGTGACGCCGGGCGGCTTCACCATGTCCGTAGCTCTGACCAATTGCGGCGCTCTGGGCTGGACGACGGACCGGCGGGGCTACCGTTATACGGATATTGATCCCGACACTTCGAGACCATGGCCGGCGATGCCCATCCCGTTTGCCCGACTCGCGCGCGAGGCCGCAGCGGCGGCGGGCTTCGCCGGCTTCGAGCCAGACGCCTGCTTGATCAATCGCTACCTGCCCGGCTCAAGAATGTCCCTGCATCAGGACAGGGACGAACGGGATTTTTCTGCTCCGATCGTATCTGTATCGCTCGGCATGCCGGCCATTTTTTTGTTCGGAGGCCACGAGCGGGCCGACAAAGCGGCGAAAGTGCAGCTCTATCATGGCGACGTCGTGGTATGGGGAGGCGAGGACCGTCTGAGATATCACGGCGTGATGCCGCTCAAGCATGGTTCCCATCCTTTACTGGGCAGCACTCGCATCAACTTTACCTTTCGCAAGGCGGGATAGAGGGGTCAGACCCCATAAGGGGTCTGACCCCATGACGCCGCCACAGCCCAGGTCCCATACGGGGTCTGACCCCATGACCCCCACTTCTTGAAGTCGTGCCATTGGAATTAGACCCGTCTTTTATCGCTAACAGGAGCTGGATCTTGACCGTGCCAATGCAATCGTTCGACCGGCTGGACTGGCCAAGCATCGCCAGCCAGCTCGACATCGAAGGCTACGCCTTGCTGCCAGGGCTGCTGTCCCGAGAGAAGGCGCAAGGCCTGATCGCCCGGTTGGGCACGGACGCGAGCGGACTGCGTCGCGAGCCTCTGGCTTCAAGCGGCCTGGGGTGTGGCGATCTATTCTATTTTGAGGACCCGCTGCCAGTACCGCTACCGGCTTGGCGCAGTGGTTTCTATCGCCATCTGGCACCCATCGCGAATCGTTGGAACGAAACGCTGGATATGCCGTATCGCTATCCGGCTGAACTCGACGAATTTCTTCAGCGCTGTCGCGAGGCAGGCCAGGCCAGAGCGCTCTCTCACCTGAGCCGGCTGGGCATGGCGGATTATCTGGCCTTGCATCAACGCAAGGAAGGCGCACATGTCTTCCCGCTACAGATCGTGGTCCTGCTGGCCGAGCCGAGTTCGGATTTCGAGGGAGGCGAGTTCGTCATGACGGAGCAACGCCAGCGCATGCAGTCGCGTCCCATGGTGCTGCCGCTGAGGCTGGGAGATGCCGCCATCATCAGCACCGCGCACCGTCCTTTCAAGGGCGGCAAGGGCTATTACCGCGTCAACCTGAAGCACGCCATCAGCCGCGTGCGTCGCGGCGTGCGCGTGGGGCTGGAATTGTCCTTCCACGATGGGCCGTGACGGCGCGCACAGCGGCGCCCGCCAGTTCAGCCGCGCCTGGCCGTCTCTATCGCCGCGATATCGATCTTTCCCATATCCATCATGGCCTCAAAGGCGCGCTTTGCTGCGGCCTGGTCGGAATCGGTGATCGCCGCCGTCAGGGCACGCGGCGTGATCTGCCAGGACAGTCCCCATTTATCCTTGCACCAGCCGCAGGCGCTTTCCTTCCCGCCATTTTGAACTATTGCGTTCCACAAGCGGTCCGTTTCGGCCTGGTCATCGGTGGCAACCTGAAAGGAAAACGCCTCATTGTGCTTGAATGCGGAGCCGCCGTTCAAGCCCAGGCACGGTATGCCCATGACGGTGAATTCGACCGTCAACACATCGCCTTGCTTGCCATCCGGATAGTCGCCGGGCGCATGATGGACGGCGGTAACCGCGCTGTCCGGAAATGTTTCGGCATAGAACTTCGCGGCCTCCAGCGCCGTACCGTCATACCAGAGGCAAACCGTATTCTTGCTGACCATCTTGATTCTCCTGAAAAAGGGTATATGCCGCAGTCGGCAATCCGCATACCGTTGCGTGGCTTATGCGTGCACAATTGCGTTTCGTAAGTCCCAACGGTAGCTTACGCCCTAGGAATCAATACATGAATGCACAAACACCCGAGCCCCGCCGAGCCTCACGTCTGTTTCCTCTGCTGCTTCTGCTTGGGGGCGGGGTTCTGCTGGGCCTGTCGGTGAACCTTGCCAAGCTGGCCGGGCATGTCGGGTTGACTCCCCTGGCGTTTTTGGCTTGGTCGATCACAGGCGCTGCATTGATATTGCTGCTCATGGCGGTGTTGCGTGGCAACCCGCCGCCCGTCGACAGGCGCTGCCTGCGTTATTACGTGATATCCGCCGTGGTCAGCGTCGCCGGCCCGAATCTCGTGTTTTTCTCGGCCATTCCGCGTGTGGGCGCGAGTTTCGTGGCGCTTATCATCACCTTGCCGCCACTGTTGACATACATTGGCGCGCTGGCCTTTGGCTTGGAGCGTTTCCAGGCCATCCGTGCAATGGGCGTCGCAGCAGCGCTGGCGGGTGCGGGTGTCCTTGGGGCAAGCCAGCTGGCTGCGCCGGACGCGGACGTATTCTGGATTCTTCTGGTTTTTGCCGGTCCTATTCTGCTGGCCATAGGAAATCTGTATCGAAGCCTGGGCTGGCCCGAAGGTGTTTCCAGCGAGGCGCTGGCGCCGGGCATGCTGTTGGGCGCCGCCGTCATGCTGATGCTGGCCGGCCTGCTGCCGGGCCATTCGCTCGCCATACCGCTGGATTCGGGTACGGCGCTGTTGGTGATTGCCGCCCAGACGGTTGTCTTTGCCGGTCAATTCCTGGTGCTTTTCCTGCTGCAAAAAACCGGTGGCCCGGTCCTGCTGAGCCTTTTGGGATCGGTGGGTGCTGTGGTTGGCGTGCCGGTGGCCATTTTTTTACAGAACGAGGCTGCGCCGCAAGGCCTGTTGCCTGGGGCGGGATTGATTGCGCTTGGCGTCGCTCTGGTTGCGCGGGGCCAGGCCCGGCGCAGCTAGCCTATCTGTGGGCATCCTATTTGCTGGCCGTTGTCCTCCCGGCGTGCTGCCATTGGCTGGTGGAACTCGAATCCGCCAAATTGCACGCTGATATGCATACTTGAAGAGGCAGGCATGATGGATACGGACAAGCCGCAAGGCCAGAAGGGCGGGGCGCCCAGCCAGCCCAAAGCCACAGAGGGGCGCGACAACGACTTGGAGAAGACGGGAACCGACGACCGGCCACGTTGGGAAGACGAGTTGCTTGGAAACTTCTTGCAGGACCCGTCGCCGGAGGGACAGGGAAGCCGGGAGGAAAAAGGGGTCGTCCCGGGCAAGAAGAAACGAGACTGAAGGGGTGCCATGATGCTATTGAAAGGATCTTGTCATTGCTCAGCCGTACGGTTCGAAGTCCAGAGCGTCAATCCCTACCCTTACCAGCGCTGCTATTGTTCCATCTGCCGCAAGACGCAGGGCGGCGGTGGATATGCGATCAACATCAGCGCCGATGCACGCACCATGAAGGTGGCCGGCGCCGAGCATGTTTCCATTTATCATGCGCTGCTGCCGCAGCCGAACAGCGATAAGCGGCGTGCAAGCAGCGGCGAGCGCCACTTCTGCAGTCGCTGTGGCAGCGCCTTGTGGCTCTTCAGTCCGGAATGGCCGGATCTCATTCACCCCTTTGCCTCGGCCATCGACACCGCCTTGCCCATACCGCCCGAGCATACTCATCTTTTCCTGGACTCCAAGGCGTCCTGGGTTGAGATCGAGTCACATCCTTCGGACAAGATGTTCGAGGCCTACCCGGAAGAGTCCATTGCCCAATGGCATGAGAGGCTGGATTTGAATGCGAAATAAATGGAGATCACGATGGCGAAAAAATACTTGAATCGTTCCTCAGTTGCCCTGGCGACGTTGATATTGGCTGGAGCCGCAGTGGCCGGCGCCGCGCAAGCGCAGCTTCCGCCGGCGCAGACCGCCAATGGCATCCAGTACGTGACGGGCGGCTTCGGCCAGGAAGAATCCAGCGCGTTCAAGCAGGCGCGGTCCAGTTATGCGCTGGCATTGACCTTCGCCGTCAGCGGCGCGGGCAGCACATCGTCGCCTTATGCCGGCAATGTGCAGGTACTCGTGCGCAACGCACAGGGTGGCACGGTTCTGAACGCCACGTCGACCGGCCCTTATTTTCTGGTGAACCTGGAACCGGGGACCTATCGGCTTGACGCGACATATGAAGGCGATACGCAGTCCAGGGAAGTGGCCATTGCACAAGGCAAGACCGCGGATCTCAAGTTCACCTGGAAACGACCGGCCGCCGGTCCCGACTGAGGCCGCGGACGATATGGGTTCGACTATACTGCCGGCATAGTCCCCTGGCAGGCTGCGGTAGGAGAACCCATTGATCGAACAGAGCGCAAGCGACCTCCGAACATTCATTCCCGCGCAGGATTTCGCGCTATCCAAGGAGTTCTACTCCGCTCTTGGTTGCGAATTGGCTTGGTCTGACGAAGGCCTGGCGCTGTTTCGCATTGCAGGATCCGGATTCTACCTGCAGCGCTATTACGTAAAAGAATGGGCCGAGAACTGCATGCTGCATATGTCCGTGAAAGACGCAGCCCGCTGCTTTGCGGACATCAAAAATCTGCTCGGATCGGGCCGCTTCCCTTCCGCTCGTGTCGTGCCGCCCAAACACGAGTCTTACGGTGCTCTGGTCACTTATGTCTGGGATCCATCAGGCGTCCTGCTGCATCTGGCCCAATGGGATGAGTCCTAAACGCACTAACTATGAAAACACTGTTTTGGGCTGCGTTGCCGGCCTTGCTGTGCGCCTTGCTGATTACGGGCTTGTCCAAACCCAAGCCACTGGAAGTGCAACTGATGCATTTGCAGCTGGAACAGGCTGCGCCGGCCATGGCCGGCGAGCTGGCGGCTGAATCCGCCGAACTGCAGGCGCTTTTCCTTGAGTATGCCGATGACGAAGTACTGATCGCCAAGGCAAGGCTGGCATTGCTGCGCTATCCCGATATGGCCCGCCCCATTCTTCTGGCTTTCGGAGACTGGCCCGAGTTTACCGGGGTGCTCAGGCGCTACGGTGAGGACGTCATTCTGCCCATTCATTACTTTCTTGAGCACGAAGTCTTTACGCTGGAGCTGATGCACGGCCTTGGCGAAACGGCCCGGTCGGCGATGAGTGCCATGCGGCGTTGGTGGGGCGACGAGTCCGCTCGAAGCGGCTCATCCGCCGCGCTCTCCAGTGAGCAGCGAGGCGAGTTCGCCATTCAGTTCCTCAAGGCGGAGGGTTACGACTTTCTTGGACAATTCGTGGTGAACGCGAATGGAGAAGTCCGATGGCTGCAGACGGAGCGTGTGCTGGAAGGCATCAATAGTTTCTTTGCCGGCGGCGTGAAAGGGCTTGAAACCAAGCTGCGTCGCGACGAAGCGATTGCAATGGGCGACGTGGGATGGGCCGCGCTGGATGTAGCGATCGGCGTAGGCGCCTTCAAGATATTGAGATTGGGCAGGACCGGCGCGGCGGGTGGCCGCTCCCTGACGTTTTCACAGCGATCCGCGGCGCTTGCCACGGGCTTGTGGCGTGGAACCACGGTAGGAGCCAGGCTGGTGAAGTACGGTGCCCCGGCAGTGCTGGCTTATGTTGCTATCCGGCACCCGAGCGTCATCAATTCCATGCTTGGGTCCGTGGCAGAAAAGCTGGGCGTGCCGACGGCACTGGTCCAGGTGCTGGGCTGGACGCTGGTGCTGCTTCCCGTCATGCTGCTGCTGCGTTTGCTCCTGAGGCCGCTTGCCTGGCTCCTGGCGGGGACCGCGGCCGCGCTGCGCTGGTCGGACGCGAGGAAAAGAACGCCGTAGGCGACTTCAATGGGCCGGCCCACACGCCCCATGGGGCTTTTTTGCCCTGCTTTGCCGCGGCATGGTGCGCTTCATTGCATCGGGAAAAACGAAAAGTGTTTTTATACTGCGCGTCTATAAAAATCGCAGTCGCGGCTGTAGCCTCGCATTACTGCTTATGCCGTGCATGATGAGCAGGTGCAACGACCGTTAACCATAAAGCACCGGAGACACCAGTGAATAACATGTCGCGTCGTACTGCGTTGAAGTTTCTTTCTTTGCCATGGTTTGCCGGTGCTTGCGGCAGTGTCTTTGCAGGGAGCGATCCATCCCGGCCCGTGCGCTTGCTGGTGGGATTTGCGCCGGGTGGGGGGACAGGCCAGCTGGCGCGGTTGGTTGCGCAGGCCATGACTGAAAAAATGGGCCAAAGCGTAGTGGTCGAGAACAGGCGTGGATCACGCAGTTGAGCGCAACGCCCCTCGTGTTGCTGGCGAACAAGGATTTCCCGGCCGGCACGATATCCGAGCTCATCGAACTGGCGAAGCAGCAGCCTGGCAAGCTGAACTATGGCTCTTCGGGTCCCGGAGGATCCATTCATCTGTCGGCGGTGCTGATTGAGAAAATGGCCGGTATCAGCATGGTCCATGTTCCCTATAAAGGAATCGCTCCGGCGCTTACCGACCTTATCGCAGGAAGAATCTCCCTGATGTTTGCCGACCCCTCCATGGTCCCGTATGTCAAGGATGGCAGGGTAAAGGCAATAGCGGTAAGTTCCACCGAACGCATGCCCGTGCTGCCTGATGTTCCGACCATTGACGCCCAGATACTCCTCGAGGTTCCGAACGCATGTGCTGACCGTTGCATTCGCCAGGTTCAACGATTCCGACGCACGTGAAAAGCTGCCGCACTCCGCGACGCGGATGAAAACCTCCATGGCCCATAGCCGGTCTATTTTTTCTTCGCACCATCCGTCTCCATACCACATGGCACTGGCCGCTGTGTCATGATGAGTATATTCGACGGCGTATGTGGCGTGGCGCGTGCGCATCTGCGATTTCTGCTGTAGGGCCTGCACGGCAATCACAGCTGCCGGCAAACAGCTTTCAAAGAAAAAGCCGCCTTCGCAAGCCACTTTCGTGCCGATGTGGGTTATTGAATTCTAAAAGCTGATCGTCTGCCATCATCAAAGATAATGGTTCCGTCGCTTGCCATGTAGAGCTAATGGCTGACGGAACCGGCTCCGCCCTTACGGCGATGTTGCATGACCGCTGCGCGCGGCGCGTTCCTTTTCCACCCGCGCGGTGACGTCGCGCGCCATGGCGACCGAACCGATGGCATGGCCGTCAGCATCCTTGACGAGCGCGAAAGTCATTTCGACATAAAGCTTGCGGCCATCTTTGTGCGCGGCCCGGGTTAGCGTGGGCCGTCCATGGAGCTTGGTCGTTCCGTTGGCGATGGCCAGGTCGTAGCCGGCCCAGTGGGCCGCACGCAGGTGCGGAGGAATGATCAGGTCCAGGCTATGGCCAAGCGCATCGTTCGCGCCATGGCCGAAGAGCTCGCCGGCTGCGAGGTTCCAGCGCACGATCCTGCCTTCACGATCGGCATAGATAAGAGCGTCGGAGACCTGTTCGATGATCCATTCCGCAAGCAATGCGGGCTCGTTCATGATGTGTTCCGGGACTGAAGTTGCGGCGGCGTCCATTGTCCTCCCGGGGATGGCCGCCGTCAAACGGCGTAACGGCATGGACTATGTCGTGAAGCGATCCGATACCTTATGAGTATGGTTCGCGACTTAATCCATATTAGACCTGTCGCTTGGCGGTATCTATACTCGTTTGGAACATATCGCCACCATTTCCCAGAGTTGATCGCAATGCATGCCACTGTAGTTGAAGTCACCACCCATATTCTCGACATACCCACGATCAGGCCTCATAAGCTTTCGGTCGCCGTCATGGAACACCAGAGCATGGTTCTGGTCCGTCTCAAGACTTCCGACGGCATCGAAGGCATTGGCGAAGCAACGACGATCGGGGGGCTGAACTACGGCGCCGAAAGCCCGGAAAGCATCAAGGTGAATATCGATACCTACATCACTCCGTTGCTGCTAGGCCAGCCGGCCTATAACCCGGGAGCGCTGATGGGCCGGATCGCCAAAGCGGTGAAGAGCAATCATTTTGCCAAGAGCGCCGTCGAAACGGCGTTGTACGACGCGCTGGGCAAGCGTCTGAGCGTGCCGGTAAGCAGCTTGCTGGGCGGTGCGGTGCATAAAGAGGTGGGCGTGGCATGGACACTGGCCAGCGGCGACACGCACAAGGACATCGCCGAAGCGCAGGAAATGCTGGGCACCCGGCGGCATAATATTTTCAAGCTGAAAGTAGGTCTTAAATCCTTCAAGGAAGACCTGCGGCATATTGCGGCGATCAAGAAAGCGGTCGGTGATGACGTCAGCGTGCGCATCGACGTCAATCAGGGCTGGTCGGAATGCCAGGCCATGGCGGCGCTGCGTCCGCTTGCCGATGCCGGAGTCGATCTGGTCGAGCAACCCATTCATGAAAAGAATCTTGCAGGCTTGGGTCGTCTTTGCGGTCAGGGCATCCTGCCCATCATGGCCGACGAAGCCTTGCAAGGTCGCGAAGACGGCTTCGCGTTGGCCTCAGCCCATTGCGCCAACGTGTTTGCCATCAAGATAGAGCAGGCCGGGGGCTTGCGCGGTGCGCAGGACCTGATGGGCATCGCTCAGGCCGCGGATATCGCCCTGTACGGCGGCACCATGCTGGAAGGCCCGGTTTCGACCATCGCCGCGGCGCATCTGTTCGCAACCGTCGGCAGGCTGGAATGGGGTACGGAGCTTTTCGGACCTCTGCTGATGAAAGACAACATCCTGGCGGAGCCGCTGGATTACACCGATTTCACCCTCAAGCTTCCACAGGGACCGGGACTGGGTATCGCGCTGGATGAGGATAAGGTGCGCCACTACGCGCGGGTGTGAAGGGGGGTGGGGTCAGACCCTGTACATTCATTGGGGTCAGACCCTTGGGTCTGACCCCTACGAAGTTCATCAGGTTCGGTGAGCCGGGGTCAGACCCCGTACGGGGTCTGACCCCTTCGATTTGACCCCAAGAACGCGATCAGCGCTTCATTGAAGGACGCCGCCGCTTCGATGTTGGAAAGGTGGGAGGCCGGGAGGTCGATGCGCGTCGAGCGCGGGATGCGGTCGGCCATGAAGTCCGCGTCGTCGGGCGTCGTGACCGGATCATGGCTGCCGGCGACGACCAGTGTGGGGGCTTCGATGTTCCTGATGTCCTCGCGCAGGTCGGCGACGGCCAGGGCGTCGCAGCATGACGCATAGCCTTCCGCGTCCGCGCCATGCAATGCCTGCAGCAAAGGAGCGACGGCCTCTGCGTTGGCTTGGACATACTCCGGCGTGAACCAGCGCGATTCCGCGCCTTCTGCAACCGGACGCATGCCCTGCGCGCGTACCGTCGCGGCACGATCGCGCCAGCCCTGCTCAGTACCGATGCGTGCGGCGGTGTTCGCGAGGATCAGGTGGGTAAAGCGTTCCGGCGCGTGGATGCCCAGCCATTGCCCGATGAGTCCTCCCATCGAAATGCCGCAGAAAGCGGCTTGGCGTATGCCCAGATGATCCAGCAGGCTCAGCGCGTCTTGGCCCAGCTGCGCCAGCGAGTAAGGCCCCGTGGGCTTGGAGGATTGCCCGTGCCCGCGGGTGTCGTATCGAAGCAACTGGAAGTGGCCGCCCAGTGCTTCCTGGGGCGACCACATCGAATGTGACGTACCCAATGAGTTCGAGAGCACCAGTACCGGTGCGCCCGATTTGCCGCTGAGCGAATAAAAAAGATCTTCTTGGTCGACGCGAATGGTGCTCATGTCTATCAGTAATTCGTTGACGCGAATATAGGCGCTAGATGGCGGACGGATGCCGGCACAGCGCGGTGACGCTGATGTCCATGTAAGGAAACAAGGGCAGTTCGCTCAGCAGGGTGTGCAGTTCTTCGTTGCTTTCAACGTCGAAGATGCTGACGTTCTTGTACTCGCCCACCACGCGCCAGATATGCGCCCATTTGCCGGAACGCTGCAGGGATTGGGAATACGCCTTCTCTTTTGCCTTGATTTCGCTGGCGACCTCCGCAGGCAGGTCCTGGGGGATATTGACGGTCATTTCAACCATGAAAAGCATAGTGATTCCTTGATGCTGAATTAATCGATGGAAATGCCGGTTTCCGCGATGACTTTCTTCCACTTGGCGGTTTCATCAGCCATGTAGCTGCGAAGTTCCTCGGGTGTGCTGCCGATCTTCTCGGCGCCGATGGTTGCAAAGATCTGCTTGACGCGGTCGGTCTCCATGGCCTTGAGCATGGATTGGTTCAGCTTTGCAATGATCTCGGGCGGTGTGCCGGCCGGTGCGAAGGTGGCGAACCAGGGAGTCAGTTCGTAGCCTTCCATGCCGCTTTCGGCAACGGTGGGCAAATCGGGAAGCACGGAGGACCGCGTCTTGGTGGTGATCGCCAAGGCCTTGAGCTTGCCGGTTTCAATATAAGGTTTGGCGGAAGTGATGCTATCGAACATGTAGTCGACTTGCCCGCCCATCAGGTCGGACACGGCCGGGCCGCTGCCCTTGTAAGGGATGTGCAGCATGTCCAGCTTGCCTGTGTAGGTGAACAGCGCGCCCGCAAGATGGATCGACGTCCCTACGCCCGCCGACGCGTATGTGAAGTCGCCCGGTTTCTCTTTGGCTTGACGGATGACGTCTTCCAGCGAGTTGACGTCCGTGCGGCTTGCTTGCGTCACGAGTATGTTCGGCACTGCGGCCAACAGCGATATCGGCTCGAAATCCTTGATGGGATCGTACTTCAGGCCTGAATACAGGAAGGGATTCACGGCCATGCCGTTGGCGGCGATCATGATGGTGTAGCCGTCGGGCTTGGCGCGCGCGACTTGGGTCGCGCCGATGTTGCCGCCGGCGCCGGGCTTGTTTTCCACCACTATGCTTTGGCCAAGGTCCTGGCTCATGGAGTCGCTGAGCACGCGTGCGATGGCGTCCATGGCGCCGCCCGGCGGGAAGGGGACGATCCAGGAAATCGTGCGTTCAGGATAGCTGTCCGCATTCGCGGCCATGGCCTGAGGCGCTGCGCCGATGGCGATGGACAGACCGGCAAGGGCAAAGCCCGCCTTGGACGCGCCGGAAAGTACTTTGGTGCCGATGATTGCCGCAAGGCGATTCTGCTTCAAGATGAGCTCCTGTGGTATTCGGATGTTGATGCGCGGATACGGGGGCTGCCGGGACATTCGGTCCGGCTGCGTGAGGCATGCCCGGTATCGCATTGATGTGACGATTATCAGGTTGCGGTCACAGCTTGTCTAAGACTATATTTATTTCAATCGATACTTATAAGGTATGGGAAATGGAGCTCAGGCAAATCCGGTATTTTCAGCGGGTTGCGGCCGAATTAAGCTTTACACGCGCGGCCAAGGCATTGCATATGGCACAGCCGCCACTCAGCCGGCAGATCAAGATGCTCGAAGAGGAAATCGGGGTCAGTCTCTTCGAGCGGGCCGGCCGTGGCATCCGGCTGACGGACGCCGGCCGTTACTTTCTCGACCAGACGGATCTGATGATGCGGAAGTTGTCTGAAACCGTGCAGGCCACGCAAAGAATCGGACGCCAGGAAAAACGCCGCTTCGGCGTGGGTTTCGTTCCTTCGGTCCTTTATGGATATATGCCGGGCTTTATCCGCCGCTTGAGGATGCTGGATCCCAACGTGGAAATCAGCCTGGCCGAAATGATCACCCTCCAGCAGTTCGAGGCGCTGAAGACCGGCCGTATAGATATCGGGATCGGGCGCATTCTGCTGACCGACCCTGAAATAGAACGCCTGGTGTTGTGGGACGAGCGACTGATCGCCGCAGTACCGCGCGAAAGCGGCCTGGCGTCCCGTTCTGGCTTGACGGTCGAGCATATTCTTTCCGAAACGCTCATTCTTTATCCGGCGCGTCCCCGACCCAGCTATGCCGATCACGTCCTCGACATTTTCCAGCGCAATGGCGCGGCGCCGGAGCGGGTAAAAGAGGTGAACGAACTGCAGACCGCCGTGGGCCTGGTCGCGGCGGGTGTGGGCATTGCGATCGTGCCGGAGTCCGTGCAAGGCCTGTTTCGAGACGAGGTGGTGTATCTGCCCATCGTCGAGCCAGGCTTTTCGTCGCCGATCATGCTGAGCTGGCGCAAGAACGATCGATCCGAATTCCTGCAGGCGACGCTTGCATTAGCGCGCGGGGTCAGCCCCCATTCGGGGTCTGATCCTGTCGTGTCCTGAGATAGGGGTCGGACCCCATGGGTCCGGTTAAGGGCGCCGCCCTTCATAAGCATTCTGCAGCAATTGCCGCAGCGGCCGGCGTTCAATGGGTCGCGGGTTCCAGTATGGATTGGCCAGTGCGATATCCACTGCGCGATCCAGGTCTTCTTCGCGCATGCCGAGTTCTTTCAGCGTGGTCGGCGCGCCCAGGTTGACGGCGAGGTCGAACAGGCTCGCTGCGGCGGAGGCGCCAGTGTTGCCCAGCGCTTTCTGGATGGCCGCCATTGCCTCTTTCGCTTCTGGCGCGTTGTAGGCCATGGCGTGTGGAAGAACGACCGTATGCGTTTCCGCGTGCGGAAGGTTGAAGCTGCCGCCCAGAGTGTGGCAGAGCTTGTGATGCAAGGCCATGCCAACATTGCCCAGCACGGTTCCGCACAGCCAGGCCCCATAAAGCGCCTGATCGCGGCCTTCACGATCATTGGCGTCGGCACGTATCAATGACAAGCCCCGTGCCACGGCGCCGATACCTTCCTGCGCCATGAGGCTCATGATCGGGTTGGCATCCTGCGCATAAAGCCCTTCCGCTGCATGCGCGATGGCATTCAGGCCGCTGGTGATGCTGACGGAAACAGGAAGCGCATGCGTCAGGTCCGGGTCATAGATGACCGTGCGGGGCAGCACGCGGGGATCCCGGCCGGTTTGTTTCAGGCCGCCGTCCGTCATGCCGTAGATGGAGGTCATTTCCGATCCGGCGTATGTCGTCGGTACGGCCAGGATGGGCAGGCCGGTTTCCAGTGCAATGGCTTTCGCCAGGCCTACGGTCGAGCCGCCGCCGATCGATACCAGCCCGTCCGCCTTCATTTCATGGCCTTGCGCCAATGCCGCACGGACGGTTTCGACCGGTACGTGCATGCGGGCCGCATCGAAGATGCCCGCCGCATTGGCGCCCAGGAGATCCGCCGCGAACTCCGCCTGGTCGCGTTGGGGTCCGGTGCTGAGCACCAGAGCTCTTGTGATGCCCAGACCCTGGGCTTCTTCATTCAGGTTCCGGATGCTTCCCGGTCCGAAGAGAACACGTTGGGGCTGGCTGGTGTAGACGAAATGCTTCATGGCCTTCAATCGAAATATGGAGTATTGGCGGCGGAGCGGAGTTTATTGCTGGCCGATTTTCTTGTCGGCGATCAAGCGGCCCCACCGTTCGGATTCGCTGTTGATCAGGGCATTCATTTGATCCGGGCTGCCGGCCACGACTTCGAACCCGCCCTCATTCAGCCGGGCGGCGATTGCGGGCGTCTTCAGCGTTGCGTTGACGTCGTCGCTCAGACGCTTGAGGACGGCTGCGGGCGTCTGGGCTGGAGCGATCATGCCCACCCATGAATAGATTTCGAAATCCTTGAAGGTGTCGGCGATTGCCGGGACATCCGGCAACTGGGCAGCTCGCGTTTTCGAGGTTACGCCCAAAGCGCGCAGCTTGCCTGCCTGCACGTGGGGCAGCACCAGGGGGAGGCTGGCGATCATCGAATCAACATGCGCGCCCATCAAATCCGTCATGGCGGGGCCGCCGCCCTTGTACGGGGTATGCAGGGCGCTGGTCCCGGCGGTTTCATGGAACAGTTCGGCGGCCAGATGGTTCGAGCTGCCCGCGCCTACCGAGGCGTATGACACGGTGTCCGGCGTTTTTGACGCGTTGATATAGTCCTGCAGGGTTTTATAGGCCGACGAGGCGGGCACGACGAGGACCATGGGGGAGCGCACCATGTAGGACACGCCGGTCAAGTCCTTGGAAGGCGAGTAAGCCAGGCTGGGGTAGATGTGGGCTTCCGTCGCGTACGAATCGAACACCATGCCGACGCGATAGCCGTCCGGCTGCGCCTTGGCGACGGTGCCCGTGCCGATGGTGCCGCCGGCACCGCCGCGGTTTTCAACGATCACGGTCTGTTTCAGCCGGGCGCTCAGCTCCTCTTGCACTTGGCGCGCCACATTGTCGACGGTGCCGCCTGGTGCAAAAGGCACGACGACGATGACTTGCTTGGCGGGATAGTCCTGAGCCAAGGCATTGGCGCCGCAAGCCAGGCCCATGCCGATGGCGGCGGCCGCCCGGAGCAGTTGGCCGGGAAGCTTGTTGCGAACGGACGGGGTGCTGGTTGTGGAGTGAATTGTTGCGGACATGGATAGTGCCTCCGGGCGAATGCGACATGACTGCATGGCTGTAGCGGAGCAGCTTGTCTATTTTTGTGAATTTTGCGAAGATAAAAAAGAATATGTAGTCTAGTATTGGGTAGATTAGCCGCACAATCCCATCTAAACGCAAAATGCTTTTGCAGGGTACGCATAAATGGAAACGGAAAAATTCTCCGAGCACATGTCGGTGTTTGTACAGGTCGCCCAGGCACGCAGCTTTTCGGCCGTGGCGCGGGGCATGGGCATGGCGGCGTCGTCCGTGTCGCGCCAGATCGACGCGCTCGAGGCCGAGTTGGGCATATGCCTGTTTACCCGGTCGACGCGTGCCCTGGTATTGACGGATGCCGGAGAGCTGCTGTTCGAGCGCGCGGTGAAGATTCTGCAAGACATGGCCGACGCGCGCGACGAGCTCATTTCAATGGAGCGTAACGTGACAGGCGTGTTGCGCGTCAGCTGTCTGCCGGCTTTCGGACGACGGCATGTCGTGCCGCATCTTTCAAGTCTTTTCGAACAATATCCCAAGCTCTGCGTAGAGCTGGAATTGACGGAGCGCATCGTCGACCCCGTCGTCGATCGCGTGGATGCGGTGCTGAGGGTCGGGCAGCAACCCGATAGCTCGCTCATCAGCCAAACCATCGCCAGCCAGCGCTATGTCATCTGCGCATCGCCCGATTATCTGCTGCGGCACGGAACGCCCGCCACCGTCCAGGAACTGAACCACCATCGCCTGATTGACCGGGGCCACAGAACCAGCATGAGAGGCTGGCGCGAACTTTTCAGCAAGGACCAGGTCTGCGAGCAGGCGTTCGCATTTCAATGCAACGATTGCGACTCGCGCCGCCAGGCAGTGCTTCAGGGCCTGGGCATCGGGCTCGTGCCCGACTGGTCTATAGGAGAAGTCATCGGGGCGGGCAGGGTGGTCGAACTCCAGCTGGACGACTTGATCCCCCAGCCTGAAACCGGTATCTACCTGCTGCGTGCGCTTCCGCGCGCCAGCCTGAAGCTGCGGGCGTTCTCCGATCATCTGATTCGCCATATTGGCAGCCCGCCGATATGGCAGCAGGCAATGGCGCGGGTACGCCCGCACCCGCCCGCGGGATCAGACCCCGCACGGGGTCTGATCCCTTCCATCCACGCGGAAGCCTGATCCGTCGGAGGGGACACACCCCATGCGGGGTCTGTCCCCCGGTACATGGGTTTTGGGGTCAGACCCCATGCGGGGTCCGACCCCTCGGTCGGTGGGCTTTGGGGTCAGACCCCGTACGGGGTCTGACCCCTCCCTCTATTTGGACCGGGTACCCGACCGATTGTCCACGGGTGGGGCGCCGGGCGTTGCTCGTCCGGGGTCCGCTGCGTCCTCCGGCTCGATGCCCGGCGGAAAATTCACTTTCGTGTTGGGGGAATTGGGGTCCACGGGCGCATTCATCCAGGAACGGTGTTTCCCTTGGACGGACTCTTTCACCTTCTCATGCTCTTTCTCGGTGGTTTCTTTCTCGAAAGAAGACCGGCGGGTTTCCGGGGGCTGGTCGCTTTTCGTCTTGTCGGCGGGATTGGTCATGGCATGCCTCTCATCAGGGTTGTGCGAGGATGCAGCAAGTGCCGTTCCGAGCAAGAAACAGCATTGGGGGTCAGACCCCGTACGGGGTCTGACCCCTGCTCTCGATCCCTGCAACATTGGGGTCAGACCCCATACGGGGTCTGACCCCAGTTACCCCGCTCTCGGTGTTTTCCCCTAGATTGCTTGGATGCCGGCCTGCGCAGCCTGAACTGGCCCCATTGAAATCGGTGCCTTGGTCCTATGGCTGCCGGATTGCCCGATGCTATGTTGACTTGGCCCAGTAGAGCGTAGTGTGTGCTTATTGCGACGTCCACATCCAAAGGGGAAAAACATGCGCAGTTTCCGAAACAGCATCGCGCTGGCCGCGATGTCATGCGTTGTGTCATTAGCGGGGGCCGGCAACGTAGTCGCCCAGGAGCAGCCGAAACAAGGCGGGACATTGGTATTGGGTACTTACCAGGCGCCCCGTCACTTGAACGGAGCGGTGCAGTCCGGAATGGCGACCGCGCTGCCCAGTACGCAGCTGTTCGCGAGCCTGGTGCGTTTCAACGACAAATGGGAACCGCAACCCTACTTGGCCGAGTCCTGGCAGTGGTCGGACGATGGCAAGGCGTTGACCGTCAAGCTGCGCGCAAACGCGGTTTTCCACGATGGTAAGCCCATCACGTCCGAGGACGTCGCTTTTTCCATCATGTCGAACAAGGCCAATCATCCGTTCCAGGCCATGTTCGGAGCCGTCGAAAGCGTCGAAACGCCCGATCCCCACACGGCGGTGTTCAAGTTGTCGCAGCCCCATCCAGCGCTGCTGATCGCCTTGTCGCCGGCATTGTCGCCCATCATTCCCAAGCATATCTACGGCGACGGCACCGACCTGAAGTCGCATCCGCGCAACTCCCAGAACGTCGTCGGCTCCGGCCCATTCAAGCTCAAGGAATTCATTCCCGGCAAGGAGGTCGTGCTGGAGCGATTCGACAAGTTCTTCCTGGAGGGCAAGCCTTACCTGGACCGCGTGGTCATTCAGATCAACCCGGAAGACACCACCCTTCTGATCGGGCTGGAGCGCGGCGATCTCCAGATGCTGCCATTCGCGGGAGACGTGACCGTACTGCGCCGGGCTCAGACCAACAAGGACCTGGTCATGCTCGATAAGGGCTACGAGGGCATCGGTGCCGAGGCATGGCTGGCCATCAATACGACCAGGAAGCCGCTGGACGACAAGCGCGTCCGCCAGGCCATTGCCTATGCGCTGGACAAGAACTTCATCACCAAGGCGCTGACCGCGGGGTTTGCCAAGCCAGCTATCGGGCCCATCATCAGCTCCAGCCCCTTCGCTGCTCCGGATGCCAATCCCTACAAGCTGGATCTTGAAAAGGCCAAGCAACTGCTGGACGAAGCCGGACTGAAGCCCGGAGCCAACGGCGAGCGTTTCAAGATCACGATAGATATCCTGCCCGGCACCGTGGCCGTCAGCAAGAACGTGGCGGAGTACGCACGGACGCAGCTCAAAAAGATCGGCGTTGGTGCAGACCTGCGCACATCCGCGGATTTCCCCTCATGGGCCAAGACAGTGGCCAACCACGATTTCGACATGACCACCGACATCGTATGGAACTGGGGAGACCCCGTCATAGGCGTCCACCGCACCTATCTGTCTTCGAATATCCGGCCCATCGTCTGGACCAATACCCAGTCTTATCGCAATGAGAAAGTCGACGAAATACTGGCGCAGGCCGGCATCGAGCAGGATGCGGGCAAGCGCAAGGCACTCTATGCCGACTTCCAGCGGCAGGTGAACGAAGATGCACCCATCATCTACGTGGCCGAAGTCCCCTATCACACCCTGGTCAGGAAGAATGTCGGCAATCCGCCGACCAGCATATGGGGACCGCTCTCGCCGCTCGATGAGGTCTACCTGAAGTAAACACGGTAAACGGACGGATTCCGATGCTGCGTTATGTATTGAAGCGATTGGCGTACGCCGTCATCTTGCTGCTGGCGGTCCTCACGCTGAACTTCCTGCTCATCCACGTCTCGCCCGGCGATCCGGTCGAGACGCTGGCGGGCAGCATGGGTGGGATGACTGAAGAGCTGCGGCACGAACTGCGGCAGCAGTTCGGCCTCGACAAGCCCTTTATCGTTCAGTTGGGCATATACCTGGGCAAGGTGCTGCAAGGCGACCTGGGGCAGTCCTATTATTTCAATGCCTCCGTCGCCTCGCTGATCTGGGAGCGGGTGCCCGCAACGCTGCTTCTTGTCGTGGTGTCCATACTGCTGGCATTTTTTGCCGGCACCCTGCTGGGGGCCTTGGCCGCCAGGCGTCCCAACGGATTGCTTTCCCAGTCGGTCACCGTGCTTTCGATTGTCGGCTATTCAGCTCCGGTGTTCTGGACCGGCATCGTGCTCATCATCCTTTTTGCGTCGGTATGGCCGATATTTCCAGTATCCGATATGCGTACCGCGGGCATGGACGCGGGTGGCTGGGCTGGTATCCTCGATGTCGCGATGCACCTGGTGCTGCCGGCCTTCACCCTGGCGTTTGTCTACCTGGCTCAATATAGCCGCCTGGCACGCGCCAGCATGATGGAAACGCTGTCGTCCGACTACATCCGCACCGCGAGGGCCAAGGGCTTATCGGAAGCGGTGGTCTTGTACAAGCACGCGTTGCGCAATGCCGTCCTGCCGGTGATCACCATGCTGGGCCTGCAGTTCGGCAATGTGCTTGCCGGTGCCATCCTGGTCGAAACGGTCTTCAATTGGCCGGGCCTGGGGCGGCTGGCTTTTGATTCCGTGCTGCGCCGCGACTTTCCCACTTTGCTGGGCATCCTGTTCTTTGCATCATTGATGGTGGTGGTGATGAATCAGCTTACGGACGTCGCCTACCGCATCATCGACCCGAGGATCAAGACATCATGACGGACTCCTCGGCGGCGGCCCGGAAAGACGCGCGGATGGTCCCCCAGGCCGGGCCGGCAAAGCCGCCTGGTCAGCTGCGCGAGGCCTTGCGCGTATTCTGCCGCAATCCATCCGCAGTCTTCGGTTTCCTGCTCTTGCTGGCCATCGTCTGCATCACGATTTTCGGGCCCATGGTCATGGGGGTCGACCCTTTCGACATGGTCGGTCCGCCCATGGAGGCGCCCGGCTCGGAATTCGGCCTGCTGGGTACCGACTATCTTGGAAGGGACCTGCTGGTCGGCCTGGTGTACGGAGGGCGGGCCACATTGCTGGTCGGCGTGGTCGCGGCCGTCCTGTCGGTGGTGATCGGCATCGTGGTCGGCGCCCTGGCCGGCTACTACGGCGGATGGGTCGACGAAGCCCTGATGCGGGTTACCGAGTTTTTCCAGGTGCTGCCCACATTGCTGTTCGCCATGGTGCTGGTGACATTGTTTTCGCCCACGCTTTGGACTATTTCCATTGCCATCGGCATCGTCAGCTGGACGGGAACGGCAAGGCTCGCCCGCGGCGAGTTCCTGCGCTTGAAGCAGCTGGACTACATCCTGGCGGAGCGCGTCGTCGGTGCCGGCAACGCGCGCCTGATTTGGAAAGTGATCCTGCCCAACGCCATGGCGCCCTTGATCGTGTCCGCGACATTGGCCATAGGCACGGCGATCCTGTTCGAGGCCGGACTGTCCTTCCTGGGCCTGGGCGACCCCAATATGATGAGCTGGGGCTTGATGATAGGCAACAACCGTTCTTATATTCTGGTGGCATGGTGGGCCGTCACCTTGCCCGGCGTCGCCATTTTCCTGACGGTCCTGGCGGTCAGCCTGATCGGCGACGGACTGAACGACGCCTTGAATCCCCGTCTGCGAGAGCGGTCATGAGCGCCGTGCTGTCCGTAAAGGGCTTGGCGGTAGAGCTGGCGACCCGGCGTGCTACCGCCTACATCCTGAACGACATCAGCTTCGACGTCTGCCCCGGTGAAACCGTTTGCCTGGTCGGTGAATCAGGATGCGGGAAGAGCATGACGGCACTGGCCATCATGCGCCTCATTCCGGAACCCGGACGCATCAGCGCCGGCGCGGTGGCGCTGAAGGAGACCGATCTCGTCAAGGCGAATCCCGCTCAGATGCGGCGCGTGCGGGGTAACAAGATATCCATGATCTTCCAGGAACCCATGACCGCATTGAATCCGGTCTATACCGTCGGCGATCAGATATGCGAACCCTTGAGACTCCATCAGGGGCTGAGCCGCGACGAGGCGCGCGGCAAGGCGCTCGAGATCCTTCAATCGGTGGGCATACCGGCGCCCGAACGCCGCATCGACAACTATCCCCACGAAATGTCGGGCGGGATGAGGCAGCGTGTCATGATCGCCATGGCGCTGGCCTGCGACCCGGACGTCCTGATTGCCGATGAGCCCACCACGGCGCTCGACGTGACCGTCCAGGCCCAGATCTTCGATCTGCTGCGTGAGCAGCAGCGGCGGCGCGGCACCGCCATCATCATGATCACGCACGACATGGGCGCCGTCGCCGAAATGTCGGATCGTGTCGTCGTGATGTATGGCGGACGCGTGGTGGAAGAGGGCATCACCGCCGAGATCCTCGCAAGCCCGCGCCATCCATACACGCAAGGCCTGATCGCCTGTCTGCCCGAACTCGACCCGGCACCTTCGGACCATCGTCCCGATCTGCCGGAGATTCCCGGTATCGTGCCATCGATATGGAATCGTGGCGAAGGATGTCCGTTTGCGGATCGTTGCGACCACGTGATGCCGCAATGCCACCAGGCTTTTCCACCATCCTTTCAAATGGGGCCGACACAGAAAGTGGCCTGTTGGCTGTATGAGGAGCGCACATGAGCGAGCCCCCGCAAGTCGGCACACACACCATGCAGGCTTCCAATGGCAAGGAATCTGTATTGTTGTCGGTGCGCGACCTGAAAGTTCATTTCCCGATAGGCAGGCGTCGGGCGGACGGAACGCGAGACAAGGTCCATGCCGTGGACGGCGTCAGCTTCGAGATACGTCGCGGGCGCACCATGGCGATTGTCGGCGAGTCCGGCTCGGGAAAGACCACCACCGCTTTATCCGTCATGCGTCTGGCTCCGGTCACCGCGGGCACCATCACGTTCAACGGCCTGGATCTGACCGCGATGGAGGGCGATGCCTTGCGCCGGCAGCGACGGCACTTTCAACTCGTATTCCAGGATCCCTATTCATCGTTGAATCCGCGTCAACGCGCCGGGGAAATCGTGCGCATGCCGCTGATGCTCATGGGTATCGGCACGCCCGCACAGCAGCGCGAGAAGGTCAATGAACTCTTCCGCATCGTCGGCCTGCGGGAAGATCAGCAGGTATTGTTTCCCCACCAGTTTTCGGGTGGACAGCGACAGCGCCTGAATATCGCGCGCGCCCTGGCGACCGATCCCCAGCTCGTTGTCTGCGATGAGCCCGTCTCGGCACTGGATATCGCCATTCGGGCTCAGATATTGAATCTGCTGCGCAAGATTCAACGCGAGCGCGGGCAGTCTTTCTTGTTCATCAGCCATGACATGGCGGTGGTCGAGCATATCTGCGATGACATTGCCGTCATGTACCTGGGCCAGATTGTCGAACAGGGGGCGCGCAACGCCTTTTTTTCCCGGCCTCTGCATCCATACAGCGTGGCGCTGATGTCGGCCGTGCCGACTGTCAGCGGCGGCCGCGAGAAGGCCGCTCAGCGCATCAAGCTTAGCGGCGACCCGCCCAGCCCCATCAATCCACCGGCTGGTTGCCGTTTCGCGGGGCGCTGTCCCGCCACGCAGGCGCTGTGCGAGCAGTCTCCTCCGGCGTTGCGGGAGGTCGTGCCGGGGCATAAGGTTGCTTGCCACTTCGTCGAGGTCGAAGACGGACGGATCACGGCGCCGCTGGATGGGCGCATCGCATACGGAAACACGGAGCAATTGGCATGAATGATCAAGTTGAGCAGCAGGACGTCACGATCTACCGGGCGAAGAAAATCCTGACGATGAATCGCTCCCAACCGGAAGCCACGCACGTCGCGGTGCGCAGCGGGCGGATACTCGCGGTGGGAACGGAGGAACAGGCCGCCGCATGGCAAGGCGCCCGACATGACGAGCGCTATGCCGACAAGGTGCTCATGCCCGGTCTGGTGGAAGGGCATTGCCATCTGCATGAGGGCGTCGTATGGCTGTATGTCTACGTCGGCTTCTATGATCGCCGCGGCCCCGACGGAAAGATCTGGCGCGGCCTGAAAACCATAGACGAGGTGGTCGCTCGCCTGCGGGAGGCCCAGGGCGCGCTCCAGGGCGGCAAGCACCTGATCGGCTGGGGCTTCGATCCCATCTACTTCGGATCCCGGCGCATGTCGGTGCAGGATCTGGACAAGGTATCCGAAGACCGTGCGGTCGTCGTCATGCACGCCAGCATGCATTTGATGAACGTGAACGGCAAGGCGCTGGAGATGGCGGGCATCGACCGTGACACCGATATCGAAGGCATCTCCAGGTTCGCCAACGGTGAGCCCACCGGAGAGCTCTGCGAATTCGCCGCGATGTTTCCGGTGACCCGGCTGATCGGTAATCCGTTCCGCGTCCTGGGGCAGAGCCCCGAGTGTCTGGCGATGTTCGGCCAGGTGGCGCAGGTGGCGGGCGTGACGACCGCCACGGACCTGGTCAACGAACTGCACGACGAAGGCATCATGTCGATGGCAGCCACCACGCGCCGCGATGATTATCCGGTGCGCATCGTTCCTGCGGCTTCCGGCATGTTCTTCGGCCGCGATACAGAAGCCTGCATGAACAAGCTGGCTTTGCTCAAGCAGAACAACCACGACAAGATGCGTCTTGGCATTGTCAAACTGGTGGTCGACGGTTCCATCCAGGGTTTCACCGCCCGGCTGTTGTGGCCCGGCTACTTCAACGGCGCGCCCAATGGCATATGGGTCACAGCGCCGGACGACTTGAACTACATCGTCGAACAGTACCACCGGGCCGGCATACAGCTGCATATCCACACCAACGGGGACGAGGCCACCGAAGTCGCGCTGGTGGCGCTGGAACGCGCGTTGACGCTGCATCCGCGATTCGATCACCGCCATACGCTGCAGCACTGCCAGATGGCGTCGCCGGCGCAATTCCGGCGCATTGCGAAGCTTGGGTTGTGCGTCAACCTGTTCGCCAATCACATTTTCTACTGGGGCGATGCCCACATGGAAATGACCATGGGCCCGGACCGCGCCAATCGCATGAACTCATGCGCGACGGCGGAACGCCTGGGTGTGCCGTTTGCGATCCATTCCGATGCGCCCATTACACCCATCGGGCCTCTGTTTACGGCATGGTGCGCCGTGAATCGCCGGACTGCATCCGGCCGGATACTGGGCGAAAGCGAGCGCATCAGTGTCGCGTCCGCTTTGCGCGCGGTTACACTGGGCGCCGCCTATACCTTGCACATGGATGGTCTCATCGGATCCATCGAGATCGGCAAGTTCGCCGATTTTTGTGTGCTGGGCAGCGATCCGTCCCGGGCCGAACCCGAGGCGCTCAAAGAAGTCGCGATCGAAGGCACCATGGTGGCCGGCCACGCGTTCGAAGCGCCCGGCAAGCATTGAGCCGTCGTGGTTGAGCGCATACCTTTAGTAGTCCTGGGCGGCTTTCTGGGCGCCGGAAAGACCACCTTGCTGAATCATTTGCTGACTCGGTCGGCCCGCCGGGTTGCCGTCATGGTCAATGATTTCGGCCCCATCAACGTGGATGCCTCGCTTATCGCCTCGCATGACGGCGAAACGCTCAGCCTGACGAACGGCTGCATCTGTTGCTCCATCGGCTCGGGCCTCGATGATGCATTGATTCGCGTGCTCGAGCGTAAGCCTCTGCCGGACTTGATCGTCATCGAGGCGAGCGGTGTGTCTGATCCTGGGCGCATCGCGCAGGTGGGCTTGTCTGATCCGATGTTGCAGCTGGAAGCTGTGGTGGTGATGGTCGATGCGGGGCGGATCATCTCCCTGCTGGATGATTCTTTGATGGGTGATACCGTGGCGCGGCAGATTCGGGCGGCGGGGCTGGTGGTGATGAACAAGACGGACCTGCTGGAGCCGGACGAGGCCGATGAGGTGGAGGCCCGGCTGCGCGAGCGGTATGGAGCCTTGCCTTTCTTGCGCGCCAGTTTCGGCCGCGTGCCCCTGGAGCAGATTCTGGCCGGAGGTGCGCCGGCAAGCCATGCTTCGGACGACGGAGAGCACGATCATCATCAGGACGATCCGGACCATCCTTTCGAGGGCGGCCTATGGTCTTCGCCCGGCGTGCTTGACGCGGATGCGCTGATCGCCGCGCTCAAGGGGCTGCCATCCGAGGTGATACGGGTCAAGGGCAGGGTGGTGACCGACCGGCATGGCCCGGCGATAGTGCATCTTGCGGGAGGCCGCGTCCGCATCGAGAAATCGCCCGGCTTTGCGGCCACGCAGGGCAATGAGCTGGTTTATATCGGCTTGCGAGGCCGGGGCATCCATGCAACCGTCGCCGGGCACCTCGACGCATTGATTCAGGGTCAGACCCCTTGCGGGGTCTGACCCCAACTCGATTCGCAGAAAGGGGTCCGACCCCATACGGGGTCGGACCCCTCGGCCTGGTTCGCAGCGTCATCATGAAACGGGGTCCGACCCCGTATGGGGTCGGACCCCATGCGATTCTCAACGTTCAGCGAAAGGCCGAGGATCGATGGGCGCGCGGTCGCCTTGCAGCTGGGCGCCCAACAGGGCCGCGCTGCCGCATGCCAGGGTAAAGCCCAGCGCTCCGTGCCCGATGTTCAGCCACAGATTATCAGCGGCCTTGCTGCGTCCGATGATGGGCTTGCTGTCGGGCGTGGCGGGGCGTTCGCCCGACCAGCCGACCGCCTCGTCCACGGCCAGTCCTGGAAAAGTTTCCTTGACCTGGTTTTTCAGCTGGCCGATGCGCTGCGGGTTCGCGGCCCCGGGGTCGCCGCCTATGTCCACCATGGCGGCAATGCGCAATACCGGACCGATCGGCGCGTAGACGATGCGTCTTTCATAGTCGGTGACGCTGATTTCAGGCGCTGCGGCTTCAGTGCCCTGTGTCCGGGGAACACTGAGGCTGTAGCCCTTGAGTCCATAGATCATGGCGTTGCCGCCCTGTTGCCGCAGCAGCTTGCGCGCTCCGAGGCCATTGGCGAGGATGAATTGGTCTGCCTCGATTTGCCCGCCGTCGGCGAGTTCCGCGGCAACGATCCGGCCTTCGCGCTGCACCAGGCGACTGACCTGCGCATGGTTGCGTATCGTCACTTGCGGATGCTTGGCCAGGGCATCGTACAGCGCTTTGGTGAACAGATAGCAGTCGCCCACTTCTTCGCCGGGCGTATAAATGCAGCCGGCCAGCGAGGTGTCCAGGCCCGCCAGCGAAGGCTCCAGGTCGATGGATTCCGCCCGGCTCAGGACTTTTTGCTGCGCGCCATGCGCCGCCTGGTATTCGACCAGCTTGCGTGCCTTTTCCAGGAGTTCGGGGCTGCGGTAGGCAATCAGCTTGCCGTTCGACCGGTGATGGAACTCAAGGGGCGTTTCGTCCATCCAGCGATGCAGGGTGTCGCGACTGAGATAGGACAGGGTCAGCATGGCAGCAGTGGTCCGCTTGGCGGTCGTGCCGTCGCAATTGCGCAGGAAACGCAAGCACCAGCGCCACTGGTGTACGTCCATGCGAGGGCGGAAGCGCAACGGAGACCGGCGATCCAGCAACCACTTCGGCAGGCTGGGGAGCACGCTCGGGTCCGCCAGTGGCGCGACATAGCTGTAGCTGAGCTGGCCGCCGTTGGCATAGCTGGTGCCCAGGCCCGGGCCGTCGCCCGCTTCCAGCAGGGTGACTTTGATGCCCTGACGGGCGAGTTGCCAGGCGGTGGTGGTGCCGATTACCCCGGCGCCCACAATACATACGTGCATGGTTGCATGGACCGAAAACGTGGATGACGATTGATTCTCACACGGGCGGCCGGGAAGGCGCCAATAGCTCTTTGCACGGCACCCATGCCATTTGGCTATGGCTTTGCGCTTGGCCTGACGGCGCCTAGCCGACGTAAGGCTGTGCGGAGAGCGTCCGGCATAAACGGCGTAATTGATCAATGAACATGAGATCGATCTCCCGCTGGGGCACCGATGAATGGGTAATGACGTTGATGGGGACGGGAATGGCCGGGTCCAGGGGACGCAGTATGTTGCCGGGACGCAGCATTGCGCGTGCCGTGATGGCGTCGACGACGGTGTCGCCGCAGCCCGCCTGGGCAAGCGCGCAGGCGACGTAATGGGTTTGCACCTGTATGTTGGGCCGCATGCTGAGATTCGCGCTGCTGAGCGCATCGTCCAGCAAGGCGCCGGCGCGGTCATGCATGTCCAGCATGATGAGCTGTCGCGTCGCAAGTTCCGCCAGATCGATGGCACGTCCGGCGAGCTCGGCGTCTTCGCTGGCGCTCAGGTAGACCAGTTCCGTCTGGCCCACGGTTGTTTTATCTATACCGGGATGGTCGGCGGCATCGAAGGTGATTGCAAGGTCGAGTTCCCGCACGTGCAGCCGTTCTACCAGCTCGGAGCTGTGGTAGGTATGGACGTCGAAGACGACGCCGGGCTGTTTTTCGCGGCTGTTGCGTATGGCCTGCGGCAGCAACCCCAGTCCGATGGCGGGCGCGCATCCGACACGCAGGTGGCCTTGCGGATGGCGCTTGATGTTCTCGGCCAATCGGCGCACCGAGGCCATGTCCTGGTTAAGCCGGGCGATGTGCGGCGTCAGTGTGTCCAGCTCCGGTGTCGCGTGCAGCCTGCCTTTGATGCGCCGGAACAAGGAGAATCCGAGCTGGGCTTCGGCATGCGCCAGGATCTTGCTGGCGGCCGGCTGCGAAATATGTAGCAGATTCGCAGCCTGGGTCAGCGACCCCGTCCGCAGGACGGCATTGATGAGCTCGATATGACGTAGCCGCACGTTATTTTCCGTTTAGGTTGGCCTGAAGGGGGTCCGACCCCATGCGGGGTCGGACCCCGACCTCTTGCATCGTTTCCGAGGGGGTCAGACCCCATACGGGGTCTGACCCCAAGGTTTTCACCGCGTCCCCGGGGTCAGACCCCGAATGGGGTCTGACCCCTTCATAACATACACATTTTCTCTGCATTTTGTATTAGAATATTCTAAATTAGATAAGCCTAAATTTATGACTAAAGAACAAAGCGTCAAGGAGTTCATGCAGGAAGGCGCCGGGAAAGCCGCGGCGCTTCTGCGGGCGGTCGGCAATCAACATCGCCTGTTGGTGTTGTGTCTGTTGATCGAGCATGGCGAACTTACTGTGGGGGCTCTGTTGGAACACATGGATCTGAGCCAATCGGCGCTGTCTCAGCATCTGGCCAGAATGCGTGGCGAGGGGCTGATCACATACCGGCGCGACGCGCAAACCCTGCATTACCGCATCGCCAATCCCGACGTGGAAAAGCTGGTCGGCACACTCAAAAGCATTTTCTGTCCTTGATACCTCGCAGGAGGGCCCATCATGTCCATACGAATCATCACTCCGCAGGCAGCCCATCGGCTGCTCGACCACGGCGCCTTGCTGATCGATATACGCAGCGCGGGCGAGTATGCGCGGGAGCGCATTGAACAAGCGCGCAACATTCCGATGGAGGACTTGTCCCGTGCCGGATTGCCCAACGCCTCGGCGCTGATCTTTCTTTGCCGGTCCGGCAACCGGACTCGCATCAGCGCGCAAACGCTGGGCGACCACGCTTCCTGCGATGCCTATGTGATGGAAGGCGGACTTGATGGGTGGAAAAAAGCCGGTCTGCCCGTCGTTCGCGATCCTGCTCGGCCCATCGAACTTCCCCGCCAGACCCAGATCGCAGCGGGCAGCCTGGTGCTGACCGGGGTTCTGCTGGGCACATTTGTGTCGCCCTGGTTCTATGCGCTTGCCGGTTTTGTCGGCGCGGGCTTGATTTTCGCAGGTGTGTCGGGATTCTGCGGCATGGCGCGTTTATTGATGAAGATGCCATGGAATCGACGATTCATGGACAGCATGTAGAAAGACACAGGGCCTTTTATTCATACGGAGAAAATCATGAAGCTCAGCATCAATGTCGGAAGCGTCGACCGCGCCTTGCGCATCGTGCTCGAGTCGCGGAAACAGCGATAGGGACGCGGGGACATGCCAAACCGGCAAAGGGAGGAGGCATTCAATGGATCGAAGATATTTTCTTAAAGCAGGCTCGCTACTGGCGGCGCTGGGTGCCTCCGGGCTGACCGGGGCGGCAACGCAAGCGCAAGGCAAGGGCGTCCGTATCGTCATCGCGGGGGCTGGCGCGGCCGGCCTGAGCTTGGCGGCGCGTCTGGCGCGGCAAGTGGACAATGCCAGCATCATCGTCGTGGACGCCAAGAAAGAGCATCATTTCCAGCCGGGCCTGACATTGGTCGGAGCCGGCATCTGGACTCCGTCCCATATCACCGACAGCAATGCCCGCTATATGCCTCGCTCGGTCAGGTGGGTGCAGGAAGCCGTGGCGGAGTTCGATCCGGACGGCAACCAGGTGGTTACCGCAAGCGGCCAGAGACTTCCTTATGACTTCCTGTTCGTGGCGACGGGGCTGAAGCTGGACTATGCCGCGATAGACGGCATGAATCCCGATCTGATCGGCCGGAACGGTATTGCCAGCATCTATGCCGGTCCCCAGGCGGCCCAAGCGTCCGCCGGCGCCATCGATCAGTTCATCGAGAAGGGCGGCGTCGGCTTGTTCATGCGTCCGGCCACTGAAATGAAGTGCGCCGGGGCGCCGCTCAAGATCACTTTTCTGGTCGATGACAAGGCGCGTATCAAGGGCAGGCGTGACGCCGTGCAACTGGTCTACAACGCACACAACGATGCGGTGTTTTCAGTCGTTCCGGTCAACGAAAAAGTGCGCACGCTTTTTTCCGAACGCGATATAGGGGTGAACTACGGACATGTGCTGCGATCGATCGACCCCGGGGCTCGCAAGGCCGTTTTCACGACGGGTAAGGGCGAGGCCACGCTGGATTACGATTTTCTTCACGTGGTGCCACCCATGCGCGCGCCCGACGCGGTCCGCAACAGCCCGCTGCCATGGCAAGTGGGTGCCTTGGCGGCGGATGGCTGGGTGGAGGCCGACAAGGCGACGCTCAGGCATCCGCGCTACCCTAACGTGTTCTCGGTCGGCGATGTCGCCGGCGTACCCCGAGGCAAGACGGCCGCCAGCGTGAAATGGCAGGTGCCCGTGGTCGTGGACAACCTCATGGCGGAGCTGAACGGCAAAGAGCCTCGCGCGGTCTACAACGGCTACACCTCTTGTCCCATGGTGACCCGTTACGGCAAAGCCATGCTCATTGAATTCGATTACGACGGCAAGCTCGTGCAGTCCTTTCCTTTCATCGACCCGCTCGAAGAGCTCTGGATTTCGTGGCTGATCGACGAGAAAGGCCTGATAGGCGCATATCGCGCCATGCTGCGCGGCCGCGCCTGACCGAAGGAGGCACCATGAACGATTTCAATCCGATTTCCCTCTGGTTCATTGCATGGGAAACGCTTTCCGCCTGGTTCTGGCCGGTCATCATTCTGGCGGTGTTGCTGCTGACCGGTGTCGCCTTGGGGTTCCGCACGCTGCGCCGCCATGGAAGGTCGGCCGGCATGCCTCTCGCGTTTTCCATGCTCGCGGCCCTGGCCGTGACGTTCCTGGGCGCATGGGCGATGCCTTACTTGACCCATGCCTCGCCGTCTTCGTTGAGCTCGATGCTCGACTGGCTGACGGCATTCGTCCTGGCCCTGGCGTTGGGCATGGTGGTATTCGCCCTGGTGTTCTCGTTGCTCGCGCACCGCAGCGTGCGCAGGGGTCAGACCCTGAACAGGGTCTGACCCCCCCGCGGTCGGCAGCATCATGGGGTCAGACCCCGTACGGGGTCTGACCCCTCGACCCCTTGGCACGACCGATTGCTTTTGGGGTCAGACCCCGCATGGGGTCTGACCCCTACTCCAAACCGCGTCGCTTTGCGATCAGCTTGCGTTCCAGCACGTTGATGTAGCGCTGGATGTCTTGTTGTGCGCCGCGGTCCGGGTCGACAAAGGCACAGCCGATGAGAACACGCTCTTTTCCGTTTGACTGGGTCTCGGCGCGTGACTGGACCACTTCCAGGTCGACGGTAATGGAGCCGACGTCGGGCAGGCTTATGCGGCAGTTGGAATATATCGTGCCTTTCTTGTGCGGAAGATTCGTGGCGTAGCTTAGGATGCTGAGCCCGCCGGCGCTGATGTCCTTCAGTTCCACCGTGACGTCTTTTTTAGTATCCCAACTGATGTCGCGGACGTCGAGCGTGAGTTCGGTATCCTGTCCGGCACTTTCTTTAGGGATGGTGCACTTTGCCGGGTTGCTGGCGGGAATGTCGATGCGATAGTGCTCGCGGCGCTGAATGCGGGTCAGGCGTTCAGGGAAAGCCATGCGCAGGGCGGGGGCGTCCTCGTACATGCAGTCGCTGACCTTGTCAGCGAAGAAGCGGATCAGCACGCGGTCCAGATTGGTTTCGAGCTTCACCTCTTCGTCGCCGGCGATGAGACGCCGGTTGATGCTTTCGTTGCGAGTGGCGTCGATGACGACAGCCTCGTCTTCCACCTGCAGGATGGTGGTGACGATGCCCACAGTGGAGCCTGTGATCTGCATCCGAAGCAAAGCCTTGTTGCGTTCGATGGCGCGCAGGATGGATCGAATTTCTAGCCTTGACGAGACCTGGAAGCGCTCATCGTCAAGTTCATCATGGAACGGCTTGCTAAGGTTGGACATGTTCTGTAACAAAATGACTGAAGTAAAAGCTTGGTAAGTCTACTCTGTTTGCCGTTTCTTTTCTATGACAGCCCGGATGAGTCGCTCAGGCCGAAGAAGTCCGCCGCATTGCCGTGATTGATCCGCCGCTTGTCGTCTTCGGAAAGCCATGGGTTCTCGTTCACCAGCTTGCCTATCGATTGCTCACCCAGGGGAAACGGGTAGTCGGAGCCGAGCATGATGCGGTCGCTGCCCATGACTTCTGCAAGCAGGCGCAATGCGCCTTGATCGAATACCGCGCTGTCCACATAGAAGCGCTTGACATAGCTGGAGGGAAGGTTCGGACAGTCCTGTCTGACGATGTCGCGGCAGCGCCAGGCATTGTCGACACGGCCCAGCAGGAAGGCAAAGCTGCCCCCGCCATGGGCGAAGCATAGTTTCAGGGATGGTGGAATGCGCTCGAAGGCGCCCGAAAGAATGAGCGACAAGATACCCAGCTGCGTCTCGGCGGGCATGGCGACGAGCCAGGGCAGCATCCATTTCTTCATGCGGCCGTCGGTCATCATGTCCCAGGGGTGAGCCAGGATGGGTATGCCTTCGTGCGCGCAGTGGGTCAGGAATTGAACCAGGTGCTCGTCGTCCAGGTCCCTGGGACCGAGATGATTGCCGATCTGTATGCCGACGTGCCCGTTGTCGCGCGCCCGTGTGGCTTCCCGACAGGCCAGGTCCAGATCCTGCAGCGGAACCTGGGCAAGCGCCTTGAGCCGGTTCGGATTCGCCGCGCAATGTTCGAGGGCCAGGTCGTTCATGCGCCGGGCCCAGGGCGCTGCGCGTTCGGCGGGAAATTCGTAGCCGAACATGATGGGCGTTGCAGAAATGATCTGGACGTCCACGCCATGCTTGTCCATTTCCTGAAGACGCATGCCGGAATCCCATAGTGCGCGGTAGACTGGACGGAAAGGCTGGCTGCCTTTCATGATCTGCCCCGTTTCGCCATCTTCGTCGATGGCCAGCCAGGGCGCCTGGTCAGGGTCCAGGCCGGCGGCCTCCTGCCGCGAAATAGGGGGCAGGAAATGAGCATGCATGTCGATCTTTCTCATATCAGGCCACCTTCCCTGGATGCCGCGTGCCGCAGTGCGGACAACGCCGTTTTTCTTCGGATTCGTAGAATGCATTGAACAGTATGGGCAAGTCTTTTACGATGCTCTGCAGTTGGGTCTCGACGCGGTAGACAAGCCCGCCGCAGCCGCCGTCCGCCTCGCAATACCATTCGAAGCCGTCCTTCAGGCCTTCCGGGCGCTGGCGTTCTATGACCAGGCAGACGCTGCCCGCCTCGGGCCTTTGGGGCGAGTGGCGGACATGGGGTGGCAACAGGAAAACATCGCCTTCCTTGAGGTCGACGCGTTCGCGTTTGCCGTCCACCCAGAGGTTCAGGTAGGCATTGCCCTTCATTTGATGGAAAAACTCTTCCAGCGGATCGTCGTGGTAGTCGGTGCGCTGGTTGGGGCCGCCGACTACGGTGACGATGAAATCGCTGTCCTGCCAGACTTGTTGATTGCCGACCGGGGGCTTGAGGCGATCGGCGTGGTCGTCGATCCAGCGCTGGAAATTGAAGGGCTTCCCGTAAGTGAGCATGGGGTTCTCCGTGGCGTTGCCAGGCCCTAGGGCCTGGGCGGAAAGTAGGCGACGGCCTTGATTTCGATCAGCAGGTGGGGATGGGGCAACTGGTGCACTGCGACCGTGGTGCGCGTGGGCCCCTCTTCAGAGAAGAACTCGGCATAAACTTCGTTGTAGCCACCGAAATCATTCATGCTGACCAGAAAGGCGGAAATTTCGACCAGGTGTTCCAGGCCGGCGCCTTCGCTGGCAAGGATGTCGCGTATGTTTTCAATGACGGCTCGTGTCTGTGTGCGAATGTCGAGCGTGGCGGTGCCCATGGCATCGACCTCGGCGCCGGCAATGGTGTTGTCGGGCAAGCGCGAGCTGGTTCCCGATATGTAAAGGAAGTCGCCCGCACGCTTGATATGCGGGAAACGCCCGCGCGGCTTGGCTTTGCCGCTTACGGTGCGGGCCTGGGTGGGAAGATTATTCATTGGAACTCAGATCCTGATGCTGACCGTGCTGATTTCAGAGTAGAAGTCCAGCGAGTATCGGCCGCCTTCGCGTCCGATGCCCGACATCTTCGTGCCGCCGAACGGCGTGCGCAGGTCTCGCGCGAACCAGGCGTTGACCCATACGATGCCTGTATGGATCTGGCTTGCCACCCGGTGGGCGCGGCCGAGCTGTGTCGTCCAGATGCTTGCGGCCAGGCCGTAGGCGCTGTCGTTCACGCGGGCCACGACTTCTTCTTCAGTGTCGAAAGGCGCGACATGGCAGACCGGACCGAAGATTTCCTCGCGCATGCAGCGTGCGGTGTCGGGAAGGCCGGCCATGATGGTGGGCTGTACGTAGGCGCCCTGATCGCGTTCGTCGCCGAACACCGGGGCGTCGCCGCCGCAAAGAATGGCAGCGCCTTCCTCGCGCGCAAGCTGGTAGTAAGACAGCACCTTGCTGCGATGCTCCAGAGAGATCAGCGGGCCCATGTCTACGTCCGGATCTTCCGGGCGGCCCACGACCAGAGCCTCGCAGCGGCGCTTGAGCTCTTCCACGAAACGGTCGAAGATGGCGCGCTCTATATAGACTCTTTCGGTGCACAGGCATACCTGGCCCGAGTTGGTGAAGCTGGAACGCATGACGCCGGCAACGGCGGCGTCGAAGTCGGCATCGGCGAACACCACCGCCGCATTCTTGCCGCCGAGTTCGAAAGAGACTTCCTTCACCCCTTCGGCGGCAGCCTTCATGATGGTGGAGCCGGTGCGCGATTCACCGGTGAAGGTGATGGCGTCTATATGGGGGTTGGTGCTTAGGTGTTCGCCCGCCGACCCTGGCCCGAAGCCGTGCACCAGGTTGAAGACGCCATGGGGAAGCCCCGCGGCCTGGATTACCTCGGCCAGTAGCGTGGCCGAAGACGGGGTCTCTTCCGAGGGCTTGGCAACCACGCAGTTGCCCATGGCCAGCGCCGGCGCCACCTTCCAGGTAAGCAGCAGCAGGGGCAGGTTCCAGGGCGAAATGATGCCTATGGTGCCCAGCGGCTTGCGGCACACGTAATTGAGCATCTTGGCGCCGTCCGGCAGGGCGCTTTCATAGAGTTCGCTGGACGAGGTCTTGATCAAATCCGCAAAGCTGCGGAAGTTGGCAATACCGCGCGCCACGTCCAGGCTGCGGGCCTGATGCACGGGCCGGCCGGTATCCAGGACTTCGGCCGCGACGAAGTCCTCGAAGCGCTGTTCGATGCCGTCGGCGATGCGGTGCAGCAGAGCCGACCGCTCCTGGACGGTCAACGTTCTCCAGGGCCCCTGGGCCGCGCGATTGGCGGCTTCGACAGCGCGGCTGACCGTGGCGGCGTCGGCCTCGCAGACGCGCCCGATCAGTTGCCCGTTGACCGGGTTGATGTTGGGAAAACGGTGGTGGGTCTCGACCCATTGACCGTCGACGAAGCACCGAAGTAATGGAAGATCTGTCATGGTGTCGGTTTCCGATGGGAGCAGCCGCCTTATTCCACGGCCTTGACCATGTCCTCGATGACCTTCTTGGCATCGCCGAAGACCATCATGGTCTTGTCCATGTAGAAGAGTTCATTGTCCAGGCCCGCATAGCCCGCCGCCATCGATCGCTTGTTCACGATGATGTTGCGCGCCTTGTAGGCTTCGAGTATGGGCATGCCGGCGATCGGAGACTTGGGATCGTTCTTGGCCGCAGGGTTGACCACGTCGTTGGCACCCAGGACCAGGACGACGTCGGTCTGCGAGAACTCGCTGTTGATGTCGTCCATTTCGAATACCTGGTCGTACGGGACTTCGGCTTCGGCCAGCAGCACGTTCATGTGGCCCGGCATGCGGCCGGCCACGGGGTGTATGGCGTATTTCACCGTCACCCCGTTTTCGGTCAGTTTCTCGGCCAGCTCCTTGAGCGCATGCTGTGCGCGGGCCACCGCCAGGCCGTAGCCCGGGACGATGGTGACCGATTCGGCATTGCTGAGCAGGAAGGCGGCGTCGTCGGGACTGCCGGATTTCACGTTGCGCTGCACCTGCCCGCCGCTTGCCACCGCACCGGGTTCGGCCCCGAAGCCGCCCAGTATGACGTTGAAGAACGAGCGGTTCATGGCCTTGCACATGATGTACGACAGGATGGCGCCCGAAGACCCCACCAGTGAACCGGCGATGATGAGCATGGGGTTGTTCAGCGAGAACCCGATGCCGGCGGCGGCCCATCCTGAATAGCTGTTGAGCATCGAAACGACCACCGGCATGTCGGCGCCGCCGATCGGGATGATGATGAGCACGCCCAGCACGAAGGCGATGGCGGTCATGATGATGAAAGGCAGCCAGGCCTGGGTGGCCATGAACCAGAAGCCGCAGGCCAGCATGGCCAGCGCCAGCAGCAGATTGACCATGTGCTGGCCCGAAAACACCACGGGCGCGCCTTGGAACAGCCGGAACTTGTACTTGCCCGAAAGTTTTCCAAAGGCGATGACGGAGCCCGAGAAGGTGATGGCGCCGACGAAGGTGCCGATGAAGAGCTCGAGGCGGTTGCCGTAGGGAATGGGCGCGCCCGCAGCCGCGATGTTGAAGGCATGCGGTTCCGCCACGACGGCGACCGCGATGGCAACGGCTGCCAGGCCGATCATGCTGTGCATGAAGGCGACGAGCTCCGGCATTTTGGTCATTTCGACTTTCTTTGCCATCAGCGTGCCGGCCGTGCCGCCGACCAGCAGCCCGAGCAGCACCCAGCCCAGGCCGATGCCGGCGGAGCCTTGCTTGGCGAGACTGACGATCAGCGCGGCCGTGGTAAGGACCGCGATGGCCATGCCCACCATGCCGAAGGCATTGCCGCGGCGCGAAGTGGTGGGATGGGAAAGACCCTTGAGCGCCTGGATGAAGCATACCGAGGCGATCAGGTAGAACAGCGTGACCAGATCGTTCGAGATCATGACTGTCCTCCGGACTTTTTCTCTTTTTTCTTGAACATTTCGAGCATGCGGCGTGTTACGAGGAAGCCGCCGAATACGTTGACGGCGGCCAGCGCCACGGCGAACACGCCCATGTAGCGGGCAAGGCCCCCTTCAGTGAGCGCCGCGGCGAGCATGGCGCCAACGATCACGATGGCGGAAATGGCGTTGGTCACGGCCATGAGCGGCGTATGAAGCGCCGGGGTCACGTTCCAGACCACGTGGAAGCCCACGTAGATGGCCAGTACGAAAATGATGAAGTTGATGAGGGTGGGACTGACCGCTTCCATCAGGCGCTCCTTAAGACCTTGCCGTCCATGCAAACGAGGCAGGCGGCGATGATTTCGTCTTCATGCTGTATGACAAGCCGTCCGTCGCTGTCGGCGACCAGCTTCATGAAATCCAGGATGTTGCGGGCATACAGCGCGGAGGCGTCGTGCGGGACCAGGGCGGGCAAATTGGAAAGCCCGACCAGCGTTACGCCGTGCTTCTGCACGATGCGGTCTTTTTCCGAAAGAGGGCAGTTGCCGCCGCGTTCGACCGCCAGGTCCACGATGACGGAGCCCGGCTTCATGCCTGCGACGGTTTCGGCGCTGATGAGCTCGGGGGCGGGGCGCCCTGGTATGAGCGCCGTGCTGATGACGATGTCGGCCTGGCGGCAGCGTTCCGCAACCAGGAGGGACTGGCGTGCCATCCATGCGGCCGGCATGGGCCGTGCATAGCCCCCCGTGCCTTCGGCGATTTCGCGCTCTTCGTCGGTTTCGAACGGAACGTCGATGAACTTGGCGCCCAGCGACTCGATCTGTTCCTTGGCGGCGGGACGCACGTCGGATGCCTCGACCACGGCGCCCAACCGCTTGGCGGTGGCGATGGCCTGGAGGCCCGCGACGCCGGCGCCGAGCACGACGGCGCGAGCCGCCTTGAGCGTGCCCGCAGCGGTCATCATCATGGGAAAGAGGCGACCATAGTGGTTCGCGGCCAGCAGCACCGCTTTATAGCCGGCCAGGTTCGCCTGCGAAGACAGGACGTCCAGGCTTTGAGCGCGGGTAATGCGGGGTGCGGCTTCAAGAGAGAATGCCGTGAGCCCGGCGGCGGCCAGGGCGGTGAGGCCTTCTTGATTGAACGGGTCCAGCATGCCGATGAGGACGGTTCCTTTTTTCATCTGGGCCAGCTCGGATGCCTGAGGCGAGCGCACCTTGAGGACCAGATCGCTTTGCAGCGCCTGCGCGGCGTCTACAAGCCGCGCACCGGCCTGCTCGTAGGCCTCGTCCGGGAAGAACGCGGCTTCTCCCGCGCCCCGTTCGACGAGGACGGTGTGCGTCGCGGAGACGTATTTCTTGACGGTCTCCGGAGTGGCGGCCACGCGCGTTTCGCCCGCCAGGCTCTCGCGTGGAATTCCTATCTGCATGTTGTCTCCCCCTGTGTGAATTAGGGCTCGTTATCGATTGGCGCAGACTACTATACCTGAACTGATCACGGTTCTTTGCAGTCTGCGCCCGGAAAATCCATTAGACTTTTGATGTGCTGCAGAGATTTGAGAGAAGAAAATGGGACTTTTGAATTCTATCGTTTCCGCCATGGGGGAACGCAATCCTGAATTGGGCGCGCAGGCCCGTTTGCTTCCGGCGCTCATCGAGCAGGTGAACCGTTTTCCGGGCGGCTTGCCCGGCCTGATCGAAAAGTTCCAGCAAGCGGGGCTGGGCGGCGTTGTTGCGTCGTGGATACGCGAAGGCAGGAACGAGCCCATTTCGCCGGACCAACTGCATTCGGTGCTGGGGGGCGATGTCCTGAATGACCTGGCCAAATCCAGCGGCCTGGATGCCGACGCCGTGCTGAGCAACCTGAGCATCATGCTGCCCAGCCTGGTCGACCAAGCCACGCCCGACGGCGAGGCCGGCCTGCAGCGCGTGCTTGGCGGCGTTACGAACCTGCTTGGAGCGCAGAGGGGTCAGACCCCGGACGGGGTCTGACCCCAAGCATCCCAGCCCAGGTTCCGGGGTCAGACCCCGCATGGGGTCTGACCCCTCATCCTCAGTTCAGGCGCCGGGGTCAGACCCCGAATGGGGTCTGACCCCAAGCAGGCGTTCGGGGCCTGACCCCCCATCCTTACTTCTGGCTGGCTTCCAGCGCTTGGCTGAGATCGGCCAGGATGTCGTCGATATGTTCCAGGCCTATCGACAGGCGGACCATGTCTTCGCCCACGCCTGCGGCGGCAAGCTCTTCGGGGCTGAGCTGACGGTGCGTGGTCGAGGCCGGGTGGCAGGCCAGGGATTTCGCATCGCCGATGTTCACCAGGCGCAGGACGAGTTGCAGCGCATCGATGAAGCGTGCGCCCGCGGCGCTGCCGCCCTTGATGCCGAAAGACAGGATGCTGGCCGGCCTGCCGCCCAGATAGGTTTGCGCCAGCTTGTGCTCGGGGTGATCGGCCAGGCCGGCATATTGCACCCATGACACGCTGTCGTGGCTCCGTAGGAATTCCGCTACCTTGATCGCGTTTTCGCAGTGGCGCTCCATGCGCAGCGAAAGCGTTTCGATGCCCTGCAGCACCAGGAAGGCATTGAACGGCGAAAGCGCCGCGCCGGTATTGCGCAGCGGTACGACGCGGCATCGGCCGATGAAGGCCGCCGGACCGAAGGCATCGGTATAGACTACGCCATGGTAGGAGGGATCGGGTTCGTTCAGCATGGGGAAGCGTTTTTTGTGCTCGGCCCAGGGAAACTTGCCAGAGTCGACGACCGCGCCGGCGATGGTCGTGCCATGGCCGCCCATGTACTTGGTAAGCGCGTGCACGACAATGTCGGCACCATGCTCGAACGGGCGGCACAGCGCGGGCGACGCCACGGTGTTGTCGACGATGAGCGGCACGCCGTGGCGGTGAGCCGCATCGGCGATGGCTTGAATGTCGACGATATTGCCGGCGGGATTGCCTATGGTCTCGCAGAATACGGCCTTGGTGTTTTCGTCGATGAGGGCTTCGAGCGCGGCGACGTCGTCGTGCGGCGCAAACTTTACAGTGATGCCTTGCCGCGGGAAAGTGTGCGCAAACAGGTTATAGGTGCCACCGTACAGTTTTGCCACCGAAACGATGTTGTCGCCGGCTTGGGCGATGGTCTGAATGGCGTAGGTAATGGCGGCCATGCCAGACGCCACGGCCAGGGCGGCAATGCCGCCTTCGAGCGCCGCGACACGCTCTTCCAGCACCGCATTCGTAGGATTCATGATGCGGGTATAAATATTGCCGGGGACCTTCAGGTCGAAAAGATCCGCGCCGTGCTGCGTGCTGTCGAAGGCGTAGGACGTCGTCTGGTAGATAGGCACGGCGACGGCCTTCGTATTCGGGTCGGGCTGGTATCCTGCATGGATGGCGAGCGTTTCGAATTTCATATGTATCGTCTTGTAAGTGGTTAAAGAGGTGTCGTGGAGCGCTGATCCATGGTACCGGCATGGGCTTTCCATGTTCAGACTATTGTGGGATTTTTATATTACTTCTGGATATATATTCCATAGCGCCGATCAAATGTTTACCATTTGTAAACTCAAGCGCTTTAAATCGAGCTGATCGACTCTATATCCATTGCGTCTTAGGTTAGCATTCTATGTATTCGCCTATTGCCTATTGATTGGCGCCTGGAGCTCTCCCGCGGTATTTAGAGGCCGGAAATGAAAGTTTGGTTGAAACGGGTACTTATCAGTCTCGTCGTGCTGTTTATTGTCGCGCTTGTGGGTGCGGCAATTTTTCTTCTTACGTTTGATCCCAACGCCTATAAAAGCAAGCTGGAAGAAATCGTTTATAACCGCTATCAACGGACTTTGGCTATCAAGGGCGATCTTCAGTTGTCCCTGTTCCCGCGCATCGGTCTCTCCGTTCAAGACGTTTCGCTGTCCAACCGGGACAGCACCGATACTTTCGCGTCCATCGACAGCGCGCGTTTTGCGGTGGCGATCTGGCCGCTGCTGTCGAATCGGCTGGTGGTCGATCATGTTGCGGTCACGGGATTCAAGGCCTGGGTCAAGCGTGATGAAAATGGCCATTTCAACTTTCGCGACCTGATGGAACGCCAGCCTGTACTGGCCACGATGGCCGCGCCGGCAATCGCCGCGACGGAATTGTCGGGCATGGTTCCGGCCACCGACGTCCTGCCTTCCAGCGAAGCGTCGGCGATCGGCAGCGTCCTGCTGGCTTCGTCGGGAAAGCCGGGCGCCGCGACAGACTTCCAGATCGACATCGCGGGCCTCGATTTGAAGAACGGCGAAATCCACATGTATGACAACATCACGGGGTCATCCGCCCGGATCGTCAAGCTCGACGTAAACACGGGACGCATGACCTTCGACCAGGCGTTCGACGTTGCTTTGAAAGGCAACCTGATGGGGGACTTTCCGGTGGCCAGCGCAAATATCGAAGCTCAGGCGCTGGTCAAGCTGAACCCCGACCAGAAGGCCTATTCCGCGCAGAAGCTGAATCTTCTGATGACGGGCAAGGTGGGGGCCTTCAAAGAGGGTTCGATCACCGTACGCGGCAATCTGGCGTACAGCGCGTATTCGCAGATGTTCAGCGCCAGCGCGCTGGAGTTCATCATGAAAGGCAACGTCGACGGCAAGACGCCCATCACGGGCCTGGACACCACACTGACAGTGCCGCAGCTCAAGGTCGATCGCAGTCAGGCCGAATTGCGCGTCGACAAGCTCGCCTACCGCGCAAAGGGAAGCCTGCCGAATGAAACGTTCGATATCGCGTTCGATGCGCCGAGCCTTTCCGTGTCGCCGGAAGCGGCGAAAGGCGAGCCCATCACCGGAACGGTGAAGCTGGCCGGCAAGGACCAGACGCTGGGCGTTGCCCTGGGCATGAGCGGTATCGGCGGCAACGCCAGCAAGCTCAGCCTGAAGGAGCTCAAGATCGACGGTGGGCTGAAGAAAGAGAAGCGCCTGGTTCAACTGAAAATGACCTCGCCCGCCAACTGGGATGTCTTCGAGGAAAAAGGCGGCCTGTCGGCCATGAAGGGCGATATCCGCATCGAAGACGAAGCCTTGCCGGGGGGAAGCTTCGAGTTTCCTTTCATTGGCAGCCTGCAGGCCGACTTGTACAAGGACGAGCTGATCAGCGAAATCAATGCCGTTCTAAGCGGCAGCAAGCTGGATTTCCGCGTCAAGGCGACTCAGCTCACGCAACCGCGGATCGACTTCAGCCTGGCGGCCGACAAGCTGGATTTCAATACGTTGTTTCCGCCGATCCCGGCGCCCGCCAATGCCGCGCCCCAGTCCTCCGAAGGCGGGCAGGCATCCCAGGCGAAGGCGCCGGCTCCTTCGCCTGCCAAGCCGCCGTCGCCGCCCGCGCGCCCTGAAACCATGGACTTGTCGGTACTGGAATCCGCCAACCTCAGCGGCACGATCAATATCGGCGATCTGGTGGTCCACGATCTCAAAGCCAAGCAGTTTGCCGCCTCGCTGCGGGCCGCCGAAGGAAAGCTGACGGTCAGCGGCATTCAGGCCGACCTTTACGAGGGCAAGCTGTCCGGCACCTTGACCGCCGATGCCCAGAACGCGATCGGCGTGGACCTCAGCCTGAGCGACATCGCGCTGGGGCCGTTCCTGCAGGACGCCATGAAGGAAAACCGGCTCGTGGGGCGCGGTACGGTGAGCGCCAAGCTGCGCAGCCAGGGCGCGACGACGCCGGCGCTCGAGGCGGGGCTGACGGGGCTGGTGCAGGCGCGGGTGCGCGATGGCGCGGTGCGCGGCATCAACGTGGCGCAAACGCTGCGCGAGGTCAACGACGTTGTGCGCAACGTGTTCAGCGGCCAATTGCCCGAGGTGGCGACCCGCTTCGATACCTCCCGTCAGACGGACTTCACCGCGCTGGATGCGGACATCGATTTTCAGCAGGGCCAGGGAACAGTGAAGAAGCTTTCCGTGCAGTCCCCGTTGCTCAGGGTGACGCAAGGTTCGCCTGCGAGCATCGACCTGGTGAACGATCAGCTGGATGTCCTGCTGAATGTGCGCGTGGTCAATACCAAGACGGGCCAGGATGGCAAGGAACTCGAGGACCTGCAGAATGTCACGGTACCGGTGAGGGTGTCGGGCGCGTTCAATGACCTGGGCTATCAGGTTCAATGGAAGGAAATCAGCAGCAAGGTCGTGAAGGAAGCGGTGAAGGAAGGGCTGATCGAGATGCTGGACAACAAGATCGGTATCCCGCAGCCGCCGGCCGCGCCGGCCAACGAGGCTGCGCCGGAAAGCCGACGCCCCGACCCGGTAAAGAGTATTGGCGACGCCTTGAAAGGACTACTAGGAAAATGACGACCGCGCTGTATTTCCCCATTGTCTGCTGTGGCGCCGTAAGCGATTCCCGCGCCGCGGGCTACGACAAGCGCTGGCTGATCGTTGACGAGCATGGCGCGTGGGTGCATCAAAGCCATTGCGAGAAGCTTGCCGACATTCAGCTGGACCTGCGCCTGGGTTACCTGGTGATGCGCGCGCCTGGCATGCTGCGCCTGGACATTCCCCTGGATGTCATCGAGGACGACGACAGCGTTCGACGCCATGCCCAGGTCGGGGAGCAGCGGGTGGATGTCGTGGATGAGGGTGACGTCGCTGCTGCCTGGGTCAGCAACTTCCTGGAGCGGCCATGCCGCCTGGTCAAGGTTCACCCGGATGCGGGCCGGGTTCTGTGGCCGGAGCTGTAAGCGTCCGGTATTTTGCCATGAGGGCGGTTTGGTCCTCGGTGTGCGCCGGATCCACGACGATGCATTCGACGGGACAGACGACCTGGCATTGAGGCTCATCGAAATGTCCTACGCACTCTGTACAGCGCGACGGATCGATTTCGTAGATTTCGGCTCCCATGTAAATGGCGGTGTTGGGGCATTGGGGCTCGCAGACGTCGCAGTTGATGCATTCCTCGGTAATATGCAGAGCCATGGTCTTTTCCTGCAAAGATGAAACAAAGCAAACGGCAAGGCGCCCCGCTTTTGGCAGGACGCCTTGCCAGTTTAACGCGTAGGAGCGTTCAGCGAGCGATTACCCCTGCTGCGTGTGCTCTTGTTCGCGGCGGGCCTTCGCTTTGCTGTGCAGCCAGCGCTCGACGGAAGGGAAGACGAACTTGCTGACGTCGCCGCCCAGGATCGCGATTTCGCGGACGATGGTGCCTGAAATGAATTGGTATTGATCGGAGGGTGTCATGAACAGGGTTTCGACCTCGGGCAGCAGATGGCGATTCATGCCGGCCATTTGAAATTCATATTCGAAGTCGGACACCGCTCTGAGGCCCCGGACGATCACCCGGCCGTTTTGCTCGCGCACGAAGTCTTTCAGCAATCCCGCAAAGCTCTTGACCTCGACATTGGGATAATGCCCCAGCACTTCCTGGGCGATCTCTACGCGTTCCCCGACGGTAAAGAAGGGCTTCTTGGCCTGGCTGTGCGCCACGCCCACCACCACGTGGTCGAACAGGCCCGCGGCGCGGCGAACCAGGTCTTCGTGGCCGCGGGTCAAGGGATCGAATGTTCCGGGATAGACTGCAGTAATCATGCAAATTCCGATTTATTCAAGTAGGGGTTCGTTCTGCCACGATGGCGCTACCCGGCCGTTGCCGGCCAAGCAGGAGTTATATGCTTATTGGTGTATCCATGGGATTATTGTCTGTTTTTTGCGTTGCAGCAAATCGAAACAGGTGAAAGTGCACATGTCCCGCCCTGGACCGGCGCAGCAGTTCGAAGCCGTCGGGCGCTTCCAAAGACGCTTCGGACTCAATATACAGCAAGCCGTCGGGGCTGAGAACCGATGGAATCCGACTCCATAATGCCTCTATCCATCCTTGTCCAAAGGGTGGGTCCAGCATGACCAGATCAAAAGGCGTGTCGTTCAGGCGTTCCAGGATTTGCCGCGCATCCCCCGCGTGGATCCGGACCTGCAGCGCACCCAGGCGATTGCGAAGCGCCCGCAGCGCGGCGATCGCCGGCGGATGCGATTCCACCATTTGCACATGGGCCACGCCGCGCGAAGCGGCCTCGAAGCCCAGTGCGCCCGTGCCCGCAAAGAGATCCAGTACGCGCTTGTCCGAGAACTCGCCTCCCCAGAAATGATGCAGCCAGTTGAAAAGGGTTTCCCTCACCCGGTCCGGGGTGGGGCGCAATCCCGCCGCATCGATGACCGGGATGGGAGTTTTGCGGTAATCACCGCCTACAATACGTACTACATGTTTTTTCATGCGTGGTCGCGGACGTCTGGTTCGTCAAATATTCGGGTAGTGTAAAACGTATGTTCAGTTTTTTTAAAAGAAAGAAGTCTCCAGCGGCGCCGGATGCGGAAGCGGAAAAGAGCATCCCCCAAGAGCCGGCGCCAGATGATCAGGCCGTCGCCGTCTCCACGCCGCCGCTTCCGGAGCCTTCCCGGCAACCTCAGCCGGCTCCGCCTTCTTCGGAGTCTCTGCCTACCGAGCCTTCGTCCGGTGAGCCGCCGTCACCCGAGCCTTTGCCGATCGAGCCGGCGCCAGCTGCCGAGCCGGAGCTCCAGGCGCGCGCCGTGCCGGAACCATCGGCGGTGCAGCCGGGTCCGGTTTCTGTGTCCGCTACGCCCGTGGAAGTGCCTGTCCCCGCGCCGGAAGTTCCCGCTTCCATCGATGAGGCCCAGCCGGTCACTCCTGCGTCCGCGCCGGCCGTCAAGCAATCCTGGCTGGCCCGGCTGAAGAAAGGTCTTTCCCGGACGGGCCAGAGCATAGGCGGCCTGTTCGTCGGGGTCAAAGTCGACGAGTCGCTGTTCGAAGAGCTGGAGACCGCCCTCATCATGGCGGACGCCGGCTTGGAGGCCACCGAGAAGCTCTTGACAGCCCTTCGTGCGCGGGTACGCAAAGAGCGGCTCGAAGACGCCGCGCAAGTGAAGGCGGCGCTGCGCGACATTCTGGCTGATCATCTCGCGCCTCTGGAGAAGCCGTTTCCGCTGGGCAAGGCATCGCCTCTGGTCATCATGATTGCCGGCGTCAATGGCGCGGGCAAGACGACGTCGATCGGCAAGCTCGCCAATCACTTCCAGGCTCAAGGCGCCAAGGTCCTGCTGGCGGCGGGAGACACCTTCCGGGCCGCCGCACGCGAGCAACTGATGGAATGGGGAACGCGCAACAACGTAACCGTCATCGCCCAGGAAGGCGGGGATCCCGCCGCGGTCGCCTTCGACGCCGTCAATGCGGGTCGGGCGCGCGAAGCCGGCGTGGTCATGGTCGACACGGCCGGCCGCCTGCCGACTCAACTGCACTTGATGGAAGAACTCAAGAAAATCAAGCGCGTCATCGGCAAGGCCGACGGCGATGCACCGCATGAAATCCTGCTGGTCGTGGACGGAAACACCGGCCAGAACGCCATCGCCCAAATCCGCGCTTTCGATGCAGCCATCAATCTTACCGGCCTGGTGGTCACCAAGCTCGACGGCACCGCCAAAGGCGGCACGCTGGCGGCCGTCGCCGCCGGCAGCCAGGGTGTGCGGCCCGTACCCGTGTATTGGATCGGCGTCGGAGAAGGGCTGAACGACCTCCAGCCCTTCGTGGCGCGGGAGTTCGCCACGGCATTGCTGGGCGATTAGGATCAGGGGTCAGACCCAATGGGTCTGACCCCGCGTCGGGTGATTTTTGGGGGACAGACCCCATACGGGGTCTGTCCCCGTGCACATTCTTGTGGGGTCTGACCCCGCGTCGGGCGATTTTTGAGGGGTCAGACCCCGTACGGGGTCTGACCCCAGGCACATGCTTCTGGGGTCAAGCCCCACCTCGATGCGCCATCAAACCGCTTTCAATCCACCGGCCTTGTGCAGCCGGACGAAGGCTGACTGGGCTTCGATCCGGCACTGTTCCTGACTGGCGGCGAGCCAGCCCAGTGCGAACAGGGCGGCGGGATGCTCGGCGGCGAGTTCACCGTAATAGTCCTGGGCCACATACAGGTCATTCAGATCCCCCAATGTCTGCTGGGCCGCCGTCAGCGCGTCATGCACGCGCTTGAAGCGTTTTTCCGCGAACAGCGGCGCGGTAAAGTCCAGGCAATAGCGTAGCCGCTTCACTTTCTTACGCTGATCATGCTGCGCCTCCGCCGACAGCGTCAGGAAATGCTCGCCATCCGAGCAAAGCCGATCCAGCCACTTGTTCAGGCGTCTGGCGAGCTTGTGGGCGGGCTTGCCGGAAGGCGCGCCGTCCCGGGTTTCGTCCTCTTCCGTTGTCAGCTCCTGGAGCAGTGCCAGCAGGCATGCCTGGAAGGCGCTGCCGGCGGCCAGGCGCCGGCTCGTCGCGCCGCGCCGGCTGCGGCGGGCCGTCAAAGGAAGGTCCAAGGCGGGCATGCCGGCTTCGAGCAGACGGGGCGTGATGGACAGGCGCACGACATCGCCGTCGCGCTCGTTGCCCAACTGCTTGAAAAAGGCCTTCAGCTCCTGGATGCAAGCGCCGTCGTCAATGGATATCCATTTGCCGAAAAGCCGCCGGCACGAGCGCAGCCGCCTGATCCCCACGCGCAATTGATGGACGTAGTCGATGGTCAGCACGGAGGCGCCCGCGTGCTTGTCCACGCCTGCCAGGAAACAGGCGTTGCGGATGATCTGGCTCAGGCACTCGCTTGCGCTTTGACGGTAGATGGCGGCCATGGCCGGCGCGCCGTCCAGGCGAGGGTGCTCGGCGCGCCTGGGTTTGAGCAGCTGCCGGGCTTCCGGTGCCGTCAGTTTCCCGGTGCCGGGACGCTTGCCGGCCTTGCGCTCCATTGCGATCCGGGCCAGGGCGTCACCGCGCTCCGCCTTGCTGCGCAAGTCCAGGATGAGGCCGTATTTTTCCAGCCAGTACTGGCCCAGCACGAAGATGTTCTTCGCTTCGCCCGAAATCTGTTCCAGCTCGAGCTCATGCACCGGCAACTCCAGGCCGTCCGCCTTGATCAAGCCGTTGTCGCAGGCAAGCTCCACCACGCCGGAACCGGTATCCATGCGCAACGCGATGCGCTTGACGTCCGTTTCATATCGCATTCGCAAGGAGGGGCCAAGTTCCCGCAGGATGCTTTCGAGGCCCGTTCCACGGTAGACCGACAGATCAAGTTCAGGGCCCGGGCGAGGGTGGTTGAACTCCAGGCGAGAGAGCTCGTCGGGGCCTGGCGCCTTGACCGTCTGCACCCATTGCTTGCCTTCCAGACGAAGCCGCAGCGCGATGTCGGCTCGGGCCAGTTGGCGGTCGTCGGTGTCGAAGTAGCGCGCCCGCAGCGGGATGACGCTTCCTCCCGATCGCAGTAATTCCACTTCCAAGGCTTCACGGCTGCCGTTCGGCACATGAAGTTTCAATTCGCGTTCGAGCATGGATGCACCTCTGTGATTCAGACGCATCTTACCCGTTTCATTCTGTTTCTTTATGACAGGACCATGACAGCGCGGATGCCGCGTGCGCCACGAGCCGGAAATCAGAGCAATGTCTTGCGTGCGCGGGTGATGAAGACTTCCGCCACGATCACGATGGCGAAGATGAGCACCAGAATGAGGGCGACCTTGTCCCACTGGAAGAGATCCATTGCGCTATTGAGCGCCATGCCGATGCCGCCGGCGCCGACCAGCCCGAGTACCGCCGATTCGCGGACATTGATGTCCCAGCGCAGCAGCACGATGGACCAGAAGGCGGGCCGGATTTGCGGCCAATAGCCGTAGCCGATGATGGAGCCGGTGCGCGCGCCGGTGGCGGTCAGGGCCTCGATGGGTCCCGGGTGCGCTTCTTCGATGGCTTCGCCCAGCAGCTTCCCCACGAAGCCGATGGAGCGAAAGGCGATGGCCATGGTGCCGGCGAGGGGGCCGGGGCCGAATATCGCAATGAAGAGCAGTGCCCAGACGAGCGAATTGATCGAGCGGCTGGAGACGAGGATGAGGCGGGCGAGAAAGTTGACGGCTTTGTTGCGGGTAAGGTTGCCGGCGGCAGCCAACCCCACGGGCACCGCCATGATCACGGCCAGTATGGTGCCCAGCGTGGCCATGTGCAGGGTTTCGACCAAGGCTTTCTGAATGGCGCCTGGGAAGCTCGCCCAGGATATCGGCCACATCCGGTTCAGCAGGTCTGCCATCTGGGTGGGCGCGTCGTACAGGAATTCAGGAATGACGTCGATGCTGCGCAGCGACTGCACGATGGCAAGCACGAACAGCAGGTACAGCGCAAAGCGCAAAAGGCGTTGGCCGGGCGTGTACCGCTGCCAGGTGGTGTCGTATGCCGTCATGCGTCGTCCTCGATGGGGCGCGGCGTGGCGCCCGGCTTCTTCGTGCGCCGGAACAGCGCGGCGGGCGACATGTTGTCGAGCAAAATGGAACGGACCACGCCTGCCAGCAATTCACCCATCATGATGATGGCGATGATGCAAATGAGTATGGTGCAGACGAAATCGTAGTCGAAGCGCTGGAAGGCGGAGAACAGGGTGCCGCCGATACCGCCCGCGCCTACGATGCCCACCATGGTGGAGTTGCGCAGGTTGGAGTCGAGCTGATAGGTGGAGAACCCGACGAAACGGGCAAAGACCTGCGGCAACACCGCGAAAATGATCACGTTGGCAAATGAGGCGCCCGTGGCGCGCACGGCCTCGACCTGCTTGAGGGAGATTTCTTCGATGGACTCGGTGAATAGCTTGCCGATGAAGCCGATGGACGCCACGGTGAGCGCCAGAACACCTGCCAGCGCGCCGAAGCCCACCGCCTTGACGAAAATGATGGCGACGATGACCGGGTGCAGCGATCGGCATAGCGAGATCACGGTACGCGCGGGCCAGGTGGCCCACACCGGCATCAGGTTGCGTGCACCCAGCAGGCTGAGCGGCAAAGACAGCAGTATGCCCAGCGTGCTGGCCAGCACGGCGATTTCCAGGCTTTCGGCAATGCCCTTCCAGAGCACGTCCAGCCTTTCGATGCTGGGCGGAAACATGCGTCCCAGGAACCTGGCGCCGTGGCCCAGTCCGGCTTCGAAACGGTCCCAGGAAAACCCCAGCTGCGATGCCGCAAAGACGGCATACGCCACCACCAGCACCAAGCCCAGCTTGGCGCGGAAGGACAGCGCGAACGGTTTGGCGTTGTGGTCTATTGCGGTGGTGCTTACTCCAGCCACGATTCGCCCCCGTAGATCTGCTTGAGCACGTCGGTGTCGAGATTGGCGGGCAGGCCGTCGTAGACGATGTGGCCGCCCGACATGCCGACGATGCGCGTCGCATAGCGCTTGGCCAGCTCGACGTCGTGGATGTTGACGATGACCGGTATGCCGAAAGCGCTTCCCTGCTCGATGAGCAATTCCATGATTTCGACCGAGGTCTTGGGATCGAGCGAGGAAGTGGGTTCGTCGGCCAGCAAAAGCTGGGGCCGTTGCATCAGTGCGCGCGCAATGCCTACGCGCTGCCGCTGGCCGCCCGACAGCGCATCGGCCCGCTGGTTGGCGAAACCGGCCAGCCCGACGGTGTCGAGCAGGCCGTACGCATACTGGATGTCGGAGGGTTCGAAGCGGCGCCGCCAGGCATTGAATGCGGACGTATAGCCCAGGCGGCCGGTGAGCAGGTTCTCCATGACGGTAAGGCGCTCGACCAGGTTGTATTCCTGGAAGACCATGCCGATCCGCCGGCGGGCCTGCCGCAAGGCGGACCCGCGTACCTTGGCCAGATCGACGCGGTTGCCGTCGTCGTCGAGGACGATGGAGCCCGCGGTGGGCTCTATCAGCCGGTTCACGCAGCGCAGCAGCGTGCTTTTCCCGGTGCCCGACGGGCCGATGATGGCCGTGAGGCCTTCGCCGGCGACGTCCAGGTCGATGTGCTTGAGCACAGGCTGGTTGGCTTTGTACTCTTTGACGAGTCCGGCAATATGAAGCGATGCCCCCATGATCGCCTTACTTCTTCTGGTTGGCTTTGTCGTATGCGGAACGGGTGAAGCTTTCGCCCCCCGCCTTGGCTACGTCGCGCACGATGGCCCAGTCCTTTTGATAGGTGACGGGGTAGAAGCGGTCGGCGCCGTCGAAGGCTTCCTGCATTTCCTTGGGGAAGCGGTAATCGTAGAAGCACTTGAGCATCTTGTCGCGGAAGGCGGGTTCCAGATCGTAGGCATAGGCGAAGGACGAGGTCGGGAATTTTTCGCTGCGATAGAGGACGCGGAAGTCGTCTTCCTTGACTTGGCCGCGTTCCGCCATGCGGTGGAATACGTCGGACGCCACCGCGGCCGCGTCATAGTCGCCGGAGTTCACCCCCATGACGGACTGGTCGTGTTTGCCGGAATAGAGGAAGTCGTAATCCTTGCCCGGCACCAGGCCTTCTTTCGGGAAGAGGGCGATGGGCGCCATGTTGCCCGAATTGGACGACGGCGAGGTGTGGGCGACCTTCTTGCCTTTCAAGTCGGCCAGCGTCTTGTAAGGGCTGTCCTTCTTGACGATGAGGATCAGGTTGTAGCCCTGGAAGCCGTTGGCATCGCCCTTTACCGCGAAAGGCACGGCACCCGCCAGGTTGACGGCGAAGTTGGTGGGGCCGGTCGAGAAGCCGCCGACGTGCAGGCGGTTCGACCGCATGGCTTCGATCTCGGCGGCGTTGCTTTGCACCTGATAGAACACGACTTTGCGGTCCATGCACTGCGCCAGATGCTTGGTGAACGGGGAAAAGATTTCGGCATAGACCGCCGGGTCTTCGACGGGCGTGTAGGTGAAGACGATGGTGGACGGCGTTTTCAGCTTGGCGGGATCGGTGGGCGTATCGGCGACAAGGTCATTGTTGTCGTCGCAATACATGTTGTCCAGGTCACCTCGGTTCTTGCAGGTGTCTTGGGCGAGGGCCGGCTGGGCGGCGCCAAATGCGGTGAACACGGCGGCCAGCACGAGCAGTTTTGAAGCCTTCATGGTTTGTCTCCGGTTGGTACGGTCTTGTTTGATATTGTTTTAGGCGTCAATCATATCGAGAATGACATGAAATAGAAATAGCACACTTGTCGCCCACCGCGCCAGTCATTCGCGCGCCGGCCGGTAGCCCAGCTGGCGCGAGACCTCTGCCGCGCATTCTTTCAGGGCTACTGCGGTCGGCCCGTTGGTGCTGGCGTCGAACAGCGAGCTGGGCCCCAGGCTGGTAAGCGCCAGGACGATGTTGCCCGAATGGTTGAACACCGGCACGGACAGGGCGTCGATGCCTGGCAGCGGATTGCCCAGCGCCCGCGCCAAGCCTGTTTTCCGGATATCCTGAAGCAGGGCGCTCAAGGCTTCGGGGCTGGGCCGCAAGGCGCTGATGCTGGTGACCACCGCCTTGTCCCCGATTTCCCGCTCGATATAGTGTTCGGCCACCTTGGGCGGCAGCCAGGCCGCGAATACATGCCCTGTGGCCGTATGCAGCATGGACATGACCGTACCGGTGCGCATGTTCACATGGACCGGGTAGCTGGCCTCTGAAATGTGGATCATCGTCGGCCCATGCGAACCCAGCACGGCAATGGCCAGGGTGTGGCCGATCTTGCTCGCCAGCGCCTGGACATGGGGCAGGGCAACGCGGACCGGATCCAGGCGTTGCAGGCTGACCAGGCCCATTTGCAGCGCGAAAGGCCCGAGTTCGTACTGGCTGGTCGCGGAGTCCTGCTGAACGAGCCCCACGCGCGAGAAGCTGACCAGATAAGGATGCGCCTTCGCGGACGTCATGCCCGCCCGCTGCGCAAGATCCCGCAAGGTCAGCGGCACCCCCGCATCGACCAGGGCGGCAAGGAGCGGAAAGCCGGTTTCCACCGATTGGATGCTGCGACGGCTGTCGTTGGGCTTGGACGTGGCGTTGTTTCCGAGCATGATGCGAACGGGAAGTTGTTCCAGCGACGATATTACCAGGGGCTGACGGGGTCAGACCCCTTCAACCGGCACGGGGTCAGACCCTATAGGGTCTGACCCCAACGCCTCCAGCGTGACCCTATAGGGTCCGACCCCAATCCCTCCTGCGTCAGGCAGAGTTTCCCGTTCTGGGCAACAATGCGCCTTCACAGCCGGTTCAGGCGTTAAAATGGGTCAACTTTCCGATGAGCCTTCGGGCCTTTAACTTATAGTCATGAGCAATATTTCCGATTTGGATCTGGATGCGGCGCAGTCCTTCGATATCTCGCCGGTACCGGAAATCGTCGCCGAACTGCGCGCCGGCCGGCTGGTCATTCTGGTCGACGAAGAAGACCGCGAAAACGAGGGCGATCTGGTCATGGCGGCGGAATACGTCACGCCGGAAGCCATCAACTTCATGGTGACGCACGCCCGGGGGCTGGTCTGCCTGACCCTGACGGAAGAGCGGTGCAGGCAGCTGGAGCTGCCCCTGATGGCAAGCCGCAACGGCACGCGCTTCGGAACGAACTTCACCATGTCCATCGAGGCCGCCGAAGGCGTCGAAACGGGTATTTCGGCCGCCGACCGCGCCCGCACCATCCAGGTCGCGGTCGCGCGCGATGCCAAGCCGTCCGATCTGGTCCAGCCCGGGCATATCTTCCCGGTGCAGGCCGTGCGTGGCGGCGTGCTGGTTCGCGCCGGCCACACGGAAGCGGGCTGCGACCTGACGGCGCTGGCCGGCCTTACCCCGGCCGCCGTCATCTGCGAGGTCCTGAAGCCCGACGGCACCATGGCGCGCCTGCCGGACCTCAAGCTCTTCGCGCGCGAACACGGCCTGAAGATCGGCACCATCGCCGATCTCATCCAGTATCGCAGCGAGCATGAATCCATGGTCGAACGCCTGGCCAGCCGCGACATCAAGACGGCCTGGGGCGAATTCAAAGCGGTCGCCTATCGCGATCTGGCATCCGGGGCAACGCACTTGGCGCTCACGCACGGCACGATCACGCCAGACATCGAAACACTGGTCCGGGTCCACGAACCCACCAGCCTGCTCGACGTCCTCGTCGACGGCGAAACCGCCCACAGCTGGAGCGTGCCCAGCGCACTCAGGGCCATCTCCGCCGCGCCTTCGGGCGTGATGATCATGCTCAACTGCCAGGGCTCCGAAGAGCTGATCTCCAGTCAGTTCGAGGCCTGGAACCAGGACCCCGCGCCGGGCGGCAAGCTCAGCGACCGCGAAAGCCGCTATGGCCTTCGCACCTACGGCATAGGCGCGCAAATCATGCGCGACCTGAATGTCGGAAAAGCCCGTCTGCTGGCTCGGCCGCGAAAAATGCCGAGCATGGCCGGTTTTTCCCTGACCATAACAGGTTACGATAGCGAACCTCTTTCCCACCCCTGACAGGAACTGCCGACTATGAATCCATATACTTTGTCTCCCGATCTCAACGGGGAAGGTCTGCATATAGGTATTGTGCGTGCGCGCTTCAACGAAGAGATCGGCGTGGCTGAACTCGACGCCTGCCTGGCCGAGCTGGCCGAATTGGGCGTGGATGAGCGCGATGTCATGGTCGTGACCGTGCCCGGGGCCCTCGAACTGGGCATCACCCTGGCGCAAATGGCGGAAACCTTCGAGTTCGACGCCCTGATCGCATTGGGCGCCGTAATCCGCGGCGAAACCTATCATTTCGAGATCGTCAGCAATGAAAGCGCTTCGGCCATCAGCCGTGTCGCGCTCGAAACCGGAATTCCGGTCGCCAATGGCGTGCTGACGACCGACACCGACGAGCAGGCGCAGGCGCGCGCTGCCGAAAAAGGCCGTGATTGCGCCCGTGGCGCGGTCGAAATGGCCAACCTCGTGGCCGCTCTCGAGCCAGAGTCCGATGACGACGATGACTATGAAGACGACGAGGATGACGAAGACGACGAGGATTGATACTTTGACCACAAGCAAAACGAAGGCCGCGTCCACGGGCGGGCCTTCCCGCTCCAATGCCCGCAGCGCCCGCCGGCGCGCGCGCGAATTCGCCCTGCAGGGCGTCTACGCATGGTTGCTGCGCGGCGACGCCGGCCTGCAGGAGGCCGGTGAGATCGACGCCCACATCCGCGACGATGAAGAATTCCAGGAGGCCGACGCAGCCTGGTTCAAGACCTTGCTGCATGGCGTGCTGCGCGAAGCGCCCGCGCTGCGCGAACGCTTCCTGCCCTATGTCGATCGGCCGCTCGAAGAGCTGTCCCCCATCGAGCACGGCATTTTGCTCATCGGCAGCTACGAGCTCGTCCACCACATCGAAGTCCCCTACAAAGTGGCCATCAACGAGGCAGTGGAACTGGCCAAATCCTTTGGCGGCACAGACGGCTTCAAGTTCGTGAACGGCGTGCTGGACAAGATGGCCGCCGATGTCCGGCCCGTCGAAGCGCAGGCCGCCACACGCCGGTAGGGCCTGTTGGGTACGGAATTCGACCTCATCGCCCGTTATTTCAATCGGCCCGCTCCGCCGGACTATCTCGGGGTGGGCGACGACTGCGCGCTCATTCCCGTGACCGCCGGCCATAGGCTGGCCACCAGCACCGACCTGCTTGTCCAGGGTCGGCATTTCTTCGCCGACATGGACCCTCGTGCGCTTGGCCACAAGGCATTGGCCGTCAATCTGTCGGACCTTGCCGCGATGGGCGCCAGACCGCTGGCCTGCCTGCTCGGTGTATCCCTTCCCAAGGCAGACCATGCCTGGCTCGAGGCGTTTTCCGGCGGCTTTCATGCCTTGGCGCAACGCGCGGGCTGCCCGCTCGTGGGGGGGGATACCACGCGCAGCGAGGACGGCATCGCCATCAGCGTCACCGTCATGGGAGAAGTCCTGCCGGAACACGCGTTGCGCCGTTCGTCCGCCCAGGCGAACGACGATATCTGGCTGACGGGCACACTGGGCGCTCCAGATATCGCCTTGCGCCTGCTGCAAGGGCGTTTGCCGTCCGACGCGCATCGGCTGGCGGCAACACGGCGCCAGCTGGAATGGCCCGAGCCGCCGATGGCATTCGCCGCCGCCCTGGCCGGCGTCGCGCGCGCCGCGCTGGACATCTCTGATGGACTCGTTCAGGACCTGGGCCATATATTGAAAGCAAGCGCTTGCGGCGCGGAACTGGAATACGCCGAACTGCCTGTTGACGACGCCTTGGCCGGGCTCGAAGATGAACTCATCCGCAATGCGGTGCTGACGGGCGGCGACGTCTATCAGTTGTGCTTTACCGCGGCACCCGGCGAACGCGTGCGTATCCTTGAATTGGCGGATCAGTTCAGGCTGCGATTGACGCGTATCGGCCGTATCGTCCCCGAGCCAGGATTGCGCATAAGCCACGGCGATCGCGCCATCGAGCCGCCCGCCGAGGGCGGCTTCGATCATTTTTCCTGAACCTGCCGGACTCATCGATCACACCATGCCGGACATCCACCAAACCAGACCAGCCAGCAAAACAAGGGTAGCCGTGGCGCCGGCCTGGGCATTCGGCGCCGTGCACCGCATCATCGCGTTCGGCCTGGGAAGCGGCTTGCTCCGTCCCGCCCCGGGCACCTGGGGAACCTTGCTGGGCTGGCTGCTGTGGGCCGTGGCGGTGGGCCGCCTGCCCGATCCCTACATCGCTGCGATCATCCTGGCTGCATTTGCCCTGGGATGCTGGGCTTGCGGAAAGACGGGACGGGAAATGGGCGTGCCGGACCATGGCGGAATGGTCTGGGACGAAATCGTCGCGTTCTGGCTCGTGCTTTGGCTCACCCCTTCCAGCCTGATCGCGCAGGCGGTGGCGTTCGCCGTGTTCCGGGGGTTCGACATCATCAAGCCACCGCCCGTACGCTATTTCGATGCGCGCCTGAAGAACGGTTTCGGCGTGATGTGGGATGATATCCTGGCCGCGGCCTATAGTTTGCTACTCATGGCCGTCTTCGTCCGACTCGGGGTGTTTGCATGACAAATCACGACGCATTGATATTTGCTCCACAACTCGGTAATGCCTTGCGGGAGCGCGGCTGGATGTTCGCTTGCGCGGAGTCCTGCACAGGCGGCCTGCTGGCGGCCGCCATGACCGATACGCCGGGATCCAGCCTATGGTTCGACCGCGGTTTCGTCACCTACAGCAATGCGGCAAAAATACAGCATTTGCACGTCAATGCGGAAACACTGGAGCGCTTCGGGGCGGTCAGTGAAGAAACAGCCATGGAGATGGCCTCGGGCGTATTGACCGTCACGCGCGATGCCCACGTGGCAATATCCACCACCGGCATCGCGGGTCCCGACGGCGGCACGCCGGGCAAGCCGGTGGGCATGGTGTGTTTCGGCTTTGCCCAGCGCACCTCTCAAGGCGTCGTAACGCGGGCGGTCACGCGGGTGTTCGAAGGCGATCGCCAGCAGGTCCGCAATGCCGCAGTGGCTTTTGCGCTGGCCACCGCGCTGGATTTCATGGCCGATACTTGAGGGGTCAGACCCCATGCGGGGTCTGACCCCTGGATCTTTCGAGCAGCGTCGCTGGGGTCAGACCCCGCATGGGGTCTGACCCCTCACCGTCTCAACATGGGGTCTGACCCCTCGGAACCGCATTGATTGCATCGCGCGTGGCGCGCGCCGCCTGCGCGGCGGCTTCGCGCCAATCGTCTCCCGAGCTGGCGTACAGAATGGCCCGGGACGAATTGATCATCATGCCATTGCCTTGCGCATTGGCGCCCGCCCGGACAGTGGCGGGGATGTCGCCGCCCTGTGCGCCTATGCCCGGGACCAGCAAAGGCATGTCTCCCACGCGCGCCCTGACTTTGGCGATTTCATCGGGGAAAGTCGCGCCCACCACCAGGCCGCATTGGCCATTGGTATTCCAGCGCTCGGCCACCAGGCTTGCCACTTTCAGATAAAGCGGCGTGCCTTCCGCATCTTCCAGGAATTGCAGATCGGATCCGCCCTCGTTCGAAGTGCGGCACAGCACGATCACGCCCTTGCTTTTCCATTCCAGATAGGGCTGCAGGGAATCGAAACCCATGTAGGGATTCACCGTGACGGCATCCGCCTGGTAGCGCTCGAATGCTTCGCGGGCGTACTGCTCGGCGGTGGATCCGATATCGCCACGCTTGGCGTCAAGAATGATGGGCAGTTCGGGATGGTGCGTGAGTATGTAGGCGCAAAGTTCTTCCAGCTGATCTTCGGCGCGATGCGCGGAAAAATAGGCGATCTGCGGTTTCACCGCGCACGAGTACGGGGCGGTTACATCGACGATGGAGCGGCAGAACTCGAAAATGGCATCCGGACGCCCTTGCAGCTCGGCCGGGAAGCGCTGGGTATCGGGATCCAGGCCGACTGTGAGTAGCGATCCGCTGCTGGACCAGGCGTTTTCGAGTTTTTGCGTGAAAATCATGGAAGAGGCGTCAAAATAATGGATGCAGCCGAAGATTATAGGCTGCGGGATGGGGCGTGCCAGTCAGCTCCAGGCGCCGAAGCGCGCACCGAGCACGGTCACCCATACGGCGGTGGCAAAGAGAATGGCCAGCAGCACCGCCGCACTGCCCAGGTCCTTGGCGCGGCCGATTAGAGGGTGATGATCCAGAGTGATCGTGTCGGCCAAGGCTTCCAGCGCGGAATTGACGAGTTCGACGATCAGCACGAAGACCAGTACGCCGATCAGCAGCAGTGCCTCGACGACGCTGCGGGCCAGGAAAATGGCGGCGGGCACGAGCACGCAGGCCGCCAGAAGCTCCTGCCGGAATGCGGCTTCGTGCCGGAATGCGGCGTTCAGCCCCTTGGCCGAATAGCGCAAGGCGTTCAGCAGCCGGCCGAATCCGCCCTTGCTTTTGTAAGGTGAGTGCACTTTCATTGCGTTGTTCTATGGATTGCAGACCCGGGTGAGAGCTTACACTATCACCGCGCCGGCGTCGGTACGACCCGCGTTATTTCAGGAGAGCAAATCAATGGTTCAAGCAAAAAGGCCACTCGCATTGGTGACGGGGGCGGGAAGAAGCATAGGCCGATCGATCGCGCAGGCGCTGCATGAACGCGGCTACGCAGTCGCCGTGACGGACTTCGACGAGGAAAGCGCCGGCACGCTGGCAGGCGAATTGTCACCGGATGGCGACAGCGCGCGGGCCTACCGCCTGGACGTGAGCTCGGCTTCCAGCATCGCACGGGTCTTCGAATCCGTCGAGCGCGAGATGGGCGACATCGATGTGCTGATCAACAATGCCGGTGTCTACCCCAGCCAGCCCGCGCTCGAAATGAGCGAGGAGGAGTGGGATCAGGTCATGGACACCAATCTGAAAGGCACATTCTTCTGCAGCCAGGCATTGGCCCGGAGCCTGGTCAAGCGCGGTACAGGAGGCAGCATCGTCAACATCGCGTCGACATCGGCTTTTTCTGCCCGTACGGGCGTTGCGCACTACGGCGCATCGAAGGCCGGCGTGGTGATGCTGACCAAATCGCTGGCTCAGGAATTCGGCCCCTTGGGCATACGCGTCAATGCCGTGGCGCCCGGATTGGTCGAGGTGCGCGAAGGCCTGGTTTCGCCCGCCTATCGCGATCAGATCAGCACCGTCATTCCTTCCGGCCGCATCGGCACGCCCGATGATATCGTCGGCGTCGTCGCCTTCCTGCTCACGTCCGAGGCAAGCTATGTCAACGGCGAGTGCATTGTCGTCGATGGCGGTTTCCTGACGGGGCGCTTCGTGCAACGCGCAGCGGCCCGCACGGCGTAAAAGCGGAAAGCAAGAAAGGGGAAGGAAGGTCTCAACGCCGTTTTCGCCCATAAAAAATCCCGGCTCGAGGCCGGGATTTTCTTTGCAGGCGAGGCCTGGGCGAGCCGGCGGTAGTGCCGGCTCTGGCAATGAGGCTTAGAAACCGCCCATGCCACCCATGCCGCCCATACCGCCCATGTCGGGCATGGCGGCGGCTGGCTTGTCTTCCACGATTTCAGCCACGGCGACTTCGGTCGTGAGCAACAGGCTGGCAACCGATGCCGCGTTTTGCAGCGCGGTGCGGGTTACCTTGGTGGGATCCAGAACGCCTTGCTCGACCAGGTCACCGTACTCGCCGGTGGCGGCGTTGTAGCCGTAGTTGCCCTGGCCGTTCGCCACGTTGTTGACCACGACGCTCGGCTCGTCGCCGGCGTTGGCAACGATGGTGCGCAGAGGCGCTTCGATGGCGCGCAGGATCAGCTTGACGCCGGCGTCCTGATCTGCGTTGTCACCCTTGACGGCCTGCACCGCTGCCTTGGCGCGGATCAGAGCAACGCCACCGCCGGGAACAATGCCTTCTTCCACTGCGGCGCGGGTTGCGTGCAGCGCGTCTTCGACGCGTGCTTTCTTTTCCTTCATTTCGACTTCGGTCGCCGCGCCAACGCGGATCACGGCAACGCCGCCGGCCAGCTTGGCCACGCGCTCTTGCAGCTTTTCACGGTCGTAGTCGGACGTGGCTTCTTCGATCTGGACGCGGATTTGCTTGACGCGCGCTTCGATCGACTTGCCGTCGCCGGCGCCGTCGATGATGGTGGTGTTTTCCTTGGCAACTTCGATGCGCTTGGCCTGGCCCAGGTCTTCCAGGGTGGCTTTTTCGAGCGACATGCCGGTTTCTTCGGAGATAACCACGCCGCCGGTCAGGATGGCGATGTCTTCCAGCATGGCCTTGCGACGGTCGCCAAAGCCGGGGGCCTTGACGGCTGTTGTCTTCAGGATGCCGCGGATGTTATTGACAACCAGGGTGGCCAGCGCTTCGCCTTCGACGTCTTCAGCCACGATCAGCAGAGGACGGCTGGACTTGGCGACTTGCTCCAGCACGGGCAACAGGTCACGGATGTTGCTGATCTTCTTGTCGAAAATCAGGATGTACGGATCGTCCAGGACGGCGACTTGCTTGTCCGGGTTGTTGATGAAGTAGGGCGACAGGTAGCCGCGGTCGAATTGCATGCCTTCGACGACGTCCAGTTCATTTTCGAGCGACTTGCCGTCTTCGACGGTGATGACGCCTTCCTTGCCGACCTTGTCCATTGCGTTGGCAATGATTTCACCGATGGAGGAGTCGCTGTTGGCCGAGATGGAGCCTACCTGGGCGATTTCCTTGCTGGTGGTGCAAGGCTTGGACAGCTTCTTCAGTTCTTCGACGGCAACGGCGACAGCCTTGTCGATGCCGCGCTTCAGGTCCATGGGGTTGATGCCGGCGGCCACGTACTTCAGGCCTTCTTCGACGACGGCCTGCGCCAGAACGGTGGCAGTGGTGGTGCCGTCGCCGGCGTTGTCGGAGGTCTTGGAAGCGACTTCCTTGACCAGTTGGGCGCCGATGTTTTCGAATTTGTCTTTCAGTTCGATTTCCTTGGCAACCGACACGCCGTCCTTGGTGACGGTGGGGGCGCCGAAAGAGCGATCGAGCACGACGTTGCGGCCTTTGGGGCCCAACGTGGTCTTAACAGCGTTGGCGAGAGTGTTTACGCCACGGACGATGCGCACGCGCGCGTCATCGCCGAACAGTACTTGCTTAGCAGCCATTGTCTAATTCCTTGTTTGATTCGGTATCTGATTACTGGACCACGGCGAGAATTTCTTCTTCGCGGATGACGAGCAGTTCTTCACCGTCGACTTTGACGGCCTGGCCGGCGTACTTGCCGAACAGAACCTTGTCACCGACTTTCAGGTCTACAGGAAGCACTTTGCCGTCTTCCGTCTTTTTGCCGGGACCGACAGCCACGACTTCGCCCTGATCGGGCTTTTCGGCGGCGCTTTCAGGGATGACGATACCCGAGGCGGTAGTGCGCTCGTTGTCCAGACGCTTGACGATCACGCGATCGTGCAAAGGACGCAGTGCCATGGAGGAACTCCTGTTCAATAGTAATTAATCAAAAAAAGGCGGGGGACGTTGTTAGCACTCATCCCCTTCGAGTGCTAATTATAAGGACGAAGTTTTATTCTTCAAGAGGGGCGGTAAGTTTTGTTACATTTGAGTCGCTCCTGGTGTCCATGTCGAACGCCACTGAGGTTTGAACTTCCGCCACTCAGTTCTGAACTCCGAAAAATGGCTAGATCTAGCGCTGTTGCGTGTTTCAGGGCAAAAATGGGGTTGGGGTGGGATTCAGAAACGGGGCGTTTCTATTGTTTTTGCTGCCTGGAATGTATAGGCAGTGCCTCGTTGGCCCATGACAATCCTAATGATCTACTTGGCGTTAACTCAGCTTATATGGAGGGCGTGGCATGAAGATGACAACCAAGGTGCTGACCGCACATGTGCCGCTCCATCTTGCCGACAAGGTGGACAAGATGGCGGCGCGACTTGGACGTTCACGCGGCTGGGTCATCCAGCAGGCCCTGGTCGCTTGGATCGCTCAGGAAGAAGAACGGGATCGGCTCACCTACGAGGCGTTGGCCGATGTGGATGCAGGTCGGAGCATTGAACATCAGGCGGTGAAATATCGCGGCCGTCTGAATCACTGCAGTCAGTTTGGCTTTGGCATCCCACTGATCCGCCTGCGTCGACTTCTTGGGCACAATAAATCCCTTGGCTCGAAACTGCTTCTTCCAATTATAGAGACTTGCCTGCGAGATGCCGGTTTCACGGCTCACGGCGGCCACCGTCTGATTGTGCGGGGGCATCAACTTTCTGACCACCTGTTCTTTGAATTCTGCGCTGTAGCTGGGCACTGCTTCACTCCATCCGCTCACTCAAAAACTCAAATCAACTGAGCGGACATCTATTGTGACAGAGGGGGCAGGACCTGGCCGAGAAGATACGAAAGCTCGCGGGCAACACGTCCGTGGATACGCCGCTGCCCGAAACACGCATCGGCCTGGGTTGTCCAGACTGAAAATCGACATTCCACTCAGTTTGGAGTTTTGTCACTCGGGAAAATGGCGGATGGCGGCCCGGCCCCTTCACGAAGAATGTTCCAAAAGCAGTTATCGAGCGTAGAATCAGAACGCCCTCCGCAATTGCAGAGGGTCAGTAAGCCCAATCAAGGAGACGACAATGCAGCGCATTAAGAAATGTGTATCAGCAGTTGTAGTCGGACTGGCGTTCGGCGCGCTATCAAGCGGCGTGATCGCGCAGGGTCAGGGGAAGGTTCCGGACAACATTGAAAAGCTCATGAACATGGGCACGACAGGCGCCTCGCTGGATATCGAGTCCATCCCGCAAACAGGTGATCGTGCCGAGGCAATCAAGCGCATTCTCAAGAACATCAAGCTTCCCGAGGGATTCGCGATCAGCCTCTATGCCATTGTGCCCGATGCCCGGCACATGGCGGTCGGGCCCTCGACCGGCGTCGTGTTTGTCGGCACTCGGAAAAACAAGATCTGGTCGGTAACAGACCGGACCAAGAGCCGCGTAGCAGACGACGTGAAGCGTTTCGCGCCTTCCGTAAGCTTCAAGGTGCCGAACGGATTGTGCTTTTCCAAGGACGGCTTTCTGTACAGTGTCGAGCACAACCGCGTGCTCGTGTTTCCGGCAGCCGAGTTCTTCTATGAAGGGCCGGATGTCGCCGCAGGCATTGTCGTCCCGCAAGGCGAGCTCATACCGGTGGCTGAAGAAAGCTTCAACCACGGCGCACGCACCTGCCGCATCGGTCCGGACAACAAGCTGTACATCACGCTCGGCAATCCATACAACGTGCCGCCCAAGGAGAAACTCGAGCTTTACGACAAGACCGGCATGATGGGCATCTTACGGATGGACGCAGACGGCAAGAACCGCGAGGTCTTTGCATACGGGGTCCGTAATTCGGTTGGTATGGATTTCAACCCCAAGGACAAGGTGCTCTGGTTCTCCGACAACCAGGTGGATGGCATGGGAGACGATATTCCACCGGGCGAGCTGAACCGCGCGCCCCAGGCCGGCCAGAATTTTGGCTTCCCGTATTACGGGGGCGGCAAAATACGCACGGTGGAGTTCAAGGATGCCGACCCGCCCGCCGACGTGGTGTTCCCTCAGGTCGAAACGGACGCCCACGCCGCTGACCTCGGCATTCACTTTGCCAAAGGCGAGATGTTTCCCGAAAAATATCGCACTGGCTTGTTTTCGGCTCAGCATGGGTCGTGGAACCGAACCACGCCTATCGGCGCGCGCATCCTCTTCACGAGCTTGAAAGAAGACGGCACGGCCGGCGAGACGGAGATCTTTGCGGAAGGCTGGCTGAGCGACAAGAACGAGTACCTCGGTCGCCCCGTCGACGTCGCCTTTCTGCCCGACGGCTCCATGCTGGTCTCGGATGACATGGTGGGCGCCATTTATCGGGTCGCGTATGAAGGGAAGTAGCAGCATCCGGCGGCCGGCTGGGAGCGGCGATGGCAGATTCGCTCCCAGGTGGCGCGGCTCGGTCTCGATCTTCGTTGGTCTTGGCTTGGCCGGCCTGGCCTCGCCCTCCTGGAGCGGGGATATCGAGGCCGGTCGGGCCAAGTCCATGCAATGTGCGGTGTGTCACGGCGCCAAGGGTATTGCAACGGCCCCCGACGCACCCAATCTCGCCGGCCAGAACGAAATGTACCTGGTGAAAGCGCTGAAGGATTTCAAATCCAAGGCGCGCGAGGACGAGGTGATGAACCTCATGGCGGCCGGCCTCAGCGACGACGACATGGCCAACCTCGCAGCTTACTACCAGAGCATGGAGATACAGCTCAAGACGCCATGATAATCACGGGGTCAGACCCAATGGGTCTGACCCCTCGGCCCAGAAGAAGAAAAGAATGATCGCTGAACCCAATGTCGGTGTTGCAGTCAGGTTGGGAATCGCACAAACCTTGGCCTGGGCCTCGTCCTATTATCTGCCCGCGATGCTGGCGGAAGCGATGGCGCGCGATCTCGGCATCTCGGTCGCCATGGTATTTGCCGCCTTCAGCGCTGCCCTCATTGTTTCCGCGGTGTTGGGTCCGTACGCCGGCCGCCTCATCGATCGTTCCGGAGGACGGCCCGTGCTGGCCGCATCCAGCGTCATATTTGCGCTGGGACTGGCGGGACTGGGCCTTGCCGAAGGCCCGGCGGGCATGTTTTCGGCGTGGCTGATCATAGGTATAGGAATGGGCTGCGGCCTGTACGAGGCGGCATTTTCCGCTCTTGTCGCGCTCTATGGAACCAGGTCGCGCGGCGTCATTACCGGCATCACGCTGATTGCGGGCTTCGCCAGCACGGTCGGCTGGCCGCTTTCCAGCTATCTGGAACTGCAGATTGGATGGCGGGGGGCATGCTTTGCCTGGGCGGCGCTCCATCTGACTTTGGGGCTGGCACTCAATCTCAGCCTGCCCAGGCTGGCGGCGCCCGGCCGCGCCGACGCCGCAGCGGCGGAGGACGATTTCGCGGATGACACGGCAACGCCGTCCCGAAACGCGCATCGCTGGGCCTCGATCGCGCTTTCCTTTGTATTCGCGGCCACCTGGTTCATCAGCACCGCAATGGCCGCGCACTTGCCAAGACTGCTGCAGGCCGGTGGTGCGACCTTGGCCACTGCCGTCATGGTGGGAGCGCTCATCGGCCCGGCGCAGGTGGCGGCGCGTTTATTGGAATTCGGATTTCTGCGCAACATACATCCGCTGCTTTCAGCTCGTCTTGCCGCGGCGCTGCATCCCATCGGCGCGCTCGCCTTCGGGGCCATCGGCGCACCCGCTGCCGCGGCGTTCGGCATCCTGCATGGCGCGGGTAACGGTATCTTGACGATCGCCAAGGGTACGTTGCCGCTGGTGATCTTCGGGCCGGCCGGCTACGGCAGCCGCCAGGGCCTGCTCATGGTGCCCGCGCGCATCGCCCAGGCCATGGCGCCATGGCTTTTCGGCATTTGCCTCGAAGCATTCGGCGTACGGGCATTATGGCTTTCTTCCGCCATTGCTTTAGGAGCGCTGCTCGTGCTGATGGCTCTGCCTGCCGGACTCTCTGCGAGTTCGCGTCGCGCCGACGGCCGCGCGCATCAGTAGATCGCCGGTACGAACATGTCCGGGGGCAATGGATTCCTGGTGTAGTCCGGGTGATGTTCGCGAGCAGGCAGGGCGATGGGCTCGTGCACCACTTCGCCGTAGGGAATCTGCGCCAGCAAATGCGATATGCAGTTCAGGCGGGCGCGCTTCTTGTCCACACCTTCGACTATCCACCAGCGCGCCTCCGGGATGTGGGTGCGCTCGATCATTTCTTCTTTGGCCTTGGTGTAGGCTTCCCAGCGGCGGCGTGATTCCAGGTCCATGGGCGACAGCTTCCATTGCTTCAACGGGTCATGCATGCGCATCAGAAAGCGGCGGTGCTGTTCATCGTCGCTGATTGAAAACCAGTACTTGATCAGCACGATGCCCGAACGAACGAGCATTTTCTCGAACTCCGGCACATCGCGGAAAAACTGCTCGTACTGCTCGTCGGTACAGAAGCCCATGACGCGCTCGACGCCGGCACGGTTGTACCAACTGCGATCAAACAGGACGATTTCGCCGCCGGCGGGCAGATGCGAGACATATCGCTGGAAATACCATTGCGTCTGTTCCCTGTCGTTCGGCGCGGGCAAGGCGGCTACCCGGCAGACCCGGGGGTTGAGCCGCTGCGTGATCCGCTTGATCGCGCCGCCCTTGCCGGCGGCATCACGTCCCTCGAAGATGACGACGACTTTCAATCTGTTGGCGACCACCCAGTCCTGAAGCTTGACGAGCTCGCCCTGCAAGCGCAGCAGCTCCCGGAAATACAGGCGCCGGTCCATGCCGTCGGCGACCTGATCGTCGCCGGACAGCAAGCGTTCCATGCGCCCGTCGTCCATTTCCATTTCGAGTTCTTCATCGAAGCTGTCGATCATCTCGGCATAGAGCCGTTGGGTGTGCTCGGATAGATTGTTTGTCATGAGGCGGCGCTTTTCAGGGAGCAGACAGGGATGGACGTGCACCATATCAAAGATATATGACGAACATATGGCATGCGGCTGATGTGGATCAACCACGCCGCCTCGCCCGCGCCTGGTCAGCCGTCCAATGGACGGCCAGTGCCGCCTGCCTTTTAGCGTTAACGGGCCCTAAGCGAATCAGCCCGCTCACGGCCGCAGCGGGCCCCCTGCAGGCCGAAGGCATGCCAAAAGCAGCCCTGAGACCACCAGCGCGATGGAAACAAGGAGCTGCCAGGATGGCGGCTGTCGTGAAATCGCCAGTTCTATGGCCGCGGCGGTCACTGGGCCCAGCGCCTGGAACGCGACCACCTGACTGGCGTCGATTTTGGCCAGCGCCCAAAGCCAGCAAAAATAGCCCAGCCCGCTGGATAATCCGATGAAGCCCACATTCAGCCATTGGACGGTGGACAGCTCGGGCGCAAGAGGCTCGCCCATGACGAGGCAAAGGCCGGTCAGGAAGACCACCGCTGCGCACATTGCAAGCATGCTGGTGGGCAGGGTGGCATAGCGCCGCAAATAGGGGCGATAGAGAATGCTGCAGACGGCGCCGATCGCCGTCGCTCCTATCAAGGCGGCGAGCGCCGCGGGGTCCCTCTGCTCGGTGCCGACGGCCGGTGACGATGAAAGCAGCAGAAAGCCGACGCCGCAGATTGCCAGCAGCAGGCCGGCCAGCTTCCCCGGGTGGTAGGACTCATGCCGCAAGGCAATGGCCAGGCACATGGTGAACAGAGGCATGGTGGAGAACACGAGTGCGCACGTTGCCGCCGAAAGCGTTTCCAATGCATGGTTCAGCAAGACAATCAGTATCGCAAACTGGAATATCCCGATGATGGCGATGGCGGCGGCGTCCTTGAGCGGGAAGCGCGTGCGCGACGTCAGCAGGACGGGTATGCAAAGCACGCCTAGTCCGATCAAGTAGCGCAGGAAGGCGAGTGTGGCGGGCGACGCGTCGGGGGATACCACCCGTGTGGACACCATGGCTGCGCCGACGAGCACGCCGGTCGTCGCGGCGGCGACCGTGGCCGCGCGGTGGCCGGCCGTCACAGATCGCGCGCCCAGATCTGGCCGACCAGGTCTTTGCCGAAGCTGTGGTGCGGCTCTTCCTCGACGAGGCGAAAGCCCGCGCGTTCGTAGATTCTGCGCGCATCGACCAGCACGCTGTTGGTCCAGAGCATCATCTTCTTGTAGCCTGCCAGCCGGGCGAAGCGCAGGCACTCATCCACCAGCCGGTGGCCGATGCCCAGACCGCGTGCCGCGGCCTCGACATACAGCAGGCGCAACTTGGCGGTTTCCGAGTCATGCCTGACGACAAATGCCGAGCCCGCGACTTTGCCGTCCTTCTCGGCGATCCAGCATCGTTCGCCCGTGGGGTCGTACTCCCTTATATACTTGGCGACGATCTCGGCCACCAGCGCCTCGAAGTCGGCATTCCAGCCATATTCCTGCGCGTACAGCGCGCCATGCCGGTGGACCACCCAACCCATGTCGCCCGGTCGCGGATCCCGCAGCAGATAGTTGGGCGATGCGCCGCCAAGCAACTGCTGGATTTGTTCCATTGCGCCCACCAGCTGCTCTTGCCCGGGTTCCGAAAGCTGCTTCAGCATGGCCATGACTTCGTGGCGCGAGGCCTCGTTCAAAGGCGAAAAGGTCTTGCGGCCTTTGACGGTCAATTCCAGCTGCATGATGCGCGCGTCCGCCGCGGAGCGGGTTTTGACGATCAGCCCCTTCTTTTCGAAACCGGTGATCACCCGGCTCAGATATCCCGCATTCAAGCCCAATTCCCGGCATAGGTCTGACGCCGTGAGCCCCGAGCGGTGCGCGAGTTCATACAGGATACGCACTTCGGTCAGCGAGAATTCGCTGTTCAAGAGATGTTCATGCAGTACGCCGATCTGGCGCGTATAGAAGCGGTTGAAACGGCGAATGGTTTCTGCGCGGGCCTGGAGAGCATGGGATGGCATTTCGGGAGCCGGATGATATATTTGCCTGAAGCATATTATTGATTGCCTCAGGCAAATAATCAAGCGCGAGCTGCATCAAAGGAATGGACGCGATGCCAGCTTCACGCCAAGCAGCAGCAAGAACAGCAGGAAGCAAAGCCGGAATGTTTTGGCGCTGATGCGGGCGCGGACTTTCTGGCCCAGCCACATCCCGGCCAGGGAGGGCAGAATGGCCAGCGAGGACCAGCCCAGCTGGCCCAGGCGGAAGGCATCATGAGCTGTCAGGCCGACCATCAGGGCGACTGTAGAAACAGTAAAGGAGAGTCCCAGCGCCTGAACCAGTTCGTCCTTGTGCAGGCGAAGCGATTGCAGATATGGCACGGCGGGCATCACGAAAACACCGGTGGCGCCCGTGATGCCGCCGGTGAACAGCCCGACCAGCGGCGACAGCCACGGTTCTTTGCGGGGCGATACGCCCAGCGGCGGAGAGAACAGCGCATAGGCGGCATAGACGATCAAGGCGGCGCCCAGGCTGAAGCTGGACCATATCGGGTCCACGCTTACCAGCCACGCCGAGCCGGCCACCGTGCCCACGACGATGCCGAGCATCATGGGCCATAGACGCTTGACGATGCTTCGCAGGGACGGCCCTGCAAGCAGCTGCCAGACATTGGTCACGAAGGAAGGAATCAGAAGCAGGGCCGCCGCCGCAGCCGGCGGCATGAGGGTGCCGAGCAGCCCCATGGCGACGGTGGGAAGACCCATGCCGGTGACGCCCTTGGCGAAGCCTGCCACGAAAAAAATGGAGGCCAGAGGAAGCAGGAGAAGAGGCGTAAGTTCGTTCATCGGCATATTGGATCGCGAATCGCGCTGTGGCACAATGCGGTTTTCATATGCCAGCCTTCGGCTCAGCCGAAGGCGGAACTGGGGACGGCCATGCGGCTCGATCTGTCGGATCTGCGGCTATTTCTTTGCATCGTGGACGCGGGCAGCATCACGCAGGGGGCGCTGCGGGCAAATCTCGCCCTGGCTTCCGCCAGCGAGCGCCTGCGCGGCATGGAGGCCGACCTGGGCTTGAAGCTGCTCGAACGGCGCAGCCGCGGGGTGGCGACAACGGAAGCGGGCGAGGCGCTGGCCCATCATGCGCGGCTGATTCTTCGCCGGCAGGCTTTGCTGAAGGGAGAACTGCGCGACTTCGCCCTGGGCGCGCGCGGGACCATACATCTATATGCCAATACCGCCGCGCTGACGGTATTCTTGCCGCGCACGCTGGGTCCCTGGCTTGCGGCTCGCCCGGGCCTGAGGGTCGAGCTGAAGGAGCGAACGAGCGTGGAAATCGTCCGGATGCTCCACGCCGGGCTTGCCGAGGCCGGCATCGTGTCCGACGCGGTCGACGCGAACGGCCTGGTCCGCAAGGCCATCGCCAAGGACCATCTCGCCTTGATCGTGCCTCGGGCGCATAGGCTTGCGGAATGCGCTGCGGTGCGATTCATCGACATCCTGGACGAGGCTTTCGTCGGTCTGACGTCCCGCAATGCACTTCAGGAGCACATCGAGGCGCATGCCCGCGCCGAAGGACGCGATCTGGCCATGCGCGTGCATATGAAGACATTCGAAGGCGTATGCGGCATGGTGTCGGACGGTGTGGGCGTGGCGATACTCCCGCGCAGCCTCGCCGGCCGATACCGGCGGAAAAATGGATATCGGACTATTCCGCTGGCCGAAAAATGGGCAAGGCGGCAGCTATGCTTGTGCTTTCGAGACTGGAATGAGTTGTCGCCGCCCATTCAAAGCCTGCTTGTGCATCTGGGCGCGAAAAGCCAGGCGCCCGCTGCCGGCCTTATGCCAGAATGGGGTCAGACCCGTACGGGGTCTGACCCCGTCGGGCGGCGTAATGCGCTAGGGCAGTGGCGTCAATAATTGACGAGCATCCGGGGCTTCGATTCATAGGCCGATTCCTGCCGAGGATGCAAGATGCGATCGCCCTGCGCGTCTTTGATCCGGCTCACCAGGCCCATGCGGTTCATGAGCTCAATGAAAGGCGCGGCATCCAGTTCTTCCACATTGGCCATCTGGCCGACGTCCCATGTTCCTTTGGCGATCAGCATGGCCGCGGCCACTGCGGGAACGCCGGCGGTGTAGGAGATCGCCTGGCTTCCCACTTCCTCGTAGCACTCTTTATGGTCGCAGGTGTTGTAGATCAGCACTTGTTGCGCTTGTCCGTCCTTGGTGCCCTGGATCAGATCGCCAATACATGTTTTGCCGGTGTAATTGGGCGCAAGCGACGCGGGATCGGGGAGCACCGCCTTGACCACTTCCAGCGGTACGACTTCGACGCCCCTGGCGGTGCGCACGGGCTGTTCGGACAGCAGGCCCAGGTTCTTCAAGACGGTGAATACATTGATGTAGTGCTCGCTGAAGCTCATCCAGAAACGGATATTGGGCACACCCAGGTTCTGCGACATCGAATGCAATTCGTCATGGCCCGTCAGGTAGGTGGTGCTGGTGCCGGTGACCGGCATGTCCCAGTCCTTCCGGCGTTCGAACATCGAATTCGCCTTCCATTGATTCTGTTCCCACGACCAGACGGTCGAGGTGAACTCGCGGAAATTGATTTCGGGATCGAAGTTGGTGGCAAAGTAGCGCCCATGGTTGCCGGCGTTGATGTCGATGATATCGATGGAGTCGACGCGGTCGAAATAGGTGTCCAGGGCGAATCGCGCATAGGCGTTGACCACGCCGGGGTCGAATCCCACCCCGAGAATGGCGGTGACACGGGCGTCCTTGCAGGCCTGGCGCCGTTTCCATTCGTAGTTGCCATACCAGGGCGGCGCTTCGCACACCTTCGCGGGGTCCTCGTGTATAGCGGTGTCGAGATAAGCGGCGCCGGTTTCGATGCAGGCAGTGAGGACCGACATGTTCAAGAAGGGAGAGCCGACGTTGATCACGATCTGGCTGTGGGTCGCCCGAATGAGAAACTTGGTGGCCTCGATATCCATGGCGTCGAGTTGATGAGCTTCCAAACGGCCGGCGCTCTGCAGACTGCCCTTTTCGTGAATTGAATCGATAATGGCCTGACACTTGCCAAGCGTGCGCGAAGCAATATGGATATCGCCCAGAACCTTGTTATTTTGAGCGCACTTGTGTGCTGCGACATGAGCCACGCCACCCGCGCCGATAATAAGGACGTTTCGTTTCATTGTTTGACCTCTCTCGTACAAAATTGAACTGTGTCAGGACAGGCTGCTGACGTAGTCCTCAAAAGAAAATTCGCGTATTACGCGTACGCTGCCATCGAGTTCCTTGATGGCAATGGCCGGCATATGTATGCCGTTGAACCAGTTCTTCTTCACCATGGTGTAGCCGCCCGCGTCGCCGATTGAAAGGCGGTCGCCGACTTGCAGGGGAGCCCCGAAGCGGGCTTCCCCGAAAATGTCTCCGGCCAGACAGGTCTTGCCGCAAATCATGTAGTGATGGTTGCCGGTCTGGTCTCCGATGGGAGCGGTTTCCCGATAGATCAGGAGATCGAGCATGTGCGCTTCGGTGGAGCTGTCGACCATCGCCAGGTTCTTGCCGTTGTGCCCCGTATCCAGCACGCTGACTTCCAATGTCGTGGTGTGGCGCACGGCGGCTTCGCCGGGCTCCAGATAGACCTGGACGCCGTAGGTTTCGGCGAAGCGGCGCAGGCGGTCGCAAAAGGCGTCCAGGGCGTAGTTCGGCGATGTAAAGCCTATGCCGCCTCCGAGGCTGACCCAGCGCAATTGCCGCAATATGTCGCCATAACGCTCTTCGGTCTGGCTGAGCAGATCGTCGAAACTCGAGAAGTCGTTGTTTTCGCAGTTGTTGTGGATCATCACGCCGTCCAGACGGTCGATGACGGACATGATGCGCGCGGGATCGCTTTCGCCCAGTCGGCTGAACTCGCGCGCAGGATCAGCCAGGTCGAAGCTGGCACGGCTGATTCCCGGGTTCAGGCGCAAGCCTTTGGGTTTGCCTTGCGCAAACGATTCGAAGCGCGTGAGCTGGCTGATCGAATTGAAGATGATCTTGTCGCAATGAGCCACCGCTTCTTCGATTTCGTGATCGGCAAAGGCGACGCTATAGGCGTGCGTTTCACCTCCGAATTTTTGGCGGCCCAGCTTGACCTCGTACAAGGACGAGGAGGTCGTGCCGTCCATGTGCTTGCTCATGAGGTCGAAGACCGACCATGCGGCAAAACATTTCAATGCCAGCAGGACTTTCGCGCCGGAGCGCTCGCGAACGCGGTCGATGATCTGCAGGTTGCGCAGCAAGGCGGTTTTGTCTATCAGGTAGTAAGGTGTCTGAATCATGCGTCAAGGTACAGAGTAAGGATCACGGCCGGCCGATTTATTTTCGGTTGCGGGCGCTGTGGTCGGCACCGTTCTTTTCTTGCGGGAGCTTGTCCTGGGCAAGGCGGTCGATGACCATCGGGGGGCGGTCCGGAAAGACGGCCACGAGTTCAAGCCGGCCGCCTATGCTTTCCACATAGTGCTGCAGCGTGGAAATCAGCATGTCGCTTCGTTTTTCCAGGCGCGAGATCGTGTCCTGGCCGACGCCGAGCGCGTCTGCCAGGTCTTTCTGGGTCTGTTTTGCGGTTTTGCGCAATTCTTTCAGCGTTACCACTTGCCTTTCCTTGGACTCGACCTTCTGCTTACGGCGCATATGACGCGGGGCAACGTCATCCGATTTCCTTGCCATGGGGAAGATCCTTTGTTTCGGTAGGAATGAGTGTGGCGGGTGCCCGGCCGAGCTGCCGATGCCGCGGAACGATGCGCCACCAGGGCGTATTATGGTATCAATGACATATGATGTCAAAACCATATGTTTTTTGAGCCATATTTGAGCAAGGGGTCAGACCCCGTACGGGGTCTGACCCCACATCATCTGCCGTACGGGGTCAGACCCTACGTCATCCGCGGGGTCAGACCCCACATCATCCGCGGGTCTGACCCCACATCAGCCGCCGTTCCTCAAGATGAAGAATGGGAACAGCTCTTTCAGCTCTTCCGCCAGGGCCGGGCTCGGGTAGGCGGCAACGGGTGTCCCGTTCAGTTCTGGGTCCACGCAGCCGGTGGCGCGGAATACCTGCAGCGCATAATGCGTCACGCCCGCGCCGGCCAAGCGGCGCGCGAGCGTGCGCAACTGGTCTTCGCTGTGCAGAGAAGGGTGGATGGTCGTCCGGCATTCATGATGAACGCCGCTATCCAGCACGGCGCTCAAGCTGTCGAAGGCATGGGTGCCGCTGCCTTTCGTCTTTGTGACCCGTTCATAGCCATCGGCATCGGCTTTGATGTCCAGGCCCACCCAGTCCAGCAACGGCAGCACTTTCCGCAACCTCGCGGGATGGGTGCCTCCACTGTGCAGTCCGACCAGAAAGCCCAGGCTGCGCACTTCATGGATGGCGGCCTCGAGGCCCGGATCCATCGTTGGTTCGCCGCCGCTGAAGACCACGGCATCGATCAGCCCGACCCGGCGGCGGAGCAGTCCCGTCACGTCCGACCAGGGAACGGGGCTATGCGCCGTGCGGATCTGCAAGTGCGGATTGTGGCAATACCCGCAACGCCACGGGCAGCCCTGCACAAAGATCACGGCGGAAAGCTTGCCAGGATAGTCGGTGGCCGTGAACGGCGTGATGCCGCCCACTTTCAGCTTGTTGGGGACGTGCAAGGTCATATTCGGTATTGGCTTGGGTGCATGGGGTCAGACCCCATCCGGGGTCTTACCCCAAAGTAAATTGGCCGGGGCAGATGGCCGGGGTCAGACCCCATCCGGGGTCTTACCCCAAAGTAAATTGGCCGGGGCAGATGGCCGGGGTCAGACCCCATGCGGGGTCTGACCCCAAGTAAGTTTGTCGGCGTCAGAGAGCCGGGGTCAGACCCCGTATGGGGTCTGACCCCTTAGCGTTTTCGTTGAAATACCGGCGCTCGTGGAACTCGCCTTTCTTGCCGATGTTGAAAGAGGAAACGGGGCGATGGTAGCCCATGACGCGGGTCCATATTTCGCAGGGCTGGCGTTCGCCGTCCGTCAATGTGATGGCTTGCTGATGTTCAGTCATGATGAGCTTTCCTTGTTGAAAAGATTGAGATGGATGGTTGAAACGGCCGATCACACGGCCAATGCGATGCTGTGTTCGGCATCGGCGTCCTTCCGCTTGCGAGCCAGGATCTCCTCGTCGCATTTGGGGCAGAATGGGTGGCTGCCGCCCAGATAGCCATGGACGGGGCAGATGGAAAAAGTCGGGGTCACCGTGATGTAGGGCAGACGGAAGTTGCCGAGCGCGCGCTTGACCAGGTTTCGGCATGCATCAGCGCTGGAAAGCGGTTCGGTCATGTAAAGATGCAGCACCGTGCCGCCGGTGTACTTGCATTGCAGCGTGTCCTGGCGTTCGAGGGCCTCGAAGGGATCGTCGGTGAAACCCACGGGCAATTGGGACGAGTTCGTGTAGTACGGCATTTCGTCCGTGCCGGCTTGCAGCATGTCCGGATAGCGCTTCCGGTCCTCCTTGGCGAACCGGTAGGTCGTTCCTTCGGCGGGCGTCGCTTCCAGGTTGTACATATGGCCTGTTTCCTGCTGGAAGCCGGTGATTCGCCGGCGCACGTGATCGAGCGCCCGCAAGGCGAAACCATGGCCCCATTCCGTCGTGATGTCGTGATCATCGGCGGTGAAGTTTCGGATCATCTCATTGATGCCGTTGACGCCCAGCGTAGAGAAGTGATTGCGCAATGTGCCGAGGTAGCGGCGGGTGTAGGGAAACAGGCCGTCGTCCATCAATCTTTGAATGAGTGCGCGCTTGAGTTCCAGGCTGTCCCGCCCCAGGCAAAGCAGCTCATCCAGCCGGGCGAACAGGGCGGTTTCGTCTCCCGCAAAGAGATGACCCAGCCGCGCGCAATTGACGGTGACAACGCCCAGTGAACCCGTTTGCTCCGCGGAGCCGAACAGGCCGTTGCCTCGTTTGAGAAGCTCGCGAAGATCCAGCTGCAGCCGGCAGCACATGGAGCGGATCATATTGGGCTTGAGTTCGGAATTGATGAAGTTCTGGAAGTAGGGGAGCCCGTAGCGCGCGGTCATTTCGAACAGCAGTTCGGCATTGGGGCTGTGCCAGTCGAAGTCTTCGGTGATGTTGTAGGTGGGAATCGGAAAGGTGAAGACCCTGCCCTTCGCGTCTCCGGCCATCATCACTTCGATATAGGCGCGATTGATCACGTCCATTTCGGCTTGCAGATCGCCATAGGTGAACGGCATTTCCTCACCCGCGACCACCGGCACCTGATCGCGCAGGTCTTCGGGGCACACCCAGTCGAACGTGAGGTTCGTGAACGGCGTCTGCGTGCCCCAGCGTGAAGGCACATTGAGGTTGTAGATGAGTTCCTGCATGGACTGGCGGACATCCTCGTAGCGGAGGCCGTCTTTGCGGACATAGGGTGCCATGTAGGTGTCGAAGGAGCTGAATGCTTGCGCGCCCGCCCACTCATTCTGCATGGTCCCCAGGAAATTCACGATTTGACCCACGGCGCTGGACATATGGCGTGGAGGACCGGCTTCCACCTTGCCGGGCACGCCGTTCAGTCCTTCATTGAGCAGGGTGCGCAGCGACCAGCCGGCGCAGTACCCGGAAAGCATGTCCAGGTCATGGATGTGCAGGTCCGCATTTCGGTGGGCGGCGCCCACCGCGGGTGGATAGACATGATCCAGCCAGTAATTCGCGATGACTTTGCCCGAGACATTGAGGATGAGCCCGCCCAGCGAATAGCCTTGGTTCGCGTTGGCGTTCACGCGCCAGTCCGCTTTGCTGAGGTATTCCTCGATGGAAGGCTTTACTGCGATATCTGTCATGATTTTTCCAATCAACTATATGTAGTGTTTTGTGAACTCTAATTCACTACATATAGTGTTTCAAGGAAAAGCTGCCATGAATCGCAGAATGCTTGATGTGGGTTAAACGCCGGCGGGGGTCAGACCCCATGCGGGGTCTAACCCCACTGCGGATCGGAGCCGGGGTCAGACCCTTCATAACGGAGTCGGGGTCAGACCCCGCATGGGGTCTGACCCCTCAGCAGCTACGCATGGGGTCTGACCCCTCGGCAGCTGTATACTTGGCGAACGTACAGAAAACGGTACGCGACGCGTCTGCGGTCCGCAAAAAAGCCAGGCAAAGACGCTTTCGTCATGGCCAAAGCCGAGGAAACGATTCATGCGCATCCTTTTTCAGAGCCTGATCGAAATGGGTCGAACCCCAGGGTATTTCTCGGGAATGCAAGAGCGGGCGGAGAAGATCGCGCGTCCCGGGGTCCAGGTCGACTTCGTCGGCATGCCCGAAGGGCTGTATGGCGGCAGCGTGCCCTCCGAAGTACTCAAATATCCCTACATGGCCAATATGGCCGAACAGTTCATCCTCGATAACGCCTTGCGGGCCGAAGCGGAAGGCTACGATGTCTTCGCCATCGGCTCCGTCCAGGATCCGGCTCTGGAACAGGCGCGCGCATTGGTGGACATTCCCGTGGTGGGCTACGGCGAATCGGCCATGCACATTGCCTGCAGTCTTTCCAGCAAGTTCGCCGTCCTGGTCTTTCAAGAAGGCTTCGACCAGATGATGGACCTGCGCATACGGTGGTTGGGACTGTCCGAGCGCGCGCTGCCGACCGCCCTGATCGAGGCGGATTTCAACCTGGTGGGCAGCGGTCTGACGCACGCGGAACCTTTGTTGGAACCCTTCATGCGAGCCGCGCGGCGCGCCATCCGGCAAGGCGCCGAGGCCATCATTCCCGGCCAGCTCTATCTCAGTGAGGCCATTGTCCGGGCGGGTGTCACGCGTATCGACGACGCCCCCATCGTCGACGGCCTGAGCGCCAACCTGAAGATGGCGGAAATCATGGCGGACCTGAAAGCGCTCGGCATCGGCGTGACGCGGCGCGGGTATCAGCACGCACGGCCTCCCGCCGAAATGATCGCTCACGCTCGCCGCATTCAAAAGCGCGACGAACACATCCCCCACCCGTCCACCTTTTAGCGTCGCGAGCCCTGGCTATCGGCGCTGTTTCCTTTCGTGATGCCGTTTCCAACAAGGAGGTGCTGTCCATGCTCAAACTGAACAAGCTCGGCGGGTTGCTCGCGGGTGCCATACTGTGCATCGGCGCCGCCGCACATTCACCATCTGGTACGGGATACTGGCGCCGGCCGGCACACCGGACGAGGTGGTGAAAAAAGTAGGGGACGCCATCCGCCAGGTCGTGGCCACGCCCGAAATGAAAGAAAAGCTTGAAAAGATAGGATCCGATCCCATGGTCCAGACCCCCGAGGAATTCGCCGCCTTCATCGGCAAAGAGAATAAAAAGTGGGCGGACATCGTCGAGAAATCCGGCGCTGCGAAAGAGTAGAAGGGGGGCAGACCCCGTACAGGGTCTGACCCCATGCTGGGATTTCGTTCATCGAGGCCGGGGTCTGACCCCGCATGGGGTCTGACCCCTTCCACCATGCTAAGATTTCGCCCATAGCGTCCCGCCCATAAGCTCATGGCCACCCATCTGTCGATGCTCCGACGAACCAGTTGGTGTTTGCTGGTTGCGTTCCTGTTTGCCGTGTTCGCCCCTACCGCCAAGACGGTCTGGGCGGGCGAAGCATCGCAGGTCGTATGGGTGCATCTTTGCACCGCCGATGGCGGAAGGCTCATTGCGCTGGATGAAAACGGGGATCCTGCCACGGATCTCGACAGCGGCGATCTTCATGCAGGCCATTGCCTGCTTTGCTTTCACCCTTGCGACATTCCCTCATGCACGGCCGCCGTCCCGACGGCTGCCGTCACTGTGCTGCGCTTCCAGCCTCCCGGCAAGGACTTCGTCCACGAGAACCGAGTCTGGAAGACGCCTCCCTCCAGGGCGCCACCCGTTCCTGCTTGATCCCTTACGACACGCACGGATTCCTCGGATTCCGTGCACCGCTTTGACTTCTTCAGGGAATCAACATGAACTTCCTACGTATCGGCGTGGTGGCGCCGAACCGGCGGGGACGCGGTCTCGCGACCGTGGCTCCGCACATCGCCGTCTTCGTGCTTTCAATGGGGGCGTCTACGTCGCATGCCCAGGGCGGCACCGCCACCTTACCGGCCATCGTGATCAAGAGCCAATCGACCGCCGTCCTGGACACGCCCGCGTCCACAGGCTCCAGCCTGAATCTCACTCCCCGCGAAACGCCCGCGAGCCTCGACATCATCCGCCGCGAGCAATTGGAGGAGCGCGGTGATGCAAGCGTGCTCGAAGCCATCACCCGGGCGGGCGGAATCAGCGCAATGGGCCACCCGGGAAACGGCGGGTCCGCGCTGTCTTCGCGAGGCTTCACCGACAGCACGTCGGTCATGCGCCTGTATGACGGCATGCGGCAGTATGGCGGGGTGGGCGTCACCTTTCCGTTCGATACATGGTCCATCGAACGAATAGAGGTCCTGCGCGGGCCCGCGTCGGTGGTGTATGGCGACGGCGCCATTGGCGGTGTCGTCAATGTGATTCCCCGGCGACCCCGGCACGGACCGGTGGAGAACGAGCTGCAGCTCGCTGCCGGGACGCAGGACACGGCCCGGTTCGCCTTCGACAGCAGCGGCGGCCTGACCGACAAGCTGGCTTATCGATTCGACATGAGCGGAAGCCGGAGCGAAAACTGGGTGGACCGCGGCCGGTCTCGCGACCTTACTTTGTCGGGGGCGCTGCAATGGGATGCCACGCGCGACCTGAGCCTGACCTTGAGCCATGCGCAGGGTTATCAGAAGCCCATGCGCTACTTCGGAACGCCACTGGTCGAAGGGCGCCCCGCGGGCGAGCTCAGGGACGAGAACTACAACATCGCGGATGGCCTAATCCGGTATCGGGATGCCTGGACGGAGCTGGATGCGCTTTGGACGCCGGGCGATGACACCACGGTCAAGGCCAAGCTTTACCATGTCCGCAGCAAGCGGGATTGGAGAAATGCCGAAAAATACGTATACAACCCTTCCACGAGGCTGATCGACCGTTCCGACAACACCGAGATCGGCCATGACCAGAAGCAGGTGGGCCTGACCGCCAACGCGGCTTTCGACGGTCGCCTGGGCGCATTCAAGAACACGTTCTCGGTCGGCTTCGACATCAACCGCAGCAGCTTTCAGCACACCAACAACACCTACGCGGGCAGCTCCGGGCCCGTCGACCCTTACGATCCGGTCCCGGGATACTTTCACAGCGACTATCCGACGATACCGCGCTACCGCAACGAGGCCCTCCAATATGCCTTGTTCATGGAGAACCGGACGGAGCTCACGCCGGAGTGGTCGGTGATCGCGGGCTTGCGCCATGACCGCGCCAAGGTCTCGCGCGACGACCTCGTCTCATCCTCGCGGGTACTGGATCGCAGCTATTCGGACACGGGCTTTCGAGTCGGAACGGTATTTCAGCTGCGGCCCGACCTCTCTCTGTATGCGCAGTATTCGGAAGCCGCCGATCCGGTGAGCGGCATATTGATGCTGAGCCCCGCAAACAGCGAGTTCGAGATGGCGAGAGGGCGCCAGATCGAGGTGGGGCTGAAGCAGAGCCTTCTCGACGGCAAGGGCGAGTGGACATTGGCGCTCTATCACATCAGGAAGACCGACCTGCTGACGCGCGACGCCTTGGACCCCGCCCGGCGTGTCCAGGTAGGGGCGCAATCCTCGCGGGGGATCGAAGCCTCGCTGTCCATGGAACTGGCCCGTCACTGGCGACTCGAGGCCAACGCCACCATGCTGCGCGCCCGGTACGACGACTTCACCGAATCCTCCGGCTCGCCGCCGGTGGCAGTGACGCGCAACGGGAAGGTTCCGCCCAATGTCGCCCAGCGCCTCGCCAACCTGTGGCTGAGCTGGGAGTTCTCGCCGGGGTGGACGGCCATGGGGGGCGTGCAGTATGTGGGCAAGCGCTACGCCGACAATGCCAACACGCTGGAGCTGCCTTCCTATACCACGACCGACTTGGCACTGCGCTGGCGGCTTGATAAAGACACGACGCTGACCGCGCGCGGCTACAACGTCTTCGACAAAGCCTACTTCACCACCGCCTATTACACGCCTACGCAATGGCTGTATGGGCCGGGCCGCCGCTTCGAACTGACCTTCAATCATAGGTTCTGACGGTGGAAGGGGAGAACGATCCATGGGCAAAATGAAGCGTCTGGTCTATCTGGCGCATCGATGGATGGGCATCGGGGGCTGCGTCTTGATGCTGCTGTGGTTCATCAGCGGGGTGGTGATGCTGTATGTGGGCTACCCCAAGCTGACGCCGTCGGAGCGCTTGGCGACATTGCCCGCGCTTACCGAGGACGCATGCTGCGTGCCGCTCGGCGACCTCGAAGGCCGGTCGCCGGGCGATTCCATGGCGATGGCCGTGTTGACATCGATCGGCGGTCGGCCGGCTTATGTCTTGCGAAAAGCGCCCGACCGCATGCAGGCGGTTTCGGCGCTGACCGGGTCCGCGTTGCAAAAGCCGGCCACCGCCGGCGATGCCATGCTCTCCGCGCAGGCTTTCGCCGGCGCAACGGCCTCGACCTACCTCGGCGAAGTCCAGGAAGATCGCTGGACCCATGGCCGCGGCCTGGACATACACCGGCCGCTGCACAAGGTCCAGGTTTCCTCGCCGGAGCCGTCCACTTTGTATGTGTCCTCGGCAACCGGACAGGTGGTGCTGGATGCGCCACATAGCCAGCAGCGATGGAATTACGTGGGCGCATGGCTGCATTGGCTCTATATGCTGCGCTTCCAGTCCGTCGATCCGGTCTGGTCATGGATCGTGATCGTGCTGTCCGGGGCGGGAACGGTGCTGGCGGCCAGCGGAGTGTGCGTCGGCATCTGGCGCTGGCGTTTCAGAGGCCGGTACAAGTCGGGATCGCGCTCGCCCTATCGCTCGCCGATGATGAAGTGGCACCACATGGGCGGACTGCTCTTCGGCGCGTTCCTTTGCTTGTGGATCTTCAGCGGGCTGATGTCCATGAACCCCGGTCGCGTGTTCTCTCCGCATGCCTCGCCCGACATGGCCTCCTATAGAGGAGCGGCCGCCACGGATTTTTCCGGTCTGCATGATCCACGGCGCATTCTTGCGGCTCTGAGCGACACCGGTTTCGTCCCGGTCGAACTGGCATGGCTGAGCCTGGCAGGCCAACCCTATGTGCTGGCCTACGATGCGGCGGCCGATACCCGGCTGGTAAGGGCGGAAGGCAAGGGGTTGAGCGTCGGCGATCGCTGGCGTCCGGAGGAAATCCGGTCGGCGGCGGCCGCTTTGTTCCAGGCCGATATCGTGCGTCAATCGTTATTGTCGGAATATGACGCCTACTATTACCAGCGGCATGCCGAAGCCATGAACGGCGGGGCAAAGCGGGGGTTGCCGGTCTTGATGCTGGAGTTTGCGGATCCGGACAACACGCGGGTGTACGTCGACCTGCGCACGGCAGATGTGAATCTGAGCCTTGCCCGATCGGAAAGAGCGGGCCGCTGGCTGTTCTATTTTCTGCACAGCTGGGATACACCGCCGCTGCTCAAAGCGGGCGGGCTGCGCGATGCGGCGATGATTCTCTTGAGCCTTGGGGGCGCTCTGATCGCGATGACCGGTATTGTCATTGGATGGCGCAGGCTTTTCCGGGACGTTCGATGATACACTCGTGCGGTCCTGTATGGACGACGACGCGGGCTTCGTTCGTGCCGCCCGCGGATTCGATGAATAAGAAGGGGGCATCCATGCACTACATCATCCAGATTCTCGCAGCCATACTCGTGGGCACCGCCATCGGCGCCATTCTGGGTCCACGCAATAAAGTGCTTTTCGTCGGCTCCGCCGTTGCAATTGCGCTGGGCCTGGTGGCTATTTTTACAGCGTCCTGGGTCATGCTGGCCATCGGCACCGCCGTCTTCCTGGTGGTCCAGGGCATGCAGCGTGCTCACGCGTAGGGGAAAAGGGGTCGTACCCCGTACGGGGTACGACCCCAAGGGCAGGTAACGGGGTCAGACCCCCATGCGGGGTCTGACCCCAAAAAAATGGCGGTGAGGCTACGGAACCCCACCGCCATCCCATCGCGATGCCGGCCCTAGCCGGCTTTTTGTTGTATCTTTTCTCCGCCGCGCTCTATATCCTGCCCCGCGCCGCGCATCGTGTTGGTGCATCCTGCTACAAACGCAAGAGCGATCACCATCGATAAGATTTTTATTTTCATGCTTTTCTCCTGACCAAAGATAACTGCAAGCGTCCCGTCCGCCCGGCGGCGGTTCGGATCCGATCGAGGCTCAGCAAGCGGCGTGCCTGGCCCAGGAGCGTAGGGTCAGACCCCCTTCGGGGTCTGACCCCGCAAAGAAGCAGCAAAGAATCAGGGTCAGACCCCGTACGGGGTCTGACCCTTGACCCTCGACCCAAACGGAATCAGGCCGTTGCCGGGGCTTGGCCCCCCATCAGGAAATGATCGAGCATGCTGATCAGTATGCCGCCTTTGCGCCATACCGCCTCTTCGTGCACCGTGTTCAATCGTGCCTGGAGGCGTATCGTCCGGGTGCCGTCGGCGTCCGTGATACGGCAGTCGATCCAGCCGTTAGGCTGTATCGTGTCGGGAACGTCGATGTCGAAGCGGGTCTCGGCGGTGATGCCCAGCGAGTTTCGCGTGACGCCAGGCTCGAATTGCAGCGGCAGTACGCCCATGTTCACCAGGTTCGAGCGGTGTATGCGTTCGAAGCTCTCGGCCAGTACCGCCTGGACGCCAAGCAGGCGGGTTCCTTTTGCCGCCCAGTCGCGCGACGACCCGGTCCCGTATTCCCGCCCCGCCACGACCACCACCGGCACGCTGGCCGCAAGATAATGCATGGCGGCGTCATAGATCGACGCCACGCGGCGCTCCGGCATGACGAGCGTGCTTCCCGCTGGGCCTTGCGGCAGCAATTCGTTGGCCAGCCGACCGCCGGTAAAGGTGCCGCGCATCATGACCTCGTGGTTACCGCGCCGCGCGATGAAGGTATGCAGCCCGGATGGCGAGACGCCGCAATCCTGCAGATAGCGGCCCGCCGGGATATCCGGGCGTATGCCGTCGGCCGGCGAGATGTTGTCCGTGGTCACGCTGTCGCCCAGGACGAGCAGCGGCCGGGCACCGCACACCGCCCGGTTTGCCGGCGGCCGCTGGTCGATGTACGGGGGCCGGCGTACGTAGGTGCTGTCGGGATCCCATTCATAGAGCATCGAGCCGCCCGAGGGCAGCGTCTGCCATCCGGCGTCGCCTTTGCTGATGTCGGCGTACTGCGTGCGAAAGCGGTCCGGCGTGACGTAGCGCTTCTCGATCTCCTTGATCTCGGCATTGTCCGGCCAGATGTCGGACAAATACACGGGCGAGCCGTCAGGCGCAAGGCCCAGCGGCTCCTTGGTCAGGTCCATGCGTACACTGCCTGCAAGCGCGTAGGCGACGACCAGCGGCGGTGAAAGCAGATAATTGGCGCGGGCGAGCGGGTGGATGCGACCCTCGAAGTTCCGGTTGCCGGACAGTACGGCTGAAACGGTGAGGCCCCGGCTTTCGATGGCGGACTGGACGTCCGGCGCGATCGGGCCCGAGCCGCCGCCGCAGCTGGCGCAGCCATAGCCGGCAAGATGGAAGCCCAGGCCGTCCAGATCGGCTTGCAGGCCGCTGGCCCGCAGGTAGTCGCTGACGACTTTCGAGCCGGGCGTGAACGAGGTCTTGACCCATTCGCGCACCCGCAGGCCTCTGGCGCGGGCCTTGCGCGCCAGCAGCGCCGCGGCGATCATCGCGCTGGGATTGGAAGTGTTGGTACAGCTCGTGATGGCGGCAAGAATGACCGCGCCATGATCGAGTTGCGCCGGGGCGGCGGCCGACGCGCGAGGCCCCGCTTGCGGGCAGGCGGCGAGGAAAGAGGCCGGAATATCCGGCAGGGCCACACGCTCATGCGGCCTGCGCGGTCCCGCGGCGCTGGGCTCCACCGTGGCCAGATCCAGCTCGACGACGCGCGAGAATTCCGGTTCGGGGGCGTCAGCATCGCGCCACAGCCCTTGCAGGCGGCAGTAGCGCTCGACCAGTTCGATGGCGTCTTCGTCGCGGGCGGATCGGCGCAAGTAATCTATGGTGGTCGCGTCCACCGGGAAGAACCCACAGGTGGAGCCGTACTCCGGGGACATATTGGCCAGGGTCGCGCGGTCTTCCAGCGTCAGCGCGTCACTGTCCAGGGCGGGACCGGTGAATTCGACGAAACTTTCCACCACTTTGGCCTCGCGCAGCAAGCGAGTCAGGGTGAGCACGATGTCGGCCGCGGTAACGCCGGCCTTCGGACGATTCAGCAGGCGCACGCCAACCGTTGGCGGCAACAGGAAAGACAGCGGTTCGCCCAGCATGGCCGCTTCCGCTTCGATGCCTCCCACTCCCCAGCCCAGCACGCCGACCGCATTGATCATGGCGGTATGGCTGTCGGTGCCGGCGAGCGTATCGGGATAGGCCAGCGGCGGGTCCTGGCTGTGGTCGACGAACACCACGCGCGCCAGATGCTCCAAATTGATCTGGTGCAGGATGCCGGCGCCCGGGGGAACGATGGAGAGATTGTCGACCGCATGCTGCGCCCATTTCAGGAAGGTGTAGCGCTCGCGATTGCGGCGATACTCCAGGGCGACGTTCAAGTCGAGCGCGCCATCCTTGCCGGCATGATCGACCTCCAGCGAGTGGTCGACGATGAGTTCGACGGGGATGCGCGGATTGATTCTGGACGGATCGCCGCCGGCGCGCGCCATGGCGTCCCGCATGGTGGCCAGGTCTATCAGCGCCGGAATGCCGCTGACGTCTTGTGCCATCACGCGTGCGAGCATCAGCGGTATGGTGTCTTTGCCGACACGCTCGTGATAGTTGCGCAGCACTTCAAGCGGCAGCGTGCCGCCGACGTCATCGCGATCGGCATGGCGCAGCAGGTTTTCAAGCAGGACACGGATCGAATAAGGCAGGCGGTCAAGCTTCGCCTCGGCGAACTCCGCCAACTCGGGCAGGGAATAATAGGCGTAGCGCTTGCCGCCGGATTCGAAAACCCGGCGGCAACGCGAACGCAGCGCGTCGGCTGCGTCGTGAAGAGAAGGATTGGTCATGGTTCCCGCAGGTATCAGGTCGCTTTGATGTCGGCTTTGCGGATGACGTCTTTCCACTGCGCAATGTCGGCACTGATGGTTTCAAGCAGTTGCTCGGGGCTGCCTCCGACGGGCTGGCTGCCTTCGGACTGGATGCGTTCTTGCATTTGCGGACTTTTCAGGACTTCGGCCATTTCCTTGTTCAAGCGAGCGACGATTTCCTTGGGGATGCCCTTGGGTCCGGCCACGGCATGCCATAGGTCGGATTTGAATCCTGGGACGCCGGCTTCCTTGAAGCTGGGCACGTCGGGCAAGGCGGGAATGCGGGCGTCGGCGATGCCCAGGCCAATGGCGCGCTTTTCCTGAACGACCGGCACGACGATCGCGACGGACGAAAACATGAGGTTGACCGTGCCGCCGATGGTGTCTTGCAAGGCAGGGCCCGTGCCTTTGTAGGCGACGTGGTTGAGCTTGATTCCCGCGAGGTCGGCCAGGTGCTCCATGCTCAGGTGGGTGATGCCGCCGACGCCGGATGAGCCATAGGTGACGATGCCGGGTTCACGCTTGGCCCACTCCACGAGTTCGCCGAAGCTCTTCACAGGCAGGTCTTTGTTGCCGATGAGGATGAGCGATTCGCGCTTGAACAGGGTGATGGGCTCGATGTCGTTGATGGAATCGAAGGGCAGTTCGCGCAGCGCGGCGTTGCAAGTATGGCTGCTGGACAGCATGACCAGGGTATAGCCGTCCGGAGGAGATTTGATGGCGGCATGAGTGCCGATGCTGCCGCCGGCGCCTGGCCGGTTCTCAACGACGACCGGAACGCCGAGGCGATCGGTCAGGTGCAGGGCCAATTGCCTTGCGGTCAAGTCGCCGCCGCCGCCGGCAGCCAGCGGCACGATGATCTTGATGGGGCGGTTGGGGTAATCGCCCAGCGAGCCTTGGGCGAGCACGGTCGGTGCGGAAATGCCGAGGCCGCTGCCTACGGACAGCGCGCCCATGGAAGTAATCAAGCGGCGGCGTGTGGTCGAAACCATGGTGTCTTCCTCCTGCGGGATGTGTCCCGCGAACGATACGGTTATTCATTACTTTTTCAGCTTGAAAATGTTATCGACAATCAAATAAGATTGTCAACAATAACCATAGAAATTGCAGGCAGTATGTGCTGCAGGCTCGGTCGAAGGAACCAACATGAAGCCAATGGACCCACAAGACGCAGCGGACGTCCGACAGCGTTTGTCGGTGGATGAGATCATGGGCCGCATTGAAGATCTCATCCTGCGAGGGGATTACGGCCCGGGCGCGCGGCTGCCCGAGCAGGTCCTGGCCGACACGCTCGGCATCGGCCGCGGTCCCTTGCGGGAGGCGATCCGCACGCTGGAAGGCCGGCGCCTGCTGGAGCGGGTGCCGCATGCAGGGGTGCGCGTCGCCGATTTGTCCGTCGAAGACATGGACCAGATCCTGACCGTGCGCGAATCGCTGGAAGGCATGGCCAGCCGGCTGGCGGCCGAATACATGACTTTGCCGGAGGTGCGTCGGCTGCGCGCCATCACGTCGGGGCTCGAGAATCTTGGCAGCCGCGACATGGAGGCGGTATTCAAGGTGGATTCCGATCAGGACTTCCATCGCACCATCGTGCTGGGCAGCCGCAACAAGTGGATCACCAATCTGCTATGCCGGGACCTGTATACATTGCTTCGGCTGTGTCGCATGCGTTCGGGGCAACTGCGCCGCGACATGACTCATATACACCAGGAGCACCACGCCATCGTCGACTGTATCGAGCGGCGGGATCCGGACGGCGCGGAACGCCTCATGCGCGCGCACGTCCGCCAAAGCCGCGAACGCCTGCTCGCCGCCGTGGCAAGGGGTCAGACCCCGCAGGGGGTCTGACCCCACTTGGTTTCCGCACGGGGTCTGTCCCCTTGCCGCCTCTTCCGGTTGTCGCTCGGGGTCAGACCCGGTACCGGGTCTGACCCCCGCTTGCACAGGCGCTACTTGGGGTCAGACTCCACATGGGGTCTGACCCCCTCCCGGCTCCGATCGCATCATAGAGCCTTGATATCGGCTTTTCGGACCACGTCCGTCCATTGCGCGATGTCTGCCCGAATGGTTTCCATCAGTTGTTCCGGGCTGCCGCCCACCGATTGACTACCCTCGGCCGTGATGCGCTGCTGCATGTCGGACAACTGCAAGATGGCTCGCAGTTCTTCGTTCAGCCGTGCCACGATTTCGGGCGGGATGCCTTTGGGGCCTGCTATGGCATGCCAGAAGCCCGAGCGGAATTCCGGGACGCCGGCCTCTTTGAAGCTGGGAACCTGCGGCAGCGCCGGTATGCGCTCGTCCGCGATGGCGAGGCCGGCCACGCGCTTGTCCTGCACGACCGGGACGACGGCGGCCACCGATGAAAAAAGCAGATGGATGTTGTTTCCCATCGTGTCCTGCAGCGCCGGTCCTGTTCCTTTGTAGGCAATATGGTTGAGCTTGATGTCGGCAAGGGCGGCCAGATGCTCCATGCTCAGGTGGGATATCCCGCCAACGCCGGAGGACCCATAGGTGACGGCACCGGGCTCGCGGCGTGCCCACTCGATGAGTTCTTTTAGATTGCTCGCGGGCAGCTTGGGGCTTCCCACCAGTATCAAGGCCTCTCGCTTCAAAAGCGTGATCGGTTCGATATCGTTGATGGAGTCGAAAGGCAGTTCGCGCAAGGCGGCGTTGCAGGTATGGCTGCTGGAAAGCATGAGCAGGGTATAGCCGTCGGCCGGGGCCCTGACGGCGGCATGGGTGCCGATGCTGCCGCCCGCGCCCGGCTTGTTCTCGACCACGACGGGCACGCCCAGGCGCTCGGTCAAGTGAGTGGCGATCTGCCGCGTCGTGATGTCGCTGCCTCCGCCGGGCGCTAGCGGCACGATGATTTTTATGGGCCGGTTGGGATACTTGCCGGCCGATGCCTGCGCCCGGACCATCGGGGCCGAAACGCCCATCGCTCCGCCCAGGGATACGGCGCCCATCGTGGCAACCATGCGTCGTCGGCTGCGTGAAATCATATTTCCTCCAATGAATGCGGGGTCAGACCCCATCTGGGGTCTGACCCCTTGGTTGAATGTTCGGTCGTGTGCCCTGGGGTCAGACCCCGCATGGGGTCTGACCCCTTGAATCGCGCATCGGGTCTGACCCCTTTGAATCACGGGGTCTGGCCCCTGAGATTTTGGAAGTCCGTCTCCAGCGTTTCCAGCGCAGAGTCGATGGCTTTGTGGCGATCGGTGATCCATTGCTTCTGCGCATCGAGGTCCTGCCGCGCGCTAGCGATCATCCGTTTCATCTCTGAAGGCTGCGGCCCGCCGGCGGTGGCCCGATGCTCGATGATGGCGACGGGATCCAGACTGGCGCGAAACTCGGCTTCGCTCATGGGCAGGGCTTGCGGATAGGATGTGTCCTTGACCGCCTCGGCATAGATGCGTTGTGCCTGGTCATATGGAAAGTCTAGCGGCTTGATGTCATGCTGCTTGGCATAGTCGACGACTTCCGACGCGAAATGGTGGCCGACGCGAAACGGCAGCTTGTGCTTGCGCATCAGATTGTCCGCGAGCTCCTGCGATGCCGTCCAGTCGCTGTTGAGTTCTTCCAGCGCGCGCTCCGGACTGATGACCAGCGCCTTCAGGACGCGATCCCAGTTCTTCAAGGCGCTGACGCCGCTGGCCACCATGGCGCTGTTGGCTTTGGCGCTTTTAGGGTCCGACATGCCCGGTGTGATGTTGTGCGCCTGCAATGTCGGGCCGAAGGCAAGCGTCATGGCGGTCGACGCGCTGCTGCGCGTATTGTTCAAGAGTCCGGGATTACGTTTTTGCGGCATGGCGCTCGACACGTAGGTGTTGTCGCCGCCCTCTTGAAGCAGTATCCATGGGCGCGGTTGCGCATATTGCGTCAGCAGGTCTTCAACGAAGTGCCCCGTGTGCAAGGCAATGCTGGTCACCACGGCGCCCACTTCAACGGGGTGCTCCATGGACGAAATCTGCGATGCGTCATAAGCGTTCTCGACCGTGCCTGCAAAACCCAGGTAGGCGGCCATGCGATCGCGGTTCAGCGGCCAGCTGCTGCCGTTCAGCACGGTGGTCCCCATGGCGGATCGGTCGATGCGTGCATAGGCTTCGCGTATGCGCTGGGCGTCCCGCTGCAGCCCCGCCGCATGTCCCAGCAGGTAGTGACCGTAGCTGTTGGGTTGCGCGGCGACACCGTTCGTATAGTTGGGGACGATGGTGCCGGTGTGGCGTTCGGCCAGGTCGACGAGCGTCGTGGAAGTCTTTTGCAGTTGTTCGGCCAGCTTCAGCAGGTCCTCGCGCAAGATCGCCGCGCGAAACGTGGCATGCATGTCCTGGCTCGACCGGCCGGCATGCAGCAAGGTGATTTCCTGGCCTGCCTCTTTGATCAACAGGGGTTCAAAGGAAATGACCGTGGACGGCCGCTTGCCGCCTTCCTGGTTGCCGGCCTGGATTACCTTGGCGATGCCGTCTGCAAAGCCCGGAGACAGAGACTTTTCTATCAGGCCTTCGTCGGTGTTGATGACCAGAGACGCTTTGTTCATGGCACCCAGCCAGAAGAACTCGTCTTTCTTGACGTCCTGTGCGATGCTGCTTGCGGAATATCCCAATAAGGAAAGAGATAGGGCGGTCAATGCGGCGTATTTCATTTGCATAGTCTCCTTTTTGCCGTTCGGTGGCCTTTACGCTAGGCGCGTTAATTGTCTTCTTGCGTAGAATATACTTCATCGAACTGACCGATCGGCAAGCCGAGCTTACCGGTTTCGACACTCAAAACAATGGAGACAAAATTGAAGATACCGCATTTGGCTGCATCCCTCGCGATTGCCCTGGGTGTATCCGCCCCTGCCCTGGCAGATGTTTTTCCTTCCCGTCCGATCACCATGGTCATCCCGTTTTCACCCGGCGGAGTGTCCGACACGACAGGACGTCCCCTCGCCGTGCTGATGTCCAAGATACTGGGGCAGCCCATCGTGGTCGAAAACCGGGCAGGCGCAGGCGGTGCAATCGGAATGGCGTATGCGTCCAAGGCCGAACCCAACGGCTACACCATCATGATGGCGCTGCCCAGCATTTCGGCCATACCGGTAGCCGATGAGCTGCAGGGCAAGCAGCCGTCCTATTCCACGTCGAAATTCGACGGCATCGCCCGGGTCTCGGCAGACCCCACGGTGATTTCAGTACGTGGGGACAGCAAGTGGAAAACCTTGCAGGAACTGATTGACGATGCCAAGCAGAATCCGGAATCCATCAGTTTCAGCTCTTCCGGCATCTACGGCACGACGCACGTCGCCATGGAACGGTTTGCGCACGCGGCCGGCATCAAGCTGTTGCATGTGCCTTATGGCGGCGGCGGCGAGCAGGTATCGGCCTTGTTGGGCGGGCATGTCCAGGCGACCAGCCAGACTTACGGCAACACTTCACAACACATCAAAAGCGGAGCCTTCCGGCCGCTGGCAGTGCAAAGCGCCGAGCGGCTTCCCGCCTTGCCGGATGTGCCCACGCTGAAAGAGCTGGGCATGGATGCGGAATACTATCTTTGGGCGGGACTGTTCGCGCCCGCAGGCCTGCCGGAGGACATCAAAGGCAAGCTGCGCGATGCGGCGAGGCAGGCGATCGCCGACCCCTCCTTCGAAAAGACGATGAGCGGCATGGGTACGCCCATCCAATATCAGGACGCGGACGCTTTCGACAAATTCTGGCGCACTGACGAATTGCAGCAGGCACAGGTCATCAAGACCATAGGCAAGGTCAATTGAAACCGATACGGAGTAGCAGTAAATGAAACTGGCAAGCTATCAGCATCAAGATGAAGTACGTGTGGGGGTTGTCGACGGCGATCAGCTCGTCGATCCCTTGGCGGTGGAAACGGGCACGTCGGCGCTTGGTGCCGGCATACGCTGTTTTGCAACCATGCAGGGCGTGATCGAGAATCAAGAGCAGGCGATGCTTCTGGCGAGAAAGGCGGTGGAGATCAGCCGCGAAAAAGGAGTTGGCCGGTTTGCGCTCGCGGAGGCGAGGCTGGTCGAGCCCTTGCGTCCGTCCACCATACTCTGTGCTGGCAGCAACTACCTGAGCCACAACGCCGAAAAAGCCGGGTCCGATACAAGCGGGAAAGAACCCGAATTTTTCGTCAAGACGGCGGACTGCATCGTGCCGCACAAAGGCAACATCGTGCACGATGCCGCGCTGACCCAGAAGCTGGATGGCGAGGTCGAGCTCGCCGTGGTGATCGGCAAGCCGGGCCGCCATATCCCGCGTGAAAGGGCGCTGGAACACGTATTCGGCTACACCATCGTGAACGATGTCACCGCACGCGACCGCCAGGTTCGTTTCCGGCCTGACGGCAGCAGCTGGTATGAGCTGGGCCGGGGCAAGGTGTTCGACACCAGCGCACCCATCGGGCCCTTCATCGTCACCACCGACGACATTCCCGACCCGCAGGTCCTGAACATCAGCTCGCGCGTCAATGGCGAACTGCGCCAGAACAGCAATACTTCGCAGATGATGTGGGGCGTGGCCGAGCTGGTGCATGTGTTTTCCGTCAACCTCACGCTGCGTCCCGGCATGGTCATCATCACGGGCACGCCCAGCGGCACGGCATGGTCCATGGATAAAGAACTGGGCGGGAAATGGAGCGGCGGCAACGGCATCGTGCCCGCAAAGGGCTATCTGCAGCCAGGCGACGAGATCGAATGCGAGATCGAGAACATCGGCATCCTGAGCAACCGGGTCGTCAGCAGCGCCGGCTGATGAAGGGGGCGAAGGGGTCAGACCCGAAAGGGTCCGACCCCATGTTCCGATCGCCGCATGGGGTCAGACCCTATAGGGTCTGACCCCAAAAAAACTTTGACTTTGCGCAATTTCTGAATATACTTACGCCCTATCAAGGGGAGTAGCTTTCTTTCCGCAGCATCGTCATTACGGTAGTCCTGTCGCAACATCCAGGCTCCCGGTGCTCGGGCAACACCATGTGTTGCAAGCAAGACCTTGCCGTGAAGGGCAAGGTGCATCTCCAGCAATCGCTATGGCCTGTCCTTCTGGATCAGGCCTTTTTTATTGGCGCGACCTTGATGCCTTTACCGGTCTTTTTGGTAAAAGCGCGCATCCGGCCTGATTCTTTTCCCTTTTCACTTGTTTATCCCCAAGGGGCGAGAATGTTAGAACTATTACAGACGATAAGCTGGACGGCGGTTTTTCAGATCATCATGATCGATATCCTGTTGGGCGGCGACAACGCGGTGGTCATTGCATTGGCCTGCCGCAACCTGCCGGCCAAGCAACGGATGCAGGGCATATTATGGGGTACGGCGGGGGCCATTGGCCTGCGGGTCGTGCTGATCGCTTTTGCGTTGACTTTGCTCAGCGTGCCGTACCTGAAGGTAGTGGGCGCCCTGTTGCTGGTCTGGATCGGCATCAAGCTGCTGATACCGGAAGACGAAGCCCATGGCAATATCCAGGGGGGGGCGTCGATCTGGTCGGCGATCAAGACCATCATCATCGCCGACTTCGTCATGAGCCTGGACAACGTGATCGCCATCGCCGGCGCCGCCCAGGGCGCCAATCCGGAGCATCAGCTCGGCCTCGTGATCTTCGGCCTGGTCATCAGTGTGCCCATCATCATCTGGGGCAGCACCATCGTGCTCAAGCTCATCGATCGCTTCCCCATGGTGGTCACGTTTGGCGCAGCGCTGCTGGGCTGGATCGCGGGCGGGATGCTGATTACCGACATCGCTATTGTCGAGCGCTTTGGTGAGCCCAGCGGCACCGCGAAAGTGGCCGCCGAGATCGCCGGCGCGGTGTTGATCGTCGTCCTGGGCCGCCTGCTTGCGCGGCGCAAACAGGCGGCCGCCGCCGGAGCCTGATCGCGGTCATCGACGCCGCCGATCGTGCCTGTCGTACGATCGGCGGTGGTCCCGGCCGGAATTCCAGGACGATCTATTATCGTTCCGGTTCCAGCTTCGCGAACGGCGATGGTCGCGGTCTTCGGTCAGCACATTGCCCAGCAGACCGCCCGCGGCCGCGCCTCCCAGCGTGAACCACGGATCTCCTCGCGAGACGATGGCGCCGGTCGCGGCGCCAAGTCCCGCACCCAGCATGGTGTTGCTGGACTTTCTGTCGTAATGGGCGGCGCAGCCCGCCAGGCTCAAGGCTGTCAAGCCGACGACGGCAATTTTTCCGAAGCGGTGCATAAGCGTCATGGCGCACTCCTGTTGCTTGATGATGGCTTCAGATTAGGCGTCGGGCATCCGCTCTTCAAGCGCTGATCGCCGTTTTGCAGCGTGCTGAAATAATTGACGCGCCCAAGCTCCCGTTCGTAACAGTTCTGAATTGGTTGTGACGCCACCGCGTTACAATGAACCATGGTTTGCACAGCGGGCGTCAAAAAATGAATACTTCAAGAGGCCTCGCTGCTTCTCCGGCAGTCGGACCCAAAAGCATCGTCGCCCAGGTTGTCCTGGGGCTCTGCCTGATGCTCATCGCCTTCAATCTGCGCCCCTTGTTCGCGAGCCTGTCGGTATTGCTGCCCGAAATCCAGCGGTACACGGGCCTGTCGTCCTCGGCAGCGGGTTATCTGACCACGCTGCCGGTGCTTTGCCTCGGTATTTTCGCGCCTTTGGCGCCCCGGCTCTCCGCCCGCCTGGGGCCGGAACGGACATTGCTGGCGATGCTGTTCATCTTGATGCTGGGTACAGCCTTGAGAGGCGTGGGCAGTGTTCCCATGCTGTTCCTGGGCTCGGCGCTGGGCGGGGCGGCAATCGCGACCGGCAATGTGTTGCTGCCTAGCGTCGTGAAACGCGACTTCCCGCAGCGTGCGGGCCTGATGACGGGATTGTTCACCATGGCGCTATGCGGCGGCGCCGCCGTGGCTGCCGCGACGACCTTGCCCTTGGCCGCGCGCTTCGGTGATTCCTGGGCAGCGGGGCTTGCGGCATGGGCGATACCGGCCGGGTTGGTGTGCCTGATATGGGCGCCGCTGGCGCTGCGTACGATGCCCGCCGCCGGTCATGCACGCAAGAGCGTTCGCGGGCTTTGGCAAGATGCACTGGCCTGGCAAGTCACTTTCTTCATGGGGTTGCAGTCAGCACTGGCCTACTGTGTGCTGGGCTGGATGGCGCCCATGCTGCGTGCTCGCGGCCTGGGCGGTGTCGAGGCGGGGCTGGTGCTGTCCGTCTCCATCATGGTGCAGGTGGTGACCTGCCTGCTGGTACCCGCGCTGGCGATGCGCTTCCGCGATCAGCGCATCGTGAACGCGGTGCTGGGCCTGACGGCCGGCTTCGCGCTGACGGGCATGCTGATCGCGCCGATCTCCACGGTATGGGCCTGGGCGGTCTTGCAGGGCATAGGACAAGGCGGCTTGTTCGCCATGGCCATGACCGTCATTGTGCTGCGCTCGCCCGATTCCGTCGTGGCGGCGCATTTGTCGGGCATGGCGCAGGCGGTGGGCTACGTGCTGGCCGCTTTCGCACCGTTGCTGGTGGGCATCCTGCACAGCCTGACAGGAAGCTATGACGCAAGCGCGTGGCTGTTTGCCTTCGTTGCGCTCGCCGCCGCGCTCAGTGGATGGGGCGCCGGACGATCGCAGCATGTGCAAGCCCGGGCGGAATCCGTCAACGCAAAAAGGTAGGCGGACAAGACTCTGTCGGGCCGATTAACCGGTATGCTAACGACCGACGATCGCAATTTCCATCGTCATGCAGCAGGTCTTCGGGTTACCGGCGCGGCAGACGCCATCGGCGTTCAGCGGTGAAGAAGTGGCGGCTCGCCTGCGTGCATGGCTATTGATCCCTCTGTTAGATAGCAAGGCGGTGCATGCTTCCTGATATTTTCTTGTTGGTTTGTTTTGTCGTGATCATGTTCGTGGCCGTGTATTTTCACACGGTCACCGGTTTCGGGGTTGCCATGATCGTCATGGCTCTGGCCAGCGGCATGGGTATCGCTTCGGTGGCGGCGCTCGCGTCCATCATCAGCCTGATCACCCTGGTGAACAGTGCGATGGCATTGCGCGGCGACCTGCATCATATCAATTGGCGAATTGCGACCGGAATGATCGTCAGCATCCTGCCGGCCAGCGTGCTGGGCGTGATCGTTTTGAACTACCTGAGCAGCACGGCGGCCGACGCGGTGCAAATCCTGTTGGGACTGGTCATCGTCTATGGCGGGATCAGCTTCGCGTTCAGGCCCCATGTGCTCGAACGGGTATCAGGTCTGGCCAGCTTCATGGCTTATGGCTTCGTCGGAGGATTCATCGGCGGCATGTTCGGCATTCCCGGTCCGCCCCTTATCTTCCAGTTCTATCGTCAGCCCATGTCGCTCCCGCAGATCCGCAGCTTCCTGATCCTGATCAACGCGGTCGTGGCGGGATCGCGCACTCTGTTCGTTGGCGCCCAGGGGCAACTGGATGCGAACATATGGACGCTGAGCGCCATTTGCCTGCCCGTGGTGGCGGTCGCGACCTGGGCGGGGCGGCGCTATCCGCCGCCGCTCGCCCCGCAAACTATGCGCCGCATCGCCTTCGCCGTTTTGTTCCTGATGGGCGTGGGGCTCATCGTACCCGTCGTGCCGGCATATCTGTAGCAGGGGACAGACCCCGCACGGGGTCTGTCCCCCCTGTCTGTTGGGGTCGGACCCCGTGCGGGGTCCGCATCATGCAGGCGCGCCTTGATAAACGAGGGGTCAGACCCCATATGGGGTCTGACCCCGTGCAGCTCGATAATAGCCAAAGTCTATTGAATCAATAATATTAATCAATTTTACAAATCAATAGGGGCGGCCTATACTCTTTCTGTGTTCGGGTGATCCACGAACTTTTTTTGACTAACTAGAGGAAACGCTATGTCTCTGATCAACACCAAAATCAAACCGTTTAAAGCAACTGCCTTCCATAACGGCAAGTTTGTTGAAGTCAGCGATGAATCCATCGCAGGAAAATGGTCGGTCTTCGTTTTCTACCCCGCCGATTTTACTTTTGTTTGCCCCACCGAACTGGAAGACCTGGCCGAGCAATACGCTGAATTCCAGAAGCTGGGCGTTGAAATCTACAGCGTTTCGACCGACACCCATTTTGCCCACAAAGCATGGCATGACACTTCCGAGGCAATCGGCAAGGTCACCTACCCCATGATCGGCGACCCGACCCAAACCTTGTCCCGCAACTTCGAAGTTCTGATCGAAGAAGAAGGCATTGCCCTGCGCGGTACGTTTGTCGTGAACCCGGAAGGCGAAATCAAGGTCATGGAAGTGCACGACAACGGCATCGGCCGCGTTGCTTCCGAACTGCTGCGCAAAGTGAAGGCAGCTCAGTACATTGCTGCGCACCCCGGTGAAGTTTGCCCCGCCAAGTGGGAAGAAGGCGCCAAGACGCTGACGCCGTCGCTTGACCTGGTCGGCAAGATCTAAGCATTTACCGGCTGCGATAAGCAGGTAGCCCAGACGTCCGCCGCGCAAGAGTCAAGAGCGCTTGCGCGGCTCCCCAAACATCCTCTTATCATGAAGGTAGATACGCTATGTTAGACGCAAATCTCAAAACTCAGTTGAAATCCTACATGGGAATGATTTCCCAGCCGATCGAAATCAATGCCTGCCTGGACGGCGGCGCCAAGTCGCGCGAACTGCGCGAACTGCTGCAGGAAATCGAACTGATGTCGGACAAGATTTCGTTCGTCGAACACAGCGACAGCGCCCAGCGCAAGCCTTCATTCAGCATCAACCGCGTCGGCACCGATATCAGCGTGACGTTCGCCGGCATTCCCATGGGCCACGAATTCACATCGCTGGTTCTGGCGCTGCTGCAGGTTGGCGGCCATCCCATCAAGCTGGATGAATCGGTCATCGAACAGATCCGCAATCTCGATGGCGACTACAAATTTGAAACCTATTTCTCTCTGTCCTGCCAGAATTGTCCGGATGTCGTTCAGGCGCTGAACGTGATGTCCATCATCAATCCGCGCATCCAGCATGTCGCGATCGATGGCGCACTCTATCAGGACGAGGTCGAAGCCCGTCAGATCATGTCAGTGCCGACCATGTACCTCAATGGCGAAGTCTTCGGCCAGGGCAGGTCCAGCGTCGAAGAAATCCTTGCCAGGCTGGACACCGGCGCAGCAGGCCGCAAGGCGGAAGAACTCAGCGCGCGCGAGCCGTACGATGTGCTCATCGTCGGCGGCGGCCCGGCGGGCGCCGCGGCGGCTGTCTATGCGGCGCGCAAGGGCATCCGCACCGGCGTCGTGGCCGAGCGTTTCGGCGGCCAGGTGCTCGACACCATGGCGATCGAGAACTTCATCTCCGTGAAAGAGACCGAAGGCCCCAAGTTCGCCGCCGCACTGGAAGACCATGTCCGCGCCTACGATGTCGACATCATGAATCTGCAGCAGGCAAGCCGCCTGGTTGCCGGCGACAAGATGGTCGAAGTGCAATTGGCCAATGGCGGCGTGCTGAAAGGCAAGACCGTCATCCTGGCGACGGGCGCACGCTGGCGCGAAGTCAATGTGCCCGGCGAACGTGAATACCGCAACAACGGTGTCGCGTACTGCCCGCACTGCGACGGCCCGCTGTTCAAGGGCAAGAGCGTTGCCGTCATCGGCGGCGGTAACTCGGGCGTCGAAGCCGCGATCGACCTGGCCGGCCTGGTCAAGCACGTTACGCTCATCGAGTTCAGCGATGTCCTGCGCGCCGACGCCGTGCTGCAACGCAAACTGAAGAGCCTGCCCAACGTGACCATCATCATGTCGGCGCAGACCACCGAAATCCATGGCGACGGCAAGAAAGTCAACGGGCTGTCGTACAAGGACCGAATCAGTGGCGACATCGTCAAGGTCGATCTTGAAGGGGTGTTCGTGCAGATCGGCCTGGTACCCAACACGGAATGGCTCAAGGATACCGTCGCCCTGTCCCGCCATGGCGAGATCGAAGTCGACGCGCGCGGCCAGACCTCCGTGCCGGGTGTATTCGCCGCGGGCGATTGCACCACGACACCGTACAAGCAGATCGTCATCTCGGCAGGCGATGGCGCCAAGGCGGCTCTGAGCGCGTTCGATCACCTCATCCGCAGCTCGGTCGCGGATCAGGAAGACGCGCCGGCCAAGGCCGAGTCCGTCGTCGCGGCCTGAGATCCTGGGGTAGGACCCCGTACGGGGTCCGACCCCTTTTTCTTTAAAGCCATCGGCTCTGCGGGGTCAGACCCCATCCGGGGTCTGACCCCTGAGCCCTCTAGTCCCAGCACTTGCCGGCAGACCTCCAGCCAGGTCTGGGCGGCATGCCCATGATCAATGGCATCGGTGGCTCGGGCGACACCGGCGCCATGCGTCCCTGAGCCCAGGGTCGCTACAATCCTGTTGTTTAACAATGACAGAAGGAGCATGGCAACAATGGCTGGGAAAATCAGAATCGGCATAGCCGGATACGGCAATCTGGGGCGTGGCGTGGAATCCGCGATTGCGCAAAGCCACGATATGGAACTGGTCGCGGTATTCACCCGGCGCGCGCCCGAAGCCGTGAAGACGCTCGGCGGGGTGGCGGTGCATGCGCTGGACGACATCACGCGTTTCCAGGGCCGGATCGATGTACTTATCCTTTGCGGCGGGTCCAAGAATGACCTGCCCGAGCAAGGCCCCGCGCTGGCAGCCCTGTTCAACACCGTGGACAGTTTCGATACGCATGCGAAGATTCCCGAGTATTTCGAAGCAGTCAACCGGTCTGCGGAACCGGCCGGAAATGTCGCCCTGATTTCGGTAGGCTGGGATCCGGGCCTGTTTTCCCTGAATCGCCTGTTCGGAGAAGCCATTCTTCCTGAGGGCGCCAGCTACACCTTCTGGGGCAAGGGGCTCAGCCAGGGGCATTCCGACGCCGTCCGGCGCGTCGCAGGGGTGAAAGGCGCCGTGCAATACACGGTGCCCGTCGAAGAGGCGGTTGCGCGCGTGCGCAGCGGAACCGCGCCGACGCTCGCCACCCGCGAGAAGCACACGCGGGAGTGCTATGTCGTGCTGGAAGAGGGCGCGGATGCAGCCCAGGTGGAGCAAGCCATCGTGACCATGCCGGACTATTTCGCCGATTACGACACGACCGTCACTTTCATCACGGCTGAAGAGCTCGCGCGCGATCATGGCGCCATGCCTCACGGCGGTTTCGTGATACGTAGCGGCACAACGGGGCAGGGCAGCAAGCAGGTCATGGAGTATTCGCTCACGCTGGAAAGCAATCCCGAGTTCACCTCCAGTGTCCTGGTCGCCTACGCGCGTGCCGCCCATCGCATGAACCAGCAGGGCGTCGCCGGCGCTCGCACGGTGTTCGACGTGCCTCCCGGCCTGCTGTCGCCGAAGTCCCCAGCGCAATTGCGCAAGGAAATGCTCTAAGTCAATTTGTAGCGTTTGGTCCTATCCTGTTGCATGATCGGCGTCCAGCCCTTCTACAATGACCTGACATTGTTGACCTTCGCTCGCATTGCGGCGGGGACTGGGAGCGATCATGCCGCGCTACGTCAGAATTCTCTTATGGTCTTGCCTGGGGTTGCTGCTGGCATTAGCCATTGTCGTGGCATTGCTGGCGACCATGAATTGGAATATGGCACGCCCATGGGTAAGCCAGCGCATCTCTCAGGTAATCCATCGTCCCGTCGAGATCAGGGGCGATCTGGACGTCGATTGGCTGCGTCCGCGCAAGGAGTCTGAAGGGCCGCGCTGGTTGCCCTGGCCGCAGATCACCGCGAATCAGGTCGTGGTCGGCAACCCGGCCTGGGCGGACGAGGGCAAGACCATGGCGGAGGCGTCGCGCCTTATCGCCACGATAGATTCCGGCGCTCTTTTCCATCGTGTCTTCCGACTGAGCAGCCTGCACATCGAAGATGCCTCCGTGCTGCTGGAGCGCAACGAGGGCGGAGCAGTGAACTGGACCTTGAGCGAAACCACGGAAGAGTCCAAGACACCCTCCAAATGGACATTCGATCTGCAGTCCCTGTCCCTGACCAGTGTGCGGGCCCAGGTCATCGATGCGACCAAGGAGCTGGATTTCCAGACCGAGTTCGACAGCATCGCGGAGCCGGGCGCCGATGGCTATGGCCTGGAGTGGAAGGCCAAAGGCCGGTATCGCCAGGCCGAATTGACCGGCGAGGGAAAGTCGGGTGGTGTGCTGTCGTTGCGCGATGGGGCCAAGCCTTTTCCTCTGAAAGGCGAAGTCGGTGTCGGGACGACCACGATTGGCCTGGAGGGGTCGGTCACGCGACCCCAGTCGCTCGCCGCCCTGGACGTGCGGCTCACTCTTGCGGGCGACACCATGGCGGATCTGCTTCCATTGCTGGGCATCGCCTTGCCGGAGACCCCTCCCTACGAGACCGAGGGGCGGCTGATCGCCAAGCTCGATGGCGATGCAGACGTCTGGCGCTACGAGGAATTCAAGGGCCTGATGGGTAAAAGCGACTTGCGCGGCACGCTCGAGTACCATCGGCGCAAGCCCCGGCCGCTTCTTACCGGCCAGGTCGAATCCCGCTTGCTGCGCCTGCGTGACTTGGGTCCGCTCATCGGGCTTGAAACCAGCGGCGTGGAAAAGAAAGAGAAGAAAGCGTCCGATTTCAAGCAGCCCGCGGATAAGGCGCTGCCCGCCAAGCCTTTGAATACCGAATCATGGAAGGTCATGGATGCCGATGTGCAGTTCGCAGGCGAGAAGATTCTTCGCGATGAAGACTTGCCGCTGGACAACATCAAGGCCCACGTGGTGCTGAGCGACAGCGTTCTGTCGTTGAAACCTCTCAATTTCGGCTTCGCGGGCGGGACGCTGGCGAATAATCTCGTGCTCGACGGCCGCGACAAGCGCATCAAGGCCGACCTGTCCATACAGGCCCGTCATCTCAAGCTGAAACAATTGTTTCCCGGTGCGGAGCGGATGGACGCCAGTTTCGGCGAGCTGTTCGGCGATGCCAAGCTAAAGGGGCAGGGTGTATCCCTTGCAGAATTGCTCGGCAACTCGAATGGAGAGCTGCAGGCGGTTGCCAGCCGCGGCACCATCAGCCGTTTTCTGCTGGAAGCGGCCGGCCTGAACGTCGCCAATATGGTGATGGTTCAGATCTTCGGTGACGAGCAAGTGGTCATGGACTGCCTGGCCAGCGATTTCGCCGTCGAGGACGGCGTGATGCGCACCAGGGTGTTCCGATTGGAGACCGATGACGCGGTGGTCGACGTAGAGGGCCGGATCAACCTTGCCGAGGAGCGTCTGGACTTGCAGATCCGTCCGCAGAACAAGACGGTGCGCATTTTTACGCTGCGGTCGCCGCTGTACGCGAGGGGCACGTTCAAGAATCCCGATGTCGGAGTGGAGAAAGGCCCGCTTGCCGCACGCGTGGGCGCAGCGGTCGCCTTGGGCGTCATCGCCACGCCGTTCGCCGCCATCCTGCCTTTATTGAACGTGGGTACGGACCAAAGCACAGGATGTTCTTCCTTCGCAAGCGCCAAAGGGGATACAGGCAAAGCGGCGCCCGCCAAGCAGGAGGCGGGCAAGGAAGAGCAACAGAGCAACAGAGAGCAGCAGATCGAACGCACCGACGATGCAGGAGAAAAGGACGAAGCGGGCTTCCCGAAGAACATCACGCCGTAATCGGCGAAGGGCTCAGGGTCAGACCCACGTGCGAGGGTCAGACCCCGTACGGGGTCTGACCCTGAGCCCTTAAGCACGCTTTTCGGGGTCGGATTCCGAATGGGATCCGGCCCTTTGACTTGACTGGGGGTCGGACCCCGTGCGGGGTCCGACCCCTTGATTCGACCCGGGGTCAGACCCCGAATGGGGTCTGGCCCCGGGCTGTTCCGGCGTTACGTGATTTTCCAGCCGGTGCACGATGGCAAGGATGAAAAGCGCGGCCAGTGTGCTGACTACGGCCGTGGTTTCCTTGCCCATGCCGGCGGCGATGCCGATGGCGGCGGCGACCCAGATGCTGGCGGCGGTGGTCAGGCCTTTGACCTGCTCGTCTTCGCCCAGCTTGATGATCGCCCCGGCACCCAGAAAGCCGATCCCCGCGATCACGCCTTGCAGCACGCGGCTTGCGTCCGCCAGCGGCATGCCGCTTTGCAACGGCACGAAGACGAAAATGGCGGCGCCAAGCGAGACCAGCATGTGGGTGCGCAGCCCGGCGGCCTTGCCGCGCAGTTCGCGCTCGAAACCTATGGCGGCACCCAGCAGGATGGCCATGGAGAGCCGCAACACCATGCGCGTTGCCTCGGCGGCATCGGGTATGTCGGAGAATTCCTGGACGATCGTTGCCCAGATGCTATCGGTGATTTCCACCATCGTAACGGTATCCTAGTGGAGTAACGGTTAGAATAGCAGCCCCGGTAAATGAATATCAACTGGTTCGAATCATGAGACTGCTCATTGCATTGCTGCTTCCCTGGCTGACGTTTTTCACGATAGGCCGGCCTGTTGCGGGCATTGTGTGCCTGATCCTGCAAATCACCCTTATCGGTTGGCTGCCGGCAACCATCTGGGCCGTGTATGCGCTGTCCCAGTACAAGACCGACAAAAAGATCGAGAAAGCCCTCCAGCAGCGCGGATAATTCGGCGGCGCCGGCAGCGCCGTCCATCGTGCTCATTACGTGTCAACGACCATGACCAGTCGCCTCGCGCTGAAACAAATCACCAAGCGATACCCGGCCGTCGTCGCCAACGATCAGGTCGACCTGACGGTGCTGCCGGGTGAAATCCATGCCTTGCTCGGCGAGAACGGGGCGGGCAAGTCCACGCTCATGAAGATCGTGTACGGCGTGACCAGACCGGACGCCGGTCAGATTTTCTGGAACGGCCAAGAAACCAATATCGCGAGTCCGGCAGTAGCCCGTAAGTTGGGCATCGGAATGGTGTTCCAGCACTTTTCGCTGTTCGACACCCTGACGGTCGCTGAAAACATCGCCCTGGGGCTGCCCAGCGGTACGCCGCTCGATGAGCTGGAGCAGCGCATTGCCGATACGGCGCGTCAATACGGACTTGATCTCGAGCCGCAGCGGCATGTTCATACGCTTTCCGTGGGAGAGTGCCAGCGGGTCGAGATCGTGCGCGCGCTGCTTGGCAATCCCAGGCTGCTGATTCTGGATGAACCCACTTCCGTGCTGACCCCGCAGGCGGTGGCGAAGCTGTTCGAGACGCTGCGCCAGCTGGCGGAAGAGGGATGCAGCATTCTGTACATCAGCCATAAGCTGGACGAGATACGCGCGCTGTGCCACGCCTGCACGGTCATGCGCGGCGGCCGGGTCACGGGGCAGTGCGATCCGCGGCGTGAAAGCCATGCCAGCCTTTCCCGCATGATGATAGGGTCCGAGCCGCCGGTCATGAAGCATGAACAGGCGAGGCCGGGCAGGGCGGTGCTGGCCGTGCGCGGCCTGTCGCTGCCGAAGGCGCATCCCTTCGCCACCGAACTGCGCGACATTCATTTCGACGTGCGCGAGGGCGAGATCCTTGGAATCGCCGGCATTTCGGGCAATGGCCAGCAAGAGCTCATGGGTGTGCTCTCCGGTGAAGACACGCGCGCCTCCGCCGGCGCGGTGTGCCTGGACGGCGCGCCGGTGGGCAAGCGGCCCGTTGCCTGGCGCCGCGCGCGCGGCATGGCTTTTGTGCCCGAAGAGCGCCTGGGCCGTGGCGCCGTGCCCGAGCTGAGCCTGGCGCAGAATATCCTTTTGTCGCATCAGGATGCCGGGGCATTGAGCCATGGCTTCATCAAGACGCGCGCCATACGCGAGCTGGCGGCCGGCATCATCGACCGGTTCCAGGTCAAGGCGGCAGGTCCTCAGGCGGCGGCGGCAAGCCTGTCGGGCGGCAATCTGCAAAAGTACATCATCGGCCGCGAAGTGGCGCGACGCCCCAGGCTGCTGCTGGTGGCTCAGCCGACGTGGGGCGTGGATGTCGGCGCCGCCGCCCAGATACGCGCCGAACTGCTCGCCCTGAGGGACGCCGGCTGTGCGGTGCTCGTGATTTCGGAAGAGCTCGATGAGCTCTTTGAAATCTCGGATCGGCTCATCGTCATGGCCAAAGGGAAGGTCTCCCCGTCCATCGGCGTGTCGGATGCAAGCGTCGATCTCATCGGGCAATGGATGAGCGGGCTCTGGGAAGATCATGCGGCCAGGACCGCCGAGGTGTCGCATGCTTAAGCTCGAGCCGCGTGCGCAGCCATCGGCGTGGATGTCCTGGCTCTCGCCCATATTGGCTGTGCTGCTGACCATGCTTTGCGGCATCGTGCTGTTCTTGGCCGTTGGAAAGGACCCCGTCGCCAGCCTGGCGGTCTTCTTCGTCGAACCCATCAAGGATTTGCGCGGCTGGTCGGAAGTGGGCGTGAAGCTTGCGCCGCTGCTCATGATTTCGGTCGGTCTGGCCATGTGCTTTCGGGCCAATGTATTCAATATCGGGGCGGAAGGGCAACTGGTGGCGGGCGCCATCACGGCGGGCGCGGCCATTCTGTATTTCGACGACGAAACCAATGGCGGCTTCTGGCTGATCACGCTTGCATTGATGGCGGGCGTCCTGGGCGGCATGGCCTGGGCTGCCATCACCGCATGGCTGCGCGACCGCTACAACGCGAACGAGATTCTCGTCTCGCTGATGCTGGTGTATGTCGCCCAGCTGCTGCTGAGCTATCTGGTACATGGTGTCATGATGGACCCCGATGGTTTTGGGTTTCCGCAGTCACGCCTGTTCTCGGACGGTTTCCTGTTGCCTGTCGTCCTGCCGGGTACGCGCCTGCATCTGGGCATGCTGCTGGCAGTTGCGGCGGCGCTGGCGGCATGGCTGTATCTATCGCGCAGCTTCTCGGGATTCAAGCTGCAGGTCGGGGGAATGGCGCCGCTGGCCGCGCGCTATGCCGGCTTTTCCTCGCGACGTTCGCTCTGGACCTGCATGCTGGTGTCGGGCGGCCTTGCCGGGTTGGCCGGCGCCAGCGAGATCATGGGGCCCATCGGGCAACTGACGCCTTCTGTTTCCCCGGGTTACGGATTTGCAGCCATCATCGTGGCGTTCGTCGGGCGGCTGCATCCCATCGGGGTGGTGTTTTCCAGTTTCATCATGGCCTTGCTGTATATCGGCGGCGAATTATCGCAAAGCCGCCTGGGCATGCCCAGCGCCATCACCGGCATCTTCCAGGGCATATTGCTGTTTGCGCTGCTTGCCTGCGACGTGCTGATTCACAACCGCTTGCGCTGGAGATAACCATGGACGCGCTTGCTCCGCTCATCGCTTCGGCCGTCAACGCCGGTACCCCGCTCATGCTGGCGGCGCTGGGCCTGCTCATCAATGAAAAAGCCGGCGTCATCAACCTGGGTTCCGAGGGCATGATGCTGGTCGCCGCGGTCATGGGTTTTGCGGTCACGGTCCACACGGACAGTGCGGTCCTTGGTTTTGGGGCGGGGGCGCTGGCCGGCATGGCAATGGCCGGTTTTTTCGCATGGCTGACGGTGTGGCTGGGCGCGAACCAGGTGGCCACGGGGCTCGCCCTGTCTCTTTTCGGCGTCGGCGCATCCGCGTACATCGGCATCGATTATGTCGGCAGCAGCCTGAACGCCATGAAATTCAGCATACCTTATCTGGAGCATATCCCGGTACTGGGTCCGGCCATCTTCCAGCAGCATCCCATGGTGTATCTGTCATTGTTGCTCTGCGCAGGCATCGTCTGGTTCCTGAACAGGACGCGGGCGGGCCTGATACTCAGGTCGGTGGGAGAATCGCCTTCTTCCGCGCATTCTCTGGGCTACGACGTACGGCGCATCCGCCTCGGTGCTTTGCTGTTCGGAGGCGCATGCTGCGGGCTGGCGGGGGCTTTCATGTCGCTGGTATACACGCCGATGTGGGTGGAAGGCATGGTCGCGGGCCGCGGCTGGATCGCCCTGGCGCTCACCACTTTCGCGACGTGGCGTCCGATCCGCGTCCTGATCGGCGCCTACCTGTTTGGCGGCATCACCATTCTTACCTATCATATGCAGGCGCTCGGCGTGCCCATCGCTTCCCAGCTGTTGTCGATGCTGCCCTATCTGGCAACGATACTGGTGCTGGTTCTGATTTCTCGTAATGCAAACTGGATCAGGCTGAACATGCCTGCGTCCCTTGGAAAAAATTTCAATCCAAATACCTGAGGATAATCATGTCTGCAAAATTTCTGCATAAAGCGTTGTGCGTCGTGGCACTGGCGCCGGCCCTGGCGCTCACATCCGCCGTCGCGGCGGAAGAGCCATTGAAGGTGGGCTTCGTATACGTCAGTCCCATTGGCGAAGCCGGCTGGACCTGGCAGCAGGATACGGGCCGCCGCGAGATGGAGCAAGCGCTGGGCGGCAAGATCAAGACGCAATACGTGGAAGACGTGCCCGAAGGCGCCGATGCCGAGCGTGTGATCCGCGATCTGGCGCAGCAGGGCAACAAGCTCATCTTCACGACCTCCTTCGGCTACATGAACCCCACGCTCAAAGTCGCCAAGCAGTTTCCCGACGTGAAGTTCGTGCACTCCACCGGCTACAAGACGGCGCCCAACGTATCCACCACGAACGCACGCTTCTACGAAGCGCGCTATCTGGCCGGCATCGTGGCGGGCAAGATGACGAAGTCCAATATCGCAGGCTATGTGGGTGCTTTCCCAATCCCCGAGGTCCTGCAGGGCATCAATGCGTTTACCCGCGGCATGCGCAGCGTCAATCCGAACGCGGAAGTGCGTGTGATCTGGGTTAACAGCTGGTTCGATCCGGGCAAAGAGCGCGATGCCGCGCTGGCGCTGATCGGCCAGGGCGCCGATATCGTCACGCATCACACCGACTCCACCGCAACGGTGCAGGCGGCCGAAGAAAAAGGCAAGTACGCCGTGGCCTACCACTCCGACATGAAGAAATTCGGACCCAATGCGCAGATCGCGGCGGTCACTCATCACTGGGGCGATTACTTCACCAAGAAGGCGCAGGAAGTATTGGACGGCGCCTGGAAATCGGACGGCACCTGGGGCGGCATCAAAGAAGGCATGGCCGTCATCGAAGGCTTCGGCCCCGCCGTGCCGGAAGACGTGAAGGCGCTGGTCACGGAAAAGCAGGCCGATATCGTGGCGGGCAAGCTTGCCCCGTTCGCAGGCCCCATCACAGACAACGAAGGCAAGGTCCGGCTGGAATCGGGCGTGTTGGACGATAACGGCCTGAACAAGATGAATTACTATGTTCAGGGCGTGGCTGGCAAGCTGCCAACCAAGTAAGTGCCAGAAACTGCAGATACAAAACCGGCATCGCGTCCGCGCGATGCCGGTTTTCGTTGGTGTATCCGTTTCCTGTCAGCGGCCGTAGAAGGGGTAGCTCGGATCGTTGTATCCATGCGAGGATGCATGGCCGGGGGGTACGAGCTGGTCGACCAGCGCTTCGTCCTCTTCGCTGATGGTTACGTCTAGCGCGGGATAATAATCTTCGAGCTGGGCCAGCGTGCGCGGGCCCGCGATCACCGCGCTGATATGGCGGTTGGCCAGCACCCAGGCTGTGGCGAAATGGTTGAGCTTGATCCCTTTTTCCTGGCAGTGCGCCTGCAGCTTCTGAGCGATCAGCAGCGACTCCTCGCGGAACTCGGTCTGCAAAATGCGCCGGTCGCCACGGCCCGCGCGCGTTTCGGGGGCCGGTGTTTGCCCGGGTTGATATTTTCCGGTCAGCACGCCGCGGGCGATGGGGCTGTAAGACACCACACCCAATCCATAGTGGGAGCAGGCGGGCAGTATCTCGACCTCGGGGCCGCGATTCAACAGGTTGTAATAGGGCTGGCAGGCGATCGGGCCCGGGATGTTGGCTCTTTCGCATAGGCGCGCCACTTCCGCGATGCGCCAGCCCCGGAAGTTGGACAGCGCGAACGCGCGTATCTTGCCGGCCCGTATCAGATCGCCCAGGGCGCGCACTGCCTCGTCCAGGTTCTCTTCGTGATAGTCCCTGTGAAGGTAAAGGATATCGATATGCCCGGTATTCAGGCGACTCAGGCTGTTGTCGACTTCGCGGGTGATCCAGTGCCGCGAGTAATGCGATTCGTTCGGCCGCGCGCTCATGGCGTTGCCCAGCTTGGTCGCCAGAACCCAGTCGTCACGCTGGCCTTGCAGCAGCTTGCCGACCATTTCCTCCGACTTGCCCTTGGTATAGATGTCGGCGGTGTCGATGAAGTTGATCCCATGTTCCCGGGCGGACGCCACGATGTTCTGCGCTTCGGAAAACTCGGTCTGATCGCCGAACATCATGGAGCCCAGGCATAGGGCGGATACTTTCAGGTTGCTGGCGCCAAGGCGTCGGTATTGCATGCGGGTCTCCTTAGAGGCGGCATCGGGCCGCCGGGTGTTTGACGGGAATTATGCCACTATTGAAGAAAGGGTCTGACCCCGTACGGGGTCAGACCCCATGGCGCAGCACCTCAGGCGGGGTCAGACCCCGCATGGGGTCTGACCCCATGCCCCACACCGTATCGCCGCGCATCGAACCGCTTGAGTCCCGCCGCTGCTTTCGAGGGCCAGCCCGGGTTTCCCGACTTGGCAAAGCTGAGCCAAGCGTGATGCATTTCCGTGGCCAGCTCTTGCCAAGACGGATGAGGCTGGCCAATCAAGCCTTTTGCACTATCGTTGTCGAGGTTGCGGAAGACAAAGGGCAGTTCCACGCCGTGCGCGGCTCCAAGCTCTCCGCCAAAGAGTGGAGACCTCCACGCGAAGCGGTATTCGTGAACCTGGACGCCTTTGGATGCCAACACGATCGCAAGCTCGCGTGCCGGAGCATGGTAAAAGTATTCGGATTGCAACGCGCACAGGATTTCCCCTGGCGTGCGATTGTCGACGTCGAGACGTCGTGCGCATTGATCCACGATGTCCGCATCCACGCCGGCATCGCTCGCGAATCGGTGCAGCTCTTCCTTCGTGGTGTTCAGGATTTCGCCATTGGGTACCATGTAGAAGCGGGCTTCTTCTTCATTGGAGCCAAGCAGGACGGACAAGGGCAGTCGCTCGCTTCGGGATGCGGCTCGGATTGGCTGCTCTGGCAGGTAAAGGCCGTCTACGACGGGCCTCATGGGGAAGCGTTGATGGGCGCCGAAGCCGAAAGCCTGTCGGAGCCGTTTGTCCGCTGACAGTCGGGCTAGGGCCATGGCGTGAGCTTCGGCGGTAGCATGCCGGAAGGCCTCTGGCTCGGCCGGATGTCCCGTCAGCTTTGCAATGGCGCTCAATGCAATGCTTGCCTCTCTTTCATCGTGCGTCGTGGTGCTGGGGCTTTGCAAAATCGCGCGATGAAAGAGGCCGCTTGCGGATGGCATGCCGAGCAGGCATGCAATCGCTCCTGCCCCCGCGGACTGCCCAAACACTGTGATCTGCTTAGGATCCCCGCCGAAGCTGGCGATGTTGCTGCGTATCCATTGCAAGGCGGATACGATGTCCAGCAAGCCTCTGTTTGCTGGCGCGTCCGGCAGGTGAAGAAAGCCGTCGATACCGACCCGATAATTGATGGAAACGAGGACGATGCTGCCATTGGCAAAATTGGCGCCGTCGTACAAAGCGTCATTGGCATTGCACCGTATGAAACCGCCGCCCGGAATCCACACCATTACGGGAAGAGGTATGGCGGAGGAAACGTCCGCAGGAGCCCAGACATTTAGATTCAGGCAATTGGGACCACCTAGCAAGGCAAGGCGGTCGCGCGCGGGCTGAAGAGGCAATTGGCCAAGCTCCTGTGCGCAGAACACTTCGTCATTGCTGTCCAGCGCCTGTGGGAGAGCGAAGCGTGACGCGTTCGTTATCGGCTTCGCGTACGGAATGCCCAGGAATATACGCAGCGCTCGGTTGAACCTTCCCTGTATGCGTTTGCCATTTTGCAATGTCACGACAGGGCCAGCAAGCGTCGGCATGCTCCGGTTCCTCAAGTCAGTTTTCAGTTGCCAATCCGAGCGTGTCGATCAGTGGACGCCAAACCTGTACATCGGCTTGCGCCCGGGCCTCGAGGTCCTCGCCGGCCGTCGCCAAGGGCTCTACGTTCATTGCCCGCAAACGCTGCACATAGTCTTTATCGTCCAAACACTGCTGCGTGGCTTCATTCAGGCGCTGTGTCGCGGTATCGGATACCCCTTTCTTGGCCACCACTCCTATCCAGGCTGGACGAGCCAGGTCCTGCGCATCGAGCAGTTCGGTGATGGCCGGCACATCGGGGAAGGCGGGTGAGCGCTTGTCGGCGAAAATGGCGATCGGTACGAGCTTGCTGGCCTTAACTTGCGGAAGCGCCGTGCCCGACACCAGTGTCATGACCTGAATCTGATTGCCGATCAGCGCAGTGACGCCCGCGCCTTCGCCGATAAACGGAATATGGGTGCCGGGCACGTTCATTTTACTGATGAGGGCCGACGTCAGAAGATGCGCTGGGCTCCCTTTGCCAGGCGAGCCGAAGTTGACGCCGCCAGGAACCGACTTGGCATGAGCGGCCAAGTCATCGAGGCTCTTTATGTTGGAATCCAAGCCCGCCACCAAGATCAGCGGGGTGGCGCCAAATACCGTGACGCCTGCGAAGTCCTTTGCAGGGTCGTATGGCATGTCTTTGTAAACATAGGGCGTGATCGTCATTTGCGACATGCCGATGGACATGACGGTATAGCCGTCATGTGGTTGGCCCTTCAATTGGTTGATGGCGAGTATGCCATTGGCCCCTGGCTTGTTTTGCACCACCAGCGGCTGCGCGACCTTCAGGGAAACGCAGTCGGCCCAGATTCGGGTCATTGCATCGGATCCGCTGCCGGGAGGTTGCTGGGCAATGACTGTAATGGGCCTGTCAGGATACGCATGCGCATCCGGCACGAGAAAAGCGATGCTGGAGAAGAGGGTGGCGGCCAGGGTCGCCAAGCGCAGCTGTTTCATGATTTGTCTCGTTTAAAAGGTGATTTTATGGAACTCGTCCTAACTGGGCCGGATAGCGCAGCGGGCCGTAATCAGTTCCGCCAGGCTCTTGAGCTGTTGTTTGGTGGCCATGCTGTCGGCTTCAAACAGCTCGAGCAAGCCCATGCCCCTGAGTGCGGAAAAAATTAGGCCAACAAAACCGTCAGTGTCCGGCGCATTCGCCAGTTCGGGAAAACACGCCAGGAATTGCGGCCTGAGCTTGTGCATCAGATCCGCGCGCTGCTTGGCAATATGCTCAAGCAGTTCGGGTTTGCCTCTGCAGCCGAGGTAGGTGCTCCATGCGGCGACGAAACGCGGCTCTCGATAGATCAGTTGCCATGCGTTGTTGATGAAGAGATGGGCGCGTTCATTCAGCGGTATATCGCAGGAGGGCCATAGCTTGCCAGCCTCATGCCCTTCATTGATGAGATGGTCGAGCACCTCCATCATGAGTTCAGCCTTGGACTTGAAGTGATGCTGTATCGCACCTGGCGTAACGCCCGCGCATTTCGCCACCTCGAAAAAAGTGGCCGCTTCGAAACCCTGCTTCTGAATGGTGTGTATCGTCGATTCGATGAGCAGCTGCCGTGTCAATTGACTACGCTCGGCGTGACTACGACGGGTATGCGAAGGAGAGTTGGCCATAGCAATACATTTTAGATTACAGGCATATTGTAAATAACCGCAGTGTATGTCGATATCAGGGTTTACACGCGAGCATGGGGAGGGTCAGACCCCGTACGGGGTCTGACCCCATGGCGCAGCACCTCAGGCGGGGTCAGACCCCGCATGGGGTCTGACCCCATGGCCTTCCGTGCGAGGCAGGGCCCAGGTGCTGATGGCTTGCGCAACCGGATCGCCGCCAGCCGCGGGAACGAGCAGGACTTCGCCCGCCGCGAGCCGGCCGGTCTTCAGGATGGTGGCCTGTGCCAGGATGCCGCCCGGCGGCGCCTTGCGCAGGAAGTTCATGCTAAGGCTTGCCGTGACGGCTTCGCTATTGCCGGTTGCTCCGACAATGGCCGCATACAGGGCGACGTCGGCCAGTCCCATCAGCATGGGCCCCGCCACGATGCCGCCCAGGCGCTGGTGCGAGCTTCGATCGGGCAGGCGCAGCAGCGCGCTGCCCAGCCCGATTTCCAGTGTCTCGATTTCCAGCACCGAAGCGAAGGGATGGTGGCTCGCAAGCAGCCGGTTGAACTCGGCGACGGTGATCTTGGCCTTTTGGGGGGTAAGCGTAGCGGATGGGTTCATGTCCTGGGCTGTCTCTTTCTATCGCGTGCACCCATAGTACACTTGTGCGGTCATGATCAGATACTGGTACGCATGGATGTCGAATGAGCGGCAAGTCGGCCTGAAGGCTTTGCTGCTGGTTTTCCTATTGCGCGCCCTGGTCCCCGCGGGCTACATGCCGGTGTTCCTGTTTGCGGACCATAGCCCGGCCCTGACCATAACGCTCTGCGTAAAAGGCCTGCCGGACCGGGTCATCGAAACGCTATCGCTCGATACCCATCACGGTCATGCCGAGCCACAGGATCTGGATTGCGCTTTCGGCTCGGCGATAAGCCACACATACACGCCACCCCCGGCGGGCTTCCCGCCCTTGCCGCCGGCATCCGCGTCCGCGCTGTTTGCCCTGGACCTTACAGCCAGCGCCGAACCGCGGCGCATGCCTGGTCCGCCGCTGGGTTCGCGGGCACCTCCGTTCACGGCCTGAGCCTTCCCACTGCTTGCGCTGCTCATTGACGCCGGACAAAGAGGTCGGGGCGTCCATCGCGTAGCCTGTCAAAAACAAACTCGAACGGAATACATCATGAATAAATCAATCCTGAATGGACTGCTGGCCACGGCCGGCCTGGCGCTGGCCCTGTCTGCCGCTGCGGGCACCACCCATACGATGCAGCCCTTGCTGCTCGCCCATGCGGGCCATGCACACGCGGGGCATGGGCAAGCCGCGAAACACGATGCGGCGGCTTTTGCCAACGCGAAGGTGTCGGAGACGCTCTCGGTAAGCCAATGCTGGATACGCGCCATCCCGCTACCTGCGCCGTCCGCGGGATATTTCCTCGTCAAGAACGGTGGCGGCAAAGAGGCCAAGCTCGTCGCCGCGGCGTCCTCGACATACGGCATGATCATGCTGCACCAGACGACGCACGAAGGCGGCATGAGCCGCATGTCCGAAACCCACGATATCGCGGTCCCCGCCGGAGGCGAGCTGCTATTCAAGCCGGGCGGCTATCACGCCATGCTGGAAAAGCCGTCGGAAGCGCCGGCGGTCGGCAGCAAGGTCGGTATCGATTTCCTGTTCGACAACGGCGAAAAAGCGCATGCCGAGTGCGACGTCAAGCCGGCGAACACCAAAGGGCACTAAGCTGCCGTGATGGCGCCCTCAAATGGGGGCGCCGTACTCCAGCGTGTGCAGGAATCCGGCGACGGCTTTGTTGAAGGCTTTCGGATTGGCCAGATTCATGCCATGCGCCGCAAGCGGTATCGTCACGCGTTCGGCTCTGGGCAAGATGCCCTGCAGGCCGTCCAGCCGGCTGACGTAGCGCTCGGGACTGTCCGCGCCACCGATCAGCAGCACTGGTTTGTCCAATGCGGGTAAATCGCTGCGGCGAACCGTGCGATCGCTTTCCTGCAGTTGCGCAAGCAGGGTGTAGGCGTTGTCGTGCACCATGGTCTTGAACCAGCTCACCATGCGCCGCCAGGTATCGGGACCATTCACCGCATCGACAAAACTGGCCAGCGCCGACTCCGTATCCCCTTTGCGCAGAAGCTCGGCGACATCGGAACGGAACGACTGGACCGGCGGCTCGCCGTCGAACGGGAAGCCCGGGTCGGCGAGTATCAGCCCGTTGATCGACTGCGGCGCCCGCAGCGCCATTTCGAGCGCGACCTGGGCGCCGCGGGAGTGGCCCAGGACATGCACTGGCCGGCCGTTCCTGACGCGTTCCATGAAACGCAACATGTCTTCGACATGCTGCTGGATGCCGAAGCCGGGATCTTCCCGCTGAAGCGCCCGCGGCCAATATCCTCGCAGGCTCGGTGCGATCACGGCATGTGATTGGCTGAACGCGGGAATCTGCCAACGCCAGTAGCGATAATCGCAAAGAGATCCATGGATCAGCAGCAGCACGCTGCCCTGGCCGGCCTCGGTGAAATGGATATCCGTATCAGGCAGGGAAATCGTTTGTTCGATAAGCCCAAGAGTATGCGGCATGGTATCAGCTCAAAGTTGAATGAGATCGTCGACAAAAACAGTGGCATGTCCCCCGCGGACGACTTGTATGCGGGCTTGCACCTTGAACGCATGGGCCAGGTGCTCGGGAGTGATGACGGTCTTGGGCGGCCCCGCCGCCAGCAGCCCGCCCTGATGCAGAAGAAGGGCGGTGTCGGCGTAGCGCAAGGCCATGTCCAGATCGTGCACTACGATGATGATCAACATGTTTCTTTCGCGCGCGAGCCGGCCGAGCAGGCCCATGACATGATGCTGGTAGTTCAAGTCCAGCGATGCCAGCGGCTCATCGAGCAGCAAGACATCGGGCTGGTCGACCAGCGTCTGGGCAAGCCCCACCAGCTGCTTCTGGCCGCCCGACAGTGCATCCAGGTATTTGGGCGCCAGTGCGGCAATGCCCAGGCTTTCCAATACCGCTATGCTGCGCTCCATGGCTTGCGCCTTGCCCGGACGGCGGCGAACGTTCAGCGCCACGAGCAACGATTCGGTGACCGTAAGATGCAGGGCTTCGGGCAGCGACTGGGGAAGGTAGCGCAGAATGTCGGCGCGGGCGCGCTCCGGCTGGGCGAGCATGTCCCGATGACCGACGGAAAGCGCATGGAATCGGGCAGGCACCAGTCCCGCGAGCGATTTGAGCAGCGTCGACTTGCCGCTGCCGTTGGGGCCCAGCAGAGCCACGACTTGTCCTGGCGGAAGAGGAGGCAGATCGAGATCGTCCAGGACCTGTAGGGAGCCGAAACGGCAGGATACACCCTTGGCGATAAGCGTTTGCGCGCTGGCAAGAGCATCCATATTCAATAAACCCGGCGACGCGTCAGGACGATGATGAAGAACGGGATTCCCACCAGCGTGGTGACGATGCCCACGGGGACGACGACCTGGTCGCTGATGAGCTTCGAAGCGATGGACGCGCCAAGCAGTATCAGGCTGCCCGTGGCGGCGCTGGCAGGCAGGTACCAGCGATGATCCTCGCCCCACAGCCGGCGCGCGATATGAGGGGCGATGAGGCCGATGAAGCCGATCACGCCCACCAGCGCCACGGCGACCGATGCCAGCATGCTGACACGCAGCAGCGACCAGCGCCTGGTCCGTACGGGATCGACGCCGAAGCCCGCCGCCCGGGCATCGCCGAAACGCAAGGCGGTCAAGCGCCAGGCATTGCGCAATGCGAAGGGAAACACGACGGCCAGTGCGCCGGCCATGATGGCCAGCTTGCCCCAGTCGCTGCGGGCCAGGCTGCCCATCATCCAGAAAATCAGGTCCTGCAGTGCCGCCGCATTGGCCAGCAACTGGATCAGCGACAGCAAGGCGTTGAAGGCGAACACCAGCGCGATGCCGAACAGCACGATGCCGGTCGAGCCGATGCGGGCCCGTTTGGCGATGGCATCGAGCGCCAGCGCACACAGCAGGGCCAGCAAAAATGCGCTGAGAATGAGGGTGTGGTCCGCAGACAGCAACGGCAGCCGCCATTGGAAGACGAGTGTCAGCGCGGCGCCCAGCGCAGCCGCCGAGGACACGCCGAGTGTAAAGGGACTGGCGAGCGGATTATCGAGCACGGTCTGCATTTCGGCGCCTGAAAGCCCCAGCGCCGCACCTACCAGTACCGCCATCAGCGCCTGAGGAAGGCGGATGTGCCAGAAAATGACATGCGGCGCGCCGGCGTCCGGGTCGGCAATGCTGCGCCAGAGGCCGGCAACGCCGATGCCGGAAGGGCCGAGCAGGACGTCGAGCACCACCAGGGCCAGTATGGCCGCCATCATTGCGGCCAGCATTCGTGCGCGCTGGCGCCATGCCGCCTGGTAAGCGGCAAGCGCCGGACTCGCCATTGCCATTACTGCAGCAGCTTCAGACGGCTCTTGGCGGTTTCAGCGGCAGAAGTTTGCGGATAATCCTTGACGATGCGCTGAAGGCTTGCTTTCGCGCCTTTCAAATCGTTCAGTTCGATCTGGCTGGCGGCAATGACGAGCAGCGCGTCGGGTGCGCGCGGATCTTGAGGGGCGGCCTGTATCATTTGCTGCAGGCCACTGATCGAAGCTTTGAAGTCCTTGCTGGCATACCGGCTGCTGCCCTGGTAGAAGCGGGCCTCGGGTACGAGCTGGCTTTCCGGATAGGCTTCCAGGAAGGTCTGGAATGCCGCGGCGGCTTCTTTGTACTTCCCGCTGCGGAAGAGACCCATGGGGCCTTCATAAGCGGCTTGTTCCTGGGGATCGGCCACTTTGTCCGCATGGCCGCCGCTCTGGTCTTCGCTGGAGCGCTTCTGCAGGTCAGCCTGCCAGTTCAGCTGCTCGATCTGCCCCCGCATGCCGGCCAGTTCATGCTGCAGGCGTTCCAGCTGATCAGCCAGTTGCAAGCGAGCCTGCCGGTTCTGTTCCGTGACCTGCTTGAGCTGTTCGCGTAATTCCAGGATGGCGCGGCGCGCTTCGTCGTCGGAAAAAGCATGGGCCGGCGCCGACATCAGGCCGGACAGCGCCGCAGCCAGTGCAAGAGTGCCCAGGGACTTGGAATAAAGGCTCATAGTTGTTCCGTTATTGAAAATAGCAAAAAAAACGCCGCAGCGGTCCACCGCCACGGCGTCACATTGCGGCGAATCGCGCAATTATCGCTGATAGACGATATCTGCGCGACGGTTCTCGGCGTAATCCGCTTCGGTGTTGCCCAGGGCGCGTGGGCGCTCTTTACCGAAGCTTACCGCTTCGATCTGGTTGCTGTTGACGCCCAGCAGCGTCATCATGCGGGAAACCGCGTCGGAACGGCGTTGACCCAAAGCCAGATTGTATTCCGAACCTCCGCGTGCATCAGCATTGCCTTCGATGCGGATCTTCTGCTGACCGTGGCTGGTCAAGTACGAAGAATGCATTTCGACCAGGCTGCGGTATTGCTCGGGCACGGTGTAGCTGTCGAAATCAAAGTAGACCGAACGCTGTTGGGCGAGAGGACTTTGAGGATTGAACGGGTCCATGATCTGACCCGTGCTGGTCGAGTCCGTTCCACTGCCGGCACTGGTACCGGACTGGTCGAGAGGTACCGAGCTGCATGCTGCCAGCGTGGCGGCAAATGCGGCTATTGAGAGGCTTCTTGCAATGCGCGAGCTCATTTAAGTTCCTTTGAAAAAGAGTCACACTAAAATCAATTTGTAAATGGTCCCCACGTCGGTTCTCGTACTTTGCCGTTGAGAGTCGAGAGTGTCTGGCGGACACGGCCATCGACTGAAATAACGGCCAAAACACTACGGCCACCTTGTACGGAACTGTAGAGAATCTGCATTCCGTTTGGCGCAAAACTGGGTGACTCGTCATCAGGCCCGGCTGTCAACAATTGTTCAGATCCGGTACTCATGCTTTGCATTGCGATACGGAAAGCACCATTTCTACGTGTAACGTACACCAGGTTATTGCCATCGGGCGACATGGCCGGTGAGATATTGTAACTGCCATTGAAGGTAATGCGTTGCGCATCGCCGCCACTGACAGGCACTCTGTAGATATGGGGGTTGCCGCCGCGGTCGCTTGTGAAAACGAGCGAAGATCCGTCGGGCGTGTATTGCGGTTCGGTATCGATGAGCGGCGAACGCATGACGCGGCGCAGGCCGGATCCATCGGCATTGATGGTATAGATTTGAGAGATGCTGTCCCGGGAAAGCACGACAGCCAGTTGCTCTCCGCTGGGTGACCAGGCGGGGGCGCTGTTGTTGCCTTTGAAATTCGCCAATGGCACCCGCTGGCCGGTAGCTAGGGTCTGCACGTACACCACAGGTTTGCCAAGTTCAAAGCTCACGTAGGCCAGGCGCTTGCCATCGGGAGACCATGCGGGCGATATGATGGACTGCTTGGACCGCAGCATGACCTGAGGGTTCTGGCCGTCGGCGTCTGCAATTTGTAACTCATAGCCGTTGCCTGTTTGCAACACGTAGGCCAGCCGTGTGGAAAACACGCCGCGAACACCAGTGATTTTTTCGTAGATGCGGTCGGCGATCTGGTGGGAAATGCGGCGCAATTCCTTTTCGGTGCCGCTGAACGCCACGCCGTCGAGCTGGGTGCGCCGCACCGAATCGACCAGGCGGTAGCTGATGTTGTACTGCCCGCCCGACTGGCTGATGGAGCCATAGGCCAGATAGTCCGCACCCCGATTGCGCCAGTCATCGTAAGCGATGGAGCTTTCGGCATCGAGGCTGGTGCCCGCGGAATTGATCAACTGAAACTGACCCGAACGGGTAAGGTCCGCCCGGATGACCTCGGCGACGGCCTGGCCTTCGGCGCTGCCATTGAAATCGGCGATGGCGATCGGGTACTGGGTGGCGCCCACGCCTGAAATGTCGACGCGCAATTGAGCATCTGCCGACCTTGCGGCCAGCAGGCTACCCGCCACAAGGGCCATTCCCATGACCCACGCGCGCCATCGGGAGGATGGGGCGCTTGTTGCTGGAGTGAGGGCTGTCATATCTACTATCTCCTGTTAGTCGTACATTCGGTAGTCGCCCTCGATCGCGGAGGGATACTTTCCGGAAGGCGGTTTGGGGAAGGGCGAGCATGCCTGTATGCCTTTCCTGACTGCTTCGTCGAAGCGGGGGTTACCCGATGAGCGTCGGATCACTACATTCTCGACCGTGCCATTTGGCTTGAGACTTGCCAGATATTGTACTGTGGGGTTGGCGGGGCCTTGACGCGGCGGCACGCTGTAGACCACGCGTGGCCGAACGCAGGCGCGCACCTTGGCGGCATAGCCATCGTCGTTGCCACCGCCGCCGCTTTGATTGCGGTCTGCCGTGCCGCCAGGTATGCCCGCGGCGCCCAGGGCGTCGCCACGCATCGCCGCCCGCAGCGCCTCCCGCTTGGCGGCTTCTTCCTTGGCTTTCTTCTCGGCGGCAGCCTTCTCGGCCGCGGCCTTTTCAGCTGCCGCTTTCTTGGCGGCTTCTTCCTTCGCTTTCTTTTCGGCAGCGGCTTTCTCGGCTGCGGCCTTTTCAGCCGCTGCTTTCTTGGCGGCTTCTTCCTTGGCTTTCTTTTCGGCAGCAGCCTTCTCAGCAGCAGCCTTCTCAGCAGCAGCCTTCTCAGCAGCAGCCTTCTCAGCAGCAGCCTTCACAGCAGCAGCCTTCACAGCAGCAGCCTTCTCAGCAGCAGCCTTCTCAGCAGCAGCCTTCTCAGCAGCAGCTTTCTCAGCAGCAGCTTTCTCAGCAGCAGCTTTCTCAGCAGCAGCTTTCTCAGCAGCAGCTTTCTCGGCAGCGGCTTTCTCAGCAGCAGCTTTCTCGGCAGCGGCTTTCTCAGCAGCGGCTTTCTCGGCAGCGGCTTTCTCGGCAGCGGCTTTCTCGGCAGCAGCCTTGGCTGCGGCGAGCCGATTTTCCTCTTCCTCTTTTTCCCTTTTTTTGCGCGCCTCTTCCAGTGCGATGTCGGGATCGACTTCGGGTTCGGGTTGCGGCACCGGAGGAGGCGTGGCAGCCGGAGGCGCCGGCGGTGGGGCGGGTTGCGGTGGCGGCTCCGGAGCGGGAGGAGGCGTCGGCTCGGGAGCAGGTTCCGGCTCCTGCTCCGGCTCCGGCTCGGCCTGCGCTTCGGGTTCGGCTTCGTCCGGCTCGGCTTCCGGCTCGGCGGGCTCCGGCTCGGCTGCGGTGGGCGTAGTGCCATCCGCCCATAATTCCACCTGTACGGGGTTGGGATTGCTGGGCGAGGCAATGAAACCGAAGAGCATGAACAGCAGCAGGGCCGTATGTATGGCGACGGCATAAGCCAGCGCCCGACGTTCATCCTGTTGTTCGGGAGTGCGGTACACCGGCTTGCGAGAGTCTTTCTTCGTCTGCTTCATTGCGTAGCGTGTTGGGCGCGGACGGCAGCCTGCCGCGCCGGCCCGCCTGGTTCGTTCACCGTTCGGGAGTGGACTTCTGGTCTACCAGCAGGCCCAGCTTGGAAATGCCATTGCTGCGCAGCTGGTCCATGATTTTCATGACCGTCTCATAAGGCACGCGCCCGTCGGCGGCGATCACCACGGGCGTGTCGGCCGTAAGGCGCGTACGTACCTCGGTAACCAGGTTCTGGCTGTTGATCTGCTCGAACTCCTGGCCGGAATCGCGCACGCGCAGGGAAAGCGTTCCGTCTTCGCTGACCTGCACCTCCAGGGGTTTTGCCCGCACTTCGGACGCCTGTCCCACCGACGGCAGCTCAATCAGACCGGGAGTGATCATGGGCGCCGTCACCATGAAGATGACCAGCAGCACCAGCATGACGTCGATGTAGGGAACGACATTGATCTCGTTCTTGAGTCGGCGAGAGCGGCCTGTGCCGCCACGGACGGATGGCATTAGCGAACCTGACGTTGCAAGATATTGAGGAACTCGTCGATAAAACTATCGAAGCGAATGGATAGGCGGTCGATTTCATTGGTGTAGCGGTTATAGGCTACCACCGCGGGGATTGCCGCGAACAGGCCGATGGCCGTGGCGATCAGCGCTTCCGCGATGCCGGGTGCCACAGCGGCCAGTGTTGCCTGTTGCATGGACGACAACCCCAGGAAGGCGTGCATGATGCCCCAGACAGTGCCCAGCAGCCCGATATAGGGGCTGACCGACCCGGCGGAAGCAAGGAAGTTCAAGTGGGACTCCAGGTTGTCCATTTCGCGCTGATAAGTGGCGCGCATGGCCCGGCGCGGGCCGTCGAGCATTGCATCGCCGCCGCCGTTGCTGCGTCGCGCCTTGATGAATTCGGTCATGCCGGCGTCGAAGATGCGGGCCAGCGCGCCGTGCTCGGATCGACGGGTTGCGATGGCCTGCTGCAATACCGACAGGTCGCCGCCGGCCCAGAAGTCGTCTTCGAACCGGCGCGTCTGGTCATTGGCGCGCTTCAGCGCAGACCTTTTGCTGAAGATATAGGTCCAGGAAAGTATGGAGATGCCCAGCAGTATGAGCATGACGAGCTGTACGGGGATGCTGGCATCGATCAGCAATGTAAGCAACGAAAGGTCGCTAGAAGCTTGCATGGTTATTTCTTGGCCTTTTCCAGTAGGGTTCTGAGTTCATCGGTGAGCGGGGCAGGGCGGAAGCTCGTGGTATCGACGCAGCATATTTGGATATCGCTTTCGCACAACAGTTCCCCGGCGCGGACAGCCGCCTGCCTGAAATGGATGGATGCCCGGCCCAAGCGGGTGATGTCGCTGCGTATCGTGAGCAAATCATCTAGCCGTGCCGGTTTGCGGTATTGTATTTCAACGTTTTTTACGACGAATATGCGCTTTGCTGTTTCCGCGAGCTCTGTCTGGTTCACGCCCAGGCGGCGCAGCCATTCTGTGCGGCCGCGCTCGAAAAACTTGAGATAGTTGGCGTAGAACACCACGCCGCCCGCGTCGGTGTCCTCGTAATATACGCGAATATCCAGCTCTGGATTCTGTAGGGTTGTGTCTGGTGACATGTCTTTGGTTAAGCGGTGTGACAGGACGATTTCGCCGGAGATCACAATGCAAGCGGGCCGGTATGACCGGCCCGGGCCTGTTACAGCGATTTTAACTGCTGAAGGGTGAATTCGAGTGCCTGCTCCAGTGGAATCTTGTCCGCCGTTTCGTTTCTGCGGGCCTGGATCTCTACGATGCCCTCCTTCAGGCCGCGGTCGCCAATGGTGATGCGCAGCGGCGCGCCGATGAGCTCCCAATCGGCGAACATGATGCCGGGCCGCGTGTCGCGGTCATCAAGAATGACATCGACGCCGCTTGCCTGCAAGTCCTGGTAGAGTTTTTCGGCCGTGTTGCGGACTGTTTCACTTTTATGCAGGCTCATAGGGCAGATCACAACTTCAAAAGGCGCAATGGCGCGCGGCCAGATGATACCTTTATCGTCGTGGTTCTGCTCGATGGCCGCAGCCGCGATGCGGCTGATGCCGATCCCGTAGCATCCCATTTGCAATATGGCGGGTTTGCCGTCGGTTTCCAGGAAGCTTGCATTCAGGGCCCTGGAATACTTGTCGCCAAGGAAGAACACGTGGCCGACTTCGATGCCGCGCTGTATGGCGAGCACGCCGCCTTGCGGATCCGGGTCGCCCGCAACGACGTTGCGCAGATCGGCCGTGACGGGCTCGGGCAGGTCGCGGCCCCAATTCACACCGGTGTAGTGGTAGCCTTCTTCGTTGGCCCCGCAGACGAAATCGCTCATGTGGGCGACGGTCAGGTCGGCTATCACATTCACGGGCTTGACTGTATTGACGGGGCCCAGGTAGCCGGGCACGCAACCGAAGGACTCGAGGATTTCCGCTTCCGTCGCGAATCGATATCCGTCTTCGAAGCCGGCGAGCTTGCCCGCCTTCACTTCGTTGAGCTCGTGGTCTCCGCGCAGCAGGAGCAGCCAGATGCGGGCGGGCTTTTCGCCGGCCGGGTCGTCGGTGGCAAGGACAATGGATTTCACGGTTTCAGCCAGCGGCTTGCCCAGCTGCTGGGCAACGAGTTCGCACTTGGGGGCGTCGGGCGTCGCGGTCTTCGTCAGTGCTTCCTTCGCCGGAGCGCGCTCGGCTATCAGGCAGGGAGCCTCCGCCAGTTCGATGTTGGCGGCATACTGGCTGGCGGGGTTGTAGACGATCAGGTCCTCGCCCGTGTCCGCAATGACCTGAAACTCGTGGCTGCGGGAACCGCCGATCGAGCCCGTGTCTGCGGCCACCGCCCGGAACTCCAGCCCCAGCCGTTCGAAGATGCGCATATAGGCTTCGAACATCTTGTCGTAGCTTGCCTGCGCCGACGCCTCGTCGCGATCGAAGGAATAGGCGTCCTTCATGGTGAACTCGCGCCCGCGCATCAGGCCGAAGCGCGGCCTGCGCTCATCGCGGAACTTGGTCTGTATGTGGTAGAAGTTGAGCGGCAGCTGCCGCCAGCTGTGAATCTCGTTGCGGGCGATATCGGTAATGACTTCTTCCGACGTCGGTTGAAGGATGAAGTCGCGCTGGTGCCTGTCCTTGATCCTCAGCAGTTCGGCGCCGTACTGCTCCCAGCGGCCGGACTCCACCCAGAGCTCCGCGGGCTGCACCACGGGCATCAATAGCTCGATGGCGCCCGCCCGGTTCATTTCCTCGCGCACAATGGCTTCGATCTTGCGCAATACCTTCAGGCCCAGGGGCATGTATGTGTAGATCCCGCCCGCCGCTTTCCGGATCATCCCGGCACGCGTCATCAACTGATGGCTTTTTACTTCCGCTTCCGCAGGTGCTTCTTTCAGAGTGTTTATGTGATACTTGCTTGCATGCATGGTGAGGATCTCGACAGATACGTATAATCAACAGTAATTGTATTGAATTCGCTTTGGGGTGGCCCATGTTAGACCGTGAAGGCTACCGTCCTAATGTCGGCATTATCCTCGTAAATCAGAAAAACGAGGTTTTCTGGGGCAAACGTATTCGGGAGCACGCATGGCAGTTTCCGCAAGGCGGCATCAAGTACGGGGAAAGCCCCGTTCAGGCCATGTATCGCGAGCTGCACGAAGAAGTCGGCCTGCGACCCGAACATGTACGCATATTAGGGCGGACGCGCGACTGGCTGCGTTATAACGTTCCGAGTAATTTCGTCCGGCGCGAATCGCGAGGGCACTATAAGGGGCAAAAACAGATCTGGTTTTTGCTGCGCATGGTGGGCCGCGATTCCGATGTCTGCCTGCGCGCCACGCACAGCCCCGAGTTCGACGCATGGCGCTGGAGCCAGTACTGGGTGCCGCTGGATGCCGTCATCGAGTTCAAGCGCGAAGTCTATACGCTTGCCTTGAACGAGCTCGCCATCATACTCTTCAAGCGCGGCCAGGAAACCCGCTACCTGCGGCATCGCGGGCAGCATGCACGCGCCTTGGCCGCAGCGGATACCAAGGGCCATGCGCGTACTGCTGGTTGAAGACGAACGCGAGATGGCCGCGTGGCTCGAACGGGCGCTTGCCCAAAGCGGCTTCGTTCCCGACCACGCGCATGATGCGCAGACGGCCGAACATCTGCTGAGCGTGTCCGAATACGACGCGGTCATCATGGACTTGCGGCTGCCCGACAAGCACGGCCTGGTGCTCCTGCGCGAAATGCGCAATCGGGGCGACATCACGCCGGTGCTCATCCTCACTGCCCAGGGCGCGCTTCAGGATCGCGTGCGCGGATTGAACCTGGGCGCCGACGATTTTCTTTCCAAGCCCTTCGCGCTCGAAGAGCTGGAGGCCCGGCTGGCCGCGCTGGTGCGCCGCAGCCGAGGCAGGCTGGTGCCGCAAATGCACTGCGGCTCGCTGGTCTACGACATCGAAAGCCGCGCTTTCTCCCTGGATGGCGCCATCCTGCACCTTACGCCGCGCGAACATGCGGCGCTGGCCGCCCTCATCACGCGCAGCGGCACGCCGATGGACAAGGCGCAATTGTTCAGCAAGGTGTTCGACCACGACAGCGATACCAGCCCTGACGCCATCGAGGTGGTGCTGCACAGGCTGCGCAAGAAGCTGGCGGGAAGCGACGTCCGCATCGTGACGGTGCGAGGCCTGGGCTATATGCTGGAAAGCCCGAGCGGCGATACGTGATGATGCGCTGGTTCTCGCAGACGTCCCGCGGCAGCATGCGGTTCTGGCTGCTGGTCCTGCTCATACCCGGCACCATCGGCCTGTTGCTGTTCGACAGCGTGAAGGACTACCAGGCGCTCAATGCCGTGACCGAAGAGGTCTATGACAGCGCCTTGCTTGAGCCGGCCAAGGTGCTGGAAACCAGCATCGAGTTCAATCCCGATGGCTCCTTGCGCATCGATCCCCCTTTTTATGCGCAGGTGATGCTCGAGTCGCGCGCTGGAAATCGCAAGTATTTCCGCGTCGAGGAAATTTCTCCTATTGCGCTGAATCTGGCGGGCGAATCCACCAAGAATCTCGAAGGCCGCACCATGCTGGGCATGCAGGGCTTGCCTAGGCCGGAGTTCCTGGCCGAGAACGAGGGCATGCCTGTCTTCTACAATGCCATGTACCGCAACGACCACTTGCGCTTGTTGGCGCTGTGGCGCGACCTGCATCTGGACGGCGTACGGCGGCAAGTGCTTGTCATCGTCGGCGAAAGCCTGGACATGCGCTTGCGGACGCAGCAGGAGGCATGGCGGCATGGGCTGTTCCGCGACGGCCGCATGCTGATCCTGGCCGTCCTGCTGGTGTGGATCAGCGTTCAATGGGCGCTGCGGCCCCTGATCGAACTGCGGCGCGAGATCAAATCGCGCGATGTAGACAACTTGAGCCCCCTCGATGCGGAGCAGGTTCCGCGAGAGGTCGTTCCCCTGGTCGAAGCGGTGAACCATCATATCGATCTGTATCGCCGCGTGCTGGCCCGGCAAGCGCAATTTCTGGCGGATGCCTCCCATCAATTGCGCACTCCGCTTGCCATCATGCGAACCCAGGCGCAGTATGCCAAGCGCGAACCCGATATTCAGCGCATGCGCGACACCTTGGATGCCATCATCCGGCAGTTGGGCCAGACTTCCCGCCTGACCGAACAGTTGCTGTCGCTCGCGCACGCCAGCCGCAACGATGCCGCGCCGCAGGCGCTCGTCGATCTGAGCGCGCTCGCTCGCGAAGTCGTCCTTCAGTATCTGCCGCTGGCCCGGGAGCGCAACCAGGATCTGGGCTGGGTGGATTGCGTCGCGGAATGGTCGAGCCGGGACGAAGCCATGGGCGTTCCTCGGACCTGGGTGCTGGGCAGCGACGCCGAGCTGCACGAGTCGATTGCGAATCTGGTCCACAATGCCATCAACCATGCAGGCGACGGCTGCACCATCACGGTATCGGCCGGTGCCGATGAACAAGACGCTTGGGTCAGTGTGCGCGACAACGGGGTGGGGCTGGATCCCTCGTTGCGCGACAGCGTCTTCATGCGCTTTGATCGGGGCGGCAGCGCCGGCCGCAGGGGCGCGCCGGGCAGCGGTTCGGGATTGGGGCTGGCGATTGCGCTGGCCTATGCGCAGCGCAATCGGGGCACTATCGTATTGATGGATGGAGACCCATCGCTGAACGATGGCGTAGGCTTGTGCGCGACCCTGAAAGTGCCGCGCTACAAGGCCTGAGCCGATTGCTTTATTTGCCGGTGCGCAGCCGCTTGATCAGGCTGGACGTGTCCCAGCGGTTTCCGCCCATCTGCTGGACGTCGGCGTAGAACTGATCCACCAGGGCGGTGACGGGCACGCGCGCGCCATTGCGCTTCGATTCGTCGAGCACCAGGCCGAGGTCCTTGCGCATCCAATCGACGGCAAAGCCGAAGTCGAACTTGTCGTCGATCATGGTGCTGCCGCGATTTTCCATTTGCCAGCTTTGGGCCGCCCCTTTGCTGATGACTTGCAGCACCTTGGACATATCCAGCCCCGCCGCCTGGCCGAACGCGATGCCTTCGGAAAGGCCCTGGACCAGCCCGGCGATGCAGATCTGATTGACCATTTTGCACAGCTGGCCGGCGCCCGGGTCACCGAGCAGCGTGACTGCCTGCGCGAAATTCAATGCAAGCGGCCGTATGGTGTCGAACTGCGCTTGTTCACCACCGCACATGACGGTAAGCATGCCGTTGACGGCGCCCGCCTGGCCGCCCGATACCGGCGCGTCGACAAATCCTATGCCTTTTTCCTTGGCCAGCGTATGCAGCTCGCGCGCCACTTCGGCAGACGCGGTGGTGTGGTCCACGAAGATAGCGCCTTGGCGCATGCCGGCCAGCGCGCCGTCCTCGCCCAGCACGACGCTGCGCAAGTCGTTGTCGTTGCCGACGCAGCAAAACACGATGCCGGCGTCTTGCACGGCCTCTCGGGGAGTGCGCGCCGCGCGGCCTCCGAACTCCTGCACCCAGCTTTCGGCTTTGGCATGGGTCCGGTTGTACACCGTGACGGAATGGCCCGCTTTAGCAAGATGCCCCGCCATGGGAAAGCCCATGACGCCCAGACCCAGAAAGGCGACCTTGGCTGAAGGCTGGGTTTCGTAGGTCCTGGTATTGATGGAAGGCATATCGTTGTTCTCCAAAGGTTGAGTATTGGTATTTTTGTTGCGCCTATAAGGTTACCTCATTGCCGACGCAAAAAACCCACCGCGCGGGTGGGTTTTTTGCGGGGCTCATCGAGCCGAAGCGCGGGAGGGCGTCAGCCTTCTTCGACGAATGTCTCTTGGCGTTTCTTCTTGATGGAAGGCAATGCCACCAGTACCACCAGGAAGGCCGCCGCGATCAGCAATGACATCGAGAGGGGGCGTGTGACGAAAGTCGTGTAGTCGCCACGTGCCAGCAGCAGGGCTCGGCGGAAGTTTTCTTCCATCATGGGGCCCAGAACCAGGCCCAGCAGCAGAGGCGCGCCTTCGCACTTGAGCTTGGCCCAGACGTAGCCGACAAAGCCGAACGCCGCTGTCATCCAGATATCGAACACGTTGTAGTTCAGCGAATATACGCCGATCGTGCAGAACACCAGAATGGCGGGGAACAGGATGCGATAGGGTACGCGCAGCAGTTTGATCCACAGGCCCACCAGCGGCAGGTTGAGGATGATCAGCATCAGGTTGCCGATCCACATGGACACGATCAGGCCCCAGAACAGCTCGGGGTGGCTGGTCATCACCTGAGGGCCAGGCTGGATGTTGTGGATGGTCATGGCGCCGATCATCAGGGCGGTCACGGCGTTGCCGGGAATACCCAGGGTGAGCAGTGGAATGAACGACGTCTGTGCCGCGGCGTTGTTGGCCGATTCCGGACCAGCCAGGCCGGCGGGGTGGCCCTTGCCGAAACGCTCGGGATTCTTGGAGATCTTCTTTTCCAGCGTGTAGGACGCGAAAGAGGACAGCACCGCGCCGCCGCCGGGCAGGATGCCCAGTGCGGAACCCAGGGCCGTGCCGCGCACGCATGCCGGCCAGGCTTCCTTGAATTCCTGCTTGTTGGGATACAGGGTGCCCACTTTGCCCGTGATGTCGACGCGCTGGTCTTTCAGTTCCAGGTTGGTCATGATCTCGGAGAAACCGAACACGCCCATTGCGACCACGGCGAAGTCGATGCCGTCTTGCAGCTCGGGGATGCCGAAGTCGTAGCGTGCCACGCCGGAGTTCACGTCGGTGCCGATCATGCCCAGCAGCAGGCCGAGCAGAATCATGCAGATGGCCTTGGGCAGCGAGCCCGAAGCCAGCACCACGGCGCCGATCAGGCCGAGCACCATCAGGGAGAAGTACTCTGCGGGGCCGAACTTGAAGGCGACTTCGGCCAGCGGAGGCGCGAAGCCGGCCAGCAGGATCGTGGCGACGCAGCCGGCGAAGAAGGAGCCCAGGGCCGCAATGGCCAGGGCCGCGCCGGCACGGCCGTTGCGGGCCATCTGGTGGCCGTCCAGCACTGTCACCACAGCGGCGGTTTCACCAGGCAGGGCGACGAGAATGGCAGTGGTGGAACCACCGTACTGCGCACCGTAATAAATACCGGCAAGCATGATCAGACCGGCCACAGGCGGCAATACGTAAGTGATGGGCAGCAGCATCGCGATGGTCGGTACGGGGCCGATGCCGGGAAGTACGCCGATGAGGGTGCCAAGCAGACAGCCCAGCAGGCAGTACACAACGTTTTCCAGGCTCAGGGCGACCGAGAAGCCCAACGCCAGATGTTCAAACAATTCCATGTTTCAAGGCTCCTTAACTGCCGATGAAGCTGGGCCACAGCGGGAAAATCAGGCCTAGCCCCTTGACGAAGGCGAGCCACACAAAAAGTACGAGAAATAATCCGGTGAGTCCGGCCACTTTCCAGCTGAACTGGTGGCTGGCCATGCTGCTGAGGAAAACCAACAGGAACACCGAAAGGTATACGCCCAGGAAATCAAAGACGACGCCGCACAGTGCGACTGAGCCGATGATGATGATGGCGATCTTCCAGTCGAAGCGTTCGACTTCGGTATCTTGAGCCTTGGGCGACATGGCGCCCAGCGAGACAATCGCCCCGAGTAAAGCGAGAAGCACGCCCAACCAGAAAGGAAAGTATCCCGGACCCATGCGGGCAGCGGTCCCCATGGAATAGTTGGTGGCGCCCAGTGCGAATCCGACGCCTAAGGCGACGAACATTATGCCGGACCAGAAGTCCTGTTTGTTTTTAAGCTGCATGTTGATGAAATCTCCCCGACAGCAAGATGAAACTGAAAGCCGGGTTTCTGTTCGCTGCCCACGGTTTCCGTGCGGCAGGGTTCGGAACCCCGCATATCAAAGGTGAGGCATGGTAATTGACGAAAAGAGGGCTGAAAACCCAGATTTCCCCTCAGTTGTCTAGGGTTAACCCCTAAAATCCACATTTTTTACATATTCCAGGGGTAAATGACGCGTCATACTCCTGCAATTGAAAGAATTTTGAAAGGTAACGGAAAGAGGGGTGAAAGGTTATGATTGGTGGCTATTTTTCCCTACCCAGATCGCCGCTGGATGGTTTACGATAACGCCCATGTTGCAAGATCTCGATTTTCTCGCCGCCCGTGTCGGGCAACTGGTGCAGCTTGCGCGGCAGCTTCAGTCCGAGCGCGCTGCGCAGCAGGCGCGCCTGACTGCTCTCGAGCAAGAGCGCAACGCCTTGCGCGACGAACTGCAGCGTCGCGACGCCGAATATTCTTCCGCGTCCGAGCGCATGGCCGACCACGAAGCGCAGTTGCAGTCCGTACGCGATGAGGCGCAAGCGGCCGTGGCCGCAGCCAGGTCCGAATCCGACGCGATGCAGGCCGGCCTGCAGGCCGAGCTGTCACGCTACAAGGCCGAATCAGAGGCTCTCAAGGGGCAGTTGTCCGTCAGCCAGGCCGACTCCTCGCGCTTGCGTGTCGTGGCCGCCAAGGCGCGCGAACAGATTGATTCAATATTAATGCGCCTGCCCGGCGCGCCTCAGGAGTAGCAGTTATGGAACGCATCGACGTATCCATCTTGGGACGCGATTATTCCCTGGCTTGCCTGCCCTCTGAAAAAGAGGCGCTGCTTGCCGCGGTACGCCATGTCGACCAGCGCATGCTTGCCGTGAAGGGTTCCGGAAAGGTTTCCAGCAATGAACGCATCGCCGTCATGGCTGCCATACAGATCGCCGGCGAACTTCTCACCATGCGCGCGCCTGATGGTCCACTCAGCAATGTTGCGCTCGGCGATTTCAAGCGTAAAATTGAAGACATGCACGAAATGCTCGACCAGGTCGACGGCCTGAAAACATCGAGCCAGACTTAGGTATACACTATAGGTTCACACAGATTTCACGGATACGCTCAGGCGTGTTCAACAGTTAGTCCCTGCCGTGTTCGTGACTCGGCCAATATTCCTTGAACCAATGCTATGGCATTAGGTTGCTGGATTGACAAGTGGGAGTGATCTCCTTAATTGGAGAACCCGAAGCTTGGCTGAAGGCGACCACCTTGAACCTCAGGTTCCGGGATGCCGGCCTTGACGGCACAGGCGGGGCAATAATCCAAAGCTCGTCCTACGGACGAGCTTTTCCTTTTATGGGTAGCCGCATGCATCTTTCCGTACAGAAACGTAAACGTTTGTTGGCAGTAATCATGGGCGCTGCAGCACTTGCCGCTTCATATTCCGCCGCGGCGCAAGTTCCGCCGGGCACGGACAGCCATAAGCGTTTCGCCCATCACGAGATCTGGCCGCAGGCCAGCCTGCAAGCCGAAGCGGCGGCGGAACTTGCGCATGACACGGTAAGAATCACTTTGGCGTCCGAAGTCAGCGAGTCGTCGCAGGCCGCCGTGGCTGCTGCACTCGCCAAGGTCATGGACAAGGTCATGGCGCAGGCGAAGGGGCACCAGGGCATCAAGGTCAGCACGGGCAACTACAACATCTGGCCCATGAACGACAAGGACGGTCAGATATCGAACTGGCGGGGGCGCGGCGAAATCCTGCTGCAGTCCGGCGATTTCACCGCTGCATCCGAGCTCGCCGCCAAATTTGCCGACCAGATGCCCATTGCCAATCTGTCATTCTCGGTTTCTCCGGAAGCGCGCGCTAAACAAGAAGAGGCACTGCTGGAAAGCGCCGCACAGGCGTTCCGCGACCGGGCGCAGGCGCTTGCATCGGCCTTTGGCTATACGGGCTACGAGATCAAGGAAATCAACCTTGGCGGGGCCGGAACCCGCTTCGAGGCCGCGCCCCGGGCGATGATGATGGCCAAGGCTGCGGATGCGTCGGCGGTGCCTCTCGAAGGGGGCACCGAGCGCATCACGGTTACGGTGCGTGGGTCGATTTTCTTGCGCTCAGAGCAAAAATGATCAGACCCGCCACGATCATGGGCACAGAAAGCAATTGACCCATTGACAATCCGCCCGCCAGCAGCCCCAGGTAATAATCGGGCTCGCGGGTGTATTCCACCATGAAGCGGAATACGCCGTAGCCCATCAGGAAGAGGGCGCTTATTTGCCCCGTGGGGCGCGGCTTGCGGGCGAACCACCATAAAAGCGCGAACAGCACGAAACCTTCCAGCGCCATCTCGTACAGTTGCGAAGGGTGTCTGGCAAGGCTGTCGCCGGCCTGCGGGAAGACCATGCCCCATGGCACCTGTGTCGGCCTGCCCCAGAGTTCTCCGTTGATGAAGTTCCCGAGGCGGCCGGCGGCCAGGCCAAGCGGGATCAGTGGCGCGATGAAATCGCCGATCTCCAGCAAGCTGCGTCCGCGCTGCCGCGCGAAGAGAAGCAATACCACGATGACGCCGATCAGCCCGCCATGGAAAGACATGCCGCCCTGCCATAAATACAGAACCTGGATGGGATCGGACAAGTATTCGGATGGCTTGTAGAACAGGACATATCCCAATCTGCCGCCGGCGACGACACCGAGCACGCTGTAGAAAATCAGGTCCTCCAGGTCGCGCAACGTAAGGTCGGACAGCCCCTGCTTGATGCGCCAACGTCCGAATACCCAGACCAGGCTGAAGCCAATGAGGTACATCAGCCCATACCAATGCACGGCGATGGGTCCGATTTGAAATGCCACAGGATCGATTTGAGGGTAGTGAAGCATGTGAAGTGTCGTCTCTACGGAACATCGTCGATAATACCCGATACGCCCCAGTGTGCTGTTTGCTTCGAACTGACCAAACAGTACACTAGCACCTTGACAGCGGGCACGGGGAAGCGCTGAAAGGCTCACCGGATTATCCAGGGTTTCTTCCCGGCGATGCCGGCGTTATGTTGATCAACGGGTTGATTTATGCATTCGGTTTTTCGTATCGTTTTGTTTGGCGTCGCCGGTTTTCTCTGTGCCGGCGCCGCGCAGGGGCAATCCACCACCGGCCTGGCGCTGGCCCAGACCAGCAATTGCATGGCCTGTCATCAGGTGGACAAGAAGCGGGTCGGCCCGTCTTTTGTCGTCATCGCCGAAAGATTCGCGGGCCAGGAAGGCGCGGTACCGTATCTGGCCAATACCATCATCCGGGGAGGCCGGGGTCGTTGGGGCGCGGTTCCGATGCCGGCTCAGCCGCAAGTCAGCCCGGCCAATGCGCAACTGCTTGCGGCATGGATACTTTCGCTGGCTGAAACGCCGGCCGCAAAAATCGAATAGGAAGGCATCATGACGGAAATAGCGATACTGGGCGGTGGGTGTTTTTGGTGTATCGAGCCTATTTTCAAGGCTCTGCAGGGCGTCGAGGACGTCACGCCGGGGTACGCCGGTGGGCATGTCGACAACCCAAGCTACGAGCAAGTCTGCACCAAGACCACGGGGCATATCGAAGTCGTCCGCGTGGAGTTCGATCCGCAGGTCATCGATTACGCAACGGTGCTGCGCGTTTTTTTTGCCAGCCACGATCCCACGACCCTGGATCGCCAGGGCGCCGACGTGGGCCCGCAATATGCGTCCGCCATTTTTTGCCAATCGCCGGCGCAGCGGGAAGTCGCCGAGTCGCTGATCAAGGAATTGCAGGCCGAAACCGGCCAGGCCATCGTCACGCGGCTGCTGGGTGCCGAAACCTTCTGGCCCGCCGAAGACTATCACCATGATTATTTTGCGCGTAACCCCTACCAAGGCTACTGCCAGGCGGTGATCTCCCCCAAGCTCGCGAAATTCCGCAAGCAGTACGCGCATTTGCTGCGGGGCCACACCCCGGGTGGTGTTTGATTCGATTCATGCGGAGGGTCAGACCCTGTTCGGGGTCAGACCCTGCATAGGGTCTGCCCCCCTGAAAAAGTGCTCAAGGGGTCAGACCCCATACGGGGTCTGACCCCAAAACGTGCGGGGGCTCAGATCCCGGCCGGGACGGTCCGCCAGCCACCCCGGTTCGTCAGCCGGGCAAGTGTCGCCACGATGATCAGCGTGAGTACGACACGGCCGACCAGGACGATCCATATGTCGGCGCCCAACGCCAGCAACAGCAGCGTATCTTCAATCAAAGAGTGCGACAGCGAAAGCCAGGACAATGCCAGGAAGCGCGTGCGTGCCGGGAAGTTCTGTTTTTCGGCTTCTTCAATGATGAGGGCGCCGCCGTAGGTAAGGCCAAGCAGGACGCCCACCGTCGTGACGGGAGCCACATCCGCATTGAGCCCGGATACGCGCAGCACCGGCGTCATCAGTCGGGTAAAGCGGCGGATGATGCCGAGGCGTTCGAGCAGATCCAGCGCGACCACCAGTGCGAAGATGATGCACAAGGTCAGGCCCAGAGAGAACGCAGTGGCCTGTATCCAGCCGATGAAGGGCGAACCGGCATCGGCAGCGATGACTTCGGAGCCGCGCAGCCAGTCGAAGGACAGCGGTTCGGACAGGGCGCCCGTCAAGTGGCAGGCCCATGAGACCAGGGCGCCATAGAAAATGGCGGTGCCGATGCGCAAGGCGGCGGTGATCCCGAACCCGGCGCCTGCGCGGCGGACGATGGCCTGTTCTACCGGAATGGAATGGGCGAACAGCATCATGGCGCATAGCGCGCTGACCTGAGCGATGCTCATGTCGGGCGGTGAGGGCAAGCTGCTGAGAGTGGCGATGCCGCCGTAGATGCCTGTAAGAAGCGTGGTGGCCCAGATGATGCCGGCTTCCGGCGGCAAGTGCAGCAAGGCCATGGCCGGCGCGATCAACCGCCCCGCCAATTCAACCAGGCCGAAAACGTCGGCGATTTTCACGATGACCATCACGGGTAGCATGACTTTGGTTACCGTGACGAACAACCGCCAACTGCGCTTGGCGAGCGCTAACAGATACGCAAGCATCCCACTTTCCTTACTATGACGCTTGGAATTCTAGCTGTTTGCAGGGAAGCCTGCCTCTCCGGCCGGCACTGCGGCCGGAGAATCGGCTTCCTGTTGCGTTTAGTCGACAGACTTCAGTACGCCGCGGCGCATCTGATCCAGTTCGATGGACTCGAACAGCGCCTTGAAGTTGCCTTCGCCGAAGCCGTCATTGCCCTTGCGCTGGATGATCTCGAAGAAGATGGGGCCGATCTGGTTTTCGGTGAAGATCTGCAGCAGCAGTCCGCCCTCGGCCGCGCCGTCCAGCAATATCTTGTTCTTCCGCAGGCGCTCGACGTCTTCTCCATGATTGGGCAGGCGGCGGTCCAGCAACTCATAATAGGTATCCGGCGTATCCAGGAACTGAAGGCCTGAAGTCCTGAGCCGTTCCACCGTTTCATAGATATTGTCCGTCGCCAGCGCAATATGCTGGATGCCTTCGCCTCGATAGAGGTCCAGGTACTCTTGAATCTGGCCTTTTTCCTCAGTGCCTTCTTCATTGATCGGAATCCGGATCGTGCCGCAAGGCGAAGTCATGGCTTTGGACTTCACGCCCGTGACCTTCCCTTCTATATCAAAGTAGCGAATCTCACGGAAATTGAACAAGCGTTCATAGAACTCGGCCCACTCGCCCATGCGGCCTTTGTGTACATTATGTGTAAGGTGATCGACCAGCGTCAGCCCCGCTCCCTTGTGCGTGACATCTTCGTTGGCGGTGGAGGGATCGATGGGCTTGAAGTCGACGTCGTAGATGCTGATGTCGCCGATTCCTCCGTGTCCTTCTTTGGCATTCCAGCGATCGACTAGATAGATCAGTGAGTCTCCTATGCCTTTGATGGCAGGAATGTTCAGCTCCATCGGGCCGCTGCCCGAGTCAAATCCCCAGGCGCCCAATTCCAGTGCGCGCTTGTAAGCTTTGGCGGCATCCTGAACGCGAAAGGCAATGGCACAGATCGACGGCCCATGCAGGCGGGCGAAACGCTGCGCGAACGAGTCGGGCTCGGCGTTGATCAGGAAGTTGATTCCACCTTGCCGATACAGGGTCACGTTCTTGTTGCGATGGCGGGCGATCGCCTTGAAGCCCAGCGTTTCGAATACCTTGCCCAGTGCCACCGGATCGGGCGCGGTGTACTCGATGAACTCGAAACCCGCCGTGCCCATGGGGTTGTCCCATTCCTGAAAATTGTGTGCCATTGTCCATGCTCCTTGAATATATAGGGGTCAGACCCCGTACGGGGTCTGACCCCTGCTAATTACAACCGGGGTGGCCAACCTCGAGAGTAAAAAGAAATTCTAAGAAAAAACGCAGGCAGCGGATTGCCAAGGTGCCCCGCAAAAGCCCTTATTGAGCAATAATCTGCTTAAGAAAAAATATCTCGTGGTGGTTTATGTCTCAAAATGACCTGGATAAAATAGACCGGCGTATTCTGATGGAATTGCAACGCAATGGCCGCATCAGTAATCAGGATCTCGCCGACCGCGTATCGCTGTCTCCCAGTCCTTGCCTGAGGAGAGTACGGCGCCTGGAGGAGGAAGGCTATATAGAAAGCTATGTAGCACTGGTGAATCCCGATAAAGTAGGCCTCAAGCTACTGGCCTACGTCACCATCCGCCTGAACAAGGTCTTCCGCTCCACGCACGCGCCGGTATCGGACTTTGCCAGGGATGTGCAGACCTGGCCGGAAGTCGTCGAATGCTATGCGATGTCCGGCGACATGGACTACCTGCTAAGAGTGCAAGTAAGAGACCTGGCCGAATTCTCGCGCTTTGCCATGGACAAGCTCATGCAGCACCCTGCGGTCGTGGACATGCGCTCGAGTTTCACGCTGCAGCGGATCAAGGAAACGACCGAACTCCTGATTTAGTGAAGGGGTCAGACCCCCTCCAGGGTCAGACCCCAACCAAGCGCCGCCCCGAGGTTCATCCCGGGGTCAGACCCCGCAGGGGGTCTGACCCCTTACCAATCAAGGGTTTACCCGATAGTCCGGATCTTTACCTGCTTTTGATGACAACCTGACTTGCACGGTGTGAAGAATTGATGCTATAGTTCGTTTCCTCGCTGACGGGCATCTAGGGTTTTCCCTAGTCGGCAGTGGGCAGCAAGACCGCGAGGTCGTGCGGCGGCAAGGCCGGTGCCTTGTGTTGCGGATGGGTTGCAGCGCAAGGGGGTTGAAGGAAATAAAGTCAGCCCCGATTTGACACCGACAAAAAACTGCTTCATAATCTCGTTTCTCTGCTTCAAACACAGCGCGGCACGCAGGTGCAGCCGGTAGGCGAAGTAGGGGCAGAATTGCCGATGGGCAGGCGCTGGGCAAAAAAAAGCTAGGCGCCGGGTCATCACCCTTGTTCTTTAACAATCAAACAGCCGATAAGTGTGGGCGCTTGGAATGCGGCGCGAGCGAGGTTCTTTTCACGAAGGACTTTTGCCAACGTTATTATCAAGTGCTCACATAGAATGAAGAAGTAAGGTTTTAAGAAATTAGAACACTTGTCTTTTTCGTTTGAGTGAAGCGACGTATGTCCCGAGCGTCTATTTTAGATGCTTGAGGAATTTACGATTACAGGAATTGAACTGAAGAGTTTGATCCTGGCTCAGATTGAACGCTAGCGGGATGCTTTACACATGCAAGTCGAACGGCAGCACGGACTTCGGTCTGGTGGCGAGTGGCGAACGGGTGAGTAATATATCGGAACGTGCCCAGTAGCGGGGGATAACTACGCGAAAGCGTGGCTAATACCGCATACGCCCTACGGGGGAAAGGGGGGGATCTTCGGACCTCTCACTATTGGAGCGGCCGATATCGGATTAGCTAGTTGGTGGGGTAAAGGCCTACCAAGGCGACGATCCGTAGCTGGTTTGAGAGGACGACCAGCCACACTGGGACTGAGACACGGCCCAGACTCCTACGGGAGGCAGCAGTGGGGAATTTTGGACAATGGGGGCAACCCTGATCCAGCCATCCCGCGTGTGCGATGAAGGCCTTCGGGTTGTAAAGCACTTTTGGCAGGGAAGAAAAGGCGCCGGATAATACCTGGCGCCGCTGACGGTACCTGCAGAATAAGCACCGGCTAACTACGTGCCAGCAGCCGCGGTAATACGTAGGGTGCAAGCGTTAATCGGAATTACTGGGCGTAAAGCGTGCGCAGGCGGTTCGGAAAGAAAGATGTGAAATCCCAGGGCTTAACCTTGGAACTGCATTTTTAACTGCCGGGCTAGAGTATGTCAGAGGGGGGTAGAATTCCACGTGTAGCAGTGAAATGCGTAGAGATGTGGAGGAATACCGATGGCGAAGGCAGCCCCCTGGGATAATACTGACGCTCATGCACGAAAGCGTGGGGAGCAAACAGGATTAGATACCCTGGTAGTCCACGCCCTAAACGATGTCAACTAGCTGTTGGGGCCTTCGGGCCTTAGTAGCGCAGCTAACGCGTGAAGTTGACCGCCTGGGGAGTACGGTCGCAAGATTAAAACTCAAAGGAATTGACGGGGACCCGCACAAGCGGTGGATGATGTGGATTAATTCGATGCAACGCGAAAAACCTTACCTACCCTTGACATGTCTGGAATCCTTTAGAGATAGAGGAGTGCTCGCAAGAGAACCGGAACACAGGTGCTGCATGGCTGTCGTCAGCTCGTGTCGTGAGATGTTGGGTTAAGTCCCGCAACGAGCGCAACCCTTGTCATTAGTTGCTACGAAAGGGCACTCTAATGAGACTGCCGGTGACAAACCGGAGGAAGGTGGGGATGACGTCAAGTCCTCATGGCCCTTATGGGTAGGGCTTCACACGTCATACAATGGTCGGGACAGAGGGTCGCCAACCCGCGAGGGGGAGCCAATCCCAGAAACCCGATCGTAGTCCGGATTGCAGGCTGCAACTCGCCTGCATGAAGTCGGAATCGCTAGTAATCGCGGATCAGCATGTCGCGGTGAATACGTTCCCGGGTCTTGTACACACCGCCCGTCACACCATGGGAGTGGGTTTTACCAGAAGTAGTTAGCCTAACCGCAAGGAGGGCGATTACCACGGTAGGATTCATGACTGGGGTGAAGTCGTAACAAGGTAGCCGTATCGGAAGGTGCGGCTGGATCACCTCCTTTCAGAGCAAAATGCTCGGATGCCAAAGCGAAAGCGTCCACACTTATTGGCTGTTGATGGTAGAAAGAGTAAGGCCCGAGATGGGTTGGCAACAGAAAGCTGGGTCAGTAGCTCAGTCGGTTAGAGCACCGTCTTGATAAGGCGGGGGTCGTTGGTTCGATTCCAACTTGACCCACCAGCAGGATTGATCGGTGCGAAGGGGGATTAGCTCAGCTGGGAGAGCACCTGCTTTGCAAGCAGGGGGTCGTCGGTTCGATCCCGTCATCCTCCACCAAGCGCGCCGCGGGTTGGTTCATCGGCTGGTTGATTAGGGGTTAACGAAGAGTCTGGGCAGCGATGCCTGGGTTGCTCGTTAAGTCTTAGGCAGTAGCTAGGCTTATAAATGGTTTTACTCGTTCTTTAACAATCTGGAAGAAGCACAACGAAGTAATTGCGGCGCATCGTCTTAAGTGACGGTGAGTTCGTAAGTACGGGTTGTGATTGCATTAAACAATTTTGTTCAAATAGTTCTCAAAAATACATGTTTAAAGACATGGCCTTTGAAAATGATGAACGGCACAAACACGCATAACTCAAAGTTTTTATAACTTGTTAGGTTTTTAACCTGCAACGTTATAGGATCAAGCGACTAAGTGCACATGGTGGATGCCTTGGCGATTACAGGCGATGAAGGACGTGGTAGCCTGCGAAATGCTGCGGGGAGCTGGCAAACAAGCTTTGATCCGCAGATGTCCGAATGGGGAAACCCAGGGTAGCGATACCCTATCCTTGACTGAATACATAGGTCATGGAGGCGAACCGGGTGAACTGAAACATCTCAGTAGCTCGAGGAACAGAAATCAACCGAGATTCCGAAAGTAGCGGCGAGCGAAATCGGAGCAGCCTTGACGATTTAGGCAATTGGATAGTCGAACGCGATGGAAAGCGCGGCCGTAGCAGGTGATAGCCCTGTAGACGAAATTCAGTTGTTGGAACTAGGCGTCAGACAAGTAGGGCGGGACACGTGAAATCCTGTCTGAAGATGGGGGGACCATCCTCCAAGGCTAAATACTCGTAATCGACCGATAGTGAACCAGTACCGTGAGGGAAAGGCGAAAAGAACCCCGGAAGGGGAGTGAAATAGATCCTGAAACCGTGTGCATACAAACAGTAGGAGCGGGCTTGTCCCGTGACTGCGTACCTTTTGTATAATGGGTCAGCGACTTACATTCAGTGGCAAGCTTAACCGAATAGGGAAGGCGTAGCGAAAGCGAGTCCGAATAGGGCGATTTAGTCGCTGGGTGTAGACCCGAAACCAGGCGATCTATCCATGGTCAGGTTGAAGGCACGGTAACACGTGCTGGAGGACCGAACCCACTAATGTTGAAAAATTAGGGGATGAACTGTGGATAGGGGTGAAAGGCTAAACAAGCCTGGAAATAGCTGGTTCTCTCCGAAAACTATTTAGGTAGTGCCTCACGTATTGCTGCCGGGGGTAGAGCACTGTTATAGCTAGGGGGTCATGGCGACTTACCAACCTATGGCAAACTCCGAATACCGGCAAGTATGAGCGTGGGAGACAGAGCACCGGGTGCTAACGTCCGGACTCAAGAGGGAAACAACCCAGACCGCCAGCTAAGGTCCCAAACTATGGCTAAGTGGGAAACGAAGTGGGAAGGCATAGACAGTCAGGAGGTTGGCTTAGAAGCAGCCACCCTTTAAAGAAAGCGTAATAGCTCACTGATCGAGTCGTCCTGCGCGGAAGATGTAACGGGGCTAAGCCATAGACCGAAGCTGCGGGTGTATATCTTTGATATACGCGGTAGGAGAGCGTTCTGTAAGCCTGCGAAGGCAGATTGAGAAGTCTGCTGGAGGTATCAGAAGTGCGAATGCTGACATGAGTAGCGATAAAGGGGGTGAAAAGCCCCCTCGCCGTAAGTCCAAGGTTTCCTGCGCAACGTTCATCGGCGCAGGGTGAGTCGGCCCCTAAGGCGAGGCAGAGATGCGTAGCTGATGGGAAGCTGGTTAATATTCCAGCACCGTCGTAGGATGCGATGGGGGGACGGATTGCGAAACGTCATCGGGGTGTTGGATGTCCCCGTTGCTGCATCGAAGAAGGCGCTTTAGGCAAATCCGGGCGCGTAATTCAAGGGTGTGGCTGAATAGAGCTTAGGCTCTAGACTGATCGGCAGCAGTTCCAAGAAAAGCCTCTAAGCTTCAGTCCTACGAGACCGTACCGCAAACCGACACAGGTGGACGGGATGAATATTCCAAGGCGCTTGAGAGAACTCAGGAGAAGGAACTCGGCAAATTAATACCGTAACTTCGGGAGAAGGTATACCCTGCGTAGTGTGATGGGCCCGCGCCCAGAGCATGAAGGGGTCGCAGAGAATCGGTGGCTGCGACTGTTTATTAAAAACACAGCACTCTGCCAAGACGAAAGTCGACGTATAGGGTGTGACGCCTGCCCGGTGCCGGAAGGTTAAGTGATGGGGTGCAAGCTCTTGATCGAAGCCCCGGTAAACGGCGGCCGTAACTATAACGGTCCTAAGGTAGCGAAATTCCTTGTCGGGTAAGTTCCGACCTGCACGAATGGCGTAACGATGGCCACACTGTCTCCTCCTGAGACTCAGCGAAGTTGAAGTGTTTGTGATGATGCAATCTACCCGCGGCTAGACGGAAAGACCCCATGAACCTTTACTGTAGCTTTGCATTGGACTGTGAACCGGCCTGTGTAGGATAGGTGGGAGGCGTTGAACTTGGGTCGCCAGATCTAAGGGAGCCATCCTTGAAATACCACCCTGGTTTGTTTGCGGTTCTAACCTTGGCCCGTTATCCGGGTTGGGGACAGTGCATGGTGGGCAGTTTGACTGGGGCGGTCTCCTCCTAAAGTGTAACGGAGGAGTTCGAAGGTACGCTAGAGACGGTCGGAAATCGTCTTGATAGTGCAATGGCATAAGCGTGCTTGACTGTGAGACTGACAAGTCGAACAGGTGCGAAAGCAGGACATAGTGATCCGGTGGTTCTGAATGGAAGGGCCATCGCTCAACGGATAAAAGGTACTCTGGGGATAACAGGCTGATACCGCCCAAGAGTTCATATCGACGGCGGTGTTTGGCACCTCGATGTCGGCTCATCTCATCCTGGGGCTGTAGCCGGTCCCAAGGGTATGGCTGTTCGCCATTTAAAGAGGTACGTGAGCTGGGTTTAAAACGTCGTGAGACAGTTTGGTCCCTATCTGCCGTGGGCGTTGGATACTTGACGGAGCCTGCTCCTAGTACGAGAGGACCGGAGTGGACGTACCGCTGGTGTATCGGTTGTCATGCCAATGGCATTGCCGAGTAGCTACGTACGGAAGAGATAACCGCTGAAGGCATCTAAGCGGGAAACTCGTCTGAAGATTAGGTATCCCGGGGGCTAGACCCCCCTGAAGGGTCGTTCGAGACCAGGACGTTGATAGGCTGGGTGTATAAGCGCAGTAATGCGTGTAGCTAACCAGTACTAATTGCCCGTGCGGCTTGATCCTATAACCTTGCAGGTTGTGGGTGTTCAAGTGCCGTTCAAACAAAGTGAAAGTCGCTGCCCCAAAAAACAGGGCAGCGCACAGGCTGAGCTAAGAAGCTCGGTACCCATCGCAACCCGCGAACCAAAAGAACACACCCCAATTACTTGTTGCTGTCTTGCCCCAGGCAAGACAGGGCTTCTACCAGATTGGCTCATGGCCCGCCCTTCAAGAACGGGCCCGAGCACCCAGTTACGCTTGACGACCATAGCAAGGTGGTCCCACGCCTTCCCATCCCGAACAGGACCGTGAAACGCCTTTGCGCCGATGATAGTGGACGTACGTCTGTGAAAGTAGGTCATCGTCAGGCTCTTATTGCCAAAACCCCCTAGCGCCCAGCGCTCGGGGGTTTTTCTTTTAGGGGTCAGACCCCGGATGGGGTCTGACCCCAAGCCCGCCACGCAGGAGCAGCTCAAGCCGGGGCGTCTGCTTCAGGGGGTCAGACCCCGTGCGGGGTCTGACCCCTGCACCGGGTCGGCGCCATGGACATGACCAAAACAGGAAGTCGAGTAAAATAGGCCCTCGGCGTTCGCCGGTTGCTTATTTTTCTTGTTTCTCCGGAGGTTTTGTATGACCCAGGCGTATCCGCCAGAGGACGGCACTGGCTTGTCCATGCGTAATCTTACGCATCTTATCTACGGGCTTTTTGCGTTGGGCCTATTGAGCGCCGGCTTCTTTGGCGTAGCCACCATCGCCGCAGTCGTGTTGGCGTATCTGAAGCGGGGCGACGCGGCCGGAACCTTGTATGCGGCCCATTTCGATTGGGTGATCAAGACTTTCTGGTGGGGCCTGCTCTGGATCGTCATCAGCGCGATATTCACGTTTATCTTTATTGGCTGGGTCACCGGCCTCATCGCCATCGTCTGGATCGTCTATCGGATCATCAAAGGGTGGCTGGCCTTGTTCTCGGCGCAATCGCCCTTGGCCGACTGATACTTACAACACGGTCGTACAAAAAAACGCTGCCCGGGTTCAGGACCTCGGCAGCGTTTTTTCAGCTCTTACCGGAGCGACGCGCTGGGCGTTTATTTCAGGTGCCCGCTGACCAGCTTGGTCAATTCGAACATGGAAACCTGGTCTTTGCCGAACAGCGGACGCAATTTGTCGTCGGCATTGATATTGCGGCGGTTCTTGGGATCTTGAAGATCATGCTTCTTGATGTAGTCCCAGATTTTCTTGGTAACTTCGGTGCGGGGCACTGCCTCGGGCCCGATGATGGCGGCCAGCGTTGCGCTGGGAGTGAGCGGCTTCATGAACGCAGCATTGGGTTTGCGCGCGGATTTCTCGGTTGTTGCCATAGAAAAGGGCTCCTGTCTGATAGTTGATAAAAACGTTCCCCCGCAGCATAACGTGAGAACCCTCGAAAGACAAAACAAAAAGTGCACAAGAGTATGTCTGGCGTAGGGCTATGGGTGGCTGCGCAGTACGTGTTTCCTTATGGTAATGTTTTATTTTAACCAGTGCCGGAACGAGCGCTGCCTGCCCAGGAGACATAATCCGATGTACGCCAAGAGTGTGTTCGAGTCCATCAGCCGCTTCCATGACGAGCTGACCGCCATCCGACAGGACATCCATGCCCACCCCGAACTTGGCTTCCAGGAGCAGCGCACGTCGGCGATCGTTGCCAATGCGCTGACGGCCTTGGGTTATCAGGTGCATCGGAATGTCGGCAAGACCGGAGTGGTGGGTGTCCTGGAGGGCCTGCGCAATACCAGCGGCCGCAGCTTAGGCCTGCGGGCCGACATGGACGCCCTGCCCATCGTCGAACAGGGGGATGCCGCACACGCGTCGCGCCATCACGGCGTCATGCACGCCTGTGGCCACGATGGCCACACAACAGTGTTGCTCGGGGCGGCGCGCTATCTCGCCGAAACACGCAACTTCGATGGCAAGGTCGTCCTGATCTTCCAGCCTGCCGAAGAAGGCCTGGGCGGGGCGCAGGCCATGCTCGACGAGGGCTTGTTCGACCGCTTCCCTTGCGATGCGATTTACGGCTTGCACAACTGGCCCGGCTTGCCTCCGGGCGTGATCGGTGTGAACCCGGGGCCCATGATGGCCGCCGCCGACCATTTCGACATCCACATCGAGGGGCGTGGCGGCCATGGCGCGCACGCCTATCAAACCAACGATCCGATCGTGATCGCCGCGCAGCTCATTACCGCGCTGCAGACCATCGTGTCTCGCAACGTGCCGGCGCCCGACTCGGCGGTGGTGACGGTGGCTGCGGTGCATGCTGGCAATCTGCAGGCCATGAACGTGATTCCCCGCGATGCGCGGATGGTGGGAACGGTCAGGACCTTCAATCCGGTCATCCAGGAGCAGGTGATCCAGCGCATGCAGGAGATCATCGACGGCATGGCGGCCGTCTTCAAGGCAAAGATCACCTTCAACTATCACAAGCTCTTTCCGGCCACGATCAACACACCGGAGCACGCGCGTTTCGTGGCAGAAGTGGCCACGGAGCTCTTTGGTGAAGACAAGGTCATCCCGAACCTGACGCCTTCGATGGGCTCGGAGGACTTTTCCTTCATGCTCCAGCACCGCCCGGGCGCGTATTTCCGCCTGGGGCAAGGTGGAGCCGAGGCTGGACGCGTACTGCATAGCGCCACTTTCGATTTCAACGACGCCGTCATTCCGGTGGGCAGCGCCATGTTCGTGCGCCTGGTCGAACGCAGCATGCCTCTCGCATCCGGGTCATAATGCGGGTTTACTTTCTCCGGTCAGTGAATTTTTCCTATGATTGATGCCAATCAGACATTAACCATCGTCCGTCCGGACGATTGGCACCTGCATTTGCGCGACGGCGCGGTGCTGGGGTCCGTCATCGCCGACACCGCGCGGCAGTTTTCACGCGCGATCATCATGCCCAATCTGAAGCCGCCCGTGACGACGCCGGAGCTGGCTGCGGCGTATCGTGACCGCATTTACGCGGCGCTCAGGGCGGCAGGCATGAGCGATGACGATTTCACGCCGCTCATGACGCTGTATCTCACGGACAACACCCGTGTCGAAGACGTGCAGCGCGCGCGGGAATCGGGCTTCGTGCATGGGATCAAGCTGTATCCCGCCGGAGCCACCACCAACTCCGATGCGGGAGTCACCGATCTGCTGGGGCGTTGCGGCGCCGCGCTCGAAGCCATGCAGCGCTGTGGGATGCCTTTGCTGGTGCATGGCGAGGTCACGGATCCCGACGTCGATCTTTTCGACCGCGAGGCGGTTTTCATCGATCGCGTCATGATCCCTCTGCGCAAGGCCTTCCCCGAACTGAAGGTGGTGTTCGAGCACCTGACGAGCCGCCAGGGCGTCGATTACGTGCGCGAAGCCGCCGGCCCCATTGCGGCGACGATCACTGCCCATCATCTGCTCTACAACCGCAATGCCATCTTTCAGGGCGGCATAAGGCCCCACTGGTATTGTCTTCCCGTACTCAAAAGAGAGCAGCATCGGCAGGCATTGCTCGATGCCGCGACCAGCGGTTCGGGCCGCTTCTTCCTGGGCACCGACAGCGCGCCGCACCCAAGAGGACTCAAAGAGCATGCATGCGGCTGTGCCGGTTGCTATACCGCCTTGCACGCGATGGAGCTATACGCCACCGCATTCGATTCGGTCGGTAAGCTGGATCGGCTCGAAGCCTTCGCCAGCAGGAACGGGCCGGCATTCTACGGCTTGCCGATCAATAGCGGTACTCTTGCGCTGCAGCGCGGCAACTATCCGATCCCGCTCGAACTGCCGATGGCGGACTCGACCGTCGTGCCGCTGGCGGCGGGCGAAACGCTGGCCTGGAAGGTGGTGGGGTCAGACCCAGTAGGGGCGGTGTTGGGGTCAGACCCCATACGGGGTCTGACCCCTTAACTTGCAGGGTCAGACCCCGCATGGGGTCTGACCCTTGCGCAGCAATGGGGGTCTGACCCTATTCAAGCACCGTCGCTGCGCTTTTCTTCCAGCGCTTCCCAGCGGGCGAACAGCGCTTCCAGCTGTTCGTCGATCTCGTGCAGCTGCTTGTTGATGTCATCGACTTCTTCGGGCGCGTCACGGTACAGGCTGCCGTCGGAAAGACGGGCTGTCAGTTCGGCCTGGTCGCGTTCAAGCACGGCGATCCGGTCGGGCAGTTCGTCAAGTTCCCGCAGTTCCCATGATGTGATGCGACCCGCCTTGGCGGGTTTTGGGCGGGCCTGTGCAGTCGGCTCTTTCTTGCGCGGTTTGTCGGATTCGGCCGCCTGCGCTGCGGGCCTTTGCGCCAGCCATTCATCGTAGCCCCCCACGTATTCGCCCCAGTTGCCATTGCCTTCGGAGGCAATGGTCTGGGTGACGACGTTGTTTAGGAATTCCCGATCGTGGCTGACGAGCAGCACGGTGCCGGGGTAGTCCTGGAGCAGTTCTTCCAGCAGCTCCAGGGTTTCGATATCCAGGTCGTTGGTCGGCTCGTCGAGCACCAGAACGTTGGTTGGCCGGGCGAACATGCGGGCCAGCACCAATCTTGCGCGCTCGCCGCCGGAAAGGCTATGAACGGGAGACTGCGCCCTGGCGGGCGGGAACAGGAAATCCTCGAGATAGCTCATGACATGCTTGCGCTGGTCCCCGATCTCGACCCATTCGCTGCCCGGGTTGATGGTATCGGCCAGCGTGGCGTTCTCGTCGAGCTGGGAGCGCATCTGATCGAAGTAGCCCACGGTCAGATTGGTGCCCAGGCGCACGGTGCCCGAGGTGGGCTGCAATTTGCCAAGGATGATTTTCAGCAAGGTGGTCTTGCCCGACCCGTTGGGCCCGATGAAACCGATCCGGTCCTTGCGCATGATGACCGTGGAAAAGTCCCGGACGATCACGCGTTCGCCATACTGATGCGAGACATTCTGGAGTTCTGCCACCAGCTTGCCCGAGCGTTGTCCTTCCGCGATGGCGAGGCTGACATTGCCTTGTCGTTCGCGGCGCGCGGTCCGCTCGCGACGTAATTGCTCCAGCCGGCGTACCCGGCCTTCGTTGCGGGTGCGTCGCGCCTCGACGCCTTTGCGGATCCAGACCTCTTCCTGTGCAAGGAACTTGTCGAACTTGGCGTTCTGCTGCTTCTCGGCTTCCAGCGTTTCGGCTTTACGCTGCTGCCACTGAGAGAAATTTCCGGGAAAGCTGTACAGGGTGCCACGGTCGAGTTCGACGACGCGCGTCGCCACGGCGTCCAGGAAGCGTCGATCGTGCGTAATGATGACGACGCTGCAGCGGGCGCTCTGCAGCAGGCCCTCCAGCCACGCTATACCGTCGAAATCCAGATGGTTGGTGGGCTCGTCCAGCAGCAGAAGGTCTGGCTCATCGGCCAGCGCGCGCGCGAGTGCCACGCGCTTGCGCATTCCCCCCGACAGGCCCTCGATGGGCAGGTCGGGAGCAAGGCCCAACTGCTCGATCAGCGCGCCAGCTCTGGCGGGACGCTGCCAGTCTTCGGTTTCCGCGTAATTGCCGCAGAGCGCCTCCAGCACCGTGGAGTGGCCGTCCAGTTCCGGCTCTTGCTCCACCGTTGCGATCCTGAGGCCGCTGCTGCGCATGATTTCACCGTCGTCCGGCGCCGTGCGGCCGTCGAGTACCTTGAGCAGGGATGATTTTCCCGCGCCATTGCGGCCGATGAGACCGATGCGCTCTCCGGGCTGGATGGTGAAGTCGGCGTGGTCGAGCAGCGGATGATGCCCATAGGCGAGCTGTACGCCGCTGAGCGTGATGAGAGTAGGGGCAGCCATGCAAAAACCGATATTAGTCAATTCAATGGAAGCCCCTATTGTCGCAGGTTACAATGCAGCTGTGAGGCAGGCTGGGCAATCGCGGCGCCGCAAGGCGTCGAGGAAGGTCCGGACTCCATAGAGCGGGATAGCGGCTAACGGCCGTCCGGCGAGGCGCGCGCAATTCGTTGCGGCGCCGGGCCGAGGAATAGGGCCACAGAGACGAGTCTGCGGCGAGGGCGCGCAATTGCGCGCACCGGCATGGCCATCTCCATGCCGCGCGGCCGGGAGACCGGTCGCGGCGCAGCAGGGTGAAACGCGGCAACCTCTATCCGGAGCAACATCAAATAGGCATGCGACTGGCCTGCGGGCCAACAGGGCGGCTCGCCCGAGCATGCGGGTAGATGGCTAGAGCCCGGCAGCAATGCCGGGCCCAGAGGAATGATTGCCCGCCAGGCTCGCCTGGTGTACAGAATCCGGCCTACAGGCCTGTCTCACTCTTTGCCAGGCTTCGGCCAATGGTTAGTAAATGCAAAGTCCGGCGCCGCCGCCCAGGCGGCGTTATCACAAAGGACTTTCACATCCCCATCCAATTTCTTGATTTTTCTGGACATTTTTTTTTGCGCTCTCTTGAAAGGCAGCGCTAAGTGCTTGTTGTAATTGAAAAAATTGCAACTTTGCGCTTGACCGCTTGCAATCGTTCCCGTAGAGTGGGGAAAAGTAGGATTTTGTGCAAAAAAGTGGGGAAGAAATCTTGTTCCAGGGAAGCAGCGCTCTCACGTTGGATGCCAAAGGTCGGATCTCGATTCCGACCCGGCACCGTGACGCGCTCGTGTCTCAGGTCGAAGGTCGCCTTACCCTTACCCGCCATCCCGATGGCTGCCTCCTGGTGTACCCGCGCAATGTGTGGGAAAAGAAGCGCGAGCAGATCGCGAATTTCCCGATGGGCGCGCGCCCGCTGCAGCGCTTGCTGCTCGGTAATGCACAGGATGTGGAAATGGATGGCTCCGGCCGCATTCTGATTGCGCCGGAACTTCGGACGGCGGCCGGGCTGGTTCGTGAAGCCATGCTGCTCGGCATGGGTAGCCATTTTGAGTTGTGGGATTGTGCGGAATGGGCCCGCCGCGAGGCGGAAGACCTAGCCAAAGGCATGGCCGAGGTCATGGATCAGTTTTCGTTCTAAATCAATATGGCGTTTTCACATCGATCCGTGCTGCTGCAGCCTACGGTCCAAGCCCTCGTTGATCCCGATTTCGGTGTCCGGGGCAAAGGCGGAAAGGCTGTCGATGCCGAACATGCGCCCGCAAAGGGCATTTATGTGGACGGCACGTTCGGGCGGGGCGGACACAGCAGGTATTTGTTGTCGCAGCTCGATCCGCAATCGACGCTGGTGGTGTTCGACAAGGATCCGGAAGCCATTGAGGCAGCCCGGGCATTGCAGCAAGAGGACGATAGGGTCGTGGTCGTGCACGGTGGTTTTGGCAGCATGCCGGACGCGCTGGCCGACCTCGGAATAGGGCAAGTGCAGGGCGTCATGCTGGACCTGGGTATTTCTTCACCGCAGATCGATGACGCACGCAGGGGATTTTCGTTCATGCGCGAGGGCCCCCTGGATATGCGAATGGATACGAGCCGCGGTCCGACCGCAGCGGAATGGCTGGCGGAAGTCAGCGTCGAGGAATTAAAGGAGGTCATAGCTAAATATGGCGAAGAACGGTTTGCTTTCCAGATTGCAAAGGCGGTTGTTGCTCGCCGCGAATCCCGCCCGCTGCGCACAACGCTCGACCTCGCCGAGCTCATCGCCGGTGTCGTCCGTACGCGCGAAAAGGGTCAACACCCGGCCACTCGCAGCTTTCAAGCTATACGGATTCACATCAATCAAGAGCTCGAAGAACTCGCGCTCGCCCTCGCGGCAGTTCTGAAAGTATTGGCTCCAGGAGGACGCTTGGCGGTGATCAGCTTCCATTCTCTAGAAGACCGCATGGTCAAGCAATGCATCGCCGCAGCCGCCAGGCCCGCTGCGGCGCATGCTCGCTTGCCCATCCTGGAGAAGGACATGCCGCAACCCATACTCAGCTCGCTGGGCCGCATCCTGCCCACCGACGACGAGGCGCAGGATAACGTCCGCGCGCGTTCCGCCGTGCTGCGCGTGGCGGAACGCACCAGCACTCCCTTGCCCGACGACCAAGGCGCGTCCTTCATCAACGCCATGGGCCTGGTCGGCAGGACGGCCACGCGCGGCAAGAAGAGGCACCGGTAATGGGACGCCTCAGCCTCTTCTTCGCAATGGTCCTCATGCTTTCCGCGCTGTCGCTCGTGACAGCGCGTTTTCAGTCCCGGCAGCTGTTCATCGAGGTCGACCGCCTGGTGGACCGCGCTCGTGAACTCGATACCGATTGGCGCCGCCTGCAGCTCGAAAGGGCTGAACTCGCGCGCAATGCGCGCATCGACGGCATGGCGAGGGAAGAGCTTCATATGAACACCACGTCGCCGGACCGGACCATCTATGTCACGGGCGGCGCATCCAACGGGACGGCCAGGGAGGAAAGGCGATGAAACGCGTTCGTTTCTTCGATAGTCCGGTCCTCAATGTGCAAATGCCGTTGTGGCGTTCGCGCCTGGTGCTGGTCCTGCTGATCCTGGGGTTTGTCGCGCTTGCGGGCAAGGCCCTGCATCTTCAGGGATTGTCCACGGAGTTCCTGCAGCAGCAAGGGGAAAGGCGGTACGAGCGCACACTGGTCCTGCCCGCGACGCGCGGCAAGATATTCGACCGCAGCGGTTCGGTCGTCATGGCGTCCAGCGTGCCCGTGCGAGCCATCTGGGCCATACCCGAGGACACGCGGAACGCAACGGACGCGCAGTTGGGCAAGCTTGGCGACTTGTTGGGCATGTCCGTCAAGGACATCAGGAGCCGTCTGGTGGACGAGGAGAAATCCTTTGTGTACATCAAGCGCCAGGTCTCCATCGATATTGCCGATCAGATCCGCGACATGAAGGTGCCCGGTTTCCACCAGCAATCGGAAATGCGGCGCTTTTATCCGGAAGGCGAGATCGCCGCCCATGTCATCGGCTTCACCAATATCGAGGACAAGGGCATCGAAGGCGTGGAGCTCGCGTTCAACGAGGAGCTTTCCGGCAAGCCCGGCTCGCGCCGCGTCATCAAGGACAGGCTGGGACGCGTGGTAGAAGACGTGCAGGCCATCGTTCCTCCCGTGAACGGACAGGATTTGAAGCTTTCGATCGACAGCGGGCTGCAGTTCGACACCTATACGGCGTTGAAGAAGGGCTTGACTGAACACAAGGCCAAGGCCGGCGCGGGAATAGTGATAGACGTGCAGACGGGCGAGGTGCTGGCGCTCGTGAACCTGCCCACTTATGACCCCAATGACCGCGACGATCGCAAGGGCCAGGCGCTGCGCAACCGGGCGATTACCGACACTTTCGAGCCGGGCTCCATCATGAAGCCCTTCACGGTGGCGCTGGCGCTCGATATCCAGCGCATCACCACGTCGACGCTGTTCGACACCGGCAATGGCCAGTACCGGTACCAGGGCTCGACCATATCCGACGTCAGCCGCAACGGCACGCTGAACGCCGCGGGTATACTGCGTCGGTCGAGTAATATCGGCATGACCATGATTTCCGAGAAACTGACGTCTCAGGAAATGTGGAACAAATTCACGGAACTGGGTTTCGGTCGCGCCCCACAGGCCAATTTCCCTGGCGTGGCGTCCGGACGGCTGCGCCCTTGGGAGCGCTGGCGTCCGATCGAGCGGGCGACCATGGCCTATGGCTATGGTTTGTCGGTATCGCTGCTGCAGATCGCCCATGCCTTCACCACTTTCGCCAGGGACGGGGACATGGTCTCCCTGACTTTGCTGAAACGGGAAGGCAGGCCGACGAGCGTGCAGGTGTATTCGCCCAAGGTGTCGCACCAGATCCGCGAGATGCTCGAAGCAGCTGCAGGTCCTGACGGCGCCAAGCTCGCGCAGGTGCAGGGCTACCGGGTGGCCGGCAAGAGCGGCACGGCACGCAAGATCGTCAACGGAAAGTACAGCACGTCGCTGTATCGCAGCTCCTTCGTGGGCTTTGCGCCGGTTTCCAATCCGCGTATCGTCGTTGCGATCAGCATCGACGAGCCGCATTCCAATGGTTATTACGGCGGCCGGGTGGCCGCTCCCGTATTTGCTGATGTGGTCGCCAGCAGCTTGCGTCGTATGGGTGTACAGCCAGATGCCCCTATTGAATCGCTGGTTGCATTGGGCGCCGAGAGAGAGGTGGCGCAATGAACGCCCGAGATATTCTTACCTGGCTGAGTCGGCACGTCGCCCCCGGGGCGAATCTGTGCCTGGACACCCGGCAATTGACTGCCGGTGACGTGTTTTTCGCCTGCCCCGGCCTTGCCAGCGACGGGCGCGCATATATTGAACAGGCTGTGCGGCAAGGCGCCGCGGCCATCGTCGCGCATGCGCCGCAAGACTCCCCCGGCGGCGCCGTTCACGCATCGGTTCCGGTGCTGGAGGTCGAAGACTTGCCGGAACTGCTGGGACAGCTCGCGCACCGCTGGTATGGCGAACCGTCCAGTGCGATGTCCGTGGTGGCCCTGACCGGCACCAACGGCAAGACCAGCTGCGTCCAGTGGCTGGCCAGCGCCTTGAATACAGACGGCGTTCCTTGCGGCACCATCGGCACGCTGGGCGTAACTCTAGCGGACGGCACCAATCTTGGCGGCGCCTTGACCACGCCGGATGTCCTGACCATGCATCGCAGCCTGGCCGCCATGCGCAAGGCGGGCGTCCAAGTGGTGGCCATCGAGGCGTCGTCCATCGGGCTGACGCAGGGCCGGCTGGACCATGTGCAGATCCAGATCGCCGGCTTCACCAACCTCACGCACGATCACCTCGACTACCACCACAGCATGGAGGAGTACAAGGCCGCCAAGTTCCGGCTCTTCGATTGGCCGGGGCTGCGCTGCTCGGTGATCAATCTGGACGATGCCGCCGGCGAAGAGCTGGCGGGACTCCTGCCTGCTTCCTCGGTAGCGGGCTATTCCGTACGGAACCATCCCCAGGCCGCGTTGCGTGCCCAGGATATCCAGGCTGGGCCGTATGGGCTGGTTTTCAATCTCGTGACACCCGAAGGCACAGCGCAGATGCTGACGCGCCTGGTGGGCGAGCACAACGTATCCAATCTGCTTCAGGTCGCCGGCGTCCTGCGCGACATGGGCTGGGACTTGCAGCGCATCGCCAGGGTCCTGGGCGGCTTGACCTCGGTCGAAGGGCGCCTGCAGGTCGTTGAAGCGCCGGAGTCCATCAAGACCGGTGTCGGCTGCCCCATGGTGGTGGTCGACTACGCCCACACCCCGGACGCACTGGAGCGCGCGCTGCGGGCCTTGCGCGACATCGCCTCCGCGCGCGGCGGCAAGCTGGTCTGCGTATTCGGCTGCGGCGGCAGCCGGGACAGCAGCAAGCGTCCGGTCATGGGCCGCATTGCGGCGGAACACGCTGACGCCGTGATCCTCACCAGCGATAATCCGCGCAGTGAAGACCCTGCCGGGATTGCCGCGCAGATCATCGCGGGCATGCCGCAAGCGCCCCAGGTGGACCTGGACCGCGCCAGCGCGATTCTTTCCGTCATATGGGGCGCGTCTTCCGACGATGTGGTGCTGATTGCGGGCAAGGGCCACGAGACCTACCAGGAAACACAGGGTGTCCGGGTGCCGTTCGACGATCGGGAATGGGCGCGGTTCGCCTTGTCCTGGAAGCAGGGGCTGGTCATTTCCACCGACACGCGCAGCCTGGCGCCGGGACAGCTGTTCGTGGCGATCAGGGGCGACACTTTCGACGGGCACGATTATCTCGAAGCGGCCCGCGCCGCGGGCGCATGTGCGGCGGTGGTGGAACGCAAGCAGCCTGAAATCGGCATGCAGCAGTTCGAACTGGGCGACACCCGGCAGGCGCTGATACGCATCAGCACGGTCTGGCGCCGCCAGTTCGGCATCCCGGCCATCGCGGTGGCGGGCAGCAACGGCAAGACGACCACCAAAGAAATGATTGCTTCCATCCTGCGGCACTGGCTCGGTGAAGAGTGCAGCCTGGCGACGCGGGGCAATCTGAACAACGACATCGGCGTGCCGCTCACCGTGCTGCGTCTGACAGCCCGGCACGAAGCGGCGGTTATCGAACTCGGAATGAATCATCCGGGCGAAATCGCGGTCGTGGCAGCGGTCGCTCAGCCGACCGTCGCGCTGGTGAACAACGCCCAACGCGAGCACCAGGAATTCCTGCATACCGTCGAAGCCGTCGCCCGCGAGAACGGCTCGGTGTTCGATGCGCTGCCCAAGGATGGCACGGCGGTGTTTCCAGGAGACGATACCTATACGGCGTTCTGGACGAAGCAGGCGGCCGGGCGGAAAACCCTGCGTTTTGGCTTCGAACGCGGATTCGACGTGTATGCGGACCAGATTCATGTCGAGTCCGACCGGACCTCGTTCCAGATTCATACGCCCGCCGGAGCCGCGGGCATCACATTGGCGGCCCCCGGGGTGCACAATCTTCGCAATGCGCTTGCCGCAGCTGCGTGCACGCTTGCCGCCGGCGCGCCGCTGCAAGCGGTGGCGCAAGGTCTGGAAGCCTTCCATCCGGTCAGGGGACGCATGCAGCCCCGGCCGATGGCCGGCGGTTTCCAGCTCATCGACGACACCTATAACGCCAATCCCGATTCGGTCCGCGCCGCCATCGACGTGCTGGCGCAGCTCAAAGGAAAAAAAGTGCTGGTGCTCGGCGACATGGGCGAGCTGGGCGCCGACAGCCATGCGCTGCATGCCGAAGTGGGCGGCTATGCCAAAGACCGGGGTATCGACGCCTTGCTGGTCCATGGCGTCGCCTGCGTTCACGCTGCCCGCGCATTCGGGGCACAGGCCTTTGTCTTCGAGTCGCTGGACGAGTTGCTGCGCGGTATTGCACCATGGATGCCGGCCCATGTGCTCGTGAAAGGTTCGCGCAGTGCGCGCATGGAACGGGTCGTAGCCGCCCTGGCGGAACAGGCGCCCAGGAGCGCGGAAGGGGGGCACCATGCTGCTTGAGCTTGCGCGTTGGCTGTCAGATTCCCATATCCGCGCGTTCGGCGTCTTCGAGTACATCACGTTCCGTGCCGTGCTGGCTTGCGGCACGGCGCTGCTCATCGGCCTGTTCGCGGGTCCAGCCGTCATCCGCAAGCTGACCGAACTGAAGATCGGCCAGGCGGTGCGCAGCTATGGCCCGCAGTCGCATCTTCAGAAGAACGGCACGCCGACCATGGGCGGCGCGCTGATTCTCATCGCGATCGGCGTCAGCACCCTGATGTGGGCGGACTGGACCAATCGTTTTGTCTGGGTGGTACTGCTCGTCACCTTCGGATTCGGCTGGATAGGCTGGGCCGACGATTACAAGAAAGTCGTGCACCGGGATCCGGAGGGCATGTCGTCGCGCCGCAAGTTCTTCTGGCAGGCCTTGATCGGCATCGTGGCATCGCTCTATCTGACATTCGCGGTGTCGGCGCCCGCCAATGCCGACCTATGGCCCTTGTTCCGCGACTGGGTGTTGAGCGGCTTCACCATGCCCTTGCCCACCAGGGCCGATCTCATCGTGCCTTTTTTCAAGAGCGTCAGCTATCCGCTGGGCGTATTCGGCTTCGTCGCGCTGACATGGCTGGTCATCGTCGGATCGAGCAATGCGGTGAACCTGACGGACGGCCTGGACGGCCTGGCCATCATGCCGACCGTCATGGTGGGAAGTGCGCTGGGCATCTTCGCCTATGTGGTCGGGCGTGTCGACTATTCCAAATACCTGCTCTTTCCCTACATACCGGGCGCCGCCGAACTGATGGTCCTGTGCGCGGCCATTGCGGGAGCGGGGCTGGCGTTCTTGTGGTTCAACGCGTATCCGGCACAGGTTTTCATGGGCGACGTCGGCGCGCTTGCGCTGGGTGGCGCGCTCGGCACGATTGCCGTCATCGTGCGCCAGGAAATCGTCCTTTTCATCATGGGTGGGGTTTTCGTGGTGGAGACCCTGTCGGTGATGGTGCAGGTGGCCTGGTTCAAGTACACCAAAAAGCGCTACGGCGAAGGGCGGCGCATTTTCCGGATGGCTCCCCTGCATCACCATTTCGAAGTGACGGGATGGAAGGAGACGCAGGTCGTGGTGCGTTTCTGGATCATCAGCATGATGCTGGTATTGATTGGCTTGGCGAGCTTGAAATTACGATGACGACGATGACTTTCCCCTCGGTGCGCACGGATGGCCTGACCCTGATACTGGGTCTGGGCGAGACGGGTGTCGCGGCGGCGCGCTGGTGCGCGCAGCATGGGGCGGGGCTGCGTGTACTGGACACCCGCGAGGCGCCGGGCGGCTTGGGCGTGATGCAAGCGGAGCTGGACGCGGCGCGCGTCGACTATCGTCTGGGACGGGACGGCTTCGAAGCAAGCGCGCTGCAGGATGTGCACACCATCGTACTCAGTCCCGGACTGGCACCCGGCCAGGAGCCGCTGCGTTCCTTCCTGGAAATGGCCCGCGCCAGACAGATAGAAGTCGTCGGCGAAATCGAACTGTTTGCACGGGCGCTGGCGGATATGGCCGGCCAAGGATACCAGCCCAGGGTACTGGCGGTGACCGGCACGAACGGGAAGACCACCGTCACCGCCATGACGCGGCGTCTGCTGGAGGCGAGCGGCCTGAGCGCGCGCGTGGCGGGCAATATCAGTCCGGCCGCGCTCGATGCATTGCGTGACGCCTTGGCCGCGAACGCCTTGCCTGACGTCTGGGTGCTGGAGCTTTCCAGCTTCCAGCTCGAGGCCGTCTACAGCTTGAAGGTCCACGCGGGCGTTGTGCTCAATGTCACGCAAGACCATCTGGACTGGCATGGTTCCATGCAGGCTTATGCGGCGGCCAAGGCACGCCTGGTCGGCATGGCCGAAACCATGATCGTCAATCGGGATGACGAGCGCACCGTGGCCATGGTGGCAGATATCGGGGCGCGCAATGTGCGCAGTTTCGGCCGGAATGCGCCCGTGCTGGAAGGGGACATGGGCATGGACGCGAGCGACGGCATCGTGTGGCTGGCCGCCTCGGAGGCCCAGGATTTCGACTTGCCGGCGGTGGCGCCCAAGCGCGGCAAGAAAGCGGTCGAGCTGCCTCGCGAGCCCGGCCGCACACGGCGCCTGATGCCCGCCGACGCGTTGCGGATACGCGGGCAGCACAATGCCCTCAATGCGCTGGCGGCATTGGCGCTGGCGCGCTGCCTGGGCCTGGGCTGGGCCGGATTACTGAACGGTGTGCGCGAATACGCCGGCGAACCGCATCGAACCGAGTTCGTGCGCAGCATCGGCGGTGTCGATTTCGTCAACGACAGCAAGGGAACGAACGTCGGTGCGACGGTGGCCGCGCTCGAAGGAATGGATGAGCGCGTGGTGCTGATCGCCGGCGGGCAGGGCAAGGGACAGGACTTTTCCCCCTTGGCCCATGCGGTGCGGGGGCACGCAGGCGCCGTCGTGCTGTTCGGTCAGGACGCAGGCCTCATCGAGGCAGCGCTGGCCGGCGCCGGTATTCCACTCGAGCGCGTGGATAGCCTGCGCGCAGCGGTGGAACGCGGCTTCGAGTTGGCCGAAGAAGGCGACACCGTGCTGCTTTCGCCGGCTTGCGCGAGCCTCGATATGTTTCCCAACTATAAAGTCCGCGGTGAACGTTTCGTGGACGAGGTCAACGAACTCGCATTGAGTCGGGGAGAGGTCGCATGAGTCTGTTTGCCGATCTTTCATCAGGCGTCAATGCAGTCAGGCCCGGACGCACCACCATGCCCAGCGTGGACGTGTCGGTGGTGATCGCCGCCAGCACGCTTGTCCTGTTCGGTTTGCTGATGGTGTATTCGGCTTCCATCGCGCTGGCCGACGGGCCGCGCTACGAGAGCTACGGCCGGTACTATTTTGTGATCCGCCATGGCCTGTTCATCGCGGTGGGCGTGCTGGCGGCCTTGTTTGCGTTCAATGTGCCCATGAAAGTCTGGGCCAAGCTGGCCGTCCCCTTGTTCCTGTTTTGCCTCGTGCTCCTGGTGGTCGTGCTGGTGCCCGGCATCGGACGCGAAGTCAATGGCGCACGCCGTTGGCTGCCGCTCGGTCCCGTCAATTTCCAGCCTTCCGAACTGATGAAGGTGGCAGTGCTGCTGTACGCCGCGGATTACACAGTGCGCAAGCAGGAGCACATGCAGAACTTCCTGCGCGGCTTCCTGCCCATGGCGGTTGCACTCACCGTCGTCGGCATGGTCCTGCTGCTGGAACCCGACCTGGGCGCGTTCATGGTAATTGTCGCCATTGCGGTCGGCATACTTTTCATCGGGGGCATCAACGGCAAGCTGTTCTCCACGCTGCTCGCCATTCTCATCGGCAGCTTTCTGGTCCTGATCTGGCTGTCGCCGTGGCGTCGCGAGCGCTTGTTCGTTTACCTGGATCCATGGAATCCCGACAATGCCTATGGCAGCGCCTACCAGCTTTCCCATTCGCTCATCGCGCTGGGACGCGGAGAGTGGTTCGGCGTCGGGCTGGGAGCGAGCGTCGAAAAGCTGCATTACCTGCCGGAAGCCCATACCGACTTCATCGTCGCGGTGATCGGCGAAGAGCTCGGTTTCGTGGGGTTGATGTTCCTCATCATGTTGTTCTTCTTCATCGTGTGGCGCGGTTTCGAAATCGGCCGCCAGGCGATCGCCATGGACCGCATATTCAATGGACTGGTCGCCCAGGGCGTGGCCCTGTGGTTCGGCGTGCAGTCCTTCATCAACATGGGCGTGTGCCTGGGCCTGCTGCCGACGAAGGGTCTGACGCTGCCCATGGTCAGCTACGGAGGCAGCGGCATCGTGATGAATCTCGTGGCCATGGCCCTGCTGCTGCGTGTGGATTATGAAAACCGCAACCTCATGCGGGGGAAACGCACATGACGGCGCCGACATTGCTCATCATGGCGGGCGGCACCGGCGGGCACATCATGCCGGGATTGGCGGTCGCCCACGAAATGACGGCGCGCGGCTGGAAAGTCCTGTGGCTGGGACATCCCGAACGCATGGAGGGCCGTCTGGTGCCGCCGCAGGGATTCGATCTGCTGCCGCTGCGTTTCGCCGGCTTGCGGGGTAAAGGCCCGGCGGCATTGTTCAAGCTGCCGTTCACGCTGACGCGCGCCTGCCTGCAGGCCAACCGGCTGCTCGCCCGGCATCGGCCCGATGTCGTATTGGGCATGGGCGGCTATGTGGCTTTTCCCGGTGGGCTGATGGCCGCGGCGCGGCGCATCCCTGTCGTGGTCCACGAGCAGAACGCCGTGGCCGGAACGGCGAACCGTTGGCTGGCGCGGCTGGCAAGCAAGGTGCTGGTTGGGTTCCCGGGCGCGCTGCCCGGCGCGATCATGGTCGGCAACCCGGTGCGGCGGCCGTTTACCGGCGCACCGCCGGCGGCCGAGCGCTATGCCGGGCGGACAGGCCCCTTGCGCATGCTGGTCGTGGGCGGGAGCCTGGGCGCTTCCATCCTGAACCGGATCGTGCCGGAAGCCCTGGCTCTTCTGCCCGAAAGCGCGCGGCCCATCGTCACGCACCAGTCGGGCGAGCAGCATCTGGCTGCGTTGCGCGCCGCTTACGAGAAAGCCGGCGTGTCCGCCGACTGCCATGCTTTCATCGACGACATGGCGGCCGCCATGTCGCAGGCGGACATCGTGATCTGCCGCGCGGGCGCCATGGCCGTGGCCGAGGTCGCCGCGATCGGAGTGGCGGCGCTGTTCATTCCGCTGCCACACGCCATCGACGATCATCAGACCGCCAATGCCCGCTATCTGAGCGATTGCGAGGGCGGCTGGCTGAAGAAGCAGTCCGACCTGGATCCGCAATGGCTCGCGGGTTGGCTGGGTGGCATCACAAGAGAACAACTGGCGCGGGTTGCGGCGCATGCGCATGAGCATGCCAGCCCGCACGCGACGGCACACATCGCCGACGCATGCGAACAAGTCGCCAGGAGGCCGGCATGAAGCATCGAATTCAAAGCATACATTTTGTTGGCATCGGCGGCTCCGGCATGAGCGGCATCGCCGAAGTCCTGTTGAACCTGGGTTATTCCATCAGCGGCTCCGATATTCAGGAATCCGCGGTGACGCGCAGGCTTTCCAGCCTGGGCGCCCGCGTGACCATCGGCCATCACGCTGACAACATCAAGGGCGTGGGCGCCCTGGTCACGTCCACGGCGGTATCGGGCGACAACCCCGAAGTCCTGGCAGCCCGGGCGGCACGCGTCCCCGTCGTGCCCCGGGCGTTGATGCTGGCGGAGCTCATGCGCCTGAAGCGCGGCATCGCGGTGGCCGGCACGCACGGCAAGACGACCACCACCAGCCTGGTGGCCAGCGTTCTGGCCGGCGGCGGGCTGGATCCCACCTTCGTGATCGGCGGACGACTGAACTCCGCGGGCGCAAACGCGCGGCTGGGCCAGGGGGATTTCATCGTGGTCGAGGCGGACGAATCCGACGCGTCCTTCCTCAATCTGTTGCCGGTAATGGCAATCGTCACCAATATCGACGTCGACCACATGGACACGTACGGGCATGACGTCGCGCGCCTGAAGAGCGCCTTCATCGAATTCACCCAGCGGCTGCCGTTCTACGGCACTGCCGTGCTGTGCAGCGACGATGCGAATGTACGGGAAATCATTCCTTTCGTTTCCCGGCCGGTCACTACCTACGGCATCGACAGCGATGCGCAGGTCCGGGCGCATAATCTGCGTGCGGAAGGCACGCGCATGCGTTTCGACGTCGAGCGCCAGGGCGCCGCAGGCGCGCTGCCTCCCATGTCGGTTACCCTGAACCTGCCGGGCCGGCACAACGTTCTGAACGCGCTTGCAACCATCGCCGTCGCAACGGAACTGGGGGTAAGCGACGAATCGATCGCGGCGTCGCTGCTGGCATTCAATGGCGTGGGGCGCCGCTTTACACACGTAGGCGAATTCAGCGTGACGCAGGCCAGGGGCGGCGGCACATTCACCGTGATCGACGATTATGGCCACCACCCCGTTGAAATGGCCGCCACGCTGGCAGCGGCCCGCGGCGCCTGGCCGGACCGCCGCATCGTCCTGGCTTTTCAGCCGCATCGCTACACGCGCACCCGGGATTGCTTCGAGGATTTCGTCCGTGTGCTGGGCCAGGCCGACGCCGTCCTGCTGACGGAGGTCTACGCCGCCGGCGAGGCGCCGCTGATCGCCGCCGACGGGCGCGCGCTGGCGCGGGCGTTGCGCGTCGCCGGAAAGGTCGAACCTGTCTTTGTGGAAGGCGTGGCCGATCTGCCGGCGGCGATCCGCGATTTCGCATGTGACCAGGACGTGGTGATCGTAATGGGGGCGGGCTCGATCAGCCGGGTTCCCGCGCAATTGGGAGAAGGATCATGAGCTCGAATCTTGGCCGTGTCGGCGTGTTGTATGGCGGTCATTCTGCCGAGCGCGAAGTATCGCTGATGTCGGGGCAGGGGGTGCACGATGCGCTGCGCAGCAAGGGCATAGACGCGCATCTGTTCGATACCGGGCGCTATACGCTGGTGGACCTGATCAATGCCGGCTTCGACCGTGTCTTCATCGCACTGCATGGGCGTTACGGCGAAGACGGCACGCTGCAGGGCGCGCTGGAGTTGCTGCACCTGCCCTATACCGGAAGCGGAACCCTGGCTTCCAGCCTTGCCATGAACAAGATCATGACGAAGAAGGTATGGCTGCAGCATGGCCTGCCCACGCCCGCATACATGGTCATGGACGCGGAAACGTCGGTTGACGAATTGATCGATGCATTGGGGCTTCCCTTGATCATCAAGCCCCCGCATGAAGGATCCACGCTGGGCATCACCAAGGTGACCACGCGCGAAGAAGTCGCCGCGGCGTATCGTTTGGCGGCCTCATACGACGAGCAGGTGCTTGCGGAACAGTTCATCAAGGGCCGCGAGCTTACCGTGCCCGTGCTGGGGTCCGGGGCTTCGGCCCGCGCGCTGCCGGTCATCGAGATCGTGGCGCCCGACGGCAACTACGATTATGAACACAAGTACATATCGAACGATACGCAGTACGTCTGCCCGGCAGAGTTGCCGGCCGAGCTGAGCGCCGAGCTTGCACGCCTTTCCGAAGAGGCTTACCGGGCGCTCGAATGCGAGGGCTGGGGGCGGGCCGACTTCATGCTCGATGAATCGGGCAAGCCGTGGTTGCTGGAAATGAATACCTCGCCAGGCATGACCAGCCATTCCCTGGTACCGATGGGCGCGAAGGCGGCGGGCATGAGCTACGCCGATCTGTGCGTGGAGATTCTCTCCAGCGCGTCCTGCAAAGTCCATTCACCTTCCGTAGCCTGACAAGGAAATCACGTGTTCAACGACGCCCGCTTCATCAACTTCATCGCGAACACGCTGGCGCTGCTGGCCGTGCTGGCCATGTTGTTGGGCGCCGTCGTCTGGATCAGCCAGCGGCCCTACTTTGCCATTTCGACCATCCAGATCGAGCCGATCGAAGCCGAAGGCTTGAGCTACGTGTCTCCGGCCAGCGTGAAAGCGACTATCGCGGGCAAGCTGGCGGGCAATTTCTTTTCGGTCGATCTCGACCGCACCCGCGAGCTGATCGAGACCGTGCCCTGGGTGCGCCATGCGCAGATCCGCCGTGTCTGGCCGGATTCCCTGAGGGTCCAGATAGAAGAGCAGCAGCCGTTGGCCCTGTGGAACGAAGGCCAGATGATCAACACCTGGGGCGAGGCCTTCACGGCGAACCAGGGCGCACTGCCGGACAACGCCGAGCTGCCGCAGCTGAATGGGCCGGACAGCTCGGAGCGGCTGGTGGTGCAGCGCTACGCTGAAATCGCGCGCTGGTTCGCGCCGCTCAACCTGCGTGTCCAGGAGGTCACCCTGAGCCCGCGCTATGCATGGGAAGTCACGCTGTCGGATGGCATGCGGCTTAGCCTGGGGCGCGATCCCGCAGCGGATGTGGCCGACCCGCACGGACGTTCGGGCGCACTGCCTTTCGCCGCGCGCATCGAGCGGTTCGTCCAGGCCTGGCCGAAGCTGACCCAGCGGCTCGACGGCCGGGTGCTGAGCAGCGCCGATTTACGCTATTCCAACGGATTCGCCATTACGTTGGCCAATGTTTCCAATACCTCTTCGAAGTAAAAGACCAAGACTATGACTCGTGACATCAAGGACCTGATCGTTGCACTCGACATCGGCACCAGCAAAGTGGTGGCCGTGGTGGCGGAGATCCTGCCGGAGGGGCGTTTCGAAGTGCTGGGCCTGGGGCAGCATGAGTCCCAGGGCATGCGCAAAGGCGTGGTGGTCAATATCGAATCGACCGTCAACTCCATCCAGCGCGCGCTGGAAGAGGCGGAGCTCATGGCCGACTGCAAGATACGCGAGGTCTATACGGGCATTGCGGGCAGCCACATCACGAGCTTCAACTCCAGCGGCATGGTGGCGGTCAAGGACAAGGAAGTCACCGCGGCTGATGTCGCGCGCGTCATCGAAACCGCCAAGGCGGTCAACATACCCACCGATCAGCAGGTGCTGCATGTGCTGACCCAGGAGTTCATCGTCGACTCCCAGGAAGACATCCGCGAGCCCATCGGCATGAGCGGATTGCGGCTGGAGGTGCGGGTGCACATCGTCACCGGCGCAGTGAGTGCCGCGCAGAACATCGTCAAATGCGTGCGCCGCTGCGGCCTGGAAGTGCAGGACCTGATCCTGCAGCCGCTGGCCTCCAGCCTGGCCTGCCTGACCGCGGACGAGAAAGAGCTGGGTGTCGTCCTGGTCGATATCGGCGGCGGAACCACGGACGTCGCCATCTTCACGGGAGGCGCCATCCGCCACACGGCGGTCGTGCCCATCGCCGGAGACCAGATCACCAGCGACATCGCCGCCATGCTGCGCACGCCCACGCCTGATGCCGAGGAAATCAAGCTGCGTTTCGGTATCGCGAAGCAGGTGCTGGCCAGCGCGGACGAGCAGATCGAGGTTCCGGGCCTGGGAGACCGCCCCAACCGCCAGGTCAAGCGCCAGGCGCTGGGCGCCGTGATCGAACCGCGCGTCGAGGAACTGTTCACCTTCGTTCAGCAGATCGTGCGTGAGTCGGGCTATGAAGACCTGCTGTCGTCGGGCGTGGTCCTGACGGGCGGCACCGCGCTCATGCCCGGCATCGTGGAACTGGCCGAAGATGTTTTTTTGAAACCGGTGCGTGTCGCCGTGCCCGCCTACGAGGGCAGCCTGGCGGACGTCATGCACAATCCGCGTTTCTCCACCGTGATGGGCCTGCTTGCCGAGGCCCGTCTTCAACGCGCGCGAGGGCGCAAGGTCGCCCAGCAGAAAGGCAGCTTCAAGACGCTGCTGGCGCGCATGAAGGAGTGGTTCATGAATTAGGGCCGATGGCCCTGATGGACAGGCGGCATAAGCCTGTTCACGGAGGCGTTTCAAATCAGGTGCGAGCAAAGACGGTTGGCATCTCCTTTGAAATCATTCCGGACAACAAGCAGTACTGGGGAATTTTTTAGTATTTGACATTTTTTTTGGATATGTGAGGGAGTCCATCATGATGAACTTTGAAATGCTCGATACCAGCGCCAACGGTACCGTAATTAAGGTAGTGGGTGTGGGCGGCGCCGGCGGCAACGCCGTGGCGCACATGATACGTTCCGGTGTGCACGGCGTTGAATTCATCTGCGCCAACACCGATGCGCAGGCTTTGGCCACCAGCGAGGCGCCGGTGCAGATCCGCCTGGGCCGTACTGGGCTGGGCGCGGGCGCGCGGCCCGAACAAGGACGCGCAGCGGCGGAAACCGCGCGCGAGGAAATCCGGGCGGCCCTGAATGGCGCCAACATGGTGTTCATTACCGCCGGCATGGGCGGCGGCACGGGCACGGGTGCAGGCCCGGTGGTCGCCGAAGTGGCCAAGGAGCTTGGCATCCTGACGGTCGGCGTGGTCACCAAGCCCTTCATGTTTGAAGGCAATAAGCGCCTGAAAATGGCCGAGGACGGAATCGCCGAGCTGTCCAAGCACGTCCACTCCCTGATCGTGGTCCTCAATGAAAACCTGTACGACCTCATGGACGAGGATGCGACTCAGGAAGACTGCTTCAAGGCGGCCGACGATGTCCTGCACAATGCGTGCGCGGGCATTGCCGAGATCATCAATGTCGAAGGCAATGTGAACGTCGACTTCGAGGACGTCAAGACCATCATGGGCGAGCAGGGCCAGGCGATGATGGGAACATCGATCGCCGCGGGCGAGAATCGCGCCCGGGTTGCCGCCGAGCGTGCCATTGCGTGCCCGTTGCTGGAAGGCGTCGATCTGCATGGCGCACGCGGCATGCTGGTCAACATCACGGCCAGCCGCTCGCTGAAGATGCGCGAAACCCGCGAGATCATGGACACGATCCGTGGCTATGCCGCCGACGAGGCGACCATCGTCTTCGGTACGGCTTACGATGAGTCCATGGGCGAAAACCTGCGTGTCACGGTGGTCGCCACCGGTCTGGGCCGCAAGGAAGCGACACGTCCGCAACTGGTCCAGAACACGGCGGAAGAGCTGCGTACCGGCACTGACAACATGGCCCTGATGAGCGGCCACGATTTCAGCGGTTCGGCCGTGCCCGCAGTGATCCGCAATCCCCGCAGCCAGGCGTCCGCCCAAGTGCGCGCACTTGAAACCGCAGGCATGGATCACTTCGACATTCCTGCTTTCCTGCGCAAACAGGCGGACTAACCTCGGGGCCGATCGCCTCGCGGCCCTAGCATGTTGCCTGTTCAGTTAGCCAGGCGGCATGCCAACTGCCTCTCTCATGCCGGTCGGGCGGGAGCGACGCCCCGGCCGGGCCAACGATAGGCGCACTTTCCCTCGTTCCCCGGGAAGGTGCGCCGTCGATTCAGCAGGTGAATTGAAGCTGCTTGAAACACAAAAAAATAGTGGTTAACCCCTGATTCGGTTACACTGTCGGCGTCGGCTCGCTTGTGGAGCCAATAAGCGCTCGTCTCAATAAACGCAAAACATGTTACGTCAACGCACCATCCAGAAACCCATCAGTACCAAAGGTGTAGGCCTGCATTCGGGCCGAAGGGTCGAAATCACCCTGCGCCCGGCGGCGCCCAATACCGGTATTGTGTTTCACCGCGTTGATCTCCCCGAAGTCGTCGATCTTCCGGCCAAGGCGGACCAGGTCGGCAATACACGCATGGCGTCCGTCCTGCAGCAAGGAAACGTACGCGTTTCCACGGTCGAGCATCTCATGTCCGCGCTGGCGGGGCTGGGTGTCGACAACCTGCATGTCGATCTCACGGCCGAAGAAGTACCCATCATGGACGGCAGCGCCGGCACATTCGTGTACCTGCTCCGTTCGGCGGGCTTGCAGGAGCAAGCCGCCGCCAAGCAGTTTCTGCGGGTTTTGAAGCCCGTCGAAGTCCGGGAAGGCGAAGGCGACGACGCCAAATGGGCGCGCCTCGAACCCTACAACGGTTTCGCCTTGTCTTTCGGCATCGATTTCCATCATCCGGCCATCGACTCCACGGCAAATTTCGCCGAGGTCGATTTCGAAAAGGATTCTTACGTCAAGACCATCGCCCGGGCTCGCACCTTCGGTTTCGTCAGCGAGGTCGAAGCCTTGCGCGCAGCCGGTCTGGCGCGCGGCGGCAGCCTTGACAACGCCATCGTCATGGACGAATACCGCGTCCTGAATTCCGATGGCCTGCGCTACGACGACGAGTTCGTCAAGCACAAGATACTGGACGCCATCGGCGACCTGTATCTTATCGGCAAGCCCCTGGTTGCCCGCTATGTGGCGTGCAAGTCGGGGCACGGGCTGAACAACCAGCTGGCGCGCGCGCTGCTGGCTCAGCAGGATTGCTGGGAGCTCATCACCTATGAGTCCAGCGCGGCCGCGCCCAAGGCCTTCACGCATGAGTGGAAGCTGGCCTGATCGGCCAGGTGCCGCCCGCCCGCTCGTTCCGATTTCACTTCCGATGATGGTCCAGCAGGCGCCCTATGGCGTTTGCCAAGGGGCCAGGGCGCAGGTTGTGCCGCAACTCGGCGAACGCCGCCAAGGCTGAATCACCCAGCGGGACGACTTCACGAGGGGCTGGTTTTGTCTCGTTTCGCCAGGGCCTGGCTTGAACCTTCACGATGATTTCGTTAAGGTTCGAGCCGTTGTCGGCCAGCAGGCGCACGATGGTCGGTGCAAGCTGCCTGAGCTTGGACGCATAGGCGGCGCTGGGAACTGTCAGGGTGATTTGTTGTCTTTCTATACGCGCCACCTTGCACACCTGTGCCAGGGCGGGCGGCAGGGCCTGCTTGGCGAACTGCTCGATCTGCAGGAGATAGCGCGCCGTCGCCATCACCTGCGCGCCTCGTTGGTCGCCATCCAGCCATTGCACGGCCAGCGAAGCGGGCTGGGCAGTGCCGGAGCGGTGGCGGAAGCTGGGTCGGTTCATGCGGGTCCTGCGGTTTTATGAGAAAAGTTTATGCGAAGCAAGCATGTTGATTCTAACGCCAAGAGATTGAAAACGGCATTCACTGCCATGGCGGTGCTGTGCGCCATGGGCGTGTCGGCCGCGGCCGGCGCCTGGGTGCAGTCGCGGGTGGACAAGAAGCCGGTGCTCAGCGCCGAGCAGGAACAGGAGATCACCGAGCAAGTCAGCCGGGATTCCGCCTATTTGCGGCAAAACGTGAACCAGCTGGCCTCCAAGGTGGGCGACTTGCAGGCGCGGCTCATCGCCATGGACGGCCTGGGCAAGCGGGTGGCCGAAGCGGCGGGCGTGGCATATACCGACCCCGAGGTCGCGGCCACGCTCGATCAGTCCACGCTGCCGCCCATCATGGATGACATTGGCGGCGATCAAGGCGCCGCCTGGTCTGCCGAAGGGCTGGGCCGGCAGGTGGATCTTTTGGCGCAGCGCATTTCAGATCAGAAGGATTGGCTGTCCATGCTCGATCTGGTGCTGACCAGGCGCACCGGGGTCGAGGCCAGCCTACCGACGCTGCAGCCGGTCGATTACCCCTACCTCAGCTCTTCGTTCGGGTGGCGACGCCATCCGGTGACGGGTCGCCATACCATGCATGAGGGTCTCGATTTTGCCGCGCCGAAGGGTACGCCCATACATGCCGCCTCGGGTGGCGTGGTAACGGAAGCCCGCTACGTGCCGGGCTATGGCAAGATGGTCGAGATCAATCATGGCAATGGGCTGGTCACGCGCTACGCGCATGCGTCGTCCATCAACGTCAAGCTGGGTGACCTGATCGAAAAAGGCCAGATGATCGCCAGGGTGGGATCCACCGGGCGATCCACCGGACCGCATCTGCATTTCGAAGTCCGGATGGCCGGCCACCCGCTGGACCCCACGCTCTTCTTCTCCCGGCCGGAAGCATCCGACCAGCTCGTCGCGGACGCCGGCGGCAAGCCGGAACCCCTTGGCGCTCAGGTGCGTTAAACTGTATCGTTTTCCTGCGGTATAACAACCGCCAACCTAGAACAGACGAGCAAGAGGGTCCGCGCAAGATGGCGGTCCTTCATGGACGACAGAAGAATGGTTTCTCTGCTAAAAAAGCTTATCGGCAGTCGTAACGACCGCATACTGAAGCAGTACCGCAAGCAAGTGGCGCAAATCAATGCGCTCGAATCCAGCATGGCGGCTTTGTCGGATGAAGCCCTTGCCGCCAAAACCAGCGAATTCCGTGAAAAACTGGCCGGGGGAAGCAGCCTCGACGACCTGTTGCCCGAAGCCTTCGCCGTGGTCCGCGAGGGCAGCAAGCGTGTATTCGGCATGCGCCACTTCGACGTCCAGCTTATGGGCGCCATTGCGCTGCACAACGGCAAGATCGCTGAAATGCGCACGGGCGAAGGCAAGACGCTCATGGCCACGCTTGCAGTCTATCTCAATGCGCTGGCCGGGAAGGGCGTGCACGTCGTCACCGTCAACGATTACTTGGCCAGGCGCGATGCCGAATGGATGGGGCGTCTTTATCGGTTCCTGGGCATGAGCGTGGGCGTCGTGGTTCCACAGCAGGAAAACGAAGAAAAAAGAGCCGCCTACCAGGCCGACATCACCTACGGCACCAACAACGAATACGGCTTCGACTATCTGCGCGACAACATGGAATATCGCGCGGAAGACCGGCGCCAGCGCCCGTTGTTCTATGCGATCGTCGACGAGGTCGACTCCATTCTGATCGACGAGGCGCGTACGCCGCTGATCATTTCGGGCCAAGCTGAAGACAACACCGACCTGTATGTGCGCATGAACGCGGTCCCGCCGCTGCTGATGCGCATGGCTTCCGAGCCCAAGCCGCACGAGCCCGAGCCCGAAGGCGACTTCTGGGTCGACGAAAAAGGCCAGCAAGTCCATCTGTCCGAAGCCGGGCAGATCAAGGCGGAGCAGGTCATGATCAGCAAGGGCCTGCTGAAGGACGGCGAGTCCCTGTACGATCCGCGCAATATATCCCTGGTCCATCATCTGATGGTGGCATTGCGAGCCCATAACCTGTTCTTCCGCGACCAGCAATACGTGGTCCAGAACGGCGAAATCGTCATCGTCGACGAATTCACCGGCCGGCTCATGGTGGGCCGCCGCTGGTCCGACGGCCTGCATCAGGCCGTCGAGGCAAAGGAAGGCGTCAGCATCCAGAACGAAAACCAGACGCTGGCCTCGATCACCTTCCAGAACTATTTCCGCATGTATTCCAAGCTGGCGGGCATGACCGGAACGGCGGATACCGAAGCCTACGAATTCCAGGAAATCTACGGCCTGGAAACCGTCATCATCCCCACCAACCGGCCCATGGCGCGCACGGACCAGAACGACCAGGTCTTCAAGACCGACGCTGAAAAATACAACGCCATTCTCGCCGACATCAAGGACTGCCACGAGCGTGGCCAGCCGGTGCTGGTCGGCACCACCAGCATCGAGAACTCAGAACTTCTGTCGGGCCTGCTGAACAAGGCCAAGCTGCCTCACCAGGTGCTCAATGCCAAGCAGCATGCCCGCGAAGCGGAAATCGTGGCGGAAGCCGGCAAGCCGGGCCACATTACCATCGCCACCAACATGGCGGGCCGCGGCACCGACATCGTTCTGGGCGGAAGCGTCGAGAAGCAGATCGACCTCGTCCGTGCCGACGAGTCTCTTTCCCCCGAAGCAAAAGAAGCCAAGATCGAGTCCATCAAGACGGCTTGGGCGCCCGACAACGCAGCCGTCAAGGCGGCGGGCGGCCTGCGGATCATCGGCACCGAGCGGCACGAGTCGCGCCGCATCGACAACCAGCTGCGCGGCCGCGCGGGACGCCAGGGCGACCCGGGCTCCTCACGGTTCTATCTTTCGCTCGAAGACTCTCTGATGCGCATCTTCGCGGGTGACCGCGTGCGCTCCATCATGGAGCGCCTGCGTTTGCCCGAAGGCGAACCCATCGAGGCCAAGATGGTGTCCCGTTCGATCGAGTCGGCGCAGCGTAAGGTCGAAGCCCGCAACTTCGATATCCGCAAGCAGTTGCTCGAGTACGATGACGTCTCCAATGACCAGCGCAAGGTGCTGTATACGCAGCGCAACGAAGTGCTCGAATCCAGCAATGTGTCCGACACCATCGCCAATCTCCGCCTGGCGGCCATCGAAGAGCAGTTCCGCGCCTATATTCCAGCGGAGTCCGTGGAAGACCAATGGGACGTGCCCGGCCTGCAGGCGGCGCTCGAGAGCGAGTGGCAGATCTCCATGCCCTTGACCGAGATGCTCGAAAAGGAGCCCAGCCTGACCGACGACGACTTGCTCGATCGGGTGCAGGAAGAGGCGAACCGCCTTTATCAGGCCAAGGTCGACCTGGTGGGGCTGGAAGGATGGGCGCCTTTCGAGCGCGCCGTGCTGCTGCAGGCCATCGATACGCACTGGCGCAATCACTTGTCGGCGCTTGACCACTTGCGCCAAGGCATACATTTGCGCGGCTATGCCCAGAAGGATCCGAAGCAGGAGTACAAGCGCGAAGCCTTCGAACTGTTTTCCGACATGCTCGATCGCGTGCGCAATGAAGTCGTGCGCGTGCTCATGACAGTCAAGATCCAGTCGCCGGAACAGGTCGAGGTCGCCGAGTCCGAGCCCAAGCTCGAAAACGTCAGCTATCACCATTCGGACTATGACGCCGCGCTGAGCGGCGAGGATCCGGGCATTGCGTCGTCTCCCGCCTCAGGCCAGGCCGTCCCGAAAGTCGGCCGCAACGATCCTTGCCCATGCGGCAGCGGCAAGAAGTACAAGTACTGCCACGGGAAGCTTGCCTGATTCAAGCTCGGGTCAGACCCCTTGCTTCAGGGTAGTAGGGGTCAGACCCCATGCGGGGTCTGACCCCTGGGCAGGCTTTGAGGAGTCAGATGAGGGGTCAGACCCCGTATGGGGTCTGACCCCATGCGCTATATCAGGAAGACCGTCGCCAGTCCAAGGAAGATGAAGAATCCGAGCGAGTCGGTGGCGAAGGTCAGGAGCACCGACGAGCCGACGGCGGGGTCCTTGCCGAAGCGGTCGCGCAGTATCGGGATGAGCACGCCCAGCGCGGCGCCGATCAGCATATTGAAGATCATGGCCGCCATCATGACGGCCGCGATGGCGAAAGACCCGGAAATGGCCCAGGCGAAGACGGCGGCCACCATGCTGCCACAGGCGCCCACCAGGAAGGTGACGGTAAGCTCGCGCTTGACCAGTTGCCAGGCGTTGCTGCCGGTGACCCTGCCCACTGCCAGGGCACGGATGATCATCGTCATGGTCTGATTGCCCGAGTTGCCGCCTATCCCCGCCACGATGGACATCAGGAACGCCAGGATCACGATGTGGCTGACCGTGTTTTCGAAGCGGGACGCGACCACGGAAGCGATGGAGGCGGTGCAGAGATTCACGAGCAGCCATGGCGCGCGGTTGCGCAAGGCGTCGAGCACCGGCGCGAAGATGTCCTCTTCCTGCAGGCCTGCCCGGGACAAGGCTTGTTCCTGGGAGTCTTCCTGGATCACGTCCACGACCTCTGCGATGGTGACGCGGCCGATGAGGCGCCCTTGATCGTCCACGACGGGAGCGGAGACGAGATCGTAACGCTCGAAGGCGCCGGCCGCGTCCGCATCGGAGTCCAGGGGATTGAGGGTCAGGTAGTCGGTGGTCATCACTTCCGACACCTGGGTTTCAGGGTCCTGAACCAGCAGCGTCGAGACCGGCAGCGTGCCTTGCAAGCGGTCCTGGCGGTCCACGACGAAAATCTGATCGGTGTGATCGGGCAATTGCTGCAGGCGGCGCAGATAGCGCAATACGACCTCGAGGGACACGTCCTCGCGCACCCTTACCATCTCGAAATCCATGATCGCGCCCACGGTGTCTTCGGGATAGCCCATGGCTTCGAGCAGCTGCGCGCGCTCTTCGTCGGTCAGGCCCTTCTGTACCTCGGCCACGACGTCGGGGGGGAGGTCGGGCACCAGGTCGGCGATCTCGTCGGCATCCATGGTGCCGGTGGCGGCGATCAGGTCCTGATGATCCATGGATTCGATCAGGGATTCGCGCGCCCAGTCGTCGACCTCGAGCAGGACGTCCGCATCGTGCTCGGCGCTGACGAGCTGCCAGACGGCCTGCCGCTCGTGGACGGGAAGCGATTCGAGAATGAAGGCGATGTCGGCCGGATGCAGGTCGTTGACGATCGCCTGTATTTCGTTTGCGTGCTGCCGGTGCAGCAGTCCTTCCAGCAGGTTGGATTTGTCGTCTTCTTCGTACTGTCGATGCGCCAGCGCCTCGACGACTTCCTGGCGCTTCAGGATGCTCTGCAAGCGCTGCAAGGCCTGCTGGGCATCTTCAGGATCAAGGCGGCGCGGAATGATAATGGGCGCGCTTTCGGCCTGAACTACGGGCTCCGACATAGGCGAACCTTGAATTAAACAGGTGGAAGAGGGCGGCGTTTACGCTGGTCGTCGGTGGCGACGTAGGTAAGAATGGCTTCGGTCACTTTGACGACTTCCAGTTCCAGCCTCTGGCGCTCCGCGTAGACTTCGACTGCAACGGTGATGGAGGTCGTTCCGACCTTGATGATTTCAGCATAGAAGCTGAGCAGGTCACCGACGAATACCGGCTGTTTGAAGGTGAAGGAGTTTACCGCGATCGTGGCCACGCGGCCGGCGGCGCGCCGCGTGGCCGGTATGGAACCCGCGATATCGACCTGCGCCATGATCCATCCCCCGAAGACGTCTCCGTGGATGTTGGCGTCGGCCGGAAGCGGCATGACGCGCAAGACCGCGTGGCGTTCGGGCGGTGGCAGCAGGGTAGGGGTATTGGCGATGCTCATGCTTGCATTTTAGCGGCAAGCGGGCTTGCCGCCCCGTTAAAGATTTATTAAATGGATGCGGATTCAGGAAACTTACGAACCGGCTTGCGCCAGCCAATGCTTTGCGAGTTCCACCCAGTAGGTTGCCCCCAGGGGAATCAGGTCGTCGTTGAAGTCGTAGCTGCCGTTGTGCAGCATGCAAGGCCCCAGGCCGTGGCCCGCGACGCGGTGGTCGCCCTGACCATTGCCGATCCAGACATAGCAGCCGGGCTTTTCCTTGAGCATGAAGGCGAAGTCTTCGGCGCCCATGGAGGGCTGGACCGAGGCATTGACGTTTTCCTTGCCGACGATGCCTTCGAGGACTTGCGCGCACAACCCGGCCTCTTTGGCATGGTTGACCGTGGGCGGGTACTTGCGCTGGAACTTGAAGTCGGCTTTACAGCCCAGGGCATGGGCAGTGTGCTCGGCGATTTCCTTCATGCGGTTTTCGATCAGGTCGAGCATGTCTTCGGAAAACGTTCGGACCGTGCCGCGCAATACCGCATCGTTGGGGATGACGTTGTCCGCCGACCCGGAGTGTATCTGGGTAATGCTCAGCACGGCGGGTTCCAGCGGATTGCGATTGCGCGTGACGATGGTCTGCAGGCTTTGCGCAAGCTGTACGGCAGCCATGACCGGGTCCACGCCAAGATGAGGCATGCCGCCATGGGCGCCCTTGCCTTCGATGCCGATTTCGAAGGTATTGCTGGAGGCCATGATCGGGCCGGCCACCAGGCCGAAACTGCCGACCGCCATGCCGGGCCAGTTGTGCATGCCGAAGACCGCATCCATGGGGAAGCGTGTGAAAAGCCCGTCGTCGATCATGGCCTTGGCGCCGCCGAAGCCTTCCTCGGCGGGCTGGAAGATGACATGCACCGTGCCGTCGAAATCGCGGTGCTCTGCCAGGTAGCGGGCCGCCGCCAGCAGCATGGCGGTGTGTCCGTCGTGGCCGCAGGCGTGCATCTTGCCCGGATGGCGGCTGGCATGTTCGAAGGTGTTGAGTTCCTGCATGGGAAGCGCATCCATATCGGCGCGCAGGCCTATGGCCTTGCCATTCTGCGTTCTGCCGTGAATGGTGCCGACGACGCCCGTGACGCCGAGCCCTTTGTGGACGGGTATGCCCCAGGATTCGAGTTTCTGCGCGACAACGTCTGCGGTCCGGACTTCCTCGTAGGCGAGTTCGGGGTGGGCGTGGAGGTCGCGGCGGATGGCCGTGATTTCCGACTTCCATTCCAGGATAGGCTCGGTAAGCTTCATGGTTACGGTTCCTGTTTTGATTTAATGCCGTGAGAATACCCGTGTAGGAGCGTATCACCGATCATCGTGCAATTGAAGCCGGGCATGCCCGCGGTGGCAGGCACGCGCGGCGGGCCGCCGCCGCAGCGGGGTCATCGGCTCAGTGCGGCGTAATCCAGATGCGGCTGTATCATGGCATCGAGCGCGGGCGCGGTGTGCGGATTGCCTGCGTAGACATAGCCCTTGATCGGCCAGGGGTCGCGGTGGTACATGTCTTCGCAGATGCCCCCCGCTTCGCGGACGATGACGGTGCCGGCGGCGACGTCCCAGGGCGCCAGGCCCATTTCCCAATAGCCATCGTATCGCCCGCAGGCCACCCAGGCTAGGTCCAGCGCCGCGGCGCCCAGGCGCCGTACGCCGCGCGTCAGTTGAATGGAGGCGTCCAGGGTGGGCATGTACTGGTCGGTGAAGGAAAAATCGCGGAACGGCAGGCCCGTGCCCAATACGGCCTCGGACAATTGCGTGGTCTGCGAGCAGTTGATGCGGCGTTCGTTCAGCCAGGCTCCTACGCCGTACATGGCGCTGTAGAGCTCTTCGCGATTGGGATCGTAGACCACCCCGATGACAGGCGTGTCGCGTTCGAGGGGGGCGCCGGCGTCGACTACTGCTCCTGCGTGGGCGATAAGGGCTATGGACACCGCATAATGGGGGATGCCGTGCAGGAAGTTGGTGGTTCCGTCCAGCGGGTCGATGTACCAGGTAGCCACGCTGGAGGTCGTGCCGCCGCTTTCTTCCGCCACGATGCCCAGTTCTGGAGTGCGTTCGCGCAAGATCTGTATGACGGCTTCCTCGGCTTCGCGGTCTGCCTGCGAGACCAGGTCGTTGCGCATTTTCTTGTCGATGACGAGTTCGGCTCGATTGTGCGAGTAGGCTTGTAAAATGGCGGCTGCGGCATGTGCGGCAGTAACGGCGGCATCCAGGCAGTCGCTGAGTGGCAGACGGGTTGATTGCATACGATAAGGGCCCTGTTCGACAAGAGCGAAACACGCTCGTTCATTCCACAGCCATTGTACGTGAAGGTTTTTTTATTGTTCTATAGCGGCAAGCATGTCGAGCAAGTACGAGCCCCTGATTCCCGCCTCGATGGCATTCAACGAACGCGGCATCCCGATGAGCCCCCGCTATGGGGATGTCTACCACCCCGCATGGGGCGCCCTGGCTCAGGCGGGGCGGGTGTTTCTGCCGGGCAATGGGCTTCCCGAGCGCTGGCGCGGCAAAGACGCATTCACGGTATGCGAAACCGGCTTTGGACTGGGGCACAATTTTCTGGCATTGTGGCGAGCCTGGCGCGACGATCCGCTCAGATCCGCTCGGTTGCACATGGTGTCGTTCGAAGCCCATCCTTTTTCCGCCGCCGATCTATCCGAGCTTCTCCTGCCACGGTTGGAAGAGCCCGAAAGGCGGCTTGCCCAGCAGATGGTACAGGCGTGGCCGGCCTTGCTGCCGGGCCTGCATCGCCTCGAATTCGAGGGCGGCAGCTTGACTCTGACCCTGGCCTTCGGCTCGGTCGAGCGTTTGGCCAGGCAGGTGTCGGCAAGGGTGGATGCCTTCTTCCTTGATGGCTTCGCCCCGCGTGTGAACCCGCAGATGTGGTCCAGGCATTTGTTCGGGCAATTGGTCCGCATGGCCAACCCGCATGCCACGGCGGCCACCTGGTGCTGCGCAGGCGAGATGCGGCGTTCGCTGGCGGCCGCGGGATTCCTCGTCAATAAGGTCAAAGGCTACGGCGGGAAGCGCGAAATGACGGTGGCGACGCTGCGGCCGGGGCTCGGGCGCGGTGACGCGCCGCCTGGCAGGGGCGGACCTTCTTCCGTCGTCGTGGTCGGCGGCGGGCTGGCCGGCGCCGGCGTGGCGCATGCGCTTGCGCTGCGCGGCATTCCGTCAACGGTGATCGACCCGGCATTCTCTCTTGGGCCCGGCGGCAGTCACAAGAGCCACCTGGCAGCGGCGCTCACGCCCGCGCTCAGCCGCGACGATGACCCGCGGTCGCGCATCGCCAGAGCCGGCGCACTGCGGGCGCTGGCGCGCTGGCAGGGGTTCGACGAAGGCGCGCGCCCTCGGCGCTGCGGTACGCTGGAGGTCGTAAGGGACGCCCATCAGGCCGCGCACTGGCGGCATGCTCTCGACGTGCTGCGGCTCCCCGACGAATGGGTTTGCTGGCTCGATCCCGGGCAGGCCAGGGAGCGTACGGGGGTGGACCTGGGCGCAGGCGGCCTGTGGTTTTCGGCTGGGCAAGTGGTCCGGATGGAGCCGTTGCTCGAAGCAATGCTTGCTTCTCCGCAAATAGCGCTTCTGACCCAAAGCGTCCATGCCCTAAGCCGGGGGGCGTCCGGCCTGTGGTTGGCGCACGGGCCGGATGGACGGCTGCTGGCAAGTGCCGAGCATGTCGTCCTGGCGACCGCTCACCGCACACCGGCTCTTTTGCCGGCGACGGAAGGGGCGAGGCCCCTGCCGAAATTGCATGCCATGTACAAAATGGGCGGCCAGGTCAGTTATCTTGACGGGCCTGGCGCCGTGGACACCCAGGCCATCCTGGCGGGTAACGGATATTGCCTGCCGCGTGTGCACGGGCGCACTGTGGTCGGGAGCACCTACGAGCTGGATACGGACTCCTGTCGGGTCACGGCGGCCGGGCATGATGAAAACCTTGAAAAGCTCGACGCGCTGCTCGGGCGCCGGAGGCCGAGCATGCTGGACGGCGCTGCGATCGAGGGATGGGCGGGCTGGAGGGCCGCCGTCACCGACCGGCTGCCGATGATCGGATCGGTCCCGGGCGCGGAAGGTTTGTGGCTGGCCTGCGCGTATGGGTCGCGCGGCTTGACCTGGTCTGCCTTGGCGGGCGACCTGATCGCCGCTGAAATGTTTGGCGAGCCGATTCCGCTGGAGCGGGAATTGCTGCAAAAAATAGCGGCGCGCTAAGCCTTTCAGCCATTGCGAAAGGCTTATAAAGCTGTACCATTTTATTTTATGGTTTAAATCGGTCAGAATAATGGCTTTTGATGCTTTTTTGGGCGTAAGCCCCGAGGATTGCGCTGTGCCGCCCAAGTCCGACCTTGATCACGTGACGCAAATTGACACCCTTGAATTCCTGGCCTCGAAATCGACGCATGCCGATTTTTCGGTGGAGGGCGGCGACCTGCAATTGCAGGTCGAGGCCACGGCGCCGGGTGTATACCGCTTGCGTTGCGGGCCGCAAAGCGTCCTGCACCCCGACAAGCCCAGCCCCCGCAAGCGCGCCCATGCCGAGATGCTGATCGCCCGGCAAGAATCCATCGGCGAGATCGTGGTGTCGTCCATTGCAGAATCGCCCCAGCAAGGCTGGCGGCTGGAGCAAGGAGATATCGTCCTCGAGATTCAACCCAGCCCTCTTCAGTTTTCGGTATATCGGGGCGGCGATTGTCTGGTAAGCAGCCGGGCGGGTGAAGCCCTGTCGCTTGGTGGAAGCGACGACGACCCCCAATGGCACCTATGCCTGGACCTCGACGGCGACGACGCCTTGCATGGCGGCGGCGAAACCGGCGGCGAACTTGATCGGCGGGGTGCATGCCTGGTGTCCGACGACATAGACGCCCGGTCGCTGCCCCTGATATGGAGCACCAAGGGCTGGGGCGTGTACTTCAATACGCTGGGACGGGTCGAGCATGATTTCGACAGCGGCCAGGACGACAGCTATCGCGTGACCGTTCACGATGCGCTGCTGGATGCCTATCTCTTTGCGGGCGAACCGTCCGAGATCCTCAATCAGTACACCGCGCTGACCGGCCGGGCCGGACAGCCCGGTCTGTGGCCGATGGGCGTATGGCTGGACCAAGCCGAAGGCCAGTCGCTGGCCGATACGCTGGATATCATCCGCGAGTTCCGAAGCCAGGAATGGGGGCTGGACGTCGTGCGCCTTGCACCGCCCGCCGCTTGCGGGTTCCAGGCCGACAAGCCGGCATTCGAATGGGACGCGGCCCGCGTGCCCGATTCGCGAGCCATGTTCGCCGGCTTCCAAGAGCTGAACATGCAGGTGGCGGCACCATTCTTTCCTGGCGTATTGAGCGATACCGGGCTTTTCGCCGAATGGGAAGACCGCGGCTGGCTGCTCATCAACGACGACGGCGAAGCGCATGTCTTTCCTGGTACCGAGGTCACCGGCGGCAAGTCCTTCGGGCTGCTCGATCTGACCAACAAGGATGTCTTCAAGTTATGGTCGGAGCGCCACCGCCAGCTCGTGGATGAAGGCCTGACTGCGCCCGCCTGCGACGCGCGGTTCGACATCCCGGACGGCATCACCGCCCGGGGCGGCGAAACCGGCGCGGTGTTGCGCACCGTCTATCCGCTGTTGGCCCGGCAGGCGCTGTTCGACGCCGTTGCGGGGCACAAGACACCGCAGGAAGGCGTAATCTGCAGCACGGACTTGTTCCCGTCGGCACAGCGCTTCGCCTGGCAGGACGGCTTCTGTATCGGCAACGATTGGGCGGCCATGGAGCATTCCTTGCGCACCGCGCTTTCGCTGGGCGATAGCGGCATCCCCATGCAGACGCATGCGCTGGGATCGGCAAAGCATTCTCTGGAAGGCATGACGCCGGAACTGTATGTGCGCTGGCTCGCCATGAACGTATTTTCCGGAAACTTCCGATTCCAGGGCCTGCCGCAGCTGCTTCCGTCGGGCTTCGACGATCACACCCGCGAGCTCGTCCGGCACTGGCTCCAGTGGCGTTATCGGCTCATTCCCTACGTATTGGGCATCATCGAAGACGCGGTCCGCACCGGGCTGCCGGTACAGCGGTCCATGGCACTTTGCTTTCCCGGCGATACCCTGGCTCAGGCCTGGGATACCCAATACATGCTGGGTCCGGCACTGCTGGTGGCTCCCGTGCTCAAGCCGGGCAAGGAAGCGCAGGTATACCTGCCGCAAGGCGACGCATGGTGGGATCTCAATACTGGCTGGCGCTACGAAGGCGGCGCCACCCTGACCGTCCAGGCGGAGCTCGATACCCTGCCGATCTTCGGGCGCGAAGGCCATATGCTCTGCCTTGGGCCCACGGTCCAGCATTCGGGCGAGTTCAATTCGGCCCGCATCCTGGACGAAGTCTGGATGTTCGGCATGCCTGAGCATAGTCCCGTCGTCATGCGCAACAAGATACGCGTCATGCAGATGCAGGGATCCAGCTATATCAAAGGCCTGGAAGGGCTGCGCATACTTCCGTCCGAAGGGCTGGAGGTCAAGCGGCGTGGTGCCGAGGTGCGTATTTCAAGAGCTCGATAGGGTAGGGGGTCAGACCCCGCATGGGGTCTGACCCCAGGCTCGGACCTTTAACAAGGGGTCAGACCCCGTTCGGGGCCTGACCCCTTTGTCCGTTTATCTCTACGACAAGCCCTGGCTTGAAGTCGGGGTTTTCGGCCTTGTCGCCCATGACATAGCCGCGCGGATTGCAGAGGACGCGCGTGCCGGCGACCGTGTAGTCGAAATTATTATGAGTGTGCCCATGTATCCATAGGGCTACGCGGTCCGCGCCCATCAGGTTTTCGTTATTGGAGACGAAACAGGTATTGATGGCGGAATCGGCGAAGCGCGGATGAATGCTGCGCGGCGAGGGCGCATGATGCGTGATCACCACCGTGGGGCCGTCATGGTGTTCGCTGAGCTTGCCTTCGAGCCAGGTCCGGTTGTCGGCGAACAGGCTTTCGATCTCTTGCGGCGTCAGCAGCCCTTGAGGGCTTGCAGGCGATTTGATCCTCGAGTAGTCGTAGGTCAGCCGCAGTGCCTGCGCGATCGCCATTTCGCGAGCCGGGCCATTGCCTTCCAGATTGAAATCGCTCCAGAGCGTGCTGCCCAGAAAGCGGATGCCATGCAGGCAGGCTTGCTGGTTATGAAGCAGCCGGATATGCGTGCCTTCGGTAAGCCGGAACAGCTCTTCAATGGTGCCGTCTATGCTGCCGCCATAGAACTCATGGTTGCCCGGCACATACAGCACCGGCTTGTCGAACCCCATCGCCCACTCGATCGCCCGCTCCGGGCGCGCAATATCGCCCGCGAGAATGACGATGTCCGCCTTGGTGTGCGGCAGAGGCATGCCGGCCTTGCCAAGGTGCAGGTCCGACAGAATGTTGAGGCGTATGGTCTGTGGCATGGCAATATGGTTCGTCATTGATTTGACAGGCTTATAGGAAAACGTCATAATCTCGTTCTTCGCGTCGGGTCGTTAGCTCAGTCGGTAGAGCACCGGACTTTTAATCCGTTGGTCGCGCGTTCGAGCCGCGCACGACCCACCAACGAATTCTAGCAAGATCAAGCAATCAGCCGCTTCCTTTACGGGGCGGCTTTTTGTTGTGTGTCGTATGCTCAACTGTACGCCCAAACGTACGCCCAAACGTATGCCCAAACGTATGCCCGGAATATTCCCGCGCACGGTAATCTGCTCCTATGATTATGCGTTGCGCGTCAAGGGCGCGGAACCTAAGCATTTGAACAGGGATTGAAGCCTTGAGTGACCCGAATACGACTTACCGGATTGCCGATCTTGAGACCCTTCAGGCGGTTTATGGCCATCCTTCGATAGCTTCCATCAAGAAAGAGGTCGATTACATTCATCCTCACTACAGGAAGCTGGTCGAGGCATCGCCCTTTGCAGTCCTGGCCACCCATGGGCCTGACGGGCCTGACGCGTCGCCCAGGGGTGATCCGGCGGGATTCATCCGCGTTTGCGACGAGAAAACCATATTGCTTCCGGATCGCCGCGGAAATAACAGGCTAGACAGCCTGCGCAACATCATTCATGACCCGAGGGTAGCCCTTCTGTTCCTGATACCGGGCGTAGGCGAAACGCTGCGCATAAACGGCGTGGCGGAAATCTCTACCGCCCCGGATTTGCTGGAGCAATTTTCCTTGAATGGCAAGCTGCCTTCGTCCGTGCTGATCATCAAGGTGAAGAAGGTGTTTTTCCAATGCTCACGGGCCGTTCTCCGGTCCCGGCTTTGGGATTCGACGCTACATGTAGAGCGCAGCTCGTTGCCAAGCGTCGGGGCCATGCTGGAGACACTGAGCAATGCGGAAATCGACGGCGCAAAGTACGACTCTGATCTGCCTGAGCGCATACAGAAGACCATGTATTGAAGGGGTCGGACCCCATACGGGGTCCGACCCCATTCAACGTGCTTCGGGCGGATTTCGGGGTCAGACCCCGTATGGGGTCTGACCCCATTCAAAAGAACTTCGGGGGTCAGACCCCCTGCAGGGTCTGACCCCTTCCTCCTGTTGCAATAGAATATCCCAGTCAATCAAACCGCATCATCAAGGAGCAGTGCTGACATGGCGTCTATGGATTTGATCGTCCGCCGCGCAAATCTGCCGGACGGAAACCGGGGTGTGGACATCGGTATTTCGCAGGGGCGCATTGTCGCGGTCCAGCAGGGCCTGGGCATGGAGGCCGCGCAGGAAATCGATGCTGCGGGCTGCCTGGCCAGCCCGCCTTTCGTCGACGCGCATTTTCATATGGATTCGACGCTGACCTACGGCATGCCGCGCGTCAACGAGTCGGGGACCCTGCTCGAAGGTATTGCGCTATGGAGCGAACTCAAGCCCACGCTTGTGCAAGATGCCATCATCGAACGTGCGCTCGCGTACTGTGATTGGGCGGTGGCCCAAGGCCTGCTGGCCATACGTTCGCATGTGGACACGTCTGATCCGCGCCTGCTGGCAGTCGAGGCCCTTCTGGAAGTGAAGCGCCGCGTGGCCCCATACCTGGACTTGCAACTGGTCGCTTTTCCCCAGGACGGCCTGCTTCGCCACCAGGGCGCATTCGACAACATCAAGCGCGCCATTGCAATGGGCGTGGACGTGGTCGGCGGCATTCCGCATTTCGAGCGAACGATGGCGGATGGTGCGGAATCGGTGCGGCAGCTATGCGAATTCGCCGCCGAGAAAGGCTTGCGGGTCGACATGCACTGCGACGAATCCGATGATCCCTTGTCGCGCCATGTCGAGACGCTTGCCGCGCAAACCCATCGCCTCGGCATGGCCGGGCGGGTCAATGGCTCGCACCTGACGTCCATGCATTCCATGGACAACTACTACGTCAGCAAGTTGATTCCGCTGATGCGGGAATCCGGCATGACGGTCGTGGCGAATCCGCTGATCAACATCACGCTGCAAGGGCGATCCGATACCTATCCCAAGCGTCGCGGCATGACGCGCGTACCCGAGCTCCTGGCAGCGGGCATCGATGTCGCATTCGGGCATGATTGCGTCATGGACCCATGGTATGGCCTGGGCTCCGCGGACATGCTCGATGTGGCGCATATGGGTCTGCATGTGGCGCAAATGACCGGTCGCGCGGCCATGCAGCAGTGCTTTGACGCGGTGACGGCCATTCCCGCCCGTATCCTGGGCCTGGATGGGTATGGGCTCGCACCGGGTTGCAAGGCCGATTTGGTGGTGCTGGACGCGGCAAGTCCGATCGATGCCTTGCGCCTGCGTCCTGCGCGCCTGGCGGTCGTGCGTAACGGCCGTGTGGTCAGCCGGATGCCGGCTCGCAGGGCGAGCCTTGACCTGAGCGGCCGGCCGGACACCGTGGCCTTTCACTGAGCGGCAAACCTTTTGGCGGTTTGGGGCGAGCGCACGCCGTTCTCATAATTTTCCGTACATTTCATATAGCTTAAAACAATATTGAATCGCAAAAAATAATATTGTGGTTATGTTAAATTAACGCTCCATCCTGCCCAATCATGCCTAAATTAAGCAAGTCCGCACTTTGATTCACCTGAAGAACATCCGTAAAACCTACGAGTCTCCGGGGCGCGTTTCGCATGCGCTCGACGGTGTGGACCTGCATATCCGCCAGGGAGAGGTCTTCGGCATCATCGGGCGTTCGGGGGCGGGCAAGAGCACGCTCATACGCATGCTCAATCTGCTTGAGCGTCCCACCCAGGGCGAGGTCTGGATCAAGGGGCAGGACATCACGCAGTTTTCGGATGCCCGCCTGAGGCAGTACCGCCAAAGCGTTGGCATGGTCTTCCAGCACTTCAATCTGCTGCGCTCGCGCACCGTCATTGACAATGTATGCTTTCCGCTGCGGCTGGCAGGCATGGCGCGTCGCGAGCAACTGGAGCGCGCGCGTGAGGTGCTGGCGCTGGTCGGCCTGAGCGAACACGCCGGCAAGTATCCGCGCCAATTGTCCGGCGGGCAGCAGCAAAGGGTCGGCATCGCCCGCGCGCTCGCCAATCGGCCGGAGCTCTTGCTGTGCGACGAGGCCACATCCGCCCTGGATCCCGAAACGACGCAGTCCATATTGCGGCTGCTGCTCGACATCAATAAGCGCCTGGGGCTCACTATTGTGCTGATCACCCATGGCATGGACGTCATACGGGCCGTGTGCGATCGGGTGGCGGTCATCGATGCCGGCCGCATTGTCGAGAACGGGGATGTTCTGGACGTATTCCTGCATCCGCGGCACGCCGTCACTCAGTCCCTGCTCAGCGAAAGCGGCATGGACGCCGAAGGCTGGCGCGAGCTGGCGCAAAGCGTACAGGGCCGCCTGCTGAGGTTGAGCTTCCGGGGCGATGCGACCGTGCAGCCTATGCTGAGCCGCGCAAGCCGCGAACTGAACCTGGATCTGAGCATATTGCAAGGCTCGGTCAGTCGCATAAAGGACACGCCGTATGGGCAATTGGTGGTCTCGGCTCAAGGCGCCGAGACGGGCCTCGATCAACTGGCCGGCCTGTTTGCCACCGAAGGCGTGGAGTGCGAGGTATTGAGGCCATGATGCTTGCCAATATAGATTGGGCACTGATCGGTGAAGCCACCATCGACACCTTGCTCATGACGGGCTTTTCCCTGCTGTTCACCATTCTCATCGGCCTGCCGCTGGGAATCTTGCTTTTTCTTACCAGCAAGCACCAGATGCTCGACAATGGGCCTGTCTATCACGTGCTTTCTTTCATCGTCAACGTGCTGCGGTCGGTGCCTTTCCTGATACTGCTCATCGTGATGATCCCGTTTACGCGGGTCCTCGCCGGCACGTCGCTGGGCGTGCAGGGGGCCGTGCCTCCGCTGGTGGTCAGTGCGGCGCCATTCTTCGCCCGGCTGGTCGAGAACGTATTGCGCGAGCTGGATCCCGGCGTATCAGAGGCCTGCCGCGCCATGGGCGCGAACTCGCGCCAGACGGTGCTCCTGGCCTTGATTCCGGAGGCCACGACGGGAATCGTCGCGGCGATCATCGTCACCGCCATCGCGCTGGTCGGCTATTCGGCCATGTCCGGCGTCATCGGCGGGGGCGGTTTGGGCGATCTCGCCTTGCGCTTCGGCTATCAGCGTTACCAGACCGACGTCATGGTTGTGACGGTGGTCATGCTTGTAGTAATGGTTCAGGTGTTGCAGGTTTTTGGCGACCGGCTCGTCGCCAGACTGAACCGGAAATAACGTTATCTAGGAGTTTTTTATGTTCTTGAAGAAATTTGCGCCTGTATTGGCGCTCACGGCGGCCGCGCTGTTTACCGTTGGCGCAGCCCAGGCAGCCAAGCTGAGCGTGGCGGCAACGCCGGTTCCGCATGCGGAGCTGCTCGAGCTGGTCAAGCCGGTCCTGGCCAAGAAGGGCGTGGAGCTCGACATCAAGGTATTCACCGATTATGTGCAGCCGAACCAGCAGGTATCGGATGGCCAGATCGACGTCAATTTCTTCCAGCACAAGCCTTATCTGGATTCGTTCAACAAAGAACACAAGACGCAACTGGTAAGCGTCGGGCTGGTGCATGTCGAGCCTTTCGGCGCGTATTCTTCCAAGATCAAGGACATCAAGGACCTGAAGGAAGGCGCGCAAGTGGCATTGCCCAACGATCCATCCAACGGCGCGCGCGCCTTGCTCCTGCTGCAGGCCCAAGGCCTGATCAAGCTGAAGGATCCATCCAACATTCTGGCGACGGCCCGAGATGTGGTCGACAATCCCAAGAAGCTGAAGTTCCGCGAGTTGGAAGCCGCCACGCTGCCGCGCGTTCTGCCCGATGTGGACATTGCTCTCATCAATACCAACTATGCGCTCGAAGCGGGATTGAATCCGGTCAAGGATGCCTTATTCATTGAAGGTGCGGATTCCCCTTATGCGAACATCGTGGTCACGACCGAGGCGAAGAAGGACGACCCCGCCATCAAGCAACTGGTCGAGGCGCTGAACAGCCCGGAGACCCGTGCGTTCATCAACGAAAAATACAAGGGGGCCATCGTGCCCGCATTCTGATGCGCCGGGCACAGGCCAGGGCCTGTGCCCGGACTCGGCCTCGGACGGATATGGTTGTCTTTGGGCGGCCCGTCAACAATGAAGCGGCTTCAAGCCGCTTCTTTGTTGATGCCTATCGGGCTACACGCAGGGTGCGCGTGGCGACCTGCTTGTTCGAGCCTTCGCGTGTGATCTTGATGGTGACCTGGCGTGGCGAGAAGCCGTCGGGCAGCGGGGCGTGGCCCTGCGTATAGGTGTAGCGTTCCAGTTCGATGCCGAAGGGCGGCAGATCGATGTTGGCATTCTTGCCGTTGGTATAGCGCCCCGCCACGACGAGCGCGACTTCTCCGCTGAACAGTTCGGTCTTGCCTTCGTCCTGCATGACCAGAATTTCATATTCGAGCTGGCCATTGCCGTCGCGGAAAGAAGCAGCGCGAATGCCGGGCGACGTGCCGCGCGGATCGGCCGGCATGGCGTCAATGAACAACTGCAGGTCTTTCTTGGCCTTGTCCACGAAGGCGCGCGCCTCCTGGACTTCGCTGGACTGGGATTCGAGCTTGCTGCGCGCATCGGTGAGTTCCCGGGCCTGCTGATTGACTTGAGTCTGCAGCCGTTGCTTGTCCATCTTCACGCTGTTCAGTTCGTAGTGCAATTGTTCCGACTGTTCGACAGTGAGGCGCGTGGGGCCATAGCTTTTTTGCAGAAAAAGCAGACCCCCGGAACCGAGCACCACGCCCGTCAGCATCAGCATCAGCCACCGGGGAACGCGCCGCGAACGGCGCGTCGTACCATAGGCTGTGGGCTTGAAGACGTTGCGTTTAGAGGAACCGAACATGGATAAATATTCCTGTATTGCTCGCAAGAGGCTGCTTCCCATCGAGCCGCTTGCCGAAAAACTTTAAAGCATAGACTGGATCGCCGGCGCACCGGGCCGTTTGGCGATTCTGGTTTCTTATAGGCAATTTTTGAAACATTGCCCGCATGAAAGACGGACCCTAGTGTAACGTGTCCATTTGCATGACACTAGGGCGAAAGTCTGTTGGACCCGTGGCCGCGATTTAGTTCCGCCAAGCGTTCGGGGGTACCCACGTCGACCCAGCTGCCCTCATGCCGGCGGCCCCTGATTTTTCCGTCCTGCATGGCCAGGCGCAGCAGAGGCGCCAATGCGGCGGGCTTGCCTTTCGGCACGGAATCGAACAGTGCGGGGTGATACACGCCTATGCCTGAAAAGGTCAACGTCGGCCGGCCGGCCTGTCTGTCTGCGTCGCGCAGGATGCCGGACGGCAAGAGTTCGAAATCCCCTGCCGGGTGGTGTGCGGGATTGTCGACCAGGATCAGGCAGGCAAGGGCGGACTGCGCGTGCAGGCTGGCGACAAGGGCGGGCGCCTGGCTGGGATTCCAGTCGCACCAGATATCGCCGTTGATCACGATGAAGGCTTCGTTTTGAAAGAACTCCATCGCCTGGGCGATCCCCCCTGCGGTTTCCAGCGCCGAGGCTTCGGGCGAATACGATATGCGCGCGCCGAACTGGCGGCCGTCTCCCAGGCGCTGTTCGATCTGCTGCCCAAGCCAGGCATGATTGATGATGATGTCGGGGATGCCGGCGGCGACCAGTCTTTCGATGTGCCAGGCGATGAGCGGCTTCCCGCCGACTTCAAGCAAGGGCTTTGGGGTATGGTCGGTGAGCGGGCGCATGCGCAGGCCGCGTCCGGCGGCCAGTATCATGGCCCGCATCAGAATGTGTATCCTGTCACGACTTGCCGGTTTTCGATCTTGTCCAGGATGCGCAGCAGCGGGCGTAGCGGTCCGTATCGTTCGGCGACCTGTCTGGCATAGGCCGATACGCGGGGGATGTGGTCCAGATAACCATGTTTTCCATCACGGTGCGACAGGCGGGCGAAGACGCCCAGGATGCGAAGGTTGCGCTGCAGGCTCATCCATTCGTATTGACGATGGAAGTCGGCGAAGTCGCTTGCAATGGGCAGGCCCGCTGCTTTGGCCGCTTCCCAGTAGCGGATCGCCCAGTCCAGTTGCTGCGGCTCTTCCCAGGTCGTGCGCGCATCCATCACCAGCGAGGCAATGTCGTAGCTGATGGGACCGGCAAGGGCGTCCTGATAGTCGATGATGCCGGGCTCCTGGTCGGACGGGCCCAGCATGAGGTTGGGCGAGTGGAAGTCGCGGTGAACGAGGACGACGGGCTGCTTGGCATTGTCTTCGACCAGCGCGGTGAAGACGGCCTGCAAGGCGGCAAGTTCCGCCTTGCCGAGGCCGGCTTGGCAATGGGTGGCTGCATACCATTCGGGAAAAACGGTCAGTTCCTGCATGAGGCGGCCGGCATCATAGGCAGGCAGGCTTGCGGCAGGAATCGCCTGCATGTGCACCAGCGCCTTGAGCGCGCCTCGGTATAGCGCCTGCAGCCGCTGGTCGTCCATCCCCGCCTGTATGGCCTGGTAAAACGTTTGTTCTCCCAGGTCGGAAAGCAGGAGAAAGCCCGACTCAAGATTTTCGGCCAGTATCCTGGGGACATTCAGGCCCGCATCCTCCAGCAGTTTGCCGACCTTCATGAAGGGGCGGCAGTCTTCATGCCGGGGCGGGGCGTCCATGGCGATGACCGTGCCCGGGCCGCCTTCGAGGCGATAATACCGGCGGAAGCTGGCGTCGCTGGAGGCCGGACGCAATGTTTGCAGATTCAGGCCATGTGCGGGGGCGAGGCTTTGCAGCCAGGCCTTCAATTCAACGAGTCGGACATCTGCGCTGGAATTCAAATCAGGTTTCATGGTAGAAAATCAGGGGCGGAAAAGTAAGGCGCGCTTTAACCACGTGTGCGCCGGCTTCTCTATAATACCGGGTTGCCAATCGTAGCGGTTTGGCTGCTGTGCCAAAATATGGTCTGTTTTCAGGAGACACAATTCTCGTGCGATTGGTTTGGTGGGCAATTCTTTTAGCCGTCGGGGCCGTACCCGCGGTACAGGCGCAGCAGTCGCAGACTGCCGCGGGCGGAGCGTTGAAAGAGCTGCAGATCGCCCCCAAGCTGCAGGTGCACAAGAATATCGATGAAAACGATATGTCCACCTTTCTTGTGGCGGACCAGATCGAAAACGATCAAGATGGCCGGGTGGTCCTGACGGGCAAGGCGGAAGTCCGGCGCATAGACTCGATCGTCAAGGGCGATAGAATCGATTACCAGCGATCCACCGGTGAAGTCCGGGTGCGCGGCAACGGCCTCATATTGCGAGATGCAAGCCTGATCACCGGACCGGCTCTCGACTACAACATCGATAAGGAAACCGGGGAGATCACCGAACCGGATTTCTGGCTCGGGGCCACGGGCGGGGCAGGCAGCGCCGCCAGGGCCGAGATGTTCAGCCGCGACCACATGCGGCTTACCGACGTCAATTATTCAGGCTGCCCCTGCCCCGACCCTGCCTGGTACATCAAGTCGCCCAAGGTCGACCTGCATTTCGAGGAAAACGAGGGCATTGCCCGCCACGGCGTCCTGTATTTCAAGGATTTCCCCATCCTTTATTCGCCTTACCTCAGCTTTCCGGTCCGCAAGGAGCGCAAGTCGGGCTTCCTGCTGCCCACCTACGGGACATCCAGCAGCGGCGGATTCGAGGTTTCCGTTCCGTATTATTTCAATCTCGCGCCCAATTACGACCTCACGCTGATCCCACGCTATCTCAGCAAGCGGGGCCTGCAGATGGGCGCGGAATTCCGCTATCTCGGCCGGAATTACGGCGGCCAGTTTTACGGCACTTACCTGCCCAATGACCGGGCGGCGGATCGCAAGCGATGGTACTACGCGCTGCAGCATGTGCACAGCCTGGGGGAAGGGCTCAGCGCCAGCCTGGATGTACGCCGCGTTTCCGACGACGATTACTTTCGCGACTTTTCGTCTTTCGGCCTGAGCGAATCCAGCTATACCTATCTGCCCAGCAGTGCGGGCCTGAACTGGAGCGGGCAAAAGTATTTCCACGCTTCCCTGTATGCGCATACGTATCAAACGCTGCAGGATAAAAGCGGGGCTTATCTCCTTCCCCAATACGACAGGCTGCCCGAACTGTATGTCCAGGGCGCCAGGTATAACTGGGGCGGCTTCGACGTGCGTTCGGACAACTACGCGACCCGTTTCGTGATGCCGAAGTTCAAGTACGGCACCCACCCGTATCCGGCTCAATCCGCGGGGCTGCAACCCTACCAGTCGTACGACGGCACCCGTTTCAGTTCCTACACCTCGGTGTCCTACCCCATCGTGCGGGCCGGCTGGTACCTGACTCCGAAGGCGGGTCTGCACCTTAGCCAATACTCGACCGACTGGCATGGGTTCGCGGCACCGTTCACGCCGGCATCCGTACCCGGGCCGCGCACGCAATCGCGCATCCTGCCCATCGTCTCGGTGGATTCGGGCATGACCTTCGAGCGCGAGGCATCGCTGTTCGGGAACGCCGCCATCCAGACCCTCGAACCCCGCCTTTACTATCTGCGGGTGCCGTATCGCGACCAGTCCGAAATCCCGGTCTTCGATACCTATTATGCGGATTTCAACTTCGCTCAGGCCTTCGACGAGAACATCTTCAGTGGCGGCTGGGACCGCATCGCCGATGCCGATCAGCTGACCATCGGCCTGACCACCCGCTGGCTGGATGAAGAGTCCGGCTTCGAGCGCTTGTCGCTTTCGGCCGCACAGCGCATCTACTTCCGCGATCAACTGGTTACTCTGTATCCCGGTGATCAGACCCGCACGAAGACCAAGTCCGATTATCTCTTCGCCGCCAGCGCGGCGCTTACCGACAAGTTCTTCGTTCGATTCGATGCCCAGTACAATCCGGAATCCCGCGACCGCAACCGCATGACGGCCGGGGTGCGCTGGGAGCCCAAGCGGCTTGCGTCGCTGTCCGCTTCCTATCGGTACAAACGGGATCCGCGGCAAGTCATCGATCCGCAGGTTCAGATACAGCCCGGCTACGTGGACGCCACCAAAGAGCAAGTCTCTCTGGCGGGTCAATGGCCGCTGGCGAACAAGCTGTATGCGGTCGGCCGATTCGACTATTCCCTTGCGGAGAAGCGGTCGACGCAGTCGATTTTCGGCCTGGAATACAAGGGCGATTGCTGCTGGACGGCGCGTGTCGTGATGCAGCGTTACGCGGTGTCCAGGGAAGATGTGAATACCGCCATGTTCTTCCAGCTCGAGCTGTCCGGCCTGGGTTCCATCGGCACCGACCCCATGCGTCTGCTGCGCGAACGTGTGGCCGGCTATCAATCCGTCACTACACCAATAGCTGAGAAAACCACTTTCGAGAGGTACGAATAATGCGTAGTCCGCATGCCAAGCGCCGGCTGGCTCCCATCCTGCTGGCCACGATGGGCGCTTTTTGTTCGAGCGCCGTTCTGGCGGCCACGCCGGCGGCCAAGCCCGATGCCTCCAGCCAGGCATCGTCGCAGCGCTTCGTCGACGGCATCGCCGCCGTCGTCAACAAGCAGGTCATCACCTTGCATCAAGTGCGCACCGAATCTGAAATGGCGCGCAAGGAGCTGGAGCGCCAGCGCATTCCGGTGCCGCCGCAGGACGCCTTGCAGCGTCAGGTGCTGCAGCGGATGATCACCGAAGAACTCGAGCGCCAGGAGGCTGAGCGCCTGGGCATACGCGTTACCGACGAGCACCTCGACCGCGCGCTCGACACCATTGCACAGCGCAACCGCATTACGCCGGCCAAGCTGCGCCAGGAAATCGAAAGTTCGGGCATCAGTTGGCAGGACTATCTCAAGACCTTGCGCCAGGACGTGCGTTCGGACATGCTGCGCCAGCGTGCGGTAGACAACACGATCACCATTTCCGACGCCGAGGTCGATGCCTTCCTGAAGACCCAGGGCCAGCGTCCCAGCGGCTCGCAGCCGTCAAGCGCGCCCGCTCCTGCGGCGGCCCCCGCGGCGGCCCAGCAAAATCGCCCGCGGATCCTCGGTCTCGCGCAGATTCTCGTCGTGGTGCCCGAAGGGGCGCCGGCATCCCGTGTGCAGGAGTTGCGCAAGAAGGCGGAAGGGCTGTTGGCGCGCATACGCTCGGGCGCCGACTTCGCCGGCGTGGCGGCGGCATCGTCCGACGGACCAGAGGCGCTTGAAGGCGGGGTGATGGGCACGCGTCCCGTCGAAGGCTGGCCCGATCTCTTCGTGAAGGCGACGCAAGATCTCCAGACCGGTGAAACCAGCGGCATCGTGCAAAGCGGCAACGGTTTCCATATTCTCAAAGTGTTGACCCGGGGCGACCGCGGGGGGCAGCCGGCGTCGGCACCCGCCCAGGCGCCGGCCCCGACGCTTGCGCAGCCTGCCATCCCGGAGCAGGGCCCGATGATGGTCACCCAAACCCATGCGCGCCATATCCTGATCAAGACCAGCAAGGTCATGTCGGATGAGAAGGCCGAAGCGCGCATGACGCAGTTGCGCGAGCGCCTCGCCCACGGCGAAAGCTTCGAGACGCTGGCCAGACGCTATTCCGAAGACGCCACGGCGCCTCAGGGCGGCGATCTGGGCTGGTTGACGCCGGGCGAGACCGTACCCGCCTTCGAGCAGGCCATGAACGAGCTCGACATCAATGAAATCAGCCCGCCGGTGAAGTCCCAGTTCGGCTGGCATATCATCCAGGTCCTCGAGCGGCGCACGAAGAACATGGAGAACGAGTTCAGGCGCATGCAGGCCAGGCAGTTCCTGTTCGAGCAGCGCGTGGGGCCGGCGTTTGAAGACTGGCTGGGGCAGTTGCGGGGCCAGGCGTATATCGATAACCGGCTCGATCCGCAATCCAGCAGCGGGCGACGCTGATCCGTATGGCTCATCAGGCGCGCAAGCGATTTGGCCAGCACTTCCTGACGGACGAAGGCGTCATCGAATCCATCGTCCGCAGCATCGCGCCCAGGCCGGATGACAAAATGGTGGAGATCGGCCCGGGACTGTCGGCCCTGACAGGGCCGCTGATGCGGGAACTCGACCACCTGACCGTGGTCGAGATCGATCGCGATCTCGCAGGGCGCCTGCGCCGCCAGTATCCGCCTGAAAGACTGACCGTCGTGGAAGGCGATGCCCTGAACGTGGACTTTTCCGCTTTGGGCACCGGCCTGCGCATCGTGGGCAATCTGCCCTACAACATTTCCAGCCCCTTGCTGTTTCATTTGATGCATTGCGCGGGCCAGGTCGTGGATCAGCATTTCATGCTGCAGCGGGAAGTCATCGATCGCATGGTGGCGCGGCCCTCGACGGCCGACTACGGCCGCCTGTCGATCATGCTGCAGTCGCGCTACCGCATGACCAAGCTGTTCGATGTCGCGCCCGAGGCGTTCGATCCGCCACCCAGGGTCGTTTCGGCCGTGGTGCGCATGGTGCCCTTGCCCGAAGGGCGCCGCAAGCCCAGGAGCGACAAGGCGTTCGAGACGCTTGTCGCCCGTGCCTTCGCGCAGCGCCGCAAGATGCTACGGCGGGGGCTGTCGGATTGGGCGGACGCCATTCAGTGGGAAGCCTTGGGAATACAGGAAACCGCGCGCGCGGAAGAGCTGTCCGTCGAGCAATTCACGGACCTTGCCGATGCGCTGGTGGATGCCGGCGTCTTGCGTGATCAATAAGGCCAATCAGCGGGGTCAGACCCCGTACGGGGTCTGACCCCTTCCTCCGCTTCAACCAAAGAACCAATAGCATATGCCGATGGAGGCCAGCACGCCGGCCAGATCGGCGATCAGGGCGCAACCCACTGCGTGGCGCGCGCGCTGTATGCCGACCGCGCCGAAATAAACCGCCAGCACATAGAAGGTGGTCTCCGTGCTGCCCTGTATGGTCGCGGCCAGAAGGGCGGGAAAGCTGTCGACGCCGAAATGCTGCATGGTTTCAATGAGCATGGCACGGGCTGCGCTGCCCGAGAACGGCTTGACCAGCGCAGTGGGAAGCGCGTCGACGAATCGGCCGTCCAGGCCTGCCGCCTGGACGATCCACCGTATTCCGTCGAGTGCGACATCCAGGGCGCCGGACGCTCGAAGCACGCCGATGGCGCATAGCATGGCAACGAGATAGGGAAGAAGATTCCTGGAAATTTCGAATCCCTCTTTGGCGCCCTCCACGAAGCGTTCATATACCGGGACTTTCTTGTAGGCGCCCGCCAGCAGGAAAATCATGATGATGCCGAACAGCGTGAGATTTCCCAGAAGCGAGGACGTCGCCGCGATGGCGGCGCTGCTGAGCGTTGCGAGGACGGCCATGAAGCCGGCCAGTATCAACACCAGGCCGCCCAGCCAGGCCAGCACCACCGGATCATGCAGCTTGAGCCTTTGCATGAACGCCACGGACAGCAGGCCGGCCAGCGACGACGCCGATGTGGCCAGCAGAATGGGCAGGAACACCAGCGTTGGATCGCTGGCTCCTTGTTGCGCACGATACATGAAGATGCTGACCGGAAGCAGCGTGAGCGAGGACGCGTTCAGGACGAGGAAAAGAATCTGCGCGTTGCTGGCCGCTTCCGGCTCCGCCGTATTGAGCGTCTGAAGCTCGCGCATGGCGCGCAGCCCTATTGGCGTGGCCGCATTGTCCAGGCCCAGACCGTTCGCCGCGAAGTTCAGCGTGATGAGACCGATGGCGGGGTGGCCGGCCGGCACGCCGGGCATGAGGCGGCGAAACAAGGGTGTGAGCGCCCGGCCGAGAAGATCGATCAGGCCCGCGGATTCGGCGATGCGCAAGAAGCCCAGCCATAAGGTCAGGGTTCCGAACAGCAGGATCATGAGGCTGACCGATAGCGCCGCCATGTCGAAGAGGCTTTGCACGATGCGCGTGAAGACTTGCGCGTCGTTCAGGACGAGCCACTGGAAGAGTCCGGCGATTGAAGCCAGGATGAAGAAGGCGAGCCAGAGGGCGTTGAGCATGGGACCGGAAAACAATGGACGGCAGATGCGATTGTCGCAGACTCTGGCGCTCCTGGCATGGCGCGGCCTGCCCATTTCGTCGGCTTTCGAGGGATAATGGCTTGCCCGAGAGTAGTTCGTAAAGAGGAAGCAACATGAACTGGAGATCCCTGCGTCGTCGGTGGCTGACGGAACCCCTTTACCGGCTGGCACGCGACGCCATGCCGCGCATGTCGGCGACCGAGCGCGAAGCCATCGAAGCCGGCGATGTATGGTGGGATGCCCAGCTTTTTTCCGGCAAGCCGGACTGGAACGCCATGCTGGACCTGCCGCGGGCACGTCTTTCGCCGCAGGAGCAGGAATTCCTGGACGGCCCCGTGGCGCAGCTTTGCCACATGCTCCATGAATGGGACATCGTCTGGCGCGACGGCGATCTTCCGCCCGAGGTCTGGGCCTTCATGAAAGAGCAGGGTTTCTTCGGAATGATCATCCCGCAAGAGTACGGCGGCCTGGGTTTTTCCGCCTACGCTCACTCCGAAGCTGTGCGGCAGATCTCCGTACGTTCGGTAACGGCCGCCGTCACCGTGATGGTCCCTAATTCTCTGGGCCCCGGTGAACTGCTCATGCAGTTCGGCACGCAGGAACAGCGGGATTACTGGCTGCCCAGGCTTGCCCGTGGCCAGGAAATTCCCTGCTTCGGGCTGACCAGTGCGGAAGCGGGCTCGGATGCGGCGTCAATGACCGATACCGGCGTGGTCTGCAAGCAGGTCGTCGATGGCGTGGAAACCCTGGGCATAAGGCTGAACTGGCGCAAGCGCTACATCACCCTGGCCCCGGTCGCGACAGTGCTCGGCCTGGCTTTCAAGCTCTACGATCCCGATGCCTTGATCGGTTCGCAGGCGGAGCCCGGCATTTCGGTGGCGCTGGTTCCCACGAATCTTCCCGGCGTGTCCATCGGGCGTCGCCACCTTCCCGCCATGCAGGCATTCCAGAACGGGCCAACCGAAGGCAAGGATGTCTTCGTTCCCATCGACGCCCTGATCGGGGGCGTCTCGCAAGCCGGCCGGGGCTGGCAGATGCTCATGAGCGCGCTGGCCGCCGGGCGCGGCATATCGCTGCCTTCCTTGTCCGCGGCGGCATGCACGTTCACCGCCCACACGGCCGGCGCGTATGCCCGGGTGCGTACGCAATTCGGAATACCGGTGGGGCGTTTCGAGGGCGTGCAGGAAAAGCTGGGCAGGCTCGCGGCCAATGCCTACCTGGTCGAGGCGGCAAGGCGCTATACCTGCGCAGGCCTCGATCTCGGATGCAAGCCCGCCGTGATATCCGCCATCATGAAGCTGCATGCCACGGAACGCATGCGGCAGTCGGTGAACGACGCCATGGACGTGCATGCCGGCAAGGCCGTCATCGACGGTCCGGACAATTACCTGGGCAATTTGTATCGCGCACTGCCGGTGGCCATCACCGTAGAGGGTGCGAACATCCTGACGCGCAGCCTCATCGTATTCGGGCAGGGGGCCATCCGGTCGCATCCCTACCTCATGGAGGAAGTGTTTGCGCTCGGCAATCCCGACCAGGCGGCGGGCCAGGATGCTTTCGACGCCTTGATCTGGAAGCACCTTGCCCATGGCGCCAAGAATGCCTTGCGCGCGGTCGGCCATGCCTGGACCGCGGGCCTGTTTGCGTCAGCCCCGGGCCGGGCTGGACCGGCATCGGGCTATTACCGGCGGCTCGGGCGCTACGCGTCCGCGTTTGCGCTGGTTTCCGAAGCTGCCTTGCTGAGCCTGGGCGGTTCGCTCAAGCGCAAGGAAATGCTGTCCGCGCGTCTGGGAGACATTCTTGCCGAGCTCTTTCTCGTGTCGGCGGTGCTCAAGCGCTGGCACGACGAAGGCCGTCATGAGTCCGATCTGCCCCTGTTGCGGCTTTGCGCCCAACAGGGCTTCTGCACAATAGAAAAGCGCCTGAGCGATGTCTTGCACAACCTGCCCGCGCGCGGCCTGGCCTTGGCGTTGCGCGCCATGCTGCTGCCGCCCGGAATGTCCGCTGGCGCTCCGGACGACGCCCTGATGGCGGCTTGCGCCAACATATTGCTCGAACCTTCCGACACACGCGACCGGCTCGTCGGCGCCGTGTGGGAAGGCCATGACAGCCCGGCGGTAGAACAATTGGAACGTGCGTACGAGCTGATGATCGAAGCGCAGCCCATCTTGGACCGGGTTCGCCATGCGGGGTTGAAGGATTGGCGGCTGGCTTATGAAAAGGGCGCAATCTCGCAGGCACAGGCCGACGCCATCGAAGCCGCCGAGGCCGCCGTTGCCCGGGTGATCGAGGTGAATGATTTCGCGCCGGGCGAATTCGCCAGGGGGCGGAAGGGTCAGACCCCATGACGGACCGAGCAGGGGTCAGACCCCGTACGGGGTCTGACCCCACCTTCACGCTGCACGAGGTCAGACCCCGTACGGGGTCTGACCCCTCCTTCACGATGCCCGGGGTCAGACCCCGCATGGGGTCTGCCCCCCCGCACGTCTCAATCGACGCGGGATTTGCGTTGGATGAGCTCGATCTTGTAGCCGTCCGGGTCTTCGACGAAGGCGATGACGGTCTGGCCGTGCTTCATGGGGCCGGCTTCACGCGTGACGTTGCCGCCTTTTTCCTTGATGCGGGCACAGGCGTCATAGGCGTCTTCGACCTCCAGTGCAATGTGGCCGTAGCCATTGCCCAGGTCGTAGCGGTCGGTATCCCAGTTATGGGTCAGCTCGATGACCGCGCCTTCGCTTTCTTCTTGGTAGCCGACGAAGGCCAGGGTGAATTTTCCGTCCGGATAATCCTTGCGGCGAAGCAGTTTCATGCCCAGGACATCGGTGTAGAAGGCCAGCGAGCGATCAAGGTCGCCCACGCGCAGCATGGTATGTAGTAAACGCATCAAAATCTCCTTGACGAGGGATGAAAGGATGGGGTGTCAGATCAATGGCAATGTGCCGGGATCATGCCGGCGCAGCGCCTCGCGCGCGCGTTCGAAGCCGGGAAGGATGCGGTCGACCTCGCGCCAGAAGTCTTTGCTGTGGTTCATTTCGCACAGATGAGCGATTTCGTGCGCGACCACGTAGTCGATGACGTCCTTCCCGAAGTGTATCAGCCTCCAATTGAGCATGATATTGCCGTCGCTGCTGCATGAGCCCCAGCGGGTCGCTGCCGAGGAAAGGCGCCAGCGCCGCATCGTGAGGCCGCTGCGCTCCAGGAAGAAGGCCAGGCGCTCGCCGAAGAGGTCGCGTGCCTGTTGCTGCAGCCAGGCATGCACACTGTCCCGGATGCGATCCCGGTCGGCGTTCGCCGGCAGAGGCAGGCAAAGGCTGTCTCCGGCTTGCGGCGCATGGATGCTGCCGCTGAACCCGGATTTCTTCTGGGCGCCGTCCAGCCGCAGGACGATACGGGTTCCCAGGTAGGGAATGCTGCCGCCGTCCTGCCATTGTGTTTCAGCGGTCGCGAGCTGTTGCTGCCTGGTCTGGAGGGCGCGCAGCTTGCTCAGGATCCAATGCGCTTTCTCGGCCACCGCGGCATCGATCTGGCTCAAGGTGACCCAATTGGGTGCCGTCACTTGCAACCCGTCGTCGTTGACCACCAGGCCTATGCTCTTGCGCCTTGACCGGCGCAGCACGAAGCCGATGGCCTGCTGCGGCGCGTCTACCTCGCGCCAGCGGGCATTGACGGGCAAGGTGGGCGGACGGACTATGGGTATGACGGCACTGGGCCTCAATGCCGCGGGCCCGGCAGGCCGCGGCTTGGTGGTCGGTGTCGAGACCGCGTCCGTGGGGGCAGGCATATCGGGAAACAAGGGGAACTGTTCAGCCGAGTCCATAGCGCTCGGGGTTCAGCACCCGCATCTCGCCCTCGATCCAGTCTCGGACTTTCTGATTGAGTTCGGCGGCATCCAGGCCGTCCGGGTCGATGACCGGCCCGATGGAAACCGTGACCATGCCCGGTTTCTTGATGAAAGCGTTACGGCGCCAGCATTCGCCCGCGTTGTGGGCGACGGGAATGATGGGCGTGCCGGTGCGCGCGGCCAGCAGGGCTCCGCCCATCTTGTAGCGCCCTTCTTTGCCGGGAGGAATCCGCGTTCCTTCAGGGAAGAGAATCGGCCAGCGTCCTTCATTGATGCGTTCCTGGCCCGTGCGCACCACTTGTTCGAACGCGTCGCGGCCTTTGGACCGGTCGATGGGGATCATGCGCAGCAGCGCCAGGCCCCAGCCGAAGAAGGGCACCCAATGCAATTCTTTTTTGTAGACGAAGCAAAGTTCGCGCGGCATATAGGCCGGAAAGAACAGGGTCTCCCAGGCGGACTGGTGCTTGGAAAGAAGGATGGCCGGGCCGTCCGGAAAGTTCTCGGCGCCTTTCAATTGCCACTTGATGCCCAATATCGCTTTTGCGCCCCAGACGGCCAGGCGCGGCCAGCCCGCTGTGAGCCGGTAGCGCCACTTCAGGGGCAGAGGCGACCACAGGATGCAGGCAAAAGCATAGGGGATGACGGTGACGATCAGGAACAGCTGATAGATGATCGCACGGATTGCGGCCATGTGATTCAGTCCTCCGAAAGCCAGGCGTCGACGGCTGCCGACAAATCGTCCACCACGCGCGTTCCGGGGGGAAGGCCGGCTTTCTCGCGGGTTTTCATGCCGTTGCCCGTCAGGACGAGCCAAGGCGTACAGCCTGCGGCCGAAGCGGCCTGCAAGTCGCGCAAAGAGTCTCCCGCTGCCGGAACGCCTTGCAGATCGACGTCGTAGCGGCGGCCGATGTCGTGGAAGAGCCCCGGATTTGGCTTGCGGCAGGCGCATCCGTCGTCGGGGCCGTGCGGGCAGACGAAGATGGCGTCTATGGCGCCGCCGGCATGGGCGACTTCCCGGCGCAGCTTGGCATGGATGCCGTTGAGCGTATCCATGCTGAACAGGCCGCGGGCGACGCCAGATTGATTGCTGGCGATGACGACCCGCCATCCCGAGCGCGACAGTCGCGCGATGGCTTCCAGGCTGCCCGGCAGGGCGATCCATTCGTCGGGATGCTTGATGAAGGCGGCGCTGTCCTGGTTGATGACGCCGTCGCGGTCGAGGATGGCGAGCTTCACTGTGCCAGTCTCGAAATGTCGGCGACCTGATTCATGACCTGATGAAGTTCGTTCAGCAGCGCAAGGCGGTTGGCGCGCAGCTTGGGATCCTCGGCCATGACCATGACGTCGTTGAAGAAGCCGTCCACCGCGTCTTTGGCTTGCGCCACGGTGGCGAGGGCAGCCGTGAAGTCGCCGTTATCCAGCTGTGCCCGGGCTTGCGGCGCCAGGCTGGCCACGACGTCGGCCAGCGCGCGTTCCGCCGGCTCGACCAGATTGGCGGCATCGATGGCGCCTATGGTGTCGTCGGCCTTCTTGAGCAGGTTCGAAATACGCTTGTTGGCGGCCGCAAGGCTGTCCGCTTCGGGAAGCCGGGCAAACTGCGCGCAGGCCTGGATGCGGGCATGTACCTGGTGCAGCGCCGGTTCGAGCGCCAGCACGGCATCCACCACGTTCCGATCGAATTCGCCGCCCAGTTGGTTGCGATAGCGCTCGTAGACGAAGGCGCCGACTTCGGCCGGCGTGCCGGCGCTCAGCGCATCCGGCCGGAAGGTGGAGGCGGCGAAGTCCAGCAGGTCGGACAAGCGCAGGCTATTGCCATCGTTGACCTTCAGGTAGCCACCTGCTTCGAGTTGCTCGTAGGCGCTGATCAAGCCCAGCGACGCACGGCGCAGACCATAGGGGTCGCGTTCGCCGGTGGGGATCAAGCCGATGCCCCATATGCCGGTCAGTGTTTCCAGGCGCTCGGCCATGAAGAGGACCGTGGAGACGAGGGTGTCGCTGGTGACGGGCGTGTCGAGGCGGATGCGGTATTGGTTCCGGATGGCCAGGACGACGTCGGCGGCCTCCTGGTCGGCTTGCGCGTAATAAGCGCCCATGATGCCCTGCAGCTCGGGGAATTCGGCAACCATGTTGGAGTTCAGGTCGGCCTTGGCGAGCAGCGCCGCGCGGTCCGCATGGTCGGCGTCGGCGCCCAGTTGGGTGGCGATGTGCCGGGCGATTTTCCGTATCCGTTCGACGCGCTCGAGCTGGGAACCCAGCTTGTTGTGGTAGACGCTGGTGGAAAGGCTTTGCACGCGCTCCGCCAGCGGTGTCTTGCGGTCGGTCTCGAAGAAGAATTGCGCGTCTGCCAGGCGCGGCCGCACGACACGCTGATTGCCCTCGATGATATTCGTGGGGTCATCGACCTGCATGTTGCTGACGATAAGGAAGCGGTGCGTAAGCTTGCCGGTGGCCGGCTCGAACAGCGGGAAATACTTCTGATTCAAACGCATGGTCAGGATCAGGCATTCCGGCGGCACGCCGAGAAACTGTTCTTCAAACTGGCCCACGTAAACGGTGGGGTGCTCGACCAGAGCGGTGACCTCGTCCAGCAGCGCATCGACTTCCGGTCCGTTGCCTATGGTGGCCTGCAAAGCCTGCGCCTGCGCGTGCAATTGTTCCAGGATCATGGCACGGCGCCTGGTAAAGGACGCGACGACCTTCCCCTCGTTGCCAAGCTGTGCTTCGTAGGTGTCCGGCGATGCGATGGAAAGCGCTTCCTTGGCCATGAAGCGGTGGCCCATGGTCTTGCGGCCGGCGTCCAGGCCCAGCGCGTGTACCGGTACGATGTCTTCGCCCCACAGCGCAACCAGCAGGTGGGCGGGGCGCACGAACTTCACGCTGCTGACGCCATCGGCAAGTTGATAGCGCATCACTTTCGGTATGGGCAGGTTGTTGAGCGCATGGTCGAGCGCTTCCTGAACGCCCGGCGCGAGCGCCATGCCGCGCGTGGTGCCTTTGGCATAGAGATAGTCCTGCTTGCCGTCCGATTCGGTGATCAGGTCGGCGGGCGTGAGGTGCCCCAGCCCCTTGGCGGCAAGCTTCTTGGCCAGCGCGGGGCTGATGTCGCCGTTTTCGGCCAGGCCTATCTTGGCCGGCATGAGTTTTTCGGTATAGCTCTGTTCGGGCGCCTGTTCCAGCACCGCTGAAAGATTCACCGCCAGGCGGCGCGGCGTCGCGAAATCGGTCACGACGCATGCCTGCGACAGCAGTTGATGTTGTGCAAGGACTTTGCGCACGCCTTCGGCGAAGGCATGGCCGAGTTTCTGCAGCGCCTTGGGCGGCAGTTCTTCGGTGAACAGTTCGATGAGCAGCGGTTTGGTCGTCACGGTAGCGGAGTTCATTAAGCGGCCTCCGTTCCGGCGGCGTTGACGAGCATGGGAAATCCTAGTTTCTCGCGTGATTCAAAATAAGCCTGGGCAACAGCGCGCGACAGGTTGCGGATGCGGCCGATATAGGTTGCCCTTTCGGTGACGCTGATGGCGCCGCGCGCGTCCAGCATGTTGAAGGTATGGGCGGCTTTCAGTGTGGCCTCGTAGGCGGGCAAGGCAAGGGGGACGTCGATCAGCCGCTTTGCCTCGGCTTCGTAGTCGTTGAAGTGCGCGAACAGCATCTGCGTCGAGGCGTGCTCGAAGTTATAGGTGGATTGCTCGACTTCGTTCTGGTGGAAGACGTCGCGATAGTAGATTTTGCGGCCGTTCGCGGATTCCGTCCAGACGAGATCGTATACGCTCTCGACGCCTTGCAGATACATGGCCAGCCGTTCCAGCCCGTAGGTGATTTCGCCGGTGGTGGGGTTGCAATCCAGGCCGCCGACCTGCTGGAAGTAGGTGAATTGCGTGACTTCCATGCCGTTCAGCCAGACTTCCCAGCCCAGACCCCAGGCGCCCAGGGTGGGGTTTTCCCAGTCGTCTTCCACGAAACGGATGTCGTGTTCGTCGGGATTGATGCCGAGCGCCTTGAGCGAGCCGATGTAGAGGTCGATGATTTCAGGCGGCGCCGGCTTGAGCACGACCTGGTATTGGTAATAATGCTGGAGCCGGTTGGGATTTTCGCCGTAGCGGCCGTCCTTGGGGCGCCGCGAAGGCTGTACGTAGGCGGCTCGCCATGGCTCGGGCCCGATGGAACGCAGAAAGGTTGCCGTATGCGAAGTGCCGGCGCCGACTTCCATGTCGTAGGGTTGCAGTAGCGCGCAACCCTGGCCGTCCCAGTACTGCTGTAGCGTTAAAATGATTTGCTGAAAAGTGAGCATGAGCGATGGTGAGTAAATCAATGAGCCGCAAAATTTTTCAATTTTAACTGGTTCCGTCGCGTCGCTGTGCCATGCCTGCCCGAAGCGTCGGGTAATTGGCCGTATGATGTTGGGTTATCTACTAAACAGAGCGCCTGTCCGGGCGCGAAATTCTATGGGGATAGTTTCATGTCCGAGTTGGTGAAAGTTGAAATCATCGATCGCATTCAGATCATCACGATCAATCGCCCGCAAGCGCGGAATGCCATCAATTACGAAACGGCGCAAGAGCTCGCAGCCGTTCTGGATCAGATGGATGCCAACGAGGACGTCGTCATCGGCATTCTGACCGGCGCAGAAGGCACGTTTTCATCCGGCATGGACCTCAAGGCCTTTGCCCAGAGCGGCCAGCGCCCCTTGGTCGAAGGCCGCGGCTTCGCGGGCCTGTGCGAGCGGCCGCCCCGCAAACCCGTCATCGCCGCCGTCGAGGGCTACGCCCTGGCGGGAGGATTCGAAATGGCGCTGTCCTGCGACATGATCGTCGCGGCCAACAATGCGAATTTCGGCTTGCCTGAAGTGAAGCGCGGCATTGTCGCCGGCGCCGGCGGCATGATGCGCCTGCCCAGCCGCATTCCCTATCACATCGCCATGGAAGCCGTGCTGACCGGCGAAATGCTGCCTGCGGCGCGCATGCACGGCTACGGCCTGGTCAATCGTCTGGTCGAGCCCGGCCAAGCGCTCGAGGTCGCGCTCGAACTCGCGCGCATCGTCGCCGGCAACGGCCCCCTGGCAGTCCAGACCGCCAAGAAAATCGTTACCGAATCCCGGGATTGGCGCCAGGCAGACATGTTCGATTTACAGCGTCCCCGGGTCGCCCACATATTCGCTTCGGCGGACGCCAAAGAGGGCGCGACGGCTTTCGCCGAAAAGCGCAAGCCAGTCTGGCGCGGTAAATAAAGAGCCGCGTCCTCGCGAGGAAACCGGCGGGCCTGCTGGCTCGCCATTTTTACGATTGAGCCTTACACATGACCATCACCATCAAAGAAAGCGACTTCATCCAGTCCATCGCAGACGGCGTGCAGTTCATCAGCTACTACCATCCCGCCGACTACATCCAGCATCTGGCGCGCGCCTACGAGCGTGAGCAGAGCCCTGCGGCCAAAGACGCCATCGCCCAGATCCTGACCAATTCACGTATGTGCGCCGAAGGGCGCCGCCCCATCTGCCAGGATACCGGCGTGGTCAACGTGTTCCTGAAGATCGGCATGGATGTGCGCTTCGACACCAAGCGCAGCATGCAAGAGCTCTGTGACGAGGGCGTTCGTCAGGGCTATCTGAATCCCGACAACCCTTTGCGCGCGTCCATCCTCACAGATCCTCTGTTCACGCGCAAGAACACGCGCGACAACACGCCCTGTATTGTCAACGTCGAGCTTGTCCAGGGCGACAAGGTCGACGTTCAGATCGCGGCCAAGGGCGGGGGCTCCGAAAACAAATCCAAGTTCGTCATGCTCAATCCCAGCGACTCGCTGGTGGACTGGGTACTGAAAACCGTTCCCCAGATGGGCGCCGGCTGGTGCCCGCCAGGCATGCTGGGCATAGGTGTTGGCGGCACGGCCGAAAAAGCCATGCTGATGGCCAAAGAGGCCCTCATGGAAGACATCGACATGTACGAGCTCCTGCAGCGCGGGCCGCAGAACAAGCTTGAGGAACTGCGCATCGAGCTCTACGAGAAAGTGAATGCGCTGGGCATCGGCGCGCAGGGCCTGGGCGGCCTGACCACCGTGCTGGACGTCAAGATCAACACCTTCCCCACGCACGCGGCATCCAAGCCCGTGGCCATGATTCCGAACTGTGCCGCCACCCGCCACGCGCATTTCACGCTGGACGGATCAGGCCCGGCGGTACTCACGCCTCCTTCCTTGTCCAATTGGCCCGATGTCCATTGGGCACCCGATTACAACAAGTCCTTGCAGGTCGACCTCAACACCTTGACCAAAGAACAAGTGGCCAGCTGGAAACCCGGGCAGACGCTGCTGCTGTCCGGCAAGATGCTCACCGGCCGCGACGCGGCGCACAAGCGCATACAGGACATGCTCGAACGTGGCGAGCCGCTGCCGGTCGATTTCACCAACCGCGTCATCTATTACGTCGGCCCGGTCGATCCGGTGCGCGACGAGGTCGTCGGGCCGGCAGGTCCCACCACGGCCACGCGCATGGACAAGTTCACCGGCATGATGCTCGAAAAGACAGGTTTGATCTCCATGATCGGCAAGTCCGAACGCGGGCCGGTGGCGATCGAGGCGATCCGCGAGCATGGATCCGCCTATCTGATGGCAGTGGGCGGCTCCGCCTACCTGGTGTCCAAGGCGATCCGCGCGGCGAAGGTCGTGGGCTTCGAGGACCTGGGCATGGAAGCCATCTACGAGTTCGATGTCAAGGACATGCCCGTGACCGTGGCGGTGGATTCGCAGGGCGTTTCCGTGCATGAAACCGGCCCGCGCGAATGGCGCAGCCGCATTGCCGAGATCCCTTTGGTTCCGGTCTGAAGAGGATGGGGGGTCAGACCCCATGCGGGGTCTGACCCCTAGGCGGCTCGGTCTGGAATGATCGGGGTCAGACCCCGCATGGGGTCTGACCCCATGCCGTTTCGGTCCGGAATCCTTTGTAGGGTCAGACCCCGTACGGGGTCTGACCCTGGCTCTACGGGGTTTGACCCCAGGCCGAGCACGGCCTGTTAGCCTGAGCTGAATTCCGTCTTATCCAAAAACGAATTCCCAAAATGGGCCGCAGCGTTCAAGCTATGGCTCTGTCAATTCGCTTTGGAGGATGCACATGACGCAGCATGAGCTCGATGCATGGGTGGGCCGTACGGATCGCTGTGACGACAACGTCGATTCCGGCCATATAAGGAAAGTCGCCTTGGCGCTGGACGCGCCATGCCCCTCGGCCGGCGAGCCGCTGCCTTTATTGTGGCATTGGGCGCTGTTCGTCAATGGGGTGCCATACGGGGAAATTGGCGAAGACGGGCACCCCAGGCGGGGCGGGTTTCTGCCGCCCGCGGATGACCGGAACCGCATGTGGGCCGGTGGCCGGCTGGAATTTCTGACGCCCTTGCGCGTGGGCATCCGGGCGAGCCGGGAGTCCAGCATTGCGGCGATCAAGGAGAAGGACGGCCGCAGCGGCAAGCTGCTGTTCGTGACGGTCAAGCACGAGTATTTCCAGCAAGACATGCTTTGCATTTCCGAAGAACAGGACATCGTCTATCGCGAGCCGGCTCCTCCCAAACTGCAAGGCACGGTGCCGGCGCCGGAGGCGCAGTGGTCCGAACTCGTGCATCCGGAACCCGTCATGCTGTTCCGGTATTCCGCGGTAACCTTCAACGGGCATCGCATCCACTACGATCAAGACTACGCCATGCACAAGGAAGGCTATCCCGGCCTGGTCGTGCACGGGCCCATGATCGCCACCCTGCAATGCCAGGCGTTCACCCGGGCGCATCCTGAAAAACAGGTTGCCGCTTTTTCCTATCGCGGGCTCAGGCCCCTGATCTCGCCCAAGGACTTCCGGGTGGAAGGCGCACTGACCGGCGCCGGTTCCGCCAGCCTCTGGGCCCAGCAGGACGGCATGGTGGCCCATCAATCCGAACTGAGGTTCCATCCATGAGCCAGGATATCCCGCAAGCGCAGGGCTGCGCAGCTGCCCCCAGGCCGCTCGACGGCATCACGGTCGTCAGCCTGGAGCATGCGATTGCCGCGCCGTTCTGCACGCGTCAACTGGCGGACATGGGCGCTCGCGTCATCAAGGTCGAGCGGCCGGGCGTCGGCGACTTCGCACGGGGCTACGACGAGCGCGTCAATGGCATGTCTTCGCATTTTGTCTGGACCAATCGCTCCAAAGAAAGCCTCGCGCTCGATTTGAAGCAGCCCGAGGCCGGCGCCATCTTGCGTCGCTTGCTGGGCAAAGCCGATGTCCTCGTCCAGAACCTGGCGCCGGGCGCCGCGGTACGGCTGGGTCTGTCGTTCGAGTCGCTGCAGGAGCTGAATCCCCGTCTGATCGTCTGCGATATATCCGGCTATGGAGAAGGGGGCGACTATCAGGACAAGAAGGCGTACGATCTGCTCATCCAGAGCGAAAGCGGCTTCCTGTCGGTCACCGGTACGCCCGACAGCCCCGCCAAAGCAGGCTGCTCCGTCTCGGACATTTCGGCCGGCATGTACGCATACAGCAGCATCCTGTCCGCGCTTCTGCTGCGCGAGCGCACCGGACGCGGCAGCCGGCTGGACGTCTCCATGCTGGAAAGCATGGTGGAGTGGATGGGCTTTCCCATGTATTACGCATTCGACGATGCGCCGCCGCCGCCACGCGCCGGCGCTTCGCACGCCACCATCTACCCCTATGGGCCATTTCCAGTCGGAGACGGGACGGAGATCATGCTGGGCCTGCAGAATGAACGAGAATGGGCGGCGTTTTGCCGCCTCGTGCTGAGGCAGCCGGAACTTGCGGACGACAGCCGGTACAGCAGCAATTCATCGCGCGTCGCCAACCAGGCCAGCCTGCGTGCCCTGATCGTGACCGCATTCGCGTCCCTTTCCCGCCATCAAGTCATCGAGCGGCTCGAACAGGCGCAGATCGCCAATGCGAGCGTCAATACCATGCATGATGTCTGGCGCCATCCGCAGTTGGCCCAGCGTGGCCGTTGGCGGCAGGTGGAAAGTCCGGTGGGCCCGCTGCCCGCCTTGATTCCACCAGGAAGCAGCTCCGCCTTCGAGGCGCGCATGGACAGGATTCCCGCGCTTGGCGAAAATACCGGCGCTATCCTGGCCGAGCTCGGTTATTCCACCGGGCAGGTCCAGGCGCTTTCCGAGCAGGGAGTCATCTAATGGGATACAGATCCATACGCGCGGCGCTGTTCGTTCCGGCAAGCCGTCCCGAGCGTTTTTCAAAGGCGATGGCGGCGGGCGCCGACGCCATCATCATCGATCTCGAGGACGCGGTCGAAACCAGCCTGAAAGCGCAGGCCCGAACGCATGTGCTGGAGTTCGCGCGCGGCAATCCCGATACCGCTTTCATGTTGCGCGTCAACGGGGCGGGATCCGAATGGTTCGACGCGGACATCGAACTTTGCCGCCAGTGCCCGTCGCTGTCAGCGGTTGTGCTGCCCAAGGCCGAGTCGGCCGCCCAGGTGGCTCGCGCCGCGGCGGCGGGCAAGCCCGTCATTCCGATCGTTGAAAGCGCGGCCGGCGTGCTGGCGCTGGCGGCATTGGCCGCGTCGCCAGCCGTGGAAAGGCTCTCATTCGGCAGCCTGGACCTGATGCTGGAAACCGGCACGGCGCCGGACACCGCAGGCGCGCAATTGCTGCTCGACCACATCCGTTGCCAGATACTGCTGCATAGCGCGGCAAGCGGTCTGGCTGCGCCGCTGGACGGCGTCTATCCCAACTTCTCGGATCGCGAAGGCCTGGAGCGCATCGCAACGCAAGTCGCGCAAATGGGTTTCGGCGGCATGCTGTGCATCCATCCGGCACAGGTGCCCATCATCGTTCGCGCGTTTTCGCCGCCGGAAAGCGAGCAGGCATGGGCGAAACGGGTGGTCGCCGTGGCGGATGAGACAGGTTCGTTTGCCTTCCAGCTGGATGGCAAGATGGTGGATGCGCCGGTCATCGAACGTGCACGGCGCATTCTGGCGGCAGGAGTTCAGTCGGGTAGCACCTGAAGCGCCTGATCGGCACAGGCCTTGATCAGCTGCGGCAAGCCGCCTTGCGGCAATTGCATGTCGGGTGCCAAATCGGCCAATGGCCGCAGGACGAAGGCGCGCAGGTGCATGCGCGGATGGGGTACGGTAAGGCGGGAATCGGCGATGGCCTCCGCGCCGTACAGCAACAGATCGAGATCCAGCGTGCGCGGCGCATTGCGGTAAGGCCGAAGGCGGCCATGGCGGTTCTCGATCGCTTGAAGCCTGTCCAGCAGGGCATGGGCATCCAGCGACGTCTGGATCGCTGCGACGGCATTGACGTAATCCGGGCCGCTGGAATCGACAGGCGCGCTGCGATAGAAGCGCGACAGGACCAGCGAGGCGACCTCGGGCAGTGCCGAGAGTTCACGCGCCGCCGTCAACAGCGTGGTGCGCGCATCGCCTAGATTCGCGCCCATGCCGATGTATGTCAGGATCATGCGTTCTCCGTGCGTCTGCGCCGCCTGCCTTTCAGCGTTAACTGGCCCAGGGCGCGGCATGAGCCATCAAGTACCGGAGGCCGTTGGCGCGCTTTTGCGCGCCGCGCGCTTGCGCGGACCGCGCCGGCGTTTGCCGGTCGAGGGCTTGCTGCGTTGCTCGGCCTGGAAGCTCTCGATCATTTCCGCCCGGACGGCGTCTTCGGAGTTGGCCAGGTCCATCCACCATTGCGCCTGAACGCTGTCCACTTCCTTCGCTTCGGCGCGCAACTGCAGGAAATCCACTGCGGCCCGGAACCGGGGCTGCTCCAGCATGCGCCAGATGGCGCGGGCATTGACGTGGTCGAAGCGCGCCTGCATGAACCAGATTTCGCGCATGTCGGCCTGGAAGCGTCGCTGTATGGCGAGCTTTCGGGTTTGCTCGTCGACGACGGAGTCGGCGGCGAGCATGAGAGCCTGCGCGGCATGCTCGCCGCCTTCAATGAGCGCCTGCCAACGTTTCTTGACCAGTTTCCAGAGCAGGGCGGCGAACAGGAAGCTGGGACTGATGGTCTTGCCGGCCCGTACGCGGGCGTCGGTCCGTGCCAGCGCGAGATCGACGAACTGCTCGCCGCCTTCTTCTTCGAAGATGAGGTCGATGAGCGGCAGCAGCCCTTGGTGCAGGCCGGCGGACCGCAGCTGGCGCAGGCAATCCATGGCGTGGCCGCAAGTGAGCAGCTTCAGGATTTCATCGAACAGGCGCGAAGCGGGAACGTTTTCGATGAGATAGCCCAGGCGCGCAATCGGTTCCGCCGTACCGGGGTCGAGTGTGGCGTTCAGCTTGGCGGCAAAGCGAATGGCGCGCAGCATGCGCACCGGATCTTCCCGATAGCGCTTTTCCGGGTCGCCGATCATGCGCACCACGCGCTTCTTCAGGTCGGCGACGCCCCGGTGGTAGTCGATGACTTCTTCGTTGATGGGATCGTAGTACAGGGCGTTCAGAGTGAAGTCGCGGCGTGCCGCGTCTTCTTCCTGGGTGCCGAAGAGATTGTCGCGCAGAATGCGGCCGTGCTCGTCGGTATCTTCGTCGGCCGCCGCGTTGGCGCGAAAGGTGGAGGTCTCGATGATTTCCTGGCCGAAGACCACGTGCACCAGTTGGAAACGCCTGCCGATGATGCGGGCCCGGCGAAAAAGGGGCCGTATCTGGTTCGGGGTCGCATTGGTGGCAACGTCGAAATCCTTGGGCTCCAGTCCGACGATGAGGTCGCGGACAGCGCCGCCGACGATGTAGGCTTCATAGCCTTCGTGGCGCAGCACCTCGCAGACCTTGATCGCGTGGCGCGAAACCAGGCGGCGGTCGATGCCATGCTTGTCGCGCGACAGGCGCTCGGGCCCGCGCGCCGGCGTGGAAAACAGGCGCGAGACAAAGTTTTTTATTGTTTCTTTCAGCATGAGCGGTATTTTATGACTTTGCGTCCTGCATGTCCTTGAATAGATCGAGGATTTTCCAGCCGCGCTGTTGCGCCAGCTGGCGCAGGGTTTCGCTGGGATTGGTGGCGACAGGGTGGCTCACGACTTCGAGCAGCGGCAGATCGTTGGGCGAGTCGCTGTAGAAGTAGGTGCAGGAGAAATCATCCAGGTTCAGGCCCATGCCCGCCAGCCACTCGTTGACGCGCGTGATCTTGCCTGCCTGGAAGCTGGGCACCCCCTGGATGCGCCCCGTGTAGCGGCCGTCGAGCATTTCCGGGATCGTGGCGATCAGGTTGGGTATGCCGAAGGCCCGCGCGATGGGGGTGGTGACGAATTCATTGGTCGCGGTGACGATGGCGCACAGGTCGCCTTGCGCCACGTGTTCCTGCACCAGCGCGGTTGCCGTGGGCAGGATGGCCGGGCGGATGATCTCGGCCATGAATTCTTCGTGCCAGCGAGCCAGTTCAGGCAGGTCGGTGCGGGTCAGCAGGCCAAGCATGAATTCAGCCGATTGTTCGGCGGTCAACTGGCCGGCGTTATAGCGCAGCATCAGGTCTTCGTTGCGCCGCTGGGCCTCGGCGGGATCGCCCGCGCGGCCGGTTCGAGCCAGATAGTCGGCCCATTGATAGTCGCTGTCCAAGGGCAATAGCGTATGGTCGAGGTCGAATAAGGCCAGGCGTTTCGAAGAAGTCATAAATCGGTTTGTCGTTCTGTGTTGGGCTGGCTGGAGGCCAGCAGGTCTTTCAAGAGAGGCAGCGTGATGGCGCGGTGTTTTTCCAGCGAATACCGATCGAGGGCATCCACCAGGGCGCTCAGGCGGCTCATGTCCCGCGCATAATGCGTCAGCACCCAATTGATGACTTCCGGCGAGAGCTCCAGCCCCCGGTCGCCGGCGCGCTTTCTGAGCGCGTGGGCGCGGTCGTCGTCGGACAGAGGGTCCAGGCGGAATACCAGGTCCCATCCCAGGCGTGTGCGCAAGTCTTCGCGCAGCGGCATGGCCAGCGGTGCCCGGTCGCCCGCGAGAATCAGGGCAAAGCCTTGCTCGGTAGAGGCTACTTCGCGCCAGCGATTGTACAGGGTGAAAAGCGCCGCCTGTCCGTCCGCGTTCAGCAACTGGACATCATCGATGGCGACGAGCCTGTAGGGAGGCGTGTCGGCGGTGGCAATGTCCTTGAGGGCTTGTGCGGACTCCGATGTGCTGAAATAAAAAGCTTGGTCAGTGCCGGACACGGCGCGCAAAAGATGGCTGCGGCCGACGCCGGGCGCGCCCCACAGGTAAATGGCCCTGCCCGGACGCCAATGGCGAAGGGCATCCAGCGCTTCCTGATTGCCGCCCGTCACGAAATTATCGAGCGATGGCGGAGAGGGCGGCAAAAGGTCTAATATCAGTTGCTGTGTCATGGATGTTTGGTTCGGTCGGCGGATCGGCCGGCCGGATGCCCGGTGCCCGGCACAAAGACATGCAGGACCGCGTTCATCGTAAAATCATGCTTGGTATTTAATTCAACATGCAATTCTTACATATCCCACGGCATTTCTCATGATTAATAAACATTCCGCTTCCCTGACCTACCGTGATGCGGGCGTCGATATCGATGCCGGCGAAGCGCTTGTCGATCGCATCAAGCCGCTGGCGGCCAGGACCATGAGGGCCGGAGTCATGGCGGGCATCGGCGGTTTCGGCGCCTTGTTCGAAGTGCCGCCGCATCTGAAGGAGCCCGTGCTGGTCTCGGGAACCGATGGCGTGGGCACCAAGCTGCGCTTGGCTTTCGAATGGAATCGCCACGATACCGTGGGCATCGACCTCGTGGCCATGAGCGTCAATGACATCCTGGTCCAAGGCGCCGAACCGCTGTATTTCCTGGATTATTTCGCCTGCGGCAAGCTGTCCGTCGATACCGCCGCCAGCGTGGTGGGCGGCATCGCCAAGGGTTGTGAACTGGCAGGCTGCGCCCTGATCGGCGGCGAAACCGCCGAAATGCCCGGCATGTATCCCGATGGCGAATACGATCTGGCGGGTTTTGCCGTCGGGGCGGTCGAGAAGTCGCGCATCATAGACGGCAAGAGCATACAGGCGGGCGACGCCGTGCTCGGCCTGGCATCCAGCGGCGCCCATTCCAACGGCTTTTCGCTCCTGCGCAAGATCCTGACGCACGCCAATGCGCGGCCGGGCCAGGACCTGGGCGGGCGCCCCCTCGAAGACGTCGTCATGGAGCCGACCCGCATCTACGTCAAATCCGTGCTCGCGGCATTGCATCAGCATGGCACCGCCATCAAGGGGCTCGCGCACATCACGGGCGGGGGCCTGCTGGACAATGTGCCGCGCATTCTTCAGACGGGACTGGCGGCGCGCCTGCATCGCGATGCCTGGGCCCTGCCGGAACTGTTCTCCTGGCTGCAGCAGAACGGCGGCGTGGCCGATTCCGAAATGCATCGCGTATTCAATTGCGGCATCGGCATGGTGATCGTCGTCCCCGCCGAACAGGCGGACGCCATTGCCGCCACGCTCGCGGCCCAAGGCGAGCAGGTCAGCCGCCTGGGCGAGATCATCGAGCAGGAAGGCCCGGAGGCGCCTCAAACCATCGTCGTCTGATCCAAATAGAGGGGGGTCAGACCCCGTATGGGGTCTGACCCCAATGCTCGGCAACCCTGCGCAGCACCTCTTCGGCAGCTGTTCCAGACAGGCAGTCCACCACTTCGCGTTCAGGCTGCGAGCGCAGCCAGGTCAGCTGGCGTTTGGCCAGCTGGCGCGTGGCCGCCGTCGCCTGCTCGATCGCCTGCTCCAGGCTGATCCTTCCTTCCAGGTGGTCCCACAGTTGCCGGTATCCCACACAGCGAATGGAAGGCAGGCCCACATGCAGATCGCCTCTGTCATGCAGTGCCCTGACTTCGTCAAGCAAGCCATCTTCGATCATGCGGCGATAGCGCAATGCAATGCGCGCATGCAGCGCGAGGCGATCGGAAGGCTCCAGGCTGACGGTCACGAACGACAAGGTGTCATCCCGGCGCGCCGGCGCATCTTGCAGCCAGGAGGACATGCTGCGCCCACTGCTGCGGTAGATCTCGATGGCGCGCTGAAGCCGCTGGCTGTCATTGGGAGCCAGCCGCCGAGCGGTTTCGGGGTCGTAGCCGGCCAGTTGGCGATGCAGTCCGGGCCAACCGATCTGTGCGGCTTCCTGATCGATCTGCATGCGTATTGCCGGATCAGCGGGCGGAAGGGCATTCAGGCCTTCGCGCAGCGCCTTGTAGTACAGCATGGTGCCGCCCGACAGCAGCGGCAGCTTGCCCCGGGAGCGGATGTCTTGAATCAGACGGGTGGCGTCCACATGGAAATCGGCCGCCGAGTAGCTCTCTGCAGGGTCCCGGATATCCAGAAGATGATGGGGAACCAGTGCCCGTTCTTCGGACGACGGCTTGGCGGTGCCGATGTCCATGCCGCGATAGATGGTGGCGGAGTCCATCGCAATGATCTCAATCGGCCAGCGTTGCGCGATGGCAAGCGTCGTGGCGCTTTTCCCCGCAGCGGTGGGGCCGGCCAGGCAGATGACGGGAGCGCTCATTGGCCACGCATGAAGAGTTTGTCCAGATCTCTTAATGGCCACTGCACCCAGGTCGGACGGCCATGATTGCATTGGTCCGCCCGCTCCGTCTGCTCCATCCGGCGCAGCAGTGCATTCATTTCGTCCAGGCTCAGGCGGCGATTGGCGCGCACGGAACCGTGGCAGGCCATGGTGGAAAGCAACTCATTGCGCTGCTCGGTCAGGCGCGGCGATACGCCGACACTGCCCAGGTCGCGCAGGACGCCGCGCGCGAGCGATTCGATATCGCCGTTGGCCAGCAGGGCGGGAACCGCGCGCACGGCCAGCGAGGCCGGTCCGGCGGGACGCAGGTCCAGGCCCAGTTCATTCAAGGTGCCGGCGTGCTCCTCGACCAAGGCCAGGTCTTTTTCGCCGACATTGAACACGACGGGAACCAGGAGCTCTTGTCTGGGAAGGTTCTGAGCGTCCATGGCGATCTTGAGCTGTTCGTACACGACGCGCTCATGCGCTGCGTGCATGTCGACCAGGACCATGCCAGACCGGTTCTGTGCCAGGATGTAGATGCCGTGCAGCTGGCCCAGGGCCATGCCCAAGGGGAATTCGTCGTCGGGAAGGGCGGTGCGCGCGGGCGCCGTGTCTGGCGGCGCATCGAGCGGCCGGTAGAAAGATTGCCAGTTCATGGCGCCCGGCGAGCTTTGTTCGTTCAAGCGAAAGGACTGCTGCGAGGAAAACCCGCTCGGATAGCTGGAAGGCTGCCGTCCGGGCAGCGGGCCGGATACCGTTGCTGTCTCGCCATCTTGCCAGGGCGCTTGATACGCGGACGGGTGCATGCCGGGCTCCGTGAGGGATTCGGACGGGGCGGCGGCGGCATGTCCGCCTGCGGTGGCCAGAGCGTTGCCCAGCGTCTGGCTCACGAAACGGTGTATGGCACCGCTATCGCGGAATCGGACCTCGTGCTTGGCGGGATGCACATTGACGTCGACGCCGGCGGGATCGACCTCCAGGAACAGCACGAACGCGGGTTGCCGGTCGCCATGCAGGACGTCCGCGTAGGCCTGGCGGATGGCATGCGACACGCTGCGGTCCCTGACATAGCGCCCATTCACGTACAGGAACTGGCGGTCTGCCCGGCTGCGGGCGAAAGTGGGTCGGGTGGCAATGCCTTTGAGCGAGATCAGGCCTTGCTCCTGCCAGATCTCCAGCCCTTGCTCGATGAACTCGGCGCCCAGAATGTCGCGCACGCGCTGCAGGGCGTCTGTCGATCGCCAGTTGCGTTGCGCCTTGTCGTTGTGGAACAGGCGGAAAGCCACTTGAGGATGGGCCAGCGCAATGCGTTCCAGCGCATCCACGCAGTGGCCGTATTCCGTGGCTTCGGCCTTCAGGAACTTGCGGCGGGCCGGAATATCGTCGAACAGCTGCCGCACGTCTATGGTCGTCCCTTGTCCGCCCGCCGCGGCTTGCGGGGTTTCATGATGATTGGAGATCTGCCAGGCATGCGGACTGTCCGTGGTGCGCGATGTCAGGGTAACGCGGGCGACCGACGCGATCGAGGCCAGGGCTTCGCCCCGGAATCCCATGGAGCCGACTGACTCCAGTTCGTTCAGCGTGGATATCTTGCTGGTGGCATGACGCATGAGCGCCAGGCGAAGCTCATTTTGAGGGATGCCGCAGCCATCGTCGATCACCGCGATACGCCTGATGCCGCCGCCGTCCAGGCGGACTTCGATGGCGCGCGCGCCCGCATCCAGCGAATTCTCGAGGAGTTCTTTCAGGACGGAGGCGGGCCGTTCGATCACCTCGCCGGCGGCGATCTGGCTGATGAGCAGGTCCGGAAGAGGGGCGATGGAACGGCGTTCCGGCATTACGGCAGTCATTTCCTTGGGACAAAGTGGTAACGTCGACCATGCCGATTTTAGCGTCAACAGGCCTGGGGCCTGTTGACGCTAAAAAAGTAGGCGGCGCTGACCCTAGGCGCGGCGGGCCATCGCCGGGCGTGCCGCGAAGTAGTCGCTGACGCCGGCCAGCATGGCTTTGGCGATCTTGTCCTGGTGTGAAGGACTGCGCAGCAGGCGCTCTTCTTCCGGGTTGCTGATGAAGGCGGTTTCCACCAGGATGGAAGGGATGTCCGGCGCTTTCAATACGGCGAAGCCCGCGCGCTCCACGGTTTTCTTGTGCAGACGATTGATTTTGCCGATTTCCCCCAGCACGTTTCCGCCAACGCGTACCGAGTCGTTGATTTGAGCCGCGGTGGACAGGTCGAGCAGGACCTGGGCGACCTGTTTGTTGTGGGAGCCCAGGTTCACGCCGCCGATCAGGTCGGCATCGTTCTCGCGCTGGGCCATCCAGCGGGCGGCCGCGCTCGTCGCGCCGTTCTGCGACAGCGCGAACACCGAAGATCCTCGCGCCGAAGGCTTGATCCACGCATCGGCGTGGATGGAAATGAACAGATCCGCCTTGACCCGGCGGGCTTTCTGAACACGCACGTGTAGCGGCACGAAGTAATCGTTGTCGCGTGTCAGATAGGCGCGCATGCCGGGCTGTGCATCGATCAGCTTCTTCAGGCGCTTCGCAATGCTCAGCACGATATCTTTCTCCCGCGTGCCGTTTCGGCCGATTGCGCCCGGATCCTCACCGCCGTGGCCAGGGTCCAGTGCGATCAATATCGACTGGCGCCTTGGCGGCGGCTCGGCGGGTTTCGGAGCCGGCGCAGGCGGCTTGGGCTTGCGCGCAACCGGCGGCAGCGTCTGGCCCGGTACCGAAGGCACGGGCGCATCCGGCAGGGGATCATTGCGCGCGAGGTCTTCGAGGACCTCGGCCAGAGGGTCGGTGTCGGCGCTGTCCATGATGGCCATCAGCGGGTCCTGCGCGATCTTGGGATACAAATCCAGCACCAGGCGATATTTGTATTCGCCTATCGGCTTGAGCGTGAAGACTTGCGGCGCAATGGGCTGCTTGAGGTCCATGACCAGGCGGACGACGTCGGGCCGGTTCTGCGCCACGCGCACCGAGTCGATGTAGGGATCGTTCGGCCGGACCTTGGAAATGATGTCGCGTATGGTGGTGTTGATCGTCAGGCCTTCGATGTCGACGACCAGGCGGTCCGGGTTCTCGAGCGTGAAGTGTTCGGCTTTCAGCTCGCTGTCCATTTCCAGGGTGACGCGCGTGTATTCGTCGGCCGGCCATGTGCGCACCGCCACGATGGTGGCGGCTCGGGCGGCCGTGGGAATGACGGGAAGAACGAACAAGGTGCCGGCTGTCGCAATCAGTCGACGTCGTGAGGCTCCTGTGGGCGAGATGCCTGGGGAGGAAGTACGAGTGTCGTCAGCCATAATAATCCTTTGTTGCTATGGGCCGTCAGGCTGGCCTGCCGACCGGCGTCGGCATATTCGAGGTGAATGTCGAGATCGGGAGGAGGAAGCATGTTGCCCGCTTGTTCCGGCCATTCGATCAAAACGATCGCATTTTCCTGCAGAATATCTCGAAATCCGGCATCCACCCATTCATTCGAATTGCTAAATCTATAAAAATCAAGGTGATAGAAGTATAAGTTAGAAAGATTATAGCTTTCAAGCAAAGTATAGCTAGGACTTTTTATGCGACCACCAATGCCGGCGGCTCGTAAAAAGGCCCGAGTGAAGCTGGTCTTGCCGGCTCCGAGGTCGCCGCGCAAATGGATGCGGCCGCCCGGCGGCGCGGCCGGGCGTTCGCCGCAGAGCATGGGGGCAAGCTGTGCGGCAAGTGCGCTGGTGGCATCTTCGTCCGGCAAATACACTCTAATTGTCTTCAAAATTTGCTTATCATCATTCATGGGCATGGGTCATGGAGTGGGGCCCAGCGTCAGCCACAGAGGTATGGTGACTGCGGAAATCAGTGTGCCGATCGACATCGTTCCCGCGACCAGCCGCCCATCGCCGCCCATTCGAGCGGCCAGAACGTAGGCCGAGGAAGCGGTCGGCAGTGCGCTGAATAACAACAGCATCTGCCGTTCGACCAGGCTCAAATCCATTGCCCAGCCGATGAACAGTGCGGCAAGGGGGCTGAGCAGCAGGCGTACTGCCAGCATCCAGCTGATGAGCCTGCCGCTGTTGCGGCCCGCCTGAAGCGACAGGGTGGCGCCGACGCAAAGAAGGCCGATGGCAATGGCGCACGCACCCAGCCGCTTGAAGGTGATGTCCACGGGCTGGGGAATGGGAATCTGAAGAAAGTTGAATGCCAGCGCGGTCAGGGTGGCGATGATGAAGGGATTGCGCAGGATCTCACCGAATACGCGGCCGCCGTTCTGCCGCGCGAGCCCGTGAACCGCCGCGATATTGACGATGGGGACGGCAAACCCCACCAGTATGGCCATGACGGTTTGGCCCGCCGCGCCCGCCAGCGGGCCGGCGAGGGACAGGCCGATATAAGTATTGAAGCGATAAGCGCACTGCGCGATCGATGCATGGGCCACCGGGTCGGGCCGCAGCACCGGGACCGCAAGCCATGCCAGCGCCACGCCAAAGGCCGTCAGCGCCACCACCGCCTGCAAAAGCGTGTACGCGCCCGAAATGCTGATGGGTGTCTGGGTGATGGACTGGAACAGAAGGGGCGGAAACAGAACGAAGTAAACGAGCTTTTCGGCGCCTTGGAAGAAATCGCGCGAGAACTGAAGCTTATGAAAAAGCACCCACCCCAGCGTGATGAGGAGAAAGTCGGGCAGTACGAGCTGGATGACGGCCATAAAGCATGGGGGCTGGGAAGCCCACCGGAAAAACGGGCGGGTTTACTAGGGAAAAGGAGTATATCGGTAATAGGCGCGTAACGAGACAGCGGTAGCTCATTGCTGTTATCCTCCACGCTAATAAGGGAGCTTAGCGTAAATTCGCTCGCTTGTTTTCCGATTCATATGATTTCTTACGGAGAGACTCATACATGGCAACACTCACCAAGAAGTTCGCCGCTTTGACCCTGGCCGCCGGCGTGGCCGCTGCCTTTGGATCCGGCGCAGCGCTTGCCGCCGACTATCCTTCGCAGCCCATCCGGGTCATCGTACCTTTTGCCCCGGGCGGCTCAACCGATATCGTCGCCCGCATCGTCACCCAGCGCATGGGGCAGGAACTCGGCCAGACGATGGTCGTCGAGAACAAGGGCGGCGCCGGCGGCGCCATCGGTGCTGCGGAAGCGGCTCGCGCCAAGCCTGATGGCTATACGCTTTCGATCGCCACGGTATCCACGATGGCCGTCAATTCGGCTTGCCGTCCCAATGATCTCCCATACGATCCCCTGAAGGACTTCGTTCCCGTCACCAATTTCGCGAACGTTCCCAACGTGATCGAGGTCAATCCCAAGTTCCCGGCGAAGAACTTCAAGGAATTCGTCAAGGCCTTGAAAGACAATCCCGGCAAGTACACCCACGGCAGCTCGGGCACATGCTCGGTGCTCCACCTGTTCGGCGAAGCCTTCAAGCAAGCCACGGGCACTGATGCCATCCACGTTCCCTACAAGGGTTCGGGTCCCGCCGTCACCGATGCCGTCGGTGGCCAGATCGACAGCATGTTCGACAACCTGCCATCGTCCATGGGCCAGATCCAGGCCGGCAACCTGCGTGCGCTGGCCATCGCCTGGCCCGAGCGCCTGAAGAGCCTGCCCGATGTCCCGACGCTGGCCGAAGAAGGCTATCCGCAGCTGAACCAGCCCGCCTGGTATGGCCTGCTGGCGCCCGCCGGCACTCCTCCTGAAGTCATCAAGAAGCTGCGCGACGCGGCCGTGGTGGCCCTGAAGGATCCTCAAGTCATCGATACCCTTGAAAAGCAGGGCGCTGCGCCCTCGGGCAACACCTCCGAAGAGTTCGCCAAGGAAATCAAGCAGCAATACGACTGGGCCAAGGAAGTCGTGGCCAAGGGCAACATCAAGCTCGAGTAGTTTCTTTCATGGCCGCGCCCCGCTTGGCGCGGCCGCCTGGATCAAAGAGCCGAGGAGATCCCTCGGCTTTTTTGACGCCTGGCATAGGCTACGCCCCAGGCCATGCCCAGTATCGCCGCGATGAGCGACCCCATCAGCACCCCCAGTTTGGCCGCATCCAGCAGGGAATCGTCGGTGAAGGCCAGCATGGCGATGAAGATCGACATGGTAAAGCCGATGCCCGCCAGCAGGCCGATGAGCCAGATACCGCCCCAGGTCACGCCGGGTGGCAGGCGACACCAGCCTATTCGTACCATCAGCCAGCTCACCGTGACCACCCCGAGCGGCTTGCCGACCACAAGGGCCAGCATGATGCCTGCCACAACCCACTGCGCCCCGCCGGCCGCCATGTCCATGCCGCCCAGGCTGACGCCGGCATTCGCCAACGCGAACAGGGGCATCACGCCGTACGCCACCCATGGATGCAGCGCGGATTGCACGCGGACCACCGGCGGCAGCAGTTCTCGCTGGGCGAGGCGAAGCTGCCGTATGGGCTGCGCCAGATGCTGCGGGTCTGTCTTGTCATCGGCATCGCGCCCAGTCAGCTCCGCGGCGATGCGAGCAAGCGCATCTTGGGGCCGCTCGCGCATGCGTACCGGCACCACGGGCGTCAGCAAGCCCAGCACCACGCCGGCCAGAGTGGGGTGAGCGCCGGTCATCAGCAGGCCGGCCCAGACGATCGCGCCCGGCACCACGTAGGCGTAGGCCGAACCGATGCCCATCCGCTGCAGTCCGAGCACCAGCGCGAGGCCGGCGCCGGCCACCGCGAATCCTGTGTAGTCGAGTCCTGCCGAGTAGAACAGCGCGATGATGAGCACGGCGACGACGTCGTCGATGATTGCCAGAGCGAGCAGGAAAATACGCAGGTTGCCGGGAATCGAGCGCCCCAGCAGCGCCAGCACGCCCACTGCGAAGGCGATATCCGTAGCTGTCGGCACGGCCCAGCCGTGCTGGCGTATGGCGTCGTCGTTCAGCGCCAGATAGATCAGGGCCGGCGCCACGACGCCGCCGAGAGCCGCTGCGATCGGCAGGCTGGCCTGGCGAAAATTGCTCAGCGCTCCCTGGTGCATCTCGCGCCGGATCTCCATGCCTACGACCAGGAAAAACACGGTCATCAATGCGTCGTTGATCCAGAAATGCAGCGATTGGGAAAATACGAACCCGCCCAGCCCGAAGGAAAGGGGCGTGTGCCAGAGGTGGTGATAGCTATCGGCGAGCGGGGAGTTGGCCCAGATCAGTGCCGCCGCCGCTGCAGTCAACAGTACGATGCCGCTGACGGCTTCGATGTGGAGAAAGCGTTCGAGCGCGGCGAAGGCGTGTTCGGTCAAGCGTTGGGCGCGGGGCAAGTCTTGCCCTGATAGGTGTCGATTCATGGTCGTGGCAGCTCCGCGCGGCGGCCCGACCTGCGCATGAGCCTGTCTCGCTGCGACGGCGGCGGACACCCAGCCGTTATTCTACACTGCGCAGGGTTTTTGCAAAGTGCCTTATAATCACAGCCCGCAATGCAGTCCCTGTAGTTAAGAGGGAGCTCTACAGACAAAAAGTGATAATAATCAAGTCGGTAGGTGAGTGCTGTAGCGATTTTGTAGCAGTTTTCGGCGCATTGGGGCGAATTTGCAGGGAGATCACGCCAGGGGCGGGGGCTGATTTTATCTGTGGTAGAACTCGCATCTTGCGGTGCTGTGACGGTTGGGGCATCTTCATACGCATGCCAATCGAGATCGTTCCTTACACCTTTATTTGCGCCGGCGCCGCGGCGTTTTTTGTGTTGTATCTGCTAGGGAAGGGCGACTGAGCGGGTTTCCGTGCTAAAAATACTGTGTTTTTGACCAGCATTTTGAGCCGCCATGGACAGCCCCTTTCCCCTCACCCGCCAGCAGTTGATCGAGATCCGGGACCGCCACAAGGGCGACCCCGATGTACGCGCCCTACTCTTGGAGATCAAGCGGCAGCACAAGGTAATCTTGCTGGCCGAGCAGTATCGGCGCTCAATCGATCGGGCATGGAAGGAAGAAACGGAAAGCCAGCTGGTGGCGCTGCACCAGTTCCGGCTGTTGCTGCAGGATGAATTGGGCAGGTTCGCGGACGATCCGCCGATGCCGTATTGAGGTGGGTGGCCGATGCAGGCTCACCTGCGCCGAGCCAAAGCGAAGAATTTCAGCTGGAAAACCCGGATAGCGAAGAATGGCGATTCGGTTGACAAAACCTGCCCATTTTCAGGATCGGTTGTCATGGCATGGTGACAACCAATGGTGAAATAAGGGATCGTCCCGCTACGCTGATAGCTACATGTATAAGTAACGCGCGAATGCTGCAGAATTTCAACCGTATCGGTTGAAATTTCCACCCGGTTGTGGTCAAATTAATAAAAATACATACCGCGACCTATTTCGGGCGCGAGACGCAGTACAAAAGGACGACTGAAATGGCACTCACTGAATTTGGTAAAGCTGTGCGGAAAGCACGCATAGACACCGGGCAAACGCTCCTTGGCATGGCGGCCGTGTTGGAGACAACCGCCTCGTTTTTGAGTGCAATGGAGACCGGTCGCAAAAAAGTTGGTGCCGGGTGGGTTGAAAAAATCGACCGATTCTTTAGGGAGCGCGGCGTTGCCGTTCCCCGGTTGAAGGAGTTGGCAGCTGTGGCAAATGAGTCCGTATCGTTGGAAGGTTTGCCGCTTCAGCAACAGATGTTAGTAGCCGGGTTTGCTCGGTCTAGGTTTACGGCCGAGGAACTCAAGCAGATCGCTGAGCTACTCGGGAAGATCAACAACAAGAAAAGTGATAATGACCAGGATGCAGGAAAATTATGAACTGAAGGGGAACCGGGTAGCGCGTCTCAACTTGGAAGACATACGGTTCCGTGCTAAGCGATTTGGGGAAATTTTGCGAATCGATCGTCACACGCCAGCGAAGATTGAGCAGTTTGTGGAGAACCTTTCGCAGGAAAACATTTGCATCGATCCGGTGGACGATGCGGAATGGTGCTTCGTCACGGACGCAATATGCATTCCTGAAGATTTCACCATCAGAATGCCGCACAGCACATTTGTAAAGCTGTGCCGAGGCGATCGGAACGCAATTGGGCTCTTATTTCACGAGCTGGGACACCTCATGCTGGGCCACAAGGCAGTGTTGCACAGTGAGCGGTCCTCTCCACCAACCCCCGAGGAAGATTCGGAACTCCAAGCCGACATGTTCGCTACCTTTGTCATGGCGCGCATGAAGTTGGGAGAGGTGGGACAACTATGCTTTGCTTTCTGATGACGGCCGTGGCTACGGTCAGAAAAAGAAAGGAGCCGAGGATGTAATCCATGGCTCCATTCCAACCCGGAGAGCCGCGACAGGCGACGCGACTCAACGGCAAGTGCATCTTGTGAAACTACGTTTGGCGACGAGAAGTTTAACACGGTGTCACGCCACTGGGCAATCCTTCGCCTGAAAGGAGGTGACTATGTGTGTCGAAACAACTGAGCTTTGATTTCCCCATTCCACCAGGAATGAAACTAATCTTTCGTCCCTACATAACGCTGAAAAATGGTCAGCGCCTGTGGGCCAAGCAGTGCGGCAAGAGAGCATTTCCGCTCCTAGTCCCGGCTTAACCCAACCAGCGACCGTTCTAGCCAAACGGTCGCTGTCCTGCGCCGGCCGCCCTCCAGCGGCATTTGAATTCGGCCAGGAGCCCGTGCATGCACATCATAGCTGCGCTATTTTAACCCGATCACCGCTCCCACATACCCCTGCAGCCCGTTCACTTCGCCGGTCGACGCGCCGCGTCATAAGCCTCTCCAACGTAGCTGCGTGGCCACCCTAGCAACTGTTGGCGGGCAGGAGAAACCCGAGGAGACGTAGGTTGGGTTTGGGGATAGGATGGCGCGGTGCTCATAACATAGGACGACAAAATGGTGACCTTTGCGACACACCGCTCGTTGGCCGAAGAGCTTGAGCGTGCTTTTTCCCTACAAAGCCTCGTTGACAAATCTCTCAAGAAGGCCGGCCCAACACCCAGCCAGAAGACTATTCTAAGCGGCGCGCTCTATCATTTATCGTGCGAACACGCCTCGTCGATGTTGCTGCTTATCGAAGCGAAGAAAGTAGGAAGTGCGTTAGCGCTCGCACGTCCCGCGTACGACGCCTTGCTGCGTGGAGCGTGGGTGTCCTACTGCGCCTCGGCTGATCAAATTGAACAAATAAGCGATAAGAAGGCTGATTTCCCGGGAAATAAGGATATCAGCGCTGGCGTTGAGAAAGCCGCTCCAGCCGAATTGCGGTCGACTTTGAGCGTAATGCACCGAGCAGTGCCTGTTGCGATCCGCCACGGGTTAACCCACGGCGGTGTCGAGCAATTAATGCACCGATTTGATGGGACAACAATCAGAGCAAATTTTTCGTCAGATACCGTAATTGGCTTTGTAAGATTAGCGACGTTAGTTATGCTTGGCAGTGCCATCGGCATTGCGCGGCAGCCTGGTGGCGACCTGGACCCCATCGACGTCCTTCACTTATTCTTATCGAGCTTTACTCAGGATGACACCGAGGCACGCGCGATGATCGACAGACTTGCTGATGAGTGCTGAACTTATCGCCCCGCCCCTCGCGTGCGTCTAGGCCTCGATTCGCATTTGGAGTAGCGGTCGCGCCGGAATCGATCTCGGTCCCTGCTGCATAATTTGTACGTGTATGCCGAGGCAAGCCTCAAGGGAGCGCCCATGGTCAGCCGAATTGAAATCGTGAAAGCCGAGAACGAAAGAAATGTCTTCCGAATTTTCTTGGAGAGCCGCGGGCTGACCGCAGAGAACTTCTATAGCAGAATCCCGCCCGAACCCGATATTCTGTATCACCCTCCAGACGGGGCTGCTGTCGCCTTCGAGCTAGCCGAAGCTGCAGACGAAGACCTGAGCCGGCTCACTTCCAGAATAAAGCAGCTAGGACAGCCTGCTGTTGACGAAGTCGAAGCCTCCGGGTTCGCGAGTTACGGTGATCCCATACCCGATCTCATTAAGAAGAAGTTCGGAAAGCGGTATCAGACTGATTGGCCTATACACCTGCTGGTTTACACTGACGGCAGATGTATCACGCCCGATAGCGTAGCCATCCCCACGGCCCAAATGTGGATAGACGCGATGAATGATCCGATTCCGTTTGACGCAGTTTGGTTTATGGGGGACAGTGCCCCGCAACTGATCTGGGAAAAGCAAGGATGACTGCTTATGGACACCGCTGCGCCCTCAGCCGATTATGAACCAGCAGATCGTCGGCGAGTTCGTCGGTCAAGATGTCCGCCTGGCTCACCCTGAAGGGCTTGGTCCAATAGCAACTGGTGTCAATCACGCGACCAGTTGCGCCGCAGCTCGCTAAGAGAGGCCCCAGGAGGCATGCTGCGCACAGCATCTTCCACCGCGCCGCGATCTGTCGCAGCCTTGAGCGCCTCGGCTGTTTGCCTTGTCCTTTCATCGCTTATCCCTTGATCGTATTTGTGTGAGCCGTACAGCAGCACGGCGCCGATGATGGCCAGCATGGCCAGAGCGCCGGCGAGCGGCTTCCAGTAGCGGCGAATGAACAGCCAGACACTAAGCATCGTCGGCTCCATAGTTGAGATTGCCGGCCACACGCCGCGCCCAGCCCTTACCGAAGCTTGGCCAAGTCGAGAGCTTGGTATAAAACTCCAGCCGCGCCGCGTTGAACCTGGCCAGCACGTCGGTGACGGTCATACGTTGGGCGGCAGCCATGGTGACTGGTCCGATTGCGCCATCGTCCGCCACGCCCGCGGCGCGCTGCAGGAAGCGGATGCTGTTGCCGATGCCGTGGTTGACCGCCGCGTCGAATACCTGAAAGGCAATGGCGCCGTCGAACTCATCGCACCTGGCGCGCTGCCAGTACGCGACGCGGTAGATCTCCCGGGCCTGCTCACGGGTCAGGTCGCGCATGCTGCCGGTGTAGCCAGCTTCGCGCGCTGTGCGCAGAGTGATGCCCCAGTTGGTTTCGCCGCCCCGGTCGTCCGGGTGATTGACGTAGCCGCCCTCATGGCCGATCAGGCGCTCAAACGCGATGTCGAACGTAACAATGCTACCCGGCAGAGGCGGCGCGGCAGGCGAGGTGATGGGCGGTACCGAGGTCTTGGGTTTGGCACCAAAAAGATTCGATAGCCAGCTCATTGGACGCTCCTTACGTGCTTGTAGGCCACAGCGATAACGTAGCCAGCCATAGCTAGAGCCAGCGCCGCGGATCCGTCGCTTGTCCAGCCATCGGCAACAATTCGGAACGCGGCGCCCGTAGCGGCAAGCGACACTGCGGACAGCCCAAGCCGCTCCATGGTGGTGTCGTGGATCGACTTGGCAACCACCGCCAAGCCAGCGCCACCGGCGACAATCAGCCAGCACACCGCCGATACTGCAGCCTGGACGGTCATGTATATGGTTTGGTCCATGTCATACCCCTCGTCCGCGTATGCGATCGATGACGGCCTGCCAGATCGCGTTGATCGGAAAGGCCTGCACTGCTTCCCATGCCCGGGAAGCGACGGCCATACCAAAGAATCCGACCAGGAAGCCGGTCAGACCCTCGGGTATGCCGAGCCTCATGGAAATGTGTGGGGCGAGGTAGTAGCTGAGCAGTGCGCCGCTGGTCGCCATGCTCAGACGCTCAAGCAAGGTGCCCTGCAGGAATCGCATGGACACCACGGCCCCAGCCACACCCGCCAGCTTGACGGCTATCGCCTCGAAATTTTGCATATCAGCCATCGGCCTCTCTCGGTGGGTAGAAAAGAAAAAGCCCCACCGAAACGGCAGGGCCAGAAATGAAAAGACCGGCTCGGGGCCGGTCTATGCTTGGATGCTTGCGCCTAGGCGGAACATGTCGTCGATGCGTTCCCCAGAGAGCGGGACCAGCGGGGCCAGTGCGGCGAGCATCGCGCTGTCATGGCGCACCTTTCCACGAGCCAGCACCGTCTGCGCGGTGATCTTGTCCAGGCCGTCGGGCATCGCTGCGATGATGTCCTGCACGCGGTCCCAGACGTTCTGGCTTTCGGGGTCCTCGGGGTCGACGGGCGTAGCGCGCATCGCCACCTCGGCTTGCCAGCCTTCGATTTCTTGGGGAACAGGGATAGGTTCCGGCTCGGGCGGCACAAATTCACCGTCCTCATACGTCCACCCAGGCGCGGCCGTTTCTGTAGGCACCAACAAAAAGCCCGGAAGCGTGAATTCCGGGCCGGCTTCGATTACGTTGACGACTTGAGTGCCGTCGATGACTGCTGTTCTCATTTAGATGATCCCCCATATGCGAAGCTCACCACGAGCTCCTGCTCCTGATCGTGGCCCGGTCAGGGTTCCTCCACCTCCGCCGCCCGGGGCTTCGCCGTCCATCCCGCTTGTGGTCTCCCCTGCCGCGCCACCGTCCCCGCCGAAAACCGACACGCCAGGAGTCCTGAGAATTGCGGCAAAGCCTCCGCCGCCAGCGCCGCCGTATACGGAGTTTGCCCCGTGCCTATTGTCGGTTCTTGCGCCAAGAGACCCGGCGAAGATGGCGTCAATGTTCCCATTATCAGACCCCTTGACTGACATCTGCCCTGAATACGGGTCCGCTCCCCGAGTGGTGTCGTCAATCGACACTCGGGTATTTCGCAGGGCTGATCCGGCCGTTAACGCCCCAGACACATTCTTACCGCCATACGCCTGGATGCCCAGAAATGACGAATCTCCCCCGGAGATGCCATTGGTGCTATTTGCAGTGACCGCTGCGCCGCCGCTGCCTATAACCACTGCGCTTACCCCAGGCGGAACAGCGTCAGAGCTAATATTAAATGGAGCGCAGCCTCCGCCGGGGCCGCCGTCGACACTGCCGTTACTCTTACTGCCGCTCGCTCCGCCGCCCCATAGATGGCCGGCAAATGCTGCGTAGCCTGGCGGCTTAACAAATGAGCCGCTTGCAATGTATGTCTTCTTAAAGCCGTTCAACACTATTGATCGCAGTGCCGCGCCGTCGCACTGTATCAGCCTGACTTCGCCCGGATACATGATATAGCTGACCATGCCATCTATGGTTTCAGCTTCATTGGGATCGAGCGTGATGTCCCCTGTGCCGGAGTTTTTCAGATAACAATACCAGCCATCGTCAAGCGCTGCCGCTGCCGCGAAGGTTTGGGTGAAAGTGCCGCTTGTAATGTCAATCAGCCTGCCATTATCGGCGCTCTGTAATTGCGTGTTGCTGGTGCGTGCTACCCGCACCACTGATTGCTTGACATCCAAATCACCCGCGCCCAACAGACTTTGCCCGCCAAGCGTCTTGAGCACCAGAGCGCCAATCTGCCCATTCAGGCTCGAAACTCCTGCAACGGCGCTTACCCCTTGCACCCAGGCGCTGCCGTTATACGCTCGCAGATATCCGGTCACGGAATTGACGTAGGCATTGCCGGCCACCAATGGCGCACCACCTTTTCCCGTTGCGGGGTCGCTCGTGGCGGCCCCTAGCCAGAGCGCGTCAAGATCTGCAAGATTCTGGGCGGATTCGGCGGCCTCTTGTGCTTTGTTTGTGGCGGTCTGGGCGCTGTTCGATGCCTCGTTTGCCTTAGTTACGGCAATGCCGGCTTGCTCCGTCGCCGTGGTCGCATTGTTATGTCCGACAAGGGCGATTTCGCGATTGCGAACGGACATGGCGTTTTCCGAGTCCGCCCAGTCTTTGGCCTTTTGGTTGTAGGTTCCCGCAGGGCGATCTGCCAGCGTCGGGAACGGGGATGCCAGGACGACGTCCGGCACCGGCTGTATGGGTGTGCTCATTGCTTAGCTCCTTGTACTGCGCCTTCAATTCTCAGGGTGATCGCGGCGTGGTTCGGGCCCGCCGCCCTTACGGTTCCCGATACATCTCCAAATCCATTCAGATACTCGTACCTCGGTAGCCCCGACGCGATGAAGGCGACCGGTCGGCCCTGCACCAGGTGCAGGAGCTCGGCGGCGCGATTGCCTTCGTCTGCCGGAACCACGACGGTGCAATTGACGTTATTCGCACTGCCGCGGCGCTTGCGCGTCACGGTGCCGTCCTCTTCTCGCTTGAGGTAGCTGTAGCCCTTTATCTCGGCCTCTGCGTCGTACTCCGTGCCGCCCCAGGTCCCGGCGCCAACGAGCGTGTCCCAGTGACCGATGGAGATCAGCGCCACCTCACACATGGCCCCGCCGGCGGCCGTGATGCTGATATGGACCTCGGCTGCCGGGTAAAGCGGCAGGTTCTGCATGTAATGCTGCGTGCGGCGCTTGAGCGGCATGAAAAGCAGCTCGTATAGGCCCGCAGCCTGCTCCCAGAGATCGGCGTCGTACTCTTCGACCACGTTGCCGCCCGGCTCGTCGTAGATTTTGATGTTCAGGTGTTCGCCCGACATGCCCCACAAGCCGATGCCGGTGAAGAAATCCGGGCGCACGACATACTTGATCTCTCCTGCCCTTCGCGTCACGGTATTGAGTTCGCTGTCGAATGCCGCCATGCGGTTTGACGGCCCCGCGCGGAACCATTTCTTGGCGTCGGTTCCGGGCTCCACCCCTGTGTTGTCGGCAATTGCGTCCCAGAGCGAATCAGCATGATTGACTTGATCGTCAACCACATAGGCCGTTGAATTGCTCCAGGCGACCTCCCCGACGCTGGAATCAACAACGGGCACCGTAGTGCCCGCCGCAATCATCGCCGCCGTGATCTCCAAGGGAATCAGTAGGACGGCATTTACATCAGTGCTCATAGTGTCGCTGCATCCTCTGTAAGCATGGCGTTGCCGCCAGCGGTGACGTTGTCGAACTGGCTGGCGAACTGGCCAGTAGACCTTTCGATGGAGGCAAGACGGCGCTCGAGGCGGGCGTTCTGCTCGCGCAGGGCCCGCAATTCGGTGATGACCCCGGCGTTACCCGAGCCGTTGCCGGCGCCAAGGCTTCGCAGGATGTCGTCGGTTTGTCCTGCCGTGTAGACACGACCGGGTTGGCTGAAGTTGACGAGCTCCGGTCCTTCCTCTCCGACCATCGCCCAGCCGGGCAAGGCAAAACCACCAGCGGCGAACTTACGTCCCTCGTATTGACCATAGGTATTCCAGTGGTACTGGGCCCAGGCTTCGGGCGACATGCCATGCGCGACGTCATAGCCTTGCAGCACATCCGGATTCGCCCGGAAGTAATCCGTGGTCCAGCTCGACGATCCGATGCCGGCGCCGGGAACCGGCGTGTAGCCACCCGCACTTCCTCCGCCACCGCTCACCGGCGCCGCAGCCTTGTTCGCCGCGGCAACGGCTGCCGCCAAGGTCTGAGCAAACGATGCCAACGCTTCGGGAAACGTCAGCACCCCGTCCCGGATCTCCAAGAGGACGTTGTATTGCTCCTTGGCCCAGTTGATCTGCTCTTCAATGGCCGAGATCTGCCGGCGTGCTGCTTCTTCGGTCGAGATCGCCGTACGCAGTTGCTGCTCGAGCGCCGTCAGCGAGTCCTCGCCCACCAGGCCCATGCCGCGCAGAAGTCGGTATTGATTCTCCAGCTGGGTGAGTGTCGCCCGCGCCGTATCCAGCTCGGGCTGGGCGATCCCCTGCAGGGCCTCCATCTCGTTGGCCAGAATGAGATACGCTTTTTGTTGCTCGAAGAGCGACCCGTACACTTGGCCGGTGACGCCCTGCTGGGCGATGCGCAGCGTTTCCGTAAGATCGGCTGTCTGCGGCAGCTGGCGCGTGATGAGTGCGGTCGAGATCACCGCACGCGCCTGGTCGTACTGCATCCTGGCGGCTTCGGTGACTTGGCTGCGCAGATCCGCAACGCCCCGGCCGATGGTTGCGATCAGGCTGCCGAATTCGGATTCGAGCCTCTGGACGGCGGACCTATAAGCCGACATGGCCGTGTCGGTGGCGCCGAACGACTCCTTCAGTCTGGCGATTTCGCGCTCGCCAGCCGCCACCACATCGTTGTAGGCCGTCGAAAGGTCCTGGAAAGCCCAGATCTGCTGTTGCAGCGCCCGGTTGCTCGCGTCCAGGGTCTCGAGCTCACGCCGGCGCAATGCGTTCGTGTTGCCAAGCAGGCCCAGCAGCTGAGATTCAAGGCCGGCACGTTCGCGCTCGATGTCGGCGAGCGAGCGGGCGGGCACGGCGACCTCTTCGACCGCTTGGGCGACCTGCCCCGCATACTGCGCAACCTCGGCAAATGCTCCAGACGCCTGCATCAGCACCACATACGCCTGGCGGCCCGCCTCGGTATTGAGGTCCTGCGCCTCGACGATAGTGCGGTAGGACGCCAGCATCTGCTCGGTCGAGCCCGTGAGTTCGGGGATCACGACGCCGGCGGCGGCCAGAGCCGAGGTCAGGTTGTTGACCGCAATGCCGTGGCGCTCGGCTTCCGAGTAATAGGCCTGGAAGTAGGTCTGCTGGGCGCCAAGGAGGTTTTCCACGCCGCCGGCCAGTTGCACCAGACCCGCCGCCGCATCAAACGACAGCCCGCGCAGCTGCTCGAATGGCAAGGCCTCGATCGCCGTCAGAAACTGTGTTGCCCCATCGGCGACCGCAGCAAACCGCGTAGCCAGATCCTGCGCCGTCGCCGCGTCGATGTTGCGCATGTCGACGCCTTCGAGCATGCCGGACAAGACGGACGGCAGTTGGCTTCCGAGCGCCTGGAACGCCTCGAGGATCGACAGCTGGATGTCCGTCTGCAGCCTGGGCAGCATCTCGGCTGAGCTCCACCCACCAAAGCCGCCGAACGTCATGTCGCTGGCCTGCGCTACACCGATCTGGCGCAGCTGGTCGCCGATACGCAAGGATCCGCCCGAGGCTACGCCGTTGCGATCGCCCAGGACGCTACTCTCCATGATCGCGTAAAACGACTCGATGCCGGCGTTAACGCCCACCTTGGCAAACAAATCGTTTGCCGCGGCGACCGCGCTTTGAGCTGCGGCAAGCGCTGCCTGCTCGGATCCAGCCGCCTGGCGATCATCGAGCGCGGAGACGCCAAATGCGCCGCCGGTGTAGTCGATGGTGGTGCGCTGGCCGTGGCGGGTTTTGGGTGGGCCGGAGTCGAAGAGACCGAAGGCGGAGGCGGCGGCTAGGCCGATGCCGATGTAGGGCGCCGCTGCACTGAGGCCAGTCATCAATCCCCCGGCACCAGCGGCAGCACCTCCAGCAGCTCCCGCCGCGCCACCGGCGAGCGATGCGCTGAACGACGTCGTCGCCATACCCGATGCCAGCGCGCCCGCCGCGCCACTTCCGAGCGAGGCCATTACCGACGGCGCAACAGCGGTAATACCGCTCGCGAAGGCCGTTCCAGCAGCCGAACTCAGCCCGGACAGCGCACCTTCCCATCCGCCGTTTGCTGAGATCAGCGCCCCGATGGAATCACCACCCATGGCGCCAACGAGGTTCGCGTAGCCAAGGGATGCGGTGGACGCCCCAGCGCTGGCGCCGGTGAGTGCCTGGTAGCCGGCGCCGAAGATGGAGTTCAGATTATTCGCGCCCCGCGCCGCTCCCCACACATCGCCGATTCCGCCAGGCGTGCGCGTGCCCATCACGGCATTGCCCACCGAAATCATGATCGGGCGCGTGATCGCCGCGTGAGCCATTTCGGCCAGCATCTGCTTGAAGCCGGATTTCATCGCGTCGAACGCGCTGCGCGACCCATCCATCCAATCCCGCCACATATTGGCGAAGGACTCGTCGATGCGGTTGATGGCATCTTCAGTGAACGTGAACCAGACGCTGTTTTCACGATTCAGATCACCAATAGCCAGCTCAAGCGCCCGGACCTGCTCTTCGGTCTGAGCGTAGGGGCGCAGGGCCAGCAGCTTTTCGAGTTCGTGGTTATAGGCCTCCTGCTTCGTGCGGGTGCCTTCCACGAGGCGGTTCAGTTCCTCCATGCCCGCCGTCTGCCGGGCAAGGCCATTGCTCTCATCCCACAGGCGGCTGAAGTGCTCGGTCAGGTCGCGCACTTCGTCAGCCGTCTTGCCCACCAGGAGCTCGGTCAATGCTTGCTGCTTGTTGTAGGCCGTGAGTGCCGTGGCACCTTCCTTGTACCCTTTTGATTGGGCGGTCAGCACCTTCAGATAGGCGCTCGCCTGCGTGTTCTGCTCGCGCAGGCCGTCGATCTGCTTGGCGATGTCCAGGCGGTCCAGGGCGATAGCCTGAGCGGTGATGGCATCTGTAACGGCGTTCCGGGTCTTTGCCCCATGCTCCAGCACCTTGGACTCGATTTCCACCTGCCGGGTGAGCTGCGATATAGCGTCTCCACCGGTGAGGTAGGCTTCCGTCATGGTGCGGGCGCTGGCGGTAGCGATGCGCATGTCATCAAGCCATTTCTTGAGTTCTTTGGAAACTCCGCCGCCTCCACCGCCGCCCCCTCCGCCAGCCGCATCAACAAAATCTTCTATGGGCTTTGGGTCAAATGCTTCGGCAATTTTGTCGCGCAACCAATCCAGCGCGCCGTCCACATAGTCTGTTTTGATAGAGGAAACGAAGCCCTCTTGCCACTGCTTTCCCGCCTCGGCGAGTCGTCCAGCAAACGGATTCTCCATCTCATTGATCTTGAGCACATCGCCCAACGACGAGATTTTCTCAATACCGGGGATTTTGTTGACAAGCGTTATGAGCCCATCGATACTGCCCGTTGCGGCAGAGGTAATTTTGTTAAGCGCTCGAATGGCTACGTTGGCTGCGCCAACCATCGCCGCGCCAACGATATCCCCAAGGTTATTCCAAATGAACTTGACATTCTCGAAGGAGTACGCGAACGCCCCGATGACGAAATTAGCGACGCCCTTAACTGCGCCAACAACATCAACCCCCAGCGACCGCTGTATGTCATCACGGAATTTATATGCCGCATACCCTGCGGCAGTCAGGGCAGCTACCATCAGCCCAATCGGGTTGGCCATCATCGCCGCAGTTACAGCCCTAATTGCACCAACAAGCCCAACGGCAAGTGATTTCGTCAGCAACGCTATCCCGCCAAGCATGGCGGGAGCATAAAACCCGGCCAGCGCCACTACGGCGATGTCGGCTTGACTTGCAACGGCAGACACGGCAGACCCAACAGCATCGAACACGGGCGCAGCATATTGCCCGAACGCGATCAGGCGGTCGCCGGTCTTGCGTATGCCGTCGGCAAGGCCAATGATTTTTTCAGCAATCGCGCTAGATGCGCCCGCCGCCTGGTCCAGTCTGCCGACCAATTCCGAAAGGTTGTTCTGGGCTCGCCCAAAAGCATCACCCATCGTGGCGGGCATTTTTTCGGCCTCTGTGCGAACTTCTATCAGGGAGCCAATCAGCGTCCCAGCAATCACCTGCGAGGTGATTTTCCCCTGGGACGCCATGTCGCGCAGGCCATTGACGTTCGTGCCAAGGGCCTTAGCCAAAGCCTCCGCTACGCGCCCACCATTGGCCAGCACGGTTTCCAGGCCATCAGCCTGCAGCTTGCCAACCGCCATCGCCTTGGACAGCGCCTGCTGCACTGATTCAGCCTGCTGTCCTTTAGTGGCCGTGATGACCAACATGTGATTCAGGGATTCCGTGAAATCCGCCGCTTCGGCTGACGATTTCCCCAACTCACGCAACACCGCCACATTTCGCGTGTAGATATCGACGGTCTGCTGCAAGGGTGAATATGAGGCGTTCGCTATATCCACGATGCGACGCATCAGGGCCGGGGCAGCCTGCATGTTTTTGACGGCGGCCCCCACCTTGCTTTGCATGTCAGACCAGCTATCCGCATACGTCTGCAGCGCGCGTACGCTAAGGGCAGTCCCTAGAAGAACGCCGGCGCGCGCCGCAACCTGGGCGAGATTCGCCATGGACGCGCTACTGCGCCGCGCCGCGTTATCCATTCCGCGCATCGCGCGCGCGGCCGCATCACTTCCTTTGCCGACGCCCGCAGCAGATCGCTCAGCATCCTCGCTAGCTTTGGTGAATCGACCGAGCGCATCTCTAGCCCTGTCAACTCCCTCTACGCCATCTATTTTCAGGCCGAGTGCTGCCACTTCCATTAGGGTCACCCACAAAAAAGGCCCCAGCAAATGCTGAGGCCAGAAAAAGAAACCGCCCGAAGGCGGTCAAAATCACATTTTTAGGTTTGAACCGTGCCAAGCATTGCTGTCTGGCAGATACTCCATATCTATCGTGTACCGAGTGCGAAGCATTGCGCCAAAGCTGTTTTGAGCATCCACGTAGGCAGATACCCTAAATTTGCACCTGCCCGTTTGTGAGGCGCTCACACCATCATCGGTGAAGCTGGGAAAATCAACCGTGCTTGGCGCGGCGAGCGCCTTCTTGACAAAATTGCGGCTCATGGTGAAGGCCATCACTTTGTCTGTGCAATTGCGCTCAATCTTTTCTGCAGCGTCTTTTTGTTGCTCTCGGGCCTGGTGGTCGTCACCAAACGCCACAACCAAACCGACGATAAAAACAGCACAGATAGCGACCACCCCAAGCGCCACTTTCTGCAAGCTTGTGTATTTCTGCATCCCCATCACCCCGTAACATAAAGATACGGCAGACTATACCAGCGCAGCCAGCCGCCGCGAAGGCCGACTTTCCCTTGCTATAAATAATAGCTTAACCTATAATTAAGCTATACCAACAAGGGGAACCCATGTACTCGGTCAACTGGTCAAACAAGGCGAAAAAGCAACTGCGCAAGATCGACCGGAAGGAACAGGGCACGATCATCGACGCCGTGGACGAGTTGGAAAGTTTCCCGAACGCCAAGAACGTCATCGCGTTGACCAAGCACGAATGCGGATACCGCATGCGCGTCGGCAACTATCGAGTCCTGTTCGACGCTGACACTGAAGTCAGGATCATCGAGATCCAGCAGGTCAAAAAGCGCGACGAGCAAACTTACTGAGCAGGAACCAGCCATGGACACCAACCACACCATACTCGAAGCCAACGGCAAGCCAGCCTTCGTTGTGCTGCCCTACGATGAGTATCTGAAACTCACCGGCGGGGAAGCGCCTTCCGGCCGCATCCCCGCCGATGGCACCACCCCTCACGAGGTCATGCGCCTGTGCGTCAAGAACGACTGGAGCATGATCCGAGCCTGGCGCGAGCACCTGGGCCTGACGCAAGCAGAGATGGCGCGGCGCCTGGAGATTCGCCAGCCCAGCTATGCCGCGATGGAAGCGCCTGATGCCAAACCCAAGAAGGCAACACGGGAGCGTATTGCGGCGGCGATGGGGCTTTCGTTGGAGCAATTGGACTTTTAACGCCCCATCACTTCCCCGAAAACGCCCCCCGGAAACCCTCCCGTGTGAACGTCTTCGGCTCTCCGCCGCTGTTGGCATGTTCCAGGTACACATCATCCATCGCCCGGATCACCCGCCAGAAGCTGTGGAACTCATCCTCTGGCCAGCCATGGCAATGGATCCGCGCCGACATGTAGCTGATTCGTCCCGCCTGCATGCCGGCCGGCCGGTCCGTGTGAAGATCCCAGAACGCTGCGTACCATGATTGGGCGCCGTCCATGAACTCGGGCGGCCAGAGGCTGGCGGGAATCTCCTGGCCGAACCGCTCGAAATCCTCGCGCTCCTTCTCGGCGTTCGGATTCGAGAGGCGCCAGCTCAGGACGGCGACGAGTTTTTTTCCAGTTCCTCAGTGGTTTCGTTCTGCAGATCGTCGACCTGCAAGGCTGCGTCCGTCACGAAGCCGACCAGGCGGTCGCCGTTGCGTGAGGTCAGCCACTTTCGGGCGAGGTCTTTGCTGTAAGGCACGGGCTTGCCGTTTTCCTTGATGCCATCCCAGTCCAGCAGAACGACTTCGACCAGCGTGTCGCGGGTGATCTGCGACAGCACTTCGGCCTTGATGTTGCCCTGGGCGTCGCGATCCTTGCGGGCCACACGGCGGAACTTGTTGTCGCGGTAGTTCTGCACCTTGCGGGACGATAGGCCGCGCACCTTCAGCTTCAGGGTGGGCGCGCCGATAATGTCGTCGATCCAGTGGCCGTCCTCGACAGATTCGATTGCCTGTTCGGGGATGAGGATTTCATTGATGTCCATGCTATTTTCCTAAGGTTCACGGTTCCAAGTCGGGGCCGGACGGCGGAACCAAGTCCGTCCGACCCCTGGCCGCAGAGCGGTTTCTTTACACTTCGACGATGTTGCTGTCCACGGCGATGGACCAGTTGCGCAGATGCGCGGACGTGGCGCCCCCGCCCTGGCGCGCGCCAGGCAAGGCCAAGCCGTAGAACATGTCGGTCATGCCTGCGGGCGGTGCGGATGCCGTATGCGTGCCGCTGCCGGCCGCCGTCGTTGCGATACCTGCGCCTCCGGGTGTGGCGGCCACCGAGAACGCATCGGAAGTAAGGCCGGCGGCGATGACGTAATAGACCGTTCCGGCGGTCAGGCCGGTAGGCAGCGTGCCTGTGCTGGCAAACACCACGGGCTGACCGGCGACGAGGCCGTGTCCTTGCCATGTCACGACACCGGGTTCGGCAACGCTGATCGTCACCGGGCCTTCAGGCATGCAATCAGCCCCCCATTCGATCTTGAATTGGTAAGGGTTGCAGTCTGCGATTGCTTCTTTGAACTTGATCTGGCCCGGGTCAAGCGCCATAGGCACGAACTGATTGTCCATCGTGCCGCCATTGACCGTCGTCTTGAACTTGCGCGTGCGCCGTTCGTTAATCAGGTCCTGCTCGCCAACGTTTTGGGTATCGCCCACAGCGCCGGCGTTCGCCCAGCCCCCCACTTCCATCCATGTTGCACCGGCGAAATCAGCCGCCGTCACAGTTCCTTTCGCGGTAACGCGACCGCCGATATAAAGCTTCGATCCAGAGATCGGATAAAGTCCGCTCATAATGTTTGCTCCTGCGCAAAAAAAATGCCCCGTGAGGGGCAGTTAACCGGCAGCGCCGGAATCTTTGGTTTCGGCTCGTTTGGGCCGAGGTTTTTCCCGGGCCTCCACGACGCCTGTCTTTTTCTTCAGGCCAACAGCCTCCGCCGTGCCTTTCGCGACATGGCCGACAGCCTCTTTGATCTTCGCGTTCAGAAACGCGTCGCGCGCAAGCCGGCGCCGGGCTTCACAATCAGGACACATAGGTCTCTCCTTTAAGCAAAACACTGCCAGGGCACGCGCACCGGAACCGTCCAGTACCCGTTGTCCTCGTAGCCTTCCTGGACGTGCGGGTACGACGTCACCGCCACGCACACGCCCGCGTACCGCATCTCCGTGCCGTCCTTGAAGTGCTCGGCAATGCTCGCCGCAATCTGGTCGTAGACGGACACGTCCTGGCCCAGCGGGTGCACCAGCGTGATCATGAGTGACCCAGTGCGTTCGTGCGGCTTGCCGTCTGCAATGAGGTGGCGGACAGGGGCCACGGTGACGCGCCCGATGCGCAGGTAGGGCTGCGGCAGGCCGCCGGCACCGGCGACCTCGAACACTTGCCCCGGCCAGGCTTTCGCATACGCCAGCGGCAGCGTGTCGATACGGGACTTCAGCGCCAGCCAGATCGACGTTTCAACTTTCGCGCTCATCTGCTCTCCACTGATGCCTGTATCTCGGCTGCGGCCCTGGCAACAATCTGCTGCCAGTTCGCGATAGCCCCTTCTACAAAGTAGTCGCCGGGCTCATTAAAAACGCGGCCCAATACGTCAGCGCCGACAAAGCCATAGTTCCTGCGCCTGGCGTAGATGGCCTGGTAGCCCAGCCATACGGATTGGTTGAGCTCAAGCGTCGCTGTGATAGCGCCAACGTTGCTGCCAGCCGTAGGCGTCTCACTGGCCTTGGGCATGCCTTCGGTCGACGCCAGCAACGAGCGAGCCAGATTTCCAGTCAGAAACGGCAGGCGTCCGCCGTTGGGCTTGGTGTCAACCATTTCTTCAGCCAAGAGCTCTACAGACCGGCGATGCACGGCCTGAATGCGGTCTTTGGACTCCGCAGCCCATGCGCCGATCGCTGCGCTGAACGAATTCGTCATTTCAGCCCCGCTCCGTGATCAATCCGAAACTCAGTGTCGCAGCCGCATCTGATGACATGCTTGGCGCCGCCGGCGGGGTCATGCGCATGTTGCATAGCCACGCCATCCGGGAATTCGAACGGCGTATCAAGGCCGCGCACCTGATGGCCACTCATAGCCCGATGGTCAGGGCGGTGGAACTTGTCGGCTCCGCGGCGGTGACGCCATGTTTTGATGACGTTCGCCGGTGAAATTCCCTGCGTTTCGACCAACTGCCGCCATTCTTCCATCCTGGCCGACATGACCGCGTTTCCGGTTTCGGTTTCTGCGATCGTATTTGCCCGATCTTTGAGCAGCGCATTCTTGTACTGACGCTCGCTGATGAGGCGATCAGCCTCCGGTACATGCGTGTCAGCTTTGTAAGCCCGGATGATGCGCTGCGCCGTGGCTTTGTTGACCCGATAGCGCAACGACAAATTGCCGTCTGCATGCTCAATAACGAGGCTGCGCACGCCGTCCGCCGTTCGCATCCCCTCGACGACCGCCTGCAGCCGTGCGGCGCGCGGTCCGTCAAGACCCAAAATGCCGCCCGCGCGCAGGCCACCGGGACCCAAGGCACGGCCGGCCAAGTCCAGAGCGATGCCGTGAGGGTGCGCGCCACGAGCGTAGCCCGCTTCGATCAGCGCGCGGGCCACCTGAATCTGTTCGCTGGAAAATCCCACCACCTTATTGGCTACGTTCTGCGCGATCCATTCCTGGGCGCGCGGATTTGTCATCCGGAACCGGATACCGATTTCGGCAATACCAGCCTGCCGGATCTGCGCTGCGGTCGAAGCGCCCGCCTTGGCGTAGACCTCCGTCATGGTCGACGAATATTCGGACCACGCTGCCGGATCGATGTTCAGGGCCGCCACGGCGCGATCAATGTCTCGCTGCTCCAGTGCGTCCAGCAGGGCGCGCCAATCCACGTTGCTTTGCAGATCGGTGACGCTAGCCATAAACGCCCTATGGACCTCGGGAGTTAACTCAGCTATGAGTTCGGCAAACTGGCGCGCTTGCGAGAGGGTGGGGCGACTGGCAGCCATATTACCCTCGGATGAAGAACTTGACGGCGGACGGAGTGCCTGCGGCCGGTATTTTCTCGACCGCCAGCACGATCACCGGCCTTTCATCCACGGCCAGCGTGTCGCCAGCGGTGTACTCAATGGCCGGCACCTCGCAGATGGCCACGCGGTCGGTCGCCAGCAGCACGGCGCTGCCCATCTCTGTACCTACCAGCCGCGCATCCACGCCGCGCACGGCGCAGCGAAGGGTTTCGGTTTGCTTGGTGGGCTCGACCGGCTCCCAGGGCTTGGTGGGGTCGGACACGCCTGGCGTGGTATGCGTCAGAGTGATGGCGCCTTGACCAAGGCCGCCCTGGCCCGTGGGGGCCAGCAGGTCGCGGGCCATCTTGGCCATGTCTGCGTAAAAATCGGCCATCAGATCACCCTGAACAACCTGGCCGCGCTGCGTACGTTCGAGCAGAACCACGGCGTCAGCATGCCATTGATGATGGAGTCCGATGGCATCCCAGGGGCCACTGAAGACCCGGCGGCGTCGGATGCGGCGAAGAACTCGCGCTCAATAGAGTCCACCTTTTCTCGCCGTGTTTGCCGGGTAGAGTCGACGCCCACCGTCGCCCATCCACCCTCAGTTGTCGCCTGCAGGTAGGCGGCCCGGTAGCTGGCGCTGACCCAGGCGGGTGGAACCAGATCGTTCGGTACCGGCTGGCCGTTAACCCGATGCCCGACGCGCGGCCAGGCACGCTCCTGCTCGAAACCGCCGGCGCGCTGGCTGCATTGCAGCGCGTGCTCATATGCCGCATCGACATAATCAGAGCCGATCTGGCGCAGCACCGCGAGCGTAGGTGCGCCAACGGGCAGTGCTAGACCCTGGCCGGAGAGCCACGTCTGGAAGCCGTCGTCGTTGCCGTAACCCGCCATGTCAATCTTTCTCCGCCACGCCGGTAGGCGCCGCAGGTTGAGTCGCTGTCTTACGCGCCGCAGGTTTCGCGGGGGCATCGTCCTCAATACGGAAATAGCCCACCGCTCGATAGTGGCTCACGTGCTGTGGATGTGGATCAATGCTGACGGAGCCGCGCGCCGCAAGCCGAACGGTCTTGCCCTTGGCGTCCAGCAGGTCGTAAGGGCTGTTCGTCAGGTTGGTAATTCGCATTGCGATGTCCTTTTCAACGGGGCCCAGCGCATCGCCAGGCCCCTATCCATCAACCCGCCGGTGCGGGCGACACGCCGTCCAGGAAGCGCAGCGCGCCGTCACGGATCAGCGTGAGCTGACCCACCCGGCCTATGCCCGGGATCTGCCACTGAAGTGGACCGTGCTGGTGGATATCCAGAAAACGGTACGGCATGGGCATCGGGAACTCGATGGCGTCCTGAGAGTTTCGGTACCCCACCGCACGGCCCTGGCCAGCCAGGTTCGGGCTGGAGAGTGTTGCGGCAACCGCCAGCGCCGGCAGTTCGCGAATGGTGATAGGGCGCCCCGTGCGCTGCGTGTACACATTGTTGGCGACGAAATACTGGTAGATCGTCATGTTGGGCGCCGTGACGCCGTAGGGCGTGTTGGTGATGTGCTGCAGCGCGAGCGGCGGCAGCAGGATCGTGTCGCCGATGAGTGAGGCCAGGATGCCGGTGGCGCTGGGCGGGCCTTGCAGCAGCTGGTTCATCTCGGTCACGATCTGATCGGGCGTTTTGAGCCCCACGCCGTTCGCATCAACCCAGTTGCGTGCCGAGCCGGTGCCGTTGTTGGGCGATGCGGCGGGCGTGACCCCCGCCTTGTTTATCAGGCCAGTCCACCCCGTATGGCCGCCGCCGTACAGCGCGGTTTCGGCGCAGAAGATATCCGCAGCCTGGCGCGCCGCAATCGCCTTGCGAGCCGTCAGCGGGAAGCCAGCGTGCATGGCCTTGCCGAGTTCTTCTACGTTGTAGCCGTAGCCTACGGCGTACATGGCGAAATCCACGCCGACCGAGATCAGGCTGACGTCGGCCTTGGGCACGTCTTCGGCCCAGCCGGACTGCCATTTGGCAGCGCCAGCCATGTCGCCGATCTGAAAGTCAACGCCAGACGCCCACTCGGGGTAGTCGGTGTTGACGGGGACCAGGGCCGCATAATCGACCAGGTCGTATTCGACGTTGAAGGCGCGAGCAGACTGTACGTGTGTCTGCTGGCGCAGGAAGTTGAGCGCTTGCGCGTCGGTGATGGTTTGAGGCATGTCTTGCGCTCCTTTAGGTTGCGGCAGTCACGTTGGCGGCGCCGGGCAGTACGCGGATGCGCAATGCGACGGGCTCGCCTTCGGCGGCGGATTCGTCGAATTCGCAGGTAGGCAGCGGCAGGCGACCTGCAGCGGTCGCGCCGTGATACTTGCGGGTGGCGGGGTCGTAGAATGGCGTGGCGCCGGCCGTAACGCTCGCTCCGGCCAGCACGAAAACCGTGCCCATGTCGGCAACGCCCAGGGTGTCGCCCACGCGGAACGTAGCCGCGCCGTCAGAGGTGGGGGTGCCCAACATATCGACAGTGCCCAGGGCGATGCCGATAAAACGGTTGGCGGTCGTCAGCGGAACGACGTCCATGTCGCCAGTGCCCTTCATCAGCGGCACAGCAGCGGCGAAGGACGAGCCAGCAAAGCCAGTGCGGGCGTTGTCCTCTTCCATGTTTGCCCAGGTGCCGATGATGCCACGGGCGGGCTTGAATCGGTTTGCGGCGTTGGGGATTAAAGCGGCCATGATTTAGCCCTCCTTCTTGGACTGACGGTTCAGGCGAGCGACGTAGCCGGCCTGTGCGTCGTTGACGACGTTGGTGTCGGTGGACTGGATGCCGCGCGAGATGGCATCCGCCACCGGGTTCGCGGGCTTGGCGTCCTTGGCGATGGCCTTGAACATGCCGGTGATTTCCGCCTCGCTGGCATCCTTGACCATTTCATCGCCAAGCTTGGCCGAGACGGCGGCCTTGCGCAGATCGGCATCGGATTTGCCGGCTACATCGATCTTGGCATCAATCGCCTTGACGGCCTCGACCAGTGCAGCACGATCAGCGACGAGCTTGTCAACGTCGATCTTGGCGGCGTCCTGGGCGGTTTGCAGATCAGCCTTCAGTTTGCCGATTTGCTCGTCTTTTGCGGCGATGGCGGCGGCATGCGCGGTGTTGGCGTCGGCAAGCGCCTTGGCGGCATCCGTTTTGAACTGCTCGATAGCAGCCACGTCGGTAACGGCAACCTGGACGGCCTTGTCGCCCAGGACCACCGTCTTGAGTTGGTCAGTCATATGACCTCCTTCTGCGGGTTTGGGCGCGGGGCCCGGTTGAAAATCTTGAACAGGGGCAGCGCCCCACGAATCGCCGATGCGGGCCTGATGGCCGGCACGACCGCGTGCGACGATGGCGATATGGTTGGCGACGATGTTGCGCTGCACGGCCTGGTACGGCGTGCCGTCGGTGGCGACGCCGTCCTGCCAGACGATCTCGGCGGCGTAGCCCACGGACAGCTCGCGCTTGCCATCGCGCACGGCCTGCACGGCGTCGGCGTCGGTGATCTTCAGACCGATCTTCAGGTATTCGCCGTCGCGCAGCACCTCGTCGCCGGTCGTGCCCACCGCCAGGTCGCGCCAGTTGCTGGCGTTGACCTCTGTGGCGGGGTGATCGTTGGTGATAGGCAGCTTCGAGAACGTGTCCAGCGAGCGCTTGGCGAACACCTCGGCCTCGTCGCGATAGACGTTCACGACGCCCAGATCGGGCCGGCCCAGCTCGGCACCCAGGTATTGCTGAACCCCAGTGCGCGCCGTGCGCGCCGCAGCTTCCAGATAGCCAGCGTCGGTGATGGTCGAGTCGCCCAGGGCGACCGAATCGGTGATCTTGATGGTCATTCGCTCACCTTGGATTTCCAGTCTTCATTGATTTCCTCGAAGATTTCCGGCCCGAGCCTGATTTCTCCACGCCAGGGCTCGACGGCGGAAATGTCGCCGGTGAAGGCGTACGAGATTGAGATATGCGGCTGGTATTCAGGCCAGTCCCAGGACGCGCCATTGCGCACCATGTCTTCATGCCGCCAGGACAGATTGCTGGACACGAACGCCAGAACGGCGGTATCACGGTTGGGGCCGAACACCTCCATGAGCCGGGCGCCGCCGGCGCTGATGGTCAGCGAGCCGTCACCGTCTGCCGCCCATGCCTCGCCCATCTTCATCCAGTCCACCGGCTGTCGGCTGTAGGTGATCGTGACGTGCATGTCGTTCGTATCAACCAGGCCATCGATGCCCTGGGCCTTGTAATGGGCCTGAATTGCCGCGGCGTTCAGCACCTTGCGACTCACGTAGAGCGTGCGCGGGGCGGCGTCCGATATGCTGGACGGCGTGCCGGCGTCCTCTGGCCCGACAAACCCATCTTCATCCTCCAGCGTGCCGTGTTTTTTCACCGCCTGGTCGAGGCCCGGCAATACGCCCTGTTCAGTCAGTTCGTTGACCAGCGCATCGGACAGGGCATAGACGGACATCAAGGGGCCTGCATTCGGGCCGGCCAGCGCTCGCGCGGCGTTTGAGGTCTTCACAAAGATTTCCGCGCGCTCGGCCTCTGTGAGCTGCCTCAGCGGCGCCCATTCGTAATAGATTTCCTCGGGCCGCCCTTGCAGCGCCTGATGGATGATGCAGTCGTCCAGCAGCGCCATGGCCGGACCAACTTCGGTGGCCTGAATATGGCCGATGCGGTCGAAATACACGCGCTCGTCGCCATCGCCGGACCCGGACAGGCCCACGGCGGCGCGGCCATAAAGCCGCGTCACGGGGATGCGGGACGCGCCGGACACTGCATCCATGAACTTGCTGACGACGTCGGGCAGGCCCGTAAAGGTTGCGGACTTCTGCTGGTAGTCGTCCTTCATGTCGATGACTACCGCTCCATTTATGCCCTTCATGGCGGCTTGCGTCTGCAGGCGGCGGGTCAGCAGGGCGTCGTTGCTATTGTCCTCCAGGAGCTGCGCGAAGCTGTCGAACTTGAAAACGTCCACCTTCGCCTCGAACACCAGACTGGCGATGTTGGCCATGGTGGAATCCACCTGCTGGATGGCGTCAAGCGTGGCTTGCAGGACGCTGTCCCCCCAGCCGCTGTTCGTCGCGCCGGCAAGGCTCGGATCGTTCGGTACGCTCGCCCCACGAAGTACCACCAGCCGGCTCGCGTGAACTCGCACCCGCGCATCCCGGCGTGCTCCGTTGGGCAGAAGAACCAACGACGGCGCCACCTCAGAGGCGGTCAGCGTGTAGTGCTCAGGCCAGCCGTAGTACTCGCTGTCGATGTCGCGCACCAGGGGGTCAGGCTGCAGGCTGTTGGGCGTGAGCACCACCAGCGAACGGATTTCCTTTCCCGGGCGCAGCGGTTGATCTTGCTGATCGTCAGCAGTGTTGATGTAGATCGCCGCGCCACCGTAGAGCCGCGCCGCCACCATTGCATCCTGCACGAGCCGCTGTAGGCCCAACGCCTTTTCCAGCCTCTCAATCTTCGTTATCTGGTCGGCCTTTGCCCGCCATGTGCGCCATTTGCGCGTAGCATCCTCGGCCGGATAGTCCACGATGGCGCGCGCCAGCCACGCATTGCGGTAGGCGTCCAGCAGTTGCTGGGGCGTCAGCAGCGCGTGAACGTACTGGCTGTGCGCGGCCTTATCCCGGGGTGTGCCCAGGTTGGCGACGACGTTCACCAGTCCGTCCGCGAATTGTTGACTGACACCCATTCAGAATCCCTTCCATGAATACCCAACACCAAGCTCTGTGATGGCGTACACCATTGCGTCGAGCCGATCGGGCGATTTTTTTGCAGTTGCGGGCACGTACTCCATCAACTGGTTTTCCAGCACATAGAGGTTGCCGTTATGGGCCACGCGGCCCTGTTCGTAGAGCGCCGAAACGGGCTCCGCCCGGGCGAACTTGCCACGGCTGGCGTGCACCTTCACAATGCGCCCCCGGTAGCCCGCGTTTCGCAGCGTGGCTTCTGCCATGTCGCCGCCCTGGTTCGTCTCAATGACGATGGCGTCGGCCTCGTGGGTCTGCACTGCCTTCATGGCTTGCTGCGCCCAACCGGCTGGGCTGTAGCGGCCACTGTAGTCGCCCTCCACCCGGTACTGCCTCGAATCACCGCCGCCGTAGCTGCTTGCTGCCACGATGCCGGTTTCGTCGCTCTCATCGCTGCTGGTGGTGGCCGGGTCGACCGCCACCACCGTGCGTGTCTTGCTCTGCGTGATCTGCAGCGCTCTGGCCGCTGCGATCATCGCTTCTGTCCACAGGGCACCCTCGGCATTGAACCGGCGTGGCCGCTGCATGTACTGCGCTTCAGCCGTCCTGCGGTGCGAGAACAGTGCTGTGCGGTGTGATTCGTTGTGCTTGTACGGCCACAGCCAACCATCGGGCAGGCCGTGTGGCACGACGATGCCGTGCGTGTTCTCGGCCGGGTACGCCTGGGCGTTGTCGATCAGCACCGGCAAACACAGGTGATGCCACTGCTCACCCGACCCGCCCCGCAACAGGTAGCCCGAGAGGTCGTGATGGTGGATGCGTTGCATGATCACCACCATGGGCGTGGTTTCCAGCGCCAACCGCGAGCGGATCGTCTCATTGAACCGGCTGTTCACCCCGTCACGCACCGTTTCGCTGTAGGCGTCGTCGGGCTTGACCGGATCATCAATGAGCAGCGCACCCTGCCAGCCCGGCTCCATGTGCCCGGCCCGAAAACCCGTCACCTGGCCAGCGGCCGACGAGGCGTACACGCCGCCGCCGCGCTCCGTCCACCACATGGCCTTGCTGTCGGCGTCATCGCGCAACTGCATGGACCACATGGCCTGATATGCCGCCGACTTCACAATGCCCCGCGCCGTGCTGGAATTCAGCAGCGCCAGGTTGTGCGAGTACGAAAGGTGCAGGAACCGGGCGCGATTGTTCAGCGCGAGGCCCCGCCCGATCATGTTGATCGTGGCGAGCTCAGTTTTCGTGTAGCCGGGCGGCACGTTGATGATGAGCCGGCTGATCTCGCCATCGACTACCCGTTGCAGCGTGCGCTGGATAACCTGGTGGTGGGGCGCCACGATCATCTTGGCGCCCATGCGCTGCTTGAAGAAGTATCGGGCGAAGTACAGCCCGTCTTCCTCGCACTCGATCCGCCTGGCCAGTGCGCGGCGCTGCTCAGCAGTCGTCATCGGCCAGCATTTCCTGGCGGGCGTGCTTGTATTCCTCGCGGGTGAGTGCAGCCACCTCAATGGGGCCGCCGTTCGGGCCGCTGTGCCCCACCTGCTCGCGGAACGCCTGCACGTCGACGTGCTTACCCAGCAGCTCCAGGTTCTTCACCTTGTCGGGCCACTTGATCTTCTTCAAGATGCCGACCATCTCTCGATCTTCGCCGCGGCCTTCAAACATTTCGGCCAGGTCAAAGCCAGACAAGTACTGGCGCCAGACCTTCGGCCATTCGCTCACGGGCCTCAGGCTCATGTCCTCGGTCATTATGTCCAGCACGTCCATCTGATCGATCTCGAACAGGCGTCGAAGCACGTAATCAGCATCGATCTGGACGCGCTCGTTGCGTCTCTGCTGCAACTCACCGATCAAGGCGGCCACGTCAACATCTGTCAACAGGCGCTGGCCTTGAGATTTCGCTGTTCTTTCGCTGTAGCCGGCCCGTATCGCAGCCTGCGTAGCGTTCAAATCCTTGATGTACTCGGCTGCGAAACAGCGCTTTTTTGGTGTTAGCGCCATTTCTGTTTCCTCAAATGAAAGTTGTTGCGTCTTCGCCCATCACGCACCCGCCGCCTTGAGCCCACCCGGCGAAGCGACGCGCCTGCGAATCCATTCCGACATGTTGGTCGACAGCTGCGTCATCTGCAGGACGAACTCATTCCACCCACGCTCGAGCACGATGGTCTTCTCCATCGAGTTGAGCATCGTGGCCTCGTCGTCGATGAAGCGGGCAGCGTGGTCGATTTTCGCGTTCAGGTCTTGGATGACGGCGCGCATTGAGTTCGCGTCGGCGGTGGGCATGCCCAGCATCTCGGCGTGATAGACCTTGCGTAGAGCCAGGTCGGTTAGCTGTTGCTGTTTCATAGTCCGCCCTTATCGTTCAGGTGTGGCGATACACACAGGCAGCGCCGTCTGTCTGCCGAGGAAATCTTTGCGCTCGACTGCCTGCACCAACTGCTTGAGCAACGATACGATCTCGTCCAGGCGCGGATCTGGGTCGATGGACAACTGCTCGCTCTGTGCGCCAGCTCCATAGCGCTTGAGGATGTCGGAGTCAGATTTGCCGAGGGGGATCAGCTCCGGCCCTTGCTCGCCGCCGGGGTCGCCGGCGCACTGCGCAATTCCCGCCAAGTCATCGGTCGACAGCATGATCGTGAAGTTGATGCTGGCCACCTCATCCATGCCAGTCTTGATCCGAAGCTCCCGATCCACTTGGCGGGGATCCAGGCCGAAGTGCTTGCATATCGCTTGGCCAAGATCGCGGCCGGTCATGAGTTTGGTGTTGGTCATGAGGGTTCCGGAAAAAGCAACGCCCGCCGATCTTGCGAAGGGCGGGCATTGGAAAGTGCAGCGGTGGCTGCAGGAGGAGACATCAGGTTTCATAGGCCAGAAAAGACAAAGCCCCACCGTGCGGCAGGGCTTGCGTTTCGTCTAGGCGTAGTTGTAGGACTACTGAATTAATGCCATTTTGACGTGCATTTTATTCACGGTCAAGTCGCCCCCTCCAAAACGTCGTCCGGTTGCCCCAACATCCCAGCCTCCAGCAGCACGCGCTCGGCCATACCGAAGGCCTGCGCCTCCGCACCAATCACGCGCTCGGCAGCCTTGCTCTTAGGCCCGCGCAGCCAAACGGACAGTTCGCGGTTCGCGCGTGACGCCGTGGGTTGACTCACGCCGTGGCGGCTGCCGATGTCCTCCAGCGGCGCCTTCTCGCCGCCGAAGTAACGCACCACCAGTGCCAGAATCAGCGCTTCGTTGACGCTGGGCATAGCCGTGAAGCGCTCACGGGCATGGGCGGCGATCACGCGCGTGGCGCTGACCCACTCGTGATGCGGGGTGGCCTGACCGCAACAGAGGCAGTCGCGCGAGCGCGGGCCGTACCGCGCTCGCAGCAGGGCGCGGTGCAGCACCTGCAGGTGCGACAGTCGGCTCAGGATCATACCTGCCTGGCCTGCGCCGTCTTCACCTGGTAGGCCCATGCCCGCTGCATTCTCGCCAGCGCCGATGCGGTCTACCAGTGGGCGGGCCGCGGAGCGCGAACTGCGGTTGAAGGCGAACACCAGCGCCTGGTGCGCGTTCTCGAAAAGCATCGTCATCCCCGAGCCTCCAGCAGCCAGACCGTCGTACCGTCGGTGAACACCTTGCCGTGCATGCACAGCAGGCCGAGGGTTTCTCTGACGACCGTGCTCGCCTGACGCGGTTCAGCGAGCCTTGCCAAGAGCTTCAGGGCTTCAAGAGCCTCGGAAAGCAGCAACCGGTCGCCGCCGGCGTATGACTCGAACGTCAAGGTTTTCACCGCTGCCGTTCGCCACATCGCGTGCATCGCCGCCGTGTGCAGTTCCGTCAGCGGGCGAAGGTCGCCGGAGTCGTCCGTGAATTTCCGGGTTGGGTCGAGAGAAATTTGCAGGATCAGCATTTCCCAGCCTCCTTTGAAAATTTTCGCAAGTTTGCCGAGGAGGCCATGCCGATGGGTTTGCCTGGGAAGGGCGTAACGTGTCCCATCCCTCCCCACATCGTCGTGTCACACGGAACCCCGTAATACCCCCTTAGGGGGGGTATTACGGGAGGTTCCCCGTGTGACACCTCGCCGACGTTTTGTCGCTGCCGTATTACGTCATGTGACGCCCCGTGTGACACGTGTGACACCCGATGTAACGCCGTAACGTTACGCCCGGTGTGACGCGTGACATTCTGCGAATTCATGCAAGTTGAGATTTTCAACATGTTCAAAGCCCCGCATCGAAGGAGACGCAATCGCCCACGAGAGTGAAATAATCGTTCTCCGCGAGCCACCCGATGGCACGCTTGTAGTTGTATTTCCGTTGCCGTTCTTCGATGGTGTCCTCGCCGTGGCGCCGCAAACACTCGGCGACGATGGCTTCCACCTCGATGCCGGACAGTTGGTCCTGGGCGAACTCCTGGGCCACCACCAGGGCAGCCTTGCGCCAGCGCGTCGTGGGCTCTTTCTTCGTCGCCGCAAACGCCTCCTGCGGCACTTCGTAGTTCACGACGCAACTGGTGATGAGGTCGTCGTCCTCGTCCATGCCCAGCGTCACGGTGTCCAGCACGAAGTTCCAGTGCACGCCGTCCTCGCCATCCTTCTGCTTGGTGACCTTGGCCGTGCGCAGCGACTCGTTGCGCGTGATTTCGATCTCGACGTCGGCCGCCGCTCGCAGGCCCGACCAGCCGCGCGCGCCCTTGGACGTGTCCTTGCCCGAGTGGTGCACGAGCAGCACCAGGGCGCCCGTGACGCGGTGGATCTCGCGGCAGTGGGCCAGTACCTGCCCCATGTCCTCGCCGCTGTTCTCGTTCGCCCCCGGTGTCGTCTGCGCCAGCGTATCCACGACGATGACGTCCGCGCCGCCGGAGGCGAGTACTGATTTGGCCAACGCCACGGCATCCTTGCGTTCGATGAGGTTGGGCGCGCCGGCGATGATGCCTAACGGCACGTCAGCCAGCGCGACGCCGTGCTGCGTGGCATAGGCCTGCACCCGATTCCGAAAGCCCCCCGCACCCTCGGCCACCACGTAGACGACGCGGCCCTTGCGCGTTTTGCGCTCGCGCCAGGCCTGCCCGCGGGCGATGGACGCCACGACGTCCAGGCAGAAGAAGCTCTTGCCGCTGCCGGACTCGCCGTAAACGACAGCCAGGCCCGCCTGGGGCAGTACGCCTTTGATGATCCAGGGCTGCGGCGGGTGGCTGGCGAACTGCTCGAGCGTTTCGACCGGGAAGCGCAGCTTTTCTTCAGGCTGCGCAGGAGGTGTCGAGTCTGTGTCGACACCTTCGGAGATGTCTTCGAAGTCGTTGGCGTCGCTCGCTGGTGCGGCTTCCTCGATCAGCGCATCGAAGTCCTCGAGCTCAGGCATATACCCGATGGCGCGTTGAAAGTCGGCGTCAGTGCGGTGCTCGCAATGCGCATGCAAACAGTGGAAATGGCCGTTGACGTATCCGCCCGTGTGGGCGGGCCAGTAGGCGGTCGCCGTGTCGCGCTCGTCGCTGACCGTCGAATGCTCATTCTCGAACGGGCACTGGATAAAGAGCCGACCGTCGGCGTGTGTGCTGCGCACCCGGCCCAGCTCGAACAGAAGCTTTGCGACCGCATCAATTTGATGCGCATGTGCGATCTTTTCGTGCCGCACCGTTGCGCGGGCTGCGCTCGGGTCCTGAATGGCGAAGGTCAGCGCCAGCGTTTGCCAGAGGCCTTCATACTGCTCATGCGTGAGGGTAGGGAAGTCCTCGGGTAGGCCGCCGTCCCACTCATAGCGCACGCCGCTCGGGTGTGTGCCAACGGCAATGAACTGCTGGCCGTTGTTCAGGTTCTCGACCATACCGCCGTCAACGCGAATCGTGCGTTTGACATACTCGCCCGGGACGCGGACGGCGATCAGGCATTTACCGCTGGCGCCGCGGCGCCTGATAGGGGGCGCAAAGCCCAGCGTATCGGTGATGGCCGCCACAATCGCCGCGGATCGCTGCGGGTCGGCCACGTCGATGTCCAGCGCGCGCACTTCGCGCGTCTGGACGCAAATACCGTAATCGGGTTGACGCGACCAACGATCGAGTTCTGGCTGCTCGGTCAACCGCTCGGTCCACTTCGCGAAACCGACGACGCGCCCCCCGCTGTTGTACCGGGTGGGGACCTTGCCAAGCGCCACGACCTTGGAGTCGGGGTCAATCGTTGCGTTCGGATTGCTGACCACCGGCAAAAGATCGGTGGTCAGCCCAAGCATGACACCGAAATGCGCCCAGTCTTCTGGGGTGGCTCCGTAATGAGGTCTGGGCGGCATGGGGATCACGACGGCGCTCATGGTTTGCCGGCCGCCTGACGGGCCGCCCGGATGATTTCTTCAGTCTTACGCTGGTTCTGACGGCCCAGAGCTTCAATGGCGTCTGCTTCGCGCCCAGAAATTCGGCCATCGGCGACCGCTTGGGCGATTTCAGCGGCCAGGCTGCCGTGCTCTATCGTTTTGCCGATGAGGGCGGTCTGGATGGCTTGGAGCAAGCACGCATCGGTCCCTGATGCAGCCTGGTGTTGAGCGGCGGTGAGCCCAAAGCGTCCATTGAGCGCGTGCAGCCAGTCATGCGCACGTGCTCGCCCGTCAGACTTGGTTTCCATCCACTCAGTAAGCATCTCGGCCATTTCGATCGAGATGGCCTGGCCGTCTTTGTGCTTGAGACGCGTGCGCAGCACCTCGGGATGGATGCTGCGCCCCCGGCGCACCGTCAAAAAGCGGGCAGCATCCACAACGCCACCATCGGTATTGCATACAGAGGTGTAGAGCACGTCACGCCAATCGGCGTCGGAGTAGTAGCACGTCATAGCAGACCTTGAACGGAAAGAGGTTTCAGCATTTCGCCGCCGGGTGCGACTGCGTACGATGCAGGGCATGGGCGAGGTGCCAAACATTGGAAGGGGAAGAGGGTGGAAAGGAATCTGGAAGACAAAGCGTTCGTAGCGTGGCTGCAGCTGGCTCGTGAAGCGGGGGCTGACATGCCTGACGTCACTGCCGTGGAGCGCGCGCACTGGCGGCTACGCGCCGCGCACCAGGTGTGCGAGGCGATCTTCGGCACAGCCAGCGAGACGAGCGTCATGACGACGTTCGAAGCCATCAACGCCGAATCGTTGCGCATAGGCACCATGCTGGACGCGCTGTAAGGCATGGCCCTACACCGCCTCGAGCTCGGGCCAGTAGCGCTGCCAATCAAGCGGTCGAAGCTCTTTGCGCGTGACCTGGCCGCCGGTAGCCTGCTCGATAGCGACGCAGTGAGCGGCATCAAGGCTTTTGTCGCGGGTGAGCCAATAGTGCACTTGCATGGGGCTTGCACCGACCGCATTCGATAGGGCCGTCTGCGATCCAAGCAGCTGGCACGCGCGCCGCAGGGGGGCGCGATGAGCAATTTCTGATGTTTGCATCTTTCGTCCATGGTTTAAATATTGCTTGATTAAACCACAGACGAAAAGCGTCATCAACCGTCGGAGATGTATCTTTTAATCCATTGTTTATAGAATGAGCGCATGGCACTGGGACACAACATACAAATGCTACGGACCGCTGCGGGGTGGACACTTGCCGCCCTGGGCCAACGGGTGGGCACTAGCCCGCAAACTATCTATAAACTTGAGAAGACGGACGCCCGTCGTTCGGAGTACGCCGGTGCCATTGCGAAGGTCTTTGGCTTGCCAGGTCCAGAATGGCTCACGCTGACGGATATTAAAAGCGAGCATCAGGCCGGCGATTTGTTGAAGCTAGTGAAGAAACCACTCTCGCTGCAGGATATGGGAACGGCCGGCACGGCCACACGGCAATTGCTCGAGCTCGGTCTCGGGATGTTACCAGGGCCTGAGCAGTGGGACTCAGAGGCGGAACGCCACTACCAAGAGGCAGACCAGCGAGAGGAGTTTATCCAGATGCTGGCGAATCACCTTTCCGAGCCGCTTAGTTTTGATACGTTTTTCTCGGAAGGGCGCCGTGAGCGGAATATAGCGAAGGCGCCGCCTGACGTGCGCCGCGTGCCCGTACTGAGCTATGTCCAAGCCGGCGCCATGACCGAAGCTGGGTGTGTGGACCTGTCGCAGGCGTACGACGACTACATTACGACCGACCTGGATTTGTCGGAGCAGTCGTTCGCGCTGGAGATCAAGGGCGATTCGATGGTGGCGCCCCCGGGCAGCGCCGAGGATTCATTTCACGAGGGCGACCGCATCATCGTCGATTGTTCGGTCACACCGTTACCTGGTGATTTCGTTGTTGCCAAGAACGGTGAGCACGAGGCCACCTTTAAAAAATACCGGCCCCGCGGCGTGGACGAGCAGGGCAGGGACGTGTTCGAGCTCGTGCCTTTGAATGAAGATTACCCGGCCATGCGCAGCGATCGCCAGCACCTGGAGATCATTGGCGTGATGGTGGAGCACAGGCGGTATAGGAAGAGAAGGTAGCCTGGGTGGAAAGATCGCACCGGACTGAGTCATATTCGAGGGGGTGTAACGAGATGATGCTTGATATACAGGATGATTCTGAGTCGACCGATAGCATTACGTGCTCGAAGCAGATATTCAACCGACCGCGGTATGCCGGGCCGCTGCGTTTAGAGTCAGCCGAAAAAGTCCAAGTGGTAGCGCCCTATGACTTACCTCGCGGTGACTGGGTGCGCTGCGGGCTTAACGGCTGCACCACCGAGCATGGCAAAGGCTATGTGATCCGAGCAGAAGATGGCCGCGAGACCAATTGCGGGCACATGTGTGGCAGCCGGGAATTTGGTGCAGTCTTTGAAGAATTTGTTGCAGACTTTCAAAGAAGGAAGGTGGATCAAGCGCGGCGCGCAGTGCTGACGGCGGCGCAAACCGAGGCGGCCCCTATGCTCTCCACCGTTGAAGCGTTGGTTCCTCAACTCGAAGAAAATACAGATCGTGTGTGGGAAATCATGGATGTGATTACGAGGGATCCAGACGTCTCTCGCAAGTTCCACGAGATTCTCAGACTCGGCGGGCGAGTAAGTGTTGAAGAGCGAATAAGCGAGGATATACGCAAGGCAACCGGGTCGGCCGCTCGCTTCACGACCAGAACTATTGCGACGATTGAAGGGGGGCGGTCGGCCCTTGATGGCGGTCGGCCCCTCCAAACCATTAAACAGAATGTCCTTCCCGGTCTGCGTCGACTTCTGAGCCTGAACTTGCAAGAAGTGTCCCCCGACGACGGTGACAAGCTCTCTTTGGAAATCGCTGAAATCCGGCGGCAAATACAACGCGCGCAACAGTATATTGAAGACGCCCACCGGTTCACTTCTCTGAGTAACCTCCGAGCCGTTGCTCTGCTTGGCGAAGTGATGGCGAACCGGTCAACCCGGGCGAGCCGAGCATTGCGAGCTTTGGATCGACTCATTGAAGAAATCGGGGCGAGGCAGTAGCGCACTCAACCCACGCAAGAAACTACATCAGACGGGCATACTTTTGCCACGCGAATTTGAGCATCCAAAAGATCGCGGGCCCAAGCCATCGCGCGGATATGCGCAAGCCTGCATGTTGGTGGGTCGCTGAACTCGAAGTCATAAACAACGATAGCCAACATACCCTTGTGGTCGATCTCGATTTCAACACGCCCTATCTTGGTCATGCTGGAATAATCAGGCTCATCTGCCGGCACGGGTACTGGATGCATACACACCTCCACTGATGGTTCAGCGCGATTATCGCGCATAAGCCCTAACCCGCCCACCCCACGAGGTGGGCTTTTTTGCGCCCAACAATTAAACCGAAGACGATTTCGTTTGACTTTATTTTAATCCGTGGTTTATCATGGCCTCCATATCAACCGAGGTTTAAAAGGAGCCAACGCCAATGTCACTCGAACGAGCCATCACCGAAAACACCGCCGCCTTGCAGGAGCTGATAGCCATCCTGCGATCCAATGATTCGACCGCGACAGCGACCGTTAAAGTCACGACCAAGGAGCAGCCCGCCACAAAAAAGGACGAAAAGGTCCAATCATCGGCGCCGACCCAAACTGCGTCCGACAGCTCGGCCAGTTCCTCGACCGAATCGCCCAAAGCCGACGCGCCCGTGGGTGTTGAGTACGTGCAGATTCAAAAGCTCGTGCCGCAGATTGCCAAGACGCCTGAAGGCACCGAGAAGGTTGTTGCACTGTTTGGTCGATATGGCGTCAAGCGTGGTCCGGAACTCAAGCCCGAGCAGTACGACGCGTTCTACGCCGACCTGGTGAAGGTCGATGCCGGCGAGCTCGACCCACGCACGGCGGAGGTCTGACATGCAGATCACTACCGACCTTTTACGTAAATGGTCCGCCTGCCGCGACGGCTATGGCTGGTTTGTTGCCAAGTTTCCGCAGGGCGGCACCTATAGCGAAGTGCAGAGAGCACTGCGTGCCGACAAACGCTACGACGATTCCAACTGGTTGACTGAGCGTGTGTTTTCAAGCCTGTTGGAAAACCCCGAGCAGATCGCACCCTTGGTGAAGGTAGAAGTGGCCGAAGCCCTTGAGGAAACGAAGGATTCTCCGAATTCCTCCAGCGGCAACTACAGCACGGCGGCCTCCAGCGGCAACTACAGCACGGCGGCCTCCAGCGGCTACGCCAGCACGGCGGCCTCCAGCGGCTACGCCAGCACGGCGGCCTCCAGCGGCAACTACAGCAAGGCGGCCTCCAGCGGCGACTCCAGCAAGGCGGCCTCCAGCGGCAACTACAGCACGGCGGCCTCCAGCGGCAACTACAGCAAGGCGGCCTCCAGCGGCAACTACAGCACGGCGGCCTCCAGCGGCTACGCCAGCACGGCGGCCTCCAGCGGCAACTACAGCACGGCGGCCTCCAGCGGCTACGCCAGCACGGCGGCCTCCAGCGGCTACGCCAGCACGGCGGCCTCCAGCGGCAACTACAGCAAGGCGGCCTCCAGCGGCGACTCCAGCAAGGCGGCCTCCAGCGGCAACTACAGCACGGCGGCCTCCAGCGGCAACTACAGCAAGGCGGCCTCCAGCGGCAACTACAGCACGGCGGCCTCCAGCGGCAACTACAGCACGGCGGCCTCCAGCGGCGACTCCAGCAAGGCGGAAGCTAAAGGCGAAAAGACGATCGCCATGGTGGCCGGACTGAAAGGTCGCGCACGGGCCGGTGAGAAAGGAGCGTTTGCGTTGCCGTGGCTCGATGGTGAACAGGTCCGCATTGCGGTGGGGATCGTCGGCGAGAACAGCATTCTGGCCGACACCTGGTACCGCGTCGGTGAGACCGGTCAGTTAGAGGAGGCCTGACATGGCCGACCACGCAATTCTTTCCCCGTCCGCTGCGTCACGCTGGACGCGCTGCCCCGGCTCGGTGCACCTCGCCAAATTCGAGCCGGACACGTCAAGCGCCTACGCCGATGAAGGCACCGTCGCGCACATGATCGCGGAACTTTGCCTACGAGGGGGTCGCGATGCCAAATACTACGCGGGGGATTATGTCCGCGTCCTCGATGGACAGGTCCAGCTCTGTCCCGAAGAAGGCAATGACACCAACTACGGCAAAGGCACGGTGCTCATGGTCAACGACGAGATGGCAGAGGAAGTACAGAAGTATCTGGACTATGTGCGCCAGGCTAGCGCGGGCGCCGAACTTTTTACCGAAGAGCGCTACGACATCAGCCACATCGTGCCGGAATGCTTCGGCACGAGCGACACCACCATCTTGCACCCGGACGGCGAGCTGCACGTCGTTGACCTGAAATTCGGTCGGGGGGTGGAAGTGTCCGCCGTCGAGAACGAGCAGATGATGCTTTACGCGCTGGGTGCTGTCGAGCGCTTTTCGCTGACGCACGAAATTACCAGTGTGCGCATGACGGTGCACCAACCGCGGCTGAACAACGTCAGCGAGTGGATGATAACGATTGACGAGCTCATGCAGCGCGCCGAGCGATTTCGCGCCGCAGGCGAGCGCGCTATCCAGTTCCACTACGACGCGGTGCCGACGCCCGAGGACTTCACGCCCGACGCCAAGGCCTGCCGCTTCTGCCCGGGCAAGGGCAACTGCGAAGCGCTCACCCGATTCGCGCTCACGACCATGGCTGACGACTTCGTCGATCTGGAAGCCGCCGGCGACACGCTACCCGGCCTGGTCGACGCCGCGACCGAACGCGTTGGCGCGATCGACAACGACCTGCTGGGCAAGCTGCTGCAGCACATGGACCTCGTCGAAGGCTGGGCGAAGGCGGTGCGCGCCAGGGCGGAAGCCGAGCTGTTGGCCGGTCGGGACGTCTACGGCCACAAGCTCGTGGAAGGTCGCAAGGGCCGACGCGAGTGGGTGGACGAAGCGGACGCCGAAGCCACGCTGAAGGCCATGCGCCTGAAGAAGGACGAAATGTACGACTTCAAGGTCATTTCGCCGACCACCGCTGAAAAGCTGTTCAAGGAGTCGCCGCGCCGGTGGGATCGCGTGCGCGATCTCATCCGCCAATCCCAAGGAAAACCCTCTGTCGCTCCTGCCGACGATCCCCGCCCCGCGCTGGTTGTTGCGCCAGAGAATGATTTCGACGATCTCACCCAACCCGCCACCGATCTTGTTTAAGGAAATAACCATGAAAGTAAAACTCGCCAACGTCCGCCTCTCGTTCCCCGACCTCTTCGAAGCCAAGCAGTTCGAAGGGCAGGGACCTTTCAACTACCGCGCGTCCTTCCTGTTCCCGCCCGACAGCCAGGCGAAGAAGGACATCGACGCGGCCATCCAGGCCGTGGCTGCCGAAAAGTGGGGCAAGAAGGCTGACGCCATCCTTGCCGGGATCCTGCCGAACAGCCAAAAGTGCTGCCTGATCGACGGCAACACCAAAGAGTACGACGGCTACGAAGACATGTTCGCGCTGTCGGCCACGCGCAACCAGGAGAAGGGGCGCCCCCTGATTATCGACCGCGACAAGACGCCGTTGGGCCAGGCCGATGGGAAACCCTACGCCGGGTGCTACGTGAATGCCACCGTCGAAATCTGGGCGCAGGACAACAACTACGGTAAGGGCATACGCGCCAACCTGCTGGCCGTGCAGTTCTCCCGCGATGGCGACGCCTTCGCCGGGGGCAGCGTCGGCAGCGAAGAAGACTTCGACGATTTGAGCGCTGATGCCGACTCCGCCGACAGCCTTGTATAGAACCTGAGCGGGAACCTCCCACCTCCTTGAGAACGACCGGGGAACGGGCCACCCGGTACACAGGCTCTTATCACCAACTGACGTCGCCCCTCGTCCTATACGACGTCAGTCCGGTGCAAAAGCGGCGGGGGTTCGCAAGTGGCAAGCCGCAAATTCGAGCAACGGCCCAATTCCTTCCCGAGGTGATCGATATGAAAGACGTTACATGGAACGATTTTTACCAGTGGGCCCGTGCTGCTGGCTTTTCGCCGCGTCTGCTGTCGCGCTGGGACGCTGACTGTCTGGCGCTGCAAGATCTTTTCCTGCAGCGCCTGCCGCAAGGAGTGCACTGATGAACTACCAAAGCACCCCCGATGATGTCCTCGAGCGCCACCTGGTTGCCGAGCCCAACAACATTGTTCTGATCATGGAAGCTGCTCGTCGGTTCCCCCGTGCTATTGACGAGGCTGTCGCGTTGGCAGCGAACGATGAAGCGTTGTCGGATGCCAACAACGAGATCGATGAGCTGAAAGCAGAAATCCAGACTTTGAAGGACGAACTGAAGCAGGCCGAAACGCGGGCTGACGAGCTTCAGAAGGAGCTGGATGAATCGCCCACCCAGTCGCAGTTGATGGAAGCCCAGGCGCAGATCACGGCGCTGCAGGCCGAAGTCAGCCGCCTGAACACCGTGTTGGAGTTGGTCAGCGATGTTTGACATGTTGACCCCTCCGCACTCCGGGCGTATCATGACCCCGTCGCTGGTAAACAACCAGCGCACGGGTTTGGAAGCCCGGAATAAGAAGGCGCGCAGCCGCCTGGAAACCGTTCACGCGGCTATTTCTTCGTCTGCGCGCAAGCATGGCACTCCTATGGGCGGGCCGTGCGGGAGGGCTTCGGCCCTGCCGGTTCCTTCTTTCCGGTCTTCCAACCCGCACGTGTCCGCCCACCCCGTTTGGAAGCGGGGCGGCGGTTCATCACCGCAAAGAAGGAGTCCTGCCATGACTGGTACGTCTATGGGCGCGCTCGCGCCCACAACCGTGGATTTCCACGGGCACCCCCTCACCATCATTAACCGAGACGGTCAGCAATGGCTATCGGCAGCGGATATTGCCCGCGCGCTGGGATACGCCGCCAGCGATGCCGTCAGCCGCATTTACCGCCGCAACGTCGACGAGTTCACGCCTGGAATGTCATTGACGGTCAATTTGACCGTCAATGGAATCAACGGCAGCCAGCGCGAGAAAGAAGCCCGCATCTTCACCCTGCGCGGCGCCCACCTCATCGCCATGTTTGCCAGCACCAAAGTGGCCAAGGAATTCCGCCGCTGGGTACTGGACATCCTGGATAAGGAAGCCGCGCCGCCAGTTGCGCCCGCCCCGACCTTTGATCCCACCCAGGCCCTGGAACGCTTCCTGTCGGATGGCCGCTACTTCGTCACATTCAAGAACAAAACACTGTCCCTGCGCCAAATCGATGACGACGCCTTCGTCATCCCGGCCAGCCGCTTTGCTGCCGCCATCGCGCAACCGGGGTCTGGGTTCACGACACCCCAGCTGATTGAGATCGTCCACGCGGCCGCCAGTAAGCTCAAGGCGAGGGGGCGGGTATGACGCGCAAACTCTTCTATGACCTCGAAACCTATAGCCCGGTCCCGATCAAGCATGGGACACACAAATATGCTGAGCAGGCCGAGGTGCTGCTGTTCGCCTATGCGTTCGACGACGGCCCTGTGAAGGTATGGAGCCCGATCGAAGAGCCCGGCCTGTTGGCGCCGAAAGAGCTGCGCCAGGCCGCTGAAGATCCGGACGTGCAGTGGTGGGGCCACAACTCAAACCAGTTCGACTGGACCATCATCAAGCACGCCATGCCCGCGCTCGCCGAGCTTGTCAGCCCGGCCCGTCGTTTTGACACCATGGTGCAGGCCTACGCCCACGGTCTCCCCGGCGGGCTGGATCTGCTGTGCGACATCTTCGACCTGGACCAGGACCAACGCAAGTTGAAGACCGGCAAGGCGTTGATGCGGCTTTTCTGCATTCCGCCGGCCAAGAACCTTGTGCGCGGCCGTGCCACGCATGAGACACACCCGTTGGAATGGAAGCAATTTCGCGAGTACGCCACCAACGACATTGTGTCGATGCGTATCGTGCACGACCGCATGCCACAGTGGAACTACCCGCGCAACGCCGACGAGATGGGGCTGAACCAGCTCGATCAACGGATCAATGATCGCGGCGTGCAGGTCGACGTGGAGCTGGCCAGTGCGGCTATTGAGGCGATTACCGCTGCCCAGGCGCAGCTATCCAAGCGCACGCAGGAATTGACCGCCGGCGACGTCGCGAACGCCACGCAGCGCGACAAGATGTTGGCGCACTTGGTCGAAGCCTTTGGTGTGGAACTGCCCGACCTGCGCAAGTCCACACTCGAGCGCCGTGTCGCCGACCCCGAGCTTCCGGCTGGCCTACGCGAACTGCTCGCCGTGCGCTTGCAGGCCAGCACCACCAGCACGGCCAAGTACCAGACGCTGCTGCGCGGCGTGAGCGTCGACGGGCGCCTGCGCGGCATCCTGCAGTTCTGCGGCGCCGCGCGCACCGGGCGCTGGGCTGGGCGGCTATTTCAACCTCAAAACCTCCCTAGGGCCTCCCACGAGCAGGACGAGATAGACGCCGGCATCGAGGCCATCAAGACGGGAACCGTCGATCTCCTGTTCGACAACGTGATGGCGATCACGTCCAGCACGATCCGCGGCGCCATCGTCGCGCCCGAAGGCAAGAAATTGGTCATCGCGGATTTGAGCAATATCGAAGGGCGCGTGCTGGCCTGGCTGGCCGGCGAGTCCTGGAAGCTGAAGGCTTTTCGCGACTTTGACACGATCATCGGCTACGACGAACGCGGCAAGGAAATCCGCGCTGGCCACGACCTTTACAAGCTGGCCTACTCCAAGTCTTTCGGAGTGGCCCCTGACCAAGTCGACAAAGATCAGCGCCAAGTCGGAAAGGTACAGGAACTGGCCCTGGGCTACGAGGGCGGGGTAGGGGCGTTTCTCACGTTCGCCGCAGCCTACGGCATTGACCTGGAAGCGATGGGCGAACAGGCATACGACAGCCTGCCCGCTGATCTACGGGAAGAGTCCGCCGGCTTCTTCGCCTGGTGCGTAAAACAGAAGCGCAACACCTTCGGTCTGACCGAACAGGCGTTCGTCGTGTGCGACACCTTCAAACGCTCATGGCGCCGTGCCCATCCCATGGTGGCCAGCCTGTGGCGCGAGCTCGGCGACGCGGTCGTGACCGCAGTATTCCAGCCGGGCGTGACGTTCACCGTGCGCAAGTTGAAGGTGCGCCGCGACGGAAATTGGCTGCGCATCGGCCTGCCCTCGGGCCGGAACCTCTGCTACCCATCGCCGCGTGTGGACGACGGCAAGTTCAGCTACATGGGCATGGACCAGTACACGAAGAAGTGGCAGCGGATCCATTCCTACGGCGGGAAGTTGTGTATTGCCGAAGGCACCCTGGTGCTGACACGTACAGGCTGGGTACCGATCGAGGCCGTCCCCTCCGGTGCGCAAGTCTGGGACGGCATCGAATGGGTGCATACCGATGGGGCCGTCTGTAACGGGCGCAAGGACGTTATTGACGCATACGGCGCCTGGATGACCGCAGATCACGAAGTATTGACTGTTGAGGGGTGGAAGCATGCATCACAGGGCCATCGATATGACCGGCTTCCGTGTCGGTTACCTGACGGCGTTGCGGTACCACGGCAGCGACGGGAAGAAGTCACTGTGGCTGGTGGCATGCCAGTGCGGCGAGCGAATCACGATAGCCGCCTCCGAACTGAAGAAGTTGGCTCAACGCGGGGTGATTGCGTCATGTGGCTGCAAGCGCAGGGAGACTATCGCCCGGCGTCTGACACAGCACGGCATGAGCAAACACCCGGCGTTCGCGGTATGGCGCAGCATGCTCGACCGATGCCGTCTCCCATCGCATCAGGCCTGGCACAACTATGGGGGGCGGGGCATCGCTGTGTGCAAGCGGTGGCAAGCATCCTTCGAGAACTTCTGGGCGGATATGGGTCCCTCGTATCAACCGGGGCTGACGTTGGACCGCGAGGACAACGACGGGAACTACGAGCCGGGCAACTGTCGGTGGGTAACCCCGATCGTCCAAGCGAACAACACGCGGAAAAACCGACACGTCGGCGGTATGACGGCGGCGCAGTTCGCCGACAAACACCAGCTGGGCCGATCGACGGTCTATTACCGGCTGGCGCGCGGGGTGTCCGTGGAACAGATGGCCGAACGACCAGATACCGGGCGCCAGTTTACGACTTGCTCAACTGCGGGCCCCGAAGCCGTTTCGTAATCGCAGCTGCCGGCCAGCCGCTGATTGTTCACAACTGCGAAAACGTGACCCAGGCCGTCGCGCGCGACGTCCTCGCCAGCTCCATGCCGGCCGCCGAGCAGGACGGCTACGCCATCGTGCTGACCGTGCACGACGAGCTGATCACCGAAGCCCCCGACACTCCCGAATACACCCATATGCGGTTGGCCGAGCTCATGACGACGCAACCGACGTGGGCAGCCGACCTTCCGCTGGCCGCCGCCGGCTTTGAAACGATCAGATATAGGAAAGACTGATATGCGCATTCAAGTAAACCCGAAAGCCCTTCGCGCCGTGGCGCATTTCCGAGCCGCGAAGGATATCCGCCCCTATTTACGCGGAGTGCACGTCGAAGCCAGTCACGAACATACGGTACTGGTCGCCACGAATGGCCAGGCCTTAGCCGCCCACCACAGCGACGTCGCGAACGACGTGCCCGTACCGGTTCGATTCCAGATACCGGCGGACACTGTTGCGCTGCTGGTGAAGGGAAGAAGCAGCGCCAGCACCTTGGTGCTTGAAAAGGACGACCTGGCCGCTGGCACCTGGCGCGTGGCCACACAACACGGCTGGCTTGAATTTGCACCCGATCACGACCGCTATCCAGACTGGCGCCGCGTGTTTCCCGAAGTGACCACCGGCGAACCTTGCATCATGAACCCAGAAGTAACCATGGCGATATGGAAGGCTGCTGCCGAGTTCGGCATCAGGGGGTTAGGGCAGAAAGGCAAGCTGGCGGTGCGCATCGGTCTGAACGGTTTGGCCGGAGCGTCAATCGCGCAGTTCGACGTTATCCCCGGCCTGATTATGGGCTTCATGGGCATGTCCGACGCGAACGACACCCCGTATGTAATGCGCCGCCCTTCGTGGGTGGTCGGCACCTTCGCACCTTCCATGGCGTCTGTTGCTGTGAAAGATGTACCGGCGGAGTCACTGGTATGAGCCGCCTTCGCGCCTTCCGGAAAATGTATCGCGTCTACCGAGGACTGCGATTTTCCCGCTACGAGTCCATGCGCCGCGCGTGGGGGATGGCCAAGTATGCGTGAGAGCCAAATCGAGGCCCGCCTGGTGCGCCGTATCCGCGAGCTGGGCGGGATTGCCTACAAGTTCACCAGCCCCGCGCGACGTAGTGTCCCCGACCGGCTTTGCATCATGCCCGGTGGCTTGGCCTTCTTCGTCGAATGTAAACGCCCCGGGGAAAGACCGACTGAAGCGCAGCACCGCGAGCATGACCGTTTGCGCGCATTGGGGCAAACGGTGCTTGTTGTGGATAGTTACGAGTCGGTAGACCGGACGGTCGATTTGTATGCGAGGTCGCCGCTATGACTCGGCACGAATTGGCCGCCGTCGCGCTTACCAGCTTCGGCTTCGCGCTAGGCGTCGTTGCCCTGCGCCTGTGGTTTCAATACTGAGGAGACACCAACATGTGGTTCAAGAATCTTCGCATTTATCGTCTGGCGCCCAACTGGACATACAGCAGCCTGGGACTGCAATCATCGCTCGGGCGCATGCAGTTCACTCCGGCAGGGGCCACCGACATGACCGCTCTCGGATGGGTGCCGCCGCGCCCGGACTCCGGCCTGGTGTACGCCCAGGACGAGCAGATGCTTATCGCCCTGCGCATTGATAAGAAGCTGTTGCCGGCGAGTGTCGTGAACGCGACCACCCGCGAGCGCTGCATGCAGGTGGAAGGGCAGCAAGGCTACCGGCCGGGCAGCAAGCAGACAAAGGAGATCAAGGAGCAAGTCACCGACGAGCTGCTGCCCAAAGCCTTCAGCGTGGCCCGTGACACCCGCGTCTGGATCGACACCCGCAACCGCTGGCTGGTGATCGACACGGCATCCGGCGCAGTCGCCGACACGGTGCTGGGCGCGCTGGCTAAGGTGCTCGACCCGTTCCCCGTTGTGCCGCTGTACACGGAAACATCACCGGCGGTCGCAATGACAAACTGGCTAGTGCTCGATGAACCGCCCACCGGCTTCAGCATCGACCAGGACACCGAGCTGCAGTCGAACCGCGAAAGTGCCGCCAAGGTGCGCTACCAGCGGCTGAGCGTAGACCTTGACGACGTGCGCAAACACGTGCAAGCAGGGCGCACGTGCACGCGGCTCGCGCTTACCTGGGCTGACCGCGTCTCATTCGTGCTGACCGATGGGCTGGAGCTTCGCCGTGTGGCACCTCTGGACGTCCTGCAGCACGGTCGTGAAATGGCCGAGGACGAAGCCGAGCAGTTCGATTCTGACTTCGTGCTGATGACCGGTGAGCTGTCGCGCCTGCTGGGCGGCCTGGTCGAAGCGTTGGGAGGGGAACGAGCATGAAGACGGTGACAGTCCCCGCCGATGCGCTGCACCAGGTGTTGGTGGCTTTAACTGGGCCGCCTCATCTGATTCACGAGCTGCAGGCGACAAGGCCACTGCACGAACTGACAGGCGATAACCCTATTGAAATTCTGCTCGAGCAGTTCAACAAGGCAGCTCAGTCGCACACGCTAGATACCAATGCGATCGATGCGGAACGGTATCGATGGTTGCGCGATCGATGCGGCACCGTCGAATACAAGCGGGCGTTCGGTAGTATCGGCGCCGGGATGCTGCCGAGCGGGCAGGATCTCGATGTCGCCATCGACACCCACCGCCAGCAGGGAGAGACGGCAAAGTGACAGACCGCCGCCCGTTCACGCCGCGCCCTTATCAGCAACTGATAATCGACGCGATTATCGACAACACACGCTTTGCCGTATGGGCCGGCATGGGTACCGGCAAGACCGTGAGCACGCTCACGGCCATTGCCGCCATCCAGCTCGCGGAGGAGGGCGCCGCGCTCGTGTGTGCCCCGCTGCGGGTCGCGCAGTCCACCTGGCCGGACGAGGCCCTGAAGTGGGAACACCTGGCCGGCATCACGGTCACGCCTATCGTGGGCGGCCAAACCGAGCGACGTAACGCATTGCTTGACGCATACCGCACTCGCGCCGGCGTGTACACGATCAATTACGAGAACATCCCGTGGTTGATCGAAGAAGCGAAGCTCATGGGCAAGGCATTGCCGTTCACCATGATCGTGGCCGACGAGTCCACCAAACTGAAAGGTTTTCGCGGAGTCGAGCAGATCAGCAGCACCGGCAAGGAGTTTGTGCGCAAGGGCGGTTCGGAGCGGGCCAGCGCCCTGGCCAAGCTGACTTTCAAAAGCGGCGTGCGCTTCGTGGAGCTGACGGGCACGCCCAGCCCCAACGGCCTGCAAGACCTGTGGGGGCAAATGTGGTTCATCGACAAGGGCAAGCGCCTGGGCCGATCGTTCAAGGCATTCACCCATCGCTGGTTTCGCACGGGATTCAGTGGTTATGGCGTCGAGCCATTGTCCACTGCGCAGAACGAGATCCAGGCCGCTGTGCGCGATGTCTGCCTGACCATCGATGCAAAGGACTGGTTCGACCTGCGCGACCCCATCGTAAATTCCATTTTTGTGGACCTCCCGCCAGCGGCGCGCAAGTTGTACGACGCCATGGAAGCCGAGATGTTTATGGAGATAGCGGCCGACCCGGTAGAAGCGGCCAATGCGGCCGACCGCACCATGAAATGTCTGCAGCTGGCCAACGGCGCGGTGTATGTCGGCGAAGATGAAGACCGGCGGTGGGAGCCGGTGCACGACGTCAAGATCCAGGCGCTGCAGGAAGTCGTCGAGGAAGCCGCTGGCATGCCGGTGCTGGTGGCCTACCACTTCAAAAGCGATCTTGCGCGGCTACTGAAAGCCTTCGGCAGGACCGGGCGTCACCTCGACCAGGATCCGCAGACGATACGCGACTGGAACGCCGGCAAGATCCCGGTGCTCTTCGCCCACCCGGCCAGCGCGGGCCACGGCCTGAGCCTGCAGGACGGCGGCAACATCCTGGTGTTCTTCGGCCACAACTGGAACCTTGAAGAGTTCCTACAGATGATCGAGCGTATCGGGCCGACCCGCCAGCTCCAGGCCGGCCACGACCGGCCGGTCTTTCTGCACCATATCGTCGCGCGCGACACGGTCGACGAGGTCGTTATGGCGCGCCGGGACTCCAAGCGGGCCGTCCAAGACCTGCTGCTGGATTACATGAAAACGAAGGGGGCGTGACATGGCCAACGCAGCGACCATGCTCTACATGAAATACGACCGGGTCCGCCTGACGGTGGACGAGGTGGCGCACGAGCTGGGCATCAAGGCGGGCACCGTGCGCAACCAGATCAGCGAAGGGTCCTTCCCGGTACCGTCCTATGTCGAGGGGCGTAACCGCTATATCGACGTACGTGCCCTTGGCCAGTACCTGGATGAGCGCCACGCCGAAGCGCTAGCCAGCCTTGCGTAGCGGCACGACCTTGCCGTGCAAGCTGGCCGGCTCGATTTGGGTGTACCGTTTCAGCTGCCGCCAGTCCTTGTGGCCTGAAACAGCGGCCACCTCGGGGATCTGCCACCCGGCCTCAAAGAGCGCGCTCACGGCCTCGTGCCGCATGTCGTGCAGGCGCAGATCCTCGATCCCCAAATCCTTGCATAGATCCGTGAACCGGTTGCTCACCGTCACCGGACTGTAAGGAAAAATCCGGCCGTTCCCCTCCTTCCTGGGCTGCGCCTGAATGATGCCCCAGGCCGCCCCAATTAGGGGAATTTCCTGGTCATTACCCTGTTTCTGAGTCGGATGCTTGCGGTCCCGGATGACGACCGTCTTGCGGGTATCGTCCAGGTCCAACCAGCGGATGCGGCATATCTCGCCTCGGCGCATGCCTGTAATGAGAGCGATAGTCAGAATGTCGCGCAAATGCGCGAGGCGTGGGCGATCTTCCAGCGCCTTATATATAGAGGACAGTTCAGCCGCGGTTGGACGGCGCGTGCGGGCGGTGCCCGTGCCGATGAGCCCATAATGGCGTAGAGTGGGGCGCGCATCGCCCACCACATCACCGAGCCGCAGGTTCAGCAGGCTCTTCGTATGACGCAGCACCGTGCCCAGTTGCGTGATCTCCATGTTGGCCGTGCCGGCCGCAACCGTGCGCAGCCGCGCCTGACAGTACTTCACCAGGTGGTCTGTTTGTAACGCTTCCACGCGCACCGGTCCAAGTCCGAACTCATCGCTGGCGAGGTTCTTCAGCATGTAGTGGGTGTTGGAGGTTTTGCCTATCGGCCTGCCGGCAGCTGCCTTCTGCTCGCGGTACTCCTTGATCAGATCCGCGACGGTAAGCTTTGTAGCAACCGTACTGCTATTTTCGATTTCAGCAGCCCAACGCATCGCTTCCGCTTTCGTTCCGAACGTCTTGCTGGTAGACTTTCGCCCTGCTTTGCGGATTTGGGCACGCCAGCGCGTCCCTATCTTCGTGAATGTGGCCATGGCTCCGAATGCTATAGCAGTTTTGTAGCAGTTGGAAGTGAGAACCGACTATAAACGGTGATATGAAATGATATCGCCGCGTATCTCGGGATAGCCCATTAGGCCAGTGTTTATACGGCAAAGCAAGCATTCATGCGGGTTGCGCTATACTCCATGAATTCCCTCTTGTCCCTGTAGTTAAATGGATATAACTTTCCCCTCCTAAGGGAAGATTGCAGGTTCGATTCCTGCCGGGGACGCCAATGTCTTCACTCCAGTCGCGTAAATTAACCTCTTCATCCTGAAGAAAATCTGTTACGATTTTTAGCGATTAGAACGGCGACGCATCAAATGTGTCATGTTGCGCCATCTACTGGAGACAATTTTGAAGAAGACAGTTCCAGCCTTATGCGCGGCAGGCGTTGCCGCACTCATTCTTGCCGGATGCGATAGCGGCGGAGGGGGAAGCACTCCCGACGACACCGCCCAAGGTCCCAATATCCTGTTCGTCATCATGGACGACGTCGGCATCGACCAGATGAAGGTCTTCGGGTACGGTGGCCAAATGGCGCCCATACTGCCCAACATCAACGCCGTGGCCCATGCCGGCGTGCGCTTTCGCAATACCTGGTCCATGCCGGAATGCTCGCCGGGGCGCGCAGCCATGTTTGTGGGCCGTTATCCGTTCCGTACCGGCATCAACCAAGCCATTGGTCCCCAAGACCTTGCCACGTCTCATCTATCACCCTACGACATCACTGCGCCCAAGCTTCTCAAGCGGGCAGGATACGAAAGCGGGATGTTCGGCAAATTCCATCTGGGCGGGCCGGAAAACAACCAGGCGGAAAATTCCCTGCCCAGCGTGCTCGGTTGGGACTACTTCTACGGATGGGTGGGCGGGCTGCCGGGCTCGAACGACAGGACGGTGGGCGGGTACGATACCGCGGGCACGCATATGTGCGGATTCATTCCGGGCGAACAATCGGGCGGCGCAAAAAGCGGCGCCTGCTATCAGGCCGACGGCAGCTGCACGGTCATGAGCCGCAATTCGCTTGCCGAGGACGCGGCGGGCCTGCAATGCGTGGCGGCCGGCGGCCTGCTGGTTCCAAACGAAACCTGCGGCAAACCGCCTTCGTATCTCAATTTCAATATCGAGAATGCCTATTACGTCTCGCCGCTGGTCATCATCGAAAACGGCAAGACCGAGGAAGTGCAGCTGTCGGATCCCCGCGCTCGAGGCTATCGCACCACGATCGAAACCGATGCCGCCATCGAATGGATCAAATCGCGCCCCGCCGGCAAGGCATGGATGGCCACGGTCAGCTACAGCGCCGCGCATACCCCTTGGCAGCAGCCTCCCAAACGGCTGGTGCCGCTGGCTCCGGGCGATATCAGCCCGCTGGACGCCCTGAGCTGCACGGCCGATGGTCCCCGCGGCGCGCTGGACCAGCGCATCATCCAGGATCGCATGACGGAAGCCGTGGACACGGAGTTCGGCCGCTTGCTGGTCGAGACCGGCATGGCCAAATATAACGAAGACGGTACCCTGAACTACGACCCGAAGGCGACGAACACCGTCATTGTCATCGTCGGCGACAACGGCTCTTTGGCCGCCGCCGTCAAGCTGCCTTTCGATCCCACGCGAGCCAAGGGCACTGCCTACCAGACCGGGGTATGGGACCCGCTGATCATTTCGGGGCCGCAGGTCGTTCAACCCAACCGCGAAGTCGATCACATGGTCAACATGGTGGATCTGTTCCAGTTCTTCGGCGAACTGGCCGGCCTTGATGCGCACAAGGAAGTGCCGCATACCATCGATTCGGTCGGCATACTGCCTTACCTGACTGATCCTGAACAGGGCAGTCTGCGCACGATCAACTTCACCATGGGCGGTCTGAACGAGCAGGCCAATGGCGGCCGCAACGGTCCTTGCGTGATGAGTACGGCCTGCACCGTCATTCCGACATCCAAAAGCGTGTGCGAAGACAATATGGGCGTGTATTGGGGGGCCGGCTATACCAGCGACCTGGTCATCCCCACCAATCCTCCTGGCGCAGGCTACGCAACGTGCGCGGACGTGAACGAAGCACGCTACAACAAAGGCCAGACCATGCTCGCGCTGGTGCCCGAGTCCACCGTCGCGATCCGCAACGAGCGCTACAAGCTGGTGGTCAATACCAGCGTGGACTACGATCCGGTCTCCAATGGCCACAGGGAAGTCTCCAGCGAAGAACTTTACGAGATCAACCAAGCTGCGCCGATGCCGCTGCTCGATACCGAAGACCGTAATCTGCTGCCTGCCACCGATCCTCAACTGGAGGCCATCCGCAGTGATTTGCGCAACAAGCTCGACGCCATGCTGGCTTCGAACCCCGCTTGCCCGGGCGACGGCAACATCGACGGCATCGTCAATGCGGAAGACCTGGAAAACTGGAGAAAAATCGCACATGACTGGGGTCTTTCCAGCGTCTACGATTTCTTGACTCCACAATATCGCGACGGTAAAACCGACAACAAGGACGAAGCGATCATCCAGGCCAACCTGGGCAAGACCTGCCCGCGCACCTACAGTCTTTATTGATTTCAAGCTCCGATCGTCCGCAGTTACTCCGCGGGCGATTGGAGCCGGTGTGCGTGCCAGGACGCGCGGCGCCGGCATGTTGTATTCTGGCAGGGTGGTCAACTTACGCAGTAAGGAGTCGAGAAAGCCGTGGACCAAACCAGAGACATTGCCGTCATTGTCGGCAGCTTGCGCAAGGCATCCCTCAATCGAAAAGTCGCAGAGGCGCTGCAAGCGCTGGCACCCGCCAGCCTTGCCCTGGAGATCGTCGAAATCGGGCAGTTGCCGCTGTACAACCAGGACTATGACGAGGATTCCCCCGAATCCTACGTAGAATTCCGGCGCCGGATCACCACTGCGGACGCGGTGTTGTTCGTGACGCCAGAGCATAACCGCTCCATGCCGGCCGCCATGAAGAATGCGGTCGATATCGGCTCCAGGCCTTATTCCAAAAGCGTCTGGAACGGCAAGCCCGCGGGCGTCATCAGCGCTTCCCCTTCCATGCAGGGCGGCTATGGCGCCAACCACCATCTGCGCCAGTCTCTGGTCGGGCTCAATCTTTACTGCATGCCGCATCCTGAAACCTATCTCGGCCAAGCCGAAAGGCTGTTCGACCCGGCAGGCGAACCGACCGAAACCGCGCTGGCGCTGCTTCGGAATTTCATCGATGCCTATGCCCAGTGGGTGGCACGTTTTCCAGCATCATGATGCGGGACGATTCCTCTACCTCGGCGGTGCCGGGCGACCAGATACAGAACGCGTTTCAAGGCGATCTGTACGCGCACGTCCATGCCTTGTCGTCGGCCTGGCAGGACGCTTTCCTGGACACGCGCTCGCAGCAGACGCTTCATGACCTGGACGCCTTTCTGGACGAGCGCCTCGAGGCGGGTGCAACCATCTTCCCCTTGCGGCCCTTTCGGGCTCTGTTGGAAATCCAGCCGCAGGACGTGCAGGTGGTCCTACTCGGCCAGGATCCTTACCACGGGCCGAACCAGGCGCAAGGCCTGGCTTTTTCGGTGCCCGACAATTGCCGGATTCCGCCCAGCCTGCGCAACATGTTCGCCGAGCTTGCCCAGGAATATCCCGACTCCTTCACCGCGCAGCGCCACAGCCTGCTGCGGTGGGCGCGACGCGGCGTCCTGCTGCTCAATACTTCCTTGACCGTGGAAGCGCATCAGCCTGCTTCGCATGCCAAGAAAGGCTGGGAAGTCATCACGGACAACATCATCGAGCGCGTGCTGCGCGAGCCTCGGCCCAAGGTGTTCCTGCTATGGGGTTCGCATGCGCAATCCAAGCAGGCATTGTTGCAGGTGCAACCGCCGGCCGGGCCTACGCTGGTGTTGAAGGCCAACCATCCTTCGCCGCTGTCCGCCACGCGCCCGCCCAGGCCCTTTATCGGCTGCGGCCATTTCCGGAAGGCGAACGACTGGTTGCGCGAGCAGGGCGAAAGCGGCGTGGACTGGCTGGACAATCATCATGCTGGGGGGTCAGACCCCGCAGGGGTCTGACCCTCAGAATGCTGACAAACCCTCGCGCAACGCGTCGAGCTTGTTCATAATGTGGGGATGCTAAGAGATCCCCCCGCTTATCAGCACGAACTTGAGATGGTGACGCTGGAATCTTTGGTTCCCGCCGATCACTTGGTGCGCAAGATCGACGCTGCCATAGATCTGAGCTTTATTCGCGCCAAGGTGGCGCACCTCTATTGCGCCGACAACGGCCGCCCGGCCATTGATCCGGTGCTGCTGTTCAAGTTGCTATTACTGGGCTACTTGTTTGGCATTCGAAGCGAGCGCCAGTTGGTCCGTGACGTTCAAGTCAATGTGGCTTACCGCTGGTTCCTCGGGCTGCGCTTGACCGATAAGGTGCCCGACGCCTCCACGATCAGCCAGAACCGGCGCCGCCGTTTTGCAGACAGCCAGATTTACCAAGAGATTTTTGATGAGATAGTGCTGCAGGCGATCAGGCGCGGCATGGTCCAGGGCAAGGTACTGTATACGGACAGCACGCATTTGAAGGCCAGTGCCAACAAGAACAAGGCCGAGCAGGGCCAGGTGGCTGTGCCCGCGCAGGCCTACCTGCAGGAGCTGGATGCGGCCGTAGATGCCGACCGCCTAGCGCACGGCAAGCCGGCCTTAAAGCGCACGGACAAGGACGATGAGCCCCCGCCCACGCGCCCGGCCAAGGTCAGCCGCACCGACCCGGACAGCGGCTACATGGCGCGCGAGGGTAAGCCCAAAGGGTTCTTTTATCTGGATCACCGCACGGTCGATGCCAAGCATGCCATCATCACCGACACACACGTCACGCCGGGCAACGTCAATGACAGCGTGCCGTACCTGGCGCGGCTGGATCGTCAGCGCGAGCGCTTTAATTTGAACCCTTATGCGGTCGGCCTGGATGCGGGCTACTTCACCGCCGCGGTGTGCAAGGGCCTTGAGGATCGCCTGATTGCCGGCGTCATGGGGTACCGTCGTTCCGCCCAGAGAGCGGGTTATTTTAAGAAACACGAATATCAATACGATGCGCAAACGGACACTTATGTCTGCCCGAACAATCAAACACTGACCTATAGCACGACTAACCGAGAGGGTTACCGCGAATACCGCTCCGATCGCACCCAGTGCGCCAGTTGCCCGGTTCGAGCCCGATGCACACAAAGCGCGACGGGGGTCAAAGTGGTGATGCGCCACCTCTGGGAGGAGGCCAAAGAGCGGGTCAAGGCCCGGCGGCTGACGCCAGCTGGTAAGCGCATCTATGCCAGGCGCCAGGAGACGGTCGAGCGCAGCTTTGCCGATGCCAAGCAACTGCATGGCCATCGCTACGCGCGCCTGCGTGGTCTACAGAAAGTGATGGAGCAGTGTCTGTTGGCCGCTGCGGCCCAGAATATGAAGAAGATCGCGCTGCTGCTGGCGCGGCTTTTAGCGCCTCTTGAGGCCTTGATAGGGCCAAGTCTGGCCTTGCTCGCGGCTCAAGCCGTCGTTATGTACGTGTGGCCCGCAAACTCTTCAAATCGGCTGAGATTGGCCTGAACCACGAGCCGATAAACCCCTTAACTAAAAAACAGGGGGTTTATCAGCGCTCTGGGGGTCAGACCCCGCAGGGGTCTGACCCTTTGATTGCTTAGGCTTGGGGTCAGACCCCATACAGGGTCTGACCCCGAACCTTTTTCGTCGTGGGGTCAGACCCTGTTGGGGTCCGACCCCGGAGCTTTTTCGTTGTGGGGTCAGACCCCGTCTGGGGTCTGACCCCCTGCCTCGGGAACCTTCATCATGAAGCGATCACGAGTGCGCACGTACCAGCCGGGGCTTTCCATGCGGCCCACGAGCTCCAGCTTGGCGGTATCTATCCAATAGCGTTCGGGATTCTTGATGGCATGGTCGGCTACGTGCATGCCCAGGATGCTGGCGATGACCAGGTGGTTTTTTTCGCTCAGGTCCACGACTTCGACCGCCTTGCATTCCAGCGAAACCGGACTCGAGGCGATGCGGGGCGGTTTGATGCGGCTGGCCGGAGCGGTGGAAACGCCGGCTTCGAGCAATTCATTGGTGCCCGGCGCGAAGGCGGCGGCCGTGATGTTCATGGCTTCCGCGTCGGCCTCCGAAACCAGGTTGACCACGAATTCGCCGTTCGCCCGGATGTTCGTCAGCGTATCCTTTTCGCGGCCGTCCGCATGGCTGCCTATTCCCAGGCATATGGTCGCCGGGTCGGCGCAGACCACATTGAAGAAAGAAAAAGGGGCGGCATTGGGTGCGCCTTCGTCATTCAGGGAAACGATCCAGGCTATGGGCCTGGGCGTGATCGTTGCGGTAAGCAATTTGTACCGATTCCGTGCTTGCAGCGCTTCAAAATCGAAAAACACATTATTCCTTTGTTCAAGCGATGGTTGATGGGGTCAGACCCCATGCGGGGTCCGACCCCGCTCAAGAAGGAGCCGACCAGGATGGGGTCAGACCCTCAAGGGTCAGACCCCGCCCAAGAAGGAGCTGACCAGGATGGGGTCAGACCCTTGAGGGTCTGACCCCCGCCCGGAAGGACTTGATCGTGATGGGGTCAGACCCCGTACGGGGTCTGACCCCTCAGCCCCGGGGTGGTCAGTCTTTCGCCAGGCCTACCTTCACCGGCTTGGCGGCCAGCACCTTGGCCAGCGTATCGGGCGCGATGCCGATGAGATAGCCGCGCCGTCCTCCGTTCAGGTAGATCACATCATAATCGAGCAGCGAAGCCTCGAACCACACGGGCATCTTCTTGCGTGTGGCGAACGGCGATGTACCGCCCACCATGTAGCCCGAATTGCGCTGGGCGGTTCCCGGCGAGCAGGGGCCGACTTTCTTGGCGCCGATTTGTCTGGCCAGATTCTTGGTCGACACCTCCATGTCCCCATGCATGACCACCACCAGCGGACGGGCGTTCTCGTCCTCCATGATGAGGGTTTTGGCAACCTGGTGCGGATCCACGCCCAATTGCCTGGCGGATTCGCGCGCCCCGCCATGGTCCACGTATTCGTAGGGGTGTTCGGAGTAGGGTATCCGGTGCTGCTTGAGCAATTGGGTGGCCGGCGTTTCCGAAACGTGCTTTTCTTTTGCCATGTGCTGAAACGATGAAGGGATGGGTCAGGCGCGCGGATGATGCTGGGCATGAAGGGATTTCAGCCGTTCGCGCGCAACGTGAGTATAGATCTGCGTGGTCGAGATATCCGCATGGCCCAGGAGCATCTGAACGACGCGCAGATCCGCGCCGTGATTCAGCAGATGCGTTGCAAAGGCATGGCGCAGGACGTGCGGAGAAAGAGGGGCGTGGATATCCGCCTGCAGCGCATATTTCTTCACGATCAGCCAGAACGCCTGGCGGGTCATGGCGGCCGCTCTGGCGGTGATGAACAGGGCGTCGCAGCGTCGCGGCCCCAGCAGTGCCGGCCTGGATTCCTTCAGGTATCGATCCAGCCAATGCAGCGCCTCCTGGCCCAGCGGCACCAGGCGGTCCTTGCCGCCTTTTCCCATGCTCACGCGCACCACGCCTTCCTGCAGGCTCAGTTCCTGCATGCCCAGGCTGACCAGCTCCGTGACACGCAGGCCTGTTGCGTACAGCGTTTCAAGCATGGCGCGATCCCGCAAGCCCAGTTCGGTGGCGTCGTCGGGAGCCTGCAGCAAGGCATCGACCTGGGCTTCGGAGACGGTCTTGGGAAAGCGGGCCGTCCGTTTGGCTGCGCGCAAGGTGAGGCATGGGTCTTTGCCGACCCGCCCTAGCCTGAGCGCCCAAAGGTAGTAGCGTTTGAGCGCGGCCAGCCGCCGGTTTGCGGTGGCGGCTTTGCTGGTCGCGTGGCGTGCCGCAAACCATTCCTGGATATCGGCGGTGCCCGCGGTGTCCAGGCTCTTCCCTTGTTTTGCCTGCAGCCATTGCGCGAATGCCGTCAGGTCGCGGCGATAGGCGTCCAGCGTATTCTTGGCCAGGCCGTCCTCCAGCCAGATGGCGTCGAGAAAGGCGTCGATGGATTCGGGCGGGACGAAACTCAAGGTCTTGCGTGGAAAGAGTAGTCGGCGATGCCTTATCTTATCAAAGCGGAAACGGAATCGCGCATTGACCATCCGTTATATAGTTGAGTATATTGCGATCCGGTAGGACCCAGCGTAGCCGCTACGATCCGGGATGGCGAAGAAGGCTTTTCGGGCCTTGAAAAGGAGAATGGGAATGAACATGAAACGAATCCTGGCCGCGCTTGGCCTGGTATGCGCGGGCCTGCATGCGCAGGCAAGCGCCAATGAAATCCTGATTGGCGCCGCCGCCAGCCTGACGAACGCTTTCAAGGAGATCGGGGTGCAATTCCAGCAGGAACACCCCGGCAACAAGGTATTGACGAGCTTTGCCGGGTCCGATGCGATCGCCCATCAGGTGATCCAGGGGGCGCCCATGGACATCTTCGCATCCGCCGACCAGAAGGCAATGGACAAGGCGGTTGCCGCCGGCGTGATCGATGAGTCTTCCCGCCGGGACTTCGTGCGCAACGAGGTCGTGCTGATCGTGCCTGTGAAGGGCGGCGCGCCGATCAATTCACTGGCGGACCTCAAAGCGGCCGCCGTCAAGCGCGTGGCGCTTGGCAATCCGGCGACCGTGCCTGTTGGGCGCTATACCAAGGCCAGCTTGGAAAGCACGGGCGATTGGGACACGGTCAAGGAGCGAGAGATCCTGGGGCAGAACGTCCGCCAGGTCCTCGACTACGTGGCGCGGGGCGAGGTCGATGCGGGATTCGTGTTCGCCACCGATGCGGCCATCATGCCGGATCAAGTCAAGGTAGTGGCGAAGCTGCCGTCGCCGGAGCCGGTGCTGTATCCGATTGCTCTCGTGAAACGCGACGGCCGCAATCCCCAGGCCAAGGTGCTGCTGGACTATATCTTGTCCGACAAGGGGCAGGCGGTGCTCGACAAATACGGCTTTTCCAAACCTTGACGAGCAGCGTCCGTGCCTGAACTCGCCGTTCCGCTGTTCCTGTCTCTCAAAGTAGCGGGATGGGCGACCTTCTTCGCCAGCGTGCTGGGAGTGGCCAGCGCATTTGCTCTTTCGCGCTGGCGCTCCCGCTGGAGCGATCTGGTGGATTCCGTGCTGACCTTGCCCATGGTGCTGCCGCCCACGGTGATCGGCTATTACCTGCTGGTCTTGCTCGGGCGGAACGGCTGGCTGGGCCGGTATCTGTCCGAATTGGGCATAGAGCTTGTGTTCACCTGGCAAGGCGCCGTGGCGGCGGCGACCGTCGTGGCGTACCCGTTGGTGCTCAAGGGCGCGCGGGCGGCGTTCGAAAGCGTGGACGGCAGCCTGGAGGATGCCGCACGCGTGCTCGGCATCAGCGAGCCTGCCGTTTTCTTTCGTGTCAGCCTGCCTCTGGCCTTGCGCGGCATACTGGCGGGGGTCTTGCTGGCGTTCGCACGGGCTCTGGGGGAGTTCGGCGCCACCTTGATGATCGCCGGTAGCATCGAGGGGCGGACCCAGACGCTGTCCATTGCCATCTACGAAGCGGTCCAGGCGGGGAACGACAGTCTGGCCAATGTCCTGGTGGTGACCACGTCGCTGACCTGCGTGCTGGTGCTCTGGATGGCGGGCTGGCTGTCGCCGGATCGCCTGCGCGCAGCCGGCACCCGAGGTGGCGCGCGATGATAGAAATTGCGATCTCGCGGCGGCTGCGCAACGGTGCCCAGGCGTTCTCCCTGGATGTCGAACTGGCTTCCGATGCCCGGCGCATTGTGCTGTTCGGGCCGTCGGGCTCGGGCAAGACTCAAACGCTGCAGGCCATTGCGGGCCTCGCGCGGCCCGACGCCGGGCGTATCGTGGTCGACGGCTTGACGCTCTTCGACTCGGAGCGGGACATATGCCTTCGGGCGCAGGAGCGTGGTGTTGCTTATCTTCAGCAGGACTACGGCCTGTTCCCCCATCTGACTGTCGCGCAGAACATCGAATTCGGCTTGCACAGGGGCTGGCTGAATCCTCGCCGCAGCATCTTGTCCGATGAGGCCAGATACTGGGTGCGGGCCTTTGAATTGGACGCCTTGCTGGGCAGCTATCCCCAGGAAATTTCAGGCGGGCAGAAGCAGCGGGTCGCCCTGGCGCGCGCACTGGCGCTGAAGCCGCGCCTGCTTTTGCTGGACGAGCCGCTGTCCGCGCTGGACGCTGCATTGCGCGTGAAGATGAGACAGGAGATTGCGGCCCTGCAATCGCGACTGGATATCCCGATCATTCTGATCACGCATGATCCGGAAGATGCGATATGCCTGGCGGACCAGGTCTTCTGCATACAGGACGGCCGCATCGTGAAAGCATGCCATCCGCGGGAATTGACAGGCCCTAGTCCAGCACTCCCAGCATGACGCTGGATGCCTTGAAGATCGCATAGACCGGCAGGCCTTCGCGCAACTGGAGGGAAATCGCGCTGTCGCGGCTCAGCATGGCGGCCAGGACCTGCCCTCCATGCAGCTCTATGCTGACTTCCGTGTTGACCGCGCCTTCCACGATGCGGACCAACCGCCCGGGCAATTGATTGCGCGCGGACAAGCGCGTGTCACCGCCGGGCAGCCCGACGATCACCGACGAGGCCTTGATGAAGGCCAGGGCGCGTTTGCCGACGCACAGGCCCAGGTCTACCGTGCTCTCGCTGCTGATCGATGCCACGATGGCCGTGTCGTCGCTCAGCTTCAAGGTGATTTCGTCGTTCACGGCTCCCGTCTTTATGTGCTGGATGGTGCCGGCCAGCTTGTTGCGGGCCGATGTTTGAATCATCATGTGCTGAATGAGTTCGAGATTATCGGGCGACTGCCTGCTGGCCGACGCGAGCCGCGCCATGAACCGTTCATGTTCGGCGTTCAGGAGGCGGAAGGTCGTCAATAGCGCTTTGGCGCGCGGCGTGAGCGTCGCGCCGCCGCCGCGCTGGCCGCCGGTGCTTCTGAGCACCAGCGGTTCGCCGGCGAGGTTGTTCATCGTATCCACCGCGTCCCAGGCGCCTTTGTAGCTCAAGCCGATCTTTTTCGCGGCAGCGGTGATCGAGCCTTCTTGGTCGATGGCTTCGAGCAGCGCCATTCTTTTCTGGCTGCCCCAGTCCTGATCGCCCGAGCGGAACCAGATGGAGCCGCTCAGTTCCAAGGGGGGGCGACCGGAGGCATGGACTGATTTCTTAGGCATGGCGGGATTGTAATGGCGCGGGGCGGTTTGTCGCCAGCCGCCACAGGACCTAGAATGCTCTCACTTTCCTTCCCGCCGTCCCAACCTTTGAAATGCTAGATTCCCTGCCTGCGATCAGTCTAGACGAACTATCCGGTTTCGATGCGCAAGACACTCTGGTGCTCACCGTGAACAACCGGCATGCGCGGCGTGTGCTGGCCGAGCTCTCGGCAAGCCTCGGGGGAGACCGCCGTGTCATCGCCGTCCCGGACATCGTGCCTTTGTCCGCGTGGCTGCGGCAGTTGTCCGATCAGCTTTCTTTTCTGCCGGATTCCGGCATGGCCAGCCACCCGATAGACGCCTTCGGCGCCCGGCTGCTTTGGCAGCGCGTCATCGAACGCGCGGAGTCGGACAGGGTGCTGCTCGATGTCGCCCAAGCCGCGACGCTGGCCATGGAGGCTGATCGCCTGATGGACGACTGGCGCATCGAGGTCGGTTCCGGACAGGAAACCGGCGATTACCTGCGCTTCCGGGAGTGGCGCGCCGGATATCGGCAGGCGCTGGCGGAGCTGGATCTCGAAGACGCCAACCAGGCCTACGAAACCGTGCATGCCGCCATGCGAGATGGCCGTCTGCGCAGCAGCGCGCGCCAGGTGGTCCTGGGCGGATTCACAGAGCTCTCTCCCAGGCTGGCGACCATGCTCGCGGCGCTGCAGCAGCAGGGCTGCACGCTTTGGGTGTTGCGTCCGTCTTCCGCGGCGCTGCATGCGACCCATCGTGTCGTGGCGCAGGATCCGGATACGGAATGGCGCCTGGCCGCCCATTGGGCGGCCGAGCAATTGCGGAACAACCCATCGGGGCGTTATGCCATCATCGCGAGCCGCCTGGAGGCCGAAGCACCGCTCGCGCACCGATGCTTGCGTGCCGCTCTCGGGACCGATGCGCAGGGCAGGCATGTTCCTTATAACGTAGCGGTCGCCCGGCCGCTGTCCGGCTGGCCGCTGATACGCGCAGCCCTGGCCTGGCTGCGCGTACTGGCCCTCATCAATCGCGGCCGGCCTTGTCCCCCCGAGGATCTCGGCCGGGCATTGTTGGCGGGCGGCTGCGCCGGGCATACCGAGGAGGCGGCAGGCCGTGCAGTGATCGACGCATACTGGCGCGAGCAAACGGTGCTGGCCGTGCCGACGGCGGATTTCGCCGCCTTGCTCGAACGGCATGCACCCCGGCTGTTCCAGGCATGGCAGGCGTGCATCGCCGGGCTTGACGGCGATACCGCGCCGGCCGGCCTCGATATCTGGTCGCAGCGGTTTCGCCGATATCTGCAGTGCCTGGGCTTCCCGGGAAGAGGCATGCTGGACAGCCACGCGTTCCAGGTTCTCGAAGCGTTGGATGCAGTGCTGGACAGAATGTCCGCGCAATCCGTCGTGGCCGGCAAGCTCGGTTTTGGCGCCGCCGTGGGCCTGCTGGGCAGGCTGATCGACGAAACGCCATTCCAGCCGCAGCGCGATCCTTCGGCACGGATCGACGTGCTGGGCTTTCTCGAGTCCGAGGGCGGCCGATGGGACGCGGTCTGGATACTGGGGCTGACCGACGAAGTCCTGCCGGCGGTACCTCGGCCCAATCCCTTCTTGCCTTTGCCGGCGCTGCGCCAGGCCAATGCGCCCAGGGCCACGCCCGAACGCGAACTGCAATGGGCCAGGGGCATGTTCCGCGCCCTGCAGGAATGCGCGCCGCAAGTATGGGTAAGCCATGCCGGCCAGGAGGGCGAGCGCGAGCTTCGGCCCAGCCCCTTCATCGCCAGGCTCGACGTCCAGCCGTTTTCCGTGCCCGATGCCGGCGCGGGCGCCTGCGTGCTGGAGTCGCTGCGCGATGATCAGGGCCCCGCTTTACAGCCGGGCCAGCCGACGCGCGGAGGAATTGCCGTCATCGACACGCAGGCCCGCAATCCCTTGTGGGCCTTCGCCCGGTATCGCCTGGGCGCCCGGCGGCTTTCCGCCTATGCCGACGTCACCGATCAGAACGCAAGGGGGATTTTTCTGCATCGAGCGATGGAACTGGTCTGGCGGGTGCTGCCCGACCAGGCGGCGCTGCTGAGGCTGAAGGACGAAAGCGACGTCGATGGTTTTCTTCAGGACATACTCGAACAGGCCGCCGCAGACTGCCTCTCGGACTACGGGCCGGCGCTGAGAAGGTTGGAGTCCGCCCGGGCCCTGTCGGTGCTGGCGTCGTGGCTCGATATCGAACGCGCACGCGTGCCTTTCACCGTGCGCGACGTCGAACAGGACTATCCCTGGAGCCATGGCCCGCTGTCGCTGAATCTGCGGCTCGATCGCATCGACGAGCTCGATGGCGGCAAGTTGGCCGTGATCGATTACAAGACCGGGGGCGGCAGTGTGGATCCCCGTTCCGATTGGATGCGCGATCGGCCTATCGGCTTGCAGCTTCCTTTCTATGCATCGGTGCTGGCACAGGAAGGCGCCGGCGTCGCCGCCCTGGTGCTTGCCCGCCTCCACGCCAAAGGGCCCGAAGTCAAAGGCCTGGCCGACATCGACTGCGGGCTGAACGGCCTGGTTTCCCAGCGCGACTGGCCGGCTTTTGCCGAACTGGAGTGGGGCGGCCTCATGGCGAGATGGCGGCAGACCATTCATCAGTTGGCCCAGGAATATATTTCGGGACATGCCGCGAACCAGAGCCTGAGGGCGGACGACATCGACTATTGCGACATCCTGCCTTTCTTGCGCTTGAACGAGGATTACCGGCGTGTTCAGTAAGCAACCCAGCGACAGCGCGGTTCGCGCGGCGGCGGTCGACCCGGCGCGATCGTTCATCATCCAGGCCCCGGCGGGCTCGGGCAAGACCGAGTTGCTCACCGATCGTATTCTGGCCTTGCTGGCAACGGTGAACCGTCCCGAGGAAATCGTCGCCATCACCTTTACCCGCAAGGCCGCGTCCGAAATGCATGCGCGTGTCATCGGCAAGCTGGAAGCCGGTCTCGGGCCGGAGCCCGCCGAGCCGTACAAGCTGCGCAGTTGGCGGCTGGCGCAGCGGGCCATGCAGCGCAACGATGAACTGGGCTGGAACCTGCTGGAGCATCCGGCGCGACTCAGCATCCGGACCATCGACTCTTTCTGTACCTATCTGGTGCGCGCCATGCCCTGGCTCAGTTCCCTGGGCGGCGTACCGTCCATCGCCGACAACGCGCGCGAGCACTATGAAGCCGCCGCGTGGGCCACGCTTGCCATGGCTGACGAGCACGAAGCGGTCGCCGCGCTCATCGAGCACATGGACGTGGACCTGGGCGCCGCCCAGGCGCTGCTTGCCGACATGCTCGCAAGCCGGGATCAATGGCTGCCCTTGCTTGCGGAAGGCGGCGACATCGACCTGCTCACGGACAATCTGAACCGGGCCATCGAGCTGGATCTGCGGCGGCTGAAGGACGCCATGCCGCCGGGCTGGGCGCAAGCCTTGGCGGAGCCCGTCCGGGAAGCCGCCCGCTGTCTGGCCGAGTCGGAGGAACAGGGTCTCGATCTGCGCGAGCTGCTGCACTGGGATGGCATGCCGTTCAGTACGGATCCGCAGGACATAGGCCGTTGGCAGGCGCTGGCCGATGTCCTGCTGACCGGCAAGGGCACGCCGCGCCGGACGGTGACCATCAAGCAGGGCTTCAAGGCGAAGTCCGGCTACAAGGAAACATTCCTCGGCTGGATCAAGGCCGTTCCCGACAATGAGCCCTGGGTGGCCGAACTTGCGGATATTCGTTGTGCTCCCGCACGCGGATATGCGCCCCGGCAAAAAGAGATACTGGCCATATTGATCCAAGTCCTGTGGATAGCGGCGGCACAGCTCAAGCTGCGCTTCACCGAAGCCGGAGAGGTCGATTTCTCCGAAATATCGCAGCGCGCCCTCCAGGCGCTGGGCGAAGTCGATGACCCGAGCGACCTGTTGCTGGCGCTGGACGCCTCCATCCGCCACCTGCTGGTGGACGAGTTCCAGGACACCAGCCAGTCCCAGATTGCGCTGCTCGAGCGATTGACCGCCGGCTGGTCCGCTGACGACGGCCGCACACTGTTCCTGGTCGGCGACCCCATGCAGTCGATCTACCGGTTCCGCAAGGCCGACGTGGGCGGATTCCTGCGGGTCAAGGAAAACGGCCTGGGCGAAGTCAGGCTCGATGCCTTGGAGCTGACCGACAATTTCCGCTCGCAATCCAACCTGGTCGAATGGGTCAATACGACCTGCGGCCCGATTTTCCCGCCGCAGAATCATCCCGGGCTGGGGGCGATCACCTATACGCCTTCGATTGCCTTCAATGAAGGCCTGGACGGCCTGGGCACCGAATTCCACCCGGTCTGGCTGCCGCCGCAGGCTGATGCGCAGGCGGCTGAAGATATTTCGGCCGAGGCGGAGGCGCTGGTCGTCTATCTTGCCCGGGAAGCGCTGGAACGCAACGCCGGCAGCGAGCATCCGGTGGCCATACTGGTGCGGGCGCGCACGCACCTGGGTAGCATCGTTCACCGGCTTGCGGAGCAGGGCGTGCCTTGCCGTGCCGTGGAGCTCGTCACCTTGCGGTCGCGTCAGCCCGTGATCGATCTGGCGCAGCTTGCGCGGGCCCTGTCCCATCCGGCAGACCGCCTGGCTTGGTTGTCGGTGCTGCGTTCGCCCTTGTGCGGCCTCACCCTTAACAGCCTCCATGCTTTGTGCGGGCATGACCATCGTGCAGCCATGCCCACGCTCATCGAAGATTTCCTCAGGCGCGTGGCGTCCGGACAGGAAAGCCTGCCCGCAGGGGAAATGAAGCGTCTGCGGCATGCCGCGGAAGTCATGCTGGATTCCGGCAACGCGGCCGGAACCGTCCCTTTCGCGGCATGGCTCGAAGAATGCTGGTCGCGGCTCGGCGGTCCCGCCGTCTATCCGGAGGCGAGCGACCGAGCCGACGTAGAGCGGCTCTTCAGGCTGGTCGAAAACCTGGCTCCGTACGGCAATCTCGATCCCGTCGAACTCGAGAGCCGGCTGGACGAGCTCTATGCCGCGCCCAGCGGCGGCGGGCCCGCGGTAGAGGTCATGACCATCCATAAATCCAAAGGCCTGGAGTTTGAAACCGTGATCATTGCGGGCTTGCACAAGTTGCCCCGCAGCGACCGGGCGCCGCTGATGCGCTTCGAGCAGAGCGGGGAAGACCTGTTGCTGGGACCCATCAAGCCCAGGGCGCTGGATGAGCATGATCCGGTTTCGCTCTACCTGGCTGCCCGTGAAAAGAAGCGCGCCGCCTACGAAGCCGACCGTTTGCTGTACGTTGCGCTGACCAGGGCGCGCAAGCAGTTGCATCTGATCGGCGAACTTCGGCTGGACGACGGCATGGACATCAAGCCGCCGGCGGGAAGCTCGATGCTGGGCCGGCTATGGAGCCAGATGCGCCCGCCCGAAGTACCCGAGATCTCCGACCTCCAGGAAGTTGGCTTTGCACCGAAAGACAGGGTGGGAGACCGATACCTGCTGCGCAGGGCGGAAGCATCCATTCCGGAAAGCCGCGACAGCGGTCCGATCGCCGCAGGGCGTCCGGCTCCTTGGGATTGGCGTGCTTCCCGGACGGACGAAAGCGTCATCGGAAGCGTGGCGCATGCCTGGCTGGAGCGTATGGGGCGCGATGGCGCGGATTCCTGGGATGCGGACATGCTGAGCGCCGGCCTGCCGGTGTTCCGCAAGCAGCTTAGCCGCGCGGGCATGCGCGAGTCGATGCTGGACGCCGCCGCCGGCATCCTCCGGGACACCTTGCTGGCCACGCTTGCCAGCGAGCGTGGCCGCTGGCTGCTGCATGTCGCCAAGGCGCATCGGGAATGGTCGCTGCTGGATGTCAGCGGCCGGGTCTCGGTCATTGACCTGGCCATTTCCCAGGAGCGGGATTGGCTGGTGGTCGACTACAAGACCGGCGTGCCGCACGACGGTGAAAGCGCGGAGGAGTTTTCAGCGCGCATGCGGGAAGCCTACCGGGAACAGATAGAGCGCTACTGCGCCCATGTCCACGCCCTGGACGGACGCCCGGCGCGCGGCGCGCTGTACTTTCCGCGCGCCGACATCTGGGTCGATTACGGGCTCGTCGCCTGAGCGCCCTCCGCTTGCCGGCGCGCAGTCGCAAGACCTGTTAAACTTCCGAATGGCGGGCCCCTTCGCATGGTTCGGCGGTGAACCTGGTCAGGTCGGGAACGAAGCAGCCACAGTCGCTTAGGATCAGTGCCGAAGTCAGGCTCGCCCCCTCACCAAATACCACTAGCCTTCCTGAATCCGGTACACTTTTCGTTTACCCATCACGAAGCTCCCGGTTTCAGGCTCCTTGCATGACTTATCTGGTATTGGCGCGTAAATGGCGGCCCCGTTCGTTTGACACCCTCATCGGCCAGGACCACGTGGTTCGCGCTCTGACACATGCGCTGTCCACCCAGCGCCTGCATCACGCCTGGCTGTTCACGGGCACACGCGGCGTCGGCAAGACGACCCTGTCGCGCATACTGGCCAAGTCCCTGAATTGCGAAACGGGCATTACCGCCCAGGCCTGCGGCGTCTGTCGCGCCTGCACCGAAATCGACGCGGGGCGCTTCGTCGACTATGTAGAGCTCGATGCCGCATCCAACCGGGGCGTCGAGGAAATGACGCAGTTGCTCGAACAGGCGGTCTATGCGCCCAGCAGCGGTCGCTTCAAGGTCTACATGATCGACGAAGTGCACATGCTCACCGGCCATGCGTTCAACGCCATGCTCAAGACGCTGGAAGAGCCGCCGCCCCATGTCAAGTTCATCCTCGCAACGACCGATCCCCAGAAAATTCCGGTCACCGTGCTGTCGCGCTGCCTGCAGTTCAATCTGAAGCAAATGACGGGCGACGCCATCGTCGGACATTTGCAGGAAATTCTTGCGCAGGAAGCCATCCAGTTCGAAACGCCCGCGCTGCGCCTGCTGGCTCAAGCGGCATCGGGATCGATGCGCGATGCGCTGTCGCTGACCGACCAGGCCATTGCTTATAGCGCGGGAAATCTCAGCGCCGAAGCCATCCAGGGCATGCTGGGCACCATCGACCAGCGCCATCTGGCCGCCTTGCTTCGTGCGCTGGCCGCAAGCGACGCCACACAGGTCCTGAAGGTTGCCGACGAACTCGCAAACCGTGGCCTGTCCTATTCCGGTGCTTTGGCCGATCTTGCAGTGCTGCTGTCCCGCGTGGCCATGCAGCAGCGTGTGCCGGGGCTGACGCCCGCGGACGACCCCTTGGCGGACGACATCGCTGCGCTTGCCGGCCTGCTGCATGCGGATCACGTACAACTGTTCTATTCCATTGCGGTGCATAGCCGGCAGGAACTCGCCCTGGCACCGGACGAATACGCGGGCTTCGTCATGGCTTGCCTGCGCATGCTGTCGCTGGTTCCCGCAGGGGCCGTGGTGCCGCCCGCGCCCGCGCCCGCCGGCTCCGATGCGCCCGCGCAGCCCGACACCTCTGCGGAACCTGTCGCGGATGATGCTGGTCCCGCTCCAGCCGCCGGCGCAGCAGCGGCTTCCCCCGCGCCCGTGCCGGCATCCCTGGGCCAGTCAGCTCCGTCCAGCGTGGCTCCCGTGCTTGCATCCGCCGTGGCCACCGCCGCGCACGCGGCAACGGAGCCCTCCGCCGATAACGATATTCCCGCCTGGGAGCCGCTTCCCGAGCCTCAAGGCGCTGAAAGCGGCGGCTCCGCCCCGCCGCCTGGGGACTCGTCTTACGACGCCACGCCTGACGCCACGCCTGACGCCGGCGCGGCCGCCGACGAAATCTACGACGATGGCCGATTCGAGCCGGCGTACATGGACGAGGATGCCGGCTACGTGCCGATGGACGAATTCGAAACCCTGGCCGACTACGAACCCGAATCCGTGCCCATGGTTTTCGCCGACAAGCCTAAGAAGGCGCGTTCGCCTCGCTTGCGCGACATGTCCGCCGGAGGCTGGCCGGCACTCGCCGCAACGCTGCCGGTCACCGGATTGGCCGCCGAGCTCGCGCGGCAAAGCGAATGGCTCGGCGCCCAGGGCGACACGGTGCGCTTGCGCGTTGCGGTGCGCACCCTGGCCGAAAGTCCCGGCAAGGCACGCCTGCGCACGGTGCTGTCCGAACATTTCGGCACTGTCGTTCAGCTCGATGTCGAGTATGGCGCAACCGGTGATGACACCGCGCATGCTGTCGAGCAGGCACGCAGGGCGCAGCGGCAAAAAGATGCCGAGCATGCGGTGGAGCAGGACGCTTTCGTAAGAACTTTGATTTCCGAGTTCGGTGCCATGGTGGTGCCGGGCTCCATCAGCGCCGCGCCCGAGCACCGGGCATCGCAATAACGCTGGCTCATTTTTACTTCAGGAAAACTCAATCATGATGAAAGGACAGATCGCGGGTCTGATGCGTCAGGCTCAGCAAATGCAGGAAAACATGAAGAAGGCCCAGGAGGCCCTGGCCGAGATCGTCGTCGAAGGCGCATCGGGCGGCGGGCTGGTCAAGGTGTCCATGTCCTGCCGGCACGATGTCAAGCGTGTGACGATCGATCCCAGCCTGTTCGCCGACGATAAGGACATGCTCGAAGACCTGGTGGCCGCCGCCTTCAACGACGCGCTGCGCAAAGCCGAAACCACATCCCAGGAAAAAATGGCTTCCGTTACGGCAGGCATGCCTTTGCCCCCCGGGATGAAACTGCCTTTCTGATCGATGGAAGCGCCTCTGCCAGAGCCTGAACCTCTCAAGGCTCTCATCGAATCCCTGCGCCGCTTGCCCGGCGTGGGGGTCAGGTCGGCCCGCCGCATGGCCTACCATCTGCTCCAGCACGACCAGCCCGGCGCCGACCAGCTCAGCCGGGCGCTGTCTTCGGCCTTGCGGGATCTGCGTCATTGTTCCCGGTGCAACGGCTTTACCGAAGAGGAAATCTGCGCCACCTGCAGCAATCCCAAGCGCGACCCTTCCATCCTTTGCATCGTCGAGACCCCGGCCGACCAGAATACGATCGAATCCAGCCATGGGTACCGCGGGCTGTACTACGTGCTCATGGGGCGGCTCGCCCCCCTCGAGGGCATCGGTCCCGACGAGCTCCGGTTCGACAGGCTGCTGAAAAGAGTGGGCGACGGGCAGGTGAAGGAAGTCATACTGGCCACGAATTTCACGGCCGAGGGCGAAACCACCGCGCATTACCTCTCCGAACTCCTCCAGGCGCGCGGCATTGCCGTGAGCCGTCTCGCCAGAGGCGTTCCCGCGGGAAGCGAACTCGAATACGTCGATGCGGGCACCATAGCCTGGGCATTGATGGAACGACGCAGTACCTGATTGAGGGGTAATTGAGGGGTCAGACCCCGTACGGGGTCTGACCCCCAAGTCAGCGCGGGGTCTGACCCCCATATCAGCTGGAACTCGGGGTCAGACCCCGCATGGGGTCTGACCCCAGGGATATCCATGAGACCGGCTGTCCAGGCCGCTTGCCGGGGTCAATCTCATGTAATATGACGAAAAAAATCAGGCCCCGTGCCTATAATTCGTCAGGAGATCCCCTCATGTCCTTATCTCGTCGCGATATGCTCAAGTTGGCGGGCGTGGCCGGTGCCGCGGCCGTCGCTCCCCGTTTAGCCGGTGCCCAGGCACTGGAAAAGAAAGACGTGGTGATTGCCGTGGGCGGTCAGGCGCTCATCTATTATCTGCCCCTGTCCATCGCCCATGTGAACGGCTATTTCAAGGACGAGGGGCTGGATGCGAAAATCGTCGACTTCGCCGGCGGGTCCAAGGCGCTTCAGGCGGTCGTGGGCGGCAGCGCCGACGTGGTTTCCGGCGCGTTCGAACACACGATCAACCTGCAGTCCAAGGGGCAGGCCTATCGCGCGTTCGCACAGCAGGGCCATGCGCCCATGATCGTATTGGCGGTCTCCAAGAAGACCATGGCCGGCTACAAAAGCCCGGCCGACCTGAAAGGCAAGAAGGTCGGCGTCACGGCGCCCGGTTCTTCCACGAACATGATGGTCAGCTTCTATCTGGCCCAGCATGGCCTCAAGCCCACCGATGTCTCCATCGTCGGCGTGGGCGCCGGGGCGGGCGCCATCACCGCCATGCGCACCGGGCAGATCGACGCCATCGCCAACCTCGATCCGGTCATCAGCACGCTCGTCAAGGAAGACGCCGTGCAGATCGTTGCCGATACGCGCACCATCAAGGACACCATCCAGATTTTCGGCGGCAATATGCCCTCGGGCTGCCTGTACACCTCGCAGGAATTCATCGACAAGAATCCCAACACGGTGCAGGCCCTGGCCAATGCCATCGTCCGCGCCGACAAATGGATACAGGCGTCCACACCCGACCAGATCGCCAAGGTCGTGCCCGAAGGCTACCTGCTGGGCGACGTGGAACTCTACAAGCTCGCGCTGCAAGGCAACAAAGAGGCGCTCTCGCCCGATGGCCGCGTGCCCGCAGACGGCCCGCAGACGGCCTTGAACGCTTTGGCCGCCTTCGTGCCGAATTTCCCCAAAGACAAGATCGACGTGACCAAGATCTGGACCAACGACTTCGTCAATAAGGCCAATCAGAAGTATCCGAATGCCTGACGCCGCCTTATCGCTTGAAAGCATTACCTGCACCTTTGCATCCAACGAAAGCGCGGGTAAAAGCTATACCGCCGTCAAGGACACCTCGCTGTCGATCGCGCCCGGCGAATTCGTCTCCGTCGTCGGGCCCACCGGCTGCGGCAAGTCCACATTGCTCAACGTGGGGGCGGGGCTGCTGGCCCCATCGGCCGGCCTGGTCAAGGTGTTCGGCCAAGTGCTCCAGGGGGTGAACCAGCGCGCAGGCTATATGTTCCAGGGCGAAGCGCTGATGCCTTGGCGCAGCGCGCTCAGCAACGTGACGGCGGGGCTCGAGTTCGCCGGTGTCCCGGCCGCCGAAGCGCAGTCGCGCGGCCGCGACTGGCTGAAGCGGGTAGGGCTTGGCGGCTTCGAAAACCGCTATCCGCATCAAATGTCGGGCGGAATGCGCAAACGGACCATGCTGGCCCAGACCCTCATCCGCGATCCCGACATCATCCTCATGGACGAGCCCTTTTCGGCGCTCGACGTCCAGACTCGCCAACTGATGGAGAACGAGGTCCTGGAGATCTGGATGTCCAAGCGTAAGGCCGTGCTGTTCATCACCCACGATCTGGACGAGGCCATCGCCATGAGCGATCGCGTGGTGGTGTTGTCGGCCGGGCCCGCGACGCACCCCATCGGCGAGTTCGCCATCGATATTCCGCGTCCGCGCGATGTGGCCGAAGTGCGCATGAATCCGCGCTTTGTCGAATTGCACAAGGCTATCTGGGATGTCTTGCGCGAGGAAGTCCTCAAGGGCTATGCCCAACAGAAGCGGGCTTGAAATGCCGAAGTCGAAAAAAAACCAATCTCTTTCCCTGCGTTTCTGGCAGGTATCGCTGCTGGTCATCGTCCTGCTGGCATGGCACTTCGCGTCCCGGGACAGGAACTTCGCCTTTTTCTTCGGGCAGCCCATAGAGGTCGCAAAAGTCATTTGGGCGTGGTTTGTGACAAATGCCGATATCTACAGGCATCTGGGCGTCACGCTTACTGAAACCATGCTGGCATTCGTGATCGGAACGATCGCGGGCCTGGGTTTCGGGCTGTGGCTGGGGCTTTCACGCGGGGCCAGCGCGCTTCTGGATCCTTACATCACGGCGCTGAACTCCATGCCGCGCGTCATTCTGGCGCCGATCTTCGGCATGTGGTTCGGCCTGGGCATTTGGTCCAAGGTTGCGCTGGCCGTCACCCTGGTGTTCTTCATCGTGTTCTTCAACGTGTACCAGGGTGTGCGGGAAGTCAGCACGACATTGCTCGACAACGCGCGCATGCTTGGCGCCAACCGCAAGCAGCTACTGCGCCACGTGTATATTCCCTCGGCCACCAGCTGGGTGTTTTCCAGCCTGCATACGTCGGTCGGCCTGGCTTTCGTGGGCGCGGTGGTGGGCGAATACCTGGGTTCCGCCAGCGGCGTCGGCTACCTGATCCTGCAGGCCGAAGGCACGCTGGACGTGAACACGGTGTTTGCCGGCATCGTGGTGCTGACCGTCTTTGCGCTGCTGCTGGACGGTGCCGTCACCCTGGTCGAAGAACGCCTGCTGTCCTGGAAGCCCAAAGCCGGCGAAACTGAAAAGCTGTGATGCGGGGACAGACCCCGAATGGGGTCTGTCCCCCGGTCCCGGCGCTGGCGCTGGGGTCAGACCCCATTCGGGGTCTGACCCCTTTGTCCTGAAGCTTGGGTCAGACCCCATTCGGGGTCTGACCCCTTCCAAGATCGGGGTCAGCCCCATCGGGTCTGACCCCAGGTCTCATTTCTGGCGAGCCTCGGCGATCACTGCATCCAGCTTCTGGGCGTCGGCAACGAAGACGCGGATGCCTTCCGCCAGTTTTTCGGTCGCCATGGCGTCCTGGTTCAGTTCGGTACGGAACGCCACTTCATTGCTCGCCATCCAGACCGGCGCGTTCTTTTTCGCTTCGTCGGGATTGAGCTTGCGGACCAGCGGTTCGGTGCTCGAGGAAAGCTCGTTGAGAAGATCGGGACTGATGGTCAGGAGATCGCAGCCGGCCAGCGCTTGGATTTGCCCGATATTGCGGAAGCTGGCCCCCATGATCTCCGTCGCGATATCGTAAGCTTTGTAATAATCGTAAATTCTTTTTACTGACTGCACGCCAGGGTCGGCCGCGCCGGCGTTTGCCGATTCGTCCCATTGCGCTGCGGCCGCTTTCTTGTGCCAGTCATAGATTCGCCCGACAAAAGGCGAAATCAGCTGGACCTTCGCCTGCGCGCAGGCGAGCGCTTGCGGCAGCGAAAACAGCAGGGTCATGTTGCAGCGTATGCCTTCGGCCTGCAGCACCTTGGCCGCCTGTATGCCTTCCCAGGTGGAGGCCAGCTTGATCAGCACCCGTTCACGTTCGATGCCGGCGCGCTGGTACAGGGCGATGATCTGGCGGGCGCGCTCGATGCTGGCCTGGGCATCGAAGGACAAGCGCGCGTCGACTTCTGTTGAGACGCGGCCGGGTATGATGTCGAGGATTTCGCGGCCGAATGCGACGAGCAATTGGTCGGCCAGTTCGCTGCCGGGACTGTTCCGATTGTCGGCAACCACTTTCTCCAGCAGGGGGCGATTGTCGGGCTGCTGCACTGCCTTCAGGATCAGCGTAGGGTTGGTGGTGGCGTCGGTCGGACGATATTTGCGCATTGTCTCGAAATCGCCGGTGTCGGCGACCACGGTTGTAAACTGACGCAACGAATCAAGTTGATTGGACATATTTTTTACACCGGTTTAAAACAATACAAAGCCGTAGCCGGTTACTGTAGTCGATTTTCCTCCGGCAGGCAGCGGCAGGCTTGATTGTTACATGGGTTTGCCGGACCCGCAGCGACTCAAGGTATAATCAGAAGGTTTAATTACTGACTTTATAAACCGGGGTTTACAGTGCTACCGTCACTCTTTTCCGAGGGCGCCCAAGAGGCTCCCACAGCAATTCTTGCCCTGGCGGACGGTACCATCTTCAAGGGTGTCTCTATCGGCGCCGATGGTTATTGCGTCGCCGAAGTCGTCTTCAATACCGCCATGACGGGTTATCAGGAAATCCTGACCGACCCCAGCTACAGCGGTCAAATCGTAACCTTGACTTATCCGCACATCGGCAACACGGGTGTCAACGACGAAGACGTCGAATCCACGCAGGTGCATGCCGCAGGCCTGGTCGTGCGCGACTGTTCTTTGCGCGTGTCGAACTATCGCGCAACCCGGTCCCTGCCCGAATATCTCAAGGCAGAGGGCGTCGTTGCCATCGCCGGAGTCGATACACGCAAGCTGACGCGCATCCTGCGCGATGGCGGCGCCCAAGGCGCTTGTATATTGGTGGGCGACGACACCGAACGCGCGCTGGAGCTCGCACGCCAGTTCCCCGGCATGTCCGGCCAGGACCTGGCCAGCACGGTCTCCACCAAGCAGTCCAACGACTGGCGCGGGGGTACCTGGCAAATCGGCAAGGGCTTTGCCGATCCCAGCGAAAACACCTACCACGTCGTTGCCTATGACTACGGCATCAAGACCAACATCCTGCGCCTGCTTGCCGACCGCGGCTGCCGGATCACCCTGGTGCCCGCGCAGACGCCGGTCGAAGAAGTCCTGGCCTTGAAGCCCGACGGCATATTCCTTTCCAACGGCCCTGGCGATCCCGAACCCTGCAAATACGCCATCGACACCTGCAAGGCCGCGCTCGAGCGCAAGATTCCGCTGTTCGGCATTTGCCTGGGCCAGCAGATTCTTGGCCTCGGCCTGGGCGCCAAGACGGTGAAGATGAAAACCGGCCACCACGGGGCCAACCATCCGGTGCAGGATCTCGATACGGGCAAGGTGTTCATCACCAGCCAGAACCACGGCTTCAATGTCGACGTCGATTCGCTGCCGCCCAACGCGCGCATCACCCACGTGTCCTTGTTCGACGGCACGCTTCAGGGGTTCGAGCTCACCGACAGCCCCGCCTTCTGCTTCCAGGGCCATCCTGAAGCCAGCCCCGGCCCACACGACATCGTGGTGCTCTTCGACAAATTCATCAGCCTCATGGCCGGAAAAAAATAATCCAGCATCATGCCAAAGCGTACAGACATAAAAAGCATACTCATCATCGGGGCCGGTCCGATCATCATCGGTCAGGCCTGCGAATTCGACTATTCCGGCGCGCAGGCGTGCAAGGCGCTCAAAGCCGATGGCTATCGCACCATCCTGGTCAACAGCAACCCCGCCACCATCATGACGGATCCGGAAACGGCAGACGTCACCTACATCGAGCCCATCACTTGGCAGGCCGTTGAAAAAATCATCGAGCGCGAGAAACCCGACGCGCTGTTGCCGACCATGGGCGGCCAGACGGCGTTGAATTGCGCGCTCGACCTGGTCCGCCAGGGTGTGCTGGCCAAGCATGGCGTCGAACTCATCGGCGCAAACGAGCATGCCATCGAGAAGGCGGAAGACCGCCAGAAATTCAAGCTTGCGATGGACGCCATCGGCCTTGAATCGGCCAAGTCCGGCGTTGCGCACACCATGGACGAAGCCTGGGAAGTCCAGCGCCGCATCGGCGACGAAGCCGGCAACTCGGGGTTCCCGGTGGTCATTCGCCCCAGCTTCACCATGGGTGGAACCGGCGGCGGCATCGCCTACAACAGCGAAGAATTCGAAAGCATCTGCCGGCGGGGGCTCGAAGCCTCTCCGACCAGCGAGCTCCTGATCGAAGAGTCCCTGCTCGGCTGGAAGGAATTCGAAATGGAGGTCGTGCGCGACAAGGCCGACAACTGCATCATCGTCTGCTCCATCGAGAACCTGGATCCCATGGGCGTGCACACCGGCGACTCCATCACCGTGGCGCCGGCCCAGACGCTGACCGACAAGGAATACCAGGTCATGCGCAATGCATCCATTGCCGTCCTGCGTGAAATCGGCGTAGATACAGGCGGGTCCAACGTGCAGTTCGCGGTCAATCCGGCTAACGGCCGCCTGATCGTCATCGAAATGAATCCGCGCGTGTCCCGTTCCTCGGCGCTTGCCTCCAAGGCCACGGGCTTCCCCATTGCCAAGGTCGCCGCGCGGCTGGCCGTGGGCTACACGCTCGACGAACTCAAGAACGAGATCACCGGAGGGGCCACGCCGGCTTCCTTCGAGCCGGCCATCGACTACGTCGTGACCAAGGTGCCTCGCTTCGCCTTCGAGAAGTTCCCGCAGGCCGACTCGCGCCTGACCACCCAGATGAAATCCGTGGGCGAGGTCATGGCCATCGGCCGTACCTTCCAGGAATCCTTCCAGAAGGCCCTGCGCGGGCTCGAAGTCGGTGTTGACGGCCTGAACCAGAAGACCACCGATCGCGAGAAGCTGCAAATCGAGCTGGGCGAGCCCGGCCCCGAGCGCATCTGGTATGTTGGCGACGCCTTTGCGCAGGGCTTCACGCTCGAAGAGGTCCATGGCCTGACCAGCATCGATCCCTGGTTCCTGGCGCAGATCAAGGAAATCGTCGACATCGAGCTCGCGCTCGAGCAAAGAACACTGGCCGACCTCGATCGCGAAACGGTCTGGCAGCTCAAGCGCCGCGGTTTTTCCGATCGCCGGCTGGCCTTCCTGCTGGATACCTCCGAATCCGAAGTCCGCAAGCTGCGCCATCAACTGGGCGTGCGCCCAGTCTACAAGCGGGTCGATACCTGCGCGGCCGAATTTCCCACGCGCACCGCTTACATGTATTCCACGTACGAAGACGAATGCGAGGCCGCTCCCACGGACCGCAAGAAGATCATCGTGCTGGGCGGTGGCCCCAACCGCATCGGCCAGGGCATCGAATTCGACTACTGCTGCGTGCATGCCGCTTTGGCCCTGCGTGACGATGGCTACGAAACCATCATGGTCAATTGCAACCCTGAAACGGTTTCGACCGACTACGATACCTCCGATCGCCTCTATTTCGAGCCCTTGACGCTCGAAGACGTGCTCGAGATCGTCCACAAGGAAAATCCCGTCGGCATGATCGTGCAGTACGGCGGCCAGACGCCTTTGAAGCTGGCTCGCGCGCTCGAAGCCAACGGCGTGCCCATCATCGGCACCAGCCCCGAGTCCATCGACGTTGCCGAAGACCGCGAACGCTTCCAGAAACTGCTGACCAAGCTTGGCCTGCGCCAGCCGCCCAACCGCACCGCCCGCACCGAAGGCGAGGCCCTGTCGCTCGCCGCCGAGATCGGCTATCCCCTGGTGGTGCGCCCCAGCTACGTGCTGGGCGGCCGCGCCATGGAAATCGTTCACGAGCAGCAGGATCTCGAACGCTACATGCGTGAGGCCGTGAAGGTCAGCAATGACTCGCCGGTGCTGCTGGATCATTTCCTGAACAACGCGACGGAAGTCGATGTGGACTGCCTCGCCGACGGCGAAACCGTCTTCATCGGCGGCGTCATGGAGCACATCGAGCAGGCCGGCGTCCATTCCGGCGATTCCGCATGCAGTCTGCCTCCGTACTCGCTGTCCAGCGCGACCATCGCCGAGATCAAGCGCCAGACCTCTCTCATGGCCCGCGCGCTGAACGTGAAGGGCCTGATGAACGTACAGTTCGCCATCCAGGACGGCGACGTCTACGTGCTCGAGGTCAACCCCCGCGCGTCGCGCACCGTGCCTTATGTTTCCAAGGCAACCGGCCTGCAGCTGGCCAAGATCGCGGCGCGCGCCATGGCCGGCAAGACGCTCGCCGAACAGGGCGTCACCCGTGAAGTCGTGCCGCCCTATTACTCGGTCAAGGAAGCGGTCTTCCCCTTCGTCAAGTTCCCGGGCGTGGACACCATCCTCGGGCCGGAAATGAAATCGACCGGCGAGGTCATGGGCGTGGGTGAAAGCTTTGGCGAAGCCTTCGTCAAGTCGCAGCTGGCCGCAGGCGTGCTGCTGCCCGAAAAGGGCACGGCCTTCATCAGCGTACGGGCGCAAGACAAGCCCCGCGCCGTCGAAGTGGCCAGGGGCCTGGTCGAACTCGGCTTCAAGATCGTGGCAACGCGGGGAACCGCCGCCGCCATCGAGGAAGCCGGGCTGCCCGTGCAAGTTGTCAACAAGGTCACGGAAGGCCGTCCGCACATCGTCGACATGATCAAGAACGGCGAGATCGCTCTGGTCATCAACACGGTCGAGGAACGCCGCAACGCCATTGCCGATTCGCGCACCATACGCACGAATTCGCTGGCGGCCCGCGTCACCTTCTTCACGACCATCGCCGGCGCTCGCGCCGCGGTCGAGGGCCTGCAGTATCTGCGCAAGGGCGATGGCCTCAAGGTCTATTCCCTGCAGGACCTGCACGCGTCCATCGCGGCCTAGCAGATGGCCTTTGCCTAGGTGAAGCGCGTCTTCATCACCGGGGCGAGCAGCGGCATCGGTGCCGGGCTCGCCCGTTTTTATGCGTCCGAAGGCGCGCAGCTGGCGCTGCTGGGGCGGCGCGAGGCCGCGCTGGCCGAGCTGCAGGCATCCCTGCCGGGCCAGCATTCCGTCTACGTCGTCGATGCAAGGAGCCGGCAGGCCCTGCACGCGGCAGCGCACGATTTTTTGGCAGGCGGCCCGGTGGACGTGGTGATCGCCAGCGCCGGCATCAGTGCCGGGACCCTGACGGAAGAGCTGGCGGACTATGAAGTCTTCGAGTCCATCGTCAAGACCAACTTGCTGGCCACGGTGGCGACCTTCGAGCCTTTCATTGCCTCCATGAGGCAGCGAAAAGAGGGCAGGCTGGTCGGCATCGGCAGCGTCGCGGGTGTGCGAGGCCTTCCCGGTGCAGGGGCGTACAGCGCATCGAAGGCGGCCGTCCGGGCATATTGCGAAAGCCTGCGCGTGGAACTGAGATCCAGTGGCGTCAAGGTGGTGACCATCGCGCCGGGGTTCATCCAGACGCCGATGACGGCCCGCAATCCCTACCGGATGCCCTTCCTGATGCCGGTGGAACGTTTCGTTCCCAGGGCGGTGCGAGCCATCGAGCGGGGCGGTTCATACCAGGTCATTCCCTGGCAGATGGGTGTGGTTGCAGGCTTGCTTGGGCTGGTGCCCAATGCCGTGTACGACTATTTCGCGGCAGGCCGCAAACGCAAGCCTCGTATTGGCGAGTGAGCCGATGCGCCGCCGGGGTCAGACCCCGTACGGGGTTTGACCCCTCAATTCCCCTTCATTCCTGCCAGGTTTTCGCCATCGGGGGTCAGACCCCGTATGGGGTCTGACCCCTCAACTCCTCTCATCCCCGTCAGGTTTTCGCCGTCGGGGGTCAGACCCCGTATGGGGTCTGACCCCTCAATCCCTTTCGTCGACGTCGCCATCCACATACAGCCACCGCCCGTCCTCACGCAGGAAGCGGCTTAGCTCGGTGAGCCGGAATGCCTTGCCCGCCTGGCGGTATCTGGCTGTGAACTTCACTTCCGCATGGTCGGCATCCAGCTCCCGGTGTCCATGGATGCGCAGTCCCAGCCAACGCACGCCGTGAGGCGTATCGGGCGGGTCGACTTCCAGATCGATCGGGCGCGTGCCGGGATGCCAGGTCGCCTGAAGATAGCGGGCGAGCCCGAGCGTATAAGCGGTATAGCGGGAACGCATCAAGCGTTCCGCCGTGGCCGGGACCTGGTCGCCCTCGATAAACAGCCCGCAGCAGCGCTGGTACGGCGTGCCGGCCGGCACGCCGCCACAGGGGCAGGGCGGATTCGAGGCGGTTTTCATGAGACGCTACAGGACGTCGTCCAGCGCTTCGGCTTCCAAGTGGCCGGTGTAGCCCCAGTCCTGGATGAACCAGTCGCCCGGGCCGCGGATGCCGCAGCGGTTGACGCTGACGTTCAGTATGGGGAAGGGCCGCTGTGTTTCCAGCGTGGCGCCGGTGCTGCACCGCCACGCGATATCGATGACTCCCCCGTGAGTGAAGACCAGCACATTCTGGCCGGGGTGCTGGTGCGCGATGCCTTCGAAAGCCCGGCTGACGCGTTGCGAGAACGCAAGATAGGATTCTCCGCCCTCGATGGGCTGGTCCGGCTTGCGAAAGTCGATCAGCGCTTTGCCGTCCGAAGCCTTGCTGAGGCTGGACCAGTCCTCGCCCTGGTAGATGCCATAGCTGCGCTCGCGCAGTCCTGGATCCGTGATGATCGTCTGACCCAGAGACCGGGTGGCGATCTGCGCGGTTTCATGGGCACGGCTCAGGTCGCTGCTGTATATGGCGTGTATGTCGGTCGCGAAGGCGGCGGACGCGAGGAATCGGGCCAGTTGCTCGGCCTGCTTCTTCCCTTTTTCATTGAGGGGAATGTCAAGCCAGCCCTGCAGCCGACGCTCCGCGTTCCAGAGGGTTTCCCCGTGCCGTACCAACCAGAAGTGTGTTGTGTTCATGTCTTAAGCGTCGCAAGGCGGATTTCGCCACAATAAATCAGTGAGGATCACGGAAGTTGTTGCAGTGGAACAGGCCGCGCACGTACACTCTCGCCTGCAACAAAACAGCTATTTTAATAAAAAGGGCGGATTCCCATGTCGAACTCCTATTTTCCGCGCTGGCGCAAGGTTGAAGGCGGCGCATCCGGCGTCGTGGTGCAGCCCGACGAGCGCATGTCCTGGCCGCAGAACGTCGCGATGGGCGCGCAGCACGTCGTGGCCATGTTCGGTTCCACCATCCTGGCACCCCTGCTCATGGGTTTCGACGCCAACGTCGCCATATTGATGTCCGGCATCGGCACACTGATTTTCTTCCTGTTCGTCGGTGGGCGCGTCCCCAGCTATCTGGGGTCCAGTTTCGCCTTCATCGGCGGCGTCATCGCGGTGACGGGTTATGCGGGCAGCGGCGCCAACGCGAATATCGGCGTTGCGTTGGGCGCCATCATCGCCTGCGGTCTCGTCTATACCCTCATAGGATTGCTGGTGTGGTGGATCAACGCCCGCTCCGGCGGGGCGGCGCAATGGATCAACGCCTGGATGCCGCCGGTGGTGACGGGCGCCATTGTAGCCGTCATCGGGCTGAATCTGGCGCCCATCGCCGCCAAAGGGGCCATGGGCGGATCCACTTTCGAGGCCGTGATGTCCCTGGTTACTGTTCTGTGCGTGGGCGGCATTGCCGTCTATACGCGGGGCACGGTGCAAAGGCTGCTCATCCTGGTCGGCCTGCTGCTGGCTTGCGTCATCTATGCCGTCCTGACCAATGGCCTGGGCTTGGGGAAACCGATCGATTTCAGCGGCGTCCAGGCAGCGTCCTGGCTCGGCCTGCCCCGGTTTGCGGCGCCGGTCTTCGAGTTTCATGCCATGAGCGTCATCGTCCCAGTGGCCATCATCCTGGTTGCCGAGAACCTCGGGCATATCAAGGCCGTCAGCGCCATGACCGGGCAGAACCTGGACGTCTACCTGGGCCGCGCATTCGTGGGCGACGGCGTCGCCACCATGGTGTCCGGGGCGGTTGGCGGGACGGGCGTCACGACTTATGCGGAAAACATCGGCGTCATGACCGTGACCCGCATCTATTCGACCCTTGTGTTCGTGGTGGCTGCGCTGATTGCGATCCTTCTGGGCTTTTCACCCAAGTTCGGGGCTTTGATACAGACCATACCGGGGCCGGTCCTGGGCGGCATGTCGGTCGTGGTTTTCGGTTTGATCGCGGTGGCGGGCGCCCGGATCTGGGTAGTGAACCAAGTCGACTTCAGCGACAACCGCAACCTCATCGTGGCGGCGGTGACGCTCGTCCTGGGCGCCGGTAATTTTTCCTTGCAATTGGGCGCATTTCGCCTTGACGGCATCGGCACGGCCACTTTTGGCGCCATAATCCTGTATGCGCTGCTGCGGCGCAGTTCGCCCGGCCCGGTATAGCCGAACAGGGGTCAGACCCCGTACAGGGTCCGGCGCAGTTCGCCCGGCCCGGTATAGCCGAACAGGGGTCAGACCCCGTACGGGGTCTGACCCCAAACCTGCGCCGGGGCTTGCAATTTCCCTCAAGTTTGCCGACAATACGTACGTGCCCCCGGTTGTTCGTCATGCCGGGGGTTTATTTTGAACTAGGCCAAATTGTTGTTCACAGCTATAACAAACCAACGATCCCTTTAGTTCCACGCACGGGCGGCATGCACCCGCCCAAATAATTATCGATAGGCGCTCCATGTGGGGAGCGTCTTTTTACTTTTGAGTCAGGAATATTATGTCTGCGATCCCGTTGACAGTTCGCGGCGCTGAGCGCTTGCAAGTAGAACTCCATCGTTTGAAGACCGTTGAGCGGCCGGAAGTCATCAATGCCATCGCCGAGGCGCGTGCGCAAGGCGACTTGTCGGAAAACGCCGAATACGATGCCGCGCGCGAGCGTCAGGCGTTCGTGGAAGGCCGCATCCAGGAACTGGAAAGCACACTCTCGAACGCCCAGATCATCGACCCCGCTGCACTGGACGTCGACGGCAAGGCTGTATTCGGCGCCACCGTCGAAATCGAGGACCTCGAATCCGGCGAGCGCGTCAAGTACCAGATCGTGGGCGATGTAGAGGCCGATATCCGCGCCAACATGATTTCGGTATCCAGCCCGGTGGCCCGCGCCTTGATCGGCAAGACGGAAGGCGACGTAGTGGAAGTCAAGGCGCCTGCCGGCATACGCGAGTACGAAGTACTGAACGTCAGCTATATTTGAACGCCCGGCGTTAAAGTTGTGCCCAGTGCTGTGCCTTGGGCGTACCGACCCACGCCGAGGCCGGCGAAAAAAAAGCCCAGCGCGGTTGGCGTTGGGCTTTATAATGATAGCTTAACGTTTCCCTGAACGAAGCCCGCGCCTTGCGCCGGCGCGCAGCGAAAGCGCGCTGCCGCTGCGACGCGGTATGCCGTGGGCGGGGCGTGCCGGGGCATTGGATGCCGCCAGGGCGCGTCGAGCCCGCGGCGCCGCGGTTTCGGGTGCTTCGGATTTCTGCGCAGCGCGCTTGGTTTTTTCGTCACGCCGGGTTCGGGTCACGCCTTCGGCCGCCAGTTTCTTCGGCGTATGCGGTTCGGACGGCTTGCGTACCGCGCGCGTCGCGTATTCGGCTTCTGCCTTGGCTTTCTGGGCTTTGGGATCCGGCCGATAAATGATCAGCGTCTTGCCCAGGTGATGCACGAGCGCGCAGGACAGGCTGTCGCATATGGTTTCCAGCATGGTGTTGCGGGCTTCGCGCTCTTCGCCGGCGACCCTGACCTTGATCAATTGATGCGCAGTCAGGTTGTTATCGATTTCTTTCAGTACGGAATCAGTCAAGCCCCGGTCTCCGATCAGGACGACTGGGCGCAAAGGATGGGCGGCAGCGCGAAGGGCGCTGCGCTCTTGAGATGTGATGTCTAGTTTTGCCATAATGAGATTGTACGGGAATGGCCAAAAAAAAATTCTCCAAAGAGTGGATTCAGCAGCATATTAATGATCCCTACGTCAAAATGGCGCAACAGAAGGGGTATCGTGCCCGTGCGGCGTTCAAGCTGACCGAGATCCTCGACAGCGAGAAGCTGTTGCGTCCCGGCGATGTCGTGGTCGACCTGGGTTCCGCACCGGGAAGCTGGTCGCAGATTGCGCGCGAACGGCTGGCCGGTCCCGGCGGCGTACTCAACGGACGCATCATCGCGCTCGACATGCTTCCCATGGAACCCATCGCGGGGGTGGAGTTCATACAAGGAGATTTCCGCGAGGACACCGTGCTCGACCAGCTCGCCGAACGCTTGGGCGGCGCACGCGTGGATCTTGTAATTTCCGATATGGCCCCCAACTTGTCAGGGGTGGGATCGGCGGATTCAGCTAGAATTCAGCATGTGTGTGATTTGGCACTTGAATTCGCCTCCCAGCATCTCAAGCCGGACGGGGCGCTGATCGTCAAGGCGTTTCATGGCAGTGGATTCTCCCAGATCGTCGAATCGTTCAAACGCAGCTTTCAGCGGGTGGTCGAGCGCAAGCCCAAGGCGTCGCGCGACAAGTCCTCTGAAACCTTCCTGGTCGCACGGCGTCTGAAGCATCAGGTTTCTTAAAACACGATTCCTTCTATCGGGTAGAATGAATCATTGACATACTTGTTCTGCTGCCGTGTTTGCGGGGGTGTGGCAAGCCGAGGTTACAAGTAGGAGGTTGGCTTTGAACAACTCGTTTTCTAAGGTCGCGATCTGGATGGTGATCGCGCTTGTCCTGTTCACTGTGTTCAAGCAGTTCGACGGGCGCGCACCCACGGCCGAGACCGTGACCTATACCCAATTCATGAATGACGCCCAGGCAGGGCGCATCACGAAGGTCGACATCCAGGGCGACACCTTGTATGTCACCCCCGACGCCGGCCGGCCGTACAGCCTGACATCCCCGGGCGACCTGTGGATGGTGCCCGAGCTCGTCAAGTCCGGGGTGCAAGTCTCGGGCAAGGCCCGCGAAGAGCCTTCGTTCCTGACCAGCCTGTTCATTTCGTGGTTCCCCATGCTGCTGCTGATCGGCGTATGGATCTTCTTCATGCGCCAGATGCAGGGCGGCGGCAAAGGGGGGGCGTTCAGCTTCGGCAAGTCGCGCGCCCGCATGCTCGATGAAAACACCAACCACATCACCTTTGCCGACGTCGCCGGTTGCGACGAAGCCAAGGAAGATGTCCAGGAGCTGGTCGACTTCCTGCGCGATCCAACCAAGTTCCAGCGCCTTGGAGGCCGTATTCCGCGCGGCGTCCTGATGGTCGGTTCGCCAGGTACGGGCAAGACCTTGCTGGCCAAGGCCATTGCAGGCGAGGCCAAAGTGCCGTTCTTCAGCATTTCCGGCTCCGACTTCGTCGAAATGTTCGTCGGCGTGGGCGCAGCCCGTGTGCGCGACATGTTCGAGAACGCCAAGAAGCAGGCTCCATGCATCATTTTCATCGACGAAATCGATGCGGTCGGCCGCCAGCGCGGCGCCGGACTGGGTGGCGGCAACGACGAACGCGAACAAACCCTCAACCAGCTTCTGGTCGAGATGGACGGCTTTGAAACGGGGCAGGGCGTGCTGGTCATCGCCGCCACGAACCGCCCCGACGTCCTCGATCCGGCGCTGCTGCGCCCGGGCCGCTTCGACCGCCAGGTTGTGGTGTCGCTGCCCGATATCCGCGGGCGCGAGCAGATCCTGAAAGTCCATATGCGCAAGGTGCCGCTGGCGACCAACGTCGACGCCATGGTGCTGGCGCGCGGCACGCCGGGCTTTTCGGGCGCCGACCTTGCCAACCTAGTGAACGAGGCCGCGCTGTTTGCCGCCCGCCGCAACGGGCGCACCGTCGACATGGCCGACTTCGAAAAGGCCAAGGACAAGATCATCATGGGCGCCGAACGCCGGTCGCTCATCATGCCCGAAGAGGAACGCCGCAATACGGCTTACCACGAGTCCGGCCACGCATTGGTCGCGCGGCTGCTGCCCAAGACCGATCCGGTGCACAAGGTCACGATCATTCCGCGCGGCCGCGCGCTGGGCGTCACCATGCAATTGCCTGAAGGCGATCGCTACAGCATGGACAAAGAGCGCCTCTTGAATACGATCGCGGTGTTGTTCGGCGGCCGCATCGCCGAAGAGGTCTTCATGAATCAAATGACGACCGGTGCATCCAACGACTTCGAGCGCGCCACGGCCATCGCCCGCGATATCGTCACCCGCTACGGCATGACCGACTCGCTCGGCCCCGTGGTGTATGCCGAGAACGAAGGCGAAGTCTTCCTGGGGCGCAGCGTGACCAAGACGACGCATATGTCCGAGGCCACCATGCAGAAGGTCGACCACGAGATCCGCGAGATCATCGATCAGCAGTACGCGATTGCCCGCAAGCTCATCGAAGACAACCGCGACAAGATGGAAGCCATGACGGCCGCGCTGCTCGAGTGGGAAACCATCGACGCAGAGCAAATCGACGACATCATGCAGGGCCGTCCTCCGCGTCCGCCTCAGGCTCTGTCCGGCGGTCCCGCACCGTCCGACACGCCTCCGCCGGCGGCCGGCGTGTCCTCCGCCGGCGGCGATGCCGCGGCGACCCCCGTCTAAAACTGGTCTCTATCGTATTCAATGAGTTCCAGCTTGCTTTGTGGGCGCTTCGAGCTTGATCTCGGGCGCCCATTGATAATGGGGATCGTCAACGTCACCCCCGACTCTTTTTCCGATGGCGCTGAACACTTCGAGGCCGACGCCGCGATCGCGCATGGGCGCCTGCTGGCAGAGCAGGGCGCCGACATGCTGGATATTGGCGGGGAATCGACGCGGCCGGGAGCGGAGCCTTTATCCGCCGAAGAAGAGCTGCAACGGGTGCTACCCGTCATCGAAGGCTTGCGCAGTCTCGGCGTTCCCTTGTCCATCGACACCTTCAAGCCGCAGGTGATGCGCGCCGTGCTCGATGCCGGCGCCGACATGATCAACGATATATGCGGCTTCACACGTCCCGGCGCCATCGAAGCTGTTGCCGATTCTGATTGCGGCCTGTGCATCATGCACATGCAAGGCGAGCCCAAGACCATGCAGGCCGATCCTCAATACGACGACCTGCTGCTGGAGGTCCAGCAGTTCCTGCACGGGCAGGCGCGCGCCCTGCGCGTCGCGGGGGTGTCGGAACGCCGTATCGTGCTGGACCCGGGCTTTGGGTTTGGCAAAACCCAACCGCAGAACTACCTGCTGCTGCGCAAGCTGGCTGACCTCGACAACCAGGGATATCCCTGGCTGATTGGCGTATCGCGAAAATCCATGATTGGGTACATCATAGGCCGCGCACCCGCTGAAAGGGTATACGGCAGCGTGGCGGCCGCATTGGCGGCGATTGCGCGCGGCGCCCGCATCATCAGGGTGCACGACGTAGCGGCGACTTCAGACGCCCTCAAAGTCTGGAGCGCAGTGGAAACCGGAGCTTATCTATGACTGAACGCAAGTATTTTGGAACCGACGGTGTTCGTGGTGAAGTCGGCGGTCCCACCATCAATGCGGAATTCGCGCTCCGGCTCGGCTATGCCGCCGGGCGCGTGCTGGCCCGCAAGCATCCCGGCAGGGGCCGGCCCGCGGTCGTCATAGGCAAGGACACGCGAATTTCGGGCTACATGCTCGAATCCGCGCTTGAGGCTGGGCTGTCGGCGGCGGGCATCGATGTGCTGCTGGCTGGCCCGGTTCCCACGCCGGCCGTCGCTTATCTGACCCGTGCCCTTCGCCTGGTCGCCGGCATTGTCATCAGCGCTTCCCATAATCCTTACCAGGACAACGGCATCAAGTTCTTTTCCGCGCAGGGCATGAAGCTTCCGGACGAGATCGAGGCCGAGATCGAGGCGGCGATCGATGAACCGCTGGGCTGCGTCGGGTCCGAAGCGCTGGGCCGTGCGCGCCGCATCGACGACGCGGCGGGGCGCTACATAGAGTTTTGCAAAAGCACTTTCCCCAACGAGCTGGATCTTTCGGGCTTGTCCATCGTGGTGGATGCCGCGCATGGCGCGGCCTACCATATTGCGCCGCACGTATTCCGCGAGCTCGGCGCCGAGGTCTTTTCCATAGGGTGCCAGCCCGACGGCTTCAATATCAACGAAGGCGTGGGCGCCATGCATCCCGAAACCCTGGTGGCGGAAGTCCAAGCCCGGGGCGCGGACATCGGCATCGCGCTCGATGGCGATGCGGACCGCCTGCAAATGGTCGACGGTAGCGGTCGCCTGTACAACGGCGACGAACTCCTTTATGCCATTGTGCGCGACCGCATGACGCAGCAGAAAGTCGACGGGGTGGTGGGCACGCTCATGACGAACTTCGGTTTTGAAAAGCGGATGCACGCCATGGGCGTGGCTTTTGAACGCGCCAAGGTCGGCGACCGCTATGTGCTGGAGGCCATGCAGGCCCGGGGCTGGCTGTACGGTGGAGAAAGTTCCGGCCATCTGCTGTGTCTCGATTGCCACACCACGGGCGATGGAATCATCGCGGCGCTGCAAGTCCTTCGGGCAATGAGCCGCAGCGGCAATTCGCTGGCCGAGCTGGTGTCCGACCTGAAGATGTATCCTCAGAAGATGGTCAACGTGCCGTTGGCTCAGGGCGTGCAGTGGCAGACTCACGCGGGCCTGGCCGCAGCGCGCGAGAAGGTCGAGCGGAAACTGAACGGGCGCGGGCGTGTTCTGATACGCGCCTCCGGCACGGAGCCCAAGTTGCGGCTCATGGTAGAGGCCGAAGAGGCGGCGCTCGCCGAAGAAGGCGTTCGCGAATTGGTTGCGGTGAACCTTACAAACGAGTAACGTAAGCATCAAATACCTGAAACATTCATCGCAGATAATCACCGAATGTTTAGGAGTTACTTGAATGCTAGAGTCTGCACGCATAGAAACCGGCATCGCCATAGACAGGAACTGGACGCGGCCCGTGGCCGGGGACCTGATAATGGGGCTGGCTGGTAGCACCGAAGAGCTGGAAGCGATACAGCGCTTGCGCTACCAGGTATTCACGGAAGAAATGAACGCGGTGTTTCCAGACTCCGCGAACGGCCTGGATGCCGACCGCTTCGACCTCTGGTGCGAGCATTTCATGGTCAAAGAGGCGCACACCGGCCGCGTAGTGGGCACCTACCGGCTCCTGACGCCGGCAAACGCCCGCAAGGCCGGCGGCTATTACTCCGAATCGGAATTCGACCTCGGCGGCCTCAGCCACATCTACGATCAGATCGTCGAAGTGGGGCGGTCATGCACGCATGCCGACTACCGGAATGGCTCGGTCATCATGCTGCTATGGTCGGGCATCGCCAGCCTGATGCTGGAATCCGGCTTCCGGTATCTGCTCGGTTGCGCCAGCGTCAGCCTGCGCGACGACGGCGTTACCGCGGCCGAGGTCTGGCGCATAGCGAGAAAAACCCTGGAAGGCTCGCCGGATGTCCCGCGCGTGTCGCCACGCCATCGTTATCCCGTCGAGTGCCTGGACAGCGCACTGCCGGCACGTATTCCGCCGCTCATCAAAGGCTATCTCAAGCTGGGTGCCACGATTTGCGGCGAGCCCGCCTGGGATCCCGACTTCAATACCGCCGATTTCCCCGTCCTGCTCGACATAAGAAAGATGGATGAGCGCTATCGCCGCCATTTCGGCCTGGTTTAGGGGTCAGACCCCGAATGGGGTCTGACCCCGCGCCCAACCCGAAGGGTCAGACCCTATTCGGGGTCTGACCCTGGCTCAATCCGAAGGGTCAGACCCCATACGGGGTCTGACCCTGGCCCTAATCTAGGCCCTAAGTCTCGACGAGATTGAACTCGAATCCGGCCTTGGCCCATTCCACGGTTTCCGCCTGAAGCGAGAACTCCGAGAGCGGATGGGCATCCAGCCAGGACTTCGCCGCCTTCAGCGTGATTTGCTGGCCCTGGGCCTGGAGGGTGATGGGAAGCCCGGTTTTATGGTCTTCGCGCCGGCGGCACAGCAGCACCGCCAGCCGCAGGCAAAGCAGCGTCAGCCATTTTTCCCTGGTGGGTTCGAGCAGGGAAAGCTTGTTGAACTTGCCATGATGCCCCAGCACGAAAAGCGCAAGCATGGATTGATCGTCGTTCGAAAAGCCCGGCATGTCGGCATGCTGGAGAATATAAGCGCCATGCTTGTGGTATTCAGCATGGGCGATGCTGATGCCCACTTCGTGAAGGTCGGACGCCCAGCCCAAGGTGCGCTGGAGCTCTTCTTTCTCGACGTTGCCCGGCAGATCGAGTTGCGAGAAAAACTGCAGTGCGATGCGCTTGACCCGTTCCGACTGCCGGGTGTCGATGTGATAGCGCTTGATGAACTGGCGTGCGGTTTCGTCGCGCTTGTCATGAGCGGAGTCACGGCCCAGGATGTCGTACAGCACCCCCACGCGCAACGCGCCTTCTCCGGGCGCCATGGCTTTGATCTTGAGTTCCTGAAATGCCGCCAGCATGATGGCCAGGCCGCCGGCCAGCACCAGGGAACGATCGTGCTTCAGGCCGGGCAGCTCTTTCATGATGACTTTGCCGTCGCGTATCAGCTTGGCCTTGAGCAATTCCAGGCCTTCGAGGGTGATGCCCTTCTTGGACATGCCGCCTTCCTGCAGCACGGCGATCAGCCCTTTTGCCGTGCCGGACGAGCCGTAGGCCTCTTGCCAGCCGGTTTTCCGGTACTGCTTGGATATGCCTTCAAGTTCCCGGCGTGCCGCCAGCTGGGCGCGCTCCATGCGGGCCGCGGTGATGTTGCCATCGGGAAAGAACTGTCGCGTAAAGCTGACGCAGCCCATGTACAGCGAGCTCATGTGCATGGGCTGGAATCCCTTTCCAATGATGACCTCGGTCGATCCGCCGCCGATGTCTATCATCAGGCGGCGGTTGGGCGAGGGGGGGAGCTCGTTGGTGATGCCTGAAAAAATCAGTCGCGCTTCTTCCTGTCCCGCGATGACTTCGATGGGAAATCCGAGAGCCGCTTCCGCGCGCGGCAGTATGTCGGCGACATTGCGCGCAATGCGAAATGTATTGGTGGCCACCGCCCTGACGCGATTGGGATGGAAGCCGGACAGCCGTTCGCCGAAGCGCTTCAGGACGGTGATGGCGCGCTCGATGGCTTCTTCGGAAATGACTTTGTCTTCGTTCAGGCCGGCCGCCAGCCTGACGGACTCTTTTAGACGGTCGACGGAGTAGATTTGCGCTTTGCCGTCCAGTTGTACGACGCGTCCGATGGATAGCCGAAAGCTGTTGGAGCCCAAGTCGACCGCGGCAAGTAGATAGTCCATTATGAGAGATTGCTGGTGGATACCTACGAATTATAAAGACTGCGCGCGCGTGCGTCTTTATGCCGCCTCCTGGCTTGCATCTGGGGTCGGACCCCATGCGGGGTCCGACCCCTCGCGCACGGACTTTTGGGGTCAGACCCCGACGGGGTCTGACCCCTCGTGAACGACTGCTGGAAGAAATCGAGTGCGCCTATGCCGATGAATGGCCGAGCAATCGCCGGTGCTTACTATCTAAGGGCGTTTTGATAGTATAGAAACGTGCACGTCTTCCGGCTTGTCACATAACAGTAATGAAAATGACGTAAAACCTCGTGTGCTTCTTTTTCTGGACTGATCCATGCTCCCTTCGTCGTCGAATCCTACTCTCTTGAACCGCGAGCTTTCCTTGCTCAAGTTCAATGAGCGTGTGCTGGCCATGGCCGAGAACCGCAACACGCCGCTGCTCGAGCGCCTGCGGTATCTTTGCATCGTCAGTTCCAACCTCGACGAGTTCTTCGAGATCCGGATTTCCAGCCTGAAAGAACAGCAAAGGCAGACGCCGACGCTGGTCGGCGTAGACGGCTACACACCGGGCGAGGCTTTCGAGCGGGTGCAGATCGCGGCCCATGAACTGGTCGACAGGCAAAACAACCTGTTGATGAACCAGGTGCTGCCCAAGCTCAAGGCAGAGGGCATCGCCCTGCTCGAGCCCGCGCGCTGGGACGAAGGCATGCGCGAATGGGCGCATGACTCTTTCGAGCGCGATGTCATGCCCATGCTCACTCCCATCGGCCTGGATCCCGCTCATCCCTTTCCACGCGTCTACAACAAGAGCCTGAATTTCATCGTTGCGCTGTCCGGACAGGACGCATTCGGGCGCAGCGCCTCCATCGCCATCGTGCAGGCGCCCCGCGCGCTGCCGCGGGTAATGCACATGCCATCCGAAATATCCGGTATTCCCAATGGCTACATATTGCTGTCGGCCTTGATCAGCGTCTTCGTGGGCGAACTGTTCCCGGGGCTGGACGTCAAGGGGGTGTATCAATGGCGCGTCACGCGCAACAGCGATCTATTCGTCGACGAAGAGGAAATCACCAACTTGCGGCAGGCGCTTCAGGGCGAACTGTCGCAGCGCAATTTCGGGGCGGCGGTCCGGCTCGAGATCGACCAGAGCATGCCACCGGACCTGGAAGCCTTCCTGCAGCAGGAATTTCTGCTTCAGCCGCAGGACACCTATCGGGTAAGCGGGCCGGTGAACCTGTCGCGGCTGATGCAGTTGTGCAATGCCATCGACCGGCCCGATCTCCTGTTTCCGGACTATCGCCCCAAGCTGCCCGCGCCTTTCGATCACTTGCCCGACGACGATCCTTCAGCCTTGTTCAGCGCCATCGCCGAGCGCGATTGCCTGCTGCATCACCCCTACCAGTCTTTTCAGCCGGTGCTTACTTTCCTGACCGCGGCGGCCATGGATCCGTCGGTGGTCGCCATCAAGCAGACCATCTACCGCACAGGAGAAGACTCCGAACTCATGCGCCTGCTGCTGGCCGCGGCTCGGGCAGGCAAGGAAGTCACGGTGATCGTCGAGCTCATGGCGCGCTTCGACGAACAGACCAATATCAACTGGGCGGCAAGGCTGGAAGAAGTAGGTGCTCATGTCAGCTATGGGGTCGTCGGGCACAAGACGCATGCCAAGATGGCCTTGATCCTGCGGCGCGAAAACGGCCGGATCCGCCGTTACGGGCACTTGGGCACGGGCAATTATCACCCGCGCACCGCCAAGCTTTATACGGATTTCGGTTTGATCACCGCCGACCAGAAAGTGTGCGAAGACATGGATAAGGTATTTTCGCTCTTGACGGGCCTGGGCGCGCGCCGGCCGCTCAAGTGCCTGCTGCAATCGCCGTTCACGCTGCACGAAACCATGCTGGCGCTGATACGCAACGAGGCATCCATTGCCAAGAGCGGCAAGAAGGCGCGGATCATGGCCAAGATGAATTCCCTGCTGGAGCCCATTGTCATCGACGCCTTGTACAAGGCCAGCCAGGCCGGCGTCAAGGTGGACCTGGTGATCAGAGGCGCCTGCGCCCTGAGGGCGGGGGTGCCGGGCCTGTCGGAGAACATCCGTGTCCGCTCCATCGTGGGGCGCTTCCTCGAGCATTCCCGGGTCTTTTACTTCTACAACGAAGGCGCCGAAAACGTTTACTTGTCATCGGCCGACTGGATGGACCGGAATTTTTTCCGCCGGGTCGAGCTGGGCTTCCCGGTGTTCGACAAGGCGCTGAAGAAGCGAGTCATCAACGAAGCGTTCACCTATGCGCTGCGCGACAACCAGCTGGCCTGGAGGGCGCTGCCCAATGGCACCTACGTCAAGATCAAGCCCAGCGGAAAGCCCTTCAACCTTCATCAGCACCTGATGCAGCAACTGGGATCGTAACTTTTTGTGGCGCTGTCACGAACATGTCATATTCGATCTTTACTATGACGAGCAATGCAGGCCTGCCTGCTTTTACCAGTCTCAGTTCAAGAGGGTTCCTCACATGTTTAAACGCGTATTTTTGAAGGTTTCCGTCGGTTTCGCCCTGGGCACGGTCGCCATTGCGGCCCATGCCGCCGACATCACCGGCGCTGGCGCATCCTTCCCGTATCCGATCTATGCCAAATGGGCTGCCCAATACCAGAAGGACACTGGCAATCGCGTGAACTACCAGTCGATCGGCTCGGGTGGCGGCCAGCAGCAGATCATCGCCAAGACGGTCGATTTCGGCGCGTCGGATGATCCCATGAAGGCGGATGCGCTTGAGCAGAACAACCTGCTGCAATTCCCCGCCATCATCGGCGGCACGGTGCCTGTCGTCAATATCGACGGCATCAAGCCCGGCGAGTTGAAGCTGTCGGGTGAAATCATTGCCGATATCTTCCTTGCCAAGATCAAGAAGTGGGACGATGCCGCCATCAAGGCGATGAATCCCGATCTGAAGCTGCCTTCCACTTCCATCATCGTCGTACACCGCTCCGACGGCTCGGGCACCACGTTCGGCTGGACCAACTATCTGTCCAAAGTGTCCTCCGCCTGGAAGGAACAGGTTGGCGAAGGCAAGGCCGTCAAGTGGCCCACCGGCCAGGGCGGCAAGGGCAACGAAGGGGTGGCCGCCTATGTTCGCCAGTTGAAGAACTCCATCGGCTACGTCGAATACGCCTATGCGAAGCAAAACAACCTGGCGTGGACCCAGCTCAAGAACAAGGACGGCAAGTTCGTGCAGCCTACGCAGGCCGCCTTTGCCGCCGCCGCGGCGAACGCCGACTGGAAGAGCGCGCCCGGAATGGGCGTGGTGCTGACCGACGAGCCGGGCGCCGACTCGTGGCCCGTTACGGCGGCCAGCTTCATCCTGGTCCACAAGAAGCAGGACAAGCCTGAAGCCGGCAAGGAAGTCCTGGCATTCTTCGATTGGGCTTTCAAGAATGGCGGTAAAATGGCGGAAGAGCTCGACTACGTCCCGATGCCCGACGCAGTCGTGAAGCAGGTCGCCGATGCCTGGAAGACCGAAATCAAAGCTGCCGACGGCAGCGCCATCTGGAAGTAACCGGTAGAAAAAGGGGTATTCCTTTTTTCGCCAGACAAAGACGGTGTCGTTTTACATGACACCGTCTTTGTTATGTAAAAATTGCGGTTTATCGGCCCGATTTTTCAGTCCCCTTCAAAACCGGCCTTGACGGCCAGGCTGCGACATGCAACAAGACCAACATGAAAAATAACCAGAACGCACTACTTGACGCTTTGTTCAAGAACCTGACGCGTACCTTTGCGTTCTTTGTGTTCATTTTGCTCGGCGCCATCATGGTGTCCCTGATCTACGGCAGTCGGGAATCCATCGCAGAACATGGCTTGGCGTTCCTGTGGACCAACAACTGGGATCCCGTCCAAAACGTCTATGGCGCCCTGGTGCCGATCATGGGCACCCTGCTTACCTCGGCGATCGCGCTTGTGATCGCGGTGCCTGTTTCGTTCGGCATCGCCATGTTCCTGACCGAACTGTCCCCCGTCTGGCTTCGCCGGCCGCTGGGCACGGCCATCGAAATGCTGGCCGCCATTCCCTCCATCATCTACGGCATGTGGGGGCTGTTCGTATTCGTGCCGGTTTTCCAGCAGTACATCCAACCCCACATCATCGATGCATTCGAGGGCATTCCCGTGCTGGGTTCCATCTTTGGTGGGCCTCCCTTCGGGATCGGCGTGTTCACGGCAGGCCTGATACTGTCCATCATGGTGATTCCCTTCATCACGGCGGTCATGCGCGATGTATTCGAACTGGTGCCTCCGTTGTTGAAGGAGTCGGCTTACGGTCTGGGGAGCACCACCTGGGAAGTCGTCTGGAAGGTGGTCCTGCCCTACACCAAGAGCGGCGTAATCGGGGGCATCATGCTGGGGCTGGGCCGTGCGCTGGGGGAAACCATGGCGGTCACCTTCGTGATCGGCAACGCCTTCAACTTGCCTTCGTCGATTTTCTCGCCTTCGAACTCCATCGCTTCGGCCCTGGCCAACGAGTTCAACGAGGCGGGCGGAATGCAGAAATCGGCCTTGCTCGAACTGGGGCTCATCCTGTTCCTGATCACGACAGTCGTGCTGGCTTTGTCGAAACTCCTGCTTCTTCGCCTGGCCAAGGGCGAGGGAACGTCGCACTAAGAACGGACACCCAACATGTTCAATTCCGATTCCGTCGTCAACCTTTCCAATCCGGTATACCGGAAACGCCAGCGTTTCAATCGTGTGTTGCTGGCTTTGTCCGGTGCAACCGTCGTCTTCGGCCTGTTTTGGCTGACCTGGATCATCTTGACCTTGTTTCTCAAGGGCGGCGCTGCGCTATCCCTTACTCTGCTCACCGAAAGCACGCCTCCACCGGGGGCGGACGGCGGTTTGCTGAACGCCATCCTGGGCAGCGTCATGATGGCCGCCGTGGCGACCATCATTGGAACACCCATCGGCGTGCTGGCCGGCACCTACCTGGCGGAATATGGCCAGCGAGGCTGGCTGGCGCCCGCAACGCGCTTCCTGAACGACGTGCTGCTGTCAGCGCCTTCCATCATCATCGGCCTGTTCATCTACGCAATATACGTCGCGCAAGTGGAACACTACTCGGGCTGGGCTGGCGCCTTCGCGCTTGCCATCCTGGTCATACCGGTGGTGGTGCGCTCAACCGACAACATGCTCATGCTGGTGCCGAACAGCCTGCGCGAAGCCGCGGCTGCCCTGGGATGCCCGCAATGGCGGGTGGTCATGTTCATTTGCTATCGCGCGGCCCGTTCCGGGATCATCACCGGTGTCCTGCTGGCGATTGCACGCATATCGGGCGAAACCGCGCCTTTGCTGTTCACAGCGCTGAACAATCAGTTCATGTCCATGAACATGAATGCGCCCATCGCCAACCTTCCCGTGGTCATCTTCCAGTACGCCGCCAGCCCTTACGAGGACTGGAACCGCCTCGCGTGGGCGGGCGCCGTCATGATCACTCTGCTCGTGCTTGGCATCAATATTGCCGCACGCGCTTTATTCCGCAAATAACATAGCGCGGGGCCCGCCTCGCGAGGAACGGATTATGCAATCTACTACGACAGCCGAACGTACGAAACTGGAAGTCAAGAATCTCAATTTCTACTACGGCAAGTTCCACGCCATCAAGGACGTGAACCTTTCCATCAAAGAGAACAAGGTCACCGCCTTCATCGGCCCATCGGGCTGTGGAAAATCCACCTTGCTGCGCACGTTCAACCGCATGTACGAGCTCTACCCCGGCCAGCGCGCCGAGGGCGAGATCAACCTGGACGGCAACAACCTGCTGACGTCCAAGATGGACATATCGCTCATACGCGCCAAGGTCGGCATGGTGTTCCAGAAGCCTACGCCGTTTCCCATGAGCATCTACGACAACATCGCCTTCGGCGTGCGTCTGTTCGAGCGCCTGAGCAAAGGCGAAATGGATGAGCGCGTGGAATGGGCACTGACCAAGGCGGCGCTGTGGAACGAAGTCAAGGACAAGCTCAACCAAAGCGGCTATGGCCTTTCCGGCGGACAGCAGCAGCGATTGTGCATCGCGCGCGGCGTGGCGATCAAGCCCGAGGTTCTGTTGCTGGATGAGCCTTGCTCGGCGCTGGACCCGATTTCCACGGCCAAGATCGAAGAATTGATCGCCGAATTGAAGTCCGAATACACGGTGGTGATCGTGACGCACAACATGCAGCAGGCGGCTCGCTGTTCGGACTACACCGCCTACATGTACTTGGGCGAGCTCATGGAATTCGGCGAGACCGACCAGATCTTCGTGAAGCCCGCACGTAAAGAGACCGAAGACTACATCACGGGCCGCTTCGGTTAAAGCCCGCCCGGGCCTAGCGCTAGCTTCGCGCCAAGCCCAGTTCCATCAGGGCGGGGATCGCGGATTTCGCGGCCCTCGCGCCTTCTTCTATTGCGACCTTGCCCCGATGGAAATCCAACAGGCCCAATTGCGCCAGCCGGGGAGTGATCACCACGTCGGGCGGCTCTCCGACCATGCGGCTGCGCGTTATCCTGACCTGCATGATATTGATGCTCGATGCCATGACGTCCAGCATGGACGGCAAGCGGCGCGTGTCCTCTTCCGGTTCCGGCAGCCACGCGCTGAGGTTGCGCTGCAGCTTTTGCATCCATTCATGGCCCACCAGCGTTTGGGGCTGGGCAGGCGCCGGCTTGTTGAAATGACGGCCGAAAAGATCCGCGTTCAGGTCGACGGCAATCAGGATCTCGGCGCCCATGGCCCGGGCCAGTGAAACCGGAACCGGGTTCACCAATCCACCATCTGCAAGCAGGTGATCCTCATGCCAGACCGGCGAGAAGAGACCGGGCAAGGCGATGGAAGCGCGCACGGCATCCACGGTGGAGCCCGTGCGCAGCCAGATCTCCGCACCGGTGTGCAGCGAAGTAGCGACGGCGCCGAAGGGCAGCTTGAGCTCTTCGATCGGCCGGTCCAGAAATGTGCGCTTGAAAAAATCCATCAGGCGTTCGCCCTTCAGCATGCCGCCGTCCAGGCGCAAGTCCATGAAGGACACCACATCCTTGATGCGCAGTTCGCGCACCCAGCCCTCGAATTCGTCGAGCACGCCCAGGCCGTAGGTGGCAGCCACCAACGCGCCGATGGATGTGCCGCAGATGATGTCCGGGACAATGCCGTGCTCTTCCAGCGCCCTGATGACGCCGATATGCGCCCAGCCGCGCGCGGATCCGCTGCCTAGAACCAGACCGATACGGGGCTTGCGCGAAGTAGGGTGGTGCATGGGCTTGCCCGCCAAAGGTTAATTCCAGCGGCCGCCCCTGCCACCCAGGCTGAAGCGGCCGGCGCCGAACAGCGCGACGGCGAGAGCCGCGCTCAGGTACATGCCCTGCAGTTCAAGCCGCCAGCCGCCGTTGGCCATCTGGAGCAACTGGCCTGAATGCACCAGCACGATGGCAACCACCATGTTGACGGCGATCAGCATCCCGCCGAGACGGGCATACAAGCCCAGGATCACGAGGGCCGGCGCCAGGACTTCCCCCAGGTAGACGGCCCAGGCCAGGAACGCCGGCAGGCCCCGGGCGGCCATCATGCTTTCGATGGGGCCAACGCCGTGCTGGAGCTTGGCAATGCCGTGGAGAAGAATCAATACACCGAGCGTGACGCGCAGGATCAGTTTGCCGAGATCATCCAGGGTAGAGGGGGACATGGTTCCGTTTTCTGTGTTCGATGGCGCTTGCCGGCCGGCCGTTGCGGCTTGGCCGGTGCTGCTGCATTTTAACCGGCGGCTTGTTCCGCCTGGATGACAGGGGCGGGATAGCTGCCATTGGAATCCGGCGTGTGGTCGCGATAAGTATGCACGAGCCCCGCGAACTGCGAGACATGGATCTTGAGGTCGTCGTCGCACTGGATGAGCGCCGTGCCTTCGTCGTCGACGATGAGGGCGGTGGGCAGCGCTTCGTTCAGCAAGGCGTGCAGCGCCTCGGTATCGCCGTGGCGGTTCAAGGGCAGCAGCAATTTGCCGGCGGCCTGTATGGCCAGCACGCTGACGAGATACTCCAGCGAGTTGGCCGCGCACAGCGCGACCCGGGAACCCGCGGCGGGGTCCTTCATTTGCAACGCGACGGCCAAGGCATTGACGGCGGTGGCAAGCTCGGCATAGCTCACTTGCACCTCGTCATCTTCTAAGGCGATTTCGTTTCCGTGCCTTTCGGCCAGGTCCTTCAGAAAATCTAGAGTCAGCATGCTAAAGACTGCCTTGAAATGAGATGGGGATGGGCCGAGTATAGAGACCTTGCGCGGATTTTTTTGAAGAAAATTCTAAGGGTTTGCCCGGAAAGAGGAGGGGTCAGACCCCGTACCCCTCATCGGAGCGGGGTCAGACCCCGTACGGGGTCTGACCCCAAGCCATTCACCGGAGCCGGGGTCCGACCCCATGTCATTCATCGAAGCGGGGGTCGGACCCCGCATGGGGTCTGACCCCATGTCGGGATATGGTTAAATCGGCCATCTCGCCGTAATACAACAGGAGGACGGAATGGGCCGCATCGGCATAATGGCTGCCTTGCATGATGAGATCTCCAGCCTGCTGGAGGCGATGGGGCCGGATGCGTCGCGCACGCGCATCGGCCGGCGCGACTACTACACCGGTGCGATACACGGTCGGGAGGTGGTGGTGGTACTGGCCCGGGTCGGTAAGGTTGCTGCAGCGGCCACGGCCGTGACGCTGATCCGCGAATTCGATGCACGCACTGTGGTGTTCGCCGGCCTGGCCGGAGCGGTGTCGGATCAGGTCGCGGTGGGCGATGTGGTGGTTGCGACATCCTTGCTGCAGCACGATCTGGATGCCAGCCCGCTATTTCCCTGCTACGAGGTTCCGCTGTTGGATCGCAGCCGGTTCGATACCGACCCGTCGACTTCCGAGGCCTTGAGCCGCTGCGCGCAGGAATACCTGACCGGCATACTGCCGCGTCATGTGCCGGCCGGAACGCTGGCCGCTTTTGGCGTGGCCCTTCCGCGCGTACATCGAGGCGTCATCATCAGCGGAGACCGCTTCGTCGGCTGCGGATTGGCGGTGCGCAAGCTGCGGGACGAGTTGCCGGACGCATTGTGCGTCGAGATGGAAGGCGCGGCCGTCGCGCAGGTTTGCTACGAATATGACGTCCCGTGCGCGGTATTCCGCACCATATCCGACCGCGCCGACGATGGTGCGAGCGTCAGCTTCAGCGACTTCCTTTCGCGCGTCGCCCGATACTACTCCGCGGGGATTCTGGAACGTTTCCTGACCGCGCAAGCATAGAATCATCGCAAACAGAGGATCGTCGCCTAATTCCGGATTTCTGGCGATAATGGCTGTGAGGGGTCAGACCCCATTACGGCTATGAGGGGTCAGACCCCATTCGGGGTCTGACCCCAGGTAGAAAAGAAAGAGTCGGACCCCGCATGGGGTCCGACCCCATAATCCAGAAGGAGCAAATATGTCGAAGCGCGCCGTAATCGTTGGCTGGGCGCATACCCGGTTCGGAAAGCTGGATGACCCCGATGTCGAGACGCTGATCGCGCAAGTCTCGCGCAGCGCGCTCGACCATGCGCAGGTGGATCCGGCGGATGTCGACGCCATCACGGTCGGGGTATACAACAATGGTTTGACGCCGCAGGGCTTTGAAGGCGCTTTGGTCTCGCTGGGCGAACCCGCGCTGCGATTCACCCCCGCCGTGCATGTCGAAAACGCCTGCGCCACGGGCACGGCCGCCTTGTATCGCGCCATGGACTTCATCGAGTGCGGTCGCGGGCGCATCGCGCTGGCCATCGGCGCTGAAAAGATGACGGCCGTGCCGCCGCGCGAGGTCGCCGATGCGCTGCTAAGCGGCTGCTACCGCAAGGAAGAGGAAAACCCTTCCGGCTTCGCGGGCATTTTCGGCAATATTGCGCAAGCGTATTTCGATCGCTACGGCGACAAGCGTGAAGAGCTCGCCATGATCGCGTCCAAGAATCACGGCAATGGCGTTCACAATCCGTATGCCCATGTGCAAAAAGCCTTCGACGTCGCGTTCTGCAATACCGAGTCGGACAAGAACCCGCTCGTGGCGGGACCCTTGCGGCGCACCGATTGCTCGATGGTGTCGGATGGCGCCGCCGCGCTGGTGGTTGCCGACGAGGAAACGGCACGCGGCCTGGCGCGAGCCATACGCTTTCGCGCACGCGCGCACGTCAATGATTTCCTGCCGCTGTCCCGCAGGGATCCCATTGCCTTCGAAGGGCCGCGGCGGGCATGGGCCCGGGCGCTGGACGACGCCGGCATTGCGCTTGACGACCTCAGCCTGGTGGAAACGCACGACTGCTTCACGATTGCGGAAATGCTCGAATACGAGGCCATGGGGCTGGCCAGGCCCGGTGAAGGCTGGAAGGTGATCCGGGACGGCATCACCCGCAAGGACGGCCGCCTGCCGGTCAACGTTTCGGGCGGCTTGAAGGCGAAAGGCCATCCGCTGGGCGCTACGGGCATTTCCATGCACGTGATGGCGGCCATGCAGCTGATGGGCGACGCGGGAGCCATGCAGGTGCCGGATGCCTCGCTGGCTGGTGTTTTCAACATGGGCGGCGCCGCCGTGGCCAACTATGTCTCGATCCTGGAGCGTGCAAAATGAACGTCATTCACCAGGCGCCGGTATCTCGCAGGGTGATGAATCTGGCCTACTGGGCCACCCAGAACGCGCGCCGCCTGCCGCAGCGCCCGGCGCTGGCATGGCGCGACCAGACCTGGACCTGGAGGCAGCTCAATGAGCGGGTCTCGGCATTCGCCGCCGCATTGGCCAAGCGCGTGAGTCCGGGCACTGCCGTGCTGGTCCACAGCAAGAACAGCAACGAAATGCTGGAATCCATGCTGGCCACTTTTCGCCTGGGCGCGGTCTGGGTGCCGACCAATTTCCGCATGATGCCGGACGAATTGGTATACATGGCCGATGTGGCGCGGCCACGCGTGTTTTTGTGCCAGACGGATTTTCCCGAACACGCGCAGGCGGTGCGCGCCGCGTACCCGGACATCGAAGTCATCTGGCTCACAGGCGATGCGCCCGGTGTCCGCGACGGCACACACGCGGCAACTCTCATCGCAGAGCATCAGGGCCAGCATTTTCCGGATGCCGACGTCGAGGATGACACCGCTTGCTGGCTGTTCTTCACGTCGGGTACCACGGGCCGTCCCAAGGCGGCCGTCCTGACCCATGGGCAGATGGCATTCGTGATCAACAATCATCTTTGCGACCTCATGCCCGGCGCCACCGAGCACGACGGCTCGCTGGTGGTGGCGCCGCTGTCCCACGGCGCCGGCGTGCACCAGCTGAACATGATTGCGCGCGGCGGCCAGACTGTATTGCTGCCCAATGACAAGTTCGACATCGACCTGGCATTCTCCTTGATCCAGAAGCACCGGCTCACCAACCTCTTCACGGTTCCGACCATACTCAAGCTCATGGTCGAACATCCCGCGGCCGATCTTTACGATCACTCCAGCCTGCGGCATGTGATCTACGCCGGCGCACCCATGTATGCCGAAGACCAGAAACGTGCGTTGGCTAAGCTGGGCAAGGTACTGGTGCAGTACTACGGCCTGGGCGAGGTCACCGGCAACATCACCGTGCTGCCTCCGTCCTGGCATGGCGACGATACGCGTGCAGGTACCTGCGGCTACGAACGTACGGGAATGCAGGTGTCGGTGCAGGACGATCAAGGCAAGGAAGTGCCGGACGGCCAGACCGGCGAGATCTGTGTCATCGGGCCTGCCGTGTTCGCGGGCTACTACAACAATCCGGAGGCCAACGCCAAGGCGTTTCGCAATGGATGGTTCCGGACGGGCGATCTGGGGTGCCGCGATGCGCAGGGCTTCCTGTATATCACCGGCCGCGCCTCCGACATGTATATCTCCGGTGGTTCCAATATCTATCCCAGGGAGATCGAAGAGAAGATCCTGACGCACGGCGCAATCACGGAAGTGGCGGTGGTCGGGGTGCCCGACCCCAAATGGGGCGAGGTGGGCATCGCGGTTTGCGTCTCCTACGACGGCGCCGACATTGGCGAAGCCGAGCTGTTGGCCTGGATGAGCGAGCGGATTGCGCGCTACAAGCTGCCCAAGCGAGTTTTTTTCTGGGATGCCCTGCCGAAGTCCGCCTACGGCAAGGTTCCGAAGATGCTGGTCAGGAAAGAACTGGAGCGTCGTGGCCTGCTGGAAGGAATGGAGCAAAAAAATGAATCTGCGCTTCGTTGAACACCCAGGCGCCGTGCCGGAAGCGCGCGCCACGCGCGCCGATGGCTGGCTGGAGACGGCGCGGCTCGAACTGGAGCCTGGGCTAACCCTGCTCGATGCGCTTGTCCTGGGTCTGGAAAAGCATAACGCCCGCAGCGCTACCTTATCCTTGCAGGGTGGCGCGTTCGGCAAGCTCGCCTATGTCATGCCTGCAACTTCGTCCTCGCCCGATCATGCGGTGTATTTCAGTGGTCGCTACGACCCGCCGGGCGCCGTAAGGCTGCACGAGGGCTGTGTCACCTATGGAATCCGCGACGATGGGCCATGGCTGCACTGCCACGCCAGCTGGACGACGGCCGACGGCAAACCGGGCTGCGGCCATATTCTGCCCAACGAGAGCCTGATTGCGGAAGCCATCCAGGCGGACGCCTGGCTGATGCGTGGCGTGGAATTCAAGGTGACGCCAGACCCCGAGACCAACTTCTCCCTGTTCCAGCCGTTTTCCCGCCCTGTCGTCCGTCCGCCCGATGCCAGGCCGGCCTTTGCGCTGCGGCTGGCGCCAAACCAGGATCTCTGCGCGGCGCTAGAAGCCGAATGCGAATCGCGAGGCATACGCGAGGCTGTGCTGTGCGCCGGCGTCGGCAGCCTGGTGGGTGCGGTGTTCGATGACGGCCGGGTGGTCGAACCGCACATCACGGAAGTCTATATCCGGCATGGCCGGATTGCAGAAGATGAAAACGGGCGGTTGAAGGCGGAAATCGATATCCGCATGGTTGATCATACGGGCCAGATATCCGAAGGACGGCTGCGCCGCGGCAGCAACGCCGTGCTGGTGACCTTTGAGCTGTTGATCGAACCCGTTGCGTAGGGTCAGACCCCATGCGGGGTCTGACCCTATCCCTCTTATGCTCGAAGGGTCAGACCCCGCATGGGGTCTGACCCTAATCTCCTTGCATCCAGCTTTGCAGCCCCGATACCCAGCTTGCGGCGGGTAGCCCCAGCGTCTGGCCGATGCTGTGCGCGCGCAGGAAAAGCTCGCTGAAATCTACCGAAGGCGCGCGCTTGAAAGCGATTGCCACGACATTGCCGTCATGAACTTCCGGCAGCCATGCAACGGCTTCGAAGGCTTCTTCCATGGCTTGCAGATTCTTTAAGCGATCAGGAAGCGCGCAATACAGGTTGACCGTCATGATTCCGTTCGAGTCCAGGCTGTTGGCGCACGATCTGTAGAAGGCTGCCGAATCCAGGACCGGGCCCCGCGCCTGTGCATCGTATAAGTCCACCTGCAGAATGTCGGCGGAGCGCCGATTGCAAAGGGCCGTGACGTAGTCCATCGCGTCCATCTCGAGGACGTCCAGCCGGTCATCGTTCGGAGGCAGCGCAAAATGCTCACGGCATGCCTGGATGACCGCTGAGGAAAGCTCGACAGCCGTGATGCAGCTGGACGGAAACCGCCGGTAGCAGAACTTGGTCAAGGCGCCGGCCCCCAGTCCAAGTTGCACAATATGCGCCGGCGCGTCGCGAAAGAGCGTCCACATCATCATTTGTTGAACGTATTCCAATTCGATGGCGTCGGGTTCGGCCACGCGCATCGAGCCTTGTATCCAAGGAGTGCCGAAATGGAGGTCGCGCACGCCGTCCTGTTCAGAAATGGTAATGATGGTCATGTTACGATCTGTCGTGATTCAACTGATATTTTCGCTCAAAATTTATGCAAAATCCTTCTTCCTGTCCGAAGTGCTCCATGGAGAACACCTATCCCGATGGCGAGCATTATATTTGTCCGGACTGTGCACACGAGTGGCCAATCGTGGCGACCGATAACGGCGAAGCCGAAGACGAAGCCGCCGTGGTTCGAGACAGCAATAACAATCCATTGGGGGATGGCGATGCCGTTGTTCTTATCAAGGATCTCAAGGTGAAGGGTTCGTCGATCACGCTCAAGAAAGGCACCAAGGTGAAGAGCATACGGCTGATGTCCGGAGATCACGAAGTCGACTGCAAAATCGACGGCGCAAGCTATATGCTGAAAGCGCAGTTTCTGAAGAAAGCCTAGGGCCGAATAAAACGCTGTTTCAAAAACGCTGTTTCAAAAACTAAGGGCTTGCGCAACCTGTGCGTAAGCCCTTGTCTTTTACCTTGTTGTTTGTGGTCGGGGCGAAAGGATTCGAACCTTCGACCCTCTGGTCCCAAACCAGATGCGCTACCAGGCTGCGCTACGCCCCGAACGAACAACAGCCAGGCAGTATAGCATGAAAATACTAGGCCGCATCGGCGGGCATGGCGTCTCCGGCCTCATCGCCATGCCGTTCGACCAGTACCTTGGCAATGCGGCGTCCCTCCAGCTGCAAGACCTCGAAGCGGAAATGGCCGTGCGTCTGCTGAAAGCTCAGGTGGTCTCCCACGTCGGGCAACCGCCCGAATTGCCTGAGCAGATATCCGGCAACGGTGCTGTAGTCATCCGATTCGTCCATGAGGCCTTCGATTTCGAGGGATTGCTCGAAGTGGTGCAGGTCCGTGGCGCCGTCGACGATCCAGCGGTTTTCGCCGCTATGGATGATGTCGGGCGTCTCGTCCTCATCGGGAAAGTCTCCCGCGATGGCTTCGAAGACATCGATGGGCGTGACCAGGCCCTCGACGGCACCGAACTCATTGATCACCATGACCAGTTGCCCTCGAGCGGATTTGAGCGTGTCGATGAGGTCGAGAATCCGGACGGTTTCGTGAACAATGATGGGAGGGCGCAGCGCCCGCTGGTTCAGCGTCTTGCTTTGAAGGAGATCGGCAATGATGTCTTTGGCGCGGCCTATGCCGACGATGTCGTCCAGAGATCCCCGGCAGACGGGAAAGAATCCATGCGGAGTGCGCGTGACTTCTTCGCGTATGGTTTCCGGATCGTCCTCGATATTGATCCACGTGATGTCGGTGCGCGGCGTCATGATCGAATGCACCGTGCGGTCGGCCAGGCGCAGTACGCCGCTTACCATGTTGCGCTCTTCGACGCCGAAGGGCAGTTCGTCGGGAGGCTGCTCGGCTCCTTCGGCCGGAGCGTGTTCCGATAACGGCCGCTTGCCCAGCATGCGCAATATGCCCTCGGCGGTGCGCTCGCGCATGGGGCGATGGTCGTCGGCACTGAGCAGGTTGCGGCGGGCAACCTGGTTGAGCGCTTCGATGACGACGGAGAATCCGATCGCCGCGTACAGATACCCTTTGGGGACCTTGAAGCCGAAGCCTTCCGCCACGAGCGCGAAGCCGATCATCAGCAGGAATCCCAGGCACAGGATCACAACGGTCGGGTGGGCATTCACGAATCGGGTCAGGGGCTTGGAGGCGACCAGCATGATGCCGATGGCAATGATGACGGCGGCCATCATGACTTCCAGGTCATCCACCATGCCCACGGCCGTGATCACGGCGTCCAGGGAGAAGACCGCGTCGAGCACGACGATCTGGGTGACGATGACCCAGAAGCCGGCGTACATTCTCGATCCCGAAACGGCGTGGCTCTTGCCTTCCACGCGCTCGTGCATTTCCATGGTCGCCTTGAACACCAGGAAGAAGCCGCCCATGATGAGGATGAGGTCGCGGCCCGAGAAGGTGAGCGGGCCCAGGGAAAACAGCGGAGCCGTGAGCTTGAAGAGCCATGAGATGACCGACAGCAGGGCCAGGCGCATGATGAGCGCCAGGGACAACCCGATGACGCGGGCGCGGTCGCGCTGTTGGGGCGGCAGCTTGTCCGCCAGGATGGCGATGAAGATCAGATTGTCGATGCCCAGAACGATTTCCAGGACCACCAACGTTAATAAGCCGACCCATACGGACGGGTCAAGCAGCAACTCCATCAGAGTTTCCTTTTCAGTTAGATGTCAGCATTGTATCGTGTTTGTATCCGGTTCAAGATCGGGCCTGCAGCTGCGGCAAGGTGTAGGCCCGCTTCTGATAGACCTGGCTGGGCCACAGCACGTGGGCCAATGCCTCTTGGGCGAGCGCTTCGTCAAGCGAAACCGGAGTGTAGCGTTCCGGGGCCTCGTAGCGGTATTGGGTGGGTGGCCTATGGGGCTCGAGCACCACCAGCATATCGTCTTTCAGGTAGCCGTAATTTTCTCCGTACTGCATCATGGCGCGGCCCGGCGACGCCTGTGTCAGGTCGCGGCCTATCATGGGATGCTGCGTCGAAAGGCCGATCAGCGACAGCAAGGTGGTGGGCAGGTCTATCTGGCTGATCAGGCGGTCATCCTGCCTGGCCGGCACGTCGGCGCCCAGTATCAGCGCTGGAATGTGGAAATGCCTGAGAGGCACCAGGTTAGCGCCAAAGACCCGGGAATCGTGATCGGCCACGATCAGGAATACCGTATTGTCCCAATATGCGGACTGGCGTGCGCGGTCGAAGAACTGGCCGATGGACCAGTCGGCGTAGCGCACGGTATTTTCGACTGTGGCGGGATTGCCGTCGGTCGCGATGCGTCCGGCGGGGTATTCCCAGGGAGAATGGTTGCTGACCGAAAAAGCCAAGGCGAAAGTGGGTTCGTCGCCTTCGGTTTCAAGCAGGCGGTGCAGGCAGTTGAACATGTCTTCGTCGCTTGCGCCCCAGGTGCCCACGAAGGCGGGGTCCTTGAATGTGGGCAGGTCGTGCAACTCGTCGAAGCCATTGCCCAGGAAGAAGCTCTTCATGTTGTCGAAGTGCGCTTCTCCTCCGTAGATGAAATGCGAACGGTATCCGTGCTGGCGCAGCGCTTGCGCCATGGTGAAGAAATTGCTCTGCGCGCCCGAAAGCCGCAGCGCGGCATCGGAGATGGTCGGGGGAAACCCCGCCACCACCGCCTCCAGCCCGCGGACTGAACGGGTGCCCGTCGCATAGGCGCGGGTGAAGTTCCAGGCGGACTTGGCCAATTCGTCCAGGCAGGGCGTGAGCCCGGCACCGCCCAGGTTGCCGACGTATTGCGCTCCCAGGCTTTCCTCCACGATCATGACGAGGTTGAGTGGCCGTTCGCGCGGTGTGCGAGGCTGATGGCTGTGCAGCGTAGGTATGCCGGGAGGGCCTTCGGGCAGGCCGGCGCAGCGGCGCACGATCTCGTGGATCTCCGGCTCGGGCAAGCCGCCATACACGTCAGAGGCCGAACGCTCGTTCTTCATGCTGTAGATGGCATAGGCCACGCTGTACAGCGAATTGAGCGGAAGGGTGTTGAGCATGCTGTCGCCGCAATAGGCAACGGTCGAGGGGTTGATGGGGCGATGCCCCAATGTGCCGCGTATGGCCAGGAAGACGACCGCGGCCACGCCGAGCGAGAACAGTGGGCGCTGCCACCAGACCATGACCGGATCGGGCCCGCCCTCTAAGAAAAGCGCGTGACCCATCCAGGCAAAAAGGCCCAAGGCCACGACCGCGCCTAATATGACGCCCTTGTAGCCTTTCCAGAGCATGCCGAACACTTCCTGCGGATGCTTCAGGTATTCCACATAAAGCCGATTGGGGCGGGTGTCGTACTCGTATATGAACTGAGGCGTCGATACTTCCAGCAGCACCAGCAGCATCCAGGCAAACAGGAACCAGTAGCCGCACAGCTGGACCGCCAGAGGGTGATGACCCAGCCATGGCGCGAGCAATAACGGAATGCCGCTGATCACGGCGATCTGATTGGCATCGATGCGCAAGCCGCCTTTCAGTATGGGAAGCAGTCCGCCGGCTTGCCGGACTCGCTTCCATTGCCACACGGCCAGCAGTACGCGGCTTATGGTCAGCAAGCATAGGCTCGCCACAATGAAGTTCAGGGAAAGGGCGCGCATTCCGGGTGATTTTGTCGTATGAAAGGGATGTAGTGTAATGGCATATGGCTTTCGCCTGCCCGGTTATTGCGTACAATTTGTTCCCTTACATCCGCTCATTTCGCCTTGCACAGGAAACGCCCATGTTCTCGGTCCGGCTTTACACAGGTTTGTTCGCCACTTTCGCTTTCAGCGCCGCGAGCGCACCGGTGCATGCCGCCGACGTCATCAAGATCGGCGAACTCAATAGCTATAAATCGCAGCCCGCTTTCCTTGGTCCCTACAAAATGGGCATGGAACTCGCGGTCGAGCAAATCAACGCGGCAGGCGGCGTCAACGGCAAGAAACTCGAGCTGATCGTGCGCGACGACAATTCCAATCCCGGCGATGCGGTACGCACGGCTGAAGAACTGCTCTCCCGCGACAAGGTCGATGTGCTGACCGGTACCTTCTTGTCGCATATCGGGCTGGCGGTGACCGACTACGCCAAGCACAAGAAGCGCTTCTTCCTGGCAAGTGAACCCTTGACCGACAAGATCGTCTGGGCGGATGGCAACGACTATACCTACCGCCTGCGCAACTCCACCTACATGCAGGTGGCGATGCTGATCCCGGCCGCCGTCAAGATGAACAAGAAGCGCTGGGCCATTGTCTATCCCAATTACGAATACGGCCAGTCGGCGACGGCCACGTTCAAGACGCTGCTCAAGCAGGCCCAGCCCGATGTGGAGTTCGTGGCCGAACAGGCCGCGCCGCTGGGCAAGATCGATGCCGGAAACGTGGTGCAAGCGCTTGCCGATGCCAAGCCCGAGGCCATGTTCAATGTGCTGTTCGCGACCGACCTGGCGAAGTTCGTGCGCGCCGGTTCGCAGCGCAATTTCTTCAAGGGCCTGCCTGTGGTCAGCATGCTGACGGGCGAACCGGAATATCTGGATCCGCTTGGCCGCGAGACGCCGGAAGGCTGGGTGGTGACCGGCTATCCCTGGTATGCCATCGACACGCCCGAGCATGATCGTTTTCTGAAGGCCTACCAGGAACGCTATAACGACTATCCGCGCCTGGGCACTGTCGTGGGCTACAACACGATTCTTTCCCTGGCGGCAGGAATCTCGAAAGCCGGGTCGACAGATACCGATGCGCTGATCAAGGCATTCAAGGAGCTGGAAGTCGACACGCCTTTCGGCCGCATCAAGTATCGCGGGCTGGACCACCAGTCCACCATGGGAGCCTATGTGGGCAAGCTGGCGATCAAGGATGGCAAGGGCGTGATGGTCGACTTCGAGTATGTCGACGGCGCCTCGGTCCAGCCGTCCGACGAGCTCGTCCGCAAGTGGCGGCCCGGCGCGGGCGGTTGATGCATGCAACTGACAGGGTTCGTTGTCCAGTTCTTGAATGGACTGGCTGAAGCCTCTTCCCTGTTCCTGGTTGCGGCGGGGCTGTCGCTGATTTTCGGCGTCAGCCGCATCGTGAATTTTGCCCACGGCTCCCTGTACATGCTGGGCATCTATGTCGCCTATACGCTCGTCCAGGCGTGGGGCCATGGGCCGGCGGGATATTGGCTGGCCATTCTATGCGCCGCGCTGGCGATCGGCTTGCTCGGCGCTCTCACCGAGCTGCTTTTGCTCAGGCGCATCTACAGGGCGCCGGAGATGTTCCAGCTTCTGGCCACCTTCGCCCTGGTCCTGGTCTTCAACGACATGGCCTTGTGGATCTGGGGGCCGGACGATTTGCTGGGGCCCTTGGCGCCGGGGCTGGAAGGTTCCGTCCAGATTTTCGATCGCTATCTTCCGGTCTACGATCTGGCCATGATCGTTGCGGGCCCGCTGGTCCTGCTGCTGGTGTGGCTGCTGTTGACGCGCACCCGCTGGGGCACACTGATACGTGCGGCCACGCAGGACAGGGAAATACTCGGCGCGCTGGGTGTCAACCAGGCCTGGCTGTTCACAGGGGTGTTCGCCCTGGGGGCGTTCCTGGCCGGCCTGGGCGGCGCGCTGCAGATCCCTCGGCAGCCCGCCAGCCTGACCCTGGACCTGGGCATCATCGGCGACGTCTTCGTGGTGGTCGTAGTGGGCGGCATGGGCTCGCTTCCGGGCGCCTACCTGGCGGCGTTGATCATCGCACAGCTGAAGGCGCTTTGCATCGCGCTCGGCGTGGTGGAGCTGTTCGGCGTCAGTATCGCCTTTCCGAAGCTCACTCTCGTCGTCGAGTTCATCTTCATGGCGTTCGTCCTGGTCTTCAAGCCCTGGGGCCTCATGGGCAAGCCGCTGTCCATCATGCGGCATGCGGCCTCGGTCGAGCCGCCGCTCAGGTCCGGCGGCACGGCATTCCGGCTGGGCGCAATGGCGCTCCTTGCCGTCGCCGCCGCGCTGCCGCTGTTTTCGGCCGGGTTGCCTTACGCGACGGTCATTGCGCAAGACATGCTCGTCGCCGTTCTGTTCGCCGTCAGCCTGCATTTCATGATGGGACTGGGCGGCATGCCGACTTTCGGACATGCCGCCTATTTCGGCATAGGCGCCTACAGCACTGCGCTGCTTTTCAAGGCGGCCGGGCTCGGCATGCTGGCGTCCATCGTTGCGGCGCCCATGGTGGCCGCGCTGGCAGCGGTGGTGTTCGGATGGTTCTGCATACGCCTGACCGGCGTCTATCTTGCAATGCTGACGCTTGCCTTTGCACAAATCATCTGGTCCATTGTCTATCAGTGGGACGACGTAACAGGAGGCTCCAACGGCATCGTCGGCATCTGGCCGGACGAGATCCTTGCCGGTGATGGTTATTACTATTTCAGCCTGGCCGTGGTTGCAATCCTGGTCCTTCTGGTAAGGCGCATGGCGTTTTCGCCATTCGGACAATCCCTGCGGGCTGCCAGGGATTCATCATTGCGCGCCGATGCGCTGGGCATGGACGTCAAACGCATCCAGTGGACCGCGTTTGCGATCGCGGGCCTGTTCGCCGGCGTCGCGGGCGCTCTGTACGTATTTTCGAAAGGGGGAACCTCGCCAGAGGTGATCACCGTCGGCAAGTCGGTGGACGGCCTCGTCATGGTACTGCTCGGCGGCATCCAGAGCCTGTCCGGGCCTATCGTCGGAGCTGCCGGCTTTACCTTGCTTCAGGACTATTTCGTCGGCATCACCGAATACTGGCGCGCGCTCTTCGGCGCGGTGATCCTGCTCATCGTATTGGTCTTTCCGCAAGGCATCGCTGGCGCGTTCGAAGGTCGGCGCGCATGGAGGGCGGACACATGAGCCTGCTTTCCGTCAGAGGGCTGACCAAGGACTTCGGCGGCAACCGGGCGGTCGATGGGGTGAGCTTCGATCTCGAACCAGGCGAATTGCTCGCGCTGATCGGTCCCAATGGCGCCGGCAAGTCGACCACCTTCAATATGGTGGGCGGGCAGTTGCCCGCGTCGGCCGGCTCAGTGAAGCTGAACGGCATCGAGTTGCTGGGCCAGCCATCGCGCCGGATCGCGCAATTGGGTGTTGGACGCACATTTCAGATTGCCGCGACCTTCTCTTCGTTGACCGTCCGCGAGAATGTGCAGACGGCGCTTCTGGCCCACCACCGCAAGGTCTTCTCTTTCTGGCGAGGGGCGGCCCGGCAATATGCGGCGGAGGCCGACGCTCTGCTCGAACAGGTGGGCATGCAGGAGCAGGCGGCCCGCCCTTGCAGCGAACTGGCCTACGGCGACGTCAAGCGGGTGGAGCTGGCCATGAGCCTGGCCGCATCGCCCACCCTTTTGCTGATGGACGAGCCGACGGCCGGCATGGCGCCCGCCGAGCGCAACGCCCTGGTCGGTCTGGTGAAGCGCCTGGTTACGCAGCGCCAGCTTGCCGTACTGTTTACGGAGCATAGTATGGACGTGGTGTTTGCCTATGCGGACCGGGTCATCGTGCTGGCGCGCGGCAGCCTGATCGCGCAGGGAAGCGTGGACCATGTGCGGCGCGACGCAAGAGTCCAGGAGGTGTATTTCGGTACGGGCAGGACCTTCGATTCGCATCCACAAGAGGTGGATCGGGCATGACGGAAACCAGGGACCCTTTGCTGTCGGTATCGGGACTGAACGCCTGGTATGGCGCGGCCCATATCCTGCACGACATTGCCCTGACCGTGGAAAGAGGCGAGGTCGTGGCCTTGATGGGCCGCAACGGCGCGGGCAAGTCCACCACGCTCAAGGCCATCATGGGCCTGATGGCCCGGACTCGTGGCGACCTGCGGTTCATGAATCGATCTTTGCATGGCCTGCAGCCGTACCAGATCGCGAGATTGGGGCTGGGCTATGTGCCCGAAGACCGTCGGGTGTTCACAGACCTGACCGTATCGGAAAACCTGGCTACTGGCCGGCAGGCCGCCAGAAGCTGGCCCGACGGTTCGCCCGGCCTGAACTGGAGCCTTGACGACGTACTGGCCTTGTTCCCCGCCCTTGGAGGCATGCTGGACCGGCCCGCCGGCGCGATGAGCGGCGGCGAGCAGCAGATGCTGACCGTCGCCAGGACATTGATGGGCAATCCTTTCCTGCTTCTGCTCGATGAACCCTCCGAGGGAGTCGCCCCGCTCATCGTCGAACAAATGGCGGACATGATCCTGGCGCTCAAGGCCCGCGGGGCCAGCATCCTGCTGTCCGAACAGAACATACACTTCGGGCGCCTGGTCTCAGATCGCGCCTATGTCCTGGAGAAAGGGGAAATCCGGTACAGCGGAAGCATGTCCGACCTGGTCGACGATGAGCATGTACGCCGCAGCTACCTGGCCGTGTAGCCTGGGGGTCAGACCCCTACGGGGTCTGACCCCGAAAAGCCCCCATCACGCACCGGAAGATGGGGTCAGACCCCGTACGGGGTCTGACCCCAAAAAAGCGCCATCACGCACGGGAAGAGGGGGTCAGATCCATGGGGGTCTGACCCCGCCCCGCTGTCACGGAACGAGAGCGATGCCGATACGCACTTGCGAGTCGCTTCGGCGGTCGTAGCCCAGCAGCGTTTCTCCATACCCCTTGAAGTACTGCACATGGAGATAGCCGTTCATGTTCAGGAAGGTGCGCCGCAACGGCCAGGCCGCTTCGATTTGCGTGGTGTTGTGATTGTTGTGGCCATGGCGGTACAGGCCCGTGAGCACCAGGCCGTTGTCCTGCGCCCAACGCAATTTCCAGTCGACATGGCCGGCGTAGTCGGCATAGTCGGGATTGTTGCGTGTGGCGAAGTAGCCTTTCAGCCTGGGGGCGAATGTCAGTGTGCTGCCGCCGCTGAAGCGGTAGTTGAACTCGGGCTGTATGTAGGCGAAGTTGAGCGAACGGGAATCGTCGCCGCTCTTGCCGTTCGATTCATGTTCTATGCCGCTTGCCAGGCCGACGAACCAATCGTTCTGGCGTGACTGCCAGATCGCGTCCTTGCGCCAGAACAGGCTGGGCTTGAATGACGTATCCACGAAAGGATGGGAGTCGGAGTGCAGGTCCCACAGCGCGGTTTGCGTATAGCCCAGGTAAAGATGGTCGATGAACTGCGGATTATTGGGATCGTTAGGCGTGAAAATGCGGTATTTGAAGCTCACCTGGTAGCGTGCATTGCGGCCGCCTTCGTTGCCCACATCGAAATAAATAGGCTCGTAGGCGGACAGCGAGCTTCTGAATACGTCGAAGCCGGTCGCCTGGGCCGCGGTGGCCGTGCTGCCGCCCACGGGCGGGCCCTGTGTTGCCGAAGCGCCCACCGCCGAAACGACTTTCGCAGGCAGGGGAGGGTCCTGGTCGTGCAGCGCGCCTGCGCCGGCGTCGACAACGGGCACGTCGGCCGTCGTGCCGGCGATCAGGCTTTGGTCGAGCGGGGTGGCGTCCAGCGCCAGCAGTGTGGATTCCCCTTCCACATTCACCGCCTGCAGCCCCTTGACGCCGCTGGGCACGATGGCGCGCCACGAAAGCTTCACGAAGTTGTTCACTGGTATATTCACCGGATCGCCATCGCCTTCAATATAAGCCAGGCTGCGCACGGTATGTCCGTTCTGATCGCGCCATTGCAGCACCAGGTTCTTTGGCGTCCGCCACGTCATGGCGCTATCGGTGTCGTTGAACAGCACAGCCCTGACCGTAACGGCGTCGCCCGCGACCGCATGGGTCTGATCAAGATGATAAGTGATGCCGGCCGACGCCGTGGCGGCTGCGCACAGCATGGCAAATGCGGCAATGGCGTGAAATGCGTGATTTTTTTGTTTTGGCTGTGGGCTCATGAGCGTGATGGTGTGATCGGACGGGGGAAACTGTAGCATTCATCGCTGAACCGGGCGCTACGTATTGTAAGCGCCGAAGAAGCCGGGCCGATAGGGTAAAATGCGCGCATTCCTGGATATGGCAGGGGCTTCTATGCCTGGGGCCGGGGATTCTTATTTGAGTTAGGCCCCCGGAGCTGCATATTACAATCTGCCTGTTTCGGTGTCAGGGCGACGTTAGCTCAGTTGGATAGAGCACAGGCCTTCTAAGCCTGGGGTCAGAGGTTCGAACCCTCTACGTCGCGCATTTCCCCCTATGGAGGTCAACTCCCGGGTGTTGTTGAGGCGGGATGGTCGCATATCGCTTGACGGCCCGTTGCGCCGTCTCACGACGCCGAAATGGCTACACCACATTTTCAATGGCTGCCTTCAGGATTTCCGTCTTCAGTCGTGCACGATACCGTGGGCCCGGTTTCTTATACAAGACTGCATGTCATACATGAGAATTATTCTCATTCAATGGGGTACAATCGGCATTCGCCTTCTACCTATCGCGCAAGAGATTCATCTGCAATACATCGTTGCACGCGCTAGGGCCTTTTAGCGTTAACAGGCCCTGGACGAGTACTGTCGTTTGTATGACTTTGATCGAACCATGTTAGCCCGCTATTACCGAGACCTGTTGAACTTCTGCATGCGCAAAGTGCGAGATCGTGATGTTGCGGCCGACTTGGCGCAGGAAAGCTACGCGCGTGTGCTTTCGATGCAACAAGCAGGACAGGTCATTCGGGAGCCGGCGGCCTTGCTCAGACAGGTCGCTCTTCGTGCAAAGATCGACATGGACCGCCGCGCCAGCATTCGTCAGCACGAAGATGTTCACGCTTTGGACGAAGCTGACCAGCCCGCCGGCCCCAGGCACCTTCAGCCTGAAGAGGCGTATGCCTCGTCTCGAGCCCTGCACGCTTGCCTTGACGCCATTGAGGCTTTGCCCCCGCGTTGTCGCGAGGCGTTTTGCATGTATCTTTTCGATGAGCTGCCCAATAAGGAAATTGCTGCTCGCATGGGAGTGTCGCCGAGCATGGTGGACAAGTACATTAAGCGTGGAAAACTCGCGTGTATGAGCTGCAGGGAGACGCTTGATGATGAACATTGAAAAACAAGCCGTACGAACAACACTTTGTTACCTTTCGCTTAGCTGCAGTTTTCTCCCTCTTGTGCGTCTATACCAATAAGATGAGTCGTTTTTCTCTATCCGCTCGCTCTTCCCCAGCCCCCTTCGACGAGGCTGCGGAGGCGCGCGAGCTTGAAGAGTTCTTCCGCCAGCAAGACCCTGTGGATGTAGCCGCCGCTGACTGGCACACTCGTTGGGAACAGGGCTTGACCTCTGCTGAGCAGGTGCAACTGCAGCAGTGGCTGGCGGCTAGTCCCGCCCACGCTGCTGCGTTCGAATGCCAGGGCCAGATCATGGCGGCACTGCGGTCCATTCCGGCAGACGATGTTGCACGCGTTCGTGCGGCTCATTCGTCAGTTTCCAGCCATGCGTCTTCACAGCCGGGTCAGTCGCTTCAAACAGGTCCTGGGAAAAAGATAGCGGATAGGCGGATTAATAGCCGACCCTCACCAGTTGCGCGGCAGCCAAGGCGAACCTGGATGGCCTTCTGTTGCATGGCCATTCTCGCGGTGGGTGTCGGCTGGTATCAATGGGATCAGCCGCACACTTTCTCCAGCAGCTACGTCGTCGGGCGCGGTCAGGATCAGGTTGTCACCCTGCCTGACGGAAGCGAACTGGCATTGGACGCTGAAACACAGGTGCAAGTTACTTTGTATCGTGACCGCAGGGAAGTGCGCATCACCGAGGGTCAAATCATGTTCGCCGTCGCTCCCGATAGCGAGAAGCCTTTCCAGATACTGGCCGGTCCGGCTCGTGTCACCGTTGTAGGTACGCGTTTCTCCGTGCGGTATCGCCATGATGGGATGGATGCCGGCACCGCCAAGGTCGCGGTGGAAGAAGGCCATGTCCGGGTAGACGATGCTCGCAGTCCGCTGGCGAATAACGAAGGCGCCGCTGTCGATCTCAAGGCGGGTCAGAGTCTTACGGTGTCGGCGGATGGCGGTGTCGGGCAGGTCGTTGCCGTTGCGCCAAGCAGCGTCGCACTGTGGCGCAAGGGCTTGGTGCGTTTCGATAACGCGTCGCTGGGCGAAGCCTTGTTGGAACTGGAGCGTTACGGGCCTAGCGGGCTGGTGATTCGTGACCCAGCTGTTGCAGCAATGCCGATCGGCGGTAGTTTCCAGATCGGCCGTCCAGATGAATTTGCCCAGATGGTGATGCGGATTATGCCGGTCAAACTGGTGAAGGATGCTGCTGGGAGAACCGAAATCATCATGGCGCCGTAAGGACGGCGAAGTTCACGAAGAGGCAATTTGTAAAAAGTTTGAGCGGAGAGGTGTAGTTCCGGCGAGCTGATGCGTCTTTAAGGGTAGTGAGTCTCATTTTTATTCATTGCTCGATTCGTAAAGGACGTTTCCATGCAGTTGGTTTATCTACGTTTTCACCCTGCACCCCTTGCCTTGGCCATAGCATTAGCCTTGATTGCTCCAGCCAGTGTCCAGGCCCAAACCTCCGCAGACGGCGGCAAAGCCGTCACGCTCTCTATTGCTGCTCAGCCGCTCGAGTCTGCACTGAACGAGCTGTCCGCAGCGACCGGCACCCCTATTGGCTTCTCTCCTGCGCTTGTGGCTGGAAAAACCGCCCCAGCGGTTTCCGGTGCGTTGACGCCACATCAGGCCCTGGAGCTCTTGCTTGCCGGAAGCGGCCTGGAAGCACAAGCGCACGGTGCAGCCATTACGATTCGGAAGACTGAGCACGGAGACGTTCAGACCTTGCGTGCTGTGCGGGTGGAAGCGCGGCGCCTGGGCGAAACCGAAGGAACTGGCTCGTACACGAGCGATGCCATTACCATCGGCAAGACGGCACAGGGCATGCGCGAGATGCCGCAGTCTGTCTCGGTGCTCACCAAGCAGCGATTGGAAGACCAGAATATTACCGATCTCGGCAAGGCCGCCGAGCAAATCAGTGGCCTGACGGTGCAGGATTCCGGCCATCGGTTGACCGATATTTATTCGCGTGGTTTCTCCATTGACAGCATCCAGCTCGATGGCGGTGCGCCGATGTCCACATCGAGCGGAAACTATACGTTCATCTCCTATGACATGGCCGAGTTCGACCGTGTGGAGGTGTTGCGCGGCGCGGCGGGCTTGCTCAACGGCACGGGCAACCCGGGCGGCGCCGTGAACTTGGTGCGCAAGATGCCGACGGCCACGCCGCAGTTCACCTTCACGGCCAGTGCCGGCCGTTGGGACAACTACCGCACGGAAGTCGACGCCTCGGGTCCGCTGGCCTTCGATGGAAAACTTCGTGGCCGGGCGGTGGTTGCGTACGAGGACCGCAAATACTTCACCGACAGACGGGCGACCGAAAAGCCTACTTTTTATGGCGTGTTGGAGGCTGACATCGGCCCGGATGCCATATTGGCTGTGGGCGGACGGTATCAGCAAGTCAAGGAGAAAGGCACACCGCAAGGCTTTCCTCGATACAGCAACGGCGCAGATATCGGCTTGCCGCGCAATACGGCCTTGACCTCGGATTGGGCTTATGAAGACACTACCTCAAGCGAACTGTTTGCCAAGCTAAGCTGGCGCCTGGCTCCGCGCTGGACCTTGCGCGCCAATGCCACCCTAACCGAGGAGGACCGGAACGTGAATGGCGGTTATGTGTCCGGTGCGGTAAATCCGATCACGCGGACGGGATCGCGCTGGGTCGGGTCGGACCAATACAGCTGGAACAGGCAACATATGCTGGACATCAACCTCAGCGGCGCCTTCGACCTGTTCGGCCGCACGCATGAAGTGCTGGTCGGCGCCGACATGCAGGACATAAAGAGCAAATGGCAAAGCTTCGTTGTAGAACGAGCCACAGGCCAGGTGGCCGACCTGTTCGATATAGGCTCCACGCCTTATGCCTCCGGCGACCTGACTCGTGGCCAGTTATTCCGCAGTTACGAACCAAACGACACCAGGCAGTATGGCGTTTATGGAACCTTGAGGCTGGAAGTGACGGACAAAACCAAAGTGGTCGTGGGCGCACGTGCCAACAAGTACAAGTTCAATCAGGTTTACAGCACGTACCTGAACGACAGCTGGCAGATGACCGACACCTGGCGGATCGCCAGCGCCACGCAGTACAGCGAACCCACTCAAGTCGTGCCTTTCGGTGGAATTCTTCATGACCTGACGCCAGAATGGACGGCGTACGCCAGCTATGCGGAAATCTTCAATCCGCAAGCCTACTACAAGTCCGGGCCCGCGCCGGGAGCCGGTCTGAATCCCATGCACGGCAGCAACACCGAGTTGGGCTTGAAAGGCGAACTGCTGGACGGCAAGCTGAACACCTCGATCGCGCTATACCGTGTCGTGCAGAAAGACAGGGCGGTGCTCGACACCCGCTATCCCACGAGTGAAACGCTGTTCGCCGGCGCTTGCTGCTACATCAATGCCGGCAAGGTGGTCAGCCAAGGCGTGGACCTGGAAGTCAGCGGCGAAATCGCCAGGGGCGTCAATATTTATGCCGGTTATACCTACAATCACAATCGGGATGAAACCGAAGAGGCCGTCTTCAGCACCATTACCCCCAAGCACTCATTCAAGCTCTTCGGCACCTGGCAATTGCCAGGTCGCGCCTCAGCGTGGAAGGTCGGCGGCGGCGTCACGGTCAACAGCAAGCAATATGTGTCCGGCTCCGCTGCGAGCTGGAACGAATCTGCGCAGAACTGGACGGGCGGCACGGTACCCTTCAACTACACCCAGGGCGGTTATGCCGTATGGAATCTGATGACGGAGTATCGCTTCAATCCTAACTGGACGCTGACGCTGAACGTTGATAATGTCTTCGACAAGTGGTACTACCGCACGGTGGGCAGGTCGACGCTGGGCAATTACTACGGCGAGCCGCGTAATGCGAGGCTGACGTTGCGCGGGAGGTTCTAAGTGACGTAATGTGTAGTAGGCGCGGCCCTCCTGCCGCGCCAATGCTTCATGTGCCGTAACGCCCGTGAAACAATCGACCCATTCCATTTCAGCCGGTTTCGATCCTGTTTTATGGGCACGGGAATCGCTGTATCTTTCAAAAAATTCTTGAGAGAACAGTCATGAGTTACGGAATGTTCATAGACGACATCGCCCACAGGCTGAAAGAGCAGGTGTTGGCTTACGACAGCCTGCCCGATTGCCAGGGGTTCATCTTGTACCTTAGAGGCCGTTTGAAGCAGGTGGAAATCGAGGCGGCCGCGATCTACGAACACAAAGAGCGCTTGGTGTCGGTCTTGCGCGACTTGATCCTGGAGCACACATCGGGTTCGGCTCGCGCGCGCATCTTTTTGCGCGATGGGCGGCTGACCGTCGAACGCTGACGCTCGGCCAAGAAGCGGGTCGCCGGAAAGTCCGGAGATACTGTGTTACTGTTTGAAATCCATCGGTTTGGTAAGGTGAAAGTCCGTACCGAGCTGAGGAGACACTCCGATGGATACCGAAAAGCTTGCAGTTACGTTGAATCGGCGTTTGGATGGCCAGATCCTGGCAATAGACGAAGGGCGCGATGCTTGCGTGTTCTATTTGCGAAACCGGCGCCGAGTCTCCATCAACCTGAAAGATCTCGCCCATAGTCCCGAGTCGGCGATCGATGAAATCAGGCGCATTATGTCGATGAAGCGGGCGATTTCGCTGGCCGCCTCATAAATACCATGTTGGAAATGATAGCTATTCTCAATAAAAGCGGCTATACTGTCTTTGCGATTTAGTAGATTTGAGCTAATGCTTTGCCCCACGGAGACCCCCTTCGTGGGGCTTTTTTCTTTGGGAAGGGGTCAGACCCCGTACGGGGTCTGACCCCTAAGCCTGCAAATCCGGAATGCGCAACAGCAGGTCGGTCGGGCCGATATCGACGCCGGCCTGGCTGAGTAGCGTAGTGGCCTGGCCGCGATGGTGTGTCTGATGATTGAAAAAGTGCAGTACCAGGCTGCCGAAATTACGCCGCGCCGCGATGCCGCGCGAATTGGTGTAGGGCAAGGAAAAAGCCAGATCCGGCTCGGTGATCTGGGCCGTCCAAAGCATGATCGCCTGGTCGAGTTCCTTGCGCAATGCGGCAAGGCTCGCCAAGTCGGGGAACAGCGGATGGTTCAGCGCGGGCGGTGTCGGCAGCATTCGAACTGGGTCGAGAGCCGGGTAGCCAGCGGGATGGGCCGCAAAACGCTTGAGCCAGATGATATCGCCGACGGCGATATGATTGAGCGTACCCAACAGAGATCCGAAGAATGCGCCGCGCGGCGCATCGGCATCGGCTGAGGGCAGGTTTGCTGCCTCGTACAGGCGCTGGTTCATCCAGGCGTTGTAATCGGCGAGCAATTGGAGATCGGCGACGGTGGGCATGGGATTGGCGGTTAAAGGATCATGGTTAAGGGGTCAGACCCCGTACGGGGTCTGACCCCAGCTCAGGCCGCGGGGTCGGACTCCAGGGCTTGAGCCAGGTCGGCCTTCAGGTCGTCGATATGTTCCACGCCCACCGACATGCGGATGAAATTCGGCTCTATGCCGGCGGAAATCATTTGCGCCTCGGTCATGGTGCCTGCCCACATGGCGGCGGTATGGACTGCCAGCGTTTCCACCCCGCCCAGGCTGACGGCGTGGGTGGCCAGTTGCAGAGCGGAGACGAAGCGGCTGCCGGCCTGGAAGCCGCCTTTCAAGCTGAAGGCGATGACCGCGCCGAAGCCGGTCATCTGGCGTCGGGCGAGTTCATGCTGTGGATGGCTGGCGAGGCCCGGGTAATAGACCCGTTCCACGAGTGGATGCGTTTCCAGCCATTGGGCGAGCGCGAGCGCATTGGCATTGATGCGCTCCATGCGCAGGGACAGGGTGCGCAGCCCGCGCAGCAGCAACCAGGCGTCCATCGGGGAAAGCACTGAGCCCAGCGTGACGTGCATGCTCCAAATTCTTTCTGCCAGTGCTTCGCTGCAGCAGACGGCGCCCGCGGTGATGTCATGGTGGCCTCCGAAATACTTGGTCGCGCTATGCACGACGATGTCTATGCCGAGGTCGTGCGGTTTCTGGTTCAGTGGAGAGGCGAAGGTATTGTCCGCGATGGTCAGGATGTCGCGGGCCCGCGCCAGCGTGGCGACGGCTTCGAGATCGGTCAGCGTCAGCGTGGGATTGACGGGGGTTTCCACCATGATCAGCCGGGTCTCGGGCCGGATGGCTGTCGAGAGTGCGTCCAGATCCGTCTGGTCGACGAAGGTCGACGTGACGCCAAAGCGCGGGAGCACTTCTTCGAACAATTTCGATGTGCTCATGTAGTGCCGCCGTTGCGCGATGACGTGATCTCCCTGCTTGACCAGTCCCAGCACCGTAGTGCTGATGGCGCCCATGCCCGAGGCCATGAGCAGGGCGGTTTCCGTCCCTTCCAGTGCCGCGATCACGGCTTCGACCCGCTTATGGACCGGATTGCCGTAGCGGCTGTAGAAACCCGGGTGCCGGGGAGTATTCGCCATTTCAGCGAATCCTTCGGGCGTATCGGCCCGGAAAGTCGCACTGTAGTGAATGGGCGCGACGACGGATGAGTCGGTCGCCAAGTGGGCATCCTGGTGCAGGACGACGGTTTCCTGATGCAGTTGCTTGCCGGGATCTATGCCTGATTGGACGTTCTTGCGGCTCATTGCCGGTTGCTCCGTGGAGTGGTTGATGACGGGTCGAGGTATGGATCCATGATACGCCTGCTTTTGGGGTCAGACCCCATACGGGGTCTGACCCTCCGACCTTCGCCAGAATGATTCCCGGGGTCAGACCCCGTACGGGGTCTGACCCCTCGACCCCGCCAAAAAGAGGCTTGTGTTCAAAGTAAAAACTGCCATAATTATGAATTATGAGTGTCTCTTACGGAGCAGACATGGCGACTCGCATCGTCCAGCAGGTGCTGTACCAGGAAGTGGCCGACCGTCTCCGGGCCATGATCCAAACGCATGAGCTCGAATCCGGTGAATGGATAGACGAGGTCCGCCTTACGCGCGAACTCGGCATTTCACGCACGCCGCTGCGCGAGGCGCTCAAGGTGCTGGTGGCAGAAGGCTTGCTGCGCCTCGAACCCCGGCGCGGATGCTTCGTCAATGAGTTGTCGGCCCGCGACATGGACGACATCTTCCCCTTGATGGCCATGCTGGAAGGGCGCTGCGCCTACGAGGCGGCCCGAAAAGCCACCGATGCCGACCTGCTGCGCCTCGAGCCGCAGCATGCCATGCTGCAGGAACACGCGGCCGCGGGCGACATCGACGCCTACTACGCCTGCAACGCTATCATTCACGAAGAGATCCAGGCGCTGGCAGACAATCGCTGGCTGTCGGACCTCGTGGATCACTTGCGCAAGGTGCTCAGCCTGTCTCGCCACAAAAGCCTGGCATTGCCGGGGCGGATCAAGGAATCCTGCGCCGAGCACATGGCGATATTCGCCGCCCTGAAGGCTCGCGATCCCGACGGTGCGGAAGCGCTGACGCGCAAGCACCTGATGCGGCAGCTGGATGCCCTACACATCCTGGACGAGCGCGCGGCATCGTCCAGGCAGGAACATGTCGCGCAACTATTGCCGCGCGAACCAGGAGTCAAGACATCATGACGGTTACCGACGTGAAAAAGCTACCCGCCCCAAAGCCCGAAACCGAGATCGAAAAAGCCTCTGAAAAGGAAACCCAAGGCCTTATCGCCCGCCTGGGGCGCTGGCTAGAGCGCGATCATCTGCCTTTGCAAACAGACGTCCTTGCGCTGTTCACGGCGCGCATGACCGACGTCGCCGCCAACCGTAAGGCCAAGCAATGGAGTCAACGCTATCTTGCCGCCGATGCCAATGAAAGGCGCGCCTTGCTGGCGGGGCTGGTGCAGGCCAGTGCCGGTCTGGAGCCCCGGGACGACAAGGGCTTGCGTCTGTTCCGCCGCTTGTATGCGCAGGCCGACAGCTTGCATTTGCTGGTAGAGCTTCGCGCCGACATGCTGCGCTGGCGCAATCAGGTGGCGGGGCTGACCGTGCTCGAACGCGAACTGGAAGGCCTGCTGTCCAGCTGGTTCGATGTTGGCATGCTGGAACTGCGGCCGATCACATGGGACTCGCCTGCGTCCCTGCTCGAGAAGCTCATCCAGTACGAGGCCGTCCACGAGATCCGTTCCTGGGACGAGCTCAAGCACCGCGTCGCCAGCCAGCGCCGCTGCTACGCTTTTTTCCATCCGCGCATGAGCGACGTGCCGCTGATTTTCGTCGAGATCGCGTTCGCGCCCGAGATGGCGGGCGACGTCCAGATGCTGCTGGATCCCGCAGTTCCGGCGGGCGATCCTTCCAAGGCGCGCTGGGCCATCTTCTATTCGATTTCCAATACTCAGCCGGGCCTGCGCGGCATCAGCTTCGGCAATTTCCTGCTCAAGCGAGTGATCGACCAGTTGCTCATCGAACTGCCGAAGCTCAAGTCGTTCGCGACGCTGTCGCCCATTCCGGGGTTTGCCGATTGGCTGGGCAAGCAGGACGGCAAAGCCATACATGAACTGCTGCACGACAAGGCCGATCGGCAAAAAGCGCTGGACGACGCCACGGCCGGGCAAACATGGGTCGAGCGCTTGCGGGCGGCTACGGCTGGAACCGCCAGCGATGCCGTCCGGCGATCCGGCCTCCGGCTGGTGTCGCATTACCTCAAGTCCATGAAGAACGGGCAGCCCCTGGACGCGGTGGCCCGCTTCCATCTGGGCAACGGCGCGCGTATCGAGCGCATCAACTGGGCGGCCGACACGTCGCCCAAAGGCATCGCGCAGTCCTGCGGCATCATGGTCAACTATCTGTACGAGCTCGACCAGCTCGACGACAATCTTGCGCTGCTGGCTGCAGGCAAGCCCAAGACCGGAATGAACCTGAGATGGCTATGAGTCAGCAAGGCCGGGAGGGCGGTCGCATCCTGACGGAGCGGCGGGGGCGGGCCGCCTACGTCACGCTCAGTCATCCGGGGCGGCTCAATGCCTTGTCCATCTCCATGTGGCAGCAGCTTGAACGCATTTTCGGCGAATTGTCTTCCGATACCGAGCTGCGCTGCGTCGTCTTGTCCGGCGAAGGCGGGAATTTTGCGGCGGGCGCCGACATCGGCGAATTTCCCCAGGCGCGTGCCGATATAGACGGCGTCATGCACTACCATCTTCAGGTGATCGCCCCGGCGCTCAAAGCGATCGCCGCGTGCCAGCATCCCGTCGTGGCCCGGATCGAAGGGGTGTGCGTCGGCGGCGGGCTCGAGATCGCCAGCCAGTGCGACCTGCGCATCGCTGCCAGATCCTCGCGTTTCGGCGTGCCGATCAACAAGCTTGGTTTTCCCATGGCGCCCGATGAAATGCAGGGCCTATTGGCGCTGGCCGGGCGGGCGGCGACACTCGAGATCCTTCTGGAAGGCAGGGTGTTTGGCGCCGACGAAGCCATGTCCAAGGGTTTGCTGACCCGTGTGGTGCCCGATGCCGATCTGGGCGCAGACATGGATCGGCTGGTCGGCCGGCTCGAAAAAGGGGCTGCCATGGCGGCTCGCTTGAACAAGCAAATGGTGGCTCGTCTCAGTTCCAGCCCCGAACCCCTGTCCGAGGCGGAGCTTCGGTCTTTTTTCAGTTATGCCCCCAGCCGTGATCATCGCGAGGGCGTCGACGCATTTTTGGCTGGCCGTGAGCCAGTGTTTTCAGGAGATTGAATTGGAAGGCAATGCAAATTTGTACGCTTTGCTGGCATCGGGGTTTCCGGCCGACCGTTCCGCGGTCGCCATCGAGACACCGGACCGCAACTACAGCTGGAACGACATCGATGAAATGAGCGCGCGGTTCGCCTCCTTGCTGCAGGCGCTTGGCCTGCCCGCGGGCGCGCGCGTTGCGGTCCAGGTCGAAAAATCGCCTGAAGCGCTGATGCTGTACCTGGCGACGCTGCGTGCCGGCTTGGTGTATTTGCCTTTGAACACTGCTTACCGCTCTGCGGAAATCGAGTATTTCCTGACCGATGCAGAGCCTTCCGTCGTAGTGTGCGACAGCAAGAACCATGAATGGATTTCGGTGCTGGCTGAAAAGGCGGGCACCCAGTACGTATATACGCTCGACGAAGACGGCACGGGCAGCTTGCCGCTGGCCGCCGCCAGCCAGCCGGACAGCTTCGAAACGGTCGGCAGCGCGCCGGAGGACCTGGCCGCCATTCTGTATACCTCGGGCACCACCGGGCGCAGCAAGGGTGCCATGCTTACGCACCGCAATCTATCGTCCAACGCACAGGTGCTGAAGGAATACTGGGGCTGGCGTTCCGACGACGTTCTGCTTCACATGCTGCCCATCTTCCACGTGCACGGCCTGTTCGTCGCTTCGCATGGCGCCTTGCTCGCGGGCGCGCGCATGATCTGGCTGCCCAAGCTCAATATAGACCAGGCTCTGCATTATCTGCCGCGCAGCACGGTCATGATGGGCGTACCCACTTATTACGTCCGCTTGCTGGCGGATCCCCGCTTCACGCGCGATGCCTGCGCCAACATGCGCCTGTTCATTTCCGGTTCCGCGCCGTTGCTCATGGAAACCTTCACCGAGTTCCAGGAACGCACCGGCATGACCATACTGGAGCGCTACGGCATGAGCGAAACCGTCATGCTGACGTCCAATCCCTATGATGAGGCTCGCGGCAAGCGGCTGGGCGGCACGGTCGGAGAGCCTCTGCCCGGCGTGTCCGTGCGCGTTGTCGACGACCAGGGCAAAGAACTGCCACCGGGTGAAATCGGCAACGTGCAGGTCAAGGGGCCCAATGTGTTTTCCGGTTACTGGCGCATGCCCGAGAAAACCCGCGAGGAGTTCACCAGCGACGGCTGGTTCCGCACCGGCGACGTGGGGCAATGGGGCGGCAATGACGTTCCGGATCGATACCTCACCATCGTGGGCCGCAGCAAGGACCTGATCATTTCCGGCGGATTCAACGTCTATCCCAAGGAAATCGAACTCTTCATCGACACCATGCCCGGCGTGGACGAGTCCGCCGTCATCGGCGTGCCGCACCCCGACTTCGGCGAGGCGGTGGTGGCGGTGGTGGTTCCCAAGAAGGGTCAGAGCCTGGATGCGGCAGGCATGCTTGCCCAGCTCAAGGCGGGACTTGCGAACTTCAAAGTGCCCAAGCAATTGCACGTGGTCGCGGAGCTTCCCAGGAACACCATGGGTAAAGTACAAAAGAATGTGCTGCGAGAGCAGTTCAAGTAGGTGTAGGGTTCCGGCTCTGCATCGTTGTTTGCAGTTGTTGTAAACCAGCCCTGTACGGTTCGCGCAGGGTTCCAGAGCGCGGATTCCCGCGCTCGATCAAATAGAAAAATGTTGGAGGAGATCCATGAAAGTACGTCTTGCATATGCGGCAGCGCTCGCTCTGTCCGCCATGGCCGTATCCGGTAGCGCATACGCGGCCTGGCCCGAGCGTCCCATCACCATCGTCGTACCGTTTCCCGCAGGGGGCGGCACCGATACCTTTGCACGGCCGCTGGCCCATCAACTGGGCGAGCAGCTCGGCAAGAGCGTCGTTGTCGACAACAAGGGCGGGGCAGGCGGCACGCTGGGCGCTGGGATTGCCGCGCGCGCAACGCCCGACGGCTACACTTTCTTCATGGGAGGAGCACACCACGTCGTGGCGCCTTCCACCTACAAGAAACTGAACTACGATATCCAGAAGGACTTCGTTCCAGTGGCGCTGCTGGCGCAACCGCCACAAGTCATCGTGGTCAATCCCAGCAAGCTGCCAGTCACGAGCGTCAAGGAATTGATCGAGAAGGCAAAGGCCAGTCCCGGCCAGATCAACTTCGGATCCGCCGGCGTGGGCAGCACCCACCACCTGGCGGGCGAACTCTTCAAGATCAAGAATGATGCCGACCTGACGCACGTGCCTTATCAGGGCGCCGGTCCTATGCTCACCGGCCTCATCACTGGCCAGGTCGATATGGCGTTCGACGGCCTGGGCTCCTCGGCTTCGCACATCCGGGCTGGAACGATCCGTCCATTGGCGGTTGCGTCCGCACAGCGTTCCCCGACTTTCCCCGATGTGCCGACAGCGGCGGAAGCGGGGGTGCCTGAATACGAGGTCTCGACCTGGTATGCCATGTGGGCGCCTGCTGGAACGCCGCCCGATATCGTCAAGAAGATGTCCGAGGAAATCACCAAGGCGCTGAACAGTCCCAAGATCAAGGAACTTTGGGCCAGCAATGGCACAGCCGTTCCCAACATGACAGGGGAAGACTTCGGCAAATTCGTCGACAGCGAGATCAAGCGCTGGGGCGGAGTGGTCAAGCAGGCCGGCGTCGAACCCCAGTAAGCGCCGCCAGTCAGGGCTATGACTATAAGTAAGGGCTGGCCAGCCATATAACCCGGTTCCGCAATCGTTTGCGGAAAGGAATGGCGGCCAGTCCTTCCAGTGTCACGGCATCGGCGTCCTGGATTTCGGCGTCGATCAGGCTCTCGATTTCAGCCGCGGTGTCGCGGCTGTATATTTCCATGTCCAGCTCGAAGTTCAGCCGCAGACTGCGTGGATCCAGGTTCGACGATCCCACGTACGACCAGGCGCCGTCGATGGTAATGAGCTTGGCATGGTTGAAGTTTCCTCGCGCCCGCCATACCCGGCAGCCGCTGCGTATGACCTGGTCCAATTGTGCCGTCATGGCGTAGTTGACGAGGCGCAGGTTGTTCTGGCCCGGAATGACGATGTCCACCGTGATGCCACGCCTTGCGGCGGTATTGATGGCGCCCATTAGCACCTGGTCCGGCAGGAAATACGGTGACTGTATGCGGATGTGCTTTTGCGCAATGGCGAACGCGCCGAGCAGCATGTTGTGCGTGCCGACCATATTGCGGTCGGGCCCCGAACGTATGCAGCGCGCGGGGGCCAGCGGCTGAGGCGGATCCCAGTGATCGCTGCACCACGCCTTGAATGTAAGGTTCTCTTTGGTGGTGAATTCCCAATCATGTGCGAACACGGACATGAGCTGCAGCACGACCGGACCCTCGACCAGAAAATGGGTATCCATCGTGGTCTTGTCACCCCCGATCTCCTTGGTGAAACCGGCCCGGATGTTCATGCCGCCGGTGAAGGCAATGCTGCCGTCCACCACGAGTATCTTGCGGTGGCTGCGCAGGTTGGCGTAGGGCATGCGCAGCCCCAGCGGATTGGTCATGAAAAGCGCGGACGGCACGCCTTTCTTCCGCAATAGGCGGATGATGGGAGGGCGCGAGTATTTCGAGCCCACGGCGTCGATCAGCACGCGCACATTGACGCCGCGCTGGTGCGCGCGCGCCAGCGCATCGGCGATCTTCCTGCCCACGCTGTCGTTGTCGAAGATATACGTCTGCAGGGCAATGGACCGCTGCGCGCCATCGATTGCCTCGATCATGGCGGGATAGGTTTCATCGCCGCCGCGCAGTATCCGTATGTGGTTGCCATCGCGCAAGGGAAAGCGGCTGATCCTGTCGCCCAGCACGCGCAGCGAGTCGAGCTGCGGCGCGCCCATCATGGCGATGTCGACGCACGGGGGCGGCGGGTTGGGCGAGGATTCCTTCAGGCTCTTGTTGCGCTGTTCCGAAATATGGTCGTGACGTATGCGATTGATGCCCGCGATCAGGTAGACGAAGGGACCGAGCAGCGGCGACATGACGATGATGCCTACCCACCCTATGGCGGCCCGGACGTCGTTCTTGGTCATGGCGGCATGCACGGCCGCCGTGCCGCCAACGGCAATGCTCAAAAGGAAAGCAAGATGCGGCCAATATTCGGAAAACAAAGACTGCAACGAAGCCATGTCGGAGACGCCATCAGTGATGTCCCTGCGTGCGCAACGCGGTAGAAGGGGCCTTGCATGGCCGGATGCGGGTATCGGGACAGCGCCAAGTATATCGGTTAATGTGGCTGGTGTTACAGAGTCGCGACACTGCTACGCGAGGCCGGGCGCCATCTCATCGGCCCTGCTTCGTCATAACCTTGGCTTGGTCGTATCCATTTCGGGCGGGATCGGCTGACCCTGGCCGGGGTCGTCCGGATCGATGGGCGTGGTGCCGGGCAGGTCCGGGTTTTCGGGATTCGGCAGCGGCTGCCCCGGCTTGGGTGGCACGTCGATGGGTGGCTCTCGCTGCGGATCGGGCCTGTGGGCGCTTGGCTTGCGCATATAGTCCTGATCGGGCTTGCCCGCGGGCGTGCCGCCCTCGCCGATGTCGCTGCCGGGTAGCTTACTGGTTGCTCCGGGCGGTTCGCGCTTCAGCGGGTCGGTATCTGGCATTGGCTTGCTCATGATCATCTCCTTGGGTTTGGCCTCAAGGAGTTGCAACAAGCGTGCCTGGGCTTTAACGCTAAGCCTCGGACACTTTTTCAGCCTCGCCGAGTTTGATTGGGTGCTTGATACCGCTTGCTGATGTGGCCAGGTGCTTAAGATCTCGTCGCGCTACCGCGAAATTCAGGGCTCTGGTTCATAAGAGTCTCTGCAAACCATCACTGAAACGTACTGAGCCACCGGCATCAGCAGCGCCTCGGGTAAACTCCCTGGAATATAGAAGAAGTGGAGTAAAGTAATGCAGAGATCCTGGTTTGGCCTCAATATAGCCCCATGCTACGACGGGTTTTACGACGTCAAGTTTGCAGATGGTACAGAGCGGCGCATTGAGTTCAGAGATGGCGTATGGATTCAACTGGGTTTCACGCACTGGAGCGGTCAAATGGTGCTGCTCCCAAAGGGTGAGTTCGACGGACTGCGAAAGCTACTTAGCAGCGCCTCGATAGCCGCGCGCCACAAGGAAGTCCGGGAGGCAGCGCTTCGGCTTGCTAGACACTATGTCGTGAAGAATCGAACTATACCGGCAGTGACGTGCTATCAAATCGCTTTTGCTCTTGGCGGTGAACTGGAGCCAGTGGACTTTGACCAACTGGCAAACAGATTCGCCAAACTTTCAGAGAAAGGGCGATCAAGAGTCGAAGAGCACTTGTCTAATCTCGCGATAGAAGGAATTGAGAGTTCTCGCAAGTGGTATCTTGGTATCGATTCCTGAATGCTTTTTTTGCTGGCCAAGGGCTTGAGATTAAAAGAACCGAGGCGATACGGTAGTCGTCCTTGTTAAATAAAATCTGGTTATAAGCACAGTATTTTTAGCGCAAAAAAGCCCGCTTGAAAGCGGGCTAGTATGGCGCATGTCACCAAGTTCGGTTTATGCCACCATTTCGTGATTTTGCGAAATCATCAAAATCTGCATAATTCTTGGGGTGACCGATGGGGCTCGAACCCACGACAACCGGAATCACAATCCGGGACTCTACCAACTGAGCTACGGTCACCACTGTTTCGAAACAGCGCAAAACATCAACTGAAAATTATAGCAGCTTTCGAAGGCTGATTGATGGCGCTGATCCAAGAAACGGAATTCTACCATGGAACTGATGGGATGGGGTCAGACCCGTAAGGGGTCTGACCCCAAGAATCACAGAGAGAGGTAAGACCCTTTTCGGGTCTGACCCCAAGAATCACACAGAGGGGTCAGACCCTCTTTGGGTCTGACCCCCCCCCCGGGCGGCAATCATAACGTCGCGATATTGAAGGTATCGCATTGCGCCGGGTCGCCTTCCTGGAAGCCGCGCTTGAACCACCGCACCCGCTGTGCGGAGCTGCCGTGGGTGAACGAGTCGGGCACGATGTAGCCCTGGGATTGCTGCTGCAGCTTGTCGTCGCCGATGGCGCTGGCGGCATTCAGGGCTTCTTCGATATCTCCGGCTTCGAGCGTATTGCGCTGGGCATCGGAGTGATGGGCCCAGACGCCCGCCAGGCAGTCCGCCTGAAGCTCGACGCGGACCGAGATCTGGTTCGACGCTGCGGCGTCGCCGCGTCGGCGCAGTTGCTCCGCCTGGTCGGTGATGCCGCGCAGATGCTGGACGTGATGGGCTACTTCGTGGGCGATCACGTAAGCCTGCGCGAAGTCTCCGGGGGAGTTCAGCTGTTGCGCCATTTGCCTGAAAAAGCTTAAATCCAGGTATACCTTGCTGTCGCCGGGGCAGTAGAAGGGACCCATGGCGGATTGCCCGGTTCCGCAGGCGGTGGGCGTCGCGCCGGAAAACAGCACGAGCTTGGGCTGCTGGTAGCTTCCCCAGCCCTTTTGGGAAAAGATCGCGGTCCAGGCGTCTTCGGTGTCGGCCAGCACTTTGGATACGAAGCGTGTCTCGGGCGTCGCTTCAGGCGTGGCGCCCGTTCCGTAGCTGCTTTCCTGGCCGGGCGGCTCCAGGGCGTTTTGCAGGACGATGCTCGGATCCACGCCGAAATAGATCGCGACCAGCGCCAGCACGATGGTTCCCAAACCGATCTTGCCCCGTCCGCCTATCGGCAGCCGTGCGCCTCGGCGGTCTTCAATGTTTTTGCTTTCGCGCGAGTTGTCGAGGCGCATTGGGTGGTTCCTTTTTTGCTGTGACGGCATGGCCTATCTAAACCAGGGGTCAGACCCCGTGCGGGGCCTGACCCCACCTCCGGCGTTTGCAGGCGCTGCAGCAATTTTATTGCCTGCGCGGGCGTTGGAACTTAAACTCACCCATCAAGAATGTTAGGATACGTTAAATGGCTCAATTCTTCGTCGTTCACCCCGAGAATCCCCAGCCCCGGCTCATGAAGCAGGCGGGGCAGTTGCTCGCCGATGGCGGGCTGGTCGCGGTCCCCACCGACTCCAGCTATGCGGTGGTGGCGCGCCTGGATGACAAGCCCGCCGCCGATGCCCTGCGCAGGCTGCGCGGACTGGACGAACGCCATCACCTTACGCTGCTATGCCGCGATCTGGGGGAAATCGGTCATTTCGCCAAGGTCGACAACCGGCAGTATCGTTTTCTGAAATTGGCGACGCCAGGCCCCTGGACCTTCATCCTCGAAGCCACGCGCGAAGTCCCGCGCCGGGTCTCGCATCCGTCGCGCAAGACCATAGGCATACGCGTGCCGGACCATCCCGTCACCAGGGCGCTCATCGAGTCCGCCGGGTCCCCGCTCATGTCCACGACGCTCATACCCGAGGGGGAGGAATATCCCCTGAACGAGGCGCAGGACATTTTCGACAGGTACGCCAACCAGCTCGCAGCCGTGATAGACGGCGGGGCATGCCCTCTCGAGCCCACCACGGTCATCGACCTCACCGGTTCGACCCCCGAGGTGATTCGCCGTGGCCAGGGCAATCTGGCCGCGCTGGGCCTGGACTGATACCGGCGCCACTGCGGAATTTCATGGAATCATTGATACAAACGATAACGGTTTATGCGCTGCCGGTGCTGTTCGGCATTACCTTGCATGAAGCCGCGCACGGCTATGTCGCGCGCATGTTCGGCGATCCCACCGCCTGGCAGGCTGGGCGCGTCAGCCTCAACCCCATACGCCATATCGATCCGATCGGCACCATCGTCGTTCCGCTGGTGCTGTTGTTCAGCACCAAGCTGTTGGGCGGCGGCGGTTTGCTGTTCGGCTGGGCCAAGCCTGTTCCAGTCGATTGGGGCAAGCTGCGCAAGCCCAAGCGCGACATGCTCTGGGTGGCGCTGGCCGGGCCGGCGTCCAACCTGGTCATGGGCATCATCTGGGCGGTGGCCTTGCGCCTGCTGGCTGAAACAGGGGCCGGCCATGGCGACTTCTGGGTGCAGATGGCCATTGCAGGCATACAGGTCAACCTGATCCTGATGGCGTTGAACCTGGTGCCCCTGCCGCCACTGGACGGGGGGCGGATCGTGTTCAGCCTGCTGCCCAGCAAGCTGGCCTGGCAGTATTCCCGAATCGAGCCCTACGGCTTGCTGATCGTGATCGTCCTGATGCTGACGGGGATCCTGTGGATACTGCTGGAACCCATGTTGGCTTTCGGCCAATTGATTATCGGCTGGTTCTTATGAGTTTGGACGCGAATCCGTTAAACTTCTGAGTTGGTTCCAGTTAAGGCAAGTTATTTGTTACGGCGCGTTCGAGGAGATCATTCCTATTATGGCAACAAACACGGATTCTGACATTCCTGTTTTTCAGGGAAGCATGGTGGCGCTGATCACGCCGATGCATCCTGACGGCAGTCTGGATTATGACTCCTATCGAAAACTGATTGACTGGCATGTCAGCGAAGGCACCGACGGGCTGGTGGTCGTGGGCACGTCGGGCGAGTCGCCCACTGTAGATGTGGACGAGCACGCCGAACTCATCAAGGTGGCCGTCGAGCATGCGGCCGGTCGTATTCCCGTCATCGCAGGGGTCGGCGGCAACTCCACCAACGAGGCCATCGATCTTTCGCGCCACGCGAAGGCGGTCGGCGCGCAAGCGGGCCTGTCGGTGGTTCCCTATTACAATAAACCCACGCAAGAAGGGCTTTACCAGCATTTCCGCACGATCGCCGAGGCGGTCGACCTGCCTTCCATTCTGTATAACGTTCCCGGCCGCACCGTGGCGGACATGTCCAACGAAACCGTGTTGCGCCTTGCGCAGGTGCCGGGCGTCATCGGCATCAAGGACGCCACGGGCGATATCGCGCGCGGCGCCTTGCTGGTGCGCGACGCGCCCACCGGTTTCCAGATATTCAGCGGCGACGATCCAACAGCGGCTGCACTCATGCTGCTGGGGGGCCGGGGCAATATCTCGGTCACGGCCAATGTGGCGCCAAAACTCATGCACGAGCTTTGCATGGCCGCCCTTGAAGGCAATGCACAAGCCACGCGCCAGCTCAATGCGCGCCTGGCAACGCTGAACAAGGTGCTGTTCGTGGAAGCCAACCCGATTCCCGTCAAGTGGGCCGCCGCAGAAATGGGCCTGACCGAACTGGGTTATCGCCTACCCTTAACGCCTTTGCACGAGCAGTATCATGCATTGGTACGTAATTCGTTGAAAGACGCAGGCTTGATCTAAATGATGACTACGCGTATGAACAAACGCTGTGCCGGCCTTACGGTTGGTCTCAGCATGCTTTTGCTATCCGGGTGTTCCGCCCTGAACCAGGCGCTTGGCACCGAAGAAGCGGTCAACTACAAGAGCACGGTGGCCGGCGATCCGCTCAGCATACCGCCCGATCTTACACAGGCCAACCGCGATGCGCGCTTCCGCGCACCGGAAGGCACCGCGACCTACAGCCAGTATGCGCAAAGCCAGCAGGCGCAACTGAATGCGGCCGATCGCAGCAGCGTGCTTCCGCAAACCCAGGGCATCTCGGTCATGCGCGACGGCGATATCCGCTGGCTGGTCGTTGACAAGCCGGCCGAAGAAGTCTATCCGCGCATCGTCGACTTCTGGAACGAGCAGGGCTTTACCCTCAAGTCGCAGGATCCCCGCGCCGGACTCATGGAAACCGATTGGGCGGAGAACCGCTCCAAGATCCCGGAAGGCTGGATACGCAGCGCTCTGGGCGCCATCCTGGACACGGTGTTCGACAGCGGCGAGCGCGAACGCTTCCGCACGCGTATCGAGCGCGTGAACGGCAAGACCGAGGTCTATGTGAGCCACCAGCAAATGGTGGAAACGGCCACGGAAGACGGCGCCAATTTAAAATGGGTGTACGGCAAGGAAGATCCGGGCCTGAATGCCGCCATGCTCGCGCGCATGGTCGTGTTCCTGGGAACCGATGTCCAGCGCGCCCAGGAAATGGTCGCGCAGGCCGAGCGTTCGGCCGATCAGGTGCAGGTCTCGCAGGCCGACGACGGCCAGGCGGCGATCACCCTGAACGAATCCTTTGACCGGGCATGGCGCCGCGTCGGGGTGGCGATCGATTCCGCCGGCTTTGCGGTCGAAGATCGCGACCGCTCTTCGGGCGACTACTTCATCCGTTATCTGGACAGCGACAGCGGCGAAAAAATCGAGCAGCCGAATTTCCTCAGCAGGATGTTCGGCGGCAAGAACACGGCGGCTGCGGCGCCACTGCGCATCCACGTCGCCCAGCAGGGTTCATCGTCGGTGGTCACCGTGCTCGACGAGAACGGCCAGGTGCAGAACACCGGCACCGCAAAACGCATCATCACGGTACTGCTGACTCATATGTCGGGCAGCTAAGGCCGCCGCCAGGGTCATGCGGCCCTGGCATCCCCGGCCGTGACGCTGGCGCCGAACCATTCCAGTTCCGGCGCCAGCGCACATACCTCTCCAATAAGCAACATGGACGGCGACTTGATGGCATGCCGGCGCGCGGCGTCGGCCAGCTCGTCCAGCTTGCCGTGAAGCACGCGCTGGTTCGCCCGGCTCCCGTTTTCCACGATGGCGAACGGCGTGTCCTTTGAGCGGCCATGCGCGATCAACTGTGAGCTCAGCGTTTCAAGCTGGCCGACGCCCATATAGAACGCCAGCGTCTGCTTTTCACGGGCGAGTGCGGGCCAATCGTCCACCATGGCGTCTTCCCGGCAGTGTGCGGTAATCAGACGTACTGACTGAGCATGTTCCCGATGCGTCAGCGGTATCCCGGCATACGCGGCACAGGCCAGCGCAGCGGTGATGCCGGGCACGACCTCGTAAGGTATGCCTTGCTTCTTCAGGAACTCCAGTTCTTCTCCCCCACGGCCGAAAACGAACGCATCTCCCCCCTTCAACCGGACCACGCGCCGGCCCGCATTGGCATGGTGCCGCATGAGCTCATGAATGCGGTTCTGCGTGGCGTCGTGGTTTTCGCCGGGAAGCTTTCCAACTGGAATCCGCTCTGCGTCGCGGCGCGCGAGTTCCAGCACTTCCGCGCTGACGAGCCTGTCGTGCAGGATGATGTCGGCTTCGTTCAGCGCCCGCAAGGCATTCAGCGTCAGGAGCCCGGGATCTCCCGGCCCGGCACCGACCAGCACGACACTACCCTGTGCTGGCGTTTGGGGTGTCTGTAGCGCGCTTTCCAGCAGGGCGCGCGCGGTCTCGGGCTGGCGGGCGCGCAACGCGGCAGCGACCGGGCCGTCGAGCAACCAGTCATAGAATTCACGCCGGCGGCGCAAATCGGGCCGGGCCTGGCGTATTGCGGGCCGATAGCGCGCGGCCAAATCCGCCAGTGTTCCGAGCGTATGGTCGAACAGGCTTTCGATTCTCTCGCGCAACCGCCGCGCCAGGACAGGCGCGCTGCCCGCGGACGATATCGCGATGGTCAGCGGCGACCGGTCGACGATGGACGGCACCTGGAAGGTAGAAAGCTCGGGGTCATCGACGACATTGATCAGCAGCTTGCGCTCGTTGGCGTGGCCGGCGACAAGCCTGTTCAGGTCCCGGTCGTCGGTCGCGGCAACGACGAGCCAAGCTCCTTCCAGCCAGCCGGGTTCGAAGGGCTCCAGGCGCAGCGTTATCCCGCCCTCCCGGCTCAGCTGAAGCAGGCCCGGAGTCGCCTCGGGGGCACCCGCCACGACCTGGGCGCCGGCGGACAACAGGCTGAGTATCTTGCGTTCCGCGACGGCGCCGGCGCCGACCACCACGACGCGCCGGCCTTGCAGGTCGGCGAAGATGGGAAATAGTTTCATGGATGACGTAGCGTTGACAGGCCCTAGACCACAGGATCCAGGACGATGGGAATCAGCTTTTGCGTGGGGGCGGGAATCGCCCCGGTGCGCACGAGGAAATCGCCGAACTTCTCGTCGCCATCGTGCCCCTTCGCATAGGCGGCGAAGAGCTCGTCCAGAGCGCTGAGTATCTCGGGCTCGGGGATGTTCTCGCGATAGAGGGTATTCAGGCGCTCGCCGGTGAAGTTCGCGCCCAGCCGCAGATCATAGCGGCCCAGCGCGCGGCCCACCAACGCGATCTCGCCCAGATAGGGCCGCGAACAGCCGTTGGGGCATCCGGAGAGCCTGAGCAGAATGGGCGCATCCAGCAGGCCGTGCTTGTCGAGCAGGGCTTCGAGCTTGGGCAGGAGCACCGGCGCATAGCGCTCGCTTTCGGCCATGGCCAGCCCGCATGTGGGCAGGGCGACGCAGGCGATGCTGTAGCGTCGGATACCGCTATGCCGCTTGTAGCCGTCCAGTCCGTACTGCGCCACGAGCGCATCGATGCGCGCGCGGTCCTTCTGCTTCACATTGGAGATGACCAGGTTCTGATTGCAGGTCATGCGGAACTCGCCCGTGAGGATCTTCGCGATCTCGCGCACGCCGGTCTGCAGCTGCCCGTCGTCCGTGTCCCATAGGCGGCCCGAATCGATATACAAGCCCAGGTGCCAGAGGCCATCTTCGCCTTTGCTCCAGCCATAGCGATCGCCGTTCTGATCGAAGCGGTAGGGGCGCGCTGCCTGGAGCGTAATGCCGGTCCTGGCTTCCAGCTGCTGCTTGAACCATTCCAGGCCGTTGTGATCGATGGTGTACTTGAGGCGGGCATGCTTGCGCTCGCTACGGTTGCCGTGATCCCGCTGCAGCGTCACGACGCCTTCCGCAACGGCGATCAATTGCTCGGGCGGTACGAACCCGATGACGCTGCCCAGCCGTGGATAGGTGCTGTCGTCGCCATGCGAGGCGCCCATGCCGCCGCCTATGGCCACGTTGAAGCCCTGCAGCGCACCGTCTTCGATGATGGCGATGAGGCCCAGGTCCTGCGCAAAGACGTCGCTGTCGTTCCACGGCGGGATCGCGATGCCCATCTTGAACTTGCGCGGCAGATAGGTATCGCCGTAGATCGGCTCTTCTTCAGGCTCGTCGGTAAGGCGTTCGCCGTCCAGCCAGATCTCGTGATAGGCGCGGGTGCGTGGGATGAAATGGTCGGACAGCTTGTTGGCCCACTCCTGGACCAGGCGGTGCTGGCTGGACAAATGAGGATTGACCGAGCTGACGACTTGCCGGTTGACGTCTCCACAGGCCGCAATGGTGGTGGCCATTGCGTGGTGGATCGCCTGCATGGTGGGCTTGAGGTCGCGCTTGACGACGCCATGCCATTGGAAGGTCTGGCGCGTGGTGATGCGCAAGCCGCGGGTCGAGTATTTTCGGGCGATGTCGTCGAAGGCAAGCCATTGCGCCGGCGTGACCACGCCTCCCGGCAACCGGGCGCGGATCATGAAAGAAAAGGCCGGTTCCAGCTTCTGCCGCCGGCGCTCATCGCGAATGTCGCGGTCGTCCTGCTGGTAGCTGCCGTGGAACTTCAACAGCTTGTTGTCATCGTCGCTGATCGCGCCGGTGACCGGGTCGGCCAGCCCATCGAGTATGGTGCCGCGCAGATGCCGGCTGTTTGCCTTGATGGTTTCGAGTTCGGAAGGTTGCGTGCTCATGGAGATCCTGTTCAATATACGTCTCGGGCGTAGCGCCCTTGGGCGGCCAGCGCGTCGAGCCATGCCTTTGCCTGTGACGGATCCATGCCGCCTTCCTGCTGGGCGATGTCAAGCAGCGCCTGGTGGACGTCTCGCGCCATGCGGTTCGCGTCGCCGCATACATAAACGTGGGCGCCACCTTGTATCCAGGCGAAGAGTTCAACCGCACGCGCTTTCAATTTGTCCTGCACGTAGACTTTTTCCGCCTGGTCGCGCGAGAAAGCGAGATCCAGCCGATGCAGTTCGCCGTTCTTCAAGGCTTGCTGCCATTCGGTCTGGTACAGAAAGTCCGAAGCGAAATGCGGATTGCCGAAGAAGAGCCAGTTGCGTCCCGTGGCATTCGAGGTGCTGCGTTCCTGGACGAAGGCGCGGAAGGGCGCGATGCCGGTGCCCGGACCGATCATGATGATGTCGCGCCCATCGTCCGACGGCAGGCGGAAACGCGTGTTTTCCTCGACGAAGATATCGACCCGCTCGCCTTCCTTCAGGTTGCTCAGGAAGTTCGACGCGGCGCCCCAGCGCGCCCCGCTTTCCGTGTCGTACGCGACGTTGGCGAGTGTCAGGTGCACCTCTTCGTCGACGACGGCCTGGCTGGAGGCGATCGAATACATGCGCGGGCTGAGCGGGCGCAGCGCGCCCACCAGCTCGCTTGCGGTCCATGGCGCGGGGTGGGCTTCGAGGATATCGATCAACTGCTGGGTCTCGAGCAGTCGCTTGAGGGACTCGTGGGCGTCGGGCTGTAGCAGCGCTTGCAGTTCGCCATTGCCTGTACGCTCTGCGAGTGCGCTCAGGAAAGGCCGTGTCAGGACGGTGAGTTCCCGGTGACGCGACAGCCATTCGCGCAGCGGACGGCTCACTTGCTTGATCTCGACGGCTTCATCCGCATCCAGTCCCAGCAAGGACACGACGCGATCGACCAGGTCCGGCGCCTGCACCGGCCACACGCCCAGCGCGTCTCCGGGTTTGTAGCGCAAATGGCTGCCTTCCAGCGAAAGCTCCAGGTGGCGTACATCCTTGCCGCTGTCTCTACCCGTAATCGGCTGGTTCAGGATGAGCTCGGCCGAAAACGGATGCTCGCGCGTCACCTTGCCTGCCTTCGGATGCAGAGGCGTTATGCTGGCGCCGGCGGCGGCCGGCTTTTTCAATGCGTCCCTGGCCTGCTGGACTGCTTGTTCCTGCCACGGGACGGCAACGGTTTCGATGTCGAGATCGGCGGTGCCCGTATCCTGTAGCCGGCGGGCGCCCAGTTCCGCCAACCGGGCGTCGATACTTTGCGCTATGCCGCAGAACAAGGGGTAGCTCGAGTCGCCCAGGCCCAGCACGGCGTACTGGAGATGCGGCAGTTTCGGCGCCCTGCGGCTGTTCAGGAACTCGACGAAGGACAGGGAGTCGTCGGGCGCCTCGCCTTCGCCCTGGGTGCTGATCACGATGTAGAGCAGTTGTTCGTCTTTGAGCTCGCGGGTGGTGTAGCTGTCGGCGCGGACGATGCGGTAATCGAGCCCTGATGCCGCAACTTGCTCGGCGAGGGATTCGGCGACGCGTTTTGCGTTGCCGGTCTGGCTGCCGTAAAGAATGGTCAGGCGCTTTGCCGTTCCAGCTTCCACCGCGGCGGGCACGGCGGCAGGAACGGCTCGCGGCAATTGCCTGCCCTGCGCGATGCCGGCAAAGTAGCCGGAAAGCCAGGTCAGGGCGGTGGGCTCCAGGCTGTCCGCCAGCTCGGTGATGAGATTATGCTTGGATTCGGGTAGGTAAGTGGGGGCCAGCATAGCGCGCTCACAGAATGAAATCAGCTTTTCATTCTATGGACGCCGCCGGCCTACGTGAACGATTACCTGCTTATGACTATATAGCTTATTAGCTTATTCAATCACGGCACGTAATGCAGCCATCCGTCCTCCAGGCCTTCGGTCAGCAAGGCGAGTGCTCCCGCTTCGAGCTCTTCGCCAATGGCGGGGGAGCAATCCAGCCGCCGCTGGTCCGCAAGCCGGCAAAGAAGCGGGCCGGCCTTCACCGGCGCTACTTCCCCGTTGACGAACAAGTTCCCGCCCCAATACATCATTCTTGTGCAGCGATCCAGCACCAACTGTCCTGTTTGCGGGATTTCCAGCGTTAGGTCGATCTCGTCGCTGGTGGGATCAAAATAAGCGTTCTCGGGCAGATCGGTCAGCCATTGGCCCAGGAAGCGCGCGGCGAGCGCTTCGTCGAATTGCAGCTTGCGGACCGCATCGAGGGCCGCATCGATAAGGCCGTTGGGAAGGGCGGCCGGCGTTTCGGTGGCGGACGCGCCCGGGTCCTTGTAAGTGTCGGACAGCACCGGACCGGGCAGGACCGGTGTTGCGTAGAAACCGCCGATATCGCCTAAGTTGGCCATGATCTGATCGTTGGCGGCTTCCAGCATGCCGCAGGCGAGGGTGGCTTGCGTCGGCGCGCGAAAGCCGATGGAAATCGTCATGCAATCGCCCTCGGCGACGCCGTCATGGGCGGCATGGGGAGGCAGATAGAGCATGTCGCCCGGCTCCAGGACGTATTCCTCTTCGGGCTGAAAGTTCTGGAGAATCTTGAGCGGCAGCCCGGGAATCAAGGAAAGGTCCTTTTGCTGGCTGATGCGCCAGCGCCGTTTTCCGTACGCCTGCAGCAGGAAGACGTCGTAGCTGTCGAAGTGAGGGCCGACACCGCCGCCGTCGCTTGCGATGCTGATCATGGCGTCATCCAGACGCGCGTCCGATATGAAGCGGAACTGCCGCAAGAGTTCGGCCGTGGCATCATCGTGCAAATCGACGCTCTGGGCCAGCGCCGTCCAATTGGCCTGTTTTTGAGGCGGAAGCTTCGAAAGAGGCCCCGTCTTCATGTTCCAGCCCTTTGCATCGCGCCAGATCAGGCGCGATTCGACTTCCTCGCGCTTGACGAGCTGCCGTATGTCCGTAATGGACAGGGACGGCTTGAACCCTGGTATGGCCTGGCGTATCAACAGGGGCTTGCGCTGCCAATGCTGGCGCATGAATTCCCTGGGACTCAAACCACCCAGCAGGGGCAGGGCTTGATCGATGTTCATCATAGATATTCGTTTCGTAAGCGGTAAAGAGTGTCCAGTGCCTCACGCGGAGTGAGCTGATCGGGATCTATGGATTCCAGCACTTCCAGAACCGCGGAGGAGACGGACGGATTGGAAGCGGCGGGCAGCAGCGCATCGTCTGCGCCTTCGTCCGGGTCGGCGTTGGAAAAGAGATCGAGTTGCGGCGTGGGCGCGCCCTGGGCTTCAAGCCGGGCGAGTTCCCGGCTGGCATGGCGGATGACGGCCGCGGGAACGCCCGCCCGCTGTGCCACCTGGATGCCGTAGCTGCGGCTGGCCGGGCCCGGCTGCACTTGATGAAGGAAGACGATGCCGGAAGAGGATTCGGCGGCGGCCAGATGCACGTTGGCAGCGGTGGGCGCCTCTGTTGGCAGCCGCGTGATCTCGAAGTAGTGGGTGGCGAACAGCGTAAGCGCCTGATTGTGCGTAAGCAGCCGATGCGCGATCGCCCACGCCAGCGCAAGTCCGTCGTACGTAGAGGTGCCGCGTCCTATTTCGTCCATGAGCACCAGGCTTTGCGGCGTGGCGGCCGCCAGGATGGCCGAGGCCTCGGTCATCTCCATCATGAAGGTGGAGCGCCCGCCCGCCAGATCGTCAGCCGCGCCGATACGCGTGAAGATGCGATCGATCTGGCCGATGCGCGCCGACCGGGCGGGAACGAAGCTGCCGATTCGGGCGAGCAGCGCAATCAGCGCCACCTGACGCATGTAGGTGGACTTGCCGCCCATGTTCGGACCGGTGATGAGCAGCATCCGCCGCTGCGGGCTGAGTTCGCAGTCGTTCGGCGTGAACTGCTCGATGCTGCGCTCGACCACGGGATGCCGGCCTGCTTCGATGAACAGTTCGCTGCCTTTGACAAGCGCGGGCGCATTCCAGTCATTGTTCCGCGCGTGATCGGCAAGCGCGGCCAATACGTCGATTTCGGCCAATGCCCCTGCGCAGCGCGACAAGGCTTGCGCATGCGCCGACATCTCTTCCAGCAGCGCATCGAACAGCCATTTCTCGCGGCTCAGGCTGCGGTCCTTGGCCGACAGCACTTTGTCTTCCCAGGCCTTCAGCTCGGGCGTGATGTAGCGTTCCGCATTCTTCAGGGTCTGGCGGCGGCGATAGTCCGCAGGCACCTTGTCCGCCTGGCCGCGGGTGACCTCGATGAAGAAACCGTGCACGCGATTGAACTCGACGCGCAGGTTCGGAATTCCGGTGCGTTCCCGTTCGCGCGCCTCGAGCTGGATCAGGAACTCGCCGCTGTCGCTGGCCAGTCGCCGGAGTTCGTCGAGCTCTTCGTCGTAGCCGGCGGCGATCACGCCGCCTTCGCGGACGAGTTGCGCGGGTTCGGGGTCGATGGCGCGGTGAAGCAGGGCAGCGATGTCCTGATCGATGCGGATGTCCTGTGCGAAAACGGCGAGCCGGGCTTGAGGCGCGAACGACTGCTCGATATGCCGCGCAATGTCTGGCAGCAACGCCAGCGCTTCGCGCAGGCTGGCCAGTTCCCGGGGGCGGACCGAACGCAGCGAAATGCGGGTCGCGATGCGCTCAAGGTCGGGATAGCGTTCGAGCAGCTTGCGCAACTCGTCGAGCGGGTCGCGGGCGCTCAGGCCATGCTCGTTCGGCGGGGCCGAGAGCAGGGCGGCGATGACTTGCTGCCGCGAAAGCGCCGGCGCATCGTCGCGTAGCGGATGATGCAGCCAGCGACGCAAAAGCCGGCTGCCCATGGGGGTGGCGCAGTGGTCCAGGATGGAGAACAGCGTGGGACTGTCCTCGCCGCTGATGGTTTCCGTAAGCTCGAGGTTCTTGCGGGTAACCGGGTCCAGCACCAAATACTCGCCGGATTGATCGACTTGTATGGTCTGGATGTGGGAAAGCGATTGCGTCTGCGTCCGGCTGACATAGCGCAATAGCGCCCCCGCCGCGCATACCGCGGCCGGCAGGCCGTCCATGCCGAAGCTGGCCAGCGAATCCACCGCGAAATGCCGATGCAGGACATCGCGCGCGCCGTCGATTTCGAAATGCCAGTCGGGCAGGGCGCTGATCGCGATGCCGGGCAAGGCGTCGAGCCGAACGCTTTCAGCGCAGAGCAGTTCGGCCGGATTGATACGGTGCAATTCCGTGTGCAGCATGCCGGGTGCGCACTCGCAAACCCTGAAGTCGCCGTTGGCCAGGTTCATCCAGGCGATGGCGCTGCGCTCGCTACGCTGTATGCGCTGCGACCAGACCGCGGCAATCATGCGGTCGGCCTTGGCGGGCAGCAAGGCTTCGTCGGTAAGGGTACCCGGGGTGACGATGCGGACGATCTTGCGCTCCACCGGCCCCTTGCTCGCGGCCGGATCCCCTACTTGCTCGCAAATGGCCACTGATTCGCCCAAGGCCACCAAGCGTGCAAGATAACCTTCCATGGCATGAAAAGGTACGCCCGCCATGGGAATCGGCGCACCGTTCGAGGCCCCGCGTTTGGTCAAGGTGAGATTCAGCAGACGGGCTCCACGCTCCGCGTCTTCATAGAACATTTCATAGAAGTCGCCCATGCGGTAGAACAGCAGATGCGATCCGGCCTCCGCCTTCAGGCGAAGATATTGCTGCATCATGGGGGTATGCGATGTTAAGTCTAATTTATCCATTAAAATCAATTACTTATAAAATTTTCACACGCATCTTGGTGTAATTTTGGTGTAATTCTAGACATGTTCTTCATGCCCTCCCAGATGCGCTCCAGCTCCCTGGACGACTCCGTATCTATCCATCGACCATACACCGTGACAAGCATGGAGTAGTCTTTGTGGCCCATCTGGTTAGCGATGAACGCCAGATTTCCGCGGGCCGTAAGGTTCCAGCACGCAAAGGTATGTCGAGTCTGATAGGGTGGGCGCGCACGGATGCCTGCGCGGCGGATTAGGTTTGACCATTTCGTGTTCCAAGCGCTAGGAACGAAGTAGTCATTAACGACCGATCGGCGGGCCTGCGTCTTTGGGGTCAGCAGTACCCGGATGAGATCGGTTCGGAACTCATGGCGATTGAGTGCAACAGTCACTTCGGCGGCAGGACGAACTTCGGCGTCCGCCACTAATACCTTCAGCGCGTCTCTGGCAGGCGGTTGCAACAGAACGGTTCTTTCTTTCCTCGTTTTGGGAACCTTGAAGGTGACAGATGCCGTGATCGAACGTCTCACCTTGATATGGCTGTAGTCTTCGGCCACGTCCTCAACAGCAAGCGCGAGTAGTTCGCCTGGTCGCAATCCTGTGTACACAGCAAGCGTGACGGCAGCTTTATCGATAGGATGAAGGCAACCTTTTTCGGTTATCGCGAGGAATTCATCATAGGTCAGCGGGTCAGGTTCTTTTATGCTCTTCGTGAAGCGGACGCAGTGTTTTCCCAGCTCTCCGCAATACCCGTTGTTCTCACACCAATAGAGAAATCCGGAAAAAGTGGCGAGATAGTGGTTGACTGTTGATACCGCACGGGTGGAAATCAGATCCACCCGAAGTTTCTGAATGTCCTCAGGCAAAAGCGCACTCGCCATTCGATTCCGACCCACCGTGTCTACACAAACGTCGAGCGCTGTTTCATAGCGCGACTGCGTTTCGGGGGTGATGTCTACTGCCTTCAAGGGTTTGTAACGTTCACACAGGTCACCCAGACGATTGCTTGTGCTGATCCCCGTCGCGGAACGCGAATGGGGGAAGAATTCCGACTCATTGTAGGTGCCGTTACGCAAAGCGAACAATGCGGCGCTTCTGAGCTGAACTGCGTGTTTGACGTTGCTGCGTGTCGGTTCGAGACGCAAAGTATGTGTATGCCGCGTGCGTTTGTACATGAAGAAGACGCGGATTGAGTTTCCGCGCTTCTCTACACCAGGAAAGCCAGTATTGGTCGTGGCTGCTCGCGTCATTGCCTAGTCCTCACGTTGTGTCATTTGTTCGGGTGTCGAGCGGCCATTGGTTCGTTTTGAGCATGAAAAGCTCAAACAGACCAGGAGGCATGCTGCGATCACCCGCTTCCCATTGCTGCCACGCACGCAAAGAGGCTCGCACAAGCTGTGCCGCTTCTGTCTGCGTGAGTCCGGCTGCGATACGAGCGTTGCGTATGGCGTCGGGCTTTGGGGTGTGAGGTTTCGGGTCGTTCATGGCGCCGTTAGCAATGCTCTTGCAATGAGCATTGGATGAATTACAAATGCAATTATACGCTCATTGAGCGTATTGCGTGTAAGCCTTTGTGCCAGGTGATCATGGGCGATTAGTCAGTAGCCTTGAGATAAGGCTTGGCTTTCCACCCATCGCTCGAATTCATCTACGTTCACGAAAACACGCCCATCGGGAGCCTTTTTCCAGATGCGTCCTTCTACCCATACACCGCCCTTAATCTTGTGCCTGACTGCGTTCTCGCTGTAGCCGGTCATCTCTGCAAATTTCTTTATTAAGACCCATCGGTTCACGTAAGTCATGGCAGCTCCCTTCAAGGCCTTGTTCTTCAGTCGGCAATCGGACAATAAAAATTGTCCCGAACCCAGGGTGAATGAGAAACCTTGAGGGGCGAATGAGAGCGTACATGGGCGTGAAATGGCTGGGCATAAATGCCGACCAACCTAGCGTGGCGGTGTCACATCGAACTGTTTACTGGCTTTCTGTACGCTTGCTACGGCCAGTAGTACTGGGTAAAATCCTGACCTAAGGCTTCGGGCAGGAGCCTGCCACCCGTCATAGCAAAGCTGTTGACAGCACTGTCGAGTTATCTTTCTTCCTGCGCATGCTATGTTCAGGTTCAAGAAGCGGCTGACGGGTGACGTTTCGTCATGAGCCGGGAGAACTATCATGTCGAAGGAACTCATCTGCCCGACTACTTTGGCGGGTATCAAACGTCTCGCAAAATCACTGAAAGTCGAGCGCGGAATTCCGCATACAAAGGCTCTCGATGCTGCCGCTCAGGCAGCTCACTTTCAGAACTTCCAACACGCTCGAAACGTACTCCAGCACCCAACCGAAGCGCGACGACCCCAGCATCGTCTGTATCTCACTTCGTATTGGAAGGATCGTGCGTCCGGTGCGTCCGGCCGAGAAACACTGACCCTCGATTTGTCAGACCCATGGGGGGATCTGATAGCTCCTCTTCAGTTGCTCAATCATCGGGCAACAGATGAGTTTCGGTCGGCCGGTCCAGATCACTTGCAATCCACGTATCGCCATGACACCCAGTCTAAAGCAAGGCATGCCGTCTGCGCCGCAGCACGAGCATTCCAGTTCATGGATGCTACGAAGTTGCGGCCATCCAAAGGTTATAGTCGCGCTTTGCCAAATGGTGATTCCAGCAAGGCTATCCCGGGACGCGATCATTACAGCGTCTGGTTTGATCCGCTGACGAAACGCTATTTGTTCGTAGATGAGCCATATGGTCCTGCAGTAAAAAATAGGCAGGATGAACGGCAGGCTTGGGCAACGAAATATGGCTACGGAATTGCCATGCCTGAATGGGCGGGGATGCATGCTCCGGATGTGGGGTCACGTCTTTTCCTGATATCCGAGATATCTAAGGGTGTTCCTCTTGAGCCACTCGTTTCTGCACTCAATCGCCTGCCCGAGCCAGTCGTTGAAAGCCCATGGACAGGGCAGTCCGCGCCCAGCACTCCCATTTTTGTGAGCCCAGGATCTCTTGCTGCGGGTGAAAATAAGCACAAACTGGCCAGACAGAAAAGCAAGCCGGACAATTCTGTTCCATACTCATTTTTTCTTTCTCGGGGTAGGCGACCAAAGGTCCGTATGCCAATCACCGGCCATGCTGAAGTCGGTGGTCTTCTCAAGTCTGTCTTGATTGCCACCTACCATCGTAAAGGCGTATACAACCGCGTCAACTCCATCCGCTCGAAACTTGACGATTGGGCGCAGTGTGAATACACATCAGAAGAGTTGCCTGGCGAACAGTTTTTCGATCTTTATTATCATGAGTCTGGTGCGACTTTTTCAAAATCGATATCTGACGCAGAGCGTAGGCAGCACATCAATAGCCTGGAAGTGGTCAAGACTCTGTTAACCGAACACTACCCAGATTCTGTGCCGCTGCGCGAATTGCTGAAGAAAACTGATATGGCCATCTCGTCGCTAGAGACTTGGCGATAAAAACCAACACTGGCTTAGCGCTCTGGGCTAAGCCAGTGTATTTTGCGCCCCTCCTTGGGCTGAATTTGGTTTTTAACCGATTGCGACTGGATGCTTATCGAAGATTTCTTTCGACGAGCCTTCGTGTCATGTCATCGACGGCTTCCACTCCCAAGCTGAATCCGTCAAATATGGCATATAAAGGATTCACAGCCTGACGTACGTAGTCTCCAAGTGCTGATGCGGGTGCGTTCAAGGGGACGACCACATGCGATGTATGTTGGTCTTGATAGGCTTGTCTGGTAGGTGAAATGTATCTATCTGGTTGGGCCCACGACTGCAGCTCTCGGCCTTGTAATTTGCTCCATCGGAAAGCAAATGACACCGAAGTGGTTTCAGGGTCGCATCCCATTGCTTTTGCAAATTCTAGTGCTACCGCTATAGCCTCAGCGCACCGTACGATCGGCAGGCCAAAGTCCAGCGCACTTTTAGCAGGAGGTCTATTTGGACTCGTTGATATATCGTCTTCCAGAGCGCGAAATAGATAAAACTTACCCTTGGGGTCATACAAATAGAAGTCGTAATACGGTCTGAATCCTATCGATGGCTCAATGATGAGAGATTCCCACATGCCGTTAAAGACATGAGGTCTCATGTCTTCATTGAAGCCTCTGCTATCGAGCCACGTAGGCCATCCTGTATAACGAGGATTGCTTGAGCTCAGTAGATTAAAAAAAGCAGTATTTGGGTCGTGATGAGGGACATTGCCGATCACTACGGCTGAGGCTTCCCAAGTACCAAAATCGGGTAGCTCAATCGATTTTTCTTGAATTATTGTTTTAAATCTTGCGTGACCAGAATCAAGGAGCTCGATAGCAACGTCTCGGTCTGAGGGGGTTGGAGTTGTCGATTCCATAAGCCGGCTCGCGATTGTGTTTACAAAGTCTGGGCTAATCCCTCCAAGATGCCTTCTGAGGAAGCGACCAATATCAGCCTCTCTGTTCTCAAAACAGTAGTCCATGATGGCTGACCAATCTTTCCAGTTTGCTTTGGCTGAGCTTGGGGTGTTGTTTGAATTCAGTGTTCTCACATAGACATCGTTGGTGGATATCAGTTTTGTCTGTCCTAACGTAAGATCGGACTTGGCTGCGACAGGCGTTTTTATTCCGGAGGGTATCTTAATAACAGGATACTTCTGGCCGTCTTTCTCTGGGAAACCAATTTCCACTTCGAATGCCTCAGAGGAGAAACGCGTTATCAATCCCTGTATTTTGTCAACGTGAAACAGCGCTTCGACATCATCAGGCGCGTTTTCAAGGTCAGGCTCACTTGTTCCGTCAACGAACCCGATAATTAGATAGCCGCCATTTCTATTTCTCATTGCCAATGCGGCCTTGGCGATCTTGGCTATGCCATTCTCATCATCGGGTGAGATCCATCGCTTCAGTTCTACAGATAGCGACTCACTTGGAGAATTAATAAGATTTTGTAGTTCTTCAGCATCCATGGCGATAACGCTACCTGTCATTTATTCTCTGGACTCACTCCCCAGAGAGCATCTTTGAATCGATAGACTGGCTCTTGAAGTGAATAGTAACAGTTAGCGCCACACTTCCACCAGATCCTCCCATCGCGTCGTGTAGCTCGGAGACATCCGTTCTTGGCGCATCTGCCACGCAGCTTTCGCTTGATGAACGCTGCTGGCCAACTTCACGGTCTCGCGGCCATAGCGTGTGTTGAGGCTATCCAGGGCAAGCATGGCGCGGCTGCCTCGCGGCTCGCCTGAGGTCGGTTCCTCGCCGAGTAGGTCAATCTGCAGCTGTGCCTGGGCCTGCTGCTTCGCCTGCACGTCGAGCAGGCACACGCCGGCTTTGGCGTAGTCGTAGCCATCCCGGTACAGCTTTTGCAGACCGCGCCGGGCCGCAGCGATCAGTGCCCGAGTGTCATCCGCAGGGAATCCAAGCGGAACGACCGCACTGCCGCTGTACTGCGCCGTCTGGCGAAATGGGCTGGTGCGGGCAAATACGTGAATGGCTGTTGTCATCGAGCCCTGCGCCCGCAGCTTCTCGGCGGCGCGGCTCGTAAACAGGCTCAGCGCCTGGGTCAGCCCTTCAAAGTCCCTGACAGGCTGACCAAAGCTTCTTGAGCACATGATCTGCTGTTTGGGAGGTGGCGTATCCTCCCAGTCGATGCAAGACTCTCCGGCAAGTTCTCGCGCTGTTTTCGCAACGACAATCGAAAACTTGTCGCGCAGGACTTTGTAGTCCGCACGCGCCAGATCAGCGGCAGTCTGAATGCCCAAGGCTTGCAGCCTGGGCGCCAGCTTGCGACCTACGCCCCAGACTTCCGATACGGGCACGTGTCGGATGGCGCGCATCAGGGCGTCATGATGCAGGCCCGACAGGTCGCAGACGCCCTGCAGCTTTGGTAGCGATTTGGCCAAATGATTGGCGAGTTTGGCCAGGGTTTTGCTGGCTCCGATGCCCACACAGGTGGGGATGCCCACCCACTGGGCGACACGCTGGCGGATGGCCGTGCCGATGTCACGGCCCGAGCCTGGTATACCGGTCAGATCAAGAAAGCTCTCGTCTATCGAGTAGATCTCCTGGCGCGGTGAAAACTGCCCGATGACACGCATCATGCGGTCGCTCAGGTCACCATATAGCGCGAAGTTGGCGGACAGGGCCACCAGTCCATCAGCTTCCAGGTGTTTGATCTGGAACCAGGGCGCGCCCATCTTGATGCCCATCGCCTTGGCCTCGGCCGTACGGGCGATCGCGCAGCCGTCGTTGTTGGACAGCACGATGACGGGCCTGCCCATGAGCGCTGGGCGCATCACGCGCTCACACGATGCGTAGAACGAGTTGCCGTCGATCAGCGCGATGCGCTGCGCCGGCTGGCCTGTTTGATGACCCATGTCACCACTCCCCAGACATGAAGCTCCTGGCCTTCTCGGATGACGATGTCGGGAAAAGTCGGGTTCGCCGGTTTGAGCACGACCTTGCCGTTGCGTTTGAACAAGGTTTTGACGGCGAACTCGCCGTCCACCACGGCAAGAACGATGTCGCCATGCCGCGCTTCCAGCGAACGGTCGATGACCACGCAGTCGCCGTCGTCGATGCCGACGTCGCGCATGCTCGCACCCCGCACGCGCATGTAGAAAGTCGCATCGGGCTGGCGGATGAGGATGTCGTTAAGGTCTATCCTGCGTTGAGTGTGATCGTCGGCCGGGGATGGAAAACCGCACTGGGCCACTGCTTCGACGTGCCAACACTCCAACGGCAGTGATGCCAGAGGGAGAGGAGCATTCATAGAAATAACTGTATAAAAATACAGTATATTCAAAAATGCCAGTTCTAGTTGTTACGGCTGGATCGGGGTGGTCGCGTCCGGTCTTTGGTAGCGGGCATTGCCAATGCGCCGCGTCACTGGGTGCCACTGGAAGGCGCTCTCGCCTCGGGCGGTGCTTAGCAGTTCCAGCGCGATCTCGACCTCCAGGCCTGGATCCAGCCATTCTCGGGCGTCATCGGGCTTCAAGGCGACTGGCCGCCGGTCGTGGATGTCCACCATGCCTCCCGCCGAATCATCCGTGACAATGGCAAAGCCGCTTTCGGGGCCAGGCTCTGCATCGACTTTGCCGGCACTGACGCCGGCCAGGAAAATGGTCTGACCGTCACGGGCGTGGATGAACCACGGTTGCTTGTCGCCTTTTTCCCCTGTCCATTCGAACCATCCCGCAACGGGGACGATGACCCTGTGCTTGAGCGTCGCGCGCCAGAAGGGAGATTTCTTGAGGATGGTGTCAAGGCGTGCGTTGATCACTGGAGCCTTGTCGAACCAGTGCGGGCGATAGCCCCAGAATAGCCGGGTCGCGGCAGGCTCGCCTGTGAGCTGATGCAGGGTGATGGGTTCGGTGCCAGGCGGTACGTTGTGGCGCGGACCCGCGCCAAGCTGCCGGAACAACTCCGGATGCTCGGGATAAAGCTGCTTGCCGTACTCGATGGCTGAGTCAGGCTGATTGATACGTCCACACATATCACACCCTCCCGCAAGCAAGAAAGCCTTTGAACAGTATAAGAAATTCCTCAACAAACGGCCTTTTGATGGGTTGTGCGTCACCCGCCGAGGGCGGGTCGGGCGGCTCCAGGTTCGCCGGGGCTCATACCTGGCGGGACTGGCGAAGCCAGCCTTGCGACCCCCTGACGCCTGCCGCGTGCCTGTCGGCACTTGCCTCAAACCCAGTGAGAGAGAGTGGCGGCCTTGTTTCCTCCCAGTGTGCCATGCCGTTCTCGGGCTCAAGGGCGGCGCGCACATGTGCGCTGGCGGCCGATGGCCGTCTGACGACCCTGTGACCCTATGCGCTGCGGCATGACCCCTTCGGTTCCAGGCAATTCCGCCTGATTCCGAACCGGAGGCTGACATGCAGCAATACGATCTTTCCCTCGAACCCCTGAACGCTGAAGCACTGCTGGTGCGTGAAGCAGACGGCGCCATGCGCCCAGCCAGCCGCAAGGAGATCCTGGCGGTGGCACGCGAACTGGTCAATGCCGACGATCTGCGCGGGCACGACTTGTCCAGTCCCGCGCTGGTCAAAGAGTTCCTGCGGTTGCGTCTGAATGTGGCGTTAGAGTACGAAGTCTTCGGGCTGATTCTGCTCGATGGCCAGAACCGGTTGGTTGAGTACCTGGAGCCGTTTCGCGGCACCGTCAATCAGTCGGCGGTCTATCCACGGGAGGTGGTGAAGCTCGCGTTGGCCAAGAATGCCCAGTCAGTCATGCTGGTGCATAACCATCCGTCCGGCGCGCGTGAGGCTAGCCGTGCAGACATCGCGTTGACCAAGCATCTGAAGGATGCGCTGGCGCTGGTCGACGTGCGGGTGCTGGATCACTTCATCGTGGCTGGTGCGACGGTCGTATCGATGGCGGAGGCCGGACTGCTCTGAACCATCAAGGGGAAGCCTGACGGCTTCCCCAATGCGAGAGCATTCTCGATAATAGGCTTGCAGTGCGTGGGCGTTGGACAGGGGGTACGTAGAACGACCATTATTTTGGAGCAGTAGACATGGACCTTTTGCATCAGTTGATCTACTTGCAGGAGATACAGGCGCAATGCCGTATGGCGCTGCAGGCCGGCAATGCTCTGAATCAGACGCTCGCGCTAACCGAACCTATGCAATCCATCGAAGATGGTGCCATGAAGACGGCAGAGGTCTTCCGCAACGTGCATAGCATGCTGACGCACGTTGCGAATATTTCAAAGTTGCTCTGGCCAGGGGATAGCGTCAAAAGTAAACGTCGAAATGAGCGCGCGCAAGAGTTGCGTTCCCTGCTTGAACTCCCTGATTGCGGGCATCCTCTGGGAGAAAGAAGCATACGCAATGATCTGGATCACTTCGATGAGCGTTTGGATTGCTGGGCTGATCAAGCAGATGGAACACCCAGAGACATTTGGCAGGACTGCATCGGTTCGTGGGATGTTCCAATCAAACAGTTCAATGCGAAACGCAAGAGTGTGATGCGGCATTTTGAACCGGAGTTGCAGACGTTTCGCTTTCAGGGCAAGCACTGGTGCGTTCCTGAGATGATCGAAAAAGTGAAGGCCTTGAAGCAGAAGATAGATCCAGTCGAGCTACAGATAAGAAATACGTTTAATCCCACACCTCGGCCCGTCCTGTCGGATAGGGTGCGGGTTCTTGATTGAGATGTTTACAAATGCGTTGTTGGCCTGTTGATGTTGCTTGATGTCTTAAAGCGTTCTCTCGTGAGGGTTGTTGTCCTGCTCGTAGCCAGCCTGCCGGCAGGCTGGGCGCGGTGTGGTATGTGGCATCGAGCCTCGCTGGGCAAATCTCGCCGCTGGCAGGCTTCCATCGTTCCCTAGCTGAGCTCACTTAACCTACGATCCGGCTTTCTGCACCGAGCAAGTGCGTGGCGCCCTCTGTGACGGCGCAGAGTTTTGCTAGGTATAACCCCCCAGGGGGGATATAATTTTCTCATGACAGAATCACACAAACACACCAGCCATCCCGACGTGGTGAAGCGGCTCAAGCGCGCCGAAGGCCACCTTCGGCACGTCATCGGCATGATCGAGGCGGAGAAACCTTGCCTTGATATTGCCCGCCAGCTCTCGGCGGTAGAAAGCGCGGTGACGGCAGCAAAGCGTGCGCTGATCCACGATCACATCGACCATTGCCTTGACCATGATGCAGCTTCCGTCCTGACTGAAATGAAGGCACTGGCAAAACTCCTTTGAGGTCGTCTGATGCTTGCTGTCCTTAAGAATCGCACCTATCGCCACCTGTTCGCCGCGCAGGTGATCGCGCTCGTTGGTACCGGCCTGATGACTGTAGCACTTGGCCTGCTCGCTTATGACTTGGCGGGCGCGGACGCCGGAGCCGTGCTAGGTATGGCGCTGGCTATCAGTCTCGGCAGGATTGCGATAGGCGAGCAGTCGCAGCGCATTGAAGACCACCAGCAGGGTGGACCCTTCGTGCACCGCCACGGCCGGGCCGATGCCCAGCCCCAAAATCGTCGCCGGCACCAGCAGCGCCACGATGCCCAGGCTGACGAACACGTTCTGGCGGATCACCGAACGCGTGTGCCGGCTCAGACCCACCGCAAACGGCAGGTGCTTGAGATCGTCCGCCATCAGCGCCACATCGGCGGTTTCCAGCGCGACATCCGAACCGGCGGCGCCCATTGCGACACCCACCGTGGCATTGGCCATCGCGGGCGCATCATTGACCCCGTCGCCGACCATCGCCACCTTGGTCGTCTGCCGCAGCTTGCGGATCGCCTCGACCTTGTCCTCGGGCATCAGATCGCCCCAAGCCTCGTCCAGGCCGACCTCGCCAGCGATGGCCTCGGCGACTTTCGTGTGGTCGCCGGAGATCATGATCATGCGGCGGATGCCCAGGTCGCGCAGTTGCTGCAGGGCTTGCTTCGCGCCAGCGCGCGGCGTGTCCAGCAGCCCGATGGCGCCCAGGTCGCGGTCACCGCGCCGCACCACCATGGTCGTGCGGCCGCTTTCGCGCAGACGCTCGATCGCCGCCTGGGCGGCGGCCCCCAGCGCTGGCACGCCCTCTGTGCCGAACATCTCCACCTTGCCAATCCACACCGTCTCGCCCTGCAGCTTGGCGGTGACACCACGGCCGATCAGGTTCTGCAGGCCATCGGCATCCGGTGGCTGCGTTGCACCCAGGCGCTCGCGCCCATCCCGAGCAATGGCGGCGGCCAAGGGGTGGTCGCTGAGCGACTCCACCGCCACCGCCACGGACAGCAACTCTTCCTCGCTCGTGCCATCGACCGTCACCACATCCGTGATGCGCGGCTTGCCCTCGGTCAGCGTGCCGGTTTTGTCGAAGGCCATCGCATCGAGGGAGCCCAACTCCTCCAGTGGCGCGCCGCCCTTGATGAGAACGCCGCCGCGCGCGGCCCGGGCGATACCTGAAAGCACTGCGCTGGGTGTGGCAATCGCCAGCGCACAGGGGCTGGCCGCCACCAGCACAGCCATGGCGCGGTAGAAGCTGTCGCGGAACGGCTCATCGACCACAACCCAGGCGAACAGCAGCAGGAAGGCCAGCCCCAGCACAGCGGGCACGAAGATACGCTCGAACTTGTCGGTGAAACGCTGTGTGGGTGACTTGCGTGTTTCCGCCTCGCTGACCATCTTCACGACTCGCGCCAGGGCGGATTCGCTGGAGCGGCGCGTCACTTCTACCTCGATGCCCCCTGCGCCATTGATGGTGCCGGCGAAGACGCGCGACGCCGCATCCACGCTGTCGGGACGGGCGCGCGCCTTGGCTGCATCCTCGACCGGGCGCTTGTCCACCGGCATGCTCTCTCCGGTGACCGGAGCCTGATTGATGGCCGAGGTGCCCTGCACGATGAAGCCATCGGCCGACAGGCGCTGGTTGGGCCGCACCAAGACGATGTCGCCGACAACCAGTTCCTCGACGGGGATCTCCTTCGTCTGACCGTCACGACGTACCGTCGCGGTATCCGGCGCCAGCTCGGCCAGCGCCTCGATGGCGCGCTTGGCCCTGCCCATCGCATAGTGCTCCAGTGCATGACCCAGGCTGAAGAGGAAGAGCAGCAGCGCGCCTTCGGCCCAGGAGCCCAGCGCCGCGGCGCCAGCGGCGGCCACCAGCATCAGCGTGTCGATCTCGAAGCGCCTGAGCTTGAGGTTGTCGATCGCCTCGCGCAGCGTGTAGAAGCCGCCGAAGAAATAAGCCAGAACGAAGCAGGCCAATGGCAGCCAGCCGGGCGTGCCCGTCAACAGTTTGTCGATCGCCACGCCAATGCCCAGCAGCGCTCCGCAGGCCAACGCGAAAATCATTTCGGTATTGGCGCCGAACAGGCCTCCCTGTCCGTGCGCATGCCCATGTTCGCCTTTCTCGCCCGGTTCGTGACGATGCCCCGGCTCGCCGTGCGCCGCGGACGCCGGGATCGTCGAGCTTTCAAGCTGCTTTACCCCGGCATCGGCCAGCGACTTGAGGATGGCCTGCTCCGTGACTGCCTGCCGGTCGAAGTCCACATGAACCAACCCGGTCGCGCTGACCTGGGCATCCAGCACGCCCGGCAGCCCGCGCAGCAGCTCGGACACCGTCCTGGCGCGCCGCGCATGGCCGATGCCCTCGGTCTGCCATAGCACGTGCGCGAAGCGGTCCGTGATCTGCGCACCTGCTGCCCGCACGATCTCGCGGATGCGGGCCAGCGGCAGCAACTCGGGATCATGGTGGATGCACAACTGCGCCGGGCCATCGCCCTGCGCCGTTCGGACATGCACCTTGTCAATGCCTTCACGGCCTTGCAGGTCGTCGATCAGGCGTCGAACGATGGCATCTTCTGCATCCGCAATCTGCGGCAGTACGAGGGGAATGTCGAGGCGAAGTTTATTGTTCATATTCACGATCAGATGGCTTGAGAAAGTCTGCGAAGCCTAAGCGCTCGCAACCTCGGCGTGGTGCGCCTCAGCGTCCACCACGAACTCGGGCGCGTCCTTACCAACGTCGCGGACTGGCTGCATGCGGCATAACGATCACCGCAGTGTCGATAGTCTGTCAGGCAACAACGAGGTTGTTTCGACTCTACGGAGGCTTGACACCGTCCTTGTTTGTACCAAAGTTCCAGTCTAATATACCATACCCCCCTATGTCACAATAGCAACAGAAACTATGAGCCACACCGTCAAGGAAAAACCCAAACTTCTCGCCCGTGCACGTCGCATCAAGGGGCAACTTGAGGGGATCGAGCGCGCACTGGAAGCAGAAAAGGGATGCGCCGACGTTCTCCACCAGATCGTTGCGGCCCGAGGCGCGTTGACCGGCTTGATGCGCGAAGTGATCGAGGGGCACATCCACTCGCACATCGCCAACCCGCAAGACCCCGGCGACGGCATCCGCGAGCAAGGCGCAGCCGAGCTGATCGCAATTCTTCGCGCCTATATGAAGTGAATCCAGTCGCGCCTGTCGCGCGCAAACCCTCCCGGACATCCAAGATGTCTACATCACACAACGAGCCGCACGACCACCATGGGCTCACTCAGCAGAGCCACGAAGATCACGACCACGACCATGATGATGCCCACGATCACGAGCATCCCTTCGACTGGAAAGAGGCGCTGCGCATCTGCCTAGTCGCAGTCGCTGCCGCTGCGGTCTGGTTCAAGTGGTGGGAGCCGTATCCAGCGTTCAGCATGATCGGCGTTATCGGCCTGGTGATCGGCGGCTGGCCGATCCTCAAGGAAGCGCTGGAAAACGCGCTGGCCCGGCGCATGACGATGGAGCTTTCGATGACCATCGCCATCGTCGCCGCGGCCGCGATCGGCGAGTTCTTCACTGCGCTGGTGATCACGCTGTTCGTGCTGATCGCGGAGGTATTGGAAGGCTTGACGGTCGGCCGCGGGCGCAAGGCGATCCGGGACCTGCTGGAGCTCCTGCCACGCGAGGTGTCGGTGCGCAGGACGGACGCCATCAAGACCGTCGCGGCGGAGGAACTGTCGGTGAGCGACGTGATCCTGGTTTCCCCCGGCGGGCGCCTTCCGGTCGATGGCGTCGTCGTCTCCGGCCACTCGTTCACCGACGAATCGCGCATCACCGGTGAGTCGATGCCGGTCGAGAAGACCGAAGGCGCGCGCGTCTATGCCGGCGCGATCAACCAGTCGGGCGCGCTGGAGATTCGCGCCGAGCGCATCGGCCGCGATACGAGCTATGGCCGCATCATCGAGGCGGTGGAGCGCGCCGAGCGCTCGCGGGCGCCTGTGCAGCGGATGGCGGACCGGCTCGCCGGCTATCTGGTGTACTTCGCGCTGGGCGCCGCCGTGCTGACCTGGCTCATCACGCGAGACATGCGCGCGACCATCTCGGTGATCATCGTCGCCGGCGCATGCGGTATCGCCGCTGGAACACCGCTGGCGATCCTGGGCGGCATCGGCCGCTCAGCCCGGCTGGGGGCCATCATCAAGGGCGGCGTCCATCTCGAAACACTGGGCAAGGTCGATACCGTCGTGCTCGACAAGACCGGCACGCTGACCTACGGCCGTCCTGAGATCCAGTCCGTCACGCCCGTGGCGGGCGTCCCGGCTGCGGCGCTACTCGATGCTGCGGCTACCGCCGAGATCCGCTCGGAGCATCCGCTTGGCAAGGCCATCCTGAGCCGCGTGAAAGCCGAAGGACGCGAAGTACGGGAACCGGAGCACTTCGGCTATACGCCAGGCCGGGGTATCTCGGCGCGACTGGCCGGTGCCACGATCTTCGTCGGCAACCGCGCCTGGATGGCCGACAACGGTATCGACATGCCGCCGCCCCGTGATCTCGGAGCCTGCACCGAGGTGGTGGTTGCCAAAGACGGACGTCTGCTGGGCACCATCGACATCGCCGACACGATCAGGCCCGAAGCGAAGCGGGCCATCGCCGCGCTGGATGCCATGGGCGTGCGAACGGTGCTGCTGACAGGCGACAACCATCGGGTCGCAACCGCCGTCGCCGCCGAACTCGGCTTGAAGAACGTCGAAGCCGAATTGCTGCCCGAAGACAAGCTGGCCCGGCTGGCCGAGATGGTGAAACAGGGGCGGATGGTGGCGATGGTCGGCGACGGCGTGAACGATGCCCCGGCTTTGGCAGAAGCAAGCGTTAGCGTTGCAATGGGGTCCGGTACCGACGTGGCGCAGGAAAGTTCCGATATCGTGCTCCTGGGCAACGACCTAGCCTGCTTTGTCGACACGATGAAAGTGGCGCGGCGTACGCGCGCCATCATCTGGCAGAACTTCGTGGGCACGATCGGCATCGATCTGTTGGGCATTGCGCTGGCCGCGTTCGGATTGTTAGGTCCTCTGCTTGCCGCCTTCATTCACGTGGCTTCGGAGCTGACGTTCATCCTTAACTCAGCACGTCTATTGCCGGAGGCGCGTCGCAATTCGCTCGCTTCGGTGGGCGATGCGCCGGCGGCCAACCCCGCCGACGTTGCTGCTCCGAGCCGCCACTGAGAGTGGTAAGACGAACGCGATTGGCTCGTCATCATCATCTGGTTTTTCATCAGAGTAGCCTTGGGATGGGGTAAAGTCTACTTCGCACCGAGTTGATGTTATCGCGTCGTCTTCTGCAGGTAGAAATACGAGGGCTCGCTGCCCAATCGACACCGTCCTTGCCGCCGAGCAGTGTCCTCTGGCGCCTCAAGGTTACATCATAACGCTCTGTATTAACCGATCGCCTGGTCGCACGCAGTCAGTCCGCTTCTATTTGGTTCAGCTAAGGCCTTCAGCATCTGCGTTGCCTCGTGGGAACCCTCGATTCCTCGTGATGAACGTATTTAGCACAGGTGGGATCAATTTCTCTGAAACAACCACCTCTCATTCAGACTGCGCGTGCAGCACCGCTTAGCGGTCTAGCTTGAACTTCAAGGAGGCCGAACAAGCAAAGCTCAGTTTTAAGAAAAAAATTGATGCACCTCCTTGAAACAGAGGCAGGGAGGATTCGATTTCTGGACGAAGGTGTGAAATCTGCCTAACGTGATCAAACACGTTAAAGACTTGCGATAGAAAGACAATCCTGAAGAAGCCCTGATAAGAAATACGCTCGATTCGGCTCCAGAGCCTGTAGAAAAGTACTAGTGACGGTTCGAGGATTGAGATAGGTACGGGTAAGTCGTTGGATCGCTGTCGCTTGATGTCTTGATATGTTCTTCTGCGACGATTCCCGTTTAGCACGTCCCCGGCCTGTCGGCAGGCCGGTCGCGCTGTCGTGCGCGGCATCGAGTCTCGCCATGCGAGTCTCGCCCCTGACGGGCTTCCATCGTTCCCTCGCTGCGCTCGGCTGACGCCTACGGCCCGGCTTCCCAGCTTCGGGCCTGCGCGCTTTGCTTGCGGGCGGTCTGCACCGCAATCAGGCCGTTGCCGGCTTCACCCGTTTCCCTTCCCTCATCGCCAATCTCCGCGACGGTAGCCCGTGGCCGCGTGCCGTCAAGGCGCGCCAGGCCGTGTCCTCGGCGTATGCCTGCGGGCCGCACCAACCCTGACGCTTGTTTCCTTGACGCCCCTTCGTCCGTGGGCTCCTGACGCCGCGGGCGATGAACTCAGGAAAACGGTGGCAAACCAGGCCAACCGGGGTCTTCGTGCCGACCGCACAACAGCTGAAAAGCTTTGGGCTCCGAATCTAGGAACCCGGTGTGCGGTGAACAGCACACCAACTTTTGTCAGGAGAAATACCATGCGCCTTGCTTCCCGCTTCGCTTCTCACGCACCCTTGCTGCGCAGCGACGTTCCTTTGACCGATGACCAGATTCATCGAGTCGCACCGTCCATCTTTGCGGATGCCCCACATGACAGCCGCTCGGAACGCTATGCCTACATTCCCACGGTACAGGTGCTGACGCAGTTGCGCCGTGAAGGGTTTCAACCGTTCATGGTGTGTCAGACGCGCGTGCGCGATGACAGCCGCCGCGAACACACCAAACACATGCTGCGCCTGCGCCATGCCAGCCAGATCAACGACACCGAAGCCAGCGAAATCATCTTGTTGAACTCGCATGATGGCAGCAGCAGCTATCAGATGCTGGCGGGCATGTTCCGCTTTGTCTGCCATAACGGGCTGGTGTGCGGCGACACCGTGGCCGACGTGCGCGTACCCCACAAAGGCGATGTGGCCGATCAGGTGGTGGAAGGCGCGTATGCCGTGCTGCAAGGCTTCGAGCAGGCCCGCCAATCCCGCGAAACCATGCGCGACATCACGCTGGACGATGGCGAAGCCCGCGTACTGGCCCGCGCCGCGCTGGCGCTCAAGTACGACGACCCTGATAAACCCGCACCCGTCACTGAAGATCAGGTGCTGATGCCGCGCCGGTACGACGATAACCGGCGTGATTTGTGGATGACCTTCAACCGTCTGCAAGAAAACCTCATCAAGGGCGGTCTGTCCGGTCGCAGCGCCAATGGCCGCAGCCAGCGCACCCGCCCGGTGCAGGGCATCGACACCAACCTGAAACTGAATCGTGCCCTGTGGCTGCTGGCCGAAGGCATGCGGCAGTTGAAAGCCTGATTTCCCCTCACGCGGCAGGGGCAGGCAGCAACCCTTGCCGCGTCATTTGCTGCTGCATTCCTATCACTCAAGGAGATTTCATCATGAACGCCATCAATCACACTGAAACCCAAGCCGTCGCCAGCATGGCTGGAAACGCCGCTGTTATTGGCATGACCGATGCCATGCCTGTCGTGCCGGAAAACGTCCAAGCCCCCAACCGCGTGCTGGTGCCGCTGTCGCGCCTGCGGGCATCGCGGCGCAACGTGCGTAAAACGCCCGGTCAGTCCATCGAAGCACTGGCCGCCAGCATTGCACGTGTCGGCCTGCTGCAAAACCTAACCGTGACTGCCGCCGCCAACGGCGAGCATTACGATGTCGTGGCCGGTGGCCGACGCCTTGCTGCCTTGAAACTGCTGGTCAAGGCCAAGCGCCTGGACGCCGATTGGCCGGTGCCTTGCCTGCGGGTGGAAGCATCGGACGCCCGCACGGCCAGCCTGACCGAGAATGTACAGCGCGAAGCCATGCACCCGGCCGATCAGTTCGAAGCCTTTGGCGCGCTGGTCAAGGAAGGCCGACCCATCGAGGATATTGCCGCAGATTTTGGGGTGACGCCGCTGGTGGTGCAGCGCCGCCTGAAGCTGGCCAACGTCTCGCCGCGCCTGATGGCCGACTACCGCGCCGATCAGGTCAGCCTGGAACAACTCATGGCCTTGTCCATCACCGACGATCATGCCGCGCAAGAAGCCGCGTTTTATGATGCGCCCGACTGGCAGCGTGGCCCGACTGCCTTGCGTGAGCGCCTGACCGAACGGGAAGTGGATGCTAACCATCCATTAGTACGCTTTGTGGGGCTGGACGCCTACGAAGCTGCGGGCGGAAAAACGCGCCGCGATCTCTTTGCCGAGGATGATAGCGGCATCTATCTGGATGACTTCGCCTTGCTGGAACGACTGGTGCGAGAAAAGCTGGACGCGCTCACCGAGCCGGTGCGTGCCGAAGGTTGGGCATGGGTCGAAGCATTGCCGCAGTTCAGTTATGCCGATCGGCAGGCGTTTCATGTTGCGCCGCAGATGCAGCGCGAACCCACCGCCCGCGAAGCCCGCCGCATCGCTGTGCTGCAAGGCCGTATCGAGCGTACCGATGCGGAACTGGACGATGCCTATGAAGCCGAAGATGAAGACAAGGTACACGCCCTGGAAAAGCGCCGGGATGCCCTGATGGCGCAACTGTCCGGCATCGACGCCAGCCTGAATACATACGCGCCTGACGTGCTGAGCGTGGCCGGTGCGGTGGTCAGTATTGATAGGGAAGGGCAGGCGGTCATCCATCGTGGTCTGCTGCGTGAAGCTGAAGCCAAGGCGCTGCATACACTGGAACGCTTGCGTCAGGGCTTTATGCAGGATGGCAGCGCAACCCAAGAGGCGGATGACGATACCGACTCCACGCCCGCAAAGCCCGCTGTTTCTGATCGGCTGGCGCAACGCCTGAGCGCGCACCGCACCGCCGCCATGCAAGTGGAACTATCGCGCAAACCGCAGGTGGCGCTGGCCGCGCTGGCGCACAATCTGGTGCAGTCCACCATCCAGGAGAGCGGGTACTGGTCGTCATCCGTGCTGGAATTGAAGGCAAGCCGGAAGGATGATTTTGAGCAGGCAGCCCCGGATTGGCCGGATTCGCCTGCTGCTGTGGCTTTACGGGAACAGGTGCAGGCATGGCGTGAACGCTTGCCCGAAGACCCGGAAGCCTTGATGCCAGTCTTGCTGGATATGCCGCAGGATGATCTGCTGGCCTTGTTGGCGCTTTGCACGGCCATGACCGTCAACTTGACGGTGACCCGGGCCAACACGCCGCAGCCCGGACAGGTGCTTGCTCAGGCTGTCGGGCTGGACATGGCGGCATGGTGGCAACCAACCACTGAAAGCTATTTCCAGCATCTGCCCAAGGCAGCGATTTTGCAAGCCGTGAGCGAATATGCCCCCGGCGAGGTCAGCCGTCTGTCTAAACTCAAGAAGGCCGCGCTGGTCAGTGAGGCAGAACGGCTGGTGGCGGGAACCGGCTGGATGCCTAACTACTGGCAGACTGGACAGGGTATGGCGTCGCCGGACGCGGAAGTGCAGCAAGCCGATTGCGATCACGCTGATGCCCTTGCTGCTTAAGCATGAGGCATCCCGGCCCCTACGAGCGGGGCCGGGATGCAAGCCCAATGGCTCAATGCAGTTCTACCATGACGGGCGGCAATCTGCGCGCAGCGCCGCAAGCAAGCGCCAACGGCACCAGCGATGTTTGGGCACATCGCTGGTTTGGCGTGTATGACGTCATCCTCTACCGTCCGCCGACTGGCTGGACGGTAGAGGATGAGTGGGCAGACCTTCATCCGCACACCGGAAAACGTCTGCGGAAAAGTCAGTGGTGGCTTTTGGCCACCAGGTCGTGAGGCACCAGCCCCGTCCGCTGGCGCCATGCCGGGTCTGGTCAATTCATGAACACATCAGCCGTAAGCAAGTCCTGTCAATGGCTGCAACAAATCCTTCATCAGTTATTCACAGACTTGCCCACCAGAACCGTGGATAACTCCGACGAATCGGGTTTCGGGCTGGGGGACTGCGCTCGGATGCGACCGGGCAGGTTGCGTCTTTTGGGCGCGCAGGCGAGTCTGTGGCCGGAAAGGTGAAGCCAATTTGTCTGGGCAGGCCGTTCGGTGCGACCTCTTGAAGCCGCCACATCCGCAGGGGGGGTTATCACACGGACGCCTTGTCGGGAATCAGGCTTTGCGGGCACGATGGCGACGGCCATCGGCAGCAGTCGGCACGGTTTGCTATCTGCGAAAGCAGTGTCCGCTATCTGGCCCGTGGCTCCTTGCGCGGCGTCCTGACCCATCGGCGGCCTTGTTTGTCGTGAATCCTGTCTGTGGCACGCCAGTCGATGACTGGCTCGGGCCTATGCGGCGCAACCGTCCGGCACAACGATTTTCCCCTGCGCTGGCGCGCATTCCTCGCGCACCCAAAATCGCCGTGCCTTGCCGGTCGTCCACTGCGTTTCCGTCCCTGCGGGATGCACCGCGCCCGACCTTCGACGAACGGATCACAACAAGGACGCGATGGGCGCGGACTTGCAACCTCAAGGAGAACTCTCATGTCCCAGATCGGAATCTTCACTGCCAACGACGACGGCTACACCGGCACGCTGCGCACCCTGACGATGAACGCGAAGGTCAGCTTCGTGCCCGTGGAAAGCGACAACGACAAGGCGCCGGACTATCGTGTGATGGCCGGCACCCTGGAACTGGGCGCGGCGTGGAAGAAGGTCTCGAACAACGACCGGCCCTACCTGTCGGTGACGATCGACGACCCATGCTTTCCGGCCACCATCTACGCTCGCCTGATCGAGGGCGACGACGGCAAGCACTACCTGCACTGGACGCGACCCAAGGCGTCCTAAGCCGCCAGCCCGAAGCCCGGTTCGCCGGGCTTCGGGCTATGTGCTTTCTGGACACCGTTATCAATCCGTGCCGCCGCTGTTATTAGACGGGCGGCAGATCGTCCCATACCATGGCGCACAGGTGTGCCTGCCGCCAAGGGTAGCGCGGCCCATCTCGCAGGATACAAGCGTTGAAGACTTTGCTGACCGACGACCAGTTGGCCCGATTGCGGGCCAATGGCCTGCGCCGCGCGCGGGAGCCCGATTTCGACCCCGTGCCCGTAGCCAAGGCCTACACGCCCGATGGCCGCGTCGTGTGGTTGCTGGCTTTCGTCCATGCGGACGACCCTCAGCGGGTGCATACGCTGTGCGATGCCGGTACGGGCTTTCCGGCGTTGATCGATATCCGGCTGGATGAACTGGCCGCCATTCGCGGCCCGCGTGGCTTGCGCGTGGCAATTGACCCGTCATTTGCACCATCACGCACACTGTCGGCCTACACCGCCATGGCGATAGCCGCCGGCGGCTACGACGAGGATTGAACGCGGTGGTACGACCGCCTGCCGTTCCCGACCTGGATTCTGCGCTGCGCCTGGACGACCCCATGGCGCGGCTTCTGGCCCGATGTGCCGACTGTCGTCGGGCTGGGTGACTGTGACGGTCGCAAGGAGCCGGGATGGTGCGTACCCACGCGGCCTGCACCTGGCGGCACACCGCCGGGTATCTGTATCTGCTGCATCTGGACGGGCCTGCGCTTGCCTGGGAGTACTTGCGCCGCAATCCCGAGTATCAGGAGGCCTACCGCCTACGCAGGCAACGATGGCGGCGAGAGCTGGCTGGGCCTGAGCGCTGGGGGCTGATGGAGTGGGAAGATCCCGGACGCAATGCGCGCGAGGCATTCCCGCTTTGGAAACCGGAGCTTTTACCGGTGCTGCATATCAGCCCCGCGTCCGATACTGGGGGCAGGCCGTGTCCAGACATTGACCTGTGGAGCATACCTGGGCGCAAGCAACTGCGCTTACTCGATATGGCGGACGGCTATCTGGCGCTGATGGTGCAGAGCGGGTCTCGTTGGCTACGGGCTCGCATCGAGCCGATGGCGCTGGCAGCCCCATCGTGCATCTTTTGGCTTCCCGTGCCTGCGTCCGCCAGGCCGGCACTGCTGCAAGCGCAGCTTCTGCCGTCCTTGCCTGGCATTCTCCCCGACAACCGTCGGCGGCCGCGCGCTTACCGGAATGAAACCCTGCATCTGCGTGCCTTGCAGGCGCTCGATGGCGTCGCCGCAGGCGCAACGCAACGGGAGATTGCGCAGGTGATCTTTGGGCAAGAGCACGTTCAGGATGGCTGGCATGCCGATTCCAGCCTGCGCCGGCAGATTCGCCACTATCTGTCCCGAGGAAATTTTTTCATGCGCGAGGGCTATCTGGACTTGCTCACGCTACGCTGACTTGCGCTCACGCCCACGGACATGAAATGCCCGTCATTTCGTGTCCCTTACGCAAGCATTGCGCTTTGCCGAGACTGTCTCCAGGCCGCTGCATTCCGGCGGCTGATGATCAACGAATCAGGAGACCGTCATGCAAAGCCCATCCAACATTCGACCGACCAGCCGCACGTTGAACCGCGCAGCGGCTGCCACGCCGGTGCTGACCGCCGCTGCCGCACGCTACCTCACGAACGACGAAGCAGCAGACTACCTGCGTCTGTCGCCGCGCACGCTGGAAAAAATGCGCGTCATCGGCGGCGGCCCGCGCTTCCGGAAATTCGGCAGGCGGGTGATGTACGCCATCACGGACCTGGACGAATGGGCCGACCGGCGGGCCTATGACATGACTTCCGACCCTGAGTATCAGCGTCGCTGACGCCCGAGGGAAGCGTCATGAGAATTACCAGACACATGCTGCCCGTTCAAGGCCCCGTGCAGTTACGGCTATTTCATGCACTGCCGGGAGGAACCGGCATACGCGATCAGCAAGACCTGATGTCGTACCCGTTCTTCTCGCTGGCCAAAGGCGCACGCGCAAAGCCCATTGAGTACGAGCAAGGCCAGGTCAGCATCCTCGTGGAGGGTGTCGTGGAAATCGGCATCGCCACTATTTGGGATGCCGATGTGCTGATTTGGGCTGCAAGCCAGATTGCCGCTGCTCATAATCTGGGCATGCCCACGTCCAGGTACATGGCCAGCTCGATGCATGACATCCTGCGCTTCATCGGCCGTGGCGTGTCGCTGCGCGACTATCAGCGCCTGCGCGCCGCGTTGGATCGCTTGCAATCGACGACCGTGATAACAACCCTGCGCGCAGGCAATCTGCGCAAGCAGCATCGGTTTTCCTGGATCAACGAGTGGCGTGAACTAGCGCACACCAGCGGCCGATCCGCCGGCTTGGAAGTCATCCTGCCTGACTGGTTCTACGCCGGCGTGAAGGACGAGTCCATGCTGCTATCCCTGCATCCCGGCTACTTCCAACTGACGGGTGGGCTTGCACGTTGGCTGTACCGACTCGCGCGCAAACATGGCGGCCGCCAGCGCGGTGGATGGCGCTTTCCGCTGCGTCATTTGCACACACGTTCGGGCAGCGTGTTGCGCTACAGCGACTTTTCGTTGGAGATCCGAAAACTCGCCGCGCGTGCGTTGTTGGACTATCACCTGTGGATCGAGAAAGACGCCACCGAGGAGTTCCTGTGCTTTCGCAGCACGTCCAGGAGGTGAGTGATGAATCTGATGTGGATAAGTCTGTGTATAAGCTGTGATTATCCTGTGGATAGTATCGTGCCATCATCCGCAAGATCTTCGTGCTATCACCGGTATCGAACTCGTGCCATCATCCGCACAGAATCGCTTGAAACCCTTGCGGTACAAGCGTTTTCGAGCCCCTTAACTTATTTAACTAAAAGAATAACTAAGAAGATAGGGCGGTCGGTTCCTGGACAAAGATCGACCAGCGGCATGCGTGGGGCCGTCAAAACCGGTCAGCCAGCAGGACGGCTGCCTGCCCGGGTCGATGCTGAAAGCACCGTGAGTGGACTTCCGAAATCCTGGGTGCTAAATCAGATCGTCTCAGCCAGTATCGGCGCATGCGCGAGAAGATTGAGCGGGCAAGTGGGCGGACAACAATATGCCCTAGAAACGCCAGTGAGACCCTGCAGCGCTGCCGAAGTGCTGTTGTTTATGCCCTCGGTCATACGGCACGACAAAACGTCGCTACGGGCCGGAATTCGGGTTCGCGGCCCGGTCATCCGCCCGACAGATAGGCTCGGGCCCCGGTTGCAGGAAGCGAGCACCTGCTCAACGGCGGTTCTCGATGCTCCTTTCAATGAACCGGCCATTGATGCTTCGCTGGCCAGGCTCGACATGCGCGTATTGCTGTGGCGCTTCGCAGGCCGTTCGCACACCTGGCTGCGCTTCGGTCAGCCCTTTGCCATGCATCGCTTAGACAAGCAACGGCGCATCGCGATGTTCGCGCCGGGTGCGATCTGCTGCCGCGTACAGTGGGTTGCCAATGCCTACGGTCCGATCTTCTGGCAACTGATGATTCTGCAGGCCGGAGACGTCGCCGAAGCGGTGCAGCGGGTGCGCGGCGTGGCGCCTGGAGCGCATATCCTGCTGCACGCGCAGGGTGAGCGGCGTGTCAAAGACATGCTGGGATGGCTCGACGACATGGCCGCCGCTGGCGTCGATTTGGCTCGGGTATCGCCTGCATATTGGCGCACGGTACACAACCGCCTGGCGGCGCGCATGGCGCTGCCGCCGTACACAGCAGAACGACAAGGTGCGTACAGTTCGCGACGCCGACTGCTGACTGACGGAGATCCGTCATGACGACGCGCGGGCAAGCCTTTGCGGTGCGCGGCGTCTGGCCGCAACGAATCCTCGTCATGACGCTCATGGGTGTCGGTTTGGTGGCCCTGTTTACGCCTGCTTCACCTGCTTCTGTCCGTCTGATCTACAACGTCAGCGACAGTGCGCCGCGCGGCTTCTATGCAATCCGGCATGACGTGATTCGGCACGGCGACTGGCTACTGACGCGCCTGCCTGCGGATGCGGCACGGCTTGCCGCCGAGCGCCGCTATCTACCGTCCAATGTGCCGCTGCTCAAGCGCGTGGCGGCAATGGCCGGCGATCATATCTGCGTCCGTGTGGGGCGCGTATTTGTCAATAGCACGGTCGTTGCCCGTGTGCTGAGTCACGACCGGCAGGGACGTCCGCTGGCTCCCTGGACGGGTTGCCGGACGCTCGTCGATGGCGAGGTGTTTGTTCTTAGCACGTACCATGCAGCGTCCTTTGACAGCCGCTATTTTGGTCCCATTTCGCACACGGCGACTGTCGGTCTGGCCGTACCGATTTGGACCTGGAGTGCGCGATGAATGGCAGGTGTTTTGTCCATTGCTTTGCACGTCGGCTGCACCGCGCTTTGCGGTACGAGCACATGCTTCTTTGCTTCGCTGACGCCACCGGTATTGTTCGCAGCGCGGCCCCGCTCCTGCGCTCACTCGTGCAGACTGCTTGCTCTCGTCCCGGCTCGCCAGTCACACCTGGTTGGCCCGGCCTTCGGCCATGGCCTGCGCTCGGTGCGCCCGGCATCGGCCGGTCCGCTAGATGGTCCCCTTTGTCCAGACAGCGGGGATGGGCAGAGGGTAAGGGCGAGAGCAAGATAAAAGGGTCGGCACGCGACCGCCTGCAAGTCCTTGTCTGCACATGGGGGAGGACGGCACGCGGGCGGTGCCCTTTGGTGCCGTCTGTGCGCGCAAATGCGCGAAATGTTTGGGAATTATGCGTGCCATTTACGATGCCGTACGCCCCAGCCTGTTGGAGTGAGGGCAATGACCACGCATGATGATGACCGCTTCCGCCCGCGTCCCGCACCGCCCAAGAACCGAGGTCGGGGCCAGGGAGAACGATTTGTCACGGCGGTCAAACGTCAGATGTCGCGGACAGGTCACGCGGTTGGTGCGCACGGTCAGGGCCGAGGTGCGGGCCAATTTGGTCGAGGCCAGGTGGCGGCTCGTTTTGCTTCGAAGCGCCCGCCGCTTAGCACCCGGAGAGTGGTCATCAAGTCCCGTTTCGTGCGCCTGCAATCTGGCGGCGCAGCGGTAGCTTCGCACCTGCGTTACATCGAACGCGATGGCGTCACACCGGATGGCCAGCCGGGACACGCCTACGGTCCTGAATCTGACCATGTGGATACTCGGGATTTCATTGCCCGTAGCGAGGACGACAGGCATCAGTTCCGCTTTATCGTCTCAGCGGAAGACGCCAGGGAACTGGGCGACCTCAAGGATTTCACCCGGGTTTTCATGGCGCGGATGTCGGTAGACCTTCAGACACGGCTGGACTGGGTGGCGGTCGATCACTGGGATACCGACAATCCGCATACCCACATCGTGCTGAGGGGGCGCGCCGACAATGGCCAGGATCTGGTGATTGCGCCTGACTACATGGGCCATGGCATGCGCACACGCGCCAGCGAGATCGTCACCGAATGGCTGGGGCCGCGCACCGAGATGGAGATCGCCCAAAGCTTGCGCCAGGAGGTGACGCAGCAGCGTTTCACGACCCTGGATCGGGCCTTGTTGCGGCAAGCCGAGCTTGATCACGTCGATGTGCTCAGCCTCAAAGGGGATGTGCATTACCAAGCCAGCCAGCGGGCCCGTTTGCAGCATCTGTCTGGGCTGGGGCTGGCAACACAGGAAGACGCGCGACACTGGCGTTTGAGTCCACGCCTGGAGTCCACATTGCGAGAGCTGGGCGAGCGCGGCGACATCATCCGCACCATGCATCGGGCCATGCGTGGCGAAGTCCGGGAGATGAACGTGCTGGGCGTCTCCGCTCAACCTGTCGTCGGGCGCATCGCTGCCAAGGGGCTGGCCGATGAGTTGCGCGATGTTGGCTATCTTGTGGTGGATGGGACGGATGGGCGTGCGCACTATGTACGGTTGCCCGGGCAATCCGAACTTGCCGACTGGTCAGTAGGCGGCATCGTGTCTGTCAAGCCTCAAGTCGATAGCGCCGCTGACCGCAACATCCTGGCCCATACGCGAGACGGCCTCTATCGCGCTGCCGAACACCTCAAATCCCTTGGCGAGACAGAGCGTTCACAGGACATGGTGCAAGGCCACACCCGCCGTTTGGAGGCGTTGCGGCGCGCTGGAATCGTCGAGCGGCTGACCGATGGTGTTTGGAAGATCCCCGGGGATCTGATCGAGCGAGGCAGGCGCTTCGATAAAAGCCGATCGGGAGGCGTGTCGGTGACGTTGCGCAGCCACCTGCCGATTGCGGACCAGACGCACGCGGCGGGCGCTACATGGCTGGACGAACAACTCATTGCCGGAGGCAAAGACTTGTCCCCAACTGGCTTCGGTGCAAAGGCCAGGGCGGCGATAGAAAAGCGGCTCGGCCACCTGGAGGAACAAGGCTTGGCGCAGCGCCGGGGGCAGCGGGTTGTGTTGGCCAGGAATCTCCTGCGAACGCTTCGCGCACGGGAGCTGGCCGTTGTCGGCCAGCGGTTGCAGGCCGAGACGGGACTGGCGTATCAGCCGGTCGGAGACGACGGCAGGGTAAGTGGCATCTATCGTCGCTCTGTGATGCTAGCCAGTGGTCGTTACGCCATGCTGGAGAATGGCCATCACTTCACGTTGGTACCGTGGCGACCGGTGATCGAGCCAAAGCTGGGACAGCGTCTTGGCATTAGAATGAACCAAGGCATTATTTCTTGGGATATCTCCAATCTACGTACGCCTTCAATTGGGTGAGTTGGAGCTGTGCTAATGATCAGCTTTCTTTCCTACATGCGGACCGTTCAACTGCGTTGTTAAGCACGTCTATAACGAAGTCGGCTCGGTCGGCCACACTTGATTTTGGGAGTAATCTAACCTCGTAGCCAAGTGCCCGGTAGGTCGTATCCAGATGGTGGTACTCGGCCACTGCCTCAAAAAAACCGTGCCGTCGATCCTCATCTGCACAGTAAATTTCTGGCCAGGGAGGCGCTAGAAATTCCTGCCGTCCATAGGGAAGTGATTCGCCAAGGCTTTGCGTCAGCGGCACACCGAAAAGACGCTGAAGCGCGGCGGCGGCGTCAATCAACCCTCGGTCGAAAAAGATTGGCCCAGCGTTCCATGCGATGGTTTTGAGATCCATTTCGGCGACATGCAGCGCCTCACGCAAGAAGGCAGCCATGTCAGACCACGGCAAGGCATTCCCACCCCGTCGGGTCTGTTCGGCGATGATTCTCCGGCCGGGTTCGATGACGGTGACATAGCTGCGCCGCTGCAACTCCCCTAGCAAAGAGGATTTGCCGCCGCCGGAGCATCCGGAAATGACCACTTGAGTTTGCATAGGCATCACCACTTCGCTCTATCTGTACCAGGCGGCACCGACGGTCGCGCGCTGGGTCGCATGGTGCGCAATGTACCAAATTCAGAGATTTCGTTGATAAGCCAAGCTATGAGTTCCGCCATGTCAGCTCGAAGTTCATCCTCGAAGCGTCCAAGCTTGGGGTTCCAAATGTCCTGTCTGCGTCAGCGAAACATGTACGTGCAAGCATCCGCCTTCGCGTTCCTGGTGCCAGAGGGCTGCGGCGGCTCCGAAGGCCACTAGGAAGCCGCTGGCTTAGTCTTGGATCTGCATAGGATGCGTGCGCGGCGTGTCATCGCCCGCCGCCTTGCCTTCGGCGTGGCTGAATCCCATCGCAGTCTGCAGCAGCGAGTCGAAGCCGCGTAGATCGGTCCAGGGCCTCAGATTGCTATAGGCGGTCAGTGATATGACGACAATACCGGGCCTGCGTGCGGCCAGAGTTTCGCGTGAAAAGCTACGGGAGGCTCGGTCGCCTGGCCAGTAGCCCTGCAAGAACACATCGGCTTAATCGACTAGCCGCAACAGCGCCTCGCGTCCAATATCTGTCAGCAGGTCGATATGCGTCGAACTCTTGCCTCGGCTGGTTTTAGCTATCACGGCAATATTAGGTAGATTGGGCGAATAAACCCCCTTGTGGTTTGGCTTTCCATTTTAGCGAATCTGCGCATCGCTGTGGCAACCAGTGAGCACTCAATGACATCCCGCGCGAAGTCCAGCACCTCTCAGTTCATCATGGCCTGTTCTGCATCCTGCATCCGCGCGTGTGGCGGTCGCTGAATTGGAACATCAGAAATTAATAATAAGAAAGCTAATATAAAAAGTTGGCTCAACAGAATGTTGAGCCAACCTTCAGCCAAATAAAATTTGTTGAATCTAGACATAATCCATTAACAATGGACAATGGTTGATTTTTGTCTAGTTGATTGAATTTGGCCTAATTCTGACGTTTCTTCAACTCTTCCTGATGTTCAGGCCCATTGCGCATACGAATGTATTCAGCATATGCGGCCTTGTATTCAGCGCTAAAAGTGTCGGGTGTGAGTTCACCGCGGTGGAGCTCTCCTAATCCGGCTCGATTCCAAATGGCCAAATCGGCTTGAACTTCTGCGCGTGTCAATGCGCGATCACTATTCATATTAGTGTTTGGGGATGCATTGCTTGCATAAGCAGTGGAGAGAGAGGCGCTAGAAATCGCCAGTGCAGTAAGCAAGATTTTGGGAGACAGTTTCATTGCCATTCCTTTAAGAAGAGCTGGCAATACGCATCAGTGCCAGCAGAGTAAAGAATAGATTTGTGCGTACTGAAATTCTATCTATGTGTCTCTGCCGAAAGCCTGATCATTAAATTACATTTATGTAAGCCAAATGAAATGTTTTATGATGATGTGCCAGGATTCATGGTGGGCTGATATTGTGTCGCTCAAATGCGACAGTTGAATGAGCTTAGTATTGCGATTCCATGACAAGAGGACTTATTAAAAGAAAAATATGATTTCATGAAATTTTATATTTAAAACAATGACTTAGGTGTATTTAACAATTATGAGTTAATCAATAATTACTAATAAATATCTTTTTTGTAATTCTGTGGTTCGCTACTTGTTCGTGCCCCGATTCCAAACTTGCTACAGCACAGTTGGTGGGAGAATGCGCTGACGCAAATATGCCATTGCGATCATTGCTCAATTTGAATACCGCCAGCGCGTTGCTCAACAATCTTTGCGCATAAGGAGCACATTGTGAAAAAGAAACTATTGCTGGCTGCGATCACAACCGCATTGTCAGGTACCGTGTATGCCGAAACGTCAGTAACCTTGTATGGAATCATCGATACTGGTATCAATTATTCCCGAATCACAGGCTCCTATACGGATCCGGCGACCGGCGCCCAAAATGATTACAAGGCAACTCGCACGGGAATGCGGTCGGATAACTCTCAGGGGTCTCGCTGGGGGCTTCGTGGTAAAGAGGATCTTGGCGGGGGAAACTATGCTTTCTTCAAGCTAGAGTCGGGCATTGATCCAACATCAGGCAACTCAGGACAAAACAATCGCTTGTTTGGGCGTGAGTCGGTATTGGGTATTGGTGGCGACTCCTGGGGTGAGCTCAGTATGGGGCGTCATTACAATGTGGCAAGCCGCATGATGATTTCGATGTTCGGTCCGAAGTTCGGTGGTGGATTCTTCCAGCTGAGCACGGGTGCTGGCTTGGGCTTCAGTGCTGCAAATTTCCAACGATATGACAATCTCGCTCTGTACCAAAGTCCATCTATTAGTGGATTCAGATTCTCTGCGGGCTATTCGTCAAACGTCGATAGCAAAAAGGCTTCTGAAACCGGATTTGCCACAGCAGATAATACGCGTGCAATTACCGCTGGTTTGAGCTATCAAAATGGGCCTTTGATGGCATATTTTGCGTACGATCAACTGAAGGCTTCTGATAAGTTGTCATCTGCTGAGCGAGATGCTACGCCGCGTGCCTATTCTGTTGGTGGTTCTTATGATTTCGAGGTGCTGAAGCTGGCACTTGCTTATGAAAGGACTACCGATGGCTGGTTTGCAGGTAAGAGCTTCGATTCTAATGCCTCGATTGGGCCTGTTCGCGGCACTCCCACGAATGCATTTGTTAAGGGTTTTAGAGCCAATTCGTACCTGGTAGCTGTGTCTGTTCCGTTAAACGAATCGAGTAGCATGTTTGGTTCGTGGCAACGGGTGGATCCTAATAATAATTCACTGACAAGGGGTGATTCCAACACCAATACCTTTGCATTGGGATACACCTATGCACTTTCGAAACGTACCAATGTGTACGCCGTGGGTTCATACACCAAAAACTATGCGTTCCTTAGCGATGCGAAGCTGACGACCGCTTCGATCGGTCTTCGCCACGCGTTCTAACTAGCTCGATTCGGATCAAAAGCCCCTTTGATCTGGATAAGTGGCCACGCGCTATGTGGCCGCTTTTTTTTTGCCCAGCATGGACGTTCACCTGCGGGTGGATGTCCCCCAATGAGTTGATCACAGCGAATGAAGCGAAGTGCAACTGTACAAGGGTGACTGATTGTGGGAAGGAAGCTTAGCGGCTAAACCGTGAACCTATGAGCATTAACCGCGTAAAAGGCGCAGCAAAGCATGGCTAAAAATCCACCAAGCTCTTGTGATCAAGGCGTGAAGGCATAGATGCAGCGGTTTGTGCGATGAAGGAGTGCGGTCGTGCCTGGGTAGGTCTAGCCTGGTGCCTGCAAGGGCACCTGCGCAAACGGGAGTGCTTAGTACGCAAAGGCCACAGTCATCACGAGCAGGGCCAGTGAGGTCAAAACTTGTGATGAAGGACTGTAGGAGCAGGGGGCAAGCCCTCTGGCTATTTAAACCGGAACGTCTCTGATGTTCTCGATACCGAAGCTCGCCATCGTGCTGGCAAAAGTGATGCTCGACAGGGCCAGGCAGCAAGCAATCGGTTATGTCAAATAAGGTACCGACGAATCAGGCGTTGGAATCTGGGTAACAGCAGCTCCTACGGCCATAACCATTTACTGTCCGCTACGGATCTGCTTTCCTGTCGTATTAAGGCAGCAAAATTGGAGAAATTATGTGTTAAGAAGAAAGTGCTGGCTCCGTAAGCTCCCCCGTCAAGTAGACAGTGGCTGATAGAGATTCGGAGCGAAGGTTGCCCGGGACATAAATTGCACCGGAGGGAGGCCGCCCAACGCTTCATGCGGGCGGTATTCGTTATAGTCAATCAGCCATTGTTGTGTGATCGCCTGGACCTGTTCGATGTTGGCGAATAGGTGAGCGTCAAGGACTTCGGTTCGGTAGGTGCGGTTGAATCGCTCAATAAATGCGTTCTGATTCGGTTTGCCAGGCTGGATATAACGGATGGCGATCCCTTTGCTTGCCGCCCATTCCGTAAAAGCGCCAGAAACCATCTCTGGCCCATTATCTAGCCTTATGGCATCTGGAGGGCCATAGTAGTCGACGAGGCGATTCAGGACGCGGATTAAACGGGCCGATGGGATGGACGTGCCTACCTCAATAGCCAGGCATTCCCGATTGGCTTCGTCAATCACGTTCAACGTCCGAAACCGTCGACCGCAGTACAAGGCATCGTGCATGAAATCCAATGCCCAGCAGCGATTGGGTTCGCTTGAGAGATCCAGCGGCTGTCGTGGTCGATCCGGCAGCCGTTTCTTGGTGCGTCTAGGCAGGTTCAATCCCATATCGCAATACACTCGATGAACGCGTTTTTTGTTCCAGCAATGGCCGTCAAGCCGAAGCCGACGGAAGCACTTCCAGAATCCCCAACGCCCGTGCTTGGCAACGATGGCATTGAGTCCCTCAATCACTTCGGCATCCCGTTCAGATGCCGGCATTGGCCTCTTGTAGTACGCCGCCCGCGATAGGCCTGCGATCTGACAGGCACGTGTGATCGATAACTTGGCTTGCACCAATTGCTCAACCACTTCGCGCCTGGCTGACGGCGTCAGGATTTTCGATTCAGAACATCCTTGATAGCGGCGTTTTCCAGTGCCAGGTCCGCATACATTCGCTTCAATCTGGCATTCTCTGCTTCCAGCTCCCGCAAGCGCTGTAGCTCTGAGACTTCAACACCGGAATACTTGCTCTTCCAGTTGTAATACGTGGCTGAACTGATGCCATGCTTGCGACACAGCTCTGCCACCGGCAGACCTGCCTCGCCCTCTTTCAGTACTGCCACGATCTGGCTTTCGGTAAACCTGCTTTTCTTCAAGGGAGTCTCCATATCAGGGAGGCTCCGAAATTCTACCGACTAACGTCTACTCACAGGGGGAGCTTACGGCTCATTGCGCTTTATTTTGGAGTCACGATGTTCAATGGTGTAACCCATCCCACGTACCGTATGAAGTAGCTTTACTGGAAATGGATCATCAATTTTTGCACGAAGCCTCCTAATAGCCACTTCAACAACATTGGTGTTACTGTTGAAGTTCATGTCCCAGACCTGTTCAGCAAGAACCAACCTCGATACTATCTCACCATGTCTGCGTAACAAAAAAGTGAGTAGATTAAATTCTTTTGCTGTAAGTTCGATTCTTCTGCCTGATCTTGAAACTCTACGACGGAGAGCATCTAGCTCCAAGTCATGGACGCGTAATACATTTTGGCCCATGCTAAGCTCGTCGCTAGTAGTCCTTCTACTCAATGCCTGCACTCTGGCCTGAAACTCAGAAAGGGCAAATGGTTTGAGTAGATAATCATCAGCACCCTGTTGTAAGCCGCGAACACGGTCTTCTACGCTAGTTCTCGCTGAGAGAATCATTACTGGCACTCTGTCTTGTTGGCGAATGCGGCGTAACACCTCAAAACCATCCATATCAGGCAGACCAATATCCAAGACAATAAGGTCATATTGTGTCTCTGAAGATAGTTGTAAGCCGCTGACGCCATCCATGGCAATATCAGTGATATAACCATTCTCAGTGAGACTCATGCGTAAAGTTTCAACAAGCTTTTTCTCGTCTTCAATAAGAAGAATTTTCATTGGCAATATTCCGAACTATGCTGTTTTGGAAAATGAGCATAAAAAAGAGAGCTCATTACCAAGTCGGTTTTGGTGGCAATGAAAAATGCACATCCTCTGTAGAAGATATGTTGCATAGGTCATCGTAAGTGATGACTATAGGCTTGCAGTATCGTCAGAAAGCAAACCTCTTCATTACTAATTTGCAAAGCAAATGAATGACTGATGTCATTTAAATGAAAGATTTGATATGAGGCTGTGGTGCGGTATTAAGTAGCGGATTTGTTTTGTGCTGGATACAGCCAAACCGTGCCCCGGTTTTTTATATGTTTGTCAGGCTTAAAACTAGCTCAGGTGTTACTCTGTGAGGAGAATACCGTGAGTACGTTGGTGGGAAAGGTAATCAAGCGCTGGACCCAGAAATGCAAGATCGCAATCGTGTAGCAGATCATCCTCGGAAAGATCAGTGTGTCGGAGGTCAGCAAGGTTTATGACCTAACAGCCTTTGAGATTGGGTGCTGGATAGAAGGCGGCTACTCGGGTATGAAGAACGCCCTTAAGGTCACCCTCAGCAGGTGCACGAGCATCATGAGCATGAGTCAGAGGACTGCATGAAGCTTACGGCGAGGAGACGCTGAAAATACACGCCCGGAAAACGCAGTACCTGCCGGATGAGGACGAGAAGTGAGTGAAAAGATCCGACAGAGGCTGTAGGCTAGGAACTTTCCAATCTCGATCAGCAGGTTTGCAGTGTCAAGGCGGCAGCTTTTACTACCAGTGAAAGCTTAACCGACGTTACATCAACGCCTCGTTGCACCGATCAGGGCAATGATCGAGGGGAAGCTGTCGTTCGGCTAGCGCACGGTGTAAGGTCTGTTGAGATTCAACAAGAACACGGAGCAGCACACAGTACATTTTCCAGCTCAAGATCTGGGGATCGAGGCGGGAGTCTGGTTGGTTCGAGGCCACGGATTCAGGTTCTGCTCTAGGTGATAAGGGTGCTCAACGAGCACGATCCACCGACATGTGCTGGATATGGTTGGGTGGTCGCTATGTCTGGATTACGTTGGCGCTGCTGATCGGCAGTCTCAGTCGGGAATCGTTGCAGCATACCAATCGCTTATTTGGCGACTTAGTCGGTCCTGAAATATTCATTTCAACGGTCATTCGGGCGTTTCATGCCGCCAAGAGCCACAGCTTCCGAACGCCGAGACTGTCATTCAAGCGGTCACCAGGCCGGCTCGCAGCCAAGGCCAGCCAGAACCAGCGTGGCATCGTGCCTTTCACGAGGCGCAAAAAAAGCGCCCTCAGGAAGGGCACGCCCTTCTTGGCGATCATGCGCAGCAGCCACTTGATGTTGTAGCCCGCCGCGCACAGCACCGCGTGCAGCCGGTCGCCGTATTCGCCCTTCAAGTGACAGCGGTCCATCCGGTGATCCGCTTTCAGGTGTCCGATGATCGGCTCGATGGCCTGGCGTCGCTTGAGCTGCCGTCTTTCCTGTGCCGTCAAGCGCTTGGGCTTGCCCCGGTGCACCACGCGTACGCCGGGATTCTCGGCATCGACGCCCCGGTAGCCCAGATCAACAAAGACCGTTTCAGGCGCGGCGGCACAGTCCTGCATGAGAATGGTGGCCTGCTCCAGTTGGGAACTCAGCGTGTGGCCATCATACGGATTACGATGAAACGCCCGAGCCCCCACAATCAGGTTGCCTTTGAAGGTGCTGGCAATGCCCACCTTCACGCCAAACTCGTAAGGCCGGCGCGCCTTGCCCTTGCTGATACAGCTGACCTCCGGGGCGTGCCAGGCGTACAGCTTGGGCTGGCCGTCGACAGTCGTGCGCTGGGCACTCTGAGCCCCAATACGCTGGGCCTTGCCCAACACCTCGTCCAGTGCTTCGCGCACGGCCTGCCCCATCGCACTGGCTTTGCGGTCGATCTCGCGGGCCAGCCGCCCGACGATGGTTCGCTGACGTTTGATCGCCCGGCGCATCCGCTTGAACTGGCGTGCATGAGCGAAGCGCCCGGCCTGGCGGCTCAGTTGCTCGCCTTCCTTGGCAAAGGTCTGCTTGAGCGCAATGCCGGCATCCTTGGCTGCTCCCACCAGCTTGATCCGTGCGATCTCCAGCAGCCGGCTGTCCGTCGGGTGGGCGATGGCCTTCTCCTGCACCGTGCTGTCCACGATGACTCGACTGAGCTCCTGCGGCTTGATGAGCTTGAGCTCGACGGCCACATTGATGGTCTGGGCCAGCAACTCTTCTACACCGTCCTCGCCCAGCAGTTTGCGAAACTTCACCAGCGTGGTGGCGTCACAGGGCGGGCGATCCTCGTAGTAGCTCTGCCCCGAAAAGAACTGCCAGCGCGGCGTATCGGCCCAACGGGCCACCACGCCTTCGTCTGATTCGTTGAAGGCATGCTTCAGATACAGCAGCGAAATCATGATCCGCAGAGGCACGCGTGGGCGCCCGGCATGGCTGCGCGACACCTGGCGCTGCACCTTCTCGCCAAACAAATCCAGGTCCGGCATGGCCACGCCGTCGTGCGCCTTGCGCAAGAACCGGTGCGCCACCGCCGCCTCAATCTCCTGCCACGGCATGCGCGAGGCCAGCACTGCCAGCGGATGGCGCAGGTCGATCATTTGGTCGATACGGGCACGGAAAAAGTCATCGGTGGCAGGGCAGGCAAACATCGCAATCAAACTCCCAGAAAACAACCTCTATTGGACAACAAGCCGGGAGTTCCGGGTATCGGAAATTGCCCCAATCATCAGTGTTTATGCGGGTTGCGGGGATTATTCAAGGCCGACGACTTAATCCACTTCTAATCAATTGCGCTTTTATGCGGCGCTGGGCGTGAAAAAACTCGTTGATTCATTTGGGTTTATGGTCTTATCTGAGCGGCCTCGGCTGGGACAATACAGGTACTCAGAACTCCAGCTGGATTCGAATCTTTTGCTTTTTAGTAAACACTATCAATTCCTGCGGCTACGTGCTGGTGAGCTGGGTAATCGCTTGGGAAAAAAATTGCTGAACCAAATCATGATGTATGTTTGCTGATAGTAAATCCAATCAAGGTTTTTCCGTGAAGTGACTCAACAAATGGTTGGCCTCCATGCATTCTTGCAATAGCTGAAACTATTGCCAAGCCCAGCCCGTGATGATTAGCATTGTCTGTTCTAGATGAATCAGAACGATAAAATCTATCAAATAATCGTGTCAGATCATTCTCATCTATAGCTATGCCTTGGTTGCGCACTGATATTTTTATAAATGAATCTTTTTCGGACGATATTTCTATAAGAACTTCGGAGTTCTTGTCGCTGTATCTCACAGCATTTGAAATTAAATTTGAAACGGCACGTTGAATAAGTGAACGATCAACTTTGGCTATAGCGTGACCTGTGATTTTGAATGTTATGCTAGCGTCAAGTGCTTCCGCTTCATGATAATCACTAACTTCTGAAACTAACTCATGTAAGTCTGACATGTGAACATAGCGTGCCTTTGCTCCACGATCTGCATTAGATAATAGAAGCATATCATTAATAATTGCAGTCATTCTTTGTAGTTCTTCCAGGTTGGATCCTAGAATGTCGTAAATCTCATCTGTTGACCTTTTTGCAGTGAGTGCGAACTCAGTTTCTCCAACAAGGTTGGCTAGAGGTGTTCTTAATTCATGAGCCACATCAGCATTAAAACCTTCCATTTGTATATAAGCACGCTCAAGGCGACCCAATAAGGCATTGAATTGAACAACTAAGGGTCTTATCTCTTCAGGAAGATTGTCTTCATCTAGTCTTTGATTGATGTTGTCGGGTGAGATTTGGGCTGCTTGATTTCTCAGTAACTTAAGTGAATTAAGTGATTTTTTCACAATAAAGTCACCTAGCAACGAAACCACTAGCGCGCCTAGGAGCGCACAGGAAAATAAAGTCCAAGCAAGGACGGCTCTCAACTTTACGTCGGATGTGGTGTCAAGAAAAAGCTCCGCGATCATCTGTTCGCTAGGATTAACAGGTGAGGGAATTGAAAAGTTTAGACGCTTCAAGTTGCTGTTTTTTGAGTCTTCGTGTTGTTCACCATAAGTGTATAAAGGACCATCAGTTCCTTCAACAAAAAGCCGTAAGAAGAATTCAGAACGGCCATAAAAAAAGTCAGTGAGCTTATGATCTAATGAATTAAAATCTTTTTTTGCGGTGAATTCAGTCACCAGATGCTCGATGACTTCTCTTTTTTGTTCCAAAAGGGCTTCTTGGCGATATTGCAGGCTGAGATTTGTTGAGATATAGACCACGGTGCATACTATACCTAGAGCGATAAAGGTAAGTAATGCAAGCCTGCGGGATAGCCATTTGCGTAAAGAGATAGGTGATTTTTTTTTCATTATTCATCTCTTAACTCTAATACGTACCCCATACCTCGAACTGTGTGCAGCAGCTTAACTTGGAAAGGATCGTCCACTTTTCCACGCAGTCTTCGTACTGCTACCTCCACGACGTTTGTATTGCTATTGAAGTTAATGTCCCATACCTGTTCTGCTAAATCAAGTCTTGAAAGAATCTCTCCTTTTTTTCGCATCATTAGCGCAAGCATCGTAAATTCTTTGGCTGTTAGATCTAACCGTATTCCATTTCTAGTGGCTCTTCTGCGTAATAAATCTAGCTCTAGATCTCCTACTTGAAGAATGTTTTGTTTTGGAGATTCCGTTATGTTGCTTGCACGTCGACGTCCAAGGGCAAGAACACGGGCTAATAGTTCTGAAAGGGCAAAAGGTTTTACAAGATAATCATCCGCTCCGTCCTGTAAGCCTCTGACTTTATCTTCTACCTTATCTCTAGCTGTGAGCATAAGAACTGGAACTCTATCTCTTTTTCGCAGCTCTGTAAGAACCGTAAAGCCATCTTTTTCAGGCAGCATGACATCAAGAAGAATTAAATCATATTGAATCTCTTGGGCGAGATGCAGTCCGCTGACCCCATCATACGAGACATCAACTACGTGATTGTGCTCAGATAGTGCTCGCTTGAGATACTCTGCCAACTTGCGTTCATCTTCGATAACAAGAATTTTCATAATTATTGCCCTAAGTTTTATTTCGTCAATCCGTTAAATATGGAAATTCTTTCAGATGGTTACTTATTTATGAAGAATCAGGTAACCCTATCATCGTTCTGCATACTTGTGGGCATGCTTACAATAGTCATTGTTTGATCTAAAAGCGAAAGATCGCAACATTCTAAGGTGCAAGAACCATCATAAAACAGTCGCGAAGATTACGTATTTGTAATGTTTTGGCGGTGCGAACCAGATCCCATCTACCTATCTAGCCGGTAATTGAGAATTATTTTGTCCGGATTTCGGGGCATTGGTATATCTATGATGGAATATTAGTCAGACAAAATTTCACTTCTGGAGGTTACTGCCTTAAGAACAAACGTCTACGCAGGTCAGTAAGTAATCAGCCATCTTTATCGCTTGACAGAAGTATTGATGCTACGTGGTCATGGCCTCCGCTCTTGTAGAGTGTACCTGTCCTGCCCTGTTTTGACGTTCGTGCTTATCGGTTTGCATCAATTGCGCGGTGTCACACTGCACGTGATCCAGATCGTCCCGATGTGAACTTAGCTATACCTTGGAATGATCCTCTCGAACCGCACATCTAAGACGTTCTACTGCAGGCAGCTCTGCTTGATGTGCTCAAACCTAATAAACCATGTTCTTTCCAAACGGACGATAGCCTCAATCAGGTATTCTGGGTCATTGTCCCTACCGATGGGTGACAACCTTCCACTCAAACCGATTATCGACTTGATCGTATAGATCATGCGCTTAGGTGGCAGCCAAAAGTTGAGACTGATGTACGGCACCTCCTGGTTGAAATTGCCGACTACATTCAGCACATGGATGCTGCAACAGTAGGAAGCTGATCGAGCATACAGTCTATCGGATCACACCTGATTCACATACTTATGGATGCAGCCAACCGATCTGGTGGCTCTCCAACCGGCCCTTTGCATGATTTGATCAGCAGGTCCAGTTCTAGTGCGAGTTATATTCCGGTTCGCATGCTTTAGGGGGGTAATTCTGTGGATATTGCGCATATATGGAAAGTGCGGGGCATTACCTTGTTACGATAATCGTCGGTTTGGCTGATTAGACGATTTCCGATCTGTTCACGGTACCCGTCTTGGCAACATGCAGATAGTAGGAGTGGATGCCATTAGATCGAGAGCTACGCATTAAAAATTACAAATATCAAACATAAAAATTACATTTATGACTGTATTCCAGTTATTAATATTTATTACACAAACGGTGGGTTGAATAGGGGACTCCTCAGATTGCGTATCGAGGTTGTTTAATTCAACTCCCATTTAGTTGATAAATTAATATTAGGAATTCACATGCGTAAATCAACTCTTGCATTTTTGTTGGCAGGTTTTGCTGCTTCATCGGTTCAGGCAAACGAATCGCTTAATCTGTACGGTTTGGTAGATGGAGGGTTTGGATATACTCGGTTTGAGAGTAAAAATGGCAAGGCTTCAAAAAGTGGCATGTGGGATGGGGGGCAATCAAGTAATCGCTGGGGGATTAGAGGTGCTGAAGATCTCGGGGATGGACTTAAGGCAGTTTTTACCCTCGAAGGCGGGTTTGGTCTAGCAGACGGTAAGCAAAGTCAAAGCGGTAGGCTTTTTGGGAGGCAAGCTACACTTGCGTTGAAATCTGATGCGATGGGGGAGCTAGCTTTTGGTCGCCAAGGAAATATTGGCTACCATTGGCTAACTAGTGTGGCAACGCCATTTGGAAATAATTTTAACCAGGCTCGATCTGCCGGGACATTTGGCGTGGCTGAGGTGCGTTACGACAATCAAATACAGTATCAGTCGCCGAAATTATCAGGCTTTCAATTTGGGTTGGGATATTCTTTCAACACTGATGGAGAACAGCGATACTCTGTAGATGGACAGCCAAACCAAAATGTTCGGGCTATTACTACAGGTATACGATACGCATCGGGCCCCCTTGCTGCTGTTGTCACATATGATCAATTAAAAGATGCAAGTAAGAATTCCGGCATTACTGCTAAATCATGGAATCTGGCATCTAGTTATGACTTTGAGGTGTTGAAAATTCATATCGGCTTTGGTGTTACTGATGATGGATGGTTTGGTACTCCTTCTCAGATTAGGAACTCAGATCTGTCAATTGGAAGTATTGAGACTTTTAATGATGGGTTCCGAGCATATTCATATGGCGTAGGAGTAAGTGTACCGACGGGAGCAGGAGGTAAAATCCTGGCAGGATGGGGGGGGGTGTCCCCGCGTAAGAATGGTGTTGCTTATCTTGGTAAAGATTTGGCAACACAGCAGATCATGAGCCTGGCATATACTCATAAGCTTTCTTCTAGGACATCGGCTTATGTCTTAGGAACCTATGGTAAGAATATTGCTTTAGTTGCTGGGAATAAAACACAATCGATCGGTATCGGCCTTCGTCATAGCTTTTAGTAAGAAGGTTCTTCTCGTGACGGTTGTGGCACATTTGTCGTGATTTTTTATGGTGCGTGCATGCTCTTTACTGAGGAGTAGATGCACGCGCCATGCAGTTGTATGGGATGTCTATCTTGTTGGCAAGTCTGAAGGCCAAGGTTTATGATCGGTTGCTTCCTTGGAGAGCTGTCTCGCTGAGTCGATGAGCACGCTTAAATAGCGCCATAATCCTACGTTGCTGGCTTTCAGCTGCTGGGCCAGCAAGAAGAGTACTGTCACACTTTATCTTAAGCCGCATATCCATCCGGTCTGGCAAGTGAATCATCGCGTCTACTGCACCGACAAGGTCTGGCGACAACTGAACCACAAAGGCGTGGTAGCGGATCGTTGTACGGTCGAACCTTGATGCGTGCCCAGGACTTGTAAGGAGTGCGGCGTATCAAGCGGCTGCGTAACACCGTCTCCGACGATGCTGCAGATCGGCAACTGGATCGCGTAAATCGGCAGTTCCGGTCGGGTCGACCGAACCTGCTCTGGGTCCCGGACTTCACCTATGTCTCGACTTGACAGGGCTGGCCGTACGTGGGCTTTGTCATCGATGTCTACGCGCGGCGCATCGTTGGCTGGCGCGTGAGCCAGTCCATGACGAAAGACTTCATGCTCGATGCGCTGGAGCAGGCTTCGTACGCCCGGCAGCCTGGCGGCAGTGACGGTTCTTTGACTCATCACTCTGCTAGGGGATCGCAATACGTGAGCATCCGCTATAGCGAACGGCTGCCCTAGGTCGGTATCGAGTGTTCGGTAGGTAGCCGTGGCGACGGCTACGACAACGCGCTGGCAGAGAGAATTAACGGTTTTTACAAGGTCGAGTTGATCCATCGCTGAGCACCCTGGAGGACCCAGGAACTCGTCGAACTGGCCACTCCAGAATGGGTATCCTGGTTCACTATAAACACCTGCCTCAGCCTGGGCGATCTTCCGCCAGCCGAGGCTGGGGCAAACTACTACACCCCACTCGGCACCCCTTGCCGACGAGGAAGTTTTATTATAACCAAACAGCCTCAGCGATACCCGAGGCGGTTCACTGTTAATCTTGGGCTACATCCTAAATATCTATTAGCCCTAATATAGAAATACAAAAAAAACCGGGCACAGCAATTTCTTGCTGTGCCCGGCGATGATCACCATTCCCATCGCGGAGTTTGGCTCTCATCTACGGAAACTATTCTTCTGTAGTGCAGGAATCACGATAAATTTACTGACGTCTTCCTTGTAGTGATTAGCTCATGTTTTGAATTTTAGTTGATCAAGAGCTACAGATTGCGGACATCTAAATTACTTTTTTGTTATGAAAATATCATATTAAAAGGCTGGCGGCTTCATTGGCGCAAGGGCAAAATTAGGTCAATTATAATTTTTGAATATTTGCTAATGATAACCTTAAGAGTCACAGGAAAATATGATAGATGTATCATTTTTCAGTTGTTTCGTTTTTGTTTGGTCGGTGGGGTTGCAACGATAATTCATTGGTGTTCTTCATCTTTTTTATATAAATACTCGGGTCTGAGTTTAAGCTTGTCAATTTTTGTTGGCTGGTTATTTGCTGCTTTCTTTTCATTTTTCGGCCATTATTATTTAACTTTTGTAAATTCATCCAAAGGGGGGTGATGGTTTTCTGGCGTTTTTTAATGATGTCAGTCTTAGGGGTTTTGGTAGGGCAGTTCATAGCAAGTGTTGGGAGTAAATGGCCTGATTATTATCAATACTCTATTGCCATTGCAGCAATATTTCCGGCGTTTGTGTCTTTTTTTCTGGGGAAGCTCTGGATCTTCAAGTGACATCAGATAGCCAAGAGCTACATTTCAACAGGGGAATGATAAAAGTGAGTGTGGGACGCAAGTCTTAGGTCGGTTTCACGAGGATTGCTGAATTGTCATTTTGAGGTCGCGATTGTGACCTGATGTGTTGAGTAAAGTTATGGTGGTCCGCCCATAGGTGTGATGCTCCATTAAGTTTCTGCTTTACGAGCAATCCGCAACTCTGTGGTTTTTGAATCTTTCTCGCTTGAACTTCCCCATGCGCTCAAATGCATTAGCAATATTTCTGCTTGCTGCAAATTTTCTGTTGTTACCCAAACTTGGCGCACAGCCGATCAACGAAAAAAATGCAGACAACCTCGTTGTCTCCCAGAAGATCCTAAGTTTGAACGATGCAGTAGGCGTGGCTCTTGAGAGTAATCCACAGATATCTGCTGCGCGTTATGGATTTGAGGCCAGCCGGGGACTGGTTGATCAAGCAAGTCTTCTACCCAATCCCAGCCTTGAGGTCAGTATGGAGGATCAACAACGATCCACGAGAACGACTACTACCGCATTGAGCATGCCGATTGAGTTAGGTGGCAAACGTAGCGCAAGAAAATCTGCGGCACGACTTAACAGCGCAGTGGCTGGGCATAATTATGAGATTGTGAAAGCTGATGTCCGTAGCGCAGTTAGCGCCCGCTTTTTTGATGTTGCTGTCGCACAGGAACTGGTACGCGTTAGCTTAGAAATGCAAGAGATTGCGCAGAATGCGCTGCGCATTGCAACCAAGCGTGTCGAGTCGGGCAAGGTGGCCCCGTTAATACGTGACCGTGCTGAGGTCGAATTGACCAACGCGCGTATGGAGCTTCGAAAGGCAGAGAGTGATCTTATCGTCGCCAAGCAAGAGCTGGCTTTGCTAATGGGGGAATCGAGTGTCACTTTTGATTCGGTTCAGGCCAGTATTAAAGATCTGCCACCTCGACCCACCTTGGATGAATTGAAAGCAAGCTTACAGACATCAACTCGCTTTGTTGCAGGAAAGCTGGAGGTTGAGGCCAGCGCAGCTGAGTTAGAAGTTGAGAAAAGCAAACGATATCCCGACATCACATTAACTGGTGGTGTAGCTAGAGATAACGAGGTAGGTAGAAACAAGGTACTTATCGGCGTCTCTATTCCGTTGCCTTTGTTCGATAGAAATCAAGGTAATGTCTATGCAGCAAAAATGCAGTCGTACCAAGCCCAGGACAACTACAGAGAAATGCAGACGCGCTTAACGGCTGACCTGTTGCGTGCCGTGTCACGCTACGACGTAGCGGAATCGGCTGCGAGAGACTATGTCGATTCGGTTCTTCCTACTTCTAGAAAAGCATACGAAGCCGCTCGCAAAGGGCTTGAGGCTGGGAAATTTGGATATCTAGAGGTTCTGGACGCGCAGCGTGCGCTGTCCGCCAGTAGCACTGCCTATCTGATGACACTCTCGCAGGCGTTTCAAGCCCGTGTAGACATTGATCGAATAATTAGCCGATGAGTATGAAAATGAACTTTAGTCTTCTCCGTAAACATAACACTCTACTCGTCGGGCTCGCGCTGGCATCAATATTGTTTCTACCCATACCCGCCATGTCGTCGTCAGCCCAAGAAGAGCACGGGCATGAATCCAGCACTACGGGCCCCCACGGTGGGCAATTGACACAAGATGATGGTGATGCCCTGGAGGTCAACTTGGTGGAGCAGGGGGAGGAAGCATATCTCGTGATCTGGGTGTCATCAGGTGGAAAACCTGTTCGTGTTAATACCGTTTCAGCAAAAGCTGTAGTGACACGACCTGATGGCCAAGCCCAGACAATGACGATGCGTGCTGCTGGGGAAAACTTAAAAAGTACGGAATCAATTTCAGAACCACACTTCTTTGAAGTAGATGTCGAAGCTGTATGGGAAGGACGTAAAAAGCCTCTCAAAGTAAGGATGCACAAAGATGAAGGTTTAATTCCCTTGAGCCAAGATCAAATCGTTGCGGCCGGGTTAGAGCTTGGTGAAGTGGGGTCCGCTAATTTGGAAAACCGTGTGCGCTTTCCGGGTGAAATAAAATTTAATGCTGACTGGACAGCTCGAGTTGTGCCACGAGTGTCCGGCGTTGTGCAGGAAGTATCGGCCGATCTAGGCCAAGCAGTCAAAAAAGGAGATGTTCTTGCCACCCTGTCGAGTTCGATGGTTGCAGACTTACGTAGTGAGTGGTTGGCTGCGAGCAGACGTCGAGAGCTGGCAGCAGCTGCGTACCGTCGTGAGCAGCAATTATGGAAGGAGCAGGTTTCCGCTAAACAGGACTATCAGCAAGCTAGAACTGCTTTGCAGGAGGCTGATATCGCAGTTCAGAATGCCGCACAGAAACTTTTGACTATTGGTGCACAGCCTTCGTCTAAAGACCTCAGTGTCATCGAGATTCGTGCTCCTTTCAATGGAGTGATTGTTGAGAAGAATATCGCGCTGGGTGAGGCATTGGCGGAATCGGAGAGTATTTTTACATTATCCGATTTGAGCTCAGTATGGGCAGAATTTGTCATAGCACCGAAAGATATTCAGTTAGTGAAGGTAGGTGAAAGTGCACGGGTTAGTTCCACCTCATTCGCTGGAGAAGCCGCCGGCCAAGTTTCATACATCGGTTCCCTGGTCGGGCAGCAAACCCGGACGGCTACGGCGCGTGTCGTACTCCAAAACCCTGACATGGCCTGGCGTCCTGGCTTGTTTGTGACGGTCGAAGTAGTGGTTGACCGAAGTGATGTCGCTTTGGCGGTCGGCAATGAAGCTATCCAGAACATTGATGGGGAGTCAGTCGTATTTGTTGAGGTGCCAGGCGGCTTCCTTGCTCAGCCGGTAAAGCTCGGTAAGGAATCGTCTGATAGCACTGAGGTTCTGGCTGGTCTGAAGCCAGGCATGCGCTATGTGAAAGCTAATGCCTTCGTGCTGAAGTCCGAGTTGGGTAAGGCTTCGGCCGATCACGCTCATTGACGGGGGGCGTGACATGTTTGACCGACTTATTCAGTTTGTAGTTGAGCAGCGTTGGCTGGTTCTTCTCGCCACGCTTGGAGTGGCCGCCCTCGGGGTTTTCAATTATTCCCGTCTTGCTATTGATGCTGTTCCGGACATAACTAATGTGCAGGTTCAGATAAACGCTAGTGCGCCAGGTTATTCACCACTTGAAACCGAACAGCGCATTACTTACCCAATCGAGACGGTGATGGCAGGCCTGCCTGGGCTGCAACAAACCCGTTCACTCTCGCGGTACGGGCTTTCCCAAACGACGGTTGTCTTTGAGGATGGCACCGATATCTACTTTGCTCGTCAATTGGTAAACCAGCGGCTGCAAGAAGCTAAAGAGAGTCTGCCAGAGGGTATTACGCCTGTCATGGGGCCGATTTCAACAGGTCTAGGAGAAATCTTCCTTTGGACAGTGGAAGCTGAGCCAGATGCAAAGAAACCCGACGGCGGGCCATATACATTAACTGATTTGCGCGAACTACAAGACTGGGTCATCAAGCCTCAGTTGCGCAATGTACGAGGTGTCACGGAAGTTAATACGATTGGCGGCTACGCTAAAGAGTATCTCGTGGCACCAGATACTGAACGACTATCGTCATATGGCTTGTCTTTGGCGGATATGCTAACCGCAATCGACCGAAATAATAGCAATGTTGGCGCTGGCTACATCGAGCGTAAAGGTGAGCAATATCTCATACGTGCTCCGGGTCAGGTTCAAACAGTATCTGATATTGAAGATACTGTACTAAAGACTGTTGATGGACAGGCGATCCGTGTGCGGGATGTGGCAGAGGTATCAATAGGTCGAGAGTTGCGTACGGGTGCAGCTACCGATAACGGTAGAGAGGTTGTGCTCGGTACCGCCTTCATGTTAATTGGGGAAAATAGCCGGACCGTTTCGCAAGCGGTCGCGCGAAGGCTGGCGGAAATCAACAAAACACTCCCGGAAGGGGTTTCTGCCATTACTGTCTATGACCGTACCAATCTTGTGGACAAGGCAATTGCGACGGTCAAGAAGAACTTGCTGGAAGGCGCAGCTCTGGTTATCGTGATCCTGTTCATTTTCCTCGGGAATCTACGTGCGGCGATTATCACAGCGATGGTCATACCGCTGTCCATGTTATTCACATTTACTGGAATGGTGAGCTACAAAGTCAGTGCAAATTTGATGAGTCTTGGGGCATTAGACTTTGGCATCATCGTGGATGGAGCCGTTGTTATCGTCGAGAACTGCGTGAGGCGTCTGAGTCATGCTCAAGAGCAGCACAGTCGTCCCTTGACGAGAAGCGAACGCTTTCAGGAAGTATTCACGGCAGCGCGTGAGGCGCGCAGACCTTTGTTGTATGGTCAGCTCATCATTATGGTCGTTTACCTTCCAATCTTCGCGCTCAGCGGTGTGGAAGGCCGGATGTTCCACCCCATGGCCTTGACCGTGGTCATGGCATTGCTCGGCGCAATGATTCTTTCTGTCACCTTTGTGCCAGCGGCTGTTGCAATGTTCATGGGAAAGAAGATTTCGGAGAAAGAAATACGGATCATGACGTGGGCGCGTCGCCGCTATGAGCCTCTTCTTAATTTTGCGCTGCAACGTACGCCTATTTTGTTGGGCGGGGCGATAGCTTTTGTCTTGATCTGTGGATTCATTGCATCAAGATTGGGGAGTGAGTTTATTCCCAATTTAAACGAAGGTGACATGGCAATCCAAGCTTTGCGGATTCCCGGAACTAGTCTTACCCAGTCCGTTACTATGCAAAAGCAAATCGAGACGAGGCTGAAGGAAAAATTTCCAGAAATCGAACGTGTTTTTGCGCGCACTGGCACAGCGGAAATTGCGTCTGATCCCATGCCGCCTAACATTTCTGACGGCTATATCATGCTCAAGCCCAAGGATGAGTGGCCAACTCCGCGTAAAAGCCACTCTCAGTTGCTTGAGTTGATCCGTGAAGAAGTATTGAAGATTCCAGGTAACAATTACGAGTTCTCTCAGCCGATTCAGTTGAGATTCAATGAGCTGATTTCTGGGGTGCGCAGTGATGTTGCTGTCAAAATTTTTGGAGACGATAACGAGGTACTGGACAAGACCGCAAGCGAAGTGGCTGAAGCCCTCCAGATGATTGCTGGGGCGTCTGAAGTGAAGGTCGAGCAAACTACAGGCCTTCCCGTTCTAACAGTGTCTATCGATAGGGTGAAAGTGGCGCGTTATGGCTTAAGCGTAGCTGATGTGCAGGATACGCTAGCTACTGCTGCAGGGGGCCGTCAGGCAGGTACTTTTTTTCAGGGTGATCGTCGCTTCGATATAGTGGTGCGGCTACCCGAGAAAGTTAGAGAGAACATTGAGGCGCTCAAAAATATTCCAGTTGCATTGCCACAAGCAGAGGGTCAGTTGCAAAGTGCATATATTCCTCTGTCTGAGCTTGCAACGTTCGATCTTTCGCCTGGACCTAACCAAGTGTCCCGTGAGGATGGAAAACGTCGAATCGTAGTTAGCGCCAACGTGCGTGGTCGTGATCTTGGCTCTTTCGTGAACGAAGCCGAAGCGGCCATTGCGGATAAAGTGCAGATACCTGCAGGCTATTGGACTGCATGGGGCGGTACTTTCGAGCAGCTTGAGTCCGCAGCCAAGCGCCTTCAAATCGTTGTGCCGGCTGCATTGTTGCTTGTTTTCGTACTGCTCTTCGCAGTGTTCGGCAACATTAAGGACGGTTTACTTGTGTTCACTGGAATTCCATTTGCTTTGACAGGGGGCATCCTTTCACTATGGTTGAGAGGAATTCCCTTGTCCATTACAGCTGCGGTCGGGTTCATCGCTCTGTGTGGTGTGGCAGTTCTGAATGGTCTAGTGTTGCTGTCTTTTATCCGCTCTTTACGGGATGAAGGAAGGTCCTTAGATGATGCGGTGAAGGAGGGGGCCCTGACCCGACTGCGTCCAGTTCTCATGACTGCTTTGGTGGCTTCCCTAGGATTTGTGCCTATGGCAATTGCTACAGGTACGGGAGCAGAGGTGCAACGACCACTGGCTACAGTGGTAATTGGCGGCATTATCTCGTCTACTATCCTGACTCTATTGGTTCTCCCCGCGTTGTACCGTCTTGCTCATCGCAAGGATGAAAAAGTGCGTGAACTCGTTGAAACATCGGCATAACGACCAAAGGTTTAGGAAGGTTTCACCTTCCTAAACTTACATAAATGTAATCCCAAAGTCCGGCCGCTGTCGTGGTCAGGAAAATAAAGTACGGCCCTTATTTTGTGTAATCAGGGCTCCATATTCTGCGTTTTCTATTGTCGAATCCGCAACGACGATAATAGTTTCGTCTCAAGAGTATGTAGTTCACGCTCTTGGATGTGGATGTGTATTCGCAAATTCTGGTATTTATTCTCGCGTCTTTTACTCTCTTGTCCGCATGCCGTGTCGGGCTGATTATTTGGCAATGGAGGCGGGTTCGCGAGTCAAGGGGCATGTGGCCCATATTGCGAGGTGGCCTAAGAATAGACGCGCATCTGATTGCCTTATGTGTCGCGCCAGCATTGATCACGGCTCCCTGGTTTTCTGGTTCGAGTGTCGCTGCTGCAATTAACGGTGTTTGGCTTCGGGTGGCGTGGATTCTCATCTGTTTGCTAGAGCTATCTACACCTTTATTTATCGTCGAATACGATACGCGGCCGAATCGACTGTATGTTGATTATTTGAAACATCCGCGGGAAGTTTTTGGGATGATCTGGAAAGGCTATAAGTCAGCTACAGTAATCATCGTTGCGGGACTTATTGGTTTATCTATTGTGGGTCAGCTCATGTTTACTGCTTGGGCTCCAGGCTTTTTGCCAACAGGGCTTATTTTGCAGTGCGGCTTATTTTTTGCTAGCTGTCTGCTGGCCTTCCTGGCGATTCGAGGTACCCTGCGTCATAGGCCCATCAATCCTTCTACTGTGGCCTTTTGTAGCGATCCTATGATCAATACTCTAGCCCTTAATTCTTTATACAGCGTGATGTATGCAGTCTACAGTATGAAGAATGAGAGGTCACCTGCAGATGCTTATGGAAAACTTCCTGAGCAAGAAATCATTGCTTTGATACGGAAGAAAGCCCGCATGTCCCCGATAATCACCTCGGTGCAGATTCCCACCTTGCATAATCATGCACCAGTGACGGTAAGTTGCGATGTTACTCCTAGACATGTCGTGCTGATCGTCGAGGAAAGTTTAGGTGCTAAGTACACCGGCCACTTAGGTGGAATGCAGCTGACTCCAAACCTAGATGCGCTGAGCGCTGAAGCCTGGACTTTTACACGTGCCTACGCTACAGGTACTCGTTCGGTGCGAGGCCTTGAAGCGCTAGTGTCAGGATTTCCCCCCTCGCTATCGGACGCGGTACTGAGGTTGCCAGGTGCACAGTCGCGATTTTTTACGTTGGCTCATTTGCTGAAAACGCAAGGATACCGCTCGCGGTTTATTTATGGTGGTGAAGCGCATTTTGACAACATGAAGGGTTTTTTCCTCAGCAACGGATTCGATGATTTGCATGATCTCAGGACGTTTCGCCATCCTAAGTTCGTAGGAACTTGGGGGGTGAGTGATGAAGATATGTTTGATCGTCTTCACACATTGCTCTCCGAGCGACCCATTCATCCGACGTTGACTCTGGCATTCTCGGTTTCAAACCACTCCCCCTGGGAATACCCTTCAGGACGTATTGAGCCACAAGGTGAGCCAGCAACAGTGGAAAATACGGTTCGCTATGCTGATTGGGCGCTTGGCCGTTTCTTTGAAGAGGCTCGCCGCAGCCCATATTGGGACGACACCCTGTTTCTCATCGTCGCAGATCATGAGGCAAGGGTTGGCGGTCAGCAGTTGGTCCCGATCAAGTATTTCCATATTCCCGCAATGATTCTGGGGGGCGGTGTGAAACCGCGGATAGACACGCGAATCGTGAGTCAAATTGATCTGCCAGTAACTCTTTTGTCCATGTTGGGCATAGAGACAGAACACCCGATGATCGGTCATGATCTGACAGATCCTCACGCAGGCGGGCGCGCACTGATGCAGTATGGGGAAAATTTTGGGTATCTAAAAGGTGACCAGATGGTCGTTCTCGAACCGCACCGCCTAGCGACTCAATGGCGCTACACGATGCCCGATGAGCTGACTGCAGTTACTTTGGATGAACAGTTACGGCGTGAAGCACTGGCACATGCCTTATGGCCAGACCTAGCTTACCGGACAGCAAGCTATACGCTTCCTTGTTTAAAGAGCCTTTAGCAACTGAGCGCAGCGATTTTATAGTTATTCTTCGTCCTGTGAGTCGCCTGCCGAATACGATGAACCTTGAAGAGTGTTAGAAAGGTAAAAAATGAGGACTCCTAATAGAAATAGTCCCTTCAAGAGTAATGGAGGTGTTGCACGTATAGGCAATGCGCTTTCCTACTCAATGTCTGGCCTCAAAGCGGCATTTTTGAATGAGGCTGCATTTCGTCAAGAGCTTTTGCTATTCGCCATTCTATTGCCTCTATCCTTTGTCGTGGGACAAACCTTCTATCAGCGGCTGTTGCTAATTCTTGTCATGTGTTTGGTGTTGGTCGTCGAACTCATCAACAGTGCGATCGAGGCTGTTGCTGACTCTATCTCGCTAGAATGGAATGCCGGTTTAGGTCTGGCGAAAGACTTGGGCAGCGCGGCGGTCATGCTATCCATTCTTTGTGCTGCTGGCGTATGGTTGGCGCTTATATACGAGAGGATTCTTTGACACCTAGCGAGCTGAAGATAGATCAGTCTGGCGATTGGTGTCGACTCTAATGGGAGGGGCGGAAATCTGTTCTCTTTAGGCATTACGTACATGTAATTTTGAAGTCTGATTTCTGTCGTGCTCACGTCGATAAAGTATCGGTTTTAATTGCCTCAAACTTCTATGAGCACGATCCACTCATGTAATAATGCAAAGCTGCCCGATGCTGGCCTAGTGATGCTGTCCATCATAATTCCGTTCCTGAACGAACAAGAGGTTTTGCCTCACTGTCATGCAAGGCTAAGCTCCATATTGAATGAGATGGGTGGATCCTATGAAATATTGTATGTTGATGATGGTAGCTCCGACGACAGCGTGGCCATGCTTGTCAACATTACGCGAGACAGCACTCAAACAAAAATTATTCGCTTGAGTAGAAATTTTGGGAAGGAAGCCGCCATGAGTGCAGGGCTTGCCCATGCCTCAGGCGCTGCTGTCATTGTGCTGGATGCAGATCTGCAGGATCCCCCAGAACTAATTCCGGAGATGGTGGCAGCGTGGAAGGCCGGAGCAGATGTAGTTGCCATGCGTCGTCGATTTCGGGACGGTGAAGGATGGTTCAAGCGTCTGTCAGCATATGCGTTCTATCGAATTTTGAATCGACTGAGTCGACCACCTGTTCCTGCCGATACTGGCGACTTCCGTTTGATGAGCCGGCGAGTTGTTGATATCTTGCTGCAGTTGCCGGAGCGATGCAGGTACATGAAGGGGCTGTATTCCTGGATTGGATTTCCGACCACCTTCATTGAATATGATCGGGAACGGCGAGCAGCAGGGAAGACAAAATGGAACTACCTTTCTTTGCTCGGGCTTGCCTTTGAGGGGATCACTTCGTTTTCGACGAAGCCTCTACGATGCGCCACAATCATTGGAGCATTCGCGGCATTGCTTGGTGGCTCCTTCGGATTGTGGATCATTTTCAAGACAATATTTTTTGGTGAGAATGTTCCCGGGTATCCATCCATGATATCTGCGATTACTCTCTTAAGCGGCATCCAGTTGCTCACCATAGGTTTGCTTGGGGAGTATGTAGGAAAGTCATATACGGAAGTAAAACAGCGGCCGATTTTTATCGTGCGCGATGTGATTGATCCTTCTGCAAAGAATGTAGTCGATTTTAGGGCTGGACGTGGGGACGGCATTGTTAATTAGTGACCGTCGTTTTATATTGGTTCTTGTGGCTATCGCCTTAGCACGCTTGTTTGGCATGAGCGTAATGCCGCTCATGGACACTTCAGAGCCGCGTTATGCTGAAGTGGCCCGGATTATGGCCGTTACGGGAGATTGGATCACCCCGTGGTTTGAGCCAGGCGTACCTTTTTGGGGCAAGCCTCCACTCTCTTTCTGGGTTCAGGCCCTTAGCATAAAGGCCCTTGGAGTATCGGAGTTTTCTGTTCGGCTTCCATCGTTCATCGCCATTGCAATGTTGCTGACTCTTGTCTATAGAGTTGCTGTTATTTGTTATGGGAGAAGAACAGCACAGTTGGCGACTCTCATTCTGTCAACGATGGTTTTACCGCTTGTGAGCGCGGGTGCAGTTCTGACAGACCCCTTCTTGGCGCTGGGTATTACGCTTTCGATGCTCGCTTTTTACGTTGCTCCGTTGCGACCCACTCTGTTTTGGCGTTATGGTTTTTTCATAGGCATTTCTATAGGCTTATTATCAAAAGGACCATTAGCGCCCGTCTTGATAGGCATAGCGGTTTTGCCATGGCTGGTGTTTCAACATGATTGGCGCAGTCGGCTAAGCGTCTTTCCTTGGTTATCAGGTTTGATGCTTATGTTGGCTTTAAGCCTTCCCTGGTACATTGCCGCTGAAGTTAAGACACCAGGGTTCCTGCACTACTTCATTGTTGGGGAGCATTTTCTAAGATTTGTAGATAGCGGTTGGAACGGTGACCTGTATGGAACCGCACATGAAAGGCCCCTGGGAAGTATATGGATAGATTTTCTCGTGGCCTCCATGCCTTGGGGGCTGGCTGGCCTCATCTTGTCACTATATTATCTGATATCACAACGTAGGGAAAAGCTGAGCTTTTTCTTTAGGCAGTCGGGCATGACTTATTTAGTCGCCTGGGCAGTGGCAGCGCCTGTTTTCTTTACACTTTCTGGAAATATTCTTTGGACTTATGTATTGCCCAGCTTGCCTGCAGTGTCATTGCTATTCGCTAGGGCAGCAGAGCCCCTGCTCAATATGTCACTCTCGAGATACAGCAAGTTTGCCGTAGTGCTCTGCCTGGGCTTGGTGCCTGCGGCATCGATAGCCTTGGGTGTAGTTTCTTTGGCAGAGCCTAATAGACTTAAGACAGAGAAGGCTTTGGTGGCAGCGGCTGCCGAAAAGATGAAAACGGGCAGTAATCTATATTTCGTTGAAAGCCGTCCATTTTCTGCGAGGTTTTATTCTCGCGGCAAAGCTGAGCTTGTTCCGAGAGATCAACTAGAGTCCATTGTTCAAACGGAGCGGTCGGGTTTAGTCGCTGTTTCTAACAAGAATGACTTGGATTTCTTACGTAAATTATCAGTAAAACTTAACCCTTTGTTCAGCAGTCGACGCTACAACTTGTACGAATTTCAATGGAATGGGGAAGGTAATTTTTAGAGCAACAAATGAGACAGTATCGCTAGTGTCTAGGTTTATGAATCCACAATGGCTTGAGCTGCTGGTAGTCTGAATCTCCTGTTCTGGCAAGGCGATGTTGGATGAGCCATAGGAGAACCTTATCTATGAGAATCAAATATCTGCAGTGTTTTCTTGTCCTGGCGCAGGAGCAGCATTTTCGTCGTGCTGCCGAGCGACTGAACATCCAGCAGCCGCTGATGTCGCTGGCGATCAAACGCTTAGAGAACGATTGGGGTGTGCAGCTTTTCAAACGTACTCAGCGTAGTACCCAGATTACCGAGGTCGCCAAGCGACTTATTCCCGATGTGCAGCGAGTGCTCAACACCTATGCTGAGGTACAGCGCAATGCTTCTCAGGCGACCCAGGCCATACAGCAACGGATACGACTAGGTCTGTCAGGCATGACGGTGGGGCTGGCGCATCCTATGCTGGACGCGTTGCTAAAGCATGTGCGCGAGGAATTGTCAGACATCGACCTCTATGTCGCCGAGTACGAGCACGGCACGCTCATCCGAAGCCTGCGAGACGGTACGCTCGATGTCGGCATAGCGGTAGGTCACTTACGTCATGAGGATCTGGTCATCCAGAAGCTCTGGTATGACCCGATGTGGGCGGTGGTACCCGTCGCACATCCGCTCGCAGGGTCCAGTACTATCAGCCAGGACGACTTGAAGCAGTGCAGCCTCATTGTTTGTCATCCTGATAATGATGATGGCGGTAGTGAACAACTGCGTGTCGCCATTGCGGAGAAGATCATTGAACCCACCATTGCTCAGTACGCCTCCAGCGTGCAGGGCATGCTGGCGTTGGTGGCAGCAGGCTTTGGCATCAGCTTTATCGCTGAATCCCAAATCGCCCGCAACCCACGAGATGGCGTGCGGTTTCTGCCAATCGCAGAGTGCCAATCATCGTTCCAGGTGTCGGCAATCTACCGCTCTGGTGGTTTGCGTCCAGAAGACCGTCAGTTCTTTGAGGCAGTGCGGCAGTTCCTAGAATTGCAGGCCTGACATAATAACAATCCTCTGTCACTCAAGCCGTTATCAATCAATCGTTCCCTCATTATTTGACCCGTCTTTGAACGGTCATCATGATGGGTGCAACCTGCGCATGACTCTGCCCAACGCATCCTGACCAGGCTGTCCTGCGCCTGACCGGATTGACGGTCCCATCCCACCAATACTTCGCTCTGTGCGCCTTGGCTCGCGCACGGGCCGCGTCTTGCCGACGCCTGCCGAGACATTTGTCATTAGCTGCGCTGGACTACGCCCGAGCGGGTTTTGGATCCAGCGCCTCTGAACGAGACTGAGCACGTGTGAATGCGGCACGCCTGTGCGTGCCGTTGCATCACGCGCAACTCGGTGAGGAGACGGCATGGCGGACAAGGCGTCGGCACAAACGGGAGTGCTGTTCGGGCAGATCGTAGCGGTCTGCGCCGTGGCCTTTGCCTGCCTGTGGGCGGCGACCCAGTACATCGCCGCCGCGCTTGGCTACTCGTCGCGGCTGGGCGATCCGATAGGACATATCGCCGACGTCCCGGTTTACTACCCCTGGCAACTTTTCCCATGGTGGTTCGCCTACGAGGCGTATGCGCCCGATGTGTTCGTGCGGGGCGGCGCCATTGCCTCAATGGGCGGCGTCCTGTCCGCCGGCGTGGCCGTTGGCATGTCCGTACATCGCGCGAGGCTCGCCAAGCGGGTGTCCACCTATGGCTCCGCGCGCTGGTCAAGTTTCGAAGAGGTGCGCACGAGCGGCATGCTGCGCCAGGAAGGCGTGTTCCTGGGGCGCATCAAAGACAAACGTCACTATCACTACCTACGTCATGAAGGCCCCGAGCACGTCATGGCGTTTGCGCCCACGCGTTCCGGCAAGGGTGTGGGTCTGGTCGTGCCGACCATGTTGTCCTGGCTGGGCTCGTGCGTTGCTCACGACATCAAGGGCGAGATCTGGAAACTGACTGCTGGCTGGCGTTCGCGCTTCTCGCACTGCTTGCTGTTTGACCCGACCAATCCGCTGTCCGCGCACTACAACCCGCTGATGGAAGTGCGTCTAGGCACGCACGAGGTGCGCGACGTTCAGAACATTGCTGACATCCTCGTCGACCCAGAAGGGGCGCTTGAGCGGCGCAACCATTGGGAGAAGACCTCACACGCCTTGCTGGTCGGCGCCATCCTGCACGTGCTCTACGCGGGTGAGGACAAGACCCTGCGAGGCGTGGCCAACTTCCTGTCCGACCCGGCATGTCCGTTTGAGCAGACGCTGTACCGGATGATGCAGACCAAGCACTTGGGTGACGGCCCGCATCCGGTCGTGGCATCCGCTGCACGGGAGGTCTTGAACAAGTCCGAGAACGAACGTTCCGGTGTGCTTTCGACGGCCATGTCCTTCCTGGGTCTGTGCCGCGATCCGACTGTGGCCGAAGTCACCTCGCGCTGCGACTGGCGCATTGCCGATCTCATCGCTGCCGATTACCCCGTGTCGCTGTACCTGGTCGTGCCGCCCTCGGATATCAGCCGCACCAAGCCGCTGATCCGCCTCATCCTCAACCAGATCGGGCGACGCCTGACGGAGTCCATGGACGGCTCTGACGGCATCGAGCGCAAGCACAAGCTGCTGCTGATGCTCGACGAGTTCCCGGCCCTGGGGCGGTTGGATTTCTTCGAGTCCGCGCTGGCCTTCATGGCGGGCTATGACCTGCGCGCTTTCCTGATTGCGCAGTCGCTGAACCAGGTGGACAAGGCCTATGGGCCGAACGGTAATCCCCCCATATTTAGCAGTAAGCGGCAGTAGAATCGGTTAAATATTTACTGGCTAGTTTTTGTTTGGGGGTGATGCCGCCCAGTGCCATGTTGGGCCTCTCATTGTTGTAGGTCCAGAGCCAGGCGGTGGCGCCAAGCTGAACTTCGTCCAGACTGCTAAACAGGTTTTGGGCGAGCCAATCATAACGCACGGTTCGGTTGTAGCGTTCGACATAGGCGTTTTGCTGTGGGTTTCCGGGTTGCGTGTGGATCAGCGTAATGCGTCGCCTGGCGGCCCATTCGAGCATCGTTTTACCGATGTATTCCGGGCCATTGTCGCATCGTAAACAAGCCGGCTTGCCGCGCCATTCGATGATCTGATCCAAGGCGCGCGTCACGCGCTCTGCCGGCAGTGAAAAGTCCACCTCAATGCCTAAACCCTCACGGTTAAAGTCATCGACAACGTTAAGCAACCGGATACCGCGACCATCGGTCAGTTGATCATGCATAAAATCCATTGACCAGACCTGGTTGATATCGGTGGCGGTGCCCAGCGGATCGGGTCGCTCGCGCACGAGGCGTTTCTTGGGTTTAATGCGCAGGTTCAGCTCCAGTTCGCGATAGATGCGGTACACCCTTTTGTGGTTCCACGTAAAGCCCTTGATGTTGCGCAAGTACAGGAAACATAAGCCAAATCCCCAGTTCCGTTGGGCTGTCGTTAATCGAATCAACCAGTCGGCGATGACCTCGTTTTCATCGGCGTGTTTGGCCTGATAATGGTAGGCGCTTTCGCTGATGCCAAACGCCTGGCAGGCCAGGCGGATGCTGGATTTAAAGCGATCAATCGCACGCCGCGCCATCTCTTTGCGTCGAGATGGCGCTACCACTTTTTTCGTAGCGCTTCCTGCACCATTTCAGCCTTCAGGCGCTCTTCGGCGTACATCTTCTTAAGCTGCCTGTTTTCAGTCTCAAGTTCCTTCAGGCGTGCCATCATCGAGGTGTCCAGGCCGCCATACTTGGCGCGCCACTTGTAAAAGGAGGCGCTGCTCATGCCGTGTTCACGGCACAGTTGCGGCACCGGTGTGCCGGCTTCGGCTTGTTTGAGGATCGCCATGATCTGGCTGTCGGTGAATCGGGCTTGCTTCATTGCTTGAATTTCCTTGTTGTGGAAATTCTACTTCAGCTCACTGCGGTTTTACGGGGGGATTACCGAACAACTCCATTCTGGACAACTGCCATGTGCGCGTGACCTTTGCGACGAACGACGAGCGCACAGCCAAGCGTATTTCGGACTCCTTGGGCACTGCGACAGAGCTGCGCGCCCAGCGCAACTACGCCGGGCACCGGCTGGCGCCATGGCTGGGACATTTGATGGTGTCGCGGCAAGAAACGGCGCGGCCGCTGCGCACCCCTGGCGAAATCATGCAGCTTCCCCCTGACGAACAGATCGTGATGGTCTCTGGCCAGCCTCCGATCCGAGCCAGCAAGCTGCGCTACTACGAAGACGCCAACTTCACGGTGCGCGTGCTGCCACCGCCAGTGCTGGGAGAAGGTGCGTACCGGGACAGGCCTGCGCCGCGTCCAGACGACTGGTCGGGCCTGGCAGTGCCGCCGGTTGAAGCACATGAGGGTGGCGGTGCGGGCATGTCGCTCGATGACGGCGGCCTGCAGATCAGGCCGGAAATTGATCTGTTAGCACCGATGCCAATGCCCCCGGAGTCCGATGAACTGCCTCTGCTGGATGACGACGATATGCCGTTGCCGTTTGCACCGGACGACGTGTTGCACCGATCTGCGCGGCTAGCCGCGCTCGACCCTGATGACGGGATACCGCTATGAGCCTGGGACGCAAGTACCGCCTGAATCTTTTTGTTCAGCCCGATCACGCACGGCGACTGGAAGACCTGTCCGCGCATCGCGGCGTGTCCAAGTCCTCCATTGTGGCGGCAGCCTTGGCGTCGTTTCTGTCGCCCGATGCCGCGGACCAGCGGGAAGCCGCGATTACCCGCCGTCTGGACCGGTTGACCCGCCAGTTCGACAAGTTGGAGCGCGACCAGAACATCCTGATCGAGACCCTGGCGCTGTTCGTGCGCTACACGCTCACCGTGTCCCCATCGGTGCCGGCTGAGCATCAGGAGGCTGTCCGCGCCCAGGGCAAGCAGCGTTACGCCCAGTTCATCGATCAGTTGGCGCGTCACCTGCAGCGGGGCCGCAGCCTGGTGCGCGAAGTCCACGAAGAAATTTATCCCGAGCAGTCGGGGCTGTTTGCTGGCGAGCAGGCAAGCGCCGATGCGGTGGAGTCAGGGGAGCAGGTTTTGACAGGAAGTCCAGAAGGAGAAGAGGCATGAGCAGGCAGGCAAGACAAGAAACCGTGGACGAGTCCACGCAGCGCAGCTTACGGATGCTGCATACGGCGCTGGGGCCGGTGATTACCGACGCGCTGGCTGACCCCGAGGTGGTGGAAATCATGCTCAACCCGGATGGCCGTTTGTGGCTGGACCGGCTGGGCGCGGGGCGGGAATGCACCGATGTGAAGCTATCCAGCCAGGATGCCGAACGCATCATCCGGTTGGTCGCCGCCAGTGTGCGCCAGGAAGCTCACCATGGTCTGCCCATCCTGTCGGCAGAGCTGCCCGGCAGCGGCGAGCGTTTCGAAGGTGTGCTGCCGCCCATCGTGTACGCGCCCACGTTTTGCATCCGCAAGCATGCCGCTGGCGTGTTGACGCTGGAGGATTATGTGCGAGACGGCATCCTGAACATTGAACAGGCCGCGTTCTTGCAGCAGGCAGTGATCGAGCGCCAGAACATCCTGGTGGCGGGTGGCACGAGCTCCGGTAAGACGACGCTGACCAATGCCTTGCTGGCCGAGATTGGCCGCAGCGGCGACCGGGTGCTGATTCTGGAGGACACGGTGGAGCTGCAATGCGTCAACGACGACCACGTGCAGTTGCGCACCAAGCCCGGTACCGCCTCAATGGCCGACCTGGTGCGCTCCACGCTGCGCCAGCGGCCAGACCGCATCATCGTGGGCGAAGTGCGCGGCGCAGAAGCCCTGGATTTGTTGAAAGCCTGGGGCACCGGCCATCCGGGCGGTATTGCCACGCTGCACGCCAATTCCGCCTATGGGGCACTGATGCGTCTGGAGCAACTGACGCTCGAAGTGTCGGCCGTGCCGCCCCGGGCGCTGATTGCAGAGACTGTCAACGTCATCGTCTTCCTCGCTGGACGTGGCAACGCGCGCCGCGTGCGCGAGATCGTGCGCGTCACCGGCCTGCAGGCCGACCAGTACGTGCTGGAACCCGTCCCCGTCGCCATTGGAGCGCTCTCATGAAAAACCAGACTGTTCCGTCCATCTCCTTAACTCACCACGGCGAGCGCTGTCAGGCTGTCCGCTTCTTGCGTCGTTTCGGATTCCTGCTCTTGCTGCTGACGGCCGGTGTGTTGCAGGCGGCCGGCTCCAGCATGCCGTGGGAGGCGCCGCTGCAATCCATCCTCGAATCCGTCCAAGGGCCGGTTGCACGCATCGTGGCGGTCATCATCATTATCGTCACGGGCCTGACGCTGGCCTTTGGCGATACGAGCGGCGGCTTTCGGCGGCTGATTCAGATCGTCTTTGGGCTGTCCATTGCCTTTGCCGCCTCCAGCTTCTTTCTGTCCTTCTTCAGCTTCTCGGGCGGGGCGCTGGTATGACGGCCGCCCGTCAACTGCCCGAGGGGTTTGAGGCGCCGCTGCATCGGGCCCTGACCGACCCCATCCTGCTGGGCGGCGCGCCGCGCACGGTGGCAATCGCCAACGGCACGCTGGCCGCCGCCATTGGCCTGGGCCTGCAACTGTGGCTGGCAGGCGTGGCTTGCTGGTTCGTCGGCCACATGCTGGCGGTATGGGGCGCGCGCCTGGACGTGCAGTTCATGCAGGTGTTCTCACGCCACGTGAAGCATCCGGCGCTGTTGGACGTGTGAGGGGCCGGCCATGATGAACCTGACCGAGTATCGCAAGCGTCCCGCACTATTGGCTGATTGGCTGCCCTGGGCGGGGCTGGTGGCCGATGGCGTGGTGCTGAACAAGGACGGTTCTTTTGCGCGCACAGCGAGATTTCGTGGGCCGGACCTGGACAGCGCCACCGACTCGGAACTGGTGTCCGTCACCGCCCGGCTGAACAACGCCTTAAAGCGATTGGGCGCAGGCTGGGCGCTGTTCGTGGAAGCCGAGCGCAGTCCTGCGCGTGCCTATCCCGAGTCAGCCTTTCCCGAAGGGCTGTCCTGGCTGGTGGATGAGGAGCGTCGTGCGGCGTTTGACGATGCGGGCTCGCACTTCGAGAGCGCCTACTACCTCACCGTGGTGTGGTTGAGTCCTGAGGAGTCCCGCGCCCGTGCGGCCAAGCTGCTCTACGAGAATCAGCCGCAGCAGGGTGTGGACTGGCGTGAACGCCTGGAGGGTTTTATCTCCGAGACCCAGCGTTTCTATGGGCTGCTGCAAGGCGTGATGCCGGAATTGTCGTGGCTCGATAGCGCCGATCTGCTGACCTATCTGCACAGCACGATATCGACGCGACGCCATCGGGTAGCGGTGCCGGAGGTGCCGTTCTATTTGGACAGCCTGCTGCCGGACTGCCCGTTGGTGGGCGGCTTGGCCCCCATGCTGGGGGGCCAGCACCTGCGGGTGGTGTCGGTGCGGGGCTTTCCGGCCTCGACCTGGCCCGGCATTCTCGATGATCTGAACCGGCTGGGCTTTGCGTATCGCTGGATGACGCGCTTCCTGTGTCTGGACAAGGCGCAAGCCCAGTCGGAACTGACGCGGCTGCGGCGTCAGTGGTTTGCCAAGCGTAAGAGCGTGGTGGCGTTGCTGCGCGAGACCTTGTCCCAGCAGGAAAGCCCGCTTGTCGATACCGATGCCGACAACAAGGCGTTGGATGCGGATGCTGCCTTGCAGGAGCTGGGTTCAGACGATGTGGCCTACGGTTATGTCACCACGACCGTCGTGGTGATGGATGCGGACCCTGCGCTTGCTGATGAAAAGCGCCGGCTGGTCGAGCGCGCAATCCAAGGTCGCGGCTTTGTGACCATGCCCGAGTCGCTGAACGCGGTGGATGCCTGGCTGTCGTCCTTGCCGGGCCATTGCTATGCCAACGTGCGCCAGTACCTGGTGTCCACGCTGAACCTGGCCCACCTGATGCCGGTGTCCGCCGTCTGGGCGGGGCAGGAGAGAAACGAACATCTGGATGGTCCGCCGCTCATGGTGACCCGCACCGATGGCGCCACGCCGTTTCGGCTTGTCACGCACATTGGCGACGTAGGCCACACCCTGGTAGTCGGCCCGACCGGCGCGGGCAAGTCCGTGCTGCTGGCGACCCTGGCGCTGCAGTTTCGGCGCTATACCGGCTCGCGCTTGTATGTGTTCGAGATGGGCCGCTCGATGCGGGCCACCTTGCTAGGGCTGCAAGGCGAGTATTACTGCCTCAGCCATGACGGCGAGATGGCGTTTCAGCCGCTCGCCCGTATCGATGAGCCGGGCTATCGCAGTTGGGCTGCCGAATGGGTGGAGGGCCGGTTGTTGGCCGAGGGCGTGAGCATCGGCCCCGAGGAGAAGGCGGCCGTGTGGTCGGCTTTGGGGAGTCTCGCTAGCGCCCCGGTCGAGCAACGCACAATGACGGGGTTGTCCGCCTTGCTGCAATCCAACCGGCTGCGCCAAGCGCTGGCCCCCTATGTGCTGGGAGGTGCGCACGGCAGTCTGTTGGACGCCGACCGGGACCGGCTGGGTATCGAGGATATCCAGGGTTTCGAGATGGAAGAGCTAATGCCCAGCAAGTCGGCGGCGATGGCGGTACTGCGCTATCTGTTTGCCCGCCTGGAGGAACGCTTCGATGGCGCGCCGACCTTGCTGATACTGGATGAGGCCTGGCTCTTTCTGGACGATCCTGCCTTTGCCGCCCGGATACGAGAATGGCTCAAAACCTTGAGGAAAAAGCAGGTTTCTGTCCTCTTTGCGACGACCTCCCTGGCTGATATCCGCGACTCGACCATTGCTGCAGCGATCATCGAAAGCTGCGCGAGCCGCATTTTTTTGCCGAACCCGCAGGCGGCGGAGCCGCAGATCAGCCAGATCTATCAGGGCTTCGGACTGAACACACGCCAGATCCAGTTGATCGCGCACGCCCAACCCAAGCGTGACTACTACTACCAGTCGCGGCTGGGCAACCGGGTTTTCGACCTGGGCCTGGGGCCGGTGACGCTGGCTTTTGCCGGGGCGTCCACACCGCAAGACCAACGGGACATGGATGTCGTGCTCGCCACGCATGGCCGGGAAGGCTTCGCGCCGGCTTGGCTGCGTCACAAAGGGCTGGACTGGGCGGCGCAGATATTGAGCGAGTACGCCGGTGCTCCCATCTCCCATCTCGCTGAAAACCTACCCACGGAGGATGTCTCATGAAAAAGTCCTTGATCAGCCTCTTGATTGCCGCCTGCTGGCAGGCAACGCCGGCGCACGCCATCACGGTGTTTGATCCCAGCAACTACACCCAGAACGTGCTGACGGCGGCGCGCACGCTGGAGCAGATCAACAACCAGATCCAGCAATTGCAAAACGAAGCGCAGATGCTCATCAACCAGGCCAAGAACCTGGCAAGGCTGGATTTTGATGCGGTGAACCGTCTGCGCTCGACCATCGCTACGACGACGCGCCTGATCGATGAGGCGCGCGGCCTAGCCTACGACGTGTCGCGCCTGGACGTGGACTTTGCGCGCCTGTACCCGGATGAGATGGGCGCCGGGCTGTCGGTCGATCAGATGGTGGCGGATGCACAAGAACGCTGGAGCCAGTCGCTCGAATCGCTCAAGACCACTGTGCGCCTGCAGGCGCAATCGGTACAGAACCTGCGCGATGACGAAGGCGTGCTCGCCGACATCGTGGCGCAGAGCCAGTCGGCGGCCGGTTCCCTGCAGGCCATGCAGGCGACCAACCAGTTGCTGGCCCTGCAGGCCAAGCAGGCCATTCAGCAGCAGCAATTGCAGATCGCCCAGGACCGCGCCATTGCGATCGACAAGGCGCGGGCCGTGGCCGATGAAGCCCAGGCCCGCGAAGTGCGCCGCCGATTCTCGGGCGATGCCAAGGGAAAGTACACGCCTGCGCCTGTCAGGTTCTACGACTGAAGGGGGCTGTCATGCACTACCGGGTTTTGCTTTCGATCATATGTCTGTCCGTGCTGGCCGCTTGCAGCGATCAGCGGCCAGAGGCGGACGCCCGTGAATCGTCGGGCGAAGCGTTCCCGGTGTCGCCTACGGAGAAAGCCGAGGCGCTACGCGACGCCAAGGCCGCACGTGAGCGTTTTATTGGTGATGGCAAAGCGCAGTACACCCCGCAGCCGGTGGAGGGGTTCTGACCATGAACGATCTGGCCATCATCGACAAGTTCACGCAGGTCTTCTCGCGCTATATCGACAGCGGCTTTGGGCTGCTGGGCGGGGAGGTCGCCTTTTTGACGGCCACGCTGGTCGTTATCGACATGACGCTGGCCGGCCTGTGGTGGGCGATGGGCGGCCAAGATGACGTGATGGCCAAGCTCATCAAGAAGGTGCTGTATGTGGGAGCCTTCGCTTTCATCATCGGCAACTTCAATGCGCTCTCGGCCATCCTTTTCAAATCCTTTGCCGGACTGGGCCTGACGGCCTCCGGCTCGTCTTTGTCGATCACGGAGTTTCTGCAGCCTGGGCGGCTGGCTCAGGTGGGAGTGGATGCCGGGGCGCCGTTGTTGAAGCGCATTGGCGAGTTGTCCGGCATCACCAAGGTGTTCGCCAACCTGGACACCATCGTGATCTTGTTTCTCGCGTGGATAGTGGTGGTGCTGGGCTTTCTAGTGCTGGCCATTCAGCTCTTTATCACGCTGATCGAGTTCAAGCTAACGACGCTGGCCGGGTTTGTGCTGGTGCCGTTTGCGCTCTGGAACAAGACGTCGTTCCTTGCGGAAAAGGTCTTGGGGAACGTTGTGTCCGCCGGCATCAAGGTGTTGGTGCTGGCGGTCATCATGGGCATCAGCACGCACGTCTTCAATGATTTTCGTACAGGCCTCGGCCCCGAGCCGACCATGAATCAGGCTGTAGCCCTGATGCTAGCCTCACTTGCCATGCTGGGCCTGGGCATCTTCGGGCCGGGGATTGCGACCGGATTGGTGTCAGGTGCGCCGCAACTTGGCGCTGGCGCTGCTGCCGGCACGGCTCTGGGCGTGGCAGGCGTGGCTGCAGCCGGTGTCGCTGGCGCAGGCCTGGCGGCGCGAACAGGCCTAGCCGCTGGACGCGCTGGCGTGGGAGGCGTGCGGGCGGGTGCGTCCGTGGCAAAGAGCGCACGCAATGCCTATGTCGAAGGGGCGAGTTTCTCGGGCCAGACCGGAGGCAAGGCGGTGGCCGCTGGCTTGCAGCAGGTGGCCCGAACCGGCGCAGCGTCGGTCGGCAAGCGGCTGAAGGCGGGGTTGAAGGGAGCCGGAGCAGGCGCTGGAGGAGCGTCTTCTTCCGTTGCGTCGCCCGCGCCCAATCAACCTCCAGCCTGGGCCAAGCGGGCGCAGGCCCGCCAAGGTGTGGCCCACGGTGCGACGGTGGCCGCCCACGCCGTGCGCTCTGGTGACGGCGGTGGTGGCGGCAGCTCCAGCCCCAGCCTGCGCGATGACTCGAATTCGTAAAGGAGACAAGAGATGCTTTTTAGACGACCTAGCGTGAAGTATGGCCAGACCCCTGAGCCGGTCACGCCGTATCAGAAGGCGGGCCAGGTCTGGGATGGGCGCCTGGGCAGTTCCCTCGCGCAAGCTCGCAACTGGCGGCTGATGGCCTTTGCATGCGTTGCTTGGGCGGTGGTGATGTCGGGGGCCTACGTCTGGCGCTCCTCGCAATCGTTAGTCACGCCCTTTGTGGTTGAAGTGGACACGCTCGGACAGGTGCGTGCTGTGGGCCCAGCTGAAGCGCCTTACCAGCCAACGGACGCCCAGATTGCCCACCACCTGGCGGGCTTCATGCAGCGTGTGCGGGCCATTTCCCTGGATCCGGTAGTGGTGCGCGACAACTGGCTGGCGGCCTACCACTACACCACAGATCGCGGCGCAGCCTTCCTGAACGAACACGCCCGAGCCAATGATCCATTTGCCAAGGTTGGCAAGGAGAGCGTGACGGTCGAGATCGAAAGCATCGTACGCGCCAGTGATCGGTCCTTCCAGGTGCAGTGGGCCGAGCGTCGATACGTAAACGGCTCGCTGGCCGGCACTGAGCGTTGGACCGGGATTCTCACGGTCGTGCTGCAAGCGCCAAACACCGAGGCCAAGCTTCGCGCCAATCCCTTGGGCATCTACGTGGATGGCATCAGTTGGAGTCGCCAACTGTCGTCCGGACAAACTTCAGGAGGAATCGCCCCATGAAATCGCTAAGCCTGGTTGTGATCGTTTGCGGCGTGCTGGCCGGATGCGCGTCACGTGGTACACCACCGCCGGAAATCTCGTTGGATGAGGTGAGGGTAGCGGAAGCCTTCGCGCTGGACGAGCCGGCCACGCCTATTGAGGTCGTCGCGATGCCGGAGCCTCTGCCGCTGCCGGGGCAGTTGAAAGAGATCGACGCGAAACCCGCCAAGCCCGAACCTGCCAATCCCGCCACGCGGGTGGCGCAGGCCAACAAGGAAGCCAGGATGGCTCCGACGCGGGATGGCTTCATCAACGCCATCCAAGTCTGGCCCTACACCGAAGGGGCGCTGTACCAGGTCTATGCCAGCCCCGGACGCGTGACGCTCATACAGTTGCAGCTAGGAGAACGGCTGATCGACGTATCTGCCGGCGACACCGTGCGTTGGATTGTCGGGGACTCGACAAGCGGCAGCGGTACGACACAGCGCCCGAACTTGCAGGTCAAACCTGTGCGGGCCGGCCTGAAAACGAACTTGGTCGTGACGACCGACCGGCGCATCTACCTGCTGGAGCTGACTTCGACCGAATCCGCCTGGATGGCATCCGTTTCTTGGGACTACCCCCAAGACCGGCTCGATGCCCTGAACGCCCAGGCGCAGGCGGCGCGCCAAGTCACGCCGCTGGCTGCGGGCCTGTCCATTGATCAACTGCGTTTCCGCTACGACATCACCGGCGACAAGCCGGCCTGGCGTCCGCTGCGCGCCTTCGATGACGGGCAGAAGGTCTATATCCAGTTCCCTGCGGGCATCGCGCAGGGCGAGCTGCCGCCTTTGTTCCTGGTGGGACCAGATGGCGAGCCGCAACTGGTCAACCACCGTTACCAGCCGCCTTACTATGTCGTGGACAGGTTGTTTGGCGCGGTGGAACTGAGGCTGGGCGGAGAGCGCCAGCAGGTCGTGCGCATCAGCCGCAATGACGTGAACTCTCGCTGACGGTGGCTGCCATGACGGATGAAAAAACTGCTGGCACGAAGGTCTCGCCCGAGTCGGTCAGCCTTCGCGCCGCGCCCCAGCGCGTGACGCGCCTGAACCGGCGCACTCTGGCCGTGCTGGCCGGTGGCGGGCTGCTGTTGGTGATGGGCGCGCTGATGTGGTCCTTGCAGCCGGTACGTCGCGACCAAGGAGCCACTGAAGAACTGTACAACGTGGATCGCATCTCCCGCGCTGAAGGTCTGGAGAGCCTGCCGCGTGACTACAGCCAGGTGAGATTGCCACCGCCACCCGAACCTATTCCCGAACTAGGTGAGCCCTTGCCAGGCGATCTGGGGCGTCCCATCCTGCGGGCTGAACGGGAAGCGGAAGTTCGCTTGTCTGGTGGGCCGGATGCTGCTGAAGCTGAGCGACTGGCGCGCCTGAAGGAAGCCGAAGAAGCAGCACGTGCACCGCTGTTCTACAAGACGGCAGGTCGAGGCAATGCTTCGCCCCAGCCATCGGGCGGTGCTGCAGTGCCAGCCGTGCCTGATCTGGCGCTTGTCGAAGGTGCAGCCAGCGTCACCGATGCCGTGCCCGCCCAGAACCTGCAGGGCAACAAAGAAGCATTTGCCCGTTCCGGGGCGCAAGGTGCGGGGAGTTCTCAGGCACTGACGGCCCCGCGTGCGCCGTACTCCTTGATGGCAGGCACCGTGATCTCTGCAGCCCTGGTGACGGGCATCAAGTCTGATCTGCCGGGCGACATCATCGCCACCGTCACCGAGCCGGTCTATGACAGCGCGACCGGTCAGCACGTGCTTATCCCGCAAGGCTCTCGCCTGATCGGCCGCTACAACAGCCAGGTGGCGTACGGCCAGAGTCGAGTTCAAGCCGTTTGGGACCGCATCATCCTGCCGGATACCTCGTCAGTGGCGCTCGACAGCCTGGCCGCTGCGGACACGGCGGGCTTTGCGGGCCTGGAAGATGAAGTGGACTGGCACTGGGACCGGATACTGGCCGGCGCAGCCCTGACGACACTGCTGGGTGTGGCTGCCGAGCTGGCCGCGCCTGACACCTCCAGCAAGGACGGCCGCATCGTCATCGCCACCCGCGACAGCGTGCATGAAACCGTAAATCAGGTCGGCCAGGAAATGACCCGGCGCAACATGAACATCCAGCCGACGCTGACCATCCGCCAGGGCATGCTGGTGCGGGTGGTAGTAAGCCGTGATCTGACCCTGCGGCCATACCGACCGCTGTTTATCAATAGGTGACTCGATGGTGACGAAATTGAAATTGGGCCCGCTGCCGCGCCAGGATAGCGCCAAGCTGACTCTCAACCTGCCGGCAGCGCTGAAGGAGGATCTAGAGAGATATGCCGTTGCACACAGTGAACTCTATGGTGAGCAGGTTGATGCTGCGGCCTTGATCCCCCACATGCTGGCCCACTTTCTTACGAATGACCGTGGTTTTAAACGTCGGCGGCAGGGGTGAGCGGGAGTCGCGAGGAGGTCTGTTGCCTTGGTCTACTGACTGAGTTAAAATCAACAGCAACACACCCGCCACACGTCCTACTTTCGAGTAGGGTTCTGCCTTAGGCAGACGTGCAAAAGGCGGGTTTTTTGCGTCTATTACCTGCCAATGGATCCTACTCGCGTCCCCTTCGACAAGCCAGCAACATCGCCCGAGCAGCTCCTTGTGAAATTGGAGCGGCAAGGCTTGCTCGTCGAGGGGAAACAAAGAGACATGGCGCTGAACTATATGCGCTTCGTTGGCGGCTATCGACTCAAAGGGTACTGGCATCACCTTGTTGATTCCGATACCAAGGCATTCCCACAAGGCTACACCTTCCTGCATCTTGTCGAGCGGTGCGAATTCGATCATGAATTGCGCACACTCACTATGGCAGCCATCGCCCGGCTTGAAGTCGCAGTGCGATCAGTTATGGTGAACTACCTCAGTCAGAAGCATTCACCGCATTGGTTTTTGGATGAGGGGCTATTCGATCCCGGCAAGCGTCAGGCGGTAGCAGACCTTAAAAAGAAAATCGAAGACGAAGTGCATCGGGCTCGCGACAAAACTTTCGTCAAGCACTATTTTTCGACCTACAGCGAACCGCCGCTACCTCCGAGCTGGTCGGTTTGCGAGTGCGTTACCTTCGGATTGTGGTCCAGGATATTCAAGCACCTGAAAGATCCGGTGGACCGAAAAGCGATAAGTCAACGCTTCAAGGTTTCCGTACCCGAAGTCTTCGAGTCATGGATTCACGCCTTGACTGTGCTACGTAACTTGGTTGCCCACAACGGTCAGTTGCTGCGCGTGACCCTTGGTGTGGGTCCGAGGAGCTATCGCCAGGCAAGTATTCGGTTTGTGGATTCCAAGTCTTTCTATGCCGTAGCGACGGTCATCAATTATCTGCTCACTCAAACAGGCCTGCCACAAGATTGGTCTGGCCAGCTCGCCGCACTGTTTGAAAAATACCCACGGATTTCCAGAGCAGACATAGGCTTTCCAGCAGACTGGAACGAACGATCGGGCTGGCGTTAGCTTGGTCCCTTCGCCGGAGTGAAGCCGGTACAAAGCTCCGTACCAACAGTTGAAAGTGGTGGCTCAGCATACCCAGGAGCACATAAGCAAAGTATGCCTGCATACGCTCGGGTGTGCTCCAAGTTACCCCACTTTTTGATGGTGTAATTTTGGTGTAAACCCAGCGCCAAACCATGCCAAAACACGCCAAAATCGTAGTGGGTACAATTATGGCGCACATGCTATATCTAATTGAAAAATAAGAGAAAATTATCATTTCTCTACGCTAAAATTTACCCCTTCCAGCACCATGGGAGTATGCGAGGATAGGTCTATTTTATCCATTAAACTCAATAGATTATGAACTACGCTATGGCTTCTTGGTGTAGTTCCGATGTAATTTTAGCCGTGCAATACAAAAAGCAGGTGTTGGCCCACCGCGTCGGGACTTGGGTTGCGCGGCTTGGCGTAGATCATGGCTCTGTGGTTATCGCTCATGCGCGTAGTTCATGGCACTGTTCAGCACATGCAATACCGTGACTGGTTCGGCGTCAACGCGATAAAGGATCAGATAGTTGTCGTGTATGCGTCTGCGCACACCCTATTTTTCGTAGCGAGGAACAGGTCGGCTATGGTCTGTGTCCGGGCGCGGGAGTCAAGCACGCAGCATAGCTTTTTTGATAACAGTTATCAAACAGCGATCACCAACCGCAGCGCTCGCACATCGCCCTGAGGATCGACTTCGGCCCAATTTATCGGAGAACCTTTCCGTCGATACGCTGGCCGAAGTCGCTCACATGAGCCGCCGGACCTTTACACGTCGCTTTCGGGAAGCCACGGGCACCACCGTTACCAAATGGCTGAACGCTGAACGGGTGGCTCAAGCCCAGCGACTGCTCGAGACCACTGAGCGTTCTGTGGAGTGTATTGCTTCGGAGGTTGGCTTCGGCACAACCTTGTCCCTGCGACAGCAGTTCGCGAGTCAGTTGGGCACTTCGCCCTCAAATTACCGGCGCACTTTCTTCAACAGCCTGCAAGCCTGATAATGAGCGCGGATCGCGCTATGGATATGTGAAACGGCCCGGAACAATTTGAACTGAAGATGGTATGGAAAAATTAAGAAGCGCACTCGACGCCCGCCAAGTCACAATTTACTTTCTGGCGATTATTGGAGGCGCTGCGTTTGGGCTGACCACGCCTGCCGCCAGTTCTTTTGAGCGCGTCATCAATCCAGCTCTGGCGTTAATGCTTTTTGCGACCTTCTTTCAGGTGCCTCTGGCGGAAATCGCTGCGGCATTTCGCAATGTCCGCTTTATAGCTGCGCTTGTTGCGGCGAACTTCGTGGCGATGCCTGCTATTTCCGCAGGGCTGATTCAGCTTCTGCCTGAGGACCCCATGCTGCGGTTGGGTGTACTGTTTGTCTTGCTCACGCCCTGCATCGACTACGTCATTACCTTCACCCATCTGGGCAGAGGAAATGCGCGCGCATTGCTTGCGATGACGCCCATGCTGCTGGTCTTGCAGATGCTGCTTCTGCCGGCCTACCTGAACTTCATGCTGGGAAGCGAGGTTTCGAATATCGTGGCGGCAGGTCCGTTTCTTCATGCCTTCATCTGGCTGATCGCTGTGCCACTTGTCTTGGCAGCGGTGGTGCAGGCCCTGATGCGTCGTAATGAAAAACTGGCCAAAGCAGGCCGTGTGCTTGATTTGCTTCCCGTTCCGGCTACCGCGTTCGTGTTGTTCGTTGTGTTGGCGTCGGTCATGCCGCAAATCGGCCTGGCACAGAGAGCGGCATTGCATGCGGCGCCGATCTATATCGTTTTCGCGCTTATTGCGCCGCTGATCGGCAAGCTCGCTGCAGGCCTCATGCGTCTGGATGCCATATCGGCCAGAGCCGTCTCGTTCTCGGCGTCCTACCGCAATTCGCTGGTCATTCTGCCACTCGCCTTCGCCGTGCCGGGGGGCGTTCCTTTGCTTCCGGCTGTCATCCTGACGCAAACCATCGTCGAACTGTGTTTCTTGCCTGTGTATGTGCGTTTGATCCCTCGGTTGTCCTGAGAGCTGGCCACCCGCAGCGTGTCAAAGCAGAGCGTGATCCACGGCCGTGCCCATCCACAAAATCAGACGGTGAATGAGCTGCTGGCAATGTCGTACTACCATCCGTCCATCGAAGAGTTGCTGCAAAGCGCGCTGAAATCCGCTGCCAGCCGGCTTCGGTTCTGAACCCTCCCTTTATTGGTTTGCTCATTTGATTATGACCCAAGATCCCCAGCATCAAGTTCTGAAAGTGCTGCAGCATGCGCCTACGTCCGCGGCCCTTCAGCGGGCGCGCAACAACGCGATGAACCTCAGGCGGGATGCGCCTGAGGTAGATATACACATCGTCGTCAATGCCGAGGCCGTCGCCGCTGCCTTGGATCAGGCGCACGCGGAGGCCGACGCGTTCACCTGGGCGTGCCCGAATACCTTGGCGCGACTCAATAAGGAAAGCCGGGCGCCCCTTCGCGTGCTGGACCGAGCCGCCATCCTCGAACTTGTCCGCCTGCAGCAGGACGGGTGGATATACATTCGATCATAGTCGTGCTTATGTCGGACCCGCGTCAGAAGGGAATGGCCACCCGCAGGCTAAGTTCCTGATTGCGGAAGCCCGTCGCCATCTGGGCCTTGTACTCCGCGCGCAGTTCGTACTTGTCTTCCGCAAAGAGCTGAACGCCTGCACCCACGTTGAACATCCGTGTGGGCATTGCAGTCGTCGAGTTGAAGGTGACTCCGGGCCTGCCGTTGTCGGAGAAGGACACCGTGCTGTTCAGTCCTTTGTTGTTGATGAACGTTGCGCCGAGCGACACATAGGGGCGCAGCCATCCGTATCCGCCCAGGTCGACGCGCGTACCGGCTTCTATCGTCGGCTCGAATGCAACGCTCCATTCTTTCATGGAGCTGGCCTGCAGTGTTGCGCCGTCTCCGGACAGCGTATAGCCGGGCATGTAAGTATGAAGTACGTCGAGTTCGGCATAGGGGCGGATGTACCAGTCGCCGAATGTATGCTCGTACGCGGCTCGCAGCCTCACGCCGGCGGTCCAGACTTCATTCGTATTGGCTGCGCTCCATAGGTCGTCGCCAATCGTGAAGAGCGAGCTGGAGTCATAGCTTCCATATCCGGCATGTACGGCGCCCGCCAACAACCATGGGCCGGCCTGGTCAATTTGCCCGGCATAAGGTCGCTTCACGATAAATCAGTCTCAGGCTGCAGTTACATTTAGTTAAGAGGCGTAAGTATATCGTGACCGCAGTCGGATCATGTGGTTTTTTCACTTCATTCGCCGCCCGATTCGTACTCTTTGATTACAGCGATCGCCGCGTCGAAATCGTCGTCGGGAACGGAAACGTGAGCCAAGCCGAAAGGCGGCAGATCACCGACGGCGCCCTGAAGATAGTGGCCGGCGACGTAGGCGTCTATACCGCTGGCGGTCAGCATGCCCGACACGATGTGCGCTTCGAGGATATCAGCGGCTCTATAGACGATCTTCATGGCGGTCTCCGGTGTGCTGCGGGCCGCGCCTTCCAGACGCCGGCTTCCTCCGGCTATCTTAAGTTCCGCCATGGCATGCCGCAATGGAGGAATGCGTCAACAAAGCTTCCGCTCTTAATTTGTTATGTTATAACATTGCATTTTCTCGCGATGCTTAAGCCAGCCGCGCTTCTTTGTTTTTCCATTTCAGCAGGAGTATTCATGCGACCGACACCCCGCCCCTTGACGCTCGCCCTGGTCATGGCGTTTGCTTCATCCGCCCATGCGCAGACAACCGCCGCTACGACCACCCGGGTCGAAAGCCTGCAGCCCATCATCGTGACGGCCAATCCGTTAAGCCTGGATAGCGACAGCTTGACGACGCCGGCCAGTGTGCTGCAAGGCGAACGCCTGACGATGGGCCGGCGTGGGACGCTCGGGGAACTGCTTGAAAGCGAACCGGGCGTGCGCGCCGATACTTTCGGCGGCGGCGCGAGCCGGCCCGTCATCCGCGGGCAGACGGCGCCGCGCGTCAAGGTCCTGAGCGATGGATCGGAAGTGGCAGACGCATCGGCCGTGTCGCCCGATCACGTCGTTACCGTCGACACACTGCTGGCCCGCCGTGTGGAAATCCTGCGCGGACCTTCGGCGCTGCTGTATGGCGGAGGCGCGATCGGCGGCGTGGTCAATGTGCTGGACGACAAGATCCCCACCGAAGTGCCGGAAAACGGCTTTAGCGGATCGGTCGAGGTGCTTGGCTCCAGCGCAGCGAAGGAGCGTGCGGGTGCGGTGAGCCTGACGGCGGGAGAAGGCAATATCGCCGTCCATGTTGAAGGGGCCAGGCGCCGTGCCGATGATTATCGCGTGGCGGACTGGACCGACAGCAGAGTTCCCAACTCCAATGCCGACAGCACGACAGGCAGCGTCGGGCTGTCGTTCATAGGAAGCCGTGGCTACCTCGGCGCCGCCTACTCGTATCGCGAGGACGACTATGGTTTGCCCGGCCATAGTCATGAGTACGAGGACTGCCATCCTCATGGCTCGACGCTGCATTGCGGCGGCCATGGCCATGATCACGACCATGATCACGGCCACGATCACGATCATGATCATGGCGAGCATGCCGCGACGGCGCACTTGCGCAGCAAGCGGCTGGATATCCGAGGCGAGCTACGCGATCCGTTCGCAGGCTTCTCGGATCTGCGATTCCGTGGCGGGTACACAGACTACCGGCACGACGAGCGCGACGACGGTGAGTTGGGGACGACTTTCACCAATCGGGGTTACGACGGACGATTGGAGTTGCGCCACAAACCGCTGGGCGGGTGGGACGGCGTAATCGGCATGCAGGCATCCCGTTACGATTTTGCGTCCTTTGGGGGCGCGGAGAACTTCATTCCCAAGACGCGCACGCAGTCGACCGGCGTGTTCATGCTGGAGAACTATCAATGGAACGACTGGCGCTTCGAACTGGGCGCGCGCCACGAGTGGCAATCGGTCAGTCCGGAAAGCGGTACCCAGCCCGACTACGATGACAGGGCCACGTCGCTGTCAGCGGGAGCGAGCTGGAACTTCGTGCCGGGATACGCCGCCTCTTTATCGGTATCGCGGTCGCAGCGCATGCCGAACGCGCAGGAACTCTACGCCCGGGGCGTACACTTTGCCACGCTGACTTATGAGAAGGGCAACGCCAATCTGGACAAGGAGACCGCGCGCACGGTCGACCTGGGTCTGCGCAAGACCGACGGAGACCTGCGCTTTGCAGTCAATTTCTTTCTTAGCCGCATCAATGGCTACATCTATGGCAATACGCTGGATCGCCACGAGGACTTCCGCCTGATCGAGTACACGCAAGGCGATGCGTCTTTCGCGGGCGTAGAGGCCGAAGCCTCGTACCGGGTATCGCCCAACTTGTCGGTGGCCGTTTTTGGCGACTACGTGCGTGGCAAGCTGCGCGACGGAGCCGGCAATCTGCCCCGCATACCCGCTGCCCGTGTGGGCGCGCGCACCGACTTGGCGTGGGACCGTTGGGGCGGCTTCCTGGAATACACGCAGGTTTTGCGCCAGAGCCGCATTGCAAGCTATGAAGAGTCCACGTCGGGTTATGGGCTGTTGGGCGCAGGCGTCTCGTACAAGGGCAAGATGGCCGGCACCGATTACCTGCTTTACCTGCGGGGCAGCAATCTGCTGAACAAGCTTGCCTACAACCACGCCTCGTTCATCTCCCGTGCGGCGCCCATCCAGGGCCGCAGCATCATGGCCGGGATAAGGGTGGAGTTCTGAGCATGAGGACAGATCCTATGGGGACCGCCCCCGTGGGTCTGTCCCCTCATGTATGGGATCCGCCCCCCACAAGACTGCTATGGCGCGGCCTGCTTGTCCCGGGGCAGGAAATACAAGACCAGCAGCGTGCATGCGCCGGCCGCGGCGAAGGCATAGTCATAGTGCCCGGTGACCGCGACGAAGGCCGCGAAGGCGGTGGGGGCCAGCATGTTGACCAGATTGACCAATATGCTCGATCCGGCCGCCGTTTCCGAAATCAGGTCGGGCGGCGAGCGTCGGGCCACTTCGGCGATCTGCACCCCGTTCCAGCTTGCTGCCGAGCATCCCGCAACGAAGGCCAACAGGACGATGGTCCATAGAGGCCATTGGGCATTGCTTGCGCCAAGCAGTGCCGTCGTCGCCGCCGAGACCAGGGCCGCCAGGGACAGCGAGGCGGTGGCCGAGCGTAAATGGTCGGAGAGCCAGCCCAATCCGATGCGGCCGATGACGCCCCCCGTCTGCATCACGGCAAACACGGCGCCCGCCTCTCCAAGCGAGTACCCCAGTCGGTCTATCAGGTAGATCACGGTGAACGTGAACCAGCAGCTTTGCGAAACGGCGAAGAGGCTTCCGACCACGGAGATCTTCAGCAGGCCGCGATTGCGCATCAGGGATCGCAGAGGCGCATTGAGTGCCTGCAGCGAATGCCGGCCTGGCTTGGTCAGCCACCGTCGGCCCGTGGCGGGAGGGCCGTCGATCCTGGCGCTCACCCGCCAGGTCAGCATGGTCGGCAGGACGACCAGCGCCGCGCAGACGAAGAGAGCGGTTCGCCACCCCGCGCAGGCCACCATCACGGGAATCAGCAGACCGGCGATGACGCCGCCGAGCGGGACCCCGGCCTGTTTGATGGAGAAGACGAGATTGCGCTTGCCGGGAGGAGAAAACCGTTGCAGGACTTCGCTTCCGGCGGGATTCGCGGCGCCATTGCTCAGGCCCATCACGAAGCACGCCGCCAAGGCGATGCCGACACTCGGATGCAGAAACAAGGCCATGCTGGCGGCCCCGGCGAACAGCGTGAGCTGCAGCGTCCGCATTCCTCCTATCAGCTTGAACAAGGCCGAGCCCGCGACCAGGACGGCCAGGCCTCCCATTGAGTTGCTGGCGGTGAGATAGCCGATGGAGCTGCCGCTCCATCCGAACTCTTCGGAGACAGCCGGAGCGATGATGGGTATGAACCTCGACAGGAATGCGGCGATGGTCTGCAGGATGAATATTGCCGCTATAGGTACAAGCCAGGTAGGCGCCGCCCGTGTCATGGATATCTCTTGGAGTTCTTTTGCCGAAGTGTCGTAGTTTGATCCAAGAACGGAACCACGGCAAACGGGGGCGGACATGGCACGCCGCTTGCTGCCTGCAGCCTGCGCCGTGAGCGCACCGCTCCCACTCCCCACTCGCTCGAGGAGGACGTATTGATGACCATTATCATTGAACGCAGGTATTCCGAAGCCATCCATCCCATCCATGCGTTGTTATTGGCCGGCACCATTCCCTTGTTTCTCGGCGCCGCCTTGAGCGATTTCGCCTACGCGTCGACTTATGAAATCCAGTGGTCGAATTTCGCGTCCTGGCTCATCGTCGGAGGGCTGATCTTTACCGGCGTCGCGCTGGTCTTTGCGATTGTGGACCTGTGCCGCGCCCATCGCCGTGCGCGCGGCATCGGCCTGTACGTCGTCCTCTTGCTGGTCACGCTGGTGCTCGGCTTCTTCAATGCCTTGACGCATGCACGGGATGCATGGGCAGTCATGCCCACCGGGCTCGCTCTATCGGTGATCGTGACCGTGCTTGCCTGCGTGGCGACATGGTTCGGCTTCGGCACCCCGCGTATTGGAGGTGCGAAATGAGATATCCGAGCCTGTTTACGATCGTCGCGCTCTCGGCGCTGCTGGCGGCCTGCGGAAAGGAAACGGAACCGTTGCAAGTGGGCCCCAATCCCGAGCTGCCGGCGCCCGAGCGCGGCTTTTTGCCCGATATGGTCATCGCCGAGCCGGCGGAATGGGGTGACCGGCTGCCTACTGTGCCGGAAGGCTACACAATCACCGCCATCGCCAAAGATCTGAAGATTCCGCGCCAGACGCTGGTGCTGCCCAATGGAGACATTCTGGTTGCCGAAGGCCGGGGCGGCAGCGCGCCCGCGCTCAAGCCCAAGGACGTCATTGCCGGCTACATCAAGGCGCAAGGCACCAGTCCGGTGAAGGGCGGCAACCGATTGACCTTGCTGCGCGATGCGGACGGCGACGGCACTTATGAATTGAAGACGGTGTTCGCGGACAACCTCAACGCGCCATACGGACTTGCGCTGATCGAAGGTGATCTGTACGTGGCCAACCAGGATGCCTTGGTCCGGTTCGCCTACCAGGAAGGACAGACCGAAGCCGGCGGGGCGCCGGAGAAGGTGACGGATCTTCCCTCGGCGATCAATCATCATTGGACCAAGGCCCTGGCGGCCAGCGCCGATGGCCGCTTCCTGTATGTGGGCATCGGTTCGAACAGCAACATCACCGAGCGTGGCATGACCGCCGAGGTCGACCGCGCCATGGTCTGGCAGGTGGATGCCGACACCGGAGCGCACAAACCCTATGCGACGGGCCTGCGCAATCCCACCGCGCTCACCGTCCAGCCCGGAACGGGACAACTATGGGCCGTGGTCAACGAGCGGGACGAGATCGGTCCCAATCTGGTTCCGGACTATCTCACCGCCGTAAAGGAGGGCGGTTTCTACGGCTGGCCCTACAGCTATTGGGGAAAGAACGTGGATGAACGGGTTCGCCCGCAAAATCCGGACAAGGTCGCTTCGGCGATCACGCCCGACTATAGCCTCGGGTCCCACGTGGCGGCGCTGGGACTGTCATTCTCCAATTCCGCAATGGGCCAGCAGTTCGGGGAAGGCGCTTTCGTGGGCGAGCATGGCAGCTGGAACCGCCCGGATCCGGTCGGCTACAAAGTCGTTTTCGTGCCATTCCGCGATGGCCGTCCATCCGGCCCGCCGGTGGATTTTGTCAGTGGATTCCGCGACAGTGACGGCACGACCCGCGGGCGTCCCGTTGGCGTGACGGTGGATCCGCGCGGCGCCCTCATCGTCGCCGACGATCTATCGAACAAGGTCTGGCGCATAACGCCGAACTGATCGTGGGTCAGACTGATCGTGGGGTCAGACCCCGAACGGGGTCTGACCCCTGGTCCGAGAAAACCTTGGCGTCAGACCCCGAATGGGGTCTGACCTCTTGTCCGAGCATTCTTGGGGTCAGACCCCATGCGGGGTCTGACCCCTAACCGGCGGGCTGCCCCACAGAGACGATCGTGGCCTGCATGAGCGCAATGACTTTGCCGGATCCGCCCATGAAGGCCTGCACTTCGCCGGAGCAGATGGTCAGCAGCCTTCCCGCATTCTGCACTTTTCCGATGGCCAGGAAGCGCTCGCCGACGGCGGGACGCAGGAAATTGATCTTGAACTCAGCGGTGACGACCTCGGACCCCGCGGGCGCCTTCGTCAGGGCCGCATAGCCGCATGCGCTGTCGACGATGCTTGTGATGGCGCCGGCGTGGACATAGCCGTGCTGCTGGGAAAGCGCTGTCGAGAACGGCAGGGCGATATGCACTTCGCCGTCCGACACTTGGGTCAAGTGCGCGCCCAGAGTGGCCATCAGGCCTTGCTTGCTGAAGCTTTCGGAGACGAGCTTGTCGAGATCGATCATGGTGAATCTTTTTACCACAAGGCGATCTTGGCGTAGTTGCGGGCAGCGAAATTGTCGTGCTTTTGATACACACGCGCACGTTGCCATGGAGTATGGTTGAGCCTGCGAAGCGCGCCTTGTGTCGGGCGCTGGACACTTACCCCAGAAGGCTTGCCCATGACCCGCATCCGTGAACTGAGCACTCCCGCCGCCGTCATTGACACCGAGCGCATGCAGCGCAACATCGATCGCATGCAGGGCCGTATGAGCAACTTGGGCGTGAGCTTCCGTCCTCACGTCAAAACCAGCAAGTGCCTTCCTGTCGTCAAGGCGCAGATTGCCGCCGGGGCGCGCGGCATCACGGTTTCCACACTGAAAGAGGCAGAGCAGTTTTTCGAGGCGGGTATCGCCGATATCCTTTATGCCGTCGGTATGACGCCCGACAAACTCCCCAGGGCGCTCGCGCTTTGCCGGCGCGGCTGCAACCTCAAGCTCATCACCGACAATGTCGCGGCGGCGCGGGAAATCGAAACTTTCGGCAAACAGCACGGAACGGCATTCGAGGTCTGGATCGAAATCGACACCGACGACCACCGATCGGGCATCAGGCCCGACGATGCCTTGCTGCTGGAAGTCGCGGACGCACTGCAGGGCACGGGGGCGCGGCTGGGCGGTGTGATGACGCATGCCGGCTCCAGCTACGACTGCGACAGCCGCGAGGCCTTGCTTGCCATTTCCGAACAAGAACGGGCCGGCGCAGTCCTGGCCGCCCAGCGCATACGGGACCATGGCGCGGCTTGTGCAGGTGTCAGCGTCGGTTCTACTCCCACGGCCTTGTCGGCGGCGCAGCTCGAAGGCGTAACAGAAGTGCGCGCCGGGGTCTACGTGTTCTTCGATCTGGTGATGCGCAATGTCGGGGTGTGCGCCATGGACGACATCGCACTGAGCGTCCTGACCACCGTCATTGGGCACCAGAAGGAGAAAGGCTGGGCCATCGTCGATGCCGGCTGGATGGCAATGAGCCGGGATCACGGCACGCAAAGGCAAAAGCGGGATTTCGGCTATGGCCAGGTATGCGCGGAAGACGGCGCCGTACTGGAAGACTACATCATGAGCGGCGCCAATCAGGAACATGGCATTCTTTCCCGTTCCGGCGAGCCGGACGACCGCATTGCCGAGCGCTTCCCCATCGGTACCCGTCTGCGCATCATGCCCAATCACGCCTGCGCCACCGCCGCGCAGTATCCGGAATATCAAGTCCTGCGGCCCGACGGCGGCACCGAGGCCTGGCCGCGTTTCTATGGCTGGTGACGGGGCAAGGGTGGCCATATGCCGACGGACTTGCCACAACGCTTTTTGCGCCGCATAGCCAGGCTGTTCAATGTGGAGCCTCACGAGGCGCCCGCAGTGGTCGCCGGACTGGCCATGTTTTTCCTGTTGTTCACTTCCTATTTCATGCTGCGCCCGGTACGTGAGACCATGGGCATAGCGGGCGGCGTAAAGAATCTCCAATGGCTGTTCACCGGTACTTTCGTCGCCACGCTGATCGTTTTGCCGGTCTTCGGATGGCTTGCGTCAAAGCTGCCCCGGCGGACATTGCTGCCTTGGCTGTATGCGGGCTGCGCGGTGCTGCTGGCCGGCTTCGCCGTCAGCTTCCGGCTGGATCCCGACAACCTCTGGGTGGCGCGCGGCTTCTATATCTGGCTGTCCGTATTCAATCTGGTGGCGATATCGCTGGCATGGAGCGTCCTGGCCGACGTCCTGCGTGCGCCCCAGGCCAAGCGCACGTTTGCCTTGATCGCAAGCGGCGCGAGCATAGGTGGTTTGACGGGGCCGGTAGCCGGCGCAGTGCTGGTAGGGCCCTTGGGCCATGCGGGGCTGCTGATGATCTCGGCGATGCTGCTGTTGGCGAGCGCGGCGGCGGCTGCCGCTCTGCACCGCTGGCGAGACGCCCATCCCATCCAGGACGGCGACGGCGATACCTCGCGCAGCGAACCCCTGGGCGGCAACCCCTTCGAAGGCGCGACCGAGACCTTGCGGTCTCCCTATCTTGTCGGCATTACGATCTTCGTCTTGCTGCTGGCCAGCATCAACACCTTTCTTTACTTCGAACAAGCGCGCCTGGTCGCGGAATATTTCCCGGACCGTGCCGCCCAGACGCGGGTGTTTGGCATGATCGACGCGGTGGTGCAGGCGCTGTCGCTGATCATCCAGGCCTTCTTCACGGGCCAGGTAGCCAAGCGACTGGGCGTCGGCGTGTTGCTCGTATCGGTGCCTGCGGCAATGGTCCTGGGTTTTCTGGCTCTGGCGATGGCGCCGGTATTCGCCGTGTTTGTCGTGGTCATGGTCATGCGCCGGGTAGGGGAGTACGCGCTGGTGAGGCCGGGACGCGAAATGCTTTACACGGTGGTGCCTCCGGCGCAGAAGTACAAGGCAAAGAACTTCATCGATACCGTCGTGTATCGGGGCGGGGACGCGGTCAGCGGCTGGGTGAAGCGGGGCATAGATGTGGTCAGCGAAAACCCGGCGGTCGCAATGATATTCGCGGCGGTGCTGGCGGCGTGCTGGGGCGTTTGCGGCTACTTTTTAGGACGCCGGGAACAGGCCCTGGAAGGCAGTTCCGTAGGGGGTCAGACCCCAAATGGGGTCTGACCCCGGAGGGCCCGCTCGGTATCGCAAGGGGTCAGACCCCGTACGGGGTCTGACCCCCTTTCCCTCGCTTGTACGGGGTCTGACCTCTTTGGGCCTCGCTTGTAGCCATGCTGCCAACTGCGGTAACGTAGCGGGATCACGTTTTCATTGAGGCGGAATCCATGCAACAGCAAGTTGGCGGCGCGGCGGCGCCTGAAGCGCTTTCGATCCTGGCATTCTGGCGTGAAGCCGGGCCGGAAAAATGGTTCATGAAGTCCGATGCCTTCGACCTGATGTTTCGCGACCGTTTTCTGGACCTGCACATGGCGGCTGCCCGCCGGCAACTGGACGACTGGGCACATTGCGCCGAAGGCGCGCTGGCTTTGCTGATCTTGCTGGACCAATTGCCTCGCAATGCGTTCCGCGGCACCGCGCATATGTACGCCACGGACGAGCTGGCCCTGCATTTTGCGCAACGCATGGTGGAGAAGGAGCTCGATCAGCAGATCCCGGCTGACCTGCGCGTGTTTTGCTATCTGCCCTTCATGCATTCCGAACGTCTTGATCTTCAGGAAAAGTCGGTAGCGCTCTACCGGATTCTGGGAGGATCGTCGCTGCCCTTCGCCGAAGAACATCTGGACATCATCCGTCAATTCGGGCGCTTTCCTCATCGCAATCCCATGCTGGGGCGCGAAACCACACCGGCCGAGCAGGCATTCATCGACGCGGGTGGCTTCGCAGGATAGGGTCAGACCCGGCAGGGTCTGACCCTGGTCCACGTTGGGGTCAGACCCCGTCCGGAGTCTGACCCCTCATCTGGTCTTCGGAAAGGGCCTGACCCTGGTCCATGCCGGGGTCAGACCCCATTCGGGGTCTGACCCCTCACCTGATCTTCGGGCCAATAGTAGGCGTCGCCATAGATGCGGCCGCCGAAAATCGCAGTGCCTATGCGCACTTCGGTGGACCCCTCTTCAATGGCGATTTCGAAGTCGCCGCTCATGCCCATCGACAGGCGTTCCAGTTCGATGTTGTCGATGCCTTCCTGCCGCACGCGGTCGCGTAGTTCGCGCAGTGTCCGGAAGCAGGCGCGCACGGCATCGCGGTCGGGGGCGTTGATCGCAAGAGTCATGAGTCCGCGTATGCGCAATGAGGGCGTTTCCCTTGCCACTCGACGCAGAAAGCCGGGCAACTCTTCCGGCGGCAGGCCGTATTTGCTGGGCTCGATAGAGGTCTTGACCTGCACCAAGGCGTCCATGCCGCGTCCTTCCTGCTGAAGGCGGCGGTCCAGTGCGATGGCCAGGTCCATGCGGTCAAGGGACTGGATCTCCGACGCCATGCGGGCAATGTCCTTGGCCTTGTTGGTTTGGAGATGGCCGATCATGACCCAATCGATGCCGCAGTCGCTCAAGGGTTCGTACTTGCTGCGTATCTCTTGCGCCTTGTTCTCGCCGAGCCGCCGCACGCCCGCGGCGACCGCTTCCCGGATGGCGGCTTCGCCGAAAGTCTTGCTGACTGGCAGGAGCTGAATGGCGGCGGGATCACGGCCCGCGCTCAGTGCGACGTCGCGGATCCGTTCGCGCATGAGCGCGAGACGGGAAGATATGGTGCTTGCTTCTGTCATGGCATTCAAAGCGCGTCGCGCACTTGGGCGGTGATTTCGTAGGAACGGAGCCGGGCGGCGTGATCGAACATATTGGACGTGATCATGAGCTCGTCGGCGCCGGTTGCCGACAGGAACGCCTTGAGCTGCGTCGCAACCGTGTCCGCCGAGCCGATCGCGGAGCACGAAAGCACATGATTGAGCAGCTCCTGCGCCTGAGGGCCCAACTGCTCCAGATAGCCCTGCACCGGCGGTGGCAGGCGGCTGGGGCGCCCGCTGCGCAGGTTGACGAAGGATTGCTGCCACGATGTCGCCAGGAATTGCGCTTCGTCGTCCGTATCGGCGGCAAAGACGTTGAACCCGAGCATGACATAAGGGCGGTCCAGGCTGGCCGAGGGCTTGAAGTTCGCGCGGTAGAGCTGGATGGCGTGCATCATTTGCTGGGGCGCAAAATGAGAGGCGAAGGCATAGGGCAGTCCAAGGGCGGCCGCCAATTGCGCGCCGAACAGGCTGGACCCGAGTATCCAGACCGGAACGTTCAGGCCCTTGCCGGGAACCGCCATGACGGTCTGGCGAGGCTCGTCGGACATGAAGTCCATGAGTTCGACGACGTCCCGGGGGAACTCGTCGGCATCCGACGCGAGGTTGCGCCGCAGGGCGCGCGCCGTCGCCTGGTCCGAGCCGGGTGCGCGGCCAAGGCCCAGATCGATACGACCGGGATACAAGGATTCCAGCGTACCGAACTGTTCGGCGATCACCAGCGGAGAATGATTGGGCAGCATGATGCCGCCGGCGCCGACACGGATGGTCGAGGTGCCGGCCGCGACATGCGAAATCAGGATGGAGGTGGCCGCGCTGGCAATGCCCGGCATGCCATGATGCTCGGCCATCCAGATGCGCCGATAGCCCCAGCGCTCACCATGCCGGGCAAGATCGAGCGTATTCTGGAACGAGCGGGCGGCAGTGCTGCCTTCGGCGATGGGGGAGAGATCGAGTATGGAAAATGGTGTCATGTCGCCTGAGTTGAGCGCGAGTCGGGAAAAGCAATAGGTTACTACGAGATCCCGGGTCTGCTGCCCACTCGCGCGCCCACCACCATTTCAGTGATCCATCCCACGAGTATGGATGTATACGCCTGCTGGCAGATCTTGGAGCTCAAGGCATGATCGGCGCCGTCGACCACGCGATGCGTGAGGGAATGGGAATTCCGGAAGGCGGCGCGATAGCTCATGATCGTTGCATGGGGCACCAGGTGGTCGTGCTCGGACTCGACCAGCAGGACGTCGCCCCGAAACGCCGTGCATGCGGCCAGCGCGCGATTTTCTTCCGGGCTTACCGGCGCTTTGCGATAGACGGCCAGGTCCTGGCGGTTCAGCTGTCTTTTTGGCGTATCCCAATCCGTGTCCCGATAAAGCGACGGGACTCTCAGCGACAGCCACTTGACCGGCCGAAGCGTGGTCAGGACAGCGGACAGATACGCGCCGTAGCTCGTTCCCACCACGGCGATGGAGCGTGGATCGATAGAAGGATGCTGGGCAAGCAGGTCATAGGCCGAGATGATGTCCCGCAGATTCTCTTCGCGCGTCACGGTCTGTTGACGGGCGGAGCCTTTTTCGTGACCGCGCAGATCGAAGGTCAGGCACACGCAGCCCAGCCCCGCAATGCCGCGCGCACGGTCCAGGTCGCGTTCCTGGCTGCCGCCCCATCCGTGGACGAACAGAATGCCGGGTACCTTGGTTTCCGGTGCGAGAAAAGTGCCTGCAAGGCGTTCTTCTTCCACCAGGATCTCAATGCTCGTGCTGCTAGTTCCCATAAGCTTCTACCTGTACATACTTGCTGATGAGACCGATGTCCGGGTCGACGCCTTGAAACAGCCTCTCGGCGCCTTCGGGCGCCTCGTGCGTGCCGAAAATCTCGATGGTCCGGGCGCGCAGCGCCTTGCAACCGCTGTCCGCGGCGAACTTTTGCAGCGCGGCGACTTCCGCGGCGCTTGCGCCGCCAATGCGCCATGATTGCTCAAGGACTCCGCAGCGAATTTCGCCGCGCGGCGTCGTGCCGCTTGCAATATCATAGTTTCGTCGCGAGGCCGTCAATCCTGGAAAACATCGCCCAGCCGCTTCATCGTAGCGCCGGGCCTGCGCGATGGCACGGCGTTCTTCATCGCCGAGCGCCAGTGCAAGCAGCGCATCGAATTCGCCGCGTACCAGGGTAAGGTTCGATCCCCCGTACACCAGCTCGCCCTGATTGTCGCGCGTCAGGCTCTGCGTGCCGACATAGCTCGTCACCAAGCCGCCTATCGCGACCCGGCCCACGCTGAAAGTCTTGACGTCCTCCAGATGTTCTTCCAGCACCAGTCCGTGGGATTCCAGATCGTCGTCCCGCTGGTGGTCCAGCGCGGCCAGAAGCTCCCGGCGCGATTCAATTCGTATTTGGCCGCGGCCGGCAGTGGCCAGTACGGGCTTGATGCGCACAGGTCCGGATGACAGCAGCGTCTCGCCCGCCTGCATGGCGTCGTCGAGAGTGAACGCGGAGTATCCCGCCAGAACGCTGTCGCGCACATCAGTGCCGAATTGGCAGGACCAGCCTGCGGGCGCCTTGCCGTCCGAACGCAGTATGGAATGGGTAATGGCCTTCGTCGCAACGAAGGGGTGCGGAACGATACCGCCGAACAGGTCTGCTTCCGAGGCGAGCCTCAGTTGCCGCGCTCGTTCCAGGCCGATTATGGTGTCGCTGGGCACGAGATAAGCCGGTTCGGTCGGCGTGCGTGCGGCATCGAAGCGGCCACCGTATCGGACTCCGAGGAGTCCCGCGATACGGCGCGCAAGTTCCTCATGGACTGCCTGTTCATGCTCTGGCTCGCGCGCACGCGCGGATAGAACGTACACCTCGCCGCGATGTGCGTTCTTGCTGGATTCGTAAGGAGCCATTCAGGATTGCGTATCGTCCGCTTTTTTGGTGGTCACCGACACAGGGTCGCTGGCGGGGAAGCTTTCTTCAATGGCCTCATCCAAAGTCTTTTCTTCAGGAACGGCCTCATTTTCTTTTTTGGACGGTTTGGCGGTTTCGTTGGCCGCGTGATCATTGCGGGTTTCGGGTTTTGATGTGGATACGGACACCGGATCGCTCGCCGGAAAGGTTGCTTCGAGCGCGGAGTCCAGCGTTTCGTCCCGGCCGGGATTGTCTTTCGATGTTGGAAAAGGAGTGGTGTTCTTTTCTTTGTCGGTATCGGGCTGTTTCATGGTGGGCTCCTGAGGGGCCAGAGTCCGTCAATGCTGAAGGCAGGCGGCACTGGCCCTAGATATCGACGGAGCCTCCGGGGAGGCTACCGTCAGGACGTAGTGCGTCTTATCCAGCCACTTCTACTTTGGGCAGCGCTTTCAGCTGGTCTTTGGTATAGCCGGAAAGCACGAGCTTGTCGCCGGTCTGGTTGATTTCATTGAACGGAATCGCTACGTCGCGCTCGCCCATTCCCAGAAAGCCCCCCGCGCCGATGATGAAGTAGATCGCCTTGCCATCCGAGGCCAGGACGACATCATTGATTTCCCCTATCTTTTCATCATTCTCATTGACCACGGTCTTACCCATGATCTTCTGCTTGACGCTTACACCGGTGATGGACTCCTTGGGCTCCGGGGCGGGAGCTGCGGCACCAGGCATGGTGGGTGCGGCGCCAGGCGCTGCGGGGGCGGGCGTTCCGGGAGCCGCCGGGCTTCCGGGAGTCCCGGGGCTGCCGGGCGCCGTGGGGTTGGTGGGTGCCGGCGCGGTGCTTTGCGCGAAAGCGACGGGAACGATGGCCGTGGAGAGCGAACATAAGGTTGCGGCAAGAAGCTTTTTCATAGGTTATCTCCTGAGTTGGCCAGACGAACCATCTGGCCTTCGTCGATGAGGCAGCAAGCAGCGTGCCAGCGCGGGGCAAAACCGTATCTGGTTATTGCTGGCACGCTGCTTGCTGTATGGCAGACAAGCACATGCACACCGTGATGTGCGTCCAAATTTAGATAGGGGTTTGATATGAAAACGACAAAACGAATTGCTGCAGGCACAGTATTGTTGGCCGTTTCTTTAAGTCTGGCCGCATGTGGCGGAATGTCACGTCAGGGTAAGAACACGGCCATAGGCGCCGGCGTCGGCGCAGTGGGTGGAGCCGTGCTCACCGGTGGCAGCACTCTGGGAACGCTGGGCGGCGCAGCAGTGGGCGGTGTCGTGGGCCACGAAGCCAGTAAATAATACAAGACCAAGTTTTTTTACACGAAAGGGAGCCGATATGCTTTATACACTGGCCGTTGTCCTGATTGTCTTGTGGCTGTTGGGCCTGGTTACCTCTTATACATTGGGCGGCTTCATCCACGTGCTGATCGTCGTCGCGATCATCATGGTGCTGGTGCGCCTGATCACCGGCCGTTCGCTTTGATGTTGGGGTCAGACCCCATACGGGGTCTGACCCCGCCCGTTCGCTTTGGTAATGGGGTCAGACCCTATAGGGTCTGACCCCGCGGCCTTCGGGCCTGATCCCGTCACCCGTCGCGCAAGAGGATTTATCATTCGGGTTTTCCACTCCTCTTGTGCGACGGGTAAGCCATGCTTGAAAGACTCCGTGACCTGCCGGCATTGATGCCGCATATTGAATTCCTGGCTTTCAATCTCGTAGTGACCATCGCCATCCTTATTGTCGGATGGTCTTTATCTTCATTTGCCGGACGCAGCCTGCGCAGGCTGGCCGCCAATTCCCCACGCATCGATCCCACCATCGTCCCCATGGTGTATACGGCGACTGTCTGGGCGATTCGCATCTTCGTGGTCATTGCGGTATTGGCCCGCTTCGGCATTCAAACGGCAAGCATCATCACTGTGCTGGGTGCGGCGGGACTCGCGATTGGCCTGGCGTTGCAGGGCACTTTGCAGAACATTGCGGCGGGCATCATGTTGCTGGTGCTTCGACCGCTGCGCACGGGAGAGTACGTATCCGTCGTCGGCAAGGGAGACGGCACGGTCGCGGAAGTAGGCCTCTTCCTTACGCGGCTGGTCCAGGCAGACGGCATACATCTCACTTTGCCCAATGGGCTGGTGTGGGGAAGCACCATCATCAATTACAGCCGGAACGAAACGCGGCGCCTGGATATCGAGGTGTCGATCCCTTATAGCGACGACCTGGAACTGGCGATACGGGAGCTTACCGACCTGGTGCGGAGCCATGAATACGCGTTGCCCGATCCCGCTCCACAAGTCCTGGTGACGGATTATCGCGAAAACACCACCATACTGACGATTCGGGTCTGGGCTCCCGCGAAAAAGCACTGGAACTTGCGCTGCGACCTGTACCGCGACGCGCTGCAACGGCTCGGACGCGCCGGGTCGGGGGCGGACCCCATGCGGGGTCCGACCCCATAGCGCGGCGGCAGGAGACCGGAGTCAGACCCCGCATGGCAGGATCGGGGTCAGATCCCCATGGGGTCTGACCCCCCAGGGAAGGCGGGGCCACAGGTCGGTTGGGGTCAGACCCCGTACGGGGTCTGACCCCACGCCCCTCAAAGCTTGTCGGCGATGCTGCGCAGGCCGTCCTGGATCAGCCCGGCGATCTCGCGCTGCCGGCTTGCCGGCATGCGCTCGGTGATGGCGGTCACGCTGATGGCAAGCGTAGGATGCCCCTTGCTGTCGCACAGGGCGCAGCCGACTCCCAGGGCACCCCGCACCGCATAGTTTCCCACCACCGAATACCCGCGCGTGCGGGTGTTTTGTACCAACTGACGCATTTCCCGCGGCGACATGCCGCTGTATTGTTCGAGCTCTTTGCTGTTCAGCGCGATGATGTCCTCGACGGATTCGTCATCGAGCCGTGCAAGCAGCGCAAGCCCGCCCGACCCTACGCCCAGGGGCTGGCGCTTGCCCGCGAATGTGGCCAGGATCTGCACCGGATAAGGACCGATCTCACGCCAGAGGCTGAGGGACTCGTGCTTGTCCTGGACCACCAGGAAAACGGCGTCACCGGTAAGCGCGGCCAGTTTCTGCATGGCCGGAAGAGCAAGTTCGATGCGCGGATCGCGCTGCGGCACCGTCAATGCCATGGCGCTGGTGGCCATGAACCGCTTGGTGCCTGGAACGCTTTTGGCAAACCCGTCTTCGACCAGCGCGCTGAGCAGACGATAGATGGTCGGGCGCTGCAGCCCGGTCAGCCTTGCCAACTGGGTGACGCTCAGTCCCGCTTGCGTATTCTCCTGCAAACAGCGTAAAACTTGTAGGCCGCGCCGCAGTGTGCGAGGACCCGAACTGGCGTTTTCTTCGGAAAAAGTGTCCACTGCGTGTACTTCTTGGTTTGATTTCAAGTCGATATCGATCAGAATAGAGCGGTTCATTATAAATCGTCCAACGGACGGACAATACAAGGAGAACTCATATGTCATTCGTATTCAAGGCGGGATCGAAAATCAAGGCGCTGGCCGGCGCATGCCTGCTGGTCGCCACGGCGGGTGTTTCCGCGACCGCGGCGGCCGCCTACCCGGACCATGCCATCCGTCTGGTGGTGGGCTTTTCCGCGGGCGGCACGACCGACGTCGTCGCGCGGATACTGGGCAAGGAAATCGGCGATGCCCTGGGGCAGCCGGTGGTGGTCGAAAACCGCCCGGGCGCCGGAAGCAATATTGCAACAGAAATGGTGGCCCGCGCCGACCCGGACGGCTATACCCTTTACATGGTCGCCGTAACCAGCGCCATCAACCAGACCTTGTACAAGAACTTGCGATTCGACCTGGTCGACGATTTCGCCCCTGTGGCCCTGGCGGTGCGCGTGCCGAACGTGCTGGTCGTCAATCCCAAGGTGCCCGCAAAAAGCGTGAAGGAACTTGTCGACTACGCCAAGGCCAATCCCGGCAAGCTCAATTTCGCGTCGTCCGGCAGCGGTACGTCCATCCATATGGCGGGCGAACTCTTCAAGCAGCTGGCCGAAGTCGACGTGACGCACATTCCTTATAAAGGCAGTTCTCCCGCCATGACCGACCTCATTGGCGGCCAGGTGGATTACATGTTCGACAACATGCCGTCGGCCTGGCCGCATGTCGAAGCGGGCAAACTACGGGCATTGGCCGTCACCACGGCAGACCGCTCGAAAACGGCACCGGATCTCCCGACCATGAAGGAGTCCGGCTTCCCCACTTTCGACGTGTCATCGTGGTTTGGCGTGATCGCGCCCAAGGGTACGCCGGACGATGTCGTGAAGAAGCTCAATGCGGTGATCCTCGATGCATTGGCCAAGCCTGACGTCCAGAAACGTCTTGCAGAGCTGGGCGCCGTGCCGGCCAAGACATCGCCCGCCGAGTTCGGCGACTTCATCAAGTCCGAAGTCGACAACTGGTCCAAGGTGGTCAAAGCATCCGGGGCGACGGTCGACTGATCCTTCCCCGTGGTGATATCCCGTCGGCGCGCCGCAAGCGACGCGCCGACATTTTTTGAAAGGCAGTTTGCGGTAAGAGCAGGTATGAAATGATCTCCAAGATTTTTGACAATGTGCGTGAAGCACTGGCTGATGTGCCCGACGGCGCAACCGTCATGATTGGCGGGTTCGGCATGGCCGGTCAGCCGACGGCGCTGATCGATGCTTTGCTGGACCAGGGCGCCAAGGACCTGGTGGTGGTGAACAATAACGCGGGCAACGGCGATACGGGCCTGGCGGCGCTGCTGGCTGCCGGGCGGGTGCGCAAGATCATCTGCTCCTTTCCGCGCCAGACCGACTCCCATGTGTTCGATGGGCTGTACCGGGCAGGCAAGATCGAGCTCGAACTCGTTCCACAAGGCAATCTTGCCGAGCGCATCCGTGCGGCGGGCGCCGGCATCGGGGCCTTCTATACGCCCACGGGCGCCGGAACGCCGCTGGCCGAAGGCAAGGAGGCCCGCCATATCAATGGCCGCGACTACATCCTCGAATATCCTCTGCATGCGGACTATGCCCTGATCAAGGCGCTCAAGGCCGACCGCTGGGGAAACCTGGTCTATCGCAAGACCGCGCGCAATTTCGGTCCCATCATGGCAACGGCCTCGAAAGTGGCGGTTGCAGAGGTCGACAGCATCGTGGAACTGGGACAACTGGATCCCGAAGCGATCGTCACGCCTAGCCTGTTCGTGCAGCGCGTGGTAGCACTGGGAGCTGAAAAATGAATCGATTGACACGTGAACAAATGGCCGCGCGCGTCGCCCAGGACATCCCGGAGGGCAGCGTGGTGAACCTGGGCATCGGCCTTCCCACCAAGGTAGCCAACTACCTCCCCGAGGGCCGCGAGATCCTTCTGCACAGCGAGAACGGGGTCATCGGCATGGGTCCCGCGCCGGAGCCCGGCGCCGAAGACCCCGACCTCATCAATGCGGGCAAGCAGCCCGTGACACTGCTCGACGGCGGCGCCTATTTTCATCATGCCGATTCCTTCGGCATGATGCGCGGCGGCCACCTCGACATCTGCGTGCTGGGCGCATTCCAGGTGTCGCGTACCGGCGACCTGGCCAACTGGCATACCGGGGCGCCCGACGCCATACCGGCGGTCGGCGGCGCGATGGACCTGGCCATTGGCGCCAAGTCCGTCTACGTACTCATGGATCTGCTCACGCGAGAGGGCGAAAGCAAGCTCGTGGAACGCTGCACCTATCCGCTTACCGGCATCGCCTGCGTGACGCGCGTCTATACCGACCTGGCCGTCTTCGAACTGAAGGAAGGCCGTGTCGTCCTGCTGGACGACGTATCTGGTTCCGGCATCCAGGAACTGTCGCGCCTGACCGGCCTGGAGCTCGTCGAGGCGGCATAGGACGCTGAGCGATCTTTGCCTGGGGTCAGACCCCGCTCGGGGTCTGACCCCACATCTCCAAGCATCGGGGGTCAGACCTTGTACAGGGTCTGACCCTCTCCTCGTCAGCCGGGGTCGGATCCCGTATGGGGTCCGACCCCAACATCCCCAAACGCCGGCCGGGGTCAGACCCCATTCGGGGTCTGACCCCCCGCATTACGCGCCGCCTTGATCATGGCGGTACACAGGCCGCGCATCATGTCGACCTCATCGTTGCTCATGGCGTTGCGACTGAACATGTGGCGCATGCGTGGAACCAGTTTTTTGGGGTGGGCGGGGTCCAGGAAACGGACCTCCGTGATCGCTTGTTCCCAGTGGGCCAGGAAGGCCTGAACCTTTTCGTTGCTGGCCGGCTCGTTGCCCTCGACGAACCGGCCGTCCGTCGTGGGCAGCAGCGGCATCGACGCAGCCTGCGCCAGGGCGTAGCGCAATTCCCACGCGGCCAGCTGCAGCGCCTGCGCGACGTTCAGCGAACTATATTCGGGATTGGCCGGAATATGGCATATGCGCTGGCAGAGCGCGATGTCCTCATTCGTCAGCCCGGATCTTTCGGTGCCCAGAACGACCGCAATGCGGGACCCGGGGCCCTGCAAGTGCTCGCGGCTGGCATCGGCCGCCTCGCGGATGTCGCAGGGAGGAGGTCCCAGCACGCGGGCGCGCGCGGTCAGGGCGAACGCCAGGGTCGTGGAAGCGAGCGCCTCTTCAAGCGTGGGAAAAATGCGGACCGCCGTCAGCACGTCGGTGGCTCCGCTGGCGAGCGACTGCGCCTCGGGCTGGGTAAGCACATCGGGAAAGCGCGGCGCCACAAGGCAGAGATCATGGAAGCCCATGGTCTTGATGGCGCGGGCGGCGGCGCCCACGTTGCCGGGGTGACTGGGCTGCACCATGATGAACCGTACGCGGGCAAAGGGGTCGGGGGTTTCTGAGGAAAACTTCTGAGTCATTTAAAATAGGTGGTTTATAGTGCTTGATGCAGGGCTTAGGCTCATGGGCGCGATGCCTCGCGCCGCATAGGCAGACTTTGACTACTTACGGAATCTTATGCACCCGATGCTAAATACCGCCATCAAGGCGGCACGCCGTGCTGGCACCATCATCAATCGCGCCAGCCTCGACCTCGAACGCCTGCAGGTCGGGCGCAAGGGGCCGAACGATTATGTCACGGAAGTGGATCAGGCAGCCGAAGAAGCCATTATCGATATCCTGCGCACGGCCTATCCGGACCATGGCTTCCTGTGCGAAGAATCCGGCATGCACCTGGCGGCAGGCCAGCAAGAAGGCGAGGTGCCGGAATTCCAATGGATCGTCGATCCCATCGATGGCACCACCAATTTCATCCATGGCTTGCCCATCTACGCGATTTCGATCGCGCTGGCGCAACGCGGCCAAGTGACCCAGGCGGTCATTTACGACCCCAACCGCAATGAACTGTTCACGGCCAGCCGCGGCGGCGGGGCCTTTCTGAATGACCGGCGCGTGCGCGTCTCTGGCATCCGGCGCTACCATGATGCCATTCTGGGCGCTCATATACCGGGGTCGGTGTCCGTTGCCACCGCCCAGGCCAAGTTTGCAGGCATGCTGTCCGAATGCTCGGCGGCGCGGCGCCTGGGCTCGACCGTCCTGGATCTCGCCTATGTTGCCAGCGGGCGCCTCGACGGCTTTTGCGGGGTCAATCTGAAACCCTGGGATCTGGCCGCGGGCGGTCTGCTCATCCTGGAAGCGGGCGGCCTCATCGCCGATTTCGACGGCGAACAGGGCTGGATGAAAAGCGGCAGCGTGCTGGCTGCAACACCCAAGATTTTTCCGCAGATGCTGGGCTATCTTCAGGGCTAGGGCCTGTTAACGCTTTTACGGAGCCATTGACCGATGGAGTGGATGCTGGACCCCTCCGCCTGGGTCGGATTGCTTACTCTGGTGATCCTCGAGATCGTCCTGGGCATAGACAACCTGATCTTCATCGCCATTCTGGTGGAGAAACTGCCGCCCGCGCAAAGAGACCGGGCGAGGGTCCTGGGCCTGTCCCTTGCGCTGCTGATGCGGCTGGGCCTGCTTTCCGTCATGTCATGGCTCATCAAGCTCACGGCGCCGCTGTTCTCCGTCGGTCCGCTGGATTTTTCAGGGCGCGACCTGATACTCATCCTCGGGGGCTTCTTCCTGCTCTTCAAGGGAACGCTGGAGCTCCACGAGCGGGTCGAAGGGCGTCAAGCCCATGCAAGCGGCGCGACCATGCACGCCAGCTTCTGGGTCATCGTGGTTCAGATCGTGATCCTGGACGCGGTGTTTTCGCTGGATGCCGTGATTACCGCGGTCGGCATGGTCGATCACCTCGAGATCATGATGCTGGCGGTCGCCATCGCAATCGGCCTCATGCTGGTGGCGTCCAAGCCGTTGACCCGCTTCGTGAATGCGCATCCTACGGTTGTGATCCTGTGCCTGGGCTTTCTTCTTACCATCGGATTCTCGCTGCTGGCGGAAGGCTTCGGCTTTGCGGTGCCCAAGGGCTATCTGTATGCTGCCATCACCTTCTCGGTCCTGATCGAAACCCTCAACCAGCTGGCGCGCCGGAACATGCGGCGCCTGGAAGCCAAGCGGCCGTTGCGGGAACGCACTGCCGAAGGGGTGTTGCGGATGCTGGGCATGCGTCCGCTGACCGGGCCGGAGCCCGCGCCCGCGGGGGAGGCGGAAGTGCCGGCCCAGGTGTTCGAAGATGAAGAACGATACATGGTCAGCGGGGTGCTGTCGCTCGCCGATCGGAGCATCCATTCCATCATGACGCCCCGCAACGATGTTTCATGGATCAATCTGGACGATGATGCGGCGACCCTGCGCGAGCAGATCACCAAGGCGCCCCACAGCTTCTTTCCAGTCTGCCGGGGATCGCTGGACGAAGTCATCGGAATAGGCCGCGCAAAGGAAATGATTGCCGATCTCATCGCGAACGGATCCATCCGCCTGTCGCGCCTGCGCGACCCCATCGTGGTGCATGATTCCATCGGCGTGCTCCGGCTCATGGACACGCTCAAGCGCTCGCGCGGCCAGCTCGTGCTGGTCACCGACGAATTCGGCACCATCGAAGGCGTGGTCACCCCCATCGACGTCTTCGAGGCGATCGCGGGCGAGTTCCCCGACGAAGACGAGACCCCCGACATCGTGGCGGAGGGCGAGAACAGCTGGCGCGCCGACGGCGCCGCCGACCTGCATCATCTCGAGCTCCTGCTCAATACGGACGGGCTGGTGGATGATGACGAAGGCTATTCGACGCTTGCCGGATATCTGCTGGAACGTTTCGGGCAACTGCCCGCCCCGGGCGATACTTGCGAACTTCGCCACGGACGCGCCGTTTTTCGATTCACGGTCCTGAGGCTGGACGGGCGGCGCATCGCCACGGTTCGCATAGAACGCAATCTCGAGCAGGCCGACCAAGCCGGGGGTCAGGCCCCGCATGGGGTCTGACCCCACCCCCGCCTACTTTCTAGCGTTAACAGGTCCTAGCATGACTGAAAGCAATTGGTTTTTATTGAAAGCCCTGTTTCTGGGGTTGATCGAAGGTCTTACAGAATTCATTCCCGTCTCGAGCACCGCGCATCTGCTGATCATCGGCGACTGGATCAATTTCTCGTCCAGCGACGACAAGGTGTTCGAAGTCGTCATCCAGTTCGGCTCGATTCTGGCCGTCATATGGATATTCCGCGCCCGGATCTGGCAATTGCTGTCCGGTACGCTGAAGGGCGAACGCAGCGAGGTGCTGTTCATGCGCAACCTGCTGATCGCCTTCCTGCCGGCGGCCGTCATCGGCGCCGTGATGATCAAATATATCAAGGCGCTGTTCCATAGCCCCGCCGTCTTCGTGTTCACCCTGGTGGCGGGGGGACTGATCATGCTTTGGGTGGAGCGCAAGCCCCAGTACGCCAAAGAGCTGCCTGGCGGGCAGGACGCCCATCGCCGGCCGGCGCCGCCGGACGATAGCGTAGCGTCGCAGAAGGCGACCGCCCGATCGCTGGAGGAAATCACCTGGAAACAAGCGCTCGTGGTGGGGTTTGCGCAATGCCTGGCCATGGTGCCCGGGACCTCGCGTTCCGGAGCGACCATCATCAGCGGCATGATCGCAGGCATACAGCGTAAAACGGCAACCGAGTTCTCTTTCTTCCTGGCCATGCCGACCATGCTCGCCGCCACGGTGTACGACCTGTACCGCAACAGCGCCGCATTGAACGATACGCAGCTGGCGGCCATCGGCGTCGGGTTCGCTGCGGCCTTCATCAGCGCGCTGCTGGTCGTCCGTGCCGTGCTGCGATTCGTATCCCGGCGGACCTACAGGCCTTTTGCATGGTACCGGATCGCCCTGGGCGCGGTCGTCTTTGTGTGGCTTGCCATGCGCTAAGGAAGCGGCATGCGCAAGCCGGACTCCATTGCCTATTGGGTGGCCGATCGCTTGCCGGTGCCCACGGCTTGCGGCCTTGCTTTACAGCAGCTGGCGTTTTTGGGGGCCTTGCTTGTCGTGCCCAATCTGTTTGTCCACGACAAGACGGCGTATCTGGGCTCCAGTACCTTTCTGGATATCGCCAGCGCCTCCCTCATCGGCTGCGCGCTGTCCATCCTTCTGCAGATCTGGAACCGGTTCGGCATCGGATCGGGCTACTACTATCCCGTGCAGGCGACCCCTACGGTCTTTGCCACCATGTTTCTGGCGGCAAGCGGGTCCGGCGGCATGCCGCTGGCGTATGGAATGGTGTTCGTCACAGGACTGACCCAGGTCATTCTCAGCGTATGCGTGGTGCGCCTGCGCAGCATCTTTACCGTCGAGATTGCGGGATTGGCCGTCATGCTCACCGGAATCAGCATCGGGCAGATCGGCATCATGCTGGTCTTCCAGCCCGATGCCGATCTGCCTGTCTCCGGCGCGGAGCTGCTGACCCTTGCATTTACGTTGTTCGTGATGGTGTTCTGCAGCATCTGGCTCAAGACGCGCCTGCGCCTTTTTTCGACGCTGATGGGCCTGATCCTGGGCAGCGCGCTGGCTTGGGGCCTCGGACTGGTGGAAGACGAGCGCGTCTCTTTCATTGCATCATCCCCGTGGTTTCGTGTTCCTAGCCTGCCTTCCTTCGGGTGGCAGCTCGACTGGTCCATGGTGATACCTTACATGGTGATTGCGCTTTCGTTCACCATGCAGTCCATAGGAACCCAGACGGTTGCGCAGCGCGCGGCCGATGCCGATTGGTCCAGGCCCGATCTGCGCGCGTATGGACGAGGGCTGCGGGCCGAAGGCATCGCCCATATGCTGGCATCATTCATCAACGCTCTGCCTCAGACGTCCAGCGGCGCCGCGGTCGGGCTGGCGGCGGCCTCGGGCAGCGCCAGCCGTTATCTGGGCTATTGGGTGGCGGGCTTCATGGTGCTCACCGCATTGTGTTCCAAGGTAATCGTGTTGTGGCTGGCGGTGCCCAGCGTGGTGATTGCGGCCTTGCTGATTTATCTGGCGGCTTTCCTCACCATGGGCGGCATCGGCCTGGTTGCATCGCGCATGCTGGATGAACGGCGTTCCATCGCGCTTGGCATCGGATTGATCGTAGGGGTATCGAACCAGTATATCGCCACGGGAATCGAAAATTCCAGCGTGGCCTATTTCGTCGATCTCGCCGGCGTCGCGAACGGGACGCTGGTGGGGTTGCTGCTTACCGTGCTGTTCCGCATTGGCGCCTCCCGGCGCAGCGGCCAGGTTTTCAGTCTCGGCCACACCGGTGTGCTCGATGTGAATCGCTACATGGAGGAGCAGGGCCGGCTCTGGGGCGCGCGCCGGCTTGCCGTGCAGATCGCGGAGCAGTCGGTCTGGCAGGCCGTCGACCTGCTCGCGCACAGTGACCAGGTCGATCCCGGCCAGCCGCAGATAGAGATCGCATCCCGCTTCGATGAGTATGCGCTTCGGTTGACCTTCACCTGGAAAGGCAAGCCCCTGCCGCCGCCAACCGACTCGGCGCCGTCCCCCGAGACGTTGCTGCACGATCCGGAAGGAACGGCTCATATGACTTCCTACTTGTTGAGCCGGATGGCCAAGCGCATGCAGGTGAGACGGCGAGGGCAGCAAGCCCAGCTGGTGCTTTATTTCGACGCCTGATGCAAGGCCGCGCCTTGTTCGTCGATCTGCAGCCATCCGCCACGAACCGGCCCATGATCGTAGTCCCAATCCGGCAGGACGATGCGCGTATGGGGCTTGCCGTCTATGTCCAGGCGATGGACGGCCGGCCGGTGCGTGTGTCCGTGCACCAGCAGCCTTACGTCAGCCTGCCGGAACGCGTCCCGGACGGCATCGGTGTCGACGTCCATGACCTTCGCGGGCTTGTGGCGATTGGCTTGCATGCTGCGCTGCCGTGCCCGATTGGCGATCGACCTGCGCAGGCCCAGACCGAGCTTGAGGAAGGCTGTTTGCACCAGAGGAGAGCGCACGATCCTGCGAAAGCGCTGATAGGCGCGATCGGCGGTGCAGTATTCGTCGCCATGGGCCAGCAGCAGCCGGCCGGCGTCCGTGCGCAGAATGACGGGTTCGGGCAGCACGTGAGCGCCGACGTGGTCGGCCAGCGCCTTGCCGATGAGAAAGTCGCGGTTGCCGCGGCCCAGCCACAAGGCCAGGGCGCCGGCCGTTTGCCGGAACTTGTCCAGCGACGCCGACAGCCAATCGGGCGGAGAATCCAGAGCGTAGTCGTCGCCCACCCAGACGTCGAAGATGTCGCCGCATAGAATCAAGGCATCCGCCTGTGCGCATGCCTGATCCAGAAACCGGTGAAAGGCCTGGGCCGTCGCCGGTGTGTCGGGGCCCAGATGGATATCCGAAGCGACCCAGACACGGCCTTTCAGGGGAATCTCAGTCAACAACCGTGGCTTTCTCGATGACGATGTCTTCGGTCGGGACATCTTGATGGAAGCCCTTGTTGCCTGTCTTTGTCGTCTTGATCTTGTCGACGATCTCGGTGCCTTCCACGACCTTGCCGAAGACGGCATAGCCCCAGCCGTTGGGCGTGGGCGAGGTGAAATTCAGGAAGTCGTTGTCGGCCACGTTGATGAAGAACTGCGCGGTGGCGGAGTGGGGATCGGCGGTGCGGGCCATGGCCAGCGTGTAGCGGTTGTTCTTCAGGCCGTTGTTGGCTTCGTTTTCGACGGGAGCATGGGTTTGCTTCTGCTTCATGCCCACTTCGAAACCGCCGCCCTGGATCATGAAATTATTGATGACCCGATGGAACACCGTGCCGTCGTAGAAGCCTTCCTTGACGTAGGTCAGGAAGTTCTCGACGGTTTTCGGCGCCTTTTCGGCGTCGAGCTCGATCAGGATAGCGCCTTGGTTGGTCTGGAGGTTGACGCGAGGAGTTGTGCTCATGGTTTTACCTTCGTTGGAAGTGGAGGTGGCCGCAAGCGCCGCATTTCCCATGAGCATGGCCAGGGAAGTCGCGCAAGCGAGGCTGAACGCACGCAATCCTGGACGGATGGTACGGCTTGAAAATGAAAGGGTACGCATAGGTCTCTTTTGCCTTGGAGAATATGGGGAATCATTGTGCCAGGATGGAGCCGGCCTTCCGGGCGCGCGCTTCGGCGCCGCGTGCGCCCATCTGCGCCGCTTCCTGGAAGGACTGGCGCGCCAGCATGAGCTGGACTTCGCCCAGGTTGGCCTGCGCCGTCGCGTATGCGGGATTGGCCGCCAGCGCCATGTCGAGTGCGTCGCGGGCCAGCTCGAGCCTGCCTTGCTTGACGTATTCCGCCGCAAGATTGTTCCAGGGTTCGGGCAGCTCGGGGTACAGCGTGGTCATGTCCTGGTAGATCGCGATGGCCTCTGCATGGCGGCCCAGCGCCGATAACGCCCGCCCGTGGAGAAACAGAAGCTGGACATCGTTGCCGAGCGTATTCTGGCCGGCCAACTGGGCGCTACGCTTTTCGATGACTTCGAGCGCTTCCTGGTTGCGGCCTTGATCCAGCATCTGGGAAATCCGGTCGGTGATCTGCGAGGAGGTCAGCGGAATGCTGGTGTCGATGGCGGGCGTAACGGCTTCCAGCAGCCGTGCCAGACCCTTCCAGCCGCCTTCGGGCGGGGCGTCGTCCTTGAAAAGGGCCTGGCCGTTGTCGGCGGGATCGAGTTTCGCGGTTTCGGTCGGAGTGAAGGCCGGGCCTGGACCGGTCTGGATCGAAGAGTTAAGATCGGCGTTGGGTACGAGGGCGGGCGTGCGCGTCTGCGCCAAGGCTGTGTTTGTCAGCCCGGTCATTGCAAGTGCGATCACCAATACGGGACAAGAAATTCGAAACACAGCGATGCGCCTATAGTATGTAAAGATAGTATTCCCGCCTGGGCGGGCGTCCTGAAAAGTTGGCCATGGCAAGGGCTTGCCTGCGTTCTGCCGGCCCGCTTGCTATACTTGTCGACCACCATTTTAGCCTTGCCTGCCGGGCCCGCGCCGAGTTTACCCCATGCGGACCGTACTGCTTCAGGCTGCCGTTTGATTCACAGACATAAATTTACCAACAAGAAGCCCACCCGCTCATGCTGCACATTTATAACACCCTTTCGCGCGCCAAAGAGCCATTGAAAACAGCGGAACCCGGCAAGGTCCGCATGTATGTATGCGGCATGACGGTTTACGACTTCTGCCATCTCGGGCATGCGCGGATGCTGGTCAGTTTCGATGTGGTCCAGCGGTGGCTGCGGGCAAGCGGCTACGAAGTCACCTATGTGCGCAACATCACCGACATCGACGACAAGATCATACGTCGCGCCGTCGAAACCGGGCGCCGCCTGGGCGAGGTCACTTCCTTCTACATCGATGCCATGCACGCCGACGAACGAGCGCTGGGCGTGGAATCGCCGGATTTCGAACCCAAGGCCACGGAACACGTGGGCGACATGCTGGGCATCATCCAGAAACTCGAGCAGAACGGCCTCGCGTATCGGTCCGACGACGGCGACGTGAACTACGCCGTGCGCGGTTTCGAGGGGTATGGCAAGCTGTCCGGCAAATCGCTCGACGACCTGCGTGCGGGCGAACGGGTGGCGGTGGCGGCTGGCAAGCGCGATCCGCTCGATTTCGTCCTTTGGAAAGCGGCCAAGGCCGATGAGCCGCCCGAGTCCAAGTGGGATTCGCCGTATGGCGTGGGTCGTCCCGGTTGGCATATCGAGTGTTCCGCCATGAGCCGGGCGCTGCTGGGGCTGCCGCTCGACATCCACGGGGGCGGACCCGACCTGAAGTTTCCGCACCACGAAAACGAAATCGCCCAGACCGAAGGTGCTTTCGGCGGAACGCTGGCATCGGTATGGATGCATTGCGGCCCGCTCATGGTCGATGCCGACAAGATGTCCAAGTCGTTGGGGAATTTTCGTACTATCCGCCAGACGATCGCGCAAGACGCGGGGCTTGCGGATGACCAGTCCCGCTATGTCGCCAATCCGCGCGAAGCCGAGATGCTGCGCTTTTTCATCGTGCGCAATCACTATCGCAGCATGCAGAACTACGCGCCCGAAAACCTCCTGGATGCCCAGAACTCGCTCGACCGGCTGTATCAGACCCTGGCCAACGTGCCGGCCGAGCCGGTCGATATCGATTGGAATCACCCCTCCGCCCAGGCCTTCCGCGATGCAATGAACGACGACTTCAACTCGTCGGGAGCAGTCGCCGCCCTGTTCGAGCTGGCATCGGAGGCCAACCGCAGCGGGTCCGGCAAAGCATCGGGGCTCATGCGGGCGCTGGGGGGATTGCTCGGCCTGCTGCAGGCCGACCCTGCCCAGTACCTGCAGTCGCCCAGCCGCTATCAGTCCGGCGGCAAGGCCGGCGCCAGCTTGTCGGCCGATGAGGTCGAAGCCCTGGTTTCGGCTCGCACCGAAGCCAAGAAAGCACGTAATTTCACCGAGGCGGACCGTCTCCGCGATGAGCTGCAGGCCGCGGGCATCGAACTCGAAGATAAGGCGGGCGGCGTGACGCAATGGCGCCGGGCCTGATCGGAGGGAATGACAGTGAGTGCAGCGACCGTTCAGGAAAAACCGGCATTCTGGGATGAGGCTTCGGCGCAGCTGATGGGGCGCGACCGCATTCTTCGCAAGGTGATTCCGCAGCATCAATCCGAATGGCTGGGCCCGTCCGCCACGCCTTTCATCACCTTGGCGCGCGCCTTGGTCGGCCATCAGATTTCGGTCAAGTCGGCCGAGGCCATGTGGCAGCGCTTCACAGAAGCCTGCGGTCGCAATCCCACGCCGCGCGCGGTGCTGGGCCTGGCGGAAACCGATGTCAAGCTCCTGGGGCTTTCCAAGCGCAAGGCCGATTACGTCATCGATCTGGCCACGCATTTTGCCGAAAAGAAAGTCCGTCCGTCGCAGTGGGTGGCCATGGACGACGAAGCCATCATCGCCGATCTTTGCGCCATCCGGGGCATAGGTCGCTGGACGGCGGAAATGTTCCTCATTTTCAACCTGCAGCGGCCCGACGTCCTGCCTCTCGACGACGCAAGCCTGCTCAAGGCAATTTCGCTACACTACTTCAGTGGCGAGCCTGTTTCGCGTTTCGAGGCCCGGGAAGTCGCCCAGGCCTGGGCGCCGTGGCGCACGGTTGCAACCTGGTATTTGTGGCGCAGCCTGGATCCGGCCGCTGTGCAGTACTGACAAAGCGAATGCTTTAATCTGGAAAACAAGCTCTTATGCGTAATACCTTCCTGGAATTCGAACAACCTCTGGCCGAACTCGAAAACAAAATCGAGGAACTGCGCTTCGTTCAAACCGATTCAGCGGTGGACATCTCGGAAGAGGTCGGGCGTTTGCAGCAAAAGAACCAGGCCTTGGCAAAAAGCATTTATGCCAAGCTGACGCCTTGGCAGACCGCCTTGGTGGCGCGCCATCCGCAGCGTCCCTACACCATGGACTATGTCCGCGAGATATTCACCGATTTCCACGAGCTGCATGGCGACCGCATGTATGCCGACGACCAGTCCATCGTCGGCGGCCTGGCGCGCTTCAATGGCACGCCCTGCATGGTCATCGGCCACCAGAAAGGGCGCGACACCAAAGAGCGCGCCATGCGGAACTTCGGCATGCCGCGCCCCGAGGGCTACCGCAAGGCGCTGCGCCTGATGCGCCTGGCCGAAAAATTCCAGCTGCCGGTGTTCACCTTCGTCGACACGCCGGGGGCGTATCCCGGCGTGGGCGCCGAAGAGCGCGGGCAGTCCGAAGCCATCGGCCACAACCTGTATGCCATGGCTGAACTGCGCGTGCCCATCATCGCGACCATCATCGGCGAGGGCGGTTCGGGCGGCGCCCTGGCCATCGCCGTCGGTGACGTCGTCATGATGCTGCAGTATTCCACCTATGCGGTGATCTCGCCCGAAGGCTGCGCCTCCATTCTATGGCGCAGCGTCGACAAGGCATCCACGGCCGCCGAGGCGCTGGGCATCACCGCGCCGCGGCTCAAGGAACTGGGCCTGATCGACCGCATCGTCAACGAGCCGGTGGGCGGCGCCCACCGGGATCCCGTCATGATGGCCCGGCAGCTCGAGCGCGCCCTGGCAGACTCCCTTCGGCAGGTTGCCGGCATGACACCCGACCAGCTCATCGAACAGCGGCTGCAGCGCCTGATGTCCTACGGCCGCTTCCAAGAAGCGCGCTGATTCCCCGGAATGCTGACCGAGGCATTCTGGAGGGACTTCGGATCACCCGGCCTGTTGCGGGCCATTGGGTCTTCCTTGACGGAATTGTCCGACTCCCCGCAGCGCATCGCGGTCGGTCTCAGCGGCGGCGCGGATTCCGCCATGCTCGCCGTCCACGCGGCGCTCCATGCCCGCCGTCATCGGCTGGAATTGCATTTTTTCCATGTGCATCATGGCCTGCAGGCGCCTGCGGACGCCTGGCAGGCGCACGTGCATGATCTGGCCCTCATGCTTCGGGTTCCATGCCACGCCTACCGGGCCCGGGTCATGCTGGGGCGGGGCGACGGCATGGAGTCCGCAGCCCGCGACGCGCGCTACCTTGCCTTCGTTGAACTGGCCCGGACGGCAAACCTCAAGCACATCTTGCTGGCGCACCATGGCGACGATCAGGCCGAAACAGTGTTGCTGCGGCTGCTGCGCGGGGCCGGACCGGCCGGCATGGCGGCGATGGCCCCCATGAGCGAGCGTGATGGCTTATGTTATTTGCGTCCCTGGCTGCAGCAGGACCGGGCCGCCATTCTGGAGCAGGCCGAATCGTTTGCCAGGCTCAGCGGCTGGGCGCCGGTCGTCGACCCGACCAACACCGACGATCAATACACGAGGGCCGCCGTTCGCGAACGCCTGGTGCCGGAGCTGAACGCGCGCTGGCCGGGCTGGAAGGGCAACTTGCTGCGGCATGCGCGCCAGAGTGCGGACGCCGGCATGGTCTTGTCCGAAGTCGCGGCCCAGGACTTCCTTGGCTTGGAGCCCTCGGCCGATCGACTCAGCTTCTCGCTGTCCGCCTGGCGCCGGCTGTCCGAGCCACGCCAGGCCCTGGTATTGAGGCATTGGCTGTCGCTGCTGGGCAAGCGCATGCCCACCGACGCGCGCTTGCAAGAGCTCATGCGTCAGTTGCGGGGTTTGCACGCAATGGGCAACGATCGGCAGATGCGGCTCAAGCATGGCGACGCCTGGATAAGCTGCGTACGGGGCAGGGTATGCATCGCGCCGGTGCAAGCCCCGCCGTCCGTCGGCACCGGCGCCCCTTAGCGCTCAAGCGTCGTTTGTGAAAAACGGTAAAATAGACCGCTTTGCCTTGGCAAAACCGGTTTTTGCCGCAGGGCGAATGCATTTGGTCCTGAAAGCGACATAATCCCGGTGCGCGGGAGCATCAGCGCGCCTTTTTAACACAGAGTAAACGATGTCCCTGATTGTTCACAAATACGGCGGTACGTCCATGGGCTCGGTAGAGCGCATCCAGAACGTGGCGCGACGCGTGGCCAAGTGGCACGCAGCCGGCCATCAGGTGGTTGTGGTTCCGTCGGCCATGTCGGGCGAGACCAACCGTCTGCTGGGGCTGGCTAAAGAAATTACGCCGCAGCCCGATACCCGCGAACTCGATATGCTTGCCGCGACAGGGGAGCAGGCCAGCAGCGCATTGCTGGCCATGGCCCTGATGTCGCAAGGCGTCGCCGCCCGCAGCTATGCCGGCTGGCAGGTGCCTGTGCGCACTGACTCCTCTTACACGAAAGCGCGCATCCGCTCCATAGACGAAACACGGGTTAAGGCGGATCTCGACGCCGGGCGCGTGGTCATCGTCACGGGTTTCCAGGGCATGGACGAAGACGGGAACATCACCACGCTGGGACGCGGAGGTTCCGATACGTCAGCCGTTGCCATGGCCGCGGCGCTGAAAGCGGACGAGTGCCTGATCTATACCGACGTCGATGGCGTGTATACCACCGATCCGCGTGTGGTCCCCGAGGCTCGGCGCATGACGGTCGTGTCGTTCGAGGAAATGCTCGAAATGGCGTCCCTGGGATCCAAGGTCCTGCAAATCCGCTCGGTCGAGTTCGCCGGAAAATACCACGTGCCCGTCCGCGTCCTGTCGTCGCTCACCGACCCCCTGATTCCGCTCGAAGAAGAAATGGTTTCGGGCACCCTTATTACTTTCGAGGAAGATCAAAAAATGGAATCCGCCGTTGTTTCGGGCATAGCCTTCAGCCGTGACGAGGCCAAGTTCACCCTGCTTTCCGTGCCCGACACCCCGGGTGTCGCCTATTCGATTCTCGGCCCCGTCGCCGCAGCCAACATCGACGTCGACATGATCCTGCAGAACCAGTCGGTCAAGGGCACGACGGACTTTTCCTTCACTGTGAACCGGAACGATTTCCTGCGCACCCAGGACCTGCTCAAGAACCAGATCGGCCCCGCCGTCGGCGCGTCCGAAGTGGTGTCCGACGACAAGGTATGCAAGGTGTCCATCGTGGGTATCGGCATGCGCAGCCACGTTGGCGTCGCCAGCCTGATGTTCCGTACCTTGTCGGAAGAAGGCATCAATATCCAGATGATCAGCACCAGCGAAATCAAGACGTCGGTCATCATCAACGACAAGTACATGGAACTGGCGGTGCGCGCCCTGCACAAGGCGTTCGAGCTGGACCAGGACAAGACTCAGCAGGCCTGAGGGCGCTGACCTGGGGGCGTCGGTCCTGATATGATCGACGCTTTCGCTCATTGCGGGCGCATCGCCAGCACAAGCAATATTATCGTGCTAGAATGGCGGCCTGCTTCAGGAGACGTGGCCGAGAGGTTGAAGGTACTCCCCTGCTAAGGGAGCATACGGCTTATACCCGTATCGAGGGTTCGAATCCCTCCGTCTCCGCCAGTTGTGTATAACCCATTGATCTTAAAGGAACATCTTTAAAATCAATGGGTTATTTTTTGATTTTCTATACAAAGGTGCTACACAAAGACGTTGGAGGATTGCTGCGGTGAGTAAAGGGGAATCTACTTTGCCAGCGCTACCCACCGGCTTAACCAGGCACAAAAACGGCACGTATTATTTGCGGCGCCGTATACCTGCAGATCTGCTTAGTTCCTATGACGGAAAGAAAGAGATCGGCGAGTCACTTAATACAAAAAACTATAAAGACGCGGTTGAACGCTTTTATGTGCGCGACGCACAAATACAAACTGATTGGCGGGAGAAGCGTCAGCGGTTTGTGGACATACAAGTTGCTCGTGAGCTGCGCGGGCTAGAGGTCCTGCGTGAGCTATCCGAAGACGACATAAAGCGCGTCACTGACCAATTTGAAGCTGAGTCGCTCGCCGGTGATGAACAGAGGCGAGAAAAAGGTCATTACCAGCTGGATGACATACACGAGTATCAGGGCGCCTATAGCGACGTGTTGCCATTGTTGAAAGCGGCTGTCGCAGTGGGTGATATTCGGATCGTTGCGCCGGCTTTATCGCAGTTTTTGTACTTGCATAACTACGACAATCAGCTTTCTGAGCATGATTTCCGGCGTTTAGCGTTGGCTTACGCCCGAGCATCGATTCGCGTGAACGAGCAACTGCTGCGGCGATATGACGGTGAGGACGTACCGACACCTTCCAGCGTGAAAATATCAGGGCTGAAGCTCTGTGAGCTTGCTACGGAATACGTCACTAAATACGAAGCCAGTAATAAACTGGCAATGACGAAGAAAGTTAAGCTGGTGATTCCGATGCTCGTTGAGTCGACCGGTAATAAGCCGATTTCGGCTATCAAGCAAAGCGATATCAACCGGTTTTTCGAGCTTGTGCACGACCTGCCGCCGCGCTGGAGCGATTTGAGTCGCAAGAAAAAACAAAATTGGGTGGAAATTGCTAAGCAAAAGCTCGGTGAAATCGCGCCTGGAACCTTCGAAGATACTTACAAGGCCGTTATCAGGCGCTTTCTAGACTGGGCGATTACCAACTATCAGGATCGAGGGTTTCCGACCACGCTGACCACGAAATTGATTGAGTACGATGGGTCTCGCAAGGGGGGCGAAAACCACCAGCGCGCCTTTTCAACGACGGAGTTGGCGCGTTTGTTGACTGGCCCGGAGATGCGCAAGATGGCCGAGAATCCGGAAGATCATCATAAATTTTGGCTACCGCATCTTGGGCTTTTTACCGGCGCGCGCGTCAACGAACTGTGCCAGCTGCACCCCGAGCACGATATCTTGCAAGACTCAGAATCGAAGGTTTGGTATCTGCGCATCACGACTGAAGGAGAAGCAGTTGAGGGTGTGCGTAAGTCAGTGAAAACACCGGGGTCGGTGCGCTTGGTCCCACTGCACAGTGAGCTGGTGCAGCTAGGTTTTCTCGATTTTGTGAGACGTCAGGTGAGATCAAAACAGAAACTATTGTTTAGCCCATTTCGCCCGTCACGCGACAAGGCGTCGGGGGAAGCCGAGAAGTGGTTCAGAGAGTTTTTGCGAGAAACTGGTGTGCGTGATGAAACCCCCGGCGCAAAAATTACAGGCATGCATGCCTTTCGCTCAACGATTATGAACAGAGCGATGAATCAGCGTGTACAGGGAGTTGAAGCCATAACTGGACATGCTCACAATAGCAAAGAGGCTGCACGTCAGGAGAAGGAGCAGCAGGTGAGTCCAGTCGTTAAGAAATATCAAGGCGAGATGGCGGTAACCTCCAAGAGCGTAATTCTTGAACAAATTGGGTGGCCAGATCTCAAGCTTATCAAGCCTTGCGGTTAAGTTACTGACGTGGTGCGCTGGAGCAGTTCATACATAAGAAATCCCCCAAGACCCATGGGCTCTGGGGGATTTCACGTAATCAGTGCTGAAATTATTACTCTACGGTGCTCTAAGCAGCTGCAACGTTATCATGCTTTCTGCCAGTTTTTGTGGCTCAACCCGTTCAGGCAATAGCCTTACAGCCAAAGCCGCTTCGTATAGCCTGACAATCAGGTACTGCGTGGCAGGTGAGCTTTCCGGGACAGATCCAGTGGTCAGATGGGCCCAGTCGGGATCCGTGCAGACATACTCGAACGCGCGGGGCAGGTGTGCGGTGATGGCGTCCTGAGCCTCATACATGTCTTCAGGGCTGACGATGTCAGCAAGTGCCAGCACGGTAAGCCTGGGTACACCCAGATACCTTGCGCAGGCTCGCGTGAAGTCGTCTGCGCCCCGGCTTAGGTTGCGCCGTCCTGAGCGTAATTGGCTGTAATAAGTCGGCCTTGAATAATCCCCGCAACCCGCATAAACACTGATGATTGGGGCAATTTCCGATACCCGGAACTCCCGGCTTGTTGTCCAATAGAGGTTGTTTTCTGGGAGTTTGATTGCGATGTTTGCCTGCCCTGCCACCGATGACTTTTTCCGTGCCCGTATCGACCAAATGATCGACCTGCGCCATCCGCTGGCAGTGCTGGCCTCGCGCATGCCGTGGCAGGAGATTGAGGCGGCGGTGGCGCACCGGTTCTTGCGCAAGGCGCACGACGGCGTGGCCATGCCGGACCTGGATTTGTTTGGCGAGAAGGTGCAGCGCCAGGTGTCGCGCAGCCATGCCGGGCGCCCACGCGTGCCTCTGCGGATCATGATTTCGCTGCTGTATCTGAAGCATGCCTTCAACGAATCAGACGAAGGCGTGGTGGCCCGTTGGGCCGATACGCCGCGCTGGCAGTTCTTTTCGGGGCAGAGCTACTACGAGGATCGCCCGCCCTGTGACGCCACCACGCTGGTGAAGTTTCGCAAACTGCTGGGCGAGGACGGTGTAGAAGAGTTGCTGGCCCAGACCATCAATGTGGCCGTCGAGCTCAAGCTCATCAAGCCGCAGGAGCTCAGTCGAGTCATCGTGGACAGCACGGTGCAGGAGAAGGCCATCGCCCACCCGACGGACAGCCGGCTGCTGGAGATCGCACGGATCAAGCTGGTGGGAGCAGCCAAGGATGCCGGCATTGCGCTCAAGCAGACCTTTGCCAAGGAAGGCGAGCAACTGAGCCGCCAGGCCGGGCGCTTCGCTCATGCACGCCAGTTCAAGCGGATGCGCCGGGCGATCAAACGTCAGCGAACCATCGTCGGGCGGCTGGCCCGCGAGATCGACCGCAAAGCCAGTGCGATGGGGCAGGCCGTGCGCGAAGCACTGGACGAGGTGTTGGGCAAGGCCCAGCGTATTGGGGCTCAGAGTGCCCAGCGCACGACTGTCGACGGCCAGCCCAAGCTGTACGCCTGGCACGCCCCGGAGGTCAGCTGTATCAGCAAGGGCAAGGCGCGCCGGCCTTACGAGTTTGGCGTGAAGGTGGGCATTGCCAGCACCTTCAAAGGCAACCTGATTGTGGGGGCTCGGGCGTTTCATCGTAATCCGTATGATGGCCACACGCTGAGTTCCCAACTGGAGCAGGCCACCATTCTCATGCAGGACTGTGCCGCCGCGCCTGAAACGGTCTTTGTTGATCTGGGCTACCGGGGCGTCGATGCCGAGAATCCCGGCGTACGCGTGGTGCACCGGGGCAAGCCCAAGCGCTTGACGGCACAGGAAAGACGGCAGCTCAAGCGACGCCAGGCCATCGAGCCGATCATCGGACACCTGAAAGCGGATCACCGGATGGACCGCTGTCACTTGAAGGGCGAATACGGCGACCGGCTGCACGCGGTGCTGTGCGCGGCGGGCTACAACATCAAGTGGCTGCTGCGCATGATCGCCAAGAAGGGCGTGCCCTTCCTGAGGGCGCTTTTTTTGCGCCTCGTGAAAGGCACGATGCCACGCTGGTTCTGGCTGGCCTTGGCTGCGAGCCGGCCTGGTGACCGCTTGAATGACAGTCTCGGCGTTCGGAAGCTGTGGCTCTTGGCGGCATGAAACGCCCGAATGACCGTTGAAATGAATATTTCAGGACCGACTAATAAGGATAAGAAAAGTTCAAGTACCGGCACATTTCCTGGAGAGTGTGGCCGAGTTGGCGGGCGCGGTTTTGCAGCGCTGCAAACAAGGGCTCTCCTCTGACTTCATCCTTAAGGGTCTGAACATCCAGGTCGCCTGTCCATGCTGGCACATCGTCAGGCAGCGTGGGGTGTGTGCGTTGGTGTTTACTTTTCCTGGCCGCCCGTACGGCTGATAAGTCTGTCGTTTTCTCGTTCATATCCTTTGGTCTCGCTATTAGGTTCTTTGATGGGCGCACTGCGTCCGGATTCATGCCGCCAAGAGGCGGCCTGTTTTGTATAGCGACCAAGATTTGTTGAGTTTGTGGATGCAGTCAGTCGTGAGTGCGAAGCCGGGCATGGTCGTGGAGAGCGGGATTGCGGCTGTCAGCAACGGGGAGAGATGGGAAGAGAGGGCTGCGGTTTGAGGCTAGTGTGAAGGTGTTAGGGTAATCCCCCCATATTTAGCAGTAAGCGGCAGTAGAATCGGTTAAATATTTACTGGCTAGTTTTTGTTTGGGGGTGATGCCGCCCAGTGCCATGTTGGGCCTCTCATTGTTGTAGGTCCAGAGCCAGGCGGTGGCGCCAAGCTGAACTTCGTCCAGACTGCTAAACAGGTTTTGGGCGAGCCAATCATAACGCACGGTTCGGTTGTAGCGTTCGACATAGGCGTTTTGCTGTGGGTTTCCGGGTTGCGTGTGGATCAGCGTAATGCGTCGCCTGGCGGCCCATTCGAGCATCGTTTTACCGATGTATTCCGGGCCATTGTCGCATCGTAAACAAGCCGGCTTGCCGCGCCATTCGATGATCTGATCCAAGGCGCGCGTCACGCGCTCTGCCGGCAGTGAAAAGTCCACCTCAATGCCTAAACCCTCACGGTTAAAGTCATCGACAACGTTAAGCAACCGGATACCGCGACCATCGGTCAGTTGATCATGCATAAAATCCATTGACCAGACCTGGTTGATATCGGTGGCGGTGCCCAGCGGATCGGGTCGCTCGCGCACGAGGCGTTTCTTGGGTTTAATGCGCAGGTTCAGCTCCAGTTCGCGATAGATGCGGTACACCCTTTTGTGGTTCCACGTAAAGCCCTTGATGTTGCGCAAGTACAGGAAACATAAGCCAAATCCCCAGTTCCGTTGGGCTGTCGTTAATCGAATCAACCAGTCGGCGATGACCTCGTTTTCATCGGCGTGTTTGGCCTGATAATGGTAGGCGCTTTCGCTGATGCCAAACGCCTGGCAGGCCAGGCGGATGCTGGATTTAAAGCGATCAATCGCACGCCGCGCCATCTCTTTGCGTCGAGATGGCGCTACCACTTTTTTCGTAGCGCTTCCTGCACCATTTCAGCCTTCAGGCGCTCTTCGGCGTACATCTTCTTAAGCTGCCTGTTTTCAGTCTCAAGTTCCTTCAGGCGTGCCATCATCGAGGTGTCCAGGCCGCCATACTTGGCGCGCCACTTGTAAAAGGAGGCGCTGCTCATGCCGTGTTCACGGCACAGTTGCGGCACCGGTGTGCCGGCTTCGGCTTGTTTGAGGATCGCCATGATCTGGCTGTCGGTGAATCGGGCTTGCTTCATTGCTTGAATTTCCTTGTTGTGGAAATTCTACTTCAGCTCACTGCGGTTTTACGGGGGGATTACCCAAGCATGCCGGTGTGTATTGTCTGGGCTACCCCCTTCATGTCTACACTTATGACGTCGAGGGTATGTGCTATCAGGTCAAGGCCTGGCGTGACGATGACTTGTATCAAGTGTACGAAGTGTACAAGCCAGCCTATGGGCCAGGGTACGATGACACGTCTGTGTACTTCTTACGAACAGGGAGAGGCAGCATTAAAGTTTGGCGAGGCAATTTGCCCCTCTCCTCGGACGTCGACCAATGGTGGGGGACTGTCACAGCTTTGATGGACGGCTCTAACGAGTAGTAATCCCAGCCGCTGGCCGGATGCGATCCGTGCATGCGGCTAATCACAACCGAATACCCGCGCCACCCTGGTGACCAGTCTGTTGCTGATGGAGCACTGGCATGCTTGGATCGGTGCCCCGGCGATGATGGCCGACGCCATGCTCGACCGGATGCTGCAACAGGCTCACCGCCCCGTGCTAGAGGGAGAATCGCTGCGAACGTCCGAGCGGCCTAGCGGCGCCTTGCCGAGCCCTTGATCGGGCTCGTTATCTGCCCATTCCTCGACCCCGCTTCCGGGGACGAAAATCCCTTCAACATACAATAAAATCCGCGCTTGAGCCGGCCGACCACCACCAAGGTGGTTACGATCGACGGGAATGCCACGATAGGTATAATTCTGTATCTTTATGTATGGTCAATATAACCTAATCGGGCTTTCGTAGACTGAGGTGGAAAGATGCAATGAGTCTATGGATTAATGTCCTATCGAAAGTAGTCCTATCGACAGTAGCTAACCAAGTTGACAGACTAGTCTCCAAGAAGCTCAGTGATTTTGGTCACAGCGCTTCTTATAAAAGCCATGATGAGCCGATTGACTCGGATGGTTTCGTAGAACTTTACGGTCAGACGCTGGGGAATGAAAGTAGGGAGCCGGGTTCTATTCACTCCGGCCATGTTGTCTATGTGGGACCGAAATTCGTAAAGGTTGAAGCTCCAGGGTTGGCTGCTGTTGTGTTTCTTGGTGAGCTATCCGACGCATTTGTGGACTGCGCGGCTGATGTGGTGGGAGATGGCGACGAAGTACAGTTTGTTCTTGTAGAACCTAGTACAAAGAAAGAAGGTGAATGGATCGCCAGCATTTCAGCTGTTCCGGAAGCCCGGTTACGTCAATCTCTTTCTCAGTTGGCGGTTGGCGATGTGCTGGAGGGCTCCGTCGTTCGCATCGAAGATCGTTATGTGCAGATGGATTGCAATGGTATCAACGCCCGCGTTCCTAGGGAGGCCCTGTCATGGGGCAGGATACGGCATCCCATTGATGCGGTCAGTCTGCATCAGCGCTGCAAAGGTAAGGTTCATCACATCAATCTCCCAAAGAACTGGCTGCGCAGGAAAAGTGATAGAAATGCGCATGTGATTCTCAGTGTTCGGGATTGTGTACCTTTTCCAGCGTCTCCGTTTGTGGATATGTTCTTGAGCGCACAGCCGTTTCGGCTCTGGGCTGCTGTAAAAAAACCCGCAGATTGCGACGCCGTGGTGCTGTACGTTTTACAGGAAATCGATGCGGGTCGGTCTATATGCGAGATAAGCGAGATCACAGGGTTGCCAACGCTATCTCTGCAGGCGATTTTCCAACTTCTAGAAAGCAAAGGGCTGGTTCTCGGAGAGGAGGTAACTGCGCGAGGTAAGGCGATTTCCAGGGCTCTATGGCTTGTGGCGTCAGCCAATGCCGAGCCTGTTCTTGGTATGTTCGTAAGTGCCGCGCCGGTGCAGTTGCGTTTTTTACCTGCGAGTAACGAATATCTTGAATGTGACTACCCAAGAGCCTGGCCACCTCCACCCTATAACAAGAAGGAAGAAGCTTCGCTGTCTTCCCTCTCCGATGAATCTCTACCTTTGAGCATTTTCTTAGATTGGAGCTTAGACGGTCGTAGGGAAGAGTTGGCTGCCTTGTGGGCAGATAGTGCTGTAACGGTGTTTACCCGCCGCGAAGGGAATCGGCCATGGAGGGCTATCAGGCTGAAGGTGCCTGAGTACTGGATTCTGGCGGGTATGTGGGCTGCATTTGAGCCGGTCGGAAAGTTCCCTTTTTGTCCTGAGGGCATGCCTGACTACGCTCGTAATCTGTTGCTGGTGAAGTTAAACCTGGAGACGCAACCGGAGCAGGGCGGAGCTCATTACGTTATTTATTTCGAACCTTCAACAAATACTTGCTGGAAAATCATCAATTCTGGTGCCTTTTACGAGAGGCAGCATGCCAACAAATCTTTTCCTGAGTTACCACAAGTCACAGGCCTTGGTTTGAACCTTCCTAATGATGCAAGCGTCGAAATCACGCCTGTATGGGTCAGTATAGAGATCAAGGTCTGAATGCAAGCTCCAAAACATGCAATTCGCTTCGCCAGTCAGCTTGCTATTCAGATAGCTAAGCATGGAGTTAGGAAAGGAGCTGCAAACGCCGCCGCTAAAGCCAATCCAGTCCTTATGGTGTTAGAAGCTGCAGCCAGTGTTGCGGATGCAGTGGATTCATTTTTTCAGTACAAGGCGGCGGTCGTACACCGCGACAACCTCAAAAAACTGATTCCTTTAGAGACAGAACGCTTGAGAACAGAGCGTGAAACTTTGCGTCTTGAAATTCAGCGTGTGCGCGAAGAGTTACAGCAGCATCGGCAGACGCAAGTGCGCCTAAACAGGTTGGTGAGAGCCTGTGCATCGAACTTGCGGCTAGCATGGGATGAACTGGAAAACCTTCGACAAGCTGATTTGCCTGAACTGGATATTATTGATAAGCAAAGTGAGCAGCTTGAAGAGGCATGGCACTCTTTTCAGCGAGCCTTGGCATATTACAACGAATCAGCCAATTTAAATGGATAAAATTAATGTCAATTTCCAATATCAAGTTGCCTAAGCAAATGAGTGGGGCTGGGCTTTCCACCGAATATAAGTCGACTGAAGATCCAAGAGTAGAAGTCGAGAAAGTCAAGCGTGAGGCCGGCAGGGAGCAAGGTCAACTTGAAATTATTAAAGAAACTATCGGCTTGTTTGGTTCCTTTTTGGATGTGGTTAAATCGAATCAGAATCTTGAAAGTAAGCGTGTTGAATGGGAAAGCCGTGTTGCGGCTGCACAGTCTGAGGTAGAGAAAGCGCAGGTAGAGTTGCAGAAAGAAAGAGAGCTCACAACTCGCCATTCAGGGGACCTACAGACTGTTCGCGTAACGCAACAGAGTCTGATTGCTTTTTTTGATCAGCTCATGGAGGAAATGTCCGATCCCGCGGTGGATACAGAAACACGCAACGCATCCAGGAAATCCCTCCTCGCCCTGGCTGAGCAAATGGTAAAGCTGAAGGCGTGATCTGCTGATGTTGTTGCTGCTTCTATCTGCCGGTATCAGTCTGACTGCGACTGCTGTTTCATGGGTAAATGGGCATCGTACGGCCAAGGTCCAAAAACAAATTCAGTCACTTGAGGTCAAGCGACAGCAGTTGTACCAAGAGGATGCCTCTCAGCGAGTGCAGATGCTGATTCCGTATTTGGAGCAATTGGCAGAGATTGTGTCGGATGAACTGGCGGTGCGTTATGCGGTCGAGGCCGACCTATACGGATGTATGCAGAGGGCAACTGCTTTACGAAATAAACGCTTTGGTTCGCTTGAAAGCGACGCTGTACGGCGTCTAACGCTAGAGCTTGAATTGTGTTTGAGTCAAGTACAAGCCGAGCGTGTCTATCTTCAGACGCTGCAACAATCAATCCAATCTTTGGATCCTGCAAGTAGTGAGATACCTGCGCCAGTTGCGCTGGAGTTACCCGCAGATTTTCCGAGAGACGGGGCATACTTGCAGTTCGCCTCAGAGGTTCCTGATCGCCTTCACGGATACCGCCTGGACGTTGTCGATTCAACAGAGTCGAATAAGGCCGGTGGCCTGCTGTTTCAGGTTGATCATCAACGAAAAACAGCAAAATTTTCTTCCTCATTGTGCCTGTTGCATGAGGCCAATATATCAGGCGGGCGGATTCCGTTGCGGGCGAAAGTGGTGCGGCGTGACTCTGAAGGCGTGCATCTGGAAGCAAGTGGCATATCGCTTTTACTACCAGGAACTTCACGAAACGAGGAGTTTTTGCCGGAAAGCGAGGTGGAAATCTACGCCGCTAATTGGACGATGAGCGAATTAAGCAGAGCAAGTTTGCAGCGGCCTTTGCGGGTAAGAGCGTATCCACCTGCTGATGGAAGTGGTAACCGCTGGTCCTGTATTCCGGTTGCTATCAAAAACGAGCAGTTTGAATCACTGGCCCACGCCGTGAACGCCCTCGATCCTTTAGCGAAAGACGAACTACCCTGGCGGGTGTATATGCTCCCAGCGGGTGAGTTAGTGTTTTCTATGGGTACGGTGTCCATTATCACGGCGCCCTCGATCGCTTCGAAGTCATTTAAGCTATCGGAGGTGCGTATGCGAGCCGAGGTGCCCGCTGTCTCCGTGAGAGTGCATGCGGATTTATGGTTTTTTGTTCCAGGGTCTGAAGACGAGAATGAAGTAGAACGCGCGCAGTTCTTGCCTTTTCTCAATGCGGTCAACGACGAATTGCAGACTTCACATACCCGCCGGAACGAACAGCATACAGCTTTGCGCTTGCGCAAGATGTCGATGATTTATCAAGATCAGGAGAATTATTTCCGCGAGACCCGGTCCATCGGAGTCATGACGTTTGCACACGATAAAGCCGGTCGCTCTGTATCAGTTGTAGTGCTTGAATCGCACCTACCTGAATGGCTGATTGCGGCCGTGCAGGCTCCTGCGGTACATCGGTTGCGAGCTTGTGGGCCGCACACCGTTTGGAACATCAAATCTGCGGAGTGGGCGAACGAGCGGCTGAGCTTGCTTCGCTTGGAAATTTCGGTGTCCAACACAACCTTGACGCGAGACGCTGATCTTCAAGGGATTCATCGACTGGAGCTGGCTTATGAGGGCATGCAGCAGCAAACCCTGTCTCAGGCGCTGGAGCGAACTATTACGGGTCGTTTTGTTTCTGCGGGAGTGCATGCGACGCTCCTCGGTTTGTCCGGTAATGCAGTCCCTAACAAGCATTATGGTAGCGACGCAGTTGATCGTTCGTTGCGTAGAGATACGGATGTGCTTGCCATCTGGGGACCACCTGGAACAGGAAAAACCACGACCTTGATTAAATGGTTGTCGTGGCTTTTCCATCCGGAAAAAAGGGATTCATGGCCTACCATTTTGCTGACGGCTCCTACGCATGTTGCTGTGAATAAGCTGTTAACCGACTTGTTGGAGAAGGCCCCTTGGCTGGCTGATGAGAGTGTTCGTTATTGCAGCCCTGATCGTATAGCCGATACCGGTTTAGAGACGGTGTGGCATCAGGAATTGATGTCAACACTTGATCCGGAGCGGCGGGTCGTGGGTAGAGATATGCAGACTGACCGCTGGGAGAACTTGCTTAAAACTAGAGAAGGTAGAGAGGCGGCGGCGCGTTGGCTATTGGGTGCGAGGCATATCCATGCTGTCACCTGTACAGGGATGGCGCGGCGGGATTATGGCCTTTTGGGGCGCAACTTCGATATTGCTATTATTGATGAAGCTGGCAAGGCTTTTGGAGCAGAACTGATGATCCCATGCTCCGCAGCGCAACGAGTCTTACTCGTGGGTGATCACAATCAATTACCTCCGACGGTCACGAGTGATTCGCTCGATCCAAAAATCGGCTATCGCTTGCCATTGGAAGAAGTAAAGGAACTTCTGGAGCGTAATACATTTCAGGACACGTTCGAACAATTGCCCGCAGAAAAAAAAGCAATGCTGACCAAGCAATATCGTATGCATGTGCATATTGGGTCAGTAGTCAGCCAACTTTTCTATGACGGCAAGTTGGAATCGCACCGTACAGGCGGGGAGTGGTCGTTAACCCAAAAGCGCCTGACGTTTTTGGATTTCTCCAAGGTTTGGACCTATCGGCACAAGAGGGCGAAGTTTTCTGACTCACAAGAAAATCCTACGGAACGTGCCGTTTTGCGCGCTTTGCTTCAGGAGTTGAGCCAGAACAACCCGGGAACGATTCAGACGCTTCTTATTGTTTGTCCTTACAAGGCTCAAAGACTGGCCGTACAGCAGGAAATGCGTAAAGAGCGCTATAGTTTTCAGGTTGAAGCGGCCACTGTTGATGCTGTCCAAGGTGGTCAAGCAGATATGGTCATTCTTCTCATGACGCGTAGCTCTGGTTCTGTACAATTTTTATTAGATAGGCATCGCCTTAATGTTGCTTTGTCTCGTGCCCGAGAAGCCGTCATTATCTTGGGGCACGGGAGATGCCTGACCCGTACGCAGGGTGGGCCATTTGAGCGGCTGTTGGAGATAGGATCTCGCGAGAAAACGCTGCAACACATTTTTGTAGCACCTGAGGAAGAAAACTGGGGAGTTCTGGCTCAGAAGGTATCGCTTAGGTAGCGAATCACAGCCGAATATACGTCACCTCGAACGCCTTGCATGCCCGGTGTTGCTGCAAGCGGTTCGCAAAAGAGAAGGCGTCGTTCATTTCGTAGTGCTGGAAGATGTCCAGGCCACGGTCGAGCGATATTTTCCAGCCGTGGTCAGTGACGATGTGCCGGGCGTGCAGTGTCCCGGAGGTGTCGAAGGTCCAGGTGAAGTCGATTCCTGCGGCAGCGGCACCGGCTTGGATCTTCTCGAAGTTTTCTTTCTGCTGCTCGCCCTTGAACTCGTCTTCGACGGTCACTAGATGCACCGATACCTCTTCGTCGGGGGCTTTGAATTTGACCACGGTTTCCAGCAGTTCCATCAAATTGCGGATCTGGAAGAACAAACGGATGTAGGGGTCGGTGATCGTCAGGGTGGTGGCGCCTTTGATGTAGGGGCCGATCAGCTTGTCGTAGGAAATGCCTTTCTGGTTTTCCTCAAAGCTTAGATGCTGCTCTTTGAGTTCCGGCACCGTTGCGGCGATATTCTGTGCCGCCCCTACATGAGCGCCACCGTCAGAGGGGGCGGCGGGTGTGGCTTCACTTGCTGATGCATCAACAACTGCAACAATGTCACTTGTTTCCGCATCCTCAGCGCCATCATCATCCTTGCGATAAAGCGATGGATACTCCCGTTCTTCCAGAGTCGTGACAGCATGCTCTTTGCCCGCTGGATCGGTGTACATGAAGCGTACTGGCGGGTAGGTGGGGTCGATCCGCATGGTGTGGTCTTTGACCCGTTTGCGGCCTTCGATGGCCAGGCGCAGAATCTCTTCTATTTCTGCTGGGGTGGCTTCTCCGTGCGGGTAAAGAATCTTCATCAGTCCAGAGAAGGTCTTATGGATGCCGTCGCGGTCGCGGGTGGAGATGTCCGACGATAAGGTGAAGTGCTCCTGGTACCGGTGCGATTCGTCCTTGTTGCGCTGGTCGCGCAGGATCTCTGCCAGGTAGTCCACCACAAAGCCGTAGCCGCTGGAGAACATTTCGCTGCGGATGACATCCACCTCCCAGCCGGGGATGTAGAAGTGGATGCGATCCAGAAACGCTGAATCGCAGAATTTCTCTGGGAGATCACAGAACAGGTGTGCGTGGCGCAGCATCCAGGGCACGGTGTGCTGAGTGTTGCCGACGAAGGCCATGGACGCTTCTGCGCCTAGGGTTTCAACCCCGCGCGAGAACGACTTATTGGCCATGTAGTTCTTCATGATGTCGACCAGGGCCTTGTCCACACGCTTTTGCTTACCGGCGAATTCGTCGAAGGCGACGCAATCCCAATAACCCACCAGGCCCAGCTTGCCTGTGGAGTTGTTGACAAACAGCTTGGGCACGGTGACTTCACCACCCGAAATCAGCATGCCGTGTGGCGAGAATTCCGAGTAGATATGCGATTTACCAGTGCCCTTGGGGCCGAGTTCCATCACGTTGTAGTTACGTTCGCAGAATGGAATCAAGCGCACGAGCTGGGTCAGTTTGCTGCGGCGGCTGAAAAGTTCGGGGTTGAAGCCAATGCTTTGTATCAACAGGTCTATCCATTCATCTGTGCTGAACTGTCGCCGGGCCTGCGTATAGCCCTCAAAATCAAAGTGCGAAAGCTGAATAGGCTTTAATGAAGAAAGCAGCCAGGGGCTAGTGTTCTTGTCTTCTGTAGCCAGGTATTCAAGGTCGGCTATGCACCAGACGCCGCCCACCAACAGCTTGGGGTGGGTTTTGATGGTGCCGGGGTTGACCAGTACTTTTTTGATGCCCAGATTGGAGAACTCGGCTTCGTAGACGTCATCTTTATCATTCAGCGAGACACCGATCTTATCGATGACCTTGTGCCGGCCTTTTTCGCGGACGTTCGAGCGCACCAGCCCGGCTTCGTTGCGATGCACGTAATGCTGGGCAAGAATCTGCTTGACGGTTTCGATGCCGGTCTGGATGCTGGCTTCGTCGCTGGTGGCGCAGTATTGCCCTAGCAGGTATTCAAGGACATACGACGGCACGATAGCATTGCCCTTGACCGCCTTCACAAGATCCTTGCGCACGACCAGGCCAGGGAAGTGTTCGTTGATTTTCGTATCCAGTGCGTTCATCGTATGCCTTTACTTCAAAAATCGAAATCGCTGGTGAATGCGCGTCGAATCGTATAACGCAGCGATTTGTATATCGTGGTGTGCGTGGTGCCAGCGTATTGCTCGTTCAGTCGCAAGTTCACTTCCTGGCCGTTGGCCTGGTCTGCCTGACGGGTCAGCACAAAGCGTACGGGGACCTCTCGTTCGCGGGGGTTGTCGGATTCCAGATCAAAGCGTAGTTCGTGGCTATCGGAAATCAGCTCACCTTCATCGGTATAGATGCCCGCTTGCAGGACACGCGGTTGTGTTTTGTCGGTAACCGGTGTGGACTGGAAGAACGTGACAGCCAGTTGCCCGGAGGTAATAACAGAACTCGCGCCGCGCAAGATATCGACTTCCACCAAGGCGGTGTCGCTTTGGCGCTTCTTGTTTATCTTGAGTACCGGAATCACGACTTCCTGCAGTGTTGCGCCGCCGTGGACAAAACGGCTGCCCGAGCCCTGCAAGCGCAGCCGATTGATCGACTTGGGAATTTGTACTGTGATTTCGCCCTGCAGGCCAAGCTGTGATGGGACAAATGTGTGCACGCTAGGGTGGGGCTCCAACCCCTTGCCGAGCAAGAAGCGCCGGTTGCGGAACAGCACTTTGTCCCTGGATACGTTGGCGGCGAGAAAGTCGCTCTCGGCCAGTTCCCGGTTTTGATAGATGAAACCGTGGTCAGCAGTCACCAGGATGTTGCTGGCGTTCGCTGCGGTCAGCTTCTTTACCAACTGAATGATGTCACTCAAGGTGTCTTCGGCGGCATCAAACGCCAGGCCTTCCGACTGCAGCTTGTCGCCGGTGTGGTCAATACGGTTGTGATACAGGTACAGCACGCGATTAGCTTTCAGCACTTCGCGGCTTTCATCACGGTTCAGCGCCATGAAATCTTCCGCCTTCATGGCTTGCCCCAGGCCGCCTAGCGCCTGTTCCAGAATCTTGTTACGGTTAGCCGTGCCTTGTGTGCTGACGCCATCGACCAGCACCCCGGCCTGATCGTTATCAACGATTTCCAGGGTTTTGTGCGGCAGCAGGGCGGCCATGCCTAGCTGTGTGTAGCTGGGCAGCATGGCCAGGGCGGGTTGTAGCTCTGCGCCGTAGCGGTCTTCACGCCGGATCACGCTTAACAGTTCCTCGCCGATTTCATAACGCATCGCGTCGGACACAATCACGCACACGCGCGTGTCCTTATCCAGGAAGGGCTGCACCCAGTGCTTGAAGAAGTCGTCCTGGCGGCGGACCGGCAGGGCTTCCCAGTGCTTGGCGCCATCCACACAGGCTTGAAAGCGGTCGCCCAGCGTCAGCAGAAAATTATTGGTGTAGAGGTTCTCGATACGTTCGGCCAACGGCCCCATCAGCGATGTCTGGCCTGATTTACGTACGTTATAGATAAATTTGCGGTACTGGCGATCCAATACGTACCAGGTGCGGCTGTAACGCTGTACGCCATCGGCGATGCTGGACATTTCCAGCCGTGCATCGGCCAATGTCTGGGTGAATTGCGCCGCAATATCCAGAGCTTCATACAGGTGCTGGAACTCCCCGTACCAATGGCTTTGGCGACGTTGGCGCACCCATTGTGAAACGTCACCCGCCGCAACGGTCTGCCCAGCCACTTCGCGGACCAGGTCACTGAGGATTTTCAGGTCAATCAAGCGGAAGTAGTCCAGCTCCATCAATGTGCGGTAGTCGCGTGCGTCTAGATCCTGCTCGATGTCCAGTACCTGAGCACATTCTTGAGAAAGTGTTTCAAAGGCCTGGCCAAAGGGGCGGCTGTTCTTCCAGCGTTTCAGAAACACCAAGGCGTCGCCATTCAGCTTGATGGTGCCGTCTGTACCCATGGCGTAGCAGGATTTGAACAGCTCAATGGAAAAATCGCGCAGGCTTGGGTTTGCGGAGTGGTAGGCGAAGTGGCGGCTTGTCTGCTCCCACAGAAATGCATCGAGCTTGCAACGCGTAATCAGCCTTAACTTGTCGTCGTTGCCATCGGCTAGTTCCTGCAACAGCTGTTCCAGTACCGCATCAAGGCGCGCGTCACTGTCGGCGCAGACAGCCAGCATCTTGCTGCGGATCTGATTGGCTGTATCTTGTTTGTGCAGGATTTTTTTAAGCTCTTCCCGACGCTTGACTGCTTGAAAGAACTCGTTGTGTTCCTGTACCAGGGCCATGAATTCCGGGTCTGGGCTGAGCTCCATCTCAGACAGCCAGATGGCGTTCTGGTCGGTACGGAATTCCGCGTGGGCCAGCATGACGTCCAACAGCCAGTTATCCAGCTCGGCAGGAGCTGGGCCGTCGTGAAAGAGCAGAAACTTTTCTTCGGGGGCAGTGCGCAGAATCCGGTGCTTTACGCCAAATTCGTTATTGGCAAGCTCAATCGGCGTGACATCGGGCAGCGGCAGCGATTCAAAGTCGGCTCGGAAGTCTCCGTTGGCGTCATACCAGAACACAATCCGGTGCTTGGCGAACAGATTGCTCAGCGCTTGGGTGATTCTTGGATTGCTCACTTCGGTGTCTCTTTCAATTCAGCGATGATGGCGCGACCTTGCGCGGTCAGTTGCAGAGCGACTCTAGCCTCAGGTGCGGACTCTAGCCTCGACTCTAGCCCCGTTGCTGCTGACTCTAGCTTTCTTCCTACTTCGGGCATCAGTAAAGGCATATCAATCGTCCTTGGCTTCTAGGCCGGGGATTTTCTTCAGTGCTGTGCCAAATTTGGGGTAGTTGGCTTTAACGCCATCGTCCAGGTCAATCTCTATCTGCCGGGTGGCCAGAGGATAGAGCGTGTCGCGCTCGTAGGCATCCACTTCGGCAATCATCTTGCTGATTTTTTCAATCTCCTTGAGGGCCTTGGTTTTGTCGCTCTGGCTGGTGGAGGCGCTGATGCCCAGGGCTTCAAGGTGGTTCTTGCGCGCCAGCAATTTGGCACGGAACTCGCGCAAGTAGTCGTTCAGCACCACGCTGACGGTATCCGGGCGGTAGCGGTGCATGTAGATCAGCGCATTAAAGCTGCCCTTGGGGCTGGAGAACAGCCAGTAGATAGGCCGTTTCTTATAGCGCTTCAGGTGGTCGGTATAGAACTCGCTCAGGAGGTAATCGCGCAGGCTGTAATTGCGTTTGCCCTTGATGTTCAACGCTTCTTCAATAAAGCGCAGATTTTCTTCGTAGTGCTTCTCGCCAAAAGCCACGCGCAGGAAACGACGGAAACGCTCGGCGATGTCGTCAGCAAACCAGTCGCCATCCAGCATGGGGATGACATTATCCTTGTTCGGGGTGAAGGTCGGCTCGGGTACTTGTGCCAGGTAGTCAGCCAGCGTTTCGCCTTGGTTGGCCAGGATCAGGCCGGGCTTGTCCAGACTGTAGCGGCCAAACATGCAGCCCACCGCGTAAGAAATAAATTCCCGCATAGTATCGGCCAGCAGCAGGGCTTCCAACTCTTCATCTGTTTTATCGCCACCGTAGCGATAGTGGGGATTGCAGGTGAGGGTGATTTCCTTTAGCGGAACCTCGGGCGTGAGTTCGTCAGAAAGGCCGTAGGCGTCGATGAAGATGCTGTTGTTTTCTTCTTCGAGGTGCTGTGTTTTCAACACCATCCCGTGCCAGTGAGTACGGAGGTTCTGGTAGGAAGCCTTCAGGGTTGGCTGGTGGTAGTCGGGATTCAGCAAAGGCAGGCCTACGAAGGCCCAGGAGGTTTCATAGGAATCCCAATCTCCTTTTGCTAACTCAATCAATAATTCGGTCGAATATGTGACGGTTGGAATATTGACGGGAATTGCGTTGAGCCCGATTGAGCTGTAGTCAAGTGTCGGACAAAGTATATTTAAAAATTTCTGTGCTGCGTTACTGTTCAGCAAAGACAAGAGACCGTCCTTATTGACGGAAGTTGGAAATATGCAAGATCCCTTGGTATCAAAAAGAAACCCTGGAGAATTATATCTAGCCGAAAAAAGGCCGGAACTTAAAGATGAGTAGGTTATGTTTTCAAGAAAATAATACTCTTGATTCTTTAATCGCCCTCCTGGGCGAAGCTTACTGATCTCTTCTACAAATTCTTTAAGCTCCTTCCCATTATTTCTCCAGTTGACCACGTACTCATTATTTCCGAACCATCGGCGGAACTCACCGCCTTTATTATATGGATACCATTTCTCTTGCCTAGACTCAGATTCAATGGAATTCGTGCAGTCAAAGTACAGTTGAACTAAAGAAACTTCATGCCAGTAGCGCAAAAATCTACCATTATCAGAGGTTGCCATACCTTGCTTGGCGTCAGCGACATCTCGAAGTTTTTTCATTTCAAAATTTGAGAAAAGTGCATCACTAGCCCAATATGCGATTGGGCTCATCGGGATCTTTTCGAAGTCCGTCGCCGAAGCACGAAAAAAATACTTTTCCATACCCTCATCACGGCTGCTATGTTGGTTCTCACTCATTCTTTCTCTCTCGCCGGCGATACTTTGCGGCTGTAATCAATTTCAAATCCATCAGACACCGTTGTGAACAGTTTGGCTGGTGAGCGGTGACTGCTCTGGAACTTGCGCAGCGCTTGCACATCGATCTCGCCAACCACGCCATAGTCGGTCACGCCGCCTTTGATCCGCAATACATCACGCGCCAAACGGTCTTTGGTTGTGGCTTGAATGGGGCGAGTCATGTGATGCCCTCGAGTGGATTAGCGGCAACGGGATCCAGTCGACGTGCTGGCCATTTCGGGAAAACCTCATTCCATTTATCTAGAGTGACAACTTGACAGCTTTTCGCGAGAGCTTTTTTCCAGCGCTCAGGCTTTTGACCGATAGGCAACTCTCGCTTTAGCTCGTTGAGCATCCTGCTATTTAGTGCATTATCGAATGTCAGGACACAAATGTAGTGAACAGGCTTATCGACTTTACCCTCGGCATAACGATAAAGATGAGAGTCTCTGAATTTGTATTTCAGGTATCCTTTGAGCCACTTAAAACTATCTAGGCGATCCTTGCGTTCATCGTCATTCAAGGCCCTCGCCACGTCATACGCAGACGGATCGTCATAGTCTTTTATTTCGACGTAAATATACGCATCATCAAATTCGGCGACGATATCGACGCCCTTCATCGGTGCGCCGTGAAAGGTGGGCTTGTTTCTATCTTTTTCGTCAAACACATAGGCATCTATCGCATCAGAGAAGCGAAACTCAAAGCCATCGGCAGCAACGATTTTCATTTTCCCAGTTCTCCCATGTCATTCTCTATTTCCTGATTGATGAGATAGCCAAAGGCGTCATCAATGGGGTTTGGGGTAATGAGCAAATAATCATTGGTTTTTGATGCCGTGACATTTCTTGTGGATGTGTCGCGATAAAAGCTGAAGAACCGTACCTGGTCGCCCTTGCCCTTGTTCATCAGCAAGTCAAACCACTTGAGTAGCACATAGTCATGGGTGGCGAGGATGACTTGCTGGCCGTTGCGTGCCAGTTCTAACAGCACCAACACCAAATCCTTCATCAGCTTGGGGTTGAGGTTGGATTCGGGTTCATCCCACAGTAGTGGTCCGGTGGTGCCAGGGTTGAGGCTGCCATTGCTGAGCAGGCGCTGTAGCACGCCAATCTTGCGGAACCCTTCGGCTGTCATGCCGCTGGAAAGGTGCGGTTTGCTGACAGGCACGAATTTCCATTCGGTACTGTCCTGGTACATTTGCGCATGCTGGGCTTTGCTGTGCATGGCGGAATTCTTTTCAACGTAGCGGCCAGCCTCGAAGACGAAGCGACCATTTTCCAGCAGATATTGGCCGTCAATTAGGTTGGTCAGGCGAGGCACGATACTGGCAAAGCGCGGATCGTGCTGGACCTTAGCGTTCAGATCACTGGCACCTTCTTTTGCCAACTGGTTTGCTAGATCCAGATAGCCATCGTCGAAGATGCGCTCAATGGTAGGTAGGTCGCGTTGTTCAGCCGTGAGGCCTCGCACCAGAGACAACACCTCTTTGGTCGGAATGAAGATGGCGGGAGAAGCCTTACCTTGCGTGCTTGCGTTGACCTTGACCTCCGTGGCACTTCCGCTGAACTGGACGGTGATTTCATAGCCGGATGCAAAGGTGGCACTCAGCATGGCGTCACCGCGTTCACCAGCACGGCGTAGCTCGCCGACTTGCTCGCCCAACGGGTGATAAAGCCGACACAACTTGCGGGCGAGTTGTGCATCCGCATGTTCCTTACGGGCTTCCGACCCACTCAATGCCAGAATAGCTTTGAGTAATTGAGTTTTTCCTGTGCCGTTCTCGCCGATGAAAATGGTGATGCCTGGCGAAAAATCAATGCTCAGGTCGGTGAAGGCGATGAAGTTCTTTAGGTGTAGGCTAGTAATCATATCGCCCTCCTTGAGCGATGACGTTGGTCATCATCTTCTGCTCTTCGGCTTCCGAATTTCCATCCGCTAGGAGCGGCGTAAACACTTCGCAACCGGACGTGTCTCAAATTCATGCCGTCCCTCGCTGCTTAATGGCTTTTAGATTGCGTTCATTTCGAGGAGGAAACTCAACCGGCATATTGTTCTCGCCGATGTCTTCGTATTTAACGTAGCAGTAAGCACCCCGGCTTTCTGGGCTACCCCCTTTTTTCAACACGGTAGCCGCTGTTCCAAATGCGATGCCCATGACCATATTGGCCATGTGTGCCATACATTCAATGGAGGTTTCGCTGAGAATGCGTTCACGCAGTGATTCATAGGATGACAAGAACATCCAGCTCTGCATGGTCACCATTGCGCTGTAACCATACTTTGGGGTGAGATCGAAGCCGCGCTCAATAAACATCGCAAACAGATCAGACTTGCTGTTTGGGTAGTTTTGCTTTGCCCAGGCGCTCAAGCGTGGATTCATACCCTTGCCACCCATATAAGGCGGGTTAGCTACCACAACAGCGTAGCGTGGGCTGAGGTAATCGGCCATGCGTAGTACAGTCAGTACCCGTTGGTGACTTTCTGCCAGGAACAGTTTGCCACCCATGTCCTTGGCTTCCAGGGTGGTGATGGTGTCGGCGACGTTGGTGGCCTTGGGTGTGATGAGGGAGCCGAAGTTATCGGCTTCATCAAATTGTTTCAGGGTTTCGCGCAGTTCGGGGGTGAACAAGTCTTTGCCGACTGTGGTCATGTATTCGGTCAGTACCTCATCGTCGAACTCGACCTTTTCCAGTACGCAGATGTTGGGGCGTATGCCTTTGTTGAAGAAGCGGCGCTGGCGTTCGCGGGCTTTCATGGTCAGGGCAAAGGCGGCGAGTTCGCCGGCGCGTTCGTCCAGTTCAATGCCGTACAGGTTGTGGGCCAGGATCTTTTCAGGAATTTCTGACGGGTCGTGGCCTTCTTCTTCGTAGATGTCATAAAGCAGGTCAAAGGCATAGGTGAGCATGTGGCCGGAGCCGCAGGCCGGGTCGCAGACTTTGATGTCTTCCGGGCTGTTAATTTTCAGGAAATCAGTGTCGGGCTGTTCGGGTGGAATGTAGTATTCCATCTGCTCGGCCAGGCGCGATTGGGGCCGGTTTAGCAGCCACAATCGCCCCAAGGAGTTTTGCACCAGGTAGCGCACGATCCAGTTGGGGGTAAAGAGCTGGGTGGCGGCGGCGATATTGTTCGGTGTGATCTTCTCGCTCTTTTTCAGACCTTCGAAGATCTGGTCTTTCTTTTCTGAGATGTAGAACTGGTACAGCCAACCGATCACTTCCACGCTTTCGCAAGCGTCAGGTGTCATGGCCTCACGGGTGTAGGCTAGAATCGAATTCCCTGAAAGCAGGTCGTCGGGCAGCAGCAGTTCGGTGTAATCGTCGATAGGCTGGAACAAGAAGGGCATGTTTTTGTGCCAGTCGCGGCAGGCAGCGACGACCAGCAGCCGGTAGGCTTCGCCTTGTGGGTTGCGGCTAGGGGAACGGCCCGACAACAAGGCCTGGATTTCCTGCCGCACACTGGCAGGCACCATGTCTTCGTCGATATGGCCCATTTTGGCTTCGGCCAGAATTTCCGGCTGAAACTGGCCTTCGGTGGGCGACACAATGCCTACACGTGTGTAGCGGTTCAGGTCCATGAAGCGCAGGGCGCAGAAGCGGTTGAACCAGATGTAGGCCACTCGTTCTATGACGTGTTCGCGGCTGATGGCGGCGATGGCCTTTGCCAGCGCCTTGACGGCTTCTGCTCTTTCACGACGGGCCAGGCTGTCTGCGGCCAATACGGTGTCCAGCTTCAGCCCGACCTGTTCCATTAAGCTCGTGCGTGCGAACTGTGCAAATTTCTTGAGTTTTGAGGTGTCCATCCCGCTGCGCCTTTAGATCTGTACTTTGTGGCCCTGTTGAACCTCTGCGAGCAGGGTTTTGCGCAAGGCGTCCAGGTAGTTGTCGATATCGTTTTCACTGGCCAGCCAGGCCTTGGGGTAGTCAGGCTTCAGGCTGCGGGCCGGAACGATTTTTGGGGCAGGTGCCGGTGGCTGAGGGTCGCCGGGTGTCGCGTCGTTGCCATTATTGGTATGGCCAGCGGGCACCGGTTCGGGTTCCCGGGCCTGCAGCGCCAGGGCTGCGGTTCTTGTCAGCAGCGTGGCGTAACCCTGCTCCTCGAAAGTGTGCAGGCGGTCGTTGAGGGCTGCGATCAGGGATTCCTGACTGACGTACTGATGCAATTCCTGGAAGGGTTGATCAAGCTCGGCTTGTCGCTGAGTGGGTAGTGCCTGGTATTCGTCCATACCCTGCAGGCGGGTTTGCAGGCCGTTCAGCTTGGCCAGCGCCTGTTGGGTGGCGTGCTGTACGGCCGCGGTGACTTCAGCCCGTAGGGCATCCACCAGTGCCTTGAGTTGCTGCATGCGGTTGCTGCGGTAGCACTTTGGGTCGTCCAAAATGGCCTGGATCTGTATTTGCGTATCGCTTTGCAGGTAGTGGAAGTTGCTTTCCTGGGTTTTCAGCAGCGTGCTGGCTTCCAGGTAGATGTCTTTCTGCGAACCCCTCATAAAGGTGAGTATGGGGTCGAGGACGTCTTCCTTCTGATTCAGCAGTTTGTCTTCTTCCTTGCGCAGCTCTGTCAGCCACCAGGTGTAAGGTTTGGCGGCCAACTCCAACAAGGTCTGATGCACAGGCTGCAGATTTTCCAGGAAAGGGAAGCGGTCTACTTGGCTGAACAAGGGTTTGATTTCACCCGCCAGCCGCTGGGCGTTGGCCGATGTTTCCCGACCCAGCGCTTTGGCTTCGCTGCTGCTGGGTGGACCGAAGAACTCTTCATGGAATTCTTTCAGGGCCCGGACCTGCGATGCGCTGAATTCAATTTGCGGCTCCAGCACCAGTTGCCCATGGATGCTGGTGTTGCGCAGGGCCTGTTCCAGTGCATCGATTTCCAGCAGGTTGCTGTCGTTGCGGGCTTCCAGTTTGCCGCGAGCCCAAAGGTTGGCTGTCAGGCACAGAATGGCGGCGTAATACCAGCCGTAGGGCTTGCGCTCGAACCGTTCCAGCACGCTTTTGAGCGTGGTACGAACGCCTTCACGCTGATTGCCGTGAATAAAGGCCAGAATTTCTTGCTCGGATTCAGGCAAGGTGGCGGCGTCATTACCCACTATGCCGTCAGTGGTCAGGTCCAGGCAGCGGCGGATATCGTTCTCGGTGTAATTGACCCCGCGCAGCATCGACAGATTGGGGTAGACCCGTGTCACCAGCTCATGGAAGCCACGGGTCATGCGGGTAACGGGCTCATCGGAAGTGACTTCTACGTCGGCACCTGCAATCATCAGCCTGGCAGAGCCGATCAGCTCATGGATCAGCAGGCGGATGCGATCTTCACGTTGCTGGTTCTGGTGGCCCTTGTCGTACAGAATGCGCTTGGTGGTTTCATTTTGGGTGATGGAAATGTTCTGGCGGATGTAGCGTTCCGTCTTCTTGTACATCAGCAGTTCGCGCATCAACTGCTCGTCGGGTTGCATGATGACAAACAGCGCTTCCATCTGGTAGGCCGAGGCAGTGCGCAGCATTTGCTCGCTTTCTACATGCTCATGGAATGGGCTGATGATATGGATGCTCAGTTCGTGGTCGCGGCCATGCAAGCGGTCATCCAGGCGTCGGGCAAAGGAATAGTCTTGTCCCTGGTTCGCAGAGGTGCCGAGGTTCACGCGGATCTTGCGCTGCCCCAGCACCTGGTCAAATACAACCTTCTGGAGCTCTTCAGCAACGTCGGTGGTATCGACATCGGTATTCTTGATTTCCTGCTCGATGTCTTTTTCTTCATCGCTCAGGAATTCGTACAGCTCGCCGTTACGCTGGATGTAGGTCTGGCTTTCCAGCAGGTTCAGGGCTTCTTCCACGCGGCGGCGCAAGGCGGGCAAGTCTTGCTCAAAGCCTTCCAGCATCAGTACGCACAGGTTGCGCAGCGAAGGCTTGAACTCCTTCACATATTTCACCAGGAACAGGGCCTTCAGCAGCCGAACTGCGAACTCATCGCCAAGGTGTTGTTCGGCTTGCAGGATGGCACGCTGGATATTGGACTTGAGCGCAGTGCGAATGCCTTCAAACATTCGATCGAATGTCGCTAACTGGCCAACATCATGCTCACGGATCTGTATGACCACTTGCTGGAAGACGCCCAGCATGGAGCGTTCACCCACGGAGCTGTGCTTGCCCTCGAAGGCGTTTTGCTTTGAGAGGTTCTGGATGGATGCCTGGAACAGCGCGAACTGGTAGGGGATGAAGGGGTAGCTGTTGACGAAGTGCTCTTGGTCGCGGAAGTTCTGATAGTGCTGGCTGCCATCTACGAAATCGAACAGAGTTTTGAAGTTGTTCGACTGTGCAAGGTAAATCTGCGCCAATTGGGTGGTGCCGGCTTCCGTTTTGGCCAGCAGGCGCTTCTGGATGACTTCGGCAACGTCCTGGGATGTCAACTTCATGCGATTGGCAAAGCGTGCCTGAATCTTGGTGAAGTCGTTTTCCTGCCGCTTGCTCATCTCGCCCAGCACCGTGCTCATGTCTTCTTGCGCGGTAACGATGATCCAAGCACGGCCCCGGCATTTCGTTGCCAGGCTTTCTGCAATAGTTTGCAGATTGGTCATCAGCTTGGTGTTCTCGGCGATGTACTGGCCGACCTCGTCCACAAAGAAGTTCAGGCGGAAATTCGGCCCTTGCTTGTCAACCCAGTGGCGTACTTGTTCGGCGAAGTCTTCGATGGACACCCGATATTGAGCGCGGTATTTGTCCAGAATGCCCAGGGCTTGGTCGGCTTCGCTGTGTGTGGCCTGAGCGTAGGCCTGGGCAATGTTGCGGCTTTCGAGCAGGGCCTGTTCGCGTCCCTTCTGCCAGGGCTTACCCGCTACCGTTTCATAGGCCTGCCTGAAGGCATCGTATTGGCCACGACTATCCAGATCGCGTTCGAATTGGGCGATATGGCCTTGATTGCCGTAATAGCCGCACATTTCATCAAAGACTTTCACGAACACCGACAGCAGGGCGTCAATTTCAGTTTTGCTGATGATGGCGGCTTTCTGGTCGATGTTGAACAGTATGCTTTTCGATGGAACGGCGACAGCCTTCTTCAGGTCTGCGCGTAGCATTTCGTTGTTGCCACACTTGGGCAAGAACAAGTCCAAGGTGTTGGCGCCATCAATGGAGCGGTTCTCCAACAGCAGGGCCAGCAATTTCAGCAGGTGCGACTTACCTGAGCCGAAGAAGCCCGATATCCACACGCCATTGGCATGGGTGTAATTGTTGTAGGCGGCCAGGAGCTCATCCAGGCGTTTTTCGATCTCATTGGTGAGGACGTATTCCTCGATTTCGAGGCGAAGGCTGGCTTCATCGTCGGCCTTGATGACTCCTTCGATGGGGCGGTCGACCGGTTTGCTGAAAATAGACTTCAAGTGCATGCCGCTTTCCTCGTTCATGCTTCGCAGTGATAGATATTGAAGGCCCGGTAATACTTGTCGTCATGCAGGCGCCCGAACAGATCCAGCGAGGCGCCGGAGAGCTGCGACTGGGTATACAACCCCGGGAAAAACATGACAGTGGGCTTCTCTTTGGCTGTACTTTGCAGATTGTTCAGCACGTTGTGTGAACGGATATAGGGGAAGACTTCGCCTACCCCGGATATAAACAGGACGTCGAATGTGTGCGTGGACAGCCGCTCGGCAATGGCAGGCACCAGATGGCTTTCCGGGTCCAGCACGCCTTGGAGTAATTCCTTGAGCTCATCCCTGCTGACCGTAGGTTCAATGGCGAGCACCTGCTCCCAGATGCCACGCGCCTGTAAAAGCTCAATGGCCAGGTCGTAGAGATTGATCTCCAGCACCTGCACGCCTTTCTGTTCCAGATGCTGGATCAGCTGCCGACGCAGGCGATCCATTGCAACGGCTTCCTCTGGTTGGTAAGGGCAGATGAAGAAGGGAACCTCATTGCCCAGGCCCTGTTTCTGGAGAAAACGCTGCCCCGACATGACCGCACAGAGATGGTCAAAGCGTTCTTTGATAGGGCGGCGAGAAAGATCATGGGGCATGGTCAGGTCTTGGTCAGGGTGGCGAGAGTAGGGAAGTACAGAGCCTCTTCGGGTTGGCCCTGTTGAAGCAATTGCGCAAACTGGGGGCTGAATTGAACGGCCTGAATGGTGTGTTGGGCCGACAGCAGTCCAGCTTCACGCATCAAGCGGAACAACACTTGGCCCAGCTTGTAGTGGGAGTAGGCGCTGACACTATCGAGTTCCGGATGCCATTGGGCTTTGCGATTGAAGAATGCGTCGTACTCTTCAACGGGCAGCTCGACTTTCAACGATAAATATCGCTCACGCAGCACTTCCGTGGCGAACTCGGCAATAAACGGGTAGCCGCGACAGAGCGCCAACCAAAGGATCAGGGCCTGATCTGGCTGCGGGGCTTGTGTCAGAAACTCAAGTTCTGCCTGATTAAGCTGACTTAGCCGGAAGATCAGTTCTCGCAACCGACGCTGCGCCGTACTTTGGGTTCTGGTTTGAAGCAAGTTCTGCGAGATGGCGTCGGCGCGCACTTGGTCCCAATCGCGCAGCGCTAAATAGCGCTGCGCCAGCAGCGTCGAGTCATAAATACATAGCCCTACCGTTCTGAATGATGTGCGGTAAGCAACGGGCGGGGTGTTGGCTTGGCTCATTCGCGATGCTCGGCAGCGCCGCCCGCCTTGACCCAGGCGTCGACCTCATCACGCCGGAACTTCCAGAGCCGCCCCATGCGATGAGCGGGCATGGAGTGCTTATCGATCCACTTGTACACGGTGTCATTGCTGACTCCGAGATATTTGCAAATGTCGCGGATAGACAGCCAGCGGTCTTCGAGTTCGGTCATGGGGGTTGTGTGGATTAGCAGGGTCAACGCAAGAGCAGGACGGAATTGTCCATGCGGGCTTGTAACAATATCTTAACGACGGAAGGATGTCAAACGATCTTTGCCGATTTAAGCCGAAGATTATGGGTGTTTTGACTGAATCTCAGTTCGTATCTCAACTCGTTGGATTTATATTTCGCGCGCTTTCTGGGAAAACGCCTATCTTTGACTTTTTCATGCAAAAACATCTACAGGGTCTGCGGTTGTACACACATATCTATACGACATGTGAATAACTTTTTAGAAGCAAATTTCGCATGTCAATTATCCTCCGTAGAAACAAACACACCGCCCGCATCATGCGCCAGCAATATGTCCGCAAAGGCGCGCAGGGCAACCAGCACGGATACGTCAGGACCATTCCCTTGGCGACAATCTCGTTGTCTGCAGTAGAGGTTCCTGGCGAAATCGCAGAACTTTTGTCGACAAAAGAGCTTGCCCATCTCGAAAAATCCATTATTTTCCCGGCGCGAAACGAAGCTGAGCGTAAGAAGAAGGAGCAGGAAGCGCGCGAATGCGATCCCAACTGGCGGGTGACAGAAGCTATTAATTTCTTACAGGAGGCGGGCCGACGGGCTCAACTGGTTGCCGTCGACCCGCGACTGCTCGAAGGGCTGCATGAAACTGTCGCCGCGCTCGGACCTGCGGTTATTGAGAACCTCGACCCTCTGGATGCGGTCAGTGCTTCGGTGCGGGCGGCAATATCAGCAGTTGAACAAGGCAGGTATGGGCGAAATCAGGGGCCTGTGCGTAAAGATGCGATAGCAGCGAAAAAATGGGCGGAACTACGAGCTCTTGTGCTTGAGCGCCCCGACAGCTTGGTCGCCGCGTTGCAAGATGCGGGCTGGGTCGCCACGCGTGACCGCAGGAGTCGTTAAATTTAAAGTGATCCTGACTTTAGATTTAACGCGCAGTTGCTTTATTGAGTACGAGCCCGCGCTTTTGCGGGTTTCGTCTCAACTAAAAAGGAACAGAATGATGTTTGACTGCACCACAAATCCACAAAAACATGATGACCATGAATGTGACTTCTCCGATGATGAAATTGAGCTGTTTCAGTACCATTTTCCGCTTGTGCATCGGATACTTTCAATCGAACAGGCCGTGGGCGAAAATCCGAACTATTCAGGGCTCATTAACCTACTTGAAAGCCACTGCGCCGCATCTGAAATCACCGGCTTGGCGCTTACTTGGAGTACTGAGCAATTGGGTGAGTCGTACTTGTGCGATATCGGCCGTACCGCCTTGGTTTTGCGACTGCCTGTAGAACTGGAGCCTCATCTTTCGGTATTCATGAATGTTATACCGAGTGACATCAATATTTTCAGTCTTGACCTTCTGCGCTCCGTTTCAGTCTGGTCTTGGTGGGTACCGGGTGGCGCTCAGGTGTGTGTTCGAGCTGATACAGTGCAAGATGCTCTGAAGGACTTCCCGCTCAGACGTGAAGTGCTTGAGACCGAGATTGCTGTGCGGCGTTATCCAGGGCCGCTTATTCGCCCGTTTCTGCCTTTGCTGGTGGTCGCGGGCAACTCATTGGCACTCGGCGGGATGGCAGTATCGAAACACTGGAACGAGCGTTTTCGCCTTAGACAAAGCTTAAGTGGTTGCAATTGGAATCCGTATCGAACGTTTGACGATGAGAAACTGAACGAGGCAGAGAAATTTGCTCAGGAACACGGCACGATGCCTTTTTACGGTAAGCTCTGGAGCGATTCTGAAGATATGTCTCCGAGGATTTTGCTGCCGTATTTAGTTCCAGGGAACGACGACTGACGAATAAGGAAAACCCCTTCATGATCTTCATGAAGGGCTTGTTTGATCTCTGACCTAGAAATTACGCGTCCGCGCACTACGGCTGAAATCAAGCAGGCCTACAAGGAAGGGCGCTTTGATGAAATGACCGCGAAGCAATCCGGCATGTAGTGCCCCACCTTTTCAGAAAAAGAAAATGGCATGTTAGATCATTGAGGCTGCTAACAAACCCTCGCGTAAGTCGAGGGTTTGTTCATGTGGGTGGCTGGCTAAGAACTGACCGCCTATAGTCCAGGAGGGCGTCTGACGGTGAGCAGCCATGGCTTCTGGTGCCACACATCCGTTCTCTGTAATGAGGATGCCATACGATAATGCCGCCGCATTGCAATCTCAGTCGGCGACACGTCCCTTTCGTTAAGTATGGGGATGGCAAGGGTGACACCTTGAGTGGACAGAGACCGCGACTAGTGTGGTTTCGTACGGCATTGAAAGAAGGAAAAACGGCTGCGGATCTTTTGGCTTGAACTCGGAAGGCCGATATCGTGCAGGTGGTGACCCCGTTGCGATCTGGCAACGAGGTGCTGGCAGCTTCAGCTCAGCTTTTATGACCCGAGGTAAACCGGGATATGAATTGCCGGTATTGTGGCCTCACTTACGCTCCAAAGTCGACCCGACCAAGGGCGCGGACCTTCCCGTTGTGCCAGGTCTATAGACTCTTGCCTAGTTTCTTCGTCCAGAAAATGCTCAGGTTGATATTGATACTTCGTATATCTCTCTAGACGCAAGGCTTCTTGCTTCCAGTCTCGCGCAGTGACTATCCCGCCCAGGCCGATGGAGTTGCCTGCCAACATGACAATCGGCACCGGAACGCGGATGCGAGTGTCCGTTTCCCAATACTGGGGGCTGCACCATCCTATAACTGAGTTTACGGCGACTAGGTCTACCAAAACTTTCACTGTGCCTTCTGGATACCAACGCAACACAGGGATGGCTTGTTTTAGGTCCAGTGTGGGCTCGTAGAACATCGTCGGCTGTACATTCAGCAGCTTTGGCAACAGTGGTTCAAGCGCGTCGGGCAAAGCAAGCACCAGTGCGCAGCGACCCATGGTGTCCACCTTCAGGCCTTTGAGATATTCGGTGTTGATGAGCAGGCCTGCGCCTGTAGAGGCGGAGGAACCATGTTCGCTTAATAGTTCCAACACCTCGTCCAACGTGGGGCATTTACGGCAGGCGTCGTCGATGGAGGAAAAACAATTGGCAAGAATGAGGTTGTGTTCTTCGGGAATGGATGTATTAGTCATGATTATTTCTCAGTTGTAGAGCGAGCGAAGTGCGGCTCTTACATAGTGAAGACATCGTGGCTTAGATCTAAAGTGATGTGAGACTTTAGATTTAAGCAAGCTCGGCATTGATCAGTGGTCGAGCTCATGCGGCAACGTGCGCCACTCAATGTCCGTCAAAAACCGCCACCAACTCGTTCGCCTGACCGCGTGTCGTGGAATCTCGCGATATTGAGCGGTAGGCGGCTAGGCTGTGCAGTTGCGCGCTTGAGTACAATGCGCGGGTCGCGGGTGTGTCGTGATTCGAGACCACGACCGTTACGCCTCTAGCCGCTAAAAGGCGAGCCATATCAGCAAGGCGGCGCTGATCAGCCCAGTTGAAACCTTGGGCCCCATAGCCGGTAAAACTGGCTGCTCGTTCAATGGGGCGTAAGGTGGGTCGCAATACACTAGGTCGCCAAGTTGCGTCCGCTGCATGACCGCTTCGAAATCGCCGCACTGCAGGTCCACACCGGCCAAGCGCTGGGCGACGGCACGCATAGCGTGTTCGGGCAGGATAGGGAGGGATTTCGGATGCCCGTATGGCGTATTGCAGTGGCCCTTCTGATTCTCCCGATATAAGCCGTTATAGCCAAACTTGTTGATATACAAGAACAATGCGGTTCGTTCTTCAACCTGCGTTTCCGGAGCGTTGTAGCGCGCTCGCAGCGTGGCATACGCATCGGCATTATGGTGCCGCGGGCTAAACAGGGCCGCGCAGCGTTCGATGAACGCGTCGGTGTCATCCCTTAGCGCCTGAAAGCATGCAATGAGCACCGGGTTCGAGTCTGCCAGCAGATATTCTGGATAATCCGTTGCCAAGAAAACGTTGCCGGCGCCGACAAAGGGCTCGATCAGGCGTTGCGCTGGCGGCAACAGCGGCAACAGTTGCCGCAAAAGGCGGCGTTTGCTTCCAGCCCATTTCAAGAATGAGGCTTGGGCGGAGGTGTTCGTCTGGGGTCGGGATGTCTGTTTCATCCCTCGTGTAGCGAAGCAGCCGACGATGCCACTTTTCCCACGACTTTAGGCTTAACGCCGGACCAGGACTTTAAGCTTTAAATAGTCGCTGCACCCACGAGTCGTGTGACGATAGCTCTTGTTTTCGAGGGGCAAGCGCCGCTTTCTTTTTTGTCCATTGAACCTTTCCATCCGCTTCTGCCACGCTGCGGTTATTTGTGTGGAAAGGGGGGTACGATGGAAAACGCAAGAACGACGATATTGATGAAGCCGCCGAATTTTCGGCTTACCGACTGGCGCGTGATGGAGGTGCCAACTGGCGATGGGAACCCAACCCGGCACGTGATCGGATGGACTCATAGCAATGTGCGCGTGAGTTCTCCGATTTTTCAGGTCGATGGCGTGATGCGCGCATGCTTGACCGGCAGCGGCAATCTTTACCTGTTGACGGGCGATCCCGCTCAGCAATTCGATGAAGGCATGGCGAAGCTTTGGCTGCAGTGCGCCACAGCAAACAGAATCAGTGCAGACAGAGACGTCACTGACGAATTCGTGGTGACGTTTCAGCAGATTGATGCTGAGCTGAACTTAGTCGAAGATGTGCCGCCGGATTTTCCACACGATTATTTTTTGGGCGCCGTGCCCGGGTCGCAGCTGAAATTCCTTGCTCGTGAAATCGAGAGCCGCTACATCATTGGGCCGGCAGCAGGGGAACTCAAAGAACGCTACAGTCTGTGCGTGCGCTTGAGAGAGCAATTCCGTCGACTTAATCTGCATCGTGAACCAGCTACATCCCCAGATGACGCTACGGCTCCGAGCCTAGCTGAAATCTTTGCGTATGTAGCGCTGGAGGGCTGGGATTTGTCGGCGCAAGAGCGCGCTTGGATGGTCAACACCATCGAATCAAGAACGTAATGACGGACAGACCCCGGTTTTCCATTGCTTAGCCGGCGGTTTGGCGTTGCCGGGCGTCCGCCTCAAGGATTGCTCGACGTACAAAACTATCATCGACTATCGCGAGTAAGCTCAGGGCACTGACCGCCTTGGGGTTGCCTTTGTCGCCGAAGTGCGTGCGAATGAAGCTGTCCGTTCCGGGGATACAGTTGCCTGCGTTCAAGCTGTCGCCACGCGTTACCATGATCTGGTGCAAGGGGAAATGGGTGAAGTCCAACTTCCTGAGCGCTGCGCGATTGTTAAAGGGCCTGTCAGTAATTTCGTGTTTGAGGCATAACATGACGCCAAGGAGTGTCTATGCCACGCAAACCAAGAACCCAAGCGACCACGCTGCCGACCATTGCCCCAGAACTGCTGGAGTCGTTCGGTAACGGCCCGATGACGGCCGAAGCCATCAATGCTGCATCGCTGGCCTTCAAGAAGGCGCTGATCGAGCGCGCCCTGGCCGGTGAGATGAACCATCACCTGGGCTACCCGGCCGGAGCCGCCAAGCCAGCGGCGGTCACCAACCAGCGCAATGGCAAGGGTGCCAAGACGGTCCTGACCGAGGACGGCCCGATCCGCATCGAGGTGCCTCGCGACCGCGACGGCAGCTTCGAGCCGCTGCTGATCCCCAAACACGAACGCCGTTTCACCGGCTTTGACGACAAGATCGTCGCCATGTATGCAAGGGGCATGACGGTGCGCGAGATCCAGGGCTTTCTGCTGGAGCAGTACGCCACTGAGGTCTCGCCGGAGTTCATCAGTTCCGTTACCGACGAAGTCATGGCCGAGGTCGCCGCCTGGCAGGCTAGGCCGCTGGAGCCGGTGTATCCGGTGGTCTTTTTCGATGCCCTGCGGGTCAAGATCCGCGAGGATGCCGTCGTACGCAACAAGGCCGTCTACCTGGCCCTGGCGGTGCTGCCCGACGGCACCCGTGACATCCTGGGGCTGTGGATCGAGGGCACCGAAGGAGCCAAATTCTGGATGAAGGTGTTTAACGACCTGAAGACCCGGGGCGTAGAGGACATCCTGATCGCCGTCACCGATGGCCTCAAAGGCATGCCCGAGGCGCTGGCCGCCGTCTTCCCGGCCACCACGCTTCAAACCTGCATCGTTCACCTGATCCGCAACAGCCTGGATTATGCGAGCTGGAAAGACCGTAAAGCCCTGGCGGCTGCCATCCGGCCGATCTATACCGCCATCAGTGCCGAGGCCGCACAGGCCGAATTGGAGGCTTTTGCCAACGGCCCTTGGGGACAGAAATTCCCAACCGTCAGCGCGGCATGGCGCAATGCCTGGGATCGGGTGATTCCGTTCTTCGCCTTCCCGCCGGCCGTGCGCCGCGTGATCTACACCACCAACGCCATCGAGAACATCAACTCGCAACTGCGCAAAATCATCAAGACCCGAGGGCATTTCCCCAACGATGAGGCTGCCGCTAAACTGCTCTGGCTGGCGCTGCGTAATATCACGGCAAAATGGAGCCGTTCCGCTCACGACTGGAAGCAAGCCATGAACCAATTCGCCATTCTCTACGAGGATCGATTCATCCGCCGTTCCATGTAATGCTCAACCCGCCTCGAACACGGAATTTCTGACACCCCCTTGTTAAATATCGCCAGCACCTGACTTGCCCGCGCCTTGGCAACCTGTTTTTTTGCCTTTTCCAGTGTTTTCGCAGTGCAATGGTGGCCCTTTATGATCCACCCTTGCACGATTTTCAGACTGACCCCCCGGCTCTGCTCAAGCCATGTTGCGCGATACGTCCGGGGGGCGATGACCTCGGCATCAAGTGTGATTAACCCGCCGATAAGCAGGTTTTCACCCAGGGCGTCAATACATCGCTGTGTGATGCGTAAGTCAGCGAAACTACTCGTGCCGCTCCATTTGCCGTTTTTTGACCATGCGCGCTTGCTATAGCATTCGCCACAGGGTTCCTCGGAAAGTCGAACGTAGACGTTATGATCGCCCCCAGCCCAGGACGAGGTTGAACGGCGATAGGGCCAGTTTTCTTCCAATAAAACTCTGATCCGGCGGAGGATGTCCTCAGCCCCTGTAGTCGTTGCGCGAGTGGCGTTCCTTGTACTTGTGATAGAAGTTTGAGTCATTTTACGAAGTTCCTACGAGTGGACTGCACTGGGCAGCGTGATTTGGAACCTCGTATATGCAATGGCCGAATCGTCCGGGTTTAGCTTGCTGTTTAGATTTAAATCGCGGACTTTAGATTTAAAGTCAATGACGGCTTTAGGCTGAACCCAGATTCCTACATGGAGAAATCCCTTCTTCTTTTTTCTTCTTAGGAATCGTATGAAACACGCCAACACCCGCCGCCAGAACGCTCGCAGCCAGTCTCATCAAGCCCCCCATCGCCCTGGGTACCAAAGCCGCGCACCAAGGCGTCTTCCGGCTACCGCGGAACTGGTCATCATCCGTGGCCTGCCCGGCAGTGGTAAATCAACGCTGGCGGACAGGATGGTAGAGCAGGGCTATCAGCATTTCGAAGCTGACATGTACTTTATGCAAGACGGGGTATATCGCTACGATGCGAGCCGAGTTCGAGATGCACACAACTGGTGTAAGACGATGACGCGATCCGCACTTGCCCGGGGCGAACGCGTCGTGGTGGCGAACACTTTTACGCGCTTATCAGAAATGCAGCCCTATTTTGATATGTGCGGGAACGTCCGCGTCATTGAGGCGACTGGCCGCTGGCCCAATGCCCACGGAGTGTCACCCGAGCGGATACTGCAGATGGCCGAGCGTTGGGAGCCTTTGGCATGTGCTGAACGTCTAAGCGCGTAGGGCCCCCCCAGAACTGGCAGCGATCTGGTTGAGCATTGGTGGTGGGGAGTGAAAATGCAATGAAGCGGCAAAAAATATAAACGATGTGCATAGACATGTCGCCACGGAGATGTGCGTGCTTCGTGGCGGCATGACGGGAAGCCAGGCGGCTTTCGGTGCCTGTAGCGCTCTGGAGCACATAATGAAACCGCTTCTTGATTTGAACGACCTGGCCGCTTTGTTGCGGCGCAGTCCCCACACCATTAAACGCAATTTGCGCACCAATCCCGATGCTGTCCCGCCACGGTTGCAACTGCCGGGCACCAAACTGCTGCGCTGGCGACAGGAGGATGTCCAGGCGTGGCTAGCCGCGAATGTACAGTCTGGAGGGCGACGCTAATGGCAAAAGCGCAACGAAGATTCCAACCTCACGATTACGCCGATGTCCTCAGAGGCACAGGCTTATGGGGGCAAGAAGGTGGTGTCTTGCACCATTGGACAGGTAGCTTCTGGCGAGCGTTGCCGGAAGAGGAAGCGGAGAAAGCCGCTTATGACTGGATTGTCAGTAACGACCGCGTGAACGCCTCCGCTGAAAACGCACGTAAAGCGCATAGGGCGGCGCTGCTGTGGTGTGAAGCGGTTCCGGCAGTAACAACGGACGTCGTCATCGCCTGCGAGAACGGATACCTGCATGTACGGGACGACGTCTTGAGACTTGAGCCGCCCAACCCATTGTTGGGACTGCGCCATGAATTGGCATGTGAGTTTGACCCGCGTGCGCCCGAACCGCCCCAGTTCATGGCCTTTTTAGATACAGTGCTGCCGGATAGTGAGGTGAGGGCCCGGGTCCAGGAGTATTTTGGCTACACCCTGACGAGCGATGCACGCTATCAGATCGCTCAATTTTGGCTGGGCAGCGGGGCAAACGGCAAGGGTGTGTTGGCCCGAATCCTGCTCGCGCTGCATCGTCGACCTGAGTCCGTGCAGCTGGATGCACTGGACGGATTCAAGTTGTCGTCGCTCATTGATGCAAGCCTCATTTATTGCGATGAAGCACCTCGGGGACGGATTAATGAGCAGAGCATCAAGTCGCTCATCGCAGGCGAACGCGTGCAAATCGACAGAAGATATCGTGACCCGGTTAGCGTGAATATTCTTGCAAAATGGCTGGTTTTGGGAAACCATCTTCCGTCCATAACGGACCACTCCAACGGCTTCTGGCGGCGTTGGGATATCGTGCCTTTCGATACCGTCATTGCTGAGAGCGAGCGTAACCCGCTGTTGGCCGACATCATCATAAAGGCGGAGCTGGCCGGGGTGTTGAACTGGGCGTTGGAGGGGCTGCTACGCCTTCAACGCCGCGGACGGTTTGGTGCTGTTTTGCCGGCGCCCATGGCCAAGGTGTTGCAAGAAATTAAGGGTCAGACGGATTCAGTTCGAGGATGGCTTGAGGCTTGTGATATTGGGCTGGGCACTGAACTTGATACGACGAAAGACGAGGCCTACGCGCATTACAAAGATTGGTGCAGTCGGAATGGCTTAGCTGCCGTCGCTTCCCCCCGCTTTTGGCCACGCGTTCGGGATGTCCTTCCGTACGAGGAGCGTCGTTCACGGCGAGAACAGACTCAGAAGCGCGTTTGCAATTTGGCGCTTCCGTTCTGACCGTTTAGCAGTCGGTGCGTCACTTGTGCCAAGCAAATGCCCGATGATGCACCACAGACCTTCCCATTTTGGAAGAAAAAAACTGATGTAAAACAGATTCTTACAGGGGCGTGCCGGGTGAGCCCGGATGATTCGGAAAACTCTTTTTGCCTTTAAGGCTAATTCAGGTGCGAAGTTTAAAATAGTACTTGACTCACTTGGCTCACCACTTGAAAGCCCTGGGCCAGCGTGGCGTAGACTGTGCCAGGTGCCGATCCGCACCCAGCACTGTATTGACTCACCGACCTGGAGTGGTGATTTTCTTCCAGACTAGGACGAGGTGGCGTCCCGATGACTGAGCGGCCTGACCGAGGGCTGCAGGAGGATGTGGCGGGATACCGCGTTTAATCCAGCACGATTTCCCGCGCTTGGACGGCAACCCAGCGTCGTTCTTGGATAGACAGTTTCCAATCCTGGAGCGCTTCTTGCACGAGCGTGTCGAAATAAAAGGGCCTAAGGTTCGTCTCGTTACCCAGCTCATGCCGATAGAGACGAGCGCACTGCAAAGCAAGCCGCAGGCACAGCTCGTGACGCTCATCTAGCAGGAAGGTATCAGGCGTGACGCGGTCAGTCTGCGTGTATTCTTTGATCGGGATGCCGATGAACCAGTCCATCGGGAAATCATAGGGCCGCTGCTGTTGATAAGCGTAAAGCTGCTGTTCTAGACGAATGAAGGCGTCCGTGATGACGTTCGTCACGTTGGTATCGGATTGGACTCGAAGGCTCTCCTTCCACGTGCTCCACTCAATGATTTCTTCTCCAGGATGAAAGCTGCATTCGTCCTTAAGGTGGTAGACGTCGCCGCCACGCGTCGCGCACGTTCGCAAGACATTGTCGACGGCGATGATCGGTGAGCTGACGCGCGGGTGGGATGCATGTCCATCCACCTCCAGCCCGACTAGATGCCATGTGGGGGCCCCATCGAAGGAGTGCAGAACGACTTCAAAGACCGTCCACTCCGTCAGGGCGACGGTGGGCGGGCGTAGAAGCAGCGTGATCGGTGGAGGATGCATCGAGTGGCCGTGGTTCCAGAAAATCTGCACTTTGACAGAAAGTCCTAGCGAGGCTCAATAGACAAAAAAGAAAGCCATCCTTGCTGGCCGAGTACGGCAGATGTACGGCCGGTCGCTATACCTAACGCTACAACGAACCATAGGTGGTGGCGGTGGCGCATATGGACATTAGCGATTTAGGAATTAAAATTGATGAAGAATAGTAAGGAAAATGACAACGACGCATCCTCGAGTGTGCGCGAACCGTCAAGTACGGCGGCTAAGCAGCACAGGACGCCGCAGTTACTCGCGGCGCTTATCGTGAAGGCGCAGCGTGAAGGGCATACGATGCAGCATCTTGCCCGTGTGCTGGGTGTCTCTTATGCACGGCTAAATCAGTGGCGTCGAGGCGAGAGTCATATAGGTAACGCCCAGCGCTGGGTTCACGAGCATGCTGCCGGGTACCTGGGTATTCCCGTGATTCTTGTGCGGGTACTGGCTCAAAATATCACCCTGTCGGATCTGCTTTGGCCCGACCAGGGAGACTTGGCGCTGCAGGTTGAGTCGGGTATCCATCAGCTTTACGACGACAGTTACATCGGCGGCTTTGTTCCACCTGCGCTTTTGAGCGCGTCTACTTCGGTCAAGCTGTTCGTGTTGTTTCTGTATCGCGAACTGAACGCACCGGCAAGTGCTGCGATGGGGAGGAGTTCGGCATCCTGGCTTTCGACACTGCGAGAGGCCATGTCGGCTGAAGGCGGCGTGAGAGCGACTGGAAAGCTATGAGAGTAGGGAGATGTTTTGGCGATAGATACTGACTCATGATTAAGCAGCGCCCCACCAATTTTTTCCTGGTGAGGCGCTTTTTTCTGCGTTCGCGCTTCTCACTAAGGCAGGGGAGGTATTTCCGGGGTGTTTTTCGTAGTGCATCCAGCATGAACGCCAAGGGGGTACTGGTCGTTTCGTCAATTGATCAAAATGACAGAAGTGAAATGCAATTGCGTAAAGGTGAGCGGAATTCATTGCTCAATGGGAATCCCTGTTCTTCCTTCACACTGTCCAACTACGCGTCCCGATGGCGCTTTTTTGTCGCCGGCGGTTAGGAAATATCTGGACTAGCCAGAAGTGTTCGGCTACTCTTTAGCAGAGCGGTTTTTTTCTACACAAAGCGTATACACAGAGTTCGTGTTTTAAAAAGCTAAGCTATTGATTTTAAAGATAAATTTAATTTCGCCGAGGAATCCCTCCGTCTCCGCCAAGAATTTGGCACTAAGGCCCTGTTTCTACAGGGCCTTTTCTTTTGGTGCGCCCGGCCGGGCGCGGCTTAAGCAGGGGCGTCCATTCCATGGTTAATGATGAAGAGCCGCCGGTGTTTGTCGCAGTAGGCTGTTACTCTGTTTCCTGAAGGTTGGCCCAACGCCAGAGGGTTGAACGGCTGATGCCGAGTCGACGGGCCGCCTCCTGGCGGTTGCCATGGCTGGCGCATAAGGCCGCCAGCGCGCGCTGGCGGGGTGTGGAGTCAAGGTCTGGCTCCGGATAGGCAGCGCCGTTGAACAGCTCGGGGCAGTCGTGACGCAGAGCGTAGAGGTCGACATCTTCCGGTCGAGCGTACTGCAACAGAAAGACGGCGATGCGCTCACTGATGTTCTCAAGCTCGCGCACGTTTCCGGGCCAAGGGTAAGACTGCAGTCGCGGCATCCACGCTGTGAGAAGTTCAGTCGCGTCCATCGTCGAACCTAGTTGCGCCATGGCGCGCCCCACCCGTATTCTCAGCAGGGCAGGAATATCTTCCGGTCGTTCTCGCAATGCCGGAATCTGTAGTTGTAAAGTATTGACGCGGTAATAGAGATCTTGACGGAAGCGGCGTTGCGCCACCATGTCTTTCAGGGGCTGGTGGGTGGCTGCGATGATGCGCACATCCACAGGTATGGCGGCTGTAGCGCCAAGCCGTGTCACTTCGCGTTCCTGAAGCACACGCAGCAGATGACTTTGCAATGCCAGGGGCATATCGCCGATTTCATCCAGAAATAACGTACCTGTATGAGCGGCCTCAAATAGCCCGCGTTTACCCCCGCGGCGGGAGCCGGTGAAAGCCCCTTCTTCGTAACCGAACAGTTCGCTTTCCAGCAATGTTTCAGGAAACGAGGCGCAGTTCACAGCGACAAAAGGCCGTTCGCAGCGGCTGCTTTCATTGTGTATGGCTTGTGCGAACAGTTCTTTGCCGACACCGCTTTCTCCTGATAGCAGCACAGTCATATCAGTCTGCGCATAGCGGCGCGCTGTTTGCATCGCGCTGACGAAGCGCGGGCTCTGGCCGATGAGTTCGTTGAACCGGTGCTTGGCTGTGTTCTGCCGACGCCGTTGCTGAACCCGTAGGCTGGTGTCGGCCTCTTGAATGCGACCGGCTACGTATAAAGTGAGGGCGGCGCCGACAATGACGCCTCTCTCGTGAATGGCGGTCCGGTTGGCCAACCAGTCGTGCCCGCCAAGGCGTAGAAGGCCAGTCCCTTCGGATTGACCCGTTTCCAGAGTGGCGCGTAGCGCCAATTCGTCGGGCAGGTCGTCCAATGACTGGCCGATGAGCGCACTCGCTTCCCGTCCCAGCACTTTCTGCATGGTTGGGTTGACCGCAATGATACGGTGCTTGTGATCGACTGCCAGAACAGCGTCTTGCAGGCTATGTAGGACACCGTTCAGCTGTTCGTAGCGGCCGGCTTCCAGCCGCGCTACACGGGCGAGTTCGAGGGCGTCCTCGAACCCTTTGCGCACGCTGGTCAGTGAATAGGCCAGTAGTCCTTGCAGGCCGGCTTGCTCGGCAAGCTCTACCACCAGACTGGACCCGAGAATGACCTTAAAGCCGTTATTGCGCAATTGCTCGAAGCGTTGCTGGGCATCGTCGGGGGTTTGATAGGCATGCTGTTCGATTTCAATGCTCAGTAAGGCCTTGACTGCGTCGAGTTCGGGAATGGTTTGACCGTACATCACTATACCGACACGGTCGGTGATCTTTCGTGCCCGAATCAGGCCTTGCAGGATATCAAAGCCGGTTAGCTGGATGCTGGCGACAGGGGCTTGTTGACCCATGATCAGAAAAATATCAACATGGACCTCGCCCGCGCCACGGCAGCCTGCGAAGAGACGCTGCAATCCGCACGAGATTTAAGCCTGCGTACGCGCGCTTATGTGGCGGTGGCATTCGATTGTCCGTTCGAAGGGCCTACGCCTTTGGACGCCGTTGTTTCTTTGGCTGTTCGTATGGAGCGGGCTGGTGCCGACGAAATCGTGATTGCAGACACCATAGGTTCCGCTGCGCCGGGCGCGGTCAAGAAACGATTCGATGTACTGGCGGGCGAACTGCCTCTCAACAAGCTGGCGGCCCATTTTCACGATACCCGAGGGATGGCTGTCGCTAATGTCTGGGCCGCCATAGAGGCGGGAGTCCGCCGGTTCGATGCCAGTGTAGGCGGCATAGGCGGTTGCCCCTTCGCTCCTGGAGCCGCGGGGAATGCCGCTACCGAAGATATTGTGCTGATGGCTGAGGGTAGCGGCCTCTCCACCGGCATATCTCTATCCGGTCTGATGGAGGCCATCGCGTATGCGCAGGCCCGGCTAGGCCGAGAGCTGGGTGGGCGCAGCATGGCATGGCTGCGACGCCGTTATCCCGACCACCACAAGGTGGAGACATTGTCCTGAGCGGCGGCAATTGCCGCATGTCAGATTCAATACAACAACATTAAGGAGACTTTTCATGGCTAACCGTATTCGATGTTCAATGATGATGCGCGCAGCGCTAGCCCCTCTGTGCGTGATGCTTGGGCTGGCTGGGCCGGCTGTCAATGCTCAAGAGACTGCGCAGGATTATCCGACCCGCCCGATTCGTCTGATCGTGCCGTTTGCGCCAGGCGGCGTGACGGATACCGGGGCGCGTCTGGTAGCAGATCGACTGGGGAAAAACCTGGGCAAGCAGGTGAGCGTGGACAATAAACCAGGGGCTTCAGGCAATATCGGCACGCATTTGGCCGCGCAGGCTGAGTCGGACGGCTATACCTTGGTGGTGGGGTTCGATGGCACATTAGTCATCAATCCTCATGTGTCGCAGCCAGATCGAGAACGACCTGGCTACATACGCTGATATTGTGAAATCAGCCAATATTCAAGCTCAGTGATGAGGACTAGACATTAGCGGTTCTATTGAAACGCGGATAAGGGATGGCGGAGTATCGAGCTGATGCTCCGCCGTTTTTTCTCTAATATCGGTATGCTTTCGGGCGCCGCTTTTCAAACGTGTCAGACAATTTGTTTCCCACCGCTGGCAAGCAGGAGTAGTTACAGCCAGTGCAGTAGGCGGTTTTTTCTACACAAAGCTTATACACAAAGCTGGAGGGCGCAAGTCCTCCCATAAGCTGGATCACAGCGAATGAAGCGAAGCGTTGCTGCGCAAGGGCGACCGGGTGTGAGAAGGGGGCATCTGATCCAGAAGGGCCGCAAGTTGCTGGTAGAATTCTGATAATGCTTCTTGTTTGCAACATTGAATGATTTCATCAATGAATTCGCGTCCCTGCATCCTGATTGTTGACGATCATGAGAACATCCGTAATCCGTTGACTACCTACCTGTCCCGGTTTGATTTCGATGTTGAAGCGGTCGAAGATGGCGTAGCCATGAGGCGTCGCTTGGATGAACGCTCCTTCAGCCTGATCGTCCTGGATGTCATGTTGCCCGGAGAGAACGGGCTTTCGCTGTGCCGGTACGTATCGCAGCGTTTCGGAATTCCTATCATCCTGCTGACCGCGGTGGCCGAGCAGCCGATCGCGTGGCGGGCCTGGAGATCGGCGCCGATGATTACGTCATCAAGCCGTTTGATCCCCGAGAGCTGGTCGCCCGCATTCGCAGCGTGCTGCGCAGAAGCCATCACGAAGAGCCGGAACCCGGCAGCCGCAATGACGGAGCCGGAAAGAATTGTACGTTTACCTTCAGCGGCTGGTCTTTCAACGTCGACAAGCGGGAACTGCGCGACCCCGGTAGCCAGGATATCGACATCAGCACGGCGGAATTCCATTTATTGCGAGCGCTGGTCGAGAACGCGAATCGGGTGCTCTCGCGTGATCAACTCCTCGACCTGACGCGCAAGCATGATGCCATTGCATATGACCGCAGCATCGATAGCCAGATCAGCCGCCTTCGAAAGAAGCTCGAAAAGGATCCGCGGCGGCCCAAGCTCGTGAAAACGATACGCGGCGATGGTTACATGCTTGCGGCCAATGTCATGCGGAAAGAAGAATGAGGTTGATTCCTCGCAGCATTTCCGCGCAACTACTGGTGGTCTGGATCCTGGCGATACTGGTTGCCCATGGCGTCGCTGTTTTTTTATTATCGTGGTGGCGGGCAGACAATTCAGCCATTCATCCCATATCGGCGCGCATGATAGAAACGCGCATCGTTGCCGCATACCGCCTGGCGTCCTCCGCGCATGACGGAGTGTCCGTGCTTGAAAGCGTCAGCTTGCCCGACTCGACTTTCCGGATCACATCGAACCGGGTCGCCGGGCAAGCCATGAGCCGCCAGGAGCAAGCGATAACCCGGGCGCTACGAGAGATGATCGATCTGCCGCCTGGTACGCCTGTGCGCGTCAAGCTTGAACGGATGAAGGCGGATCCGAACGCCAAAGATGCGCGAAATTGGCTGGAGAGGGTATTGGGCCGGCGCCAGCCTCTCGCGTGGGAGGTGCATGTCGACGTGGGCTTGCCGGATGGGCGCACGCTGTCAAGCGACCACTGGCCGATCCTAATCCCCGCGCATTGGAGCCGGGTCCTGAGCTTATCGCTGCTGGTTGGCATGATTCCGACGGCGCTGATTGCCGTATTTTTTGGCAGACGCATTATGCGGCCGCTCAAAAATCTGAGTGCGGCAGCCAATAAGGTCAGCCGGGGGGAACACGTGATGCTGCCGCTTGCCGGTGGGCCGGACGAAGTACGGGAAATTACGCAGGCGTTCAACGAGATGCAAGAGAATCTGGTTCGCTTCGTGCAGGCGCGCACAATGATGGTCGCGGCCATCGGGCACGACCTGCGTACTCCCATGACCTCCTTGAGAATCCGGGCGGAGCTGGTCGACGAGGCAGAGCTTCGCCAGGCAATGATCCATACACTGGACGAAATGCGGGTGATGGTTGAAGAGATCCTCAGGTTCGCCAAGGACGACGCTTTGCAGGAGCCTACGCTGGAGGTCGCCGTGAACGGCTTTGTGCAAGAGGTCGTCGATGAGCAATGCATGAGCGGCAGGAAGGTCGTATTCCAGCCGCATATGTCTGATTCATTTTCTTACCGGTGCCGGCCAATCCATCTAAAGCGTGCACTGAACAATCTGATTGATAATGCCGCTCGTTATGGGCCGGTTACCGTGGTCACCAGACAAGATGGCGAGCGGCTGCTGGCCATCGAGGTGCTGGACATCGGCCCCGGCATCGCAGCTGACCAGCTGGCGCATGTCTTCGAGCCTTTCGTGCGATTGGACGCTTCGCGGTCCCATTCAAACGGCGGTTCCGGCCTGGGCTTGACGATTGCCCAGTCTTGTGTACGTGCCCATGGTGGGTCGATAAAGCTTGAAAGCCGCGCAACGGGCGGCTTGTGCGCGATCATCGAACTGCCGATTTGATCCTGATGGTGCTTGATCCCTGCCGACAAGCATTGCCGATGCTGATTGTGGCGAATCTTGGCATGAACGCAACATGCCGCCACATTCTGGCAAACCATCGCAACACCAAATAGTAACAATTCTCATTTCTGAGTGTTGCCGGCTCCTGGCGTGCTGTATTCGACATGCGGCGTAAAAAAGGAGCTGTCCGCCCACTTTCAACCCAAAAGAGAGAGTATTACTGTGTCCGATCAAATTCCGCTGGAACTCCGGGGCAATGGCCTGCGCACGGGCGGCAGCCTTGTCATGGCTTTGGCGACCCCTACTTTGCTGATAGGCGCCTCTGCAATGGCGCAGACAGCAACAACGGATCAGGCGAGTCAGTTGGCGCCCATTCAAATCCAAGGGCAATCAAGCAACCCATACGACGTAAGGCAGTCCGCGTCGTAGAAGTTCACCGCTCCCCTCGTCGATACGCCGAAATCGGTACAGATAATTCCTCAGGAGGTGATTCAGGACCAGGCGGCTTCGTCGCTGACGGACGTGCTTCGCAACACGCCGGGAATTACGTTCGGCGCGGGCGAGGGAGGCAACCCGCTTGGCGATCGGCCATTCATACGCGGCTATGATGCTCAAGCCAGCACCTTCGTAGATGGCATGCGGGATATCGGCGCGGCTTCCCGCGAAGTGTTTAACCTTGAGCAGGTAGAAGTCATCAAGGGGTCGGACGGCGCATACGGCGGCCGGGGAGGCGCGGGCGGCAGTATCAATCTGATCAGCAAGACGGCCAAGCGGGACAACTTCGCCAATGCCAGCCTGGGCGTCGGCACGGATAATTACTACCGCGGCACAATAGACGGAAACTGGCTGTTGTCCGACACCACGGCTTTCCGCCTGAACGGCATGTACCATAAGGCGGACGTCGCGGGGCGAGACCTCGTGGACAACGAGCGATGGGGTGTTGCACCGACCATAAGCTTCGGCCTGGGCACGCCGACGCGCGTCACAATGAGCTATTACCACTTGTCGACTGACGACCTGCCCGATAGCGGTATACCGTACGAATATCCGCGCCGTGCGCTAAGCGGCCCCGCCAACGTCGATCGCAACAATTTCTATGGCCTGAGCAGCGACTTCCGCAAAACCACCAGCGACATGGCCACGCTCGGCATCGAGCACGACTTCACCGAGAGGCTGACACTACGCAACACGACGCGCTATACGCATTCGGATCAGAAGTATGTCTGGACGCACCCAGACGACTCGAAGGGCAATGTGGCCAATGGATTGGTGTGGCGCCGCGCCAACTCACGCGACAGCGCTGTCAGGACGATCGCCAATCTGACCGAACTCGTCGGTAAGGCGGAAACAGGATCGCTCAAGCATAGTTTCAATGTGGGCGTCGAGCTATCGCAGGAGAAAGGCCATAAAGATAGCTTGGACATCAATCGCGGCTCGGGTAGCGGAGCAACCAACGCTTGCCGGTTTGGCGTGGGCCCGGCGTCGGGCTACAACTGCACCAGCCTGTATAGCCCCAATCCGCATGATCCATGGGTCAATACCGGCACCGGCGGCTTGGCGGGAAGCAGGACGGAGTCCGAGACTACGACCAAATCCATCTATGCCTTCGACACCATAGAGTTTTCCGAACAATGGCAGGCTGGGCTGGGATTGCGGCTGGATGATTACTCCACGAAGTTCATCAATACTCCGGCAAGCGGCTCTGAAACCATTCGTCGACATGATACGCTGTTCAACTATCAGCTTGGTCTCGTTTACAAGCCTGTGGACAACGGCAGCATCTACATCTCTTACGCCACCTCATCCACGCCGGCCAATGCGACGCTGGGCGAAGGCAATGAAGGCCAATCGCTTACACCCGGCCGGGGCGGCGTAGGACCCAACGCCGCGGACATGGCTCCGGAGAAGAACAAAACCTACGAAATCGGTACGAAGTGGGACATGTTCGACAAGACGATGAGCTTCACGGCTGCCATTTTCCGTACGGAAACGACGAATGCCCGCATAACGCTGGCTAACGGCGACTACGCCATGGCGGGCAAGAACCAGGTGGATGGACTTGAGCTGGGCCTATGGGGGCCATTACGCCCAAATGGCATGTTTTCGGGGGCTATACATATTTGCGCAGCAACCTGAAGAGCAATGGTGATGGCGCTGCGTCGGCAAACGATGGCAACAATTTTCCCAATACGCCCAAGCACAGTTTCAGCCTCTGGTCGACATACAAGGCGACTACGCAGCTCACCGTCGGTGCCGGTGCGTATTTTGTCGACAGCCAGTTCGGAGACGCGGCAAACGTGTTGGAAATTCCGTCTTACTGGCGCTTTGATGCCATGGCGGCTTACAGGTTCAACAAGCATTTGAGCGCGCAGTTGAACATACTTAATCTTGCCGACAAAAAGTACTACGACAAGGCATATCCGGCCCATTACGCCAACATTGCCCCGGGGCGCAGCGCCATCTTGAATCTGAACCTGTCTTACTAGATATCGGACCCTCAGCGGCTTCAGATGATGGGTGCCGGCCTTGGCAGGGCTGCAGGCCGGCACCTAATTAAATCGGCTTTGGAAACATGAAGGAAATATCCCCGCACCGGTTCAATGCCACTACGCCCGATAAGTTTCGGGCGTTATTGGATGGGCCCGCCGATATAGCCGCCCGATGGCTGTATACCGCGGCCGAACACGGAATTGCAGAGGCTCAGTTGCATTATGCCCAACGGCTGCTGGATGGAAACGGCATGGCGCAGAACCCGCAGGAGGCTTTCCAGTGGTTCAAGCTGGCGGCTGCGCAAAAGCACCCCATGGCCATGAACATGCTTGGACGCTGCTACGAGAATGGCTGGGGCATCCAGGTCGACCCGCTGTTGGCTACTTACTGGTTCAGGCTTGCCGCGCACGCGAATCTCGACTGGGGAATGTACAACTATGCTACTTCGCTGGCCCTTGGGCGCGGTGTGGCCGTGGATCGTGGCGAAGCATTCCAATGGTTGCGCAAGGCCGTCGCAATGGGCCATATGAAGTCATGGAACTTGCTGGGCGGCTTCTATGAAGATGGCTGGGAAGTGGAGGCCGACCTGGACGCCGCCGAGGAATGCTATCGAGCGGCGGCGGAAGGGGGGGATTTCCGTGGACAATTCAACTATGGCCGGCTGTTGGCGCGGCAAGGCCGGATGCGGGACGCGACGGCCTGGTTCCGCATGGCAGCCAGCAATCCGGCAATCACCAAGCCGTTTCGAGAAAAGATGTGTTTGTTTCTAAGCCAGACATTCGCGCTTGATAAGCCATGTTCCTGAGCACCCCGTATTTGCCAAGGGCTTACATCGATAAAATGCGAGCTGCAAACTTGCAGGTCACTATGCCGCGGGCGGCGGTCCTCCGTGCACTGATCCGTGCCGACGTTTCGCTGTCCCAGACGGAAATCTACCGTGAAGTGGTGCAGGAAAACATATCGTTTACCTTGTCGTCCGTCTATAACGCAATTTCGAAAATGGTTCACGCCGGGATATTGCAGGAACGCCTCTTCGAGAGCGGACGGGTCTATACGGTGGTTGAGACGGATCGCCCGATACGGGTGACGTGTGTCAGTTGCGGCCGTTCACTCTTTCTCAATGACTCCGCGATAACGGCTTTTCATCGCGAGGCTATGGCGCGCTTGGGTTTTGAGCTTAAAGATTACACGCTATCGATACGAGCCAAATGCAGGCCTGATTGCCCGGGGCCTGTTAACGCTGAAAGCCGGGCTGCATGAACATGAATGCCGTCGGTCGACAAGGCGCGGAGCAGGCGTAGCGTGTCTCCGGCCCGCATTCGCAACGCAGGAGGGCGCCGTTCACTCGTTGCCGTCTATTGCGCCCTCATTGCCCGGTTGGCGGACAAGGCACGCCCCAGTTCCGCGCCGGCCTCGATCAGGGGCTTCAGGTGCTGATTCAGTACGTCGAAGGTCAAGCGTTCAGCCTGGCCCGAAATGCACAAGGCGCCGAAGAGTTCACGGCTCGCCCGAAATACGGGGATGGCGATGCTGGCCATGGTGGGGTCGCGTTCTCCCATGGATAGATAGAAACCTTTGCGGCGAATCTGCTCGTAAGGTGCGCCCTGTTGTCCCGAAAAGGCCAGCAAGACTCGGCCCGAGGCGCCTTTGTCCAGTGGAAGCTTCTCGCCGACGCGCACGTGCACCCGTGCCATGCTGAGCCGGTCCACCCGTGCGACGCAGCTTCGCCAGTTGCCTTCGCGTACGAAGAATGCCGCAGTTTCTCCGGTCACGCCATGAAGATGCCTCAATAGGGCGTCGATGACGTTGTTGACATCAAAAGATGTTTGATACCGCACGCCCAGCCAGCCGGCTGCCGGGCCGAGGCGCCAGCGGCCGTCTTCGGTCTGAGCCAGGTAGCCGGCGCCCGCCAGAGTGCGGGCGGTACGCAATACGGTGCTCTTTCCCATGCCCAGGCGGCGACTGAGCTCGGACAGCGAAACGGTTTGTTCGTCCACATGAAACGCATCGAGCACAGCCAGGGCACGCATGACGGCGTGGACCGTGTCGCGCGATGGGTAAGGGGATTCCGGGCTGTCTGTTTTCGAGGGTTTCAAAGAAAGGCTCATAGTCGTGTTCCGCTGTGCACAACTCGATTGTATGCAGGCGGCCGGCTCGACACAATGCCGTCATTGTTCCCTTTATCCGAGATTGCAATGCTGACTAATCCACACAGTAAGACATCCGCCACGCTTACCCCTGGAGCGCGCCTGCGCAAGGCCCTCGACGACAATCCAATCCTGCCGATTGTCGGAACCATCAATGCCTATAGCGCGATCCTGGCTCAGCGCGCCGGGCATCAGGCCATTTATATCGCGGGCGGCGGCTTGGCCACCCACTCCTATGGTTTGCCGGATCTCGCGCTGACGACGATGACCGAAGTCCTGGTGGACGTGCGGCGTATTACCGATGCTTGCGACCTACCTTTGATGGTGGATGTCGATACAGGCTTTGGCGCCATGTTCAACATTGCTCGATTGGTGAAGGGGCTGATCAAGGATGGCGCGGCCGCCTTGCATATCGAAGACCAGGTTACGATGAAGCGCTGCGGCCATCGCCCGAACAAGGGCCTGGTGAGCACCCAGGAGATGCTCGACCGCATCAAGTCATGCGTTGATGCACGTAACGATCCAAGCTTCTTTATCGTGGCGCGCACCGATGCCCTGGCGACGGAGGGATTGCAAGCCAGTATCGACCGGGCGTGCGCCTATGCCGAGGCAGGCGCCGACATGATTTTTGCAGAGGCTTGTACCGAATTGGCTCAATACCAAGCGTTCGCGAAGGCCTTGAATCGACCGCACTCTTTGCTCGCGAACGTGACCGAATTTTCGCTTACCCCCAGTTTTTCTCAAGATGAACTGGTGCAGGCCGGCGTGTCGGCTGCGCTGTATCCGCTTTCGGCCGCCCGGGCAATGGCGCATGCCGCCACGAGCGTTTACGAGGCCATTTTGCGCGACAAGAGTCAAAAGAACGTACTGGACATCATGCAGACCCGAGTCGAATTGTATGAGGCGCTGAACTATGACGCGTATGAGGCCAGGTACGACAAACTGTTCGCCGGCCAATCGGCCGCCGGGCAGCAATGATCAAGGTTTCCATAAGGAGAGCATCATGAAACTCAGTGTATCTTGTGTTCCCGTCAAAAGAGTCCTGATGGGGCTGGTGGTGTCGCTGTATGCGTGCGGCCTGCCGGCGCACGCCGAATCCCAGCCGGTCCGCATGGTCGTTCCTTTCTCGGCGGGCAGCTATACCGACACCGTGGCGCGCTTGATAGCGCCCGCCATGAGCGAACGGCTGGGGACCGGCATAATCGTCGAGAACCGTCCCGGCGCCAATGGGCTGGTCGGCGCGGATCATGTGGCCAAGGCAGCGCCCAACGGCATGACGATACTCGTTGGCGGCGCAAGCGTTAATTCCATCAATCCCGGTTTGTACCGAACGCTGCCGTATGACCCGGTGAAAGACCTGCTGCCGGTCGCGCGCATCGGGATACTGCCGTTCTTGCTGGTCGTTCACCCTGGGGTGCCGGCCAAAACGCTCGCGGAATTCATCGCCTACGCCAGAAGCAACCCGGGCAAGCTGGCATATGCCACTCCCAATGCCGCCACCTTGGTCGGAATGGAGACTTTCAAGCGCAGCGCAGGGCTGGATATTCTGAGCGTTCCATACAAATCCAGCCCGCAGGCGATGGTCGATCTTGCCGGAAACCATGTGCAAGTGCTCATCGCTGACATTGCGACGGCAAAACCCCAAGTCGACGCGGGCAAGGCCCGGCTGCTCGCGGTCACCATGGACCGGCGCTCACCCTTGTTGCCGGATGTCCCGGCGATGAGCGAATCGGTCAAGGGTTTCAATTTGTCGGCCTGGACGGGATTGCTGGCGCCCGCGGGAACTCCTCCAGACGCGATTCAGCGTATTTCCGATGCGCTCATGGCGGCGCTGGAAACTCCGGATCTGCGTCAGCGCCTGAGCGAGATCGGCTTCGATATTCAACCCTTGGGGCCGGCGGAGTTCGGACCCTACTTAAGGGCCGAGATCGCCGATTACAAACAACTGATCAAGGATGCGGGAATTGAACTTCAATAATCAGATGCGAAGCGATCCGGCCGTGCCGGACGCGGGACGCTACGCGGTCGACAGCCATGTGCATGTCCTGGACGTCGAGCGCTTCCCACTGTCGAATCCGGAAGGCTATGCACCCCAGGCCAATGAATGCGGGACGGCTTACGAGCTTCGTACCACCCTGGACGCCCACGGATTCACGCATGCGCTGCTGGTGAATCCGTTCGCAGGCTATGCGACAGACAACCGGTGCATGCTGGATGCCATCGAGGGTTCCGCTGGGCGCTACAAGGGCGTGGCCCTGGTCGGGCATGATACGGACGACGCCGCCTTTCAGCGGCTCACCGACGGCGGTGTCATCGGCGCCCGTTTCAATACCCTTTTCGCGGGGTCGACTTCGCTGCACGGAGCCGCCGGCGAGCGCTTGCTGCAGCGGATCAAGGCTCACGGCTGGTTCGCCCAGATCTACTACCATGATGACGGACTGGTCCGATTGCTCCCGATCCTGCACAAGGCGGGGGTGAGGATCGTGGTCGACCACTGCGGTTGTCCCGACCCATCGCTGGGCGTGGCCCAGCCGGGGTTCCAGGCGTTGCTCGAGCTCGGGCGCGGCGGCACGGCGCTGATAAAGCTGTCGGGCGCTTTCCGCTATTCGCGGCAATCATGGCCGTATCGCGACACGGAACCCTATATCGAGGCTCTCATCGACGCCTTCACGCTCGAATGCTGTGTATGGGGATCCGACTGGCCTTTCGTGCGCGTGCCGAAGCGCATGGATTATGGTCCCGGAGCCAAGCTGCTGGAGCGCTGGCTGCCGGAGCATGCTGACCGGCATAAGGTACTGTGGGAGACCCCCAGTCGCTGGTTCGGCTTCTCCGTTGACCAATGAGGGCCGACATGGATAACAATTCATCGAGCCGGGTCCGGCTGACGCCCGGCGAGGCTTGCGAGCTTTCGCGAAGCGCATTGCTGGGCCTGGGCTACACGGCCAGCGAAGCGCAAGTACTGGCGGACCATATGGTCGATGCGGCGCTATGCGGATACGAATACTCGGGCCTGCCCAAGATACTTAATCTTGCGGAGCAATTGCGCGGGCGTCCGGGCGCGTGCCCCATGCGTGTGCTGCACGAAACACCGGTGTCCACTCGTTTGCATGGCGGAGGGCATAACGGCATGCTCGTCCTGCATCACGCTACCCAGATCGCCATCGAGAAAGCGAGCGCTCATGGGTTTGCCATCGTGGGCGCCAGCCATACCTGGATGAGTGGCCGGGGAAGCTACTATGTCGAGATGCTCGCCAACGCGGGTCTCATCGGCATTCATACGGTCAGTTCCCGGCCTCAAGTGGCTCCTCCCGGCGCCACGCGCGCGGCGATCGGCACGAATCCCATTTCGTTCGGCTTTCCGACCGAGAACGCGCCTTTTGTGATCGATCTCGGCACTTCGGCGCTCATGTTCACCGACCTGGCGTTGCGCGCACGGCGCGGCGAGATGCTTCCCGAAGGCGTGGCGATCGATGCGGAGGGTGCGCCTACGCGGGATCCGATCCTGGCGAGCCTGGGAGCCGTGCTGCCATTCGGCGGCCATAAAGGCTTTGCCCTCGGCCTGGCGATGCAGGCCTTGGGTGTGCTTGCCGGGTCGGGCGATGACCATGAAGAGCATGCGGGATATCTGCTCATGGCCATCAAGCCCGACCTCTTGTTGCCGCTCGAAGAATATCGCCGTTCGCTGAGCGATTCATTGGCTCGGATCAAAGCCGTTCCCATGCAGCCAGGCGTCCACGAAATACGCCTGCCTTCAGAGCGCTCCCGGCAAGAGCGCGAAAGGAATACCGAGGCGGGCATCGTCATCGACGAGGCCGTGATGATCGCCTTGCGGAATTTGGCCCAAGGTTCAGGTGGTTAGGTACAGCGGGAAAGATCAAGATGGAGACAACTCATGTTTTACACGATAAATAATCGAGCGCTTGGCACCGCGCTTTTGTTCGGCGCGTTGGTATTCTCCGATGTCGGAAAGCACGCGCACGCTGCAGGGGGATTCCCCTCGCAGCCAGTGCGCATCGTTTCATGTTGCGCCGGCACGGTTGACGGACTCGCGCGCGTGCTGGGCGAGCATATGGCCGCGGCGACGGGGCAGCCGTTCATCGTTGAAACCAGGCCCGGGGCTGCCGGGATGATCGCCGCGGCGCATGTCATGAAGGAGAAGCCCGATGGCTACACCCTGCTGTTTGGCACCGGGCAGCAAGGCGCGAACGAGTTTCTGTACAAAGAGGTGCCGTACAACTACCGGACGGACTTCACACCGCTCACCGGAATCGTCAAGAATCCGACAGGCGTGTTTGTCAATGTTTCCTCGCCCTACAAGTCGCTTGCCGATCTTATCGCGGATGCCAAGGCGAATCCCGGCAAGCTGACGTCCGGATGGGGCAGCACCACCTCGCGCATCGGTTCGGAACTGTTCAAGCAGTTGGCCGAGGTCGACATCTTGACGGTGGGGTACAAGTCGAATCCGCAAGCCACCATGGATCTGATCGGCGGCCGTATCACCATGACCATCGGAGACGTGCCCACCAACCTGCCGCATGTCGCCGCGGGCAAACTGCGCGCCCTGGCCGTCACCTCCACGGAGCGCCTGGAGCAAGCGCCGGGGCTTCCCACTTTGGAGGAGTCCGGCTTGAACGGCTATGACAATTTCGGCTCCTGGATTGCGGCTTGGGCGCCGGCAAACACTCCGCGGTCCGTCGTTGACAAGCTCAATGGCTTGTTGCGGGACGCATTGGGATCGGACAAAGCCAGGGAATACTTCAAAAGCACCGGCATGATCGCGTTTCCGACGTCGCCGGAAGAGCTGGATGCATTTCAGGTATCGGAACACGACCGCTGGGGCGAAATCATCGCGGCGGCGGGCATGGGCAAGGACACGCAATGACAATGGAAACTAAAGGCCTGTTGACCTTATGGCTGCATTTGGAACCCGCCTACGAAGAGGCCATGGATGCTTGGTACAACTATGAGCATACCGACGTGGTGCTGGGCGTGCCGGGCGTTCTGGGGTCCCGCCGCTTCAAATCCACGGAGCCATACACGCCCAACCAGTTGCGTTATCTCGTGTTCTACGAAATGGCCGACGAGCGCGTCCAGGAGAGTGCGCCCTTCCAGGCGATCGTCGATGCGCCCACGCCATGGTCGCGATACTTGAGAACGCTGTATCAGATGCGGCGCAGAACGAACTACAAGCTGCTATGGAGCCGCGAAACGCTGCCCGTCGAGCGTGAGGCCGCCTTGCTGCTGGTGCGATCGAGTTGCGACGATTCCGCGCCGGAGCACGACGCCGGTCTCGCAGCGTTGCTGGTTGATTTTCTAGAGCAGCCGTATGCTCGCGCGGGGCAGCTTTATCAAGCGGTGCCCAATCGCTTTGGTATCGCCGACGGCGCTCATGCGGAGCCGCGGCGCGAGTCCCTGGAGCTCTATAGCTTTGATCGATACGATCCCGATATCGTGAATCACTGGATAGACCAGAGGCGACGCAGGATTGCGAAGATGCCGGCGATGTTGAATGAGCTGTCCGCCGATACGTTTGTCCCGACGATCGTGCCGCGCCGAAAGGCATCCTCACCCGAGCAAGCGGCCTGATTGGCGTATAAAATCGGGGCTTTGGCGCGGTGTCCCTTTTGGGGTCAGACCCCATACGGGGTCTGACCCCCTACGATGAGAAAGCACGAGCAACACTCCAAACACCACGAACCATATGGAATATCTATCGCAACTACTGGCCCTTGCCGGCATCATCCTGTTTGCCTGCGCAAGTCCAGGTCCGGACTTCGTGGCGGTCACATCGGTTGCCTTGAACGACCGGCGATCCGGCGTTTTAGTAGGGCTGGGCATTACCAGTGCCGTAATCATATGGGCCACCCTGGCCATCCTGGGCGTCGGACTGCTTATCAAGGAATTGTTCTGGCTGTACGAGCTTATCAGCATGGCGGGTGCGGCATACCTGGCCTATCTGGGGTTGCGGATGCTGATTGGGGCGTTCAAAAGTGGAAAAGGGCAGCCACATATCACTCAAGCATCTGGAATGGGCACTGGACAGGCGTGGCGGCGGGGATTTCTAGTTGGCATCACGAACCCCAAGACAGCGACTTTCTTCGCCACGCTTTTCGTTTCCTTGCTGCCGGTTGGAGCCCCATCCTGGGTATATGTCGCCGTTGTTGCTTTGGTGGGCGGCATTACGGGTATCTGGCTATGTCTGCTTGCGTCGTTCTTTTCCGTCGCCCGTGTGCGGTCGGTTTATGCCCGTGTTCGCCGTCCCATCGATGCGCTGATGGGGGCGGCACTGGTTGCGCTCGGCCTACGGATTGCCGGCAGCCGGTAGGTGCCGTCATGGGGCGTCCCTTTTGGGGTCAGACCCCGTACGGGGTCTGACCCCGGGCTCTGCCGTAAGGATAAAGCGCACCGCAGGCCAACGGGCTTGCCTGACGCCGATGCGCTGCATGACAAAGTAGTCGAGGTCCTGAAGGCGGCGCGCAGTTTTCACTTGCCTTATCGGGCTGCGCTCGGCCACGATAAACGCGCCAGATTGCCTTTGGTGTCGGTACCGACCTTGCTGACGTGCGCTGCCGACGACATGCTTTACCAGTATCTGGATGCGGTCCATGCATTGATGCCGGATGCCCGTTGCGCCACACACCATGGCACCGGCACACCGGAAGCCCTTGCCAGGACTGTCGCGCTATTCGAACAGCATTTCACTGCATCGGCCTAGGCTTCGGTTGGCTCAGCAGGCATGCAACTTGCATGCCGTCCCTCCATGATGGCGACGGCCCCGGTCTTCCGGGTTGCCGTCTTTTGTCTCTCGACCCTCTGGAGTGATAATGGACGCTTACGATTACGAAAGCCTTGCTGGACGCGTGGTGCTGGTGACGGGAGGAGGCAGCGGGCTGGGCGCCGCCGTCTGCAGCACGCTGGCGCATGACGGAGCCCACGTGGCGGTGGTCGATATCAACGAAGTCTCCGCACATGCGGTGGCCGATGAAATCAGCCAGGCCGGAGGCACGGCACAAGCGTTCACGATGGATGTCGGCGACGAGCAAGCCATCATCGACAGCCTGGAGAATGTCGTCGAGCGGTTCGGCCGTCTCGATGCCATCATCAACAATGCGGGCGTCGATGTCACGATAGGCATACGCGAAATGAAGTCGGAGGACTGGCACCGCGTCATGGCGACCAATCTTACCGGACCATTCTTATTGACCAAGCACGGCCTCTCCCACTTGGCGCCGGGCGGACATGTCGTCAACATCGCTTCCACGGCGGCGCGTCGCGCCTGGCCGAATGCAAGCGCCTATCATGCGAGCAAATGGGGTTTGATGGGGCTCACGCATGCCCTGCATGCCGAATTGCGTGGCGTCGGCATCAAGGTGTCGGCCGTCATCGCGGGGGGAATGCGCACGCCTTTTCTGCTTGACCGGTTTCCCGATATCGACGTGGAGTTGCTGCAGGACCCGCATAATGTCGCCAGGGCGGTGAAGTTCGTGTTGACGCAACCTCCACAAACGGTCATACCGGAGGTCATGGTGCTGCCCATGAAGGAAACATCATGGCCTTGACACCGGCCGTGTTCCTGGACAAAGACGGGACCGTGCTGCAGGATGTTCCTTATAACGTGGATCCGGCGCGCATGGCGTTTGCGCCGGGTGCGCGCCAAGGAGTGGCTCGCCTGGCCACGCTGGGGCTGCCGCTGATCATCATTACGAACCAACCCGGCATTGCGCGGGGCATGTTCGGTCTGGAAGCGCTGCAGGCAGTGCGGCAACGGCTTGCCTCTATGTTCGAGGAAGAGGGAGCAGCGCTTGCCGGCTTTTATTATTGCCCTCATCTTCCACAGGCTTTCTTGCCCGCCCATGCCGTTCCGTGCGTCTGCCGCAAACCTGCGCCAGGCCTGCTGTTGGCCGCAGCCAAGGAGCACGGCATCGATCTGGGCCGCTCGTGGTTCGTGGGCGATATCCTGGACGATATCGAAGCCGGGCGCCGTGCCGGATGCCGTACCGTGCTGATCGACAACGGCAATGAAACGGAGTGGAAGGCGGGCGAGTGGCGGGTTCCGCATCACAGGGTGCCGGACTTGGCGGCGGCAAGCCGCATTGTGGCGGACTCGTTTGAGTGTGCCGAGGGAGCCCACGCATGAATTCCGCATCGAACTGGCAGCAGGTGCGCAAGATTCTATGCATCCGGCTGGACAACGTGGGTGATGTCCTTATGACGACCCCGGCCATACATGCCTTGAAGCAGGCCGGCCCCGGACGGCATATCAGCCTGCTGGCTTCGCCCGCAGGGGCGGCGCTGGCCGCTTATCTTCCCGACGTGGACGAAGTCATTGCCTACGACGCGCCCTGGGTAAAGAATGATAGCGATGATCCTGAAGCGGAGGCGCGTGTATTGCGCACATTGCGCGAGGCGAAGTTCGATGCGGCGGTCATCTTTACCGTCTACAGCCAAAGTCCTTTACCCGCTGCGCTGATGTGCCGGCTGGCCGGCATCCCGAGGGTGCTGGCGCACTGCCGGGAGAATCCCTATCGTCTGCTGTCGGACTGGCAGCCTGAAACGGAGCCTCATCAGCGAACGCGACATGAAACACGTCGGCAACTCGATCTGGTCGAAGTGGCGGGAGCCGTCAGCGACGAACAGAAGCTGGTCTTTGCAACGCGAGACAGCGACCGACAAAGCCTGCGGGAGAAGCTGGATGCGCGCGGACTGGGTCCCACGGACGCATGGATCGTCTCGCATTGCGGCGCGACGGCGGCGTCCCGGCGCTATCCGCCCGGCCACTTTGCCCAGGTGTTGCGCATGTTGGGCGGGCGCGCCGGCACGGTGGTGCTGACCGGAAGTGCGTCGGAGAAGGCGCTGACAGCCGAGATAAGCACGATGTGCAAAGACAGCGCACCGATCGTCGACCTTGCGGGAACCCTGAGCCTGGGAGAGCTCGCATGCCTGATCGAAGATGCAGCGTTGTTGTTGTCCAATAATTCAGGGCCGGTGCACCTGGCGGCCGCCCTGGGTACGCCCGTGGTCGACCTTTATGCCTTGACCAACCCGCAGCATACGCCATGGATGGTGCGCCATCGGGTTCTTTACCACGATGTGCCGTGCAAGTATTGCTACCGCAGCGTATGCCCCGAGGGGCATAACGACTGCTTGCGAAAGGTTGCGCCCGCAACGGTGTGCGAGGCGGTACTGGAGCTGCTGGCGGAAAGCACCCCGAACACCACCGAGCCGCCGGGGCGGTCTGAATTGGAGAAAACCGCATGCTGACTCTGGGCATCAACGCAACGTTTCATGACTGTTCCGCCGCCATTGTGCGTGATGGCGAAGTGTTGGCGGCAGTGGAGGAGGAGCGCTTCACTCGCGTCAAGCACGGCAAGCGCCCCGTGCCGTTCTCCACGTGGCAACTGCCTTATTACTCCATCGACTATTGTCTGGCCCAGGCGGGCTGCGAACTGGCGGACGTCGACCACATCGCCTACGCCTTCGATCCGGCGCTGCTCAAGGACGATATCGCGCCTGGCGGCCGGATCGAGCTGCCGCTGGAGCCGTCGGCCGAATGGAGGGGGCCCGGATCCCCCTGGGACGGACTGTTTCTTTCTTATATCGTGAATGCGCCGCGTCAATTGGTCAGCGGGGTACCCCTGCATCTTCAGGATCGGTTCCGTTCGGCCACCCTGCAGCATGTGCTCGCGCGCTGGCGCTTTCTTGAGCATCATCTTTGCCATGAGGCCAGCGCGTTCATGGCGGCGCCGTACGAAGAGTCGGCGGTCCTTACCATGGACGGCCGGGGCGAGCGGACCACCACCAGCTATGGCCATTTCAATGATGGACGCTATGAGCGTATCAAGCAGGTGTTCCTGCCGCATTCCTTGGGGCTGTTGTATGAAGACGTAACGCGATATCTGGGTTTTCTCCATTCCTCCGATGAATATAAAGTCATGGCATTGGCTTCGTATGGGCAAGCAGCCTATATCGACGAATTCCGCCGCATCTTGCAATACGATGGCGAAGGCGGCTACACGCTGCATCCCTGCAAGTGGGAAGAAGTCTTCGGGCCGGCCCGTTTGCGCGGAACGGATTTTCTGCCCCGGCACATGGACATCGCGCATTCATTGCAAAAGGTGCTCGAGGAAACCGTCATGGAGATGGCCGGCTGGCTACATGGCCAGACGCGTTCGCGACAGCTTTGCATGGCTGGCGGCGTGGCGCTGAACTGCGTCTTGAATGCGCGCCTTGCCGACGAAGGACCGTTCGACAGCGTATGGGTGCAGCCGGCCGCGGGCGATGCGGGCACTGCCTTGGGAGCCGCGTTATGGACAGACCAGCACGAGCGCGGAGCCGATCGGCCGGAATGGGTCATGGACCACGCCTATCTCGGTCCTTCTTACGATGACGAGGAAATCGGCAGGTTCCTGACGCGTTCCGGTGTCAAACACCAGAAGCTTTCCAACGTTGCGGAAACCGCGGCCGAGATGCTCGCAGACGAGAAAGTCATTGGCTGGTTCCAGGGGCGGATGGAGTTCGGCCCCAGGGCGCTGGGCGCGCGTTCGATTCTCGCCTCGCCCCGCAACAGCGCCATGCAGTCACGCCTGAATGAGCTCAAGGACAGAGAGGACTTCAGGCCGGTCGCGCCCGTCGTGCTCGAAGAGCGAGCGCATCTATGGTTCGACAGCCATGGAAAAGAACGGATCCAGGCGCCTTTCATGCTGTTCGTATTCGATGTGCTGCCGGACAAGGCGGACCGGATACCGGCGGTGCGCCATACCGATGGGACGGCCCGGGTCCAGACCGTGAATGCGCAGCAGCATCCTCTGCTGCATCAGTTGCTGACGACGTTCGAGGCGCGGACGGGCGTGCCCGTGCTGGTGAACACATCGTTCAACACGCGGGGAGAACCGGTCGTATGCAGCCCGCGCGATGCCCTGGAGTCGTTCTGGACGTCGCCCCTGGATGCCTTGTTCATAGGAAGCTATCTCGTAGAGAAGACATGATGAAGGACGCACGCGCCGCCGTCCCCATAGACTGGGAAGGCAGGCTAAGCAAGGTAGCGGTGTTCCGCGCATTGAATCTGGGTGACATGCTGTGCGCGATTCCGGCGCTGCGCGCTTTGCGCCGCAAGCTGCCGGATGCCCGCATCACCCTGGTGGGTCTGGAAAGCGCGACACCGGTGTTGCGGCATTTTCCGGCGTATCTGGACGAACTGGTGATCTTTCCCGGCGATCCTGCGTTTCCGGAACAGCCGGTACACGGAGACGCCTTGCCTGGCTTCTATCGCGATATGCGGGAACGGACGTTTGACTTGGTGTTGCAACTGCACGGCAGCGGTCAGCAATCCAATGACATCGTGCGGGCGATGGAGCCCGCGCAGTGGGCGGGCTTCGTTCCCGCAACCGAACAAGCGGTTCCAGGCCGCTTCCTGCCCTGGCCGGATCATCTGCATGAGATCCACCGGTATCTGGCTTTGCTCGCGCACATCGGCGTGGACGCCGAGGACGACGATCTGGAATTGCCGATCAGCGCATCGGACCATGCGGAAGGGGATGCGCTGGCGTCCCGGTTGGGGTTGGATCTCGACCGAACCGTATTCATACATCCGGGCGCGAGGCTGGCGTCGCGCCGCTGGCCGCTCGAGCGCTATGCCGAGGTTGCGGGGGCGCTTGCCGATGCGGGGTGGCAAATTGCCATCACGGGCAGCAAGGGCGAAGCTCCGTTGGCGCAGCGCTTGAAAGCTGCCATGGATCGGCCCTGTGTCGATTTGTGCGGAGAAACGTCGCTCGGCGGCCTGGCCAGCCTGCTGCAGCGCGGGCGCTTGCTGGTATGCAACGACACGGGAATCTCGCACGTGGCGGCCAGCGTGCATTTGCCCAGTGTCGTCATCGCCTCGGGCAGCGATGTGGCCAGATGGGCGCCCCTGGACACGCAGCGGCACACTGTTCTTCATACCCCCATGGCATGCCGGCCCTGTGCTTATGACGAATGTCCTGTCGGGCACCCTTGCGCACTGGGCGTCGAGGTCGACCATGTGATGGCTGAAGCGGTCAGGCGCCTGAACTCCGGAGATCGTCCATGACTGATACCTTGCGCATACTGACTTGGCACGTGCATGGAAACTACCTGTATTCCCTGACGCAGTTGCCGCTGCAGTTCATCGTGCCGGTCATGCCCGACAATCGGCCCGGCTATGCGTCGCTTGGGACCAAGATACCCTGGGGAAGCAACGTGCGCATGGTACCTGCGGATCAACTGCGCGAGCAGCAGTTCGATTGCATCATCTATCAGTCGCGTCCCGTCTTCGAACACGACAGTCTCCAGTTGCTGTCCCCCGAGCAGCGCAATCTCCCCAGCGTCTATATCGAACACAATCCGCCCGAGCCGCATCCCACCAATACGCGCCATGTTTTCCGGCATGACCGGGGCGTGCTCGTGCACGTGACGCATTACAACGCCTTGATGTGGGACGCGGGCGACATGCCCATTGCCGTTATCGAGCACGGGGTGCCAGAGTCGCCGGGCGTTCACTACATCGGCGAACTGGAACGCGGCATCGTGGTGATCAATAATCTCGGTTCCCGCGGACGGCGTGTCGGTGCCGACATCTATGAATGGGCGCATGCGCACATGCCGCTGGACTTGATCGGCATGGGTTCCGAAACCATGAGGGGCGGCAAGGGCGAAGTCGCCAACATGGAGGTGCCGGCGTTCATGGCTCGGTACCGGTTCTTCTTTACGCCGATCCGATACGCCAGCCTTGGGCTGTCGCTGGTGGAAGCGATGATGGCCGGGATGCCGGTGCTGGGTATTGCCGCCACCGAGCTTCCCCATGTCATCGAGAATGGCGTCAACGGCTACGTGGACAATCGCCCCTCGGCGCTGCTCGATGTATCGCGCCAGTTGCTCGCCGATCCCGGCCTGGCCCGGAAGTGGGGCGCCGCCGCTCAGCGGACGGCGCGCGAACGTTTCGGCATGGCGCGTTTCGTGGCGGACTGGGAACGCCTGCTTGCAGACCTCACCGGCAGACGCTGACGCGAGCCGTGCTACCCAAGGGGTCGCGGCTCGGCATGCGTTGCCGCGGTTTGCCGAAGCCGGATGGGTTCGCACGCCGGCGGGCCTTCCGTCCTTTCTCCCAGGCGATGGCATCGCAACCCGTGCCGTTGCAGCGCGGAGGCGTGATAGATGCCCCGGGCATCGAAGATCATGCGGCCTCGAAGACGGGCCGCCACGGCGCCGAAGTCGGGCGTCTTGAATTCTTCCCATTCCGTCATCAGCACCAGCGCATCGGCATTTTCGCAAACGCTGAGGGCCGAGTCGCCGAACACCGCGGGCGTATCGCCCAGCGCTTGGCGCGCGGCATTCATGGCGACCGGATCATACGCGGATACCATGGCGCCTTCTTCGAGCAGCCCGCGCGCGAGAGCAAGGCTGGGGGCCGAACGCACATCGTCCGTGCCCGGCTTGAAGGAAAGCCCCCATATCGCGATGCGCCTGTGGCGCAGCTTGCCGCCGAAATGGTCCTGAATGGCGGCAAGCAACCGCTGTCCTTGCTGCAGGTTGACCCGCTGGATGCTGCGCAGCATGTATGCCGGTTCGCCTGCTTCCCGAGCGGTATTGATCAATGCGCGCAAGTCCTTGGGCAGGCAAGAGCCGCCATAGCCTGCCCCGGGGTGCAGATAGCCCGCCCCGATGCGGGTATCGCTTTTCAGCACGCTGCAAATGGACTCTATGTCGGCGCCCAGGCTGCCGGCCAGCCCGGCCAGTTCATTGATCATCGATATTCGCGCGGCCAGCATTGCGTTGCAGGCATATTTGGCGAACTCCGCGCTGCGCCGATCCATGAGCATCAGGCGATCACCTTGCCCGCTGAATGGCGCGTAGAGTTCAGCCAGTACGTCGGCCGAGCGCGCGTCATTGGCGCCGATCACGATACGGCTGGGATGCCGGAAGTCCTGGATGGCCCGTCCTTCCGCGAGGAATTCCGGATTCGATGCGACACGCACCCAGGGCTGGCCGGCGGATGCGCCATGCTTTGCATTCAGCAGTTTTTCGATACGGTCGCCCGTGCCGATCGGCACGGTCGACTTCACAACGATGGTGCAGTCCTCGAACGCCGTATCCGCCAGTTCGTGGACGCAGTTGAGCAGGTTCTCCAGATTGGCGCTGCCGTTCGATTGAGAGGGCGTGCCGACCGCCAGGAAGGCGACGGCGGCGTGTCGCATGGCACGCGCAATACTGGTTTCGAAACTCAGCCTGCCCGTCTTCAGCTGTGCGCCAAGGAGTTCGTCCAGTCCGGGTTCATGAAACGGCAGCCGTCCCGCGCGAAGCGTAGCGACCTTGCCGGCATCGTGATCGATGCATACGACCTGATTTCCCGCTTCCGCGAGACAGCAACCCGTGACCAAGCCAACGTAACCCGATCCAATGACGACGACCTTCATGCGGAATCCTTTGAGTAAAAATTACGCGGTGGCGAGGAAGAGGCGCCCACGGGCGCTACGTCCGATGCGTGAACGAAGCAAGCGTTATGCCCGCAGCATCATCCGGCCTGCGCGGTTTCGTGCCGCCATACGCGCTTCAGCAATGCGCGTGTGGACGGCTTGAGAATGCGCCGGCGTTCGCGCACGCTGTTCCAGCCCTTCAGTGCGTCGAGCAGGACGGAGACGCGCATGCCCGCATGGGAGGCATCGCGCAAGGAAATAGTGGTTCGCCGCAGCGCCATGGGCCAGGGGAGCCTCAGCCACGCCGTCCATATCGCATTGCGTGCGATCAGTTTCCGGCGCAGCCCGCTGTCCCTCGCAAGGGAGGGCCAGTGATGGACTTGAAGCTCGGGCGCATAGACGATGCGGCCGCCCGCGTCCAGAACGTCCATGGCGAGCAAAGCCTCTTCTCCGCCGATGAAGAAAGGTGGCCAGTACCCGCCCGCTTCCCGGTATGCGCGCGTACGCATTACGTTTGCGCCCGCCATGAAGCCGGTCAACAGGGGGCCGATGCCGGGCATGTGCTCCAAGGGGCTGTCCCCCATGGCGGCGCAAGCCGGATCGAGCCGCGCCTCGGGACCGACGACGATGCGCGCGTTCAGAATGTCGATCTCGGGCCAGGCATCCAGCAAGTCCGCCGCTTTGCGCAGCGAGCCCGCCGCCCACCAGGTGTCATCGTCGCAGAAGGCCACGTATGGCGTTCGTACGCGCTCTACGCCCAGATTGCGCCCCGCTGCCCCAAGGTTGCGCTCTGATCTGACAATAGTAATGCCCGGGTAGAGGGCGGCGAGCCGTTCGGCGGTATGGTCCGTGCTCGCATTGTCGACCACGATGAGGGGCACGCGTTCCGGCAGTGCCTGAAGCCGGTCGAGCGTCCGGCATAGTTCATCGCAGCGGTTATGCGTCAATACGACCACACTCACGCGCAGTTCGTCCTCCGACGCATCGTGCGTCATAGAAACTCCATATTGCACTGCAGCCGCCAATATTGCTCATGCTGATGCAGCACCGGCTGGCCGTCGTCGTAGCCCAAGCCACGGAACTGACTGCGATACGCCTCTACCGCGCGAGCCTTGCCTTCCTTCAGGCCGCCAACATGCGATGGCGTGGCCACGATGCCGCGGTCCAGAAGCTCCGCAATCCGTGATCCGACGCGTTCGGGACGTTTGCTATACGGAATGTCTTCGTAGGCGAACCATTGTACGGATGGGATCCGGTGGCAGATCAGCATCAAGACATTCGACACGCGTACATGGTCCTCATGAAAGAGTCCAAGGGGGAAGAACACGGCAGAGGGCTGTGCCTGCGCGATCATGGCCGCCAGCGTGTCGGCCAGAAAATCCGACCCATGATCGGGCCGCTGCACATATTGGCTGTCCAGGAAGTCCAGATCGACGCCGACGGCCCGCAGCGCATCCAGGGCCTCGCGGTTTTCCGACGCCCGCACCCGCATGGCCTCGCCAGCGCTGGAGAATCCGCAACGGCGATCCCAGTCGGTGAGTATGCGCGCGTCCCGGGGGCGGCCGGTAAAGACCGTCATGACAGTGCTTTGTGGGATGGCCGACAGCAGATTCCCGCAACTGAACACGGCATCATCATAGTGCGGCGACACTACGATGAGCGGACTGAGGGCTGTCGCGAAGTCCGCCACGGGATCCGGAGCCACCGCGCAGGCAAGCGATGAGGACTCAGGCATGGTCAACCGCCGCGCTTGCCTTCATCGACCGCCTGTTGCAGCGCCTCGTCCGTGAGGACGCGGCTATCGGGGTCCGCCGTGCCGCCCTTGGGAGGCGTGAAATGCAGCTTTTCCATGTAGGGCGTGGGCTTCTTGCGGCGGTAGTCGAGAAACTCCTTGGCATAGTAATCACGCGCCTGCTGCATGGTCTTGGCTCCGGTCGCGACGTCGTGCATGAGGTTCAGCGCAAGAAAGTTCGCCTGCTCGTCATGGCAGCGTGCGGACACCTCGCCTTTGCTGCGATTGATGACGACGCTCCCGTCGAACAGGTATACCTCTCTCGCCTTTTCGTCCGGAAACCGATAGTCGATCACCGATTCGACCGAATCCAGATGGGGCGCCGGAAAATTATGGTTATGCACTTCCCTGGAAGCGATGATGCGTTTCCAGGGGCCCGGCTCATGCCAGACGACCCAGCTCTCGGTCACTTCGTCGGGCTCGCCATACTGGTCGACGACAAGCTGCGCCGCTTCCTTCGCATCTTCGGGCCATTCGGCAATCGAGAGTGAAATTGCCTTGCTGCTCATAGACACCTCCATATGTCAATGTCGTGCCTGTCTCCATAACTTGCGAGGCGGGCATCAAGGGCGTACCGTGCCCCTGGTCAAAGCGAGAACCGTGGCAATCAGTTCGCGCGGGTCCACCGGCTTGGTCATGTAGACCTGGAAGCCGGCAAGCAATGCATAAAGACGATCTTCATTGGCGGAATGCCCGGAAAGCGCGATGGCGGGAAGGCGGCGCGCGAGCGGGACATTGCGTTGCTCCTCCATCTGTCGGATCCGGCCCATCACCTGGTATCCATCGATTTCGCCCAAGGAAATATCGCAAACCAGCACGTCCGGCCATCGATCCTGTGGAAGTTCGTTGAGCGCATTGACCGCTGTTTCTCCGGATGCGAATCGAATCGTCCGAGCGCCATGATCTTCCAGCGATTCCCCCAGCAGCATGCGCGCCTCCTGCAGGTCATCCACGATATAGATGCTCAGGCTTTTGAGGGGTTCTGGAATTGCGGGTTGAGGCAGCGGCCGGGGTGCACGGTCGACGACGGCGCGCAAAGGCATGCTCAGAACGAATGCCAGGCCGGAACCGTCCGCGGCCGGCCGTGTCTCGAACCGCCCACCCATTTGCTCCATCAGTGCACTTGCACGGAGTGGATCAAGCAGCTCCACCTCGGCTTCGGTCACTGCGGGCAACGACGCTTCATCGCTTCCGGACGCCACGGCCGGTTCGTCGTTGCGATGCGTCAGTCGTCCGTCCGTGATGATCACCGCAACGTCGCCTCCCTGGCGTTCAAGACTTATCGCTATGCGTCCGTCGGACGGCGTGAAGGCGACGGCATTCTCCAGCATCCCTGCAAGCAACCGCTGCAAGGCGGCCGGATCGCCTGTGACGCGGGCCGCATCGGCGCGGATCGAAGTGTAGAGGGCGGTGCCGCGCGCATCGATGGCGGCCCGCAGCGAATCGATGACTCCCGCCACCAGGGCCACCAGATTGATCGGCTGAGGACTGAGCCGGGTCCCGGTCTCGTCCAGAGCCTCCTGCTGCAGCTGCAACTGCCACATCTGGGCATATTGGCCTTGCATGCGCAGCAGCGCTTGATGCGTACCGCGCTCTACGATGCGGCCGTGGTCCATGACCAGGATCAGGTCGGCATCGACGATGGTGGACAGACGGTGCGCGATGATGAGCGTGGAACGTCCGCGCGACAGATGCTTGAGCTCCTGCTGGATGGCTCGCTCGGTGCGTGTGTCGAGGGCGGAGGTGGCTTCATCCAGCACGAGTATGGGCGGGTTCTTCAGAAAGGCCCGCGCGATGGCAATGCGCTGACGCTCGCCGCCCGAAAGCTTGACGCCCCGTTCGCCGACGGGCGTATCGTACTGAGAGGGCAGGCTTTCTATCAGATCATGGATGCGGGCGGCTTTGGCGGCGTCTATCACCTGGGCGGCGGTCGCTCCCGGCTTTCCATAGGCGATGTTGTAGAAGATGGTGTTGTTGAAGAGCAGGGATTCTTGCGGCACGACGCCGATGCTGGCGCGCAAGCTGGCCTGGGTGACGCTTCGCACGTCCTGGCCGTCTATGGAGATGCTGCCGTGATCGGTGTCGTAGAGGCGAAGGAGCAGGCGCGCCAGCGTCGATTTCCCGGAACCGCTGCCACCTACCACCGCGACCTGCTGGGCCGGCTCTATGCGAAAGCTCACCTCATGCAGAATCTGCCGGGCGGGTTCATAGGCGAAATCGACTTTGTCGAAGCTGACGGCGCCGCCAGCGACCTGCAGCGCGGGCAGCTCATCGCCGGCCTCCGTCTCCGTCGGCAGGCGCAGCAGGTTGGACATGCGTTCGGCATTGATCAACGCCTCGCGCGTCTGGCGAAAGACCAGGCCGAGCGTATTGAGCGGCAGGCATACTTGTATGACATAGGCATTGATCAGCACCAGATCGCCCACCGTGAGCGTGCCGTCGACGACATCCTGGCCGGCCATCAGCATGACCGTCGCCACGCCGGCGGCGATGATGGCGCTTTGCCCGACATGAAGAATGGACAGCGCTTTCTGATTTTCCAGGCCGACACCGATCCAGCGATTCATGATGCCGCCCAAGCGCTGCGATTCCGCCTGTTCGCTGGTGTACAGCTTGACGGTCTCATAGTTCGTCAGGCTGTCCACCAGATGCCCGCTGGCCGCTGAATCCAGCTCGTTCAGGGCGCGCTGGTGGCGAATCCGTCGTTCCGTGAATACGATGGTATGAATGGTGTAGGCGATGAAGGTCAGCGCCAGCACGGCGGCGAACCCCATGGCATAGGCCGAGAGCAGGATGATGACGATGGATACGATCTCGATGACCGTCGGCAGTACCGTGAACAGGGCTGTGCCCAGCAGGAAGCCTATGCCCGCCGTCCCCCTGGAAACATCCCGCGCAAACGCTCCTGTCTGCTGGCCGCCATGAAAGCGAGCGCCCAACTGGTGAAGGTGGTCGAAGACCCGGACGGTGAAGTCCGCGACGGCGGTAGCGGCAACCTTGGCGAAGGCCATGTCGCGCAGTTCGGTAAAAACTCCTGATAGAAATCGCAACAAGGCATAGGCCAGGAGCAGGAAGACAGGCAGCGACAGGGAAGAGGTTTCGCCTTCCAGGCTGTCTATGATGTTCTTCAGTGCAACCGGAACCAGCAGGGCGAATATCTTGGCCGCGACCAGCAGGGCAAGCGCGGCGGCCGTGCGCCGGCGAAATCGCCAGACGACTTCCCATATGGTGGCGGCGATTTCGCGTTGACCCGACGAACCAAGTTTCGGGGGACGAATGGCCTTGACGTATTTTTTCAAGAGGACCATCGTTCAGATCAAGGGGAGCGGGCGCGGCCTGGCCGCATCATGCTCGCCGAGTTCCAGGCGTTCAGGGATCTGCAAGGCTTTCTTTTTCGCGATCGCGCGCAACAGGCTGGCGATGCTGGTGCCGACCGCCTCGTCGAACCAGGGATCGGCTCCGCTGACGCCCACTGCGATGCCTTCGTGCCATATGCCGCCCCAGACGCCGGTATCGGTCGCGCGCAGCAAGTGCGGTGCCATATAGCGGAGCTCATGGCCACTGCGTCGGGCGCGCCAGCATACTCTTGCCTTCTCCCGCGCGTATTGCGCATAGTCCGCGTCCCAGGCGTCGCGGTCGCCCACGGAGTATTCATAGAGAATGGCTTGCTCGAAGCCGCAGTCGGCGGGGCCCAGGGCGGGGTCCATGATGACGATGTACAGGAAGCCGCTTTCACCGAGCCGCCGTGAAGCGATGCCTTTTTCGATCATGGGCAGGGCAAGGTCCACGGCTTCCTTTGCGGCGGCTCTGCCGGCCAGGGCGCTGCCGGGGGGCGTGTGCGCTACGCTCATTTCCAGTCCTCGCAGTATGGTTGACTGGTGCTCGGCCAGCAAATCGTATGCCGAGAGCGTGCTGAATCGACGAGGCAGGCGCCGCTAGAAGTAAGCCAGCAGGCGGCCGAGGGTGCCTGCCGTTATCCATAGCGCGAGCGATGCGGCCGCCTGGACGCGGCCCAGCGCGGGGGCGGCCACGTCCCATGCTTCAAGGCGGCCGGACCAGAGCTTCCTGAACAGCCAGGCGTTGGCGATCCCCAAAACGATGCAGGCCAGCTTGATGAAAAAAAGAGGATTATTCAGCAATGGTCCGGCATCCGCGGCGAACAGCAGGGTGCCGCTGGCAAGCAGCAGGACGAGTCCGCCGGCGGCCAGCGGGGTCAGCAGCGCCGAGACATCGGGCAGCGGAAATTTTCGGGCAAGGCCCAGAAGACGGAGGTCCAGCAACAGCATCGCGCCCAGCAGCAGGACGAGGCCCGCGAGGTGAATGATATTGACGATGGGATAGGCGCTGCCCGAAGTGCGCATCCATTCTCCGAGCGGCGAGTGCTCCAGCCACGCCGCCCACTGAGCGATGATCATGGTCGTCTATTTTCCGGCTTCGACGGGCGTCAACGCAGCTCGATGGTCTTGCCATCGACGGTGATGCGCTCGGCACGAATTTCCGGTGTGCCGTCGCGGCGTGGATAGCCTTCTATTTTTACCGATTTGCCCTTGGTCAAGGCCTCTTTGGGCAGGCCGCGCGATTCCATGCGGCGGGTGGGGGCAAGGATGACGTCCCATTCGCGACCCTGATGTTCTATCTTCACCTGGGCATGCGGGTTTCTGTACTGCACGTCGGTCAGCGTGGTTTCCAGCTTCATGACCTTGTCGGCATCGTAGGCGCTCCAGCCATGATGCGCCCAGGCGGCGCTTCCGAGCAGGCTCAGCGTGAGCGCGCCAAGCAATGATTTGAGCGGCATGTCGGTCTCCGTATGAAAGTGGGCGACGAGCCGATTATAGTCACGATAGAATCGAGTGCATTCTTTTCATTGGAGGCCATTGCATGCGTTCCGCTATGAAAACACCCTTCTTCGCGCTGCGCCGCAAAGGACGCCTTGCCGCGACGATTCTCGCCGCCGCGCTCGGCGCCGTGTCGGGATGTCCCGCCGCGTTTGCGCAGGTACCCGCCATGCAGGCATCACAGGCGCCCGGCTACTATCGCATGATGCTCGGCGGCTTTGAAATCACCGCGCTGTACGACGGCAGCATTCCATTGGGCGTCGATCTCCTGAAAGGCGCCGGCAGCGAAGAGCTTGCGCGCTTGATCGAGCACGGTTTCGTACCGGTTTCGCCGAATGGGGTGCAGACGGCGGTGAACGCCTATCTGGTCCATACCGGCAAGAACCTGATACTGGTCGATGCCGGCGCCGCGACCTGTTTAGGCCCCACGCTCGGAGCCGTCTCCCGCAATATCGAGGCATCGGGATACAGCGTCGCGCAGGTGGATGCGGTTCTCCTCACCCACCTTCATGGCGACCATGCTTGCGGCATCGTCGGCCCCGACGGCGCACCCGCGTTCCCCAATGCGACGCTGCACGTGGCCGAGGATGAAGCCGCCTTCTGGCTCAATACCGAGATTGCGGCGCAGGCCCCCCAGGACGCCCAACCCTTTTTCAAGATGGCGCAAGCCGCCGTCGCTCCCTATCGCGCGGCCGGCAAGCTCAAGCGCTTCAAGACGGGCGAACGCCTGATGCCCGGCGTGGAAGCCGTGCCCCTGCACGGGCATACGCCGGGGCATGGGGGCTATATGTTCGCTTCCGATGGCCAGGCAATGCTGATATGGGGCGACGTCATACACAGCCACGCCGTGCAATTCGTCCGGCCTGAGGTATCGATCGAATTCGATACCGATCCGCAGCAGGCCATTGCGAGCCGGCGCCAGGTATTGGCCGATGCGGTCAAGCAAAAATACTGGATTGCCGGTGCGCATCTGCCTTTCCCGGGCATCGGCCATGTTCGCCATGCGGGCGAACGCTACGAATGGATTCCCGCCGAGTACGCGCCGTTGCCGGCCAACTGATACCGGGCCGCGCTTTCAAAAGTTCATGGAGACGAAATGTTGAAGGTTTATGCAATCAATGGAATTACACCAGTCGTTGACCCGGAGGCCTATGTGCATCCGACGGCGGTGCTGATCGGCGACGTAATCGTCGGGCCTGGCGTTTATGTGGGGCCGCTTGCCAGCCTGCGCGGCGATTTCGGCCGCATCGAGCTGCGCCGCGGTTCGAACGTACAGGACACCTGCGTGATACACGGCGTAGCCGAGAACGACACCATTGTCGACGTTGACGGTCATGTCGGGCATGGCGCCGTCCTGCATGGCTGTACCATAGGCCGCAACGCCCTGATCGGCATGAACGCGGTCGTGATGGACCAGGCCGTCGTCGGCGAATGCAGCATCGTGGCGGCGATGGCCTTTGTGAAGGTCGGCATGACGATTCCTCCGCGCAGCCTGGTGGTGGGCGCGCCTGCGCGCGTGCTGCGCGAACTGACAGACGCGGACATCGATCATAAGTCGTACGGCACGCGGCAATATCAATTGCTGACGACCCGATGCCTGCAAACCATGCGGGCGGTGGATCCTCTGGACCGGGTCGAGGAAAACCGCGCTCGCCTGCCGCTGGACGTCATTAATCCGTCAAGGTAGCGGCAGGCCGATTCAGTCGAAGATTTCGGGATTCAGCAAAACGGAGCGATCGACGTTGCGGATGTCGTTGCGCCCGCAGAAGCCCATGGTGATGTCCATTTCATTGGCGATCATCTGCAGGCAGCGGGTGACGCCGGCTTCGCCCATGGCGCCGAGCGCATACAAGAACGACCTTCCTATCATCGTCCCGCTTGCACCCAGCGCGATGGCCTTCAGGACGTCCTGCCCAGAGCGGATGCCGCCGTCCATCCAGACTTCGATTTCCTTGCCTACGGCATGCGCGATGGCGGGCAGTGCGGAAATCGATGAAGGCGCGCCGTCGAGCTGACGGCCCCCATGGTTGGAGACGACCAGCGCGTCCGCTCCCGATTCCACGGCCAGGCGCGCGTCTTCGGGATCCATGATGCCTTTCACGATGATCTTTCCGCCCCAGCGATGCTTGATCCACTCCATGTCTTTCCAGCTCAGGCTGGGGTCGAACTGCTCGGCGGTCCAGGAAGACAGCGATGACAGGTCGCCGACGCCCTTGGCGTGGCCGACGATGTTGCCGAAGCTGCGTCGCTTGGTGCCCAGCATGTTCAGGCACCAGCGCGGCTTGGTGGCCAGGTTGATCATGTTGGCCAGGGTGGGCTTGGGCGGAGTGGAGAGCCCGTTCTTGATGTCCTTGTGGCGCTGGCCCAGCACCTGCAGGTCGAGCGTAAGGACGAGGGCGGAGCAGTTCGCCGCCTTCGCGCGGTCGATCAGCCGTTCGATGAAGTCGCGGTCCCGCATGACGTACAGCTGGAACCAGAAAGGCTTGTGCGTATGCGCCGCGATGTCTTCGATGGAGCAGATGCTCATGGTGGACAAGGTGAAGGGTATGCCGAACTTCTCGGCCGCCTTGGCACCCAGGATTTCGCCGTCGGCGTGCTGCATGCCCGTCAGGCCGGTGGGCGCAATGGCGACCGGCATTGCCACGTCCTGCCCGATCATCGTGCTGCGCAGGCTGCGTTTGTCGATATCTACCGCCACCCGCTGCCGCAGCTTCAGTTTATGGAAGTCGGTTTCGTTGGCGCGGTATGTGCCCTCGGTCCAGGACCCGGAGTCGGCATAATCGTAGAACATCCTGGGCACGCGCCGGCGGGCAAGCAGGCGGAAGTCCTCGACGCAGGTGATTTTGGACGGTGTGGACAATTTGGAGGCTCCTGATGTTATCGGACAGAACAGCGCAAAAAGTAACGCATTGTTCGCGGAAAATCCACCATGGCGATTCAGAGGAACTTCAGTGTGTCGACGGAATGCGCGTAGACCATGACGGCATCGCCTCCGTTCCACCAGATGACGCGCGCCAGCTTGGCGCGGCGGGCGATGTCGAGCGCCTGGACGGGATCGCTTTCGATGAAGTGAGTATGCCGGCGCTCCAGGATGGCGGCGGCTTTGTGCCGGGACGTGTCGGCGGCACCGTGCCGGGATTCATCGCGCATGATCAGCGGCCCCATGAAGCCGTGGCGGTCCAGCCAGGCTCTCGTTCGCGGGCGGTCCTGCTCGGGACGCCCCGTGATGATGGTGCTTCGGGCGAGGTCGAGGGCGGGCAGGGTCTCGTTAAGGGGCAGGAGGTCGCGTTCCGCCAGCGTGTCGTGCAGCGCCATGGCGTAGCGCTCTTGGGGCAGATCCATCAGCAACACGCCATCCAGGTCTATCGCCCACGAGGCATACTCATGCTGCGGCCGGCGAGGCCGATTGAACGTGGCATCGAAAGCGTCGGTGATCGAGTGGCGCTCCCAAGGGAACCAGGCGCGGCATCCATCTGGAACGGCCGGGCCGAAGTCTGGCCGGATCCGCGACTCGGTGTCGTGCGCAAGGGCGAAGATCCGCAGCTCGTAGCCCCTACGGCGCAGGAAGTCGGCACTGTCCGACAGGGTAGTGCCTCGGCCGGCGATGTCCTCGACCAGCAGTATGCGGCAGCGCGCCGGTGGCCGGTCGACGGTATACCAGGAGACGCGGCGCTGGCTGCGCGCATACGCCACTGCGTGCAAGGGCAGGGACAGTTCGGTGGCGATCATGGTGGCAGGCACGATCCCGCCGCGGGCGATGGCCACCACGGCATCGAAGCGTTCTGCGCGCCATTGCGGCAGATACTCCGATATCACGCTTTCGATGAGCGCATAGTCGTAGGGAAACGCATTGCAGTGCTGGGGCATGGGTTCGATGGAGCGAGGGAATGCTTACCGAGTGTAACCAGGAAACCCCTTATACTGGCCAATTGACCCTGTCGACATGACATGAATGCCTGATGGCCCGGATGAAGCGAACAACTCGGTTATTGATATTGGTCGGAATGCTCGGCATCCTGGCCGTTCTTGGCTACCGGCAATGGCAAGGACCCATGATCGGCGCCTATCGTCTTTCAGCCATGACGCTGGTGCAGAACGTGGTCGCGACCGGGCGGGTCGTTTCCTCTTCCCGGGCTCAGGTCGGATCGGAGATCACAGGCGTGGTGATGGAGCGGCGGGTCGAAGAGGGGCAGCGCGTCGCGGCCGGCGACGTATTGCTGACGCTGCGCGCCGACGAGTTCGAGGCGCGCCGCCGTGAGGCGCAATCCGAACTGGACCAGTTGCGGCGCGCCAGATGGCCGCAAGCGCAGGCGCGGCTGCGGCAGGCTCAGGCCCAGCTCGTGCAGGCACGCCGTGAAGCCGACCGGCGCAAGGTGCTGCTGGCGTCGCGGGCCATCCCGCGCGAGGTCAAGGAACAGGCCGACAACGCCTTGGCCACCGCCTTGGCCGATGAGGAGCAGGCGCAGCTGGAGGCGGCCCGGCTGTCGCCGGACGGCACCGAGGAAGCGTTGCTGCGCGAACGTCTGGCGGCTGCCGAGGCGGCGTTGTCCAAGACAGTCCTGCGGGCGGGCTTCACGGGCACGGTCCTGGTCAAGGCGGTAGAGGCCGGCGACCTTGTGCAGCCCGGCCAGGTCCTGTTCGAGATCGCACGCGACAGCGGCGTCGAGGTCCTGGTGCCGCTGGACGAGCGGAATCTGGGTGTACTGGCGCTGGGCCAGCGCGCTGTCTGCATCGCCGATGCCTATCCCGCGGAAAGCTTCCATGCGAAGGTCAAGCGTATCGCGCCGAGCATCGATCCCATGCGCGGCACGGTGGATGTCCGCCTGGTCATCGACTCGCCGCCGCCTTATTTGCGCGACGACCTGACTGTAACGGCGAATATATCGACGGGCCGGCGCGAGAACGCGATCGCGGTTCCCAACGACGGACTGTTCGAACAGCGGAACAATGCGGCGGTGGTGTTCGCCGTGCGGAATGGCGTCGTGGAGCGCGTGCCCGTCGAGCTCGGCCTGAAAGGCCTTGTCATGACGGAGGTGACGAGCGGCTTGCGTGACGGAGACCGGGTGCTCAATCGCAACGACGTCAAAGCCGGCACGCGCGTGCGCCTGACGGAGCTGGCGCTTCCTTTGGCGCGTCCGGAAATTGCGGGTGCGCCCGTAACTTTCCGGTGATGGCGGAACAGGCATATGTGGCTCGAAGCACTCGTTGCATTGAGGTTCCTGCGTCAGGGCTGGTCCCAGACGCTCATGATCCTCGTGGGCGTAACGGTAGGCGTGGCGGTTATCGTATTCGTCACGACCCTGATCAATGGCCTGCAAGCGAACATCATCGAGCGTACGCTGGGCACTCAGTCCCATATCAGGGTGGAGCCCGAAAAAGAGGTCAACCGGCTCGCATCCCTGCCGGAGGGCCAGCAGGGACTGCTGCTGGAGGACAAGCGCGCGCAGCGGCTGCGCTCGATCAATAACTGGATACAGTTCCGGGACACGTTGGACACGCTCCCGGAAGTGCGGGCCGTTTCTCCCGTCGTGTCAGGGCCGGCTTATGTCCGCCGCGGCGACGTTCGCAAGGCCGTTTCGCTGATGGGCGTCGATCCGCCACGCTATGAACGCATCATCCGTATCCACGACCATATGGTCCTAGGCGGCTTCAGCCTTTCAGCGGGCGATGCGATCGTCGGGCGCCTGCTTGCGGACGAACTCGGCGCGACCATCGGCAGCCGGCTGCGGCTGGATACGGGTGAAGGGTCAACGGCGGTGGTGACGGTAAAGGGCATTTTTCAGCTTGGAGTGCGCGAACTGGATCTCCGCTATGTCTATGTCGACATGAAGCAGGCGCAAGCGCTGCTGGGCATTCCCGGAGGCATCACGCTGATCGACCTGACCGTATCCGATCTGTTTTCGGCCAATGATGTCGCGCGACGGATAGAACGGCTGACGGGGTTGAAAGCGGAAAGCTGGATCGAGACCAATTCCCAGTTGATGAACGCCTTGACGTCACAACGCATCGCGACCAACATGGTCAGCTTCTTCGTGGCGGTGTCGGTGGCCTTCGGCATAGCGAGCGTACTGGCAGTGAGCGTCACGCAGCGCACGCGCGAGATCGGGATACTCAGGGCGATGGGAGCGCGCCGCGGCCAGGTGCTCAGGGTCTTCTTGTTGCAGGGAGGCCTGCTGGGCCTGGCCGGATCCATCGGCGGCGTCATGGTGGGCATCGGCCTTGTGTGGGGATTCAACACCTTTGGTCCGAAACTGTTCTACATACCTTTGTCGGTCGCGCTGATTCCCCTGACCATGCTCGCAGCGACCGCGACTGGGGTGCTGGCGGCCGCGGCGCCCGCCGCCCGGGCTTCGCGGCTGCATCCGGTGGAGGCCATACGCTATGTCTGACGCAGCCATGCATGAAGCAGCGCCGGTACTGAGGCTGGAAGGGCTGCGCAAGTCCTACAACGTGGGCAAGCCGAACGAGACCGAGGTCTTGCATGGGCTGGACCTGGAGATCGGACGCCACGATTTCGCAGCCTTGGTCGGGCCATCCGGTTCGGGCAAGAGCACCTTGTTGAACATGATCGGGCTGCTCGACCAGCCGACTGCGGGAGAACTGTATTTGCTGGGCCAGCCCACAAGGGGCATGGACGATGCGGCCCGGACGGCTTTGCGGGGCGTCAGCATCGGCTTCGTTTTCCAGTTCCATCACCTCATACAGGCATTCGACGCGCTCGAGAACGTTCTGATGCCCATCATGGTGGCCAAAGGGAAGCCCAGCACCGAAGAGCGCGATCGCGCCCGCGCCTTGCTGGCGGAGGTCGGCCTCGAAGCATACGTGCACAAGAAGCCGGACGAGCTCTCCGGCGGCCAGCAGCAGCGCGTGGCGATCGCCCGCGCACTGATCACGCGCCCCGCGCTGTTGCTGGCCGATGAGCCGACGGGAAATCTGGACACCCGGACAGCCTCCTCGGTCTTCGAGCTGTTTCGCAAGTTCAATCGCGAGTACGGCTGTGCCGTGCTGCTCGTCACCCACGACCCTCGCCTGTCGGCCATCTGCGATCGCAAGATCACCTTGGTGGATGGCGGGATCGAATCGGACCAGGGGTCAAACCCCGCATGGGGTCTGACCTTTTGATCTGGGGTCGGACCCCATGCGGGGTCTGACCCCTTTTTTCCCCGGCCTTTGGGGTCAGACCACATGTGGGGTCTGACCCCTGTTCGCGGCTTTTGGAGTCGGACCCCATACGGGGTCCGACCCCTTTTCCCGGTTTTTGGGGTCAGACCCCGTATGGGGTCTGACCCCTCAGGTCAGCGCCGGGCTTCCGGTCCTTGAACGCCTGTTGGACGTCGCTGCGCAGTTCTTCGTCGTCCCAGGGCTTGGTCAGATACTTGTAAATGGCGCCGCGGTTGATCGCGTCGGTGACGGATTTGAGCTCGGTGTAGCCCGAAAGAATCATGCGCACCGTATTGGGATAGAGATCCTTGACCTTGCTGAAGAATTCGGTGCCGTTCATTTCGGGCATGCGTTGATCGCACACCACGACCTGTACGTCATGTGTCGCCAGGATATTGAAGGCCTCTCCGGGGTTGGTTGCGGTGAGTATCTGGTAGCCGTCGCGGCGCAGCAGGCGAACCAGCGCATTCAATACGTTTTTTTCGTCGTCGATGAGCAGCAGCACGCGGTCGGACGTCGGCACGTCGGGCGTGTCCGGCAGGGCGATCCGGCAGTTGCCGGCGCTGAGATTCGAAATCAGTGCGTCCATGGGGACCGGGCGTGCCAGCAGATAGCCCTGGAATTCGTCGCAGTAGTTCCGCTTCAGGAAGGCGAGCTGCGCTTCGGTTTCTATTCCCTCGGCGACCACCCTCAATCCCAGGTGGTGCGCCATCGAGATGATGCCTTGGGAAATCGCGGCGTCGGCGGTATCCGTCACGATGTCCGTCACGAAGCTGCGGTCTATCTTGATCTTGTCGACGGGCAGGTTCTTGAGGTAATTGAGGCTCGAATAGCCCGTGCCGAAGTCATCGATGGATGTAAACAGGCCGATGCCGCGCAATTCCGCCAGCTTGGTGACGGCCTCTTCCTTGTTGGCCAACAGCAGGCTTTCGGTGATTTCGATTTCCAGCGCCGTGCCGGGCAGGCCTGCGTTGTGCAGCGCGCGGCGTATGCTCTGGACGAAGTCGGCCCGCTGGAAATACAGGGGCGAGATATTGACGACGACACGCACATCCAGCAGGCCGTGCTTGCGCAATGTATGGCAGGCCTGGCAGGCGGTTTCCAGCGCCCATTCGGTCAGGCGTATGATCTGGCCGGTTTCCTCGGCCAGGGGAATGAACTGCGAAGGTTGTATGAGCCCGCGTTCGGGATGGCGCCAGCGCAGCAGGCTCTCGACGCTGACGACGCGGCCCGTCAGGCCGTCGACGATAGGCTGGTAATGCAATTCCAGCGCATCGGTGTCCATGGCTTGCTGGAGGTCGTTCCGCAGCGCCAGGCGCTTTGCAATTGCGGCGCTCATGTCATGGGTATACATATGCCAGGTATTTCTGCCTTCCTGCTTGGCCCGGAGCATGGCCAGGTCGGCCTCCCGTATGAGCTCCAGCGGATCTTCCACGTTGCCGCTCGAAACCCGTATGCCGGCGCTCGCGCTTGCGCGCAGCCCGCCGTGCTCGACGAAATATGGTTGTGCCAGCGCCTGTATCAGTTCACGAGTGTATTGTTCGACTTCGGGCTGCTGCAGGCCAGTGAACAGCACGACGAATTCGTCGCTGGTCAGGTGCGCCACCATGCCTTTGCCGCCCACGAGCTCCTGCATGCGCTGAGAGGCCCGGACAAGGAGCTTGTCGCCGATGGCGTGGCCCAGCGAGTTATTGATGAACTCGATCCCGTCCAGGTCGAGAAAGACAACGGCCACATCGGTTTTTTCTTTGCGAGCCTGCTCGCAGGCGGCACGGAGGCGTTTTTCCAGCACGCGGCGATTGGGAAGGCCGGTGAGTGGATCGCGCAGGGCGTAGTCGCGCAGGCGCAGGGACTGGGCCTGCGCGACGCGCGTCAGGTGCAGGCTTACCATGAACAGGAAAGTGATGATCAGGCCCGTCAGGAAAAAAAGCTCTGGCAGGAGACTGAATGTGTCATCCTGGGGGGCTGCACGCGTGGCGTCGGCCAGGAAGCACGAGGCCAGGACTGTTGCCGCTGCGCCCAGGACGATGACGACGAGGCTGGATCGCATCGAGGCGGTCGGCTGCGTTTCGATGGTTGCCGGCATCCAGATGGCCAGCATGGAGCCCGCCACGACGAGCAGGCTGCCCAGATTGGCGGCCGGCGGTCGGCCCAGAGGCCAAAAGGCGGCCCATTCGGGTGCGCCCCGGAATATCAGTATGAGCGCCAGCGAGGCAACGCCAAGGGCGGTGGAGAGCCTGGGTTTGCTCCAGGCCAGGCAAAGCAGGCTGCCGCAAGCGAAGAGGCTTCCGGCGAAGGCGGTAGAGATCAGCACGCTCCCCGACGCTGCCCCCGTTTGCGCATAGATCCAATGCATCGCCCAGGCGCCCAGCGCCATGGCGACCACGGCGATTGAAAGCACTTGCAGCAGCAAGTGTTGCACGCCGGGAAGGCGTAAGGAGTAAGCGTCCCCGTTGCGCTGACCAGGGAGGGGAAATATATTCACTGGATTGGATCCTGCTCCGGCTGCACTACGTGAAAGATGTAATGGACACCGGCATTGTTCTCGAAGTTACGCAGTTTTTCAATCAGCCGTTCGCTGATCAGCTTGCCCTTGCTGAGCAGCAGGGTCCCTTCGGCCGAGTACAGGTTCTTGGCAATGACCATGCCCGGTATCAGGCTGATGGATGCCAGTTCCAGGATGTTGGAATCGGCGGGTTCCTCGTCCTTTTTTTCTTCGGTCGTGAATGCAAGGAATTGGTCGAAAAGCAAGGGATCGTACACGCTGCCGCGATTCAGCCCCATGATCTCCAGGGTTTCTTCTGGCGTAAGCGGTTTCGGCGCGATCATGCCCATCTGCATTTCGATGTAGTCGACGGCCAGTTTGAGCAAACGGGATCCCCACGGAATGGCGTCGCCGGACAGCCGGTCCGGAAATCCCGCGCCGTCCCAGCGCTCCAGATGGTGATAGATGATTTGCGCGGCGCGTGCAGCGGGCTCGAGCGCCGTCAACAGGTTCTCGCCGATACGAGGATACTGGCGATACAGCGCGGTTTGCGCGCTTTCCAGCTTCTCCAGGGGCAAAGCGATCATTTCATCCCGCCATGTCAGCTTGCCGACGTTATACAGGGCGGCGGCCATTTCGAGATCTTGCCGTTCTTTGGAGTCCATGTCGCGCAGATCGCAGAAGCGTCGGACGAGCTCGATGACCTTCCGGTTGGTCTGCCGGCTTCTGGGCAGGCGCTGGTTGATGAGTGATGAAAAAACCTCGGTCGCGGTGACGAAGCTGTGCTGCAGGTCGGAATAGGCCTTGTCCAGCAGCGCCGTCGCTTGCGAAAGCTCGGCGGTACGTTCCTGCACCCGGGCTTCCAGTGTTTCGTTAAGGCGCTGCAGTTCTTCGTTCTGTTCGTGGGCCAGCTTCTGCAGGCGCTCTCGCTCTTTTTCAGCGTTTCGATGAGCCAGGCTCTGCTCGATGATCCAGATGAGCTCGCCGTCGTCCCATGGCTTGGTGATGTATCGATAGATATGGCCGTCGTTGATGGCCTGGATGGTTGCGGAAATGTCGACATGGCCGGTAAGCAGCATGCGTATGCAGTCGGGCCAGCGGCGCCGGATCTCTCCGAGCAGGGTCGCGCCGTCCATGGCGGGCATGCGGACATCGGAGATCACCAGGTCCACGACATAGGTTTCCATCAGCGACACAGCCGCTGCGCCGTTGTCCGCCGCCAGTATGCGATAAGGCTTCCGGTACAGCGCCCGTTTGATGCTGTTCGTGATGTATGGGTCGTCATCGACTAAGAGCAGGGTTGCGCTGTACTGCTCGCCGGACTGTTCAGACTGCATTGGATGGCTCCTTGGCCGCCGCCTGCTTGATGGGTAGCCAGACTCGAAAGCGTGTGCCTTTGCCGAGCTCGCTGAATACTTCTATGCGTCCCTGGTGTTTCTGAATGATGCTGTTCGACAGCGCAAGCCCTAGGCCGGTGCCCTGGCCCAAAGGCTTGGTGGTGAAAAAGGGCTCGAAAATGCGTTGCGAACTTGCCTGGTCGATGCCTTTGCCGGTGTCTTCGACTTCCAGCCAGGCTTCGGTGTCTTTTGTTCCTGTTCGGATGGTGATCGTGCCCGTGGTCGCGATGGCCTGCGCCGCATTGACGACCAGGTTCAGCACGACTTGCTTGATCTGGGAGATATCGCATTCCACCGGCGGCAATTTCCCGTATTCCTTGACGATGACCGCTTTCTGGCGGATCTCGTTGCCGGCGATGCCGAGCGTGGATTCGATGCCCTGGTGCAGATCGACCGCGCAGAATCCGTTGGTTCCGATGTGGGAAAAATCCTGTAGCGACGAAATGATGCGCTTGATGCGGCCAATGCCCTCTTCGGATTCCTGAATCAGCGCTTCGACGTCGCTGCGTATGTATTGATAGTCCAGATTCTGCTTGAGCCGGCGTATTTCGTCGAGGCTATCCAGGTCTTCAACGGTATCGACTATTTTGATCAGGTCGCGGACGTAGCTGGCCAGGGTCTTGAGATTCGAGAAGACATAGCCGACCGGATTATTGATTTCATGGGCGACACCCGCCGCAAGCTGCCCGATGCTGGCCAGCTTGTCGGAGCGCAGCAACTGATCGTTGGCACGTTCGAGTTCGCCAAGCAAGCGCTGCTGGTCTATGCGGGTCTGGCGTATTTCTTGCAGTGCGCGGCTGAAGCTCTTGTGGAACGGGCTGGCGTTGCGAGGGTGGAATTCGCAGAAGAACAGGGCGTAGTACGGGCAGCCATCGGAATCGATGAAGGAAAAATACAGCAGGCCGTGCAGCACGCGAGGCGTTTCACCCGCCATCGGGACGTGGATTTCCAATTGGGTATGGTCATCGTCGGCGATGACCGCCTTGCCGGCGTAGTCGTTGCAAAGCCGCAGCACCGCGGCTAGGGCGGTGGCATCGATGCCCTGATAGACGGAAGCCGGCTCCCGGCCGGCGGCGTCGTTGCCGATGCCGGTTTGCGTGACCATGTAGCTGTTTGCGAAATACAGCATATGATTTTTGTCGAGCACGATGAAGCCCAACGGCGCTACGTTCTGAAGGTCACGGAATAGTTCTTGCATCATTTTAATATAGGATTTTTCCTGCTTCGCAGAGGGGATCCGCCAAAACCAGGTATGCAATGCAACTGAGTAGAATAGTCCGGCAACCGTTGTAACGATATACCGAGAAGGGTGATTTTACATGAAGATACATTTTTGTCGCCCGTCGGGATTGAAGTTCCGCCTTTGATTTCGGCGGGGCGCCTTTTCCTTTTTGAATTCGGGTCAGCTTCAAGGCCGTCGGCATGAAGTTCCGCCGCTATAAAAGCAAATAGCGCAAAGTAAACGGGCAAAGAAAAAACCGCCTAGAGAGTTGGAGCTCTAGGCGGTTTTCAACCAGTTCATGAACTGGGTAATTCTGGCGCGGCTGGCAGGATTCGAACCCACGACCCCTTGGTTCGTAGCCAAGTACTCTATCCAACTGAGCTACAGCCGCTGTGAAAGAGGCGTAACTATAACACGGTTTTTTTTTCTTGTCACGGCGGGGGTTGGGGGTCAGACCCCATGCGGGGTCTGACCCCGGGTCCGCACGTTGACGCTGGGGTCAGACCCTGCATGGAGTCTGACACCTAACGTACGAACCCCGGGGTCTGGCCCCTCATGATCATTTCTTCGATACATGCGGATTGCCCTCTATATAGAAGCGCAGTGGGCGGGCAGCCCAGTCGCCGGCATAGTCCACGCCTATGCGTGGTCGGGTGACGATGGAAAAGGGCGGCGCCTGTCCGGCTTCTGCAATATAGAGGTCATCGCTGCATAGATCGTGGCCATAGTGGGACTTGTCTATGCCCATGGCCTTGCACAGGCGGCCCGGGCCGTTTGCCGGAGCAGCGAGATTGGCCACGGGCTCCAGCGCGCGCAGCAGCACCGCGGTGCCGGTGCCCGGGGCGTCGGTCACGACATTCATGCAGTGGTGCATGCCATAGATGAGATAGACATAGACATGGCCCGGCGGGCCGAACATGGCGCGAGTGCGGGGAGTAAGGCCCTTGGAGGAATGAGCCGCCAAATCTTGCGGCCCGAGATAGGCTTCGACCTCGACGATACGCCCGATCCGGGCGGTTTCACCGCTGCGGTGCACAAGAAGTTTGCCCAACAGGTCTTGGGCCACGAGTACGGTGTCCCGGTCGTAAAAAGACCGGGGCAGCATGGGCGGCAGGCTGTGCATAGGGGAAAGTGTCACGTCGCGATACAAAAAAAGGCGTAATTTGTTGAATATACTCGAGGATACAGTTGACGCGCGTTTCCCTTATCTATAGCATGGCAGACTAGATTTTCAAGTTCGTTGAAGTTAGTACAAATTCAGTACCTCAGTACTTTTTTGCTCAAATCTCTACACCTTGACAGTCTTCCTTAAAGGGCATGTCGCTCAATTTTTATAGGGATTGCAAAAATGCAAACTGAAATCGGTATTGTTAAATGGTTCAACAACGAAAAAGGCTATGGTTTCATCAAGCCTGAATCGGGTGGCAAGGACCTCTTCGCTCACCACACCGACATCCTCGGTACAGGCTTCAAGTCGCTCGAAGAGAACCAGCGCGTTTCCTTCGTAGCATCGGAAGGCCAAAAAGGCCCCCAAGCCAAGTCCATCCAGGTCCTGTAATACAGTCCTGATGCAAAAAAAGCCCACCGCAAGGTGGGTTTTTTTATTGTGCCGGCTACATTGGCAGGCGCGCCAGCCAATGCGCCTTTTGGTCGGGCGGCAGGAACGACGCACGGATGCTGTTGCCGGCCAGCGTGATCAGGTCTGCCGTGCTCAGGCCCAGGGCCGAGGCACAGGCCAGGTAATTGTCGGCGACGTAGCCGCCGAAATAAGCAGGGTCATCGGAATTGATGGTGACCAGCAAGCCCTGGCGCAGCAGCCGGACCAGGTTGTGCGCCTGCATCGTGGGAAAGACGCAGAGCTTCAGGTTGGACAAAGGACATACCGTGAGCGGTATCTGGTCCGTTGCCAGTCGCCGCATCAGCTCGGGATCCTCTTCGCTTCTGACCCCATGGTCTATGCGCTCCACTTGCAGAAGGTCGAGCGCATCCCGCACATAGGCTGCGGGGCCCTCTTCGCCGGCATGTGCGACCAGGCGGAATCCTAGCCCTCGGCAGTGGGCGAAAACGCGCGTGAATTTTTCCGGTGGATTGCCTTTTTCGGAGGAGTCCAGCCCTATGCCTATCCAGAGGTCGGCATACTGTTCGCGCAGCGGCAGCGCTTGTTCCAGGGTGGAAAAGGCATCGGCCTCGGAAAGGTGCCGCAGGAAGCTCAACAGCAAATAGCCGCTGATTCCCAGTTCGGCGCGGGCTTCCCGCAGGGCGCGCGCGATGCCGGCGAAGACGGTTTCCATGGAAACGCCGCGCGCGGTATGTGTTTGCGGATCGAACATGATTTCTGCATGCACGACTCCGTCGTGCCGTGCCCGGCGCAGATACGCCATGGTCATGTCGTAGAAATCCGACTCCTGGATCAGCACGCCGGCACCTGCATAATACAGGTCCAGGAAGGATTGGAGACTGTCGAATTGATAAGCCGCGCGCAGCGCGTCCACCGAAGGATACGGCAGTTCAATGCCGTTGCGTCGAGCCAGTTCGAAGATCAATTCCGGTTCCAGCGTGCCTTCGATATGCAGGTGCAGTTCTGCCTTCGGAAGCGAGCGGACGAACACCGCGAGTGCGGGATCGGGATGTGGGAGGATAGTCATGGCCTGGCCTTTGGCATCGTCGGATCCAGGCCATTCTACAGGCGATCGTTTGAGGTCGATCTTTTGGGGTCAGACCCCGTACGGGGTCTGACCCCGCTCATCGGCGATCATCGACGACCGTCCAGGGTCAGACCCCATGCGGGTCTGACCCTGTTCATCGGCGATCGTCTGGGGTCAGACCCCGTATGGGGTCTGACCCCGAGGGCAACCCCGAGGACAGGCGTTTTTCCGTGAGGCTCTTTTTCGTCTTTTCCAGGCTGCGGCTGGCCTCGTTGCCGCGCTTCAGGGCCACGCCCAGGGCAATTACGTCGATGAGTGCCAGATGCACCAGGCGCGAGATCATGGGGCTGTAGAGCTCCGTGTCTTCCTGGGTGTTTGCCCGAAGCAAGACGTCGGCCTGCTCGGCGAGGGGCGTGCCGCTTGCCGTAATGGCTACGACGGGGCAACGATTCTTGCGCACCAATTTGACGGCATCCAGGATCTCGCGGGAGCGGCCGGAATGCGAGATGGCCACCAGCACATCGGAAGGCCCAAGCAAGGAGGCTGCCATCAGTTGCACATGGCTGTCCGAATAGGCGGCCGTGGCCAGGTCGAACCGGAAGAACTTGTGCTGAGCGTCTTGTGCCACGATGCCGGAGTTCCCCACGCCATAGAATTCCACGCGCCGCGCCTGGTCGATCAGATCGATGGCGGCGCTTATCTGGCTTGCCTGGACGTCATTGCGCGCCCGAAGCAGGGCGGACACCGCGTTGTCCAGGACCTTGGCGGCGAGCATCCCCGCGCCGTCATCGGCGTTCAGCGTGGAATGCACATACGGCACGCCGGTCATGAGGCTGGCGGCGAATTTGATCTTGAAGTCAGGCCAGCCCTTGTAGCCCATGGAGCGGCAGAAGCGGATGACGGTCGGCTCGCTGACGCCGGCCAGGCGGGCGACGTCGCCCAGAGCCGCATGGGCGACATCATGCGTCCGATCGAGCAGCAGTTGGCCGACCTTGCGCTCCGCCGCGCTGAGCGTTGGCAGGTCTTGCGCTATCCGTGTCGGCAGGGATGGGGTCATGGTCGAGTTGTTCTAGATAGGCGGCGGCGCCGATGAGCCCCGGGTAGGCCGCGTCGATGATGAAAACGGGAATGGCGCAAAGATAATCCGAAAACCGGCCTTTGTCATTGAAGCGGGCACGGAACGGGGAGGTAAGGAAGTATTCCCCGAGCTTGGGAATGATGCCGCCGCCCAGGTAGATGCCGCCGCGCGCGCCCAGGGTCACCGCCAGGTCGCTTGCCGCCGTGCCGAGTATGGCGCAGAAGACATCCAGGGCCTCGCGACAGATGGGATCCTTGTCGGAAATGGCCAACAGGCTGATGTCGGCGGGGCCGAGCGCTTCGGCCTGCCGGCCTTGCTCGCGGCTCAGGCACTGGTAGATGAACTGCAGACCGGAACCCGAGAGCATCCGCTCCATGGAGACATGACCGAATTCCGCCCGCGCATGTTCCCAGAGCCGCTGTTCGAGCGTGTTGCACGCTGCGAAGCTGACATGGCCTCCTTCCGCCGCCAAGGGGAGCCACGGACCCTGGGGCGTGGGAATGAGGGCGGATACGCCCAGCCCTGTGCCGGGGCCGATGACGCCCAGGGGAGTCTGGGCCACGCTCTTGCCGCCGCCCACTTGCCGCAGGTCCTGTTCGGTCAGGTGGGGCAGCGCCAGCGCCAGGGCCGTGAAGTCATTGATGACATGCAGGGCATCGAGCCCTAGCTTCCTGCGCAAATCCTGGATCGAGAAGCACCAGCTGAAATTCGTCATTTGTATATGGTCGCCCAGCACCGGGTTGGCAATGCCAATGACCGCTCCGGCGATCTCGGGCTCGCCGCATTCTCCCAGGTAGTGCTCGATGGCTTCGTGCAGCGAAGGGAAGTGGTTGACCGGCCAGGCGGCGATGCACTCCAGGGAGGTCGGACCCGAGCACAGCGCGAAGCGCGCATTCGTGCCCCCGATGTCGGCAACGAGATGGTGCGGGCGGTCATGGGTGCCAGTAAACATCAAAGGGTACCTCCTTTTGGGCGATCAGGTAGCTGATGGGCAGGGCGGACGTGACCTTCCTAGCGGCCGTTTCGTATACCGAGCGTTTCGCCTGTCCGCTGATATACAGGACCAGCCCGCCAGTGTGCATGAGGGCGTTCAGGCTCAAGCTGATCCGCTCGTAGGGCGCCTTGGCCGGCGACACATGCACATAGCGGTCGTCACGCGCAGTATCCAGTGCCCGTGCCAGCTGCGGCGCGCCCGGAAAAAGCGAGGCCGTATGGCCATCTTCGCCCATTCCCAGCACGGCCAGTGTAATGTGATGTTTCTGCCGGTTCGCCCGCAGCAGATTGGCCTGCATGCCCTCCGGCGGGTATGCCAGGCTCAGGAAGCCCGCCGCCGCCGCGCGGTTCTGCAATAGATGCTTGCGCACCAGGCGTTCGTTGCTGTCGGCATGCGTGGACGGCAGGTAGCGTTCGTCGACCAAGGTAATGGTGACGAGCTCCCAGTCGAGTTGTATCTGGCTTAAGGCGTCGAACAAGGCGATGGGCGAACGGCCCCCGGAAACCGCTAGCCCGGCCTGCTGGCTGTCGGCAATATCACGCCGGAGCACCGCGGCGATATGGGCGGCAAGGTCGACTATGCACGACGCTGCGTCTGGGTACTCGTGCCACATGTCAGTTTTCCTCATGCCAGACCACACCCGCCCTGGACAGCAAGCCGCTGGAGGCGGCCGGGCCCCAGCTGCCTGAAATATACGGCTTCGGCGCGATGCCATGCTGTTGCCAGCAGGCCAGTATCGGTTCCACCCAGACCCAGGCTTGCGCCTGTTCGTCGCGCCGCATGAACAGGGCCAGCCGTCCGTGTATGACGTCGAGCAACAGTCGTTCATAGGCATCCGCGTGCCGCGCTTTGAACAAGGTATGGAAATCGAGATTCAGATAGGCCGATTGTAGATTCATCGCGTCGCCCGGTGCTTTCGCAAGAAAGTACAGGCGGATGCTTTCGGAGGGTTGCAGGCGGATGACGAGCTTGTTTGCCGGCTGCAGGTTGAAAGGGGTGTGAAAAAGGGCGTGCGGGACCGGGCGGAAATGAATGACGATTTCGGCCACCCGTTCCTGCATGCGTTTGCCCGTGCGAAGGAAGAACGGGACGCCCGCCCAGCGCCAATTCATGACTTCCGCCTGCAGCGCCACGAAGGTCTCGGTAATGCTGTCGGGAGCGACATGCGGTTCTTCGCGATACCCGGGCACCGGCGCGCCCCGTATGGCGCCGCTGCGATACTGCCCTCGCACGGTCTTGCCCAGGACATCCTCCACGCTGAACGGCTTGAGCGATTTCAGAACCTTTAGCTTTTCGTTGCGCACGGCTTCCTCAGCCAGGCTGGAGGGAGGCTCCATGGCGACCATGCAAAGCAATTGGAGGAGATGGCTTTGCAGCATGTCGCGCAAGGCGCCGGTGTGGTCATAGAAGTCGCCCCTTTCTTCGACCCCGAGTTCTTCGGCGATGGTGATCTGTATGTGGTCTATCCATTCCCTGCGCCAGAGCGGCTCGAACAGCGTATTGCCGAAGCGGATGGCCAGCAGGTTCTGAACGGACTCCTTGCCCAGGTAATGATCGATCCGGTAGATCTGGTTTTCGTCGAAGCATTCGCCCACGGCGGCATTGATGGCATTGGAGGATTGAAGGTCATGTCCCAGCGGCTTTTCGAGCACGAGCCGGATGTTGGGGTGATTCATCCCGATGCGGGCGAGGTTTTCACAAATGGTGATGAACAGCTGCGGAGCGGTGGCCAGATAGCAGACGGTGATGCGTTGTGCATCCAGGCCCAGGGATTCGACCAGCTTGGCGTAGTCCGCTTGCCGATTGGCGTCCAGCTGCAGGAAATCGATACGGTCACGGAAGTCGGCCCACGTGGTGGACTCGAAATCAGCGCCCAGCCTGGGCTTGACGCGAGTCTCCAGGGTGCGCAGGTAGTCTTCCCGGCCTTGCGCCCCGCGGCCTAGTGCGAAGATGCGCCCGTCGGCATGCAGCAACCCGGCACGGTGGGCCTGGTACAAGGCCGGGATCAGCTTGCGTAATGCAAGATCGCCGGTGCCGCCGAAAAAGACGATGTCGAAGGGAGGGGTACACGCCATGAGAAGTTCCTGGGACCTTGCAGCGTTGGCGGACTACGTGCCCGTTTCTGTAATTAGGCTACTTGTCGGCCGTCTTGTAAAGCCGGCTGCCCGAGGGGCGATAGCTGGCTACAATCCAATTGTGCTTTTCAATTTGGCCTGCGCCAACAAATTTCATGCCCAAGACCTCCCAACGCAGCACCATCGCCGACGTGGCCCGGCATGCGGGCGTTTCCAAGGCGACGGTCTCGCGCTTCCTGAATCATCGCGACACCATGCTGACGCCTGCCATCGCCAAGCGGGTAGAGGCTTCGGTCATGGAGCTGGGATACAAGCCCAGCCCCATGGCCCAGGCATTGAAGAGGGGCCGGTCGCGGCTGATCGGCCTGGTCGTGGCCGACATTACCAACCCATACTCGGTCGCCGTATTGAGCGGTGCGGAGCTGGCCTGCCGAGAGGCCGGCTATCTGGTCATGCTTTTCAACCTCGGCAATGAAAGCCAGCGGGAAAGCGCGGGCATACAGGCATTGTCTTCCTATAAGGTCGAGGGCTTCATACTCAACACCATGGGGCATGATGCCGGCGCCGTGCTTGAAAACGCGGGGCAGGGCCGCCCCGTCGTGCTGGTGGATCGCATGCATCAAGGGCTGGATGTGGATTTCGTGTCGCTCGACAATCCGCATGCCATCGGGCTTTGCATGGATCATTTGCTGTCCGAGGGCTATCGGGACTTCCTGCTGGTGTCCGAACCGCTTGGGCAGGTCAGCTCACGCATCCAGCGGGCCAAGGCTTATACGGCTTTCGTCCAGGCGCACGGCGAGGTGCTGCGAGGCGACAGCTTCGAATGCCACGCGGCGGGGGACGCCGCGCTCATGCATCGCTTGAAAGCGCTGCGCGACAATGCACGCGGCACGCCCGCGCTGATTTCCAACAATGCCGTCGTTACCTTGCGGCTGATTGCCGCCATTGCGGCGCTGGGCTGGCGCTTGGGCGAGGACGTCGGCTTGATCGGCATCGACGACGCGCCATGGGCGCCTTTCGTGGGACCGGGGGTCAGCGCGGTATCGCAACCCACAGAGCAGATCGGCCGCCTGGCCGCTCGTTGCCTGCTGCAGCGGCTGGACGGCCTTGCGGTGCCGGCGCGCACGATTCTGCTGCCCGGCACGCTGGCCGCGCGTGGTTCCACGCGCACTCGCGCCTCCCGCGTGGTCGCGCCGGCCTGACGCCCGTCGCATTTGGGGCCTTCCCGGCAAATCCGCCGAAAACGATGACGTGAAAAACTGCTGATATAATCCCCACAACTTTAGCCACAGTCTGAAACCGGTTTCACAAGATTCCGTAGCAGTACGTTCCTGCTGTGGGTGCTCCAGTATCGTGAATCGGACCTCCCGTTGGCGGGGCCGATTCAGATATAGGTATTTTTCCGGCCGCGCGGTATGCTTTTACCGTCGGCGACACCGTGGGTTCAAAATAAAGTGAATTATTCCTTTCAATTTGGTCCGGTTTTCGAGGCTTGGCCTTTGCTGTTGCACGGCACCTGGATGACCATCCAGCTGTCCTTCACGGCGATGATACTTGGCTTGCTGGTCGCCATCCTGTGTGCCTGGGGCAAGACAGCCGGCCCCGCCGCGCTGCGCTGGCTCATCAATGTCTACATCGAGGTCATCCGCAACACGCCGTTTCTGGTCCAGCTTTTCTTCTTTTTCTTCGCGCTGCCGGCCGTCGGCGTCAGGTGGTCCCCCTACATGGCGGCCCTGATCGCCATGGTATTCAACCTGGGCGCCTACGCCACGGAAATCGTCCGGGCCGGCATAGAGTCCATTCCCAAGGGCCAGATAGAAGCCGGCCATGCCTTGAACCTGTCGCGGGTCGAAGTGTTCCGCTTCATTGTGCTCAAGCCGGCATTGCGGGCCATTTATCCCGCGCTTACCAGCCAGTTCATCCTGCTGATGCTCGCATCGAGCGTGGTTTCGGTCATTTCTGCCGACGACCTTACCTCGGTCGCCGCCAACCTGCAGTCGGAAACCTTCCGCAGCTTTGAAATCTATATCGTCATCACGGGCATATACCTGGCGCTGACGCTGGCATTCTCTTATGTGTTCCGGCTGGTGTACCAGTGGGGCCTCAACTATCCGGACCGTCGATAATGCGTACATTTGGCTATTCCGATTTTTGGTTCATCCTTGAAGCGGCGCAGTGGACCATCGTCCTGTCCATCATGGCGTTCATCGGCGGCGGCATCGTCGGGTTGATCGTCGCGCTGGCCCGCACCGCCGACAGCCCGATCGCCCGTCGCCTTTCCATCGGTTTCATTCAGCTGTTCCGCGGCACGCCTCTGCTGCTGCAGCTTTTCCTCGTCTTTTTCGGTGCGCCGGTCATCGGCCTGGACATCAACCCCTGGCTGGCGGCCGCGGTTGCGCTGACGCTGAACAGCGGAGCCTTCCTTGCCGAAATCTGGCGCGGCTGCATCGAGGCCATTCCCAGGGGGCAATGGGAAGCGGCGGAGGCGCTGGGGCTGTCCTACCGTGACAAAATGCGCGACATCGTGCTGCCTCAAGCGATGAAGATCGCCGTTCCGCCGACGGTCGGCTATCTGGTCCAGATCGTCAAGGGCACGTCTCTTGCCGCCATCATCGGTTTCACCGAGCTCACTCGCGCCGGCCAGATCATCAATAACGCGACCTTCCAGCCCATGCTGGTGTTCTCGGTGGTCGCCATCATCTATTTCCTGTTGTGCTGGCCTTTGTCCTTGTTGGCGGCGCGCCTCGAACGGAAGCTGGCCTTATCGCTGGCGCGATGACGGATTCGGGCGCGGACGCAGCCCGGTTTCTTGTAGTTTGATCCACTCTATTCCTATTTGGAGACGTGAAATGTTTGTATTCAAGAATATGAAGAAAATCGCGGGAGCGGCTTTGCTGGCCGGTACCGCGGCATTGGCGCTCGGCACGACGCCGTTGGCGGCCGAAACCATCGACGACGTCAAGCAGAAGGGCGAGCTGACGGTAGGCATGCTGGTCGACTTCCCGCCCTACGGTATTTTGAATACCGAGAACAAGCCCGATGGCTACGATGCCGACGTGGCGAAGCAGTTGGCGAAGGACCTGGGTGTCAAGGTCAACATCGTGCCCGTCACCGGCCCGAACCGCATCCCCTTCCTGCTGACCAACAAGGTCGACATGCTTGTGGCGTCGCTGGCCATCACGCCGGAACGCGCCAAGCAGGTCCAGTTCTCCGACCCATATTCGGCCGCGCAGATCGTGGTGTTTGGCGGCAAGGATGCCAAGATCGAAAAAGCCGAGGATCTGTCCGGATTGCGCATCGGCGTGGCTCGCGCCAGCACCCAGGACATCGCGGTGACCAAGGTCGCCCCGAAGGACGCCAACATCCGCCGTTTCGATGACGACGCATCCGCCATGCAGGCCTTGCTCTCCGGCCAGGTCGACGCCATTGGCTGCTCCACCACGGTCGCCGGCCAGATTGCGCAGCGCGCGCCCAACCGCTTCGAAAACAAATTCGTGCTGTTGCAGCAGGAAATGGCCGTTGCCATGCGTCCCGGCGAGCCCAATACCCTGAAGGCGGTGAACGAGGCAGTCAGCAAGAACATCCAGAACGGCGAATTCAGCAAGCTGTTCGAAAAATGGCTGGGTACGCCGCTGCCCGAACTGAAGAAATCCTGATTCCTATAGCGATCGAACATGACAGACAGACAAAATCCGGCTGTTGTCGATCAAGGTCATCGTTCCGCCCAGAAGGGTGGAACGATCATCGAGATCCAAGGGCTGAACAAGTGGTATGACAAGTTCCACGTGCTGACGGACATCGACCTGACGGTTTCCTCGGGCGAACGTATCGTCATCTGCGGCCCTTCCGGCTCGGGCAAGTCGACGCTGATCCGGTGCATCAACGCACTCGAAAAGGTGCAGCAGGGGCGCATCGTGGTCAATGACATAGACCTTACCGCCGGCGCAAGCAATGTCGACGCGGTGCGTCAGGAAGTCGGCATGGTCTTCCAGCAGTTCAACCTGTTTCCGCACATGACCGTCCTGCAGAATTGCATGCTGGCGCCCATGCGCTCGCGCAAGGCCAGCAAGGCCGATGCGGAAGCGCTAGCCATGAAGTTTCTGACACGGGTGCGTATCGCCGATCAGGCGCACAAGTACCCCAGTCAATTATCGGGCGGGCAGCAGCAGCGCGTCGCCATCGCGCGCGCCTTGTGCATGACCCCCAAGATCATGCTGTTCGACGAGCCCACGTCGGCGCTCGATCCCGAAATGGTGAAGGAAGTGCTCGATACCATGATCGGGCTCGCGGAAGACGGCATGACCATGCTTTGCGTGACCCACGAAATGGGCTTTGCGCGCAGCGTGGCCGACCGGGTGATTTTCATGGCCGACGGCAAGATCGTCGAGCAGGCTCCACCCGACGAGTTCTTCAGCAATCCCAAGCAGGAAAAGACACGTAATTTCCTGGGCCAGATCCTCAATCACTAGGGCCCGCCGACGCCATACATGAACACCCGATCGATTTTTATTTCCCTGTCCTCGTTTGGCGCGCATGAAGTCAAGCGGCATGGGCAGCCGTGGTACGCGCGTCTTTGCCATCAGGCGCAGGCAGATGGTGTCGAAATAAGGGCCGAATTGCTGCAGGGCGAGGCCTCCGAATGCGCCGAGCTGGCCGCCATCGTGCGCGATACGGGGCTGCGATGCGTCTATTCCTGTCCCGACATGCTGTGGCGTGCGGACGGCGGTCTGGACCTTGAGGCCCTGAACCGGGCGTTGGCTTATGCCGAAGCGCTGGGCGCGCCGGTGCTGAAGATGTCCATCGGCGCGTTTTCCACTGGATCCGTGGCCAGCCTTGCGGCGCTGGCGCACAGGCTGAAGGCGTCGGGCGTGACGCTGTTGATCGAAAACGACCAGACGGTGGCTGCCGGAACGCTGCACGCCCTCAGCCGGTTCTACGAGGCGGCCGATGCGGCCGGACTCGACCTCGGCATGACGTTCGACGTCGGGAACTGGCACTGGGTGGGCGAATGTCCATTGCAGGCGGCCGGCGAGTTTTCCCATCGTGTTCGCTATGTGCACTGCAAAGGCGTGCTGCGGCAGCCTGGCCGATGGGTCGCCGTGCCTTTGCAGGATTCGATCGCGCCCTGGCGCGCGATCATGCGTGCCATGCCGCGTGCCCTGCCTGCCGCCATCGAGTATCCGCTGGTCGGCGAAGACCTGCTCGGGGTAACCCGCGATGCCGTGCGCAGTCTGCGCGAACTGGAGAATCAACTGTGAGCGATGCCCTGGACGTCATAACCTTTGGCGAAGCGATGATGATGCTGGTCGCGGACCAGCCCGGTCCGTTGGAGCACGCCACGCTTTTCCACAAGAGGACCGCGGGGGCGGAAACGAATGTCGCCATCGGCCTGGCCAGGCTGGGCCTGAAGGTCGGCTGGGTCAGCCGGCTCGGGTCCGACTCCATGGGGCGCTATCTGCTGGATGCCATGCAACAAGAGGGCATAGACTGCTCGCACGTCGTGTGCGATGCGTCCCAGCGCACGGGCATGCAGTTCAAGGGGCGTGTGACCGACGGCAGCGACCCGCCCGTGGAATACCATCGCAAGGGGTCGGCGGCAAGCCGGATGCGTGTGGAAGACATCGACGAAACCTGGCTGCGCGGTGCACGGCATTTGCACAGTACCGGCGTGTTCCCGGCGATTTCCGGAAATTGCTACCAGGTCGCGCAAAAGGCCATGGAAATCATGAAAGAGGCCGGCGCGACGGTTTCATTCGACCCCAACCTGCGACCCACTCTCTGGGCGTCGACCGAGGCCATGCGCGAGGGCATCAACGCCCTGGCATTCCTTGCAGACTGGGTATTCCCCGGCCTGGAAGAGGGAAGGTTGCTGACGGGGCTCGAGTCGCCCCAGGATATCGCGCGCTTCTATCGGAACCGCGGCGCCAAGGTCGTCGTGATCAAGCTTGGCGCGGCGGGCGCATATTTTGATGCGGTCGGCCAGACGGGTTACGTTGCCGGATTTCCCGTCGAGAAAGTCATCGATACCGTGGGCGCCGGCGACGGCTTTGCCGCGGGCGTGATCAGCGCCTTGCTCGAAGGGAAGGATATCCGTGCCGCGGTCGAGCGCGGCGCCTGGATAGGCGCGCGCGCGGTTCAGGTGCTGGGCGACACCGAAGGCCTGCCGACGAGGCAGGAGCTGGGAGACCGTTGATGAGCCGCAAGCGCGTCCTGGTGTACAGGCAATTGCCGCCCGAGCAGCTGGCGCGGATACGTTGCGAATACGACGTGATCGAGGCGAACCCGCGTATTCCGGATCAACAGCAGGCCTTTCTTGATGCGCTTCCCGAAGTGCATGGCATGATCGGGTCCAGCTATCTGATCGACGACGCCATCCTCGCCCAGGCAGATCGGCTCGAGGTGATCTCCAGCATCTCCGTGGGGGTCGACAAGTTCGAACTCGATGCCCTGGCGCGGCGGGGCATCACCCTGTGCCATACCCCGGGCGTATTGACCGAAACCGTGGCGGACCTCTTGTTCGCGCTGATTCTGGGGGCCAGCCGGCGTTTGGTCGAACTGGCACGCTATGTGCAGGACGGTTGCTGGAACAAGAGCATAGGCGACGAACTCTTTGGCTGGGACGTCCATGGCAAGACGCTGGGCATCGTGGGATACGGACGCATCGGCCAGGCGCTGGCCCGGCGGGCTGCGCTGGGCTTCGGGATGCCGGTGCTCTATCACGCCCGCAATCCGGTCGATAGCGGTCTGCCCGAGGGAAAAGCCCACGCCGTGCCGCTGGACGACTTGCTGGCCCGATCGGATTTCGTGACGCTGGTGCTGCCCTTGACGCCGCAGACCCAAGGCATGATGGGGCCTCGGGAATTCGCCCTGATGAAGCCGGGCGCCATTTTGGTCAACGGCGCGCGAGGCCCCATCGTGCAGGAAGATGCCCTGGTCCGGGCTTTGGACAGCGGGCACTTGCGCGCGGCGGGCCTGGACGTATTCGATGTCGAGCCCTTGCCGCTGGATTCGCCTTTGCGCACGCACCCCAAAGTGCTGCCCTTGCCGCATGTGGGATCGGCGACGCATGAAACGCGCATCGCCATGTCGGTGCTGGCGGTCGACAACCTGCTGGCCGCGCTTGGTGGCGGCCGGCCGCCCGCGGTCTACCGTTTGCCGCCGGTGGCGGGCTGAATCCGGCCCGCCCGGGCGCTGACTATAGCGCGCAGGCCTGGCGCGCCAGTTCGGTGATGAGGTGCCACTGGCGCCCCGCGACGGCGGCCTCGGGAGTGAGCCAGGAGCCGCCGACGCACTTCACATTGGGCAGGTCCAGATAGCTGCGGGCATTGGCGGCGTTGATGCCGCCGGTGGGGCAGAAGACGATATCGGGCAGCGGGCCATGCAGTGCCTTGAGCAGCGCCGTGCCGCCCACCGCCTGGGCGGGAAACAGCTTCTGCGCCATGAAGCCTTCATCGGCGGCTTGCATGGCTTCCGACGCGGTCGCCACGCCAGGCAGGAAGGGAACGCCGGTCTGCCGGGCGGCACGCGCAATGTCGGGCGTCAGGCCCGGGCTGACGCCGAAGCGCGCGCCGGCGTTGATGGCTGTTTCCAATTGGCGCGCACTGCGCACGGTGCCCACGCCGACGAGCGCTTCGGGCACCGCCTGGCTGATGAGCGTGATCGCTTCGAGTGCGGCCTCGGACCGCAAGGTGATTTCCAGGCTGCGCACGCCGCCATCCACCAGCGCGCGGGCCAGATCGATGGCCGTGTCGATGTCCTGGATGACGATCACCGGCATCACGGGGCTTTGTTCCAGCAGTTCTTGTGCATTCATGCGTATCTCGCTAAGAAGTGATTAAAACCGGGGCCGGTCAGCGCTGAAAAAAGGGGTCATGATCGGCATGGCCGAAAAACGTCGCGCCCGATTCCGCGCCGGTGGCGTGTCGCCGGGCGGAGGCGAACAGTTCGCGGCCAAAGCCGGCCTGAGCCGATTCGAGCTTCGCGTTGGAGGGCGTCCTTTCGCGCCAACTCTCGGGCATGAGCACGTCCATTCTTCCTTCGACGGCGTCGATCCGTATCATGTCCCCGTCCTGCAAATAGGCCAGGGGGCCGTCCGCCAAGGCTTCGGGACTGGCGTGGATGGCGGCGGGCACTTTGCCCGATGCGCCCGACATGCGTCCGTCGGTCAGCAGCGCGACCTTCAGTCCCTGGTCCTGAAGCAGGGACAGTACCGGCGTCAGTTTGTGCAGTTCCGGCATCCCGTTGGCCTGGGGGCCCTGATACCGAATCACGGCAACGAAGTCCGAGGCTAGACTGCCTTCATTGTATGCCTGCAGAAGCGCGTCCTGGCTGTCGAAGACACGCGCCGGGGCCTGGACCACACGGTGCTCCGGATGCACTGCGGAGACCTTGATCACGGCCCGGCCCAGATTGCCCTGCAGGCGCTTCAAGCCGCCTTCGGGACTGAAAGGCCGGGCAGCCGGGCGAATGATGTTTGGGTCCAGCGAGTCTGCCGGCCCCTCTTGCCAGGACAGGGTGCCGTGATCCAGGAAGGGTACGCGGGTATAGCGCTCCAGGCCGGGGCCTGCGATGGTGCGCACGTCGTCGTGCAGCAGGCCGGCGCCGAGCAGTTCGGCGATCACGACGGACATGCCTCCGGCCGCCTGGAAATGATTGATGTCCGCGACGCCGTTGGGATAGACCCGCGCCAGCAGCGGGACCGCCGTGGACAAGTCGGAAAAATCGTCCCAGTCGATGACGATGCCGGCCGCTCGCGCGATGGCGACCAGATGCAGAGTGTGATTGGTGGATCCGCCGGTCGCCAGCAAGCCGACGATGCCATTGATGACGGCTTTTTCATCAATGACTTCCGCTATGGGCGTGAATTCGTCGCCCTGGGCAGTGATCTGGACAGCGCGCCGCGCGGCGGCGCGGGTCAGCGCTTCACGCAGGGCCGTGCTGGGAGGCACGAAGGCGCTGCCCGGCAGATGCAGTCCCATGATCTCCATCAGCATCTGGTTGGAATTGGCCGTGCCGTAGAACGTGCAGGTGCCCGGCCCATGATAGGAGCGGGTTTCCGATTCGAGCAATTCCTCGTGCCCGGCCTTGCCCTGCGCGTGCCGTTGCCGCACCATGGCCTTTTCGGTATTGGATATGCCTGTGCCCATGGGGCCTGCGGGAACGAAAACGGCCGGCAGGTGGCCGAAACTCAGCGCCCCGATGAGCAGCCCCGGAACGATCTTGTCGCAGACGCCCAGGAAGACACCGGCGTCGAACATTTGGTGGCTCAGGGCGATCGCCGTCGACATGGCGATGACATCACGGGAAAAAAGACTGAGTTCCATGCCGGCCTGGCCTTGCGTGATGCCGTCGCACATGGCCGGCACTCCGCCCGCGAATTGCGCGGTGGCTCCGGCGGCGAACGCGGCTTGCTTGATCCACGCGGGATAGCCGCCCAGCGGCTGGTGCGCGGACAGCATGTCGTTGTAGGACGACACGATGGCAAGGTTGGGCCGCGACGCTTGCTTGAGCCTGGCCTTTTCCTCGTCGCCCATCGCCGCGATGGCATGCGCGAAGTTGGTGCAGGCCAGGTGGCTGCGTTCGACTTTGCTGCCGTAGGCGGCACGGCTGCGTTCAAGATAGCGGCCGCGCATGTCGGCGCTGCGATCGATGACGCGGTCGGTGACGGACTGGACGATGGGATGGATGGCCATGGAAAGACTCCTGCTTGCCTGACTGTAGTTTTATATTGTAGTTTAACTACATTGTGCTCGCAAGCATGGATCGGTTAGGGGTCAGACCCCGCACGGGGTCTGACCCCGCGCAGCTATTTTGCCTGGCGATAGGCGGCCAGCGCCGTCATGCCCCACGCGACCAGGAAAGCCAGGCCGCCTATCGGCGTGATGGCGCCCAGCCATTTCTGGTTGCTCAGCACCAGCACGTAGAGGCTGCCGCTGAATATCACGGTGCCCGCCAGCATCACGACCCCAGCTGAACGCAGCAGCGCGCCGCCATAGCGCTCGTACAGCATGGCGAGGCCCAGCAAGCCCAGGCCATGCACCAGCTGATACAGCACCGCGGTCTGCCAGGTTGCCAGCATGTCGGGTCCGACATGCTGCCTGAGACCATGAGCGCCGAAGGCCCCGGTGCCGACGCCGATGAACAGGATCAATGAAGCGAGTATGACTTGCAGGCGGGGAGACATGTTTTCCTCGATGGTGATTCAGGGAATCATACACGGAAGGGGTCGGACCCCATGCGGGGTCCGACCCCGGGAGCTTTAGCAGGGTCAGACCCCGCATGGGGACCGACCCTTGCAGCCTGGCTTTGGGGTCAGACCCCGCATGGGGTCCGACCCTTGCAGCCTGGTTTTGGGGTCAGACCCCGTACGGGGTCTGACCCCGTGACCCCGTGAGGCTGCTCCCTGCTATCATGAATGCATCGAAAGTCGTGGACGCCAGGATACCCAAGCCCACACGAGCCTTGCGGCCCTGGCGCCGCCGGCCGTCGCGAGGTGCTGTATGGCATGGACTACACATGAAGTCGTCAACCAGACTCCCGAGTTGAGCGACTACAACCTGTATTCGACGGACGCGGCCGTGCAAGAGGGGGTGGCCAGATTGGCCGGGCAGCACGAAACGGGGCTGCGCCATTATGGGGAACGATTGGGAATGCGGGCCAGCTTCTCTTTGGCCGGCGATGCCGATCGCTGCCCGCCGCGGCTCGAAACCCACGATCCTCAAGGCAATCGTGTGGATCGCGTCCACTTCCATCCGGCTTGGCACCGTTTCATGCGCATGGCTTTCCTGCAAGGCATGCATTCGGGCCCATGGGCGACACCCGGAAATGGCGCGCATGTGGCCAGGGCCGCTGCTTATCTGATGCATGGGCAGGTCGAGGCTGGATCGCTTTGCCCCACCACCATGACGTTTGCCGCCATTCCCGTCCTGGCTCGCCAGCCATGGTTCGATTCGATTGCCCCCTTGCTGTACTCGACGCAGTACGATGAGCGCGATCTGCCGCTGGCTGAAAAAACCAGCATGATGGTCGGCATGGGTTTGACCGAGAAGCAGGGCGGTTCGGATCTGCGTGGCAACCTGACCCTGGCCGAACCTGTGGCGGCGCATGACGGAGTCTATCGGCTCAGAGGGCATAAATGGTTTTTTTCGTCTCCGTCGTCGGATGCGCATCTGGTCCTGGCGCGCAGTGCTGCGGGCTTGTCCTGTTTTTACGTGCCGCGCTGGCTGGAGGACGGCGTTCAGAACGCCATCGTCGTCATGCGCCTGAAAGACAAGCTCGGCAATCGTTCGAACGCAAGCGCCGAGGTGGAGTTCCAGGACGCCTCCGGCCTGTTGGTGGGCGAGGAAGGGCGCGGGTTGCCCATACTGCTGGAAGTGGCATCCTGCACGCGCCTGGATTGTGTTCTGGGCAGCGCCGCCCTGTTGCGGCAGGCGCTGGTGCGCGCCATGCACCATGCGCGCCACCGCATCGCTTTCGGCCAGACGCTCATACGCCAACCGCTGATGCAGAGCGTGCTCATGGATCTTTGCCTGGAGAGCGAAGCCGCAACGCAACTCGCGCTGCGGCTGGCGCAAGCGTGCGACGGCGCGGACGATGCGACGGAGCAGGCCTTCAGACGGATCCTGACGCCGGCGGCGAAATTCTGGGTCTGCAAACGCTGCGTGGAAGCGATTGCCGAGTGCATGGAGATCCTGGGTGGAAACGGATACATAGAGGAAGGACCTTTGGCGCGGCTCTATCGCGAGGCGCCGGTCAATTCCATCTGGGAAGGCTCCGGCAACGTCATGTGCCTGGATGTCTTGCGCGCCATACGGCGCGAACCGGAATCCGCAGCCCTGCTTTTCGACAAGCTGGAGGCCGACTGCGCGCAAGACGGCGTGCTGCAGCCGCGATTGCAGGCATTGCGGGTCCTGCTGGGCGGAACCAGCGTCGACCTGGAAGCCGCCGCCCGGCATGTCGCACAAGAAATCGTCCTGCTCGTCCAGGCCGTGTTGATGCGGCGGCACGCGCCCGCAACGCTCGCCGACGCCTTCGTGCAAAGCCGGTTCAACGGCGGTGGACGCGTGTATGGGCTGGTCGCGACGCCCAATGCGCTGGACAGCATGTTTGAAAGGGCCTGGCCGGAAGAGGGATGAGGGGTCAGACCCCATGCGGGGTCTGACCCCATGGTCCAGGTTTCGCCGAAATTTTCGGGGTCGGACCCCGCATGGGGTCTGACCCCCCTATAATCAAGCGCCTGAGTTCGTTTTATTGGGGGGGATGTGGGCAAAGCCTTGAATGTCATGTCGCGTCGCCTGGCCGCGGCACTCATGTCGCATCACCGGGGTCGCTGGCTGTTGACGGCCATTGCGCTGGCCATGGCAGGCCTCGGATCCTTGGGCGCCCTGAACCCCGGGCCGGCCGTCGCGGACGAAGTGCGCTACACACTGGCCGGACGTGTCGTCCAGGTGGCCGACGGCGATACCTTCACTATCCTGGCCGAGGGCAAGCAAAGGCGGATCCGCATGGCCAGCATCGATGCTCCCGAAGTCAAGAAAGACCAGCAACGGCCCGGGCAGCCTTTCGCGCAGGCTTCCAAGGACGCGCTGGCCAAGCTCATCGCCGGCAAAACGCTGACGCTGCATTGCTTTGAAAAGGATCGCTACGAGCGCTATGTGTGCGACGTACCCCTTGACGACGGCATAACGGCGAATCAGAAGCAGGTGGCCGATGGAATGGCATGGGCCAATATGGAAGGCCGAGGAAAATTCATGCGCGATCCCGAATTGCCGGGGCTCGAAGATCAGGCCAGGCGCAGCCGCATCGGGTTATGGAAGGATGCGGATCCCGTCCGTCCTTGGGCATGGCGTTACCAATGCTGGCAGAAGCAACAGTGCTGACGACCCGTGTCCTATGCCGTATGGCGGTCGCCTCGCTGCTGGCGCTTGCCACGCTCGCCGGCTGCTCGCGCGACCCGGTGAACAGCCCCTATGCGCAAGGGGGCGAGACCGAAAACGTGCTGTATACGGCCTTCACGCAGCGGTCCCCGAAGTACCTCGATCCCGCCAGTTCATATTCCGGCGATGAAACGCCGTTTACATATTCCATCTACGAGCCTCTTTACGGCTACCATTACCTGGCTCGCCCGTACCGCCTCATTCCGCGCGCCGCGGCCAGCCTGGACCCGCCCCTTTATTTCGACTCGAATGGCCGCCAGCTGCCCGATGACGTAGCGGGCGAACAGGTGGCCTATAGCGTGTACGACATCCGCATCCGGCCCGGCATAAAGTTCCAGCCTCATCCGGCATTCGCGCTGGACGGCGAAGGAAAGCATGCCTACTGGCCCATGAGCCCCGAGCAGTTGAAGGGCAAGTTCGATGTCACCCACTTCGAGCACACCGGCACCCGCGAGCTGCAGGCCGGCGACTATGTCTATGCCTTCAAGCGACTCGCCAGCCCGCGCGTGGTATCGCCCATCTACGGCATCATGGCCGAGCATGTGGTGGGCATGAAAGAATTCGGCGACCGCCTGAAGGCGGCTGACAAGACGGAAGATGACGCGTCGTCGGATGGGTTCCGGCCGTGGCTGGACCTGCGCCAGCATGAGCTCGAAGGCGTGCAGGCGCTGGATCCCCACACCCTGCGCATCAAGGTCGTCGGGAAGTACCCGCAGTTCAAGTACTGGCTGGCCATGACGTTCACCGCGCCGGTTCCCTGGGAGGCCGATCGCTTCTACCACCAACCCGGCATGGCCGAGCACGATCTTTCCCTGAACACCTGGCCGGTGGGTACCGGGCCATACATGCTGGTGGAATCCATCAAGAATCGCAGGCATGTCCTGCAGCGCAATCCTCACTTCCGCGGCGAACCCTATCCTTGCGAGGGGGGCCCGCAAGATCGCGAGATGGGTTTTCTCGACGACTGCGGAAAGCCCACGCCCTTCATCGACCGCATAGAATTCACGCTGGAAAAAGAGAGCGTGCCCCTGATGGGCAAGTTCCTGCAGGGCTATTACGATATTCCGCAAGTGGATCGGGGCGATTACGGCGTCGCCATGCGGGTGGCGGCCGGCGATTCGGCCGAAAAGGCGGCGCTCTATCAGGATCACGGTTTGCAGATACGCAGCGCCACCGAGGCGCAGATGTTCTATCTGGGCTTCAACTGGCTGGATCCGGTGGTGGGAAAGGGCGATACACCGGAGCAGCAGGAAAAGAACCGCAAGCTCAGGCTGGCGCTGAGCATCGCCTTCAACTGGGAACAGTTCGTATCCATATTCCAGAACGATGAGGCGCAAGTGGCCTACGGGCCCGTGCCGCCGGGCGTGCTGGGCTACCAGGATCCTCCCGCGGGCTACAACCCCCAGGTCTATTCCATCGAAGAAGGCCGCGTCGCGCGCAAACCCCTCGATCATGCGCGCCAGCTGCTGCGCGAAGCCGGCTATCCGGACGGCCGGGATGCGCGCACGGGCAACCCGCTGATTCTGTATTTCGATTCGGCGGGAGGCATGGGATCCAGCGCCATGCTGGACTGGATGCGGCGCCAGCTGGCTGCAATCGACGTGCAGCTCGAGGTGCGCGCCACCGACTACAACCGGTTCCAGGACAAGATGCGCAATGGCAGCGCCCAGATGTACATGTGGGGCTGGATCGCCGACTATCCCGATGCGGAGAATTTCCTGTTCCTGCTTTACGGCCCGAACGCCAAGGCCGTGAACGGAGGGGAGAACGCGTCCAACTATGAAAATCCCGAGTTCGATCGCCTGTTCGAGAAGATGCGCTATCTTGACGACGGGCCGGAAAAAGAAGCCCTCATCCACGAAATGGTTGCCATCGTCCAGGCGGATGCCCCATGGATGTTCGGTTATTTTCCGAAGTCGGGAGGCGCCTACCAGGCCTGGGTCGGCAATGCCAAGCCTACGCAGATGGTTCGCAATACATTGCAGTTCTACCGTATCGACCCAGCCTTGAGGGCTCGCAAGATACAGGAGTGGAACGCGCCCGGCTGGTGGCCGCTATGGCTGGCGGGCATCGCGATCGTGGCTGGCGGGCTGGCGGCATGGCGCGCCGCTCGCCGGCGCGATCACGCCACCGCGCTGGCGAGGGCCGGGGAAGGGGAAAGGGCATGACGCGCTACATCATCCGCCGCCTGCTGTATGGCATTTTGATACTGATCGGGGTGAATCTCCTGACTTTCGTCCTCTTCTTCGCCGTGAACACGCCCGACGACATGGCCAGGCTGTCGATAGGCGGACAACGGGTCAGCGAATCGGCCATCGAACGCTGGAAAGCCGAGCGCGGCTACGACAGGCCGCTGTTCGTCAATACGGCGGCGGAGGGTTCACGGGTCTGGACCGATACGATCTTCTATGCCAGGTCGGTTCCGCTATTGCGATTCGATTTCGGATTTTCCGATGAAGGCCGTGATATCGGACACGAGATCGCCTCGCGCATGGGTCCCAGCCTGGCCCTGGCATTGCCGACCTTCATCCTGGGCTTGACGATAAGCATCGCGTTTTCATTGCTGCTGGTGTTCTTCAAAGGGACGCGCCTGGATTTTGCGGGCGTGGTGCTGTGCGTGGTGTTGTTGTCGATCTCAGGCTTGTTCTACATCATCGCGGGCCAGTGGCTGTTCGCCAAGATCCTGCGCTGGGTGCCATATTCGGGCTATATCGAAGGCTGGAGCAGCATGCGGTTCCTGGTGCTGCCCGTGGCGGTAGGCATCATTTCGGGGCTGGGGGCGCAGGCGCGCTTCTATCGAACGCTCTTTCTGGAGGAGGCTGGAAAAGACTATGTCCGGACCGCCAGGGCCAAAGGCCTCGCCGAGCGCGTCGTGCTGTTCCGCCATGTGTTGCGCAACGCCATGCTGCCCATCCTCACCGGCACGGTCTCCGCCATTCCGCTGCTTTTCATGGGCAGTCTCATTTCGGAGTCCTTCTTCGGCATCCCGGGCCTGGGCAGCTACACCATAGACGCGATCAATGCGCAGGACTTCTCCATCGTGCGAGCCATGGTGTTCCTGGGATCGGCGTTGTATATCGTCGGGCTGATACTGGCCGATATCTCCTACACGCTGGCGGACCCCCGGGTCCGGTTTGACTAGGGCCTGTTAACGCTAAATAGGTAGGCGTCATGAACACGAAAACCGTTGAACAACAAGGCGCGAAGCGCAGTCGTGGCAGGTCCCCGAGCCGGGGGTCAGAACCCGTACGGGGTCTGACCCCGCTCGGGCGTTAACAGGCCCTAGGGAAGCCACCATGCCTGAATTCGTCTTTCTCTGGACTGATCTGTTCCTTTTCGGTTTGCTGGCGGCCGTGCTGGTGTATGTCTGGCGGGTACGCCGCTCGCCTTCTTTGCGCCAGACCTGGAAGAGCGTGGCCAGGACGCCGTCGGCCATGTGCGCGGCGGTTCTGCTGTGCTTTTTCGTGCTCGTCGCCTTGCTGGATTCGGTGCACTATCGCCCTTTGCTGCCGCCCCTGCCGGCGGGCGCCGTCGCGACGGCGCAAGGGCCGGTTTATTCTCCCGTCCTGCGCTCCGCGCTGGACGACCTGCTGGCGATGACGCAGTTCTCGAAGCGCGAGAACACTTATTCCGCACCGCTTGCGCTGAGGCAGTTCTCCAAGGAAACGATGCTGGTCGATGGCCGGCCCGTGCGCGATTTTCCGCGTCTTAAGCATGCGGGCCAGGCGCTGGACGACGAAGCCGACCGGCCGGCCGACATCCTTGCGCGGCTGTTGAAGGGTCTTGCGGCCGGCGTGGCGCTTTCGCTGGCGGCGGCCATGCTGTTGACGGCTTGCCAGCGCCCGGGCCGGGCAGGATGGGGCGACGCCTTGCACGCATGGTGGAAAGCGCGCACCGAAATGCCGTGGAGGCCCATGTGGCTAACGTTCAGCCTGCTCGTCGTGCTGGCCTGCGCGGCCCTGTCGGTGGGCGGCGACTATCACGTCCTTGGTACCGACCGCACGGGCAACGATGTTCTTCGCCAGTGCCTCAAGAGCATACGGACCGCCATGGTGATCGGTTCGCTGACGACGGTCGCCATGCTGCCGCCGGCCTTGATATTCGGTATTGCGGCCGGCTATTTCAAGGGCTGGGTCGATGATGCCATACAGTATGTCTATACGACCTTGACATCGATACCCGGCGTGCTGCTCATCGCGGCCTGCGTGCTGATGATGCAGGTGTTCATCGACAACAATCCCGATATGTTCTCGATCGTCGCGGCGCGCGCCGACCTCCGGCTGTTCATGCTTTGCCTGATACTGGGCCTGACCGGCTGGGCCGGGCTGTGCCGCCTGCTGCGCGCCGAAACCCTGAAGCTGCGCGAGCTCGAGTACGTGCAGGCGGCGCAGGCATTCGGCGTTGGCCACTGGCGGATCATGAGCCGCCACCTCCTGCCCAATGTCATGCATATCGTCCTCATCACGCTGGTGCTGGAATTTTCGGGCCTGGTGCTGTACGAGGCCGTGCTGTCCTATCTGGGCATAGGCGTTGATCCCAGCACTCCGTCCTTTGGGACGATGATAGACGCGGCTCGGCTCGAAATGTCCCGCGATCCCATGATCTGGTGGAATTTGCTCGGCGCCTTCGTCTTCCTGCTGGCGCTGGTGTTGTCCGCCAATATTTTCGCGGACGCCGTGCAGAACGCCTTCGATCCCCGCAGCCGTCGTTTTCGGCCGGCCAGTTTCATGCGGCCGGCTCCCCTGGCTCAGGCCGGCGGATCGGGCAAGGAGGCGCGCTCATGATGGAATACATCGACGCCGGCCACGACGGCACCGTGCTCCGCATCGAAGATCTGTCGGTAAGGATCGCCAGCGAGGCGGGCGTGAGCCTGGCGGTCAAGTCGCTGGCGCTGGCCATAGAACGCGGCCAGACCTTCGCACTGGTCGGCGAGTCGGGCTGCGGCAAAAGCATGACCGCGCTGGCGTTGCTGCGCCTGCTTCCCGATGCGGGCAGCATCGCATCCGGGCGCGTGTTCCTGGGCGGGACCGAACTGAACGGCCTGACCGAACAGGGCATGCGCAGCGTGCGGGGCGGCCAGATCGGCATCATTTTCCAGGAACCGTCCACGAGCTTGAATCCGGTGATGACGATCGGCCAGCAACTGGCTGAAGTGATCCGGACGCATACCGAAGCGCGTGGCAGGCAGGTGGATGAAAAAGCGGCCTGGTGGCTGCGGCGAGTGGGAATCGCCGATCCGGAAAAGCGGCTGGGCGACTACCCGTTCCAGTTCTCCGGTGGGCAGAAGCAGCGGATCATGATCGCCATCGCCCTGGCGGCCGGGCCACGGCTGCTGATTGCGGACGAACCCACCACGGCGCTGGACGTGACGGTGCAGGCGCAGATTCTAGCGCTGCTCGCGGACATCCAGAAAGAAATGGGCCTGGCCATCATGCTGATCACCCATGATCTGGCGGTGGTGAAGAATGTGGCCGACTACGTGGCCTTGATGCGGGCGGGTGAAATCGTCGAAACCATGGACGCGGCGAGCTTTTTTTCCGCGCCCCGGCACCCTTATGCGCGCGAGTTGCTGGCCGCGATACCGACGTTCGAGAAGCGGGGTCGGCCGCTGGCCGGCGCGCGCATGCCCGCAGGCGTTGGGGCGCCGTTGGAGCGCGCAGGGCATGCCGGTCAGGGCAACATACTGTTGTCGGTGCAAGGGCTGTCGGTCGCCTATTCGCGCAGCAAGGGCCTGCTGCAGCGGCGGGCCGAGCCGGTCACCGTCGTCCGGGATGTGTCCTTCGACTTGCGCGCGGGCGAAACCCTGGCCCTTCTGGGCGAATCCGGCTGCGGCAAGACGACCACGGCCAAGGCCTTGATCAGGCTGTTGGACAAGCAAGCCATCGTGCGCGGCCGGGCGACGCTGCAAGGCGAGGACCTGCTGTCCGCGCGGGGCGCTCATCTGCGCCGTATCCGCCGTTCGATCCAGATCGTTTTCCAGGATCCGTATGCGTCGCTCGACCCGCGCATGATGGTGGGCGACATCCTGGAAGAAGGGATATCCGCCTTGAGGCCCGATCGCTCGCGTACGCAGCGGGCGAACCTGATCCGGTCCCTGATCGACCGCGTCGGCCTGCCGGCAAACACGGTCGAGCGTTATCCGCATGAGTTTTCCGGCGGCCAGCGCCAGCGCGTGGCAATCGCCCGGGCGCTGGCCGTGGAGCCGTCGGTGCTCATCTGCGACGAGCCGACATCGGCGCTGGACGTATCGGTGCAGGCGCAGATTCTGGACTTATTGCAGGATCTTCAGCGGGAGCTGAATATCGCCTATCTTTTCATCACGCATAATTTCGGCGTAGTCGAGTATCTGGCCGACCGCATCGCCATCATGCATGGAGGCGCGATCATAGAGGAGGGCACCGCCGAGGCGGTGCTGAAGTCTCCCCGCCGGCCCGAAACCCGCCGGCTGCTCGACGCCGTTCCCCGCCTGAGTTGATGGGATGGGAGGGGTCAGACCCCGTACGGGGTCTGACCCCAAAAGCCCGCCAAAGAAGAGATTGGGGTCAGACCCCCTACGGGGTCTGACCCCAAAAACCGCCAAAAATAGCCCGGGGTCAGACCCCGAATGGGGTCTGACCCCCCACCCGTCTGCCATTGAATTTTCCGGCCCTTGCCCCCATAGTGTAGTCATGTCACTCAAAGTCTTCGATCTTCAATGCGAGCACGACCACGTCTTCGAAGGCTGGTTCAGCTCCGCCGACAGCTACGATTCCCAGCAGGCCAGGGGCTTGCTGAGCTGTCCTGTCTGCAATAGCACCGCCATCAGCAAGAAGCTGTCTGCGCCCAGGCTCAATGTGAGCCATATCCGTGCCGCGGACGCGGCGCCGGCCCAGGCGCCCGCCAAAGCGGGGCGCGCGCCCGTGGCGGCGCCGGCTCAGGCCCAGATGGCCAAGCTGCAGGCCGAAGTCTTGCGTCAAATGCGGGAAATGGTGCGCAACACCGAGAACGTAGGTGCGCGCTTCGCGGAAGAGGCCCGGCGCATCCACGAAGGCGAAACCGAAGAACGCGCCATTCGTGGCACGGCCACGCCCGACGAACGCGAGGCGCTTGCCAGCGAAGGCATAGCCGTCATGCCCATACCGGACTTCCTGGACGACGACAGGCTGCAGTAGCACAGCCAGGGGACAGCCTGGCGGTAAAAAAAAACTGCTTGCGCCGTGTGCAATACGGCGCAAGCAGTTTTTTTACATGCGGGTTCTTACATTACCCGGCTACGGTATTCGCCCGTGCGGGTGTCGATTTCGATCTTGTCGCCGATGTTGCAGAACAAAGGAACAGCGACTTCCGTGCCGGTGTTGATCTTGGCGGGCTTCAGTACTTTGCCCGAGGTATCGCCCTTGACGGCCGGTTCGGTATAGGTGATTTCGCGCACGACGATGGTGGGCAGCGCAACCGAGATGGCGCGACCTTCGTAGAACACGACTTCGACCGCCATGCCTTCTTCCAGGTAGTTCAAGGCGTCGCCCATGCTTTCGGCTTCGACTTCGTACTGGTTGTATTCTTCGTCCATGAAAACGTACATGGGATCGGCGAAATAGGAGTAGGTGCACTCCTTGTTGTCGAGCATGACGACTTCGAACTTTTCGTCGGCCTTGTAGACGGCCTCGCTGCCGGAGGCGGTAAGCAGGTTCTTGAACTTCAGCTTGACGACGGCGGCGTTGCGGCCCGATTTGTTGTATTCAGCCTTCTGGACGACCAGGGGATCGCTGCCAACCATGATAACGTTGCCGACACGCAGTTCTTGTGCGGTTTTCATAAATAAAAAACTCCGGGGGTTCTAGGTGCTCCGCCAGATGCACTGCCGGGCCGGAGCATGATTTAGCAAACCAACTATTTTAACCTTTTCGGAAATCCCGCGCTTGGTCATGCTTCGGAAACGGGTGCCGCGCGCTGCGGTCAGCGTCCGGCGTGCTTGCAGAATTCGACCAGCGAGCTGGCGAGATCGGGCAGGCCGGCCAGCGATGAACACCATTGTGCGCTGGCGCGGGTCCATTCAGAAAAGCGTTCCGCTTGCAGGGCGGCTGCCAACGCGTCGGACGCAAGCGTGGCGTCCGGCTGGTTCCAGGCCTCGTGAGACCGCTTGACCATGGCCGGATAGGGCGACCGTTCCAGGAATGCATGGAGCTTTGCCAGGTGGGCATGATCTTCCTGCGGATAGATATGCCAGAGCAGCGGTTTGCCGGCCCATAGCGCGCGTACCAGGGAATCTTCGCCTCGCACGCAATTCAGGTCGCTGCTCCAGAGCAATCGATCGAATCCCGCCTGATCCAGGAAGGGAAACTCGTGAACCAGGACGCTGCCATGCCTGCCCCGGCGCAAGCCGGGACAGACGCCGGCGGGGACCAGAACGAGCGAGGACGCTTCCAGCGTATCCAGAGCCTGGATCAGGGCTGGCGCGGGTGCGTCGGGATAAGCGAAGAGCAGCACTTGCTTCGAGCCTTCCGTCATGCGGGCCAGGAAGTCGCCCGGAACTCCCACGGCACGCAGCAACTCATGGCGCTGCGCCGGCCGGGCCAGCCAGTCGTCCCGTGCCTGGATCAGTCCATCCTCTCGTAGCAATCCGCCCGTTGCCGGAGTGAAGCCCGGAAAGAAGAACGCCTTGCGCAGACCATTGGGCTGGGGCGAGGGGAGGGCATGGCAGGACTCGACCCAGTCTTCAGCGCTCAGGTATTCCAGATTGATCCACATACTGTTGGACGCCGCCATGCGTTCCAGGAATGCCTTGGGCGGATGACAGGCGAATGCCTCGATGACGACATCGTGCGGAGCGAGCGCCGGAGGCGCGGCGGTCCAGTGAACGATATCCACCGCGCAGAGCTCCTGCCGAAGCGCATGGGGGTTCACGTCTGGCTGGATGCGGGCAAAGCTGTCCAGGTCGTCCACCCACAGGCGGACGCGGTGCCGTGCCGGCATGTGGGCCAGCCGACGGGCGAGTCGCCAGCACACCCCGATGTCCCCGAAGTTGTCGACGACGCGGCAGAAGATGTCGAAGGACGGAGCCTGCATCAATGAAAATGCTGCGGGCTCAGGTCGGTTTCCTCGGGTAGCTCAGGATGCATCATGTCGCCCAGCGCGTTGGGGAAATAGGGCGCGCCGCAGTCGTCGCAGAAGTCGATGGGATACACGCCGGCGAGCCGCCGGATGTCGGTGATGCCCAGTTCCTTGAGCAAGTCCACGATTTCGCCGGGTATGTCGACTTGATCGATTTCCGGGGTCTCGATGGCCGCCTCTTCTTTGCTCAGCACGGGCCAGATGCACCCATAGATGACTTCATCATCGCGCTTGGAGCTGAATCCGATGCGGTATTCCTCGATGGCGCGTTCGCCGCAACCCACGATGACCGCCCGGAGGTCTTGCGGAGGGAAGTGCGCAGCCGTGTGCAGCCAGGTTACCGCCGCCTTGAGCGCGTAGGGCCTGATGCGTTTGTCGGCTTCGCGGCAATTGATGTAGAACGCATCGGGAAGCAGGTATTCGGCTTGGCAGCCTGTGAACATGTCGACAAGGACTTCCGAACTGCCCGCCAGCCAGTCGCGGTGGCAATCTTCGCGACTGATGAACGCGCCGTCCGGCCGCGTTGTCTGCCACCGGAAAAGCGCGGCCCCTTTGGGAGCGACGAGCGCCCCGGTCAGGAAGCGGACATCGGCCAGGATGTTTTCCGCATCGGCCGACTTGCGTATGACGAGCGTATCGGACGCCAGGCCGAGCGCCTGCTTGGCCAGTTGCTGCGTCCATTGGCGGGTTTCCTGGAAGGACTGCGGCAATTGTTCGAAGCTGGCAAGCGCAGGCGCCAGGGCCACGCGCACGTCAGGCGCGGCGATATGCTGCTGGATCTGTTCCGTCAGCGCGCGCCGCTGCTTGAGCGTCAGCTTGCCGCTGGGCAACTGGTAGCGTGTCCAGGCCACAATAGGAGCGGTGAACAGCAATACATCGTATTCGACTCCGCCGACTTCGATTTCCAGGGACTCGGAATGGGTTTCGGCATGTTCGACCAGTGTTTCGTAGACATTGATGTCGCCATCGAGCAGGGTGTCGAGGGCGGTTTCGATGGATTGGCTCTTTTTCCCCAGCAGGATTTTCTTAAGCTGGGACCCAAGGAGGTTTTGCCAGTAGCTGTCCTCCATCTGGCTGCCGGAACGGGCGAGCCCTTCGGCAAGAACCAAGAGGCGTTGAGTGTCGCGTGGCAGGCGTGCAGGCGTTGAAGCGGACATATCAATAATACGAAAGTGTAACGGTCAAGAATCGACCAGGGCCTGGAGACGTTGAAGCGTCCCCAGGCCCTAGTGTACCGCCCTCGCGGCTTTATGGCTTTCTATGCGGCAAGCAGTTCGCGCAGTACGTAAGGCAGAATGCCGCCGTGGCGGTAATAGTCGACTTCGGTTGCGGTGTCGATGCGCAGCAGCATCGTAACCTGCTGCGAGCTGCCGTCCTTGCGGTGTATGGTCAGGGTGATGTCCTGCTGAGGACGGATACTGTTCTCGATGCCGGATATATCGTAGGTTTCCTCGCCGGTGATGCTCAGGCTTTCGATGCTGTCGGTGCCCTTGAATTGCAGGGGCAGCACGCCCATGCCCACCAGGTTGCTGCGGTGGATGCGCTCGAAGCTGCGCGCGACCACGGCCTTGACGCCCAGCAGCTGGGTTCCCTTGGCCGCCCAGTCGCGGGATGAGCCGGTGCCGTATTCTTCGCCCGCAAAGACGATGGTCGGGACGCCCTGTGCAACGTAGCGCATGGCTGCATCGTAGATGGAAAGCCGTTCGCCGGAGGGCTGGAGCAGGGTCTCGCCGCCTTCGTAGCGGCTGCCGTCGGGCAGCGGCGGAATCATGAGGTTCTTGATGCGTACGTTGGCAAAGGTGCCGCGCATCATGATTTCGTGGTTGCCGCGGCGCGAGCCATAGCTGTTGAAGTCCTGCTTCATGACGCCGTGCGCCTTGAGCCATTCACCGGCGGGCGAGCTTTCCTTTATGGACCCCGCAGGTGAAATGTGGTCGGTGGTGACGGAGTCCCCGAAGATGGCCAGCGCGCGTGCGCGCTGCACCACCGGCATGGGCGCCGGATGCATGTCGAAGCCTTCGAAGAAAGGAGGCTCGGCAATATAGGTGGAGGAGGGCCAGGTGTAGACGTCGCCCTGCACGCCGGAGATATTGTTCCAGAGCTCGCCGGGATTCGTCTTGATCTCGGCGTAGTTGCTGCGGAAGGCCTCGGGGTCCATGGCTTCGTGCATGAGTGCTTGTATTTCGGCGTTGGTGGGCCAGATGTCGCCCAGCCATACGTCGCCGTCCTTGCCGCGGCCCACGGGCTCGGTCATGAGGTCGCGCAGCACGGTGCCCGCCAGGGCGTAGGCCAGCACCAGGGGCGGCGAGGCCAGGAAGTTGGCCTTGATATTGGGATGGATGCGCGCCTCGAAGTTGCGGTTGCCGGACAGCACGGCCGAGCACACCAGCCCGTTCTGGATGATGGCTTCATTCAGGTCGGGCGTGAGGTCGCCGGCGTTGCCGATGCAGGTTGTACAGCCATAGGCGGCCACATTGAATCCCAGCTGTTCCAGATAAGGCAGCAGTCCCGTCTTCGTGAGATAGTTGGTGACGACGCGCGAGCCGGGGGCCAGCGAGGTCTTGATGTGCTTGGGCACGGTCAGCCCGGCCTGTACCGCTTTCTTGGCCATCAGGCCGGCCGCCAGGAGGACGCTGGGGTTGGAGGTGTTGGTGCAGGAGGTGATGGCCGCGATGAGGATGTCGCCATTGCGCAGGGGCGTGCCCGCGCTGGTCATGAAGGTTTGCTGGAGCTTCTCGGGCGGCAGGTTGAAGCCGGACGTGGACTGTTCCGAGAACAGTCGGGTGAAGGTCGCCTTGACGTCGCCCAGCTCGATCCGGTCCTGCGGACGCTTGGGACCGGCCAGGGAGGGCGTCACGGAGGAAAGGTCCAGGGTCAGCAACTGGGTATAGTTGACGTCTTCGGCGTTGGGAACGCCGTACATGCCTTGCGCCTTGAAATAGGATTTCAGCGCGGTGATTTCAGCTTCCGAGCGTCCCGTGCCCTGGAAGTATTCGATGGTGCGGTCATCGACCGGGAAGAAGCCCATGGTGGCGCCGTATTCCGGCGCCATGTTGCCGATGGTGGCGCGGTCGGTGACGGACAGGCTCGATGTGCCCGGTCCGCAGAATTCGACGAACTTTCCCACGACCTTGTTCTTGCGCAGCAGTTCGGTCAGGGTCAGAACCAGGTCGGTGGCCGTGACCCCGCCTCGGAGTTCGCCCTTGAGTTCGACGCCGACGACGTCCGGCGTCAGGATGTAGACAGGTTGGCCCAGCATGCCGGCTTCCGCTTCGATGCCGCCGACGCCCCAGCCGACGACGCCGATGCCGTTGATCATGGTGGTGTGGCTGTCGGTGCCGACGAGGGTGTCGGGATAGTACAGGTTATTGGCCGCGTCGTAGTGGACGCCGCGCGCGAGGTGTTCCAGGTTGACTTGGTGGACGATGCCGAAGCCCGGCGGAACCACGCCGAAGGTGTCGAAGGCCTGCATGCCCCATTTCATGAACTGATAGCGTTCCTGATTGCGCTGGAACTCCAGCTTCATGTTCAGGTTCAGTGCGTTATTGCTGCCGAAGTAGTCGATCATGATGGAGTGATCGACCACCAGGTCGACCGGGACCAGGGGTTCGATGCGTTTGGGATCCTTGCCCATCTTGCCGGCCACGGATCGCATGGCGGCGATGTCCGCCAATAGCGGGACACCCGTGAAATCCTGCAGCACGACGCGCGCGACCACGAAGGGGATTTCACTGTTGCGCTTGGCGCGAGGCTTCCAGCCGGCAAGCTGCTTGATGTGCTTTTCGGTGATCTTCTTGCCATCGTAGTTGCGCAACACGGATTCGAGCACGATGCGGATCGAAATCGGCAGCCGTTGTACATCGACGCCCAAGGACGCCCCCAACGCCGGCAGGGAATAGAACTGGGCTGTTTTACGCCCGACCTTGAACTGTTGCAGGGTGTTGAACGTGTTGTGCGACATATGAGCTCCAGAAAATGGTTGCGCGGGCAACGGCGGCTGGGCGCCGCAGCGTGTCTCCAGCCTATTTTAGGACTGTTTCCATACTATGGGGGAAATGTAGACCCCCCATGTCTGGGGTCAGACCCCGTACGGGGTCTGACCCCTCGAGGTCGCCTTGGGGCGGCCCGGCGGCGAAATGCAGGCCCCCCGCTGCGCCTTCGGCTTGCCGTGTGCAGCAAAAAAAGATCCCGGCGCGCGGCCGGGATCTTTCTGGCATGTCCGGGGTCAGACCCCATACGGGGTCTGACCCCTTGATACGGCGGGTTGCACAGAACTGGGGTCAGACCCCATGCGGGGTCTGACCCCTTCCGACTCTGCGCGGGATCAGATACCGACCGAGTCTGCGATTTCCTTGTATTCCTCGATCTGGTCGAAGTTCAGGTACTGATAGATCTCATCGCCGCTCTGGTTGATCACGCCCATGTCCGCCATGTATTCCTCGCGGGTGGGAATGCGGCCCAGGCGCGAGCAGATGGCGGCCAGTTCGGCGGATCCCAGGTACACGTTGGTGTTCTTGCCAAGGCGGTTGGGGAAGTTCCGGGTGCTGGTCGACATGACCGTCGCGCCTTCGCGCACTTGCGCCTGGTTGCCCATGCACAGCGAGCAGCCCGGCATTTCGGTGCGCGCGCCGGCGGTGCCGAACACGCCGTAGTGGCCTTCCTCGGTCAGCTGCTGGGCGTCCATCTTGGTGGGAGGCGCAACCCAGAGCTTGGCGGGGATGTCGCGCTTGCCTTCGAGCAGCTTGGAGGCGGCGCGGAAGTGGCCGATGTTGGTCATGCAACTGCCGATGAAGACTTCGTCGATCTTGGCGCCGGCCACGTCGGACAGCGTCTTGACGTCGTCCGGATCGTTGGGGCAGGCCACGATGGGCTCATGGATGTCGGCCAGGTCGATTTCGATGACGGCGGCGTATTCGGCGTCGGCGTCCGGTTCGAGCAGCTTGGGATCGGCGATCCAGGCTTCCATGGCCTTGATGCGGCGGGTCAGCGAGCGTTCGTCTTCGTAGCCGTTGGCGATCATCCACTTGAGCATCACGATGTTGCTGGTGATGTACTCGATGATGGGTTCTTTGTTCAGCCGCACCGTGCAGCCGGCCGCGGAGCGCTCGGCGGAAGCGTCGGAGAGTTCGAACGCCTGTTCGACCTTGAGCTCAGGCAGGCCTTCGATTTCGAGGATGCGGCCCGAGAAGATGTTCTTCTTGCCTTTCTTTTCGACCGTGAGCATGCCTTGCTTGATGGCGTACAGCGGGATGGCGTTGACCAGGTCGCGCAGGGTGACGCCGGGTTGCAGCGAGCCCTTGAAGCGGACGAGCACGGACTCGGGCATGTCGAGCGGCATGACGCCGGTTGCGGCGGCGAACGCCACCAGGCCCGAACCGGCCGGGAAGCTGATGCCGATGGGGAAGCGCGTATGGGAGTCGCCGCCGGTGCCGACCGTGTCGGGCAGCAGCATGCGGTTGAGCCAGCTGTGGATCACGCCGTCGCCGGGACGCAGCGAGATGCCGCCCCGCGTGCTGATGAATTCGGGCAGCGTGTGGTGGGTCTTGACGTCGACGGGCTTGGGATAGGCGGCCGTATGGCAGAACGATTGCATGACCAGGTCGGCCGAGAAGCCCAGGCAGGCCAGGTCTTTGAGCTCGTCGCGCGTCATGGGGCCGGTGGTGTCCTGGCTGCCCACGGAGGTCATGCGGGGTTCGCAGTAGGTGCCGGGGCGCACGCCCTTGCCTTCGGGCAGGCCGCAGGCGCGGCCGACCATCTTCTGGGCCAGGGTGTAGCCCTTGCCCGAATCGGCGGGATTCTGCGGCAGGCGGAATTGCGTGGAAGGCGGCAGGCCCAGCGCTTCGCGCGCCTTGGCCGTGAGGCCGCGGCCGATGATCAGCGGAATCCGGCCGCCGGCGCGTGCTTCGTCGAACAGCACGTCGGACTTGACCTGGAATTCGGCGATGACCTGGCCGTTCTTCAAGGCCTTGCCTTCATAGGGACGCAGTTCGATGACGTCGCCCATATTCATTTGCGAGACGTCGAGTTCGATGGGCAGGGCGCCGGCGTCTTCCATGGTGTTGTAGAAGATGGGGGCGATCTTGCCGCCCAGGCAGACGCCGCCGAAACGCTTGTTGGGAACGAAGGGGATGTCTTCGCCGGTGTGCCAGAGCACCGAGTTGGTGGCGGACTTGCGCGAGGAGCCGGTGCCGACCACGTCGCCGACGTAGGCCACCAGATGGCCTTTTTCCTTCAGGCTTTCGATGAACTTGATGGGGCCGATCTTGCCGGACTCGTCGGGCTCGATGCCTTCGCGCGGGTTCTTGAGCATGGCCAGCGCGTGCAGCGGGATGTCGGGGCGGCTCCAGGCGTCGGGGGCGGGCGACAAGTCGTCGGTGTTGGTTTCGCCGGTGACCTTGAAGACGGTCAGCGTCATGCTGGAGGGGACTTCGGGGCGGCTGGTGAACCATTCGGCGTCGGCCCAGCTTTGGAGGATGGCCCGGGCGTTGGCATTGCCCTTGTCGGCCTTTTCCTTGATGTCGTGGAAGGCGTCGAAGACGAGCAGAGTGCTCTTGAGCGCGTCGGCGGCGACGGGACCCAGTTCGGCATCGTCCAGAAGTTCGATCAGCGGTCCGATGTTGTAGCCGCCCAGCATGGTGCCGAGCAGTTCGGTGGCGCGCTTGCGGTCGATGAGCGCACAGGCTTCCTTGCCGTGTGCGACGGCGGCCAGATACGAAGCCTTGACCTTGGCGGCGTCATCGACGCCTGCGGGAACTCGATGGGTAAGCAGTTCGAGCAGAAAGGCTGCTTCACCCGCGGGCGGCGCCTTGATCAGTTCGATGAGGTCTGCGGTTTGCTGCGCGGACAGCGGAAGAGGGGGTATGCCTGACGCAGCGCGCTCGGCAACGTGTTGGCGGTAGGTTTCCAGCATTTTTGCTTACCCTTGGGTCGAGTTTGGGAAGAGGGGTGTATAGCCTCCATTGTAGTCGGGAGCGCTCTTGGAGGCAAATGTCTTATATCTTATATAAGACTTAAGTCAGGCCAACAGATCCTGGTAGTTTTCATGCCGCCGGATGTAGCTTGCAACGTAGGAGCAGACCGGTCGCACCGACCATCCGTTCGCGCGGGCCGTGTCCAGCGCCGCTCTGGCCAGATCGGCCGCGATGCCGCGCCCGCCCACCGATTCCGGGACGCCGGTGTGGGTGATGGCCATCACGCCGTTCTGCAGTTCGTAGTCCAGCACGCTGAGGGCGCCGTCCTCCAGCCATTCGAATCGCTGCTGGGCGGTATTGTGTTGTATGGCACGGCTCATGACGGGTTTACTCCATGGTGATCAGGACGATGATCCAGAGAAATATCATGGCGAACAGTCCGACGAAGCAACCCGCCCACAGGCCGATGAGCGGCCATTTGACGCGGGTGGGCACATCGGCCGGACGCACATGGCGCAGCAGGTGGTTGGCCTGGCCGGCGATCCAGAAGCTGCTGTTCGGAAATGCCAGGCGGAGAAAGTAATCCAGCAAGATGGCAGCCTTGATGGAAAGCGGGTAGCGCACCCAGGGCCGCTGGTCCAGATAAGGATGACGAAGCGTCTGGTTGGTTTCCCGCAACCGGAAAAGCATCAGCACGGCCAGGGAGACGATGGAGGCCAGTGCGCATGCCACCAGCAGCGTAAAGGACAGAGGCAGGGCGTACAGCAGAAAAGTATTAAACATGAGCAGGAACCCGCACCCAGCCTTCCATCAGGACACGGGCGCTGCGGCTCATGACCGCCTTGGTGACCGCCCATTCCCCGTTCTCGAGCCGGGCTTCGGCGCCGACCCGCAAGGTGCCCGAGGGATGGCCGAAGCGCACCGCCTCCCGTTCGCCGCCGCCCGCCGCCTGGTTGACCAGGGTGCCCGGAATGGCGGCGGCCGTGCCGATGGCCACCGCGGCGGTGCCCATCATGGCGTGGTGCAGCTTGCCCATCGACAGGGCGCGCACCAGCAGATCGACGTCGTCCTGGGCGATTTGCTTTCCGCTCGATGACACATAGCCGGCCGGTCGGGCCACGAACGCCACCTTCGGCGTGTGCTGGCGCTGGGCGGCTTCATCGATGTGCTGGATGAGTCCCATGCGCAGGGCTCCGTGCGCGCGGATGGTCTCGAACATGGCAAGCGCTTTGGCATCGCCATTGATGGCGTCCTGAAGTTCCGTGCCGGTGTAGCCGATGGCGCCGGCATCGACGAAGATCGTCGGGATGCCCGCGTTGATCAGCGTGGCCTTCAAGGGGCCGATGCCCGGGATGTCCAGTTCGTCGACCAGGTTGCCGGTGGGGAACATGGATCCGCCGCCGCCTTCTTCATCGGCGGCCGGGTCCATGAACTCGATCTGGATTTCGGCGGCCGGAAAAGTCACGCCGTCGAGCTCGAAATCGCCCGTTTCCTGCACGGCGCCCTGGGTGATGGGAACATGCGCGACGATGGTCTTGCCGATATTGGCCTGCCAGATCCGGATGGTGGCGATGCCGTTTTCCGGTATGCGTTCCGCATCGATCAAGCCGTTGCTGATCGCGAAGGGGCCGACGGCCGCCGTCAGGTTGCCGCAATTGCCGCTCCAGTCGACGAAAGGCCTGTCGATGGAAACCTGGCCGAAAAGATAATCGACGTCGTGGTCCGGACGCGTGCTTTTTGAAATGATCACCGCCTTGCTCGTGCTGGACGTGGCGCCGCCCATGCCGTCGGTGTGCTTGCCGTATGGGTCGGGACTGCCGATGACCCGAAGCAGCAGGGCGTCGCGGGCCGGCCCCGGCACACGCGCCTCGGCCGGGAGGTCTTCCAGGTGGAAGAACACGCCTTTGCTCGTGCCGCCACGCATATAGGTGGCGGGGATTTTGATCTGCGGTAGGTGAGCCATGAATTCTCCTGTGCTTCAGATGGCGTTCGCCGATTCGAGAAAGTCCTGGGCGAAGCGTTGCAGCACGCCGCCCGCGTCATAGATCGAGACCTCTTCGGCGGTGTCCAGGCGACAGGTCACGGGCACTTCGATGCGCTCTGCGTTCCTGCGGTTGATGACCAGCGTGAGGGTGGCGCGCGGCGTGGGTGTGCCGATGACGTCGTAGGTTTCGGTTCCGTCCAGGCCGAGCGTCTTGCGATTGACGCCGGGCTGGAACTCCAGGGGAAGGACCCCCATGCCGACCAGATTGGTTCGGTGGATGCGTTCGAAACCTTCGGCCACGATGGCTTCCACGCCCGCCAGGCGCACGCCCTTGGCCGCCCAGTCGCGCGAGGAGCCTTGGCCATAGTCGGCGCCCGCCACGATGATCAGCGGCTGCTTGCGCTCCATGTAGGTTTCGATGGCCTCCCACATGCGCGTCACCTTGCCTTCCGGCTCGATGCGTGCCAGCGAACCCTGCTTGACCTGCCCGTTCTCCTGAACCATTTCGTTCAGCAGCTTGGGGTTGGCGAAGGTGGCGCGCTGGGCCGTCAGGTGGTCGCCGCGATGGGTGGCGTACGAATTGAAGTCTTCTTCGGGCAGGCCCATCTTGGCCAGGTATTCGCCCGCCGCGCTGTTGGCCAGGATGGCGTTGGAGGGCGAGAGGTGGTCGGTGGTGATGTTGTCGCCCAGCACGGCCAGGGGGCGCATGCCCTGCAGCGAGCGTTCGCCTGCCAGCGCGCCTTCCCAGTAGGGCGGGCGGCGGATGTAGGTGCTCATGGGCCGCCAGTCGTACAGCGGGCTGATCTGGACGCCGCCGCCGGCAGACGGGGCGAACATGGGTTCGTAGACGACGCGGAACTGTTCGGGTTTGACGCTGGCGGCAACGATAGCGTCGATTTCCTCGTCGGTGGGCCAGATGTCTTTCAGCGTGACGGGCTTGCCGTCCTTGTCTGTGCCCAGGACGTCCTTCTCGATGTCAAAGCGTATGGTGCCGGCGATGGCGTAGGCGACCACCAGGGGCGGCGACGCCAGGAACGCCTGTTTGGCGTAGGGGTGGATGCGGCCGTCGAAATTGCGGTTGCCGGACAGCACCGCCGTCGCGTAGAGATCGCGATCGATGATTTCCTTCTGGATGACGGGATCGAGCGCGCCGCTCATCCCGTTGCAGGTCGTGCAGGCGAAGCCGACGATGCCGAAGCCCAGGGATTCGAGCTCAGGCAGCAGTTTTGATTCTTCAAGATAGAGCTGCACGGCCTTGGAGCCGGGCGCCAGCGAGGTCTTGACCCAGGGTTTGCGGGTCAGGCCGCGGGCATTCGCGTTGCGCGCCAGCAGTCCGGCGGCGATGACGTTGCGCGGATTGCTGGTGTTGGTACAGCTGGTGATGGCCGCGATGATGACCGCGCCGTCGGGCATGAGGCCCGGTTCGCTCTCGACCACGCCGGAAATGCCGCGCGCGGCGAGCTCGCTGGTTGGCACCCGCCGGTGCGGATTCGACGGGCCGGCGATGTTGCGCACCACGGTCGAAAGGTCGAACTTGAGGACGCGTTCGTATTCGGCGGTTTCAAGGCTGTCGGCCCACAGGCCGGCTTCTTTGGCGTAGATTTCCACCAGCTTGACCTGTTCGTCGTCCCGGCCCGTGAGCTTCAGGTACTCGATGGTTTGCTGGTCGATGTAGAACATCGCCGCCGTCGCGCCGTATTCGGGCGTCATGTTGGAGATCGTCGCGCGGTCGCCCAGAGTAAGACGGGATGCGCCCTCGCCGAAGAACTCGAGATAGGATGAAACGACTTTCTCGTTGCGCAGGAACTCGGTGAGCGCCAGCACGAGGTCGGTGGCGGTGCTGCCCGGGCGCAGCTTGCCGGTGAGCTCCACGCCGATGATGTCGGGCAGCCGCATCCAGGATGCGCGCCCCAGCATGACGCTTTCGGCTTCCAGCCCCCCCACGCCGATGGCGATGACGCCCAGCGCGTCGACATGCGGCGTGTGGCTGTCCGTGCCCACGAGCGTATCGGGAAAGGCCACGCCGTCGATGGCGTGGATCACGGGCGACATGCGCTCCAGGTTGATCTGGTGCATGATGCCGTTTCCGGGCGGAATGACGTCGACGTTCTGGAAGGCCTTCTTGGTCCAGTTGATGAAATGGAAGCGGTCATCGTTGCGGCGGTCTTCGACGGCCCGGTTCTTGGCGAAGGCGTCCTTGTCGTAGCCGCCGTACTCCACGGCGAGGGAGTGGTCGACGATGAGCTGTGTGGGCACCACCGGATTGACCTTCGCGGGGTCGCCGCCCTTGGCGGCGATGGCGTCGCGCAAGCCCGCCAGGTCGACCAGCGCGGTCTGGCCCAGGATGTCGTGGCACACCACCCGCGCCGGGTACCAGGGAAAGTCCAGTTCGCGCTTGCGCTCAATCAGTTGCCGCAGCGAATCGGCGAGCAGGGCCGGGTCGCAGCGGCGCACCAGGTTCTCGGCCAGGACCCGCGATGTATAGGGCAGCTTGGCGTAGGCGCCCGGCTGGATGGCGTCGACCGCCGCGCGGGCGTCGAAATACTCCAGCCTGGTGCCGGGCAGGGGTTTGCGATGTGCAGTGTTCATGGCATCCGGGAAAGGAAAGGGAGTCGGAAAGCGGATGTATACGGATACAGGGCGGGGCGGCGCGAAGCCGCCCCGCCCGTGCGTCAGCGCTTGGCCAGCGGGACGAACTTCTGGTCTTCCGGACCGACGTAGTTGGCCGTCGGGCGAATGATCTTGTTGTCGATGCGCTGCTCGATGATGTGCGCGGACCAGCCCGCCGTGCGCGCGATCACGAACAAAGGCGTGAACATGGCGGTCGGGACGCCCATCATGTGATAGGACACGGCCGAGAACCAGTCCAGGTTGGGGAACATTTTCTTGACGTCCCACATGACGGTTTCCAGGCGTTCGGCGATGTCGAACATCTTCATGCTGCCCTGTTTCTTGGACAGCTTGCGGGCGACTTCCTTGATGACCTTGTTGCGCGGATCGGAGACCGTGTAGACCGGGTGTCCGAAGCCGATGACGACTTCCTTGTTCTCGACGCGGCGACGGATGTCCGCCTCGGCCTCGTCGGGCGATTCATAGCGCTTCTGTATTTCGAATGCCACTTCATTGGCGCCGCCGTGCTTGGGTCCGCGCAGGGCGCCGATGCCGCCGGCGATGGCCGAGTACATGTCCGACCCCGTCCCGGCAATCACCCGGCTGGTGAAGGTCGAGGCATTGAACTCGTGCTCGGCGTACAGGATGAGCGAGGTGTGCATGGCGCGCACCCATTCATCGCTGGGCTTCTGGCCGTGCAGCAGGTGCAGGAAGTGGCCGCCGATGCTGTCGTCGTCGGTCTGGACGTCGATGTAGTGCCCGTTGTGGCTGTAGTGGTACCAGTACAGCAGCGCCGAGCCCAGGTTGGCCATCAGGCGGTCCGCGATGTCGCGGGCGTCGGGAATGTTGTGATCGTCTTTTTCAGGCAGGACGCAGCCCAGCACGGAAACCGCGGTGCGCATGACGTCCATGGGGTGGCTGGCGGCGGGAAGCGCCTCGAGCGCGGCCTGCAAGTGCGCGGGCAGCCCGCGCAGGCGCCGCAGTTTTTCCTTGTAGGCGGCAAGTTCGACCTTGTTCGGCAGCTTGCCATGGACGAGAAGGTGCGCGACTTCCTCGAATTCGCAGGTGTCGGCGATGTCGAGGATGTCGTAGCCGCGATAGTGCAGGTCGTTGCCGCTGCGGCCGACCGTGCACAAGGCGGTGTTGCCCGCCACCACGCCCGACAGGGCGACGGACTTCTTGGGCTTGGGGGCGGCGGTTGCGGTCTTGGTTTCTTTTGCCGTGCTTGTGGCCATGTCTCTACTCCTGAAAAAGTGGTTTACTTGCCCTTGCCTTGCTGAAACAGGGCGTCCAGCCGGGATTCGAATTCATGGTAGCCGATCCGATCGTACAGCTCATCGCGGGTTTGCATCAGATCGACCACGTTCTTCTGATGGCCGTCGCGGCGTATGGCCTGGTACACGGTTTCAGCGGCTTTGTTCATGGCCCGGAAGGCGGAAAGCGGGTACAGCACCATGCCGACGCCCGCGCCGCCCAGTTCCTCGACCGAGAACAGCGGTGTCTTGCCGAATTCGGTGATGTTGGCAAGAACGGGCACGTTCAAGGCCTTGGTGAAGCGCTCGTAGGTGGCGAGATCGTAAGAGGCCTCGGGGAAGATGGCATCGGCACCCGCTTCCACGCAGGCAATGGCCCGTTCCAGTGCGGCGTCCACGCCTTCCACGGCAATTGCGTCCGTGCGGGCGATGATGAAGAAGTCACTGTCGGTGCGCGCGTCTGCGGCGGCCTTGACGCGGTCGGCCATCTCGCCGGCCGAGACGATTTCCTTGCCCGGGCGGTGACCGCAGCGCTTGGCGCCGACCTGGTCCTCGATATGGCAGGCGGCGGCGCCGAACTTGATCAGACTCTTGACCGTGCGGCCGATGTTGAAGGCGGAGGGGCCCAGGCCGGTGTCGATGTCCACCACCAGCGGCACGTCGCAGACGTCAGTGATGCGGCGGATGTCCGTCAGGACGTCGTCGAGCGTGTTGATGCCCAGGTCCGGAAGCCCGAGCGAGCCCGCGGCCACGCCGCCGCCCGACAGATAGATGGCACGGTATCCGGCGCGCTTGGCGAGCAGGGCATGGTTGGCATTGATGGTGCCAATGATTTGCAAAGGCTGTTCTTCTTTCAGTGCTTGGCGAAACAGGGCGCCGGGCGATGCGGGGCGGGTCATGGATAGGGTCTCCTGCTGGGTACGTATCAAAAGCAAGGCCCTCTCGAGGGCCTTGCTTTCATGTGGGCTGCTTGCTTACTTCAAAAGGTCTTTCACGCCGTCGCGCTCTTCCAGGAGCTCGTTCAGGGTGAAGTCCATGCGCTCGCGCGAGAAGGCGTCGATCTCCAGGCCTTCGACGCGCTTGTACTCGCCGTTTTCCGTGGTGACGGGCACGCCGTAGAGAATGCCTTCGGGGATGCCGTAGGAGCCATCGGAGGGCACGCCCATGGTGACCCACTTGCCGTTCGAACCGAGCACCCAGTCGCGGATGTGGTCGATGGCCGCATTGGCGGCGGATGCGGCGGAGGACAGGCCGCGCGCTTCGATGATGGCGGCGCCGCGCTTGCCGACGGTCGGGATGAAGGTGTCGCGATTCCAGGCGTCGTCGTTGATCAGGCCTGCCAGGCTTTCCCCGCCCACTGTCGCGAAACGGATATCGGGGTACATGGTGGGAGAATGGTTGCCCCAGACGATGAGCTTCTCGATCTGAGATACCGGCTTGCCGGATTTGGCGGCCAGTTGGGACAGCGCGCGGTTATGGTCCAGGCGCAGCATGGCGGTGAAATTCTTGGCGGGGAGGTCCGGCGCGGATTTCATGGCGATGTAGGCGTTGGTGTTGGCCGGATTGCCGACCACCAGCACCTTGACGTTGCGGCTGGCGACGTCGTTGAGCGCCTTGCCTTGCGCCGTGAAGATCTGGGCGTTGACGTGCAGGAGATCCTTGCGCTCCATGCCCGGGCCGCGCGGACGGGCGCCGACGAGCAGGGCGATGTCCGCATCCTTGAAGGCTTCACGCGGGTCGCTGTGCGCCGTCATGCCGGCCAGCAGTGGGAAGGCGCAGTCATCGAGCTCCATCATGACGCCCTTGAGCGCCTTCTGCGCCTTTTCGTCGGGGATTTCAAGCAGCTGAAGGATGACGGGCTGATCTTTGCCGAGCATTTCGCCGGAAGCGATGCGGAACAGCAGGGCATAACCAATTTGGCCGGCTGCGCCAGTGACAGCGACACGCATGGCGGGTTTGGACATGAACAATCTCCAGGGTGTTGGTAAACGGATGGATACCGGGTCGATATCGTGTGAATTGCTACAGCAAATAGTGTAATTCTCTTTTGGCGGCCTTGCGTCATGACGGCTTTGCGCCCATGTGCGCGCCGCATTGACGCGGCGCCGGCTGCTGGGGACCGCCCTGGGTTTGGCGCAGCCAAATGCCATGCGGACATCGCCCGCTAGAGTAGCGAAAATTCCATGCCGAGTCAAATGTCTTATATCTTATATAAGACAGAAGAGTGTTAGACAGAAGCGCTTAAGCATGCGAAAATGACGGGCTACCGAGATTACACCAGCCTGGCTGTACCATTTACCGATATGTCTGATTCCCCTTCAACTGATCGTGGCGCCGTGCCTGATCGTTCTGCCAGCAGCGCGGCGTTCAGCCCGTTGTACCAGCAGATAAAGGGGTTGCTACTCCAGAGCCTGGACCGCGGCGAATGGAAACCGGGCGAGGCCATTCCCAGCGAACTCGAATTGGCCGCGCGGTTTCAGGTCAGCCAGGGCACGGTGCGCAAGGCCATCGACGAACTCGCCGCCGAGAACCTGTTGATCCGCCGTCAGGGCAAGGGCACGTTCGTGGCCACCCACCACGAGGCCAAGGTCCGCTTCCGCTTCCTGCGCCTGACGCCCGACGACGGCAAGCAGCTGGCATCGGGCAGCCGCATCCTGGAGTGCCGCCGCGTCAAGGCGCCGGCCGACATTTCCGCCTTGCTTGAACTGCGCAACGCCGAAACGGTCGTGAACCTGCGCAGGGTGCTGTCCTTCGACCAGACCGCGACGATTCTGGACGATATCTGGCTGCCAGGCGCGGTTTTCAAAGGGCTCACGGCCGAGTCCCTGGCGCGCTATCGCGGGCCTCTCTACGCCTTGTTCGAAACCGAGTTCGGCGTGAGCATGGTGCGGGCCGATGAAAAAATCAAGGCGGTGCAGGCGTCGCCGGAGCAGGCGGAATTGCTGCAGGTGCAAGCCGGCAGCGCTCTGTTGCAGGTCGAGCGCGTATCGTTCACCTACGGCGACCGGCCCATGGAAGTGCGCAGGGGTGTTTACGTAACTGAACGCTTCCATTATCGAAACAGTTTGAATTAGCTCGGCTTTTTGCCGATTTGATACATGCGCACCAAATCGGCGAAAATGCGCGTAGCGCTTTGCAATAAATTATTTTGTTTTAACTCGAGGCCATCATGTCCGATTCAGCTTCAAAGCCGCGTCCGCAGTTTCGCAATATCAGCGTACCGCAGATCCTGAGCTACCGCCTGCCGCTTGCCGGTAAAACCTCAATTCTGCATCGCATCAGCGGCGCATTGTTGTTCCTCTGTCTTCCGCTGGTCATCGTGCCGTTGTTCGCGCTCAGCGTGACCTCGCCCGACACCTACGCCAGCATACAGGCATGGGTATCGAATCCCCTGTGCAAGCTGGTCCTGCTGGCGCTCATCTGGGGCTACCTGCACCACTTCTGTGCCGGCATCCGCTATCTCGTTCTTGACCTGCACATCGGCATGGACAAGCACTCCGCCCAGAAGTCGGCCGGCATCGTGCTGGGGGTCAGCCTCGCTCTGACCGTGGTTTTTGGTCTTAAACTGTTTGGGGTGTGGTAATGTCGACTCAAGAGCGTATTGGTACCAAGCGTCTGGTTGTGGGCGCGCACTACGGCACGATCGATTTCATCGTGCAGCGCGTCACCGCCATCATCATGGCCGTGTACACCATCGTGTTGCTGGTCGGCTTCCTGTTCACGTCCGAAATCAACTTCGACAGCTGGCGCCACCTGTTCACCTTCACCTGTTTTGGTTTCCCCCTCGGGCAGACGCTGGCCACGCTGGCTTTCTTCTCCGTCGTGTGGCATGCCTGGATCGGCGTTCGCGACATCTGGATGGATTATGTCCGTAGTGTCGGACTGCGCCTGTGCCTTCAGGTCCTGACCATTCTGTGGCTGGTGGGCACCGTCGTTTACTTTGCAAAAATTCTCTGGAGCTTATAAGCCGTGGCTGCTGTCAAAAATTCCTTACCGCGCCGCCAGTTCGATGTGGTGGTCGTAGGCGCCGGCGGAGCCGGCATGCGTTGCTCACTGCAACTCGCCCAGGCCGGCCTGTCGGTCGCCGTGCTGTCCAAAGTCTTCCCCACCCGCTCGCACACCGTCGCCGCCCAAGGCGGCGTCAGCGCATCGCTGGGCAACATGAGCGAAGACAGCTGGTACTGGCACATGTACGACACCGTCAAGGGTTCAGACTGGCTGGGCGACCAGGACGCCATCGAGTTCATGTGCCGCGAAGCGCCCAATGCCGTATACGAGCTCGAGCACTTCGGCATGCCCTTCGACCGCAATCCCGACGGTACCATCTATCAGCGCCCCTTCGGCGGCCACACCGCCAATTTCGGCGAAAAGCCCGTGCAGCGTGCCTGTGCCGCGGCCGACCGCACCGGCCACGCCATGCTGCATACGCTCTATCAGCGCAACGTTGCCGCCCGCACGCAGTTCTTCGTCGAATGGATGGCGCTCGACCTGCTGCGCAACGAAGCCGGCGACGTCCTGGGCGTGACCGCCCTGGAAATGGAAACCGGTGAAATCTACGTTCTCGAAGCCAAGCAGACCGTGCTGGCCACCGGCGGGGCGGGGCGCATCTGGGCCGCCTCCACCAACGCCTTCATCAACACCGGCGACGGCCTGGGCATGGCCGCCCGTGCGGGCATTCCGCTGCAAGACATGGAGTTCTGGCAATTCCACCCCACCGGCGTGGCCGGCGCAGGCGTGCTCATCACCGAGGGTGTGCGCGGCGAGGGCGGCATCCTGCTGAACAAGGACGGCGAGCGCTTCATGGAGCGCTATGCGCCCACACTGAAGGACTTGGCGCCGCGCGACTTCGTCTCGCGCTCCATGGACCAGGAAATCAAGGAAGGCCGCGGTTGCGGCGACGGCAGCTACGTGGTGCTCAAGCTCGATCACCTGGGCGCCGAGACCATCCAGAAGCGTCTGCCTTCCATCCGCGAAATCGCCATCAAGTTCGGCAACGTCGATCCCATCAAGGATCCGATTCCGGTCGTTCCCACCATCCACTACCAGATGGGCGGCATACCCACCAACGTGTACGGCCAAGTCGTCAACACCGTCGGCGGCGAAAACAAGATCATCAACGGTCTCTTCGCCATCGGCGAATGCGCGGCAACATCGGTGCACGGCGCCAATCGCCTGGGCACGAATTCCCTGCTCGACCTCATCGTGTTCGGCCGTTCGGCGGGCAACTTCATCGTCGCTTCCCATCCCGAGCGTCAGCACGCGCATCAGCCCATACCCGAATCGGCAATCGATTATTCCCTCGATCGCGTCAACCGGCTCGAATCCCGCACTTCCGGCGAGAAAGCACAGGACGTCGGCAATGCCATCCGTGTGGCCATGCAGCATCACTGCGGCGTGTTCCGCACCCTGGACCTCCTCAACAAGGGGGTGGATGCCATCGAAAGCATCGCGCCGCAAGTCGACCACATCTATTTCAAGGACAAGTCGAAGGTATTCAATACGGCCCGCATCGAGGCGCTGGAAATCGCCAACATGATCGAAGTCGCCCGCGCGACCACCAAGTCGGCCGCCAACCGCACCGAAAGCCGCGGTGCGCATGCGCTCAGCGATCACCCCGAGCGCGACGACGAAAACTGGCTGCGCCATACATTGTGGTATTCGGAAGGCAGCCGCCTCGAGTACAAGCCCGTGACCATGAAGCCTTTGACCGTAGAAAGTTTCCCTCCCAAAGCGCGGACTTTCTAAGCAGGATATCGAAATGACTCAAAAACGTATCGTCAAGTTTGAAATCTATCGCTACGATCCCGACAAGGACGAGCGTCCTTACATGCAGAAGCTCGAAGTCGAGCTCCAGCCGACCGACAAGATGCTGCTGGACGCCATCCTGCGCATCAAGAACGACGTGGACGACAGCCTGGCGATCCGCCGCTCCTGCCGCGAAGGCGTGTGCGGCTCGGACGCCATGAACATCAACGGCAAGAACGGCCTGGCATGCACGACCAACATGCTCGACCTGAAAGAGCCCATCGTCCTCAAGCCCTTGCCCGGCCTGCCCGTCGTGCGCGACCTCATCGTCGACATGACGCACTTCTTCAACCAGTATCATTCGGTCAAGCCTTACCTGATCAATGACCAGCCGCCGCCCGAGAAAGAGCGCCTGCAGACACCCGAAGCCCGCGAAGAACTGGATGGCCTGTACGAGTGCATCCTGTGCGCATGCTGCTCGACGTCCTGCCCGTCCTTCTGGTGGAATCCCGACAAGTTCGTGGGTCCGGCCGGCCTGCTGCAAGCCTACCGCTTCATCGCCGATTCCCGCGACGAAGCCACCGGCGAGCGCCTGGACAACCTCGAAGACCCGTATCGCCTGTTCCGTTGCCACACCATCATGAACTGTACGGATGTCTGTCCCAAGGGGCTGAATCCGTCGCTCGCGATCGGCAAGATCAAGGAACTGCTGGTGCGGCGCACCGTATAGGATTTCGCGGATGAGAAAGCTGTCAGAACTGGAGCGTGCCCGCTTACGTTGGCGTGCGCGGCGTGGGCTGCTGGAAAATGACCTGATCATCACTCGATTTCTGGATCAGTACGAAGCCGAATTAACCGACGTGGATGTTTCCGCCTTGTCACTGCTGTTTGAAATGGGCGATAACGATTTGCTTGATGTTTTGCTGGCACGAAGCGAGCCGTCGGGCGTGTACGACACGCCCGATATTCGCAGGCTGGTCTCGCAAATGCAAAAGCTGTAACTTTTAAGGAAAATAGTGATGCAACTGTCAGATAAAAAAGCAACGCTATCGTTTTCGGACGGTAGCCCTTCGATTGAGTTCCCGGTATACCAGGGAACCGTCGGTCCTGATGTCATCGATATCCGCAAGCTCTACGGCCAGAGCGGCATGTTCACCTACGATCCGGGTTTCATGTCCACGGCTTCCTGCGAATCCGGCATTACTTACATCGACGGCGACAAGGGCGAATTGCTGTATCGCGGCTACCCCATCGACCAACTGGCGCAAAAGTGCGATTTCCTGGATATCTGCTATCTGATCCTGAACGGCGAGTTGCCCAACGAGACACAGAAGGCCGAGTTCGATTCCAACGTCACCCATCACACAATGGTGAACGAGCAACTGCATTTCTTCCTGCGCGGTTTCCGTCGCGATGCGCATCCCATGGCTGTCCTGACCGGCCTGGTGGGTGCGCTGTCGGCGTTCTATCACGACTCCACCGACATCACCAATCCGCATCATCGCCACGTGTCGGCCATCCGCCTGATCGCCAAGATGCCGACCCTGGTCGCAATGGCGTACAAGTATTCCCAAGGCCAGCCCTTCATCTACCCGCAGAACGACCTGTCCTACACGGGCAATTTCCTGCGCATGATGTTCGCCACGCCTTGCGAAGAGTACAAGGTCAATGAAGTCGTCGAGCGTGCGCTCGACCGCATCTTCATCCTGCACGCCGACCACGAGCAGAATGCATCCACCTCCACCGTCCGCCTTTGCGGATCGTCGGGCACCAATCCCTTCGCCGCCATCGCGGCGGGCGTCGGCTGCCTGTGGGGCCCGGCTCACGGCGGTGCGAACGAAGCCTGCCTGCAGATGCTCGAAGAACTGCAAGCCAATGGCGGCGTCGCCAAGGTCGGCGAGTTCATGGAAAAGGTCAAGGACAAGAATTCCGGCGTTCGCCTGATGGGCTTCGGTCATCGTGTCTACAAGAACTACGATCCGCGCGCCAAGCTCATGCAGGAAACCTGCAAGGAAGTGCTCTCCGCGCTGGGACTGGAAAACGATCCGCTGTTCAAGCTCGCCATGGAACTCGAACGCATCGCGCTCGAAGACCAGTACTTCGTCGATCGCAAGCTGTATCCGAACGTCGACTTCTACTCCGGCATCGTGCAACGCGCCATCGGCATCCCCACATCGCTGTTCACCGCCATCTTCGCGCTGGCGCGCACAGTGGGCTGGATCGCCCAATGGAGCGAGATGCTCTCCGACCCGGACTACAAGATCGGCCGCCCGCGTCAGCTGTATACCGGCGCCCAAACCCGCGACGTCCCCAGCAACCGCGGTTGATTTGGCGGTGGGGGGTCAGACCCACGGGTCTGACCCCTGGTCTCGATTTCGCCGGGGTCAGACCCACTGGGTCTGACCCCTTCGGTCGACCGACCTCCGCCCCGCGGTTCGAGCACTCTTCGGAGTGCTTTTTTGTTGAGGGGTCGGACCCCGGATGGGGTCCGACCCCTTCCTGCCTGTGAGGTCAGACCCCATACGGGGTCTGACCCCCGCTTGATGGCCGGCCACAATTGGAATAAAATGATTGACCTATCAATCATTGATAGATCCAAGGAATATCATGGCGGCGGCAAAGCAGGATCCGGTAAATCGGGCAGGGCGTGTTCTTACCGTCAGGCAGTCCCTGCTCGCCATGCTCGGGATCTGTTTCGTGGTCATGATGGTGGCCATCGATCAAACCGTGGTCGGCACGGCGCTTCCGACGATCGCAGCGGAACTCAACGGTTTCGAATTCTACGCATGGGTGGCCACCGCCTACCTGCTCATGTCGGTCATCACCATCCCCATTTTCGGAAGACTGGGCGACTACTACGGCAGAAAGCCCTTCGTCATCGCATCGATCATCATCTTCACGTCGGCGTCCGCGCTTTGCGGCACGGCGGACAGCATGGAGCAGGTGGTGCTGGCGCGCGCCTTGCAGGGCATCGGCGGCGGCATGCTCATCGGTACCGCCTTTGCCTCCGTACCGGACCTGTTTCCCGATACGCATGCCCGCTTCCGCTGGCAGATTTTGCTCAGCTCGGCCTTCGGAGTCGCCAACGCCTTCGGTCCCACGCTGGGGGGTTTCATGACTCAGTACTTGGGCTGGAGAGCCGTCTTCTTCATCAATGTGCCGCTGGGACTGATGAGCCTGTATTGCGTATGGCGTTTTCTGCCGCGCATAAGGCAGATGCAGGGCCAACCGATACGATTGGACTGGGTGGGAGCCCTGTTGCTCGTTTGCGTGCTGACCGCCATGCAGCTGGCGGTGCAACTGGCGCCGATCCGTGGCGCGGGCCTTGCGGCAATCTTGATGGCGATGGGCGTGCTGCTGCTTCTGCCGGCGCTGGTCTACTGGGAGCGGCGCAGCGGGCAGCCCCTGCTGCCGCCGGACATGTTCCGCAACAAGGCGCTGACCGCCATGTTCGTCCTGGCGCTCTGTCTGGGCTTTGTCATGTTCGGTCTGTTGTTCTACATTCCCTTGTTGCTTCAAGGCGGCTTCGGCCTGGATCCCCGGTCGGTCGGATTGCTGATCACACCCATGGTGGTGTGCATCACGCTGGGAAGCATCATCAACGGGCGTGTCGTCGTCCGCCTGTCTCGTCCCAACCATATGCTTTATGTCGGTTTCGTACTGCTGGTGGTTGCTTGCCTGGGTTTCGTCCTGATGGACCGCGACACCTCGCGATGGCTGATGCTGCTGTGGATGGTGCTGGCGGGTTCGGGCATGGGCTGCCTGATGCCCAACCTGACAGTGTTCGCCCAGGAAACCGCCGGGCGCACCTTGCTGGGAATTTCGACGGCGCTCATGCACTCGGTGCGCATGATAGGCGGGATGCTGGGAACCGCCATCATCGGCATGTTGGTCAGCCATCATTATGTCTCTTCCGTGCGGGCGCGATTTGCGCAAGACGCAGGGACCGCGTGGCTTGCCAACCTTGAAGACCCGCAGACATTGATGAACAGCGCCACGCAGGCCGAATTTTCACTGCAGGTGCAGAAACTGGGCTTGACCTCTGGCGGCCTGATCGAGCAAGCCAGGGAGTCTTTGGTGTCGGCCGTGCATCTGGGCCTGGCGTCCGCCCTGGTGGTGGCCTGTCTTGGCATGGTGCTGGTGTACCGGGTTCCCGCCATACGACTATCGCGCCGCCAGTCCACCGAGCCCGGCGCACCGACAAGCGAGCGCAAGGCATGAACGAGATTCCGCAGCTGCGCGCCATACAGCAATTGGGGCGCACTTACCGGGCGCTGATGGGCGCCTTCGAGGCGAAGATAGGGCTATCCATGCCGCGCTGGCGTATATTGCTGGCATTGCATCAGGCGGGGGAGCGCTCGCAGAAGGCACTGGCGCGCGATCTGCGGATGGATCCGGCCGCGCTCACGCGCCAGGTCAAGGCCATCGAGCAAGAGGGCTGGGTCGAGCGCCATTCCGATGCCGTCGACAATCGGCTGACCAATGTGGCGCTTACCGACGCGGGCCGCGCGCTGGTCGCGCGCACCCTTCCCAGGCGCACCGCCTTCATCGAGACGGCATTCGGCGATATGTCGATCGAGGAAATGAACGAGCTGAGCGCCTTGCTGCATACGCTGGAAGAGCGTTTGCGTCAGGAATAAGCAGGTACAATCAAGCGTTTGCAAACTTATATACAACGTTCAAGCAGGACAATCAACCATGAGTGCAATTGTAGATATCATCGGACGCGAAATTCTGGATTCGCGTGGCAACCCCACTGTTGAGTGTGATGTATTGCTTGAATCCGGGGCAATGGGCCGTGCTGCGGTGCCTTCTGGTGCGTCCACCGGCTCGCGCGAAGCCATCGAGCTTCGCGACGGCGATTCATCCCGTTATCTGGGCAAAGGCGTGCTGCGCGCCGTCGAGAACCTCAACACCGAGATCTCCGAAGCGCTGATGGGACTGGATGCCCAGGAACAGACCTTCGTCGACCGCACCCTGATCGACCTCGACGGCACGGAATCCAAGAGCCGGCTGGGCGCCAACGCCATGCTGGCAGCCAGCATGGCGGTCGCACGCGCCGCGGCCGATGACTCCGGCTTGTCGCTGTACCGCTATTTCGGCGGCAGCGGCCCCATGCAGATGCCCGTGCCCATGATGAACGTCATCAACGGCGGCGCTCACGCGAACAACACGCTGGATATGCAGGAATTCATGATCCTGCCCATCGGCGCCACCAGTTTCCGCGAATCGCTGCGCATGGGCGCCGAAGTCTTCCACGCGCTCAAGAAGCTCATCAACAAGCAGGGCATGTCCACGGCGGTGGGCGACGAGGGCGGCTTCGCGCCCAACGTGGCCAACCACGAGGCCGCCATCCAGCTCATCCTTCAGGCCATATCCGAAGCCGGCTACGAAGCCGGTTCGCAGATAGCGCTGGGTCTAGATTGCGCCAGTTCCGAATTCTACCGGGATGGCAAATACCACCTGGCGGGCGAAGGCGGCGTCGCCCTCACGTCCCAGGACTTCACCAATCTGCTGGCCACCTGGTGCGACAAGTACCCCATCATTTCCATCGAGGACGGCATGGCCGAGAACGATTGGGAAGGCTGGAAGCTTTTGTCCGATCAACTCGGCAAGAAGGTTCAACTGGTTGGCGACGATCTTTTCGTGACCAACACCAAGATCCTGAAGCAAGGCATCGAGCAGGGCATTGCCAATTCCATTCTCATCAAGATCAACCAGATCGGCACCTTGACCGAAACGTTCGCCGCCATCGAAATGGCGAAGCGCGCCGGCTACACCGCCGTGATTTCACACCGTTCGGGCGAAACCGAAGACTCGACGATCGCCGATATCGCCGTCGCCACCAACGCCATGCAGATTAAGACCGGCTCGCTCTCGCGTTCCGATCGCATGGCGAAGTACAACCAGTTGCTGCGTATCGAAGAAGAGCTCGCCGACGTGGCTTCCTACCCTGGTCGCGACGCCTTCTATAATTTGCGCTAGTTACTGCAACAACCCCGGCCTCGGCCGGGTTTGCTTTCTAGAGAAGCATGCGACTGCTCCTGATCATCCTGGTATTGCTTACGGCCGTTACCCAATATGCCCTGTGGTTGGGCAAGGGCGGATGGCTGCGTGTGCACGAGCTTCAAAAAAAGGTCGCTACCCAGCAGGAAACCAACGATGCGCTGGTGGCACGCAACAACGCCCTCCAGGCCGAGGTCCAGGACTTGAAGTCGGGAACGGACGCCATCGAGGAACGCGCGCGCAGCGAGCTGGGCATGATCAAGGATGACGAGGTTTATGTCCAGATCCTGGCCCCCAACGAAAAAGAGCCCGAGATCAAGCCCCCGCCCAAACGCGCGTCGGGGACCAGGACCGGGGTCAGACCCCGTGCGGGATCTGACCCCAGGTAGCCCACCGTCGATGAAGGGGTCAGACCCCGTACGGGGTCTGACCCCTGCGATTCAAGGCCAAAGGGTCAAGGGGTCAGACCCCATGCGGGGTCTGACCCCAGGCAGTCGTCGAGTGCGGGCAGAGGCGCCGGTTCGGGCGGTAGTGTGCCCGGCTGTTGGGGCGGCGGCCCGGATATGCTTGGCAAGCCGGGTCCGGATGGCCACGGAGGCGGGCCGGCCGGCGGCGTTTCGGCCATGGCAATCGGTTCCGGCCCTTGCGGCAGGCACCACATTCCCACACAATGCGCAGCCGCCGAGGGCGGGTTGGATGCCGGGCGTTCCGGCCCCACGATCTTGCCGTTTTCGGGCATAGTCCAGCTGACCGGATGGCTTTGCATGATAAACGTCATTTCGCGCACCATGGGCAGATAACCCGCCGCCATGGCGCGTTGCCGGTAGGTGCCCTGGTTGTTCCCGAGCATGGAAAGCAGTGACTTCATTCCGGGGACGGCGGGCTCATGCAGGTAGCTCAGCCTGAGCACAAGTGTATTGGCCTGGAATATGTCGACGCCCGATGCGGGACCGCGTCCTTCGGACCAGCCCGTGGCGCGATGCCGCAGGTTCTGTTCATGCAGATAGTTGTTGTTGATGGCGGCACGGCCGCTCTGGCGGGAGATGAGCAAGGCCGGATCCGCGAAGTCGCGGTATGCCGCTTCAGCGGGGGACAGGATCTCGATGCGCCAGGGGGCGGAGCCGAGCCGCTGCCGGCGTTGTGCCAAGGCGGACTCCAGCCTGTTTCGAGCCAAAGAACGGGATGCCGAGGCATGCAGCGGCAACAGGGCGTGCTCGAAGGCGTCGACCATGGCTTCCGGCCTGGCATGCTGGGTTATGCCGGCACGCCCGGCTTCGAGCAGGGCTAGGCTGACGGCTTGTCGCGTGAACAGCCATTGCGCAGACTCGATGGCGCCCAGGCCGAGCAACAGCACCGGTACCGCTACGATGGCGAATTCCACGATGCCGGCGCCCGATTGCGGAGCGGACGGATCGGAATTCTTGCGCTGGATGAATACCGGCGGCAAAGTGGAAAAAGCGCCTGGCTGGCCGGCGCGTCGCAATGGTGGTGTAGCGGACATGGAGCCAGTGTGGCTCCTCAAGCTTCTTGCGTCGACTGTGGGAAATGCGCAAGGGCGTCGGCATCATAGAGGATTGGGCTGGGGTCAGACCCCGTACGGGGTCTGACCCCTTTTCATCCGCGCGGAGGTCGTTGCTAATGGGGTCAGACCCCGTATGGGGTCTGACCCCTTGGCTTAATGAATCGACGGTTTGCCTTCGGACGGTGATCCGGTGCCGTCCGCGAACAGGCCGGCGCAGTCGACGGCGTCGAAATGATAGGGTTTGCCGCAAAAATTGCACAGCACTTCGATCGATTCGCGCTCGCTGAGCAAGTCTTTGATCTCCTCGCGTCCCAGCGTGCGCAGCATATTGCCGACGCGCTCGCGGTTGCATGGGCAGTGCCAGCGGACTTCTTGCGGTTCGTACGCGACCAGGTCTTCCTGCCAGAACAACCTGTGCACGAGCTCATCGGCGTCCAGTGTCAGGAGTTCGTCGTACTTGATGGTGGATGCCAGATGCGACACGCGCGCCCAGGTTTCGTCGGCCGAGGCGTCATCGACGTGTGCCGAGCCGCCGTGCCTGGGCAATCGCTGCAGCAGCAGGCCCGAGGAGTATTCCGGGTTGGACGCAAGCCAAAGACGCGTATCGAGCTGCTCGGACCCGCGCATATAGCTTTCCAGGACACCGGCGACGGTATTTCCCTCGAGCGGCACGACACCCTGATAGGGCTGCATATTCGTTTTCTCGCGGTCGGGATCCAGGACCACGATGAATCTGCCGTTCCCATTGGGATTGAGCAGGGACTGCAGCGTACCGTCTTCAGGGATTTCCTGGCCTTCGCGCAGGCTGACCGTCGCGCGTATGGACAGATCGGTCGTGCATTCGACGACGATCAGGGCCACTGGACCGTCTCCCTGCAGCTGAAGGACCAAGGCACCATCGAACTTGATGTTCGAAGCCAGCAGAACAGCGGCGGAAACCAGTTCGCCCAGGAGCTTTTCGACACTTTCCGGATAGCTTTGGTGAGCCATGCCGGTTCGCCAGGCATGGCCCAGCTTCACCACCTGCACGCGCGTGCTGTGGTCGGCCAACAGGTATTTTTTGAATAAATCGGTCATGGGTAAATTTTAGCCCATATCTACCGGGGTCAGACCCCGAATGGGGTCTGACCCCATGCTGTTCGTTATGCGGGGGTCGGACCCCGTACGGGGTCCGACCCCATCAGGATTCCGCCGGCCAGTAGTATCCGTTGTCGTCGATCCAGGCGCGCACGCCGGTCAGGAACCAGTCGCCGCGGAACCGAGCTTGGCCGGCCGCGTCGTTTCCCCAGTAGCCCAGGAAGAGAGAGGGATCGGGATGGCCGTATTGATCGTAGCGATGGAGCGCGATTTCACCCCGCTTTCCAGTGGCACAGGGCCGGCCCAGGCTGTCCAGTACAGCGATGCGGTGGCCGGGATAAGGCTTGCCGATGCTGCCCGCCATGGGCGGCCATTTGCGGTAGCTGTCGCCCAGGAGGTAGCTTGCTTCATTGCGGCTCAGCGTCTGATTGACGGGACAGCCCAGCGCATTCGCGCACCAGTCCCTGGCAGGCTGATCCAGCTGTCCATCATGGGACGCGACGGCACGCAGCGCCAACTGGTGTTGCTGCCGTGGCGATGGGGTGTGGCCCATGATGTCGGCCAGCAGGGCGGCCGGGAAGTGGACATTGGTGACCTGGTAGCGCTCCAGCAGCTCCAGCGCGCGTTGTGCCGAGACATAGCCGGCGACGCTAAGAACGGGCAAGCCGAAGTACAGCGCCGGCAGGATTCCCAGCGCCAGGCCCGCATGGGTGCTCCATGCACTGGGTGTCCAGAAAATGTCGCCTTTTTGCGGAAGCCAGTTCTGCGATGCCACGAAACCCGGCAAGCTGCCGATGAGGGCGCCGTGCGGCAGCAGCGTGCCCAGTGCCTGGGTGTCAGGCTGGCCATAAAACAGGAGCGCCGGCGTGGCAGGCCGGGTGGAAACGAGTTTCAGATCGGGCATCTGCCTGGCCAGCAGCGTGCGCCAGGGGATGACCGCTTCGTGATCCAGGTCCAGCCCTACGATCTGCGTCAGGGCCGGCCGCCGGGCTTGCGCGCCGAGTAGGCCCGGCGCCGAATCGGCGTCGGTGATGGCCACGCGTATATCGGCATCATTCAGGCAGGCGGTCAGGTGGTCGTAGGGATAGCCCGACAGCGGCGTCGTGATGGCCCCTATGCTGAGGATGGCCATATGAGCGGCGGCGAGCTCCGGCCGTTGCTCCATGGTGACCGCCACGCGGTCGCCGGGCTGGACACCCATTTTCAAAAGGCCATTGGCCAGTTTTCCGCAGGTTTCGGCCAGCCGGGAGTATGTCCACACTTCGCGCTGCCCCAGTTCGTTCTCGTGGTAGATCGCGATTCTGCGCCCTTCGAACGGATTTTCTGCCCAACGATGGACGCACGCTTGCGCGATATTGAACTGCGAGGGGACTAGCCACTGGTAAGACGAGTACAGCTCCGAGTATTGGTCGTTCATTATCGTTAGGCTTCAACTGGGCAAGTAAACGCGCGGGTTTATTCCATCCCGAAGCATGAACGACAAGGCGCGTATGCGCAACCCTAAGATTCAGAAAGCCAACGACACTAGGGTTTCCCCGAGTTTCCTCAGGCGAGGGCCACGTTGACCAGCCGCGTGCCCGCCAGCCTGTCGTGCAGAAACTGGCGGTCGGGATCGAACCAGGTCCAGATGAACAGCGTGAACGGTGTGAAGACGATGAACAGGTCGGTGGAGCTGTAGCCGGTGATCCGGGATCCGGCCAGCACCAGCAGGGCACCAAGCAGCGGCAGCGGCCAGATCAGCAGGTAGCGCAGCAGCAGCCGGGCAGTGGTGGGTGGTTCGCCATCGCGGCCCACCAGGCGGATGTTCCACGTCTTCATGGGCAGGGTCTGTCCTTTCTTGCTCCAGGAGGCCAGAAAGTACACGCCGATGGCGATGAACAGAATAGCTTGCCTGCCATGCCGGAACATCAGCGCATTGCGGCTTTGCGTCAATGTGTCGAACAGATAGCCGGCCAGGAACACGACCCCGAACAGCAAGACCCCTTCATACATCATGCATGTGAACCGGCGCCAGCGGCTGGGCGTGGAAAATGAAACAGAGGATGCGGCTTGCATTGCGGAAGGAGGCTAAGTGGAAAGACAGCTATTATCCCGCAAATCCGGAGCAATAAAAAAGCCGCCATACTGCTTGGCGGCTAAAACACGCGGGAGGGGCCGCGCGGGTTGCAGAACTACGCAACCAGGGAGGAGACAACCTTTACATTCAGCTAGCGGACTCGACGGTGCCTTGCACCGGAGTCTTGCTGCCGGCCTGGCCGGCAAACAGCCTTGCGGCCAGCTTCTTTAACGACACCAGAGGCTTGAAGCGGAATTGATCTTCGATGGCCTGCATCATCAGTTGACGTTCGAGTTCGTCTGTTAACCGGGTTTCTTTGCCAACGTTGATCATAGCGTAGCCTCTGTGCATGAAGATAATGAACGTTTCGTTCAGGGTTAACCCTATTATAGGGGTAAACCCTAGATCATTGCAAGCTTTACCTTGCATTGCACAAAGGATGTCGTTCCGGCGCTACGGTTTGGGTTTCCGGTAGCTGGCTGCCACCATTTCAAAATTGAAGAGCCGGCATTCTAGCCCGCCGTTATACAGGGGATACCGCCGTTTGGGCTTAAGCCGCAAATGTTTGGGCAGGTCGAGGTCGCTTGAGATGATGTTGACCTGCCAGTCGCTGTAGTTCTGCTTGAGATTGCGCGCCCATTCTTCCCAGAGCTGGGTGTCATCGCCGGGCAGCCGCTCGCCATAGGGCGGATTGGTGATCAGCCAGCCTCGCTCGGCAGGTGGAGGGAAGCGGCGCGCGTCGGCGACTTCGAAACGTATCGAATCCGGAGTCAGCCAGGCGCGTTCGGTATTGGCCCGGGCGGCTTCGATCGCGCGGTCATCCAGGTCGCAACCGACGATGGGGCTTTCCAGCTGGCTGGCAATGTGCGAGCGCGCTTCGTCCTTGATGTCGCGCCAATGGCGCGCATCGTGGCCCCGCAAACGCTCGAAGCCGAAGGGGCGCCATATGCCTGCGGGAACGCCGAGGGCGATCCAGGCGGCCTCGATCAAGATGGTGCCGCTGCCGCAGAAAGGGTCGAGCAACGGCTGAGAGGGGTCCCACCCCGAAAGCGCCAGTATTCCGGCGGCCAGGTTCTCGCGCAGCGGCGCTTCGCCTTTTTCCAGGCGCCATCCCCGCTTGAAAAGGGATTCTCCGGAGGTGTCCAGGTAAAGGGTGCCGCTGTCTTCGTTCAGGAACAGATGCACGCGTGCGTCGGGGCGTACCGTATCGATGTCCGGCCGGTCGCCTTCGCGGTCGCGCAGGCGGTCGCAAATACCGTCCTTGGCCCGCAGATTGCAGTATTGCAGGCTTTGCATAGGGCTGCGGATGGCGGATGTGTCGACCCGAAGGGTATGCTCGGGACCGAACCAGCGTTCCCATGCCGTTTGCTGTGCGAGGTCGAGAATATCGTCTTCGTGGTGCACGGGGCCGTGCGCAACCTGGACCAGCACGCGTGTCGCCAGGCGCGAATACAGGTTCGCCCGCAGGATTCCCGTCCAGTCGGCGGTGAAGCCGCAGCCGGCGCGGGCGGGCTCTGCGTCAGGAAAACCCAGCGCCTGCAGTTCCGCGGCAAGGGCTTCCTCCAGGCCTTGGGGGCAGGGCGCGAAGACCCGGAAGATTTCACTTTTCGAGGGCCGCGGCCGGCGCTCGGCACGGGGGCGTTCCGTAACGTCGGACGCGCTGCGCCGCGGAGCGGCGGGCGTCGGCGCAGCTTCGTTTTTCCGGCGCGGAGAGGGCGTTGCGGTGCTGGCGGCCTGGCGTTGTTTCTCGCGTTCGCGCTCGATCTGCGCCACTTGCTTGGCCCGGGCGCCGGAACGCTTGCGGCGGTCGTCATCCGCGCCTGCCGTGGGCTCGGCGCTTTTCTTCAGTGTCAGCGTTTTTCGGGGAGGTGAGTCGGTCATGATAGGTGAAGCTCAAAAGGGACGTACGACGACCAGCGCAATGACGAGCAGCAGCAGAAGGACAGGGATTTCATTGAACCAGCGGTAAAACTTGTGGCTGCGCTGGTTGGCGTTGCGTTCAAAGGTCTTGAGCATGCGGCCGCAGGCCAGATGGTAGATGACCAGGAGCACGACCGTCGCGAGTTTCGCATGCATCCATCCTTGCCCTCTGCCCAGGCCATATCCCAGAAACAGCCACAGGCCGAAGACCAGCGCCAGCACGCCTATGGGCGTCATGAAGCGGTACAGCCTGCGCGCCATGCCGAGCAGATGGCCGGTCACGGCGGGATCCTGAGATTGCGCAAGATTGACGTAGATGCGCGGCAGGTAGAACAGCCCGGCGAACCACGAGGTCACGAACAGGATATGGAAGGTCTTGATCCATAGCATGGCTGGAGCCGCCTATCCGCGCAACTGGCCGTTGCCCATCAGTACCCATTTATACGTGGTGAGGCCTTCGAGGCCCACCGGACCACGAGCATGCAGCCGGTTCGTCGAAATGCCGATCTCGGCCCCCAGCCCGTATTCATAGCCGTCGGCGAAACAGGTGGGCAGATTCACATAGACGGAGCTGGAGTCGACTTCGCGCTGGAAGCGTTCGGCCGCCTGCAGGTTTTCGGTGACGATGGATTCGGTATGCTCGGAGCTGTAGCGGGCGATGTGATCCAGCGCGGCGTCAATGTCCTCGACGATGCGGATGGCCAGGATGGGCTCCAGGTACTCGGTGCGCCAGTCGTCCTCGGTGGCGGGGAGGGCTTGCGGCAGGATCGCCCGCGTGGCGTCGCAGCCGCGCAGTTCGACGCCCATGCCGGTCAGGGTATTGCCCAGCCGCGGAAGAATGCGGGCCGCGATATCGGCATGTACCAGCAGGGTTTCCATGGCGCCGCAGATGCCGTAGCGATAGGTCTTTGCGTTGACGGCGATGTCGTGGGCCTTGTCGAGATCGGCGTAGGCATCCAGATAGACGTGGCAATTGCCGTCCAGGTGCTTGATGAGCGGCACTTTCGCTTCGGCGGACAGGCGCGAGATCAGGCCCTTGCCGCCGCGCGGAACGATGACATCGATATAGTCGGTCATGGTGACCAGTTGGCCTACCGCGGCGCGGTCGGTGGTGCCCACGACCTGAACCGCGTGCGAAGGCAGGCCCGCGTCGGCCAGGCCCTGCCCAATGATGGCTCCCAGCGCCTGGTTCGAATGGAAGGCCTCGCTGCCGCCGCGCAGGATGGTGGCGTTGCCGGACTTGAGGCACAGCGCCGCCGCGTCGATGGTCACATTCGGGCGGGATTCGTAAATGATGCCGATGACTCCCAGCGGAACGCGCATCTGCGCGACACGCATGCCGTTGGGGCGGGTGGCGCTGGCGGACAGGCTGCCGACCGGATCGGGCATGTCGGCGATCTGGCGCAGGCCGTCGGCCATGTTGGCGACCGCCTTGTCGGAAAGCTGAAGGCGATCCAGCATGGCGCCGCTGATGCGATTGTTGCGCGCGGCTTCCAGGTCCTTGGCGTTTTCGGATTGCAGGGCTGCCTTCTGGTTCAGCAGACGGTCGGCCATGGCGCGCAAGGCGACGGCTTTGGCGTGGCCGCTGGCATTGCGCATGGCGCGCGCCGCCTGCCGGGCCTGGCGGCCCAACTGGAGCATGTCCGTGGCGATATCGGTATGTGAGGTCGAGTAAGTCTGTTCTGTCATGATGGCCCAGGATTCTTTCGTGCTTGGAAGAATTATCCCAGTTATTCGCAGATCGCGTTCAGGCCGCCATGCCGCGAGGCCGCCGGGGTCGGGAGATGGCGATGCGCAGGGCGAGCCTGCCGAGCTCTTCCCAGGGATCATCCAGCCTGCCGGGCACTTTCAGTCCCTTGATCAGTCGGTCGATGTCGTGCGCATGCTGGACCGCAGCGGGCCAGCTGCCGGGGGAAACGCGGTTCAGCGCCTGCCGCAGCAGCTGTTCGCGCTGCCCGAACACCCGCAGGCGCCGCAATTCGGCTTGCATGTCGTTGCCCGCGGCCTGTGCGGCCGCAAGGCGCGCCAGCACGCGTACTTCCTCGCCTACCGCCCATAAGACCAGGGGCAGTGCTTCGCCTTCGGCGCGCAGTCCCGCGAGTATCGATAGCGCGCGCGCGGGATTGCCGCCCAGCATGGCGTCACGCAGACCGAACACGTCGTAGCGGGCGACGTTCAGCACTGCCTGCTCGACATCCTGAGCGCTGAGCTTGCCTTCGGGGTAGAGCAAACCCAGCTTCTGGATTTCCTGAAAGGCGGCCAGCAGGTTGCCTTCGACCTTGTCGGCCATCCATTCCAGTGTTTCACGGTCGAGCTGCTGGTTCTGCCGCGCCAGGCGCTGGGCGATCCAGTGCGGCAGCGCGGGCCGTTCGACCGTCGAGACTTCCACCGAGGTGGCGACGCCGAAGAGGCCCGCCGCCCACTTGGTATTGCGCGTGGCCTTGTCGAGCCGGGGCAGGCTGATCAGAAGCATGGTGTCCGCGAGGACGCCTCCGCCGGCCATGTCGGCCAGCTTGAGCAGGGTGTCGGCGCCGGTCTTGCCGGGTTTGCCGGAAGGGATGGCCACGTCGACGAGCCGGCGATCGCCGAACAGGGAGACGTTCTGCGTCGCGCCGATCACGGCGGACCAGTCGGACCGGGCATCCAGCGTCATGCTGATGCGTTCGCTGAACCCCGCGCGGTTCGCCGCGGCCCGAAGGGCGTCGCAGGCCTCGATGGCGAGCAGGGGCTCGTCGCCCGAGACGATGTAGAGGCTGTCGAGCGAAGGAGGCGAAGACCGGTTCAGTTGGCCGATGAGGCTGTCGGCATCGAGTTGGCGTCCCATGGGTTCAGTATAGGCCCGGCCCGACCCTGGGCGAACCCCAAGGCGTCGGCGGCTGCGGAATGGCGGCGGGCGGCGTTGTGGCCGGCGTATCCGTTGCGTCGATCGGGGGCAGGTTCTGGGCCTGCACGAATGCCTCGCGGACATCGGGCGAGGCCAGGTGACGCACGATCCGGTCTATCAGCAACTGCTGCATGCGTTTGAAGACCGTATTGATTTCGCCCTGCTTGGCCTGCACCACGGAGTCGTCGTACGGCAGCTCGCGAGTTGAGCGCAGTGTGGTGGGCGGCAGGATGACGTGCCCTTGGGCGTCCGTGATCTGGAATACGAATTCCAGGTTCAATTCGTATTCCTCGACGCGGCCTTGCGCATCCAGCGAGAGTTCGCGCAGGGTCTCGATATTGGACAGCTGCGTCAGCCTGACTTGCGCCTGCGCAACGTCTTCGACGAAACGCGTGCCCGGTGAGCTGGCGACGATCGCCCGGCGAAGATTCGAACCGAACTCGGAGTTCTCGCTGATGTTGGTGTAGACGGTGGTGAATGGCAGTTGGGCCGCACCCTTCAGGTGAAAGCCGCACGCTGCCAGCAGCATGCAAAGCGCCAGGCTCGCAAGCCCCCGCAGGCGGCGTCGCGCGGACAGGACGGAGTGGGGGGACATGAGCAAAGTGCTGTGCATGCGGGCGTCATCCAACAATGTTGACCAGTTTTCCGGGAACGACGATGACGCGCTTGGGCGTACGGCCCTCCAGGAACCGTATCGTGGCTTCGTGCGTCACGGCCGTGGCTTCGATCTGTTCCTTGCCGGCGTCGTTGGCCACCTTGATCGAGCCGCGCAGCTTGCCGTTGACTTGCAGCATGAGCTCGATTTCGTCCGCGATGGTGGCGGCTTCGTCGACGATGGGCCAGGGGGCGTCGAGCAGGTCGCCATGCACCTGGTCGTAGCCCAGGTCTTGCCAGAGCTTCCAGGTGATGTGCGGTACGACCGGATACAGCACGCGCAGGAGGATGGACGTGGTTTCGGCCAATGCCCAGTTTGCCGCGGGCGTGTCCGGCAGACTGGCGTCTTCCAGCGCATTGAGCATCTTCATGCAGGTGGACACCACCGTGTTGTACTGGATGCGCTGATAGTCGTAGTCGGCTTGCTTGAGCAGCGTGTGGACTTCCAGGCGCAGGCCCTTGGCGGCGGCATCGGCTTCGCCCATGCCGGGATTGGCGCCGTGGCCTTTCTGGATGGCAGCGCGATGGCCGTGGCAGAATGCCCAGAGGCGCCGCAGGTAGCGGTTGGCGCCTTCCACTCCGGAGTCAGACCATTCGAGCGTCTGCTCCGGCGGGCTGGCGAACATGACGAAGAGGCGGGCCGTGTCCGCGCCCATGGAGTCGATGAGCGACTGCGGATCGACGCCGTTGTTCTTGGACTTGGACATGGTTCCGATGCCGCCATACTGCACCGGGCTGCCGTCTGAAATGCGCTTGGCACCGATGATGGCGCCCTTGGCGTCATAGATGTTCTCGACCTCTTCGGGCCAGAAATACTCGATGCCGCCGTTCTCGTTCTTGCGCGAGTAGATGTGGTTGAGCACCATGCCCTGGCAGAGCAGGCGGGTGAACGGCTCGCTGAACTTGACCAGGCCCAGGTCGCGCATGACGCGCGTCCAGAACCGCGCATACAGCAAGTGCAGGACGGCGTGCTCGATGCCGCCGATGTACTGGTCCATGGGCATCCAGTAATCGTTGCGCTCGTCGACCATGGCCTGGTCGTTGCCGGGCGAGGTATAGCGCATGAAATACCAGGACGAATCCACGAAGGTGTCCATGGTGTCGGTTTCGCGGCGCGCCGCGGCGCCGCACTTGGGGCAGGCGCAGGACAGGAACGCTTCATGCTTGGTCAGCGGGTTGCCGCTGCCGTCCGGGATGAGCTCTTCGGGCAGGACGACCGGCAGGTCTTTTTCCGGCACGGGCACGGGACCGCAATCGGGACAGTGAATGATGGGAATGGGCGTGCCCCAGTAGCGCTGGCGCGAGATGCCCCAGTCGCGCAGGCGCCAGGTGGTCTGTTTTTCGCCCAGGCCTTTTTCGTTCAGGTCGGCAGCGATGGCGTCGACGGCCTGCGCGTGCGTAAGCCCGTCGTACTTGCCGGAGTTCACGGTGCGGCCCTGTTGCTTGTCGCCGTACCAGTCCTGCCACGCTTCCGCGGAATAAGTCCTGCCCTCGACGGCGATCACGTCGCGTATCGGCAGGCCGTATTTCCTGGCGAAGGCGAAGTCGCGCTCGTCGTGCGCGGGAACGCCCATGACGGCGCCGTCGCCATAGCTCATGAGCACGTAGTTGCCAACCCAGACTTCGACCTGGCTTCCGGTGAGCGGGTGCGTGACGTGCAGGCCGGTGCGCATGCCTTCCTTTTCACGCGTCGCCATTTCGGCTTCGGTCGTGCCGCCCTGCTTGCAGGCTTCGATGAAGGCCGCGAGTTCGGGGTTGGATCTGGCCGCATGCGTTGCCAATGGGTGCTCAGGTGCGACCGCGCAGAAGGTGACGCCCATGATGGTGTCGGCGCGCGTCGTGAACACATGCATGCGGCCGTCCTGGATGAGCGAGCCGGAATCGTCTTGTATGGTGTGCGGGAAGGCGAAGCGCACGCCCTCGCTTTTGCCTATCCAGTTTTCCTGCATCAGGCGCACGCGCTCGGGCCAGCCGGGCAAGCCGTTCTTTACTTGCTCCAGCAGTTCTTCGGCATAGTCGGTGATGCGCAGGTAGTAGCCGGGGATCTCGCGCTTCTCGACCAGCGCGCCCGAGCGCCAGCCGCGCCCGTCTATGACCTGTTCGTTCGCAAGAACGGTCTGATCGACCGGATCCCAGTTGACGACTTGCGTCTTGCGGTAGGCAATGCCTTTTTCCAGCATCTTCAGGAACAGCCACTGGTTCCATTTGTAGTACTTGGGATCGCAGGCGCACATTTCGCGCGACCAGTCTATGGCCAGCCCCATCGCCTGCATCTGCTTCTTCATGTAGGCGATGTTGTCGTAGGTCCATTTGGCGGGCGGCACCTTGGACTTGATGGCCGCGTTCTCGGCCGGCATGCCGAATGCGTCCCAGCCCATGGGCATGAGGACGTTGTAGCCGCGCATGCGCAGCTGCCGCGTCATCATGTCGTTGATCGTATAGTTGCGGACATGGCCCATGTGCAGCTTGCCGCTGGGGTAGGGCAGCATGGAACACGCATAGAACTTGGGCTTCAGCGAGCCGTCGGCCGCTTTGGCGTCTTCGGTGACGCGGTAGGCATCGCGTGCCTGCCAGTTCTGATGAGAGACTTTTTCGACGTCGTTGGGGCTGTAGCGTTCCTGCATGGGATCCGGAGAATTCGTAAATGGTTGTGCAAACCTAGGATTATAGGATGCTTCGCAGTGCTTCCAGGCTCGCGGACGCGAAAAACGAAAGACCCCGCCGAGGCAGGGTCTTTCAGGAGACTGGGAAAGGAAGCCAGGACGGGAATCCGGCCGGGGTTGAGGACCGGATCGGGTTCGGGATACCAGGCCCAGGCAAGCCCTTATTTGAGCTTGGTTTCCTTGTAGTCGACGTGCTTGCGCGCAACGGGATCAAATTTCTTGATCAGCATTTTTTCGGGCATGTTGCGCTTGTTCTTGGTGGTCGTGTAGAAGTGACCGGTGCCGGCGGTGGACTCGAGCTTGATTTTCTCGCGGATACCTTTTGCCATGATGAGCTCCTTGGATTAGTTCGCGAACGGCTTAGGCCAGCTCGCCACGGGCGCGCAGGTCGGCCAGGACGGCATCGATGCCGACTTTGTCGATCGTGCGCAGGGCGCTGGTGGAAACGCGCAGGCGCACCCAGCGGTTTTCGCTTTCAACCCAGAAGCGGCGCGATTGCAAGTTAGGAAGGAAGCGACGCTTGGTTTTGTTGTTTGCGTGCGAAACATTGTTGCCCACCATCGGGCCTTTGCCGGTAACTTGGCATACGCGTGCCATGGTCATACCCCTTAAAAATATACTTTGAATGCTGTTTGAATGCCGGTTCCACCCTAAGTGCAAGGGGCCCAAAAGCATCCGTAAAGCCTGGTATTCTACTGTGAAACACCACTTTGGGTCAAGCAGGCCGGGCGGGCCGGGCGCATGAGAACCTGGCGAGAGGTTGAGGGGTCAGACCCTGTACAGGGTCTGGCCCCACCTCCGCCTTCCCGGGGTCAGACCCCGTACGGGGTCTGACCCCTCGCCCATGTAGTTAATGCGCTCCTGTCGCGCCGGCGCCGCCGCGCCGGCCGGTGGAAGGCCTGGTCACCCAGATCAGCGCGATCATCGCCAGGAACAATATGCCCGAGGCATAGAAGATGTCCAGTGCCGAAAGGGTGAAAGCCTGCTGGTTGATCAGGCGGTCGATCAACAGGGCTCCTTGCCCGGCATCCAGGCCTTTTTGCTGCAAGCCCGAGACCAGCGCATCGAAGGCCGGTTCGCCCGGCCGAGCGGCTTCGGCCAGATGCGCGTGATGCAGGCTCGCGCGGCTTTCCCACAACGTGGTGGTGATGGAGGTGCCGAAGGCGCCGAACACCAGGCGCACGAAGTTGGATAGGCCCGCCGCGGCGGGAATGCGCTGCGGATCCAGTCCGGACAAAGTGACCGTGGTGAGCGGGATGAAGAAGGTCGCCATGGCCGCTCCCTGGATGAAAGTCGGCAACATGATGGTGCCGATGTCGACGTCCGTGCTGAAATCGGCCCGCATGAAACTGATGAGGGAGAAGACCAGGAAGGCGAAAGTGGCGATGATGCGCGGATCATGCCGGGCCAGGAGCTTGCCGACGATGGGTGAAATGATGATGGCCAGGATGCCGACAGGCGCCGAGGCGATGCCTGCGTCGGTCGCGGTATAGCCCATGGTGTTCTGCATCCACAACGGAAGCAGCACGACGGTGCCGAAGAACACGCCGTATCCCACCGATATCGTGATCACGCCCGCGGTGAAGTTGCGGTACTTGAACAAGGCAAGATCGACCACCGGATGCTCGGCGGTCAGCTCCCAGATGATGAAGAACACGCAGGCGACGACGGCGACGACGGCCAGCAGAATGATCTCGCCGCTGGCGAACCAGTCGAGCTCTTTCCCCTTGTCGAGCATGAGCTGCAGTGCGCCCACCCACACCACCAGCAGCGCCAGGCCCATCTTGTCTATGGGCAGGCGGGACTTCACCGAGTCGCGTTCCTTGTAGATTTGCCAGGCGGCCCAGCCCGCCAGCAGGCCGACGGGCACGTTGATGTAGAAGATCCACGGCCAGGAATAGTTGTCCGATATCCAGCCGCCGAGCAAGGGTCCCGCCACCGGTCCGACGAGTATCGTCATGGACCACAGCGCCAGCGCCATGCCCGCCTTGTCCCTGGGGTAGGAGCCCAGCATCAGCGATTGCGATAGCGGAATCATCGGGCCGGCAACCGCGCCTTGCAGTATGCGCGAGGCCACCAGGGATTCCAGCGACCAGGAAAAACCGCAAAGCCAGGAGGTAAGGACGAAAAGCAGGACGGACGCCACGAACAGCCGGACCTGCCCGAAGCGCTGCGTCAGCCAGCCGGTAAGCGGCACCGTGATGGCGTTGGCCACCGCAAATGAGGTGATGACCCAGGTGCCTTGCGTAGCGCTCACGCCCAGGTCGCCCGCGATCGTCGGAATGGAGACGTTGGCAATGGATGAATCCAGCACATTCATGAACACCGCGGCAGACAGCGCGATCGTACCCATGGTGCGCGCCCTGCCTTGCAGGGGCGGGTGGGCGGCTGCCGCCGGGGGCGCGGGTTTCGCGGCGCTCTTTTCCTCGGCGGCCATGATCAGGACCCTGCGTTTTCTTTGGTGATCTTGGCGATCAGCGCCTCGGCCCGGCCGTCAACGGAGTCGTAAACGGCGGTGCTCAAGCCGCGAGGGCCGGCGATCCGCCGGGCGGCTTCCACGTCTTCCTTGGTCGGGTCGCGCAAGTCGACCTCCACTTGCATGGACAGGCCCACCCGCAAGGGATGCCGTGCCACTTCCTCGGGATCGAGCACGATGCGCACGGGCAGGCGCTGCACCACCTTGATCCAGTTGCCGCTGGCGTTCTGCGCCGGCAGCAGCGAGAAAACGGAGCCCGTGCCGGCGGCCAGGCCCTGCACGTAGCCGTGATAGCTCAGGTCGCCGCCATAGATGTCGGCCGTCAGCGTGGCTTTCTGGCCCGGCTTCATGCGCTGCAGCTGGCTTTCCTTGAAATTGGCTTCCACCCACAGCTGGTCGAGCGGCACGATGGTCATCAAGGGAGTGCCGGGGGCGACATGCTGGCCTACCTGCGCCGACCGCTGCGCAATCATGCCGCTCACCGGTGCGGGAATATGCGTGCGCGAACTGGCGAGCAGCGCTTCGCGGAGCTTGTCCGCGGCAAGCTGGACATCCGGATGCTCTTCGACCGGCATGTCCGCGGTGAGCGCGAGGTTGGTGTCCAGCCTGGCCTTGGCAACAGCCAACGCGGCCTGTGCCTGGGCCAGTCCGGATTCGGCCGCCTCGACGGCCGTCCGCGCGTGCAGGATTTCCTCTCCGCTCACGCCTCCCGATCGAGACAGGGCCTCGCGGCGCTTCAGGTCGCTGCGCGCCTTGGAGAGATCGGCCTGGGCTCGTTCGATGTCCGCCTTGCGTACGTCTATTTCGGCCTTCAGCGCATCGTTCTGCACGAAGATGGCGCGAGTCTGTCGCAGCGTCTGGGCGAATCCCGCCTGAGCCTTGCGCAACGCGAGGTCGGTGTCGCTGGCGTCCAGCCTGATCAGGGCTTCTCCGCGCTCCACCCGATCGGTGTCGTCGGCCGCGATGGCCACCACGGTGCCGGGTATTTGCGAGACGACCTGCACCAGATTGCCTTTCACATAGGCATTGTCTGTGCCTTCGAAGTGCGAGGCATAGATCGTCCACCAGACGGCATAGGCGATGCCGATGGCCCCAAAAGCCAGGGCGGCGATGAGCAACAGCGTCTTGCGTCGGTATGCCGGTTTCTTTTCAGTACTCATGGAGACTTCTTCAGTTGTTCGTGGAATTCAGGTAGCCGCCGCCCAGCGCAGTGGCCAATTGGGCATCGAGCGCGTAGGCGCGCGCACGCAGGTCGGCGTCGAGTATGGCCTGCTTCTGGACCTCGTTCTGGGCCAGCAGCACCTGTATGAAATTGCCCAGGCCGGACTTGTATCGATCGACGGCGATCTGGTAGGCCGAAGCGATGGCATCCAGGCTCTCTGCCTGGTCTGCCGCTTGCTGCTCCAGTGCATGGATGGATGCCACCGAGTCGGCCACTTCCCGGACGGCGGTCAGCAGCGTCTGGTTGTAATCGGCAACGGCCAGGTCGCGCTCGGCGCGGCGCGCGTCCAGTTGGGCATTCAGGGCCCCGCCATGAAAAACGGGAAGCGAGATCGCGGGGCCTGCGCCATAGGTCTTGCTGGAGCCTTCCAGCAGGTTGCCCAGTCCCAAGGACATGAGGCCCACGAAGGCGGTGAGATTCACATTCGGAAAGAACTCGGCTTTGGCCGCCGATACCTGGCCCGCGGCGGCTTGCGCGCGTTCGCGGGCTGCGATGATGTCGGGCCTGCGCGCGAGCAGGTCGAGAGGCAGCGTTGCCGGCACGTCGGGCGGCATGCCCTCCAGCTTCACATGGCCGATCTGCGCGCCGCGTCCTGGGCCTTCGCCCGCCAAAGCGGAAAGCTGGTTGCGCAGCAGCTTGGCATTGACAGCCGCCTGGCTCAGTTGCACGCGCGCCGACGATACCGACGAGTCGGCCTGCTTGGCCTCGATCTGCGTATCCAGGCCGGCGCGCACGCGTTCGCGGGTAATGTCCAGGACGTTCTGCTGCTGCCGTACCATGTCTTCGAGTACGGTCTGTTGCGCGAGCGCGCCCTGCAGCTTGTAGTAGCTTTGCACCACCGCGCCGACCAATGCGTTGCGGGCCATGTGCAGATCCGCTCGCGCGGCTTCGCGTTCCGACAGCGCTGCCGCGAAACGGGCCCGGTTGCGTCCCCAAAGATCCAGGTCCAGGCCGATGTTCAGGCGCAAGTCCGCCTCGGTGAGCATGGAGCCGCCATAAGGAGCAGGGTAGATGTAGTTTGCGGAAAAGCGTTCGCGCGTGATGTTGGAGGATGCGTCTGCGCGAGGCAACTGCACGGCGCGTGCGCCGCTTACGGCCGCATCGGCCCTGTCCAACCTGGCTCGCGCGGCGTCCATGGACGGGTTGCCGGCCAGCGCTTGGTCGATCAGGGCATTCAGTTGGCTGTCGCCGTACCGGGTCCACCACTGGCTGGAGGGCCAGGCAATGGCACTGTCCTGCAAGCCCAGCCGGGCCGCGTCGAACCGAGCCACAGAGGGGGGGCCGGGGTCCATGGCTGCGCAACCCGCCAGTGCGGCGGTAAACAATAAGGGAATCGCTGCTTTCATGCTTTTTACGAGAATGGAGAGGCTGTTCGCTTGCTGACAGAAAGCTGAATATATCTGCCTAGTACGTAATTGCCTAGGCAATTATTATAGAGAAATAAGCATCATGCGAGCAAGCGCGGCGTAGTGTTCGTGTGTCAGTGGCGATGACGCGGCGCTTTATTCCACCGGCTCTTCGCCATTGGCCAGCATGCGGTCGATCATGCTGATGAAAAGCTCGACTTCGTCTTTGCTGAAACCGCGCAAATGCGTATTGAGCGTGGCCGCCACGGCGGGAAGTATCTGCTCGGCCACTTCATTGCCGGCCTTCGTCAGTTCGACACGCACGCTGCGGCGGTCGTCGGAGCAGCGCTGCCGTGAAATGAACTGCTTGGCTTCGAGCCGGTCGAGCGCGCGCGTCATGGCGCCCGTGTCGATATTGCTGTGTCGCGACAACTCGGCCGGGGTGTTCACATTGCGGTAGCGGATGAGGACCAGCGGCCGCCATTGCATGGCGGTCAGTCCCAAGGGTGCCATGTGCAGTTCCATCATGCGATTGAAGGAGGACTGCAGTTGCTTGACGAGATAGCCTATGTTGACGTCCGGCCCCAGCGATTCCGCCGTGTCGCGGTAGTAGCCGGCGGATTGCCTGCCGGGCACGGACTTGCGGCGCGTAGCGCCACGCTGGACGGAGGAGGGAGGATCGGATTTGCTCATGGGGCAATTCTAGCGCCCAGGTAGCTGCTTAGGCAATTACTGCAGGGGCAAGGGGGTCAGACCCCGTACGGGGTCTGACCCCAAACACACAGGAACAGAGGGGTCAGACCCTACGGCATCGAGCATGGGGTCAGACCCTACGGGTCTGACCCCTCAGGGTTCCCGCCTAGAAACCCACCGTCAGATGCGCCCAATAGCGACGCCCGTCGTACACGGCCTCGAAGGCTTCGTCGGTGACGCGCTTGTTGAAGACGTTGTACACGCCGACGCCGAAGTTGACGTTCTTGTTGAGCTTGTAGTTCACGCCCATGTCGACGAAGGTGAAGGACGGCGTGCCGGTGGCCATCGAGGTGCGGCTCAGGTAGTCCGACGTCTTTCCACGGAAGTTGACGCGCGACCACAGGCCGAGCTTCTCGTTGGCATCCCAGTCGAAGGTGGCATTGAACATGTGCTTGGGCATCTTGTTCAAGGGGCGGCCTTCGAATTCGCCGCTCTTCTGCTTGGAGTGCGTGTAAGTGTAGTTGGCCGACAAGCGCATGTCGTCGCGTATGGACCAGGTGGTGGTCGCCTCGATGCCGCGGATGTTCGCACGGTCGACGTTCACTCGGTCACTGATGAACTTGTAGCCCTGGTCGCCCGGAAACACATGGCAGGTGGGCAGGCCGTCGGGATCAGTGCACCGGCGCGTCTCGGAAATCTTGTCCTTGAAGTCGGTATTGAAGAAGGTCAGGCTGCTGGTCCATCCCTGGCGGTCGTCCCATACGATGCCGAATTCCTGGCTGATGCTTTTTTCCGGCTTGAGATTGGGATTGCCCACGATGATCGCCGGCACGCCGCCGCCACCGCCCGTGATCTGGCCCCAGTCGGCAACGGCCTGGCGCAGCGAAGGCGCCCTGAAGCCGGTGGATATGCCGCCCTTGAAGCTGAGGTTTTCGGTGGTGTGCCAGACACCGTACAGGCGGGGTGTCCAATGCGTGCCGTAGTTTTCGTCGCGCGTCATGCGTACGCCGGTCGTGAGAGCGAAATCTTCGGTGATGGCCCATTCGTCTTCGGCGAACAGGGCCCACTGGTAGCGGTCCAGTTGGCTGACGGTGGGATCGTACTGGTTGCCCTGGTCGTTCAGGCTTTCCTTCTGGTAATGGAAGCCTCCGCTGACCATGTGATTGCCCAGCGGCAGGTTCCACTGCGTATTGAACTCCGTGTTCTTCAAGTTCATCAGGCGCGAGGGATTGTCGGTTTCTTCGCGCTGCACATAGGTATTGGAAGTGGCTTTGCCCCAGCGTCCGATATGGGTCAGCGAATAGACGTTCTTGTCGTACTTGGTGCTGGACGGGCTATTGGGCCTGCCCCGCGCGTCGAGCGCGGCCATCGATTTTCCGGGCGTCGAGACTCTTTCCTGCAGTGTGCGGGAGAATTCGGCGATCAGGTCGTGATCCTTGTTGGGCGTGAAGGAAAGCTTCACCGTTCCCGAGGTCGCGTCCTGTTTGTTGAAGCCGTTCAGGATTTCGTCTTCCCGGCGTTGCGCTTTCTGCCCGTAGACCTGCAAGCCCAGCTTGTCGTCGACCAAGGGGCCCGCCAGGTAGAAGTTGCTTTGATAGATGTTCCCCGAATCGGAGTCCTGTTGAAATGTCGCTTCGTTGCGCAGGCTGCCCGTCCAGGCGTGCGGCACCTTGCGCGTGATGATGTTCACCACGCCGCCCATTGCGTCCGAGCCGTACAGCGACGACATCGGGCCGCGAATGACTTCGATGCGCTCGATGGCCTGCATCGGCGGCAGCCAGCCTTGCTCGATGCCCGGGCCGTCGCTGTTGGGGCGGGTTTCGCGCGAATTCTGGCGCCGGCCGTCGATCAGGATCATCGTGTAAGAGGGGGCCATGCCGCGTACGCTGATGTCACTCGAGCTGCCTCCGCCGGTAATGACCACGCCAGGCACGTCCTTCAAGGCGTCGGTCACGTCCTTGAAGGCCTTTTTTTCGAGTTCGGCGCGCGGGATCACGGTGATCGAGGCGGGTGCGTCTTCGACCATCTGCTCGAAGCCGGTGGCCGTCACCACCACGTTGTCCAGCCGCGAGACCGGTGCGCCGGCGTCCTGGCCCATGGCCGTGGAAGAAAACGAAAGCAGGGAAATGGAACAAAGAGTTTGAACAGCGGCGGCCAAGGGTTTGGGCCGGAAAGCAACAGCAACAGCGGACAACATGCAACCCCTCTCTTTTACTGGGTATTATTGAAAGTAAGAATTATTCTTATTGTCGGACGCAGTTGTCAACGCACGTGTTGTATATGAGCCTCACATTTGCTTTATTTCAAACTTGGGGGGCCTTGAGCGCGGCGCGTCCGAACAGCCAGGACAGGAAGGCGCAAAAGGTCAGGATGCCGGTCAGGGGCAGCGCGGTGTCCGACTGCCAGGCGCTGACCCCGAGTCCAGCGGCCGCGCCGCAGAGCATCTGCAGTGTGCCCATCATGGCCGAGGCCACGCCCAGGCGGTGCCCTTGTTCGCGCAGCGCCAGGGCCGCGGCATTGGGATTGACGAATCCCTGACCCGCCATGAAGCACAACAAAGCGGCCATCAGCCAGGGCGAAGTAAGAATCCCGGCCAGCGTCATGACGAAACCCGCCAGGGAGACAGCCAGCAGGCCGGCTTGCGCAAACTTGAGCAGGGTCTCCGGTACATGGCGGTTAAGCAGCCGGGCACTGATCTGCGACGTGGCGATCAGGGCGGCGGCGTTGACGCCGAACAACAAGCCGAAGTACTGCGGATGTACATCGAAGACATTGATGAAGACGCGTGGCGAACCCGAGATGTAGGCGAACATGCCGGCCGAGCCGAAGCCGCCGGCAAGCGTATAGCACATGAAGCGTTTATGCGCGAGCAAACCGCGATAGTTGCGTCCGATATTGGCGAAGCTCAGTGGTATGGCTTTTTCGGCCGGAAGCGTTTCGCGCATGCCGATGATGACGCTGATGAACAGCAGTGTGCTGCACAGTGCCATGATGGCGAAGATATGCCGCCAACTGCCAAAGGCAAGGACTTGCGCGCCCAGAATGGGTGCCAGAATGGGCGTCACGCCCATTACCAGCATCAGGACCGAAAGCGCCTTGGACGCGTCGCGCGTGTCGAAGTTGTCCCGAATCACCGCGCGCGGTATGACCATGCTGGCCGCTCCGCCGAACGCTTGCGCCACGCGCCACATATTCAGCTGTTCGATGTTGTCGGTCAGACTGCATCCGATCGAAGCGACGGTGAATACGACAAGGCCGAGCAGCAGCGGTTTTTTCCTGCCGTAGCGGTCGGCGAACGGGCCATAGAAAACCTGGGCGGCGGCCAGGCCCAGCAGGTAGCTGGGCAGGGTGCGCTCCACCATGCCCTGGCTGGCGCCCAGGCTTAGAACCATGTCCGGGAACGCGGGCAGGTACATGTCGATGGCCAGGGGGCCGAGTGCGGTCAGCAGCCCCATCAGGATGAGCCAGGATGGAATGGTGGTGAGATGACTAGGTGGAGGATGCATGCAGCGGGGAGCGGGGCCGGCGGCGCGCCATGGCTTGCCGAATTGATGTTTATGCGGTATTTGTGATGATCTTAGCACGCTCGAATACGGTATCTTTATTGTTCTTCATTTCAATATAGGGAGTCGGCATTGAGTTCTGTCTTATCCGTTGTTGAAACCAAGTTGGCGTCTTTGCCTTTGCCTGTGCAGTTGGTCATGCCCGATGGGCAGACCGTAGGCGAGCCGGACGCCGCCGTCCGGCTGGTGATCAAGGATCGCTCCACATTGGCCCATCTGGCGGCCGGACACGTGGGCGGGCTGGGCGAAGACTATGTCGAAGGCAAGTTCGATGTGGAAGGCTCCATGCGTGACCTGATGCGCCTGGCCGCGGCGATCCTGCCCGGTTCCCCGATCGATGCCGCTCGGATCGGGCGGCTGACCGAACTGATACGCCGGCTGGTATCCGTATGGCGGCACTCCATCGAGCGGGACGCGCGCCAGATTCAGTTCCACTACGATCTGTCCGACGATTTCTACGCCTTGTGGCTGGACCCTCGCCGCGTTTATTCCTGCGCTTATTTCCGCCGCCCCGACATGACGGTCGCCGAAGCACAGGAAGCCAAGCTGGATCACATCTGCCGCAAGCTGGACCTCAAGGCGGGCGAACGCTTCCTGGATGTGGGCGCCGGCTGGGGCGGCCTGCTGTTGTGGGCGGCCGAGAACTACGGCGTCGATGCAACCGGCATCACGCTGTCGCGCAACCAGCATGCTCACGTCAACCGGCTCATCCAAGAGAAAGGGCTTCAGAATCGCGTGCGCATGGAACTCCTGGACTATCGCAAGCTCGATGAAACCGCTCCGTACGACAAGATCGCTTCAGTGGGCATGTTCGAGCATGTCGGCAGAGCCCAGCTCGAGGCCTATTTTTCGAAATTGCGCCGCTTGCTGCGTCCGGGCGGGCTCATCCTGAACCACGGAATCACGGCGGGTGGTGTCGACAACGCGGAACTGGGCGCGGGAATGGGCGAATTCATCGAGAAATACATCTTCCCCGGCGGTGAACTCACGCATATCAGCCACGTGCTCGAACACATGGCGGAAGGCGGCCTCGAAGACCTCGACATCGAGAACTTGCGCCCTCACTATGCCCGCACCCTATGGGCATGGAGCGACGCCCTGGAAGCCCGGCTGCCCGAAGCGCGCCAGACATTGCAGGGCGAACAGGGCGAACGCTCGCTGCGCGCCTACCGTATGTACCTGGCCGGCTGCGCCATGGGTTTCGAGCATGGCTGGATCGCCCTGCACCAAGTGCTGGCGCAGCCTAGGCCCGGCGGTAGAAGCGACGAACTCGATTTTCCGGAAAGGCAGGCCTACCCCTGGCGCCGCGACTATATTTATAAGTAGGGGTCAGACCCCATTCGGGCAGGGGGTCAGACCCTATTCGGGGTCTGACCCCTTGTTTATGCCGCCGGGGTCAGACCCCGCATGGGGTCTGACCCCTGAGACCCCAGGGTTTACATTTTCTCGTATCTGCACGTAAAATGCCGCAAACTTTACGTTTTGGCCGTTTCGGCATTTTTATTCAATCTGGCGTATGGCGGGTCTTTTTCAAGGCTCCATAAGCTGTCAACGAGTACCCCGTACTCATCACGCTAGTGTCGGTATGTATCGGCGGTAAACCGTCTTCCGCACACCCCCTTAGCCATGGCGTATCACGCGGTTTTCGATGCGTCCACGTAACTTAAGGAGGCAATCTTGTCTTTAACCACAACCCCTTCACTTCGCGCGTCCGTATTCGGCGCTGCGTCCTTCAAGCGGCTCGCCCTGGCCTTGGCCGCGGCGGCGGCCTTCACCGGCCTGCCCGGTATCGCTTCCACGGCGCAGGCCGCCTCGAATCTGCAATGTGAAATCGACCGTCCGGTCCGGTTTGGCGGCATGAACTGGGAATCCAATCTCGTGCTGGTCGAAGTCGAACGCTTCATCGCCGAAAAGGGCTACGGCTGCAAGTCGGAGGTGCTGCCGGTCGAAACCCTGCCCGCCCTTGCGGCGCTCGAACGCGGCGATCTCGACGTCAACACTGAAATCTGGCTCAACAGCGTCGCCGAGCCCTGGGCCAAGGCCGAGGCGACAGGCAAGGTGAAGCGCATCGGCGACATCTATATGGGGGGCGAGGCCTGGTTCATCCCGCGCTATACCGCTGAGCGCCTGCCCGAACTCAAGAGCGCCGCCGATCTTCCCAAGTTCAAGGACGCGTTCAAGGATCCGGAAGAGCCTTCGAAAGGCCGCTTTTATGGCTGCCCGGCGGGCTGGGGCTGCGAGGTGGTCAGCGGCAATCTTTTCAACGCCCTGGGGCTGGACGACACGTTCACGTTGTTTTCACCCGGAACCGGCGCCACCCAGAAAGCCGCGTTGACCGCCGCCTACCAGCGCAAGGAAAACGTGGTGTTCTATTACTGGTTCCCCACGCCCCTGGTCGGTTCGATGGACTTGGTCAAGCTGGACTTGCCCGCCTATGACCAGAAGAAGCACGCTTGCCTGACCGATCCCAATTGCTCGAATCCCGAGCCCAGCGCCTATCCAGAAAATCCCGTGTTTACCGCAGTCAGCACGCAATTCACCCAGGATGCGCCCAAGCTCACCGGCTTCCTGGCGAAGGTGGCCGTGCCATTGCCCGTCATGGACCAGGCCATGGCCTACATGGAAGAGAACGAGGCCGAGCCGGCCGACGTGGCCCAATGGTTCTTGAAGAATCAGGCCGAGACCTGGACGTCCTGGCTGCCGGCGGACGTCGCCGAGCGCGTAAAGGCTGCTCTTTAGCATTCGTGGAAAGTTTCTTCCATTGTGGAAGACGGCCTCTGCACGAGGCCGCCGCTTTCCCTGGATGGCGGACGATCGGTCCGCCATTGCAACGAGTTCTACGGAGTATTCTTTATGTTTCCAGAGTTCATAGCGCCACGAGCGCTGCGCGCGCCCATCGATGAGTTTGTCGGGGGTATTGTCGCCGACTATTCGGATCTTCTGCGCGCCCTGACTCAGCCTCTGCTGGATGTTCTGGTCTGGATGGACCAGTTGCTCAGGCAGTCCCCTTGGTGGCTTGTCGTGTCCGCAGTGGTTCTGCTGGCCTGGCTTGCCAGCCGCCGCATCGGCTTTTCAGCCCTCATCGGCGTTTTGCTGTGCTCCATCGGCTTCATCGGCTTATGGGACGCCGCCATGCAGACTTTGTCCCTCATGATCGTGGCGGTGGCCATTTCCGTCGCGATAGGCATACCGATGGGAATCTTGATGGCCAGCTTCAAATGGCTGCGCTCCATCATGCTGCCCGTGCTCGACGTCATGCAGACGATGCCCAGCTTCGTCTACTTGATCCCCGTGGTCATGCTGTTCAATCTGGGCAAGGTGGCCGCCATCATCGCCACCATCATTTATGCGGTACCGCCGGTCATACGCCTGACGGACCTGGGCATAAGGCTGGTCGACAGCGAAGTGCTGGAGGCCTCGCGCGCCTTTGGCGCCAACCGCGTCAAGCAATTGTTCGGCGTGCAACTGCCGCTGGCCATGCCGAACATCATGGCCGGTATCAACCAGACCACCATGATGGCGCTGGCCATGGTGGTCATCGCATCCATGATAGGGGTCAGGGGCCTGGGCTACGAGGTCCTGCAGGGCATCAACCGGCTGCAGGTGGGCCGCGGCGTGCTGGCCGGACTGGGCATCGTCATCATTGCCATCATTTTCGACCGGATCACCCAGGAGTTCGGCCGTCGCCAACAAACGAGGAGCGCGGGATGAGCAAAATAGAAGTCAAGAACGTCTACAAGATATTCGGTTCGCGGCCGGACCGCTGGCTGGAGGCGGCGCGGCAAGGCATGGGCAAGGACGAACTGCTTGCGGCGAGCGGCCACGTCCTGGGCCTTAGCGACATCAGCCTGAGCATCGAAGAAGGCAGCATATACGTGATCATGGGGCTGTCGGGTTCGGGCAAGTCGACGCTCATTCGCCATTTCAATCGCTTGATCGAACCCAGCGCGGGAAGCATTCTGGTCGACGGCGTGGATGTCATGAGCTTTGGCAGGTCCGAGCTCGAGCAGTTCCGGCAAAAGAAGATGAGCATGGTTTTCCAGCGCTTTGGCCTCTTTCCGCATCGAACGGTGATCGAGAACGCGGCCTATGGCCTGAGGGTGCAGGGACTGGGCCGTCACGAGCGCCGTCAGCGCGCCCAGCACTGGCTCGAGCAGGTAGGCCTGTCGGGCTTCGAGGACCGATACCCCCATGAGCTGTCCGGCGGCATGCAGCAGCGCGTCGGCCTTGCCCGAGCCCTGGCCACCGATGCCGAAATCCTGCTCATGGATGAAGCTTTCTCGGCGCTGGATCCCCTGATACGCCGCGAGATGCAGGACCAGCTGCTGACGCTGCAGGCGAAGCTGAACAAGACCATTGTCTTCATCACGCACGATCTGGACGAGGCCCTGCGCCTGGGCAACAGGATCGCCATCTTGAAGGACGGCCTGCTGGTTCAGGAAGGAACGCCGGAAGACATCCTGCTGGCTCCGGCCAATGACTACGTGCAGTCCTTCCTGCAGGATGTGAACCGCAGCAAGGTCCTGAATGCGACCCACGCCTGCAATACGCCGTCCCTGACACTGACGATGCGCAGCCGCCCGGCCCACGCGGTCGAACGCATGGCGGGGATGGCGTACGACTACACGCCGGTTCTGGACGGCAAGCGCCTCGCGGGCATACTCACCCGCAAAGCGGCCGAGCAGGCCTTGCGCGACGGCGCCCGGGACATCGCCATCTATGCCGAAGGCGTAGCCTCCGTGCCGGCCGACGCCGGGCTGGACGAAGTCCTGGGCCGGATGTTGCGAAGCACGGAGCCTCTTGCCGTGACGGGCGAGGACAACGAGTTCCTTGGCATGCTGTCGCGCCGCAAGGTGGTGGAGCTCGTCACCCCCGCGATCGAAGGCCGCGAAGAGGGGGCCGGCGCCGAGGAAAGCGAGTCCGCGAGCCTGGATGCCGCCTAGGAGGGGTCAGACCCCGTACGGGTGGGGGTCAGACCCCATTCGGGGTCTGACCCCTTGTTTATGCCGCCGGGGTCTGACCCCTGGAGTTGGCACGCCGCCGCCCGGCGCCTATCTTCGTCCGCACCACGTGGCCATACCATCCGAAGAGCAGGATGGAAGACAGGCTCAGGCCCAGCGTGGCCATCAGCCACATCGTCCCGGCGCCGATCGGGGCGCCTGGCGCCATGGCATGGACCACGGGCGCGAGCGTGCCGGCGGCGGGGCCGAATCCCAGCCACCAGCCGCCCACCAGTCCCAGTCCCGTGAGGGCCACGACTTGCAGGATCAGCGGCACGACGGCCACCTTGTACGCCCGCAGCAGATACGAGCTGATGCACTGCATGGCGTCGCCCAGGTGGAACCAGGGCAGCAGCTGCATGAGGGCGGCCGCAACCAGGCTGACCTGAAGGTCATCGGTATAGAAAGCCAGGATGGGCTGGCGCGCGATGATCAATATGCTTGCGGTGACCAGCGCGCCGGCTGCGACGATGGCGATCCCCGCGCGCCCCATATTGCGTGCCCGGCGCATGTCGCCGGCGCCGATGGCCTGCGCCGTCAGCGAGGCGGATGCAATGCCCACCGCCATCGGCACCATGTAGCTCAGGGCCGCAAGGCTGGCCATGATCTGGTGGCCGCCATTGACGTACATGCCTTCCCGGGCCACCAGCAGCGCCATGAAGGTAAAGGCGCAGACCTCGATGAGGTAGGAGCCTCCCATCGGTATCCCCAACAGGAGCAGCTCTTTCTGCCGTATCCATTGCAGGCGGCCCAGGCGCGGCCTGAAACGCTGGTAATAGGAATCGTGGGAAATCGCCCACAGGCCGGCGGCCAGGCTGAGCCAGCCGACGATGGCGGTCGACAGGCCCGCTCCGGCGGCTCCCAGGGCCGGCATGCCGAACTTGCCGAAGATGAAAATCCAGTTGAAGACAATCTTGAAGGCGACGCTGGCCAGGTTGATGGCCATGACCGTCTTGGGCCGTGATACCGCCGTGCCCATCGCATAGATGCAGCGAAAAGCGAGTGTCGCGGGCAACGCCAGGATGAGGGCGCGCAAGTACCAGGTGACCCCCGAGCGCACCTCCGGCGCCACATCGCCGGAGAACTGCAGCCAGATGTCGGGGAACAGCATCGCGGCGGCGCCCACCAGGGACAGCCCCATCGAAAGCCATACGCCCTGGCCCCAGGCTTCGCCCACTTCGGCATGGCGCCCGGCCCCGAAGTGTTGCGCAATGATGGGAATGAGCGCATGCACGACGCCCATCAGGCCCACGAAGACGGTGATGTAGATGGAAGCGCCCAATGCCATGGCCTGCAGGTCGGCCGCGCTGGCGTGGCCGGCCATCGCCGTGTCGATCACGCCGAAGATCACGCTTGCCCACGAGCTGACCAGCACCGGCCAGGCTTGGGCGAGGATGTCTTTGATATAGCGTCCGGGCGTTGGTCTTGCGCTGCGGGATGCTGTCATGGATTCCCGATGCGAAGCAGGCGGAAGACTTCATGCCGGTCTGCGCCGCGCCTGCCTTCCCAGAGGACGGTTGCGGAGTCCGAATAGGCTGCCGCCCCGATGGCGATGTGATGCGCGGTGGTTTGCTGCACGACCAGCGTGCAGTGGGACTCGTAGCTGAAGTCGATGTCGTTGAAAACCAGGAAGGAAGCGCGTTGTCCCGTGCCGACGGCGAGCGCGCGCACGCATTCGCCCGGTTTCCTGTATGTTTCGAGCGCCGCGGCAAGCTGGGCCGAAACGCCGCGGTAGCTGCGCACATAGTCGAGCGCCGGCATCCATAGTGTGACGAGCAGCAGCCAGGTGACGATCAGGCCGCCGGCGGAGAGCACCGTGCCGCGCCACAGGCCCGCCGGCTTGGAGTGCAGGCGCCAGCGCACCAGCGCGATCCAGGCCAGCGTGCCCAGTGCCGCGATGAAGGTGGCCGGCCATGATATGAATACGTCATAACCGCGGGTCTGGCGCGCGATGTTGTGCGAGATCTGTTCCGGCCAGCCCGTCTGCAAGGCGATCCAGCCCAGCCACACCGTTGCCGTCGTAAGCGAAAAACACATGACGGCGAACCAGTCCAGCGAATTCACCACGCCGCGGCGCAAGGTGGGCAGCGAGAATGCGGCCAGCACGGCGGCGGGTACGGCCATCAGGCTGTATTCGGGCTCGAAGGCATCGGCCAGGAACAGCATGGTGATCAGCGGCCATGCCGTGAGCATCAAGGGTATCCAGATATGGGGCGCCGTGAGCCAGGCGCGCCAGCGCCATACGGCCAGCAGGGCAAGCGGCCATGTCGGCCACAGGAACCAGGGCAGGTCGCGCAGCGTGCTGAGCACTTCCCGATACTGCGGCCAGACGAAAGAAGAGGTATTCCAGACCACCCAGCTTTGTATCCAGTACCCGTTCGCGAGTTTGGCGGGTATCCACCAGGCCAGGATCAGCGCAATGCAGATTCCCGCGCTAAGAAGCAGCCAGTGCTTTTGGCGCCACAGGCAATTGCGCGGCAGGAAGATGCAGGGGACGGCCAGCATGATGGGCAGGGCGCCGATCCAGCCCCGGGTCAGGAATGCCGCGCCCAGCGCGAACCCCAGCGTGATCGAGCCCGACGCGGGGTGGTCCAGCATGCGCGCCACCGAATAGAAGGCCAGGGCCTGGAAGGCGATGAGGGCCGGGACCTCGGATGTTTCATGCATGCGCCAGACGATTCCGACGGTTGCGACGATGAGCATCAAGGCTGCGTCGGCGATCATGCGGCCGTAATCGCGCACGGTGGGCTCGCCGCCGAAGGGCAGGGCCAGCGGCTGGGGTTCCGGGCGCCGTCCCAGCAGGTAAGTCCCGTACCAGATCGATGCCGTCAGTATCCCGAACCACAGGAAATTGGGCAGGCGGGAGGCGATGATGGCCGCGTCGGGGCGGTTGGTGAACAGTTCGATGAAAGGTGCGAACGCCCAGATGAAGAAGGCGCCGACCCAGGTGGTCAGCGGGCCGTCCTGGGCATGGGCCAGTACGCCGATCTGGGGCAGGAGCATGGCGTCGCCGCCGTCGCGCAAGGCGGTGAGCATGGTGGCCAGGCCGACCACGTCATCGGTTTTCCAGGGATCTCGAAAGAAAAGGCCGGCCAGTATGTAGACCAGTCCGACTGAAACCAGTAGGAGCCGTGGCAGCTTCACAGTGGCTGTGGCCATCAGGCGGGCTGGCGTGGATAAGGAGTCGCTGGAAGACACGGAATGCGCTATTGGAATGAAGACAGGGGCTATCTTAAATTAAAAAGGCAGCCAAAAGGCTGCCTTTCGTGACCGCTGAGGTAAGCGCGAAGCTTACGACGCCTTGCGCGTGGTGCCGGCGGTGCGTGCGAAGCGGGCGCGGAACTTCTCGACGCGGCCGGTCTCGACGATGCGGGTTTGCGCGCCGGTATAGAAGGGGTGCGATTCCGAGGTCACGTCGCACTTGAACAAGGGATAAGTCTTGCCGTCAAGCTCGATGGTTTCGCGGCTGTGCAGCGTGGAACGCGAAATGAACTTCGTGCCGGTTTGCTGATCCAGGAATACCACTTCGCGGTATTCGGGGTGGATGCCTTCTTTCATGATTAAGTCCTATGTTTGAAAAGTCGGGTCGCCAGCAATTGTGCACTAATAGGTGTTCTCCTTAATTGCGCTTGCGCGCCCAAAGGAAAATTGCCACGTATCCTGGGTAGCCGATGATTTTAGCGCGCTAAAGGTCTGTGCGCAAGCGCCACAGCTCCGGGAAAAGCACGATATCCAGCATCTTGCGCAGGTAGGACACCCCGGATGTTCCACCCGTGCCGCGCTTGAATCCGATGATGCGCTCGACGGTGGTGACGTGGCGGAACCGCCACAGACGGAAGGCGTCTTCGAGGTCGGTCAGTTTTTCTCCTAGTTGATACAGGTCCCAGTAACGTTCCGGATTGCGATAGACCTCGAGCCAGGCCTCTTCCACCTGGGCGCTTGCGGCATACGGTTGCGTCCAGTCGCGTTGCAGGTACTCGGCGGGAATGGCCAGCCCCTGCCGATGCAGCGCGCGCAGGGACTCATCGTAAAGCGATGGAGATTCATAGGCCTGCCGGACCTGCGCCAGCCGCGCGGCGTTATGGGCATGCGGCTTGAGCATGGCCGCGTTCTTGTTGCCGAGCGAGAATTCTATCTGGCGGTACTGGAAGCTTTGAAAGCCGCTGGATTGCGCCAGATAGGGCCGCAGCGCAGAATATTCGGGAGGTGTCATGGTGGCCAGGACGTCCCAGGCGTGGACCAACTGCTCCATGATCTTGCTGACGCGCGCCAGCATCTTGAAACAGGGCTGAAGACGATCCGCGGCTAGATTGCCCATGGCGGCACGCAGCTCGTGCAGCATCAGTTTCATCCAGAGTTCGCTGGTCTGATGCTGGATGATGAACAGCATTTCGTTGTGTTCGGGCGAGAGCGGCCGTTGCGCATCCAGAACCTGATCCAGATGCAGATAGTCGCCGTAGCTCATGTCGCGCGAAAAATCGAGCTGCGCTTTTTCGTCGTGGACGATGGATTCGCCTTGCGGGGCGTCGGTCGGTTGGGGGTTCATCGTGTCGTGCTCTTCATGGTTTTGATCGGAAGTAGGGTGGCAGGCTGCGCAGCACTGCGCGCACGGGACTGGCATCGGCGTCCACCAGCGCAAGCGGCAGCGCAATCAGCTCGTAATCGCCGGCGTCGACGGCATCCAGCACCAGGTTCTCGAGAACCCGCATATCATGCTTCAAGATGGTGTGATGGCTGGGAAGGACCTTGCTGTCGGCAGGGTCTATGCTGGGCGTGTCGAGCCCGATCAGCATGACGCCTCGTTGCGCTAGGTATTCGACGGTTTCAGGCGCGTAGGCGGCGAACCGGTCATCCCAGCGCTCGGTCTGCGCTCGTTGAGCGGTGCGTACCAGTATGCGGGGTGGTGCGCCGTCCATAAAGGGATCGAGATCCTGTATGCGTATCAGCGGCCCGCCGTGCATGGCGTGTATGACGCGGCACGGCCCCAGAAAGGGCGCGAGCCCCATGCGGCCGGCGCTCGTCCCTTCGGTGCTGTAGTGCAGCGGCGCGTCGGCATGCGCACCGACGTGGGGCGACAAGGTGATGGCACTGACATTGACAGGGCATTGCGGGCCGATTTCAGCGCTCCAGGACTGGCGATAGGGCGTGTCCCCCGGAAACACCGGCGAGGCGGCCGACACCGGGGGCGATATATCCCATAGCTGTTGCATGACGGTACTCCATTTTGCTTGAAGCTTATACTATCTAGATGAAAAATGTCAGCGGTTTTTGAGGGGACCCCAGGCCGGCTTGAAGGGGGTCAGACCCCGCATGGGGTCTGACCCCGGTCCGATTGAAGGACGGGCCGACCATGCACGGGGTCAGACCCCGTACGGGGTCTGACCCCACGATCAGTCCGACCCCACGATCAGCTCGACCCCGTCCCGCACAGGTATGCGTTTCGCTCATAGCCAGTGGATGCCTTCTCAATTGCCTGCCGCCGGACTCCCTCCTATCATCTTTCAGAACATGCGCTGGCCCACAGACGAACCTTTCAGGCGGTGCCGGGAGGTCGGCGCAGTGTCGTCCCGGCACCGACAACCCTCTTGATTCTCTCCCATGAAAACTTTGACACAGGCCGAAAGCGCTGTCATTCGGCAAAAATTTCCCGTCATGAAGGCATGCACATACCTCGATCTTGGAGGTCGGGCTCCGCTTTCCGCCGACGTCCAGGCGGCGGTGACGCGCTATCTCGACGATTGCGTATACGGGCGAGTCGACAAGGACGCCTTGTTCCGGCAGACCGAGGCCGTCCGAAACCGTTTTTCCGAGTTGATCAATGCCCATCCGGACGAGGTAACCTTTACCAAGAACACTTCCGAAGGACTGAACATCATCTGTGCCGGCATCGATTGGAGAAGCGGCGATAACGTGGTGCTGTGTCCCGAGCTCGAGCATCCGAACAATATCTACCTGTGGCTGAACCTGCGGCGCCGGGGCGTCGAGGTACGCTTGGTCAAGCCCCGGAACGGCGCGATGCCCATAGACGAGCTGATCGCCGCGATGGACGAGCGCACGCGTGTGCTCACGGTGTCGAGCGTGTCCTTCATTCCTGGTTTTCGCACCGATGTCGAGCGCCTGGGCCGCGCATGCCGGGAACGCGGCGTCCTGTTCCTGGTTGACGGAGCGCAATCGGTGGGCGTATTGCATACCGACGTGGAGGCAATGTGCATCGACGCATTGGCGGTGTCCACCCAGAAAGGCCTTCTGGCTTTGTATGGCATGGGTTTCCTGTATGTCCGCCGCGCGATCGCGGAGCGTATGGATCCCGCCTATATTGCACGCTTCGGTATTGACGTTTTCAATGCAAACGCCCACGAGTCCGACTTCGGCGGCACGGAATTCTCGCTGCTGCCGGGCGCGCGTCGATTCGATCTGGGAAACTACAATTTTGCAGGCGTCTGCGCGGCCGAAGAGTCGCTCGCCCTGATCGCGTCGATCGGCACGAAAAGAATAGAGGAGCACGTGACGGCGCTGGCTCATGCCCTGGGCAATGGGTTGATCGAGCTGGGTCTGCCTGTTTGCGGCGGCGCGCCGGGTCCGCACATCGTCCAGACCATTTCCGTAGGGCATTACGAGGCAAGCCCGGCTTTCGTCGACAGCATCGAAAGCCTGCGCCGTCTTTACCGATACTTGCTCGAGCGCGACGTAAAGCTTTCCGTGCGCAGGGATATGCTCAGATTCTCCATGCATCTATACAACAGCATGGAGGACATAGAGCGTGTTCTGGCGCTGACCAGGGATTTCCTGCGGGAAGAGAAAAAACAGGCGGCATGAGAAAGCGTCAATGCGGGCTGCGAGGCGCTGTCTTGCGAACCGTGGCCGCCGAAAAGCTCGATTCGAACTTGGCTTCGAGCCACTGCATGAAAAGGCTTACAACGGCGTTTCGTCTTGAGCGTCGGGAGCTGACCGCATAGTAGTCCAGTCCGTCCTTGATCTCTCCCTCGAACGGACGGACCAGCGAACCGGACTCCAGGGCATCGGACACGAGCGAGGAGCGGCTGACGGCGATGCCGACCCCGCTTTCGAGCGCGGAGATCAGTGTGGCCGAATCGTTGAAGCTCAAGGACATGCGGCCTTCGGTGGGAATGCGCCGTACGCGGGGGTGAAGCATCCACGTATCCAGATACTCGCGCTCGCGATTGCGAAGCACGATGATGTCGTCGGGTATGTCTTCACGCCCCTTGATCCGTTCGGCGATGGGCGGCGCGCAGACGGGAACGAGCGCATCGTCCGTGATTTTGACGGAGTGGTAATCGTCCCAGTCGCCGACGCCGAGCCGGATGGAGATGTCCGCGCCGGACGATTCCAGGTCGGCGTAGTACCGGTGGATGTCTATGTGTAGATCGATCTGCGGATGGGCGGATACGAATTCCCCTAGCCGGGGCGCGAGCACCCGCTGGGCAAAGCCGCGCGCAACCGAGACCACCAGGGTGTGGCGCTCTGTCGTGATTCCCAGCCGGTTGATGCCTTCGCCCATCAAAGCGAATGCGCGAGAGGTGAAGTCGTAGAGGAGTTCGCCTTCTTGGGTGAAGCGCAGCCCGCGTGGACCGCGCTCGAACAATTGCACGCCCAGATGCTCTTCCAGGCTTTTCAGCTGCCTGCTCAGCGCGCTCTGGGTAAGGCAGAGCTCTTCGGCGGCCCTGACCTGGTTCAGATGCCGTGCCGCAGCATTGAAAACCAGAAGCGAACGCAGGGACGGGATCCTGGAAAGAATGTTGGTATTCGATGCAGTCATAGCTGTGTGCTGAATTAGTCGATGGTCGTCGTCGTGGGCCGCCTATATCCTGACAAAGCTATAGGAATCTTCAACTTTGACAATGAAAGGATACAAGAATGTTCAAGCGAAAAGGTCGATGGATGAGGGGACTGGCCGGCGCGGCGCTGTTTTTTGCGGCGATCGCGCCAGGACACGGTCAGACGTTCCCCTCGCAGCCGATCAATATGGTCGTGCCCTACGCCGCGGGCGGCTCCTCTGATTTCGTCGCGCGCCTGCTGGCGCAGAAGCTTGGCGAGAAATTCGGCCAGCCCGTGGTCGTGGAGAACCGGGCGGGAGCGGGCGCCACGATCGGCACGGGCCTCGCCGCCAGGAAGGGGCAAAACGGATATGTGGCGCTCCTGGCCGACAATGCGCAAACCACGGCGCCCGCCCTGTACAAGAATCTTCCTTACGATTCAGTGGACGATTTCTCCGTCGTGGGGTTCGTGGGCAAGGCTTCGGTCATGCTGTTCGCCAATAGCAATGCGGGCATCAAGAACGTCCAGGACCTGATCGATCGGGCCAGGAAGCAGCCGGGAACGATAACGATCGGCACAGGGCATGGTTCGCCCAGCCATCTCATAACGGAATACTTTCAGCTGAAATCGGACATCAAACTGTCGGTGGTCCCCTACAAAGGGGCGGCTCTGGCGCTGAATGACCTGCTGGCGGGACACATCGACCTCGTGTTCACGAACCCGGCGTCGGCAGCGCCCCATCTGAAGGGCGGCCGCATCGTCCCCTTGGCCCAGACGGGCGACAAGCGCGATGAGCGCTTTCCCGATCTTCCGACCTTTCGCGAGAGCGGTGTGCAGGGCTTCGACGTGAGCTACTGGTTCGCGCTCCTGATTCCTGCCGACACGCCGGCGGACGCGAAGGAAAAGTGGCGGCAAGCCTTGAGCGCAGTGCTTGCGGACCCTGAAGTCAAAGAGAAATTCACCGCGGCGGGGCTGAGCCCCTATGAGCTTGATTCAGAGCAGGCCCGCCAGACCATGCGGGAAGAGGTCCGCCGGTGGGAGGAAGTCGTGAAGGTGGCGAAGCTGCAGACGAATTGATCGCGGGGACAGACCCGCATGGGGTCTGTCCGCAGGTCCGCTTGAAGGGGTCAGACCCCATGCGGGGTCTGACCCCTTGGATCCTTCAGGGCGGCGCAGGGGTCAGACCCCGTACGGGGTCTGACCCCTTGGGCCCTCACAGTTGCCCCCGCTCCGCCAGCGACACAGCGCTGGCGCCCGCCACGATCAGGTGATCCAGCAGCCGGACGTCGACCAGGGACAGCGCGTTTTTCAGGTGGCGCGTCAGGGCAAGGTCCGACTGGCTGGGTTCGGCCACGCCGGATGGATGGTTGTGGGCAAGGATGACGGCGGCCGCGTGATGCTTGAGTGCCGCCTTGATGATTTCCCGCGGATAGACCGAAGCCTGGTTCAACGTGCCGCGCGAGACTTCTTCGCAGGTAATGAGCCGCAACTGATTGTCCAGATAGAGGGCCATGCAGTGCTCGACCGGCAGATGCCCCAGGGTTGCGGCGCAGTAGCGCTTGACTCGTTGGGGCTGGTCCAGCGCCATGCCGGCCTTCAGGTCTTCTTCCAGAGCGCGGCGGCTCAATTCGTTGATGGCAAGGATTTCGCATGCCTTGGCGGCGCCCAGGCCTTCCTGGGACATGAGGGTTAGGGCGTCGGCGGAAAGCAGCCCGCGCAAGCCATCGAACTGCTTGATGAGCCGGTGCCCCAGGCTCACGGCATCGCAGCCCTTTATGCCGGTACGCAGTATGATGGCCAGCAATTCGGCCGATGTCAGGACATGGGCGCCATGGGCAAGCAGTCGCTCCCGGGGACGTTCGGCTTTGGTGTGCGGAATTTGAGGTGTCATGTCTGGCTCTTGGGAAGGGATCGGACCCCTGGCTTTATCTGAGGGGTCAGACCCCGTACGGGGTCTGACCCCACAGAGCGCTGATAAACCCCCTGTTTTTTAGTTAAGGGGTTTATCGGCTCGTGGTTCAGGCCAATCTCAGCCGATTTGAAGAGTTTGCGGGCCACACGTACATAACGACGGCTTGAGCCGCGAGCAAGGCCAGACTTGGCCCTATCAAGGCCTCAAGAGGCGCTAAAAGCCGCGCCAGCAGCAGCGCGATCTTCTTCATATTCTGGGCCGCAGCGGCCAACAGACACTGCTCCATCACTTTCTGTAGACCACGCAGGCGCGCGTAGCGATGGCCATGCAGTTGCTTGGCATCGGCAAAGCTGCGCTCGACCGTCTCCTGGCGCCTGGCATAGATGCGCTTACCAGCTGGCGTCAGCCGCCGGGCCTTGACCCGCTCTTTGGCCTCCTCCCAGAGGTGGCGCATCACCACTTTGACCCCCGTCGCGCTTTGTGTGCATCGGGCTCGAACCGGGCAACTGGCGCACTGGGTGCGATCGGAGCGGTATTCGCGGTAACCCTCTCGGTTAGTCGTGCTATAGGTCAGTGTTTGATTGTTCGGGCAGACATAAGTGTCCGTTTGCGCATCGTATTGATATTCGTGTTTCTTAAAATAACCCGCTCTCTGGGCGGAACGACGGTACCCCATGACGCCGGCAATCAGGCGATCCTCAAGGCCCTTGCACACCGCGGCGGTGAAGTAGCCCGCATCCAGGCCGACCGCATAAGGGTTCAAATTAAAGCGCTCGCGCTGACGATCCAGCCGCGCCAGGTACGGCACGCTGTCATTGACGTTGCCCGGCGTGACGTGTGTGTCGGTGATGATGGCATGCTTGGCATCGACCGTGCGGTGATCCAGATAAAAGAACCCTTTGGGCTTACCCTCGCGCGCCATGTAGCCGCTGTCCGGGTCGGTGCGGCTGACCTTGGCCGGGCGCGTGGGCGGGGGCTCATCGTCCTTGTCCGTGCGCTTTAAGGCCGGCTTGCCGTGCGCTAGGCGGTCGGCATCTACGGCCGCATCCAGCTCCTGCAGGTAGGCCTGCGCGGGCACAGCCACCTGGCCCTGCTCGGCCTTGTTCTTGTTGGCACTGGCCTTCAAATGCGTGCTGTCCGTATACAGTACCTTGCCCTGGACCATGCCGCGCCTGATCGCCTGCAGCACTATCTCATCAAAAATCTCTTGGTAAATCTGGCTGTCTGCAAAACGGCGGCGCCGGTTCTGGCTGATCGTGGAGGCGTCGGGCACCTTATCGGTCAAGCGCAGCCCGAGGAACCAGCGGTAAGCCACATTGACTTGAACGTCACGGACCAACTGGCGCTCGCTTCGAATGCCAAACAAGTAGCCCAGTAATAGCAACTTGAACAGCAGCACCGGATCAATGGCCGGGCGGCCGTTGTCGGCGCAATAGAGGTGCGCCACCTTGGCGCGAATAAAGCTCAGATCTATGGCAGCGTCGATCTTGCGCACCAAGTGATCGGCGGGAACCAAAGATTCCAGCGTCACCATCTCAAGTTCGTGCTGATAAGCGGGGGGATCTCTTAGCATCCCCACATTATGAACAAGCTCGACGCGTTGCGCGAGGGTTTGTCAGCATTCTGAGGGGTCAGACCCCGTACGGGGTCTGACCCCATGACTTCGGGGGCCGGCCCCGTGGCTTGATCCGAGAGGTCGGACCCCATATGGGGTCTGACCCCATGATGTGCTCTAAAATAGGGGAACGCTAACGATCCTCTACGGTGACAGATTTTGACTTCTACCTCTGAACCAGTGAAAGCTTTTGTCCGCCCTGATTCCTACCTAACTTTGCATTACCGCATCGACCTGCTCACCGGGCCGGCGGCGGGGTCGACTTTCGCCAACACTTTCGACGGGAAGCCGGCCACTTTGCAGATGGGCGCGGGCCAATGGGCGCCGGGCATGGAAAACGCCTTGCTGGAACGTGAAGAAGGCTCGCGCTTTTCCTTCGAGCTTCCGGCGGCGCAGGCATATGGCGATCGCAATTCCGATCTCGTCCAATGGGTCAAGCGCTCTGTGCTCGAGGCCCATGCGGGGCCGGGCATGGAATTCGAGCCCGGCGACATGGTCGAGTTCCCGGCTCCCAATGGCAGCCGCTATTCCGGGGTGCTGAAGCAAATCGAAGGGGATGTGGCCCTGTTCGACTTCAACCATCCGCTGGCGGGCGCGGATCTGCGCATCGACGTTCATTTATTGGGAGTCTTGTAATGCCGGACATCAACGCGGCAGGGACGGAGCTGGAAGTCGTCCTCGCCCAGCCCCGGGGGTTTTGCGCGGGGGTGGACCGCGCCATCGATATCGTCGAGCGTGCCCTCGAACTGCATGGCGCGCCGATCTATGTGCGGCACGAGATCGTGCACAACCGCTATGTGGTTCAAGACCTGCGCAACAAGGGTGCCATTTTCATCGATGAACTGCACGAAGCGCCTGCCGGAGCCATCGTGGTGTTTTCCGCCCACGGTGTGTCCCGCAGCGTACGCGACGAGGCGGAGCGCATGGGCTTGAAGGTGTTCGACGCCACCTGTCCCCTTGTCACCAAAGTCCACATCGAAGTCGCCCGCATGCGGCAGGCGGGCCGCGAAATCATCATGATCGGCCACAAAGGGCATCCCGAGGTGGAAGGCACCCTGGGGCAGGCCGACGAAGGCATGTATCTGGTGGAGACACCGGAAGACGTGTCCGCCCTGCAGGTCAAGGATCCTGAAAACCTGGCGTTCGTCACGCAGACGACGCTGTCGGTCGACGATGCGGCCATCGTGGCGGCCGCCCTGCGCGCCCGCTTCCCGACCATCGTCGAGCCCAAGAAAAGCGATATCTGCTATGCCACCCAGAATCGCCAGGACGCCGTCAAGATCATGGCGCCCGCTTGCGACCTGGTGCTCGTGGTGGGCAGCCCCAATAGCTCGAATTCCAACCGCCTCAGGGAAGTTGCGGAACGCAAAGGCGCCGCCGCCTACCTCATTGACGACCCCGACATGATCGAACCGGCCTGGCTGGAGAGCACCAAGCGCGTCGGGGTGACCGCGGGGGCATCGGCGCCCGACGTGCTGGTTCAGCAGGTGGTGGCCCGCCTGAAGGAACTCGGCGCGGTGTCGGTGCGCACGCTGGACGGCGCGCCCGAAAACGTTTCGTTCCCCTTGCCCAAGGAACTGTCCCGGAAAATCAAGGAAGCCCCATGAAACTGTACGGTTATTTTCGCAGCTCCGCCGCGTACCGGGTGCGTATCGCATTGAATCTCAAGAACATCGCATACGAAAGTGTTTCGGTGCACCTTCTCAAGGACGGCGGGCAGCAGAACTCCGAGAGCTACAAGGCCTTGAATCCCACCGGGCTGGTGCCCACGCTGGTGGATGGCGACCTGGCGATCGGGCAGTCCATGGCCATCCTGGAATATCTTGAGGAAACCCGCCCCGAGCCCGCCTTGCTGCCGCCCGATGCACAGGGCAGGGCGCGCGTCCGCGCGATTGCCCAGACCATCGCCTGCGATATCCATCCTTTGAACAATCTGCGCGTCCTCAAATACCTGAAGCACACCTTGGGCGTCGACGAAGCGGCGAAAGACGCCTGGTATCGCCATTGGGTCGAGACGGGACTGGCGTCGGTGGAAGCCATGCTGTCGCGCAGCGACCGCACCGGGCGTTTCTGCCACGGCGACCAACCCGGACTTGCCGACCTGTGCCTGGTGCCGCAGCTCTTCAATGCGCGCCGCTTCAATTGCGATGAAAACGCATTCCCCACCATCGTCCGTATCGATGCCGCTTGCGCGGAGCTGGAAGCCTTCCAGAAGGCGGCGCCTGATCGCCAGCCGGACGCGGAAGCTTAGCACCCGCCGGGAAATTGGGGTCAGACCCCGTACGGGGTCTGACCCCGGGGATCGTCGCGCTCGGCCATCCATTTGCGTATGTGTTCGAAGCGGTCGAAGCCCCAGAACGGCTCGTCGTCCACGATAATGTAGGGCGAGCCGAATACGCCGCGAGCCATGGCGGCGGACACTTCTTCCTTCAATTGATTCTTGATCTCGTCCGTGGCAATGCCTTGGGGGAGGCGGTTTCCGTCCGCACCTGTCTGGTTCGCCAGAGAGGCCAGGACCTCCAGTTGGGTAATGTCCTGCCCTTCGGCGAAATACGCCCGGTATACGCGCTTGGCGAAATCGGCGGCCAGTAGAGGATCTTGCTTCTGCAGAAACAGCATGGCTCGGGAAGCAGCCACAGCGCCGATGGGAAACGCGGCGGGCTCTTGGTAGGGAATGCCGAACAGGCGGGCGCTGCGTTCGATGTCGTGCCGGGAATAGGCGCCCTTCAGGGGGATTTCGACAAGAGGGCCTGAACCCATGGCCTTGAACAGCGGGCCCAGCAGTATCGGTCGCCAACGTATTTCTCTATGAATATCGTTAGCGAGTCGCTCGATGGCGGTGCTGGCAAAATAGCCGTAGGGGGACGAGAAATCGAAATAAAAATCCAGAGTGGCGGTCATGTGGGTGTCTCGCGGGATGCAGTCGTTTTCAAAAGTTTTGCATACATGGTATGGCAGCACCGTTCCAGGACGCAATGGGGCCCGCATTCGTGGTTAAATGAGTCGATTTTCTTGATCGTGAGAAGAGGGATAAATGAATAAAGGGAAGTTGCTGGTTACGACGGTGATCGTGCTGGGAGCGGCTTATGTGGGCGCCACTTGGTACGTAGGGAAAGAGGTCCAGTCCACCGTCGAACGCCTGGTCGCGCAATCGAACGAGCGCATGGCCCAGCTGCTGGGGCCGAACATGGCGCGCGACAACCTCAATATCGAGATCAACAAGTACGAGCGCGGGATCTTTTCATCAGACGTCGTGTACACCTTCCGTCTCAAGGGCGCCGACGGCAAGCAGCATGACCTGATGTTGAAAGACCATCTATTGCATGGGCCTTTGCCCTGGGAGGCCATGCGAGAAGGCGAGTTCGCGCCGGTGCTGGCGCTGAGCCGCAGCGAGCTGCTTCCCACGCGAACCGTTCAGGCCTGGATGGACAGCCAACGGGGCGCATCGCCCGTGGTGATCGATACCCGCATCGACTTCGGCGGCAAGGGAAGCTCTGAATGGACATTCCTGCCCACCGAGCTCTCTGAAGGCGGAAGCAAGGTTTCCTTCAGCGGCGGCTCACTCTCCATGCGCTTCAGCAACGATTTCAAGGACGTTTCCGCGCGTGGCGGGTTCAAGGCCCTCAACCTCTTCGACAGCGGCGACGATGACAGTTTCGCGCTGCGCGACGTGCGCATCGAAACCGAGAACGTCACGCGAGCCGATGCATCGGCGCGCCAGCAGAGCAGCCTGACGGCCGAACAAGTCGTCCTCGACGAGCATACCGACGAGCCGCTCAAGCTGGGCAAGGTCGCGGTCTCGGTCGACGCCACGCAGGTCGGAACCATGATGGACGGCGCCATACGCTATGACTTCGGGCAGGTGGCGGCCGGCGACATCAAGCTGGGCAGCTTCGCGGCGGGGGGCAAGGTTCTTCGCCTCGACGCGGCGGCGTTCACCGCGCTGGCCGGCGAATACGATGCCATACAGGCAAAGTACGGCACGACGGAATTCAGCATGACGGACGAAGAACAGGAACGGCTGCGTGATCGGGCCATGGCGTTGCTGGCCTCCAGCCCGTCCATCGTCATCGATCCCTTGGTCTGGAAGAACGAAAAGGGCGAGAGCACACTGCGCTTTCAATTGGACCTGGCGGCACCCACCGATCCCAAGACACGGGATATCGAGGTACTGCTGTCCGAAATCATCCGGCTTGCCGGCCTGGACCTGAAGCTGTCCAAGGCGATGTTCGTCCAAGCCTTTGGCCAAACGGCGGAAGGCACCGACGACCGCCTGCAAATGGAAATGATGGGCAGCGAACTTTACGACCAATACGTCAATGAACTTCAGCAAGCCGGCTTGGTGAAGGTCGACGGCGATGTCGCGACCGGATCGGTGCTGTACCAGGACCGCAAGGTCACGCTCAATGGCGAGACGATGACCGTCGAAGAACTGGTGCAACGCATCATGCTGTTTGCGATGTAGAAGGTCACAAGGGTCAGACCCCATGCGGGGTCTGACCCTGCTCCGATGAAGAACGGGGTCTGACCCCAACCGACGGAAACCCGAGGCCAGGCCCCCGCATGGGGTCTGACCCCCCAGGAAATCCCCTAGCGGCAAAAACCTAAAGTGAATGCATCATAGCCGGTGAATATCTGGCAGAACGAAGCATTCTCTTACAAGGAAGCCGTGATGGAGACAACACATACGGGGCGCAAGAACCCCGCGCGGTCGGCGGGATGGATGGGCCGGCGCTCGTTGGCAATCAAGCTGTTCTGGGTTACGACGCTGGTGGCGGTGGCCGTCATGGCTACGATCAGTGTCTTGGGCACCCTGCAAAACAGGCAGACGGCGGTCGACGCCGTACAGCGGGAAATGGCCTCTTCGCTGCAGTCCGTCGAACAATCGCTTTCCATGCTGTTTTCCAATGCCAGCAGGCAGGGAACGGACACGCTTCCCATACTGAAACGCGAACTGGGAGGCAACCCGCAGCTGGATGGCACCCTGGTTGAAACCGACGACGGCACCCAGATTCCCCTGATGGTGGTCGGCGACCACATTCTCAACGGCGATGTCGAACTGCTGACCCGGGTCCATGAAAACACCGGTGCCGATCCCGCCATTATCGTGCGCAAGGACGGCCAATGGCTGCGCGCCGCGACCTTGCTGCAGGACGGCGAGGGAAAATTCCTTACGGGCAGCGTGGTCGACAAGCAGGACATCCTGGCTCGCAGCCTCGACAGCGGAAGCCCTTTCACAGGGGTCGTGCAGCGCAACGACCGCTGGTATGCCATGAGCGTCGAGCCACTTTATGACGATGCCGGCCAGGTCTTTGGCGGCCTTTCCGTGCGCGTTCCCATCGATGTCCAGGTTCAGCAGCTGTTGATGTGGGTGCGGTCCGTCAGCGTGGCCGAATTCGGACGGCTCGGCATCCTGCAGAAAACGGATGGGGGCGCGCTGGTGCCCTTGCCCGACATGCAGGCGGGCGATGTACCCGGCCAGGCCGTGGCAAAGCTTGAAGACCTTGCGTCCCAGCCGCGCGGGGTCGCCGAGGTGAGTCTGAGCAACGGCACCGAACCCGTCGATCAATTCATCGCGTGGGAATCCGTCGATGGCTGGAACTGGGTCGTCTACGGGGTGGGCGAGAAATCCGCCTTCCTGCAAGGCAGTGTGCAGCAGCTGATTCACCAAGGGATCATGATGCTGATCGGCACCTTGCTCATTTCGCTCTTGGTCGGTTGGCTGGCGGCGCGCACTTTGCGGCCGGTCCGGCAAGTGATGGACATCATGGACAAACTCGGACAGGGCGATCTGACCGCCCGCGTGCCCGACGTGCCGCCCAATAGCCGCAATGAGGTCCATGTGCTTTTGGGCAATGCCAAGCGCACGCAGCAAAACCTGGCGCGCACCATCGCCATGGTCCGCGCCAGCGTCGACGAAATCGGCACGGGGTCCAGCGAGATAGCGGCGGGCAACACGGACCTTTCCAGCCGTACCGAGCAGCAGGCGGCATCTTTGCAGGAAACGGCGGCCAGCATGGAACAACTCGCCGCGACGGTAAAGCAGAATTCCGATCACGCGAGGCAGGCCAACAGTCTGGCGGTCGACGCTTCCGACGTGGCGCAGCGCGGCGAGGAAGTCGTGTCCAAGGTCGTCGACACAATGCATCGCATTTCCGACAGCTCCGGCAAGATCGGAGAAATCGTCGGCGTGATCGACAGCATTGCCTTCCAGACCAACATTCTGGCGCTCAACGCAGCGGTCGAGGCGGCTCGAGCGGGCGAGCAGGGGCGCGGATTTGCCGTGGTGGCGTCCGAAGTCCGTTCGCTGGCTCAGCGCAGTGCCGAGGCCGCCAAGGAAATCAAGAACCTGATCGAAGCATCGATCACCGAAATCCACGCTGGGGCACAGCAGGTCGAAGGGGCGGGAACCACGATGCAGGAACTGCTCGCGTCCGTCAAGCGGGTCAGCGAAATCATCAAAGAAATCTCCTCCGCGTCCGACGAGCAGTCCAGCGGCATCGCACAGATCAACCTGGCGGTATCGCAAATGGATGAAGTCACCCAGCAGAATGCCGCCCTGGTCGAGCAAGCCGCTGTCGCGGCCGCTTCACTGCAGGATCAGGCCGGGAGGCTGACGGAGGCCGTTGCCGTATTCAAGCTGGCCTCCGGTTCGGGCATGGTGGTTGACATGCAGGAGGCTTCGGCGGACTACCTTCCGTCCGTCCCGGCCCGCAAGGCCCGCCAAGAAGACGACGAAGACGAGGAGCGCCTGTCCATCAACCTGCGTCTTGCCTAAGGGGCTCGGGGTCCGCTAGCCTGCAATACTTTGGATCCGGCGCGCCAGTTCTGGGTCGCGCTGGATCGCTTGGTTGATGCCGTTGAACTGATCCACCGTCATGCCTTCGTCATGGACGGCCTTGACCATTTTTCCGTCGGCTTCTTCAAAGACCTTTTTGCGGGTGGCTTCGTCTTTGGTGGTTTCCAGCTTGGGCGTGTATTCCTGGGAAATCATCGCCACTTTTTGCGATGCGCTCACGAACCGTGTCAGTTGCGCATCGGAGTAATCGGGGGTGGGAACGTTCATTCCGGCGGCGGGAGGAGCGGCGGGCGCAGCGCCTGCGGCCGGCTGTTGTGCAAAGGCGGCGCCGCTGATGCCGAATGCAAGGGCAGCGCCGGTGAGGACTGTGGTAATGCGTTTATGCATGCAATCTCCTGTCTGTTGCCATGGGTGAATTCCCATGATGACAACATCCAGCGAGACTACAAGCCGATTCTGTGGGAAGTATTGTCCGCAGGAAACGGCAGGTAACCCGAAGGCCCGCTCCCGCCGGGAGGGCCTTCGAAATTCGGCAGGTTTATTACGTTTCAGCAACATCCTGCCTGGCGGAGCGCATTGGGGTCAGACCCATACGGCAAGATTCAGGGGTCAGACCCCGTACGGGGTCTGACCCCGCCGATCAAGAAGGCGTGTTCCCTTCGCCAAGATCCCAGTACAAGCCTGCCATCAAGCCCAGGCCTTCGCGCAGGATGGCCGGCGGCAAGTGTTCATTGGGCGCATGCTGCGAGCAGCCGGGGTACGAGTGGGGCACCCAGATCGTACGCAGTCCGAGCACGTCGGTGAAGATGTCGTTGGGCAAAGACCCGCCCAGGTTGGGCAGGACGGCCGGCTTTTTGCCGGTGCTGCGGGCAATGGAGGCCACTGCCCATTGCACCCAGGCGTCGTCCGGGTCGATGCGCGTCGCCTGGAACATGGTTTCCCGGGTGCTTTGGATTTCGACCATGGGGAAGCCCTGGCGGTCCAGGTGACGGCGCAGCGCGGGCAGGATTTGTTCGGGGTCGATGCCCACCACGAAGCGCAACTGGCAGCGGGCCCAGGCGCGCGGCGGGATGGCGTTCACGGGCGTTTCGGGATTGCCGGTCTTGTAGGCCAGGACCTCGAAGGAGCACCAGCCGAATACGCGTTCGGCCGGGGACAGGCCCGGTTCGCCCCACCAGGGTTCAACGGTTGGTCCGTCGGCGCCGCCGTCGACTTCGCAGTCGGCCAGTGCACGCCGCACCGAGTCCGGCAGCTGCTGGGGAACCCATTCATGGATGCGGATCTGGCCGGTGGCGGAAACAATGCTGGAAATGGCATGGGCGAGCTGTATGCCGGGATTGGAAATGAGGCCGCCCCAGTTCCCGGAGTGGTGGCCGCCATCGCGCGCCTGGATGACCAAGTCGAAATTGACGCTGCCGCGCGATCCCAGGAACACGGTAGGGCGCTCGGCGCGCAGCCGTGGGCCGTCCGAAGCGATGAGCAGATCGGCATTGAACAGGTCGCGGTGTTCTTCGCACAGTTCGCGCAAGCCGGCCGACCCGGTTTCCTCGCCCATTTCGACCAGATACTTCGCATTGAAGCCCAGGCGCCCGCGGGTCTCGAGCACTGCGCGCATGGCATCCATGTTGACGGAGTGCTGGCCTTTGTTGTCGGCGATTCCGCGCCCGTACCAGCAGCCATCGGAGTCGGCCAGCGACCAGGGGCCCACGCCGGGCTTCCATTCGCTTTCCAGTCCGCGGATCACGTCTCCATGGCCGTAGCCCAGTACGGTGGGCAGGGACGGGTCTTCTATTCTTTGGGCGAACAGGAAAGGCGCTTGTGCCTTGGGGTGAGTCAGGGTCTGGCATGTGAAACCCATGGCCTCGAAGGCGGGGCGGATCTCGTCATGCAGATAGTTTGCGAGCACGGGCGCGCGTTCCGGATTCTGGCTCTCCGTGGGAATGGCTATGCGTCGTGCAAGCGTTTGCTTGAACTGCCCCGAATCGAAGCACTCGTGTGCGTGGGCAATGGCTTGGTCGCGAGTCATGAAACAAGTCCTTCTTCTGCTTTGGATGAATATAGATGGCATGCCACTTTGCCTTGCCCGTGAGTGTCCAGCTCGGGACGCAGGCTGGAGCAGTGAGGCAGGCGCTGAGGGCAGCGCGGATGGAATGTGCACCCGGAAGGCGGGTTGATGGGATCGGGAAAGGACAGGCCCAGCCCGGTGTCCGGTATGCCCAGGCCGGTCTCGGGCGTCAGTACCGAGTCGAGCAGGGCGCGCGTGTACGGATGTTCGGGACGGCCGAAGAGATCGGCGGCCTCTTTGAATTCCACCACGCGGCCCAAATACATGACGGCGACGTGGCTGGCGATGTGGTCGACCACCGCCAGGTTATGGCTGATGAAGACATAGGTCAGGTTGAACTCTTGTCGCAGATCCATCAATAGATTCAGAATCTGTGCCTGCACGGAAACGTCGAGTGCCGATGTGGGTTCATCGCAGACGACGATCTCCGGCTGCATGACCAGGGCGCGTGCGATGGCCACCCGCTGCCGCTGACCGCCCGACAACTGGCCCGGCGTGTTGTCCGCATAGCGCAGCGGCAGGCCCACGCGTTCCAGCATTTCACAGGCTTTCCGGCGCCGTTCGGCCGGTGTGCCGATGTTGTGGACATCCAGGGGGAAGCTCACGATGGAAGCAATGCTGCGGCGCGGATTGAGCGAGGAATAGGGGTCCTGGAAGATAGGTTGCACGCGTCGTGCAAGGTCGAGCCGGCTGATGCTGGAGATGTCCTGGCCTTCTATGGCGATGCTGCCCGAGCTCGGCGGCGTCAGGCCAAGCAGCATGCGGGCCAGTGTGGATTTGCCGCAGCCCGATTCGCCCACGATGCCCAGGACGTCTCCGCGCTGGACTTGCAGGTCCACCCCGTTCACGGCATGCAGCGTTTGCTTGGCCTTGAACAGGCCGGCATTCACGGTGAAGGAGCGGTACAGCTGCCGCGCTTCGATCAGTGCGCTCATGCCGCCACCTCCATTTCGGTTCGGATGCACCGCCAGCTTTGCCCGTCGGCGTTACTGTGCACGGGCACTGTTTGCTCACAGGCCGCTTCGGCGTAAGGGCAGCGTTCGCGGAAAGGACAGCCCTGAAGTTCGCCGATGAGAGACGGGACGACGCCGGGAATGGTGCCCAGCTTGCCTCCGTGGGGCGTCTGGCCGGGTATGGGAATACAGCTGAGCAGCCCTTGCGTGTAGGGATGGCGCGGATGCGCGAAAATGGCTTCGGCCGGCCCTTCTTCCATGATTTCGCCGGCATACATGATGGCGACCCGGTCGGCGATGCGGGCGACCACACCGAGATCGTGCGTGATCAGCACCATTGCGATGCCCAGCTCCTGCTGCAGATCGGCAAGCAGCCGGAGGATCTGGGCCTGTATGGTGACGTCCAGCGCGGTGCTGGGTTCGTCGGCGATGAGGAGTTCGGGTCCGCACATCAGCGCCATGGCGATCATGACGCGCTGGCGCAGGCCGCCCGACAGTTGATGGGGGTACTGCCCGAGCCGCTGTCCGGCCGAGGCGATGCCGACTTTCTCGAGGAGCTCGATGGCGCGCGCGCGCGCCTGCGCCGCCGACGCCTTGCGATGGTGGATGTAGTGCTCGGTGAGCTGCTCGCCTATCGTGTAGGCGGGGTTGAGCGCGGTCATGGGCTCCTGGAAGATCATGGCCATTTTGTCGCCGCGCAGGGCATTGATGCGCCCCTTCCTGGCGCCGCTGAGGTCTTCGCCCATGAAGCTCAGCTTCGTGCTGCTGCGCTTGGCCTGGCGTGGCAGCAAGCCCATGAGCGAAAGCGAGGTCATGGACTTTCCGCAACCGGATTCGCCCACCAGGCACAGCGTTTCGCCACGCCGCACCTGGAACGACACATTGCGCACAGCGTGCAGCACGCCGCGCTGTGTGCCGATGTCCACGTTCAGTCCCTGCACGTCGAGGACGATGTCTTGTTGATTCATGATCATGCCCTCTCGTCCGGTGTCAGCAGTTGGTGCAGGCCGTCGCCCGCCAGATTGATGGCGAAGATCAGCAGCGCGAGCGCCGTGCCTGGAATCGCGATCAGCCAGAAGGAAAAGAACATGTACGCCTTGGCTTCGGAGATCATCAGGCCCCAGGAGGGCAGCGGCGGCTGCACGCCCAGCCCGAGGAAGGACAGCGCGGCCTCGAGCAGGATGGCGCTGGCCGCTTCGAGCGTGGCGATTACGATCAGGTGAGGCACGACGTTGGGCAGGACTTCGGTCAGTACGATGCGTGCGGTCGATGCCCCCGCCGACTGCGCGGCGGCGATGTATTCCAGGGATCGTACCTGTTGCGTCGCGCTGCGCATGACGACGGCGAAGCGGTCCCATTTCAGCAGGCCCAGCACCAGGATAACGACGGTCAGCGAGCCGCCCACGATGGCCACCGTGGCCAGCGCCACCAGTATGACGGGCATGGACAGGCGCGTGGTGACCAGGAAGGAAACGAACATGTCGGTCTTGCCGCCGAAGTAGCCGGCCAGCAGGCCCATGGTGGTGCCGATGAAGCCCGAAATGAGCGCCACGCTGAGACCGATCAGCAAAGAGATGCGCGCGCCGTAGAACAGGCGGGACAGGTAGTCGCGACCCAACTGGTCGGTGCCCAACGGATGCAGCCACGAGCCTTTTTCGTACCAGACGGGCGGCACCGTGCGGTTGGCCAGATTCTGCGTATAGGGATCATGGGGAGAAATCCAGGGCGCCAGCAGGGCGATCAGGACGATCAGCAGCAACAGGCCGCCGCCGAACGCCAGCGCCTTGTTCTGGCCCAGGCGCCGCCATGCGGAGCGCCGCCGGCCGGCGCCGGCGGCGGAGGAAGGAAGAGTGGTTGATATAGCCATAAATCAGGATACTCGTATGCGGGGGTCCAGCCAGGCGTTGGCGATATCGGAGGCCAGCGTCAACAGCACGTAGATGACGGAGAGCAGCAGCACGATGGTCTGCATGACGGGATAGTCTTTGAACGTGATGCTTTGATAGGCAAGATAGCCCAGGCCGTCCAGCGCGAAGATGGTTTCGATGACGACGGAGCCGCCCAGCAGATAGCCCAGCTGGACGGCGGCCAGCGCCACCACCGGAACAATGGCGTTGCGCAGCGCATGCTTGAACACCACGCTGCGCACCGGCAGGCCTTTGGCACGGGCGGTGCGTATGTAGTCGGCGCCGAGCACCTCGATCATGCCGGCGCGGATCAGGCGCATGAACGCCGGGGCGACGTAATAGCCCAGGGCGATGGAAGGCATGACGAAGTGCTGCCAGGTGCCGCTGCCCGATACGGGCAGGAGCCGCCATGAGATGGACAGCAGCATGATGAGCAGCAGGGCGAAGAAGAAGTTCGGGAGCGCCTGGCCCAGCACCGCGATCGCCAGGCAGAGGCGGTCGATCCAGCTGTTCTTGTAGATGGCCGCGAGCACCCCCAGCGGAATGGAGACGGCCAAGGCGACGCCCAGGGCACAGACACCCAGCATCAGCGTAGTGCCGAGCTTGTCGAGGATCAGTCCGCCGACATCGGTCTTGAAGTACACCGACGTGCCGAAATTCCCTTGCAGCAGATTCCAGAGCCAGTCGGCATACTGGACGGCGATGGGGCGGTCCAGGCCGTATGCCTGGCGTATCATTTCTATGTCTGCCTGGCGGGCGCCTTCGCCCGCCAGCGCAATAGCGGGGTCACCCGACAAGTGCAGCAATAAGTAAGCAATGATGGAGACGGTAAGCGCCACCAACAGAGCCAGACCAATGCGCTTCAGCATGTACATCAGCATTGAGCGTGCCTCTTTGGTTCACTGGTAAACAGAGCTACGGCGGCGCGCATCGCGGGGCGGACCGCCCGCGACGCGCGCGCTTTTTTACTTCCAGCTCATTTCCCAGAAGCGGACGAGTTCGTCGGGGTAAGGCTTGAACGAGACCTCTCCGCTTGCCACGTAATACACCGGCAGCGACCACAGCGGCACGGCGTAGGCGCGTTCCGCGATCAGGTTCAGCGCCTTCTTGTAGGCTTCCTTGCGTTGGGCCTCGTCGATGGTGCGGTCGCCCTTGTCGAGCAGGCCGCGAACTTCGGCGTCGCGGGTGATGTCGTCATTGCCGAAGCCGAAGTACACCGGCGTGGACGCCGAGACGTCGTTGACCAGGTTGGAACCCCAGGTCTGGTGGGTCAGGGCGGCCTTGTTGGCGCGGATCATGTCGCGCATGGCGGCATACTGCAGGAAGTTGAGCTTGGGCTTGATGCCGACCGCCTGCAGATAATTGATGATGGCTTCAGTCTGGTTGCGCTCGCGGTAAGCGACCAGGTCGACGTCGAAGCCGTTTGGATAGCCGGCCTCGGCAAGCAGCTTCTTGGCCTTGGCGGGGTCGTACTCGTAAACGGTTGCGCCCTCGTGCGTGCAGCCCACCTGCGAAGGCGTGCAGATGGTTTGCAGGATCTCTGCGCCGTCGCCCACGATGTTCTTGATGATGGACTCGCGGTCGATGGCGTGGTTGATGGCTTTGCGCACACGCTCATCCTTGAGCTGGGGCGCCGGGCTGCCGTCGAGGATGTTGATCTGCATGAACGCGATGCGCATCGTATTGCCGCTGACGACCTGCAGATTGGGCATGGACTTCAGTTGCTCGGCCTGATCCTTGGGCACGTGCATGATGAAATCCTGGCCGCCCGAGATCACCTCGGCCATCTGGGTCTGACGGTCGGGGATGAAGCGTATCTGGACCTTGCCGATGGTGGGCTGGCGTTTTGGCGAGTCCTTGAAGTAGTCGGCGTTGCGCTCCAGGGTGATCGATTTGCCGGGCACGTATTCCGAGACCTTGTAGGGTCCCGTGCCGACCGGCTTGGCGTTCATGCCTTGGGGACCGACTTCCTTGTAGTACTTGGCCGGATGGATGGCGACCGTGGTCGACAGGTATTCCTTCGCGCCGGGGAAGGGCTCTTTGCTGATGACGCGCACCTTGTACTTGTCGAGCTTTTCAACCTTGTCGATCCAGCGCACGTTCTGTTGCGTGGTCGCCTTGTTGGCCGGGTCGGCGACATAGGTCAATGTATAGACGACGGAGTCGGCGTCGAATTCTTCGCCATTGTGGAATTTCACGCCTTCGCGCAGTTCGAATTCCAGGGTGCGGTCGTCGATCTGCTTCCAGCTCTTTGCCAGCTGGCCGACGTACTCGTTGGTGAGCGGATCGCGGTACAGCAGGGTGTCCCATACGTTGGCCGCGATGATCACGCCGATGCGCACGTTGTTGAAATACGGATCCACGCTTTCGGGCGCCTGGTCGTATGCCATGCGCAGCGTGTCGGATTTTTTATCGGCGAGGGCGAGGCCGCTTGTGCCCAGCAGCCCGGCTGCCAGCAGGCAGGCTGCGATGCCCCGGCCGGCTTTCTTGAACGATGGCGCTGATCGCGACGATTTCTTGAACTCCATATGTCTTCTCCTTGATCGGGTGGTCTTGCCATGAGCATTGTGTGATCGATCTGTGTCTGCGGTCAAACCTTCAAAAGGCTTGCGCATGCTCTTCAGGCTGCTTATTATGGTTCGAAATTGGTATTTTGTATACAAATAGAATCCATTAATTTTTCATTTATGAAAATACTCGGGAGCAAGATCTGATGCAAAGCAATGCGGCATTCCAGGAGGCGGTGCAGTTCGCCATCGATCACGAAAGCACGTGGGACCGCGAGGTCAGCGGCGTGTGGGGCGTGCACTTGCAGGATCCGCCGCCCTGGAACCGCCTTTTCGGCCCGGTGCATGACCGCGGGCCAGTAAGCGGCACGGTGCTGGTCGACGGCAAGACGGTGGCTTCATGGGGGGAACCCAAGCGGTCCGATCTTACGTTCAGCGTGGCCAAGACTTACCTCGCTTTGCTGGCTGGGGTCGCGCACGACCGCGGCCTGCTGCCCGATGTGAACGAGCCGGTGGGCAAGCGGGTGCCCGGCATCGGTTTCGACAGCGGCAACAATGCGCTGGTCACGTGGGAGCATCTGCTGCAGCAGACCAGCGAATGGGAAGGCGAGCTGTTCGGCATTCCCGACCAGGCGGACCGCTATCGCGCGGTCACGTTCGGCAAGGCGCCGGACGGCCGCAAAGGCGATGCGCGACCGCTGCAGAAGCCGGGCACCTATTGGGAATACAACGACGTGCGCATCAACCAGTTGTCGCTGGCTCTCCTGCACCTGTTCCAGCGGCCTTTGCCTGAAGTCTTCGGCGAATCCATCATGGGGCCGGTCGGCGCCGGCAATCCCTGGCAATGGGTAGGCTATGACAACGCGTGGGTGGAGGTGGCGGGCCGCAGGGTGCAATCGGTGCCCGGCGGCACGCACTGGGGCGGCGGGCTGTCCATCAGCGCCGAAGACCAGGCCAAGGTAGGGCAGATGATGCTCAACGAAGGCCGGGTCGGAGATACGCAAGTGATTTCGCGGGAATGGATCCAGCGCATGCAGCAGCCTTGCGATCTGGCGCCCTATTACGGTTACCTGATCTGGCTGAATCACCAGCGCAAAGTATTTCCCAGCGTACCGGAGTCCAGTTACTTTGCGATCGGGGCAGGCAGCTCGTTCACCTGGATAGAACCCGAACGACGCATGGTCGCCATCGTCCGCTGGCTCAATTCCGAATACGCGGACGGCCTGTTCGGGCGGATCCTCAAGGCGGTCGATTCGCTGGATTAAGCGAAGGGCATGGGGTCATGGGGTCAGACCCCGTACGGGGTCTGACCCCTCGAAACGCGTGGCAAGGGGTCAGACCCTGTACGGGTCTGACCCCACCACCAACCCTTCAAAACTGGAAGTTTTCCTTGATGACCTGCTCGAAGGCGTCTTCCGCGGACACGCCTGCCCGCATCAGGGCGCTGATGTCTTGCGAATACTTTGTGATGCCGTCCGGGAAGGCATCGCGGTTGGCCTTGTAATAGGCGTATTTTTCACGCTCTATCGTGTCCACGTCGGCAACCGGGGGCGGGGCGACGCTGCGGCGCAGGCTGACGCCGGTCAGGCGTTCCAGGTCGGTGAGATCGGTATCGTCGGCATCGCCGGCGGCGCTGGCCACACGGCGGATGGTGCCGCTGCGGTTCGCACGGCTACTGCGGGCCGGCTTGCCGTTGTCGATCATGGCGGCCTTGATGGTGTCCAGCGAATAGATGGTGGTCAGCTGGTCGCTGACATCGCCGTTTTCATTCAGGCGCAGGATCAGGTGCCTGTCGTCGAATGCCATTTTCCGGTTCGTGGGATTGATGACCTGGTAATTGGGACGTGCGGCTTTGGTGGGGAGTTCGAACTGGACTCGGTCGCCATAGGACTGCATCTTTTCCAGGACTTCTTTCAGGAAGTCCGGAGAAAGGGAATCCAGGTCGCCATTCCAGCGTTTGCTTCGTTTCGTAGTCAAAATGCGTGTGTTCCGATGGTAGTGCTTGAATCCGGCGCCCTGCGGTGGCGGGCGCGCCGACAGGCAGAATTGTACGCGTGAAGATTCCTTAAAAAAAAGCCCGTTTTCAAAAAAACGGGCTGGAGTGTTGCAAGAATGTGATGCGCGGCGGAATGCGTTTACTTGCCTGCCGCCTCGGTCGCTTTCTTCCAGGCGCCGATGATGTTTTCGTATTCGGCCGCGGCCTTCAGCGGATCGGTCTTTTCGATCTTGATGTCGCCCAGGTTGGGCAGCTTTGTCAGCTTGGCGACGTCGATGTCCGAGCGCGTGGGGCGGCGGAAGTTATGAGTCAGCTCCGCTTCCTGCACTTCTTTGGAGAGCAGGATGTCGTACAGCTTGTGCGCGGCTTCGGTGCCGTTCTTGGGGTTCTTGATGATCGCGACGGCTTCGGGCGCAACGAACACGCCGTCCTCCGGATAAACGATGCGGATCTCCTTCTGGCCGCCCGCCACATAGGCGTACGCGGCATATTCCATGGTCACGCCGACCGCATATTCGCCGTTGGCGACGCTCTTGTAGATCTGTGCGGAGCTCTTGGAGATGTCCGCGTTGGCAACCAGCTTGTTGAATCCATCTTGTCCATAGAGCTGGTGGATGCCATACATCTGGTCATAGGTGCTGCCCGAGGTGGCGGGGTCGCCAACGATCAGCTTGCCTTTCCATTTGGGGTCGAACAGATCCTTCCAGGTCTTGGGCGCTTCCAGGCCCTTCAGTTGCTTGTCGTTGACCATGATGATCATGACATGGGCGTTGGTGCCGGCCCAGAGATTGTCGGGACCGATGAAGGCGGCGTCGATGCCTTTCGCCTCGGGCGATTCGTAGGGCTGGAAGTTCTGCTTGAAGGCCGCCATGGTGCCGAAACCCGCGCCCCATACGACGTCGCCCAGCGGATTGCCGGTTTCGGCCTCGATGCGTTTCATGAGCGCACCGGTTCCCGAGGTGACTTTCTGTATCGACAGGCTGGGTGCCGACTTCTTGGCGATGTCCACGGCGGTGTCTATTGTCTGGACGTTGTTGGATGTGTACACGACGGCTTCCGCGGCAATTGCCGCCTGGCCCATCAAAAGGGCGGCGCCGCCGATCGCGGCGGCGATGCAGTGCTGGGCAAAACGTTGGCTGAACATGGGGAAGTTCCTCGAAAGTAAGGTTAGCGGCTGGAAAAGAGATCCAGTTTCAAGAATCGGACGGCCAGGTAGATAGGCACGAGGATCACGAACATGAGGATGACGCCGTAGGCCGACGCGCGCGCCAGGTAGCCCGCGTCGATCTGGCGGAACATTTCGATCGGCATGGTTTCCATGCCGCCGTAGTAAAGAACGATGGTGGCCGAGATCTCGGCGAGCGAGGTCACCCACATCAGGATCGCCGCGCCCAGGATGGCCGGCTTCATCACCGGCAGGACCACCTTGAAAAAACTGGCGATGGGCGACACGCCCAGGTTGATCGAAGCTTCTTCGATGGAGTCGGGAATGCTGTACAGGGAAGCCGAGGCCGACCGGATGGAGAACGGCACTTTGCGCACGAAGTAGGCGGCCGCCATGATGACCCAGGTGCCGGTCAGGATGATCATTCCGCTGTTGTAGGTGTGTATCAGGGCGATGCCCAGCACCGTGCCCGAGATCGCCAGCGGCAGCATGACGACATAGTCCAGGGTGGACACCACCCACATGCGCTTCTTGACGATCAGATAGCTGGTGATGGTGGCAAAGCAGGTGCCGGCCACTGCCGCCACGCTGGCGAGCATGAGGGAATTCAGGATGGGCTCGGGCGCGTTGCGCAATGCGCGCTCCATGTTTTCGAGCGTGAACGTGCCGTACTGCATGACCGGCCCGCTTGCCTTGGTGAACGCGCCGACAATCACGGTAAGGGCCGGAATCATGGTGAAGGCCACGAACAGCACGGCCCACGCGGTGAGCGCGGCGGCGGCCAGGCCGCTGGTGCGCACCGCCAGCGGCGCGCGGCCCTGCTGCATCTGATAGGTCTTGCGCTCGACCACGCGCTTCTGGATGAACAGCACGAAACCCACCAGCACGACGGAAACGACGGCGAGCACGCTCTGCATGGTGGGATTGCCGCCCATTTCCGAAAGAAAGGTCGTGTAGGTAAGCGACGAAAGCACGTCGACCCGGCCGCCCAGGATCATGGGGATGGAGAAATTGTCGACCGCCAGCGTGAACACGATCATGGCGTTGACCAGCAGGGCGGGGGCGAGCACCGGCAAGGTCACGGTCAGTGCCCGGCGCAGGTTGCTGGCGCCCAGATTGACGGCGGCTTCCTCTATCGTGCCGTCGATGGCTTTCAGTGCGGCAAGCATCCCGATATAGACGTAGGTATAGTCGTTCAGGATCAGCGTATAGGTCATGCCGAACCAGCCGTAGAACGAGGGCAGGTCGATGCCTATGCTTTCAAGCGCATGGCGCGCGATGCCGTTGTTGCCGAGCAGCATCAGCCAGGCTTGCGATACCACGATGTCGGGCAGGATGATGGTGGCGAGCGGAAGCAGGGCGACGACGGTCTTGCCCGGAAATTCGTAGCGCGCCACGATGTAGGCCAGCGGTGCGCCCAGCAGCAGGCAGCCCAGGGTCGAGACGGCGCCCAGGATGACGGTATTGAAGAAGGCCCTTACGTAGCGCGGGCTGTCGAAGAAAGCCTGGAAGCCATGAAGGCTGAGTGCGCCGGTCTTCGGGTCCACCACGCTCTGATGGAACAGCGCCGCGAGCGGCCACAAGACCAGGGCGACCAAGACCAGCAGGCAGAGCAGCGCGGGCAGGAACCAGGGCGAGAAGCGTTGTTTGGAAGATTGGGTTGACATGATTTCGATCAGGACCTAGGCGCGCACCAGGCGGCAATCGGGACTGAAGCTCAGGAATACCGGGCTTCCCGGGCTATGGATCGGGTCGCCGGCAGCCGGCAGGTCGGCGTTGATGACCTTGCCGTCCGCGAGGCGCAGGGCATAGGTTGCCTTGAAGCCGAGATAGCGCCGGTGGATCACCTGCGCAGGAACGCGCGTGTCCGCGGCGTCGGTGTGGACGCCGATGTGCTCCGGCCGCGCCGCCAGCTGGCAGGCATCGCTGCACGATGCTCCGGGAACGGCGACTCGGCCGCCGGCGATGGAAACCAGGGTGTGTCCGTTTGTCTCTTGCTGGCCCTGCACGTCGATCAGGTTTGCTGCGCCGATGAAGTCGGCCGCATAGGCAGTGACCGGGGCCGCGTACAGGCCCTCGGGCGTATCCAGCTGGTCTATCCTGCCGCTGCGCAACAGCGCGATGCGGTCCGACATCGACAATGCCTCTTCCTGGTCGTGCGTCACGAAAATGGCCGTGATGTTCGACTCTTGCTGCAGCTGGCGGATGACGTCACGCATCTGGATGCGCAGTTTCGCATCCAGGTTGGACAAGGGTTCGTCCATGAGCAGGACGCGGGGTTCAATGACCAGCGCCCGAGCCAGCGCCACGCGCTGGCGTTGCCCGCCGGAAAGCTCGCCCGGATAACGCTTGGCCAGGTGCCCGAGCTCGACACGCGCCAGGATGTCGCCGACTTTCCCGGCGATCGCCTGGCTGGAAAGCTTCCGTACCCGCAAGCCATAGGCCACGTTGTCGTAGACGGTCTTGTCGGGGAACAAGGCATAGTCCTGGAAGACCATGCCGGTTTCGCGCTTGTGTGCGGGTAGCCGCGTAATGTCCTGCTTGTCAAGGAAAAGGCGGCCTTCGTCAGGGACGATGAAGCCGGCGATCATGCGCAGTAGAGTCGTCTTTCCGCAGCCGCTGGGGCCGAGCAGGGTGAAGAATTCTCCGTGCCTGACGTTGAGGTTGAGACGATCGATGATCGTGACGTCGCCGTAACGTTTGCTGACGCCGTCTATTGATATTTCTGCCATAAGATCTCTTGGAGCGCACTCCGCGGTCATGATGAATGCCGGATTGTGACAGAAAAAAGTCTATATATGACAAATCATAAAAAGATTGGTAACGGTTTTGGAACGATGACTTTCATATTTAACGGCTTATCGGCAATTTTGAAGCTACCTATAATGAATTCATCGTTCTCAAGGCCGTCTCCGATAGCGGCGGCCGCCCATTCCATTCGCTGGAGGACACCATGAATACCGTCGCTTCCATTCCAATCCTGCAAGAAACCGTGTCGCGCCCCCGTTTCGTCGAGCGTACGTTGCGCGGCCAGGCCACGTCAGACGGCGCCGGGGTCAAGCTGACCCGCGTCCTGACCCAGGATCTGCAAACGAGGTTGGACCCCTTCCTGATGCTCGATAATTTCGGCACCGACAATCCGGATGACTACATCGGGGGATTTCCCAACCATCCTCACCGGGGGTTTGAAACCATCACCTACATGATTGCGGGGCGTATGCGCCATCGCGACAGCGCGGGCAACGAAGGCTTGCTTCAGAACGGCGGCGTCCAATGGATGACCGCCGGCCGGGGCGTCGTTCATTCGGAGCTGCCCGAGCAGGAAGAGGGCAGCATGGAAGGGTTTCAGCTGTGGCTGAACTTGCCGTCCTACAACAAGATGGCCGAGCCCTGGTACAAGGACATCCAAAGCGAGACCATCCCGGAGGTCGCTCCTGCGCAGGGCGTGAAGGCGCGCATCATCGCGGGGGCCAGCCATGGCATACAGGGCGCCATGCAGCGCGAAGTAACGGAACCGCTATACCTGGACATCCATTTCGATGCTGCGGGCGAGTTCCGTCAGTCCATCGCGCCTGAGGCCAACGCTTTCATCTATGTCTACCGGGGCGCGGTCGAGGTGGCCGGCAAACCGGTAGCGCTGCATCAGATCGCCATACTCGCCAACGATGCGGCGGACGGCGCCATCATCAAGGCGCAAGGCCCCGCGCGCGTCCTGCTGATCGCCGGAAAGCCCTTGAACGAGCCCATCGCGCAGTACGGTCCGTTCGTGATGAACACCAAGCAAGAGCTGATGGACGCCTTTTCCGATTTCCAGGCCGGGAAATTCGTTTAGGGGTCAGACCCCGGCCGGCCACAGCAGAATCGGACCCTCGATCCATTGCGTTGGGGTCAGACCCCATACGGGGTCTGACCCATGCGGGGCACGGCTGGGTTGGACTCTTGAGCCATTGCGTTGGGGTCAGACCCCATACGGGGTCTGACCCCGGCGATGCGGGTGCAGGGGCTGACCCTTTACAATGCCCGGATGAGCATTGAGCAATAGGGGGAAAGCATGACGACTGCATTCATGAAGGCCGTTGATGAACGCGCGGCCGATGCGCTGGCATCGGGCGCCTTGCAGCCCATCCAGGCCGAACAAGTCGAGATCACCGACGGCGGCCTGCCTTTCATTGTCCGGTGGCTGTCTTCGCTGGCGGCGAAGAACGTGGCCAAGCCCGCGATGCCGGGCGGTCCGCGCGATCCGGATTTCAATCCCTTCCTGTCGCCCGAACCGGCATTGACGGTCGGGCCTTTCGGCGATCACCATGTCGCCATCCTGAATAAATTCCCGGTATGCGATCGCCATCTCGTCCTGGCGCGTCGGGAATTCGCGGAGCAGCGGCAGCCGCTCGCTTACGAGGACTTCTGGGTGCTGGCCAGCCTGCTGTCGGAATCGGGAGGGCTCGGCTTCTACAACGGCGGCGGGCCGGCGGGCGCCAGTCAGCGGCATAAGCATGTGCAATGGCTGCCGGCGGCGCCCGGCAATGCCAGCCTGGATCCCCTGATCGCCCATCTGTCGGCGGACGCGCCCGAGTTGGCGCTCGAAGAACATGCCGTCCTGCCGGTCAGGCACGTGTTCGCCCGTGTGCTGGCACAGCGGTCGGCGGACATCGATGCGTCTGCGGCCAGCATGTCCGGCGCCTACGGTCTTGCGTGCGCGAAGCTGGGCCTGGAGCCCGACGAAGAAGGGCTGATGCCGCCTTGCAACATGCTGGTTCAGAACGGCTGGATGCTCCTGGTGCCACGCAAGCAAGAGCATTCTCACAACGTGTCGGTCAACGCCCTGGCCTTCGCAGGCGCCTTGTATGTGAAACACCCCGAGCACGTCGCACCCATCCGGAAGGCCGGGCCGCTGGCCGTGCTGGCCGAGGCGTCCTGGGAGCGTTGAACTGGGGGGCAGACCCCGTACGGGGTCTGACCCCGGGCCGAAAATGGGGCCTGCCGCTTGTTCATTGATTTTGGGGTCAGACCCCATACGGGGTCTGACCCCAGGCCGAAATTGGGAGCTGCCGCTTGTTCGTTGATTTTGGGGTCAGGCCCCGCATGGGGTCTGACCCCAGGCCGAAAATGGGTCTGACCCCAAGGCAGATCAGGCAGCGACGTCGCCACGGCGGGGCGGCGTATTTCCCGGGTCGAGGTCGTCGTCTTTTGTGATGGCCGGCAGCGGCGGCAGGCCGATCTTCATGCGGACGCGCTGGCAGTCCGGGTTGGGAGAACCATCTTCTTGCCAAGCCGGAAATTCACGGCACGGCGAAGGGCGCTGCTCGTAGATGGCGCAATGGATTCCGTCCTGGCCGAGCTCTCCTCGCAGCGCGATGCAGCGCTTGCCGCCATATTCCGTGCCTTTCATGCAGGCGCGCAGGGGTCCCACTTGCGTGACCAGTTCGGGAGGGACCATGCCGCCGCGCTCATCGGCGATTTCCCCGCAATAGAAGGAAACCCTGAAGTGTGCGCAGCATGCTCCGCAGCTGAGGCAGGGATTGGTGTGAGTGTCGTCGTTGGCCGCCGATTTGCCTCGCGGCGATAGGCGCGAAAGCTGCGCAATGGAAAAGCGCTCATCGAGCATGATGGTGTTCGGCACGGAAAGTGGAGCGCAGAGTTTACTACGCCATTTTCCGTGCGCGGGACGACTTACAAAATAAAATATTCCATGGGTTCAGGCCGCCACGGCGACCTGGGTTCTGGCGCCGCTGCGGGCGATCTCGTCGACCAGCATCTGCGCCGTGATCGGCGACAGTGTCCAGCCCAGGTGCCCATGGCCCGTATTGTAGAAGACCCCGGGCCGTCTGCCCGCCTTCACCCGCGGCATCATGTCGGGCATCATGGGCCTCAGTCCCGTCCAAGGAATGACGCGTGAAGTGTCAACCTGCGGAAAATGGCGGTGGACCCAATTGGTCAGGGGCAGTATCCGGTCGGCGCGGATGTCCTTGTTGTAGCCGTTGAATTCCGCCGTGCCCGCTACCCGGAAGCGATTGCGCCCCAGGCGGCTGGTCACGATCTTGGCTTCTTCGTCCAGCAGGCTGACCCAGGGAGCCCCCGCGATGCTTTGCTCGTCTTCAAGGTTGACCGTGATGGAATACCCCTTTACCGGATAGATATTCACACGGTCGCCCAGCATCGAGGCGAATCGCCGGCTGGCCGTGCCGGCGCAGACGATGACGGCATCGGCGTCCAGGTGCTCGGTGGATGCCTGCCTGATGGTTAGTCGATGGCCTTGCTCCAGGGCGGAGATATCGGTGACTTCCGTGTCCATCAGGAAGCGCACGCCCTTGCGCTCGCACGCCTGCGCCAATCCGCGCGTGAACTTGTGTATGTCGCCCGTGGCGTCGGAGGGCGTGTAAAAGCCCCCATAGCATTCGGTGGTCAGCGTGGGTTCGATGTCGCGCGCCTCGGCGGGTGTGACTTCGTGGCGTTCGAGGCCGCCTTCGCGCAATAGCGCATTGACCCGCCGACCGGCTTCGAAGCTTTTCCGATCGTGGAACACATGCAGGATGCCGCGTGTTTCCAGGTCAAAGTCTATGCCTTCGTCTTCCGCCATCTTGTACAGATGCTGGCGTGCTTCGATGGCGAGTCGTGTCGTACGCAGCGTGTTCTCTCGGTAATTGCCGATATGGCGGACGAACTCCGCCATCCATGAGTACTTGTGCCAGCTTGGGGATGGGTTGACGAGCAGCGGGGCATCGCGGCGCAGCATCCAGCGCATTCCTTTCAGAACGGTCGAGGTGCTGTTCCAGACTTCTGCGTTGCAGGCCGATAGCTGGCCGCCATTGGCATACGACGTTTCCATGGCGCAATAGCGCAGGCGATCGATGACGGTAACCGCATGGCCTTGCTTGGCAAGGGCGTAGGCGGACGTGACGCCGCTGATGCCGGCGCCGATGATGGCGATATGGTGCATGAGAGCTCCAGATAGATGTGGTCGCCGCCGAATGACGGCGACGCCCCATCTGTCCGTTTACCTGAGAGTTTCACCCTTGCCGGGTTCCCCTTCGGTGGGCGCCCAACGCGCCGCTCTCCAGATTGTCCTGACCGTTGCAGTCCTGTGGCCTGAGAGTTTCCGGGGCGGTTGCTCCGTCGGCGCCGGCATGGATGGCCGGACTCTTCTGCATGATCTTTATATGGACGAGCAAGAGCGTAGCCGGATTCCGGAAAGAGCTCAATTGGGGATAAACCCGTGGTACGGTCAACATGTCAGAAAAACTGATAGAAGCTGACTTTTTTCGGGGCTGAGGCGGAGGTATATTTCTTTCGGTTCAATCAAAGTATTTATGGAGTCGCACCATGCAGGGCGTCAAACGCAAGGTGGTTTATGTATCGCTTTATGAGCTCATCGCCGTCATCCTGACCAGCGTCGCGCTGGCGATGCTCGGGCATGCACCGGGCCATGCAGGCGTCGCGGCCGTTGCCGCATCCTTGATTGCGGTGGTCTGGAATCTTGTCTGGAATGCGCTTTTCGAGCACTGGGAATCCCGCCAGACGATCAAGGGCCGCAGCGTGAAGCGCCGCGTGGCGCACGCCATCGGCTTCGAAGGCGGCCTCATCGTGGCGTTCGTGCCTTTTTTCGCATGGTGGCTGAATGTATCCTGGTGGGAAGCATTCGTGCTGGATCTGGGCTTCATCGTATTTTTCCTGGTCTATACCTTCGTGTTCAGCCTGATTTTCGACAAGGTGTTTGGGCTGCCTGCATCGGCCATGCAGCCAGCTCCCTCGATGAAAGCCGGCCCGCCCACGTCCGAGGCGCGGCAGGCCGCCTAGGCCCTGGTTGATGCAGGCTCTAATCGCCGATCTGGCGCGGGCCCCGTACCTGCCTGACCAGCTCGATGAAGCGGCGCGCGCCCAGCCCCAGGGGTCGATCCCGCAACCAGACGACATCCACCCACAGCTGTAGCTGATTGCTGATGTTCTCGAAAGTGATCTCGACCAGCGTTCCGCTCTGGGTGAGCGGCTGCACCAGGGAGCGCGGCAGGTAGGCCCAGCCCAGTCCCGACCGTACCAGGCTCAGCGTGGCCAGGTAATTGTCGGTTCTCCATATCTGCCGCGCCACGACGACGCGGGGATCGGTTTCGTCGGCATCTCGGCCGGCCACGACGATTTGCCGGATATCGAGCAATTCCTCCTGGCGCAGCATGCTGCGGCCGTTCGAGAACGCGGGATGATCGGGGGCGATGACGGCGACCAGGATTTCGCTGCTGAATTCCTGAAAGGCCTCATGCTCGTTGGTGGCGGGACGCTCGAACACGATGGCCAGCTGGGCGCTGTCCTGTTCGAGCATGCGAAGCGCGTCGGCCTGCGGCGCCGAGAGCACTTCGACCTCGAGCGATGGGAATTCATTGGAAAGCAGGACCAGGGGATCATTCCAGGGTGCGGACAGCAGCTCGGGCGCAATAGCCAGCGTCAAGCGGCTTTCCAGGCCCTTGTGCAGGGCGAGCGCATGGGTCTGCAATTGGCGCAACTGACCCGCAAGCTGTCGCGCCTGGGGTTCCAGGGCAAGTGCGGCGCTGGTTGGCCGGGGTTCGCGGCCTGAGCGGTCGAACAAGGCCAGGTCGAGTTCCGCCTCGAGCTGCGCGACCATCATGCTGACCGCGGACGGTACACGGCCCAGCCGCCGGGCGGCAGCTGAAAAGCTGCCGGTGTCCAGCACAGCAAGAAATACCTTGACGTTTTCCGTCGTGAAGGCCATGGCGCCTCTTTCATCCTTCAGTTTATTTGATATGAGTGTAATGCAACCTGGATTTCCTGGCGCCATGTGTCGCGGAGCGGGCAGGTAGAATGGTTTGCGCTTGGCGCCGCGCGTCCGGCTTCAGCCTCTTGTCTAACATTCACATGGAAGGTGCAATGAACAGGGAAACCACGGAAAGCCTCGTCGCAGGCATCGAGGAATGGGTGCGGCTGGAATCGCCGACACACGACCCGGGGCGGGTCGGGCAGATGATGCAAATGGCCGGGGAGCAAGCGCGCAAGCTGGGCCTGAGCGCGAGTATCGAGCCGTTGGCCGGCGACGTGGGGCCCTTGCTATGCGTCAGTAATCGCAAAACCGGGGATGATCGACCGGGCATACTGATTCTCGCGCACCTCGATACCGTCCATCCCGTCGGCACGCTGCTTGAAAACCCGGTCCGGCAAGAGGGCGACCGCCTGTACGGCCCCGGCACGTACGACATGAAGGCCGGCGCTTACCTGGCGCTGGCCGCCATGGGGCAGGCGACCGCAAACGGCGGCACGGCGCTGCCCGTCGATTACTTGTTTTCGCCCGACGAGGAGACCGGCAGCCACGCCTCGCGGGCCAGCATCGAACATTACGCGGCGCGTGCGCGCTGTGTGCTGGTGACCGAACCGGCAAGGGCCGACGGCGGACGATGCGTGACCGCGCGCAAAGGCACGGGGATGGTCACCCTTACCGCGCGCGGTCGGCCGTCGCATGCTGGCGTCGCACACGAAAAAGGACGGAGCGCGATCAAGGAGATGGCGCACCAGGTCCTGGCGCTCGAAGCCATGACCGACTATGCACGAGGCATCACCGTCAGCGTCGGCACACTGAAAGGCGGCACCGCCACCAACGTGGTCCCGGCCGAATGCAGGGCGGTCGTCGATTTCCGGGTGCCCGATCGGGAAGCGGCCGAATTCATCCTGTCGCGCATCAATGCGCTGAAGGCCGTCGACCCCGACGTCGAACTGGCCGTCAAGGCGGAACTCAATCGCCCGCCCATGACGCGCAGCGACGGAACGGCGAAATTGCTGGCCGTCGCCCAGGATTGCGCGCGTCGTGCCGGATTCGAACTCGAAGAGGCCCCCATGACCGGAGGCGGCAGCGACGCCAATTTCACCGCCGCCCTGGGCATCCCTACCATCGACGGCGTTGGCGCGGATGGCGATGGCGCCCACACCTTGAACGAGCACATCCTCGTCTCGACACTGGAAAAAAGACTGGAGTTCTGGCGGCTGCTGCTGGCTGAACTGACCTGATTCGGGGTCAGACCCCATGCGGGGTCTGACCCCTTTTCCGAGGCGGCCAGGTTGATCGAAGTTCAGACCCCGCATGGGGTCTGACCCTTTTTCATAACGATGATAAGGTTGCCCGGGGTCAGACCCCTTCATGACGGTTGTTCGGGGTCAGACCCCGTATGGGGTCTGACCCCCTCTACCCGCGCCGTTTTCCATCAAATGGAATTGTTCTTCCCGCAGCCCGCGCCGCGCCTATAATGCCATCCGGCGCCCGAAGTCGGCGCATCACAGGAGCCATCATGGGAGGTAAAGCGGCACAAGGCGACGTTGGAACGATAGAAAGGGCGGTGCAATTGATGAAGCATATGGCCACTGCGGGACGCAGGGGGCTGCCGCTCACCCGGCTCGCTTCGGACACCGGCCTGCCTTATTCCACCGTGCACCGCCTGTTGCAGCGGCTGATACAGCAGCGGATGGTGGTGCAGAACGAGTCCAACAAGCGCTATCTGCTTGGCCCGCTGGCCTTCGAGCTGGGCGTGGCGGCCTCGATGTCCTTCGATCTGCGCGAGCCCTGCCGCCGTTACTTGCTATCCCTTGCCGAAGAGGTCGGCGATACCGTGTACCTAACTGTGCGCAGTGGCGCGGACGCGGTCTGCCTGGACCGCTACGAAGGGCCGTCGCCCGTTCGCGTACTGACGCTGGAGGTCGGCAGCAGGCGGCCGCTGGGCCTGGGCGCGGGCGGCTTGGCAATGCTGGCCTTTCTGCCCGAGGAAGAGCGCGAAGCCCTGATCGCCAGCTTGGCCACCGATGTTCCAGCCAAAGGCGGAAGCCGCCTTGAAATCGATTTGCACAAAGCGGTCGCGCGCTGCAGGAAGGACGGTTATGCTTTTATCCGGAACCAGGTCAATCCGGGTGTGTCCGCCGTGGGCGTACCCTTGTTCGATTCTCTGGACCAGCCCATCGCCGCGATCAGCGTGGCCGCCATCGACGGGCGCATGGGCCCGGCCCGCATACAGTCCCTGGCTTCCATCCTGCAGACCCGGGCAAGGGCCATACGCAAGGCGCTGAACGCCGCAGCTTGAGTCCTTCGCGCAGATCATTTCCATCCAATGGAAAACTGTGGCGCATTCGGCGCGGGGCTCTCTATAGTCTGTCCTTGACGCTCACAAGAATCAAGGAGACCCCGATGGAATTCAATTTCAAAGCACTGCTGGCCGGTCTGGCCATGGCTTTCGCAAGCGGTGCCGCCACTGCCGCCTATCCCGAAAAACCCGTTACGCTGATTCACGGCTTCGGTGCCGGCGGCAACGCCGATTCGGTCGCGCGGCTCGTCGCGGCAGAGCTCGAAGGCCGTCTCAAGCAACCTTTCGTGGTGGAATCCCGGACCGGCGCCGGCGGCACCATTGCGTCCGGCCATGTCGCAAAGGCGCCCGCCGACGGCTATACGCTGATCATGCTGACCGGTGGGCATACCGCTTCGGCCGCGGTCCGCAAGTCGGTTCCCTACGATCCCGTGGCCGACTTCTCCATGATCTCCACGGTCACGCAATTTCCTTTCGTCGTGGCCGTCAGCGCCGATAATCCCGCCAAGACGCTGGCCCAGCTGCTGGAGACCGCGCGTGGGAAATCCGACGGTGTGAGTTTTTCCTCCGTGGGCGTCGGCTCCACCCAGCACCTGACGGGCGAACTGCTGGCGTCCACCGCCAAGGCCCCCATGTTGCATATTCCATACCGGGGCGGCGGCGCGCCCGTCGTATCGGTGATCGCCGGCGACGTCGACGTCCTTGTCGATACGGCGACCGTGGCAGGCCCGCAAATCCACGCAGGAAAGCTGCGCGCCTTGGCGGTGACCAGCAGCGAGCCCTGGCCCTTGTTGCCCGACGTGCCTCCGGCCAATAAGGCCTTGCCCGGCTTCGAGGTGATGTCGTGGCTGGGGCTGGCGGCGCCCGCCGGAACGCCGGCCGACGTGATCGGCAAGCTGAACGCCACTTTGGACGACATCCTGAAGGATCCCGGCGTCAGGAAGAAGCTCAACGATATGGGAAGCGAACCTTACTACAGCTCGCCCGACGGCATGCGCGACATGATCCGCGACAACATCGTCCAGTGGAAGCAGGTCGTGCAGCAAGCCCAGATCCCTCAGCAGTGAAACAGCAACAACGAGTAGGAAGAAGGTACTATGAAGCTCGCATCTTTACGTTCGGGTCGGGACGGCGCGTTGGCCGTCGTCAGCCGCGACCTGGGCAAGGCAGTGAAGGCCGGGGCGGCCGCGCCCACCATGCAGTACGCGCTCGATAACTGGGCCCAGGTGTCTCCTGCGCTCCAACGCTTGTATGACCAGCTCAATGCGGGCGATGTCGAGGGGCAGTTTCCGCTCGATCTCGACACACTGGCGGCGCCCCTGCCGCGCGCATACCAGTTCCTGGACGGCGCGGCCTACGCCAGCCATATCAAGCGCAACCGTGCCGCGCGAGGCGAGGCCATACCCGACGATTTCTACGAGAAACCCTTGGTGTACCAAGGAATATCGCATGGCTTCATGGCCTGGAACGAGACGGTGAAGCTTCCTTCCGATGACCTGGGCATCGATTTCGAAGCCGAGATCTTCGCGGTGACTGACGACGTGCCCGTGGGCGTCGATCGCGAAGACGCAAGCCGGCACATCAAGCTTTTCGTCTTGATGAACGATATTTCGCTGCGGTCTTTGATCCCGGCCGAGCTGAAGCGCACCTTTGGCTTCCTGACGGGCAAGCCGGCGTCCAGCATGGGACCCATTGCCGTTACACCCGACGAGCTTGGCGACCTGTGGGACGGCAAGCTGGTGGCCGGCACCATGAAGTGCTGGGTGCGCGGCAAACAGGTGGGCAATATCGAAACCGGTATCGACACTCCCTTCCATTATGGCGACTTGATCGCCCACGTTGCCCAGACCCGCCCGTTCGAACCGGGCAGCCTGGTGGGACTGGGCACGGTGTCGAACGAAGACGAGAGCGCCGGCTGCGGATGCATCGGCGAGATCCGCGCCCTCGAAACCTTGAACTCGGGCGCCGCCACGACGCCGCTGCTGCGCTTCGGGGATGAAGTCCGTATTGAACATTTCGATCGGGAAGGCAATTCCGTCTTTGGACGGATTCAGCAGACTTTTGCTGCGCTCGATCACTGACAGGAGACCGCCATGCTGTGCAAAGGCCTGCATCACGCTGCATTCCGCTGCAAGGATGCCCGCGAGACCGTTGACTTCTATACCAAGGTGCTGGGACTGAAGTTCATACATGCGATGGGTGAAGACCACGTGCCGTCCACGGGGGCTTACAGCCCTCATGTCCACATTTTTTTCGAAATGGAGGACGGCAGCTGCATCGCTTTCTTCGAGCTCCCCCGCGACAAGGGCGAGCCGTCCGGACGCGACGCGGAAACGCCGGGCTGGGTCCAGCATTTCGCTTTCCGCGTCAAGGACGAAGATACCTTGCTGAAGGCCAAGGCGGATCTCGAGGCCAAGGGCATTCCGGTCATTGGCCCGGTCAACCATGACGATTTTCTGCTGTCCATCTACTTTTTCGATCCGTCCGGACACAGGCTGGAGCTGGGCGTCCAGATATCGACTCCTCAGCAGGATGCCCAGTTCCGTGCCGAAGCAATGGATGTCCTGCGCCTGTGGGAGCAGACGCATGACTGGTCCCAGCGGGAAAAGCTGTTCGGCGGAAAGACGGGTTATCAGCGGGTTTGAAGCGTCAAAGGGTCAGACCCCATGCGGGGTCTGACCCTGCTGCAAAGGACTTGGGGCCGGATCCCATGCGGGGCCTGGCCCTGTTGCAAAGGGCTTGGGGTCAGACCCCGTACGGGGTCTGACCCCTACACCGGCTGCAGGCCCGATGCCTTTACGACGGCGGCATACTTGGCCATTTCCGAACGGAAGAAGGCGGCGGTTTCCTTGGGAGCCATGTTGACGATATTGTTGCCCTGGGCCTTCATGCTGACCTGCACGGCGGGGTCGTTGAACGCCGTTTTCAGCGCCTGATGAAAGCGCTGCACGTCCTTGTCGGGCAGGCCCGCCGGCCCCACGGCGGCAAACCATCCGTCGCATTCGTACTCGGTGACACCTTGTTCCGCGATGGTGGGAAGGTCGGGCATGCTTTCCATGCGCTTTGCGCCGCAGGCGCCCAGGGCGCGCAACGCCCCGCTTTCCACCTGCTTCTTTACGGACGGCAGCGACAGGACGCCGAAATCCACTTGGCCGCCGATCAGATCGGTCATCATGGGCGCGACGCCGCGATACGGAATATGGCGAGCCGAGGCGCCGGCCTGATGCACGAACATTTCGACGGCCAGATGCAGAATCGTTCCATTTCCCGAAGACGCATAGGTGTATTTGTCGGGACTGGCTTTCAGTTCGCTCACCAGTTCCTGGATGTTGCGCGCCTTGATGGTGTTTGGATTCACGACCAGCATGAAGGGCGTGGACCCCACGACCGAGATGGGGGTGATGTCCGCGATCGGGTCAAAGGGTACCGACTTGTATACGCTGGGATATACGACGTGATTGTTGGAAACCATGCCGATGGTGAATCCGTTTGGTTCGGCCTTGACGATGGCGCTGGTGCCGATGATGCCGCCGGCGCCCGGCCGGTTGTCGACGACGACCGTTTGGCCGAGCGCGTGGGCGAGCGCTTCGGAGGCCGAGCGCGTGATGGTGTCTACGCCGGACCCGACGCTGACCGGCAAGATCAATGTGACGGGGCGATCGCTTTGGGCGCGGCCGCCAAAGGGCAACGCCACCGCGGCGGCGCCCAGGCCGGCCAATACATGGCGGCGGGTCGGTGAAAAATTGTTCATTCTCGTCTCCTTGGTGTATATAAGGTCCTGCCTTCGTGATTTATTGAATGGCGCCGGCTGTTCTGAGCGCCTGGATATCGGCTGCGCCGTAACCGAGATCCTGCAGCAGGCTGTCGCTGTGTTCGCCCAATTGAGGAGGGGAGTTCCGCACGCCCAGGCGCTTTCCGGCGAGCACCAGCGGCAACAGCGGAACGCGCGTGTCCTGCCCGGCCATGGCGCCGTCGGGCACCCGGATGTCGGCAAGCCCGCCGGTGGCATTCAGGTGCGGGTCATCGAACAGGTCTTCGGGACGCGCGATGGGGGCAAAGGGCAGGCCTTGCGCCTCGAAGGTCTCGGCGAGGGCCTGAGCGCTGTAGCCGGCCAGGCGTTCGCGCAGGTCGGCCAGCAGGGTGGGGCGCATCTGCACGCGCAGGTTGTTGGTGGCGAGGTCCTCGCGGCGCTTCAGGTCATCGAAGCCGAAGGCGTCGCAGAAGGTGTTCCACTGGCTGTCGCTGACCGCCGCCAGGAAGATCTGTTCGCCGTCCTTGACCGTGAAAACATCGTACAAAGCCCAGGCGGAGATGCGTTCCGGCATGGGGGCGGCGGCCTGGCCCGTCAGCATGTACTGAAGCATGTGCTGGCCCACCAGGAACACATTGTTTTCGAACAGGGCCGACTGGACCTCCTGGCCCTTCCCGGTGATGCCGCGGCTGATCAGCGCCGCCATCACGCCTATCGCACCGAACATGCCGCCCATGATGTCGTTCACGCTGCTTCCAGCCCGCAGAGGATCGCCCGGCCTTCCCGTCATGTAGGCGAGTCCGCCCATCATCTGCACGACCTCGTCCAGGGCCGTGCGGTTTTCATAAGGACCGGGCAGAAAACCCTTGTGGCTGACATAGATGATTTTTTCGTTCTTTGCGCGCAGGGATGCGTAGTCCAGTCCATACTTTTGCATGACGCCCGGGCGGAAGTTCTCGATGAGCACGTCCGCGCCTTCGCCCAGCTGCCGCGCGATGGCGGCCGCTTCCGGCTTGCGCAGGTCGAGCGCCATGCTTTTCTTGTTGCGATTGAACATGGGGAAGAAGCCGGCGCCGGCGCCCAGCAGGTGGCGGGTCCGGTCGCCGTCTATGGGCTCGATCTTGATCACCTCGGCGCCCAGGTCGGCCAGTATGAGCCCGCAAGTGGGACCCATCACCATGTGGGTGAACTCCAGTACGCGCAGGCCGGAAAGAGGCAGGGCGGCCTGGGTCGTGGCGGGAACGGTGTCTTCGGTAGTCATCTGCTTGGAAATTCCGTTACGGTTTGTTTGGCGGGCATCATGAGGCGGCGCGGGTCCTGGGCAGGCCGGCCCGCCAGAGCGCACCATGCAGCGGTACGTCGCACAAATGGTCGGCAACAAGGGCGCGCGCTTGCAGCAGGTGCTCAAGGTCGATGCCGGTGTCGTGCCCCATGCTTTCCAGCATGAAGGCCAAGTCTTCGGTGCTGACGTTTCCGCTGGCTCCGGGCGCATGCGGACAGCCGCCGATTCCTGCCAGGCAGGCGTCGAAGCGGCGTACTCCTGCCTGCAGCGCCGCCAGGGTATTGGCCAGGCCCAGGCCGCGGGTGTCATGGAAGTGGGCGCCATGCAAGCGATCTCCGATGGCTGCCTGGACCCGGCTGAACAATTCATTCACGGCCGCCGGGTCGGCATAACCGACGGTGTCGGCCAGGCTGATGCGATCGACGCCGGCTTCCAGCAGCGCCAGGGCCAGGCGCAGCACTTCGTCCTGGGCCACATGCCCTTGCAGTGTGCATCCGAAGGCGGTTCCGATGCCGCCTTCGATCAAGGCCCGGGAACCGGCCGCATCCCGCGCCGCGCGTATTCTTGCTGCCTCACGGACGACATCGTCCGGGGTCTTCCGCAGATTGGCGAGACTGTGCTCGCGGCTGGCCGACAAGGGCAGCAGCATCAAGTCGACTTCGGCAGCGATCGCGCGCTCCGCGCCTTTCAGATTGGGTATCAGCACCGAGACCCGCAAGCCGTCAAAGGCGCGCGCCGCTTTCACCAGCTCGGCGGTATCCGCGAGTTGTGGCAGGAGATGCGGTGGAACGAACGAGCCCACTTCGATTTCGCGCAGGCCCGCAGCATGGGCTGCGGCAATCCATTCCAGTTTCCGGTCGGTGGGCACGGTCTGGGCAATGCTTTGCAAGCCATCTCTCAGGCCGACTTCCCGAATGGCGACTTTTTCTTTCACGACAGACATGTGCAGGACCTCAGCGACCGATAGTCTATTGATTCTAGCTATTCTTTATCGAGTATGCTTCGTTAATAAAGAACGAGTAATTTTCCATACGGGAATATCATGCGGGATATCGACATCACGACGCTGCGGCTGTTCGTGGCCGTGTGCGAGTTGCGCAGCATGTCGCGAGTGAGCGAGGATGCGAATATGGTGCCATCGGCCATCAGTAAGCGCTTGGCGGCACTGGAGGAAGCCCTGGGCGTGCCATTGCTGATTCGCCGGCGGCGCGGCGTGGAGCCCACGGCGGCCGGCGAAACCTTGCTCGAGCACGCACGCGCCATTCTGGCGGGCGCCGATCAGATTCACCGGGACATGTCGGCATATGCGGCGGGAGTGAAAGGCCTGATCAAGGTACTGGCCAGTTCGTCCGCAATGGCCGAGTCTCTGGCGGACGACATCGCCGGCTTTCTGCACATACCCGCGCACCACGACATACGCGTGAGTCTCGAGGAGGCCGTCAGCGAAAAGGTCGTTCAGGGTGTGCGTGCCGGTGTCGCGTCCCTGGGCATATGCTGGGATGCCGCCGACTTTCAGGGACTGGAACACGTCCCGTATCGGCATGACCACCTGGCGGTGCTGGTTCCGGAGGGGCACCCGCTTGCCGGCCGCAAGACGGTGGCGTTCGAGGAGGTCCTGGACTACGAGCAAGTGAGCCTTCCGCCCACGACCGCGGTCGTCAGTTACATGCGCAGGCAGGCTGCGTTACTGGGCCGCACATTTTCCCATCGCGTCACGGTGTCGAACTTCGATTCCGCATTGAGAGTCGTGCAGGCACGCCTGGGGGTGAGCATTGCGCCCAGAGAAGTGCTGGCCGCGCGGCACAGCGCCAGCGGAATCGTGGCGGTGGATTTATCGGATTCGTGGGCGAAACGAAGATTCGCGGTGTGCTTTCAGTCGCGGGCCTCATTGACACCCGCCGCACGGCTGCTGATGGAGTATTTGGGGTCAGACCCCGTACGGGGTCTGACCCCCGGGGCAGCCCCGGGCGCAGGCCCCACCGGCAAGCAGTCCAGATGAGACTGGGGTCAGACCCCATGGGGTCTGACCCCTTGAAATCAGGCGGTGGTGTGCAGAATCGTTCCCACATTGCCGACAGTGGCCAGACGCGGAACCGCGGATTCGACCAGGTTGGTGATGGCATCGGCCTGCATGTCGAGCGTTTTCCGCAGCACGGTCATTTGCTGCTGCTGTTGCGCATTGGCGGTTTCGATGGCAAGTGCGGTGCTTACGGTGGCATCGATGGACATGCTCATTGGTGTGTCTCCTGATGGACGATGGTTTGATTGCTTCGGGGTCAGACCCCGCATGGGGTCTGACCCCAAGATAGCAAGAGCCGTTTCCGATAGTAGCATAGGGGTCAGACCCGTATCGGGTCCGACCCCCGATTTCCGCTACTGAGGGGTCAGACCCCGTACGGGGTCTGACCCCAGCTTTTTGCCAGTACGGGATCCGACCCTTCAAAGCGAAATCGCCGTGTTTTCCGTATCCACTTCGAGCTGGTTGTTGGCGTTGCGCGACCAGGTCATTCTGTATTCGAAGCGATCGGGCGTGTAAAGGATTTCGGCAAAGTCGACGGGCCGGCCATCCGTATCGATGAAGACCCGGCGCAGCTTCAGCAAGGGGCTGCCCACGCTGACTTTCAGCAGCCTGGCCGATACATTGTCGGCCAGCGTGCAGGTTATGGCCTGCTGCACCTGCGCAATGGTGACCGAGCGCTGGATCAGGTCGATAAGCGGCGTGTTGAGCATGTCGTCGGCCGTGAAGCTGCGTCCTATGCTTTCCAGCACGTAGCTGGTCGAGTGCGAGAAGGGTTCGCTGTTCAGGTGGCGGACCCGCGAAGCGCGCTGGACCACGGTGCCGACGGGAATGCGAAGCTGCTCCGCCACGTAAGGGTTGGCGGGCTGGTATTCGAAAGCGTCGATTTCGACCGACGTGCCCTGGCCGATCACCGACAGGCTCGTCAGCAGCCCGTCGATGCTGGCGGAAATTGGGCTGCCTACGCGCATCGACGCACCCGCCTGGGTAACCGTCGTTCCCCGGCCGCGCGAGCGCTCGACCAGGCCTTCCGCGGCCAGATCATCCAGCGCGCGCTTGACGGTGATGCGGCTGACTCCGAAACTGGTCATGAGGTCTGCCTCGGAGGGCAGGACATGGCCGGCACGGTAGTCGCCGTTCACGATGCGCTCCCTCAGTATGACGTACAGGCGGTGATAGAGCGGCAAAGGCGATTCGCCATGCGCTAGGGTATGGACAGCGTTTCTATCTTTTCTTTTCATTCCACATCACTTCCCTTGTTGCGTTGGAGGGCCCTAGGGGTATGTACTAGTATGGACGGATTTGTCTAATGATATAGCATTAGGTCTTTTACGGCAAAGAAAATCAGGAGATCACCATGGAACTGTCCAGCAAGTCGGCTCGTGAATTGTATGAAGGCATCAAACAGAAGCCGACTCGTCCTCGATTCGGTTTTGGCCGCAAGCCCGTGCTGGTGAATATCGATCTTCAAAAGTCCTATACCAACGTCGGCGAATTCATCACCGCCTATGAAACGGATCCCAAGCAGCTGGACTACGTCAACGAGCTGGCGGACCTGTTCCGCGCCAACAGCCTGCCGGTCGTCTGGACTTTCGTGGGCTATATGGAGTCGGGCGAAGATTGCGGTGTGTGGGGTACGCGCACCGACACGCCGGACTCCCTGCAGAACATCAAGCTGGGATCGCGCCGGTCCGAATTCGACGACCGTCTGCGCATCGATCATGTGCGCGACGTCATCATCAACAAGCGCATGGCGTCGGCATTCTTTGAAACCAATCTGCGTTCGCTCATGACCTGGCACGGTTGCGACAGTGTCATCGTGACGGGCGGATCGACGTCGGGTTGCGTGCGGGCCACGGTCGTCGATGCCTTGTCCTGCGGCTATCGGGTAAGCGTTCCCGAGGAATGCGTGGCCGACAAGCATGAAGGGCCCCATTTTGCGAACCTGTACGACATGGCCATCAAGTATGCCGACGTCGTGCCGGTCGCCGAGGTGATCGCGCACCTGAAGCAATACAAGGGGGTCTGACCATGAGCCGCATCATGACGAACGATCCCGGGCTCTACGGGTATCTGCCCTATCGCGGCAGGCCGAAAATCACCTGGCCCGGCGACGCGCGGATCGCCGTATGGATCGCGCCGAACATCGAGTTCTACGAAATGAACCCGGAGCCGAACCCCATCCGTGCTCCCTGGCCCCGGCCCAACCCCGACGTGGTGGGTTATTCGCACCGCGACTACGGCAACCGCGCGGGCTGGCAGCGCATGATGCGGGCCATGGACGAGACCGGTTTTCGCGGCTCCGTATCGCTGAACGTCGCCTTGTGCGAACACCACCCCGAGATCATCAAGGCCTGCGCCGACCGCGGCTGGGAATTCTTCTCGCATGGCATCTACAACACGCGCTACACCTACGGCATGACGCCGGAACAGGAGCGCGCGATCATCGTGGATTCCCGCGAGACCATCGCCAAATGGACGGGCCAGACGCTGGACGGCTGGCTGTCGCCGGCACTGTCCAACAACACCTGGACGATGGACCTGCTGGCTGAAGAAGGCGTGCTGTACACCTGCGACCTGTTCCACGACGACCAGCCCACGCCCATCAACGTGGCCAGCGGCAAGCTGATCAGCATTCCGTATTCGCTGGAAATGAACGACACCATCGTCTACAACACGAATCAGTACACGCCGCGCCATTACGGCGAAATGATCAAGCGCCAGTTCGACCAGCTCTATGCCGAGGGCGCCGAGTCGGGCACCGTCATGTGCGTGCCGCTGCATCCTTACCTGGTGGGCCAGCCTCATCGCATAGACGCCTTTGCCGAGGCGCTTGCACACATCGCCGGCCACGACAAGGTCTGGCTGGCCACGGGGCGCGAGATCGCCAGGCATTACATCGATCATCACTATGACGCGGTGGCGAGCGCCATATCGGCCCACGACGCGAAACGAGGATAGCACCATGTCCCTGAGCAACGATTACCTGAACTATCCCTGGCGTCGCCATGGCATGGACCACGAACGCTATGCCTGGTCGGACCTTTTCGAGCGCAAGCCGGTTCAGTGGCCGGGCGGCGCGCGGATCGCCCTTTGGGTGACGCCCATACTGCAATGGTTTCCCCTGGACATGAAAGGCAAGCCCTTCCGTGCGCCGGGCGGATTGACCATGCCTTTTCCCGACTTCCGGCATTACACGAATCGCGACTATGGAAACCGGGTCGGCATCTTTCGCATACTCAAGGTGCTGGACGACTTGACGCTTCCTTCCTCGATCGCCTTGAATGCCATCATCGCGCAGCGCTACCCCGGCCTGATCGAAGAGCTTCTGAAGCATGATGCGGAAATCATCGCACACGGCCAGGACATGGACAGCATCCACTACACCGGCATGCCGCGCGACGAAGAAGACGCGCTCATCCGTGGCGCCCTGGAAACCCTGCGTAAAGCCACTGGGCAAGAAGTCACCGGCTGGCTGTCGCCAGGGCGGGCCCAATCCGCCGATACCCCCGACCTGCTGGCGGCCAATGGCGTGGCGTATTCCTGCGATTGGGCCAACGACGACCTGCCTTACGCCATGAAGACCGCACGTGGGACGCATTATGCGATGCCCATGGCGTACGAGACTGATGATCGCGTGGTGATGCTGGAACTGCACCAGTCCGAAGACGAATGGGCCCGGCAGATCAAGGACCGCTTCGATGTCCTGTACCGGGAATCCGCCGAGTACGGCGGGCGCGTCATGAGCCTGCCTTTGCACGCCTGGGTCAGCGGCGTGCCTTACCGGATCGGCAAGGTACGCGAAGTGCTCGAATATATCCTTGGGCACAGCGGGGTCTGGGCCGCCAGCGGCGCCGACATCCTGTCCGCTTACGTCGCGGGACAAGAAAATGAGCATGCTTGAGCCGCACACCGGGAACGTCCCCAGGACGATGTTCGACAAGATCTGGGACCGGCATGTAATCATTGCGCGTGAAAATGGCCCGTCGCTGCTGTACATCGATCGGGACATCATCCACGAAGGCTCTTTCCATGCCTTCGCGGACTTGCGGCGCCGCGGCCTGTCGGTGCGCTCGCCGAAGCAGGTATTCGGCATTCCCGACCACTATGTGCCGACCCGATCGCGCAGTTCGGCCGGCGCCGCGACCCCCGAGATCGCGCGCATGATCGATCAGTTCGACGAGAACATGAGCTGGGGCGGCGTCAACAACTTCCCGCTGTCCGATCCGCGCCAGGGCATCGTCCACGTGGTGGGGCCGGAGCAGGGCATCACCCTGCCAGGCCTTACGGTCGTGTGCAGCGACAGCCACACGTCGACGCATGGCGCGCTGGGCGCCATCGCCTTCGGCATCGGGCAGTCCGAGAATGCGCACGTGATGGCCACCCAGACCCTGTGGCAGGTCCGGCCCAAGGTGATGCGCATCAGCGTCACCGGCAAGCGGGCGCCCGGGGTGAGCGCCAAAGACATCATCCTGGCGATCATCGGGCGCATCGGCTCGGCGGGCGCCACCGGCTATGCCATCGAGTACGCCGGTCCGGTCATCGAGGCGCTGTCCATCGAAGAGCGCTTGACGGTGTGCAACATGTCCATCGAGGCCGGTGCCCGTTGCGGCATGGTCGCGCCCGACGACACCACCTTCGACTACCTGAAGGGGCGTCCCTATGCGCCCGGCGGGAAGGACTGGGACCAGGCGGTGGCATATTGGCGCAGCCTGCCTACCGACGCCGGCGCGGTGTTCGACCTGGACATCGAGCTCGACGGCAGTGCCATCGAACCCATGGTGACGTGGGGAACCAGTCCGGAAGACGCCTTGCCGATCAGTGCTTCGGTGCCCGATCCGCAGTCGTTCGCCGATCCGCAGCGTCGGGCGGCGGCCGCCGCGGCGCAGGAATACATGGGCCTGGTGCCGGGCACCAGGCTGGACGAAGTGGACATTGATACGGTGTTCATCGGTTCCTGTACCAACAGCCGGCTTGAAGACCTGCGCGCGGCAGCGGCGGTCCTCAAGGGACGCAAGGCCGTCGTGCCCGGGATGGTGGTGCCGGGCTCGGGCCTGGTCAGGAGGGCGGCCGAGGCCGAGGGCCTGGACCGCATTTTCATTGACGCCGGCCTGCAATGGCTGGAATCCGGCTGCTCCATGTGCGCGGCCATGAACGGCGACGTGGTGCCTGCGGGCAAGCGCTGCGCATCGACATCCAACCGCAACTTCGTAGGAAGGCAGGGGCCGGGCGCGCGCACTCATCTGGTCAGCCCCGCCATGGCCGCGGCGGCAGCGGTGACCGGCCGCTTGACCGACGTCAGAAAGCTATTGGGAGACTGACCGCATGCAGGCATTCATATGTGAAACCGGTATTGCCGCGCCGCTGGAAGGCCGGAATATCGATACCGACCAGATCGTCCCTGCACGCTTCCTTAAGGTCGACCGAAGCAAAGGCTATGGGCGGATCTTCTTTCATGATCTGCGCTTCGACGCGGATGGCAACGAGCATGCGGATTTCATCCTCAATCGGGAGCCATTCCGGCAGGCCTCCATTCTTGTGGCCGACGTGAATTTCGGTTGTGGATCGTCCCGCGAAGCCGCGGTCTACGCCTTGGCCGACTTCGGCATCCGTGCGGTCATCGCGCCCAGCTTCGGCGATATTTTTTACAACAACTGCCTGAAGAACGGCATCGTGCCCGTGCGCCTGGACGAGGCGGTCGTCAACGAGCTGCGAACGCGGCTGCGCGAAAGCAATGACCGCATGGTCACCGTCGATCTCCAGAACCTGTCGGTGAGCTTGCCGGGCGGCGGCCGTCACGACTTCGCCATCGATCCTTTCTGGCGCGATTGCCTGTTGAAGGGCGTGGACGACCTGGAATTGACCTTGAGCCACGAACAGGAAATCAAGCGGTTCGAGGCGCGGTATTACTCGGAAATGCCGTGGGCGCGTGTCCCCGGGATGTCCTGATTCAAGATTGAGGATGACAAGATGGCGGTGAAACCGGCAGAACAGGCCAAGTTCGAGTTCAGCGTACCCGTGGTGGTGATAGGCGCCGGCGCCTGCGGCCTGACGGCGGCTTTGTCCCTGGCCGAGCAGGGCGTGGATGTCCTGGTGCTGGAACGCGACGAGCACCCCACAGGCAGCACATCGTTGTCGGCCGGCCTCATTCCGGCCGCCGGCACACGGCTGCAGCGCGAGAAGGGCATCGAGGACAGCGCCGCGCAATTCGCCGCCGACATCTCGGCCAAGGCGCATGGGCAGAACGATCCTGTCGTCGTCCGGGCGGTGGCCGAGGCCTCGGGGCCGACGGTGGATTGGCTGATCGACGTCCAGAAGCTCGACCTGCACCTTGTGGAGGGGTTCCGGTATCCGGGGCACTCGCAGCTGCGCATGCATGGTCCGCACTCGCAATCGGGCGCCGATCTGGAAGGCATGCTGCTCACGGCCGCCGGATCGGCAGGCGTCGACATCATCACCAGCGCATCGGCCGAAGACCTGTATGCCGATGGGCAAGGGCGGATTACCGCCGTGGGTTTCCGCCGGCCCGACGGCTCCATGGAGGTCGTGGGTTGTGATGCCGTGATCCTCGCCTGCAATGGGTTTGGCGGTAATCCCGACAAGCTGCGGCAGTACATTCCCGAGATGGCCGAGGCGGAGTATTTCGGCCACACTTCGAATACGGGCGATGCGCTCGACTGGGGCGTCGCGCTGGGCGCTCAGACCCGCGACCTGGGAGCCTATCAGGGGCATGGGTCCGTTTCCACGCCGCACGGGTCCTTGCTTACCTGGGCGGTCATCACCCTGGGCGGCATCCAGGTCAATCAGAACGGAGAGCGTTTCGCCGACGAAATGCAGGGTTATTCCGAACACGCCCAGGAAGTGTTGCGCCAGCCGGGCAAAGTGGCCTGGGATATCTACGATGCCCGCTGCGAGGAACCGGCGCTCGCTTTCCAGGACTATAAGGAACTCGTCGCCATGGGCGGCGTTCGCCAGGCGGGCAGCGTGGCCGAGCTGGCTGCGGTGACGGGGCTGCCGCAGGCGGCGCTGGAGCGCACGCTGCGCGGTGTCGAGGCCTGCGTCCGCGGCCAAGCCGCCGACGAGTACGGCCGCGACTTCACCGGCAACATTCCCCTGGCGCCGCCTTATCGGGCCGCCAAGGTGACGGGCGCTCTTTTCCATACGCAAGGCGGGCTGGCGATCGACAGCTCCGCCCGCGTGCTGAAGGCCGACGGGCAGCCGTTGCCGAACCTGTATGCCGGCGGCGGCGCGGCGCGCGGGTTCTGCGGCCCGGCGGCATTTGGCTACCTCTCCGGAAACGGTCTGCTGTCGGCGGTTGTTCTGGGGCGCATTGCAGCACTTTCTTTCTTAACGACGCAGCACTTGATTTCAACTTCGAGGAATAAAAAATGACTATGACACGTACCTCTATCAATCGGCGCAATTTCATCAAGGCGGGCGCAGCGGGCGCCGCCGTGCTGGCTGCGCCGGGAATTCTGCGCGCGCAGACCCCGCCGGCCATCAAGATCGGCATTCTCCAGCCCGTTACAGGCGCATTCTCCATGGACGGCGGATTCGGCCGCACCGGCGCCGAGATGGGCATCGCCAAAGTCAATGCCATGGGAGGCATCAAGGCGCTGGGGGGCGCCAAGTTCGAAATGATCTTTGCCGACGCGCGTTCCAATCCGGAGGCCGCCGTTCAGGAAGTCGAACAGTTGAATGCGCAAGGCGTCGCGGCCATCGTCGGCGGCTTTGCCAGCCCCGTCTGCCTGGCGGCCAGCCAGGCGGCTTCGCGCTACAACCTGCCCTATATCGTCGACGTCGGCGTCACCGACCAGATCATCCAGCGCGGCCTGAAAAACACCTTCCGCTTCAGCCCGGGCTTCTCGCTTTGCACCAAGACCGCCATTGAAAACCTCATCAAGATCAACGATGCGGCGGGCAAGCCCGCCAAGACCATCGTGCTTGTGCATGAAGACGGCTTGTTCGGCTCGGGCCTGGCCAAGATGATGGCGACCGAGCTGCCCAAGCACGGTTTCGAGATCCTGGACTCCATTGCGCACCCGACGCCGGCGCGCGACATGTCCAACGTGGCGCTGCGCATCCGCTCGCTCAAGCCCGACCTGATCATTCCATCTTCCTACTACGGCGAGACGGTGCTGCTGATGCGCACCCTGCAACAGCAGCGGGTTCGCTCCAAAGGCATCTTCTCGGTGCTGAACGGTGCTGCCTCCAACCTTCGCTTCGTCAGGGAATTCCCGGAGGCCGCCGAGAACATCATGGACTGCAACCATTGGCACGATCCGCGCAAACCCGCCGCGCAAGAGCTGCGCAAAGAGGTCGAGGCCGCGGGCAAGGGGTGGAACTACAACATCGCCATCAACTATTCGGACATCCTTCTGCTGGCGGACGCCATCGAGCGCGCCGGCTCGATCGAGCATGACGCCGTCATCGCCGCGCTGGCCTCTTCGACCTTCGACGGCCACGTCATGCCGTACGGGCCCACCAAGTTCGTCGATGGCCAGAACACCGGCGCCGCGCCGGTGTCGACCCAAGTCCAGAAGGGCGACATCAAGGTGATCTTCCCCGAGGAGTTCTCCGACGCGAAGGCCAACTATCCGCTCAAGACCTGAGCGGTCGGCACCTTATCAGCCAGGCGGGCGCGTGAGCGCGCTCCGCCCGCGCTGCGTTGTAACGTCATCATAGAGAGTGATTCATGTACTCGATGAATATTGTTGTCGAGGCGATATTGAATGGAATGCTGACCGGCTCCGTTTACGCCTTGGTCGCGCTGGGACTGACATTGGTCTACGGCGTGCTGCACATCATCAATTTCTCGCACGGCGCCATGCTGGCGGCTGCGATGTTCGGGGTGCTGACCCTGAACCAGGCTTTCGGCCTCGATCCCTATTTGCAGATCCCGATCCTGACGCCCTTGCTGTTCGTGGCCGGCTACGCCATACAGCGCTTCGTCATCGGGCCCGGCAGCCACGGCAAGGATGAAAACATCCTGATGATCACGCTGGGCATCGCCATCGTCATAGAGAACGTGCTGCTGGCGATCTTCCGTTCCGACATCCGCTCCATCAGCACCGACTATTCCTTCAATGTCTTCGAGATCGGGCCGTTCATTTTCTCGCAGGCCCGCGTATTCGGCTTGGCGGGATCGGTCGTGACGGCCGTGCTGCTGTGGTTCTTTCTTGCCCGCAGCGACACGGGCAAGGCCATCCGGGCCGTGTCCAAGGAGAAGCTTGGCGCCAGCCTGGTGGGCATCAATGTCAAGCATGTCTACGCAGTGACGTTCGGCATCGGCTTTGCCTGCCTGGCCATCGCCGCCTGCCTGCTGCTGCCCACTTTTTACGTCAACCCCAGCATAGGCGGGGCCTTCGTGCTCGTTGCCTTTACGGTTGTGGTCCTGGGCGGCATGGGGTCCATCGTGGGCGCCATGGTGGGCGGCCTCATCATCGGAGTGGTAGAGAGCCTCAGCGGCTTGTTCCTGGGAGAAAGCCTGGGCCAGATCGGCATCTTCCTGACCTTCATCATCGTGCTCCTGTTCCGTCCGACAGGCCTTTTCGGAGCGAAAGCATGAAAATCAAGCATTACCTTTCCATCTTCATCGTGGTGGCGCTGCTGGCTCTTGCGCCGCTGCTGGCCAATTCCAACGTCGTCCTCAATTTCCTCATCTACACGCTGATCGTGACGCTGGGCGCCCAGGGCTGGAATCTTCTGGGAGGCATGGCCGGCCAGAACTCCTTCGGACATGCGGCATTCTTCGGAACGGGGGCCTATGTGATCAGCCTCTGGCAGATCAACCTCGGGCTGGGCGCCTGGACCGGCTTTGTCGTAGCCGTGGCCGCCGGCGCGCTGGTCGGCTGGATCGTCGGCTTTCTGTCTTTCCGGGCGGGGCTGCGAGGCTCCTACTTCGCGCTCGTCACCCTGGCTTTTGCCGAGGTCTTGCGCGTCCTGGCGAACTCGGCTTCCTTCACCGGCGGCGCGGCCGGCCGGTTGCTGCCCATCAACCTCGGCGCGGAAAACTTCCAGTTCTCCGACCGGACGCATTATTACTGGGTGGCGCTGGCCATGGTGGCGGTTGGCCTGCTGCTCATGCGCTGGATATCGCTCTCGCGTTTCGGCGCCCGCCTGGTCGCAGTGCGCGAGAACGAGGATGCGGCGCGCGCGCTGGGCATAGATGTGCTCCGGACCAAACTGGGCGCCATCACGATTTCCGCGGCGATGACGGCGGCGGCGGGCTGCCTCTATGTGCAGTATTTCCTGTACATCGATCCGATTCTGGTCTTCGGGCCCAAGATCTCCATCGAAGTGCTGCTGGCATCGATGGTGGGCGGACTCGGCACGGTGTTCGGCCCGCTGGTGGGCACGTTCGCCCTGCATCTGCTGGGCGAGGGCGCCAAGCTCTTTACCGGTGAAATCCCGGGCATCGACCTGGCCATCTATGGCTGCGTGCTGATCGGTGCCGTTTGCTTCCTGCCGCAAGGCCTGCTCAGCCTGCTGCCCCGGCGCGCGGCGCGCAAGCCCGCGGCCGAGCCTGTCCTGGAGAAACAATCATGATGCTCGATGTGCGGCATGTAACGATGCGCTTTGGCGGACTGACAGCGGTCAAGAACGCCTCGCTGCAAGTCAAGGAAGGGTCGATCACCGGGTTGATCGGCCCCAACGGCGCGGGCAAGACCACGCTTTTCTCGGTCGCATCGGGCTTCCTGAAAGCGAACGAGGGCGCCATTTTCTACAAGGGTCAGGACATCACCGGCCTGCCTACGCATCAACGCGCGGGCCTGGGCATTGCCCGCACTTTCCAGATCGTGCAGCCCTTCGCCGGCCTGTCCACGCTTGAGAACATCGTCGTGGGTGCGTTTCTTCGCCACGCCGACCGGTCCGATGCCGAACGGCTGGCGCGCGATGTCGCGCGGCGGGTGGGGCTCGAAAAAGACCTCGACCGTCCCGCCTCGGGCCTGACGGTGGCGGGCCGGAAGCGGCTGGAACTTGCCCGGGCGCTCGCGACCGAACCGCAGCTGCTGCTGCTCGACGAGGTGCTCGCCGGACTGAATCCGTCGGAGATCCGCGACATCATCCCGGTCATACAAGGCATCCGGAACGGCGGAGTCACCATTCTGATGATCGAGCACGTCATGCAGGCGGTAGTGAGTCTTTGCGATTATGTATATGTGCTCTCGCAAGGCGAGATGATCGCCGAGGGGACGCCGGCCTCCGTGGTGGGGCATCCACGCGTCATCGAGGCGTATCTCGGGCATGGCGCGGCCGCGCGCCTGGCGGCGAACAAGGAGAAAGAGCATGCTTGAAATCACAGGCCTGCGGGCCGGCTATGGCGCGGTCGAGGTGCTGCGCGGCATCGACATGCATGTCGGCCAGGGCGAGATCGTCGCCGTGCTCGGATCCAACGGCGTGGGCAAGACCACGCTCAATATGGTCCTGTCGGGCATCATGCGCTCCAATGCGGGCGACATTCGCTTCAATGGCAGCCCGCTCGCCAGGACCAGCAGCGATATCGTCGCGTCGGGCCTGATCCATGTCCCTGAAGGTCGCAAGATCTTTCCCAATCTCGACATTCTCGAGAACCTGGAGCTGGGCTGCTATATGCGCGGCAAGGCGAATCGCAAACGCAATCTCGAACGCGTCTTCGACATCTTTCCGCGGCTGCGCGAACGCATATCGCAGAAAGCCGGCACCTTGTCGGGCGGCGAGCAACAGATGCTCGCCATCGGCCGAGGCCTCATGGCGGAGCCCTTGTTCCTCATCCTGGACGAACCTTCATTGGGGCTTTCCCCCTTGCTGGTGGAAGAGATGTTCACGCTGATCCAGAAGCTGAACCAGGATGGCCTGCCCATCATGCTGGTCGAGCAGAACGTGGTGCAGTCGCTCGAATTGGCGAGCCGTGCCTACATCATCGAGAACGGCGAGATCGCGCTGTCCGGCGACGCCGAGTCCGTGCGCAACAATCCGGACCTGCGCCGCACCTATCTGGGCCTGTAGCGCAGTGTCCGGCCCGCGCCGCATCCAGGCGGTCCGCGGGCCGATTAATTGAAGGAGTTCATGAATGTCGTTGAAAAAACGCTTGCAGGCCGGCGAGGTTGTACTTGCGCCGGGAGTCTACGATCCGTTGACCGCGTTGATTGCCACACAGCACGGTTTCAAGGCGCTGTACGTGTCGGGTGCGGGGATCGCCTACACCCGCCTGGGCCGATCCGATATCGGGCTGACCACCATGACCGAGATCTCCGAGACGATCGGCTTGATCCGCGATCGCGTCGACACGCCGCTGATCGTCGATGCCGACAACGGCCATGGCAATGCGCTGAATGTCCAGCGCACAGTCCGGCTGTACGAACGGGCCGGAGCGAATGCCCTGCAGATCGAGGATCAGAGCCTGCCCAAGCGCTGCGGCCATCTTGGTGGCAAATCCCTGATCTCCTGCGCGGAAATGGTCGGAAAGATCAAGGCGGCCGTCGATGCCAGGGCCAGCGACGAGACGCTGATCATCGCGCGTACCGACGCGATCGCGGTAGAGGGTTTCGACCGCGCGCTCGAGCGCGCCGAGCGCTTTGCCGAGGCGGGGGCCGACGTCCTGTTCGTCGAGGCGCCGCGTACGCGGGACCAGCTGGAAACCATCTCCTCGCGGCTCGGATCCCGCCTGCCGCTGCTGGCCAATATGGTCGAAGGCGGCGATACGCCCATGCACGACGCGGGCCAGCTTGGCACGCTGGGTTTTCGCATCATCATTTTTCCGGGCGGGATCGTGCGCGCAATCGCCAGGACGGCCGTCGACTACTACGCCTCGCTGAAGGCGCATGAGACCAATGCGCCGTTCAAGGACCGCATGTACGACTTCAACGGGCTCAACGATGTCATCGGCACGACCGACCTGCTTGAGCTTGGCGAGCGCTACGCCGCCGCGGACGGCGATCGGTAGCCGGTGCCTTTGCGCCATCCTTTCCAATCAGGAGAACAGAACCATGCCCGTAGTCCAGATGACGGTGATCGAAGGTTATGACGACGCCACCAAGGCCCGCTTGCTCAAGGGCATGACGCATGTCGTCCTGAGCGTCATGGCCGCCAAACCCGATGGCGTCGTGACCATGTTGAACGAAGTCAAGGCCAGCTCCTATGCCCGGGGCGGCGTGTCGCGCGTGCCCGGACCTCCATTGCCCTCCGGCATGGAGGTGGTGCGCGAGTTTTCGCGCGCGCTGTCAGGTGCCGATCGGGCCCGGGCGGCCCAGTATCTTGGTGAAGGCTGCACGTGCACCGACGGCGGCGGCATGGAGCGTAATCCGCTCAACATGCCGGAATGGCTGGGCGAGCTCGATTACGCCGATTTCGACGAGGCCCTGACCGAAGACGGCACAGTGGTTTACGCAAGGCGCCAACGCGGCGTGGGAAGTGTGGAGCGCTTCCATGTGCGGCATGGACGGATCATGGATATCCAGAGCTGGGGCCGGTCTTAGGGCCTTTTAGCATTAACAGGCCCTAAGGAGGGCGCATGCAGCAATTGTCGGTCAAGTCCATCGAAGAGGCCGGGACGCCCGTCCGGCAGGCGGACGTCGTCGTCATCGGCGCGGGTGCTTGCGGGCTGGCCGCCGCGCTGGAGGCGCGCGACGCGGGCGCGGGTGTGCTGGTCATAGAGCAGGACGATCAGGCGCGCGGCACCACGTCCATGACCTGGGGCATGCTGCCCGGAGCCGGGACCCGATATCAGCGGGCGCTGGGCATAGACGATACGCCGGAACGCTACGCCGCCGACATCATGAAAAAGTCGGGCAACCGGGCTGACCCGGCTATCGTCGGCGCCGTGGCCCGTGGGTCCGGCCCCGCCATAGAGTGGCTGTCGGACCGCCACGGGTTGGCCTTCCAGCTTCTGGACGACGTCCTGTATCCGGGACACAGCCGCCATCGCTACCATGTTCCGCTGTCCAGGACGGGCGCCGAGTTGCAGCAACGCCTTCTCGATGCGGCCCGGCGCGCCGGCGCGGACTTTCTGTTCCGGGCGCGCATCACGACGCTTTATCGCGATGCGGATGACTCCGTCAAGGTGGTGGGATGCCGGCTCCCTGATGGCGGCGAACAGATCATCGCTTGCGCGGCGCTGGTGCTGGCCACCGGCGGCTACGGCGGCAATCCAGACACCATTCGGGCGCATATCCCGGCCATGGCGGATGCGGCGTATTGCGGCCATGACGGCAGCCGCGGAGACGCCCTGGCCTGGGGCCGCGACATGGATGCGGCGCTGGGCGATCTGGGCGGCTACCAGGGGCATTGCGTGGTCGACGAGTCCCGCTTGCCGCTGACCTGGACGCTGGTCATCGAAGGGGGCATACAGGTCAATCATCTGGGCCATCGCTTCTCGAATGAAATGAGCGGGTACTCCGAACAGGCGGCGGCAGTGCTGCGGCAGCCGGGGGGTACGGCCTTCACCGTCTACGACGAGCGTAGCGAGCGCCTTGCCCTGCGCTATGCCGATTACCGGCAGGTGCAGGAGTCGGGCGCCATCCAGCATGCCGACAGCATCCAGGCGCTGGCGCAGGTCCTGTCCGTGCCGTACGACGCGCTGGCGTCCGTCTTTGACGGCATCGAGCAATGCGTCCGCGAGGGTCGGCCCGACGCCTTCGGACGGCGGTTCCGTGCCGATCAGCTGTTGCGTCCGCCGTATCGGGCCGTCAGGCTGCGCGGCGCGCTTTTTCACACCCAGGGCGGGCTTTGCGTCGACGAGCGGGCGAGACTCCTGCGCGCGGCAGACGGCAGCGCATTTCCCAATGTATGCGTGGGCGGGGGCGCCGCCCGCGGAATCTCGGGGCCGGACGCATCCGGCTACCTGGGCGGAAACGGATTGGCCACGGCGGTGGTGCTGGGTCGCCTGGCCGGCGATTCCGCGGCCCGCGCAGCGGGTTTCATGGCTTGTACAGAATTTACAGGAGGCAGTAATGCATAAAGTGCTGGTGATCGTTCCCTTTCCCATGAGCGACGAGAATCTTTCGAAGCGGCAGGAACAACTCAAGGCGGTCAAGCTCGGCCCAGGCATTCAATTCGATTTCAAGGCGGTGCGCATTGCACCGGTGAACTACGTGAGTCAGCAGGATGCCTTGCTGGCCGACGTGGGCATCCTGGAGGCCGGCCTTTCCGCGCAGGAGCAGGGCTATGACGCCGTCTGCATCGATACCGTCAGCGATTCGGGAATGGCCGCCTTGCGTTCGGTGCTGACGATTCCGGTCATCGGCGCGGGCAGGCACGCCATGCTGGCGGCGCAGATGCTGGGCGACCGCTTCTCCATTCTGTCGATGTGGAGCCGTTGGGATCCCTTGTACAAGAAGACGCTTGCTGATCTGGGGCTGTCGCACAAATGCGCCTCGATGCGGTCGCCGGAAATGGAACCGAACAATCAGAAGCTGCTGAAAGGCCGTGAAGACACGGTGTTTCCCGCCCTGCATCGCGTGGCCATGCAGTGTATCGAAGAGGACGGCGCCGACGTGATCATCCTGGGGTCCACCACCATGCATGAAACCCATGCCTATCTGGCTGAAAAACTGCCCGTGCCGGTCATCAATCCCGGGCCGCTGTCCTACCGGCTGGCGGAAACGGCCCTGCGCCTGAACCTCACGCACAGCAAGACCGCTTATCCGGCGCCGCTTGCGCCGCGACTGGACATGTTCCACGCGATGGGCGAGCACATCGCCGCCCGCCCCTGAATTTGAACGAAGAGGAAGACATGCCGAAGATTCTGGTCATCAATCCATTTCCGCTGGACGAAGCCGGCGTCGCCCGCCGTGCCGCGCAGAGCGGCCACGTGCAGCTCGACCCCGACACCGAGCTGGTGTATCGCCCCGTCCGCATCGGGCCCACTTCCTTCATGAGCCCGCACGACTGGCTGATCGCCGACCTGGGCATCTACGAGGCCGGCGTGACGGCCGAAGAAGAGGGGTTCGACGCCGTCGTCATCGACACCATGAGCGATTCGGGAATGGCTCCCTTGCGGTCCGTCCTGTCCATACCGGTCATCGGGCCGGGCAAGGCCTCGATGCTGTATGCCCTGACGCTGGGCAGCAGGTTCTCCGTGCTGGCGCAATGGAAGCCCGCGCTGCCCCGATACAAGAAAGTGATACGGGAATACGGGTTCGAAGCGCAGTGCGCGTCCGTTCGTTCTTTCGACGTCGAGCCGGACTTCATCAATCTTACCGAAGGCAAGGAGGACGCCACCTTTCCGCGCATGCTGGAGACCGCGATGCGCTGCGTCGAAGAGGACGGTGCCGACGTCATCTGCCTCGGTTCGACGACCATGCATCAGGCGGCGGAGTATCTGTCGGAACGCTTGCCCGTGCCGCTCATCAACCCGGGGCCGCTCAGCTACAAGCTGGCTGAAGCCTTTCTGGGCCTGGGCCTGTCGCACAGCCGCAAGGCCTATCCGAAACCGACCGAGCGCAAGGATGCGCTCGTGCATGCCCTGGTCGATGGTGCCGTGAATGGCTGACAAAGCATGGACCATCATCCGGGGCGGCCTGGTGCTGCGCGGCGCGGAATGCCAGGCTGAGTTCCTGGATGTGCTGCTCGAAGGCGACACGATCGCCGCACTGGGTCCTCCCGGCATGGCGGCGCCGGCCGATGCGAAGCCGATAGACGCAAGCGACCGGCTGCTGCATGCGGGCCTGATCAATGCCCATACGCATGGCTACGGCAGCTACACGAAGGGAGTGGGGGACCGCTGGACGCTCGAACTATTGTTGACGGCGGGCTCCTGGCTCAACGCCGACCGCACGTTGGCGGACAAGGCGCTGAGCGCCAGCCTGAATGCCGCGGAAATGCTGCTCAAAGGCTGCACTGCCTGCTATGACTTGTATGCAGAGGCGCCTGTCCCCACGTCGGAGGGCATGCAGGCCGTCGCGCAAGCCTATCGCGCGGCGGGCATGCGCGCGACATTGGCACCCATGGCCGGCAACCAGTCTTTCTACGAAACCATACCGGGACTGCTTCAGGCCTTGCCCACCGACTTGCGTGCCGCGGTCGAACGCTTTCGGCCGCAAGACTATCGCGGCATCCTGTCGCAGGTCGATGCCTTCCTCAGGACGCAGGGCGACGGCGACCGGATCAAGGTGGCGTTGGCGCCCACCATTCCCCTGGTGTGCAGCGACGACTATCTGACGGCATGCAGGGACGTCGCCGCCGATTTGGGAATCGGCATCCATACGCACATTGCCGAATCCAAGGTACAAGCCCTGGTCTATCAAGAGCGTTACGGCCGCAGCGTGGTGGCGCACCTGGACGCGCTCGGCATGCTGAACCCCGATTTCGTCCTGGCGCATGCCATCTGGCTGGACGACACCGATATGCGTATCGTTGGCGAGCGAGGCGCGTCCATTGCCCATAATCCCGGCTGCAATATGAAGCTGGGCAGCGGCATCGCCGATTTCCGGGCCATGCTCGATCATGGCATCAATGTGGGCATCGGCACCGATGGCTCCACCAGCTCCGACAACCAGAACATGTACGAAGCGCAACGCTTGGCGTCGTTGGCGTCCAAGGTCCGTGGGCCGGATTACGAAAACTGGATTTCCACGCGCGATGCCTTCCAGGCGGCCACCGAAGGCAGCGCGCGCTGTCTCGGCTTCGGCGGCAGGCTGGGCCGCATCGATCCGGGATACAAGGCGGACATCGTCTTTCTGGATCTTGCGCACATCAATTGGATCCCCCGGAACGATGTCGTCAACCAGATCGTTCATGTCGAGGACGGCGCGGCGGTGCAGGACGTCATGGTCGGCGGCGAGTTCGTCGTTCGGCGACGCCGGTTGGTGCACGTGGACCTGGCGGCATTGCGCATCGAGGTCGAGCGCGCCCAGGAACGCCTGCTGGCATCGACTGCCGAACGCCGCGAACTGGCCGGCAAGCTGGCCCAGGCCGTCGGCGCTTTCTGCCTTTGCCTGGCTGAACGTCCCTATCACATCAATCGCTGGGCGGCTTATCGATAGGGGTCAGACCCCGTACGGGGTCTGACCCCAAACCCAAAGGAGCATGAACCGTATGTCTCAATCCTCGTTCGACCCCATTACCGTAGCGCCCTCGGCGACCGCTCTCGCCCTGGCGAAGCTGGCGCATTCGGCTTCATGGACGCAGCACCCCCCGGAAGTGACCGAACATGCATTGAAGATCGTGCGCGACACGCTGGGCGTGATGCTGGGCGGCTCCACACTGGCGGAGGTCAGGAAATTCGCCGGCATGGCGCCGGTGCTGGGCGCGGGCGAAGCGACCATATTCGGATCCCCGCATACTGCCGCCGCCCATGTCGCGGCCTTGGTGAACGGCACGGGCGGCGTGTCGCTGGAGCTCGACGAGGGCAACCAGTACGCCGTCAACCATCCGTCCATACACATGCTGCCGGCGCTGTGGGCCTTGGCGGAAGAGCAGGGCGCAAGCGGTGCGCAATTGATGCACGCCCTGATCGTGGGATATGAAATCGGCGTGCGCGTGGGCGCGGCCACCCGGCTGAGACAGCCCGTTCATCCTTTCGGCTCCCACACCATCGTCGGCACCGCCGCCGGTGCCGCCGTGCTGCTGGGCATGGATATCAAGCAAACGGCCACTGCGCTGGAGATTGCGGCCGGGCTTTGCATCGCGTCGTCTCAAAACGCCGCGAACGCCGGCGCTTCGGTGCGCAACCTGTTTACCGGCTTCACCAATCACAACGGCTTGCTGGCGGTTCGCTTGGCCAAGGCCGGTTTCAGCGGCGAGCCTGGCGCGCTGGAGTCGGTGTTCGGCAAAGTGCTGGGCAGCGGATTCGAGCTGACAGTGGGCGAAGGGCTGGCGCCTTATTACATTACCCGCAATTATTTCAAGATCTATGCCTGCAGCCGCTGGAACCATGCACCCATCGAAGCGGCGGCCCGCATCATGGCCGATGGCGACATCGCGCTCGATGCCATCGAAGCGATCGACGTCCACACCTTCGATCCCGCCACGCGCCTGAGCGGCACCACCGTGGCCAACGGGTATGCGGCAAAGCATTCGATTCCGTACAACGTGGCGGCTCAGGTCGTCTACGGTTCAAATTCCCTGGAGGTCTACACAGATGCCCATGTGCAGGATGCGCGCGTGCAAGCCTTGCTGGAAAAAATCCGCGTGCTGGAAGATCCCGCCTTGACGGCGCTGCTGCCGGGCATCCGCGCAGGCCGGGTCACCCTGCGGCTCTCGTCCGGCGAAGTACGCACGGCGCAGTCCGAGCAGCCCAAGGGCGGATTCGACAATCCGCTCAGCGAGCAGGAGTTGCTGGAAAAATTCCGTTTGCTGGCCGGCATGGCATTGCCGGCGGCTCAGGTAGAGGCCTTGTTGAAAGCCATTGCGGCACTGCCCGGCGCCGACAGCGTGCGGACGGTCTCGAGCTTGCTGAAAACGGCGTAAGCAGAGATGGGGTCGGACCCCGTACGGGGTCTGACCCCCATAGCAAGAGCCAGCCTGGATGGGGACAGACCCCGTTCGGGGTCTGTCCCCTGGGGTCGCGGGGTCTGTCCTCTTCGATCAGGGTTTGGCCAAATGCCAGACGCCGCCGACCCCGTCACCCGTCGTATCGCCGGGATTGGCGTCTTTGGCATAACGGTATAGCGGCTTGCCCTTGTAGGCCCATTGCGATTTGCCATCGTGGCTTTCAACGAAAGTCCAGTCGCCGCTTGCGACGTCGTCCTGTCCCACCAGTGCGGGGGGCCAGTTCTTGGCGCAGTTGGCGCTGCAGGCGCTTTTGCCGTCGGAATCCTTGTCGAAGGTATAGAGGGTCGCGCCGTCGGAATCGATGAAGTGGCCGTTTTGAGTCTTGGGCGCTTCAGCAAAGGCCGGACTGGAGAGTCCGGCGCATAACAGCATCAGAAACAGGGTGGTTCTGGTACGCATGGTGACTCCTTTTGGACGCCTGGGGTAGGCGTTTCACCATGCTATACGATAAATTTCCCGCCAGGTGTTACTGGATGGAAATGTTCTGGCTGCGTATGACCTCGCCCCATTTGGTGGTTTCGTTCTGGATGAATTGCTTGAATTGCGCCTGGTCCTGGAAGTCGGGAATAAGGCCCATTTCGGAGACCACGACCTTCATCCCTTGATCCTGAGCGATGGACCGCAATGTGTCGACGATCTGCTTCTGCACGTCGGCCGGGGTGGCGGCGGGGGCGAAAAAGCCGAACCAGCTGCTGGAGATCACACCCGAAGCAACGCCCGACTCTTCGATGGTGGGCAGTTCCGGCGCGTCGGCAATCCGCTTTTCTGTGGTGACGCCCAGTGCGCGAATGGAGCCGTCCTTCGCATACTTCATGGACTGCATGGTGTCGAAATAGGCATTGACCTGCCCGCCGAGGAAGTCGGCGATCGCGGGACCGGTGCCCTTGTAGGGAACCTGAATGGCATCGATGCCGGTCTTGGAGGCGAACAGTTCCGCGGCCAGGTGCGGGCTGGAACCGACACCCGAAGAAGCGAAGCTTACGCGGCCGGGATTCTTCTTCGCGTATTCGACGAATTCCTTGACATTGTTCGCCGGGATGGAAGGATGGATATACAGCACGTTGGGAGCAAGCGCCACCAAGGCAAGGGGAACGAGCTGGTTCGGATCGTAGGGCAGCTTCTTGAGCAGCATCTGGTTGGTCACCATGCCGACGCTGCCCAGCAGCACCGTGTAGCCGTCGGGCGCGGAGCGGGCGACGGCGGCGGCGCCGATGGACGAGCCCGCACCCGGCTTGTTTTCCACGACCACCGGCTGTTTCCATGCGTCGGCGAGTTTGTCGGCATAGCGGCGAGCCAGGTTGTCGGTAAGGCCGCCGGGCGAGTAGGGCACCACCATCTGAACGGGCTTGACCGGAAAGTCGGCGGCGGCTGCGGTGGAAGCCAGCATGGCCACGGCCAGCGCGCTTGCGATACGTTTGAACATTTGTGTCCTCTGAATAATTGTGGAAAGACCCACTGCGTCGTGGCGGCGCCATGGCGATGGCCGCAATGGCGGTGACGCGGCCTTGCGGTCATACATGTCTTGTCAAGTTTTGAAAAACTGTTGGTCCAGTATAAGATGCGCCATAGGGGCGAACCAGCCCTGCGCTACATAAACCAGAATTGCAATTTGCGTTATGTCTGAATCCTGGAAAATTCAGTGGGACCTCAATCGCCTGCGAATATTCGTCACGGTGGCAAAATGCGGCAGCCTGAAAGGGGCCGCCGCGCTGCTGGGCATGCCGCAGCCTGCGATCAGCCGGCAAATTGCCAGGCTCGAGGCGGAATGCAAGGGGCGCCTGTTCGACCGCACCGGCCGCGGCATGACGCTGACGGAACTGGGCGCCCGCAGCCTGCCGCAAATAGAACGCGTGCTGGGCGAATCCGAAGCGCTTACCAACCAGATCACCGCCACATCGGGATTGCCCTTCGGCGACGTCCGCATCGGCGTTCTGCCCTCGCTGTACATGATCTTCATCGTCCCCTTGTTTTTCTTGCTGCGTAAGCGTTTTCCCGGCATACGCCTGCAGATTTTCGAAGGTTCGGCCGGGCAGATCGATCAGTGGCTCCTGACCGGCCACATCGATATCGGCTTGCCCTATCGATACGGAGCCGCCGTATCGGGCAGCGAATGCCTGATCTCGGCTGATTCCTGTCTGGTCGGTCCGGCGGGAGACCGCCTCACGCGGCTTTCCTCGGTGGAGTTCGCCCAGTTGGACGGCCTGCCGCTGGTCCTGCCCAGTGCGCCCAGCGGGGTGCGCACCACGCTCGACAAGCTCGCACGCAAAGAGAACGTATCGCTCGACATCATCGTCGAGGCCGATTCCACACAGTTGCAAAAAGCGATCGTCGCCAAAGGGGGAGCGTATACGGTCCTGCCCCGGCTCGCGATCTCGGCGGAGCTGGAAAGCGGCCAGTTGCAGGCCGCCCGCATCGTGAATCCCGTGATCGAGCGCAAGATCGTTCTGGCCACCACCAGCGCCCATCCGCCGTCTTACGCGGCGCGTTCCGTCGCCATGGCCATACGTGAAATCGGCGAACTGCCTGAGACCGCGGTATTCTGGTCATCGGGGGTCAGACCCCAACCCAATACCGTGGGGTCAGACCCCGTACGGGGTCTGACCCCTTAAACCAGAGCCGGGGTCAGACCCATGGGTCTGACCCCTGTCAGCATATGGGGTCAGACCCCGGCCAGCATCAGTCGATCTTCGCGCCCGACACTTCGATTACCTTCTTCCACTTGGCCTGTTCGTTCACGACCAGTTCCTGCATCTCGGCGGCGGTATTCCCTTCGGGCAGCAGGCCTGCCTTGAGCATGCGTTCTTTAAGCTCCGGCTGGCTGAGCACTTTGTTCAACGCGGTGTTCAGCTTCTCGACGATGGCGTCGGGCGTGCCGCCGGGAACGCTCAGATAGTTGACGGGCGATGAGTCGAAGCCCGGGAGGTCGTTGGCGATGGGGGGAACGCCGGGCAGGGCGTCCAGCGGCTTGAGCGTGGCGACGCCCAGCGGGATCAGGTCGCCGGATTCGATGAAGGGCATGTACACCGTCAGGCTGTCGATCGCCATTTCCACCCGGCCGCCCACGAGATCCTGCATGGCGGGACCCGTGCCGCGATAAGGCACGTGGTCGATTTCGGCGCCCGTCATGACCTTGAAGAGCTCACCCGACAGATGGCTGGAGGCTCCGATGCCGGCACTGGCAAAGCGGACGCTGTGCGGCTCTTTCTTTGCCTTCTCGATCAGTTCCTTGACGTTCTTGACGCCGACGGTCTTGTTGACGACCAGGACGCTGGGAACGATGGCGATGCGCGACACCGGCTTCAGATCCTTGTTGGGATCGTAAGGCAGGCTCTTCATGAGGTAGGGATTGGTCAGCTGCGGGCCGGGCGTCGTGTAAAGCACGGTATAGCCGTCGGGCTTCGCGGTGGCAACGATGCGGGCACCCACCGTCGCGCCGCCGCCCGGCTTGTTTTCGATGATGATGCTTTGGCCCAGTTCCTGCGCCAGCGGCTCCGCCACCATGCGGGCCGTCAGGTCGGCGCCGCCGCCGGGAGCGAAAGGCACGACCATGCGTATGGGTTGATTGGGGTAGCTGCCGGCATCCTGGGCCAGAGCGGCGCCCGCGCCGACGGCGGCGAGCGTAAGAGCGAGAACGGTTTGCTTCAGTATTTTCATGGTTGATCTCCAGGGGTTCAGGCGGGTAGTCCCAGAACCTGTTTTGCAAGGATGTTGCGTTGAATTTCGTTCGTTCCGCCATAAATGGTCGTGATGGCGGAATTGTAAAGCCGGGCGCACGGAGTGATCTGAGTATCGTCCACCAGCAGCGTCGTGGCGTCGCCGCCATTTTCCTGGGCGGCTTCGACGACCTCCATGGCGATGCGCGAATAGGTTTCCGTTGCCCAGATCTTCAGCAGGGAAACGCTGGGCGGCAAGGGCTCGCCACGCTTCACGATGTCGGCGTAGCCGGCGTAGAGCGACTGCAGGTCCTCCACGTCAAGCATGGACGCCGCATACCGGTCCGTGAAGGCCTGGTCCTTGAACAGGTCTCGCGATACGCCCAATAGACGCAAATGGTTCAGTGCGTAGCGGGCCTGATTCGGGCTGCCGACGAAGATGCGCTCGAAGTCCAGCAGCGCCTTGGCGATGGTCCAGCCCTGATTCAGCTCGCCGACCAGGTTTTCCCTGGGGACTTTGACCTGGTCGAAGAAGACTTCGCAGAATTCTTCTTCGCCGCCGATGTTGCGGATGGGGCGGACCGTGATGCCGGGCGTCTTCATGTCGGCCAGCAGGAAGCTGATGCCGGCCTGCTTCTTGACCGTCTTGTCGGTGCGGACCAGCATGAAGATATGCGTGGCGTCTTGCGCGAGCGTCGTCCAGATCTTCTGGCCGTTCACGATGAAATGATCGCCGTCCAGGACTGCTTCCGTACGCAAGGAGGCAAGGTCGGAACCGGCATTGGGTTCGGAATATCCCTGACACCATATGTTCTCGCCCGAGACGATCTTGGGCAGGTATTTCCGGCGCTGCGCTTCCGTGCCGTACTTGATCAGCACGGGCCCGATGTTGATGATGCCCTGGTCGGGTGTACGGGCCACGCCATAGGCTTCCATCTCTTCGATGAAGGCGATCAGCTTGTCCGGGTCCAGTCCCATGCCGCCGTGCTCGCGGGGCCAGGCGGGCGCGATCCAGCCCTGGCGCGAGAGCGCCAGATACCAGTCTTTTAGGTCGGCCCAGTGCAGGCGCTTGGGCGGATTGCGCAAGGAGTCGGGATAGTTCTCTTTCAGGAAGCGCCGTATGGTGGCGCGGAAGACCGGTTCGGGAAGACGATTCCAGTCTTCGTCCTTGCCGGCCTCGATCGGCTCGGCATGGGCTTCCGCCGCTTGTTCGCCGGAGCCGGCGCCCGACCATGCCAAGCGGCGATTTTCCAGGACGCCGCCCAGCCAGCCGGCAAGATGCAGCGCGCGTTTCAAATAGAGGCCCACATCCAGTTCGTCCGTATAGCCGATTGCGCCATGGAACTGGATGGAGAGCCGCGTCATGTGCAGGGCCGCGTGCGCGCAGCGCGCCTTGACGCGGCCGCTGCCCGCGGCGAACCGCCCGGCGTCCTCGGGAAGCTGGCTCAAGAACTCCTTGAGCACCGCCGTCGCCAGTTCCACCTGCAGTCGGGCGTCTACCATGCGATGCTGCAAGGCTTGATTGGCGCCGATGGGCTTGCCGAACTGGACACGGGTCTTGAGATAGTCGAGCGTGGCCTGGAATGCCTGTTCTGCGATGCCCAGCAGTTCGGCGGCCTGAATGATGCGCGCGCAGCTGTGCGCATGTTCGAGCGCTTGCCGGGCTGCCGCGGCGCTTGCGAGCCGGTTGCTCGCGGGTACCATGGCCTGTTCAAGGCTGAGGGTGGCGGCAAGCGAGCCATCGACGCGCGCATGCGTTTCGCTGCGCAATCCGGCAGTTCCCGCCGGCACCCAATAAAGGCCGTCGTCGCAGAATACCAGCCAGCCGTCCGCGACCGCGGGGTAAACCCATTGTTTCGTGCCGGACAGGGCGCTCGAGCCGCCTTGCGTTTCGGCGCGAGTTCGCATCGCTGCGCCGTCGGCGCCGCCGTGGGACTCCTGCCAGGCCAGGCCCACGATATGCGTGCCGGCGGCCAGGCCGGCCAGCAAGTCATCACGCAATGCCGAGGGGGGCAGCGCGGCCAGCGCGGCGGCTGCATGTATGGCGCAGGGCAGATAGGGTTCCGGCAAAGGATGCTTGCCGACTTCGATCGCGACAGCGGCTGCGGCGTCCAGGCCTAGTTCCAGACCGCCCTGGTCCTCCGGCACCAGTAGTCCCGTCCAGCCGGCTTCCGCCATTTTCTGCCAGACTTCCCGTTCATATCCGGGCGTGGTGTCGCGCAGCGCCCGCAGGCGTGTCAGCGGCGTGACGGTTTGCAGGAAGTCGCGAGCGCTGTCCGCGAACGCCTGTTCCATTTGTCGAGTTTCGATTTGAGAGCTTGCTTGCATGATGCTGTGCTTGTTCCGCATGTATCCGTTGGTCGATCCAGTGTAGGGGTAAATGCTTGTAACGGTCAGGGGGCGAATGCATAAACCAGAGTTGCGCATTCTGTTATTCGACACGGACATGACGATATGGATATATCTGGATTGCGCCCGTCCGACTGGTGAACCGGGCCGGCATGGCCTAGACTGCGCTCATACGTAAAGCGGCCACAGGCCGCGCTGAAAACAGGAGAAAAGCAGTGCTGCCTTTGTTATCGCATATTCGGGTGCTCGATCTGAGCCGTGTCTTGGCGGGCCCCTGGAGCAGCCAGATCCTGGCGGATCTGGGAGCCGATGTCATCAAGGTCGAACGTCCTGGTCGTGGCGACGATACCCGCGCATGGGGCCCTCCCTTCTTGAAGCGCGCCGACGGCAGCAATACGGAAGAGGGCGGCTACTTCGTCGCGGCCAATCGCGGCAAGCGCTCCATCACCCTGGATCTCCAGACGCCCGAAGGCCAGGAGATCGTAAGGAAATTGGCGGCGGAATGCGATGTGGTCCTGGAGAACTACAAGGTCGGCACGCTGGATAGGCTGGGCCTGGGTTACAAAGACCTGTCGGCCATCAATCCGCGCCTCATCTATTGTTCCGTGACCGGCTTCGGCCAGACCGGGCCGCGCAGCAAGCTTCCCGCCTACGACTTCCTGATCCAGGCCATGGGCGGGCTGATGAGCGTCACCGGCGAGCGTGATGACAAGCCGGGCGGCGGGCCGCAGAAAGTCGGCGTGCCCATCGTGGACCTCGTCACAGGCGTCTATGGCGCGCTGGCCATCGTATCGGCTCTGGTGGGGCGCAACGAGACCGGGCATGGCGACCATATCGACCTGGCCATGCTGGACGTGCAGGTGGGCCTGCTGGCCAACCAGGCCATGAATTACCTGCTGTCCGGCAAAACGCCCAAGCGTACCGGCACGGCCCATCCCAACATCCAGCCACAGCGGATCTTCGATTGCCGCAACGGCCAGATCGTGCTGGTGGTGGGCAACGATGGGCAATTCCTGGCGCTGTGCGATGTCCTCGGGCATCCCGAACTGAAGAGCGACGAACGCTTTCTGACCAACGGCAAGCGGGTGGTGAACCAGTCGGTGCTGGATCCCATACTCGATGCCGCCTTCTTGGCGCAGGACCGCGAGTACTGGCTGGACAAGCTCGAAGAGGCCGGCATTCCCGCAGGGCCCATCAACAGCATACCCGAGGTCTTCAACGAGCCGCAGGTCGTCCATCGCGAGATGCTGCGCCATCTGCCGCATCCTCTGGCGGGAACCGTGCCGCAGGTGATGAGCCCGCTGCGTTTCGCGCGCGCGCCCCTGAAGACGGACACCCCGCCGCCGCTGCTGGGCCAGCACACGGCTGAAATCCTGGGCAATCTGGGATTCTCCAGCGAAGAGATCGAAGATCTGCGCCAGCGCAAGGTGGTCTGAGCGGCCTGAACCACCGCATCCCATATACCAAGGAATACAACATGCATGACGATTACACCGAACTCAAGATAGAACGAATCGGCCACGTGGCCGTGCTGCGCCTCGCCAATCCACCGGTCAACGCCTTGAGCACCGTTCTGATGAACGAGCTTACATTGGCCCTGGACCGGATCTCGGAATCCGACGACATCCGCGCGGTGGTGCTCACCGGCGAAGGCAAGGTCTTTTGCGCCGGCGCCGATCTGAAGTCCCGCAGTGAAACCATCAAGGGGCCGGGCGATTTGCCGCAGCATTCCCGCCGCACGCGTGAATGCTTTCACGCCATCCGCGAATGTTCCAAGCCCGTCATTGGAGCAATCAATGGCGCAGCGCTCGGCGCGGGGCTGGCGATCGTCGCTTCGTGCGATGTCCTGGTCGCGGCCAAGACCGCAGTGGTCGGCTTGCCCGAGATCAATGTGGGCTTGCTGGGCGGCGGACGTCACGGCATGAGGCTGTTCAGTCATTCACGTCTTCGCCGCATGATGCTGACCGGCCTGCGGGTCGATGGCGACGAGCTCTACCGACTGGGTGTCGTCGAGGCCAGCGTGCCGGTGGAAGAGCTGCTGGACCGCGCGCTCGAACTGGCTGAGGAGATCGCATCCAAGAGCCCGCTGTCTACCGTGCTCGCCAAACAGACGCTGAACGCCATCGAGGACATGAGCCTGCGCGACGGATACCGCTACGAGCAGGACATGACCGCCGCCATCGCCAAGACGGATGATGCCAAGGAGGCGAGAATGGCTTTCCTGGAAAAGCGCGCGCCCGTGTTCCGAGGTTCCTGATCCGCGCCGCATGCGGCTAAAATCCCAGGCACGGCAAATCATGCGGAGGAGACATATGCGCGCAGCCTGGTATTCCAAGAACGGTAAAGCACAAGAGGTCCTGGAGGTCGGGGAACTGCCCGATCCCACGCCGGGCCCCGGCGAGGTAAGGGTCAGGCTCCATGCGTCCGGGGTGAATCCGTCGGACGCCAAGTCCCGGGCCGGCAGCCGTCCCGTTCAGTCGGGATTCATCGTGCCGCACAGCGACGGCGCCGGGGTCATCGACCAGGTTGGCGAAGGCGTTGCCCAGGACCGCATCGGCGAACGCGTGTGGATCTGGAACGGACAATGGCAGCGGTCCATGGGGACGGCCGCGGAATATATTGCGCTGCCTTCCGGGCAGGCCGTCGCGCTGCCGGACTGGATCGAGTTCGAAGAAGCCGCCTGCCTCGGCATCCCGGCAATGACGGCCTTCCACGCCGTCGAGCTTTTAGGCGACCTCGATGGCAAGACCATTCTGGTTACGGGCGCCGCTTCGGGCGTCGGCTTCTATGCCGCACAGTTCGCCATGATCAAGGGCGCCCGGGTGCTCGCCACCGTGGGGTCCGCCGAGAAAGCCGCTTTGCTGGCGCGCATCGGGGTTTCCGACGTCATTCTGTACAAGGATGGCAAAGTGGCCGAGCAGATCAAGGCATACACGGATGATCGCGGCGTCGACGGCGTGGTCGACCTGGATTTTTCATCCACGGTCAAGCTGGTTTCGGCGGGTGCAGTCGCGCATCACGGCGTGGTGGTGTCCTATGGCTCCAATGTGCGCGAGGGCATTCCCTTCGACTTCGGCGCCTGGCTGCCACGCTCCATCAGCTTGCATTTCTTCCTGGTCTACGAGCTCCGCCCCGCAGAACGCGCCGCAGCCATCGAGGGCATCGATGCGCTGTTGCAGAACGGCCGCCTGCAGCACGTCGTCGGCGCATCGTTCGACCTTTCCGACATCGTGCGCGCCCACCAGGCCGTCGAGGCCGGACAGACCGTCGGCAATGTCGTCGTCACCTTGCCGCCCCTGGGGTCGGACCCCGAACGGGGTCCGACCCCTCAGAGCGCTGATAAACCCCCTGTTTTTTAGTTAAGGGGTTTATCGGCTCGTGGTTCAGGCCAATCTCAGCCGATTTGAAGAGTTTGCGGGCCACACGTACATAACGACGGCTTGAGCCGCGAGCAAGGCCAGACTTGGCCCTATCAAGGCCTCAAGAGGCGCTAAAAGCCGCGCCAGCAGCAGCGCGATCTTCTTCATATTCTGGGCCGCAGCGGCCAACAGACACTGCTCCATCACTTTCTGTAGACCACGCAGGCGCGCGTAGCGATGGCCATGCAGTTGCTTGGCATCGGCAAAGCTGCGCTCGACCGTCTCCTGGCGCCTGGCATAGATGCGCTTACCAGCTGGCGTCAGCCGCCGGGCCTTGACCCGCTCTTTGGCCTCCTCCCAGAGGTGGCGCATCACCACTTTGACCCCCGTCGCGCTTTGTGTGCATCGGGCTCGAACCGGGCAACTGGCGCACTGGGTGCGATCGGAGCGGTATTCGCGGTAACCCTCTCGGTTAGTCGTGCTATAGGTCAGTGTTTGATTGTTCGGGCAGACATAAGTGTCCGTTTGCGCATCGTATTGATATTCGTGTTTCTTAAAATAACCCGCTCTCTGGGCGGAACGACGGTACCCCATGACGCCGGCAATCAGGCGATCCTCAAGGCCCTTGCACACCGCGGCGGTGAAGTAGCCCGCATCCAGGCCGACCGCATAAGGGTTCAAATTAAAGCGCTCGCGCTGACGATCCAGCCGCGCCAGGTACGGCACGCTGTCATTGACGTTGCCCGGCGTGACGTGTGTGTCGGTGATGATGGCATGCTTGGCATCGACCGTGCGGTGATCCAGATAAAAGAACCCTTTGGGCTTACCCTCGCGCGCCATGTAGCCGCTGTCCGGGTCGGTGCGGCTGACCTTGGCCGGGCGCGTGGGCGGGGGCTCATCGTCCTTGTCCGTGCGCTTTAAGGCCGGCTTGCCGTGCGCTAGGCGGTCGGCATCTACGGCCGCATCCAGCTCCTGCAGGTAGGCCTGCGCGGGCACAGCCACCTGGCCCTGCTCGGCCTTGTTCTTGTTGGCACTGGCCTTCAAATGCGTGCTGTCCGTATACAGTACCTTGCCCTGGACCATGCCGCGCCTGATCGCCTGCAGCACTATCTCATCAAAAATCTCTTGGTAAATCTGGCTGTCTGCAAAACGGCGGCGCCGGTTCTGGCTGATCGTGGAGGCGTCGGGCACCTTATCGGTCAAGCGCAGCCCGAGGAACCAGCGGTAAGCCACATTGACTTGAACGTCACGGACCAACTGGCGCTCGCTTCGAATGCCAAACAAGTAGCCCAGTAATAGCAACTTGAACAGCAGCACCGGATCAATGGCCGGGCGGCCGTTGTCGGCGCAATAGAGGTGCGCCACCTTGGCGCGAATAAAGCTCAGATCTATGGCAGCGTCGATCTTGCGCACCAAGTGATCGGCGGGAACCAAAGATTCCAGCGTCACCATCTCAAGTTCGTGCTGATAAGCGGGGGGATCTCTTAGCATCCCCACATTATGAACAAGCTCGACGCGTTGCGCGAGGGTTTGTCAGCATTCTGTGGGGTCGGACCCCGAACGGGGTCCGACCCCTTGAACCCCTCCGCCCATCCCTCGAGGGGTCAGACCCCATCCGGGGTCTGACCCCATGAAAACCCCATCCCGTTCGCTACGGGGTCAGACCCCGCAGGGGTCTGACCCCAGGGAAGTCTCTGTCCCGTGCGCCGCGCTCTGACGCCGGAAGACCTGTTCCGAAAGCTCTCTTTGAGATCATTGAGAGTATTCGACCAGGTCGCCGAGCATGGATCCACGATCAAGGCGTCCGAAGCGCTGAGCCTGAGCCAGTCCGCCGTCACCAAAGCAATACAGACGCTGGAGCAGACGCTCGGCATGCAGTTGTTCCTGCGCACCAACCATGGAATGACGCCGACTGAGTATGCGCAGGTTCTTCGCCGGCGGGTGAAGCTCGTCCTCGCGGATTTCCAGGACCTTGCGAACGAAACGAACTCCTTCCTGGAAGGCGATTCGGGGCAAGTGGCGGTGGGTACCTTGATATCCTCTACCTTGCGGTTCCTGCCTCTCAGCATATCCCTGCTCGAGAAATCCGCGCCGAAGATCAGCGTCAGCGTCCTGGAAGGCACCGTCGAGCAACTATTCCCGCTCTTGTTGTCCGGGCAGGTTTCGGCTGTCGTGGGGCGGGTTTCATACTCGTCGGCGTCGCCTTATCCCTGGCTGCGCGATGGCTCCGTCCGGCATGAAGCCCTGCTGGATGAAGTGCTGTGCCTGGTCACGGGAAAGCATCATCCGCTGGCGCCGCTCGATAAAGTATCCTTGCGGCAGATGTCCTCGTATCGATGGATACTGCCATCCATTCCCTCTCCCACGCGCAGGCTGGTCGAAAAGCTTTTCGAGGATGCGAAGCTGGAATTTCCGCGGCACGCGACCGAGTCCCTATCCCTGTTGTCGAACCTGGGGATACTGCTGAATTCCGATGCCATCGCGGCACTGCCCAGCACGGCGGCCTTCGAGTTTCGCCGCCTGGGCCTGGTTCATATATTACCGCTGCCCACGACGATCGAGTTCGGCAAGATCGGCTATTCGGTGCATGCCGACCGGCCGTTGACGCCCGCTACGCTGCGCTTTATCGACAGCCTGCGCACAGCGGCGAAGATCATCCGCGCCGGCGCATGACGGTGCTGCTCGATGCCGGCTATCTCCAAATGGAATAGCGGGAACGAAATAATTCAGTATCGGGAATCGGCACTGCTTTCTAAGATGTCGGCAAGACATCTTGCACTGGAGAAGCAGCATGAACGATTCAAGGACGTCCGGTCCGCCACCAAAGTATTTTCTGATGTTGACCTTCGAGATCTCTTCGGACCAGGAGGAGCTGTTCAACGACATTTATGACACCGAGCACGCGCCATACATACTCGCCGTCGAGGGGGTTCACAGCTGCGTGCGATTCACCGACCGCAGCACCAGTGCAGAGGGCTGGCTCGTTTATTCCACGCTGTACCAGTTCGACCGCCCGGATCTGCCGGATAGCCCTCAGTGGAAGGCGGCCTCGGATCGGGGGCGATGGAAGGATATGATCAGGCCTCACGTCAAATCGAGACAGCGTCGGCAGGGAAGAATCGTGGCGGAGTATGCGAAATGAATGCGTACCGGAGAACTCTTGCCATGCTCCTCCCTCTGTTTGCCCTGAGCGGGGGAGCATGGGGCGCAGCAGCGAGCCCTGAATCCGTTTATCCGTCAAAGCCGATAACCATCGTTGTGCCTTATCCCCCCGGCGGTCAGGGAGACGTCATGGCGCGCCTGGTGGGCGAGCGTCTGGGGACTGCATGGAAGCAGCCCGTCATCGTCGAAAACCGGCCCGGCGCCAGTGCAGTGATCGGCACCAAGCGCGTCGTGGAAGCGGCACCCGATGGCTATACGCTGCTGATGGGGCAAACGGGGGAAATTGCCGTGAATGCTTCCGTAATCAGGCAACCTGGATATGACCCGACAAGCGATCTGGAGCCGGTCGTGCTCGTCGCCAATGCGCCATTGCTGCTTGCCGCGCCCGCGACGGCGGGGTTTTCCGATCTGGCGGGCTTGCTCAAGCACGCAAAGAGTCAGCCCGGCAAGATCAGCTATGCCTCGACCGGCAATGCCACGCCGGGACGCCTGGCATCGGCGGCGCTCGCCCTGGCCGCCGGCATCGACCTATTGAACGTGCCCTACAAGAGCGCAGGACAGGTAATGACCGACCTGCTGGGCAATCATATCGACCTTTTCTTCGTCAGCACGTCCGCATTTCGGCCTCATGTGGAATCCGGAAAGCTCAGGCCTGTCGCCGTTGCGACGCTGGAGCGTCTCGCCGCCTTTCCGGATACACCGACGATCGCGGAGCAGGTGCAGCCGGGTTTCAGCTATACCTTGTGGGCTGGATTGTTTGCGCCGAAGGGCACGCCGGCGGCCGTTATCGAGCGCATCAATCACGAGGTCAATCTCATCATGGCGCAGCCGGATATCCGCGAACGGCTGGACACGGACGGTAGCGCCGTAGCCGCCAACTCCCCGCAAGAGTTTGCGCAGTTCGTCAAGAAAGAAATTTCAAAGTATTCGGACCTGGTCCGGGCCACGGGAATTCAAGCAGAGTGATACCCATAAAAGAGGGATGGAGAACGTCATGGCAATCAAGGCAATGAAAAAACATATAGGAAAGGTCGCGCTGGGCTTGGCGCTTGCCGCGGGCGCCACCCTGGCGTGCGCCCAGGCATATCCAAGCAAGCCGATCAGGATCGTCGTGGGGTTTCCGGCTGGCGGCGGGACGGACACCTTCACGCGCCTCATCGCGGGTGAAATGACCAAATCCCTTGGCGAGTCGGTCGTCGTCGAGAACCGGTCAGGGGCCAACGGCGTGATAGGCGCAACCTCGGTCGCCAAGTCCGCGCCCGACGGCTATACGCTCATGATGGTGGTGTCGACGCACATCATGAATGCGTTTTCCTACAAGGATCTGCCCTTCGACGTGATCGGCGATTTCACGCCGATATCGGCGCTGGCCACCACACCGTACGTACTGACGGCCAACAAGGATTTTCCCGCCAATAGCGTGAAGGATCTCATCGACATGGCGAAGGCCAAGCCGGGAACCATCGACTACGCATCGTCGGGCAGCGGGTCGACTCCCCATTTGTTCCAGGCGCTGATGAACGAGCAGGCCGGCATCGAGCTCACCCACATCCCGTATCGTGGCGGGGCGCCGTCCTTGAATGATCTCCTGGGCGGACAGGTGTCCCTGCTGATGCAAAGCACGGTGCAAAGCCTGCCATACATCAAGGACAAGAGGGTGAAGGCGCTGGCCGTCACATCGGCGCAACGGAGCGAGGCGCTGCCTGACGTGCCGACGATCGCGGAGTCCGGCATACCCGGTTACGACGCGGAGATGTGGTGAGCGGTGCTGGGTCCCAAGGGCATGCCGACCGACATCCAGCGGAAGCTTGAAACGCTGCTGATCGATATCGTCAGCAAGAAAGAAGTGAAGGATTTTCTGGCGTCCCAGGGCGCGCGCTCCATCGGCTCCACCTCCACTGGGCTTACGTCCATCATGAAGGACGAATACAAGAAGTGGGAGCCCTTGTTCAAGCAGGGCTTGATCAATTGATGGCCGGCTATTCGGGAACGGAAATCGTAAGGCAAGACAATGGAGAGAGGTCGTGCGCATAGATTGTGAAGTTCATATGGGCGAGTTCCGCGGCGAGCTCTATTCCTGGCTGGACCGGAAAATCGGCAAGAGCGAACTTGAGGCCTTGCTTGATGAGCATGGTTTCGATATGGCGCTGGTCATGCCCTCCGTGGCGATGTTCCCCGACAACGCGTCGATGGGTGCCGCCATCCGCGGCAGCTCGCGGCTGCTGGGCTTTGCGATGGTCAATCCCTGCGTCGAGGATGGCGGCGTTGCTGAACTGGAGCGTGCGGTCGGCGAGTGGGACGCGAAAGGCTTGAAGCTGGTTCCGCTGCGGCACGGCTATGAAGCGGACGGCAGTGTTCCCAACCGCGTCATGGCTTGCGCGGAGCGGCTGGGCCTGCCCGTTTCCGTGCATTCGGGCGCCCATTACTGCCTGCCGTGGCAGATAGGCGCCCTGGCCGCCAGGTTTCCTGCCGTGTCGGTAATCATGGATCACATGGGATGGCGGTACTACGTGGAAGGGGCGCTGGATGTCGCCCTTTCCACGCCCAATATCTATCTTGAGACCGCCATGGTCAGCATGCCCGGCTATATCCGATTGGCCGTCGACAAGGTGGGGGCGGACCGCGTGATCTACGGTTCGGATTATCCGACCGGGCATCCCGCGTCCATGCTGGAGGTGATCAAGGCGGCGAAGCTGGACGACGAAGCGGAGTCTTTGGTGCTGGGCGGGAATCTGGCGCGATTGCTCAATATATAAGCTATAAGCTGGAGAAAGCATATGGATACGCGCGAGCTGGGGGAGCCCCTGCTCTTCACCCCGATCACATTCAAGGGCGTTATCGCACGCAATCGGGTCATGGTGTCGCCGATGTGCCAGTACTCATCGGTGGATGGCGCGCCGACAGACTTTCACCTGGTGCATCTTGGGCAATTCGCCCTGGGCGGCGCCGGCATCGTTTTCTGCGAGGAGACGTCGGTCCAGGAAATCGGCCGGAAAACGCATCATTGCGCCGGCCTCTACACGCCGGGGCATGCCGGCGCCTATCGCAGAATCAACGCATTTCTCCATGCCCAGGGCGCGGTCACGGGCATTCAGCTGGGGCATGCCGGAGGCAAGGCTTCGAGCCGCGGGCCATGGGACGCCTTTCACCCGCTGAGCGCCGAAGATGCGACGAAAGGGGAAAGGAGCTGGACCACGGTGTCGTCCAGTCCGATCTCCCTGCACCCCAAGCGGCCACCGCCGGTCGCGCTGGATGAAACGGACATCGGCCGATTGGTGGAGGCATGGCGCCATGCGGCATTGTTGGCGGCCGATGCCGACTATGACATCGTCGAAGTTCACGCCGCGCACGGCTATCTTCTGCATCAGTTTCTGTCTCCTTTGATCAACCAGCGCCGTGACGGCTATGGCGGCTGCCTCGAAGGAAGAATGAGGCTCTGCCTGGAGGTCGTCGAAGCCGTACGAGCAGCCTGGCCGGCGGACAAGCCGGTTTTCGTCCGGCTTTCGGCGGCCGACGGCGAGGGCAGCGGCTGGGAAATGGAAGACACCCTGGTGCTTGCAGACGCCTTGAAACAGCGGGGCGTCGACTGCATAACGCCTTCGTCGGGCGGGATCAAGGGCCCCACCGCCGTCAGCGTCGTGCCGCGGCTTCCCGGCTATCACGTTGCCTATGCACGGCGCATCCGGCACGAAGTCGGCATCCCCACCATCGCCGTCGGATTGATTACCGAGGCCGAGCACGCCGAACACATATTGGAAAGCGGCGCTGCCGATGTGGTGGCGCTCGCCCGGGAGCTCTTGTGGAACCCCTATTGGCCGGTTCACGCGGCCAAGGCGCTGGGCAGCGAGTCATTTCTGCGCCTGATCCCGAGCGGATACGCTTGGTGGCTGGAGCGCCGGGAGCAGATACGCGAGGCGACCAGGGCCGTGCAGGGCTGACAGGCCCCAGGGAATAGCCGCTCTTCAGATTTTTCAAAAAGCAAGGAAGCAGGAGCATGAATAGTTTCATCACCCCGGCAGCAGAGGAATGGATCGCCATTCACAATCTGTATGCGTTTTATAACCTGTGCAGCGATACCGGAGACGCTCATGGCTTTGCCTCGTGCTTCGCCGATGACGGCGTTCTGGACCAGGTATCGCGCCGGCTCGTTCTTCGCGGACGCCAGAGCATACTCGAATACAAGCGCAAGGAAGCCGCATCGCGCAACGGGAAATACCGGCGCCACTGGAACAGCGGCTTGTTCTTGGACAAGCAGGCCGACGGCAGCGTTCGTGGCTGGTGCTATTTGCATGCCTACAACGGCGATCCAGGCTGGCTGCCCGTCAAGCAGGGCGCCGGCGTCTATGATGATTTGATCGTGCCGGTCGGCAAGGAATGGAAGTTTCAACGTCGCATCCTGACCATGGACGCGAGAGTTGAACCGACCGTCCAATTTTCCCGGCACGCCGGCAGCGGCGATGCAGCCGAAAGCGTGGCCCCATGAACGGCCGGCATCGTTTTCCGATCATTCCGTCTTCGGAAATGTCGTCCTCGCAAAGGCAATATGCCCAGGATCTGTTGACCGGGCCCCGGGGTGCCATTACCGGTCCCTTTCTCCCGCTGATGCATGCCCCCGAACTCGGACAGCGTATAGAAAAGCTGGGTGAGACCTTGCGTTTCAGCAGCTCCCTGCCGCCCGATGCCATAGAGTTGTCCATATTGATCGTGGCGCATCATTTCAGGTGCGACTACGAGTGGCACTTCCATGCCCGCCTGGCGCGCGAAGCGGGGTTGGCGGAGGCTTCCATCGCTGAAATCCGGCAAGGAATCATGCCGTTGGATCTGTCTCCATCCAATCTGTGGGTCTACCGCTTCTGTACTGCGATGCTGCGGGAAGCAAGAGTCCCGGACGAGATATTCAGCGAGGTCGAGAAAATGGCCGGCAAGAAAGGCGTGCTGGAACTTCTTGCACTTTGCGGCTACTACTCGATGCTGGCCATGGTTTTGAATGCTTCCGAGCTGCTTCCGCCAGAGGGCAGGGCATTCAGGGGTCAGACCCCGGATGGGGTCTGACCCCCTCCCGCAGTCGAGTCTGTGCAGTTCATGGGGTCAGACCCCGCAGGGGTCTGACCCCTCAAGCGATTGAACGCTGCAGACTCGGTTCCTTCCAGCCCGCTTGGCCTCGTACATTCCTTCATCGGCCAGTTGCAGCAGCCGCTCGAAGCCATCGATGCCGTCGCGCAGTTCGGCGACGCCGATCGATGCCGTGAACCGGATGGTTTCGGCCTTGTCCGTTACCGTGCCGGTTTCCGAGATGGCGATGCGCACACGCTCGGCGATCGACAAGGCATTGTGAAGGCTCGCATGCGGCAGCAGAACGGCGAACTCCTCGCCGCCCAGCCTGCCTGCGACATCCTGTATCCGGTTGCCCACGTGCAGAATCCCGCTCAAGGTTCTCAAGACCTGGTCGCCCGCATGATGGCCATGGGTATCGTTGATCGATTTGAAGTGATCCAGGTCGAGCATCATGACGGACAGCGGATGCCCATGGCGGCGGGCGGCAAGGACCTCCGCATCGCCCGTCGCCATGAAATGCATGCGATTGGGCAGATTGGTCAAGCCGTCCCGATGGGCGAGCAGTTCGAGCTTGCTCATGGTTTCCACGTGCTGACTGATGTCGCGCCCTATGCTGACGATTCCGTGCGGAGCGTCGCCATCGCCTCGCAACGGGCGAGCCAGCCATTCGATGTCGCGCAAGCCTTTTGCGGTATTGCTGCGCTGCCGGTAGCGGGCGAAGTAGGGCGGGTTGAGCACTTCGGACAGATGGATGCCGGCGGCGTCCTGATCATCCTCGCCGCCGATGCTCAGGAAGTGCCTGCCCAGCAGTTCGGCCGGCGCGGCGCCGTACAGTTCGCAGAACGCGGGATTCACATAGGTATAGTGGCCCTGCGTGTCCATCTTCACCACCAGGTCGGTCGTGCCTTCCACAATGAGGCGATAATCCTCGTCTTTGGCGCGCAGCGCTTTCTGCGCCGTGGCCTCTTTTTCTTCGAAAAGGCGTTGGCGTACCTGATACACGATCAGGCCGACGACCGCGGCAACTGATACCAGTATGAACAGGGCGACTTCCGACAGGGCAAGGCGTTTCCATGGACTGAAGACCATGCTGGTGTCGCGCCCGGTGGCGATGATCAGGGCTTCGTCCATGTTCAGGTGGGCGGCATGTGCGGTGTGCAGCGCCACGACTTGCGTGTTGTGCCGAGGCGTCGATTGATCATATATGATGGATCTGAGCCTGCCGCTGTGCAGATGCCGCATGAAGACCGCGTTGTCGCCGCTGAGCTCGTGATCGCTTCCAGCATGGTCGGGACGCCGCAGGAAATGGACGCCGTCGGAATGCACGATGGCCGCCCACATGTCGGGCGCATACAAGACGGACTTCAATAGCGTATCGAAGTACTCGGTATTCAGGGTGGCATAGACCAGGCCTTTGAAGCCGCCGTCCGGCTTGATGATGGCGCGGCTCAGGTTGACGGAGTACAGGTTCAATACACTGACGTACGGAGCCGACACATACAGGGTCTTTGCGGCGGGCTCCTGTTGGACCGTCCTGAAGTAATCCCGGTGGCTGAATCCCGATCCGATGTTCTCGGGCCGATTGGAGGCGGTCTGGCGTCCCGTGTTGTCAAGAACGCCCGCGCTGCGTACGCCGGGCATGGCGCTTACCATGGATTTGAGATAAGCAATCTGCGACATGACGTCCTGGTTCTGCGCATAGGCCAGTATCGCTTCCAGGGCCTGGTTGGTGCTGGCCAGGTGCAGTTCGATATTCTGGGCGATGATGGTGGACTGTGTCGCCAGTCTTTCTTCCTCGCTTTTCTGAATGCGCCGGTATTCCGTCCACAAGTGTGCGACGACGACGGCGGCCAGCGTAAGCAGAATGGTCCCGAGCGCGAATTGTTGCGCCCTGGCACGCCTGGATGTCAAGGTGAAGACGGACATGGGGATTTTTGTCGGCGGGCCTGGAAGGAGGTGAAAAGGGTTCTACGACATGTATCGCGTGGTATTGTAACGAAAGATTATTTTTTACGGAGACATGCCGTGCTGATCCGATATGCCAAATCATCGCTGGTCGCGGCGATGGCGTTTTATGTCTCGCTGGTGGCTTTTGGCAACATGACGGACTATGGCAGCAATCTCGCCTTCGTTCAGCACGTGCTGGCCATGGACACCGTTTTCCCCGGCTCCACGATCACCTATCGTGCCATCGTCGATCCTGCGGCACAGCATGCCGCATATATTTTCATCATTGCGCTGGAGGCGCTGACCGCCGCCATTTGCTGGCTTGGCGCCTGGCGCATGCTGCGCAGCGCGCGGTCGCCGGCGGAGTGCTTCAATAAATCAAAAAACATCGCGATCGCCGGACTCACTCTTGGTTTCCTGTTGTGGCAGGTGGGCTTCATGGCGGTGGGTGGCGAGTGGTTCGGCATGTGGATGTCGTCGACATGGAATGGGCTGGAATCGGCTTTCCGTTTTTCCACCACGCTCATCCTGGTACTGATCTTCGTGACGCGAAGCGACGCCGGCATCGATGCGTGATGCGGCGCGCGCTGCGCGCCCTGGCTACTGCAGCTTGATATCCAGTTCCTTGATCAAAGGCTCCATGGCGGCGCGGTCGTCGGCGATGGTCTTGGCCAGCTCTTCCGGGCCGCTGCCAATGGGGATCATGCCCAGGGTAGCCAGCTGTTCTTGCAGGGCGGGTTCCTTGAGTACGTCGGAAAGGGCTTGCTGGATTTCCATCACCCGTTCGCGCGACAGCCCGGCGGGCCCCATGAGGCTGATCCAGGGTTGCGATGAATAGCCTTCGAGCCCTGACTCATTCAGTGTAGGGACGTCGGGCAGGCCGGAAAACCGCTCGGGACTGGTTATGGCCAGCGCCCGGACCCGGCCGCCGTCGATCAGGCCCTTGGCGCTGGAAGGAGCGTCCAGAGCGATGTCCAATTGTCCGCCCAGCAAATCGTTTTGTGTTTTTCCCGATGATGAAGAGGGTACATACAGCGCCGTGATGCCCGCGCGCCGCGAGGTCTGTTCCCATACCAAGTGGAAAGCCGTGCCGACGGTGAACGAGCCGATGGGGACGTCGCGTGCCTTGGCCGCGTCGACGAAATCCTGCCAGGTCTTGAACGGGCTGTCGCGGGACACGATGAATATGAATGGCGTACGGGCGACGAGGGAAATTGGAGTGAGGTCCTTGACGGGGTCGAAAGGAAGCGACTTCACCGTGAACGGCATGATCGTAACGGCGGATGCGACGACCATGCCCAGCGTATAGCCGTCGGCCGGCGCTTCGACGATGCTGCGCGTGCTGATGATGCCCGAGGCGCCCGGCTTGTTCTCGACGATTACCGGCTGGCCCCATTTCGAGCTGAGCCTGTTCGCGACGATGCGCAGCATGACATCCACCGGGCCGCCCGGCGGGTTCGACACGATGATCGTGACCGGTTTTTCAGGATAGGCCGCGAGGGCGGGTGCGCCGAGGCAGGACATGGCGGCAAGAAGCAGGCAGCGTAAGGCGTTCTTGAACAAGATGAGTCTCCGAAAGTGCAATAGGCTCAGGCTAGGATTTCGACTTGCGGGAATTGCGGCCAGTCGACTGAGCCGTCCCGTATGAATGTTATCCAATTGGATTGAATGCGTTCGGTAAGGCGTGCCGCGTCGGCCGCCGTGGTGCCGACGAGCATGGGGGCGGCGCCGAATGCGTCCAGAGTGCCGAACACGAACGGAAGCTCGATGCAGTGGCATGCCCCGTAGCGCTGGGTCGGCGCATGGTCGAATCGGTAGACCCATGCCGACCGCCCCTGTGCGCATGCCGCTTGTGCCCAGTCGCGCGACGGGGCGCCGAACACCTTATCGCCGGCTGCCTGGCTGGCGTCGTCGATCTGCACATTCGGAAAGGCAGCCATTTCGTTGCGCGTATATCCGATCAGGACGTCGGCCTTTCCTGCGTTGCCTTCGCGAATTTCTTCGATACTGTCCGCGATTACCTCACCATCTATGACGGGGCAGAACAGAGCCCGGCCGATTTCATCGTTCTTTAGCGCCTCCAGGACGGCTGGCGCGCGCTGAGCCTGCAGCAGTTCGTGATAGGGAAGTGCGCGCGCTTGCTCCAGGTTCTGAGCGCCGGCCGCTTCCAGGACTTTTTGTCCGAGCAGGGATGCTTCGTGCGCCGGCCGGAAGCCGCGGCCCAGCGAGGCGCTTTGAAGGATTGCCCGGCTGAACAAGGGCTTGCGGCTTAGCAGTCCGGCAATACATGATCCACCGGCGGATTGGCCCATGAGCGTGATGGCCGACGGGTCGCCGCCAAAGCTTTCGATGTTTTCTGCGACCCATTGAATGGCCGCTTCCTGATCCAGCAAGCCCAGGTTGGCCGGCATACCAGGAACATAAAGCCATCCCAGTGCGGCAAGCCGGTAGTTCGGCGCGACCACCACGATATCGCCCAGTGCCGCGAGCTTTTCGCCCGAGTACCAGTCGGGGGCGCCGCCTCCGCTTTGCCAGGCACCACCGTGCAGCCAGATCACGACGGGACGCTTACGCTTGTCCAGCGCCGGCGTCCAGACCGTCAGGTGCAGGCAGTCCTCGGACTGGGGGTGATTCAACGGGCCCATGACGTCTTCGAGGCGGGAGGGCAGCTGCGGCGCGAGCGGCCCGGGCCTGGTGCAGTCGAGTTCGGCATAGGCGGCGGGCGGAGAGGGTGGGGCGAAACGCAAAGGCCCGACGGGCGGCGCGGCATAGGGAATCGCCCGGAAGACGTTCGTTTGGCCGGTGTGCAGGCCTATGACTTTTCCTTGGCGTGTCGTGGTGCTTACGGTATGGCTTGTCATGCGCTTGTACGAAAGATGGCGTGCGAAATCACGATTACCCGTGCATCATAACGGTTTCTTGGGGGGCAGACCCCGAACGAGATAGCCGGGGTCAGACCCCGGATGGGGTCTGACCCCTCTCCCCAACCACCGTCCCTGGAGTCCGCCGCCATGACATCCGCCGAGCCCATCGTATCCGAGCCCTCCCATGGGCCTTGTATCTTCTGCGCCATCGCAAACAAGGAGATCCCCGCCACCATCGTCCATGAGGACGACGATTTCGTGGCTTTCCTGGATATCAATCCGATACGGCCCGGTCATGTGCTCATCGTATCGCGCGGGCACCACGCCTATTTCGATGACCTGCCGCCTGAGCTGGCCGCAGGCATGATGCAATTGGCGCAGCGGTTCTCGAAGGCCATGAAGCGCATTCACGATGTGGAGCGCGTCGGCTTTGTCTTTACCGGCACGGACATTGCGCATGTGCATGCGCACCTCGTGCCTTTGGTCGGCCGGACCGACATCACTTCGCCTGCCTATATCGAGCAGAAAGACCTCAGTTTCGCTCCCGCCCCGCGCGCCACCGCGGAAGAGCTGCAGGAGCAGTCCGAGCACCTGCGGCGTGCGCTCGGCTAGGTGTGGGGGTCAGACCCCGCATGGGGTCTGACCCCTTCAATCGGTTTCCGGGGTCTGACCCCTCGCACAACGCATCGGTCTCCATGGGGTCAGACCCCGTACGGGGTCTGACCCCTTGACCCCTTCAAACCCTCACATACCTCGTCAATCTCACATCCACCGTCACGTCCAGTTTCGTCAGGGCTTTGGCCCTGGCCAGGCCTTCGGCGCTCGCGCGGTACAGGTGCGGGGTCATGGCAAGCAAATCAGCGATTTGCGCCGTATCCGTCAATGCCAGCGTATAGCTCAGGCTTTCGGAGGCCACGCGTTCGAACGCGGCGGGATCGGTGTTGCCGCCAGGGCGCTCGGGTTTGATCGAGGGGTAGATGATTTCGCGTAATTCACGCAGGTGTAATGATCCGGCATCGACTTGCAGCAGTTGTCCGCCCGGCCTGAGCACCCGGGCGAATTCGGGGTAGACCGGAAAACCGAACATGCAAAGCAGCCTGTCCACGGTCCCAGACTGTATGGGAAGGTTGGCGTTGCTGCCTACCAGCCAGGTTGTCTGCTTGTCCCGCTTGGCGGCCGACTGCACCGCCCACTTCGAGATATCCAGCCCCACCAGGCTCAGTTTCATACCTGCTGCGGCGCCAAGGGCCAGATTCCGCAGGTAATGGCCCTCTCCGCAGCCTGCATCCAGGCAACTGACACTCGCGTCGGAAGGCAGGTCCAGCAAGGCATGCCGGCTCACGGCTTGGGCGATCAGGTCGTAAGCGCCGGAGTCCAGAAACCGGCGCCGCGCCGCCACCATTTCCTTGCTATCGCCGGGATCGCGTGATCGCTTGTTCTGCACGGGCAGAAGATTGACATAGCCCTGGCCGGCAACGTCGAAGCAATGGCCCGCCGCGCATTTCCATATGTTTCCGTGGCGCTGCAGCGCTGCACCATCCAGCGGGCAGGCCAAGGTCTGAAACGGGATGATCATAGGAGAAAATATCTACCGGATGGCTGCAAAAAAGAGATCATAGCGTTTTGACAGGCCGCGGATGCGGCAGCGGGCGCCATCCTGAGAGTCCGCAAATGAAACTTGGCGGTTGTATAAGCCGGGACTTGCTCCGATAATTCACCATGGACCATGGTTTGAGCCGGCGCAGCCTCACTGTCGGCGCGTTCGATTCGCCCCTCGGCATGCTGTGCCGACCGCATCCTCTTCGGAGTTCCTCATGAACACTTTTCGATTCGTGCCGGTGTTGCGCGGCGTGGCGCTGGGGTTGGCGGCCTTTGCCATCCAGTCGCCGGCCGCCCATGCAGCGCTGCCCACGGGCAGCGCCGCGCCTGCCTTTTCCTTGCAGGCTGCCCTGGGCGGCGAAGTATTCGACTTTTCCATGCGCGAAGCCTTGAAGCAAGGACCCGTCGTCTTGTACTTTTACCCTGCGGCCTTTACCAGCGGCTGCACCATAGAAGCGCATAATTTTGCGGAAGCCGTGGACGAATACCGGCAGTACGGCGCAACGGTGCTCGGTGTGTCGGCCGACGACATCGAGACCTTGAAGAAGTTTTCCGTAAGTGCCTGCCGCAGCAAGTTCGCCGTAGCCGCAGATGCAGACGCCAGTGTCATCGGGGCTTACGACGCAAGAATGGCGTATCGGCCCGACAGAGCCGACCGCATTTCCTATGTCATCACCCCGGATGGCAAAATCTATTACGAGTTCAGCAGCCGCGACCCGGACAATCACGTTGAAAACACGTTGGCGGCCGTCAAAAAGTGGGCCGCGGAGCGGCGCTAGGTTTCAGCCGGCATTGGCAGGGGTCAGACCCCGTATGGGGTCTGACCCCCACCGGGGGCGCATTCAATTCTGAACGCCGGCGGCCTTGGCGTTTGCACCGCTTTTTGCTAGCAAAGTAAGTTTTTCATCGGTGGCCTTTTCTTCGGCCAGCGTTTCCTTGAGCAGCGATACCGCGTCGGTGTATCCCAATTGCTTGCCCAGCTCACATAAGGTTCCATAGCTGGCGATTTCATAATGCTCGACCTTTTGGGCCCCGCCAATAAGCGCGGCATCGCGCACCGGTCCTTTTTCGATCTCTTCAATCACCTCCTTTCCTTCTTCGACCAATCCTTCCATGGCTGCGCATTTGATGCGCTTTAGCCGAAGATTCCGTTGTTCGACGATCTGGTCGATTCTTTCGACCTGGCCCTGGGTTTCTTCCAGATGGGTTGTAAACGCGGCTTGCAAATCCGGGTTCTCCGCGGCGCGAGCCAAGCGAGGGAGTGCCTTGGTGAGCTGCTTTTCGGCGCTATAGATGTCCGATAGTTCATGGATGAACAGGTCTTCTAAAGTCTTGACTGGCATGGGTGGCTCCAAATGACGGCGACATGCCGTGCAGTAGGGCGATGCTAGCAACTGCAATGCCTGCCTTTGACTCTTGTACGGTGTCTCCGTCGGAGCTGGGGTCAGACCCCGTACGTGATGGAGTTGGGGTCAGACCCCGTACGGGGTCTGACCCCTCAGCCCCCCGGCAATCGAACCGTCACGGCTTGGGCACGGTCCAAAAGTAGATGCGCTTCTGGTTCACGATCAAAGTCTGATCGGGTTCCCAATCGCCCATGTCGAAAGCATGGGAGACGATGCGGGTGCCGGGCTTGAGCTTGAGCAGCGTGGGGCGTAGCCGCATGTTCAGCGTGGGCAAGAGGTACAGGCTGATGACGGTCGCCTTCGACAAATCCTGTTCGAACAGGTCGCCTTCTATGAAAGTGACCTTGTCGCTGACGCCTTGCTGCTCGGCGTTTGCACGGGCCTCTTTGATGCGGGTCGGGTCGATGTCTATGCCTACGCCGCGCGTGCCATGCCGCTTCGCCGCGGTTACGGGTATGCGCCCGTCGCCCGATCCCAGGTCGTAGAGCACATCGCCGGGGCCGACTTTGGCCACGTCGAGCATGGCATCGACGACTTCCTGCGGCGTGGGAACATAAATGACATCCGGTTCGCGTGTTGCCTGGGCGGTGGCGCCTTGCGACGTTTGCGCTTGTGTGGGAGGAGGAAGGGCGGTGAGGCCCAGTCCCAGGGATACGGCGAGGACACTTAGCGTATGCTTCATGATGGCTCCTTGGAGAGAGGAAAGACGCAAGGCTACGACGACGTTACCGGATTGGATGAAGAGCGCGTAAGCAGTAGCAGCAGCGCGCCCACGGCCAGCACCGACAGGCCGACCAGGGCGCCGATGCCGGTATGGCGGACGCTGGCATACAGAAGGTAGGCGCTGGTGGCGCAGAAGATGAGCGGCAACAGCGGGTACAGTGGGACGCTATATGGCCGGACCCGGTCTGGGAACTTGCGGCGCAGCACGAAAAGCGCCACGCCCGTCAGCACGAAGAAAAGCCAGAAGACCGGGGCGGTGTATTCCACCATGGTGGCGAATCCACTGCGGGTCAGTGCCCCGACCAGGATCAGGCCGAGCACGATGGCCGCTTGCACCCACAGCGCGCGGACCGGGGCATTGCGCTCGGGATGCCAGTGCCCCAAAGCAGAGAACAAGCTGGAATTGCGTCCAAATGCGAAACCGGTGCGGGCGCCGGTAAGTATGGTCGCGTTAGCGGATGTCAGTGCCGACACGGCGATCAGCGTGGCGACGATGCCGGCGCCGGCCGGACCCAGCGCAATCTGCATCATGTCTGCCGCAATCGTGTTCGACTGGCTGAGCGCGGGCAATCCGAGCACGCTGAGATACGCCCAATTCACCAGGAAGTACAGCGTGGTAATCAAGGCCAGGCTGATCGCCAGGGCCCGGGGCAGGTTCTTGCCCGGCCCGAGGACTTCAGCGGAGACGTAGGCGGCCTCGTTCCAGCCACCGTAGGTAAGCATGACGAAGATCAGGACCAGCCCCCAGTTCGAAACATTGCCGGCATCGCCCCAGTCTGGCAGGCCGGATGTTGGCGGCGCATACCAGAATCCGACGCCGATGATCAGCACCACGCCCAGCACCTCGAGCATGGTCAGGATATTTTGCGTGGTCTTGCCCGACTTCAAGCCGACCACATTCAACGCGGTCAGCATCAAGACCATGGTAGCGGCATAGATGGCCGATGAGTACGGCCCGAGCTCATAGAGCTTGGTGGCATAGTCGCCGAACACGAAGCCCAGCAGGGCGATGGATCCGGTCGGAATGATGGTGAGTCGGGCCCAGGCAAACAGGAAACTGACTCTGTGGCCAAAGGCCAGCCGCAGGAAATGGTATTCGCCGCCGGCGCTGGGGTGGGTGGTTGAAAGCTCCGCGTAGCACAGGGCGCCTCCCAGGGAGATCAGGCCGCCCAGCACCCACGCAGCCATCATCTGGGTGACGCTGGAAGAATTGGCGGCGACCAGGGCAGGTGCGCTGAATATGCCGGCGCCTATGACGATGCCTGTGATAATGGCAATGACGTCTATCGTTCCAAGCAGCTGCTTGGGTGAGCTTGCCTCGGTGACGCCCTGGTTGGTGGGGACGGGTGTTGCATGTACGGCCCGATGATCATCACGAGGCATGTGCTGTCTCCTGGAGTCGTGAGTAGGGGGGTACTGCCAGCGTGCTGCGCTGTTCTTGGCTCAACGCGTAGAATAATACATGGGCTTTTGCGGGCTCGTGACGATGGAATCTTAAAAGTTATTTCTGTTGATTACGCCTGCCAACTTTTTGTTTGCATGGCGTACGGTATTAAGGTAGACACAGGAGCATGCAGGTATGTGGGGTTTAAAGAGTGGGGCGTTGGCCGGTTTTGCAGCGGCGGCTTTTCTTGCGGGTTCGGTCGCACACGGGGCGGATCAAGCCGCGAAGGAGCCGGCCAATCAGCCGTTTGCCTATATTGAACTCGATGTCCCTTACGTCCAGACACCAGATGCCGTCGTAGCCCGCATGCTTGAGTTGGCGGACGTGCAGCCATCCGATTTCGTCTATGACCTGGGTTCCGGCGACGGCCGCATCGCGATCGCAGCCGTGCGCGACCGCAAGGCCAAGGGCGCCTTTGGCGTCGAGATCGATCCCAAGCTGGTCGACGAGGCAGGGGCCAATGCAAGGCGGCAGGGCGTTTCCGACCGCGTGAAATTCGACGTCCAGGATCTGTTCACCACCGACTTTTCCCGTGCCACCGTGGTGACAATGTACCTGTTGCCCGATGTGAACTTGAAGCTCAGGCCGACACTGCTCGACATGCCGGCCGGCACACGGGTGGTGTCGCACCAGTTCGACATGGGTGACTGGGCCAGCGATTTCCACGAACGCCAAGGGCGCCGCAATCTGTATCTATGGGTCGTGCCCGCCAAGCTGGGCGGCAAGTGGACGCTCAAGCAAGCGCATGGCGATGACTTGGTGCTTGAGCTCGACCAGCGCTATCAACGCTTTGAAGGCGTGGCTTCCCGTGGCGATACCCGCCATCAGATACGGGACGGCTGGATCCGTGGCAAGGAAGTCCACTTCCAGCTGTATGCCGAATCGGGCGTGCATCATTATGCCGGTCGCGTCGAGGGTGACACCATCGTGCCGTTGACCGGATGGGGTGGCGAGGAAGGGTGGCAGGCGCGGCGCTGAACGTGCCGTCCTGAACGCGCTCGGCCTTTGTCCTTTTCCTTGTATCAGGGCCGCGTATTTTTACCGTGTTACCCTTTTAAAAGCACGTTCCAAGGAACGTGCTTTTTATTTTCATCGAACGACAAAGGGGAGCCCGTGATTTACTTGCCGGCACGCACACGCCTACGTCGGGGCCGATTGTCCCAGATTCTGGCTATCGTTTTCTTTGCGATCCATTTCCTGTTTTTGGCCGCATCGCCGCATGCGCAGCCCGTTGGCGGCGTTGAAAAAACCGTCGGCGCTCCGGCCGAATCCGGGCAGGCGGCTTACGGCGCGCTGGCCGATACGCTGGAAGACCCGGAAGCGCGGCACAGGCTGATCGATGAGTTGCGCGCGCTGGCGCAAGGACGGGAGCTGGCGGCGGTGCAAGGCGGCGACAGACGTGGCGCCCAAGATGGTGCCCAACTGTCGGCGGTCTCGGGCATTGCGGTGCTGTCGCAGCGGCTGGGGAATGTTCTGCAAGAGGTGACTGCGCAGTTGGGCAGCGACATCTCCGCCACTCTGGATGCCGTGGGCCGGCTGGGCAGCAGCGGAGGCGTGACTCAGGGCAAGCTCGATGACCAGATGCCGGCATTGCGTGCGCTGGGGCTGGCAATCGCAGCCACCTTGCTGGCGTATGCCATTTTGCGAGGTATTGCCGGGCTTCTGTTCGGGCGATTGAATGCATGGATACGGCGAAAGCCGGCGGGCGAAGCCCAGGATCAGGCTGCCGAATCGTCTGTCCGGCCGTCCCCGAGACGCGAAGGCCGTCACCGTCTAGGCCGTATCACGCTCAGCCGCAAGCTGCTGGGTGTACTGCTCGCGCTGGTCGTGGATCTCGCCGCATCGTTGTTGGCCGCTTTGGCGGGTTACGTGGCGGTGGTCGGATCGAGCCAGCCGGCATACGGTAGCGCCTTCGCCTTTCAGTTTCTGACGGCCTTCGTGCTGATCGAAGCGGTCAGGTCGATATCCCGGGCGGTGTTCGCCACGCGTTACGATGAATTGCGCCTGCTTCCCCTGCAACCGGCCACGGCCCGTTTCTGGAACCGCTGGATCTCGCTCTTGATTGCCCTGACTGGTTATTGCCTGCTTGTGGTGGTGCCAGTGGGGCAGGTGGTATTTGCACCATCCGTTGGACGTTTGATCGGCTTGGTGATCATGCTTTGCGTCTACATTACCGCGTTGCGAGTGGTCTGGAGCCAAAGGCTGGCGGTGCGTACCGGCCTGATGCAGCGAGCCGATGCGGCCGGTACCGCCATCATGGGGTCCCTGTTGAGGATACTTGCCCGGATCTGGCATTGGGTGGCGTTGGCGTACTTCACCGTGTTGCTGGTAACGAGCCAGGCCGACCAGGCTGCGGCGCTGGCATTCATGCTGTCGGCTACGGTACAGACACTCATTGCCGTCGTGGCCGGCGCACTGCTGGCGGCAGGCCTGCGGCGGCTGGAACTGCGCCGTATCGTGCTGCCGCCTAGCTTGGGTCGTAATTTCCCATCGCTCGAGCAACGCGTCAATGGCTACAAGAATCCCGCCTTGCGTGGGCTGCACCTGGCATTGGTGATTGTCGTGATCCTGGTGGTTCTCGATGCCTGGCACGCCTTCGATTTGGCGGCATGGCTCGACTCTGAGCGTGGCCGTGCCGCCGTAGCGCTGGTGCTGCGGGTTGGTATCGTGCTGGCCATCGCAGCCCTTTCCTGGACCGTGCTGGCCAGCTTGATCGAACATCGGGTCGGCGCAAGGGACGGGCGCGGCGCCAGCGAGCGCGAAAAGACTTTGTTGATGCTGTTTCGCAATGCCGCCGCCATCACCATCGCCACAATGACGGTGCTGATTGTGCTGTCGCAAATCGGCATCGATATCGGGCCGCTAATTGCCGGCGCCGGCGTAGTGGGCCTGGCCATCGGCTTTGGCGCGCAGAAGCTGGTGCAAGACGTGATCACCGGCGTGTTCATCCAGCTTGAAAACGGCATGAATCAGAACGATATCGTCGAGGTGGCGGGGCGTTTCGGCACGGTGGAGAAAATCACGGTCCGTTCGGTCGTGGTCCGGACCTTGGATGGTGGCTACCATCTGATTCCATTTTCGGCGATCGATACGGTCAGCAATCACACCCGCGACTTTGGCTACCATTATGCCGAATACAACATCGCGCACCGTGAAGACGTGGACCAGGCCGTTGCCGAACTCGAGCTTGCATTCAAGGATTTGATGGAAGATCCGGCGCTGGCGGCCCAGGTATTGTCAGAGATAGAGATACCGGGCGTGACCGCATTGAACGAGCGCGGTTTCACCGTGCGGGTGCTGATAAAGACCACGCCGGGCAACCAATGGATGATACAGCGGGGATTCAATCGTTTGGTGAAACGGCGCTTCGACGCCGCAGGCATCGAACTGCCTTACCCGCAGACCGTGGTGCATTTTGGCCGGGATGAAAACGGGCATGCCGCGCCGACGGATGCCAAAGCAATAGAGGTCTTGCGACAGAGCACGCAGACGGCATCATAGGCATGTGGGGCTTGGGGCTGCGTCAATGGCAGACCCCCCGGAGACAGCGTCTTGCGGAGCGGATAAGATGCTCCTCGGCGGTAGTTAAAACATGGGATGAAGAATGAAAATTACTGACTTGCCTTTTTCCACGGTCGATTGGGCCACGGTAGAGCCTACCGAACACGCTGGCGAGCGGGGGATGGCTTTGTGGCGCACGCGCCAGTTTGGGCCTATTCGTGTACGGCTGGTCGAATACAGCCCCGGCTATCTAGCGGACCATTGGTGTTCCAAGGGGCATATATTGTTTTGCGTGGCCGGGACGCTTGAGACGGAGCTGTCGGATGGAAGACGATATGTCCTGACGCCTGGCATGTCCTACCAAGTAGCCGATGAAGCAGAGCCCCACCGCTCGACGACCGAGACCGGCGCAACGCTGTTCGTTGTGGATTAGGGTTGCAGAGCATCTGTCAAGGAGCGTCAGTAGGCTGCCCGGACACGGAAGGCTGCGCTGGTTCAGATGCCATCCAGACTGCTTCGAACAACATGCCTTGATGAGCTGCATACTCCTCGCTTTCGATAATAAGGCCGTAGTTTTCGCGTTTCGATGAAATCAGGGCAACGGTATCGCCGTAGATCAAGGTTGTCATGGCCAGCGTCAGCGTAGGCGGAGTGAAGCGCACTTCGCGCATATCTTCTTTGCTGCTCGGCCAAATCGCGTGCGTGTCTCGGCTGCGTGAACGGATGGCGCGCATGGAAATGTTGCGTTCGATTCGAGTCTGGCGGTATCGCTCTATTTCATCTAGTCCTGGTGTCCCCTCGATTTCGTACATTGAGAACGTGGCGCGCAAGGTCAGCGAGCTATCACGCAGAGAATCCCAGAGCACGGTGCGTATGCCTTCCAGTCCTTCATAGAACCTGATTTGTGGCTTGCCCCTCACGTGGTTGTACATGGATCGCAGTTGCGGCAGCATATCTGTCACCATTTGTCGCCGTGCCGCCACATATTCCATCAATACGCTAGGGTCTCGCGCTACCACGGTTCGCTTGCGTCCGCTGCCTTGAAATTCAACCAAACCCTCCTCTTCTAGCCGCGTTACGGCATCGTAAGTTGTAGTACGCGGTAAGCCTGTGCGCTGTGCGAGGCTTGCCACCGTTGCTGTGCCAACGTCTATGGCGCTTAGATAAACCGTAAAAAGATTGCCGCTGATTCCGAGACGGCCGAGCTTGTCCTGAAGATCCATCCTGTTGCTCCGATAAGTTGCGATGCACGACCGTCGCGAAGATGCCGAAACATTATCCCGACGTGCCGGCCCGGCGACAAGTCCAAGAGTATAGGGCAGCCCTCATCGCCAAGTACAATTTGTCGGATAAAACCGACTAATATTACTAACCAAGTAAATTTTTATAAAAAAATCTCCTATAGTCATTGATATTTATAGGTTTTACCCTAGTAGTAACGGTAAATTAATTGACGGAATATACCGTCGATATTAGTATGGCGATGGCTTGCACGGCAACATGCACTTTTATGCTCGTTCATTGCAAGCGCATGTCTTTCTTCAACGAACAATAGGTGGAGTATGAGCATTTCAAAATGGAAGCAGGCGACTGCGGGGCTAGTGATGGCCTCATTGGCAACATTTCTGCCAGGCGCATCGGCGGTTGCCGGCGAGCCCATCCGAATTGGCGTTTCAACCTTTTTGTCAGGAGCAGGGGCTGTGTTCGGTGTTCCGGCTCAGCAAACCGCACAGTATCTGGTCGAACAGATCAACGAAGCGGGCGGCATCAAAGGCAGTCCGATCGAACTGGCGTTCCTTGATGAAAACCGCGGTGTTGACAACACCGTGGTCGAATTCCGATCATTGGTCGAGAGCAAGCGTGTCGACGCGATGATCATCGGCTTGTCCAGTTCCATTTGTCTCGCCGTGGCGCCTGCCGCCGAAGAGTTGAAGATGCCGACCATGTTCTGGGACTGCGGCACGGAACGTCTCTACGAAGAGCGCAAGTACGACTACGTATACCGGACATCTGACTGGACTCCGCCCAACAATCTAGCCGTAGCGCTTTATATGCTCAAGTCCATGCCGGAGGTCAAGACCGTAGCGGGCATCAACCAGGATTATGCTTTCGGGCGCGATAATTGGGCCGCCTTCAAGCAGGCTGTGCAAGTTCTGCGTCCCGATGTAAAAATCGTGGCGGAGCTGTTCCCCAAGCTCGGCACTGCGGATTACTCGACAGAAATTTCCAGGCTTTCGGCCCTGCGCCCCGATGTGGTCTTTACCTCATTGTGGGGCGGCGATATGAATACCTTTATTCGCCAGTCCTCCTCGCGTTCGCTGTTCCGCAACTCGACCCTAGTTAGCCCCAACGGTGAAAGCTCGCTGCAGCAACTGGGAAAATCCTTCCCCGAGAACGCCATCATCGGAATGCGGGGAGACAGCTGGGCGCTTGATCCCAAGATGAAGGACGTAACCGGCCACCAGGCGTTTATCGACGCGATCAAGGAACGCACTGGCGCTTATCCGAGTTTTCCTTCCTACCATATGGCCCAGGCCATACGTTCGATCCAGGTGGCTCTTGAAAAGAATTGGGATGGGCGTCGTGAGACTCTGCAGCAGGAGTTGCTGGCAGGCTGGAAGGGTCTAAGCCTAAAGGACTTCACCGGCGAACTGGTATTGCGTGAAGACAATCAATCAGTCGAAGGCCAGTTGGTTGGCGTAACGGCTAAAAGCGATGCGCACGACTTCATGATCCTGGATAAGTTGGTGTTGTTTCCCGGCGACTCGATCACGCCACCGGTAGGCGTCAAGGCGCAGGAATGGCTTAAATCCTTGCCAGCGGGAATGCTTGAGCAATTCAACGTTCCCACAAAAAACTGAGTTAGGAGCCCCAATGTTGCAAACCGTCTTATTAGCCATCATGGATGGAGTGGCTCAGGCCTCCGTCTCCTTCATGGTGGCGGTCGGGCTGAGCTTGGTGTTTGGCATTATGCGCATCTTGAACATCGCCCATGGCAGTCTGTATGCCTTGGGCGGTTATACCGCAGCAGCGGTCGGACTCTGGTTCTCGGCGACTTGGGGTGACGGTCCATGGCTGTATTTGGTTCTGGTGCTGTCGGCTTTGGCGATCGGGGTGCCCTTGGGCGCCGTGATCGAGCGGGTCCTGCTGCGCCGCATCTACGGGAAAGAGCACACTCTTCAGCTATTGATAACTTTCGGCATCTTCATGATGCTGGAAGACGCTCAGAAACTGATATTCGGTGTTGAACCGTACTTCAATGATGCGCCGTTGGCCATGCTGGGCGTCATAGAGGTAGGCGGCATTTATTACACCGCTTATCAGTTGTTGGTTTTGCCTTTGGCAGCAGTGACCACCATGCTGGCGCTTGCCTGGTTCTTTAACCGAACGCGCAAAGGCAAGTTGATTACCGCCGTGATCGAAGACTTTGAAATGGCGAGCGTCATGGGAGTCAATGCGCGCAGCGTTTACTTTTGGACGTTCGTGCTGGGCGCTACGTTGGCCGCTTTGGGTGGGGCGCTGTCTTCGCCGGTTACGTCGTTGGTGCCAGGTACGGGCGCGGGGACCATCGTGCTGTCGTTTGCGATCGTGGCGTCGGCCGGCCTAGGCCATTTTCAAGGCGCTGCAGTGACCGCCTTGTTGATCAGCCTGGCTCAAGCGTTTAGCGTGCATTTTTATAGCAGTATCGCGGCGGTGATGCCTTATCTGGTAATGACGCTGATTCTGATCGTCAAGCCCTATGGCTTGTTTGGCAAACCAGAGGTGCGCAGAATATGAATTCGAATTTTCGGGCTTTGTTGCCTCCGATCATCGCGCTCGCCCTGATATCGATAGTGCCCTTGGTATCGCCGTCCTTACGCCCGCTGCTATTGGTCGCCATGAGTATCTCCTTGTGCGCGATAGGTCTGCTTATTCTGTTGCGAGCCGGGCAGGTTTCCTTCGGCCATGCTTTGTATTTCGCCATAGGAGCCTATGTGGTCGCCTTTGCTTCGCGCAAGGGAGGACTGGATCTCTGGGTATTGCTAGGCTTGGCGCTGATCTGCAGCGTCGTGGTGGGAGCGCTGCTGGGAACCATTCTGGTGCGCTATCGCGGTATTTTCTATGGCATGCTCAATTTGGCGTTTTCCATGCTGGGCTACACCATATTCTTACGAGCATACGACTATACCGGTGGAAGCGATGGCCTCAGAGTGGTATCTCCTCCGATTCTAGGCTTCTCATTGGGCGCATATGAGTTCGGTTGGGGCTTGTACTATTGCGCCGTTGCTTTGTTGGCGCTTGTTTTTTGGGTCGTCCACCGCTATTTGCACAGTCCCTTGGGCGCCGCGTTAGGCGCGGTCAAGACCAATGAAGTGCGGCTTGAGTACTTGGGGGTTTCCGCCTATCGCGTCATGTTCGTCGCACACGTCAGCGCGGCCGGTCTGGCCGGGCTGGGTGGCGGTCTGGTGGCTTTTTCAACGGGCCACGTAACGCCGGATCTTGCCTACTGGAGCCTTTCCGCCGAGTTTGTCTTCGTGGCGGTGCTAGGCGGTACGGCCAACGTGGTCGGTGCATTGATCGGCGCCGTTTCTTTCGAGCTTATCCGCGGCTACGCCAGCGCCTACGCCGGGAATGCATGGCAATTGATTCTGGGCGCCGTGCTGGTGTTCGTTGTGCTATTTGCTCCGCAAGGCCTATGGGGCGCCTTGCAGCGGATGTTGCCGATGCGAGCCAAGGGGAAACAACTATGAGCCGCGTCACCGTATTGCAATCAAAAGGCTTGCACGTCGAGTTCGGCGGCGTCAAGGCTGCCAATGGTGTCGACCTAGATCTCTATCAGGGGGAAATGGCATCGATTATCGGGCCCAACGGGTCGGGCAAAACGACTTTTCTTAACTTGTGTACAGGCTACGTCCGGCCGAGCAAAGGCGAAGTGATTTTCGCAGGCAAGGACTTGACCCGCATGCCGCCGCGTGACATCACCCGCCTGGGCGCGGTGCGCACCTTCCAATTACCGCAGCTCTTTACCGAAGACACGGTCATCCAGAACGTTTTGATCGCTTTGGCGGCACGTACCGGGTTCTGGAATTTGCGCGCGCTGGATCGCCCCGCCTTGCGCACAGAGGCGCTGGAGATACTTTCCATTTTCGGTCTGAAGGCGGAAGCGGAGCGCTATATACATTCGCTGCCTGAAGGAGTGCGCAAGCTGGTCGATATCGCCGTTTCCATCGCCTTGTCTCCTTCTTTGTTATTGATGGACGAGCCAACTAGCGGCGTCAGTTCGAGTGAGAAATTCGAAATCATGGATATCCTGATGCCCATCTTGCGCGAACGTAAGATTACAGCGCTGCTGGTCGAGCATGACATGGAGCTGGTAACACGCTATATGGATCGCGTCATTGTTTGGAATGCCGGCCAAGTGATGGCCGACGGCGCGCCAGACGTCGTCCTGCGCGACGAGCGTGTGTTGCGTAACGTGGTGGGGGTTGCCTAAATGACATTGCTCAGAGTGAATCGGGCCGTTGCGGAGATTGCAGGCAGCCAGGTGTTGCGCCAGGTATCCGTCGACATAGCAGCGGGCGAGACCTTGGCTTTGATCGGCCGCAACGGAGCGGGGAAGACGTCGCTACTGCGGGTCATCATGGGTGCGCTGCCCCTAGTCCACGGATCGGTCGAATTCAATGGACGCAATATCGCCATGCTGCCTGCTCATGATCGGGTCGGTTTGGGCATCGGCTACGCCCCCGAAGAGCGGCGCCTTATCGGCAAGTTCACCGTGCGCGAAAACATTCTGCTACCTGCTTGGGCGGGGCGCTTGGGCACGGCTGAGATCCAGGAGCGTCTGGAGCTGATTTATTTCGTGGCGCCTGAACTCAAGGATTTGTCCGCGCGCTTGGGTGGCCTGTTATCAGGTGGGCAACAAAAGATGGTTGCCTTGGGCAGGGCGTTGATGGCAGGCAAGCATATGGTGTTGCTTGACGAGCCGTTTCAGGGTCTTGCTCCCGCCTTGGCGCTGAAATACGCCGATATGCTGCGCGCCCTGCGCGATGCGCGGCCCGACCTAGCCGTTCTGGTGACGGAATCCAATCCTCAGCTTCTACAGCCCATGGCCGACCGCATGATTGTTCTCGAGCGCGGTGAGATCCAGGCTGAAGCAACGGAAAAAGTGACAGTTTAAATAAGGGTTGTAAAACATGAAATTCAAAGCAGCAGTTGTACAGATGGCGTCCGTTCCTTTCGATAACGACGCGACCTGCGCCAAAGTCGTTGGAAAAATACACGAAGCTGGCGCGATGGGTGCCAAATTGATGGTGTTTCCCGAGGCCACCCTGTCTGGTTATCCCAAGGGCGCCGACTTCGGCGCGCGCGTTGGCGGCAGATTACCGCGCGGTCGTGAAGAGTTTCTAGAGTATTACAACGGAGCCATTGACGTCCCCGGTCCGCATACCCAGCAAATTGGCGCAGCTGCCCGCGAGGCCCAGGCCTTTGTGGTCATAGGCGTCATGGAGCGCGATGGCGGTACCTTGTACTGCACGACGCTGTTCTTCTCGCCTGAAGGGCTGCTGATGGGTAAGCATCGCAAGCTTATGCCCACAGCCATGGAACGGCTTGTTTGGGGCTGCGGGGATGGTTCCACCTTGCCGGTGTTCGATACGCCCATCGGCAAGCTGGGATCCGTTATTTGCTGGGAGAACTATATGCCCCTGTTGCGCATGGCCATGTACGACAAGGGCATTCAGCTGTACTGCGTGCCCACCGCCGACGACCGTGAGATCTGGACCAGCTCCATGCAGCACATCGCCATCGAAGGCCGTTGCTTCGTACTGAGTGCTTGCCAGTACGCGACTCGTGCCGATTACCCTGAAGACTACGACGCCATTCAGGGCAATGAGCCTGACACCGTCTTGATGCGAGGCGGCAGTGTCATAGTCAATCCCGCCGGCGAGGTGCTGGCCGGTCCGTCCAATGACGGAGAATGCATACTCACGGCGGAACTTGATTTGAATGACGTGGTGCGTGGCAAGTACGATTTCGATGTCGTAGGTCATTACGCGCGTCCTGACATCTTCAAGTTGATTGTCGATGAGCGGCCCAAGCGCTCGGTGACCCAAGTGAAAGAGTCTGGAGATGATTGAATCTTTTGTCTAAAAAGGAGCAAAGGGATGGATACGCAAGTCGTGTCGATATTGCTGTACGAAGATGTCGAGGTGCTGGACTTTGCCGGGCCATTTGAGGTGTTCAACGTAGCCGGCCTGTTGAGCGGGGTTCGGTGCTTTGATGTTTATACGACGGCGCAGCGGCTTCAGCCGGTTTTGGCGCGCGGCAAGCTCAGTATCAATCCCTCTTACCACTATGGTGACGAGCCGGAACCCCATATTTTAGTGGTACCGGGAGGGCCGGGATCGAGGCGCGAGTGCGTCAATGCAACGACCCTTGATCGTATCCGTAAGCACTACGAAAGAGGCGGCACCATACTGTCGGTTTGCACAGGCGCCTTGATCATCGCCAGTGCCGGGCTGGCCGATGGCAAATCGGCGGTCACTCATGCGGTGGGGCTGCCTATTCTGGAACGTATGGGTAAAGATATAGCGATTTACCCTAAAGCCCGGGTGGTGGACAACGGAAGACTGCTGTTCTCGGCCGGTGTGTCGGCGGGAACGGATGCGGCGCTTTACCTGGTTTCGCGGTTGTTTGGACTGGATATCGCGCAGCAAACGGCCCAATATATGGAGTACGATTGGCGCTACATTCAAGTTGACGGCGTCAATGTCATTGACGCGTGTAAGGCGTAATCCGGCGTAGGTATGAAAACATTCTTCCATCCTGATCAGTTGCTGCATTTTCCTAAAACCTATTTGTCGCGCGGCGCGATGCGCCAGCCACAAGAGGTGCCGGATCGAGCCACGCGCCTGTTGCAGGCGGTAAGCGATCTTGGTTTCGATGTGCAGGCTCCGCGCGACCATGGCATGGAGCCCTTGCTGGCCGTGCATAGCGCCGAGTACCTACGCTTTCTGGAAACGGCCCATGCAAGCTGGATCAATACCTCGCCGGATTGGGGCGATGAGGTCATGTCCAATGTCTACGTGCGCGAGCCCAACCCTTTGCGCGGCATTCTCGCCGAGGCTGCTCGGTATCTGGCAGATGGCAGTTGTCCGGTGGGGCCGATGACTTGGCGGTCCTCATACTGGAGCGCCCAGGATGCCGTCGAGGCTGCTTACGCGGTGCTCGGCGGAGAACGCTACGCCTACGCGCTTTGCCGTCCACCGGGCCACCACGCGCGCAAGGACGCGGCGGGTGGGTTCTGTTACCTGAACTCCGCGGCCATTGCCGCAGAAGTATTGCGACAGCGCTACGGCAAGGTATTGGTGCTGGATACCGATGCTCATCATGGCCAAGGGATACAGGAAATTTTCTACGACCGTGCCGACGTGATGTATATCTCTGTGCACGGGGACCCAACGAATTTCTATCCGGTCGTGGCAGGCCACGCCGACGAGCAGGGCGCCGGCCCCGGAATCGGATACAACCTGAACCTGCCGGTGCCCCATGGAAGTTCGGAATCCGTATTTTTTGAGTATGTTCAGCGCGCGCTGGACGCCGCGCGGGAATTCGCTCCTGATGCGCTGGTATTTTCCCATGGGTTCGACATTTATCTGGAGGACCCTCAAGCGCCGGTGCAGGTAAGCAGCGAAGGTTTTGCAAGATTGGGTGAACTGGTCGCGTCGCTCGATCTGCCTACCGTCGTCGTGCAGGAAGGCGGATACCATATCGATACCCTGGATCGTAACGCTCGCGAGTTCTTCGATGGGCTACTGAACGGACGCCGTTAGGGGCGGATTGCGTGGAGCATCGCTGACTCTTGTGCAGTCTGATCTATATAATCGTCATGCTACCCTGTCTGTGTTGCTACTGAGCAGTGCGATCATAGATGCTCCGTTGAGCCTGCGCAAAGCCAATTCGCGAGAGGTTCGGAACTATGAGCAAACGTAAACTGATCATGCCCACGCCGGAAGAGGATGCGGCAATAAATCGCGGCGTTGCCGCCGACCCGGACACCTACGAGCTGGGCGCGGAAGATTTCAAGCAACTGAAACGAGTGGGCCGGCCACCAAGGTAGCGGTGACGATTCGCTACGACAAGGATGTCATCGAAGCCTTCAAAGCGGACGGCCCCGGCTGGCGGACGCGGATGAATGATGTACTACATGCTTGGCTCAAGACGCGTCGGGCGTAGGGCTGCGAGCGGGCAAAAGTAAATCCGCCGGTGCGGATTGAGAAATACGAAGCCCGCCGTGGAAGCGAAAGAGTGCTTCCTAGAAAAGGGGGCGACATAGCATCATGCCACCACTATTACAAAACAACCAATGCCATGATTGGCGCGCTGCTCAGCCTTGAGGTTTCTCGCCAGTGGCATTTCGGCTGGGGTATTGTTTCGTTAGGTAACGAGAGCGTTCGGCGACTAAGGCTCCGATCAGCGAAATGACAAAGGCATCCTTGGCGTCCTTCTCGGTTGTTTCGTAGCGCTGCATTAGCGCAGCTTCTGGTCTGTCTGCGGATGCGAGACTGTCGCTGATTGTTTTTTGGTGATGGGAGAGTCCGTTCATGGCTGGAGAGGCGATTTACAAAACGATGTGTCCGCATTGCGGCGTGGAGAATATGGGCTTTACTTCGGTAGTTCAAATCCCGATGGATGGTGGGCGCGAGGCGTCTCACGGGTCGTTCTGGAATGTCTTCTTTGCATGTAATGGCTGCCGGGAGCGGTTGGTGGTGAAGGTGCATTCCAGCGCAGACTGTGGGCCGAAGGCTTCCCGGCCCACACGATGATCCCTGGGCCGGGATGGGATAGTAGGCGAAGCAGGATTGATTTTCTGGTCATTGATGCATGCCCCGCGCCTCCAACGCACATAAGCCCGACGGCCTGCGCGACCGCATCAACAAGCTCGCCACACGCAACGGCAGATCCGCAAACAGCGAGATCGTCGCCTTCATCGAGCAGGGTATAAAAAAGCCCACCGAAGCCGACGAACGCCTGGCCCGCATCGAGGCCAAGCTGGATGCGCTGCTGAGCCGGATGGACGGAAAGTAGGGCACCGGGTGAGAAAAACCCCCTCCTACAGGTGTGGCAACACGCTCTAACGTACGGTGGGCCTGGATGGACATCCAAGGCCGGCACGCCTTGACGCGACGGACCAGAAGACGCCTCATCCTGGGCATGCCATTTGCTTTTTTGGACCAGCCCGTCCGTAACTCTTTGGACGGCGCACACCCTAAAGGAGAGTCCCCATGTTTGCTCACAATAAGCGATTGCAATATACGGTAAGAGTTACAGAGCCCAATCCCGGGTTAGCCAACTTGCTACTGGAGCAGTTTGGCGGCCCACAAGGAGAGCTTGCCGCTGCCTGTCGTTATTTCACCCAATACATCGGCGAGGACGACCCCGGACGCAAGGATATGTTGATCGACATTGCGACAGAGGAGCTGAGTCACTTAGAAATTATCGGGCACCTGGTTGCAATGCTCAATAAAGGGGCGAAGGGCGAGTTGGCCGAGGGTGTCGATTCGGAGGCAGAGCTGTACCGCAAATTGCATGGCGCCGGCAATGATTCGCATGTCACCCAAGTGCTCTATGGTGGTGGTCCGCCCTTGACCAATTCAGGCGGCCAACTATGGACATCCGGATACATCGACACTATTGGCGAGCCTACTGCGGATCTGCGTTCAAACATTGCCGCAGAGGCCAGGGCCAAGATCGTTTACGAACGTCTAATCAATGTCACGGAAGACCCTGGCGTCAAGGACGCGCTCATGTTTCTAATGACTCGAGAGGCGGCACATTTGAAGTCGTTTGAGAAGGCCCTGTATTCGATCTCTCCAAATTTCCCGCCCGGGAAACTGCCGCCCGTACCTGAGTTCGCCAATACTTATTTCAATCTATCGCAGGGCGAAGGAGAGATGGAAGGGTCGTGGAATAGCGAAGTAAATTTCGATCGAGTCGATGCATGGGAGCAGATGTCGGCCGTAGATGGCGGTGATGGATCAGCATCAGTGGAGCTCGATGAGGAAGCGGCGAAAGTGGTTCAGGCCATGGCAACGCGTACAGCTTCGGATCCGACATCCAACCCCGAAACGGGCGCCGAGTTGGGCGCTATGATTCCGCCCAAAGAGGCGGGTAGTCCGAAGTAAAGCGCAATCGCTGGCTGTAAAGATAAATCGGAGACTGGTCGCGACCGCGCCCCGAGTCTTGGCGAGGCCGGCGCGCTCGCAAGCAAAAGATAGCCAGCCGGGGCGCGCGCAGAAATAGAGAAGCCCCTCGAGGAGGGGCTGTAGCAACTACTCAATCACACAAACGTAAAGCTGGCTGCTCACTTCTGCTGTCCAGGCTTTTGCCCAGATTGCCCTTGACCGAACTCTAAAATATTCTGGAGCACGAACACAATATGGGGTCGAGGCGGCCGCTCTCCTGCACCTGCTACCCCTTGCTCTTGCTCGGTTTGCCTGAACTGCAATCGGTATTTTCGCCACCGTTTCGCCGACATCCGGCCATGGCGCCGAGCCACCGAGCCACCGAGGCGTATCGCCTGGAGGTCTTCGAGGCCCACGATGGGGAGTGAGCCAGCGCCAACTGATGCGCACGCACCGGATCGGCAGCGCCACCACGCTGGTCGATTTGAAACACCATAAGGTGTTCGATGTGGTGCTGGGCCGCTCCGAAGGGAGTCTGCGGGCCTATTTGAAGCGTTTGCCAGGCCGCGAGCACGTGCGCGTCATTGTGATGGGCCTGTCCGAGACCTATCGGCGCATTGCCCAGGAGTACTTTCCCAATGCCATGATCGTGGCCGACCGCTTTCATGTCGTGCGGTTGGTGAACCAGCATTTTCTGAAGCTATGGCAGCAGCACGATCCTGAAGGGCGCAAGAACCGAGGGCTACTGAGCCTGATGCGCCGCCATCACTGGAATCTGTCATCCGTGCAAAAGGAGCGACTGCGCCAGTACCTGGCCCAGTCGCCGGTGCTGCAGGCGCTGTACTTCGCCAAGCAGCAGTTGAATGGCTTCTTGGTCATGAAGAGTCTGAAAAGAAAGCGCGCCCAGAAGATGATGCCCCAGTTCCTGGCGTTGATCGCGCAGTTTGAACAGAGTCCGGCTCGGGCATTGGCGCAAACGCTTAAGTCGTGGCTGGAACCTATCGTGCGGATGTGGCGCTTCACCAAATCCAACGGTGTCACCGAGGGCTTCCACACTAAAATGGAAATGCTCTCACGCCGTGCGTATGGGTTCAGAAACTTTGAAAATTACCGCATGAGGGTCTTGGCACAGTGCGGCTGGAACGGTGTGATCAACCGTGTCTAGCGGATGCCCATCCCCCGTTTATGGGGTAGAGCCGTGTAATGAATGCCCTGATCCCCCGATAATGAGGAAGAGCCAAAAAAATACCCCAAACCATTTATCGATAAGGGGATTTCTGGTGCCGATGAGAGGAGTCGAACCCCCGACCTTCTCATTACGAATGAGCTGCTCTACCGACTGAGCTACATCGGCCCACGCGGCGTACGAGAAAACATCCCGGATCCGCTAAGCCCGCTATTATACATATCCGCGTGGAAAATTGGAAACGGGCTTCGCCGGCATTCCGCGCAAGGCATACGGATTTTCGAACAGTCCCTCCAGCAGCTTGCACATACCGCGATATGATGAGACTCGGTTCACTATGTCGTCTTTCGACGCTCACGTCGTGATCCGGCTGATTGACTGACTATTTCTCAGGAGCAGCGAATGTCTACCATTACCTGGCTCATGCTCTGCGCCGCCTTTTTGCCCCTGGTCGCCACGGTGGCCGCCAAGGCCGGGGGCAAAGGCTTTGATAACGAAGCCCCGCGTGCCTGGCTGTCCGCGCAGGAAGGGTGGCGGGCCCGGGCGAATGCCGCGCAGGCTAATCTGTTCGAAGGCTTGCCATTCTTTTATGCGGCCGTATTGCTGGCCTTGTTCAAGGAAGCCGACCTGTCATGGCTCGCCGGCTTGATGCTGGCCTGGGTGCTGGTTCGCCTGGCATACATTGCCCTGTATATCGCGGGTTACGGCGTTCTGCGTACCGTCGCATGGGCGCTTGCCCTGGCCTTGAACGTGGCTATTTTGTTCGCTTAAGTGCAGAGGCTGTGGGGTCAGACCCCGTACGGGGTCTGACCCCTGTTGCCCAGCTTCGGGGGGGCAGACCCCTTATGGGGTCTGACCCCTGCTATGACCCTTGTTCACAGCGCGTCCGTGTCCTCGCGGCGCGGCAGCGATTGTTGCTGGTTCATGCGTATGGCCGAGGGGAAAAGATCCCAGCATGCGATGAACAGCGCGGCAAACAGAGGGCCTATGACGAAGCCATTCAAGCCGAATACGGCCAGTCCGCCCAGGGTGGAGATCAGAATCACGTAGTCCGGTATTTTGGTGTCCTTGCCGACCAGCAAGGGGCGCAGCAAGTTGTCGATCAGACCGATGACGAGAACGCCGAAGAGCGTCAGGGCTACGCCCTGCAGGATGGCGCCGGTCACCAGGTAATAGATGGCGACCGGAATCCAGATCAGCGATGCGCCGACGGCGGGAAGCAAGGAAAGAAACGCCATCACCACGCCCCAGAGCAGGGCGCCCTGTATGCCTAGGAAGGCGAACATCAGGCCGCCCAGCGCGCCCTGCGTGGCGGCGACCACCACATTGCCTTTGACGGTGGCCTTGATCACCGTTGCGAACTTGCGGAACAGATGCTGCTTGTGCTCTTCGCTAAGGGGAATCAGATGCCTGGCCTGGCGCGCCAGTTGTACGCCGTCGCGCAGCAGGAAAAACAGCATGTACAGCATGATGCCCAACCCGATCAGGAACTGAGCGGTATTCTGTCCAACATTGACGGCTTGCGTGGCCAGGAACTTGCTGCCCTGCAACGCGCTGGCGCTGAGCTTTTCCCTCAGGCTGAAGATGTCTCCCACGCCGAAGCGGGTCAGGGTGTCATGGACGCTGGCCGGCAGCGCATTCATGATCTGCTCGAAATAGGCGCCAAGATTGAGTTCGCCTGAACTGATCCGCTTATAGATGACGGCGCCTTCTTGAAGCAGGGAGCCGGTGATGAAGATGACCGGCAGAATCACGATCAGGATGATGACGAACAGGCTGATCAGGGCGCAAAGATTGGGGCGGCCCTTGAGGCGGTTTTCCAGGCGCCGTTGCAAGGGCTGGAAGATGATGGCCAGTATGGCGCCCCAGAATATCGCTCCGTAGAAGGGCAGCAGCACCCAGATGAAGGCGACCGTAACGGCCACCAGCAGGAACAGGAAGGACCGAAAGTAGAGTCTGGAATTATTCATTGATATCCGCGAAGAGAAAAGCGCTGAAGGCCGCCGGCCGTTCCGATTCTATGCGATAGAGCGGCTATTCGCTGAGTAGTTCCGCAATCGCATGTAGATCCTCGACATGCTGCGAAACCACTTTGATGACGACGATGACGGGCACGCACAGCAGCATGCCCCATACCCCCCAGAGCCACGCGCCGAACAGCAGCGCCACGAAGACCGCCACGGCGTTCATCTTGGCGATGCGGCCGGTCATCCAGGTGCTGACGAGCATGCCGACGAACGTGGAGATCGCAAGCGTCGCAAACGCTGCCAGCAGCATCATGGAAAATGATTCGAACTGCAGGAACGCGGCGAAGGCGATCAAGGCCATCGCGATCATGGAGCCGAAGTAGGGAATGATGTGCGTGAGCGCGGCAACCAGCGCCCACGCGCCCGCATTGTCCAGGCCGATCCAGTGCAGCGCCAGCCAGGTGAGCAATCCCAGCAGGGTGTTGGTGATCAGCAGCATGAGCATGTACTTCTGAATGGATGTATTGATGTCGTCCAGTATCTGCACCGTTATTTTTTTGTTCGTCAGCGAAGGTCCGGTCAGCTTGACCAGCTTGCGCTTGAATGTGTTGCCCGACACCAGCGCAAAAAACACCAGAAAAAGCACCATGGTCAGCTGGCCGATGAAGGCCGCCGCGCTTTTGGAACCGGCCAGCAGCCAGTCGTTCAGGTCGAAGTCCGGCTGCTTGATGAGGACGGCGGGCGGCGCGGAAACCGAAGTTTCGAGCTTGTTGTCCGCATCATTGTCGGAGCTTGCCGCCTTTTTCAAGGTGTCGGCAGCGTTGCGAAGCTTGTCCAGCGGCCCCTGTTCCCCGTTGTCCAGCTTGCGCAGCGCATTGGTGAGCTTATACGTGGCCACGGGCAATTCGTCCATGATGGCCTGCGCTTCGTTATAGACCGAGCTGACGACCAGGATGCTGGAGCCGAGCAGCGCGAGCATGACGACGGAGCTCGCCAGCGCGCGCGGCATGCGCAGGCGTTCGAGCCAGATGACGACCGGGTTGAGCGTATAGGCGATGAGTATGCCGAAGACGAGCGGTATGAAGAAGTCGCGCGCCCACTGGAGGGCGAAGACGAATGCAAGCGCCGCGATTATCGTCAGCGCGGTGTCGCCGGGGCGTCGAACCGGCGCAACCGGGGCTTCGGGTGACGGGGACGGAATGGCCGGGCTTGTACTTGATGCCGGATCATGATTCTTGGCGGTATCCATCGCTGCCTCTATGGAGTGAACATTTCGGATGGGCGGCAGTCGCCTAGATATAGGTGTTCTTTACCCGGACGGATGTGAGCAGATAGCAGGTCCATACCGTGGCGAACATGACGGTTGCCGCCATGGCTGAGTAATCGTCTTCCACCAGATAATCGCCGAAATAAGTCTTGGCCATCACGAATTCGGTGAGGGCCGCGACAGGTCCGGCTATCCAAAGTGCGGCGATCGTCCGGTGCACGGCCCGCCGATGGCGATTGATCGTGAGCATGGCCGCAGCCCCGATCAGCAGAAACGCCTCCAGCCACGCCAGTCCGAGCGCGTAGCGTATGTATTCCTGGTAGTCGGGGCTTTCGAGTGCGGAGGGAACCAGCACGGCGATTTCGTGGCGCACGCGATAGAACTCCGCCAGCTCCTGCATGGCCCAGAAGACCAGGAAGACGCTGAGTGCGATGAGCCAGCCGCCGTACCCCCCGATATTCGCGCTCTTGCCGCGCCTGCTCGTCCATACTGCGATCAATGTCATGGCGATGAATATCGCGAAATGCCAAAGACTCCAGAACCCCATTGTTGCTTCTCCTGATGGGCAGTCGCCGCGTCACAAAGAGCGAATGGTAAATCTTTGTCACTTCCATGTATAGCAGCCTGGAACCGATTCAATGGCGTCCATGGTGTTACTGCGCGGTACTAGTGTATAGACGAATGACCATGACGGGAACGCCGGTATTAAATGCTTATGGAAAGTTTTATTTAGAATCAGTCAGAAGGGCGCCCTGAGCCGGTCGGTTGCACCTGCCGGCGGCGCTTCCATTCTCTTTTTTCGGACTGGCTGATCCATGCTTGAAATTATCGAGACGCTCCATTGGGGCGCCGTAATTCAAATCATTTTGATCGACATCTTGCTGGGTGGGGACAATGCGGTGGTCATTGCTCTTGCCTGTCGCAACCTGCCGACCGCTCAAAGAATGAAGGGCATACTGTGGGGCACCGCGGGCGCCATTGTGCTGCGCATCATACTGATTGCCTTCGCGCTTGCCCTGCTCGACATTCCCTTCTTGAAGGTAGTGGGCTGCGCCTTGCTGGTGTGGATCGGGATCAAGCTGCTGGTACCGGAAGAGGACGAGCATGGCAACATAACCGGCGGCACGTCGGTATGGTCCGCCATCAAGACCATCATCATCGCCGACTTCGCGATGAGCCTGGACAACATCATTGCAATCGCCGGGGCGGCTCAGAACACCCACGCCGACCATCAACTGTATTACGTGATTTTCGGGTTGTGCGTCAGCGTGCCCATCATCGTATGGGGCAGCACCCTGGTGCTGAAGCTCCTTGACCGCTTCCCGGTAGTCGTGACTTTTGGCGCCGGCCTGCTTGGCTGGATTGCCGGCGGCATGCTGATTACAGACGTCTTCGTCATCGAATGGCTGGGACCGCCCAGCGCCATGCTCAAACTTGCCGTCGAGGCACTGGGGGCGTTGTTCGTGATTGGCATGGGGAAATGGCTGGTCCTTCGCAAGCGGCGCAATTCGCCCATGCGCGAGGAACCCGCCTCCACCAGCGGGATCTCCGAATGACGCAGCGACCTATGCCGCGTCGCGATACGCCACGAATTCCTTGGTGTTCGGGTCGCGTATAAAGAGCAGCCCCGTGCTGATGCCGAAATAAGCGCCATGCAGCGTCAAGGCGCCTTTTTCGACCTCCTCGCGCACCGTCGGGAAGCTCATCAGGTTTTCCAGGCTGTATTCCACGACCGCCCATTCCAGCTGTCGTATCCAGCTTTGGCGGTCGGCGCCCGGCGCGCCGACACGTTCGGCCACCGGCGCGATCTGCGACATCCACTTGCCGATGAAGTCGCGCTTTGTCAGCGGCGGGCTTTGGTTGGCGAAGGCCGCCACGCCGCCGCAGCTGGCATGTCCCAGCACAACGATGTGCTTTACCTTCAAGGCGTTGACGGCGAATTCGATCGCGGCGCTGGTACCGTGGAAAGAAGTCTGGGTGTCCGGTTCGCAAGGAGGGACGAGATTGGCGATATTGCGTATGACGAAAATTTCGCCAGGACCCGCATCGAAGATGATTTCGGGCGCGACGCGCGAATCACCGCAGCCGATGACCATGATCTCCGGATGCTGTCCGGATTCGGCCAGATCCTCATAGCGCTTTTTTTCCCGGCACAGCCGGCCGTCTAGAAAAGCCTTGTACCCGTCATACAGCCTTGATGGAAACACACTGATTCCTTTTGAATTGGTAAACCTGGAAATTTTACGCCCTGTGGCGGGATGCTGACAATAAAACATGGGGACCGAGGTGTTCGACCCCGGATGAGGTTTAGGGGTCAGACCCCGGATGGGGTCTGACCCCATGCGACAGCAATGGTATATTTTTCGTTCGATTATTCGAAGAGAAAAGCGGCATGCAACCACGGATCAATTTCATCACCCTTGGGGTGGATGACCTGGACAGGTCATTGCGCTTTTACCGGGACGGCCTGGGGTTCGAAACCGAAGGAATTGTCGGCAAGGAATTCGACCATGGCGCGGTGGTCTTCTTTGACCTTCAGCCCGGCCTGCGCCTGGCGCTCTGGCCGCGTGCCAGCATCGCGCACGAAATCGGCCGGCCTGTCGGAAGGCCCTCCGCAACCGAGATGATGCTCGCGCATAACGTTACTTCCAAAGCCGAAGTGGACGATGTGATGCGGCAGGCGGAAGCGGCGGGCGCCGTCATCCTGAAGCCGGCGAACGACACCTTCTGGGGCGGCTATGCGGGATACTTTCTGGACCCGGACAATCACGTCTGGGAAGCCGTCTGGAATCCCGCCTGGCAACCATAGGGCCACAGGATCAGTAGATCTATTGCCGGCTGGCCAACGCGGATCTGAGCTGTGCAACGATATGACACACCCCGGTGCTTGCTGCCGAACTATCATGCTTCTCTTGAGGGAAGCGGCATTCGACGAGCACCGGCGGCAGGAAGGGCTCTCGGAGGCGGGTTATGAAAATGGCTACAGCAATTATGTAAGGCAGGGAAAATGTCCATTCGAGCTTTGATCCGATGCGGCGCAGCGCTTTTTTTTGTCGGACTTGTCGCGGGATGCTCCGTGATCGGTTCCGATACCGCGGTTCGCAGCGATGAGTGCAAGGCGAACCGCCGCGCATGCCTTTATGAGGGTTCGTACGAGCCGGGAGAGCGCGACTACGCCGAGCACGAGGCGGCCCGCCTGAATCAGGCTGCGATTGCGAAGCTGCGCCGCAACTCTATCAGATGAGCTGTCACTATTCCGCAAGTGCCGCTTGCAGAGATCGACACGGCACTACGGAATGCGAAAGTCATTGGCGTTCGCCATCATTGCGCCATTGATGGGTCGGGCTGTGGTGCGCGCGACGGCGCATGGCGGCGAAGACATTCTCGTGAGTCGGGCCGTAGGCTGGCAAAAAGGCCTGGAGGCCTTCTTTGTCTGGTGCAAGGAAAACGCCGGCCAGTGCCTCATCAGCGCCGACCCCGAGGGCGGGTTCCGCCAAATGCAGGCCTTGGCCCATAGCCAGCCGGCAACACTGGATTACAAAGGCAGCCCCATCACACTGTCATCGGGCTGGGTAACGCTGCTTTCCGTGCTGCGCATCTACGAAACCACGACCTACCCGCAACTGGCGGAAATGATCCACGCCGCGCTGCAGCCCACGCCCGATTGGCGGCTGTTCCAGACCCGGGCGTCTGATTTCGCCAATAGCGAATCGCTCGGCCCTTCGGTATGGACAAGCTGCATGGACCAGCCGCTGCGGCGGGGAGACGCCTACGAGGCCATGGTCACGCGGGCGGCAGCCGCCGCGCCGCTGACCGGAGCGGTACAAGCCAATATCAATCGGCCCTGTGCCTATTTGCCGGTAGATCCCGATCCGGTGCGGCGCGATTACAAGGCACAAGGTTCCCCGGCCATCATGGTCTGGGGTTCGACGGGCGACCCCGCAACGCCCTATCAGAATTCCCAAGAGGCTGTAGCTCAACTGAGCAATGCGTCGCTGTTCACCTTCGTCGCCAATCAGCATGTGGCCATGGGCGGCGGCCCGGAGCGTAAGGCATGCGTGGTGGACGTGCAGTCCGAATATCTGCTGACGGCGGTACTTAAGCCTCAAGCAGCTCCCTGCCTGGTCGACTGAATAGCGGCGTAGTTGAACGCGCTGGCTTGTCGTTATACTGATCATCAATCCAAATTTCGGAAGACGGTCATGACTGATACATTCCAGAAGCATTTTCATCCTTCTGCTGCATGGTCTCGTGATTTATTCGCCGAGGTTGTAACGGTGAGCGGGCCAGGCACAACGCTCTACCTGTCGGGAATAGGCGCCGAGGCACTTGGCGAGCAGGCAGGCGATATCCAGTGCATAGGCGATGTCTATGCTCAGACACAATTAGCGTATAAAAAGGCCGCGCAAGTCTTGGCCAAGCATGGCGCAGAACTGTCCGATGTCGTCAAAATCACGGCTTATTTGCTGGACGCGCGTTTATTGCCCGAATATCACCGTGCGCGCAAAGAGGCTTTTCAGGGCATGCCTGCACCTGCTCACACTTTGCTGGTGATCTCGGCTTTGGCGTGGCCAGGCATGCTGGTCGAGGTGGATCTGACTGCGGTGCTCGGCAGAGCGTGACGAAACCTTATACGGCGAGGTGGCTCAGGATTCATCAATTAGGATTTATCAATTGACGTAATCCTTTTTCTGTCCTAAAATGCTGTCTATCGATACAGTGCGTTTTGCACTCGATATAAATTTAGAAGCCCCGCCTAATGCGGCGGGGCTTTCATTTGGTCAGACGCGGGATGGAGCAGTCTGGCAGCTCGTCGGGCTCATAACCCGAAGGTCGTAGGTTCAAATCCTGCTCCCGCAACCAGAACAAAGCCCCGGCACGAGAAATCATGCCGGGGTTTTATTTTGCCTTGTCACGTAACATGACTGCGCGAACGAAAGAACAACGGATTCAATAGATGGTCGAGAAATCAGCCCGAGGTTTCAGTCCACCCTTCGAGGTCGACAGGGCTTGCGTTTCTGCGGGACGCTAAGTGTTCTTATTGAGCAGGTACTGCAAACGCTCCTGGTTCGGGTGCGCTTTGATGTCAAGTCGGATGGCATCAACCAAAACGGCAAAAATTTGATCTGAATCCGCTTGGTGTTGATCTGCCAATTCGCGAATCCTATCCGAACGCTGCTGATAGTAGGCGGCGTCGAACTCCTCGACTCCATTCAGTTGGTCGAGTATCTGTAAAGCAAATGCGTAATCGTCTTCCATGCGGCATCCATCGGCTAGACAAGCTTATAGAACGTATCAGTGCCTCGATCAACGAACTCGCCGTTTTGGCTTATGACCGGCAGGCTCTCGACAGTTTCATGCATAAGGGTGTCTCCATGGCTATTTTTGACTGCCCTCAGCGTTGCGATTGCGAGAGTTTTTGCGCTTTTCTATAAGCCGGATCCGATTCCGTACTTGAATGCGAATTTCGTCGTCGGCCTCTATCTCATGCAGAGGGGTAACAGCGGAAGGGAAAGTGGCCGGCGCGCCACTATTGGCGCCCTTGCCGGGCGCCGTCGATGATTGGGGCTTCATATTGGATCCTGTTCACGAGTCGAGGAGGATCCAAGACGAGCATATTATTTTTGCTACCCGACCACTCTACGCCAGATAAGCTCGTTGAAGTGCTTTTCATTTGAAACAATTCATACGGGTCCTGTGTAGCTGAGACTCCATTTTTTGGATACGGACTTTAATGATTCGTTTACAGGTGCTAATGTGCCTTCAGAACGGAGATTGTATGTATATTGAGATTTCGCTTTCCGACAGCGTCACTACGGATGAGGTGCTTAAGTTGTATCGCGCAAACGGATGGTCATCTGCAGAGAAGCCGCAGCAGCTTATGGCCGCGCTTCGGGGCTCTCATACTCTAGTAACGGCGCGCAGTTCCAGCGAGTTGATAGGTTTGGGAAATGCCATCTCAGACGGTCACCTCGTCGTTTATTTTCCTCATATGCTTGTGCTGCCGCAATTTCATAGGCACGGAGTGGGACGGAAGATGATGGAGTCTATGCTAGAGAGATATTCGGATTTTCACCAAATAATGCTTACTGCAGATGGCGAGGCCGTTGACTTCTACAAATCGCTGGGTTTTGTGAGGGCAGGCAGAACGGAGCCCATGTGGATCTACGCAGGCAAGGAGCACTGAAAGTGCGACAGTGTCTCATCGTGCCGTCACAGGCAAGAAAAAAGCCCTTGGCGCATGAAACGCTAAGGGCTTGATTTTCTTCGGTATTCTGTGGCTCCCCGAACTGGGTTCGAACCAGTGACCTGCGGATTAACAGTCCGTCGCTCTACCGACTGAGCTATCGGGGAACATCAAAGAAGCAAGACTATAACATGAAAAATTAAAGGCATGCAAGTTGCACTGGAAGAGCTTCACTCAATTTGCCGCCATGCATCGTCTTGCCGAAGCAGGCAGCATTATAGCGTATCTATTTCAATGGCCTGCCCGCGGCACTTCTTTGCCAGCAACAGGGCATATCGGGCAAAATAGCGCCTTGCTTCTTCGTGCCGTCCGTCTCTTCGGCCGTCTTCATTTCATCGATTCCGTCTATGTCCGCCTCTCTTACCCGCAGCACCAAACCACGAAGCAAGGAATTCTGGCTGGGTTTTGTGTTTGCAGCGACGGGAGCGGTCCTGTTTTCGGCCAAGGCCATCGTGGCCAAGCTGACGTATCGATACGGCGTGGATGCGCTGACCGTCATCGGGTTTCGCATGCTGTTGTCCCTGCCGTTCTTTGCCGTCGTGGCTTGCATGCAGGCCCGGCTGGCCGGTCGCGGTGAACTTCCCCGACTGACTTGGCGGGAGAGCCTGCAGATCATTTTTCTTGGGTTTCTGGGGTATTACCTATCCAGTTATCTGGACTTCCTGGGGCTGGAATATATCTCCGCCGGTCTGGAGCGGCTGATACTGTTTCTTTCCCCCACTTTTGTATTGCTGCTGTCCGCGCTCTATTTGAAGCAAGTCATTTCTCGTGGCCAATGGGCGGCGCTGGCGCTGTCTTACCTGGGCGTCGTCTTTGTCTTTGTCCAGGATTTGTCGCTGACCGGAGATGGTGTCATGCTGGGCTCGGCGTTCGTCATGGGTTCCGCTTTAACTTACGCCTTTTATCTCATTTCCTCGGGCCAGATCATTCAGCGTGTGGGGGCGACCCGCCTGGTCGCCTACGCCATGTCCGTGTCGGCCGGCTTCAGCATCGCCCATTTTCTTGCGATCAAAGGCTTGCCAGGACTTATGCAGCCCGCGCCGGTCTATTGGCTGTCCATTCTGCATGCGGTCGTCCACACCGTCATGCCCACTTTCATGACCATGTGGGCGGTGGCAAGAATCGGCGCGCCCATGACGGCCCAGCTGGGATTGCTGGGGCCGGTGTCGGTGCTGTTTCTTGCAGGTTGGCTGCTGGATGAGCTGATCACCACCTTGCAATTGGTAGGTACCGCCTTTACGCTGGCCGGAGCCGTGGTGCTGGCGCGCACGCGGCGGACTTGATGAAGGGGATGGGGTCAGACCCCGTCCGGGGTCTGACCCCTCGGCCCCCTCGGCTCGAAAGCTGGAGGGGGTCAGACCCCACAAGGGGTCTGACCCCCACTTCGTCCGCGCCCGAGGTCTGACCACTCACTTGCCCGCTCCTCCCATCAGCCGTTCTATTTCCTCTCGATGGACGTCGTGCGTGACAAAGCCGGAGGCGTTTTCGGGCATGGCCAGGCGGGATGGGTCGGCCAGTGTCTGGCGGATGTCCTCCAGCCCGCTGGACCAGTGCTCGCGCATCGTGCTCAGGCCGAACTGGAAGTCCTTGTAGTGTTTCTCGTAAGGGCGGTTGCGGTATATAAGGTGTATGACGTTGTATCGCTTCGCGCAGGCCAACTCCTTCGCCATGCGGCAATATGGGTCGCTGGCGCGAATGTCTTCAGGCACCTTGTCCAGCACATGCTGCATGACATGCCTGACGTACTGTTCCCAGCGCAGGCGCTCGGTGACCATGCGGGTCCGGCTGGAGTACCGGATGTCTTTCATGCGGTCGGAAACTTCGCTCATATTGGTGGGCGGGGCGCCGCGGGCGCTCCATAGGTCGACCTGGAAGGCGAGCGTGTCTTTTTGAGGACGGGTATCCAGCACTTGAGCCAGCGGTGTGTTCGACACCAGGCCGCCATCCCAGTAGCGTTCGCCGTCTATTTCCACCGCTGCGAAAGCCGGTGGCAGCGCGCCGGAAGCCATGAAGTGCTCGGCCCGCAGGCGTATTTTGGCGTTGTCGAAGTAGACGAAGTTGCCGCTGCGCACATTGACCGCGCCCACCGATACTTGCATGGCGCCGGAATTGATGAGGTCGAAGTCGCACAGGTCTTCGAGCGTCTGCTTCAGGGCAGTGGTGTCGTAATAGCTTGCCGTGGCTTCATCGCCGGGTGAGACCGAGGACGGTGGCGGAAAACGGGGACGGAAGAAGCCTTTCTGGCCATTGAAGAGTGCGCTGCCGGCCTGCACGGCGCTCATGGTCTGCCGCACGGTATCGTTGATGTTGAAAAGCGTTTGCTCTATGAAGGGCGACAGGGGCGGGCCTACGTACGGTTGGCAGATCGTTTCCCAGAACTCCAGCAAGCGCTCCACGCGCCGGTGGGGCGGATTGCCGGCGATGATCGCCGTATTCAGCGCGCCTATCGATATGCCGGAAAGGTGGTGCAATTCGATGCCGGCTTCATGCAAGCCCTGGAACACGCCCGCCTGATAGGCGCCCAGCGCTCCGCCGCCCTGCAGAACGAGGGCAATGGTTTCATAGGGAGGCACGGTGATCCGCGACACGGCATCTGCACTGTTCATGGTATGGAGCTCCTGGCGTTGACTGTGTCCGGGTCGGCGGGTATCAAGCTGGCGACGAAGGCTTCGATGAGCACCCCGCGATACCTGGACTTGTGCAGCACCAGCGACAGCCGCCGATGCAGATTGAGAAAAGGCGTGTGCAGGACGACCAGCCTGCCGGTGGAAACCGATTCCGAAACAGCGGCTTGGGGAAGGCAGGCGATGCCCAGGCCGGCGATCACCGCCTGCTTGATGGCTTCCACCTGGCCCAATTCCAAAAGTATCTTGCCCGGCGGCAGGGAACTGAGCGCAAGTTCGGCCTGGGCACGCATGGCCGAGCCGTGCTCGCGCAATATCCACTTCGCATCCTTGAAATGCCGAGTCTTCAGCACAGGCTGATGTGCAAGCGGGTCGGTCGCGGCGGCGCAGACGACCAGGGCGTCATCGCGCCAGGGCAGGGCTTCCAGTTGATGATGATTGACGGGCCCTTCTACGCAGCCGACGTCGAGGCTGTGGTCGAGCAGGCCGGCAGTGATGGCTTCCGTATTGTCGACGCTGACCTGCAGCGAGACTTCAGGATGCCGGCTGACGAAAGGCCCCAGCAAGTCGCCGACCAGGTAATTGCCGACCGTGTTGCTTGCGCCGACTCTCAGTTCGCCCGTCAGGACGATGGGATGGTCGGCCTGGTGCTGCATCTCCTGTATGCGTTCGATGACCTCTTGCGCGGCGGGCAGCAGTTCTCGTCCGCGCGGACTAAGGTGCAGGCGGCCGCGGTCGCGGTCGAACAGTTGGGCGCTCAGTTGCCGCTCCAGCTCGGCCAAGGCCATGCTTACGGCGGGCTGAGTCAGGAACAGGCGTTGCGCCGCCGCGCTGACTGTGCCGGCCGATGCCACCGCCACGAAAACTTCCAGTTGTCGGACGCTGATGCCAAGCATAAATTCGTTTTATATGTCGAATAAAAATTAATGAATTTATTTATTGTAGGCGGATTTCTAAAATAACTCGCAGTTATTACTAAATACGGTTTTCAAGCATGACGGCACCGACTTCTTCCGCAATTCCGGCCACGGCCGCGTCCGCATCGGCGGCGGCTCAGCGCCAGGATACCCTGCCTCGCAATCCCTCGCCGCTTTATGGCCTGGCTTTGGCGGTGGCCGTGGGTATTTTCGCGATGATGCTGGGCCGATGGATGCCCATCATAGGGGGGCCGGTGTTCGGCATTGTGCTGGGAATCGCCATCCGCAATACGGTGGGCGTCGGTCCCGTCTTCCGGCCCGGCTTGCAGTTCGCTTCGAAGCAAATATTGCAATGGTCCATCATCGCCCTGGGTTTCGGCTTGAGCATACAGCAGGTCGCAAAGACCGGCCTGGAATCGTTATGGGTCACGCTGGTCACCTTGGCCGTCGCGTTTCTTTCCGCCTGGCTGCTCGGCAAGTGGCTGGGTATTCCGTCGAAGCTGAAGACACTGATCGGCGTCGGCACGGCTATTTGCGGTGGATCGGCCATTGCGGCGGTCACGCCCATCATCAAGCCGGAAGAACACGAAGTCGCGTTCTCGATCTCCACCATCTTCATCTTCAATATCGTAGCGGTGTTGGCTTTCCCGGTGCTCGGCCACTGGCTGGGCATGTCGGACGAGGGCTTCGGCATGTGGGCCGGTACCGCCATCAACGACACCTCGTCGGTCGTGGCGGCGGGCTACAGCTACAGCGTGGCGGCGGGCGACTACGCCACGATCGTCAAGCTCACACGCGCAACCCTCATCATCCCGATCTGCCTGGCCCTGGCGTTGCTGGTCGCCTGGCGCGAGAAGAAGCAGGGCGGCAGCGATTTCAACCTTGCCCGCATTTTTCCGTGGTTCATCCTGTGGTTTCTGGTCGCCGCCGCATTGCGTTCGACCGGGCTCATCCCGCCGGAGATCACCTCCAGCCTGCATTTGCTGGCCCAGTTCCTCATCGTCGTGGCATTGACCGCCATCGGCCTGTCGTCCGATTTGCGGCGCATGATGACGGCCGGCATCCGTCCCATTCTGCTGGGCCTGGGAGTATGGGTGGCCGTCGCGGGCAGCAGCCTGGCGGTGCAGGGAGCGATGGGCGCCTGGTAGGATTTTTTGGGGTCGGACCCCATCCGGGGTCCGACCCCTTTTTCCAATCGCATGGGGTCAGACCCCGTACGGGGTCTGACCCCTACCTCGTCATGCCCACCACGACAGCGCGCTCTTGGTCATGGCAACGCCCACGATATAGACGAAGATGGCCACGGCGATGATCGCCGCGATGGCGCGCGTTTTGGCTGTCTTGCCGCGTTTGATGGCGATGGTACCCACGCCGATGTAGGCGATCAGCGCAATGATCTTCACCAGTATCCAAGGCTGCTCGGGGCCGATCATGGCCGCGAGCGTAATGCCGGCAAGCAGCAGTACGGTATCGATGACGTGGGGCAGGGTCTTGACCAGCCGGTTCTGCAGCAACGTCGAACCCTGGACGGACCAGAAAGCGCGGACCACGAAAAACAGAATGCTCAGGCCTGCGGCCGTCATGTGCAGGTGTTTGATGAGTAGATAATTCATATGCAGGGATGTCGTGTTGGGGGATGCAGGCGCTATCGTAGCAGCTTCGCTCCTCACGCAGCGGCGGCGACCTCCCAGGCGCCGGTGTTATTCCCCTTCAGGGTCAGCTGCTGGGCATGATGGCTCAGCAGCGTGCCGCGATGGCCCACGCTGACGAGTATCGTGCCGGGCAGCCGTTCCCGCACCAATCGGTACATGGCATCTTCCAGTCCTTCGTCCATGGCTGACGTGGCTTCGTCCAGAAAGGCCGCGAGCGGCCGGGCCAGCAGCAGGCGGCCGAAGGCCAGGCGCTGCTGTTCACCCAGCGAAAGGATGCGGGCCCAGTCCGCCGCTTCGTCCAGTTTGCCGACCAAGTGGCCGAGCTGGACCTGTTTCAGCACGTCGACGGCGGCTGTGTCGGAGCCATGTGGCGTCGCTGCGGCGTCGTGAGGCGAAGGCTGCGGATAATACAAGGCGTTGCGCAGAGTGCCCAGCGGCAAGTACGGCTTCTGGGACAGGAAAAGGACATCGCGCTCGGGCCGGACGATCGTTCCGTCGCAGTATGGCCATAGGCCGGCAATAGCCCGCAGCAGTGTCGTCTTGCCCGCGCCGGATGGCCCCCGTATGAGCAGAGGCTTGCCAGGTTCGACCTCCATTTGCAGCTTGTCCAGCAGCAGATCGCCGCCAGGCGTCTTGACCGTCAATCCCTCCAGCGCGAGCCGCCCGCCTTCGGACCGCAGCTCCGGCTCGGGAAGCGCATGCGCGTCTTCGATGGCGCGGGTAAAGCCGCTCAGCCGGTTCAGCGTGGCGCGGTAGGTTGCAAAGTCGTCATACGCGTTCCGGAAGAAGGACAGGTTGTCCTGCAATCGCCCGAACGCCTGCGAGGTCTGCATCAGGTCTCCCAGGCTGATCTGCTTTGAGAAGAATCGCTGCGCCTGGATGATCAAGGGGAAGACGACGGCGGCCTGCGTGACCGAAAAATTGAAACCCAGAAACTTCAGCGACCGGTACACGATCGCCCAGGCATTGCCGATGACTTGCGCGAACCGGCTGCGCAAGAGGGCGCCTTCGACTTTTTCGCCGGCGTAGAAGGCGATGCTTTCCGAGTATTCGCGCAATCGGACAAGCGCATACCGGTAGTCCGCGTTGAAACGCTCGTTGAGGAAGTTCAGCAGAATCAGCGGCCGGCCGATCTTGATGGCGAAAACCGTCGCCACCAGCACGTAGAGAAATACCAGGAACACCATGGCACGCGGTATTTCTGCGCCGAAGACGGCGATGGGGCCGGAGAGATTCCAGAGGATGATGGTGAAGGCGACCGTGGAAACCAGGGCGTTCACCACACCCATCGACAGGCTGAGCGTCATCTGGGTGAAAACCGTGATGTCCTGCTGGATGCGCTGGTCGGGGTTGTCGACGGCGGTGTCGAGATACTGGCTGCGATAGTAGCTTTGCTTGTCCAGCCATTGGCTCAGCAGCTTTTCGTTAAGCCACTCGCGCCAGCGTATGGTGAATGCTTGCTGCACGTAGAAGTCGAGCAGGGAGCGCAGCACATGGACGGAGGCCAATACCGCGAACAGCAGCATGGCCATCCAGAAGCCGGCTTCGTCCAGCTGCTGCAGCGAGGTATACATGGTGTTGTACCAGTCGGAAAACAGGACATCCAGCCGTACCGCGCATAGGGTAAGGAGCAAAATGAACGCAAGCGTGGCGATCGGCCGCCAATGCCGGCGCGGCGAAAAATAGTCCGCAGCCAAGGCGCTGAACTGGCGGCCCCAGACCGTGTGCCGGGACAGCAGCCACACCGTGACGATAGCGATTGCGATGGTTGCCGCATAAGCTTTTGCCAGCCATATGCCGCTGTCCATCAATGCGGTCTTCCAGTCCATTCGTGCTCCGAGCGACGCGTAAAAACATAAAAGATCGCATTCTGCGGCAAATGTTCCCGGCGCGCCAGGCTGGGAGGGGGTCAGACCCCGGATGGGGTGACCCCGCCACATCCCCCAAGGGGTCGTACCCCGAATGGGGTCCGACCCCAAGCCCAGGCTTCTCAGGGGGGTCAGATCCTTTGGGTCTGACCCCAACAAAACCCAGGCTTGTGGCAATCTCGGTGCGCAGCGATAATCGTGGCTTCTTTCTCTACCATTGACCTGCATTGAGGACAGCCATGCCCTACGTCACCATTACCGCCACTGAAGGATATTCCGAAGAACAGAAGAAGAGGCTGCTCCAGGGCAGCAGCGATGCCGTGGTGGAAAGCATAGGCGCGCCCCTGTCCAGCGTGCGGGTGATGCTGCACACGATCCCCGGCAGCCACTACTTGAACGCGGGCGAATTCAATACGCCCGGGCTGATGTTCGTGGTGGACTTCATCGAGGGTCGCACCGACGCCCAGAAAGATGCGCTGATTGCGGCCTTGAGCAAAGTGGGCGCGGGCGCCGCCAATCTGCCGGAAAGCGAAGTGCGGGTGCGCCTGGTGGATTTTCCGAAGTCGAACATGGGCATGGCCGGCGGCGTAAGCGCGCGCGCCATGGGGCGTTGAAGATAGGGGGGCAGACCCCATGCGGGGTCTGACCCCGGCTGAAGGCGCTTGGATAGAAAGGGGTCAGACCCCGCATGGGGTCTGACCCCCACCCTCGACTCAGGTCCTGGCCTCTTCCAGTCCTTTCAGGCCCAGCTTGCGGGCCATTTTGTGCAGATTGCTTGCGTCGATGTCCAGCATCCGCGCAGCCTGTGCCCAGTTCCCGCCTGAGGCGTCCAGGGCCCGTTGGATGCAGGCTTTCTGGGTATTCTCGAGTGTCAGGCGCAAGGGTTGGATGCCGCCGCTGCGGCCGCCTTCCCATTCCGTCGCCGGCCCGACGGCGCCTTCGGCGCCGTAGAACGGTTCGGTCTCGTACAGGTCTTGCGCCGCATCCGGCCGTCCCGTGTCGACATCCAGAAGCTCGGGGCCCAGTGTCAGGATCTGGTCGCGCGAGGCGCCGCGGGTGAGCATTTTCAGGGCGGCTCGGCTGATCACGTGTTCCAGCTCGCGCACGTTGCCAGGCCAGGCATAGGCCAGCAGCGCCCGTTCCGCGGCATACGACAGCCGCAGGCCGCGCAGGCCCAGACGCGCGCGGTTGAACTCCAGAAAATGGCCGGCCAGGATGAGCACGTCGCGGTCGCGGTCGCGCAGGGGCGGGATATGCACGGGATACACCGAAAGCCGGTGATAGAGATCGGCGCGAAACGTGCCGGCCCGTGTGTTTTCCTTCAATTGGCGATTGGTGGCCGCGATGATGCGGACATCGGTCTTGATGGTGTCGTCGGTGCCCAGGCGCTGGATTTCGCCGTTTTGCAGCGTGCGCAGCAGCTTGGCCTGCACGCCCAGCGGCAACTCGCCGACCTCATCCAGAAAGAGGGTGCCTCCCTGAGCGGCTTCGAAACGCCCCGGACGATCGGCATTGGCGCCCGAGAACGCGCCTTTCACGTGGCCGAAGAGTTCGCTTTCGGCCAGTGATTCGGGCAGGGCGGCGCAGTTGACGTGAATCATGGGCTTGCGGCAGCGCCGCGACCGTCGATGCACGCGCCGGGCAAAGAGTTCTTTGCCCACCCCTGTTTCCCCCAGCAGCAACACGGGCAGATCGGAGTCGGCGACGACGTCGAGTTCATGCAGCAATTGCGAAATGGCTTCGCTTTCACCAATGATTTCATGCAGCTCGCCAAGCGGGCCGGACTCGCCTTGTGCGCTGCCCAACTGGCGAAGGCTGCGGTTTTCTTTCTCGAGCGCGCTGACGCGTATGGCCGCCTCGAGCATGAGCCCATAGCGCTTGAGTTCGGTTTGCATGGCGGCGTCGAAGGTTCCGGTCTTGAGCGCATCGAGCGTCAAGGCGCCCCAAGGCCGGCCCTCGATGTGCAGGCTGATTCCCAGGCAATCGTGCACGGGCAACGGTACCCCCTTCTTGTCGTCCAGCAAGCCATCGTACGGATCGGCCAGGACGCTGCCTGGCTCGAACCAGGTGGGATCGCGCCGCGACATGATGGTGGCGAAGCGCGGGTGCTGCGCCACGATGAATCCCCTGCCCAAGGCTTCGTGTGCGAGCCCCGCCGCCGCCACCAGCCTCAGTGTATCGCCGTCGAGGCGTAGAAGGCCCACTGCGTCGCACATGAAATGCTGGCGCAAAGTATGTACCGCCCGTTGCAAACGGACGGCGTTGGGAAGGTCGGTGACGAGGTCGGCAAGCAAGAGTTGGTCCATAGGGTAGATTATACCCTCAGGGTGAAATCAACCCTCTTGGAAGATGGTGGATTTCACCCATTCCAATTAAAGCTCCATGGAAAACCCTATAAAAAAACTGGCATGCATTTTGCGTAAGCGACAGCGACATTAGCAACAAAAGGATGATGCCACTATGGACACGATTTTGCCGGAGCGGACTACCGACGCCGACTGGCGCGAGGCGTCCGCGGGCGAGCTGGTCAGTTATCTGGTGACGCGCTTTCACGAGCGTCACCGGGTGCAGCTGCCCGAACTGATACGCCTGGCACGGCGCGTTGAGCACGTGCATGCGGGGCGGGAGCTCTGTCCCGCCGGACTGGCCGATGTGCTGGAAGGACTTCAGCAAGAGCTGGAAAGCCACATGTTGAAAGAAGAGCAGGTGCTTTTCCCCATGCTCGCGAACGGCATGGGCGCCAAGGCTCGCGGCCCGATCACCGTCATGCTGTTTGAGCACGACCAGCACAACAGCGCGCTCGAAGCCATTGACCGCATCACGCGGCAATTGACGCTGCCCGCCGACGCCTGCAATACCTGGCAGGCCTTGTATGGGCAACTGGATACGTTCCGCAAGGATCTGACGCGGCATATTCATCTTGAGAACAATGTGCTGTTTTTAAAAGCCTCTAATGCAGGAGAAGGAGCCCATCATGGGTGAATACAAGAAGTTATGGTGGTTGCTGGGCGTGGTCCTGGCCATTACGTTCGGCATACTGGGATGGAGCGGAGTCGAAATCTACAAGCAGGTGCCGCCCATTCCGGAGAAAGTGGTAACGGTCTCCGACAAGGTGTTAATGACCAAAGAAGGCATTCTGGATGGTCAGACCGCATGGCAAAGCACCGGCGGCATGCAGGTGGGTTCCATCTGGGGCCATGGCTCCTATCAGGCTCCCGACTGGACCTCGGACTGGCTGCACCGTGAGCTGACGGCATGGCTGGATCTGGGTGCACAGCAGGAATACGGCATGCCGTTCGCGCAACTGAGCGCCGACCGGCAGGCCGTTCTGCAGGCGCAGCTCAAGACCGAGTATCGCCGCAATACGCTGGACGCGAATACAGGTATCGTCACCGTTACCGACCGGCGCGCGCAGGCCATGGCCCATACCGCCGACTACTACAAAAAGCTGTACGGCGATGATCCCGAGCTCCAGCAGACCCGCGCCAACTTCGCCATGAAGGAAGGAACGCTCCCGAGCGCGGAACGGCGTCACGATCTGACGAACTTCTACTTCTGGACGGCCTGGGCGGCGGCAACGGAGCGGCCCAATTCGCATGTGACCTACACCAACAACTGGCCGCATGAACCGCTCATCGACAACAAGCCGTCGGCGTCCAACGTCATCTGGTCGATTGCCAGCGTGGTCGTGTTGCTGGCCGGCATCGCCTTCCTGGTCTGGGGCTGGGCATTCCTGCATCGCGAGGAGCCCGAGCCGGTCGTGCCCAAGGAGGACCCGCTCAGCCTGGGAGCCTTGACGCCTTCCCAGCGCGCCCTGGGCAAGTATCTGTTCCTGGTCGTGGCCTTGTTCGTCTTCCAGGTCCTGCTCGGCGGCTTCACGGCCCACTACACGGTGGAAGGGCAGACCTTCTACGGTATCGATGTGTCTCAGTGGTTCCCGTATTCCCTGACGCGTACCTGGCACCTGCAGACCGCGCTGTTCTGGATCGCCACGGGCTTTCTCGCGGCCGGGCTTTTCCTTGCGCCGGTCATCAATGGCGGCAAGGACCCCAAGTACCAGAAGCTTGGTGTCGACGTGCTGTTCTGGGCCTTGGTCGTTCTAGTTGTCGGCTCCTACATCGGCAACTTCCTTGCGATCAAGCACATCATGCCCGAGTCCCTGAACTTCTGGCTCGGTCACCAAGGCTATGAATACCTGGAACTCGGCCGCATCTGGCAGATCGTGAAATTCCTGGGCCTCGCCTTCTGGCTGGTGCTGATGCTGCGCGGCATGCTGCCCGCCTTCAAGAAAGAGGGCGACAAGAACCTGCTGGCCCTGCTGGCCGCGTCCACCGTCGCCATAGGCTTGTTCTACGGCACCGGCCTGTTCTACGGCGAACGCACGCACATCACCATCATGGAGTACTGGCGCTGGTGGGTGGTCCACCTGTGGGTCGAGGGCTTCTTCGAAGTATTCGCCACGACGGCACTGGCCTTCATCTTCTCGAGCATGGGCCTGGTCTCCAAGCGCGGCGCAACCATCGCCAGCCTGGCCTCGGCATCCCTGTTCATGCTGGGTGGCGTGCCCGGCACTTTGCACCACCTGTACTTCGCCGGCACGACGACGCCCGTCATGGCCATTGGCGCAAGCTTCAGCGCACTTGAAGTGGTGCCGCTGATCGTGCTGGGCTACGAAGCCTGGGAAAACTGGCGCCTGAAGGCCCGCGCGCCATGGATGGAAGCGGTGCGCTGGCCCCTGATGTGCTTCGTGGCCGTAGCGTTCTGGAACATGCTGGGTGCAGGCGTATTCGGCTTCATGGTCAACCCGCCCATCTCGCTGTACTACATCCAGGGCTTGAATACCACGCCCGTGCATGCCCATGCAGCGCTGTTCGGTGTGTACGGTTTCCTGGCCATCGGCTTCACCTTGCTGGTGCTGCGCTACGTGGTCCCTGGCTTCCAGTTCAACGAAAAAGTCATGCGCACGGGTTTCTGGGGCTTGAACCTCGGCCTGGTGCTGATGATCGCCACCAGTCTGCTGCCCATCGGCATCATCCAGTTCTACGCCAGCGTGACGGAAGGCATGTGGTATGCGCGTAGCGAGGAGTTCATGCAGCAGCCCATCCTGCAGACGCTGCGGTGGGTCCGCACCTTCGGCGACATGGTCTTCATCGTGGGCGCATTCGCCATCTTCTGGCAAGTGGTGCTGGGCCTGATCCAGTCCCGCGGCCGGAAAGTCGGCGTCGCCTACGGCTCCACCGCTGCCGCGGAATAAAACGGTAGTTTAGCAAGCAGGGTCAGACCCGGAAGGGTCTGACCCTTTTGTTTTGGGGTCAGACCCCATACGGGGTCTGACCCCGTGTGCGGAAGGGTCTGACTTTTTTTTGGGGTCAGACCCCGTACGGGGTCTGACCCCGTGCGCGGCGTGTTCGGGGTCAGACCCCTTCATCTATCTAAAGCGCTCATCGAGCCAATCGAACAGCACTGCGGCCGACAAGGGCAGATTGGTCAGCTGGCAATGGGCGTCCGCCCCTTCCGCGTGGGAAAAGACATATTCGTCGACTGGGCCGGCGGCGTGGGTCTTGAAGTACTCCGCTTGCTTCAGGGGTTCGGCGCCTTCTGCCGCGCCGACCATGGACAGGCAAGGGATGCGCAGGTGCGCCAGGTCCTCGCGGCATTTGAATGCGTCCAGCATGCTTACCCATTCCCGCAGCGAATTCGTTCCGAAGCGGAAGAGGGCGATCTTCAACAAGGCGCGCAGGGAGTCCGGCAATTCGGCGGACGGGATGTCGTCGAACCATTCCAGCAGCAGCTCCGGCGGGTCGTCCGCCGTTCCGGGCGGGAAGAATCCCAATTGATAGGCTTTCAGGTCGACGATGGGCGAATTGACGGCCAGCGCTTTGATGCGGGGTTCGTGGCAGGCCACCCGGGTGGCAAAGTAGCCGCCCAGGCTGATGCCATAGCAGGCGATCCGTTCCGGGTCCACGTCGGGTTGGGCGCACAGCCAATCCATGACCGCCATGATCGGGACTTCCCAGTCGGCGCGAAACTTCAGTTGCGGATGCAGGCGGGTCATGCCCGTTTGTCCGGGGCCGTCGATCAGCAGCACGTTGTAATTGCGATCCAACGCCGCGCGGCCCACCTCGAAATACAATTCTTCGCCACTGCCGTCGAAGCCCGTGTTCACCAACAGGGTCTTGCGGCGTTCATGGGGGCTTTCTTCCGGCGAGGCCGTGAAATAGTAGGCCGGTATCCATAGCCCCTCATAGGGTATTTGCACGACCTTGACGGGGATGTCGAGCAGGCTTGCGCCCAGTATGAAGGCTTCGCGGGATGCAATGCCCCAGCGTCGATGGTCAGGCTTGAAGGGGTCGCAGAAGTATTCCGCCGCCCGGTAGTACATGCTGGCTCGCATCAGGTGCTCGCGAGCGCTGACGCGGTGTCCCCGGGCAAGCGCTCGTTGCCCGTACTGCTCTACTTGCTGGGCGAGTGTGGAGAACGAGGCGGTCCAGGCGCGCGCCGGATCCGCCGTTGGAGACTGAGGATCGCGCATCCGTTGTTCGATGTTTTCCCGAGCCACCATGATTTCGCCCAGCGTCCCGCCACCGTAGTTGGAAACCCCCAGCCCCCGCAGCAACTGAAACTCCATTTCGGGTTCGTCGAATCCGCTCAGGCGGGTGGCTCCGCGGGCGACGCCTTCTGTGCTTGGCTCGTTCATGGCTATCCTTTTCTGATTGGGGTCAGGCCCCATACGGGGTCTGACCCCGGCTGCGTCCTTGCTGCGGGGGCGGGGCTCTGATGGGGGGTCAGACCCTGTACAGCGTCTGACCCCTTTGACCCCCGTGTTCAACCAAGATGGGTTTTTGACATTTGCTTTTCCTCGGCGGGCATCGAGGCCAGGCCTTGAATGATGCCGCAGTGGGCAATGGAATCCGCCTGGGCGCAGCGATGACGTAGATCGACCAGCAGGCTTCGTAATGCTCGTAATTCCTTCAGGCGGATGTCGACGTGTCCGATGTGCTCGTCCAGCAATTGGTTCACCGGCCCGCAGCCGCTGTCCGGATCATCCGCGAAACGAAGCAATTGGCGGATTTCATCGTGCGTCATGTCCAGGCTGCGGCAGTTGCGAATGAAGCGCAGGCGTTCCAGATGTTCGTCCCGGTAGTTTCGATAGTTGCCTTCGGTGCGGTCGGGCGCGGGAAGCAGGCCTTCCTTTTCGTAGAAGCGTATGGTTTCCGTGCCGCAGTTGGCCGCCTTGGCCAGTTCGCCGATTTTCATGGCTATCATTCCTGTGCGATTGACCTTGTAGTTACTTTAAGGTCTGTGCGGTCGGCAAGCAAGCGTTTTTTTGTTGCGCAAATAGGACTGCACCCAAGGTGGCGATCTTTAATGGATGCACATTACATTATAATGGCAGGCACATTTCGTATGTCCAAGTGAATAGCATGTTTGTCCTCCTTGAAGCGAAGCGCGCAGGCCTGCTTGGCCGCCGGCATTGGCTGCCCAATATCGTGGCCGGCCTTATCGTGGGCGTGGTCGCCTTGCCTTTGGCCATGGCGTTCGCGATTGCTTCCGGCGTCAAGCCCGAACAGGGCCTGTACACGGCCATCATCGCGGGTATCGCGGTATCGCTGTTCGGCGGCAGCCGCGTGCAGATCGCCGGGCCGACCGGTGCATTCATCGTCATCCTGGCCGGCATTGTCGCCCAGCATGGCGTGGAAGGGCTGCAAATCGCCACGCTGATGGCCGGCATCATCCTCGTGCTTTTCGGCGTCGCGCGCATGGGCGCCGTCATCCGCTTCATTCCGGCGCCGGTCATCGTCGGCTTTACCGCCGGGATAGGCGTGATCATCTGGGTAGGCCAGTGGAAGGATTTTTTCGGCCTGCCGGCGGTGGAAGGCAGGCATTTTCATGAGAAGCTGTGGCAGTTGCTGCAGGTCTTGCCTCAGTTCGACTGGGCCACGACCGCACTGGCTCTTCTGTCGCTGGTGCTGGTCGTCTACACGTCTCGCATTCCCAGGTTCGCGCGCGTGCCGGGGCCACTGGTCGCCTTGGTGGCGGCAACGCTCATACAGGCCGTGTTCGGTTTCGAAACCGTCGCCACCATCGGCAGCACCTTTGGCGAGATTCCGCGCGGCCTGCCGTCTTTCCAGTGGCCTGAAATCACCATGACGCGGCTGGTGGAGCTCATCGGCCCCGCTTTTGCCATCGCCATGCTGGGCGCCATCGAGTCCATGCTGTCCGCCGTCGTAGCGGACGGAATGGCAGGCACGCGGCACAATTCAAATCAGGAACTCATCGGCCAAGGCATCGCCAACGTGCTGTCGCCGCTGTTCGGCGGCATTGCGGCCACCGGCGCCATCGCCCGTACGGCCACCAACATACGCAATGGCGGGAACAGCCCTATCGCGGGTGTCGTGCATGCCCTTACGCTGGTGCTCATTCTTCTTTTTCTTGCGCCGTTCGCGGCAGGCATCCCGCTGGCCGCGTTGGCCGCCATTCTGTTCATGGTGGCCTGGAACATGAGCGAACTGCGGCACGTGGTCAAAATGATCAAGCGCGCGCCAAGGGCCGATGTATTCATTCTTGTGGCGACGTTCTGCCTGACGGTGTTCGCGGACCTGGTGGTCGCGGTGAACATCGGCGTCGTGCTGGCCATGCTGCATTTCATGCGGCGCATGGCTGAAAGCGTGGTGGTCCGCAGGCAAGACGCCGGCTCGCTCAAGCACGAACTGCAGCGCGAAGGCTGGGACGAGTTGCCCGCGAACGTACTCGTATATTCCGTTGACGGCCCATTTTTCTTTGCCGCGGCGGACGCCTTCCAGCGCGCGCTTGGCACCACCCACGGCGATCCACGGATCCTCATCATCCGCCTGGGCCATGTCCCCTTCATCGATGCAACGGGTTTGCAAGCCATGGAAACCGTCGTGCTGAGCCTGCACGAGCGTGGCGTGCGCGTCATCGTCTCCGAGCCGAACCCGAGGGTGTACGGCAAGCTTCGAAAAATGGGCCTGGTGGACAAATTGGGCGCTGATGACGTCGTACCGACGTTTGCCCAGGCGCTGGCCCGTATTGATCAACCGGTCTAGGGGTCTGACCCCGTACGGGGTCAGACCCCATAAGCGGGGGCAGGCCCCTTTCGGAGTCTGACCCCTTGCGGCCGTCAACCAGCCCGGCTCTTCACCTTGGGATTCGTGGTGGGCTTGCCGTAGCTCACGCCATGATCGGCCAGGTAGTCGCGGATCAGTTGCCGTACGACTTGGGAAGGCGTGATGTCCTGGCCGGCGCAAAGTTCTTCGAAGGCTTTTTTCTTGGCCGGATCAATGAGCACGGTAAGGCGTGCAGTCTTGCGTTCCATATCTAGTCATCATTATTTGATGTTAACCAGATTGTAATGCAATTGGACGGGGTCTGCCCCCGAATGGGGTCTGACCCCACAGGGGCCTGGCCTCATTATTTTGCTAAGACAACCACAAGTAGCTGACTGGGTCGTCCGGGCAGGCGCCAAAGCCGCATTCGAGCATGGTCGATACCATGTTGCCCAGGACGAGAATGAAGAAAAGCCACATCACCGCCCCGGCAAGCTTGCTGACGGGACGCGGTATGGCTTGGTCGGCGTAGCGGCGGTCAAGGATCAGCATGAGCCCGCAGTACACCAGGAAGGCCACGAACAGGAAGAGGGCCCAGGTATAGAAATGCAGCCCCAGGAACGGCGGTCCATAGCCCGCGTCGCCTGGTGCGATGTGCAGCAGCACCTGGCGTCCGGCGGCCACGACACCCGCTAGCGCCGATATAACGATCATGCCGTAGTGCATGGGTGATGGACCGAACCGTACGTTCAGGACCAGGGCGATGCCGATCATGGCGAATGCTGCGCGTTGCAGCAGGCACAGGGGGCAGGGCAGGTCGTCGAATGCGATTTGCCAGACGAAAGCAAGCAATAGCACGGCGCAGATGCCGGCCAACGCCAATGTGTTCAGGGTACACGACAGCTGCGGTGATCGGGGGTAGGAGTAATCGGTGGCCATGATCTTACAAAGAGAGTCCGAGAGCATCGGTCATATGGAATTTGCACCAGGCGGCATAGATGACGAGCGTTGCCAGCCAGGCCCAGAGGCATAGCCGGCGCCGGCCACGCATGCCGAACCACGCAGCCAGTGCGCCTGTCAGGAAGGGCAGCATCATGATCATGAAATATCGACTCCAGAATAGAGATGGATGTGATGGAGCGATATTATGTTACGAATTTCGATGCGACGATAGTTTTTATTACATTCGAGCCGTGGCTGCTTTTCGTGCCAGCGCAGCCTTTAAATCCTCCACCAGCGTGCCGTTATCCTTCCGCAGGAGAGTATGTGCCGACACGGTTTTTTCGGGAAAATAGCGCCGACCGCTGCCCAGGGCTTCCTCAAAGGCATTGGCCATGGCGCTGGCCGCTACCACGTCCGTGCGCACCAGGATCAGCGCATGCACCAGTCCGATTTGCTGGAAGCCGCTGCCGTCTGGCAGGGGCCTGCGCCTCCAAAGCTGGGCGGTTCCCGCAATTTTCTTTGCCTGTGCGCCCGTGCCGACGGCCAGGTTGTACCGTCCGTCGCAGAATGAGCCTTCCACTGCCTGGGGATGCGAGGCGATGCCGAACTCCTCCAGGGCCTCGCTGATGAGGCGGCATATGAGCTCATAGGCTGTAGTGGAGTGATCCAGCGGTTTGCCCTGCACGGCGCGTGCAAGGCTGAAATTCACGATGCCCGGCCCCTGCGGCACGATGCCACCGCCCGACTGCCGCACCGAAACCGGCCAGCCTGCTTGCGCGAATTGTTCGCAGGCTGCCGAGAATGCATCGTGATGCGCATACGTACGGGGCACCACCAGGCCTTGCCCGGCCTCCCAGACACAGGCGGCGGGCTGGCCGCTTGAGGCAAGATCGATCAATGCTTCATCGGATTGAGGGGTCTTTGGGGTCAGACCCCGTACGGGGTCTGACCCCTCAATCCGATGAAGCCCCAGACCCCGTACGGGGTCTGACCCCAATGAGCCTACGACGAAAAACATGATTCAGATGCGTACCGGCATGAAATCTTCGTCGCTCATGAAGACATAGCGAATGGCGTCGATCAGTGCCAGGACGATGACCAGCGGCGTGAAGACATAGAAAATGATCAGGTACAGCACACCCCAGCCGATCTGGCCGAGATAGAAGCGATGCGCGCCGAGCCAGCCCAGGAAGATCGCCAGGACGATGGCGATCTTGCGATGCGTATTGGGTTTCTTCAGTTCGTCGCTTTTGCTTTTGATGATCCATAGGCTGATTGGTATGGTCAGCAGCAGGGCAAGAAGGACTTTGGCCGCATGCGCGCGCACGTAATCATGGATGGCGTAGTAGATATCCGAAAAGTTGTGGATGACCAGACCGGTCAGATGGGAAATCCAGGCGAATGCTTCGACGAGTATGGCCTCGCCGAAGGTCAGGGCAACCAGGATGACGACGAATACGGCGATGGCGAGGATGATTTTTTGCAGCATGATCGGCTTGTGACCTGTACGCGTAAAACCCTAGTTTAAATGCTATGCGCCTGCCGCATTCATTGCAAGGTCAAGCATGCCCCAGGCGCCATAGATAAGTGACTTCGCCGGACCGGGCGGCATGCAGCGGATCGTCGGCATTTCTGGACTTGGGGTGCTGGGGACGCGTTTCGAGCTTGCCCAACACCCGCAGGCCGGCCCGCGCGATGGCGTCGGGCAGGAAAGTCCTGTCGCGCAGCCCCAGGCGTTCAGCCAGGTCGGAAAGAATCAGCCAGGCCTCTCCGCCGGGCTCCAGATGGCTGGGAAGGCCTTGCAGGAAGCCCAGCAGCATGCGGTTGCCTGGATCGTATATGGCATGCTCGATGGGAGTCGTCGGCTTGGCGGGTATCCAGGGCGGATTGCACACGATCAAGGGGCTGCGGCCTGCGGGAAACAGGTCGGTTTCCTGAAGCTCGACCACGTGATCGAAGGAAAGGCGCTTCAGATTGTCCCGCGCGCAGTCGAGCGCGCGATCGGAGACATCTGTCGCGATGACTTTCCGTACGCCTCGCTGTGCCAGAATGGCGGCAATCACGCCGCTGCCGGTCCCGATATCGAACGCCAGGCGGTCCGAGGACAGGGGGGCGTCCCACAGCAGCGTCAGGTATTCCCCGCGCACGGGCGAGTACACCCCATGGGGAACGTGTATGTTGTGCTCCAGTCCCGGCACCGGTACCCCTTTCCGAAACCATTCATGGGCGCCGATGAAGCCCTGCAAGGCGCGCAAGGGAAGAAGGAAGGGGGCCGGGACGCTGCCCAGCGCGGACCGGCATGCCTCGGCGATGTCGGGGGCGCGGTTCAGGCCGAGCGTGAACTCGGACCCGGCTTCAACGAGCAGATGATTGAGAAGATCGCTGCGCTGGGCCTGTTTCATACGGTGGCGGTGAAAGGCTTCCGCCGTGCTGGCCGGATTCGCGGTGGGGGGAACGTCTTTTCCGCTTTTTCGGTCCGCCCGCCGGGCAAGAGCCAGCAGCAGTTGCCGTCCGTTATGGAAGTCGCCTCGCCACAGGATCGCGGTGCCTTGGCTTGCCAGCCGGTATGCCGCGTCGGCGCCGAGCGTGTCATCGGCGACGGCGATGCGTTTTGGCGGCTTGCCGAATTGTGGAAGCCAGTAGGCGCTGCGAGGACGGTCCGCTTCGGCCCAGTCGACCGTGACGGGTGGGGTAAGGGTAGGATGGATCATGGCGTGCGCTGGATAGGAAAAGCATTGTAAAGCAGCGAGCCCTTGATTTTATTTATAGGCAATGAGTATTTTAAGTATCTTATTTAGATTAAAGATACTTAAAATACTCATCATCTGGAATTCAGCTTGAAAATAAGATACTATTAATACTCATATCATAGAAAAAGAGTATTTTCATGAACAATATGCTGCGAGAACTGGAAACGGCAAGAAAGCATGCCGCGCTTACCCAGGAAGAGCTTGCGGCGCGCGCGGGCCTCAGCCGCATGACCATACAACGGCTGGAAAGCGGGAAGCTCGATCCCCGATTTTCCACGCTTCAGGAAATCGCACGCGTGCTGGGGCTGGAGATCATGCTGGTGCCGGCTTCACTGCGCAAAGAACTCGAGGGGTTCGTGCGTTCGGGAGGGCGGTTGCTGGGGCAGGCGCCGGGGGCCGACGCCCCGCCGTCCGTCGTCGATCTGCTTACCGGCGGGCGCGGCCCGGCTTCCGAAGGCTAGGGCCTGGCCATGAGCACATTCATCAAGTACCTGCGCATGTATATGCATTTGCCCACCGGGGAAAGAAGAGCCATTGGCTACCTCTCTCAATATGGGGACATTCTGCGCGCTTCCTTCGATACCGATTACATCAACGACCCGGGCAGGCCGCTGCTGTCCCTGGCGTTCCGGGCTGCCGATGAAGCGGGGACCCGTGAAATCCTGTCTTCTCCGCGCGACGCGCGCCTGGTCAGGAACGACGGGCGCTGGCCGGTTTACTTCCAGAATCTGCTGCCCGAGGGCCACAATCGCGAGCGCCTGGCCCAAGAGCGTCACTGCAGCCCGGATGACGAATTCGAGCTCTTGGCGGCGGCGGGCCACGATTTGATGGGAGCACTGGAAGTCGAGCCGGTGCCTGCGTCGGAGGGCGTGCCGGAGGTGGTGCGCCGCTGGCACACGGCCTTGGGGCTGGACGTGCTGGAACCGGGATTCGTCGAGTCGCCGGTCGAAGACGCCGCATCGATACCCGGCGTCGTGCAGAAGTTCTCCGCCGTGCGCGAGGGCAGGCGCTATGTGATACGGCGCAAAGGCGCGGCGGGGTCATTCATCTTGAAGCTGCCAACCAGCCGTCATCCGGACCTTGTGCAGAATGAATACACCTGCTACCAGTTATGCCGCGCCTTGGACCTGAATTGCGCGCAGGCCGAGATCATTTCCCGCCGGGATGCAGATCTGCCTTCGCACTTGCCGTTCGACCAGATGCTGGCCGTCCAGCGCTTCGACCGCGGTCCGGGCGGTTTGCGCGTGCACATGGAAGAATTCGCGCAGGTGCTGCAATACGAACCGCGCCACAAATATGGCCGTGGCATTCTTCACGACTATGGCGGCATGCTCCGTATTCTGGACGCCCTGTCCGGCACGCCGGTACCCGATCTCGAGGAGTTCATCGGGCGCTTCATCGCCTTCATTCTCTTGGGCAACACCGATGCGCACCTGAAAAACTGGGCACTGACCTATCCCGATGGCGTCACGCCGCAGCTTTCCCCCTTGTACGACCCAATCTGCGTGAGCGCCTTGTTCGAAAGCGTGCCCCCCGCCGATTACGCCGTCAATCGGTCCATAGACGCCAAGCTCAGGGCTTTCGGATGGGCGGATCTGGAAGCCCTGTGCCGATCCGCCGGGTTGTTGCGCCCCATGCGCTACGTGGCGCTGGCGCGCCGCCTGCTGCGCCGGGCCCAGGCCGAGTGGCCACGGCTGTTGAACGACGCGCCGCCCGCCGTGCGCGAATCCGTGCTGGAACGCTTGAATGGCGGGGTCGCGCTTGCCGCCTAATCGGCGCAAGCCTGGCGCACCGCATGTTCCCATTTTTGCATGAGCTCATCGGCCTGGCCGGCCGGCATGCCGGGCGTAAAGCGTCGCTCGATCCGCCATAGCGCGGACAGCTCTTCCTTGTCTTGATAGATGCCGTGATGCAGGCCGGCCAGATAAGCCGCGCCCAGCGCCGTCGTTTCGATCATGGTCGGACGCAGGACGGGGATGCCCAGGAGGTCCGCCTGAAACTGCATCAGCAGGTCATTCACGCAGGCCCCGCCGTCGACACGGAGCTCGGCCAGGGGTGCGGCGCCCGCGGCCACGGCATCGCGGCTCATGGCCTGTAGCAGTGCTGCGCTTTGGAACGCGATGCTTTCCAGCGCCGCGCGCGCGATATGCGCCATCGTGCTGCCTCGCGTAAGGCCGGTGATCGTTCCGCGGACATCAGGCTTCCAGTACGGTGCGCCCAGACCGGTAAATGCCGGCACCAGCATGACGCCGCCGGAGTCGGGCACCGATTGCGCGAGCGCTTCGACCTCGCTGCTTTTGTCGAAGGCGCCGAGCCCGTCGCGCAGCCACTGCACCACGGCGCCGGCGACGAAGACACTGCCTTCGAGCGCATATTCGGTTCGCCCGCTGGTCTGGGCCGCGCTGGTCGTGACCAGGCCATTGCGGGAGATCTGAAACTTTCCGCCGGTGTGCATCAGCATGAAGCATCCGGTTCCATACGTATTCTTGGCCATGCCTTCGGAGAAGCACGCCTGCCCGAACAAGGCGCTCTGCTGATCGCCTGCTACGCCGCATATCGGTATGGCACGGCCCAGCCATTCGGCGTCCACGTCGCCGTAATGCGCCGAGGAGGGAAGCACGTCGGGCATCAGGCCTGGCGGGATGTCCAGCAAGCCCATCAGCGCATCGTCCCAGGTGTTGCGATGCACGTCGAACAGCATGCTGCGCGACGCATTGCTGACGTCCGAAGCGTGGATGCGGCCCTTGGTCAATTGCCAGATCAGCCAGCTGTCTATCGTTCCGAACGCCAGCTCTCCTTTCTCGGCCAGCCGGCGCGCCTGCGGCGTGTTGTCCAGTATCCATTTCAGCTTGGTTCCTGAAAAGTAGGCATCCACGCGCAGGCCGGTTTTTTCAAGTATCTGGGTGTCGTGCCCTTGCTCGCGCAGCGCCGCGCACGTGGGTTCCGAGCGCCGGTCCTGCCACACGATGGCCCTGCATACCGGTTCACCGGTCTTGCGATTCCAGACCACCGTGGTCTCGCGCTGATTGGTGATGCCCACGCAGGCGATGTCCGACGCCTTCAGGCCGGCCTTGGCGATCGCATCGCGCGCGGTTTCCAATTGCGTGCGCCATATTTCCATGGGGTCGTGCTCGACCCAGCCCGGCTGGGGGTAATGCTGCGTGAGTTCCTTCTGTGCCAGAGCCGCAATATTTCCCTGTCGATCGAAGACAATGCTGCGTGAGCTGGAGGTTCCCTGGTCGAGCGCGAGTATGTAAGTCATGAGAGCATAGGTGGAAAAATGGACGTTCGAAGTGTAAGGGCAGTCAGCGCGCGCTACAAGCCGCATGGGCGAACCCAACCATTCCGTGCCGGCTGCTTTAAACTTACGGGGCCTCTTCTTTTTTCAGGTTGCCATCCATATGACTAGTCTCGTTCCACCTTTGACCACAGAGCGTTCTCGGCTCATCGCGACGCTGGCGGGATTGGATGCCGTCGACATGGTCGTCATCGGAGGAGGCGCCACCGGGCTGGGCGTGGCGCTGGATGCGGCTTTGCGCGGCCTGTCCGTTGTGCTTCTTGAATCGCATGACTTTGCCAAGGGAACCTCGTCGCGCGCAACCAAGCTGGTGCACGGCGGCGTCCGGTATCTGGCCCAAGGCAATATGGCGCTGGTGCGCGAAGCGCTTCACGAGCGCACGATACTGTTGCGCAATGCGCCGCATCTGGCCCGACCTCTGCCATTCGTCATGCCCGGCTACAAATGTTGGGAAACACCTTTTTATGGGGTGGGCCTGAAGGTCTACGATGCCTTGGCGGGCAAGGCTGGCCTAGGCAGCACCGAGTTCCTCGGGGCAACCCAGACCCGTCGCTGCATACCCGGCGTGCGCGCCCAGGGCCTGAAGGGCGGCGTCAAATATTGGGACGGGCAGTTCGACGATGCCCGGCTGGCGCTGGCGCTTGCCAGGACGGCCGCCGCGCAGGGCGCGCTGCTGATCAACTATTGTCCTGTCACCGGGCTGATCCACGACCAGCAAAAGGTGGCGGGCGTCCAGTGTCGCGACACGGAGACCGGCGCAGTCTATACGATCAAGGCGCGCTGCGTCGTCAATGCGACGGGAGTCTGGGTGGACGGCATCCGGCAAATGGACGGCGATGCCGGCGGCCGCGCGACGCAGGCGATGGTGGCGCCCAGCCAGGGGGTGCATCTGGTGGTGGACCGCGAGTTCTTTCCCGGCGAACATGCCTTGCTGGTGCCCAAGACGCAAGACGGACGCGTACTGTTTGCCGTGCCCTGGCTGGGCAAGGTCATATTGGGCACCACGGATACGCCTTCGGCTAACCTGGACCCCGAGCCGCAAGCCTTTGCGCAGGAAGTCGACTTCATTCTTGGCGAGGCCGCCAAGTATCTGGAACGCGCACCCGGGCGCCAGGATGTCCGCAGCATATGGGTGGGGCTGCGTCCCTTGGTGCGTCCGCCCGACAACGAGGGCGCCAGCACCAAGAAGATCAGTCGCGAGCACACCGTCCTGTCCAGCCCCAGCGGCTTGGTAACCGTTACCGGCGGCAAATGGACCACCTATCGCGCCATGGCCGAAGATGTTCTGGAAAAATGCGTCGAGGCGGGTTTGCTCGATCGCCTGCCGCCCTCCGAGACCGCCGGCTTCGCCTTGGTGGGCGGGCAGGGCGGCCAAGCGCGGTCCGCCATGGCGGCGGCGCCGGGACTGGAAGCCTACGGCAGCGAGGCGGCCTTTGTTCAGTCGCTTCCCGGAAGCGACGTGCTGCTGGCCGATGGGCTTACCGAAGCCATGCTGCGTTTTGCCGCGCGCCACGAATATGCGCGCAAGGTCGAGGACATGCTGGCCAGGCGCTCGCGCCTGTTGTTCCTGGATGCGCGGCTGGCAGAAGAGCTGGCCCCCCGTGTCGCGGAAATCATGCACGAGGAAACCGGCGTCGACCCCGGCCTGGAAGACTTTATCGCCCTGGCCCGCCGCTATCAGACCTTGCCCGGCTGAATCGTAATGGGGTCAGACCCACGGGTCTGACCCCATGCGGAGCCTGACCCCTTCGGGCCATGAGTTGGGGTCGGACCCCGTACGGGGTCCGACCCCTTTTCAAGAGTGGGGTCAGATCCCGCATGGGGTCTGACCCCCTTCACGAGCTGAACAGGGTTCGCGCCGATTCGAAGCGCTGGGCGAAGTAGGGATTATCCAGCGAATCGATGCGGACGCGCCCGCCGCTGGACGGGGCATTGATGAATTTTCCCTCGCCTATGTAGATGCCCATATGCGAATACGGACGATTCAGCGTATTGAAAAAAACGAAGTCGCCGGCCTTCAACTGGCGTTTCGATATCTTGCGGCTGAGCTGCGCAATTTGCGCGGTATTGTGTGGCAGGCTTTGACGCGCCGAGTGGTTGAACACATAGGCCACCAGTCCGCTGCAGTCGAAGCCTGAATGAGGATGGGAGCCGCCGTAGCGATAGTTCGATTCGAGGAGGCTCAGCGCCGTCAGGACGACATCGCCGCGCTGTTGCGGATGCACCGAGATGCTTCGGCCGACGAGGGCAGCGGAATCCCGTCGACCCCTGCTGGGGCCGGCGCATGCGGCAAGCATCGCGGCGAGTCCCGCCACCAGAAAGGAGCGGCGCGGCCGTGTGTTCTGGGTAACAGTCTGCATCATGCTTACATTATGGCGAGTTTTCCCCGCGGTTCAATATATTGATGCCGCCGGCAGTGTTGTTTATTGGCCGGGAACTGTAACTTTGCCTGAGAAAAGCTCTTATTTTATGTAACACAGCTTGGCTGTAATGTAATCAACTATGAATCTTTGATACCATTACGCCTAGTTTCATGCGATATCCGCATAGACACTAGGGGCAAAAAAACCAGCTGGCAAACGTTTTTTGCTGTGGATCAAAAGAGTTGTCATTTTTGCTCACTACAATTGGTTTTGCTTACTTAATTAACAAATTTTGTCGTTACATATACTTTCGTTTTTGTAACGCTAGTTCGATTTCTCAGGAGGGGCAAATGCCCGTCATAGATAACTCAGCATTAAGTGATATTCAAGAAGTCAATTTGTCATACTTGATGCTGGCGCAGCGCCTGTTGCGGGAAAACTACGCAGCGGGTATGTTCCGCCTCGGTCTGGATGCGGACGTTGCGGAAACGGTTATGCGCCTATCGCCTGCCCAATTGGTCAAGCTGGCTTCATCCAGCTCCTTGATCTGCAAGTTTCGACTCAACGACTACGATCTCCTGAGCACCCTTACGCAAGACGTCCTGGGCGGCGTGCTGCAGCAAGCACACTCCACCATCTTGCTGGCCCAGCAGCCTGTCCAGCAAAACGTCTGATTCGACGCGGGTATACAAGCATGGCAACCAAGAGCGTGGCGAAAGAAGCGGAAGAAATTCTGCTGGCCACCGAAATGATCCGTCTCGGAGCCCGCCTGCAGGTGCTGCAAGCGGAGACCAATCTCAGCTACGACCGCCTGGCCCGTTTATACAGGGAAATCAAGGGCTGCTCGCCACCCAAGGGCATGCTCCCGTTTTCGGTGGACTGGTTCATGACGTGGCTACCCAACATACATTCCAGCCTGTTCTACAGTGTCTACAAGTACATGGACACCTACACGCCGGCCAAGAAGGCCCATGCGCTGGTGCAGGCTTACCGCATGTACCTGGAACAGGCTTCCGCGGGCCGCCCCGACGATACGGACGACGAACCGGTGCTCAGCTTCACGAGGGCATGGATGCTGGTGCGCTTCTTCGACAGCAACATGCTGCAGTTGTCCAGCTGCACGCGTTGCAAAGGCGGCTTCGTCGCGCATGCCCACGACCCCCAGGGTGATTTCGTATGCGCCATTTGCAGGCCGCCTCCGCGTGCCGGCAAGACTCGCGCGCGCAAGACGGCAATGGGCAACCCCACGGCCGCGCTGCGAACCGCCCGCAAGGCAGCGGCCCAGCAGTCCGGCTCATTGACCGGCTGATGCGCCGCCGGCGGGCGCCGCCACGGAAACGCGCCGCCTCGGCATGCCGGGGCGGTTTTTTTTGCCTAGAGCGGGGATTTAGGCTCAAAAAGCCCCTTTGAATGGCGCTTTTGCGCACGTGAAAAAAGGGATCATATACGCCATGTGTTTAATGAAGGCCCATCCGTGTTTATTCTCGTCGGTTTCCTGATCGTATTTTTTTCGGTGTTCGGAAGCTTCATTGCTTTGGGCGGACACCTCGGGGCCTTGTATCAGCCCTTTGAATTCGTGCTGATCGGCGGCGCGGCGCTGGGCGCCTACATAGCGGCCAGCAGCGGCAAATCGGTCAAGTTGCTCGTCGATGCCTTGCCCGCCGTCGTCCGCAAAAGTCCTTACAGCAAAGAGCTGTACATGGAGCTCATGGCGCTGCTGTACGTATTGCTCAACAAAGCCAGGCGGGACGGCCTGATGTCCATCGAGACGGACATCGAAGAACCGGAGTCGAGCGCGATCTTTGCGGAATACCCGCGTATTCTGCGCGACAAGAAACTCATGGAGTTCCTGACGGATTACCTGCGCTTGATGGTCAGCGGCAACATGAGCCCCTATGAAATCGAAACCCTGATGGATCAGGAAATCGACACCCATCTGCATGAACTCAACATTCCTTGCCATGCATTGCGTGCCGTGGCCGACGGCTTGCCGGCCTTCGGGATCGTCGCGGCGGTGCTGGGTGTGATCAAGGCGCTGGCTTCCGTGGATCAGCCTCCCGCCATTCTTGCCGACCTGATTTCCAAAGCCATGGTGGGTACCTTCCTGGGCATCTTGCTGGCCTATGGCTTCGTCGCGCCCTTGGCGTCGGTGATCGAGCGCCGCTCGGTGGCGTCGGCCAAGGTGCTGGAATGCATCAAGGTGACGCTGCTGGCCAGCATGAACGGCTATCCGCCGCCACTAGCCGTCGAGTTCGGCCGCAAGGTGCTGTACTCATATGTGCGGCCCTCGTTCATGGAACTCGAAGACCACGTCCGCCAGACTCGCAATCCGGGCAAGAAAGCGTAAGGCTCCATGAAGAAGACGGAACCGCGCATCGTAACGCGCCGCAAGCGCAAGCATATCGAGCCTCATCACGGCGGCAGCTGGAAGATCGCGTACGCGGACTTCATGACCGCCATGATGGCGTTCTTTCTCGTGATGTGGCTGTTGTCGCTGGTCACCCCCAGGGATCTCCAGATCATCGCCGAATATTTCCGCATGCCCCTCATGACCGCCGTCACGGGCGGCATGAAGGACGACCGGAGCGCCAGCGTCATTCCCGCGGGGTCGCCCAGCATCATCCCGAATCCCATGCCGGTTCCTTCGCGAGGCGATACGCATACCGAAGGCGACATCCGAGATGTCCAGCGGCTGGAGCGCTTGCGCGAGGAACTCGACAACATGATAGAAACCGATCCGGTGCTGCAGCAGTTCCGGCCGCAGTTGCTGCTGGACATGACGCCCGACGGCTTGCGGATACAGATCGTGGACAAGCAGAATCGTCCCATGTTCGCGACCGGCAGCGCGCAGGTGCAGCCATACATGCGCAGCATCCTCCGGCAACTGGGGCCGGCGTTCAATCAATTGCCGAACAGCATCACCATTGCGGGACATACCGATTCCGCCCAGTACGCCACCGGGGAGCGTCACTACAGCAATTGGGAGTTGTCCGCGGACCGGGCCAACGCGGCGCGGCGCGAGCTGGTCGCGGGCGGACTGTCCGAAAACAGGATCAAGCGGATACTGGGCCTGGCGGACAGCGTCAGCCTTGTTAAAGATAACCCGGCCGCCGCCGTTAACAGACGCATCAGCATTGTTGTGCTGAATCGCCGTGCCGAGCAGCGTATCGACGACATGAACGCGTCCGCCGGCGCGGGCGCCAATATCACGGAGCTTCTGGCCCCGGTACCCGCGCCGATGTTGAACGTGCCTGGCATGCCGATCACGCCGGTACCTCCCCTTGAGCCCTGAAAAAGCCCATCCGGGGTTAGAATGCCGGGGGTAACGTGATGTAAACGGCTGTTACCGTTCGGTGGCGGCCTGGGCGCGGAGCACAGCAAATGACAGAGCTTTACAGTGAAAGGAAGCAAACATGAGCGCGGGCGTCGATCTGAGCCAGTTTTTCGAAACGTTTTTTGATGAGGCCGACGAGCTGTTGGCCGATATGGAGCAACAGCTGCTCGGCTTGGATCTCGATAACCCTGAACCCGATCAGCTCAATGCCATTTTCCGGGCGGCGCACTCCATCAAGGGCGGCGCCGGCACGTTCGGCTGTTTCGGCCAGTTGGCCGATACGACCCACCTGCTTGAAAACCTGCTGGACAGCATCCGCCGTGGCGAAATGGCGTTGCGTAAGGACATGATCGATCTCTTTTTGGAAACCAAAGATGTGTTGACAGCGCAAGTGGCGGCCTACCGCAATTCAGCAGAACCCGATGCTGGCGCCTACGAGCGGATCTGCGCCCAGTTGCGCCAACTGGCGCTAGAGCAGAAAGGCGCCGCGGCGGCTCCGCCGTCCATGCCGGCTCCGCCTGCGGCCGTCCAGGCGCCTCCCGTGCAGAAGGCGCCGGAACCTGCGCCGCAGCCGGCCGCGGTGTCCGCAGACACGGCAGGGCTGCCGCTCTGCGTGCGCCTGAGCAAACTCAGCGAAAAGGATGCCGAGGCCCTGGCCGCCGAGATGGCGCTGCTGGGCGATGTCGTCCATCAGGAAAAAGCGCAGGGCACGCTGGCCATCTGGCTGAATACCACGGCGTCGGTCGCCGATCTCGAAGCGGTCTGCTGCTTCATCGTCAACAGCGATCAGGTCCAGGTGCGTCCGGAGGCCTTGCCGGCTGCCGCGGCTCTCCCCGCCGCCGCGCCGCCAGTGGCAGCACCGCTCGCAACGTCGGCCGCCGCAACACAGGTTGCCGCAACACAAGGTGCCGGAGCACCGCCTGCGGCTGGCAAAGCCGCCGTGCCGCCTGCATCGCCGGCCGCAGCGGCCGTGCCTGCGCCCGTCAAGACTGAGAACAAGGCGCCCGCCAAAGCCGCGGCCTCATCCAGCAGCAACAGCAGCACCATTCGCGTGGGCGTCGAGAAAGTCGACCAGATCATCAACCTGGTCGGCGAGCTGGTCATCACCCAGGCCATGCTGGTCCAGACGGCCTCCACGCTCGATCCCGTGCTGCACGACCGATTGCTCAACGGCATCGAACAGCTCGAGCGCAATGCCCGTGACCTCCAGGAAGCGGTGATGTCGATCCGCATGATGCCCATGGACTACGTCTTCAGCCGTTTCCCACGCGTAGTCAGGGAAAGCGCGGCGAAGATGAACAAGCAGATCAAGCTCACCACCTATGGCCAGGCGACCGAGCTCGACAAGAGCCTGATCGAGCGCATCATCGATCCATTGACGCATCTGGTGCGCAACAGCATCGACCACGGCATCGAGGCGCCCGAGGTCCGCATCGCCGCAGGCAAGGGCGCCGAAGGCAATCTCACGCTTTCCGCGCAGCATCATGGCGGCCAGATCGTGATCGAAGTGTCCGACGACGGCGCCGGCCTGAGCCGCGAGCGCATCCTCAAGAAAGCCATGAGCCAAGGGCTGCCCGTCACGGAAAGCACCCCCGACGAAGAGCTCTGGCAGTACATCTTCGCGCCGGGGTTCTCGACGGCCGAGAAAGTCACCGATATTTCCGGGCGCGGAGTCGGCATGGACGTCGTGCGCAGGAACATCCAGGGCATGGGCGGGCACATCCAGCTTTCGTCCAGGGCAGGTCAGGGCACGACCACGCGCATCATCCTGCCCCTGACGCTGGCCATCCTGGATGGCATGTCGGTACGAGTAGGCGAGGAAACCTTCATTCTGCCGCTCAGCCACGTTACGGAATCCATGCAGCCGGAGCCGGAACAGGTTCGCCATATTTCGGAAACCGAAAGCGTGCTGCATGTGCGCGGCGAATATCTGCCCATCGTGGCCCTGCACAATGTATTCGATGTGCAAGGCGCCGAAACGGAGATCACCAAATCCATCGCGGTGATCCTGCAGGCGGAGGATGTCCGCTTCGCGCTGATGGTCGATCACCTCATCGGGCAGCACCAGGTGGTGGTCAAGAACCTTGAATCCAACTACAGGAAAATTCCAGGCGTTTCCGCCGCGACCATCCTTGGCGATGGCAGCGTTGCGCTGATCGTCGACGTCTTCGCCCTGCGGCGCGTCACGCGCGACAAGACGGTATAACGCCTTTTTGAAAGTTTCGGAGAACGCCATGACTACACAATTCGGATACAACGCCACCCAGGGCGACACGGCAGGACAGGAATACCTGGTATTTACGCTGGCGGCCCAGGAATACGGCATCGACATCCTCAAGGTCCAGGAAATTCGCGGCTACGACAGCCAGAGCGTCACACGGATCGCGAACGTGCCTTCATTCGTGAAGGGGGTGACCAACCTGCGCGGCATCATCGTTCCCATCGTCGACATGCGCATCAAGTTCAACCTCGAGAACGTGGAATACAACCACCAGACCGTGGTGGTGATCCTCAACCTGCAGTCGCGGGTCGTCGGCGTGGTGGTGGACGGTGTGTCCGACGTCCTCATGCTGCAGCCATCGCAGATCAGCGCGGCACCGCAATTCGGCACGGCGTTCTCGACGGAGTATCTCACCGGCATCGGCACGCTGGGCGAACGCATGCTGATTCTCGTCGATATCGAAAAACTGATGACCAGCGAAGAGATGGCGCTGGTGGAAAGCGCGGTGGTGTAGGGAAGGCCGGATCCGCATCCGCCGGCATGGACGAAACAACCTGAAGGGCATAGCAGTTATGGGCAAAAGTTCTTTACTGGCCAATCTCAAGATACGCACCAGCCTGATCCTGGTGCTCGTCTTCTTTCTGGCGATGCTGGTAGCTGGCGCGGCGCTCGGCGTGCTGTCCCTCAGGGCGAACAACCAGGCCCTAAACAGCATCGTATCCAATCAGCGCATGGGCGTCGGCCTGATGACAGCGCTCGACGGCTACAAGACCATCCAGGCCACGCTCGGACGCGCGGTGACCAGCTATGTCGTATTCGACGACCTGAATGCCGCCGCCATCGCCAATGCCTGGGGCGGCGAGGGGTCGGCCGGCAAAGGCGCAGTCAGCGAGGAATCGCGCGCGCTCATCGCCGAGGCCCGCGGCCTGTATGACCGGTCGCTGGCCGGCTTTGCCGATTTCCAGGCCCTGGTCAAAGACATGCCCGAGGGCGCCGATCGATATGAGCCCGTGGTGCGCAACTACCAGGCGCTCATGCAGCAGGGAGTGCAGCCGCTGTTCGGCTTGCTTTCCGATGGCCGCCTGAGCGACTACCATGCCTTCCTTGGCAATACCACCCAAAAACTCGAAAAAAGCCTGTATTCCTCGCTCAGCGGGCTGCGGGCGCACCAGCAGGAAGTCATCGACCAAATCTATCAGCGGGAAGGCAGCCAGTACGCACTGGTGATCAAGCTGGTTTCCGTCGCCATGCTGGCCTGCGTGCTGATCGCGCTCTTGACCTACATCTTCCTGGGACGGATGGTGTTGCGGCCCTTGCGCCAGGCGGGCGCCTATTTCGACCGCATCGCCAGCGGGGATCTCACCCAAAGAATCGATGTCAGCTCGCGCAATGAAATCGGCGTTCTGTACGAGGCGGTGCGCCGCATGCAGGACGGCCTTATTCGTACGGTGAGCGCGGTGCGCGAAGGCGTCGAGGAAATCAACCTGGGCGCGCGCGAAATCTTCGCCGGCAACAGCGACCTCAGCGGGCGCACGGAACAACAGGCGGCCGCGTTGCAGGAGACGGCCGCCAGCATGGAGCAGCTCTCCAGCACGGTGCGCCAGAACTCCGATAACGCGACAGAGGCCGACCGGCTCGCGAAAAGCGCGTCCGGAGTTGCCCAGCGCGGCGGCGCAGCCGTGACCGAAGTCGTCGGCACCATGCGCGAGATCTCCGACAGCTCCGGCAAGATGGTCGAAATAGTAGGGGTGATCGACGGAATCGCTTTCCAGACGAATATCCTGGCGCTCAACGCGGCGGTCGAGGCGGCGCGCGCAGGCGAGCAAGGCAAGGGTTTCGCGGTCGTGGCCGGCGAAGTGCGATCGCTGGCGCAGCGCAGCGCGCAGGCCGCCAAGGAAATCAAGCTTCTGATCGAAGAATCCCAGGTCAGAATCCAAGAAGGCGCGCGCCAAGTGGGCGATGCCGGCCAGATCATGAACGAGGTGGTCGGGTCGGTGCAGGGCGTGACCACCATCATGGCGGAAATCAACTCTGCTTCGCACGAGCAGTCCGAAGGCATCGAGCAAGTCAATCGGGCGGTCGCCGAAATGGACGGCGTGGTGCAGCAGAACGCCGCTCTGGTCGAAGAGGCGGCAGCGGCGGCGGGGTCTCTGCCGGAGCAGGCCGCGCGGCTTGCCGATGCGGTATCGGTGTTCAAGCTCAATGCCAGGGAAGTCATCGACGTGACGGCGACCCGCCTCCGGCAGGAAAGCCCGCCCCAGGCCGACGACGCTCACGGCCTCACACACAATTTTGGGGCGCTCGCACGCTCCTGATCTATGTCGATTACAGCAGACTCCATATTTACCATGCCTGATCTCCCCGAGATCGGGCATAACGATTTTGAGAAGGCCTCACGCATACTGCGCGCGCGCGCCGGCATCGTGCTGGGCGGACACAAGCGCGAGATGGCCGAACGCACGCTGGCCTTGAAAGCCCGCAGGTTGGGGCTGCAAAGCGTCAAGGAGTACCTAGACCATCTCGAGGCCAACAGCCAGTCCGAACACTGGGACGGATTCGTCAACGCCTTCACGATCAACCACACGGCGTTTTTCCGCGAGCAGCACCATTTCCCCATCCTGGCCGAATTCGCAAAGCGGCGGAAAAAGCCCTTCTCGGTGTGGTGCTGCGCCAGCTCGACCGGCGAAGAGCCTTATTCCATCGCCATCACGCTGCGCGAGGCCTGCACGGCGCCGGACACCGGCATATCCATATTTGCGACCGACATCGATACGCACGCCGTCGAGCGCGCGCGCGAGGGCATGTATTCGATGGAACGGGTCAAGCCGGTTCCCGAGGAATACCTGCACAGATATTTCCAGCGTGGCGCGGGCAGGCGGGCCGGCATGGTGCGGGTCAAGCCCGAACTGCGCGGGATGATTGAATTCGACGTGCTGAACCTGCTGTCGACCAACTGGCCGCCCAGCCAGAGCTTCGACGCCATTTTCTGCCGCAACACCATGATCTACTTCGACAAGGCGACCCAGACGCGTATTTTGGAACGCTTTGCGGGCGTCTTGAAACCAGGCGGCTTGCTGTTCGCGGGCCATTCCGAGAACTTCACCTACCTGACCAAAGCCTTTCGCTTGCTGGGGCAGACGGTGTACGAGGCAATCTAGTGTCCACGGAGCCTAGAGCCCGTCATTTATAGATTTACGCAATAATGAAAAAGATTCGTGTCCTGTGTGTCGATGATTCCGCTCTGGTCCGAGGCTTGATGACGGAGATCATCAACAGCCATCCGGATATGGAAGTGGTCGCGGCCGCTCCCGATCCTCTTGTCGCGCGCGAACTCATCAAGCAGCACAATCCCGATGTTCTCACGCTGGACGTCGAGATGCCCCGCATGGACGGACTGGACTTCCTGGAGCGCCTGATGCGGCTGCGCCCGATGCCCGTCGTCATGGTTTCTTCGCTCACCGAGCGCAATTCGGAAGTCACGCTGCGCGCGCTCGAACTGGGCGCCGTCGATTTCGTGACCAAGCCCAAGCTGGGCTTGCGTGACGGCCTGCTCGACTACAGCGAGCTCATCGCCGACAAGATACGCGCCGCCGCCCATTCGCGCCCGCGACAAGCCAGCCAGCCGCCAGGAACGCCGGCGCGCCGGCTGGTGCAGCATTTTTCCACGACCGAGAAGCTGGTCATGATCGGCGCGTCCACGGGCGGTACCGAGGCCATTCGCCAAGTGCTCGAGCCCTTGCCCGCCAACAGCCCTGCCATTATGATCACGCAGCACATGCCGGCCGGTTTCACGCGTTCCTTCGTGCAGCGGCTGGACAACCTGTGCGCCATGCAGGTCCACGAGGCGGAAGACGGCCAGCGGGTGCTGCCCGGCCATGTGTACCTGGCGCCGGGCGGCGTGGCCCACATGAAGCTTGCCCGGTCCGGTGCGAATTACGTCGTCAAGCTGGATCACAGCGAGCCCGTCAACCGGCACAGGCCTTCCGTCGACGTCCTGTTTCATTCGGCGGCCGAGGTGGCGGGAAAGAATGCCATCGGAGTCATCCTGACGGGCATGGGCAAGGATGGCGCGCAAGGCTTGCTGGCCATGAAGGAAGCGGGCGCGGTAACGTTCGCCCAGGACGAGGCCAGTTGCGTCGTGTTCGGCATGCCGCGCGAAGCGTTGCACATAGGCGCCGCGGATGCCGCGGTGCCCTTATCGGAAATCAGCGAACGGATTCTGGCGAGTGCCGGGTCTTATGGCCATCGGGTCTGACGTCCCTGCGGACTCTTGGCCGATTAATTATTTGGAGAATGTTAAGTGGTACAGAAAACCATGAAGATCCTGGTTGTTGATGATTTTCCGACCATGCGCCGGATCATCAAGAACTTGCTGAAGGATTTGGGCTTCGAGAACGTGGATGAGGCCGAAGACGGCGCCATGGGTCTCGAAAAGCTGCGCAACGGCAACTTCGACTTTGTCGTCTCCGACTGGAACATGCCCAACATGGACGGCCTCGATATGCTCAAGCATATCCGCGCCGATCCCAACATGAGCAAGCTTCCGGTACTGATGGTGACCGCCGAAGCCAAGAAAGAAAACATCATTGCCGCGGCCCAGGCCGGCGCCAACGGCTACGTGGTCAAGCCGTTCACCGCGGCGACGCTCGAAGAAAAGCTGAACAAGATCTTCGAAAAGATCGGTTCGTAAGGAGAACGCGATGGAAGCGCCCGAGAACAGTCCGCCCCCGAATTTTCCCGAGGACCAGCCCGTCGACCTGATCCACCGCATTGCGTCGCTGACCCGCATGCTGCGCCAAAGCATGCGCGAACTCGGACTCGACCAGGCGATCAAGGATGCCGCGCACGCCATACCGGATGCGCGCGACCGCCTGCACTACGTGGCGCGCATGACCGAGCAGGCCGCGAATCGCGTGCTGAATGCCGCGGAGCAGACGCAGCCCTTGCAGGACAGCATGATCCGAGACGCCAAGGCGCTCGACCAGCGGTGGCAGCAATGGTTCGACCATCCGGTCGAACTGGCAGACGCCAGGGAACTGGTCGACGACACGCGCGCGCTGCTCAAGGATATCCCCGCCAAGGCGCAGGCATCCCAGAACAACCTGCTCGACATCATCATGGCGCAGGACTTCCAGGACTTGACCGGCCAGGTCATCATGAAGATGCTGGGCGTGGTGTCTGCCATCGAGACTGAACTGGTGCAAGTGCTGATCGACAACGTGCCCCAAGAGCGCCGCGAAGAAGCGGAGTCCTTGCTGAACGGCCCCGAGGTCAATCCTGAAGGCAAGGTCGACGTCGTGACCAGCCAGGACCAGGTCGACGACCTGCTGGCCAGCCTGGGCTTCTAGGGCCGCAATCGTTCTGATGCCTGAGGTCAGACCCCTTCCCATGCCTGGGGTCAGACCCCGTACGGGGTCTGACCCCTCGATGTGAAGGGGGGCCAACGCCTGGGGTCAGACCCCATGCGGGGTCTGACCCCTCGATGAACGGTTCCTCAAACGCGCACCTGGGGTCAGACCCATTTGGGGTCTGACCCCGCCCCGCCGAATTGAGCGCTTTTCTCCGCATAGCTCCGCCCATTCACCGCTCAGGCGGTCGATTAGAATCTGCCTGGATCATTGTGACCAGTCACTTTTTGGGCATTGAATGGCAGAGGACAGCGACCTCGAGAAAACCGAACCGGCCTCACCCCGGCGCCTGGAGAAGGCGCGCGAGGAAGGGCAGGTTGCGCGTTCGCGCGAGCTGAATACTTTTCTTTTGCTGGCCACCGGCGTCGCCGTGTTGTGGATAGGCGGGGCGGGCATGTACCAGCGCCTCACCGATATCCTGCGTGCGGGGCTATGGTTCGATGTGCGCGTGGGGCACGATGCCAAGGTCATGCTCGACGTCGCGGCCGGTTCCGCGACCCAGGCCTTGTTCATGCTCCTGCCGATGTTCGGACTGCTGACGGTCATGGCCGTGCTGGCGTCGGTGCTGCTCGGCGGCCTGCTGCTGTCGGCCAAGGCGCTGGCACCGAAATTCGAACGGCTCAATCCACTGAAAGGCGTCGCCCGCATGTTTTCCGCGCAGACCCTGGTCGAGCTGCTGAAGACGCTGGTCAAGGCGGCCGTGGTGGGCGGCGTGGCCGTCATGGTCATCACCCGGCATATCGACCAGATGATCTCGCTGATGCATGCGTCTCCGACCGAGGCGCTGGCCGCGGGCATCGGCCTGGTCGCCTTGTGCTGCGCCCTGATCGTGAGCGGACTGATCGTGATCGTGCTGATCGACGCCCCTTGGCAGCTGTTCAGCCATTTCAAGAAGCTGCGCATGTCGCGGCAGGACGTGAAGCAGGAAAACAAGGAAAGCGACGGCGATCCGCACGTGAAAGGGCGGATCCGGCAGCAGCAAAGGGCGATGGCGCGGCGCCGGATGATGGCCGAGGTCCCCAAGGCGGACGTGATCGTCACCAACCCCACCCACTATTCGGTGGCGCTGTCGTACAAGGAAGGGCAGCAGGGCGCGCCGATGGTCGTTGCGAAAGGCTCCGGCCTGACGGCGGCCCGCATACGCGGCGTGGGCGAAGAGCACAAGGTACCCATCCTGAGCGCGCCACCCCTGGCCCGGGCGCTCTATCACAACGTCGAGATCGGCCAGGAGATCCCGGCCGTGCTGTACTCGGCCGTTGCCGAAGTGCTGGCCTGGGTGTTCCAGCTGCGCAACTGGAACATGGGTACGGGCGCCGAGCCACGGCGTCCCGAGCAGTTGGTCATTCCACCGGGGCTGGACCCTGAAAGCAAGGAAAAGGTTGCGGTAAACGCATCATGAACAGTTTTTTAGCCATACTCAAAGACAGCGGTTCCGCGCATGCGCGCCTGATGGCGGGCCCGGTGCTGATCCTCATGGTACTTGCCATGATGATCCTGCCGCTGCCGCCCTTCATCCTGGACCTGCTGTTCACCTTCAATATCTCGTTGTCGGTGATGATATTGCTGGTTGCGATGTTCACCAAGAAGCCGCTGGACTTCGCCGCTTTCCCGGCCGTCCTGCTGTTTGCCACGCTGCTCCGGCTGGCCCTGAACGTGGCTTCGACCCGCGTCGTGCTCATGAATGGACACAAGGGCCCGGACGCCGCCGGACAGGTCATCGAGGCCTTCGGGCACTTTCTGGTGGGCGGAAACTTCGCCGTCGGGATCGTGGTGTTCGTGATCCTGGTCATCATCAACTTCGTCGTGATCACCAAGGGTGCGGGGCGTATCGCCGAAGTCGGCGCGCGGTTCACGCTGGACGCGATGCCGGGCAAACAGATGGCGATCGACGCCGACTTGAACGCCGGGCTGATCGGCGAAGACGAAGCCAGGCGCCGCCGTACGGAAGTCAGTCAGGAGGCCGAGTTCTACGGCTCCATGGACGGCGCCAGTAAATTCGTGCGGGGCGACGCGGTCGCCGGCCTGCTCATCATGGTCATCAACGTCGTCGGCGGCCTTATCATCGGCGTGGCGCAGCACGACCTCAGCTTTGGCGAAGCGGGCCGCGTCTATACCTTGCTGACCATCGGCGACGGCCTGGTCGCCCAGATTCCCGCGCTGGTGATTTCCACGGCGGCGGGCGTGGTGGTGTCGCGCGTGGCCACGGACCAGGACGTGGGCCAGCAGATGGTCAGCCAGCTGTTTGCCAATCCGAATGTGCTGTTCATCACGGCGGGCATCATGACCGCCATGGGCTTGATTCCAGGCATGCCGCACGTGGCCTTCCTGTTGCTGGCTGCTGCAATGGCGACCGGCGGCTGGTACATGCATAAGCGTCAGGTGGCGGAGCGTGCCAAGCTGGTGGAAGAGCCGCAGAAAGTGCAGGCGGCCGTCGAGGCGGCCGCCGCCGAGGCGAGCTGGGATGACGTGTCGCTGGTGGATCCGCTGGGACTCGAGGTGGGCTATCGCCTGATATCCCTGGTCGACCATGCGCAGAATGGCGAACTCCTGCATCGCATCCGCAGCCTGCGCAAGAAATTCGCCCAGGATGTCGGCTTCCTGCCGCCCGTCGTCCATATACGCGACAACCTCGAGCTCAAGCCCAACGATTACCGCATCCTGTTGTCGGGCGTGGAAGTGGGGCGCGGTTCGGCCACGCCCGGCCAGTGGCTCGCCATCGATCCGGGCGGCGTGACCATGAAGCTCCCCGGCACGCCCACCACCGATCCGGCTTTTGGCCTGCCTGCCGTCTGGGTCGATGTCGGTCTGCGCGAACAGGCGCAGATTGCCGGCTACACCGTCGTGGATGCAGGCACCGTCATCGCCACTCACTTGAACCATCTGATGCATCGTTACGGGGCGCAATTGCTTGGACGCCAGGAGGTCCAGCAATTGCTCGACCATATCGGCCGCGAAGCGCCCAAACTGGTCGAAGACCTGGTGCCCAAGACCGTCAGCCTGACGCTGCTACAGAAGCTGTTGCGAGGCCTGCTGGACGAAGAAGTGCCGATACGCGACGCGCGCACCATCATCGAAACGCTGGCGGAGCACGCGCCAAGGCTGGCCGCGCTCAACCCGAACGGCACCGGGCCGGATGCGGGCGAGTTGCTGGCGCTCACCCGGGCCGCGCTTGGCCGGGCCATCACGCAGCAGTGGTTCCCGGGCGAGGGTGAACTGCGGGTCATCGGCCTGGATCCCCGCCTGGAACGGGTGCTGACGCAGGCGCTGACCACCAGCGGCGCCCTGGAGCCAGGCCTGGCTGAAAGCGTGCTGACAGAAGCGGATCGCGCGGTACAATCCCAGGAGAACAATGGCGATGCGGCGGTGCTGGTGGTTCCACCGGTCCTGCGCCCATCGCTGTCACGATTTCTGCGGCATCATTTCCCGCAGCTGGGCGTGCTCTCCAGTGTTGAAATCCCCGATGAACGTGTCCTGCGGATTACCGCGGTGATAGGTGGTAGCGCAGCGTGAACATAAGTCGTTTCTTCGGCAGCACCAATCGCGAAGCATTGCGGCAGGTGCGCCTGGCTCTTGGGCCTGATGCCCTCATCGTATCGAATCGCCGTGTCAATGGTGGCGTGGAGATCCTCGCCACCGATCCAACGTCGGCCGCGGCGGCGCAGCAGGCTCAGGGCCAGGCGCAGGCACAGGCCCCGGCGGGCGCCGCGGACCTGCCGCCATCCGTCCTCTCGGACAAGGCTCAGCCGGTCGACGTCATGAGCGCCATCGGCGACATGCGCGGCGCGCTCGAAAGCCGCATCGACGAATTGCTCTGGGGCAACCAACTGAGGCGGGCGCCGCAAGCCGTGACACTGTTCCAGACTCTGTTGGGATTCGGTTTCAGCACGGCGCTGCTGCGGGCCATGCTCAAGCGCCTGCCTGAACAGTTGTCCGCCAAGGCGGCCTTCCAGTGGGCGCGCAATGAGCTGGTCCGCCACTTGCCGGTCCTGAGCAGCGAAGACGATCTCTGGCAGCCCGGCCTGGCCCTGGCGCTGGTGGGCCCCACCGGCGTGGGCAAGACCACGACCATCGCCAAGCTGGCGGCGCGCTGCGTGCGTCGGTCCGGTCCGGGCGGCCTGGTTCTCGTCACGACCGACACCTATCGGATCGGCGCCCACGAGCAACTCAAGATATACGGGCAAATGCTCCGCGTGCCGGTACACGTCGTCCAGAACGTGAATGAACTGCGCCAGGTCATGCAGACGGTCAGGCCCGACCAGACCCTGCTGATCGACAACGTGGGCATCAGCCAGCGAGATCGCTACGTGGGCGAGCAGGCAGCCATGCTGGCAGGGGCGGGCCGGCCGATTACCCGATTGCTGGTGCTCAATGCCTCCAGCCATGGGGATACGCTCGATGAAGTCGCCCGCAACTATGCCAATGATGGCGGCACGCCGCTGAAAGGCTGCATCATCACCAAGGCCGACGAAGCGAGCCGCCTGGGCGCCGCACTGGATACCGCGCTGCGCTACAAGCTGCCCATTCATTATGTCTCGACGGGGCAGAAGGTTCCCGAAGACCTGCATTTCCTGCACGCTGCCGAGCTGGTCGACCAGGCGCTCGTGCACAGCCATCACGTCAAGGCGTTGTACGCGCCCACCGAAGCCGATCTGGCCGCGCTCATGTCGATCAGCAAACCGTCCGGCGAGCAGGCCGAGGCGGCGTTGGCCGAGACGCGCCGCAAGCATCTTCTGCCGCGGCTGCTTTCCATGGCCGGTGAAATGGGTTCGGAACTGTCCATGGCCGACATCGCGTCGGCGTGCGCGTACATCGACGACTGCGCCGCCGTCTCCGAGGCCTACGACCTGTGGCGTGGCGAGACTTCCGAACGAGCGGATCCCGCGCCGCTGGACAGCTATGTCCGGCACATGATGCGGGTCGCCCAGAACGAAATGTCGGCGGGCGGCTTTCCCTTGCTGCTGGCCCTTCATGACCAGATTTCCCTGGCGCCGTCCGACGGCGAACGCATGCAGCTCAGGACAACGATGCTCTTCGGCGACAAAGGCCAGGCCTTGGCCACGCCCATGCAGCAGCTCGCATCCGGGCAGGGCTGGTTGTCGTCCAGCGGCGACAGCGCCCAATCTGCGCCGTCCGCGGCCGACGCCTTGCTTCACCAGATCGAATGGCTGACCGACGGACACGCGGGCCTGCCGGTCCTGCATGTGTTCGATGGCGGGACTCAGGCGGTGTGGCGCCGTGTCCATGGCCTGGACGGGCGGTGGCTGGCGGTGTGCGCTCCGACCACACGGGTCGAAGCGGACGGCAGTGCAAGCACGGCCCGCGCGGTTGCCAAGACACTGCGGCACAGCCTGATCGGAGACGACGCCAAGCTCCCGCAGTTTGCCGAGATCGCAGGCCAGCCTGGAAGCAATATCGCGCTTTGGGTCGCTTCGGAAGCAGTCCGATTGACCGCCCGGCAGAGCCCGGACCTGGACGTATGCCTGGTGTCCCTGCGCCTCGTTGACCGGGCAACCGGGTCCGTCATCAAGTCTTTGCTGGGTATCGGCAACGCGCCCGCTGCCGGCACGGACATCGAAACACTGGCGCGCGCGCTGCTGCTCAAGTCGGAAGTGAAACAGGCCATGCGCTTCAGCGCCCGCATCTGGCAGATGCTGCCCCGGCGTGGCGATGCCCAGGCCGCTCAGAAGAAAGCACTGGTGGCGATGCAGTCCGGCCTTGCCGCTTGGGAGCTCAAGCAGTCGCCCGACGCCGCGCTCGCCCGCAGGGTGGGGGGCGACCTGATCTCGAAACCCGGCTTGCCGGGCCTGAGCCCGACCCAGGCCTTGTACAAATTGTTCGCCTTGAAAGAACTGTGGGGTCAGACCCCGAATGGGGTCTGACCCCTTAACCGCTGCACAGCGTCAGACCCTGCAAGGGTCTGACCCTTTAACCGTTGATCAGGGACAGACCCCGCAGGGGTCTGTCCCTTCCTTCAAGCACAGCCCCGGGGTCAGACCCCTGCGGGGTCTGACCCCTCACTCAAAGACGACGGGGTCTGACCCCCATCAGGCTCTACGCTTTGATATTCCGGGTCTTGGCCTTGCTGGAGCGGCTGCGGCCCTTGGCGTCGTACAAATCGCCAATGCCCGCCAGTTGGCGCAAGGTGTCGAGGGTTTGCTGGTTATGGGCCAGAAAGGTATCGATCATGATGCCGTTGGCGGTGTTCAGCTCCTGGCCGCGCCGGGCCTGGTCCAGCAAGGCCTTGCTGCCGGCCTGCAGCGACGCATGGTCCTTGACCGCGGCATCCAGTCCTGCCTTGTCGGCTTCGTATCCCATCTGGTTCAGCAGCTGATTGCGCCGTTGGCCCGCCGCGGCCAAAAGTTCGGCGTACTGGTTTTTTTTTGCGGTGCTGTCCGTCAATGCGCCGTCGTTGCCGGCCGAAAGGGCTTCGGCTTCGGCTTCGAGGATGGTGTTGAATTCCTGAACCAGCTCGAGCTCTTGCTGCAGGCTGTCTTCAAGCTGTGTGACGGCTTCGTTCATGTGGGAAAAATGGTTATTTCAGCAGGTCGCGCACGCTGGCAAGCAGGCCGTCGGCAATGCGGCTGGGATCGATCTTGAGCTGGCCGGAAGCCAGGGCGTCGCGGATTTCCTGCACGCGGGCGACATTCACGTCGTTCTGGCTGCTTTCCAGGCTGGACAGATTGCGCGCCGCCGCGCTGAGATCCACCGCGCCTTTGCCGCCGGCAGTGGTAGAAGCGGAGGACGCGTATGCACTGGTCCCACTGTCCGTCCGTGCGCCTGCCAAAGGGCTGGCTGCCGGGCTTTTGATAGAGGGTGAAGTGATTTTCAAAGCGATCTCCGTAATGCTGGCGGGTAGTTTACTGCGTGGACCTGCCTTTCTTTACGGCCAACAGGCGTCAATCTTTAGCCTAATTGCGGCATTTCATGGCCGATGCCTACATCGTAACCTGAACGGTGGTGCCGTTCACCACCGTACCTGTAACAATTTGGCCGGAGCTGGTGCGGACCTGTATCTGCGCACCGGGTGCGCCGCTTTGCAGGGCCTGGCCTTCGCCGTTGGCTACGAAGCCCACGCCGCGGGCCTCGGTGCGCACGGCCTGCCCGCGCACAATGGAGTCGGGGTCGCGCAAGGCGCTGGACTTGATCGGCGCGCCGACAGGTATGCGCTGCTGTGCAATGTACCCCACAACCTGACTGGGATCGAAGACGACGCCGTTCGACAGGCGCAGGATATCGCCTTCGCGCGCGTTCAGGTCATCCAGGCCGAGCGTGTCGCCCACGTTGATGCTGCGATTGGCAACGTAGTAATAGCCCTGGATGCTCAGGTTGGCCTGCACATAGGTCGTCCAGGCGTTGGGCGCCATGCAGCGGACGCCGACCGTCATGCGTGAGCGCAGACGCTGTCCACTGCTTAGAAAAGGCTCAAGGCGATCGCATTGGGACTGCTGGCCAAGGCGGGGTGTTTCGACTGAAATGGAGGCGGAACCGGGGTAAACGACGGCCTGGGCCTGAAGGAATGCTTCGACTTCGGCAACGACCTGGGCGGGATCCTGCAAGGATTGCGCCCGCTGGCCCCAGGCGGCCGACACCGTCAGCAGGGCGGAAGACCCCGCGATCAGGGTAAGCAGTGCAAAGAGCTTGGGCATGGTCGAAATTGTAGCGGCAAGGCAGAGCGGTCTCAAGCCGGGAATTGGCTGTCAATTAGCGCCTTATTTCATACTTTGTCGAAGCCGCAGCCACCTTACTATGCTGGTGTAGGAGTGGTGAAAGACCGCTCATCCACACGGCCGCGATGGCGGCCCCATTTTATCGTTAAGGCCCCGGCAATCCGGTGGACGGCAAATGATCGACAGAATCGGCGACGACTTAAAGTTTCATCAACTCGCGCTTGGCCTGCGGCAGCAGCGCCAGGAAGTCCTGGCCGCCAATATCGCCAATGCGGACACGCCATTTTACAAGGCGCGCGACTTCGACTTCAGCGCCGCCCTGCAGGATGCCATGGGTGGAAGCGGCAGCCTTCGCTTGCCTGATACCCAGTTGGCCCTGACCGCGGCGCGGCACATACCGGGCAAGGCCGCGGGAAACGAGACCGCCGACTTGCTGTACCGGCAACCGCTACAACCCAGTCTGGATGGCAACACCGTGGACATGGACGTCGAGCGCGTCCAGTTCGCCGACAACACCATGCGCTACCAGACCGATATCTCCGTCATTTCGGCGCGCATCAAGAGTTTGATGTCCGTCTTGCAGCAATAAGCCCAGGCAGGAAGCATCCATGTCCACATTGAGCATATTTCAGATTGCCGGTTCGGCGCTCACCGCGCAGTCGCAGCGCATGAACGTCACGGCCAGCAACCTGGCCAACGCCGACAGCGTGGTCGGCCCGGACGGCCAGCCCTATCGCGCGCGCCAGGTCGTTTTCCAGATGACGCCCGTCGAAAGCCAGCAGGCGCCGAACTCGGTCGGCGGCGTGCGGGTGGCGCAGGTGCTGGAAAGCAATGCGCCGCATCGCCTGCAGTACGACCCCAAGAATCCGCTGGCCAACGAAGACGGCTACGTCACCATGCCGAACGTCGACGTGGTGGCCGAAACAGTCAATATGATCTCGGCTTCACGCTCGTACCAAGCCAATGTGGAAGTCATCAACACGGCCAAAAGCCTCATGCAGCGCACTCTGACCATCGGTCAGTAATACGCATTTTCTTTACGGAGCGATCAGTGACCACGATCAACCAAACAGATGGCGCAGGCAGCGCGGCGACCGCCTTGGCCGCCGCCACCAACAGCACAAAAAGCCTGATGGACGATACTCAGGAGCGCTTCCTGACGCTCCTGGTGACGCAGTTGCAGAACCAGGATCCGCTCAATCCCATGGACAACGCCGAAGTGACCTCGCAGATTGCGCAGCTGTCCACGGTGAATGGCATCAACCAGCTGAACAACACCTTGCTGGCCCTGTCGGGGCAGATGGACGTGTCGCAGTCCATGCAGGCCGCATCGCTGATCGGCAAGGACGTCCTGGTGCCCGGCAGCAAGATCTCCCTGGGCAGCACGGGCGAGGGCGGCGCAAAGGTCGCCACGCCGTTTGGCATGGACCTGATTTCTGGTGCGGCCAAGGTCGTGGTCACCATCACCGACAATTCCGGCAAGGCCATCCGCACGATCGAAATGGACGCCACGCCTTCGGGCGTGTATTCCCTGGAATGGGACGGCAAGGACGACGGCGGCGTGCCCGCACCGGACGGCGCCTACAACGTGCAGGTCGCCGCCTACGACGCTTCCAACGGTCCGGTATCGGTGGGTGCGCTGACCTATGGCAAGGTGTCCAGCGTGGCGTATTCGTCCACCGGCCTGCAGCTGGACCTGGGCCTGGCGGGCAGCTATTCGCTGCTGGACATCCGCAAGATCATGTAGTTCAGGCATGGGTCGGCGGCCCATGCCAAGGCAACACAATAAACGAGCGCCTTCGCAGTTGCGAAGGCTCCAGCAGATACTTGAAGATCATTACACGAGGTTAAATCATGGGTTTCGGACAGGCTTTGAGCGGCTTGAACGCCGCATCGCAAAATCTGGATGTCATTGGCAACAACATCGCCAACTCCGCCACGGTCGGCTTCAAGGGCGCCACGGCAACCTTCGCCGACGTCTTCGCGTCGTCCCGCGGCCTGGGTACGCAGGTGGCCGCCGTCAATCAGCGCTTCACCATCGGAACGGTGGCCATCACCGGCAACCAGTTCGACATGGCCATCGATGGCGCAAACGGACTGTTCCGTGTCCTGGATACCAGCGGCGCCGTGATGTACACGCGCAATGGCCAGTTCTCGGCGAACGAGGAAGGCTATCTCGTGAATGCGCAGGGGCACAGGCTCACTGGCTTCATGGATAACCCCGCCACCGGCGTGCGCGGCACCGTGCCTACGCCCATCCAGGTGCCCAGCGGCAACATCGCGCCACGTGCGACGGGTACGCATCCGGATGCCACGCAAGCAGGTGTGAGGGTCAAGTTCAATCTGGATCAGGCTGAGCAGATGCCTGCAGTGGCTTGGGGCACCAATTTGCCGGCCCCCGCTACCAATACTCCGGATCCTGGCAGCTACAACCACGTCGTGCGCATGACGGTGTATGACTCTTTGGGCAAAGACCATCAGTTGACTCAGTATTTCCGTAAAACAAATACGGACAATCAATGGCAAGTTTATTACCAGCTCAACAATGACCCGGTAGCCGCTGCTCCAAGTCCTTTTCCCATATCTTTCAATTCCGATGGAACCCTCACCCCGGCCAGCGAGACGACATCGGTCAATTTTGGTGCAATCGCCGGATCTGACCCATTGATTGTCCCCATCAGCTACGCTGACTCAACCCAGTTCGCCGGCGATTTCGGCTACACCTTCAAGCAAGACGGTTACCCCACGGGCGCCTACGCCAGCATGGCCATCGCGCCGGACGGCAAGATCATCGCCAGCTACACCAACGGCGAAACCCAGGAAATGGGCGAGCTCGTGCTGGCCAACTTCGCGAACGTGCAGGGCTTGCAGGCGGTGGGCGGCAACGCCTGGGTGGAAACGGCGCAGTCCGGACAGCCGCTGCTGGGCACGCCCGGCTCCAACGGCCTGGCGAGCATCGTCGGCCAGGCCGTCGAGGAGTCCAACGTGGACATGAGCCAGGAACTGGTCAACATGATCATCGCCCAGCGCACCTACCAGGCCAATGCCCAGACCATCAAGACGCAGGACCAGCTCCTGCAGACCTTGATCACCATGCGCTAAGACGGCATAAATGGATCGCATCATCTACACGGCGGCGGGCGGCGCCGCCCGCGTACTGGAACAGCAGTCCGTCATCAGCAACAACCTGGCGAACGTCAGCACGACCGGCTTTCGCGAGCAGATGGCGCACTACCGTTCCGTGCCGCTGGTCAGCGAGCAGGGCCTGCCCACAAGGGTCGGCACCGTAACGGCCACCCCCGGCAGCAGTTTCCAGCAGGGCGTGATGACGGAAACCGGTCACGCCCTGGACCTTGCCATTACGGGCGACGGCTGGTTCAGCGTGATGACGCCGCAAGGCGAAGCTTACACACGCGCCGGCGAGCTGGCCGTGAACCAGGACAACCTGCTGGTCACCCAGCAAGGTTACCCGGTGCTATCGGCCGACAATGCACCCGTGGAAGTGCCGGAGCGCGGCATCGTCACGTTTTCGGTCGATGGCCAGATTTCCGCGCTGGGTGCCGGCGACAATCCCAATGATCTGCAGATGCTGGGCCAGCTCAAGCTGGTGAACCCGCCCGCCGCAGACATGCTGCGGGGCGACGATGGCGTCTACCGCCTGGCCAATGGCCAGCCCGCGCCGCAGGATCCGCAAGTACGCATGGTTTCGGGTTTTCTTGAAAAAAGCAATGTGAATGCCGCCGAGGCCATGGTGGGCATGATCGCCAACGCCCGCCGCTTCGAACTGCAGATGAAGGTCATCCAGGACGCCAGCACCAACGCTGAGCGCGCCAATTCCATATTGTCGAGTAATTAAACATGATACGTTCTCTCTGGATCGCCAAAACTGGTTTGGAAACACAGCAAACCAATATGGATGTGATTTCCAACAACCTGGCCAACGTCAACACCAACGGCTTCAAGCGCACGCGCGCCGTGTTCGAAGAGCTGATGTACCAGACCGTACGCCAGCCGGGCGCTCAAGTGGGCGCGGCCAATCAGTTGCCATCCGGACTGCAGCTTGGCACGGGCGCACGCACCGTGGCCACCGAGCGCATCCACACCCAGGGCGACCTGAAAAATACCGGCAACAGCCTGGATATCGCCATACAGGGCAAGGGATTCCTGCAGGTGGAAATGCCCGACGGCACCTTCGCCTACACCCGCGACGGAAGCCTGCAGGTGGATCAGAACGGCCAGTTGGTGACGGCCGGCGGCTATCCTGTACAGCCGCCCATCAATATTCCCGACAACGCCCTGGAGATCACGATAGCGCGGGACGGCACGGTGTCGGTCACCCAGCCCGGCGCGGTGGGCACCAATGTCGAGATCGGCCAGCTGCAGCTCAGCACCTTCATCAACCCCACCGGCTTGCAGAGCATGGGCGAGAACCTGTATGTGGAAACCGATGCGTCGGGCCCCGCGAACTTCGGGCAGCCCGGCCTGGACGGCGCTGGACTGGTGTTGCAGCAGTACACCGAAACGTCGAACGTCAACGTGGCGGAAGAGCTGGTCAACATGATCACCACCCAGCGTGCCTACGAAATGAACAGCAAGGCGGTCCAGACCTCCGATCAAATGCTGGCACGCCTGGCGCAACTGTAATCGATGCTTAAACGAGTTTTTCGTCTTGTCTCCTGCCTGGCGCTGGCTGTGGCGTCGGGTTGCGCCTTGGTGCCGCCCGAGCCGGTCGTGACCGGCCCGTTGACCGCGCAGCCGCCGCTGCCGTCCATGCCGGCCGCCGAGGCCAACGGTTCGATCTATCAGCCTACGGCCTACGGCAATTACCCCTTGTTCGAGGACAGGCGGCCGCGCAACGTGGGCGATATCGTGACGGTGGTGATACAGGAAAAGACCAACGCCGCCAAGAACGTGCAGACCTCCACCAACCGCACGGGCAGCGCCTCGCTGGGATGGGACGGCGTACCGGCTTTCCTGCCCAGCAGCGTGGGGGACAAGCAGAACTTCGACGTGGAAGGCGGTAACGCCATGGACGGCAAGGGTTCGACGCGTGCCGACAACACCTTTGCGGGCACGCTGACGACCACGGTCGTCGGGGTGCTGCCCAACGGCAATCTCCAGATTGCGGGCGACAAGCAGATAGCCATCAATCGGGGCAGCGAGCACTTGCGTTTCTCCGGCGTCGTGGACCCACGTTCCATCACGGGCTCGAATACCGTTTCGTCCACGCAGGTGGCGGACGCCCGAATCGAATTCCGAAGCAAGGGCGTGATGGACGAAGTCCAGACCATGGGTTGGCTGCAGCGCTTTTTCTTGAATATTTCTCCGTTCTGACATGATGGCCGCGTTTCGATACCTCCGTCTCCCTGCGTTGTGGCGCTTGTTGTCGCGAGCCGCGCTGGCCGCTGTGTGCGGGCTTGCCGCAACGGCCGCGCAGGCCGACCGCATCAAGGATCTGGCGTCCATCCAGGGTGTGCGCGAAAACCAGTTGATCGGCTACGGTCTGGTCGTGGGCCTGGACGGCAGTGGCGACCAGGTCAGGCAAACGCCTTTTACGCAGCAGAGCCTGACGAACATGCTGTCCCAGCTGGGCGTGACGGTGCCGCAGGGCACCAATATGCAGGTCAAGAACGTGGCAGCCGTCATGGTGACCGCGCGCTTGCCGGCCTTTGCCCAACCGGGTCAGGCGCTGGACGTCGTCGTGTCTTCCATGGGCAACGCCAAAAGCCTGCGCGGCGGCACCTTGCTGATGACCCCGCTCAAGGGCGCCAACGGCCAGGTTTATGCGCTTGCCCAGGGCAACCTGCTGGTCGGCGGCGCCGGTGCCCAGGCCGGCGGATCCAGCGTGCAGGTCAACCAGCTAAACGGCGGCATCATCGCCAATGGCGCCATCGTCGAACGGAGCGTTCCCACGGCCTATGCGCGCGACGGCATCATCCGGCTGGAACTGAACGACACGGATTTCGGGACCGCGCAGAATGTGGTCACGACGCTGAACAAGCAGTTCGGCTCCGGTGTCGCCACGGCGCTGGACGGGCGTGTCATCCAGCTTCGCGGGCCCACCGATCCGGCTGCCCAGACCGCCTTTCTTTCGCGTGTCGAGAACACCCAGGTGCAGTTGCCGCCGGCCCGCGCGAAAGTGGTGATCAACGCCCGCACCGGCTCGGTGGTGATGAATCGCACGGTGATGATAGAAGAGGCGGCTATCGCTTACGGCAATCTGTCCGTCGTCATCAGCCGGGAACAGCAGGTCAATCAGCCCGACACGCCTTTCGCCGGCGGCCAGACAGTGGTCACCGAGAACACCAATATCGAGATGCGGTCGGAAGCCGGCAGCGTGCAGCATGTGCGCACCAGCGCCAACCTGGCCGACGTGGTCCGGGCCTTGAACGCCCTGGGCGCGACCCCGCAGGACCTGCTATCGATACTGCAGAACCTGAAGAGCGCCGGCGCGCTGCGCGCGGACCTGGAAATCATTTAGGCGCGGCCATGACCTTTGTTCAATACATCCCGCGGCCTGGAAATGCACAAACGCCCTCAGCGCTGGACTTCCGTGGCCTGGACAGCCTGAAGAAAGGCGTCAGCGGTCCGCAGGGCGCAAGCGCCGACCAGGAAAAGCAGGTCGCCCAGCAATTCGAGGCCTTGTTCCTGCAGCAGATGCTCAAGCAGGCCCGGCAGGCGGCCACACCCACCATGCTCGACAGCGACCAGACCCGTTTGGCCCAGAGCATGTCCGACGAGCAAATGGCCCTGAGCCTGTCCAAGCCCGGCATCGGCCTGGCGCAAGCCTTGCTGGACCAGATCCGGCGCGCCAGGGGCGGCGCGCCTGAAACGGAAGGCGAGGCCGTTCCGCCCGAGCTGGCCAAATCGCGCCTCCCCGGTCTTCGTTCATCGATCGGCGCATCGCGGCGCGAAGACGCGCCATCCATCGACGCGCTGATCGGCTTGCTGACAAGTAACCCGGCAACGGAAAGAATCTATTCCGCGATCAAGGGCGCGCCGGAGCACATACAGAATTTCGTCAGCCGCATGACGAACGCCGCCCGCGTGGCCGCGCGCGAAAGCGGCGTGCCGGAAAAGCTGATACTGAGCCAGGCGGCGCTGGAATCGGGCTGGGGCCGCAGCGAGATCCGTCGCGAGGACGGCAGCACGTCCCACAACCTGTTCGGGATCAAGGCCAGTCCCGGCTGGAAGGGCAAGGTCGTGCATGTGATGACGACCGAGTACGAAAATGGCGTGCCGCAGAAAGTGAAGCAGCCGTTCCGCGCCTACGATTCCTACGAGGAGTCTTTTGCCGATTATGCGCGCCTGATCAGCCAGAACAAGCGCTACGGCGCCGTGGTGGAAGCCCGCACGGCGGAGGACGCCGCGAGGCGCATACAGGAAGCGGGCTATGCCACCGATCCCAAGTATTCGGACAAGCTGATTTCCATCATGTCGTATTTCGATTCAGGCAAGCGCCTGGCGTCCCGTGATTGAGCCCGCGCGGGCTAAAGCTTTCGGGCCGCTGGTCGTTAACCTGACACAACGTATTTAAACGCGGACGGCATGCGTGCCGGCCCGACTGTAAGCGGATTCAAACATGAACTTAGCCAACCTGGGTCTTTCTGCAATGAATGCGGCGCAGAACCGCCTGCAAACGGCCGGCCACAACCTCAACAACGCCACGACGGAAGGCTACAACCGTCAAACGGTGCTGGTGCAGACGGCGGGGGCCAAGGCAACCGCCGCAGGCTATATCGGCCGTGGCGTCCAGGCGGTCACCGTGCAGCGCGCCTACGACGGCTTCCTGTACAAGCAACTGGCCGACGCGCAGAGCAAGGGGGCATCGATCACCTCCTACGGCAACGAAATCGTGCAGATCAACAATCTGTTTGCCGACCGCACGGTGGGCATCACGCCCGCATTGCAGAAGTTCTTCGACGGCCTTCAGGCCGTGGCGTCCGAGCCGGCCGACAGCGCAGCGCGCCAGGAGCTCCTGGGCCGCGCCGCCAGCCTGGTGGGGCAGATCAATGATGCCAATGCGTTCTTGAATGACCAGCGCGGCAATATCAATACCCAGATTTCGACCGTCGTTGAACAGGTCAACAGCTATGTAGTGCGCATTCGCGACCTCAACACCAAGATCGTCGAGGCGCGTGCCTCCTCTTCGCAGCACGAACCCAATGATCTTCTGGATCAGCGCGACCAGTTGCTGACCGAGCTGAACCAGCTGGTCGGGGTGAAGTCCTTCGAACAGGACGGCAGAATCAACCTGTCCATCGGCAATGGCCAGATGCTGCTCGGGGCGGATACCGTTTACCCCTTGCGCGCGCAGCCTTCCGCCGACGATCCGCAGCGCACGGTCGTAGCCTACACCATCGTCGACAACAGCGGCAATGCGCACGGCATCGAACTGGACGAAAGCCGCATCACGGGCGGCAAGCTGGCCGGGCTGCTCCAGTATCGCCATGAGGCCCTGGATACTGTGCAGAACAATCTGGGACGGCTTGCCATGGGGTTGGCCCATGCCATGAACGACGCCCATGGCAATGGGGTTGACCTGGCGGGTGATCCCGCTACAGATTTCTTCAGCGTGGGTCCCGTGACCGTGCTGCCATCGGGCAGCAATTCCGCGGGCGCGCCCACCGTTACCGTAACGCTTGACGACGTCAATGGCCTGACCGCCGACGACTATCGGATTTCCGTGGAGCGGGATTCTGGAGGCAATCCGGTTGCCTTCCAGCTTACTACGCTTCCAGGCGGTGCGGTCCAGTCCTTTCCGACCTCTTCACCTGCCCAAGTGAGCGTTGGCGGCATTACCATCGCACTTTCAAATGGCGCCCCTGGTCCTGGCTCAGCGGCGGACCGCTGGCTCATCCAGCCCACGCGCGCCGCAGGGACGACGCTCAAGCTCGAGATCACCGACCCGGCCAAGATCGCCGCGGCGACGCCGGGAACCGGTACTGCCAATGGCGACAACGCGCTGGCCATGGCGAAGCTGCAAACCGAGAAAACGCTGGGCAATGGCTCCATGAGCTTTAACGAAGCCTACTCTCAGATCGTCAACAAGGTGGGTGTGCTGACCCAGCAGAACGGCACGGAAGCGAAGGCTACCGCCACCCTGATCCAACAGAATTTCTCGGCTCAGCAGGCGGTGTCCGGTGTGAACCTGAATGAAGAATACGTACAACTGATGCAGTTCCAGGAACAGTTCCGCGCGGCGTCCAAACTGATCGACGTCAGTTCTTCGCTGTTCGATACCTTGCTCAATCTGCGTTAATTTTCAGGATTTCGACCATGCGTATCAGTTCCTCCTTGTTCTTCCAGACCGGTCTGAACTCCATCAATGCCCAGCAATCCGACCTGATGCATATCTATCAGCAGGTTGCCAGCGGCCAGCGCATGGTCACGCCGGCCGACGACCCTCTGGCGGCGGCGCAGGCCGTGAACATCAGCCAGTCGCAAAGCCTCAATGCGCGCTTCGATGCCAATCGCAGCGTGCTGAACCGCAACCTGGGGCTGGAAGAAAACACCTTGAATTCGGTGACCCTGCTGCTGCAGGACGTCAAGACGCGTCTGGTGGAGGCCGGCAACGGCACGATGTCCGACGTGGACAGGGCCACGCTCGGCAACGTACTGAAAGAGGCACGTACCAATCTGCTGGGCCTGGCCAATGCCACCGACGGAAGCGGGCAGTATCTGTTCTCGGGCGCCAGGGGCGACGTTTCGCCATTTCAGGAAGTCGGCGGCAAGGTCGTCTACATGGGCGACAGCAATCAGCGCAAGATCCAGGCCGACCAGACGCGCCAGATCGCCAGCAGCGATGTGGGCAGCGACATCTTCGGGCGTGCGGCGCCAGGCACTCAGGGCTATCTGACTCGCGCCGATTCGAACAATACGGGCTCCGGCACCGTGGGCAAGCCCACGCTGACCGACCCGGGCGGCTACGGCGTAGGCAATACCTTCATCGTGAATTTCACCTCGCCCACTTCTTATTCGGTCGATGTCCTGGACGCCGCCGGCAACAGTGTCTACGAGTTCGTCGGCTCTGGATTCACGCCCGGGAAAGTCAACACCATTACATTGCAGGGCGGGGTGCAGGTCGAACTGGGCGGCAACCCGGCAACGGGCGACAAGTTCACGATCGAGCCGGTCAGCGCGCCGGGTTACACGGCGTATCCCACGACTGTCCCCGGTCCTTCGACCGCGCCCATCATGGGCACGCCGAAGGTGGTCGATGCGTCCAAGGTCTTGCCCAACACCAGCTATCAAGTCGGTTTCGATGGCACAGACTACACCGTCAGCTACTCGGATCTCGACGGAAATCCGGTCACAAGCACGGCCTCTTTCGACCCTGCGACGAATATGCTGTCCCTGACCAATGAAGGCCTTGAAGTGTATCTAGGCACAAGCCCGGACAGCGGATTCGAGTTTACGATCGAGCCCACTGCCGATGGCGTCAACACCGACCTCAATATCTTCGATACGCTGGATGGCATCATCGCGGCGCTCGAGAACGGTACGGGCGGAACCGCGGGCGGCGCCCAGTTCCAGAACATGCTGGCCACCGCCCTGCAGCGCATCGACGTCAACTACAACAATGTGCTCACCGTCCGCTCGTCGGTGGGCGCTCGCATGAATGAAGTGGACGCCTTGAACGCCAATGGCGCCCAGCGGCATCTGAGCTACACCAACCAGCTTTCCAAGCTGGAAGACCTTGACTATTACGCCGCCACCGCCCAGCTCCAGTTGCGCACTTCAGCGCTGGAAGCAGCCGCGATGGCATTCAAGAAAATCCAGGCCACAAGCTTATTCAACATGACACAATAAAGCACATGCTTTGTTGTGGCAGGTGGAGACAGCACTTGGACATCACCGTTACGGTTTGTTAGGAAAGTGAGAATAATTAATGAGTTTCACAGAGTTGCGGCTTAGAACCAGCCTATCGATAGTGGTTTTCCTGTTATGCCTGTTGACCCTGGGCGCGATATTCACCGGCTGGTACAGCCAGGGGCAGGTCAGCGCGCTGCTGGGCGGCGCGGGCGCCGCGTCGGCGGTGGAGCAGCATTTCTCCACGGTCACCTATGTGTACGCGGGCCTGCTGGTCCTGGCCGTGCTGGTGGTCATCTTGCTGTACTACACCCTTTCCCGCGCCGTGCTGCGTCCGCTGGAGCATGTCAGCAGCCAATTCGAACAGATTGCCGCGGGTGATCTCACGCAGCGCATCGAAGTTGTCTCCGACAATGAAATCGGCACGCTGCACCTGGCGCTCAAGCATGTGCAAGATAACCTCGTCCGTATCGTGGGCACGGTACGCTTGGGCATGAACGAAATCCAGAACGGCTCGCAGCACATCGTGGCCGGCAATTCCGACCTCAGCAGCCGCACCGAGCAGCAGGCGGCCGCCTTGCAGCAAACGGCGGCCAGCATGGAGCAGCTTGCCAGCACGGTCAAGCAGAATGCCGACAACGCGCGCCAGGCGAATCAACTGGCCGCCACGGCTTCCGAAGTCGCGCAGCGCGGCGGGCAGGCGGTGGGCGAAGTCGTGACGACGATGGAGGGTATCTCTTCCGCGTCGCGCAAGATTTCCGACATCGTGGGCGTGATCGACAGCATCGCTTTCCAGACTAACATCCTGGCCTTGAACGCGGCGGTGGAAGCCGCGCGCGCCGGCGAACAGGGCAAGGGGTTTGCCGTGGTGGCCTCCGAGGTGCGGGCGCTCGCGCAGCGCAGCGCGCAGGCCGCGAAGGAAATCAAACAGCTCATCGAAGACTCGGTTCGCCAGGTATCGGAAGGGTCGGTGCAGGTCGAACGCGCAGGCGCGACCATGCAGGAAATCGTGGATTCGGTGGCGCGCGTCACCGACATCATGGGCGAGATCTCCGCGGCGACGACCGAGCAATCATCGGGTATCGACCAGATCAACCGGGCGGTCATGCAGATGGACCACGTCACGCAGCAGAACGCCGTGCTGGTCCAGGACGCCGCGAATTCCGCCGTGTCGCTCAGCGAACAGGTCGGCAGCATCAGTTCCGTGGTGGCGGGCTACAAGCTCTTGGGCAACCAGATCATCGACGTACCGGCCAAGCAAGTGGCGGCTCCCGCCAGGCGCGCACCGGCACTGGATGCGGGCCATAAGCCGGAATCCGCCAAAGCCGCGCCTCCCGGCGCCGCCGCGGCGCTGGGCCACAACGGGGCCGCGCCGGCCGCCGCCCGCACAGCCGAACGCGTGCGCAAGGCGTCCGCCGCGCAAAAGCCGGCACCCGCTACGTCCGAATCCACTGCCGGCAGGCCTTCCTACGTCATGAAAACGCCCGGCGCATCCAAGCAAAGCAACCCGGCCGATGACGAGTGGGTCGAGTTCTGATGTACCGCGCCTTATCGGTTCTGAGCATTGCATTCGCTTTGGCGGCATGTAGTACGGTCGGGCGCAATTTCGATACGTCGTCGCTGTATTTGATCACCCCTGGCCAGACGACGCTGCAACAGGCCAGTGCATTGATGCACGCTGATCCGGTGGATGTCTATCGGCAGTCGGACGGCTCGGTGCTCGCCAGATGGGCCTACAAGTCCACGCTGGCGACCGATGCCGTGTACTTCAACCGCGAGCTATGGCTTTCCTTCGGCCCCGACGGCCGGTATGAGCGCGTTGTCAATGCAATCAACATCCCACGCATGAATCAGTATGGGTATGACGGCGAACATGCGGCGCCGGTTCGCAGTTTCTAAAGTTCTTAGGTCCTGTTATGTCTACTTCCAAAAAAACCTCGGCTCTCGATAAAAAGAAATCCCGCAACAAGCGCCGCTTTCGTTTGTCCGACGCCAAAGTCAGCACCACGCTCATGCTGGTGCTGGCCATGTTCATGGTCCTGATCGTCGCGGTGGGCGGTATGGGCGCCTGGTTCCTTTCCAACAACCTGGATCAGGTCAATGCCATGGCGCGCCAGAACAAGCGCGCGCAGCAGGTCTATCAACTCGGCATGCACATGCTGGATGCGCGGGTTTCGCTCCTGGTTGCCGCGCGCTACCAGCAGGAGTCCGCCGCGGCCGGCACTGGCGCAAATGAAGGCGCTCGCAACATGCTGGATACCGCCAAGCAAAAGCTGGAGCTGGTCAAGAACGAATACGATGAATTCCGCAAGGACGCTGCCGAAACGGCGGAAGGCCGCCGTCTTGCAACCCGCATCATCAGCTCCTACCGGCCCTACATCGATGACGGCATCGAACCCATGGTGCAGGCGCTTGAAACCAACGACTACACGACCTTCTATTTCGTGAACAATGAATTCGGCATCGCTCGGGCCGCGGCGTTCCAGGAAGGCATCGAGGCGTTTGTCGACCATGTGGATCGTGTTCAGGCCGGTTTCTACAACGAGGCCGAGAAAAGCTTCCATACCGCCATCATCGCGATCGGCGGGGCGGTGGTCATGGGTTTCTTGCTGATGATCCTGATGCGCATCGTCTTTGGCCGCATGGTCGTCCGGCGCCTGGTCGAAGCGGGCACGCATTTCGACCGCATCGCCAACGGCGACCTGACCCAGCGCGTGGACATGCAGTCCCGCAATGAGATCGGTGTTCTGTACGATGCGCTGCGCCGCATGCAGGAAAGCCTGACACGCACCGTAAGCGTGGTGCGGGACGGCGTCGAGGAGATCAACCTCGGTTCGCGCGAAATTTTCGTTGGCAATACGGACCTGAGCAGCCGTACCGAGCAGCAGGCTGCGGCGCTGCAGGAAACCGCCGCAAGCATGGAGGAGCTGGCCAGCACCGTGCGCCAGAACACCGACAACGCGACGGAAGCCGACAGCCTGGCCAAGAGCGCCTCGGAAGTCGCGCTGCGTGGGGGTAAAGCGGTATCGGAAGTCGTGGAGACCATGCAGGAAATCTCCACCAGCTCGGGCAAGATGGCGGAAATCGTCGGCGTGATCGACGGCATCGCCTTCCAGACGAATATCCTTGCGCTCAACGCCGCGGTCGAAGCCGCCCGCGCCGGAGAGCAGGGCAAGGGCTTTGCGGTGGTCGCCGGCGAGGTCCGCTCGCTGGCCCAGCGCAGCGCCCAGGCCGCCAAGGAAATCAAGGTGCTGATCGAAGAATCGCAGCGCAAGGTCCAGGCCGGCGCCAAGCAGGCCAGCGACGCAGGCGAGATCATGCGCGAAGTCGTCGGCTCGGTGCAGGGCGTCACCACCATCATGGGCGAAATTTCCTCGGCCTCGCACGAGCAGTCCGAAGGTATCGACCAGGTCAACCGCGCCGTCACCGAAATGGACGGTGTCGTTCAGCAGAACGCATCCTTGGTGGAAGAGGCCGCCGCGGCCGCCGGCTCGCTGCAGGAACAGGCCAAGCGCCTGGCCGACGCCGTGTCGGTCTTCAAGATCAACGCCAACGAAGTCATCGACATGCCGGCCAAGTCCGTCGAAGTAGCCGGCCCGCGCGGCATCGGAGCGCTGGAAAGCTCTTATTCTTGATGTTTGAGGGGTCAGACCCCGTACGGGGTCTGACCCCTTTCAGCGGCATATGGGGTCAGACCCATTGGGTCTGACCCCTCACTTCCCCAACGGGTCTGACCCCTCATTTCAGCGCACCGCGTCGTCCGAATAAATCATCATCCAGCCCTTGCTGCGGCTTTCGATGAAGCGCGCGGATTTCAGGCTGGAGCCTTCGAGCAGGGCTTTGGCTTCCGGGCCGACAATGGACGGGTTCAACTGTTTTTCCACCGCCAGCGTGTAATCGCAAAGATAGCCGGCCTTACCCACCGCAGGTGCGCATCCGAGCTTTTCGAATTGCAGGATCTTGGGCACGGCTGCGTTGGCCGTAATGCCGGTCGTCAGGCCCTTGTATAGCATGAGGGCGGCGCATACCTGGTTCATCATCATGTCGTTGCTGCGCACGCCGCGGCTGCATTGGGCCATCATGTCGTTCTGGCGCTTGGTCGCATCGGCAAGCACCGAATGGACCAGGTCGTACATCACTTCCTCGCTCGGCTCGCCGCCCGCCGTGTCGCGGTTCGCCGCGTTGCCGCCGGATGGGGCAGCGGCTGGCCCGTCGGCCGCAGGCTCGGCTGGAACGGTCGTCGGCCGACCCAGCGCCAGGCTTTTGTCTATCTCTTGCCGCCTTTGGGCGATTGCGGTCATCAAGGCCGTGCCCGGTGCGCTGTAGGCGTCCTCGCTCATAAGGTACTGTGCCTGCAGCCGTTGAAGCGCCTCATGATTCGAAGCTTGATTGATGGAACCTTGGAAGTCGGGTTCGCCCGCCGCGAGTGCCAGTTCACGTTTTCCACGGAAGTAGGAAAGCAGTTCGCTCAGTCGGGAAGCATGATTGGCATAAGGCGCCACGCGGCTTTGATAGTCAGCATGCCAGATTTTTCCTTGTTCCAGCGCCACCAGGCCCGTGCCCAAGGCGTCGATACGCGCTCGTTCCGTTGCGGCAATCTGGGCAGCAATGGCGTCCATGCCCTTGCGCAGTCGTTCCAGGCATTCTTCGCGCGTCTTGATTCCCGCTGCGTCCATGATGGCTCCCTCGCTATAAAGCCGGGGATTGACGTCGCGTTCCGCCAAGGTTGCCAGGGTACGCAGTCCTTCCAGCCCCTTGGCCGTCGCCAGTGCCTCGTCGACGATGCCGGGTAGCGCCGGAGCTACTGCGACCGTGTCCGCCTTTTTCATGTTTGCCTGGTAGGCATTGCGGGTGGCCGGCCGTGCTTCGTTCAGCATGGCGCCGGCTTGCGTGGCGATCTCGCGCCAGCGATTGACGCCCGCCTTGCTGGGTTCCAGCGTAAGCGCCTCGTCCGCCAGCTTCTGCAGCGCTGCGTCGCGCGCTTCGAACGAGGCAAGATAGCGCTTATGCGTCGATTGCTGCGTAGGTGTCAAAGACTGCGAGACGAGAGACCGCTCGCGTGTGGGCATGCTTGTCAACGGCCCGTCGGATCGCAGGCATTGCGATGCCGAGGCCGACAGTTCCCTGAGTTCGACATCGGACATATCCTCGTAGCGCGTACCGAAAAACGGCTCGAAGCGGTCCGCTCGCAGCACAGCCACGATGGCCACCGTGCTGGCTCTGCCGCCCGAGTAATAGGGTATGGCTTCTGCGTCTATCCACTTCTGGATATTGGCGCAAGTCAGCAGGAATCTTTCCCTGGCTGCCTTCTTGCGTGCTTCATTTTCCGCTCTTGCCTGCCGTTGCTGCGCGGCGCGCTCGGCCTGCGCCGCCCGCCGGGCGTCCTGATTCGCTTTGCGAGCGGCCTCCTGCTGTCGCTTTTTCTCCTCGCGTTCCGCCTGCTCCACTGCCCGCTGAACGGCTTTTTGCGCATCGAGCGCTGCTCGTATCACATCGTTGCTTGCATGCGCAGGTGCTCCCGGAAGCAGGAGGAAAAGGCCGATCACGGCCGCCCCGCACAGCGCCAACGATCTGGATTTGGGCTGAACTGGGCATTGCAGGAAAAAACGCCGGAACATGCTTGCTTGAGCCATGGCGTCCCCCATAGGAAGCGTTGCGGATCGTTACATCGTAGGAACGCCGCAGTGCGCTGTCCATGGGCCGAATGCCGGGTTTGGGGTCAGACCCCGTAGGGGGTCTGACCCCATGCCGCTATCGCCTCATCGTTTCGAGGTTGCCGCATACGCCCAGCGATTGCCCGCTGATATGCCGACCTTTTGCCGAACAGATGAAGAGGATGAGGTCGGCGATTTCTTCTTCGCTTGTTTTTTCGCGCAGGGAGATGGTCTCCAGATAACGCGTGTTCATGGCCTCTTCGCTGATGCCCAGGCGTGAGGCCTGGGCGGACAACTGCCGGCGATGCCGTTCTGTGTCGACGATGCCCGGCAGGATGGCGTTGACGCGGATGCCGAATTCGCCCAGCTCCATGGCCAGTGTCTGCGTCAGTCCGATGATGCCCCATTTGGAGGCGGCGTAGCTGCTTCGCAAGGGATAGCCCAGCCGCCCCGCGACCGAGGACATGTTGACAAGGCTGCCGCCGCCCGCCGCTTTCAGAAGAGGCACGCCATAATGGGCACAGTTGAACTGCCCCACCAGGTTCACGGAAATCGCTTGCGCCCAGAGCGCCGGGTCATTCTCGTCGACCGGGCCGAAGGGGCCGGTAATTGCCGCGTTGTTGACCAGCACGTCGAGGCCGCCGAGCGCGTCGCTTGCGCCCGCCATGAACGCCGCCACCGATGCCGGATCGGCGACGTCGGCCCGTTCGGCGCGAAGCTTTGGATCGGTATGCGAAAGCGCGGCCAGCGCCGCCTCGTCGTTGTCGCACACGAGCACTTGCGCGCCCTGAGCCAGGAAAGCGCGCGCGATGGCCAGCCCGATGCCGCGGGCCGCGCCGGTGACGACGACCCGTTGCGCCTTGCGAATGTCCGGATGTGGAGCGTCTGCTGAAGAGCGTTTCGCCTGCATCATTGCTTCTTCAGGTCAAGGCTCTTCACCAGCGCGCCGAGTTCGGCGTATTCCTTCCTGATGTGTTCGGAAAACTCCTTGCGCCGAAGAATTCTCTTCTCCACGCCGGCGGTTTCAAAGAAAGCCGCCATTTCTGGCGAGTCCGCCGCCTTTTCGAAAGCGTCTTCGATGCGCTTCACCGCGGCGTCCGGGGTGTTGGGCGGGACCACGATCCCATGCCAAAGCAGCGTTTGTTTTTCGGGAATGCCAAGCTCGGTAAGAGTCGTCGCGCGGGGCAGGGCCTTGACCGGGTCCGCGCCGGTGGCCAATAGGCATTTCACGTCGCCCTTCTTTTCCATCGCGGCGGCGGGCGGCACGGAGCCCACGTAGATGTCCACCACGCCGCCCAGCAGCGCCGGCATGGTTTCGCCCGCGCCCCGATATGGAATGTCTCGCGCTTTGACATCGAAGGACTGGAACACGCGTTCGGTGGCCAACTGGCCGGGGCCGGCGACGCCGTCGGTGCCGAAGGTATAGTGTCCGGGTTTCGATTTGAGTTCCTGCAGCAGCTCCTTGCCGTCCTTCGCTGGGAAATCGGGACGCACGCAAAGCACATAGGGCGCCGCATCCAGTTGAATGACGGGTATGTAATCGTCGAGCCCGTACGTCGTATCGATCGTGTGGGGGGCGACGGTAATGGGGCCCATCCACACTCCCGCCATGGTCAGGCCGTCCGGCTTGGCCCGGGTCAACTGGCTCACGCCGATTGCGCCGCCGGCGCCTCCGACGTTCTGTACGACCAGCGTGGCATCCAGGTGCGGCTCGGCATATTTGGCGATGGCCCGAAAAAGCGTGTCGGTACCGCCGCCCGGCGCGGTGGGAATGATCAGTCTTGCCACGTCTTTGCCTGCTGCCGCGCCGGCCCAGGCAATCAGGGCGGCGGTGCCGAGAAGTTTATATTTATTCATGGTGTTGTCTCCAGATGGATGAAGCAATGACAAAACAAGTGGCCGGGCAGGCCGCCCGTCTACGGCTTGAACCCAAAAGCTTCATGCGCGTTTAGCGTAAGGATCCGGTTCCGGCTCGCCTCACCGGGAACGCACTCGAACAGCGAGTCTATGCAATGCTGATACGTGATCCGGTCCTCGAAGCCCACCCATGGCCAATCCGTCGCCCAGACCGCGCGTTCCCCGCCGGACTGATCGATGATTGCCTTGGCGAGGGCTGCCGGATTGCTGCCTCGTAGCCTGAAGGGGGCTGAAAGCTTGACCCAGGTATTGCCGGCTGCGAGTGCATCGAGCAATGCCCGGAAGCCTTCGCTGTCGATGCCGTCGGCGCCTGGCGGGTTGCCGAAATGATCGATGACCGCGCGTGCGCCGCTGGCATTGATGGCCTTGAGCACCGGTGGCAGATGCTCGCCTTCCAGATAGACCTCGATATGCAGGCCGAGATTGCGGGCGTTGGACAGCAGGTTCCGGTATTCGCCGGAATTGATGTCGGGCAGCGCATCGCGTTTGACCCAGTTCAGCCGGATGCCGCACACGCCCTGGTTTTTCATGTCGGACAGGATGGATTCGCTTACGGTTGGCTCGACGATGGCGGTGCCTCGCAGCCGCCCGCCCGACGCTGCCAGCGCATGCAGCAGGACTTCGTTATTCGTTCCATAGAAACTGGGTGCGGTAAGAAGTCCGTAGTCGACTCCGTGTGCATCGAGCGTGTCCAGGTAGTCCGAAACGCTCGCTTCGCGTGCGGGCTGAGAGTGCCGGTTGCTGGACAGAGGCTGATTCATCTTGATGACGTGCGCATGGCAGTCCACCGACCCCGGCGGCAAGCGCCGTGATTCTTCTTGTGGGTCAGCCATGGGCGGCCTCTGCGCCGACAGGCCCGACGGCATCGCGGCCATACTTCGCGGCCTTCTGGGCGTCCGTCAGGAAGCTTTGCTCCAGGCGATTGATTTCGCCCATTCCCATGATCTCGTTGAGTTCCTCGAAGCTTACCGCCGCATCGGGACGATCCTCGGGTTTGCCGCTGGTCAATGACTGCGCCAGGATCTCCAGGCCTTTCTTCATGCCGGCCAGAGCGCAGGCCGTCAGGAGCCTGGGGTAGATGACGACCGCCACGCCCAGGTCCTGCAATTGCGCTGCGGAAAGCAGTGGAGTCGTCGATCGCTGGCGAATGCCGAAGCCCATGTTCACGCATAGCGGCTTGGGCACGTTGCCGGCGACTGTGCGGATCTGTTCGGCGTCCAGCAGCGCGTCCGCGAAAAGGAGATCGGCGCCGGCCTCGGCATAGGCGTTCAGGCGCTTGATCACTTCGTCGAGCCCATGCGTGGCCAGCGTGTCGGTGCGCGACTTGATGACGAAATCCTTGTCCGTGCGCGCTTCGCAGGCCGCGCGCAGCTTCTGCACCATTTCATCCTGGGGAATCACTTCCTTGCCGCGCATATGGCCGCAGCGCTTGGGCCATACCTGGTCTTCGAGCATGATGCCGGCCGCCCCAGCGCGTTCGAAAGCGCGCACGGTGTGATAGGCGTTGATGGCGTTGCCGTAGCCGGTGTCTCCGTCCGCCAGGAGCGCAAGGTCCGAGCACGCGGCGATGTTGCGCACCGCGGCGACGTTCTCTTCCATGCCCATTATCCCCACATCCACCTGGCCCAGACGCGTCTCGCTGACGCCGCTGCCGGTGATGAACGCGCTCTTGTAGCCCATATGCTCGACGAGCCGGGTACTGAAGCCATCGAACACGCCCGGTTGCACCAGTATTTCAGGGGCATAAATGGCTTCCCTCAATTGTTTTGCCTTGCTCATCCGCTCTCCGTCATGAGTAATCGTTTTGGTGACCGATCTATGCTATCAATTGGCATCCTATTAAACTAATTAAAGTTTTCAGGGATTTTTGATAGGAAAATCTTATGCGACGCTACTCGCTTGCGCAGATCGAGGCATTGGCCGCCATCGCGAAGCTTGGATCCTTCCAGGCCGCTGCGCGCCATATGCATGTAACCCAGCCGACGATTTCGCTGAGAGTGCGCGAGCTTGAAGAGGCGCTCGGTACCCGTCTGTTCGAGCGGGACGGAAGAGCCGCCAAGCTCAATGCGGAAGGCGTGGTGGCGATGCATTACACCGACCAGATACTGCAGCTGCTGGATGAGCTGGAGACGCGGTTGCGCACAGGCGATCCGCTGCAGGGAGTCCTGCGCGTGGGGTCCTCCGAGACCATAGCCATTGCCGTGCTGCCCAAGATCATCACCTTGCTGGGCGAGCGCTATCCGCGCTTGACGGTGGAGCTAAAGGTCAGCGACAGCTTCGTGCTGCTGAACGAGCTTGCGGCCAACCGCCTGGACATCGCGATCATGGCCAATCCCGGCCGTCCGGCCAATCTTCAGGTCGAGCCGCTGGCGATGGCGCGCGTTGCATGGATAGGAAGCCGCGCCAAGCCGCTGCAAAGCAGAATCGCCGACCCCCAGACTTTGGCGCAATCAACGATATTGGGCATGCCGCAGCCCTCGCCGCTGCACGACATGATGGCTGAATGGTGGGATGCCGAAGGCGGAGGAGCGCTGCGGGTAAGCACCTGCAACAGCCTGGCGATGCTCGCGCGCCTGGTGGTCGGCGGCGTCGGCGTCGGGGTGTTGCCGACCTGCATCCTGCGCGACGAGATCCAGCGCGGGTCGGTCGTGGTCTACCGCCAGCAAAGGCCGTTCGAATCCTTGCAGATTTGCGCGGCGTACCCAAAAGTCATGCACTCGGAAGGACTGGAGGCGCTCGTCAGCATCGCACGGCGAGTGATGCTCGATTCGAGATACTTCACCCGCTTGGGAAGGGGTCAGACCCCGCATGGGGTCTGACCCCGATTCAAGGCAGCAAAGGGTTCAGACCCCATGCGGGGTCTGACCCCGGCTCAAAGCGGCTATGGGTTCAGACCCCGTACGGGGTCTGACCCCACACCTAAGGCCCAGCCAAAGCATAGATCAGTCTTCCCATGGTGGCGTAGCCTTCCTCGAACAGGCGGGAAAGAAAGGGGGACGACTGGGGCAGGACGACGGTAAGCAGGACCAGGCCGGTCGTCAGGCTGATCGGAAAGCCCACCGCGAAGACGGAGAGCTGCTGCGCCGTACGGTTCAGGATGCCCAGCGCCAGATTGATGGACAGCAGCACGATGATCAAGGGCAGGGCCAGCAGCATGCCGGACACCATGACTTCGGAGCTCCATTGCAGCAGCACGCCCCAGCCGTTGATGTCCAGGGGACCCTGGCGCACCGGCAAGGCGTCGAACGTGCGCAGCAGGCCGCCCAGCATCAGCAGGTGTCCGTTCAGGGCCAGGAACAACAGCATCGCCATCGTATTCATGAAGCGCGCCAGCACGGCGGTGTTCGCGCCCGTGGCCGGATCGAAGAACGATGCGAAGGACAGACCCATCTGCAGGCCGATGAACTCCCCGGCCGTTTGAACGGCGGCGAAGACGATGCGCATGACCAGGCCCAGCGCGATGCCGATCAGTACCTGCTGCACGGATATCCAGATCCCGGCGAATGAACCCGTGGGCAGGTCGGGCATGGGCGGCAGGGCGGGCGAGATCGCGATGGCGACGAGCGCGGCCAGGCCCACTTTGACCTTGCCCGGAATGGCGGAGTCGCCCAGCAAGGGCGCGGTGCCCAGAAGGCCGAGCAAGCGGAAGAACGGCCACAAAAAGGCGTTCATCCACGTGTAGAGCTGGTCGATGTTGAACGAGATCATGGCACCGGCGCCGTTCCGCCGCCTACGACACCAAGCCAGGAATCTGCGAGAACAGGTTCTGCATGTAGTCCACCATCGTGGTGATCAGCCACGGGCCCAGCAACACCAGGGCGGCGCCGACGGCGAGCAGCTTGGGAATGAAGGACAGCGTCATTTCGTTGATCTGCGTCGCGGCCTGGAAGATGCTGATCAGCAGGCCGACGGCCAGCGTGACCAGCAGCAGCGGCCCCGCCATGAAGAGCGCGACCTTCATGGCAAGGTAAGTCATGGACATGACGGTTTCGGAGGTCATGGACGCTTATCCCTATTGATAGAAACTACGGGCCAGCGAGCCCAGCAGCAAATGCCAGCCGTCGGCCAGCACGAACAGCATCAGCTTGAAAGGCAGCGAGATGGTGACCGGCGGCACCATCATCATGCCCAGCGACATCAGCACGCTTGCCACGACCAGGTCGATGATCAGGAATGGAATGAAGATCGTGAATCCGATCTGGAAGGCGGTCTTCAATTCGCTCGTGACGAAGGCTGGAACGAGCACCCTCAATGGAACTTGCTCGGGGCTCTCGAGTTCGCCGATATTCGCCATATTGGCAAACAGCGTCAGGTCGGCTTCGCGTGTCTGGTTCAGCATGAATGCATGCAGCGGTTTTACGCCGCGGTCCAGCGCTTCCTCCATGGCGATGGCGCCGCTGCTCAGGGGCTGGTAGGCATCTTGGTAGATCTGGTCGAAGACCGGCGACATGGCGTAAAAAGTCAGGAACAGCGCAATGCCGATCAGGACGGAATTGGGCGGCGAGGCGCCGGTGCCCATGGCGTTGCGCAACAGCCCCAGCACGATGATGATGCGGGTGAAGCCCGTCATCATCATCAGCATGGCGGGCAGGAAGGACATCAGGGTCAGCAGGACCAGCGTCTGCACGCTCAGCGACCAGGTCTGGCTGCCATTGGCATTGGTCGTCGACGTGATGGCGGGCAGGGCGGCCTGTGCAAAGCCGTCCCGCGGGAACAGCAGGATCAGCGCCAGCGCGGCGAGCGACCAGAGCAGGGTCCGGGCGAGAACGGGGGGCAGCCCGAAGACTGCAATGGGGCGATTCATTTCAATGGCGCTTGATGGCCCTGCCCAGGGCGGCGGCGAAGCCTTGGGCGGCCGGTTCGGCCGGTATGCCGGCGGGATCGGCGGGGGGCAGTGTATGCAATAGACTGATCTGGTTGGCGGTCACACCCAGCACGAGCCGGGCGTCTTCGACTTCGACCATGGCAAGATAGGCGCGGGCGCCCAGGCTTTGCGTGCTGACGACCTTGAATGCGCCCGGCTGGGCGCCGCGCAGCCAGCCCGCGCGCCGTACCGCCCACATGCCCGCCAGAATCAGCACAATGACGAATACCAGGCTGACGATCAGGCGCAGGGTGTCGGCTTCGGTCATGGCGGGTTCAGCGCCGGCCGTTCAACCGTTTGATGCGGTCGGATGGGGTGATGATGTCGGTGACGCGGATGCCGTACTTGTCTTCCACGGCGACGACTTCGCCCTGGGCGATCAGATAGCCGTTGACGTAGATGTCCATGGGTTCGCCGGCCAGCCCGTCGAGCTCCACCACAGACCCTTGCCCGAGCTGCAGGATGTTCTTGATGGTCAGCCGGGTGCGCCCCAGTTCGACCGACAACTGGACGGGGATGTCCATGATCATGTCGATATCGCTGTTGCCTTCGACGGCGCTGTCCACCAGGGGGCGGAACAAATGCGGTGCCGGGCTGGCGGCGGGCGGCTCCGCGGGCGCGGCGGCCGAAGCCCGCATGCCGGACGAGGTGGCCGCGGTCTGTTCGGCCAGCGCGGCCGCCCAGTCGTCGGCGGCATCGGCCAGGCCGTCGGCCTGGGTCGATTGCGTATGCGCAGTCTGTTCCGACAGCGCAGCCGCCCAGTCGTCGTCCAGGTTCTGCCCGGTGTCGTCGTCTTTGTCGAGGTCCTTTTCGGGATCAGTCATTTTTCAGTGCTCAGGAGATATCTGTTTCAGAGGTCGTCAGCATCCGCTTCACGCGCAATGCGTATCGCTCGTTGTAGGTGCCATAGCTGCATTCCATGACGGGAACGCCGCCGACACGGGCGGTCACGGCGGAGGGAATGGCAATGGGCAGGATGTCGTTGACTTTCAGCTTGATCAGTTCGGAAACGGTGGAGTCGATCTGCCCGAACTCGGCGACGAGTTCGACGTCGGCGCTGCGCACCTGCCGGGACAACTGCTGTATCCAGCGCTGGTCTATGGCTTCTTCGCCGATCTCCTGCATGGGCCGCGTGAGCAGGTCGCGCACGGGCTCGATCATGGAGTAGGGCAGGCAGATGTTCAGGTTGCCGCCGCTGGCGCCCAATTCGATGTTGAACGAGGATACGACGACGATTTCATTGCCGCGGGTGATGCTGGCGAACTTGGTGTGCATTTCCGAACGCACGTATTCCATTTCCACCGGATGCACTTGCTCCCACGCGCCCGCATAGCTTTCCAGCGTAAGGTTCACCAGGCGCTGGATGATGCGCTGCTCGGTGGTGGTGAAGTCGCGGCCTTCCACGCGGGTGCTGTAGCGCCCGTGTCCGCCGAACATGCTGTCGATGACCAGGAACACCAGGTTGGGGTCGAAAGTGAACAGGCCCAGCCCGCGCAGCGGCTTCATGGCCACCATGTTCAGGTTGCTGGGCACCGGCAGGTTGCGTTCGAAGTCGGAATACTTCTGGACCCGTATGGTGCCCACCGTGATGTCGGCGTTGCGGCGCATGAAGCTCAGCAGCACGGCCCGCAGGCGGCGGGCGAAACGCTCGTTGATGTGCTCGAGCGTGTGCATGCGATGGCGCACGACGCGGTCCGGCGAGGTCAGGTCATAGGACCGGACCGCGCCCAGCTCTTCGGCTTTCTTCGAGTCGTCGCTGCTTTCGCCGGTTACGCCGGCAAGTAGCGCGTCGACTTCATCTTGCGAAAGTAAGCTTTGATATGACATTTATTGAATCACGAAGGCGGTGAACAGCACGCCGGTGACCACCGGGCCACGCGGATTGGGCGTGTAGGGCGCCTCGACGTCCTTGGTCAGCGCGGCAACCAGCGCGCTGCGGCCTTCGGGCGTTTGCACGTAGTCGGCGCGCTGTTCGGACAGCCGGCGCAGGATGCGGTCGCGGACTTCGGGCATGTAGCTGGTGATTACCTTGCGCGACTCTTCGTCGGCCACGCGCAGCGTGACGGCCACATACAGGATACGGCTGCTGGTCTCGGTGCGCAAGGTTACCGTGAACGGCTCCAGCGGCGTGAAGATGGGGGCCGGCAAAGGCGCGGGCGGCGGCTCGACGGGCGCGGCCGCCAGGCTGCCCAGTCCGCCGATGCCGCCGCCATAGCGTTCGTAATAGAACAAAGTGGCGCCCACGCTGGCTACAACGATGAGAACGGTCGCCAGAACGGACTTCAAGAATTTGGCGAATTTACTGGGTTCTTTTTTGGCCATGGCCGATGGGCTGAGTAACAGTTAGAAAAGGGCAACATATTGTGCCGTATGCCGGAGATCGGGATCGAAGCGAATAACCCATGGAAAGCTTGTCAACTTGAGCCTTTGCCGGCAGCGCGGCACCGTCACGCAAAGGTATCGACCAGCGCGTCCGGCGCCACGGCCCTTCGGGCGACCGGCGCCGCGGCGGCATCCATGGCTTCGCCGCCGTTCAGCGTGAAGCCGGCGCCGGCCCGTGCAGACCCCGTTCCGAAGCGTTCGTTGAAGGCTTGTTCGGCTTGCTGTCCCTGGTCGCTGACGTTTGCCTCGCCCAGCGAGATGCCGGCCTGTGCAAGCGCCTGCTGCAGCTGCGAAAGCGAGTTCTCGACCGTCTGGCGGACGGAGGCATGGGGCGACACGAACACGGCATGGGCGACGTTATCGCTGATGTTGATCGAGATGCGCAAAGGGCCGAGTTCCGGCGGGTCCAGGCGAAGTTCCGCCGTGTGCGGCGCATTCTGCCCACCTTGTGCCAAGGAGATGAACTGGCGGCTGAAGTCGGCGCCCCACTGCGGGCTGTTCAGCGGCGTGGCAATGGCGGCGTTTGCGCTCACCGGCTGGGTCAGTGCGGCCAGGGTGGCGGACGAAGCGCCGTTCAGGCCTGCTGCAACCGGAATTGCTTGCGGGTCCGTCAGCGAGATATCGGCTTGCCTTCCGCGATCGCCCGGCAGGTCGGCCAGCACTTGCGCCAGAGAGTCGTCAAAGCCCATGCCGGCAAGGCCGAGGGCTTGCTGCACGACCGTGCCTGGCGCCGTGTCGGTGGCCTGGGCGCGTGCCTGCATCGTCAGGACGGCCTGCTTTGCGCCGGCGATGCTGGCTGCGCGGGCGGGGCCGAGCAGACTGCCGCGCGGCGCGAGCGTCGTGTCGTCGGCAAGGCGCCCGGCAGGCGATGCGACGGAAGCCGGCAGGCCGACCAATGCCGGCTCGAACGCTTGCCGTACTGCGGTATCGAGGCCGAGGCGGTTTGAGGTGTTTTCCAAGCCGGTTGCCGCGCGGGAATCCCTTGCGTCGGAGGCGGCGGGGCGGCGGTCTGTGGCGTTGCGGGCGGTGAGATCGCCGGCGCGCGAGGTCAAGGCGGGGGCGGTGTCCGCTTTGCTTTCCACGGTGCCGCGACCCGATACCGCTTGCCGCACCGCTGCGATTTCAGCGGCCAGTTGCAGGGCGATTTGAGGCAATGTCCGGCTGGCCGGCTCGCCGCTTTCAGTGCCGGCTGCGGTATGAGCCGGTTCATGCACGGGCGCTGGCCCGCCGGGCAAGCCGTGTTCGGCGGCGTTCTTGGCCAGCTCCGCGTCGTCGTTGCGGCCGCGTGCGGGTTCGGCATCCCGGGTGGAAGAGGGCACAGGCGGCGTCAGCGCCGATTGCTGACTGTCCAGCACGTTGGAAAAACTGCCGCCCTCGGCGGTGCCGCTGCTGCGATTGCGGTCGGTTCCCGATGGGGCGTTGGGCAAGACGGCGGAAATCGTGGTGGTGTTCATGGCACGGCCTGATCAATGATTGCGGCGCACCCGACGGTGCATGATGGCCGACATCTCGTCGTTGGCGAGCTGTTCGGCCCGGTTGTCGCGCAGCGCCTGTTGGCGCGCCTGACGAGTCTGCAAGGTTTCGAAGGAGCTCAGGCGGCGCTTTTCAGCGTACCAGCGCTGCCGGCCGCTTTCGATCTTGACGTCAATATGGGCGACCACTTTATTTTGCTGCGAAATGGCCTCATCCAAAGTGGCGATAAACTGCCTAAAATTATGATAGTTCGACGCGGAGAGGCCGCTTTCCGTGGCGACCTGCAAGCGCAGCGCGTAATCCTGGCGGTATTCCAGCAGCATGTTCAGCTGGCTTTCCGCGTTTTTGCGTTCTGTTGACAGAAGTTGCAGCTGTTTTCCCGCTTCATCGGCGTTTTCTTGCGCCAGCTCGATCAGGGTGTCCAGGGAAGAGGGTTTAGCCATGGTTCATATCCTGCGCCGGCCACTCGGGGCGGCTTCCGGACCGGTTGAACAAGGCGCTCAATTCCCGGGCCGCGGTGGGGTAGTCGACGCGTGTTTCGATTCCTTGCTGAAGGAAGGCCTCCAGGAAGGGATAGCGCGCGATCGCTTCGTCGATTTCAGGGTCGTTGCCGGTGGTGTAGGCGCCCACGGCGATCAGATCCCGGTTGCGCTGATAGCGCGACAGCATCTTCTTGAAGCGGTGCACCATTGAAAACTGTTCGCCGGGCACGATGGCCGCCATGACACGCGAGATCGAAGCCTCGATATCGATGGCGGGGTAATGGCCGGCTTCGGCCAGGCTGCGCGACAGCACCACGTGGCCGTCGAGGATGGCGCGCGCCGAGTCTGCTATCGGATCCTGCTGGTCGTCGCCTTCGGTCAGCACCGTATAGAACGCCGTGATCGAGCCCGCCGGGCGACCCGCCACCGGGGCGCCGTTGCCGGCGCGTTCCACCAGCGCCGGCAGCTTTGCAAAGACGGACGGCGGATAACCCTTGGTGGCCGGCGGTTCGCCGATGGCCAAGGCGATTTCGCGCTGGGCCATGGCATAGCGCGTCAGCGAATCCATGATCAGCAGCACATGCTTGCCCTGGTCGCGGAAATGCTCGGCGAGCTTGGTCGCATAGACCGCGCCCTGCAGGCGCAGCAAAGGCGAGACATCAGCCGGTGCCGCCACGACGACCGCCCGCTTCAAGCCTTCGGGGCCCAGGTTGTGCTCGATGAATTCCTTGACCTCCCGGCCCCGCTCGCCGATCAGCCCCACCACGATCACGTCGGCCTTGGTGTAGCGTGCCATCATGCCCAGCAGCACGCTCTTGCCCACGCCCGAGCCGGCGAACAGGCCCATGCGCTGGCCGCGCCCCACGGTCAGCAGGCCGTTGATGGCCCGCACGCCCACGTCCAGCACGGTATCGATCGGCGCACGCGTCAGCGGGTTGATGAATTCTGCATTCAAGGGGGCGGAGCTGACGCCGGCCAGCCCGCCCAGGTCATCCAGCGGGTGGCCGGCGCCATCCAGAACCCGGCCCAGCAGCATGTCGCCCACCGGAAGATGGCGCGACAGGACGGGCGGGGGACCGAGTTCCTGGCTGGCCCGAAGAGGCAGCGGCACTTGGCTCTGTATGGCGGGCTCGATGGGTACGACGCGCGCGCCGGGCGGCAGGCCCGAGATGTCGCTTTGCGGCATCAGGTACAGCGTCTGGCCATGGAAGCCCACGACCTCGGCATCGGCCCATAGGTTCTGGCCCAGCGAGATTTCGATCTTGCAGGCGGCGCCGACCGCCAGGCGCAGGCCGGTGGCTTCGAGCACCAGGCCCGTGGCGCGCGTCACCCGGCCGCTGATGTGCCAGGACTCCGTGGCCGATACGCGGCGCATGCACGCCTGCAGTTGCGCGCGCCAGCGCGCAGCGGCATCGGGAAGGAGTTCGGCGCCGCTCATGGCGCGGGCTTGCCGGCCGGCGGTGCCGGGTGGCCCAGGGAGGAGGTCACGCGCTCCCAGCGGGTCTTGAGCGTGGCGTCGATATTGCCCAGCGCGGTTTCGGCCAGGCAGCCGCCGCGCTCGATGGCCGGATCCGCCAGCAGCCGCCAGTGGTCGGATTCGCCTTCGTCGCGCAGATAGGCCTGCACCAGCTCGAGATCCGCTGGATTCACGCGCAGCTTCAGCAGTCCGCCCTTGCCGGTTTCGACATGCGTGATGTCCCGGACGAGATCGAGGACTTTCTCGGGGTGCTCGTCCAGCGTGCTGCGCAGGACCTGTTCGGCGATGCGGATCGACAGCGCGATCAGGGCCTGTCCCATTTCCGCTTCCACTGCCGTGAGGGAGCGGGCGAAGGCCTGGGCGAGACCCGCCAGTTGGTCGGCCTCGCCCCGCGCTTGTTGCCCACCGGCCTCCAGGCCTTCGGCATAGCCTTTCTCGTAGCCCTCATGCTGGCCGAGCAGACGACCCTCTTCCTTGCCGACGGCCAGGCCTTGTTCATGGCCTTCCGCATAGCCTTCGGCGCGGCCGCGGGCCTGTGCCGCGTCGCGCAGGCGCTGCACTTCGGCGCGCAGGACTTCGGGGTCTGGCGCGGGCGGGGGAGGAGGGGCGACCGGCTCGGGCGCCTTGGGATCCTCGAAGGATTCCATCTCCCAGCGCTTCCAGGCCTGAGCGGCCTGAAGCCGGCTCGGCCACTTGTCAGACATATTCGTCGTTTCCTTGTCCGCCCAGCGTGATCTGGCCTGTCTCGGCCAATCTGCGGGCGATCATGACGATATTCTTCTGTTCTTCCTCGACCTTGGACATCCGGACCGGACCTTGGGCTTCCAGGTCGTCGCGCAGCATTTCCGCCGCCCGGTTCGACATGTTGCGGTAGAACTTGTCGCGCAATTCCTCGGGCGCCGCCTTCAGCGCGATGGTGAGCGAGGTGGTCTCGATTTCCTTCAGGATCAGCTGGATGGCGCTGTCTTCCACGTCCACCAGGTTCTCGAAGACGAACATTTCGTCGACGATCCGCTGTGCCAGGTCGCCGTCCAGTTCGCGCAGGCTGGCCACCACGGCTTCTTCCTCCGAGGAATTCATGAAGTTCAGGATCTCGGCGGCGGTGCGCACGCCGCCCATCTTGCTGCGTTTGGCGCCCTGGCCGGACAGCATGCCATTGAGCACATCGGTCAGCTCGTGCAGCGCCGCCGGCTGCACGCCGCCGAAAGTGGCGATGCGCAGCATGACGTCGTTGCGCAGCCGCTCGTTCAGCAAGGCAAGCACACTGGAGGCCTGCATGCGTTCGAGGTGGACGAGAATGGTGGCGATGATCTGCGGGTGCTCGTCGCTGATGAGTTCCGCGACGCTGTTGGGCTCCAGCCAGTTCAGCGCGTCTATGCCGTTGCCGCCTTCGCCCGCCTCCAGGATGTCTTCGATCAGTCCGGCGGCGCGGTCGGTGCCCAGGGCCTTGGTCAGCACGCTGCGGATGTAATCGTCCGAGCCCAGGGTGACCGCCATGAACTGATCGGCCTCTTGGCGAAACTCTTCCAGCACGCCGTCCACGTCCGCGCGCGTGACCTGCTTCAAGTTGGCCATGGCGCTGCCGATCATCTGGACTTCGCGGGCGCTCATGTACTTGAAGACTTCCGCCGCACCATCCTCACCCAGGGACATCATGAGGATCGCGCAGCGGTCCAGATTGGTATCAACGGTTGCCATCTTTCTTTTCCATCCAGGAGCGCAGCACCATGGCCACGGCGCGCGGATCCTTGAGCGCCATGTTGCGGGCCGTGGTCAGGTTGTCTTCGTAGCGCGACATCTCGGCGGCCAGGCGTTCGGCACTGGCCATTTGCTCGCGGTTCTTTTCCTCTTCCGCCTTCTCGGCTTCGCGGTCCAGGCGGGCCTGGGCGTTGTTTTCGAGCAGGGGCCTGACGATGCTGCGCCATACGATGAACAGCGCGAGTGCGATCAGCAAGTACTGGATCAACTGCAAGGAGTAGTTCAGGTAAACCGGGTTTTCCCAGATCGGCGGCGCCGGCGGCGTGTCGTCGCTGAACGGACTGTTGATCACGCTGACCGTATCGCCGCGCTCGGTCGAATAGCCCATGGCCTGCTTGACCAGTTCGTTGATCTTCTCCAGCTCGCCTTCCGGAATGGGCTCGGCCTCGCCATCGGCGTTGTTGCGGTAATTGACCACCACCGCGACCGACAGCCGGCGCAGCGATCCGAGCTGGTCCTTCACATGGCTGATGGTGCGGTCCACTTCATAGTTGATGGTGGCGTCGTTGCGCGAGGTGCCTGTATTCTGAGCGGGCGCATTGCCGGCGGTGCCCAGCGCATTCGGCGCATTGTTCGCGCCGCCCGGCTGTGCATTGGGTGCCGCGTTGGGTGCGCCCGGGTTCTGCTGCGCGTTATCCTGGGGCGGAAGCTGGATCTCGGCCGTCGGGTTGCCCGGCGGCTGGTTGGTGAGCGCACCCGGCACGCCCTCGGGCGGCAGCACGCCGTTCTGTATGGAAGCGCTCGTCTGCTCGCTGCGCACGGCCGCTTCGCCCGGCTTCTGGTTCGGGCGGTAGACTTCCGAAGTCTGCTCGCGTTGCGCGAAATCAACGTCGGCGCTGACTTGCGCGCGCACGTTGCCGGCGCCCATCAAGGGGTTCAGCAGCGTCAGGATGCGTCCGACGGTGCGCTGCTCGATTTCATTGACCAGGTTGCGCCGCGTGCTGTCCATGCCTGCGTCGCCCGACGGGGACGTCAGCAGCCGGCCATTCTGGTCCACGACCGAGACTTTCTCGGCCGTCAGGTGCGGGACGCTGGAAGAAACCAGCCAGGTGATGGCGGCTACTTGCGCCTCGCTGAGCGTGCGGCCGGGGTAGAGGGTCAGCAGGACGGAAGCCGTGGGCGGCTGGCGGTCGCGCACGAACAGCGACTCGCGGGGAATGGCCAGATGGACCCGCGCGGCCTGGACGGCGTGCAGGCCTTGTATGGAGCTGACGAGTTCGCCCTCCAGGGCACGCTGATAATTGACCTGTTCCGTGAACTGGCTGGCGCCGAACCGCGTCTGGTCCAGCAGCTCGAAGCCCGCTTCGCCGCTGCGGGGCAGGCCTTGCTGGGCCAACTGCAGGCGGACTTCATGGACCTTGTCGGCCGGCACCAGGATGGCGTTGCCGGTGGCGGACAGCTTGTAGGGCACGTTCATCTGCCCCAGCGCAGTCACGATGGCGCCGCCGTCGCGGTCTTCGATGTTCGAGAACAGTACTTTGTAATCGGGGCCGCGGCTCCACAGCGCAAGCACGACGATCAAGGTGATGATCGCGGCGCCGCCCGCCATGAGCGCGGGCTTGGGCAAACCACCGATTCTCGCAAGTGCCGGAAAGCGGGCCAGCAACTGGGCCGATTGGCTCATTGACGACCTCGGGGACTGGGGCATTTCTGCAAGAAGGGACCGGCGCAGTGGTTTAGCAACTTGGACATGCGACAACGTAAAATTAAGGGATGCTGAATTATGGCGTGTTGAGTCAAGACGCCAAGCCTCGAAAAACAAGGCTTTTGGGTGTCATTTAGTACGACTGCAGTTGGGTGGGAAAAAAGCGGGCAGGGGGACTATAGCCCCGTTGGGCGGTGGGGGAATCGCTTGAACTGCGGCGGGATATGGCGCTTTATATACCGCTTGCGCGAGCGCGATCCTGTGTAAAGTTGCATGGACAATCCGCAACACCCTTTACCAGAGCAAACACCGCGCCATGGCCATACAACACTTGACCGCTATCGAGAACATGCTGGCGCAAATGCGTGCCGTGGCCAACGCCGCCGCGTCGGTGCCTGCGCGCGGCCAGGCCTCGGGGGTGGAGGAAGGCGGCGGTTTCGCGGCCGAGCTCAGCCGCTCGCTGGAACGCGTGTCCGCCATGCAGAATGCCTCCAGCGCCCAGGCGCGCGCCTTCCAGATGGGCGCGCCGGACATCTCGCTGAATGACGTCATGATCGACATGCAGAAGGCCGGCATCGCCTTCCAGGCCACCCTGCAGGTACGCAACCGGCTGGTCCAGGCGTATCAGGAAATCGCCAGCATGCCGGTGTAGTTTTGCGGGGTCAGACCCGTAGGGTCTGACCCCAGGCTCGACACGGGGTCATACCCCGAATGGGGTCTGACCCCTCCACCAAGCATGGGGTCTGGCCCCTTGTTGTTGCGCTTGGGGTCAGACCCCGTACGGGGTCTGACCCCTCAAGACGCCGGTTTCAACAGATCCGCGCCTTTTTCATTGTTTTCCAGCGCATATAGCCAGGCCAGCAGCTCCGCGATCGCCACATAGAGCTGGGGCGGGATGTGCGCATCCAGGTCCACCTGCATGAGCAAGCCGACGAGTTCGCGCGATTCGTGCACGTACAGGCCGTGATCCTTTGCGGTGCGGATGATGTTTTCCGCCACGGTGCCATAGCCTTTTGCCACCACGCGCGGCGCCGAATCGCTTTTGTCGTAGGCGACGGCCACGGCCGTCGCGCGATGGTCGGGAGTATGGCGCGGCGTCACGGCTGTTCCTCATCGGAAACGAAAGGGGGCTCCGGCGGCGTGGCCTCGGCCTGCGCGGGCGCCGCCGTCCTGGCAATCGACAATTGGCTGAGCGTCAGCCCCTGCGCGGTATAACGGCTGCGCAGTGTTTCGGCGTGCTCGTCCAGCACGCCCGCCGATTCCGGTGCCACCACGTGCATGACCAGTTGCTGGCCCGAGAGCGTCAGCCGGGCTTCCACCTGGCCGAGGCGGGGAAGATGTATGGAGATGCGGGTCGCCCAGTTCATGTTTTGTCCTTCCGCGCCACCCTCGGCCTGCTCTTCACGGCGGCCGATCTCCCATTCCATGGGCGCATCCGGCCACGCTTCGCCGCGCCATGCGAAAGTCTGGTTGGCCAGGACTTCCAGCTGCTGGCGCACCAGAAGATGGGTTTGCGGATCCAGCCCGCTCATCGAGGACGCCGGCGCGGGAGCGGGCGCCTGCCCGGAATCGCCGCCGCGCGCGGCGCCGGCTTGTGTGCTTGTTTCGCCGGCAGCGCCCCGGGTGGCGGATTGTTCCCCCTGAGTGGCCGCTTGCTGGGCGGCGGGCTCGGCCTGCGCCTGCCGGCCGGCCGCGGCCTGGGGTTCCTGCATGAGCTGCTGCGCCGTCATGCGCCCGGTCGCGAGCTGGCTCAGGTGCGATTCATAGAACATGCCGCTGCCTTGCAAGGCTTGCGACAGGGCCTGCGCCAGTTGGCCTGCTACCGAGCCGGCGGGCCCCTGCGCCATGGCGGCCGTTCCCTGCGCGGCGCCGGTGGCCGAGGCGGGCGTGCCGGGCGTCCCCCCGGCGGTGGGGGCGCCTTTCGCGGCGCCCGCATCAGGGCCGGCCGATGTGCCGGCCTGCCCCGACTGGCCCGGGCGTGCTTCAGCGCCTTGAACCGTTCTTTGCTGCACGGAATCGTCCTGCTGCGCCGTGCCAGCGGCGCTTGCACCTGGTCCGGCTGCCTGTCCTGCCGATTGGCCGAACAGGGGACGCTTGCCCTGGACGCTTGCCGGCTGATCGCCGTACTGCGTCAGCAAGGCCAGGATCGTGCGGGCCGCTTGCCCCAGCGTGGTGGGCGCGGATCGGGTGAACGCGGTATTGGGAGCGTTGCGCGCTTGCAATAGCTCGCTGGCGCGGGCGTCGAGCTTGGCCTGGTCGACGGATTGGCGGCCTTGCTGTCCCGACTGCGATGCCGCGCGATCGACGGCTTCACGCGGGTGCCGCAGCATTTCATTGCGGGCGGCATTGGCTTGCTCGGGGTTGGCGGCTTGTGTGACGGCGTCCGGCCGGGCGCCGGTTGCCAGGTTCGCCTGCTGCGATAAGGTGGTGCCCAGGACGGCGTCCAGCCGCTGCACCAGCAAGGTGCCGAGGGCCGAAGGGCCGCCTACGCTCATGAGTGCAGGTTAAGGGCCGGCGCGCAATAGGTTTGGAGCACGGCGTGCTGGCGCTTCATGTTGCCCATGAGCGCGCCCAGGCGGCTGAGCTCTGGCGCGGCCAGGCTGCGTATGGTGGCATCGTCGTTCAGTATTTTGGTCAGCAATTCGCGCCTGGCCTGGCGGTCGTCGTCTCCCAGGTGATCCAGTTCGCGCAGCGACTCCACCGCCGTCTGGTACTGCTCGCCCAGGGCGATGACTTCTTCCCAGTGGCTAGCGCGCGCTTCAGACAGCATTTGGCTGGAGATATCGGCGATGGCTTCGTAATAATGAAGGACGGATGAGGTTTTGCTCATGGTAATGTCGCAGGACTATGCCGCCGGTTGGTAAATTGCACGATACGAGCAAGCATAAAAAGATTCAAGAAAACACGCCATAGGGTATATGGCGGACCGGACGGGCGTTCAGCCTGCAAGCCCCTCGTCCCTGATCGGGTCGACGGCACTGCGCCAGGCGCCACTGATGTCTTTCAGCATTTGCCCCGCCAAGTCCAGCTTGGCGGCGTCGGCATGCAGATTGGCAAGCATCAGGTTGCGTATGATGAGCTCGTAGCTGGCGACCAGGTATTTCGCGACTTCGCCGCCGGCCTCCAGGTCGACCGATGCCTTCAAGCCCGAATCGACGATGTCGATGGCCTTGGAGATCGCCATGCCGCGGCCTTCGAGGTTGTTGTTTTCCATGTGCAGCTTGGCCTTCAGTATGGCCGCTTGCGCGCCATTGAACAAAAGGGTGATCAGGTGTTCCGGGCTGGCGCTGAGCACTTCGGTTTCCAGGCCTATGTTGGCGTAGGCCTGGACGGAATGCCGCCGCTTCGGGCCGCGTGCAATGGATGAATACGTCATTTGTCGCTGTTGGAGCTAAGGTTGTTGAGCATGGCCAGTTGCTGCGTAAGGTAGCTGCTGACCGAATTCATTTGCGCCATCATGCTGTCCAGGGCCACGAACTGCCGACGGTAGGATTCCATTTTGGCATCGATGCGTTCCGTGGTGGCGTCGTACTGCTTTTCCAGATCCTTCAGTGTCTGCGAGATGCTGTCCGTGGCATTGGCAATGATGCCGCCGCTTTTGGTGAACTCGGTGGCAACCGCGGCCATGCGTGCGCTAAGGCCGTTTTCCCCGGCGAACAGTTTTTGCACGTCGGCCATGTTGTCTTTGAGGGCCGCCGTCAATTTCTTGTCGTCCACCTTCAGGTTGCCGGTGACGGGGTCCGTACTGATGCCCATCTGCGACAGGTTGGCGATGGCGCCCGAGGCTTCCGAGGAATTCAGCGCGGCGCGCACTTGGGTCTGTACCCGCCGGGCCAGGCTGTCGCCGGTCAGCGCGGCGCCTTTCTGGCTGTCTACGTCGTAGGCCGTCAATGTCTTGATGATGCCTTGCAGGTTGTTGTAGGCCGACACGAAGGTGTTGATGGCCTTGGACGTTACGGAGTCGTCGCGCGTGATCGACAGCGTATTGGTCTTGCCTGCCTCGGTTTCCTTGCTGAGCGTAAGGGTGACGCCTTCAATGGCGTCTTCGATGGTGTTGCCCTGGCTGACGATGTCGATGCCATTAATGCTGAGTTCGGCATTCTTGGCCGCCGTGACGGTCAGGCCGGTACCGCCGGCGGGCTCGCCCGCGCCGAAACCGATGAGATTTTGAAGCTTGGAAAAATCACTGGCGCCATTGGTTTCGCCGGCGGCCACGGTAATGCCCTTGACCGCCGCCTTCTCACCGGTATCGTTGGCGGTGATCAGCAGGCGATGGGGGGTGCCCGAGCCATCATTGACCATGGTGGCCGACACCCCGAGTCCGGATTCGGCATTGATGGCCTTGACCAGGCCTTCCATGGTGGCCTGGTCGCGAGACAAGGTGAAGTCCTTGGATTCGCCGTTTTCTAGCGCAATGGTGATCTTGACGGAGCCGTCGGCCAACTCTTCCTTGCGGTCCGCGTAGCCGCCGCTGGTGAGTGTCTGCGCCGTGGCCAACTGCGTGACATTGACGCTGTACTGGCCGGCGATGGCCTTGTTGGAGGCGCTGGCGGTGAAGGCGTCGGTGTTCACGCTGGTTTTCAGGGCGCCGAAGGTTTCGGACTTGCCCAGCGCATCGGACGCCGTCTTCAGGGCTTCGATGGAGCTCTTGATGGTTCCGTAGGCGGTAAAGCGGTTCTGGTAGTCGGTCGCCTTCGACTGCAGCAGCGCCAGCGGGGCATTTTCGCTTTTGCGCAAGTCTTCCAGCAGTTGGTCCAGGGGCAGGCCCGAACCGACGCCAATTGATGAAATAGCCATAAGAAACTCCAGTTGTGGGTATTGTGCCGCAAGGCCTGCCTACCCAATGCCTATGTTAGCGGGCTTTAGACTTGTCAATTTAAGCGTTTACCCGGGCCCGCCGCCGCGAGTTCGCTTCCTTGAATGCGGGGTGTCAGGCGGTGGTGTCGACCATGCTGCCCTGCAGCTGCACGATCATCTTTGCCACGCGGATGACGGCGTCGCTGGGCACGGTGCGGATCACATCGCCGGTTTCGCTGTCGATGATGGACACCACCAGGCGCTGCGCTTCGTCGTCCATGTCGAAGCGCATGCCTGTCGCCCAGGCCTTCATGCTATCGTTCAGGGACTCCAGCGCTTTTTCCAGCGACGGATTTTCCGTGCTTGTTTCCTGGCCGTTTTGCTGCGACGTGGTTGCAGTGCCGCTGCCCTGGGCACCGCTGCCGGGCGTTACCTGTACCGCAGGCTCGGGCAGCGACGGCGGCCGTTCGAATTCGGCGGACATCTGCCCGAACTGACCCGAGGGCAGGCTGGAAGCAATCGGATTCACCATGCTGAAGCTCCTGATCAAGGTAGGGGTCAGACCCCGAACGGGGTCTGACCCCAGATATTGCGAATGTAACGGCAGCGGCGCGAAAAACTTTAATCCCGGGAATAGGCGATGAATCATTGCGCTGATTCCCATAACATGGTTCGTCCGCCTGGCGCACAATAAGCGCCTGATTTTCAGCTTTTTTCTTTACGCATGCCTCGTACGCCCAGTACCGAAGACCGCCTTGTCGGACAGTACGCTCCCCTGGTTCGCCGCCTGGCCTTGCAGCTCGTGGCCAGGCTGCCGGCCAGCGTCGAAGTCGACGACTTGATGCAGGCCGGCATGATGGGCCTGCTGGACGCCGTGCGTCGGTACCAGGAAACGGCCGAGGCCCAATTCGAGACGTACGCCGTCACGCGCATCCGGGGGGCCATGCTGGACGAACTGCGCAGCCAGGACTGGCTGCCGCGCAGCGTGCGCAGCAAATCCAAAAGCATAGAGCAAGCCATCCATGCGCTCAGCCACCGCTTGCTGCGCCCGGCGACGGAAGCTGAAATCGCCGAAGAGCTGGAAATTCCCCTGAGCGAGTACCAGTCGCTCCTGGAAGAGGCGAGGGGTGTGCAGATCATTCACTACGAAGACCTGGTGCGTCAGGCCGGCGACGCATCCGACCCCCTGGAAGGCAGGGTGGCGCAGGAAGTCCACGCGCAGGCGCCGCAATGGTCGAACCCCTTGAGCCGCCTGATGTCGCAGGCCCTGCGCGGAGCGCTCGTCGACGCCATCCAGAATCTGCCCGAACGCGAGCAATTGCTGCTCTCGCTGCAGTTCGAACAGGATCTGAACCAGAAGGAAATCGCCGCGGTGCTCGGCGTAACGGAAGGCCGAGTGTCTCAACTGCGGTCCCAGGCCGTCGCCCGCATCCGCGCCGCGCTGGCCGACAGCCACTGGCAGGACAGTCCCGGCGAAGAAGCCATGCATATGCTGCTTTAAGGAGGGCAGGGGTCAGGCCCCATTCAGACCAAGGGGTCAGACCCTATAGGGTCTGACCCCAAAAACCAGCCAGGGTCAGACCCTGCATAGGGTCTGACCCTTGAAAGAACACTGGCTCGGGGTCTGTCCCTTTAAACAGCAGACCGGGGTCGGACCCCGTACAGGGTCCGACCCCTCAATCCCAAAAAGATATATAATAAATGTATCTTTATATGATCAAAGGTGAGTGCCATGGATATCGACCGATTCAAGCAGCATCACGTAGACATTCTCAAAGGAATAGCCACGCTGCGCCGCTTGGCGCACGATGGAATTGCCGAACATGCAAAAGACATTGCGCGCGAGCTGGGGGCCTTGAGTTCGCTGGTGCAGCTGCACCTGGCCATCGAAGATCGCATCTTGTATCCCACCTTGCAGAAAGGCCAGGACGCGCAGTTGGCGGCCATGGGCAAGGCCTACCAGGACGACATGAAAGGCATCGCTCATGGGTACATCGCCTTTTCTCGCAAGTGGGGGCTGGCCACCGCGCTGGCAAAGGCGCCGGAAGACTTCCGCGCGGAAGCCAATTCCGTTCTGAAAGCCTTGCACGCCCGCATGCAAAGAGAAAACACCGAGTTCTATCCTGCTATTGAAAGGGCCGCGTGAAACAGGCAATTGACCGCTTGATTGAGCTTATTTCATCAAATTAAATCTCTTTTAATAAAAATAAAATCAAGTTGGTAATTTCCCTAGGTGCTATGAATCGCACTGCTCAGCCATTCACGGCACCTTCCATCCCAACAAGATAAGAGAGTAGATGAATGAAGCGGGTCAAAAGCCTGACTGTTAGGGCCAAGTTGATTGGCGGTTTTCTGATTGTTGCCGCGGTGGCTGCCTTGATCGGCGTCGTCGGCCTGTTCGCGCTGGACCGTGTGGATGCCATGGCCGTCCAGATGTACGAGCGGGAAATCATCGGCCTGCGCCATGCGGCGGACACGCGCGGCCAGATGATCGGTGCGGGCGGCGCCTTGCGCAGTGTCATGCTGGCCAAGACGGAGTCCCAGAGCAAGGCGGGCATCGAGCTGCTGAAGCGGCGTTTCGCCAATGCCTATGCCAGCATGGAGCCGCTGGAAACCCTGTTCGTTACCGAGCAGGGAAAGGCGGCATTGAGTTCCGTCCGGGCCACCATAGAGGAATTCGAACGCGCCGCTTTGCAGGCCGTCGCGCTGGATCAGGACGCCTCTTCTGCGCTGGCCGCGCAGCAGGTCGAAAAAGCTCTGGATCTGGTGGCGCAGGTCGAGGCCGAGATGCACCAACTGGTGGACCGCAAACAGCAGAACGCGAAGCGCCTCGACGAGGAAATCAACGCGGTCTACCGCAAGATGCAGGTGCTATCCCTGGCGCTGACGGCGGCGGGCGTGGCGCTGGCGCTTATTCTTGGCTGGCTGCTTACACGCAGCCTGACTCGCCAACTGGGCGGCGAGCCGGCTGAAGTAGCGCAGATCGCAGCTTCCATTGCCAACGGAGACCTGTCCACCGCCATCGATCAAAGCCGGGCGTCGGAAGGCAGCGTCGTCCATGCCATCGCCCAGATGCAGGCCGCCTTGCGGGAGATCGTCTCTGCGGTGCGCTCGGGCAGCCTCAATATCGCCAGCGGCTCGTCCCAGATTGCGGCGGGCAGCACCGACCTGTCGCAGCGCACCGAGGAACAGGCCGCGAATCTGACCGAAACCGCTTCGGCCATGGAGGAGCTTGCCGGCACGGTCAAGAGCAACGCCGACGTCGCCCAGCAGGCGGCACACATGGCCCAGTCGGCCAGCGGCGCCGCCCAGAAGGGTGGCGGCGTGGTGGGCGAAGTGGTGCACACCATGGAGGACATCAACGCGGCGTCGCGGCGCATCGTCGACATCATCGGCGTGATCGACACCATCGCCTTCCAGACCAACATCCTTGCCTTGAACGCAGCGGTGGAAGCCGCGCGCGCCGGCGAGCAGGGCCGGGGATTCGCGGTGGTGGCGAGCGAAGTGCGCACGCTGGCGCAGAAAAGCGCCGCGGCGGCCAAGGATATCAAGTCGCTGATCGACGACAGCGTTGCCAAGGTGGAAACCGGCAGCCAGATGGTCGATGCGGCGGGCGCGGCCATGCGTGAAATCGTCGAGCAGGTCCAGCGTGTGACGGACCTGATCAGCGAGATCAGCGCCGCGACGAAGGAGCAGACCACCGGCATAGCCCAGGTGAACGAAGCCGTGTTGCAACTGAGCGACGTGACGCGGCAGAATGCCGCACTGGTCGAAGAGTCCGCCTCCGCGTCGGCCAGCCTGAACGAACAGGCCGGGGCATTGGTGGATGTGGTGAGCGTGTTCCGGCTGGGGCAGGAGCACGAGCAAGGGCATGAGGCTCGCGGCGCGGCGAGTGCTGTTGCCAAGCCTCGCCTTGCTCCGTCATCTGCCGCCAGGCCGGTTCATGTCGACTCGACCAAGCAATCCGCCGCCGGCCTCAAGCCGCTTCCGTCGAAGCGATCGCTGACCATGGGCAAGCAGGAGCCCGTGCGCGAAGAAGAATGGGAAGAGTTCTGATCAGCTCTGCGTCAGTGCCACGACTGCCGCTGCCTGGTCGGCAACCCGAGCCAGCTTGCGCGACTCCTTGAGTATCGTGTTCGCGTAGCCACGCGCATTGCCCGAATATTTCGCCAAGGCCTGATGCAGGCTGCCGTCCGCCAGCTCCAGATATTCTTCGAGAATATCGGCGGCTACGCGGACGTTCACCTTGGGGTCGAAAAGCGATTCCGACGGATCCAGCTTGTCGCGGTGCCAGCGGCGGATCACCTGCATCAGCCCCTGCGCACCCTGGCGGCTCTGTACCTTGGCGCTCAAGGAGCTTTCCTTTTGCATGATGGCAATGAGCAGCTCGGGATCGAGTCCATCGCGCTTGCCGGCTTCTTCCCAGGCCAGGTTCACGTACTCGCGCACCGTCTTGGGAGAGCGCCCCCATTTGGCGGCGAGGTATTTGGTCTGGGCCTGTTTGCTGGCTTCTTCGGTCAGCGACTGCAGTGCCTGATCGTCCTGGAGGCCGGGCTCTGCGTCCGGCAATGCGGTTTGATCCGGCCATTCATGCAGGGCAAGCTGCGCGGCGGGCGCGATCTCCAGCTTGCCGGTGATGTCCTTGGCATGGACGGCGGCGGGCGCGCACAGGCAGGCTGTCACGCATAATGCCGTGATGGACAAGTATTTCTGAGTGCTGAACGCTGTATCGTGGGCGAACTTCTGAAAGGCGGTTGGAGTGGTCTTGACTATCATCGATCCATGGCATCCGCGCCCAGTCCATGCCTTCAGGGGTGATCCCTGAAACCTCGCCTTACTTGATCGCACGGGCGTGGGCGCATGAATAGACCTGCGTTCGCCCATTCAAGCTCAAACGCGGTTGGATGCATTTCAGTATTGACAAACGACGCCCTGGGCGCCGCGCTTTTCCTTAATAATCATAGCACTGTCGGGATGCCTGTCCTGCTTCGCGGTGTAAGAAAACGCAACTAACGTGAGAAGCCGCCAAGGCCCTGCGCATTGAAAACCTCTATCGACATGTCGTCCATGATGCCGCCGGGCCCGCCGGAAAAACTTAGGGCCGAGCGTGATCCCGCCGGAGCGATTTCACCGTCGGGCTCGAAGACGAAGAGGTTGCCGTCCCAGTGCTGCAAGGGAAAAAGCCGGTTGGCGGGACCGATGGCAAGGACCAATTGACCGTCGCGCTGTTCCACCCGCGCCTCGCCGTAATAGGAGTTGGCATAGGTGCCGACGTAGGCATTCGCCGCGAGCGCCGGCGTGGGATTGGAAGGGAAAGAAAGGCCGGCGAATTCCCCGGTGGGCGCCGTCAATGTCGCGAACCTGGGCTGGTAGAACGCGAACCAATCCCGCGTAAGGTGTCCGAAGCGCACCATGTCCATGTACATCATGCTGACCGCCTCGGCCGCGCCGACGGGAGCGGCATTGGTCAGCACCACAATGCCGGTGTCGGCGGCCGGCAGCAGGTTGAACGTCGTACCCGCCCCGAGTATGAAGGCGCCGGAATGGCTGAGCTGCTTGCCGCTCGCGGCGGAGCTTGAAATACTGAACCCATAGCCATAATGGCCTGCGGGCGAGCTTTCGGTGGGCGGGGATGATTCGACCTGCGGCGTCAAGGCGGGCAGCAGGGCATCGCGGGGAATGATCTGCCGGCCCTCGTGCTTGCCTTCATGCAGTACCATGGCCATCCACGCCGCCATGTCGCGTACGCTGGAACTGACGCCGCCCGCTGCCGATTGCGCATCCGGTTGCCGCTGAGGCCCTGGCTGGAATACTCCATTGACGAGAATGTGCGGACGGGCCCGATTGCCGCGGGCCATGAAGTCCGCATAACGCGAGCTCGTGGCCCGCATGCCTAGCGGGCGGTATAGCACCTGGTCGGACAGGCTTTCCCAGTCGGTGGCGGAAGCCACGGCGACCGCCTCCGCCGCCGCGGTCAAGCCGAAATTCGTATAGGCATAGCGCGAACGCAGAGGCGCCGACGGCAGGAGATGCAGGCGCTCCAGGACTTGCCTGCGGCCGTAGCCCACTTCTTCCAGCTCATCGCCGGCGTGATCCGGCAATCCCGACCGATGCGAGTACAGGTCGCCCACGGTGACCTGCGCCGTCGAGGCGGGGTCGCGCAGCGAGAACCATGGCAGATGCTGAACGACCGGGGTGTCCCACGAGACCAGCCCGCTTCCCACCTGAGCCGCGACCACCGTCGCGCCTATGGGCTTGGACACAGAGGCCAACTGGAACACCGTATCCGGATCGATGGCTGCGGGCTCCCCCAGCCGGCGTACGCCGAGACCCTTGGCATAGACGATTTTTCCCTGATGCACCACCGAAATGGCCATGCCTGGGATACCCGAGCGCGTGAATACCTCGGCGGCCATTTCATCGAGCTGCGCCACGGCGCGCGTGACGTTTTCAGGCGGAATGGAGGAGATGGAATCCGAGTTTCCTCCTTCGCCGCAAGCGGTCAATACCAGCAAGGACAGCAGCAAGAACTTCTTGTGAGTTTTCATCTTGTGTCTCTGGATTCAGTGCGATGGTGAAGCAGGGCGATCAGGTTTGTAACTGAAGTATACACGTGCCGCTAAGGGTTTCTACGGTCTGGATCGCAGAGCCTATTGATATTACGATTCATCCAAAGTGGTATGTACCAGTTGTTAATGGTAGATACCAGTTGAAGATTGAACACATGTTGCTTCCATCAAACAAGCAGGTAAGGCATAGGAACGAAATCATGGCTTTGTTAGCGAACGGCGGTATGCGCCGAGGTATGGCTTTGTTGGTAATGGGCTTGGCGACTGCGCTGGGCTCCGCGTCGGCGGCGGCCGATACCGTGAGGGTGGGGTCCAAGAACTTTACCGAGCAATACGTCCTGGCCGAGATCTATGCCCAGGCCTTCGAAGCCGAGGGCATGAAGGTGGAACGCAAGCTCAACCTGGGCGGCACGCTCATCGCTCACCGGGCGCTGCTTGAAAACCAGATCGATTTCTATCCTGAATACACGGGCACCATGCTGTTGGCCGTACTGAAGGAAAAAGTCATGACCGACCCCGATGCCGTCTACGAGCGGGTAAAGCAGGCCTACGCCACGCAGGGGGTCGCCGTTCTCGACCAGGCGCCGATCAACAACACGTATGTGCTGGTCATGATGCCCGAGGTGGCAAAAAAGAACGGTGTCGCCACCTTGTCCGATCTGGCCGCTCATGCGCAGAAGTGGACGCTGGGCGCCGGCCCGGAATTCCGTGACCGCGAGGACGGCATCCCGGGGCTGAAGCAAAAATACGGCATGAACTTCAAGTCCGATCAGCAGCTTGCCATCGGCTTGCGCTATCGCGCCCTGAAGGACAATCAGGTCCAGGTCGTCAATGGCTATGCCACGGACGGCATGATCAGCGCCATGGGCCTGGTGCGCCTGACGGACGACAAACAGCTTTGGCCGCCTTACTTCGTTGCGCCGGTGGTGCGCAAGGATGTCATCGAGAAAAACCCGAAAGTGGCGGAAGTCGCCAACAAGGTCAGCGCGATGCTGAGCGACGAGATCATGTCGCGCTTGAACTATCTGGTCGACGGCGAAAAACAGGAACCTGCCGACGTAGCCAAGGATTTCCTGAAGACCAAGGGAATCGCAAAGTAAGCATGATGAGTCCTACGCTAGACCAGCCTTCCTTCGTCCTGGGCAATCGCGATTTGCGTGTCGAAGACGTGCTGCACATCATGCGCTCGCATCCGCTGATCTCGGTCGAGCCCGCCGTGCTGCATCGGCTCGAGCAAGCGCGCCGCGTGGTGGAAAAGCATGTCGAGTCCGGCACTCCGGTCTACGGCCTGACGACCGCGCTGGGGGCCAATGTGGGCAAGACCATCATGCCGTCCGAGCTCCAGGCCTATCAGGCCCGCGCCATATGCGCCCGCAGCGTCGGCATCGGGGAGGCCGCGTCCGACGAACTCGTGCGCGGCGTGCTGTTCACGCGGCTGGCGGGCCTGAGCACAGGCGGATCGGGCATTTCGCCTTCGGTATTCCATGCGCTGCTGGCCTTGCTCAATTCGGGTATCTGCCCCGTCATTCCCTCGGTCGGCTCCATCGGGGTCGCTGACCTGCCCGCCATGTCGCATGCCATGCTGGTCTTGATGGGCCAGGGCAGGGCGCGTGCCGGCGGCAAAGAGATCGACGCCGCGCAAGCGCTGTCGGACGCCGGCCTGGCGCCGGCCGCGCTCGGACCCAAGGACGGCTTGGCGCTGATCAGCTCCAACGCCTGGTCCGTCAGTTGCGCGATCGACGCGTTCGACAAGGCGAGCCAGGCGCTTGCCAACTTGAATCGAGCCGCCACGCTGACCATGGAAGGGTTCCGGGCCAACCTGTCGCCGCTGGACGAGCGCGTGCAGGCGGCGCGGCCGACGCCGGGCCAGCAGGCCAGCGCAGCGCAGATCAGGGCATTGCTGGATGGCAGCGGATTATGGGAAAAGGGCGCTGCCCGGCGGGTGCAGGACCCTCTCTCGATACGCTGCGTCCCCCAGATCCACGGCGCGGTGCTCTGGGCAAGGCAGGGGCTGCGCGAGCACATCGAATGCGAACTGAACGGTTCCGGCGACAGCCCTCTGGTGGTTCAGAACCCCGACGCGCTTCTATCAAGCAGCAATTTTCACATTCCAGGCCTTGCGCTCAGCCTCGAATCGCTCGGCGCCTCGCTGGCACAGGCTGCCTCGGCCTCGGTGCAGCGTTGCTTGCGGCTGTACTCCCCAGCCACCAGCGGTCTGCCCATGCAGCTTACGACGCACGGGCCCGAACACTCGGGGTTTGCAACGGTCCAGAAAACGCTGACCGCGCTATGGAACGAAGTACGGCATCTGGCCAATCCCGCCTGCCTGGACTTCTTTCCGGTTTCGGAAGGGGCGGAAGACCATGCGCCGATGGCGCCGGGCGTGGCCGCCAAAACGGCACGCCTTGCCGAACGCGTAACGATGATGGCGGCGATAGAGATGCTGAGCGCCGCCCAGGCGGTGGACCTTGCGCAAGTCTCGCCCCGGGGCGCCGGTACTCGAGACACCTATGCGCGCATCCGCGAACGTGTGCCTGTATTGGACACCGATCGTCCTTTGGGGCCCGACATGGAGCTGGTCATCGACATGTTGCGCGAAAGTCCTTTCGATCTGCCCGAGCAGGTGGCGCCATGAACTGGCTGATGCGTAATTGGGAGAACGTGGCCGTCGCCTTGTGGCAGCACATCGCGATCTCCGGCTCGGCACTGGTGATTTCGCTGGCGGTGGCTTTTCCCTTGGGCGTGTTCGCGGCGCGCCACCCCAGGGCGCGCGGCCTGATTCTCGGCATCACCAGCACCTTGTACACCATACCGACCATGGCGCTACTGGCCCTGCTCATTCCCATCGTCGGGCTGGGGCGCACCAACGCGATCATCGCCATGGTGATGTTCTCGCTGCTGGTGCTCACGCGCAACATCATGGCGGGCATTCAAGGCGTGGCGCCGGACATCGTGGATGCCGCCAAAGGCACGGGCATGACCTCATGGCAGGTGTTGGCCAAAGTGGAACTGCCGCTTGCGATGCCGGCCATCGTCGCCGGCCTGAGGGTGGCCGCCGTAACCGTCATCAGCGTCACGGTGGTGGCGGCCTACGTCAATGCGGGCGGCTTGGGCAAGCTCATTTTCGAAGGCATGGCCAGTGATCACGCGCCCAAGATCTGGGTGGGCGCGCTGACCGCCTGCCTGCTGTCGGTGGTCGTCGATGTGTCGCTCGCGCACGTCGAAACCCGCCTGGGGAGGCGCGCGCTATGAGCCTGCTGCTCGAAACCTTGCACTTCGTGCAGAACAACAGTGATCGCGTCATCGATGCGGGAATCCGGCACGTCAATCTGTCTTTCTCGGCCTTGCTCCTCGCCTCGGTATTCGCGATTCCCGCCGGTATATGGCTCGCCCTTTCCGGCCGCTACACGCTGCTGGCCATCAATATCGCCAACGTGGGACGCACGGTTCCGTCTTTGGCCATCCTCGCCCTGGCGATGCCGTTGCTGGGCACGGGATTCGTTCCTTCCCTGCTTGCCTTGTCGCTGCTGGCGGTGCCCCCCATCCTCATCAATACCTATGTGGGGTTCGTCGGGGTGGACGCCGACACGATCGATGCCGCGCGCGGCGTCGGCCTGCGCGAATCCCAGATCACCCGGCAGGTGCGCCTGCCCCTGGCCTTGCCCATGGTGTTCGCGGGCCTGCGGACCGCGGCGGTACAGGTCATTTCCGGCGCAGTGCTGGCGGCCTACATCGGAGGCGGCGGATTCGGGGAGTTCATCACCAGCGGGGTGGCCATGATGGCCATGCCCATGCTGCTCGTGGGCGCCATACCGGCCACCATCCTGGCCATCGCCGTCGATGCCCTGTTCGGGGCCTTGCAGAAAACCATGACACCCAGAGGAATCAGAACGTCATGATACGCATAGAAGGATTGAAGAAACAGTTCGCGGGCACCCCGCGCCCGGTCGTCGACGGCTTGAACCTCGACATACAGGAAGGCGAGTTGTGCGTGCTGATCGGCTCGTCGGGCTGCGGGAAGACGACCACGTTGCGGATGATCAATCGCATGATCGAAGCGGACTCGGGCCGTATCGAAGTATCCGGCCGCGACGTCAGCCGGCAGGATCCCGTCGAACTGCGCAGGCATATCGGCTACGTCATACAGCAGGTCGGCCTCTTTCCGCATCAGCGCATCGCCGACAACATCGCCACGGTGCCCAGGTTGCTGGGATGGAAGCCCGCGCGCGTACAGGAACGCATCGACGAGCTCCTGACGCTGGTGGGACTTGAACCAGCCCAGTATCGCGACCGTTACCCGCGCGAGCTTTCGGGCGGACAGCGCCAGCGCGTGGGCGTCGCCCGGGCATTGGCGGCGGACCCGCCCGTCATGCTCATGGACGAGCCCTTCGGCGCCATCGATCCCATCAACCGCGTGAACCTTCAGGACGAATTCCTGAACATCCTGCGCAAGCTGAAGAAAACCATCGTCCTGGTCACCCACGATATCGACGAGGCCCTGAAGATGGGCGATCGCATCGCGATCCTGCATGAAGGAAAAGTGCTGCAGGTCGACACGCCGGACGCGCTGCTGAATTCCCCGGCCAACGACTTCGTGGCCTCGTTCCTGGGCAGCGGCCGATCGCTCAAGAGGCTGGCCCTGTTGACCGCCAAAGACGTCTGCATCCCGGGGCCCGCCGCGGCAAACAGCCCCGTGATCCAAGACGGCAGCCCGGCCAGCACCGCATTGTCGATGCTGCTCGAGTCCGGCAGCGACACGCTTGGCGTCCGGGACTCGGCGGGCGGCGAAATCGGCCATATCACCATGCAGACATTGAAGGCCCATCTGGCCAGGACGGACAGCGATGAGTGACAACGAAAAGCAGAAAGCCATCTACGAGGGCGTCGAATCGGAGCTGCGTCGCGCGATCGAGAATGGCGGCTGGAAGCCGGGCTTCAAGCTGCCATCCGAGCGCGAACTGGCCGAACGCTTCCAGTGCGCGCGCATGACCGTGCGCCGCGCGCTGCAGGAGCTTCAAGCCGAGGGGTTGATCGCGCGCAGGCATGGGTCAGGTTCTTACGTTGCGGACCTTCAACCCATGTCCAATATCCTGTCCATCAAGGACATCTACGAAGAGATCGCCAGCCGCGGGCATGTGCATCATAGCGTGCTGCTGTCGCGCAAGACGATACGCGCTACTGCGGCCGTCGCCGCGGCCATGGGCATCGAGCACAACGCGCGCGTGTTCCAGTGCAAGCTGGTCCACTACGAAAACGGCACGCCGGTCCAGTTCGAAGAACGTTTCGTCAATCCGGAGGTGGTGCCCGAATTCATGACCCTGGACCTGGGCAAGCAGACTCCGTCCAGCTACCTCTTCAAGCACGCGCCGTTGACCGCCGCCGAGCAGGTGGTCGAGGCGGTCAATGCGGATGAAGCGATGGCGACGCACCTGGGCATCGAGGTCAATGCGGCTTTGCTGAAGATATCGCGCCGAACCATTTCGCAGGACAAGGTCGCATCGCTGGCCAACCTGTACCACCCCGGTAACTGCTACCGCATCATCGGAAAGTTTTCCGTGGCCTGACGCGGGCGGCAACACAGCCCGGTCCGCCGGGCAACTATTGAGAGGAAATGCCATGAAGATCATTCCCACCCTGTTGGCCGCCTTCGCGATGGCCGCGCCCGGCGTCGCCGTGCAGGCCCAGGAAGCCGACTACCCGAATCGGGCCGTGACCATCGTCGTGCCCTACCAGGCGGGCGGCGTGGCCGATGCCTTGCCTCGCATGGTCGGCGAGAAGCTCGGCAAGAAATGGAATGTCCCCGTGATCATCAAGAATACGGCGGGCGCATCCGGCAATATCGGCATGGACAGCGTGGCCAGGGCGAAAGCCGATGGCTATACGCTTGCCCTGGCGCCGGCGGGCAACCTGACGGTCAATCCTTTGCTGTTCACCAACCTGCCGTTCGACACGGCCAAGGACTTCACCCCAGTCACCCTGCTGGCCACGTCGCCCAATGTACTGGTCGTCAACAGCAAGCTGGACGTGCACTCGGTCAAAGAACTGGTGGACTATGGCAAGAAGAATTCCGACAGCCTCAGCTATTCTTCTCCCGGCGTGGGCAGCGGCGCCCATCTAGCGGGCGAACTGTTCAACCAGCAGTCCGGCCTTGCCATGCTTCATGTCCCCTATGGCGGCATGGCGCCCGCGGTCAACGACCTGGTGGGCGGCGTCGTGAATGTCATGTTCGCAGGCGTATCGACCGTCGTGCCCCATATTCAGACCGGAAAACTGCGCGCCATCGCCGTTGCGGGCCCCGATCGGCTGCCTGTGCTGCCCGATGTGCCCACGGTCGCCGAAAGCGGGTACCCGGGCTTCGACGTGACGTCCTGGTACGGGCTCGTGGCTCCTGCGGGCACGCCCGACGCCGCCATCCAGAAGCTGGCGACCGACATCGGCCAGGTCTTGAAGGACCCGGACATCCATCAGAAATTCGCCCAACTTGGCGTCACGCCCTCCGGCATCGCGCCCGATGCGTTCGCCACCCTAATTCGGGACGAGACCAGAAAATGGTCGGACATCGTCCGCAAGGCCAACATCAAGCCAATTCAATAAGCAATCCAGGAATCGAAGGAGAATCAGGAACATGCAATCCATTGACATTACCTATCTGAACGGGCCGGACATCGCCGCCCTGGGCCTCACCGACCAAGAAATACTGGCGGCGGTGGAGAAAGTGCTGGACGCCCAGGGGCGCCGAAAAACGGTTGTGGAACCCCGGGTGCATCTCGTGCCGGAATCCTCGGACAAGGGCCATTTCAACGTCCTGCGCGGATACGTCGAACCGCTTGGAGTGGCCGGCGTGAAGGTCGTCAGCGACTTCGTCGACAACTACAAGCAAGGCCTGCCCTCGGAGATGGCGATCCTGAACCTGTTCGACCCCGAAACCGGCAAGCCGCTCGCCATCGTCGACGCCACATCGATCACCGACATGCGCACCGGCGCCATGACCGCACTGGGCGCCAAGCACCTGGCCCGCAAGAACAGCAAGGTGCTGGGCCATATCGGCGCGCGCGGAACGTCGTACTGGAACGTCCGGCTGCTGGACAGCCTGTTCGACTTCGACGAGATCCGCGTGCATTCCCGTCGTCCTGAAAGCCGCAATGCCTTCGGCGAACGCCTCTCGCGCGATCTGGGCAAGCCGGTCAAGGTGGTCGAGGACTGGGAGTCCTGCGTGCGCGACGCCGACATCGTGGTCGAGGCATCGCGCCTGCCCGAACCGGCTCCCATGCTCAAGACGGAATGGATCAAGCCGGGCGCGCTGGTCATGCCCTACGGCACGATGAGTGCGGTCGAGCTCTCGCTGACCGACATCATGAGCAAGGTCGTCGTGGATGACTGGAGCCAATGCCGCAAGGGCCTGCCTTTCGGGGCGCTTCGGGCCCATGTGGACAGCGACCGGGTCACCGAGGAAAACCTGCATGCCGAACTCGGCCAGATCGTCGCCGGGCTGAAACCGGGACGCGAGAACGACGAGGAAAACATCCTGTTCTGGCACCGCGGCCTGTCCATCACCGACATCGCCCTGGGGCAGGCCATGCTGGACAAGGCGCGCGGCATGGGATTGGGCCAGACGCTGAACTTCGCCCGGTACTGACATGCTGATCACCTCCACCCGCCTGTATGATGTCACGCCTTCGGCGCGCGACGCCTGGACGGCGGTATTGAAAGCGGCCTACCTGCAGGCCGGCCTGCAGGTGGAGTTTGTGGCGCACGGCTGGCCGACGCCTGTCGGCGAGCTATGGGAGCGGCCGGGATTATGCGGCGCTTTCATGTGCGGATGGCCGTTCGCCCAGGCATTGAGCGAAGGCAAGAGCTTCCAGGCCGTGGCGAGCGTCGTGCCCGCCTGGCCTGAATATGGCGGCCTTGCCCGCTATCGCAGCGAATTCCTGGTGCGCGACGACGCGCCGTGGACGACGCTGGAAGACGCCTTCGGATCGCGCTACGGCTGGATGGTAAAGGATTCGCAATCCGGCTGGAACGCGCCTCGCGGCGTGCTGGCGAATCATGCCGCAGGCCGGCGGTCCGGCCTGTTCAGCGAGTCCAAGGGGCCGTATGGCAATCCGCGCGGCCTCATCCGCGCGCTGCAAGAAGGTGAAATCGATCTCACAGCCGTCGACGGCTGGTATCTCGATCTGCTCCGCGCCCATGACCCGCTTGTTTTGCAAGGCTTGCGCACGCTTGCCCATACCCCCTGGACCCCCAACCCGCTGCTGGTGTGCTCGCCCGACGTCGACCGGCAAACCGCGTCGGCGCTCGCTGACGCATTGACCGCCATGCATAAGGACCCCGACGGCGCGGCGCTGCTGCGGCGGGCACATGTAGAGAAATTCGTTCCGCCCGACGTGGATGCCTACCAGGTCACGTTGCGCGTGGCGGAGCAGGCGCTGAGCGCCGGCTACCCCGAAATTAGATGATGATTTGCAAGAACAGGATACTGAAATGACAACCGTTGCTACCGAACCCACCAAATTGGCCGACCCCCGCCACGACCCACAACGCCGCATTGCCGCACCCACCGGCAGTACCCTCAGCTGCAAGAGCTGGCTGACCGAGGCGCCGTTTCGCATGATACAAAACAATCTGCATCCGGACGTGGCCGAGCGGCCGCAGGACCTGGTGGTATACGGCGGCATCGGCCGGGCCGCGCGCGACTGGGCGTGCTTCGACCAGATACTGGCGACGCTCAAGACGCTGGAAGACGATGAAACACTGCTGGTGCAATCCGGCAAGCCGGTGGGGGTGTTCAAGACGCATCCCGATGCGCCCCGGGTCCTGATCGCCAACTCCAATTTGGTACCGAAGTGGGCAGACTGGGAGCACTTCAACGAGCTGGACCGCAAAGGCCTCTTCATGTACGGGCAGATGACGGCCGGCAGCTGGATCTACATCGGCGCCCAGGGCATCGTCCAGGGCACCTTCGAAACCTTCGTGGAAGCCGGGCGCCAGCACTACGACAACGATCTCAAAGGCCGGTGGATACTCACCGCCGGCCTGGGCGGCATGGGCGGCGCGCAACCCCTGGCCGGGGTACTGGCGGGCGCATGCGTGCTGGCCATCGAATGCCAGCAAAGCAGCCTGGATTTCCGGCTGCGCACGTCCTACCTGGACAAGCAGGCCCGGGATATCGACCACGCGCTCGAACTCATACAGCAGCATACGGCGAAAGGCGAAGCCATCTCGATCGGCCTGCTGGGGAACGCGGCGGATGTCCTGCCGGAGCTGGTCAAGCGCGCCAAGGCGGGGGGCCCGAAGCCCGACCTGGTCACCGACCAGACGTCGGCGCATGACCTGATCAATGGCTACCTGCCGTCGGGCTGGACCATAGAGGAATGGCGCGCGGCGGCGTCCGACCCCGCTCTTCATGCGAAACTGAAGGCGGCCGCTGCGCAAAGCTGCGCAGTGCACGTGCGCGCCATGCTGGATTTCCAGGCCATGGGCATACCCACGGTGGACTATGGCAATAATATCCGCCAGGTTGCCTATGACGAAGGTGTGAAGGACGCATTCAACTTCCCGGGTTTCGTTCCCGCGTACATCCGGCCGCTGTTCTGCGAAGGCAAGGGGCCGTTCCGCTGGGTGGCTTTGTCCGGCGACCCCGAAGACATCTACAAGACCGACGCTAAGATCAAGGAACTGTTCCCCGAGAACAAGCATACCCACCGCTGGCTCGACATGGCCCGCGAACGGATCGCCTTCCAGGGCCTGCCGGCTCGCATCTGCTGGCTGGGACTGGGCGAGCGCCACCTTGCCGGACTGGCATTCAACGAAATGGTCAAGAACGGCGAGCTGAAGGGACCGATCGTCATCGGCCGGGATCATCTGGATACGGGCTCCGTGGCCAGCCCGAACCGCGAGACGGAATCCATGAAGGACGGCACCGACGCCGTATCGGATTGGCCCTTGCTCAACGCCTTGCTGAACACGGCGGGCGGTGCGACCTGGGTCAGCCTGCATCACGGCGGCGGCGTGGGCATGGGCTATTCCCAGCATGCGGGCATGGTCATCGTGTGCGACGGCACGGACGCCGCGGCAAAGCGCATCGGCCGCGTGTTGTGGAACGATCCGGCCTCCGGCGTCATGCGCCACGCGGATGCGGGCTACGACATCGCCGTGGCCACCGCCAAGAAGCATGCGTTGAACCTGCCCATGGTGAAGTAAGGGTATCCCGACATGAACTGGCACGATTTCAACTGCGCCGATCTGCCCGACATGCCCTGGAAGAACGGGGGCGGCAGCACCAAGGAGCTTGCCCGCTGGCCGGCCGGCGCAACGCTGGACGATTTCATCTGGCGCGCCAGCATCGCCACCATCGCAAGCGATGGACCGTTCTCCGCCTTTGAAAACGTGGACCGGGTCATCGCGCTGCTGGAAGGGCCGGGCGTGCGCCTGACCGCCGGCGATGCGGGAATCGACCATGTGCTCGATCAACCCTTGCTGGCCTACGCCTTTCCCGGCGAAGCCGCCGTCCATTGCTCGACCGGCGGGGCGCCGTCCAGGGACTTCAACATCATGACGCGGCGCGGCCGGGCCAAGGCCGAAGTCCGGGGATTGCGTCAGTCCGCCGCCATGAGCATGCCGACCCAGGGCCTCGTGCTGGTTGCCGAAGGCCGATGGCGCATCGCCGGCGGCGACGGATCCTGCCAGGAGATCAGCGCCGGGCAGGGCGCATGGTGGGACGGCGCGGAAGCCGGCGCCGTGTTCGACCTGGCGCCGCTGGAGGAACAATCGGCCCTGCTGTGGGTGGCCATTGAGTTACAAGGAGACGATGCATGTCCATGATGCAATCCGGTTCCGGCGCGCCCAGCGCCGATGGTATCTGGCACTCCTTGCGCTTGCTGTCGCACCCTGGCGCGGAGGCGCTGGACGTGCTCGATGATGGCGTCATCGTCGTGCAGGATGGGTCCGTCGCCTGGACCGGCCTAGGGTCCGATCTTCCTTCCCGGTACGCCGCGCTGCCTCGGCACGACGGCGGCGGTGCGCTGGCGACACCCGGGCTGGTCGATTGCCATACCCATCTGGTGTATGGGGGCCAGCGGGCCAACGAATTCGCCATGCGCCTGGCGGGCGCCAGCTACGAAGAAGTGGCGCGGGCCGGCGGCGGCATCGTTTCCACCGTGCGGGCCACGCGCGATGCGTCTGAAGATGAACTCTTCGCATCCTCGGCACGGCGCCTTCAGACGCTGCTGGCAGAGGGCGTGTGCGCCATCGAGGTGAAATCCGGCTACGGGCTGGCCCTTGAGCACGAGCGCAAGCAGTTGCGCGTGGCGCGACGCCTGGCGGACGCCTTCGGGGTCACCGTCAAGACGACTTTTCTTGGCGCCCACGCGCTTCCGCCCGAATACACCGGGCGCAGCGCTGAATACATACGCATGGTCTGCGAGATCATGCTTCCCGCGCTGGCGCGGGAAGGCCTGGTCGACGCCGTCGACGTGTTCTGCGAGAAGATCGCCTTCAGCCTCGACGAAACCGAACAGGTGTTTCGCGCCGCGCAGGCGCTGGGGCTGCCGGTCAAGCTGCATGCCGAGCAGCTGTCCGACATGGACGGCGCCGCCCTGGCCGCCCGCTACGGGGCATTGTCCTGCGATCACATCGAGCATCTTTCGGCCAAGGGCATAGAGGCCATGCGCCAAGCCGGGACGGTGGCCGTGTTGCTGCCCGGCGCCTTTTACACCTTGCGGGATACCCAGGTCCCGCCAATATCCGCCCTGCGACAGGCGGGTGTGCCCATGGCCGTATCCACCGACCACAACCCCGGCACGTCGCCCGCATTGAGCCTGCTGCTGATGGTCAACATGGCGTGCACGCTGTTTCGCCTCACCGTTCCGGAAGCCGTGGCGGGTGTCACCCAGCATGCCGCGCGGGCGCTGGGCCTGCAGCACAGCCATGGCGCCATTATTGTCGGCCAGGCCGCGAATTTCGTTCTTTGGAATCTGCAAGACCCTGCCGAACTCGCCTACTGGTTCGGCCAGCGTCCTGCCCGGACCATCGTCCGCCAGGGCAAAATCCGGATCATAGACAGCACGGAGGCATCATGATCAAGCAAGCATGGACCGAAGCCGCCTTGCTGCCCACCGGCTGGGCCAGGCGTGTCCTGCTCGAATGGCAAGCAGACGGCGCCTTGGCCCGCATCCATGCCGATTGCGACGCGCCCGACGGCTGCACCGTGCTGCCCGGGCCCGTGATCCCCGGCATGCCCAACCTGCATTCGCACGCCTTTCAGCGGGGCTTTGCCGGCCTGACCGAATTCAGGGCGCAAGACGCCGACAGCTTCTGGAGCTGGCGAGACCTGATGTACCGCTTCGCCGCCCGCATCCAGCCGCAGCAGCTGGAAGCCATCGCCACCTGGCTGTATGTGGAAATGCTGGAAGCCGGCTATACCTCGGTCTGCGAATTCCACTACCTGCATCATGATCCGGCAGGCCGGCCCTATGCCGAGCCGCAGGCCCTCAGCCAGGCCCTGTTGCGGGCGGCGCGCCGCGCCGGCATCGGCATGACCCTGCTGCCGGTGCTCTATCAGCACAGCAACTTCGGAGGCCAGGTGCCCACCGAAGGCCAGCGCCGTTTCGTCCAGAGCACGGATGACATGCTGCGGCTGCTGGAGCGCTTGCTTCCCGAATGCCAGGCGCAAGGTGCGCAGCTGGGGCTTGCGCCCCATTCGCTGCGCGCCGTGACGCCGGCGTCCTTGCGCGAATCGTTGGCGGGGCTGGATGCGATCCATCCATCCGCCCCCATCCACATCCATATCGCCGAGCAGACCAAGGAAGTGGACGACTGCATCGCCTGGAGCGGCCGGCGTCCCGTGCAGTGGCTGCTGGATGCGGCGCCGGTGAATGAGCGGTGGTGCTTGGTGCACGCCACGCACATGATCGGCGACGAGGCGCTTGCGGCGGCGCGCAGCGGCGCCGTGGCCGGCCTTTGCCCCACGACCGAGGCGAACCTGGGCGACGGCATCTTCGACCTGGCGCAATGGCGGCAAGGAGAAGGGCGCTGGGGCATAGGATCCGACAGCCATGTGTGCGTCAACGCCGCCGAAGAGCTGATGCTGCTGGAGTATTCGCAGCGCCTGGCAACACGGCAACGCAATATCATTGCCGACGAAGCGCAACCGCAGGTGGCGACGGCCTCCATGCTGGCGGCCGTCGCCGGCGGGGCGCAGGCAGCGGGAAGACCCGTCGCCGGGCTGGCCCCGGGCCAGTCGGCGGATTTCGTCGTCCTGGACGCGCGGCACGTTGCGCTGTCAGGCCTGGACCCGCAAGACATGCTGTCGGCGCACGTGTTTGCCAGCGCCCGAAGCTCCGCCGTCCGCCAGGTCTGGCAAGCCGGAAGCTGCCGGGTCGACGACGGACGGCACGCGCTGCACGACGACGCGGTCGCCGGTTTCGCCGCGGCGCGCAGCGCACTTACCCAGTTTCAATAAGGCATAACTCATGAATACCTCTATTACCGACAAGCCGGCCTTCATCCTTCGCGAAGGCACGGTGCCGCTGCTGATCTCGATGCCGCACGTCGGCACCCACGTACCGGCCGGTATCGCCGCCCGCATGACGGACGAAGCGCGCCACGTGCCGGACACCGATTGGCACCTGGAAACCCTGTACGACTTCGCCGACGAGCTGGGCGCGTCCGTACTGATCGCCACCCATTCGCGCTATGTCGTCGACCTGAATCGCCCGCCCGACGGGTCCAGCCTGTATCCGGGCCAAAGCGTCACGGGCCTGTGCCCGGTGGACACCTTCGACGACACCCCCGTCTATCTTCCGGGCCAGGAGCCCGACGATCAGGAAGTGCAAGCCCGCCGGGAAGCCGTCTGGCGGCCCTACCACGAAGCGCTGGATCGCGAACTGACACGGATCAGGACCAAGCACGGCGTGGCCGCGCTTTGGGATGCGCACTCCATACGGTCCGTGCTGCCCCGTTTCTTCGAAGGCAAGCTGCCCGACCTGAACCTGGGCACCGGCAAGGGATCGAGCTGCGACGACCGCGTGGTGCAGGCCGTGCTGAAGGTCGCCAAAACGGCGGAGCAGGGCGGCTACACCGCCGTGCTGAACGGCCGCTTCACTGGCGGATACATTACCCGCCACTATGGGCGCCCGGCGCAGAACATACACGCCATCCAGCTGGAAATGACGCAAAGCAGCTACATGCAGGAAGCACTGCCATTCGATTACCTGCCGGCCACCGCTGCGGGGATCAAGCCCTATGTGCGGGGGATGGTGGAAGCGATGCTGGCGGAGCTGCGTCCGGTCTAGGTGGTGCTGATTGCTCTGTTTAGGCCGATGCCGGATTTAGTCAATGCTGATGCCTCAGCCACTCTTTTAGCGTTAACAGGCCCTAGTCTCGCTGACGATCAATATCACGCCCGGAAAGATCAAGCGTTCTTGATGAACAATGCCACGTTAGGCAGGTTCTTGAAATGGGCATCGCAGGTGAGTAGTTCCGCACCGTGCTGGCGCGCCGTCGCGTAGACGATCGCTTCGGCAGTGGCTAGCTTGTGTTCGCGATGCAGGTCGGCCGCAAGCAAGGCGATGGTCGTGTCCAAATGCACGACGATGCACTTCTGCGTGTAGGCGATTACCTGATTGGCTTGGTCTTCGCCCACTTCGCGCGTCAGCCACTTCGACAACTCAAGTTGTACGATGGTCGGCACGATACATCTCGATTTGTCCGGGATCTGCTTACCGAGTCTGCTACCCAGCATGCTGCCTGTGAGCCATTCGATCCAGGCCGAAGTGTCTACTACGCATAACGGCTGGGCCATCAGTAACGGTCCAGGCGATCTCGGAAATTATTCTTGCGAGCACCCTTGGCAATGCCGGCCAATTGGTCCAGCTCGGGTACGGGCATGATCAGTACACCTTTGCCTTTAGGAATGAACACGAATTCCTGCCCTGCTTCCCAATGCTGATTCTCTCGGACGGCTTTGGGGATGGAAATCTGAAACTTGCTTGACAGTGTCGCAGTGGCGGTCATTTCATACTCCTGGCATATCGATAGGTATATTGTAAGAATAAGCGATTCCGCCTCTGGAAGCCAGCTGCGCTCTTCGGGCGCGCATGCGATGCTGTTTCAAATATAATTAATCAGAATCATTTCGTATAATTCAGGTATGAGAACTTCTTATACCAAGCGTCAGATGCTCATGTTGGGCCTGATGATCTGCTTCGGCATTGTCGGAGTATGGCTTATTGCCATCGTGGTGGGCCTGCAACCGGAAATTCGGGCCTACACGCAACAGCCTTTTTCCGATGCCTTCAGCGGAATCAATGCCTTGTTCGCGGGCTGTGCATTCGGCGGGGTCATCCTGACCATTTGGCTGCAAATCCACGAGCTCCAGGAAACTCGCGACGAGTTGCAAAAGACGGCATCGGCCAACCTGATGATGGCCGATGCCAGCCGTGTAATGGCCATGCATGCCGACCAGAAAGCAATTCTGGATGTCTTCCAGACCTATTGCAGTGAATATTTTCAGGGCGTAAAAAATGACGCCATGAGCGTCTTGATTCCTTGCGTTGCGAGCAGCCGCTATTGTGAGTTTGTAGTCAGTCGATTCTTTGTCGCCGATCAGCAGGCATTTCCAACCGAGTGCTGGGAACGGGTCTCGAAAGCCAGCTATTGCAAGACGCTGGACGAGTTCCTCGCTAAAGAACAGGCCTATCGCTATAAGCTGGATGAACTGATCAATTTTTTCACCATGCTTTCCAGCCAGGAGAATTCCAAGAGCATCATCGCAAATTGCGATTTTTCGTACTCATGGTGGCGGCCGCTATTATGGATGATCGCTGTCCAGCAGGAAGAACGTTATGCCAATAATGAGGCCGTGCGCAAATACGGCACCGTTCCATACTTGTTGAACGTGGTCAAGCGCCTGGACGACGCCTACGGCCTGGTGCCGTTCAAAACTACTGAAGCCTTCTGGCGCTTCTTCGTTGGTCATCCGAAAGTTCGGCAGTATGGGATGGACGAAGCGTATCACGCTCGAATTGGGTAGCGTGGCGACAGAGAATCGCTAGGCTGGTACGGAGTGGGCAGGCTCCACCTCCAGCGCATCGCCCGTTTGCTCTGCCTGCCAAAGCTCAACGCTAACCCGCTCGCTTCTGCAACACTGCACGCCCGATGATGGTTGCGCGGACACGATTCCGTCCCAACTGCTTGGCGGTATAAAGCTGGGCGTCCGCTTGCGCAAACAGTTCCTGCGCCCCTGGGTCGCCTTCCAGGATGGTTGCCACGCCAATACTCAGCGTCAGGTGGGGCGGAATGACCGACGCATTGGGAAGATTCAGATCCGCGACGCCGTGGGCGATGCGCTCCGCCACTGCCCAGGCGTCCTCCGGCGCCGTGTCGGGCAGCAGGCAGGTGAATTCCTCGCCGCCGTAACGCGCCACCAGGTCGGTGGAGCGCGCCACACTGCTTTCCAGGACCCCGGCGATGGCACGCAGGTAGTCGTCACCCACTGCATGGCCGTACTGATCGTTCACGTTCTTGAAATGATCCACGTCGATGACGAGCAGGCTAAGAGGCGAACCCGTGCGCCGGTAGCGCCCGTATTCATGGGGCAGCATCTGGTCGAAATGCCGACGATTCGACAGCCAGGTCAGGCCGTCCGTCCGGCTCAGCGTCTGCAGCTTCTTGTATGCCTCTTGCAAAGCCTGTTGCTGTTGCTGGATATGGGCATTGCGCTCGGCCAAAAGCCGGGTCAGTCGGCGATAACGAAGCAACGCCAGGCAAAAAACCAGCGCCAGCAAGGCCGCCGCTGCGCTGGCCGATTGCAGCAACACGCGCTGATCGCGCTGCGCCATGTAGCGCTCGAAGAAATGACGTTCGCCTTCCTCGTGAATCATTACCGACGCCGAAACGTCGATGACAGCCAGATAACGGTCGAACGCCTTGACCAGGCTCTCGTGCGCGGGCGAGCGGCTGAAATAGTAGCGGTAAGCGCGCGGATACTCGTGCAGAGTGTGGACCACGTCGAGATCGAAGAACTCCTGGCGATAGCGCTTCTCGATAAAAATGACCTTGTTGAACACCGCAACGTCGATTTCGCCATCGCGCACCGCCTGGAAGATCACGTCGCTGGTCGTGTCGTTGTAGGTGATCAATTGAGCCGCGGGAACGACCTTCTGAAGCAGAGGCTGCAGCGACACCCCTTGCACGACCCCCACCTTATAGTTGGCCAGGTCCGCCACGCTATGCACCGAAACGCGACTGCCATGACGCGCAATGACCGCATAGTGGCTTTCGTAATAGGGAAGGGTGAACAAACCGCGCTTCTCGCGTTCGGCCGAATGGCTTAGCGGTATGAATACGTCGGCAAGCCCCTCCTGCACTTGCCGGATCTTATCGGCCACTGTTTGGTCCCGGCCCGGGGTAATTTCGAAGCTTAAGCCAAGCTCCTGCGCAATAAAGCAGAAAACATCTATGGCAATGCCGCTATAGGTTTGGCTGTCGTCATCGTAGCGCGCCATGGGCGGCGCACCCACCGCCGAGACTCTCAAGGGCGGCATGGCTCGAAACTCCGCCCGCTGCTGGGCGGTAAACTCCACCGGCTTCAGCAAGCGAATGTTCTGAGCCCCATCGCACGCGGCGGCGGAATGGGCCGGCAGAGCCCAAACCGCCACGCACAGCGCCATGAGCAACGGGGTCAGACCCCGCACGGGGTCTGACCCCCCGCCTTGCATCGCTCTTATCAAGCGCAGTGGGTTCGCCAGAAACATGGATGTGATTAAGAAGCCAGAACCAGGATTGCCTGATGAGAATGCCAGCGATTCTACTGCGTGACAGCATGCGCCCTAAAGAATCGCCCATGACAACCGTAAATGGAGCCAACAGGGTATCAAACAATGCCCGGGTTCTTGCAGCGAGGTTCGTCAAGCAGTGTAAACGCCGCCAAGTACCCGAAAGTTTGATCCACCCACCCTAAATTTTGGCTGGCAAGTACCGTAAACCAGGCTGTACAGGAAATACCGGGCCTGCCCAACACACAGGTGAAGGGCCAGGATTCCACCCGGCAACGGGTTTTCCTGGTCAACCGGCAGCAGAGATCGCTGTCTTTTCACTCACAGGAGTAATCCATGTCTGTTATTAATACCAACTACCTGGCTCTGGTCTCGCAGAATAATCTGACCAAATCGCAAGGCGCCCTGGGCACCGCCATCGAGCGTCTGTCCTCCGGTCTGCGCATCAACAGCGCCAAGGACGACGCTGCCGGCCAAGCCATCGCCAATCGCTTCACCGCCAACATCAAGGGCCTGACCCAGGCTTCGCGTAACGCCAACGACGGTATCTCCATCGCGCAAACGACTGAAGGCGCGTTGAACGAGATCAACAATAACCTGCAGCGCGTACGTGAGTTGTCGGTCCAGGCGGCCAACGGCTCCAATTCGCCTACCGATCTGGACTCCATCCAGGCCGAAATCAAGCAACGCTTGGACGAAATCGACCGTGTATCGGCACAAACCCAATTCAACGGTGTGCGTGTATTGGCCAGCGACAATAGCCTGAAAGTTCAGGTTGGTGCCAACGACAACGAAACTATCTCGGTCAACCTCAGCCAAATCACTGCCAAGACCCTGGGCCTGAGTGGTTTCAACGTGAACGGCGGCGGTATCGTTGATAATCGTAAAGCCAACGTCACCGATCTGCAAACGATTGGCGGTGGCACGGTCTCCACTGATGGTGCGACCGCTAGCGTTACTACCACACACGATGCATTGACTGCGGAAGGCGCGTTTGCACGTCTGGAAAATGGCAACAAGGTTACAGCCGGCGCTACTCCTACCGTTTATACCTTCGACGCAGAGGCGGGAGACTTCACGTTCGGTGCCACCACGGCTTCGGGTGGTATTGGTGGTTTGGCGACTTCCATCCTAGGCGAGTTGGGTGCTAACGAAAAGATCACTGGTACATACGAGAACGGCGGTAGCGGTACAGTCACGTTTACTGTCGACAAAGCTGGTGCTGTTACGATTGACGGTCAGGCTGCCTATATTGACGGTGCCGGCAACTTGTCGGTCAATAGTGGCGGCGGTCAATCAGCTGCCACGCTACAAAATGTACTGGAAGGCGCCGGTAAGGCATCCACTGACGGTCGATTGGAGCTGGCTGGTACAGTATATAAGGGCAACGCCGCTAGCGGACTGGAATTTACTGATCGCCTGGATTCGGACGCGGTGCGAGCGCTGGTTGAAGGCGCCAATGCTGCAACTGTTCAGCTCGGCACTGGCGTGTTCAGCCATAGCGTGACGTTTGCCGCCGCTACCGGCACGAATTCAAATAGCACATATGTGGATAACGATGGGGAGTTGACGACTACTCAAAGTTTTCAAACCACCTACAATATTGACGCAAATACAGGCGAAATCACTGTTCGGGGCGGCGATGCAAACGCTACCGGAAAGTATGAACCGACTGTTGGTGCTTCGCTGTATGTCAGCAATGATGGCAAGCTGACCACCGCGACGACCAGCACGGGCGCGCAGACGGAAGATCCGCTGGCCAAACTCGACGAAGCCCTGGCTAAGGTGGATTCCCTGCGTAGCGATCTGGGTGCAATCCAGAACCGCTTCCAGTCCACCATTGCCAACCTGACCAACACGGTAAACAACCTTTCTGCAGCTCGCTCGCGTATTGAAGACGCCGACTACGCCGTCGAAGTCTCCAACATGACCCGCGCACAGATCCTGCAACAGGCCGGCACCTCGGTTTTGGCACAAGCCAACCAGATTCCGCAGACCGTGTTGTCGCTGTTGCGTTAATCGCATGGATTACAATCCTAGGGTAACTTAGGGTTGTCGGCGCCGCTGCTTGCGGGGGCGCCGGATAAATCCACCGTTTGGTGCAAGCCCTGGCTCAGTTATATGGGCTAGGGTTTTTTGTTGTGTAGTCCTATGCCATGGCTCAATTAGCCATATCTGTGCGGATCACCACTTTTCTCATTTAATGTCCATGTCAAGCCAACCTGCCGCCAACGAATTTCCTGAAAACGACGCGCCGGAAGCCGACCTGCAGGAAAAAGCTCCTGTTCGTGATGGCGTAAACCTGGAGCGCATGCCGACTTTGAACCGTCTACAGGCGGCTGCACATTTTTACGGAGTGACCGCCGCACCACCGGCAACGGCTGCAGTCTTAGCGATTGGAAAGGGCTGGGAGCCTTTACTAACCTGGGCATGCGTATTCGGTGGGGCCAGTCTTGTGCTGCTGCTGGATACTGAAGACGATGTAATTTATGCACGCAGGGAAGTCGAGCGCTTGGGTTGCAAAAACGTACAGGTGCTGACCCTCTGGGAGCCTGGCCCTCTATCAGGATCCTTCGATTATGTGATTGTGCATGGCCTCTATAGCCGATTGCCGGCGAAGGCGGGCGAGGAGTTGTTGCAGTTATGTACGGCCATGTTGAGCGCGGGCGGAATTGCGTGCGTTGACTACGACGTCTATCCTGGTGGCAAGTCGCTGGAAAATGTGCTGCAGCTGGTGGGTCTGCATTTGCACGGGATCGATAACCCACATGAAGCCGATGCTGCTGTACGGGCCATCCTGCGCTATCTGGAAGAAGGTTCTGCACCCGGAGAGGTCTGCACGCCGGCTCAGCAGGAAGCTGCGCGGCGTGTGCTGGCTGAATTGAACGACAATGGTATACAGGCCTTATGGGCGGAACGCCGTGGACCTTGCCATTTTCTGGAATTCGCAGCCAATGCGGAGGCTGCAGCGTTAGTTTGTGTGGGCGATATCGAGCCATTGCGAGATGTGCCGCGCATGTTTGGTACCACAGTTGCGCTCAATCACAGCTTGCATGCTTTGGGTAAGCCTGCTCTGGTAAGGCAGCAATACTTGGACTTTGCCACGGGCCGTTGGAGGCGTAGTTCCTTATTGGTGAAAGCGGATTCGGCCGTATCTGGTTCGGTGCCTAATTTGACGCGCATGACCGAATTGCAGTGGGCCGCCGGTTTCCAGCGACTGGACGGGAGCAATATTGCACCGGGCCAGGCCAGCTTTATGGACGCGCTGGGCCGCACACTGCATTCTACGTCGGCGGTGCTGACTGCCATGGTGGATGTCTTGTCCTGGGCCTGGCCGAGCTCTGTGTCGCTAGAGGCGTTGCATCGAGAGGTGTCCCTCGCTACGGCATGCAAGGACGAGACCGCAGACTATCTGACCGATCGGATTCTGGATGCGCTGCAGGACCTGATGATCCGCGGGATGGTCGAGTATAGCTTGGGCCCAGGACCTTACGACCTGCAACCAGACCGCCCGGCTACGCTGCTGCCGGGGTTTGCCCGTACGTTGACCGAAGATGTGACGGCGCAGAAGCCACGCGATCTCTACAATCTTTGGGGCCAGGTGATACACAATCGATTTCCAGGGCAAGATATTGATATATTGACCTCACTTGAACAAGGATTCGAGGGTGAAATAGGGGCTTTGGGCGATGCTGCCGGCAAGGAAAATATAGCCGTTTTCCAAGCAGGTAAACTAATTTATCAAAACCCCATCAAGTCGCGGCAGCAGCGACTATCGTTGCTCAACTGGCATGGCTTGATTCTGTCAGGTGCGCAATCATGGGAAACAGTGTTGCGGTCGTTGTTGCTGACTTCCGATGGTTGCGGGCCCTATTGGTCGGAATACGTCGCCGCATTGGCACGTGTACGTGTCCAGTCGTTGGAGGGAGATGGAGGGGAGGAATTCCGCCCTACGCCGCAGATGCAGCGTCGCCTAGATGGTTTGCTGGACCAGCAGGCTCGGCTTGGACAGTCCCGCGAGGTTGAGCCCCTGGTGCGGCAATTGGTGGCGGCAGCGCCAAATTGGGTTGCACCACTGGAATTGCTCAGCCGTTGTCTGATTGATTTGGGGGGGTATGACGAAGCGTTGGCCTGGATACTGCAGGCATTTTCAACCAAGAATTATCGCGCGCAGACCTATCTGGTGCTTGCCGCTGTGCTAAGCGCCAAATCACGCACCCATGAAACCATTGTGGCTGCGCGCCAGACGCTGGCACTGGATCCCGACAAAAATCAGGCTTATCTGGCTCTGGGTAATGCCTTGAAGCTGGCCCGCAGGTACAAAGAAGCAGAGCTCAATTATAGGGTGCTCCTGGATCGCGATCCGGGCTCTGGGGGGCTCTGGGTCAATTTATTGTCTGTACTGACGGAAATGGGGTTGATTGAGGATGCCTTGGAGATTGGCGAACGAGGCTTGAAAAAGTTTCCGGCATTGCCAGGATTACGTAGCAACTACTTTTTTGCACTCAATTATTCCCAGCGCTCGGCCCAGGAAATCTACGCCAAGTATTCTGAGGCTGAGGCACAGATCTATTCATCGGGGCGCACTTTCTGGAAATCTCACCGAAACTCCAGGAATACCAAGCGCCGGTTGAAGATAGGCTATGTGTCCCCGGATTTCCGTGCTCATGCTGTCGCGCGATTTCTGGAGCCACTGCTGGCCAACCATGACCATACACAGTTTCACATTACGGCATATGCGGATCTATTTGCAGAAGACGGGTATACAGAACGCTTCAAGAGCTATGTCGATGTTTGGCGCAATACCACAGGATGGACGGCAGAGGCTGCTGCTACCCGTATCCGAGAGGACGAGATCGATATTTTGATTGATGTGGCAGGGCATACAGGCAATAATCGATTGACGACGTTTGCGCTGAAGCCCGCGCCCATTTCCGTGACGTGGTTAGGCTTTGGCTATACAACCGGACTGAAGGCTATCGACTACGTTTTGATGGATAATGAAATGGCGCCGGCCGGATCGGAGGAACTCTTTTCAGAAACCCCATGGCGCCTTTCGGGCACGCCGTTTGTGTTGAGAATACCGGGGCAGGCCAAAATCGCCTTAGAAGAATTACCGGCATTGCGTAATGGCTATGTGCGCTTTTGCACTTTAAGTCGAGCTATTCGCATCAATCCCGAACTCGTTTTGACCTGGGCTTCCATCCTGAAGCGCGTGCCCGGATCCAAGCTGATTGTGGATAGTTCGAATTTTGATGATCCTTGGGTGGCCAAGCGTCTGCGAGGCATGTTTGCCGAACAGGGGGTAACGGCCGACAGGCTGGAAGTGGGATTCCATACGCCGCCGTGGAAACTACTAAATCAGGTAGATATCGGTCTAGACTGTTTTCCGCACAACTCCGGCACGACGTTGATAGAGATGCTATACATGGGACTACCATACGTGACAATGCGCAGTCGCCCCAGTGTCGGTCGGCTGGGGGCTAGCATTCTAAGTAGTATCAACCGTAGCGAATGGATTGCAAATTCTCCGGAAGAGTATGCCGATATTGTGGTCTCACTGGCTTCAGATCTACCTGCTCTTGCGGAGATTCGTGCTGGTTTGAGGGCAGCTATGGAAAACTCGCGCCTGATGGATGAGGCCGGGTTTGCGCGCGAGGTTGAGGAAGCCTATCACGCAATGTTCCGGAGATGGTGTGATGAACAACGGAAAGGCGAAGCTTGAGAGCTTTAACTTGAGCGGGCATAAAACATGAACAAGATTTCCCCACTAGCCAAAATTTCCCCACTAGCTGATATCGAATCTTCAGTTCGCGGTAGCGAACTTAGCGTTCAAGCCGACGCTAGCATCGACAGCTTTGTCAAGATAAAGTTTGCTGGAGGGTCAGGCAGTATACAGATAGGCCAAGGCACGCACCTGAACTCTGGCGTAGTAATTTATTCTGGTAACGGGGTCATCCTTGGAAAAGGGGTCCTGGTTGGTGCCAACACTACCTTCGCCTCCACTAACCATGCCTACCAGAGCAAGGAAAAAACCATTCTCGAACAGCGTTTTCTGCCAAGCAAGGGCGGAATTCTGGTCGAGGATGATTGCTGGATTGGTGCAGGCTGCATTTTGTTGGATGGCGCGATTTTACGTAGAGGTTGTGTCGTAGCTGCTGGTGCTGTCGTACGTGGCGAATGGCCTGCCTATTCTGTACTGGCGGGCACCCCCTTGAGGATTGTTCGTATGCGGGAATAGTTTTGTTGTCGGCTTTCATTGGCAATGGGACTGCTTCTTAGCTTTTTCACATTGCACGTCCTGACTGTTGGATGCCCTAAGACAAGTGATTCACCAGGGTTTTTGCTGCATTTGCAGTCGCGCATCGGGTTAGACTAAATGCACGACTGAATCAATGGGCTTATCGGCGCATCAAATGAGTTGTATCAGATTATCCGTCGTAGAAATCCGTCAGGCGCGGAAGTAACTAAGAGCTTGTCCTCAATGGATTTGTCTATCTGAAATTCTGGATGGAATTTTAGCCATTCCCATACGGCTGTTTTGGGGTTATTCCCCTTGGCCCAAGGGCGATCTTCCCAGATGTGGCCATCCGGCATGTCTTCTACAAACGTATCGAATACGACGCAGTAACTGCCAGGACTGACTAATCCAGCATAGGCATTCAACTCGGCAAGTACATGTTCATGGGTGTGGTTGGAGTCTAGAAAGACCAGAGTGCGCTTGCCTTTGGCCAAGGCGTGCACCTGTGCCACGATATTGGTATCAATGCTGGAGCCTTGAAGCAGAGAAATGCGGTGCGCCATAGGGTGTGACTCGATAGCTGTTCGATTGTGTGGGCGGATATCTATATCTATTCCCACCACTTCGCCATGCCCGAGTAATTGCAGCATCGAAGCTGAAAGGATGACTGAACCGCCGTGCGCAATGCCTGTTTCCACGATCAGGTCTGGTTTGACCGCCCAGATAATCTCCTGCATGGCGATGGCATCAGTAGGTAATTGGATCATGGGCCGGCCAAGCCACGAAAAGTTGTTCATGTACTTACGTTCTAGTGCTTTGGCGCGCCAAGTGGCAGACAGAGTACGAAACTCTTTATCATCGGCAAAGTTGGCGATGCGTTCGCGTTTCTCGCTGCGATAGTCTTCAACGGCGGTGGGGGTGGTTTCCAGATAGCTCATGAAAGGCCTTTGGTATTGCGATATTGACGAAGGAACTCAGGAAAATAATCGTCGAACGAGCGAGGAGTGAAATGAAACTCTGTGCGCAGCCGTCTCGTGTCGATGGGTTTGAATTCCCAGCTGGTTGCATTGGGCGCCACATCAAAGGAAAAGCCCATGTGCTGAGATAGCATGCCTATAATCTCGAGGTTGCTTACGGTGTGACCACTTGCAACATTGATGATACCCTGCGCCGGCGAGGCAGCAATGCTAGTCAAAGCCTGTACGGCGTCATCGATGTAGAGATAGTCTTTATTTGAATCGAGCGAGGTCTGTAGGTGAATATGCCCGGTGCTACGCGCCTCTTCAAGAAGTTGGTCGATGAAGGTGTCTGGGTCAGGTCGTACGCCGACAATGTTTGACAGGCGTACCACGCGGGCTAGTGGGTGACCGCCATGCAGGCATAACGATTCCCCCAACAACTTGGATAGGTTATAGAGATCGCCCGGCGTGTTAGGATTTACGCTCAGAATACTGCGTTCATGCGTCTCGCTACTCCCCGTGTAAACGCGAGTGCTCGATAGATAAGTAAGCGACGTAAAATTGCCCCGAGCCAGCAGTTGGCGCAACACACAGACGTGAGCTTCTACCGTATCCAGCGGGTACAGACGAAAATCCGCAGTCAAGCCGATGCAGTAGATCACGTGGCCCAGCGATTCTGTGCCCAAGGATTCGTTCTTGTGTGGCGCCCGGTAGTCCAGGTCGTTACGAGCAAAATGCTGTACCAGATGGCTGCCTATAAAACCTCTACTGCCCAAGACGGTGAAATGCTCGGTGCTCATCAGCGCGCTCCTTTTACCTATGGCGTATCAGTCAGAGAACCGTCAACGTTGGAACTGTAACTACAAAATTGACGTTAGAGTGCATGAGGGGTTGGAGTTGGGCGCAGATTTCTTCGTGTAAGTTCCATGGCAGAATCAACACATAATTTGGTTGGTGTCGAATAAGATATGCTTCATTCACAATAGGAATGCGACTTCCAGGCAGGAATTTATCCTGTTTGGCGGGATTCCTGTCCACTACATAAGGTAGAAGATCAGGGCGCACACCTGCGAAATTCAGCAACGTATTGCCTTTTGCTGCAGCGCCGTATGCGCCTACTTGCTTGCCCTGCTGTTTGGCATCCAGCAGAAATCCCAATAGGTCATTCTTAATCTTTTCCGCCTCTATCTGAAAATCGCTATAGAACGTGGTGGTCGTGATTCCAGCGGTCTGCTCACGTTGCCGCATTTTATCCAGACGAGCCGAGACTGTATGTGTACCCGTATCGCTGCGTTGAGCGTATAGGCGCAGGCTGCCGCCATGCGTGGGTAGTTCTTCGACGTCGAATAGCGCAAGCCCATTGTGAGCAAATATTGTTTCTGCTGAGGTAAGGGACAGATAGGAATAGTGTTCGTGGTAAATGGTGTCGAACTGGTTTTCCATTACCAGGCGTAGTAGATGTGGGAACTCAAAAGTAGCGACACCATCTGGATTCAATAACGTTGCAAAACCACGGGTAAAGTCGTTTATATCCGGTACATGTGCGAGTACATTGTTGGCAATCAGCAAGTCTGCTCGTTTGTCTTCTTGAACTAAGGCTTCAGCTAGTGCGACACCAAAGAACTCCTCGATGATGTTCAGCCCTTTTTCACGGGCGGCAGCGGCGGTGCTGGCAGTCGGTTCTATACCGGTGCAGGGGATGCCAGCTTGTTTGATATATTGCAATAGATAGCCGTCATTGGCGGCGATTTCGACTACGTGGCTATTTTTGGTCAGGCCAAACCGGGGAATAATGCTGTTCACATACTGTCTTGCATGCGCCAGCCAGGAATCGGAATACGAACTGAAATAAGCGTAGTCGTCGGTGAACAATGCTTCACGCCCGGCGTAGTCTTCCGTCTGCACCAACCAGCAGTGTTCGCACACTAGTACGCGCAGGGGATACCAGACTTCTGGTTCCTGTAAAGTACTTGCGCTAAGGTAGGCATTGGATGGTGGAGCGCTGCCCAGGTCTATCAAGGAAAGATGCAGCGTCTGGCCGCAGTGACGGCATTTCATGTTTTTATTCCTGCGAAATCTTCTGAAATCAAGGGGTGATGGGCATCACGCTCCGACATGACGGTAATGGGTTTTGGCCACCTTATAGACAGCGCGGGGTCTTTGGGGTTCAAGCCTGCTTCTGCTTCTGGGGTGTAGGATTCATCGTGGCAGTACAGAAGAGTGACGTTATCTGTCAAAGCCTGGAATCCATGGGCAAAGCCAGCCGGTATCAGTAAAGCATGCAGATTATCCGCTGACAGTTCTTCAGCATGCCACTGTAGAAAGGTGGGAGATCCTTGACGCAGGTCGATAGCCACGTCCCACACACGACCCTGAAGGCAACTGACCAGTTTTGTCTCAGCATGAGGCGGCCGCTGATAATGCATTCCACGCACAGTGCCCTTCAGTGCGGTGTGAGTGTGGTTTATTTGTGCAATGGGCTTATGCCATCCGGCAGCGTCGAGCTCGTCTGCACAGTATAGGCGTGTTAGATACCCACGCTCATCACCCAGACGTGTTCGTATCACTCTTTTCAAACCAGGGACGGGCAAGGGTGTGAGGATGAAACGACTCATGATTGTGCGGTGAAGTGGTCGATATCCATCAGACACAGTTGACGGGAGTTCCGTCCCTCATGCTGGGCCCGATACCATTGCATTGTGTACTGCACCGCCTGCTGTAGAGACCATACCGGCACATGATCTAGTACCTGCCGGGTGAGGGTGGTTTCCAATGCCAACCAAGCGGCTTCGTGCGGCCCCTGCTTGTCGTTGCCGAAATGCGCCTTGCCGCCACCGTAGGCAGCTTGCGCTAATTGGATGACATCGCGTACGGTGGCGGCCTCATGTGGGGCAGGGCCGAAGTTGTAGGCATTTGCCAAGGAGGGCGTTCGCCACAGTTGCTCGGCTAAACGCAAATAGCCCGACAGAGGCTCCAGCACATGTTGCCAGGGGCGAATAGCGTCAGGACGACGAATCTCCAGAGGAGCGCCGGTTTGCCAAGCGCGTACCGCGTCGGGAATCAATCTGTCTTCCGACCAATCTCCACCGCCTATTACATTGCCGGCGCGAGCACTAGCGATAGCTACGCCCTGAGACTGCAGAAATGCATCGCGATAGCTGGAGATGACCATTTCGCTGGCTGCCTTGCTGGCGCTGTAAGGGTCATATCCACCTAGCGGATCAGTTTCGCGGTAGGGGTAGGAAGTATCAGTGGAACGATACACCTTGTCGGTAGTCACCATTACAGCAACTTTGATGCTGTCCAAGTCACGGAGCGCATCCAATATGTGCGCTGTTCCCAGTGTGTTGGTGTGATAGGTACCGAGTGGATCGCGGTAGCTGGCGCGCACCAATGGCTGCGCTGCCAAGTGGAACAGAACGTCGGGTTTGGCGGCACGGATAATAGCGGCGGTTCGAGCCGCGTCGCGAATATCGCAAAATTGGCTGTCAAGTGTCTGCCCTACACCAGCCTCTACGTACAAGCTCGGTGTAGTGTTAGGCGCAAGTGCGAGACCCGTAACCTGTGCCCCCATGCGCACCAGCCAGATGGCCAGCCAGCTCCCCTTGAAACCTGTATGTCCAGTGAGTATTACGCGCTTTCCATGCCAAAAATCGGCATGCGGGGCGGCAGTGTGAGCGGCTACCATATTTTCCAGGGTGCCTGATTGTTATGCCAGAGTTCCTCCAAAAGGTTTTTCTCTCGCAAGGTATCCATGGGCTGCCAAAAGCCCTTGTGTTCAAAGGCATGTAATTGCCCACTGCGAGCCAAAGTTTCCAACGGCTCACCTTCCCAACTGCAGGCATCGTCGTCAATCAGATCCAGCGTGCTAGGGGACAACACAAAGAAGCCGCCGTTGATCCAGCCCCCTTCGCCTCTAGGTTTTTCCATGAACCCCTGGACGGCGGTATCATCGCGCATTAGCGCACCATACCGACCTGGGGGAAGAACGGCCGTAATGGTTGCTTGCTTGCCGTGCGCCTTATGGAAGGAGATCTGGGACGTGATATCAATGTTGGCAACGCCGTCCCCATAAGTAAAGCAGAAGGCCTCTTCATTTTGCAGATATGAGGCGACACGCTTCAGGCGTCCACCAGTCATGGTGCTTTCGCCGGTATCAACCAGTGTGACGCGCCAAGGCTCCGCGTTGCGTTGATGGACTTCCATCTGGTTATTCGCCATGTCGAATGTCACATCGGACATATGCAGGAAGTAATTGGCAAAGTATTCCTTGATCAGGTAACCCTTATAGCCGCAGCAAATGATGAAGTCCTGGATGCCGTGAGCGGAGTAAATCTTCATGATATGCCACAGTATAGGGCGACCGCCTACTTCGATCATAGGTTTAGGGCGCAAATGGGTTTCTTCCGAAATGCGGGTGCCGAGTCCTCCCGCAAGAATCACTGCTTTCACCGTGGAATCCTGTTTTGAAACGTTGTGTAACTTTCGCTGAAGCCTATGGGGTTTTTTTGATTCTAAGACGAAGCAGCGGCTTCGGAAGGCACGAATAGCGGGCCTTTCATAGCTTATTTTTAGATGGCAAGGGCATCATGCTAACTTTTTGCGAAACGCCTTTGAGCGGCGGAGCGTCGTTACTTCAGTGGACCGGTTCGGCTACCTGTGAATCGCCCCGGGAATGAACTGACCCCCAAGAGTTGGACACAACCTTGGAGGGCATATGAGGAAATTCGACCTCAGGTTCAAACTGAAAGTGGTTCGTGACTACCTCGCGGGCAAAGGGGGATACAAAATCCTCGCAGCCAAATACGGCATCGCTAACAGCCTCGTCAGAAGTTGGGTGGCGGCATACCAACACCATGGCAGTGCCGGTCTCGTGCGTCAGCGCGGCCGATACACACAAGAGTTCAAACTGGAAGTGCTGCACCGTAGGGCAGCTGAAAATCTGTCTTACCGTGAGCTTGGCGCTATTTACAATATCGGTAACCCTCATAGCATCATGTTATGGCAGCAACAACATGAACGCGGCGAGCTTCGTGCGCCGCAGAGCCTTCCATCATTGGACCATTCGATGTCGACAAAGAAAAAGAGGTCGCCTCGGTCGCCAGAATCTGAGCTGTCAGCGGAAGACGGACTACTGCGCGAGAATCAACGGTTACGCGCGGAGGTCGCGTACTTAAAAAAAGTCAGTGCCTTGGTTCTAGCGAAGAAATTGGCGCAGCGGAAAGGGCGCAAATAGTGCTGGAACTGAGGCATGAATTTCCCTTGACAGACTTGCTGCATGTTGCGCAACTGCCCCGCAGCACGTTTTATTATCAGGCCAAGGTTTTGCGGTCGCCTGGTCGACATGACGAGCTCAAAGCGAAAATTCAGGCCGTCTATGCGGAACATCGCGGCCTGTATGGTTATCGTCGCATCACGGCGACTATCCGTCGTGATGGCCATCTGGTCAATCATAAGGCCGTACAGCGACTTATGAGTGAAATGGGCATGAAATCGCGCGTGCGCGCAAAGAAGTTCAGGTCTTATAGGGGCGAACTCGGTGAGGCTGCCCCCAACTCTCTGAACCGCGAATTTGCTGCATCGCAAGCAAACCAGAAATGGGTGACGGACGTGACCGAGTTTGCCGTGGCAGGCAAGAAGCTGTATCTGTCGCCGGTTATGGACCTCTACAATGGTGAAATCGTGGCTTACCAGACCAGCAATCGACCCGATTTCTCACTGGTCATTAATATGCTCAAGAAAGCCGCAAGGAAATGCACAGGGACGGACGGTCCCCTACTTCATTCCGACCAAGGCTGGCACTACCGGATGCAGCCGTATAAAGCGGCCCTAGCCCGATACGGCATGAAGCAAAGTATGTCGAGAAAGGGGAATTGCTTTGATAATGCAGCTATGGAGAGCTTTTTCGCTACCTTGAAAGCGGGGGTGTCAGAAATTCCGTGTTCGAGGCGGGTTGAGCATTACATGGAACGGCGGATGAATCGATCCTCGTAGAGAATGGCGAATTGGTTCATGGCTTGCTTCCAGTCGTGAGCGGAACGGCTCCATTTTGCCGTGATATTACGCAGCGCCAGCCAGAGCAGTTTAGCGGCAGCCTCATCGTTGGGGAAATGCCCTCGGGTCTTGATGATTTTGCGCAGTTGCGAGTTGATGTTCTCGATGGCGTTGGTGGTGTAGATCACGCGGCGCACGGCCGGCGGGAAGGCGAAGAACGGAATCACCCGATCCCAGGCATTGCGCCATGCCGCGCTGACGGTTGGGAATTTCTGTCCCCAAGGGCCGTTGGCAAAAGCCTCCAATTCGGCCTGTGCGGCCTCGGCACTGATGGCGGTATAGATCGGCCGGATGGCAGCCGCCAGGGCTTTACGGTCTTTCCAGCTCGCATAATCCAGGCTGTTGCGGATCAGGTGAACGATGCAGGTTTGAAGCGTGGTGGCCGGGAAGACGGCGGCCAGCGCCTCGGGCATGCCTTTGAGGCCATCGGTGACGGCGATCAGGATGTCCTCTACGCCCCGGGTCTTCAGGTCGTTAAACACCTTCATCCAGAATTTGGCTCCTTCGGTGCCCTCGATCCACAGCCCCAGGATGTCACGGGTGCCGTCGGGCAGCACCGCCAGGGCCAGGTAGACGGCCTTGTTGCGTACGACGGCATCCTCGCGGATCTTGACCCGCAGGGCATCGAAAAAGACCACCGGATACACCGGCTCCAGCGGCCTAGCCTGCCAGGCGGCGACCTCGGCCATGACTTCGTCGGTAACGGAACTGATGAACTCCGGCGAGACCTCAGTGGCGTACTGCTCCAGCAGAAAGCCCTGGATCTCGCGCACCGTCATGCCCCTTGCATACATGGCGACGATCTTGTCGTCAAAGCCGGTGAAACGGCGTTCGTGTTTGGGGATCAGCAGCGGCTCGAAGCTGCCGTCGCGGTCGCGAGGCACCTCGATGCGGATCGGGCCGTCCTCGGTCAGGACCGTCTTGGCACCCTTGCCATTGCGCTGGTTGGTGACCGCCGCTGGCTTGGCGGCTCCGGCCGGGTAGCCCAGGTGATGGTTCATCTCACCGGCCAGGGCGCGCTCGATCAGCGCCTTCTTGAAGGCCAGCGATGCAGCATTGATGGCTTCGGCCGTCATCGGGCCGTTACCGAACGACTCCAGCAGTTCTGGGGCAATGGTCGGCAGCGTGGTCGCTTGGGTTCTTGGTTTGCGTGGCATAGACACTCCTTGGCGTCATGTTATGCCTCAAACACGAAATTACTGACAGGCCCTTGAAAGCCGAGTATTTCCATCTCTCCGATTTCGACGATATCGAGCAACTGAATGCGGGCCTGAGGCGCTACATCGACTACTACAACCGGCACCGTATCAAACTCAAGCTTGGCGGAATGAGTCCAATGGAATATCGGCTACGGGCAGTATCCCATTAAAACTTAACCGTCCAACTCTTGGGGGGCAGTTCATTCCCGGTGTGATTCAAGGTCGTCCTGCTCGTCAGCCGTCAGATAATGTTCAATTCGGTATAGGCTCATTTTCGTTTATGACGAATGAAAATCAATAGGCTCAAACTGCCGGGGTGACTGGCGCATAGAATCGCCGTCAGTATGGACACAGCATGTGAACGATGCCGCATTCTCGTGTGCTGTTAATGCCATACTTATCCTTCAAGCGGAATGCCTGTACAAGCCTCGATCCTCACAACCGCCCATAAACCCGCCCGCAGTACTCCAAGCACTCCTTCATCAATAACCCGCTCGGACTCAAATCCTTTTCTCTCCACACCGCGTGCACCCGCCCCAACACCGACGAGATATCCAGCGGAACAATGAAAAGCTTCCCGTTGGAAACATGCTCATTTGCCAAGGTCCTCGGCAGCAGCCCAATCAGCGATGTACGCGAAATCAAACCGATATTTGCGATAAGGGACACCGACTCCACGCTGCCGTTCGGCAATTCCAGTCCGTGGTTTCGAAGCAGTTCGATCAGGGCATGGTAGACCGGGGAAGTCGTGGTGGGCACGATCCATGGATTGCCTTTCAGGTCTTTCCATGTCGGGCGCATGCGGGAAGCCAAGGGGTGCTGCCGGGAAACGACGATCACCAGCGGGTCGCTGGCAATCGCCGTGCTGCGCAAGACGTGGCTTTCGGGCGGCGCGGGGTTGCGCGCTACCACCAGGTCCAGGTGGCCATGCTCCAACCGGGGGAAGAGCAAGTCGGCGGTGCCTTCGGTGATGATGACCGAAGTGTTGGGCGCCCTGGCGCGGAAGGCGGCGATGGCCTCCGGTATCAGTACCGGCGTGACGGTGGTGACGACACCCAGTGACAAGGTTGCGGCATCGCCCGACAGCAGGGTGTCGAAGTCTTTGCGCGCATGATCCAGCTGATGCAGGATCTCGCGCCCACGGTCGACCATGACGTTGCCGAATGGCGTGAAATCAACGCCTTGTCCCGCGCGGGTGATCAGATCTATGCCCAGCGCGGCTTCCATTTCGGCAATGCGTTTCGATATGGCCGGCTGCGACACGTTGAACGCCTGCGCAACGGCTTTGACCTGCTTGAGATCCGCCAGAGTGACCAGGATGCGCAAGTGCTGCAGCTTCAGGCCGGATTCGAAGAAGCGTTCAATGGTATCGGTGCGATGCATAGTGTGTTGAGGGTCAGACCCCGAATGGGGTCTGACCCTTCTGGCCCAGTGTTTGGGGTCAGACCCCGTACGGGATCTGACCCCTTGAATTACCAAATAGTTATGAATTTAACCTGAAAAGTAATTTTTCAGTAATGTTGGTCGCTGCTATAGTGGCCAACTGACTCAGCCACACCATCATTGCAAGGGCCACAATAATGACCACACGGAGACAATTCCTTTCGTTCGCCGCCGCGGCTGCCGCGGGTTCTTCTTTGGGTTTGAGCCGGTTTGCCGCCGCGCAGTCCGGCGTCACCAAGCTGATGGTCGGCTTCCAGGCGGGCGGCGGCTTCGATGCCATGGCGCGCATCGTGGCGGAGCAATTGCAAAAGCATCAGCAGAAGACCTTCATCGTGGAGAACAAGCCCGGCGCGGCCGGCCGCTTGGCGGTCGATACGGTCAGGCGCTCGGCGCAGGACGGTTCGGTGCTTCTGGTGACGCCGTCGCCGGTGCTGACGCTGGCGCCCCATACGGAAGGCGATGTGGCGTTCGATCCGCTGCGCGATCTCGCGACGATCGCCCGCCTGGCGTCATTCGACTATGGCTTTGCCGTCAGCGCCGCGTTGAATGTTTCGACGCTGCAGGAATACATCGATGCCGTGCGCAAGGACGGCCAACTGGGCGCGTACGGCTCCCCGGGCGTCGGGCTGACGCCGCATCTGGTCGGCATGATACTTGGCCGCGAAGCGGGAATCGACATGCTGCATGTTCCCTACAAGGGCACGGCGCCCGCGCTGCAGGACGTGATGGGCAACCAGATTCCTGCGGTGTGCGCGACCGCTCCAGCATTGGTTGCCGGCCACAAGAGCGGGCGCATCCGCGTCCTGGCGACCACCGGTTCCAAGCGCAACCCCGATCTTCTAGATGTGCCCACCTTTACCGAGGCGGGGCTCAAGAACCTGACCATCGAGGACTGGGCCGTGCTGAGCGCGCCGGCGGGAACGCCGGCGGAAGTGGTCGACGCGCTAAGCCAGGCAGTGCAGGCATCCTTGACCGATTCCAAGCTGCAGCAGCAATTCAAGCAGCAGGGCTTCTACCCGGCTGGCTTGTCGGCTGACGCGGCTACGGCATTGCTGAAGTCCGACTACGAGCAATGGAAGACGCTCGTCAAGGCGGTGGGTTTCAAAGGCAATTAGAGCATTATCATGAGTTCCAGGAACGTTATCGTCTTGCTGTCGGACGAGCACAATGCCGACGTCATGGGTTGCGCGGGTCATCCCATGGTCCGGACCCCCAATCTGGATGCGCTCGCGAAACGAGGCACCCGCTACACCGCGGCCTACACACCGTCGCCGATCTGCGTGCCGGCGCGCGCCAGCATCGCCACCGGCCGCCATGTGCACGAGCATCGCTGCTGGGACAACGCCATCGCCTACGACGGCCGCAGCCCCAGTTGGGGACATCGCCTGCAGCAGGCGAACATGCGTGTCGAATCCATAGGCAAGCTCCATTACCGCAAGGAAGAGGACCCCACCGGATTCGATCGGCAGCAATTGCCGGTGCACATCATGGATGGAATCGGGCAGGTTTTTGGGTCGGTGCGCGACCCGTTGCCGGAAAGCATCGGCAAGATGCCTCTTTTCGACAAGATTGGCGCGGGCGAGTCGAGCTACAACCGTTTTGATCGAAGCGTGACGGAACTGGCCGTGCAGTGGCTGCATGATCGCGAACAGGTGGATGACGGCCGGCCGTGGGTATTGTTCGTCGGCCTGGTCGCGCCGCATTTTCCCTTGATCGTGCCGCAGGCCTACCTGGACCTTTACCCGCTGGACAAGATCCCCATGCCCAGGCTTTCACCCAAGAATGGCTATGTGCGCCACCCTTGGGTGGAACGGCAGGTCAGGTATTCGGATCACGATGCGGCGGTGGGCCCCGATGAGCGCAAGCGGCTTGCCATTGCGACGTATTACGCACTGACCACTTTCATGGACGAGCAGGTCGGCAAGATCGTGGCGGCCCTGGACGCCTCGGCTTTCGCGTCCAACACCACCATCGTGTATTCCAGCGACCATGGCGACAATATCGGCGTGCGCGGCACGTGGAACAAATGCTTGATGTACAGGGAGTCGACGGCCGTTCCCATGATACTGTGCGGCCCCGGCGTGCCATCGGACCAGGTGTGCGGCACGCCCGTCAGCCTGGTCGATCTGTACCCGACCATTACGGACGAGGTCGGGCTGAGCCGGCATGCGGACGATGCCGACTTGCCGGGCAAGTCCCTGGTAAAAGTGGCCAACGAAGAAATGGACGCGGATCGCCTGGTTTTGAGCGAATACCATGCCATTGGTTCGGACTCGGCCGGCTACATGATTGCCGATGCCCGGTACAAGTACCACGAGTATGTCGGTTATCCGCCCGAGCTTTTCGACCTGGAGAACGATCCGGGTGAAACCGTCAATTTGGCCGATGAGCCGCAGTACAGGGCGATCGTCGAACGCTATGCCGAGAAACTGCGCGGCATGCTGGATCCCGTTGCGACCGATGCACGGGCGAAACGGGATCAGGCGGCGCTGGTCGCCTCCTTCGGCGGAAGGGAAAAAGCGCTGGCCATGGGCACGCCGGGAGCCTCGCCGGTACCGGCGACGTAGGGGTCAGACCCAACGGGTCTGACCCCGGATCACGCCGCCTGCGTCCGGCCCGATGGCTGGTATGAAATCCGCAGGTGCGAACCGCCTCAGGCACCTTTCCTCGATAGCGTAATCGCAGGCTGCGCTACCACAGGGTCCTTAGGCACGGCCAGCAAGCCGTCTTGCAGCGCGTCGATCAAGGGTTGCCGTTCATTGCCCATTTTGTAGACTACGCCGATCTCGCGCGTCACCCGGGGCCGGGCCAATGGCATCACGGCCACACGTTCGTCCAGGCTCCATCTAGCGGGCGTCAGCGGCAGAATCGACACGCCGAAGCCGCGCGCCACCATGCCGGCAATCGTTTCAATCGAATCCAGCTCCATGGACTCTCGCACGCGCAGGCGATATTGCCGCAAAAGATTGTGAATCAGTTGCCCCGTCCATGATGTACGCGTGATGCTGATGAACGGGTGGCTGGACAGCACCTCGGGCAGCGGCTGTTTCGTAAAGGGCGCCGGCGCCAGCAGCACCAGCGGCTCGTCCGAGACCTTGCTCCAGGCCATGCCGCCATGCAGACGATGCGGCGGTGGCCCGACGATGGCCACGTCAAGCTCTCCGCGCTCGACCTTGTGCGTCAGTTCGCTTGATACGCCGGTTGATACGTGCACGGTGATGCCGGGATGGCTGTCTCGCAGTCTCAGCAAGGCGTCGGGCAGCAAGCCCGAGAAGGTAGGAGGAATGGCGCCCACCGCCAGTGTGCCGCCCAACTGCTGTTCATCGAGATTTTGCGCAATGTTTTCGTAAAGGCGCAGCAGTTCGGCTGCCCTTGGCACCAGCAATCGGCCCGCGCGGGTAAGCACGACCTTGCGCGCGCTGCGGTCGAAAAGCTGCACTTTCATGTCTTCTTCCAGGCCTTTCATCTGGATGCTGATGGCCGCCTGGGTAAGTCCGATATTTTGCGAAGCGGCGGCGTAGCTGCCGTATCGGGCGACGGCAAGAAAGGTTTTCAGCGAGCGGATGTTCATTGGGTGTCCTGGGGATCTCTGACGCGTTGAAATCATCTGGCAAACGCTTCGATCGCGGCGCTTACGCAAAGGTTCATCTGCGCACCTATTCTTAAATAAATTTTAAGATAAATAATAAAAATATTAACTTTTATTGCTGATATGGCCTACCTATAATCGATGAAATAAATAGGAGACGCCCGTTGGACAAGTATGCCCACGAACTGCAAGCGGGGGACAGCTACGAGCCCTTGCGGTTCATCGTGACGCCCGAGCTGAATCAGCAATTCCTTTATGCGGTCGAGGACTTCAATCCCATCTTCATCGAAGGCCGGAATGGTCGACCGCCCTTGGTGCATCCGGTGCTGCTCATGCACATGAGTCCCCGCACGCGCAGCCCATCCTACAAACAGGCGCCCGGCATGGGGTCGGCTTTCGCCAGCGACCGCAGCACCTATCTGGCGCCAGGCTACGTGGGTGACACATTCGAGGTGCAGTGGCGCATTGTCCAGACCTATCCGAAGCGCGACAAGATCTATCAGGAATACGTGGCCGAGATCCGCAATTCCCGGGGCCGGACCGTGCTGCGACGCGAGCTTGCGTCCACGTTCTTTTCCCAAGGAAAGATCAAGGCTGTGGAGGAAGCACGACCATGAAGCTGCCGATCGATGAAATGAAGCCCGGCGATGTCCGTTGCGGCAAGCCGCGCAGCCTGACCATGGCGCGCGCCCTGGCCCTGTCGGGCGGACCTTTTGACAAGCCGGGCTGGCCGGATAGAAACCTGCATACCGACGCCGAGGTTGCCCGGTCCACGGGCTTGCCGGACGTGGTCGTGTCGGGTACGCAATGGGAAGGTTATCTCGTCGGATTGCTGGTCGATACGTTCGGCATGGATTGGTTCAATGGCGGCAGGCTGCAGATAAAGATACCGCGCAGCGTGCGGATCGGCGATACGGTCCAGGCCAAGCTGCGGCTGGACGAGGTTGCCGATCAGCATGGTCAACGCCTCGCGAAGATGACGGTTTGGTGTGAAAACGGGCTGGGTCAGGAGGTCATGGTCGGAACGGCGGAATGCCCGGTCGGGGGTCAGACCCCGAATGGGGTCTGACCCCAAAAGAACCGTACAGGGGTCAGACCCTAAGGGTCTGACCCCATCTCCGAGCTGCAACGGGGTCAGACCCCGCATGGGGTCTGACCCCTCAAAAAGGTGAAGCGCAATTGAAAGCACTTAGCGAAGCACAAACGAAAACATGGCTGCGGCAGCGCGGTTTGCCCGTGCCTTGGGGCATGGCGGCGCAGAGCCCCCACGAAGCGCTGGCTTCGCACCAGGCGCATGGGGGCAGGGCGGTCGTGAAGGCGATGATTCCCACTGGACGCCGGGGCAAGGCGGGCGCGGTGATCATGGCGGACGACGCGGAGCAGCGGGCCTCGGCGGCCGATCATCTGCTGGGCAAGGTCGTTAACGGTCATGCCGTCGGCGCGGTGTACCTGGAAGAGCGGGTCGAGATCGATCACGAATACTTCCTGTCCTTTTCCATCACCGAGGGAAGACCGCAAATCTTGCTGAACCTGACCGGTGGCGTCGATATCGAGGACATCGCGCGCGCGCATCCCAGCAGTTTCGTGCGTGAAGACATCGATATCGCGGCCGGAATCACGCCCTGGAAGGCCACCGAGCTCTGGCTCCGGGCGGGCGCTCGCGGCAAGGCATTGACCACGCTGTCGGATATTACCTGTCGCCTGTTTGCCGCATTCCGCAAGGCCGACGCCATGACTCTGGAAATCAATCCGCTCGCCATGGGCAAGGATGGCAAGCTCCACATCGTGGGGGCGATGATGGGCGTGGATGATAATGCGCTGTTTCGCCACCCCGATTGGCGTGTGCAGGCCGGCGATCTTCCGGACAATCCCCGCGAGCGTGCGGTGGCCGTCGCGAACCAGGAGTTCGAGGGCGGGGAGGCCCAGTACGTGGAATTGGAAGGCGACATCGGCTTGCTGGTCGGCGGCGGGGGCGCGGGCCTCTACATACACGACATGGTGATCGCCGAGGGCGGCGCCCCGGCCAACCATTGCGTGACGCCGCCAACGTCCAGCGACAATCGCAAGCTGAAAGCGGTGCTGAACGCCATTTTCGAGAAGCCCGGACTGAAGGGCCTGTTGATCGGCTTCAACTTTGCGCAAATGGCGCGTACCGATATCCGGGTGCGCACGCTGGTCGAGTTGCTGGACGAAAAAAAGATCGATACGGCGCATCTTCCCATCGTCATCCGGCTGTTCGGCACGGGCGAGCAGGAGTCGCGCCAGATGGTCGCCGGCCGCCCCAATATTCACTATCTGCCGCGAGGGGCGACGCTGCGCGACGCGGTGCAACTGATCGTGCGGCTGACGTCGCCGATGGCGATACAGGCGTAAAAGGGGCGGGCATGGGCATACTCATCGATGCGGACACACGGGTGATCGTCCAGGGCATCACGGGCGCTCAGGCAAGATTCGACACCGAGTCCTGCCTGAACTACGGCACGAAAGTCGTGGCGGGCGTGACGCCGGGCAGGGGCGGCGAGACGGTGCACGGTATCCCGGTGTTCGATACCGTGCAGCGTGCGATGCAGGGGCGCCGCGTGGATGCCTCGGTCATCTATGTGCCGGCGGGCATGGTCAGGCAGGCAGTGCTGGAAGCCATCGAGGCGGGCATCAAGCTGCTTGTCGTGACCGCCGAATATGTTCCCATCCACGATGTGATCGAGATCGTCGGCATTGCGCGCAAGAACGGCGTCCGGCTCGTGGGCTGCAATACGAACGGCCTGATCTCCCCGGGAGTGGGCAAGCTTGGCGGCGCGGGTGGTCCGCACCCCGAACAGATCTACACGCCCGGCCGCATCGGCGTGGTGTCGCGCTCCGGCGGTATGATGGCTGAGATCGCGCTCGCACTGTCGGCGGGCGGCATGGGCGTCTCGTCCTCCATAGCCATGGGAGGTGACCTGATCACGGGGTTGACCATGTCCGACTACTTGGCGCTGTTCGAGGAAGACGACGGCACCGAAGCTGTGGTGCTTTTCGGGGAACCCGGTACCGACAACGAAACCGGCGTTGCAGCGCTGGTGGCCGGCGGCGGTATCCGCAAGCCGGTCATCGCCTTGATTGCGGGCGAATTCCAGGAAAACTATCCGGCGGGCGTAAGCTTCGGGCATGCGGCCGCCATGATCACCGACAACAATAAAAGCGCGACCGCCAAGCGTCGCATGCTGGCCGATGCCGGCGTGCGCGTAGCCGCGGCGTTGGACGATATTCCGGAGATGATTCGGGGCGCTTTAGGAGGCAGGAGTCAGACCCCATGCGGGGTCTGACCCCACGCACTTGACTTCGCGCACTTCCACCAATACAAGGAGACGATAATGCGCAACCCACTAGTAAAACTGGCTCTTCTCTGCGCTTCATTGCTGGCCGGCGCGGCGGCGATGCCGGCCACGGCCGCCGGCAGCCCCAACGACTATCCATCGCGGCCGATAAAGATGGTCGTGCCTTATTCGGCGGGCGGGAACACGGACGCCATCGCCCGTTTGCTGGCCCAGCGTTTGTCCGAGTCCATGGGGCAGCAGGTGATCGTCGACAACAAGCCGGGCGGCAATACCCTGATCGGCACCGAGGCCGTCGCGCGGTCCGCAGGAGACGGCTACACGATACTCCTGACGACGCTTACCTTCGCCGTGCTTCCCAGCCTGTACAAGCAACTGCCTTACGATACGCTCAAGGATTTTTCTCCCGTCACACTTGCGGTCACGCTGCCCAATGTGCTGGTGATCAACAAGAAGGTGCCGGCGCAAACACTGCCCGAACTGATCGACTATGCCAAGCAGCACCCAGGGGTTCTGAATTACGCTTCCACCGGCAGTGGAACATCGCCGCATCTTTCCATGGAGCTGCTCAAGCACATGAGCGGCATAGACGTGGTGCACGTGCCCTACAAGGGCGGTGGCCCGGCGATGACGGATCTGCTCGGCAACCAGATCCAGGCGCAATTCATCGGGCTGCCCGTCGCGATCCCGATGATAGAGTCCGGTAAGCTGACCGCCGTCGCCGTGACCAGCGAGAAGCGTTCGGAAATCGCGCCTGAAATCCCGGCGATCGCCGAGTTCCTGCCAGGATACGCAATGAATCCGTGGTTCGGAATCCTTGGGCCCAAGGACATGCCGGCACCCGTCACCAAGCGCTTGCAGGAGGAAGTGGCCCGTGTCCTGCAGGAGCCCGAGGTCAGAAAGCAGCTGCAGCAACTGGGCGCCGAACCGGTTGGAAGCACACCGGACTCATTTGCCGAACACATCAAGAACGAAATGAAGCTTTACAAGGGCGTCATCGATGCGGCGGGAATCAAGCTGGAGTAGGGCCAGTGCCGCCTTACGTACTTCCCGCAAGCAGCCTGGTTCCACGCTCGCCCGTATCCAGCACATCGATTTACGATGCGGCGCTACATCTACATACATGGCTGCCCGGATTCGGAGCCGATGGGGATTCCGCGTTCGCACGGCTGCGTAAGAATGCGCAATGCGGATGTCATTGAGCTCTTTGATCAGGTCGAGAGGGGAACTAATGTACTGATTCAGCCTTGAGAAACCAGCCTGATGCCACCGCGAGCCGTCATGCCATGACGCATTTCAGGCGCCGGCAGCGCCATGCCCTGTGTGGTTTCGGCCGACGCATGCGCAAGCCTGTTTTTACCCGTGTTCAACACTGCGATCGACAGGCGCAGGTTCTCGGCTTCGTCCCCCAGTGCCCGCACGGTATGGCCCAGATCCTGCACCAATGCCGCGTTCTGGTGCGTGACGCTGTCCATTTGCGCAATGGCCTGGTTGATTTGGTCCAGTCCGCTGGATTGCTCGGCGGAGGCGGTGGATATTTCCGCCATGATGTCGGTGACCTTGCGCACGGATTCAACGATTTCTTCCATGGTCTTGCCCGCCCGAGCGGCTTGTTCGGAACCGATGGCCATGCGATCGACCGATACGTTGATGAGGTCCTTGATTTCCTTGGCGGCGGTGGAGCTCTTCTGTGCCAGGCTGCGCACTTCGCCGGCGACCACGGCGAAGCCTTTGCCGGCCTCGCCGGCGCGGGCCGATTCGACCGCCGCGTTCAGGGCCAGGATGTTGGTCTGGAAGGCTATCTCTTCGATCAGGGAAACGATGTCGCCGATCTTGCGCGAGCTTTCGTGTATGCCGTGCATGGTGGCGACCACGTCGTGCACGACGGCCCCACCACGCTGGGCGGTCTGCATGCTGGCATCGGCCAGTTGGCTGGCCAGGTTGGCGTTGTCGGCGTTCTGCTTGACGGTGACGGTCAGCTGCTCCATGCTGGCGGCCGTTTCCTGCAAGGACGCGGCCTGGTCTTCCGTGCGGGCGGAAAGGTTGGTGTTGCTGGTTTCCAGGACTTGTGCGGTATTGGCGGTGGCGTAGGCGCCATTGTGAACATCGGTGGCGATGCCCAGCAGGCTCTTGCGCATCATGTCCAGATAGAAATAAAGATTGCCGACTTCGCCTCTTTGATCGGCGTCGATGTCTATCAACAGATTGCCCGCGGCGATCTGCCTGGCGATGCGGGCGGCGCCTTCCAGAGGTTGCACGACCCGCTGGGCGATGACCCAGCCGTAGGCGAGGCTGGCGATGGTGGCCGCCGCAATGCCGCCCAGCGCCCACCACCGGTAGGCATCAGGCATGCCTCCGGTCAGCGCGAACCATGATGCAGCGGCAATGGTGGCGGTGGTGAGCGTGGCCATGCGCAGCATGCCTGCCCGCAGCGTGTTGCTGAAGGGCAGGGCAAGCAGATCCACGGTCCGCCGCCAGCCGGTGCGTACGCGCTGCCCGGCCTTGACGGTGTAGCCTCGAGCCTGCCCGGCATTGATCTGTTCGTAGAACTCCTGGGCTGCCGCGACCTGGTCTTCGGTGGGCTTGATGCGCACCGAGGCATAGCCCGTTACTTCGCCATCTTCGTATATGGGGGCGGCGTTGGCCAGCACCCAGTAATACCCGCCATCTTTCCTGCGATTCTTGACCAGGCCAAGCCAGGGCTTGCGAGCATGCAGCGTATCCCACAGGTCCTGGAACGCTTCCGGCGGCATGTCGGGGTGGCGGATAAGATTGTGGGGCTGGCCGATCAGCTCTTCGCGGGTGTACCCGCTGATTTCGATGAAGGCGGGGTTGGCGTAGGTGATTCTGCCTTTCTTGTCGGTTTTGGAAATCAGGTACTGATCCGGTCGCAGCTTGGTTTCTACATCGTAGACAGGATAATTCTTACGCATGGTTCGGGTTCGGAGTGTCTCTTGAGTCGGGAGGCTGCGGCGTCAACGCTTGTAAAAAGGCCCTGGGGTGTCCAGGGCCTGCGTATGCCGTTTGCTTACGTTTTGTTATATGCAGCGGTGAATTGTTTATTTTATACTATAAACCATGCTTGAAGAATGGTTATTGCCATAGTATTTAAAGCGCGCATTCGCAGGTTGAAATGCAAGGGGGCCGCCCTGTACGAGGACGGCCCCCTTGCGTTCATGCATTACGTCAATACAGCACTTGCGGCAGCCACAGGCCAATGGCCGGGAACAGGTACAGCAGCACGATGGCGATGATCTGGATCCCCATGAAAGGCAGCATTCCCGCAAAGATCTGATTCAAGGTGACATGCGATGGGGCCACCCCCTTCAGGTAAAAGGCGGACATGGCCACGGGCGGCGACAGGAAGGCGGTTTGCAGGTTCAGCGCAACCAGCAGCCCGAAGAACAGCGGGTCGATCTGGTAGTGCGCCAGCAGCGGCAGGAAGATAGGCATGAAGATCACGATGATCTCGGTCCATTCCAGCGGCCAGCCCAGCAGGAAGATCACGATCTGGGCCAGTATCATGAATTCGATCGGCGTCAGGTTCATGCCCATGACCCAGCTGTTGATGATTTCCTGCCCGCCCAGCAGCGCGAAGGCCGCCGAGAAAATGCTGGACCCCACGAACAGCCAGCACACCATGGCGCTGGTCTTGGCCGCCAGGTACACGGACTCCTTCATCATCTCCATGTTCAGCTTGCGGTAGGCCAGTGCCAGCAAGATGCCTCCGAACGACCCCATGGCGGCTGCTTCGGATGGTGTCGCAAGGCCGAACACAATGCTGCCCAGCACCGCCAGAATCATGATGGCCAACGGAAAGAACGAGCTGAGCAGCATCTTGAAGATTTCAAGCCGCGCAAAAGTGAAGATGGTGTAGAAGGCGATAAGCAGTATCGTCCCGATGATGAGAGTGATCCAGAACGATTGTGGAGCCGGCGTGGCTTGGGCTGCGGCGTCTTCCCCGGCCCCTTCGGCGGCAGCGGTCGACGCCGTGGCTTCGGTGCTGCCGGCCGCGCCCAGTTGCTCGGCCCCTTCGGGTTCGGCCAAGCCGCCTGAATACTGGTCCTGGCTGTCGAATTCGGCCGAAAAACCCATTTCGACCAGGCCGGTTGCTTCCGCTGGCGCCGGGGCGGTGACGATTTTGTAGGTGAGGCCCATGGCCGCTACGAAAACGAGAGCGGGCAACAGAGCAATGAACGACTGCCCGAGCAGCGTCTTCATGGGGACGTCGACGTTGCGCTTGCCCTTCATTGCGCCGATCAGGCCGGGCAGCGCCCGATTGCTGACGTTGTCCTTGACTGTCTGGGCGAACTCCGGCAGGGTCACGCGGCGTTCTTCCTCGGACAGCGGAGGAGCCGACTTGGGGCTGATCTTGGCGACGGTCATGACGTAGATGACGTACAACAGCGCGAGCATGATGCCGGGGAAGAATGCGCCCGCATACAGCTTGACGACGGACACGCCGGCAACGGCGCCGTACACGATCAGCAGCACAGACGGCGGGATCATGATGCCCAGGCAGCCGCCGGCCGTGATGGCGCCTGCGGACAGCCTCACGCTATAGCCCGCCTTGAGCATGGCGGGCAGGGCCAGCAGGCCCATCAGCGTGACGACCGCGCCCACGATGCCTGTCGCGGTGGCGAACACCGCGCATGTGATGATGGTGGCCACAGCCAGCGACCCCGGCACGCGCGCCATGGCCAGGTGCATGCTCTTGAACAGTTTTTCGATGAGGTTGGCGCGTTCGACCAGGTAGCCCATGAAAATGAACAGCGGTACGGCGATGAGCACATCGTTGGTCATTACCGCGTACGTACGCAGCACCATCAGGTCGAGCGTTTGCTCGATCGCTATCTGGGCACCCATGTTCCGGTAGGCAAGGTAGGTGAACATCACCCCCATGCCCATCAAGGTAAAGGCGGTGGGAAAGCCAAGCATGATGGTCACGACGATGAGCGCCAGCATGAGCAGGCCCAGGTGGCCATTGGTGATGTCGGCCGGGGCCGGCATCAGGACGAGTATGGCGATAATGACGGCGGCCAGAATGGATAGGCCGAACCAGACTTCTTTTCTCATTATGGGTTCCCTTCCTGTTTCTTGTCGTCGGGCCCGATGCCGAGCTCTTTCATGTCTTCTTTGCTGACGTGGACCATGTCCTTGAGCTTGTCGACGTCGACTTCCTCAACGTCCTTGTCGCGCTTGGGCCACTGGCCTTCTTTCAGGCACTGTATGCAATAGACGATTTCGACGAAGCCCTGGAACAGCAGCGTGATGCCGGCCAGGGGAATGATTGCTTTGAAGGGATAGATTGGCGGGCCGTCGGCCGTGATCGTGGAGTGCTCGTTGATGATCCAGGACTCGGATGCATAGTTGTACCCGGCCCAGGCCAGGGCGACGACGCCGGGGATGAAGAACAGGATGTACAGCGCCAGGTCCAGCCCGGCCTGCAGGCGTGGCGGAAAAAAACCATACAGCACGTCGCCGCGCACGTGACCATTCTTGGAAAGCGTGTAGGCTCCCGCCATCATGAACAAGGCGCCGTACATCATGTTCATGGCGTCGAACGCCCATGAGTGCGGTTGCCCCAGCGCATAGCGGGAAAAGACTTCGTAGGTAACAAATAAGGTCAATGCCAGGACGAACCAGCCGAACAGCTGTCCGATCCAGGTATTGACCTGGTCAACAGTACGCAAGAATTTTTGCATGGAAAGACTCACCTTGCTGGGGGGGACGGCGGCGCCGCCCGGATCGTCGGGTGGCGCCGCTGTGAAGCAGAGCTAAGGGTGATCAGCTCTTTTTCGGAGCAGGCTTCCTGCCAAAGTAGTGGTTATAGGCCATGCGACGATTATTGTTGGTGTCCATGTCCCACGCCATTGCCCTGGCGGCGAATGCGCGCTGGGATTCGTCGATTTCCTTGAACAGCGGATTGGTCTTGCTCTTTTCGGCAATGATCTGGTCCCATACCACCAGCTGCTGCGACAGAATGGCGTCGGGTGTCTTGTAGAAGCGCACGCCGTCTTCTTTCTGCAGCTTGATGTAGTCTTGCGAATAGCGATCGACCGCTTTCCAGGACATGTCTGCTGACGCCGCTTCGACGCCGTTGGCGATGATGGCCTTCAGCTTGTCGGGCAGGGCGTTGTACTTGTCCTTGTTGAAGATGATTTCGAAGGTTTCCGAGGACTGGTGGAAGCTTTGCAGCATGCAGACCTTGGAAACATCGGGGAAGCCCAGCAGGCGGTCGGACGTGGCATTGTTGAATTCAGCGCCGTCCAGCAGGCCGCGGTCGAGCGCAGGCACGATTTCGCCGCCAGGCAGTGCGTTCACGGCAGCGCCCATGGTGGTGAACAGGTCAATGGCCAGACCGTTGGTGCGGAACTTGAGCCCCTTCAGGTCTTCGGTTTTTGTAATCGGTTTCTTGAACCAGCCAAAAGGCTGCGTGGGCATGGGGCCGGAAAGGAAGGTGACCACGTTGCCGCCGATTTGCGAATAGAGCTTGTCGAGCAGTTCTTTGCCGCCGCCGTATTTGTGCCATGCCAGCACCATGTTGGCGTCCATGCCAAAAGCGGGACCGGACGAGAACAGCGCCAAGGCATTCTGTTTTCCGTAGTTGTAGCCGAGCACCCCGTGGCCGCCGTCGAGCGTGCCCTTGGATACGGCGTCGAGCAGTGCGAAAGCCGGAACCACCGCGCCTGCGGGCAGGACTTCGATCTTCAGTTCGCCACCCGTCATGTCATTGATTTTCTTGGCGAAATCGAGCGCGAACTCATGAAAGATGTCTACAGTCGGCCATGTGCTTTGGAAGCGGAAGTTGGTCGGACTCTGCGCACTGACGATAGCGGGGAAGCCCATGGTGACCGCAGCGGCGGTACCAGCTGCTGCGCCCCCCAGAAACTGGCGGCGCGTGGGTTTGGATAGGACGGTTTTGCTGTCCACTTTCTTGCTGCTGTTCATTGGTTTGTCTCCTGGCTTTTTGTGCTACGTGGTTGCATGCAACGCGTTACATGCAAATTAACTGCCGAGGCATTTATAGGCGATAGCGAGCGCTATCGTCAATAATGTGGAAACCCCTAAGAGCCATATTTAGTTTAGGTTTAAACTAAATGAAAAAAAACCAAGGCGCAATATCCATGCGGGTTTTCAGCGCATGGTAAGAATTGCGCAGCGTCCGCAGCTGAACACTGCCCCTCGACGCTGGCAGGGTTATTACGTAGTCACGAGTTTTATTTTTTGGTTACGGCTGTGCTTTTTTGTTATTGCCGCATGCCTGCCGGCATTTATGCGTAGCGGCGAATGCCGGCAGGCATCCAGAGCAACGACCCGTGGCCCGGGACAGTGGTTTTGCGCATTTTGCGCTTGCGTTTCGGGGCCGGCGCGTCTTCGCTGACTTGCCAGGAGTCTTTCGTCAGGGAAAGCACGCGCTGTATGGACGTTGCGAGAACTTCGTCACTCGGCCCTGCTTGGGCATTGAAGTCGGTATGCGTGTCGGTATTCATGCTGGACAGTATGGCGGCGAAAGTTGACGGGCGTGTGACAAATGGAATCTGGGTCGAACGGCGCTCATGGCCTCCAAGGCGGCGCTCGCCCTCTGTGTAACCAGGCTGGGGCCTTCGGCAGGCCTAGTTGGGCGGCTGGCGATTTTGCCCGGGCCCGCGCTGGCGCTGGCTGACCTGGTCCTGACTGCTGCCTATCTGGCTGGTATGGCCGTCCTTTTTGCTGCGTTGCTGCTGATCTCCATGGCTGCGCTGGTTTTCACGAGGCGGATCGTCGTTCTGCGGATTCTCTGTCTTGCGATTCATGATGTGCTCCACGTATTGGGGATGAACTCCTCAGCAAGCGGCGTGCCCAAGGCCGGGCAAGCGTACGAAGGCGCCCCTAATTGTCCGAAAGGCGCTGCATCAATCTGCGCGCGTCGAATGGCGCCTGTACTTTCTTGTCATTATCAAAATAGCAGTAGACGTCCCTTCCGGCTCGCCGCCGGGCCGGCTTCGATGATATTCGCTGCACATCCTTGGGCTCGAGACCGCTCGCCCATTTTCTGATGCGAATCGACCAATGTTCCAGAGCGGCATCGCTGTATTCGCCACCGTACAGCGTTTGCGTCCCGTGCAGGCGCAGATAGGTGAAATCCGAGGTCATGTCCTCGGCATAAGGCCAGTCGGCCACCGAATCCGATATCACCAGCGCTGCGCGATACTTGCGCAACAGCTTTATGAACGCTTCGTCGCAAAAGCTGGGATGGCGTATCTCTATGGCGTATCGCAGCCGTCGTTTGCGTCCGGGCGAGAGACAGACTTCTTTGACCTGTTTGTCATGCTTCGCCGCGAGACTGGCCGCTTCGTCGGTATGCGCGGGCAGAGATTGAAGGATGGCTTCGAAGGCCACGCGGTCGAACTTGAAGCTGGGCGGAAACTGCCAGAGGATGGGACCGAGCTTCTCATGCAAATTGAAGATGCCCGAGGCAAGGAAATTGGCCAAGGCAACGCTGGCGCGTTCGCCGCGAAAGCGCAGCATGTGAGTCAGGTAGCGTGGGCCTTTTACGCTGAAGACGAAACCTTTGGGCGTTGCCTCATACCAGCGCGTATAGCTTTGCGGCGACTGAAGAGAGTAGTGCGACCCATTGATTTCTATGGTCTGTACCTCGCGCGACGCGAACTCAAGTTCCTGCGCCTGCTTGAGCTTGGCAGGATAGAACACGCCACGCCATCCAGCGTAACGCCAACCTGATATACCGATGCGGATACGGGCCATGAAGGAAACGTACAGCCATGCCTTGCGCCCGTCAAGTACGAAACGGCTGGGTGAAATGCGGGGGGATGCCTTGGTCTTTAGCCTGGCAAGCTACTTGCTGTCGTAACGGCTTCGTCACTTCCACGAGTCGAACCTGCATGGCGCGTCTGTCTCGTCTTCCTATCTTTGCCATGGTTCTTTTATACCTGGCGTTATTGCTCGGTTCGGGCGGTACGGCATCGCAAGCCTATGCGCAGTCCGCTCCGGCACAGGACGTCGGCGCAATACTGGACAAGACGCAGTCCTCGGTCACCAACATCCAGGAAAGGCTGAAGCAGAAGCCGCAAGACATCGATGACACGGGCCTGGTTGCAATTCGCGACACCTTGCAGGAAGCGCAATCCGTGGCCGACGACATCGTGGTCAAGCTCGAGCCCGAGTTGGCCAGTGTCGAGGCGCGATTGAAAGAGCTCGGGGTGCCCACCGGCGAAGCTGAGGAGCCGGCCGACATTGCGCAGCAGCGCGCCCAATTGAAGAAGCGGCAGGCTTTGCTTGACTCCCAGATCAAGCTCGCCAAGCTCATGGGAGTGGATGCCAGGCAAGGCCAGGACCAGATTTCCCTATTGCGACGTGCCCGCTTCCAGGCCGAGTTGGGCACGCGATCGCAATCGCTGTTGGTGCCGAGCTTCTGGCGTGATGTCGCGCGTGATGCGCCGCGCGACATGCGCCGCCTGAATGGCTTGCTGAAACAGTTGGGCGCCAACCTTAAAGCCGTGCCGACCCATGTCTGGTCCCTTGCTTTGGGCATGGCATTGCTGCTGCTGATCGTTGGTGAAACGGGAAGGCGAGGCCTGGGCGCCTTCACTGTCAGGCATACGAAGCCGGCGCGCCTGCGCCGCTCCATCTTCGCCTTCTTGACGGTTGTGCTCTACACCGTCGTGCCGGGCTTGCTCGCCACCATCATGCTGTTTGTCATGCGATGGAACGGGGGACTGGATCAGGCCCTGAACAGTTTCCTGGAACAGAGCGCCGCCCTGGTTTACGTTGCGGGATTCGTAGCCGGACTGGGTATGGTGCTTCTTTCACCCGCCCGCCCCAGCTGGCGTCTGCCTGCGCTATCCGATGGACTGGCCAGGAGACTCGCATGGGTGCCCCTGGTGTTTGCCGTCACGATCGTGCTGGCGTGGTCGGCCCAGCGCGCGCTGGACCTGATCAACGCCACGCTGAGCACAACGCTGCTTGTCAACGGCATCATGACGGTGGTGCTCAATATCCTGATCGGCTTTACGGCACTGAGCCTGCGCTCCAGCAGTCAGCACAAGCAAGGGCAATCGGCGCAGGTGGATGAACCGTCGATGGGATCTTCCATGGCCGCATGGGCGAGGGCGATACCATCCGTGCTGGTTGTCGTCGTCTCTGCGAGCCTGGCCGCTTTCCTGCTGGGCTTCATTGCACTGAGCAGTCTGGTCGCCCAGGAAATCATCTGGCTGACTTTGGTCGTCAGCACCGCTTACCTGTTGGTGGTGCTGGTGACCGATGTGTTCGACAGCCTCGTCGCCAGGGTCGAGCAGGAGCAGGCTGCTGATTTACTGGCGGCGCAACAAGCGCGCACCCGTTGCCAGGTGCTGGTGCTGGTGTCCGGCGCGCTGCGGTTGATGCTGATTCTGTTCGCCATCGCGCTCGTACTTTTGCCCTTTGGAGAGGATCCGGGAGATTGGCTGCGACGCCGCCTGGGCTTCCTTCTGGTGGGCTTTCAGATCGGCGAAGCGCAGATAAGACCCGCTTCGATCGCGGTGACCCTCGTCGTTCTGCTGGTCGGTGCCTATTCGGTAAGAGTGATGAGGTCCTGGATATCGGATCAGTTCCTGCCCGTTACGCGGCTGGACGAAAGCATGCGCACTTCCGCGGCGAATCTGCTGGGCTACCTGGGCTACTTCGCCGTCATCATGATAGCCGTCTCGTCGCTAGGCATAGGCCTGGAACGCATGGCCTGGATCGTCAGCGCCTTGTCCGTGGGTATCGGTTTCGGCCTGCAGGCGGTGGTGCAGAACTTCGTATCCGGCGTGATACTGGTGGCGGAGCGGCCCATCAAGGTGGGCGATTGGGTAAGCCTTGATGGGGTAGAGGGCAACGTGCGGAAAATCAGCGCCCGCGCCACGGAAATCGAAATGTTCGACCGTTCGACGATGATTGTTCCCAACTCGGAGTTCATCACCAAGAAAGTTCGCAACGTGACGATGGCCAATCCCTTGGGCGTGGTCACGCTCAAGTTCAACATGCCGCTGGATGTCAATGCCCAGGCGGTGCGCGAGATCATGATGGACGCCATACGCGGGCAGCCGGCCGTGCTGGGCGACCCGGCGCCGTCCGTCACGCTGGAGGCCTTCAGCGAAGCGGCGCTGACGTTTTCAGCCACTTGTTATGTGATCTCGCCCCGCCATGCCGGCAAGGTGCGCAGCGAGCTGATGTTCGAGATACTGGGCGCTTTACGTAAGCGCGACATCAAACTGCATTCATTGCCGCCGGCGGAGCCTGCGGCGTCCGTTCCGACGGGCGCCGCGGCGCCGGCGCCGCCCGATATGCGGGCAGGATAGCCTACATTACAAATCACACGCCCATCGGAAATACGCGATGACTCGGGCTGTCCTTGCGGCGGCGCATTTCTTCCGGATGGTCCAGCCAGTTGACCCCGCGGTTGCTCAGCAGGAACAAATAGACCAGCAGGGAGCCGAAGATCAGAACGGTGACGTAGGTGATGAACAATGGCACCTGACCGCTATGCAGTGCTGCCGAATAAAACACCGGCGCGGTGCCGCCAAAGGCCGAGTTGGCTATTGCGTAGCCGAACCCTACGCCCAGCGCACGTACGTGAGTCGGGAAGAGTTCCGCCTTGACCACGGCATTGATTGACGTATAACCCGTCAGGATTATGAAGCCGAGGGTGAGGATGCCAAACGAGAGCATCGCGTTGGTGGTATGCGGAAGGACCGTGAAGATCACCCAGGTGAACAGCGTGCCGCCCACCCCAAAGAACACCAGAAGCGTGCGTCGTCCGATGCGGTCTGAAATAAAGCCCCCGATGGGCTGCAGCACCATCAGGATGGTCAGTGCGACAAGTGAAATGACGGATCCAGTGACCGGATCGCTTTGCGCGAAGGTTGCTTTGATGATGTTGGGGCCATTGATGGAATAGGCGTAGAAGGCAACCGTTCCGCCCATGGTCACGAGAAAGCAGGCAGCAAGCTCTTTCCAGTAATGGCGCAGCAGTTCAACCATGGATCCCGAGTCTTTGGTTTTCTTGGCTGACTCGATGGCGTCCTGGCTCATGGATTCGTCCATGGTGCGGCGCATCCATAAGACGACGAGGGCGCCGACGCCGCCGATGGCGAATGCAAGGCGCCAGCCCCAATCGCCAATAGCGTCTTTCGAAGTGGACAGCATGAGGGCCAGAAACAGAGCCTGCGCCAGCACGTGTCCGCCCACCAGCGTGACGTAATGAAACGATGCGAGAAAGCCGCGATGCTTGGGAACGGCGGCTTCGCTTAAATAGGTGGCCGACGTGCCGTACTCGCCGCCGGTGGCAAAGCCTTGAAGCAGTCGGCACAGGATCAGGATTACAGCTGCCCACTCGCCAATGGAAAGGCGCGAGGGCGTGAAGGCAATCACGAACGAACACAGCGACATGATGGTCACCGATAGCGCCAGCGCTGCGCGGCGTCCCTTGCGGTCGGCATAACGGCCAAAATACCAGGAACCAACGGGTCGCATCAGGAAGGTAAGGGCAAAAATGGCCCAGATATAGACGTCGGCGTTCTTGTTGTCCGGACTGAAGAAATGGTGCTCGAACGACGCGGCAAAAACCGAGTAGACATAGACGTCGTACCACTCGACGAGATTTCCGGCAGAGCCTTTGATGGTGTTGGAAACCGAGCGGCGTAAGTTGGACGGTGGGTTGGCTGCGTCGATGTCTGCCATATCGCCTTTCAAATTAGAGGGTCTCAAGACTGCTTATGCCAAGACCTTGCGCCGTGAAAGCGTGCGCCAATAAATTGTATAGGCTTAGATGGCGGATGTCATCGATAGCGTTCGCGATCCCGTTCGCGGTAGTAGCGGCCGGTCGAGACCAGGATCTCGAAGTGGTGAAGCACGACTTCCTGGCCGCCCCATCCGATGTTGCATTTTCCGCTTAGAAGCTTGCCCGGATGAATCCCATTGATGTAGTGGGCTCGGCATATGTAGTCGGTCCTGAAATATTCATTTCAACGGTCATTCGGGCGTTTCATGCCGCCAAGAGCCACAGCTTCCGAACGCCGAGACTGTCATTCAAGCGGTCACCAGGCCGGCTCGCAGCCAAGGCCAGCCAGAACCAGCGTGGCATCGTGCCTTTCACGAGGCGCAAAAAAAGCGCCCTCAGGAAGGGCACGCCCTTCTTGGCGATCATGCGCAGCAGCCACTTGATGTTGTAGCCCGCCGCGCACAGCACCGCGTGCAGCCGGTCGCCGTATTCGCCCTTCAAGTGACAGCGGTCCATCCGGTGATCCGCTTTCAGGTGTCCGATGATCGGCTCGATGGCCTGGCGTCGCTTGAGCTGCCGTCTTTCCTGTGCCGTCAAGCGCTTGGGCTTGCCCCGGTGCACCACGCGTACGCCGGGATTCTCGGCATCGACGCCCCGGTAGCCCAGATCAACAAAGACCGTTTCAGGCGCGGCGGCACAGTCCTGCATGAGAATGGTGGCCTGCTCCAGTTGGGAACTCAGCGTGTGGCCATCATACGGATTACGATGAAACGCCCGAGCCCCCACAATCAGGTTGCCTTTGAAGGTGCTGGCAATGCCCACCTTCACGCCAAACTCGTAAGGCCGGCGCGCCTTGCCCTTGCTGATACAGCTGACCTCCGGGGCGTGCCAGGCGTACAGCTTGGGCTGGCCGTCGACAGTCGTGCGCTGGGCACTCTGAGCCCCAATACGCTGGGCCTTGCCCAACACCTCGTCCAGTGCTTCGCGCACGGCCTGCCCCATCGCACTGGCTTTGCGGTCGATCTCGCGGGCCAGCCGCCCGACGATGGTTCGCTGACGTTTGATCGCCCGGCGCATCCGCTTGAACTGGCGTGCATGAGCGAAGCGCCCGGCCTGGCGGCTCAGTTGCTCGCCTTCCTTGGCAAAGGTCTGCTTGAGCGCAATGCCGGCATCCTTGGCTGCTCCCACCAGCTTGATCCGTGCGATCTCCAGCAGCCGGCTGTCCGTCGGGTGGGCGATGGCCTTCTCCTGCACCGTGCTGTCCACGATGACTCGACTGAGCTCCTGCGGCTTGATGAGCTTGAGCTCGACGGCCACATTGATGGTCTGGGCCAGCAACTCTTCTACACCGTCCTCGCCCAGCAGTTTGCGAAACTTCACCAGCGTGGTGGCGTCACAGGGCGGGCGATCCTCGTAGTAGCTCTGCCCCGAAAAGAACTGCCAGCGCGGCGTATCGGCCCAACGGGCCACCACGCCTTCGTCTGATTCGTTGAAGGCATGCTTCAGATACAGCAGCGAAATCATGATCCGCAGAGGCACGCGTGGGCGCCCGGCATGGCTGCGCGACACCTGGCGCTGCACCTTCTCGCCAAACAAATCCAGGTCCGGCATGGCCACGCCGTCGTGCGCCTTGCGCAAGAACCGGTGCGCCACCGCCGCCTCAATCTCCTGCCACGGCATGCGCGAGGCCAGCACTGCCAGCGGATGGCGCAGGTCGATCATTTGGTCGATACGGGCACGGAAAAAGTCATCGGTGGCAGGGCAGGCAAACATCGCAATCAAACTCCCAGAAAACAACCTCTATTGGACAACAAGCCGGGAGTTCCGGGTATCGGAAATTGCCCCAATCATCAGTGTTTATGCGGGTTGCGGGGATTATTCAAGGCCGACTATGTACAACGGAACCCTGCCGTTTTGATCTACGCCGCCTCTAACGGCGTTTGCGGGCAACCGGCCTTTCCAGGGCCGCCATTCGACCCCATCGTGCGCATGGGACGCTGCCGGCAAGGTTAAAGCCGAGCCAAACAGCAGTATTGCCAGGGTCCGTCTCATGTTCGATCCATTTCATGTTGCTTTTCGGGATGATTTGCCAAGATTAGCAGCTATTGGTTACATGTACAAGATCAGAACCTGCGATGCGCAAGGTCAAACACCATTCTGATTCTTCACCATCCATGGCAGAGGCTCCGCCCCGTTAACGGGAAAGAGCCGCCAAAAGCACTAGGCCAATTCCGAAAAGTTGACCTAGTGCTGGATATCCGTCCGCAGAAAGCCGTTCGGCGATCCTCCGCTCGCCACTTCCGACTTCCAGTTCAGGACTAGATGGAGAGTTCTTTTCGGACGATTTCCGCACCTGCACTTAAAGCGGTCAGCTTGCCTCTTGCTACCGCGCGGGATAAAGGAGCCATGCCGCAGTTGGTGCAAGGATAGAGCTTGTCGGCATCTACAAACTGGAGTGCTTTTCGTAAAGTATTGGCTACTTCTTCTGGTGTCTCGATGGTATTGTTTGCCACATCAATGGCTCCTACCATCACTTTCTTACCTCGAATGAGCTCGATGAGATCCATTGGAACACGAGAGTTGTGGCATTCCAGGGAGATTATGTCGATATTTGATTTTTGCAGCTTGGGAAATGCTTCTTCATATTGTCGCCATTCCGACCCAAGAGTGTTTTTCCAATCTATGTTGGCTTTAATGCCATAGCCATAGCAAATATGCACGGCAGTTTCACACTTAAGGCCTTCAATTGCCTTTTCTAAAGTGGCAATTCCCCAGTCGTTCACTTCATCAAAGAAAACATTGAATGCGGGCTCATCAAACTGGATGATGTCAACACCGGCAGCCTCCAATTCTTTGGCTTCCTGATTGAGAATTTTTGCGAATTCCCAAGCTAGCTTTTCACGGCTTTTATAATGGGCATCGTAAAGCGTATCGATCATGGTCATAGGACCAGGAAGAGCCCATTTTATGGGTTGTTTGGTTTGCTGGCGTAAAAACTTGGCATCTTCGACAAAAACAGGCTTTTGGCGAGTGACGGAACCAACGACCGTCGGCACGCTTGCATCATAGCGATCACGAATCCTGACGGTCTCACGTTTCTCAAAATCTACTCCGTCGAGGTGTTCAATAAATGTGGTGACAAAATGCTGACGCGTTTGTTCACCATCACTGACGATATCAATGCCTGCTTGTTGTTGTTCTTGCAGTGACAAACGTAAAGCATCTTGTTTTCCTTCAACCAACCCTTCATCTTGCAATTTCCAAGGTGACCAAAGCGTCTCGGGTTGTGCAAGCCAAGAGGGTTTAGGCAGGCTGCCGGCAGTTGAAGTAGGTAACAGTTTTTTCATAATGGATGATCTTGTGTTTTGAGTTAATCAAACAGCGTAGCTTGCAGACCACTGCTCAAGAATGGCCTGGTATGGTTTGATGAAGTGTTCCTCGGCAAATTTCCCCTGCTCGATGGCTAATTGGCTACGCTCTTCTCGATCATATACGATTCGAGTTAATGAATAATCCTGGTGCTTCAAGCTCGGCTGATAGGATTTGCCTGCCGCAGAATTCGCATTGTAAATCTCAGGCCGGTAAATTTTTTGAAAGGTATCCATTGTGCTGATGGTACTGATAAGCTCGAGATTAGTGTAATCACTAAGCAAGTCGCCGGAAAAATAAAAAGCCAAAGGCGCAACACTATTTGGAGGCATGAAATAGCGAGCCCGCAATCCCATTTTTTTGAAATATTCATCAGTTAAAGAATATTCATCCTGCTGGTATTCAACACCCAGTATAGGGTGCCGATTTTCAGTCCGGTGATAGGTCTTGCTGCTCGAGACACTTAGGCATATGACAGGCGGCTTACTAAAGTTGTCTCTGTAAGCGTTTGAATTAACGAAGCAATTAAACAGCTTTCCATGCAAATCACCGAAATTTTCCGGAATGCTAAATTCGGCTTGATCCTTATTATGGTTCAGCAGCAGCACGCTGAAATCATAATCTCGCAAATAAGACGAAAAGTTATTTCCTACAATGCCCTCGATGCGTTCATTCGTTTTTCGATCAATAATGCTGGTTTTCAATATTTCAATCAAGGGCAGGGCATTACCGCCGCTTTCAACATCAATATTCATCTCAACGGAGATGATTTTAAGTTCTATAGCATAACGATCGCCTTTAGGGTTGTCCCAATGTGCCAGGGCATTAAAACGGTTGTCGATCATGGTTAGGGCTGCACGCAAGTTCTCTTGGCGATTCTTTCCTCTGGCCAAATTGGCAAAGTTGGTAGTGACGCGCGTATTTTCAGAAGGCTGATAATTCTCATCAAAACAGATGCTCTTGACGGCAAATGTGAAATCTTTATTCATGGTGATCTGTTGCCCTGCCTTCTACGATAAAGCCGAAACTTCTTTAGGTTTCCCTGTTTTTCTGGCTGTCTTGGTCAGCAATATTCATATTTTCAGAGTTAATCAAAAATTTTATACCGCGTCGATGATTGATTAAAAATGATTTGATTTCATTGAACGATTAGTTGTGCTCATGATTGATGGCCTGCCCATGGCGAGGTTGCCCGCGCGCACCTGGCTCGAGAGTGGATTGACGGTAGCACAAGCTGGCGCAGCTCAAGCATGCCCGACAACAACGCTTGGCGAAAGATGGCGCCACACGGGAGCGCTACCTGTTTCGCCTGCGCAATGGCATCAGATGCCACACGACACAGCCAATAGCACCGCCGCTGTACTGAATGAGGACGGCGGCACGCACTGGTGGACGCGATTCGGCAGCCAGGCGCTGACGGCGGCAATCGAGCAGGTATTGACGGGTAATTAGGACATCGCCGCCTCCGCCGCGCGGCTGGAGCAAGCCTGGGCATTGGCGCGCATGGTTAGGGCGTCGCGCTGACCCGAGGTCACCGCCGGGCTGGACGTCTCGCGCGAAGGGCGTATGGGTGGGCAGACGCCAACCAGCGGTTCGCGCTTCGCACTGGGACTGACCGCCAGTTACGAAGCCGATCTTTGGGACCGCTTGCGGGCCGAGCGCGAATCGGCCACGTTCACCGCCTTGGCCAGCGAACTGGATGCCCGCACCGTCGCACTGACAGTCAGCGCCGAGACGGCGGCGGCATGGGTCTCCTTGCAGAGCCTGCGTCAGCGGTCGGCCATCGCCCAGTCTGATCTGGACAGCGCCCAGCGCTTGTCGGCCTGGGTGTGTACCCGTGTAGAGGCGGGTTCGGAATCGCAACTGGTCCTGGCCCAGCAGGAAACCCTGGTGGCCAATCAGCGCGGGCATCTGGCCGCCTTGCGCCAGCAGGCGGCGCAAGCCGAAATGCTGCTCGCGTTGTGGATGGGGCAGGCGGATGTGCAGGCAAGCGGCCCGGACTCTGGGCCGGTGAGTCTGGCCCAATTGAGCATTCCCGACTTGGCGCCGGGCCTGCCTTCCGATCTGCTTACACGGCGCCCCGACATTCGATCCGCCGAAGCACGGCTGCAAGCGGCTGACGGAAATGTGGCGGCGGCCCGCGCAGCCATGTTTCCCAACCTGATGTTCATGGCCACAGCGGGTGGCGCGGATGGGCGATTTGCTCACATGCTTGCCAATCCCGTCTATTCCGTGGCGGGCGGGTTGCTGGCACCCATCTTCAACGCCGGACGCCTGGCGGCGGGGCATGACTTCGCACTCGCACAGCGCCGGGAACTGCTCGCCCATTACCGGCAATCCATCCTGAGTAGGTTTGCAAATGTGCAGATGTCGCTGGACGCCGTGAACGGTACTCAGGCGCAATGGGAAGCGCAAGCAGAAGCGCTGGCGCAGGCGAATCGGGCTTTTGCGCTCGCTGAAGCCCGTTATAGCGAAGCTGCCGAGACCGTGCTGACTTTGCTCGATGCCCAGCACAGCCTTTATGCCGCGCAGGACGCCGCCGTGCGGCGCCAGGCCGAGCGGTTATTGGCGGCGGTGGGTTTGTACCGCGCCCTGGGGGGAGGCTGACATGCCGTGGAACAATCGTGAATTTCATGAACCGACGAGCAAGGAATCACCAAGCGAGCGGCACACACTGCTTTCCCTGTAGCGCATGCGTTCTATCGCATCGTCGACGTGATCCGCATCACGGCGCTCAGTCGCGCGACGATTTATCGGCGAATAGCAGAGGGGCGCTTTCCGCGTCCAGTCAACTTGGGCGGTCACGCATGCGGTTGGACGCCGACGGCCTTAAACGAGCGGATAGGGAATCCTCAGGAGGTACAGGAACGAGGAGTACGAAATCGTTAGATAGAAATACCCTCCTTGCTTGGTTGGTATGCACATATAATGTGTTGTGAAAGGTGCGCATGTCAGCGCTATTGAACAGTGAGAGTGTCATGTTGACCGTCAACCGTCCCCGCAGTGCGCCCAGGCGTGCTACGAATGTGTCACTGCCCGAGGACCTCCTCTCCGAGGCAAAGGCCTTGCAAATTAATATCTCGCAGGCCGCTGAAGCAGGTGTTGCCCAGGCCATCGCACGCACGCGTAGCGAGCGCTGGCTTGCTGAGAACAAGGAAGCCATTGAGAGCTCCAACGCTTTTGTCGAAAAACACGGCCTTCCACTGGCAAAGTACCGGATGTTCTGATGAGCCGCTACGACGTTTACGCGAACCCGTCAGGCCATGGGTATCTTCTTGATGTCCAGGCGGACATTCTGCAGCCGCTAAATACTAGGGCTGTTGTGCCCCTGGTGCCCCTGAGTGAAGGGCCCAAGCCGGCGAAGACACTTAATCCTGTTTTCGACATAGATGGTGAGCTACATGCGATGATTACGCAATACATCGCAGCAGTTCCGGTCAGCGAACTACAGAACCCCGTATGCAGTCTCCGACAGTTGCACGACGATATTGTGGGTGCCATTGACTTTTTGTTTCATGGATTCTAACTCGTCAAACCGGGAGGCCATGTGTGTTTCGATATCGCAAAAAAACTGCCCCGAACCTTGCGGTGTCGGGGCAGCTTGTATTCCTTGGTGGCGCATCCCTGAGATTTCACCAAAAAAATAAAATCTCTTTGCCATCAACACCTTAGCCTCGGTGCGAGTCGGATTGATAAAAAATACTGACACACCAAGGTACCACGTTCACCACCAAAAAGCATCTTCAAACAAGGTTCAGCATAAACCGTGCTACGTGTTCAGTATGGGAAGGTTCATCAAGAACATCCAGCCAGGTTGTGAGCACACGCACACGATCAGCACGATCCATACCCTGCAACTCTTCCAACGGCTCACCAACGTTTCCTACAAGCAGTTGTGAGAGCATAAAAGCTGCATTCTGGTAAAGCTCAATGTTTGGTAGTTCTTCAATGGCCTCACGGTTGAACATCCCTTCAAGCTGTTCAGCAGGAAAGTTGATGAAGTGTGTTCCGTGTTCAAGAAATTCGTTGAGTGTCATAGTGCCTCGCAGGAAAACCAAAAATCCTACCACAGCAACGCCAACCCGTTAGGGTAAGGGGCACCGTCCCCTTTACTCTCCCGAAGGATAACCAACGACGAGATTAAACATTTCCCATTGACTTCAAAACAATGTCACGTAATGCGTTAAGCATTTCTTTCTTTGGTTTGCCTTTTGAAGAATTAAACGCTTGTGCAATTCTATCTTTATTGTGAAATCTTTGATCAGGTGACTTCATAACATCAGCAGTAAATTCCTCTATGCTGTTGTATGTGTCAGGAACAACATTTTTTTGTTCTTGTATTGGTTTATATTCTTTATCATTAGATACATTAGGATCTAAATTGTTTGCGCTTTGAGAAATGCTATTAACCACATTAGGATCTACATTTTTTTGTTCAGTGTTCAATAGTTCTTGTACAATTTTATCAATCCTCTGCTCTATCTCACCATCTTCACGCCATTTCTTTGACGCTAAACTAAGCATACGCCCATTAGTAATTTGATCTCCTTTTAGATCCAATATTCTATTAACCTCGTTAGCAACACCGTCCCAAGTAAAACCTAATTTTTTCAGTGCAAGAATATAAACGCAGTTTATGTCAAGCACACTTTTTTTACTGTTCCTTTGATTGTCTAATGATGCTTTTAATTCGATCATCCATTGGGCATGTGTAGTTCCTTTTGTAGTAGATTGTGTAGTGCTTTGTGCAGTGCTTTTGTTTATTGTTTTATTGTTCATAAATCACCCCTTTGTAGTTCATACAATAAACATAACGCATGGAAAAACAATGTCAACTTTTGCCAGATTTTAATTATTGAAGACCCCGTTACTCTTATAGGTTTGTTGACATTCAAAATCTATCAATTATGATTAAAATAAGAATCTAAGCAAGGTCACTCCTTATATACCCACTTCGGGGTATAACGGAGCCTTGTAAGGGCTAAGCCCTTAACCCATATGGGGCGAGCCCCAACCCCCCTGAAAACCTCGCTTACTTTCTTCTAAAAAATAATAATTAGAGAGGAAGAAATGAGAAATCATAATAAGAAAAAACATCTCTGGGTTTCAGAGGAACAAGACAATAAATTAACCAAACTAAAAAATGAACTTGGCTTAAATGCCAGTGATGTTTTTAGAATGGCAATTGATAAAGACTACCCCTATATAAATCTCTACTATGCAATTTCAGCAGAACTAAAAAAGCAGGGAACGAATATTAATCAAATAGCAAAGCGATCTAACACAAACAGGAAAGTCGATGAGCAAATCCTGAAAGAAATTCAAGAGATAAAAACCAATCAGCAAGCCATTCTAAAAACATTGAGGAATAGCTATGATAATTAGAATCTTTTCTACCAAGGGAGGTGCAACATCAGCAGTAAATTATTTTCTTTCAAAGAAAGATCACAAAGGTAATTTGCGTGAAGTTAAACCGGAGATTTTAAGAGGTGATGCCCAATACACAAAAGACCTCGATGGTTTAACGAAAAAGTATGCTCATCAAATCGTGTCTGGTGTCATTGCTTTTAGGGACAATGAAACATTAACCCCAGAACAAAAAGAAAAATTATTAGACGATTTTGAGGATACTTTCATCGGTTCAGAAATGAAAGAAAAAGTGAACTCCTTTTTTGTAGAGCATTACGATAAAGGTAATTTAGAAATTCACTTTGTGATCAACCGTGTTGCCATAATGGAAAATGGTAAGCACAAGCACTTCAACCCATTTCCACCTGGTCACGAAAAATTGGCTAATAGTTTTGTTGCGCTGAAAAATGAAGAATATGGATTTGAACAAGTAGAAGAAAAAACCATTCTAAAAACCAAATACACAGGAGCAGAAAGAAAAGCAATCAGAGCAGGTAAGCACGGCTTTGAAAACCTAAAAACAAAATTCGAGCTTGATAAAGCGATGAGAGAGATGGTTAAAAGTGGTGAAGTAAAAAACAGAGAGGAACTAATAGACATTCTAAAAAGTAGTGGGCACACTCTTTCCAGAATTGGTGATGACTATATAAGCATTAAGAATGACAATGGTAGAAATATGAGGTTCCGAGGTGGGATCTATGCTCATAACAATGGGAAAGACTATCAAAACATCATCGATCTATTCAAAGAAAAAAACAAAAGTAAAACGTATTGTAGAGAATCAACTCTGAAAACATATAACGAGGAACTATCAAAGCGTGTTTCTTTTAATTCAAAACGCTATCAGGTCAATGATGATTCATTTGGTTACCGTCCAGCCCCCACAGTGAAGGTAGATAACAGCCCTGCATCTAGTGTTCTCAAGTTTTCGTTCAATAACATACCCGCCGTTGATCCCAAGAAGTGGGCTGAAATAAAAGAAAATGCCAGAATACCAAGCAAAGGTAGGAATTACCCTGTAATGAGAAGTTCAGCACAAGAAAGATTGAGTGATGCTTTATCAGATTTAGCTAATGCCAGAACACCAACAGAAACAGCAAAAGCACAAAAAGCTGTTGCCATTGCTAAAGCATTATTAGAAAGAGAAAATGCAGAGAATAAATTAAGGTTAGACAGAAGCTATCAAGCAACAACACCCAAACTACATTAAGGGCCGAACCCTTAATAATCCCATTCCAAACCAAATAAGAAAACCAGCTTATCGCTGGCTTCCTTATTTGATTCGGTTTGTTGAAAATATATGTCAGTTTGAATCTAATTAAATTGTTTATTAAGATCCATTATTTTTTGTTTAAAATTAAACTTGTGTATATTAATTCACGTAATTGGGATAAATTGGAATGCTAAATTTTGAGGAAAAATCACAACCTGATAGCTCTGAACTATAAGTAACTTTGCCATCAGACCAAACATATCTGAATTTATAGGTTTTCTGTGCATAAGGCTCTCCATTATTAGGGTTGCACCAAAATCCAGCTTTTGTCCCAGTTATTTCTCTATAAGCAGTCCATGTTACTTCTGCTACGCAAGTATTAGTTTTGACAGCCCAAGTTCCATAAGTAGGATTGGTAACACCATAATACTTTGTAACTGTTCGTTCTTCTGTAATTGAGCCTATTTGATTTGAGGAGCAATTTAATATTCTCGTTTCTTTTGTTATCGTAGGACTTGGTGTATAACAAGTATTAGTTTTATCAGTCCAACCTCCTATAGTTGGGTTTTCAACTCCATAATAAGTCGTAATAGATCTTTGTTGTATTCTGGTTCCCATTTGTGTAGAAGAACATCCTACATTTCTTTCTTCATAAGTCACAACAGCAGGTGGTGTATAACAAGTATTAGATGTATTAGCCCATTCACCATAAGAAGGAGTTCCACGCGTGGGAGTCATCACATCTCTTTCTTGTGTAATTTCTCCCATTTGAGTTGAACCACAACTCACAGTTTGAGTCTCTTTACTTAATGTTGGTGGTTGCTGTTGTTGGCACCCTGTAGGCATATATTTTTCTTCCAATGTGCCTTCACAATCCCATTTTAAGTTCTCACTTTCAGTGGGCCAGGGAAAGAGAGATAAAAACCTACCTTGTGCATCGGAGTGAGCATTAGGCCCAAAAATTGTTCTTATCTCACCTTCCTCGTGAATTTCTGTTGTGCTGATCAAGCTACCTGTAGCGCCATTAAATCCAAGATCCTCATTGCTTTCAGGAAATTCACCGTGATTAGAATAATATTCTGCGACTTGAACTTTAGCACCAGAAGCTAATGAAAGTCCTTCAGTGACCTGTGAACGAATGGTGTAATCTTGATATGCTGGAACAGCAACGGCGCCCAGTATGCCAATAATAACCACTGTCACCATTAGTTCTATGAGTGTGAAACCTTTGTTATTTATTTTCATTTTGGTTTTCCTTTGTTATTGTTGTACTTATAGAATATTTGAAAATTTACCATTGTCAATATTCTTTCCGTTTATCAAAAAAACCCGATACAAGATCGGGTTTCTTTTTACTGCAACAATAACAAGGACAACAATTAAATCTTATTGAAAATAAATCACTTGTCAATAAGGTTTGACAATTTCTGAAAATCAATTATAAATAAAACAGAAAAGAAAAAAGACCCAATCGCAAAATTGAGTCTTTTAGTAAAACGGTTGAAGATTGGCAAGCCTTTAACCAGAAAGTGATACTATTATTAATGAAATTAATGTAAATGTCAATAGTCTGGTAAATCAAAAATCTTCAATCTAATAAAAATAATTAGAAATTGGAGATTTTATGATTGAGCAGTTTATAGAAAGCCTACCAGAAAAAGTAAGATGCACAGATAGCTTTGAAAATGGAACAAAGCACAGGAAGAAAGATAAAGCCTTATCTTTCCCCTACATTGAACACAATCAGCTATACAAGAAGTACATTGCCATTGACGTAGATAAGCCAGAGAGTGCTTTTTTATGGGAAAAGCACGGACTACCACCACCAACCTTCATTGTCGTAAATCCAAAGAACAGCCATTGCCATTATTTGTGGCAATTGAGAGCACCAGTAATTTACACAGAAGGTGGAAGAAGGAAACCACAACAATTCTATGAGAACGTGGATTGTAGCCTTACCAGGTCACTACCTGGTGCAGATCCAGCCTATGTAGTCGGTCCTGAAATATTCATTTCAACGGTCATTCGGGCGTTTCATGCCGCCAAGAGCCACAGCTTCCGAACGCCGAGACTGTCATTCAAGCGGTCACCAGGCCGGCTCGCAGCCAAGGCCAGCCAGAACCAGCGTGGCATCGTGCCTTTCACGAGGCGCAAAAAAAGCGCCCTCAGGAAGGGCACGCCCTTCTTGGCGATCATGCGCAGCAGCCACTTGATGTTGTAGCCCGCCGCGCACAGCACCGCGTGCAGCCGGTCGCCGTATTCGCCCTTCAAGTGACAGCGGTCCATCCGGTGATCCGCTTTCAGGTGTCCGATGATCGGCTCGATGGCCTGGCGTCGCTTGAGCTGCCGTCTTTCCTGTGCCGTCAAGCGCTTGGGCTTGCCCCGGTGCACCACGCGTACGCCGGGATTCTCGGCATCGACGCCCCGGTAGCCCAGATCAACAAAGACCGTTTCAGGCGCGGCGGCACAGTCCTGCATGAGAATGGTGGCCTGCTCCAGTTGGGAACTCAGCGTGTGGCCATCATACGGATTACGATGAAACGCCCGAGCCCCCACAATCAGGTTGCCTTTGAAGGTGCTGGCAATGCCCACCTTCACGCCAAACTCGTAAGGCCGGCGCGCCTTGCCCTTGCTGATACAGCTGACCTCCGGGGCGTGCCAGGCGTACAGCTTGGGCTGGCCGTCGACAGTCGTGCGCTGGGCACTCTGAGCCCCAATACGCTGGGCCTTGCCCAACACCTCGTCCAGTGCTTCGCGCACGGCCTGCCCCATCGCACTGGCTTTGCGGTCGATCTCGCGGGCCAGCCGCCCGACGATGGTTCGCTGACGTTTGATCGCCCGGCGCATCCGCTTGAACTGGCGTGCATGAGCGAAGCGCCCGGCCTGGCGGCTCAGTTGCTCGCCTTCCTTGGCAAAGGTCTGCTTGAGCGCAATGCCGGCATCCTTGGCTGCTCCCACCAGCTTGATCCGTGCGATCTCCAGCAGCCGGCTGTCCGTCGGGTGGGCGATGGCCTTCTCCTGCACCGTGCTGTCCACGATGACTCGACTGAGCTCCTGCGGCTTGATGAGCTTGAGCTCGACGGCCACATTGATGGTCTGGGCCAGCAACTCTTCTACACCGTCCTCGCCCAGCAGTTTGCGAAACTTCACCAGCGTGGTGGCGTCACAGGGCGGGCGATCCTCGTAGTAGCTCTGCCCCGAAAAGAACTGCCAGCGCGGCGTATCGGCCCAACGGGCCACCACGCCTTCGTCTGATTCGTTGAAGGCATGCTTCAGATACAGCAGCGAAATCATGATCCGCAGAGGCACGCGTGGGCGCCCGGCATGGCTGCGCGACACCTGGCGCTGCACCTTCTCGCCAAACAAATCCAGGTCCGGCATGGCCACGCCGTCGTGCGCCTTGCGCAAGAACCGGTGCGCCACCGCCGCCTCAATCTCCTGCCACGGCATGCGCGAGGCCAGCACTGCCAGCGGATGGCGCAGGTCGATCATTTGGTCGATACGGGCACGGAAAAAGTCATCGGTGGCAGGGCAGGCAAACATCGCAATCAAACTCCCAGAAAACAACCTCTATTGGACAACAAGCCGGGAGTTCCGGGTATCGGAAATTGCCCCAATCATCAGTGTTTATGCGGGTTGCGGGGATTATTCAAGGCCGACTATGTAGGCAAGTTCATAAAGAACCCGTTGTCGAGCTTCTGGAAGACCATACGCCACAATGCTGAATATGACCTTGAAGACTTCAAAGAATACATCGATACCACACCCATCAGAAAGCGTCAGAACCTTGTGTGGGATGCTTTAGGTAGGAACAGCACTCTGTTTAACAATCTTCGTTTCTGGGCTTATCCCACAGTCAAACACTACCTAAATAATCACGCAGGCTTCATATCAGCAGTTGAAGAACAAGCATTTGAAATCAACAGCCAATTTATTTCCCAATCTGATAAAGGCTCATTGCTTCATAAAGAAGTGCTTTCAACAGCAACCTCTGTAAGTGGCTACACTTGGAGGAACAGGTATGGTGATTTTAGAAGAAAAGGAATTATGCAACTTCCTGAAGATATGCCACAAAAACAAAAGGAATCTTTGGGAGCTTGCTACACCAATAAAGTAAGAAGCCAATCAGTTAAAGAAAAGATTGTTCAAGCTGTAGCAGAGTTAAAGGCGCAAGGAACACCAATCACCCAAAAGTCTGTTTCTATTCGTGCTGAATGCTCTATTGACAGTGTAAAGAGAAGTTGGAATGAAGTGGGAAAACAATTTAACTTGTACGCTTAATTACTTAGTTGTGATTTTCTACTTTGGTGGCTCACGGGGTATATCAGATAATTACCCTTATAGGGTGCGAGCAAAACTAATCCCGTAAGGGAATCATCCAAAAGAAATTGATAAAACCAAATTCAAAAAATAGATGATCCGTTAGGAATGAGCGATAGCGAATAAAATTGGCGAAATTAGATTTTGGTGTGTTGTTCAGCTATTTTCAGTAAATTTGAACTCAATGCTGTAATTCATCAGTTTCAGAGTCGGTACAACTCTTGCAGCGGCTTTAGCTCTACGATCAAAATCATGGGCAACGAGAATACCTCTAACTTGTTTGGCGCTTTCTTCTTCTTGTAAATCACCCATATAGCCGAGTATCTGACCGATAGCGCGACTGTCAGCCTTTCCAGCTTTCAACTCAATGACAACAATTCCGTTATCATCTTCACAAGTTATATCAATTAGACCAGAATCAACAGCACGTTCGACACCATCATCAATAATTCTCAGACCAGAATCAAGCAAGGCAATGTTTTGCCTTAAAGCAACTTGCATATCACGTTCTAAAGTGAATCTTTGTTGTGTGGATTCTTGAGATGTTTGTGGAGTATCGGAAATGTCATTGATAGCTTCCGATCTTACTGATTCAGCTTTGAATCCGTCATCCATCAAAAATTTCCTGTATCGAACTACCGCATTTTTGTAGGATTGAAGATTGTTTCGAATATTACCTTCAAACTGAATTTTAGAGGGGTTCGGTTTATTTTGTCTTTCGTCTTTTGTCGAGTATTCCAAATCGTCAATAATGCTTTGGAGAGTTCCGTTCTGGAAATGTTCATCGAGATTCCCGTAACACTCCTCCACTTTTTGGACCCGATATAATTGTGCAGTTCTCGTGCCGTCTGAATATTTTTGTTCAGTAAGCCAATTAATATAATCGTTTCGCATAAAATCTCAACAAATTGTTACGTTATAAGAAATAAAAATGGCCCCAAATGGAGCCTATTTATTTACACAGCAAAATCTTCTTTGCTTTTTCCTTCTGCAATGGCGTCTTTAATCCATTGTGGTTGACGTCCCATACCAGACCACGTTTCACCATTGTTATTTTTGTAGCGAACAACAGCAGGTGTAGAAGGTCCAACTTTTTTGGAAGCCTTTTTACCTGAAACAGCAAAGCCCAAATCAGAAGCAGTGATTCCATACTCCTGCATCTTGGTTTTTATGTCTGCTACAACTTCAGCAATTTCTTTCTTCCTTGCCTCTTCAGCTTGTTGCATCAGTTTTTCGGCTTGAGCTTTCAATTCAAGATAAGTTGCCATTCTATTTCCTATGGAGGTGGACATTGACAGCAGAACGATAGCACAGAAGTAGATTAGTAGAAATGCTGAATTGGAAATTCAAGCTTATCAATGACGTCTTTCAGCACCTTCATAGGTTTCTGGTGCTGGTAATTTGTGAAGTGAGGAGATGAGAAATCAACTTTGGATTGTTCGTAGTGCCCCACAATTGACATTATCAATGCTGGATGAACACCCATATTTGTAAGCCGATTAATAAAAGTATGCCTGAATGAGTGAAAAACTTTCCTGTCGTCTTTGATCCCAATTTTATCTAACCACAGACCAAATTTTCGGGAAGTGTTTTTAGAGTAACCATTTTTTGTTTCTACCAAATGAGGAAAAAGCATCGTTTCCTTTTTTTCCTTTAAATTCCTCACATAGTTCAAGAATTTGGATTGAACTAAATTTTTGTGCAGTGGAACCTTTCTAACTGAATTAGCGTTCTTGGCCCTTTGGATGTCAAAAACCCAAATCCCATCCTCTTCATAAACCTGTTCTAAACGAAGGCTGGCTAACTCTTCTAGTCGAGCACCAGTATAAAGACCCATAATCGGTAGCCAATAATAATCAGCCTTGGTCATAAAATCTTTATAGCCCACTTCCTCAAAGATTGATTTTAAATCGTCGTCGCTAAATTCCTTATAGGAACGTGTCATTTGTTTAATCTTTGATTTAGTGGAAACCTTCACCTTCTCAAACGGATTTTCAGCAAAATAAAGATTGTTATTTATTGCATACAGAAAGAGCATACGCAAATAGGACATTTTAGAGTTAATTACACTAACTCCTGTTCCATTTGCCAGAAGCCTATTCTTATAGGCTACAGCGTCATTTGCTGTATATTCGTTAATGTCCTTATCTGAAAAAAACAGCGTAAATTCTTCATAGACCCTGTTTTTGTCATAAATGGTTTTTGCCACATTCTCTAATTGAGCTTCATTCAAATAGAGTTTTGCAACTTCGGACAGTAGTTCACTTTTCTGTTCAACTGCTTTGGGTTTTGGTGCAGGAACACCCGGAACATTTGGATTGCCAGTAGCAATAAGATTCTGGACTTGGCTACCACTGAAATTAGTAAGCTGTTCAGCAGAAACCCCCAACTTGGACAGCAGGCTGTCTATCAATGCTTCATCACCAGCTTTGATATCAGAGAACTTGATACCAGTTGGCGAAAGTTCCATTTCAAGTTTGCGAAGCTGGTCTAAATCAAAGGGCTTACTGGTCATCTCAATTTGCAGGTTCAAGGCTAATGCAGCAATCTTAGCCCTTGAATAGTCCTTTGTCTTGAGCGACCAACGGACCTTCTTTTTGTGCTGTGTGAGCCTGAAGTAGTAGACGCCGTGGCGCGACTTGTAGAGCCGTGGAAGAACATTCATTTGGAAAGTGACTCACCAAATGACCCACCCCAATGAGAAAAGCCCTCAATTTCGTCAATGAAATCAAGGGCTTAGGTGTTCTGGTGGCGCATCCCTGATTCGAACAGGGGACCTGCGGATTATGATTCCGTCGCTCTAACCGACTGAGCTAATGCGCCAAAGAACGTAACTTTAGCATATTTTTTTTCGTCTGTGTAGCGAGGCGGTAGGGCGTATGTCAGAAATGCGAAGGCCCCGCCTCTTGGCGGGGCCTTACTGCCTTCTAGGCAGTGGGCACTTACACGAAGGTAGTGCGGCTTGGACTACCTTGGGGGTAGTCGCACTGCCATGCGGCAGTGACTTAACGATAGTCCTCTTCCTTTTGAAAAAGAACTAGGGTTTATACCTATGAGGTTGCGGGACTGGTGCCGGCATTTTCGGGCATGAGGCTGGCGTTGCCTGAGAGGGCGGCGCTAAGGCTGTACAAGGGCGAGAAAGAGTCCGCCTGCGCCATGGGCCAGGCGGTGCGGAAGATGGTCTGGCGGAATTTGCCTTCCAGCAATTCGCCTTTTTCAAGATCGGGAAAAAGCGCTGAAAGCACGCGGACCTCTCCGTTTGGAATGCGCTTGGCGATATGGTGCGGCCTGAGTTCGGCCGGATGATTCAGCCCGGCCGCGCCCAGCAGTTCCGCAAGTGCTTTGAGGGTGTTGCCATGGTAATTGGCCACCCGCAACGATTTGTCGCCGACCACCAGTGCCGCCTGGCGTTTCGGGTCCTGAGTGGTGACGCCGGTGGGGCACATGCCGGTATGACAGGTTTGGGCCTGTATGCAACCCACGGCAAACATGAAGCCGCGCGCGCTGTTGCACCAATCGGCGCCCAGCGCCATGATGCGCGCCATGTCGAACGCACTGATGATCTTGCCCGACGCGCCCAGCTTGATGCGTTCGCGTAGCCCAATGCCCACCAGCGTGTTATGCACCAGCCGTAGTCCCTCGCGCAGCGGGGTGCCGACGTGGTCCACGAATTCCACGGGCGCCGCGCCGGTGCCTCCTTCAGCGCCATCCACGACGATGAAGTCAGGTGTGATGCCTGTTTTGAGCATGGCTTTGGCGATGGCGAACCATTCCCACGGGTGGCCGATGCACAGTTTGAATCCGACGGGCTTGCCGCCGGAGAGTTCTCGCAGGCGTGCAACGAAGTGCATGAGTTCGAGGGGGGTGCGAAAGGCGCTGTGGCTGGGCGGCGAGTCGCATTCCTTCCAGGGAGGGACGCCGCGGGCTTCGGCTATTTCCGGGGTTACCTTCGGACCCGGCAATATGCCTCCATGTCCGGGTTTGGCGCCCTGCGACAACTTGATCTCTATCATCTTTATGCTGTCTTGCCGCGCGCGCTTGGCGAATATTTCGTCGGAAAACCGGCCGCTTTCCCCACAGCCGAAATAGCCCGAACCGATGTTCCAAATCAAGTCGCCTTGATGCTCGAGATGGTATCGGCTGACACCGCCTTCACCCGTGTCATGCGCGAAACCGCCCAGGGCCGCGCCCTTGTTCAGGGCCAGCACGGCATTGGCCGACAGGGCGCCGAAGCTCATGGCCGAAATATTGAACACTGAAAGGGAGTAGGGCTGTGTACAGTCGGGGCCGCCCACGGTTACGCGGAATGTCTTGGAGTCGGGGTGCGAGGGCTCCATGGAATGATTGATCCACTCGTAATCGTTGCGATAGACGTCGCCCTGGGTGCCGAATGGGCGTTTGTCGATTTCCTGCTTGGCTCGTTGATAGACCAGCGAGCGATCCGCCCGGGAAAACGGCTGCGAGCTGGTATCGTCCTCGAAAAAATACTGGCGCATCTCGGGTCGGATGAACTCGAAGAAATAGCGCAGGTTGCCGATGATGGGGTAGTTGCGGCGGATGGCGTGCCGGGTCTGTTTCAAATCATAGATGCCCACCAGGACCAGCGCGGCGCAAACGGCCGAGGCCAGCAGCCATGTACTGCTTTTCATCATGCCCATCAACAGGAAGATGACGGTTCCCACTATGGCGAGGTAAAAGGCAGTGTGGCGGGTCAAATAGCGTTCCATGCTTGGATGCTCCTTGTTTCTGAATATTGCCGTGCGACCCGTCTACTATATCTCGCGGCGCCGAGTTTCAGTCCTTTGCCCGTCGTCCTCTTCTCACGCGGAACTTCAGTTCGCTGACGATGACGCCCGCCACGATCAGGGCCCCGCCCAGCAGGGCAAGTCCAGGAAGGCGCTCGCCCGCGATGCGGCCGATGATGCCGGCCCATACAGGCTCGCCGGCATAGATGACGGTGGCGCGCGTGGGCGAAACGGATTTCTGTGCCCAATTCATCGTGAGCTGGATCAGCGCGCTTGCCAGTCCCATCGCCGTCGCGATGCCGACAAGCAGCCAGGAGAATGGCGGGATAGGCTCGCCCGTAATGGGCATGCCCAGCAGCGCAAGCAGCGAGGTGAAGGCCAGTTGGACAACGGTCACGCGGCGGCTGTCCACGCTGCCTGCGAATCGGCTGATGAGAATGATCTCGACGGCGATCGACAAGGCGCCGATGAGGGTCAGGAGTTCTCCTTTGCCAAGTTCCAGCGTGCCGGCGTCCGGGCCGGTCAGCAGTACCAGGCCGACGAAGGCCAGCGTGACGCCGATCCAGCTCATGAGGCTGGGCGGGCGCTTCAGTACGCACCACTGGAGCAAGGGCACCATGGGGACGTACATGGCGGTGATGAACGCGGATTTGCTGCTGCTGATGGTCTGCAGGCCGTAGGTCTGCAAAGCATAGCCGAAGAAGATGCATACGCCGATGGAAGCGCCTGCCCAAAGTTCGCGCAGTGTCAGTCCGCGCAAGACCTTGAGCGAAAGCAGGGCCGCCAGCAGGGCGGCCGTGGCAAAACGCAGCGCGACAAAGAACAGCGGGCCGCTGGCGGTCAAGGCGATCTGGACTGCGAGAAAGGTGCCGCCCCAAACCATGGTGACGGCGATCAGGGCAAGCTCCTGGCGGCTCAAGGTCGGAAGACGCGAGCTTTCCTGTTGCGAGTGGGACATGAGGCGGATCGAGAGTGTGATTGGGAGGCAACAACTGCGCGCATAGTAACAGGACGCCGTGGTGGATTTGATTAGAATGGGCGCTTTCGGTTTGGTGGTGCGGCCGGGAGCGGCGGCGCCAGTGTCACAACCAATCCAGGACCTCATAGGCATGGCATTCTTGAAGCGTTGTTGGGAACACATACTGCACGACATTGTCGCGCCCACGCGGCCGTCTTCGCATCAATTGGTCAGGCTGGCGACACCGTTTGGCCGCAGCGCGTCGGTTCGCCGTCAAGCTGCACTGGTCATCACGGCGCGGGTTCAATTCCTGAGCCTGATCTTTGCCATCCTGGTGCCGGCCTGCGCCATCATCGATCTGGTGCTCTTCGACTGGAGAACGGGCCTGTTGCTGACCGGCTTGCGTCTCGTGGCAGGCGCCGGTTTCGCAGTGCTGGCATGGCCGGGCGAGCGCGGCCAAGCGCAGGGCTACGCCTGGTCCATCGTGCGCCTGCTGTCCATGCTGCTCATACCCACGGTCTTCTATCTTGCGGCGCTGCATATCACCGGCGGGTTGGATCTTTCGCATACACAGTCCCTGGTGGTCCAGCTGTACGGGCTCATGCCCACCATCGTGCTGGCCGGGCTGGCCATCTTTCCTTTGTCGGCCCTGGAGATACTTCTGTATTCGATTCCCGTGCTCGGCATTGCTTCCTGGGGCCTGATGGACGCGGGCGGCGGCCTGTCTCTGGTTCAGCACGGACCGGTCTACTGGTTCATGTTCATGATGATCGGCGTTGCCATGATTTCAGGGATGAGCCAGTCGCACTACATGGAAAGCCTTGTGCATCACGCCAGCACGGATCCTTTGACGGGCGCGCAAACGCGTCGTGCCGGAATCGAGGCCATCGAGCGTTCCATGAGGCAGGCGCGTACTCACGACCGGCCGCTGTCCATCATGTTTCTGGACATCGACCACTTCAAGCAGATCAATGATTCATTCGGCCACGATGCCGGCGACCAGGCGCTCATTGCGTTCGCGAAAGGACTGCGTCAAAGCCTGCGGCGTGATGACGTACTGATTCGATGGGGCGGCGAGGAATTCGTTGCGGCCTTGCCCGGCATGTCCATGAAGACCTTGCCGGCACTATTGGAAAAAATACGCGTCAATGGCTTGGGGCTTCGGATCGATGGCAAACCGCTGGAAACCTCGATCGGCATCGCGGAAAGCAGTGTCGATCAATGCGTGGATTGGGTGGAGCTCGTGAGGCTGGCCGATGAGCGGATGTATCAGGCCAAGAGCCTGGGCCGCGCCCGCGCTGTGCTGCCAAGTGGGCAGGTGGTGGCGATGGGAGGCTGATACAGGGGTCAGACCCCGTACGGGGTCTGACCCCACGGGGCTCCGTACGGGGTCTGACCCCAGGGGTTGCATGCCCCAACAAAAAACCCAGCTAAACATGCGCTTAGCTGGGTTCTCTGTATTTAGCGGTGGTGCCCAGGAGAGGACTCGAACCTCCACACCTTGCGGCACATGGACCTGAACCATGCGCGTCTACCAATTCCGCCACCTGGGCACTGTTTTGTCGCTGTCTCTTCTTTGAAGAGGAAACGGATTATATGATGAAAAATTCCTTGGCGTCAAATTGACGGTTATGCGTCATGGCCCGGATTGCGACGATTCAAGCGGCGCAAAAGGCCCGGCCAGGCCAAGGATGCTTTCCTGGCGCGATCGGCTTTGGACTCTACTTGGGCGCGTTCAAGAATTTCCTGAGGAATATGGGTAAGCGTGCCACCGGCCTGCGCTCTGACTTGCACCATGCAGGCAGCTTCGAGGCGGTGCATTGCCTGGAAGGCTTCGGCGGGGCTGGCGCCTATGGTCAGCAAGCCGTGATTGCGCAGTATCAGGTAGCTGCTGTCGCCCAGGTCGCGTACCAGGCGAGGCTGTTCTTCCGGGTTCAGCGCCAATCCTTCATAGTCATGGTAGTTAAGAGACGGCAAGACAATGAAGGCGAATTGCGATAGCGGCAACAGCCCGCATTCTTGAGCAGATACGGCGACTCCATTGATGGAGTGCGTATGCAGCACGCATGTGGCGTCTTTGCGAGCGGCATGGATGCAACTGTGGATGATGAAACCCGCGGGATTGATATCGTATTCGGACTCCATGACCTTACGGCCCTGCAGGTCGACCTTTACGAGGCTGGATGCAGTGATCTCCTCAAACATGAATCCGTATGGATTGATCAGGAAATGGTCCTCTGTTCCGGGGACTTTGGCCGTGATGTGAGTGAAGATCAGGTCGTCCCATCCGAACAGCGCTACCAGACGATACAGTGCGGCCAAATTGCATCGCATTTCCCATTCTTCGCCGGAAACGAGACTGCGCAGAGAGGAGGGGGTGGGGCTGGGGGCGTTCATGAGGGCTCCGTAAGAATTAAATTGTTTGATCGAGACGTGCCAAAAACTGTGCCAATGCCTTTTCCCACTTGTACCATTCCTTGCCGCTTGACTGGTGCCCGTATTCGGTTTCCAGTTCAAAATATTGATAAGGTACCGAGTGCTGCGTCAGCTTGTTCAAGACCTCGGCAGCGTTTTTCGAGGGAAAGATTCGATCACTGCTTGCGAGCATGAAAAAGACTTTTGCAGTCAGGCGTCCCAACTGAGGCGTTGCGTCAAAATTTCTCATGGCATGGGCCAGGACGATGAGTGTGTTGGGATCGAATTCGGTGGCCCAGCGTGCGGCGGATTCCTGTATGCCAGACGTGGCGTTGTATGCCGTCAGTGTTTCGATACGAAGCTGTCGCAGCGCAGGCAAAATTCTATCGTCGTCGTAGACCCAGCCGTTGTTCCAGTGAGGGTCGTCAAGAAGCTTGCTCAAGCTGCTGTTTGGGCCTTGGGGCACGACGTGGCGGCCGCTGAGCGAAGACAGTGCGATGCCAAGACCGCTCATTGCGCCAGGGTATTGTATGCCCCATTGCCAAGCGGCAAATCCTCCCATCGAGACACCAATGACCGCGACGAATCTGCGGATACCCAGGCTGCACGCCAGTTGGTACTGTGCGGAGACGATGTCGCCGAATGTTATGCGAGGGAAATCGGGGCCATAAGGACGGCCGGTAAGTGGATTGGCGGACTTGGGACCGGTGCTGCCGAAGCATGATCCCAGTGCGTTGGGTGCTATGACGAAGTACTGGTCCGTGTCGATGGCTTTGCCTGGACCGATAAGGGGAGCCCAGGATCCTTCCGCGGCGTTCTTAGAGTCGTTGCAAACGAATTTGTGGCTCGATGTATAGCCATGCAGTACAAGAATGGCATTGGACTTGCCGGCATTCAACTTCCCACGCGTGACATAAGCAGTGTTTACGCTTTGTAGTGTTGCGCCGTTTTCCAGTTGAAGCGTTTTCAGAAAAAAGTCGTTGTGTTGCCATTCTTGCTGATGTGTCATTCCGAATCGTGCCCGAACAAATTTGACAAGTCGATTGTGGTTAATTCGATTGAATGCCGGCGCTACGTATCAATTCGCTCCATTTCTTGCGCTCCGCATCCAGGAAGGACTGGAGGTCGGTCGGAGTCCCTCCGCCGGCTTCAATGCCTTGCTCTTCGAACCGTTTGCGAAGCTCGGGGCTTTGCGAAAGAATCGTATTGATTGCGGCGGAGAGCTTATTGATGACGTGATCGGGTACCCCCTTGGGTGCCATGAATGCCATCCAGCCTCCGGCCTCGAAGTCACCGACGCCGGCCTCCTTGAATGTCGGATAGTCTTGAAGGGCGGGCCAACGTTCGTCGGTGCCCACCGCGAGGATGCGTACCTTGCCTGCTTTGGCGAGCGGCAGCGCGCCGGAAATATGATAAAAAACGAAATCAAGCCTGCCGGCGATCAGATCGTTCAACGGGCCCTGCGAGTACGGCACATGAAGGGCCGGCATGCCCGTTCTGGCTTTGAAGAGTTCCGCTGCCAAGTGAAGAGACGTGCCCGGCCCGGAGGAACCATAGGTCAGGGCATCCTTGCGCTGTTTGCCCAGGACAATCAGTTCTTCCACCGTGTTGACGGGTAAAGAGGTCGGCACGATCAGCACGTTCGGGTTGCGGGTGAAGAGCGCGACTGGAACCAGGTCCTTTTCGATGTCGTACTTAAGATTTTCATAAAGGAATTGATTGACCGCCAGCACGCCTATGGTGCCTGCCAGAATCGTGTAGCCGTCGGGCTCAGCGCGAACCGCTTCCTGGGTTCCGTTGATGCCGCTTGCGCCAGGGCGATTCTCCACTACGAATGTCTGGCCCAGCTGTTGAGCCAGTCTGATGGCGACTTCGCGAGTCAAAACATCGGGCGTGCTTCCAGCGCCGAAGGGAACGATGATGCGTACCGGTTTTTTCAATGGATAATCCACGTCGCTGGTCTTGGCCGCGCCTGGAGCCGCATACGCTAATGCGCCCGCACAGACCATGGCAGTCATGCCAATTGCTTTTTTCACCCATTTCATGGTTTTTTGTCTCCGAAGGGTCCGCTGGAGGTGCGGAGCAACGGCAAGTATATGGGTCCGATGTTAGTCTATCAATCTTAATAAAATTGACGTTTATGCGTATAAATCCGAACAATGTTTCCCTGCGGCAGCTTAGGGCTTTTCATGAGGTGGCGCGCGCTCAATCATTCTCCGCGGCCGCGGAGAAGCTTTGTGTGACCAAGTCCGCATTGTCGGAAATGATCAAGCAGCTGGAGATCCAGACAGGTTGCCGTTTGCTGGACCGGACGACGCGGAAAGTGCAGCTCAGCACCATCGGCGAAGAGTTCTTCCATGATGTCAGCGAGGTGCTGGGCGGTTTGGATAACGCCATGCAGCGTCTGGAGGACATAAGTTCGATTGGTTCCGGCCTGGTGCGAATCACAGGTGCGCCGTCCATACTCCAAGGGATCATTCTTCCGGCGTTGGCACGTGTCCGCCGGAGGCACCCTGAGATCCGCGTGGTCTTGCACGAGCAGGGCGCCTACGGGATAGGCCGGAAGATCCTGTCGGGCGAGGTCGATTTCGGTGTGGGTGCCTTGTATGACGACGACGTCGCCAGCTTGCGTTGCACGCCTTTGATAAGAGACCCTTATGTTCTCATGGCTCCGGTCGGCCACCCCTTGCTGCATGCCTCGCTAAAGAGCGTGCATATTTCGGATCTCGCTGGTCATCCTTATATCGGTCTTACCTCCGATACCCTGATCGGCCACGTCTTGTCCGCGACGGACGCGTTTCCAATGAATGTGCGTGAGCCTTTGCTTCGGGTGTCCAATACGTCGTTATTGTGTAGCGCCATTCAGAATGGGTTGGGTATCTCCATCTTGACCAGCCTGTCGACGCGGTTCCTGAATATGTCCGGCATCGAGTCGCGATTGCTGGCCAAACCGGCAATCGAGCGGGTTATACAAATGTTCAAGCGTCCGCAACGGTCCATGTCGCCGGCTGCCCAACTCGTTTGGGAGGAAATTGCGCACGATGTAAAAAACTTGCCCGAAACGGATGGCGTTTCCAGGTTGATCTAGGGCGGTGGGGGGCAGACCCCTGGGGCGGGATCCAGGGCGGTGGGGGTCAGACCCCGTACGGGGTCTGACCCCAAAGACTAGCCCCAACAAAAAACCCAGCTAAACATGCGCTTAGCTGGGTTCTCTGTACTTAGCGGTGGTGCCCAGGAGAGGACTCGAACCTCCACACCTTGCGGCACATGGACCTGAACCATGCGCGTCTACCAATTCCGCCACCTGGGCATAAAGTGTATGCTATCGACTTGCAGCAGATACTGCCGGTACCTCGCGCTACACTTTGAAGGCACGAAGTATAGCGCGCTTTTTGATGAAATGGAAACCACCTTTGACACGCAAATCTAAGAACGACCGCAACAACAAGGAAATCGTGGCGGGCCTGCAGGATCCCCCGCCTGATTTCGACCCGGACGTCCCCAGTCGTGAAGTCATTTTGCAGTATCTCCGTAGCGCTGAAAAACCCATAGCGCCCAAAGCGCTCGCCGGAGCCGTCGGCGCTACCTTTCCGCTGTCCATCGGTTTCGAGCGCCGTCTCAAGGCCATGGAGCGCGACAACCAGATTCTTTTCAATCCCCAGGGCCGCATCCTCCTGAACAACCAGCTTGATTTCATCGCCGGCAAGGTCCAGGGGCACCGGGACGGGTTCGGTTTCCTGTTGCGCGACGACGGCGGTCCCGACCTTTTCCTGTCGCCGCGCGAAATGCTGAAGGTTCTGCATGGCGACCGGGTATTGGCCAAGCCGGCCGGCGAATACCGCGGCAAGCCCGAAGGCGCGATCGTCGAAGTGGTGGAGCGGCGCACCAACAAGCTGGTGGGGCGCTTTCTGAAAGAGCGCGGCGCTTTTATCGTCGTGCCCGAAGACCAGCGCATCAAGCACGATATCCTCATTCCCGCCTCCGACACGGGCGAGGCCGAGCACGGCCAGGTCGTCACGGTCGAGATCGTGCAGCAGCCCACCCGCCATACCCAGCCCTTGGGCAGGGTGGTCGAAGTCCTGGGCGAGATCGACGATCCCGGAATGGAGATCGAGATCGCGGTGCGCAAGTTCGACGTACCGCACATTTTTTCCGACGCCGCGCTCAAGCAGGCGGCGGACGTGCCCGCCATGGTCAGGCCCGCCGACATCCGTGGGCGCATCGATCTTCGCGACGTGCCCTTCATTACGATAGACGGCGAAGACGCCCGGGATTTCGACGATGCCGTGTTCTGCATGCCGGTCGATCTCGGAACCGAAAAACGGCGCCGTCCGGGATGGCGGCTGCTGGTCGCCATTGCCGATGTCACGCATTACGTGAAGCCACACGATGGCCTGGACGGCGATGCTCTCGAGCGCGGCACCAGTGTGTATTTTCCGCGCCGCGTTATTCCCATGCTGCCGGAATCCTTGTCCAACGGCATTTGTTCACTGAATCCGCAGGTCGACCGGCTCGTCCTGGTGTGCGACATGGTCATCGCGGCCAGCGGGACGAAAGCGGGCAGCATCACGGCCTATCAGTTCTACGACGCGGTCATCCATTCGCATGCGCGCACCACCTACACCGATGTCTGGGCGGCCTTGCAGCAGCCCACCGGCCCGGCCGCGCAGTCCATGCACGAGGTCCTGCCCCATGTACAGCATCTGTACGAGTTGTACCAGCTGTTCGCAAGCGCCCGGCAGAAGCGCGGTGCCATCGATTTCGACACGGTCGAGACCCGCATCGTGTGCAATCCGCTGGGCAAGATCGAACGCATCGAAGCCTATACCCGCAACGACGCGCATAAGCTGATCGAAGAATGCATGCTGGCCGCCAACACGTGCGCGGCCGAGTTCATGAAGCGCAACAAGCGGCACGGCCTGTATCGCGTGCACGAAGGCCCCACACCCGAAAAGCTGCAGTCCTTGCGCGAATATCTGCGCAATCTGGGCCTCACGCTGGACGGCGGCGACGATCCCGGTACCCAGGATTACGCCCGGCTGCTCAAAGAGGCACGCAACCGCCCCGACTTCGAAATCATCCAGACCATGTGCCTGCGGTCTTTGCAGCAGGCCATCTACAGCCCAGAGCAGACCGGCCACTTCGGCTTGTCGTACGAGCATTACGCACATTTCACGTCGCCCATACGGCGCTATCCCGACCTGCTCACGCACCGTGTCATCAAGGGTGTCTTGAAAGGCCAGCGCTATGTCCCGGAAGTCGACGACGTATCCAGCCTGGCCGCCTTGCCCAAGGGCGAGCGCGAACACGCCATCTGGGAAAAACTCGGCTTGCTGCTGTCCGCACGCGAACGCCGGGCCGACGACGCCTCGCGCGATGTCGAAGCCTGGCTCAAGTGCTGGTTCGTGAAGGAGCATGTCGGTGAGGTCTTCAGCGGGCGGGTCACGGGCATCGCCAGCTTCGGCATCTTCATCACGCTCGAGACGCTCTTCGTTGAAGGCATGGTGCACGTCTCCGAACTCGGTTCCGATTATTTCCAGTACAACGAGTCGATGAACGAGCTGCGCGGCGAACGCACCGGCATCCGCTTCCGCCTTACCGATCAGGTGCAGGTGCAGGTGGCGCGGGTGGACCTCGAAGCCCGGCGCATCGAATTCAGGCTGGTGAAGGGCACTGGTTTCAAAGCCCTGAAGGCTGCCTCGGAATCGCCCGCCACGGAAGGGCGCAGCAAGGTGAAACGGGCGGCCCCGACCAAGCCTGCAGCGCTCAAGGGCACGACTTCCAGGCAGCGCCGGGCGGCCGCCAAGCGCGGCGCCAGTGCCGAAGCGCCCCGTAAAACGGGCCGCAGCCGGCGCTGAAACCCCAGGGCGTGCCGCCATGTCGCGGCGCGCCTTTGCGGGCGGGATTAAAATCAGGCGATACACACTCCAAGGAACACCATGTCGTCTCATCAGGTCCTGGCCGGCTTTCACGCGGTAACGGCCCGCTTGCGTCACGCGCCGGAATCGATCAAAGAACTCTACGTCGAGGCATCTCGCCGCGACAAGCGCATGCAGTCCTTCATCGAACAAGCCCAGGCGGCCAACGTGCGCGTCCGCCCGGTGCCGGCGGACAGGCTGGACGGCCTGGCAAACGGCACGCGCCACCAAGGCGTGGTTGCGCTGGCCCTGGCTCATGCGCTGGCGATCGATGTCGATGAAGTGCTGGATTTGCTCGAAGACCGCAGCGAGCCGGCCTTGTTGCTGATACTCGATGGCGTGACCGATCCGCATAATCTGGGGGCATGCCTGCGGACTGCGGACGCCGCCGGCGTGCATGCGGTGATCGCGCCACGGGACCGCGCTGTAGGCTTGAATACGACGGTTCAGCGGGTCGCTTGCGGTGCTGCCGATACCGTGCCCTACATCATGGTGACGAATCTTGCGCGCACCATGCGGCGGCTGAAGGAAAGAGATGTCTGGCTGGTGGGCACCGATGACCAGGCCCAGGCCAGCATGCACCAGGTGGATGCCCGCAGGGCAATGGCCTGGGTGATGGGGGCGGAGGGCGAGGGCATGCGCCGCCTGACGCGCGAAACCTGCGATGAGCTCGTCAATATTCCCATGCTGGGGTCGGTCGAGAGCCTGAACGTCAGCGTAGCCAGCGCCGTCTGCCTTTACGAGTCCGTGCGCCAGCGTCGAACGGCCTGAGACCATGGCGCTTGGCATGCCATCCATTTGTTCCGCGGCCGATTCGCCCGCGGCGTCCACATTCAATTCAATCACAGTCTGATCGTCATCATGGCCAAAAACGGATTCACCACAACCATCGTCCATTCCGACCGGCGCGCATCGGTCGAGCACGGGGCGATCCACAAGCCCATGCATCCTTCTTCGGAATACGCGTTTGCCGATTCACGCGAGCTGGCGGCGGTGTTCCAGGGAAAGGCGGGCTTTACCTACGCGCGCCAAGGCACGCCCACCACGGCCGCTCTGGAGGACAAGATCACGGTCATGGAGGGCGGCACGGGCACCGTCAGCTTCGCCACCGGCATGGCCGCCCTGGCCGCCACTTTCCTGACACTGCTCAAGGCGGGAGACCATCTGGTCAGCAGTCAGCATATATTCGGCAACACCAACAGCCTGCTCGGCACATTGAGCGATTTGGGTGTGCAGGTGACTCTGGTCGACGCCACGGACGCGCGCAACATCGAGGCTGCAACCCGCCCTGAAACCAAAATGGTCTTCACCGAGACACTCGCCAATCCCGGCACGCAGGTGGCCGATCTGGTTGCCATAGGCGATTACTGCCAAAGGAACAAGCTGGTGTATGTGGTCGACAATACCCTGACGTCGCCCTTGCTGTGCCAGGGCAGGACGGTCGGCGCGTCGCTGGTCGTGAATTCTTTGTCCAAGCATATCGGCGGGCATGGAAATGCCCTGGGCGGTGCGGTGACGAACACGGGTCTTTATGACTGGAGCGAATACGCGAACATCGCTGAACCATACCGGAAAGGGAATCCGGTGTCCTGGGGGCTTACCCAGATCAAGAAGAAAGGCTTGCGAGACATGGGCGGCACCTTGTCGGCGGAAGCGGCGCACAGGCTGGCGGTCGGTGCGGAAACGCTTGCGATGCGCATGGACAAGATCTGCTCCAACGCCCTGGAGCTTGCGCAGGCGCTGAGCCGCCATCCCAAGGTCTGCAAGGTCCATTATCCGGGCTTGCCGGCACATGGCCAGCATGAGCGGGCCAAGACGCTGTTTGGGGGCCGGTTCGGGGGGCTGATGGGCATCGAACTGGTGCCGCACATCGATGTGTTCGATTTCCTGAATCGGTTGAGGGTATTGGCGTTGGCCACCCATCTGGGCGACAACCGCACGCTGGTACTGCCGATGGCGCACACCATTTACTATGAAATGGGTCCGGAGCGCCGAGCGCAAATGGGGATTTCCGACAATTTCCTGCGTGTCTCGATTGGCATAGAGGATATCGGCGATCTGATCGGCGACTTCGAGCAGGCACTGGCGTAGGCGGCAAGCTTCGGGCAATCTGGCAAATATCATAAAACACGCGCTTGGGGCAGCTTCCGCGACAAAGTTTACAAAATTGACCATTCTTGCGGCATAAAAACACAACAGCCAACAACCGTGCGGGTTTTCAGCTGTTTTTTCTCTTGACAGGCATTTCGTTCAAAGGCTTAATACGCGGTAGCCAGCCGAGTGAGCTTGCGGGCTGTAATGCCACCCGGTTGCGCCCGCTTTGTCTATGGCGGGTAGTACGGGCAGCGCCGCGCCTGCTTCGTATATTTCCATCAAATGTCGAGCCTCCTTTTCAGGCGGCTCGACTACAATAATTTTTAGGGGTAATCCTTAATGAACAAAACCGAGCTTATCGAACATATTTCCACTAAAGCCGATTTGTCCAAGGCTGATGCTGGCCGTGCACTCGAGGCTTTCATCGGTGCTGTCAAGACGACACTAAAAAAGAAGGGCACCGTAACGCTCGTAGGCTTTGGTACGTTTGCAGTTTCCGAGCGCGCAGCCCGCACAGGACGCAACCCGCGCACCGGCGAAGCCATCAAGATCAAGAAGGCGCGCGTGCCCAAATTCCGTCCCGGCAAGGCGCTGAAAGACGCCGTCAACTAACTGGGCATATTCGGCAAGTTGCCAAGCCGCGCGGGTTAAGATATAATTTTTGTCTTGATTCGTAGCAGCAAAAGTGGCCCCAAGCGTTGTTTGTTCCAGGAGTGTTTTTCCGGAACTACGCGGCAATGGGTGCTTAGCTCAGCTGGTAGAGCGGCGCCCTTACAAGGCGTAGGTCGGCGGTTCGAACCCGTCAGCACCCACCACCAACTTGCAACGAATACGAATGATAGGCATCTAGAGTAATCTAGGTGCCTTTTTTGTTGGGGTCAGACCCCATGCGGGGTCTGACCCCTCAATCCTCCTTCGGCGCGGTTCATCCTGGGGTCAGACCCCGAATGGGGTCTGACCCCACACCGCCATCGGCACGCTTTTTGCCCGCATACTTGCGTTTGCAAGGAATGAGAGGCTTTCCATGTTCGATATGAGTCTCGCCTGGTGGGAGCTGATACTGCGGGGCGCCATGGTGTATTTGGTGATGCTGGCCATGGTGAGGGTGTCGGGCAAACGTACGGTTGGCCAGTTCACGCCTTTCGACTTGCTGGTCGTCATGCTGCTGAGCGAGGCGGTTTCGAACGCCTTGAATGGCGGCGACGATTCGGTGCAGGGTGGGCTGATTGTGGCGGCCACGCTGGTGGCCCTGAATATGTTGATTGCTTTGGGAACGTCGCGCAGCAAGCGTATCGAAACCATCCTGGAAGGCGAGGAAGTCTTGCTGGGCCGCAACGGCAAGATCTTCGATAAGGTACTGAAGGCGCATCGCATCAGCCGGAACGAACTAGACAATGCGTTCCATAAAATGGATGTCACCTACGAGGAGATGGAATGCGTGATTCTCGAAGCGGATGGAACCATCAATATTCTGAAAAAGAAATAGCCTGCGCCACCGGGTTCATGACGTCGTGCGCGGAAGACATTCAAGACGGCTGTTGCCGTTTCCGGATTTTGCCCGGATCAGGATGTTCGCCGGGTGCGTAGTTCGAGCCGGGTGGCGTGGAGCGGCCACCGGGGTTGTTCCGGAGTTGCGAGTCCGCGCAGCGAGGGTTGTTTTGCGCGCCCGGTCCGGCGCAGACATCGCTTTCGGGTCGAGCACCGAATCTTCCGGGATGCTCCGGCGAGCGCCTGTCGCGGCTACTGTCCTGCGGCGCGGCTTGTGTGCCTTTATTGGGATGGGCGTCGGTTCCGGCTCCCGTTCTGGCATTGGTTTGCGGCTGCGCCCAAGCATAGGGCACAAGCAGCAAGGAAAGGCAGCATGCTGCCGACGATAGCGTTCTTTTCATGTCAGTCTCCTGAGTACAAGGCCGGTCGGTCGTAGCAGGAAAGCAAGCGCTATACCCACAGCTATACCCACATTATTGCGAATCGTTCGCATTACTGTTAATATGCTTAACTTGTTTGGAGCAGCAGCCTTTTGTGCACGATACTAACGCTGTGCAGCTGTGCAACTTTATCTTTGGCCTGATTCATGCCGCGTTCTCGTGTCCAGTTTGTCAATCGCCCCGCCCTTGTCCGAGTCGCGGGGGGAGCAACTGCTTTGGGTTTGCACCTTGTCGTACTCGGCGCTATTTTGTCGGCACCGCCCGTCAAACCCGAAATAGAAATGCCCGAAACAGTGGAAGTGCGTTTCGTGGAAATTGCCGATGACGTCGTCGATGCGGCGGAAAATCCCGAGCCGGAAACCGAAGAGGTAGCGGTGGCGGCACCGCCCGAACCGGAGCCCGTCGTCGAGCCGGTTCCCGAGCCTGAGCCCATTCCAGAGCCGGAACCCGAGCCAGAGCCGGAACCTGAACCCATTCCAGAGCCCGAACCCATTCCCGAACCCATCCCGGAACCAGAGCCGGTGGTCGAGCCTGAGCCCGAACCCGTCATCGAGCCAGAGCCGGAGCCAGAGCCTGTCATCGAAGAGCCCGAGCCCGAGGCGATCACGCCCGAGCCGCCTCCACCGCCTCCGCCTCCGCCGCCGCCCCCCAAGCCGGAGCCGCCTCCAAAGCCGAAGCCGAAACCGGTGCCTCCGCCCAAGCCGAAGCCCGCTCCCAAGCCGGCACCAAAGCCCGCGCCCAAGGTGGAAGCCGCTGCGCCGGTGGGCAAGTCCGCCGCGCCCGCCATGCCGCAGGCCCCCGCAAGGCCGGTGGATCCCGACCGTCCGCGCATGATCGGGAAGGTGGACTACCTGGGCAAGCGGCCCATGCCGGTATATCCGCGCGCATCCGAACGCCGTGGGGAGCAGGGCAGGGTGGTGGTACGTGTGTTGATTTCGCCGCAAGGAACGGTGCTGCAGGCCAGCGTTCGTTCATCGTCCGGGCATGAGCGCCTGGACGAAGCCGCAGTCAAGGCCGCCCGCACGGCCCGCTTCAAGCCCTATACCGAAAATGGCATCGCTTATCAGGCCATGGCTGACATACCGTTTGATTTTGTTTTATAGGACACAATGAATGTTCGACTTACTAGATAGCGCTATACACGTGCTGGCGCAATTGGGCGAAGCCGGGGCGCTTGCCCCGGCCGACGCGCCCGCCGTGGCGAGCGCGGTTCCGCCGGCGGGGATGACGGCGCAGCAAGTTGCCGAGGCGGGCGGCATGCTGCACTTCATTTCGCAGAGCGACATCGTCGGCAAGACGCTGTTCGGCATACTGGTGATCATGTCCCTGACGAGCTGGTATCTGATCTTCGTGAAATCGTTCACCAATATGCGCATCCGCCGGCGCTCCAATAACTTCCTACGCGAGTTCTGGGCCGCCAGCTCGCTGGAGCAGGTCGAGAACGAGATCACCACGCACGGCGCGTCCGAGCCTTTCGCGCACCTGGCCAGCCATGCGATTCACGCGCAGAACCATCACACGAGATACGGCGCGATGAAGCTCGAAGAGAAAGGGTCGACGGGCGCTTTCGTCACCCGCACCATACGCAAGGTCATCGACGAGGAAACCGCCAAGCTGGAGAACGGGTTGACGGTGCTTGCCTCCATCGGCTCCACGGCGCCGTTCGTCGGCTTGTTCGGAACCGTATGGGGGGTTTATCATGCCTTGGTGGGCATCGGCTTGTCCGACGGCGTCACGGTGAACCGCATTGCGGGCCCCGTCGGCGAAGCGCTCATCATGACCGGCCTGGGCCTGGCGGTCGCGATTCCGGCAGTATTGGCCTACAACGGATTTGTGCGCAGCAATCGCGTCTATCTGGCGCGTCTCGATGCCTTTGCGCACGACCTGTTCACCTTCCTGTCGACCGGCCAGCAAGCCTTTGAGTCATCGGGCAGGGTGCGGCGCGTGAAGATTGCAAGCACGAAGGATGAATAAATCATGGCTTTCGGCAGTTTCGACAACAGCAAGGGCGCAGGCAGCACGGTCTCCGAGATCAACATGGTGCCCTTGATCGATGTGATGCTGGTCCTGCTGGTGATTTTCATCATCACCGCGCCTTTGCTCAGCCACTCCATCAAGATCAACGTGCCCCAGGCAACGGCGCAGCCGGTCGAGCAAGAACCCCGCATCATCGATCTGGCGATCAACGCGGATGGCGCCTTGTTCTGGAATGAAACCGCCGTAAGCCTGGATGAGCTCAAAGAGCGCTTCGCCGCTGAGTCGGTCCAGGATCCTCAACCCGAATTGCGGATCCGCGCCGACCTGAATACCCGCTATGAAACGCTGGCGCAGGTCATGGGCAGCGCGAAATCGGGCGGACTAAAACGCATCGGATTCATCACGCGGCCGGGCGCGACCGCAGCGCCGCCGGCGACGCAGAACGATGCACAAGGCGCGGCGCAAGGCACTGTCACGCAAGACAGCAATCCGTCAGGGTTGTAACACCCCCGGCGGGGCGGGAACCATTCGCGCGTGCTTCGATATAGAATCGTTCCATGCGAGTTCTAGTAATCGAAGACGACACCACATTGGGTCACGCCCTGCAGGAATTCCTGGTCCAGCAGGGCTATGCGGTCGACTGGCTGGCCGACGGCGAAACGGCGCTCAGCGCCATCGCAGGGCAAAGCTATGATCTCTTGCTGCTCGACCTGAACCTGCCGGGCAAGAGCGGGCTCGACATTCTTCACGACCTGCGAGCCAATCACGAACAGCTTCCCGTCCTTATCCTTACCGCGCGCGACGGGGTCGAAGACCGCGTCGCGGGGCTGGACGCCGGCGCCGACGACTACGTCACCAAACCTTTCGAATTGGCCGAACTCGCGGCGCGAGTGCGAGCCTTCGGGCGGCGCCGCAGCGGGCAGAAGCAGCCTCTCATCGAAGCGGGGCCGCTGCAACTCGATACCGTGGGGCGCGAGGTGCGCGTCAACGGCGATCGCCTTGCGCTTTCCGTGCGCGAGCTGTCGGTCCTGGAAATGCTGATGCTGCGTGCGGGACGCGTGGTGACCAAGCGCCAGATCGTCAATTCCCTGTCGGCCTGGGACGCCGATTTCAGCGAGAATGCGGTCGAAGTCTATGTATACCGGCTGCGCAAACGGCTCGAAGGCACGGGTGCGGGTATCCAGACGGTACGTGGCTTCGGCTATCTGCTCGATGTAGAAAGTGCTGTCCAGACTCCATAAGACGTTGATGCCGCGCGGCTCCCTGGCGCGCCATCTGGTCCTGAGGCTGTTCCCGGCCGTATTCGTGCTCATCCTTCTGGACATCAGCATCACCTGGCTGATGACACGCAAGATGACGCTGGAAGCCTGGCTGCTGCGCGACATCTTCTGGATGATGGTGGTCAGCCAGGCGCTGCTGGTGTCGATATTCGCGTGGATGCTGGTGTCCGGCGTGCGCTCGGGCTTGGCGTCCATCAACCATTTGTCCCAGGAAATAAGCCAGCGCTCGGTTGATGACCTCCAGCCGCTGGATTCGGCGGGCCTGCCTACCGAGGTCGCCCCGTTGGTGGGGCATTTCAATGACTTGCTTCTTCGGCTGGATGATTCCATGCAGGCTCAAAGACGCTTCGTCGGCCATGCCGCGCATCAGCTGCGCACGCCCCTGACAGGCCTCAAGCTGGAGTCCGAACTGATGCTGTCGCGCAGCGGCCTGCCCGAAGACGTGCGCGAGCGCGCCGAGCGCATCAAGTCGGTGACCGATCGCATGATACGCCTTGGCCAGCAACTGTTGGTGCTGGCCAAGGCCGACTCGTCCACCAGGCCGCAGGACAGCTTCTTGCGACTGGACTTGTGCGAATGGGTGCAGGGCAGCGGCGCGGAATGGATTCCCGCCGCCCGCGCCAAGAATGTGGAACTTCAACTGCAGGCGCCGGACCTCCCGGTCTGGATCGATGCCGATCCCCTCTTGCTGGAAGAGCTGCTCAGCAACCTGATCGACAACGCATTGCGCTATGGTCTCGGCGCTTCTTCGATCACCTTGCGGGTCGGCGCGAATCCCCCGACGCTTTCTGTCGAGGACGATGGGCCGGGCATTTCGCCTGTGGATGCCGAGCGTGTTTTCGAAGCGTTTTACCGTTCGCCCAACGCCGGCGCGGCGGGGTCCGGCCTGGGCCTGGCGATCGTACGGGAGATCGCCCTGGCTCATGGCGCCTGGTGGAACCTGGCAAGCCGGCCCGAGTTCCCGGGGACACGCATTACGGTGGTTTTTCCCGGGCCGCGGATAGGCGCCCGGCTGAGCAGGCAGGAATGAAAAGGGAGGGTCAGACCCCATGCGGGGTCTGACCCTAGGTCGACTCAAAAATGAATGGGGTCAGACCCCGTACGGGGTCTGACCCCTAACTCACAGAAACATGACATCTGAACATCGACGGGAACCGGCCGTGACTACGTCTTCCAGGACCCTGCTGCTGGGCGCCCTGGGCGTGGTATACGGCGACATCGGAACCAGCCCTCTATACGCCATCAAGGCATCGCTGTCTTTTCTCGAGCAGCCCGGCACCGCGGACATTCTAGGCCTGCTGTCCTTGCTCTTCTGGCTGCTGATGATCGTCGTATCCCTGAAGTACGTCATGATCATCGTTTGCGCGGACAACCGGGGCGAAGGTGGAACGCTGGCGCTGCTCGAACTGGCCCTGCGGGGTGTCAGCGGACGCAAGCGCTGGTTTTTCATCGTGCTGGGCTTGATCGGCGCCTGTCTGTTCTATGGGGATAGCGTGATCACCCCCGCCATTTCGGTGCTGTCCGCCATCGAAGGCATACGACTGGTGTCGCATACGCTCGATGCCTGGATCGTGCCGATTTCCGTTGCGGTCCTGGCGCTGTTGTTCCTGATCCAGTCGCGAGGCACCGGTGCCATGGGGCGCCTGTTCGGACCGGTGATGTTGGTCTGGTTCAGCGTGATGGGTGGCCTGGGCGCCTGGCATATTGCTCAGGCGCCGCAAATACTGCAAGCGGTGAATCCCGCCTGGGCGATAGGCTTCATCGCCAAGGCGCCCTGGACGGCCTACGTGCTGCTGGGTGCCCTGGTGCTGGCGGTGACGGGGGCGGAATCGCTGTACGCCGACATGGGTCACTTCGGTCGCTCCGCCGTGCGCCGCGCATGGTTCGGCATCGTGTTGCCTGCCTTGCTCTTATGCTATTTCGGACAGGGTGCGCTGATTCTTTCGCAGCCCGAAGCAATGGTCAATCCTTTCTTCCTCATGGCGCCGGCCTGGGCGCTTGCGCCGCTGGTGGCTCTGGCCACCGTGGCTACCATCATTGCTTCGCAGTCGGTGATATCAGGGGCTTTTTCGGTGACGCGCCAAGCGGTGCAATTGGGTTTCTGGCCCCGGATGGCCATTCTGCACACCTCGGCACAAGAAGAAGGCCAAGTCTACCTGCCACGCGTCAATGTCCTGCTGTTCGTGTCGGTGACGATACTGGTGGTCTCTTTTGGCTCTTCCGACAATCTGGCGCATGCCTATGGGCTCGCGGTCACGGGCACCATGCTGATGACTTCGCTGCTGGCGTTCGCAGTGCTGCCCCGCCGGCATGGCCCCGGAGTCCGGTGGCTATGGACGGCTCTGCTGCTCGTCTTCCTGGCTATCGATGTCGTCCTGTTCTCGTCCAATATGCTGAAACTTCTGGATGGCGGCTGGGTTCCGCTGTTGATCGGAGGCACGCTGTTCACCCTGATGGCTACATGGAAGCAAGGCAGGGAGCGCATGCATGAAGCCCTGGCGGCCAATCAGCCTCCGTTGGCGTCGTTCATGGAGGCGCTGGAGGCGGATCCGCCGACGCGAGTCCCCGGCACCGCCGTATTCATGAGCATGATCGCGGGAACCGTGCCGCCGGCGCTTTTGCACAACCTCAAACACAACAAGGTTCTGCACGAGCAGACTTTGTTTCTTACCGTGCAAAGCGCCGATATCCCATACGTGCCGCTTTCAGAACGTTGCAATCTGCTACGCTTGAGCAACACCAGTTGGCAGGCGATCGGCCGATGGGGCTTCAAAGAAGAGCCCAATGTGCCGTTGTTGCTTCAATATGTCCACCAAGAGCATCCGGAACTGGATCTGGATCCCATGCAAGTATCCTACTTCCTGTCGCGGCAGACCATCATCGTGGTCCGCAAGTTGCCTCTGCACTTGGCATGGCGTCGCCGGCTTTTTGCGTTCATGGCGCGTAATGCCAGCCGCAGCACGCGGTTCTACCGGATACCGCCGAACCGGGTGGTGGAAATGGGCATGCAAATGGAGTTGTGACCGCCAGGTCGCAGGGTCGGGCGCAGGCATGGCGCCCGACCTCGAAACCTATTGTGCGGCCGGGATCGTGATGGTTGTTTCACGCAGTACGCCGCCGCCTGCCACGCTGCCTTCCGTCCGTGTATTCTGGCCGGACATCTGGATGCGGCAGTCTTCACGCTGCGCAGCGGGCAGAGATTCGCAACGCGCCGTCTGGTTGCTGGTGTAAGAGGCGTCGCCGCGCATCAGGCGATTGCGGCGCGCCTCTTCCAAGGCGGCGCCCGCCTCGCGCAGGCATGTTGCTTTGTCCTGGTTGGTCTGTCCGGTGTTGCAGCGTTCCCTGTCGAGCCGGTATTGCGCCTGAGGGTCCATGCCGGATGTGGTGGATTGAGCCGCGACAGGCAGGGTGACTGCCAGGCATGCCGCAGCGGCGAGCATGCCAAACAGGTTACGGGAAAGTGTCGTTGTTCGAGCTTGACTCATTGACGTACTCCTTTCTGGTTGATCGCCTTCCTGGCAGGAAGGCTTTGGTCCAGTATAGAAGCGTGGCATTGCCTGAGTGTAACTAAATGTATAATTCTTTCGATGTCAGTTTTGTGAGTCCGGCTGATCGGACTCGCCGACCAGGCGTCCTTCTTCTACTTGTTTCTTCAGCTCGGCCCTGGCCTGGCGCTTGATGGCCGCGCGCATCAGCAGCATGGCCGTCACCGGCGAGGTGATGACCAAGAAGAACGTGATCAGGATTTGATGGACGACGACGCGCTCTTCGATATAGGAGGCGGTCAGGATGGATGCCACCAGTACGCAGAACACTCCGAGCGTGTTGCCCAGCGTGGGGGCATGGATGCGGCTGAAGAAATTGGGCAGGCGCAGCAGGCCCAGCGTGCCCGTAAGCGTGATGAAACCGCTGATGACCAGCAGCGCGGCAACGGGAATGGCAATCCAGAACGGCAAGGTCACGGTCATGGTTCGATTACCTCGCCGCGCAGCAGGAACTTGGCCATGGCGACCGAGCCGACGAAGCCGAATATGCCGATGATCAAAGCAATGTCGAAATAAATGCCCGACACGAACATCAGGCCCAGGACGAGCAGTATGAGCATGCCGTTGACGTACATGGTGTCCAGGGCCAACACCCGGTCGGAGGCGTTCGGGCCTTTCAACAGCCGCAAGGCGGCGATGGCAAGGGCCAGTACGTAGCAGCCGAGGGCAAACGTGGCAGCCCAATAGACGAGGCCGTTCATTCAAAGATCTCCATCAGGGGGCGTTCATAGCGCTGTTGTACGAGTTCGATCCAGGCTGCTTCATCCTTCAGGTCGAGCACGTGCAGGGTAAGTTGCCCATCGGCTTCGGCGAAATCGCTCCATACCGTTCCGGGCGTATAAGTGATGATGCATGCCAGTGCGGCCAAGCCGTGGGGATCGCGCATGCGTATCGGGATCTGGATGAAGCCGGGCGTCGCGTTTGCGCGGCGGCCCAGCCAGACGATGCGCGCCACCGCGATGTTGGACTTGGTGATGTCCACGGCGACATTCCAGATCAGGCGCAGCGCGATCAAGGGGCGCTTGGGATAGGCGCGCAGCGGACGCAATGCCGCGGCCAGCCAGGCCAGCAGCACGGCCAGCGCCGCTCCCAGCACCAGGTTGCCGGGCGACAGGGAATCATTCAGCAGCAGCCACAAGGCCAGCAGCAATGCGGGCAGGGACAGCTTCTTCAGAAGACGGCTCATTGGCTGGCTCCCCTGGTGTCTACCGGCTTGCCCGAGTTCTGGCTCAGCACGGCGTCGATGTAGATCGCGGGCCGGTCGAGGTAATTGGCAGTGCGCTCCAGGTAGGTCATGGTGGGGCCGGCCCAGAACGAGAGCGCGACGCAGCTCAGGATCAGCCCGGCGACCGGCACCGCCTCGGTCACGCGCAGGCGGGGCGTGATGGAGTCTTCAGAGCTCCAGAACAGGCGGATGCCGGTGCGCCCCAACGCTATGATGCCCGCCAGGCTAGAAAGCAGGACGGCAGCCACCAGCGACCAGGCCGCCAGCGAAGGCGCGTCGATGGCGGAGGTCTGCAAGGCGGCGGACAGCAGCGAGAACTTGGCCACGAAGCCCGAGAGCGGCGGCAGGCCAACGATGAGCAGCGCGCAGGCAATGAAGGACATGCCCAGGAAAGCCATGGCGGCGGGGATGGCCACGCCGATGACGTCGTCGGAACGGTCGGAGGGCTCCGGGTCTTCGAGGTCGAAGGCTTCCAGGCTGACGGCCAGCAATTCCGCGCCGAAGGCCTGGGTGCGCTCGACCATTTCGAGCAGCATGAACAGCGCGCCCAATGACAGCACGGAGACGATCAGATAGAAGAGAGCGGGGCCGGTCAGGGTGACGCCCGGCATGCCGAGCGCCGCCAGCAATGTGCCCGAGGACATGATGATGCAGTAGCCGGCCTGCCGCTCTGCCTGGGGCGCTGCAAGCATGCCTATGGTGCCGAAGATCAGCGTGGCCATGCCCAGGGGGAACATCCATTCGCCGCCGAAGGCGGCGGGTGCGCCGCTGGGCAGCAGCAGGGAACCGATGCGCAGCAGGGCATAGACGCCGACCTTGGTCATGATGGCGAATATGGCTCCCACGGGCGGCGCCGCGTTGGCATAGGCGGCGGGCAGCCAGAAGTTCAGGGGCCAGGCGGCTGCCTTTGTCAGGAACGCGATGCCGAGTATGGCGGCGCCGGCCTCGAAGAGCATGCGCTCCGAGCCGGCCAGCAGGCCTGCACGCTGCGCGAGGTCGGCCATGTTGAGCGTGCCCGTGACGCCGTAGATCAGTGCCATGGCGATCAGCAGCAGGAAGGAGGCCACGAGATTCACGACGATGTAGTGCAGGCCGGCGGCCACGCGTGCACGGCCCGAGCCGTGGAGCATCAGGCCGTAGGAGGCCGCCAGCAGCACTTCGAAGAACACGAACAGGTTGAACAGGTCGCCGGTCAGGAATGCGCCATTGAGCCCCATCAGTAGGAACTGGAACAGGGGATGGAAGTGAACCCCTGCGCGGTCCCAGCGGGCGGTGGCGTAGACCCAGGTCGCAGCGCCGAGGACGGCGGTAAGCAACAGCATGATGGTGGACAGGCGGTCGACGACGGCCACGATGCCGAACGGCGCCGGCCAGTCGCCGAGCAAGTAGACGCCGACCCCGCCGGGCCAGTCGGTGGGAACGTAGCCCGCCGTCATGCGCAGCAGGGTGACGGCCAGGAAGATTTGCGTCAGGATGGACAGCGAGCTCAGCACCAGCCGTGCGCGGCGATGCGAATCATTGAGCAGCAGCATGGCCGCGCCGACCATGAGCGGTACGGCGACAGGAAGAATGGGTAAGTGCTTCAACCATTCATTCACAGTGGCGTCTCCCTGCCGTCGACGTGATCGGTGCCGGACAGCCCGCGCGAGGCCAGCAGAACCACCAGGAACAGCGCGGTCGTTGCAAAGGCGATGACGATGGCGGTGAGCACCAGCGCCTGCGGCAGCGGGTCGGCATATTGGCTGGCGTCGGGTGCCCAGTCGGTATTGATGACGGGCGGCGCGGCCAGCTTGATGCGCCCCATGCCGAAGATGAACAGATTCACGGCATACGAAATAAGCGACAGACCCATGATGACCTGGAAGGTGCGCGGCCTAAGCAGAAGCCAGATGCCCGATCCGGCGAGCACGCCAATGGCCATGGCGAGTACGAGTTCCATTAGTTGATTCCTTTGTCGGTGGACAGGGCGCCGGCCTGGCCATGCGCCGGCTTGCGGTACAGGCGCAGCGACTGGTGAGCCAGGGCGACGAGCATCAAGACCGTGGCGCCCACGACGAGCATGTAGACCCCGATATCGAACAGCAAGACGGTTGAGAGATGAATGTGACCGACGAGAGGCAGGATGAAATCGACGCTGTACGCGGACAGGAAGGGCCGGGTGGCCCACCAGACCGACATGGCCGCCGTCCCGGCGGCAAGCAGGCCCAGCGATATCCAGGTCTGGGGATGGATGCGAGGACGGGCCTCGACCCAGATGACGCCGCCGACCATGTATTGCAGGATGATGGCCGTTGCCATGATCAGGCCGCCCACGAAGCCGCCCCCCGGAAGATTGTGGCCGCGTATCAGGAAATACAACGAGACGAGCGCGGCCATGGGCAGCAACAGCCGGACCAGCACCGCCGGAATCTTCATGACCCCATCCGGGACCAGAGTCTTGGGATCGGGATCCGCGAAGCTGTCCAGCAGCCTGCCGCCGGCCGGAAGCCGTTGCCGCGCCTTGGGCAGCGTCATGCTTTCTATGGGCGGACGGAAGCGGCGCAGCAGCGCGTAGACCGTCAGTGCCACGATGCCGAGCACCGTGATTTCCCCGAACGTGTCGAAGCCGCGGAAGTCCACGAGAATGACGTTGACCACGTTGGCACCGCCGCCCAGAGGAACCGATTGCTCGACCAGGAAGGACGAAATGCCTTGAGGATGCGGCCGGGTCAGGACCGCATAGGCGATGGCCGTCAGGCCGGCGCCGCTGATGACCGCGATGATGAGGTCGCGAAAGCGCCGCAGGAACGCGCGCAGCGAACTTTTCAGCAGGGCGGGCTGTTCGTCGTCGTCTTCGACGCGGGGTGGCAGCCAGCGCAGCCCCAGCAAAATCAGCACCATGGTGACGACCTCTACCGAAAGCTGCGTAAGGGCGAGGTCGGGTGCCGACAGCCAGGCGAAGGTCAGCGCGGTGATCAGGCCGGCGCCTCCCGTGAGCAGCAGCGAGGCGGGCCTGTGGTACTTGGCCTGTCGGGCGGCGCCGATGGCGCATGCGGCGCCCGCGACCCACATGAGGCCGAAGAAGGGATTGATCGGAGTATGGAGTTCGGGCCGGATCCAGCCGCCCGCCGTCAACGGCAGCATGGCCACGATAAAGGTGACGACGACGATCAGCAGCAGCTGGGGCTGCAACCGGGGGGACCGTGTCACGTCCAGAAGGACTGCGGCCAGTGTGTCGATGCCTTCGAGTATGGTCTCGAAGCCCCGGCGTCCGTCGAAGCGATAGATGAAGGGCGCCAGGCCCGGGCGGGAACGATGCCGATGGCGCAGCAGCCAAAGCAGCAGCATGCCGCCCAGGAGGGCGATGAAGCTCATGAGCAAGGGAAGATTGAAGCCGTGCCAGACACGCAAGTCATAAGCCGGGAGGTCTGATCCGAGTATGGCCTGCGCGGCATTCTTGAGGAAAAGGCCCACGGTAAAGCTTGGGAATATACCAACGACCAGGCAGGTCAGCACCAGGATGGCGCTGGGAATCAGCATGAGCTTGGGCGGCTCGTGGGGCGCGCGCGGGAGGTCGCGCGGGATGGGGCCGAAGAAGACCTGCAGCACGAAGCGCAGCGAATAGGCGACGCTGAACGCGCTGGCGATGACCGCGGCGGTTGGCAAGCCAACGCGACTGAACCAGCTGCCTGTCGCGAATACCGTTTCGGCGAAGAACATCTCCTTCGAGATGAAGCCATTGAGCAGCGGCACGCCTGCCATGGAAGCGGCCGCGACCAGCGCCAGCGTGGCGGTGAGGGGCATGCTTCGGTAGAGGCCGGATAGCCGGCTGAGATCGCGCGTGCCGGTTTCATGGTCGACGATGCCGGCGGCCATGAACAGAGAGGCCTTGAAGGTCGCGTGATTCATCATGTGAAAGAGCGCGGCGACCAGCGCCAGCTTGCTGTTCATGCCCAGCAGCAGGGTGATGAGCCCGAGATGGCTGATGGTCGAATACGCCAGCACGCCCTTCATGTCCATCTGGAACGTAGCCGCGTAGGCGCCCAGCACCAGCGAACATAGCCCGGCGCCGCCTATGATCCAGGTCCATTCTTCGGTGCCCGCCAGAATGGGCCAGAAACGCGCCAGAAGGAATACGCCGGCCTTGACCATGGTGGCCGAATGCAGGTATGCGGATACCGGCGTCGGCGCCGCCATGGCGTTCGGAAGCCATACGTGAAAGGGAAATTGCGCGCTTTTCGTGAGCGCCCCCAATGCCACCAGCACCAGGATGGTCGTGTACCAGGGGTGGGTGCGGATGATGTCGCCGGCCGCCAGGACCTGGTCCAGATCATAGCTGCCCACCACATGGCCGATCATCAGCACCCCGGCCAGCAGGCACAGCCCCCCCGCGCCCGTGATGGTGAGCGACATGCGCGCGCCCCGCCTGGCGTCGAGCCGGTGATGCCAGTAGGCGATGAGCATGAAGGACGAGAGGCTGGTGAGTTCCCAGAAGATCACGAGCTGGATCAGATTGCCCGACAGCACCACGCCCAGCATCGACCCCATGAACGCCAGGAAGAATGAGAAAAAGCGCGGGACCGGATCTTGCGGAGAAAGGTAATAGCGCGCATAAAGAACGATGAGCGCGCCCATGGCGGTGATGATGACGGAAAACAGCCAGGCATAGCCGTCCATGCGCAGCGTGAAGTCAACCCCGAAGCTGGGCATCCATGGCACGACGGCCTTGACGATGTGGCCGTCGAATACCTGCGGAAGCTGTATGCAGACGAGGGCCAGGCAGATCAGGGCGATGACGCCGGCCAGCCATGCCTCGAGGTTGCGCGCGTTGGACGGCAGCAGCGCAGCGATAATGCTGCCTGCGAAGGGCAGGGCAAGGATGAATACGAGCAACATCAGGGCGGGATCGTGTGGGTTTGCGTGAATCTAGCCTCAATAATACGATATGTTTTGTTAAGCTTCGCGAAAGCTCTGGTTTTTCATGCCGCATGCGCTTTTGACTTACGTCAAGACGGATTTTCCGGCATCCTTGCACAATATGTATGGGGACAGACCCCATTCGGGGTCTGTCCCTTTGCTGATATTCAAGCCGGCGCGCGCTTGCCATGCGCATTTCATGGTTAGGCGGGCCGGCACGATCGGAGAAAGGCGATGAATGCCTACGAACCCCTGGTCGGCCAGAAGGCCCCCATTTTTCCGGAAATAGAAATTTCCGAAGAGCTGATTCGCCGTTTCGACAAATCGGGGCCGCGCTATACCTCGTACCCTACCGCAGACCGGTTCCGGTCGGGCTTTGCCGAGCAGGACTACCTCGCCTACCTCGACGCGCGGGCGCGCGATGCGGCCAAGCCTCCGCTGTCGGTGTATGTCCATTTGCCGTTTTGCGAACAGCTCTGTTATTTCTGTGCCTGCAACAAGGTCATCACGCAGGACCACGGCAGGGCCGCCCAGTATCTGGAGTACCTCGACAAGGAAATGGAAATGGTGGGCGCCCGCCTGGGCGATGAGCGCAAGACCGTGCAGTTGCACCTGGGCGGCGGCACGCCGACTTTCCTCAGCGCCGACGAACTCACGTCGCTCATGGATTCCATACAGCGCCATTTCGAATTTACCGACGATGCCGAGCTGGGGGTCGAGATCGACCCGCGCACGGTCAACGAGTCGACGCTTTCCATGCTGGCCGGCCTGGGCTTCAACCGCACGAGCTTCGGCATCCAGGATTTCGATCCGGACGTCCAGGCGGCCGTGAACCGCATCCAGCCGCTGATCATGGTGGAACGGGCCGTGGAAGCCAGCCGCAAAGCGGGATTCGAATCCGTCAATGCGGATCTGATCTATGGCCTGCCCAAGCAGACGCTGGCCAGTTTCGGGCGCACGCTCGATCACACGATCCGGATCTCGCCCGATCGCATCGCGCTTTACAACTATGCGCATTTGCCCAGCCGGTTCAAGGCCCAGCGGCTCATCAAGGCCGAAGACCTGCCCTCCGCCGAGGAGCGCCTCCAGATCTTCCTGATGTCGACGCAACGCCTGCTGGACGCCGGCTATGTGTATATAGGTCTGGACCACTTTGCCAAGCCGGACGACGAGCTGAACAAGGCTCGGCTCGAAAAAAGCCTGCATCGCAATTTCCAGGGCTACACGACCCGGGCCGAGTGCGACATGATCGGATTCGGCGTGTCGGCCATCGGCAAGGTGGGCAGTTCCTACAGTCAGTCCGTGCGCAGCGTCAACGCCTATTATCAGTACCTCGACGAGGGCAAGCTGCCCATCGAGCGCGGCTACGACCTATCGGCCGACGATCTGCTGCGGCGCGAAGTCATCATGACGCTGATGTGCAGCATGCCGCTGGATTTCTCCGATCTCAACGGCCGACACGGCATCGATTTCAAATCGTACTTCCAGGCCGAACTGGAAAAGCTGGCGCCGTTCCAGGAGGCGGGCCTGATGAAGATGGACGATCAGGGCATCACCATCACGGCGAAGGGCCGGCTGTTCGTGCGCGCCATCGGCATGGTCTTCGACAAATACCTGGGGCAGCCGACGGTGTCGACGTATTCCAAACTTATTTAGGTTCTTTCGGAGCCCGGGGCAGGGTCTTCATCCTGAGCAGGTAATAGCTCACGCCTATGCCCGGAATCAGCAGCAGCGGGCGTACCCACGGCAAGGGAACGTACCAGGCGGAGAACGCCAGCGAAGCCCACATGAAGATCAGGGTAAAGACCTTGGCGCGCATGGGGATACCCTGGCCTGTCTGGATATTTGAAAGGTATTGTCCCAGCACGCGGTTCCCCAGGAGCCAGCGGTGCAGGCGTTCGGACCCGCGCAGGTAGCAGGCCGAGGCAAGCAGCAGGAAGGGCGTCGTGGGCAGCAGTGGCAGGAAGATCCCCAGGATGCCCAGGATCAAGGCCAGCGTTCCGGCGACGTTGAACAGGATTTTGATCACGATGGCAGTGGCAACGATACCGTTACAGGATTCTAGCAATATGACGACAGGCAAGGCACGGACTCAGGATTTTTTGGCAAGATTGCCCTTGTTCTCGGGGCTGTCCGGGCCGGAGCTCGACACCCTGGCCTCCGGCACGGTCGAGGTCCAGATCGCGCGCGGCGACATGCTGTTCCGCCGGGGCGAGCCCTGCGTTGGCCTCCATGCCGTCGTCTACGGGCAGATCAAGCTCATGTTCGTATCGCCAGGCGGCGATGAAAAAGTGGTGCGCATCATCGGTCCCGGCGACAGCTTTGGCGAAGCCTTGATGTTCATGGAAAAGGACTACATCGTTTCCGCGCAGGCGCTCGCCGACACCATGCTGCTGCATGTCGGCAAGGATGTGGTGTTCAGCGGCATCGAACGGCAGCCCGGCTTTGCCCGCAAGATGCTGGCCAGCCTGAGCCAGCGCCTGCATTCGCTCATGGGCGACGTCGAGGCTTATTCCTTGCGCTCCGGGACCCAGCGTGTCATCGGCTACCTGCTCAAGGATCAGCAGTGCGAAGATGGGCACCGGTTCAGGCTCTCGACAAGCAAGACCGTCATTGCCTCGCGCCTGAACCTGACGCCCGAGCATTTTTCCCGCATCCTGCACGATTTGGCCGCACACGGGCTCATCGAGGTCAATGGCCGCGAAATCACCATCATGAACGCCGCCAGGCTGAGGGCGTATCAGGATTAGCCGCGTTAGTCGGGGTCAGACCCCATGCGGGGTCTGACCCCCTTGCGGTCAACCGATCAGAGTCGGGGTCAGACCCCGTACGGGGTCTGACCCCATCGTCCCGGACTAGCGGGGGTCGGACCCCGCATGGGGTCCGACCCCTTGCCCGTCACGAACCGCCAAGGCGCGGGCAATATTCTTGAGCGCGCGCCGGTAGAAAAGCAGCGCGCGCGCCATATTCGCCGCCAGCCACAGCGCCGACACGGCCAGAAGCAGGGCGGCGGGCCGCGTGAAGTCCGCGGGCCACAGGCTCGCGGCCACGAGCGTTGCGACCGCCGCCAAGTGGACCCAATACTGGCGTGCCGCCATGTCGTCGGGCAGAATCTGCTTGACTTTGGGAACTTCGCGCAGCGCCACGTCCAGATCCCGCTGAGCGTTGTACCAAAGCAGGAAAGGCAGGATCTTGTACAGCATGCCGTTGACGGCGCTCCAGGCAAAGCCCACGATGAAGAGCACGCCCAGCGTCACGGCGAGATCGGAGCCCATGATGATTTGCGCCAGCCATACCGGGATGCACGCGGCCAGGCAGAAGACCGCGGTATGCCAGAATCGGGTGGTCGTATCGGCCTGCGGACGTTTCCGGGTCCACAGCAAACGGAAGGTGGCGTAGGCGTAGACGCCGTAGGCAAGCAACAGCAGAATGGCCAGCGTGTAGCCGATCTCGACGCCGCCGAGCGGATCGCGCAGCAGGTTGGCGCCGAAGGCAAGCAGCAAGACGAACACGACGATTGCAAGCCAGCGTGTGAGTACCTTGGGGTACAGTTCCGTCACCTGGAACATGGGAATCACCTGATAAGACATGCCCATGACCAGCAGCCCGACCCACCCGAGCAGGCCCCAGGCGCTATGCAGGTCGGTGAACAGGCGCGAGACGGGCAGGGGCCAGACAAAGCTGGCCGCCAGCAGCAGGCCCATGACGACGGTGACCAGCAAGGCGGCCAGGGCAAGGCGGGTCGCCACCAGTATCTCGGTCGAGCCCTTGGTCGCCTGGCGGCGGTCGCGCCACAGTCCACAGAACCCTGATATCAACAGCCAGGCGAAGGCGCCGCCCAGCAGCAGGATCGCGAGCTGAAAGAGGGCGGGGTTGACCGTCAGGAAGCCTGCGGCCAGGCCAAGTGTGCCGACGGTCAATAAAAGGTGCGTCGCGATGGAGGTGGCGCGCGGCGCCAACATGTTGATGCCGGTCGCCACCGGCAGGATCTGCATCATAGCGCCGATCATCGCGCTGGCCAGAACTCCCAGCGTGAACAAATGGGTCAGGGCGAGCGCATGGCCGGTCCATCGTGAGCCCAGCGCGCTGGGACCTGCCCACAGCAGGAGCAGGGCCGCCAGCAATACGAACAAAGGGGTGTTGATGAGAAAGCGCAAGGGGACGCCCAAGCGGGGTGAGTTGTTGAAGGATAATGCGCGCTGCATGGATTCTTGCTGATTCCGAGGGTTGGTCAGTAGCGGACGTGGATGGGGCCTGCCGGTCCGCTGACGTGAACATATATGCCGTTGCCGAGCCTGGTGCGAATAACCCCATGGCAGGTGGAGTTTTGGGGTCAGACCCCGTTCGGGGTCTGACCCCTGCTGCCTTGCCATCAGTGTTGTTCGGGGTCAGACCCCATTCAGCCAAGCCGGGGTCTGACCCCCGCCGCCTCGCCATTGTTGTTGTTTGGGGTCAGACCCCATGCGGGGTCTGACCCCCTTCAACCAAAGCGCATGAACCTTGACATTTATTAAGGAATCGCATGCGTTATGGCTGCATAGTGTCCGCTAGGCGTCAAGCCGTCAATCATTACCAAGGACATCGATTGTGTTGCACACCGTACTAGAAAGACTCAAGCTCAAGGGAAAATCTCTGTTGCCCATTGTACAAGGAGGAATGGGCGTCGGCGTGTCCGCCCATCGCTTGGCCGGCACGGTGGCCTCGCTTGGCGCCATGGGCACGATTTCGAGCGTCGACCTGCGTCGCCACCATCCCGACCTCATGGTGGAGACCGGCCGTTCGCGCGACCGGGCACTTATCGACAAGACCAATCTCATCGCGCTCGATCGGGAAGTGAAGGCCGCGAAGGAAATGGCGGAAGGGAAGGGATTTGTCGCCGTCAACGTGATGCGCGCGGTTTCCGAATACGCGTCTTATGTGCGCCAGTCATGCGAAAGCGGGGCGGACGCGGTCGTCGTTGGCGCAGGGCTGCCGCTTGACCTGCCCGAGCTCACCGCCGATTTCCCCAAGGTTGCCATTGTGCCCATTCTGTCCGATGTTCGCGGCATCAGCCTGATACTGAAGAAGTGGATGCGCAAGAACCGCCTGCCCGATGCCATCGTGATCGAGAATCCGAAATACGCGGCAGGCCATCTGGGCGCCCCCACGGCCGATGCGGTGAATAGTCCGAATTTCGCCTTTTCCAATGTGCTGGAAGGCACACGCCAGCTATTCAAGGATCTTGACCTGGAAAAGGAAAGCATTCCGCTGATTACGGGTGGCGGCATACATAGCCACGAGCAGGTAAAACAACTGCTTGGCATGGGCGCCAATGCCGTGCAGCTGGGATCGCCTTTCGCGGTGACGGAGGAAGGCGATGCCCATCCCAACTTCAAGAAAGTGCTGGTCGAGGCCAGGCCCGAAGACATTGTGACTTTCATGAGCGTCGCCGGCCTGCCTGCACGCGCCGTGCGCACGCCATGGCTGGAAGCCTATCTCGAAAAGGAAGAAAAACTCCAGCGCGCCGCCAAGCAGCGCCCGTGCACCGTGGGTTTCGATTGCCTGGTTTCTTGCGGACTGCGCGACGGCATTGCCAAGCATGGCCAGTTCTGCATCGATACCCGCCTGGCATTTGCACTGGCCGGCGACATCAAGCGCGGACTCTTTTTCCGCGGCTCCGAAAAATTGCCTTTCGGCAACGCCATCCGCCCGGTGCGCGAACTCATCGAGTACATGCTGACGGGCATCCGCCCCGTCCTGGCCGCCGTTGCGCCGCCGACCGTGCGTCCTATGCACGATCTCGTTCCGGCGTGAGGGGTCTCGGGGTCAGACCCTATTCAGGGTCTGACCCCAATCGCACTGTCGCGGGGTCAGACCCCCTGGTGGGGTCTGACCCCTTCAAGCGGTTTCTGCATCAGCGCAATGAAAGCGCCCAGAACGAGGATGGCCGCGGAAACCGCCAGGCCGATTGAAAGCGAGCCGAATCGGTCGCTGATCCAGCCGGCGGCGACCGGGCCTATGGTTTGTCCGATGGCGAAGAGGCTGGTGACGACGGCCAGTGCGCCGCCCCAGGCGGGTTTGGGAAGATTGGTCTTGACGAAGCCCGTGGCGGCCGAGGGCACCATGAACACGCTGGATCCGACAAGCGCTGCCGACAACCAGATTCCTGCGATATTGGGCATCCCAAGCGGCAGGGCGGCGCCGGCTGCCAGCACCAACATCGAGGCCGCCATGGGCAGCCCGTCCTGCCTGCCATTGAACAGCCGTTTCCACAGGATCGGCGCCAGCAAAGTCATGATGCCCAGGATGCTCCACATGATGGAGGTCGTGGCCGCGAGCGGCAGCGTCTGGATCGCGCTCTGGCGCAACCAGGCGACGATGAAAGTCATGTAGGCGATATAGCCCAGGCCGAACAGAAAGTATCCGGCGAGCTCGGGAACGCAGGGCCGCAGCGGCCATTTTGCCGAGCCGCCCGACACCGACGGTTCGATGATGTCCCGCATGGCGGCGATCGCGGCCACCGACAGGGGAATGCAGACTGCGCCGCACGCGATCCAGGCCCAGGTCCAGGCCGCGGGTCCGGCGAAGTCGAACAGCCAGGGCAGGAGCGCTCCGGTGAACAGCATGCCGATGCCGCCGCCGCTGAAGAAAATCACGATGGCCCGCGTGCCGACCACGCCGGACAGCACGCCGCCGCAGATGAAGGCTCCCGCCGCGCCGAATCCCGACAGAAAGCGAAAGGCGGTCAGGAGTTCGAAGTCGCGGGTCAGGCCGCTGGCCAGCAGCGAAAGCGTGGTGACCGCCAGACCGCCCAGAAACAGCCGCTTGTTGCCCAGGCGGCCAACCAGATAAATGGTGAGCAGCGACCCCAGCAGGTAGCCCAGCGCGTTGGCGGTATTGAGCCAGCCCGCTTGCGCGTAATTGAGATCCAGATCGGTCTTCATGGCCGGCAGGATCAGCGCGTAGCCGAAGCGCGCGAACCCCACCGCCACGGCCGCGCCGCCCGAAAGGGCCCAGGGTATGATCGCCGGATTCATCAGACTGTGTCGCCTCGTTCGTGGGTCTGGTTTTTTGTAGCGCCATCATAATCCACCTGCCACCAGTCGGGCAGCAGGCCGCGTATGCGGGTTTGCAGATAGCGGTCGTCGATGAGATGAAGGACGCCCTGGTCCGTCGGAGAGCGGATCACCCGTCCCGCGGCCTGCACGACTTTCTGCAGGCCGGGATATAAATAGGCGTAGTCGTAGGCGACTCGCTTGCCGAAGACCTGCTCCATGCACCGCATGCGCTGTTCGTTCACGGGATTCACTTGCGGCAGTCCCAGTGTGGACACGAAGGCGCCGATGAGCCGTGTGCCCGGCAAGTCTATGCCCTCCGACAAGGCGCCGCCCAGTACGGCAAAGCCGATTCCCGTGCCCTCCGGCGTGAACCGGGCGAGGAAGTCGGCACGGTCGGTTTCGCTCATGCGGCGCGATTGTGTCCAGACGGGGATATCCGGATGACTGAGCATGAAGGCTTGCGCGCATCGTTCCAGGTAATCGAAGCTGCTGAAGTAGCTCAGGTAGTTGCCCGGGCGCTGCCGGTACTGTTGCGCCATCAACTGCGCAATGGGGCCGGCCGAGCGTTCGCGGTCGGCGTAGCGGGTCGAGATATGGCCCGCGATGCGCACGTCCAATTGTTCGGCATGGAAAGGAGCGGCGACATTCACGTAGGCGGTGTCTGCAGGCAGGCCCAGCGTGTCGCGATAGAAGTGCCAGGGCGTGAGGGTTGCGGAAAACAGCACACAGCCGTGGCTGGCGGCAAAACGCTCTTGCAGGTGAGGAGCCGGGATCATGTTCCTCAGGCACAGGCGGCGATCCACGGAATGGTTCCGGCCGCCTTGGGCGGGCGACAGCGTCAAGTCGTAGATGGAATGGGACCCGAAAGACTCCGAGAGCTTCAGGAAGTGCTGAACCAGAAAATGCAGGGACTGCAGGTCGGGGTGAGGGGCCACCGCCGCCTGGGTGAAGTGCTCGGCCATGGCGACGCCGGCGCGCTGCAGCATGGGCAGCAGGCCGGCGGGTGGCTCTTCGTATGCACAATAAGCCTGGGGCTGGTCCTGGAATGCCTTGCGCCAGGCGCGCAACAAGGCGTCGAGCCGCTTTCTCATCGCCGGCGGCGCCGCCGGCCTGGCCGCAATGATGTCCGCTTCGCAGAGTTCCGCGCTGTACATGCTGCGCGCGCGTTCCAGCAGATTGTGGGCCTCGTCGACCAGCAAGGCGGTACGCCATTGCCTCTCTTGGCCCAGGCTGTACAGCAGTGCGCTGGTATCGAAATAATAGTTGTAATCGCCCACGATGACGTCGCACCACTTGGCCAGTTCCTGGCCCAGCCAGTACGGACACAGCTCATGCCGCAAGGCGATGTCGCGCAACCTGCGCTGGTCCAGGATTCCGGAGGCGTTCACGGCGTCGTGGCGGGCATGGGGCAGCTTGTCGTAGAAACCGCGAGCCAGGGGGCAGGATTCGCCATGGCACTGCAAGTCAGGGTATTCGCAGGTCTTTTCGCGAGCGGTCAGTTCCAGGACACGCGGTCCGATGGTGTTCGAAGCGGAATCGTCCGGGGCCAGGAGCGCCAGGGCGTCGAGCGCCAGCTGGCGGCCGGATGTCTTGGCGGTCAGGAAGAGTATCTTGTCGAGTTGCTCGCGTGGGGCGGCCTTGAGCATGGGAAACAGCGTGCCCACGGTCTTGCCGATGCCGGTGGGCGCTTGGGCGATCAGTTGGCGCCTCTGGCAGCTTGCTTTGTAGACGGATTCCGCGAGCGTGCGCTGGCCCGCACGAAAGCCGGCATGGGGAAAGGCCATGGCTTGGCATGCCTGATCCCGCGATTGCCGATGTCGTTGTTCCTGTTCGGCCCAGGCGAGATAACGCTCGCAGAGCGCCAGGAAGGCGAGTTCGAGGGCCGGCGCGGCGCAGTCCTCGACCAGCATCGATTCCCGTCCTTCGTCGACGTCGAAATACACGAGCGCGACGTGTATGCGGTCGAGCCCGCGCTGTCGGCACAGCAGGTGGGCATAGGTCTTGGCCTGCGCCCAGTGCAGCGCTTTCTGGTTGTCCGGTATCGACTCCGCCCGGCCGCGGCAGGTCTTGATCTCCTCCAGCCGGTTGTCCGCGGGATCGTAGCCGTCGGCGCGTCCGCGTACTCGCAGCGTCTTGAATTCGCCGGATAGACCGATCTCGGATTCGTAGCCTACCGCCCGGCGCGTGCGGACGAGCGCGTGGCCTTCGATGCCTTCCTGAGCGGTGGCGCCCGGCGTGAAACGCAAGTCCAGGTCGCCTGTCCGGGCGCCGAACTCGCACAGTGCACGCACAGCGACGACGTGATTCACGATGCGGGACGCCGCACGTGGCAGACACTGACCGGGATACCGTGTTCGCGGCAATAGGCGATCCAGCGTCGTTGGTTGTCCTGCAGGCGGTCGCCCGGGCCTTTCACTTCTATCATGCGATAGCGCTGCTCGGCCGGCCAGAACTGGATCAGGTCGGGCAGTCCCGAGCGATTGCTGCGGATGTCTACCAGAAGGCGGGCGAACAGCCGGCTCAGATGTTCCGGAGGTATGCAGGCCAGGGCAAGCTCCATCAAGGCTTCATCCAGAGCCTGCCAATTCAGGAAGCTGCATTGCACGCCTGCCTTGTCCCGGAAGTTCTTGCGTATGGTGTCCCGATAGCGTCCGTCGTCGAGCTGAGAGAAACAGGCATCAAACAGCGCCTTCCGCCGGACATGGAAGCCGGGGCGCAACAAATCGGCCGGAGCGGCCTGAAAAGGATGGAAGAATGCGGCGGGAACCGGTGCGAAGACCGCTTCCCAGCACAGCAGGCCGAAGAGGCCATTGACCAGGCTGTTTTCCACATAGAACACCGGTGCGTCATCTTGCCATAGGTGCCGCAGGACCTCGGCCTCGACCCGGGATGGACAAGGCCCTTGTGCCAGCGTGAGATCCAGGCGTTCCACTTCGAGCCGGGCGGCAGGCTGGTCCGGCGGCATGCCGCAGTGGCGCAGCAGCCTGGGCAGCATGCGCTGCAATTGCTGGGTTTCCGCTTCGTCGGCGGGCGCAGCCAGGGCGTCGAGGGCCAGGCGCGTGGCGTCCTTGAAACGCGCCTGGCGCTCGAGCACCCGCACATGGCGGGCGCGGGCTTCGGCATGGCTGCTGCGTTCATAGCAGGACGCGGCAGCATCCCATTGATGCCGCCGCTCATGGTGCCGGCCGGCACGGAACAGCAGCCTGGCGCGCCGTGACTCCAGCCAGGGATTCTGGAAGGGAGATGCGGGTATGGCCGCCATGGCTTCGTTCACGGCATCGTCTTCGGCGTCTGTCTCCAGCAGTTCCGTACAACGATGCAGGCCCAGGTAGTCGTCGATATCCGTGCGCAGCTGGAAAGCGCGGGAGGACGGGGGGAAGTCGACCTGCTCGTACACATAAAGGCCCAGCTCTGCCAGGACGAATTCCGTCCAGTCCTGCCTGAGGTTCCCGAAGAACATCAGGCGGTACCGGTCGCAAAGATCCGTGATCTGGAGGCGATATGCCGGGCTTTCCCGTTCTGCGCCGAACCATAGCGAAACGGGTTGCGTTTCAGGGCATCGAGACAGCAGATGATCCATCTGCGCCTGTTTCGCGGCGCGCGCCAGGCCCGCCGAGGCGAGCTGGGCGCCGAAGGCGGGCGTCAATTCGGCGCGGGTGTACAAGCCGAAAAGCTCGTCGATGCGGACGGCAGGATCATGTTCGACCCAGCCGGCGGAGATGAGCGGGGCGGAGGCCGCCACAGGATCTCCGATTTCAGGATAAGCCAGCCTGTCCGCTCGGAAAAGCCGGCCTTTGCGCATGACCATGCGGACGAGCAGGGCGCGGGAAGGGCGCGGAAGACAGCCAAATTCCCGCATGAATCCATGTTCGACGGGCGACAGCAGGTCGGGATAGCGCGCACGCAGCCAGTCCAGGACGAACTCGAAATTATCCAGGTAGTAAAACGGATTGGGTAATGGGGTAGCGGGAGGCATGAAAGGCGTGTTGCACTGTATTTTTGTACAGTTTACCAGCATCGGGCGCACCTGGAAGCGGTTGCTGCCACCCCTCTTTGTTAAGCATATGTTGCGAAGCGGGCGGCTTTCGAGGCCATGCAACCGTTCTTGTTACATTTGCTCGGTTTTTGTGCGGATTACGCTTTCAAGGATCGTTTACGGTAATGCCAAGCCCGACTGATTTTATGAACGGGCAGCTTAACGAAGGCGGCGGGGCTTCTCCGGCCGCCGGAAAACAAGGAGCAAGACCATGAACAAAGATACTATCGAAGGTCAGTGGAAGCAATTGTCCGGCAAGGCGAAGGCCGTATGGGGCGATATCACCGACGATGAGTTGACCCGCATCAATGGCAATGCTCAACAGCTTGCGGGCCTGGTGCAAGAGCGCTATGGCCGTACACGCGAAGAGGCCGAGCGTGAAGTAAAGGAATTCTTCGATAAGAACCGATAGCGGCGGCATCCGAATACACGTTCCGGGCATGCTGCTTGGATAAGTCGAAAAAAGGAGAATGCCATGCTTTACTACGCCGTTGTATTTTTCGTGATTGCGATCATTGCCGCATTTCTGGGGTTCGGGGGCATCGCCGCAGGCGCCGCATCGATCGCCCAGATCCTGTTCTACATCTTCATCGTACTCGCGGTGCTCGCCATATTGAGCGGCCTGTTCCGCAAGCGATAAACAAGCCAGTGCTGCCCGGCCTCTGTGGCGGGTTGCTTGGTCCGCCGGCTCTTCCTCGGGCTCGCGGACCTTTTTTTGCGCAGCGTCGGAGTGGAGTGCGTTCCCACGGCTTCGGTTATGCTGTCATCCATGAAACACCGGACCTTACTTCAACATGCCTCGGCCGTGGCTGCGCTTGGCGCATGCATGGCCGCGCACGCGGGCGACACCGCCTGGACTCAGGAGAAGATCAGCGCCGCCATCAACCATGCGGGCCGCCCGGTCATGGTCCGGTACGCGCCGATCTCGAGCCGCCCTGGCGGCGACCCGAAACCCGGCGCGGCCATCACCGCGGTCTATGCGACACGCGAGTTCCGCGGCGGCGTATTGGTCCATAGCAAACTTTGCTGGAACGGCGCGCAGCGCTGCGTGCCGATCGTCGGCGCGGATGTGCGAAGCAAGGACTTCAACGGCCTGGATCCTGGCCAGCCTTTTTACCTCGTCCATACGGTCCAGGGCAGGGGCCCGCTAGCTCAGCCGCTTTTCATCAAGGGCAGCGTGACGGTCTGGTACCGCTAGGGCCTGTTAGCGTTGACAGGCACTAGGGCGTGCGCATCCACAGTGAGGAGGCGTCTATGTCAGCCAGCGTGGGCCTGCCGGCAAGCGCCATGGTGACCTCGAGTTCGCTGCGCAGGATATGCAGCACATGCGCGACACCGGTGGCGCCCGCCGCAGCCAGAGCGTGCATGTAGGGGCGGCCGATCAAAGTCGATGTAGCGCCCAGGGCGATGGCTTTGAACACATCGCTGCCTCGGCGGATGCCGCCGTCCAACAGGATGGGCGCTCTTTGCTTTACGGCTGCCGCGATCTCGGGCAGCACGTCCAGCGTGGCGGGCAAGGTATCCAGCGTCCGTCCGCCATGATTGGACACGATCAGGCCGGCTGCGCCGCGGTCGAGGGCGCGTAAAGCGTCGTCGGCAGTACCCACGCCCTTCACCAGCACCGGCAAGCGGCTGTGGGCGACCAGCCATTCCAGATCGGTCCAGCGCGGTGCCAGCTTGAGCAACCGACTGCCGAACAAGGTATTCGCGCCGGCCTGCGCCACATGGGCGGGGGCCTGCATGCCGCGCAGGTTGACGGATTCAATGCCGTCGGGCAAGGCGAACCGGACCCTCTGCTCGCGATTGCGTATGCCGTTCACCGGCGCGTCGACAGTCAGGACCAGAGCGCGGTATCCCGCCGTTTCAACCCTGCGCAACAGATCGAGCGTGAGGTCGCGGTCCGCTTGCAGATATAGCTGAAACCACAGCGTGGTGTGCGATGCGGAGGCGACCTCGGCGAGGTCCGTGCTGGATTGGGTGCTGAGCACCATGCCTGCCCGCATGGCCGAAGCGCCAAGCACCGTGGCGAGTTCTCCGTCGGGATGGGCGAGCTTGTGCCAGGCTACCGGAGCGAGCATGATGGGATATTCGAATCGCTGTCCCAGTATCTCGACCTGTGTGCTGGCGTTGCTAAGGTCGGCCAATACGCTTTGCCGCAGGCCCACACGTTTGAATGCCGCAAGGTTTTCCGCCAGCGTGAGTTCGTCGGCGGCGGCGCCGTCGACATATTCCCACGCGGAGACGGTCATGCGTTCACGTGCGTAACGGGCGTAATCGCCTGCCGTTGCTATGTCTGGCGGAATGCTTGCCAATGGCGGCTGGAGTGTGCGCTGCATAGACATCCAATGCGGTCACGTGTTGGACCATTCGCGTATCAGGTTATGGTATACCCCGGTCAACCGAGAGATGGACTCGTGATCGGTGGCGGCGCTCGACAGGCTTTGTATGCTGTTGTCGAGCTCCCACAGCATGGCGCGCCGATGGTCCTCGCGTATCAGGCTTTGCGTCCAGAAGAATGAGGCAAGCCTGGTGCCTTGCGTGACCGGCGTCACGCGGTGCAGGCTGGAGCCCGGATAGATGACCATATGGCCGGCCGGCAGCTTGACGCGATGGCTGCCGTAGCTGTCTTCGACGATCAGCTCGCCGCCTTCGTATTCATCCGGTTCGGAAAAAAACAAGGTAGAGGAGATATCGCTGCGCACGCGCTGGGCCGTGCCCGGCACGCCGAAAATCGCATTGTCTATATGGTTGCCATAGGTGCCGCCGCCTTCGTAGCGGTTGAAGCGGGGCGGTAAAACGCGCAACGGCAGGGCGGCGGCGATGAAGGTCTGGTTCTGGCTCAATTGCTGCAGGATCAGCTCGCCGACCTGCTGAGCGACCGGATGGTCCAGTGGCAACTGGAGGTTTTGCTTCGCGCGGGCGGCGACATGACCTGCTGTCGCGCGACCGTCGGTCCAGTCAGCGTGTTCCAGTGCGTGGCGGCATTTCCGAAGCTGCTCCGCGCTGAGCACATTGGGAATCCGGATCATCATGATGGCGTCCTTCACTGTTCGAACATGAGGCTGAAAACGGCGGAACCGCCTGTGTAGCGGTTCCGTGCGGCCTGGTCGCCGCGCGACGACCAGGCATACTGTAGCAAACTTCGTTTGCCGGTACTTTGCGTCAGCGCATCAGAACTTCGCTTCCGCGTTCAGGATGAATGTACGGCCCGCGCCCGGCACGCCGTACAGCTGGAAGCCGTCCGAGCTCGAGGTGCCGCGCGCAATGTAGAACTTGTCGAAGATATTGTTCACGTTCAGGCGCAGGGCCAGGTTCTTGTTGAGCTTGTAGCCCATCGAGGCGTTGAACAGCCAGAAGCTGGGCATCTCGGAATCGTTCGGAGAACGGCCGCCCTGGCGCGCGCCATCCGTGGTGTTTCCAGAGTAGAACTTCCGTTTGCCGACGTATTGCGCACCCAGGCCTGCGTCCCACTGAGACGTGATCTGATAGTTGGTCCACAGATTGAACGTCATCTTGGGCACGTTCTTCAAATCGCCGCCCACTTGCAGCGGATCGGCCGCATCTTCAAGGATTTCGCCGTCCAGGACGGTGAAGCCGCCGTATGCCGACCACTGGGGCGTGATGTTGCCCGCCAGCCCGATTTCGAATCCGCGCACGCGTTCCTTGGCGCCCGTCTGTGTGATCAGGCCGAACTCATCGTAGTCGGTGGGATTGTTGCGTTCGATCTGGAAGAGGGCGCTGGTAAGCGACAGCTTGTTGTCGAGCAGGTCCCATTTCGTGCCGAGCTCCCAGGTCTTGGCCTTGCCGGGCGAATAGTCGTAGCCGCCGCTGCCGCCGCCGCTGCGCGATGCCGCCGCCGCTGCCGAGGGCTGCGACGCCTGACTGTAAGAAAGATAGACGCTGCCGTACTCGACCGGCTTGTAAACCAGGCCGATGCGGCCGCTCCACAGGCCTTCTTTCTGTTGGTCGGGCAGCGTGCCGCCGGTAGCGTTGTACCATTTCACGCGGTAGCGGTCATAGCGCAGACCCGCCGCGATTTCCCAGTTCTTGTTCAAGGTGATCTGATCGTAGGCATACAGTGCCCAGTTGGTGACCTTGGCGCCGCTCTCGTCGGTATTTTCGGTATTGCGCCATGGGCCCGCATAGTAGGTGTCGGGGTCGCGTACGTCGATGACGCGTTTGCCGCTGCCCAGGAAGGGCAGGCTGCGGCTGTATGGATCCTTGCGGTAGCTTTCCTCGTAGAACTCGACGCCCGTCACCATCTGGTGGCGCACGCTGCCCGTGTTGAAGTCCAGGTTCAGGTCGGTCTGGTTGGCAATGATCTTGCCCTTGTAGGAGTTCGTGTTGTTGAGCCGGGGGGCAGCCAGAAAGCCGCTTGGATAGGTTTCCACGCCCCGGTTGTTGTAGCCCCAGAAGTCGTTGGTGTTGGCCGTGACGACGGCGCCCGGTTGCGATCCGGCGGGCACGTTGAGCAGGCGACCACCTGTGGTCAGGTAAGTGAAGCGCTTGGTTTCCGACCAGCGCGTCTGGTTGCGGACCGCCACCTTGCTGTTGAAGTCGTGCTCCAGGCGCAGCATGGCGCTGGTGGTCTCGGTTTCTTCGGTGTCGGCGTTGCGCAGCCCACCCCAGAAGTCCTCGCTGATCCCGTTCATGCGTTGGCCGTTCCGATCCAGCGGCAGGCCGAAATCAGGGGTGTTGTTATCTTTTTGGTGGAACACCGCCGCCGTCACGCGGGTCGGCGTACCCAGACCCCACGAGAACGACGGAGCGATTCCCCAGCGGTCGAAGTCCGTCGATCCGCGCCCGGCGACATCGTTCTTGTGGGTCATGGCGTTCAGGCGGAAAGCGCTGGTTTCGCCGATTTGATGGTTCAGGTCGGCGGTCTCGTGGCGGTACTTGTCGGTGCCCAGGCTCACGTTGAAATCGTAGAAGCTTCCAAGCTTCGGCGTTTTGGTGACCAGGTTGACGGATCCGCCTATGGCGGCCACGCCGGATTCGATCGAGCCCGTGCCTTTGTAGACTTCGACCTGCTCCAGGTTGAAGATATCGTTGCGCGAACTCAGCGCGCTGTCGCGAACGCCGTCAACGGTGATGCTTTGTTCGGACGAGAAGCCGCGTATCGTGAACATGTCGCCCCAGCCCGCGCCGCCTTCGCCCGATGAAAAGGTGACGCCAGGCACGTTGCCCAGTACATCCTGCAGGCTTTGCGCGTTCTGTTGCTTCAGCACTTCCGCTGGAACGATGTTGATCGTTTGCGGGGTATCGAGCAGTGGAGCCTGGAACTTGGCGGATTGAACGTCCTCTGCCTTGAAGGTGGGGACCTCGCCCTGGACCTTGACTGGCGTGAGTTCCGAAACATTCGATTGCTGGGCGTTGGCCGTCATCGGCATTGCCAATGCGCCGCAAACAGCAAAATAAAGCAGGCTTGGCCTTGACGACGAGGGGGGGTCTTCAATCTGATACATTCAGCTTCTCCGAGTAAATAATGGACACAAATCGCTCAATGGCACTGCGTGGGTATTTGGTTTTCCTGGGGAAGAAGGCGGCATGCCTTGCGAATAGGCAAGACCGGCCATGGCGGCACGCGAGCCATGCAAAACGATTGATAAGCTGAATGATATCTATTCTTATTTTTATATATGACAAATACCTAAATTTAGATCAAAAATCTCAGTTTATGTTGTTGTTGAACAACAATCATAGAGGCAAGATGAGGGAATTTAGAAAAACATGCCGTGTATTGCCGGCATGAAATAGATCGCTCACATCTATTCAGGATTTTGAAAGCCGTAAGAATATATCGGGATGTGATGGGTTTTGTCGAAGCCCGTTTGGCTGCGGGCTGCTTGCCCGCAGCCAAACGGGCTGGATTCTTGCTTACGGCAAGCAGTCAGCTTCCCCGCATCTCGGTGTTATTTTTGCTCGTCCAGGCTGCGCACTGCCGTGTTCAGGCGGCCGAAGTCGAACTCGGCCGCCGTGCGCAGCAGGCGTAGCGAAACCAGGGTGACGATGGCCGGAACGAAGACGGCAAGCAGGAAAGACTCCAGCAAATATTCCGGCCGGTCGCCCGGCGCGGGAAAGAGCGCGAGTCCGGCCAGCAGGCCGCAGGCTGTGCTCACGAAAGCGATCCGGCCGTTGTGCCTGGGATTGAAAAGGCCGAAGAACACCGGAAAGGCCGCCGCGCAGCATAGCAGGTCGGCCAACAGGAACAGATAGAGCACGCTGTATCCCTGCGCCGCGGCAATGATGACGGGGATCGCCAGCAGGAAGATCAACCAGCGCGAAAGCCGCATCAAGGTGGGCCTGGAGACATGCGGCGCGACGCGGCGAACGTCGACGGCGATCAGGCTGGAAACTGCGCTGATCACGGTGTCCGCCGTGCTCATGACCAGTGCGAGGCCCAGAGGAATGAGCGACACGGCGAACCATGCGGGCACCTGCGGCATGATGACGGCGAACAAAGCGATGGAGCTGTCGCCGCCTTGCCCGAGGCCGGTGAACGCCAGGCCGAAGAGTCCCATCATGAAGATGATGGGGCCGACCAGGACCCCGGCCAGCAGGAAGCCGCGGCGCATGCTGCGGTTATCCTGCGCGGAATAGACCCGTTGCCAATTGCCTTGGTGGAACAGGCCGGTCAGCAAGATGGCGACGAAGAAGGTCAAGCCGGCCTTGATGCCCATGGGGTCGGTCAGGCTCAGCAACTGGGGGGCATGGTCTTGCAGGCCCTGGACCGTGGGCTCTATGCCGCCGATGGCGCGCCAGCCCAGCACCAGCAGGATCAAGAGCAGGGGCACGATGACGGCCATCTGGACTTTGTCGGTCACGATGGAGGCGCGCAGCCCGCCATAGGCGGTGTAAATCAGGGTGGAGATCATGACGATCGTGGCGGTGACCCACAGCGGAACGGGCGCCAACAGTGTGACCAGCTTCGCGATTGCCGTGATTTCCGCCGTGAGCGCGATGAACATGTAGAAGAGCATGATCAGCAGTGTCAGCAGATACATGGCGCGTCCATAGCGCAGCACGACGAATTCCGTGAGCGTATGGCCTTGCGGGATAAGCTCGCGCATCCGGCGGCCCAGCGGAATCATGAGGATACGGGGCGAAACCGCACCCAGCGCATAGCCGATGACGGCCGCCAGTCCGCCCCATGTCGCCGCCTGGGCGGGAGAAAAAAGTATCCATCCGCCCAGCGACGTTGCCAGCAGGGTCAGCATGGTGGCCGTCGTGCTCTGGCTATTGCGCGCGATGACGTAGTCTTCGAGGCTGCCGCGTTCGCTTCTTGCGTACAGAACGCCTGAAATGGTGAAGGCCGCCGCAAACAGCAGCAGGCATAATATCGTGATCGATGTGCTGAACATTTTCCATCCCTACGCCGGTATGAACCGGATCAGGTTCAAAGGGTTACCGCAGCCATCTGCAGAGTCTCAGCCCGAAATGGGCTCCCCCAGGAACAAAGCGCAAAGCTTAAAGTGCCTTGAGCGCCGGGTCAAGAGGAAGGGGTCAGACCCCATGCGGGGTCTGACCCCAGCCAATTTCCCCAGGGTCAGACCCCGCATGGGGTCTGACCCCTTCCCAAAGCCTCTGTCGCCGGCGGCGCTTCTGTGCTATGGTTTGCCCCACGACACGGGGTGCCTTCAGGGGCTGAGATGAAACCCGTCGAACCTGCTCCAGCTAATACTGGCGAAGGGATGTCCATCCATGCACCGCAATCGCATGAATCACCTTCGCTTTTTTGAAAAGGTGAATCATGGCCGACAGCGGCATCGCACTTCCCATCAACGAACAGATCGTGCTGGTCACCGGCGGCGGCCGCGGATTGGGCGAACATCTGACGCGCGCCTTTCTTGCACAGGGCGCTCGCGTTGTCGTCAATTATTTGCACAGCGCAGACCAGGCGCGGGCAATGGCGCAGACCGCCCCGGACAGGGCGATCGCCCTGCAGGCCGACGTGGCCGACGCACAGGCCGTGCACGAAATGTTCGCTCAGGCGCGGCGACATTTCGGCTCGGGCGTCACCACGGTGGTCAATAACGCGCTTCCCGCCTTCGCGTTCAACGGCGACGCCCGCCCTCATGCGGACACGTTGTCCTGGGGCGCCATGAGCCAGCAATTCGAAGGCATCGTCAAGGGCGCCTTGAATACGATGCAGGCGGCGCTTCCGGACATGTCGGAGCGCGGTTTCGGTCGCATCGTCAACATAGGCACGAACCTGTTCCAGAATCCCGTCGTTCCCTACCACGATTACACGGCCGCCAAGGCCGCCTTGCTGGCCTTTACACGCACGCTTGCAAACGACCTTGGACCCAAGGGAATCACGGTGAATATGCTGTCCGGCGGGCTTTTGCGCACGACCGACGCATCCGCCGCCACTCCACCAGAGGTTTTCGACATGATCGCGGCCGGCACGCCGCTGCGCCGCGTGACCACACCCGCCGAATTTGCCGACGCGGCCCTGTTTTTCGCTTCTCCCTGGTCTCGCTCCGTGACCGGACAAAACCTGGTCGTCGACGGCGGCCTGGTCAAGAACTAAGGTGGACACCATGCAATCCACTGCGGGCCGGCGCGCCATGCACATCAATCTGTTTCTGTTCGCTTGCGGCCATCACCGGGCCGCCTGGCGCCATCCTTACTCCTCTGTGGGCAGGCTCGGGGATATCGCCTACTACGAACAATTGGCCCGCACGGCCGAGCGCGGAAAGCTGGACGCGGTGTTCTTTGCCGACGGCCAATCGGCCGACAACCTGGCGGACGGACCAAAATGGTTCCTGGAGCCATTGACAACGATCGCGGCGCTTAGCCGTGCGACCGAACGCATCGGGTTCATCAGCACGGTCTCCAGCACGTTCTACACACCATTTCATGCGGCGCGCATGCTGGCTTCGCTCGATCATCTTTCGGGCGGCCGGATCGGGTGGAATGTCGTCACCTCCATGTTTGATTCGGAGGCGCGCAACCATGGATACGAAGCCATGCCGGATCACGATTGGCGCTACCGGCGCGCCGAGGAGTTCGTGAATGTCGTCCTCGACCTGTGGGATTCCTGGACGGATGAAGCGCTGCTGCGCGACCGTCGGGGCCGTTATGCCGATCCGGACAAGGTCCATGCGATCCAGCACCAGGGCGAACATTTTCTCGTGCATGGTCCCTTGACCGTGCCGCGGCCGCCGCAGGGACATCCGGTCATGTTTCAGGCCGGCGCCTCGGGTCAGGGGCGTGACCTCGCCGCGCGCTACGCGGAGGCCATCTACGCCGTCGCCTACGATCTGCCCTCGGCGCAAGCCTACTACCGGGACATCAAGCGCCGTGTCAGGGAAGCGGGACGGCAGGATCCGGTCCCCATCATGCCGGGTCTGGTGACCTATGTGGCGTCCACTGCCGCCGAAGCCCGGCGCAAGCAGCGCGAGCTGGATGAGCTGCTTCCGTCTGAAGATGCCTTGCGCCAGCTCGGCCTTTATGTCGGGCAGGATTGCATGGGCTGGGAACTGGACGCGCCGGTTCCCGACCTGCCGGCGCTGGAGGACTTCACCGGCCCGAAAGGGCGCTACGCGACGGTCCTGCGCATCATCGAAACCGAGCAGCCGACAGTCAGGCAACTGCTGGGACGCCTGGCTGCGGGCGGGGGCCATTGCACCATGGTGGGCACGCCGGATGAAATCGCCGATGAAATGGAGCGCTGGTTCCTGAACGAGGGTGCTGATGGATTCAACCTGATGCCGCCCGCATTGCCCGACAGCCTCGATGACTTCGTCGATTCCGTCATCCCCATCCTCCAGTCCCGGGGCTTGTTTCGCCGGGAGTACGAGGCCCACAGCCTGCGAGGCCATCTGGGCTTGCGGCGGCCGGCTTCCGCGTAACGGACGTCATTTCGAATCGCCTTCGGGCTCTATATCGGCCGCGGCATAGTGGCTTATGCGCCAGACGTGGCCGGCACCGCGCTCGAGCCAGCGGAACGCGTCGGCTTTGAGCAGGGCCTCGGCGGCGCTATGCCGGCCAGGGCCGGCGTCTTGCAGGATGTCGTGTCGCACCTGCCGTGAGCGCTCCGATAGCGCCTGGGCGTCGCGGCCAACCTGATCCAGCCACCCGGGCTCGGCGCGGCCCGCCAGGCCTTCGCCCGCGAGGGCGAGCATGTCGCGGCATTGCTTCGTGGCGGGGCCGAGCGCCGGATCACCGAAGTCTGCCTGCTCGGCAACCGGCTCGTTCAAGCGGTTGCACAGCCGCATCAGGTGATCGATGGCATGCAGTTGCGCCACCCTGCGCTCGTTCAGCTTGTCGTCGCCGGCACCCGCCGGAATGCGCGTGACGAAATCGAAAGCCTGCTCCAGCGCCATACGGATGCGCGGCAGTTCGTGTTTCAGTCCGGCGGGCCTGTTCATGGCGAGGACCCGTTGGTAAGCCAGGAAGACCCGCCCGGTGATTTCCCGCAGGGCGCGATGGGAAGCGCCCAGCGCGACCTCGGGCACGTTGAGCAAGGTGGCGTCCAGATGCCGCGCAAGGTCCTCCTCGCGCTCAGGCAGCATGCGTGCGATCGATCGGGCAAATTGCGTGATGAACGGCATGAACAGCACGACGCCAAGGCCGATGAACAGGGAATGAAAAGCGGCCAGGCCAAGGGCGCCCGCCGAGAAACCCAGCTGCCGGTCTATGCTTTGAGCCGTATACAGCAAGGCTGGAAGAAGCAAGACCGCGATGAGCCCGGCCCCCAAGTTGAACAGGATGTAGGCCAGAGCCGTGCGTTTGGCGTAGATTGTTCCGCCTATCGTGGCCAGCGCGCTCGTCAGCGTGGTGCCGACGGACGCGCCCACCACGACGGCGGCAGCCTGATCGAAGTTGATTGCTCCGGCATGCAGCGCGGTCAGCGTCGTGACGATGGCGGCCGTCGACGATTGGAGTATGGCGGTCATGACGAGGCCGATGAGCATGATCAGCAGGCTGGCCCCGAATCCGCCCGAAGGCAGCCGGGCCAGGTCGAGCATGCCCGACAGCCCCTGCATGCCGTCCTGCATGGTATTGAGTCCCAGAAACAAGATGCCGAATCCGGCGATTGCGGTGCCCAGTTCGCCCCACCGTCCGGGCACCAGCAGCTTGAGCAGCGCACCGGCGCCGATGAAAGGCAGCGTATAGAAACCCAGATTGATCTTCAATCCCAGGCCCGCGACGATCCATCCGGTCGCGGTATTGCCCAGGCTTGCGCCGATCACCACGCCGATGGCTTGTGTGAATGTGATCAGGCCCGCGCTGACGAAGCCGATCAGCGTTACCGTCGTGGCGGTGGAGGATTGCGCCAGCGCGGTAATGAGGGCGCCCGAGGCAAACGCTTTCCAGGGAGTGCCGGTGAACCGGATCAAGGCCTTCTGGAGCGCGCCGCCGGCGAAGGCCACGAGGCCGCTGGACAGCAGCATCATGCCGATCAGGAACAGGCCTATGCCGCCGATGAATGGAAACAGCACATTCAGCATAATGGGAATCTACGAAGTATCGGTAAAAACGGAGGAAGTGAGAGTGTAGTGGCTAGCGGGACCGTCAGGCGCCGTTGGCGGAGCCGGGGTGCCGGCCGACATGGACGACGCGATTTCTTCCTTCGCTCTTGGCGGCGTATAGCATGCGGTCGGCGCGTTCGAGCAGCTCATCGATGGACTCGCCCGGACGCAGGACCGCGACGCCGAAACTGCCGGTGACGGAGTAGGACGCCGGCAGGCTGCTGAAAGGATGGTCCATCAGCTTGACGCGCATGCGCTCCGCCAGCTCGGTCGCGCCGGCGTAGTCCGCGTCCGGCAGCAGCACGACGAATTCTTCCCCGCCCACGCGACCGGCCACATCGCCCTTGCGGATCGCGCTCAGCACGATGCCTCCGAATTCTCGAAGGACGACGTCGCCCGCAGGATGGCCGAAGGTGTCGTTGATGCGCTTGAAATGGTCGAGATCGCACACAATGAGACTGACCGATGCGCCCTTGGGCAAGCGTGCCATCTTGGCGTGCACATGATCGTTGAAGCCGCGGCGATTCAACAGCCCGGTCAGCGGGTCGACGTCGCGTTCGCTGCGCAGGCGGTCGATCCGGTCGATCATGCTGGCCACCAGGAGCACGAGGGTCAGCAGCACCGCGAAGAACAGCATGCTGAACTGCAGCATGATCCAGAAGGCGGAGTGAGCGAATTTGTCGGCAGGACCGAGGGGGTGCACGTTTACCGTGAGCGCGGTGCGCAGGAAGAAACTGAGGGCGAACGCCAGATATACCCAGTACAGCAGAACGTTGATGCCGTTTGCGTTACGCAAGGGCTTCAGCCTGGGAGTTATGAAAAGCAAGGCCATTCCCGTGCCGAAGTTATTGATCAGGATGCGGGCGACAAGATTGCCATCCACGTAGCTGAAATAAGCGATGCCGCCGACGAGCGTGGTGAAGATGGCTGCATGCAAGCCTATTTCCAGCCCTTCGCCGATTCTTCGCAGCATGCCTTCCATGAGCATGAGCGTGCTCAGTGTGTAAAAAAGCGTCGAGACGACAGCGTTGGGCGCCGTGCCGGAGGGAATCTTGGATATCTGGGTGGCAGCGCCCAGGACAAAACAAAGATAGGCGCCGGCCAGAAAAAGCAGGTAGCGCGAGCGATGCTGATATTTCCAGAGCCACAAGAAGCTCGACGCAAATATCAGGGTCAGCGTAGGCGTGGCCAGCGTGAGAATTGCGGAAGCAAGGGAAGTGCTCTGAATCATGAAGGATTCACGTTTACATACAGTTATACGATGAAAGATCAGTTTAACGGAGTGATCACCTCATTTGCGCTTGCCGGGCAGATGCGAATGAGAGATTCTTGCACGTTTTGACACAAACGTGACGGAAACTTTGCCTTTCTTGTATCGTTTTGAAGGCGAGCGGTCAGATCGTCGGCGAGGGTCAGACCCCGCATAGGGTCTGACCCTGGACTCGGTTTCATTGGTATTGGGGTCAGACCCCGTACGGGGTCTGACCCCCGCGACCCGTTTACTGGGGCTCGGGAAGGAGCGACGAATGATGGCTGGTAATGAGCCACTTGTCGCCGGACCACCGGTAGGTATAGGTGTAGCGGGCTTTGGCTGTGCTGCCGTCGCCGAAAGCGAAGGTGTACAGGCCGGTGTCGATGGCGGTGTTGCAGCCCAGAAGGATGTTGCGCTGGTCGATTGACCCGCGCGGGCGTTGCTGAAGGAAGTACTCGAAGTAATCCATCTTGTCGGCCTTGGACAGGCGAGGGGAGTTGGACAAGGTGGGAAGAAGGACGGCGTCCGCCGCATAAAGCGTTGCAACTTTCTTCGGGTCGCCCGTTTGCAGCGTGGCGTTCCATGTGTCGAACAGGCCGGCCACTTCTTCGGTGGAGGTCTTGTGGCAGGTGGTTTCGTAGGTGTCCTTGCCAGGGCCGGCACACGCGGCGAGCGCCAGTGTGGCGGCGGTACAAAGGATGAAGCGCATGGGTGGTCTCCGGTTTCAAGCGTTATTGTTCTGCTTTGCCTGGCAGCCATCGCCAAAAGAACACTGCGGCCAACAAGCCCAGCCCGCCGATGCTGGCAATACCCGCCCCCAGTGTGGCAAGCGCGGCGACGCCTGAAAGCACCAGGGGCCCCCCGCATGCGCCAAGGTCAGTGATGAAGCGCCATATGCCCAGGAAGTGCGTGCGCCCGTTCTTGGGGGATGCGTCCGCACCGATGGTCATGATCAGCCCTGAACCTACGCCGTTGCCCAGTCCCAGAATCAGCGTGATGATGATAAATCCAATCAGGCTTGCCGACAAGGGCATGAGCAGCAACGATGCGCCCATGATGATCATCGACGGCAAGGCCACCCAGCGGCGGCCGTGCCGGTCCATGACATAGCCGGAAGGATAGAACAGCAGCATGTCTATGGCGCCCATGGCCCCGTAGACGATCGCAGTGGTTGCGGGATCGAGCCCGATGTGGCTGGCCCACAGGGGAATGATGATCTGGCGGCAGGAACGCACCGCGGCAAGCAGCATGCAGCCCGTGCCCAGCGTCAGGAACGCGCCGCGATGATCCCGGATGATGTTCCCGGCTCGAACGGCGGTTTGCTGCGTATGCGTGGCGTTGCCGGCTTTGTCCGGAGGCGTGCGAACGGTGAGGTCGGGAATGCCCAGCGACAGCCCGCCCGCCGCCGCCGAAGCAATGATGGCGATGACATAGGCGCCCGGCAGGCCCATGAAATGCATGAGTCCGGCCCCGACGAAGGGTCCCAGGAACATGCCGACGCGCATCGCGCCGCCCAGCGAGGACATCGCCCGGGCCCGCATGGTGATGGGCACGGCTTCCGTCAGGTAGGTCTGGCGCGCCAGCATGAAGATGGACTGCGATATGCCGATCATGAACACGCCTGCAGCCAGCACCCATGCCGAACTTGCCAGCACGCACAGTATCAGTGCAATGATCATCAGTCCCGCCGCCGCGGTCATGGCGCGCCGCTCGCCGTGGCGGGCGGTCAGGATGGAGGCGGGTATGTTGCTCAGCAGCGACCCGACACCGATCAGCGCGACGATAAGGCCAGATGCGGCCACCGAAGCGCCCAGGTCGCGGGCGCTGAGCGCAATGACCGGAAAGATGGCTCCTTCGGCAAGCCCGAACAGGGCGGTGGGCCCGAAGGCCGCTACGGCAATTTTCCGAAGGCTGAATGAAGGGTCGCTGGTCGCCACGATGCACAATTCTGGGCAGGTAAAGACCAGTATTCTGACATAGGTTGAAGGGGTCGGACTCCGTGCAGGGTCCGACCCCTGGCCTCATGTGGTCAATTTTGGGGTCAGACCCCGTACGGGGTCTGACCCCTTGAACCCGTACGGGGTCTGACCCCAACACCGCTAGGTGCCGATCACGCCGCCGTCGTCCTTGGTGATGATCAGGGTTGCGGAGCGCGGTATTGATGAGCCGCCGTCGGGCCAGTGGCTGTTGCCGGCTTCGCCCGGGTGCTGTACATTGATGAACAGGGTCTTGCTGTCGGGCGTAAAGGCGATGCCGGTGACTTCGCACTCTTTGGGTCCGACCAGGAAGCGGCGGATCTCCTTGCTGACGGGATCCGCACAGAGCATCTGGTTGTTGCCCTGGCCTTCATAATCGCCGCTGTTGCTGTACTTGCCGTCGGTCTGTATCCACAGGCGTCCATCGCGGTCGAATGCAAGTCCGTCGGGGCTGTTGAAAGTGTTGTCCACGGTGATGTTGCTGGATCCCGATTTCAAGTTCTTGCGGTCGGTGTACTTCACCGGATTGCCGGCCAGCACGAAAACGTCCCATTCGAAGCGCGTCGCGGCGGCGTCCGCGCCGGATTCGCGCCAGCGCAATATCTGGCCGTAGATATTCTTCTCGCGGGGATTTGCGTCGTCCGTGCCAATGCGCTTGTCATTGTTGGTCAGGGTGACGTAGACTTCGCCGCTGCCCGGATGCACGCTGACCCATTCGGGACGGTCCATCTTCGTGGCGCCGACGGCATCCGCCGCAAGACGGGTGTGGATCAGAACTTCGGCCTGGCTGGCAAAGCGCGGATCGGCGGCGAGTGTGGCGTTGGCAGCCTTGTCCAGAAGAATCCATTCGCCATCGCCCATGAAGTCGCCGCTCGTCGCACCATCGTTGAACTTCGCGACAAAGAGCTTGCCGGCATCGAGCAGCCTGGAGTTGTCGCCGTTCTCTTGGTAGGCACCGTCCGAAACGAATTTGTAGACATAGTCGTCCCGCTGATCGTCGCCCATGTAGACCACGATGCGCTTGTCGGCGGTCAGCGTATACGCGGCGTTCTCGTGCTTGATGCGGCCCAGAGCGGTACGTTTGCGCGGAACGGAGTCCGGATCGAAGGGGTCGATTTCGACTATCCAGCCATGGCGGTTGGATTCATTCGGGATTTTGGCGTAATCGAAGCGGTCGACAAACTGTTCCCAGCCATATTCGCTGCGTCCGGCGGAAAGCCCATAGCGCTTTTGCGCCGCATCGCGGCTGTCCGTGCCCGAGGCGGTGCCGAAATAATTATTGAAATTTTCCTCACAGGTCAGGTAGGTGTTCCAGGGTGTCCAACCATTCCCGCAGTTATTGAAGGTGCCCAGCACTTTCGTTCCGGTCGGGTCGTCGTGGGTCTTGAGCAGATCATGGCCGGCGGCCGGTCCCGTCAGCGCCATCGGGCTTTGCGCGGTGATGCGGCGGTTATAGCGCGAATCGAGCTTGATTTCCCATTTGCCTGTCGCGTTGCGGGCAATGTGCATGACGGAGACGCCATGGGCATTCATCGCTTTGGCCGCCTTGTCGGCAGTCAGGGCTTCGCCGTCCGCGGCACCGAACAGCCATACATAGCGGTTTTTGTCCACGGTCGTGTATTCGTGGTTCATCACGAGCAGGCCTTCGCTGCTGCTGCCGTCGATCGGAAAGAAATGTATGCCGTCGTGGTTGTCGCCCACTTGCCTGGCCTGCGCCGCCGCGTCGTCGCTCGCATCGGCTTTCCAGGAAGGGTCGCCGGCGAACAGCGGCGTGCCCCAAGGAGCGAAGACCGTTGCGGTATAGCCCGGGGCGATCTTGATCGCATCGTCCGTTGAAATGGGGATGGCCTTGAAACCGAGCAGAGAGGCCGCCGTGTTCCCCGTCGCCGCCGCGGTCGCGCTGCGCGTGCCCAGCGGGTTGGCCAGGAACATTGCGGCGGAAAGGCCGATTCCCGATTTCAGGAAGCGTCGGCGGCTCACGCTGCGCTCGACGACTTGCTGGAAATGTTCGTTGTCGGAGGTATTGGTCGGAATGTCTTCCGTGTCGAGTTCTGGATGATCGTGCATGCTGTCGCTCCGGTCTGTTGCAAGGAGCCGGCAGTATGGAGGCGATGTGTTGCACGAATGTGAATGCGCCGGCGTTAGGCCGTCACGCCAGGGGTCAGACCCCGTATGGGGTCTGACCCCGCATCCGGCGCTAACAGTGCCCCAGACGGCCTCAGGCCTGTCTGCCTTGGCCGCTAAGGGTCTTCTTCAAGTACATGTCCTTGTCCGCCTGGGCCAGCAGTGTGTCGCTGGACGTGCCGTCGTCCGGAAAGCATGCCGCGCCGATACAGGCGCCGACGGCCATGGTGTGTCCGTCATGGTATTGAAGCCGGGAGAGGCTGGCGGTCAGCTTGGCGGTAAGCGCCGTCAGATTGGGTCGTTCCCTTGAGCCTTCTACGATGATGACGAATTCGTCGCCCCCCAAACGGACGACGGTATCCGTGCGGCGCACGCAGTCCAGTAGGCGCTGTGCCGTTATCCGCAGTACCTGGTCTCCGACGGAGTGGCCATAGGTGTCGTTGATGGGCTTGAAATGATTCAGGTCTATCAGCAGTACATATCCATGCAGCGACAAGCGCTTCGCGCGCAATACGGCGCGTTCCAGCTCTTCGTCCAGCACGATCCGGTTTCCGAGACCGGTGAGCGGGTCACGGCGTGCGATCCGCATCAGGGTCTTTTCATTTTCCCGCAGCCTGTCGATGACCGTGGCAAGCTGCTGCTGGCGGTTGGCATTTTCGAGAAAGGCGCCGATCATGTCCGCCACGGTTTGCAGGAAAGTCTTTTCGCTGGCGGACCAGTCCCGGTCCTCTTCCAGGTCTTCCACGCAAATGAATCCATACCAGTGACTATGGCCCCACACGGGAAAAGCGGCCAGGCTGCGCACGCCGCGCCGCCGTAGGACTTGTTGATCCGACATCGGAAACTGAGCGATGGTACCGGCCACCGGCCGTCTTTCCTTGAACTGCCCGGCCCAGTGCGTTTCCTCGGGATGCTCCTCGAAATCGGCCGGGCTGGCGCCGGGGCCGAACGGACGCCCAGCCAGGACCGTGTAGTTCAGGTAGAACTCGCCGGCCTCGTTGATATCGTTTTCGGCCAGGTAAAGCCTGTCGGCATCCATCGTGATACGGACGCGCTCCAGCACGTCGATGAGGGGGGAGGCGTCCTGCGAGGAGGTGGCCAGCAATTCGCTCGCACACTGCGCCAGCGTCTGCTGGCGCTTGTAGCGGGAATCGAGCTCCATCATCAAGCCGCCATAGGCGGCCATGACGTCGCCCAGCTCATCGTTCTGCCTTTCAGTGGGAAGGTTCCGCAGCCGTTGGATGGTGTCGCGCGATTCGATTTCCATATTGATGGCGTTGCGAAAGCGGGCCAGCGGCTGGTCGACCACCCGGCGAAACACCAGCAAGGTTCCCACGAGAAGAACCGTGAACATGGCGACGAACAGCACCAGGTAGCGCCATAAGAGATCCACGGCAGCCGTCCAGATGGAGATTCGGCTGAAACGCGCGACCAGTTCGCCCACTTGAAAGCTGCGGCCGCCGCTGTCTTTATGGTGAATGAGCTGTCGGTAAGGCGGCGTGAGATCGGGTTGCCCGGCGTTGGATCCGGCGGCGATGGTTTGCCCGGAACAGGCGTCGAGCAGCTGAACGTCCGCAACCCCTTGCTGGTAGGCCAGTGCGTTGACGATGCCGTTCAGCGTTGCCGTGTCGCAATCCCAAAGCGGCTTGACCAAAGACCGGGCATAGACGCTCATGAGTTCGGTGCGCTCGGACTCCAGCTTGACGCGCTGGGCATGGTAGCCGATCAGCACGGTACCGGCGCCCGCCAGCAAGAACACGAGCACGAAGGGAATGAACAGGGAGCTGATGAACTGGCGGTACAGCGATCGCCTGCGCGGCTTGACGACGGAATCCTTGGCGCGGTTCATTGCGATACCTGCCTGTAGAGTAGATGTCGATAGCGGGCGGGCACCAGATCATAGCCGTAGAATGGGTTGTCTATGTCGATGATGGTGCGTTGAAGGAAGGCGCTGTCGGGCGGCGGCTTGCGGTATTGCGCCCAGATCTTGAGGAAGCTGCCATTTTCGATGAGGACGTCGAAGCCCTTTTGCAATGCCTCGTACAGCGCGTCCGCCTCGGGTTTCGGAGATACCCATGCGAAACGGAACCAGGGGTAACGCACCAGTATGTAGGGGTCCGTCGTAAGCTGTGGGTATTTTTTCCGGAAGTGCGGAAGGAAATACGTGAGGGTCTCTTCCAGGCCCAGCGGAAAGAGGTCGACGAAGCCGGCCTCCATCTGCACAGCGAATTCTCCATTGGCCCAGTTCTTGATCTCTTTCGTCGGAATGCCCGCCGCCCGGTAGATTTCGACGTCCATCCACCCCACGTTCTGTCCCATCGAGTATGCCCGCAGATCTGCCGCGGTCTTCACGTTTGCCAGCGTGTGCTCCTGGGACTCCAGCAGCAGATTGATGCGATAGCCCAGCAATCCGCGGTCGAGCGGCACGGGAATCATGCGCAGCTTGCCTTCTTTCACGAGCTTCAGGCGTGCCGGGGTCGCCGGCATCATGTCGACGTGGGTGTGGCCGGAACTGATCATATGGACATTGCGTTTTTCATTGCCCGCCGGCGCATCCACGAAGTCGGCCTGCATCCCGCCTGCCTCCATGGCGGCGCGGACCAGCGCCCGCGCATGTTGCAGATGGCCTTCGTTCTGGACCACGAAACCGGCGGCGCTTGCTGTGACGTGCAGCAGCATGCAAGCGCCGCAGGTGAACAAGACGCCGGCGCGCAGCCGAAGAAAGGCGAGCGCGAATGACATCAAAGCGGTCGGGAAGGGCGTCGACATCTGGAATGTAACCCCATGTGTCTTTATGTAATGGCTTGGCCGATTTTAAACCGGAAACAAGGGCCATAACACCCTATTGTTCATTTGTTATGAAGGGGGCGTATTTTTGATCGGTGGAGTGGGGGTCAGACCCCGTACGGGGTCTGACCCCAGGGATATCCCCGGGGCATCAAACCGACGGGTCCGAGCCCTTCCAGATCAGGATTTCGAACGCGGTATCGGAACGCACGGTGCAAGCATGCAGGAAGCCGTTCTGCCGCAGAATCCCATATAGCGGGCGAGGTTCGCGGTCGATGACCATCAGCAGGCGCTTCGAGGGCGGAAGCGTTGCGAGCGCATCCAGCACGCGCTCAAGGGGCTCCGGAGGCATGAGGCCACGGACATCCAGCACGAGGTCCATGGCGCCGGCAGGGGGCAGGCCGGTGTTCATGCGTGTCAGGCGCGGCTGTCCGCCACGATGTGAAAGTCGATCACGATTTCGCCGGGTTCGCGCGACACATACTCGATCCGGACATCGTCGCCGAAAGAGCCTTGCAGTTGCTGCAGCAGAGGCAAAGGGTCGTGATCATTGCAAAAGCGCATGGTCTCGCCGGGCTGCAAGGCCGACAGCGCGCCGAATATGGCGGCATGGCGGAAGCGCTTGGCGACGCCCCGGGCGTCGAAAGGGTAGGCGGTCTGCGAAAGAACGGGAATGGACGGTTCGGCCACGATGGATTCCTTTTTGTGGTACGTGTGAGGCATGCCTGAGCATGCGATGAGGCGTTTTGATTATAGGTAGCCGCTGGCGAAATCCATTTGGGAACCCCATGCGCAGTGTGGTTGTCCGCCTTGCGCTGGGCGGCAAATGGCCTTGCGCAGACAATTGAGGCATACTGGGCGGATCTTGTGTATTTTCCTGAAAATAAACGGTGTTTAAATGATGATGAACGGATTTGGCACCAAATTGCAGTATGTATCCATTGCGGAAGGCGAAGGTCTGGCGATACGGTCGCTGCTAGACCGGCACCAGTATCACGATCCCCACGGCGCTGCGGCACGCCTGGGCATATGTTCCGCATCCTGGCCCTTATTCGGAATGGTGTGGCCCTCCGGCGTCCAGTTGGCCGCGCAGTTGGCCCGCCGTCCGGTCTGCCATCGCGAGCGCATCCTCGAAATCGGCTGCGGGCTTGGCTTGGCCAGCCTGGTCGCGCATCGCCGCGGTGCGCGTGTTACCGCGAGCGATCGCCATCCTCTTGCCCGCCGCTTCCTCGACGACAATGCCGGCCTGAATGGCCTGGCGCCCTTGAAATACCGGCATGGCCAATGGGGCATCGCGCATCGGCCGTGTACCGAAGACACAGGCGCCGATCTCTTGTCCGCCCGGTACGATCTCATCGTGGGCAGCGACCTGCTATACGACCGCGATGCGCCGCAGGCGCTGGCCTTCTTCATCGACGACCATGCACTGCCCGATGCGAAAGTCTGGCTGGTGGACCCTGATCGCGGCCATAGGCCGGCATTTACACGGCAAATGGCGGCATATGGTTTTGAACTCGTCAGCGAAACGCGGCTGGGCCGGCGGCCGGATGGGCCGGGGCGGCGCGACTACAAGGGACGCATGCTGGTCTATCGGCGGGGAACCGCGCAGTAGCGATCCCGGCCGGTTTCATCGCTTGATGGCAATGGGCAATTGCGAATATCCGCTGCCGGGATAAAAAGCCTTGACCGGGGCCTGGCGCTTCCCAAGGGCAATAATGCGTGTGGAGGTCAACAGTTCTTCCAGCACGATGCGTAGCTCGGCGCGCGCCAGAGGCGCGCCCGGACAGACGTGTATGCCCGCGCCATACAAAAGGTTCAAGGCGGGGTCCCGGTCCAGCCGGAACTCATCCGGATCTCCAAAGACCTTTTCATCACGATTGGCGGACGCCCAGAGCAGCGCCAGGCGTTCGCCCTGCGCGATCAAGGTGCCCCCAATATCGGCATCGCGTGTCGCGATGCGGCGGTTCATGATGAGCGGAGGGTGTATCCGCAGAACTTCGTCGATGGCGGCCGGCAGCAGCGCGGGTTGCCGCCGCAGCGTTTGCTGCAGGGTTTCGTGCGTCGCCAGATAATGGGTTAGGATACCGACCGATGCGGAGATGGTGGCCAGCTCGCCCACGGTCCAGTTGCGCAGGATGCTGACGATCTCTTCTTCCGTAAGCAGGCGTCCGTGAACGGTTTCGCGCAGGAGGCGGGTGGTGGCATCGTCCGGGGCATTGTTTCCGGCGGCGCGGCGGATGGCAAGCAGGTCCTTGATGTAGCCGTCGAACTCCATGGCCACTGCACCCATGGCTGCGTCGTCGCGCGCAAGCGTTGCGTGATGATTCTTGCGCGTCCATTGCCGCAGCGGCTCGTGCAAGGAAGAAGGCCATCCAAGAAACGCGCATTGCACCTGCAAGGCAAAAACCTGGGCGAAATCTTCCATCCAGTCGACTTCGGCGTCGTTCGGCATCATGGCGACCAGGTCCGACGCGATGCGTCGACAGTGAGGCTCGAACTCCGCCACGCGCGCAGGGCTGAAATATGGGTCGATGATGCGGCGGAATTCGGTATGCTCGGGCGGATCCATGCCGTTGGGCACGGAGGGAAAGCGCGAGACGGCGCTGCTGAACGTTTCGTGATCCAGCAAGACTCGCAGGACATCGCCGTGCCGGAACACGCTGGCGTATCCGTACTGGCTTCTTGCAACAGGGCAGCGGCTGCGCATCTGGTCGAATGCGGCGATCTGATCGCTCAGCACCGCTTCCGATCGCGGATCCCAATCCGCCGTCAATACTGGTTCGTGGGGACCTGCGGATTCCGTTTCCATTCATCACCTTGCAACAGGATGCCCTTCGCTTCGTCGGGCAATGTGGCCATTATGCGGGATGCGGCGGTTAATCAAGGCTATACCACTGTTGCGCATGGGGTCGGACCCCGTACGGGGTCCGACCCCTGTTTCACAAGGCCTGGAGTCAGACCCTTTCGGGTCCGACCCCATTTTCATAAGGTCTGGGGTCAGACCCTTTCGGGTCTGACCCCTTCTGGTTATATGCAAAGTCAAAAAAGGTCTTTTGAAGAAATGAAGGGCATGGCTACCATTCCGTCCATCTATACACATAAGGTTACAGGGGGAATCATGCACATTGCTCAGAGGCTGGCATCGTCCAGCGCGCTGTGGGCCGCTACGCTGGCGGGTCTGGCGCTTTTGCCGTCCGCCGCCGTGGCTCAGTCCACGTTTGACGTATCCATCATCGCTGCGTCCTGTGCCAATTGCCATGGCACGGATGGGCGGTCGCCGGGCGGCATTCCGTCGATCGCGGGCCGGCCCGAAAGCATCCTGCGCTCGCAGCTCATCGCGTTCCGGTCCGATGCGCCGCCCGCAGGCACGACCATCATGAACAGGCTGGCAAAGGGCTACAGCGAAGAACAAATCCACGCGCTGGCCAAGCATTTTGCAGAAATTCCAGCGCAAGACAGCAAAAAGGACCCATCGAAATGAGCAGCTCCCTACAAGCATCCCGTCGCCAGTGGCTGAAGTCGGTCGGCAAGGCAACCGCCGCAGGTGCCGTCCTTCTGTCCCTTCCTTCTTATGCTCGGGCCTCGGCCGGTCGCGTCGTCGTGATCGGCGGCGGGTTCGGCGGCGCGACGGCCGCCAAATACATCAAGCGTCGCAATCCGGCCATCGAAGTAACGCTGGTGGAACCGCTGAAGCGCTACGTTACCTGTCCCTTCACCAACCTTTATTTCGGTGGCCTGCGCACATTTGAGGCCCAGGCCCATGGGTTCGATGAACTGCGCGGACTGGGCGTCGAAGTGATCCACGACTTCGCCACGGGCGTCGATGCCGGTGCGCGCAAAGTCAGCCTTGCAGGCGGTCAAACGCTCGCCTACGACAAGCTGGTGCTTTCTCCCGGCATCGATTTTCGCTGGGGAGCCATCGAGGGCTACGACGAGGCGGCATCCAGGCTGGTCCCGCATGCATGGAAGGCCGGAGCGCAGTCGACGCTGCTCAAACAGCAACTGGAAGCCATGCCCGATGGCGGGGTCTTCATTCTGGCGGCGCCGCCCAATCCTTTCCGCTGCCCTCCCGGGCCGTACGAGCGGGTCAGCATGGTCGCCCATTACTTCAAGACACATAAACCCAAATCCAAAATCATCGTCCTGGATGCAAAAGACGCTTTTTCCAAGCAAGGCCTTTTTCAGGATGGTTGGAAGCGCTTCTACGGCGACATGATCGAATGGGTTCCGATGGCCAAGGACGGCAAGGTCGTGCGGGTGGACGCCGCCAAGCGAGCGGTGGAAACCGAGTTCGGCCAGTCGCATGTAGCGGATGTGCTGAATATCGTGCCGCCTCAGAAGGCGGGTGCGATCGCCGAGCTTGCCGGCGTCACCAACGAAAGCGGCTGGGTGCCGGTCAAGCCCGACAGCTTCGAGTCCTCGCTGGTTCCCGACGTCTATGTGGTCGGCGACGCAAGCATTGCCGCACCCATGCCCAAGTCGGGATTTTGCGCGAATGCGCAGGGCAAGGTGGCCGCGGCCGCGATCGTAAGTGCCCTGGCCGGCAAAGCGCCCGCGGTGGCCTCGTTTTCCAATACCTGCTACAGCCTCATCGCACCCGACTACGGCATTTCGGTAGCCGGCGTGTACGGCGTGGAAGACGGCAAGCTTATCGAAGTCAAGGACTCCGGCGGCGTCAGCCCCAAAGAGGCGAGCGCCGAGTTCCGCAAGCTCGAGGCCGACTATGGCGTCGCGTGGTATAACGCCATTGCGCTGGACACATGGGGAACTCGCGCCTGACCACAGGACTGGCCAGGGCCCTGGGCGCACAACGGATGCAGGAAAATTATGTCGAACGTTGAACTCGTGCTCTGGGCCGGCCTTGCCATAGGCATGGCCTTCGGCGTAACGGGGCAGATCACCGGGTTCTGCCTGCACCGCGGCTTGCAGGAGCAATGGGGCCAAAGCAAGGGGTACAAGCTTCAGGCGTTCGCCGTCGCCCTGGCGGTTGCGCTGCTCGGCACACATCTCATGGTCCTAGCGGGTTGGGTCGATATCGGCCGGTCGCTCTACATGGCGCCCGCGTTTTCCTGGCTGTTGCTGCCGCTGGGCGGGCTCATGTTCGGCTATGGCATGGTGCTCTCAAACGGCTGCGGCGCGCGAGCCCTGGTGCTGCTGGGACAGGGTAATCTTCGGTCCTTCATGGTGCTGATATCCCTGGGCATTGCCGCCTATATGGCCTTGACCGGCATCATCGCGCCGCTGCGCGCGCTGCTTTCGGAGTCGAGCCTGCTGAGCCCGTCCGGCATCGCCGTGCCGGACGGCATGCCGCGACATGTCGTGGTCGCGCTGCTGACCTTGGTGCTGCTCGTCTTTGCTTTCCGCCGGGAAAGCTGGAAATACGGAAGGATCGACCTGGCGGGCGGCGCCGTGATCGGAGGCTTGGTGGTCTCGGGTTGGTGGGCGACCGGCAAGCTGGGCGCCGACGACTTCGACCCGGTGCCGCTTGCATCGCTTACCTTTGTCGCCCCCATTGGCGAGACGATCCACTACGCGATGATCGCGACGGGCGCCAGCCTGAGTTTTGGCGTCGCGATCGTGCTGGGCGTACTGGCGGGTTCGGCCCTTTCGTCCGCACTGCGGGGGCAGTATCGCCTGCAAGGCTTTGAGTCGCCGCGGCAAATGCTGCGCTATTTGTCCGGCGGCGCCCTGATGGGAATTGGCGGCGCGCTCGCGCTGGGCTGCTCCATCGGGCAGGGCCTGACAGGCTTGACCACGCTGGCATACGGATCCATGATCGCCAGTGCGGCGATCGTCGCCGGCGCGTGGCTTGCGACGCTGCGCGCCGCGCATCACTCTACATCATTTCAGGCATGACATATTTTTCAGCACCTCCTTCCGGACTCTCATCTCCATTGCGGCGCAGGGCGATGCTTGCGGCCTTGGCCGGCACGGCTGCCACTGTGATCCCGTCGGGCGCTTGGGCTCAAGAGGCGCACAAGCTCGATGCGGTGCGCAAGAAGATCGGCGATCGCCCGGTGACGGGCGAGGGCATCAAGCTGGAACTGCCACTGGTGGCCGAAGACGGATCTTCAGTGCCGCTATCGATAGAGTCCGCGCTGGCGGGACAAGGCCGCGGCATCCGGTCGCTCGACGTGTATGCGACCCGCAATCCGACACCCGAAGTCGCATCGTACGAATTCGGCGAGGATGCCGGGTTGGTCAAGCTGGCCACGCGCATCCGTCTCAGCGAATCGCAATCGGTCGTGGTCGTTGCCACCACCGAAGACGGGCGCGTGGTGGTTGCGGAGCGCGCGGTTCGTGTCACGACCAGCGGCTGCATGGCCCCGACGGGGCAGGTGGATCGCGCGGCGGAAATGCAGGCGCGTGTGCGGCTGCCCAAGGGATGGAAGCCAGGCACACCGGGCGAATTCCTGACGATGATCAATCACCCCATGGATACTGGCTTGGCGACGAACGCCAGCGGCGAGACACCGCCTTTGCGCATCATCGATGCGTTCGAGGCAACGCTTGGCGGGCGCCCGCTGATCAAGGCCAAGTACTACCGGTCGCTTGCGGCAAATCCATATTTGCGATTTACCGCAAGCCCGCCGCAAGGCGGCGACCTACGCTTTGCCTGGTTCGAAGACGCCGGCCGAAACGCGGAATTCAAGGCTAGCATTTAACTTGCGGCTGCCCTGCCGGCTTCCAGGGGTCAGACCCCGTACGGGGTCTGACCCCTGGGTCATTTACACGACCGGTGTCGGTTTGCTATCATACAGCCTTCCCGAGCGGCGCTTCCCGCGTCTTTCGGTATCAAAATTCCCGGCCTCGTCCGGGATCGTGGCTGACGAAATAGCTGTATTGCATGCGATGGTGCATAAGCAATACATGAGCCTCTGTTTCGATCATTTCAGCCTTGTTTGTCGATAGTCCCGCGGCACTTGCTTGCCGCTCTTCCGCAGCTTTCCCTGTGGTCACGGACTGACATTTATCCATCGCAAAATACCCGCCTAGCTCGGGTTACGCGTCGTGCTCGCGACGCACGCGATGTGCATTGGAGGAAGAATGAGCCAGCTGTCTCTTTCTACAGTTCTGCTATTGCTGTTCGGCTTCTACGGCCTGTCGTTTCTGATGACATTGAAGATCAGCAAAAAAAATGAAAACGCAGACGGATACATGACGTCAAACGGTGCCATAGGGTTTGGCATGTCGGCCGCCAGCATGACCGCTACCTGGGTCTGGGCGGCTTCTTTTTATGCGGCGGCCAGCTCGGGCTACAAATATGGATTGTCCGGCGCACTGCATTACGGCATGTGGGGGGCGCTGATGATTTTGTTCATCTACCCCTTCGGACGCCGGTTTCGTGAAGTGGCCCCCAATGCGCATACGCTGGCGGAAATCATGCATGCTCGCCACGGGCGATCCAGCCAGATGATACTGGCCGTCTCAAATGTCCTGGGCAGCGTGATCAGCCTCATGGTCAATTTCACGGCGGCGGGCGCTCTGGTTTCCATGCTGTCGCCGCTTTCCTTCAACCAGGGCGTGCTCATTGCGGCCTTGGGCGTGCTTTCGTACACCTTGTGGTCGGGGTTCCGTGCGTCGGTGCTGACGGACTTCGCCCAGCTCGTCGCGATGATACTGGCGGCCGTCATTATCATTCCCGTGATTTTCTTCAAGCTGGGCGGCCCCGAGCTATTCGTCAGCGGCCTGCCGCGGCTCACCAGCGACCAGGCGGATTTCTTTTCCAAGAAGGCGATACTGGAACAGGGGGCGCCATATTTCGTGGCGGTACTGGCCTATGCCATAGGCAACCAGACCATTGCGCAGCGCCTGTTCGCCGTGCGTGAAGACTTGATCAAGCCTACCTTCATCACCGCCACCATCGGCTACGGTTCCATCGTGATCGGTCTTGGCATGCTGGGCTTGCTGGCGGTGCTGGCCGGCGTGCAGCCACTGAACGGCGATCTGAACAACCTGATCCCCCAGATGGCGGCCACGTATCTGTCGCCGGTGCTGGTTTGCCTGTTTTTCATTCTGGTCGTCGGCTCGTTGTCATCGACTGCGGATTCGGACCTGGCGGCGCTTTCGTCCATCTTCATGACCGACGTCTATGGCAAGAATCTGGCTCGCGGCAAGCCTGATCCCAAAACCATGCTGTGGGTGGGCCGTGCCACGATGATCGTTGCCACCGCTTTGGGCATTATGTTCGCCACATTGAAGCTGGACATTCTTTCCATGCTGGTGTTCGTCGGCGCGTTATGGGGGGCAATCGTCTTTCCCGTCATCGTAAGCCTGTACTGGGACCGCGTCGACAATCGCGCGTTCACGCTATCCGTGCTGGCCGCTTTCGCCATGTTCGTCGCGACCCGTTTCCAGCTGGTTGATTTGAATGGCGTAATGGCCGTTCCACTGGAATTGCTTGCTTCGATAGGCGGCGGCGTCGTAATCGGCCTGATGGCTTTTGGGCTCCTGGGCAAGAAGGCCGGCTTGTTGCTGGGGGCAGTCACCATGGTCGTTCTTGCTCCTTACGCGGTGAGCTTTTTACGCGATTATCCCGTGTTGATGAGCTCGTTGGTTGCCTATGGGTCGAGCGCGGTCATATGCGTTGGCCTTAGCCTGAGAGCGCACGAAAGCTTCGATTTTGACCTGATCGGCAAACGCGTGGTTGCGTTCCACACACGTTGATAAGAGAGGATGAAGAAATGAGTATTACCGCTTTGACCGCTTATGTCCTGGTCTGGCCCATCATCGCCGCCGCCGTGCTGATCGTGCTCGTCGCCGGCGTCGCGCGCGATATGCGGAATGCGGCCAAGAACGACGACAAGCGCGTTTGACTTGAGGGGTCAGACCCCATGCGGGGTCAGACCCCATTCTGTCGTGCTCGTTTGGTTCCAGGGGATCAGACCTCGAACGGGGTCTGACCCCTTTCTTCCATTGGCGGGGTCTGACCCCCTTCCGCTCGGCTAAATCGCCAGCACGATATCCGTTACGGCCGATATGGCGGATTCCTTCATCGGATCTTCATGCTGCAAATGGCCGATGAGGTCCGCCGTGGTGGAGCGGCGGGTGAGCATCACGCCGCTTACCTCGCCATGCCGCACCCGCGTGGCGTGCCAGCAGCCCGGGCGCATGCATATGCCTTGACCGGGGATTATGCTGAATGCGGCGATGGAGGAAAGGTCCGGGCCGCCGTCGGCGCCGCTGGCCGCCACCACCTGGATGAGTTCGCCGGTGAGCGGGATGATCGCCTGCTGCGTGATCAAATGCTTTTCCAGGCTGTTCACCAACGGGCTCGCGCTGCGATAATTGACCCAAAGCACTTCGTGTTCGCCACCGGGGCCGGTATCGAACACATGCTCCTGCCAGAAGTCCGTGGCGTCATTGCGATAGCGCGGCACATCGCCGTCTTCCGGAAAGGGCTTGCCCAGCATCCAGCCGTAGTCGGAGAACGCGGTGCTGTTCAGCGGCTGGATCGCCAGCCCTGGGTTTTCTTGCATGATCAAAGAGTGCATGGTGATGGCATGATAAATGCTGGGGTCGGCAACAACAACGGGAGCTGCCGATGCGATTCAAGCAATTCTTTGATCTTATCAAGGACTCGGTCACCGCGTGGATCGATGATGATGCGCCGAGCATGGGCGCGTCGGTCGCTTTCTATACGGTTTTCTCGCTCGCCCCTTTGCTGCTGATCGTGATTGCGGTGGCGGGTGCCGTCTGGGGCGAAGACGCCGTGCGCGGCGAGATCATGAATCAAGTTAGCGAACTGGTCGGACGGGACGGTGCCCAGGGGGTGGAAACGCTATTGAAAGGTGCCGATGAGCCCAAGCAAGGCGCCATCGCCACCTTCATCAGCGTCGTGGTGCTGGTGGTCGGCGCAACGACCGTCTTCGCTGAGTTGCAGCGGGCGCTCGATCGCATCTGGAAAGTGCCGGCGCGGGAGAAAGTGTCCGGTATCTGGAATACCGTCCGCGCGCGCCTGCTTTCCTTTGGCCTTGTGCTGGGACTGGCCTTTCTACTGCTGGTCTCTTTGATCGTCAGCGCGTTTTTCGGCGCAATGGGCCGCTGGGGCGTAGGCCTGCTGCCTGGTTGGGAACTGATGCTGCAGGCCATGAACACGGTGGCGTCGATGGCGATGACGACTGTCATGTTCGCCGCCATTTTCAAATTCATGCCTCAAGTGCGCATTGCCTGGCGCGATGTATGGACCGGTGCATTCGTCACGGCGGTCCTGTTTGAAATCGGCAAGGTGCTGATCGGCCTGTATGTGGGCAAGAGCGCCTCCATCTCTTCCCTTACGGCGGCCGGCTCGCTCGTGGTCGTGCTGATCTGGGTGTACTACGCATCGCAGATTTTCCTGCTGGGGGCGGAATTCACCTGGACCTACGCCTCCAAGCATGGATCGCATGCGCGTGGCGATGAATCGGTGCAAGACGGCGTCGAGTCCGGGACTCAACGGCCGAACAAGGCCAACAACCCGTCGGAAATGGTTCCGCGCCACACCAGGTAGTCATGTCCGCCTGCATATTCGCGATGGAATACGGTTGCTCCCCGTGCCTGCAGCACATCGCGCAGATGGCGGTTGGGCCTGAGGATCCCGGCATGGCCGTCGCGCCCGTCTTCGAACAAGCCCGCCGACAGGAAGAACCGCGTGCCCAACTCCTGGCCAAGGACCACCGTCCGTGCGATGAATTCCTCGTGAGACGACGGAGTGCCCGGCGGATGCCACCAGAAGGAACCGGACATGCTCAGCGCATTGCCGAACTTCGCTGGATGGCGGAGCACGGCGCTGACGGCGGCCAGCCCGCCGTAGCTCGAACCAGCCAGCACGGTGCGCCGCGCGTCGGCTTGCAGGCCTGTGTCGCGCAAAAGGCGGGGCAGAAGCTCCAGCGCCAGGAAGTCGGCGAAGTCGGGATTTGCGGGCAGTTCCCGGCCGCGCGAAAGAGCGTCCCGGTTATGCACGAAGGCGGCCGCCACCGGCGGAATGGCGCCTGATGCGATCATGTTGTCGAGGATGCGCGGCGTCTGGACTTTGTTCAGGTATTCGTCCGCGTCGAACACGATCATCAATATATTGTCGTCGCGCTCGGGATCGAAGCCATGCGGACGGTACAGTGTGACATCGTGTTCGTTGTCCAGATACCGGCTCGCAATGGCAATACGCTCGATCCTTCCTTGTGCGCGGCCCTGGTCGCCGGCGAAGGGCTGTGGCGCCGCAGCCTCCAGCTCCGTGATCGAATGGCGGTTGTAAGCATCGGGAGCATCCGCCGGCCAGGAATGGCGGTTCAGCGGATCGGCCTGAGCCGTTGCGAGTATGGCGAGACGCCTTTCGCGCGGCGAACCGGGCGGCTCCGGAATATCGGGCGCGATGCGATACGAAAGCCGCGTGTCGGCGGGCACGATGAACGTTCTGTACCAGACGTCGCTGCCTTCCAGCCGCATCATGGGCTCATGGTCGTTGCTGGGCGCGCCCATGATTCTGGCGTTGCGGCGCGCTCCCCTGAACAGGAAAGTCATCAGCTTTTTTCCATCCGGTCCGTCTTCGATCAGGGGCGTGCCCTGTCTGGCCATTTCTTTCCAGAACGCTTCCGTGCCGGTGCCCAGTTCCAGTTGGCGCGCGAGATCGCGCAGTCTGGGGCTCGACAATGCTGTACGCGCGGCCGCCGGCCGCTCGTGCGTGCCGGGACCGTGCGTAACGGAAAGCTCGAAATCCGCATCGATTTCATCCGCAATGACTTGCAAGCGGTCGTCGCCATCATCGGCAACGAAGCGGAACTGCGCCTTCCCGCCGAAGCCCTCGACGAATCGCCGCTTGTGCTTGCCGTCCGCGCCGACCAGGTCCAGCGTCAGCGTGCCCGCGTGCACATTTATTTCCCCCTGCACATAGTCGCCCACCTGCGACTGCGGTTGGAAGAGGACGGCGCCTTGATCGTGAGGCAAAGACATCGAGACGGTCTGGCCCGGCTTGAGGAGGGAGGGGGTGACGGCAGCGGAAAGGTGGGGTGGATGCAACAGCAAAACCACCGACGCCAGCCAGAAAAAACAACGATTCATTTTATAAGGTGTTTATGAACGAGAATCATTATTATCCCAGCAAGCACGATTTCGTATCCTCGGCCTGGTGCCGCAGCCGCCGCCGGAGTCCATTCGCGCGCTTATGGGACAATGAAGACAGCCCATTCTTCGGAAACCCTATGAACAAATCCTGTTTGTCCTTCCTGCTGGGCGGTGTGCTGGCCATTTGCGCGATCTCACATCCTGCACTTGCGTTTTCCACCAACGAGGCCGCCGTGCCCACCACCGAAGCGCCCGCCATTGCGCCGATCATGGAGCCGGCTCCCATGCCTTCATGGTTCATGGGCACCATGCCGACGACTGATGCGCGGGTTGCGATCGATGTATTGGCCGACGCGGAATCGCAAGGCTTGAATCCCCGGGACTATCGGGCGGCCGAGCTCGCGCAGGCATACAAGAATGCGTCGCAAGGCGGGTCGTCGGCATCTGATTTCCTACTGCGGCTGGATGACGAGCTGACATCGGCGCTGGAACGATACCTGACCGACCTCACACACGGGCGCTTGAGCCCCGAAGTCTTGAAGCATCGGTTCAAGGCGCCGCCGCCGAGCCGGTTCGATGCGCGCGCTTATGTCATGGAAGCCCGCCGTTCGGGACGTCTTGCCGAGGCATTGAATAGCGCAGAGCCGCGGGTTCCCATGTATGCGGCGATCCGATCGGCAATGAACGCATATCGTGCCATGGGGAGTCATCCCGCATGGCAGGAACCCCTGCCGCCGCTGCCGGCGCGTTCTTTGAAGCCCGGGCAGGCCTACGATGGCCTGCCGCTGCTCGCATTGCGTCTTGCCGCGCTCGGCGACCTGTCGGTGGCGGCGCTTCCTGGAGACTTGTACGAAGGCATGCTGGTGGAAGGTATGCGGCGCTTCCAGACGCGACATGGCCTTGAGCCCGACGGCGTGCTCGGTGCCGCGACATTGGCGGCATTGAATGTCACGCCGGCGCAGCGGGTTCAGCAAATGGCATTGACTCTGGAGCGCTTGCGCTGGACGCCCTTGCTGCATGCGCCCCGCATGATCGTGGTGAATGTTCCGGAGTTCGTATTGCGCGCCTACTCGTTGCGCGGAGAGGAAATCGACCTGGGCCTGGAGATGCGGGTCGTGGTGGGACGCGCGCTGGACACGCGTACCCCGATTTTCCTGGAGGACATGCGCTCCATCGAGTTCAGCCCATACTGGAATGTGCCTTCATCGATTGCTCGGCGCGAGACCTTGCCTCGCTTGCGCCGCGATCCGGCTTATTTCACGCAGCAGGGATTCGAGTTCGTTACCCGTGATGGGGCCGTGGTCGATTCTTTGACGGGCGAGGCGATCGACGCGGTGCAAAGAGGAGACTGGCGCATCCGGCAACGGCCGGGGCCGCGCAACGCCCTGGGCGACATCAAGTTCATTCTTCCCAACGACCAGAACATCTTTCTTCACCATACGCCCGCGCCCGAGCTGTTTTCACGGGTACGGCGGGATTTCAGCCACGGCTGCATACGCATCGAGTCGCCTGTCGAGCTGGCCCGGTTCGTCTTGCAGAACAAGCCCGAATGGACGGCCGAGCGCATTCGCCAAGCCATGGCCAGGGGCAAGTCGAACACGCTGCGACTGGACGAGCCCATACCCGTCCTGATCGCCTACAGTACCGCCGTCGTCAAAGATGGTGGTAAAGTCTATTTTTTTCCAGATATATATCAGCAGGATGCGCGGCTGGAGCAGGCCCTGCGCAGCGCACGTCCGATCCAATCATGACACTCAAGACTGACTTTGCTCGCAGGCGCTTTCTGACGAGCGCCTCGGGCGCGGCCCTGCTGGGCGCTTTCCCCATGGTCTCCAGAGCCATCTCATTGGGCTCGCCGTCCGCGCGCGAACTGGCCATGGATCACACGCACACCCGGGAAAAGATCGAGCTGACATATGCGGTGGGCAGCCGGTATGTGCCGCAAGCGATGACGGATCTCAATCATTTCCTGCGCGATCATTATTCCGGCCTGATCGGCAGCATGGACCCCGGTCTTTACGACATCATGCATGCGCTGCGCATGTCGTTGAAGGCCAGGGCGCCGTACCAGATCATTTCAGGCTATCGGTCGCCGCACACGAACGAACGCCTGCGCACCACCCGTGGAGGCGGCGTGGCCAGGCACAGCCTGCACATGGACGGCAAGGCGGTCGATCTGCGCATACCGGGTGTCCCGCTCAAGGAATTGCGCGATGCGGCGCTCGAGCTCAAGGCGGGAGGCGTCGGCTATTATCCCGGCAGCGATTTCGTGCATGTGGATACGGGCGGGGTGCGGACCTGGCGCGGGTGACGGCGCCGGCAAGTCGCGACCTCAGTTTCATTGGCTCATATCGTTTATGGAGCATTTTTTATGGTGTCGTTGCAAGATCAGCTCTTGAGGGCCGGCCTGGCGGATCAGAAGAAGGCAAAACGGATCAATCAGGACAAAAGCAGGCAGAACAAAATCGATCGCCGCAGTGGCACCCAGACGGTGGACGAGACGCGCTTGGCCGCCCTGGCCACGCAGCAGAAGCACCGTGAGCAGACGCGTGAGCTCAATGCGCAGCGTGAAGAAGAAGCTCGGAGAAAGGCCATCGCCGCGCAGATTGTGCAGATGGTGCAGCAAAGCAGGCAAAGCAAAGGCGGCGGCGATATCGCCTACAATTTCACTCATGGTACGAAGATCGAGCGCATCCACGTCTCGGCGGCCGTGCGCTCGCAATTGGTGGCTGGGCAGCTCATGATCGTCAAGCTGGACGATACGACGGAGCTGGTCCCCAAGGTAGTGGCCGAAAAAATCGCCGAGCGGGATCCGTCGCTGGTGGTTCGCGTGAAGAAGCCGACTACGCAGGCCGATGAAGACGATCCCTATGCCGATTACAAGATACCGGATGACCTGATGTGGTAGGTTAGCGGTAGAAGTGAATCTTCACCGGCACATCCCATTCCCACTCCGGTATCACCGCGGAAAGTGGGACGTTTTGCAGATGGGTTGCGCCTGCTCGAAGACAGCGCCGGCCGCTTTGTCTTTCACCCCTTCGCGATTCTTCCCAGAACTTCCTCACTGAGCGCCTGATAGGCCTTGCCGGCGGGGCTGCCGGGCGCGGTGGCCATGACGGGAGCCCGATGAATGCCCATGCGCTCGACGTCGGAAGCGAACGGGATGTGCGTGCGCATGAAGCGCTTCTTGAATGCCGCGCTCATGGCATCCATGGTTTCAAGGTGGAGTTTCTTGACGTTCTGCACCATCGAGAAAAAGCCATGGATCTTCTGGGCGGGGAGCTTGTTCTTCTTGAAGAATTCCAGCAATTGCTCGAATGTGCGCTCTGAAAGCGTCGTGGGGATCACCGGTACCACGATGGCGTCGGCGGAACGGAACACGTTTTCAGAAAGCGTGGATATCGTCGGCGGGCAATCGAGCACGACCACGTCGTAATCCTTCTCCACCGTTTTGAGCGATTTCGTCAATCGAGAACGGCTGTTGCGCATCCGTGACAGGAACACGTCGAAATCCCGGAAGCTCATGTTGGCGGGCAGGATGTCCAGATTTTCGAAGTCGCTGCCGCGTATCGCGCCGGTGAATTTCTCGACGTCCTTGAAGAATGCCGTTTCCTCCAGTTTCTTCGAGGGTTTCACCCGGAAATAAAAACCCGATGCGCCTTGGGGGTCGAGGTCGCACAGCAGCGTTCGATTTCCCGCCGCGGCGATCGCGTAGGCCAGGTTGACGGACGCAGCCGTTTTCCCGACCCCTCCCTTGTTTGAATAGCAGGCGATGATCTTCATGACGGCTTGTCTCCTTCCTGAAAGAGGCGGCTGAAGGTTTGTTGCGTTTGCGGGCTGTTGAACTGGGCAAAGCTTTTCACGACTTTCGACCGTTCCTCGAGTTGGCGGGCATGCAATACGGCGGTCAACGCTCCCACGCTCTGGGCGATTTCAAGGCTGGAAGCGCCCATGCCGCCGGGGAGCCCGCGCAATGTCGCCTGCAGGCTTGCCTGCTGCACGGAGTAATCGTTGAACAGGCCAAGGTTCTGCTGCAGGCCCTTCAGTGGCTTGAGCAGGCTCTTGAACGGAGCCGGCGGAAACACCGGCTCGAAGAACTCCATGAGATAGCGCAGCTTCTTGCATTCAATGCGCAATGCGTGGACCTCGGCGTCGGGTGTGCCGGCGTCGATTCCGGAAGCGATCCTGCAGACCTTGCGATAGCGTTTCCAGATCAGGCTGCAGGCATAGTCGTGAGCCGGCAGATGCGCATTCCGTCCATGCTTCAGGTTTTGGGGCCGGACAAAGAGCGCCGCCAGGCCCGCTATTTCCTGCTTGTAGCGCCGGCTGCGCAGATAGCGCGACAGCTTGGCCTGTTCGGCCGTCCTTTGGTCGGCCAGCAAGCCGTACAGTGCGTCCAGGCCATGGTGCAGGCTTTTGGGCACAAGATCATGGCAGGCTTGCCTTTGCTGCAGCTGGACGTCCAGGTCCCGCAGGCGGTTCGTGCGAGCCATGATCGTGGCAAACGAGGATTTCAGGCGGTTTGCCTGGATATCGCTATAAATGCCCTGGAACAGGCTCAGGACGGAGCGGATCTTGCGCAAATGAACGCGGTAGTCGTGCAGGAATTCTGTGTCGTAGTCCGCAATGATGCCGTGCTCGTTCGCGCGCGCCATCGGAATATGGGTCGATATGATTCTATTTGCCGCATCGAAGGCGCTCGCGTCGACGGCAATCTTGACCCCGGGCGGTGCTTCGTCGGCAGCCGCTGCGGCAAAGAACTTGCCGTATAGCGCGTCGATGTCGAATCCGCTGCCCCCCAGTTCCTGGATGCGGCCGCGCAGCGCGTCCAGCGACGCATCGTAGCCTTTTATGCCTTGCAACTGGGCCAGCGCGGCGGAGCGTCCGCCCCGGTCGGACAGGAACAGCAAATAGGCCCGGCAATGGGTTTTTTCCTGGTCGTCGACGAGCGCCAGGACGGCGTGCTGCATCTCGCCGGACCCGATGGGCAGCAAACGGCGCAGCGGCGAAAGGTCGGACAGCGCTTGCTTGAGCGGGCCATCGGGAAGCTCGGCGACGAACCCCGCTTTGCGCTCCACGGCTTGCGATGCCAGCCTGCCTTCCGGGCCGATGAGCTCATAGGTGGCTTCGGTTTCCAGAAGCAGCCGGCTCGAGCGGCGCAATGAATGGTCGAAGTAGTCCAGCGCCGTGTAAGGCAGGACATGTTCACCGGGCGTGAGCACGAAGCCCAGCCTGCCGATGGGCTGGGTGATCAAGTGACTGATGGCCGGAACCGGCAGATGGTAGCAATCCATTATGGATTCGATTATCTCAGAAGGCGACCCGGTTGCGGCCCTGGCTCTTGGCACGATAGAGCGCTGCGTCGGTATGGGAATAGGCTACCTCGAAATCGGTGCCCGGCGCGTTCCAGCTGACGCCGAAACTGGCGGTGACCCGATGCGAGGGCAGACAGGAAAAGGCTTGCCCGGCAATGCGCTGGCGGATCGATTCCGCAATGGCCACGGAGGCTTGCAGTGCCGTGTCCGGCAGCAGTATGGTGAATTCCTCGCCCCCCACGCGGCCGATTTCGCCTCGGCCGGCCAGAGTGGCGGACAGCCGTTCGACCAGTTCGCAGATGACGGCATCGCCCGTGGGATGGCCGAACGTATCGTTGATGCGCTTGAAGAAATCGATGTCTAGTATCACCACCGAAAGCGGAACGTTCCGCAGATAGCGCTGCGCCTGGTCGAAGACGGCGCCCCGGTTCAGCGTGCCGGTCAGATTGTCGTGGCGCGCCTTGTAGTCCAGCTCGGCGCTCAAGCGCTGCAGTTTGGCATTCACGGCATTCAGCTCGGCCTCGCTGCGGTCGCCATGCCGGATCAGACGGTGGGTTTGACGCATGAGCCGATGGTAGTGTTGCACCAGCTCCTCCAGCGCCTGCCGGTATTGTCCGGCCTCAAGACCGGACGTCGCCACGACGGCCTGAGCCTGCGCCAGCGCAGCCATCTCGGCCTCGAAGAGATCCGTGTCCACCATCAGTTCTGTACCGCGTGATCCCGGAAGATCAGATCGGTGAAGTCTTCGCGTAGTTCCTGGCCGAATTCGTAAATGGTGTCGTCTTCCTCATCGTAGAACCAGTTCAGGATGACGTGTGTGCCGCTTGCCGCTTTCTCGTTCAAGGCACTGAAAAGCGAGAACAGCATCTTGGTGCTGGAGCTGTTGAAATAGGCCAGCGAAACATTCACGACAATGGGTTCTTGCGCCGTGTCGCGCTCGATGAAATGCCGCAGGGCGGCGATGATTTCGCCCCAGAACAGGGCGGCGTTCTCGGGATAGGCTTCCCCCTTGAGCGACAGTTGCCGCTCGTCGAACCGGAAGTCGACTTCGGGGGAGCTTGCGCTGGCCGGAATGAATATATTGGTCATAGTGATGCTTTCAAGATGGTGCTCGGTACAGTCGGAACGTGTCCCGTATTCAGATGGTGGCCTTCAGGTGGAAGAGGACATTCTCGCTGCCTGCTATCGGTATGAACTCGAACTCCAGTGGTTCGCTGGCGTCACGTGCCACGGTCAGCAAACCCAGGCCGGCCCCTTTGCTGTCCGGCGCGGTTTCCGCGCGCAAGGTCTGCTTGTACTCCCGCTTGATGTCATCGATGGTCAGCGTGTGCAAGTGTTCCAGTTTCTCGCGTAACTGCTCTGCAACGTCGATATGCACGGGGTTGGCGCAATGCAGATGATAGCGGCCCGCTTCCGTCGAGATGCAGATCGAGCCGTGCCGTACTTCTTTGTCGAAGTCGGCGGGGCCTTCGCAGCATGTATAGGCATCCTCCGAGTAATGGATGATGTTCTGCGTCATTTCGATGAATGCCGAGAACAGCTTGCGCCGCGTGGCGCCGCCCGCACCGACGTGCTCGATACGCATCTTCACCGCGTCGGCGACGGCCGCGATGATGTTCTGCGAGAAATAGCCTTCGTAATAGAGGATCACTTCGCGCTTGCTGGCCCACTGGCAGAATATTCGCCAATGCAGGCTGTGGTTCTCGTTGCTTCTCAAAGAGGGAAAGCTCATGGTCGACGATTCAATCAAGGCGGAAACTCAGTAGGGTAAAGTCATCCCGGCGCATCTGCGCACCCTGGTAGGCGTGGAAGTCTTCCATCAGCAGCCCCGTCAGCTCCGATATGGGCAGGGCGCGATGCCGCTGCAAGGCCAGGCGCAGCCGCTTCTTGCCGTAAGCGATATTCTTCGGCCCGCCGATCTGGTCGATCAGCCCGTCGGTGAAGCAGCACACGATCGCGCCGCGGGCAAGCTGTGTATTACGGTTCTTCCAGAACATGTCGGCCGGCGTGTCGGCATAACCGATGCCGATGCGCTCGCCTTCGATGGACTGCACGGCGTCCTGGCCGGGCAACAGGATGAACAGCGGCATCTTGGCATGGGCGCTGGTCAGTGCCAGCTTGGCGTCGTCAAACCATAGGAAGACGGCGTCCATGCCGTCGTTCGAATCGGCATGCCGCGTGGCGGAGTGCTGCCCGAGCGCCAGTTTCATGCCGCGGCTGACTTCAGACATCAGCAAGGCGGGGTCGCGAGGTCCGTATCGGTCCAGGGCATGGGTCAAGGACGAAGAAGCAATCAGCGTCAGGAAGGCGCCGGGAACGCCATGGCCTGTACAGTCCGCTATGGCGGCGAACCAGCCATCGCCATAGCGCTGGAAATGGTAGAAATCTCCCCCGATGACATCGCGAGGCTCCCACACGATGCCGACGTCGCGCAATGTGGCCTGGATGGCGGCCAGAGACTCGCTGAGCATGGCACGCTGTATGGTGCTGGCATAGTCGATGCTCTGCATCACCTGGCGGTTTTTCTCTCTCTGCAGTTCGACCAGCACGTGCATCAAGTCCAGGCCGGCGCCCACGCCCACGAACTGGCCGTCGTCCACGATCAGAAAGCCGTCGGCGAGCGTCTTGTCGCCGGATTCGACGGCGCGCGCGGCAAGCGTCTCGATGGGCATCCCGACATCGACGATCAGCGGCGATTTGTCCATGAAGGCGATGCAGCTTTTCTTTTCGTACAGCTCGCGGTAATAGGGCCGGGACATCTGCGACATGAAGATGTTGCGGCTGATCAACCCGATGGGAGAGCCATTTTCCAGCACAGGCAGGCTGACCAGTTCGCGATGGCGGCCGAATATCTCCAGCACCTCGGCATTGGTTTCATCGGAGCGGATGGCCGGCGCCTGGGTGACCAGCAATTGCGCGGTGGGGCGCTGCATGGCGGGCATTGATGCGGGCGATACGTTGAATGGGTCGGTCACGGTGACAGTCTCTGCACAGCGAAAGCACGCAGATGCGGAGGCTAGGCTTCCATGCGCTTCCGAAGGGAATGCTTAATAGTATTCACGTATCGTTACTTTTCTGTGACATTGTGACGACTTTGCCCACTACCGGGGACAATCCAGAAAGTAAGTGGCGAAGAACACGCCGCCCTCGGCCAAAGACAGTTCTATGCGGCAGATATCGGTGGGCGTTATGGCCATGCTGATCGTGCCGAGCGGTATGGCCACCTGTGCGCGAGTGGTGATGGTGCCGCTTTGGCTGATCTCGGATCTTCCGTATTTTCCTTCCTTGGTGGCGCGGACCCGGTACTGCAAGGTTTGCTGGATCGGACTTCGTATGTAGGGGGTAATGAGGCTGCCCCGCTTTTCGTCGGCTTGGAGCCACGCCTGTATATTGCCGTCGATGAACATGATGGCCCTCCAGGTAGCAATGACAGGAGCGCGCGCGCCCCTGTCGTTAAAGCCATGGTATTGGCGGTGTGTTAATGCTGCCAGACAACCGCAACGTTGGCTGGGCCGTTTTGCGTCACGGTGGAGGTGTAGTTCGAAGCGGATTGCGTGACGTAGGCCTGGTTGCCGTCCGTCGACTGGGTGACGGTCGAGGCCAGTGTCAGCCCCCGTTGGTCCACGATTGCCATATTGTTGTTATCCGACTGGGTGATGGTGGATTCCAGGTCGGACCCGTTCTGGTAGGACTGCGCAAAGTTGTCGATGCCCGATTGCGTGACGTTCGAGACATTCACGACGCCGCCCCCGCCAACCTGCGTGACATAGGCAACGTTGCTGAGGCCGGAGTCGATGATATGCGCTTCGTTGCCGGTTCCGGATTGCAGCACTTGAGCCGTACTCCAGTCTGATGCTTTTTGTTCGATCTTGAAATCAGCGGATACAAATAATCGGGCTTTCAGCGCCAAGGCACGGCGTTTGCTAACGCAATCGCGACGGATTCACCATTGGAGGCGACTCATGACCTTGGGCACAATTTTATTGATCATCGTGATACTGCTGCTGATCGGCGCTATCCCCAGTTGGCCGTATAGCAGGTCGTGGGGGTATGCCCCGAGCGGCGGCCTCGGCCTGGTGTTGATCATACTGCTCGTCCTGTTATTGATGGGCCGCATCTAGGGTTGTCGCACACGGCGCGGGGTTCAGGCCGGCTTCGTGACCAGAACGAGGCGGGGAACGGCATCTGTGCCTATGCTGACCACAGCGTTTTGCCCGTAGCGGCGGCCCAGCGACAGCACCACATCAAGCGCTAGATCAAGCACCAGATAGCCTGGTTCGGGCGGCCATTGGCCGCTCGGATCCAGGCCGGCGGCGGCGACTTTTGCCACGCCGAGGGCATCAAGCCTTTTTCCCAATTCGTCATGGCGCGCAGCATTCTCCTCGGCGGGCAAACGCCCGCTTGCCGGATTGAAAGCCGTGATGAAATGGCTATGCGCAGCCCCGCGGGCCGCATGCAATTGTTCAAGCTGCTTATTGTGTTCCCCGATCCTGAAATCCAGGATACCGTCGATCCGGTAAAGCGCGTTCGCATATGCCTGCAGCAAATCTTGGTTCATTGGTTTCATGGCGGGATATGATTCATTATTTCGACCCTACAGGATCATGATCTTATGGCGCTGCAGCGCGATTCGGACATCATCGAGACGCCGATCGATAGCGTATCGGTCTACGATGGCAGTTTTCTCAAGGTCAGGCGCGATACGGTGCGGCTGCCCAATGGCCGCCAAGGCACGCGCGAATATATCGTGCATCCTGGCGCGGTAGTCGTCATCGCCTTATTGGACGACGATCATGTCGTCATGGTGCGCCAGTATCGATACCCTGTACAGCGCGTGATCGTCGAGTTCCCCGCGGGCAAGCTGGATCCCGGCGAAACACCGCTTGCGTGTGCGCAGCGAGAACTGCTGGAAGAGACCGGATACACCGCCGGCCGCTGGACCGCTGCGGGGGAAATGCATTTGGCGGTCGGTTACTCGGACGAGATCATCCACATCTATTTCGCTACGGAGCTGACCGCCGGCGAGTCCAGTCCGGATGAAGATGAATTCCTGAATGTCGAAGTCATGGCGGTAGAGCGAGTCATCGAAGCCTGCCGCGACGGCGGCATCACCGACGCTAAATCATTAAGCTGCGCGCTGTGGCTGCAGAATGTGCGTGACGGCAAATGGCTGGTCTGATTTTGTCCTTGGCTTGAATGATTTGGCCATTATCGTTGCTATCCGATGCGGAAGGGGGCACGCGCGACAGGATCCGCTACACGATTATTTCATGAGATGGCGAAGGAGCTTCTGGCGTTCGATGACCAACGCAAAGGGCTGGAGGCAGTGCTGTAAGGCGCTTACGAGTGCCTCCTAGAAGTCGATGATCACAAACAAAAACGCCCAACCAAGAGTGGTCAGGCGTTGTGAATGGTGGAGAAGAGGAGGATCGAACTCCCGACCTCTGCATTGCGAACGCAGCGCTCTCCCAGCTGAGCTACTCCCCCATCGCAAGGCTTATTTTATCAGTTTGCAGGACGGTTTGCTTTGGTTTTGCAAGCCTGGCGGCGAGGCCGGCATGCTTGCGAACGGCCGCCGGCGCCATCGCCTACCGGACCGTCGCCGGCAGCCAACAGGGAGAGCATTCCGCATCGAAGCGTCCGCTCGGCCAACAGGTGCCGCGCATGCAGCGATCAGGGGCTTTCCGGCACCCGCTGGCTTGTGGGAATACCATATGCTGCTTGGGAGTCGTCCAATTGCATACAAGGGGTTTTGCCATGTCTATCCTGAACCGATTGCCTGGGTACAGGAAGGAGCCTCCGGGCATGGAGCGCAAGATCCTGCGGAGAATGCCGTGGGTCATTTTCTTCGGCGGCCTGTTGATTGCGTTGCCATCGATCGTCGTGCGCCTCATCGACTGGGACCGCAACCCGCTGGCGGCCCAGGCGCTTATCGAGCGCGTGGACATGTTCGCCTTCGGCACTGGCATGCTGTTTTTCAACGCGGTGTTCGCGGTCACGACGGGGGCGGTGCTGATCGTGCTGATGAAGGGCCCGGGCTATGTTGCCGACGGCTACAAGCTGAGTGACGCGGATTCGCCGCGCAGGGTTTCCGAGCGCGATTGATCCGTCGGGCGCGGCGGCCGGCCGGGATATAATGAGGGGTTATACGAATTCATTCCCAAGGCCTTAGTTCACAATGACAACCATACTTCAAGACGTACCGGTCGGCCAGAAGGTCGGCATTGCTTTTTCCGGTGGGCTGGATACCAGCGCGGCATTGCTCTGGATGCGCAACAAGGGCGCCATACCGTATGCCTATACCGCAAACCTGGGCCAGCCCGACGAGCCCGATTACGATGCGATCCCGCGCAAGGCCTTGGAGTATGGCGCCAAAGAAGCGCGCTTGGTGGATTGCCGCCCGCAGTTGGTGGCCGAGGGCATTGCGGCATTGCAGTGCGGCGCTTTCCATATCTCCACCGCCGGCGTTACCTATTTCAACACTACGCCGATCGGCCGGGCGGTCACCGGAACGATGCTGGTCGCCGCCATGAAGCAGGACGACGTCAACATCTGGGGAGACGGCAGTACGTTCAAGGGCAACGACATCGAGCGTTTCTACCGCTACGGCCTGCTGACCAATCCAGAGCTAAAGATCTACAAGCCCTGGCTGGACCAGACCTTTATCGATGAGCTGGGCGGCCGTGCGGAAATGTCCGAATACATGCGCCAAGCCGGCTTCGACTACAAGATGTCGGCCGAAAAAGCCTATTCCACCGACTCCAACATGCTGGGCGCAACCCATGAAGCCAAGGATCTCGAGCACCTGAACTCCGGCATCAAGATCGTGCAGCCCATCATGGGCGTGGCATTCTGGCGCGACGACGTCCAGATCAAGGCGGAAGAAGTCACGGTCCGCTTCGAGGAGGGCCGTCCCGTTGCCCTGAACGGCGTCGAATACTCCGACAGCGTCGAGCTCATGATGGAAGCCAATCGCATTGGCGGCCGCCATGGCCTGGGCATGAGCGACCAGATCGAGAACCGCATCATCGAAGCCAAGAGCCGCGGCATCTACGAGGCTCCGGGCATGGCCTTGCTGCATATCGCCTACGAGCGCCTGGTCACCGGCATCCACAACGAGGACACCATCGAGCAGTACCGCATCAACGGGCTGAAGCTGGGCCGCCTGCTCTATCAAGGGCGCTGGTTCGATCCGCAATCCATCATGCTGCGGGAAACCGCGCAGCGCTGGGTGGCGCGCGCGATCAGCGGGGAAGTCACGCTCGAACTGCGCCGCGGAAATGATTTCTCGATTCTCGACACGCGCTCGCCCAATCTTACGTACCATCCCGATCGCCTCACGATGGAGAAGGGCGAGTCCATGTTCTCGCCGCGCGATCGCATCGGGCAGCTCACCATGCGCAATCTCGACATCGTCGATACCCGCGACAAGCTGTTCACCTATGCCAAGTCGGGCCTGCTGGCACCCGCCGCGGGCTCGGCCCTGCCGCAACTAAAAGAAGATTGATGGCTAGGGTCAGACCCCATGCGGGGTCTGACCCTATGATGTTTCGGGGTCAGACCCCGCATGGGGTCTGACCCCATCTCGCTGCCTACATCTGCCCGAGCAGCAGGAACTCCATCAGGGCTTTCTGCACATGCAGCCGGTTTTCAGCCTCATCCCAGACTACGCTTTGCGGGCCGTCGATCACTTCGCCGGTGACTTCTTCGCCGCGGTGTGCCGGCAGGCAATGCATGAAAATGGCGGACGGGTCGGCGACCGCCATCATGTCCGCGTCTACGCACCAGTCTGCAAAAGCCTTGCGGCGCTCTTCGTTCTCGGCTTCGTACCCCATGCTCGTCCAGACGTCGGTCGTTACCAGATGGGCGCCTTGGCAGGCCTCCATGGGATCGGAGAATTCCTGCAGCACGCTGCTGGAAGGTTGCCCGATGCGTTCGGCTTCGAGCCGATAGCCGGTAGGCGCGGAGACATGCAGCCGGAAGCCGAGCAGTTCGGCCGCTTGCAGCCAGGTGTACGCCATGTTGTTGGCGTCGCCGATCCAGGCGACGGTCTTGCCTTCGATGGGGCCGCGGTGTTCGATGAAGGTGAAGATATCCGCCAGAATCTGGCAGGGATGGAACTCGTTGGTCAGGCCATTGATGACGGGCACCCGCGAATGCGCGGCAAAACGTTCGATGCGCGTTTGCTCGAAAGTGCGGATCATGATCAGGTCCACCATGCGCGAAATGACGCGCGCCGTGTCTTCGATGGGCTCGGATCGCCCGAGTTGGGAGTCCCCAGTGGTAAGATGTATGACAGAGCCGCCAAGTTGATACATGCCCGCTTCGAACGAAACCCGCGTACGCGTACTGGCCTTTTCAAATACCATGGCCAGGTTGCGGTCATGCAGCGTATGGTGCGCTTCGTATCGTTTGAACTTGCTTTTGATCAGTCGCGCGCGATCCAGGACGTACTGAATCTCGGTTTTCGATAAATCGCGAAACTGCAGAAAATGCCGTAGTGGACCTGTATGCGTCGTGGCGTCAGACATAGTAAGCCTTGTTTCAAAAGAGCCATCTTACCCTGCCGTCCGGCGGTCGGCAAAATCGCCGTGCCAAGACGGTACCGGCGGGTATCATATACAATTCGCGGCGCAGGTAAAGTTTGGTGGCCGGCACTGGCCACGGTTAGTCTGTGGAAGGTTATGACGCAACTTGTGCAGCAGTTAATTATTCATGGCATCACCCAGGATGGTCAAAGATTTCGCCCCAGCGACTGGGCCGAGCGCCTGGCAGGCGTGATGTCGCAGTTCAGGCCCGCCGGCTCGGTGGGCGGGCCTCTCACTTATTCTCCTTATGTCGTGCCGGTCGTGCTGGATGGCGTGCGCTGTGTGGTCGTCGACAAGCGCCTGCGCGAGCTGGAGCCCCTCGCTTTCAAGTTCGTGTGCAGCTTTGCCCAGGACAATGATCTCAAGGTGTCCGAACAGGAAACCGCCATCCCCAGCCGCCCTTGACCGGGCGGTTGCTTTTTACAGCCCCCGTGTTATAGCGGCGGCACAGCGGTAAGAACCGTGCCCTGAGTCGCAAAAGCCTCGACATTCTTCAGTACCAGTTCAGCCATAGCCCGCCGTGTTTCAGCGGTTGCGCTGGCGATATGGGGTACCAATACGACGTTGTCCAGGGCCTTGAGCGCATCGGGCACGCGGGGCTCGTCCTCGTAGACATCGAGTCCGGCACCGCCCAGCCTGCCGGCCACCAGGGCGTCGACCAGCGCCGCCTCATCTATGACGGAGCCCCGGGCGATGTTCACGATGATGCCCTTGGGCCCCAGTGCTTCGAGCACCTCCTTGTTGATCATATGGCGGGTGCTGGGCCCGCCGACCGTGGCGATCACGAGAAAGTCCGACCAGCGGGCCAGGTCCCGCAGCGAGGGTTCGTACACCAGGGAGGAGTCGGGGCGCGGATTGCGATTATGGTAGCGCACGTCCATGTCGAAGCCGCTGGCCCGGCGGGCGATGGCGGCCCCAATGCGTCCGAGGCCGACGATGCCCAGCTTCTTGCCACTGGCCCGGACACCGAGCGGAAAGGCCGTGTCGCCGCCCCATAGGCCGTCCCGTACATATCGATCGCCATGGCCTAGCCGTCGCGCGGCGGCCAGCAGCAGGCCGAAGGCGATGTCGGCGACGCAGTCATTCAAAATATCGGGCGTATTGCTGACTTGTATGCCTTTCTGCTGCGCGTGCTTGACGTCGATGGAATCGTAGCCGACGCCGAAGCTGCAGATGGCCCGCAGATTGGGCATGCGATCGATGAGGGCCGCAGGTGTCGTAGTGAGGGCGCTCGTCGTCATGGCGAGTATGTCGTTTTCCCGCCCCGAGATCGCCGTCTCCCGGTCGGGCGAGGTCCAAGCCTCGATGACGTCGAAGTGGGCTCTCAGCCGGTCTCCGGCCTCGGGAATCGAAAACGGCAGCAGTTGCAGAAGGGCGGGTTTTTGTATTGTCATTGGTGCCTCTGTAATGGGGGAGGATGCAAGCTGCAACTATACCCAAAAAGGGAAGAAGGGGGTCAGACCCCGAAAGCGGGCCTGCCCCTGCGCTAAAGGAGTAGGGTCAGACCCCATGCGGGGTCTGACCCTAGCGCAAAAGTACGGGGTCAGACCCAACGGGTCTGACCCCCCATGACCCCGGGCCGCCTCAGGAACCAGGGGTCAGACCCTGTACAGGGTCTGACCCCGCCACAATAGAAAAGGACGCCGAAGCGTCCTTTTCTACGCCGGACGTACGTCCGGTGATGCCGTTTAAACCATTACAGCAATCAGGCTAGTGCTTTGACAGCAGCAGCAAGGCGGCTTTTATGACGGGCAGCCTTGTTCTTGTGAATGATGTTCTTGTCGGCAACGCGATCAATAATGCTCGTTGTTTTCTGGAAAACTTCGGTAGCAGCTGCCTTGTCGCCGGCTTCGATGGCTTGGCGCACGCGTTTGATCGACGTGCGTAGCATGGAGCGCAGGCTGGAATTATGTTTGTTGCGCTCAACCGATTGGCGAGCGCGTTTACGTGCTTGGGCGGAATTGGCCATTTGCGTATCCCGTGTGTCTGATTAGACTGTAAAGTTTATTCGGCAAAGACAGCTATTCTAGCTTATCTGCCTCGGCGTGTAAAGTCTTGTAGGCGAAAACCGCATAGCAAGAGCATCGAAAAATAGACGGCGCCGCTTGCCGCGACGACTCCGGCCAGCCAGGCTGCCCGATACCCCGGGTGCGCGCCCAGGGCGATCCAGTCCAGACGATGGTCGGCATACCAGAGCAGTGCGGCCAGCGCGGCCAGCGCGGGCAGGGCGCGCAACAGGAATCGCGTCCAGCCGGCGGCTGGCGTGTACAGCCTTCGGCGCACGAGCAGAACCACCAGGCACAGCGCATTGATGCTCGCGCCCAGCCCGATCGATAGCGCCAGCCCGGCGTGCGCGAACAGAGGAACCAGCACGAGGTTGAGCAATTGCGTGACGACCAATACGAAGATGGCTATCCGGACCGGGGTGCGGATGTCCTGTTTGGCATAGAAGCCCGGCGCCAGGATCTTGATGGCCAGCAATCCGATCAGTCCGGCGGAGTACGCCATGACCGCAACACGGGTCTGCGCGACGTCATGGCCGCTGAACGCGCCATAGTTGAACAGTGTGGCGACCAGGCCGTCGGCCAGCATGGCAAGGCCCAATGCGGCGGGCAGCCCCAGCAGCAGGACCAGGCGCAAGCCCCAATCCAGCAAGGCACTGTAGCCGGCGTGGTCCTGGCGCGCGTGCGCGGCCGACAGGCTGGGCAGCAGCACGGTTCCCAGCGCAACACCCAGCAGCGCCGTCGGAAACTCCATCAGCCTGTCTGCAAAAGACAGCCAGGTCACGCTGCCCGGCGTGAGCCAGGTGGCGATATTGGTATTGATGAGCAGGGAAAGCTGGGCCACCGACACACCCAGAATGGCCGGCAGCATCTGGCGGAGGATGCGTTGAACCAGGGAATCCGCCCAGGCTTCGCGCAGGCGCAGGGAATAGCGCGGAATCACGCCCAGCCGCGCGAGCGCGGCCCATTGGACCAGCAACTGCGCCACGCCCCCTATCATGACGCCGACCGCCAGGGCGTAGATCGGGACCTCGAAGTAGGGAACCAGGAACAGACTGGCCCCTATCATCGAAACGTTGAGCAGTACGGGGGTGAACGCTGGAACCGCGAACCGGCTCCAGGTATTGAGCACGCCGGAGGCCAGGGCCACCAGGGACATGCAGACGATATAGGGAAACATCAGCCGCGTCATCCAGACGGCGGCTTCGAATTCGGTCTGGCGGGCGGCGCTGCGCAGGCCGCTGGCCATGGCGCTGACCACCCAGGGCGCGGCGACGATGCCGATAAGCGTCACCAGCATCAGCGAGAAGGTGAGCAGCAGCGCCACCCGATCCAGCAGGACGCGCACTTCTTCCGGCGAGCGGGTGTTGCGGGCCTGGCCCAGAATAGGTACGAAAGCCTGAGAAAAGGCGCCTTCCGCAAAAAGCCTGCGCAACAGGTTGGGAATGCGGAAGGCGACCCAGAACGCATCGGTCAATGGTCCGGCGCCGAAGGAACCGGCGATCAGGATGTCGCGTATCAGCCCCGTGATGCGTGAAAAGAGCGTAAAGCTGCTGACGGTGGCTGCGGACCTGAACAGGCTCATGAAGCTAAGGCCTGTGAACGCCGGAGGCGGGGCCAGACCCCGCAGGGGTGGGGTCTGGCCCCGTACGGGGTCTGACCCCAGGTTCTTGGGGACCCATCATTTTGGAGCCATGCGGATCGCGCCATCCAGGCGGATGGTTTCACCGTTGATCATTTCGTTCGTGATGATGCTTTGCACCAGCTTGGCATAGTCTTCCGGACGGCCGAGCCGGGCGGGGAAGGGAATGCTCGCCGCCAGCGAGTCCTGCACCTCTTGCGGCATGCCGAAGATCATGGGCGTGCCGAAGATGCCCGGGGCGATGGTGACGCAGCGAATGCCCGCCTTGGAGAGGTCGCGGGCGATGGGCAGCGTCATGCCGACCACGCCGCCCTTCGATGCGGAATAGGCGGCCTGGCCGATCTGGCCGTCATAGGCGGCGACCGAGGCGGTGTTGATCAGTACGCCCCGTTCTCCGGTGGGTTCGGGTTCGTTTTCGCTCATGGCGGCCGCCGCAAGCCTTATCATGTTGAAGGTGCCGATCAGGTTGATCGACACGACCTTCTGGAACAGGTCCAGCGCATGCGGGCCGTTCTTGCCCACGGTGCGCGAGGCCGGCGCAATGCCGGCGCAGCTCACCAGGCCGAACAGGGGGCCGAGCTCAAGCGCCGCGGCAACCGCCGCCTTGCCGTCCGCTTCCTGCGTGACGTCGCAGTGCACATAGACCTGCCCGAGTTCAGCGGCCAGCGCCTGGCCGGCTTCGTCCTGCAGGTCTGCCAGCACGACTCTGGCGCCTTCGGTCACCAGCATGCGCGCGGTGCCCGCGCCCAGGCCGGAAGCTCCGCCCGTTACGATGAAAACCTTGTTCTTGATATCCATTTCTTGTCTCGAAGTAAGAAACGGGCACGAGGCCCGTTGTGCTGATGCTGGAAGAGGTCAGGACTGAAGCGCCTGGAAGATGCGCTCGCGGATTTCGTCCACTTCGCCGACACCCGACAGCTGCCGGTAGGCCGGCGCGCCCGGGGCGCCGGTTTCCGCCCACTGCGAATAGTAGTCGACCAGGGGCCGAGTCTGTTCGCGGTAGACGGAAAGACGGTGTCTCACGGTTTCTTCGCGGTCGTCATCCCTTTGCACCAGAGGATCGCCGGTGAGGTCGTCGACATCGGGAGTCTTGGGCGGGTTGAACTTCACGTGGTAGCTGCGGCCGCTGGACGGATGCACGCGGCGTCCGCTCATGCGTTCGATGATGTTCTCTTCGGGAACGACGATCTCGACGACGTAGTCCAGCGTCACGTTCGCATTCTTCAGGGCGTCCGCCTGCGGAATCGTGCGCGGAAAGCCGTCGAACAGATAGCCGTTCTTGCAGTCGTCCTGCTTGAGGCGGTCGTTGACGAGGCCGATGATGATGTCGTCGGACACCAGTCCGCCCGCATCCATGATTTTCTTGGCTTCGAGGCCAAGCGGCGTTTGAGCCTTGACGGCGGCGCGCAGCATGTCACCCGTGGAAATTTGGGGGATGCCAAATTTTTCGGTGATGAACGCTGCTTGAGTACCTTTACCCGCACCGGGTGGACCGAGCAGTATCAGTCGCATGAATTCCTCCTGGAGTTCGATTTTTCTAACTTTTTCCGATTATGCCGCAATGCAGCAATTTCTGCACGGCGCTGCACGCATGAATCTGGGGCTCCGGTGCGCGGAATCGGCGATTTTGAAGTGGATTTATAACCGATTTGCGAAGACTTCGCGTATGCGGGCCAGGTCTTCCTGCGTATCCACTCCGGCGGCGGGATGGCTCGTGGTGACGTGAACAGCAATGCTATAGCCATTTTCCAGGGCGCGCAATTGCTCCAGTGACTCGAATCGCTCAAGCGCGCCGGGCTTCAGGGTGGGAAACAAGGACAGGAAACGTGCGCGGTAGGCATAGAGGCCGATGTGATGCAGGGCCGGCAAGCCGTCAGCCAGCTTTGGCTTGCCGTCGGCTAGCGCATCGCGGGCCCAGGGTATGGGCGCGCGCGAAAAATAGAGCGCCAGTTTGGCGTCGGAGCACACGACCTTGACGGCGTTGGGATTGAAAAGGACGGCGGCATCGGTGATCGGCGTCGCGCAAGTTGCGATTGCAGCGCCGGGCTCCCGCTGCAACAGCTTTGCGACGTCATCGATGTGATGAGGATCGATCAGGGGTTCATCGCCCTGCACATTGACGACGATGGTATCCGGCGCCAGGGACAGTTGCTGCACGACTTCGGCCAGCCTGTCCGTGCCGGTGGGGTGGTCGCCGCGAGTCATCAGCGCATCGAAGCCATGTCGGCGGACGGCGGCCAGCACGCGTTCGTCGTCCGTTGCGACAACGACTTGCGATGCGCCGGAGCGTGCCGCCTGTTCGGCCGTGCGGACCACCATGGGCTTGCCGCCGATGTCCAGCAAGGGTTTGTCGGGCAGTCGCGTGGAGGCTGCCCGAGCGGGAATGACGGCAACGAAGCTCATGCCTGGCCCGGCTGCTCAGTGGCGGCGGTTGTCGTCGAGGCGCCGGGGTTGAGCTCGCGTGCTTCGTTCTCGAGCATGACCGGGATGCCGTCGCGAATCGGAAAGGCCAGCTTGTCGGCGCGGCAGATCAGTTCGTGGTGGTCGCGGTCGTGCTGCAGGGGGCCTTTGCAAAGAGGGCAGACCAGTATTTCAAGCAGGCGGGATTCCATGCCGGGCTCCAGAAGTATTCGGATAAAACATGAGTTTAATCGCCCCGGCGCCGCGGGACCACCGAGGCCTTGTGGCGCGCGATCAGGCGGAGCATCTCGTGCACGTGATCCAACCAGCCCGGATCGGAGAAGCGGGGCTCGGCATGCACCACCCAGATGCGCGAGTCCTGGAAGCGGGCGCATTTCACGGCATCTTTGCCCGTGGTCAGCACGATGGGCGTGGCCAGCGCCTCGAAGGGCGATTCGGCGTAGTCGTAGTGATCGTCCAGGCTTGCCGTCTGGCTCAAGGTCAGGCCGTGGTGCCTGAGCATGGCGAAAAATCGCGCCGGTTGGCCAATGCCGGCGACGGCGCTGGCGGGCTCCTTGCCATGTTCTGCCAGCCAATCGGCCCAGTTCAAGGTTTCGCCGGATACGAGCTTTTCCGCTTTCACCGGCTCCAGGCGCATGCGGACCTGTCGGGCCGGACTATCGACGGGAGCGGGGTCAGGCTGGCCGGCGACCAGGTTGGTGACGATGACATCGACGTAGCGCAGGCGGTCGGCGGGCTCGCGCAGCGGCCCCGCCGGCAGCATGCGGCCATTGCCGATGCCCCGGGCGTCCTGGACCAGGATCTCCAGGTCGCGGCCCAAGGCAAGATGCTGGAGCCCATCGTCGGCCACGATGATGTCGACATTCGGAAAGTCGCGCCGCAACCGTCTTGCCGCTTCGGTCCGGTCCGGATGCACGCTGACGGGAACGCCGGCCGTTCGCGCGATCAGGGCGGGCTCGTCGCCGAATTGGCCGGCATCGAGATCGCCTTGGCCCGTCCTGGCTCGATCGCCGACCTTGACGCCGTATCCGCGGCTGACGACGCCCGGGTGCCAGCCTTTGGACTGCAAGGCCCGGAGAAGAGCAATCACGACGGGTGTCTTGCCCGTGCCTCCCACATAGATGTTCCCGACGACGACGACGGGAATACGGCAGTGGTGGACGAGCGCGGGCTTGTGTTCGAATTGCGAGCGCTTGCGCGCGACCGCCGCGGCGGCGATCCAGGACAACGGCAGCAGAAGCGTGCTGAGCCATCCCTTCTTGCGCCAGGCCGAATGCAGTCCGCGAACCAGCGCGGCAGGCGCTTTCATTGCGGGCTGCGGGTCGCGAAATTGACTCGCGAAATTCCCGCTTGCCGGGCGGCCTCCATGACCCGAAGCACGGATTCATGGGTGCTGTGCGCGTCTGCATTGATGATCAGGACCGCGTCGGGCCTGTCGTGCGCGGCGGTGGCGAGCGCCTGCGCGATGTCGCCCGCCGTGGTGCCGGGCAGAAGCTGCCCGTCCAGAGCGTACAAGCCTTCCTGGCTGATGGCGATGTTCAGCGCTTCGGATTCCACGGGTGCGTCCGCTCGGGCCTCCGGCAGGGACACCTTCATTTGCTGGAAGCGAGTGAAAGAAGTCGTGGCGGCCAGGAAGATCAGGATCACCAGCAGCACATCGATGAGCGGGATCAGATTGATCTCCAGATCGTCATCCGATCGGCGCTGGCGGAAATTCATTCGGCCTCCCGGCTGATCAGCCGGTTCAGCGAGCTGGCTTCGCGTTCCATCATATGCAGGAAGTGGTCTACCCGGGAGCGGAAATACCGGTGAAGGATCAAGGCGGGAATGGCGATGATGATCCCGAATCCGGTGTTGTAGAGGGCAATGGATATGCCTCGGGCGAGCTGGGCGGGGTCGCCGCCGGCGGGCGTGTACGAGGCAAAGATCTCGATCATGCCGACGACGGTGCCGAACAGGCCCATGAGCGGCGCGACGACCGCGACGGTGCCCAGCGCCGGCAGGTGGCGGTTCAGTCTGTGGGCCACATCCTTGCCCGCATCCTCGACCGCCGCCAGCCGGTAATGGCGGCTTTCATGCCGATTGATCAGGACCTCGGCCAGGATGCGGCCCAGCGGCGAATTGCCGGCCAGCCGGATGACGGCTTCCGGGTTGTCGTTCTTCTGGCGCAGCAGTTCAAGAACCTGTCCTGGAAGCCGCGACGGGAATATTTTGCTTGCACGCAAGGAAAGAAAACGCTCGATGATGAGCGCAAGCCCGATGACGGAGGTCGCGATGAGCAGCCAGATGGGCCACCCGGCGGCATGGATGATTTCAAGCAAGATGGTCTCCACTCGGGGTAAAGTGTGGTCCGGCAAACCGGCATTTTACAATCGAGTGCGCAGCATGGGGCTCTTCAATGGCACTTGGCCGAAAAGCGGCATCGGGTGGGCCATTTGGCGGAACGCCTGCTGGAAAGTATTGAGAAGCATTGCTTACGCAGATCGCGCCATCCGGCAACGGCGTGGAATGTCGGATTCGGCAGCGCCTACGCCGGAAAGGCATGTCTGATCCGGAAATTGGCATCGAAAACGGCTTGTTTGCTGGCTTTGCGGAGGGTATCCACAAAAACTGTGGATAATTCTGTGCACAAGTTGCCGGACAGGCGCGATTTACTAGCTCTCGAGGTTCGTTGGTCAATTTGCGATCAATTGCTGTATTTTTGAAAAATCTATTTAAATCAAATAGTTATGATCTTGAATTAAAGCGAAATTTGAGCTGACCGCCAAATCGGATTGATATTTCGCCGATTTGACAAATCAAAATTCTCTGTGGACAGCACAGAAGAAAACTAGGAGTTTCGATGAGTTTCTTGGAGGCGACAGCCGCGTCCGACGCGGTTCTGACGGTCAGCCAGCTGAATCGGCAGGTCGGAGAATTGCTGCAAGGGCATTTTTCCCGCATCTGGGTGCGCGGAGAGATTTCGAACTTCACGCAAGCCGCGTCGGGCCATTGGTATTTTTCCATCAAGGATGAAAGGGCGAGCGTCAAGGCGGTGATGTTCCGCGGGCGTTGCCAAGCGGTGGGATTCGTGCCGAAGCCCGGCGAAAAATTCGAGTTCCGTGCGGCAGTAACGCTCTACGAGCCTCGTGGAGACTACCAATTACAGGTCGAGAGCATGCGCCGCGCGGGACGCGGCGACCTGCACGAGGCTTTTCTCGCGCTCAAGGAGAAGCTGGCACAGGAGGGGCTGTTCGACCCTGCGCGCAAGCGGCCCATTCCGTCCATGCCGGCCACCATCGGCGTGGTGACGTCTCTGGCGGCGGCTGCTTTGCGCGATGTGCTGACGGCCATGGCGCGGCGCGCGCCGCATGTAAGGGTCATCGTGTATCCGGCGCCCGTGCAAGGGCTCGATGCCGCCAGCAAGCTGAACGCCGCCCTGAATCTGGCCATCGAGCGGGCCGAGACAGATGTCCTGCTGCTGGTGCGCGGCGGGGGAAGCCTGGAGGATCTCTGGAGCTTCAACGACGAGGCGCTGGCCCGCAGCGTCGCGGCCAGTCCCATCCCGGTCATCAGCGGGGTCGGCCACGAGACGGACTTCACCATTGCCGATTTTGTGGCGGATCTGCGTGCGCCGACGCCAACTGCGGCCGCCGAACTCTGCTGCCATAGCCGCGAAGCCTGCATGCGCGCCGTCCGCGTTGCCTATGCCTCGCTTTGCACCCAGCAGCAACGGCTGCACGAGCGCGCATCCCTGCGGCTGGACCGGGCGGCTGCCTTGCTGGTGTCGCCACAGCAACGGCTGAGCCAGCAGGCGCTTCGCCTGCAGGGCTTGAACCAGCGGCTTTCCCGCGCGGCGGCGCAGGCTTCGGCTCGCCATGTCGCCAGGCTGGATGCGGTCCGTGCCCGGCTGGCGCGTGCCCAGCCGCGGCCACAGGGCTTGCGCGCCGAGCTCGACTACCGCCGCCAGGCATTGGCGGATGCGGCGCGGCGGCTGCTCGAACACCGCCGCCAGCGGCTGCTGGCGCTGGCCCAGACGCTCGAGGCGCTGGGCCCTCGCAGTATTCTGGACCGCGGCTATGCCATCGTCCGGAAAGAGAACGGGGAGATCGTGAAAAATGCGTTAGACTTGAGTGTTGGCGAGCAGCTCGGTGTGGAGCTTGGCCGCGGCAGCGTGCGCGTAGACGTCGTTCAGGTGCATGGCTTGCTGTAGAGCGCTGCCACGGCGGCACCTTGGGCGTGCTTGCTTTATTGGCATTCTGACTGGTTTTTTATGAAGGAAATCGACCATGGCTTTTACGCTTCCCCCTCTTCCCTACGCGCTTGATGCCCTTGCCCCCACCATTTCCAAGGAAACCCTGGAATTCCACCATGGCAAGCACCATCAGGCTTACGTCACGAACCTGAATAACCTGATTGCCGGCACCGAATTCGAAAACGCCAGCCTCGAAGACATCATCAAGAAGTCCTCCGGCGGCGTATTCAACAATGCAGCGCAGGTCTGGAACCACACCTTCTACTGGAACAGCATGTCGCCCAACGGCGGTGGCGAACCCACCGGCGCGCTGCTGGAAGGCATCAAGTCCAAGTGGGGCAGTGTCGAAGGCTTCAAGGACGCATTCAACAAGTCCGCCGCCGGCAACTTTGGCTCGGGCTGGACCTGGCTGGTCAAGAAGTCCGACGGCTCGCTGGATATCGTCAACACCAGCAACGCCGCCACGCCCCTGACCACCTCCGACGCTCCGCTGCTCACCTGTGATGTCTGGGAACACGCGTACTATATCGACTACCGTAACGCGCGTCCCAAGTACCTGGAAAGCTTCTGGAATCTGGTCAACTGGGAATTCGCAGCGTCGAACCTGGGCTAAGCTTCCGGCATTGGGGTCAGACCCCGTACGGGGTCTGACCCCCTTCCCATGCCGGGGTCAGACCCTATAGGGTCTGATCCCTTCTTGTGTGTGACCCGTTCCGGCGTGGGGGTCAGATCCCCTCCGTGGTCTGGCCCAGCAACACCTGCATCAAGTGACCACGGCGCGGACGAAAACCGGTTTTTTTCGTTGATCGATCAACGAATGCGCTAAGATCGGTCCATTCAGCGGACGGCGCGCCTTCCAAGGCGCAACCGCCGCGACCGGGTTTATTTTTGCTATTGCAGGCTAACAGATGACGACTCAAGCTTTTATTTGCGACGGCGTGCGCACGCCTTTCGGCCGTTACGGCGGCTCACTGGCCTCGGTCCGGGCTGACGACCTGGCCGCTGCTCCCATCAAGGCGCTGATGCAGCGCAATCCCGATATCGACTGGAAGCTCCTGGACGACACGCTGTTCGGCTGCGCCAACCAGGCCGGCGAGGACAACCGCAACGTCGCCCACATGGCAACCTTGCTGGCCGGCATGCCGGTCGAGGTCGCCGGCGCTACGATTAACCGGCTCTGCGGTTCAGGTCTCGATGCCGTCGGCTCGGCGGCGCGGGCGATCCGCGCAGGCGATGCGCATTTCATGTTGGCGGGCGGCGTTGAAAGCATGAGCCGCGCCCCCTTTGTGATGGGCAAGGCCGAGTCCGCATTTTCACGCAGCGCCGCCATTTTCGACACCACCATCGGCTGGCGCTTCGTCAACAAGCTCATGAAGGCGCAGTACGGTGTGGATTCCATGCCGGAAACCGCAGAGAACGTGGCCGACCAGTTCAAGGTCAGCCGCGAGGACCAGGACGCATTCGCCCTGGCCAGCCAAGCCAAGACCGCAGCGGCGCAGAAGGCCGGCGTCTTCGATGCCGAAATCACGCCTGTTCACATTCCCCAGCGCAAGGGCGATCCATTGGTGGTCGATACGGATGAGCATCCACGCGAAACCACGCTCGAAGCGCTGGCCAAGCTCAAGCCCATCGTACGTCCCGACGGCACCATCACCGCAGGCAACGCATCCGGCGTCAACGACGGCGCCTGCGCAATGCTGGTGGCGTCCGAGGCCGCTGCACGCGACCATGGCCTGACGCCCCGCGCGCGCATCGTTGCCATGGCGACGGCCGGCGTCGAGCCACGCATCATGGGCATCGGGCCCGCGCCTGCGACGCAAAAGGCGCTGGCACTGGCCGGGCTGTCGCTGGACCAGATCGATGTCATCGAGCTGAACGAAGCCTTCGCGGCCCAGGGCCTGGCCGTCATGCGGCTGCTGGGTATCGCCGACAACGATCCGCGTGTCAATCCGAACGGCGGCGCCATTTCGCTCGGCCATCCATTGGGCGCCAGCGGTGCGCGCCTTGCGCTGACGGCGGTCAATCAGCTGCATCGCAGCGGTGGCCGCTATGCCTTGTGCACCATGTGCATTGGCGTGGGTCAGGGTATTGCGGTAGTGCTCGAGCGCGTCTGACGCGTTCCCGGCGGGCGGCGCAGCCGCCGGCACGGGCCAGCCGGTCGCCGCGCTGCCATCAGGGCAGCGGCCCAACCCGTGCGCCGGGCCCGATCCCGTTTTTCTTGAACCAGCCTTGCTCCATTTCCAGCGCATACCGGAAGGGCGCGACGGGGCAGTGACTGGTCTCGTCGAAAGGACGCATGTCCGCCAGATTGAGAATAGTGCCGTTGCCGTCGATGAAGGCGATCGACAGGGGCAGAGGCGTATTCTTCATCCAGAAGCAGGTCGCCGTTGGCGCGTCGAATACGAACAGCATGCCGTGATCGGGCATGAGCGACTGCCGGCCCATCAGCCCCCGCGAACGGCTTGCATCGTTGGCGGCGACTTCGGCATGTACTTTGTGCGAGCCCACGCGCAGTTCGGTGGTGGGCAGCAGCATTCCTTGTGCGGCTGCGCCGCCCGCCATCAGGCAGGCGCCCAGCGCAAGGGCGAAAAGCCCAAAAAAAACAGGGCTTGTCAGCCCCGTAGATCGATACAATTTATACATTGTTATTGATACTGAATGCTTGCCTTTCACAATGGTGTATCAGGCGGCGGTAATATTGAGTGCTTGCTTGCCCTTGGGTCCCTGTGCGATCTCGAAGGCGACTTTCTGACCTTCTTTCAGGGTCTTGAAGCCGTTCATTTGGATAGAAGAAAAATGTGCGAAAAGGTCTTCGCCCCCATTATCGGGGGTAATGAATCCGAAACCTTTCGCATCATTGAACCATTTGACGGTTCCGGTCAGCTTTTGCGTATCCCCAGGCGTGGAGGTTGCGGTTGAATCAGACATGCGGACTGCCTCTCGACTATAGTGTTAAATTGAAACTCGACTACAAAGGGGTTACCTTTAGCCTTTAGATTCTGGCATGCAACGGACTTCCAGGCACTCAGAATAATACGATGATGCGCAATTTACCCTAACATAGTCAACTATGGAAACCACTAGTATTTCACATGGCTACTCAAATCGAAAACCAACGCGATACGGTTCTTGATCGCCAGTCTTCCAAGCTCGCGCCTCCACCGTTTTACCAGGTGGTGCTTTTGAACGACGACTACACGCCCATGGAGTTCGTTGTCGCAGTATTGCAGCGTATTTTTGGTAAAAACGAAGAAGAAGCCTCCCGCATCATGCTGAAGGTGCACCACGAAGGGCGAGGAGTCTGTGGTGTGTACCCGCGGGACATCGCCGCAACCCGGGTCGAAATGGTGCGTCAGATGGCCCTCGCGCGGCAGCATCCGCTGCAGTGCGTCATGGAACCCGCGCCCGACGCCTGAGCAGCGCCCCGATGGCCGGTGCAGACGCCGCGCAACGCCGTCCGAGTCCATGTATAGTAAGGGTTATGTTGTTTTAAATTAATGTTGATACGCAAGGTCGATTTAGTCATAGAATAGGATTTATCGAATTGTTTGTCCGCTCCGATAAGTAATGGAGGAAGCGTGATCTCCGAAGAACTTGAAGTCAGCCTGCACATGGCTTTTGTCGAAGCCCGCAGTGCGCGACACGAATTTATTACGGTAGAGCACTTGTTGCTCTCCCTGCTGGACAACGCCGCCGCGGCGGAAGTGCTGCGCGCCTGCTCCGCCAATATCGAAACCTTGCGCCAGGAACTGCGTAAATTCATCAATGAAAACACGCCGATCTTCCCCGGCGAGGACGAGGTCGACACGCAGCCCACGCTGGGCTTCCAGCGGGTGATACAGCGCGCCATCATGCACGTGTCGTCTGGAAATTCCAACAAGAACACGGTCACCGGCGCCAACGTGCTGGTCGCTATGTACGGCGAAAAGGATTCCCACGCGGTGTATTTCCTGCAGCAGCAGGGGGTCACGCGTCTGGACGTAGTCAATTATTTGTCGCACGGTATCACCAAGGCGGCCGAAGAACCGCCCGTCGAAGCCCCCAAGGCGCAGGCTGCCGACACCGACAGCAAATCCGACCAGCAGAAGTCGCCGCTCGAACTCTACGCCACCTTCCTCAATGCCGAAGCCCGCAGCGGGCGGATCGATCCGCTCATCGGGCGCGAGCATGAAGTCGAGCGCGTCATCCAGGTGCTTTGCCGGCGGCGCAAGAACAATCCATTGCTGGTGGGCGAAGCCGGCGTGGGCAAGACGGCCATCGCCGAAGGCCTGGCCTGGCGCATCACCAAAGGCGATGTCCCCGACATCCTGGCCGATGCCGAAGTCTATGCGCTCGACATGGGCGCCTTGCTGGCCGGCACCAAGTATCGCGGCGACTTCGAACAACGCCTCAAAGGGGTGCTCAAGAACCTGAAGGACAACCGCAATGCGGTGCTTTTCATCGATGAAATCCACACGTTGATCGGTGCCGGCTCGGCCTCCGGCGGCACGTTGGACGCCTCCAACCTGCTCAAGCCGGCCTTGTCCTCGGGGCAGCTCAAATGCCTGGGCGCCACCACGTACAACGAATACCGCGGCATCTTCGAAAAAGACCACGCCTTGTCGCGCCGCTTCCAGAAAATCGACGTCGCCGAACCCACGGTTCCGCAAACCATCGAAATCCTGCGCGGCCTGAAGGGGCACTTCGAAGCCCACCATGGGGTGCGTTATTCGGCTGCCGCCATCACGGCCGCCGCCGAGCTCTCCGCACGCCACATCAACGATCGCTTCCTGCCCGACAAGGCCATCGACGTCATCGACGAAGCCGGCGCGGCGCAGCGCCTGCTGCCCAAATCGCGCCAGAAGAAACTGATCGGCAAGGCCGAGATCCAAGCCACGGTGGCCAAGATCGCGCGTATTCCGCCGCAAAGCGTTTCCACGGATGACCGCAACAAGCTCGCCACCCTCGAGCGCGACCTCAAGACCGTGGTGTTTGGCCAGGACAAGGCCATCGAAGCCCTGGCCGCGGCCATCAAGATGTCGCGCTCCGGCCTGGGCAAACCCGACAAGCCCATCGGCTCCTTCCTGTTTTCCGGTCCCACTGGCGTGGGCAAGACCGAAGTCGCGCGCCAACTGGCCTTCGTGCTCGGTATCGAGCTCCTGCGCTTCGACATGTCGGAATACATGGAACGCCACACGGTGTCGCGACTCATCGGCGCGCCGCCCGGCTATGTCGGCTTCGACCAGGGCGGATTGCTTACCGAGGCCATCAGCAAGCAGCCGCATTGCGTCCTGCTTCTTGATGAAATCGAAAAAGCGCATCCCGACGTTTTCAATATCCTGCTTCAAGTCATGGATCACGGCACGCTCACCGACAACAACGGGCGTAAATCCGATTTCCGCAACGTGATCATCGTCATGACCACCAACGCGGGGGCCGAAACCCTCAATCGAAGCACCATCGGGTTCGCTGCGCCCGCGCGCACGGGCGACGAAATGGCCGACATCAAGCGCATGTTCACGCCTGAATTCCGCAATCGGCTCGACGCCATCATCGGCTTTACGCCGCTGTCGCATGAAGTCATCATGCGAGTGGTCGACAAGTTCCTCATGCAACTCGAAGACCAGCTCCATGAAAAACGCGTCGAAGTCGTCTTCACCGATGCGCTCAGGCTGCATCTGGGCAAAGAAGGCTTCGATCCGGCCATGGGCGCGCGTCCCATGCAGCGCCTCATCCAGGACACGATACGCCGCGCCCTGGCCGACGAGCTGCTGTTCGGACGCCTGGTGGATGGCGGGCATGTGGAAGTCGATGTCGACGAAGACGGCAAGGTGACATTGGTGTTCTCCGACAAGACAGGCAAGTCGGGCGGGCAGAAGCAGTCGTCGCCGTCGCATCCCGAACCCGAGCTCGTTGACTAATCCGCTGGTTGCATGCAGGCATTGCGGAACGCTGCATGAGCGCGTTCCCATCGAAAGAGGCGCAATGGCCTGCTGCAATCTATGCGGCTACGTGCTGTATCGCCAAAGCTATTTCACGCTGGACGGCTGGCTTAGCCTGGTGCTGACCACGCTGGTGGTGTTCGGCATCGCCAATTATTTTCCTATCGTCACCCTGAACGTTCAGGCCATGTCGGTGCATGCGACCCTGCCGCATGCATTGTTTCTGACTTGGCAATACGGCCACTACACCCTGGCGATCATGACGGGCATGTTTGCCTTCTGGCTGCCGCTGTCGCAGATTCTTTGCTGCCTTTGGGCCTTGATGGTCGTCCGTTCGGGACGGCTGCCTGCCGATTTCCCATACGGAATGCGCCTGCTCAGCTTCGCCGAGCCCTGGAGCATGGTGCCGGTGCTCATGCTGGCCATATTCGTTGCCTTGGTGAAGTTCGCAGGCTTTGCAACAATCAATCCCGGCCCGGCGATGCTGGCGTTCGGCGTGCTGACCTTGCTGCTGACGGCATTGAGCCGCCTGTCGGCTTTGCGCTTATGGCGGCATGCGGAAGACGCCGGCCTGGCGCCCTATACCACAGCGGAAGAACTCTCCGACGCGCCCCATGCCAGCTGCCTGACCTGCGGCATGGTGCAGCCCCTTCCCGCCAGCGACGAAGGCGTAGCCTGCGTGCGCTGCCGGTCGATCACGCACTTGCGCAAGCCCAGGCCTTTTTCGCGCGTATGGGCTCTGATCATTGCGGCATGGGTGGCCTATGTGCCCGCCAACGTGCTGCCCGTCATGCGGATCAAGACGGCCATCAGCGATACCGAGCACACGATATTGGGCGGGGTGATCGAGCTATGGCGCCTGGGTTCGCCGGACCTTGCCGTCATCGTCTTCATCGCGAGCGTGGTCGTCCCCATGACCAAGCTGATTGCCCTGATGGCGCTCATGCTGCAGAATCGGTGGCGCGGCCACCGGGCCCAGCGCCAGCGCACACGCCTGTATGAACTGGTCGAGTTCATCGGGCAATGGTCCATGCTGGATGTGTTCGTGGTGATCCTGATGACCTCGATGGCGAATTTTCCCGGCATCTCGCAAGTTATGGCGGGGCCCGCCGCGGTCAGCTTCGGGCTAGTGGTCATCATGACCATGCTGGCGGCGATGAGCTATGATCCGCGCCGGGGATGGGACGCAAGAAACCTGGGGTCAGACCCCATGCGGGGTCTGACCCCACAGGCTCAACACAACGCGGGGTCGGACCCCGTACGGGGTCCGACCCCTTCTTCAGCGCAACAGAGAAAGGCATGACCGAAGCCCAAGATCCACAGGCACCCAGCTCGCCGGCGAAAGTCCTGGCACCTACTGTGCATCCGCGCCGGGAAACCAGGATTTCCTGGATCTGGCTGGTGCCGCTGGTCGCCGCGTTGGTGGGTGTATCCCTGCTGGCCCGCAGTTGGCTCGCAATCGGGCCCACCATCACGATCAGTTTCGAAACCGCCGAGGGCCTCGAAGTCGGGCAGACGAAAGTGCGCTACAAGGATGTCGCCATCGGCACCGTGACGGGCATACGGGTGGCGAAGGATCGCAGCAAGGTGCTGGTCACGGCCGAGCTCGTGCGCGACGGCTCGGAATTCATCACGCGCGAGAACACCAGCTTCTGGGTGGTCAGGCCGCGGTTGGGGCTGAGCGGGGTCTCGGGCCTGGGCACCCTGGTTTCCGGCGCATATATTGCCGTGGATGCCGCGGAGTCTCCCGTCAAGAACGGTTCGACGCCGGTATATGAATTCGTCGGCCTGGAAAAACCGCCCGAGGTGACCAGTGGGCGGCCCGGAACACGCTACACCTTGCATGCCGACGACCTCGGGTCTCTCGAGATCGGTTCTCCGGTCTATTACCGGCGCATCCAGGTGGGCCGCATCATCGGCTACGACCTGGACGAATCCGGCAGATCGGTGAACATACATGTCTTCGTCGATGCGCCCAACGATAAATTCGTCACCAGCGACACGCGTTTCTGGAATGCGAGCGGAATCAACCTGTCACTGGACGCCGATGGCTTCAATGTGCAGACGGGTTCGCTGGTTTCAATGATCGCGGGCGGAGTCGCGTTCGCTTCCGCGAACGAAGCGAATACCCGGCCGGCGCCGGCGGGAAGCGACTTCAAGCTGGCGACCTCCCGGGCGGAGGCGCTGGCCGATCCCGACGGTCCGCCGTTCCATATCGAGTTCCACTTCCAGCAGTCGGTGCGCGGATTGAAGGTCGGCGCACCCGTGGACTTCCGTGGCCTGGAACTGGGCAAGGTCATCGATGTGGATCTGGAGTTCAACGAGGAAACCAAGCGCTTCTATGCGCTGGTGAAGGCGGAGCTCTATCCCTTGCGATTCGGCGCGGTGTACGACAACCTGATGGCGGAGCCGGGCGCCGAACAGTACCGCGGCGGCGCCCTGCTTGGGCCGCTGGTCGAGCACGGCCTGCGTGCGCAGATACGCCCGGCCAATATCCTTACCGGGCAGCAATACGTTGCGCTGGATTTCTTCCGGGATGCGGAGAAGGTGGAGTTCGACGCGCAGAAGGCCCCGCTGGTGTTGCCCACCATCGCCGGCAGCTTCGATCGGCTGCAACAGCAGATCAGCAGCATCGTCAGCAAGATCGATGCGGTTCCGTTCGACGAAATCGCCACTGACCTCCGCAGCAGCTTGAACGCGGTGACCAAGCTGCTTCAGCGCCTGGAAGGTGAACTCACGCCTCAGGCCACCGCTACGCTCAAGGCGGCCAGAAAGTCGCTCGGCGAGGTGGAGAAGCTGCTGTCCGAGAACTCACCCATGACGGGCAATGTCGAGCGCACATTGCGCGAATTGAACAATGCGGCCAAGTCCTTGCGTTCACTGGCCGATTATCTGCAGTCCCATCCGTCGTCCGTGATTCGCGGCAAGGGGCCCAATGCCATTACGGTGGTTCCTTAGGATCCAACCCAAGAAGGGAGAAATCTTCATGCGTGGTGCGAAGTTCTTGCTGATTCCTGCCCTGGCCGCCGTGCTCGCGGCCTGCGCCAGTACGCCGGCCAGCCATTACTACACCCTGATGCCGGCGGCCAAGCGCGGGGCCGCGCCGGAATCGGCCGCCGCCGGCGCGCCTGGCTATGTCATCAGCGTGCAGCCGGTCGGCGTGCCGGAACAGCTGGACCGGCTGCAAATCGTCATTACCGATCCGGCGTCGACCCAGGTCGCCATCCTGAACAGCTACCTGTGGGCTTCGCCCTTGTCTGAAGAGCTGCGCAATGCGCTGTCGGACGATTTGACGGAGCGGCTCGGCGCAATCGATGTGGCGGGGGCCGCGGGCAACGCGCCCGCCTGGCGGGTCGCCTTGACCTTGCAGCGGTTCGAGTCCGTTTATGGGCAGTACGCGTTGCAGGATGCAACATGGCAATTGACGCCCGTGAATCTGGAAGGCAAGCGCAAGACCGTCTGCCGGGCTTCGGCCCGGGTGGAGGTGCAGCAGGAAGGCGTGTCGGCGCTGGTTGCGGCCCATCAAGAGGCATTGCGGCGCGTTGGCGCCGCGATCGCCGGACAACTGCAGGGCGGCCGTCAAGCGGTGGCCGTCGAAGGCGTGGATCTGAAAGGCTGTTCGGTCCTGTAATCTGCTTCGGCGCCCATGGGGCGAAAGGGTTACGAGGGTTATTCAGAGTTCCGGCGCCGGCCCGGTGGTTGTACCTTTGTTCCTGGATTGCGGTCTCGATGTCCATTCCAGGAGAACATTATGCAGTCGATCAAAGGATACAAACTCTTGACGGCAAGCGCCGCCCTCATGGCGGGGCTGGCGTGCGCGGGCGCGCACGCCGCCGACGCCGCCGTCGTCAAGCTTGGTTTCGCGGCGCCCCTGACCGGGCCGCAGGCGCACTACGGCGAAGACATGAAGAACGGATTGACGCTGGCCCTCGAAGAGGCCAATCAACAGGCCATCGAACTGGACGGCAAGACCGTCCGTTTCGAACTCGTTACGCGCGACGACCAGGCGGATCCCCGGACAGCGGTGCAGGTCGCCCAGCAGATCGTGGACGAAGGCGTGCAAGGCGTGCTTGGGCATTTCAATTCGGGCACGACGATTCCCGCCTCCAGCGTGTATCACGATGCCGGGCTGCCCCAGATCGCCATGGCGACCTCGCCGCAGTATACGGAGCAGGGCTACGACACCACCTTCCGCATGATGACCAGCGACACCCAGCAAGGCGCCGCCGCAGGAGAGTTCGTCGTCAAGGATCTGGGTGCGAAAAACGTGGCGCTCATCGATGACCGCACCGCCTATGGGCAGGGCCTGGCCGATCAGGTCGCCAAGGCGGTCGAAGCACACGGCGGCAAGATCGTCGCGCGCGAATATACGACCGACAAGGCCAATGACTTCGCCGCCATTCTCACGAACATCAAGAACGTCAAACCCGATGCGATCTTTTTCGGGGGACTCGACGCGCAATCGGGCCCGATGCGCCGCCAGATGGTGACGCTGGGCATGCAGGCGCCTCTGGTGTCGGGTGAAATGACTCGCAGCGAAACCTTTCTGAAGCTGGCGGGCCCGGCGGCAAATGGCACCTATGCTTCGCTGGCCGGCGTGCCACTGGCGCAGATGGCGGCGGGCGAGCGCTTCCAGGAGGCCTACAAGACGCGGTTCAAGACGGATCCCGGCGTCTATGCGCCCTACGCCTACGATGGGGCCTGGAGCATGATCATCGCCATGAAGGAGGCGGGCTCCGCCAAGCCCGAAGCCTATCTGCCCAAGCTCGCCGCTCTGAAACGCGCGGGCGCCACCAGCCAGGAAATCGCCTACGACGACAAGGGCGACCTGAAAGAGATCTCGGTGACGATCTACGAGGTCAAGGATGGAAAGTGGGAAATGGTCAAAACCATGGTCAGCAAGGCCCCAAGCGGCTCTTGACCCCAGGATGGGTAGCCGGGCATGGATATTCTCCTGCAGCAACTGATCAACGGCGTCACCGTGGGCAGTGTCTACGCCCTGGTGGCGCTCGGGTACACCGTGGTCTATGGCATCATCGGCCTGATCAATTTTGCGCACGGCGACGTGGTCATGGTCGGCGCCATGGCGGCGACCACGGTGGCGGTCGCATTGGTCGGCGCCGATCCGGGCGGGGCGTCCGCCTGGGTCGCCGTCTTGGGCGCCTTGCTGCTGGCCATCCCCCTGTGCATGGCGCTGGGATGGACCGCCGAGCGCTTCGCCTACCGGCCCCTGAGGCGGGCGCCGCGGCTTGCGGCCCTGATCACCGCGATCGGGGTGTCGATCGTCATACAGAATATCGCCATGATGGTCTGGGGTCGCAATTACCTGAGTTTTCCGCACATCATTGAACCAAGGCTTTATCAGATCGGCGGGGCGCGCATCAGTCTGCTGCAGATCCTGATCATCATTTCAGCCGCCGCCATCATGGCAGGCCTGCTGCTGATCGTGCATCGGACCAGGCTCGGGACGGCCATGCGCGCGACCGCACAGAATCGCGAAGTGGCCGGCCTGATGGGCGTCAATATCAATGTCGTGATTTCGGCCGCCTTCGTGATCGGATCCGCACTGGCGGCGGTGGCGGGCGTCATGGTCACGACCTACTATGGCGTGGCCCAATACACCATGGGTTTCCTGCTGGGGCTGAAGGCCTTTACCGCGGCGGTCCTGGGCGGGATCGGCAACCTGGGCGGAGCCATGCTGGGCGGGCTGCTCCTGGGCATCATCGAGTCGCTTGGCGCAGGCTACATCGGCGCGCTGACCAACGGCGTTTTCGGCAGCAACTATCAAGACGTCTTTTCATTCATCGTGCTGATAGTCGTCCTCGTGTTCCGGCCTTCGGGCCTGCTTGGCGAGCGTGTCGGAGACCGCGCATGACGGGCGCCGCGGCCGGCCGGCGCGTGCAACCCCCCGCAAAGGTCTGGCTTGGGGCCGCCTTGTTCGCGCTGATACTGGCGGTGCTGCCGTTCGTGCTGGGCATGGCAGGCCAGGGCTGGGTACGCACGCTCAATTTTGCCTTGCTGTATGTAATGCTGGCGCTTGGCTTGAACATCGTCGTGGGCTTTGCGGGCCTGCTCGATCTCGGATACATCGCCTTCTATGCGGTCGGCGCCTATGCATGGGCGTTGCTGGCCTCGCCGCATTTCGGCCTGCATCTGCCTTTCTGGCTCGTCCTGCCCGCAGGGGTGCTGCTGGCGGCAATCGCCGGTGCGCTGCTGGGCGCGCCCACCCTGAAGCTGCGCGGCGACTATCTGGCCATCGTCACCTTGGGCTTCGGGGAAATCGTCCGCATATTCATCAACAATCTCGATGCACCCGTCAACATCACGAACGGTCCTCAGGGCATCAATCGCATCGATACGTTCAAGGTGGGAAGCTTTGCCTTCGGGCGAACACAAGAGCTCTTCGGCATACGCATCACCGGCCCCGAAAAATACTATTACCTGCTGCTTCTCCTGACGGTGCTCATCGTCGTCATGTGCGTGCGTCTTCAAAACTCCCGCATAGGCCGTGCCTGGGAAGCCGTGCGCGAAGACGAAGTCGCGGCCAAGGCCATGGGAATCAACACGCACAACGTCAAGCTCCTGGCCTTTGCCATGGGTGCAAGCTTCGGCGGGGTGGCCGGTGCGCTGTTCGCCTCCATGCAAGGCTTTGTCAGTCCTGAAAGCTTCAGCCTGACGGAGTCGATCCTGGTCCTTTGCATGGTGGTGCTGGGCGGCATGGGCCACATACCGGGCGCCATACTGGGCGCGCTGATCCTGTCCGTCTTTCCCGAGATGCTTCGGGCGCTGGTCATTCCGTTGCAGCAAGCCTTGTTCGGCGGCGTGGTCCTCGATCCCGACGGCATACGGATGCTGATGTTCGGTTTTGCGCTCATCCTCATCATGATCTTCCGGCCCGCCGGCCTCTGGCCTTCGGCCGTCCGGCGCCGCGAGCTCAATACGCGCAAGGGGGGCCAGGCATGAGCTATGCCGCGGTGAATGAATATGCGCGCTCGATGCCGGAGCTCCTGCTGGTGGCGAACAAGCTCAACAAGCGATTCGGGGGCTTGCAGGCTTTGTCCGATGTCAGCTTCTCCATCTGCAAAGGGGATATCTACGGTCTGATCGGCCCCAACGGTGCGGGGAAGACGACGCTTTTCAATTGCCTGACGAGCCTGTATGCGCCCGAGTCCGGCAACTGCAACTTCATGGGCCACCAACTGACGCGCCTGCAGCCCCATGAAATCGCCAAGGTCGGGCTGGCCCGCACCTTCCAGAACATCCGGCTGTTTGCGAGCCTGAGCGTCATCGAGAACGTGATGATAGGGCGTCACGTACGCAGCCGGGCCGGGGTGTTCGGCGCGATCACCCGCAACCGGGCGACCCGCGAGGAAGAGGCCGCGATCGAACGCAGGGCGCTTCAACTGCTGGATTATGTCGGTATCGCGGATCGCGCCAACGATGTCGCGGGTGCCTTGCCGTACGGAGACCAGCGACGTCTCGAGATTGCCCGGGCGCTGGCCACCGATCCGGTGCTGCTGGCCCTGGACGAGCCCGCGGCGGGGATGAACGCGTCCGAGACGCTGGGCCTGCGGCGCCTGATCGAGAAAATCCGTGATGACGGCGTGACGGTATTGTTGATCGAGCACGATATGAAGCTGGTGATGGGGCTATGCAACCGGGTCCTGGTGCTCGATTACGGCAAAGTGCTGGCGGAGGGCAGGCCGTCGGAAATTCAGCGCAACCCCAAAGTCATCGAGGCCTATCTGGGCGTGGGTGCGGCCGCAGCCTCCGGCGAAAACCCTGATGCGGCGATCACGCCGTCAGGACCCGGACCGAAGAGCGCGCCATGAGCGGCAGCCCGGGCCCTTTGCTCAAGCTACGTGGGCTGGAGGTTGCCTACGGCGGCATTCGCGCGCTGCGGGGCGTGGACCTGCAGGTCGAGCATGGAGAACTGGTCTGCCTGATCGGCGCAAACGGCGCCGGCAAAAGTACCACGCTGCGCGCGATATGCGGGCTCGTGCCCATTGCGGCGGGTGACGTTTTCTACGATGGCCAACGGGTTTCCGGCAGGCCTTCGTACCAGCTGGTCAGGCAGGGTCTGGTGATGGTTCCCGAGGGACGCGGCATCTTCGGCCGGCTGACCATAGAAGAGAACCTGTCGATGGGCGGCTATGCGCGTCGTGATACGGTCGGGATGCGGCAGGACATGGATGCCGTCTTCCAGTTGTTCCCCAGGCTGGCGGAGCGGCGGCGACAGGCGGCCGGCACGCTCTCGGGCGGCGAACAACAGATGCTGGCCATGGGTCGCGCGATGGTGTCCCGTCCGCGCCTGCTTCTGCTGGATGAGCCGTCCATGGGGCTGGCGCCACTGATGGTCGACCGCATTTTCGAGGTCATACGCAGGATTTCATCGGAAGGCGTCACCATTCTGCTGATCGAGCAGAATGCCCGGCTGGCCCTGGAAACCAGCTCCAGGGGCTACGTGATGGAATCAGGAAGCCTGGTCCTGGAAGGGTTGTCAAGCCGGCTGTTGAACGACCCCAAGGTCCGTGAGGCGTATCTGGGCGAAGAGATGTAGGGGTCAGACCCGAAGAGACGCAGGGGTCAGACCCTATAGGGTCTGACCCCCCACATGCTTCGGGGTCAGACCCCGCATGGGGTCTGACCCCTTGCTCGTCCCCTAGCCGCGCCCGGTGCTTCCGAATCCGCCGGCGCCCCGGTCGCTGCTTTCGAATTCATCCACGATGTCGAATTCGATTTGCTGCACGGGAACGACCACCAGCTGCGCCAGGCGCTCCATGGGTTCCAGGACGAAGTCCTGCTGGCCGCGGTTCCAGGCCGATACCATGAGCGGCCCTTGATAGTCCGAATCGATCAGCCCCACCAGGTTGCCCAGCACGATGCCGTGCTTGTGTCCCAGCCCGGAGCGGGGCAGGATGACGGCGGCATAGGCGGGATCGGCGATGTGTATCGCCAGCCCGGTGGGAACCAGCTCGGTGGCCCCTGGCTTTAGGGTGATGGGCTGGTCGATGCAGGCGCGCAGATCCAGTCCCGCCGACCCGCTGGTGGCATAGGCGGGCAGATAGTCGTTCATTCTGGGGTCCAGGATCTTCAGGCCGATTTTTCTCATGTGGGAATCAGATGGTGATTGTTGGATTGGATGGGCGTGGCGAGGGCAGGCGGCGGGCGATCTGCTCGATCAGCCGGCGCGCGGCGACGAGCTTGTCCGCGGGTGCCATAGACTGGCTGCCTGTTTCGTCGAACAGCATGAGCTCGGTATCGTCGGCGTTCATGGCCCGCTGGGCAAGATTGCCCACCAGCAAGGGCACGCCTTTGCGCCGGCGCTTGGCTTGCCCGTGCTCTTCCAGGTTTTCGGTTTCGGCGGCGAAACCGACGCACCAGGGACCTGACGGCAGGGACGCCACCTCGGCAAGGATATCCGGGTTGGGTTCGAACTCCAGGCTGGGCGCCTGGCCGTCGGGGCGTTTCTTGAGCTTGCTGTCGCTGGCGTTTGCGACACGCCAGTCGGCGACCGCCGCAACGGAGATGAATACGTCGCTGTGGCCGGCGTTGGCCATGACGGCGGCATGCATGTCGAGCGCGCTTTCCACCTCGATGCGCCGCACGCCATACGGGGCCGCGAGGGCGGTCGGGCCGGAGATCAGGATCACGTCCGCCCCCGCTTCACGGGCGGCTCGCGCGATGGCATAGCCCATCTTGCCGGAAGAGCGATTGGTGATCACACGCACCGGATCGATCTTTTCGGACGTGGGGCCAGCTGTGATCAGCACGCGGCGTCCCGCCAGGAGCTTGGGCTGAAAGAAGGCGATGAGCTCCGACAGCAGTTCGTGGGGCTCCAGCATGCGCCCGCTGCCGACTTCGCCGCAGGCCTGGTCGCCTTCGGCGGGCCCCAGCACGATGGCGCCGTCGGCCCGCAACTGCGCAACGTTGCGCTGTGTGGCAGGGTGCAGCCACATCTCGCGGTTCATGGCGGGCGCGATCAGGAGGGGGCACCCGCCCTTGGCCACGCACAGGGTCGACAGCAAGTCGTCGGCCATGCCGTGGGCCAGCTTGGCGATGAAATCGGTGCTTGCCGGTGCAATGACGATGGCGTCGGCGCCACGGCTCAGGTTGATGTGCGCCATGTTGTTGGGCATGCGCGCATCCCAGGCATCCTGGAAAACAGGGCGACCTGACAACGCCTGCATGGTCACCGCGGTGATGAAGTGCGTCGCGGCTTCGGTCATGACCACGTCGAAGGTGGCGCCTTCGTCCTGCGCGCGACGCAGGAATTCGGCCACCTTGTAGCAGGCGATACCGCCTGTCAGGCCGAGCACTATACGCTTGTTTTCAAGATCGAGCATGAGGGGGTCCGCCTTTTCAGCCTTGCGGCGACGAATCGGGTTGCTTCCTGCCACGACGCATGCGCAGGATCTCGTCCAGTATCAGCAGCGCGGCACCGCAACTGATGGCTACGTCGGCGACATTGAAGGCGGGGAAGAACCAGGATTCCCAATAAAACAGCAGGAAATCGATCACGTGCCCGTGTTGCACACGATCGATCAGGTTGCCGATCGCGCCGCCCAGTATGCAGGCAAGCGAGGCGCAAAAAAGTTTCTGCTCTGGGTTCTTGCGCAGAAGATAAAGGATCAGTCCCGTGGCGGCCAGAGCAATGGCCGTGAACAGCCACCTCTGCCAGCCATGGCCGTCGGCCAGAAAGCTGAATGCCGCGCCGGGGTTGTACAGCAGCGTGAAGTCGAAGAAGGGCAGCACGGCCCTACGTTCCCCGTATTGCAGCAGACTGTCGAAATGGACTTTGGTCTGCTGGTCGACGATGATGATGGCCGCTGCCGCCAGCAGCCATCCCCAGAAGCCGGCGCGCCGCCCGCTGGACGAAGGCCGGGGGATTTGCGCGCCCTCAGGCATAGTGCCGAAGCTCGCCGCTGCCGAACAGGTTGTCCACGCAGCGCCCGCATATGGTGGGATGCTGCGCGTCGCGTCCGACGTCTGCGCGATGATGCCAGCAGCGTTCGCACTTGGGCTGCTGGGTGGCGGAGACTTCGATGCGCAACTCGCCTTCGCTTTGGTGCACGGTGGCACGCGATACGATCAGGACGAAGCGCAAATCGTCTTCAAGGCTGGCCAGCAGCTCGTGATCGGCAGCGCCCGCATGGATATCGACCTCGGCCGCCAGCGACGAGCCGATCTCGCCGGTGCTGCGCACTTCTTCGATCCGCCGCATGGCTTCCGCGCGGATCTCGCGCAGCCGTGCCCATTTTTGTGTCAGGGCGTCCGGGGCGTCTTGAGTGGGCAGGGTGTGATAGAGCTCGGTAAAGATCGTGGCGATATGGCTGCGGCCGGGATGCAGGTCCTTCCAGGCCTCTTCGGCCGTGAACGACAGGACGGGAGCCAGCAGCTTGAGCAGAGTCTGCGTGATGTGGTACACGGCGGTTTGAGCGGAGCGGCGCGCGATGCTGGTCTTGCCCGCGGTGTAGAGCCGGTCTTTCAGGACGTCCAGATAGAAGGCGCCGAGGTCTTCGGAGCAGAAAATCTGAAGCCGGGAAATGGCCGGGTGGAATTCATAGCGTTCATAACCGGCTTGCACTTCAGCCTGCATGGCCGCTGTCATGGCCAGCGCATAGCGGTCGATCTCGAACATTTGCCCCAAGGGAACGGCATCATGCTCGTGATTGAAATCGCTGAGGTTGCCCAGCAGGAATTTCAAGGTATTGCGGATGCGGCGATAGCCTTCCACCACGCGCTTGAGGATTTCGTCGGAAATCGAGAGTTCGCCCGAATAGTCGGTCGAGGCCGTCCAGAGCCGGAGGATCTCGGCGCCCAGGGTATCGGAGACTTTTTGCGGCGCGACCACATTCCCGACGGACTTGCTCATTTTGCGGCCTTGCCCGTCGACGACGAAGCCGTGGGTCAGCAGCGCTTTGTACGGAGGACGCCCATACAGCATGCAGCCGGTGAGCAGCGAGGAGTGGAACCAGCCGCGGTGCTGGTCAGAGCCTTCCAGATACAGGTCGGCCGGCCACGCGAGCTCGTCGGCATGTGAGCCATTGACCGCGTGGTCCTGGCCGCCCAGCACAGTTGCATGCGTGGTGCCTGAATCGAACCAGACGTCCAGCGTGTCGCGGTTTTTTTCGTATTGGTCTGCCTCGGCGCCGAGCAGCTCCGCCGGATCGAGCGACTGCCAGGCTTCGATGCCTTCTTTTTCGATGCGCTGCGCGACCTGCTCCATGAGCTCGGGCGTGCGTGGGTGCAGTTCACCGGTTTCCTTGTGCACGAAGAAGGCCATGGGGACACCCCACTGCCGCTGGCGCGACAAGGTCCAGTCCGGGCGGTTGGCGATCATGGCGTGCAGGCGCGCGCGCCCCCAGGCGGGGTAGAACGCAGTGTCTTCCACGCCCTTGAGCGCGGTTTCGCGCAGGGTCGCGCCGGATTCAGGCTGGCGGTCCATGCCGGCGAACCACTGGCTGGTCGCCCGGTAGATGACCGGCGTCTTGTGGCGCCAGCAGTGCATGTAGCTGTGGGTGAGCGGCGCTGTATGCAGCAGCGCGCCGACGTCGCGCAAGGCATCGACGATTGCCGGATTCGCTTTCCAGATCATCAGGCCGCCAAAGAGAGGCAGGCTGTCGGCGTAATGGCCGTCGCCTTTGACGGGATTGATGATTTCGTCGTCCGTCAGGCCATGCGATTTGCAGGACAAAAAGTCTTCCACGCCGTAGGCCGGCGCGGAATGCACCACGCCAGTGCCGCTATCGAGCGTGACATAGTCGCCGGGATACGCGGGTGCCGTGCGCCGATAGCCTTCGTGCGCATCCCAGAGCGGGTGACGGAACCGAAGGCCCGCGAGTGCGCTGCCCTTGGCCGTCGCGATCACGGAACCACTGAGCTGCCATTCCTGCAGACAGGCTTCGACGCGATCCTGCGCCAGCAACAGCAGCGGGCCGGTGGCGCGCTCGGTGTCGAGCCTGACCAGCGCGTAGTCGAATTCGGGGTGAATATTGAGAGCCTGGTTGGCGGGCAGTGTCCAGGGCGTGGTGGTCCAGATGACGATGGCGCCGTCTTCAGCGGACGGCAGGCCGAAAGCCTGCGCCACCTTGGCGGCGTCGTCGAACTTGAAAGCCACGTATACCGACGGGTCCTTGCGGTCGGCGTACTCGACTTCCGCTTCGGCCAGCGCGGAGCCGCAGTCGAAACACCAGTTCACGGGCTTGAGGCCGCGGAAGACGTATCCCTTCTGCATGATGCGCGACAGCGCCCGGAGCTCATCGGCCTCGTTGCTGAAGTTCATGGTCAGATAGGGGTGTTCCCAATCGCCCAGCACGCCCAGGCGCTTGAAGTCCTTGCGCTGGCGGTCAATCTGTTCATAGGCATAGGCGCGCGCCTTGGCCTGCACCTCGGCGACAGGCAAGTGCTTGCCGTACTTCTTTTCGATCTGGATCTCGATGGGCATGCCATGGCAGTCCCATCCGGGTACGTAAACCGCGTCGAAGCCCGCCATGTTGCGGCTCTTGACGATGATGTCCTTCAGGATCTTGTTGACGGCGTGGCCGATGTGGATGTCGCCGTTCGCATACGGCGGCCCGTCATGGAGAATGAACTTGGGACGCCCCTTGCTGGCTTCGCGAATGGCGGCATAGACCTTGTTTTTTTCCCAATCGGCGATCCATCCGGGCTCGCGCTTGGCCAGGTCGCCTCGCATGGGGAAAGGGGTGTCGGGCAAGTTCAGGGTGTTTCTATAGTCCATGGAAGGCGAAATGGTCGCGAGCGCTTTGCGCATCGTGTTCGATGGCAGCGATCATAGTGGGAAGGTCGGGGAATTTTTCTTCGTCCCGCAGGTATTCAAGGAATTCAACACACGTGAGTTTACCGTATGCATCCACCTTGCGGTCCAGGAGGTGGACCTCCAGGAGCAGCCTGCCGCCGCTGCTTACCGTGGGCCGCACGCCCAGGCTTGCCACGCCGGCCATGGCCTCGGCTCCAAGACCGTGGGCTCTGACGACGTATACGCCCGAACGCAGGGCGCATTGCGGCGGTACGCGCACGTTCAGGGTGGGAAACCCTATGCTTCGGCCCAGCTTCTGGCCGTGGACGACATGCCCGCTGATGCGGTACGCATGCCCGAGCAGGTGGCGGGCGCGCTCCAGGTTGCCTACAGCCAGAGCAGTGCGCAACTCGGAACTGGAGATGCGATGGCCGTGTTCGTCGGACACGTCGGCGATGGTTTCGACTTCGAATCCGTAGTGGCGGCCGGCGCGCCGCAGCAGGTCGATGTCGCCGCTGCGCTTGTGACCGTATCGGAAATCTTCGCCCACCAGCAGCCAGCGCGTATTCAGTCCGTTCACCAGCAGCTTTTCGATGAAGTCCTCGGCCGACATGTCGGCCAGGCGATGGTCGAAGCGCTGGAGCGCGATCTGTTCGATGCCATGCCGGGCAAGCGTGGCGAGCTTGTCGCGCAAGCTGTTGATCTGGGTGGGTATGAGTTCCGGGCGCTGGCCCCGTCGCGCGAAGAAAGCGCGGGGATGAGGGTCGAAGGTCATGACGGCGGACGTCAGGCCGCGATCGAGCGCCGTTTGGCGCACCCGCGCAAGTATGGCCTGGTGCCCGCGGTGGACGCCGTCGAAATTACCGATGGTTACCGCGCTTGGACGCTGGCTGTCGTGGCGCGGCAGGGTGCGGTAGATGGTAGAAGAGTTTTTCACACCCGAGAGTTTACAATTTTGTATTGCTTCACTCAGGAATTATAGTCTTGAACCCCAAATTTCCTACGGGATGCCGCATCGTCGTCCTGATTTCCGGCCGTGGGTCGAACATGCGGACCATCGTCGAAACCGTCCGGGAGCGCGCGCTGCCGGCCGAAGTCTGCGCCGTCATTTCCAACAAGCCGGACGCCGCCGGCCTGGCCTGGGCAAGCGAGCAGGGGGTGGCGACGCAAGTCGTCTCGCATCGCGACTATGCCAGCCGCGATGAATTCGACGCCGCGCTCGCCGCGGCCATCGATGCCCACGAGCCGCATTATGTATTGCTTGCCGGTTTCATGCGCGTGCTTACCCCGGCCTTCGTCGAGCGGTACAATGGTCGGCTCATCAATATACATCCCTCATTGCTGCCGGCCTTTCCGGGTTTGCACACGCACCAGCAGGCGCTGGCCATGGGTGTGCAATGGCATGGCTGCACCATCCATTTCGTGACGCCCGTGCTCGACTACGGCCCCGTGATCGCGCAAGGCGTGGTGCCGGTGCTGGCGGGCGACACGCCTGAACATTTGGCTGCGCGCGTGCTGGGTGTAGAGCACCGCATGTACGCCGACGTGGTGGGCTGGCTGGCCGAGGGGCGGGTGGTGCTGGACGCCATGCAGCGCGTACGTGTCCATGGCATTCCCAGCCGTTCGTTCGTGCTGACGCCCACGGGTGTCGAATCTTCAGAAGGTCGTTATGAATAATACAGAGAAACCGCGCCGCGGCCGGGAACGAAACGCCGCCACGGGACGCGGCAAGCCGCGGCAAGGCAAGCCGCCGGCGCGCCCGGCGGCCGATCGCTCCGCCCCTCCCGCGCCGGGCGGGCGTCCTTTCGTGCTGGCGGCCGTCCGCATCGAACAAGTCCGCGCCGTCCTTGGCGAAGTCCTTCAATGGGAATTTCCGGCGGACGCCGTGCTGTCGCGCTGGTTGAAGGCGCATCCCAAGCTGGGCATGCGCGACCGCGGGGAAGTCGCAGAGGCGGTCTTCGATGTGCTGCGCAACCTCCGGCGCTATCGGCAGTTCGCTGAAAGCGGCACGGGTCCCGCCGCCCGGCGCCTGGCCATATTGGGTCTGTCCGGCGTCATGGACCACGCCGTCCTGGAAGCGGGGCTGGAAGAGCATGAGCGGCATTGGCTGGCACATGTGCGTGCGCTCGACCTTCGTGGCCTGAGCCGCGCGGTGCGGGACAGCATGCCGGACTGGCTGGACGAGAAGCTGTCATCCCTGGAGGACGCCGATGCGCTGATTCAGGCGCTGAACCAGCCGGCGCCGCTCGACCTGCGCGTGAATCCCATGCGTGTCGAGCGTGCCGACATGATCAAGCAACTGCGCAGCGGCCCGGCCTTGCGCCACGACCCTCGGCCTACGCCTTATTCGCCTTGGGGCATACGCATGCAGGGCCGCCCCCCGGTCAACCGCTGGCCCATGTTCGAGAACGGCGAGATCGAGGTTCAGGATGAAGGCAGCCAGATTCTGGCCGCGCTGGTCGCGCCGCGGCGCAGCGAAATGATCATCGACTATTGTGCGGGAGCGGGCGGCAAGACACTGCTGATCGGCGCGCTCATGCGCTCCACCGGCCGGCTTTACGCCTTCGATGTGTCCGCCGCCCGGCTGGCGCGGGCCAAGCCGCGCTTCGCGCGCAGCGGGCTGTCCAATATTGTGCCGGTCGTGATCGACCCAGAAAACGACCAGCGGGTGAAACGGTTGCGGGGCAAGGCGCATCGGGTGCTCGTCGACGCGCCCTGCAGCGGTCTGGGAACGCTGCGGCGCAATCCCGATCTGAAATGGCGGCAGCATCCCGAATCGCTTGCGGCGCTGAAGGAGACCCAGGCGAAGATACTGTCGCAGGCTTCGCGCTGCGTGGCGCCGGGAGGCAGGCTGATCTACGCGACCTGCAGCATCCTTCCCGAAGAGAACGAGGACCAGGTTAAAGCGTTTTTGACGGAAAATCCCGACTTTACGCTGCTGGATGCCTGCAAAATCGCAGCAGATCGTTGCGAAAATCTAACACTGGAAGGGCCTTTTTTGAACATGCGGCCCGACCGCCACGGCACGGACGGCTTTTTTGCCGCAGTGATGGAGCGCTCCAAGCCCGCAAAGCCCGAAAATTGATGCAAATCAATTGATGCATCTTAAAACTAAATTGAAATTCTGCTGTCATATCAAGGCCAAGTGGGCTAAACTTTTTGTTGTTCTAACATGAGGCCTTATAAGGGTTTATGGATCAAATTCTCAATTTCCTGTCGGGTGGCTTCCTGCAGCTTTCGTGGTGGAAAGTCGTCCTGGTCACGCTGGTGCTGACGCACATCACCATTTTAGGGGTGACCATCTTCCTGCATCGCAGCCAAACCCACCGGGGACTGGATCTTCACCCCGCCGTCATGCACTTCTTCCGCCTTTGGCTGTGGCTGACAACCGGCATGGTCACGAAGGAATGGGTGGCCATACACCGCAAGCACCACGCATTTGTTGAACGCGACGGCGATCCGCACTCGCCCATGGTGTACGGCATCGGCAAGGTGTTTTTCCGTGGGGCCGAACTCTATCGCGATGAGGCCGCCAACGCTGAAACCATCAAGCGTTTCGGCCACGGCACGCCCGACGACTGGCTCGAGCGCAACGTGTATTCCAAGCACAGCGTGCTGGGCATCATGATCATGCTGGTCATCGACCTGGCGCTCTTCGGCGTCCTGGGCCTGACCGTCTGGGCCGTGCAGATGGCATGGATTCCCTTCTGGGCAGCCGGCGTCGTCAACGGCCTGGGCCATTACATCGGCTATCGCAACTACGCCAGTCCCGACACCAGCACCAACGTGATGCCCATCGGCCTCATCATCGGCGGCGAAGAATTCCACAACAACCACCATGCGCACGGCACCTCGGCCAAGTTTTCCACAAAATGGTGGGAATTCGACATCGGCTGGTTCTATATCTGCATACTGCGTTTCTTCCGACTGGCCACGGTGCGCCGCGTCGCGCCCAAGCTCAAGCTCGATCCGGCCAAGAATGCGGTCGACCTGGACACCCTGCAAGGCGTGATCACGCATCGCTACGAAATCCTTGCGCGCTATACCGACCTGGTCAAGAAAGCGGCGGCCGACGAACTCAACAAGCTGAAGCCGACTCGCAAGCAGGGTAATCCCAATTGCGGCTGGACCATGCTGAAGCGTGCTCGCAAGCTCATTGTCAGCCGTACCGACGACACCAAGCTCGAGCCCGCGCAGCGCGCCGAGCTCGACAACGCGCTCGCCCAAAGCCAGTCCCTGTCCACGCTCGTGCAAATGCGCCGTGAACTCGTACGGCTCTGGGAAAGCTCCAGCGCCAGCAGCGAACAGCTTCTGGCCGACCTGCAGGCATGGTGCCAGCGGGCGCAACAAAGCGGCATTGAAGGGCTCGAGCAGTTTGCTTATCGTCTGCGCCGCTACGCGGCATGATGCTGGATAAACTCAATCCCCAGCAACAAGCCGCCGTCACCCTCCCTCCCGCACATGCCCTGGTCCTGGCCGGGGCGGGTAGCGGCAAGACCCGGGTCCTCACGACCCGCATGGCCTGGCTGATACAAACCAGCCAGGCCAGCCCCTACGGCCTGATGGCGGTCACCTTCACCAACAAATCGGCGCGCGAGATGCTCACGCGCCTTTCGGCGTTGCTGCCCATCAATACACGCGGCTTGTGGGTGGGTACTTTCCATGGCCTGTGCAATCGCTTGCTTCGGGCGCATCATCGAGACGCCGGACTGTCGCAGACCTTCCAGATCCTCGATAGCGCGGATCAATTGGCGGCAATCAAGCGGCTGTTGAAGGCGGCGGGCATCGACGACGATAAATTCCCGCCCCGTGATGTCCAGCGCTTCATCAACGGCGCCAAGGAAGAGGGGCAGCGGCCTGGCGACCTGGAAGCCTGGGATCCACATCGCAAGCGCTTGATTGAAATCTACGTGCTTTATCAAGAGCAGTGCGAGCGCGAAGGCGTCGTGGATTTTGCCGAGCTTCTGTTGCGTGCCTACGAGCTGCTGCAACGCAACGCTCCGATACGCGAGCATTACCAACGCCGTTTCCGCCACATCCTGGTGGACGAGTTCCAGGATACCAATACCCTGCAGTATAGGTGGCTGACCTTGCTGGCGGCGGACGGCGCGGCGGTATTCGCGGTGGGCGATGACGATCAGTCCATCTACGCCTTCCGAGGTGCGAACGTGGGGAATATGTCGGATTTCGAGCGCGACTATGCCCGCGGCAATGTCATCCGCCTGGAGCAGAACTACCGCTCCTACGGCCATATCCTGGATTCGGCCAACGCCCTCATCGCACACAACAGCGCGCGCCTGGGCAAGAATCTATGGACGGAGCAGGGCGAGGGCGAGCCGGTCCGGGTGGTGGAGCAGCCGTCCGACCTGCTCGAAGCCCAATGGATCATCGATGAAATCAAGGCGCTGATCAATGACGGCAGGCTGCGCAGCCAGATTGCCGTGCTCTATCGCAGCAACGCGCAGTCCCGCATCATCGAGCATGCTCTGTTTTCGGCGGCCGTGCCATACAAGGTCTATGGGGGCTTGCGCTTCTTCGAGCGCCAGGAAGTCAAGCATGCGCTGGCTTATCTGCGCCTTATGGACAATCCTCATGACGACACCTCGTGGCTGCGGGTCGTGAACTTTCCCGCTCGCGGCATCGGGGCGCGCACGCTCGAGCAGCTTGCCGATCTCGCGCGACAGCAGAATTCCAGCTTGTTCCGCGCCGTTCCCACGATGCCCGGCAAGGGCGGAACCAATCTTGCCAAGTTTGCGGGGCTGATCGAACAGATGGCCCACGAGGCACAGGTGCTTTCGCTGCCCGAGCTGATCGAGCATGTCATACACCATAGCGGCCTCATGGCGCACTATCAGCAGGATCGCGAGGGCGCAGACCGCATCGAGAACCTGCAGGAATTGATCAATGCGGCGGCGGCTTTCGTGGCGGAGGAAAACTTCGAAGGGCTGCCGGCGGGACGCATTCCCGACGACGCGCTCCAGGCTCAATCCCTAGCGGATCCCGATGCGCAGGGAAGCGTGGCGGCCATGTCTCCGCTCGCCGCCTTCCTGACGCACGCCTCGCTGGAAGCGGGCGACAACCAGGCACAGGCCGGGCAGGATGCCGTCCAGCTGATGACGGTGCATGCCGCCAAGGGGCTGGAGTTCGACGCAGTATTCATCACCGGTGTGGAAGAGGGACTCTTCCCGCACGAGAACAGCTTGCTCGAAGCCGCCGGGCTCGAAGAAGAGCGCCGCCTGATGTATGTGGCCATCACCCGTGCGCGCGAGCGCCTGTACCTTACCCTGGCGCAGAGCCGGATGCTGCATGGACAGACGCGCTATGCCTTGCGCTCCCGCTTCCTGGACGAAATCCCGGAAGAGCACCTGAAGTGGCTGACACCGCGCGAAGCGGCCCACGTGGCCCGCCAGGACAGCTGGAGCGGCGCCTTCCGCCGCGGCAGATCCTACGGCGCTTCGGATGGCGAAAGCATCGCTCCCAGGGCGCCCCGCAGCTTCAGCAGCGGCGTCACCGTGGGCGACAGGCAGTTCCGCATCGGTACGGGCGTGCGCCATGCGAAGTTCGGAGACGGCACAGTGATCGCGCTAAGCGGCTCAGGGCAGGACGCCCAGGCCCAGATCCAGTTTCGTGAGGTCGGCACCAAGACGCTGGCTCTGGGTGTGGCCAAGCTGGAGATTCTTTAAGGGCGGGGTCAGACCCCACGTGGGGTCTGACCCCAAGCTGAGGATAATCTTCGGTAGGGGTTTGGGGTCAGACCCCGAGTTCGGGATGATCTTCGGTAGCGGTTTGGGGTCAGACCCCGTACGGGGTCTGACCCCTTTGAATATCCCTTTCATTACCAAATATGACGTAGAATCTTCACGCCGCATCACACCATAGGTCAATTGCATGCAGAAGCCTATCGCTCCGTCACTTTGCGAACCATGTCACAGAATCAATAGTTCCCCGCATCAGAATATGAGGCATCAAGGCGTTCGCCAGGCGGCGTCCAACGATGGTGCACAGGAGCGCCAGTACCGATGTGTCACCTGTAACGCCATATGGATCGAGCCCATCGACAAATGGGGCGTCAGTGGTGGATTCAGGCTGTTGCCGAATATCGGCTGAGATCGAAAGAGAAGGGGTCAGACCCCATACGGGGTCTGACCCCAATCAAGCTCCGCAGGGTCAGACCCTGCATGGGGTCTGACCCTCTGTCAAGCGCTGCAGGGTCAGACCCTGCATGGGTCTGACCTCAGTCAAGTGCCACAGGGTCAGACCCCGTATGGGGTCTGACCCTGACCCTTGCTGATCAAGCCAAAGTTTCCAGCTCTTCCTGCAGGCTCAGCCATTTTTCTTCCAGCTGCGCGTGCTTTTTGCTCAGATCTCCGTGCTCTTCGAGCGCCTTCAGTCTTTCGTCGCGGCGTTCGTCGGCATAGAAGCCGGGATCGGCGATGAGGGCGTCGAGGGCGGCCAAACGATTGCCCGCCTTTTCCATATCGGCCTCGACTTTCTTGAGTTGCGTCTCCAAGGGCTTGCGCAGCGCCGATAGGCGTTGGCGATTTTCCGCTTCCTGCCGTCTTTGAGCCTTGCGGTCCACGGCCTGGGCGTCGGTCGAGGACTGCTGTTCCTGGCGGGCCTCGCTGCGTGCATTGGCGTTGCGCTCGGCTAGCCAGTCCCGATAGTCTTCCAGGTCGCCGTCGAACTCGGTGACCTTTCCGTCCGCGACGATCCAGAAGTCGTCCACCGTGGTGCGCAGCAAATGGCGGTCGTGGGAAACGAGCAGCACGCTGCCGGGGAATTCGGCCAGCGCGGTGGCCAGGGCTTCGCGCGTATCCACATCCAGGTGATTGCTCGGCTCGTCCAGCAGCAGCAGATTGGGCTTGCGCCATACGATCAGGGACAGGGCCAGGCGCGCCTTTTCACCGCCCGACATGGGCTCGATCCTGCTGTTCACGGTATCGCCGCTGAAGCCGAAGCCGCCCAGGTAGTTTCGCAGCTCTTGCTCGCGGGTTTCAGGCGCCAGCCGGGCCAGGTGCTGGAGCGGAGTGGAGTCGGGGTCGAGCATGTCCAGCTGGTGCTGCGCGAAGTAGCCAATGACCAGGCCCTTGGAGGCGCGGCGCTCGCCGGCGAGTGTCGGCAGCTCTTCGGCCAGCGTCTTCACCAGTGTGCTCTTGCCCGCGCCGTTCACGCCCAGCACGCCGATGCGAGCGCCGCCGCGCACCATCAGGCGCACATCTCGCAGGACCGTCTTTCCGCCGTCGTCCGACGACGGGTAGCCGGTGGAAACATCATCGAGCACGAGCAAGGGATCCGGCATGCTGACGGGCTCGGGGATGCGGATGTCGATGCCGGCCTCCGCATGCAAGGGCGCAAGGGTTTCCATGCGTGCCAGCGCCTTGACGCGGCTTTGCGCCTGCTTGGCCTTGGTGGCCTTCGCCTTGAAGCGATCGATGAAGCTTTGCAGCCGCGCGGCTTCGCGTGTCTGCCTGTCCCAGGCGATCTGGGTCTGGCGCAGGCGTTCGGCGCGCTGGCTTAGGAAGTCTTCGTAGCCGCCACGGTAGCGAACCAGCTTGGCGTGGTCGAAGTGCAGGATGACCTTCGCGACGGCGTCCAGGAACTCGGTGTCGTGCGAAATCAGCATGACGGTGCCCTGGTAGGCCGCCAGCCAGCGCTCGAGCCAGAGCATGGCATCCAGGTCCAGGTGGTTGGTCGGCTCGTCCAGCAGCAGCAGCTCGGACGGCGCCATGAGCGCCCGCGCCAGAGCGAGCCGCATCTGCCAGCCCCCTGAAAAGCTCTTCACGGGGCTCATCCATTCATCCGGCGCGAAGCCCAGGCCGGCAAGCAGCTGCTCGGCCCGGGAGGGTGCGCTCCAGGCATCCGCCTCGACCAAAGCGGATTCCAGTTCGGCGATGCGATGCCCGTTGCTGTCGGGCGTGGCGGCCCGTTCGGCCTGCAGGGCTCGCAACTGCGTGTCGCCATCGATGACGAACTCGCGCGCGGGCATGCTGCTGTCGCTGATTTCCTGTTCCACGCTGGCGATGCGCCAGGAGGCCGGAATCTGCAAACTGCCGGCGTCGGCATCCAGCCGGCCCTGGAGCAAAGCGAACAGCGTCGATTTTCCGGCGCCGTTCTTTCCCACGATGCCCACCCGCTCTCCCGGGTTCACCACGAAATCCGTATTGTCCAGCAGCACTTTGGTGCCGCGGCGCAGAGTCAAACCGGTAGCGCGTATCACGGGGCCAACTGTTCCCTGGTCAACAAGAGGATCTGATCTTCGGTGTTCTCGGTGCTCAGCCAGATGGGGTCCAGATCCGGGAACGCCGCCATGAAATTCTGATATTCGTTGCCGATTTCAAGAACGAAGATGCCGTCCGGCGCGAGAAAGTCGGGTACCTGGCCCAGCAGGCGGCGGACCAGGTCCATGCCGTCTTCCCCGCCCGCCAGGGCGAGCTCGGGTTCGTGAAGATATTCGCGCGGCAGGCTCGCCATCGACTGGCGGTTGACGTAGGGCGGATTGCAGAGAATCAGCTGGTACTCGCAGTGCGGCAGCTGGTCCAGCAGGTCGCTGCAATAAGTGCTGACGCGTCCGTCCAGCTTGTAGTCGTCGATGTTCCGGTTCGCCACTTCCAGTGCGTCGGGCGAGATGTCAACGGCATCGACCTGCGCATTCGGGAAAGCCAGCGCGGCCAGTATCGCCAGGCAGCCCGAGCCGGTGCAGATATCCAGCGCATAGTCGATGTCGTCGGGATTGCTGATCCAGGGACTGAGGCCATTGGCCAGAAGCTCGGATATGGGCGAGCGGGGAATGATCACACGCTCGTCGACCACGAAACGATGGCCCTGCAGCCAGGCTTCGCCGGTCAGGTAGGCGGCGGGCTTGCGCTCGTGGATGCGGCGCTCGATGAGATCGAGGAACGCAGCGCGCTCTTCGGGAACGACGCGTGCGTCGAGAAAGGGATCGAGCTGGTCCAGCGGGAGGTTCAGCGTATGCAGCAGCAGATAGGCCGCCTCGTCCCAGGCATTGTCGCTGCCGTGCCCGAAAACGAGGCCCGAGGCGTTGAACCGGCTAACGGCATAGCGCAGCAGGTCTCGCAGGGTGAATAGTTCGTGGCGGGCGGATGCGTGCATTCGGTTTTCCTATGCGTTGCCGGGGAGCAGCAGGTTCTCCAGTGTCCGGCGATAAATATTCTTCAGCGGTTCAAGCGTATCCAGCCGTATGTGCTCATTGACTTGATGGATACTGGCGTTGATGGGACCGAACTCTACCACTTGCGGGCAGATCTTGGCGATGAAGCGCCCGTCGGATGTGCCCCCGGTGGTGGAAAGCTCGGTGGCGACACCCGTCTCTGTCAGGATGGCCTGGCTGATGGCTGCGCTCAGTTCCCCCACGGGTGTGAGGAACGGCTCCCCGCCCAACGTCCAGCCCAGATCATAGTCCAGTTGATGCGATGCGAGTATGTTCGCGACGCGCTGCTTGAGCGAGTCCGGCGTGCTGGCCGTCGAAAAGCGGAAGTTGAAATCCAGGACGGCCGTGCCCGGAACGACGTTGGTCGCGCCTGTTCCCGAGTGCAGGTTGGATACCTGGAACGTGGTGGGCGGGAAGTATTCGTTTCCCTCGTCCCAGGATTCGCCCGTGAGATCGACCAGGGCGGGCGCGAGCAGATGTATGGGGTTGCGGGCAAGCTGCGGGTAGGCCACGTGTCCCTGCTTGCCTTTGATGGTGAGCCGTCCCGACAGCGATCCGCGGCGGCCGTTCTTCACCGTGTCGCCCAGCGCGTTCACCGAGGTCGGTTCGCCCACGATGCAGTAGTCCGGACGCTCGCCGCGTGCCGCAAGCCGTTCGCAGACCTTGACGGTGCCGTTGACGGACGGCCCTTCTTCGTCGGAAGTGATCAGCAGCGCGATCGAGCCGGCGTGGCCAGGATGGGCGGCGACGAATTCCTCGGCGGCCACCACGAAGGCGGCGATGGAGCTTTTCATGTCGGCCGCCCCACGGCCGTACAGATTGCCCGCGCGCTCGGTGGGTGAGAAAGGGTCGCTGGTCCACTGGTCCAAGGGCCCCGTGGGCACCACGTCAGTATGGCCCGCGAACACCAGCAGCGGACCGTCGTTGCCGCGCCTGGCCCATAGATTGATCACGTCGCCGTAAACGAGATGCTCGCATTTGAAGCCGGCAGGAATCAGGCGCGATGCCAGCAACTGCTGGCATCCGTAGTCCTCCGGCGTGACGGACGGTCTGGAAATGAGGTCGCGGGTCAGCGACAGGACGGCGGATTCCGGCATCAGGCCCTCAGCAAATCGTTGATGCTTGTCTTGGAGCGGGTTTGCGCGTCCACGCGCTTCACGATGACGGCGCAGGCAAGGCTGTGCGAGCCGTCCTCGGCCGGCAGCGAGCCCGGCACGACCACCGAGCCGGACGGCACGCGGCCATAGGTGATCCGGCCCGTCGCGCGGTCATAGATGCGTGTGCTCTGGGAAATGAAGACGCCCATCGCGAGTACGGAGTTTTCTTCCACGATGACGCCTTCCACGACCTCGGAGCGCGCACCGATGAAGCAGTTGTCCTCGATGATGGTGGGATTGGCTTGCAGGGGTTCGAGTACGCCGCCTATGCCCACGCCGCCGGACAGGTGCACGTTCTTGCCGATCTGCGCGCAGGAACCGACCGTCGCCCAGGTATCGATCATGGCGCCTTCATCCACATAGGCGCCGACGTTCACGTAGGAAGGCATCAGCACCACATTGCGGGCGATGTAGCTGCCGCGGCGGGCGACCGCCGGCGGCACGACGCGGAAGCCGCCTTGGGCGAAATCCTGGGCGTCGTAGGATTCGAACTTGGTGGAAACCTTGTCATAGAAGCGCATCGGGCCGTTGCCCATCACACGATTGTCTTCCAGCCGGAAGGAAAGCAGAACCGCTTTCTTGATCCATTGATGGACTTGCCATTCGGAACCGATTTTTTCGGCGACACGCAAATGGCCGGCGTCGAGCCCGGCCAGGGTTTCCTGGATCGCGTCGCGCAAGGGCGCGTATTCGGACGAGGGAGAGATTTCGGCGCGGATGTCCCAGGCGCTTTCAACGATGCTTTGCAGTTCTTTGGTCATAGGCGTAATACTTCGTGGTGATGCGAGACGGGGATGTCCTCCCGGTAGTCTCGCCACTGTGATCCGGGGAACGGAAGCAGGCGAGCGCTATTCCGACGCGCGTTGTCGTACGAAGCCGGCAATCCGGTCAGCGGCCTCGATGCAGTCTTCCAATGGTGCGACCAAGGCGATGCGGATCCGGCTGGCGCCAGGGTTCACCCCGTGCGCTTCCCGGGCAAGATAGCTGCCCGGCAGCACGGTGACGCCGGTCTCGCGGTACAGATCACGGGTGAACTGGGCGTCATCGTAGGGCGTGCCGGCCCAAAGGTAGAACGAGGCATCCGGCCAGCTCGCACCCAGAACGGGTTCCAGTATGGGGACCACGGCTTCGAATTTCTGGCGGTAGAGGCGGCGGTTCTCGACCACGTGCGCCTCATCACGCCAGGCCGCGATGCTGGCGGCGGACACGACGGGGCTGATGGCGCTGCCATGGTAGGTGCGGTACAGCAGGAAGGCGCGGATGAGTTCCGCATCGCCCGCGACGAAGCCCGAACGCAGGCCCGGTACGTTGGAGCGCTTGGACAGGCTCGAAAAACTGATCAGTCGACGATAATCGTGGCGTCCAAGCAGGGCGGCAGCCTGCAGGCTGCCCAGGGGCTTGTCCCGCTCGTTGAAATAGATCTCTGAATAGCATTCGTCGGCGGCGATGGCGAAGCCATGCCGGTCAGACAGGTCGAACAGGGTTTTCCAGTCTTCCAGCTTGAGCACGCTGCCGGAGGGATTGGCGGGCGAGCAGATGAATAGCAATTGTGTCTTTTGCCAGACCGCGTCGTCCACCGATCGCCAGTCATAGCCGAAGTTCAGTTCAGGCTGGGCGTTGATGAAATACGGCTGTGCGCCGGCAAGCAGGGCCGCGCCTTCGTAGATTTGGTAAAAGGGATTGGGGCATACGACATAGGCCCCGGCATCCGGGTCGACGACGGTCTGGGCGAAGGCGAAAAGCGCCTCGCGCGAGCCCAGGGCCGGCAGCACCTGGGTTTCCGGGTCGGGCCGCGCAATGCCGTAGCGGTTTGAGATCCAGTCGGCAATGGCACCGCGCAAGGCGGCGTCGCCCTTCGTTGGCGGATAGACGGCCAGGCCGCCCATGGCGTCCTGCATGGCTTGCGCAATGAAGCCCGGCGTCTCGTGCTTGGGCTCGCCGATCGACATGTTGATGGGTTTGAGCGAGGCTGCGGGGGAGCCGGCCTGCGCCAGCAGGTTTCTGAGCTTTTCGAAGGGGTAGGGATGGAGCGCGCCGAGTTGGGGATTCATGTTTTTGTACCGAGGGTGGATGGCCAGCATTGCGCCCGCCCATACGGAAAAAACAAGTGTTTGGAGCGAAGGTGAACTTCACATCCGCGCGAGTTCTGCGTTTGCGAACGAACGGATAATTTTACAGAAAACGATGCACTTGCGCTACGGGGTCAGACCCCGTGTGGGGTCTGACCCCGGCCCTTAGCTCGTTTTGTTGGGGGTCAGACCCTATAGGGTCTGACCCCTTGCCATGCGTTTCGAGAGGTCGGACCCCGTACGGGGTCCGACCCCATGGACCAGCCCGATCATCCCAGCAGTTCGCTCCAATTCCGGAAAGCGAAATGCTGCGACATGCTTTTGAGCGCTTGATCGCCGTACCCCGATTGATGCAGGACGAAGCGGACGCCGGCCTGGCGTGCGCAGTCGGCGTCCACGGATGTGTCTCCGAAGTACAGGCATTGGTCCGGCCGCAGCCCCAGCATGCGTATCGTTTCAAGCAGCGGTATGGGCGAGGGCTTGGCCGCCGACCAGGTGTCGGCGCCGCTGATGAAGTTGAAGTGCGTGTCGATGCTGACCTTGCGGGTGGCCGTGAGCGCGCTGGCATGAAGCTTGTTCGTGCAGATCGCCATGGGTAGCGATGCGTCGCGGCAGGCGTTCAGCACGTCTTGCGCTCCGGCGTAGAGCCGGGTGTTGCGATGGCCCATGGCGGCATAGTTTTCGACATAGCGTGCCCGCAAGGGCGTGAGGTCGGTGGGCATCGTCCAGCCCATGTCGGACGCGATGGAGCGCATGATGCCTTCGCCTGTGCCATGCAGGTCGCTGGGGAAGTAGTCGTCGGGAAGCAGCCCCAGGCCAGCCTGATGAAACGTCAGGCGCATGCCGTGCAGGATGTCCGCGGCGCTGTCGATGAGTGTGCCGTCCAGGTCGAACACCAGGCCGCGCACGTCGTTTTCCATGAGTATTGGATGCAGGTTGATCGCTTGTTCCATTGCTTCACGCACGTTTCAAAAGTCCTTCAGGGGTGGCGGCATAGCCGGTCAGGGTGCGCTCCATGTAGCGCATGCGCCACGACAGCATTTTCTGGGCATACCTTAGCATGACCGGCTGATAGGCGGGATCGCCGGCCAGGTTGCTCAATTGGGCCGGATCGGCATTCAGGTCGAAGAACAGGGGTGGGGCATTGGTGAAGTGGACATACTTGTAGTCGTGGTCCTGGATGACCGCCAGGGAACTGTCGTCCAGGCCCGTGCCCATGTGCTCTTCGGGCAGGGGATAGGGATCGGCCCCCGTGGGGGACTTGCCCCCAAAGAACAGGTTCCGGAAGTCGAACTCGTAATGCACTTCCGTGCGCCATCCCTCTGGTGTCTTGCCCTGCGGCAGGAAGGGCAGCAGCGATGCGCCGTCGCAGTTGCGTGGAACCGGCAGGCCCATCCATTCCAGGATGGTGGGCATGGTGTCGATGGTTTCCGTGAAGTCGCGCACGATCATGCCCCGGCTGCCGTCAGCCTCCGGGCGGGGATCGCGGATAATCATGGGGATGTGGTAGCTTTGATCGAAGTAGCCGATCTTGCCGAGCATATAGTGGTCGCCGAGCTGCTCGGCATGGTCGCTGGTGAAGATGATGAGGGTATCGTCCCATTGCCCGGTCTGCTTCAGGAAATCGAAGACGCGGCCCAGCTGGGCATCGACCTCGCTCATCAGGCCATAGTAGGTTGCACGCATCTGCTTGACTTCATCGATCGACATGCTGCTGGCCAAGCCCCGGCCATGCCGGAAGAACTTTTCGCGGCCGACCGTTTGCACGTAATAGTCCAGCAAAGGATGCTGGGCGGCTTCCTCCTCGGCACTGTCTGCGCGCACGGGGGGCGGGCTGTCCTTGGGGTCGTACATGGCATTCCAGGGCTCGGGCGCGATGAACGGAGGATGAGGCCGGTAATAGCCCAGGTGCAGAAACCATGGCTTGTGCCGCGCGCCGTGCAGATACTCCAGTGCCTTTTCCGTGAAGAACGACGAGTCGGAGTATTCCGCGGGCACGACGGAGGGGCTGGCCGCCGCGCCGATCTCGTCGGGTGCGGCATCGCGCGGCAGCCACATGTCCTCCGGCGTGGCAGGCATGCCCGACCAGTTGCGCGAGGCCCAGGCGAAGTAGGATTCCATTTTCAGGCCCCACGACCCCACCAGCTTCCAGCCGTCCATTTCGCCGCCCAGCACGCGGAAGCGGGGATCCTTATGGTCGGTGTAGCGCGGGTCCGGCGTGGTCGTGGTATAGCCGACCAGGGCGGGCTCATAGCCGCCTTTTCGCGATTCCCAGGCGATATTGGTATGGCGCGCATCGAGGGGAATGGTGTTCTGCGCCGCCCGGTGGTTCATCATGTACATGCCGGTCAGCAGGCTGGCCCGGCCGGGTCCGCAGGGCACCGCCTGCGTGTAGTGATGGGCGAAGGTCACGCCTTCGTCCGCCAGGCCTGACACGTTGGGCAGCTGTATATGATGGCCCAGCATGGGCAGGGTATCGCCGCGCCACTGATCGACAACGATCAACAGCACATTCTTCTTGGACTTCATGATGCTTCCTTGATTCACTGGCTTAACTGACAGACGGGTCGAGACGGTCGCGCAGCCAGTCTCCGACCAGGCTCATTGAAAAGGTGGTTATGACGATGACGAAGCTGGGGCACAGCAGTATCCAGGGAGCCGATTGCAGGTATTCGCGGCCGTATCCCACCATGTTGCCCAGGCTGGCCATGGGAGGCTGCACGCCAAGCCCAAGGAAAGACAGCCCGGACTCCAGGAGCACGACGCCTGGAAAAGTCACCGTGATGTTGACGATGATGGTGCTTGCGATGTTGGGCAGCACATGCCGGCCGTATACGCGCCCGGCGGATGCGCCCAGCTCGTGCGCTGCCGCGGCATAGCCCTGCTCGTTCGCGGTGATGGTAAGGCTGCGTGCGACGCGGGCGGCCCTTTCCCAGCCGTAGAATCCCATCAAGGCGATGAACAGCGGCAGGGAGTTGCCGAAGAAGGCGAGCACCGCCAGCGCGATGATCATGAAGGGCATCGACGCCTGGAAATCGATCAGCACCAGAACCAGGTTTTCGACCCACCCCCGGAAATGCGCAGCCAGCATGCCCAGCAGCACGCCCAGGACGGTGGAGATGGCCGTCGAGGCGAAGGCGATCAATAGACTGATCTGGATGGCCGAGATGACGCGCGACAGGACGTCGCGGCCCAGCTCGTCGGTGCCCAGCACGTGGCTCCACGTGCCGCCGAAGAAGACGGGCGGCTGGAGGCGGGCGCGCAGGTCGATCTGGCTGAATCCGTAAGGCATGAGCCATTGCGCCAGCAAGGCGACGACCACCATGGCCAGCAGCCAGGCCAAGCCCAGCAGCACCAGCGGCGGCCAGGACTTGAGGAAGGCTTGCCTATTGCTGCGCGATCGCTGTAGCGGAGATGCCGTTCGTCGGTTGGGGTCAGACCCCGTACGGGGTCCGACCCCTTTATGTTGGATGGCGGGGTCAGACCCCGAATGGGGTCTGACCCCTTGAACGATACTCATGCCTGTGCTCCGCGATGGCCCGCCCGCAAGCGGGGATCCAGAATGACGTAGAGTGCGTCGACGACCAGATTGGCGACGACCATGCAAGCGGCGACGACCAGCAGGATGGCCTGCACCACCGACAAGTCGCGGCTGGCGACGGACGTCACCAGCAGGCGTCCTTCGCCCGGCCAGGAGAAGACGCTCTCCACCACGACTGCGCCCGCGATCAGGCCGCCCACCATCATTCCGATCAGCGTAACGGTGGGAATGGCGGCATTGGGCAGCGCATGGTGGAACACCACCTGCCGCCAGCTCAGCCCCTTGGAAAGGGCCGCACGGATATACGGCTGGCCCATTACTTCCACCATCGCCGAGCGGGTAAAGCGCGCCAGCACCGCGGCACCGCCCAGCGACAGGGTCAGGATGGGCAGCAATGCATGCTGGATGCTGCCATAGCCGCCCGTCGGCAGCCAGCCCAGGCTCACGGAGAACATCATGACCAGCAGCAGGGCCAGGACGAAGCTCGGGCAGGTGTGTCCCGCAATGGAAAAGCCCATGAGAAACCGGTCGATGCGCGAGTTGTGATGCAAGGCGGCGTACACGCCGGCCGGCACGCCGATCAGCAACTGCAGGATCAGCGCAGGAACCGTGATGGCCAGCGTGGCCGGAATGCGTTCCAGCACGGTCTGCATGGCGGGCGCGCCGTCTTTCATGGAGACGCCGAAGTTGCCCTGGATGAGGTTGACGAGATAGCCGACATACTGCTGCCAGAGCGGAGCATCGAGCCCCCAGGCTTTGCGGAAGGCTTCGATGGCCTCGGGCGGCGCATCGGGCGACATGATGATCAGGGCGGGGTCGCCCGACATGCGCAGGATCACGAAGGCGAAGCTCAGCACCAGGAATAGCGTGATGAGCAGTCTTCCTATGCGTACGGAAAAATAATGGAACATGGTTTCAGGTATTGGGTGATAGACGCAGGCAAGCCGCCTTGCGGCCTCCGCTCAAGGTCTGCAGCGGCGGCACCAGCTCGCGGCAGCTGGCGGTCGCTTGCGGACAGCGCGGATGGAAGGCGCAGCCCGAAGGCATGTCGATGGGATTGGGCGGATCGCCCTCCAGCAAAATGCGCTTGTGGCCTTTGCCCCGGGCCAGGCTGGGAATGGCCGAGACCAGCGCCTGGGTATAGGGATGCGCCGGATTGGCGAACAAGTCTTGAGGCTTGCCCTGTTCGACGATGCGGCCCAGGTACATGACGGCCACTTCATCGCAGATCTGCCGGACGACCTTCAGGTCGTGGCTGATGAACAGCATGCCCAGGTCATGCTGCTGTTGCAGGTCCTGCAGCAGATTGATGACTTGAGCCTGGATGGATACGTCCAGCGCGGAGATGGGTTCGTCGCAGACGAGCAGCCTGGGCTGCAGAATGAGTGCGCGAGCCAGGACCACGCGCTGCCGTTGCCCGCCAGAAAGCTCATGCGGGTAGCGGTTCCAGAGCGCCTGGTTCAGGCCGACTTCGTTCAGCATGCCGCGTGCGCGATCCTTGCGCTCCGCTGTCTTCCCCACGGAGAAGACATCCAGCGGCTCGACAACCTGGGACAGCACCGGCAGGCGCTTGTCGAGCACGCTCAGGGGATCCTGGTACACCATCTGCATGTGCCTGCGCATCTCGCGCCAGCGTGCGTTGCGGCGCCCGGACAGTGGTTCGCCGTCAAAGCGGATCTGTCCGGCGGTGGCGGGTGTGAGGCCCAGGCTGAGCCGGGCGGTGGTCGACTTGCCGCAGCCGGATTCGCCCACCAGGCCCAGCGTCTTGCCCGCCTGGATGGCAAAGGATACGTCGCTGACCGCCTTCAGGGTCAGGGATCGCGCGAACAGGTTGCGCTGCGGCCGCACGCGGTAGTGGCGCGCCAGCGAGCTGACTTCCAGCAGGGGCGCGCTCATGGATGCTCTCCCCAGCAGGCGGTCAGGTGATCGTTCCGGATGGCGACGAGAGGAGGAAGCTCCCGTTCGCAACGCTCGGAGCGATGAGGGCAGCGGGGAGAGAAGCCACAGCCCGCCGGCATGGCCATCGGAGATGGCACGGACCCGGGGATGGCCTCGAGACGCTTTATGGGTCCCTCAAGGTCCGGGAGCGCGCCGATCAGTCCTCGCGTATAAGGATGCTGCGCCTGCTCGAACAGAGTTGCCGAGGGCGCTTTCTCCACGACGCGCCCCGCATACATGACCATGACGCGGTCGCACACCTGCGCGATGACGCCGAGATCATGGGAAATGAGCACCAGGCCCATTCCGGTGTCACGCTGCAGCTCCTGCAGCAGGTCCAGGATCTGCGCCTGGATGGTCACGTCCAGGGCGGTCGTCGGTTCGTCGGCCACCAGCAATTCGGGCTGACCCGCGAGAGCCATGGCGATCATGACCCGCTGGTTCATGCCTCCCGACAGCTCATGGGGCCAGGCCCGCATGCGTTGCGCGGCGCTGGGGATGCGGACGCGATCCAGCAGGCGGACGGATTCGGCGCGCGCCGCTTCGCCTTTCAGGCCGTGATGCAGCGTGACCGCTTCCATCAATTGCTTGCCTATGGTCTTGACCGGATTCAGGCTTGAGGATGGATCCTGGAAAATCATCGCGATGCGCCGGCCGCGTATGCGCGTCATGGCGTGCTGCGATAGTCCGGCAATGTCTTCGCCGTTCAGCAGGATCTTGCCGGCGATGCGTCCGCGCCGGCCCAGCAGTTGCATGACGGCCATCCATGTGACGCTTTTTCCGCAACCGGATTCGCCGACCACGCCCAGCGTCTCCCCGCGCCGCAGGTCCATATCGACGCCATGCAGCACGGGAACCAGATGCGTGCCGTTGTCGAAGGCCACCTTGAGCCCACGTATGCTCAGCAGCGGCCGCTCATCTTGCCGCAATGCCGCGGCAGGTGCGCTCAAATGCCGGCTGGCCGTACGAGGCGGCTGCCAGCCGTCTTGCGCGACGAACGGGGTGAGGGTGGCTTCCATCAAGCTTTAACCTGCACGGTGTTGCCTTTGCGGAAGTCCATGTAGAAGGTCGGAGACCATTTCCACTGTATGTCCTTGCGCTTGGCGTAGAACGCGGCGGTCTGGTGGACCACCATGTAGGCGGGATCCTCGTATTCGGCGATCTCCAGCATGCGGGCGAAGCTGAGCTTGCGCTCTGCGGGATCCGTTGAATTCTCCAGGACCGACGACAAGCGGTTGAACTCTTCATTGGTCCATTCGCCTTTCTGCTGTTGCTGGCCATTGGGACCATGCTGCTGCACCAGCGAGCTGACCGGGTCGTTGAAGCCCGCGGAGTTCGACCAGTCGCGGATGCCGCGGGGACTGGACGGGTCATAGATCTGGGACCAGTTCTCCACCATCTGTATCACCACGTTCAGGCCTACGGCGCGCCACATCTCGGTCATGATCTGAGCCTTCTGAACCTGGCCCGTGTAGTAGTTGTTCAGTACACGGTAGGGAATGGTCTCGCCCTTGTAGCCGGCCTCCTTGAGCAGTTGCTTCGCCTTTTCGGGATCGTAGGCCGGCGCATTGTGCTCGGCGATCAGCATGGGGCCGTAGAACTCGAACTGCAAGCCTTTGGGTACCACCGTGCGGCCGTCCCACATCATGTCGACGATGGTCTGCCGGTCGATGGCGTGCGACATGGCCAGGCGTACGCGCGGGTCCTTCAGTGCGGGATGCTGTTTGTCGAAGCAGGTGATCTGGTGATTGATGATCGGCCCGCCCACGAACTCCAGCTTGCCCGACGCTTCCACGGTCTTGACCTGATCAGTGGGAATATCGGTGGCGAAGTCATACTCGCCGGCCAGCATGCCGTTGATGCGCGATGCCAGCTCGGGAACGTCGAAGAAATGCACTTCGTCCAGCTCCGGCGGTCCGCCCCAATACTGCTCATGCCGTTCGAGTATCAAGTACTGGTCTTTCTTGTATTCTTTGACCTTGTAGGGTCCGGTGCCCGCGGGCGCTGCCGCCCAGGCCTGCCAGTCGCCGGCTTCCTGATAGTGGCGCTTGCTGATCACGTCGCAGCCCATGCGGGTCAGGCGGCCTTCCAGGGTCGGGTCGGGAATGGCATTCACGAAATGGACCGTGTATTTGTCGATGACCTTGACCTCTTCCAGCGACGGCCACAACCGCCTGCCGACAGCGGCGACTTCCGGCGGGCACTGGGTGCCGCGGGCTTTGCCGGCATCGCTGGAGTCGGTGCGTATGGTCTTGGCGCCGTCGCCGCGGTTGGGCTGGGTGTCGCCGAACATGACTTCGGGCCCGAAACTGAAGGCAAGGTCCTCGGCCGTCATTTCATCGCCATTGTGAAAGATCACGCCCCGCCGCAGCTTGACTTCCAGCACGCGGTCGTTGACTCGCTTCCACGATTCGGCCAGGCCGGGTTGCGGGCTGAGGTCGCCCAGCACGTCGGTGGCAATGACGGGTTCGAGTATGGAGGGCAGAATGCGGCGGCCGACGTTGCTCTGCTCGCGCAGGGTCGCCAATGTGCCGTTGTTGCTGAGCGCCGAAGCAGCGATGCGGCATATCCGCTTCCCGCCGGCGCTCCTGCCGGCTTGGGCCCAGGCGGGAGAGACGAGGGAGGTAGTGAGCAGGCTGGCCGTCAGGCCCAGCATTTCGCGGCGGCTTAGCTTCATTGTTTGCTTCCTGGATTGCGCCGCGAGGGCGGCGCCGGTTTGAAGAAGCAGCCAGTCTAGATAAGCTCTGTGTCGATCCGGTTACGTTGAGATGACGATTGGATGACGTGGCTTCAGGCTATGTTCAATGACGCGCACAAGCGCATCAGTTCATCATGGAACCTGCGCGCGGCGGTTTCGGCGTTCCATGGCGACCACGGTGTTTCGCCGTAGCGCTGCGCAAGCGGGTCGTGGTCGCTGACCGCTGCGTCGATGCCCAGAACCTCGGCGACTTCCCGGCGGCTCCATCCGACGCAGTGCACGGCTTCGCTGGCGGCCGCCTTGCGGTCTGCCGCTTTATGCAAACGGTAATCATCGGCGGACCATTCCGGCAAGCGATAGCGTCGCATGATCGCCGACATGAGCCGGTTGGCGACTTCCTGAAACGGCGCGCCCAGCGCTGCTTTCAACGGAGAGATGCAATCGAAGCCCAGAAAGCCCTCTTCGGCGTCGTGCAGCAGTTCAAGAAGCTCATCGGCGGCGCCAAGGCGGCGCGGTCCGGCCTGACGGCGCAACTCCAGCACCAGCAAGGAGTGCTGGGCGACCGACAAGGGTAGCGGCCAGCATGACTCGCCGCCCCAGCGATAGGTGCGCGACAGGCGTATTGAAAGGTCTTGGTGCTCCCAGGCGCTGGGGTCGGGGTCGATGAGGTCCAGGTGCCGGCCGGATGGCAGGCGCATCCAGGCGCGCAGCTTTGTCGACGCCGGAATGTTTCCGGGCGGCAGACGGGTGGCGTCGGATGTGCTTGAGCTCACTGTCGCGGTTCCAGTCCTGCTTAATGCCGGCCGTTTCCGCAAGGCCGCCGATAACGGGCGGTATCGGACGCCAAGGCTGAAAAGTCCGTCAATGAAATAGAGTGTGGTGCGAACGGAGAGACTCGAACTCTCACACCTCTCGGCGCCAGAACCTAAATCTGGTGCGTCTACCAATTCCGCCACGTTCGCAAAGGGAAGCCAGCAATTATAGCTTTTTTTCATCCGTGCGCAATCGGTTTGATTGGATGGGGTCAGACCCGCGGGTCTGACCCCATTCCAAGTTCTCTGCCCCGGGGTCAGACCCACGGGTCTGACCCCATCGAGGACACAGACCAGACCCCGGACCGGCTCCAACCCCCGGCAATTTCATCGACTCGCCGAGTTTCCGGTAAAATGTCCTGTTCATTTCTTCAATTACTCATTTATATAGGTCCCTAATGCAGCCCGAGGTTGAAATTTTGTCCGGCCTGGAGCGCCGAGTTGATTTGGTCGTTTCGATCGCCGACATAGAAAAAGAAGTCCAGGCGCAACTCAAGCGCGTCGCTCGTACGGCCAAGGTCCAGGGTTTCCGCCCGGGCAAAGCCCCGCTTTCGCTGATCGAACGCAGCCACGGGCCAGGCATACGCTACGACGTCATCAATAGCGAAGTCGGCCGTTCGCTGGACAAGGTCATCGACGAAGCGAAGCTGCGGGTGGCGGGCACGCCCTCGCTCGAGCCCAAGGACGAAGGCGTGGAAGAGGGCACCATGGCCTTCAGCGCCACGTTCGAGGTCTATCCCGAGGTCGAAATTCCTGATTTGTCGTCATTGGAAGTCAAGCGCGCCAACGTGCAGGTGGGCGATGCCGAAGTCCAGCGCACCATCGACATCCTGCGCAAGCAGCGTGCGGTTTACGAGCCGCGCGAAGGCCGCGAAGCCCAGGACGACGATCGCGTCACGCTCGACTTTGTCGGCACGATAGACGGCGTGGCTTTCGAAGGCGGCACGGCCGAGAAGTTCCCCTTCGTGCTGGGCCAGGGCCGCATGCTGCCCGAGTTCGAAACCGCGGTCCGCGGCATGAAGGCCGGCGAAACCAAGACCTTCCCGCTGCAGTTCCCCGAGGAATACGGCAGCAAGGAAGTTGCCGGCAAACAGGCCGAATTCAAGATCACCGTGACCGAAGTCGCCGAAGCCGTATTGCCGGAAGTCGACACCGAGTTCGCCAAGTCCCTGGGACAGCCCGAGGGTGATGTTGAAAAGCTGGTGGCCGATGTGCGCGCCAACATCGAGCGCGAGGTCAAGGCCCGTGCGCAAGCCCGCACCAAGGGCAGCGTCATGGACGCCCTGGTCTCCGTCTGCGGTTTCGACGTGCCCAAGGCGCTGGTCGAAAGCGATGCGCAAAGCCGTGTGGCCGCCGCGCGCGAAGAGCTCAAGCAGCGCGGCGTGCCCAACGCGGACTCCATGCCGATTCCGGCAGATGCCTTTTCGGCCGAGTCCGAGCGCCGCGTGCGCCTGGGCCTGCTGGTGTCCGAACTGGTGCGCAACGCCGACCTCCAGGCCAAGCCGGAGCAGGTTCGCGCCCGCATCGAGGAATTCGCCCAGAACTACGAGCAGCCTGCGCAGGTCATAGCGTATTATCTGTCTGACCGCCAGCGCCGCGCTGAAATCGAGGCCATCGTCCTCGAGGACAACGTGGTCGATCACATCTTGGCGAATGCCAAGGTCACAGACGAAGACGTCGCTTTCGACGAACTGATGGGGACTAACTAAATGTCGCGATTTACCGATTTTTACGCATCAATGTATGGTGGTGACTCGGTGACCCCAACGGGGTTGGGCTACGTGCCCATCGTGATAGAGCAGTCCGGCCGCGGCGAGCGGTCCTATGATATCTACTCCCGCTTGCTGCGGGAGCGCGTGATCTTCTTTGTCGGGCCGGTCAATGACCAATCGGCCAACCTGGTGGTGGCGCAGCTGCTGTTCCTGGAATCCGAAAACCCCGACAAGGACATCTCGCTGTACATCAACTCGCCCGGCGGGTCGGTGTACGCAGGCATGGCCATTTATGACACCATGCAATTCGTCAAGCCCGACGTGTCCACGCTGTGCACGGGTCTGGCGGCAAGCATGGGCGCATTTCTGCTGGCCGCCGGCGCCAAGGGCAAGCGCTATACCTTGCCCAACTCCCGCATCATGATTCATCAGCCGTCGGGCGGTGCGCAGGGGCAGGCGTCCGACATCCAGATCCAGGCGCGCGAGATCCTCAGTCTGCGCGAACGGCTCAACAACATTCTGGCCCAGAACACCGGGCAGCCTGTCGAGCGCATCGCCGTAGACACCGAGCGTGATAATTTCATGTCGGCGGAAGATGCGTTATCGTATGGTTTGGTGGACAAAGTACTGGTCTCTCGCGCTGACGAAGCCTAAAGGCCAGCCGGTCGGCGCGCGGGCGTTCCGCGTGCCGGTTACAACCGACAGGCAATGCCCCTGTCGACTGAACTGAACGAAGATTTATATGCCCGAGAAAAAAGGATCGGCGGACGATAAGGTCTTGCGGTGTTCTTTCTGCAACAAGACCCAGCATGAAGTGAAGAAGCTCATTGCGGGTCCATCGGTTTTCATTTGCGACGAGTGCATCGACCTGTGCAACGACATCATTACCGAAGAAGGCCAGGAAGCGGCGCGCGACGCCATACGCAACGAACTGCCCACACCGCGGGAAATCAAGGAATTCCTTGACGGCTACGTGATCGGGCAGGACATACCCAAGCGCAATCTGGCGGTGGCGGTATACAACCACTACAAGCGCATCCGTTACGGCGAGGTCAAGGGCAGCGACGTCGAGCTCTCCAAGAGCAACATTCTGCTGATCGGGCCTACCGGCTCGGGCAAGACGCTGCTGGCGCAGACGCTTGCCCGCATGCTGGACGTGCCTTTCGTGATGGCGGACGCCACCACCCTGACGGAAGCCGGCTATGTCGGCGAAGACGTCGAGAACATCGTCCAGAAGCTGCTCCAGAACTGCAACTACGATGTCGAGAAGGCCCAGCGCGCCATCATCTACATCGACGAAATCGACAAGATTTCGCGCAAGGCGGACAACCCGTCCATCACGCGGGACGTATCCGGCGAGGGCGTTCAGCAGGCCTTGCTCAAGCTCATCGAGGGCACGGTCGCATCGGTGCCTCCGCAGGGCGGGCGCAAGCATCCCAACCAGGACTTCGTCCAGGTCGATACGACCAATATCCTGTTCATCGTTGGCGGTGCCTTCGACGGGCTTGAAAAAATCATTCGCGACCGCACCGAAAGATCCGGCATCGGCTTCTCGGCGTCCGTGCGGGCCAAGACCGAACGCGGCGTGGGCGAGCTTTTCGCCGAGGTCGAGCCCGAGGACCTCATCAAGTTCGGTCTCATCCCCGAGCTCGTCGGGCGCCTGCCGGTGGTCGCAACGCTCGAGGAACTGCAGGAAGACACCCTGATCCGCATTCTTACAGAACCCAAGAATTCGCTGATCAAGCAGTTCCAGAAACTGTTCGAGATGGAAGAGGTCGAGCTCGAGGTGCGGCCCGCCGCGCTCGCGGCCATCGCCAAGCGCGCCATCAAGCGCCGCACCGGCGCGCGGGGCTTGCGTTCCATCGTGGAACAGGCCTTGCTGGAGACGATGTATGAACTTCCTTCCAAGAAGGACGTCAAAAGTGTAATACTCGACGAAAATGCCGTCACTGGTTCCGGCAAGCCTATGCTCATTTATCAGGATGGCGCGGAAGAAGGAGCCAAGGGTCGGGACGACGCCCAGAAGAAACTGAAGGGTGCAGCAGCGTAGGGACTTGAAAACGTGGGGAAAGCCGCCACATACACCTACAGGTAGTACTGAAAAAGGGAGGCCCTGGCTTCCCTTTTGCATCTTGAGGTAAATTTTAAGGAAATTACTATGTCTGCGAGCCAGATTCTTTCTTCGGAACCCACGGACTTGCCGCTGTTGCCTCTGCGCGACGTCGTGGTATTTCCACACATGGTGATTCCTCTGTTTGTTGGTCGTCCGCGCTCCATCAAGGCGCTTGAGCTCGCCATGGAGGCGGGCAACAGCATCATGCTGGTAGCACAGAAATCCGCAGGCAAAGACGATCCCGCCCCGGAAGACCTGTACGACATCGGTTGTGCAGCGAATATCCTGCAGATGCTGAAATTGCCCGATGGCACGGTCAAAGTGCTGGTCGAGGGCATACAGCGCGCGCGCATCCAGCAAGTGACCGATGCCGACACGCACTTCATGGCGGTCGTCGTTCCCGTCGCGCCCGATGAAGGCGAAAGCGCCGAATCCGAAGCGCTGCGCCGCGCCGTGGTTGCGCAGTTCGAGCAGTACGTCAAGCTCAACAAGAAGATCCCGCAAGAGATCCTCACTTCACTCACCGGCATCGATGACGCCGGCCGGCTGGCCGACACCATCGCCGCACACCTGCCGCTCAAGCTGGAACAGAAGCAGCAAATGCTGCAAGTCATCGGCACATCGGAGCGCCTCGAAAGCCTCCTGGCGCAGCTCGAGTCCGAAATCGACATTCTCCAGGTCGAAAAGCGGATCCGTGGGCGCGTCAAGAAGCAGATGGAGAAAAGCCAGCGCGACTACTATCTGAACGAGCAGGTCAAAGCCATTCAGAAGGAACTCGGCGAAGGCGAAGAAGGCGCGGATATCGAAGAGCTCGAGAAGAAGATCGCCGCAGCCCAACTGCCCAAGGAAGCGCAGAAGAAGGTCGAGGCCGAACTCAAGAAGCTCAAGCTCATGTCGCCCATGTCGGCCGAAGCCACCGTGGTGCGCAACTACATCGATACGCTCATCGGCCTGCCGTGGCGTAAAAAGAGCCGCATCAACAATTCGATCTCGAACGCCGAGAACGTGCTGGATGCCGACCACTACGGTCTCGAGAAGGTCAAGGAGCGCATTGTCGAGTACCTGGCCGTCCAGCAGCGCGTCGACAAGCTCAAGGCGCCCATACTGTGCCTGGTGGGGCCTCCCGGTGTCGGCAAGACCTCGCTGGGCCAATCCATTGCGCGGGCCACGAACCGCAAGTTCGTGCGCATGGCGCTGGGTGGCGTGCGTGACGAAGCCGAGATCCGCGGCCACCGCCGTACCTACATCGGTTCCATGCCGGGCAAGATCCTGCAGAACATGACCAAGGTCGGCGTGCGCAATCCGCTCTTCCTGCTCGATGAAATCGACAAAATGGGCGCGGACTTCCGCGGGGACCCGTCATCGGCGCTGCTCGAGGTGCTGGATCCTGAACAGAACCACACCTTCCAGGACCACTACATCGAAGTCGATTTCGATCTGTCCGACGTCATGTTCGTGGCAACCAGCAATACGCTGAACATTCCGCCGGCGCTGCTGGATCGCATGGAGGTCATCCGGCTGTCCGGCTATACGGAAGATGAGAAGGTCCATATTGCCTTCGATCACCTGCTGCCCAAGCTCATGAAGAACAACGGCGTGCAGGAAGGCGAACTGGTCGTCGAAGAGTCCGCGATCCGCGATATCGTGCGCTACTACACCCGTGAAGCCGGCGTGCGGGCGCTCGAGCGCGAAATCAGCAAGATCTGCCGCAAGGTGGTCAAGCAGCTTCTGGCCAAGAATCCCGCCGCGAAGAAGGGTGGCGCCAAAGCCTCCGCTGCCCAGCCGCTCGAAAGCGTGACGGTCACATCCGAGAACCTCGCTGATTTCCTTGGCGTGCGCCGCTACAGCTTCGGCATGGCGGAAAAGGAAAACAAGGTGGGTCAGGTCACAGGCCTGGCCTGGACCGAGGTCGGCGGCGATCTGCTTACCATCGAAGTGGCCGACATGCCGGGCAAGGGCGTGGTGACGCGCACTGGAATGCTGGGCGATGTCATGAAGGAATCGGTGGAAGCCGCGCGCACCGTGGTGCGGGCGCGCGCCCAGAAGTGGGGCATTCCGAATACGGCTTTTGAAAAGCGCGATCTGCATGTCCACTTCCCCGAAGGCGCAACGCCCAAAGACGGTCCCTCCGCGGGTATCGCCATCACGACGGCCATGGTTTCCGCGCTTACGGGCATACCTGTGCGGGCCGATGTCGCCATGACCGGCGAGATCACGCTGCGCGGCGAAGTCCTTGCCATCGGCGGCCTCAAAGAGAAGCTGCTGGCGGCGCATCGCGGCGGTATCCGCGTTGTGATGATCCCCGAGGAAAACGTGAAGGACCTGGCCGAGATCCCTGACAACGTCAAGAACCACCTGGAGATCATCCCGGTAAGGTGGATCGACCGCGTGCTCGAGGTTGCGCTGCAGGATATGCCTACGCCCCTGTCGGACGAGGAAGTCGCCCGATTGGCGGCTGAAGCGGTCGCCAGCGCCAAGCCCGGTGAGGAAACGTCCAGCGGCCTGATCAAGCACTGATCGGTCGGTCTGGCGGCCCCGTGTTGGGGTCAGACCCCGTACGGGGCCTGACCCCATTTCTTTTTCCAGGGGACAGACCCCGTACGGGGTCTGTCCCCCCCCTTTGCGACCCCATTCGGGGTCTGTCCACCCTTGCGGCCCACCCATATGGCTCGTTAGAGCTATTCACACCACCGGCACGGGTGCCTACACTGCGAACCATGGTTTCACTTCAGGAGGATAAAACCATGGAACGCATTTACGACACCTACGCGGCGCTGCAGAAAGTTCTGGCTCTGGATGCGAGTCTCCTGCCCAGCCTGCATGTCATGGTCGACAAAGAACAAGTCGTGGATCTGCTGGCCAACAGCGCGCAGGAACATGGCATCGTGGTGGGGCGCGAAGACATTGCCCAATGCATAGGCGAAGCGCTGGCCGAAGAGGCTTTGCAATAGCGGGAGAAGTATCGAAGAAGCCATCGCAGCGGCATGGCGCAGCGGTGGCTGGATGAACACAGAGGTATGGCTGTAAGGCGGAGAAACGGGCCGGGGCTGGCGAGCAGCCCGGCCTGTTTCAATGCAGTGGGGTGGCGCGGATGAGCCCGACGGCAATCCCTTCGAGCGAGAAGTCGTCTTGCGCTGTGACGACGATGGGATTGAAGTCCGGGTTTTCGGGCAGCAGCTGGATTTGGCTGCCGGCGCGCATGAAGCGTTTGACGGTGACGTCGTCGCCCAGGCGTGCGACGACGATCTGCCCGTTGCGGGCGTCGGGCGTTTTGCGGACCGCCAGCAAGTCGCCGTCGAGGATGCCGGCATCGCGCATGCTTAGGCCGCGCACGCGCAACAGGTAGTCGGGCGTTTGCGTGAACAACGAGGGTTCGATGCCGACTTCGCGTTCGACGTGTTCGGCCGCCAGGATGGGGCTGCCTGCCGCGACGCGGCCCACCAAGGGCACGAACAGCTGCGATACGGAATTGACGAAAGATGCCGGTACGCCTGCGCCGCCGGCTTCCGCCCGCGTGCTTGCGGGCGTATCCAGCAGGCGTATGCCCCGGGATGCGCCGGCTGTGAGTTCTATGGTGCCTTTTCGGGCGAGCGCCCTGAGGTGGTCTTCAGCCGCATTGGCTGACTTGAACCCCAGTGCGCGGGCGATTTCGGCGCGGGTGGGGGGAAAGCCGGTCCGCGCGATTTCGCTGCGTATGAGTTCAAGGATTTGTTGCTGACGCGCGGTGAGCTTGACGGACATGGCAATCCAGACTGTGTTTTTATACAGTCTGGATTGTGCAGCACTTTGCTTGAAAGATCAAGCAAGAACCTTGGCGATGGACTGAGCGACGTATTCGATGTTGCGGCTGTTGAGCGCTGCCACGCAGATGCGGCCGCTGGCCACGGCATAGACGCCGTGTTCGTCGCGCAGGCGATCGACTTGTTCCGACGTAAGGCCGGAATACGAGAACATGCCGCGCTGCTGCAGGACGAAATCGAAATTCTGCTTGACGCCTTGCGCCTTCAGCTTTTCGACCAGTTGCACGCGCATGTTGCGGATGCGTTCGCGCATCGTCGCCAGTTCGTCGACCCACAGTGCGAAGAGTTCGGGCGTGTTCAGCACCATGGAGACGACCGTGCCGCCGTGCGTGGGCGGATTGGAGTAGTTGGTGCGGATGACGCGCTTCAGCTGGCTGAGCACCCGGCCGCTTTCTTCTTTGCTGGAGGTGATGAGCGTCAGCGCGCCGACGCGTTCGCCGTACAGCGAGAAGGATTTGGAGAACGACGAGCTGATGAACATGGTCATGTCGCGCTCGGCGAACATGCGCACTACGGCCGCGTCTTGCTCCAGGCCTTCGCCAAAGCCCTGGTAGGCGATGTCGAGGAAGGGAACCAGATTGCGCGCCTTGATGACGTCGGCGATCTGTGTCCATTGCTCGAAGCTGGGGTCGACGCCGGTGGGGTTGTGGCAGCAGGCATGCAGGATGACGATGGTGTCTTCCGGCATGGTCTGGAAAGCGGCCAGCATGGCGTCGAAATCCAGGCCATGCGTGCCGGCGTCATAATAGGGATAGGTATCGACGGTGAACCCGGCGCGCTCGAAGAGGGCGCGATGATTTTCCCAGCTTGGGTTGCTGATGGCGACCTTGGAATCCGGCAATATCTGCTTGAGGAAGTCGGCCCCGATCTTCAGGGCGCCTGTGCCGCCCAGCGCCTGCGCGGTAAGGACGCGGCCGGCGGCCACGAGGGGCGAGTTCTCGCCCAGCAGCAGGGTTTGCGCGCCCTTGTTGTAGCCGGGAATGCCTTCGATGGGCAGATAGCCGCGGGCGGCATGAGCTTCGATCCGGGCCTGTTCGGCCTTGCTGACCGCCTGCAGCAGAGGGATACGCCCTTCGTCGTCGTAATACACGCCAACGCCAAGATTGACCTTGCCCGGGCGGGTGTCGGCGTTATATTGTTCGTTCAGGCCAAGAATGGGGTCGCGCGGAGCGAGTTCGACGGATTCGAAGAGTGAGTTCATTTTGTGGGAAAAGAGGTGGGTAGAGAACTGGAAACAATAGTGTGATAATAAGGGGTTTACCCTGACGGTGTCTAGTATGAGCAGCGAAGTATGAACAGCAACGCGCGTGGATTCATCGAGTTTCCCGACAGCCCCTTCCAGCTTTATCAGCCTTACCCGCCGGCCGGCGACCAGCCGGCGGCCATCGATGCGCTTGTCGAAGGCATCGGCGACGGCCTCATGTACCAGACGCTGCTGGGGGTGACGGGCTCGGGCAAGACCTACACCATGGCCAATGTCATTGCCCGCACGGGCCGCCCGGCCATCGTGCTGGCGCCGAACAAGACGCTGGCCGCCCAGCTGTACGCGGAGATGCGCGAATTCTTTCCGCGCAATGCCGTCGAATACTTCGTTTCCTACTATGACTACTACCAGCCGGAAGCCTATGTGGCCGCGCGCGACCTGTTCATAGAAAAGGATTCCTCGATCAACGAGCACATCGAGCAGATGCGCCTTTCCGCCACCAAGAGCCTGCTCGAGCGACGGGATACGATCATCGTCGGCACGGTTTCCTGTATTTACGGCATCGGCAATCCCGGCGACTACCACGCCATGGTGCTCACGCTGCGCGCCGGCGATCGCATCGCGCGCCAGGAATTGCTCGGGCGCCTGGTGGCCATGCAGTACGAACGCAACGACGTCGAGTTCACGCGTGGCCATTTCAGGGCGCGCGGAGAGGTCGTCGACGTGTTTCCCGCCGAGCATGCCGAACTGGCGCTGCGAATCACGATGTTCGACGACGAGATCGAAACCCTTGAAATGTTCGACCCGCTGACCGGCAAGATCAAGCAGAAAGTACCGCGCTTCACGGTCTTCCCCAGCTCTCATTATGTGACGCCTCGCGAAACCGTCTTGCGGGCCGTCGATACCATCAAGGAAGAGTTGCGCGATCGAGCCGCCTTCCTGGTTGCGGAGGGCAAGCTGGTCGAGGCACAGCGGCTGGAGCAGCGCACAAGATTCGATTTGGAAATGTTGCAGGAACTGGGCTTTTGCAAGGGCATCGAGAACTACTCGCGGCATCTGTCCGGCGCGGCTCCCGGCGAGCCGCCGCCGACCCTGATCGATTACCTGCCGGCCGACGCCCTGATGTTCATCGACGAAAGCCACGTCACCATGGGTCAGCTCAGCGCCATGTACCGTGGCGATCGCTCGCGCAAGTCCACGCTGGTGCAGTTTGGTTTCCGGCTGCCTTCGGCCATGGACAACCGTCCGCTCAAGCTGGAGGAGTTCGAGCACCGCATGCGTCAATGCGTATTCGTGTCCGCGACGCCCGCGGCCTACGAGAAAGAGCACTCCGACAATGTGGTGGAGCAGGTCGTCCGGCCCACGGGGCTGGTCGACCCCGAAGTGGAGGTCCGGCCCGCCTTGACCCAGGTCGACGACCTGCTCGGCGAGATCAAGAAACGGATCGCGGTACAGGAGCGCGTGCTGGTGACCACGCTGACCAAGCGCATGGCCGAGGACCTAACCGATTACCTGAGCGAAAACGGCTTGAAGGTGCGTTACCTGCATTCCGATATCGATACGGTCGAGCGGGTGGAGATCATCCGCGATCTGCGCCTGGGCGTGTTCGACGTGCTGGTGGGCATCAACCTGCTGCGCGAAGGGCTCGATATTCCCGAAGTGTCGCTGGTGGCGATTCTGGATGCGGACAAGGAAGGCTTCCTGCGCTCCGAACGCAGCCTGATCCAGACCATCGGGCGTGCGGCGCGCAATCTCAATGGCCGCGCCATTCTGTATGCCGATCGCATTACCGATTCGATGCAGCGGGCCATGGGCGAAACGGAGCGGCGCCGCAACAAGCAGCTGGCATTCAATCAGCAGCACGGGATCACGGCGCGTGGCGTCAGCAAGGCGGTGCGCGAGATGATAGACGGTGTCATGGCGACGCCCGAGGCACCCTCGATGGTGGACGACGTGCCGGCAGAGATTCTGCGTGACGACAAGCTGCTGGCCAAGGAAATACGGCGCCTGGAGAAGCGCATGATGGATCACGCCAAGAACCTGGAGTTCGAGCAGGCGGCTGCCGCGCGCGATGCGCTGAATCGTCTGAAGGAAAAAGCCTTGCTGAGCTGATACGCATGGGCGCCGATATGCATGGGTTGTTGGAAAACACCAACAGTGCGCCGATTTAACCGGCTTGTCACCCGGCGATGCTAGTCGGCGGCTATTGAAGTATTGCTTTCGATAAGACTAGGGTTTACCATTAGGAATTAACGCTTCAGCCTGCGCCGAAACATTATGTTGCGCTGCATGAAGCCAGGCGCTACGTGGCAGCGAACCCTGCTGTCCGATGTTATTGAAAGTTCACGCGATTAGCCGGTAACGCCTTATCACCATTAAGTTTTTGCAATTGTCAATCGATAAGATTCGATAAATGTGGTATTGCAAAAACTCTTGCTATATAACGGGTTTTCCCTCACACTCTCGTCTATGATGACTAAGGTACTTTTCGTTTGCATGGGTAATATCTGCCGCTCGCCGAGCGCAGAGGGTGTTTTCCGCCGTCTAATAGACGAAGCGGGGCTCTCTGAGGTGGTGGGGGTGGATTCCGCTGGCACCCACAGCTTTCATATCGGCGAGCCGCCCGACGCACGCGCCCAAGCCGCTGCGCGCAAGCGCGGGTATGAACTTTCGCACTGTGTCGCGCGGCAAGTCACCGCCGATGACTTCCGCGAATTCGACCTGATTCTGGCCATGGACTGGGAAAATCTTTCGGCTTTGCAGCAGCAATGCCCCAAAGTATACCAGCACAAGCTCATGCTGCTCATGCGCTTCGCCAACGAGTTCGAAGAGGCCACTGTGCCCGATCCTTATTATGGCGGTCCCGACGGTTTCGGCAAGGTGCTTGATTACCTCGAGGACGCCTGTCAGGGCGTTATTGAAATGGTGCGCAAGCGGGCGCTGCAATACCAGGCGGCCTAGTTTTCAACTTGTCCGACTCTAAAAAAAACCGTGCGCCGCACGGTTTTTTGCCGTTTGGGCCCTGTGTCCTGGCTGTAATATCCTAGTAAATTAGTCGGGAATTTGCTATACTTGACTATATTAGTCGGGTAAAGCGCTGGCTAATTTCCCTAGTAATAAACAGGCTTTGGCAAGGACATCACCATGCGTTTAACGACCAAAGGGCGTTTTGCGGTGACCGCCATGATCGATTTGGCGTTGCGGCAGCAAAGCGGGCCCGTTACCCTGGCGGCCATCAGTCAGCGTCAGAACATTTCCCTTTCCTACCTCGAGCAACTGTTCGGCAAGCTGCGCCGGCACGAACTCGTGGACAGCATGCGCGGCCCGGGCGGCGGCTACTCGCTGGGGCGCCTGGCTCGCAACATTACCGTGGCCGACATCATCTTCGCGGTCGACGAACCGCTCGACGCCACCAGTTGCGGCGGCAAGGAAGATTGCAATATCGGCCGCAACGGCGGCACCGGCAAATGCATGACACACGAACTATGGGCAACACTCAATCGTAAAATGGTCGATTACCTCGATTCGGTGTCCTTGCAGGACCTGGTCGATCAGCAGCGCATGCGTCAACTGCACGAAGCCAACGAGGCCAGGGCCGCCATGCGTATTGCGCGCTCGCCCGACATGATCATCGCCAACCCGGTATAACGCCCACAGGAGCCCAAGCATGCAGCACAGCCGCCCCGTTTATTTCGACTATTCCGCCACTACGCCGGTCGACTCGCGTGTGGTCGAAAAAATGGTTCCCTGGCTGTCCGAGCGCTTCGGCAATCCGGCGTCCAACAGCCATGCCTATGGCTGGGAAGCCGAAGAGGCGGTCGAGCAAGCCAGGGCGCAGGTGGCGGAGCTGGTAGGCGCCGACCCGCGCGACATCGTCTGGACTTCCGGTGCCACGGAATCCAACAACCTGGCAATCAAAGGCGCGGCCCAGTTTCATGCGGGGCGGGGCAAGCACATCGTTACCGTCAAGACGGAACACAAGGCGGTGCTGGATACCTGTGCGGAATTGCAACGGCAGGGCTTCGAGGTCACTTATCTTGATGTCGGCGCCGACGGGCTGCTGGACTTGGACGCCTTCCGCGCGGCGCTCCGCCCCGACACCATCGTGGCGTCGGTCATGTTGGTCAACAATGAAATCGGTGTGATTCAGGATATTGCGGCCATCGGCGATATCTGCCGCGAGCGGGGTATCGTGTTCCACGTCGACGCCGCCCAGGCGACCGGCAAAGTTGCCATAGATCTCCAGGCTCTGAATGTAGACCTCATGTCGTTCTCGGCTCATAAAACCTACGGCCCTAAAGGCATAGGCGCCTTGTATCTGCGCCGCAAGCCGCGGGCGCGCATCGCGGCGCAGATGCACGGCGGCGGCCATGAACGCGGTGTCCGATCAGGGACGCTTCCCACCCATCAGATTGTCGGCATGGGAGCCGCCTTCCAGCTGGCCGGGCTCGAAATGGCCGCCGAGCACGCGCGCATACTCGCACTGCGCGACCGTTTCTGGGCCGGGCTGTCGGCAATTCCCCAGGTCTACCTGAATGGCGACCTGCATCGGCGCGTGCCGCACAACCTGAACCTCAGTTTCAGCTACATCGAGGGCGAAGCACTGATCATGTCGCTCAAAGAGCTCGCCGTGTCCAGCGGTTCAGCCTGCACGTCCGCCAGCCTGGAGCCTTCATACGTACTGCGCGCATTGGGCCGCAGCGATGCGCTGGCCCACAGTTCGCTGCGCTTCTCGATCGGGCGCTATACGACCGAACAAGATGTGGACTTCGCCGTCCAGGTCGTCACGCAGCGCGTGGCCAAACTGCGCGACATATCCCCCCTGTGGGAAATGCACCAGCAGGGGGTGGACGTCGAAGCCTATCAGTGGGCGGTCAATGCATAGTTCAGGACGGGCAACAGGCAGCATCATGGCGATATACAGCGACAAAGTGCAAGATCACTACGAGCATCCGCGCAATGTCGGCGCATTCGATGCGTCCGACCGCCGGGTCGGCACCGGCATGGTGGGCGCGCCGGCGGAGGGCGGGGTCATTCGGCTGCAGATACAGGTGGGCGAATCGGGTATCATTGAAGATGCGCGCTTCAAGACCTACGGCTGCGGCTCGGCCATCGCTTCGAGCTCTCTTGCCACCGAATGGGTAAAAGGCAAGACACTGGGCGAAGCCTTGCAGATCCGCAATGTCGATATCGCGAAAGAGCTGGCGTTGCCGCCAGTAAAGATTCATTGTTCCATCCTGGTCGAAGACGCCATCAAGGCGGCCGTTCGTGATTACCAGGACAAGCATCAGGACTAAGACATGGCTATTACGCTTACACAACAGGCGGCTGACCATATCAATCGCTACCTCCAGAAACGTGGCGCAGGCCAGGGCTTGCGTCTGGGCGTAAGGCTGACGGGTTGCTCCGGCATGGCCTACAAGCTCGAGTACGTCGACGAGCCCAAACCAGATGATCAGGTCTTCGAGCAGCGGGGCGTGAAGGTATTCGTGGACCCCAAGAGCTTGCCGTTCATCGACGGCACCGAGCTCGACTACGGACGCGAAGGCCTGAACGAAGGTTTCAAGTTCTCCAACCCCAACGAGAAAGCATCTTGCGGTTGCGGCGAGTCCTTTACAGTCTAAATTGATGTTCTGGGGTCAGAACCCGCATGGGGTCAGACCCCATGCGGGGTCTGACCCCAGGCATAGTCTTCCATTACATTGTTTCAGGGGTCAGACCCCATACGGGGTCTGACCCCGCCTCATTCTCATGACGACCACACCTCCCGTTTTGCGGTTCGGCCTGGCCGCCAATCGCCTGCACCACGAAACCTATGGCGCCGCGATCTTCCGCTGGCTGGAGCAATCGGCGGTCGGCATCCGCGAGCTCGGGCTCGAACTGTACACCGTCGGCCGCACGCTGGATGCCATTGAACGGTCGGATCTCCTCAAAGGCTATCCTGGCCTCATCCGCTACCCCTACGGCCGGGAGGGCGGGCTCATGAAGCTGGTTGCCCGGGTCACCGAAGGCGCGGGTGACGAACGCCCGTTCGACGGTGCCATCTATCTGATCGATCCGGTCGATCCCTCATCCATTTTTCCCGAAGCGCTGGCCCTGAAGCGCCAATGCATCACCCACGGCCGGCCTTTTGTGTCGACCCTGATGGGCGCCATAGAGTGGGTAGAGGTCGAGCGCCTGTGCCGGGGCTTGCCGGCTGATCCCAAGCTCGATCCGATTTTCGATTTCTCGCGGCAGACCCTGGCCTTGATCGCGCACGATGCGCTCAAGGATGAAATGGTTGAATATGCGGCGCAGCATTTCGATTTGCTGTCCAGATTCGCGCACCGGGTCGGTACCGGTACGACCAGCGGCCGGCTGAACGAATTGGCGAAATCTCGTGGCTGGCCGGCGGACCGTCCCTGGGTGCAGCCTTTCTTGAGCGGCCCCCTGGGCGGCGATGCGCAGATTGCGGAACTGGTGCTCGAAGAACGCTGCCAGCGCGTGATCTTCTTTGAGGACCCTCACGTTGCGCGCCAGCACGAGGCCGATATCCAGCTGCTGGAACGCGCGGTCAGGGTCGTCACCGACAAGGCCTGCTGCATCGCCTCGCCCGCAGTGGCGCGCAAGTGGGCGGACGCAGTAGCGCGGCGGGGCCTGGGGTCAGACCCCGTACGGGGTCTAACCCCTCACAATCCTTAGGGACAGACCCCATGCGGGGTCTGTCCCGTCACAGTCTTTAGGGTCAGACCCCGTACGGGGTCTGACCCTGCCTAGTATCGCAGCCGGCGCTCGGCCTCGTAGACGTCGTTGCGGGCGTTTCGCAAACTCCAGTCCAGGTCACGCAGTTCCTGGCGCAGGCGCTTGCGCTTGTCATCGTCTTTCTCTTTCTCCAGGCGCCGTTGCAGGTCGCGCGCGCGGCTGTCGAGATTGTTGACGCGCTGTTCCGCGTCATATACGCGCTTGCCCGCCCGGTAATGATCAAGAAAGCGACCTTCCAGTTCAGGAGGGCAGGCGTTTCGGTAGCTGGCGCCGCGCCGTCCTTCCCTGACGCCGTTATCGGCGGTGCAGTATTCCAGAATGCCTTTGGCGCGGCCGGCCTTGTATGCTGCAAGATCCGGCGCAACCCCCACTTTGGCGCAGGCTTCGCGATGGTCTTCAATACGCGACAGGGATTGGCCGTTGCGGCCGTCCCGGTAGCCTTGATCATGCCAGTCCGCGGACAGGCATTCTTTCTCGGACATGCTGGCGCAGCTTGCCAGGAGTGCGGCTGCCGCAAGCGCGGCGCCCAGTCTAACCATTCGAATCCCGCGATTCATCGTCGCCCTTGTTACGTTATGTATCGATAGCTCGAATTATGCAACAAAGGACGGGAGGCGGTAAAGTCCGGGTCAGTCTTCCGGCCGGAGATGAGGAAAGAGAATGACGTCGCGGATGCTGGGGCTGTCGGTAAGGATCATGACCAGGCGATCTATGCCGATGCCGCAGCCTCCCGTGGGGGGCATGCCGTATTCCAGGGCCCGGATGTAATCGGCGTCGTAGTACATGGCTTCCTCGTCGCCGGCGTCCTTGGCTTCGACCTGCGCCTGGAATCGGGCGGCCTGGTCTTCGGGATCGTTGAGCTCCGAAAACCCGTTGGCGATTTCCCGTCCGGTGATGAAGAGCTCGTAACGCTCGGTAATGCCGGCCTGGGCGTCGGAGGCGCGCGCTAGCGGGGAGACCTCTATGGGATAGTCGACGATGTAGGTGGGATTCCAGAGCTGCGATTCCGCGGTTTCTTCAAAGAGGGCGAGCTGCAAGGCGCCCAGGCCCGCGCGAGACAGCACAGGACCGCCCACGTCGGCGCCCAGGCGCTTGAGCTCGCCGCGCAGGAAGGCTGCATCAAGCAATTGTTCTTCGGTGTAGCTTGGCGCGTACTTCAGGATGGCCTGGACGATGGTCAGACGATCGAAGGGCCGGCCGAGGTCCAGCGGCTTGCCCTGGTAGGTAAGCATGGCGCTGCCGCAAGCGGCAATGGCGGCCTCGCGTATCAGGGCTTCGGTGAAATCCATGAGCCATTTGTAGTCGGTGTAGGCGGCGTAGAACTCCATCATGGTGAATTCGGGATTATGCCGTGGGCTGACGCCTTCGTTGCGGAAATTCCGATTCACTTCGAAGACGCGCTCAAAGCCGCCCACGATGAGCCGCTTGAGATAAAGCTCGGGCGCGATGCGCAGGAACATTTCCATGTCGAGCGCATTGTGATGGGTGACAAAAGGCTTGGCGGCGGCGCCGCCGGGAATCGGATGCAGCATGGGCGTCTCGACTTCCAGGAAGCCGGCGTTCAGCATGTGCTGGCGGATGCTGCCGATGGCCTTGCTGCGCGCAATGAAGGTATTGCGCGTTTCTTCGGTCATGACCAGATCGACATAGCGCTGGCGATAACGCAATTCCTGGTCGGCCACGCCGTGGAACTTGTCGGGCAGGGGACGCAGGGACTTGGAGAGCAGCCGTATCGCCGATGCATGAACCGAGAGCTCGCCCTTGTTGGTCTTGAACATCGAGCCCTCGACAGCGATGATGTCGCCGATGTCCCAGGTCTTGAAATGCGCATACGCGTCCTCGCCCACGGTGGCCTTGTCCAGAAAGATCTGGATGCGGCCGCTGCCGTCTTGAAGCGTCGCAAAACTGGCTTTGCCCATGACGCGCTTGAGCATCATGCGGCCCGCCACCTTCACGGTGGCCGCGGTCGTCGCGAGCGAGTCCTTGTCTTGAGCGCCGTAAGCGGCATGCAGATCGGCCGCCTTGCTGTCGGGCTGGAAGTCGTTGGGGTAGGCCACGCCATCGGCGCGCAGTTTCGCCAGTTTGCCACGGCGTTCGGCAATGAGGTGGTTTTCGTCCGTGACTGAGCTGGATGGCGTAGGTTCGTTCATGATTCTGATTTGCTTATGCGTAATTTCTGATGTCGTCGAGTACGGTCGCGCCGAAGTCGGGTTCGTCGACATAGCGCAGGATGCGCGCCGCGACGTCGGCGGGGGCGGCAAGCTGTTTCTGTTCGTGCAGTTGCTCGAAGCGCTGGACGTTGGGGAAGTCCTGCGGGTCGCTTGCGCGGATGGCCTGCTGCATGCCGGTATCGATGACGCCCGGTGCCAGCGAAACGGCGCGTACCCCATGGTTTTCGGTATTCAGCACTTGAGTGTAGTGATCGAGCGCTGCCTTGGTGGCGCAATACACCCCCCAGCCAGGCGTTGCGCTGCGTCCGGCGCCGGACGAGATGTTCACGATGCGGGCATCGGCGTCCAAGGGCTTGACGGCCTTCAGGAAGGCGGAGCAGAGCAGGATGACGCTGGTGACATTCAAGCTGAACGCGGCTGAAATGGCATTGGCGCTGTCGAGGTCGCTGGCTTGCCTGACGGGGTCGACCATACCGGCATTGTTGATCAGCAGGTAGCGCCCCGCATCTTTCGGCAAGCCGTCCGCCAGTTGTGCGGCGACGCGCTCGGCCTCGGCCGGGTCGGAAAGGTCTGCCTGGATTTGCTGCAGGCTGCCCCGGCCAAGGTCCGCAATGCGTTCGAGTTCGGCGCTGCGGCTTCGAGCTATGGCGATCAGGTGCGCGCCCTGCTCCAGCAGTGCGGCGGCCAGCGCCTGGCCCAGACCCCGGCTGGCCCCGGTGACGATGGCGACGGTGCGTTCTTTCATGGTCATACCCCTTGTTTCAAGCTTGCTTGGATGAACGGGTCCAGGTCTCCGTCGAGCACCTTCTGGGTGTTGGAGATTTCGACGTTGGTGCGCAGGTCTTTGATGCGGCTCTGGTCCAGGACGTAGGAGCGGATTTGATGGCCCCAGCCCACATCCGTCTTGGCATCTTCCATTTTCTGCTGCTCGGCCATGCGCTGCCGCATTTCGAGTTCGTAAAGCCGCGAACGCAGCATCTGCATGGCTTCTGCGCGGTTGCGGTGCTGCGAACGGTCGTTCTGGCACTGCACCACGATGCCGGACGGCATGTGGGTGATCCGGACGGCGGAGTCGGTTTTGTTGATGTGCTGGCCGCCGGCGCCGCTGGCGCGATAGGTGTCGACGCGCAGGTCGGCGGGGTTGATCTCGACCTCGACGGTGTCATCGACTTCAGGATAGACGAACACGCTGGCGAAGGAGGTGTGCCGGCCGTTCGCGGAATCGAAGGGGCTTTTGCGCACCAGGCGATGCACGCCGGTTTCGGTACGCAGGAAGCCGAAAGCGTAATCGCCCTCGATCTTGATGGTGGCGGACTTGATGCCGGCCACTTCACCGTGCGATTCTTCCAGGATCTCGGCCTTGAAGTCCTTGCGTTCGCAGTACTTGAGATATTGGCGCAGCAGGATGGACGCCCAGTCCTGCGCTTCGGTGCCGCCCGCGCCGGCCTGGATGTCCATGAAGCAGTTGAGCGGATCGGCGGGGTTGGAGAACATGCGCCGGAACTCGAGTTCCTCGAGCTGTTCGCCGAGCGCTTCGGTATCGTGCTCGACCGCCAGCAGGGTTGCCTCGTCGTCGTCGGCGGCGGCAAGTTCAAAGAGTTCGTGCGCGTCCTTCAGGCCGATGGCGATGTCGGACAGCGTGCCGACGACATTCTCCAGGCTTTTCTTTTCGCGCCCAAGTTCCTGGGCGTGCTTGGGGTCATTCCAGACGTCGGGGTTCTCGAGTTCGGCATTTACGACGTGCAGGCGTTCCGCTTTGGCATCGTAGTCAAAGATACCTCCGAAGGGCAGCCTGACGCTCCGCGTAGTCTTCAAGGCGGGCGGCGAGTTGGTTCTGGCGTTCGGCTTCCATAAATGTTCCTGAGTTGCGAAGGCGCTCAAAGCGCCTTCATTGGGTCAACCCAGTATTTTAACCTGTTACTGCGTTCGCCAGTTGTCAGGCGTAGCCCGCCGCCGTCAGACTGCCTGCGCCATTCTGCAGCAGGCCCACAGGCCTTCTCGCCGCGGTGGCGGCGGTGGAGGCATGCGCGGCGTCGGCCGGCGCAGATTGCCGGCCTTCTTCCTCGAGCCTGAAGCGTGAAAGCGTAGCAATGAGTCCTTCCGCCTGCTGTTGTTGGCTATGGGTGGCATGCGCTGCCTCCTGCACCATGGCGAGGTTCCGTTGCGTGATCGTGTCCAGGTGAGAGATCGCCAGAGTGACTTCGCCGATGCCCGTCGCCTGCTCGCGCGATGCTTCGGCGATCGCGCTCATGATCGCCTGGACCTCGCTGACCGATTCCACGATTTCGTTCATGCTTTTGCCTGCGCCGTCGACCAGGCTGGCTCCCGCATCGAGCTGGGCGACGGACTCGGCAATCAGGGTTTCGATCTCGCGCGAAGCCTCGGCCGAGCGCAAGGCCAGGCTGCGGACCTCGGCGGCGACCACCGCGAAGCCTTTGCCGTGCTGTCCCGCCCGCGCCGCCTCGACCGCGGCGTTCAGGGCCAGGATGTTGGTCTGGAAGGCGATGCTTTTGATCAGGCCGGTGATGTCCTGCACTTTGCGCGTATCCTGACAGATCTGCCGCATGCTCCGGACCGCGTCATGGACGATGCGGCCGCCGCGGTCGGCGCATTCGGACGCTTGTGCCACGATGTCCCGGGACTTGCCGGTGTTTTCGGCGTTCTGCTGGACGGTGTCCGCAAGCTGCCGCATGGCCGAGGCGGTTTCCGTGACATTGGCGGCTTGCTCGTTCGTCCGATGGGAAAGATCGATGTTGCCGTCTGCGATCCGGTGCGAGGCGGACGCGATCTGTTCGGCTCGCGCATGCACGTCCTGCACCGCTGAGCGCAGGCCGTCGCCGATGCCGTTCAGGGCCTGCAGCAATTCACCCAGTTCATCGCGCCGCAGGACGTCGGCGTGTGCGGTCAGATCGCCTCCCGCCAGCCGCTGCGCCAGGCGCACGCCCTGGTCCAGCGGGCGCTTGACGGAGCGGTAAAGGCTCCACAAGGCCAGGGCGCTGCACAGCAGGAGGGCCGCGATGGCGGAAACAGCGATCCGGCCGGCCAGTGCGCTTGCCGCGCTCGCTTTCTCCACATCCAGCGTGAGCCGCTGAGACTGCATGGCATCGAACTGGTCGATCGCTTTGGCGATGCCGGCGGTGGCTTCGGCATACTGCTGGCCGAAGATCATGACCTTGGCCATCAGCGCATTGGGCAGGGCGACGCGCACGCCTCCTTCGCCGTCGTCGAACTCGCCCTTGGCCGTGCTGATGGCCTCGACTTCGGTCTTGGCCAGCTCGATGATCTGCTCATGGGCGGATTGCAGTTGCGCCAGCTCGTCATCCGTAAAGCCCGCATTGTGGAAGCGTTCGATCATGGCCTGCTGCGTTCCGCCCTGGTCGGGCGCCTTGCCATGAAGCACGGCGGTCAAATGCTTGTAGCTTTCGTGGAACTCGGGTTGTTCGCTGGCCACGAAGGCCATCACGTCGCGGGTCATGGCCTGCGTCAGGTTCTTGTACTGGGTGGCCAGCGCGGTGGCCTGCTCGCGCTGGCGCTCGATGTCTTTCAGGTAGCCTATGCTGCGCGTGAGATTGTGAACGGCTGTCAGCACCAGCGCCGACAACAAGGTCAGAATGATCAAAAAGATGATGAAGCTTTTCTTCAGGCTGAAAATACTCTTCATGCCGCTATGCCCGTTTTCTAAAGGTTGCCGCCCGGGATCTCGTGAATCCGCCGGACGCATGTTACGGCGGCCATTATTGCCTTGCAGCATTACAGGCTCATGACGGGGCTCTGCGCTGCGTAGTAGTATTGACCGGCTTGCGCTCAGCGAGCATGCCTTCCACATGGTCATAGATAGGAAACCGTTCGTGAGATTCATTCATGCCGCCGACATTCATCTGGACAGCCCGCTGGTGGGCTTGAGCGCCTACGAGGATGCGCCAGTGGAAATGCTGCGCACCGCCACCCGGGAAGCCTTCGACAAGCTCGTGTCCGTGGCGGTCGACGAGGAAGTCGACTTCATGGTGATTGCGGGAGACCTGTACGACGGCAACTGGAAGGACTACAACACCGGCCTGTTTTTCGTCGCCCAGATGGGTCGGCTGAAGCGGGCGGGCATACCCGTTTATCTGCTGCACGGGAATCATGACGCGGAAAGCGAAATGACGCGCAAGCTGCTGCTGCCGGACAACGTGCATGTGTTCGATGCTCGCAAGCCTTGCACCTACGTGATCGACGGCTTGGGCGTTGCGCTGCACGGCCGCAGCTTCAAGGTGGCGGCGACGACCGAAAATCTGGCAGCCACCTATCCCGATCCGGCGCCGGGCATGTTTAACATCGGCGTACTTCATACCGCCCTGGAGGGCAGTGCGGCGCATGCCACCTATGCGCCATGCTCTTTGCAGGAGCTCCAGGCCCGAGGCTACCAGTACTGGGCCTTGGGGCATGTCCACGAGCATCGGGTCTACCCGCTCGGAGATGCGCTGGCCGTGTTTCCGGGCAATCTGCAGGGGCGCAACATACGCGAGACCGGGCCGAAGGGCGCGGTGCTCGTCACGGTGGACGACGCCGGCCGCCCCGAGGTCGAGCGGCTGTTCGTCGATGTGCTGCGTTGGCATCGTCTCGAGGTCGACGTCAGCGCTTGCGTTTCTTTCGAGCAAACCGTGCGCACCATAGGCGCAGAGCTGGAGCGCCTGAGCAGCGAGACGCTGTCGGATCATCCCCTGGCGCTGCGGATCGAAGTGACCGGCCGCAGCGAAGCGCACGGCGCCTTGTTCGGCCTGGAGCGCCACCTGCGCGAGGAAATCCTGGCGCAGGCGGGCGCCCTGGGACAGGAACGCCTGTGGGTCGAAAAAGTGAAGCTGAGAACCGCGCCGCCGCAGGAAACCGAACCGTCGGGCGACCATGCCGAGGCCCTGTCCGATCTGCGGACCATGATTGCCGAGGCGCATGACGACGAGGCATTCCTGGCCGGCCTTCAGGCGGGCCTGATGGCGCTGGTCGCCAAAGCGCCGCAAGAGCTCCAGGACGAAGTGGAATGGTTTCGCGACATACGCAACGGTGATGTGTCGGGACTGCTGCGCGAGGTCGCCCCGGGCTTGATGGCGCAGTTGGACGAGTAGCCATGCGATTCAAGCGACTCGATCTCATCCGTTACGGCAAGTTCACCGATCGCCGCCTGGAGTTTCCCTTCCGGGAGGCCGATTTCCATCTGGTGATCGGGCCGAACGAAGCCGGGAAATCGACATTCCGGATCGCCGTCCTGGACCTGCTTTTCGGTTTCCCGCTGCGTACGCCGCTGGATTTCCTGCATGCCAAGGCCGACCTCCTTTTAGGAGCCGCCATCGAACGGAATGGAACCGCACTTGAGCTCCTGCGGCGGAAGGCCAATCGCAATACCTTGCGCACGCCAGACGAGGCCCCCTTGCCGGACGACACGCTGGATTCATGGCTTGGCGGCGCCCACCGGCCATTCTTCGACAAGATGTTCGGCCTGGACCACGAGCGCCTGGTGGCCGGCGGCAACAGCATCCTGAACGCGCAGGACGACGTCGGCCAGGTGCTTTTCCAGTCGGCATCGGGCATTGCGAGCCTGGGTAAGGTGCGCGACGCCCTGGAAGCGGAAGCGGATGCCTTGTGGGCGCCGACCAAGTCTTCCAAACGCGTCTACTATGCCGCGCGCGATCTTTACGACCAAGCGAGTTCGGACCTGAAGAACGCTATTGTCCGCACTCGCGACTGGGCTTCGGCCAGCGAACGCGTGCAGGCGCTTTCGGAGCGCAGTGCCGAACATCGCCGGGAACAGTCGGCCCGTCAGGAGACGCGTGCCAGGCTGGAGCGCTTGCGCCGGGTCATCCCGCTGCTGCACGAGCTCGAGGAATGCGAAAGGGAACTGAAGGACCTGGACGGCGTGGCCTTGCTTCCATCCGATGCGGCGCAGGTACTGGCTCAGGCGCAGTTGTCGCTGGCCAGGGCGGGCCAGCGCCTGGAAATCCATCGCGGCGAACTCGATCGATTGAAAATCCAGGCCTCTGCCTTGCAGGTCGACGACAAGGTATTGAGCCTGTCGGAGGACATCGAGTCCCTGGACGCGTTGCGGCATCGCTATGCGGGCCACGAGGCGGCCATCATCCAGGCGGAGGGGCAGAGCGCATTGCTGCATGGCGAATTGATGCGCATGGCCAAAGAGCTGGGCTGGCAGATCGCCGATCCCGCGGCCCCGGACGCGCTGTCGATGCTGCGGGAACGCATGCCCGGCTTGCCTTTGCGTGAGCGCCTGGGGCAACTGCTCCGCGAGCATGAAACCATCTCCTTGGCCATTGAGGCGGCGGACGCTGTCCATGCGAACCGGCTGGCCGACGCCAAGGCTCTTGACGCCAAGCTGAAGAACCATGCCGCGCCCGAGCCCGGAGCGGATCTTCGTTCGGCGCTTGCTCAGGCGCAGAGCTTGGGCGATGCGGAGCTGGCCTTGAGCAGGGCGGACTTGGCGGTCCGGCGTCGCAGGGAAGCGCTGGAACAGTCCATGGCGCGCCTGGGCCCATGGAAACGTGCGCCCGAAGCGCTGGCGGCGGTGGTCTGGCCGACGCCGCAAAGCGTGGCGGCATGGCTGGCGGAAAGGCAGTCCTGCCAGGCCGATCTCAAGTCGATCTCCTCACGGCGCGACGACAAAGCCGCCACGGTGCAGCGTCTGTCCTTGTCGGTCGAACAATTTCAAAGGCTTCACCAGCCCGTGACCCAGGAAGACGTGATTGCTGCGCGCGAACAGCGGAACGCCGTCTGGCGCTCGATCCGGGAAGGCGGCCGGCCGCTGGCCGCGTCGGCCGATGCGTACGAAGCCAAGGTGCAGCATGCTGACGCGCTGGCCGATCAACGCCACGACAAAGCGCGGGAAGCTGCCGAGTTCCAGGCGCTGGACCAGCAACTGGAACAGGAGCGCACCGCTTATCAGGATATCTTGCGCCGCCACGAGGCCTGCGCCTCGGCGTTGGACGTTCAGGAAAGCGCATGGCGGGAGCGGTCCATCGGACTGGCCTTGGACGGCATGGCTCTGGAAGAGCTTCCCGACTGGCTGGCCCGAAAGGATGCAGCGCTCGAGGCGGCCGGCGCGCTCGCGCTGGCGCAGGAAGAGCTGGATGCCCTGGCCGGCGCCCATTCCCGGGCGAAGGAAGCCTTGGGACGCGCGCTCTTGCGGCATGGGCATGCCATGGACGCGGACGCGGAACTGGCGGACTTGCGCACGCAGGCGCAAGTCCGCATACGAGAGGCGGATGATGCCCGTGTTCTTCGCCAGGAGTGGGAAGCGCGGCGGGTTGAGGCGCGCCCCATGCTGCAGGCGTCGGAGCAGGCGGCAAAGGCCGCCCGAGGCAGGCTGGAAGCCTGGCATGCCGAATGGCGGGAAGCGGCGACCCGAGCCGGCCTGGCCGAAGGAACTTCCATAGGCGAGGCCGTCGGCGCGCTGCAGCTTTTGTCCGGCATGGTGGACAGACTGGACGAGCTGCAGCGTCTGCGGCAAGAACAGATCGATGCCCGGCGGGGCGACTTGCATGGATTCGCCACGCGTGCCGTTGCGCTATGCCGGGCTGCGGACCTAGCGGTGCCTGACGGTGGCGTCGACATCGAAGCCGCGTTCGCGATGTCGCGCGAATTGATGCGCCGGGTCGCGCAAGCGCGCCAGGCCCAGGAGCATGCCGGGGCCACGGCACGGGCCATCCAGGAAGAGCAGGCGCAATTGCGCGCGGCGGAGCATAGCGCGGCCGAAGCCCAGGCGCAGCTTCAGCCTTTGCTGGAAAGTTCGGGAAGCAATGATCCGGCGGCCCTGGCTCTGGCCATCGCCCGTTCCGATCGGCTGCGCGCGCTCAAGTCTAAATTGCAGGGTGTTCAGAAACGCCTTGCAGAGGACAGCGATGGCATCAGCCGCGAACGTCTGCTTGCCGAGATGGCGGAGGTGGACGCCGCGCGGCTGCAGGTAGACCTGGCGGCGATCCAGGAAGAAATGGCGCAGGCGCAGGAGCAGCAGAACGCGCTGGCGGTGGAGCTGGCTCAGGCGGAAGCGGAGCTGGCCTCCATTGCAGGTTCCGACGATGCCGCGCGCGCCGAAGCCAGGCGGCAGGAAGCGCTGGCGACGATGGCCGACGCCGCATCGCGCTACGTCAAGGTCTATACGGCAGCGCGTCTGTTGCGCTGGTCCATAGACCGGTATCGCGAGGAAAAGCAGGGGCCGGTCCTGGCGCGCGCCAGCGATATTTTCTCGAAGCTGACATTGGGCGCATTCGAAAGGCTGCGGGTGGATTTCGAGCGGGAACCCATGGCGCTGCAGGGCCAGCGCGCCGATGGAAGGCTGGTCGGCATAGAAGGCCTGAGCGACGGCACGCGCGACCAGCTGTATCTGGCCTTGCGGCTGGCTGCGCTCGAACTTCATCTGGATCAGTCCGCGCCATTGCCCTTCATCGCCGACGACTTGTTCATCAATTACGACGATGCGCGCGCCGAAGCGGGATTGAGGGCGCTGGCGGACCTTTCGCGGCGCACTCAAGTGATCTTCCTGAGCCATCACGATCATATTGAAGAGCTTGCCCGATCGGTTTTCGGTGATGAATTGAGCGTGATCCGGCTGGAGAGGCAGGCGGATCCTGCTCGGGGTCAGACCCCGAACGGGGTCTGACCCCTGGCCTAGGTGTGGAGGGGTCAGACCCCATGCGGGGTCTTACCCCTTGGCTCAGGTCCGGCTGGGGTCAGACCCCGTACGGGGTCTGACCCCTCACTCCCGGATCCCGCGCCGTTCCCGCATGGCGCGTCCGATCCGGTCGATGTCGTGATCGGACAGCAGCCGAGCCGCCATGGGCAGGAGTTCGTCGTCCTCCCGTTTCGTATGCGAGGCATAAAGCTCATTGAATTGCTCCAGCGCCTCGGGCGGCAGGGTGGCGTCTTCGCCGGCCGCGATGCGTTCCAAATAACGCCGAAGGTTGCGCCACAGGGCCTCGAGCCGGCGGTGTTCGGCGCTCAGGCCGTCGGTCAGTCCCTTGATGCAGACCGCATCCGATCCCGCCATGGATTCCAGCAGCGCCGGGAACAAGTCGGTTTCTTCGTCGGCATGGTGCTGGACGGCGGCGGTGTCGAAGTAGCGGATGATGTTGCTTGCCGCAAGCCGTGCCTGGTCGTCGCAGCCGTGGGCCGGAAGGTGCGCCGCCAGGCGCTCCAGGGTGGCGCATTGGCGCTCTATGCGGATGTGGCAGGCCGCCAGCATTTCCAGTGGCGCTTCGGTGCTGGCCGAGGGGCCCGAGAAGCCCGGGAATTCAGTGCCCATACGGCCTCCTTGGGGTAGTGATAAAGTACGATTCACTATACCAAGAATCACAAGCCCGAGAGGAGAGGAAAGCCATGCCGCAACCTGATTATGTTTCCGCGCTTGGTGCGCCCGACGCCGGCACACTGGATCCCGACCTGCAGGAGGTCTTCCAGAAATGCGTCGAGAAGTTGGGCCTGGTCCCCAATGTGCTGGCCGCCTACAGCCTGCGTCCCAACAAGCTGCGCAACTTCATGGCCATGTACAACGAGCTCATGCTGGCGCCGTCCGGGCTCAGCAAGCTGGAACGCGAAATGGTGGCGGTGGTGGTGTCCAGCGCGAATCGCTGCTATTACTGCCTGGTTGCACATGGCCAGGCGGTGCGGGCGCTTTCCGGCGACCCCCAATTGGGCGAAATGCTGGTCATGAACTACCGGGTGGCGCCTTTGGATGCTCGTCAGCGAGCCATGTTGGATTTCGCCTGGAAGCTGACCCGAACGCCCGACGAGGTTGTACAGGAAGACCGCAAGCGGCTCAAGGATGTCGGCCTCAGTTCGGAGGATATCTTCGATCTTGCCGATACGGTGGGTTTCTTCAATATGTCGAACCGCATGGCAATCGGAATGGACATGATCCCGAATCCGGAATATCACGGCATGAACCGGCCCGCCGCCTTTCAGCCGCCTGAAAAGAAATAGTTTTATAACTGAAAGGCATAAGTATAGAGCGTAAAAATTCTTGTCCGGCATTTGGCGTGTCGCTAAAGTTTCATATAACTATTTGGAACACGTCCACGCATGAAACTGTCGTTCAAGAATATAGAGAAGGAATTTTCCGATCTCCGGGTCATCGATGAGTTCAGTCGCGACATCGCCGACGGCGAGCTGGTCGCGCTGGTCGGACCGTCCGGTTGCGGAAAATCCACACTGCTGCATATGGCGGCCGGGCTGGAAACACCTACTCGCGGTCAGGTTCTGGTGGACGGAGCCCCGGTGCGCGGGCCCCACCCGGAACGCACCCTGATGTTCCAGGAAAACGCCTTGTACCCCTGGCTCACGCTTGCGCAGAACGTGGCGCTCGCCCTCGAATTCCAGGGGTCCGACAAAGCGGCTGCCTTGAAGCAGGCGGCTTTCTGGCTGGGCAAGGTCCAGTTGCAGGGTTTTGAGCAGTATTACCCTCACCAAGTCTCGGGCGGCATGCGCCAACGCGCGGCGCTGGCGCGTGCGTTCATCTCCCATCCCAAGGCCCTGTTGCTCGATGAGCCCTTCGGGGCGCTCGATGCGCTCACGCGCATGACGCTGCAAGATGTTCTGCGCCAGCTGATCCGCGAGGCCGGCCCTACTGTGTTGCTCGTTACGCACGATGTCGACGAGGCTCTGTTCCTTGCCGACCGGATCCTGGTGTTCAGCGCCCGGCCGGCCACCGTGCTGAAGGAATTCAACCTGGCGCATCACGAAAAAACACACGACTTATCCGAATTCGCCGCAATGCGACGAGAAATACTCGGCTTGCTCGGTATACACGCGGAAGCGGGTGAAACGGCAGCCCAACCAGAGGAAATAGAAGCATGAAGTTTGCACGATTCATATTGCCCGTCGTGGCGGCATTCGCCATTGCCGGCCAGGCCGTTGCCGCAGAGAAGTTCAAGGTAGGCTACCTGCGCGTCATGGACGATGCGCAGGCCATCGCCGCCTACGAGGGCGGCTACTACAAAAAGCACGGATTGGACGTGGAGCTGGTGGAGTTCAAATCCGGCACCGACCTGATCAAGGCCATCGTGGGCGGGCAGCTGGATACGGGCGTGCTGGGATTCACCAACGCGGCATCCTGGTCTTCCAAGGGCGCTGACCTGAAAGTGGTCGGTGGCGCGCAGCATGGCTTTCACGCCATCGTCGTCCGCGACGACGCCGATATCAAGGACGTGGCGGGCCTGAAGGGCCGCACCCTCGCATCCCAGAAAGAAGGCAGTACCGCCGACACCGTGCTGCGGGGCGTAGTCCTCAAGGACGCGGGCCTGAAAGCCGACGACCTGACCATCATGGGCGTGAGCCCGCAAGTGGCGGTGCAGTCGCTGGTGGGCAAGCGGGTGGAAGCGGCGTTCCTGTTCGAGCCCCAGGCACGCATTGCGCAGCTGGTCGCTCCCGTCACGCAAATCTATGAGATCGGCGAAGTCTGGCCTTTCCCATGCATGGTGGTGATCACGTCCGGCGACACGCTCAAGAAGCGCAAGGAAGACGTCTGGAAATCCCTGGACGCCCAGCGCGATGCCATCGATCTGCTGCAGAACAAGCCGGAAGAGGCCGCCAAGCTGATTGCCGGCTACTTCATTTCCGAGCCCACGCTCAAAACGCTGAAGCACGGCGAGGTGCCGCGTGAAGACATCATCCGCGACGCCATCAAGAGCCAGACCTTCAGCCCCATCCTGACAGACAAGGAACAGGCGCGCATGCAGGAGATCGCCGACATCATGCAAGGCCAGGGCGCATTGAAGACGCGCGACGGCCAGCCGTTCAATGTCAGCACTATCATCGACCTCGAATGGCAGAAGGCCCGCAATCTGTAAGATAGCGAAGCCCCGGCGGCGCAGGCCGCCGGAGTGCCCAGACCATGGCAGAGTCCCAAAATCCAGAGATGGCCGGCATTTGCTCCGGCCGTCTTTCATTTCAAATTACACATGAGCACCCAGAAACGTATCTCCGGTTATCAAAAAAAGCTTGCTATGGTGATAGCGGTGCTTGCCATCCTGCTGTTGTGGCAGTCGGCGGCATGGACGCTGCCCGACTTTCTCATGCCGGGGGTTCCGGCCGTCGTCGTCAGGCTGTGGGAGGACATCCGGGCAAGCGAATTCCAGGCGGCGCTGTCGGGCAGTTTGCTGCGGCTCGGCCTGGGGTACGGCTTCGCGCTGCTGTTCGGCATTGGCTTCGGCCTGATCGGCGGCATCCTGTTCTTCTTCCGCGAAGTCCTGAAGTCCGCCATCATCATCCTGCAGTCCATCCCTTCCATTGCCTGGGTGCCGCTGTTCTTGATCATGATGGGCTTCGGCAATATGCCGATGATCGTCGTGATCGCCTTGTCCGCCTTCTTTCCGGCGGCGCTGTCAGTCATGAACGCGACGGAAAGCGTGCTGCAGGTGCACGTTTCGGCGGCGCGGGTCATGGGCGCGGGGCGTTGGGACATGCTCAGGCGCGTATACCTGCCGGCGGTGATGCCGGAACTGATCACCGGTGCGCAGCTGGCTTTCGGCAATGCCTGGCGCGCCTTGATTTCCGCCGAGATGCTGATCGGCTTCGGGCAGGGCCTGGGGCGATCGCTGGCCTATGCGGGCGAGACCGCCGACATGGTCGGCGTGATGGCCAACATCCTGACCATTGCCGTGCTCGCCACCCTGATCGACCAGGTCATCCTGGAAAACCTCAAGCGGCGCGTGCTTCGCTATCAATACGTATAGTTCGTCCAACATGAATAAAGCCGGTCCTCTGATCCGTTCTTCGTTTTCACCCGCGTCGTGGATCGTCGCGGCGGCTACCGCGTTGGCTTTTGTCTCCAGCGGGACTGTCGCGGCGGGCAATCCGCAGCCGGATCCCGGGCCCTTGACGGTCGGCTTGCAATACGTGGTCCCGCCTTTTGTCGGGGGCTCCAAAGTCCGCACGCCTGAATCTCTGGACGGCGATCTTGCCGAGGCGCTGGCGGGGCGGTTGAACAAGCCATTGCGTGCCGTGGCGCTGGATGAGTCCAAGGACGCCGTTTCCGCGCTCGAAGGCCGGGACATCGAGCTGGCCGCGCTCGACGCGGCCCAGCTTCCGGACGGTGCCGTCGCCGTTCCGTCAGGCTATGTGGCGCGGCCCATGGCCATCATGCGCACGGACACCGACATCAAGACATGGGGTCAGTTGAGGGGCCGCACGGTGTGCTTGTCCGAGGGTGGCCTATATGTCGGAAGAATGGCGGCGCAGTTCGGCGCGATCGAGAAAGTGCAGCGCGCGCCGGCGGATTCCCTGCTTGCGCTGCGCATCGGCGAATGCGACGCGGCGGTGCATGACGACATCATGTTAAAAGAACTGCTGAAGCTTCCCGAGTGGAAGAAGTTTTCCGCCAGCCTGCCGCCGGGGCCCGCAAGGCCGCTGACCTTCGTACTTGCCGGCGAAAATGCCGATGCCGTTGCTGCGGCAAGGAAGCTGGCCGTGGAATGGAAGGCGCGCCGCTATCTGGCCGAGCTGACCCGCCAGCGCGTGCACGACATCGCGTTCGAGGTCTATCTGGATCAGGTCGTGGCGGATTGCCATTGAAAGAGTGGTACCGGGGTCAGACCCCGTACGGGGTCTGACCCCTCGCACAACAGAAGCAGGCCATTGGGGTCGGACCCCGCATGGGGTCCGACCCCATGACGCAAGATTAGTCCCATGCGGGGTCCGCCCCCCTTTGATGGAGCCGACATGAAGACGATAGGCCTTTTAGGAGGCATGAGCTGGGAAAGCACCGTGGACTACTACCGCGGCATCAATACCGGCATCAAGCAAGCGTTGGGCGGCCTGCACTCCGCGCGTATCGTACTGTACAGCGTAGACTTTCAGCCCATCGAGCGCCTGCAGCATGCGGGCGATTGGCCGGCTGCCGGCCGGCTCTTGGCGGATGCGGCCGGAAGCATCGAAGTGGCGGGCGCCGATTGCCTGCTGCTTTGCACCAATACCATGCATAAAGTGGCGGATGAGATCGAGCATGCCGTCTCGATTCCGTTCCTGCATATTGCGGATCCGACCGCCGCCGCGCTTGCCGCAGACGGGGTCGAAAAAGTGGGATTGCTGGGAACCGGCTTCACGATGGAGCAGGACTTCTACAAGGGGCGCCTGCGCGACCTTCACGGCCTGGATGTGATCGTGCCCGGCGACGATGACCGTCAAGCGGTGCACGACATCATCTATCAGGAGCTATGCCAAGGCAGCATCTTGCCCGAGTCGAAGCAGCGCTACCTTGGCATCATCGACGGGCTGGCGCGGCAGGGCGCCCAGGCGGTCATACTGGGTTGCACCGAGATCGGCCTGCTGGTCAAGCAGGCGGACACTGCCGTCCCCCTTTACGATACGACCCGACTGCATGTCGGTTGTGCGGTGGACTTCGCGCTGGGAAGGGGGCAGGAGGGGTCAGACCCCGTACGGGGTCTGACCCCAGAAGAGGCGAATCGGGGTCAGGCCTGATCCAGGGTCTGACCCCCAGAATGGGCGAATCGGGGTCAGACCCCATCCGGGGTCTGACCCCATGCTTCGATCAGCTCCAGCATGGCCTGGGCGGCCAGGGACAGCGACTGGTCCTTGCGTTTGACGAGCAGGATGGGCCGCTTGTGATTCGATTTCAAGGGGATCGCCACCAGATCCAGCTGCCTGAACTGATACAAGGTCAGTTCAGGAACCAGGCATACGCCCAATCCTTCCTTGACCAAGCCGGCGGCTGTCGCGAGGTGTTCGACGTCGAAGCCGGAATCCAGGGCGTTGGCGTCGCCCAGCAGCACGTCCACGTGCTGGCGTACGCTGGATGACTTGGCCAGATGCACGATCTCCTGGCCGGCGAGTTCCGCAGGCTTCACGGCTTTCTTGCGCGCCAGGGGGTGGTCGCGCCGGCACACCACATAGAACGGATCGCTGAGCAGGGTGCGTGAATCGAATTCGGCCACCTTGGGTCCCGCAGCGGTAAGAGCCAGGTCGGCATTGCCGGCGCGCAGCAGAGACAGGCATTGGTCGGAAAGCGCGTCATGCAGGCTCACCGCCACGCCTGGGTGGCGCCTGCGATATTCGGCAATGACCTTGGGCAGTACCGTGGCAGCCAAGGACGGCAGGGCGGCGATCGATACCCGTCCGCGCCGGCGTGCCACATAGTCCGCCATGTTCTCGAAGGCCGATTCGATTTCCGCAATGAGCGAACGCGCGGCTTCGAGAAACAATTCTCCTTCCGGCGTCAGCGCGACCTTTCGGGTATCCCGCTCGAAGAGCCGCGTGCCGACTTGCGCCTCGAGCTTCTGGATCATCACGCTGAGCGCGGATTGCGATGTATTGCAGCGCTCGGCCGCACGGGTGAAGTGCTTCAGTTCCGCCAAGGCGACAAAGGCATACAGCAGCCGGGACGAAATGTTGGCGGGCATGTATTGATATTAAAAAACGATCAATTGATCGAAGATTTTCATTTTACTTAATTTATCGTGCGCTCCACAATCATCACATTCTCCCTTCAACTCGCTGGCCATTGCCGCGGAAACCTCAGGGGTTTGCATGAGATGCATAAGAATCGGTTCGGGCGCAGGCTACTCGGGTGATCGCATCGAGCCGGCCGTAGAGCTCGCCGAGCGCGGTGATCTGGACTACATGATTTTTGAATGCCTGGCCGAGCGCACCATTGCGTTGGCGCAGCGTGCGAAGGCCTCCGACCCGGCCTCGGGCTTCGACCCCTTGCTCGAAGACCGCATGCGCGCGGTATTGCCAGCGTGCCGACGGAACGGAATCCGGATCCTCACCAACATGGGGGCGGCCAATCCACTGGCGGCCGCCGAGAAAGTACGGGACATCGCCCGTTCCCTGAACCTGACGGGAATGAAGGTGGCGGCCATTCTCGGCGACGATGTCCTGGACCGCATACGGGCCGATGCCCATATTGACGATACGGGCCAGCCCATCAGCCGTTTCGGCGGGCGCCTGCTGTCCGCGAACGCATATATCGGCGCAAGGTCGCTGGTCGATGCCCTGGCCCAGGGCGCCGACGTCATCATCACGGGCCGTGCCGCGGATCCGGCGCTGGTACTGGCCCCCATCATTCACGAATTCGGCTGGGCCATGGACGATTGGCACAGGCTGGGGCGGGGCACGCTCATCGGGCATTTGCTGGAGTGCGGCGGACAGATCACAGGAGGCTATTTCGCCGACCCCGGCTACAAAGACGTACCGGGCCTGGCGCGGCTGGGTTTTCCCATCGGGGAAGTCTACGAGGACGGATCCGCCGTCATCACGAAAGTGGCGGGCAGCGGCGGCCAAGTCACGGCGGCTACCTGCAAGGAGCAGATTCTCTACGAAATCCATGATCCCGGCTCCTACATCACGCCCGATGTGATCGCGGATTTTTCCGGCGTCCAGGTCGAGGCCCTGGCTCCCGACCGGGTGCGCATCGACGGCGCTAGCGGTCGGCCGGCACCCGACACGTTGAAGGTCTCGGTGGGCTATGTGGACAGCTATGTCGGGGAAGGCCAGATTTCCTATGCCGGACCTGGCGCGCTGGCTCGGGCGCGACTGGCCCTGGACATCGTGGCCGAGCGCCTGGAGCTGACCGGCGTCCGGGCCCGGGACCTGCGCTACGACCTGATCGGCGTGAACGCCATGCACGGAGAAGGCTTGTCCGCCCTGGCGGCGGAACCCTATGAGGTAAGGGCGCGCGTCGCGGGACGCACGGATAGCCTGAAAGAAGCCATGCGCATCGCGAACGAGGTGGAAAGCCTGTACACCTGCGGTCCTGCGGGCGGGGGCGGCGCGACGAAATCGGCCAAGGACATCGTTGCAGTGGTTTCCACATTCCTGCCGCGCGAGGAAGTGAAGACTTCTGTGCATTTGAGGGAGAGCTGACATGCTTCTAAGAGACATCGCACATTCCCGCGCCGGCGACAAAGGCAATATTTCGAGCATAGCCGTGATCGCCTACGACCCGAAGGATTATCCCCTGATCGAAAGACATCTCACGCCGGAGCGCGTGAAGGATCATTTTTCAAGCCTCGTGCAAGGCACGGTGAAACGCTACGCCGTGCCCAGCCTTGGGGCGCTGAACTTCGTGATGCACGATGCGCTGGCGGGCGGCGTCACACGGTCGCTGGCGCTCGACGCGCACGGCAAATCATTGAGCTCAGCCATTCTGAGCATGGAAATTCCCGAGACCCCGGTCGACTGAAGACGACCGTCACCATTGACGACTACAAAAGGAGACATCTCATGCGTTCAATGAAATTACCTTATCTGGCCGCCTTGTGCCTGGCACTCGCGGCGGGACCCGCAGCGGCCGAGTATCCCGACAAGCCCATCCGCCTGGTGGTTCCGTTCGCGGCCGGCACGGCCACCGACCAGCTGGCCCGCGCATTGGGGCAGGCCATCACCGAAGAGTCCAAGCATCAAGTCGTCGTCGACAACCGGCCCGGCGGCAATGGCTTCATCGGCGCCAACGAAGCGGCGCGCGCCGCGCCCGATGGCTATACGGTATTCATCACCACCAATACCACGCATGCTGCGGCCGAGCACCTGTTCAAGTCACTGCCTTACGACCCGGTAAAGGATTTCGAGCCGATCACCGGGCTCGGCAAGGGCGGCCAGATCATGGTCGTGAACAGCCAGTCGCCCGTGAAGAGCGTGAAGGATTTCATCGCTTTGGCAAAGAAGGAACCCGGCACGCTGACTTTCGGCAGCGGTAGCTCCTCGAGCCGCGTGGCGGGCGAGCTGTTCCAGCAACTCGCAGACGTGAAGATCCTGCACGTGCCGTACAAGAGCAATACTTTCGCCGTGACGGACCTGCTGGGCGGGCAGATCGACATGATGATCACCGATACCTCGACGGGACTGCCGCACATCCAAAGCGGCAAGCTGCGAGCGCTGGGCTATTCAGCCAATACCAGGTCGTCATTGGCGCCCGACGTGCCCACCATTGAAGAGGCGGGCGTGCCGGGCTATGGTATCGGCTACTGGTTTGCGGCCTATGCGCCCGCCAAGACGCCCGAGCCCATCATCGCCAAGCTGAACGAGCTGCTGACGCGCGCCGCGCAAAGCCCCAGCGCCAAGTCCGCGTTCTATGGCCGCAGCGGCGTCGACGTATTCGTGACGACACCTGGCGAGCTCGCTAAATTCCAGGCGGAGGAAACCCGGAAGTGGGGTGAGATCATCAGCAAGGCGGGTATAGAGAAGGGTTGACGCAGTGGGGTCAAACCCCGTTGGGGGGAGGGGTCAGACCCCGTACGGGGTCTGACCCCAGGAAACCCAGGGTCAGACCCTTGCAGGGTCTGACCCCTCATCCGCCCCTTCAACTGCGGGATCGCAGGTGCGCGTTCCCTGCGAGTCGGCTTGGGTGACATGGCTGCCAGGGGGCACGTCGTGGATCAGCCAGACATTGCCGCCTATCGTACAGCCGCGGCCCAGTGTGACGCGGCCCAATATCGTGGCGCCGGCATAAATGACCACGTCGTCTTCGACGATGGGGTGGCGTGGCAGGCCTTTTTCGAGCTTGCCGCTTGCATCGGTGGGAAAGCGCTTGGCGCCCAGGGTGACGGCCTGGTAGATGCGGACGCCTTTGCCGATGATGGTGGTTTCGCCGATCACCACGCCCGTGCCGTGATCGATGAAGAAGCTTTCGCCGATCTGGGCGCCCGGGTGGATGTCGATGCCGGTCAGGGAGTGCGCGATCTCGGACGACATGCGGGCAAGCAGTGGCAGCCCCTGCTTGTAGAACTGGTGCGCGACGCGGTGATGGATCATGGCCAGCACGCCCGGATAGCAAAGCAGGACCTCGTCTACGCTGCGTGCCGCCGGGTCGCCTTGGTATGCCGCGAGTACGTCGGAGTCGAGCAGCCGGCGGATATCGGGAAGAGAGCTGGCGAAGGCCTGTACCACCGATATGGCGCGCGCCTCGACGTCGATCTGCGCCTCCGGTTCGAGGCGGGCCTGGTATCGCAGTTCGAGCATCACCTGGCCCAGCAAGGCATGCAGGGCCGAGTCCAGCGTATGGCCGATGTAGAAATCCTCGCTTTCCTGGCGCAGGTCGAGCGGACCGAGGCGCATGGGAAACAAAATGCCTTTCAGGTCGTCCAGAATGCGGGTCAGCGCCTGCGGTGACGGGAACTCGCGCCCGCCAGGCTCGCGCGAGCGTCCTTGCCGGATGCGCCAATCCTGCCGGATCGCATTGAGGGACTGGACGATAGGGTTGATCTCGAAAACAGCCATGTGGGGATTCTCCTGCGGGAAACAATTATGATACCAACTGCCTGGGCCGGGGGGTCGGGCCCCATACGGGGTCTGACCCCGTTCTGCTCTATTTCTTCAAACAAACCGCAACCGTTACACGCAACAATGGATCATAAGCTCAGCCCTTCGACCGTCCTTCTTCTGCTGATTCCGCCATTACTTTGGGCCGGCAATGCAGTGGTGGGGCGGCTGGTCATTGAAATGATTCCGCCGATCACGCTCAACTTCCTGCGCTGGGCCATCGCCGCCGTCTTCGTGCTTCCCTTGGGCTATTCGGTGTTCAGGAAGGGCAGCGGACTGTGGCGGCTGCGCCGCCGCTACGCCATGCTGGGATTGCTGGGCATCGGGCTGTACAACGGAATGCAATACCTGGCCCTGCATAGCTCCACGCCCATCAACGTTACGCTGGTGGGCGCCAGCATGCCGATATGGATGCTGCTGATCGGCATGCTGTTCTTCCGCAGTCGTATCGCCGGACGGCAGTTGCTGGGCGCCTTGCTGTCCCTGACAGGGGTGCTCGTGGTGCTGGGGCGTGGCGAGTGGCAGCAATTGATGCAGCTGCGTTTCGTTGCGGGCGATATTTTCATGATCGTCGCGACCATCATCTGGGCTTTTTACAGCTGGATGCTGGTGCAGTCGACCGATACGCCCGAAATCCGGCGCAACTGGGCGACGTTCCTCGTTGCGCAACTGTCGTTCGGCATGATGTGGTCGGCGCTGTTTGCTGCGGGGGAATGGGCGTTGACCGACGCGCGGATCGAATGGAGCCTGCCGCTGTGGGCGGCCTTGATGTATGTGGCGATAGGCCCCGCCATCATCGCCTTCATGTGCTGGGGCATAGGCGTGCAGCGGGCCGGCCCGGCTACGGCCGGCTTCTTCAGCAACCTGACGCCTTTGTTCGCCGCCTTGATGTCATCGGCCTTTCTGGGCGAGATGCCGCATCTGTATCATGCCGCGGCTTTTGCTTTGATCGTGGGCGGGATCCTGTTTTCCACGCGGCGCCGGGACAGAGGCTGAATCTGGGAGGTCAGACCCCATGCGGGGTCTGACCCCTGTCCAGTCGGCGGGCGGCGGTAAATGGGGTCAGACCCCGTACGGGGTCTGACCCCAGGACTAAACGGGGTCGGACCCCGTATGGGGTCCGACCCCTGGCCCGGGCAGCGAGAACAGATCAAAGAAGCCCTGAAGCACCGCGGCATCCCCCGACAGAGAAATCGTGCCGGCGCGCTGCGCCTCTTGCAGGCTCCCCTTGCCGTATGCCAGGCGCAGCATGGTCTGTGTATCGCTCACGACGCTGACCTGGGCATGCTGGTCCTCGCCCCGGCGGACGTTCAGCGCGCCGCCACTTGCTTGCACACTGAAAACCTGGGTGTCGAACCGCATTTGAAGACGGAGCTCGCATCCGGCAAGCGCTTGCGGATCGGCCAGGGCCTTGAACGAAAGCACCAAGGGATCTATACCCAGCGGAGCGCCGCGGATGAAAGCGGGCGAGCGCAGTCCCCAGCGTACTAGCTCCAGGATTGGAGGCTCGAGTTCTCGCCCCCAATCCGTCAGTTCGTAGGCCCAGGCGCTGGCGGGAGGAGGAAGCCTGCGGCGTCGGACCACGAAAGCGGATTCCAGTTCACCGAGCCGTTGGGTCAATACATTGGGGCTGATGCCCGTCAAGCCGGCGCGAAGGTCCGTGAATCGCTTGGGACCCAGGAGCAGCTCGCGAACGATGAGCAGCGCCCAGCGTTCGCCGACGAGATCCAGTGCGTGGGCCGCGGCGCAGCCATCCGCGTAGCTTCGTTTTATTGCCATACGTAACAGTATACCTGATGAAACTCCTGAATAAATTTTAATTGGTTGTTTATTAGGACTAAGTGATGATAAATTGATATCAAGGGTGCATGCATCCTTTTTCTTATCAACGATGGGAGACAACAATGCAGGAAACAGATATCAACACCGCGCGCGCTGGCGTTGAGCGCACCATAAAAGCCTGGGCGGATGCCGTCGGCAGGTCGGACGTTCCGGCCATCATGGCGCACTACGCCGACGACGTGCTGGCGTTCGACGCCGTGCAGACCTTGCAGTTCAAAGGTGCGCGGGCTTACGGAGAACACTGGAAAGCGTGCATGGAAATGTGCCCGGGCCCCATGGTCTTTCAGCTGCGCGATCCGGTCATACATGTCGCGGGCGACTTCGCCACCGCCTATGGGCTGATCCGCTGCGGGATGATCGACGAGCAGGGCAAAGAGCAGGCCTCATGGATGCGCATGACTTCGGTCTATCGCCGCAAAGGCGACAGATGGCTGATCGAGCATGAGCATTTCTCGGCGCCTTTCGATATGAAGTCGTGGAAGGCGATGTTCGACCTTCAGCCGGAGGGCAACGAGGCGGTGCGCCCGATACCGTCGAGCATGAACACCATCACGCCGCATCTGGTCTGCGAGGATGCGGCTGGTGCCATCGAGTTCTACAAGAAAGCCTTCGGCGCCATGGAGGAAGGCAGGCTGCACGCGCCGGGCGGGAAGATCGCCCACGCCTGCCTGCGTATCGGCGACTCCACCGTCTTCCTGGTGGACGAAACTCCTGAATGGGGCGCGATGGGGCCCAAGCAGCTTAAAGGTACGCCGGTCAGCATCCACCTCTATGTCCGCGATGTGGATGCACAGGCGAAGAAACTGGAAGAGGCCGGGGCAACGGCCATGCTTCCCGTCCAGGACATGTTCTGGGGCGATCGCTACGGAATGTACGAGGATCCTTACGGCCATCGCTGGTCCATCGCCAGCCATATCAAGGACTTGAGCCTGGAAGAAGTTGAAGAGGCCGGCCGCAAGGCGATGGCCTCCGGAGAAATGTGCGCGTCTCAGGCGCAGGCCGGCGCCTGACCTGCGCACGCCGGCTTCATTCCGCGGCGGCGGCTCCGCCCGTCACGGCTTTACCGGGCTCGTTCTTGAAGCGCTGGAAGAGCGTAGCGACCAACGGACCCGAGATGTTGTGCCAGACGCTGAAGATGGCGCTGGGCACCGCCGCCAAGGGCGAAAAGTGAGCGGAGGCCAGCGCCACGCCCAGTCCCGAGTTCTGCATGCCCACTTCGATCGACAAGGTCTTGCGCTGGGCGACGCTCAAGCCGGACAGCTTGGCCAGCCAGTAGCCCAGCAGCAGCCCCAGGCCATTGTGCAGCACCACCACGGTGAAGATCAGCAATCCGCTGGTGGCGATCTTCTGCTGGCTGCCTGCGACCACGGCGGCCACGATGGCCACGATGGCGATCACCGACACCAGCGGCAGCACGTCGACGCAGGCCTTGACCTTCTCTTTCAGTAGCGACTGGGCGATCAGACCCAGGATGATGGGCAGCACCACGACCTGGACGATGGACCAGAACATCGCTGCCGCGCTCACTTCCAGCCACTGGCTTGCCAGCAGATAGATGAGCGCGGGCGTCACCACGGGCGCCAGCAACGTAGTGACCGAAGTGATGGCCACCGACAGGGCCACGTCTCCGCGAGCGAGGAAAGCCATGACATTGGATGCGGTGCCGCCGGGACAGCAACCCACCAGTATGACGCCCACGGCGATCTCGGGAGGCAACTGCAAGGCGGTGCTGAGCAGCCAGGCCAGGCCCGGCATGATGATGAACTGTCCGAGCACGCCGATCATGACGGTGCCGGGCCGCTTGAACACTTCGGCGAAATCGTTCTTGGACAAGGTCAGGCCCATGCCGAACATGATGATGCCGAGCAGAGGCACGATGTAGGGAGCGATCCAGCGAAAATGGTCGGGCGAGAAGAAAGCGAGAATGGCGAACAGGAGCACCCAGACGGCAAAAGTCTTGCCGACGAAGCTGCTCAAGCGGGCGATGGCCTGCATGACAGAGTCCTTGATTGGTATATTGCGGAGAGCATGGCGGCACGCGGGCAGGCGCGCACCTGGCGCGAAGGCGGCTACCTTGATAGGCCGCCGTATGGCAAGCAACAGTGGGGTGTCGTGCTGTCTGCCTGTGCCGCGCAGATCATGCGCCGGCCGGGGACGCGGTCCGTGTAGGACCGGTGCGATGGCGGTCGGTTGGTATTGTACGCTTATGATATTTTTGGAAGAAACACGTTGCTAAAGCATCAGTCCGTTCCCGCAACCCGTCTGGCCGCCTACGGCTGCCTGGCGCTCAGCATGTCGCTGGTGGGAGCCTACGTGGCGCTCAGCAAGCCCCTCGCGACCGTGTTTCCGGTATTTCTGCTGGGTTGGCTTCGCTTTGGCATCGGCGGCGTGGCCATGCTGAGCTGGATACGGAAGCCGGCCCACGAGCCCGCGCTTTCGTCGCGCACACGTTGGCTCGTTTTCCTGGAATCGTTTCTCGGCAATTTCCTCTTCACCTTGTGCATGCTGGCAGGGGTCAGCCTGACCTCCGTGGTCTCCGCTGGCGTCATACTGTCTTTCATTCCGGCCGCCGTGGCGCTCTTGAGCCGGATTTTCCTCAAGGAGCGCATCGGGTGGCGGATATGGGCCGCCGTTGTCTTCGGAGGGCTCGGCATGCTGGTGCTTTCGCTCGCACAGGCGCAGTCCGGCGGCGCTTCGTTGCCCGCTTCCGCGAAATCCGACGACCTAGCCTGGCTGGGCAACCTGCTGATCTTCGGTGCCGTGCTTTGCGAAGCGTCGTACGCCGTCATCGGCAAGCGGCTGACGGCGGTGATGGGGCCGAAGCGCATCAGCGCCGTCATCAATCTATGGGGATTCGTGCTGATGACGCCCTTGGGCCTGTATGCGGGCGCGAGCTTCGATTTCTTTGCTGTTCCCGCGACGATGTGGCTGTCGCTGCTGTTCTACGGGCTGGCTGCCAGCGTATGGACGGTATGGCTGTGGATGACCGGACTGAAGTCGGTTCCCGCTTCGCGGGCCGGCGTCTTCACCGTCATGCTGCCCGTCGCCGCCGCCTTGGTGGGCGTGGCGGTGCTGGGCGAAACATTCAGTCCCATGCAATTGCTGGCATTCGCGATGGCGTTGGCCGGTTTGCTGCTGGCGACCCTGCCTGCGCCCGAGGGGTCAGACCCCGTACGGGGTCTGACCCCATGATTCTTGCCAAGGGGTCAGACCCCATTCGGGGTCTGACCCCTGCTCAGGCTAGGCCCCGCAGGCGTATTCGATGATCAATTGCGCCGACACCGTTCCGTTCCACACGTTCTGGTCGAGCCGATAGGCGGCATCGACGGTTTCGGGCAGCATTTCGGCGCGATTGAACCAGATTGCGTCGAAGCGCTGGTGGCCGCGTTCCAGGCTGAGCTTCAGATGCTTGTCCTTCAGCAGGCGTTGCTGCCTGACGTAGAAGGTATCGCGGAAGATGGGCGGCGGAAAGCCGGCTCCCCAGACTTGTTGCTGGAGCAGTCCGGCCACGTCGGCATTGGCGTAGCCCGTTTCAAGCGATCCGTCGGTTTCGATGACCGGATCGAAGCTGTTTTTGCCGCTCAGTTCGCGTACGGCCTGATCGAATCCTTGCGTGAAAAGCGCGTAGGCATCCTCGCGCAGCGTCAATCCCGCGGCCATGGCGTGGCCGCCGAATTTCAGGATGGCGCCCGGGTGCCGCTTCGACACCAGATCCAGCACGTCGCGCAGGTGTACGTCTGGAATGGAGCGGCCCGATCCGCGCAGTTCGCCGGTGTCCGAGCGTGCGAAGGCGAGCGTCGGGCGCCAGTATGTTTCCTTCAGGCGGGATGCCACCAGGCCCACCACCCCTTGATGCCAGTCGGGATGATAGACGCACACGCTTGCTCCGACGGTCGGCGAGGCGGCCTCCAGGGACGCAAGGGCTTCTTCGCGCATGGTCGCCTCGATGCCGCGCCGTTCATGGTTCATGGCGTCCAGTTCGCGCGCGAGCCGCAGCGCCAGGGATTCGTCGTCCGTGGTCAGGCAATGGATGCCCAGGCTCATGTCGGCCAGACGGCCGGCGGCATTGATGCGAGGACCGATGGCGAAGCCCAGGTCGAAGCCGTTGGCCTGCCGGGGCTCGCGTCCCGCGACGGCGAACAGCGCGCGGATGCCCGCCTGCATGCGGCCGCCGCGCATTTTCTGCAGCCCCTGCGTGACCAGCAGGCGATTGTTGGCGTCCAGCTTCACCACGTCGGCCACCGTGCCCAGGGCGACCAGATCGGCCAATTGATCCAGGCGCGGCCCGCCGTCCGATGGGAAGACACCGCGCCGGCGCAATTCGGAACGCAGGGCCAGCATCAGGTAGAAAATCACGCCCACGCCGGCCAGGTTCTTGGAAGGAAAACCGCAGCCGGGCTGATTGGGATTGACGATGGCCAGCGCCCGCGGCAATTCGTCTCCGGGCAGGTGGTGATCCGTGATCACGACGTCCATGCCGGCGTCACGGGCGGCATCCACGCCGTCCACGCTGGCGATGCCGTTGTCCACCGTGATCAGCATGTCCGGCTTGCCCGACGGATGCCGGACGGCCAGTTCGACCACGGCGGGCGAAAGCCCGTAGCCGGTCTCGAACCGGTTCGGCACCAGGAAATCCACGCGGGCGCCCATGCCGCGCAGGGCACGCAGGCCCACGGCGCAAGCCGTGGCGCCATCGCAGTCGTAGTCGGCAATGATGAGCAGTTTCTTCTGTGCTTGGATGGCATCGGCCAGTACCTTGGCCGCATGCTCGGCCTGGGTAAGGCGGCCCGGCGGTATCATCGCGGCCCAATTCAGTAAAAGATCTTCCGCGCATTCGACCCCGCGCGCCGCCCACAGGCGAGAGAGCAGGGGATGTACGCCTGCCTCTTCAAGCGCTTTGGCGGCCGAGTGATTGACCGTCCGGGTACTCAGTTGGGGGGTGACCACCATTTTCTCCATGCTTCGCGGCTGCCGGGCAGCCATTGTTTCCATTTGTTCCACCGGGCGGTCTCGAGTTCGACCAGCCGGGTTCTGCCGGTCAGCACCAGCTTTGGCGTTTCGTGACGGGCCAGCGGCTGGAAAACGCCGGCTTCGAGCTCGCCCAGCGCTGCGAGCCAGCCTGCCCAGTCTTGTGCGACCGACGCGGCCAGCAGCGTGCCGTGCACCTGGACGTCGGATGGCGCCGAGCGAAGCTGCTCCGGCCGGCCGCCTCCGTACAGCCACAGGCTGTTCACCGGAAGCAGCCCTTGCTGGTAGCGTTGCTGATTGACCGGATGATCGAACCACAGCATCTGTACTTCGTTGACGAGCTTGCGCCATGGCCGCGCGTTCATGTCTTGCGGCCACCAGTCATTCACCGACGTCAGGCTGACCACGACCGGGCTTGCACACTGCGGCCTGAACGAACCAGGCAATTCCACACGCCAGAAATCGCCGCCCGCCTCGTGCAGCATGAAGCCGGCGTCGGCGAAGCTTTCGCGCACGGAAGCGAACAAGGCTACACTTTGTTCAGGAGTGATGGTCAGTTCCCGGGCGGGCAGCAGCGCCGCGCCGTCGCGCGCCGGCGAAACGTGCACGAGCTCGGTGAGCCACACCGCGTCTTCGGGCGCGACAGAAGCATTTTGCAACGCCGATGCCCGCATGGGGCCCAGCCCTGTGGCAAAATTCTGTCCATCTTCCGGCTCGAAGCCGCGGGCCCGCAACTGCCAGTACTCGAACGGCGTGCAGCCTGTTCTGGCGGGGTCGGCGTCCAGGATGCGAGCCTGAGCATGTTCCAGCCATCCGAACAGGGTAGGGGCGGTTTTTTGAAGATATGGGATCAGTTCGCGCGCTTCGCGCGGATCCGGCAGAGCGCCTGGTAGTACGATTCGCATTCCTGAATTGTAGTGTTAATGGGAAACGGTGGCTTGAATAATGTCTTATGAATGGTGGATAGGGGCCCGGTACGCAGGCCTGGCGCGCTCCAGGCGACGAGGAGGGCGCGGCGACCGCTTCGTGTCGTTCATCGCGGCCAGTTCCATGGCGGGCATTGCATTGGGCGTTGCGGCGCTCATCGTCGTGTTGTCGGTCATGAACGGTTTCCAGACCCAGGTTCGGGACCGCATGCTGTCGGTGCTGCCACACATAGAGCTCTATGTGCCCAGGGTGTCGGCCGACGATGCCTTGTCGCAATGGCGCCAGATCGCCGACATCGCCTCCAAGAATCCGGCGGTCCGCGGTACCGCGCCGTTCGTGGCGGCGCAAGGCATGATCGTGCGTGGGGAAACCTTGGCCGGCGTGCAGGTGCGCGGCATCGATCCAGCGGCCGAAGGGGCCGTGTCCGACATTGCCGGCCAGATGGTCTCGGGCCGCCTGGACGCGCTCAAGCCTGGAGGATTCTCGGTGGTGCTGGGCAACCAGCTTGCGGCCAGCCTGGGCGTCGGCGTGGGCGACACCGTGCTGCTTCTGGCGCCGCAAGGCTCGATATCGCCGGCCGGATTCACGCCGCGCATGCGCCAGTTCACGGTGAGCGGCATTTTTTCCTCGGGCTATTACGAATACGATGCCTCGCTTGCCTTCATCGATGTCGAAGACGCCGCGAAAGTTTTTCGCGACAGCGGCTCGAGCGGCGTGCGCCTGCGCATTACAGACATGCAGCAGGCGCCTCTTGTCGCGCGCGAGCTGGGCGGGCTGCTCCCGCCTTATGTCCATGCGCAGGACTGGACACAGAACAACCGCACCTGGTTTGCCGCCGTACAGACGGAAAAGCGCATGATGTTCCTGATTCTGGCGCTGATCGTGGCGGTGGCCGCCTTCAACCTGCTTTCTTCCCTGGTCATGGCGGTCAAGGACAAGCGGTCCGACATCGCCATCTTGCGCACCATAGGCGCGACCCCGCGTGAAATCGCCCGCATTTTCCTGGTGCAGGGATCGTTGATCGGGGTCGTGGGCACTTTGCTGGGGGTGGGCTTCGGCATGCTGGTGGCCTACAACATCGATGTGATCGTGCCGCTCATCGAACGCATGCTGGGCGTGCAGTTCCTGCCCCAGCAAATCTATTTCATCAGCGAATTGCCGTCCAATCCCCAGGTCAGCGACATCGTCGTCGTGGCCTTGACGTCGCTGGTGCTGTCCCTGCTGGCAACCTTGTATCCCAGCTGGCGAGCGTCCAGCCTCCAACCCGCCGAGGTATTGCGCCATGACTGATTCCTTGCCAGTGCACGCGCTCAGCGCCCGCAATCTCGTCAAGACCTATCAGGAAGGCGGCCGCGAGGTTCCCGTGTTGCGCGACGTAAGCTTGCACGTGGACCAGGGCGAAATGGTGGCCATCGTGGGCGCCTCCGGATCGGGCAAGAGCACCCTGCTGCATACCCTGGGTTTGCTTGATCGCCCCACTTCGGGCTCGGTTTTCATCAATGGCGAGCCCGTCAAGGGCTTGTCCGAGAAGCAGCGCAGCCAGTTGCGCAATCGCAACCTGGGCTTCGTCTACCAGTTCCACCATCTGCTCGCCGAGTTCTCGGCGCTGGACAACGTGGCCATGCCGCTGATCGTGCGGCGCGAAAGCCGCAAGGCAGCGCGCGAACAGGCCCAGGCAGTGCTGGAACAAGTCGGGCTTGCCGAGCGCATCGATCACTACCCGGGGCAACTGTCCGGCGGCGAACGGCAGCGCGTGGCACTGGCCCGCGCCCTGGTGACGCGGCCGCGCTGCATATTGGCCGACGAACCGACCGGCAACCTGGACCGGTACACGGCGGAAAGCATGTTCGAGCTGCTGCGGCGCGTGAACCGGGAGTTCGGTACGGCATTTGCTATCGTGACCCACGATCCGGCGCTCGCCGCGCTGGCCCATCGGCAACTGGCCATGGAAAAAGGACGCTTGATCGATCCCGAGACACCGCCGTTGCCACTGTCCTAGAAGAGGGGTCCTATGTTGATCGATACGCATTGCCACCTTGACGCGGCAGAGTTCGCGCATGACCGCAAGGAAGTCATAGAGCGCGCCGGAGCGGCTGGAGTCAGTGCCATCATCATTCCCGCCATCGACACCGGCAACTTCGATGCCGTGCGGTCGCTGGCGCATTCTTTCAAGGGCGGCACTTACGCGCTGGGCATACATCCCATCTGCGTGCCGCATGCTCAGGATCAGGACCTGGAGCGCCTGGATTCCTGCATCCAGGAAAACCTGGAAGATTCACGCTTCATCGCCATCGGGGAAATCGGCCTGGATTTTTTCCTGCCGGCGCTCAAAGAAGATACCATGCGCGAGAAACAGGAGCGCTTCTACAGCGCCCAACTCGACTTGGCGCAGCGTTACGGGTTGCCGGTGCTATTGCACGTAAGGCGTTCCCAGGACCTGCTTTTGAAGCATTTGCGGCGCAGACCCTTGATAGGCGGCATTGCGCACGCCTTCAACGGCAGTTTGCAACAGGCGAAGCTGTTCATCGAACATGGCTTCGCGCTGGGCATGGGCGGCGCCATGACGTTCACGCGGGCGCTGCAGATACGCCGGATTGCCCGGCAGGTGCCGCTGCGCGACCTGGTGCTTGAAACGGACGCGCCCGACATTCCGCCGGCTTGGCTGGGCGGTCCCGGAAAGCCGGCGGCGCGCAACGAGCCGGCCCAGGTGGGACGAATTGCGCAGTCGCTGGCGGAAGTCCGGGAGATAAGCCGCGAGGAGGTGGTGTTCGCCACCGCCGCGAATGCGAAGCGGGTATTGCCCCGGCTGGCCGGCTACGCGGTGCCGGCCATGGCGGGTTGACTCAATCGACCTTGCCCATTTTCTGAACGGCCTTGGCGATCGATTGCGAGTCCGCTTTCCAGTAGGCGTCGAAATCGGCGGCGTTCTGGAAGTCGAGCGGACTGCCGGTTCCAAGCATGGTCTTCTGGAAGTCGGGGTTGGCTGCGATCTTTTGCACCGCGGCGCTGAGCGTGTCGATGGCCTCAGGCGGCGTGGCGGCGGGAACGAACACGCCCGACCATTGGATGAACTTGGCGTCGTAGCCCAGGGAGCTCAGGCTGGGGACATCGGGCATGGAGTCCAGCGGCTTGTCGCCCCAGTGCGCCAGGGCGCGCAGCTTGCCCGCCTTGATCTGCTGGAGCGCGCTGGCCGGCCCGGTTGCCAAGGCCTGGACGTGACCGCCCAACAGGGCAGCCACCGCCGGGCCTGCGCCCGTATAAGGAATGTGCGAAAGCTTCACACCCGATGCCTGTGCGAGCATTTCCATGGGCACGTGCATCGTCCCGTAGATGCCCGAACTGCCATAAGTGATGTCTTCCGGGTTCTTGCGGGCGTCTTCGATGAATTCCTTGGCGGTTTTCCAGGGCGCGTCGGCACGGACGACCAGGACGGTCGGGTCCGCCGTGATGCGGCCGATGGGCTTGAACTGATCGAGCTGGAAGGCCGCCTTGCGCTCGAGAATCTTGTCGGCCTCGGGCAGGATGGAAATGGACGACAGGCTGAGCAATATGGTGTAGCCGTCGGGCTTCGCGTTGGCGGCGGAACCGATGCCGATGGCACCGCCGGCGCCCGCCTTGTTCTCGATGACCACGCTTTGGCCCAGTTCCCTGGACAATGCATCGGCCACCGGCCGCGCGACCGTGTCGGCCACGCCTCCGGGCGGGAAGGGCACGACCATGGTGATGGGGCGCTCGGGGTACTGCGCCAGCGCATGGCTGGACAGCGTCAGCGCCGCCAAGGCGCAGGCTGTCTTCAGCCATGCCACTGCGCCGGTCGGCCTGCAAAGGGATGATGCGTTCATGAGTCTCCTCCGGATGCGGAATACGCTTGCTTACTTGAATGTGTTTTCCAACACGCCGATACCGTCGATCTCGATGCGGACCACGTCGCCAGTCTTCAGGTATTGCGGCGGATTCAGGCCCATGCCGACCCCGGCGGGCGTGCCGGTGGCGATGATGTCGCCGGGATATAGCGTGATGCCGCGCGAGCAGGTTTCGATCAGCGAGGGCAAGTCGAAAATAAGGTCGGGCGTGGCGCCGTCCTGGCGAAGTTCGCCATTCACCCAGCAGCGGACCCGTGTGTTGCTGCCGTCGAGCTCATCGGCCGTGACGATCCAGGGGCCCATGGGGCAGAAGGTGTCGAAGGACTTGCCCATGTCCCATTGCTGGTGGCGCATTTGCACGTCGCGGGCGGTCACGTCGTTGACGATGGTGTAGCCGAAGACATGGCTCATGGCATCGGCGCGAGAAATATTCTTGCCGCCTTTGCCGATGATGATGGCCAGTTCGGCCTCGTAGTCGATTTGCTCCGAGACGCCCTTGGGCAGCTCCACGGCATCGTTCGGGCCGACCACGGACTCGGGCACCTTGGTGAAAACGATGGGCCAGGACTGCACGTTCTTGTCGTTGTCCTTGAAGACCGAGCTGGATAGTTCCTTGGCATGCGCGTGGTAATTGCGGCCGACGCAGAACACGTTGCGGAACGGGCGCTCGATGGGAGCAAGAAGCAGGGAGGCGTCCAGCGCTTGCCCTTCGCCGCGTGGCTGAATCTGGGCACGGATTTGGTCAAAGTTTTGTACCAACTGGTGCATGTCGGATTTGAATCCGGGAACGAGGTCGGAGAGAGGCCAGTAGCGTTGCTTGTCGGCATCGATCAGGCATACTGCCGAACCGCCATTGAGCTTGAGAGTAGCGAGCTTCATATTGCTTCCTGTATGTTGTGAGCCAATGGCGGTAATGTAGCACAAAAATAAGACCAAATTGGATCTAAAAATTCAGTTTTTTGATCGATATATTGACCAATTGGTTCAATTTAGTAGAATAGGAGCAATTTCATACAAGGAGCCGCCAGTGCAGGAACGTTTTGCCGTACCCGGAGCACGCGCGGAGGGTATCCGTGCGCTTTCCGATCATTTGTTGAAGGAGATGTCCGAAGGCGGTTTGCGGCAAGGGGTGAAACTGCCGCCCGAGCGCGAACTCAGCGAGCGCTTCGGCATTTCACGCGGCTCCGTACGGCGCGTGCTTGCGCATTTCCGTGAACAAGGCCTGATCACCCAGACCGTAGGCAGCGGTACTTTTGTGTCGGCGCAGGCCGAAGCGCTGCGCCAATCGCTGCCCGAGCCCCAGTCCGGGCCGGTGCACACCAGCCCGGCCGAGCTCATGGTGGCGCGCCTGCTGATCGAGCCCCTCATGCCGGGACTGATCGTGCAAAATGCCACTGCGGCAGACTTCCACGAAATGTTCCACTGCCTCGAGCAGTCCGAGGCGGCGGGCAGCATCGAAGAATTCGAACACTGGGACGAAGCCCTGCATCGCTCTTTTGCGCATGCCACCCACAACAGCTTCTTCGTGCAGGTCATGGATCTTACCAACAAGGTCAGAGAGCAAGGCGAATGGGGCAGGCTGAAACGCATTTCGCTCACGCCCGAAACACGACGCCAGTACGAGGTCCAGCACCGCGCCATGGTCGAGGCCTTGAAGGACCGCGACGCGGTCCTGGCGCGCCGGCTGCTGGTCGAGCACCTGGAACAGATACAGCACAATCTGTTCTCCAGGGCCTTTTAGGGTAGCGGGCCCCGGCATGCTGTTCGGCCGGGCAGCATGCCGCGCCGGACGTCTGATCGCGCGGCCGGTTTCGGGCCGCGGCTTCACTCAGTTGATCTTGAATCCGGTTTTCTTGACCACTTCAGACCAGGTCTTCTGTTCGGAAACCAGCAGCTCTTTCAACTGATCTCGCGAAGATGCCGTGATGACGAAGCCGGCGTTTTCCAGTGTCGTCTGCACTTGCTCATGCTTGAGCGCCGCAACGATCTTCTGGTTCAGCGTATCCAGGACCGCGTCGGACGCGCCGGCCGGCGCGAAGAACGCGAACCAGGCACCGAAGTTGACCGAGGGCATGCCCTGTTCCTTGAAGGTCGGGATGTCGCCCAGCATCTTGGTGCGTTCCGAGCCCGTGATGGCCAGCGCGCGCATCTTGCCGCCGGCCAATTGGGGAGCCGCCATGGCGGTCGTGATGAAGGCTGCCTGCACCTGGCCGCTGACGATGGCGGTGACGGCATCGCCGGTCGAACGATAGTGCACCGGCTCGATCTTGAAGCCGCCGGCCTCGGCCAGCATTTCCGCGCCAAAATGGCCTGGCGTGCCGGCGCCGAAGGTCGCCATATTGAATTTTTCCGGATTCTTTCGCGCGTTGTCCACGAAATCCTTCAAGCTCTTGTAGGGCGAGTCGGCCGGCGTGACGAGCACGAAGTTGGCACGGACCGCCTCGGTGATGGGCGCGAAGTCTTTCTGCGGCTTGTACGAAAGCGTGGAGGTGGTTTCGGGCGAAATGCTGATGGAGCCCACCTCGCCGAGCAAGATGGAATACCCGTTGGGCGTGCTGGTGGCCACCGATTGCGCGGCGATCTGCCCGCCTGCGCCCGCCTTGTTCTCGACGACCACGGATTGCCCGATCTCCTTGGACAGTTGGTCGCCGACGCTGCGGGCGACGATGTCGGGGCCGGTGCCGGCGGGAAAGCCCACCGTCAATCGTATGGGCTGCTCGGGCCAGCTCGCCGCCAGCGCGGATAGCGGAATTGCCATGCAGGCCGTGAATACCAGCTTGCCGAGGAATGTGGGCTTCATGGATGGGTCTCCTGTTTGTTTTATTGGATCAGTCAGCGGATCAGAAAGAAGTTGAGTTCGACGCGGTCCGGGTGGCGCGCGCCGGTGCCTACGAACAGATGCGTGTTGAGCCATTGCAGCCGGGGAGCCGCGGTTTCGAAATGGGGATAGCTGCGAAAATAAATGCGCGCCGGATCAACCGGTATGCCTTGAGCCAGCGCGGCAATGTCCTGGGCGGATCCCGTCCGTATCCCGGTGTTTTCGACATAGACGGTTTCCCCTTGTTCGGTTTCGATCACATAGCGCGCGTGAATATCGGTGAACTCGGGCGAGCGTATGGATTGGAAGTCGGCGCCGCCCGGCAGAATGGTGCCGGTAAGCTCGCGGCCTTTCACGGTGCCGCCGACAATGGGAATGACGCGCCGCTTCCCGCCGGGCGTTTCACCCACTTCAATCGGAGCGGCGACGTCCACGATCAAGGTTGCAAGGTGTTCCAGCCCGGGGGCGGTGGCAAGAGTATTCATGGCTTTTTCAGTGCCTTGGGATCGAAGCCCGCGAGCCGCTTGTAGCGCGCCGCAATGCCGTTCAGTTCGGTGTCCGGGATGACGTCGTGGATATGATGAAAACCTTGGGGCGCGCGCTCATGGGCGAGCTGCATGACTTGCTCCGGACCGTTCAGGCGGTTGCGCAGGACGATGCCGGCGGTTGCCGGCAAGCGTTCCGCTTCGTATTCGAGCAGGGCGAGCTCGATGCCGGTCGGTGTCCGCGCTTGCGCTTCGGCCAGGCGGTCGGCCAGGCAACGCGCATCCAGTATGGCTTGCGCCGACCCGTTCGAACCGATGGGATACATGGGATGCGCGGCATCCCCCAGCAGAGTGGCGCGTCCGTAGGTCCATTTCGGCAGCGGATCCTTGTCGACCAAAGGGAATTCGTAGATGGCGGGTGCCTTGCGGATGATGTCCGGGATGTCGATCCAGTCCCAGCGCCAGTCCGAGAATCGCGCCGCGAACACCGACGCATCGACTTCCCGGTTCCAGTCGGTGGCGGGCAGGTCCGGCTCGGGCACGCGCAGTTCAGCGATCCAGTTGATGAGCGAACGGCCTTGCCGGCGCAGTGGCTCGGAAATCGGATAGCACACGAATTTCTGGTCCTGGTGGCCGGCCATGAACATCGTCTTGCCATCCAGATAGGGTGGGGCCTCCGTGGTGGCACGCCACAGCATGCGTCCCGAAAAGCGCAGTCTGTCGGCCTCGGGATGGAACTGTCGCCGCAGCGCCGAATGGATGCCGTCGGCGCCGATGAGCACGTCGCCGCGCACCTGCCGAACCTGATCGGCGTTGCGATCCAGGAAGTTGACGGTCACGCCACGGGCATCCTGGCTGAAGGACTGGAAGGACATGCCGGTGTGCAGGCAGCCATTGCCCAGGCGCGCGCGCACCGCGTCGGCGAGCAGCAACTGCAGTTCGCCGCGATGGATGGACAACTGCGGCACCGGATAGCCCGCCGCCAGGCCGCGCGCTTCCTGCCAGATGGCCTGCCCATATTGGTTGTAGTAGTGCAGCGCGGAAGTGGCCACGGCGCTTTGTGCAAGCGTGTCCACCATGCCAAGTTGCTCGAGCTCGTTGACGGCATGCGGCAGCAGATTGATGCCGACACCCAGCGGTTTGATCTCGCGCACGCTTTCATAAAGCTCGCAAGCGATGCCGCGCCGTTCCAGCATGAGCGCCAGGGTCAGGCCGCCGATGCCGGCGCCCGCGATGATGACTTTCAAGCGTATGCCTCCTCGATTATTTGTTATGTATCATAACAATCTGATCGGGGGATATGCCTATACGGATAAACCCGACATTCTGATATGGTTATTGCCCTATTGTGCGCAGGAAATTCCGTGAGCAGAAAATTGAGATCCCGTCCCAACAATCGCCGTCCCGATCAGCGCGGCGAGCCCTTCAATGCGCAAGTGCCGGGCGTGGACTACGGTGTGCTCGATGAGCTTGTCGGCTACTGCCTGCGCAGGGCTCAAATCCGCATTTACCAGGACTTCCTGGATGCGCTCGGATCCTGGTCCATCACGCCGCCGCGCTTTTCCGCCATGACGCTCATCGGCAACAACGCCGGCATGAAACTGACAGAACTGGCCCGCGCCATGGGCATCGCCCGATCCGGCGCGGTCGAGGTCGTGAATTCCCTGGAAAAGCTGGGCTACGTCGCCCGCGGCGCCTCGCAGAGCGACAAGCGCGCGCACTCGCTGGCCTTGACGCCGGAGGGCGGGCAGGCGCTGGCCGGCATCACGCAGGCCATACGCGAGCACGACGCGCGCATCAGCGCATCGCTGAGCCTGGAAGAACAGGGGGAGCTGAGGCGGCTGCTGAACAAGCTGGGGTGAGCACGTCGCGGCCCATTATCTGTTTTGAGTATCGGATGCAACAGCGGCGCGCTAGGCGGCCTTGCTCAAAAAGAACGTCATCATTTCCTGCAAGATGGCATCAGGGCGTTCTTCCGCCAGGTAATGGCCGCAATCCACCGAGCGGCCGCTGACCTCGCCATGGGATACGTTTTTCCATAGCGACAACACGTCGAAGTTCTGGCCGACAGCGCCGTGTTCGGCCCACAGCACGCGCAAGGGCATGGACAGATGCCTGCCGGCATCCCGGTCGAGCGCGTCATGCTCCAGATCCACGCCCGCCGATGCCCGGTAATCGCTGCATATGCTTCTGGCGGTGAAGGGCAGGGCAATGCACCGTTCGTATTCCGACAGCGCTTCGGGCTGGAAGGCGGACAGGCCCGCATGCCGGCGGCCTGACACATTGTGCAGGTAGGCGACGGGATCGGCCTCGATCAGCCTTTCCGGCAAGGGCGCGGGTTGAATCAGGAAGAACCAGTGCCAGTAGGCGCGTGCAAAGGCCATGGACGTGCGCTCATACATGGCCAGGGTGGGCGCGATATCCAGAAACAGCAGCCGTTCGACCTGGCCTGGATGATCCAGCGCGAGGCGATGGGCGACTCGCGCGCCCCGGTCGTGGCCTCCGACCATAAAGCGATCGAACCCGAGCTGTTGCATGAGCTCGACCATGTCCTGCGCCATGACGCGCTTGGAATAGGCGACGCTTTCCAAGCCGGGCTCCGGCCTGGAGGAATCCCCAAAGCCCCTCATGTCGGGCACGACGACGGTATAGCGCTCTGCCAGACTGGGGGCGACCCTGTGCCACATGACATGGGTTTGAGGGTGGCCGTGCAGCAGTAGAAGGCCGGGCCCATTTCCGCCGACGCGCGCATGGATGCGCACACCGTCCTTGACACTGAAGTTTTCGCTGGAAAAGTTGTCGAACATGCTTGCATTACCTTTGCTGCGTGTTTCGGGTGCGGGCCCCGAGACCTTGATGTTGGAATCAGATGCCGCGCGGCGGTGGGGCGAGCCCCTTGCGCATCAGTGCATTTTCGAGCGCCACGCCACGGACGATAGGAAAACCTCGTTCGACAATTCGGAACCCATGAAGCGCGAAAAATGGCTGGGCGGTCTTGCTGACCCGGGACCTTAGTTCGCTCAGGCCCAGCGATGCCGCTTCTTCATGAATGCGACTCATCAGCCGAGTCCCGATTCCTTGTCGCGGACGAGAGCCGGACACGAAGAAATGGTCGATATATCCGTCCGGCTGCATGTCCGCATAGCCGACGATATCGTTGCCAAGCAGCGCCACGAAGGGCTGAATCGCCTGAATTCGATTGGCCCATAACACCATATCGAAGTTCGCCGGCGCCCAGGCGGCAATTTGCTCGTGGGAGTAATCGCGCGAAGCGAGTTCGTGGATGGCTGTGAAGTACACGCGGAATAACGCAGCCTCGTCGCCGGGCTTGAATCTACGAATCTCCACAGTCTCTTTCCAATGTGATGGGTCGAATCGCGCCTGTGTCACATCCGCCATCCGGTCGGGTCAGACCGCAGCCTTAGTCCCTGCTTGAATCGACAGCTGCCGCGTCGATGTGATCCAGCGCCGGCGTAGTATCGACGTTGTCGCTGGATGAAGCGGCGAGCCTGCCTTCCAGCGGAATCTTGACCACGAAGGTGCTGCCTCGGCCGCGGCCTTCGCTTTCGACCTCGACGGAGCCATCATGCAGGGCGACAAGCTGCTGCACCAGCGCGAGACCGACGCCCAGGCCACCCGCCGATTGAGTTCGATGCTCCGCCACTTGCGAGAAAATTTCGAAGATGCCGGCCTGCATATCTGGAGGGATACCAATACCGTCGTCCTTCACTTCGATTTCCGCAAAGCCTGAATGGCTGCGCGCTACAAGCGTAACGGTGCCGCCACGCGGCGTATATTTGGCGGCGTTGTTCAGAAGGTTTGCCACGACCTGTGCGAGCCGGGTGTGATCGGCTTCGAGCCAGACAGGCTCATGAGGCAAATGGGCCGTGAACGAGTGTCCGGCGGCGTCAAGATTAGGCCGGCTGGATTCAATCGCGGAATGCAGGATTTTTTTCAGCTCGACGCGTTCCTTGCGCAGCGAGATCTTGCCTCCGCTGATCCGCGCGATGTCGAGGAGGTCATCGACAAGCCGCAAGAGATGAAAAACCTGCCGTTCCATCCGTGAACGGATGGCTTCGGCGTCGTCGCGTTCCCTGGGCTGCTTCAGAAGTTCGACGCCTAGGCTGAACACAGTAATGGGGTTGCGCAGTTCATGCCCAAGCATGGCCAGGAACTCGTCCTTGCGGCGGTCTGCTTCGCGCAGGGCCTCCGACACCGCTTTCAGCTCATCGCGCTGGACGGCAATCTGCTTGCGCTGTTGATACAAATCGAAGAATACATTCGCCTTGCTGCGCAGGATGTCGGCTTCTATGGGCTTCTGGATGAAGTCGACGGCGCCTGCCTCATAACCGCGAAAGCGGCGCTGGATGTCTCCGGATCCCGCTGTTACGAAGATGATTGGAATGTGGCGAGTGCGCTCGCTGCCTCGCATGAACTCCGCCAGCGCGAAACCGTCCATGCCGGGCATCTGCACATCCAGCAGCGCCAACGCAACTTCGTGTTGCAACAGCAGTTCCAGCGCTTCGTCGCCTGATCTGGCCTTGAGCATTGTAAGGCCGTCGCGCTTGAGCAGCGCCTCTAGCGACAGCAGGTTTTCCTCGAGGTCATCGACTAGCAGAAAATGAACGGGTTTGGTCGGGCTTTTCATTTTTCGCACTCCTTCACGAGAAAGTTTACAATTTGTTCGAGCGTTGTCGAGCGCGCCGACGCACATTCCGATAGCGCCGCCCGTGGCATCGCGCTTGCATATGCGGTCGCAGGCTCCTGGACCAGTGCCGTGCCGCCCGCGGCCGCAATGGCTCTCAAGCCTTTTGCTCCATCGCTGTTGGCCCCGGTAAGTATGATGCCGACGACCGCCGGGCCATAGGCGTCCGCCGCGCTCTCGAACAATACGTCGATCGAGGGACGCGAATACATCACTTCCTCGTCGCTCGATAAGGAAAGCGTTCCTTCCTCTTCAACGAGCAGATGGTAGCCCGCAGGCGCAAAGTAGATGACGCCGCCCAGCGCCGGCTCCTTGTCTTCCGCCTCGCGAACCGCCATCCGGCATTTTTTTTCGAACAAGGAAGCCAGAATATTGTCGCGATCGGCCGGGACATGCACCACGATCAGTATCGGAAGCGGGAAATCGGCGGGCAATGCGGGAAGGATTTCCGACAAGGCCTGGATGGCGCCGGCTGAAGCGCCGATGACGACGGCACGGGGGGCGGCATTGCTCATGGCTCGCGCCTTTGATAGATTTTTTCTTCCCGCACGAACTCTCCGAACGCTTCGGCGTGGCGGGAAAAGCGCAGGCTTTCCTTTGCGCCGAGGCCCAGAAACCCGTGCCGGGGGAGGGCATCACGAAACAGCCCGATGGCGCGGTCCTGCAGCTCACGATCAAAATAAATGAGCACATTGCGGCAGGAAATCAGGTTCATTTCGCCGAATACGGCGTCGGTGACCAGGCTGTGATCCGAAAATACAACCCGTTTGCGCAGGCTTTTGTCGAATATGGCGTTGCCGTAGGCCGTGCTGTAATAGTCGGACAGCGACGATTTGCCGCCGGACATCCGGTGGTTTTCCGTAAACGACTTGATCCGGTCCAAGGAATAAATTCCGCTTGCCGCCCGATCCAGCGCGTCCGAATTGATATCGGTGGCATAGAACAATGTGCGGTCCTCTAGGCCTTCTTCCCGGAACAGTATGACGAAAGAGTAAAGCTCTTCTCCGGCACTGCATCCGGCAATCCACAGCTTAAGAGACGGGTAAGTCCGCAGAAGCGGCACCACTTTTTCCCGGATCGCACGGAAATAAGAAGGGTCGCGGAACATCTCGCTGACCTGAACGGTCAGGTATGGAAGCAGGCGCGGCAACAAGCTTGGGTCGTGCAACAGTCTTTCCTGCATGGAGGAAAAATTCACGAAGCCCATCTGCTCGCGGGCCTGCCGCAAGCGCCGCTTGATCGATGCGCGCGCATAGCTACGAAAATCGTAGTGATAGCGTTGATGGAGCGCTTCGAGCAGCAGCCGGATCTCGATATCCTCGATGGCGTCCGACATAGGCTTATCTCGGCATCCAGACCCGCACGAGCGACAACAGCTTGTCCACGTCCAGCGGCTTGGCCATGTAGTCGTTCGCGCCCGCATCGATACAGCGCTGTTGATCGTCGGACATGGCTTTGGCGGTCAAGGTGATGATCGGAAGCTTCTTCCAGCGTTCGTCCTTGCGTATCTCGCGCGTTGCCGTCAGACCGTCCATGACGGGCATCATCACATCCATGAGCACCAGGTCGATTGCCTTTCCGGTCTCGCCCGCGGATTTATCGAGGGCGTCGATCGCCTCCCGGCCATTCCTCGCCACCTCTATGCTTGCGCCACGCGGCTCGAGGATGTTGGTGAGCGCATAGATGTTGCGGACGTCGTCTTCGACCACCAGAATGCGCCTTCCTTCGAGAAGGGCATCGCGGTTGCGCGCTGTCTGAATCATTCTCTGATGCTCGGCGGGCAGATCGGTCACCACCTGGTGCAGGAACAGCGAGACCTCGTCCAGCAAGCGTTCCGGCGAGCGAGCCCCCTTGATGATGATCGAGTCCGAATAGCGGCGCAGGCGCTGTTCGTCGTTAGCCGACAAGTCGTGTCCGGTGTAAACGATGACTGGCGGGAAGGACAGCCTGTCGTCCTCGCTCAAGGTCTCCAGCAGCTTGAAGCCGGATGTGTCCGGCAAGGTCAGGTCGAGCACCATGCAATCGAATGTCTCGTTGCGCAGCCGCTCCAGGCACTCGGCGGCGGTGCCGACCCCCACAGTTTCGACGTCTCCCGATGCAAGCAGTGTGGCGACGGCATCACGTTGAACCGGATCGTCTTCGACGATGAGCACCCGCCGCACGGAACCAGCCAGCTTCGCGGCAAGTGTCTCGAGGACCCGGGCGAGGTCTTCGCGCTTGACCGGCTTAATGAGATACCCGATTGCGCCCAGCGACAGCGCGGTATGGGCATGATCATGCGCGGACACGACATGTACGGGGATATGCCGCGTTTTGATGTTTCCTTTTAATTGATCCAGCACGGCGAGGCCTGATTGGTCCGGCAGGCCGACATCAAGCACGATCGCATGAGGCTGATGTTCGGCCGCCAATTCCAGGGCTTCGTGGGCCGATGCTGCAACGAGGCATTGGAAATCCATTTCATGAGCCAGGTCCCGGACGATGCCCGCAAAGGCGTTATCATCCTCGATGACAAGCAGCACCCGAGCGGTCTGGTCTAGTTTGTCGCGGTCGTCCTCGATCTTGCGGACCTGCTGCGTCTGCGGTTTTGACGTCACAGGGCGTTCAGGCTTGAACGGCACCTCCATGCTCTGTGGCGGGGTTTTCTGGCGTGGAGCCACCAACGCGGGATCGTACGACAGCGGGATGGACAAGGTGAAGCGGCTGCCTTCGCCGGGCTTGCTGCTGACTGTGATGTTTCCGCCAAGCAGGCGTGCCAGTTCGCGCGAGATCGACAGCCCAAGTCCCGTGCCTCCGTACTTGCGGTCGATGGTGCTGTCCGCCTGCTGGAAGGCATCGAAGATTTCACGCAGCTTATCTTCTGCGATGCCGATGCCTGAATCCGTGACTGCAAAGGCAATGCGATCCTTACCGTCGCAAGTCATGGACAGTTCGACGCTGCCGGCTTCAGTGAACTTGAACGCATTGGACAGCAGGTTCTTGAGGATCTGTTCGAGACGTTGGCGATCGGTGTCGATCGTTGGAGGGCAGTGGGCCATTCCCTGGATGCTGAAGCGCAACCCGCGTTCATCCGCGACAGGCTGGAAAATCTGCTGCATACCCGCGCTCAACGCTTCGAGCGACACTGTTCCAGGCTGCATTTGGACGTGTCCGGCCTCGATCTTGGATAAATCCAGGATATCGTTTATCAACGTGAGCAAATCGTCGCCCGATGATCGGATGGTGTGCGCGTACTTGACCTGTTCTTCAGTGAGGTTGCCATTCGGATTGTCGGCCAGCAACTTGGACAGGATCAGCAGCGAATTGAGCGGCGTTCTGAGCTCGTGCGACATATTGGCAAGGAAGTCGGACTTGTAGCGGCTTGCCTGTTCGAGCTCTCGCGCCTTCAGTGCGACGGCGGCATTGGAGCGCTCGAGTATGTCTTGCTGGACTTCCAGTTGCTGCGCCTGCTGCTCCAACTGCGAGTTGGTCTGTTCCAGTTCGACCTGTTGTTGCTCCAGACGGCTCTGCGATTCCTGCAGCGCCCGCCCGCGTTCCTCGAGTTCTTCGTTGGACACCCGCAGTTCTTCGCTTTGCGCCTGGAGTTCTTCTGACTGTCGTTGAGTTTCCTCAAGCAGATTCTGCAGCGCAGCGCGAAGGCGGGCCGAACGCAGGGCGATCCCTATCGAGGCCGATGTCTCTGCCAGGAAGGTCAGCACTTGCTCGCCTACTGGATGAAAAAATCCCAGTTCCACCACGCCGTGGACGGTGCCGTCCGAGATTGCGGGAGAAATGACCAGATGGCGAGGCCTGTCTTGCCCGAGAGCCGAGCCAATGGTGAGATAGCCGTCGGGAATATCGCTCAGGATCGTCGGTTCGCGGTCCGCTGCGACCCGGCCCAATAATCCTTCTTTCAAGGAGAAACGGTCCACCACCTTGGCCTCGGCCGGGATGCCGTCGGTTGCGATGCGACGGAATTGTCCGTCATCCTCCGTGAACAAGGCGCCGCCCTGGGCACCCAATAATTTCACCAGATAGCCCAATATGTTCTGGCCTAGTTCGTGGCTTGCCTGATCTCCCAGCATGACGGACGCCAGATGAGCCTGGCCGGATTGCAACCATTGCTGTCGTTCGCGCGCCGCGGCCTCACGGCGGATCAACGCGCCGACGAGGAACGTCAGCAACACGCCGATCAAGCAGGTAAGCACGGTGCTGATCCACGCCATCCGGTAGGCGTCGGCCATCTCGTTGACCCAGGACTGGCGCAGCCGGGTTTGCTCTTGTCCGAGCAAATTCAGCTGTGTGCGGACTGCATCCATCTGGGCTTTACCATGATCGCTGACGGCAACATCGAGTGTCCATGTTGGATCGCCCGGACGATGCTTGTCGAGGTTCTCTTTCAACGCGTCAAGTTTGGCTTCGGCATGCCGGCGAAGCAATGTGATATTGACCTGCTGACTCTCGGCATTCCCAATGAGCGATTCCACCTCGTCGAGTCGCGTCCCGATCTCCGCCAGCGCCGATCTATAGGGCACCAGATACTGCTGCCTGCCCGTCAACAGAAATCCACGTTGCCCGGTTTCAGCATCCAGCAGCGTCGAGAACACCTTCTCCAAAGCGAGGATCACCGAATGCGTGGCCTGGATTCTTCGGGAATCATCACGCAATGCCGTAATGTTCAAGTAAGAGATCGCACCGCTGATGATGAAAAAAAAGATGACGGCCGCAAGTCCGAAGACGGGCCGAACAGATCTCTGATATACAGGCGCTGTAGAAACCGGCGCAGAATCACTTGATGTCATTTGCATCCTGATGTTTTTCTATAGGTGGAAGACCAGCTATGCTGCCGGGCCTGGAGGCCAGGCAGGCATTCTATCATTTGCTCCCATTGGGCCGCAGCAGCATAAAGATGTACCCTGTTGGCACAAAAAATCGTTGCCGTTTCCCGAATTGTCTGACGTTCAAGGGTATGAGACCACTTTCAGGCGTGCAGGCCACGCAATCGACCGCGTTGGAAAAGCAGCTGGCCTTTCTCAGAGAAATCGACCGGCTGAAAACCGTCGTACGACAATCACCGCTGCTCGATAAAAGCCGGAAGGAAAACTCCGCCGAGCATTCCTGGCATTTGGCGATGTATGCCTTGGTATTGAACGAGTATGCCTGCGGGGCCGTGAATACGAATCGAGTCATGCAGATGCTATTGCTTCATGACATTGTCGAAATTGATGTCGGCGATCACCCGATCCACGGTGGGTATTCCAGTAAATTGCAGGCTGAGCAAGAATCCAGTGCGGCAGAGCGCTTGTTTGGCCTGTTGCCACAGCCCCAGTGCGATGAGTTTCGTCGCCTGTGGAAAGAATTTGAACTTGCAGAGACGGAAGACGCGAAGTTCGCGAAAGCGCTTGATCGTTTTCAGCCGCTCCTCGTAAATATATTCACTGACGGAGGAACCTGGAAGGAAAGCGGCGTTTCACTTGAACAGGTTCTTCGTCGATATGGACCCGCCATCAAAAAGGGCGCCCCTCAACTGTGGGCGGTGTGCGAGCGATGGGTGACCCAATATTTTTCCGGCCAGGTGCCAGAATAGACGAGCAAAATGGCCGAGTGCGAGGGTGACAAGGGCTAGGGCCTTTTAGCATTAACAGGCCCTAGCCATCTCGGAAAAAATCGTCGTCGTGATCTCCCGCACGTGTCGCAGAATGGATGATTTGCCGCCAAGACTTACCGGCGGACCGGAGGTCGTCGACGCTGGGCCCCATTTCGTTGCCGTAGCGCTCTAAAGTCCTGGCAACGATGCGGCCAAGAACCGATTCAGGCGTGAGATCGCGATAGGCCTGCTTGAGAATGTTCCTTTCAGCCACCGCCCACCGGGCAACGTCCTCTTCGGACACGCCTGCATCAAGCTTCGACACTGCCGCATTCGACAGTTCAGCCACAGCGGCCTCATACATCATGCGCAGGGATTGTTTTGACATTGAAGGTATAGCGGGGTTTTTCAACTGAAATACTATCAGAGACTTCGGCTAATTTTAAAAATGGGAGCAGCGTATGAACAACGTACTAATCGCGGGCGCAGGCCCTACAGGCCTTGCCTTGGCATTGTGGCTGACGAAGCAGGGTATCAGCGTCCGGATCATTGACAAAAGTGCGGGACGGGCGAAACCTCCAGGGCCATGATCGTGCAGGCACGTACGCTGGAGCTTTATCGCCAGTTGGATCTGGCAGAGGCGGTCGTTTCGGCGGGGCATGAAAACCCCTCCATTAACATGTGGGCGCGTGGCAAACATCGAGCCAAGATCGTTTTCAAAGATGCCGGTGCCAATATGACACCATATCCATTCGTGACGGTCTATCCCCAAGATCAGCACGAACGACTATTAATCGAAAAACTGGCGACGATGGGTGTCACGGTTGAGCGGGAAACCGAGCTGCTTTCTTTCCAGGATGAGGGAGAAAGCGTCACTGCGCTTCTCCGGCTGGCGGATGGAACCGAGTCCACGGCGCCAGTTCAATTCCTTGCTGGCTGCGACGGCGCGCGTTCTACCGTCCGCCAACAGTTGGGAACCGGATTCGAAGGAGGAACTTACAAACACGCGTTCTATGTCGCCGACGTGCATGCAAGCGGCCTGGAGCCGGTGGACGAAGCGCATATTGCATTCGACAGCGGTGATTTTGCGCTCGTATTGTCGTACGGTGCGAACGGACAGAGACGCCTTATCGGCACTGTGCGGGACGAGCGCGCCGATAAGGCGGAGACGTTGACGTTCGCGGATGTGCAGCAGGACGCGATCAAGCGCCTGGGGCTGCACGTTCACACAGTCAATTGGTTCTCCACCTATCGCGTCCACCACCGGATCGCTGACGAATTCCAGCGCGGTCGTGTCTTCTTGTTGGGGGATGCCGCGCATATCCACAGTCCGGCCGGTGGACAAGGAATGAATACGGGCCTTCTTGATGCGAACAACCTTGCATGGAAACTTGCCGATGTCATCAAGGGTGCTGCTCCAGCCAGTCTGCTTGAAAGCTATGCCGTTGAGCGGCAGGCATTCGCTCGAAAGCTGGTGAACACCACCGACCGTTTGTTTACGTTAGCGACTAGTGACGGGAGCCTAGCCGACTTCATCAAAACCCATATTGTTCCGGCAATTGCAAGCGTGGCGTACAAGATCGGCAACGTGCGTGAGTTTCTGTTCAAGACGGTTTCGCAGACAACCCTGCATTATCGGGACAGTAAGCTCAGTTTGGGCAAGGTTGGGCATGTGCATGGTGGCGACCGGCTTCCGTGGACTGGTTCGCAAGGTTTCGACAACTACAAAGCGTTTGACACGATCGGTTGGCAGGTTCACGTCTATGGCGAAGCCGACCCGGCGCTCCGCGAATGGTGCGAAAGGCATCATGTCAAGCTCCAGGTCATCGAATGGAAACTTGACTATCAAAGAGCATGCATAGAACGTGATGCCATGTATTTGCTCCGGCCTGACACGTATGTGGCTTTGGCAGCGGCCCAGTCATCGCCGGATTCACTGGACCGGTATTTTGACTTGCAGGGCTACCGACAAATCATCTATGCTGCCGACGATCAGACCAATTGAAGCTTCGACGCACCATGTTTACTCAGTGCTCTCGCCTACACCGCAGTACTGTTGGCCTTTGCTATTGGAGAGGCTCGGTGCTGAAATATGGTTAAAGCAATTCGGTTAATCGGTGAACTTCCGCTTTGGGTTGCGAAAGCCGCTGCTCCAGTCGCTTTTTTTGTTGCGGTCAAGTGTGAGTAGCGGCTTCAGGGTGCAGCTTGATACCGAGCGCGTGCATGACCTTCAGGATGGTGCCGAAGCTCGGGTTGCTTTCGCCGGAAAGAGCCTTGTAAAGGCTTTCGCGCCCCAGCCCCGTATCCTTTGCAAGTTGCGTCACGCCTTTGGCTCGGGCAATGTCGCCGAGAGCCGCCGCGATTAAGGCGGCATCGTCCCCAGCCTCATCCATGCAGGCTTGCAGGTACATCACCATATCTTCCTCGGTCTTGAGGTGTTCGACGGTATCCCACTTGCGCAGTTTGATGGTCCCCATGACGTTCTCGCCTTACAGTTGCCGCCGTGCTAACGCAGCGAAGCAACATCGACTTGTTTCGCTCCGCAGTTCCGCGCCAGTTCAGAATCATGGCTGGCGAACAGCACGACGCGGTCCTGCGACCAGATTTTGAACTGCTCGGCCAGCACGGAGCGAGCTCCGGTATCCAGGCCGTTGCTGGGCCCGTCCGCCACTATGACGGCCGGGTCGCCCAAGGCGGCGGCCGCCAGGTAGACCTTGCGGCGCGTACCTGTCGACATCTGCTCGAAGCGTTTGTCCAGATGCGGCTCCAGTCCCAGCTTTTGCGCCAGGTCGAGCACGGCATCGTCGAGCGTCGTGTTCCTTTCCGAGGCGACGTGCTGAAGCATTCCACGCCCCGTCTGCATGGGAAAAGCCAGACAGTCGTCAGGCACGTAGGCGATGCGGGACTTGGCCTGCTGCGGCGTGTCGGTTAACGAGCGGCCATCGATCCAGACGTCTCCGGTATCCGGCGGGAGGAGGCCCCCGATGATGGCCAGCAAGGTGGATTTGCCGGTGCTGGCTTCCTCGCATAGCGCCACGCACCCTGGCGAAAAGGTGTGGGTCAGGCCCTGGAATAGCACATGGTCGCCGTAGCGCTTGCTGAGATTTTCGATGCGTAGCATGACGGAAGTGTACGCATGAATGCGGTGTGCGACCAAGTCTTTGATCGCTTATCGTAGGCCCGTACTTCCCACAGTGGCGTTTTGAACTCACGTAGCCCCCAGTAAACCGTCCCGCCGACTACGCTTCCAGATTTAAGGCGTATCGGGATGACGGGTCGCATATCCTTGCTCGCGTTCGTGGCTGCCAGCGGGGCAGTCCATGTATTGCCGGCCATGCCGGCAACGGGGCTATGGGCGATGGTGCTCATTGGCGCCGTGCTGGTTTCGATATTCGCGTGGCTGTTTCTTCCCGCCCCATTGCCAACGTGCATACTGTTTCCGCTCTGGGCCGGCCTCCTGGGCTTCGCAATAACGGTCGCGCGTGTCGAGCACCGCTTGAGCGACGCACTCGCTCCCGACAATGAAAACAAGGTTACGCGCGTCGAACTGCGCATCGCGGGCCTGCCGCGACTGTCGCCGGATGGCCGCCAGTTCGAGGCGGACGTGATTTCTTCCATGCCGGAGGGCGTGCCCAGCCGCATCCTGGTGTCCTGGCAGGCACCGGGCTGGGCGGGGCCGTATGGTCGGGCCGATCGGGCGCCCGCTGAGTTCCCCGACCTGGTGCCCGGCCAGGTGTGGCGCATGGCGCTGACGCTCAAGACACCCGTGGGGCGTCGCAATCCGCATGCCTTCGACTACGAATCCTATCTGTTCGCTCAAGGCATACGGGCCACGGGTTCGGTCAGGGGGCAGCCGCGCCATCTCGACACGCAGGCCTGGGCCAGCCTGGAGATCATCGCCAATCGGGCACGCCATCATGTGCGGGCCGCCATGCAGCCGTATCTGGAGGGCAAGCGCTATGGCGCTGTGTTGCTTGCGTTATCGATCGGTGACCAGGCCAGCGTGGAGCCAGGCGACTGGCAGGTCTTCAACCGCACGGGCATAACGCACTTGGTTTCCATCAGCGGCTCGCACATCACGATGATCGCGGCGATGGGCGGGATGCTGGTTTTCTGGATATGGCGACGCATGCGCTGGCGCGGCCGCTATCTGGCGGAGCGCATGCCCGCGCAGGTTGCGGCCGCGCTCGGCGCGCTGCTCATTGCGTGGCTGTACTGTTTGCTGGCGGGCTGGGGCGTTCCGGCGCGGCGCACCTTCTTCATGCTTGCCGTGCTGGCGATGGCTTACGTCCTGCGCATGCCTCTCAGCGCTTCGCGTCTGTTGATCGTGGTTGCGTTCGTGGTGGTGCTGCTTGACCCATGGTCTTTGCTGGCCAGCGGCTTCTGGTTGTCATTCGGGGCGGTCGGCGTGCTGCTGGCGAGCTCGGGGTGGTGGGGTCAGCGGGTAGGCGGGGAGCAGCCGACCCGTGTCAAAAGCCTGAAGCGATTTTTGATGCAGGCAGCGCATTTGCAGCTTGCCATCACGGTGGCGCTCATGCCGGTGCTGGCGCTGATCTTCCACGAGGTCTCGCTCGCTTCGCCGCTGGCCAATGCATACGCCATTCCGTTGATCAGCTTGGTGGTGACGCCGCTTTCCTTGTTGCTGGCCGCGACGGCCTTGGTTCCGGTCCTGAGCCCGGTCGCGCAAGTCCTGGCATGGGTCGGCCACGCTACTCTGGATGCGATGATGGCGCCCACGGTATGGCTGGCAGGGTGGCGGGCGGCCAGCTTCACGGTGGCCGCGGCACCCTTGGCGCTTACGCTCCTGGCGCTGGCTGGCATTGTCCTGGCGGCCATGCCTTATGGCTTGCCCGGGCGGCGCATGGCCTGGCTGTTGATTGTTCCGGCGCTGGCGTGGCGATCGCCCAAGCCGCCGGAAGGCGGCTGGACCTTGCATGCGCTGGATGTGGGGCAGGGTGGAGCCATCGTCATCCAGACTGCTCGCCATGCCTTGCTGTTCGATGCGGGCTTGCGCAGCAGCGCGGTGTCGGATGCCGGCGAGCGCATCGTCCGGCCTTTTCTGCGCGCTCACGGCATTGGTCGCTTGGATGTGCTGGTTGTCTCGCATGCGGACATCGACCATGCGGGCGGCGTGCGCAGCGTACTGGAAGGTGTGCCGGTGGAGCAGTCTTTCAGCTCATTCGATCTTCAGGCCTATCTGCACCGGGAATCGCGCCTGCTGGGCCGGCCCGGCGACATGCCGCCGCTGCCTTTGGCGGTATCGCCGTGCCGGTATGGGCTGGCTTGGCAGATGGACGGCGTTTCCTTCGAGTTCCTGTGGCCGCTTGCATCCTGGGAGGGCGCGCCCGCCGAAACCGGCAGTAAAGAGCGCAATGACCAGTCTTGCGTATTGCGCATGCGCGGCCGCTATCACTCGGCCTTGCTGCCGGCGGATATCGGCGCGGGGCCGGAGTCCGAGCTGGTGGCACGGGAACTGGGGCCGATCGATGTGGTGCTGGCGGCGCACCACGGTTCCAGGACGTCGTCATCCGCCTCCTTCGTCGAGCATGTGGGCGCGGCGCATGCGATCGCCCAGATGGGGCCCTGGAATCGCTATGGCCATCCGCATCCCGCCGTCGAGGCGCGCTGGGAGCAAAGCGGGGCGCGGTTCTGGCGCAGCGACCGCCACGGGGCGGTCAGGGTGGCATCCCGCTCGGGCGGCCTGGAGGTGCACGGGTTACGGCAAATGGCCCGCCGGTACTGGCAGGCCTATTGATGCGTTCGGGCAAGGGACTTGCTTGCGTCGGCGCGTGGAATCGGCGATGATAGTTTGCGCCCACAAGGCGGAAGAACACAAAACAAGCCGGTACCGAAAATTCCATAAGATATTTTCAAGAGCCAACCATGAGACAAACACCTGCACTACGGCTGCACGTGCCCGAGCCATCCGGGCGCCCAGGCCACGCAACCGACTTTTCCTACCTGCGCCTGGCGCCGGCGGGCGAACTTCGCAAGCCGCCGCTGGATACTTCCTGCTACGACATCAAGGACATGGCTTTTTCGCTCGTCCGGGTGCTCGATGACGAGGGCAATGCGGTGGGACCCTGGGCCGATCCCATCATCGATCCCGATCTGTTGCGGCGCGGCCTGCGCGCCATGATCAAGACGCGCATCTACGATGCGCGCATGCAGATCGCCCAGCGCCAGAAAAAGATCTCTTTCTACATGCTCAGCCTGGGCGAGGAAGCCATTGGCACGGGCCAGATCCTGGCGCTCGAGAAGGGCGACATGTGTTTTCCTTCTTATCGTCAGCAGAACCTGTTGATCGCGCAAGACGTATCCCTGGTCGAGATGATGTGCCAGCTATTCTCTAACGACCACGACCGCCTGAAGGGCCGTCAGTTGCCGGTGATGTATTCCATGCGCGAGCACGGGTTCTTTTCCATATCCGGCAACCTGGCCACGCAGTTCGTGCAGGCGGTGGGCTGGGCCATGGCGTCGGCCATCAAGGGCGACACGAAGATCGCGTCGGCCTGGATAGGCGATGGCGCGACCGCCGCTGCCGACTTTCAAACAGCGCTCACCTTTGCGCACGTCTATCAGGCGCCGGTCATTCTCAACGTCATCAACAACCAATGGGCCATTTCCAGCTTCCAGGGCATCGCGGGAGGTGAAAGCACGACCTTCGCCGCGCGCGGCGTGGGCAGCGGCATTGTGTCCCTGCGTGTCGACGGCAATGATTTCCTGGCTGTGTACGCGGTATCCAAATGGGCGGCCGAACGTGCCCGCAACAACCTGGGTCCCACGCTCATCGAATGGGTGTCCTATCGCGCCGGCCCGCACTCCACGTCCGACGACCCCTCCAAGTACCGGCCGTCGGACGACTGGGCGCGATTCCCCCTAGGCGATCCCATCGACAGGCTCAAGCGCCATCTGATCAACATCGGTGCCTGGTCCGACGAAGAGCAGCACGCCACCCAGAAGAAGCTCGAGGCGGAAGTGATCGCGGCCCAGAAGGAAGCCGAAAGCTACGGCACGCTGGCCACAGGCCAGACCAGCAGCGTGGCGACGATGTTCGAGGATGTCTACAAAGACATGCCCTGGCATCTGCGCCGCCAGCGCCAGCAACTGGGGGTATGAACATGGCTCATCGCACAGAACAGGGCGCCATGACGCCCATGACCATGATCCAGGCCCTGCGTTCGGCCATGGATGTCATGCTCGGACGCGACGACAACGTGGTGATATTCGGCCAGGACGTCGGCTACTTCGGTGGGGTGTTTCGCTGCACCGAAGGCTTGCAGGCCAAGCACGGCAAGCACCGTGTGTTCGATGCGCCGATTTCCGAAGGCGGCATCGTGGGCGCGGCGGTGGGCATGTGCGCCTACGGCCTGCGGCCGGTCGTCGAGATCCAGTTCGCCGACTATTTCTATCCAGCCACCGACCAGATCGTTTCCGAGGCGGCCCGGCTGCGCTATCGCACTGCGGGCGAATTTATAGCGCCGATGACCATACGCATGCCCTGCGGCGGCGGCATCTACGGCGGTCAAACCCACAGCCAGAGCCCGGAGGCCATGTTCACCCACGTCAGCGGCCTGCGTACGGTCATGCCGTCCAATCCCTATGATGCCAAAGGGCTGCTCATCGCCTCCATAGAAAACGACGATCCGGTCATTTTCCTGGAGCCCAAGCGCCTGTACAACGGCCCCTTCGACGGCCATCATGACCAGCCGGTGGTGCCGTGGTCCAAGCATCCGCTGGGCAAGGTGCCGTCGGGTTATTACACCGTTCCGCTCGAATCGGCTTCGATATTCCGGCCGGGATCCGACCTTACCGTGCTCACCTACGGCACCATGGTGTTCGTGTCCGAGGTCGCCGCCAGGGAGTCGGGCGTCGATGCCGAAATCATCGATCTGCGCAGCCTTTGGCCGCTGGACATCGACACCATCCTGGCTTCGGTCAAGAAAACCGGGCGCTGCGTCATCCTGCACGAAGCAACGCAAACCGGCGGTTTCGGCGGCGAACTCACGGCCCTGGTCCAGGAACACTGCTTCTATCATCTGGAGGCACCCATCGAACGTATCGCGGGGTGGGACACGCCTTATCCGCATGCGCATGAATGGGCGTATTTTCCAAGCCCCAGCCGGGTTGCGCGGGCCTTCCGGAAAGTCATGGACGAGACCTCTTCGCCCGTCTTCCAGGGCGTGGATCTTCCCTTGCGCAAGGAGGGCTGAGCATGGGCCTGCACATCATAAAAATGCCCGATATCGGCGAGGGCATTGCCGAAGTCGAGCTGGTTGAATGGCACGTCAAAGCCGGCGATGCCGTCAGCGAAGACCAGATCCTGGCCGACGTGATGACCGACAAGGCCACGGTCCAGGTGCCTTCCCCCGTAAACGGAAAGGTGCTGGCGCTGGGCGGAAAAGTCGGCGAGGTCATGGCGGTGGGATCCGAGCTGATCCGGCTGGAGGTCGAGGGCGGAAACGCTGCCGAATCGCCACTTGCGGAAAAGCATAGGAATGCGGATGCCGCTCCATCCGCCTCTACGCCGGAAGCCGCCCATCAGCGGGACGCCAGGCAGCAAGAAACCAAACAGCAAGAAACCAAGCGGCAGGACGCCCCTGTTTCCGCCGGAACGAATGCGGCGGAACAAAGGGTCGATTCGCCCCCGACGGCCCGTCTGTCCATCGTACCGTCCGCACACGGAGCCGGCGCGGCGGTGGCGGCGCGTCCCGAAGGCGGCCGTCCGCTGGCATCGCCGGCAGTGCGCCGGCGTGCTTGGGAACTGGGCATAGACCTGCAAGCCGTGCGTGGATCCGGGCCGGCGGGCCGTATCAGCCATGCCGACCTGGATGCCTGCCTGTCTCGCGAACCCTCGCCGTCGGCAACCGCGCCGCGCGCCGCCGCCTACGAGCGGCGCGATGACGAAAAAGAAGTGCCCGTTATCGGGCTGCGTCGCCGCATTGCCGAGAAAATGCAGGAGTCCAAGCGGCACATCCCGCATTTCACGTATGTCGAAGAGATGGATGTGACCGAGCTCGAAACGCTGCGCGCACGCATGAACGCGCAATGGGGCGAGACGCGCGGCAAGCTGACGGTCCTGCCTTTCCTGGCGCGCGCCATGGTGCTCGCTCTGCGCGAGTTTCCTCAGATCAACGCGCGCTACGACGATGAAGCGGGCATCGTGACGCGTTATGGGCCTGTCCACCTGGGTGTTGCCGCGCAGACCGAGGCCGGACTGATGGTTCCCGTGCTGCGCCACGCCGAAGCGCTGGACCTCTGGGCCTTGGGGCGCGAAGTGGCCCGCCTGGCGCAGGCCGCGCGCGATGGCTCGGCCACGCGCGAGGAACTGACCGGATCCACGATCACGCTGACCAGCCTGGGGCCTTTGGGCGGCATCGTCTCCACGCCGGTCATCAATTACCCGGAAGTCGCCATCGTGGGCGTCAACCGTATCATTGAAAAGCCGGTGGTGATCCAGGGTGCCATCGCGATACGCAAGACCATGAACCTGTCTTCCTCGTTCGACCATAGGGTGGTGGACGGCATGCACGCCGCGGAGTTCATCCAGAAACTGCGCGCTTATCTGGAATGTCCGGCATTGCTGTTCGTGGAGTAGGAAATATGCAATCGACCACTTTATTGATCATAGGCGGGGGCCCGGGCGGGTACGTGGCCGCCATCCGCGCGGGGCAGCTGGGCATACCGACCATCCTGGTCGAGGGCGGTCAACTGGGCGGCACCTGCCTGAATGTCGGCTGCATTCCTTCGAAGGCGCTGATACATGCCGCGGAAGAATTCGACAAGTTGCGATCCTATGCGGGCGATTCCGGCCTGGGGATCAGCGTCGACAAGCCATCCATCGACATCGCCCGGACGGTGGCCTGGAAGGACGGCATCGTCAAGAGGCTGACCAGCGGTGTCGAGGCGCTGCTCAAGAAGAACGGAGTCCAGGTGCTGCGGGGTTGGGCGCGCATCATCGATGGCAAGACAGTCGAAGTGGACGCGGCAGGCAAGGATGGCAAGCCCTTGCGCATCGGGTGCGAACACCTGCTGCTTGCGACCGGCTCGCAGGAAATCGAGCTGCCCGGGCTGCCGTTTGGCGAAACCGTCCTTTCATCCACCCAGGCGCTGGCGCCGGCGTCGCTGCCGGCCAGCCTGGCGGTGGTGGGCGCAGGCTACATCGGCCTGGAGCTCGGCATGGCCTACAGCAAGCTGGGCGTCAAGGTCAGTATCGTCGAGGCCCAGGAACGCATTCTGCCCGCCTATGATGCCGCCTTGTCCAAGCCCGTACAGGCTCGGCTGGACAGCCTGGGTGTGTCCGTCCATGTCAAGCATCGCGTCCTGGGCATGAAGGACGGGGGCGGGGCGCTGCGGCTGGAAGATTCGGGCGGCAAGGAAATCGAACTGCCGGCCGAGCAGGTACTGGTGGCGGTGGGTCGGCGTCCGCGCACCGATGGCTACGGCCTGGAATCGCTGATGCTCGATATGGAGGGCCGTGCCGTCCGCGTGGATGACCGCTGTCGGACGTCGATGCGCAATGTGTGGGCGATTGGCGACCTGACCGGCGAGCCCATGCTGGCGCATCGGGCGATGGCTCAGGGCCATATGGTGGCCGAGCTGATTTCCGGCGCACCGCGCCGCTTCGTGCCGATGGCGATTCCCGCCGTCTGTTTCACGGATCCCGAAATCGTCGTGGCCGGGCTAACGCCCGAGGCGGCCGCGCGCCGGGGCGACGATATCCTGCAGGCGACTTTTCCGTTCACGGCGAATGGCCGGGCCATGACGCTGGAGTCTACCGACGGCTTCGTGCGCGTGGTCGCGCGCAAGGACAATCACCTGATCCTGGGATGGCAGGCTGTAGGGCGCGGCGTTTCCGAGCTCAGCACCGCCTTCTCGCAGTCGTTGGAAATGGGAGCCTGCCTGGAAGACGTCGCCGGCACCATTCATGCGCATCCGACGCTTGGCGAAGCCGTTCAAGAGGCGGCGCTGCGCGCGCTGGGCCAGGCCTTGCATGCCTGATGTGCCGCCGCGCGCCGGCGGTACAATCCATTGGTTTTCTTGTTGCAAATCGCGAGCGAGTGCCTGATGACAGACAACAATGCAGAGCCCGGCCGGGAACCCAGGCTGGGCTACGTGACCTGCGCGAGCCCCGCCGGCACGCACCGGATGGCTTACCGTGAATGGGGCGATCCCGATAACGACAAGGTCTTGCTGTGCGTGCACGGCCTGACGCGCACCGGCCGGGATTTCGACCAGCTGGCCCGCGAACTGGCTGCGCATTACAGGGTGGTCTGCCCCGATGTGGTGGGGCGAGGCATGTCCGACTGGCTGATCGACAGCGCGCATTACGTCATCCCGCAGTACGTGGCCGACATGCTGACCTTGATCGCCCGCTTGCGCCCGGCCCGGCTGGACTGGGTGGGGACTTCCATGGGGGGCTTGATCGGCATGGGCTTGGCGGGAACGCTGGCCTTTTCCGCCGCCATGCGTCCCAACCGGGACGGCGCGGGGCTGCCGCCAGAGATGAGCCTGAAGCTGGGCAAGGTCGTGCTGAACGATATCGGCCCGACCTTGAATTACCAGGGCCTTGCCCGCATCGGCGAATATGTGGGCCGGCCGGGCGAGTTCGCGTCCTTCCAGGAAGCCGTCGACTACGTGCGCAGTGTTTCCTACGGCTTCGGCGAGCACGGCCAGGCGGCATGGGAGGACATGACGCGCAGCGTGATGCAAGAGAAGGACGGGCGCTGGATCAAGCATTACGATTTGCGTATCGCCGAGCCCTTCGCCACGCAGTCCGAGGCCGAACTCAAGGCTTCGGAAGCCTTGTTGTGGTCCGCCTATGAAAGCCTGCCGGGGCCGTTGCTGATCGTGCGCGGCGAGCAGTCGGACCTGCTCACGCCGGAGACTCTGCAGGAAATGTTGCGGCGCCATCCCCAGGCTGTGCAGCATATCGTGCCGCGAGTGGGCCATGCCCCGACATTTCGGGATGAAGCCGAGATCGCGCCGGTCCGGCGGTTTTTACTCGAGCAGGATTAGCGTAAACTGGACTTGTTTCCCGGAGGTCCAGTGAAAGTCGATCTGCATTGCCATTCCATCGTTTCCGACGGCGTCCTCGCGCCCGCGCAGGTTGCCGCGCGCGCGCATGCCAACGGCGTGCAGATGTGGGCGCTGACCGATCACGACGAACTCGGCGGCCTGGCCGAAGCGCGCGCGGCCGCCGAGGGGCTGGGCATGCGTTTCGTGACGGGCGTCGAGATCTCGGTGACCTGGGCGGGCCACACCGTCCATATACTGGGCTTGAACCTCGACGAGCGCAACCAGGCCATTTTGCAGGGCCTGGCGGATATCCGCATCGGCCGCGAAACGCGCGCCCGGCAAATGGCCGGTCGTCTCGAAGCCCTGGGTATCCCGGGAGGCTACGAGGGCGCGTTGGCCTATGCGGCCAATCCTGCGCTGATCAGCCGCACGCACTTCGCGCGCTTCATGGTTGCGCAGGGCTATTGCAAGAACATGCAGCAAGTCTTCGATAAGTACCTGGGCGACGGCTGCCCGGGCAACGTTCCCATGCAGTGGTCCACGCTCGAACAAGCCGTGCTCTGGATCACAGACGCCGGCGGTGTTGCCGTCATTGCCCACCCGGGCCGTTACGACTACACGCCTACGCAATTCGGCGCCTTGTTCGATCAGTTCAAGGACTTGGGCGGGACAGGCATCGAGGTGGTCACCGGCAGCCATAGCCCTGCTCAATATGCCGAGTACGCACAGGTTGCCCGCCATTATGGCTTTCTCGCCTCTTGTGGCTCCGATTTTCACAGTCCCCAGGAAGGCAAGCTCGACCTGGGGGCCATTCCGCCCCTGCCGTCCGACTTGACTCCAGTCTGGCGGCATTGGGCTTGACGTCACGATGTTATGAACAAGGCTTTTGTCAAAGAATCCGACCAGGACGACGATGAGGATCTCGGTCCCGAAGCGGTAAAGCTGCCCTCAGGCACCAAGAACTACATTACGGTGGAAGGGTATCGGCGCCTGCGCGCCGAACTCGCGCATCTCATGAACGAAGAGCGGCCGGCCGTCGTGCAGGTGGTGTCTTGGGCCGCCTCCAATGGCGACCGTTCTGAGAACGGCGATTATCTTTACGGCAAGAAGCGCCTGCGGGAAATCGATCGGCGCATGCGTTTTCTTACCAAGCGGCTCGAAATCGCCGAGGTCGTCGATCCTGCGCAGCAGCCCAACAAGGATCAGGTTTTCTTTGGCGCCACCGTGGTGTATTCCGACAAAGAAGGCGAAGAGTTCCGCGTGACCATCGTGGGCGTCGACGAGGCCGAGCCGCTGCAAGGGCGGATCAGCTGGATATCGCCGGTCGCCCGCGCATTGCTCAAGGCCCGAGAAGGCGACACCATCACCCTGCGCACGCCCGCGGGCGTCGACGAGCTCGACATCCTGGAAGTGATCTATCCGGACTAGGGGGCGGGGCCAGACCCCGTACGGGGTCTGACCCCAAAAGAACTCCGGCCGCAAGGGGTCAGACCCTGGACAGGGTCTGACCCCAAAAACTCGGCTTGACAGGGGGTCAGACCCCATTTGGGGTCTGACCCCACATGGCATGGATCGACCTCATGCGGGGTCTGACCCCGTAGGCTAAAATAGAGGTTTCCCTCCTTTTCGCCCGCCATCGTCGTGAATTCCGTCCAGTATTTTCAAGGTTCCCCGGTTCTGTCTTCGTTCCGTCGCGAACGCCTGCTCAAGCGCTTTGCCGAGCTTGGCCTGCCTGTCTCCGACATCCAGGGCCGATTCGAGCATTACGTCTGGCTCGAGGGCGAGCTCGATGCTCAAGAGCAGGACCGGCTCGCGCAGCTGCTGGATTACGGCACGCTCGAAGACGATGGCAAGGAAGGCAAGAACGCACTGGTCCTGCGCGTCGTACCGCGGTTCGGCACAGTGTCGCCCTGGGCCAGCAAGGCGACCGACATTGCCCATAATTGCGGTCTGTCTGCCGTGCGGCGCATCGAGCGCGGCATACGCTACGCGATCACGCCGGCGCGAGGCCTGCTGGGCAGCAAGTCCATCGATGCACAGCAACTGGCCGCCATCGCCGCCTGCCTGCATGACCGCATGACCGAATCCGTGGTCGACGCCGGCTTCGACGGCCGGGCGCTGTTCGCGGCGCTGCCCGGCAAGCCCATACAGACGGTCGACGTAATCGGCCTGGGCAGCCAGGCGCTGGAAGACGCGAACCGCAGCCTGGGGCTGGCGCTGTCCGACGACGAAGTCGAATACCTTGAAGCGGCCTTCAGGCAACTGGGCCGCAATCCCACCGACGTCGAACTGATGATGTTCGCCCAGGCCAATAGCGAGCACTGCCGGCACAAGATATTCAATGCCCAATGGGTGATCGACGGCCAGGAGCAACCTAACACCTTGTTCGGCATGATCCGCGCCACGCATGCCGCGCAGCCCGAAGGCACGGTCGTGGCCTATTCGGACAATGCCGCCATCATGGCGGGCGGTCCGGCGACGCTCTTTCACGCGGGCGACCCCCAAGCGGCGGGCAGCTACGGCCATTACCCCGCCATGGTCCACACGCTGATGAAGGTGGAAACGCACAATCACCCCACGGCCATTGCGCCTTTCCCCGGGGCGGCCACAGGTGCCGGCGGCGAGATCCGTGACGAGGGCGCCACGGGCCGGGGTTCCAAGCCCAAGGCCGGCCTCACCGGTTTCACCGTATCCAATTTGCGCTTCGCCGATGCCGTCGAGCCTTGGGAAACCGACGCGCACGGCGCGCCGGACCGCATCGCCAGCCCTCTGGACATCATGATCGAAGGGCCGATCGGCGGTGCGGCGTTCAATAATGAGTTCGGACGCCCCAACTTGCTGGGCTATTTCCGTACGTACGAACAAAGCTCCGGCGGCACGCGCTGGGGCTATCACAAGCCCATCATGATCGCGGGCGGGCTGGGCTACATCGATGAACTCCTGACGCACAAAGACCCGATTCCACCCGGCGCCTTGCTGATCCAGCTGGGCGGGCCCGGCATGCGCATCGGCATGGGGGGCGGCGCGGCGTCGAGCATGAGCGTGGGCGCCAACACCGCCGAACTCGACTTCGATTCCGTCCAGCGCGGCAATCCCGAAATCGAGCGACGCGCGCAAGAGGTCATCGACCGCTGCTGGCAGCAAGGCAGCGGCAATCCCATCATCGCGATCCACGACGTGGGCGCGGGCGGGCTGTCCAATGCTTTCCCCGAACTCGTCAACGATGCGGGGCGGGGCGCGCTGTTCGAACTGCAGCAGGTTCACCTCGAAGAGTCGGGTTTGTCCGCCGCCGAGATCTGGAGTAACGAATCGCAGGAACGCTATGTACTGGCGATACTGCCCGAGGACCTGAACCGGTTCGACGCCATCGCCCGCCGGGAGCGCTGCCCCTACGCCGTCGTGGGCGTCGCCACCGAAGACCGCCAGTTGCGCGTGACTTTCGGCGAAGGCCTGCCGGGCGTCTCCGACACCTTGCAGCCCCAGCCGGAAGGCGAGCCGCGGCCGGTCGATGTCCCCATCGACGTGATCCTGGGCAAGCCCCCTCGCATGACGCGCGATGTCCAGCGGCAAGATGCGGTGCATGGCGACCTGGATCTGGTCGGCATCGGCCTGGGTGAAGCGATCGAGCGTGTATTGCGCCATCCCACGGTGGCCAGCAAGAATTTCCTGATCACCATCGGTGACCGTACGGTGGGCGGACTGTGCAGCCGCGACCAGATGGTGGGGCCCTGGCAGGTTCCCGTGGCCGACTGCGCGGTCACGCTGGCCGATTTCGAAAGCGTGCGCGGCGAAGCCATGTCCATGGGCGAGCGCACGCCCATTGCCGTCATCGACGCGCCGGCGTCCGGACGCATGGCGGTCGCTGAAGCGCTGACCAATCTGGTTGCCGGCGACGTGCGTTCGCTGAAGGACATCAAGCTCTCCGCGAACTGGATGGCGGCTTGCGGCGTGGCCGGGCAGGATGCCGCCCTGTACGACACGGTCGCCGCGGTCAGCGAGTGGTGCCAGAAGCTCCAGCTTTCCATTCCCGTCGGCAAGGACTCGCTGTCCATGCGCACCAGCTGGGACCAGGAAGGCGAGGCGCGCCAGGTCGTGGCGCCGGTTTCTCTGATCGTCACGGCCTTCGCGCCGGTTGCCGACGTGCGTGCCACGCTGACCCCGCAGTTGCGAACCGATGCGGGCGACACCGCGCTGATCCTCATCGACCTTGGCTTCGGCAAGCAAAGGCTGGGCGCATCGGTGCTGGCACAGGTGTTCAACCAGGTGGGTCAGGCAGTTCCCGACATCGATGACGCCGACGCCTTGAAGGCATTCTTCGCCGTTCTCCGCCAATTGGCCGATGAAGGGCTGATCCTGGCCTATCACGACCGCTCCGACGGCGGGCTGCTGGCCACCGTATGCGAAATGGCGTTTGCCGGGCGTGTCGGCGTGTCCGTCAATCTGGACATGCTGACCATCGATCCCGTCGCGGCCGACTGGGGCGACTACAAGATACGGCCCGAGCAGATCGCCGTTCAGCGCGACGAAATCACGCTCAAGGCCTTGTTTGCCGAAGAGGCCGGCGCGGTCATCCAGGTGCCGCTGTCGCAGCGCGACCGCGTGATGCAGGCCTTGAGGGCCGTCGGCCTGTCGGCCCATTCCCACGTCATGGGCAGCCTGAATACGCTGGACGAGATCCAGATCTACCGCGATGGAAAGTGCATTTACCAGAAGTCGCGCGCAGAGCTCGGCCAGCAGTGGGCCGAAGTAAGCCGCCGCATCATGGCGCTGCGCGACAATCCCGCCAGCGCGCAGGCCGAGTTCGACATCTGGAAAGACGCTGCGGATCCCGGACTGTCGCCATCGGTGGCATTCGATCCGCAAGAAGACGTCGCGGCTCCGTTCATCGCCACCGGCAAGCGCCCCAAGGTCGCCATCCTGCGCGAGCAAGGCTGCAACAGCCAGGTGGAAATGGCCTGGGCGTTCGACAAGTCCGGATTCGAAGCGCTGGACGTCCACATGACCGACCTTCTGTCCGGACGGGTCAGCCTGGACGGCGTGCAGGGTTTGGTCGCGGTGGGCGGCTTCAGCTACGGAGACGTCCTGGGCGCGGGCGAAGGCTGGGCCCGGACCATACGCTTCAACGACAGGCTGTCCGATCAGTTCGCGGCTTATTTTGCGCGTCCCGATACCTTCGCGCTGGGCATTTGCAATGGCTGCCAGATGATGGCGGCGCTGGCGCCCATGATTCCCGGCGCCGATCATTGGCCGCGCTTCACGCGCAACCTGTCCGAAAAATACGAGGCCAGGCTTTCGCTGGTCGAAGTGCCCGAGTCGCCGTCCATCTTCCTGCGAGGGATGGCGGGCGCGCGCATTCCCATCGCGGTGGCGCATGGCGAAGGCTATGCAAACTTCTCGGCCCAAGGCGACCTTTCCAAAGTGGACGGCGCTTTGTACTTCGTCGACAACCAGGGGACGCATACCGAACGCTACCCCTACAATCCCAATGGCAGTCCGCAGGGACTTGCGGGCGTCACCACGTCGGATGGCCGTTTCACCGTCCTGATGCCGCATCCCGAGCGCGTGACCCGTAATGTAATGATGTCGTGGGCGCCGGAAAAATGGGGCGCGCAAGACCGTGGCGGCGAATCGGCGGCACACGGCGGATTCAGTCCATGGATGCGCATGTTCCGTAACGCCAGGGTATGGCTGGGATGACGATTGCGCGAGGCAATGTGACGCAGGGCTAGGTAAAAACCCTGTCTTGAGCTTATAATTCCGCTTTGCACGGAGCTTAGTTCATGCGTCTCATCAAAAAAGCGCTCACCTTCGACGATGTGTTGTTGGTTCCCGCATATTCCAACATCTTGCCTCGCGACACGTCTCTTGCCACCCGCTTCACGCGCGACATCACGCTGAACATCCCTCTGGCCTCTGCGGCCATGGATACCGTTACCGAATCGCGCCTGGCCATCGCCATGGCGCAAGAAGGCGGCATCGGCATCATCCACAAGAACCTCAGTGCCGACCAGCAGGCCCGCGAAGTAGCCCGCGTCAAACGCCATGAGTTCGGCATCGTCATCGATCCGATTACCGTCACGCCCACCATGAAGGTGCGCGACGCCATTACATTGCAGCGCCAGCATGGCATCTCGGGCCTGCCCGTCGTCGAAGCCGGCAAAGTGGTGGGCATCGTCACCAATCGCGACCTGCGTTTCGAAGACCGGCTCGACGTTCCCCTGCGTGATGTCATGACGCCGCAGGAACGCCTGGTCACGATGAAAGAGGGCGCCACGCTGGAAGAGGCGCAGTCCTTGATGCACAAGCACAGGCTTGAACGGGTGCTGATCGTGAATGACAGCTTCCAGTTGCGCGGCCTGGCCACGGTCAAGGACATCGTCAAGAACACCGAACACCCCAATGCCTCGAAAGACAGCCAGGGCCAACTGCGCGTCGGCGCCGCGGTCGGCGTGGGCGAAGGCACCGAAGAGCGTGTCGAGAAACTCGCCTATGCGGGCGTCGACGCCATCGTCGTCGATACGGCGCACGGCCATTCCGCCGGCGTCATCGAACGGGTGCGCTGGGTCAAGAAGAACTATCCCAAGATTCAGGTCATCGGTGGCAACATCGCCACGGCCGCCGCAGCGCGCGCGCTGGTCGAAGCGGGCGCGGATTGCGTCAAGGTCGGCATTGGTCCCGGATCCATCTGCACCACGCGCATCGTCGCCGGTGTCGGTGTGCCGCAAATCACCGCCATCGCCGATGTCGCCAAAGCGCTGGAAGGCACGGGTGTGCCGCTCATTGCCGACGGCGGCATCCGCTATTCCGGCGACATCGCCAAGGCGCTGGCGGCGGGCGCCTCCGCTTGCATGATGGGCGGCATGTTTGCCGGCACCGAGGAATCCCCGGGCGAAGTCGTCCTGTTCCAAGGCCGCTCGTACAAGTCCTATCGTGGCATGGGCAGCCTGGGCGCCATGGCGGACGGTTCCGCCGACCGTTATTTCCAGGATCCGGCCAACAACGTCGACAAGCTCGTGCCGGAAGGCATCGAAGGCCGTGTGCCATACAAAGGCAGCGTGATCGCCATCATCTACCAGTTGGTGGGCGGCATACGCGCTTCCATGGGCTATTGCGGCTGCGCATCCATAGACGAAATGCGGAACAAGGCGGAATTCGTCGAGATCACGGCGGCGGGCGTGCGTGAATCGCACGTGCACGACGTGCAGATCACGAAGGAAGCGCCCAACTACCGCGCGGACTGATCACCGCGCCGCCGGCCGCCACAGCAAGGCGCTGCCCAGCAGCAGCGCCGCGGCGGCCAGGAACAGGCTGTTTTCCAGGCTCAGGCCCAGCCAGGCATTGCCCAGGCTGAACACCGCCGGGCCGGCCAACTGCCCCAGCGCAAAAGCCGCCGTCAAGGCGGCGATCAGCTTTTGCGCATGGCGGCCTCCCACCGCATGCGCCTCCTGCATGCCCAGCAGCGTCACCACCATGAAGGTTCCGCCCACGCACAGTGCGGCCAGCGCTATGGATGCGATGCCCGGATGAATGGCGGGCATCAGCACGCCAACGGCCATGATGAACTGGGCCACGGCCCAAAGCCGCCTGCGGCTCAGCAAGGTCAGCAGGCGCGCGGTCAATAGAGTGGAAACGGCGGCGGCCAGCCCGAACAGCGGCCACGCCAGGCCGAATATGGCCGGATCGTCGATCAATTGTTTGGCCTGCGCCGGCAGGAAGGTGGCCGGCAGAATGTAGCCAAACCCGAATAGCCCATAGGCGAAGATGATCAAAACATGCCGCCTGGCGACACCCGACGCACCGTCGGGCACAGTCGCTGTCGCTTGCTGTGTTGCCGGAGCGGCAGGCGCGCTCCACAGGCGACGGGTGCACAACATGCCTGCCAAGGAAAGGGTCCCCATGATCAGCCAGGTTGCGGACGAACCCGCCTGGATGACTTCCAGCGCCAGACAGGTCAGTCCTACGAAGGCAATGCTTGCCCCGACGCCCGCGAAAACGAGGCCGCCCAGCCGACCCTGGCCCAGGGCGGCGAGACGCGCCAGACACAGTGTTGCCGTGCTGACCAGCGCCCAGGCGCTTGCCAGGCCGGCCAGAAAGCGCAGCGCGAGCCAAAGCGGCCAGGCGGAAGTGCACCCCATCAGCAGGGTGGTCGCGGCCACCAGCAACAGCGCCGTGACAAGCTGCATGGAGGGCTTCCAGGGCAGGGCGGCGCTCGTCAGCGCGCCTGCCAGATACCCCAGATAGTTGGCACTGGCCAGCCATCCCGCCAGCGCAAGATCCAGCCCGAAGTCCCGCTGCATGATGGGCAGGATGGGAGTGAAGGCGAAGCGGCCTATGCCCATGGCGACCGACAAGGCGATGAAGCCCGCGAAACAAAGCTGCAGAGCGGACGGTTGACGGGACATCAGGACTCCTGAACGACAGAAAAAAGGGTGGATAAAAGGGGCGGGCGCCAGCGAAAACGGCGCCGATACGGTACATTAACGCCTTGATTTCCTATTTCTTCTTCAGCCATGCATCAGCGTATCCTTATCCTCGACTACGGTTCACAAGTGACCCAATTGATTGCGCGCCGCGTTCGCGACGCCGGCGTGTATTGCGAGATACATCCGGGCGACGTCGACGATGCCTTCATCGAAGCGCAAGCGCAGCAAGGTTTGAAGGGAATCATACTCTCCGGCAGCCATGCCTCGGCTTACGAGGAAGATGCACTGAAAGTGCCCGCCAAGGTCTTTGACGCGGGCGTGCCCGTGCTTGGCATCTGTTACGGCATGCAATCCATGGCGGCGCAACTGGGCGGCAAGGTGGAATGGTCCGACCATCGCGAATTCGGCTATGCCGAAGTGCGTGCCCACGGCCATACGCAGCTGCTGGACGGCCTGCAGGACTTTGCCACTTCAGAAGGGCATGGCATGCTCAAGGTCTGGATGAGCCACGGCGACAAGGTCACCGCGCTGCCTCCAGGCTTCAAGCTGATGGCCTCCACACCTTCCTGCCCCATCGCCGGCATGGCCGACGAAGATCGCGGCTTCTACGGACTGCAGTTCCACCCCGAAGTGACGCATACGGCCCAGGGCGAAGCGATAATTGCCCGCTTCGTGACCGAAATCTGCGGCTGCGCGCGCGACTGGAACATGCCCGACTACGTGGAAGAAGCCGTTGCGCGCATTCGCGAGCAGGTCGGCAGCGACGAGGTCATCCTGGGACTTTCCGGCGGCGTGGACTCGTCCGTTGCCGCGGCACTGATACACAAGGCCATCGGCGACCAGCTCACTTGCGTATTCGTCGATCACGGCCTGCTGCGCCTGAACGAAGCCAAGCAAGTCATGGCCACCTTCGCCGACCACTTCGGCATCCGCGTGATCCACGTGGACGCGACCAATGCCTTCATGGGGAAACTGGCCGGTGTCTCCGACCCCGAAGCCAAGCGCAAGATCATCGGCAAGGAATTCGTCGAAGTCTTCCAGGACGAGGCCGGCAAACTCAAGAATGCGCGCTGGCTGGCCCAAGGCACCATCTACCCCGACGTCATCGAATCCGCCGCGTCGAAAACCGGCAAGGCGGTCGCCATCAAATCGCACCATAACGTCGGTGGCCTGCCCGAAGACATGAACCTGCAATTGCTCGAACCTCTGCGCGAGCTTTTCAAGGACGAAGTACGCAAGCTGGGCGTGGCCCTGGGCTTGCCGCCCAACATGGTCTATCGCCATCCCTTCCCGGGACCAGGCCTGGGCGTGCGCATCCTGGGTGAAGTCAAGAAAGAATACGCCGACCTGCTGCGCCGCGCCGATGCGATTTTCATCGACGAACTGCGCAATACCGTGGACCACAACAGCGGCAAGAATTGGTATGACCTGACTTCCCAGGCGTTCGCAGTGTTCCTGCCCGTGAAGTCGGTCGGCGTAATGGGCGATGGCCGCACCTACGATTATGTCGTAGCGCTGCGTGCCGTGCAGACATCCGATTTCATGACCGCCGACTGGGCGGAATTGCCGTATGCCTTGCTGAAAAAGGTGTCGTCCCGCATAATCAACGAGGTGCGGGGAATCAATCGCGTGACATACGACGTATCGAGCAAGCCGCCTGCGACGATTGAGTGGGAGTGAAGGCTGTTTTATAAGTTATTGATTTTATTTAAAAATAAAATCAATAACTATGTTTACCACATCATCAATGGTATTTTTCATGGCATGCGAAGGGCTTGCCATAAAGAAATCGCCGATACCATCGCTAGATGAATGACGCTGACATGGTATCGGGAAAGGGCATCGGCCATTCCTGACGAGAGACATGGGGTGTTCTTGAGTTTTATGGCATCAAGATCGCACCCCGTCTCGTACCGCACGGGTGGCGACACAACTCCCCTAACGATAAAGCCTTTCGACAACGGTAAAGACGCAAAGAACAGAAAGGCAATGTGGTTCGCGAACCATATGGGCATGTCGTGCATCACCTCGCGTCCCATCGTCGCTTCAGAGAAATCAGTCTATCGTCGCTATTTAGTGCGCTGCTTGCCTCTCCAATTTGTTTCAATATCCCTTCTATACCATAGGGCCATGCCAGCGCGTTGTCTGGCAGAACGGCATGGAGTAGAGCCAGCGCCTGTTCCGGGTACCGATTTACTATGTTGTCTCCGGATCGACGAAGCTCTGGCAGCATCAAATGGTCACGCTCGATTCTGCCCAAGAGCGGCAAAACCAATGCGGTTATGGTCGGAAATTCATCTCCGCTGGAGAAAGCCAATTCACAGAGGCGGGCCGACGTGTTGGGCGATCTGGCTGACAGTTGGCGCGGCCAAATCTGCAGCAGTTCGGGAAGCTGTCCTCTCCATCGCTTGTGTGAGTTTTCGTTCTTCTCGTCAGACCATCGTTGAGCCTGCCATAGTACCCGTGAGCGAAACTCGTCATCGACCGTCAAAAGTAAGCTATGCATCTCATCATTGGAGATACGGCGCTCGCCGGTAACGCTGTCGACAGTTCCCCACCCGGCAAGAATCATACCTGCGATGATTTCACCATATGAGCGGCGCGATGGGAGAGGATTAGCGGCGAACTTGAGCATGTCGTTCTTCAACCGCATATAGAGCTCTCGATTTGGAGTTCTCGCCCCCCATAAGAAGCCCGACCATGCTGCGTCGCGGTCGTCCGTGTCGTTACCTTGAATCGCAGGCAACAAATATTGTTCCGTCCATTTCGGATCGACAGCGAAAAACCAGTTGAGGTTGTAAAACAAGATCACAATCGCATGTCTGCGCAAGTCGTTTGGAAGCGCTAATAGGGCCTCAGCGTGAACGAGCCATTCAGAAGGAAAGCCTTGATTTCGATTCAGATTATCTTTGCGTGGATCGTTAAAAAGCGCCTGCGCGATCTTACCCGTAGGAGAATTAAGCGCTTCCATCGTCCAGTCTGGTTCCTCGGAACTCCGAACAATACCCGAACGTCCTTCGTTCGGCGATTCACGGAGGACGCCGGCCAGCTTCCTCAAAATGCGGTCGAAAACAGGAAGGCAGTCTTTGCTTAGTTTCGCACTGGTATCTTGTAGCCAATCGGTCGCAGGGCGGAGGATCGTTGCAAGCTGCGCATTTGGATAACGAGCGAGTCGTTCGGCAATCAGCCAGGTTAATCTGGCCTTGTCATTCTTCCGTGCCTCTGAATTAAGGAACCGTTGCCATGCCCAATTTTGGAAATTTCCTCGTTTAGCTGCATAGGTCAACGCAGCAAAAGCGCGCGCAGGGCGTTGAGCAGCGAGGCCAGAAAAAGGATCGTTCTCGACGAGAAAATCGTCTGATCGACCGCTACGTTCCTTGGCTCGAAGCAGTACTAGTGAAAGGGGCGTTTCTGCTAGTTCCTCATGACTGGTGTTAGTCCTGACCCATCCAGTCCGACCTTCCAACGACTCAGCAGCCTTCTCGCCATAAGCCTCTTTCCAGTCGGGCACAGTAGCACGGAGCAGCTTCGCTTGTCTACGGGTGCTGGCAAAAAGCTTGCATCCTGAGTTTTGAAGCCACTGAATGCGATTTAGAATCGACCAAGCTCGTCTGCTATCGAAGGCTGCAATCTTCTCGCGCCGCCATCGCTTTGGGCCTATCACCAGCTTTTCTTCGATTAGTTTGCGAGACTTCCCGCTGAGTTTCGTCCATCGATTTGCGAGGACCAACAAAAGATCTCGCTGATGATAGCTATTCCAGAATGCGTCATCGCTCAAAGACGCTATAAGTTGTCCGAAGTCATCATCTGAGACGACGCTTCGCTTTCCTGATGCCCATATTCGCAATCGTGCGAAGATGGTGTCATCGTCCGTAGGCCAAGACAAAAACTCGCGCTTAGCGGCAGCTCTATTGGTTTTGCTCAGTTGCGAAAAAAGTTCGGCAAATCGGATAATTGCAGCCGAAAGCCCGTGCGTTCGATGATAGTCGGCACCTTCGATACTGTCCTGAACTATCGGGCTTATATTGCTAAGGCCGTAACCTCCTATTTCGTGCTCAAGTGCAAGGGCCAGCTCAAGATTGTGTCGCAGGACTCTAACGACAATTGCACACCACTCGTCCGGTACCGTAACTGCTTCATGCGTTTCAGGATATTTGACGTCCATCCGCAACAAGCGAGCGCCGTCCTCTCTATCTGGCACCAGTGCAGGCGGCTTTGGGCCACCCCAGAAATCCGGCTCCGCAGAAAGACGGGGTCGAAGCACTTCCCCAAGCCGCCGAGTGACAGCGCTACTCCATCCGTCGGCCTTAATGACAGTTTGCAACGCGTACCAATCTCTGTGGAAATCTTCGACGTAGTTCCAAGCCTCAAAAAGCGATCGCCAAGCGTTGCGAATGTCCTTGTGGATGGGGCGATTGCTTCGCTCTAGCTCCCATGAAATGTGTTCTTGAATGCTCCGATTAAGTGACAGCTGATGAGCCGCCCACCACACAGCGGCAGGTTGGTCGCAGACCTTTGCTAGCCATACTCCCAGCTGACCTATCCGCGGGACAAGACGTGGGGAATGGTTAGCCCAATGCCCGCGAAGCGCGGCAAGATTTTCATCGCGGATCGGTGATCGATCAAGGCGATTAAGTTCGAAGGCGTCCCACGCATCGGTTGGAGCCTCGCGCTTAGCATAATGATCTTCAGGATCAGGTTTGCTGGGCGTGATGTCTGAATCGAGACCGTATAGATCGAACGGATCAACATAGGGTCCTTTGCGGCCCAATGAGCCTGAACTGCCCGGCTTTGCAAATCGGCGATACTTGTCGAACACACAAAGCCATTCAGCAGGTGGAAGAACTTCGCCGACGCAGAACTTCTTCACACCTTCATAGGTGGAAACGACATGTGCCACCTGACCCCGCTCATGCGGCTGAACTGCTGCTGGCCCTTTCTTGGATGCGTCAATAACCTTTGCATACCAAGCATCAGGATCACGCGCACGCTCTGCCCAAGCTTCGAGGGATTGCCATAAAGCAGCGTGTTCGTTATCAGGGCTATAGGGAATAGCTTCAACACCTTTGTGCTGCCATCGTGCAGCAGCGCCATCGTAGTCACCGGACTGAAAAGCATAAGCGTTCTCAACCTTCTTGAAGCTTTCCGCAATGCTTCAAGGAGATATTGAACGGGCGGATCGTCAGCCGTATACCCAACGAATACAACGACATACTTGTTAAGTATTTCACGAATGAATGTTGTTGCCCATCCGTCCGATAGATATGCACGACCAAATTCGGAGCTTGAGAGAACAAATCCGTCACCCTCAGCGCCGGTATAAGTCGGCGTAGATCGGCCATGAAGATACACTACTCCATTGATCTCATTTTGGCGCAAAGGGTCTGGTAACCTCGGCGGTTGCCATGTTGGAAGTTTTCTACCGCAGTCGTCAAACAATCTGTCGAAGTTCGTTGTGACCAATTGAACAGCGCCCTCTGGCGTGGTCGCTAAGTCGAGCAAAATCCTATGTGCAGTGAGATCACATCCCGTGGACGGCTTCAACGCAGATGCTACCGCCTCCTCAATGTCACGCGATGCAAAGTCTCTCTCCAGAAGTCCGAAGACCCGGTCGGCCGATATAACGCCGGGAACGTCAATGCGTCGATCAATTTCCTGAGCTTCTTGGATCAGCTTATAGGCTGGACTGTTCTTATCAACGCCAAGCTTGGAAACTACCTTACGAGCTAAGCCAAAGAAATCAGGGAGTTTCGCACGCGCTCTTGATACTCCCGCACCACAGAAGAAAATTACGCGGCCCTGATCTCTGGCCAGGAGGAGGTCATCGGGGATTGATGGCCCGTCAGCTAAGAATCGCAAATTCTAGTCTCCGTTGATTATCTTAGGCTGCTAAAGTCTGGTGTTCCTCCAATTTCTCTGCTGGCTACTAAGCACAGCATCGTTTGGATAAAGTTCAGTCGAATCGGACCAGCGTTGGGGCGTCAAAACCAGTTGCAGTTCACGGCACAGTATCAAAGCCTGGCGCTGCTTCAGTGATACTGCTGTTCAGAATGGTGCTCGATTAGAGAATGGAGCGGTAGGTCGTTAAGTTTTTGACCGTCTGAACTAGTCCTTGCCGGAATAGGATCTCCAGATAATGGTCGACGTCGATAGGTGGATTCCTGAGTTGTGCTCGCTGGCGTTGCGCGGCAGCTACCACCGCTGCTGCATCAAGATCGAAGAGATTCTCCACAAATTCGTCGGGATGTTGAGACTCTACTCCGTAGGAAGCGAGCGCGTCCGCAGGAAAATCCCGTTGATTGAAAGTCACGATCACACTGGCACCGCAGCGGATGGCCGCAGCCAGCACATGGCGGTCGTCGGGATCGGGTAGCGTCAGTCCTGCAATGAGCTCTTCATACCCATCCACCAATCCCTCGGAGATAGCGCAATCCATCAGGTCTGAAGTGCGATCTACCTGCGCACGTGTCAGATCGGGCCTGTTGAGTAGTAGATTGCGTTTCCACTCCTCATGAATGTCGCGACTCCAGCGGGCACGGAATCGTCCCGACAGCCCTAGCCACATTAGAAAGTCACGCAGCGGCGCAGGATAGAGAACGCAGGCATCGAATATGGCGGTGAAGGGCGAGTGCCTCATTCGTACCCCATGCCTGATTCCTGTGCCTGACGTGCGAGTTCTGCCATGGCTTCTTCGCTAGCGTGATCGCGTGCTTCTTTGTATTGCATCAGGTCTGCGAACCGCACTCGGCGGTGTTTCCCCGTTCGGTGGAACGGCAGCACACCATCCTCCAGCAGCTTGACCAGGTGAGGGCGGGAGACGTTGAGCATGTCTGCGGCCTCCTGTGTCGTCAGCTCCGCATGGACGGGCACGACTTTCACGGCATTGCCATCGGCTAACTCAGCCAGGATATCAATGAGCAAACGCAGCGCGGAGGTGGGCAACTCCACCCGGTGAGCTTGGTTTCGGTCATCGAAGATCTGGATGTGTTGCGTTTCGAAGCGTGTTGCCAGGTAGGCAGCCAAGGCGCGTTGACCCTGCATGGCTGCCTGAACTTCCCGTTCTGCGGGCAGTGTCATCTTGGTCTGTGTGATGGTGGTCATGGCTAATTCCTAGGCTATGTAGCAATTTCAGGAGTTAGTGTATTCGAAACAAACGAAAATCGCAATAAACGAAAATAGTCCGAGCGATGACTGAGTCAGATCGTATCCGGGGAGCCGCGTATGGCAAGTTGGCGCAAGAGGCATGGTCGGTAGTCCTTGATATGCTTGAATGCAGTTTGTACAATTGATTTCACAGCAATCAATAGGAGGTTGCAGACATGAGAGCAGTAACGATAAGGAATGTGCCCGAAGAGGTGCATCGAGCCATTCGGGTTAGGGCAGCGCAGAACGGACGTACATTGCAAGCCGAGATGTGCGAAATATTGGCTGCCGCAGTGAAGCCGGAAGGCCGGGTAAAGCTGGGTGACTTGCTGGCAAGCATCGGGCGTAAAGTGAAACTTACCGACGAAGAAATGACGGTTTTTGAACGTGACCATTCACCAGCCCGCGCAGCGAGTTTTGAATGATTTTGCTGGATACGAACGTTATATCGGAGCAGTTTCGAGCCGTACCCGATGAAACGGTGATTGACTGGTTGAATCGTCAGCCGCTGGAAACGCTTTACCTGGCATCCATGACCGTGGCCGAACTGCGGGCCGGTATTGCCCTGATGCCCGCAGGCAAGCGCCGGACAGTGCTTAATGACAGCATCGAACACCAGGTGTTGCCGGTATTTGTGGGCCGGGTGGTGCCATTTGATATGGCTTGCACACGCGCCTATGCCGAGGTGCTGGCAGCCGCCCGTAAGGCCGGCGGCGGCATCGAGGCGGCTGATGCCGTCATAGCGGCGATTGCCCTGGATAATGGTTTCAGCGTGGCTACAAGGGATGTAAGCCCGTTCCTGGCGGCCGGTGTGAAAGTCATCAACCCTTGGGAAGATCAAGAGTAAAGCAGTCATTCTTGCAGGGTTGCACGGCACACACCGACCCTCAACAAAAACGTAAGCCCGGCGTGACGGTGTCGCAAGGGCGGGTAAGCGAACCGATATGTCATGGTTCTCATGGCCTTGACGCCGATATATTGGATTTATACTTTAAAGTGCATCCTGCGCCGCAAGAATCGTGGCGCTCCATGAGAACATGCCATGCAACAGCAGAATTTATTCGGCAACGCAGCGCTGCCTGCGCCGCGTCCCAATGAGTCTCGCAAACCAGCCGCTCGGTTTTCACACCTGTTTCTTCGCGCTACGCCCGGGCCCTGAAGATGCGGCCCGCATCCACGAGTTCGCCGGGAAACTGCTGATGTCCTGCGGCATTTCGGGTAGTCGCATAACGCCGGAACGCTTGCATATCACGCTGGAGCTGGTGGGCCACGATGCGAACGAAACCGTGGTGGATGCCGCCTGCCGCGCGGCGGACGCTGTCCGTGTTTCTGCCTTCAAGGCGCAGTTCGACACTGCGGGGTCTTTCTTGGCGCCAAATGGGCCATTTGTCTTGGTGGGCACCGAAGGTATGGATCGGGTGCGAGTCCTGCGCACATCGCTCGGTTGCGCGATGGCTGATCAGGGCTTTGCGCCGTCGCGTGCCTACCAGCCTCACATGACGCTTTGTTACGACCAGAGGCATCGTGTCGCTTTTGCACCCATAGCATCCATCGGTTTCCACGTCAGTGAGTTTGCGCTTGTCAAGAGTCACATTGGACAGTCCCGCCACGAGGTGCTGCGCACTTGGCAGTTGGCGAGCTGAAGCGATATGGCCAACCCCACCCGCCACGCAAGCATTCCCGGACCGCTGCCGGTGTACGTGGGATGCGCCGGTTGGGGGCTGTCTTCCAAGGTCGCTGCGCATTTTCCTGGCGAGGGCAGCCATCTGGAACGATACGCCCAGGCGTTTCCCTCGGTGGAGATCAACTCTTCGTTCTATCGTCCCCATCAGTCCAAGACCTATGCCCGATGGGCGGCGAGCGTGCCCGACGCGTTCCGCTTCAGCGTCAAGATCCCTCGTACCATCACGCATGAGCTCCGGCTGCGTGGCGCGGACGCCGCCGTGCAGGGATTCATCGATCAAGTTTCTTCATTGGGCGACAAACTCGGGTGTCTGCTGCTGCAGCTTCCGCCCAGCCTGGCGCTGAACATGGCGGACGCCTCGGGCTTCTTTTCCACGCTGCGCGGCTTGACGAAGGTGCCGGTGGTTTGCGAGCCGCGCCATGCAAGCTGGTTTACGCCGGCGGCTGCGGAAGCGATGACGAATGCGGATGTGGCTTGCGTCCATGCGGACCCATTGCCGGTTCCCGGCATCGCGCCGGCCGGCGATGCTGCTACCCTGTACATTCGATTGCACGGCTCGCCTCACGTCTATTATTCGACATATAGCGACGCTTACATCGATGCCATGGTTGAAGAGATCTCCGACGCGTGCGCGGCGGGCCGCCAGGTATGGTGCATTTTCGACAACACTGCGCAAGGCGAAGCCATACCCAACGCACTGACGTTGATGGCGCGATTGCGGGCTGTGGGCGTGATGGAATGGGTAAAGCAGCGATAAGATGGCGCAAGTGCCGACAGGCACACCACCACAAGGATACGTGATGACAAAGCGAGCATTGGGAAATACCGGAATATCCATTTCACCCCTGGTTTTTGGCGCCAACGTTTTTGGCTGGACGGCGGACAAGCAGAGATCCTTTCAGCTGTTGGATCGTTTTGCGGATGCCGGCTTCGAAACCCTGGATACCGCCGATGTGTATTCGACCTGGGTGCCCGGCAACCAAGGCGGTGAGTCGGAAACCATTATTGGAGAATGGTTGAAGGCGCGCGGTGGCCGCGACCGCATGGTGCTGATTACCAAGGTTGGGATGGAGATGCCGTCGGAGGGCAAGGGGCTCGCTTCCGCCAGGATCCAGCGTGCCGTCGAGGAATCTCTACGCCGGCTCCAGACGGATCATGTTGACGTCTATTTTTCGCATGTGTTCGATGAAAGCATCCCGGTGGAAGAAACCTTGCAAGCGTATGACCGTCTGATCACTGCAGGCAAAGTGCGCGCAATCGGCGCGTCCAATCACTCGGCCGCGCAGTTGGCAGCGGCATTGAAGGCGGCGAATGACGCGAAGTTGCCTCGGTACGAGGTACTGCAGCCGCAATACAATCTTTACGACAGGGCTAGCTACGACGGCGACTTGCGCGATCTTGCAATGGCGGAAGGCCTGGGGGTGATTACCTACTACAGTCTGGCCAGCGGTTTTCTGACGGGCAAGTATCGCGGCCGCGATGACTTAAAGAAGAGCACCCGGGGCGGTCGCATCGAGTCCTATCTGGATGACAGGGGCATGGCCATACTTGGCGCGCTCGACGAGGTCGCCATGGCTCACAATGCCGAACCGGCGGAGGTCGCGCTTGCATGGCTGATCTCCCGCGATGGCGTCACCGCGCCCATTGCCAGCGCGACCAGCCTGGATCAGCTTGAAAGCCTCATCCGCTCGACTCGCCTGTCGCTGTCCGCGGCGGATATCGCGCGCCTGGACCGAGTCAGCGCGGTTTGAACGGGCTTGGGCATGGCCGGCTGCATCCTTAAGCAAGCTGCGCAATGAGCGACATCGCGGCGCTGGGATTGGAAACCTTGTTCCCACCGATCACGTACAGATAGACATCGCGTGCGATGCTGCCTGGCTGGTCAGGCGCGAGTCGATCCAGGCCGTCGGGTGTCGCGCCTTTGGCCCAGGTCTTTGCACGCTTGGCCCATAGCGCGAGCTCGGACTTGGGATAGCCCAGCGGTTCGCCTTCCTGTGTCCCCATCAGGCGGATGTAGACAAAGGCTGCGGTAAGGTCCGTGATGAACGGGTGCTCTGAATCCGCAGCCACCACCACGGCGACGCCATATTGTTCGGCCAGGGCGATGAATTCGGGCCTCTGGAAGCTTGGGTGACGGACTTCCACCGCATGCCGCAAGGGCAGGCCGTCAATGCATTGGGGAAGCAGTTTCAGGAAGGCTTCGAAGTCGTCGGGATCGAACGTTTTGCTAGGCATGAATTGCCAGTTGATCGGTCCGAGCTTGTGCTTCAGCTCCGTCAAGCCGCCCGTCAAGAAGCGCTCGATCGTTTCGCCGGCGTCGCCCAGGACTTTCCGGTTCGTCGCATAGCGCGGCGCCTTGACGGAGAAGACGAAGGTGTCGGGCGTTTCCGCGTACCACTTGGCGTAGCCCTCGGGCTTCGGCGCGCGATAGTATGTGCTGTTGATTTCTATGGAAGTGAGCTGCCGGCTGGCGTACTCGAGTTCGCGCTTGCGAGGATGGCTTTCTGGGTAGAAGGCGCCTCGCCATGGATCATAGATCCATCCGCCGATGCCGACCCGGATAATGCCGCTGCTTTTTTTTCGCATAAGGACTCCTTCATCAGCGATACGGGCGCGCCGCGTGACGGGGCACGCGGCGCGCCGCGCTAAAATCGTTGAATGTCAGGCATGCAATTACGGTGCCGTGAATCTTTTGGAAGTGATAAATGACAAGTACGGCCAGCGGTATCATTCTCGTGGCGGCATTCGCAATCACCTTTATTATCGCGCGGCTCATCATGAAAAGGAGGGCGGCGCGCGCCGCTGCGCAAGAGCGGGCACGCCTCGAATTCCTGCGGCGAAACATGCCGCCGCCCGAGCCCTCGAAAAATAAAAGCAAAAGGCGCCGGCAGCAGCGCATGCAGGGCTGAGCGTCACCACCGATAAGTCAGCGTTGCAAGCGCAGTGCGTCCGTAGCCCCAATAGCAAGAAGTCAGGCGGCCCGCGCAGCCCGCTTGCGATCGAAGCGGTCGAAGGATGGGTCGCCGTCAAAGAAATCCTTCGGAATTCGCCCAGCGGGTTGGGCAGCAGGGTGCCTTGTGCCGGCACCCTGCCGTGCCAGCCGTTCTCCGGATCGTGCTGATATGAAAAAAGCAGCGTCAGCTTTGTTAAGCGAATGCGAAGCTGCCCGCGTATCAGGGGAGCTAGGGCTAGTGCCGCCTGCCTTCTAGCGTTAACAGGCCCTAGTACACCGGCGCTTCGCCTTGCGGGCGTCGCTTGAATCTCCGGTGTACCCAATAATATTGATCAGGGGTTTCTCGTATGCGCGCTTCAAGAAACTGATTCATCGTCAACGCGTCAGCCCGGACGTCGCCACTCGGAAACGCCGCCAGGGCCGGATGTATTTGAAGCTTGTAGCCGCGATAGTCGGGAAGCACCTCTGAGACGAAGGGAACGACACGCGCGCCGCTCAATTGCGCCAAACGCGACACCGCGGTCAAGGTGCAGGCCTCTACGCCGAAGAACGGTACAAACACCGAGTCGCGCAGTCCGAAGTCCATATCTGCGGCCAGCATCACGGGCTTGCCCGACTTCAGCACTTTAAGGATGTCGCGGGCGCTGCCATGGCGGGGAATCATTTCCGTGCCGAATCGCGAGCGCTGGCCTTTTGATATGGCATTGGTCACTTCATCGGACATCGGCGTGTAGAGGGAAGCCATCGGGTGCAATATCGAGTAGTACAGGCAGGTGGCTTCGATCGCGGCGAAATGGAACCCCAGGAATATGGTCGGCTGATCATAGCGGTCCTGGAGATCGATCGCGCTGTCCACCTGCACCAGCCGCGAGAGGGCTCGGGCGCTGCCATACCATTGCGTGCCTCGCTCCAGGTAGCTGCGTATCACGTGCTGGAAGCTCGTACGCGCCAAGCGGTCGCGCTGAGCGGCCGATTGCTCGGGAAAACAAAGGCGCAGGTTGGTGCGCAGGATATGCCGGCGCCTGCCGGGAATGAGGTACAGCAGGTAGCCAAGCGCTTCGCCCAGACGGGCGACCAAGCCATACGGCAGGACGGCAAAAGTGCGAAGAAGACCTGATATCAATGCGGTTTGGAGGTATTTCATGGGCGGGGCCGATCCTTTGCAGGAGGCCCGAGTCAGGTCAGGTAGGCATCCTATCATGTCGGATCGACCGCCATGTAAATTTTTGCGCCCTGGCGTAAGCGCGAGTTCAGCCGATGGCAGCCTGATAGCGGCGCGCGACTTCCGGCCAGTTGACTACGTTATAGAACGCGGCGATGTAGTCCGGTCGGCGGTTCTGATATTTCAGGTAATAGGCGTGTTCCCATACGTCCAGGCCCAGCACCGGCGTGTTGCCGGCCATCAGCGGGCTGTCCTGGTTGCCGGTGCTTTCCACGACCAGCTTCTTGTCCGGCGTCACGCTCAGCCAGGCCCAGCCGCTGCCGAACCGGGTCAGCGCCGCTTTGGTGAAAGCATCCTTGAATTTTTCGAGCCCGCCGAGCTGGCTGTCGATGGCCTTGGCAAGTTCCCCTTGCGGAGTCCCGCCGCCTTGTGGAGACATGACGGTCCAGAACAGACTGTGGTTTGCGTGGCCGCCGCCGTTGTTTCGTACCGCTGCGCGCACCGATTCAGGCAGCGCGTCGATATTCGCCACCAGCTCTTCCACCGGTGGAAACGGAAGCCCCGCGCCCTCAAGCGCTGCATTCACATTGTTGATGTAGGTCTGGTGATGCTTCGTGTAGTGGATCTCCATGGTTTGCGCATCGATGTGGGGTTCGAGCGCGTCGTAGGCACAAGGCAGGGGGGGCAGTGTGTAAGACATGAGTTACTCCCATTGAAAGTTCATGTGGCTGAGCGATAAGATCAAGAAAAGTGGCGGTACGCTGCTTGCTTCGCACCCAGCGCAAGCGCGGCCTGTGCGCGTGCGTGCTCGGGATGGCTGCCGACGAAACGCAGCAATTCGGCATAACTGCGCTGGCTGTGCCGCAGGGCAGCCGAGCGCCAGGGTTCGTCCAGCCCGGCGTCGTCGATGGCATGGCACAGCTTTTCATGCACCGCGCATAGCTGCGAACCCTGCTCGGATACCCGGCCCAGGTGTTCGTAGGCGTCGGCCAGGTTGTGGCAGGCAACGACCAATGCGGCGATGCCTGCGTCGATGTCGTCCACGCGTGCGAACAGTCGTTCGGCGATGGTCCGGGCCAGGCGGTAGTGGCGGATGGATCCGGAATAGTCGGCCGCGCCGAATGCGCTGTTGCCGCGTGCAATGGCCGTACGCCATTGTTCCAGAGAGGCGGCACTGCGTCTGAATGGGCTGGCTTTGCGGTGCGTTGCAGTTTGCATGCTGTTCTTCCGAGTTCCAGTATTTGTCATTTAAAACACTATCGTAAATAATAATGATTTCCATTTCTAATATCAAATGTGGGTGCCGATGTCCTCGTTTTCACTTGTACGCGCGGTAGGCTGGGCGCTTGCCGCGCTGTTGGCGATGGGTTGCATGCCTGCCCAGGCCAAGAAATTCAAAGTCGTCACCACTTTCACGGTGATTGCGGATATGGCGCGCCATGTGGCGGGCGATGCCGCCGAGGTGATCTCGATCACCAAGCCGGGCGCGGAGATCCACGACTATCAGCCTACTCCGCAAGACTTGGTCCGGACGCAGGGAGCGCAGCTGGTGCTTTGGAACGGGCTGAACCTGGAGCGCTGGTTCGAACGTTTCTTTCAGCGGTTCAAGGGCGTGCCCGGGGCAGTGGTGACCCGGGGAATCGACCCCATCGGCATCGATTCGGGACCTTATCAAGGCAAGCCCAATCCGCATGCCTGGATGTCGCCCGACAATGCTCTGATCTATGTCGACAATATCCGCGACGCGCTGATTCAGCATGACCCGGAACACGCCGACATCTACCGCGCCAATGCCCAGGCCTACAAGACGCGCATCCGCGAGGCCATAGATCCGATACGGGCGCGTTTTCAGGCCATCCCGGTCGAGCGCCGATGGCTGGTGTCCAGCGAGGGGGCTTTCAGCTACTTGGCGCGCGATTTCGGCCTGAAGGAACTCTACCTGTGGCCGATCAATGCGGATCAACAAGGTACGCCGCAGCAGGTGCGGCGCGTGATCGACGCCGTAGTCGCCCATCGCATACCCGCCATATTCAGCGAAAGCACAGTGTCGACGGATCCGGCCCGGCAGGTCGCTCGCGAAACGGGCGCCCGCTACGGTGGGATACTGTATGTCGACTCGCTCAGCCCGCCGGATGGGCCGGTTCCCACTTATCTGGATCTGTTGCGGGTAACAACCGAAACCATTGCCAAGGGGCTGGAATCTTGACCTCTGTGAACCAAGCCTCCGCCACGGAGCCGCCCGGGCTTTGCGTGGACGGCGCCAGCGTCACCTATCGCAACGGCCAACAGGCATTGCGCAATGCAAGCTTCGAGACGCCGGCCGGCTCGATCACCGCGCTGGTCGGCGTGAACGGCAGCGGCAAGTCGACGCTGTTCAAGGCCATCATGGGCTTCCTCCGGCTTGCGGGCGGCCGCATCACCGTGCTGGGATTGCCGGCGCGCGAGGCCTTGCGGCGCAAGCTGATCGCGTATGTGCCCCAAAGCGAAGACGTCGATTGGAATTTTCCGGTGCTGGTCGAGGACGTAGTCATGATGGGCCGCTATGGGCACATGGGATGGATGCGCCGGCCCAGGGCGGCGGACCATCAGGCGGTCGATACGGCGCTTGCACGTGTCGGCCTGCAGGCCTTGCGCACGCGCCAGATCGGCGAGCTTTCCGGCGGCCAGCAAAAACGGGTCTTTCTTGCGCGCGCGCTGGCGCAGGATGCGAGGGTCATCTTGCTGGATGAACCGTTCACCGGGGTGGACGTGACGACGGAAGACGCCATCATCGAACTATTGGGCCAGCTGCGAAGCGAGGGCAGGGTGATGCTGGTTTCCACTCACAATCTGGGCAGCGTTCCCGAGTTCTGCGATCGCGCGGTGCTGCTCAATCGTACGGTGCTGGCTTATGGGCGCACCGCCGATGTCTTCACCCGCGCCAACCTGCAGGCGGCATTCGGCGGCGTGCTGCGCCATTTCGTACTCAGCGAAACGGATGAGCGGCGCGCCCAGACCGTCGGAATTTTCTCCGATGACGAGCGGCCGCTGGTGTTCTACGGAGACCAGGCAACCGCGCGCGAACACCCGCGCGATGGGGATGAACCGGAAGGCAAGCCATGATCGCCCTGCTGATCGAACCCTTCGGCTATGACTACATGGTCAATGCCATGTGGGTGTCGGCCCTGGTAGGTGCGGTGTGCGCGTTCCTTTCCGCATATCTGATGCTCAAGGGCTGGTCCCTGATCGGTGACGCCTTGTCGCATGCCATCGTGCCGGGCGTGGCCGGCGCCTACATGCTCGGGCTGTCGTTTTCTGCCGGCGCCTTCCTGTCCGGCATGCTGGCCGCGGCTTCCATGCTGCTTCTGAACCAGCGTACGCGCTTGAAGGAGGATGTCATCATCGGGCTGGTCTTTTCGGCCTTCTTCGGCTTCGGCCTGTTCATGGCCTCGCTTGCACCCGTATCGGTCAACATACAGACCATCATATTGGGCAACATCCTGGCCATCACGCCGGAGGACACGCTGCAATTGGCGATCATTGGCGGGGTCTCGCTGGCTGTCCTGCTTTTCAAATGGAAGGCGCTCATGCTGGTTTTCTTCGACGAGAACCACGCGCGTTCCGTCGGCATCAATCCGTTTTTCATCAAGGCGCTGTTCTTCGTGCTCTTGTCCGCATGCACCGTGGCGGCCATGCAGACCGTGGGCGCCTTCCTCGTGGTGGCGATGGTGGTCACGCCGGGCGCCACCGCCTATCTTCTGACCGATCGTTTCCCGCGTTTGCTGACGATCAGCGTGGCCATCGGCGCAGCCAGCAGTTTCGCCGGCGCCTATGCCAGCTATTTTCTTGACGGCGCCACGGGCGGGGTCATCGTCGTGCTGCAGACACTGTGCTTTCTGGCGGCTTTCGTGTTTGCACCCAAGCACGGCATACTGGCCAGCCGCCGCCGCGCCGCGTCCGCCGGGGGAGAAGCATGAGCGTGCCGGACATTCTGCTTGTGCCGCTGCAGTTCGATTTCATGCGCCAGGCATTGCTGATTTCGGCGCTCGTGGCGATACCGACTGCTTTGCTGTCGTGCCTGCTGGTGCTGAAAGGGTGGGCATTGATGGGCGATGCGGTATCGCACGCGGTGCTGCCCGGCGTGGTGCTCGCCTATATGGCGGGGGTGCCGCTGGGACTCGGCGCCGTCATCGCCGGCATGGTCTGCGCAGTCGGCACGGGCTATATCCAGGCCAATAGCCGACTCAAGCAGGATACCGTGATGGGCGTGGTGTTCTCGGGCATGTTCGGCCTGGGCGTGGTGCTTTATACGGCCATACGCAGCGATGTGCATCTGGACCACATCCTGTTCGGCGATATGCTGGGCGTGGGCTGGCCGGACGTGGCTGAAAGCGGCGCCATCGCTCTGCTGGTTGGCGGCATCGTGGCCGTCAAGTGGCGCGATCTGCTTTTGCATGCCTTCGATCCCGTGCAGGCGCGCACGGTCGGACTGAAAGTGAATCTGCTGCACTACGGTTTGCTGGCCATGCTTTCGTTGACCATCGTGGGTGCACTCAAGGCAGTAGGCATCATCCTGGTCATCGCGCTGCTGATTGCGCCGGGCGCCATCGCTTTTTTGCTCACGCGCAGCTTTGGCGCCATGCTGCTGGTTTCCATGGCGATTTCCCTGGTTTCCTGCCTGACCGGCATATACCTGAGCTTTTTCCTCGACAGCGCTCCGGCGCCAACGATCGTGGTGACGATTTCGGCGTTGTTCGTGGCAGTGCTGCTGCGTTCGTTGTGGCGTGGACGAAAACCAAGGGGTCAGACCCGAACGGGTCTGACCCCACGCCGGGAAGAAAAAGGGGTCAGACCCAATGGGTCTGACCCCGCAGCGCTTAAAGAAACAGGGGTCGGACCCCGTACGGGGTCCGACCCCTTTTAGCCTACCACCGGTACTGCAGTCCGACCGAGAACGAGTTGGCGGTGGTGTTGTTGTCCACGGCCAGTTCGTAGCGTGCAAAAAAGCGCAGCTTCTCGTCGTTCTGCACCGACAGGCCGGCCGAGACCACCCCGATGTTGCGGCCCAGGCCGGTCGAGGTCACGGCAAAGCCGGGCGTGCTTGCCGGCGCGCCGATCAGCGCGGCCCGGGTATCCGAGGTGGTGTCGCCTGCGTTGTAGTAGTAGCGGGCCGAAAGCTCGGGCGTGAGCGTGCGGCTGCCGTACTCGTGCGTGGACGAGACGCGCACGCCCACGGAAGGCATCACCAGGTTCAGCTTCTCGGACTTGACATGCAGGCCGGCCGCCTCCGCGCCGCTCTCGGTGAACCCGTCGCGCTTCAGGTGATACCAATCGAAGCCCAGGCTCGGTTCGACCGTCACGCCGGAGTACTGCAGGTGCAGGCCGGACTTGAGCGACAGGCCGAAGTTGTCGCCCCGGGCCTTGCCGCGCGCACTGCGCGACATGTCGCCAAACTCCAGCGCGCGCTTGGTCTTGTAGTCGGCATAGCTATAGGCCACGGTGCCGTCCAGGAAGAGCCTGTCCTTGCGGGCCGAGCCATAGAGCGAGATCTGGTAGACGTCGGCATCGGTGTCGCCGCCCTGGTCGCCGTCGACCGAGAAGTTGCCATAGCCGAAGCTGGCGCCGACCAAGTGCTGGCCAAAGGATTTGTCCACGCCGGTCAGCACACCGAAGTTAGTCATGCTGAAGGCGCCCGAACCGCGAACCTTGCTGGGGCCGCCCATGGCGCGAGCCCAGACCGAGACTTCGTCCACAGAAGCGGTGGTGCCCGAACCGCCGGCGGCATTGGCGTGCGACACGGTGGAGGCTACGCTTTGCACAGCGCCGCCCAGGCCGTTGGAGCCCGAACGGGCCGCAATCGGCGTGGCGACCCCTTGCGAGGCATCGCGCCCGCCGCGCCGGGCGGCAAGCCGGTCTTCCAGTGCCCGGGTGAACTGCCCCTGCTGGATAGCGCTGGCCGTGAGCGCGTTGCCGATGGACTGGCCCGACAGGACTTCCAGCGCGCGGCGCGCAGCCGGCGCCGTGCCGACTTCGTCCAGGGCGTCGAAGACCTTGTTCAGGTCGCCTTGGTCCTCTTGCCGGAAGGCGGCGTTCAGGTGGGCGGCCATGGCGTTCTGGTTGGCGTTCTCGGCCGGCCAGGCGAAGTCGCGCGAGAACGCGATGTCGACCTGCTGGCTGCCTTGTACCAGGTCGGCCCTGAGGAAAGGGCTGACTTCAAGCGTCTCGTAGTCCAGGCCGGTGAGCGTGCCGGTATAGCCGAACAGCGGGTAGCGCTGGTCGGAGACTTTTTGCTCGGTCTCGACGCTGACCACGACGTCGCCGTCCATCACGACGTTGCCGGTGACGTGCAGGTAGTCGGCGCGGTGCGTGGCGGCCTCGAACTCGTAGCTGCCCCCCTCGTGGATGACCAGGTCGCCCACGATGTTCAGCGTGCCGATGGAGTTGCCCGGCTGGGCCTGGCCCTTGATTTCGGTCTTGCCGACGATGGTGCCCGAGCCTTGCAGGAAGGCGTTCTGTTCCACGACGATTTTTTCGGATTGGTAGGGCGTGCTGGTGTTGATGGCCAACGTGCCCAGGTCGACCTGGGTGAGCTTGCGCGAACCTTCGTCTTTGGAGCGGATGTCCAGTTCGCCCTGGCCCATCTTGCGGATGTCCCCGGTACCGGACAGCGTGTTGTCGGCAAGGGTGAGGACCACATTGGAGTCGACGTCGAAGGTGCCGCCAAAGGTGGAGCCCCCGATTTGGCCGATGGATTGCGAGGCGTTGACCTTTACGTCACGGTCCATGGTCATGCTGCGCGAAGCCTGCAGCGCGCCGCCTTGCAGCGTGAGCGCGCCCGAACGCGCACCCAGGTTGGCGTTGGAGGTGATCTGCACGGTGCCGTTGTCGATGCGGGTGCCGCCGACGTAGCTGTTGTTGCCGGCCAGTGTCAGCTTGGCCTCGCCCTGCTTGATAAGCGAGCCGGAGCCCGAGATGTTGCCATTGAAGCTGCGGTTGCGCCATTCGATGTTGGCGACATAAGGCTCGATGAAATTGACGTTCGAGCCGAACTCCACTAGGTCGGTGTTGCGGGCGTAGCGGGCGATCATCTCATGGCCCTTGGCTGTGGGGTGGAACTCGTCCCAGAACAGGAACTGGTTGGAGTTCGAGCCCGAGCAGCCATTGACATACTTGCCGGTTTCAGCCGCCACGCAGTTTTTCTTGGTTTCGGTGAAGCCGAAAGCGGTCGGCGATTTGATCGCTTCCGCCAGCAGTGCATCGAAGTCCACGACCACCAGACGGGTCTTTGCATTCTTGGCGGCGAATTCGTCGCCAAGTTCGAACAGGCTTTTCTTCAGTTCGCGGTTGGTTTCCTTGATGACCTTGCCGTATTGATCCTGCAGGCTTTGAGCCATCACGTTGACCTTGGGCGTCTGGGCGATATTGGGTACCGTGGCCACGTAATAGGTCACGCCATCCCGCGCGATGTCGCTGCGCGTGGCCAGGGCGTTGTTGATCTTGCGCAGTTCCGTGGGGACTTTGTTGAGTATGTCCCTCTTTGCCGTATTGGGGTCGCCGGGAACGTGAGTCTGTCCGAACGGAAAGCTGTACGACCACCTGTCTTCCAGCTCCTGCCTGAAGTTGTTCCCGCCGATGGCGAACGTCACCAGCGGCTTCGAGCCTGTTTCATTGGCGGTGATGCGCCCCGCGAAACCCATAGGGTAGCGGATGTTTTCCCATATGCCGGAGGGCTTGACATTGCAGCTGAGCGCCCAACCGGCACACGACACCTGGCCGTTGATTATGGTACCGAAAAAGTCCGTCTGTTCCTGAACGTTGTTGATGAAGGGCCTCATTGTTAATGAGACCAGATCACCGATCACTGCGCCGCCGTAGGCGAGGTTGTGGGTCTGGTTATATCCGAGGGCCGTGGAATTCAGCTTGTGAAGGTTTTCCACCCAGACGGGGCCGCTGGAGAAACGCCCGTTGTAGTAAAGCGGCCCTTTGGGTGCCTGTTTGACGATGGTTACTCCGCTTGAAACGTAGGTGCGACTCGTGTCGGAAAGGCTGTCACCGAATGACCATATCGAGGTGTAGTTGGGAGCTGCCGCTTGCGCCAGGGCGGTGCCTGAAAAAATAAATACGGTAGAAGACAGCAGAAGATATTTCTTGATCATGCCCGGGTATCCATTGGACGCTGAAGTTTTCAGAATGTTACCAGCCTGGATCGGGCAGACCTATTTTTATTTGGAATTTAATGCGATCATGGTGCGAGCTTTGAGAAAAAATGTTGTTTTTTTGAAGGCGTACAAGCAAGCAGGGCAGTCGTTCCCGAACAGATTCGAACAAGGATTTCCGCATGGTTTCCCGTCGCGACTATCTAAGGCTATGCGCCGCCACGGGTGCCGGCGCCATGCTGGCACCGGCGCTGTCATGGGCCGCTGAAAAACCAGGGGCGCTGATAACCCGCGCCATTCCTTCTTCCGGCGAGCGCCTTCCTGTGGTCGGCCTGGGCAGCTCCGCAACATTTTCCAGCGCCGCGGGCGGCGAAGGCACCGATGCACTGAGGCAGGTCTTCCAGGCGTTCGTCGAACACGGCGGATCCGTATTCGATACGGCGCCCGGCTATGGTGCGTCGGAAGCGGTGGCCGGAAAAATCGTCAACGAGCTCGGTATTCGCGACAAGATATTCTGGGCCACCAAGCTCAACGTCGCCGGTTTCGGAGGCGGCAAGGCCGACGTCCAGCAAGCCAAGGCCCAGATCGCGGCGTCCTTTCAGGCAATCGGAAAGCCGGCCATCGACCTCATGCAAATTCATAATCTGGGCGACCTGCCCACCCAGTTGCCGCTTTTGATGTCTCTGCGCGAAGAAAAGCGCATACGCTATCTGGGCGTGACCACCACCTTTCCACGTCAGTACGAGCAGCTCGAGCAAGTGATGCGCGACGAGCCTCTGGACTTCATCGGCGTGGATTACGCGATCGACAATCGGGTCATGGAAGAACGCGTCTTGCCGCTGGCTGCAGATCGCGGCATCGCCGTGCTGGCCTATGCGCCGTTTGGCCGCACTAGGCTGTGGAGCCTGGTGAAAGGGCACGAGGTACCCGATTGGGCGGCGGAAATGGGCATACGCTCCTGGGGGCAGTTTTTCCTGAAATTCGTGGTGTCCCATCCCTCGGTTACGTGCGCGACGCCGGCCACCAGCCGGGCAAAGAACGTCGTGGACAACATGGGGGCCGCATTCGGCGCCTTGCCGGACGCCGCCATGCGCGAGCGCATGGCACAGCACATACAATCGCTGGCGTGAGGCTTTCCTTGCCAAAGCCGGGCTTGAGCCGTGTTCAGGGTTCTATGGCGATCTGCAAGGCGCGCTCCAGCGAGACGCGGATCATCTCGCCATGCCCATGCTGCGGAAAGGTTTCATAGCTGACTTGGCCTTCGCCTTGCCTCAGGCCTTTGGCGATTTCCTCGATGGCGCCGCGGGTATCGGTCGAAGGACCCGGCGCCGGCCTGGCGGGGTCGCGGGGCTTGGTGCCTATCAGGATGGCGACCCGCTTGCCCGCGGCGCGTCCTTTTTCAAATGCGCGCCATTCGCGTATCACCGCTCCGTCATGCCACCAGACCGAAGGGTCGCCCATGATGTAACGTGCGAACGCATCGGGCTGTGTAAACAGTGTATGCAAGACAAAGAGGCCGCCATAGGAATGGCCCCACAGGTATTCTTTCTTCGGGTCTATGCTTCCGCGCGCACGCGCCAATGGCTTGACCTGATTATTGATGAACTCCAGAAAGACGTCCGCGCCGCCTCCGATGCGTCCGCGCACCACGGGCTGCATCAGCAGCTTGCCGTTTTCATAGACGGGCGGCGTATAGTCGTAGGCGCGCGAGACGACATCGTTGCGGACCGGAACGTCGTAGCCGATAGCCACGAGCACCGGCGGATTATCGTGGGAAATCGACGCAAGATCCTGCTCTGTCAGGGTGTCCATTGCCGCATTGCCATCCAGCATGTAAAGAGCGGAATAGCCGCCCTCTGGTGCCGGCGCCCGCGGAATCGATAATTCGATCCGGTAATGCCGTGCTCCGTCCGCCGAGTCGATGGTGTGTTTTTCGAACCGGTACACATCCGAAGGCATGTCCGCGACGGTTTTGCCGATCGGGCGGCCGGCCCAGTTCTGCGCGGGCGCGGCGGTCTGCGCCTGGGCGGCGATCTGTGCGCCGCATAGGCAAAACAGGAATAGCTTCATGAACAGCGTCAATCGCGGCACGGTGATCTTCTTTCTGAAATAGCGGATAAAAATGGCTCGGCGCTCAATATAACGAGAATGATTCTTGCTTGCAACGATAAAACCTTCTACGAGGCCGCTGTTATCATCCAGGCTGGACCTAGCAATGGTTCGCCTGTTTTTCTGTCCGGTACCGCAAGATATGACTGTTCCATCAAGTATTGGAAACTTCCTGCCCGACACGGCTGCCTGGGCGTTCTTCTTCGACTTGGACGGCACCTTGGCCCCTTTGGCCGAACGTCCGGATCAGGTCCGTGTACCCGATACCGTGCTCGCCAGCCTGACGCATTTGCAGCGGGCGGCAGGGGGCGCGCTGGCGGTCATCTCTGGACGCCCGCTTGAAACCCTGGATCAGTTGCTGCAGCCGCTGGTCCTGCCCCTGGGCGCCGAGCATGGGGCAATCATCCGGAATGCGGAAGGCCGCATCCAAGCGCCCGCGAACCCCGCCGATGCCGTTCGAGACTTGGCTGCCTGGCTGGCCAGCCGGCTCGATGGTCAACCCGGCGTACTGCTGGAGCGAAAGTCCTTCGGCGTGGCGGTTCACTACCGCCTGGCGCCGCAGGCGAAGGGTGCCGTGCAAGCGCTGATGGCGTCGGCGCTTGCACGTTTTCCCCAGTTCGAACTGCTGCCCGGCAAGATGGTGATCGAAGCCAAGCTGCCGTCCGTCGACAAGGGGAGAGCCTTGCTGCGGCTGATGCAGGAATCCCCGTTTGCCGGCCGAAAACCCTTGATGGTCGGTGACGACACCACCGATGAAGCGGCCTTTCGCCAAGCCAATGAAATGAACGGCAGCAGTGTCAAGATAGGCCCGGGCCCCAGCTGCGCAGCGTTGCGCCTGGACGAGCAAGGTGACTTGGAGGGATGGCTCGGACGTTTCAGGGATCAGACCCCGTACGGGGTCTGACCCCAAGCCTACACGCCCCCGTGCGTGGTCTGACCCCAGTTCTCCAAGGGGGTCAGACCACGCACGGGGGTCTGACCCCAAGCCTACACGCCCTTCAGGTCGTCCATGAAACGCTCGCGCCAGGCCGCCAGGCTGTTCTTGCGCAGGACGTCCATCATGATTTCGTGGCGATGCTTGCGTTCGCTTGATTCCATATCCAGCGCGGTGTGCAGCGTCCTGGCCATGCCGGCGGTGTCGTAAGGGTTGATCAACAGTGCTCCCTCGGCGAGTTCGTGCGCCGCGCCGGCAAACTCCGACAGGACGAGCACGCCGGGATCGTCTTCGGGCTGGGCCGCGACATATTCTTTTGCCACGAGATTCATCCCGTCACGCAAAGAGGTCACCAGGCCCACCTGGGACGCGCGAAAGAAGGACATCAGCGTGGGCCGGTCGAACGAGCGGTTCATGTAGCGTATGGGCGTCCATGACAACTCGGTCCAGCGACCGTTGATGCGTCCCGCGGTTTGTTCCAGTGTCCGGCGCAGGTTGCGGTACCCATGTACGTCGGCGCGCGATGGCGGTGCGATCTGTACGAAGGACACATGTCCCCTGAACTTCGGCCGCGTGTCGAGCAGGCATTCGAATCCGCGGAAACGCTCGACCAGGCCTTTGCTGTAGTCCAGCCGGTCTACGCTGATGATCAGCCGACGATGTTGAAGGCCGGATTTGAGCTTGATCAGTTCGCGGCTGTTCCGATGTTCGCGGGACAGGCTTTGGATGTCTTCGGGGCAGACTCCAATGGGGTACACACCCATGCGCGTCGCCTTGCCGTTCAGAACGACGGTGTCGTGGCTGGTGGAGGCCCCCAGGTGCCGCTCGTAATAATCGCGCATGGCCAGCAGGTCGTCGTTGGTTTGCAGGCCTATGAGGTCGAAGGCCGCCATGGCACGCGCCAGATCGGCATGATGGGGAATCGTCCGGAAGACTTGGTCGCTAGGAAACGGGATATGCAGGAACAGGCCGAATTTCTGCTGCATGCCCAACTCGCGGCAATACTGAGCCAGGGGCAGGAAATGATAATCGTGAACCCAGATCAGGTCGTCGGGTTGTGCCACGCGCCGCAGTTGCTCGGCAAAAATTCGATTGACGCGCTTGTAGCCTTCGTAATCTTCGTCCCGATAGTGCAGCAAGTCGGTGCGGAAATGGAAAACAGGCCACAGGACGCTGTTGGCGAAGCCCCGGTAAAAGGTGTCGTAGTCATACTGGGACAGCGGCCAAGTGATCAACGAGAGTCCGCCACTGCCTTGTTCGGCGCGCGGGGTGCCGGACTCGCGGGCGATTTCGCCGCTCCAGCCCATCCATATGCCGCCGACTTCCTTCAGCGCGTCGAGCACGCCGACTGCAAGCCCTCCTGTGGCAACTTGCCCTTCCGCCAACGGCGCAACCCGATTAGAGACGACCAGAATCCGTGCCATGCGACTTCCCCGTTCCCAATGCATGCAATATAGCCAACCTGGCGCGGTCATGCAAAATTGCGCCTGATAGAGCCTTTGCAAACGGATTTCGACGGCGGCAACGGCTTGCTGCCGCGGACCGTCGATTCCGGCCTTCAGCGTTTGCTCATTTCATCGCTGTCTGCGCTGGCGCCCAGATCCGGCTGCACGCCGCGGCGTATCCGTATCAGGTTCCGGACCTGGCGTATGCCGGCATGCGTTCCGGCGCATTGCTCGATGGCGTTACGATTGGATTCGTCCATGGTATCGCCATCGAGGGTGATGCGGTCGTCCGCCACACTGATTTCGACGTTCGCGACGTCCAAGCCGCTTTGGTCGAGCCGTTGGCGGATGCTGTCGCGTATGCTGTCCTCATCTTCTATCCGGCGGCCGGTTTCCGTTTCATCGCCGCTCCTGCGATCCAGCTGGGCATTGTCGCCCTGGCCATATTGCTGATTGCGGCTGTAGCGCTCATCCGCACCGGAAGGACCATCGTACTCAGCTTCCGGCTGTTTGGTCTTGGGGTCTTTGTCGGGCATGGCGTTCTCCTTGGCGTTCAGGCGGGATTCGGCGCTTTCCTTGCAAGACTCGTGCCTGGCGCAGCCTCCGCCCGCGGCCGCATGGCCAGGGGCACGGCGTTTGCTGCCCGGGACTTCAACTTGTTTTTTCGGCAGGAGAGAGACATGGCGAAATGCGACCAGTGCGGCAATGATTACGACAAGTCCTTCGATGTGACCGTCTCCGACGGCCAAACGTACACGTTCGACAGCTTTGAATGCGCCATCCAGACCCTGGCGCCGCTTTGCGAGCATTGCGGCGTTCGCATCATCGGACATGGGCTGGAAAAAAGCGGACGCATGTTTTGCTGCAACCACTGCGCCGAGGGCGAGGGAGTGAAGGAGCTGCGGGATCGCTCTTGACGGGGTCAGACCCTGCGAGGGGTCTTGCCCCTAGAAGTCAGGAACGGGGTCAGGCCCCATGCGGGGTCCGACCCCTGCGCTCCAGCCGATACACGACGGTATCCAGGCGAGTGACGCCTTGGGACTGGAACTTCGGATCCTTGTCGAGAATGTCGCGCCGATCGATGACAATCGCATCGGAGTGCGGCGAGTAAAGGCGCTGGACTTCTTCGTCGACGACCGAGAAGGGGGGGCCGTCCAGTTCGTCTTGCGGATAGTCGAGCGTGAGCAGCAGCCCGCGGTAGCCGTCGGCAAGCTGTCCATAGACATGGTCGACATAGCGCGGGCGCATGTCGGCCGGCAGCGCGACCAGGGCGGCTCGATCGTACACCCCCGCGCATCCGCGAAGCGTGGCGGCGTCCATATCGAAGATGTCGCCGCAAAGTATCTCGATACTGCCAGAAACATAGTGGACGCCCATGTCGGAGCGGTGGGTGGCGACCGGCAGATTGTTTTCGGCAAAGAACTGCTGAACAGCCTGTTCCGCCAGTTCGACGCCCAGCACCCGAAAGCCCTGTTCGGCCAGCCACAGCATGTCCAGCGATTTTCCGCAAAGAGGCACCATCACCGTAGCGCCGGCCGGCAGATCCAGGGACGGCCAGTATTTTTGCAACAGCGGCGTGATCCGCGTTTGGTGAAACCCGATGCGTCCGTCGCGCCACCGTTCCAGCCAGAATTCCGCTTCCATATCGTCCCTTTTATGCAATCCATTGCTGAAAGCAGCATTGTAGATAAATTCGCAATCCGCCGAATGTCGCTGGTCTCATCCGCTGAATATCGCGATGACAAGCGCCGCGCCTTGCGCCAAAGTATCGGTGAGCGGGCAATTCCGTTCCAGACAAGCGAGGCATAGCGCAATGCAAGACACGACGAACCGTCATGCCGTCCGCCGATTTACGGAGGTCGTGCTGAATCAGGGCGAAATAGACGCGGTGGCCCAGTTCTTCTGGGACGACGTCATAGAGCAGGAGCAAGCGTACCTGCCGATGCGGGGTCACGGCCTGCGCGGGCTGAAACAAATGCTGCGCGGCCTCAGGACCTCGTTCCCCGACATGCACTGGACCATCTACGAACAGATCTCCGAAGTGGACAAAGTCCTGTCCCGGTTCGAGTGGACCGGCACGCATCATGGCGTGTTTCTAGGCATACCGCCTACAGGCCGATCGGTAAGAGTCTGGGGAATGGTGGTGGACAGGTTCGTCTTGGGGAAAATAAAGGAGACTCGCATCATCATGGATACATTGGGCTTGATGATGCAGTTGGGCGCCGTGCCGCCGCCACGGGTCTGACAGCGCAAGCGCATCCCGGCGGGACGCGCAGCGCGGCCTAAGCCGTAGCCGTCCCGGCCACGGTTTCCTGCTCGGGCTCCAGCCCCCAGTCGCCGACGGTATACCAGTCATCGCCGAGGACTTCAGAGGGATGCATGGTCCGGTCGGAGCCATTGCCACAGGCGAGGGAGTCCACCGGGCAGTATTTGTCGCAGCCCCAGCAGATGCGTTCCGGGTGAGAGGGATTGAGGGGAAACTTCTTGGCCATTTCCGTGCCTTGGAAAGCGTTCGATGAGATACCAGCATAGCGATCTTCTTTCGTGGCGTAATTGATGTGTCTCAATGTTTTTGAGGGGTCGGACCCCATGCGGGGTCCGACCCCGTTGTGGTTTTGGGGACAGACCCCATACGAGGTCTGATCCCCCAGTCCCGCTCAGCTACTGGGGTCAGACCCCGCATGGGGTCTGACCCCTCGGTCCCGCTCGGCCCTCCCTTATGGAATAATTCCCCCTTTCGGAGCCTGGCCAAAAGAACCAGCGGGGGGAAGATGGAGTCGATTTATATCGTGGCCGTCGTGGGAGCAGTGGCCGCCGCGTTCGTGCAGGGCTTGTCGGGCTTCGGCTTCGGCCTGGTGGCCATGTCGATCTGGGCGTGGGTGCTCGAGCCGCGCCTGGCGGCTGCGCTGGCGGTGTTCGGGGCTTTGACCGGACAGGTCATTGCGGCCGTGACGGTGCGCCGGGGGTTCGACCTGAAACGATTGGCGCCCTTCGTACTGGGTGGCTTGCTTGGCGTGCCGCTGGGGGTGGCGCTGCTGCCCAAGCTGGATATCGTCTGGTTCAAAGCCATACTGGGCGCTTTGCTGGTCGTGTGGTGTCCCGTCATGCTGATGGCCAGGCGTTTGCCCCATGTCGAGGCGGGCGGCCGGCTGCTGGACGGCGCAGTTGGCGTGACCGGCGGCATCATGGGAGGACTGGGCGGCTTTACCGGCATCGTACCGAGCTTGTGGTGCACCTTGCGCGGACTGGGCAAGGACACGCAACGCGCGGTGATTCAGAACTTCAATCTTTCCATGCTGATCGTGACCATGGGAAGCTACATTGCCACCGGCATCGTGACGCGCGACATGCTGCCCGTGTTCGGCATGATGATTCCAGCCATACTGGTGCCCAGCCTGCTTGGCGCCCGGGTCTATATCGGCATCAGCGAGAACGCTTTTCGGCAAGTGGTGCTGGGATTGCTGACGGCATCGGGGATCGCAATGCTGGCCGCATCGGTCCCGCAAATCATGGCGCGTTCGTTCTGACACGGCCGAAGGCCGCCGGAGCAGGACTCGGACATTTATATTTTCCCGACCGCGGAGCGGTATGCAATGGACAAGATACGACTCGACAAATGGCTTTGGGCGGCGCGCTTCTACAAGACGCGCAGCCTGGCCGTGCAGGAAATCGGCAAGGGCAGGGTGCAAGTCAATGGCCAGATGGCCAAGCCGGCCCGCGAGGTGTCGGCAAACGACATAGTCTGCATACGCAAGGAAGACCCGCCCATCCACGTGCGCGTCTGTGGCGTGAGCGGTGTGCGCGGACCGGCCCCGGTGGCGCGTCTGCTGTACGAAGAGACCCCCGAAAGCGTTCAGGCAAGGGAACGGGCGGCAGAAATGCGCCGGCTGGCGCCCGAACCCGGGCAAGACCTGTCGGACGGCCGACCGACCAAGCGTGATCGCCGCTTGATCGACCGCCTGCGGGGCAAGTGAATCAGTGCCTGCCTCGCGCTTCGGCCAAGGCGATGGTCAGATGCTGCACTTTCTGTTTCAGCTGGTCGCGTTCGGCCTTGAGTTCGGCGAGCTGCAGTTGAAGGCGATGGATTTCGATGTCTTGCGGTGTGGGATCATCCGGCAGCGGCGGAGCAGGCGGTTTGGGCGGCACGCGCGCTTCGCGCAGCTGTTTCGCGACCGAGCGCAGCTCTTTTTTCCCGCCCTCGACCGCGGCCAGCTGTTTCTCTTCCGGCAGGCTTGCCACTTCGGCGGCCGCACTGATTGAAACCGTGCCCGATCTTACGGCTTCCACCAGTTTCGGCGTCGCCGTTTTTTGAATTCTTTCTATCTGGCCCAGGGTGGTGCCGCTGAGGCGCGCGGCCCGCGCCATCGCCTCCCGTGTGAGCGCAAGCTTGGGCGCGGGCGCTTCGGCGTCTTCCGCGCTGGGCGTTGCTCCGGCCAGGCCGGGTTTATCCGACGCCTGGGCCAGGCGGGCGGCAAGAATCTCTTTCTTGCGCAAGGCGAGCACGCCCCGCTGGAAATCCGATACGCTGCGCCGGCCCAGGTGGTTGTCGATCATCCATAAATAAACGTCGTCCAGGGATCTGAACGAGGTATTCTGGATCGTCTTGTAGGGAATGCCGTGTTTGCGGCAGATTGCATATCGGTTATGGCCATCCACCAGCAGATCTTCCCACAGTACAAGTGCATCTCGGCACCCTTCTGCGAGCAGGCTGCTTTCCAGCGCCGCATATTCGTCTTCGGTCAAGGGGTCGATGAAAGCGCGCAGCGCTTCGTTGATGATGATGGTCGCCATGGTGGAGTGGACAGGAGTGGCAGCGGCCGTAGTTTACTTCCCATTGAGTGTAAACTCATGGGTTTTTGATCTGCGGGTATGGCGCAAGAACTGCCCCGGCGCACGAACTTCAGCGGGCCGCCGCTCATTCGCTTGTTATCCCGGCTTCTTGATGCCAATGTCCAAGAGCCAGGGCAATTGCTGCCCGACCGCCTGAGCCAGTGGCTGGGCTGGACCAATGCGATCGATTTGGCATCGGCGCTGGGCGCCTCCCCGGCGGCGGGCGCGCGGGCGGGCTCCGACCGCCAGGACATCGCCGAGGCGGAACAGGACTGCGCGCGTGTCAGAGCGATGCTCGAACGTGCGATAGCAGGTCTGGGCGAGCCGGCGCCTGCGCGTGCTCGCGCCCGGCCGAAGGCCGCCATCCCGCGGGATGGCAGGCATGTGCCGCCCGTCGAGTATTCGATTTACCGCCAGCGCTATGGTTCGCTGCAGCAAAATATGGAAAGCGCCATCACCGCCCTGAGGGCGCGCTTGAGGGCAATGCTTGCGTCCGGTTCGCCCGGCTCGGCGCGCCTGGCGGTGCTGGACGCGGTCATGGAGCAGGCGCTGAGTGAGCGCGAATACGAGTTGCTGTCCGCCATACCGGGATTGCTCGAGCAGCGTTTTCTTCGCCTGCGCCCGGCCGGATCCGGCGCGGAAGAAGAGGGCGTCCCGGAACAGTCGCCGGCATCCGGCGACTGGCTGGGCGTGTTCTGCAAGGACATGCAAAGCGTATTGAGCGCGGAACTGGATCTTCGTTTACAACCCGTAGAGGGACTGCTTGGGGCGCTGCGGGCCGACAGGCCTTAATTGAATCAGGACGATATGAATCGACTTCTACATTTTCTTGTGTTCGCGACCGGGCTTGCGGCGGTAGGCTGGATCGGCGCTGGCTATGTGGGCAGCCATTTGCTCGCCCTGAGCGTGACGGTGCTGGTCGCGATCGTGTATCTGGCCGGTGCATGGGAGCTGTATCGCTCCCGGCGCGCCGCGCTCACGCTTCGACAGGCCTTGTCCGAGCTGCCGGAGCCGCCTCCCGATCTGGATGCTTGGCTGTCCAGGCTTCACCCAAGCCTGCGCAATGCGGTGCGGCTGCGGATCGAAGGCGTGCGCGTGGCCTTGCCGGGGCCGTCCTTGACGCCTTATTTCGTCGGTCTGCTCGTTCTATTGGGCATGCTCGGCACCTTCCTGGGCATGGTGGCGACCTTGCGCGGCACCGGGTTCGCCCTGGAAAGCGCCACGGACCTCCAGGCGATCCGCGCGTCGCTGGCCGCACCGGTGAAAGGCTTGGGATTCGCATTCGGCACATCGATCGCCGGTGTGGCGGCTTCGGCGATGCTGGGCCTGCTTTCAGCGCTTCATCGAGCCGATCTGGCCGTGATCGCACGGGAACTCGACTCCCGGATCAGCACGACCTTGCGCCGCTATTCGCTTGCGCACCAACGCGAAGAAAGCTTCCGGCTGATGCAGCGGCAGTCAGAGCTCCTGCCCGCCGTCGTCGAGCGCATGCAGTCCATGGCCGAAGCGATGGAGCGGCATGCGCAAAGCCTGAATGAGCGCTTGCTTGCCGGGCAGGCGCAATTGCATGAGAAAACGGAAACCAGCTACGCGAAGCTCGCACAGGCCCTGGAGCATTCCTTGAAGGAGAGCATGGTCGAAGGCGCGCAGGCGCTCAATGCCGCGGTGCAACCCGCAGTCGAGGCCACGATGGCTGGCCTGGCTCGCGAGGCCGACGCCCTGCACGGGACAGTGTTGCAAGCCATGGAGCGCCAGTTGAAAGGGATGTCGACAAGCTTCGAGGCGACGACGGCTGCCGCGGCCGATGCCTGGAAAAGCGCCGTCGGCGGGCAGCAGGCGGCGAACGAATCCTTGAGTGCGGAACTGCGCCTGGCGTTCGACGGCGTCGCGCAAGGTTTCGAGCAACGGGCGGCAACGCTTCTGGAGGGCGTCGCGAGCCGGCTGGATGGTGCCGCAACGGCGATGTCCGAAAGCTGGAGCGGCGCGCTGTCCCGCCAGGAAGACGCATGGAATCGATCGCGGAGCGATCTGCTGCAGGCGGTGGCTGAGCAGGACGAGCAGCGGCTGAAGGCGTGGACCGGCGCGCTGGAACATACGGCGGCCGAGCTGGGCAGAGAGTGGGAAGCCACGAGTGCCCGGGCGGCGTCGCTGCAGCGCGATATAGGAGAAAGTCTGGCGCTGACCGCAAGCACCATCTCGGCCGACGCCCAGGCGCAGGCGGGCCGGACCATCGCCCAGATCGAACAACTGGTTCAGACCGCTTCGGAAGCGCCCAGGGCGGCCACCGAAGTGGTCGTCGAGGCGCGCCGCATGCTGTCGGAAAGCGCGGCGCGCGACAACGATATGCTGAAAGAGCGCAACCGCATGCTGGCCGCGCTCGATACGCTATTGGCTGCCGTGAGCGATGCATCGACCGGGCAGCGCGATGCGGTGGACACGCTGCTCTCCCGCTCGGCAGAGGTGTTGGAGCGCGTCAGCGCGAACTTCACGCAGCGGATAGAGTCGGAAACAGGCAAGCTGACCGGCGTGGCAACCGCACTCACCGGTGCCGGGAGCGAAGTCGCGGCGCTGGGCGAAGCATTTGGCGGTGCCGTGCGGCAGTTCAGCGAGTCGAATGCCGCACTGATGGAACGCCTGAACGGCATCGAAACAGCACTCGACAAATCCATGGCGCGCAGCGATGAACAGCTTGCCTACTACGTGGCACAGGCCCGCGAGGTCGTCGACTTGAGCATCCTGTCGCAGAAGCAGATCATTGAAGAACTGCAGTCCTTGGCGGAACAGCGGGCATCTGCGGCCTCCAGCGCCTCATGAGGGACGAGATCGACGCCGAACTGGAGTCGACGACGCCCGTCTGGGCAGTCTTCGGCGACTTGATGTCCGTGCTTCTGGGCGCATTCGTGCTCGTGATGGTGGGCGTCATAGGCCTTCAACTGGAACTGTCGGTCAGGCTGGAGGAAGAGGTCGAGCAGCACAGGGAAGAAACGCAACGCCGGATGACGCTCGAACAGGCGCTGGCGCGCCCGCTGGCGGAAGGGCGCGTCACCCTGGTCGACGGACGCATCGGTATCAGCGGCAGCGTGCTCTTCGCCTTGAACTCCGCCGAGCTGCAAGCGGAAGGACGCGATGTCCTTCGATCCTTGGTCGAGCCGCTGTCCGGCTATCTTCAATCAAACGATCTTGTGCTGATGGTAAGCGGCTTTACCGACGACCAGCAGGTACATGAAGGGAATCGACGCTTTGCGGACAACTGGGAGCTGTCTGCGCAGCGCGCGCTGACCATCACCCGTGCGCTGATCGATGAAGGCATACCGTCGTCCTCCGTCTTTGCCGCCGCGTTCGGGTCCGAGCGACCCGTTGCCTCGAACTCGGACGAAGAGGGAAGGGCCAGGAACCGCCGGGTCGAGATCACACCCGTTCCGAAATCGGCCACGATACAGGCTCCCGGCCATGAGTGACCGGAATCATCCGGAAACGCCCGGCGCCGATCCGGCCCACCCGGTCAAGCGACATTCTGGGTCGTTGGAAGAGTTGCTGGCGCATATTGCCGCCCAGACCGTTTCCAGGGATGCCTATCCGGAACTGCCGGAGATGGAATATTTTCGGCGAGCCTGGGCAAAGTCGGGCACCACCCGCCTGCTGCGACATTCGCAGAAGCAGGTACCGGAAAACGCCGGCCCGCTCAATTCGAGCAACCTGGTGCACCGCTCGCTGTCGCTCATGCGCGAGCAGTCGCCGGCGTACCTGCAGCATTTCCTGGCCTATCTCGATGCCTTGTCTTGGATGGAGCAGCTGAACTGGGGCGGCGCGCCCAGGAAAGGCGGACGGAACAATGGGCGTTAGCGGCCTTCCGCCAAGACGGGCTCGCAACCCATGGGAAGATCGAGGTTGCGGATGAATTCCAGCACCATGTCGAACAAGGCCTGCGCCATGGGTGTCAGCCCGTAATGTGCATGCGTGATCAGGCACAGCGTGCGCCTGACCGTCGGCTCTTCCAGTAGCGTGTACGACAAGCCGTCGCCCAGCACCCGGTGCGCGGCCAGGGCCGGCAATACCGCCACGCCCATGCCGCTGCGCACCAGCGCCGCCTGCGACGTCGTGCTTGAGGCCTCATAGAAAGGCGCGGTCACGTCTCGCGGCAGGTCTATCCTGCTGCGCAGGATGCTGAGGATGCCTGTTTCGTCGACCAAGCCTATCTGTTTTCGGCCTATGAGCTGGCGCCATTGAACCCGGTCTTGTTTGGTGGGCCATTTTTCCGTCGACGGATAGATGAGTCCGAACTGATCGATGAGACATGGCTGGAATACCAGCAACGGATCTTCGAGCCAGCGGCTGGTCAATCCGAAATCCGCAACGCGGGTGCTGACGCTGGTCTGGATGAGACGCGAATTGCTGTCATGCAGGTTGATGCGTATGCCGGGATACCGCTGGCTGAACTGGTTGACGACGGGTGCCAGGATTTCGGTGACCGCCGATGGAGCGGCCGTGATCGTGACCTGGCCGCGTTCCAGTGCGCCATAGCGGATGACGTCGTCCACCGCGCCTTCGAACTCTTTCAAGACCGTAATGGCACGCGGAAGGAACTCCTGTCCGACCTGGGTCAGCACCACGCTGCGGCTCGTTCGCTCGAACAGCAGGCAGCCGAGCGACTGCTCCATTTGCTGGATGAGCCCCGTCACGGACGATTGCGTTTGACGCAACCGGTGCCCAGCCGCAGTGAATCCGCCCTCTTGCGCAACGGCAATGAAGGCGTGCAAATGCTTGAGTGTGACATGCTTGGGCAATCTATTCATTTCAAATCAAGATAGATGCATCGACTAAAACGATTTTACATGATTGATTGCTCCAACGATAATGGCGACCAGCCAGGAGGGTCGAGTTTCAGACCTGAAGCAGACAACGGTAAAGAGGACGTACTTGGAATCGATCCAGACATTTGATATTTTGCTGGCCAACGGCTGGATCATCGATGGGACGGGGACGGCGCGCCGGCGCGGCGACGTCGGTATCGTAGGCGATCGCATCGCCGCGATAGGCGAATTGAAGGCACAGGGCGCGAGCGCCAAGCGAACGATCGACGCGGCGGGCAAGGTGATCGCCCCCGGCTTCATCGATACGCACGGGCACGATGACCTGATGTTCGTCGAGCGCCCGGATCTGGAATGGAAAACCAGCCAAGGCGTCACCACGGTCATCGTGGGCAATTGCGGCGTCAGCGCAGCGCCCAGGCCCTTGACAGGCAACACCGCAGCCGCGCTGGCGCTGCTCGGGCAAACTGAGTTGTTCGACTCCTATCACGCGTACTTCCAGCAACTCGAACGCCTGGACCCCATGATCAACGTCGCGTCGCTGATCGGACACGCCAACTTGCGCCTGGCAGCGATGAAGAATCCGCTTGCGCGCCCGACCAGCGACGAGCTGGCGCGGATGCGGCAACTGCTGGAAGAAGCGCTGGACGCGGGCGTAGCCGGCATGAGCACCGGCCTGGCGTACGAACCGGGCTGTATGGCGGAGCGGGAAGAGCTACTGGCGCTTGCAAGCGTGGCGGCAAGGCGGGGAGCGATGCACACCAGCCATATCCGCAACGAGGGCGACGAGGTCGTGGCCGCCGTGGACGAGGTGCTGGAACTGGGGGCGGCATCCGGATGCGCCACCATCATTTCCCACCACAAATGCCTTACGCCCCGGAACTGGGGCGGCAGTGAAACAACGCTGCGCAATATCGACCGGGCGCGTGAATCGGGCCAGGCAGTCGCGATGGACGTGTATCCCTACAATGCGAGCTCCACGATCCTGATCGCCGATCGCGCCGAATTGATCGACGATATAAAAATCACCTGGTCCACCCCGCACCCGGAGTGCGGCGGACGATATCTGGCCGACATAGCCGCAGAGTGGGGCTGCGGGAGAACGGAGGCGGCGGAAAGGCTCTCGCCGGCCGGTGCGATCTATTTCGCCATGGACGAAGCCGATGTGCAAAGGGTATTGGCGCATCCATGCTGCATGGTGGGCTCGGACGGCTTGCCGAACGACGCCAATCCGCACCCCCGCCTGTGGGGCAGTTTCACGCGAGTGCTTGGCAATTACGTGCGCCGCTGCAGGCTGTTGTCGCTTGAAGAGGCCATATCGAAAATGACCGCGCTGCCGGCTTCCGTCTTTGGTTTGGCTGATCGCGGAATGCTGCGGGCCGGCGCCTTTGCGGATGTCGTGATTTTTGATCCCGACATCGTGGAAGACCGGGCGGACTGGGATCATCCCACGCTTCGGTCGGTCGGCATCGAGCATGTATTCATCAATGGAACAAGTGTTTTCCCCGAGCCGCCTTCGCGGCGGCCCGGACGCGTCTTGAAGCGCCATCAACAGCGGCGTGCGACGTAATGTTCATCTCATTTTTTTCAACGGAGACAAAAACCATGGTTACAGTCCGCAAGTTCATTGTGGCATCGATGATGATGACCGGCTTGGTCGCCGGCACGAATGTGTCAGCGGCCTATCCGGACAAGCCCATCACTCTTATTGTGCCGTTCTCGGCGGGCGGGCCCACCGATGTGGTGGGACGGGTGGTCGCCACCAAGGCAAGCCAGATACTGGGTGTCCAGGTCGTGGTCGAGAATAGAGCCGGCGCAGCCGGAGCGATCGGCGCCAATGCGGTCGCTCGTGCCAAGCCGGACGGCTATACCGTCGGGCTGGCCACGGTCAGCACGCATGGCACGGCTCCAAACCTGTATCCGGACCTTCCCTACGATGCCGTGAAGGACTTCACGCCGCTGACCAATCTGGTGGCGAGTCCGAACATCCTGAGCGTGCATCCCAGCTTCCCGGCCAAGGATCTCAATGAGTTCGTCGCCTATATCAAGGCCAATCCGGGCAAGCACGGCTACGCCAACGCCGGGGCGGGCGGCATCAACGATCTGGGCATGATCTGGTTCCTGCAGCGCATAGGCGGCGACATGATCAGTATTCCGTATCGCGGATCGGCGCCTGCGCTGACGGATACCGTGGGCGGCAGCGTGCCCGTGATATTCGACAACTTTCCTTCGTCGCTGCCGCACATCCAAAGCGGCAAGCTGCGCGCCCTGGCCATCACCGGATCCGAGCGCAACCAGCAGTTGCCCGAGCTGCCTACATTCAAAGAAGCAGGGCACACGGACTACGATGTAACGGCCTGGTATGGCCTTATCGGACCGGCCGGCCTGCCCGACGAGGTGCGCGATACCCTGTCGCAAGCCTTTGCGAAAGCGGTGAAGGATCCCGAGACTTCCGCGAAACTGACCGAAGCGGGCGCCTTCCCGGTAGGCAACACGCCGTCGGAGTTCGGCGAGCAAATCCGGAATGAAATCGCGCGCTGGAGCGATGTGGTCAAGAAAGGCAACATCAAACTGCAATAACGGCCTGGGGGGTCAGACCCCGAATGGGGTCTGACCCCTTGTCGATCTCAATAACGGCCTTACGGGGTCAGACCCCGAATGGGGTCTGACCCCCATGTCCATCCCAACAACGGCTGTATGGGGTCAGACCCCATTCGGGGTCTGACCCCAGGGTCCCCGGGCCGGCTTCGCGTTCCAGCAGTTCCCGCTTGCGCTCCACGCCCCAGCGATATCCGGACAGGTCTCCGTCGCGGCGCAGCACCCGGTGGCAGGGAATCGCGACGGCAAGGCGGTTGGCGCCGCAGGCGCTGCCCACTGCACGCACCGCGCGCGGCGAACCGATGCGCTGCGCGATATCGCTGTAAGTGGCGGTGCTGCCAGGCGGGATTTCGCGCAGCGCCTGCCACACACGTTCCTGAAAAGCGGTGCCCTGGATATCCAGTGGCAGCCCCAGCCCCAATCCGGGCTCTTCGACAAAGCCCACCACCTGGGCGACCAGGCGTTCGAACCGGCTGTCGCCCCCGATGAACTCCGCCTTCGGAAACATGTCCTGCAGATCGCGGACCAGCTTGTCGGGATCGTCGCCCAGCAGTATGGCGCAAATGCCGCGCTGGCTTTGCGCGACCAGTATGGCGCCCAGGGAGCATTGCCCCACCGCGAATCGGATCCGGGCATTGATCCCGCCTTGGCGATAGTCGCGGGGCGGCATGCCCAGCAGTCCGTCGGATGCTTCGTAGAAGCGGCTGCTGGAGTTGAAGCCCGCTTCGTACAGGGTATGGGTCACGCTATCGGCGTCGTGCCTGCCCAGTTCGCGTCGCAGACGCTGGGCGCGGGCCGCGTCGGCATATGCCTTGGGTGTCAGCCCCATTTCGGCTTTGAACAAGCGGTGCAGGTGGAAGGGGCTCAAGCCCGCTTTTTCGGCGAGTTCCTCCAGCCGGGGCGGCGTGTCGGCCTGTTGGATGAAGGCGCAGATTTCGCGCAGCAGCGCGCCCCGATGGGCCTGAAGTGCGCCATGGTCCGCCACGGCGCGGCGGCTGGCCCGGTAGCCCGCCGCCTCGGCCGCCTCGGGCGTATCGAAGAACTCGACGTTTTCCCGTTTTGGCCGGCGCGCCATCGAGCTGGGGTGGCAATATACCCCGGTGGTCTTCACTGCATACACGAAGTGGCCGTCGGCCTTCGGATCGCGCGCCGTCACGGCTTGCCAGCGAGCGGCTTCCGAGGCGTAGGGCGCGCCCTGGGTGGTGGGCTTGAGTTCGGGGGGCAACATTACGGTGTCCATGGCGTGTCCTGAGTCTTTGTCCATAATATGAGGATTACGATAGCCGTGCCAGTTCGGGCCGGCATCTCGTTTCTTGCGGTCGAATTTCCGGTCTTTGGGCGTAAAATCGGGCCATCCACCTTCCACAGGAGCCGCGATGAACGCCCCCATCCCCGACGCATCCTTGCAACCTGCGCTGGACCCCCGGGTCCTGCAGCAATATGTCGATGAAAAATGGGACAGCGACATCGTCCCCGCGCTTACCCACTATATCGCCATCCCCGCCAAGAGCCCGGCCTTCGACCCCGACTGGGACAAGAACGGCCATATCGAGCGGGTCGTGTGCGATGCCGCGCAATGGGTGCAGGCGCAGAAGGTGCATGGGCTCACGCTGGAAATCGTCCGTCTGCCGGGCCGCACGCCCGTCATCTATTTCGAGGCGCCGTCCACGCGAAGCGACAATGGCGATACCGTGCTGATGTATGGCCATCTGGACAAGCAGCCCGAATTCTCCGGCTGGCGCTCCGATCTGGGGCCATGGACGCCCAAGTATGACGATGGCCGCCTTTACGGCCGTGGTGGCGCCGACGACGGCTATGCCGTCTATGCCTCGCTGACCGCCATCATGGCGCTGGATCGGCAAGGCGTGCCGCGTCCACGCTGCGTGGGGCTCATCGAAACCTGCGAGGAGTCCGGCAGCTACGATTTGCTGCCTTACGTCGACGCCCTGCGCCATCGGCTGGGCAATGTCGCATTGGTGGTCTGTCTGGATTCGGGTGCCGGCAATTACGATCAGTTATGGATGACGAGTTCTCTGCGCGGCATGGTCGCGGGCACGCTGGAAGTGCAGGTTCTCGACGAGGGTGTGCATTCGGGGGACGCCAGTGGCGTCGTGCCGTCCAGCTTCCGCATTCTGCGTCACTTGCTCGATCGGCTCGAGGACAGCGCCACCGGCCGCCTGCTGCCGCAAAGTTTCCATTGCGAGATCCCCGCCGAACGCATCGAACAGGCCGAGGCCACGGCGCGCATACTGGGCGATGAAGTCTGGCGGCGCTTTCCCTGGAGCTGCGGGGCGGACGGCGGGTTCGTGCTGCCCATGACCACCGAGCCGCGCGAGGCGCTGCTCAATCGTACTTGGCGGCCCACCTTGTCGGTGACCGGTGCGGAAGGCCTGCCGCCGCTCGGCAGCGCGGGCAATGTCCTGCGACCCAGAACCGCATTCAAGCTGTCGCTGCGGCTGCCGCCGCTCATCGACGCCGTCAAGGCGTGCCAGGAACTCAAGGCGCTGCTGGAAGACGATGCGCCCTACAACGCCAAAGTGCTGTTCCGCCCGGATCCCGGGCAGGCGACGGGCTGGAATGCGCCCGCCACGGCGCCCTGGCTGGCGCGCGCGCTCGATAGTGCATCGCAGGCATATTACGGCGCCCCTTGCGGCCATATCGGGCAGGGAGGCACCATTCCGCTCATCAATCTTCTCCAGGAAGGTTTTCCCAAGTCGCAGTTCATGGTCTGCGGCGTGTTGGGGCCGCAATCGAATGCGCACGGCCCCAACGAGTTCCTGCATGTGCCCTATGGCAAGCGGCTGACGGCCGCGGTCGCGCAGACCATCGCCGCCATGCCGGTGTAGATCAGCGCGACTGGCGCATGTTGATGCGTTTCTCGATCCACTGGCTGTAGCGGGACATGCCGTAGCAGCACACCAGGTAGATCATGGCGATGAACAGATAGCCTTCGATGAAGAAGGCTTTCCAGTTCGGGTCGCCCAGGGCCAGCCGCAGGGCGCCGGTCAGGTCATAGAGACTCACCACGGTGACCAGCGAGGTGTCCATGAAGGTGCTGATGAAGGTATTCACCATCGGCGCCACCACGACGCGCAAGGCTTGCGGCAGGATGATCTTGCGCACGGTTTGCCAATATCCCAGGCCCATGGAGGCCGCGGCTTCATACTGGCCCTTGGGGATGGCTTGCAGCCCGCCCCGTATCGTCTCGGCAAGATAGGCTGCCGTGAACAGGATGATGCCTATCTGTATGCGCAGCAGGACGTCGATGTTGTACTGCGGCGGCAGGAAAAGCGGGAACAGGAAAGAGGCGGTGAACAGCACGGTGATCAGTGGGATGCCGCGAATGATTTCCACGTAGAACACGCAAAAGACGCGTATGGCCTTCAGCTTGGAGCGCCGCCCCAGTGCGATCAGGACGGCCAGGGGCAGGGCGAAGAAAAGGCCCACCACCGTCAGCATCAAGGTAAGGGGAAAGCCGCCCCAAAGATTGGTTTCCACGTAGCTCAGGCCGAAGACGCCGCCGCGCATCAGCACCAGGAAGGCGCCGAGCGCCGCAGCCCAGAGCAGCACCAGCCATTTGCGCCAGAAGCGCCGATAGCAGCTGATGGCCAGCGCCCCGACCATGATCACCGTGGCCGCGAGCGGGCGCCATTGTTCCAGATAAGGATACCGGCCGAAGAAGATGAGGCGCGATTTCTCGGCGATCATGCCCCAGCAGGCACCTTCCCGCGCGACCGCGCGGCAGGCCATGAAGTCCGGTGCGAAGACGGCGTTGCCGACCGCCCATTGATAGATGTCCGGAACGATGCTGATGGCCAGCCAGAGGATGGCCAGGGTGACCAGCGTGCTTTTCCAGCCCGAGAACAGGTTGGCGCGCAACCAGCCCAGGGCACTGGAGCGGACGACAGGCGCGGGACGAGGATGGGCGGTGGCGGGCGGAGGGAGAACGGACATGTCGGCTTACCTCTCCACCAGCGCCACGTGGTTGTTGTACCAATTCATGTAGGCGGCGATCAGCAGGCTGATGCACAAGTAGACGAGCATGATGATGGATATGCATTCAAGCGCCTGGCCGTTCTGATTGATGGCGGTATTGGCCACCGATACGATGTCGGGGTAGCCCACCGTCACGGCCAGCGAGGAATTCTTGGTCAGGTTCAGGTATTGATTGGTCAGCGGTGGAACGATGACGCGCATCGCCTGCGGCAGCACCACCAGCCTGAGCGTCTGGGCCCGCGACAGGCCCAATGCCGAGCTGGCTTCGAGCTGGCCGGCGGAAACGGCGAGAATGCCGGCGCGGACGATTTCCGCAATATAGCTGGCGGTGTAGAGCGTCAGGCCGATCAGCAGAGCAAGGAATTCAGGGGTCAACGATACGCCGCCGCTGATATTGAACACCGTGACTTCCGGAACATCGAACTCGCTTGGGGCGCCGCCCAGCAGCCAGCCGATCACCGGCAGAGCGACGAGACACAAAGCGCCCATCAGGCCGCTGCGGGGCGCCTGGCCGGTGCGCTCCTGACGGCGCCGCGCCGTCCGTCGCAAGAGAAGGGCGCACGCCACGCCGGTCACCAGGCCGGCGATCGCCCAGATCCAGCCGGCCGACCACACCGGCACGGGCAGTTGCAGGCCGCTTTTGCTGAGATAGGTATGCGGCAAGGGATGGAAGGCATCGTGCGCCGAAGGCAGCAGCTCGGTGATGATCAGGTAGGTCGCCAGGAGCTGGATCAGCAAGGGTATGTTCCGCAGGGTCTCCACATAGGTATCGCAGAGCTTGCGCAACAAAAAATTCTTGGACAGACGTCCGATGCCGACCAGTGTGCCGAGTAGGGTTGCAAGCACGATGCCGGCCAGTGACACCCGCAGCGTATTGCCGACGCCCACCAGGAATGCGCGCAGATAGGAGTCGCTGGATACATAGGAAAAAATGGTCTCGCCAATGTCGAAGCCGGCGCGCTGCGACAGGAAGCCAAAGCCTGACTTCACCTGCATGGCATCGAGGTTGCGGGCGGTATTGGAAAACAGGTACCAGCCCAGCAACGCCAGGATGGCGACGGCAATGATCTGATAGATGAGGCCGCGGCCGTTTTCGGTCGACCATGAAAACGAACGCTTCGGTCTGTTGTGCGAGGGGGGCATTGCGATGGTTCCAAACACAGAAGGAACAGGCGGGCCTGTTCCTTCCGGCTAACGCATGAGTCGTCGGTCTTAGCGGATGGGTGGCGCGTACATCAGCCCGCCGTCGTTCCACAGCTTGTTCACGCCGCGCGGCAGCTTCAGCGGCGAGTTTTCACCCATGTTGCGGTCGAAGCTTTCGCCATAGTTGCCCACCTGCTTGACGATGCGGTAGGACCAGTCCTTGTCCAGGCCCAGCAGCTTGCCCATGTCTTCGCCGGTGCCCAGCAGACGCTGAACATTGGGATCCTTGCTGTCAGCCTTGGTCTTGTCCACGTTGCCCTGCGTAATGCCCATCTCTTCGGCATTCTGCATGGCGAAGAGCGACCATTTCACGATCGCGAACCATTCGTCGTCGCCGCGGCGCACCGCGGGGCCGAGCGGCTCTTTGGAGATGACGTCGGACAGGATGACGTAGTCGTCGGCGTTGGGGCTTTGGGTCCGGATGCCTGCAAGTTCGGACATGTCGGTCGAAATCACCTGGCAGCGGCCCGAGAAAAACGCCGTGTGGGCGGCTTCGGGAGAGTCGAACACCACGGACTTGTAAGGAATGCCGTTGGCATTGAAATAGTCGGCCACGTTCTTTTCGGACGTCGTGCCCGATTGCAGGCAGATTTCAGCGTTCTTCAGCTGCTTTGCGCTGCTGACGTTGAATTTCTTGGGCACCATGAAGCCCTGGCCGTCGTAGTAGTTGATGGCCGTGAACACCGCGCCGACCGAAGCGTCGCGCGTCAGCGACCAGGTGGTGTTGCGGGCCAGCATGTCGATTTCGCCCGACTGCAGCGCGGTGAAGCGTTGCGGCGGATTCAAAGGTACGAATTTCACCTTGGAGGCATCGCCCAATACCGCCGCGGCAACGGCGCGGCAGACATCGACGTCGAGACCGTGCCATTCGCCTTTGCTGTCCGTGCCGGAGAAGCCGGGCGCCGAGGTGTTCACGCCGCACACGACCTGGTCCTTGGCCTTGACCGAGTCCAGTACCTTGCCGGCGTGCGCCGCGCCGCCCGCCGCCACGGCCATGCCGAGGAGGGCGGTGGAAAGAAGAGAAGTAGTTTTCATATTGGTCGCTCTTTTTATAATGGTTGCCGTGGTCGGGCAGAAGGCGCATTCGTGCGCCGAAAGGACGAATTATAGTGATTTGTGACCGCTTTGCAGCAACTGAAGCTTGAGGGGTCGGACCCCATGCGGGGTCCGACCCCTTTGACTTCTGCTGGGGTCAGACCCCGTACGGGGTCTGACCCCTCGACCTCTGCTCCGCATGGGGTCTGACCCCTCGGCTTTCGCGCCGTACGGGGTCTGACCCCTCAGCGCACGGGCAGGAAATTGAAGAAAAGCAGCCCCTGCATGTAATTGATCCCCACGCGGCGCAGGTTTTCGTCCAGCAGGTTGGCGATGAGATCCAGGCGGCCGATGAGCTGGCCGAATTCCCGCTCGAAACTCAGGTTGGTGGCGCCATCCGATATTTCATTCGCCAGCAGCAGCGGACGGCCATCGCCCAATCGCTTGCTGGCGAGCAGCCAGGCGGCGATTTCCACGTTGCGCGCGGCGTTATAGACATGCTGGGCATTCAGGACGTCGGTCACGTAGAAGCGCGTCTTGCCGTCGTGGGCGTTGATGATGGTGCTTGCCATGCCGGCAACGAAGGCGCCCACCCGGTCGCCGCGGTAGTTAGGATCCAGCGCCACCGACAGGATCTCGATGTCGCGCAAGCCGGCCAGCTCGGGCGGCGCCCGTCCTTCCCGTATGGCTTTGCGCCCTTGCTCGATGGCGGCTTCGATATCAGGTGCGCCCGTCTTGCGCCACTCGGCCGGGTTGCGCCGGTAGAGTTTTTCGAGCAGGCGGGCCAGGCTTTCGAGATTGTCGCGCATCGCTACCGAGACCGTCCGGTTGAAGTCGGTCTGCGCGAATTGCTCGATGGAGAGTTCTTCGGTGGACGGCCGGGAAGATACCGTCGCACCCTGAGGCAGGGCACAGCCCCCCAGCGCTGCCGCCGTGAAGAGAATCGCCGTGCACATGCGTATTCTTTTCATGCCGCATCGGAATCCGGCGAGGTGAGAGGCGGCAGGCGGCGCTTGACCGGCGTCGATTTCACAATGGAAGTGTTGGTTTCCGCCTGGTCGATGAGGGTATCAAGAATGGCATCGAGCTGTTCCATGGATCGAACGGCCAGGCGAGCCACGAAACAGTCCTCGCCGGTGACCTTGTCGCATTCGGTAAACTGCGGCGTTGCCTGGATGAGTCTTTCGATGGCGGGAAGGCGCCCCGGCATGGGCTTGATGCGCACGATGGCCTGCAGTTGGTAGCCGAATGCCTTGGGGTCGATGGTGACGGTGTAGCCGGTGAGCAGTCCCCGCGTTTCAAGACGCCTGAGGCGTTCAGCCACGCTGGGGGACGACAGCCCGCTGATTCGGGCCAGGTCTTTCAGCGTCCGGCGCGAGTCCTCGGTAAGCGCATTGATCAGGATACGGTCTATTTCGTCGGGCATGGGCTGGTTGATAAAGTAAAAATCTGAATTGCTTTACAAGAAAAAAGCAGAATACCGATTTTGCCTTGGAATTGCTATGGATCGCGAGATGGGAAAGGATCACACTTACGCCTGTCGCATCAGGAGCAGGAAATGGAAGAACAAGTAAAGCGCGGTTCGCTGGAGATGGCAAGCGCGATGCTCATATCGGGCACGATAGGCTGGTTTGTAGTGATGTCGGGGCAACCCGTCCTGGAGGTCGTATTCTGGCGCTGCCTGTTTGGCGCCGTCACCTTGCTCTTCATCTGCGGCGCCATGGGCCACCTGCGCCGCGGGATGCTCGATCGCACCACGCTGGGCTGGGCCGTCGTCAGCGGCGTTGCCATCGTCGGCAACTGGGTCTTCCTGTTCGCGGCCTACTCGCGCGCATCCATCGGTATCGCGACCGCGGTATACAACACCCAGCCCTTCATGCTCGTGGCCCTGGGCGCCGTATTCCTGGGCGAGCGCATCACATCGGACAAGATGCTGTGGCTGGGGGTGGCATTCGCCGGCATGCTGGCCATTACGGTTCAGGAAGGGGCGCCGGCATACGGGGCGGGCGCCTACCTGGTGGGCATCATGTTGTCCCTGGGCGCCGCCTTTCTGTATGCCGTGGCGGCCATCTTGGTCAAGCACTTGAGCGGGGTGCCTCCGCATCTGATCGCCTTGATCCAGGTGTGCACCGGCGTTCTGCTGCTGTCGCCCTTCGTGGGGCTCGGCGCCCTTGAATCCTCATCGCCGTTCACGTGGTTCACCCTGGTTTCAATGGGCGTGGTGCACACGGGTTTGATGTATGTGCTGTTATATGGCGGCATACAGAAGCTGCCCACGACCATGACGGGAGCCTTGTCCTTCATGTATCCGATTGTTGCGATACTGGTGGATTGGGCGGCATTCGGCCAGCATCTGCGCTGGCTGCAATGGGTCGGGGTGGCCGCGATATTCCTGGCGGTGACGGGAATGCGCCAGGGCTGGAAGCCTTTCTCATCCGTCTTCGCAAGACCATGAAAGCGTCTATGGATTCGCGCAGCGCTCTGTGCTAGTGTTTGGCGCTGCGCCATCCATTTATGGGCCATGCTTACATGCCGGTACTGCTAGCCGTCTTTTCTCTGTTTTTCATGCAAATCGCGGGCGAGACGCTGGTGCGCCTGACCGCGCTGCCCCTGCCGGGCCCTTTGGTGGGGATGCTGCTCATGCTTGTCGCCCTCATGGCATATGGGAAAGTGCCCGACGGCCTGCGCCATACGTGCCAGCATCTGCTCAAGCACCTGATGCTGCTGTTCATTCCGGCGGTCGCGGGAATCATTGCGTATTTCGGCACGCTGCAGCGCGAATGGATACCCTTTCTTGCGGCCTGCATCGGCGGCGTGGCGCTTACCATCGCCGTCACGGCGCTTACTCTGCGCTGGATGATGCGGCGCAGTAAAGGATCAGAGCCCATTGACCTCACCAGGCCCTAGGCTCATGAGCACGGCGCTTCAAGAATCATGGGCGTATCTCGCGGATTCCACCTTGTTCTGGCTGGCATTCACGGTGGCGGCCTACCTGATTGCGCTGAAGGCGTACCTGCGCTGTCGCGGCAATCCGCTGCTGCTGCCCGTATTGACGGCGGTGGCCATGGTGGTGGCGGTTCTATATGCCACCGACACACCTTATGAGGCGTATGCCGGGCATACCTGGTTTCTTACTTTCCTGATCGGGCCCGCCACTGTCGCGCTCGCGATACCGCTGTATGGCCAACTGGGCCGTCTCAAGCGGATGATGGCGCCGCTTTGCGTCGCGCTGCTGGCCGGTTCCGCCACGGCCATCGTGACGGGCATGGGCATCGCATGGATGCTGGGCGGCAGCCTGCAGACTCAATTGTCGATCGCTCCGAAATCAGCCACCATGCCGATTGCGATGGAGGTTGCGGCCTTGACCGGCGGTCTGCCTTCGTTGACCACGATAGCCGTTGCAGTGACGGGCATCGCGGGAGCGATTCTTTCGGGATTCCTGCTGCGGCTGCTGCGCATCGCGGACCCGGCGGCGCAAGGATTCTCGCTTGGCCTGAGCGCCCATGCCATCGGTGTGGCGCGGGCTTTCCAGGTGAATGAAACCGCCGGCGCATTCGCCGCGCTGGGCATGGGCCTGAACGGCATCGCCACGGCGATCCTCATTCCCTTCTGGCTGGCGCTACTGGCGCTTTTCTAGGCGCGGGACTATCATTTTATGTAAGCCCCGGCTGCCATAAGAACCACAGGAGACCAGGAATGTCCAGTATTTTCGACCGCGGTTTGCCGCAGACTCCGGCAAACCATGCAGCGATCACTCCGCTGTCCTTCATCGAACGCTCGGCTGCCGTGTATCCGGACCGGCTTGCGATCGTCCATGGCTCGGGGTCGCAAGCCTTGCGCCGGACCTGGTCCCAGCTGTACGCCCGCTGCAGGCGCCTGGCGAGCGCCCTGGAACAGCATGGAATCGGCAAGGGAAGCACCGTGGCGGTGATGCTGCCCAATACGCCTCCCATGGTAGAGGCCCATTTCGGTGTTCCCATGGCCGGCGCCGTGCTCAATGCCATCAATACCCGGCTGGATCCCTCCACGGTCGCATACATGCTGGACCACGGCGAAGCCCGGCTGGTCATCGTCGATACCGAGTTTGCGCCAACCATGAAGAAAGCGCTCGAACTCAGGCAGTCGCGCGAACCGATCACGGTCGTCGATGTCGTCGACCCTTTATATACCGGCGGGAACCCGCCCATCGGCACCCTCGAGTACGAAAGCCTGCTTTCCCAGGGCGATCCCGACTATGACTGGGCGCTTCCCGGCGATGAATGGGACGCGATTGCTTTGAACTACACCAGCGGCACCACCGGCAATCCCAAAGGGGTGGTCTACCACCACCGCGGCGCCGCGACCGCCGCCATTTCGAACATTCTTGAATGGGACATGCCCAAGCACGCCATCTATCTCTGGACCTTGCCCATGTTCCATTGCAACGGCTGGTGTTTTCCGTGGGCGGTTGCTGCCCGCGCGGGCGTGAACGTGTGTTTGCGCCGGGTCGAGGCACAGGCGATTTTCGACGCCATCCGCGAGCACGGCGTCGATCATTATTGCGGCGCGCCCATTGTCCACAGCATGCTGGTCAATGCGCCGCAGTCGATGAAGGAGGGCATGCCGTCCGGCGTGAAGGCCATGGTGGCCGGCGCGGCTCCGCCCGCGTCCATGATCGAGGGCATGGAGCGCATGGGCTTCGATTTGCTGCACGTCTACGGCCTGACTGAAGTCTACGGCCCGGCCACCGTTTGCGCCAAGCACGATTCCTGGAACGACCTGGACATCGGCGAACGCGCCCGCCTGAACGCGCGCCAGGGCGTCACCTACCATCTCGAACGAGGCATCGCCGTCATGGACCCAGCCACCATGCAGCCCGTGCCGGCCGACGGGCAGACCATGGGCGAGATCATGTTCCGCGGCAACATCACCATGAAGGGCTACCTGAAGAACCCCAAGGCCACGCAAGAAGCGCTTGCCGGAGGCTGGTTCCATAGCGGAGACCTGGCGGTGATGGATCCGGACGGCTACGTGAAAATCAAGGACCGCAGCAAGGACATCATCATTTCCGGCGGCGAAAACATCTCCTCCATCGAGGTCGAGGACGTCCTTTATCGTCATCCGGACGTACTCGCCGCCGCTGTTGTGGCGCGTCCCGACGAACGCTGGGGCGAGACACCCTGCGCCTTTGTCGAACTCAAGGAAGGCGCACGCGCCACCTCGGACGCCATCATCGAGCATTGCAAGAAACACATGGCGGGCTTCAAGGTGCCGCGCACGGTGGTGTTCTGCGAATTGCCCAAGACCTCCACCGGCAAGATTCAGAAATTCGAGCTGCGCAAACTGGCCGAAACGCTGGAACCCGCCAGCGCCGCCTGATTCCCCCACAGGCCGGCTTCGCGTCGGTCGGGTAAACTCGTTTTTTGTCGTTCTCGTATTCAAGGATTTGTTGTATGCCTTCGTTTGATGTCGTCTCCGAAGTAGACAAGCATGAGCTGAGCAATGCCATTGACCAGGCCAATCGCGAACTTTCGACGCGCTTCGACTTCAAGGGCACGAATGCCACCTTCGAGCTCGAAGGCTATGTGGTGACGCAGTCCGCGCCCAGTGTGTTCCAGCTGAACCAGATGCTAGACATCTTGCGCGGCCGGCTTTCCGCGCGAGGCATCGATGTACGTTGCCTGGACATCGGCGAGCCGCTGGAAAACGTCTCCGGCGCGCGCCGCAAGGTAACGGTGAAGCAGGGCATAGAGCAGGCGGTTTCCAAGAAACTGATCGCCGAGATGAAAAGCGCCAAGCTGAAAGTCGAGGCGCAGATCAATGGCGACAAACTGCGGGTAAGCGGGAAGAAGCGCGACGACCTGCAAACCGCGATTGCCCTGCTGAAAAAGACCGAGGTCGAACTGCCGCTGCAGTTCAATAATTTCCGGGATTGATGAAGGGGTCAGACCCCGTACGGGGTCTGACTCCTTGACCCCTCGGCTTCCCGCGCCTATCTTTTCAGCTTATACCCGGTCTTGAAGATCCATCCCACAATGGCCAGGCACAGTGCCAGGAAGACCAGCGTCATCGCCAGGCTGGTGTAGATGCTGACGTCGGCGACGCCGTAGAAGCTCCAGCGGAAGCCGCTGATCAGATACACGACGGGATTGAACAGCGTTACCGTCTGCCAGATGGGCGGCAGCATATTGATGGAATAGAAGCTTCCGCCAAGAAAAGCCAGGGGCGTGACGATGAGCAGCGGGACCAGCTGCAGTTTCTCGAAACCGTCGGCCCAGATGCCGATGATGAAGCCGAACAGGCTGAAGGTGACGGCGGTCAGGATCATGAAGGCGATCATCCACAGCGGATGATCGATGCGCAGCGGCACGAAGAAGGCGGCGGTCGCCAGGATGATGAGCGCCAGGATGACGGACTTCGTCGCGGCGGCGCCGACGTAGCTCAGCGTGATTTCCAGATACGAAACCGGCGCGGAAAGCACTTCGTAGATGGTGCCGGTGAATTTCGGGAAATAGATGCCGAAAGACGCATTCGAGATGCTCTGCGTGAGCAGGGACAGCATGATCAGGCCCGGCACGATGAAGGCACCATAGCTGATGCCGTCGATCTCGGTGATCCGGTTGCCGATCGCGCCGCCGAAGACGACGAAATACAGGGAAGTGGAAATGACCGGCGCGACGATGCTTTGCAGCAGCGTGCGCCACGCCCTCGCCATTTCGAAAACATAAATCGCGCGGATGGCGTGCAGATTCATTTTGCTTCCCGTACCAGTTTCACGAAGATTTCCTCCAGCGAGCTTTGCTTGGTGTGCAAGTCCCGGAATTCGATGCCGCTGCGCACCAGCGCGCCGAACAGTCCCGCTATATCGTGGTGGCCGCGCTGGGTGTCGTAGGTGTACACGATGCGGGAACCGTCGGCGTCCAGTTCCAGCCGATAGTCGGCCAGGGATTCGGGCAGGCTCTCCAGCGGGTGCTGCAGCTCCAGGGTAAGCTGTTTTTCGCCCAGCTTGCGCATGAGTTCCGCCTTCTTTTCCACCAGCACGATTTCGCCATTGTTGATGACCCCGACCCTGTCCGCCATTTCCTCGGCTTCTTCGATGTAATGCGTGGTCAGGATGACGGTGACGCCCGTGGCGCGCAGGGAGCGCACGACCTCCCACATCTCCTTGCGCAGCGACACATCGACGCCCGCCGTGGGCTCGTCAAGGAACAGGATGCGGGGCTCATGCGACAGGGCCTTGGCGATCAGCACGCGGCGTTTCATGCCGCCCGACAGCGTAATGAGCTTGTTGTCTTTCTTGTTCCACAGGGAAAGCGCCTTCAGCACCTTCTCGATGTGTGCGGCATCGGGTGGCTTGCCGAACAGGCCGCGACTGAAGCTGACAGTGGCCCAGACCGTTTCGAAGGCGTCGGTGGTCAATTCCTGTGGTACGAGGCCAATCAGCGAGCGCGCTTGACGGTAATCCGAGATGATGTCATGGCCGTCGGCCAGCACGGTGCCGGAAGTGGGCTGCGCGAGGCCGCAGATGATGCTGATCAGTGTGGTCTTGCCGGCGCCATTGGGACCCAGCAGGGCGAAGATTTCCCCGCGCTCGATGTCCAGGTTGATGTGTTTCAGGGCTTGCAGCCCCGTGGGGTAGGTTTTAGAGAGATTGCGTACGGAAATGATGGGTGGCATGGTGATTTCCAGGCGGCTCTGTTGCACAATAACATAATGACCATGACTTTATCCGAACGGGGCTGCGCCCTGCTGACGCCCGCCCAGATGGGGACGGCGGACCAGCTCGCCATCAAGGGCGGCGTGCACGGTGGCGCGCTGATGGAAGCGGCGGGAGCGGCGGTCGCCAATGCGGTGGCTCAGCGCTGGCGCAAGTGTCCGGTGCTGGTGCTGTGCGGTCCCGGCAACAACGGAGGCGATGGCTTCGTCGCAGCGCGTCATCTCGGTTTGGCCGGATGGCCGGTACGCGTCGGCTTGCTGGGCGACAGGCGGCTGCTGTCCGGCGATGCCGCCTATCATGCCGCGCAATGGAAGGGTCCGGTCGAGCAGATCGCGGTCGAAATGCTGGACGACGCAAAGCTGGTCATCGACGCCTTGTTCGGCGCCGGTATCAGCCGTCCATTGGCCGGCGTGGCCGCCGATCTGCTGAACACGGTCGTCGCACGCGGCTTGCCGCTGTGCGCGGTCGATGTGCCCAGCGGCCTGGACGGCGCCAGCGGCGAGGTCCTGGGCATGGCGCCGCGCGCCGACCTCACCGTCACTTTCTTTCGCTCCAAGCCGGGCCATTTCCTGATGCCGGGAAGAGCATTGTGCGGCGAACTCGTCGTGGCTGATATCGGCATCCCGGACGACGTGCTTGCCACGGTCCGGCCAGACACCTTCCATAATCGGCCGGCGTTGTGGGCCCGCCGTTACCCATGGCCCGCGATGGACGGTCACAAATACCAGCGTGGCCACGTGCTGGTGGTCGGAGGGCAGCTCATGACCGGCGCGGCACGCCTGGCGGCGCGGGCGGCATCCCGTGTCGGCGCCGGGCTGGTGACGATCGCGGCGCCTGCAGCGGTGTGGCCGATTTATGCCAGCGCGTCCCTGAGCATCATGGTGCAGGCAATACGCGAATCGGGCACGATCGAAGACATTTTGTCGGATCCGCGCAAGAACGCCATCGTGGTCGGGCCGGGCGCCGGTGTGCTGGACATCACCCGCAAGCACGCTTTGCAGGCCCTGGCGAGCAAACGCGCCGTCGTGCTCGACGCCGACGCCATCAGTGTCTTCGGATCCGACCCCGAGGCCTTATATAAGGCCATTGCGGGTCCCTGCGTACTTACGCCGCACGAGGGCGAGTTCAATCGAATTTTCGCCACGCGCGGCAACAAGCTGGAACGCGCCCGGCGCGCCGCGGCACAAAGCGGGGCGGTCGTCGTGCTTAAGGGTACGGACACGGTGATCGCGGCGCCGGACGGCCAGGCGATCATCAACGACAACGCGCCGCCCGAATTGGCCACGGGCGGGACCGGCGATGTACTGTCGGGATTCATCGCCGGCTTGATGGCGCAAGGCATGGAGCCGTTTCTCGCGGCTGCGGCGGCGGTCTGGCTCCATGGCGAATCGGCCCGGCGCTTCGGGCCGGGGCTGGTCTCCGAGGACCTCCCCGAATGCCTGCCCCGCGTACTGCGCCGGTTGAAAAGCTCAATGCGATAGCAGCACCGGCACCGTCATGGAGCCGAGCAGGACCTCTGACGCGCCGCCCATGATCCAGCGGCGCATGCGGCTGTGGCCGTACGCACCCATGACGATGAGGTCGCTGCCGTGATCGGTAGCGGTATTGAGGATGACGTTGCCCACCCCTATGCCTTCGCTTTTCTTGATGGTCTCTAGCGGCTTGGGATAGCCGCGCGCCGCGCAGAATGCCGCGAAGTCGTCGGCTTGCACATCGTTGTAGCGCAGGTCGCCCGGTTCGTGGTCGACGCAGAGCACGACGAGTTCCGAGCACGATTCCAAGAACGGGGCGGCGTCCGCAAAGGCGCGCGCCGCTTCGCGCCTGTGATCCCAGCAGAAAAGGATGCGTTTGCCGATGCTCGGAATGGCGCCCACCGCGGGAATCATCAGCACGGGGCGGCCGGCCGCCATGATGACCGCTTCGGGCAGCGAAGCGTTGAATTCGTTCACCGCCTCTTTGCCGACCTTGCTCATGACGAGCAGATCGCAATAGCGCGCATGCAGCGCCAGGGAGTCCTCGGCCGGCCCGCGCGGCGCGCGCCACTGGGCCTTCACGCCCGCCTGTTCCGTTTTCTCGGTGAAGAGGGCCTTCACTTCGGCCTCTACGTCGGCTTCCCGGTCGCGCAGCATTTTCGTCAGGGATGACGGGATGACCGGATCGTCGTAGCTGAGGGCTGACGGCCCGGCGGGATAGACGCCCACGAGTTCGGCGTTGTTTTGCCCGGCGAGCTTGATGGCGGTGTCCAGGCGCCTGGCAAGGCCCGCGTCTTTGCCGAGATGGATGGCGATACGTCCAAGCATGAGAGATCTCCTGGTTTGAATTGTGGATGAGGTTCTGCTTTGCAATGAGCCGTGTTGCTGCAGACATCATACCCGTCGGCCAAGATTTGGCACAGGAGAGGAGCCATGCAGATCATGACTTATATCAATCTTCTCGACGCCAATTCAGACACGCTACACTTTCGTTTTTGAATATACGGCCCGAGCTGCGGCGTCAGGCGAGTTTTTCCTCGCGTTCGCGGGCTCCGGAGAGTCGCTCAATGTCAGACGTTATTGCACTGGTTTTCGATTTCGACGATACCCTGGCTCCCGACAGCACGTCCGGCTTCCTGAATGAGATCGGCGTCGACGTCGAGGATTTCTGGTCGCGCAAGGTCGACCCCCTGCTGTTCGAGCAGGATTGGGACCCCGTTCCGGCGTTTCTGTATCAAATGATAGAGCTGTCACGGTCCGGGAAGCATGGCGCCATCACGCTCGATCGCCTGGAGGATTGGGGCCGGCGCCTGCCCCTGCATAGCGGTGTCGAATCGCTGTTCCAGCGGCTGCGCGTGCAGGTCGAGCGGGATCATCCCCAGATTAGACTGGAGTTCTACTTGATCAGCAGCGGCATAGGCGATGTCTTGCGCAATACGTCCATTGCCCATGAGTTCACCGATATCTGGGCGTCGGAATTCATCTACGATGGCGAAGGCGGAATCGAGTTCCCCAAGCGCGTGGTCAGCTTCACCGACAAGACGCGCTACCTTTTCCACATCCAGAAAGGGATTGTCGGCGCGTCATCGCGCAACAAGCCATTCGAGGTCAACCGCAAGATCCCGTCCGAGCGGCTGCGCGTGCCTTTCGAGCAGATGATATTCGTCGGCGACGGCTATACGGACATCCCGTGCTTTTCACTGATCCGCCGGTCCGGTGGAGTCGCATTCGGCGTCTGGGATCCCCGTCACCGCCACAAGCGCAGCCGGGCATGGGGGTTCATCCAGGAAGGCCGTGTTTCCAACCTGAACCAGGCGCGCTACGACGACGAGGCGGAGCTGTATCAATGGCTGGAAGAGGCCGTGGAAAGCCTGGCCGGCCGCATCGCGCTCAAGAATCGGACCTACCGTGGCTGAGGGCGCCGATATCGCAGCCATGCGCCTGGCGCTGGAACAGGCGGTTCTGGCGCGCGAGGCGGGCGAAGTGCCGGTGGGCGCGGTGATCGTCGGGGCGGACGGCGCCATCCTGGGCGCGGGGTTCAATCGTACGATCACCGATCACGACCCTACCTGCCACGCGGAAATCGTGGCTTTGAGGCAGGCGGCTGCAGTCCTGCGCAACTATCGCCTGCCGGGCGCGCGGCTGTACGTGACGCTCGAGCCTTGTGCGATGTGCGTGGGCGCGTTGCTGCATGCACGCGTCGCTCAGGTGGTCTATGGCGCTGCCGATCCCAAGACCGGGGCTTGCGGCAGCGTGCTCGATCTGCCCGGTATCGGGCACCTGAACCACCAGACCGAGTTCAGGGGAGGCGTGCTGGCCGACGAATGCGGCGAGATGTTGCGGGCGTTTTTCCGGGAACGGCGGCGCGCCCGGAAGTCGGAGCGTGTTCAGTCATAGGTCATGCATGCCGGCCCACGGTGCACCGCATGTATACTTATACGCGCGTTTTTTTTCATATGCTTCCGAAGGAATGAGCATGAACCACGCCGGCCACGAGCACGGTCCAGATTGCGATTGCGGCCATCAGCATGCCGCGCTATCGGGCATCTACCTGATCTCGCCTTCGGGCGCGATTCGAGATGCGGCCGCGCTGGCGCTGGCTCGCGAACGGCTGGCGAGCATCGGCTTCAAGTCCGCCGTCGACCGCACGGCGCTGGCCGTGCACGAGCGCTTCGCCGGAACCGACAAGCAACGCCTGGCGGCCATCCAGCGATCGCTGAAGCAGAAGCATCCCATCGTCATGGCAACGCGTGGCGGATACGGGCTGAGCCGCCTGCTGCCGTACATAGACTGGCGGGCGGTGGCCGACAGCGGCAAATTGTTCATCGGCCAGAGCGACTTCACGGCATTCAATCTGGCGCTGCTGGCCCAGACGGGGGCATACAGCTATGCGGGCCCCACGGCCATATTCGACTTCGGCAACAAGAAAATGGACGATCTCACCGCCGACTTGTTCGCAGAAAGCATGCGCGGCGAACTCGAGGTCCTGAGCTTCGAGTCCCCGGATTCTGATCCCGTGGATGCCCGCGGCATCCTTTGGGGCGGCAACCTGGCCATGGTGTGTTCGCTGATCGGCACTCCCTATATGCCGGACATCTCCGGCGGCATCCTGTTTCTTGAAGACGTGGCCGAACACCCTTTTCGCGTCGAACGCATGCTGACGCAGCTGTGGCACGCCGGCATACTGGCGCGCCAGCAAGCGATCGTGCTGGGCCGATTCACCGATTATCGTCTCGCGCCGCATGACAACGGCTATGATTTTCCTTCCGTCCTGGCATGGCTGCGGGCGCATGTCAAAGTCCCGGTCATCACCGGGCTGCCGTATGGACATGTCAAGGTCAAGGCGACCTTGCCGATAGGGCGCAAAGTGGGGATCGCCACCGAGGACGGCATGGCGTATCTGCTCATCCGCGAGCACGCCTGAGGGGTCAGACCCCGGTTGTGCCGATTGATATGGGGGTCAGACCCCGTACGGGGTCTGACCCCTTCTTCACACGGGTCTGACCCCTTCCCCAAAGATTTCCAGGGTCAGACCCCGCATGGGGTCTGACCCTTTTGAATACCAGAGCGCGTTTAATGGCGGCTTGTTAAAATACCAGGTTATTTTGACATCCTACGTGAAAACTCCTCTGTGATATCCACCGCAAATCTAACCATTCAGTTCGGCTCGAAACCCCTGTTCGAGAATGTCAGCGTCAAATTCGGCGAAGGCAACCGCTATGGCCTCATCGGCGCCAATGGCTCGGGCAAATCCACTTTCATGAAAATCATTGGTGGGGACCTCGAACCGTCGGCCGGCAATGTGTCGCTCGATCCGGGCGTCCGGCTGGGCAAGCTGCGCCAGGACCAGTTCGCCTACGAAGATACGCGGGTGCTGGACGTGGTGCTGATGGGGCACGAGGAAATGTGGCAGTGCATGTCCGAAAGGGACGCCATTTATGCGAACCCGGAGGCCACGGAAGACGACTACATGCACGCGGCCAACCTTGAAGCCAAGTTTGCCGAGTACGATGGCTATACGGCCGAGTCCCGCGCGGGCGAACTGCTGCTTGGGCTGGAGATCCCCGTCGAGCAGCACGACTTGCCGATGCGCGAGATTGCTCCGGGCTGGAAGCTGCGGGTACTGCTGGCCCAGGCCCTGTTTTCCAATCCGGACGTACTTTTGCTGGACGAGCCGACCAACAACCTGGACATCAACACCATACGCTGGCTCGAGGACGTGCTCAACGGCTACCAGAGCACGATGATCATCATCAGCCACGACCGCCACTTCCTGAACCAGGTGTGCACGCACATGGCCGACCTGGACTACCGCGAATTGCGCATCTATCCGGGCAATTACGACGACTACATGCTTGCTTCCACGCAAGCACGCGAACGCCAATCGGCGGCCAATGCCAAGGCCAAGGAGCGCGTGGCGGAGCTGCAGGATTTCGTGCGCCGTTTCTCGGCCAATAAATCCAAGGCGCGCCAGGCGACGTCGCGCCTCAAGCAGATCGACCGCATCAAGGCCGAGGCGGTCGAGGTCAAGCCGTCTTCCCGCCAGAATCCGTATATACGTTTCGAACAGAACAAAGTGCTGCACCGTCTGGCGGTTACGGTGGAAAACATCAGCAAAACTTACGATCGTCCGGTCATCAAGTCTTATTCGGCCATGATAGAAGCCGGGCAGAAGGTGGCCATCATCGGTGCCAACGGTGTGGGCAAGACCACCTTGCTGCGCATGCTGGCCGGCGATCTGCCGCCGGACTCGGGCACCGTGAAATGGTCGGAGGCCGCGGATATCGGCTATATGGCGCAGGACGTCTCCGACCAGTTCCAGTCCTCCAGCAACCTGTTCGACTGGCTGTCCGATTACCGGCAGGCCGGCGATGACGACCAGGCAATGCGCTCGGTGCTGGGCCGCCTGCTGTTTTCGGGCGACGACATCAGCAAGGAAGTCCGCGTATTGTCGGGCGGCGAAAAGAACCGCATGAGCTTCGGCAGGCTGATGCTGGGCCGGCACAACGTGCTGCTGCTCGACGAACCCACCAACCACTTGGACATGGAATCCATCGAGTCCCTGCAGTTCGCGCTCGAACTTTACGCCGGCACGCTGATTTTCGTCTCGCACGACCGTGAGTTCGTGTCCGGGCTGGCGACGCGCATCATCGAGATCCTGCCCAATGGCGAACTCATCGATTACCAAGGCAACTACGACGACTACCTGGCTTCGCGCGGCATCGAGGCCTAGAGGCCGTCAACGCTAAAAGGCAGGCGGCATGGCATACACCTTGGCCGGGCAGGCGACTTACCAGGAAGACATCAAGAAAAGCCGCTTCCTGGTTTTCGCCTCGCCGGTGCGGACGCCGGACGAAGCCATGGCGTTCTTCGCAGCGCACGCTGTCGGCGAAGCCACGCACAATTGCTGGGCGTACCGCATCGGAAACGAATACCGCTTCAACGATGACGGCGAACCCGGCGGCACGGCCGGTCGGCCCATCCTGCAAGCGATAGAAGGACAGGATTGCGACCGGGTCGCCGTGCTGGTGGTGCGCTGGTTCGGCGGTATCAAGCTGGGTCCGGGCGGACTCATTCGAGCCTATGGCGGCGCAGCCGCGCAATGCCTGCGCTTGGCAGAGAAAATCGAGATCGTCGACGAAGTGGAGCTAGATTGTTCCTGCGCCTTTTCCGACATGGCGCTGGTGCAGTCACGCTTTGCGAGCGTCGAGATCAGAGTGCTTCATGAAGCATTCGATGCGGAAGGCGTGCAGTGGCGGCTGGCCCTGCCGCGGGGCAGGGCGGACGAGTTTTTGCGTCTTTTCACCGACCTGACGCGAGGGCAGGGACGTTTGACGGGGTCAGACCCCGAATGGGGTCTGACCCCCTAGTCCCAACGACGTGCCGGAGTCAAACCCCATCCTTGGGGGGACAGACCCCGTACGGGGTCTGTCCCCTTACCGCGCCGGGATCAGACCCCATCCGGGGTCTGACCCCCACCCCAATGCTCGCGAATCAGTTCGATATGCTTGTCCTTGATGCGCGATTCATGCGCGGGCATCCAGATCAGGCTGCTGACCGACTTCCGATTGTGCTCGAAGTCCAGGAAGCGCAATCCAGCCAGGCGGCTGCGCGCCAGGCAGCGCGGGACGATGGATACACCGAGTTCCTGCGACACCAGTGTCGCGACGCTCAGCCAGTGGCGGGCCTCTTTTTTCACCGAAGGGAAGAACCCCGCCCGTAGGCACATGGACAGCAGGGTTTCGTAATAGCTCGGTGAAAACAGCCTCGAAAAGAAAATGAAATGCTCATCGGCCAGGGTTGCCAGGTCGATGGAATCGCCACGAGCGAGGGGATGGCGTTCCGGCAGGCAGACCGAGAACGGCTCTTCGACGAGGGTCAGGCAGGCCATGCCTTCGGGCACAGGGTTGGCGTGGATGAATCCGATGTCCAGGCCGCCGCGCTCCACCAGTTGAATCTGTTCCGCCGAGTTCAGTTCCAGCAGCACGTGCTCCACCTTGGGGTAACGCGCATCGAAACGCTTGAGCAGTTCTGCCAGGCCCCGGTACAGCATGGAGCCGACGAACCCGATGCGGATCTGCCCCTGGGCGCCCGCATCCACGCTGCGCACCAACTGCTTGACCTCTGCGTTTCGCTGCAACAGGAACATGGCCTCTTTGTAGAGCGCGGCGCCCGCCGCGGTAAGCGCTACATTGCGGCTGTTCCGATCCAGCAGGCGTACTTCCAGAGCCTCCTCCAGCTGCTTGATGGCGTAGCTGAGGGGAGGCTGTGAAATATGCAGGCGTTCGGCCGCGCGGCTGAAGCTCAGCTCTTCGGCGACCGCTGCAAAGTAGCGCAGCAGGCGTGGGTCCAGGTCCATGGTCTATCTATACAAATCGTATATCAATAATAAGAAATTTGGTATTTGTGGATATTAATTCGGAAACTTAAGATGGATCAAATCAAACGAGGTGACCATCATGAACGCTCCCATGCCCGCTTCGGTTGCGGCCTCCAACATCCCCGATTCGAGGGGCATCAATCTGTTCGCCGCAGATCCTTATGCGGCGCCCATGCTGCAGCTGTATCTGCCGCCGGATCTTCATGCTCACTTGCTGCCGACCTTCGATGAGCTGGGTGGCCTGGCCGGCGGCAGCCTGGACGAACTTGCCGATATCGCCGACAAGCATCCCCCAACGCTGTCCGTACGCACGCGGGACGGCCGCGACCAGCCGGTGATCTCCAAGCATCCCGATTATGTGCAGCTGGAGAAGGTGGCCTACGCCAAACTGGGTCTTGCGGCCATGTCCCACCGCCCCGGTGTCCTGGGCTGGCCTGCGCCCATGCCGCCCGCGGCCAAGTACGCACTGAGCCACCTGTTCGTGCAGGCGGAGTTCGGCCTGTGCTGCCCGGTAAGCATGACGGATTCCTTGGCTCGCACCCTGCGCAGGTACGGCGACGATGAGCTGGTGAATAAGGTGTTGCCTCAGGTCACGGCACTCGATTTCGACGAGCTCCGGCAGGGCGCCATGTTCATGACAGAGCAGGCGGCCGGGTCGGACGTGAGCGCGACGGAGACCCGGGCGGAGCGGGCAGCCGACGGCAGTTGGCGGCTGACCGGAGACAAATGGTTCTGCTCGAATCCCGATGCCGGCTTCGCCATGGTTCTGGCGCGCAGCGAAGCGAAAGCGGGGCTGGGCGGCGTGTCCCTGTTCCTATTGCCCAGGGATCTTCCGGACGGCGGCCACAATCACTACCGCATCCTGCGCTTGAAGGACAAGCTGGGTACGCGCTCGATGGCCAGCGGCGAAATACGCCTGGAAGGCGCATTTGCGTGGCTGGTGGGCGAGCGTGGGCGCGGTTTCCAGCAGATGGCCGACATGATCAACAACTCGCGGCTGTCCAATGGCATGCGGGCCGCGGGGCTGATGCGGCGCGCTCTTACCGAGGCCGTGTACGTTGCGCGGCATCGCCGGGCATTCGGCTCGCGCCTGGTGGACATGCCGTTGATGCAGCGCCAGTTGCTGAAGATGCTGGTGCCCACGGAACAGGCGCGATCCATCATGTTCCAGACGGCGGCGGCGCTGGAGCGGGCGGATCAGGGTGACGAAGCTTCGCGCTCGCTGGTGCGCATCCTGACGCCATTGATCAAGTTCCGCGCTTGCAGGGATGCCCGCAAGGTGACGGGCGATGCGATGGAAGTCCGCGGAGGCTGCGGCTACATCGAGGAATGGGTGGAGCCGCGCCTGCTGCGGGATGCCCACCTGGGATCGATCTGGGAAGGCACGAGCAATATCGTCGCCCTGGACGTGCTGCGTGCGATCGAGCGCAATGGCTGCCTGCCGGTGCTGCGGGAGCACGTGCGCCGCCTGCTGACTGAAGGGCGGGCTTGCCCGCCGGAGCTGGCGCCGCTGCAGGAAGAAGTCCTGGACAAGGCATTCTCGCTGGCCGAGCATGCTGCGCGCGGCCGGCACGCCGAGCTTGCGCGCCAGGCCGCGAGCGCTTTGTACAACGCCCTGACGCTCGCTGCGCTGCGCTGGGAAGCCGCGCACGAGGGACTGGAAACGCGCGGCGCCATCGCCGACCTGGTGCTGCGGCATCGGCTCGCTCCCCGCGATCCTTGCGCGCCGGATGCCGCCGGACCCGAACTCGACGCCCTCAGGGCACTGGTTTTCTGATCCTGCGCCACAGGATTGCTTTGCCTATTTTCATAACGAAACGGAGACAATATGAACAAGCTTTCTTCACGTGTCACGCTGGCCGCGGCCGGCCTGCTGGTGGCTGCGCAAGCCGCAATGATGCCCATTCCCGCCATGGCGGCGGATTATCCGGATCAGCCGGTGAAGCTGATCGTTCCGTTCCCGCCGGGCGGGCCGACCGATGCGCTGGCGCGCCGCCTGGCGCAAAGCTTGAGTGAGCCGCTGGGCCAGCCGGTGGTCGTCGAGAACAAGGCGGGCGCAGGCGGCAATATCGGTTCCGATTACGTGGCCAAGTCCAGGCCAGACGGCTACAACATCCTGTTCGGCACATCCGGCCCGCTTGCCATCAATATCGGCATGTACAAGAACCTGGGATACGATCCGCGCACCAGCTTCGAACCCATCATACGCATCGGCCATTTGCCCAACATCCTGGTGATCAACCCGCAAGTCCCGGCCAGGACGCTTCAGGAACTGATTGCCTACGCCAAGGCGAATCCGGACAAGCTATCCTACGCATCCTCGGGAAATGGCGCCTCTTCGCACCTGGCTGGAGTCCTGTTCAACCAGATGGCGGGCACCAGCATCCTGCACGTTCCTTACCGTGGCACGGGGCCGGCCCTGAACGACTTGCTCGGAGGACAGGTGTCGATGTCCTTCACCGACATCCTCACTGCCTTGCCGCATGTGAAGGCGGGAACCCTCATACCGATCGGACTTGCAAGCGCGGAGCGGTCCGAGGCCTTGCCGGATCTTCCCACCCTGGACGAGCAGGGGCTCAAGGGCTATGACGTCAGCGTATTCTTCGGCATCGTCGCGCCCAAGGGCACGCCGGGTCCGGTTGTGGACAAGCTCAACCGCGCGTTCGTTCAGGCCCTGCACGCGCCGGAAATTCGCGAAACGCTGGCCAAGCAGGGCATCGTCGAGGCGCGGGACCAGACTCCGCAAGGGCTGGCGTCCTTCATCGCGGCCGAAGTCCCCAAATGGGGTGCATTGACCAAGGCGGCCAATATTTCTCTGGATTGAACGGAACCAAGATGAATCAGAAAACGAACACACCGGCCGGAGCCTTGCAGGGCTGCAAAGTCGTCGATCTATCCCGTGTGCTGGGCGGCCCATACTGCACGCAGATCCTGGGGGATCACGGCGCCGAGGTGTTCAAGGTCGAACCGCCGGCGGGGGACGAAACCCGCGGCTGGGGCCCCCCCTTTCAAGAGGGCACGGCGTCGTATTTTCTGGGCGTGAATCGCAACAAGCTTGGACTCAGCCTTGATCTTTCAAGCGCGGACGGCCAGGGCTTTCTGCTGGCCATGCTCGAAGATGCCGATGTCCTCGTCGAGAACTTCAAGCCAGGCACGCTTGAAAAATGGGGCCTGGGCGCCGATGTGCTGCAGCAGCGCTTTCCGAAACTGGTACATTGCCGCATCAGCGGCTTCGGCGCGGACGGCCCCTTGGGAGGCCTGCCGGGGTACGATGCTTGCGCCCAGGCGATGTGCGGGTTGATGAGCGTGAACGGCGAGGCCGACGGCGCCGCAACGCGTGTGGGCCTTCCTGTGGTCGACATGGTGACGGGGCTCAACGCCGCCCTGGCCATACTCATGGCCTTGAATGAAAGGCATCGCAGCGGCTTGGGCCAGTTTCTGGACATCACGCTCTTCGATTGCGCGATTTCACTGCTCCACCCGCACGCGGCCAATTTCTTCCTGAGCGGCAAGGTGCCGCAGCGTTCGGGAAACGCGCATCCCAACATTGCGCCTTACGAAACCTTTCTCACTCGCTCGGGGGAAATTTTCCTGGCGGTGGGCAACAACCGCCAATTCCATCTATTGGCCGAAGAGCTGGGGCAGAAGTCTTTGGCGGACGACCCTCGCTACGCCAGCAACGCGGACCGCTTGCAGAACCGCGCCGCTTTGCGGGCCATGCTGACGGAGCTGCTTGCCGGACACGAGGCCGCCGCGCTGTCGCAGCGGCTGCTGAAGAAAGGTGTACCGGCCGCGCCGGTCATGAACGTGGAGGAACTGCTGGATCATCCGCACACTCGCCATCGTGGAATGGTCTTGGACGAGAATGGGTACCGCGCCATTGCCTCGCCCATCAAGCTCTCAAGGACGCCTGCCGCCCTGCGCCGCCTGCCGCCTCGGTTCGGGCAACACAACGCAGAAGTGGCGGAAAAGCTCAAGGGGCCGGATCCCGGACCGGGCCCTTGATAAATTGCAGGGTCAGACCCCATTCGGGGTCTGACCCTTTTTAGCTGGCGGGGCCAGACCCCGGATGGGGTTTGGCCCTTTAAACCTGTTGTAGCCGGCGGGGTCAGACCCCGGATGGGGTCTGACCCCCTTCATTCTGGGCAGCGATTTCGGCGTGAACCTGCTCCATGTCCACTTGCTTGACTTGCTCCAGCAGTTCGTTGAGCTGGCCAGCGGAAAGCGCACCGGCTTGCGAGAACAGCAGGACACGCTCGCGGAACACCATCAGTGTCGGAATGGAGCGGATGCCCATTCCGGTGGCGAGTTCCTGTTCTTCCTCGGTATTCACTTTGGCGAAGATCACGTCTTCGTGTTCGTTGGATGCGGCATCGAACACCGGGGCGAAATTTCGGCATGGACCGCACCACGGCGCCCAGAAATCGACGATCAATGGCTTGTCGCCCTGTATGGCTTCCTGGAAGCTGTCCTTGTTCAGATCAATGGTGCTCATAAGCCCCCCTGTTAAACAAAAAAGCGGCTTGGCAAGCCGCTTGTGATGTCGTTTAAGTTAGTGCGTGAGTCCAGTGTACAGCCAATATCGCGATCTTGCGAGGCGGTGCGCGCTCAATGCAACAGAGTGCGACCGCGAGCTGGAACACGCCACCGTCACTCCGGAAAAGCCGCATACTTGACCACGAACAGCAGCGCGACCAGCAAGGTGGCCGGGTGGATGTCACGATAGCGCCCGGTAACGGCCTTCAGCACTACATAGCTGATGAAACCGAAAGCCAGGCCATTGGCGATGGAGTAGGTGAAGGGCATGGTCATCGCGGCCAATGCCGCGGGCGTGGCTTCCGTGACGTCGTCCCATTGGATTTCCGTGATTTCACGCAGCATCAGGCCGGCAACGTACAGGAGCGCCGGCGCCGTGGCATAAGCGGGCACCGCGCTCGCAAGCGGCGAAAGAAAGAGCGCCAGCAGGAACAGCACGCCGATCGTCAGGGCTGTAAGCCCGGTACGGCCGCCCGCCTGTACGCCGGCGGCGCTTTCCACGTAGGCGGTCGTGCTGCTGGTGCCGAGCATCGAGCCGGCCACGATGGCGCTGCTGTCGGCAAGCAGGGCGCGGCCCAGGCGGCCGGGCTTTCCTGGCTGGATCAGGTTCGCGCGCGTGGCGACGCCGATCAGCGTGCCGGTGGCGTCGAAGACCTCGACCAGGACCAGGACCAGGATCACGTGCACGATGCCGGTCTGCAGCGCGCCCATGATGTCGAGCTGGAAGAAGGTGGGTGCCAGGCTGGGCGGAGCGGAGACGATGCCGTGGAATTGCGTGTGTCCGGTGAAAATGGAGAGAACGGTGACCACCAGGATGCCGATGAGGATGGCGCCGCGGACCTTGAGCGCATCCAGCGCGGCGATGAGGAAGAATCCCAGGATGGCATACAGGGGCGGGGCGGTGGTGAGATCGCCCAAGGCCACTTTGGTGGCGGGGTTGGCCACCACGATGCCGGAGCTCACGAGAGCAATGATGGCCAGGAACAGGCCGATGCCCGCCGCGATGGCCGAGCGCAGCGACTTGGGTATGCCCGCGATCAGCCATGAGCGCACCCCGGTGACGGTAATGAGGATGAAGATCACGCCGGAGATGAAGACGGCGCCCAGGGCCTGCTGCCACGTATACCCCAGGCCGCCGACGACGGTGAAGGCGAAGAAGGCATTCAGGCCCATGCCCGGCGCCATGCCGATCGGCCAGTTGGCCACGAACGCCATGATGAAGGTGCCCAGCGCGGCGGCCAGGCAGGTGGCGACGAACACTGCATTCTTGTCCATGCCAGTGGTGGACAGAATTTCGGGATTCACGAAGATGATGTAGGACATCGTGAGAAAGGTCGTGATCCCGGCAACGATTTCGCTGCGGGGAGTGGTCCCGTGTTCACGTAATTGGAATAGTTTTTCAAGCATGTGTTTTCCCGAGGGATGTGGCGTGGTCCGAGATGAACGATAATGAAGCCTGAATTCTAAGTCCGTTTCACCTCCAAACCCTAGCGCCAATGATCATCATCGGATTCGAAAGTTCCTGCGACGAAACCGGCGTCGCCCTGGTGTGCACCGAAAAAGGCCTGTTGGCCCATGCGCTTCACAGCCAGATCGCCATGCACCAGGAATATGGCGGCGTAGTGCCCGAACTCGCGTCCCGCGACCACATCCGGCGGGTGCTGCCTCTTACGCGCGAAGTCCTGAAAGAGGCGGGCATCGGCATGGAGCAGATCGACGCGGTCGCCTACACGGCGGGGCCGGGGCTGGCGGGCGCGCTGCTGGTCGGCGCCAGCGTGGCTCAGTCCTTCGCCTGGGCGCGCCGCTTGCCCGCCATTCCCATCCATCACCTCGAAGGGCATCTGCTTTCGCCGCTCCTGGCGACCCCCAGGCCCGAATTCCCGTTCGTCGCGCTGCTCGTGTCCGGGGGGCACACGCAGATCATGCGGGTGGGGGGCGTGGGCGATTACGAACTGCTGGGCGAAACCCTGGACGATGCCGCCGGCGAAGCCTTCGACAAAAGCGCCAAGCTGCTGGGCCTGGGCTATCCGGGCGGGCCGGCATTATCCAGGCTGGCGCAAGAGGGCGATGCCGGCCGCTACGACTTGCCGCGCCCGATGCTGCACAGCCGCGACCTGGATTTCAGCTTCAGTGGTTTGAAAACGGCGGTGCTTACGCGGCTCAGGTCCATCGAGAAAGAGTCGGGCAGGCTGGATGACCGGCAACGCGCCGATCTGGCCGCCGCCACGGAAAGCGCCATTGTCGATGTCCTGGCCGCCAAGGCCATCAAGGCCATCAAGCAAACCGGGCTGAAGCGCCTGGTCGTCGCGGGCGGCGTGGGGGCCAATCGCCACCTGCGCACGCAACTGGTCGGCGCGGCCGCCAAGCTGCGCTGCGAGGTGTTCTTCCCGCCTTTGGACTTGTGTACCGACAACGGAGCCATGATCGCCTTCGCCGCCGCCATGCGGGTCAATGCCGGGCTGGTAAATCTCGACTCGGCACACCACGCCTTTACGGTCAGGCCACGCTGGGACCTGGAAGACATTTGTGGGTCGGTGGCCGCGTCAGCGTGATTCGATCCTGGGGTCGGACCCCATGCGGGGTCCGACCCCTCTCAAAACAGATCGGCATTCAGGGGTCAGACCCCGGTCAAAACGGTCTGTGGGGTCAGACCCCGTACGGGGTCTGACCCCATTCAAGATCTGTTGGGGTCTGACCCCTTCATTTCTTCGCCGAGCCGATGCGGCTTTCCTTGCCCGTCATCAGCCGGCTGATATTCGCTTTGTGCCGGAACAAGAGCACGACACTTATCACCACGATCGCCATTGCCATGGGCTTGTCCAGCGGCCAGGCAATGTTTCCGCCCAGCAGATAGAACAGCGGGGCGAACACGGCCGACAATATGGCCGCCAGCGAGGAATAGCGGGTGACATAGGCAATGATCAGCCAGGTGGCTGCCGTGGCGAACGCCAGCCAGGGGCTGACGGCAAGCAGGACGCCCAAGGCCGTGGCGACGCCTTTTCCGCCCTTGAAGCGCAGGAACACCGGAAACACGTGCCCCAGGAAAACCGCCAGCGCGCAGATGGCGACGACGACCGAGGGCAGGCCCAGGTCTTCCGCGATGCGGGCCGCAAAATAAACCGCCACCCAGCCTTTGGCCGCGTCGCCAAGCAAGGTAAGCGCCGCCGCCGCTTTGTTGCCCGAGCGCAACACGTTGGTGGCGCCGGGGTTGCCCGATCCGAACGTGCGCGGGTCCTTGAGCCCCATCGCCCGGCTGACCACGACCGCGAACGGGATGGATCCGATGAGATATGAGGCGATGATCAGGCCGAGCGCGGAGAGGGCGAGAAGGGCGGAAGACATGGGTTCCTGTGCTCCAAATAGTTGTGCGGCGATTCTAACCACAGTCGCTCAAAAACCAAAACGAGCGGGTACAATTGGCTACGTTCAGTTGAATCTAAATGGAAGGCAATGCGCATACTGGTATCCAACGATGACGGCTACAATGCCGCCGGTCTTGAAGCGTTGGTGCAGTCCCTGAAAGGACTGGGCGAGCTTACCGTGGTGGCTCCGGAAACGAACTGCAGCGGGGCGTCCAATTCGCTCACGCTCAACCGGCCGCTGTCGGTGGGACAGGCGGCCAACGGTTTCTATTATGTTAACGGGACGCCGTCCGATTGTGTGCACATCGCGCTTACCGGCCTGCTCGACTTTCGTCCCGACCTCGTGGTTTCCGGCATCAACAACGGTGCCAACATGGGCGAGGACACGCTATATTCCGGAACCGTCGCCGCGGCCACCGAAGCCTATCTGTTCGGCATACCGGCCATCGCCTTTTCGCTGGTCAAGCGCGGGTGGGAGCACCTGGACACGGCCGCGCGGGTCGCCCGCCAAGTGGTCGAGCGCCACATCGAGAATCCCCTGGTGGGCCATGTGCTGCTCAACGTCAATGTCCCGGCAGTGCGCTACGATGCTCTGCAGGGCATACACGTCACGCGCCTGGGTAAACGCCATCCGTCCGAGCCGGTCGTAAAAAGCAGCACGCCCTATGGCGACACCGTGTACTGGATAGGCCCGGTAGGCAGCGTTTCCGATTCCGCCTCAGACACCGATTTCGGCGCCATCGAACAGAACGCCGTGTCCGTGACGCCCCTGCGCTTCGATCTCACGCACTACGAGCAGCTGGAGCAGTTCCGTGATTGGACGGGGCCCTTATGCGTAAGCCGGTAGTCCCGTTCCCCTTTGCCACCGGCACGAGCAACCGGTTCGGGCGCTCCAGCCTGGGTGGCGGCCTGGCGGCCACCAACAGCAATGCGCGGGTGTATACGCAAGCCGTCCCGGCGCGCGCGGTTGTCAACGCAGCGCCAGGTTCGTCAACAATGGTCAATTTGGGTTTGAACTCCGAGCGCTCGCGTGGCATGATGATCGAGCGTTTGCGCCGGCAGGGCATACAGGATGAACGCGTGCTGGATGCCATGATGGCCGTGCCCCGGCATTTGTTCGTCGACGAAGGGCTGGCCAGCCGCGCATACGAGGACGCCGCTCTGCCTATCGGCTACAGCCAGACCATCTCCCAGCCCTGGGTCGTCGCCCGCATGATTTCCGTGATATGCGAAAATAAGGCGCCCGCCAAGGTATTGGAAGTGGGGGCCGGCTGCGGCTATCAGGCTGCGGTGCTGGCCCAGTTCATCAAAGAGATCCATGCCATCGAGCGTATTCGCGGCCTGTACGACATGGCGCGTGATAATCTCAGGGCATTGAAACTCTCGTCCCGTGTCCGGCTCTCGTTCGGAGACGGTATGGAAGGTTTGCCCGGCGTGGCGCCGTTCGATGCCATCATCATCGCTGCCGCCGGTATTAGAATTCCCCAGGCCCTGCTCGAACAGTTGGCGGTCGGGGGCCGTTTAATTGCCCCGGAGGGAACGACGGCGCAGCGTCTGATTCTGATCGAGCGCACCGGTGCTGCCAACTGGCATCGCGCAGAGCTCGAGTCAGTGCGTTTCGTGCCGCTCCGTGCCGGGACCCAGTCTTAAGCTTTCAGGAGAATCACATGCAGGCAGGGACGTTTCGGTCAGACGCAGCTTCGACACTAGAACCCCCTAAGCGCACGTCTCGTAAATTGATGCTGGCAGCCGTGGTTGCCAGCGCAGTCCTTGCCGGCTGCGCGGGCCGCGGCACGCAAGCGCCCGTTACAGATATGTCGCAGGGCACCACCACCGAGCCCGCCAAGGGCGGCACCTATATCGTCAGGCCGGGCGATACGCTCTACAAGATCGCGCAAGCAAACAACATCGAGCTTGCCGAACTCATCCGCCTGAATAACATCACGGATCCCAGCCAACTGCGGCCCAACCAGGTGCTGCGACTGGATTCCTCCACGCCCGCGCCTGCCGCGCCGGTTGCGGGGCCCGCCACGCCTGTCCCGGTCACGCCGGTCAAACCGGTGGAGCCTGTCAGCACGGCAAGGGCAAACGATGCCTCTCTTATCAGCTGGGGCTGGCCGGCTTCGGGCAAGATCATCCAAAGCTTCAATGCCAATACCAAGGGCATCGACATCGAAGGCAATGCCGGGGACCCGGTCCACGCTGCGGCAGATGGCAAGGTCATGTATGCCGGCAACGGCGTGCGCGGCCTGGGCAACCTGATCCTGCTGGGCCACAGCAACGGCTTCATCACGGCTTACGCCCATAACCAGTCCTTGCTCGTCAAGACGGGCGACCAGATCAAGAAGGGCGCCAAGATTGCGGCCATCGGCCAGACCGACACCACCTCGCCGCGGCTGCATTTCGAAATCCGCCGCCGCGGAACGCCGGTGAATCCGATGTCGTACCTGCCGGCCCGATGATCCCCACGCTCGTCTTCGACCTGGAAACCATCCCGGACGCCGAAGGGCTGCGCAAGCTGCATCCGGAATGGGATGCGGGGATGTCCGAAACCGAGGTCATCGAAGCTGCGCTGGCCGCCCGCCGCGAAACGCACGGAAATGATTTTCTTCCTCTGCACCTGCACAAGGTGGCGGTGGTCGGCTGCGCCTTTCGTGACGATAACGGCTTCCGGGTGAAAACGCTGGGCGCGGCCGACGACCCCGAGTCCACGCTCCTCACCGGGTTCTTCAAGACCATCGAGCGCTATACGCCCCGGCTCGTGAGCTGGAATGGATCGGGCTTCGATCTTCCCGTGTTGCATTACCGCAGCCTGATACACGGCGTGCAGGCGCCGCGCTATTGGGACATGGGAGAGGACGACCGGGACTTCAAGTTCAACAACTACATCAGTCGCTACCATACCCGCCACATCGACCTCATGGATTTACTGGCCAAGTACAACGGTCGAGCCAATGCGCCGATGGACGACCTGGCCAAGCTTTGCGGTTTCCCGGGAAAACTGGGCATGGACGGCAGCCAGGTCTGGAAGGCCTGGTCGGAAGGGCAGGCCGACGACGTGCGCGCCTATTGCGAAACCGACGTCGTCAACACCTGGCTGGTGTATTGCCGCTTTCGATTCATGAAGGGCGAGCTCGATCAACCCGCCTATGAATCCGAGGTACAGCTGGTGCGCGACACTCTTGCCGCCAGCGAGGCGCCGCACTGGAAGGAATACATGGCGGCGTGGGGCTGAAAGGCATGAGCCCGCGAGCGTCTGCTGAAATCCACTGAAAGAATCGGGCTCGCGCCTGAAACAAGACCGAAATCGGCGCAACGGCACAATGAGGCCTCCTAACCAGTCAAAAGGAATCCTCATGAAAACCACCAAGTTCTCTGTGCCCGCCCTCGTTGCCGCCACCGCCGCCGCTTTCGTCTTCAGCGCTTCGCATGCGGCGACGCCTGCCGCGGGCGATACGGCTGCAACCGCCGCACAGGAAAATTCGGTACAAGCCGAGAAGTCCGGCCAGCGTGGAGAGCGCCGATTCCACAAGGACGGTCATCATCACAAGCATATGAAGCACGGCCATGCGGACGCCGGTTTGTGGGTGCCCGGCTATGGGCCGGTCAGCAAGCGCTTCGTAGACACCCTGAGCCTGACCGAGCAACAAAGCAAAGTTCTGGACGATGCGCGCAGCGCACAGAAGCAACTGAGGGCAGATCGCGGCGATGGCATGAAAGCGGCGTTCAAAGAAAAACGCGAACAGGTCAAACAAGGCAAGATCGATCCTCGCGCGGCCCTGAAACAGGCCGACGCCAAGCATGAGCAGCTGCGCGCCGAGCGCCGCCAGATCGACGAGAAATGGCTGGCGGTCTGGGAATCGCTGGACCAATCCCAGCAGGATAAAGTCGTTGCCCATATGAATGAGCGGGCCGAGAAGCTGGCCAAGCGCATGGAAGAACGCAAGGACCGCAAGGCGCGTTCCACGGAAAAGCCAGCAGAGAAAGTCGCTTCTTGATGCGCCAATCGTGGGGTCAGACCCTGTACAGGGTCTGACCCCGGGTCGCTCGCGTCATCCCGGCTCGACTTACTTTCTCGGGAATGTCAAAATTCGGGGCTGATTTTCTGGATGCACGAATAATGACGTTCGAAGTTCTAAGTATTGAATCCCTGGATCTCGAGGCGCGTGGTGTCGCGCGCCGCGAAGGCAAAGTCGTTTTTGTCGACGGTGCGCTGCCCGGGGAACGCGTGCAGGTGTCCATCACCCGTCGCAAGCCTTCCTATGACACCGCTCGCCTTGAAAAAATCCTGAAGCCTTCTTCCCAGCGTGTGCAGCCTCCCTGTCCGCACTTTGGCGTGTGTGGTGGTTGCGCCATGCAGCACCTGGATCCCGCCGCGCAGGTAGCGGTAAAGCAGCGCGTGCTGGAAGATGCCTTATGGCATATCGGAAGACTGCATCCGGACCGCGTCCTGCCTCCCATGCATGGACCTTCGCTGGGCTATCGCTATCGGGCCCGTTTGTCCGTGCGCGTGGTCCGTAAGAAAGGCGGCGTGCTGGTGGGCTTTCGTGAGCGGCGGGGCAGTTATGTTGCCGATATGCGGGAATGCAAGGTTCTTCCTCCGCATGTTTCAGACATGCTGATGCCGCTGCGCACGCTGGTCGGGTCCTTGGCTCAGCCGGACCGGATTCCGCAGATCGAAGTGGCGGTCGGCGATCAGACGACGGCATTGCTGCTGCGCCACATGGAGCCGCTGACCTCGGGCGATATTGTGCTGCTGCGGGAGTTCGCGGCGCGCCATCAAGCCACATGGTGGCTGCAGCCCAAAGGGCCTGAAACCGTGCATCCGCTGGATGCCGTGGATGAAGGCAGGCTGGCTTACGCCTTGCCGGAGTTCGGCTTGCGCATGCCTTACCGGCCGACGGATTTCACCCAGGTGAACCATGCCATCAATCGCACGCTGATTTCCAAGGCCTTGTCGCTGCTTGAGCTTGCGCCGGAACACCGGGTGGCGGATCTGTTCTGCGGCTTGGGGAACTTCACGCTGCCGCTGGCCACTCGCGCCGCGCAAGTCGTTGGCATCGAAGGCAGTTCCGCGCTGACGACGCGCGCGCTGGAAGCGGCACGCCGGCACGGCCTGGACTCGAAAACGTCCTTCGCTACCCTGAACCTGTTCGAGGTGGATGCGGAATGGCTGCGGAAGCTGGGGCATTTCGACCGCATATTGATCGATCCGCCGCGAGAGGGTGCGGAAGCGGTGTCCCGCGCCTTGGCCGCCCTGGCGGCCGAAGAGCGCCCGGCGCGCATGGTGTATGTGTCGTGCAACCCCGCCACCCTGGCGCGCGACGCCGGCATCCTTGTGCATGAAGGCGGCTATCGGCTGGAAAGCGCCGGGGTCATCAATATGTTTCCACACACCGGACATGTGGAGTCGATCGCGGTTTTCGGTCGGGGTCAGACCCCGGATGGGGCCTGACCCCAAGATCAAACCGGAGCCGGGCAGTGGGGGGACAGACCCCGTTCGGGGTCTGTCCCCATACAACTCAAATCGGGGTCAGACTCCCGTTACGGGGTCTGACCCCTCGGTTTCATCCAATACCCGCTGCGCTTCTTCCCGGACGCGCTCCGGCGCGGTGCCGCCGACATGCTTGCGGGAGGCGACCGAGCCTTCCAGAGTCAGGACCTCGAAGACGTCGTCTTCGACGAGCTCATTGACGCCCTTCAGTTCTTCTAGGGTCAGGTCGGCCAGATCGCAGCCGCGCTCGTCGCACATGCGCACGGCATGGGCGACGGTTTCGTGCGCGTCGCGGAAGGGCACGCCTTTCTTGACCAGGTAATCGGCCAGGTCGGTCGCGGTGGCGAAGCCTTGCAGCGCCGCGGCGCGCATGGCTTCCGACTTGACGCGGATGCCGCCGACCAGGTCGACGAAAATGGTGAGCGTGTCGCGGATCGTGTCAGCGGAGTCGAACAGGCCTTCCTTGTCTTCCTGGTTGTCCTTGTTGTAGGCCAGCGGCTGGCCTTTCATCAGGGTCAGGAGCGCGATAAGATGCCCGTTCACCCTGCCCGTCTTGCCGCGTGCCAGTTCGGGGACATCAGGGTTCTTCTTTTGCGGCATGATGGAGCTGCCGGTGCAGAAGCGGTCGGCCAGGTCGATGAAGCCGACGCGGGGGCTCATCCACAGCACCAGCTCTTCAGACAGGCGCGAGACGTGGGTCATGATCAGGGCCGCCGCAGCGCAGAATTCGATGGCGAAGTCGCGATCGGAAACGGCATCGAGGGAGTTGCGGCACACGCCGTCGAAGCCCAGGGTGCGTGCGACGCGCTCGCGGTCGATGGGGTAGGAAGTACCGGCCAGGGCGGCAGCGCCCAGCGGCAGCCGATTGACGCGCTTGCGGCAGTCGGCAAGGCGTTCGGCGTCCCGGCCGAACATTTCGGCATAGGCCAGCAGATGATGCCCGAACGTTACCGGCTGGGCGACTTGCAGATGCGTGAAGCCGGGCAGGATGGTGGCGGCATGCTTGAGCGCGAGCTCGGCCAGCTTGCGCCGCAGTTCGCGCAGCAGGTCCAGAGAGATGTCGATTTCGTTGCGCACCCACAGCCGGATGTCGGTCGCCACCTGGTCGTTGCGCGACCGGCCGGTATGCAGGCGTTTTCCGGCATCGCCGATGAGCTCGACCAGGCGCTTTTCGATGTTCAGGTGCACGTCTTCCAGGTCCAGGGACCACATGAAGGTATCCGCATCGATCTCTTCGCGGATGCGGGCCATGCCTCGTTCGATGGAGATTCTGTCCCCTTCGGAAATGATGCCGATGGAAGCCAGCATCTCGGCATGGGCGAGCGAGCCTTCGATGTCGAAATGGGCCATGCGCTTGTCGAAATGGACGGAAGCGGTGTAGCGCTTGACGAGATCGGAGACGGGTTCGGAAAAACGGGCGGACCAGGCTTGCGATTTGTTGGCAAACTGGTCTTGGAGATCGGGTGCGGAGTTCTTGGTCATAGTGGCCGAATTATAAGGGACGTGGCAGCTACGTTATATTACCCGTTTACCATGGATGCACCAGGGACTGCGGGCAGGCTCGGGGCGGCGGAACAAGGCGATGCAAGAAGAAACAATGATCGAGCAATGGGTGGGCGAAAGCTGGATCGCGCACAACATGCCCGACACGCTCTGGGCTCAGATCGTGCTCGGCGTGGGGGTGCTGCTCGTGCTGAGCATCGTTACCGGCTGGATCGCATCCAGGGTGCTGTCCAGGCTCGCCCAGCGCACGCTGGATGCGGTTGGACGCGAGGATTGGGCCCGCGCGCTGTCGCGCCGGCGCGTCTTCCGCAGCATCAGCTATGCGGTGCCGCTGCTGTTCATCATGGCCAATATCGGGCTGCTGCCGATCGCGGATCCTTACCTGAGCTTCGTCGGCCGGATTTTCCTGGTGGCGGGCATCGTCTTCCTGTTCATGGCGCTCAATGGCCTGCTGGCCGCCTGGCAGGATATCTACGACGCCAGCCGGCGGGCGCAGACCCGTTCGATCAAAGGATACCTGGAGCTGGGCAAGATCGTGCTTTGGGCGGTCTGCCTGATACTGGCGATCTCCATTCTCGTGAACCGTTCCCCCTTGCTGATGCTGTCCGGACTGGGCGCTTTGTCGGCGGTGCTGCTGCTCGTTTTCAAGGACACCTTGCTGTCTCTGGTTGCCAGCACCCAAATGACGTCCAACGATATGCTGCGCATCGGCGACTGGATCGAGATGCCGCAGGCCGGGGCGGACGGTTTCGTCATCGATATTGCGCTGCATACCGTCAAGGTCCAGAACTGGGACAAGACCGTCACCACCGTCCCGACCTATAAATTGTTTTCCGAGAGCTATCGCAATTGGCGCTATATGTTCGAGTCGGGCGGACGCCGCATCAAGCGCACGCTGCGCATCGATGCGAGCACGGTCCGTTTCTTGACCGAAGAAGAGATTGCGGGCTTGAGCCGTTTCGCCCTGCTGAAGGACTACCTGGACGGCAAGCAGCGCGAGCTTGAAGAAACCAACAAGTCCATGGGCGAGCTCGCCGGCCTGCAGAGCAATCGCCGGCGCCTGACCAATATCGGGACGTTCAGGGCCTATGCGCTCGCCTACCTGAAGCGCCAGCGCGAACTCCATCAAGACATGCTGATGATCGTGCGCATGATGGAACCGGACGCGCAGGGCATCCCCATCGAGGTCTATTGCTTCGCCAACAACACCGCCTGGGTAGAGTACGAGCGCATACAGGGAGATATCTTCGATCATCTGCTGGCCATCCTGCCCGAGCTTTCCCTGCGCCTGTACCAGGCTCCCTCCGGCGCCGATTTTGCGCGAGCCTGGGATGCCGGCCAGGCGCAACCGGCTCCCGGCGCAATGTCCGCGCAGGCTCCCCCGGACACCGTCCGCGCGGAACACGCGGCCGTGCGATAATTTTTCCTTTATCCGTCTGGAGTCTGCAATGAAACTAGTAGCGGCCATCATCAAGCCGTTCAAGCTCGACGAAGTGCGCGAGGCGCTTGCCGATATCGGCGTCAATGGCCTGACCGTCACCGAGGTCAAGGGCTTTGGGCGCCAGAAAGGCCATACCGAGCTGTATCGCGGCGCCGAATACGTGGTCGATTTTCTTCCCAAGATCCGGGTCGAGGTCGTCCTGCCGGCCGCCATGGTCGATGCCGCCATCGATGCCATCATCAAGGCCGCTTTCACGGGCAAGATCGGCGACGGCAAGATCTTCGTGACTGCGGTGGAGCAGGCCATACGCATCCGCACCGGAGAAAGCGGAATCGACGCGCTCTAACATGGCTCTGCGCGCAACGATATTCAAGCTCGAGCTGCATGTGGCCGACATGCGGCGCGGCTACTACGGCAGCCACACGCTGACGCTGGCTCGCCATCCCTCCGAAACCGACGAGCGCATGATGCTCAGGGTGCTTGCATTCGCGCTTCATGCGGACGAGAACCTGGCCTTCACGCGCGGCTTGAGCACTACCGAAGAACCCGCAATCTGGCAGAAGGACCTGACGGGCGACATCCACGCCTGGATAGATCTCGGGCATCCCGACGAGCGCCGCCTGCTGCAGGCGGCGGGCAAGTCGCGGCGCGTGGTGGTGTTCTGCTATGGCGGGCATGCCAGCAAAGTATGGTGGCAAGGGGTTCAGGGCGCGGCCGACCGCATGCGCGACCTGGCCGTGTACTCCGTCGACCCGGCCAGCGCCCAGGCATTGGCCCGGCTCGCGCAGCGCAGCATGAATCTCCACGCCACCATAGACGAAGGCTCGATCCTGCTGTCGTCGGGCGAAGACAGCGTGAGCGTGGAGTTGGAAACCTGGCGGTAGGGGTCAGACCCCGTATGGGGTCTGCCCCCTCGGTCGGATCAAATGGGGTCAGACCCCATGCGGGGTCTGACCCCAGATTGAGGCCTAAGGGGTCAGACCCCGTACGGGGTCTGACCCCTCAGCTCCAGCCAGAGACCAGAACTCAGGAAGAAAGCATTCCGCGACGAGCAAAGGCTGCCCGTGCCGCCAGAAGGCGGAGCAGCGCGCGACGAGGCGTTGCGGTGCCGGGCACTGCGGGCCGAGTATGCGCTGGCCGGTCTTGTAAAGAGGATTGTGCAGACCCGGCTGGCATGCCAGGAAGGGCGAGCGCGTGATTTCAGAGCTGTGGTACAGCATGTCGGCCAAAGGGCGGGTGCGCAGGCGGCGCATGCCTTGCCAGAGGCCATGAGAGGCGGCGAGCGGCGTGAAGCTGCGGGCGTAGACGCTGTCCACGCCGTCGATGGACATGATGATCTCGCGCACCCAGATCGGGCTTCGCGGCTTGAGGCCCAGCATCCATGCTTCGGACGGCAGCAGGCCGTCGGGGTGCTCGGCCGTGACCCGAAGCTGTACGTGGCCGATGCGGCGCAGGCCCGCGGTCAATGCGCCGGGGCGGAAAAGCCAGTGTTTTTGCAAGCGGCTGAACGACGGCGCGGGCCGTGCCAGCCAATCGGTATGGTGAGGCGGATGTAATTCCATAAACGGTATTATCGCCAAAGTCATAAAATGCTGTTTATGGAAAAAATACGAATTTCAAAATTGATGGCCGAACAAGGCCTGTGTTCGCGACGCGAAGCAGACGCTTACATAGAGCGCGGCTGGGTACGCGTCGATGGCGTGGTGGTGTCCGAACTGGGCAGCAAGGCGTGGCCGAATCAAAAGATCACGCTCGATAAGCAGGCGCGGGCGCGGCAGACCGCGCGGGTCACCATTCTGCTGAACAAGCCTGTCGGCTATGTTTCCGGCCAGGCCGAACAGGGATACCGGCCGGCGGTGTCCCTGATCACCGCCGCCAATCAGTATCGCGCCGGCAAGTCGGTCACGCGCTTTGACCCGGCCCACTTGCGCGGCCTCGCTCCCGCCGGCAGGCTGGACATCGATTCGCAGGGGCTGCTGGTGTTGACCCAGGATGGGCGTATCGCGCGCCAGTTGATCAGCGACGACTCCGACATCGAAAAAGAATACCTGGTACGAGTCACCGGCAAGATCGCAGGCAATGGGCTGGCTATGCTGAATCACGGCCTTTCCCTCGATGGGCAGCCGTTGCGGCCGGCCGAAGTCAGCTGGCAGAACGAGGACCAGCTGCGATTCATCCTGCAAGAGGGCAAGAAGCGCCAGATTCGGCGCATGTGTGAACAGGTCGGCCTCAAGGTGGTGGGCCTGAAGCGTGTGCGGATGGGGCGTATCGTCCTGGGCGACCTGCCCCCCGGGCAATGGCGCTATTTGAAGGAAGGCGAACGCTTCCTGTAATGCCGGTGCTACTTTATGGCGGGGGTCAGACCCCGTATGGGGTCTGACCCCTTAAAGTCAGTTGCCCTGTTGCTTGAGCGCGAAGGTGGCGCGGTCATCCAGCTTGAGCTTCTCGCTGAGCCAGGGTAGGGCCCTGGTCAATTCGGCATGCAGCGTCCAGGGCGGATTCAGAACGAACATGCCGCTGCCGTGCAGCCCAAAGCCGTCGCGCGCCGGCTTGCGCACGGTCAGCGAGGCATTCAGCCAGGGCGTCTTCAGGCGCTCCAGCGAGCGCAGCATTTCTTGCACTTCCCGGCGCTGGACCAGCGGATACCAGACGATGAAGCAGCCGGTGGCGAATCGTTTCAGTCCGTCGTCGATGGACTGCAGCGTTTTTCGGTAATCTTTCTTGTCTTCATAAGAAGGGTCGATGATGACGACTCCGCGCCGGGGTGTCGGTGGCAATTGGCTCTTCAGGCCTTCAAAGCCGTCCGCCTCGTAGATGGTGGTTTGCCGCAAGGCGCCGCGCCCCTGGGATTGCAGATTGCGCCTGAGGACCTCGGCCTCGGATGGATGCATTTCGAACAGGCGCAGGCGGTCCTGCGGCCGCAGGGCGCGCAGCGCCAGCCAGGGCGAGCCGGGGTAGAAGTTGGCAATGCCGTCGGGGTTGAAATGCTCGACTTCTTCAAGATAGCGTTCGATCAGCGGCGGCATAAGGTCCGCACCCAGCAAGCGGTCCAGGCCGTCGGCGAATTCGCCGTTCTTGAGCGCCCATTCGCTACGAAGGTCGTATAGCCCCGCGCCGGCGTGGGTGTCGATGACCCAGTAGGCCGCATCCTTGCGATTGTAGTGGTCCAGAATGTGCACGAAGACGGCGTGCTTCAGGACGTCGGCGTGGTTGCCTGCGTGAAAGGCATGTCGGTAGCTGAACAAAAGAATTCCCTAAATAAAAACCAGTAACACGGCGAGGCGATCAAAGCGATGCGGCCCACTCGGGGTTGAGGGTGGCGACTTCGTCGGTGACGATGGCATCGCAGCCCCAGTCGATAAGTTCTTTGGCGCGTGCGATGTCGTTGACGGTCCAGATTGCGAGCGTTAGGCCGGCCGCCTTGATCTGTTCGACCAGGGCTTTTCCAGTGTACTTGTGGTTCAGGTTCAAGCCCAGGCATTGCAGCCGTTTGACACGTTCCCGCCAGTCTTGCGGGACTTCCTTTTCGATCAGCAGCGCGCGAGGCAGCTCGGGCGCTGCTTCGAGTGCCGCCTGCAAGGCCGTTTCGGAAAACGAGGAAAGCAGTGGAGGGAGCGTGGCGCCAGCCCAGAGTTCGCGCGCCAGCAGCGCGACCTGCCTGCCGGTTTCCGCTTCCAGGCCGGGATGCGGCTTGATCTCGATATTGCTGTGTATGCCATTGGCCAGCGTGTAGGCGGCAATGGCGTGCAGTGTCGGTATGGGTTCGCCCGCATAGGCCACCGAGTGCCATAGGCCGAAATCCAGCCTGGAAAGCTCGGCCAGCGTTTTATCTGCCGCCGGCCCTTGCCCGTTGGAGCAGCGATTGACGGTGTCGTCGTGCAGCAGGACGGCGACACCGTCCCGGCTGAGCTTGACGTCGTACTCCATCATGCGAAAGCCGTACGACGCGCCCAGACGAACGGAGGCCAGCGTATTTTCCGGGGCGAAGCGGCCGGCGCCGCGATGGGCGATCAGTTTGGGGTAGGGCCAGGAAGAATGCGTATGGGGCATGGCTTGTCGAATCGGATATAGGGGGCGCAGCGTCCTGCGAAGGGTTGTCCCGTATTTTATAGCGTGACCTGAAGACACTGAAAAATCAGGCAAGTGTGGTGGTAAACTCCATGAAATTTCGTGTTCTACTCGCGTTCTTTGTAATCTTGGCGATTCTTATCGCCTTTTTTGATTCAACCGTCGCGCAGTTCCGTCCGGGGCTGCGTGTCAGTGAGTGATTAATGTTCGATTTCATTCGTACGCATCAGCGTTTGATGCAATTGATTCTGCTGGTACTGATTCTGCCGTCCTTTGTCCTGATCGGCGTCAGCGGCTACACCAATTATGTGTCCGGCGATCAAGATCTCGTAAAGGTGGGCGATTCAGCCGTGACCTTGCAGGATTTCGACCAGGCACGCCGCAATCAGTTGCAGCAATTGCAGCAGAACAGCCAAGGTGGATTCGATCCATCCGTGCTCGACAACCGCGAAGCGCGCAGCGCCTTGCTGGAATCGTTGGTCGACCGTCGTCTGCTGGTCAATACCGCAACCAAAGAGCGCTTCAGCGTATCCGATGCCGTCTTGCGCCAGACCATTTCCTCCATGCCGCAGTTGCAGGAAAACGGCCAGTTCTCTCCAGCGCGCTATAACCAAGTGCTGGCATCGGTCGGCTTGACCACCCGCGACTTCGAACAGGGTCAGCGCGCCGAACTCTCTCTGGACCGCGTGCTCGGCCCGGTCGCCTTGACCGCCAACGTCCCGCCGTCCGTGGTCGGGCTCGTCGGAAAATCCCTGACCGAAGAGCGCAGTGTCAGGCTCCTGGCCTTTCCGGCCGAAGACTATGTAAAGGACGTCGCAGTCAGCGAAGACGATATCAAGTCGTGGTATGAGCAGAACAAGCAGACGCTCGAATTGCCGGAGCAGGTCCAAGCCCAGTATGTGCTGCTGAACGAAGCGGCGGCCATGGCGAATCTGCCTGCGGTCGGCGAAGAAGACCTGCGGCGGTATTACGATCAGAACAAGACGCGCTATGTGCAGCCGCCTCGGGTGGACGTCAGCCACATCCAGATCAGCGTCGCGGCCACCGCGTCTGACGACGAACGGAAGAAGGCGCTTGCCAAGGCCGAAGAAATCGCGGCGAAGGCAAAGGCCGAACCCGCATCCTTTGCCGAGCTTGCCAAGGCCGAGTCGCAGGACGCCGGTACGGCCAAGGACGGCGGGCGGCTTGGCTGGATCACGAAGGGGTCATGGCCCGCCAACCTCGATCAGATCATTTTCTCGCTGGGCAAGGGCGACGTCTCCGACGTGGTCGACGGGCCTGGCGGTTTCCATGTTTTCCATGCCAACGAGGTCCAGGCCGAGCAGGGCGAGTCCTTCGACGAGGCCCGCGCCAAGGTGGAATCCGAAGTGCGGCGTCAGCTCGGGGCCGATCGGTTCGCGGAAATGGCCAGCAAGCTCACCAGCCTGGTGTATGACAACCCGGCCAGCCTGCAGCCCGCCGCCGATGAGCTCGGCTTGAAGATCAAGTCCGCGGCCGGCATCGCGCGCGACCGCTTGCTGCCTTCGGACCAGGTCCCGGCCGACGCGGCATCCGCCAGCGAGGATGCGGCCATACTCGACGACGTGCGCGTGCGCCGTGCGCTGTTCTCGCCACAAGCACTGGCCGAAAAACAAAACTCGGGCGTGATCGAGATCTCGCCCGATACCATGGTCGCGGTCCGGGTCGAGAAGCTCATTCCCGCGCATGTGCCAGAGCTGGCCCAGGTCTCGGATCATATCCGCGAGCTATTGGTGCAGGAACGCGCGCTGGCGGCAAGCCAGAAAGCCGGCGAGGAAGCCTTGGCCGGCTTCCAGAAGGAATCCGCGTCCGACGCGCCCGAAAAATTCGGCTCGGTCCTGGCCATCAGCCGCATGAACCCTCAAGGCCTGACCAAGTCCATTACCGACGCGGCGCTGGCCATCGACAGCGAAAAGCTGCCGCAGTATCTGGGCGTGAACGTGCCTCAAGGCTATGTGGTGCTGCGTGTTGAAGGCGGCAAGGCCGGCGAGCTCGACGAGTCCATGCAGGCGACCTTGTCCTCGCAATTGGCCCAGGCCTGGGGCAAGGCGGAAGAACAAGCCGTGCTGCGCGAGATGAAAGTGCAGGCCAAGGTGACCATGCTGCCCGAAGCCGAAGAGGCCTTGGCGGGAGAGCGGACGGAGTAATTCGAAGGGGTCGTTTGAGGGGTCAGACCCCGAACGGGGTCTGACCCCAAAGTCATGTTTCGAAGGGGACAGACTCCGAATGGGGTCTGTCCCCACAGGCAGGTTTTGAAGGGGTCAGACCCCGCATGGGGTCTGACCCCACGGCTGTGTTTTGAAAGGGGTCAGAACCCATTCGGGGGTCTGACCCCGGCCCACGGGACTCATTGCTTCAGCATGGGTCCCAGTTTTTTCCAGACGTTCTCGGCCAGCGTGGCTTGCGCCGCCTCATTGGGATGTATGCCGTCGGCCTGGAAAAGCTCCATGTTCGTCGCCATGCCTTCAAGCAGGAAGGGAACGAGTTCCACGCCGTGCTGCTCGGACAGTTCGGCAAAAAGCCGCTGGAACTGTTCCGTATATGCGCGTCCGTAATTGGGGGGAATCTGCATGCCAACCAGCAGAACTTCCGCGTTCCGGTCCTTGGCCTGTTCTATCATTTTGCCCAGGTTGTCGCGAGTGGCGCTCAGCGACAGGCCTCGCAGCGCATCGTTGCTGCCCAGCTCGATGACGACGATGCGCGGCTGATGGGTGGATAGCGCCGCGGGTAGGCGCGACAGGCCGCCGCTCGTGGTGTCGCCGCTGATGCTGCTGTTGAGTATCTGGTATTCTGGCGCCTCGGCCACAAGCCGGTCGGCGATCAGCTTCACCCATCCGGTATCGCGCCGCAAGCCGTATTCGGCCGATAAACTATCGCCTATGACCAGTATGGCATTTTGCCCTCCGGCTTGAGGGGGTGCCGCCTGGGCGTTTGCCGCCACGACCTGAGAACAGCACAGCGCCATCGCTGCCAAATATCCGCGTATCCACATGAGTCAGCCATATTCCATTGAAGTCAGACAGTTGAGCCAGAGAGTCTCGGACTCTACCGGCTATCTGGATATTTTAGACAATGTCAGTTTCACGGTGGCCGACGGCGACGCGTTGGCCATCACAGGCAGCTCGGGGTCGGGGAAGTCCACGCTGCTCGGGCTGATGGCGGGCCTGGATGTCCCCAGTTCGGGCCAGGTGCTGCTGCTTGGACACGACCTGTTCGCCTGCGACGAAGAGCAGCGTGCCGCACTGCGCGCTGCCCACGTCGGATTCGTGTTCCAGTCCTTCCAGCTACTGCCCAATCTGACGGCGCTGGAAAACGTGATGCTGCCGCTCGAGCTGGCGGGCCTGCCCGCGAAAGACGAGGCGACCGCCATGCTGGAGCGCGTAGGCTTGAAGGACCGTCTGCATCATTATCCGCGCACGCTGTCGGGCGGCGAGCAGCAGCGCGTATCGCTGGCCCGGGCCTTCGTGGTCAGGCCGCGCCTGCTGTTCGCCGACGAACCCACCGGCAGCCTGGACACGCAGAACGGCGAGAAAGTCATCGACCTGATGTTCGCGCTGCATCGGGAACAGAACACCACGCTCATCCTCGTTACGCACGACCCGCAGCTTGCGGCGCGTTGCACGCACGAGATCAGGCTGGTGGGTGGGAGAGTGGGGGCGTTGGGGTCAGACCCCGTACGGGGTCTGACCCTTCGAACCGCGGCCGAGGTCTGACCCTAAGGCGCCATCTGCGCAGGCATCCAGGTGGCGATTTCCGGTATCGCGTAAATGACCAGCACCCCCAGTATCATCAGCAGGAACATGGGGAACGATACGCGTGACAAGTAGGGCAGTTCCTTCTTGGTCATGCCCGAGAGCACGAACAGGTTGAAGCCTACGGGCGGAGTGATCTGGGCCATTTCTATGGTGAACACCAGAAAGATGCCGAACCACAGCAGATCGATTCCGGCCGCGTTGACGGTGGGCAGCAGTACGCCCATGGTGAGCACTACGATCGAGATGCCGTCGAGGAAGCAACCCAGGATGATGAAGAACACCATCAGCGCGATGATGAGCCCGAACTGCGACAGGCCCAGCGAGGCGATCCACTCGGCCAATGCGCGGGGCAGGCCTATATAGCCCATCGACAGCGTCAGGAACTGCGCGCCGGCCAGGATGAGCGCGATCATGCAGTAGAGCCGCGTTGCGCCCATCAGGGATTCCTTGAATACCTCCCAGCTCAGCGAGCCCTGGGCCGCCGACACGATCAGCGCACCGACCACGCCCACGGCAGCTGCTTCCGTCGCGGTGGCAAAGCCCGTGTAGATGGTGCCCAGGACCACGGCGATCAGCAAGACGACCGGGATCAAATGCCGGGATTGATACAGCTTTTGCCCGAAGCTCATGCGCTCGTCGGCATGCGGGATGCGGTCGGGATGCAGCAGCGACCAAATGGCGATGTATCCCATGAATAAAAGGGCCAAAAGCGCGCCTGGCAGGATACCGGCGATGAACAGCTTGGAGATCGAGACGTCGGCGGCGACGCCATAGACGATCATGATGATGGAGGGCGGGATCAGCAGCCCCAGCGTACCGGCGCCGACCAGCGTTCCGATGATCTGGTCTTGCGGATAGCCGCGGCGGGTGAGTTCCGGTATGGTCATCTTCCCGATGGTCGCGCAGGTGGCGGCCGACGAGCCCGACACGGCGGCGAATATGGCGCAGCCCACGACGTTGGTATGAAGCAGGCGGCCGGGAATGCGGTCCAGCCAGGGTGCGAGGCCTTTGAACAGGTCTTGCGACAGGCGCGACCGGAACAGGATCTCTCCCATCCATAGGAAGAGTGGCAGGGCGGTGAGCGTCCAGCTGGATGCCGCCCCCCAGATGGTGATCGCCATGGCATCGCCCGCCGGCCGGCTGGAGAACAGTTCCATGCCCAGCCAGGCAGTGCCGGCCAAGGTCAGGCCGACCCAGACTCCGCAGGCCAGGAAACCGAAGATGGAGACGACGAGCAGCGTGATGACCAGTGCTTCATTCATAATGGGTTTCTTCGCTCTGGGATTCGAGCTTGCCCTGGAAGCGTCTCAGGGTTTCGTCGAGGACGGCGACAAAGAAAATGACGGTGCCCACCGCCATGGTCAGTTGGGGAATCCAGAGCGGCGTTGCGTCGTCGCCGGTGGAGATGTCGTTGTAGGCGTAGGAATCAAGCACCAGCTTGATGCTGAACCAGCACAGGTTGCCGGCAATGACGCAGGCCACCAGCAGTGCGAAGATATCGAGCCGCAGGTTGCCTTTGGCCGGCAGGGCCGACAGTACGAGCGTGACGCGGATGTGTTCGCCGCTTTTGAATGTATGGGCCAGCGCCAGAAAGCCCGCGGCGGCCATCGAGTAACCGGCGTAGGCGTCCAGCCCGCCGATGTGTATGCCCAATTGCCGGGTGGCGATGGACAGGATCACGGCGACCAGCACGCCTACGGTGAAGACGGCCGCAAGGCCGCCCGCCACCCGGTACAGCGCATCGAGGAAGGCCCGCATTCTTATTTGGCGGCCCGGTAGGTGTCGATGACTTTCTGGCCGTCAGGCCCCGCCCGCTTGATCCATTCGGCAAGCATGGTCTCGCCCACCTTGTCCAGTCCCTTCATGAGCTCGTCGCTGGGCTTGATGATGGACATGCCGTTCTTGGCCAACTGGTCCAGATACCATTGGGTCTTTTCCTGCGACAGCGCCCAGCCGGCTTTTTCCGCTTTCTCGCCGGCCTGCAGCAAGGCTTTCTGGCTCTTTTCGCTGAGCTGGTCGAACGCCTTCTTGTTCATGATGACGGCGTTCTTGGGCAGCCAGGCCTGAGTGTCGTAGAATTTTTTGATGTACTCGTAGGTCTTGGTGTCCCAGCCGGTAGAGCCCGAGGTCATGAATGCTTCGACGACCCCGGTGGCCATGGCCTGCGACAATTCCGACTGCTGGATGGTCACGGGCTGGGCGCCGACCAATTCGGCGATGCGGGCAGTGACGGGGCTGTAGGCGCGCCATTTCACGCCTTTCAGGTCGTCGACCTTGTTGATCTCCTTGTTGGCGAAGATGCCTTGCGGCGGCCAGGCCACCGAATACAGCAGCGTCATGCCTTGCGACGCAAGCTTCTTGTTCAGGAGTTCTTTCTGCGCCTGATAGAGCTTCCACGCCGCTTCGTAGCCCGTGGCCAGGAAGGGCAGGCCGTCGAGGGCGTAGATGGGGTCCTCGTTGGCGAAGTTGGTCAGCAGGATTTCGCCGATCTGCGCCTGGTTGCCCTGTACCGCGCGCTTGATCTCGGGCGCCTTGTACAGCGAGGCATTGTTGTGCAGCGTAATGTCGAGTTCCCCGCCAGAAAGCTCCTTGACGTCCTTGACGAATTGCTCCAGCGTCTGGGTATGGAGGTTCGATGCGGGATAGGCGCTGGGCAGGTCCCATTTGGTGGCGGCCTGAACGTTGAGGGCAAATGCCGCAGCGCCGGTAGCTGTCAGCAAGGCAAACATTTTTTTCATTGAAATATCCTTTGGTTGACAATACGCACGGGAACTCAGTGGTCGACCGATTGTAGTGTGCGAAGTCGCGCCTGCTTTGTCGGTGTGATCAATTTAGGGGTTATTCCTAGGGCATGTACGACCTGCGGCGTTCTTGCGGGTTCTATGATTGCGCAAGCTGTTACCAAAGGAGTGGACGAGCATGAAATGGCAGTTCTGGATCGATCGCGGCGGCACTTTTACGGACATCGTGGCGTACAGTCCCGAAGGGGACATCCTGAGCTGCAAGATGCTTTCCGACAATCCGGAGCAGTATCGCGACGCGGCCGTCGCCGGCATCCGCCGGATACTCGGCGTCGCGCCTGGGGAACGCATACCGGCGGAACGCATCGACAGCGTCAAGATGGGAACGACGGTCGCAACCAATGCGCTGCTGGAACGCAAGGGCGAGCCGACCGTATTCGTCACGACCCGCGGATTTCGCGATGCGCTGCGCATCGCCTACCAGAACCGGCCGCGGCTCTTCGATCGCCACATCGTCTTGCCGGAGCAGCTGTACGCCGGCGTCATCGAGGCCGATGGGCGGCTGGATGCGGAAGGCAAGGAACGGCAGGCGCTGGATCTCGACGCCCTGCGCGACGCTCTGAGGCAAGCTCATGCCCAAGGGTTGCGGGCGGCAGCCATCGTATTCATGCACGCATGGATCAATCCGGCGCACGAGGCAATGGCGGCTAAGCTTGCACGCGAGATCGGCTTCACGCAAGTGTCCGCCTCGCACGAAGTCAGTCCGTTGATCAAGTTCGTGTCGCGGGGCGACACGACGGTCGTGGACGCCTACCTGTCGCCCATATTGCGTCGCTATGTCGGCCAGGTGGCCGCGGAGCTGCCGGGCGTCCCGCTGCTGTTCATGCAATCCAGCGGCGGCCTGGCGCACGCCGATCGCTTTCGCGGCAAGGACGCGATCCTCTCGGGGCCGGCCGGCGGCATCGTCGGCATGGCGCGAAGCAGCCAGCGCGCGGGTTTCGACAAAGTCATCGGCTTCGACATGGGCGGAACGTCCACCGACGTTTCCCATTTCGCCGGAGAGTTCGAGCGGGAGTTCGAGACCCAGGTCGCCGGCGTGCGCATGCGCGCGCCCATGATGCGCATTCATACCGTGGCCGCCGGTGGAGGCTCCATTCTGCATTTCGATGGCGCGCGCCTGCGCGTGGGGCCGGACTCGGCGGGCGCGAATCCCGGACCCGCCTGCTATCGCCGAGGCGGCCCGCTGGCCGTCACGGATTGCAACGTCATGCTGGGCAAGATCCAGCCGGACTTCTTTCCCCGTGTATTCGGGCCGCAGGCCGACCAGCCGCTGGACGTCGACGCCGTGCGCCGTCAGTTCAGCGCCCTGGCGGATACCGTGACCCGCCAGACGGGCACGGTGATGTCGGCCGAGTCCTTGGCGGAGGGCTTCCTGTCCATCGCGGTCGGCAACATGGCCGAGGCAATAAAACGGATTTCCGTGCAGCAAGGGCACGATGTCACTCGCTACGCGTTGACCGTCTTTGGCGGTGCGGGCGGCCAGCATGCCTGCATGGTGGCCGACGCGCTGGGCATGACCCGCATCTTCTCGCATCCGTTGGCGGGCGTGTTGTCGGCCTATGGCATGGGACTGGCCGACCAGATCGAGATACGCCAGCAAACGGTGGAGAAACCGCTCGATGCCGGACTGCTCCCCGAGCTGGACGACCTGGTGGCCGCATTGTGGACGCAGGCGGCGGAAGGACTGGGGGAACGGCATGGCGGGGAAAGCGTCTTGCGAAAGGCGGCAAGGCTGCACTTGAAATACGAAGGGACGGACACGGCGCTGGAGGTCGATCTGGGCACCGACTTGCCGTCCATGCAGGCCGCGTTCGAACAGACTTATCGCCAGCGGTATTCCTTCCTGATGCCCGAGAAGCGCCTGGTCGTGGAAGCAATTTCCGTCGAGGCCAGCCTGGCGGCACCTGATGTTGCGGAACGACCGGCCCCGTCTGCCTTGCGCGCGGGCCTGCCCCAGCCAGGCGCGCGGCGCCCCATGTATTGCGCAGGGCAGTGGCATGAAACGCCCGTGTACGAGCGCGCCGCGCTGCAGGCCGGCGATGTCCTGGACGGGCCCGCCATCATCGCCGAGCCCAACCAGACGCTGGTGATCGAACCGGGCTGGCGGGCGCGGCTCGACGAGCGCGACCACTGGCTGCTGGAGCGTGTCGAACCACTTGGGGCGCGGAGCGATGTGGGGTCGGAAGTCAACCCCATCATGCTGGAAGTCTTCAACAATCTCTTCATGTCGATTGCCGAGCAGATGGGCGTGCGGCTGCAGAACACGTCATACTCGGTCAACATCAAGGAGCGCCTGGATTTCTCCTGCGCGGTGTTCGATGCCCAAGGCAATCTCATCGCCAATGCGCCGCACATGCCGGTGCATCTGGGCTCGATGAGTGAGTCCATCAAGACCGTCATACGGGAAAATGCCGGCGCGATGCAGCCCGGCGATGCCTATGTGGTCAACGATCCCTACCACGGCGGCACCCACCTGCCGGACGTTACCGTGATCACGCCGGTATTCGATGCCGCGGGCAAATCCATATTGTTCTTCGTCGGTTCGCGTGGCCATCATGCCGACATCGGCGGCCTGACGCCGGGCTCGATGCCGCCCAATTCCCGCCGCGTGGACGAAGAGGGCGTGCTCTTCACGAACTTCCAGTTGGTCAGGCGAGGAGTGTTCCGGGAAGCCGAGGCCAGGGCCATACTGGGATCGGGTCCATGGCCTGCGCGCAATCCGGAGCAGAACCTGGCCGATATGCGCGCCCAGATCGCCGCCAACGAGAAGGGCGTGCAGGAGCTTTTGGCCATGTGCGAAGCGTTCGGACTGGACGTGGTCCAGGCCTATATGCAGCACGTGCAGGACAATGCCGAAGAATCCGTGCGCAAGGTGATCACACAACTGGCGGATGGCCGCTACGATTATCCGCTGGACAATGGCGCCCGGATAAAGGTGGCGATCACGGTGCATAAGCAGACGCGCAGCGCCACCATCGATTTCACCGGCACGTCGGCGCAGCTGGACAACAACTTCAATGCGCCGGCGTCGATCGCGGTGGCTGCGGTGCTGTACGTGTTCCGCACGCTGGTCGAGGACGACATACCGCTCAATGCAGGCTGTCTCAAGCCGCTGGACATCATCGTGCCGCCCGCGTCCATGCTCAATCCGGACCCGCCGGCGGCGGTGGTCGCCGGCAATGTCGAAACCTCGATGTGCATCGTCAATGCGCTGTATGGCGCCTTGGGGGTGCTGGCGGCCAGCCAGGGCACCATGAACAACTTCACCTTCGGCAACGCGCGCTACCAGTACTACGAAACCATATCCGGCGGAACGGGCGCGGGGCCGGAACGCATCGGCCGGCCTTTCGAGCAAGCGGGAGGCTTTCCGGGTACGTCGGTCGTGCAGGCACACATGACCAATTCCCGGCTCACCGATCCCGAAGTCCTGGAACTGCGTTTTCCGGTACTGCTGGAGTCTTATGAGATCCGGACCGGCTCCGGAGGAAAAGGCCGTTGGCCCGGTGGCGACGGCGGCGTGCGCCGCATCAGGTTCCTCGAACCCATGACGGCGGCCATTCTGTCGAACAACCGCCGGCATGCTCCCTTCGGGCTGGCCGGGGGAATGCCCGGCGAAGTCGGCCGGAACCATGTCGAGCGAGCCGGCGGCGCCAGGGTGGAGCTCGGCCCGCAGGACAGCATCGAGCTCGAAGCCGGCGACGTTTTCGTGATCGAGACGCCGGGCGGCGGAGGATATGGGACGCCGAGGGGTCAGACCCCGGATGGGGTCTGACCCCAACTTCTGCTTTATGGGGTCGGACCCCGTACGGGGTCCGAGCCCTCGGCCCTCTCCAGGAACGGGGTCAGACCCCATGCGGGGTCTGCCCCCCTTCGGCTCGGCTCCGAGTACGTTATCATTCCCCGCTGTGGAACAAAAGTGTGTCAGGCATGAGGCGATTCGGCTTAATTATTCTCGCAATCAGCATGTGTTTGCTTCCCCTGGCCACGCAGGCCCAGGGCTATATCGAACGCGTGCTTCATCGTCCGGTGCCCGGCGGGGTGGCGATCGTGGGGCTCGGGTCGGGCGCTGCGCCGCCCAAGGCCTATTTCAAGGGCGATGAGGTCATGGTGCTGCGCGAGGGCGCGGGGCAGTGGATTGCCGTCGTGGGACTGGATCTGAAGACGCCGAAAGGCAGCACGCAGCGCATCGTCGTGGATGGCGAGCAGGGACGGCGCGAGATTCCCTTCCAGGTGGGAAGCAAAGCCTACGCTTCCCAGCACATCAAGCTCAAGAACAAAAGCCACGTGAATCCGGATCCGGAACAGACGCGGAGGTTCGAGCGCGAATACAAAGAGCAAATGGCGGCGTACGCCAGTTTCCGCAATACGGGTCCGAGCAACATCATCCTGGACAAACCGGTCGACGGCCGCCTGTCCAGCCCCTTCGGCCTGCGACGATTCTTCAACGGGGAAGAGCGGAATTCCCATTCCGGGCTGGACTTTGCCGTGCCGACGGGCACGCCGGTGAGGGCGCCCGCGGATGGCGTCGTCACCATCGTCGCCGACTATTTTTTCAACGGAAAAACGGTATTCCTTGATCACGGGCAGGGCTTCATCACGATGTATTGCCACTTGTCCGAGTTCCAGGTCGCTCCGGGCCAAGCGATCAAGCGCGGGCAGATCATCGGCAATGTAGGCGCAACCGGGCGCGCGACGGGACCGCATCTGCACTGGAATGTCAGCCTCAACAATGCCCGCGTCGATCCAGCCATTTTCATCAATGCCTTCAAGCCTTGAAGCGGCTCTGCCGGCCTTGCGCCCGGAAGGCGCCGTGTCCTTATGAGTTCTGCTTTTTTTCGAGGCCTGGCCGCCAGCCTGTCGATCGTGGTGGGCTATGTGCCGGTCGCCATCTCCTTCGGCCTGGCGGCGATTTATGCCGGGTTCTCCGCGCCTCTGGCGGTACTGGTTTCGGTATTGGTCTATGCCGGCGCAAGCCAGTTCATCCTGCTGACCCTGGTGGCGGGCGGCGGTACGGCGGCCAGCGTCGTCGGCATCGTATTCCTCATGAATCTGCGCCACCTGTTCTACGGGCCCGCGCTGGCCAGCCGCCTGGGAAAACCCCGCCGCCTGCCCTTGCTGGCTTTGGCTTGGGGGCTGACGGATGAAGTATTCGCGACCGCGGTCAGCAGGCTGGAGCGGCAAACGGAAAAAGACCGCGAGGCCTGGTATATGGGCCTGCAACTGGGCGCCTACTCGTCCTGGGTGGGCGGAACGGCGGTCGGAGCCTTTTTTGGCCAGGACTGGATCAAGGATTCCGAGATCCTGATGCAGACATTGGGATTCGTGCTGCCCGCGTTGTTTTTCGCATTGCTGCTGGAGATCATGCCCTTGGTCAGCCGTGGCGTGTTGTGGGCGGCCGGTGCGGTTGCTGTGCTGGCCTTGCTGGTGCTGCCCGCATACGGCGCCATCATCGCGGGCATGCTGGCGGGCGCGCTCTATGCATCGAGGAGGTCCTGAGAATGTTGAGCGGCAACGAGCTTGTCTGGGTGATTGCCTTGAGTGGCGCCGCAACCCTGTTGATACGATGGCTGCCCATGGTATGGCAAGCCCGCAATGCGGGGCGGCGCGAGCCCAACCAGCGCCTGCGCCGCTGCCTGGATGCCATCGGGCCGTCCGCCATCGTCGCGCTGCTCGCCGCTTCGTTCTGGGGCATGGTGGCGCCTCAACCGTCCGTGAAGGCGGTGCTGCCCATACTGTGCGGATTGGCCGGGGTTGCGCTGGGAAGGAAGGTGCTCAAGACCATCGCCTGGGCGACATTGAGCGGGGTGCTGGCGTACGGCCTGACCGTATGGGCCTTGGCCTAGGGCCGGCTAGCCTTTGATGCGCACGATCTTCTGCACCTGCGGCACGTGCCGGATTGCGCGGATGACTTGAGCCAGATGCTTGCGGCTGTCGACCTGGATGGTCAGGTGCAGCAGCGAGCTTGCCGATGCGTCGTCCTGCATGGTCAGGTGCATGATGTTCGAATCGGCTTCCGTGATCTCGGCCGCGATGCGCCCCAGCACGCCGCGCTCGTTCAGCACCGTGATGTCCAGCCGGGTGGACAGATGGCGCGCGGTATTGATGTCCCAGGCGACCGGAATCCAGCGCTCGGGCTCGCGTGCGCGCTGGCGCTGCGCGACCGCGCATTCTTCCATGTGCACCACCAGGCCGTGGCCCAGGCGGATGCCGCCGATGATGGCGTCGCCGGGCAGCGGGCCGCAGCAAGGAGCCAGCTGGACCGCCTGGCCCTCGTTGCCATGAATGAGTATGGGGGTATTGGCGGTTGAGGTGATTTCATCGACCGCGGCGGCGGTGGTGGCGACCAGGTTGTTTTCGGGCGCGAAGCGCCGGGCAACCACGGCAGCCAGGCGCTTGCCGAGCCCGATGTCCGCCAGGATTTCATCGCGTGAACTGGCGCCGGAGCCTTTGGCGAGCTTCTCCCATTCGGGGTCGTCATCCGCAGGGTGGGGCAGGCGCAATTCGTCGAAGGCCTGATTGAGCAGGCGCTGGCCGAAGGCAACGGACTCTTCGTACTTGACCGTACGCAGGTAGTGGCGGATTTCCGAACGCGCCCGCCCGGTGCGCACATAGTTTAGCCATTGCGCGCTGGGCCGGGAGGCGGGCGACGTGACGATTTCGACGGCGTCACCGCTTTTCAGTTCGGTGCGCAGCGGCGCGAATTCGCCATTGATCTTGGCGGCGACCGCCTGGTTGCCGATGTCGGTATGGATGGTGTAGGCGAAATCGACCGGCGTCGCTCCGCGCGGCAGGGACAGTATCTTGCCCTGCGGCGTGAACACATAGACGGCATCGGGGAACAGGTCGACCTTGACGTGTTCCAGGAATTCGCCGGAATCGCCGGTCTGGCTCTGGATGTCGAGCAAGGACTGCAGCCATTGATGGGTGCGTTTCTGGAGGTCGTTGAGCGTGACGTCGTCGTCCTTGTACAGCCAGTGCGAGGCGACGCCTTCTTCAGCGATATGGTCCATGTCGCGCGTGCGGAACTGGAACTCGACCGGTGTGCCGTATGGACCCACCAGCGTGGTGTGCAGCGACTGGTAGCCATTGAGCTTGGGAATGGCGATGTAGTCCTTGAACTTCCCGGGCACGGGGCGGTACAGCTGGTGCAGCGTGCCGAGCGCCAGATAGCATTCGGGCAGCGTGTGCACGATGACCCGGAAGCCGTAGATGTCGAGGACATCGGAAAATGACTTCTTTTGCTCGGTCATTTTCGTGTAGATGCTATACAGCGATTTTTCCCGTCCGCTGACTTCGGCCTCGATGCCGGCGGCGGGCAGCGCGACCCGCACGGCGTCCGAAATCTTGCTGAGCACTTCGCGACGATTGCCGCGCGCGGCCATGAGCGCTTTATGCAGGACTTCGTATCGGTTCGGATAGATCGCCTTGAAACAGAGGTCCTGCAACTCGCGGAACAGCGCGTTGAGCCCGAGCCGATGCGCGATCGGCGTGTAGATCTCCAGCGTTTCGCGTGCAATGCGCCGCCGCTTTTCGGGGCTGACCGCGCCCAGCGTGCGCATGTTGTGCAAGCGATCGGCCAACTTGATCAGAATAACGCGGACGTCGCGGGCCATGGCCAGCAGCATCTTGCGGAAGCTTTCCGCCTGTTGTTCCGCCTTGGTCGCGAACTCGAGGCGGTCCAGCTTGGACAGGCCGTCGACGATTTCCGAGACATCGGCGCCGAATTTCTCGGCGAGCTCCTGCTTGGTGACTCCCTGGTCTTCGATGACGTCATGCAGCAGGGCGGCCATCAGCGAATCGGCGTCGAGCTTCCAGCCGGCGCAGATCTCTGTAACGGTGATCGGATGAGAAATATAGGGCTCGCCGCTGGCGCGGAATTGCCCGAGATGGGCCTGATCGGCAAAGCGATAGGCTTCTTTGATGCGTTCGACGTCTTTGGGATCGAGATAGCGGCTGACGATCTGTGTCAGCGGCGCCAGCGACGCAATGGTGTTCGGACTGGCTTCGATCGCGGCAGCGGGACTGGCGTTCTTGGATGGCTTGCGCCGGCGCAGGCGAGGACCCTTCTTGAGTACCGCCAAGAGCCCGGAGGATGCACCGCGAAGACTGGAGAACGCCATTGCTGCCCCGGCGAGATCAGGTTGGCACTTTGCGCAGCATTTCCAGGCCGGTCACACCGGCGGCGATTTCACGCAGGGCGGTGACGGTCGGCTTGTCTTTGGTTTCCAGCCTGGGCTCATGACCTTGCGCCAGTTCCCGGGCGCGATAGGTGGCGGCCAGAGTGAGATTGAACCGGTTGGGGATTTTGTCCAGACAGTCTTCGACAGTGATGCGGGCCATTTTTTACCTATGAATCCGAGAAGTTAGGGAATTTCAAGCAACAGTCTTGCTGATGCCGAGTTGAGAAAAGAGGTCGGCATTGCGCGCAGCCTGGGTGCCGTAGCGCAAGCGGGTTGCCGCAACGATTTGCCCCAGCTGCAGGAGCGCAGTGCTAAAGTCTTGATTAATAATAACATATTGACACTCTGACGCATGCGACATCTCGCTTCCGGCGGCCAGCAGCCGGCGTGCAATGACGGTGGGCGCATCCTGCCCGCGCTTGGTCAGGCGCGTTTCCAGCGCTTCGATCGAGGGCGGCAGTATGAATACGCCGATGGCTTCGGGATGATGCCGGCGCACTTGGCGTGCGCCTTGCCAGTCTATTTCCAGAAGCACGTCTTTGCCTTCGCTCATGGCTTGTTCCACGCGGTCGCGCGGCGTGCCATAGAAATTGCCATGCACTTCGGCCCATTCGAGCAGGGCGTCGTCATCGCGCAGCGTCTGGAATGCTTCGTGGGTCACGAACCGATAGTGCTTGTCGTGTTCCTCGCCGGGCCGGGGCGTGCGCGTCGTGCACGAAATGGAGAGAACCAACGATGGATCCTGCGCCAGCAGGGCGTTCACCAGGCTGGATTTTCCCGCGCCGCTGGGTGCGACGATCATGAATATATTGCCAGAATAAGACGACATAGGGCTGATTGATCACTACAAGAGTGGCAAGGATAGCAAATCCTTGCCACTCTCACCGAAAATTCTTCTTTTGAAGCGCTCAGTTCAAGCGTTGCGGCGACGCAGAGCCCCCATCCAGGATCTCCTGGCCGAGTTCCTCGAGGGCGCTCAGGTAGGCTTTCTCATTGCCGCACAGGAAAATCGCGGCATCTCCCTGGTTCATGTTGAAGGCGATATCCTGGATCTGATCACGGGCTTCGGCCGGGTAGCTGATGGCTGTCACGTGCACATCCCCGTCTTCTTCGAACTGCTGCTGCGGAACGAAATCGGCCACGAGGTTGATGTCGGGCGGGCTGACGACGACATAGGCCCGGAACTGAAGGTCTTCCATGGTGACGTCCAGCACGACGCCGTGTTCCAGGGTGTCGACGATGCGGCTAAGAGGAATGGTGCTCATGGCGTGGCGGCGTAAGTTTGCGTGTCTTGAATGAAAACGTCGAGATTTGGGCCGGCGGCAGGTTGGCCCAAACGGTGGCGGATCCGATTTCCTCGGCGCGCAGCAAGTCGCGCCAACCGGGGCGGCGCAAATTGTACGTGAATTGCACCGCGATCCCTTCATCGTTCAATAGTATGCGCCATTGCTCGAGAACGGCGCGACTGATGGGAGCAGGCAGCGAGCACAAGGGCAGGCTCGAGACGATGGCGCGGATCCGTTCGCCTTGCGGAATAAGCTGGGCGAGCTCCGCGGCGCTTCCATGAACGACTCTTACATCGGGAAAGCGTTCCCGCAGCCGCTGCACGAAACTGCTGGAAAGCTCGACGACGATCAGGCGGTCGGCCGGGATGCCGCGCTCGAGCAGTGCGCGCGTAATGACCCCGGTACCGCCTCCAAGCTCTATGACAAGGCCGTCGCCATCGGGCACTTGCTGCGCCATGCGGCGCGCGAGATAGGGGGAACTGGGACAGATGGCGCCGATAGCGCCCGGCTTGGCGCAGAGTTCCTGGAGAAAGATGCCGGGGGCCAGGTTCTTGAAGTAATGCGCTACGCGCCTGGGATGCCCAAGCTTCAGTAATCGATACACCATGCTGCCATTGTCTCCATGAATGAAGTCTTACGTTAACAGCAGAGCGTTCAGAGCAAGTGTCGATTTGTAAAGCCCGGCTGCATTGGCTTCCGGTCGGCAGGTGTCGCGTTCTGCTTCTTCCGCAGTATATATTCTTCGCCGCGCGCCATGGCGGTCCTCAAGCCGGGGAGGATGCGAAATCGAGCGTCGCGATCACCGGGGCATGGTCGGAGGGCTGCTCGTTCGCTCTTGGCGCACGATCGACAATGCACGCGGCGCAGTGGGGCCGCAACGCCTCGGACAGCAAGACATGGTCGATGCGCAGGCCGGCATTCCTGCGGAAGGCATAGCGGCGATAGTCCCACCATGTGAAGGTTTTTTCCTCTTGGTCGAACAACCGGAAAGCGTCGGTCAGGCCCAGGCCGATCAGGTCGCGGAATGCGCTGCGTTCGGGTTCGGACACCAGGACTTCGCCTTCCCATTTGGCGGGGTCGTGCACATCTTCGTCCGCCGGCGCGATGTTGTAGTCGCCCAGGATGGCCAGGCGCGGGTAGCGCTGCAACTCCTGTTCCAGCCAGACGCGCAGCGCGGCAAACCATTTGAGCTTGTATTCATACTTGTCGCTGCCCACCGACTGCCCGTTGGGGCAATAGGCGCTGATGACGCGGATGGCGCCGATCGGGCTGTCCAGCGTGGTGGCGAGCACACGCTGCTGCGGATCCTCGTAGTCGGGAATATTCCGTTGCACATCGGAGCATTCCGCCTTGGTGATGACCGCGACGCCGTTATACGTCTTCTGGCCGGCCCATTTTGCCTGGTATCCGATTTCGGTGAATGCATCCAGCGGGAAATTGTCATCCGTGAGCTTGAGCTCTTGCAGGCAGAGCGCCTCGACGGGGTTTTCCTGCAGCCAGTCCAGGACTTGCGGGAGGCGTACTTTAAGGGAGTTGACGTTCCATGTGGCTAGCTTCACATCGATTCCATTGTATGTAAGTTATTGAGCTGATTGGATTTATTTCCGCTGATGGGGTACCCTGTATGAGTACGAGGGCGCACGGTGCGCCCTCTGCCTTTGTATTGCAAGGAGATTTAGCATGGCAACCAAACCGACTGCGAAAAGGCAGCCTTTTGTCATCGAGCCGCTCAATTGGGTGGCCCCGAGCGTGGCCCGCGATGAATCGGACAAGCGCACAGAGGATACAGAACAACCCGCTCAGAAGAAAGAAGACCAAGAGTAACCCGGTATTCGAGCGGTATCGCAAATACGGCGGGGCCTGGCCCCGCCGTATTTTTTGCGCGTCGACCGGGCGCGCTACTATGTCACTCCTCATCTTACCGGAATTACTGGACGACGAAATGACCGAAGCGGAACCATGGCTGGACGATGAACCGACGCTCTCCGAGCTGGGCGGGATTCGTTACTTGCATTTCGGCACCGAATGGGTGCAGGGCGCGATGCGCGTTTCGAAGCCTGCGGAATTGGTGCTCGCCTACACGCAGCAAATGATGGCATGGTTGCTTTTCCTTGAACCGACCAGGCGCGACAGCGTGGGCATACTGGGCCTGGGGGCTGGTTCCTTGCTGCGCTACACGCTCAAGCACACGTCAGCGTCCGTGCGTACTGCTGAATGGAATCCCGCCGTCACGGCGATATGCCGCGCGTATTTCCGGCTGCCGGAGACGGCGCGCTCGTCCATCGATCATTGCGATGCGGCGGCATGGGTGGAAGAGCCCAGCAATTTCGGCCGCTACATGGCCTTGATGGTCGACCTCTATGACGCGTCGGCGCAGGGGCCGGTGCGCGATAGCCTGTCGTTCTACGAAGGCTGCCACCGGGCGCTGTCCGATGTCGGCGTCATGACGGTAAACCTTTTCGGCGACCATGCCAGCTTTCCCCGCAATCTCGAGAACATTCGCGCGGCGTTCGATGGCAGGGTGCTCGAACTGCCGGAAATCGATGCGGGAAACCGGATCGTCCTGGCATTGAAAGGCCCGGTCCTGGACATTACCGCCGCGCAGCTGCTCGAACGCGCGGACATGCTCGAATCCAGCTACGGCCTGCCCGCCCGCCGCTGGGCGAAGGCACTGCTGTCGCGTCAGGGCTGGCGCGGCTCATTCGCCGTGTAATGTTTGGGGTCAGACCCCGTACGCGGTCTGACCCCTCCCAAGCCAAACCCGGCGCATGTTCGCGGGGTCGGACCCCGCATGGGGTCCGACCCCTTCAAACCCGGCCCGGCGCACGCTTACGGGGTCGGACCCCCGTACGGGGTTCGACCCCATCCAGGGATTTCCCTTGGGCCATTGGGCGGGCGGACGCGTTAGACTTACGCCCATCCGGGCGCGTTTGCGGGCGTGCCGTTTATTCTGAACAAGGAGTTACACATGGGGTTTAGCAAGTCGGCCAAACTGGCTTTGGGTGCCGTGGCGGTCATGGGCGCGCTGGCGCATTCGTCGGTATACGCTCAATCGGTGGCTGTCACCTCCATCGTCGAACACCCCGCGCTGGACTCCATCAAGGACGGCGTCAAAGACACGCTGAACAAGGCCGGCTACACCGAAGCCAAGGGCCTGAACTGGCAATTCCAGACCGCGCAGGGCAATACGGCCATTGCCGCGCAGATCGCGCGCAAGTTCGTTGGCGACAAGCCCGATGTCATCGTCGCCATTGCCACGCCTTCGGCGCAGGCGGTCGTTGCAGCCACCAAGTCCATACCGGTCGTCTATTCGGCGGTCACCGATCCCGTCGCGGCGCAACTGGTCAAGTCCATGGAACCTTCCGGCACCAATGTCAGTGGTGTTTCCGACGCCCTGGCACTGGAAAAGCAGGTCGACCTCATCAAGAAGGTCGTACCGGATGCCAAGCGTGTCGGCATGGTCTACAACCCGGGCGAGGCAAACTCGGTCGTGGTGGTGAAGCAGATGCGCGAATTGCTCGCCAAGGACGGCATGTCGCTGGTTGAAGCCACCGCGGCCCGCACCGTCGACGTGGGCGCCGCGGCGCGCAGCCTGGTGGGCAAGGTGGACGTCATCTACACCAATACCGACAACAACGTGGTTTCCGCCTACGAATCGCTGGTCAAGGTGGGCATCGATGCCAAGATCCCGCTCATCGCCTCGGATACCGACAGCGTCAAGCGCGGCGCCATCGCCGCGCTCGGGGTCAATTACTACGATCTGGGCGTCCAGACCGGGAAAATGGTCATCAAGATCCTGAAAGGCCAGAAGCCGGGCGACATGGCGTCCGAAACCAGCGACAAACTCGAGCTCTTCGTCAATCCGGGCGCCGCCAAGAAGCAAGGCGTGACGCTGTCCGACGCGTTCGTCAAGTCGGCCAAGCAGATCGTGGAATAAAATCGGGCCGGTCGTTTAAAATTCCAGTTCCGTTGAACAGGTGGGTTGTGGCGTACAGCCCGCCTGTTTTGTTTTTGCTTTCCTGACTCGAACATGTCTATATATTCCCTGTGGGGTGCGCTCGAAATCGGCCTGATCTTCGGTCTGGTCGCCTTGGGCGTGCTCATTTCCTTCCGCCTGCTCCGGTTTCCGGATCTCACGGTCGACGGCAGCTTTCCCTTGGGCGGCGCCACGGCAGCCACGCTGATTTCCATGGGAATGGATCCCTTCACGTCGACCCTCGTCGCCTGCGTAGCGGGCGCCGTGGCAGGCATGATCACCGGCTGGCTGAATGTGAAGCTCAAGATCATGGATCTGCTGGCCAGCATCCTGATGATGATCGCGCTGTACTCCATCAACCTGCGCATCATGGGGCGGCCCAACGTTCCGCTCATTTCCGAGCCGACGATCTTCACCGTGCTTCAACCCGAAGGGGCCACCGACTACATCATGCGGCCTCTCATATTGCTGGTCCTGGTGGTTGCCATCAAATTCATTCTCGATTGGTATTTCGCGACCAAGGCCGGCCTTGCCATGCGCGCAACGGGCTCCAATCCCCGCATGGCGCGGGCGCAAGGAGTGGCCACCGGCAACCGCATCCTGGTCGGCATGGGTATTTCGAACGCATTATGCGCCTTGGCGGGTGCGCTATTTGCACAATCCCAGGGCGGCGCGGACATCTCCATGGGCATAGGCACCATTGTCATCGGCCTGGCCGCCGTCATCGTCGGCGAAAGTATCATGCCGTCGCGCAAAATGGCCATCATCACGCTGGCCGTCATCGTCGGGGCGGTGCTCTACCGTTTCTTCATCGCGCTGGCGCTCAATGCCGATTTCGTGGGATTGAAAGCACAGGACCTCAACCTTGTCACGGCGCTGCTGGTCACCTTTGCGCTGGTCATTCCATTGCTCAAGCAACGCTTGCGCGGCAAGAAAGGAGGCTAGGGGCATGCTGAGCGCAAAAAACATCCACATTACGTTCAATGCGGGCACGCCCATAGAAACCCGTGCCTTGCGAGGGCTGTCGCTCGAGATACCGGCGGGGCAGTTCGTTACCGTCATCGGTTCCAACGGGGCTGGAAAATCCACTTTCCTGAATGCCGTGTCGGGCGATATTTCCATCGATTCCGGCTCCGTATCCATCGACAACCAGGACGTTACCCGCCAGCCGGTCTGGGAAAGGGCGCGCCAGGTGGCCAGAGTCTTCCAGGACCCCATGGCGGGTACCTGCGAGGACCTCACGATCGAAGAGAACATGGCGCTTGCGTCCAGCCGGGGCGAACGCAGGGGGCTGGGACGGGCGGTGCGCGCCTCGATGCGCGACGAGTTCCGCGATCGCCTGGCCACGCTCGGCCTGGGGCTCGAGGACCGGCTCACCGACCGCATCGGATTGCTTTCCGGCGGGCAGCGCCAGGCCGTGAGTCTCTTGATGGCGTCGATGCGGCCGTCCCGCATTTTGCTGCTGGATGAGCATACCGCGGCGCTCGACCCCCGCACGGCGGAGTTCGTATTGGAACTCACCACCCGCATCGTATCCGAAAGCAAGCTGACCACCATGATGGTGACCCACAGCATGCGCCAGGCCCTGGATGTGGGCGAGCGCACCGTCATGCTCCACCAGGGCAACGTCGTGCTCGACGTTGCCGGGCCTGAACGCCAGGGCCTGGACGTGCCCGACCTGCTGCGCATGTTCGAGCGGGTCCGGGGGGAGAAACTGGCCGATGACGGGCTGCTTTTGAGTTGAACGGTTGAGGGGTCAGACCCCCTGCGGGGTCCGACCCCAGGTCAGGCGCAGGGACAGACGCCGGATCGATGTGCGGGGTCAGACCCCGCAGGGGGTCTGACCCCTTCAGGCACGGTAGTTGCTGCGGCGTCACGGGTTGACAGTAGCAGGTGCCATGACAAACAACAATTCCTCCCTCACCCTCAAGGTTCTGACGGTAAACACCCACAAGGGCTTTACCGTCTTCAATCGCCGTTTCATTCTTCACGAGCTGCGCGACGCCATACGTCAAACGCATGCCGACATCGTCTTTCTGCAGGAGGTTCTGGGCGCCCATCATCGGCACGCCAGCGCGCTGGCTCATTGGCCCACCACCACGCAGTATGAATTCCTCGCGGACACCATCTGGGGCGATTTCGCCTATGGCAGGAACGCGGTGTATCCCCATGGACACCATGGCAATGCGCTCTTGTCCAAGTTCCCGATTGCACGCTATGACAATTTGGATATTTCGGTGGGCCGCCATGAGAAACGGGGTCTGCTGCATTGTGTGCTGCAGCCTCCGGGCAGGCCGGAGATTCACGCCATTTGTGTGCACCTGGGTCTGCGCGAACGCCATCGGGCGTATCAAATGGCTTATCTGTGCCGCTTGATCGAGGAAGAGATCCCCGCCGATGCGCCGCTGGTCATTGCCGGCGACTTCAATGATTGGCGCATGCGCAGTCAGAAAGCGCTGGCCCGCTGCAGCGGAATGATAGAGGCGTTCAAGTCGCACCACGGACAGGTGGCGCGCACGTTTCCGGCACGATTCCCTTTGTTGAGACTGGACCGCATCTATCTCAGAAACGTCCGTGCCTACGAGCCGGTCGCGCTGGCCCACCGGCCCTGGAGCCATCTGTCCGACCATGCGCCATTGGCGGTGGAGATCGAGCTATGACCGTGAAGTGGACGTCGGGTAACCAGCTGGAGCTGCTGGAGAACGGCGAGGAGTTCTTTCCTGCGGTATTTGAAGCCATCCGCAACGCCCAGCGCAGCATCGTCCTGGAAACCTTCATCCTGTTCCAGGACAAGGTCGGCAACGCTCTGCAGGAAGTACTCATCGATGCGGGCCGGCGAGGCGTCAGCATAGACGTGACGGTGGACGGCTATGGGTCGGCGGACCTGGAGCCGTCGTTCATCGAGGCCATGACGTCGGTTGGCATCCGCGTTCATGTCTTCGATCCACGGCCGCGGCGGCTCGGAATGCGTACCAATCTGTTTCGGCGGCTGCATCGCAAGATCGTTGTGGTGGACGGCGAGCTTGCGTTCGTCGGCGGTATCAACTTCAGTGCGGACCACCTGGGCGATTTCGGGCCGACCGCCAAACAGGATTACGCCATATCGATTCGCGGCCCTCTTGTCGACGAGATAGTCCGCTTCGAGGCCGAGGTCCTTGCGCCGGTGCGTACCCAGTTCTCCTGGCGCAAGCTGCGCTGGAGGCGGCGAGGAGAGGCTCAGGTGGAAGGGGATACCCGAGCCGCATTGATCGTACGCGATAACGGTCGCCACAAGAACGACATAGAGCTGTACTACCGCATCGGCCTGCGCGCCGCCCGCCATGACATCGTGCTGGCCAATGCTTATTTCTTTCCGGGATACCGTTTCCTGCGCGATTTGCGCAATGCGGCCAAGAGGGGCGTGCGTGTCCGCCTGATCTTGCAGGGCGAGCCCGACATGCCTGCCGCAAGATTCGTGGCGACGATGCTGTATGACTATCTGCTGTCGGGAGGCGTGGAGATCTACGAGTATTGCGAACGCCCCTTGCACGGAAAGGTTGCCGCGGTGGACGGCGTCTGGTCGACGGTCGGGTCCAGCAATCTGGATCCTCTCAGCCTGGCGCTGAACCTCGAAGCCAATGTGATGATCTACGACCGCGAGTTCAGTACCTTGCTGCAAAAGCGGCTGGAGCGCTTGATCGATGATCATTGCCGGCTGATGGAACGCCAGCCGCGTCCCAGGCGGAAAATCCAGCGCGTGTTCGTGGGCGTCTTCGTCTTCCATTTCCTTCGTCGGTTTCCCGCTTGGGCGGGGTGGCTTCCTCAGCGCAAGGCCGAATTGAAATCCGTGCCGGCGTCCGCCGACGAAACGTATGACGGCAAGCCATGAGCGCCGGGCTGACAGGGTTGTTCCGGTGGGCAAAAGAACATTGGAAGGTGATCCGCAAGGTCGCGGGCGCCCTGTTCCTGGTCCTGGTGCTCGTCTTATTGAGCGTCGCGGTGACGCAAGTCTCCTGGAGTGACGTGCTGGCGGCGATCCGCAAGCTGTCGGGGCGAACGATCATGCTGGCAGCCTTGGTCGCGGCCAGCAGCTATCTGGTATACAGCTGCTTCGACCTGCTCGGGAAATGGTATACCGGGCATGCGCTTGCCTGGTGGCGGTCCATGATGGTGGGATTCATCAGCTATGCCTTCACCATGAACATGGGTGCGCCCGTGGGCGGGGTAGGCTTGAGGGTGCGGCTGTATAGCAAGCAAGGGCTGCCGGTAGGGGTGGTCATGCGCGTCATGGCGATGAGCCTAGCGACCAATTGGCTCGGCTATGTCCTGCTTGCCGGCCTCGTATTCGTTTCCGGACAGTTTTCCCTTCCTTTCGGTTGGTCGCTGGGCGAGCACACGCTGAAATTCATCGGCGCCGCCATGGTCGCCGCAGCGCTGGGCTATCTGTTGCTGTGCGGCTATTCCACCAAGCGCTCCTGGCAGGTCCACGGACACGAAATCGAGCTGCCGACCATAGGTTTGGCGGCTGCCCAGATGTGTATTGCCATGGTCAATTGGATGCTCATTGCAGCGGTGATCTATGTGCTGATGCAACAGCGCGCGCCGTACGGGCTGGTTCTGGGCGCGCTGCTGATAAGCGCCATTGCCGGCGCGCTGTCCCATATTCCGGGCGGACTGGGCGTGCTCGAGTCCGTCTTCGTGGCGATGGTGACCTCGTCGTCTTTCACGCGACCCGAGGTGCTCGGCTCCATTCTCGTCTATCGGGCCGTGTATTACCTTGGTCCGCTGCTGATTGCAGGTACATGGTACCTGGGCGCCGAAGCCAGGATCAAGAAGCCGCGAGACGGGCAACTGGCGGGGCAGGAAAAATCGCCGTAGGTTTTGGGGTCAGACCCCGCATGGGGTCTGACCCCTTTTCGACCATCCGCGATGATCCGGTTGGGGTCGGACCCCGTGCGGGGTCCGACCCCTTCTTGATCCTTCTCGGTGATCAGGTTTGAGGTCAGACCCCATACGGGGTCTGACCCTGTTCGTGACCTTCCGCGGTGTTTGAGTTTGGGGTCAGACCCCATGCGGGGTCTGACCCCTCTGACCTTCCGCGGCATGTTTATTGCTGGATTGTCGTTGTCAAAATCCAGGAGATCGACCATGTCGCTGATCGTAGCCGCGCGTTTCCAGACCTTTGATGAAGCCGAGGGCGCCGCCCGGGCGCTCAAGGAGATCGGAATCATGGAAGACGCCTTGCACACTTTTTTTGTCAACCCTCCGGGCAGCCACGATCGATATCCTCTGGGCGGGGACAGGGCACACGATCCGGATTCTGCCGGTGCGCCTTTCGGTGCCGTCAGCGCGGGCGCCGTCGTCGGATTGATCGGGGCGATCGTGGGCGGCGTGCTCGCCCTGGGGTTCACGGATTCGCTCCTGCCCATCATTGCGGGAGCAGGCGTCGGCGCCTATATCGGGTCTTTGATCGGCGCCGTCTTCGTTCTTGGAAGGAAACGGCCGCGTCGCAGCCTTCAAGAAGCGCGTGACGCCAAGGTCAACCAGGGCAGAGCGTCGGGCGTGATGTTGGCGGTGCATACCTCCCCCGAGCAGCAGAAAGCCGTGGCGGACATCCTCCGCAGCAAAGGCGGCGTTGAGGTCGAGCGCGCGCATGGGCGTTGGGAGGATGGAAAATGGCGTGACTTCGATCCGCTGGTAACGCCGAATCTGGAACAGCAAGGCGGGCAGCCTGGTTCAAGCGGGGTCAGACCCCGAACGGGGTCTGACCCCTTGTAATGTGTTGGATAGGGTCAAACCCCATCCGGGGTCCGACCCCTTGTAAGGTGTTGAATAGGGTCAGACCCCGAACGGGGTCTGACCCTTTTTTGAGCGGAGGGGTCTGACCCTTTTGAGCCGCCCTGGCCCGCATCACGGCTGCGCGAGCTGAAGATCAAAATCCACCTGCTTGACTCCCGCCACTTGGCGCGCCGCCTGGACCACGTTCTGGGCGGCGAGTTTGTCCTGGACCGTTCCCGAAAGCTTGACGATGCCGCCGTTGGTGTTGACTGACATCGAGTTCGCGTCCACCCCGGGTACGCCGGCGACAGCAGCCTGAACGTTCGTGTTGACGGACGTGTCGTCAGTGTATTGCGCGGTATCGGCGCGGTTATGGTAGCCGCCGCAAGCCGTCAGCGCCGCGGTCGCGGCAATCAGTGTCAGCGCCTTCGAATATTGGATGATATGCATGGTGCTCTCCTTCTGGATTGGTAAACAAGCCTGGCTTGGCGAGCCTGTCATAGCAAATTGCGTGCCCCCGAGGGTACGGAAAATCGGGGTGCTTGCTGGCCGATGCAAGGAACTTCGCTTAAAATGCGCTGGTTACAAATAGGCAATTTACTTTATACTCATTGCTCGCCCGAACAAACAGAATCAGCCGACCGTGCTCTGCCGGAGTGCGCGTTGCGTCAGGAGCTATCCCCATGTCTTATCTCGGCCTGCCCACGAGGCAGCAGTTCAAAGCCGTAGTGTTGAGTACCTTGTTGTTTATTGTTTCATGCGGTGACAAACCGCAACAACAAGGCATGGGCGGCGACATGAAAGTCCCTGTCAGCGTCATCACGGTACAGCCTACACCCACTGAAATTTTCGTTGAACTGCCCGGCCGCGTCGAGGCAATCAAGGATGCTGAAATCCGTGCGCGCGTCACCGGCATCGTTACGGACATCAATTTCGAGCAGGGCAGCGATGTCAAAGAAGGGCAGTTGCTGTTCACGATAGACCCGGCTCCCTACGAGGCCCAGCGCAACCAGGCGGCTGCGCAGCTGAAGGTGGCGGAAGCCGATGTCCGCAGCGCCCGTTTGTTCGCGCAGCGCAACAGCAAGCTGGTGAAGTCCAACGCGGTCAGCCGCCAGGAATACGACAACGCCGTGGCGCGCTCGTTGCAGGCTGAGGCCAATGTGGCGGCGGCCCGGGCGGCGCTGCAGTCGGCGGAGATCGATCTGGGCTACACCAAAGTCGTGTCGCCGATCTCCGGTCGCATAGGCAAGTCCATCGTCACCGAAGGCGCGCTCGTCAGCGCCTCGGCGTCCACCCTGATGGCTTCGGTCCAGCAACTGGACGAGGTCTATGTCGACATTACGCGGTCTACCGCGCAGCTGGCGCAGTTGCGCAAGGCCATGGACTCCGGCATGCTCACCCGCTCGAACGACGGGGCCGCGCTGGCCCGCATTGTTCTCGAAGACGGCAGCGTGTATGCGCAGGATGGCAAGCTTCTTTTCTCGGGTGTCAGCGTCGACCCGTCAACAGGGCAGGTCAGCCTGAGAGCCCAGTTCAAGAATACCGATCAGATCCTGTTGCCCGGCATGTACGTACGGGTCCGCCTGCAGCAGGGCGTGGACGAGAAGGCCTTGCTGGTTCCTCCGCAGGCCATTCAGCGGACGGCCGACGGCCTGAGCACGCTCATGGTGGTGAAAGAAGGCAAGGTGGCACCCATTGCGGTGCAGGTGGGCCCCGAAAGCAAGGGCAAGTCCATTATCTACAAAGGCCTCAATCCAGGCGACGTCGTGATCGTCGAAGGCTTTCAGAAAATCCGCCCAGGCGCGCCGGTACAGGCCATGCCCTGGAACGGCGAACAGAAAGCCGCCGGCGCGCCTGCGCCGGCTCAAGGCTGATTACCGGCTCAACGAGGCGGGCTCGGCTCGCCGCATCCATGCATAGACAAGTGAGCGCACATGCCACAGTTTTTCATTGAACGACCTATTTTCGCCTGGGTGGTTGCTCTGACAATCACCTTGGCGGGACTTCTGGCCATTCCGAACATGCCGGTTTCCCAGTATCCCGAGGTCGCGCCGCCCACCATCAACATCAACGCCACCTATCCCGGTGCGTCCACGCAGGATGTCGCCAGTTCGGTGGCCAGCGTGATCGAGAACGAGCTCAATGGCGCCAAGGGGCTGCTGTATTATGAATCCGTCAGCGATTCTTACGGTCAAGCCCAGATCACCGCCACGTTTGCGCCGGGCACGAATCCGGACCTGGCTCAGGTCGACGTGCAAAACCGTATTTCCAACATCACGTCCAGTCTGCCGGCAGCGGTCGTCCAGCAAGGCTTGAAGGTCTCACAATCGAATACCGGGTTCCTGATGGTCGTCACGGTGTCGTCGACGGACGGCAGCGTCGGGGAATCGGCGCTTGCGGACTACATCACCAGGAATCTCCAGAACCCGATCTCGCGCGTGCCCGGTGTCGGTAAGTTCCAGCTTTTCGCCGCTCAGCGCGCAATGCGGATCTGGGTCGATCCGGACAAGCTCGTCGGCTTCAAGATGAGCATGGCCGAAGTCAACAACGCCATCAGCCGCCAGAACGTGCTGATATCGGGCGGCATCATGGGCTCACCGCCCAATCCGTCCGGCCAGCGGGTCGCCGCGCCCATCACCGTGAACGGCCAATTGTCCACGGTCGGCGAATTCGAGAACATCATTCTGCGGTCCAACCTCGACGGCTCGACGGTCAAGCTTTCCGACGTCGCCCGGGTGGAGGTGGGCTCCGACAATTACCAGTTCGGCGCGCGGCTCAACGGCAAGCCGACCGCCGCCTTCGCGATCTCGCTCACGCCCAGCGCAAACGCGCTGTCCACCGCGCAGGGCGTGAAAGACAAGCTGGAGGAACTGGCTGCTTATTTTCCGGACAACATCCAGTACGCCATTCCTTATGACACCTCGCCTTACGTCGAGGTCTCGATCGAGCAGGTGGTCCATACCCTTTTCGAGGCAATGGCGCTGGTGTTCGTCGTGATGTTTCTGTTCCTTCAGAACGTCCGGTACACGCTGATCCCGGCGCTGGTGGTGCCGGTTGCGCTGCTTGGAACCTTCGCCATCATGCTTGCGCTGGGGCTGTCGATCAACGTGCTGACCATGTTCGCCATGGTGCTCGCCATCGGTATTCTGGTGGACGATGCCATCGTCGTGGTCGAGAACGTGGAACGCATCATGGTGGAAGAGGGGCTGCCCCCGAAGGAAGCGACCCGCAAGGCCATGCCGCAAATTAGCGGGGCGATCGTCGGTATCACGCTGGTGCTTACCACGGTATTCCTGCCGCTGGCCTTCATGACCGGCTCGGTGGGGGTCATCTACCGGCAGTTTTCGGTGGCGATGGCCGTTTCCATCATGTTCTCCGCTTTCCTGGCTCTGACCTTCACGCCGGCCTTGTGCGCAACCATACTCAAGCCCATACCGAAAGGCCATCACGAAAGCAAAAGAGGGTTCTTCGGATGGTTCAACCGGGGTTTCGATCGCACCACCAAGCGCTACGAGTCCTGGGTCGGCCGCAGCCTGCGGCGCGGCGGGCGCATGATGTTCGTGTACCTCATACTGGTCGTCGCTCTGGGCTGGCTCTACATGCGCCTGCCCACTTCGTTCCTGCCCGAAGAAGACCAAGGCTACATCGTGGCCAACATCGAGCTTCCATCCGACTCGACGGCCAACCGCACCATTGAAATCATCGAGAAAGTCGAACATTACTTCCAGCAGCAGCCGCAAACCGAGAACATCATTGCGGTGCAGGGGTTCAGCTTCAACGGAAACGGCCTGAACTCGGCCATCGCCTTCGTACCGCTCAAGGACTTTTCCGAACGCAAAGGACCAGGCGACTCGGCCATGGCGGTCGCCGGCAAGGCGGTACAGAACCTGCTGTTCGGTTTGCCGGACGCCATGGTGTTCTCGGTGGTGCCGCCCGCGATTTCATCGCTGGGTAATGCCTCGGGTTTCGACATGCGCCTGGAGGACCGCGGCGGCCGGGGCCACGACGCCCTGATGGCGGCAACCGACCAACTGCTGCAGAAGGCCGCGCAAAGCCCCATTCTGTCGGGCACACGCATCACCGGGCTGGGCCCGGGCTCGCAGCTCAGCATCACGCTCGACCGTGACAAGGCCGCGGCGCTGGGCGTGGATTTTGCCGAGGCCGCGCAGCTGATCTCAACGGCCATGGGTTCGTCTTTCGTGGGCAAGTTCACCAACCAGGGATGGGTGCAGAACGTCTGGGTGCAGGCGGAAGACGCGCATCGCATGAACCCGGACGACATACTCAAGCTCAACGCCCGCAACAGCCAGGGCGAAATGGTGCCGCTGTCTTCCTTTGTCAGCTACGAATGGCAACGTGGGCCCGTCCAGGTCGTGCGCTATAACAGCTACGAATCGATCCGTCTCGGCGGTTCGGCCGGTCCGGGCTATTCCACGGGCGATGCCATGGCGGAAATGGAGCGACTGGTGGGCGAGCTTCCCGAGGGCTTTGCTTTCGAGTGGACCGGCCTGTCCTATCAGGAACTTCAGGCGGGCGGACAAACGACCATCCTGCTCGGCCTGGCGGTCCTGGTGGTGTTCCTGGTGCTTGCCGCCCTGTACGAAAGCTGGGCCATTCCACTTTCAGTCATGCTGGCGGTTCCCCTGGGCATGCTGGGCGCCGTCCTGATGGTAAGCGGGCTGGGCATGTCCAGCGACGTCTACTTCCAGGTCGGCATGGTCACGGTGATCGGGCTCTCGGCGAAGAACGCCATCCTGATTGTCGAATTCGCCAAAGACACCTATGCCAGAGGCGGTTCCATCTATGATGCCACGGTCGAGGCGGCGCGCCTGCGCTTCCGTCCCATTCTCATGACCTCGTTTGCCTTCATTCTGGGCGTCTTGCCGCTGGCGCTTGCCACGGGCGCCGGCGCAGCCAGCCAGAATGCGGTCGGCCTGGGCGTGCTGGGCGGCATGCTTGCGGCCACGCCGCTGGCCGTACTGTTCGTTCCCACGTTTTTCGTGGTGGTCCTGACCCTCTTCAAAACCCGTCCCAAACTGTTGGGCGCGCATGCCGTGCACGCTGAACCCGTGCCTTCCACAGCGCCTGTTTCTCCGGCGGCGCCCGGTGCCGGCACGACCGAGGATCAAAAATGAGTCATGGATTTCATCTGAAGATGGCCTTGCCGGCCGTAGTCGCAGCCCTGCTTGCGGGCTGCTCCCTGGCGCCCGACTATCACCGGCCCGCGGCGCCCGTGCCGGGGCAGTATCCCGACGCCGATGCGGTGAACAATACCGGGGAACGCAGCGCTGGCGCAGTATCGCCGCAGGTGCAGTACAGTTCCGACCTGGGCTGGTCGGAGTTCTTCCGTGATCCGCAACTGCGAGCGCTGATCCGCCTTGCGCTGGACAACAATCGCGACATGCGTGTCGCCGTCGGCCGCGTCCAAGAGGCGCGCGCTCAATACGGCATCGTGCAAAGCGACCAGTTCCCCACGATCGGGGCGGGTGCCAACACGCAGCATACGCGCAATCCTGAAAATCTCAGGGCCGGCGGACCCGACTCGCCCGGCATCACGCACTACTATCAGGCCGGGCTCGGCATGACGGCGTTCGAGCTGGATTTCTTCGGACGCCTGCGCAACCTCAGCGAAGCCGCCAACCAGCAATATCTGGCGACCGCGCAAGCCCGCCGCACGGTGCACATCAACCTGGTCGCGCAGGTGGCCGAGGCTTATTTCCGCCTGCGCACCGCGCAGCAACTCGATGGGCTGATGCAAAGCACATTGAAGGCGCGGGAGCAAACCTTCAATCTCGTGCAGGCGCGCTACGACGAGGGCTTGGCATCCGCGCTCGACCTGAACCAGGCACGCGGGCAGCTCGAGACGGTCCGGGCGGATCTCGCCGGCATTCAGCGCACGCAATCACAGGCACGCAATGCCTTGCAGCTGCTGCTGGGCACACCCATACCCGATGGCCTGCCCGAAGCCGCCGTCTTCGGACGCGACCAGATCCTCTCGGCCATCCCCGTGGGGTTGCCGTCGGACTTGCTGCAGCGCCGTCCGGACATCATGGGCGCCGAGAATGCGTTGCGGGGCTCCAACGCGAATATCGGCGCGGCGCGGGCCGCCTTCTTTCCGCGGATATCCATCACCGGACTGCTGGGCTTCGCCAGTCCGCAACTGGGCGGGCTGTTCGGATCGGGTCAGGAGTACTGGCAGTTCGCACCGCAAGTGCAGATTCCCATCTTCCAGGGCGGCGTCAGCGGCAACCTGGCCTTGGCCGAGGCGCGCAAGAACATCGCCGTCGCGCAGTACGAACAGACCATTCAGGTCGCATTCCGGGAAGTGGCGGACGCGCTGGCCGGCGAAGCCACTTACAGCGGACAGCTGGACGCCTTGCGCGCACTCGAGGCCTCGGCAGCCGAAAGCCTGCGGTTGGCCAACCTGCGCTACGAAACCGGCCTGGACAGCTTTCTGCAGGTACAGAGCGCCCAGGTCGACCTGTACAACACGCAGCGCACTTTCCTGCAGACCGGCATGGATTCATTGTTGAACCGTGTCGAACTGTATAAAGCGCTGGGCGGCGGGTGGCTGCAGGACTCGGCGGCGGCTGAGGGGTCAGACCCCATGCGGGGTCTGACCCCGGTGCAGGAAAAAGGATAGGGCGCGTTAAATGGGGTCAGACCCCGTACGGGGTCTGACCCCGGTGCAGGAAAAAGGGTAGGGCGTGTTAAATGGGGTCAGACCCCGTACGGGGTCTGACCCTTGGCCCCCCATCATTAGGGGGTCTGACCCCCGGCCCGCCGGGACACAGTCGGGATAAAAGGGGATAATAGCCCTTTACCGTCATTGCTCGTAAGGAAGGGTGCCTGCCAAATGATTGAACTGGGTGTAAATATCGACCATGTCGCCACGTTGCGGCAGCAGCGTTTCACCTCTTATCCCGACCCGGTTCAGGCCGCTCTTCGCGCGGAAGATGCCGGCGCAGACCTCATTACCCTGCATCTGCGCGAGGACCGTCGCCACATTCAAGATGCCGACGTAGCCGCGATCCGTCCCGTGCTGCGCACGCGCATGAACCTGGAATGCGCCGTTACCCCCGAGATGCTTGGCATCGCCTGCCAAGTCCGTCCCCAGGATGTCTGCCTGGTGCCGGAAAAGCGCAGCGAGCTCACCACCGAGGGCGGCCTGGACGTCATCGGGCATTTCGATTCTGTGCGGCAAGCCGTTTCACAGCTGCATGACGCCGGCATCCGCGTCTCTTTGTTCATCGATCCCGAGGCCGATCAGATCGACGCGGCCCAGCGCGCAGGGGCCACGGTCATCGAGCTTCACACCGGCGCGTATGCCGATGCGTCTGATGCATCGGCGGTTGAATTCGAACTCGCCCGGCTGCGCACCGGCGTCGCGGCCGGTGTTGCCGCAGGCCTGCGGGTGAACGCGGGCCATGGCCTGCATTACGAAAACGTTCAGGCCATATGCGCCATCCCCGGCATTGCCGAGCTCAACATCGGCCATGCGATCGTGGCGCGCGCCGTATTCGACGGCTGGGAAAAAGCCGTCCGTGATATGAAAGCACTGCTCAGGAAAGGATGAAGATGTCGTTCGTAGCCCCTATCGATTACCTCCATACCCGTTTTTCGGTCAAGTTCGTCCAGCAGCCCGGCCCTTCGGACGAAGACCTCGACAAGATCTTCAGGGCGGCGATGACGGCGCCCGACCACGGCAGGCTCCGGCCATGGCGTTTCGCCTTGATCAGGGGCAATGCCATTGCGCGACTGGGCGAGCTGGCCATCTCGTCGATCAAGGCGGCCGGCCTGCCCCTTGCACCCGAGAAGGAAAACACCACGCGGCGCTGGCTCGACAAGGTTCCCTTGCTGATTGCCGTCGCCTGCCGGCTCGACCACACCAATACCAAGATTCCTGAACACGAACGCATGCTCGCCACTGGCGCGGCGGTCGGCAATATCCTCAATGCCGCCCATATGCTGGGCTACAGCGCGTTCTGGAGCACCGGACTGGGCACTTATGTGGATACGGTGGCCGAGGCCCTCGGGTTCGACGCCCTCGATTACCGCTTCATGGGCTTCGTCGCCATCGGCACCCCCATCCAGTCCATGGCACCGCCCGAAAGGCCGGATTACCGCCAGTTCGTCACCGAGTGGACAGGAGTCTGACGCTCGTCCAGCAAGGAGCCATCATGAAACGCATCAACACCGACGTTGCCATCATCGGTGCGGGAACCGCTGGCCTGACGGCCTATCGGGCGGTCAAGACCGCGGGATTGCGGGCCGTACTGATCGAAAGCGGCCCTTATGGCACCACGTGCGCCCGGGTGGGCTGCATGCCGTCCAAGCTCTTGATTGCCGCCGCAGATGCCGCGCACGGGACAGCAACGGCGGCGGATTTCGGGGTGCACATCGACGGCGAAGTGCGCATCGACGGCCGCGAGATCATGGAAAGAGTCAAGCGCGAACGTGACCGCTTCGTCGGTTTCGTGCTGGAAAGCGTGGACAATATTCCTGACGCCGACAAGGTCCGCGGCCACGCGAAATTCCTGTCCGCCACCGAGCTGCAGATTGACGACCATACCGTTGTCCATGCCGAACGCACAGTCATCGCTACCGGCTCTTCGCCTGTGGTGCCGAAGGAATACAAGAAGATCGGCGACCGGGCCATTGTCAATGACGACGTGTTCGCCTGGGACGACCTTCCGCGCAGCGTGATGGTCGTGGGTGCCGGGGTCATCGGCCTTGAATTGGGCCAAGCCTTGTCCCGTCTGGGCGTGCGCACCCGCATCGTGAGCCGCGGGGAGGGCATAGCGGGGCTCAGCGATCCAGTGGTCCGGGACAGCCTGCGCGCGGCTTTGCAGGCCGAACTGAGCCTGCAGACCAGTACCCGCGTGCTTGGCGTCGAACGTATTGGCGATGAGGTCGAAGTCCGCTACCAGGAAGAAGGCCAGGCCGAACGCACGGAGCGCTTCGATTACATACTGCTGGCCACCGGCCGCAGTCCCAACCTCGATCTGGACCTCGCCAAGACCGGGGCGAAGCTGAACGAGAAAGGGATGCCCGATTACGATCCGGACACCTTGCAGGTGGCCGATCTGCCGCTCTTCATCGCCGGCGACGTCAACGGCGTGCTGCCGCTGCTGCACGAAGCGGCCGACGACGGCCACATCGCGGGCAGTAATGCGGCGGCGTATCCTGACGTCAAGCCGGGCAAGCGCCGTGCACCGATGGCGGTGGTGTTTTCCGATCCGCAGGTCGCTGCGGTGGGGGTGCGTTTCCGTGATCTTCCCCAACAAGGCGTGGCCGTCGGCGAAGTCGACTTCAATGGGCAAGGGCGGTCGCGCATCATGCTCAAGAATCGGGGCAAGCTGCGCGTATATGCCGGCCATGCCGACGGCAGGTTGCTGGGCGCCGAAATGGCGGGTCCCGCCATGGAGCACATTGCCCACTTGCTGGCATGGGCCATACAGAAGAAACTGACCATTCCGGAAATGCTGGCGATGCCCTTCTACCATCCGGTGGTGGAAGAGGGACTGCGGACGGCGTTGCGGCATGCGGCGATGGAGCTCAAGGCGGCAGAGCTCGAGCGTGTCAGCGAGGGCGAGCAGGCGGTCAACAACGCTTGATAGAGGATCAGGTCGGGGTCAGACCCTATAGGGTCTGACCCCTCCGCCTCTTTTATCGGGTCAGACCCCGCCGCCCGGTCTTTGATGGGGTCAGACCCTATAGGGTCTGACCCCTCAAAACCCTCAAAATCATCCCTGCGCCAAAAGGCGCTTGACGCCTTCGCTCAGCACCTCCACCGACTCGGTGTCCGCCGCCAGCATGCGGGCGCGTCCCTGGCCGTCGAATATATACACGCCGCGGCTGTGCGCGACTTCGTAGTTGTCGGGGTTGTCCTTGCTGGGCTTGGCGATCTGGTATGCCACGCGGTAGCGGCGGGCGACATCGGCCACTTGCTTCTCGGTGCCGGTCAGGCCGATGGCGTTGCTGTCGAATGCGTTGACATAGGCTTGCAGGATTTCCGGCGTGTCGCGATGCGGATCCACGCTGACGAACAGGATGCGTACTTTCGACGCGTCGTCGCCCAGCGTTTCCAGCACTTGCGACAATTGCGCCATGGTGGTGGGGCAGATGTCGGGGCAACTGGCATAGCCGAAGAACATCATGACGGTCTTGCCCTTGAAGTCGTCCTGCGTGATGGTTTTCTCGCCTGGGCCGACCAATGTGAAACGGAGATCGGGCAGGAAGCCGCGCACGTTGTGCAGCGCGGTCTCGGCGGAAGCGAACGGAGCGAAGGCGAGCAGGAGGGCGGCCCCAAGGGCCGCGATGGCGCGAAACAATGTAGACATGGCAGTAATGCGAAAACAGATTGCGGCGGGATGGCCTGAGGCCATTATAGGTCTATTCCCCCAGCCCGCTATGGCGCAGCAAGGCGTCGATGCTGGGCGCCCGGCCGCGAAATGCCGCGAAGGACTCGCTTGCGGGGCGGGATCCGCCGACCGCGAGGATCTCTTTCAGGAAGCGCCGGCCGGTAAGCGGATCCAGCGTATCGCCGGCACCGGATGCCGCGCCTTCCTCGAAGGCCGCGTAGGCGTCCGCCGAGAGGACCTCCGCCCATTTGTAGCTGTAATAGCCCGCGCCGTAGCCGCCCGCGAACAAGTGCGAAAAGTTGTGGGGAAAGCGATGCCAGGCCGGTGGGAACAGAACGGCGACCTCCTTGCGGACTTCGTTCAGGGCTTCCAGTACCAGTTGGATCGACAAGCCATGCGCCTGATGGTGAATGTTCATGTCGAAGAGAGAGAACTCGATCTGGCGCAGCATCTGCATGCCGCTCTGGAAGTTCTTGGCGGCTCGTAGCTTGTCGTACAGCGCACGAGGCAAGGATACGCCCGTGTCGACGTGCGCGCTCAGGGAAGTGACGACGCCCCATTCCCAGCAGAAGTTTTCCATGAACTGGGAAGGCAGTTCGATGGCATCCCATTCCACGCTGGAAAATGCCGCCGAACCCAGGTCGTCGACCTCGGACAGCAAAGCATGCAACGCGTGTCCGCTTTCATGGAACAGGGTGATGACGTCGTCGTGGGTCAGCAGCGCGGGCCTACCGTTCTGGCCTTTCGAGAAATTGCAGGTCAGATAGACCACCGGCGTACGGACGGCGCCATGCCGCGCGCGCCGGTTGCGTTCGCCGTCCACCCATGCGCCGCCTTGCTTACCTTGCCGGGCATACAGGTCCAGATACAGGATGCCCAGGATCTCGCCTGCCGCGGACAGCACTTCGTACGCCTTGGCGTCCGGATGCCAGGTCGGTGCGTCGCTGGCGCGCAGGCGGATGCCGAACAGCTTTTCCACCACCTGGAACAAACCTTGCAGCACCTGCGGCTCGGTGAAGTACTGTTTGACTTCATCTTCGGAATAGTCGTAGCGCTCTTCGCGCAAACGCTCTGATACGAATGCGACATCCCAGGGCTGAAGCTCGTCCAGCGCCAATCGGTCGCGGGCAAATTCGCGCAGCTCTTGCAGATCGCGCATGGCGTAAGGCTTGGCTTTCCGGGCCAATTGACGCAGGAAATCCAGTACCTGGCCCGCGTCGTCGGCCATGCGCGTTTCGAGCCGCAGCTCTGCGTAGCTGGCATAGCCCAGCAGCGCCGCTTCCTCGGCGCGCAAGGCCAGGAGCTGTTCGATGAGCGGCGAGTTGTCCAGCTTGGCGTCGCCGTGCTCGGAGGCTATGGTCGCGTAAGCGCGGTACATTTCCTGCCGCAAGGAGCGGTCCGTCGCGTATTGCATCACGGGCAGGTAGCAAGGCATCTTGAGCACCAGCTTCCAACCTTCCTTCCCGTCTTCCCGCGCGGCTGCCTTGGCCGCGTCGACGACGTCGGGGGGCAGGCCATCCAGCCTGGAGGCATCATCGACGTACAGAGACCATCCGTCCACCGAGTCCAGGACGTTTTCGGAGAACTTCTGGGACGCCTGCGCCTGCTGGTCCGAGATCGCGGCGTAGCGCTCGCGATCGGCGCCTTCGAGTTCGACGCCGCTGAGCCGGAAGTCGCGGAGGGCGAGATCGATGATGCGCCGGCGCGCCGGTGCCAGGTCTTTGAAGGCGTCCGAGGCGCGCAGGCGCTTGTATTGCGCATACAGGCCCGTGTGCAGACCCGACCAGGTGGAGAACTCGGTGATGAGCGGCAGGCACTGGTTATAGGCGGCCCGCAGTTCCGGTGTGTTGACCACCGCATTCAGATGCCCCGCGACCGACCAGCTGCGCCATAGCTTCTCGCCCGCGTCATCCAGCGGCTCGACGATGTCGGCCCAGGTGGCGGGAAGGGCTGGGTCGGCGGCCCGTTCCACCGCAGAGCGGGCTTCCTCGATGAGGGTTCTGATCGCCGGCTCGATGTGCGCAGGGGAGATGGACGAATAGTCGATCAACGCCTCGATCGGCGCCAGAAGGGGATTTTGTGTCATGTGAATCTAGGGCTGTTAAGGTCGGAGGCGGGGTCATACCCTGGGGTTGGCAGAGGCGGGGTCAGACCCCATACGGGGTCTGACCCCTGGGTTGCCCTGGGTTGGCAGAGGTGGGGTCAGACCCCTTATGGGGTCTGACCCCCGGCTGCGCTGCGCTCTGCGGCTTCCAGGGTGTTGACGAGCAGCATGGCGATGGTCATGGGTCCGACGCCGCCGGGCACGGGAGTGATCGCGCCGGCGACCTTGCTGGCGGACTCGAACTCGACGTCGCCGACCAGCTTGCCGGATTCGTTGCGATTGATGCCCACATCGATAACGGTGGCGCCCGGCTTGATCATGTCGCCGGTGACCATGCCGGGCTTGCCGGTGGCGACCACCAGCACATCGGCGCGGCGGGTCTGGGCGCCCAGGTCGCGCGTCTTGGAATTGCAAAGCGTGACGGTTGCGCCGGCTGCAAGCATCAGCATGGCCATGGGTTTGCCGACGATGTTGCTGGCGCCGACCACGACGGCTTCGGCGCCCCACAGGGAAACGTTCTCGGATTCCAGCATCTTCATGACGCCGTAGGGCGTGCAAGGACGAAAGAGCGGTTGCCCCGTCATGAGCAGGCCGGCATTGCTGACATGGAAACCGTCGACGTCTTTTTCCGCGGCGATCGTTTCGATGACTTTGCCGGCATTCATGTGGGCGGGCAGGGGAAGCTGCACGAGTATGCCGTGGACGTCCGGATCGTCGTTGAGTCCGCGCACGACATCCAGCAATTGTTCTTCCGGAATGTCGGCGGGCAGGCGTATCACTTGGGAATACAGCCCGGCCTTCTCGCAGGCCGCGGCCTTGTTGCGCACGTACACATGGGAGGCGGGGTCGTCGCCCACGAGCACCACGGCCAGGCCGGGGGTGACGCCGCGTTGCTTCAAGACCTGAACGCGTTGGCCGACTTCGGCCTTGATCTTGTCGGACAGCGCCTTGCCGTCGATGAGGCGTGCGGTCATGCTGTACCTTCTGCTTTGGTGAGCGCGATCTTCATGAGATCGGCCACGGTGGTGACTTCGAGTTTTTCCATGATATTGGCGCGATGCGCTTCAACGGTCTTGATGCTGATGTTGAGATCGCCGGCGATCTGCTTGTTCAGCCGGCCGGCGACGATGCGCTCGAGCACTTGCTGTTCGCGCGCGGTAAGGCGGCTGAGGATGGCTTCGTGATTCTTCTGGGCCTGGGCTTGGCTGACGCGTTCGCTGGCCTGTTCGAGCATGCGTGCGACGATGTTGCGCAAGTCCGTTTCGTTGAACGGTTTTTCAAGGAAATCGATTGCGCCTTTCTTCATGGTGGAAACGGCCATGGGGACGTCGCCGTGGCCGGTGATGAAGACAATGGGCAAGGGCGCTTTGCGCGCGATCAGGGCTTCCTGGAGTTCGAGGCCGCTCATGCCGGGCATGCGGACGTCGGCAATGAGCACGCCTACCTGGTCGGGCTCGTAGGCATTTAGGAATTCTTCTGCACCACTGAAGCTGCGGACACGGTAGCCGTTGGCTTCGAGCAGCCAGCGCAATGAATCACGTACGGCTTCGTCATCATCGACGATGAATATTGTTTGCGGTGCTTGGGGTGTGGTCATGCATGCAACTCCTGATTGTCTTCTGTCGAGCTAGGCGCTTGTGGCGTAGCGCGCGGCAAAGTGAAACGGAAAATCGTGCCCCCTTCCGGGTTGGGATCGGCCCAGAGCCGACCATGATGAGACTCGATAATAGTACGGCAAATATTCAGCCCCATGCCCAAGCCTTCGGATTTGGTGCTGTAAAAGGGTTCAAACAGGCGTTCGGGATCGCGCAGGCCATGGCCGCGGTCGATCACTGCGATCTCGATCAGCGGCGACTGGTCGGAAATGACCAGCGTCAGTGTGCGGTTCTCGCTTTTCTCCATGGCTTCTATGCCATTTTTCAGAAGATTCAGCAGGACCTGTTCGATGAGTATGGGATCGGCAAGAACGTCGGGAATGGTATCGGGGACATCCAGTGCGATGTCGACCTGGCGCTTGTGGGCATCGATCTCGGCGAACCCTACTGCATTGTCGACGATGCGCGTGATCGGTACGGGCTGGCGGCGCGGTTCGCTGCGTTTCACGAATTCGCGGATCCGGCTGATGATCTTGCCGGCGCGTTCGGCCTGCATCGCGGACTTCTCCAGGGCTTCGAGCAGCCGCTCGGGATTCGGATTGCCGGCCTTGAGCATGGCGACCGCGCCCATGCTGTAGTTGGTGATGGCGGTAAGCGGTTGATTGAGTTCATGAGCCAGCGACGAAGCCATTTCGCCCATGGTCGTCAGGCGGCTGGTAAGCTGGATTTTCTCCTGCTGGACGCGCGATGCTTCTTCGTGCGTACGGCGCTCGGTGATGTCGCGCGCGACCTGCAGGCGCACGCGGCGCCCGTCGGTCCAGGCCAGCGTGCGGTGATGGACTTCGAACCAGCGCTGAGCGGATTCCGAGAAGATTTCGACCGTTTCATCGGTGAATCGCCCGAGCCGCCCACCCATCAGTTCACCGTGGCCATTGGACTGGGCGCCGAAGAAGCGGCGATAGGTGCGATTGGCAAAAAGCAGTTCCAGGCCTTCGGTGGTGTCGGCCACCACCGAAATCGCGTCGTCCAGGCCTTCAAGCACAGTCATGAAGCGCTCATGCGCGGCAGTCAGCGCTTCGCGGATGCGCTTGGGTTCGGTGATGTCGGTCATGGAGGTCATCCAGCCGATCTGTTCGCCGTTGGGATCCCGCAGCGGCGACACATACATGCGGGCCGTGAAGCGGGACCCGTCGCGGCGCTGCGCTTCGACTTCCAGGCCGCTGCTGGGGGTCCGGCCGGAAAGCAGCAGGTCCAGGGTTTCCTGATGCTGGGCATGGCGGCCGGGCAGCCAATAGGGAAAGGGCGTCGTGCGGCCGATCAGATCGGCCTCGTTCCAGCCTATCATCCGACAGAAAGCGGGATTCACATACGCAATGCGGCCATGCATGTCGAAGACGCGCATGCCGGTGGACATGGAGTTTTCCATGGCGCGGCGGAAACCGGTTTCGGCAATGAGCGCGGCTTCGGCGCGGGTGCGGAAACGTGTATAGCGCCACAATGCCAGCAGGCTCAGGACGATCACGCAGGAGAGGGCGACGATGACCATCATCAACCGCTGCTGCCGGGTTTCCTGATCGATGGTCACGAACATGACGCTGTCGTTGTGCAGCTGCTGCAGCCAGATGAACACGCCCATCACGCAAATATAAAGAATGAGCACGATGACGGGCGTCAGCCAATAGAAGCCGCGCCGCGGATGATTCGCCTGGTCGTAGAACGTCGTGGGGATCAGGGATTTTTTTGAATGGCTCGCCATGGGTCTCGAAATTGCATCATGATGCGAAGAGCATTTTAGTCGTTAACGCCGCCTCGTATTTTTCACATTATAAAAACTCATATCATAAAATGAAATTTTGCTTGAACATATGCCCAGTCTTTCCTAGAATGGGCTGGTTTGATATGACACGTCCCTTATAAACGGGCGGCCGCGCCATGATCTGGCGCCAAGCATAACGACTGCCACGGGCGGCGCTCGCGGCGGTGTGTCCGGATTCCACCTCTAACCAGGAGACAGCGAATGTCCTCTCTTGATCAAGTCAGCAACACGGCTCATGTCACCGACGACGATGCCCTTGAAACACAGGAATGGCTAGACGCGCTAGAAGCCGTGCTCGATCGCGAGGGGCCTGAACGCGCGCACTTCCTGCTCGAGCGCCTTATCGACCTGGCCCGCCGCTCGGGCGCCTATATTCCCTTCTCGCCCAATACGGCTTACGTCAACACCATTCCGCCCGGCCTGGAGCCGCCGCATCCCGGCAATATCGTACTCGAAGAGCGCATCCGCTCGTACGTGCGCTGGAACGCCATGGCGATGGTCGTCAAGGCCAACAGCCACCACCCCCACGATGGCGGCGACCTGGGCGGCCACATCGCATCGTTCGCGTCGCTCGCCACCATGATAGGCTGCGGCCAGAACCATTTCTGGCATGCCGAAGCCGAAGACCACGGTGGCGACCTGGTCTACTTCCAGGGCCACTCGTCGCCCGGCATCTACGGCCGGGCCTATCTTGAAGGCCGCCTCACGGCCGAGCAACTGGACAACTTCCGGCAGGAAGTCGACGGCAAGGGCCTGTCTTCCTATCCGCACCCCAAGCTCATGCCGGAATTCTGGCAGTTTCCCACCGTTTCCATGGGGCTGGGGCCGCTCATGGCCATCTACCAGGCGCGCTTTCTCAAATACCTGCATGCGCGCGGCATCGCCGACACCAGCAAGCGCAAGGTCTGGGTATTCTGCGGCGACGGCGAAATGGACGAGCCCGAATCCCTGGGCGCCATCAGCCTGGCTTCCCGCGAAAAACTCGACAACCTCATCTTCGTCATCAACTGCAACCTGCAGCGGCTGGACGGCCCGGTGCGCGGCAATGGCAAGATCATCCAGGAACTCGAAGGCGATTTCCGCGGCAGCGGCTGGAACGTCATCAAGCTGATCTGGGGCGGCTATTGGGACCCGCTCCTGGCGCGCGACAAGGAAGGCATATTGCGCCGTGTCATGGAAGAATCCGTCGACGGCGAATACCAGGCATACAAAGCGCACGACGGAAAATTCGTGCGCGAGAACTTCTTCGGCAAGCATCCCAAGCTGCTGGAAATGGTCAGCCGCATGAGCGACGAAGACGTCTGGCGCCTGAACCGCGGCGGCCATGATCCCTACAAGGTCTACGCGGCCTTTAAGGCGGCATCCGAGCACGCCGGACAGCCCACCGTCATCCTGGCCAAGACCATCAAGGGCTATGGCATGGGGCAGGTCGGCCAGGCCAAGAACCCCACCCACCAGCAAAAGAAGCTGGACATGGCCTCCGTGCGCGAATTCCGCGACCGCTTCAATATTCCGGTTCCCGACGACAAGCTCGAAGAGCTGCCTTACTTCAGGCCCGCGGACGACTCTCCCGAAATGGTCTACCTGCACGAGCGCCGCAAGGCGCTGGGCGGCTACCTGCCGGCACGCCGCCGCAAGGCGGACGAACACCTCAAGGTGCCGGCGCTCGACGCCTTCAAGGCGATTCTCGACCCCACCGCCGAAGGCCGTGAAATCTCCACCACGCAGGCTTTCGTCCGCTTCCTGAACCAGTTGCTGCGCGACAAGCAACTGGGTCCGCGCGTCGTGCCCATCCTGTCCGACGAGTCCCGCACTTTCGGCATGGAAGGCCTGTTCCGCCAGATCGGCATCTATTCGCCCGAAGGGCAGAAATACGTGCCCGTCGACAAGGACCAGGTGATGTACTACCGGGAGACCGAGAACGGCCAGTTGCTGCAGGAAGGCATCAACGAAGCGGGCGCCTTCAGTTCCTGGATCGCGGCGTCCACGTCGTATTCCACGAACAACCGCATCATGATTCCGTTCTTCATCTATTACTCGATGTTCGGTTTCCAGCGCGTGGGCGACCTGGCCTGGGCCGCGGGCGACATGCAGGCCCGGGGCTTCCTGCTGGGCGGCACCGCCGGGCGCACGACGCTCAACGGCGAAGGACTGCAGCACGAAGACGGGCACAGCCATATCCTGTCGTCCATGATTCCGAATTGCGTGTCCTACGACCCGACCTTCGCCCACGAGCTGGCGGTCATCATGCAAGACGGCCTGCGCCGCATGGTCGAGAACCAGGAAGACGTCTTCTATTACCTCACCGTCATGAACGAGAACTATGCCCAGCCCGGCCTGAAGCCCGGCGACGAAGAGGGCATCATACGCGGCATGTACAAGTTCAAGACGGTGGGCGACGACAAGCAGCCCCGCGTGCAACTGATGGGCTCCGGCACGATATTGCGCGAAGTGCTTGCGGCCCAGGATCTGCTGCAGCAGGATTGGGGCATCGCCTCGGACGTCTGGAGCGTCACCAGCTTCACCGAATTGCGCCGCGAAGGCCTGGATTGCGATCGCCACAACTTGCTGAACCCGGAATCCAAGGAGCCCATGGTTCCCTACGTGACCAAGCAGCTGCAGGGCGCCGGCGGCCCCATCATCGTGTCGACCGACTACGTCAAGGCCTTCGGCGACCAGATCCGCCCGTTCATTCCGAAGGGCCGCGGTTTCTACGTCTTGGGCACGGACGGCTTCGGCCGTTCCGATTTCCGCTACAAGCTGCGCGAGCACTTCGAGGTCGACCGCCATTTCGTGGTGCTGTCGGCGCTGCGCGGCCTGGCCGACGAAGGCAAGCTGCCGGTGTCCAAGCTGTCGGAAGCCATCAAGAAATACGGCATCAACGTAAATAAAGCCAACCCGCATCACGCGTAAGGAGGGGCGCTGATATGAGCAATACGATCGAAGTGAAAGTTCCGGATATTGGCGACTTCAGCGAGGTCGAGGTCATCGAGGTACTGGTGGCCCCGGGCGATACGGTCGCGGCCGAACAAAGCCTGATCACGGTGGAGTCCGACAAGGCCTCCATGGAGATCCCTTCCTCGCAGGCGGGTGTCGTCAAATCGGTCTCGGTCAAGGTCGGCGACAAGGTCAAGCAAGGTTCGGTCATCGTCCAACTTGAATCCGCAGGCGCCAAAGAGGGCGGCGACGCGGCCCAGCCTCAGGCCAAGCAGGCAGCGGCCGAGCCGCCGGCCACGGCTGCCGATGCGGCCCCCGCGGCGGCAGGCCAATCCGAAGAACCGGCCGAGCCCAAGGGGCAAGCCCAGTCGGGCGGCCAGTCGGTAACGGTGGCCGTACCCGACATCGGTGATGCGACCGACGTGGAAGTCATCGAGATCATGGTTGCGGTCGGCGATACCGTCGCGGCCGAGCAAAGCCTGATCACCGTGGAATCCGACAAGGCCTCCATGGAGGTTCCTTCGTCTCATGCGGGCGTCGTCACGGCGATCAAGGTCAAGCTGGGCGACAAGGTGAATCAAGGCTCCGACATCATCGAGCTGCGCGCGACCGGGGCGGCGGCCAAGGCCGAGCCCGCCCAGGCGAAACCCGCCGCCGAGCCCGCGCCCGCGCGGTCCGACGAGCCAGCCGCGGCAGCGGCCCCATCCCAGGACGAGCCGTCCAATGGCGCATCCCTGGCTTCGACCCCGCCCGAGCGCCATTCCCCCACCGAAGCCTTTGCCGAGGCCGATGTGCCCTTGCGCAATCTGCCCCATGCCTCGCCTTCGGTGCGCAAGTTCGCCCGCGAGCTTGGCGTGAACCTGGCATCGGTGCGCGGCACCGGCACCAAGAACCGCATCACCCAGGACGACGTCCGCCAGTACGTGAAGCAAGCGCTGGCGGGCGGCGCCGGCGCAGGGGCGGCCGCCACGGCGCCCACGGCGGGCGGCGGGCTGAACGTCCTGGGCTGGCCCAAGGTCGACTTCGCCAAGTTCGGCGACATCGAAGCCAAGCCGCTGTCGCGCATCAAGAAGATCTCCGGCGCGAATCTGCATCGCAACTGGGTGATGATTCCCCACGTCACCAACAACGATCAAGCCGACATCACCGAGCTCGAAGAGCTGCGCCAGACGCTCAACAAAGAGAACGAGAAATCCGGCGTCAAGGTCACGATGCTGGCTTTCCTGATCAAGGCGGTCGTGGCTGCGCTGAAGAAGTTCCCCGAGTTCAACGCATCGCTCGATGGCGACAACCTCGTCTACAAGCACTATTTCCACATCGGTTTCGCGGCCGATACGCCCAATGGCCTGGTCGTGCCCGTCATACGCGATGCCGACAAGAAAGGCATCTTCGAACTCGCCAAGGAAACCGCCGAACTCGCCAAGCTCGCACGCGACGGCAAGCTGTCTCCGGGCCAGATGCAGGGCGGATGCTTCTCTATTTCGTCGCTGGGCGGCATCGGCGGCACCGATTTCACCCCCATCATCAACGCCCCCGAAGTCGCCATCCTGGGCGTGTCGCGGTCCACGCAGGCGCCGGTCTGGAACGGCAAGAAGTTCATCCCGCGCCTCATGCTGCCGCTTTCGCTGTCCTATGACCACCGCGTCATCGACGGCGCTGCCGCCGCGCGATTCAACGCCTATCTGGGCGCCTTGCTTGCCGACTTCCGTCGCATCGCCCTCTAGGAGCGCATATGAGCACAACTGAACTGAAAGTGCCCGATATCGGCGACTTCACGGAAGTGGAAGTCATCGAGGTGCTGGTGGCGAAAGGGGACACCATCCAGGCCGAGCAAAGCCTCATTACGGTCGAGTCCGACAAGGCTTCCATGGAGATCCCCGCAGCCAGCGCCGGGGTCGTCCAGGAAGTCCTGGTCAAGGTGGGCGACAAGATCGCGGAAGGCACGGCCATCGTACGGATCGAAGCGTCGGAGGGTGCGGGCAAGGAAGCCGCCGCGCCTGCGGAATCGCCTGAAGCCGCCAAGCCGCAAGCCGCGGTTGCCGACGAACGGCCCGCGCAGGCGGCCGTACCCGCCGCCGCCAGTTATACGGGCCAATCGGACGCGGAGTTCGACGTCCTGGTGCTGGGCGCGGGGCCGGGCGGCTATTCGGCCGCCTTCCGTGCGGCGGACTTGGGGCTGTCCGTGGCGCTCGTCGAGCGCTACGACACGCTGGGCGGCGTGTGCCTGAACGTGGGCTGCATACCTTCCAAGGCGCTGCTGCACACCGTGGCGGTGCTTGAAGAAGCCCGCTCATTGTCTTCGCACGGCATCAGCTTCGGCGAGCCCAAGATCGATCTGGACGGCGTGCGCGCCTACAAGGACGGCGTGGTGTCCAAGCTGACAGGCGGCCTGGCCGGCATGGCCAAGGCACGCAAGGTCAAGGTGCTGACCGGCGTCGGCGCTTTTGCGGATCCGCATCACTTGTCGATCACCGTGGACGGCAAGACGACGACCGTGAAGTTCAAGTCCGCCATCATCGCGGCGGGCAGCCAGTCGGTGAAGCTTCCGTTCCTGCCCGAAGATCCCCGTATCGTGGACTCCACCGGCGCACTGAAGCTCGCATCCATTCCCAAGAAGATGCTCATCATCGGCGGCGGCATCATCGGCCTCGAAATGGGCACGGTGTATTCCGCCCTGGGTGCCCGGCTGGACGTCGTCGAAATGCAGGACGGCTTGATGCAGGGCGCGGACCGCGACATGGTCAAGGTCTGGGAAAAAATGAACGCATCGCGCTTCGACAACGTCATGCTGGAAACGCGCACCGTGGCTGCCGAGGCCCGCGACGACGGCATCTGGGTCACTTTCGAAGGCAAGAACGCTCCCAAAGAGGCGCAGCGCTACGACCTGGTGCTGCAGGCGGTGGGCCGCTCTCCCAACGGCAGGAAGATCGCCGCAGAGAAAGCGGGCATCGCCGTGACCGACCGCGGTTTCATCGAGGTCGACAAGCAGATGCGCACGAACGTGCCTCATATCTACGCCATCGGCGATATCGTCGGCCAGCCCATGCTGGCGCACAAAGCCGTGCACGAAGGCCATGTGGCGGCCGAGGTCATTGCGGGGCAGAAGAGCTTCTTCGACGCGCGCGTCATCCCATCGGTGTCGTATACGGATCCCGAAGTGGCCTGGGTCGGCCTGACCGAGGACGAAGCCAGGAAAGAGGGCATCGCAGTCACCAAGGGCCTGTTCCCCTGGGCGGCTTCGGGGCGCGCCATCGCCAACGGGCGCGACGAAGGGTTCACCAAGCTGCTGTTCGACGCGGAAACCCATCGCGTGCTGGGCGGCGGCATCGTCGGCACGCATGCCGGCGACCTGATCAGCGAGGTCGCCCTGGCCATCGAGATGGGCGCCGACGCGGTGGATATCGGCAAGACCATACACCCGCATCCCACGCTGGGCGAGTCCGTCGGCATGGCGGCCGAGGTCGCGGAGGGCAGTTGTACCGATCTGCCGCCGGCCCGGCGCAAATAAAGTCCGTTACCCGGGCGCGGGCAAACGCCGTTGCATCAGCGGCAGGTGCTAATATCGGCACCTGCCGCCCGTTTTTTTACAGAAGCATCCATTATGTCCAGTCTTGTTCCCAACGAGTCTTCCGGTTTGCAGGAATGGCTCGGCTATCTTGAAACCTTGCACCGCAGCGCCATCGATCTGGGGCTCGAAAGAATAAAGGGGGTGGCCGACAAGCTTGGGCTCAAGCTGCCGTTCGTCAAGATCACGGTGGGCGGCACCAACGGCAAGGGGTCCACCTGCGCCATGCTCGAGGCCATACTGCTGGCGGCCGGCTACAAAGTGGGCATGTACACATCGCCGCACCTGATCGATTTCAATGAACGCATACGCCTGAACGGCGACATGGCCGATGATGGCCAGATCATCCGCCAGTTCCGGGTCATCGAGGACGCCCGGGGCGACACCACCCTGAGCTATTTCGAATACACCACGCTCGCGGCGCTGATGCTCTTCGAAGAGCAGCGCGTCGACGTGGCGGTGCTGGAAGTCGGGCTGGGCGGCCGGCTGGATGCGGTCAATCTCGTGGACACCGACTGCGCGGTCATCACCAGCGTGGACATCGACCACACGGCCTATCTGGGTGATACGCGCGAGAAAATCGGTTGGGAGAAAGCCCATATCTTCCGGCCGGGCAAGCCCGCCATCTGCGCCGACCCCATGCCGCCCGACACCATACTCGAGCATGCCAAGGACATCGGCGCAGACCTCTGGCTGTTCGGCAAGGATTTCAATTACTCCGGTGATCGCCAGCAGTGGGCCTACGGCGGGCGCGGCCAGAGGCGCAGCGGGCTGGCGTATCCGGCGCTGCGTGGCGCGAACCAGTTGCTCAACGCTTCCGCCGCCCTGGCCGCCCTCGAGGCGCTGCGGCCGCAGCTGGTGGTGCCGCAGCAGGCGGTGCGCATCGGCCTGGCGCAGGTCGCCTTGCCGGGGCGGTTGCAGATACTGCCGGGCACGCCGACCATCGTGCTGGACGTGGCCCACAATCCGCACGCGGCCGCCGCGCTTGGGCAAAACCTGGACAACATGGGATATTTCCCGCATACGCATGCGGTGGTGGGCATGCTCAACGACAAGGACATGATCAGCGTCGTCGCCAAACTGGCCAACCGGGTGGACCGCTGGTACTGCGCCGGCCTGGAAGGTCCGCGGGGCACGTCCGGCGAAGATCTTGCAGCCTTGGTGCGCAAAGCGGTCCAAAGCGTGACGGGCAAGGAAACGCTCGAGCAGGCCAGCGTCGAGCTCAAGCGCATTTCCGAGCCGTCCCACGACGCGCCCGCCGGGCGGCCGGGAGTCAAGCCGGCCGCGCGCCCCGTTCTGAACGCCGAGGCGGTAACCGTTTCCAGTTTTGATAATCCGGTACAAGCGTTTACGGAGGCACGAAAACAGGCATCCGAGAATGATAGAATTCTCGTGTTCGGATCTTTTTCGACTGTCGGACCCGTGTTGAAGGAATTGGGACGGCAGGTCACGTAGTTCAAGCTCGCCGGCTGGCCGCTTGTTTACCAGATAGGTTTTTTGCTCCATGGGATTGTTTTCTCGTAACGAGTCCGCTCCAGTGTCGGGACGGCGTTCGTCTCTTTCCAGTGAAGCTCAGGTCAACGAACTCCGCGGCCGGGCGCGTCGCCGCCTCATCGGCGCACTGGTGCTGGTACTGGCGGCCGTCATCATCGTACCCATGCTGTTCGACTCCACCGAACCCGTTGACCAGGCGGCGGGTCCATTGGTCGTGCCGGCCATCGTCGCGCCGGGCGAGGGCGGCCTCGCCATGGCGCCGTCCCCGGTCAGCCCGGGGGCTTCGGGCACCATCAGTCAAACTCCCGAGCCCGCGCAGCCGGCCGAAGGCACTGCTGAAGCACCCGCCGATACCGGGACGGCCACGATAGAACCGCCTCCGCCGGCCGTGACCGAAGCTCCGCCGGAGCCGCCCCCGTCCAGCAAGCCCGAGCCTGCAGCCGAACCCAAGCCAACCAAAAAAGAAGAGCCCAAGCCCAAGGAAACCAAGCCAACGGCCGAGCGTACGGACGACGGCTCGGTGGCCATTGCGCTGCTCGAAGGCCGCACGCCTTCAAAGACGGCGCCCGCCGCGTCCAGCTCGGGAAGCTTCATTCTCCAGATCGCCGCCTATACCAACGACAAGGACGCGCAAGTACGTCGCGACCGCCTGGTTTCGGCCGGCGTGACCAACGCTTATGTGGAAAACGCAAGCTCTGGCGGCAAGCCCACCTACCGCTTGCGCGTCGGCCCCTTCCCGACGCGCGATGCAGCCCAGGCCGCGCAGGCGCGGCTGAGGGCGCTGGGTTACGACAACGGCTTCATTTCCACTAAGTGACCAGCTTCGACTACCTCGTCCTTGCCATCCTGGCCTTTTCGGCCTTTTTGGGGTTGCTACGCGGCCTGGTCAAGGAAGTGCTTTCGCTCGTCGCCTATATCGTCGCCTTTCTGGCCGCCGTCTGGTGGGGGCCGCTGATGTCGATCTGGCTGGCCGCCTGGATCGACAATGAATTGTTGCGCACCGCCGCCGCTTACGGGCTGGTCTTCATCGTTGTGCTGCTGCTGGTGGGGCTCGTCAACGTCACCCTGGCCACGCTGATCCACAAGACCGGCCTGACGCCGGCGGACCACGGCCTTGGCGCCTTGTTCGGCCTGTTGCGGGGCGTCGTCTTCGTGTTGTTGCTGGTGGTGATGGCCGGCTATACCGACTTGCCGAAAGAACCCTGGTGGCAGGATGCCCGTCTTTCCCGCAGTGCCATCCAGGGCGTGCAGCAGATCAAGCTGCTGTTGCCGCCCTCGCTTGCATCGTGGTTACCGTATTGATATTCACAGGAATATAGAAAATGTGTGGAATAGTGGGGGTAGCAGGCCGCGGCCCCGTGAACCAGTTGATTTACGACAGCTTGCTCCTGTTGCAGCATCGCGGGCAGGATGCCGCCGGCATTTCAACCTCGCATGACCAGTTTTTCAATATGCACAAGGCCCATGGTCTGGTGCGCGACGTCTTCCGTACGCGGAACATGCGCTCCCTGCCGGGCAACAGCGGCCTGGGCCAGGTTCGATACCCCACCGCGGGCTCCAGCGACAGCGTCGACGAGGCGCAGCCTTTTTACGTGAATGCGCCCTTCGGCATCACCTTCGTCCATAATGGCAATCTGACCAATTGGCGTGAGCTGCGCGAGGCGCTGTTCCGCGTCGACCGGCGCCATATCAACACCAACTCCGACTCGGAGGTGCTGCTGAATGTGTTTGCCCACGAACTGCAGCAGGCCTCCAGCGGCGGCTCATTGGATGAGGACGCCATTTTCAAGGCGGTATCCGCAGTGCATCGCCGAGCGAAAGGCGCATACGCCGTCATCGCCCAGATCGCGAACTACGGCATGGTGGCGTTTCGCGACCCCTATGGCATCAGGCCCTTGTGCCTGGGCTCCGTCGAGACGGAGCAGGGCACCGAATGGATGGCGGCCTCGGAATCCGTGGCGCTGACCGGCTGCGGGTTCTCGCTCGTTCGGGACATCGAGCCGGGCGAAGCGGTCTTCATCGACCTGGAAGGCAAACTCAGCAGCAGGCAGTGCGCAACGAATCCGGTGCTGACGCCCTGTGTATTCGAATACGTGTACTTCGCCCGGCCCGATTCGCTGATGGACGGCGTTTCCATCTACGACGCACGCCTGAACATGGGCGAGTACCTGGCCGACAACGTGGCCAAATCCTTGCGGCTGGGCGACATCGACGTCGTCATGCCCATTCCGGACTCATCCCGCCCTTCGGCCATGCAACTGGCGGCCAAGCTCAATCTCAGCTACCGCGAAGGCTTCATCAAGAACCGCTACGTCGGCCGGACCTTCATCATGCCGGGCCAGGCAGTGCGCAAGAAATCAGTCCGTCAGAAGCTCAGCGCCATCGACATGGAATTCCGCGGCAAGAACGTCCTGCTGGTCGATGACTCCATCGTCCGGGGCACGACCAGCCGCGAAATCGTGGACATGGCGCGGGCTGCCGGCGCCAACAAGGTCTATTTCGCATCGGCCGCGCCCGCGGTCCGCTTTCCCAACGTCTATGGCATAGACATGCCGACGCAGGCGGAACTGATCGCCTATGGCCGCGACACCGACGAGGTGAGCCGGGAAATCGGTGCGGACGGCCTGGTGTATCAGGAACTGGCCGATTTGGAGCAGTCCATCCGGGACAGGAATCCCGCCATGAAGCAGTTCGAATCGTCCTGCTTCAACGGCCACTACGTGACGGGCGATATCGACGCCGAATACCTGGAGCGCCTGAGCCGCACCCGCGGCCTGAGACCGGCCGCCGGCGAGATGTCCACCAGCACCGCGCCGGAATAATTGGGCTTTTGATGGGAGGTCAGACCCGTGGGTCCCCTATGGCTTTGGGCTTTTTGGGGTCAGACCCATGGGTCTGACCCCGGCAGCGTTAGGGCCGGACCCCATCCGGGGTCCGACCCCTACAACCCCTATTTCAACGCCCCTGGAGCCTGACCCCGGCCACCGCGCCCAGGACGATGACCACCGCAAACAGGCCCATGCTCCACAAGGCATACTCCACGCCCAGCAGGTCCACCCGCGCATCCATGCAGGATGCAAAAATGCCGAACAGCCAAGGCACGCCGGCGTCCAGTCCGGATGAAACCATGAAGCGGTCGGCGAAGGTCATGTCGCAGGAAAACATCTGCGCCGCGACGGTGTATTGATACCAGGCGGCGACCACGCCGCCGATACCCAGGAGCGCCGCCAGCCAGGCGGCAAGCCGGCGAAGGCCGGGAATGGCGCGTCCTGTCAGGACGCCCAGCCAGCACACCACGGCGATGACCAGGAAGATCAAGCGCTGCAGAACACACCAGGCGCAGGGTTGCATGTCGAACACGTGCTGCGAAACGAGCGCGATGGCCAGTGCCGCGACGCACAGCAGGGCAATGGCATGTAGGATTCTGTTGGTCGTCATGTTGTCCTTCGATGTATCAAGCGCGTCGGATGGAGGCACTGTCGTGAATGATGCCCATGATCAGTTCATGGAGGCCGTCCCAGACGATCTGCACGCCCAGGCACAGCAGGATGAAGGCGGACAGGCGCATCAGCACCGCCGTGCCGTTGGGACCCAGCTTGTGCAGGAACTGGGCGGCGAAGCGCAGGCACAGATACACCACGAGGGCCGCGGCCGCGATTGCCGGCAAGGATCCGGCGAACTTGAAGGCAGCGACCAGGCTGCGTTCATCGTGCAGGGTGGCCCCGATGGTGATCGCCGCCGACAGCGCGCCGGGCCCGCAGATCATGGGGAACGTCAGGGGATAGAAAGCCTTCGAGCGGATCTGGTCGAAGGAATAGGCTTCCGCCATGTCCTGGGCGTGCTTGGCATCGTAATCGGAAGCGCCGACCAGCCGCCAGGCGGTGGCGATGACCAGAAGGCCGCCGCCCACGCGGACCACCGGCAGCGATATGCCGAAGAATCCCAGGACCACATTGCCACCGAACATGGCGATGGCGAGCATGATGAAAATATTGATGGCGACGCGCTTGGATAATTGCGTGCGCGCATTGGTGCTGGCCCCTTCGGTGAGGGTCAGGAAGATGGGCGCGACGGCGGGCGGATTGAGAATGGGCAGCAGGGTGGCCAAAGCAAACAGGAAGCTGCGGCCGAAGGTGAAGATCAAGTCGTTGAATTCCATGCCGTCCGTCGTCAGGAAGAATCAGGAGCCCGCGCCGTCGAGCGTCGCGAGGATGTTGCGCTCGAATTGTAGCTGGCTTCGGGGGTTTCCGAGAGCGTCGCCTTCGATGATGAAAATGTCCTCGACCCGGTCTCCCAGTGTAAGAATCTTCGCCATCTTGAGATTGATGCCGTGGTCGACGAATACCCGCGCAAGACTGTAGAGCAGTCCCGGCCGGTCGGACGCCGTCAGCGACAGCCTCCAGGATGCGCTGCGCTCGTCCGGCTGCAGTTCGACATTGGGCACGATGGGGAACACCCGCGAGCGGCGTGATCCTTTTTTCCAGGGGGACGGAACAAGTGCCGGGTCGGCCTCGGGCGCATCCGGCAGCTTCAGCGCGGCGACGAGTTCGTGCTCGACCAGCGTTGCCTGCGAGCGGTAGTCTTTTTCGTGGGCCGGCAGCAATACGATGAAGCTGTCCAGGGCCCATCCATGACGGGTGGTGTGTATGCGCGCATCCTGGATGCTGAAGGCGCGGCGGTCGAAATACCGGCAAATGGTGACGAACAGATCATCGCGATCCTGGGTATAGACCATGATCTGCAGGGCTTCGTTCTGCCCCACCACCCGCGCCTTGACGACCGGGTCCGGGGAATTGACCCTGTGGTAAAGATGCCGGGTATGCCAGGCGATCTCGCTGGCTTCGTGGCGCAGAAAATAGGCGACGTCGAGCTCGTCCCAGAAAAGGTCGCGGCTGTCGTCCCGCAAGCCCATCAGGCGTATGTCGGTCGCCGCCGCCTCTTTGCGCATGGCCAGCACCGTGCCCGTGTCGCTGCGGCCGCCGCCCAGCGATACCAGCGTCTGCTGATAGAGATTCTCGAGCAGCTTTCCCTTCCAGGAGTTCCATACCTTGGGGCTCGTGCCGCGTATGTCGGCCACGGTGAGCAGGTATAGCGCCGTCAGCTTGCGCTCGGTGCCCACGCATTGCGCGAACTGGCTGACGACCTCGGGATCGCTGAGGTCTTTCTTTTGCGCGACGGTGGACATGACAAGGTGCCGGCGCACCAGGAACTCGATGAGGTCGGCGTCCTCGCCTTCAATGCCGTGGTCAGCGCAGAACCGCCGCGCATCGATGGCCCCCAGCTCGGAGTGGTCGCCGCCTCGCCCCTTGGCGATATCGTGGAACAGGGCGGCGATGTACAGCAGCCAATGGCGATCGAAGTCGGCCATGAGCTGGCTGGCCAGCGGGTATTCCTGGGCGTGTTCCGGCATGGTGAAGCGACGCAGATTGCGTATCACCATCAGGATGTGCTGGTCGACCGTGTAGGCATGAAACAGGTCGTGCTGCATCTGGCCGACGATACGGCGAAACACGGGCAGGTAGCGCGGCAGGATGTTCAGCATCGTCATGCGGCGCAAGGCGCGGACCAGGCCGCGCGGCTGCTGGAAGATCTGTATGAATTGCCGGCGATTGACCGGATTCTGGCGGAACTGGCTGTCGATGCGTCGCCTTGCATGCCACATGGCGCGCAGGGTGGGCGCCGAGATTCCGTCGATGTCCGCACGTTCCTGCATGATGAGAAAAGCGCGGAAGAGCAGCGCCGGATTACGCTCGAATGCATCCTCGCGCTGGGTGGCAAGGCGCCCGCGCAAGACCGAGAAATCGTCGTCTATCGCCTTGGCCTGGTCTTCGGGCAGGGGAAACAACAGCTCTTCGATGCTCTGCAGCAGTATGGTGTTCAACTGGTTGACCACGCGGGCCGCCCAATAGTAGCGCTGCATGAGGATTTCGCTGGGACGCCGGTTCTTGGCCGGCTCGAAGCCATAGATGGCGGCCAAGCCGGGCTGCAGGTCGAACAGCACCCGGTCCTCGCGTCGCCCGGTGAGCAGATGCAGCTCGATCCGCAGGCGCTTGAAGGCTTTCTCGGCTCGCCGCAGCGCCCGGAACTCGGTGGGCGTCAGCAGGTCGGTCTGGGCAATTTCGTTCCAGGTGCTGCCCAGCCCGGCGGCATCGGCCATCCACAGCAGGACTTGAAGGTCGCGAAGCCCGCCCGGAGCCTCCTTGCAGTTGGGTTCCAGCGCATAGGGCGTGTCCTGGTGCCGGGCATGGCGCTGCTGCATCTCTGCGCGCTTGGCCTGGAAAAAAGCCTGCGGGTCCATTTGCTCGCGCATCGCCTTGCGCAATGCCTGCAGCAAATCCCGGGATCCGACCAGCCAGCGCGCTTCCAGCAACGCGGTTTCGACGGTGACGTCGTTCGCCGCTTCGCGGCGGCAGTCCTCGATGGTGCGCACGCTGTGGCCGGGCTCGATGCCCAGGTCCCACATCGCGGCCACCAGCGACTGGATGCGTTCCGCTTCTTCAATCGTCGGGGAATGCTTCAGGAGTATGAGGATATCGACGTCGGAGTATGGGTAGAGCTCTCCGCGTCCGTAGCCGCCCACCGCAGCCAGCGTCGACCCGGTGGGCAACGGGTGCAGGTGAACGAGCTCGCGCAGCGCCTGGTCGGTGATGCGCCGCAGGGCCGTCAGCAGGGCTTCGGGCCGGCGGTGCTCGCGGAATTCCCGTATGGCTTCGTCCCGCCGCGCGGCGAGCCGTTCTCGCAAAGGCATGACGAGCGGCGCGGACATGGCTTAGGGCTAAGGTTTGCTGACGAAGGCGGGCGGCGCGGGCATGTTTTCCGATACGGTCAGGATCTCGTAGCCGCTGTCGGTGACCAGGATGCTGTGCTCCCATTGCGCGGACAAGCTGTGGTCCCGCGTGACGACGGTCCAGCCGTCGGCCAGCGTACGGATTTCCTTGCGGCCGGAGTTGATCATGGGTTCGATCGTGAAGATCATGCCGGGCTCGAGCCGTACGCCGGTATTCGGCTTGCCGTAGTGCAGGACTTGGGGATCCTGGTGGAACTTGCGTCCCACGCCGTGGCCGCAATATTCGCGAACGACCGAGAATCCGTTCTTCTCAGCATGCTTCTGGATGGCGTGGCCGATGTCGCCCAGCGTGGCGCCTGGACGAACCTGCTCGATGCCCAGCCACATGCAATCGTAGGTGGTTTCGGTCAGCCGGCGCGCCAGGATGGAGGGCTCGCCGATGTAATACATGCGGCTCGTATCGCCGAACCAGCCGTCCTTGATGACCGTGACGTCGATGTTCATGATGTCGCCGTTCTTCAGGACCTTGTCGCCCGGTATGCCATGGCAGATCACATGGTTGACGGAGGTGCAGATGGAGGCGGGGAAGGGGGTGTATCCCGGAGGCGCGTAGCCCACCGTGGCGGATTCGACCTTGAGCACGTTGGTGATGTAGTCCATGCACAGCCGATCGAGTTCGCCGGTGGTGACGCCTGGGCGCACGTGGGGCGCGAGGTAGTCCAGGGCGGCGGCGGCGGCCTGACAGGCTGCGCGCATTTTATCGAGGTCGGTGGGGTCGGTAACGAGTGTGCTCATGTCAACTTGAATCTAACGGGCGAAAAATAGTAGAATTATAGGCTTTCCTGAATTTCAGGAATGACACTGCCGTTCGTAAAAATCGCGTGCCCTGCGCCTTAAGGGTGTTTCGACCATTGTAGCGCCCGTAAATTTCGGGCCCTTGGCGGGATGCAAGCATGGGTACAAGACCTAACCCTTGGAGAATATTATGTCTTTGATGCGTGAAATGCTGGAAGCTGGTGTGCACTTTGGCCACCAGACACGTTACTGGAACCCCAAGATGGCGCCGTTCATCTTCGGTCAGCGTAACAAGATCCATATCGTCAACCTGGAACAAACCGTCGTCAAGTATCAGGAAGCGGCCAAGTTCGTGCGCCAGCTTGCTGCCCGTGGCGGCACCGTCCTTTTCGTTGGCACCAAGCGCGCCGCTCGCGAGCTCGTGGCTGCGGAAGCTGCACGCTGCGGCATGCCTTATGTCGACAGCCGCTGGCTGGGTGGCATGATGACCAACTTCAAGACGGTCAAGACGTCGGTCAAGCGACTGAAGGAAATGGAAAGCCAGCTGGCTGAAGGCGCGACCGAGCGCATGAGCAAGAAAGAAGCGCTCATGTTCGACCGCGAACTCGAGAAGCTCAACAAGGCGATCGGCGGCATCAAGGACATGAACAACCTGCCCGACGCCCTGTTCGTGATCGACGTCGGCTATCACAAGATCGCCGTGGCGGAAGCACGTACCCTGGGCATTCCGGTTGTTGCAGTCGTTGATACCAACCACTCGCCCGACGGCGTGGATTACGTCATCCCCGGCAACGATGACTCGGCCAAAGCCATTGCCCTGTACGCACGCGGCATGGCCGATGCCGTGCTGGAAGGCCGTGAACAGAACCTCAACGGCCTGGTCGAAGAGATCACCGAAGGCGACGAAGAGTTCGTGGAAGTCGAAGAAGACCGCGAATAAGCCATGGGCCGGCTTTTGCCGGACTGGCGCGCCGCCCATGGCGGCCCGCCGCATGATTGTTTCGCAGTTGCCCCGGCCCGGCCGGGGCGTGTTTTAAAGATTTGGAGAAAATAGTGGCTCAAATTACCGCATCCATGGTCAAAGAACTCCGTGAGAAAACCGACGCCCCCATGATGGAGTGCAAGAAAGCACTGACCGAGGCCGACGGGGACATGGCTCGCGCCGAAGAGATTCTCCGCGTGAAACTGGGCAACAAGGCCAGCAAGGCCGCCGCACGCGTCACGGCCGAAGGCCTGATCGGGCTGCACGTTGCCGCCGACGGCAAGCGTGGCACGCTGATCGAAGTCAACTGCGAAACCGACTTCGTCGCCAAGAACGACGACTTCATCGCGTTCATCAACCAGGTCGCTGAGCTGGCCACCGAAAAGAATCCCGCCGACGTCGCCGCCTTGAACGAACTTCCCATGGGCGAAGGTACGGTCGAAAGCACACGCGCCGCGCTGGTGGGCAAGATCGGCGAAAACATCTCCATCCGCCGTTTCGACCGCTTCGAGACCGCTGACCAGCTCGCCAGCTACGTGCACGGCGGCAAGATCGGCGTGCTCGTCGAGTTCTCCGGCGCGGAAGAAACCGGCAAGGATCTGGCCATGCATATCGCGGCCACCAAGCCCAAGGCGCTGGACGCCAGTGGCGTGCCCGCCGCCGACATCGCCGCCGAGCGCTCGGTTGCGGAACAAAAGGCCGCCGAATCCGGCAAGCCCGCCGAGATCGTCGCCAAGATGGTAGAGGGTTCCGTACAGAAGTTCCTGAAGGAAGTCACGCTGTTGTCCCAGCCGTTCGTCAAGAACGACAAGCAGACCGTCGAGCAGATGCTCAAAGAGAAGGGCGCGAAGATCACCCGCTTCTCGCTCTACGTGGTCGGCGAAGGTATCGAGAAGAAGTCCGAAGACTTCGCTGCCGAAGTCGCGGCGGCGGCAGCCGGCAACGCTTGATCGTTCATCAGGCAAAAGTCGAGCCGGCGCTTTCGCGTCGGCTCGACTCTGGCTTACACTTTCGTTGGATTGTTTACTGGGATACTACCTATGACCACCAGATCGTATAAGCGTGTTCTTCTCAAACTGTCCGGCGAAGCGCTGATGGGTGAAGACGCGTTTGGGATCAACCGCGCCACGATCTTGCGCATGACGGAAGAAATCGCCGAAGTCGCCACGCTGGGCGTCGAGCTGGCCATCGTCATCGGCGGCGGCAACATCTTCCGCGGCGTCGCGCCCGGTGCACAAGGCATGGACCGCGCAACCGCCGACTACATGGGCATGATGGCCACCGTCATGAATGCGCTGGCCCTGCAGGACGCCCTCAAGCATCGCGGCATCGACACCCGCGTTCAATCGGCGCTCAATATCGATCAGGTCGTCGAACCCTATATTCGTCCCAAGGCCCTGCGCTATCTCGAAGAAGGCAAGGTGGTGGTCTTCGCCGCGGGCACGGGCAACCCTTTCTTCACGACGGACACCGCCGCGGCACTGCGCGGTGCGGAAATCGGAGCCGAGATCGTCCTCAAGGCCACCAAAGTCGACGGCATCTACAGCGCCGATCCCAACAAGGATCCGAATGCCACGCGCTATGCGCGCATCAGCTTCGACGAGGCCATCGTACGCCGGCTCGAAGTCATGGACGCCACGGCGTTCGCACTGTGCCGCGATCAGAAGCTGCCGATCAAGGTGTTCTCCATCAACAAGGCCGGAGCGCTAAAAAGAGCGGTTTCGGGCGAAGACGAAGGTACACTGGTACACGTTTGATAAAGGAACAATAATGAGTCTTTCAGAAGTCAAGAAATCGGCTGAGCAACGCATGGGCAAGTCGATCGAAACGCTCAAAGTCAGCTTGTCCAAAATCCGCACCGGTCGTGCGCACGCAGGCATCCTTGATCACGTCATGGTCGAATACTACGGTTCGCCCGTGCCGGTCAGCCAAGTCGCCAATGTCAATCTGGTCGATGCCCGCACACTCAGCGTCCAGGTATGGGAAAAGAACATGGCGGGCCCGGTCGAAAAGGCAATTCGCGAATCCGACCTGGGGTTGAATCCCATTTCCATGGGCGACAACATCCGTGTTCCCATGCCGGCCCTCACCGAGGAACGCCGCCGCGATCTGACGAAAGTCGTGCGTACGGAAGGCGAAGACGCCAAGGTGGCGGTCCGCAATCTGCGGCGCGACGCCAACGACACGCTCAAGAAGCTGGTCAAGGAAAAGGAAATCTCCGAAGACGACGAGCGCCGCATGCAGGACGAAGTCCAGAAGCTCACCGACAAGCACGTTGCCGAGATCGACAAGCTGGTGGCGCAGAAAGAAGCAGAAATCATGACGGTCTAGCACGAGGTTCCGGACTCATACATGATCGACAGTTCCACCCTTTCGGTACCCCTGTGCACGGACACCCCGCGCCACCTGGCCATCATCATGGACGGCAACGGCCGCTGGGCGACCAAGCGATTTCTCCCCCGCACGGCAGGCCATGTGCGGGGCGTGCAGGCGGTCAGAAGGGTCGTCGAGGCCTGCGGACAGCGCGGGGTCGAATACCTGACCCTTTTTGCGTTCAGTTCCGAGAACTGGCGCCGCCCGCAGGAAGAGGTCTCACTGCTCATGCGGCTTTTCGTGCAGGCTCTGGAAAAAGAAGTCGACAAGCTGCAAGAGCAGGGGGTCCGGCTGCGGGTGATCGGCGATCTGTCGCCCTTCGACGACCGCTTGCGGGAACTCATCCGCGATGCCGAACAAAGAACCGCCGGCAATAGCGCCCTGCATCTGACCATCGCAGCCAACTACGGCGGCCGCTGGGACATCCTGCAAGCGATGCGCCGGCTGCTGCGCGAGCATCCCGAACTCGGCGATGACCCCGACGCCATCGACGAGCGTTTGCTGTCCCAATACCTGTCCATGGCTTTTGCGCCGGAGCCCGATCTTTTCATACGCACAGGCGGCGAACAGCGCATTTCCAATTTTCTCGTCTGGCAGCTTGCCTACACTGAACTCTTTTTTTCCGACGGCTTCTGGCCGGATTTCGGCGGAGAGGAAATCGATCGCGCCTTTGAGTGGTATAAAACCCGAGAGCGCCGATTCGGGCGTACCAGCGCACAGGTCGTGAATCAAACCTGACTTTGCAGGAGCTCCTATGTTGAAGCAGCGCGTCATCACGGCGGTCGCCCTATTGGCCATATTGCTGGGGACGCTGCTGGCGCCAAGCCTTTGGCCGCTGGTCGTCCTGCTTACGGTCACAGCCGGCTGCGCGCTTTGGGAGTGGCTGCGCCTGACCTGGCCGGAGCCAGACACCCGGTGGCCGGCCGGCCTGGCCGTCGCGTCGGCGGTCGTCCTGTTTTGCATTGCCTATTTTTGGCTGGAGGCCGACCCCGCAGGCTGGGCGTTCGCGCTGCAGGCCGGCATCAATCGCTGGCTGCTGCCTGCCGTCGTTGGGATCTGGGTGTTCGGGGCCACCGCACTGGTCATGCAGGGCCAATCCTCCAAGCGCTCCGGAGGGCTCGCACTCAGCCTCTTCGCATTTGCCGCCATGGTCGCGGTCTGGGCCGCGCTGGTACAGATATTCATTGCGCGCGGCGCCTGGTATCTGGTTTCGCTGATGGCGCTGATCTGGTTTGCGGACATTGCCGCCTATTTCACCGGCAAGGCTTTCGGACGGCACAAGCTGGCGCCGCGCGTCAGCCCTGGCAAGACCTGGGAGGGCGCAGTCGGCGGCGTGGCCGCAGCCACGCTCTGGATCTGGATCAGCAGCTTCTGGGCAGGCAGCTTCGGCGCGGAGCTCTACCAGAAATGGCCATGGTGGGGCGTCGTGCTGGTGTCGGTATTCCTGGCCGCCTTGTCCATCGTCGGCGATCTCTTCGAATCGCTGCTCAAACGCCGCGCCGGAGTCAAGGATTCCAGCCAATTGCTGCCCGGGCATGGCGGTGCGTATGATCGCATCGACGCATTGCTGCCGGTTGCGCCTCTGGCCATGCTCATGACGGGGATCTGAATTCCATGAAGTTTCAACGTGTATGCGTGCTCGGGTCCACCGGTTCCATCGGCGAGAGCACCCTGGACGTCATCTCCAGGCATCCCGACGTGCTGTCGGTCTACGCGCTGAGCGCAAACAGCCGGATCGACAAGCTCGCGCGTCAGGCTGCCGCCACGCGGGCCAAGGTCGTGGTCGTTCCCAACGACGCTGCCAGACAGCGCTTCACCCAGGCCTGGCAAGGGGGAGGGGCGATGCCGGAAGTACGCGTCGGCCCGCAGGCGCTTGGCGAGACCGCGGTCGATGCCGAAGTCACGACGGTCATGGCGGCCATCGTCGGCGCCGCCGGCCTTCCGTCGGCGCTGGCCGCCGCCCGGGCCGGCAAAAGAGTGCTGCTGGCCAACAAAGAGGCACTGGTTGCCGCGGGCGGCCTGTTCATGCGCACCGTACGCGAAAGCGGGGCCGAGCTCCTGCCCATAGACAGCGAGCACAACGCCATCTTTCAGTGCATGCCTCGCGGAGACGGAGCACTGGCCCCGACCGACCCTGCCAAGGGAGTCCGGCGCCTGCTGCTCACGGCGTCCGGCGGCCCCTTCCGGACGACCTCGCTGGACCAGCTCGGTGCGGTCACGCCCGACCAGGCCTGCGCGCACCCGAACTGGAGCATGGGCCGCAAGATCTCCGTCGATTCAGCCACCATGCTCAACAAGGGCCTGGAGGTCATCGAGGCGCATTGGCTGTTTGCCATGCCGGTGGAGCGCATCCAGGTGGTCGTGCATCCGCAAAGCGTCGTCCACTCCATGGTGGAATACCAAGACGGCTCCATCCTGGCTCAGCTGGGCCAGCCCGACATGCGGACCCCCATCGCCTATGGCCTCGGGTTTCCCGAGCGCATCGATAGCGGGGTAGGGCTGCTGTCCCTGGCGGCGCTGGGCCGCCTGGACTTCGAAGAGCCGGACTTCGAACGCTTTCCCTGCCTGCGCCTGTCTTTCGATGCGCTCAAGACCGGCCAGGCGGCTTGCGTCGCCCTGAATGCCGCCAACGAGGTCGCCGTCGATTGTTTCCTCAAGGAACAGATTCGGTATACTGAAATCGCCCACGTCATCGAAGACTGCCTCGAAAAGATAAACGGCATGTCCGTCAGCCGGCTCGATTCGCTGGACGACGTGCTCGCGCTGGACGCCCACACCCGCAAGATCGCGTCACAACGTTGCTCGATGCAGGCCTGATCGTCGTTATTTCTGGAATTTCATGCTTTTTACCCTCCTTGCGTTCGCCGTCGCACTCGGCGTACTGATCACCTTTCACGAGCTCGGCCATTATTGGGTCGCGAGGCTGTGCGGTGTACGGGTGCTCACCTTTTCGGTGGGGTTCGGCAAGATCGTCCTGCGCCGCCGCGACCGGCATGGCACCGAATGGGCATTGTCGGCCATACCGCTGGGTGGCTACGTGAAGATGCTCGACGATCCGTTGCCGAATGCCACCGCCGAACAAGCGGCACAGGCCTTCAACCGCAAAAGCCTGCGGCAGCGCAGCGCCATCGTCGCCGCAGGGCCCATCGCCAATCTTCTGCTCGCGGCGCTGCTGTACAGCGCCCTGAACATGGTGGGCACGAGCGAGCCGGCGGCCATCCTGGCCGCAGCGCCCGCCCATAGCCAGGCCGCGCAGGCGGGCGTCATGGCGGGCGATCGCATCACCGCGGTGAACGGGCATCCCGTGCAATCCTGGGGTGAGGCGCGCTGGCAACTGCTGGATCCGCTCACGACCGGAGGCGAGGTCCGGCTGCAGGTGGATACGCGCGAGGGACAAGCGCGCGAGCGCATACTGCGCTTGCATGCAGTGGCCATCGAACCCGAGGGCGTCGATCTCATGGCGGAGGCCGGACTGGCGCTTGCCATGCCGCAGCCTCGCATCAGCGGTGTCAATCCAGGCGGGGCGGGCGAAGCCGCCGGGCTGCGCGACGGCGATCTCATTGTCGCCGTCGGCGACATCGACAAGCCCGGTTCCGGCGCGGTGGTCGAGGAAATCCAGAAGTATCCCGGCCAGCCCGTCTCCATCACGGTGCAGCGCGACGGCGCGCCGCTGTCGTTCACCGTGGTGCCCCAGGCGCATACCGGCGACGACGGCGTGCAGGTGGGACGAATCGGCGTGATGCTCGCGGCCGATTTCCCCATGGTCACCGTCCGTTATGGCCTGATCGACAGCCTGTACCGCGGCATTGCCAAGACCGCCGATACGGTCTGGTTTTCCTTGAAGATGATGGGGCGCATGCTGACCGGCGACGTCTCCATGCGCAATGTAAGCGGCCCCGTCACCATCGCGGACTATGCCGGGCAGACCGCGCGCGTCGGTCTGGCTGCATATATAGGGTTTTTGGCACTGATTAGTGTTAGTATCGGCGTGTTAAATTTACTACCTATCCCTATGCTGGATGGCGGACACCTTATGTACTACGCTTTCGAGGCCATACGCGGCAAACCCTTGCCGGAAAAATGGCTGGAAAGCGGGCAGCGCGTCGGGCTGGGGTTGCTTGCCGCTCTCATGGGGCTGGCATTTTTCAACGACTTTACGCGCCTTTTCAGTTAAAGGCTTTGTGCCTTACAATCCTCCACCATTTAATCGTCCAAGGATAGTCCAGGATGTCGTCTAGCCGGAAACCACCTTTTTCCAAGCGCGCCATGTCAGTATTGCTGGCTGCCTTGCTCGCGCCCAGCATCGCTTCAGCCTTCACCCCCTTCACGGTTCGCGATATTCAGGTCAATGGTATCCAGCGCGTCGATGTCGGCACGATATTCAGCTATCTTCCCGTCAAGGTGGGCGAACAGTTCACCGAAGAGCAGGCCGCCGAAGCCATTCAGCGCCTTTATGCCACGGGATTCTTCAGCGATGTGTCCATCGACACCACCAACAACGTGCTGGTAGTCAATGTCCAGGAAAGGCCCACCATCGCGTCCGTCAGCTTCAACGGCATGCGCGAATTCGACGACAAGGCCATCCTGAAGTCGCTGGCGCAGGTCGGGTTCGGCCCGGGGCGCGTGTTTGACCGCTCCATGCTCGAGCGCGCCGAATTCGAGCTCAAGCAACAGTATCTGTCCAAGGGCAAGTACGGGGTCGAGGTCAGCCCCATCATCACGCCCCTTCCGCGCAATCGCGTGGGCGTGAGCTTCGATATTTTCGAAGGAGACCTCGCCAAGATCGGCTCTATCCGCATCATCGGCAACGAAGCCTTCTCCGAAAGCACTTTGCTCGACGAAATGGAGCTCACCAGCTCGGGCATGATGACCTGGTACACGGGTACCAACAAGTATTCCCGCGAAAAGCTCGAAGGCGACGTCGAGCGCATCCGCTCCTACTACCTGAACCGAGGCTTCCTGGAATACACCGCCGAGCCTCCCCAGGTTTCGATTTCGCCCGACCGCCAAGACATCTCCATCACGCTGACCGTGCACGAGGGCCAGCCCTACAAGGTCCGCAGCGTCAAGCTCGCCGGTGATCTTCTTGGGCTCGAAGACAAGATCCAGCCCATGGTCGCCGTCAAGGAAGGCGAGACCTTCTCGGCGGAAAAGAGCAGTGCCACGGCCAAGGCCATCACCGATTACCTCGGCACGCTCGGCTATGCGTTCGCCAACGTCAACCCCAATCCCGTGCTCGATCGGGAAAGCCACGAAACGGATCTCACCTTCTATGTGGATCCGGGCCGCCGCGTCTATGTCCGCCGCATCCAGATCGGCGGCAACACCCGTACCCGCGACGAAGTCATACGCCGCGAAATGCGACAGCAGGAAGCCGCCTGGTACGACGCCGGCAGCATCAAGACCTCTCGCGACCGCATCGACCGCCTGGGCTATTTCAACGATGTCAACGTCACCACCGCGCCGGTCGCGGGTTCGACGGACCAGATCGACGTCAACGTCGACGTCAAGGAGAAACCCACCGGCCTCATCAACCTCGGGGTGGGCTATGGCTCCACCGACAAGCTGATCCTGTCGGGCGGCATCAGCCAGGACAACATCTTCGGCAGCGGCAACACACTGTCCTTGCAGCTCAATACCAGCAAGACCAACCGCGCCGTCGTGGTATCGCACACCAACCCGTACTGGACCCGCGACGGCATCAGCAAGACCACCTCCGTCTACTATCGCCGCACCACGCCTTACGATAGCCGCGATTCCTTCGGCGACTACCGCGTGACCTCCATCGGCGCGGGCATGAACTTCGGCGTGCCTATTTCCGAGTTCGACCGCGTCTTTGCCGGCTTCAGCTACGAGCACAACAAGCTGTCCGACCTCAGCCCGCAGTACACCCCGCAAGCCTACCAGGACTTCGTCAAGGAGTACGGCGAATCCACCAATGCGGTCATCTTCAACGTCGGCTGGTCCAAAGACACGCGGGACAGCGCCATTGCGCCGACCAAGGGCGGCTATACGCGCCTGTCGGGCGACCTGTCCGCCGGCGACCTGCGCTACTACATGCTCAGCGCACAGCAGCAATACTATCTGCCGTTCGGCCGCGCCTACACGCTGGCGTTCAATGGCCAGGTCGATTGGGGCAAAGCGTTTGGCGACAAGACCTTCCCGGTCATCAAGAACATCTACGGCGGCGGCATCGGATCGGTGCGCGGCTTCGAAGGCGCTTCGCTCGGCCCGCGCGATACACTCACTAACGATTACCTGGGCGGCTCGCGCCGTATCGTGGGCAACGTGCAGCTATACTTGCCGTTCCCGGGCGCCACGCGAGACCGCACGCTGCGGTGGTTCGTGTTCGCCGACGCCGGCCAGATCCAGACGACCGGCAACAGCGTTTGCTACCGCGGCATCAACAATCAGTCCGCCGATCCTTGCGGCTGGAAGTATTCTGCGGGTATAGGCCTGTCATGGCAATCGCCATTGGGGCCGCTGCAACTGTCATTCGCGCGCGCCCTCAACGCCAAAGAAGGCGACGACAAACAGGCCTTCCAGTTCCAGATCGGCACTGGTTTCTGATGTCGTTCAATTAATGGCACAATAACTCTTTTATCTCTGCTATTTCGCAAGGTAGATTTTTCATGAAGTCTCAATTCGCACTAAAACTTTCTGCTGTAAACCGCGCCATGAGCCGGGGCAATCGCGCCCTGGTCCTTGCCGCGGTGCTTGGCGTTGGCGCCATGGTGGCTGCGCCTGTGCATGCGCAGGCGACCAAAATCGGCTTCGTGAGCACCGAGCGCATCCTGCGTGATTCCAAGCCCGCCAAGGCTGCGCAGTCCAAAATCGAAGCCGAATTCAAGAAGCGCGACGACGAACTCCAGAACCTCGCCAACCGTTTGCGCAACGACGCCCAGAAATTCGACAAGGACGCCCCCGTGCTTTCCGAGTCCGAGCGCGTCAAGCGCCAGCGCCAGCTGGCCGACCTGGATTCCGACCTGCAGCGCAAGCGCCGCGAATTCCAGGAAGACTTCAACCGCCGTCGCAATGAAGAATTCTCCAGCATCGTCGAAAAGGCCGATGCCGCCATCAAGAAAATCGCCGAGCAACAGAACTACGACCTGATCATCCAGGACGCCGTCACAGTCAGCCCCCGGGTCGACATTACCGACCAGGTGCTCAAGGCTCTGGGCGGCTAATTCAACATGCCGGTACTGTTAGCGCCTGAACAGGCGCCTGCCTTGCATGAACTCCTCAAACAGGCGAATGTTGCAGGCCTGGACTGTAAACCGGCCGATTCCAGCGACCAACCCGAACCCCGCATAAGGGGTTTGGGTTCGTTGTCGTCTGCGGGGCCGTCGGAAATCAGTTTCCTGTCCAATCCCAAGCTGCACGAGCAACTGCTCGGCTGCCGCGCGGCTGCGGTCATCATGACGGAAGCCGCATTCCAGGCGCTGCCCGATGGCGACCGCGCTTACCGGGTCGTGCTGTGCAGCCAGCCCTACCTCATGTATGCCTTGCTGGCGCAATGGTTCGACCGGCATCGGCTCAACGGCCTCCAACGCGGCATACATCCATCGGCGGTCATCGCACCCACGGCCGTCATCGGCGCCGGCGTCAGCATCGGCCCTCTTTGCGTGGTCGAGGACGGCGTGCGCATCGGCAAGGGCAGCCGGCTGGGGCCGGGTTGCATCGTCGGCGCGAAGTCCCGAATCGGCGATGACTGCCTGCTGCACGCGCGCGTCACCTTGTATCATGATGTCAAGATCGGTGACCGGGCCATCCTGCATTCGGGGTGCGTATTGGGTGCAGACGGTTTCGGTTTCGCGCCCGACCCTCGCAAGGACACCGGCGCGTGGGCCAAGATCGCGCAAATCGGCGGCGTCACGATTGGCGACGACGTCGAAATCGGCGCCAACACCACGGTCGATCGCGGGGCGCTGGAAGATACCGTGCTGGGCAACGGCGTCAAGCTCGACAATCAGATCATGATCGGCCATAACGTCCATGTCGGGGACCACACCGCCATGGCGGCATGCGTGGGAGTGGCGGGGTCCACCGTCATCGGCGCGCGCTGCACCATCGCCGGGGCGGCCATGCTTTCGGGCCATCTGGTTTTAGCAGACGACGTGCACGTTTCGGGCGGAACCGCCATCACGTCCAGCATCGCCAAGCCGGGGCGCTACACCGGGGTCTATCCGTTTGCCGAGCACGTGCAGTGGCAGCGCAACGCCGCGGTGCTTTCGCAGCTGGCACAGCTGCGCCGGCGCCTGAAGGCATTGGAAACGACAAAGTCTTAACTGAAGAAGCACGCAGGATACAAAAAAAATGGAACTCGATATTAAACAGATCATGGAACGGCTGCCGCATCGCTACCCGATGCTGCTCGTGGATCGTGTCATTGAAATGGTTCCCGGCAAGAGCATCGTCGCCATCAAGAACGTGACCATGAACGAGCCTTTCTTCACAGGCCATTTTCCGCATCATCCGGTCATGCCGGGCGTGCTCATCATCGAGGCCCTGGCGCAGGCGGCGGCGCTGTTTTCCTTCGAGGGCGAAAACGACGTCACTCCTTCGGATCACAAGATAGCCTATTACCTGGTCGGGGTGGACGGCGCGCGCTTTCGCAGGCCGGTGGTGCCTGGCGACCAATTGCGGCTGGAGGTCACGGCCGATCGCATCAGCCGATCCATCTGCAAGTACACGGCGCAAGCCACCGTCGACGGGCAATTGGCGGCCGAGGCCAAGATCATGTGCGCGATACGCGTGCTGGAAGAGTAGGAATGGCGAGTCATATTCATCCTACGGCGATCGTTGCCCCCGGGGCCAGGATCGCCGGCGATGTAAGCATCGGGCCATACAGCATCATCGGTGATCACGTCGTGATCGGGGCGGGCACCACCGTGGGCCCGCACTGTGTCATCGACGGCCACACCACGATAGGCGCAAACAACAATTTCTATCGTTTCTGCTCCATCGGCGGCATTCCGCAGGACAAGAAGTACCGCAACGAGCCCACCCGGCTCGAGATCGGCGACGGCAATACCATACGCGAGTACGTCACCATCAACACGGGGACCGCACAAGACGTGGGCGTGACCCGTCTGGGCAACGACAACTGGATCATGGCCTATGTGCATATCGCGCATGACTGCCAGATCGGCAGCCATACCGTGATCGCCAACGGCGTCCAGCTCGCGGGCCATATCCACATAGGCGATTGGGCCATCCTGGGCGGTTTGTCGGCCGTCCATCAGTTCGTGCGCATCGGCGCGCACACCATGATTGGCGGCACCAGCTCCATCCGCCAGGACACCCCGCCTTATCTGATCGGCGCGGGCGATCCCTTTCGTCCGGTGGGCATCAATTCCGAAGGGTTGAGCCGCCGCGGTTTCACGCCCGAGGCCATTGCGGCGCTCAAAGAGGCCTACAAGCTTCTGTACCGCCGCAACCTGAAGGTCGAGGAGGCCTGCGAGAAAATGCGCGAGCTGCAGCGCGAAAAGCCCGATGCGGCCGACGCCTTGCAGCCCCTGATCGACTTTCTTGCCGCCTCGACACGAGGCATCGTGCGCTCATGACCTTGCGTCTGGGCATGGTCGCCGGAGAACCTTCGGGCGACCTGCTGGCCGCCCGCATCATCCACGGAATCCAGGGGCACGTGGATCAAAGCAGGTTCGAAGGCATAGGCGGGCCCGCCATGCGGGCCCAAGGCCTGGATGCCTGGCACGATATGCGGACGCTTACGGTCTTCGGCTATGTCGACGCCTTCAAGCGCCTGCCCAGCTTGCTGAACACGTATTTCGACGTCAAGAAGCGCTGGCTCGGGCGCAAGCCCGACGTCTTCGTCGGCATCGATGCGCCCGACTTCAACCTGAGGCTGGAACTTCAATTGAAGCAGGCCGGCGTGCCCACGGTGCATTTTGTCGGGCCATCGATCTGGGCCTGGCGCTACGAGCGCATCCACAAGATTCGCGCCGCCGTGTCCCATATGCTGGTGCTGTTTCCGTTCGAAGAGGAAATCTACCGGAAGGAAGGGGTTCCGGTTACCTATGTCGGCCATCCACTGGCCCAGGTCATTCCCATGCAGCCGGACCAGGCCGCGGCGCGCCGATACCTGGGTGTGGACGACCAGGCCAAAGTCCTGGCCGTGATGCCGGGCAGCCGGTCTTCCGAGATCAAGCTGCTGGCGCCGCGGTTCCTGCAGGCCGTGCAGTTGCTGACACGCCGAGACCCGGCTCTGCAGGTACTCGTCCCCATGGTCAACAGCGAACGCAGGCTGGAGTTCGAATCCCTGCTTCGCCAGTATCCGGTGCCCAACTGCCGGATCATCGATGGCGGCTACCGGGCGCCCGACGCTCATTCGGAAGGCCGGTCATCAGCCCGGGCTGCCCGTCCCGCCGCCTGGAACGTGATGGAAGCGGCGGATGCGGTCCTGGTGGCCAGCGGCACCGCCACCCTGGAGGCCGCCTTGTTCAAGCGGCCCATGGTGATTTCCTACGTGCTGTCGCCCATGATGCGGCGTATGATGGAATGGAAGTCCGGGCAGGCCAGGCCGTATGTGCCCTGGGTCGGGCTGCCGAATGTCCTCGCCCGGGATTTCGTGGTGCCCGAGCTTCTCCAGGACGACGCCGCGCCGCAGGCATTGGCCGAAGCGAGCTGGAAAGCCTTGATGGATGCGCCCTACGGCAGCCGGGTTGCCGAACGATTCACGCAGATCCACGAATCCCTGAACCGCGACACGCCCGCTTTGGCGGCGCGCGCCATCGTCGAGCAGCTTCAGCATGGAACAGGTTGATCTTTTTGCTCCGCTTCAAGTGCCCATCGACCGCATCGCGGGCATCGATGAGGCGGGGCGCGGGCCGCTCGCCGGCCCGGTATTCGCCGCCGCCGTCATCCTGGATCCGGGCCGTCCGATCCATGGGCTGGACGATTCCAAAAAGCTCACTGCAGCGCGGCGAACCGAACTGAGCCTTGAGATACGCGAGTACGCGTTGGCATGGTGCGTGGCCAGTGCCAGTGTCGAAGAAATCGACCGCCTGAACATATTGCAGGCGACCATGCTCGCCATGCGGCGTGCCTGCGGGGGGCTGGCCATTCATCCCGGAAAAGCGCTGATCGACGGCAACAGGCTGCCCCAGGGGCTTTCATGCCCCGCCGAGGCCATCATAGGCGGCGACGCCTCGCACGCTGCGATCTCGGCTGCGTCCATCCTGGCCAAGACGGCGCGCGATGCGGACTGCCTGCTCTTGCACGAAACCCATCCGGAATACGGTTTCGATCAGAACAAAGGCTATGGCACGGCGCTCCATCTGGAGCGGCTGCAGGCGCACGGCCCTTGTCTCGCGCACCGGCGCAGCTTCGCTCCGGTACGGCTGCTGCTGGGCTCGCCCGAAGAGGCGAGCAGGACCGGTCAACGTATTCGCCGATGAAACTCATCAGTTCCCGCGACAATCCTCTGTATAAACGCCTGCTGCGGGTGGCGGACGGCAAGCGGGATCCTGCAGTCGAGCGCGGGCGCGAGGGCTACCGTGTCCTGCTGGAAGGCGTGCATCTGTGCCAGTCATGGCTGGAGCGCGTGGGCGAGCCCGAGCTCGCCTTGTTCGATATACAGCGGCTGGAGGCCCACGAAGAGCTGCAGGCGCTTGCGCAGGCGCTGCATCCCGATTCCCGCATAGGCCTGGACTCCCGGCTTTCCGCAGGCTTGTCGCAAGTCGGACACGGGCAGGGCGTCTATTTCCTGGTATCCGCGCCGGCGCCCGAACTGCCGTCCGTGATCGACCATAATTGCCTCTGGCTGGACCGCATCCAGGACCCCGGCAACGTCGGCACGCTATTGCGCACGGCGGCGGCGGCCGGACTGCGTCATGCTTACCTGTCGCGCGGATGCGCCGCCGCATGGTCGGCCAAGGTGCTGCGCAGCGCACAGGGCGCGCATTTTGCATTGTCGATACACGAACACGTCGACTTGCCGGCGGCCTGCGGAAAGCTTCGTGTTCCGCTGGTGGCGACATCCCTGAGCGACGCGACCGCGCTTTATGATGCGGAACTGCCCCGGAACTGCGCCTGGGTATTCGGAAACGAGGGGCAGGGCGTAGACGCCGGACTGCTCGCACGCGCGGACCTCAAAGTGTTCATTCCGCAGGCGGAAAACGTGGAATCGCTGAACGTCGGCGTGGCGGCCGGCGTCTGCCTGTTCGAGCAGCGCAGGCGGGCAGGGGGTCAGACCCCGCATGGGGTCTGACCCCACTGCCTGAAGGGACAGACCCCGTACGGGGTCTGTCCCTATCCAACCCTATAGCCGTGGGGTCAGACCCCGTACGGGGTCTGACCCCTGCATCTCGTCATGGGGTCTGGCCCCTGCACCCCGTCAATACATCCGCCGATTGAGTCCGACCTCGTCCAGCACTTTGGACGAGATCTCTTCGATGGACTTGGTGGTGGTCGACAGCCAGGGGATGTTTTCCATGCGCATCAGGCGTTCTGCTTCCGCCACTTCATGCCGGCATTGCTTGATGGACGAATACTGGCTGTTGGGCCGCCGTTCGTTGCGGACCTCCGCCAGGCGGGATGGCAGGATGGACAGGCCGAACAGCTTTTTACGGAAGGGCATGAGCGTGGCCGGCAGCGAACCGCGATCGAAATCTTCGGGGATCAAAGGGAAGTTGGCGGCCTTCACCGCGTACTGCATGGCCAGATAAAGACTGGTGGGCGTCTTCCCGCAGCGCGACACCCCAACCAGGATGACGTCGGCTTCCTCGAGGCCATGGACAAACTGGCCGTCGTCGTGGGCCAGGCTGAAGTTGATGGCTTCGATGCGGTCGTGATATTGCTTGGTGAGCCCGCCCATGTGCGAACGGCCCACCGAATGGTTGGATTTCATGCCCAGCGCGGTTTCGATATGCTGCACGAAGGTGCCGAACAGATCGAGAAACGTGCAATTGGCGCTGCGGATTTCCTGCGCGATGTCCTGGTTCACCAGGGTGCTGAACACCAGAGGCGGCGCGCCTTGCTCGTCGGCGCAGCGATTGATGCGCACTGCGGCGGCCGCGGCTTTTTCAAGGGTGTCCAGAAAGGGCATGCGTATGGCTTCGAATTTGACCTGCTCGAATTGGGACAGTACTGAGTTGCTGAAGGTTTCAGCCGTAATGCCCGTGCTATCGGAAACGACAAAAACGGTGCGTTCGATCAAAGGTGCTGACATGGAATAAACTAAATGCAGAGTAGGCCAGAAAAGGTACAATCGCCAAAGATTAACAGTCACCGTACCAGCAGGCAAGGCTGGTTTGCTTAGTACGCTGCCACAAGGGGTCAGACCCCACAGGCAACAGTATGCGGACATGGGGTCGGACCCCGTACGGGGTCCGACCCCGGCAACAGATGGGTCCGACCCCATGCCGCAACATGGCGCGCATTAAGCAAACAAGCTTTCTTTATATTAGTCAAAGGTGACTTTATGTCTTATGTAGTGTCTTTCGAGCAGCTCCGCATGACGGATGTCGACTCGGTAGGAGGTAAAAACGCATCGTTAGGTGAAATGATCAGTCAGTTGGCGGGGGCCGGTGTCCGGGTTCCCGGCGGGTTCGCGACCACCGCTGACGCATTTCGCGAGTTCCTGAAATCCACGTCCCTCGACCAGCGCATCGCCGATCGCCTCACGACGCTCGACTCCGAAGACGTGCGCGAGCTGGCCAGCGCGGGTGCCGAGATTCGCCAATGGATCATCGACACGCCTTTCCCCGCCGCGCTCGAACAAGCCATACGCAAGGCGTTCGCCGAACTCGATGCCGACGGCAAGGGTTCGTTTGCCGTACGCTCGTCCGCCACCGCGGAAGACCTGCCCGATGCGTCGTTTGCGGGCCAGCAGGAAACCTATTTGAACGTGGTCGGCATCGAAGAAGTCCTGGAGAAAATCCGCCACGTCTTCGCGTCGCTGTATAACGACCGCGCCATTTCCTATCGCGTTCACAAAGGCTATGCCCATGCCGACGTCGCCTTGTCCGCCGGCATCCAGCGCATGGTGCGGTCCGACCGCGGCAGCGCCGGCGTGATGTTCACGCTCGACACCGAATCCGGCTTCAACGACGTGGTCTTCATCACCTCGTCCTATGGCCTGGGCGAAACCGTGGTGCAGGGCGCGGTCAATCCCGACGAGTTCTATGTCTTCAAGCCCACGCTGGCGGCCGGGCACTATCCCATCATCAGCCGGCGCATCGGCTCCAAGCTGATCAAGATGGAATTCGACCCCGAGCGCACTTCGGGCCATGCCGTGCGCACCGTCGACGTGCCCGTGTCCGAGCGCAACCGCTATTCGCTCACCGATGAAGAGGTCATCGAGCTGGCCCGCTACGCCGTCATCATCGAGAACCACTACAAGCGTCCCATGGACATCGAATGGGGCCGCGACGGCATCGACGGCAAGATCTACATCCTTCAGGCTCGTCCTGAAACCGTCAAGTCCCAGCAACAGCATGCGGACGTGCAGGAACGCTATCGCCTGAAGGCCACCGGCGAAGTCCTGATCACGGGCAGGGCGATCGGCCAGAAAATCGGCTCGGGCAAAGTCCGCATCGTGGGCGACATCTCGGAAATGGACCAGGTCAAGGCCGGCGACATTCTGGTCACCGACATGACCGACCCCAACTGGGAACCTGTCATGAAGCTGGCGTCGGCCATCGTCACCAATCGCGGCGGCCGCACCTGCCACGCGGCGATCATCGCGCGCGAGCTGGGCATCCCTGCCGTCGTGGGCTGCGCCACCGCCACCGATGTGCTGACCAATGGCAGCGAGGTCACGGTTTCCTGCGCCGAGGGCGACGAAGGGCGCATCTACGATGGCCTGATCGAAACCGAGATCGAAGAAGTCCAATGGGGCGAGATGCCCGACATCGGCCTGAAGGTCATGATGAACGTCGGCAACCCGCAACTGGCTTTCGACTTCTCGCAGATTCCCAACGACGGCGTCGGCCTGGCCCGGCTGGAATTCATCATCAACAACAACATCAACGTCCACCCCAAGGCGGTCCTCGACTACCCCAACGTGGACGGCGAGCTCAAGCAGGCGGTGGAGTCGGCGGCCAGGGGCTATGCCAGCCCGCGCGCTTTCTTCGTAGAGAAGCTCGCCGAGGGCATCGGCACCATTGCCGCTGCGTTCTATCCCAAGCCGGTCATCGTGCGCTTGTCCGACTTCAAGTCCAACGAGTACCGCAAGCTGGTGGGCGGTTCCCGCTACGAGCCCGAGGAAGAGAACCCCATGCTGGGCTTCCGCGGCGCATCGCGCTATGTGTCCGAGGACTTCGCCGAGTGCTTCCGCATGGAATGCGAGGCGCTGAAGAAAGTGCGCGATGAAATGGGGCTCACCAACGTCGAGATCATGGTGCCTTTCGTGCGGACCCTGCCGCAGGCCGCCAAAGTGGTGGATCTATTGGCCAGCCATGGGCTCGAGCGCGGCCGCAACGGATTGCGCCTGGTCATGATGTGCGAAGTGCCGTCCAATGCGATTCTGGCCGAGCAATTCCTGCAGTATTTCGACGGATTCTCCATCGGGTCGAACGACATGACCCAGCTCACGCTGGGCCTGGACCGCGATTCGGGCATGGAGCTGCTGGCCGCCGATTTCGACGAGCGCGACGAGGCCGTCAAATTCATGCTTGGCCGTGCCATCAAGGCATGCCTGGCTGCGGGCAAGTACGTGGGCATTTGCGGCCAAGGCCCCAGCGACCACGCCGATCTGGCTCAATGGCTGAGGGATGAAGGCATTCTCTCGATGTCGCTGAACCCGGACACGGTGGTCGACACTTGGCAGCGACTGGCCAAGTAGGACGGCCGCCGGGGGTCAGACCCCGTACGGGGTCTGACCCCTAGTTCGGGTGGGGTCTGACCCCACCTCGCTTAAATTAGTGTCAGACCCCGCCCCGAGCCGGGGGTCTGACCCCGCCTTGCCGTAAGTCTTCAAAAAAATGCCCACGATGCAGTCGGCCTTGCGCTCGATGCTGTCGGCCGTCTGTTCGCCGGATGCCCCCAGCAAGTTCGGAATCAGGTCCACCTCGCATAAGCAGCGTAAGTGCATGGCCATTACCGCCGGATCCGCATCGGCGCGCAAGGCACCTGCCTGCACCTGCTGCTCCAGGGTGTTGCCGATGGTTTCCCAAACCCGGTGCGATCCCAGTTCATAGAAGCGCTTGCCGATATTCGTGCTGCCCCCCACCGAAATGGCCACGCGCAGGATCTCGGTGGTTTTCGGCGCGTTGATCAAGTCCAGCAGCGATCGAACGAAGTCGCGCAGCTGCAAGGCCAGGTCGCCATCCGCCTGCAACAAAGCCAGGATATCCTCGGCATGTTTTCTGCCTGAGAAGAGCATGGCCTCGAGGAGCAGCTCTTCCTTTGAGGCGAAATAGTTGTAAAGCGTGGCTTTGGAGCCCCCGACCCGCGCTGAGATCAGCGACATGGAAGCGGCCTCGAAGCCCAGTTCGCGAAATGTATCGAGGGCGACAGCCAATATCGCGTCGCGCCGCTCTTCGCTTTTCGTCCTCATGGTTATTCCTCATTAACTGAACTTATCCGTACAGTTTTGCTTGACGCTGGCTTTTTGTCAAGCTTAAAATGACCGTACCATACGGTTATAATCTTCCCGGATTCCATCAATGAAGCAACAAAAGATATTTCGTCGCCTTGGGTCTCTGTCTGGCCTGGCGTTTGTCGCCGCGCTTGCCGGCTGCAGCGAGCCCGTCGCACAAAGCGGTCCGCCGCCCTTGCCCGAGGTCGGGGTCGTCACGACTCAGACGCAAACCCTGTCGATGACGACCGAGCTGGCCGGTCGCACCAATCCCTACATGGTGTCCGAGCTGCGGCCACAGGTTGGCGGCATCCTGAAAGAGAGGCTGTTCAAGGAGGGCGGCGAGGTGAGGGCCGGCGATATCCTCTATCAGATCGACGACGCCATTTTCAAGGCGCGGCACAACAGCGCCAAGGCGGCGCTGGCCAAGGCGGAAGCGAACCTGAAAGTGACCCGCTTGACTGCCAGCCGATACAAGGAGCTGGTGAAGATCAATGCGGTCAGCAAGCAGGAGAACGACTCCGCACAAGCGGAACTGCTCCGGGCCCAGGCCGATGTGGCGGCTGCCAAGGCAGCCCTGGACATGGAGGCCATCAACTTGGCCTACACCCGTGTGGAAGCGCCTATTTCAGGACGCATCGGCCAGTCCAGCGTCACGCCGGGCGCGCTGCTGTCGGCCAATCAGCCCGACCCCCTGGCCGTCATTCAACAGCTCGATCCCATCTATGTGGATGTCACCCAATCGAGCGTGGAGCTCTTGCGGCTACGCGAGGCGCTGGCTTCGGGCGCGCTCAAAAGATCAGACACAGCGGCCGCCAGCGTCAAGCTGAAACTGGAAGACGGCTCGGTCTATGAGCACCCGGGAGAGCTGCAGTTCTCCGAGGTCCGCGTGGAGCCCGGCACCGGCATGGTCACCCTGCGCGCCGTATTTCCGAATCCGGACAACAAGCTGCTGCCCGGCATGTATGTACGCGCGCAGATCGAGGAAGGGCTGCGCGACGATGCGATGCTGCTGCCCCAGCGCGCCGTGATGCGGGACGGGAAGGGAACGCCGACCGCACTGGTCTTGAATCCGGACAACAAGGTCGAGCTGCGCGTGCTGGAAACATCGCGCGCGATAGGCGATCAGTGGCTGGTCGAGCGTGGCATCAGTCCGGGCGAACGCCTGATCGTGGAAGGCGTGCAGAAGGTGCGCCCCGGCGCCGAAGCGCGTGCCGTGGAAGCCGGCGCGCCGGCGCCCTCGCTTGCCGCAACATCCGCCGCAGCGCAATAAGCCCCCCGACCTCAGGAACAACACGACATGTCTCGATTTTTCATCGACCGCCCGATCTTTGCCTGGGTGATCGCCCTGGTGATCATGCTGGCGGGCGGAATTTCCATCTTGAATCTGCCGGTCGCGCAGTACCCCGACATCGCGCCGCCGCAGGTCACCATCCGCGCGGCATACCCGGGCGCATCCGCGCAGACCGTGCAGGACACGGTCACGCAGGTGATAGAGCAGCAAATGAAGGGCATAGACGGCATGAGCTACATGTCGTCCACCAGCGATTCCAACGGCAGCACGTCCATTACCATCACTTTTGCGGCGGGCACCGACCCCGATATTGCGCAGGTGCAGGTGCAGAACAAGCTGGCAATCGCCACCCCGATGCTGCCACAGGAAGTGCAACGCCAGGGAGTCCAGGTAACCAAGTCCACCATGAACTTCGTGATGGTCGTCGGCCTGGTGTCCGAAGACGGCAGCATGAGCGGCACGGATCTGGGCGATTACGCCATGTCGAACTTGCGCGACCCCTTGAGCAGGGTGGAAGGCGTGGGCGAGATCGAAATCTTCGGCAGCCAGTACGCCATGCGCGTCTGGCTGGATCCGGACAAGCTCAGCAGCTACAGCCTGATGCCGCAAGACGTTGCGGCCGCCATACGCGAGCAGAACGCGCAGGTGTCGGCGGGGCAGGTAGGGGCTTTGCCGGCTTTGCCGGGCCAGCAGCTCAATGCGACGGTCACCGCCCAGTCCCTGCTTCAGACGCCCGAGCACTTCGGCAACATCTTGCTGCGCTCCACACCCGACGGCGCCGCCGTGCACCTGCGCGATGTCGCACGCATAGAGCTGGGCAGCGAAAGCTACAACGTGTTGGCCCGCTACAATGGCCAACCGTCCGCCGGCATGGGCTTCAAGCTCGCCACCGGCGCCAACGCGCTGGATACGGCAGAGGCCATCAAAGCAGGCGTCGCGCAGCTGGAGCAATCCTTTCCACCGGGGATGAAGGCGGTCGTCGCCTTCGACACGACGCCTTTTGTGGAGATCTCCATCCAGGGCGTGATTTCCACCCTCATCGAAGCGATCATCCTCGTTTTCCTGGTGATGTATCTGTTCCTGCAGAATATCCGCGCCACCCTGATCCCCACGATCGCGGTGCCGGTTGTACTGCTGGGTACATTCGGAATCCTGGCGGCGTTCGGATATTCGATCAATACGCTGACGCTTTTCGGCGTGGTGCTGGCCATCGGCCTGCTGGTGGACGATGCCATCGTGGTCGTCGAGAACGTTGAAAGGTTGATGGCCGAAGAGGGGCTGGGGCCGCTCGAAGCCACCCGTAAATCCATGGATCAGATCACCGGCGCGCTGGTGGGCATCGGCCTGGTGATATCGGCGGTGCTGGTTCCCATGGCGTTTTTCGGCGGATCCACCGGCGTGATCTATCGGCAGTTCTCCATCACGATCGTTTCGGCGATGGGGCTGTCGGTGCTGGTGGCGCTCATCCTCACGCCCGCACTGTGCGCCACCATGCTCAAGCCCGTTTCCAAGGGACACCACGAGGACAAGAAAGGCTTCTTCGGCTGGTTCAACCGGGTATTCGACCGCGGCACCGCCAAGTACCAGTCGGGCGTCGGCAAGATGCTGGGCCGCGGAAAGCGCTATCTGCTGATCTACGGCGGCTTGGTCGTAGTGACGGGCCTCCTGTTCGTGCGCATGCCGACCTCCTTCCTGCCGGATGAGGACCAGGGCGTACTGTTCTCGCAGGCCATCCTGCCCGCAGGCGCCACCCAGGAGCGCACGGTTGCCGTGCTTGACACCATAGACCGCCATTTTCGGGAGGTCGAAAAAAATAATGTGGAATCGGTCTTTACCGTCGCGGGTTTCAGCTTCGCCGGAGCAGGCCAGAACGGAGGGCTCGGCTTTGTCCGCCTGACCGATTGGGATGAGCGCAAGGGCGACGAAAATGGCGTGGCCGCGATTGCGGGCAGGGGCATGGGCGTGCTGTCTCAGATCAAGGACGCGATGGCGTTCGCGTTCGCGCCGCCGGCCGTCCTTGAACTGGGAAACGCCAAGGGCTTCGACTTCTACCTGCAGGACTTGAGCGGGCATGGGCACGAAAGCCTGACGGAAGTCCGTAATCAATTGCTTGGCATGGCGGCGCAGAATCCCTTGCTGGTCGCGGTCCGGCCCAACGGGCAGGAGAACACACCGCAGCTGGAGATCGATGTGGACGAAGCCAAGGCGGGCGCGCTGGGACTGTCCATGACCGACATCAACAATACGTTGTCCTATGCGTGGGGCGGCGCCTACGTCAACGATTTCATCGACAAGGGGCGTGTGAAGAAGGTCTACATGCAGTCGGAAGCCGATGCGCGCAAGGCGCCCGAGGACTTGTCCAAATGGCATGTCCGCAACAAAGAAGGCGACATGGTTCCGTTCTCGGCCTTCGCGACCATGCGGTGGACTTCCGGCTCGCCGCGCCTGGAGCGCTATAACGGTCTGCCCGCGATGCAGATCCAAGGCGAACCCGCGCCCGGTGTCAGTTCAGGCGACGCCATGGCGGCCATCGAGGAAATCGCCGCCAGCTTACCCGAGGGTTTCGGCATCGAATGGACCGGCCTGTCCTATCAGGAACGAATGTCGGGTTCCCAGGCGCCTGCGCTGTTCGCGTTGTCGCTGCTGGTGGTCTTCCTGTGCCTGGCGGCGCTTTACGAGAGCTGGTCCATTCCGCTGTCCGTGATGCTGGTAGTGCCCTTGGGCGTGCTCGGCGCCTTGCTGGCGGCCGGCGGCAGGGGATTATCCAACGACGTGTATTTCCAAGTGGGACTGTTGGTGACCATCGGCCTTGCATCGAAGAACGCCATCATGATCGTCGAGTTCGCCAAGGATCTGACCAACCAGGGCAGGACAGTCGTCGAGGCGGCGGTTGAAGCGTCTCGCATGCGCTTGCGGCCCATCCTGATGACGTCGATCGCCTTCGGCCTTGGCGTGCTGCCGCTGGCGCTCTCCACCGGTGCAGGATCGGGCAGCCAGAATGCGATCGGAACAGGAGTGCTGGGCGGTACCATCGCAGCCACCTTCATCGGGATCTTCTTTATCCCGCTGTTCTTTGTCGTGGTAAGCCGGTCCGGTTCCCGCCGACAGGCCCGGAAGCCTGAGGGACGGGCGGTCGATGGACTTGCCACGGAGGAAAGCTGATATGAAACGCAATATCTCGGCCTTCGCGGCTACGGTCCTGCTGCTGAGCGGATGCGTCAGCATGGCTCCCGACTATCAGCGCCCCGGCATGCCGGTGGCCACGGCATGGCCGACAGGCCCTGCCTATGGCAACGAAACCGGGCAGGATACGGCGGACAAGCCGGCTGCTTCGATCGGCTGGCGGGATTTCGCTTTGGATCCCAGGCTGCGCGCCGTGCTGGCGTTGGGGCTGGAGCACAATCGCGATCTGCGGGTGGCCGCGTTGAATATCGAACGCTCGCGCGCTCAATACCAGATCCGCAGCGCGGATACGTTGCCTTCCGTCGGCGCTTCCGGTTCGGCGACGACTCAGCGCATGCCCGCCGACCTTTCTCCCAGCGGCGAGGCGGGCATCAGTCGGCAGTACTCGGCCGGGATCGCAGCCAGCGCGTACGAACTCGATCTGTTTGGCCGAGTGCGGAGCCTGAAGGACGAGGCGCTGCAACGCTATCTGGCGACCGAAGAAGCGCGCAGGTCCGTGCAGCTGGGCCTGGTGGCGGAAATCGCCAATGCATATTTGTCACTGGGTGCGGACAACGAGCGCCTGGTCCTGGCAAGACACACGCTGGAGAACCGCAACGCCGCCTACCAGCTCATGAAGCGGCGCCATGAACTGGGCACGGCTTCCATGCTCGACCTGCGCCAGGCGCAGACCGTCGTGGAGGGCGCCAAGGTGGATGTCGCGCGCTTTACCAGCGATGTCGCGCAGGGCATGAATATGCTGACCTTGCTGGTGGGCGCCCCGGTGCCGCCGGACCTGCTGCCGTCGGAGCAGGGCGACGGCCGGCTGACGCTGGCCGGACTGGACGCCGGCTTGCCGTCCGAAGTCTTGCGGCAGCGTCCCGACGTGCTGGAAGCCGAGCATTTGCTGCAGGCGGCCAATGCCAACATCGGCGCCGCGCGCGCCGCGTTCTTTCCCAGCATCACGCTGACGGCTTCCGCAGGCACGGCAAGCAGCGCTTTGTCGAGCTTGTTCGATGCGGGGACCGGCTTCTGGAGCTTCGTCCCGCAGGTCCACCTGCCGATTTTCGATAGCGGCCGGAACCGGGCCAATCTCAGGGTGTCGGAAGCGGACCGCGACATTGCCGTGGCGACCTACGAAAAGTCCATCCAGAATGCCTTCCGTGAGGTGGCGGATGCGTTGGCGCGGCAAGGAACCATCGGTGACCAGGTGGATGCGCAGAGCGCGCTGGTGGAGGCGGCGGGGGACTACCAGGCCTTGTCGCAGGCCCGATTTGAAAGAGGCCTGGACAACTACCTGAACGTGCTGGATGCGCAGCGCAGCTTGTACGCCGCGCAGCAAGGACTGATCGACTTGCGGCAAGCGCGTAATAGTAATCATATACTGTTGTACAAAGCGCTGGGCGGAGGCTGGCAGGGATCGTAAGGGGTCAGACCCTGTGGGTCTGACCCCGGGTCCGTCCGGGGCGTCATGAGGGGTCAGACCCTTAGGGTCTGACCCCAGGTCTGTCCCCGTGCTTGGGTCAGGGGTCAGACCCCGCACGGGGTCTGACCCCTCAAGTCAATACATCAGAGACATTCATGGCATACCATGCACAGCTTGCCACATCACTTGGAACCATGCTGTTCCGGTCCGACGGCGAGCATCTCACAGGCCTGTTTTTCATCGGCCAGAAGGACTGCCCCAGTCTTCCAGGCCTGCCGGAGGCGCGGCCGGAGCGTCGGGATCCGACTGCGGGTCTCATGGGAGGACGGCCGATCAAGAACATCCGTATCGGGTCCAGCCAGGGCGAGCTGCCTTTATGCGATGCGGAGTCGAACGGTGGCGCATCGTTTCAAGACTCGGTCTTGCCCAAGCCATCGATCCCGCCCGGGTCGGAGCTCTTGCTCATGCAGGACGGCACGCCTTCCTCGACGCTCGATCTGTTTCGCGCCTCGGCGGCAGAGCTGGCGGAATACTTTTCCGGTGAAAGAAAGGTCTTCAGCCTGCCTTTGAAGCTGGAGGGCAGCGGTTTCCAGAAAGAGGTCTGGGACGCGCTGCTCGCCATTCCCTATGGCCACTGCGTTTCCTACAAGGACGTGACGCTGTCGGCGGGCAAGACCGCCCAGCATGTGCGCGCGGTAGGCTCGGCAGTGGGCCGCAACCCGGTATCCATCATCGTCCCCTGTCATCGCGTGCTGTCGAGCGCCGGAACGCTCAACGGCTACACCGGCGGCCTGGACCGCAAGTACGCGTTGCTGCAGCTCGAGGGCTGGGGTCAGACCCCAAATGGGGTCTGACCCCAAAACCGCGACACCTGTGATGGACCGGGGGTCAGACCCCGTATGGGGTCTGACCCCGAAACCGCGATGCCTGCGATGGACTGGGGTCAGACCCCGTACGGGGTCTGACCCCTTGGACAACCTCTCGTCCCTTTAGTTGTCCCGCCGGGCATTCCGGGTGTCGTGCTTCATGATGCGTTCTTTTTCGCGCGCCCAGTCTTTATCGCGCGCGGTGTCGCGCTTGTCGTGCAGTTTCTTGCCGCGCCCCAGGCCGAAGTCCAGCTTGATGCGCCCGTTCTTGTAATGCAGGTTCAGCGGCACGAGCGTATAGCCGCGTTGTTCCACCTTGCCGATGAGCTTGTTGATTTCCTCGGCCTTGAGCAGAAGCTTGCGGGTGCGGGTCGCGTTGGGATGGATATGAGTGGAAGCGGTGGGCAACGGGCTGATGTGCATGCCCAGGATCCAGAGTTCGCCGTCGCGCACAATGACGTAGCTTTCCTTCAGTTGAACGTGTCCGGCCCGGATGGCTTTTACCTCCCAGCCCTCCAGCACGAGCCCGGCTTCGAACCGTTCCTCGATGAAGTAGTCGTGCGTTGCTTTGCGGTTGTCGACAATGCTCATGAATCAATAAAGTTTTAAACTGTAAAATCAATACATTCTATCCATTAACTCCTTTCGATGCATAAAGTACAGCGTTCCGTCCTTGTTCCTCACAGCAATGCGCAAATGTTCGACCTGGTCGCCGATGTCGCCAGCTATCCGCAGTTCATGCCGTGGTGCGGCGGCGCCACCGTGCACCGGCAAGACGAACACGGCATGGAGGCCTCCATCACCATCAGCATTGCGGGCATCAAGCAAACTTTCACCACGCGCAACGAACACGAGTACCCGACGCTGATCACCTTCCACCTCGTCGACGGTCCTTTTTCCATGCTGACGGGCACCTGGGAGTTCCTGGAGCTGGCTCCGGACGCCTGCAAGGTGGTCTACACCATGGACTACGCATTTTCCAGCCGGGCGCTCGAAGCGGTGGTGGGGCCCATCTTCAACCGCATCGCCACCAGTTTCATCGACTCCTTCACGCAGCGCGCGCAAACGGTTTATGGCGGATGAAGCCGGTGGCCTTCAATGCAACGCAATGCCCATGGATACCATCCGGATAGAGCTCGTATATGCCGAACCGGCCAGAGTCTGGCTCAAGCCGTTGGCGCTGCCCCAGGGCAGCACGGTAGGGGACGCGATTGCCGCCTCCGATTTTTCCAGCCAGTTCCCGGACTATCCGATGCAAGAGCTCAAAGTCGGGGTGTACGGGCAGCTTTGCGATACGGAACGGCTGCTGTCGGACTCGGATCGTGTCGAAATCTATCGGCCCTTGGTGTTCGACCCGATGGAATCACGGCGCCGCCGGGCGCTGCATCGCAAAGCCTTCATGACCAAGTCCAAGAATCGTCCGCGGCGTCGCAAGGTGCGCATCGCCGCCGGCCTGATTCCGGCCGACCGGGAATCAACAACCTAACGACGGCCGCTACGGTGTAGGCAAGATTGTCGCGTAATTGACAAATAAGCCTATGATATTGCGCTAATGTGCTTGCGGGGCATACGCATGCCAACGACAAGGAGACCGCATCATGGATTTCCGTCTTAGCGACGAACAACAGGCTTTCGCTCAAGCGGCGCGCGATTTCGCGCTTGGCGAGCTCGAACCGCACGCGGCCCGCTGGGATGCCGAAGGAATATTTCCGCGCGATACCTTCGCCAAGGCGGGCAAGCTTGGCTTCTGCTCCATCTATGCGCCCGAGTCCATCGGCGGCCTGGGCCTTCCCCGGCTGGATGCCACCTTGGTCTTCGAGGAAATGGCGGCCATCGACCCCTCCACGACGGCATTTCTGACCATCCACAATATGGCAACATGGATGATAGGCACATGGGGCGGGCAAGGCTTGCGCAATGAATGGGGCCCGATGCTGGCCAGCGGCGAAAAACTGGCTTCGTACTGCCTGACCGAGCCGGGCTCCGGGTCGGATGCCGCTTCGCTGGCGACACGCGCGGAGAAGACAGGCGGCCATTACGTGCTCAACGGCTCAAAGGCATTCATTTCCGGTGCGGGCGATACGGATATCCTGGTCGTCATGGCGCGCACCGGTGCGGCCGGGCCGGGAGGTATCTCGGCTTTCGCGGTTCCAGCCGACACTCCTGGCATCAGCTACGGCCGCAAAGAAGAAAAAATGGGCTGGAACAGCCAGTCCACCCGTCCCATCACCTTCGATAACGTCCAGGTGCCCCAGGAAAACCGGTTGGGCGAGGAGGGCGAGGGCTTTCGCTTCGCCATGAAGGGTCTGGACGGAGGGCGCATCAACATCGCAACCTGCTCGGTGGGCGCCGCTCAGGGCGCCTACGATGCCGCCCGGCGTTACATGGGCGAAAGACGCCAGTTCGGCCGCGCCTTGTCGGAGTTCCAGGCCTTGCAATTCAAGCTCGCCGACATGGTCACCCACATCGTCGCCGCACGGCAAATGGTCCGGCTGGCGGCCGCGAAGCTCGATGAGGAAGACCCGCAGGCGCCCAGCTATTGCGCAATGGCCAAGCGCCTCGCCACTGATTTGTGCTTTCAGGCCTGCCTCGATGCGCAACAGATACATGGCGGCTACGGCTACCTGAAGGACTATCCGCTGGAAAGGCTGGTGCGCGACACACGCGTCCATCAGATACTGGAAGGCACGAATGAAATCATGCGCGTCATCGTTGCGCGGCAGATACTGGAAAAAGGAGCAGACATCCGATGACTTCCCCTGTGCTTTTCGAGGAAATCGCCACCGCCGGCGGCCGGAAGGCCGGCCTGGCTGTTCTGAACAGCCCGCAAACGCTCAATGGCTTGTCGCTGGACATGTGCAAGGCGCTGGCGGCACGGCTCGAGCTATGGGCATCGGATCCCGCCATCGCGCTCGTGATGCTGCGTGGCGCCGGGAACAAATCGTTCAGCGCGGGCGGTGATCTGCACGGACTTTACAAAGCCATGCAGAACAATACAAGCGGCGACGCCTGGGCCAATGAAACGGCCCGGGAATTCTTCGACGTGGAATACAGGCTGGACTACCGCATACATACCTATCCCAAGCCCATACTGTGCTGGGGCAGTGGCATCGTCATGGGCGGCGGCGTAGGCCTGATGATGGGCGCCAGCCATCGGGTCGTGACCGACAGCACACGCTTTGCCATGCCCGAAATCTCCATAGGGCTCTTCCCGGATGTCGGCGGCACCTGGATGCTCTCGCGCCTGCCCGGCGGTGTAGGAAACTTCCTGGCGCTTACCGGCGCGCAGCTGGGCGCGGGCGATTGCCTGGCGCTCGGGTTGGCCGACTACCTGCTGGGCAGCGAAGATTGGGATGCGTTGCTGGCGCGCATACAGGCTGCGGCATGGCCGGATTCGGCGGACGGAGCATCCGAGCAATTGCGCGAACTGCTGCTTGAGCTGGGAAGCGGCCACGCGTGGCAGGCCGGCCCGCTGCAACGGAACCTGCAAGCCATACGCCGCGCCTGCGACGGCGACGACTTCCTTGCGGTCTGCAGCGGCATCACAGCCTGGGCGCAAAGCGACGACCCCTGGCTCAAGCGCGCGGCGGATACTTTCCTGGCGGGCTCGCCGGGGTCCGCTCGGCTCAGCTTCACGCTGCTTCGCCGGGCACGCCTGATGTCGCTCGCCGATGTCTTCCGGCAGGAATACATCGCGGCGCTCCAGTGCGGCGTGCAGGGCGATTTCCAGGAAGGCATACGCGCCTTGCTGATCGACAAGGATAAGCAACCGAAATGGAATCCTTCCAGCGTGGAACAGGCTTCGGAAACCTGGGTCCAGCGCTATTTCCAGCCGCCATGGCCGGAGGGACAGCCGCATCCGCTGACTGATCTGGGCACATCGGCCGGCTGAGCACCGGTCAACATTCATCAACGCATCAAGGAGAGGGTATGAGCCGTATCGCATTCATCGGGCTAGGCAACATGGGCGCACCAATGGCCCGCAATCTGCTCAAGGCGGGACACGAGCTGGTGGTGTTCGACCTGGTGCCCACCACCGTCAAATCGTTGGTGGACGTGGGGGCTCGCGCCGGCGCCTCCGCTCACGAGGCCGTGCGCGACGCGGAAGTGGTCATCAGCATGCTGCCTGCAAGCAGGCACGTCGAGGGCCTTTACCTGGGCGAACCGCCGCTCCTTGACCACATCGCCGAAAACACCCTGGTGCTCGAGTGCAGCACGATCGCGCCGGATTCCGCGCGCAAGGTCGCCCATGCGGCTTCGGAACGTGGCATCCGCATGGTGGATGCTCCTGTTTCGGGCGGCACGGCGGGTGCAGTGGCCGGCACGCTGACATTCATCGTCGGCGGCGAGATAGAGCACCTTGAAGCGGCCCGGCCTTACCTGGAAAAAATGGGCAAGAACATTTTCCATGCCGGCGCAGCCGGCGCGGGCCAGGTCGCAAAAATCTGCAACAACATGCTGCTGGGCATCCTGATGGCGGGCACGTCCGAGGCCCTGGCGCTGGGCGCGGCCAACGGCCTGGATCCCAAGGTGCTGTCCGACATCATCGCCAAGAGCTCCGGCCGAAACTGGGCGACCGAGCTCTACAATCCATGGCCGGGCGTAATGGACAACGTGCCGTCCTCCAAAGGCTATGCCGGGGGATTCGGCGTGGACCTCATGCTGAAGGATCTAGGGCTGGCGGCGGAAGCCGCCTTGGGCACCGGCGCCAGCACGCCGCTGGGGGAACTGGCCAGGAACCTTTATTCGCTGCACAGCAAGCAAGGCCATGGCGGCCTGGACTTTTCCAGCATACTGACGCTGTACCAGCGCCAGGCCGGGGGTTAAGCCGGGGGTCAGACCCCGAATGGGGTCTGACCCCAACCAAAAAAGGGCCCGGCTCAGTCCCCGAACAGGGTCTGACCCTTCTGCACCCGCAGCGCAGGCCCCGTCGCTGACTTCAGCCGGAAGTCCGCCGCATCAAGGTCCGCCAGCTGCACTTCCATCAGCACGTGCAAGGTGCCGTCCAAATCGTTTGCCGCGTTGACGATACGCCCGCAGGGCGCATCGGGCCGGTTGCCATCGAAGGTATCGACGCCGGCAAGGGTGGCGGCGTCGATACCGGGGGCCGCTTCCGCCACGGCATGCACCATGCGCCGCTTGACGGTACCCCGGTAATGGCTGCGCGCGACCACTTCTTGCCCTGGATAGCAGCCTTTGCTGAAGCTTACGCCGCCGATGAGGTCCAGGTTCAGCGTCTGGGGGATGAATACATCTTGTGTGGCGGCCTGCACCCACGGCAATCCGGCCGCGATATCGGCCACGTGCCATGGGCTGCTGTGGCCGGCGCTGGATTCCGGCAGGACTTGGGAGCCGGATATCAGCCACCAACGCGTCCCGCCTTCCGCTGCAGGCGCGCAAATCCAGCTGCCATGCGTGTCGTGCACGACCGTCCATGGCTCGACGGGAGGCGGAAACCCGATCTGCACGCCAGAGCCTGAAGTCTGCTGGGCGGCATGCCCCGATGACGGGGACGAAGCCGGAATGGCGCCGTGGATCTTCAGTGGCACCAAGCCAAGCTTGACCTTGGCGCGCAGCACGAACATGGACAAGCGCTTCAGCAAGGCTTCGGCCAAGTCGGTTTTCACCAGCATGCGTAGCGCGGTATCGTCAGAGGATTCGGCGCGCCATACCACCATGCTGGCCAGAAGCCTGCCCTTGGCGGTGCAATAGCCGGCCAGGCAGGCGCGGCCGCCATCCAGCGCGGAAACATCATTGGTCAACTGCCCTTGCAGAAAGGCGACGGCATCGGCGCCGCGCGCTTCGATGACCGACAGATCGGGCAGGGGAAAAACGAAACCGGAAAATGAAGTCATGGATTGCAGCTCTTGTAAACAGGGTACGCTCGTAGCGTTTATGATAATGGCCTCATGAAAAAACTCAAATTCGCCATTCTCTTCCTGATTCTTGCCGTCGCACTGGGCGCTACCGCCATATCCGGCTATGCCTGGTATTGGTCGGAGCATCCCGTCGAAATGGATCATGACCGTGTCGACTACATCGTCGAGTCGGGCAGCCGGCCGCGCAGCATCGCCCGCAGCATGCGGGAAGCCGGCATAGACATCCACGAAGACGGCTTCGTACTGCTGTCCCGGCTGACCGGCAGCGACACGCTGCTGCAGGCGGGCGCTTACGAGGCGGTAAAAGGGGATACGCCGCGCACGCTGCTCGAACGCATGGCAAGCGGCGACATGACCCAGACGCGCCTGACGCTGGTCGAGGGATGGACCTATCAACGTATCCGCCAGACTCTGCGCGAACACCCGCAAGTGAAGCAGACGCTGGGGGACATTTCAGACGAGGATCTTCTCAAGCGGCTGAGATCCGGCCAGAGCAGTCCCGAAGGACTGTTCCACCCGGACACCTATGTATTCGTACCGGGCTCCAGCGACTTCGACATCCTGCGCCGCGCCTACGAGGCGCAAGAAAGCATGCTGGGCAAAATGTGGGAAGAGCGCGATCCGGAGCTGCCGCTCAAGTCGCCCTACGAAGCGCTCATCCTGGCGTCCATCGTCGAGAAGGAAACCGGGCACAGCGAAGACCGGCAACGCGTGGCCGGCGTCTTCATCAACCGCCTGCGCGTCGGCATGCCCTTGCAGACCGATCCCACCGTCATCTACGGCATGGGCGAAGCCTACCAGGGCCGCATCCGTAAACGGGACTTGACCACCGACACACCGTGGAACACCTATACCCGTCCAGGCCTGCCGCCCACGCCCATTGCAAGCCCCGGACGGGCGGCCTTGCTGGCCACCCTGCACCCCGAAGGGCACAAGTTCTTCTACTTCGTGTCCCGCGGCGACGGCACCAGCGAATTTTCAACGAACCTGGCCGCGCATAACCGCGCCGTCGCCAAATACATCTTGAAGCGGCCATAAGGCCTGGGGTCAGACCCCATGCGGGGTCTGACCCCCACGGCTCGATGTTTTGGGGTCAGACCCCGTACGGGGTCTGACCCCAGCGTCATGTTTCTGGGGTCAGACCCCGCCTGGGGTCTGACCCCTCGATCCGGCGCCAGGCTTCGTCGACCCGGCCGGCCAATTGATCCAGTGTGCCATTGTTGTCGATCACGATGTCGCCCGGTGCGATGGCGATGCCGTGCTCGGAGGAATGGTCGTCGATGCGCTGCGTGCTGCGCCGTATATGCCAGACCAGGCCGCCGCGCCGGCGGATGTAGCTTGCTTCGTTCTCGAAACGGATGTCCTTGAGGATGAGGAAATCCGTATGCGGCGCAATTCGAGCGCGACGGGTGGGAGGCGTCACCGGACGCTCCATCCGGCGTTGCATGAAGTCCGGATAGTCGTCCAGCGCAAAACGGCGAAGCAGCTCGAACATCTCGTTCGGCGTCATGCGCCAAAATGCATCTTCACTATCGCCGGCTTCCAGGTTCCAGGCCTGGCAGCAGGACAGACCGAATATGGCCTCGGCGCCAAGCCTGAATACCGCGTCCGGGTCTTGCAGGCGCGAGCCGTCGACATCGCCCGCCCGCGCGGGGGCATTCAGTTCCCGCTCGGCCCGCATCAGCCAGTGATCGGGATCGTGGCCCCGCATCCACTCGGTGCCCACGCGCTGAAAGAGCTGGCGTGGGGAACGGCCCCAGAGCGCTATGGTGTTTTCCTTCCCATCGTCGCCCCAGGCCTGGTCGTCGGACAGGCCGAACAAGACTTGGCACCCCTCCTTCAGCGGATCCGCCAGGGCATAGGCGGCAACCCTGTCATGCTCGAGCAGCATGCGGGCGACGGTATCCTTGCCAGAGCGGGCGAGCCCGGCCAGACCGATGATGCGTTTTGACGAGGAGGGGGGATTTGCGCTTGTCATACCTGGCGTTTCCATACAGTGCCCGCCATTTTACAGACCAAGAATATAATGGCGAGATGCCAATGAAAGCCCTGAACCCTAAACCGCGCGGTCTGCAATCCCGGAATCGGGCGGTCCATCGTGTTGCAACCATTCGCGCCAGCTGTGGATCCGCCGCCGGGCGCATCTTGTGCCCATGAGCGATCTCCTGCCTTTCCTGCCCTGGCAACAAGATATCGCCGAGACATGGCTGGGGCAACGCGACCGGTTTGCGCATGCCTGGCTGATCCACGGTCTTGCAGGCATCGGCAAGCGCCAGTTCGCGCTCGCCGCCGCTGCCAGTTTGTTGTGCGAATCCCCCCAGGGGGGAATGGCATGCATGCACTGCGCCGCCTGCCAGTGGCTGTCCAGTGGAAACCATCCCGACCTGCGTCGCATACGGCCCGATGCCCTTGCGGCGGAAGAAGGCGCGGCCACTGCCGAGCAGGACACCGAAGGGCCAAAGAAAGCGCCTTCCCGCGACATCCGGGTCGAACAGCTACGCACATTGGGCAACTGGTTCAACACTGCCACTCATCGGGGTGGATGGCGCGTGGCCTTGCTGTATCCGGCCAGGGCGATGAACGTGGTCACCGCCAACGCGCTATTGAAAGTCCTCGAAGAACCGCCGGCGCATACGGTGTTCCTGTTGGTCGCCGACGCACCCGACCTGCTTTTGCCAACCCTGGTTTCACGCTGCAGGCGTTTGCCACTGCCCGTGCCCGGGGCCGAGCAGAGCTTGCAGTGGCTGGAGTCCGAAGGCATCGCGAACGCCGATCAATGGCTCGCCGCGGCTGGCGGAGCCCCTCTGTTGGCGCGCCAGCTTGCGCAATCCGGCAGCGGCCCGTGCCCCGACTGGCTTGCCGGCTTCATTTCGGGGCTGGCCGACGGGCGCGGGCAGGAGATAGGCGCCTTGGCCGACGAACTCGAAAAGGTCGCCCCGGAAATCTGGATAGATGCCTTGCAACGCATCTTCGTCGATCTGTCGCTGGCGTCCGTGGGAACGCCGGTGCGTTATTTTCCGGCACTGGCGCGGCATACGCAGCGGGTTGCAGCCCAGGCTTCCGCGGCGCAGCTTTCGGAAATGGGGAAGTGGCTGGCGCAGCAGCGCGCAGTGGCCAATCATCCGCTCAACGCCAAGCTCTTCACCCACAGCGCATTGCAGCGCAGTGCGCTGGCTTGCCTGCCGGCGGGCTGAACGCAGCCGGCCTAAAATCGCTACACTGACGCTTTGGATTGCGGACACCGGTGCCCGCGTCCGCACAGAACAATAGAACCTTGAGATCATGTTTGTAGATTCGCATTGCCATCTGGATTTTCCCGACTTGGCCAACAAGCTTCCGGAAATACTCGACCGCATGGCGCAGAACCAGGTGACGCATGCGCTGGTAGTCAGCGTGAACATGCCCGATTGGCCCCGGCTGATGGAGCTCGTGGCGCCGCACCCGAATCTCTTTGCGTCGGTGGGCGTGCATCCGGATTACGAGGACGCACACAACCCCAGCGTGGAAGAGCTGGTAGCGCATGCTCGGTCGCCCAAGGTGGTCGCCATCGGTGAAACCGGGCTCGACTATTTCCGCATGTCCGAGCCGCTTGAATGGCAGCGCGAACGCTTTCGCACTCACATCCGCGCAAGCCGCGAAGCCGGCCTGCCGCTGATCATCCATACGCGAGCCGCGAGCGCCGACACGCTGCGGATCATGAAGGAAGAAGGGGCGGACCAGTGCGGCGGCGTCATGCACTGCTTCACCGAGTCCTGGGAGGTCGCCCAGGCAGCCATGGAAATGAATTTCCTGATTTCGCTTTCGGGCATCGTCACCTTCAAGAAAGCAGAGGAGCTCCATGAGCTCGCGCGCAAGCTGCCGCTGGACCGGCTCCTGATCGAAACGGATTCCCCTTATCTGGCCCCGGTACCTTACCGAGGCAAGACCAATGATCCCTCCCTTGTCATGCATGTGGCCGAGAAGATCGCAGAACTGAAGGGCGTGCCCCTCAGCCAGGTCGCCGAGCACAGCACCCGCAACTTTTTTACGCTTTTCAGCAAAGCGAAGGAATGAGAACATGAAACGCATCGCCTTGGGGCTGGCCGGCCTCTTGCTTTGTGCTGCCTCGTACGCGGCAGTGCCCAAGAGCTGGTGGAATGACATCGCCAACGACCGGGCCGATTCAGTTCAAACCATGCTGGCTCGCGGCACCGATCCCAATGCGGTGAGCCCGGAGGGCCAGCCGGCGATCATGCAGGCCATCCGGACCGGTTCATGGGACGTCTACGAGGTTCTGGCCAAGAACCGCAAGACGAACCTGAATATCGCGAACGCCAACGATGAAACGCCCTTGATGTACCTGGCGGTCGTGGGCGAGACCGCCCGTGCCCAGGCACTCATTCAGCGCGGCGCGCAAGTCAACCGCCTGGGATGGACGCCGTTGCAGTACGCCGCCTCCAAAGGGCATCTCGATACCGTGCAGATGCTGCTGGCCAACAAGGCGATCGTGAACGCGCCGGGGCCGGACGGCACGACGGCCCTCATGATGGCCGCGCTGTCGGGCAAGCAGCCCGTCGTCCAGGCGCTGCTCGATGCCGGCGCGGATCCCACCATGGTCAACCTGAAGAAACAGGACGCGGTATTCTGGGCCCGCTTGCGTAATCACGACGCGCTGGCGGACAAGCTCGAAGCGCTCACGAAGCGCATCCTTGCCGAACGTCAGGCCCAGCGGGCAAGCGCCGGCACAGCGGCCCAGGCGTCTTCCACCGGTGTCGACCTGGATGCGCCATCGCCCGAAAGCCTGAGGCCGGCCGCTCAAACCGACTCGTCCACGTCCAAATATTTCGACCTGAAACGATTCGAGAAGGAATGAGGGTGGGGGGTCAGACCCCATGCGGGGTCTGACCCCGATTCGAGGTGACGGCAGAGGGTCAGACCCCATACGGGGTCTGACCCTGGTTCGAAGGAGCGGAAGCTGGAAGGGGTCAGACCCATTGGGTCTGACCCCTTCAGCCCGGCATGTACTCCGGCCGGAGCACGCCCTGCAGCTGATCGTAGGGAATCAACAATTCCGGCTGACCGGAACTGTATGGTGCGATTTGGTATGAGTCGTACTTGACGACAATGCCTTGGTCGCTCAGGCCGAAATTTTCGCTGGGCTGGAATGGCCATACGCGCCGGAATCCCTCGGGGTCGCGCTGCGCGTCCGGGTGGTTCTGCAGCCACTGCGCGTGAACACGCTGCAGGGCGGCTTCGAAAGCAGGTCGAGCCCCGTTTTGCAGCACGTCGTTCATGCCTAGCACCTTCTGATGGTCGTTGTCCCAATTCAGGAACTGGGTGGCGGACATGCCGTGGGCGGCGCCGGTCTTGTACATCCAGCTGTTCAGTTCAACCAGCGTGATGTGCCTGTTCCGGTAGCGCGTGCGTGCCGAAAGCAGCGTCGAGTCGCGGGCTGCGGCGGTTTTCCAGAAGTAATCCTCGTAGCCGGCTATGGTCGAGTACGGCGCTGCGGAATTACCGGCTATGTCGGTCATGGTCGCCAGGGCGTGATCGATAAGTTCGGTCAGGCGGGGAACGCCCGGGAATATGATCGAATCCAGCTCGAGCTTGGGGCATTCGCCCTTGCAGCCGGGCTTGCCCCGTTCCCACTTGATGGGTTGCGTAAAAAGGCCGTCCTTGCTGGTTTGCTCGGCGGTTTGAGCCGGGATCAAGGAGATGTTCTCGGTAGGGCCGCTGGCGCAGGCGGCCAGCACGGCGGCGAGGGCAAGCAATACGGCGCTGCGTCCGGCGCGCATTGGAAGGAGCATGGCGTTCATCTGACTGTGCTGGCGTCCTGTCCGAACAAAAGCTTCCGGGCCGCTTCGTCGTGCGCGGTGGGTGCCGGGTTGATTTCCTTCACCAGCTCATAAGCTCGCCGCGTCGCCGGGCGGGCCGCGATGGTTTCAAACCAGCGCTTGAGATGCGGGAAGTCGTTGAGGTCCTGGCTCTGGCGCTCGTGGGAGACCACCCATGGGTAGCATGCCATATCGGCGATGGAGTATTCCTCGGCGATGAATTCCCGGTCGGACAGCTGCTTGTTGAGCACGCCGTACAGCCTGCTGGTTTCCCGCACGTAGCGATCGATGGCGTAGGGAATTTTCTCGGTGGCGTAGGCATTGAAATGGTGATTCTGCCCGGCCATGGGCCCGAGCCCGGCCATCTGCCAGAACAGCCACTGCAGGGCGTCGTGGCGCCCACGCAGATCCTGGGGCAGGAACTGGCCGGTCTTCTCCGCCAGGTAGAGCAGGATGGCGCCGGATTCGAACAGGGAAATCGCGGGCCCGCCGTCAGCCGGATCGTGATCGACGATGGCCGGGATGCGGTTATTGGGTGCAATCTTGAGGAAATCGGGCTGGAACTGATCGCCCTTGCCGATATTGATGGGAAATATCTTGTACTCGAGGCCTGTTTCCTCAAGAAACATGGTGATCTTATGCCCGTTCGGGGTAGTCCAGTAATACAGATCTATCATGCGGAGCCTTTTCAGTGTTCGACGAATAGAAGGACAATGAATCTACTTTACCATGGGGGGTCAGACCCCGTACGGGGTCTGACCCCGAGTTTCGGCTTCTGGGGTAAGACCCCGCATGGGGGTCTGACCCCGGCCCGTCCTTGGAGTAATATGGCGCTTTCGTGACAACTATATGACAGCGATACGGCAATGAACAGGATCTATCATAATCCCCGCTGCGGTACCTCCCGCAGCGCTTTGCAAACCCTGCAGGATCGGGGACTGCAAGTTGAAATCATCGAATATCTGAAAACGCCGTTGTCCCGCGCCGAGCTGGCGCAATTGATCGCGGATGCCGGACTCACGGTCAGGGAAGCCGTCCGCGAAAAAGAGGACATCTACCGCGAACTGGGTCTGGACGACCCCGCCGTCGGCGACGACCGCCTGCTCGACGCCATGGCCGAGCATCCCATCTTGCTGAATCGTCCTTTCGTGGTCACGGAAAAAGGCACGCGACTTTGCCGTCCCGCAACGGTGATCGAAGAAATACTCTAATACCCGTTGACGCCGCCGGCCGTTTGGCGGCACCGGACCGTAGCCCAATCGTTCCACCGCCCGCGTATCTGCGCAAAGACCGATGACCCTCGAAACATTCTTGCTGGTGATTTGCGCCGCCGGGCTGCATGCCACGTGGAACATCATATCCAAGAAGGCCACCGGCGCCGCCGGGCACTTCGTCTTTTGCTATCGCAGCCTGTCGGCGCTGCTGTACGCGCCCTGGGTCGTCTACATATTGCTGGTGGACGGCATGACGTGGACCTGGCCCGCAGTGCTGTTCATTTTTCTGTCCAGTGTGCTGCACCTGGGATACAGCCTGTGCCTGCAATGGGGATACCAGGCCGCCGACCTGTCGGTGGTGTATCCCATCGCCCGGGGCACGGGCCCCTTGCTGTCCAGCCTGGCAGCCTTCGTCCTGCTGGGAGAGCCTGCGACGGTTCTGGGCCTCGCGGGCATCGGCTGTATCGTCGTCGGCATATTGCTGATCGCCTCCGGGGGTTCCTTGCGCCGATTCACGACGCCCCACGCGTGGGCAGGGGTGAAATGGGGGCTTTTCATCGGGCTGTTCATCGCCGCATACACGGTCACCGATGCGTATACGGTGAAAGTGCTCCTGGTGGCGCCCGTCGTGCTGGACTGGTTCTCGGCCACGGGCGGCGCTGCACTATTGGCGCCGAGGGCTTGGGTCCGGCGCCGCGAGCTTGTGCGCCAGATGCGCGGCAAATGGGGTTATGCCTTCGCCGTGGGCGCCTTGTCGCCCATGGCGTACATATTGGTGCTTTATGCGCTGCAGATGGGCGCACACGTCAGCCTGGTGGCGCCGCTGCGCGAAACCTCACTGATGATCGCCACGGTAGCGGGTTTCTTCATCCTCAAGGAGAAAGTCTCGGTTCCACGTGTCGCGGGATGCGTCATCATCGTCGCCGGGGTGATCCTGCTGGCATAAGGCCCGTCAACGCTTAAACACAGGCGGCGCCGGCTGGAGCCGCTTGCGCGTCATGACGGGCACAGGTGTATATTCTGTTGCTTTCGCGACAAGACGGAGACAGCTCGATGAGCCTTTATGCAAAACTACAAAAGCGCGCGGCCGACAACCGGCCTATACGTGTCGGCCTGATCGGCGCGGGGAAATTCGGCGCCATGTATCTGGCGCAGATTCCGCGCACACCCGGCGTACACTTGGTCGGCATTGCCGACCTTTCGCCGGATGCCGCCCGGACCAACCTTGGCCGGGTAGGCTGGGACAGCGCACGTCTGGAAGCGTCGTCCCTGCAGGATGCGCTGCGCCGGGGCACAACCTGGGTCGGGGACGACTGGCGAGCGTTGGTCGGCATGAGCGAGATCGACGTCATCGTGGAATGTACCGGCAACCCCATCGCCGCGGTCGAGCATTGCCTTGCCGCATTTCACCATGGAAAACACGTCGTGAACGTCACCGTCGAAGCCGATGCGTTTTGCGGCCCGTTGCTCGGCCGCAAGGCCGAGGAGGCCGGCGTGGTGTATTCCCTGGCGTTCGGCGACCAGCCCGCGCTCATCTGCGACCTCGTCGACTGGGCCCGGACCTGCGGTTTTCCAGTGGTGGCAGCGGGGCGCGGACATAAATGGCTGCCGCATTATGCGCAGTCGACACCTGAAACGGTTTGGGGATATTACGGGCTGACGCCCGAGCAAGCGGCTCGCGGCGGCCTGAATCCCAAGATGTTCAACAGCTTCCTGGATGGCTCCAAGCCTTCCATAGAGAGCTCTGCCGTCGCCAATGCCACGGGTCTGGCCGTGCCTTCCAACGGACTTTTGTATCCACCGGCGAGCATCGAAGACATCCCTTATGTGACCCGTCCCGTGGACGAGGGCGGGGTGCTGGAACGCAAGGGCATGGTCGAGGTCGTATCCTCGCTGGAACCGGACGGACGGCGCATCCCGTACGACATCCGCATGGGCGTGTGGGTGACGGTCGAGGCGGAAACCGACTACATCAAGAATTGCTTCGAAGAATACAACGCGCACACCGATCCCACCGGCCGCTATTTCACTTTGTACAAGCGCTGGCATCTGATCGGGCTGGAAGTCGGGATGTCGGTGGCGTCGGTTGCGCTGCGCGGCGAAGCCACCGGCGTTGCCACGGCATGGCACGCGGACGTCGTGGCCACCGCCAAGCGTGATCTGAAGCCCGGCGAAATGCTCGACGGCGAAGGCGGCTACACCGTGTGGGGCAAGCTGTTGCCCGCAGGCAAATCAACCGGAATCGGAGGCGTGCCCCTGGGCCTCGCCCACAACGTCAAGGTGATACGGCCCGTGAAGGCGGGCCAGAGCCTATGCTGGGACGACGTCGCCATGGATACCGCCACACCCGCCTACAAGGTCAGGCGGGAAATGGAGTTGCTGTTTGGTCAGGGGCGCTCCACAGGGCTATAGCCGGCGTCGCGAATGGCGGCTTCGACGCGATCGGCATTCGCAACGCCGCCCACTTTGACCGTGTGGGTCGCCAGGTCGATGTCGACGACCGCATCCGCCGCGACTTCCTTGATCGCTTTGGTGATGGTGGCTTCGCAATGCTTGCAGGTCATGTCCTGTACTTCGAATTCGATCATAAGATGCTCCTTGCTGAATTGATAAAATCATAAACCTTACAACTATGGTAATGTCAAACCGGGAGCACAGGGGTTCCCGTCTTCATTCCGGAGTGATCTCATGAACATCGGAGAAGCATCGGAAGCGTCCGCCGTGTCGCGCAAGATGATCCGCTACTACGAAAGCATAGGGCTCATACAGCCTGCGCGGCGCAGCGACGCCGGATATCGCAAGTACGGCGCGAACGACGTGCAGACGCTGCGCTTCATCAAACGATCGCGTGAATTGGGGTTTTCTCTGGATCGTATCCGGACGCTGATCGGACTTTGGGAAGACACGACGCGCCAGAGCGCCGACGTCAAACAATTGGCGCAGCAGCATATCGCCGAGTTGGACAGCGATATCGCCAAATTGCAGTCCATACGCGATCAGCTCGCGCATCTTGTGAATTGCTGCCATGGGGATAGCCGGCCCGAATGCCCGATACTGGCCGACCTGGGGGCAAGCCAGAACGGTTGAGGGGTCAGACCCCCTGCGGGGTCTGACCCCAAATCCCGAAAGGTTAAGGGGTCGGACCCCGTAGGGGGTCTGACCCCATGTCTCATGGCCCTATTCACGCACTCGGGGTCAGACCCCATACGGGGTCTGACCCCATCTCACAGCCCGGCTCACGCACTCAATCTGAGCGCCAGGGCGGCCAGGGTCAGCAATAGCACGGGAAGGGTCAGCACAATGCCTACCCGGAAGTAGTATCCCCAAGAAATGATCACACCCTTGCGCGCCAGCACATGCAGCCAGAGCAGTGTCGCCAGGCTGCCGATAGGGGTGATCTTGGGTCCCAGGTCGCTGCCTATCACGTTCGCATAAATCATGGCTTCCTTTACGACACCGCTGGCTTGGCTGGCATCGATCGACAATGCGCCGATCAATACGGTGGGCAGGTTGTTCATGACTGACGACAGCACTGCGGCTAGCACGCCTGTGCCCAGCGCCGCGCTCCATATTCCGTGGGTCGCGAAGTAGTCGAGCAGAGCGGTTACCCAGGCAGTGAGTCCGGCATTTCGCAGTCCGTAGACGACGAGATACATGCCCAGGGAAAAAACGACGATATGCCAGGGCGCTTCCCGCATGACCTTGCGCGTGCTGATGCGATGCCCGCGTCCGGCCACCAGCAGCAGGATGATCGCGCCCAGGGCCGCGATGGCGCTTACGGGGATGCCGGTGTGGCTCAGTCCGAAAAACCCCCCCAGCAGTCCCGCCAGCACCAGCCAGCCGGCGCGGAAGGTAGGAAGGTCGCGGATCACGCTGCGAGGTTCCGCCAACCGGCCTTCATAAGTGCGAGGAATGAAGCGGCCGAAATAGATGAGCAGTACGGCGAGCGTCGCACCGATGGAAACGAGATTGACGGGCGCCATGACCGAGGCATAGCGGGCAAAGCTGACCCCGAAAAAATCCGCCGACACGATATTGACCAAGTTGGAGACGACCAGCGGCAGGCTGGCGGTGTCCGAAATGAAACCGGCGGCCATGACGAACGCCAGGGTTGCAGCGGGGGTGAATCCAAGCGCCGACAGCATGGCCATGACGATGGGCGTCAGGATGAGCGCCGCGCCGTCGTTGGCGAACAGCGCTGAAACCGCGGCGCCCAACAGTATGATCAAGACAAAGAGCAGACGCCCGCTGCCACGGCCCCAGCGGGCGACGTGCAAAGCGGCCCATTCGAAGAATCCCGCCTCGTCGAGAAGCAGGCTGATGACGATGATGGCGATGAAGGCGGCGGTGGCGTTCCAGACGATTTGCCAGACTACGGGGATGTCGCTGGGCGCGACTACGCCGGATAGAAGACTAAGCGCCGCGCCCAGGCAGGCGCTCCAGCCGATTCCCAACCCGCGCGGCTGCCAGATGACGAGCACCAGGGTCAAGACAAAAATCAGCGCTGCAATACTCATAGGAGTGGAAGGCGGAGGGAGAAACAGATGGCGCTTGCCGCGCATTGGTCCCGCATACGGGACAGGCGCGATTATACGGGCTGCCGCTCAAAAAGGGCGGAAGGGAAGAGCGGGAGAAGGAGAACGTGCGGATCGCCGTTGGACGGCGGTCCGCACGCGGGCAAAAAAAAGCCGGGCCGGCCTGGAACAGACGGTCCGGCTTTCGCCGATAGGACGGGAACGGTTTAGCCGCTCAGCTTCACGGTGCCGGTCATGATGGCCCAGTGACCCGGGAAGGAGCAAAAGAATACGTAATTGTCGCTAGCCGAAAGCTTGCTGGCGTCGAAGGTAACGGACGTGGACTCGCCACCGCCGATGACCTTGGTATGAGCAATGACGCGATCGTCGCCTTCCTTGACATAGTCTTTGTCAAGGCCGGCGGTCATGCCGTCAGTGGCGACGCCTTGCTTGTCTACTTCCTTGGTGATCACGATATTGTGGCCCATTGCCGCCTTGGGCAGTTGGCCGGAGTGCTTGAGATTGACGGTGAATTCCTTGCATGACTTGTCAACGACGATTTCCTTCGTGCTGAACTGCATGGCGTCATTGCTATCGACGGTGACGTCACACTGCGCGGCCAATGCAGGCAGGCTCATGGCTGAAAGCAGGGCGGCGAAAGTGATTTTAGCTAGCATAGAAATCTCCAAAAGGAAAAAGGGGAAAAGCGGGAGGCAATGATGACGTAATGCTTGCATTGCCCAACATGGAAATTAAAACGCATTACATCAAGGGCAGTCTTGATACGTATCAACCATAACAGTTTTTAGCCCACACTCGCAGCAAGGTCTTGCATATAAACGCATTGGGAAACGAGGCCTTTCAATTCGTCTCGGGCGCTTACCCGGTGAAAGGCCTGGGGTCAGACCCCATTCGGGGTGTGACCCGCTGCATGTTTCTGAGGTCAGACCCTACAGGGTCTGACCCCCGGGCGTCATGGGTCTGACCCCTCAGACTTCATCAGCCCGCCCCTACGGAGCAGGCCTCCAGCGGCCCGGTCTGCACATTGAAGTGTTGCGCCAGTATTTCCACCGCCTCTTCCGCTTGCTCGACATGCGTGACCAGAGCGACGTCTTCATGTCCGATCATGCCTTGCTCCGCCAGAAAATCCAGATTCAAGGCCTGGTCCCAGAACTGCTTGCCGAAGAGCAGGATCGGTATGGGCGCCATTTTGCGTGTCTGGACCAGAGTTAGGACCTCGAACAGTTCATCGAGCGTTCCATAGCCACCAGGAAAAACGACCAGGGCGCGGGCGCGCAAAAGGAAATGCATTTTGCGCAGTGCAAAATAACGGAAATGAAAAGCGAGCTCGGGCGTGATGTAAGGATTCGGCTCCTGTTCGTGCGGGAGGGTGATGTTCAGGCCGATGGACCGGGATCCGACCTCGAAGGCGCCGCGATTGGCCGCCTCCATGATGCCCGGCCCGCCGCCCGTGACCACCGCGCATTCGAAGCAGGCGTTGTTCTGGAAAAGCTCCGACATCAAGTGTGTGAATCGTCTGGATTCGTTGTAGTAGTGCGAGTAGCGCACCTGGCGTTGCGCATCGGCCAGCATGCCGGCCATCTCTTTGTCGCGCGGATTGGCATCCACCAGCTCCTGCGCCTGAACGAGATAAGCCTGGGCGGTTTCGGGCGACATGATGCGCGCGCTGCCGTAAACCACCACTGTGCGCGTGATCTTGTGTTTGAGCAAGGCGTGCTCGACCTTGAGATATTCCAGCTGGAGACGCAAGGCGCGCGTTTCATCGCTGTTGAGCCAATCGAGATCTTCCGTAGCAGGCAGGTATGCGCTTGCCTGCCGGATCTTGTCTATCAAAGATTGGCGCTCTTCGTTCTTCATTGTTGCCCTCGGATGCCGCGTAAATAAGCCCGAGTGTAGCGCGCCGGCCTCGCGCGCATCCGAGGGAGCGATCAGGCGGCGGGCGGATCCGTTTCCCTGCCAAAATGACGATGCTTGCCCAGGGCCTGGATAAAGCTGTCGGCAGAGGACGCATCGACCATGTCGGACACCAGCAGCCCTTCGACGTTGCGCGCATTGTGCGGGATTCCGGCGGCATCGAGCAGCAACGATCCGGCCCCCAGCGCAAGCATGGCCTTGCTGTGCCGGAACTGATCGCGTACGAATTCCAGTGCGCGGCCATCCGCCGCCAATGCTTCCATGCCCACGGCGCCATCGGGTATCACCATGCCGTCGAACAGAGGCGAGGGGCTGTTTTCCAGTGTCGCGTCGGCATCCAGCACCAGCCCGTCATCGGCGGTGCATGGGCCGATCCGGCTGCCCACCAGGCGCACGACGGCGCCCGCGGCAATCAGGGCGTCGGCCACTGCCTGCGTCGTGGCGCCGGCGATATCGTCAGCAACGAGCACGGCGATCTTGCGCGTGGCAATGCGACCGTCTCCGGGCCGCGCCATCAAGGACAGGGCGGGAGACGTCTGCACTTCGGGCGCCGGCGGATTCGCGATGGCCAGAGGCATGGGCTCGGGCAATGCCATGCCCAGGCCGCCGGCTACGCCACTGGCGAGCACTTCTGACACATTGCGCAGCATGGAAACGATGCGTTCCCGCACGGCGGGTACGGTCACCTTGCTCAGTTCGAATGCAAAAGCCGAGATGATGTGCCGCTGCTCCGGCTCTGTCTGGCTATTGAAAAAGAGCGCCGCCTGATTGTAGTGTTCGCCGAACTTTTCTGGCTTGCCCCGAAGTTCGTCTCCCTTCACCGGCTCGGGGAAGGGCACGAAGCCCTGCATGCCGGCCTGGAATGGGCAGCCGCCTGCGAGCGAATTGGGTTCGTAAGAGACGCCGCCGCGATGAATGGCTTGCCGATGCATGCCGTCGCGCTGGTTGTTATGGACGGGAGCGAGCGGCGTGTTGATGGGCAGTTCGTGGAAATTCGGCCCGCCAAGGCGCGTGATCTGCGTATCGATGTAGGAATGGATGCGTCCGGCCAGCAAGGGATCGTTGGTGAAATCGATCCCGGGCACGACATGGGCCGTACAGAATGCGACCTGCTCCGTCTCGGCGAAGAAGTTGTCGGGATTGCGATTCAGGACCATGCGCCCGATGGGAGTGATAGGCACAAGCTCCTCCGGCACGATCTTGGTCGAGTCCAGCACATCGAAACTGAAGGCGTCGGCCTGCTCCTCGGTGAAGATCTGCACGCCCAGCTCCCACTCGGGATAATTGCCCGAGTTGATGGCCTCCCACAGATCCCTGCGGTGGAAATCGGGATCCGCGCCGGATATCTTCACCGCTTCGTCCCAGACCAGCGAATGGGTGCCCAGCATGGGGCTCCAGTGAAACTTGACCAATACCGACGAGCCGGCATTGTTTACAAAGCGGAAAGTGTGCACGCCGAAGCCCTGCATCATGCGGTAGCTTCGCGGAATCGCCCGGTCGGACATCTGCCACATCAGCATGTGTGTCGATTCCGGCATCAAGGAAACGAAATCCCAGAAGGTATCGTGCGCGGACGCGGCTTGAGGCATGGCATGGTGGGGCTCGGGCTTGACCGCATGCACGAGATCGGGGAACTTCATCGCGTCCTGAATGAAGAAGACCGGCATGTTGTTGCCGACCAAGTCCCAGATGCCCTCGTCGGTATAGAACTTCACCGCAAAGCCTCTTACGTCCCGGGCGGTGTCCTTGGACCCGCGCTCGCCGGCCACGGTGGAGAACCGTACGAAGACGGGGGTGATTTTGCCGGTTTCCTGGAAGGGCGCGGCGGCAGTCAGATCGGTCAAGGCCTTGTAGCATTCAAAGTAGCCATGCGCGCCCGAGCCTCGCGCATGCACGACTCGCTCGGGGATGCGTTCATGGTCGAAATGCGTAAGCTTTTCGCGAAGGATGAAGTCCTTCAGCAGTGCAGGGCCGCGCAGGCCGGCTTTGAGCGAATCCTGGTTGTTGGGTACCCTGACGCCCTGGTTGGTGGTCAACATCTGCCCGCTGCTGTCCGCCCGCACGCGCGACAGCTCTCCACTTGCGGCATTGAGCCCCTCGACCGCGGGTCCTTCGGTCTTGGCGGATGCGTTGCTTTCGGAAAGGGTGCTGGCAGTGACCAGGGAAGACGGAGGCTCGACGCTTTCCCCGGCAACAGGGTGGCGCGCATGCTCCAGGCCGTATTCGGTCTCTTTGGTCCGATTGTAAGGCCGAGCGGCGGCGGTTGCATTTCTGCCTCCGGCGAACTGCTCGGGTTCGGAATTGCCAGTGGGCCCAGACGCGGGCCCACTGTCGGTGTTGATAAAAGCGGTGGGCACGGGGCCCTGGCGTGGATTCTTAGGGGGACGGGTAGCCATGAGAGGACTCCATTGCTTGCAGTATGTCCGGCCGGGTTCGGCCGCTGCCCGTCACAGCAATATTCATGCCGAAATCTACTTGCGGTGGCAGAGCATCCCCAGCAGGAATCCAACCCCGGCTGCGCACGTGATGGCGTGCCATGGCCGCGTCTCTACGTAGACGTCCGCGCAATCCACCGCACGGCGCATGTAACCGCTAGCCGCATCGGCCGCGGTATCGACCGCGTCGCCAAGGGCGCCCCTGGCCACGTTGAGTTGTTCCCGCAGCCGCTGTCTCAGCGCGGCGATATCTGTCTGGCTCTCATCGTCCAGAATTGCGTCCAGCTCATTCAGCCAGACCGCCGCATCACCTTTTCCTCGCCGACCGCGCTCGCTGTAGGAAGAACCCCTGTCCGCCCGCGTGGTGCCCTCGGTTTCAAAAGAATCGTTCGGTGTTTCAGCCATGATCGCTCCCCAATAAGTCGGTTGGCCCGGCATTTTCCAGGCAGAGGCGGGGAAGCAATTGGCGTTCCCGGCACCGTGGACTCCTGATGGTTTTTCACCCAATTGACGTTATGAACATCGTTCAATATCATGAACATCATGGTAAAACATATGAACTTTCATGCATACTGATTTCAGAGAAATGGCCGATCGATTCGTACAGCGCAGCCCATTCAATCGCTGGTTGGGCATGTCGTGCACCGACGCGGAAGAGGGCAGGGTCGTTCTATCCATCAAATGGCGGGAAGAATTGATATCCAGCCCCGAACTTCAATCCACTCATGGCGGCATCCTGGCCGCTATGGTGGATTGCGCCGCCGACTACGCAATCGCCCTAAGCGTTGGCCATGCGGTCCCTACGATGGATCTGCGCATCGATTATCACCGCATGGCAACACCGGGAGACTTGGTGGCGGAAGGCAAAGTCATCAACCTGGGCAAACGTTTCGGAACCGCCGAGGCGCGGGTGCACGATATGAAGGGAAGACTGATCGCCAGCGGACGCGGGTTGTATCTGGTTCGTGCGCCGGAACACGGGACTACCGCCACGGCACTCCCCGCCCAGTCTCATATCCGACCCGCTCAATAAAGGACTAACCATCATGCTTGGAGGATGCCGTCTTGGGACCGCTTGAAGGAGTAAAAATCGTCGAACTGGCAGGGATAGGCCCCAGTCCCATGGCCGCCATGCTGTTGGCCGATCTCGGCGCCACGGTCCTGCGCATCGAAAGAACGGTGCCCGCCGCGCTTGGAATCGAGCGGCCTCTCAAATACAACGTATTGCTGCGCAACCGGAAAACCATCGCCATCGACCTTAAAAGCACGGAGGGCAAGGATTTCGTCCTGCGGTTGATACAGGAAGCCGATGCGCTGATCGAAGGTTTCCGGCCGGGCGTGACTGAACGCCTGGGCCTGGGTCCTGAGGCCTGCTTTGCCCGAAATCCGCGCCTCGTCTACGGGCGTATGACGGGTTGGGGCCAGAACGGTCCGCTCTCCCAGGTAGCGGGGCACGATCTGAACTATATCGGCCTGACCGGCGTACTGGACGCCACGGGACGTGCCGGCGCGCCTCCGACGCCACCTCTCAATCTTGTCGGGGACTTTGGCGGAGGCGCGCTGTATCTCGCACTGGGCGTATTGGCCGGCATAATCGAAGCACGCCGATCAGGCATAGGCCAGGTTGTCGATGCGGCCATCGTAGATGGCGCCGCATCGCTTGCAACTTCGCTGTTCGGCCTGCATGCCGCAGGACTCTGGAGCGGCTCCCGCGGGAATAATTTGCTCGATTCCGGCGCTTACTTCTACGAAGTCTATGAATGCGCAGATGGAAAATGGATATCCGTGGCGGCAATCGAAAAGAAATTCCATGACAGACTGCTCGAATTGATCGGTGTGGATCACGAGGAGATCGGTCTTCAGAACGATCCCAGCGGATGGCCGCGTGCGAAGGCCGTCCTGTCTGCTCGGTTCAAGACCCGTACCCAGCAAGAGTGGTGCGATTTGCTTAGCCAAGAGGACGTATGCGTGGCGCCTGTACTGTCGCTCGACGAGGCCGCCCTTCATGCGCATATCCGGGAACGCGAGGTACTGATCGATGTCGATGGCGTGATGCAGCCCGCACCGGCTCCGCGCTTTTCGCGCACAGTGCCCGATCGTCCCTCGCCGCCGAAGGCTGCCGGCGCCGAGAGCGTGGCCGAGGCGCTCTGCGGCTGGCTGTCCCCAAGCGAGCTCCAGGCGTGGGGTCAGACCCCGTACGGGGTCTGACCCCTGGCTACGCTGCCGGTTCTTTTCTTTGGGGTCAGACCCCATACGAGGTCTGACCCTTGGCTACGCTGCCGGTTCTTTTTTGGGGTCAGACCCCATACGGGGTCTGACCCCGCCTTCGGCGTTAACAGGCCCCGACCTGGGTCGGGCGCGGGGTCAATTACCCGGCATGTGGGCAAGCGTCTGGGAAGCGCTGGCGGCGACTTCCGCGATGATGGTCCGAAGCTGCGGTATGGCCTCTTTGAGCCGTTCGCTGGGTGCGACGACCAGCAATGCGTGCGTTGCCGTGCCATCGGCCTTGACGATGGGCGCCGCAATGCCGGATGCCCCGGAGACCAAGCTGCCCAGATTGAGCGCAATTCGGGAAATCCGTATTTCATCGAGTTCTTTCTGAAGCTCGGATTTCGTGATCGGGAATTTCGCCGCCAGCGGTTTCAGCTTCACGTTCTTCAGATAATTCTGGCACCACGTTGGTTCCTGGAAAGCAAGCAGCGCCTTGCCGGCGGCGGACCCGTACAAGGGGCGCGTCGTACCGATGGGCGCCGAATAGCGGATGGGCTGCCTGCTTTCTATGCCGTCGACATAGGTGACGAGCTTGGCCTCCTTGTCGATGACCGACAGGTAGACGCTTTCGTTGCTGCGCTCGGCCAGCTCTTCCATGTACGGCCGCATGATCTGCGTGGTGCCCGCACTGGCCAGAACTTCCGCCGACAGTTGGAATATGGACGGGCCCAGCTCGTAGCGCCCCGAAGAATGAGCAAGATACTTGTGCGCAACCAGTGGTCTCAATATAAGCAACAAGCTGCTTTTCGGAGCATCGAGCGCAGCGCTGAGCTCGGCCAGCGTCACGCCTTCGCGGGTCCGTGCGATGGCTTCGAAAATGCCAAGAATACGCAGCAGCGAACGAGGCTCATTTGGCGAGGATTTGCTTTTGGGGGGACTGGAAGCCATGAAGACGACAATGAGATGAAAACGCGAACCGCGGATGATATCCGCCGTTCATAATCATGAATGATACCTTAATCAAAGGCTTGAGCAAATATGGACCATGAAGAATTCAAGGCGTTCCAGATCCGCAGGAACGGCGAAATCAGCTCCGGTTTGACACGCGTCGTGCTGGACGACCTGTCGCCGGGCAATGTGCTGATCCGCAGCGCGTTCGCCGGCGTCAACTACAAGGACGCCTTGGCGACGACGCCTCATGGAAACGTCATTCGCCACTTTCCCCGTATCGGCGGGAGCGACGCATCCGGCTGGGTGGCCGCGTCGACCGACCCTCGCTTCAAGGAGGGCGACAAAGTCGTGGTGTGCGGCCGGGGATTCGGCACGGAGCATGATGGCGGCTTCGCTGAGCTCATCCGGGTTCCGGCGGACTGGGTCGTCAAAATACCGTCAGCCATGAGCCTGCGCGACGCCGCAGGCCTGGGCATCGCCGGCTATACCGCAGCGCTTGCGGTGGTCCTGCTGCATGAAGCGGGGCTGCGTCCGGAGCTGGGTAGAGTGTTCGTCAATGGCGCAACAGGTGCGGTGTCCGGCATGGGGATCGAAATGCTGGCTAGCCTGGGGTATCAAGTGACTGCGGCCAGCTCGAAATCCGGCGCAAACTCATACCTTGAAGCCTTGGGCGCTGACGAAATCCTGGATGCATCCATGGCGGACAGCGGCAAACCCCTGGAGAAGGCCCGTTGGGCGGCAGCGCTGGATGCCTTGGGAGGGCAGGACCTGAGTTTCCTGCTGCGCTCCTTGAAACCTAGGGGCTGCGTCGCGAGCTTCGGCAATGTAAAAGGCAACGAGGTCAACATGAGCGTATTGCCGTTCATTCTGCGCGGCGTAAAGCTCATCGGCGTGAATGTGACCTACTACATGGATCGCGAAGTCGAGCTGTGGGATAGGCTTGCAAGCGATTTGAATCCCGCGCGCATGCTCGCGGACGTCCGTTCCATCTCTCTGGAAGAGCTGCCGGGGCACTTGGAGCGCATGCTGGAAGGGCGGACTACGGGCAGGACGGTCGTGGCATTTCCCGCATGAAATACCACGACTGCCACGCCCTGGCGGTCTGGGACTCAGTCTAGCGACAGATTGGCGTCCTTGATGACCTTGGAGAGCGCGTCGATTTCCTTCTTCAGGAAGACGCCGTACTCTTCAGCCGAGGATGGCGTTGCCTGCGCGCTCTGGCCTGCAAAGAATTCCCGCACTTCTTTGGCCGACAGCGCCTTGTTCACGGCGGCGTTCAGCTTGGCGACGATGTCCGTGGGTGTGCCCGCCGGCGCCATCAGGCCTGACCAAGCGGCCAGGTCGAGGTCCTTGGCAACCGTCTCGTGTAGAGTGGGCACGCCCGGCAGGGTCTGTAGCGGCTGTATGGTGGCCACGGCAAGCGCTTTCGCACGGCCCGATTGGACGGCGGGTATGGCGCCCGCCGATGTGGCAAAGTAGTAGTCCACTTGCCCGGCCATCAGGTCCACGATCGCGGGCGCTTCGCCTTTGTAAGGAATATGCGTGCCTTTGATGCCGACCGCATCCTCGAACGACAGGGCGGCAAGGTGGGTGACATTCCCGTTTCCAGCCGACGCATAGTTGAGTTCACCGGGGTTCTTCTTTGCGTAGGCCACAAACTCCTCCACCGTCGCGAAGCGCGACTTGGCCGGGACGATCAGCACGATGGGCAGGCTCGCCGTACGTGCTACGGGAACGAAATCGGTGCTGACATTGTAGGTCAGGCGCTTGCCGTACAGCGCGGGGCTCGATGCGATGGACGAGGTGTTGTACAGCAGCGTGTAGCCATCGGCGGGCGCTCGCGCCACCGACTCCGCGGCGATATTGCCATTGGCGCCCGGCTTGTTGTCGATGACGACATTCGCGTTCAGCGTATCCGCCATATGCCGGGCGATCGCCCTGGCGATGGCGTCCGTGCCTCCGCCCGCGGAAAAGCCCAGTACGATCTTGATCGGCTTGGACGGAGAGGCATCCTGGGCGATTGCCGGCGCCGATACGGAAAACAGCGACATGCCTGCCGCCGCGACGAGGCTTGCGCCCGCCAGCTTCAGGAGAACGCGGCGATTCTTGCTTGAGGCAGATACGCCGTTCAGGTTGAAATGAGGGTTGCGCATGATTGGGGTCATTATGTTGGTCTCCATACATTAATCAGGCCAGAGAGGCGTGCAGGCCTCTCCGGCATCAGCCAGCCATCGTCAATCCGCCGGAAACCGACAGAACCTGGCCCGTGATGAACGCTGCATCATCGGAGGCAAGGAAACAGATGGCGCCCACGACATCGCCGGGCTGTCCCAGGCGGCCGAAGGGTATTGCGCGCTCCAGGGCCTTTCGGAGCTTTTCACCGCTTTCCCCCTCACCGGCGAAATCGCGGAACAGGGCGGTGTCCGTCGGGCCGGGGCAAACTACGTTGACATTGATCTGCTTGCGGGCAAATTCGCGCGCAATCGTCTTGGTGAAAGCGATGATGCCCCCCTTGCAGGCCGAGTACACGGACTCGCCCGAAGAGCCGACCCGACCGGCGTCCGAGGCTACATTCACGATGCGCCCACGGCCCCGTTCGGCCATACCTTTGAGTACTGCATGATGCAGATTGATCGGTCCCTTCAGATTGATGCTGATGAGCTTGTCCCAAAGCGGCGGATCGGTGTCCAGAAAACGGGCGGCATGGTCCCAGCCGGCATTGTTCACCAGGACATCGACAGGGCCGTGCCGCTGCTCGATGTCAGAGATGGCACCGACTACGAGCTCATAGTCGCTGATGTCGACGGCATGCGCCGAGGCGGTCCCGCCCGCGCCGGTGATTTCTTCCTGAACGCTTCGGGCGCCGGCTTCGTTCAGGTCGATGATTGCCACTTTTGCGCCTTCCTCGGCGAAGCGTTTGCACAGCGCGGCGCCGATTCCGCCGCTGCCGCCGGTGATGACGACTACCTTGTCCTTCAAATTCTTCATTGCTTGCTCCTGCCGGGTTCGGATCATTGTTTGCGGCACTTGATCATGCGCAACGGGGTATAGACCAGCACGACGGTGCCGTCCTGCTTGACCACCTTGTTGCGCGTCCTGACCAGGCCGCGACCGGGCCTGCTGCTGGAAAGCCTGGCTTCGATGACTTCGCACTCCACATGGACGGTATCGCCGACGAAAGCCGGATTCTTGATATCCAGTTCCATATTCAGAAAGGCATAGCCTGTCTTCTGCATCGTGGACTGAGTCAGCAGGCCTTCGGCAATGCCATAGACGAACGAGCCGGGCGCGAAACGGCCCTTGATGTCGGACTCGTTCTTGACGAACTCCATATCGGTGAAGAGGACTTCAGTCATGTGGATGCAGTTGATGAAGGCGCATACGTCGGCGTCCTGGATCGTTCGCCCCAGGGTCTTGAACCGGCGCCCGACAGGCAGGTCTTCGTAATACATGCCGAGACCGACGGTCTCGATTTCCTCGTTGTTCATGGTCGTTTTCCTTGGTTGGTTTCATTTGCGGGCCGGACGGCCCAATAGACTGTTGCCGATGATGTTGCGCTGTATCTGGTTGGTGCCTTCGATGATCTGAAGCACTTTGGCATCGCGGAAATAACGGTTGATGGGATATTCCGCCGAGATTCCAGCCGCCCCGAAAAGCTGGACGGCATCCGTGGCGACCTTCATTGCCGTGTCGCTGGCAAAGCATTTCGCCATGGCGGCAATCGGGGCGAGTTCAGCCGCTGGCGCGCCCGAGTCGACCAGTGAGGCGGCGCGGTAGACGAGATGCCGCGCGGCTTCGGTTTGCATGGCCATGTCGGCAAGCATCCAGCGCACGCCCTGGAAGTCGCTGACTTGCTGTCCGAACGCCGAACGGTTCTTGACGAAGTCAATCGCATGGTCGATGGCGCCCTGAGCCAGGCCGATGCCGCGCGCACCGATGAGTGGTCGGCTGGCATTGAAGGCTTCCATGACGGACCGGAAGCCGCCTTCGAGTTTGCTGTCCTCAGGAACGAATACATCGTCTATGAACAAAGGGCAGGAAGGTACGCCGCGCGCTCCCATTTTTTCTTCTTTGCGCCCGACTTCCAGGCCCTTGGCATGCCGATCCACGATGAACAGATGGATGCCGTCGCTGTCGTCGATGCGCAGCCTTGCCGCGACCAGGATGAAGTCGGCGATATCGGCATTGGTGCACCAGATCTTGGCGCCGTTCAGCACGAAGCCACCCGTGCATGGTTCAGCGCGAGTCTTGATGCCGTTCACGTCCGAGCCGCTCTGCGCCTCTGTCGTGGAGAAGGCGCCCCGCAGGTCTCCTGCCGCCAAGCCCGGAAGGAGGCGTGCCTTCTGCTCTTCCGTTCCGCTGGCGAGAATCGCGCCGAACGGCAGCCATTGCACCAGGAGCAGGTAGGCGGTGTTGTAGCAGACCCGGCCGAACTCCTCGATCGCCAGGCAGGCGGAAAGCATGCTGCCCGTGCCGCCGTACTGTTCGGGAAAGGGCAGGGTGAAGAGTCCTAATTCCTTCAGCAGCGCGAACATGTCGTGGGGATACTCGCCGGACCGGTCGATCCCGTCGGCCCTCGGAGCAACCCGTTCGCGCGCCACGCGCCGGATCAGGTCCTGGATCTGCCGTTGATCGTCGTTCAATGCGTATTGGCCGTCTTGCATGGCTGAGCTCCGGTTTCAATGATGTTGTCGGATTGAAGTTCGGCGATGGCTGCCGACGTCTTGCCCAGCACGGACGCAAGCACCTCTGCCGTATGCTGCCCACGTAGCGGCGGTGGATGGCGGTACTCGACAGGGGTCGCGGACAAGCGGATGGGATTCGCGACCATGCCGATCGTGCCGCCGTTCGGATGCGGCATATCGACGCGCATCTTGCGGTGCGCGACTTGAGGATGCTGGAAGACCTGCTCGTAATTGTTGATCGAACCACTGGGTACTTCGGACTCGGCCAGCAGGCTCAGCCAGTGCGCCGATGGCCGGCTTCGGAGGATGGCGCCCAGTGCGCTGGTCAGCGCGTCCCGGTTTATGTTTCGCTGCGACATGGTCATGAAACGTGGATCGGTGGCGAGCTCGGCGCAACCGATCAGGGCGCATAGTTTTCGATACTGTCCATCGTTCCCGCAGGCGATGATGATGTGGCCGTCCGCTGTCTCGAAGGTCTGGTACGGCGTGAGATTCGGATGCTCGTTGCCCCAGCGGCGGGGAATCTTGCCGCTCGCGAAATAGCTTGCGATCTGATTCGAGCCGAAGTTGACGACAGTATCCAGCAACGCGACGTCGATGTGCTGCCCGGCGCCGGTAAGATGCCGGCTTTCGATCGCGGCCAGGATGCCGATCGTGGCATTCAGGCCGGTCAGCACGTCACCCACGGCGATGGCCGACTTCATTGGGCCGCCGCCCGCTTTGTCGTCGCGCTCCCCGTTGATGCTCATCAGGCCGCCTTCGCCCTGAAAGATGAAATCGTAGCCAGGACGTTTCGCATACGGACCGTCCTGCCCGTAACCGGTGATCGAGCAATAGATGAGACCGGGGTTGAGCGATTTCAGGTCGGCGTAGGACAGGCCGTAGCGGGCGAGGTCTCCGACCTTGTAGTTCTCGACCAGTACGTCGCACTCGCGAGCCAGCTCGCGGACGAGCGCCTGTCCTTGCGGGCTGGCAAGATCAACGGCAATGGATCGCTTATTGCGATTGGTGGAGCTGAAGTAGGCCGAATCTTCGGTGTTTCCGCCATCGGCGTCCGGTATCCAGGGCGGCCCCCAGTGCCGGGTATCATCTCCTGACACCGGCCTTTCCACCTTGATGACGTCCGCGCCAAGGTCGGCCAGCATTTGCGTGCACCACGGACCGGCCAGTACGCGCGTCAAATCGAGAACGCGGATGTGTGAAAGAGCGCCGGACATATCAGCGACCTCCTGTCTTGCTGTGTACTTTCATGAAACCCAGTTTCCTGCCTAAAAAATGAAGCCTTGCTTCCGTTGTGACACGGGCATCGGCGGTTGCTACATAATCATGTTGATATAAAAAGAAGATCGACTTGCCTTAAGCGCATCAATCCAGGCTGATGCCCGAGGACTCGACGACTTGCTTCCACTGCCCGATGTGCCCGTCGAGAAATGCCGCGAACTCCGCCGGACCGGATCCGATGGCTTCGGCGCCTTGCGAAGCCAGGCGTGCCTTGACTTCCGAGTTGCTCAGCGCATCCTTGTAGGCGGCATTGAGTCTTTGGATGACCGCCTCGGGCGTGCCGGCCGGCACCATGAGGGCCTGCCATGCGCCCATTTGAAAGCCGGGCAGTATGACTTCGCTGGCGGTAGGAACGTCGGGCAGCAGTGGCGACCTCTTCTCGCTGGTTACCGCAAGAGCCCTTACTTGTCCGGCATCCACGTAGGCCCGAGCGGAATTGATGGGGTCCGCCAGCAAATCGATGCGTCCGGCAATGAAATCGGGAAACGCGCCGGCACCGCCTTTATAGGGAACATGGGTGGCCTCGATACCGGCGGCCTTGAGGATCACGTACATGCCCAGGTGTGTCAGATTGCCCGTTCCCGAGGAACCATAATTGAGGCTGCCCGAGTGCTTGCGTTCGTATTCACCCAGTTCAGCCAGGCTTTTCACCCCAAGTTGGTTGCTGGCCATGATGAGCAGAGGCTGGTCGACCAGCAGCGAAACCGGTGCCAGATCTTTATGCAAGTCGTAAGACACTTTCTGGCCAAAGGCGGCGGTGTAGCCCAGGGCGGATGTGCTGTGCAGCAAGGTATAGCCGTCGGGCTTGGCATTGGCGACGGCTTCGGCGCCGATGTTGCCATTGGCGCCAGGCCGGTTTTCAACGATGACCGGCACGCCCAGATTGCCGGAAACATGATTGGCCAGCAGCCGCGCGACCTGATCGGTGGAACCGCCGGGCGCGAAGGGAACCACGATGCGTATGGGTTTGGTTGGATAGGCCTGCGCTGTGGCGGCGTGTACCGGAGTCGATAAGACGCAGCCGATCGCAAGATTCCTGAGTAGGCGGGAAAAGATCATTTTTTGTCTCCTGAGGTGGCTTGGCAAGTTACGCTTTTATTCATAATGATGAATGATGTTCATTTATTCTATAAGACGAATATCCGGAAAGCAATAAAAAAAGCTGTACAATTTTCCCTACGTCAATCAACATATTGATATAAATAGATAAACGAAGGACCTGAAAATGGCGATAAACATGAGTGTTCGAGACGGCATTGCCGTCATAGAACTGGATCGTAAAGAAGCGATGAATGCGCTCAATCATCAACTCCTGCTTGACCTGGCGTCCGCGCTGGACAGCCTGCAAGCCATCCAATACAGGGGTTTGGTCTTTACAGGAGCCGGCGACAAGGCATTCTGCGCAGGCGCGGATATCGTTGAGCTCAAGGAAAGAACGCCTGCGGAGCACCGGCACAACGTCGAAACAACACAATGGTTGTTCGAGCGTATCCATCAACTGGATGTCCCTTCCGTTGCGGCGATCCAGGGCTATGCTTTCGGTGGCGGACTGGAGCTCGCACTCGCCTGCACATTCCGTATCGCTAACAGCAAGGCCAAGCTGGGCCTGCCGGAAGCCAAGCTCGGACTCATTCCGGGCTACGGTGGAACACAAAGGCTTCCGCGTATCGTCGGTGAGGCAAGGGCGCTCGAACTCATCCTTTCAGGCCGCAGCGTAAACGCCGAAGAGGCCCATGCAATGGGACTCGTCAATCAGATCTTTGAACAGCAATCCGCCATCGAGGCGGGGCTGGCCTATATCAGCGCCGTGACATCCTACAGCCCGACCGCGGCAGCCCACGCTCTTCGGGCCGTGAGGCGCGGCCTGGAAGCAGGGCTCGTCCAAGGCCTGTCGATCGAAGCGGACCAGTTTGCGCTCAGCGCTCAATCCCGCGATGCCCATGAGGGGATGGCGGCATTCATTGAAAAACGCAGCCCGGCATTCGGCCGCGGCTGAAACAAAGGAAACAACATGGAAAATCGTTACGCACGCTATACACGCTTGAAATTCGACCGTCCTCATCAAAAAGTCTTGCGCATCACCCTGGCGTCGCCTTTGAAGATGGGCGCAATGGACGCGGATATGCATCGGGAGATTTCGGAGATCTGGAAGGACGTCGACGCCGACCCCTCGGTATCGTGCATTCTGTTGACCGGGGAAGGGCGTACGTTCTCCGCCGGCGGGGACTTGAACCATGAACGCAAGGGATCCGACGACTACGACATCCGCATGCAGACGATGAAAGAAGCCCGCGACATCGTTTACGGCATGATCAACTGCTCCAAGCCCATCGTCACTGCGGCACGCGGCTGGGCGGTAGGCGCCGGGCTCGCCTGCGTCATCCTCGCCGATGTCTCGATCGCGTCGAAGGACGCCCGTTTCTCTGACGGGCATCTTAAAATCGGCGTGGCGGCCGGCGACCATGCCACCATCATCTGGCCGTTGCTGTGCGGCATGGCCAAAGCCAAGTACTATCTGCTCACCGCGGAAAGCTTCACCGGCGAAGAAGCCGAACGCATGAACCTGATCTCGCTTGCGCTGGACGACGCCGAGGTCGAGCAGCGGTCGGTGGAAATCGCCTCTCGCCTGGCCGAAGGCGCACCGGGGGCGACGCGCTGGACCAAGTACGCGCTGAACAATTGGCTGCGCCAAGCGGGGCCGATCTTCGATGCCTCGCTGGCAATGGAGTTCATCGGCATGGCCAGTCCGGAAGGCAAGGAAGGCATGGACGCTTTCCTGCAAAAGCGGTCCCCGCGGTATCCCGACGACACCGCCTTCTGATCACATTCCATTGCTGCAAGGAGTCAACAAGCATTGAAGCAGAAACAAGTTTCCGAGGTCCATAACCGGCTCTTCTTCCGTCTGTTTCAGCTGGGCAACTCGCTACAGCGGCAAGCCATCAAAGAACTGGGCATCACGACCGTGCAATGGGCGGTGCTGGGCGCCCTGGCCCGGCCCCAGGCCGACCAGGGGATGACGTTCGGGCAACTGGCTGACTATCTGCTCGTCAGCCGCCAGAGCCTGGATGGCGTCCTGAAGCGGCTGGAGCGCGACGCTTACGTGCGGCGCGTACCGCACGAAACCGACAAGCGCGCGCGCGTCGTGATCCTGCTGCCGGCCGGCAAACAATTCTGGGATGATGCACAACCCCATATCTACGAGTTCTATGCCCAGGCGATGAAGAATTTTCGTTTCGACGATTCCGTGACCTTCGTGCACTTCCTGAATCGTTTGCAGCACGACTTGGGCGAGGTGGAATTATGATGCCGGTGCACAAAGAATTTCCTCATCTGCTCAGCCCCCTGCAAGTAGGCGCACTGACGCTTCCCAATCGCATGGTGATGGGCGCGATGCATACCCGGCTGGAGACGCTGGACCGCCCACAGCAGCGCCTGGCGGCTTTTTACGCCGCGCGGGCTGCCGGCGAAATCGGCCTGATACTGACGGGCGGCTGCGCGCCGGCGCCGGAAGGCGTGATGGAAGAGGGCGCGCCCGTCTTGAATAGCGAGGCGCAGCTACACGAGCACTTGCCCATTGCTTCGGCAGTACACCGGGCCGGCGGGCGCATTGTCCTGCAGATCCTGCACGCGGGCCGCTATGCGAAAGTTCCCGAATGCGTCTCGCCGTCGGCGGACAAGGCGAGAATCAACGCCTATGCGCCCAGGCCGCTTGCCACCCATGAAGTCTGGAGCACGATAGCCGGCTTCGCTCACACGGCGGCGCTGGCGCAGCAAGCCGGCTACGACGGGGTGGAGATCATGGGTTCCGAAGGGTATCTCATCAACGAGTTCACCGCGGCGCTCACCAACAAGCGGGAAGACGAGTTCGGGGGAGACTTCGACGGGCGCGTCCGCTTTCCTCTTGAGATCGTCAAGGCAATCAGGGCGCGCGTCGGCCCTGGTTTCATGATCATCTATCGGATATCGGCGATCGACCTGGTGGAGGAGGGCATGACCGCGACGGAAGTGGCCGAGCTGGCGCGCCGTGTCGAAAAGGCCGGCGCCGATGTCATCAATACCGGTATTGGCTGGCATGAGTCCGCCGTTCCCACGATCGCCGCTTCCGTACCGCGAGCGGCGTGGACGGACGCCGTACGCAATGTAAAGAACGCGGTTTCGATTCCCGTCATGGCCTCCAACCGGATCAACATGCCGGAGGTCGCCGAGGCGCTCTTGGCGTCGGGCGCGGCGGACCTGGTGTCCATGGCCCGCCCGCTCCTGGCTGATCCCGAGTTCGCCAAGAAGGTCCGTCTTGGGCGCACGGATGAAATCAACACCTGTATCGCCTGCAATCAAGCCTGCCTGGACAGAATCTTTACAGGGCGTACAGCGACCTGTCTGGTCAATCCGGCCGCTGGGCGCGAGCTTGAGCTCGGCGGCGGCCGCACGAACCGGCCGCGGCGCTTCGCCGTCGTGGGTGGCGGACCGGCCGGTCTCTCTTTCGCTATTCATGCCGCCAGGCGCGGGCACGACATCACGCTTTTCGAGGCGTCCGATGCGCTGGGCGGCCAGCTCAATCTGGCCAGGAAGATTCCCGGAAAGAGCGAGTTCAACGAGCTTTTGCGATACTTCGAGATCTCCCTGCAGCATGCTGGAGTGGCGGTGCATCTTGCCGCCGCGATGGACGCCGATCGCCTGAGCCAAGGGAAGTACGACGCAGTGATTCTCGCCACCGGCGTGACCCCGAGAAAGCCGGAATTCGCGGGAGTCGATCACCCCAAAGTCGTCACTTATCAAGACGTCCTGACCGGCCGGGTCCAAGTGGGCGAGAAAGTCGCCATACTGGGGGCAGGCGGCATTGGTTTCGACGTTGCCGATTTCCTGATTTCCGATCCGCAGGAGTCGCTCGATACCGCCGCTTTCCTCAAAGCCTGGGGAGTGGATCCGGCCATCACCACGCCTGGCGGTTTGCAGGCGCCCGAGGCACCGGCAAGGCCTTCGCACCACATTCACATGTTTCAGCGAAAGCCCAGCTCCTTTGGCCGCAGCCTGGGCAAATCGACGGGATGGATACTGAAATCCAGGCTGCGCAAAGCCGGTGTCACGATGACCGGCGGCGTCAACTACGATGCGGTGGAAGACGACGGGCTGCATTACACCGTGGATGGCGAAGCGAAACGCTTCGAGGCGGATACCATCATCCTGTGCACCGGTCAGAACGCGCAACGCGAACTTCATGATCAGTTGCAGGCGCGCGGGATGCCCAGCTACCTGATCGGCGGCGCACACCAGGCGAGCGAGCTCGATGCGCAGCGGGCGATCGACCAGGCGGTCAGGTTGGCGGACGCGCTTTAGTGTCCGTCAACAGGGGTCAGACCCCAATGGCACTACCTTAAGCGTTCTGGTGTATTTTCTGGTCAGTGAACACGGTCAGCTTGGCATACAGGGGCGTCGGGCTCCGTCGCATGCGGTGCTGGCCGTTGGCCATCACTTCCCGGTTTTGGCTTGGCGCCGGGGCGGCCGGGAAACTCGGGCGCTCGGGCCAGTGGCCCGAGAGCGCGCCCTCACACAGTCCCGACCTTGCCTCCCCGGCGCCAAGCCAAACCCGGCGCCTGCGAAAGTCGCCCTCAACCCCTATATGCCAAGCTGCCCTGCCGCTGTCCTGAACGGACGGCCCAAAGACCAAGGGGTCAGACCCCGCACGGGGTCTGACCCCATCACATCGCCGCAGCCCGAGCAGCTCTGAGGCCTGTCAGTGGCTTATGGGGTGAGGAGGGCGACTTCGGGCGCCGCCGGCCAAGGACGGGATGGCGTGGAGGCAAGGGCGCAGCTGTTTGAACGCCCGGTTTCGGGCCACCGGCCCGAGGGCGTGAGTTCTGCGCCCGCCCCGACAGCCTGACCTTGGCCGGGAAGTCCTGCGCCAGCAGGACCGGCGCACGGGAGCCCGACCGCCCCATAAGCCGCTGGCAGGCCGCTTTAGAGACTAAAACGCAAATGGGCAACGCGGTGATTGATCCAGCAGATACAAGCACCGTCAGTTCTTAAAGTAGTGACATTGGGGTCAGACCCCATCGGGGCCTGACCCCAAGTCTATCAAAGCTCGTTGAGCAGGGAAGCCAGTTCGGACGCATAGCGTTCCGGGGCAATGGCGGCCAGCCGCTTGAAGGTGGCACCCACCGAGTCCGCGATTTCATGGGCCGCTTCGCTGTCGCGGGCCATTTGGGCGTAGTATCCCAGATCTTTGTTCGCATTCGCGAGCGTGAATCGCAAGGCATTGGGATCCTGGCTCAGCAGATAAGGCTTGACGCGCTCCAGAGCGGCGCCGCCGCCGCCGCCTTTGGCAAGCACCTCGACCAGCACGGCCGGATCGATGTCGGCCCTGGCGGCGCATGCCGCTGCTTCGCCGAGCAGCGCCACTTGACCCAGAGACACGAAATTGTGCAGTAGCTTCATGCGATGGCCGGAGCCCACCGGACCCGTGTGCGTGATGTTCTCGGCAAAGCTTTGCAGGAGCGGCAGCATTTCGTCGAACAGGGCGCGATCCCCGCCCACCAGCAGGTTCAAGCGGCCTTCCGCCGCCTCTTTGGGCGTGCGCGTCATTGGCGCATCGAGGAATCTGCCGCCCCGTTCGGCGACCTGCCCGGCGATGCGCAAGGTGGACGACGGAATCGCCGTCGAACAATCAATGATGACGCAGCCTTGGCGCAACCCTTCGAGCACGCCATCCGGCTGGCAAAGAACCGCCTCGACCTGCGGGGAGCCGGTGACGCACAGAATGACGACCTCGGAATCGGCGGCCAGTTCGCGCGCGCTGCCATAGGCCACCGCACCTTGCGCGAGCAGGCTGTCCAGGGGCTGGTTTCCGGGATGCTCCAGGACGCCGAGCGGATAGCCCGCCTTTCTGACGTTGGTGGCAATGCCGTGCCCCATCATGCCTATGCCGACCATTCCGATTTTCTTCATGTTGCTCCTTGATAGAGGATAGATGCGCCGCGCATCAGCACAGCTGATTGGCGGGTCTTGCGCCCGTGGACCAGGCCTGCAGGCCCGCGCACAACATTTCGCCCATCGCGATGCGCGTGCCGATGGTGCTGCTGCCGATATGCGGCAGGCCGAATACATTGGGCAGGCTGCGGTAGGCGGGATGGATGTCGGGCTCGCCCGCATACACGTCGAGCCCGGCGGCGGCGATGGCGCCGCTTTGCAGCGCCTGGATCAGATCGTCGTCGCAAATGATGTCGCCGCGTGCCACATTGCATACGATGGCCTGGGCGGGCAGACGGGCCAGGACGTCCGCGTTGACGATGCCGCGCGTACTGTCGTTGGCGGGGCAGGCGATGCAGAGGAAATCGCTATGGCTTGCCAGGGACTCCAGGCTCTCGTGATACTGGGCGCCTGCTTCCGCGTCGGGTGCCAGCCGGCTTCTGTTGTGGTAGTGGACCTGCATGCCGAAGCCGAGTGCGCGCTTGGCGATGGCTCGGCCAATGCGGCCCATGCCCAATACGCCCAGCCGCTTGCCCCATACATCGTGGCCGATCAGCTGCTGCGGGGTCCATCCGGTCCATGTGCCATCGCGCACGAGCGCGATGCCTTCGATCGCCCGCCGGGCCGCACCAAGCATCAGCAGCATCGCCGTGTCGGCGCAGGACTCGCTGAGCACATCCGGCGTGCTGAACACGGCGATTCCTTTTGCGCGCAGGGCTTCCAGATCGAGGTGGTCCGTACCGACCGAATAGGTGCAGATCGCCTTGACGGACGCGGGCAGTGCGGCCACCACGTCCTTGTCGATGCGGTTGGTGACCGTGATCACCAGCGCGTCCATGCCCCGGGCGCTCGCGATGAGCGCTTCCGTGTCGAGCACCGCGCCCGTGTCGTTGTAGGCCGCGCCGAAGCGCTGGACGAACAAGCCCAGCACCGGAGCGGGAAAAAGGCAGGCGACATAGACGCGCATGGTCTTACTTGCTCTTGGCGCCGGACGCCTCGACGATCGGACCCCATTTCTTACGGTCGCGTGCGATGGTTTCCGCAAACTCGGCGGAGGTGCCGCCTAGAGGCTCTGCGCCTTGCGCGCCCATCGCCTTCTTCATTTCGTCAGTGGTGAGGATCTTGTTGACCTCTGCATTGACCTTCTGCACGATGGCCTCCGGCGTTCCGGCGGGCGCCAGCAAGCCGTACCAGACGGTAACGTCGAAATCCTTATAGCCCAGCTCCGCAACGGTGGGGACATCGGGAGTGATCGCGCTGCGCTTGCTGGACGTGACCGCGAGTGCACGGATGGAGCCGGCTTTCAACTGGCCGAAGGCGGAGGGCAGGGAGGTGAACAAAATGGGGACCTGGCCACTGAGCAGGTCGGCCATGGCCGGGGCCGAACCTTTGTAGGGAACGTGCTGCAAGGTGATGCCGGCCTGCTCTTGCAGCAGCACGGCCGCCAGGTGGGTGATGGTGCCGGCGCCAGGCGAGCCATAGTCGATGCTGCCCGGCTTTTCTTTCGCGGCCTTGATCATGTCTTGCAAGGTCTTGTAGGGAGAGTCCGTTCGAGTGACGATGACGACCGAGGTGCCTGCCACGTTCACGATGGGCGCGAAGTCTTTCACGGAATCGTAGGACAGGTTCGAATACAGCCAGGGCGCCACGGCCAGGTTGTCCACCTGACCCATGACGAGCTGATAGCCGTTGGGCGTTCCACGCGCGGCGCTGGCGATGCCGATGGTGCCGCCTGCGCCGGCGCGGTTCTCGGCGATCACGTTCCAGCCGGTCGATTGCGCCAGATGATTGCTGACCAGACGCGTCATGCTGTCGGTGCCCCCGCCGGGCGGGAAGGGCGCGATGATGTTGATCGGGCTTGCCGGATAAGTGTCCGCCATGGAAGGCGTCGCGAACGCCAGGGGCAGCAAGGCAAGAAGTAGCTTACGTATCATGTCGTGTCTCCTGATCTGTTGTAGATGCTTTTTAAACGTTGATGCTGGGGGAGGAAATCACGCCGGACTGTTGCAGGCGTTCGATTTCCGCGGCGCTGACGCCTATGGATTCTAGAACGCTTTGGGTATCCGCGCCCAGTTCGGGCGCCGGCAGCCTGCATGAAGAGGGTGCTTCGGAAAACTTGATGGGAAATCCCAGCATGCGCACGTCGCCATGCCCGGGCTGATGGACGGTGATCGCCATCTCCTGGTCCTTGACCTGCGGGTCTTCGAAGACCTCGGCCAGGCCGAGTACCGGCCCGCAGGGCACGCCGAACTCATTCAGGCGCTGTATCCAGTATGCGCTGGATTGAGTCTGCGTGCGCGACTCGATGATTCCCTTGATTTCGTGCCGACGCTCCATGCGCCCCGCATTGGTGCTGAACTCGGGCATTTCGCGCACATGGGAGAGGCCGGTCGCGTCCAGCAGCTTGTGATAGACGCCGTCGTTGCTTGGGGCAATGGCGACCTGGCCGTCGCTGGTCCGGAACAGGCCGTATGGCGCCACGATGCCGTGATCGTTGCCGCTGCGTGCCGGCACGACGCCGCTGGCCAGGAAGTTGGACGCATGAAAGCTCAGCATGCTGACCATGCAGTTGAGCAGGCCGACATTGATCGAATCGCCGCGTCCGGTCTGTCCGCGCCGAAGCAGGGCGGCCGTGATGCCGAGGGCGCCATGCAGCCCGGCAATGAGGTCGCTGATGGGTGGACCCGCCCGCAGCGGCGGGTCGTCCTCGGCGCCGTTGAGGCTCATGAAACCGCTCATGGCCTGCGCCACGAAATCAAAGGCAGGGCGATCGCGGTAGGGGCCGGTATTGCCGAAGCCGTTGATGCTGCAATGAATGATGTCGGGGCGCAGCGCCTTCAGGCGTTCCGGCCCGAAGCCCATCTTCTCCATGACGCCGGGCCGGAAGTTTTCAACGACCACGTCGCAAGTGGGAATGAGGCGAGCCAGAAGCGCCTTGCCTTCTTCTCCGTACAGGTCGATGGCGATCGACTTCTTGTTGCGGTTGTAGTTGGCGAAGTACCAGCTGATTCCGTCGCGGATGACGCCTTGCTCGCGGACGGGATCCCCCGAGGTCGGCGCTTCGATTTTCAGCACTTCAGCGCCAAGGTCGGCCAGCAGGGCCGTGCAATAAGGTCCCGAGATGATACGGGTAAGGTCTAGGACGCGGATTCCGGAAAGAGGCATGGCATTCAAGGTTATGGTTCGACGGGGACTGCGGGCGGCCGATCAGGGGCGAAGGCGCGGGATCCGGCCTCAGCCCGTGGCGCAGGCGGCGTCTTCGTATTCGTGCAGGCGCAGCCTGGGACCCGACTTCATGACCTGACCGGGGAGGGTGCGCCCCAGGACCGCTTCCATGCGGTTGGCCACGGCGATGAGCTTGTCGAGATCGATGCCGGACTCGATACCCATTTCGTTCAGCATGTAGACCAGGTCCTCCGTGCATATGTTGCCGCTGGCGCCAGGCGCGAACGGGCAGCCGCCCAGTCCGCCTATGGAGGATTCGTAGCTGTCTATGCCGGCATTCAGGCCGGCCATGACGTTGACCAGGCCGATGCCGCGCGTGTTATGGAAATGCAGCGTCAGCCTCATGTCGGGATAGCTCTCGCGGATGGCGGCGACGGTACGCTCCACGAGCGCAGGTGTCGCCATGCCGGTGGTGTCGCCCAGCGTGAGCGCCCGGAAACCGACGGCATGGAAATGCCCGACGATGCGCATGAGCGCCGACAGCTCGATGTCGCCCTCGAAAGGGCAACCGAAAGCGCAGGCGATGGCGCCTTTCTTCTTGATGTCGGCATGCCGCACTTGCGCGGCAATATTGGAGATATCGTCCAGCGACCGGTCGATGGAGCGGTTCAGGTTCTTACGGTTATGGCTTTCGCTGGCGGAAACGAAGACCACGATTTCGTCGGCTCCGGCTTCGATGGCGCGTTCGACTCCTTTCAGGTTCGGCGCGAGCACGGCGAACCGGGATCCCGAGGGACGATGGGCGCCCGCCAGGACGTCGGCGGCATCCGCTAGCTGCGGCACCGCCCGTGGCGATACGAAGGAGGTCGCCTCGATATGCCGTACGCCGGCATCCATCAGGCCGTTGATCAGCGCAATCTTGGTGCCTGTGTCGACGAAATCGGACTCCATCTGCAGCCCGTCCCGCATGCCCACTTCAATCACTTCCACCTTGGTTGGCACGTTCATTTGCGTCTCCATCTCGCCGGAAGTCGAAAATCCGGCATTTAATGACTATGCCGCATCGTATCCAGCCATACGCATCGCGACAATTACCATTTATTCGCGCAGGCATCGTGTTTGGCGATGGGTCGGGGTCAGACCCCGTACGGGGTCTGACCCCAGAAATGCCGGGAATGGTGCGCCTCGGCTTGCAGGGTCAGACGTGGCCCGCCAAATGGTCGAGCAGGCTTCTCGCCGCCGCCGAAAGCGTTTCGGCCGGACGGACGCAAAGCTTCAGTTTGCGCGATGCCCAGCCATCGCTGAGCGGAACGATGCATATGCCGGCGCAGACATACAGTTCCGTTGCCTTGACCGGCATGATGCCGATGCCCAATCCGGCATCGACCATGGAAACGAGCGCATCATACGAAGTTACCTGGAACTTCAGCTTGAGCTGGCGGTTCGCCGCAATGGCCTCGCGCGCCAACAGCTTGTTGGCGGCGCTGCCCCGATGCATGCCGACGTGGTCATATTCCAGCGTGTCGAGAAAGGCAACGGACTTCCTGGAGGCAAGCGGATGGTCGCGCGGCGCGATCAATACCATGCGGTCTTCATGATAGGGAAAAGTGGTGAGCGCGTACTGCTCGTCGGCCTGGCTGTATATGCCTATGTCCGCTGTATTTTCGGCGACCGCCCGGATGACGTCGGTGCTGACCATCTCGGCCAGGTCTACCGTCACGTCCGGGTATTGCGCGAGGAAGGCCTGCAGTTCCTTCGGCAGGAACTGGGTGATCGATGAAAGATTGGCTGCTATTCTCACGTGGCCGCGCGTTCCCTGCGCGTACCCACCCAGTTCGCTGGCGAGGTCGTCGGCATGGTGCAGAAGATTTCGGGCGCCGCGAGCCAGGGCATGGGCCGCCTTGGTGGCTTCGACGCCTCGCGCGCGCCGGATGAACAGTTCGGTTCCCAGCATCCGCTCCAGTTCGGACAAGCGCTTGCTGAGCGCCGACGCGGCAATGTGTTCGCGATCGGCCGCGGCTGCAATGCTGCCTTCTTCTACAACAGCAATAAAAAGCTGAAGCGTGTAAAGATCAAAACGATGGGACATGCCGCCTTCCTGCCTGCTTGAGGCTTCGGCGGCTCTCCGGTTTGCCAGGTCCACCGTGCTATGTGTCCAGAACGGTTTTCCCCGCATTCCAATGCAAGGGCCGCGCGCCCGCGACCGGCGAACGCCATGCTGAAACCCCCGTATTGAACAAACTGCCCAGATAGGCGGTTTTCAGGTCCGGGCCGCCGAAGGCCACACTGGAAATATTGCGCAGGCTGTAGTGCCTGCCCGTGCTGATTTCTTCGAACGTAAAGCGATCGGCCGCAAAAGCGGCTTCTGCCGCGTCGATCGCGGCGTCGTCGCAATCTTCTATATGTACCGTACTGCGGCCGTCCTTGTCCACCTGGATCAAGCGGTTGCTGACGACGCTGGTCAACCAGACACCGCCTTCCTCGTCGAATTCGAGTCCGTCGGGCCAGGTGCCGTGCCCGAACTCGCACACCAGCTCGCGGGGTCCCAGGGTGGGGCCGGGAAGAATCTTGAAGCGCGACATCCGCCGCGCAATGGTTTCGTTCACATACAGCCAACCGCCGGTGGGGTCGACACGGAGCTCATTGCTGAAGCCAAGGCCGCGGGCGACGATCTCCATTTTCCCGCCGGGCTTGACCACGCCGATCATTGCATCCGCATTGTCATGCCGGAATGCCAGGCTGCGCGGTTCCAGCGAGGTGCACAGGGAAAGCCAGATATTGCCATGCTCGTCGGGATACAGGAAATTGAGCGGGCTGCGGGGCAGGCCCTGCTCTTCGGTCAGGTAGGGTTCGACCACGCCGGGCGCCACCAGACGCCACGCGCCACCACGCGGGCCGACGTTGGCGATCAGGAAGGTTCCGTCGTCGAGCAGGGCAATGCCATTGGCCACGAATTCCTCGGCCGGCCAGACGATTTCAGGCTGAGCGTCCGGTGCGACATCGACGCGCACGACGCCACGTTCGCGGTCCGCCGCATACAGGCGCCCGTCAGCCAGCGCGATGACCGATTCGGGCCGGCTCAAGTGATTGCCGATGCGAGGCAAGGGACTGGCAAGAACTGACATGATCGAGAACCTTCAATTGATGACGACGCGGGAGTTTTTCACGATGGCGCCCCAGCGGGCATATTCCGCGACAAAGAACTCGCGGTATGCCTGCGCACTCATGGTTTGCGGCAGCACGTATTGCGCAAGCAGGCTTTTGCGCACGCCGGGATCGTTGACGGTAGCCGTGATTTCTTGATTGAGCTTGTCCAGAATGTCGGCCGGGATCCCCGCCGGCCCCAGAAGCCCGACGGGACTGCGAAGGTCCATGTCCATTCCCTGTTCCTTGAGCGTCGGCAGATCGGGAAGCTCGGAGAACCGTTCGGGCGATCCCAGGCCCAGCATGCGGATCTTGCCGTCCTTGACGTAGCCATCGGTGATCTGCATGGGCAGAATCGCCGCGGCGACCTGGCCCGACGCAAGTCCCACCAGCTGGGGCGCCGTTCCCTGGTAGGGTACATGGAGCACATCGAGATCATTACGGATCTTGAAGTCTTCCATGATCAATTGCGCGGTGCTGCCCACGCCCCAGGTGCCGTAAGAATACTTGCCCGGCGACTCGCGGATCAGACGAACGAACTCCTGCGCGTCCTTGGCCGGAAACGACGGATGCACGGCCAGGCCGAATTGAAAGTAGCCGATGGGCGCGATGCATGAAAAGTCTTTCAGCGTATCGTAGGGCACGTCGTTATACAGGTGCGGAAAAATGCAGTGCGAATCCGGCGTCGCGTACAACAAGGTATAGCCGTCGGGCCGTCGGCGCGCGGCCGCGGCGCTGCCTATCGTGCCGGTCGCGCCACCGCGGTTTTCAACGACGATTTGCTGTCCGACGCGCTTGGACAGTGTCGCGGCCAGCATGCGCACCACCACGTCGCCGCCGCCTCCTGCCGCCCAGGGCACGATCACGGTCAAAGGCTGGCTGGGAAAGCTTGCGGCGATTGCGCTGCGCAGGCCGGAGAGCCCGGCAGCCGCGCCCAGTCCCATTCCCAGCATCAGGCGCCGGCGCGAAAGCGACCGGGGCAACAGGGTGTCTTGCATACTTCATCCTCCGGGAGTCGAAATGCGGCGGCGCCATGCGGGCCCGCATTTCGTGTATTTTTTGAGTGGCGGGTGAAGGGATTCTAGCGTCATTCAATTGCGCTTCGAACTGGCGTTTTTTCTTGTGGACATCGCCGATCACGATGCCTCGCGGCGACCCAGGTCGGCGCCTTGACGGACGAGTTCCTGCTGGACTTCCGTTGCAGCCACATGTCCCGGCGTGATGCCGGCTCGGGAGGCAAGCGCCGCGCACACACCGGCCGCCTGGCCGGTCGCCATGGCGATCGGCATCACTCGATAGGACGAATGCGCTTCGTGCGTGCCCGAGATGCAGCGGCCGGCGACCAGCAGCCGTTCCACGCGCTCGGGAACGAGTGCTCGCAAGGGGATATCGTAGGCTTCGTCCGCAGGCATGCGTTTCAGCACCGTACCCTTGCCGGCGGGGTTGTGAATATCGACGGGATACGCGCCCCGGGCGATCACGTCTGAAAACTTGCGTGCGCTCAGCAGATCTTGCGCGGTGAGCCGGTACTGGCCGACTATCCGACGTGTCTCGCGCACACCGGCATGAACACCGCTTTGTACCGCATAGCTGGCTTCAAAGCCGGGTACGTATTTGCGCAGGAAGCTTTGCAGTTGATGAAGCTGCCGTCGGCTTTCCCATTCCGCGCGGCTCCAGTCCCAGACATCGGTGCCCAGGACCCGGGTCACGCGTGTGGAATTCACGCTCAGCTCGCGCGGATGGGGCGTTGCAAAGAAAAGCACATCTTCACGCACCAGTTCGAGTTCACCGTCGGCCGTCGCCTGACGCACCAGATCCCATAGCCCGTGCACGCCGCGCCACTGATCCGGATGCTGTTTGACGTATGCCTGGAATGCCGCTTGCTCGAAGTCGGCCACGCGGAACATCAAGGTCATCGGTTGAACCAGGCCGTCCAGCTCTCGTCCTATTTCGCAATCGGCGCCGGCCAGGGCGGCTATGTCGCCGTCTCCCGTGCAATCCACAATGGTCTTCGCCTTGATGATGAGCGGCCCGCTCTTGGTTTCAAAGACGACGCCCTCGAGCCCGTCGTTGTCCAGCACACCGCTGGCAAACGCATGGAACAGCATCTGAACGCCCGCTCGATCGAGCAGATCCAGCGCCACCCACTTGAATACCTCGGGATCGAAGGGAACCACATAGCCCGTATCCAAGGAAGGGGATACCGCGCCGCCATCCCGCACCAAACGCTCCAGCAGTTCCTTGAGAACGCCGGCGATCACGGGATGACCGGGGCCGTGATCACCGGGAAGCAGGTTGGTGACGCCCAGCTTCTCAAAAACCGGACGCTGGGTATGAAAGGACATCAGCGGCATGACGAGCGCCGCGGTCGCGTTTCCACCCAGGAAACCATAGCGTTCCACCAGGACCACGCGCGCGCCGGCGCGCACGGCGCCAAGCGCCGCGCCGATTCCGGCCGGACCGCCGCCCACCACCAGCACGTCGGTTTCAGCGGCTAGCTTGGCCGCGCGGGGAGGAAGCCGCAGTTCGGGAATCGGATCGGGCCGCTGCAGTATCGGCATGTCAGCGTCCTTCGTCCGCTCGGTCCGCCGCCCGCAAGCGCTCGAGCAGCGCAAGCAGCAGCCGATTGTTCTCGCGCGCCCGGTCCTGCAGGGGAGGGAGGCGCTCGCGGATGAGGCTCTTGATGTTGGCGCGGTAGTCCCAGCAGTGATCGATGGAGGCGAGGAGCTTGCCGGAATTGACGTTGTCCATGGGCGGCGTGTCCATATCGAGATCCTGCAAAAGCCCCGTGACCTTGGATGCATAAGGCAGCGCGACGAACGGCACGCCTTGCAGCGCCGAAAAAATAAGGAAATGCAGCCGCATGCCGACGCAGAACTCGAAGCCGCCGATGATGGTCATGATCTGTCCGGGGCTGTACTCGCCCTTGAGCACGGTCGCGCGCTGCGCGCACTGCATTTGCGCCACCACCGCATGACTATGCTGCAAGTCGAGGTGATCACGCTCCAGGGGAATGAAAACCACGTCGGCATCCAGCCGTTGCACCATGAAATCCGCCGCGCTGGCAAGCAGATGATGATAATGATCGGCGCTGATGCCGGGTGCGGCCGGCCCGGGCTCCCTGACCGAAAAGCCGATGCGCCGGCGAGGCATGTCCAGCCCTTCGCGCGTCAACGCATCGTTCGGCAATTCCTGGGCCTTCATCAGCAATGCGGGATCGGCCGTCACATGGATCTCGCGCTGCAGGCCCACTTCCTCCAGCAGCCGGTGCCCCTGGCGGTCGCGCACGGTGATCAGTGCGGCGGGCGTCAGGGCGGAGCGCACCAGCTCCCGGCTGGACTGCTTCACCAAAGGGCCGGCGCTGACGGCGTAGACCATGACCGGCACGCCCAGTTCATTGGCCAGCAGGACCTCGCGCAGATAGATGTCGATCTCCGCGTCGAACAGGATGCCGCCTCCGCCCAGGATCAGCAGATCCAGTTGCGCGATCTCCTGCGCGGCAACGTCTCGACTCATTTCACGCACGGGCACCGCGCGGGTGATCCGGTGCCGTTGCTCGGTGTCTTTCACGTTGCGCGAAAACACGACGATTTCCGCATTTGGCATGGCGGCAAGCAGCTGCGCCACGATGCTTTCCAGGATGGCTTCATCACCCAGATTCAGGCCGCCATAAGAGCCGGAGATACCGATGCGGACGGGACGGTTTTCCATAAGCGCCTTTTTGCCAGTGCGCTGCAAGATGGGCAGCGCGGATGATGGGACACACGCACCGCAAGTAGCGTGCCAGGCATTCGGCCTGCGCGCCGGGTAGGCGGTGTTATCATCAATGGAACAGGATTCTTTAAGGAGTAGTAGAGTGAAAGGCTTCGTACAGAACATCGAAAAACTGACCGTCGAGAACGACAATTTCCGCAAGGTGCTGTATACCGGCAAGCATATGCAGCTGGTTCTGATGACCCTGCAGGCCGGAGAGGAAATCGGCGCCGAAGTACACGAAGGCCATGATCAATTCTTCCGTATCGAAGAAGGCAAAGGCCGGGTCGTCATCGACGACAACACCTACGATGTGCAAGATGACGATGCCATCATCGTTCCCGCCGGCGCGCGGCACAATGTCGTCAACACGGGTACCGAGCCGCTGCGCCTGTATACCTTGTACGGCCCGCCCGAGCATCGCGAAGGCGTGCTGCACCCGACCAAGGCCGACGAAACGGAAGAGCATTTCGACGGCAGGACTACGGAGTAGCCAGCCTTGCAAGGTGGCCGAGGCATACATGGCAAGGCACCACCCCCGGCCGCCTCTTTGCAAGGCTAGCCTTCCTTGGGAATGGCCGAGACGGCGCGTGTCTTGCCGTTCAATACGTGGCGCTTGAACGCCTGCCTTGCCCGCTTTATGTCGCGCGCGGCAATGGCCTGGACGATTTCATTATGTTCTTTATTGGAAACGACCAGGCCCTCGGGTTGCATCAGGCTGCGATGCCGGTACAAATGAAGCTCTTTATCGGTCCCCTGGAACATTTCGATCAGGCGGGCGTTGCGCGTACACTGCGCCAGGCGTGCGTGAAAGGCAATGTTCGACCGGTAGTATTCGTCGACGTCGCCGGCATGGGCCAAAGCATCCATTTGCCCGACCATATCGCGTAATCCGGCGATATCTTCATCGGTGGCTCGTTCGGCTATCAAGCCGCCCGCCAGTTCCGCCAGGGCACCGCGTATCTCATAGATGTCCAGAGCCTGCTGAACATCCACGCTTCGAACGAAGACTCCGCGATTCTTGATCACTTCAACCAGCCCCGCCTGTTCGAGCTTGCGGCATGCTTCGCGAATCGGGCTGCGGCTTACGCCCATTTGCTGGGCAAGCGCCAGTTCGTTGACGCGCTCGCCCGCCGCTAGTTCTCCGTTCAATATCATCTGCTCAATTTTGCCTTCGATAAGCGAAGGCAGGGACGCCGAGCGCAGGAAGGCAAGGGAACTGCTGTTGTCTAGGGTTGCGATGGACATATCAATTCTATGAGCATGGGACTCGATGACGCTGTGTAGCGGAATGCACGGCTAATCGGCAAAACCATAAAGCCGCGCCGGATTATCGACGAACAGCTTTTTTTGCTCGTCCGGCGAGCGAAGTATGCACAATAGCGAATCCAGTGCGGACGCATCGTCGGGCTTGCTGCCGGGAGCGAAATCGGGTGCGGCCAGTTCATCCCCCACACCACCCGGTCGCGGCCCGCATCCAGAAATGCATGAATACGTGCTTCTATTATGGCGAAATCGACGGCGCCATTGGGAGCATTGTAGTAAGGAGCTGAAAGCTTCATCCAGCCGCCGTTTTTGACAAAACGTAATAATGCCTGAAATTCGCGCGACTGGACGCCATAAGCGGGCGGAAGCCGGCCGAGGTGATCGATGACGACAGGGCAGGGCAGCGCGGCCAGAGCATCGACGCTCTGCGCCACGGCGGTGCCCGGCCCCTGTATCAACAGGCTCCATCCCAGAGAAGCAACCTGGTTCGCAATGTCTTGTATCGGACGCATATCGATACGGGCCGTGTCCGTAAACAGAAAGCGCACGCCCCGGATGCCGGCCCGATCCAGGCGCGTGAGATCGCTGCTCGACAAGCTCTCATCCGGCATGATCACGCCCCGGGCACGCGAGGCACCCACGCGCGCGATGGCGTCCAGCAGGCAGGAGGAATCGGTTCCGTATGCTTTGGCCTGGACGAATACATGACGCTCGATGCCCAAGGCGCCGGCAAGCCGGAGATAGTCATCAAGCTCTGTATTCGGATGCGTGTGATGGCCGTCGAGCACTGGATAGCGTTGCAGGTCGCCATAGATGTGTGAATGCGTGTCGCAGGACAGGGGAGGCGGACGGCCGTCGCGAACGTGCATGATTTGTCTCCCTTGCGGATCAACGCGCTTTCGCGAAGGCGGGATTCTCATGCACGGCTTCAAGACCGTAGACGGCGCGCTTGCCCCCTTGGAAAGGGTAGTCGGGCGGTGATTTCCCGGCCTTGGCACGCTCCAGTATTGCTGCGCGATATTGTTCGGCGTCGTCTTTGGGATGGTAGTTCAGATGCGCGGCGTGGGCATTGCTCCACCAGTTTTCCGTATTGTTCGAGACGCCATACACAATGCTGAATCCCACCCCGGGCACCATCAGGCACGCCAGCACCAATTCCTTGAAATCGCTTTCGCTGAGCCAGGTCGACAGCTCGCGCGGCTCGCTGGGCCTGGGCCTGGTGGAACCTATGCGCAGGCATACCGACTCAAGACCGAACTTGTCCCAGAAGTAGCGCGCCGTGTTTTCGCCAAAACACTTGCTGAGCCCGTAAAGGCTGTCAGGGCGCAGTGGCACCTCGTGATCAAGCGTCTCGGATGTTGGGTACATCCCGACCGCATGATGGGAGCTTGCATAAACGATGCGTTTTACGCCGGCTTTTCGCGCGGCTTCATAAATGTTGTAGGTGCCTTTGATATTGGCTTGAAGCGTTTCCTGCCAATCGTCGACATTGAGGCTCGCTCCCAGGTGAATGACGGCATCGACGCCTTTCATGAGATCGCCGACACCGTCCGCGTCGGCAAGGTCGCAGCTTGCCAATTCTTCGCCTTCGTCGGCGGTGGCCATGGGTGCGATATCGGAAAGGCGCAGCATGGGGAATCTGCCGCGCAGCGACGCGCGCACGAGCTTGCCCAGCTGCCCAGCGGCGCCGGTCACCAGAATCGTGTTATAGCCTTGTGGCATTGGAGACCTCTCGGTGATTCAATCGCCGACGGCGCCAGGCAATCGCGACGCCGTGCGATCGGGGTTGACTTGAATGCATTGATACCGGCTTGCCTACTGCATCTTCAGATTATTGGATTCGATTACAGTTTTCCATCGCTTCATTTCCTCGCCAAGGAATTTTTTGAACTCTTCGGGGGAATTCAGCACCGGCTCGTTGCCCGACGAAATCAGGCGCTCCTTGACTTCCTTCTTGTTGACGACCGTCGCGACATCGCAGTTGATCTTCTGCACGAGCTCTGGCGCCATGCCGGCAGGACCATACATCGCATTCCAGGTCGCAGTGACGATTTCACCTTGTCCCGACTCGGTGATCGTCGGCACGTCCGGCGCCAGCGGCGAGCGTTTGGCGCCGGTGGTGACCAAGGCCTTGAGGCGACCACTTGCCACATGGGGCATGCCTGAAGGAATGTTGGCAAACAACACGTTTACCTGGTTTGCGGCCGTCAATGACAAACTCTGGACATCGCGCGTTACGTCCCACGTCCCGCACAAAGACGTCAGCGGGATGCTTACTCCCGAGCGCATCGCCAACGGCATCGCCTTGCTGTGGGAAGGCCTGCGCGCCTCAGGGCTTGAGCACCCCAGGATCGCGGTTTGCGGACTTAATCCGCACAATGGCGACGGCGGGGCATTCGGACGCGATGAGATCGATGTGATTGCCCCCGGCGTGGCACTGGCCGCCCAGCGCGGATTTCCGGCTGAAGGTCCATTCCCCGCCGATACCACCTTCGTACGCGCCATCAACAAGGCGAATGGAGGAGGGTATGACGGCGTGCTGACCATGTATCACGACCAGGGGCAGATCGCGATGAAGCTGATGAGTTTCGGCGAAGGCATCACCGTGCATTACGGCCTGCCCATGCCCATCACGACGACGGCTCATGGCACGGCCTACGATATCGTGCACAAAGGCATCGCCATGCCTGGCGCCATGAAGAATGCCCTTCTCATTGCCGCCAAGATGGGCGCTTCTGCGCATGCAGCAAAGGTTTGAGCCATGGGCATAAAATACGGATGCTCGACGACGCCCAGGCCGCAGAACTGAACGATATTTTTCAACCCTGAATGACTTATGCCGAAATTTGCCGCCAATATCAGCTTGATGTTCCAGGAAGTGCCGTTTCTTGAACGATTCAAGGCGGCGAGCAGCGCCGGCTTCAAGGCCGTCGAATTCCTGTTCCCCTATGATTACAGCGCCGACGAAATCGCCGCGCATCTGCAGGAAAACGGCTTGGTGAATGTCCTGTTCAACATGCCTCCAGGGAACTGGGCGGCAGGAGAACGCGGCATGGCTGCATTGCCGAGCCGGCGCGAAGAGTTCCGGGAAGGAGTGGAAAAAGCAATTGGATACGCCAAGGTCCTGGGAACGCCCAATCTGCATGTGATGGCAGGACTGATTCCCGGCGGCCACACCGCCGAGCATCGGTCCGCGTTCATCGACAACCTGAAATACGCGGCGGACAAATGCGCTGCGCATGGCATCAACATACTGATCGAACCCATCAACCAGCGCGATATGCCTGGCTACTTCCTGTCATTGCAGGCTAGCGCACATGCCATATGCGAAGAAGCGGGATGCCCGAATCTGAAGGTCCAGATGGATTTCTATCACGCCCAGATCATGGAAGGCGACCTCGCCACCACGTTCAGGAAATACCAGGCTCGTATCGGCCATATTCAAATCGCCGGCGTTCCTGAACGCCATGAACCCGACACGGGTGAAGTCAATTATCCTTATCTGTTCGATTTGCTGGACGAGTGCGGGTATGACGGCTGGGTGGGCTGCGAGTATCGGCCGGCCAAGAGCACCGAGGAAGGATTGGGCTGGCTGAAAGCGTTCGATCTTCGAGGAAGCTCAGCATAATCATGATTGCGTCAGCGCGGGCAAAATGGCCCACGAGCCATGGATAAAATACGCATAATGTGTATTATGTAAAGTTAATTGTAGATTGCGCTCGCTCCTAGACCAGCGACTTGATCTGCGCCAGGTCAGGACCATAGTAAGAAGCTCTTCGGCCAAGAGCGGTCCGCAGGCCGGGCAACGGTGTTAGGATCTTGGCTGTCACTCATGCCGATCAAAGGAAAGGCCGAAATGAAGAGCTTGAAATTACATGCAGTCGGCTTCGCCCTCTTCCTTTCCCTACTTCCATTGGCGAATAGCCATGCAAGTGAACTGTCTTTTGAGGGCAAGGCGCAAAGAGCATTCGCGGACGCGATTACAAAGCACGAGATTCCCGGTCTCATTGTCGGCGTTACAAGCAACGGTAAGCATCACTTCTATTCAACTGGCGTCGCATCGCGAGCCGACAACCAACCGGTCACGCCCGACACGATTTTCGAGCTGGGCTCCATCAGCAAGATTTTCAATGCGACATTAGCGGCGCTGGCGGAGCAGCGGGGCCTATTGTCTCTCGATGAAAAAGCAGCCCGCTACCTGTGCGGCGGCACCTGCAAAGTAGGCAATGATATGACCTTGATGGACTTGGCCACGCATCGTTCAGGCGGGCTGCCCCTGCAAGTTCCGGATAACGTAAAGGATACAGACAGCTTGGTGGACTGGCTGAAAGAATGGAAACCCCCGCAGCCGGGCACACGCAGCTATTCCAATATCAGCATAGGCCTCTTGGGGCATATTACGGCCCAGGCATTTGGAATGAGCTATGCGCAGGCAGTAGAAACCATGCTTTTCCCAACGCTGGGCTTGCAAAATACATGGATCGAGGTTCCCGAGAAGGCCATGGACCAATATGCCTTTGGCTATGATCGAAAAAGCGACGAAGCTATTCGTGTAACGCCGGGCGTGCTGGATGCAGAAGCCTACGGTGTGAAATCTAGTGCTCGCGATATGCTGAAGCTTCTAGATGCGGAGCTTGGAAACGTAACCTTGCCTTCGGAAATCGTGGCAGCTATTCGTCGTACCCAGGAAGGACAACTCAAGACAACCGCCTTCATACAAGGCATGATCTGGGAGCAGTATCCATGGCCAGTCGACGTGGAAACAATGAACTCAGGCAATGGATATGAATTCATCCTACATCCCCAGGCGGTTGAAAAACTATCCCCCGCACTTTCACCTCAGAAAAACGTCATACTCAATAAAACGGGATCAACCAATGGGTTCGGCGGATACGTAGCCATGATCCCCGGCAAAAAGCTCGGTATCGTCGTTCTTGCAAACAGAAACTTCCCGAACGAGGCGCGGGTTAAAGCGACCTACTCTTTGGTCGAAGCGCTTCTTGCCGATCCTGCCTGTCAGATGAAAGCCTAAGGCTCTCTCAAATTCCCCATCGCCCGGTCCTTGCATTTACTGGGAGACGACGCGGGCCGTTGCCGCGCCTACTCCTTACCTGGTGCTGCCAGCAGCCCCCCTGCGTTCGTCAGGACCGGACCACGATATTGGCCGACTTGATGATCTGCTGATACTTTTCCGAATCCTTCTTGATGAACTCGGCAAACGCGGCGGATGTCCCTCCTCCCGCATCCAATCCTTGTTCTTTCAGGCTTTTCTGTATCGCCGGCTCTTCAAGAATGGCGTTCACTTCCCGGTTCAGCCTTTCGATGATGTCTTTCGATGTGCCGCCAGGCGCAAGCAAGCCGAACCAGAGACTGAAATCAGCGCCTTTCAGCGCGGCATTTTCCTCGAGCACGGGTGTACCCGACAGGACATCCATGCGCTGCTTTCCGGTCAACGCGTACGATTGCAGCTTGCCGCCTTCAAGCTGCGTCAAGGCGGTGGTGAGCGTCAGTATGGAGAGGTCCACGCGTCCGCCCATCACATCGGACAGAATCGATCCGGCACTGCGGTAAGGCACATGAAGGATATCGGTCTTGGCGCGCCGATTGATGTATTCCAGCAGCAGATGCTGTGGCGTTCCGACACCCGATGTCGCAAGACTGAGGGCGCCCGGATTCGCCCTGGCGTAATCCAGCAGGGCGTCCAGATTGCCCGCCGCGACACCCTTGTTGCCGACGATGACCATGGGCGAGGTGCCGACGAGCGCAATGGCCGCCAGATCCTTCAGCCCGTTGTATTTCAAGTCGGGATTCACCGCCCAGGCAATGGCGACCTCGCTGCCCGATCCGAGCATCAAGGTGTAGCCGTCCGGCGCGGATTTCGCTACTTGCATGGCACCGATGGAACCTGCCGCGCCGCCCACGTTCTTGACGACGATTTCCTGGCCCAGCCGTTCCGACAGCCTCGGAGCTAGCAGGCGCGCAATGTAGTCCACGCTGCCGCCGGCCCCATAGGACACGACCATCGTGATGGGCTTGTCGGGCCATGCCGCCGAGGCATTTGCCGAAGCAAGCATCAAGCCGGCCAAGCACAGCGCTTTCAAGCCGCGCCGCAAACTGCCAAATGAGTATCCTTTATTCACTATTGCCTCCTGTTGAAACGAAAACGTCCGAGCCGGATCGCTTACCGTTGTATTTGCTTGAAAAATTGGGAAATCTCGGCGATGGCGCGGTCTATGCCGATCTCGTCAACATCTCGGTGCGTCACGAAGCGCAGCGTATATACACCTGTCGTGAGAATGCCTTTGGCGCGAAGGTGCCCCAGCAGCGCCTCCCCTGTCCGCGCCCTATCGTCCGCATCGCCTTCGATTTCGACGAAAACCATATTGGTGGCGCAGTACAGCACCTTTAAACCGCGTATCTCTTGCAGGCCGTCGGCGAGTCGGCGGGCCAGGCGATGGTCGCGCGCAAGATCGTCGATATGCCGCGTCAACGCGTAGTCGGCCGCTGCGGCCAGAATGCCCGCTTGCCGCATGCCGCCGCCGGCCGTCTTGCGCAGGCGCCGTGCGCGGGCGATGAAGTCGGCGCTGCCGCACAAGGCCGAGCCGACGGGCGCACCCAGGCCTTTGCTGAAGCAGACGGAAACGCTGTCGAAATGCTTCGCAATGCGCTTGGCTTCGTCCTGCGGCGCCGTGCCCGCTTCCTCGGCCTGGGCCACCGCCGCGTTGAACAAGCGCGCGCCGTCCAGATGGCAGTTCAGTCCATGGCTGCGGGCCACGGTGGTGGCGGCCTCCAGGTAGGACATCGGCATGACGCGCCCACCCAGCGTGTTCTCCAGGGCCAGCAAGCGTGTGCGGGGAAAATGCGGATCGTCGGGCTTCACCGCGCCGGCTATGTCGTCAAGGCTCAGCGTGCCGTCTGCCGCGTGCGCAATGGGCTGCGGCTGCACGCCGCCCATCATGGCGGCGCCGCCGCCTTCGAAGCGATAGCAGTGCGCATCCTGGCCGGCAATGTATTCATCGCCGCGCTGGCAATGCGACAAGATGGCACACAGGTTGGCCTGTGTGCCGGTCGGCATGAAAAGCGCCGCTTCAAAACCCAGCATGCCTGCAATATGCGCTTGAAGCGCGTTGGTGCTGGGGTCATCGCCATAGGTGTCGTCGCCGACTTCCGCGCCGGCGATCACCGCGCGCATTGCCTCGGAAGGACGTGTGACGGTGTCGCTGCGTAGATCGATCAGGCTCATATCCTTGTCCTTTATTTCGGTTCGCCCAGCTCTTGCTGCACGACGGCAAGCCAATAGGCGATGCCGTAATGGAGCACATCATCGTTGAAATCGTAGTTGGGCATGTGCAGGTCGCCACCGCCGTCGCCGGCGCTGCGCCCGTTTCCAATGAACATGAAGGCGCCCGGACGCGCTTTCAGCATGAAAGAGAAATCCTCGCCGGCCGTCACCGGCCTCATTTCGCCGTTCACCTTCTCCGGCGGCACCACCATCCGGGCCGCCTCGACGGCGACCTCCGTTGCCTTGCTGTCGTTGTCCACCGGAATCGCGTTCCACCAGCACTCGACCTGCGCCGTCGCGCCGATCAGCTTGGCATGCACGTTCGCAAGTTCGGTGATGCGGCGCTCCAGCAGTGCCTGGATTTCCGCCGAAAATGCGCGCATGGTGCCGGCGACGAAGACTTCCGCCGGCATCACGTTCATGGCGTTCGGGTCGCCGCCGTGCACATACCCTACGCTGATGATGGCGGTATCCAGCGGCGGTATCTCGCGGGCGACCACTGTTTGCAGGCCCTGGATGAAGTTGGCCTGGACGATGGTGAGGTCGGTTGCCAGGTGGGGCGATGCGCCGCCGTGTCCGCCCGTGCCGGAAAACTTGACCTTCCAGCGCCCCGAAGCCGCCATGAGCACCTGCGGACGGGTGCCGAACGTTCCTGCTTGCAGGGGCGGATAGGAATGCATGCCGTAGATGCGTTCGCAGGGAAAACGCGTGAACAAGCCGTCTTCCAGCATCGCCAAGGCGCCGCCCCGCCCTTCCTCCGCCGGCTGGAAGATCAGGTGGACGGTTCCGGCAAAATCGGGGTTCCGGGCCAGCAGCCTGGCCGCGCCGAGCAGCATGGCCGTGTGGCCGTCGTGTCCGCAGGCATGCATGCGGCCGGGATGCTGCGATGCATGCTCGAGCCCATTGCCTTCGGTCAATGCGAGTGCGTCCATGTCGGCCCGCAGGCCTATGGCAGTGTTTCCGGGACGGTTCCCCACAATGGTGCCGACAATGCCGGTTTTTCCAATTTCCGACTCGACCTGGATGCCCCACTCCAGAAGCTTGCGCTTGATCAGCGCCGACGTCCGGGTTTCCTCGAACCCGAGCTCGGGATGAGCGTGTATGTCGCGGCGAATCGCGATGATGTCTTGTATGCCGTCCTTGGCTTGTTGCAGCAGCGTGGTCACCTGTTTACCCTCGATGAATGACCAGGGTATTTTGCGTGACAGGCGTATTAATCACAAATAAGAAATTGCGGCGAGACCGCGTGGTTGCTTATACCTCTGGGGAGGGGTCGGACCCCATACGGGGTCCGACCCCAAAAGCACTGCGCGGCGGGAGCCGGGGTCGGACCCCATTCGGGGTCTGACCCCAAGAGTACTTCGCAGCGGAGCTGGGGTCAGACCCCGTACGGGGTCTGACCCCTCGACCCCTCGGCCCCTCTCCCATCAAGGACGGGACGACGCAAAGTCCGCTAGGAAGCGCTTCAGGATCTGCGCGGCCGACTCGCCGGCGGCGTCTATCGGCATCAGGGCACCGATGGGCGCCAGGGGGAAGGATTCCGCAAGGTCGAGCCTGATCAATTGACCGCCGTTCAGCCGCGGCCGGATGATGCTCAAGGGAGCCAGCAACAGCAGGCGTTCCGCCTGCAGCATCGATTGGAGAATGGCGAAAGAGCGCGTCTGCAGTTGCCGATACGCGTTGGAATGCCCGGCGCGGTCCAGTATCTGGGTTTCCAGGCGCTGCCGCGCCTCGGTAGAGGGAGGCAGGAGCATCCACGACTCATTTCCCAGCTCGTGCATCGACAGGCCCGCGCGCGTGGCCAAGGGATGCCGGGGGCCGCATACCGCGACGAGTTCGTCTTGCATCAGGCTGGAAAACATCCACTCTTGCGGCATGACGTCGGGCTTTCGGGCCAGCAGCAGATCGGCATGCCGGCTGGCCATCAGCGCACCGATCTGTTCGGCGGTTGCTTCCTGAACCGAAACGCTGATGTGCGGATACTGATGCGTGAAAGTCGGCAACGCGCGTTCGAGCAAACCGTTGATCGCGCCTTCTATTGCGCCGACGCGCACGGTTTTCATTGTGCTGTCCAGGCCGAGCACGAACTGGTCTACGCCGTCTTGGAGCACGGCCAGCGCGTCCCGTATGTGAGGCAGCAGCCTCAATCCCAGCTCGGTGGGCCGCGTTCCCCGGTCGTGTCGATAGAAGAGCTGGCAATCCGTCAGGCGTTCCAGCTCCGCTATCAATTGCGTCACCGCCGGCTGGGTCAGGCCCATCTGTTCGGCAGCACCCTTGATGCTTCCCAGTTTCGCCACCGTGACCATCGCCTGGAAGTGGCGCAGGCGGGCTTTTGCCATCAGCCGCCGGAACAGTACGATGGACGAAGTCATGTTCCGGCGTGCGACGATTCCGTCAGGAATTTGGAATAGCGCTCCAGATCGACGTTGCCGCCGCTCAGGATGATGCCGACCCGTTGCTGGGCGCGGTGTTGGTTCACGGAGGCGAATGCCGCCGCCGCGCCCAGGCAGCCGGTGGGCTCCACGACGATCTTCATGCGTTCCGCGAAAAAGCGCAGGGTCGCGGCCAGTTCCGCATCGGAAACCGTGACGATATCGTCGACCAGGTCCTGCAAGATGGGAAAATTATGATGGCCGACATGGGTAACGATGGCGCCGTCTGCAATGGACTTCGGCGCCGGGATATGGATGATTTTTCCCGCCTTGAGCGATTGCTGTCCGTCGTTCCCCGCCTCGGGCTCCACGCCGATGATGCGTATGTCCGGAAGATGCGCGCGCGCGGCGATGGCGCTGCCCGCCAGAAGCCCGCCACCGCCCAGCGGCACGTACAGCACGTCCAGGTGCTGCGCCTCGTCCAGCAGCTCCAGCATTGCCGTGCCCTGCCCCGCGATGACGTCGGGATGATCGTAAGGCGGGATCAGCGTCAGGCCTCGTTCCTGCGCAAGCCGGCGTCCGATCTCTTCACGATTTTCCGTATAGCGGTCGTAGAACTGCACTTGGCCGCCGTACTCCTGCGTCGCCCTGATCTTCAAGGCAGGCGCATCTTTGGGCATGATGATGGTCGTGGACGTTCCCAGCAGCTTGCCCGCATAGGCCACGGCCTGCGCATGGTTGCCCGATGAATAGGTAACGACGCCACGCTGCTTCTGCTCATCCGTGAGCGCCGCGATGGCGTTGTATGCGCCACGGAACTTGAACGCGCCGCCCCGCTGGAAATTCTCGCACTTGAAGAACAGTTGCGCACCCGCTTTTTTATCGGCCGTTCGCGAGGTCAGTACGGGCGTGCGGTGGGCGACGCCCTGAAGGCGCGCCGCCGCCGCGACGACGTCATCGATGCCGGGACGAGCCAGATCATCCGGCTCCGTGGAAGCGGCAGGTTGAATGCTTGAAGGCATGCGTGTTTCCTTTGTCAAATGTTCGAAAGTTTTATGTCGTTGTAGATGGTCGCCCTGGACACGTTCAGGTATTTCGCGATCGTGCTGGATGCATGGCGAATATCCAGCAGGCCGGCAAGCTTCAGTTCCCGGACCAGGGTTTGTCGCTCCTCTGTCTTCAGGGACCTGGGCGTAGACGCGTGCCTGGCAGCGAAGGCATTGATGTGCTTCTTGATTCGATCATTGTTTGTGGTTTCCAGGGTTTCCAGCGGGCCGCTTTCCGTTTCGATCCGGCTGAATTGCTCCAGGATGCCAAGAACACTATGGAACTGCGTCAGATCGATATTCAGGCACAACGCCGCCACATACCTGCCGCTGCCGTCGCGTATTCCAACCGACGTGCTCTTGAGCTGCCTTCCATCCTTCAGTTGATTCTGATAATTGGCGATGACTTGTTTGTAATGCGGGTCGGCCAGCCTGGCCAGCCCCAGCTCGGTGGCGGGATCGCCGACGGCGCGTCCCGTCAGGTTGTTTTCAATATGCACGACGGCATGATCGCTGCGGCTCAGGTCATGCACGACCACTTCGCAAAAGGGAGCGAATGTCTTGCCGATGCCCGATGCGAGCGCGATCAATTGATCAATGATCAATTGACGATCTTCACCCTGTTCCTCTGCCATGGCTAGGGCCTGTTAAAGCTAAAAAGCCCTAGTCCAGCACGGCGGTGGCTTCGACCTCGATGGCGGCGTCGTAATGCAGCGAAGCAACACCGGCAACGCAACGGGCCGGCTTGTGAGCGCCGATCCAGTCTTTGTACAGCTGGTCGAATTCGGGCCAATGCGCCATGTCTTGTATGTAAACGCGCACTTGCACCAAGCTGTTGCGGCTGGAGCCCGCCGCGAGCAGGCAGGCATCCAGGTTATGCAATACCTGGATGATCTGGCTGCGGACGTCTGTCGTGGAGACCATTTTTCCGTCTCGATCCAGCGGCAGCTGGCCCGAAACATAGACCGTATTCCCGGCTATGCAAACATGAGAATAGTGGCCGCCCGGCTGAGCGATCGTACTGCTATCGGCGCACAGGATGGAGGAAGTTGATGATTCGGACATGAGCGTACGCAAAATTTGAACCTGAATAATAGTCAAATTATATACTATTAGTCTAATTCACAGCCGCAATTCAGCGACACGAAGCTGCAGCCAACAAGCCTTAGATGGGAAGGATGCCGCCCACTATGTCGAGCAGACGCTGCACGTTATACGGTTTGTCCAACACCTGCGTAAAAAGCTCGGGATGCCGCCGCGCCACGGCGCCCTGTGCGCCGGTAACCAGCAGAATCGGCAGCTCGGCGAACCGGCTTTCCTGTCGCAGCGACTCAGCGAGTTCCAGGCCGGTCATGATGGGCATCATGAAATCCGTGATCAAGAGCTGGGGATTATGTTGTCTGACGAGCTCAAGCGCTTCTTTGCCGTGCGCGGCGGCAAGGACATCGTATCCCGCATCCTCGAGGACCGCCGTAAGCATCTCGGTGAGCAGTATTTCATCGTCCGCAACGACGATTAACGCCATATCCCAGTCCCCTGCGCCTTACTCATGACGCTCAAACCTTGTCCGAGTTGTTCGCGGTCACGCCACTGCGTTCACGCGAGGATAGTCGATCTCCAATAGCCAGTCCCTTATCGGTGATGTCGAGTTTGCGCGTCGTCGTCACAAAATGGCTGTCGCGCATCTTTTGAACGGCTATCGTCCGTTCCAGATCATGATCTTTTTCAAGCTGCCTGAACAGAATGAGGTTGTCGATGATTGCGGACATTTGGCTCGTCGGCCCTGTTACAGCGGTAGTGGGGATTTCGCTGAGCTCCCATGTCAATACCGTGGTGACGCCGAGCTCGCGCAACTGGTTTGCGAGGGTGCTGAGAAATTCGGTCAGGCGTTCGCGCTGGATCGCCGCGCGTTCGAAGCCGCCCAGGCCATCGATGAACAGTCGCCTGATTTTGAGTTCGCGCACACGATCCAGCAACTGGTGGCCGAGCTTGTCGAGCCAGTTCTCCGCGATGGGATTCCAGACGATATTGAACGAAGGTTCCGGCGGCAAATGGATGCCAAGCTTGCTTGCCTTCATGCGCAGGCGTGCCGGCGTCTCGAAAAAACCGAAATGGAGAGCGGGCTCCTGGGGGCTGCCCTGGCTTAGAAAATGCAGGCCGAAAGTCGTCTTGCCGGAACCCGCCGGGCCGGCCAGCAAGGTGACGGAGCCGCTGGGAAATCCGCCTTCTATGAGAAGATCGATATCGGCGCATCCGGTGGATATGCGTTTATCGCTGGGCTCGCTTCCTTCCGTCGAGAGGGCGTAGGCCTGCTCGAGGCGTGGGTAGACGGTGATGCCCTTGCCGGAAATTTCGAACTGATGCAATCCACCCAGCGCCCCTGTGCCGCGCGATTTGCGAACCTGCAGCCGCCGCATGGTACGCACGCCGAAAAGATCGTCGCTGAGGTCGATGACGCCGTCGACCATCGTATGTTCCGGACTGCTGTCTTCCAACCGGGTGCTGGTCAGAAACAGTACCGTGCAGCCCACGAAAGCAGCCTGGCTTTGGATTTCCGCCACAAAGGTTTTCACGTCCAGGTCGGTATCGGCGCGATCGCGCGCGTTCAGCAGCCCATCGAAAACGAGCAGGGTCGCGCCATGGCGCTTGGTTTCATTGCGAAGCAGCTTGACGATCGCGCCCAGGCCTTCATCCCTGAGCGCCTGAAATACGCTGAGATAGACGATATGCTGCCCCACTTTTTCGCCGTCGTAGAAATCCAGCGTGGAAAGCGCCTGGAACAGCCTTTCATGGGTCTCGGCCAACAGGGTCACATAAAGAACCTTCGCACCAGCGGCTGCACGGGCGAACGCGACCTGGTTTGAAAGTATCGTCTTGCCCGCGCCGGGGCGGCCCTGGACGATATATGAAGCCCCTTCGATGAACCCGCCGTCCAGAACCCGGTCGAGGCCCTCTATCCCACTTGACACACGCCTAAGCTTCTGCACTTGCTACCTCTCTCATCCTTAAGGCGCTTGGGCCGAAAGAAAATGTTGCCCTACCGCTTTTTTGCTAATGTAGCACGCAAGGCCGCAGCCCTACAGCCTTGGCTTGCCTGGGTCGCGAGCTGCACTGCCGTGAAAACCCGCCGGGAATGCGCGTTGCTGACCGACTCCGACTTATGGAGGGTACGGCATGCAAGAACAGCGAGATTTCGTTCCACGCTGGGTGATGTGGATATTCTGGCTTTACACACTGGTACTGATTCTGTTCGGTGCTGCAATGTTCGTAATGGGAGCAATGCTGATCTTCGAGGGTGGCTCCTGGTACTACGCGCTGATGGGCCTGGCAACGGTGGCGGCGGGAGTATTGCTCGCCTTGCGGCGCGGCAGCGGGGTTGTGGTGTTCGGTATTGCGTCGCTGGCGACGCTCGCGTGGGCGCTCTGGGAAGTAGGCTTCGATGGCTGGGCGCTGATTCCCCGGCTCGCCTGGCTGAGCGGCTTCGGCTTGCTGATGCTGGCCTTTTGGGTGGTGTTCCACCGTTCATTCGCGGGCTTGCGCAAGCCCGTCTATTTCGCCAGCGCAGGCGTGCTGCCTGTCGTCATGATTGCGCTCATGGTCGTGCCGTTGCTGAATCCTTCCAGCATCGAACTGGCGGATCCTGACTTGGTCCGATCCCGCCCAGCCGAACCTTTCAGCCGCGCTATGGTGAGCGTGCCGGACGGCAACGTGGCGGGCAGTCATGACGCCACGAACTGGACTTCCTATGGCGGATCCAACCTGTCGAACAAGTTCACCCCGTCCGCACAGATCACTCCCGAGAACGTACGCCGGCTGGAAGTGGCCTGGCATTTCCATACGGGGGACAACAAGCCCGAAGATGCCAAATTCGCATACGCATTCCAGAATACTCCGCTGATGGTCGAGGACACGGTGTACATATGCACCCCCAGCCAGATCGTGATTGCGGTCGACGCGGCAAAGGGTACGGAGAAATGGCGCTTCGATCCCGAGGTCGATAGAAAGGCCATGAGCAATATTGCCGCCAGCACCTGCCGGGGAGTCGCCTACTTTGAGGCGCCCGAGCCGGCGGCGCAGTGTCCCAAGCGCATCATCTGGCCCATGGTCGACGGACGGATGGGTGCATTGGATGCCGAAACCGGACAGCTCTGCACCGACTTCGGCGAGAACGGCTATATCGACTTGAACGAAGGCACCGGCAATGAGTTTCCGGGTTTCGTAGCCCCCACCTCTCCGCCCCTCGTCATGCGCGGCCTGGCCATCATCGGTACCGGCCAGGTACGCGACGGCAGCGAGCGGGACGCACCTTCCGGCGTAGTGCGCGGCTATGACGCCGTGACGGGTGAGCAGCGCTGGGCATGGGACCTGGGTCGGCCCGGAGTGACGACGCCGCCTCCACCTGGCGAGACTTACACGCGCAGCACGCCGAATGTCTGGTCGCTGATCGCCGGCGACGACGAGCTTGGCCTAGTCTATCTGCCTACCGGAAATGCCGCAAGCGACTTCTATGGTGCCGACCGTACCGAACAGGAAGAGAAATATACCTCCGCCCTGGTAGCGGTCGGCGCGGAGACGGGGCAAGAGCGTTGGCACTTCCGCACGGTCAACCACGATCTGTGGGATTTCGATTTGAGTCCGCAGCCCAATCTGATCGACTTTCCCACGCCGGATGGGCCGCGCGCCGCCGTGCTGCAGGCGACCAAGAACGGCCAGGTCTACGTGCTCGACCGCGCCACCGGCGAGCCTATTTTGCCGGTCGTTCAAACGCCGGTCCCGCAAGGGACGGATACCGACGAGTTCACTGCAGCCACGCAGCCATTTTCTCCCGAGATGCCGAACACGGTCGGCCCTCCCGGCAAGGAAATGGAAGTGCTTACGGAAAGCGACGCCTGGGGCATTACACCGCTGGACCAGCTGCAGTGCCGCATCGAATTCAAGCGCCTGCGCTACGAGGGCGCCTATACCCCGCCGACGCTGCAGGGCTCGCTCGCCTTTGCAGGCAACCACGGAGGCATCAACTGGGGCGGCGTGTCGGTGGACATACAGCGCGGCATCCTGATCATGAACAGCAACCGCCTGCCCTACACCGAGCATGTCTACACACGTGAGACCATGGACGAGCTGGGTGTGGTGTCGATTTTCCGCGGCAAAAGCGAGACCCCGGGGTACATGGCGCAAAGGGGCTCCAAGTACGGCGCCCGCAAGGAGCCGTGGATGTCCGTCCTGAATACGCCTTGCATCGCCCCGCCGTGGGGATACGTTTCCGGGACCGACCTGCGCACAAAGGAAGTCATCTGGCGCAGGCCATTGGGCACCGGCTACGATGCCGGGCCGCTTGGCATCCGTTCGCACATCAAGCTGACGATGGGCACCCCCAACAACAGCGGCTCCTTGACCACCGCCGGAGGCTTGACCTTCATCGGCGCGGGCCTCGATCAGTTCCTGCGAGGCTTCTCCACGGAAACCGGCGAACTGCTGTGGGAGGTCCGCATACCTGCTGGCGCACAAGCCAATCCCATGAGCTACGAAGTAGACGGCCGCCAGTACATCGTCGCGGCCATCGGCGGCCATGATCGCATGGAAACGAAACTGGGTGACAGCGTAATCGCATGGGCCTTGCCGGAAAACCGGTAAGGCAATTCGAGCAAGGAGTCCTGATGGATGCACTGCCATTGAATTTAACCGTGAACGGCCGGACGCGTACGCTCGCGGTCGACGCCAGCGCAACACTGCTGGATGTCTTGCGCGAGCGCTTGCAATTGACGGGCACCAAGAAAGGCTGCGATCACGGCCAATGCGGCGCCTGTACCGTGCTGGTGGATGGACGCCGCGTCAACTCATGCCTGACGCTTGCCGTCATGCAGGACGGCCGTTCCATTACGACGATCGAAGGCTTGGCCGAAGGCGACGTTCTGCATGATTTGCAGCGAGCCTTCGTGGAGCACGATGCTTTCCAATGCGGCTACTGTACGCCCGGGCAGATCTGCTCGGCCGTCGGCCTCATCGGCGAAGGCCACGCCGACACGCCAAGGCACGGCGAAGCCGGATCCGATGGCGAGCTGCGCAATGTGATCCGGGAGTTCATGAGCGGCAATCTATGCCGCTGCGGCGCGTACACCAATATCGTGGACGCCATCATGCAAGTGCTGCAAGAGCGAGGACGCACATGAATCCGTTCTCATACATCCGGGTGCGAGACCTTGCGCAGGCCATACGGGAAGCGGCGATCGGAGATACGCGTTTCATCGCCGGCGGCACGAATCTGCTGGATCTCATGAAGGAAAACGTCGAGCAGCCTGGGCGGTTGATCGACATCAATGACCTGCCCTTGAGCCATATTGAAGAAACGGCCGACGGCGGCTTGCGCATAGGCGCGCTGGTGCGCAATGCCGATCTGGCCGCCGACTCGCGAGTGCGGGCGCGCTACCCGCTGCTGTCCAGCGCCCTGCTGGCCGGAGCCAGCCCTCAGTTGCGCAATATGGCGACGACTGGCGGAAACCTGATGCAGCGCACGCGTTGCTACTATTTCTACGACGTCGCGACGCCATGCAACAAGCGGCAACCCGGTTCGGGCTGCGGCGCCATTGGCGGCGTCACGCGCATCCATGCCATTCTGGGCGCGAGCGACCAATGCATCGCCACCCATCCGTCGGACATGTGCGTCGCCATGGCGGCGCTCGGGGCCCGTGTGAACGTGGTCGGACCGGACGGCCCGCGCGGCATGGCATTCACTGATTTCCATCGCCTGCCCGGCGAAACGCCTCATCTCGATAATAATCTCGCGCCGCACGAATTGATAACCAGCGTCGAGCTCCCGCGCGACGGATTTACCCAGCATTACAGTTATCTGAAGATCCGTGATCGCCTAGCTTATGCCTTCGCCCTAGTTTCCGTGGCAGCGGCTTTACAGATCGAAGGTGGCCGCATCGCCGCCGCGCGTGTTGCGCTGGGTGGCGTGGCCCACAAGCCCTGGCGCAATCCCGACGCAGAGCAAAGCCTGACAGGCATGCAGGCCAACCCGGAAAATTTTGCCGATTTTGCCCGTGATTTGCTGAGTGCAGCCAAGGGCCAGGGGGACAACGATTTCAAGATCACCTTGGCGCAACGCGCCATAGCGCGGGCGCTCGCACAAGCGGCGGCGGGCACCCCTCAATCGCAAGTCGACAAGCAAATCGTCTAGCGCCTGTCAACGCGAAAAGTACCAAGGAGATGAACATGACGATTCAGCCCAGCATCGGCACCCCGGTGAGCCGCGTCGACGGCGCTATGAAGGTCACCGGGCACGCCCTTTACGCAGGCGAACATCAGGCGCGCGGCCTTTTGTATGGCGTCGTCGTCAGCGCCGCCGTCGCCCGCGGCCGCATTGCATCCATCGACGCATCGCGGGCACGGCGGACCGAAGGCGTGGTCGAGGTGCTGACGCATGAGAATCGCCCTCAAGTACCCTGGTTCGACATGGAGGAAGGCGGTTCCGCCGACACCACCAAGCCTCCTTTCCGGATCCTGCGCGATGACGATATTCTATTTTCCGGTCAGCCCATTGCCCTGGTCGTGGGCACCAGCTTCGAAGCGGCGCGCCGGGGCGCCATGCTGGTGACGGCAAGCTACGAGAAGGCGGATCACAACACTTGCCTGGACGCGGCCCTGGCGCATCGATACACGCCCGAGAAAAAAAAGAAGAACAACACGATCAAGGGTGACGTCGCAACCGCCAGCGCGCAGGCGGCAGCGAAGATCGAGCAGCGCTATCGCTTGGCGATGGAGCAGCACCACCCCATGGAAATGCATGCAACGACCGTCGAATGGCATGGAGACGGCACCGTCACGGTCTACGATAAGAACCAGGGATCGCAGAATGCCCAGGAGCAACTGGCACAGGCGTTCGGCTATGACTCGGATACGCTCAAGGTTCTCAATTCTTACGTGGGCGGCGCGTTTGGATCAGGCCTGCGTCCCGCCTACCAGGCCTATCTGGCCATGCTGGCCGCCATCATGCTGAAGCGTTCCGTGCGTGTCACGCTGACCCGCCAGCAGATGTTCACCCATGTACACCGCCCCGCCTGCATAGAAGACATAATCCTGGCGTGCGATGGAGAGTCGAAGCTGACCGCCATTGCCCTGAAGGCCACTACCAGCACTTCCCAGTTCGAAACCTATACGGAAAATATCATTGGCTGGGGTCCGACGGCCTACCCTTGCGCCAACCTTCGGCTCGACTACGGGGTGGCCGCCATCGACACGCCCACGCCGGGCAATATGCGCGCACCCGGCGCCGCCACCGGCATGAACCTGTTTGAAATCGCCATGGACGAGCTAGCTTATGCGAAGGGCATCGATCCCCTTGCGCTTCGCCAGGCCAACTACTCTGACATGCACGGACTCACCGGTCTGCCGTACACCAGCAAGGCCCTGATGGACGCTTACCGGGAAGGCGCCGAGCGCTTCGGCTGGCGCGAACGCAACCGGGAACCACGCTCCATGCGCGCGGGCGCGGAGCTGATGGGCTGGGGCATGGCCACAGGCATCTGGGACGCATTGGTGCTGAAGGCAAGCGCTCGGGCGACACTTGACGAGCGCGGCATCCTGACCATCGCCTCGGCGGCGTCGGACATAGGCACCGGTACCTATACCATCATGGCGCAAATCGCTGCCGGCGCGCTGGGCCTGCCTTTGGAGCGAATCCAAGTGTCCATCGGCGACTCCACTCTGCCTCCCGCCGCGCTCGAAGGCGGATCGAGCATGGCGACCTCGATGGGCGCGGCAGTCGACCGCGCCTGCGGCAAACTGGCAAAGCGCCTGTTCGATACCGTCGCGCAAGCGAAAGACAGCCCGCTGGGCATCGTTCGATTCGATGAAGTGGAGTTTTGCGAAGGCCGCATGCGCGTCATCGAGGACCCTGCGCGCTTCATCGACTTGCGGGACATCGTGGCGCTCTCGGGCGCCTCCTCGATGAATTGCGAGGCATCGATAGACCCAAAAAAAGACAGTACCAATAGCAAGGCCAAGAACACCCACGCCGCGGTATTCGCTGAAGTCAGAGTGGACCAGGAATTGGGTATCGTGCGAGTCACCCGGTTGACGCTCGCCGTTGCGGCCGGCCGCATCATCAATCCCAAGACCGCCCGCAGCCAGATCCTGGGGGGCGCGGTCATGGGGATAGGCATGGCCCTCCAGGAAAAAAGCCTGTTCGATCATCGCCTTGGCCGAATCATGAACCACAGCCTCGCCGAGTATCACATCCCATGCAACGCCGATGTCTACGATATCGATGTGGTATTCGTAGAAGAACCGGACAGCGAAATGAGTCCGCTCGGCGTCAAAGGCGTGGGCGAAATCGGCATCGTGGGCACCGCCGCCGCCATTGCGAACGCGGTCTACCATGCAACCGGCAAGCGTGTACGTGAACTGCCCATTACGCTGGACATGCTGCTGTGAGCATCGCGCTGGAGCCCGCAGCGTTCGTGGCGTACCCCGGTCGAGCGCATGGCGCCGCGCGGCAAATCTCGACCCCGAGGCGCGCTATGGCCTCAGCAAGGCCCAGATTCCCGCGGCAGCGAGGTACGGGCCGTAGCGCAATGCCTGTCCGGCTTCCAGACGCCCCAGTACGCGCATGGCCAAGGCCGCAGCCAAAGCCAGGCCCGACGACAGGAGCAATATCGAAGGCAGGCTTCCCCACCCCATCCATGCGCCCAGCGCGGCCAGCAGCTTGAAGTCGCCGTGCCCCATGCCTACGCGGCCGGTCGCCAGCAGAAAGGCCTGCGACACGGACCAGAGCAGCAGGTAGCCCGCCATGGCTCCCAGAACAGCATCTTCCAGCGGAGCGAACGCGCCATTCAAATTCACCAATAGCCCCAGCCATAGCAATGGCTGAGTCAACGCATCCGGCAACAGCCCGGTTTCCGCGTCGATCCAGGCGAGCGCCAAAAGCACAACGATATAGAGAATGGCAGCCGCTGACGCCGCCGTGAAGCCGTAGCGCCATGCGCACAGCGCGGCGAGAGCCGGCGCCACCGTCAGAAAGCCTGCACGAAGGCGGCGATGTCGGGCTGTTGGTTCGTTCGGCAGGTCGGGGTCGATCGCGCGAGGAAGCCGAAAAGCCAAGCGAGCCAGCACCGAGGCAAGCGCCAGGGCCAGGACCGCCGCGCCCAGCATGGCGCCGGCCGGCCCGATGACCCAGGGAGACCACATGGCAGGCAAAGCAAGCATCAGGGCTTGGTCGCCGCGCCGGAAACGGGTACGAACCCCTGGACCACGCTTCCCGGCCGGGACGGCACGGCGACCCTTTCGACCACGCCGTCCTGATCGATGGACACGGCGTCGGCGGCCACGGCGGCAAGGGAAACCCCCGGTGCCAGTACCTGGCCGATCCGGTAAGCCTGCGGCGTGCCGCCGTTGATCGCGAGCAAGGCGGCGCCGCGCCCGTCCTCGGACGAGATCAGGCCCAGCACGGCTACCCGCACGCGCAGTGCGCCGCCGCCGAACCAGCGGGCGACTGCGCCGGTATCGTGCCCGGCGGCAGCCGACGTGTCCAACGTTGGCGGAAGGCTTTTGGGAGCGGGCGCCAAAAGGAGCGCAGCCCACACTCCTGCTCCCACCGCCAGTGCCAGCATCGCGCTGCCTCGCACCAACGCGGGCCCGTCGATGCGCGGCAGCGCCGATAAATGTCTTAGTGCGTTCATCCCGCCTCCACTCAGGAGCGTCAGTATAATGCGCTGCAATTGACCACGCTTGCTGTTGTCATTTATAAACTTAACAATTTCGCGCTAAAAATGACAACCTTTCCTTCCATGCAGCGTCACCAATGAATCGCCACTCCAACCGCACTCTTCGGCCCGGCCTGCGCGCCCGGCAGCTTGGATTCTCGCTCATCGAGATTATGGTGGTCGTGGTCATCATGGGCATCATGGCAGCCCTGATCGTGCCGAACATCATGGACCGCCCCGATCAGGCCCGCGGCGTGGCGGCTCGCCAGGACATTGGCGCAATCATGCAGGCGCTCAAACTGTATCGCCTGGACAACGGCCGCTATCCCACCACCGAGCAAGGGCTGCGTGCCCTGACCGGCGAGGCGGTGGCCGGCCAGCCCAAGGGCCGCAGCTACATGGACCGTTTGCCCAACGACCCATGGGGCACGCCTTATCAATATCTGAATCCCGGGGTGCACGGGGAAATCGATGTGTTTTCACTGGGCGCCGACGGGCGGGCGGGAGGCGAAGGCAACGATGCCGATATCGGTTCCTGGTCGAGGTAGCAATATTTCGCAGCGGGGCTTTTCGCTGCTGGAAGTGCTGATCGTCCTGACCATCATCGGGATCGCCACCGCCTTCGCCGGCGTAACCGCATTTTCCGATGGGGACGCCCGCGCGCTGCGCCAGGACGCCACGCGGCTGGCGCAATTGTTTTCCCTGGCGCAGTCCGAGGCCCGCCAAGGAGGCACGCCCATCGTATGGGAGTACGGCAACGACGGCTACCGCTTCGTCCGCATTCCCCGACATCGCCTGCTGCCCGTCGGCGTGCTCGATCACTCCTCCTTCCAGCATTTGGCGCATGACACGACCGCCACGGGATCTCTACGGCCCAGGTCCTGGGCCAGCGAGCGCGCCATTCAGGTTGCCGTCCACCCTTCAGCCGCAAACGTCTTCAATACGGAATGGATATCCGGCCCATCCCTGATCGAACTTCAAGACGGACTCAACACGGTCCGCATCCTGCGTTCGGGCAATGGCCACTACGAGGTCCTGCCATGATCCCGACTCACGCGCAGGATGGATTCACTTTGCTGGAGGTCCTTGTGGCGCTGGCCATCGTCGCCATCGCTCTGGCGGCGACTTTGCGGGCGCTGGGGGTCAGCGCCAGCGGCGCCCACGCCATGCAGCAACGCAGCCTGGCTCTTCAGGCCGCCGAAAACCGCCTGGCTGAACTCCGTTTGCTGCGCGCGTTTCCAGCGCCGGGACGCACGGTGGAACCTTGCGCCCAGGGTCCATTGGCTTTGGTATGCGAGCAAGAATTCCAGCGCACCGTGAACGGGAGCTTCCGCATGGTTACCGTGCGGGCCCGGCTGGCGCAAGGCCCGGTCCTGGCTGAACTGAGCGGCTTGCTGTCGTCATTGCCATGACGGAGGCACTCATCGAACAGCGGGGTTTCACCCTGGTGGAGGTCCTGATCGCTCTGGCGCTGATGGCCTTGCTCAGCATTCTTTCATGGCAGGCGCTCGACGTCACGGCCCGTTCGAACGAACAATTGAACGCCAGCGCCGATGACACGCTCGCCCTGGTGCGCGTGCTGGGGCAGATCGAAAGCGACATCAGCCGGCACGCCGATGAAGGCATCCTGCCGTCCGCCGGATCGGCGGCACCTTCCGCCAATGGCGTAATGCTGCCCGCTGGAATTCGCTGGACCGATCCGGTGCTTACCGTCGTAAGGTCCGCAAACAACGGGACCTGGCAGCAGGTGGCCTGGGTCAAAGCCGGGGATACGCTGCGCCGGGCCGTGGGGCCGGCGGCCAATGTTCTTCCCCTTCCGGAAACCGGGCCGGGCGAAGTCGTGCTGGAGCAGGTCCAGGGCTTCGTGGTGAGGGCCTGGATACCCGGACAAGGATGGTCTTCTCTGAACTCGACCGAAACGCGTATTGCCGCGACCGGACTGGAGGTCGTCATCGAACGCCGGCACGGCGACATCGACGAGGCCTACCGGAAAGTGGTGCTGTTGCCATGACGGGGCGCATGCATGCGTTCGTGCGTTCCGTGCGCTTCCGGCAGCAAGGCATGGCGGTGATCGGCGCGCTGGTCGTCGTGGCGGTTGCGTCCGTTACGGCTGCTGCCATTGTCGAGCGCCAGTCGCTGCTTGCCGAGACCCTGGCCGGCGAGCGCGATCGCGCCCAGGCCAGGTGGCTGCTTCGCGGCGGGCTGGACTGGGCACGCATCATCCTGCATAGCGATGCACGCAACAATCCCGTCACGCTGAAGAATGCGATTTGGGCTCAGCCCATCGCCGGTCTCGAAATCAGCGCGCCCGGCCAAACCCGCAAAGCCCACTTTTCCGGCCAGATCGAAGACGAGCAAGGCAAATACAACCTTTGGCGGCTGGCGGTCCATGGCACCGTGCAGCCGGTGGAGCTTGCCATTCTGGAGCGTTTGATAGCAGTGTTGGGCATGCCCGCCTCACTGGCCGCCGCCGTGGCTCAACGGGTTGCCGAAAGCCAAGCAGGGCCGTCTCCCCAGCAGGCTCCCGGCTTGCGCGTCACGGGCGACTTGCTGGGCATCGAGGGCATGACGCTCGATATGGCCGCCACATTATCGGGCTATCTGACGATTCTTCCTCAGAAGACCGCGATCAATGTCAATACGGCCAGCGCGGAGGTCCTAAGCGCCAGCGTCCCGGGGCTGGACCTGCCCCGCGCGCGCGGGCTGACCGAACAGCGTGACCGGGGACTATGGTTCAACAGCCGCGCCGACTTCATCAATCGGCTGGGCGACGCCGAAATGGTGCCGGCCAGCCAGGTCGCAGTGAACAGCGATTGGTTCAAGGTGACCGGGGAAGTCACCCTGGATCATGCCGCCGTCGGCATGCAGGCGCTGTTGCATCGCCAGGGCGATCGAACGCCTCTCATACAATGGATCGAAGATTGAAATGAAGAGTCGATTGCGCCTGGCCCTGCCGCCCCTCGCCCGCATCACTTTGCAATCCGAAATGGCTTTTGCGCTGTTCGATCGTAGTGGGCGCCTGCTGCGCAGCGGCGCGCTGCCTCTGGGCGAACTCGCCGGCGCCGTACCGCTGGATGACGTTCAGGCGATCCTGCACCACGGAGACGCCATCGTCGTCGACATCGACCTACCGCCCTTGCCCGCCAAGCGGCTGGATGATGCCGTGCGGGCACGTATCGAGCCCATGGCATTGAGCGACATCAACGACCTGTGCGTGACGCATGGGCCGCGCTCCGGCGATGGCAAGATCACGGTTGCCTGGATCGACCGGAAAGCGTTGCAAGATGCCTGGCAAGTGCTTGCCGAGGCCGGCCTCAAGCTGTCTGCGATCGTGCCTTTGCCGCTCGCCCTCCCGCAAGGCGACCCTCGCCCCGAGCAGCCGCTCTCGCTTCCTGTCGACGAGCGCTGGCAGGCGCAGCTGCCGCGCTGGTCGCTCGCCCGCCCCGAATGGCGCCCCGCCTCGAAAACGAATCGCTGGCGCAAGGCGGCCTGGTGGGGGGGAGCCGCCGTCATGCTGTGGCTGCTGGGCGTGAACATCCATGCCGCGCAGTTGCGCGGCGAAGCGCGGGCGCTGGAAGCTTCCATGGAAGAGGCGGTGCGCACGGCCTTCCCCACTCTTCCGGTGATCATCGATCCGGTTCGCCAGGCACGCGGCCAGCGTGACATGCTGCGCCTGGCCGGAGGAACCGCCGCCGACGACGACTTCATGCCCTTGGCGATCGGCGCCGCCAAAGTGCTGGGCTTTGCCGAGGGCCATGTCGCATCCCTGCGTTACGAAAACGACAAGCTGACCCTGGTGCTCGCTGAAGGTTATGTACCGCCCACCAACGAGGCCGCCTTGCACCAGGCGGCCGCCGTACAGTCCCTGATGCTGGAAAAAGACCAGGACGCCGCCCATACCTGGCATATCCGGCGCGCGGGCGTCCAGGCAAACCGCGAGGCGCGCTCATGATCCCGCCCATCGCCTCCCGCAATCCTTCCCAGAGCGCGCTCTGGCGACAACAGCTTGCCAGGCTGCGGAAGCAGGCTCATGCCTGGTGGGCGGAGCGCACGTCCAGGGAGCGCTTTCTGTTAAGCGCGGGCGCTTTGGCGGTCGGTATCGCGCTGATATGGACGATAGGCCTGAAGCCGGCGCTGCGCGACATCGAGCAAGCCCGGGAACGCTTGCCGCGCCTGCACGCCGACGCGGCGCAGGTCGACGCGCTGATCCTCGAGACCCAGGCGCTGACGCATCGGCGATCCGGCCAACTCGAGGCGGGCACGCTTACCGAGGCGCTGGATGCCAGTCTGCGGCGCGCCGGTCTTGAATCGACTTCGGCCTTGAGCGAAGTCAGCTCCTCGGAGGACTCGGCACGGCAATGGGAGGTGATTCTGGACAATGCCGATGCGCAGCGCAGCATGGAATGGCTGTCGGGCCTGCCCTATCTGCTCAGGCTTCGCATTCAAAGCCTGGATCTGCGCCGCGCCAGTATCGAAGGCCGCGACCGCCCCGGTCATGTTTCGGGGCGCGTGCTCATCGGCCAGCCGGAGGGCACGCCATGAAGAAGCATCGGCTATCCCTCATCGTGCTGCTCGCGCTGATTGCCTGCGGAGCAGCGCTGGCCGTGCTTCCCGCCAGGTGGATCATGGCTGCCGTGCCCGCGTCCTGGCCTCTGGCCGTCGTCGACGCGAACGGAACGATATGGTCCGGCAGCGCCACCATAGCGATCGGCCCGCCCAGCCGCCGACGCAGCCTGCCCGATCCGCTCGACTGGCGATTGTCGCTGGTGGGCGGACCGAAGCTGCATCTCGCCCACCCCTGGCTAGGCGGACCTCTCATCGTGAGCGCAGGATGGCGAGGCATCGGCATTTCGGCCCAGACCCTGCGGCTGCCGGCGTCCGCACTCGGGACGCTGGACGCCCGCGTAGCGGCCGTCGATCCCGGCGGAGACCTTTCGATCAAATGGCCCGCCACCTTTGTAGGCGCCGCCAAGCGTCCTCCCGGGACGGTGCTGCTCGATGCCCAATGGCGCAATGCCGTCTCGGCGCTCACGCCGATACGGCCGCTGGGCGACTATGACCTTGCCCTGAAGCAGGCTGCGGAGAACCGGATCGACGTGGTCCTCGGCACCCGGAACGGTCCGCTGATGCTGACCGGCGCCGGCGCGCTCGAGGGTGGCAACCGCTTCAGCTTCGAAGGGACGGCCCAGGCCGACCCCGCAGCCGGATCCGAGATCCACGCCGCGTTGCGCGACTTGCTCGCCGCCCTGGGCCCGCGCCGGAACAATCAGACACTGTTGCGTTTCCGCTGACGCAGCAAGAACCACAGGCTCAACGATACCGTCATGAACAACTCTTGCACCACAGTGACCCACCGCCGCCGATTCCATCCGGCCCTGTCGACATTGACTCTGTGTCTGGTCCTGGCAGGATGCGCCACGCCGCCCAAACCGGGCGGCGAGGCCGAGGGCGCTTCCCAATTGGTGGTCCACACGTCCACCGGGCAAGGATGGCGGCTGGAAGGCCCGCCCGGGACAGAGACATCCCCGGTTCGGGAAACCACGTCGCGGGCGCGCCCCACCCGCCGCCTCACCACCGGCCAGACTAGCACCCCGCCCGAGCGAAGCGAGACTCGCCAGCCCGCGGGCGGCGCCACCATGCTGAACTTCGTGGAGGCCGACTTGCAAGGCGTTGTGCGCGCCCTGGCGCGCTTCACGGGCCGCAACTTCGTGGTGGATCCGAGGGTCAAGGGCCAGTTGACGCTGGTGTCCGAAGCGCCGGTGGATCCGGATACCGCCTATTCCATGCTGCTCAGCGCTCTGCGCATGCAAGGGTATGCGGTCGTCGACGTCGATGGCGTCAGCCGCGTCGTGCCGGAGGCGGATGCCAAGCTGCAAGGCACGCCGGTCAGAAGCAGCACCGCACCGGCCGGCGCACATGGTGGCGAACTCATCACCCGCGTCTTTCAATTGCGATATGAAAGCGCCACCAACCTGGTGCCGATACTAAGGCCGATGATCGCGCCCAACAACACCATCAATGCCTACACAGGCAACAATACACTGGTCATCACCGACTATGCGGACAACCTCGACCGCATCGCCGAAGTCATCGCCGGCATCGACACCCCCGACTCGATCAGCACCGACGTCGTTCCCATACGCTACGGGGTGGCGCTCGACGTGGCGGCGCTGGCTGCGCAACTTCTGGACGGCAGGACCGGCGGCGACCCCGCCCAGCATACAGTCGTAGTGGCCGACCCCCGCAGCAATTCGGTCCTGCTTCGGGCCAGCAGCCCGGACAAGCTTCAGTTGGCCCGCGATCTGGTCGAGCGCATCGACAGTCCCGAAAGCCGGGCCGGCAATCTGCACGTGGTGTATTTGCGCAATGCCCAGGCAATCAAGCTCGCCGAAGTGCTGCGCGGCGCCCTGGGCGGTGCCCAGGGTGGCAGCGGGCAGACGTCCGACGGCGGCAGCCAGTCATTGGGGCTTGAATCACTCAGTGCCGCCGGCACCATGGCGGGCGGCCTGGGAGGCGGCCTCGGGGCGGGCACGCCGGGGGCAATCGCCGCCTCGACATCCTCGTCGTCTGGCGGCGCCGCCCGCAGGCCCGCCATGGGCGGCGGATCCGGAACCTTGGGCGGTTCGGACCGGAACTCGATGCAAACCGTGGCTTTTTCGGCCGGCGGCGCGACGATACAAGCGGACCCGGCTACCAACACCCTCATCATTTCCGCACCAGACCCCTTGTATCGCAGCCTGCGCGAAGTCATCGATCAACTGGACCAACGCCGCGCGCAGGTGCTGGTCGAAAGTCTTATCGTCGAAGTCAGCAGCGAGAACGCGGCGGAGTTCGGCATCCAATGGATGCTGGGCGGCGACGACATCGCAAGCGGCAGTTCCTCGTTCATCGGCGGCGCCAATCTTGGGGGCACCGGCATCAATACGGCGGGCAGAACCACCATCGACGCGCTGGGACAGGGCCTGAGCCTGGGCGTGGTCAAAGGAACGGTCAACATCCTGGGCAACCAGGTGATCAACCTGGGCGTCCTGGCCCGGGCCATGCAGACGACGGGCGGCGCCAACGTGCTGTCCACACCCAACCTGATGACGCTGGACAACGAAGAAGCCAGCATCATCGTCGGACGGACGGTGCCTTTCGTGACAGGGCAATACACGACTTCAGGCGATGGCGCCAGCAACCCCTTCCAGACCATTACCCGGGAAGACGTCGGCCTCACCCTGCGCATACGCCCGCAGATTTCGGAAGGCGGCACGGTGAAGCTCGCGCTTTATCAAGAAGTCAGCTCCATCGACGACGCCCGCTCCTCGCGGGAAGGGGGAATCGTCACGCGCAAGCGCGCACTGGAAACCAACGTGCTGGTGGATGACGGCCAGATCATCGTACTGGGCGGCCTGCTCGAGGACACCGTTTCCGACAGCACGCGCTCGGTGCCTCTGCTGGGGGACATTCCGGTGGTGGGCAATCTCTTCCGCTACGACAAGCGCAGCCACGGCAAGACCAACCTGATGGTTTTCCTGCGGCCCCATATCGTGCGCAACGCGCGGGACGGCGCAAGCGTCACGCTGGATCGCTACAACTATATGCGGGCGGCGCAATCCCAACTGCCGGTCCGATCCACCTGGTTCTCACCGGAATCGGGCATGCCCCCGCTGCCGGCCTTCGAGCGCAATCCCTCTTCGGGCTTGCTGGATCTGCGCGAGTCCGAAGAGGCAAGTACGCAGTCCGCGCCATCATCGGCGCCTTCGCGTTCGGGGACGGCGCCCGCAAAGCCGGCACGCCCCGACCCCTTCGAACAACTATGAGCATACGGTTACCCTATGCCTGGGCACGGGCCCATCGGGCCCTGATCCAGTCCGGCGTTTCGGGCGAGCTGCTGACCACCTCGCCGCGCACCCCCTCCTGGGCGCTGGATGAGATACGGCGACGCCATGGCGAGCTGCCGCAGCGCCAAGTGTCCGACTCGGAACTCGACACGCTGCTGGCCGCCGCCTACGCGCAAACCGGAGACGCCGCGGCGGTCGTGGATGCCGCGGCGAACGAAATCGATCTGGACAGGCTGATGCAGGACATCCCGGAGATCGAGGACCTGCTCGAAGCCCACGATGATGCGCCGGTCATCCGGATGATCAACGCGCTGTTTACCCAGGCCGCGCGTGATGGCGCCAGCGACATCCACCTGGAAGCGTTTGAGACGCACTCCGTGGTGCGCTACAGGGTGGACGGCACTTTGCGCGATATCGTCAGCCCGCGCCGCGCCCTGCACAATGCGCTGGTTTCACGCATCAAGATCATGGCCAGCATGGACATCGCCGAGAAGCGCCTTCCGCAGGACGGACGGATTGCGCTGCGCGTCGGCGGCCGTCCGATCGACGTGCGGGTGTCCACCTTGCCCACCGGTCACGGCGAGCGCGCCGTGCTCCGCTTGCTGGAAAAAGAGGCGGGACGCCTGGAGCTCGAGCGGCTGGGCATGGCGCCCGACGTCCTGAAAAGCCTTGATGGCCTGATCCACCGGCCGCACGGCATCGTACTCGTCACAGGCCCGACCGGCAGCGGCAAGAGCACCACGCTGTATGCGGCGCTCGGCCGGCTGGATGCTTCGACCACCAATATCCTGACCGTGGAGGATCCCATCGAATATGATCTTCCCGGCATTGGCCAGACGCAGGTGAACGCCCGCATCGACCTGACCTTCGCCGCCGCGCTGCGCGCCATCCTGCGACAGGATCCGGACGTGATCATGATCGGCGAGATCCGCGACCTCGAAACCGCGCAGATCGCAGTCCAGGCTTCGCTGACCGGCCATCTCGTGCTGGCAACCCTGCATACCAATGACGCCGTCTCGGCAGTCACCCGCCTGGTCGACATGGGCATGGAACCGTTCCTGCTCGCCTCCACCTTGCAAGGCGTGTTGGCACAGCGCCTGATCAGGAAGCTGTGCCCGCATTGCAAGACGCGCCATGCTGACGGGACGGCCGAATGGCAGCCGGGCGGATGCGCGGAGTGCGGCCATACCGGCTACAGCGGACGAACCGGCATCCACGAACTATTCACGTTGGACGACGAAGCGCGCGGCTTGATCCATGCGGGCGCCAACGAGCAGGCCTTGCGTGAAGCCGCCCGGCGAGGCAATATGCGCAGCCTGCGCCAGGACGGCATGCGCTGGATCGCGCAAGGCATCACGACCAATGAGGAGCTGGCTCGCGTCACGCGCGAAGCCTAGCGACGGCCAACGGGAAGAAAGGAGGCGGCATGCCAAGCTACCAGTACGAAGCCGCCGATGACACCGGCAAGATCGAACGAGGACTGGTCGATGCGGACACCGAGCGGAACGCGCGCCAGATCCTGCGCTCCCGCGGGTTGCTGCCCTTGTCGCTGCGTCCTACGGGGGGAGCAGCGGCGGGCGGAATGCTTTCGGGGCCGCGCCTCGGCGATTCAGACCTGGGCTGGCTGACACGACAGCTGGCGAGCCTGCTTGCGGCGCGCCTGCCCCTGGAGGCCGCACTGAGCGCCACCATCGAACAAGCCGAGCGCCGGCACGTGGCCCATGCGCTGGCGGCGGTGCGCGCCGATGTCCGTGGCGGACACAGGCTGTGCGATGCCATGGCGGCGCGGCCGCGCGATTTTCCGCCCATTTACCGGGCATTGATCGAAGCGGGCGAACAATCGGGCGAGCTCTCGCAAGTGATGGAAAAGCTGGCCGATTACATCGAGTCGCGCGGCGCCTTGCGCAACAAGGTGCTGACGGCCTTCATCTATCCCGCGATCGTCACACTGGTGGCGATCGCCATCGTGGTCTTCCTGCTCACCTATGTGGTGCCGCAAGTGGTCGGCGCTTTCAGCCAGACCCAGCAGGCGCTTCCCCTGCTGACGCGCACCATGCTGTCCCTCAGCGCCTTCGTGCGCGACTGGGGCGCCCTGGCCGCCCTGTCGCTACTGCTGCTCTTTGCCGGCTGGCGCTGGTATCTGCGCCACCCCGCCGCCCGGCTGGCCTGGCATGCGCGAGTACTGAGGCTTCCTTTGCTGGGCCGCTTCGTGCTCGGCGTGAATACCGCCCGCTATGCCTCCACGCTCGCTATCCTTACCAGCAGCGGCGTCCCTTTGCTGCTGGCACTGGACGCCGCTCGCCGCACGCTGGGCAACGACCGGCTTCGCCTGGCGGTGGATGAGGCCACGCGCCGCGTCCGCGAAGGCAGTTCTCTTGCGCCCGCCCTGCAGGCGCAGAAGGTGTTCCCGCCCTTGTTGATCCATTTGATCGGCAGCGGCGAACGCACGGGGGAGCTGCCGGCCATGCTCGAACGCGCGGCGCGTACGCTGTCAAACGAACTGGAACGCCGCGCGCTAACCATGACGGCGCTGCTCGAGCCCATGATGACCCTGATCATGGGAGGCATCGTGCTGTTCATCGTACTGGCCATCATGCTGCCCATCATCGAGATCAATCAGATGATACGTTGAGCTGGATTGGGGTCAGACCCATTGATTTTTGGGGTCAGACCCATTGGGTCTGACCCCTAGCCACACAATAAAATTCTGGCGCCCCCACACTATTTGCTGTTACGATTGTTTCTGAAACTCACATTTCAACATCGACGGCAGGCGGCCGGCGTCGCGCAGCCTGAGCCGCCAGGGAGACGAATTTGAATACGCTTCCGGCCACCCTTGCCGCTACGCTTGCCGCGCTGACTCTTGCCTCGTGCGACAACAGCAGCCATGTCGCCTCCAGCGACACCCCTTCCCAGCCGCCCAATATCCTGTTTGTGGTGCTGGACGATTTCGGGGTAGACCAATTGGCTCTCTATGGTTATGGAGGCGCGACGGCGCCGCAAACGCCCAACATAAACGCAATCGCCCACGCCGGCGTGCGATTCCGCAATGCCTGGTCCATGCCCACGTGCACACCCAGCCGCGCCACGTTCTTCCAGGGCCGATACCCCTTCCGCACCGACGTCAAGAACGCGGTCGTTGCGCTCGACCTGGCCAATTCCCAGGTGTCTCCCTTCGAAATGACGACGCCCAAGCTCCTGAAGGAAAAGGGCTATGTCAATGGTCTCGTGGGCAAGATGCACCTGTCGGGCTCCGACCTCAATCCAGCCAATAATCCGTTGGGCAACGGAGTCATGCACGAACTGGGATGGGATTATTTCGAAGGCTATCTCGATGGCGGCCCGTACCCCATCGATACGACTGCGGGCGGCATCAGCCGCCTGAGCGAAGGCGGCGGCGTATACGGCTGCGGCTTCATACCCAGCACGAAAGACGACCCGGCCCACGGCGCCGACAGCGGCGCCTGCTATCAGTCAGACGGTGGCTGCACCGCCCTGTCGACGTCCACGACATCCACACCGGGGCGTACCTGCCTGGAGCGCGGCGGCATCTTCGACCCGGGGCAATCCTGCCGCGCGGCCCGCCCCTCGTACATCGATTTCAGCGTGCAGAACGGTTATTACACCGGCGAATGGATCATCAACCGGCCCGATGGCAGCGTCGAAGTCATTCCCCCGTCCGATCCGCGCAGCCGCGGGTACCGCACGGTGATGGAAACCGACCGGGCCGTCAATTGGGTCCGGGAGCAGGCGCCGAACCAGCCATGGATGCTCAGCGTCGGCTATTCCGCGATCCACACGCCCCTGCAGCAGCCGCCGGAGTCACTGCTTCCATCCGGCTCCATTGCCACGTCCGGCTATACCTGCACGGGTCTCGACGAACAGCGCGTGCTCACGAACCAGATGACGGAAGCCATGGACAAGGAAATCGGACGCCTGCTGGTCGAGATCGGGCTCGCCCGATTCAAGGAAGACGGCAGCCTGGACTATCAGCCCGAAAAGACGAATACGGCCGTGGTCATCATGGCCGACAACGGCACTTATGCGCCTAGCGTCAAGGCGCCGTTCAACCCTACGCGCGCCAAGGGCTTCCCTTACCAGACGGGCGTATGGGTTCCCTTGATCGTCGCCGGACCCATGGTGAAGCAGGCGGGCCGCGAGGTTCCGCACATGGTCAACTCCGCCGACATGTTCAGCCTGTTCGGCGAGCTTGCAGGCCTGGACGTGCGCCAAGCCGTGCCGGCCTCCCACACGCTGGACGCCAAGCCGATACTGCCCTACCTGACCGAGCCCGGCCACGCCAGCATACGCAGCACCAACTACACCGAAATGGGGACCAACATAGCGTCCACGAAGGTTCCACCGGCCCCGCCCTGCGTCCTCCCATCCTCCAACGTCTGCGTGCAAGTCTTTCCGCAGCAGGGCGTATGCGAAGATCAAGGCGGCATCTGGTACGGGGCGGGCGGCGCGGCCGGCCAAGCGGGCCTGCCCTCATGCTGCGCCGTCAACGATTACCTGGTGTCCCAGGGCGATAGCGCGGTCGACATCCTGCCTGATTCGCAAAAAGCCATACGCGACGAGTTCTTCAAGCTGGTACGGATCGAGCGCCTGAACTGCTCCAGCGGGCAAATCGAATCCGTCGACGAGTTCTACGAGGTCGACCAGGCGGCGCCGCTGCCCAAGCTGGACAACGCGCTGCACAATCTGTTGACCCGGCCCGCCATGACGCCCGAACAGCAGCAGCATTACGCGTCCTTGAAGTCCGAACTGCAGACGCTCATGAACAGCCACGTCCGGTGTCCGGGCGACGGCAACCTGGACTTGGTGGTCGACAACCGCGACATCGAGAACTGGAAGCGCTTCAGCACTGCCAATGGGGGCAATTCCAGCTGGTACGATTTCAATCACGACGGCGTGACGGATGAAAGCGACCTGGCGATCATTCAGCAGAACATGGGCAAGGAGTGCCGAGCCGCCTGAGGGTCAAGGGGTCAGACCCCGCAGGGGGTCAGACCCCTGCACCTCCGCAGCTCTGGGGTCAGACCCCGTACGGGGTCTGACCCCTCATCCTTTAGGCGCCGCCGCGTCTTTCACCAGCCGGAAACCCACGTGGGACATGGGGCTGTAAGGATCGGAGCCGCGCCGCGCGCTGGGCCGGTACGACAGGCAATAGCTTTCATTGCACAGAAATGAACCGCCGCGAATGACGCGTTTGGGCGCGTTTGCCGGCACGCCGGGCTCGGACGGATCAAATGACTCCGCGGGCCCTTTCGGGCTGTCGATGGGTCCCTTGCCGCCGCGAGCCTGGAGCGCGAAGTAATCGGACCGATACCAGTCGGTCACCCATTGCCAGGCGTTGCCGGTCATGTCGTACAAACCATAGCCGTTTGGCGGGAAGGTGCCTGCGGGCATGGTACCGACGGCGCCGCCCGCCTGGGGGCTCACCACGGGGAAGGTGCGCTGGCGGGTGTCCCAGTAATTGGCTTGCACCTGGCCTTCCGGCATCAACTCGTCGCCCCATGCATAGGTGGCCTGCTCCAGGCCTCCGCGCGCCGCGTATTCCCATTCGGCTTCTGTCGGCAGGCGCTTGCCCGCCCATTTTGCGTAGGCCAGGACGTCTTCATAACTGACTTGGACAACCGGATGGTCGCCCTTGCCTTCTATGGAGCTGCCGGGCCCTTGCGGGTGCCGCCAGTCCGCGCCCGCGACATAACGCCACCACTGGCTATAGTCGGCCAGGTTGACCGGCCCGCTGGTGCCGACGAATACCATGGCGCCGGGCACGAACACGTCGTCCGGCGGCTTCGGAATGCCGGGAGGGAGCTGCACGCGGATGGTTTCCCAATCGGGTTTCTTTTCTGCGGTGGACACGTAGCCGGTCTGCCGTACGAATTCCGCGAACTGGTCGTTGGTGACGTGTGTGACGTCCATCCAGAATCCCTGGACGCGAACGGAGTGGGCCGGACGCTCGTTCGGCTGGGCAAGCTTGCTGTCGCTGCCCATCAGGAAGGTACCCGGCGGCACCCAAGCCATGTCCTTGGGCGTGGTGATTCCATCGCCCAGTATGACGGTGGGTTCCGCAGGCTGCGTAGCGGATTTCGTCAGCCACCCGAAGGCGGTTCCCCCTGCCAGCAGCGCGAGCGCGCCGCCTGCCGCAAGTAACGCCGGAAACGTCTTATTCAAGGTATCCTCCAGTCGACATCAGGGGGCTCACGAACGAATTGCGACATTGTCGTCGGATATCAGCACGCCCCGCTGCCCCGCCGGCCGTTCTTGTATGTTCAAAAACGTAACCGATTATTAGTCTTGCAATTTACCATGATTCTTTTGCGTCGGCGGCCTTAGCTGATCGCATCCACCCACTCCCGGGCCTGAATGGCGCTTTGTTGTCGCGCGATATCGGCGATCTGTGCGGCGGTGACAGGACGACTGAAGTAGTAGCCCTGCATTTCATCGCAACCCAAGGCCTTCAATGACTGGGCCTGGCCTCGCGTTTCAACCCCTTCGGCCACAACCGTCAGCCGCAGGCTCTGGCCCAGCGCGATGATCGCGCGCGCGATGGCGGCATCGCTCGGGCTGTCCATCATGTCGCTGACGAAGGATTGGTCGATCTTGAGGATGTCGATGGGAAACAGCTTCAGATAGCTCAGCGACGAATAGCCCGTGCCGAAGTCGTCGACCGACAGAACGACGCCGAGCTCCTTCAGCAGATGGAGAGTGTTGATGGCGGACTCGGTGTCCTTCATTACCGCGCTTTCGGTGATTTCGATTTCCAGGCAGTCGGGCTCGAGTTCCGACTGCGCCAGAATACCCTGCACCTGCACGACCAGCTTCGAGTAGTGAAACTGGCGCGGCGACAGGTTCACCGCCACACGCAATTTCCCGACCCCCTGTTCTCGCCAGCGTCGCGCCTGCGCGCAGGCCTCTTGCAATACCCACGTACCGATGGCATCGATCAAACCGCTTTCTTCGGCGACAGGAATGAAGTGGGCGGGAGGCACAATGCCCAATGTGGGATGCTGCCAGCGCACCAAGGCCTCGACGCCCCTCAGCACCCCGGTGCGCATGCAGATGCGCGGCTGGTAATGCAGCAGGAGTTCGTTCTTCTCGATGGCCCGGCGCAAGAACCCTTCTATGGCCATCTTCTCCTTCAGGCCCTGCTCCATATCGGGCGTATGGTAGCGATAGTTGTTGCGAGAATCGCTTTTCACGTTGGTCAGCGCCAGATGGGCCTGCTGCAGCAGGCCCTCTTCCGTCGTTTCATCGTTCTGATAAATCGCAATGCCGATGCTGACGCTCAGGAAAACGTCATGCCCTTGAATTCTGAAGGGCGCACGCATGGCCTTGAGCAGGTTTTCGGCCAGCCTGGAAACCTCGCTCTTGTTCTTGATCTCGCTTTGAACGACGATGAACTCGTCGGCGCCCGGGCGCGCCAGCAGGGCATTGTCCGTCAATTGCACCTCGATGCGCCTGACCGTTTCGTGCAGGACCTGATCCCCTTGCGCATGTCCGAACATGTCATTGACTTTCTTGAAGAAATCCAGATCGAGAAAGAGCACGGCCACCATGTGGTGGTTGAGGCGCGAGCGCAGCAAGGCCTCGCGCAGCTTGCACAGGATCAGCGAACGGTTGGGCAAGCCCGTCAAGGCGTCGTGGCTCAGTTGGTCCACCAGCGCATTCTCAAGCTTTCGGCGTTCGGTCAGGTCGCGCACGATGGCCATCGTCAGTGTGTCGTCGTCGGCCTCCAGCATGCCCGTGCTGATTTCAGCATGGAAGATCTGGCCCTGCGAATTCCAGCACAGCACATCGCTGCCGGATTGGCACTGCGGCCATGAAGGAATGAAGCGATTGATGGATGACCCGAGCGCCTTTTCGCGCACCAGGCCGAACAGCGATTCGGCGCGCGCATTGACGACCTGCATGCGTCCGGCCCGGTCGACCAGAAAAATGGCATCGGGGGCGAACTCCATCAAGCCCCTGAACTTGCTTTCGCTGCGCCTGAGCCTTTCTTGCGAGCGCTGCAAGCGCTGATAAGGCTCGTTCACGCCCGACATGAATATTGCGCGATACAAGTACAGGCAGCCCACCACCTTGTAGACGTGGCCCAGCAGATTGGCCATGTCTTCGGCCTGGAAATACATGGTGAAGCAAAGCTCGCCAAGCGCCAAGATGACCGCGGCGCTCGCCAGGTGGCCGCCGCGCCTGAGATCCCCGCCGGATGCCCGTGGCAGCAGCAGAGCTGCCGCCAGCAAATACATGCCGACAAACAGGTACTCCATGGCGATCTTGAACGCCGTGAGCCCCTGCCCTTCTATAAACGTGTCAGGAATGGGAAAAGTCTGAAAGAGAATCGTCCAGAACACCAGTGCGACGAATCCTAGGGAAAGCAGGAGGCCTGTATAGCGCACCGGGGCCCGGCAGACCCATGGCCACGGCATGATTGCCACCATCAAGATGGTGGCGGCGCTGATGAATCTTGCCACGAGCCAGAACTCGATCCCTTTCTCGACCGAACTGGGGGTCACGAAAGCCGGCATGCCCGGAAAGGACAGCATGTGGCCGATGTCGAGCAGCCCGACCATGAGAAAACCGGTGGACAGGACGACGACGGCCGTCGGTGCCCGCTGGTCGAAACTGTGCCAGCCCAGCGCAAAGATCATGGCCGAGACCACTACGGAAAAAATCTCCATCAGTGTGTGTATGGGAAGATAGATTTCCTTGACGACGGGCCATTGGTGCTGTGGACTTAGCAACAGCCATAATATGGGCGCCGCAGCCAGGGCCAGCACGGGTAGCAAACGGAGGCGCTCCGCAAGAGGAAAGGCGGAAAAAGACTTGATCATCGAAAAAACGTTCATGTTCTTTCCGCCCTGATTTCTGTGATTATGCAATTGCGCGAGGCGTTGTCACTAATAGTAAGCGAAAATATCAAACTTGATCTATTGCAATATTCAAGCAGGAAAATACGAGCTCCCTAGGATTAACCCGGATTATTCTGCATGCCCGTTGTTGCACATTGGCTGCTTGCCTTTTTTTCATTAGACTTGACGCCGACCGTTGCATGTCTATTACAGCCGCAAGGCAACAACCGGAGACAAACATGAGCACCATAAAACTGACGCCGCTCCTGGCGGCGCTGACGCTTGCGGCAGCTGCGCCCGCGCTTGCGGGGACGGTTACCGTCATCACCTCCTTTCCCAAGGAACTCACCCAGGCGTACAAGACCGCGTTCGAGAAAGCCCATCCCGACATCAAGCTCGAGATCCTGAACAAGAATACAGTGTCCGGCATCGCCTATGTCAAGGAAACGCCGGCCGGCAAACGACCCGAGGTCTTCTGGGCAAGTGCGCCGGACGCCTTCGAGGTGCTGGCCAATGACAAGCTGCTCGAGAACGCGACCGACGTCGCCAATCCCAGCGTGCCCGACAAGATCGGCAGCTTCCCCATCAACGATCCCAACGGCATGTTCATGGGCCAGGCGCTCGCGGGCTACGGCATCATGTACAACACCCGTCTCCTCAAGGCCAAGAAGCTGCCTGAGCCCACCACCTGGGCCGACCTGCTCGAGCCGCAATGGTTCGGCAACGTCGGCATCACGTCGCCTTCCCGTTCTGGGACCATGCACCTGACCGTCGAAACCATTCTTCAGGGCGAAGGCTGGGAACAAGGCTGGAACACCATGTTGCGCATGGCGGGCAATAGTGCAGCCATCACGGAACGTTCCTTCGGCGTGCCCGATGGCGTCAACAACGGCCAATTCGGCGCCGGCCCCGTCATCGATTTCTTCGGCCTGTCCAGCAAGTACTCGAAGTTCCCCGTCGAGTTCGTCTATCCCGAGGAAACCTCCATCGTGCCGGCCAACATCGCCCTCATCGCGGGGTCGTCCAACGCGGCGGAAGGCAAGAAGTTCATCCAGTTCGCCCTCAGCAAGCCGGGGCAGGAAATCCTGCTCCAGCCTCAGATCTCCCGGCTGCCCGTCTTGCCGTATTCCGATCTCAGCAATATCCCCGAAGGCTATCCCGATCCCGGCGCCATCGCCAAGCGCAGCAAAGTGCAGTTCGACGTCAACCTGTCGCAAAGCAGGTACTACATCGTACAGTCGCTTTTCGACCAGACCATCACGTTCCGCTTGAAAGAACTGCAGCAGGCCACCAAGGCCATCCACGATGCAGCCAAGAAGCTGGGCGCGAACCCGACCGGTGAAGCCGCCAAGCTGCTGGATGAAGCCAGGAAGCTGGCCTGGAGCCCCATCCTGGATGCCAAGCAGGTTGCCGACCCGGAACTTGTCGCCGTGTTCGCCGGCAACAAGAAAGACGCCGAAATCAGCCAGAAGCTGTCCAAGCTGCAAGGCGACTGGAACCGGCAAGCCGGCGAAAACTACAGCAAGGCGGTCTCGTTGGCGCAGCAAGCCGCGAAATAACCGGGATCCCAATGCATGCGTAACAGCCAAGATGGTCAGCCTCGCTTCACTTCAGGCCTGGCGCTCGCAGCGATGCTGGTGCTGGCCTTCCTGGTACTGTTTCTGGTCGTACCCGTCGGCAGCGTCTTCTACAGCGCCTTCGTCAATGCCGACGGCAGTTTCACCTTCGGGCACTTCGGCGCCTTCTTTCACCAGACGCTCCTGAAGGACTCTTTCTTCAACAGCCTGTACGTCGCCCTTGCCTCGACGTTCTGGGCATCCGTCATCGCCATCCCGCTTGCCTACCTGACCGTGCGCTTCCGGTTCCGCGGCGCGCTCATCATCCAGACGCTGGGCGTCCTGCCGCTGATCATGCCGCCGTTCGTGGGCGCGGTCGCGCTGCAACTGATCTTCGGCCGTTCAGGCAGCGTGAACCTGCTGCTCGACGAGTGGCTGGGCGTCACCCTGCCCATCATGGACGGACTCAACGGCATCATTTTCGTCGAGTCCCTGCATTACTTTCCCTTCATCCTGCTGAATCTCACCGTGGCGCTGCGCAATATCGACGGCGCCATGGAGGAAGCCGCAGTCAATCTCGGCGCCAAAGGCTGGCGGCTGTTCCGACGAGTCATCTTTCCCCTCGCTCTGCCGGGTTATGTCGCCGGCGCATCGCTGGTGTTCGTGAAAGTCTTCGACGACCTGGGAACGCCTCTGGTGCTGGGCGTGACCAACATGCTCGCGCCGCAGGCTTATCTGCGCATCACGCAGGTCGGCCTGGATGACCCGCTGGGCTACGTCATCAGCGTGATCATGATCGGTTTTTCGATTCTTGCCCTATGGCTGTCCGCCAAAGCCCTAAAAGGCAAGGATTACTCGACATTGCAGAAAGGCGGAGGTTCGCTGCAGCAGCGCGAGCTCACCGGGCTGCAGACCATACTGGCCTACGCCTGGATACTATTGGTCCTTCTGCTGGTTCTTTCGCCGCATATCGGCGTGCTATTGCTGTCGTTGGCAACGGTCTGGAGCTATGCGCCGCTGCCCGACGGCTACACGCTCGAACACTACGCCACGATTTTCCAGGACTCCCCCGGCATGATAGGCAATACGCTGCTGTACTGCGGCCTGGCGGCCGGCATCGACGTCATACTCGGTACGGCCATCGCCTACCTGATGCTGCGCACCCGCCTGCCCGGACGGCAATGGCTGGACTGGATCGCGTCGGCAGCGCTGGCCGTGCCGGGCATCGTACTTGCCATCGGCTTCATGCGGACCTTCCGGGGCATAGAGATTCCCGGCACGGGAACCGCTTTGACCGGAACCTGGATACTCATCATGATTGCCTATTCCGTCCGGCGCCTGCCCTATGCACTGCGTTCCTGCGTGGCGGCGCTGCAGCAGATCAATCTTTCGCTCGAAGAGGCGGCCGCTTCCGTGGGTGCCAATCGCTATCGCACCATACGGCGCGTCGTCATTCCCCTCATGGCGGGCGGCATGCTGGCCGGCTTCGTCACCAGCTTCATCACGGCGGCGGTCGAACTTTCGGCGACCATCATGCTGGTCACGCGGGATAGCGATGCGCCCATGAGCTACGGCATCTATCTGTACATGCAAAGCGCGTCGGGCCGCGGGCCGGGTGCCGCCCTGGGGGTGCTTGCCGTCGTCGCGGTCGCCGTGGGCACCTACGCTTCGCATCTCATCGTTGAACGCGCCTCGGCCCGCCAGCGTCCGGCGCGCGCCCTGAAGGAAATCCCATGAAGAAAGTCAGCGTCGAATGCAAGAACATACGGCTGTCTTATGGAAGCACGGAAGTCCTCAAGGACATCAACCTGCGCATAGAACCCGGCGAGTTCTTTGCTTTGCTCGGCCCTTCCGGCTCGGGCAAATCCACACTGCTGCGGCTCATCGCCGGATTCAACCGCCATAACGCAGGTCGCCTGCTGGTCGATGGCCAGGACGTCAGCACCGTGCCCGCTTACAAGCGCAACATCGGCATGGTCTTCCAAAGCTATGCGCTCTGGCCGCACATGACGGTCTGGGACAACGTCGCGTTCGGCCTGGTCGAACGGCGCCTGTCCAGTGCCGAGATCAAAGAACGTGTGGCCTCGGTGCTGGCCCTGGTCGGCCTTGCCGGCTATGCGAAAAGAAGGCCGAACGAACTGTCCGGAGGCCAGCAGCAGCGGGTCGCGCTCGCGCGCACCATCGTCATCGAGCCGCAGGTGCTGCTGCTGGACGAACCCCTGTCCAATCTGGACAAGAACCTGCGCGTGCAAATGCGCCAGGAACTGCTGTCCCTGCAAAGACGCCTGGGGATCACGACCATCTTCGTCACGCACGATCAGGAAGAAGCCATGACGACCGCCGATCGCATGGCCGTTCTGGACCAGGGCGTGGTGCAGCAAGTGGGCAAGCCGTCGGAACTCTATGACTTTCCGTGCAACCGTTTCGTCGCCAACTTCGTCGGCACCATGAACGTGCTGGAAGGAAAGGTCAGAGGCCAAAGTGACAGAATGGTGGCCATGGACGTGGCCGGCGTCGGCGAAATCGCCCTGCCCCTGCATGCAGAGGCCGCCATCAACGACCAGCTCGCGCTGAGTTTCCGCCCGCATACCGTTCAGCTCGAAGACCAGCCCGAGCGCCAGACCAAGCGCTTCATCTGGCTGCCCGGCGTCATCCAGCATAGTGAATTCCTGGGAGAATTCACCCGCTATGCCGTCCAGGTCGGACAGCAAACCCTCACTGCCGATCAGGCGCATTTTGCCGGCATCAATTTGTACGCGCCCGGGACGTCGGTGTCCGTGGGCCTGGAACCCACTCAGATCCGACTGCTGCCGACATGAACGCCTTCGATTGGCAGCGCATGCTGCTCGATCAATTTCCCTGGACTTTCCTGGGCGAAGTCCTCTTTCGCGCCCTGTTCGCCTACGTCCTGGTTTTCCTGTTCCTGAAGATATCGGGTCGCCGTGGAATCAAGCAGCTGTCGCTGTTCGAGATCGTCGTCATCCTGACCCTGGGCTCGGCAGCCGGCGACGTCACGTTCTATCACGATGTCCCCCTGTTGCCCGTCTTCTTCGTTTTCGCAGCCTTGCTGGCCCTGTACAGGCTGACCACCTACCTCATGTCGCGCAGCGTCCGCTTCAGCTATTGGATGGAGGGCGAGCCGGTCACCTTCATACACGAAGGCATGTACGAGATCGACAGCATGAGCCGGCTCAATGTTTCCGAGGACGAGTTCCTGATGGAGCTGCGGCAGCAAAGCGTGGAACATCTGGGCCAGATCCGGCTCGCGATCATCGAAGTGGATGGCAACATCAGCCTTTATTTCTATGACGATGACAACACGAGGCCCGGACTCTCGGTGCTTCCTCCCAAGCACAGGCCCATATACGAAACCACGCCGTTCGCGGGGCTGCATGCATGCACCAACTGCGGCAACATCGAAGAAATCGCCGAGCGCCAGCAACTGAAATGCCCACGATGCGGAGAGGGCATGTGGTCTCAGGCATTGACTACCCTGCGCTCGCGCTGAGGTCGAAATAGCTTGATTTCATCGTCTGCTTGACGCAGACTGAACGGCGCAGTTGCACAATCGTCCGTCACTTTGCAGGAGCACCCACATGAGCCAGTATCAAATCGCCGTGGTCGTCGGCAGCCTCAGAAAGGATTCCCTCAACCGCAAGCTCGCCCAGGCGCTTACCAAGCTCGCGCCGCCCGAGTTTTCCTTCAAGTACCTGGAAATCGGCGATCTGCCCTTGTACAACCAGGACGACGACAACAACCAGGCACCCAGCGTCAAGCGCCTGAAGGCGGAAATCAGCGCTTCTCAAGGGGTGATTTTCGTCACTGCCGAGTACAACCGATCCATACCCGGTGTATTGAAGAACGCCATCGACAACGCCTCGCGCCCGTATGGCCAAAGCGCCTGGGCTGGAAAGCCGGCGGGCGTCATCGGCACCTCGATCGGTTCCATCGGCTCCGCCCTGGCGCAGCAGCATCTGCGCAATGTACTGGCCTATCTCGACATGCCGACCATGGGTCAGCCCGAAGCGTTCGTCCACTCGAACGACACCCTCTACGGGCCGGACGGAAACCTGAACGAACGCAGCAAGGAGTTCTTGCAAGGCTGGATGAACCAGTATGCGGCGTGGGTAAGAAAACACGCCTGATGGACCTCAAGGGGTCGATCCCCAGGGGTCAAGGGGTCAGACCCCGTATGGGGTCTGACCCCATCGTCTAGACCTGCCCGCAAGGGGTCAGACCCCGTACGGGGTCTGACCCCACCGCCTAGATCTGCTCGAAGCGATCAAACCGCCTTTCGGTCTGCTCTTCTGCATGGTCCACCTCTGCCACCTTGGCGCCTGGCGGCCCCATGTGCAGCCAGGACAACATGCGATCGACCAGGTCATGCCCGCCCTGCAGCAAGGCCTCGACCGAGCCATCGGCATCGTTGCGCACCCAGCCTGTCACGCCCAGCATATGCGCCTGCCGGACCGCCGCCGCCCGGAACCCCACTCCCTGCACGCGGCCGGTGACCCGCACGCGTATCGTTTCCACGTTTTCTGTCTGATGCAACTTCTTCATATCGTTCACTATCCGCTGGTCAGGCATGCGCCCTTTCCTGGGCAGGCGCCTGCACGCGGTGCAAGTTTAATGCGGTATTGATGATGCCCACATGGCTGAAAGCCTGCGGGAAGTTCCCAAGCATGCGCTTATGCAGCGGATCGTATTGCTCGGCCAGCAGGCCCACGTCGTTGCACAGTCCCGCCAGGTGGCCGAACAGCTCGCGCGCATCATCGTCGCGGCCCAACAGCACGTATGCGTCGGCCAGCCAGAAAGAGCAGACCAGGAAAGTGCCTTCGCCGGGCGGCAAGCCGTCAATGCCGTGCTCTGTTTCGTAGCGTAGCAGCAGGCCGTCGCGCATCAGCCGTTTTTCGATCGCCGCGACTGTTCCAACCACCCTGGGATCATCGGGCGGCAGGAAGCCGGTCAACGGGATCTGCAACAGGCTGGCGTCGAGCAGCGTGGAATCATAGGACTGCACGAAACTGTTCATCTCGACATTGAAGCCGCGGCGGCAGACTTCTTCATGTATTTCGTCCGCGATGCGACGGCAATTGCTGGCGAATTCCTGGCCGTTCTCCATGGCGCCGGCCACATGCGCGATGCGGTCGAACGCGACCCAGGACATGACCTTAGAATGCGTGAAGTGCCGTTGGGCTGCCCGAATCTCCCAGATGCCTTCGTCGGGTTCGCGCCAAGCCTTTTCCAGGAAAGGCACGATGACTTCGGCAATCGCTTCAATGCGCGGATGCCGGGGCAGATGGCCTTTGATGGCCTGCGCCATGGCGTCGGCGACTTCCCCGAATACATCGAGCTGAGTCTGGGTGGCGGCTGCGTTGCCGATGCGCACAGGTTGCGAGCCCTCGTAGCCGCATAGCCAGGGAAGTTCGTATTCATGCAGCTGGCGCTCGCCGGCAAGGCCATACATGATCTGCATTTGATCGGGCCGGCCCGCTACCGAGCGGGTCAGCCAATCGCGCCAGGCGCTGGCCTCTTCGAAATAGCCCATGTTCATGAACGCCAGCAGGGTCATGGTGGCATCGCGCAGCCAGCAATACCGGTAATCCCAGTTGCGCTGCCCTCCGATCTGTTCCGGCAGCGAGGTCGTGGCGGCCGCCACGATGCCGCCCGTGGGCAGATAGGTCAAGGCCTTCAAAGTGATCAAGGAGCGCTTGACCAGCGCGGACATGGGTCCGACGTCCGGACACCGGCTGGAAAACTCGTGCCAGAAATAACGGGTCTTGGCCAGCGACGCCTCGGCATCGAAGCCTTCGCCGACGGGTTCGTGCGATGGCTGGTGCATCAGTGTGAACGACTTGCGCTCCCCCGCGTCGACGCTGAAGCGCGCGGTGGAGTGCATGGCTCGCGCCTTGATGGGAGTGGGCGTGCGCAGCACCAGCATGTCCGGCCCCGCCACCGCGGTCAGGGTGAGCGGGTCGTGGCGCTCGACCCACGGTACGGTGCGGCCATAATCGAAGCGCATGACCAGGTCCATATTGAAAGTGACGCGCCCCTTGACGCCCACCACGATACGCACGACGCTGGAATGCCGAAACGTCGAGGGCATGAAGTCGATGAGCTTCGCCTCGCCCTCATCCGTCGTGAAAGTGGTCTCCAGGATCATGGTCCCGTCGAGATATTGGCGCGTCACGCGCCGCACGGACGCTGTCGGTGCGATCTGCCATCGTCCGTTTTCCGGTGTGCCCAGCAGCGCGGCAAAACAGGCCGGGGCATCGAAACGGGGGAAGCACAGCCAATCGATGGCTCCCTCCTTGGACACTAACGCCGCAGTGCGGCAATTGCCTAACAAAGCGTAATCTTCGATTCGGGATGCCATATTCCTCCTGATAATCACAGCGATAAAGGGACGGGCTCGAAGCGTTGATACGATGGTGACACAATTCTTGATTTTGATCAGTACACCGTATACTGTAGCTTCTAATATAAGGCTGCCGTCCGGCTCGCGCCAAACGAGGGGGCAGCCACAGATCAATCGCAACCCATTAAGAGGCTTTAATGAGAAACATCCTAGTTCCCGTAGACGGCTCCGATTCCTCCGTACGCGCAGTCAAGGCCGCCATCCAGGCAATGGCGGATCTCAAAGACTGCAAACTGCACGTCATCACGGTCCATCCGCCCATTGTTTCCGGCAACGTCACACGGTTTTTCTCGGCCGAAGCCATCAATGACTACTACCAGGATGAAGGCCGAAACGCCCTTCTCCCAGCAAAAACCGTGCTCGACGAAGCCGGCGTCAGCTATCAGGACTCGGTCCAGGTGGGCCCTGTTGCCATAACCATCGCCAAATACGCCAAGGATCACGGTTGCGACCTGATCATCATGGGCACGCGCGGCCTGGGCAGCGTAACAGGCATGGTGCTGGGCTCGATCGCGACCAAGGTGCTCAGCCTGGTCGACATCCCCGTCACACTGATCAAGTAGGCACCCGCCCGGCCTGCTATTCCGGCAGGCCTATCCTCAGCAAGCTGCCTTTCGAGTCGTCGGTCAGTACGTAAACATAGCCGTCGGGCCCGACCCTCACATCGCGTATCCGCTCGTTCAGATCCTTCAGCAGGCGTTGCTCGCCGGTCACCTTGTCGCCGTCCAGCGTCAGGCGTATCAGTTCCTGGTCCTTCAGCGCGCCAATGAACAGTGAATGCTTCCAGGCGGGAAACCGGTCGGCATCATAGAAGGCCATGCCTGAAATCGCGGGCGACGCCTTCCAGTAATAAATGGGCGCCTCCATGCCCGCGACTTCCTGCCCCTTCGCCTCCGGAATGGCGAACCCCGAATAGTTGACCCCATATGTTGCTGTCGGCCAGCCATAGTTCTTGCCTGCCTGGGGTATATTGACCTCGTCGCCGCCGCGCGGGCCATGCTCGTGGGTCCAAAGCTGCCCGGTCCACGGATTGAACGCCGCACCTTGCTGGTTGCGATGCCCATATGACCAGATTTCCGGCCGCGCCCCGTCGCGTCCCACAAAAGGATTGTCCTGCGGTACGCGCCCATCGGGAAACAAGCGGACGATCTTGCCTTGGTGCTTGTCCAGGTCCTGAGAGGTCGGCCGCTGGTTGTTTTCGCCCAAGGCGATGAACAAGTGCCCCTGGCGGTCGAACACCAGCCTGGAGCCAAAGTGATGGCCCGACGAGAGCTTGGGCATCTGGCGGAAAATGACTTTGAAATCGCGCAACTGGCGTAAGTCTTGGGAAAGAACGCCGTAACCCGCGGCAGTGCCAGCCCGGCCGTCGTCGCCTTCTTCCGCATAGGTCAGATAGACTCGCCGAGTGTCGTTGAAATCGGGCGGGAGCGCCACGTCCAGCAAGCCGCCTTGCGAACGCGCGAAGACTTTGGGCACGCCCTGGATGGGCTCCGACAGCTTGCCGCCCCGGTCGAGCAAACGCAATGCGCCGGACTTTTCGGTAATCAGGATTCCTTGATCGCCGGGAAGAAAAGCCATGGCCCACGGGTTATGCAGATTCTTGGCGATTTCCTTGACCTCGGCCCGCGCCGATGGCGGCGAGGCCGGGGCAGCTTGTACTTGGGCTGCGCAAGCGGCAGCGGTGGCCAGGCACCCCAGCCCGAAGCCGACGGCAACCTTTCGTGCTGACGCCTGTATGGTCAAAGGGATGTTCGGAATCATGGCGAATACTCCCGTCATTCGTGTGCCGCAGCAGCGGGATTGTGCCAGCCGCCATAGGAAGCGATGAGTTCATCCGCCTTGCGCGGCCCCCAGCTTCCCGGTTCATAAGGCAGGGCTTCAGAGTGATGGTACAGCACTTTATCCAACACGGCCCAGGCCGCCTCGATTGCGTCTTCGCCGGCGAACAGCGACCGATCGCCCGCAATCGCATCGGCCAACAAGCGCGCATAGGGAGACTCTTCGCCGGGATCGGCATCAAGCAGGGACAATTCGAATTGCTCGCCGACGAACTCCTTGCCGGGACGCTTGACGCGCGCCGCCAACGCCAGCGCGGAGCGCGGAGACAGGCGCATCCGTATGTAATTGGACCGTTCGGCATCGGAATGCGCATCCGCGAACAAAGGTTGCGGCGGGGCTTTCAACTGGACCACGACTTCGGCGAAATCCTGGGCCAGGCATTTTCCCGAACGCAAGAACCACGGCACACCGGCCCACCGCCATGAATCGACATAGAGGCGCAGCGCGCAGAAGGTCTCCACGTCGGAGTCGGGCGCCACGTGCGGCGCGTTGCGATAGCCCTCGTACTGCCCACGCACCAGATCGTGGGCCTGCACCGGTCGCATCGCGCGAAAGACCTTCGCCTTTTCGGTGTGAACGGCGGCGTAGCCCCGGTAAGCGGGCGGCTCCATCGCCAGCAGCGCCAGGATCTGGAACAAGTGGTTCTGCACCACATCGCGCAGACAGCCTGCGCTTTCATAGAAGGCACCCCGGTTCCCGACGCCAAAGGTTTCCGAAAGGGTGATCTGGACGCTTTCCACATAGTTGCGATTCCAGATCGGTTCAAGAAAGGAATTGGCAAAGCGGAAATACAGGATGTTCATGATCGCCTCCTTGCCAAGGAAGTGGTCGATCCGGAAAATGGATGCTTCGGGAAACACCGAACACGCAAGCCGGTTCAGCTCGCGAGCCGTTTCCAGGTCCCGGCCGAATGGTTTCTCGACGATGACGCGGGCACCTTCGGCCAAGCCGGAGGCATCCAGCCCCTTGATTACGGTTTCGAACAGCGCCGGCGGGATGGCCAGATAATGCACGGGCCGGACGCTGTTTCCCAACGCCTGCTTCAGCCGCTGAAAGGTAGCGGCCTGCCTGTAATCGCCGTTTACGTAACTGACCCGCTCGCACAGCTGTTCAAGCGCTCGCTCGTCGTGCAGCACCCCGGCCTGCTCCAGGCTGTCGACGATGCGCTGCTTCAGCTGTGCCCGGTCCATTTCGGACGACGCGACGCCCACCACGGGTACATCGAGGGTGCCATCGCGCGCCATTGCATACAAGGCCGGGAAAATCTTTTTGTGCGCCAAATCGCCCGTCATGCCGAAAAGCACCAGGGCATCGGAACGCGCGGGAGTCGTTTCCATCAAGTGACGGGTCCTCCTTTTTTCTTTTCGATATGGCCGCCAAATTGATGCCGCATGGCTGACAGAACGCGATTGGCGTAATCGCCGTTGCCACGCGACTCGAAGCGCGAAAACAGCGCGGCGCTGAGCACGGGCGTGGGCACGCCCTGGTCTACGGCCGCCGCCAGAGCCCAGCGCCCTTCGCCCGAGTCGGAAACATGACCGCTGTAGCCCGCCAGGCCCTGGTCTTCCTGCAGGGCGCGCGCCGTGAGGTCGAGCAGCCAGGAACTGACTACGCTGCCGCGGCGCCAGACCTCGGTGATTTCGGCGATGTCGAAATCGTATTGGTAATGCTCCGGATGGCGCAGCGGTGTCGTCTCGGCATCCTGCTCGCGGTCATGCCGGCCGATGTTGGCGTGACGCAAAATATTGAGGCCCTCGGCGTAGGCGGCCATCATTCCGTATTCGATGCCGTTGTGGATCATCTTCACGAAATGGCCTGCGCCATGCGGACCACAATGCAGATAGCCGTGATCGGCGGTGGTTTCGCGGAGCCGTCCCGCAGTGGCCGCCACTGATTCGGCACCGGGAGACAAGGCCTCGAATACGGGCGCCAGGCGATCGAAGTCGGCGCTTTCCCCTCCAACCATCAGGCAGTATCCGCGCTCGAGCCCGGCCACGCCTCCGCTGGTGCCCACATCCATGTAGTGGATGCCTTTTTCAGCCAGCTCTTTGGCGCGGCGGATGTCGTCATGATAGGAAGAATTGCCGCCATCGATGACGAGATCGTCTTCATCGAGCAGCGGCAGGAGCTCGTGCAACACGGTATCCACGACGGCAGCCGGCACCATCAGCCAGATGGCACGCGGCCTTGCCAGCGCATCCACGAGCCCGGACAGCGTTTCGCAGGGCTGGGCCCCCATGTCCGCCGCCCGCTCCCGCGATGCGGACTGGCTGTCGTGCACCACGCACTGCACGCCGCGACTTTGCAGCCGCTGCACCATGTTGCCGCCCATGCGTCCCAGACCAACCATACCTAACTGCATGCGCATCCCCTGAAAAAAAACCATAATCGTGCCACAAACCCCGCCCGCGACGCATCAAGCATCGGGCTTCTTGTCCAGAAAGGATGAAAGCAGATCCACGGGCACCGGAAACACCAGCGTCGAAGTCTTGTCGCCCGCAACCTGGGTAAGCGTCTGCAGGTACCTGAGCTGGATGGCCAGCGGCTGCGACGCGAGTATCTGGGCAGCTTCCATCAAGGCCTGGGCGGCCTGCTTTTCGCCTTCTGCGTGGATGACCTTGGCGCGCCGCTCGCGTTCCGCCTCGGCCTGGCGGGCGATGGCGCGGACCATGCTTTCATTCAGGTCGATATGCTTGATTTCGACATTGGTGACCTTGATGCCCCAGGAGTCGGTCTGCGCATCCAGGATGTTCTGTACGTCGATGTTGAGCTTCTCGCGTTCGGACAGCATCTCGTCGAGCTCGTGCTTGCCCAGCACGGCGCGCAGCGTGGTCTGCGCAAGCTGGCTCGTCGCTTCGAGATAACGCTCTACCTGTATGATCGCCTTTTCGGGTGCCACGACTCGAAAATAAATGACCGCGTTCACCTTGACCGACACGTTATCCCGGGAAATGACGTCCTGGCTTGGCACATCCATGGTCACCACGCGCAGATCCACCCGCACCATCTGCTGCAGCACCGGTATGACGAACACCAGGCCCGGGCCCTTGACGCTGGTGAACCGGCCCAGGGTGAACACCACCCCGCGCTGATATTCGCGCAGGATCTTGATGGCATTGAACACCACGATGACCAGGACGATGATGACGGCGCTCAGGCCGATATTGAAGCTGTAGTACATGCGTATCCCCTTTTGAGTACTGTCCGGCGTCAGCCGCCCGGACCGGACACCCGCTCGACAGTGAGCAGCAGGCCGTTCATGGAAAGGACCCGTACCTGGTCCCCGACCTGCAAAGGCTGGTCACAGACGACGCGCCAGCTTTCACCGCGGACTTCGGCATATATCGTGCCCCCGCCGACGGCGGTCACCACGCCCGGGAGGCCGGGCATCTGCTCTTTGCCGCTTACGACGCGGTGCCGCCTGACACGAGCCGCGAGCCAGCCCGTGGCGACGATCATGCCGAAGCTGACCAGCGCCACTCCGGCAAGAAACGGCAGGGTCAGGTCATAACCCGGTATGCCGGTGTCCATCAGCAAGAGTCCGCCAAGCACGAAGGCGACGATGCCGCCCACGCCCAGCACCCCGAAGCTGGGCAGGAAGGCTTCGGCGATCATCATCGCCGCGCCTGCGGCCAGGAGCCCCACGCCCGCCCAATTGACGGGCAGCATCTGGAAGGCATACAGCCCGAGCAGCAGGCAGATCAACCCGGCCACGCCGGGCAGCGCCACGCCAGGGCTGGTGAGTTCGAAAAACAGGCCGTAGATGCCGACCATCATCAGCAAGACGGCGATCTGGGGATTGGCAAGCAGGGAAAGAACGCGATTGCGCCAGTCAGGCTCGATGCGTTCGACGCGAGCGCCCTGCGTCTCCAGGGTGATGCTGGCTCCGCCGTCGAGCGTGATGTTCCTGCCGTCCAGTTTCTGAAGCAATTCGGGAATGCAGCCCGCAATCAGGTCGATGACGCCGGCGGACAAGGCTTCCTGGGCCGACATGCTGCGCGCCTCCAGCACGGCTTTCTCGGCGAAGTCTGCGTTGCGGCCCCTCAATTGGGCCAGGCTGCGAATATAGGCCGCCGCATCGTTCGTGACCTTGCTCGTCATTGTGTCGGTGCCGCCCTTCTTCTCGCCGTCCTTGTCCTGTGCCGGCGCGGCGCCGCCGATGGAGACCGGCGAGGCGGCGCCCAGATTGCTGGCGGGCGTCATGGCAGCGACGTGGCTGGCATACAGGATGAAGGTACCGGCGCTTGCCGCCCGCGCGCCGCCCGGGCTGACGAAGGTTGCGATCGGGATGGGCGAAGACAATATCTGGCGGATGATCGAACGCATGGAGCTGTCGAGGCCGCCGGGGGTATCGAGTTCAAGCACCGCCAGCATCGCGCCGTTGTCCTGGGCCTGCTTCAGTCCCCGCTGGATGAAGTCCGCGCTCGCAGGGCTTATGATGCCTTCCACCTTGAGCACCGTGACGAGGCCTCCTGCCGAACTGGCGGGATGCGGAATCATGGCGATGAAAAGACCGGTCAACGCGGCAAGCCAGAACCCGAAGAACCGGCGCATGCAGTACGAAACGCTCATGGTGCCCCCTGGTGAGGCGCGCAGCAAGGCGCTTGCCCGAGCCGCCACGCCGAACGTGAAGCTATGGTCAGTATAGACCGTTCAGCTCGTCCGCGAGGATCAATGCGTGATTATGCTTGTCGTCCTTGGCCGCATACAGCAATGTGATCTTCTTCTTGCCGGCCGCATGGATCAGGTCTTTCATGCGGGCACGCTGCTCGGGCGTGCGCAGCTCGGTTTGGTATCCGTCACGGAAGCGGTCCCAGTGCTCTGCCTTGTGGCAGAACCATTTGCGCAATTCCGGGCTGGGCGCCAGGTCCTTGAGCCAGGCATCATGGCCAAGCTCTTCCTTCGTGATGCCGCGGGGCCACAGCCGATCGATCAGCACCCTATATCCGTCGCCCCGCTGAGGGGCATCATAGACCCGCTTGATCTGTACGTGCTGTGGCATGGCCCGCCCTCCTTAGCCGGAATGCGTCATCTCGATGGGATTGATCCATTCATCATACTGCTCCGCCGTCACATGGCCCAGCGCCAGCGCCGCCTCGCGCAGGGTGCTTCCTTCCTTCTGGGCCTTCTTTGCAATGGCGGCGGCCTTGTCGTAGCCGATGTGCCGGTTCAAGGCGGTGACGAGCATCAGGTTTCGGTCGAGGTTCTCGGCGATGCGCTCGCGGTTCGGTTCGATGCCCACCGCGCAGTGGTCATTGAATGCCAGGCAGGCATCGCTGATGAGCTCTATGCTTTCCAGTACATTGTGAACCATGACCGGCTTGTAGACGTTCAGCTGGAAATTCCCTTGCGAGCCCGCGAACGCGACGGCGGCATCGTTGCCGAATACCTGGACGCACACCATGGTCATGGCTTCGCACTGCGTCGGATTGACTTTGCCCGGCATGATGGAGGATCCGGGCTCGTTATCCGGGATGATGAGCTCGCCCAGGCCGCAGCGCGGGCCGCTGGCCAGCCAGCGCACATCGTTCGCCATTTTCATGAGCGCGCCCGCAAGCGTGCGCAAGGATGCGGATAGATTCACGAGCGCATCGTGAGCGGACAAGGCGAAGAATTTGTTCTCGGCCGACTCGAAGGGCAGTCCGGTGATGTCGGAGATCTTTTGCGCCGCAAGCCCGCCGAATCGCGGATGCGCATTCAGGCCGGTGCCGACCGCAGTGCCGCCTATGGCCAGGCTGTATATGCCCGGCAGGTCGGCCTGGACAGCTTCGAGCGCGAAGTCGATCTGAGCCACCCAGGCGCCGATTTCCTGACCCAGCGTAATGGGGGTCGCATCCTGCAAGTGGGTGCGCCCGGTCTTGACGACGTCCTGGTAAGCCTCTGCCTTGGCGGCGAGCGTATCGCGCAAAGCGCGCACTGCGGGGAAAAAACGCCTGGCAAGCTGCTGCGCAACCGCGATGTGCATGGCGGTCGGGAAGGTGTCGTTCGAGGATTGGCCGCGGTTCACGTGGTCGTTGGGATGCACGGGCTTCTTGCTGCCCTTGTTGCCGCCCGAGAGTTCGATGGCCCGGTTCGAAATGACTTCGTTCGCATTCATGTTCGACTGAGTGCCCGAGCCGGTCTGGAAAACGACGAGCGGGAATTCGTCGTTCAGCTTGCCGCTGATCACGTCGTCCGCGGCCCAGACGATCAGGTCGGCGATCTCGCCGGGCAGCTCGCCCAGCTCTGCATTGGCTTGTGCCGCCGCCTTCTTCAGGATGCCCAGCGCCGAAATGACGGGCTCCTGCCACTTGAAGCGCGATACGCCAATGGGAAAATTCTGGATGGACCGCTGCGTTTGCGCACCCCAATAGTGTTGGGCGGGAACCTCGATCTCTCCCATGGAGTCGGATTCGATGCGGCTGGCTGTCATGACATGCTCCTTTCTGTTTGCACAATGGTTAGGCCCTGTTAACGCTTGCTTGAAGCGCTGGTGGACAGGCATCGCAATGGCTGGGCAGAGGCAAGAACAAACGAATCATTGGAACCGCCCTATCGGCCTGTATCCGATATTCGATCGGACCATGCCTTGGCAACGTCCAGCATGCGGTTGGCGAATCCCCATTCGTTGTCGAACCATACGAACAGGTTCGCGAATCCATCGCCGTTCGTCCGGGTCTGGCTGCCGTCGACGATGGCCGAATGGGCATTGTGATTGAAATCGACGGACGCGTGCGGATGGAAAGAATACGACATCAGGCCCGGATACCGGTTCGTTGCCTCCATCATCAGGGCATTGATATCCTGCACGGAGACATCGCGCCCGAGCTTGACCATGAGATCGATGGCCGAGACGTTCAGAATGGGTACCCGGATGGCCTTGGCCTGCACCTTGCCGTGGAGTTGCGGCAGAAGGCGCTCGACCCCTTGCGCCAGCCCCGTTTCCACGGGAATGATGGATTGCATTGCGGACCGTGTCCGGCGCAGGTCGGTGTGGTGATAGCCGTCTATCATGGGCTGGTCGTTCATGACCGAGTGCAGCGTGGTCAAGAATGCATGCACCACGCCGAACTCCTCGTCGAGCTCGGCAAGAACCGGCACGATGGCGTTCGTGGTGCACGAGGCATTCGACACGATGCGCTCCGATCCTTCCAGGCCTTGCTCGTTGATGCCGTAAACCACGGTGTAGTCCACATCGGCCGCGCTGTTGCCCGGATGGGACACCAGAACCCGTGGGCAGCCCGCGTCCAGAAACTTCTGAATCTGCGTGCGCGAGCCGTACTGGCCGGAGCATTCAAGCAGCATGTCTATGCCAAGGCCCGCCCAGTCGACGCCGTCGGGATCACGGCTGTGGCTGACGCGGATATTGCGGCCGTTCACGATCAGATCGTTGCCGGCGCGCTCGACCTGGCCTGGGAAAACGCCATGCGTGGAATCGAACTGCGTCAGGTAAGCCATGGTCGCCAGGTCGGCGGGCTCGTTGATGGCGACCACCAGGAAGCTGTCCTTGAGTGCCGATTCCTGCAAAGCCCGCAAGACACAACGGCCGATGCGGCCGTAGCCGTTGATCGCCAAACGTAAAGGAAGCTTCATGACCCGCTCAAACCCGTAGAAAGAATGACAATACTGCAACTGTACTACGGTTCAAGGGTCAGACCCCGTGCGGGGTCTGACCCTCAAGCAAAAGCCGGGGTCTGACCCTGTACAGGGTCTGACCCCTATCCGCCTACGACATGGTCGGCATGACGAATTCATTGCCTTTGGTGATGTCTTCGGGCCAGCGCTGCATGACCGACTTCTGCTTGGTATAGAAGCGCACGCCTTCTTCGCCGTAGGAATGCGTATCGCCGAACAGGCTGCGCTTCCAGCCGCCGAAGCCATGCCATGCCATCGGAACCGGAATGGGCACGTTGATGCCCACCATGCCGACCTGTATGCGACGCGAGAACTCGCGCGCGGTATGGCCATCGCTGGTGAAGCACGATACGCCGTTGCCGAATTCGTGGCGATTGACCAGGTCGACCGCTTCGCCCAAGTCGTTGACGTGGACGCAGGCCAGGACCGGCCCGAAGATTTCCTCTTTGTAGATGCGCATGTCGGGCGTCACGTTGTCGAACAGCGTACCGCCGACATAGAAACCGTTCTCGTTGCCCGGCACCGTGAAGCTGCGGCCGTCCACCAGCAGCTCGGCGCCTTCCTCGACGCCGATGCCGATGTAGTTCTCGATGCGCTGCTGGGCCTCCTTGGTGACGACCGGGCCCATTTCGGCATCCAGGTACATGCCGTCCTTGACCTTGAGCGTCTTGGCGCGCTCGATCAACGCCGGAATGATCTTCTTGCCGACATCGCCCACCAGAACCGCGACGGAAATCGCCATGCAGCGCTCGCCGGCCGATCCGTAGGCCGCGCCAACCAGCGCGTCGATCGTGCGTTCGATGTTGGCGTCGGGCATGATGACCATATGGTTCTTTGCGCCGCCCAGGGCCTGTACGCGCTTGCCGAAATGGGCGCCGCGTTCGTAGATGTATTGCGCAATGGGCGTCGAGCCCACGAAGCTCAATGCCGCGACGTCCTGGTGTTCGAGCAGCGCATCCACCACCGTCTTGTCGCCCTGGACCACGTTGAAGACGCCGTCCGGCAAACCGGCCTCCTTGAGCAGCCTGGCCATGAACAGCGCGGCGCTGGGGTCACGCTCGCTGGGCTTCAGGATGAAGGTGTTGCCCGCAGCGATGGCGACAGGGAACATCCAGCAGGGAACCATGCAGGGAAAGTTGAAGGGCGTGATGCCGGCCACCACGCCCAGGGGCTGGCGCATGGTCCAGTTATCGATGCCGTTGGATACCTGTTCGGTGAAATCGCCCTTGAGCAACTGAGGAATGCCGCAGGCGAATTCAATGATGTCGATGCCCCGGGCCACTTCCCCTTGCGCGTCCGTGAAGACCTTGCCGTGCTCGGCCGTGATCATGGCGGCGAGCTCGTCGGTGTGCTGGTTCATGAGAGCGAGAAAACGGTTCAGGATGCGCGAACGCCGCAGCGGGGGCGTGTCGGCCCAGGCCGGCGCCGCCGCCTTGGCCGCGGCTACGGCGGTATTGACGTCTTCGACGGTGGACAGCACCACGTGGCGGGAGACCTGGCCGGTGGACGGGTTGTACACGGCCTGCTTGCGCTGGCTGCCGCTTTCAGCCACTTGGCCGTTGATGAAGTTGACCACGTCGCCGCTGTCGACGTAGGCGGGCTGCGAACTGAGCACGCTGGCCGAGTCTTTCATTGCTATCTCCTTGATGTGCTGGATGGAATGCAAAAAAGTATAGGCATCGCCGGTCTCCATCACAAGAGCGTATTTATTGATTCATTGTTTAAAATACTGAACAATCAATCCGGGATGGGAGCGCGGCATGAACGAATATAAGAAAGAAATGATGTGGTCGCACATCTACTGGCTGAGCATGCTCGGCAGCGCGGGCAGCTACACGGCGGCCGCCAAGCGCCTGGGCGTCAGCAAGGGGGCCGTGAGCCAGCGCATCGCCGAGCTCGAGCAGGCATCGGGCATCGCCCTTGTGCAGCGCACGACCCGCAGCGTGCGGCTGACCGACGCTGGGCAGGCCCTGGTTGACAACACTCGTCACGCCTATGCCTCCATCGAGCAAGGCTTCGACAGCATACGCGACCTTGCACAGATGCCCCGCGGCGCGGTGCGGGTCACGGCGCCGGTGGCGCTGGGGCGTCAGAAGATCATCCCGTTGATCGGGCAGTTTCTTGAGGAGTGTCCCGAAGTCCGGATCGAAATCGAGCTCTCGGACCATGTCAGCTCGCTGGCTCAGGAAGGCTTCGACCTGGCCATACGGCACACCAGCACCGTGCCCGAAACGCATGTCGCATGGCTGCTGCGCCCTTCCGAGACCCTGCTGGTGGCGACACCCGCATACTTGGCAAGGCACGGCAAGCCGCGCAAGCCCGAGGACCTTTCTCGGCACAACTGCCTGTACTACCTGCGTTCCGCAGCGTCGCCGGCCTGGAGTTTCGCGCCGCTGCGCCGCAAGGGAGACCGGCAAAGCGTTGCCATCAAGGGAAACTTCTGTGCCAACAACAGCGAAGCATTGCGCGAAGTGGTCATGGCAAACCAAGGCATCGCGCTCCTGCCCGACTTCAGCGCCGGCGAAGACCTGCAGGCCGGCCGCCTGGTGCAGCTCCTGCCGCAATGGAAGCCGGTGGGCGTGTTTGGCGACGCCATCTATGCGATACGCCCGTATAGCGCCTATGTGCCCAGGGCGGTGACGGCCTTCGTGCAATACCTGAAGGCCAAGGGTCAGACCCCAAATGGGGTCTGACCCTGCCGCATCGGCTGGGGGCGCTGATCGGGGTCTGACCCCGCTACGTCGGCTGGAGGCGTTGATTGGGGGTCAGACCCCGTACGGGGTCTGACCCCTCAACTCTTCAAAAAGTCACTGAAAAGCCGCCGTCGACAACGAGGATGTGGCCGTTCACGTAAGAAGCCGATGGCGACGCCAGGAACACCGCGGCACCGGCGATTTCGTCGGGACGCGCCCACCGGCCGAGCGGATTGCGGCCGACCACCACCGGCCCCTTGACCGGATCCGCTGCCAGGGCGGCATTGGTCTCTGTGGCGAATGTACCCGGGGCGATGCCATTGCTGGTGATGCCCTGCCCGCCATACTCCACCGCCAGCGCACGCACCAGCCCTGCAAGGCCCTGCTTGGCGACGGGATAGATGGCGTCTCCGGCCCGGGCCAGTTCGCCCGCGATCGAGGTAAGCGTAAGAATGCGCCCCGCCCTGCCCGCCGTCACCATTGCCTGGGCGGCCAGGCGCGACAACTCGACCGCTGCGATCAAGTCGATGTTGATCAGCTGCACGACATCGTCGAGCGTTGCCTCGGACATCGGCTTGCGGATACGGATACCGACATTGTTCACGAGGATATCGGGCACACCCGTGCTCTGGCACAACCGGGCGTAGCGTTGCTCCAGCCCACGGACGTCGGCCAGATCGTGGACGAACGCCTCTGCCTGGCCGCCTTCGTCCCTGAGCATGGCGACGACCTCGGCCGCGCGTTCGGCATGGCGGCTGTTGATGATGACCTGGGCACCCGATGCCGCATAGGCGCGTGCGATCACCAGGCCCAGCCCTTGCGTGGAACCCGTGATCAGCGCGGTCTTGTCTTCAAGGGAAAAATCAGGAGTCTTGAGCATGGAAACCCCGCCGCCTCAATGGGAAGCCTGATCCGGACGGCCGGCGCGCCCCGCCAGCCATGCGCGCATGCAGTCGCCCGCCCTCTGACGCAGGAAGGGCCCGGCATTCCTGCATGCATCGTCCAGGGTCACGGGCCCGGGGGCAATGCTGAAAGCCGCGGTGATGCCCGCCTGGTAGAGCCGCTCGTATCCGTCGCCCAGCGAGCCCGCCAGCGCGAAAACGGGTATGTTCTCTTTCTTCGCGTAGCGGGCAACGCCTGCGGGCGTCTTGCCCAGCAAAGTCTGGGCGTCCATGCGGCCTTCCCCGGTAAACACCAGCTCCGCACCCTTGAGCGCCGCCTCAAGGCCCGACAGCTCGGCCACCAGCTCTACACCCGGCCGGAAGCTCGCGGTGAAGCATGCCTTGACGGCAAAGCCCAGCCCCCCGGCGGCACCCATGCCCGGCGTATCGCGCTCGTCGCGGCCGAATTGATGCGCGCACACGTCGGCAAAGCGCGCGATGGCCGCATCCAGCACTGCGACATCTTGCGGACTCGCGCCTTTCTGCGGCCCGAAGATCGCGGATGCGCCGCGCCGTCCGCACAAAGGATTGTCCACGTCGACGGCCAGCTCGAATACCGCCTCTTGCAAGCGGGGATCGACATGCCGCAAGCAAAGGCGGTCCAGCGAGGCGAGCGCCGCGCCGCCGGGTGGGAGCTCGTTGCCTTCGGCATCCAGCAGCCGGACGCCCAGGGCCTGCAGCAGGCCGGCTCCGGCATCGTTGGTCGCACTGCCGCCCAGGCCGATGACAATGTGGCGAGCGCCGCCGTCGAGTGCATTGGAGATCAACTGGCCGACGCCGTAGGTGCCGGCGTGGAGCGGCTTGCGTTCCGCAGGGGAGATCTGCTCCAGGCCCGCGGCGGATGCCATCTCGATGAACGCCTTGCCCTGGCCCAGCCACGCCCAGCTCGCCTGCGTGGGCTCGCCGTTGGCGTTTCGGACCTTGAGTTCTCGCCGTTCGCCGCCCGTCGCCGCCAGCACAGCGTCGAGCGAACCTTCGCCGCCGTCCGCCATGGGCACGCACACGATATCCGCGCGGGGCGCCGCATCGCGCACGCCGTCGGCAATGGCCGCGGCAACCCCCGTGGCACTAAGGCTTTCCTTGAATGAGTCCGGAGCTATCACAACTCGCATGAATGGCAACCTGATATGAAAAAGATGATGCCGGCACGACTACTGCGCCGCGTGGTTGAGAGTCAGGCGGCACGCGCCGCCGGCTTGACGACGTTGCGCGGCTCTCCGGCCTGGAAAGCATCGATGTTGTCGATCAGTTGATCCGCCAACCCCTGGATGGCTTCCTGGCTCGCCCACGCGACATGCGGAGTCAGGATGAAATTGGGCAGATCGAGAAGCTGCATCAGGGGGTGGTCGGCAGGCGGCGGCTCGGGCGTTGCGACGTCGAACCCCGCCCCGCCCAATACGCCCGCACGCATGGCGCGGACCAGGGCCTCGTCATTGACCAGCCCGCCGCGTGCGGTGTTGATCAACAGCGGCTTGCGCGTCATGAGCCGGAATTCCGCGTCACCGATCAGATCGCGCGTCTGGGCATTCAGCGGGCAATGCAAGGTGATGACGTCGCTTTCCGCGAGCAATTGCTCGAAGGGTGTGTACAAGCTCCCCGGACGCTCCGCACCCTTGCGTCCCGCGAACAATACCCGCATGCCCAGCGCCCTGCCGATGGCCGCGACCGACTGCCCAAGCACGCCTTCGCCGATGATGCCGAGCGTGGAACCGGCAAGGTCCTTGATGGGATAGTCGAAATAACAGAACTGCTGCGCCTCTTGCCACCGGCCCGCCTTGACCGACTCGCGGTAGGCGACGATGCTGCGCCGCAACGCAAAAATAAGGGCAAAAGTGTGCTCGGGCACCGTGTTGACGGCGTAGCGACGTATGTTGGACACCACCACGCCCTTGCGTTCGCAGGCTTCCAGGTCCACGTTGTCGGTGCCGGTCGCCGCCACGGCAACCATCTTCAGCCGCTGGGCCTGTTCGATGGCTTCCCGCCTGACGGGCACCTTGTTGACGATGACGATGTCGGCCCCTGCAATGCGCTCGGCCACTTCCTCGGGACGGGTACGCGCGTATACCTTGAGTTCATGCGGAAACGAGGGGTTGCGCAAGACCGTTTCCGGCGAAATGGTATCGCGATCGAGGAAGACGACTTGCAGTACTTGCGCGGCCATATGCTTTTCCTTCTGAGGTCCGGTTGGGGGGAGAATCAAATCCGATATAGTAATGGGATTGCCGAGCACACAGGTTATACAGGATTACATTGCATGCAGCCAGAAAAATTCCCGGTCCAGGACTTCTTCCGCAATCCCGATCGCGGGTTCTTTCGCCTATCCGACGACGGGGCATTGCTGGGTTATATGGAACCGGCGGCCATCGACGGCCGGCCGGCCCGCATGAACGTATTCGTCCAGTCCCTTGATGGCAGCGCACCCGTGGGCAAGCCTCGGCGCCTCACCGCCGAAGTCGACCGCGACATCGCCCAATACTTCTGGAAAGGCTCGGACACCGTCATCTACGAAAAGGACTTCAACGGCGACGAAAACTTCCATGTGCTGGCCGTCGACGCCGTCAGCGGCAAGATCACCGATCTCACTCCTTTCCCTGGCGTACGGGCCGACATTCAGGACGATCTGCCGGACGACCCCGACCATCTGCTGATCAGCCATAACGGGCGCAATCCCGAGATCTTCGACGTCTATCGCGCCAATATCCGCAGCGGCGAACTGACGCTCGTCGCGGAAAATCCGGGCAATATCGTGGGATGGCAGACCGACCACCAGGGGCGGGTAAGGATCGGAATCGCCAGCGACGGCCTGCACACCAAGCTGCTGTATCGCGAGAACGAGTCGGACGACTTCCGCCCGCTGATCAGCACCGATTTCCGCACTGTCGTCAGCCCCCAGTTCTTTACTTTCGACGATCAGCGCCTGTATGCGCTGAGCAACCGCAACCGGGACTGCCTGGCGCTGGTTGTCATCGATCCGGAGAACCCGGAAGACGAACAACTCGTCTACGAAGTGGCCGACCATGACCTGGACGCAGCGGGATACTCCAGGTTGCGACAGGTCTTGACCGTCGTGGCCTACCAGACCGACAAGCCCAAATACCATTTCTTCGACGAGCTCAGCGCACAGCGACATGCGCAAGTTTCAGAAAAGCTGCCGGGCTACGAGATCGCCTTCCAAAGCGGTACGCGCGATGAGAACAAATTCATCGTGGCCACCTACAATGACCGCAGCCCGGGCAGCCGCTACCTGTACGATGCGGTACGTGACACGCTGGACAAACTGGCCGACATCAATCCCTATCTTCCTGAAGACGCGATGGCACCGGTACGGCCCATCCAGTACGTCTCGCGAGACGGCTTGACCATACACGGATACCTCACTCTTCCCTTGGGCAAACCCGCCACCGGCCTGCCCTGCATCGTCAATCCGCATGGCGGCCCATGGGCGCGCGATAGCTGGGGATTCAATCCCGAAGCGCAGTTTCTCGCCAATCGGGGATACTGCGTGCTGCAGATGAACTTTCGCGGATCCACGGGCTACGGCCGGAAATTCTGGGAGGCCAGCTTCGGCCAATGGGGCCTGCGCATGCAGGACGACATCACCGACGGCGTCCAATGGCTGATCGAAGAAGGCATCGCCGATCCCGACCGCATTGCGATCTACGGAGGCAGCTACGGCGGATACGCCACGCTGGCGGGCATCACTTATACCCCCGACCTGTACGCCGCCGCGGTCGACTACGTTGGCGTATCGAACCTGCTCACCTTCATGAATACCATTCCGCCGTACTGGAAGCCCATGCTGGTCAAGATGCACAGCATGGTGGGCGACCCCGACACCGACCGCACACGCCTCGAGGCCACGTCGCCCGCCCTGAACGCCGACCGCATCAAGACACCGCTGTTCATTGCCCAAGGCGCGCACGATCCCAGGGTCAACAAGGACGAAAGCGATCAAATGGTGAAAGCGCTGCGCGACCGCGGTGTCGAGGTCGAATACATGGTCAAGGACAACGAAGGCCACGGTTTTCACAACGATGAAAACAAATTCGAGTTTTATGAGCGCATGGAGCGCTTTTTGGCACAGCATCTACCACAAGCCTGATGGAGAAAACACATGATGAAACTGTATTACCTTCCCGGCGCCTGCCCCCTGGCAACGCATATCGCCCTGAATTGGGCGAACATACCCTACGAGCTGCAAGCCGTCAGCCGTGAGGAAATCAAGCAACCGGCATTTCTTGCCATGAATCCCATGGGCGCCGTACCCGTGCTGGTGGATGGCGACCTGACGCTCACTCAGAGCGCAGCCATTCTGGAATACGTGGCGGAAACCCGTCCCGAGGCAGGCCTGCTGCCCGACACGGCTCAAGGCCGGGCGGAAGTCCGCCGCTGGCTGGGCCTGGTCAACGCCGACATCCACCGCACGTTCGGGAACCTGTTCGGAGTCGCCGGCCTAATCAGCACGCCGGAAGGACAACAGGAACTGGCCGAGAAAACCGCCGCGAAGCTGCGCAACATCTTCACCATCGTCGACCGACAGCTGGAAGGCAAGGAATGGGTTGCGGGCGCCCGTTCGATTGTCGATCCCTATTTGTATACCGTCATGCGCTGGGCCAAGGCGAAGGACGTGGACCTCAGCGGGCTGAAGAACCTGGAAGCGTTTTATGCCCGCATGGAAGCCGACCCGGCCGTGCAGAAGTCGTTGAAGGAACAAGGCCTGTAGTGAACAGGGGGTCAGACCCCGAATGGGGTCTGACCCCATGCAGAGCGCATTGACCTGGGGTCAGACCCCGTACGGGGTCTGACCCCTTCAAGCCATCGCTCAAGCGCCCAGATAAGCCTTGCGCACCTGGTCGTTCACCAGCAGGTTGGCGCCCGTGTCCGCCAGCACGACCTTGCCGGTTTCCAGGACGTAGCCGCGGTCCGCGACCTGCAAGGCCTTGTTGGCGTTTTGCTCCACCAAGAACACGGTGACGCCTTCCTCGCGGATGGTCCGGATGATGTCGAAGATCTGGGCGATGATCAGCGGCGCGAGACCCAGCGTGGGTTCATCCAGCAGCAGCAACTGCGGCCGCGTCATGAGCGCCCGCCCGATGGCCAGCATCTGCTGCTCGCCGCCGGACATCGTGCCCGCGCGCTGGCTCGCCCTTTCCTTCAGGCGCGGGAACAACTCGTAGACATGTTGCAGGCCTTCGTCGATCTCGCGCGAGTTGAGGAAGAACCCGCCCATCTTGAGATTCTCCGACACGGTGAGATCGGGAAATACCCGCCTGCCCTCCGGCGAGATTGCGATGCCGCGCCGCATGATGGTGTGCGTATCGCAGCGCGTGATGTCCTCGCCCAGGAAAGTGATGGTTCCGCTGCTCGCCCGCGGCGAGCCGCAGACCGTCATGAGCAGCGTGGTCTTGCCCGCGCCGTTCGCCCCGATCAGGGTGACGATTTCGCCTTGGTTGACCTCTACGGAAACATCGTCGAGCGCCTGGATTGCGCCATAGTGCGTGTGTACGTTCTGAAGCTTCAGCACTTTTATTCCTCCCCCAGATAAGCTTTGATGACACGAGGGTCGGAACGTACGTCGGCGGGCAGGCCCGTCGTGATGGGCTTGCCGTGCTCCATGACCAGGATGCGATCGGATACGCCCATGACGAGGCTCATGTCGTGCTCGATCAGCAATACCGCAACGCCAAATTCCTTGCGCAATTGATCGATCAATTGCTGCAGGTCGCGCTTTTCCTGAGGGTTGAGGCCGGCGGCCGGTTCGTCCAGCATCAGCAGGCGCGGACGGGTGATCATGCAACGCGCGATTTCCAGGCGGCGCTGGTGCCCATAGGCAAGGTTGCCGGCTTCGCGGTTGGCGAACTGGCGGATACCCATGAAATCAAGCCATTCGGCCGCGCTCTTGAGCGCATCCTGTTCCGACTTGCGGTAGGACGGCACCTTGAACAGGCCCTTGATCAAGCTGGTTTCGATATGCGTGTGCTGGGCGACCAGCAGGTTTTCGAGCACGGTCAGGTTTTTGAACAGGCGTACGTTCTGGAATGTGCGGACCAGGCCATGCTGCGCCACCTTATGGCTGGGCATGCCGTCGATCTGCTTGCCGTCCATCAGGATGCTGCCGGTCGTGGGCTTGTAGAAGCCGCCGACGCAGTTGAAAACCGTGGTTTTCCCGGCTCCGTTGGGGCCGATGATGGCGAAGACTTCGTCTTTCTTGACCTCGAATTCCACTTGGTCCACGGCCAGCAGCCCGCCGAACCTCATGGTGAGGCCCGACACCTTCAATAATGTTTCGCTCATGCCTTCAGCTCCACTTGAGGACGCTTGACCGGCAGCAAGCCTTGCGGACGCCACATCATCATCAATACCATCACCAGACCAAATATCAACATGCGGTATTCCGCGAATTCGCGCGCGATTTCGGGCACCACGGTCAGCACGATGGCGGCCAGGATCACGCCCACCTGGGAGCCCATGCCGCCCAGAACCACGATGGCCAGGATCAGCGCCGACTCCATGAAGGTGAAGGATTCGGGATTGACCAGGCCTTGCCGAGCGGCGAAAAACGCCCCGCCGAAACCGGCGAACATCGCGCCCATGGTGAAAGCGGACAGCTTGATGCGCGTGGGGTTCAGCCCCAGGGAGCGGCAGGCGATTTCATCTTCGCGCAGCGCTTCCCAGGCGCGGCCGATGGGCATGCGTATCACGCGGTTGGATACGAAGAGCGTGACCAGCGCAAGGCACAAGGCCATGAGGTAAAGATAGATGACCACATCCTGGTTGTCAAAGTTCCAGCCGACGAGCTCATGAAAGGTCGTCACGCCTTCCGGCGCACGCCGCGCCATGGGAAAACCGAACACGGTGGGCTTCGGTATCCCAGAAATGCCGTCGGGTCCGCCCGTGAGGGTATACAGGTTGATCAGCAGCAGCCGGATGATTTCGCCGAAACCGAGCGTGACGATGGCGAGGTAGTCGCCCCGCAGGCGCAGAACGGGAAAACCGAGCAGGAAGCCGAACAGGGCCGACATGGCGCCCGCGAACGGCAATGCCTCCCAGAAGCCCCAGCCCGCCCAGTGATACAGCAAGGCGTAGGTATAGGCCCCCACTGCGTAGAATCCTACGAAACCAAGGTCAAGTAGGCCGGCAAAGCCGACGACGATGTTCAGGCCCAGGCCCAGCATGACGTAGATCAGCACCAGCGTGGCGATGTCCACCTGGGCGCGTCCGGTGAAAAAGGGCCAGATCAAGGCGAATGCGATCAGAAGGAAGACGAGCCCGCGGCGGACCGAGTCGGGCAGCACTGGCATTGCGCGCTTTTTTTCGCCTCTTTTCAATACGCGGCTGAACAAAGGCCGGATCATCTGGAACACGAAGACGATGGCCATGCCGAACAGGACCATGTCCCATTCGGGATCCAGATGGGTCTGCATGCCGCTCCGGACGATCTGCAGGCCGAAAATGGGCGCGATGATCACGCCGGCCATGAAGGCCGCGATCAAGGCATTCTTGATATTGTTGCTCATTACACTTTTTCCACTTCGGGTTTGCCCAGCAAGCCGGTAGGCCGGAACAGCAGTATGAAGACCAGCAGGCCGAACGCAACGATGTCCTTGTATTGGGACGAGATGTACGCCGCCGCGAAAGTCTCTGCCAGGCCCAGCAGCACACCGCCCAGCATGGCGCCGGGTATGCTGCCGATGCCGCCCAGCACCGCCGCCGTGAAAGCCTTGATGCCGGCGATGAAGCCGATGAAGGGATTGAGTTTGCCGATGGCCAGCGCAATGAGCACGCCGCCCACCGCCGCGAGCATGGCCCCGATGATGAAGGTAAAGGAGATGATGCGATTGGTGTCTATGCCAAGCAGGTTGGCCATGCGCAGGTCTTGCGAGCACGCCCGCGAAGCGCGGCCCATGCGCGAATACTTGATGAACAGCGACAGCGCGATCATCAGCAGCACCGTGACGACGATGATCATGATGCGGGAGTAAGGCGCCGTGATGACGAAATCGGAACCGAGCTGGAACTGGACCGAGCCCGTGACGAGCGCCGGCACGGCCATGTCGCGGGCGCCCTGCCCGATGGCCACCCAGTTCTGCAGGAAAATGGACATGCCGATGGCGGAAATGAGCGGGACGAGGCGCGGCCCCCCGCGCAGCGGCGCATATGCGACCTTCTCGATGGCGAATCCGTATACGCCGGTGACGAGAACCGCGATGATCAGCATGACGAGAATGATGACGGGGACGGGCAACCCGCTGTTGACGCCGATGGCCGACAAGGTGACCAGGCCGACATAGGCGCCGATCATGTAGATCTCGCCGTGGGCGAAGTTGATCATGCCGATGATGCCGTAGACCATTGTGTAGCCAATGGCAATGAGCGCGTAAATGGCGCCCAGCGACAGACCATTGAACAGCTGCTGTGTAAGTTGGGGTATGAGATCAGACATAAGAACCACGTATTCCGGTGAATCGGCCTCGCGGGTGAGTTGGGGCAGACCGGCAAAAGAAACGCTCCAGCCTGGATGAGGCTGGAGCTGGCGAAGCAGCGCTTACAGTTTCAGCTGCTCCAGATTGCCCGCGTCGTCCCATTTGAAGACGGCGAACTCGAACTCCTTCAGGTCGCCCTTCGCGTCGTATTCGACCTTGCCGATGGCGGTGTTGAAAGTGTTGCTGTGCATGTAGTCAGCCACTTTGGCCGGGTCGGCGCCCACGGCATTGATGCTGTCCACAAGGATCTGCACGGCCGCATAGGCGGTCAGAGTGAAGGCGCCGTCGGGGCTGCGCTTGTACTTCTTGAAGTGCTCGAGCACTTTCTCGTTGCCGGGCAGCTTGGTGAAGTCGGATGGCAAGGTAACCAGCAGGCCTTTGACCGCCGGACCTGCGATGGCCACGAGATCCTTGTTGGCGACGCCTTCGGGACCCATGAACTGGGTAGTCAGACCTTGCTCGCGCGCCTGGCGCAGCAGCAGACCGAGTTCGGCGTGGTAGCCGCCGAAATAGATCAGATCGGGATTGAGCGACTTGAGCTTGGTGATGACGGCGGAATAGTCGCTGTCACCCACGTTGATGCCTTCGAACAGCGTGACGTTGCCGCCGCTCTTGGTGAGATTGTCGCGCACCTGGGTGGCGACACCCGAGCCGTAGGTTTGCTTGTCGTGCAGGATGGCGACCGACTTGGGCTTCAGCTGCTTGGTGATGTAATCGGCGGCGAACGGGCCTTGCTGGTCGTCGCGCCCGATGGTGCGGAAGAAATAATGCGGCTTGATGGTATCGGTGACCAGGGGAGAGGTCGCACCCGGAGTGATGGCGACGATACCTTCCTGTTCGTAGACATTCACCGCCGGGACCGTGGTGCCCGAGCATGCGTGAGCCACGGCGAACTTGGCGCCCGAATTGATGACCCGGTTGGCGGCGGGGACCGCCTGTTTTGGTTCGCAGCCGTCGTCGATCAGCAGGGGTTCGAGTTTCTTGCCCTTGACGCCGCCGGCCTCGTTGATGGCCTCGATAGCGGTAAGCGCGCCTGCCTGGATCTGGTCGCCATACTGCGTGGCGGGGCCCGTCATGGGTTGGGGAATGCCGATTTTGATGGTGTCGGCTGCATAGGCGCTACCTGCGATGGCCAGGGCGCCCAATGCCATGACCAGGGGTGTTACGCGTTTGAAGGACTTCATGCCTGGGAATCTCCGGTTGGGCTTGCCGTTCAGAGCCTTCCTGGTGGGAGGGCTCGTGAAATATGCGGCAAGCCATGTTATTAGCTCGGCCTGAAACGGCTAGCGTATTCTGACGATTCACCCGATGGCTGTCACTACGGATAAGCCCTTATCGCCCTGCGTCAGGAGAACTCTTTCGAGAGCTCGGCAGCGCGGTCCCGTGCGGCGTCCATGGCTTGCTGCACGATGGCGGGGAAATCCCGGTCGTTCAGCACCTGGAGCGCCGCGGCGGTCGTGCCCCCCTTGGACGTAACGCGTTCGCGCAAGACGGCCAGGCTTTCGTGCGAGAGCGCGGCCAGCTGGGTCGCGCCATTTAGCGTCGCCAGGGCAAGCGTGCGCGCCTGGTCGTCGGTCAGGCCCTGGCGCACGGCGCCCTGAATGAGCGCTTCGAGAAAAAGAAACACGTAGGCCGGGCCGCTGCCGGACAAGGCGGTGACGGCATCAATTTGCGCGTCGTCCTGGACCCAGACGACTTCGCCCACCGCGCCCAGCATATGCTGGGCAACCGTGCGGTCATCCTGTGTAACGCCTTCGAGCGCCATGAGCCCGCTGGCCCCCGACCCGATGAGGGCCGGCGTGTTGGGCATGCAGCGTATCACCCTGGTGAACGGCCTGCCGTCGCTGGCCAGCCAGGCGCCGATGACCTGGGCCGATATGCCCGCCGCCACGCTGATGATCAGCGTATCGTCGGCAAGAAACGGCCGGCATGATTCGACGACGTCTTTCAGGAATTGCGGCTTGACGGCGAGAATCCAGACCCGGCGGCTGGCCAGCGTGGCGTCGGGCGCCTGGGCGACCGACACACCTTGTTGCGCCCAGCGGTCGAGGACCGCGGAGTTCTTGTCGATGACGTGGACATCATGCGCGCCGCAACGCTTGCCGATCAGGCCGGCGGCCAGCGCGGTGGCCATGTTTCCGCCGCCGATGAATGCAATGGTGAGTTCTTTGGTCATAGGGGTTCATTGTACGATTTTCAACAGGACGGGCGTATTATTTGCATGCAGGCCGGCTGCACATGGATCGGCATGCGTTTCCCGCCGCCGTCATGTCCGCGTCATGAATGCGACATAAACTTCCGGCGGCGAAAGTTTACCGCTATCGCCGCACGGAATCATCAAGGAGAAGTACACATGCAAGCCAAGTTAGTTGCTCTGTCACTTGCGGGCCTGATCGCCGGCATCGGAACGGCCCACGCCGCCACGGACATCACGTTCTGGCATTCGATGGAAGGCGCGCTCGGAGAGCGCGTCAACGCGCTGGTCGACGAGTTCAACAAAAGCCAGTCCGATTATGTCGTCAATGCGGTCTACAAGGGGGCCTACGGCGAGTCGATGAACGCCGGCATCGCCGCCTTCCGCGCCGGCAATGCGCCCGACATCCTGCAGGTGTTCGAGGTCGGCACCGCCACGATGATGTATGCCAAGGGCGCCGTACAGCCCGTACAGGAAATGTCAGAGAAAGCCGGCGACCCCATCAAGGCGTCCGACTTCCTCGGCGCGGTTGCCGGCTACTATTCATCGCCGGACGGCAAGCTGGTTTCCATGCCTTTCAACAGCTCCACGCCGGTCTTCTATTACAACAAGGACGCCTTCAAGAAGGCCGGCCTCGATGTCGACAACCCGCCCAAGACCTGGGAAGAAGTCCACGAAGCAGGCAAGAAGCTGCGCGCCGCGGGCATGGAATGCGGGTTCACCACCGGCTGGCCGGCATGGATCCAGCTGGAAACCTTCGCCGCCTGGCACAACGTTCCCTATGCCAGCCAGGATAATGGATTTGGCGGATTGAACGCCCGCCTCAAGCTCGAAGACCCCGTGTTCGTCAAGCATCTGGGCTATCTTGCCATGATGGCCAAGGAAGGCACCTTCACCTACGGCGGCCGCGGGGACGCGCCCAACGCGCTGTTCACCTCCGGCAAGTGCGGCATGTTCACCGGCTCGAGCGGCAGCCGCGCCAACATCCTCAAGACCGGCGACTTCGAACTGGGCATTTCTTCTTTACCCTATCACGCCGACGTGAAGGGCGCACCGCAGAACACCATCATTGGCGGCGCATCGCTGTGGGTCTTTGCCAAGAAATCGCCCGAGACCTACAAGGGCGTGACCCAGTTCTTCGAGTTCATTTCCAGCCCCGAAAAGGCCGCGAAGTGGCATCAGGAAACCGGCTATGTGCCGGTGACCAAGGAAGGCTACGAGCTGACGCAAAAGTCCGGCTTCTATGACAAGAACCCGGGCACCATTGTCGCGGTGAAGCAGCTGGACGCCGCCACCACCGAGAACTCTCGCGGCATTCGCCTGGGCTTTCTGCCGCAGATCCGCGACATCGAAGACGGAGAAATGGAGAAGATCTTCTCGGGCGCCGTCACCGCCGAAGCCGGACTGGCGAACATGACGCGCCGCGGAAACGAGCTGCTGGAGCGATTTGAGAAAAGCGCCAAATAAGCCTTGGGAAGCTTTTCCCTTGGATTAAAATCAAGGGCGGCAAGGGGCGTCCGGGTACCCGGACGCCCCTTGAAGTTTCAAGCCGTCCTTCTTTCCGCCAATATCCATTCAAGACAAGGCACCGCTGAACATGGAAAAGCGCGTCGTTTTCAGCCATAAGGTACTGCCCTATCTCTTGGTCCTGCCTCAGCTGGCGGTTACCGTCATCTTCTTTTTCCTGCCGGCGGGACAAGCCATGTGGCAATCCTTCCGTCTCGAAGATCCTTTCGGCCTGTCTTCGGAGTTCGTCGGGCTGGCCAACTATGCCGAGCTACTGGCCAGTTCGGATTACCTCGACTCCTTCAAGGTGACCGCCGTGTTTTCGGTGCTGGTGGCCGTCCTGGGTCTGTCGATTTCGCTTTTGCTGGCCGTCATGGCCGACCGAGTAGTCAAGGGCGCGGCCATTTACAAGACCTTGCTGATCTGGCCGTACGCGGTCGCGGCCGCAATTGCCGGCGTTCTGTGGCTTTTCCTGTTTTCTCCCTCCGTGGGCATATTGGCCGTCTATCTGATGGAAGCCGGCATTGCCTGGAATCCCCGGCTCGATTCGACCGACGCCATGATACTGGTGGTGCTGGCATCCGTCTGGAAACAGATTTCATACAACTTCCTGTTTTTCCTGGCCGGCCTGCAGGCGATACCGCGCTCGCTGATCGAAGCGGCGGCCATAGACGGCGCCAGCCCGGTACGCCGTTTCTGGACCATCGTCTTCCCCTTGCTGTCGCCGACCACTTTCTTCTTGCTGGTCATCAACATCATCTACGCTTTCTTCGATACCTTTGCCATCATCGACATCATTACGCAGGGTGGTCCAGGAACGAGCACTTCGATTCTGGTCTACAAGGTATACAACGCTGGATTCAAAGGGCTGGACATCGGCTCCTCCGCGGCGCAATCGGTCATACTCATGATCATCGTCGTGGCCTTGACCATCGTGCAGTTCCGTTACATAGACCGCAAGGTCAATTACTGATGCACTTCATTTCCACAAGCCTTAGCGCATTCGAGCCGACCCATGATTGAACGCCGCCCCGTCCTGGATATCGTCACCCATGTCGTATTGCTGCTGGGGGTAGCGGTAATCGCCTTCCCCTTGTACGTGACCTTCGTCGCGTCGACGCAGACCGCGCAGGAAGTCGCCCGCGCGCCGATGTCCCTGCTGCCCGGCAGCCATTTCATCGACAACTACCTCGCGGTTCTCACCGGCGGGGCCGGCTCGGCGCCCGCCGTAGGCCGCATGATGTGGGTCAGCACCGTCATGGCGCTGGTGATCGCCATCGGCAAGATCGCGATTTCCCTGCTGTCGGCATTTGCCGTCGTCTACTTCCGATTCCGCTTCCGCATGCTGTTCTTCTGGATGATATTCGTCACGCTGATGCTGCCCGTCGAAGTGCGCATCGCACCCACGTACGAAGTGGTGTCCAACCTGGGCATGCTGAACAGCTACGCCGGGCTGACGCTGCCGCTGATCGCCTCCGCGACCGCCACCTTCCTGTTCCGCCAGTTCTTTCTCACCGTCCCCGACGAACTCGTCGAAGCGGCCCGCATAGACGGCGCCGGCCCCATGCGCTTCTTCAAGGACGTCCTGCTGCCGCTTTCGCGCACCAGCATCGCCGCGCTGTTCGTCATCCAGTTCATCTACGGATGGAACCAGTATCTATGGCCTCTTATCATCACCACCCAGGAAAACATGTATCCCGTCGTCATCGGGATCAAGCGCATGATTTCCGGTGGCGACAGCGTCACCCAGTGGAACCTCGTCATGGCTACCGCGCTATTGGCGATGATTCCGCCGGTGCTGGTCGTCATTTTCATGCAGAAATGGTTTGTGAAGGGTCTGATCGACTCGGAAAAATAAGCCGCCGCCGACGGCGCGCTCAATCCCGAATTTGGAATCACACATGGCTACACTGAGTTTTCGCAACGTTAAAAAAACCTATCCGGGGAACATCGCCGTCATACACGGCATAGACATGGACGTCGAAGACGGCGAATTCATCGTCATCGTCGGCCCCTCGGGCTGCGGGAAATCCACGCTGATGCGCATGGTGGCGGGGCTGGAGTCGATCACCGAGGGCGAGATCCTGATCGGCGACAAGGTCGTGAACAGCCTGGAGCCTGCCGAACGGGACATCGCCATGGTGTTCCAGAACTACGCGCTGTACCCCCACATGTCCGTCTTCGACAACATGGCTTATGGCCTGAAGATCCGCAAGTTCAGCAAGGAAGAGATCCAGCGCCGCGTACAGGACGCCGCCAAGATCCTCGAACTGACCCATTTGCTGGACCGGAGGACCCGGCAATTGTCCGGCGGGCAAAGGCAGCGCGTTGCCATGGGCCGGGCCATCGTCCGCGATCCCAAGGTGTTTCTGTTCGACGAGCCCTTGTCCAATCTCGATGCCAAACTGCGTGTACAGATGCGCCTGGAGATCCAGAAGCTGCACCGCCGATTGAAAACGACCAGTCTCTACGTGACGCACGATCAGGTCGAAGCCATGACCCTGGCGCAGCGCATGGTCGTCATGAACAAGGGAGTGCCCGAACAAATTGGCACGCCCATCGAGGTATTCGAGAAGCCGGCGTCGATGTTCGTCGCCGGCTTCATCGGTTCGCCACCCATGAATCTGATCCCGGTCCGCGTCGATGCGCAGCACCAGGTGTACGACGAGAACGACATCCCCTTGCATTTCCAATCCTCGCTGGTTCCTCCGGAAGTCGCCAATCGCAAGGTGGTGATGGGAATGCGTCCCGAACACATGAAGCTTCACGCAGACGGCATTCCCATCAACATCGAAATGGTGGAAGTATTGGGTTCGGAGCAACTGATACACGGCACACACGCGGACACGCCCATCGTGCTGCGCTGCCCCGTCGGCTTGACCCGCAGCTATCCCTTGCAGATCGGCGAGACAGTGCAAGTAGGCTGGGATGGCGCCCATGCCCTGCACTGGTTCGACGCGGAAACCGGGAAGCGCATCGAAGGAACTGGATCCGGGGGTCAGACCCCGCATGGGGTCTGACCCCAACCATCAAAGCTCTGGGGTCCGACCCTTTATTTTTGGTGCAGGGGCCGGACCCCTATTTTTTGCTCTGGGGTCGGACCCCGCACGGGGTCCGACCCCTTATTTTTTGGCACATGGGGGTCAGACCCCATGCGGGGTCTGACCCCTCGATTGCTTACTTATAGACGGTCTTGGAACCGTCTTTATGCCAATTGAAGATGTCGAACTTGAAATCGTTCAGGTCGCCCTGCTTGTTCCAGGAGATCTTGCCGATGGGGGTTTCGACGCTGTTGGCGTGCAGGTATTCAGCCACCTTGACCGGGTCGTCCTTGCCGGCGCCCTTGATGCCGTCCGCGATCGCCTTGGTGGCGGAGTATGCCGTCAGCTGGAAGGCACCGCCCGGATCGCGTTTCTTGTCCTTGAACGCTTTGACAATGGCGGCGTTGGATGCGTCCTGGGTGAAGTCGGCGGGCAAGGTGACCAGCAGGCCTTCGACCGCGGCGCCGGCGATGGCGTTGATGTCCGGGTTGCCAACGCCTTCCGGGCCCATGAACTTGGTTTTCAGGCCTTGTTCGGAGCCTTGGCGCAGCAACAGGCCCATTTCGGGGTGGTAGCCGCCGTAATAGACGAAGTCGGCGCCGGAGCTCTTGAGCTTGGTGATGACGGCGGAGTAATCGCTGTCGCCCGCATTGATGCCTTCGAACAAAGCGACCTTGACGCCGGCTTTTTCGAGTTCGGACTTGACCGAGCTGGCGATGCCCTGGCCGTACGATTGCTTGTCGTGCAGGATGGCGACTTGCTGCGGCTTGATTTTCTCGATGATGAACTTGGCGGCAGCCGGGCCCTGCTGGTCGTCGCGACCGATGGTGCGCAGGATCGTGTCGTAGTTCTTGCCGTCGGTCACGGCGGGCGAGGTGGCCGAAGGGGTCACCATGAGGACGCCTTCGTTGTTGTAGATGTCGGTGGCCGCAATGGTGGCGCCGGAGCAGACATGGCCGACGACGTAATGGATCTTGTCGTTCACGACGCGGTTGGCAACGACCGGACCCTGCTTGGGTTCGCAGCCGTCGTCGATGGTGACGGCTTCAAGCTGCTTGCCAAGCACGCCGCCAGAGGCGTTGATTTGCTCGATGGCGGTGTCGACCCCTTCTTTCACCATGGCGCCGTACTGCGTCAGCGCGCCGGTGAAAGGGCCTGCAACGGCGATCTTGATGGTGTCGGCCATGGCGCCGGCCGACATGAATACACCGGCGGCCAGACCAAGGGCCGCCGCAACGGGCGTAAAGCGGATTTTCATGATGCCTCCTGAAAGTAGCCAGGAAAGGATACACCGAAATAATCGCGGAGGCCGGGATCCGCTTTCAGGGTTTACGCTAGGGCCTGTTAACGCTAAAAGGCCCTAGGGTTTATTGCAGCAGGCTGCGCAGCATCCAGGCGTTCTTTTCGTGGATGTCCAGGCGCTGGGTGAGAAGATCCACCGTGGGCTGGTCATCGACGGAGTCGGCTTTCTTCAAGGCCGCGCGCGCCGTCTTGGCAACGGCTTCGTTGCCCTTGACCAGCAACTGGATCATTTGCTCGGCGTTCGGCACCGATGAGGTCTCGGAAATGGAGGAAAGCCTGGCGTACTCCGCATAGGTGCCCGGGGCGTAGTGGCCCAGCGCGCGGATGCGTTCGGCGATGCCGTCGAGCGCCTGCCATTGTTCGGTGTACTGCGTCATGAACATGGCGTGCAAGGTGTTGAACAGCGGACCGGTGACATTCCAGTGAAAATTATGCGTCATCAAATACAAGGTGTAGGAATCCGCCAGCATCTTCGACAGCTCTTCTGAAACCGCCGCGCGATCCTTGTCCGAGATACCGATGTCTATGGGCATGCCCTTGTCGCTCATTTTTGCCGCTTTGGCATCCAGCTTGCTTGTTTTAGCCATAAAACCTCCGGGAAAAACCTGATGATCAGACCAGATTAGGATAGCATGGGGACTATGAAAAAAGCTCGGGAGTCAGGCCCCATGCGCTAGAAAATCTGCATAGGGGTCAGACCCCGTACGGGGTCTGACCCCGGGCCTCGAATCAGGCCGGCTCGGCCGCGACGCTTGGTTCGTCGAGATAACGCACGCCGGGCAGTTCGCAGGCATGGATCGCCGCGATCAGGGCATCGATGGCTGCCGCCCTTGGAAAGCTCTTGCGCCATACCAGCACCACTCGCCTGTCGGGCACCGGCCTCTTGAACGGGATGAAGGCCAGGAGTTCGTTTTCCTTGCCGGCAACCGCCAGCGAGCTGGCCGGCAGCACGGTAACGCCTATTCCCGCGGCAACCATATGCCGTATCGTCTCAAGCGATGAGCCTTCGAATGTACGCTGTATCCCTTCGCTTGCCGCCGAAAAACGGGAAAACTCGGGGCACACCTCGAGGACCTGGTCGCGAAAGCAGTGCCCGCTGCCCAGCAGCAGCATGGTTTCGTCCTTCAGGGCCGAGGCGTCGATCTCTTTGCGCGTAGCCCACGGATGGCTCTTCGGAACTGCGACATAGAACGGTTCGTCATAGAGCGGCTGCACCGCCAGCCCCGCATCGGGCAAAGGCAGCGCCACGATGGCGCAATCGATTTCCCCCTGCCGCAAAAGCTCAAGCAGACGAGCCGTATAGTTTTCCTGGAGCACCAGCGGCATCTGGGGCGTCGAGGCGATCTGGGTTGGCACCAGCCGGGGAAGCAGATAGGGGCCGATGGTGTAGATCACCCCCACCCGCAAGGGGCCGGCCAGCGGGTCATGCCCTTGGCGGGCGATTTCGCGCAGGTTGGCGCCCTCTTCCAGCACTCGTTGAGCCTGCGCCACCACGCGCAGACCGATGGGCGTGATGCCCACTTCGGCACCGCCGCGCTCGAACAGCACGACGCCGAGCTCTTCCTCCAGCTTGCGTATGGCGACGGACAATGTGGGCTGGCTGACGAAACATGCCTCGGCGGCACGGCCAAAATGCCGCTCCCGGGCAACGGCCACGATGTATTTCAGCTCGGTCAAAGTCATGATGGTCTCGCGTATAAAAACACCTGCGCTAAGTACGCAGATAATCTTCTCGGTTACGCATCCAACGGTCCAGATGGGCCCTTGCATGTTCAGGATACTGATCGCGCAGGATGGGAACCGCCTCCTGCGCCTGTTCGACGATGCGCGCATCGGTTTCCAGGCTCGCAAAGCGCAGGAGCTCCTGCCCCGATTGCCGCACACCCAGGAACTCGCCCGGCCCGCGCTGATCCAGATCGCGCTGGGCAATCTCGAAGCCGTCCCCCGTTTCGTACATGGCTCGCAGGCGCTGGCGCGCAATACCCGACAGCGGCGCCTGGTACATCAGCACGCAGATGGATTCGGCGCTGCCCCTGCCCACCCGGCCCCGCAATTGGTGCAGTTGAGCGAGGCCGAAACGCTCGGCATGCTCGATGATCATCAAGGAAGCGTTCGGCACGTCGACGCCCACCTCGATGACCGTGGTGGCCACCAGCAGATCGATATCGCCGCTACGGAAGGCCTGCATCACTTCTTGTTTGGCCGCCGTGGCCAGCTTCCCGTGCACCAGTCCGATCCGCATATCGGGCAGCGCCTGGACCAGCATGGCGTGGGTGTCGATCGCCGTCTGCAACTGCAGGGCTTCGCTTTCCTCGACCAGCGGGCAGACCCAGTAAGCCTGCCTGCCCTTGCGCACTTCGGCCATGACGCTGCCCAGCACCTGTTCGCGCCTGGCATCGGAGATGAGCTTGGTCAGGACCGGCTTGCGCCCGGGCGGCAATTCGTCGATGACGGACACGTCCAGGTCAGCGAAGAAGGTCATGGCCAGCGTGCGCGGGATGGGCGTGGCGCTCATGTTCAGCTGGTGCGGTATCAGGCTTCGCCCGGCGACGGCCAATTCCCCCTTGCGGCTGAGTTCAAGCCGCTGGCCGACGCCGAATCGGTGCTGCTCGTCGAGGATCACCAGGCCGAGATTGTGGAAATCGACTTTTTCCTGGATCAAGGCCTGCGTGCCCACGATCAGTTGCGCTTGCCCGGTTTCGGTGGCCTGCAATGCCGACTTGCGCGCCTTGGCACCCAGGCTGCCGGCCAGCCAGGCCAGCTCTATGCCCAGCGGCTGCAGCCAGGCGCCCAGTTTCTGATAGTGCTGTTCAGCCAGGATTTCGGTGGGCGCCATGATGGCGACCTGGCTGCCGCAAGCAATGGCCTGTACGGCCGCGAAAGCCGCCACGATGGTCTTGCCGCTGCCGACGTCGCCTTGCAGCAGGCGATGCATGGGAAAGGGCCGCGCGAGATCGGCCGAGATCTCGCCTACCACACGCTCTTGCGCCGCCGTCAGGGCAAATGGCAGGCTGTCATGCAATGATTGCATCAGGCTGCCGCCGCGCGCTGACAATACCGGCGCCCGCTGCTTGCGCCGTGCCGCGCGCGCCTCGGCCAGCGACAGTTGCTGCGCAAGGAGTTCGTCGAACTTGATCCGCAGCCACGCGGGGTGCTCCCGTTCGAGCAATTCGGAATAGGACACCCGCGCAGGGGGATGATGCAACACCCGGATCGCATCGGCGAAAGGGATCAGCCCGTAGCGTTGCAGCAAGGCGTCGGGCAGCGTATCGGAAAGATCCGCCTGCATCAGGGCCTGGTCGATGGCCTTGCGCAGGCTGGCTTGCGACAGTCCGTCGGTGGTGGGGTAGACGGGCGTCAATGCTTGCGGCAAAACGCCTCCGGCGGCGCTGAGCTTGGGGTGAACCATCTCGTAGCCGCCGAAACCGTGGCGCAATTCGCCGCGGACACGCAGGCGTTGCCCCGTCGCCAGCTGCTTCTGCTGACTGGGATAAAAATGAAGCCAGCGCAGCGCGATCTGTCCGCTGTCGTCGCGAACGACGGCATGAAGCTGGCGCCGCGGACGAAACTGGACTTCGCTATGCATGACTTCAGCCTCGATCTGCCCCGGCATGCCCGGTATCAATTCGGCTATCGTTTGTATGCGGGTTTCGTCTTCGTAGCGCAACGGCAGATGCACGATGAAATCGGATGGGCGAAGCAGGCCCAGGCGGCGGAACTTCCGCTCCAGCAGGGAAGTTCCCGCAGGCTCGGTAGTGCCGGCGGAGCCCTTGTCGGACCCGCGCTTGCGCCGACCCGTTGCGCTGGTACCTGCCAATGCCTGGCCCGGCGGATGTCAGATGACGATGACGGCTTCGACTTCGAACTGCGCGCCCTTGGGCAGCGCGGCGACGCCTATGGTCGAGCGGGCCGGGAACGGCTGGGGGATGATGTCGGCCATGATGGCATTGGCGCTGGCAAACTTGCTCAGGTCGGTCAGGAACAACGTGAGCTTGACGATGTTTTCCAGCGTGCCGCCAGCGGCCTCGATGACGGCCTGCATGTTGGCGAAGGATTGACGCACCTGGCCTTCGAAGTTTTCGGACACGAGTTCACCCGTGCCCGGTTCGAGCCCGATCTGACCCGACAAATACACTGTCTTTCCGGATGAAACGGCAACCGCCTGCGAATAGGGGCCCACGGCGGCGGGCGCGGCGTCGGTGTGAATGATTTGCTTGGTCATAAATGCGTTCTCTGTTTGTGAAGGGAATAAACACAACAACTATCAGAGTTTAATCATCTATAGTAAAAATTAAAAGCCCCCACCGCCGCCGCAGCGCTTTATTTCTCGACGAACGCCCTTTCGATCACGTAATCGCCTGGCTGGCCGACGCCGGGGGACACGGTGAAGCCGCGCGTATCGAGCATGTTGCAGATGTCGGCCAGCATGCTGGGACTGCCGCAAAGCATGGCGCGATCGGTCTCGGGATTCAGCGGGGGCAAGCCGATGTCCTCGAAGAGCTTGCCCGTGTCGACCAGTTTGGTGATCCGCCCCTCATTGCGAAAAGCTTCGCGCGTGACCGTGGGGTAATAAATCAGCTTCCGGCGAACCACGTCGCCAAAATATTCATTGTTCGGGAGCTCGTTTTCGATGAAGTCGGAGTAGGCGAGTTCGCTTTTGTAGCGCACGCCGTGCATGAGTACGATCTTTTCGAAGCGCTCGTAGGTGTCCGGGTCCTTGATGATGCTCAAGAACGGTGCCAGGCCGGTGCCCGTGGCGAACAGGTACAAATGCTTGCCCGGTTTCAGGTCATCGACGACCAGCGTGCCGACGGGCTTCTTGCTGACCAGCACCGAATCGCCCGGTTTCAGGTGTTGCAGGCGGGAAGTGAGCGGGCCGTCGGGCACCTTGATGCTCAGGAACTCGAGGTTCTCTTCGTAGTTGGCGCTGGCTATGCTGTAGGCGCGCATCAAAGGCTTGCCGTTGACCTCCAGGCCGATCATGACGAAGTGGCCGTTGTGGAACCGCAAGGCCGGGTCGCGTGTCGTGGTGAAAGAAAAAAGGGTGTCGTTCCAATGATGAACGCTCTGGACTTGTTCGGTATTGAAAGCTGCCATGAGTAATCGAAGAATGGACGCGTCCAATCGGCCTGCCCTGCCGCCGGGGACTGTGCGCCGCACAAGTGGAACCATGATTTTAGCCTACGCCCGCCCGCCGGCGCCCATTGTCGGACATTGCGCAAGGACATTATCTTTAATCTGGATCAAGATCGAAGAGAATAGTCGCCCGATGCGGCCGCTCTTGCGCCATGCATTGAATACTTTCCCGGACTCTGCTATCTTTCGGATTGCAACATGAGAATCATTTGTATTCTCTGTTGATTAGCCGTGCGGGGTCTGACCCCGCATGGGGTCAGACCCCAACCCTTCCTGCTTCGCCGGCGCATACCGCCGGCGCTTACACCTCCTGGAGAATCTCGATGCGCTCAAAACAAGAGCCACGGAAACTTGTCGGCACTTTGCTGACCGCAGGCCTTCTTGGCTTGACCGGTCTGTCATCCGCGGCCATCGCCGCCGACGTGAACCTGTACACCACCCGTGAACCCAAGCTGATCCAGCCCTTGCTCGATGAATTCACCAAAGACACCGGCGTCAAGGTCAATACCGTCTTCGTCAAGGACGGCCTGATCGAACGGGTGAAGGCGGAAGGCGAAAAATCCCCCGCCGATGTCCTCATGACCGTGGACATCGGCAATCTTCTGGATCTGGTCGAGGCCGGCATCACGCAGCCCATACAGTCCAGCACGCTCAACGAAGTGATCCCCGCCAATCTGCGCGGCACGGACAACCAGTGGTATACCTTGTCGCTGCGCGATCGGGTGGCGTATGTGGCCAACGATCTGGACGTCAATGCCATCACGTATGAAGCCTTCGCCGATCCCAAGTGGAAAGGAAAGGTGTGCATACGTTCGGGCCAGCATCCTTACAACACCGCGCTGATTGCCGCCATGATCGCCCACAACGGCGTCGAGGCCACCGAATCCTGGCTGCGCAACGTCAAGAACAATCTTGGGCGCAAGGCCGCCGGCGGCGACCGCGACGTGGCCCGCGACATCCTGGGCGGCATCTGCGACATCGGCATCGCGAACGCTTATTATGTCGGCCGCATGAAGAATTCCGAACCCGGCACCGACGGCCGCAAATGGGGCGACGCCATCAAGGTCGTGCGCCCCACGTTTGCCAGCAACAAGAGCAAGGGCACCCACGTCAACATTTCCGGCGCCTCGGTCGCCAAATACGCGCCCAATAAAGACAACGCCGTAAAGCTGCTTGAATACCTGGTGTCGGACAAGGCCCAGAGCCTGTACGCCAATGCGAACTATGAATATCCCGTCAGAAAGGGCGTGAAGCTCGATCCGGTCGTAGCCAGCTTCGGCGAACTGGTGGTCGATCCCTTGCCGCTTACCGAAATCGCCAAACACCGCAAGCAAGCCAGCGAACTGGTAGACAAAGTTGGATTCAACAACTAAAGACAGCTTTGCTCCACTCAAGGGAAAGCGGGCGCCACAGCCCGCTTTTTCTCTACCGCTGCAAAAAGCCATCACGCTCGAATCCGGCGCCGGCTGGCGCCTGGCCTCGCTGCTGGTCGCAGCGGGCGTCGTGGCGCCCGTCGTCGCCCTCCTCTGGTTTGCCTTCCAGGGCAATCTGGAGCACTGGCGACATCTGCTTGAATTCGTTCTGCCGACGGCATTCCGCAACACCGCGCTGCTTCTGCTTGGGGTCGGGGTGCTGGTCGGCTGCCTGGGCGTCGGCAGTGCCTGGCTGATCACCGCCTTCGACTTCCCCACCCGGCGCATGCTTTCCTGGGCCCTGCTGCTTCCGCTGGCCGTGCCAACCTACATCGTTGCGTTCGCCTATCTGGACATCCTTCATCCCATCGGACCGGTGCAGAGCGCCATCCGGGAACTGCTGGGCTATACCAGCCCGCGTCAGTTCCGGCTTCCCGATCTGCGCTCCCTGCCTGGCGCCATTTTCCTGCTGGGCTTCGTGCTGTACCCCTATGTATACCTGAGCACGCGCGTCATGTTCGCCACCCAGGCGGCCAGCCTGATCGAAGCGGCACGCGTCCTGGGAGCCAGCGGCGCCAGCGCCTTTTTCCGGGTCGCTCTGCCCATGGCCAGGCCCGCCATCGCCATCGGCATCAGCCTGGCTTTGCTCGAAACGCTGAACGACATCGGCGCCTCGGAGTTCCTGGGCATCCAGACCCTGACGGTATCGATCTACACCACCTGGGTCACGCGGTCGGACCTGGCCGGCGCAGCCCAGATCGCGCTGGCCATGCTGGCCATCGTCGCCGTCCTGATCCTGGTCGAACGCCACGGTCGCCGGCGCCAGCGCTACGCAAGCACCCAGCGCACGCGATCGATACAGCCCCGGCGCTTGAAGGGAGCCGCCGCCCTGCTCGCGTTCGGACTGGGCTGGGCGCCCGTTCTCATTGGATTCGTCGCGCCGTCGCTCTATTTATTGAACGAAACCATCAAGCATTTCCATACGGTGGGGTCGGTGTCGGACCAACTCCTGCTGAGCGCCTACAACACCGTCAGAATCGCCTTCATCGCCACCCTGGCCACTCTGGCGGCCGGATTGGCCGTGGCATGGGCGGCAAGATCCCAGCGGCAAGGCAAAGGGCCGCGGCTGCCCAAGCTGTGCGCCCGCCTGGCCACTAGCGGCTACGCCATTCCCGGCACCGTGCTGGCCATCGGCCTGCTCACGCCCCTCATGCTGATCGACGGCCTGGCCTCTTCGCTGTGGCAGCGGCTGGGCAATCCCGATCCGGGACTTTTGCTGATGGGAACCAGCACCGCCCTCGTGTGCGCCTATGCCATACGCTTCCTGGCGATCTCCATCGGCGGGATCGAATCGGGGCTGGCCCGCATTCCTCCCTCGATGGAGCAGGCGGCTCGCCTGCTGGGCGAGACGCCGGGCGGCACGCTCAGGCGCATACACTTGCCATTGCTGAGACCCGCGCTGGGCGCGGCGGCGCTGCTGATTTTCGTCGATGCGATGAAAGAGCTGCCCGCCACGCTTTTGTTGCGGCCGGTCAATTTCGATACGCTTTCGACCTGGCTATATGCCGAGGCGGCGCGCGGTACTTACGAAGAAGGCGCCGTGGCGGCGCTTGCCATAGTGCTTGCGGGCTTGCTGCCCGTCATCCTGCTCGCGCGCGCGCAACTCAGACCCACTCACTAAGAAATCAAATTCGAAGAACACGGCATGACCGACCTGCTAAAACTGGACCACATCAGCCTGTCCTACGAAACCGATGAAGGCTTGAATCCGGTCGTGCGCGACTTGTCGCTGCGGCTGGAAAAGGGCAACATAGGCTGTCTCCTGGGCGCTTCGGGCTGCGGCAAGACGACTGTGCTGCGGGCCATTGCGGGCTTCGAACCGCTGCGCGCCGGCCGCATCCTGCTGGGCGACACCGTGCTGTCCGAGCCGGACAGGCAGGTGGCGCCCGAACATCGGCATGTGGGCATGATGTTCCAGGATTATGCGCTCTTCCCCCATCTCAGCGTGGAAAAGAACATCGCCTTTGGCTTGCGCAAACGGCCCAAGGCCTGGCGTGATCAGCGCGTGAAAGAGCTGCTGGCCCTTACCGGCCTGGAGAGCTCCTCGCAGCGCTATCCCCATGAACTGTCGGGCGGCCAGCAGCAACGCGTGGCGCTCGCCCGCGCACTGGCGCCCGAGCCGGAACTGCTGCTTCTGGACGAACCGTTTTCCAACCTGGACGTCGATACCCGCGAAAGGCTGGCCTTTGAGGTGCGCGACATCCTGAAAAAGATCGGCCACACCGCCATACTCGTAACCCACAACCAGGCCGAGGCCTTCGCCATCGCCGACAACATCGGCGTCATGCAGGCGGGGACCATCGTGCAATGGGACAGCCCCTATGGCCTGCACCACAACCCGGCCAGCGACTATGTGGCCGACTTCATCAGGCGCGAAGCCTTGATGGCCCAGCGCGCCCAGGCGTATCTGCGGGGCGAAGCAGGTTAAAGGGGGTCAGACCCCGTACCGGGTCTGACCCCAGACGGGATTTGAGGTGAGGCAAGGAGTCAGACCCCGCATGGGGTCTGACCCCAGGTCCGCTTGATAGGGTCAGACCCCATGCGGGGTCTGACCCCACCCAATCAGCCGATATCCAGCTCCGCACATTTGCGGGTGAGCGTATTTCGCCCTATTCCCAAGCGCTGCGCCGCTTCCATGCGCCGGCCTCGGCTGTAGTCCAGGGCCGCCTCCAGCAGCACGCGCTCGAAGTCGCGGGTCAGTGTCGCCATGATCGCGGGTTCGTTGCGGGCCAGGCGCGACTCGGCCTCGCGGGCGAGCATTTCGAGCCAACCGTTGGAGGACGGCGCCGTCTCCGCCACCGGCATGCCGCCCGGCGCCGATGCATTTCCATCCATTGAAACCGCCTGCACAGCCTCGGCCCGGCGCTCGCCCTGCTGCCACGCCAGGATCTCCGGGGGCAGATCCTTGGATTCGATCACCTGGCTGGAGGACATCACGGTCAGCCACTGGCAGAAGTTTTCAAGCTGACGGATATTGCCGGGATAGTCGAACGCGCTCAGCGACCGCAAGGCTTCGGGGGTAATGCGGCGCACCGGCACCCCCAGGTCGGCGGCGCTGTTCTGCAGGAACAAGCGCACCAGGGCCGGGATGTCTTCCTTGCGTTCGCGCAGCGGCGGCAGGCGCAGGCGGATCACGTTCAAGCGATGGAACAAGTCCTCACGGAAGCGCCCCTCCGCCACCCGCCGCTCCAGCGGCTGGTGCGTCGCGGCAACGATGCGCACGTCGGCCTGGATAGCCTGCGAGCCGCCCACGCGATAGAAGCTGCCCTCGGCCAGCACGCGCAGCAAACGGGTCTGGAGCTCGAACGGCATGTCGCCGATCTCATCCAGGAACAAGGTGCCGCCGCGGGCTTCCTCGAAGCGCCCGCGCCGCTGCTGAGTTGCGCCAGTGAAAGCCCCGCGCTCATGGCCGAACAGCTCGGCCTCGAGCAAGTCCTTGGGAATGGCGGCAGCGTTCAGGGCCACGAAGGGCCCGCCGGACCGGTTGCTGTGCTCGTGCAGCGCGCGGGCGATCAATTCCTTGCCGGTCCCCGACTCGCCCGTGATCAATACGGTGACCGTGCTCGACGCCAATCGTCCTATCGCACGGAACACCTCTTGCATCGCCGCCGAGGAAGACTGCATCATGATCCGCCCGGGGCTGGCGGCGGTGCCGCTGGCATCAGGCGCGCCGGCATCCTCGCGCTCCGCCGATTGCATGGCACGCTGTATGAGAGCCACCGCGCTGTTCACGTCGAAAGGCTTGGGCAGGTAGTCGAAAGCGCCCTTCTGGAAAGCCTCGACCGTGCTGTTCAGGTCCGAAAATGCCGTCATGACGATGACCGGCAGCCCAGGATGCGTCTGCTTGATCCGATGCAACAGCGCCAAGCCGTCCTGGCCGGGCATGCGCACGTCGGTGACCAGCACGGCGGGCGCGGCAGTCTGCAGCGCATCGAGGACGTCGGCCGCCGAGGCGAAACTGCGGGTCGGGATCGAGTCCCGGGCCAGTGCTTTTTCCAGCACCCAGCGTATGCTCTGGTCGTCGTCAATAATCCATACCGCTTTCATGTCTGCTCCAAAGGCAGGACCATCTTGAACTCGGTCCGGCCAGGCACGGAATCGAACTCGACGATTCCGCCATGCTGCTGAACGAACTCCTGCGCCAGGCTGAGCCCGAGCCCGGTGCCGCTTGCCCTGCCCGTGACCAAGGGATGGAAGATCTTGTCATGCAAGGCTGCCGGAACCCCGGGGCCATTGTCGATCACGGACATCACGATGCCCAGCTTCGCCTGGCGCGAGGCCAGCAGCAACTGACGCCCTATGCGGGTCCGCAGGGTGATCTGCGCCGACGCCGTCGAGCCCGATTCGTCGAGCGCCTGCGCAGCGTTGCGAACCATGTTCAGGAAAGCCTGCATCAATCGCTCCTTGTCGCCCACCAGCTCGGGAGCCGAGGCATCGTAGTCCCGGATGAAGGTGATCCGGGGGAACTCCGCGCGGGCCAGCGTATGCACGCGCTCGCAGATTTCGTGAATATTGAAACGCGTCTTCTTCAGGGTTGCGCCCTGGGGCGCAATGAGACGATCCACCAATCCGGCAAGCCGGTCCGCTTCGGCGATGATCACCTGGGTGTATTCGTGCAGGGCATCGGTGCCCAGCTCGGCTTGCAGCAACTGCGCCGCGCCACGGATGCCGCCAAGCGGATTCTTCACTTCATGGGCAAGATTGCGCAAGGACTCGCGCTGCGTGGCCAGCTCTTTGCTCAGTTGCCGATGGCGGTCCAGCAATACGTGATGCTCCAGGACCCGGACCTCGAGCAAGGCCGCCCACTCCTGCTTTTGCAAGGGCACGATGGCCAGGCTGACCGGCACCATGTCGCCGCGACGTTCGACCGACAAGTCCTGCCGCAGGACGCCGAACTTGCCATGGATGGCATCGGGCAACCGGGCCGCGAGCTCGGCATCGCCGCCGAACAGGCGGTCCACCGGCTGGCCCAGCAACTGCCTGCGCGAAACGCTGAACAGCTCCTGCGCCGCCGTATTCCCGTGCTGCACGCAGCCCGCCTCATCCAGCAGCAGCACCGCCGTCGACAGCAGATCGTAACTGTCCAGGTCCATGCTCGCGCCCTCGCTTGCCGGGCGGCCCATGGGCCGCCCGCGCCTTAGAGGCTGTAGTACATATCGAACTCGACCGGATGGGGCGTCATGCGCAGGCGCGTGACCTCCTCCATCTTGAGTGCGATATAGGCGTCGAGCATGTCGTTGCTGAATACGCCGCCACGGGTCAGGAATTCGCGGTCCTTGTCCAATGCCTCGAGCGCTTCTTCGAGCGACACGCACACGGTGGGGATCTTCGCGTCTTCCTCGGGAGGCAGATCGTACAGATTCTTGTCGGCGGGATCGCCGGGGTGAATCTTGTTCTGCACGCCGTCCAGGCCCGCCATCATCAGCGCGGCGAAGGCCAGGTAGGGGTTGGCCATGGGATCGGGGAAACGCGCTTCCACACGGCGTGCCTTGGGGCTGCCCACGTATGGGATGCGGATCGACGCAGAGCGGTTGCGCGCCGAGTACGCCAGCTTGACCGGGGCCTCGTAATGGGGAACCAGGCGCTTGTACGAGTTGGTGGAGGGATTGGTGATGGCGTTCAGCGCCCGGGCGTGCTTGATGATGCCGCCGATGTAGTACAGCGCGAACTCGGACAAGCCTGCGTAGCCATTGCCGGCGAACAGGTTCTGTCCGTCCTTCCAGATGGACTGGTGCACATGCATGCCGGATCCATTGTCCCCCACGATGGGCTTGGGCATGAAGGTGGCCGTCTTGCCATACACATGCGCCACGTTGTGCACCGTGTATTTCAGGATCTGGCTCCAGTCGGCGCGCTCCACCAGGGTGCTGAACCGGGTGCCGATCTCGAGCTGGCCGGGGCCCGCGACCTCGTGGTGATGCACTTCGACGGGCACGCCTTGCTGTTCGAGCAGCAGGCACATTTCGGAACGCATGTCATGGAAGGAGTCGACGGGAGGCACGGGAACATAGCCGCCCTTGATGCCGGGACGGTGCCCCATGTTGCCGCCTTCGAAATCGATGCTGCGCGACCATGGCGCTTCTTCCGACTTGATCTTCACGAAGGAACCCGACATATCGTCGTTCCAGGTGATGCCGTCGAAAACGAAGAATTCGGGCTCGGGGCCGAAGAAAGCGGTGTCGCCCAGGCCGCTGGACTTCAGGTAGGCCTCGGCGCGCTTGGCCAGCGAGCGCGGGTCGCGATCGTAGCCTTTCAGATCGGACGGCTCGACCACGTCGCAGGTCAGATTGAGCGTGGGCTCTTCACGAAACGGATCCATGCGCGCCGAGCTGGTATCCGGTATGAGGACCATGTCGGATGCTTCGATGCCTTTCCAGCCGGCAATCGATGAACCGTCGAATGCGACACCGGTTTCGAGCTTTTCTTCGTCCACCGAATGGGCGGGCACGGTAAGGTGATGCTCTTTACCCTGCGTATCCGTAAAACGGAAATCAACAAAAGTCACTTCGCGATCGGCGATCAATTTCACGACATCTTCGGGGGTGGACATAGAAAAGGCTCCTGAACCAGTAAACACAAGAATGAGTGAGGACATCAGACATTACGCAAATGCCGTGCCAACTTCCAGCCCCACGAACGCGCAGGGCGAGCGCCCCGGAAACGGCGGTTTTCACCAAACCGGGGCGACAGGCACCATCATGGTGCAAATTTTAGTGCAAAAAGCGGGCGGCAATGCTTCAATCCAGGAACTCGGAGAGCAAATCATTCAAAAAAGCCCAGCCCAAAGGAGTGGCTTGCAAGCGGGTTGGATCGGGATCCAGCAGCCCTTTGGCGGTGGCCCTCTCTATGGCCGGCGCAATGGCGAAAATGGACTGCCCAGTGCGTTCGACGAAGCTGCCGCGCTCGACGCCCTCCTTCAGGCGCAGGGCGTTCAGCATGAACTCGAAGCCGAGCTCCTTCCATTGCACGGGACGATCCTGCGCAATATGGCTGCCGTCGCGCCGAATCGCCTTTTCCATCCATGACGCCGGGTTCTTCAGCCTGGCCTGGCGCACGATGCGGTCATGGAAGGAAAGCTTGCCATGCGCACCGGGCCCTATGCCCAGATAATCGCCGAACTCCCAGTAATTGACGTTGTGCCGGCAGCGCTGGCCCGGCCTGGCGTAAGCGGAAACCTCATAGCGCTCCCAGCCTTGTTCGGCTGTGGCATGGGCGATCATTTCCTGCATGGCGGCGCTGGCATCGTCATCCGGAACCACCGGCGGGTACTTGGCGAAAACGGTATTCGGTTCCAGCGTCAGATGATAAAGGGACAAATGACCCGTCCCGAATCCCATAGCCAAGCGCAGGTCCCGCTCGCACTCGTCCAGCGACTGCCCGGGCAGGGCGAACATCAAGTCCAGGTTCACCCGCGGAACGGCGCGCTGGGCCATCTCGATGGCGGCCATGGCCTGCTTCCTGTCGTGTATGCGTCCCAATGCCTTCAAGGCGCGATCGTCGAAGCTTTGGATGCCCAGCGACATCCGGTTGACGCCGCTGGCGGCATAATCAATGAAGCGCCCCGCCTCCGCAGTGCCCGGGTTGGCTTCCAGGGTGACCTCGGCATCCGGCAACACATTCAGGCAGGCCCGGAACATCGCCAGCATGCGATCCAGGCCCGCGGACGACAGCAGGCTGGGCGTTCCTCCGCCGATGAAGATGGAAATCACCTGCCTGCCCCATACCGAAGGCAGCGCCTGTTCCAGATCCGCCTGAAGCGCGTCCAGATAATCCCGCTCCGGCAGTTCGCCTTTCAGTTCATGCGAATTGAAATCGCAATACGGGCATTTGCGCACACACCAAGGCACATGCACGTACAGCGACAGCGGAGGCAGGCTGGACAGGATGGTTTTGCCGCCCGGACCCGTAACGACGCCGGGCTTGCGCGCCGCCGAGGATGCGCCGTGGTCGGCATTCTGCTGCAAGGCTGCCATGGCTCACATACCCCGTGCGCGCAGCGTCTGCAGCAGGGACTGCAATGCCATGGCGCGATGGCTTTGGGCGTTCTTCTGCCGGGGCTCGAGTTCGGCCACCGTTTTCCCCAAGGACGGAATATGGAAATGGGCGTCGTAGCCGAAGCCGTTGTCGCCGCGCGGTTCGTCGACGATTTCTCCTTCCCAGCATCCTTCCGCGACGATCGGCCTGGGGTCGTCCGCCGATTTCACATACACCAGCACCGCAATATAGCTGGCGCGGCGATTCTGGACCGAGGCAAGCTCCTGAACCAGGCGGCGATTGTTCGCGCTGTCCGATTTTTCGCCACCGGCCAGCGCCGCATAGCGTGCGGAAAGAACACCTGGACGGTCGTCCAGGGCTTGCACGCACAAGCCCGAATCGTCGGCGAGCGCCGGCAGCCCGGTCAGCAGGCTGGCATGCCTGGCCTTGGCCAGGGCATTTTCCAGAAAGGTCGCGTGCGGCTCTTCGGCCTCGGGCACGCCCAAAGCGCCCTGCGGAACCATGTTCAGGCCGGCTTCGGACAGAATGGCGGAAAACTCCCGCAGCTTTCCCGCGTTGTTGGATGCGAGCACTACTTTAGTCATGGGTAACACCTTCGGCCTCGTCCTTCAGAAGGACCGAGACCAGTTCTTTAGCGAAAATGGGAAGCCTGTCGAATTGCTTGACGCAGATATGCAGGCGGCGCAAGGCCCATGCATCGTTGAGCGCGACGCGCCGGAGCGGAAGATCGCGGACATAGCGCCTTGCGGCCGATGCCGGGATCACGCCTATGCCGACGTTGGCCGCAATCATGCGGCATACGGCCTCGAAGTTGCCGACTTCGACCCTGAACCGCAGCATGCGGCCCAGATCGTCGGCTGCCTGCAGCAGGAATGCATGGATCGCGCTCGTTTCGGACAGGCTGACGTAGTCGTAGGCCAGCGTTTCGGCGAAATCCACCGATTCACGGCCCGCCAGGGGGTGGTCGGCATGCGTGACCAGCACGAGCCTATCGTTGCGGTAAGGCAGGAACTCGACGTTCTCGCCGCCATCGGCCTTCGCCGTGATGCCGATGTCCGCCGCGCCGTCGGCCACGGCCTTGACGACCTGGTGGCTCAGGCGCTCGCGCAGCTCGACGTTGACGTCGCGATGCTCGGCCAGATAGCGGGCCAGGATATCCGGCATGAACTCATTCATCGCCGTCGTGTTTGCATACACCCGCACTCGCCCTTTGATGCCGCTGGCATATTCCTGGATGTCGCCGCGCAGGTGCTCGAGCTGCCTGAGGACGATGCGCGCATGCCGCACGAAGGCTTCGCCCGAAGGCGTCAGCGTCACGCCCTGGCTGTTGCGGTAAAGCAGAGCCGTGCCAAGCCGGCTTTCCAGGTTCTTGACCCGGTTGCTTGCCGCGGGCAGCGAAAGAAAGGACTGTTCCGCCCCTTTCGTCATACTTTGGGCGGCCGCGACGTTCACCATGAGGTGCATGTCGGTCAGGTCGAAATATACAGCCATGTGGCCCACTCTTAAATATTGGCAAACACCCGCTTAATCAACGAACAATGGTCAAGCCGGCCGCAATCAGGCAAAGTTCACGCTATTGTAATGAACCACGCCAAGGAACCATGACCTCGCACGCCAACGACTTCCAGGAAATCCGGGACGCCATCCGCGATCTTTGCTCGCAGTTTCCGCCGGAATACTTCCGCAAGATAGATGAAGAGCGCGGCTATCCGGAAGCCTTCGTCAAGACGCTGACCGAAGCGGGCTGGCTTGCCGCCCTGATTCCCGAAGAATATGGCGGTTCGGGTCTGAGCCTTACTGCGGCATCGGTGATCATGGAGGAAATCAATCGCAATGGCGGAAATTCCGGCGTATGCCATGGCCAGATGTACAACATGGGCACCCTGCTGCGCCATGGCTCGGAGGCGCAGAAGCGGCAATACCTGCCGCGCATCGCCACCGGCGAACTCCGTTTGCAATCCATGGGGGTGACTGAGCCCACGACCGGTACCGACACCACCCGCATCAAGACCACCGCCGTGAAAAAGGGCGATCGATACGTCGTCAACGGGCAGAAAGTGTGGATTTCCCGCATCCAGCATTCGGACCTCATGATACTGCTGGCGCGTACCACTCCGCTGGACCAGGTCGCGAAGAAGTCGGAAGGCATGTCGATCTTCCTTGTCGACCTGCGTCAGGCCATCGGCCACGGCATGCAGGTTCGCCCCATTCCCAACATGGTCAACCACGAGACCAACGAACTGTTCTTCGACAACCTTGAAATTCCCGCCGAGAACCTGATCGGCGAAGAAGGCAAAGGCTTCAAGTACATCCTCGACGGCCTGAACGCCGAACGCACCCTGATTGCGGCCGAATGCATAGGCGACGGCCACTGGTTCATCGACAAGGTTTCCGCCTACGCCAAGGAAAGAATCGTGTTCGGCCGCCCTATCGGCCAAAATCAGGGCGTGCAGTTTCCAATTGCCCGCGCGCACATCAATATAGAGGCCGCCAGCCTCATGCGTTTCGAGGCCGCCCGGCTGTTCGATGCCAGGCAGCCCTGCGGCGCCCAGGCCAACATGGCCAAGCTGCTGGCGGCCGATGCCTCCTGGGAGGCCGCCAATGCCTGCCTGCAATTCCATGGCGGTTTCGGGTTCGCGAACGAATACGACGTGGAAAGAAAATTCCGCGAAACCCGACTCTATCAAGTCGCGCCCATATCGACCAACCTGATTCTGTCCTATGTCGCCGAGCATGTCCTGGGACTGCCGCGCTCCTTCTAAGGTGATTCCATGAACCATCCCAGCGCCCAGCTCGCCGAATTCGCGGCCGAACTGAAATACGAAGACATTCCCTTCCCGGTTCTGCGCCGTACCGAAGACCTCATGCTGGACTGCCTGGCGTCGGTTCTGGCCGGATCCAGCGCGCGCCCGGTCCAGAGCATCGCCCGCTTCGCCGACGCCATGGGGCCTACCAGCGGCCCCGCCGAGAACATGGTCACCCGCCGCACGAGCAGCCCGCTGTTCGCGGCCATGGCGAATGCCGCCGCGGCCCATATGGTCGAACAGGACGACGTGCACAATGGATCGGTCTTCCATCCCGCGGCGGTGGTGTTCCCCCCCGCCATCGCGGTCGCCCAGGCGCTGGGCCGATCGGGCAAGGAGCTGTTGACCGCCTGCGTGGCGGGCTACGAAACCGGCATACGCGTCGGCGAATTCCTGGGACGCTCGCACTACAAGATCTTCCACACCACGGGCACCGCCGGCGCCCTGGCCGCCGCGGCCGCCGTCGGGCGGCTGCTCAACCTGAACCCCGCACAAATGCTCGATGCATTCGGGTCGGCGGGCACGCAAGCGGCGGGCTTGTGGGAATTCCTGAAGGACGCGGCCGACTCCAAACAGCTGCATACGTCCAAAGCGGCGGTCAACGGCATTATTGCCGCCTACCTGGCCAACGACGGCTTCACAGGAGCTCGCCACATCCTGGAAGGCGCTCAAGGCATGGCGGCCGGCATGTCCAGCGATGCCGATCCTGCACGCTTGACGCACGGACTGGGCAGTCGATGGACGGTGCTGGAAACCTCGTTCAAGTATCACGCCTCGTGCCGTCACACGCATCCGGCGGCCGACGCGCTGCTGGCGCTGGTCCAGGCCCATGCGCTGTCCATCGACGATATCGCGCGCGTGGACGCCCTGGTCCACCAGGGAGCCATCGATGTCCTCGGACCGGTGGTCGATCCCAGCACCGTGCATCAATCCAAGTTTTCCATGGGGACGGTGCTCGGCCTGATCGCGCAGCAGGGCCGCGCGGGACTGCCGGAGTTCGATGCCGCCCTGCACGACCCGGACATCGCGGCCTTCCGCAAGAAAGTGGTGATGACGCTGGACGCGGAAGTCGACCAGGCCTACCCCGAAAAGTGGATCGGGAAGGTACGCGTGACCACTACGGACGGCCGCGTCCTGGACGCGCGGGTGGACGAGCCCAAAGGCGACCCCGGCAATACGCTGAGCCGCGCCGAGCTGGAAGACAAAGCGCGCCGGCTCGGCATCTACCGGAACGCCGCCACGCCCGAGGAAATCGACACGCTCATAGAGCGCGTATGGACGCTTGCCGATAACGACATGGTCGGCGGTTTTGTTCCGGGGGGTCAGACCCTCAATGGGCTGACCCGTTCTCACGCTGGCTAAGGGGTCAGACCCCGGACGGGGTTTGACCCCAACTTGATTCGTCCGGGGTCTGACCCCGGCTCGATCCGTACAGGGTCTGATTCCAGCACGGTCTTCTGTATCGCGATCAGGCTCTGTATGCCGGTTTCGGCCAGGTCCAGCAAGCCGTCAAGCGCCTGCCTGCTGAATGTCCGGCCTTCGGCCGTGCCCTGGACTTCGACGAACTGCCCTGCGCCTGTCATGACGATGTTCATGTCGGCGTCGCAGCCCGAGTCCTCGATGTAGTCGAGATCAAGGACGGGTTCTCCGTGCACGAAGCCGACCGAGACGGCCGCCACGTTATCCAGCAAGGGATTGGACGACAGCACGCCACCTTTCATGAGTCCCCGCACGGCCAGCGCCGCCGCGACCCAGGCGCCGGTGATGCTCGCGCACCGGGTGCCGCCGTCCGCTTGCAGCACGTCGCAATCCAGATGCAGCGTGCGTTCGCCCAGGGCGGTCAAATCGAAAACCGCGCGCAGGCTGCGGCCGATCAGCCGCTGGATTTCCTGGGTGCGCCCGCTTTGCTTGCCGCGCGCCGCTTCACGGTCGGATCGCGTGTGTGTGGAGCGCGGCAGCATGCCGTACTCCGCCGTCACCCAGCCCTGCCCTTTTCCCTTCAGGAAGGGCGGCACCTTGTCCAGTACGCTGGCGTTGCATAGCACATGCGTGTCGCCCGCCTGGACCAGAACGGAGCCTTCGGCATGGCGGGTATAGCCGAGCTGCATCGAGAAGCGCCGCAGTTCGTCCGCTTGGCGACCCGAGGGACGGGTCGGGGATGATGAGGGTGGCAAGGATTCCGGCACACGGGCCTCCTGATTCAAAAAAACGATAGCCGCATTCTCTCACAGGCCGGCGGTGCCGCATCGCTGGGCTCAGCGTGCACTTACAATAGTCCTTTTCGACGACCTCACAGGACCACCCATGATCCGCAGCATGACCGCCTTCGGCAATGCCCGCTCAGATACCGAGCACGGGAGCCTTACCATTGAATTCCGCACGGTCAACAGCCGGTTTCTGGATATCAATTTCAGGCTTCCGGAAGACCTGCGCATGGCCGAAGGCGCCGTGCGAGAAGAGCTCGGACGGTTTGTGAAGCGCGGCAAGGTCGACATAAGGGTGAATTATTCGCGTGCCGAGGCGTCCTTGTCCAAGGCCTTGGATCCCGAACGGCTTGCCATCATGAGCGAACAGCTGCGTCAGGCGCGGCAGGCCATTCCGGACGTGCCGGCGCCCACGCTCGCGGACCTGCTCAATGGCTCAGGTCCGGGCGATGCCACGGCCTTTGATACCGAAGCGTGGATGGCGATGTGCGTGGATGCAGCCCGCCAGGCCCTGTCGGAGCTGCAGTCGGCCCGCGAACGCGAAGGCGCGAGGCTGGCGGAGATGATGCTGGCCTGCTCGCGGGACATGTCCACGATCGTCGACCAGGTCGAGCGGGAATTGCCGTCGGTATTGGCGGAACATCAGGAACGCGTCACGCAAAAGCTGCGCGATGCGCTGCAAGCCGTCAGCCCGGACGGCTACGCCCACATCAGCGGCGCAGAACTGTCCGCACGCATCGCGCAGGAAGCTTCATTGTTCGGCTTGCGCATCGATGTCGCCGAGGAGCTTTCGCGCCTGCGCTCCCACATCGCCGAGCTGGGGCATCTGCTGGGCGGCGACCAGGCCGAAACAGCAGCAGCCAAGAAGTCCGGCGGCGGAAGCGCGGGCAAGCGCCTGGACTTCCTATGCCAGGAAATGAACCGCGAGGCCAATACCCTGGGTTCAAAGGCCGGTGCGCTCAACGTCACGCGTGCGGCCATCGACCTCAAGCTGTTGATCGAGCAACTGCGGGAACAGGCGCAGAATATTGAATGATATGTGGGGGTCAGACCCCATGCGGGGTCTGACCCCGTTCCGTCCCGCCCGCCGTTTGGATGCGGGGTCAGACCCCGCCATGGGGAAAATAATGGGGTCAGACCCCGTACGGGGTCTGACCCCGCGCGGCGCCCCCACGACTCCTACCTCTCGGGTCCCATCGCGGGGTCTGACCTGATTGCGATCATTTCATCGTGGGTGCGCTGCTCTTCGACGTGCAGCCATTCGCGCCAGATAGCCACGAGCAAGGCCATGAGCACCGGGCCGATGAACAATCCCACGATCCCCATGGTCTTCACCCCGCCGACCAGGCCGAAGAAAGTAGGCAGGAAAGGCAGCTTGACCGGCCCGCCCACGAGATGCGGGCGCAAGGTCTTGTCGACGATGAAAAGCTCTATGGTGCCCCACAGGAACAGTCCCAATCCAGCCATGGCGTGACCGGATCCGACCAGGTACAGCGACACCAGCGTGAAGGACAGCGGCGCGCCGCCCGGGATCAGCGCCATGAAGCCGGTGATGACGCCCAGCAAGACCGGCGACGGCACGCCGGCAATCCAGTAGGCCACGCCCAGCACCAAACCCTCGCCCAACGCGATAAGGCCCATGCCTGTAACCGTGGAATTGATGGTGGCCGGCACTACCCGGGAAAATCGCTGCCATCGCCCCGGCAGAATGCGTTCGCCGATGATGTCGATCTGCCCCACGATGCGCAAGCCGTCCTTGTAGATGAAGAACAAGGTGATCAGCATGAAGATGACGGTCAAAAGCAACTGGAAAATGTCCCCCGTCGCGGAAAGCAGCATGCGGTAGATATTGCCCAGATGCTCGCCGCTGACCAATTCGACCAAGGCGCCCAGGGCGTGGGGTTCCGCCAAGTACTGCACCCAGTATTCGGCCAGATGCGGCCCGACGACGGGCAGCGCCACGATCCATGCGGGCGTCGGCATGCCGTTGCGGTTTGCCGCCAGCGCCCAGGCAATGAAGCTGTTTGCCTCTTTGATGGCGTAGGTCAGCGCCATGGACAAGGGCACGACCAGCACCAGGATCACCATCAGCAAAGCAATCGTTGCCGCCACGGCGCTGCGCCCGCCGCAGCGGCGCAGCAACCGCTGATACAAGGGCCAGCTTGCCAGGCAGATGATCAAGGCCGCCAGGACGGGAACCAGGAAACCGCTCAGGAAATACAAGCCCACCAGAACGACCAGTACGAGCAGCCAGCGGGCAAGCAGATAAGCGGGCAGGACGGGTTGCATGAATGTATCTGAAAAATATCGGAAGAGACGGTGACGATAGCACGGAAAAAAGCACGCTCCGTCAAAAAATACGTCGGGCAAGCCCCAGGGCCGCCCGTCTTCCAGTCTCAATAGCCCCTAATCGATGCGCAGCCCGATCTGCCCGGTCAGCTCGGCGAACCTCGCGATATCGCGCAGGATCAAGCCCTGAAATTCCTTCGGATCGCCGCCTTCGACGCTATAGCCCAGCGCACGCAGATCGTCTCTGACATCCTGGCGTTGAAGAATCGCGTTGGCAGCCGCAGAGAGCTTGTCGATGATGGCCGCCGGTGTCGCAGCAGGCGCAAGAACCCCATGCCATTGATCCAGTTCGTACCCCGCAAAGCCCTGCTCCGCGACCGTCGGCACCTCCGGCAGGAAGGCGGAGCGCTTCGGCGCCGTCACCGCAAGCGCCCGTAGATTGCCCGCATGGATGAAAGGCATCGCCGCCGACGCGGTCACCATTCCCAGCGGCACATTGCCCGCAAGCACGTCGGTCAAGGCCGGGCCGCAGCCTCGATAAGGCACATGCAGCCATTTTCCGCCGGCGCGCCGGTCCAGCATTTCACCCGCAAGATGCTGGGGGGTTCCGTTGCCGCAGGACGCGTAGGCCACGCCTTTATCGCTTTGCAGCGCAGCGTCGTCCAGCACTTGACCAAGGGTATTCCAGGGGGATCGCGCGGACGTCACCAGTACGGACGGAACGAAGCCGATATTGACCACCCCTTTGAGATCGCGTTCCGGAGAAAAACCAAGATCGCGGAATACGCCTGGATTGACGGCATAGCTGCTGTTGACCATCAGCAATGTATAGCCATCGGCCGGCGAGCGCGCCACCGCCTGCGCCCCGATGTTGCCGCTTGCTCCCGCCCTGTTCTCGATGACCACCGGTTGCCCGAGATCCCGCTCCAGCCAGGATCCCAGCCGGCGTGCCAGCAGGTCGGTGCCTCCGCCGGGCGGGAACGTGACCACCAGGGTAATGGGACGCGAAGGATAGGATGATGCCGATTGCGCCGATAAAGGTTCCGCCGGATTCTTTGCCGCGAGTGTCGCCGCCACAGCCAGCAAGCCCCCGCCTATCGCCAACGCACGCATCGCGTGGCGCATCTTCATGAATCCAGCCCTATGTCGAGGACCGGCGCACTATGCGTCAGCCAGCCGACCGCGATCAAGTCCACACCGGTACGCGCCACATCGACGGCGCTCTCCGGCGTAATGCGTCCGGACGCCTCGGTGGTGGCGCGGCCATCCACCATGCGCACGGCGGCAGCCAGAGTTTCCAGCGACATATTGTCCAGCAGTACAGCGTCCACCCCGGCGTCCAGACCTTCGGCAAGCTGTTCCAGCGTGTCCACTTCGAGCTCGATGCGGACCATGTGGCCGATGCCCGCGCGCGCCCGTGCGACGGCCACCCCGATTCCGCCGGCGACGGCGACATGGTTGTCCTTGATGAGGACCGCATCGTCGAGGCCGAAGCGGTGGTTGCTTCCTCCTCCGATCCGCACGGCGTACTTCTGTATCGCCCGCAAGCCCGGCACGGTCTTGCGTGTGCAGGTGACGCGAGTGCCGTAAGGCCGGATGGCGTCGGCAATGGAAGCAGTTGCGGTCGCCACGCCACTCAGATGACACAAGAAGTTCAAGGCGGTGCGCTCGGCGCCCAGCATCGCCCTTGCGTCGCCGTCGATGCGGGCAATTTCGTCGCCGGGCCGCAGCCGCTGTCCATCGTGAAGCCGCAGGTCGATCCGGACGCCGGGATCCATCATCCTGAATGCCATGCAGGCCAGGTCCAGACCGGCCAGTGTGCCCCGCTGCCGCGCCGCCAGGCGCATCACGCTGCGCGTCCCGGCCGGCACGATGGCATCGGAGGTCAAGTCGCCGGCGCGCCCCAGATCCTCCAGCAGCGCGTCTCGAACCAGAGGTTCCAGCACGATGGAAGGCAGGGACGGGATCGTCCTCTGCACGTGCGCGTCGCCGGAACGCAAAAATTCCGCAGTTTCAATTATGCTCATTGTGAGTATTAATAGAGTGAAAGAAAACATGGCGCGGAAAGCATGATCCGCCCTGGCCCCAACCCGAAATCCAGCTTCGGACTGTTCAATTATGCTAACAGTGAGCATAATTATCCGTCAAGCCATCTGTGCCGTAGACCGACAGGTTTCAGCGCGCCAGCGGCAACTTGCTGCCGGCAATGGCACGCTCCAGCATGACATCGCTTCGGAAACGGAACAGCTTGGCGGGGCGCCCGGCGGTTCCCCGCGCCATCCGACCGGTGTCCTCGACCAGGGACTGCTGTTCGATGAAACGCCTGAAATTCTGCTTGTGCAATCTACGCCCCGCCAGCGCTTCGAAAGCCTGCTGCAACTGCAAGAGCGTGAAGTCGCGCGGCATGAGCTCGAACACCACCGGCCGATACCGGATCTTGGCTCGCAGACGCGCCATGGCGGTGGCCAGGATACGGCGATGATCGTGATGCATGGAGTCGCCAGGCAGCATGCGATCGGCCTGGACTCCCTTACGTCCCGCCGCCTCCGGCACGAGGCCGGCTTCGAACAGCAGTTCGTAGCGCTGCAGCACCATTTCCTCGCTCCAGGAATCCATGTCGGTGCCGAAGGTATAGCCGATGCGCTGGCGTCGTTCCCGCTGCGCCGCCGCGCTATCGGCATGGGCGGCCCAATCGTGCAGTGCGGGCAGCACCTGCTCCTGGATCATGCCGGGACAGCCGTCGCGCCAATCTTCCCATGGGAAGTACCGGTACCAGTCCTGCCAGCCGACGGACTCGACGCCCAGATCGCCCGACTCGCGCGTCAGGCCTAGATAGCTGACCGAAATGATGCGTTGCCCCTCCGTGTTTGCCCGATCCTTGTCGGCGAAGGTGTAAAGCTGCTCGACATAGCCGAGGGGATGATGCGTTTGCGCTTCGACCCACGCGCGCAGGCCGGCCTGCAGCGATCGGTGCGAGGATTCGAAGGGCCCGGCCGGCAAGGCATGGGTGCACTCCCGGGTCAGCACCCGGGGCTGCGCATCGGTGACCGCGACCAGAACCGCGACGAGCTCCGTGGACACCGGGGACGCGGCGGACTCTGCGAGATTCTGATCGGCCCGCGCATGAGCGTGGGCGGCTTGGGCAGGCGTGTTCATTGCGCTCATTGTAATGTCGAGCGCACTTTCCTGATCAAGCCGACGGCGCCCAGCACCAGCGAACCGGCCACGATGCCGACCAGCAGGCTGGACAGCAGCGACCACAGCGCAGTGCCGGCGGATGCCCATAACCCGGGATCGCCCATCAAGCGTTCCGCATCGCCGTGCAGCCAAGCGTCCAGCATGGGCAACCCGTGGACGATGATTCCCCCACCAACAAGAAACATGGCGATGGTGCCGGCGATCGACAGGCTTTTCATCAAATATGGCGCAAGCGTCAAAATGCCTCGGCCGATCTTGCGCTGCCAATTGGCCGAAACGCCTGCCAGCCTGGCCTGGCTCAGGTACAGCCCTGCATCGTCAAGCTTCACGATGACCGCTACCAAGCCGTACACGCCTATCGTCATGACAATTGCCACGGTCGTCACGACACTCGCCTGAACGGTGAAATCCGCCAGCGCTACGGCGCCTAGCGTGATGGCAATGATCTCCGCCGAAAGAATGAAGTCCGTCCGGATGGCGCCTTTTATCTTTTCCCGCTCGGAGCCGCGGCCGGCCGTTGCCGAAGGTGCATTGCCCTGCTCCGCGGCGGTCGTCGACGGGTCCGCTGGCGAACCGGATGGCTGGGCGGAAGCTCCGTGATGCTTGCGGCGGTGAGTCCACGAATGGACGATCTTCTCTACGCCCTCATAGCACAAGTACAGGCCGCCCAGCATCAGAAGAGGAGTGATGGCGGCAGGCGCCAGCCCGCTGATGGCCAGTGCGGCGGGAACCAGGATCAGTTTATTGATGAAGGAGCCCTTCGCCACCGCCCAGACCACCGGCAGCTCGCGATTGGCCACCACCCCGGTCACCTGCTGCGCATTCAGGGCGATATCATCCCCCAGCACACCCGCCGTCTTCTTCGTTGCCGCCTTGGTCATCAGCGCTACATCGTCCAGAACGCTGGCGATATCGTCCAGCAATGCAAGCAAACTGGCACCGGCCATGGACAAGCTCTCCTTTTGCATGGGGAAGAATGATGTTACAGCCAGGGGCAATGTCGGGCGAGCACACTTACAAGAAAAAATCTCCGCCGAGCGAGAGGCCTGGGGCCAGACCCCGTTCGGGGTCTGGCCCCTTTCTCGAAAAACCTGACAGTCTTGCCTCGCTATGGGGTCAGACCCCATACGGGGTCTGACCCCTGCTTCCCGCATGCCAGTCGCCGGATCAAGGCTTCATGCCCGGGATAAGCCCGCAGCAGATCCCCGCAATCCGCCAGTTCGAATTCGCCGAACTCGAAACCCGGCGCCACGGTGCAGCCGGCCAGGGTGTAGCCGTCCGGATCCGGACGCTCGGCGCCGAACCAGCACCCAGCCGGCACGAGCACCTGAAACGACGCGCCTTCGCTCTCGAGCGGATTGCCAAGACGCTGCGTTTCCACAGCACCGCCCGCTTGCAAAACATGGATATCCAGCGGAGAACCCATATAGAAATGCCACATCTCGTCCGACGCGATCCGGTGCCATGCGGAATAAGCGGTCTGGTCCAGAAGATAATAGATGGCGGTCGACGCCGACCGGTCATCGCCGCCGGTTGCACGCTGCACCCGCTGCGGACTCCTGTAGGTTTCCGCATAATAGCCGCCCTCGGGGTGCGGCTGCAGCCCGTACCGCCGTATGAGTCTTTCGACGACGGAAGCGCTCGCCATATTCCTGCTCCGATATAAAAAAACCTGAAGCAGCACTATACTTGAGTGCCTGCGGCCATGAGCATCGTCGCGCCGCCAAGACAACAAAGCCAAAGCATCAGAGACATGACCAGCAGCACCACCGCTAGCGCCGGCGCTTCCGACGGCATTGAATCTCCCTACGCCTGGGCGCGGCTGGTCGTCTCGCTGCTGCTGATGACCATAGGCGGGTCGGGCATGTATTCGGCCACGGTCGTCCTGCCGCAGATCCAGGCCGAGTTCGACATCAGCCGCTCCGAAGCCTCCCTGCCCTATACGCTGACCATGATCGGCTTCGGACTGGGCAGCATGCTGATGGGCAGGCTTTCCGACCGTTTCGGTGTTTTGGTCACCATCGTCCTGGGCACACTGGGCATCAGCGCGGGCTTCATTTGGGCCGGCTCGGCGGAAAGCCTGTGGCAATACAGCCTGGCGCAGTTCCTGTTGATCGGCATGCTGGGCTCCGCCTCGACCATGACGCCGCTGGTGGCGGATACCTCGCAGTGGTTCACGCGGCGCCGCGGCATCGCGCTGGCCGTCTGCATGAGCGGAAACTATGTGGCCGGCGCGTTTTGGCCGCCCATCATGCAGCACTTCATCGATTCGGCCGGCTGGCGGCCCACCTATATCGGGATAGGCGTCTTTTGCCTGATCACCATGCTGCCGCTGGCGCTCACTTATCGGCGCCGGCCGCCCGCGCAACCCGCGGGCATGCCGCCTGCCACGCAAAAGCGCAGGCAGGCGCCCTTCATGATCGAAGCGTCCCGCTCCAATCCGGCTCAACCGCTGGGACTCTCGCCGGGCACGCTGCAGGCCTTGCTTGCAACCGCTGGTGTCGCCTGCTGCGTGGCGATGGCCATGCCGCAAGTCCATATCGTCGCCTATTGCGGCGACCTGGGCTTCGGCGCCGCGCGCGGTGCCGAGATGCTGGCGCTCATGCTGGGCCTGGGCATCGTCAGCCGCCTGGTTTCGGGCTGGATATCCGACCGCATCGGCGGTTTGCGGACGCTGCTGCTGGGCTCGGTGCTGCAAGGCGTCGCCCTGCTCCTTTTCCTGCCCAGCAATGGCCTCGTTTCCCTGTATGTGGTGTCCGCGCTTTTCGGCCTGTTTCAGGGCGGCATCGTCCCGGCCTATGCGCTGGTCGTACGCGAATACTTCGCGCCACAGGAATCCGGCTCGCGTGTCGGGGTCATTCTTACCGCCACGCTGCTGGGCATGGCGCTGGGCGGCTGGATGTCGGGCGCCATCTTCGACCTCACCGGCTCCTACCGGGCCGCCTTCATGAACGGCATTGCCTGGAACCTGCTGAACGTCAGCATCATCAGCTTCCTGTTGCTTCGGGCACGCCGGCCGGGCAAATGGGCCGTGGTGGGGTCAGACCCCACACGGGGTCTGACCCCCTGACCTATTCGCCGCAGCGGAACGGGGTCAGACCCCGTATGGGGTCTGACTCCATGACCTATTCGCCGCAGCGGAACGGGGTCAGACCCCGTATGGGGTCTGACCCCAACCCAATCCCCTGTTCATGCATACAGGATATTTTCCCATCCGCCGCCTTTTCCCCTCACGAAGCTAAAAAAAATATTAAAAAAATGATGTAACTTACTAATATAGCTGCGATTTTTCTGCTACCATCAGGCTCAATTCGATCATAAGCCCAGGTACGCGTCATGCCTCTTATCCGAAAATCACTCTTGCGCCGCATCGTCCGGCCGGCCTCTCTGGCAGTGGCGGCCGCAGTGCTTGGCTTAAACACGCCGCCCGCCGCCGCGCAAACCGCCCCTGCATCCCAGCTCATTGCCGTCAATGGCTTTGCCGTTCTCGACGGCGATCATTCCGCTCCTGGCAAAACCATCTACCGTACCCGGCTTGTCACCGCGCAGAACTTGCAGCCGGTGACATACAGCAACCCATCCTCCTCCGGCGATCCACTGAGCATGCCCGGCAGCCAGGACGAAGCCGCCATTGAAGCGCTGCCGGGCAATCTGGCCAAGCTGCGCTCCGAAGCCGTGCTAGTCCAGGACCTGGAGAGCGCTTCGGTCCTGTACGGAAAGAATGCCAATGAAGTACGCCCCATCGCATCGATCTCCAAGCTGATGACCGCGCTGATCGTGGCGGAAGCCGGCTTGCCCATGGATGAAATGCTGCAGATTTCCGAAGCGGATGTCGATCGCCTGAAACATTCCCGGTCCCGCCTTGCCGTGGGCACGCGGCTCAGCCGGGCCGACATGCTGCACCTGGCCCTGATGTCTTCCGAAAACCGCGCCGCCAACGCGCTTGGCCGATACTATCCGGGCGGCCTGGCGGCATTTGTGCGTGCCATGAACGACAAAGCGCGCGCGCTGGGGATGCGGAATACGTATTTCGTGGAACCCACGGGCCTGTCCAGCGACAATGTCTCCACGCCCAGCGATCTGGTCAAGCTTTTGCGCGCCACCAGCAAGCAGCCGCTGATTCACCGCTACACTACCGATGACAAATACGAAGTGACCGTCGGGCGCGGTCGTCAACTGGTATACAACAACACCAATCGTCTGGTCCGCAATGCGGATTGGGACATCACGGTGTCCAAGACCGGTTTCATCAACGAAGCGGGCGAATGCCTGGTCATGCTGACCCGGATCGACAACCGGGACGTGGCTATCGTGCTGCTGAATTCCTCGGGACGCTATTCCCGCATCGGCGACGCCGTCCGTATCCGCAATCTGGTGGAAAACGAAAGCAAGCTCGCCATGCTTTGATGGCGGCAAGATGTGCATTGCTTATCTGGCGATTGCCGCCCACCCCGACTGGCCGCTCTTCATTGCGGCCAACCGCGACGAATTCCATGCGCGTCCAAGCAAGCCGGCCGCACCCTGGGATGACCATCCGAAAATCATAGCGGGCCTAGACCTGCAGGCGCAAGGAAGCTGGCTGGGGCTCAGCCGCAGCGGCAAGTTCGCGCTCGTCACCAATTATCGCGACCCGGCATCCGTCATGCCCGACGCACCGTCGCGCGGCGACCTGGTCCGACGATTTCTCACCAGCCCGATTGCTCCTCGGGACTATGCATGCGGGCTGGAAAGCGAAGCGTCGGCCTATAACGGTTTCAATCTCATCGTGGGCGATCGGGTCTCTGCCTGGTATCTGAGCAATCGCGGATCGGGCTCGGCAACCAAGCTGGGGGCCGGCCGGTATGTGCTGTCGAATCATCTGCTTGATACGCCCTGGCCCAAGGCGCAACGCCTGCGCGAGGCGCTGGACACACTGCCCATGGCGCAGCTTGATACATCGCTCACGCCGATTTTTGAAATTCTTAAGGACACGAGCATCGCAGGCGATGAGGACCTGCCCGACACCGGCCTGGCGCTCGATCGCGAGCGCCTGCTCAGCAGCGCCTTCATCATCAGTCCCGAATACGGCACGCGGTGCTCCACCATCGTGGCCATCCATGCCAGCGGCCGCGCTCTTTTCAGTGAACAGAGCTACGACGCGGCGGGGCGTCCCACCCAGCGGCATGATTGGCCGTTCTGTCTTGGAGAGGACCAGGCCTGGAATGGGGTACGAGGGGTCAGACCCCATACGGGGTCTGACCCCGCCCTGTAACGGGTCTGATTCCATTTGCATGATACGAGGGGTCAGACCCCGTACGGGGTCTGACCCCATGCCTGCGAAACGTCAATGCAAGGTATTGTTGCCGCTGCCGGACGAACGCTGCTCGAGCGCGTTCATGGCGTCTTCCCAGCTTCGTAAAGGCACGCAGGTCTGCAGGCGTACGATCGCCTGCTTGATCAAGGCGTCATGAAGTTCGTGACCGATGCGCGAGGCGACATCCAGGGTCGCGTCGCCCTGCAATTGGCCCAAGCGCACCAAGGTGGACTCGACCTGGTCAACGGACACCTGCTGGTCGCTGGCGCCATGAAAGAAATGCAGGACGGTGGCTGGGGGAACCGAAACCGGCGGCTTGGCATACAGCCCTGAAAAAGCCAGTACACGGCCAGCCAGGCCATGTTCGGCCTGGCTGGCTTCGAGCGCCATGGAGGCGCCTTGCGAAAATCCCGCCAAAGCCGTCTGCTGGCCTTCCAAACCGAATCGTTCCTGGATTTCGCGGATCTGCCGGATCAGCAAAGGGACTTTTTGTTCGACGCGGCTGGCATAGTTGCTTTCCTGCAAACCGATGGGATCGATCCAGTGATAGCCCGCAATTCCCTGTTTTCCATCCGCTGCGGAGCCATCGTCCGCCATGATGTTCTCGAACGCATAGGGAAGAACCACCATGGACATGGGGAATGCCTGCTTGATGGCATCAGCGAGCGGAAACAGCTGTTCCGGCGAGGCGGCTTCGCCATGCAGCAATACAAACAGCAGCTGCGGCTTGCCTTGCCTGGGAACGAAGATGAGTGGATCGGGGCCTCGGGGCGTATTGATAACCATAAAACAACTCCTGCACCACGTTGGCTAGACATCAGTAATCTGAAAATTGTACGCCAGCGGGCGAACGGCAAGCACTAGCACTCAAAAATACTGTATATTTGAACAGTATAAATATCTGTACGCCAAAGCCTGAATGACTCCCATCAACCATCCGCCTCCTGTGCAGAACCCGGAAGGCATCCACCCGGCGCTCTGGCGTGGAACACAGCTGGCGCAAGCCGGCCGCCCCACCCTTTCCACCGGATTTGAATCGCTGGATGCCGAGCTTCCCGGTCATGGCTGGCCCATGGGCGCGCTCATCGAACTCATGCCCCGGCAAGCCGGCATCGGTGAGCTCTTTCTGTTGCAGCCCGCCCTGGCCGGGCTGGATGCCGGTCGCAGCGTCATTCTTCTATGTCCTCCGTACACGCCGCAATTCCATTGCTGGGTCAACTGGGGCCTGGAAAACCGTCGGTTGCTGTGGGTCGCGCCCAAAACGCCATCCGACACCCTCTGGGCCGCCGAAACCATACTGCGGCACAATGCCTGCGGCGCCTTGTTGTGCTGGGCGGCCATGCCTCGCGCGGCCTTGCTGCGCCGCCTGCATCTAGCCGCCCAGCAAAGCGACACGCTTTTCGTGCTCATGCGTCCGCCCGCCGCCTTGCAGCAAGCCAGTGCCGCAGTCCTGCGCCTGCTTCTGCAGCCTCTGCCCCAGGGCATCGAAGTCCACATCAAAAAACGCCAGGGCCCCCAGGCAAGCCGGCCCGTTTCTCTTTCCCTGTACGGCCCACGGCTTCCCGCGCCCCGTGCCCCCTCCGATCATGTCCCTCTGGATCAGCCTCTACCTGCCGTCCTGTCCGCCCGCCGGCATCTCGCCTGACACTGCCTGCCCAGCGGCCCATGCGGATCATATGCCGGCCTTGCAGCCCGCCGGCGCACCCGAGGCCGCCCTGGCGCTGCTGCAATACACTCCGAACGTGGCTTTTTTCGACGAAGACTCCATTCTTCTCGAAGTCCAGGCCAGCCTGAGTCTTTTCAAGGGGGCACGCAACCTGTGCCGGCTGATCCGCGACAGCCTGCGCAAATTGGGCATCGGCCACGCTCGTCTCGGCATGGCGCCCACCGCGCTGGCTGCCTGGCTATTCGCCAGCCGGGCGGCCGGGCCGATCCGCCTGTTCGGCACCAGAAGGCTGCCACGGCAACTGGATCTTCTTCCGGCTTTTTCATTGCCGTCCGTCCAGCCTTATCGCGACTGGCTCGAAGGCATAGGCTGCCGCAGCCTGGGGCAATTGCGCCGCCTGCCTCGCAAGGGACTGCAGCAGCGCAGCAGTCCAGAAGTAGTCCGGGAACTCGATTTTGCCTATGGTGCCGCAGAGCAGCACTTCACCTGGTTCCAGCCGCCTTCCCGATTTGCCCAGCGCCATGAGCTCATCGAACGATTGGAGCACACCCATGCCATCCTGGCCGTCGCAAAGCGGCTCATCGAACAATTATGCGGCTGGCTGCAAGCCCGCCAGGAAGCCGGCAGCGAACTCACGCTGTTGCTGCACCACGAAAAAGGACGGCATGCCCGGCCCCCTTCCAACGTCACGCTGCGCCTGTCGGAAGACGCCTGGCGGCCCGAGGACTTCACCCACGTACTGGCCGAGCAACTGCATACCTTGTCGCTTCCCGCAGCGGTCATTGCCGTAGAGCTCATCGCCGAAAGCAGCCGTCCTCGCACACCCGCCAACGCCGGGCTGTTTCCGGAGCCCGGGCAGTGGCAACGCCAGGAAAGCCGGCTGCTGGATCTCCTGCAAGCCCGCCTGGGACCCGAGCGTGTCCGGCAGCCGGCGCCCAGCGCCCACTACATGCCCGAACAAGCCAATTTGTGGCGATCCGTCCAGGCCGCCACCTCGCCCCGTCCATCCCACGCGGAACAGGCACAGCCAAGCGAACTCCCCCCACCCCGCCTGGCCGTGCAGGCCCGCCCATTCTGGCTGCTGCCCTCCCCCCAGGCCCTGGCCATGAAAGGCGATCGGCCTGTCCATCAGGGTCGGCCACTGCGCCTGGTCCATGGCCCAGAGCGACTGGAAACCGGCTGGTGGAGCCTTCACGGCCACGAAAAGCGCGATTACTTCATCGCCCAGGATGCGCAAGGGGCGCGCTACTGGCTATATCGCCTGCGCGAACCGCGCGCGGCCCAAGAAACCGGCTGGTTCCTGCACGGTTTTTTTGCCTGAGGCCGACATGCTTGCCGACTACGCGGAACTGGACTGCATTTCGAATTTTTCGTTCCTTAAAGGCGCTTCGCATCCCGAGGAACTGGTGGCCAGGGCCGCCCATCTGGGCTACCAGGCGCTGGCCCTGAGCGACGAATGTTCGCTGGCCGGCGTGGTCCGCGCGCATATCGAAGCCAAGAAACAAAAGCTGAAGCTGATCATCGGCAGCCGATTCATCATCGAAGGCATGGAGATCATCGTCCTGGCCCGCAACCAGAAAGGCTACGGCGATCTGTCGGAGTTCATCACCCTGGCGCGCAGACGCAGCGGAAAAGGCCAATACCAACTCAGCCTTGGCGACGTGACCCATCCGCCTTCCGGTTACGAGCACCTGAAGAACCTGCCCGATTGCCTGGTCATGTTCAAGCCTGGCTACGATCCGGATCCCCACGAACTTCGGCGGCAGCTGCCACGTCTCCTGCAGGCATTCCCGGGACGGCTGTGGCTCGGGCTGGCTCTGCATCACCACCATGCCGACAGCCGGCATCAGGCCAAACTGACGCAAGCCGCCCAAGACTTCGGCATACGCCTGGCGGCCGCGGGCCAGGCCGAAATGGACGTGCGCTCGCGCCAGCCCTTGCACGACACGCTGGCCGCGATCCGCTTGAAGACCCCCATACAGGCTTGCGGCTACGAACTCAAGCAGAATGCGGAGCATTACCTGCGCGGCCGCATGCGGCTGATGCAAGCCTATCCGTCCGAAGCGCTGGCCGAAACCGTATTCATCAGCCGGCTATGCTCGTTCAACCTGGACGATATCCGTTACCAGTATCCTCGGGAGATCGTGCCCGAGGGCATGACTGCCTCGGCTTACCTGCGCCAGGAAACGTTCGCGGGCGCCCGCCGGCGCTATCCACAAGGGATCAGCGACAAAGTCTACAGCCAGCTGGAAAGCGAGCTGGCCATCATCGCCACCCTGGAATACGAACCCTACTTCCTGACCGTCTACGACATCGTCACGTTTGCCAGATCCAGGAACATCCTGTGCCAGGGCCGAGGCTCGGCCGCCAATTCCGCCGTCTGCTACTGCCTGGGCATTACCGAAGTCAATCCTGAAAACGGCAATTCCCTCTTTGCTCGTTTCATCAGCCAGGCACGCAAAGAACCGCCCGACATCGATGTGGATTTCGAACACCAGCGGCGCGAAGAAGTCATTCAATACATCTACGAAAAATACGGCCGCCACCGGGCCGCCCTGACTGCGGTCGTCAGCACCTACCGTACTCGCAGTGTGCTGCGTGACACCGGCAAGGCGCTGGGCCTGCCCGCCGACCTGATCGACGGCGTGGCAAAATCATGCAAGTACTGGGACGGCTCTCATCACCTGCTCGATAAAATGGCGCAGCATGGCCTGCCGGCGGACTCGCATCTGGCCAAGCTATGGTGCAGTCTGGTCGGCCAGATGCTGGACTTTCCCCGCCATCTTTCCCAGCATCCCGGCGGTTTCGTCATTGCCCGCGACAACCTCTGCCGGATGGTGCCCATAGAAAACGCCGCCATGCCCGATCGCAGCATCGTCCAGTGGAACAAGGACGACCTGGACGCCATGGGCATGCTGAAAGTCGACGTCCTGGCCCTGGGCATGCTGAGCGCCCTGCAACGATGCCTCGCGCTGGTGTCGCAGCGGCGCGGCGAGCCTTTTTCCCTGGAAAATATTGAATCGGACGACGGCAAGACATTCGACATGATCACGCGGGCCGATACCGTGGGCGTGTTCCAGATCGAATCGCGCGCGCAAATGAGCATGCTGCCCAGGCTCCAGCCCAAGGAATTCTACGACCTCGTTGTTCAAGTTGCCATCGTGCGCCCCGGCCCCATACAGGGCGGCATGGTCCATCCCTATCTGCGCCGCAGGCAAGGGGTGGAAAAGGTCGCCCCGCTTACACCCGAGATCGACAAGGTCCTGGAGCGCACCATGGGCGTGCCCATCTTCCAGGAGCAGGCCATGCAGATCGCCATGGTCGGTGCGGGCTTCAGCCCCGACGAGGCCGACCAGCTCAGGCGCTCGATGGCCGCCTGGCGGCGCCGGGGCGGCGTGGAGCATTTTCGCGAACGCCTCATCCAGGGTCTGGTGGCTAACGGCTGCGATGAGGATTTCGCGGAAGGCATCTTCCGCCAGCTCGAAGGCTTCGGCGAGTATGGCTTCCCGGAAAGCCACTCGGCCAGCTTCGCCAAGCTGGCCTACCTCAGCGCCTGGCTGAAGTGCCACGAACCGGAAGCCTTCCTGGCCGCATTGCTGAACTCGCAGCCCATGGGCTTCTACTCTCCCAGCCAATTAGTGCAAGATGCCAAGCGGCACGGTGTCGAGGTATTGCCCGTCGACATCATGCACAGCGACCTGGACGCCACGCTGGAACCCATGGAGCCTCACACCGCCCAGCCGCCCGGCACACAGGCCAGGCCGGCCGTCAGGCTGGGGTTCAACCTGGTCAAAGGCCTGTCCGACGATGCGGCCCTGCGCATCCAGGGTGAACGCCTGGCGCATCCCTATGCCGACATCCACGACCTTGCCACCCGCGCGAACCTGAACCGCGGGGACATCGACGCGCTTGCAGCGGCCGGCGCGCTGCGCTTCCTGAGCGGCCATCGTCGCCAGGCCCGCTGGCAAGCCGCCGTCCCGATCCAGAAAGGCCTGCTGCGCAATGCCCCGCTGCGAGACAACGATCCGGTGCAACTGCCTCGGCCCAGCGAGGGCGAGGAAATCGTCGCCGACTACCGGTCCATGGGGCTGTCCCTGGGTCGCCACCCTTTGTCGCTGCTGCGTCGCGAACTATCCGCGCGGCGCTTTGAAACCGCTGAAACGCTGCGGCAAGATTATCCCGACCGCCGGCTGGCCAGAGCCTGCGGCATCGTGACCGGCCGGCAGCGCCCGGGGACGGCAAAGGGAACCATCTTCGTCACCCTCGAGGACGAAACCGGAAACGTGAACGTCATTGTCCAGGCGGACTTGGCACAACGCCAGCGCGCGGAACTGGTGCAGGCTCAACTGATGGGCGTCTATGGTGTGTGGCAAAGCCATCAAGGCGTTACCCATTTGCGGGCCAGCCGGCTGGTGGACCTTACCCCGCTACTGGGCAGGCTGCGCACCCGCAGCCGCGACTTCCATTAAAATAAATGCTTTAACCAGGATGTCATCATGAGCAACTCGCTCAAGCCCCAACTCGCCGACGCCGTGAAAGCCGCGATGCGCGCCAAGGACTCCGCCCGCCTGGGCACATTGCGCTTGCTGCAGGCCGCCATCAAGCAAAAAGAGGTCGATGACCAGCGCGAACTCAGCGACGCGGACATCACCGCCATCATTGAAAAACAGGTCAAACAGCGCCGCGAATCCATCGCCGCTTTCGAGCAGGCCGGCCGCACTGAAACCGCCGAGCAGGAAAAAGCCGAAATGGCCGTCCTGCAGGAATTCCTTCCCCAGGCCGCCGCGCCGGAAGAAGTCGAGGCAACCATTGCCTCGGCCATCGCCGAAGTGCAAGGCCAGGGCATCAGCGGCGCTCCCGCCATGGGCAAGGTCATGGCCATCGTGAAGGCCGCGCTTGCCGGCCGCGCCGACATGTCGGCCGTATCGGCTCAGGTGAAAGCTCGGCTTTGAGGGGTGGCTTTGAGGGGTCAGACCCCATTCGGGGTCTGACCCCGTTTCTCAGGTCTGTTTTGATATGCCCGGGGTCTTACGCCCGGGGTCAGACCCCGCATGGGGTCTGACCCCCTCTTACTTATAAGCCACGCACACCGACGTATCGATCATCACCGACTGGCGCATGGCGTTGAGCGCGGAACCGTCCCACGGACTGTGGCCCCACACGGTATGGGTCACCTGCGTGTTGCGGGCGTCGATGGCCTTGAGCTCCGTCCGCGCGACTTCCACGCCCAGGGGGCTGCGCACGGCCACGAGCCCCGTCTGCATGGCGGGGTCGACCTCGGCAAAAACATCGTAATGGCCTTTTCCACGCAGGCATTCATCAGCTTGGTTCTGAACACGAAGGTATACCGTCTGGTAGCTGCGCGGAACCGTATAGCTCACGGTTGGAGAATCCGCCCCTTGCTGTATGCCCATTGCGCATCCCGACAAGCAAACCGCCACCCCAATACTGACTGCTAGCGTTCTCACACCGCCTCCTGAAAATGAATGCCTTGCCTGATCCCGCTCTGAATGCTGCGGGAACCGCGTACTGGCCACGATCAAAAGTTAGCACGGCTTGTGTGCGGCGGGAAAGCTTTTTGTGCCGCGCCTCAGGAGCAGGTCTCTTTCACCAGGGAAGACGCGCTGCCCAGGCAGGGATAATCCGTGTAGCCCCGGCAGCCCTCGGTGTAAAAAGTCGCCGAATCCCAGTCATTGAGGGGCGCTCCCGTTTTGAACCGCGCAACCAGATCGGGGTTAGCGATGAAAGGCTTTCCAAAAGCCACGGCGTCGGCCAAACCGCTTGCGACGACGCTCTGGGCCCGGGAAAGACCGTAGCCTTCATTCGCGATCACGGGGCCGCCGAACAACTGTCGGATCTCGGCGGTGAGACTGTCATCGCCCAGATATTCGCGCGTGCACAAAAAGGCGATTTCCCGACTGCCCAATGCGCGAGCCACGTAGGAAAACAAGGCTCTGGGATCTGAATCCGACATGGAATGCGCATCGCCCCGCGGCGACAGATGCACACCCACCCTGCCCGCGCCAAGCACGCCAACGCATGCATCCACGATCTCGAGCAGCAGGCGAGCTCGGTTCTCGATCGAACCGCCGTATTCGTCGCTGCGGTGATTGCTGCCATCATGCAGGAACTGATCGATGAGATAGCCATTGGCGGCATGGATTTCCACCCCGTCGAAGCCGGCTTCCCAGGCATTGCGCGCCGCCTCGGCAAAGTCGCCGACAATGCCGGGGATTTCTTCGGTATGCAGTGCGCGAGGCACGACATACGGACGCTTGGGCCGGATGAGGCTGACATTGCCCTCGCAGGCAATGGCGCTCGGCGCCACGGGAATTTCGCCATTCAGGTATTCCGGGTCGGATACGCGCCCCACGTGCCAGAGCTGGAGGAAAATCTTTCCGTGCTTCTCGTGGACCGCGCGGGTAATCTTTTTCCAGCCTTCGACCTGTGCGCTGCACCATATTCCGGGTGTCGCCGGATATCCCACGCCTTGGCGCGAGACCGATGTCGCCTCGGACAAAATCAAGCCGGCTGTTGCACGCTGCGTGTAGTACATGCGCATCAAGTCGTTGGGAATCCTGCCTTCGGAAGCGCGATTGCGTGTCAGAGGAGCCATCACGATCCGATTTTTCAGTGTTACCGCCCCCAAGTCGATGGGGTCAAACAAACTTGCCATATTCATCACTATTGAATGGTTCCAGGCCGAATCGCCCGGAAAAGAGCTGCGAAAACAGCACAGCAAAATGAATAAATAATATGTCTATAAGGGTTTTTACCAGAATTTGAGTTAATTTCGCAATCCGGCTATTGTATTAGCCACTTCGTCACCAAGCGCTCTGAGTGAAACCCATGGGACAGTTTGCAGTAATCGGACTGGGCCGCTTCGGCTCGGCCGCCTCTCTTGAACTCATGAAAATGGGGCATTCCGTACTCGGCGTGGACACCAATCCCAAAATCATAGACAAGCACGCCGACCAGATCACGCACGCCGTCATCGCCGACGTCTCGGACCGAGCCGCGCTCGAAGAGCTGGGCCTGAACAATTACGACGTCATCCTGGTGGCCATCGGGGAAGAGGTTCAAGCCAGCCTGCTGTGCGTGGTCCATTTGAAATCCCTGGGCATACAGCCCATATGGGTCAAGGCGACCTCGCACGCCCAGCACCTTATCCTAAGCAAACTGGGCGTGGACCGCATCATTCACCCCGAAGAGGAAATGGGCATACGCGTGGCGCAGGCACTGAGCTATCCCATGGTGAACGACTACATCTCCATCGGGAACGGCGAGTTCGTCGTGGAAATCGACGTCAGCGAGCACCTGGAAGGCACCCCCTTGAATCAAGTCCTGAAAGACGGGAAGGAGTCCTTGCACGCACTGCTGGTGAAGCGCAGGACGCAGGTCACCGTGCATCCTCCCGGCGACTTCACGCTGCAGGCCAAGGACGTGCTCGTGCTGCTGGGACAACTGTCGGCATTGAAAACCATTGCTCCCAAGCTTGCCTGACATTTCATGCGTAACTGGCTGCCCCTGCAGGGCTATCAAACCTACAAGCGCATCAAGCGCACGGGCATGCTGCGCGCCAGCCCGCCCGTCATTCTGGCCGCGGGCTTCTTCGCACTGATCCTGCTGGGCACTTCGCTCCTGAATCTGCCGATCGCGCAAAAGCAGCCCATCAACCTCTTCGAAGCCTTCTTCATGGCGACGTCGGCGGTGACCGTCACCGGCCTGACTGTCTTCGATCCCAGTACGATGCTTACCGCCTTCGGGCAAATCGTGCTGATTTCCCTTGTGCAACTGGGCGGCCTGGGGTTCGTTACCTTCGCCGTGCTTGCCGCCATCACGCTGGGCAAGAAAATGAGCCTGCAGCATCAGGCGCTGGCGCTGGAAGCATTCAATCAGACCAGCGTCTCGAAGATCCAGCGCACGGCGCTGTCCGTCATCAAGATATCGTTGTGCATAGAAGGCATTGCCGCACTGGCGCTGACGCTATGGTGGTGGCGCGAGTTTCCGCTTTCCACCGCGATGCCCCAGGCCGTCTTTCACACCATCGCCGCCTTCAACAACGCCGGGCTTTCCCTCTTTCCCTTCAGCCTGGCCCGCTTCGTGGATGATCCCGTGACGATACTGGTGATCACGGGCAGCATCATCCTGGGCGGGATAGGCTTCACCGTGCTCAGCGATGTCTCGCACAAGAAACGCTGGGCCACGCTCATGCCGTATACCAAGCTCATGCTCGTGGCGACCCTGGCGCTCAACCTCGCCGGCTTTGCCGCGATATGGCTGCTGGAATTCAACAACACCGCCACATTGGGAGCGCTGCCTTTCCATGGCCAGGCGCTCGCGGCCTGGCTGCAAAGCGTGACTGCGCGAACCGCCGGCTTCACCAGCATAGACATCACCCAGCTGCATGACAGCACCAGCCTGGTGCTCATGCTGCTCATGTTCATCGGCGGCGGTTCGCTGAGCACGGCGAGCGGGATCAAGGTGGGCACGTTCATCGTGCTGCTCGCGGCGGTGCATTCGTATATTTTCCACCGCAAAGAAGTCGTGCTGTTCAAGCGATCGATTTCGCCGGATACCGTGCAAAAGTCGCTGGCCCTGCTTTTGGTCACGAGCGCCTTGATATTCACCGGCACGCTGCTCATGAGCATCTTCGAGCAGGCGCCCTTTCTTACCATCTTGTTCGAGGTGGTGTCGGCCGTCAGCACGACCGGACTCAGTCGTGACTTCACGCCGCACCTGAGCGCGCCCAGCCAGGCGCTGCTGACCATCCTGATGTTCGTGGGCCGCATCGGACCTCTGACGCTGGTCTACAGCCTGGCCACCCAGAAACGCAGCCGGATCCGCTATCCGGAATCGGAATTTCAGGTGGGATGAGTGTTTTGAGGGGTCAGACCCCATTCGGGGTCTGACCCCAATCCAACCAAGTGAGGTCTGACCCCGATTCAATTAGGCGGGGGCGGACCCCGATTCGGCCTGGCGGGGTCAGACCCCGAATGGGGTCTGACCCCTTATCCCACCTGCGCCAGCCGGCTGGCAAGGACTGCCGCCTTGCCGCGGTTGCTGACTTCCAGCCGCTCCAGAATGGAGCTGACATGGTGGCGCACCGTCCATTCTGAAATATCCAGCCTGCGGGCGATTTCTTTATTGGCAAGCCCTTCGGCCAGCAGCACCAGGACCTCTGCCTGGCGCTGTGTCAGTCCGAGCTTCATGAGGCTTTCCGTGCTGGGAGTTTCTTGCAGGGGCTCGGGCTCCGGTCCGCCGGTCGATTGCGCCGCATCGCGCAAACCGCGGATGAGCTCCATGACGACATCGCGTTGATCGAGCGCCGCCTCGATGCGCGTGTCGTCGCTTTCCTGTCCGGGCTGGGCGTCGATGGCGACGAACCAGTTGGCGGTGATGCCTCGCTCTTGCACGGATACGACCATCAACGGAGATTCATGGCTTCCCGGGGCGACCACGCCGGCGCACTTTCGCTCCGGGCCTGCCTCCCGCAGGCTCACGTCCGCTACGGTCAGCTCCTCGGCCTCGTCCAGGCGCCTGTCGGCGATCCGCCTCAATTCGGCCGGATCGCCGCCGCTATACAGGGTCGTGCTGCCATGCAGTCCGGTCAGGATGTGTTGCAGGGCTTCACGGATACGAGGATGATCATCGGCAATGATCAACAGTTTTTTCTTGGGTATGGCCATATAAAACAAAACCGGCTGTTCGACTCTCGTTTACAATATCAAACATATATCGCAGAAATTTTACGTCGATCCCCGGGTTAAGCATTTTTGGGAATGTATATGCGGCAAAACAATGTGCCAGCCGACCACGGCGCCCTGCGGCAATTTGCAGAACGGTTCCGCGACGATACCGCCTTTCATGAACTGGTCCGCAATGATACCAGCGCAGCGCTTGCGGCCGTCGGCATACGCGTACCCAGTGGCGTGCAGGTCAGCTATGCGCCGGACGCAGCAAGCGCCATCAGCATGGCGCTGGATCGAGCGGCGCCCCATGCCGCCCCGGGCGGCATCCTGGACGACAGCCTGCTGCTGGAAGTGGTGGGCGGCACCAGCCAGCGTGCAAGCCCCGAAGAAATCAGGCAATTCGTGGATTTGCTCAAGCACTATAGCGCATGAGCGGCCTGTTTCGGCAAGCAGCCCTCGAAAAGATCTCCAACCCCGACCAGCTCGATCGCGCGCTCAAAGTCGTCCGCCCCTTGCATGGCATCGGCATTGCAGCCATTGCCCTGGTCGTCCTGGCCGGACTGGCCTGGGGCATTCTTTCCTCGGCGCCGGTTACGGTGCGTGGACAAGGGATATTGCTGTCCGCCGCTGGAGTGGCGGTAGTCAGCTCGCCCGGCGATGGTCATGTCGAAGCCGTACTGGTCGAACCGGGCGAACTCGTCAAGAAAGGCCAATTGGTGGCCCTGCTGACTCGCCCCGCCAGCCTGGACACCATCACCGCCAAGCAGGCCGAGCTGCAAGGTGCCCAGGGCCTGCTGGAACTGCGGCAGTCCAACCAGGCCTTGCGTCAGCGCATGCGGCAGGAACTGCAGCAGGACGCCGGGCGGTTGGCTGCGGCCGACGACATCGAACTCGCGCTCCGCCATTTCGACGACGAAGCACAAAGAGAACAGGACATCCTCGAGGCAAGGCTTCGGGTCCAGGCTCTCGAGCGCGAATTGGCCAACATGGAACGCGACTACGAGCGCAGCCGCAGCCTGATCGCGCCGGTGGACGGCACGGCAGTCGAACTGAGCGTCAATCCGGGCGATCTCGTCACCACCGGGCAGATCGTCATGCGCCTGCTGACGGCCAATGCCCAGGGCCAGGACCATTCTCTGCATGCCATCGTCTTCGTGCCCAATGAGGATGGCAAGAAAATCAAGGTAGGCATGGACGCCCAGGTCATGCCGTCGACCACCACGCCGCAAAAAGACGGGTTCATGCAAGGCAAGGTACTTAGCGTCGCCAAAATACCATCCAGCCGCGAAGGCATCATGCGCCGGTTGAAGAACACCACCCTGGTCGACACCCTGCTCAAGACAGGAGCCCCCTTCGAGGTCGAGCTGAAACTGGAAACCGACCCGTCTTCGTATAGCGGTTATAAATGGTCCTCGGGCAAGGGTCCGGACATCAGCATAGACGCGGGCACCATCGCCTGGGCGGACATGGTCGTTGAACGGCGCCGCGTCATCAGCCTCGCCCTCCCCTTCTTCGATCACCTGTTCCGCTGGACGGGAGCGCGCTGATGGCGACGGCGCGGCGTGTCAAAACGCCCACCATCCTGCAAATGGAGGCACTGGAATGCGGCGCCGCCGCGCTCGCCATGGTGCTGGCCTATCACGGCCGGTGGGTGCCGCTCGAGGAATTGCGTGTGCTGTGCGGTGTTTCTCGCGACGGCAGCAAGGCGCTTAACCTGCTCAAGGCCGCGCGCAAGCTCGACCTGCAGGCAAAAGGCATGCGGCTGGAGCCTGACGAGCTGAACGGCATCGCCCTGCCCGCCATCCTGTTCGTCGACATGAATCATTTCGTGGTCCTGGAAGGCATGCAGGATGGATTCTTTCACCTGAACGATCCAGCGGTCGGCCGGCGCAAGGTAAGCGCCGCCGACTTCCACACCATGTTCAGCGGCATCGCGCTCGTCTTCGAGAAAACCGATGCCTTCCAGCCCGGAGGATCGCCCCGGCGCACGCTGTTTGCGCTGGGCGGTCTCCTGCGGGAATCGCTGCCCGCCCTGGCGGCCGTGGTGGCCGCCGGCCTGCTGATGGTGCTCATCTCGCTGGCCACACCGGCCTTCAATCGGGTATTCATCGACTACATACTGATCGAGCGCCTGCATGACTGGCTTGGCCCTTTGCTGACGGCCATCGGCATCGCCGCACTGGCCCTGGCCGGCGCCTGCTGGCTGCGCCTGCATCTGGCCGCCCGGCTGCGCATCAAACTGGCGCTGGTGCTCGGCGGCCGCTTAAGCTGGCATATATTGCGCTTGCCGTCGCTGTTCTTCACGCAGCGCCATAGCGGCATGGTCAGCGCCCGCTTGCCGCTTGCCGAACAGATCGCCGACCTGGCTTCGCAGCAAATGGCGCAACTGGTCGTAAGCATCGCCACCCTGATTTTCTTCACGGCCCTGATGCTGCAATATCATGTGGCGCTCACCCTCATCTGCATCTCGATGGCAGCCGCCAATGCCGTGATGTTCGGCTGGCTGCAACGGCGCCTGGGCGAATCCGCGGAAAGCATTACGCTGCATGCGGTGAAAATGGACGGCAAGATCATGCAGGGTTTGCAGATGATCGAAACCCTCAAGGCCACCGGCGCGGACCAGATATTCTTCTCCAAGTGGGCCGGCCTGCAGGTGCTTTTCGTGAACGCGCAACAAAAAGTGGCGCATATGCAGACCTTGCTGAGCGCCTTGCCGACATTGACCGGCGCGCTGTCCAGTGCGCTGGTCATTTCCCTGGGCGGCCTGTTCGTCATCGAAGGAGAGCTCAGCCTGGGCATGCTGGTCGCATTCATCATCATCGTCGGGTCGTTCACCGCGCCGGTCAACGAACTGCTCAACATCGCCACCGCGGTACGCGATGCCCAAGGCCCATTGGCTCAGGTGGACGATACCCTGCGCCACCCCGTTGCAAAAGAATTCGCCCAGCCGCCTGCGGACGGCCATCGCGTTCGTTCCCACCTGTCGGGCAGTGTGGTCCTGCGCGGCGTCGGTGTGGGCTACTCGCCTCTGGACCCTCCACTCATCCAAGGGCTCGACCTGGCCATGCAACCGGGCAGCCGCATCGCACTCGTGGGGGGCTCGGGAAGCGGCAAGACGACCGTGGCGCGCCTGATTTCCGGGATGCTGGACCCATGGACCGGCGAGATTCTTTTCGATGGCCGGCCCGCCGGGCAATGGCCCCGTGAATTGGTGCGCCGCTCGCTGTCCATCGTCGACCAGGAAATCGTGCTGTTCGAAGGGACCGTGCGAGACAACCTCACCCTGTGGGATGACTCCATGCCGCTGGAGCGCGTGATCCAGGCCGCCAAGGACGCCATGATCCACGACGTCATCATGGCCCGCCGAGGCGGCTACGACAGCCTGGTGCAGGAAAACGGACGCAACTTCAGCGGCGGGCAGCGCCAGCGACTCGAGATTGCGCGCGCGCTCGCCGGCAACCCTAGCGTGCTGATCCTGGACGAGGCCACCAGCGCGCTGGACACCATCAGCGAAAAAGACATCATGTCCAATCTGCGTCGGCGCGGCTGCACCTGCATCATCATTGCCCATCGCTTGAGCACCATCCGCGACTGCGATGAAATCATCGTGCTGGACCAGGGAAGAGTCCTGGAACGCGGCACGCACGAACAACTCATGCGTCGAAACGGCACGTATCGTGGACTCATCGAGAACTGACCCCTTCGCCTCATGCGGCCCCGGGCTGCGGGCATTGCTGGATGCGTCCGGCCCGCCGCTGGCGGTCGCCGGCAACACGCCGTTCCCGCTGGATGAAACGGATACATGCTGGTGGCTGGAACGCGGATGCATAGAATTGTTCCTCGTCGAGATCCGCAATGGCGAGCCGCATGGCCAACGGCATCACTTCGCGAGCATCCAGCCCGGCACGCTGCTTTTCGGCCTGCCACAAGAAGAGGCGCCGGGCCCGGGCGCGTTCGTCGTGCTGGCCGTCCCGCACGTCGATACCGAAGTGCGACGCATCGCGCTGGCGCAGCTGCGCGCAGCGCCGGCGGCCGCCGTACCGGACTTGGCTGGAGCCGTGGATCATTGGATAGAAGCAGTCAGCGCCGGGCTGGCCCGGTGGGCCGCGCCCAGTCCCGTCATTCATCAATCCATACAGCCGGATACAGCCTTCGCCATGGCGACCAACACCCGCATCGCCAGCGGAGGCGGGATTGTCTGGCTCGATGTTCCGCGGCATGCCGCGCTGTTCCTGAGCACGCAGGAATTGCCCGCCGGTCCGGACCGGTGCCTGGTTCCCCTGAGCCGCAGCAGTTGGCTGCAAGCCAGCGAGCCGCTGGAACTGCTGGGCTGCGACAGCGTGCGGCTGCTGTCCGGAAATCTTTTATGGGCAGGCCTGGAAACCCTGCACCGCTTGCTGATTCCCACCGCAAGACTCAACCTGATGCTGGCCACAGTGGACGAGCACAATCGCCTGCGCCAACGATCGGATTCCGCTCGGCGGGAGTGGCGGCAGGGCTTGGGCGCACTCCAGAACGTACTTGAATCCGGCATCGCCGGCAATGCCTTGCTCGACGACCGGCAGCCGGCCCTGGCGCTCGCCCTGCAGGCGGTGGGTCGCCATGAGGGCTTTGACGTCCGTCTGCCGGCCCGCCGCAGGCAACGGGATGAAGACGAAGCGCCCGGCCTCGAGGCCATCGTCCAGGCCAGCGGATTGCGGTCGCGCCTGGTCGCTCTGGATGCCGGCTGGGAACGCTACGATACCCAAGCCATGCTCGGCTTTGCCAAGGACGACGGCAGGCCGCTCGCCATTTTGCCGCAGGCCCATGGCGAATTGCAGGTCTTCGATCCCAAGCGCCGGCAAACCTTGCGGGGCCGGGATGCCCTGGCATTGCTTGCGCCCACCGCATATGCATTCACAGCCCCGCTCCCCTCCCGGAAGCTGGGCTGGCGGGCACTGTCCCGCTTCTCGCTGGCGCGCGGCTGGCGCGATCTGTGCGCCTTCCTGCTGACCGCCTTGTTCGGCGGCTTGCTGGCCATGGCGGTTCCCATCGGGTCCGCCTATCTCATCGATACGGTCATTCCCGGGCATGACCGCAACCACCTGCTGCAGGTCGGCCTGATTCTTGCCGTGCTGGGAATCACCACCTTCATCATGTCCTATGTCGGCGGCATCGCTTTCAGCCGTTTCCAAAGCCGCACGGCTCCCGCTCTCCAGGCGGCCATCGTCGACAGGCTGCTGCGCCTGCCCGCCCGTTTCTTCCGTCATTTTTCCGCCGGCGATCTGGCCGTGCGCGCAACCGCCATCACGCACATCGACCAATTGGTCTCGAGCAGCGCCGCCCAAGCCCTGATGGGCGGTGTCTTCGCCATCTTCAGCTTTGCGCTGCTGCTGTACTACGACTGGCGCCTCGGCCTCTGGGCCGCCCTTCTCACCGCCATCTACACCATCGCCACGCTGGCCTTGATATGGATGCAATTGCGCCACCAGCGCCATTTGGCGCAGAACGAGGGTGCGTTACAAGGCCTGTCGCTGCAGATGGTGACGGGCATCTCGAAGATACGCCTGTCGGCCTCCGAAGACCGCGCGTTCGCCCGCTGGGCGACATTGTTTTCCAGATCGCAGACCCTCCGGAATTCGGCGGCCGCCTACCAGAACATGCAAACCGCGCTGAACAGCCTGTTCGGCCTGGCCGCGCTCTTCCTGTTCTTTCTGGTCCTCGGGACATACCGCGATCCCGGCCAGGCGGACGTGCTGGCGGTAGGCGGTTTCGCCGCATTCCTGGCCGCCTTCAATCACTTCAGCGGCAGCATCACGCAAATGACGCAAACCGCGGCCGGCCTGATGGCCGTCCAGCCGCTGCTGGAACGCGCGCTGCCCATTCTCTCGGCCAGCCCTGAAACCGCCGACGACAAGGACGATCCGGGCACGCTTTCCGGGACCGTGGAAGTCACGCAGTTGTCTTTCCGCTATGCGCCTGACGCTCCGCTGGTGCTGGACGACATCACGCTATCCGCGCGGGCGGGCGAGTTCGTGGCCATCGTCGGCGCTTCCGGCTGCGGCAAATCGACCTTGCTGCGGCTGCTGCTGGGCTTCGAGGCCGCTGAAACCGGAGGCATATTGCTGGACGGACAGGACATGCGCGAGCTGGACATCCTGGCCGTGCGCCGACAGATGGGCGTTGTGCTGCAGAACAGCCATCCCATACCCGGATCGCTATATGAAAACATAGTCGGCACCACCCGTGCCGGCCTGGACGACGCCTGGGACGCCGCCAGGAAAGTCGGCCTGGCCGAAGACATCCGGCGCATGCCCATGGGCATGCATACCGCGGTAACCGAAGGCGGTTCCCTGTCGGGCGGCCAGATACAGCGCCTGATGATTGCCCGCGCCATAGTAGGTCAGCCACGGATCCTGCTCCTGGACGAAGCCACCAGCGCGCTCGACAATCGGGCACAAGCCGTGGTCACCGACAGCCTGGACCGCCTGTCTATAACGCGGATCGTGATCGCACACAGACTGAGCACCGTGGCGAAGGCCGATCGCATCTATGTCATGGACGCCGGCCGCGTAGTCGAACAAGGCAACTACGAACAGTTGATGAGCACGGACGGACACTTTGCCCGGCTGGCGGCTGCCCAACTGCTGTGACGGCCGGCCTGCCGGGCGACACCATGCTCAAGGCTACATGAACATGGGGATCGGATTCAGCTCGTCTTCGGTGCGCGCCTCGGGAAGCCAACCCATGGCCACCGGTACGTCGTACAAGCGCCCGCTTCCGTAACGCGCCCAGAAATGGCGCAGGCCGGGCACGATGACCTTGACCGCCGGCAGCCCCGTATCGGCGCGAGTCTGATCCAGAACGAGCACCTCCATGCCGCGCTGTTCCACAATGCGCCGGCAATGCGTGATGTCCTGCAGCAAATCGCCGCTGTGGCGTATGGGAAAGTCATCCGGGCGCTTCATCGGCACGCCGGCGGCGGGCGCCAGATAAGTTTGATTGTCCAGCGTCGCGGTGGTGAGCCAAGCCACGGTTTCCTCGTCTTCCAAGCCTGGATGATTGCCCCCTCGGCCATCTTGTGCCAGCCCCAGCATCTGGTTCATCTCTGCACAGGCACGCTGCAGGGCGATGCGCGCATCCAGGTGACAGCCGAACCCAAACAGAATCTGCTCCTGCGTGGCATGCAGCCGGCGCGACAGTGCCGCGAACACCGGAATGCCAAGGTCGCTGGTGAGGTCCAGCACCCATGCCTCCCGCCCGATCGACGCATAATGGTCGGCCAGCGCTTTCGGATAAGCCAGCTCCACATCCCGCATGGACGCGCCGGGCTTGCGTAATCGGTTGTACCACCACAAGGCAATCGCATCGCGCTCCACCAGCTCGAGAAAACCCTGCAGGACAGCCTCCTCGAGGTTGTTGCCGGACGCATTGCCATTCGAACAGCCAACGGCATAGAACGCATCGCAAACAGTGCTTGCCGGGGATCCGCAATACACCAATTGCGTGGGCAGGTAGCGGCGCCGCTGATGCGTCAGGGACCACACGGGGGTCCAGTCGATCGGCAATGTTGCGTCCAGAGGCTCCGGCACCCAGTTGAACATCGACTTCCTGTCATTCCATGCTTTGCGTTCGGCCAATTGGCGCTCGCTGTAAAGCATGACCTGATTGGGATGGATCGCATCGTCGCCGTAGTGCCGCTGCATCTCGAGATAGCTGTCGGTAATCACCACTTCGTCGCCCCGCCGTTCGCAGGAATAGCGCTCGATGGCCTCGCACAGGGCGCTGACCTTGGCCTGCATGTCGGACATTCCCTTGCCGCTGCTGGCCGCACGCAGGCTGCGCTTCAGGAAATCGAGGCTGCCCATCCGGAACGCCCCGTTGTGTCCCGCCACGTAGACGTGCGCGATGTCTCCGTCTTCATGCACCCGACGCAGCTTCGTCACCACGCCGGTGATCGGGCTGATCAGGTGCCGATATTTTTCGAAGGTTTGCTCGGGCGGCACGCTGCGGTACCCGCCGTCCTGCAGGCAAGCCGTGGGGCGCGGCACCAGCATCAATGGTCGAGGCATGGATGATGCCGCCATTCCACATGCCGTACAGCACGGATTGCGCCGTAGCGGATGATGCAGCGTGGTCCAGTTGCGGGTATCGATGCTGAGCACCTCATGCCGCAACACGGACGCCCCACCCGCCAGGAACTTTGCGATCTCGACCGCCAGCAGTTCCGCCGCCATCGCCAGCGTGGCGGGCAGCGCGGCCTTGCCGATTATCGGCGGATCAACCTGGCCACGGCGTTCGGCGATGAAACGATGCACGACCCGGTTGCGCGCAAGGTAGTGGGCAAGGCAGCGGTGGCAGGCTGCATCGCCTGGTGCATACAACGGCCCAAGCCAGGGCTCATGGCCGCCCGGCCGGGCCACCAGCCAGGCTTGGCCGGCCACCCGCATCGACGTGTCGACGTCCGCCAGTTCACGGCGTTGATAATCATCGGTGAGCACGACCGCCAGGTCGGCACGCTCGATGCCGATCTGAACGCCAAGCCGTTCCAAGGCCTCGCGCAGCGGTGCCACGCTGACGTTGCCGACCGCATGCAGGCTGACGCATTTCTGCTGCAGGGCCTGGCTAACGGTGCCGCGCACCAGGCCGATTCCGTCCCAGAATGCGGCTTCGGCGGGTGCCAGGGTCGGCTCCGCCTCGGTGATATGGCCGTTTTTTTCAAGCAACGCAAGAGCATAATGCACATGCGTTCCGTCGAATTGCGGCGCCAGTGCCGCCACCAGTTGCGGGACGCTGTGCGCCCCATCCAGCAACGGCGCCAAGTGCTCGTACAAGCGGCCATGCAAGGCCCTGGTCGTGTCTTCAGAGAGCAGCAGCACGCCTTCGCCCGGCAGTATCTCCACCAGCAACTGCGCTTTGAATACCGGATACCGGATCACTTTAAGCTATGCCGGCCGGTGCGACCTTACCAGGGTGAACGGTTCGTGGTAAACGAGTAATAGCCCCCCACCACATTCGCCAAGTCCTGTTCGGACAATTCCGTCGGCCTGGGCGGAATCACCAGCGTACGCTGGCCCACGGTGTCTTCCACCGCGTTGAAGGTGACGCCGTCCGGCACATCGATGCCTTCGGCCTTCATCGCGGCAACCGGATCGGACAATAGTTGCTGCTTGAAGCCCTCGTCGGCCCAGGCCTTGGCGATCAACTGCTGATATTGCATGGTTTGGTCGTTCATCAGTTAGCTTCCGAATGTAGGGAGAGGAACAGCAGGCTTAACAAAATGCAACGTGCAAAGTGTAGCAAAGCGAAGCGCCCGCCGACATGGCTCTCTTTGACTATCGAGATATGCGCTTCAGCGCCGCGAACACGATCACATTGTCAGGCAAACATCCCACACGAAAAAAATATTGTGCTATAGTTACGGTCTTCGCAACACGGCATACGCCGCAAGCGATTTGCAGTGAAATGCTAAGGGCTTTTAAGCCGTTAGTTTCGGGGCGTAGCGCAGCCTGGTAGCGCACTTGCATGGGGTGCAAGGGGTCGCGAGTTCGAATCCCGCCGTCCCGACCAATAAAATCAAGGGCTTACAGCTTAATTGCTGTAAGCCCTTGTTCATTAAAAGCTTGGTGCCAATTACACCAAAAAGCGCTACCAAAAAACAAGGCCTAAGGCTGCCTACTGATGTTAGGCAATCTTCGTTATGAAATACGTGGTAACGTTTACTCGTCAGGTTTAAAAAGTTTGGTGCTAATGCACAAAACTTAGCAAAAGTATTTGGCCAAAACGTATGGCAGAACGCTATCACACCCATTATGACAACTTGAAGGTTGCAACCGATGCGCCCCCAGCGGTCATTCGTGCCGCATACAAGGCGTTATCCCAGCAGTACCATCCAGACAAGAATCCGGACGACCCCCGCGCTACACGAATCATGGCGATCATCAATGCTTCATACGAAGTACTCTCGGATCCGGAAAGGCGCAAACAGCATGACGCTGATATTGCTCGAAATGCGCATCGGAAAAATGAGCATCCTCAAGGTCAGCCACAACCAAGCCATAGGCCCCAATCTTCTTCTACACCATCGCCTTTTGCGTCCGGGACACCCCATAGCGGACAAAAGAGCCCCCAATCGGCGCCAGAGGCACGGACGACAGGGAGCCGATCCATCAGATTCGGGTGGGTGTGGATAATTGTTGCTGTCCTGGGAATTGGCCATCTGTTAACTGACAGGTACCGGTCGGCACAGAAGCTGCAACCGCAACCGGCCGAAAACATGAAGTCGACTTATAACGACCCGCAACGTGCCCACCCGTCTACGCGATACGGCTCTACTCCTCCAGCCCCCACTCTTGCACTGCCTCCTCCATCTGTCATCCCGACCGACGTGGCTGGACGGGTATCGGCTCAAGCGTTGAATATACGCACAGGACCTGGTGTCGAACACCCGGCGATAGGCAAGTTGAAATTTGCCGAACGTGTCACCATTGCAGGCCCAGAAACCAATGGCTGGGTCTTTGTTACTACGCGTTCTGGCAGCGGGTTCGTCAATAAAGCTTACTTGCTGACTGGTGACCCAAATGCCACTCTTCTTGCTCTTTGCCCGCCTGATCACCCCCCACCAGCTAACGGTACCGTGCTTGCTAAAAGCCTAAATGGAGAACACGCTCTTACCATTACCGCGCCGATAAGCGTCCCAGCCCTAATTAAGCTCAAGGATCGCGACGGCGCTACGGCGTTTCTCGGGTATGTAGATGCAGGCAGAACCATTACCTTTAATGGCATTCCGGATGGTAGCTACCAAGCTTGGTTCGCCACCGGTTCGGCATACAGTCGAAAATGCGAACAGTTCATTGATGCACCCGCCGTGACTTTCGATCCGAACTTTATCAAGTATCAAATCGAATCCACTGGCTTCCGACAGTATGCTGCGACCCACATGACTTACCGGCTGCAGCGAACAACGGGCGGAAACTTCTCACCATCCAGCGCTCAATCTGAAGATTTTTAGTCTTCTCCGGTTCTTCGTTAGACTACAGTGCGTGCCATCTCTCCACTCGTTATAAAGGAAAATCATGACTCACTCCATGTACACCCTGTCCGTGCCCGTTTTCAAGCAGATGCTGACGGCGCTGAAAGCCATCATGGCGCAGGCGGATGCACATGCCGCCGAGAAAAACATCGAAGCGGACGCCCTGCTTCAGGCACGCTTGTTCCCGGACATGTTCCCCTTGATAAAGCAAGTTCAAGTGGCTGCGGATTTTGCACGGGGGATTTCGGCCCGCCTGGCCGGTGCTGAAGTTCCCGCCCACGAAGGAACGGAGAAAACCTTCGCCGAGCTCGACACGCTGCTGAGCCGCACGCTGGATTTCCTGGACGGCATCCGCCCGGAACAATTTGAAAACAGCGCATCCAGGGAAATCCTGCTTCGCCCCGGCACTCCCAAAGAGAAGAAGCTGAGCGGCCAATCCTATCTGGCGAACTACGGCCTGCCCCAGTTCTTCTTCCATGTGACGACCGCCTACGCCATCTTGCGCCACAACGGTCTGCCCATCGGCAAGCGCGACTACATGGGCACGTACTGAAAATTCAATAGCATGCACATCTGGGTTGATGCCGACGCCTGTCCCGCCGTCATCCGGGACATCCTGTACCGGGCAGCACAGCGATGGCGGCGGCATCTTACGCTGGTCGCCAACCAGATGCTGCGCACGCCCCCTTCGCCGTGGGTGCGCGCCGTCCAGGTGCCCGGCGGTTTCGACGTGGCGGACGACCACATCGTCCAGCACCTGAAACCCGGCGACCTGGTCATAACGAGCGACATCCCGCTGGCGGCCCAGGTGCTCGATAAAGGGGGCGTTGCCCTTAGCCCCCGTGGCGAGCACTATACCGACGACACCATACGCGAACGTCTTTCAATGCGGGACATGATGGAGGAGCTCCGGAGCGCCGGCATCGATACAGGCGGTCCCGCAGCACTCAGCCAATCGGATCGCCGCACGTTTGCCAACGCGCTCGACCACATCATGCTTGCCCGGGCCCGCATAGACCCGCCGCCTTCCGACTGAGTTTTTTAAAAAGCGGGGCCGCGGTCAAGGCACCATGACGATGGCGCCCGTCGTCGCACGGGCCTCGGCCGACTCGTGGGCCCGCGCCACTTCGGAAAACGGGAAGCGGGCCCCGATGTTGGCCCGGATGATTCCGTTCGAATACGCATCGAACACCATCTTTGCGTTCTCACGAAACACGCTCACATCGGCGTTATGAGGAAATACCGAAGGCCGGGTCAGGTAAAGCCCGCCCTTCTTGTTCAACAGCTCGACATCGAACGGCGGGATCGGCCCCGACGCCGCGCCGAAGACGACCACGTGGCCGAACTGCCGCGCGCAGTCCAGCGAGCCCATGAAGGTGTGCTTGCCGACGGAATCATAGACCACGCCGGCCTTTCTGCCGCCCGTGGCTTCCACGACGCGCGCCACCCAGTCCTCCCTTGAATAATCGATGGCGACATCGCATCCGGCACGTTCCGCCTCCATGCATTTTTCAGGCGAGCCCGCCGTGCCGATGACCGTGGCGCCCAGCGCCTTGGCCCAACGGCTCAGGATCTGCCCGACGCCGCCCGCCGCGGCATGCACCAGCACTATGTCGTCCGGTCCTACCCGGTATGTCTTGTGGATCAAATACTGGACCGTCATCGCCTTGAAGAACATGGCGGCTGCCGAAACCTCGTCGATGCCGTCGGGGAGGCGCACGGCGCGCTCCGCCGGGATATTCCGGTGCGAAGCATAAGCGCCGATGCCGGCGTTCATGTAGACGATGCGGTCTCCCGGCCGGAAATCGGTCACATTTTCCCCCACCGCCTCCACAATGCCCGCCGCTTCGTGCCCCAGGCCAGTCGGCGTGGGCAGGGAATATTTGCCCGTACGCTGATACACATCGATGTAATTGAAGCCTATAGCTGTCTGGCGCAGCTGGATTTCGCCACCGCGGGGCGCTGGTAGGTCGAACTCCCGTAAGGTCAGTACCTCGGGGGGGCCGAACTCCGTCAACTGAACCGCCAGTGTCTTGTTCATCTTTGTCTCCTCGTATCGATATCGTTATGCGTCCTTGCAGACTTTACCACCGGCGGCGCCTACGTATCCGCCCGGCGGACTACGCCATAGCGCGGAAGCGGCAGCCCGCATCCGCCACTGCGTAAGCCGTCTGCCTCATTCTGGCCGAGTCGCTTCCTCTCTATGATTCCATAGCATCAAGGCTGTAATAAGAAATCGGCAATCAACACGTCGCTCGGCAGCTCGGCCTTCGGGCCCCTATGCGAAAAGGCCGCGACGCCGTCGTCGAATCCAGGGAAGAGGAGCCTCGCGCATCATGCCGTCAATCTTGACACACCGCCCCGCCCACCTACACCCGGGGACACGGGCATGAAGAAAACCCTGAGCATATTATGCATGGCAGCCGCTCACTCATGGATCGCCACTGCCCACGCCGGCGTCTCCCGTCAGGAGTACGACGCGCTCATCATGCAGGCGCGCGCCGGCGATCGCGAGCCTGCGCTGATCATGCTGCGCCAGCATGCGCTGGAACACCCGCAGGACTTGCGGGCAGCCTATGACCGGATCCTGATCTCTTCCTGGGCCGGCCGGAATGCGGAAACCATCGCCGCCTACGAGGCGCTGCAGCCCGCCCCGAATCGCCCGCCGGCCGATGTCCTGGAGGCGGTGGCCCGGGCTTATCGGGATGCCCGGCAATGGGAGAACTCCCGCAGGCTGTTCAATGACGGCCGGCGCCTCTTCCCGGAGCGGCCCGTATTCGCCGTCGGTGAAATCATGACGCTGACCGACGCCGGCCGGCCGGCGGAAGCCGTGGCGCTCGCCGAGGAAATGACTGAGAAATGGCCGGACGACGCCGACCTGCAGCTTGCGCTCGCATACGCGCACCGCAGCCGCCGCGCAAGCGGTGAAGTCCTTCAGCGCGCATCCCGCGCGCACGACCTGGCCCCCGCCAAAGGCTACGTGAACCGCGAGTACATACTTGCCATGCAGCACGCCGGCCTGACCGAACCCGCCCTGCGCCTGGCCGAGCAGTACCCCGATCTACTGAGCGTCGCGGAGTTCCGCGACCTGCAGGCCGATCATGCCGCCGAACTGACTCGAATCGCCTCCATGCCGGCACGGAACGAGAAAGAGCGCTTCGATGTCGCTGATCGCGCCCTGGGCATCTATGATCGCCTCATCCCCCAATGGTCCGCCTCGGGCGAGGAGGCGCGCCGGGATGTGCTGCGGCTGCGCTTCGACCGGCTGCACGCCCTGCATGCGCGTTCGAGAATGAGCGATGTCGTGCGCGAGTACGAACAGCTGCTCGCGGAGGGCGTGGAGGTTCCACGCTACGCGCTCAGTGTGGTGGCCGCAGCCTATCTTCACTTGCGGCAGCCAGAGCGCGCGCGCGACCTTTATCTGAAGCTGCTCGCCGAGTCCAACGGCAGCGAGGACGGCGGCAGCAAGCTCGCCAACCAGACAGGCCTGTTCTATGCATTGCAGGAAAGCCAGCAGTACGAAGAAGCCGACGAGATTCTCGAGCAAGCGGTCAATAGCCAGACGGAATGGGTAAAGGTCAAGGGTCAGCCCGAGCCTCTGCCCAACGAGTTCAACCTCTACGCCCGGCACTCCGCCGCGCTGGGCAAGCTGTATGCGAACGACACCGTCAATGCGGAGCTTGCTCTTGCGAACATGGTGGAGCGGGCCCCGAACAACTCCAGCCTGCGCACATCGCTGGCCAGCGTATATCGGGCACGGCAGCAGCCCAGACGCTCCGAAGTCGAGCTGAAGATGGCGGAAGCCCTCACGCCCAGGAACGTCGAACTGGAGACCGGCCAATTCGAGACCGCAATGGCTTTGCAGGAATGGAACCAGGCCGAGCTGCTCCTTCATGACGTCACCCTGCGTTTCCCGGAAAACCTGAGAGTGCAACTGCTGGCACGGGACTGGGAGGTCCACAACAAGTCGGAACTGCGTGTTTCCGGCTACCGCGATCTCAGTTCCGGAGGGCCGTCCACCGGCGATGGCGGATTCGGCATGGAAACGGTCTTGTATTCGGCACCCATCGACCAGAACTGGCGCATCTTCGGAGGCGGCGGCTATGCCAGCGGCGACTACGAAGAAGGCAGCGCCCGCTATCGCTGGATACGCACGGGGGTGGAATGGCGCGGCCGGGACCTGACTGCGGAGGCGGAAGTCTCCGCCCAGAACTACGGGCAAGGAACCAAGACTGGGTTCCGTGCATCGGCGGCGCTGGACTTGAACGACCAATGGCAGATTGGCGCAAGCGGTGAACTCCGATCCAGGCAGACGCCTCTGCGCGCGCTGCTGAACGACATATCTTCCGATAGCGCGGCCTTGTGGGTCCGCTGGCGCGCCAATGAGCGCCGCGAATGGCGGCTTACCCTGACCCCGACCCGCTTCAGCGATGGCAATCGCCGCATCTCGATGCTGCTGTCGGGCCAGGAACGGCTCTATACCGCGCCGCGCGCCCACCTCGACCTCGGGTTCGAAGCCTACGCTTCGCACAACACCGAAGAGAACGTGCCCTATTTCAACCCTCGGTCCGACTTCATGCTGCTGCCCACGCTGAATCTGACCCATACGCTGTACCGCCATTACGAAAACGAGCTGGAGCAGCGATTCACGCTGGGTGCCGGCATGTATTCGCAGAAGGGATACGGATCGGGCGCAGTGGGCACCGTGGGATACGGAATCCGCTATCGCAGCAACAACACCCTGGACGTCGGCGTGAACATCGTGGGAGTCAGCCGCCCGTACGACGGACAACGCGAGCGCGAGCTGCGCATCATGCTCGACCTGAACCTGCGTTTCTAAAGGATGATTTCATGGCCCATTCGATTTCGCGCGCCGTGCTGGCAGCCCTCGTGTGCATCTTTACGTCACTGACGGGCTGCGCCAAGGACATTCCGGTCTTCCTGCCGCCCGACCAGCGCGCGGTGCAGAACAACGAGATGCCCTGGCCCAAGAATCAATACCTGGCCCTTGCCTATCACGATGTAGAGGATGGGGAAGCCGACCAGTCCTATGTCGGCGTCCGCACGGAACACCTGAAGGAACAGCTGGCCTGGCTGCATGCGAACGGCTTCCAGGCGGTATCGGTCGATCAGATCCTGGCCGCCCACCAGGGCGGAGCGCCATTGCCCGAGAAAGCCGTCCTGCTCAGCTTCGACGACGGTTATCAAAGCTTCTACACGCACGTCTTTCCCATACTCAAGGCTTACGGCTGGCCTTCGATCCTGGCGCCCGTGGGCATATGGCTCGATACCCCTAGGTCGCAAAAAGTCGATTTCGGAGGCTTGCCTACCGAACGGGATCGCTTCCTGTACTGGAAACAGGTCGCCGAACTATCGCGTAGCGGTTTGGTTGAAGTCGGTGCCCACACCGACAACCTGCATTTCGGAGCGATCGCCAACCCGCAAGGCAATCAGCAGCCCGCCGCCGCTTCCCGGCTATATGATCCCAAGACCGGGCAGTACGAAACCGAAGCGTCCTACAAGGCGCGCTTGAGCAAGGACGTCCAGGAGATCACCCGGAAAATCCGCCAGGCCACAGGCAAGGCGCCTCGCGTATGGGTATGGCCTTACGGCGCCGCCAGCGGCACCGCGCTGAAGATAGTGGCCGATAACGGCTATGAAATGGCGATGACCCTGGTGGACGGCGGCGCCACCGTGGACGACCTGATGGACACGCCGCGGCTGCTGCTGGCCAATGATCCATCTTTGCGAAACTTTTCCACCGCCATTTCCAACATGCAGCGCGACCCCACCATGCGTGTCGCGCATGTGGATCTAGATTACGTGTATGACGACGATGCAGAACAAATGGAAAGGAATCTCGACAAGGTCATCCAGCGCATTGCGGACATGCAGATCACCACGGTGTTTCTCCAGGCCTTCGCGGACCCGGAAGGCGACGGCCTGGCCCGATCCGTTTATTTTCCGAATCGGCATCTGCCGATGCGTGCGGACCTCTTCAATCGAGCAGCCTGGCAACTTATCAATCGTACGCATGTGGACGTATACGCCTGGATGCCGGTGCTCAGTTTCGATCTGGACCCGGCCCTGCCGCGCGTAGAGCGCTGGGATCCTGAAAATGGCCAGGTCGCGCCCGCTCAGAATCAGTATCTACGCCTTTCCCCTTTCGATCCAAAGGTTCGCCAGCAGATTCTCGAAATCTATGAAGACCTGTCGCAGCATGCCATTTTCAATGGCGTGCTCTACCACGATGACGCGCTGATGTCCGATTTCGAAGATGCCAGCCCGCCGGCGCTGGCGGCCTATCAGGCCCAGGGTCTGCCCGGAAGCATCCAGCAATTGCGCGCCGATCCGGAAACCATGAAGAAATGGACCCGATACAAGAGCCGGTATCTGGTGGAATTCACTCAGGCGCTGACACAGCGCGTTCAGGAAATCCGCGGCCCGCAGATCAAGACGGCACGCAACATATACGCCATGCCGATACTCGAGCCGGATAGCGAGGCCTGGTTTGCACAGAACATGGACGACTTCCTGGCGGCCTATGACTGGACCGCACCGATGGCCATGCCTTACATGGAGAACGTGCCGCACGACCAGGCCGACGCATGGCTGGACAGGCTCGTCGACGCGGTGGCCAAGCGCCCCGGCGCTCTGAAGAAAACGGTCTTTGAAGTCCAGGCACGGGACTGGAGGACGGACACCGCAAAAAGCGACCCCGATCATATTGACTCTCACACCATCGCGCATTGGATGAAACGCCTGCAACTGCGCGGCGCACGCAACTTCGGTTACTACCCTGACGACTTCATTCAGGACGAACCCCGTCTGGAGATCATCCGGCCGGCCCTTTCACATGCTTGGTATCCCTACTGATGATAGACCGCCTGATCGCCTTCCTCGTTCTGTGCATCGTGCTGGGCGCGCCCTTCGGCGTCGTCCTGGTCCTGACCAGCGATGCCTTGCTCAGTTTCGTATTTTTCTATCCCTTGTTCATGTCGGGCATATGGATGGCTGGAGGACTCAGCTTCTGGCTGCGTTGGGAGCGCCACTGGAACTGGCGGCCCTATCGCCCTCCTGTTCTGGCCGGAGAGCCGCTGGTCAGCATCATCATTCCGTGCCACAACGAGGAACGTCATGGCGAGGAAACCCTGCTCGCTGCCTTGAACCAGGACTATCCGAACGTCGAGGTGATTGCGGTCAACGACGGATCCAGCGATGGCACGGCAGCCCTGTTCGACCGGCTGACCTCCGAACACCCCGGGCTGCGCGTCATCCATCTGGCCCAGAACCAGGGCAAGGCCATGGCGCTGCGCATGGGTGCCATGGCGGCCCGCAGCGAATACCTGGTGTGCATAGACGGCGATGCAATACTGGCCGGCGACGCCGTGAGCTACTTGGTGGCGCCGCTCGTCCGCCATCCGCACGTAGCCGCCGTGACGGGCAATCCGCGCATACGCACACGCTCGACCCTGATCGGCCGCATACAGGTAGGGGAATTCTCCTCCATCATAGGCTTGATCAAACGCAGCCAGCGGGTCTTTGGCCAGCTGTTCACGGTTTCCGGCGTATGCACCGCTTTCCGGCGCAAGGCGCTCGACCAGGTCGGATACTGGAGCCTGGACATGGTGACCGAGGACATCGACATCACTTGGAAGCTGCAGCGCGCCCGCTGGACCGTGTTCTATGAACCTCGAGCCCTGTGCTGGATATTGATGCCCGAAACACTGCAAGGGCTCTGGAAGCAGCGCCTGCGCTGGGCCCAGGGAGGCGCCGAGGTGTTTCTGAAGAACATGTTCAGCATCTGGAAATGGGAATACCGGAGGATGTGGCCGCTCATGATCGAGTTCTTCCTGTCCACCGGCTGGGCCTTTGCCGTAGCCTTGTCCATCGGACTTTGGTTGATGAGCCAGTTCATGGTTCTGCCTCCCGGCATGAATGTCTCGGTGCTGCTGCCGCCTTCTTTCACCGGCATGGTGCTGGCCATGGTCTGCCTGCTGCAATTCCTGCTCGCCGTCCTGATAGACCGCCGCTACGAACCCATGATCACGCGTTCGCTGTACTGGATCATCTGGTACCCCTTCGTCTACTGGATCATCAACCTGCTGACCAGCCTCGTCAGCTTTCCCAAAGTCATGCTGCGAATACGGCGCCAGCGCGCACGCTGGACCAGTCCGGATCGCGGAATCAAGGAGCTAACATGAACATCATCACCACCAAGCGTTCGTCTCTGGGCTGGGCCATCGATGCGGGCCTCACCGCCCTGGGATGGGCGGCGTTCTTCTACCTTTTCACGCGCGGTGTGGTATCCATCGTCTATGCCGACGGCCTGCAGCCGATGCCGGCCCTGCTGAGCTCCACGCCACTCATTCCCACTTTGCAGACACTGGCCGTATACGTGCTGGTCGCCTGCGTCAACGCGCTCTTGGTGGTGATATGGGGCCGCTATCATAAAAGGCTGTTCCGTACCCTGAAGCTGTTGCGCGCGCCCGACGCGATGGACGACGACGAGCTGGCCTCGCATTTCCATCTCTCCCGCAACCAACTGCATGAGATCCAGGGCAGCAGGGTCACGGTGATCTACCACTCGAACGACGGCGCCATCTCGGAGCTGGAAACGGATCAGCTGCGCATACAGCCCGCCGGCAACAGCCCGGTTTTCCACACCGCCAAGGTCGCCTGACCGACGCGTCACACCCCACCGGCCACTCGGCCTACGCTTCGAGGCGACCCGCTGCCCGCATTGCGTACACCAAATGGCCGGGTGCGGCCTACGGCATATATCGCATGTATTCCTCCCTCCCCATCTCTACCATGTAGTCATCGGTGCCGTTTCGAGAAGTTAGAAAAAGCAGCCAAAGCTTCTCGAAACTCCGGAAGCGTAGTCAGTGAGGAGAACTCCCATGCGCACGTATGTAGCCTTGCCGATGTTGCTGACCCTGGTGGCGTCCTGCGCCATGGCGGCTCCCACGCCGTCACTGGAGCAGGATCCGCTGCCACGGACCAGTCTGGACAAGGCAAACGGAAGCAATGGCGTAAAGCGCGTTTTTGAAGATCCGCTGCGAGGCGTAATCATCAACCGCACCGTAACGGTGCAGGGCCGGGAGTTCTACATGTATTTCGCGAATCGATGGGCTGAAAAGGATCCGAACGGCCAGTTCACGCTGACCGTATACGAACGGCCGTCAGCCCGTTTCGGCAGCGAGATATGGGTGCAGTTCCGCCAAAAGCAGATGTTTCGCACCTTCCTTCCGCCCGCCCGTTCTGCCACGAAAAAGATCAGCGCCGTCGCCGTCGAGCTGGTTTTCCAGAACATCACCGATAGTGAAGTCGAACGCATGATGACCAGAACCCCCGATCTGGGCCCCGAGGAGATGTAAATGAAAAAACCGCTCACACACACCAAAAAGAAGACCGGCGCGCACTGCGCGCTGGCGCTCGCATCGATAACGCTGGCCGTCGGCCAGGCCTATGCGACACCACTGGTCTACTATCCGCTCAATCCGTCATTCGGAGGCAATCCCCTGAATGGTTCCGTGCTGCTGAATTCGGCGCTCGCCACCAACAAGCACACCAACCCCGATCTGGACGACGCGCAGAACGCCCTCGAAAACAAATCGTCGCTGGAGGTCTTCAACGAAACGCTCGAGCGCGCCATCATCAGCCGCCTGGCTACAGCCGCCAGCTCCAAGATAATCGGGCCGGACGGGCAGTTCATACCTGGAACACTGGAAACCGACAACTTCACCATTTCCATCTCGGATCTGGGCAACGGCTTCCTTTCCATCACCACCACCGACAAGCAAAGCGGCGGGCTGACAACCTTCCAGGTGGGCAAATGAGCCGCGCGCCCGCCCGTCCCGCCCTCAGGCTGGGAGCCTTGGCCGTGCTGTCCGCCCTGCTCGCCGCCTGCGCTGCGCCCCACAAGCCCGTGGAAGTCGCCACGCCGGCGCACATCACCCCGGCCACGCCCTCGACGCGGGATCTGCTCAAGCTGCCCGACCCCAAGGGCAAGGTGATCGTCGCCGTCTATGGTTTCCGGGACCAGACCGGACAGTACAAGCCCTCGCCCGACAGCTCGTTCTCCACATCGGTCACGCAAGGCGCGGCATCGATGCTGGTGAAAGCGCTCAAGGACTCGGGCTGGTTCACTCCGGTCGAGCGCGAAAGCCTGCAGGAACTGTTGACAGAGCGGCGGATCGTGCGCGCGCTCGATGGTTCCCAGGGCGAAAACGCGCCGTCCATACAGATTCCCGCCCTGATGCCCGCCTCGGTACTCATAGACGGCGGGATCGTTGCCTACGACAGCAATGTCAGGACCGGAGGCCTTGGCGCCCGCTTCCTGGGCGTAGGCCTGTCCACGCAATACCGGATGGATCAGATCACAGTCAACCTGCGCAGCGTGGACATACGGACAGGCCGCGTGTTGCAGACGGTATCCACCACCAAGACCATTTTCTCCTATGAGCTCCGTCCCAGCGTCTACAAGTTCGTGAACTTCAAGGATCTGCTTGAAATCGAGGCGGGCGTCACCGATAACGAGCCGACCCAGCTTTGCGTGAAGGAAGCCATCGAGGCGGCGGTCGTCCATCTGACGGTCCAGGGCTTGAAGGACGGAAGCTGGAAGCTGAAGGACGAGAACGACTGGAGCAACAAGGTCGTACAGGACTATCTGCGTGAAAGCAATACCTACGCCGTGACCTCGGTCGACCCCTCGGCGCTCGACAGGCAGGAAACGCAGACGACCCAATAAGCCAATGAGAATTGTCTGGTCATGGAGACCGCCGGGCAAATCAGCAGTTCCAGGTCTCTATCTAGAGGAGAATCACCATGAGCATCAAGCTATCTGCAATTGCACTGGGCATCACTCTGGCATACGGTGCGACGGCCGCCCTGGCGGCCGACACGGCCACCGTCTACCAGCAAGGCAACGACAACTCGGCGACGATCGAGCAGTTCGACAACAACACCGCCACGGCGACGATCACGTCATTGGGAAATGGCAACGACAGCACCATTGAACAGGAAGACAGTTCCTCCGTGTGGGGCACCATCCTGGCCACCGGCAACTACAACGACGGCGTAATCACCCAGGATCATGTGCGTGATTCGATGGCGACCATCAATCAGTTTGCCAGCGGCGGCGACGCCACGATCACCCAGGGCGGCACCTATAGCGGTGGCTGGGGCTGGTTTGGCCACGGCAGCTGGACCAATGGCGAAAACCTTTACGCCACCATCAATCAGTACAGCGGGTGGGGTAATGTGGCCACGATCGACCAGACCGGGAAAAAGGCCACCGCCACGGTCAATCAGTCGGGTTACAACAATCTGGCCGATATCAACCAGCATGGCAACGGCGCGGCATACATCACCGCTACGCTGTCGCAAAGCGGGCATGGCAACGATGGCTACATCGATCAGAAGGGTTCCAGCCTGCTGGCCACTGTTAGCCAGATGGGGAACTACAACGACGCCATCGTGATGCAAAGCGGCACCAACAAGATCGCGACGGTAACGCAATTCGGCAACAACAACTATAGCTACGTCGATCAGCGCTGATCGTTTTCCGAAGCAATTCCGTTCACGGAGTCCGTCCATGGCGGCCCGTGAACGGGTTCTCCACCCTGCCATACGTACGAGGAGACATCCATGATCACAGCTGACAGCGACATACAAGCCTGGCTGGAAGCGGCTTCCAGGAGCCAGCCCAGCTTGATCGTTCCCTATGTCAAGTCGGGGCACCAAGCCACGCTGCAGTATGAGATCGAGGCGAGGAAAGAAGGCAAAAGCGGAAAATCGGTGCTTCGGCAAGGGGGAAGTGTAACAATTTACCCTGGCCAGACAGTCAATTTAGGCTCGATGACTCTGAGCCGAAATATGCATGACATATGTTTTGTGGTTTTATCGCTCTATGAACGGGAGAAAAAGGTCGCTAATTATCGCTTTGATTGCCCGAAAATGGCCGTTATGAAATGATTACGCGAATAATCTCAATAACATAAGTAAATTAACCAAGGTACACAATTTCTTACTTAAGAAAGCTCATAGCTGATTCCATACTAGTCAAGGAAACTTTTCCATTCACAATTTGTTTCGCATCGCGATGCACTGACAGTAGGCTGAATATCCTGCGACCACGCTGATATTTGTTTTGCCCTGTTGCAACGGTGAAGGGCAAGCATTTACCACACAGATCCAGACATTCGGTCCGCGCTCGGCATCGCCCACAAAGCGAACGTCGAACAGGGAAGAATAAAGAATGACCACAATAATTGTCATCGAGCCGCATCCATTGCTGCGCTTGGGCATACTGCAACTGCTTTCCGATGGGTCTTGCTCCTGCACGCTGGAAGGCGCTGACTACTCGCTTCTGACACGGGAAACCAGCACACAGCGCAACTGCGAACTCATCCTTCTGTCCATCTCGTCATTCGAGAGCCTCCATGAACTCGCCCACGCCGCCGAAAGGATATGTTCGCCCAAAAGCATCTTGCTGCTCTCCGACAGCAGCAGCATGCCTCATAGCGTACAGGGCCTGCCCGCTTCGGTCGCCGGCTATGTGCCCAAGAACGCCCCGCCCGAGGTCCTGCAAGCGTCCGTGAAGCTGGTGCTGGCCGGCGGCAGCTGCTTTCCCATGCGTGCTCCGGACGCCGGCCAGCAGATGAGCCTTCCATTGGTGAAGAACTTCGAACCAGTGAAATGGCCGCCCGAAAACGAAAGAAAAAACAAAGTGGTCAACGGCAGCAACCCGGAGTGCGAGATGCTCGGCCTCACACCGCGCCAATACGAGGTTCTCGTGCTGCTGGCCCGCGGGTATCCCATGAAAACCGTGGGGCGCTACCTGAATATTTCAGTGGCCACCGCCAAAGCACATACCGAAACGCTTTATCAGCGCCTAGACGTCCACAACCGGAACGCCGCGGTCTATGCCGCCGTCTCGCGAGGCGCAACACTGGGCTGGCCTTCGATACAAGGCGCGCCCCACGACGCATGACCGGGATCCGGCCAGGGGCTGCCCCCGCCGGATCTACAACAAACCCAATTGCAGGCGTGCAGGCTCGCTGATCATTTCACGGCTCCAGGGCGGATCCCACACCAGATCGACTTTGACTTCATCCACACCATGGATGGACTGCAGCTTTCCACGCGCCTCGTCGGCGATCAGTGTGCCCATGCCGCAGCCCGGTGCCGTGAGCGTCATCTGGACCTCGATGCGAAACCGGTCGTCTGCGGCGGGCAATACCTTGCAGCTGTAGACCAGGCCCAGGTTGACGATATCGATGGGGATTTCAGGATCGTAGCAGGTGGCAAGCAGGCTCCACGCGCAGTCTTCGACGTACTGGGCCGTGACCGGACCTTCCGGTGCGTGATTGACCTCGTCGGTCGGTTCGAATCCCAGCGCATCGCCATCCACGCCTTCGACCCGATACAGGTTTCCCTCGACCATGACGGTGTAGCTGCCGCCCAGTTGCTGCGTGATGGTGGCTTCGCAGCCTTTTTCGATCGTCACCGGCGATCCGTATGGAACCGACACCGCCGGGCAATCCCGGCTGACGATGACGTCTTGTCGCGTATAACTCATGATGAACCTCTTACTCGGTGCGCGCGGTATCGCGGGCCCGGGTGATTGCATTGTGCAGCGTATGCCAGGCAAGCGTCGCGCACTTCACCCGGGCGGGGAATTCGCGCACGCCGGAAAGTACTTCCAGCTTGCCGAAATCCCGCGCTTCGGGGTGGGCTTCCGTAAGCATCGCATGCATGTCGCGAAACAGGGATTCGACCTCGTCCACGGGCTTGCCCTTGACGGCTTCGGTCATGAGCGACGCCGACGCCGTGGAGATGGCGCATCCATGCCCCACGAAGCTTGCCTGCTCCACCACGCCGTCCTTGACGATGGCATAGACGGTAAGCTGGTCGCCGCACAAGGGGTTATGGCCGTCGGCCGTATGGCTGGCATCCGGCATAGCATGGAAGTTGCGCGGATTGCGGTTGTGGTCGAAGATGACTTCTTGGTAAAGCTCGCGCAGGTCGCTGTGCTGATCGCTCATCCTACCTTCCTGTTCCAAACAATTTCTGCGCCTTGCGCAGGGCGTCGATCAAGGCCGCCACGTCGTCCAGCGTGTTATACGCGGCGAACGAGGCCCGCGCGGTGCCGGGTATGCCAAAGCGCGTCATGAGCGGCATGGCGCAATGGTGCCCGGCGCGTATGGCGACGCCTTCGGTGTCGAGTATGGTGCCCAGGTCGTGCGGATGAATACCGGCAACCACGAAAGACGCGATCCCGGCCTTTTGTCCGGCGGTACCGATCAACCTCACACCGGGCAAGGCCTGCAGCCCTTCCGTGGCGTGCTCGAGCAGGATGTGTTCGTGGTCGGCGATGGCCTCCAGGCCGACGCCCTGCACGTAGCGGATGGCGGCATCCATGCCGACCACGCCCGCGATGTTGGGCGTGCCCGCCTCGAAGCGCTGCGGCACATCGGCATAGGTGCTGCGTTCGAAGCTGACCGTATGGATCATGTCGCCGCCGCCCTGCCAGGGCGGCATGTCCTTGAGGATGTCGTAGCGGGCGTACAAGGCGCCTATACCGGTAGGGCCATACAGCTTATGGCCGGAGAAAACGTAGAAGTCGCAATCGAGCGCCTGTACGTCGACCACCTTGTGCGCCACCGCCTGCGCGCCGTCCACGAGCACCTTGGCGCCGGCTTCGTGGGCCAGGCGCGTCATTTCCTGAACGGGATTGATCGTGCCCAGGGCATTGGAGACATGAGCGATCGCCACCAGTCGCGTGCGCGGTCCCAGCAAGGCGCGGTAGTCTTCAAGACGAATCTCGCCGCTGTCGGTGACCGGTACCACCTTGATGGAGGCCCCCACCTGCTCGCACAGCATTTGCCACGGAACGATATTGGAGTGATGCTCCATGCCGGTCAGCACGATTTCATCGCCTTCCCCGATGGCGCCGCGCGCCCAGCTATGGGCGACCAGGTTGATGCCTTCGGTCGTCCCGCGCGTGAAGACGATCTCTTCGGGACGGGCGGCGTTCAATAGCTGGCGCACGCTTTGGCGGCCCTGTTCGTACAGGTCGGTCGAATGCTGCGAGAGCCAATGGACCCCGCGATGGATGTTGGCGTTCGACCGCTCGTAATAGCGGGTTTCCGCCTCGATGACCGCGGCGGGCTTCTGCGTGGTCGCGCCATTGTCCAGGTACACCAGCCTGCGGCCCTTGACGGGGTGCTGCAGGATGGGGAAATCGTCGCGCACGTCCAGCAGGACGGGTACGGAAGCGGCGGCGGGCGCGTTCATGAAAAGTCTCCCAGGGCGGCGCCACCGGGAACCAGCGACTGGATCGCGGCAACCACGCGCTGGCGCAGGAACTCGGGCTCGATGCGATGCACGGCCTCGGCGGCGAAAGCATAGGTCAGGACGTGCCGCGCATGCGCCTCATCCAGGCCGCGGGAACGCAGGTAGAACAAGCTGTCCGCATTGATCTGGCCGACAGTCGCGCCATGCGCGCACTTCACGTCGTCGGCATAGATTTCGAGTTCGGGACGGGCATCCGCCTTTGCCATGCGCGACAGCAGCAGGCTGTCGGAGCGCTGGACGGCGTCGGTCTTGTCGGCCCCTGGCGCAACCAGTATGCGTCCGCCGAACACGCCGCGCGCGTTGTCATCCAGCACGCCGCGGAAGAACTCGCGGCTGACGCCGAAGGGACGCGCATGGTCGATGACCGTGTGGTGGTCGACATGGCGGCGCCCGTCGACATAGTACAGGCCGTTGAGCAGCGTTTCGCAATGATCGCCATTGAAACGCGTCGCGATGTCGTGGCGCGCAAGGCGCGCACCGAACGACATGGAGTGCGAGTTATAGACCGAACCCTTGTCCTGTTCCGCATCGATGACCCCAAGGTGGAATGCCTGGGGGTCTTCCTGCTGGAGCTTCAAATGCGTGACATTGGCATCCGCCGCCAGCTTCAGCCGGGTAACGGCATTGGTCAGGCTCGCGCCGCTGCCCTGCCCCACATAGTGCTCGACGATGATTGCGTGGGATCCCGCCTCGGCCTGTATCAGATTGCGCGGAAAGCTGGCCGCGCCGGCGCTGGCGGAAATGAACAGCAGATGCACCGGCTGTTCGATCGACACGCCGCGGCCCAGCCGGATGAAGGCGCCATCGGACACGAAAGCGGTATTCAGCGCCTCGGTGGCGCTGCCGCGCTGCTCGTCGCCGAACAGGACTTCGACCAGATCTGGCGCGTCCGCCAACGCCTGGGACAGGCTGAGCAGTTCGGCCCCGGCGGGCAGCGCCTTGATGTCGGAAAGCTCCGGCACATAGCGTCCGTCGACGAAAACCATGCAATGGCTGTCTTCCGTCTGGCGCGATCGCGCCACGGTCTCTTTGACGGACGCCGGCTGCGCCGCCGCAAAGGATTGCTGCTCCAGCAAGGCCAGCGAAGTATGGTGCCAGTCTTCCAGCCGGGTCGTAGGCCAGCCTTCTTCGGCGAAACGATCCAGGGCGCGCTTGCGCATGGCGGCAAGCCAGGGCACGCCGGCACCCGTCAGGCTTTGCTCGCGCGCGGCAAAATCGGATACCCAGGTATCTATGGAACTCATGCTGCAGCCCCTTTCCCGGCTGCGCCTTCGCCAACCCATCCGTAGCCGCGCTCTTCGAGTTCGAGCGCCAATTCGCGCCCACCCGAACGGACGATGCGGCCGCCGGCCAGCACGTGCACGAAATCCGGAACGATGTAGTCGAGCAGGCGCTGGTAGTGGGTAATGACGATCAAGGCGCGGTCCGGGGAACGCAAGCGGTTCACGCCATCGGCCACGACCTTCAGCGCGTCGATGTCCAGTCCGGAGTCGGTTTCGTCGAGAATTGCCAGCTTTGGTTCGAGCAAGGTCATTTGAAGCACTTCATTGCGCTTTTTCTCGCCGCCGGAAAAGCCCTCATTGACGGATCGGTACAGGAATTCTTCCTTCATTCCGACCGCTTTCATTTCCTCTTTGACGCGCTTGATGAAATCCATGGCGTCCAGCTCGGGGAGGCCTTGGTGGCGCCGCGCCGCATTGACAGCGGTGCGCAGGAAATAGGCGTTGGACACGCCCGGGATCTCGATGGGATATTGAAAGGCCAGGAAAAGCCCCGCACGCGCGCGCTCCTCGATGGGCATGGACAGCAGGTCCTGCCCCATCCACTCCACCGAACCGCTTTCGACGACATAATCTTCACGTCCGGCCAGCACCTGCGACAAGGTGCTCTTGCCCGAACCGTTCGGACCCATGATGGCGTGCACCTCGCCGGCCTTCACTTCCAGGTTGAGGCCGCGCAAAATGGGCTTCTGTTCGACTCGGGCGTGCAAATCCTTGATACTCAGCATGACTACTTCTCCTTAACCTACGCTGCCTTCCAGACTTACGCCGAGCAGATTCTGTGCTTCGACCGCAAATTCCATGGGCAATTCCTTGAAAACTTCCTTGCAGAACCCGTTCACGATCATCGAGACGGCGTCTTCGGCCGACAGACCGCGCTGCATCGCATAAAAGAGCTGGTCTTCGCCGATGCGGGACGCAGTGGCTTCGTGCTCGACACTGGCCGTCGGGTTCTGGACTTCCATCGTCGGGAAGGTATGGGCGGCGCACTTGCTGCCGATCAGCAGCGAGTCGCACTGCGTGTAGTTGCGCGCGTTCTCGGCCTTGGGCGTGATGCGCACGAGCCCGCGGTAGGCGTTGCTGCCCCGTCCGGCCGAGATGCCTTTGGAAATGATCGTGCTGCGGGTGTTGCGCCCGATGTGTATCATTTTCGTGCCGGTATCGGCCTGCTGCATGTGATTGCTGAGCGCCACCGAGTAGAACTCGCCGATGGAATCGTCGCCGCGCAGGATGACGCTGGGGTACTTCCAGGTGATGGCCGAGCCGGTCTCGACCTGGGTCCAGGAAATACGCGAACGCGCGCCACGGCAGTCGCCGCGCTTGGTCACGAAGTTATAGATGCCGCCCTTGCCGTCCTTGTCGCCCGGATACCAGTTCTGTACCGTCGAGTACTTGATCTTGGCATCATCCAGCGCGACCAGCTCGACCACGGCGGCGTGGAGCTGGTTTTCATCGCGCATGGGCGCCGTACAGCCTTCCAGATAGCTGACGGACGCGCCTTCTTCGGCAATGATGAGCGTGCGTTCGAACTGACCGGTATTTTGCGCATTGATGCGGAAGTACGTGGACAGCTCCATGGGACATCGCACGCCCTTCGGAATGAAGACGAAGGACCCGTCGGAGAAAACAGCGGAATTCAATGCGGCATAGAAATTGTCGCCCGGGGGCACCACCGTGCCAAGATACTTGCGCACAAGATCCGGATGCTCTTTGACCGCTTCCGAGAACGAACAGAAAATGACGCCGACCTCGGCAAGCTGCTTGCGGAAAGTCGTGGCGACCGAAACCGAATCAAAAACGGCGTCGACCGCGACGCCGGCAAGACGCGCGCGCTCGTGCAAGGGAACGCCCAGCTTTTCGTAGGTGCGCAAGAGCTCCGGATCGACCTCGTCCAGGCTCTTGGGGCCATCGGCCTTGCTTTTGGGCGCGGAATAATAGCTGATGTCCTGGAAGTCGACAGGAGGGAAATGGACCTGCGCCCATTCCGGCGTCTTCATGGTCAGCCAGTGGCGGTACGCCGCCAGCCGCCACTCGAGCATGAACTCGGGCTCGCCTTTCTTGGCCGACAAAAGACGAATCGTGTCTTCAGACAGACCCTTGGGTATGGTGACCGATTCAATATCGGTGACGAACCCAGCGGAATACTCGCGATCGAGGAAAGACTCGATCGGGTCTGCGCCTGCTGGTTCGGTCAAAGAATTCATTTACGATGACTCCATGTCGTGGGGGAAGCCGCGACGGCTCTGGCGTTCGTTCCGGACGCCGGTCGCGTATTCAGAGAAAATTCGATGGGGGTGGCTGCGGGCACTATCATGTCGGCAATGCTGACGTCCTCGAGCGTTCGCCTGACGATGGCATTGATGCGCTGCCAATTCGTGCGGATATGACAGCCCGATTCGACACTACAGGCGCCCGGCAAAGCGGTGCATTCGGTCAAGCCGAAAGGCTGTTCTTCAAGAGCGTCTATAATGTCGGCGATACTGATCGATTCGGCCGGACGGCCGAGCATGTATCCGCCCCGCGCGCCCCGACTGCTTTTCACCAGTTCGCGCTGACCCAGCAGCTTGAGAATCTTACTGACGGTAGGCTGGCCCAGACCCAGGGTCGCCGCCAAGTCGGCCGCGCTGAACACGCGGTCTGGGCACCCTGCCATATGGGTCAGCACCAACGTGCCGTAATCGATGATTTTGCTGATGCGCAGCACCCGGCCGCCTCCATTCGAACAATAAGCATATAGTACTACTTTGGTACTATATAGGTCAAGCCGGGGTCGGATCAAGCTGGGGTCAGACCCCGTACGGGGTCTGACCCCTCAAGACACGCGCCAAAACCACAGCATCGGGTCGGACCCCGACGGGGTCTGGACCCTCATCCATCAATGCCGGCCTGCTGCAAGGCCCACATCTGCGCATAGCGTCCGTCCCGCTGCATCAGCTCGCGATGCGAGCCGGCCTCCAGCACCCGGCCCTGGTCGAGCACGATAATCTGGTCCGCGTCCACGACAGTCGAAAGCCGATGCGCGATGATCAGCGTCGTGCGGTCCCTGGCGATCTGGCCGAGCTCTTCCTGAATGGCGCGTTCCGTTCGCGTATCGAGTGCGCTGGTGGCTTCGTCGAAGACGAGTATGGGCGGATTCTTCAGCAGTGTACGGGCGATGGCCACGCGTTGCTTCTCGCCGCCCGACAGCTTCAGGCCGCGTTCGCCGACCTGGGTCTGGTACTGGTCGGGAAGACCCACGATGAATTCGTGGATGCGCGCGGCCTTGGCCGCCTGCACGATCTCTTCCTGCGTCGCGGCGGGATTTCCATAGGCGATGTTGTATAGAATCGTGTCGTTGAACAGCACGGTGTCCTGCGGAACGATGCCGATGTGCTGGCGCAAGCTGGCCTGGGTCCAGTCGCGCACGTCCGTGCCATTGATCTTGATCACGCCGCCGTCGACGTCGTAGAAGCGGAACATCAAGCGCGACAGGGTCGACTTGCCGGCGCCCGAAGCACCCACCACCGCCAGCGTTCCGCCGGGGGGAATGCGGAAGCTGACGTCGAAAAGGATTTGCCGCCGCGGTTCATAGCCGAAGTCGACATGCTCGAACTCGACGCTGGCCTGGCTGGTTTTCAAGCGACGGGCATCCGGCCTGTCGGCCACCTCCTGCCCCTCGTCCATGAGGGTGAACATGCGCTCCATGTCGGCCAGCGCATGCTTGATCTCGCGATACACAAAACCCAGGAAATTGAGAGGCGCGTAGAGCTGGGTCAGGTAGGCCGACACCAGCACCACGTCGCCCACCGACATGGTTTGCTTCACGACGCCGCTCGCCGACAGCCACAGCAGCAAGGTGATGCCCACCGTGATGATGACCCCCTGCCCCATGTTCAGAAAGCTCAACGAGACTTGGTTCTTGACGGCCGAGTCGACCCACTTGCCCAGGTTGCGGTCGTAGCGGTCGACCTCCCACCCCTCGTTTCCAAAGTACTTGACGGTCTCGTAGTTGATGAGCGCGTCGATCGCCTTGCTGTTGGCCTTGCTGTCCAGGTCATTCATGCTGCGCCGATACACCATGCGCCGTTCAGTGACCAGCAAGGTGAAGGCAACGTAGCACGCAATGGTGCCAAGGGTGACGATGGCGAAGGGCAGGTCGTAGCGCCACAGCAAAATAGCCGCCACCATGCCGATTTCGAGCAAGGTCGGCAAAATGTTGAAGACCATGAAGTTGAGCAGAAACCCGATTCCCTTGGTGCCGCGCTCGATATCGCGGCTCAGGCCGCCAGTCTGTCGCTGCATATGAAAGCGCAGCGACAATGCGAACAGATGCTGGAACAATTGCGCCGCGATTCTTCGGATCGAGCCCTGCGTGACCCGAGCAAACAGCGCATCGCGCAATTCTCCGAACACACTCGTCGCCAGACGGGCGAAGCCGTAGCCCAATAGCGCGGCAATAGGCAGGATAAGCAAAGTGCCGGGCAGGCTCAGCGCGTCGACGATACGCTTCAGATACAGCGGCAATATGACACTGGCCACTTTGGCGGCGACCAGACAGGTCAGCGCCGCGATCACCCTCCATTTGAACTGCCATACGAAAGGCAGCAAAGACTTGATGGTCTTCAGGTCGTTGCGATTGGAAGGTGCGGTGCCGCGATAGCTTGGTCTCATGCCGCATTGTACTTTGCGGCAGGAAGATCAACCTTGTCACAAAGACAGCTCCGCGCAAGGAAACAGCTAATACAATATGCCTTTCACCGGGTGTAGTCTGGAGCAGGCATGGCAGTATCCGACTTCGATTACGCGGCAGCGCTTCAGGCCTGCGCGCGCAACGATCAAAGTGCTTTTCGCAATCTGTACCAACACGAGGCGCCGCGCATTCTCGCGCTCGCCCTCAAGATGCTGGGCGAACGCAGCAGCGCCGAAGACCTTCTTCGCGACGCCTTCGTGCTGATCTGGAAAAACGCCGCCAGCTACGATCCCGCCACCGGGCCGGCGCGCGCCTGGATATACAGCATCGTCCGCTACCGCGCCCTGGGCAGGCTGCGCCAGCCGGGCCCGGTTCGCAATTCTTCGCCCGGCTGGATGGATCAACTGCCCGGCGACGACCAGCTTCGCGAATCAGACGACGACTTCTCACGCGCGCTGGCCGCATTGGATGCCACGCAACGGCGCGCCATGATGCTTGCCTATTTTCATGGGTGCACCTACGAGCAGATGCAAGCCCGCCTGAACACGCCGGCAAGCAGCATCAGGCAATCGCTGCAGGCCGGCCTGACTTCGTTGCGGGAGCGTCAGTACGCATGAGCAACACCACGCCTCAGAACGACATCCTGCTCGCCGAATACACGCTGGGCTTGCTGAATGCGCGTGAAACGCAGCAGGCGCATGCGCTGCTCGGGCAAAGCGACGACGCCGTCGCGACCGCGCTCGGCTGGGAAGAAAGCCTTTTGGCGCTTACCGACCTTCTGGCGCCGGTGGATCCATCTCCCCTCGTCTTGCAACGCATACAAACAAGCCTTGGACACGACACCACACCGCCGCCGTCCGCCCTGTATCGCAGGGTAGCCGGCGCGCCGTCCCGCCACGCGGCGCCCTCAGCTCCCGTTTCGCAAGCGCCGGCGCCGGCCACCGCTCCCGTCCAGCCGCCGGAAGCGCCCGCGATGTCCGCAGCGGCCGTCACGGCAACCGTGCCCATTGCCACCGCGGCGGCAGCCTCCATGGGCAGCGCTCGGACCGCGCCCGATCTTGCCGCCGCGACGGCCGCTGCCATGGCCGCGAAGCCGGCATCCTCTTCGGCGCCGGCCCAGAGCCCGCCCCGGGACATCCCGGAACGCACCGGCGATGCCGGACGCACGAAGAAAGACGGCAACATCTGGTTCTGGCGCCTGAGCACCGTGGTCTTTGCAGGCATTGCGCTGGCGCTCGGCCTGGCGCCGGCCAAGCCCTCCGCGCCGCCGGTGACCATACTCGAAGTTGCGCCGACCCAGGCGGCCGTACTGCAGGCGCCAGGGCATAGCTCGACCCCCGCCTGGGTCGTTACGATCGATCACCAGCAAAACGTCCACATGGTTCCTCAGGCCAATACCGACGTGCCGCCCGACGCCTCCGTGCAGCTCTGGACGCACACGGCAAGCATGCCTCAACCTCGATCCCTTGGCCTCATCGATCCGAACCGGCCGGTCACGGTGCCCGCCGAATTGATGGGCTCCGTGAGCGCGGGGCAAATTTTCGAAATGACGCTGGAACCACAAGGCGGGTCACGGGCAGCCGACCCGTCCGGACCTGTTCTTTATATAGGCCGCGTCGTGGCGCTGGGCGCCGCGCCGGCGGCCGTCAACACACCACCACGTTAACGGCCAGCCCGCCCCGCGAGGTTTCCTTGTATTTGCTGCGCATGTCCGCACCGGTCTGGCGCATGGTTTCAATGACGGCATCCAGGGAAACGTGGTGCGTGCCGTCGCCTTGCAGCGCCAGGCGGGCGGCGTTGATGGCCTTTACCGCGCCCATCGCGTTGCGTTCGATACAGGGAATCTGCACCAGTCCGCCGATGGGATCGCAGGTCAGTCCCAGATTATGCTCCATGCCGATCTCAGCGGCATTCTCGACCTGCCAGGGCGTGCCGCCCAGGACGGCGGCGAGCCCTGCCGCCGCCATCGAACAGGCCACGCCGACTTCGCCCTGGCAACCGACTTCCGCACCGGATATCGAAGCATTCTCTTTGTACAGAAAACCGACGGCTGCCGCCGTAAGCAGATAATCGACCACGCCGTCGTCGCTCCAGGCCGGAATGAAGGTCTGGTAGTAGCGCAGGACGGCAGGCACGAGGCCGGCGGCGCCATTGGTGGGCGCCGTCACGACGCGGCCGCCCGCCGCATTTTCCTCGTTGACCGCCATGGCGTACAGGTTTACCCATTCCATGGCGCGCAGGCCGTCGTTGTCGTCATTCCTGCGTTGCAGCTCTCGAAACAGCGCCGGTGCTCGCCGCCGAACCTTCAGCCCGCCGGGCAATGGCGCATCGGCCTGATCGTTGTCCAGTCCGCAGCCGCGGTCTATGCAGGCATTCATGACACCCGCAATCATGAGCAGGCGTTCCCGGACCTGCTCGATAGGCGCGAGCACGGCCTCGTTCGCCCGCATGATGTCCGCGATCGACAAGCCGCTGCTTGCGCAAAGCTGCAGCAGCCCCTTGCCCGTGGAGAAAGGGTAAGGCATGGGATCGTGCTGCGGCGTGCTTTCGTCGGTTTCAATGGTGTCCAGCGCCCGGATGAAGCCCCCTCCGATCGACACGTAGCGTTCAGCGCTCAGTTCGCCGCCGTCGTCGGCGAATGCGCGAAACCGCATGCCGTTCGGATGCTCGGACAGAGGACGTATGCGGTACGAGAAGGCGCGCTCTGGATTGAACGCGATGGGATGCACGCCCGCGACGGACAGGCTGCCGGTTCTGCGGACACCGGCAATGAGCGGGCCGATCCCGGAGGGCTCGACAGTATCGGGCGCGTGGCCCATCAGCCCCAGCATGATGCCGACATCCGTGGCGTGGCCTCTGCCCGTTTCGGCGAGCGAGCCATATAGATCGATCGACAGGGACGCGGTCCGGTCGAGCAGCTTCCTGTCGCGCAGATTGCGAACGAAATTGCGTGCGGCCCGCATCGGCCCGACCGTATGAGAACTGGACGGCCCGATGCCGACCTTGAAGATGTCAAATACCGAGAGTGTCATGTTGAAGCACCTGTAGTTCGTCCTCCGTGAATCCCGCGGCGCGCCGCGCCTCGAGATTGAACGGCCCGCGCAGGCGCGGCGCCCGATATGCGGCAGCCAGATGCTGGAATTCAGCCAGGGGATCCAGGCCGCGCTGCTCGCATAGATAACGATACCAGCGATTGCCGATGGATACATGACCGATTTCGTCCCTGAGGATGATATCGATGATGCGCGCCCCGGCATGATCGCCGACGCCGGCCAGCTTGTTCCTCACCAGGGGCGACGCGTCCAGGCCGCGCGCCTCCAGCGTGCGAGGCACGAGCGCCAATCGCGCAAGAAGGTCGTTGCGCGTGCGCTCCGCCATTTCCCACAGGCCGTCATGCGCCGGCATGTCGCCGTAGGCATAGCCCAGGTCGGTCAGATGCGAACTCAATAAGCTGTAGTGGTGGGCCTCCTCGCGGGCGACCCGGGCCCAATCGAGATAAAACTGCGCGGGCATGCTCGGAAAACGCCAGAGGATGTCCAGGGCCAGGTTGATCGCGTTGAACTCGATATGAGCGAGTGAATGAATCAGGGCCGCCCTGCCCTCGGGGCTGCCCATGGAACGTGTCTTGACCTTCTGCGGTTCCACCAGTTGCGGCCGGGCCGGGCGCCCCGGCACGCCGTTCCGGCACGCCAGGACCTCGTCTTCGCCAATCGGCCCGTTATCGGACAGCCGGGCGACGGCCTGGACTTTGCATTGCGGATCGGCCGCCAGCAGGGCCTGCAGGGCAAGATTGCGTAAGGTATGGTTTTGCATGGGGAGATTCTAGCCCCCGGCCGTGGTTCAGGACTTGGATGAAGTCCAGCGCACCGCCCCTTGCATGGACGTCAGGGCCTCCATCGGTGCGTTTTCCCGGAATTCGCTGGGCCAGACGCCCACGTACTCCCGGAAGGCGTTCGAGAAGTTGGCCGCGCAGGAAAAGCCCACCTCGCGTGCGATGGACTCCAGGCCCAGCGAGGTCTGGACCAGCAGACGCTGAGCCTTCCGCATGCGTTCTTCGCGCAGGAATCCGGCCACCGTCAGGCCGAGTGAACTCTTGAAGACTTCCGTCAGGCGATACTTGGTCACGCCGAACGCGGCGGCGACCTCTTCCAGCTTGGGAGGATTGGACAATCTGGATGCCAGGAGCTGTTTGGCGTACGACAGCAACAATTGATCACTCAAATCGCCGGACGCTTGAGTACGGTATACAGGACACATATACCTTCAACTCTAGGTACCATGCGCCCGTTTGTCCAAGCGTTTCCGCCGGCCTTGACGATTGTTGACTTTATCGCCGGCGGATGGGGGGCTTGTGTCTCAGGAAAGCTGCAGTCCGCCCTGCCCCGCTTCTTTGGAGGGTTGCGGTTCGAGAGCCTCGCCGAGCATGTCGCGCAGTTGCGCAAGATCGCTGCGCAAGCCTTGCAGTTCGGACGCGCTCAAGCGGACGGCGGCATCCTGATCGCGTGGCACGTCATTCAGGTCGCCCAGTCGATTCCGGGCTCCGCTGATGGTGAAGCCCTGTTCGTAAAGCAGATCGCGGATACGGCGGATGAGCAGCACTTCATGATGCTGGTAATAACGGCGGTTGCCTCGACGCTTGACCGGTTTGAGCTGAGTGAACTCCTGCTCCCAGTAGCGTAAGACATGGGGCTTGACGCCGCATAGCTCGCTGACTTCACCGATGGTGAAATAGCGCTTGGCAGGAATGGGAGGCAATGTAACGGAAGTTTCGCTTGTACTCATGTGCAGATTGTATGCCGTTCAAAAGACTACGAATAAAACGGAGACCGGCTTGCTGGCGCCGCCGCCCGGACCTTTGCTCATTCAGTGTCTGTGGGTGCCCTTCCGGCCGTTTCCACCACGCTCTTGAGCTTCTGGCTGGCATGGAAAGTCACGACGCGGCGCGCTGCGATGGGTATGACTTCGCCTGTCTTGGGATTGCGTCCCGGACGGGGAGGCTTGTCGCGGACCTGGAAATTTCCGAAGCCGGACAGCTTGACTTCGATGCCGCGGGCAAGCGATTCGCGAATTTCCTCGAAGAAGGTATCGACGATGTCCTTGGCTTCGCGCTTGTTCAGGCCTACGCGGTCGAACAGGAGCTCAGCCAGCTCCGCTTTGGTCAGGGTACGATCCGGATTCATAATCAATCGAGCTCCTCAAGTGCGCAGGCGTACGCCGTGGGCGCCCACCAGCGCTTCAAGCAGCAATGAAATGCACTGTTCGACGGTGGCGTCGTCGAGCGTGGCTTCGCGATCCTGGAGCCAGAAGCGGAAAGCCATGCTTTTCTCTGGGGTTTGGGCGGACTTGTCACGCCAGACGTCGAACAGCCTAATGTCTTTGACGATACCAAGATTAGCATTAGTTTGAATCGTACGGGTAAGTGTACCGAACAAATCCTGATAAGAGACGCTATCGGGCGCCCATACGGCCAGGTCGCGGATGACCACCGGCTGCCGCGAGACCTCGGTTGGAACGGGCAGGGGCACGGTCGAAATGGCCTCGACATCGACCTCGAATACCACCGGGGAGTGCGGCAGGTCGTTCTGCTGGGCCCAGCGAGGATGCAGCTCGCCCAGCCAGCCCATGGGCCGCCCGTCGAGTTCCAGGCGCGCCGACCGCCCCGGATGAAGCGCCGGATGAGAAGCGGGAACGCAGCGCAAGCGGGGCGCGAGCACGCCAAGCAGGCTTTCCAGGTCGCGCTTGACATCAAAGAAGTCCACGGGCCGGGCAGCGATGCCCCACTGCTCGTCGACCGCAGGGCCCCAGGCGGCGGCGGCCAGATATTGCGGCTGGCTCACACCTGCCACCGCCAGGTCGCCATCGGCAACGCCGGCGTCGCGCGTGAACACGCGGCCGAGTTCGAAGACCCGCACACGGCTTTGCTTGCGGTTCGCGTTATGGACGATGTTGGCCACCAGCCCGCCGATCAGGCTGGAGCGCATGACCGCCAACTGGCTGGCGATGGGGTTCACCAGCCGGATGGGGTCGGTGTTGCCGGCGTAGTCGCGCTCCCAGGCTTCCTCGACAAAGGAAAAGTTGATGACTTCCTGATAGTCGAGGCCGGCCAGGCGGGCGCGCAACGCATGCGGTCCCTGCAAGGTTTCGGGCTGCATCCGCATCTTGGCGCGTGCCCGAGGGGGAATGTCGGGGATGCGCTCGAAGCCGTAAACGCGGGCGACCTCTTCGATCAGATCTTCTTCGATGAAGAGATCGAAGCGGTACGAAGGCGGGGTCACGACGAACACATCGCCGTCTTCGATCCGGCATGGCAGGCCCAGGCTGGTGAAGATACGCTCGACCTCATCCCTGGAAACCGGAACCCCCAGGACGCGATGGCAACGGTCCAGACGCATCCGGACCGGTTCGCGCGTGGGAAGATTGACGGTCTGATCGTCCAGCGGACCGGCCTGGCCGCCGCAGATATCGATCAGCAGACGGGTCGTGAGTTCGAGGTGCTCGGTGATCGACGCGAAATCGACGCCGCGCTCGAAGCGATGGCTGGCTTCGGAGCTGAATTTGTACCGGCGCGCCCTTCCCATGATGGCTTCGGGCCACCAGAAGGCGCCTTCCAGATATACGTCTGTGGTGTCCAGTGTGACGGCGGTGGCCTCGCCGCCCATGATGCCCGCCATGCTCTCGACGACATCGCCCGCGCAGATGACGCCGACGTCCGGCGCCAAGTCGACGAACTGGCCGCTCAGGAGCTCCAGGCGCTCGCCTTCGCGCGCCCAGCGGACCGTCAGGCCGCCCTGTATGCGCTGCAGGTCGAATACGTGCGTGGGACGTCCCAGTTCGAGCATGACGTAGTTGGAGATATCCACCAGCGCGGAAACAGAGCGCTGGCCCGCGCGCTCCAGGCGCGATTTCATCCATGCCGGCGTCTGGGCTCTGGCATTCACGCCGCGGATGATTCTGCCGCAAAAGCGCCCGCACAAATCCGGCGCCTGGATATCGACGGGCAGCCGATCCTGCAAGGTGACGGGAACGGGATCGAAGCGCGGCAAAGACAGCGGCGCCCCGGTCAATGCGGAGACTTCGCGCGCCACGCCCAGGATGGACAGGCAGTCCGCGCGATTCGGCGTCAGCTTGAGCTCGAACACCGTGTCGTCCAGGTCGAGCGCATCGCGAAGCGAGGCGCCAACGGGAGCATCATCGCCAAGCACCAGCAGGCCGGCATGATCCTGCGACAGCCCCAATTCGCGCGCCGAACACAGCATGCCGGCCGATTCGACGCCGCGCATCTTGGCCGTGCCGATTTTCATTCCACCGGGCAGTTCCGCGCCCACGCGCGCCAGCGGCACCTTGATGCCGGCCGCCGCATTGGGCGCACCGCATACGATCTGCAGCAAGGCGCCCGAGCCGTCGTCCACTTGGCAGACCCTGAGCTTGTCCGCATTGGGATGCGGGGCGATTTCTTTGATGTGGGCCACCACGACGCCGCTGAATGGAGGCGCCGCGGGCGTCGTGCCCTCGACCTCCAGGCCCGCCATGGTGAGACGGTGCGCGAGGGCATCGGTATCGAGGTCCGGATTGGCAAAAGCGCGCAGCCACGATTCTGGAAATAGCATAATTTACTCGTCGGATTCGGTGTCGGAGGACTAGGCCTGTTAACGCAAAAAGCTAGACGGCAGTGGCCCTAGCGGTTGAACTGGCGCAGGAAGCGCAGATCGCCTTCGAAAAACTGGCGCAGGTCGTTCACGCCGTAGCGCAGCATGGTCAGTCGCTCAAGGCCGGAGCCGAAAGCAAAGCCGATATAGCGTTCGGGATCCAGCCCGAAATTGCGCACGACTTGCGGATGCACCTGGCCTGAACCGGAAATTTCCAGCCAACGCCCCTGGTTGGGGCCCGAGGTGAACATCATGTCGATCTCGGCCGAGGGCTCGGTGAAGGGGAAGAAGGACGGCCGGAAACGTACCGACAGATCGTCCGTTTCAAAGAACTCGCGCAGGAAATCCGTATAGACGCCCTTGAGATCGGCGAAGGAAATGTCTTCCGCGATCCACAGCCCTTCGACTTGGTGGAACATGGGCGAATGCGTGGCATCGCTGTCGACGCGATAGGTGCGCCCCGGAGCAATGACCTTGATCGGCGGCTGATTCATGCGCGCATAGCGCACCTGCATCGGGCTGGTGTGGGTGCGCAGCAGCAGGGGCAGGCCCTGGGCGTCTTGCATGTCCACGTAGAAAGTGTCCTGCATGGAACGCGCCGGATGGTTCTCCGGGTTGTTCAACGCAGTGAAATTGGTCCAGTCGTTTTCGATCTCGGGGCCGTCGGCCACGTCGAAACCGATGGACCGGAAGATGGCCTCGACACGCTGCCAGGTCTGGATGACCGGGTGTATCCCGCCGATTCCGCGACCGCGTCCGGGCAAGGTGACGTCGATGGTTTCGGACGCCAGGCGCCGATCGAGCTGGGCCTGCGCCAACTCGGCGCGGCGCTCGTTGAGCAGGTTTTCGACTTGCTGCTTCAGTTGGTTGATCCGGGCGCCTTCCGCCTTTTTTTGTTCGGGCGCCAACTGGGCCAGGCCTTTCATCATCGCCGTCAGGGCGCCCTGCTTTCCAAGAAAGCGGGCCTTGGCGTTTTCGAGGGCGGCCGCATCGCCCGCCTGGGCGAACTGTTCTTTTGCCTGAACGATCAGGTCATCCACTGAAGAAGTCATATATCGCTTTTCCAAATGCAAACGGAGCCCGACAGAGCCCCGTTCACAATAATACAGAATCGAAATCGATCAGGCTGCCAAAGCGGACTTGGCTTGCGCAACTACGGCTGCAAAGCCGGCCTTATCGTTGACGGCCATGTCGGCCAACACTTTGCGATCCAGTTCGATCGAGGCTTTCTTCGTGCCTGCGATGAACACACTGTATGTGATACCCAGTTCGCGGCATGCCGCGTTGATACGGGTGATCCACAAGGCGCGGAAGGTGCGCTTCTTGTTGCGGCGGTCGCGGTAGGCATATTGCCCTGCGCGCATGACCGCCTGTTTGGCGATGCGAAAGACATTACCGCGGCGGCCGCGATAGCCTTTGGCAGCTTTGATGACTTTTTTGTGGCGGGCGCGAGCGGTAACGCCGCGTTTTACGCGTGGCATAGTAGATCTCCGTTAATCAAGCGAAAGGCAACATTGCCTTGACCGATGCGACGTCTGAATCGTGCACAGCGGCAGAACCGCGCAGTTGGCGCTTGTTCTTGGTTGTTTTCTTGGTGAGGATGTGGCGCTTGAACGCCTGGCCCCGCTTGATGGAACCACTACCACGAACCTTAAAGCGCTTTGCGGCGCCTTTTTTGGTTTTCATCTTAGGCATGATGTAACTCTGTGATTGGTGAACCCGGGTGGCCGCCAAACCTGCTGGCAACGCTTGCACGACCCAAAATCCACTTATTGATTGAACCAGCAAAACCCCGATGCTTGCCGCAACAAGACCCTACTGGCCATGAGCTTTCCAGTAACGGTGAACGTTTCTAGGAAAAGCCCTTGATTATACGACGGAATTTAAAGTTTTGTCTAATGCGGTGAGGGGTCGGACCCCGGATCCGTGCCAGGGGTCAGACCCCGTACGGGGTCTGACCCCTCAACTCGTTAGAACGCTTTGGACAGGTTCAACACCACGGCGGACCGGCCCATGTATTTTCCCCTGCTGTTTGTGTAGAGGTCGCGGTCGGCGTTGGTGTCCACGTAGGCGATGCCGGTTGAAAAGCCGGCCCCCCAATCCTTGGTAACGCCCAGGGACCAGTCCGTATAAGACCCGTCTTCCAGGTTCCGGACTTTTTGATAGCCCACGTGGGCATCCAGCGTCAGCCCCCAGAACCCGGTCTCGAAGCTGCCGCTCAGGTCGTAGTACTGGCTGTTGCGAGAATCCGCGACACCAAACAGATTGGTGACAGCATGGGAATATTTGAAGGTCACCGGCCCATACCCCAAACCCAGATACAGCTCGGTCGTATGGGGCTTGGTATAGCCGTCCGGATAGCTTCCGGGGTAGCGATAATGGATGGCGCCCAGATCCACCGAGAACTGCTCGCCGAGCGGGAACTTGTAGCCTCCGTAGAAATCCATCTCGACCGCCGACGACACATCCGGATCAGAATCGGAGAGCCAGCTGATGCTGGAGTTCCAGTTGCCCAGATAGAATCCGCTTTCGTGCTCGATGTCGAAACCGCCCTGTATCGCCGGCCGGTTGTTGGTCTGCATGATTCCGCGGTAGCGGTATTGGCTGGCGACGGACAGATTGGCGCTCACGCTGAAGGCGGAAGGCGATGAAGGGGCGGCAGCTTGCTGCGCATGGGCCTGCGCCAAACCGGAACCCAGCAAAATCATGGAAACGGCACTGAATCGAAGCATGGAGACTCTCCTTGAGGGGCGTGAACGGAAACGACGGGTATGTTTCCAAACGCAAAGGCCATGCCAGTTTCAAGCCGTCCTGCCATGCCTTCGACGATCCATGATGGTGCGTCGAGCATGCATTCGCCCCGGATGGGGCACATCGCGGTGCATTTGACCGAATGGGGTCAGACCCCGTACGGGGGCCATCTTCCGGGGGTCAGACCCCGTTCGGGGTCTGACCCCAATCCAAGGAGGCGTTCATCAGGGAGCCCAGGGTTGCCGATACTGGATGGCCTCGCCCACATGGACGGCCAGAATCTGGTCCTGTTCCGCAAGGTCGGCCAAGGTCCGTGCCACCCGAAGGACCCGGTGCACGACCCTGGCCGACCAGTCCCAACGCTGCATCCCTTCTCGCAGCAAGCGTTCCGCGCCTTGATCCAGGCGGCAATGCGTCTGTAATTGACCTACGCCCAGCTTGGCATTGACGCAAGCCTGCCGGGCACGCTGGCGCTGACGGCATCGCTGGACGCGCGCGCGCACGCAGCTCGAGGCTTCGCCCGGCGGCGAATCCATCCAGTCGCCGGTGGCGGCAGGCAGGTTGATCTGCAAGTCCACGCGGTCCAGCAGAGGCCCCGACAAGCGGCCGCGATAGGCCGCGACCTGGTCCGGTGTGCAACGACATGGCTTGCGAAGATGCCCAAGCCAACCGCAAGGACAAGGATTCATCGCGGCCACCAATTGGAAGTCTGCCGGGAAGACCAGCGTACGTGCCGCCCGCGCAATGGCCACTCGCCCCGTTTCGAGCGGCTCGCGCAAGGTTTCAAGAACCCCGCGCTGGAATTCGGGCAGCTCATCCAGGAACAAAACACCATGGTGGGCCAGACTGATCTCGCCCGGCCTGGGATGGCTGCCACCGCCGACCAGCGCAGGCCCCGAAGCGGAGTGATGCGGAGCCCGGAATGGCGGATGGTCGCTCAATGGCGCCTTGTTGCCAGTCAGGCTGGCAAGTGCGCACACTTCGAGCGCATGTTCCATGGTCAGCCTGGGAAGCACGCCGGGCAGTCGATGCGCAAGCATGCTCTTGCCCGTGCCCGGCGGTCCGCAAAGCAGCAGGCTGTGGCCGCCCGCCGCCGCGACTTCCAGCGCCCGGCGGGCCTGCAGTTGCCCGCGCAGCTCGGACAGGCATAATTCCGCTTCGGACTCGTCCGACCACGGCGTCGGCTGAACGGGATCGAGTTCGCCGTCCCCGCTGAAGTAGGCGGCAAGCTCGGCCAGCGTCGACACCGCCAGCACCTGCAATCCAGGTACCCGCGCCGCCATTTGCGCACAGCCTTGCGGCAGGACCAGCACGGTGTTCGGCGAACCACGGGCGACCTCCAGGGCGATGGCGATCGGGGCGTTCACCGGAACGATGGCGCCTGTCAGGGACAGCTCGCCGGCGAATACATGGTTGCGCAAGTCCGGGGAGCCGGCACGCATCGGGATTTGACCCGATGCCAGCAGCACACCCAGCGCAATGGGAAGATCGAACCGCCCGGACTCCTTGGGCAAATCGGCCGGGGCGAGATTCGCCGTAATACGGCCATGGGGAAATTCGTAACCGCTGTTTATGATGGCGGAACGAACGCGCTCGCGGCTTTCACGTACACCCGCGTTGGGCAACCCAACCAGATGGAAGGCGGGCAGGCCCGGACCGACGTGCACCTCGACCCGCACGGGCGGCGCCTGCATGCCGTACAGCGCCCGGCTGGCCAATATGGCAATGGACATGGATGACCTCATGCGATGCGCCATTGAATATGGCGCCACGCATGATTATGGAACCGTCATACAGCCCGCGATACGCGTTCGCGATGCTGCGGTCCATGCGTAAAGCTACGGCGACCGGTCCTATTCGGTGCCAGTGGCGGCCGGCCCCGCCTGCAAAGGCGTGTCGGGCCTGCCTTCGAGCGTCTGAACACGGGATTCGAGAGCGGTAATGCGGGCCAGGGCGCGCTCGAGCAATTGCGCCTGCACGTCGAACTCTTCCCGAGTGACCAGCTCCAGCCGAGAGAATGTTTGCGCCATCATGGCTTTCACATTGCGCTCGATGTCGGCTGCCGGGCTCTTGGCGATGAGTTCAGAAATATTCTTCTGAAAGTCTTCTATCCAGTCGGTGCGATGGATCATGGCTATCTCCCTCATTCAATAAGCGCACAAGACTGTAGTGTAATGAAAAACCGGTACGAACTGCTGCGCGCCCCATACGCAAGCGCCGCGGCGAACATAGGGACAGCCGCCCGATGCATATCGGGCGGACAAGGCCGGATTTACGGTTTGGGCTGTTCGTTCGCCCGCGTCACGTTGCCGGAAGCGTAGGTGTTGCCGTTGCTGATTGATTCCTGGATGGCCTGATCGGCCTTGGCCGCCCCTTCCTTGATCGCATCGCCGACCTCTCCCGCTTTCTGGGCCGCGCTGTCCTTGAGCTCCCCGGCCTTCGCGGCCACCGTGCTGGCGGCCTGTTTTGCGGATTCTTTCATGCGCTCGCCCGCGGTCGGGCCGTCCGAAGGCGCCATGCCCGAAGAAGGCGGCGGCATGTCGGACGGCGCCGGCGTGGTGCCGGAGTCAGGTGCCGGAGCTGGCGCCGGCGCTGCCGGTGGCGGTGCGGGCGCCGGCGCCGGCGCGGGCGTTTCGACCGGGGGCGTTGTGTTCATGGGAGCCTCGGCGTCTTCACCCTTGGAGCAAGCCGCCAGCAAGCTCATGGATGCAGCCATCGCGATCAAAGTTAAGTGTGTATGAGTCCTTTTCATGCTTTCCTCACTTTCAACGTCGCGTGCCATTGCGTTCTGTCCCGTTGCGACAAGCGGTTCAGCGAGTTGCGCAGCAAGGTGCGCGTTACAAATGGCTTAGTAACAATTCTAGCGAGGCGGTGCGCGGCCACCCATGAAGCCATGTAAATCCTGATTTCAGGCCGGCGCTTCCGTTTTCCTCATTTATGCCGCAAACCTTTGACTGGCGCGCCTTTGGGCTACGCGCCGTTTTGATCGCGCAATCACAGCAAGATACAAAACCCTCCCCACCCTCTTGTCTGGTTACACTTCTGTGCACTTTTGCCCCGCCCTGATTTAGTGCGTGCCCCGGGCATTGCACCAGATTGGCGCTCCGGGTTGGGGTAAAACCCGTACGGGGTCTGACCCCTTTCACCACGACACCGGCGCCAGCCCTCCATACGGGTCTGACCCCTTCGCAAAGATACCGGGGTCAGACCCCGTACGGGGTCTGACCCCTCAAAAGGAAAAGTGGCATGCATATTGCGTAAGTCCCCATGTCAACCCCAATGAGGAAACGCAATGAAGCTCATCACCGCCATCATAAAACCGTTCAAGCTGGATGAAGTCCGGGAGGCGCTGTCCGAAATCGGCATCCAGGGCATGACGGTCACGGAAGTCAAAGGTTTCGGCCGCCAAAAGGGACACACCGAGCTGTATCGGGGCGCGGAATACACCGTCGATTTTCTGCCCAAGCTGCGTCTTGAAATGGCCGTGGCCGACGGCAATGTCGAACAGGCCATCGAAAGCCTGTGCGCGGCCGCGCACACCGGAAAGATCGGCGACGGCAAGGTGTTCGTGACGCCCATCGATCAGGTCATCCGGATCCGGACGGGCGAGTCCGGCGAAAGCGCGCTCTGACCCCACCCATAACCCATCAACGCGCCGGCACGAGAATCTGACACGTAGGCCGGCTCACAGGAGTGAAATAATGGATAAAGCCGATTTGGCATGGGTCAGCGTCTCGACCCTGCTGGTATTGCTGATGGTCATGCCTGGCCTGGCCCTTTTCTACGGCGGCCTGGTCCGCGCAAAAAACGTGCTCTCCGTGCTGGTCCAGGTGACCACCGTGTTTGCGCTGGCCGTCGTCTTGTGGTTCGTATACGGCTATTCGCTCGCTTTCACCGAAGGCAATGCCGTCATAGGAGGCCTTTCACGCTTGCTCTTCAACGGCATGCAACGCCTGTCCACGGGCGAGTACGCCTTGTCGGGCACCATTCCGGAACTCAGCTTCGCGGCCTTCCAGGCAACCTTCGCCGGCATTACCTGCGCGCTGATCGTGGGCGGCTTTGCCGAACGCACCCGCTACGCCGCGGTATTGGTGTTCACCGCGATCTGGATGACTTTATGCTATGTGCCCATCGCCCATATGGTCTGGGGGCCTGGGGGCTGGCTGCTCGAACGCGGCGCTCTGGACTTCGCGGGCGGCACCGTGGTCCATATCAATTCCGGGGTGGCCGCCTTGGTGGGCGCCTACTTCATCGGCAAGCGCATCGGCTATGGCCGCGAAGGCATGCAGCCCCACAATCTGCCCATGGCCATGATCGGCGCGGCCCTGCTTTGGGTGGGCTGGTTCGGGTTCAACGCGGGCTCCGCGCTGAGCGCCAACGAAACGGCGGCCCTGGCCTTCTTCAATACCCTGATCGCCACCGCCGGCGGAATATTATCCTGGGTCGTCGTCGAATGGCTCTACAAGGGTAACCCGTCCTTGCTGGGCGGCATCTCCGGCGCGGTGGCCGGCCTGGTCGGCATCACGCCCGCCGCCGGGCTGGTTGGGCCGGCAGGCGCGCTGGCCATCGGCGTGATCACCGCGGCGGCATGCGTATGGGGAGTGAACGGCTTGAAGCGTGCGCTCAATGCCGACGACTCGCTCGATGTGTTCGGCATCCATGGCGTGGGCGGAATCGTGGGCGCGCTATTGACAGGGGTATTCAACGCCCAAGCCATGGGCGGGCCCGGCCTGGACAGCATGGCGGCCATTCCCGGCCAGGTATGGCTGCAATTCGAAGGCGTGCTGGTCACCGTCGTGTGGTCCGCAGCCGTCGCCTGGCTGGCCTACTTCATTGCGGACAAGACCGTGGGCCTGCGGGTCAGCGCCGATGCCGAGCGCGAAGGGCTGGACATCCACTCGCACGGCGAGACCGCCTACCACCGTTGATCATTACGACAAGGCCGCTAAATCGATGCGTTCCGCCCGGTTTAGCGCCGAAGCCACTTTTACCCGCAAGGCGTTCGTATGGGCCTGCCGGACTTCCTTCTTGACATCGAGCAATTGCTGCGGATGCATGGAGAATTCGGTCAGGCCCAAGCCAAGCAGCATTTTCGTGACACGGGCGTCCCCCGCCATTTCCCCGCACACCGCCACCGGCTTGCCGGCCCTTTCCCCCGCGTTGATCGTATGGGCTAGCAGGCGCAGCACTGCAGGATGCATGGGGTCATACAAGTCGGCGACATCGGTGTCGCCGCGATCTATGGCCAGGGTGTACTGGATCAGGTCATTGGTGCCAATGGACAGGAAATCCAGCGACTCGACAAAGGGTTCGATCGCGATGGCAATCGCCGGTATCTCGACCATGGCTCCCAGGGAATAGTCGCGTCCGTAGGGAACGCCCCGTTCGTCGAGGTCGCGGCATGCGGATTCAATGGCCTGGCGGGTGGCGTGCACTTCGTGCATGTGCGAAATCATCGGAATGAGTATGCGCACATGGCCATGCAGCGATGCACGCAGCAAGGCGCGCAACTGCGTCGCGAAGATCTCGGGGTTGGCCAGGCAGTAGCGGATCGCCCTCAAGCCCAGTGCCGGATTGGTCGCCACCGTGACGTCGCCATCGAGCGTCTTGTCGGAACCGAGATCCAAGGTGCGTATGGTGACCGGCCGCCCCCCCATGGTCTTGACCACGGACGCATAGGCTTGATATTGCTCTTCTTCCGTGGGCAGATCGGCACGGCCCATGAAAAGGAATTCGCTGCGGAACAGCCCAATGCCATCAGCGCCCGCCTCGACGGCGGCGATCGCCTCTTCGGGCAGTTCGATATTGGCTTCGAGCTTGATGGCGATGCCGTCCAGAGTCATTGCCGGCGCATCGCGCAGCAGGGCCAGCTCGGCCCTTTCAGCGGCATAGTCGGCTTGCCGTTGCCGGTATTCCGCAAGAACCTGCTCGGAGGGATTGACCAGGACCGCACCAGAAAATCCATCCACGATCAAGGTATCGCCGTCTCGTATCAGGGCGCGGAAATGGCCCAGGCCCACGACTGCCGGCACATTCATGCTGCGCGCGACGATGGCTGTATGGGAGGTCGGCCCGCCCAGATCGGTCAGGAAGCCGCCGAAGCGTCCGCCGCGCAGACGCAGCATGTCGGCGGGGGAAATGTCGCGCGCCACGACGATGAAAGGATCGTTGAATGCGTCGACGTCCAGGTTGCTCAGCAGCGCCGTCGATCCCGACAGCACCCGCAGCACCCGCTCTATGACCTGCCGGATGTCCGCCGCGCGCTCGCGCAGATACTCGTCCTCCATCAGGGAAAACTGCTCCGCCAGGAACTGGCCCTGACTCGTCAAGGCCCATTCCGCGTTGTACAAGCGCTCGTTAATGAGCTCGCACGTCTGCTGGAACAGCATGGGATCGTCCAGCAGCAGGCTGTGCACGGTAAGCAAAGGACCCAGCTCGCGGGGAGCATCGTCAGGCAGTGTGGCCGCCATGTGCTGCAGTTCGTCGCGCGCAATAATGATCGCGTTCTTCAGACGGTCGCATTCCGCCCCGGCGTCGTCGGGCGCGATGCGATAGTGCGCGACTTCGAGCGCCGCCGCGCTCATGACCGCGGCCTTGCCGATGGCGTAGCCCTTGACGACACCCTGTCCATGCATGCACAGCATGGCGCAGAAGTCAGGCTGCCTGTGTGGGATGTTGACGGTCATGGCGGAACGTTGTGCTGCGTGGCGGCTATTCCTGCTCGCCGAACTTGTTGGCGAACAAGGCCTGGATGTCCTGGACGGCTTGTTCCGCGTCGTCTCCGGTGGCATCGACCTTGACGGTCACGCCCAGGCCGGCCGCCAGCATCATGACGCCCATGATGCTCTTCGCATTGACCCGTTGCGCTCCGCGGGCTATGTAGATCTCGCTGCTGAACCGGCTGGCCAGCTGCGTGAGCTTGGCGGCGGCGCGGGCATGAAGACCCAATTTGTTGCTGATGACGATGTCGACGGTTGCCATAGGACTCTTGTTGTTTTGAATTCAGTTGAACTGGTCTGCGTTGACGATGCCGCGCAGCGCGCCAAGGCGCACGGTTTCGCTGAGCTGATCGGGATTTTCCTGCTGTTCGGTCAGGGCCTTGAGCACCATGCACAGGTTGGTTCCCGTAATGAGATGCGCGACCATGCCGCGTTCCGTTGCCAGTTTAAGCGCGCGCTTGGCGATGTTGAAAGGCGTCGCACCAAATATATCGCACAAAATGAGCGTAGGCTCGGCCGCGTGATCAAGCAGGATGCGTGCCAGTCGCACGGAAAGCTCGTCCGGATCGGCATCGGGCGAAACGTCGAATACGGTCAATTCCGGCTTCTGGCCAAGCACGTGCTGGGCGCAGGCCTTGAATGCGGCACCCAGCGGCTCATGCATGACGAGCGCGATGCGTGCCATCTCAGATGCCTACCGCGTGCTCGAGCGCTGCTGCGAAATGGTCCGCCACATCGTAACCGGTCTGCTCGGTAATCTCGACAAAGCAGGTCGGGCTGGTGACGTTGATCTCGGTGACATAATCGCCAATGACGTCCAGTCCGACCAGCAACAACCCGCGCTCGACCAGCTGCGGGCCGATGGTTTCCGCGATTTCGCGATCACGGGCCGTCAGTTCGCGGGCGACGCCCCGGCCGCCCGCCGCCAGATTGCCCCGGGTCTCGCCGGCCAGCGGAATACGGGCCAGCACATACGGCACCGGTTGCCCCGCGATCAACAATATGCGCTTGTCGCCATTGACGATTTCCGGAATATAGCGCTGCGCCATGATCGTGCGCGTGCCGAAATCCGTCAGCATTTCCAGGATGGAGCTGAGATTGTGCTCGTCGGGCTGCAGGCGGAAAATGCCCGTGCCGCCCATGCCGTCCAGCGGCTTCACGACGACATCGCGGTGCTTGGCATGAAAAGCGCGCAAGCGGACGACGTTGCGCGTAACCAGCGTGGGCGCCGTGAACGACGAAAACTCGGTGATTGCCAGCTTCTCGGGATGATTGCGCAGCGCGGCGCCCGAATTGAATACGCGCGCGCCCTGCGCCTGCGCATATTCAAGCAGGTGGCTGGCGTACACGTATTCCATATCGAAGGGTGGGTCCTTGCGCATCAAGACCGCATCGAACTCGGATAGCCGGGCTTCCTGCACGCTGCCGCGGGCCTGCCACCATGAATGCTCGTGCAGATCCGCGCCCGGCACGAGGTCGATGCCCATGGCCTCGGCCATGACCACGCCCTCGTCGATATACAGCCCGCCCTGATAGGCCACGCTGATGGCGTGGCCGCGCGCCACCAGCGCACGCATCATGGCGACCGACGTATCCTTGTAGGCCTTGAGTGACGGAAGAGGATCAATAACGAACAATACATGCATGAGCGACACCTGCGTGCATTCCCGCGCCGTACACGGGCCGGCGCGGGACATATTGGAGATTCAGGATCAGGAAGCGGCTTCGCCGGCTTTGCCAGGCGTGGCCTTCTTGCGCGGAGCCAGCACCATGACCATCTGCCTGCCTTCCAGCTTGGGCATGGCTTCCACCTGGCAGAGTTCGGCCAGATCATCGCGAACGCGCTCAAGCACTCGCATGCCTAATTCCTGGTGGGCCATTTCGCGGCCGCGGAAACGCAGGGTGACCTTTGCCTTGTCGCCTTCCTCGATGAAGCGGCGCAGATTGCGCAGCTTGACCTGATAGTCGCCTTCGTCGGTTCCCGGACGGAACTTGACTTCCTTGACCTGGATGATTTTCTGCTTGGCGCGGGCTTCCTGCTGGCGCTTTTGTTCTTGGTATTTGAATTTGCCGTAATCCATCAGCCGGCAGACTGGCGGCGACGCATTGGGCGCAATTTCGACCAGATCGACTTCGTGCTGTTCCGACAGGTGAAGTGCCTCGGAGGTCTTCAATACCCCCAATTGCTCTCCATCCACTCCTATGAGACGCACCTCGGGAACACGAATTTCACCATTGATGCGATGTGCTTTATCGGTTGCGATGTCTAAGACTCCTAAAAGTTATAAAAAATCAGGCTTGCGTGCCGTCTTGGCGAGTGGCGATTTCCGTTTTGAGGCGTTGTGCGAAGTCTTCCTGGGACATGACCCCTAGATCTACGCCGCCTCGGCCACGCACCGCCACCTTGCCGCCTTCGCGTTCTTTTTCGCCGACGACCAGAATATACGGCACCTTCTGCATGCTGTGTTCACGAATTTTACGGGTGATTTTTTCACCGCGCAAATCCGAACTTACTCTAAACCCTTGTTTTTTCAGGCTAAGGGCGACTTCCGACGCATAATCGGCGGACGCTTCGGAAATGCAGCATACCACTGCATGCTCTGGGGACAGCCATGCGGGCATCGCGCCGGCGTGATTCTCGATCAACATGCCGATGAAGCGCTCCAGCGAACCCAGTATGGCGCGATGCAGCATCACCGGCGTCTTGCGCTGATCCGATGCGTCGACGTACTCGGCGCCCAGGCGCTGCGGCATGGAGAAATCCACTTGTATGGTGCCGCATTGCCAGTGGCGGCCGATGGCGTCCTTGAGCGTGTATTCGATCTTGGGCCCGTAGAAGGCGCCCTCGCCCGGCGATACCTCGTACTCGCAATGCGTACGATCCAGGCTGTCCATCAGCGCCTTTTCGGCCTTGTCCCAGACCTCGTCCGAACCGATGCGCTTCTCGGGGCGCGTCGCCACCTTGTACAGGATCTCGGTGAAGCCGAAGTCGGCATAGACCTTCTTGAGCAACGCCGTGAAGTTCGCGCATTCGTCCTGCAACTGGTCTTCCGTGCAGAAAATATGGCCGTCGTCCTGCGTGAAGCCCCGCACCCGCATCATGCCGTGCAGCGAACCGGATGGTTCGTTGCGGTGGCATTGGCCGAACTCGCCATAGCGTATGGGCAGCTCGCGATATGAATGCAGGCCGGCGTTGAAGATCTGCACGTGCCCGGGACAGTTCATGGGCTTGAGTCCATATACCCGGTTTTCGGACTCGGTCGTGAACATGTTCTCGGCGTAGTTGTCCCAGTGCCCCGTTTTCTTCCACAAGGAAAGGTCCAGGATCTGCGGCGCCTTCACTTCTTGATAGCCATTGTCCCGATAGACGGTGCGCATGTATTGCTCGACTTCCTGCCACAGGATCCAGCCTTTGGGATGCCAGAAAATGAGGCCTGGCGCCTCTTCCTGAAAGTGGAAGAGATCGAGTTCGCGACCCAGCTTGCGATGATCGCGGCGCTCGGCCTCTTCAAGCATCGTGAGATAGTTTGCTTGCTCTTCCTTGGTGGCCCACGCAGTGCCATATATGCGCTGCAGCATTTCGTTGTTGCTGTCGCCCCGCCAGTAGGCGCCCGCCACCTTCATGAGCTTGAACACCTTCAGCTTGCCCGTCGAGGGTACGTGCGGACCCCGGCACAAGTCGATGAACTCGCCTTCGCGGTACAGGCTGATGGGCTCATTGCTTGGAATCGACGCGATGATCTCGGCCTTGTAGTGTTCGCCTATGCTTTTGAAAAACGCCACGGCGTCATCGCGCAGCCACTCTTCGCGCGTCACCACTTCGTCTTTCTTGGCCAGCTCAGCCATTTTCTTTTCAATGGCCTCCAGGTCTTCGGGCGTAAAGGGACGCTTGTAGGAAAAATCGTAGTAGAAACCATTGTCGATGACCGGTCCAATGGTGACCTGCGCATCCGGGAAGAGCAACTTGACGGCATAAGCCAGCAAGTGAGCGGTCGAATGGCGAATCAGGTCGAGCCCTTCGGGATCCTTGGCGGTGATGATGGCGAGCTGCGCGTCTTTTTCGAGCACAAAGCTGGTATCGACCAGTCGCGGCTCCTGTCCATCGGCAGTCACGCGGCCCGCGAGCGCGGAGCGGCCCAGGCCGGCGCCAATGGAGTGCGCAACATCGCTGACCGAGACGGGACCCGGAAACTCGCGTTGCGAGCCGTCGGGCAAGGTGATTTGAACCATAAGTCGTCCTGAAAATGCAAAAACGCGGCACTCGCCGCGTTTTGGGTGTATCGTTTATTGCTAGCAAGCGGGTAAACAAAACGCGGCGACAGCTAAAAATGCCAGGTCGTAGTTCGCGTTGTTTTCATGCTGTATGGGCAAGCGTGCAAATATCAAAACACCAGTGTAACACCAGCCCCCTTCCGCTGAACCCGCCGGCCTTCGAATACCACCGCATGGGCCGATTTTTGTGCCAATTCGTTGCAAAAATGCTCTTTTGCGCGCCATGCCACCAATGCCGTCTTGAGGCATCACCCTGGACCCTTCCTTCAATTTGACAGGAATAAAAAATCTGGTTTAGAATGCTGTTCTTCTTAGGCGGTTAGCTCAGTTGGTTAGAGCGCTACGTTGACATCGTAGAGGTCGCTGGTTCGAATCCAGTACTGCCTACCAGACACCTGAAACCCGCATGCCTATTGGGCATGCGGGTTTTTTATTTGCCTGCGGCATTTTCACCGTATGCTAAGCACTGCCCCTTGCACCATGATTTGGCGAGAGCGGGAATGAATATTGCTGAGGGACCACGAACCGTGACCCCCATGGCAAGACCTCATGAATTCATTACAACACGATGCCCTAACCACTCACTCCTTGGCGCGGGTCCACGCCCATGAAGCCTACCACGCTGTGCGTTCGCACTCGCTCGCGCTGGCCGCCCCGCTTTCCGCGGAAGACCAGTGCCTGCAATCCATGACCGAGGCGAGCCCCTGCAAATGGCATCTGGCGCATACGAGCTGGTTTTTCGAAGCGCTGCTGCTGATCCCTTTCCTTCCGCACTACCGACCCTTCGACGAGCAGTATCTTTTCCTGTTCAATTCATACTACGAAGCCCTCGGCCCGCGCCTTGCCCGGCCGTCGCGAGGACTGATCTCGCGGCCCAGCCTGGAAGACGTCCATCTTTACCGCCGCCACATCGACGCATCGATGCATCGGCTGATGGATGAATGCACCGAAGAGCAGTGGGAGGAAATCCAGCGCCTGATGCAACTGGGCATCAACCATGAACAGCAGCACCAGGAGCTGATTCTCACCGACATCCTCCATGCCTTCTGGTGCAATCCGCTGAAGCCCGCTTATGACGCTCAGTATCCCTACCCCGGCCCGGAAGGACGCGCCCCTCCTCGGCCCGCGGTCGTCAACGAGCGTTCCGAGTGGGCGGACTTCACCGGCGGGCGCGTTTCGGTCGGATGCCCTGCCTCTGATCAAGCCGGCGCCCCTTTTTGCTATGACAATGAAACGCCCCAGCACGACGTCCTTTTGCCCTCCTACCAGCTCGGCACCCGGCTGGTGAGTTGCGCCGAATTCGCGGCGTTCATCGATGATGGCGGATACCGGAAGCCCGAGCTATGGCTTTCTGAAGGCTGGGCTGCCGTTCAAGCCCATGAGTGGAAGCATCCAGCCTACTGGATCCCGGACGGCCCTTCGGGCTGGAAAGTATTCGGCCTGCGTGGCGTTGAACCTTTGGATGGCGCAGAGCCGGTCATGCAGCTGTCTTTCTACGAAGCGGCCGCCTATGCGGAATGGGCCGGTGCCAGGCTGCCCACGGAGTTCGAATGGGAAGCGGCCGCCCATGACGTTCGCCTGACGCAGGTAGCTGGACACGCCTGGCAATGGACGCGATCGTCCTACGACCCGTATCCGGGCTTCCGGCCGATGGCGGGCGCGCCCAGCGAATACAACGGCAAATTCATGGTGGGACAGCTCGTCCTGCGCGGCGGCAGCCACGCAACGCCGTCGGGCCATACCCGCCCGACATACAGAAACTTTTTTCCGCCCGGAGCGCGTTGGCAGTTCTCCGGATTGCGGCTCGCCAGGGACCTCACATGCTGAAACAAGAATTTGGATGCAGCACACTCACCGATATTCCGTTTGTCGCGGAAACCATCATGCCCGAGCCCTTTCTGAGCGACATGATTCACGCGCTTGCCGATATGCCGCACGCCTTGTCTCCGAAATATTTTTATGACGAGGAAGGGTCCAGACTGTTCGATCGCATATGCGAACAGCCGGAGTATTATCCAACGCGCTGTGAAATGTGGGTGTTGCGGGCCTGCGCTTCCGACATCGCCCGGCACATCGGCAGCCATGCCGAGATCGTCGAATACGGAGCCGGATCACTGCACAAGATCAGGCCCATCCTGGACGCGCTGGACGGCCCCGCGCACTATCTGCCCATCGATATTTCAGGAGAACATCTGGCCGCCAGCGCCAGGATGCTTCAGGAGGCCTACCCGGAGATCTCGATCGCTCCACTTATTGGCGACTATACCGGCCACTTGGCGCTGCCCGAGAAGCCGACGAATGTGAAGAAACGCATTGGTTTCTTTCCCGGTTCCACGCTGGGCAACATGCATCCCAGGGAAGCCTTGCGGTTTCTGCGCATGCTGCGAACGCAGCTGCATGGCGGCGCTCTTTTGCTGGGTGTGGACTTGATCAAGGACCCGGCAATCCTGCATGCCGCTTACAACGACAGCCAAGGCGTGACGGCCGCGTTCAACCTGAACGTGCTCACTCGCGCCAATCGTGAACTCGGCGCCGATTTCGATCTGGACGCTTTCGCTCACTGCGCGTTCTACAACGCGCCTGAACACCGTATCGAAATGCACCTGATGTGCCGCAAGCCCCAGGAAATTCACTTGGACGGCCGCTGCTTCAGGATGTCGCAGGGCGAGACCCTGCATACGGAAAATTCGTACAAATTCACCATCGGCGGCCTGCGCACGCTGGCCTCCGAGGCGGGCTTCGTACCCGCCACCGTCTGGACGGACCCCGACCGCATGTTCAGCCTGCATTGGCTTGATGCGCCGGAGTAAGACCGTGGGGTCAGACCCCGTACGGGGTCTGACCCCGATCCTTTTTGCCGGGTCGGACCCCAATCCTTTCTAATGCCTTTTTGCCCGGGTGAGACCCTGCAGGGCCCCACCCCCTGCGAGTCCGCCACATTCCTTCTCAATCATGCTGGAAAAAATATCGACAGCCGCCGGCGTGGCGCGACCGGCTTTGGTCACGCAATAAAAATCTAGATTGGGTGACGCCGTAGCCAAGGGAAGCTTCTGTATGTTGGAAAAGCGACGGCACTCCAGCAAACCGATGGTGGGGATGGCCGCCCATCCCATCCCCGCATCCACCAATGCGATTAGCGTCGCAAGATGCCTGACTTCACGGCGCTCAACCACAGAGTATTGAGCTGTGGCAAGAAAATCGTCAATGAACCGCTCCATCAGGCTGCCGCGTCGCAATGTCAGCAACGGCATTGCACATACTTGCTCTTGAGGCCCAACCGATGAAACCGACTCACCACGCACAGCGTCTGATTCAGCCTTGGGTGATATTAAAGCCAACCCGCCCCTAAAGACTCTGCTACGAACCAGACCGAATTTGGAATCGAAGAACAAGCCGTAGGCCGCATCCAGATCTCCGCTTTCCACCATCGGCTGCAATACTTCACGATCGGCATCGACGATTTCCAAAGTGATTTGGGGCTGAGCCTGCATGAACCGTCGACAGAGCGCGGGCAACACGGTGGACGCGACTAGCGGCGTGAGGCCTATACGCAGCCGGCGCTGCCCTTGATCAATCAGAAAGCCTAGGTGTCGTTCGGCCTCATCAAGATTATGCAAAGCAGTTGTGGCATAGGGCAGCAAGCTGACGCCTGCCTCGGTGATGTCGACCCTTCGCGTGGTGCGAACGAATAACTGCGCGCCCACTTGCGATTCCAATTCGCGAATCATGGCGCTGAGCCCTGCCTGGGTGACGTGAAGCTTTTGAGCGGCGCGGGTGAAATTCCCCTGTTCGGCTACTGCCAGAAACGCACGCAGTTGACGCATGGTCAGGTTCATAGCTGGCGGACCATTAACAACACTCTATTGTTGGTTAACAAGATATTGTCGTTTCACTGGCGAACTCTGGTCTTTTACGATACTAAAAAAACCATATGGAACAGGAGACCAGGAGCCAACATGAACCAGTCTAGACGCACAACCTTGATTTTTTTTGCAGCGACAGCATTTTCCGGTGTGGTTAAGGCGGCAGTTTCGGTGCCCTCGAGCATCCGGATCATCATACCATGGCCTCCCGGGTCGGGAGGCGATATCGCCGGCCGCCTGGTCGCACAGAAACTTGGTGAAGAACTGCATACAAACGTATATGTAGAGAACCGTGCCGGAGCAAGCGGGAGCATAGGTTCAGCTCTGGGCAGCCGGGAAAAACCAGACGGCACTACCCTCATTCTTGGCAACTCGGCCAGTCATGGTTCAAGCAAATTCACCATTCCCAATCTTGCTTATGATCCCGTAAGCAGCTTCACACCGATTTCCATGCTTTATCGCAACACATTAGTACTCGCGGTAAACAAGGACTTTCCGGCCGATTCACTGCCAGCCTTGATCGACTACGCCAAGAAAAAACCAGGCAGTCTAGCTTTTGGCACCCCAGGCGTGGGAACCCCCCACCAGTTGGTGGGCGAGCTGATCAAGGAGAAAGCCAGCATCGATATGGTACATGTTCCCTATAAGGGCAGCGGCCAGATCATGACGGATCTGGTAGGCGGCCATATCAATCTGGCAGTCTCCGCACAGGCTGCCGCTCTCGAAATGTATCGTGCCGGCAAAGTCAAAATCATCGCGACAGCCGATAAAGAACGCTCTAGGCAGTTACCCGAAGTCCCGGCCATATCCGAGACTTTTCCGGATTTCGATGTGGCAGGCTGGGGCGGCTTGTTCGGACCCGAAGGCCTCGCGCCCGATCTGGCGGCACGCTATGAACGCGCCATCAAAAAAATAATGGCAAGCCCAGACTTCATGCAGTCGATGGAGACCAATGGTTTCGTACCAGTGTCATCGACCGGCGACGAACTGCAAGCAGTGGTCCAGGAGGAAACCAAGAGATGGCAGGCCATCGTCGACCGTGGTACCAAGCTGTGAGCTCATGAATACCAAGTTCAATCCAACTAAACGATAGACAGGAACCAAATGAGAGAGTCGGAACAAAAGCAATGGGCAAAAGAGCACTACAAAGGTATCGATAATCTGCTGTTGCCATCATATAAACCGAACATGCGCGAACTCGACGAAGATGGCATACGGCACGACGTGCGGCAGTCGATTCGGCATGGCTTTTTTTCCACCAGCGCAGTTGCTCCCTTATGCGAACCTGAGGAATATCAGCGCGTGCTGGAGCTCGCATGCGACGAGGGCAAAGGCAAGATACTGGTCGGCGCATATGTGGGCGAAGCGACCCAGGAAGCCAATCGAGAACTGCTGGCTCAGGCCGAGAAGGCCGGTTGCAGCCATGCCGTCCTGGTGCCGCGCTACCTGACCCCTGAATCGGAAGAGCAGGTATTCGCCTGGTATAAAGAGCTCATCGACTCCACGCGCCTACCGATCGTCCTATATGCCCAAAACAACCCAAGGCTGCGGCATCTTCACCCCAGTGGCATCGCACTGGAAGCCTTCGAGCAATTGGCGCGGCTTCCCTCTGTCGTAGCCGTCAAGCTCACTCAAGCGATCAATCTGGTACGCGCAATGGAATGTGCCGAACGCCTGGGTGACAAGATACTGGTAGGACCGGTGCACCTCGATATGATGCCATTGCTGTCGAAAGCATGCACCGTGCAATGGAGCGGCCAATGGAATGCCGAGTGCGCACAGTCTCCGGAGAAACCATATGTTGCCGATTATCTGCGAGCTATCGCTCGGAATGACTTACAGGAAGCCTATTCTCTCTATTGGCAGCTGGAACCGGCCTACAGCGCGTTCTTCAAATTGCAAGCCCCTTTACTGTTGAAAGGTGGCCATCCATGGGCCCATCTGAAGTACAACCAATGGTGCGTAGGCGGCAATGGCGGCCTGGTGCGCGACATCGGAAAGCCACGCGACCAAGTCCCGGTTCTGACCGCAGAGGCCCGCGAGCGGATCCGTCAAAACTACAGGAGCATCGGCATCGAGCCGAATCGCAACGATGAAGAGGAGTTCGTGGTCGGTGCCGCAAATTTCGCCAAAGGTTTCGGGAAGGTCAACATGGCAAACCTGCCTCTGTTCGAGTAAGGCCATGGGGTCAGACCCCGTACGGGGTCTGACCCCGATCCTTTTTGCCGGGGTCGGACCCGGCAGGGTCAGACCCCTCGATCAGGTCACAGCGTCCCGCGCCCGCTCCAGGTCGTAATCACGCTGGTCCAGGATGCGCGCCAGGATCTCCACGGCGTCGTAGACATCGACAAAGCGGATATAGAGAGGCGTGAATCCGAAACGCATGATTTGTGGCTCTCGGTAGTCGCCGATCACGCCTTTGTCGATCAGCGCTTGCACCACGGCATAGCCATGGGGATGCGTGAAGCTGACCTGGCTGCCGCGCACTGCATGTTCGCGTGGGGTCACGAGTTCGAGCGGATGGGCGGCGCATCGCTGTTCGACCAGCTCGATGAACAAATCGGTGAGCGCCAGAGACTTCCTGCGCAAGGCCGCCATGTCCGTCTTGGCGAAGACGTCCAGTCCGCATTCAACGAGCGACAGCGATACCGTAGGCTGCGTGCCGCACAAGCCCGAGCGTATCGTCGTGCATGGGATGAATTCGGGCTGCATGGCGAAAGGGTTCGCATGCCCCCACCAGCCGGTCAGCGGGTGCTGGAAACCATCGAGATGGCGTGGCGCCACCCATAAGAAAGCGGGCGCCCCGGGGCCGCCGTTCAGATATTTGTATGTGCACCCTACGGCGAAGTCGGCCGAACTCGCATTGAGGTCCACCGGCACGGCGCCGGCGGAATGCGCCAGGTCCCAGACCGTCAACGCGCCTTGCGCATGCGCGTGCCGCGTCAGCGCCGACATATCGAGCAGGCGGCCCGTACGGTAGTTCACATGGGTCAGCATCACGACCGCCACGTCCGCATCGATGGCGGCTTCCAGGTCCTCGGGCCGATCCACCAGGCGCAGCGCGTATCCCTGGCCCAGCCATTGCGCCAGGCCCTGAGCAATGTAGACGTCGGTGGGAAAGTTGGCGCGTTCGGTGACGATGACCCTGCGGCCGGCGCGCTCGGGGTTCGACGCCTGCAGATGGATGGCCGCCGCCAATACCTTGAACAGATTGATCGAGGTCGTGTCGGTGACCGCCACTTCGCCGGGGCCCGCGCCGATCAGCGGAGCAAGCTTGTCGCCCAATACTAGGGGCAATTCAAACCACCCGGCTTTGTTCCAGCTCCGGATGAGGTCGGTGCCCCACTCCTGCTCCACCACTTCGCGCGCCCGTTGCAAGGCGGCCCGCGGGCGGGCGCCCAGTGAATTGCCATCGAGATAGATCACGCCCGGAGGCAGCGAGAAGTCGTCGCGCAAACCTGCCAGCGCATCGTTTCTGTCCAGTTCCAGGCATTCTTCACGGGTCGTCATACGGCTCTCCCAGCACGGCGTACGATGCCGCGATTATTATAAGCTTCAAGCATTTTGCCACACCCGGAATTGGATGGCCAACCGCCATGCTTCAGGCCGGCATTCAGGCGTTTTGCACAGCCTTGATGAAGGCCTGGATCTTTTCAGCGGACTTGATGCCCGGCTCGATTTCCACCCCGCTGCTCACGTCGACAGCGTAGGGGCGGAAGCGGCGTATGCGCTCGGCAACGGTTTCGGCGCTCAAGCCGCCCGCGAGCACCAGCGGACGCCGCTCTCCCGCCCCGACGACCGCGTCGAGCAAGCCGGTGTCGAAGCCTTTGCCGCTGCCGCCATAGCCGGCGCTATAGCTGTCGAACAGCCAGGCGCGCGCGTTCATATAGCCGCGGCATGCGTTCCCCACGCATTCCGCGCTGTCCATGCCGGGACCGCCGACACGGAAAGCGCGCAGATAGGGATGGTTGAACTGATCGCAGAACTCGACGGTTTCGTCGCCGTGAAACTGCAGGAGATCCGGATGCACCTGGTCGATGATCTCGTTCACCATCTGCGGCGCCGCATTGACGAATAAAGTCACGACACTGACAAAAGGCGGCACGGCGGCGCGCAGCCGGCGCGCCTGGGCCATGGTTACTGCCCGCCGGCTGCCGGGATAGAACACCATGCCAATGGCATCGGCGCCGGCCTGGACCGCGCTGTCGATGTCTTCGGCCCGGGTCAGCCCGCAGATCTTGACGCGCGTGCGGGCGGGGATGCTCTCGTTGTTCATGCCAGCCTACCTGAAGCCCGAACCCGCGTCGTCGGCGCCGCCGTAGCTGTCGGAACCATATACGTTTTCGGTGCCGAAATCGACGGTCGAAGGATCCACCATCTGGATGTCGTCCTTATAGTGCGTGACCATCGAGGGAAACACCATGACTGCGGCAACCATGATGAGCTGTATGCAGATGAACGGCACCGACCCCCAATAGATGTCCCCCGTGCTGACGCGCGGAATGAGCTTGCCGGTGACCCTGTCGTGGTAGTCGTCTTTGGGCGCGACGGAGCGCAGATAGAACAAGGCGAATCCGAAAGGAGGATGCATGAAGGACGTCTGCATGTTCACCGCCAGCAGGACGCCGAACCAGATCAGGTCTATGCCCATCTTGTCGGCCACCGGGCCGATCAGGGGCACGATGATGAAAGCAAGTTCGAAAAAGTCCAGGAAGAAGGCCAGGAAGAAAGTCAGGAGACTGACCACGATCAGGAAGCCCCACTCCCCGCCCGGCAGGCCGCGCAGCAGGTGTTCCACCCAGATGTCGCCGTTGATGCCGCGGAAGCTGAGGCTGAACACGGTGGATCCGACCAGGATGAACACCACGAAGCAGGAGAGCTTGGTGGTCGTGTCCATGGCCTGGCGCAGCAGCGACCACGAAAAGCGTCCGCGCGACACGGCCATCACCAGGGCTCCGACCGCGCCCATTGCCCCGCCCTCGGTAGGCGTCGCGACGCCGATGAAGATGGTGCCAAGGACCAGAAAGATGAGGAAAAGCGGAGGCATCATCACGAAAGTGACGCGTTCGGCGATTTCCGACAGCAGTCCCAGGCCCAGCAGCTTGTTCACCAGCGCTATCGCCAGCGCGGTCAAGCCCCAGGCCATGAGGCTGATCACCACTTTTTCGTCCACCGGAATCTGCGTATGCTCGCTGAAATAATATTGCGTGGCGAAATACGAAACGACGGATGCGATCAGGGTGAGGACCAGCAGCGAACGCAGGCCCCGGCTGCCGTCTTCCTTGACGTAGATGCGCGCCTCTTCGGGCAGCGCCGGCGCGCTGGTGGGCTTGATCAATGTCATGATCAAGACATAGGTGATGTAGCCGCCCGCCAGCAACAGGCCGGGGACCATAGCGCCGCGGTACATGTCGCCAATCGATCTTCCCAGTTGGTCGGCCAGGATGATCAGCACCAGCGACGGCGGAATGATTTGCGAGAGCGTTCCGGATGCGGCGATCACCCCGGTTGCCAGCCGCCGATCATAGCCGTAGCGCAGCATGATGGGCAGCGAAATCAGCCCCATGGAGATCACCGAGGCCGACACGACGCCGGTGGTGGCGGCGAGCATTGCGCCGACGAGCACCACGGCAATGGCCAGCCCGCCCCGTATGGGGCCGAACAGCTGCCCCACGGTTTCCAGCAAGTCTTCGGCCATGCCCGAGCGTTCGAGGATCAGCCCCATGAGCGTGAAGAACGGCACCGCAAGCAACGTATCGTTGGAAACGATGCCTAAGACCCGCTGCGGCAGGGCCTGGAAAAGGGCCGGCTGCATCATGCCGAGTTCGATGGCCACCAGGCCGTACAGGATGCCGTTCGCGGCCAGCGAAAACGCGACGGGAAAGCCCAGCAGTAAAAACACGATCAGGTTGATGAACATGATCGGCGCCAGGTTATCTACAAAAAACTCCATGTTCAGTTGCCTTTGGCGTTTGTTGTTTTGGGAAGTGTGGAGTCGTTCTGATCAGCCAGGGCTTGCCTGCGGATTTCGTCCGCGAGCTCTTCTTCGGCGGTCTTACCCACGGGTCTGGCAGTGGGGTCCGGGCATGCGCCCATGAGAAAGCCCACGCACTTGATGAGGTGAGACAAGCCGGCAAGAATCAACAGCAAAAAACCCATCGGTATCAACAGCTTTGCCGGCCATCGGATGAGGCCCCCGGTATTGGACGATTGCTCGTTCAACACGAAGGACTCATAGAAGAACGGTATGGACAACCAGAAAATCAGCAGGCAGGCGGGAAGCAGGAAGAAGAGAACGCCGAAGATCTCGATCTTGATCTGAGTGCGCCGCGAGAACTTCTGGGCCAGTACGTCGACCCGCACGTGCTCATTGCGAAGAAAGGTATAGCCTGCGGCCAGAAGAAAGATGGCCCCGAAAAGATACCACTGCAGTTCGAGCCAGGCATTCGAACTGATGTTGAAGGCTTTCCGGACCACTGCGTTGGTCGCGCTGACGAGCACGACAATGAGGGTAAGCCAGATCACGGCCTGCCCCACCCGCGTATTGATCGCGTCTATGATCCTGGATAGTGACAAAAAGAATTTCATGAGTCTAAAAGTTTCCGCTGCACGGTAGCGCATTCTAGTCGATCTGCAGGCCATTTACCCTCGGTATATGCCCGACTCACCTCGCGGAAACCTGCAGTCCCAGATGGGATTGCACCAGGTCCTCCAGGCGGCTTTCCGGCAGAAGGAACGCCGAAGGATAATCCGCATGCACGAAGTACAGGCCATCCGGCGCAAAAGTCGGCGCGGCCCGGCGCCGGTCACGCTGAGACAGCAGTTCGTCCATCCAATAGGCCGGCTGACGATCCTGCCCCACATACAGCAGCGCTCCCATCAGGTTCCGGACCATATGGTGCAGAAAGGCGTTGGCACGGAAAGTGAACAGGAAATAGTCCCCATGCTGTTCGACATCCAGCGCATGCAGGGTCCTGACCGGACTGGCGGCCTGGCACTGCGACGAGCGGAAGCTGCTGAAATCGTGCTCCCCCAGCAGACGCCGGGCGGCGTCCTTCATGGGTTCGAGTTCCAGCGGATGATAGACCCAGCCGACGCGACCATGCTGCAGCGGAGAACGGACCCGGTTGTTGCGCACGACATAGACATAGCTGCGTGCCCGTGCTGAAAACCTGGCGTGGAAATCATCCGGCACAGGCTGCGCCCATTGCACCGCAATGCTGGCTGGCAACAAGGCATTGAGGCCGCGTACCCACGATTCGGGACGGCGCTGGGCGCAACTGTCCAAGTGAACGACCTGCTCCAGGGCATGGACGCCCGTATCGGTGCGCCCGGCGCAAATCGTATTCACGCGGGGCTGGGCAAGGAACTGCGCGAGCGCGGCTTCGAGTGTGTCCTGCACTGTGCGTCCGCCCGGCTGAGTCTGCCAACCCAGCCAATGCGATCCGTCATACGCGATTCCCAATGCCACACGAGGCATTCAGGCCTCAGCGCGGTCCGGAAGGGTTGCGGTCGGGAGAGTTCTGGTCCAGATCGAGATTGATCTGGGCGAGCTTCTCTCTGACCATCGCCTCGGTGATGAGGCCGCTGCTGTCGTCGCGCCCCTCGTCACGCGCCGCGTTTGCACGGCGCAACAGCCATGCAATGATCAATACAACCAATGCCAGCAAGCCGGTGATGACACCCAGCATATGCTCTTGAAACCAGGACACAGTATTTTCCGTCTTTGTTGAAATCGAATCGGCCGTACCGGAGCCGCCGTCAGTGCCCGCGGCGGTGCCGCCCTTGCCCGCGCCCGCCGTGGATTCGCCACCCGGAGCACTCCGGCCGGCGCTTCCATTTGCCGCAGCGGATCCCGCGGAAGGGGATGCCCCGTTGGGTGCGCCTTCGCCGCTTGAGGCGGCTGCCTGACTGCCCGCCGCCTGACTGCCCGCTGCCTGACTGCCCGCTGCCTGACTGCCCGCTGCCTGACTGCCCGCTGCCTGACTGCCCGCCGCCGCGCCTGCCGAAGAAGCCGCAGTGCCAGCCGCCGCAGCAGCCGACGGCGCTGCGCCATTGGATGGCTTCGCCGCATCATCGGGCGATGGCGTGCCATTACCCGATGGCGCCACTGCCGACGTGGAACCTCCGACGGTGGAAGGTGCTGCCGCGGGCGAAGAAGCGCCATTGGTGGAAGGTGCTGCCGCAGACGAAGAAGCGCCATTGGTGGAAGGTGTCGTCGCGGGCGAAGAAGCGCCGTTGGCGGAAGGCGCTGCCACGGACGAAGAAGCGCCATTGGAGGAAGGAGCTGCCGCGGACGAAGAAGCGCCGTTGGCGGCAGGAGCCGTCGCCGACGCCCGATTATCGCCGGCAGCTCCTGCCGAGGGCGTCATGCCCGGTGCACCGCCACCCGTGGCTGTGTCCGCCGAAGACGGCGCACCCTCGCCCGAGGGGCTGGTGGCTTGCGCAATGGACTCGCTGAGTCCCTTCGCCCCTTCCACAACCAGCTCGCCGAGAACGCTGCCTTGCGCGCGCAGGGCTTCGTTCAGGTTCTTTACATTGCTTTCCAGCTGGGACACGCGCTGCTCCGCATCCGCAACACCTTTGCGCAGGGCTGCCTCATCGTCGGCGCGGCCATCCGCGTTGCCGCCCGCCTGTGCGGACGGCTCGGCAACGGACTTGCCGGCGTCCGATTGCGTCGTTTGGGCGCCGGCCGCCGACGTTCCTGCGGAGTCGCCTGCCGCGCCCGAGCCTGCTTGCCCATTGGCCGCCCCGGCAGCAGACGCGGACGGCTGATCGGAAAGCCGCAGCAAGTCCTGCTTGCGGGTGTCTGCGGGCGCTTGAGCCGATTCGGACGGCATGGCCTGGACCACGTCGCCGGCCGCGGCTGCCGCGCCTTGCTGCCCCACCACCGGCACGACGCCGGCCGAAGCCCTGCGGTAGCGCGCGAAAGCCTGGGCATGCTGCATGAAGAGACGCCGGGCCTCGCGGTCGGAAATGGCGGTCAATGCCGCCTTGTCGGGCATCACCAGTGTAGAGCCGGCCCTGACGAGATTGACGTTGTCGTGGATGAACGCTTTTGGATTGGCCCGGAAGAGCGCCATCATCATCTGGTAGTCAGAAACACCCCTGACGGCATGCCGTCGGGCGATGGCAAACATGGTGTCGCCGGTTTTCACGCGTATGGACGCGCCCGCCTTGTGATCGGATGCCGCCACACTGCCTTCGGGACCCGCAACCGACGCCAAGTCGATGCTGGCATCCGTGCGGGTCAACAGGCTGACTTGATAACGCTGCCGCCCCGAAGCCGTATGGACGTCGAGCAGGACGTCGGCCACCGGCCTGTTGAAAGGCTGGCTGGAGCGCAGCTGGATGACCTTGCTGCCCGGCGCGTAGCCGTCGACCAGCTGCGTGGTGAGGGTGGCCAAGTCGACCGGCGGGATCAGCCCCGCCTCGGACCAGGCAGCCATGGGCGCGGGCGATACCGAGAAACTGCGCAAGTCGTCGGCGCTCAGCTGGCTGACCGGTAGGTCGATGCGCAGGGCCTGGCCGGGCGCCGACACGACGCGCGAATGGCCGAAGGTGGCGGCATGGACGGCCGGGCATATCAGCAATGATGCCGCCAGCGCCCCGACCAAAGGTTTAGTTTTGAATACTAAAGCAAAAGACGATGACACCCAGCGGGACATTTGCATTTTTACAGTTCACCCAAAGCAATACGCAGCATGCGGCGCAATGGCTCTGCCGCCCCCCACAACAGTTGATCTCCCACCGTGAAGGCGCTGAGGTACTCAGGCCCCATGGAGAGCTTGCGCATGCGCCCGACCGGGATGTCCAGCGTGCCGGTCACGGCAACGGGCGTGAGATCACGCATGGTCGCTTCGCGTTCGTTCGGGATGACTTTGGCCCAGTTCGAGCCTTCGCGCACGATGTCCGTGATTTCATCAAGCGGTACGTCGCGCTTCAGCTTGATGGTCAGGGCCTGGCTGTGGCAGCGCATGGCGCCGATCCGCACGCACAGGCCGTCGATTGGAGTGGCGGGTGTGCCGAAGGCTTCGCCGCGGCCGAGTATCTTGTTGGTTTCCGCGCCGGCTTTCCATTCTTCGCGCGACATGCCGTCGCCCAGATCCTTGTCGATCCAGGGAATCAGGTTGCCGCCCAGCGGCACGCCGAATTGCTGTTGCGGCAGGGCCGGATCCTTCTGCGCCGTCAGGATGCCGCGATCGATTTCGAGAATGGCGGATGCGGGATCGTCGAGCAAAGGCTTGACCGCCGCATTCAACAGGCCGAACTGCGTCAGCAGTTCGCGCATGTGCTGCGCGCCGCCGCCGGATGCCGCCTGGTACGTCATGCTGGTCATCCAGTCGATGAGATCCTGGTTGAACAGGCCGGCCAGGCCCATGAGCATGCAGCTTACGGTGCAGTTGCCGCCAATGTAGTTCTTGATGCCGCGATCCAGCGCCGCGTCGATGACCGGGCGATTGACCGGGTCCAGCACGATAATGGCGTCGTCGGACATGCGCAAAGTGCTGGCGGCATCGATCCAGACGCCGTTCCAGCCGGCAGCGCGCAGTTTGGAATGAACCGCAGTGGTGTAGTCGCCGCCCTGGGCGGTCAGAATGATGGGGAGTTTTTTCAGGGCCTCGATGTCGTATGCATCTTGAAGAGGCCCGGCGCCGTCCGCCCATGCGGGGGCCGCGCCGCCCGCATTGCTGGTGGAAAAGAACACCGGCTGGAACAGGGAAAAATCATTCTCGTCGCGCATGCGCTGCATCAGGACGGATCCCACCATGCCGCGCCAACCGACTAAACCTACTGCTTGGCTCATGTTAAGTCGCTTAAAAAAGTAAAAATTCAGATCTGAAACATTATTTTAATGCTTTCAGCACCGCATCACCCATCGCGCTGGTGGAAACCTGTTCCGTGCCGGCTTCGTGGATGTCGGCCGTGCGCAAGCCTTGTTCGAGCACCGCTTGCACGGCGCGTTCGATACGATCCGCTTGCGCTGCCTCGTTCAAAGAGTAGCGCAAGAGCATGGCCGCGGACAGTATGGTCGCCAGCGGGTTGGCCATGTTCTTCCCGGCGATGTCGGGAGCGGACCCGTGACTGGGTTCGTAAAGCCCCTGGTTGGAGGCATTGAGCGACGCCGAAGGCAGCATGCCGATGGAACCCGTCAGCATGGCGGCCTCATCGGACAGGATATCGCCGAACAGGTTTCCTGTCACGATCACGTCAAATTCCTTGGGTGCCCGCACGAGCTGCATCGCAGCATTGTCGACATACATGTGGGTCAGCTCGACATCCGGATACTCGCGCGCGGTGTCGATCATGATGTCACGCCAGAACTGCGATGTCTCCAGGACGTTCGCCTTGTCCACGCTGCACAGGCGCTTGCTGCGTTTCTGCGCAGCCTGGAAAGCGACGTGGCCGATGCGGCGCACTTCGGTTTCCGCGTAATGCATGGTGTCGAAACCCTGCCGCTCGCCCTTGAAGCCGCCCTCGGTGACCTCGCGCACGCCGCGCGGCTGGCCGAAATAGATATCGCCCGTCAGCTCGCGAACGATAAGGATGTCCAGGCCGGACACCACCTCAGGCTTGAGCGACGACGCGTTGGCCAGTTGAGGATACAGAATTGCCGGACGCAGGTTGGCGAACAGCCCCAGGGCTTTGCGCAGGCCCAGGATGGCCTGCTCGGGACGGAACTCGCGCGGAAGGTTGTCGTACTTCCAGTCACCCACGGCGCCGAACAGGATGGCGGATGAACTCTTCGCCAGATCGAGCGTGGCCGGCGGCAAGGGATGGCCGTGCGCATCGTATGCCGCGCCGCCCACTGGGGCGGTTTCCATTTCAAGATCCAGGCCCAGCGCGCCGAGCACGCGTGCCGCCTGCTCCGTGATTTCGGGACCAATGCCGTCACCCGGCAGAACAGCAATTTTATGAGTCATTTTTTTCCTACCATGTTGTCAATATACGACAAAAGGGGCTGCGTCTCCGCGGCCCCCTGCTTTCAACGGTCGTCCCTGATCGATCAGAAGCGTGCCTCTATGGCAGCGCGCGACGGTTCGGGCAAGGACTTGTTCTGCGCTTCCCTAGACGAGAGGCCGCGATTCCAGCCAAGGGTGGCGGGCCAGGCGCTCCGCTTCGAAAGCACGGATCATGTCCGCCTTCTGCAAGGTCAGGCCGATGTCGTCCAGGCCATGAAGCAGACAGTGTTTGCGGAAGGGCTCGATGTCGAAAGAGAGCTCGCGGCCGTCTTCCGTGACCACCACCTGGCGTTCAAGGTCGATGCGCAGCTTGTAGCCTACATGCGCCTTGACGTCGTCGAACAGCCGCGCCACCTGGAGTTCGGGCAGGATGATGGGCAACAAGCCATTCTTGAAGCTGTTGTTGAAGAAGATGTCGGCGTACGAGGGTGCGATGATCGCGCGAAAACCGTACTGCGACAGCGCCCAGGGGGCGTGTTCGCGGCTGGAACCGCAGCCGAAGTTCTTGCGCGCCAGCAGGATGGATGCGCCTTGATAGCGCGACTGGTTGAGCACGAAGTCCGGATTCAGCGGACGCTTGGAGTTATCCATGCCGGGTTCGCCGTGATCCAGGTAGCGGAGCTCGTCGAACAGGTTGGGACCGAACCCGGTGCGCTTGATGGACTTCAGGAACTGCTTTGGAATGATGAGGTCGGTATCGACGTTCTCGCGGTCCAGCGGCGCCACCAGGCCATGATGAGTGGTAAATGCTTGCATGATGGTTTCCTATCGAAGAGTCCGTACATCGACGAAATGACCGGCGATGGCGGCTGCGGCGGCCATCGCCGGGCTGACCAGATGGGTACGGCCGCCCTGCCCCTGCCGCCCTTCGAAATTGCGGTTCGAGGTGGAGGCGCAGCGCTCGCCGGGCTCCAGGCGGTCGGCGTTCATGGCCAGGCACATCGAGCAGCCCGGTTCGCGCCACTCGAAGCCCGCTGCCAGGAAGATCTTGTCCAGGCCTTCTTTTTCCGCCTGCATCTTGACCAGCCCGGACCCGGGCACCACCATGGCCTGCTTGACCGACGATGCGACCCGCTTGCCGCGCGCGACGGTGGCCGCGTCCCGAAGGTCTTCGATTCGGGCGTTGGTACAGGAACCGATGAAGATGCGATCCACCTTGATGTCGACCAGCGGCGTATTGGGCTTCAGGCCCATGTATTCCAGCGCGCGCTCCATGCCGCTGCGGCGGACATCGTCCTTTTCCTTGTCGGGATCCGGCACTCGGTCGTCGACTGCCAGGACCATTTCGGGCGATGTGCCCCAGGATACTTGCGGCTTGATCTGGCGGGCGTCGATTTCGACGACGCGGTCGAAGGACGCGCCTTCATCGGAGTGCAGCGTCTTCCAGTATTGGACGGCCTGGTCCCACAGCGCGCCGGTCGGTGCGTAAGGACGGCCGCGGAAGTAGTCGATGGTTTTCTGGTCTACCGCCACCATGCCCGACCGGGCGCCCGCTTCGATGGCCATGTTGCAGACCGTCATGCGGCCTTCGACGGACAGCCCGCGCATCGTGCTGCCGCCGAACTCGATGGCGTAGCCGGTACCGCCGGCCGTGCCGATCTTGCCGATGACGTACAGGACGAGGTCCTTGGCGGTACAGCCGAAGGGCAATTCGCCTTCGACCTTGATCAGCATGCTTTTGTTCTTCTTCATGAGCAACGTCTGTGTGGCCAGCACGTGCTCGACCTCGGACGTGCCGATGCCGAAGGCCAACGCGCCGACCGCGCCGTGCGTACTGGTGTGCGAGTCGCCGCAGACCACTGTCATGCCGGGCAGCGTGGCGCCCTGCTCGGGCCCGATGATGTGGACGATGCCCTGGCGCCTGTCGTTCATGCGGAATTCTGTGATCCCGAATTTTTCGCAGTTCTCGTCCAGCGTCTCGACCTGCAGCCGGGAGATCGGATCCTCGATGCCCTTGCTGCGATCGGTGGTCGGCACGTTATGGTCGGCCACGGCAAGATTGGCGGAGATCCGCCAGGGTTTGCGATCCGCCAGTTTCAAGCCTTCGAAGGCCTGCGGGCTGGTCACTTCATGTACCAGGTGGCGGTCGATGTACAGCAGACAGGTGCCGTCGGACTCTCGATGCACGACATGCGCATCCCAGAGTTTGTCATACAGTGTTTGTGCCATGACCTTGCTCTATGATGTAGGGTTGGAGAAGTAAATTATGCCACTCTCTTAACATAGTACAAGACAAGTTTTTATACTGGTATGGATAGTGCCAGCCTGGAGGCAGCCTAGAGGGGTCAGACCCCATGCGGGGTCTGACCCCCAAGCCTAAAAAGCCGCGCTCCGTGAATGGGGTCCGACCCCGTACGGGGTCGGACCCCAACCTAAAACAACCGTGTTCCGAGAACGGGGTCAGACCCCGCATGGGGTCTGACCCCAACCCGCCAAAAAACATGCTCAATACCGCCCTTAGATACTTCCTGGAAGTCGTGAACGCCGGCTCGTTGACCGAGGCGGCGCACAAGCTGCACGTCGCGCCTTCGGCGATAAGCCGCATGATACGCAAGCTGGAAGACGAGCATCGCACCCACCTTTTCGAGCGTCATGCGCGCGGCATGCTGCTGACGGAAGCCGGTGAACTGCTTGCATCGTATGCGCGGCGTACACATCTGGAAGCCGAGCGCACACGGACGGAAATCAGCGAACTCGCCCACCTTGGCCAGAAGCTGATCAAGGTGTCGGCGAACCAGGCCTTCAGCACAGAGCTGCTGCCTTCGGTCATGGGCGAATTCGTCAAGGAAGAACCCCTGGTCCGCTTCCAGTTGAACGTGCTGCAATCGGCCGAGATCAATTCACGCGTCCGGAAAGGCGAGGACGATCTGGGCCTCAGCTACAACTTGTCGCCCCCGCAGGGCGTGCAAGTCCGGTATGCCCGCCGCATGCCCCTGTTTGCCATCATGACCGTGGACCACCCGCTGGCCGCACGCAAGACATTGCATATGCGCGATATCGGAAGCTTTCCTGTGGTGCTGATGGGGCCGGGCAGCACGCTGCGATTCATCGTCGACCTATGCTGCATGCATGAAAAAGTGACGCTGAACGTCGCATTGGTCAGCAACCACCAGGCGGCCATCCACAATTTTTGCCGCGAAACAGGCGCCGTCGGCTTTTCCGGCGACCGGACACTCATGGGCTCCGTCCGGCGACGCGAACTCGTGGCCGTTCCCATCATAGACGAGCTTTCCCAGCAACGCACGCTGCACATCCAGACCTTCGAAGGCCGCGTCCTGCCGTCCAGCGTGGACCGTTTCATGCAGGCCGTCATCCAGCGCATCGAAAGCCTTTATGGGAGCGACGGACAAGGGGTCAGACCCCGTGCGGGGTCCGACCCCCAATTCCGATCGTCGTTTGAGCGGGGGTCAGACCCCGATGGGGTCTGACCCCAGGTCGGTTTGCGCGGGGTCAGACCCCGCATGGGGTCTGACCCCCTCATATCAATCCCACTCCGGCTCGATCCAGGCTGCGTCCTGGTCAAGCGGCCAGACGGGCCTGGGCAGCCGCTTGAAATGGATCTGCGACAGGTTTGGCGTCGTCAGGCCGGGACTATCGACGTCGTGGATGCGCTCGTTCGGGAAGAACTCGTCGAAGCCCGCGCGATAATGCCCGCGGCTTTTCACGATCAGGATGTGCAGGCGCGATATATCCAGCCCGTGCATTTCCAGCATCGCAGGCTCCGCAAGCTGGCGGCGCAAGCTGCCCACCACCACCTGCATGCCCGAGTCGCATAATTCGATCAGCGCGCTGGCACCCAACGAGAACTTGCGCCCGCGCAGAATGCCACGGCGTCCCACGCCATTGCCGTCGGTCAGGCACAAGACTTTGGCCCGTGCCTCGTAGCGCTGCGTATAGCTCCCCGGCTGGGCATTGAACACCGCCTGGAACTCTCCCCCGACCCCGGCTTCGTGCGCCTTCGCCGCGACCTCCGGCGAGACGAACACGCCCAGGGTGACCCCGGGGACGCGCGCGCGGTCGAAAGCTTCGAGCAGCCAGGTCGTATTGCCGCCGCCCCCGCCGCCCGGGTTGTCGGCCACGTCGGCAAAAAGCAAAGGCTGTTCCGCCTTGGCCGCCAGCTCTACGGCCTTGGCCACGTCTATCGTATTGGCGATATAACGTCCACGATCCTTCCAGACATCGCGGGCAAGCTCGAGCGCGGCTCGCCGAGCCGCCGCCAGGTCGCCGCGCGCCGTGACGGTAACGGTCATGCCGCATTTGGGCAGGTCGGAAAACACGAAACCCGACGCCGCCGACACCACGGCAATGGGCCCCTGGCCCTTCGGTTGCATCATCGTCTCGGCTCGCCGCACGATGTCGGCATACGGGCCTTGATGGGTGGAGAGCGTGACCGAAGGCGGCGTAATGGGCAGCCGTATGTACGCCGTCACCAGGCGTTCGCCCTCGAAGACTTCGTGCAGCAGATCGGCGGCCTCGGCCGCGCGCTCGCGCTGATCGACATGAGGGTTGGTGCGATAGCTGACCAGGGCGTCGAGGCTCGCAACGGTTTCCTCTGAAACATTGCAATGCAGATCGTGCGTCGCAATGACGGGGACATCCGGCCCGACGATAGAACGGATCAGGCGGGCAAGCTGGGCCTCGGTGTCGTCCACTCCGACCGCGGAAGAAGCGCCATGATTGGCGATATACACGCCATCCACGGGACCTTGGGCGCGCAGCCGGGACTCCACCTGCGAGATGAAGTCGCGCCAGACATCGGCCGCCGCCGGCCCCCCGGGGGGGGCGCCCACCACGATCAGCGGCACCGGCGTCCAGGGACCGAGCGCATCCATGCGCTGGTAAAAGCCGGGAATCTCGGCGGGCAAGTGGCTGACGCTTCGCGCCAGCGCCGAGATGCCGTCCCCTTCCTCCCAGCACTGCGCAATGAAGTCACCCTTCTCGGAAGGCGGCGCAAACGCGTTGGCCTCGAGATGGAACCCCAGAATGGCCACTCTCGGCCCCGATCCGTTCATACCGCCTCCTTGCATGCTTACGCCTTCTTCTTGACGGTATAGAACAGCGAGATCTGTGGCTGGAAGTCTTCCCATTCCTTACGCAGCGCGGTGACGGGGTAGCTGGCGCCCAGCGGAACGTAAGGAACGTCTTCAAACACTTGCAGCTGGATCTCGCGGCAGATCTTCTTCTGGGTTTCGAGATCGGGCGCGTTGAACCAGTCCATGCGCAGCTTTTCGATCTTCTCGCTGGTGGGCCATCCGAACCAGGCCTTTTCGCCATTGCCGCGCAAGGCGAGATGGCCCGCGGGATCCAGATTGTTGGGACCGGTGTTGCCGGTGAACGCCACGCTCCAGCCGCCATTCGAGACGGGCTCTTTGCTGTTGCGGCGTTGCACGGCAGTGCCCCAGTCCACGGTCTGCACGTCCAGGTTGAAGCCCAGGCGCTTGAACAGGTCGGCGGTCACCAGCGCGGCGGCATGCCAGCTCGGGAAGTCGACGGGATCGAGCAGCACGACTTTTTCGCCGTTGTAGCCCGCGGCCTTGATGGCGGCCTTTGCCTTCTCGATATCCCGCTTGCCGGTCAGCTTCTCCATGCCCGCGTCGCTGTCCATGGGCGAGCCCGGCACGAACACGCCGCACTTGTCGCTCCAGAACTCCGGGAAGTCGGCGCCATTGATTGCCGTCATGTATTCGGTCTGGTTCACCGCGCTCAGCACGGCCCGGCGAATCTCGACGTTGTTGAACGGCGCATGCAGATGGTTGAAGCGCATCACGCCGATGGTCGGCAGGCTGCGCTTGACCAGCTTGATGTTGGCATCGTCGCGCAAGATGGGCAGGAAGTCGGTATCGACCATTTCCACGCCGTCGACTTCATTCGCCTGCAAGGCGGCAATCGCCGTTGCACGGTCGGGGATGATGTTCCACAGGACGCCGTCGACGTGCGCCACCTTGGGGCCCGCCGAAAAATCGGGCGCCATGCTGTCCTTGCGGGGCTGGTAGTCGGCGAATTTTTCATAGACCACGCGCGAACCGGAGACCCATTTGTCCGCCATAAACTTGAAGGGACCGCTGCCCACCATCTCCTGCACGCCTTCCGTTTCGGGGAGATTGGCAAGGCGTTCGGGCATGATGACGGCCATCATCCCGGACTGGCGGCCCAGCGCATTGAGGATCAGAGGGAAAGGCTTGGACAGCTTGAACTGTATGGTTTTTTCATCCAGCGCCGAAAACTCTTCCGTCGATTGCATCAGCGACCGGCCCATCAGGTCGCGCTTGGCCCAGCGGTTGATGCTGGCCACGACGTCGGCCGCGCGCACCCGCGAACCATCATGGAAACGCAGGCCATCGCGCAGCGTGATCTTCCACAGCAGCCCATCGTTCTCGGTGGTGTGGCCGGCGGCCATCTGTGGATGCGGAATGTACTGGGAGTCCAGGCCATACAAGGTATCGAACACCAGTTGACCGTGTCCCTGCGTGACCGCCGCCGTGGTGAAGGTCGGGTCGAGCAAGGTCAGATCGGCTTGCGGCACCCAGCGAAAAACGGTTTTCTGCTGCGCCCAGGACATGCCGGGCAGGCTCATGGCGGCAAGCGATGCCGACGAGGTCAAAAGGAATTGTCTACGATCCATAACGAGCTCCTTGGAGTTGGCGGCGTTCAATATGCGCCGCCTATTGAATGTTGGGCCACATAGTGGCCTTCACCTACTTGCACCAGCGCCCGCACGTCCGGCTCATCGCCGAGATCGCGGACGGGGCTGGGAATATCGCTGACTTCAAGCGCTTTGGCCCGACGCACGGAGGGATCCGCCACCGGCACGGCCTGCATGAGCTTCCGCGTATAGGGGTGCTGCGGATTCTCGAAAATCATCTGGCGCGGACCGAGTTCGACGATCTGCCCCAGATACATGACGGCTACGCGGTGGCTCACGCGTTCCACGACGGCCATGTCATGCGAAATGAACAGATAGGCGATTCCCAGTTCGCGCTGCAGATCAATGAGCAGATTCACGATCTGCGCCTGGATGGACACGTCCAGCGCGGACACGGACTCGTCGGCGATCAAGACCTTGGGATTGACCGAGAGCGCGCGCGCTATGCAGATACGCTGCCTTTGCCCGCCCGAGAATTCGTGCGGCCAGCGCTTTGCCATCTTGGCGTCCAGTCCGACGCGCTCGAGGAGTTCGGCCACGCGACGGTCCGCCGCCGCGCCGCTGTGCAGACCGTGGATCAGCATCGGCTCTTTGATGCTGTCGCCGATGCGCATGCGCGGATTGAGCGATGCAAAGGGATCCTGGAACACGAACTGCATGTTGCGGCGCAAGTGGCGCATGGCTTCGGGATCGGCCCGGTCCAGCGTCTTGCCGTCGAATTCGATCCGGCCGCCGACGGTAGGCGTCAGATGCATGAGAGAACGGCCGGTCGTCGTCTTGCCGCAGCCCGACTCCCCCACCAGGGAAAGCGTTTCGCCCGCATGCAGGTCGAAGCTTACTTTCTCGACGGCGTGCACCTTGCGCTTCACTCTCGAGAAAAAACCGCCACGCACGTCGAAGCGCGTGACCAGGTCCTGCACGCGCAGGATCACTTCGCCGGACGGACCGGCATAGCCGCCGGCCTCGGAAGCCGCCGGCGTCGGCAACGGCGCGCCTTGCGTGGAAGCGCCGCCGTCGAGTAGATCGAAATGGGCGGGCTGGGAAGTGCCGCGCATGGCGCCCAGCCTTGGAACGGCCGCCATCAGCGCCTTGGTGTAGGGATGCTGCGGCGCGTTGAACAGGCCGTGTACATCGTTGTTCTCTACGACGTCGCCCTTGCGCATCACCATCACCCGGTCGGCGACTTCGGCGACCACGCCCATGTCGTGCGTGATGAAGATCACGCCCATGTCCATCTCGCGCTGGAGCTCCTTGATCAGGCCCAGGATCTGCGCCTGTATGGTGACGTCCAGAGCCGTCGTCGGCTCATCGGCAATGAGCAGCGCGGGGCGGCAGGACAGCGCCATCGCGATCATCACCCTTTGCCGCATGCCGCCCGAGAGTTCGTGCGGGTAGCGCTTCAGGATGGCGCGCGAATCCGGGATGCGGACCTGGTCCAGCACACGGCGCGCAGCCGCTTCCGCCGTCTTGGCATCGCAATGCTGATGCAGCCGTATCGCCTCCACGATCTGGAACCCTACGGTCAGGACCGGGTTCAGGGAAGTCATGGGCTCCTGGAATATCATGCTGATATCTGCGCCGCGCATGGCGCGCATGGCTTCCTCCGAGGCGGCGAGCAGGTCGATCCGGCGCCCATCACGCGCATGGAACGCCATGCTGCCGGAGGCGATGCGTCCGCCGCCGAACTCGACCAGCCGCATGATGGCCAGGGATGTCACGGATTTTCCGGAGCCGGATTCGCCCACGATGGCGAGCGTTTCACCGCGGTCCACATGCAGATTCAGCGATTTGACGGCCGTGAAAGCGTTCTCGCCCTGCCCGAAAATCACCGAGACGTCGGAAACGTCCAGGACGCGGCGGCCGGGATTCATGGAAGTTGCTGTCATGGTTCAAATCCTCTTGGCCATGCGGGGATCGATGGCGTCGCGCAACCCGTCGCCGAGCATGTTGATGCCCAGAATGGCGATCGACAGGAACAAGGCGGGGAAAGCGATGAGATGCGGCTTGATCTGCCAGAGCGCCCTGCCCTCGGCCATGATGTTGCCCCAGGATGGCGTGGCGGGCGGCACGCCCGCACCGATGAATGAAAGGCTGGCTTCCGCCAGGATGGCAACGCCGCAGATGTAGGTGGCCTGCACGGTCAGCGCGGCAACGGTATTGGGAAAAATGTGGCGCAGCACGATGCGCCCCCGGCTCGCGCCTGCGGCGATCGCGGCCTCGATGTAGGGTTGCTCGCGCAGCGAAAGCACCAGCCCCCGCACAAGGCGAACGACCCGCGGGATCTCTGCGATCGTGATGGCGATGATCACGTTCTGCATGGAACCCTTGGTGAGGGCAATGAGCGCGATCGCCAGCAATATGGTCGGAATCGACATGAAGCCGTCCATGATCCGCATGACGATGGCATCCACCCAGCGCACGAAGCCTGAAATCAGGCCGATGGCCACGCCGATGACGGTCGCCAGGAAGGCGACCGAGAAGCCCACGATGAGGGAGACGCGCGCCCCGTAGATAACCCGGGAATAGACGTCGCGGCCAAGCAGGTCGGTGCCGAACCAGAATTGCGCATTGGGCGCACGCGTACGGTGTATGGGCGACAGCGCGGTCGGATCGGTGGTGCCCAGCCAGGGAGCCAGGACCGCCATCAGGGCGAGGCCCAGGACCAGCAGCCCTCCGACCGCAACGGTCGGATACTGGCGGAGAAAACGCATGGTACGGTTCATCAGTAATGGATCCTCGGGTCGAAAACACGATACAGCAGGTCGGCCGCAAGATTGATCAACACATAGGAAAAGCTGAACAACAGGATGACCCCTTGGATAATGGGATAGTCGCGGCGCAGGATGGCATCCACCGTCAGGCGGCCCAGGCCGGGGATGGCGAAGACCGTCTCGGTCACCACGGTTCCGCTGATCAGAAGCGCCACGCCGCTGGCGATGATGGTCACGATCGGCACGGCGGCATTCTTGAGGGCATGCAGGAAGAGAATGCTGCGATTGCTGACGCCCTTTGCCCTGGCCGTGCGCACATAATCCTGCGACAGCGTCTCGAGCAGCGTCGCGCGGGTAATGCGGGTGATCAAGGCAATGTAGACGCTGCCCAGGGCCAGAGCGGGCAGCACCAGGCTATGCAGCGAAGCCCCGAAACCCTGGGAGAACGGCACATAGCCCTGCACCGGGAACCAGCGCAACTGCAGGCCCAGCGTCCAGGCCAGGATATAGCCGACGACGAAGGAAGGAACGGAGAAACTCAGCACCGCCAGGACCATGATGCTGCGGTCATGCCAGCGGTTGTGCATCCAGGCGGCGAGCGCGCCGAAGGGAATGGCGACGATCACGGAAACGATGAGGGTCATGATCATGAGCGTCACGGTCGGCGCCAGACGCTGGGCGATCATGGTGCTGACCGGCAACCCGGTGAACAAGGATGTGCCCAGGTCGCCGTGCGCGATGGCCCAGATCCATTCGCCGAAGCGAAGCAGGAATGGCTTGTCGAGGCCCAGGGTGTCGCGTATGCGCGCGATATCCTGCTGTGTGGCGTCTTCCCCCGCCAGCAGTGCGGCCGGGTCTCCCGGCGCCAGGTCCAGCAAACCGAAAACAAATAAGGCGACGAACAGCATGACGGGCAAGGTCATGAGCAAGCGCCGTAGCGTATACGAAAGCATTTGACTCCTTACTGCTGGATTCGCGGTGCGCGGACGGCCCAGCTCGATTGCAGGATTCTAAAGAGCGCAGTGGTTTCTAACAATTTCAAAATTTACTTAATATGATTGCCTAAATTAGAACGACCGGCCAAAAAGCGCATGAATATTGGCCGCCCGCATACTCCTCCATCACAGAATCAGGGAAAACCCTTAGAATTTCAATATGTTAGCGGCAGGGTTATGTCAGTACTTACCCTAGATCACCTAGTACAATCCCTAGCTTTTCCATATCGGTGCAAGGCACCAGAACCATCATGAATCGCTACGCAATACAGTTGGCGTTCGCCTATATGGGCGTCATCATCGGAGGCGGTTTCGCCTCGGGGCAGGAAATCCTTCAGTTTTTCACCGGCTACGGACTGGCCAGCATTGCGGGCACCGTCCTCGCCGGCGTCCTGTTCGCCTTCCTGGGCCGGCAGATCGCCCGCATGAGCACTCAGTTGCAGGCCGCCTCGCACAAGGAAGTGCTGCGCATTCTGTTCGGGCGCAAAGCCGGCACCGTCATGGACGTTCTGCTTACGTTCTTCCTATATGGGGTGGGCGTCGCCATGCTGGCCGGAACCGGTTCCCTGTTCCAGCAGCAATTCGGCTTTTCCCCCCTCATCGGCGGCGCCTTCATGGCTGCCCTCGTCATCCTGACGCTATGCATGAACGTCAAGCGCATCATCGACCTGGTCAGCGCGGCCACGCCCATTCTGATGTGCATGGTCATCGTCATCACCATGTACTCGCTCTTCACCATCAATGCGAGCACGGACGAACTGTTGCTTCTGAGCCGCCAGCAGGAAACCGTTGCGCCTCATTGGTCCATCGCCGCGATGCTGTATGCGTCGTTCAATATCGCCGTAGGCTTTCCCATGCTGGCCGTCATTTCCGGCCGCACGGGCGACATCAAGACCACGTCCTTGGGCGGTGTGCTGGGCGGAATCGGGCTTGGCATTTTGATCCTGCTGATCAACATCGCGCTGCTCTTCAACCTGAACCAGCTCCAGGGCGCCGAGCTTCCCACACTGGCGCTTGCCGCCCGCTTGTCTCCGATAGCGGGCATCCTGATGACCATCGCGATCACCTGCATGATCTACAGCACGGCAGTGGGGATGTTCTTCGCGTTCAGCGCGCGCTTCACCCGACCGGAAACCAATGCCTTCCGAGGTTTCAGCATAGTCAGTTGCGGAATCGCGCTCGTCCTGGGACAGTTCGGATTCACCAAGCTGGTGGGCACCGTATACCCTCTGCTGGGATATCTTGGCTTGCTGCTGATCGCGGCCATAGGGGTCAACTGGTACCGCATCCGCAAGGAGCCAAGGGGTCAGACCCCATACGGGGTCTGACCCCCGCCTGAGCAGCGGTAGGAGCTTTATTTCCCGCCCGCCGCCTGATACAGCGGCATGACACGCTCGGCCGCCTGGGTGAGGTCCGCGCTGCGGCTGGCGGCGGAAGGATGGGTGGACAGGAACTCCGGCGGTGCGGAGCTTCCGCCGAGCGCGCCCATTTTTTGCCACAGCGTCACCGCGGCCCGCGGATCGTAGCCGGCGCGTGCCGCCAGCTCCACCCCGATGCGATCCGCCTCGGTTTCATGCGTGCGGCTGTTCGGCAAGGTAAACATGACGTTCGTCAGGGCGCTGCCCAGGTCGGCCGTCGCCCCTACGCCCGTTACGGCGGAAAGAACGGAAAGCCCGACGTTGGTCACCATTTGCTGGGACACCTGTTCGCGGGCGTGCTCGCGCAGGGCGTGGGCCATTTCGTGGCCGATGACCGCCGCGAGCTCGGCATCGGTGGGCTTGATCTGGTTGATAAGACCGGCATAGACGGCCATTTTCCCGCCGGGCATGCACCAGGCATTGACCTCGTTGGAATTGAGCACGTGGACTTCCCAATTCCAATTGCGGGCGTCAGGCCTGAAAGCGCCGACCTGCTGGATGAGCTTGTTGGCGATGGTCCTGACCCTGGCCGTCTGCGCGGCATTGACGTCCAGCGCTCCTTGCGCCCTGGCCTGGCCGATAAGGCTGGAATACTGCTGGGCCGCCTCTTGCTGCAAAGCGGCTTCCGACACCATGCCCGACATGTACTGCTTGCGCTCCACGCCCACAGAACCTGATTCCGTCGTCTGGACGGCGGCGCAACCGCCGAGCGCGGTGGCGACGGCCAGTGTGCAGACCGCGACGCGGCGTGTCATCGATGTTTTCATTTTCATGGCAGTGAAGCTCCTTTCAAGACGGTATTATTTTCCGCACTGGGCGCGGTTGCGCAGCGCATGGTCCATCAGGACAATGGCAAGCAGCGCCTCCGCGATGGGCGTGGCGCGTATGCCAACGCAAGGATCATGCCGCCCCAGTGTCTGGACCTGAACAGGATTGCCCGCGCGGTCCACGGACCGGCGCTCTATGCGTATGCTGGACGTGGGCTTGATCGCCAGTGCGACGGTAATGGGCTGGCCGGAAGAAATGCCGCCAAGCACCCCGCCGGCGTGATTGCTCAGGAAACCGGCGGGGGTAAGTTCATCGCCGTGCTCGGAGCCGCGCTGCGCGACGCAGTCGAAACCTGCTCCGATGGATACGCCCTTCACGGCATTCAGCCCCATCATGGCGTGCGCGATGTCCGCATCCAGACGGTCGTACAAGGGTTCGCCCCAGCCCGCTGGCGCATGGTCGGCCACCACCTCGATGCGCGCACCGATGGAATCGCCATCCCGGCGCAATTGATCCATATAAGCCTCGAGTTCGGGCACGATCTCCGAGTTGGGGGCATAGAATGGGTTGTTGCCGACTTCATCCCAGGAAACGAAGGGAATTTTCACAGGGCCCAGCTGGCTCATGTAGCCGCGGATCTTGACGCCATATGCTTGCTCCAGCCACTTCTTGGCGATGGCGCCCGCCGCGACCGTGGGCGCCGTCAGCCGCGCCGAAGACCGGCCCCCGCCGCGCGGATCGCGTTCCGTATATTTGCGCCAGTAGGTATAGTCGGCATGCCCGGGACGAAAAGTGTCGGCGATATTGCTGTAGTCCTTGCTGCGCGCGTCCATATTCCGGATGAGCAGGCCTATGGGGGTGCCGGTGGTCTTGCCTTCGTACACGCCCGAAAGGATCTCGACCTGGTCGGCTTCCTGCCGCTGCGTCACATGCCTTGACGTGCCGGGACGGCGGCGATCCAGCTCATGCTGGATATCTTCGACGCTGAGCGGCAGCCCCGGAGGACAGCCGTCAACGACCGCGCCGATGGCGGGGCCGTGCGACTCCCCGAAATTCGTGACACAAAAAAGTTTGCCTAATGTATTGCCGGACATAATTCTCGTTTTTTACCTTATCTGAATCCGTGATTCTATAAAAAGATTGTCAAGAGCCTGGCCAAGGAAGTCGACCGGGGCCGCCATGCATTCAGCCATAACGGCTCCAGGTCAGGAAGAACAGCTTACCTGCAGTTGTTCCGCCCATTGCGGAGGCTCGGCGGCATAGGCTTCAAACCCCGGCTTCTCGGTATAGGGATCCCGCAACACCTGCAACAACCTGTCGATTTCGCTGGGATCGTCCTGCGCCGCGGCGCGTATGGCGCCTTCGGCCAGGTGGTTGCGCAGCACATACAGCGGATTGCTCGCCAGCATCTGCGCCGCGCGTTGATCGGGGTCCCGTTCGTCGTGCTTCAATCGCCGGGTGTAGCGCTCGAGCCAGGCCCCGGCGGCATCGCGGTCCGCAAAGCGTTCGAGAAAGGCGTCGGGCTGCGCGGGCGCGGCGGCCAGTGACCTGAAGCTGAGCGTGAAATCCGCCTTTTGCGTGTGCAGCAGCCTCCACCACTGATCGGCCAGGTCATCGTCGCCTTCTTCCCAGGCAAGCAGTCCGAACTTGCGCATGAGGTTGCCCCGATAGGCCTGGAGAAAGTCGGCTTCGTAATGCTGCAGTTGCTCTTTCAGCGTATCCTGCGGCGTGCCCAGGCCAAGCAAGGCGCCGGCCAGCCGGTACAGGTTCCAGTGAGCCACGGCCGGTTGCGCATTCCATGCATACCGGCCCTGCGTGTCGCTGTGATTGCAAACATGATTGGCCTGGAAGGCGTCCATGAAGCCATAAGGCCCATAGTCGAGCGTAAGCCCCAGTATGGACATATTGTCGGTGTTCATGACGCCGTGGCAGAAACCGGCCGTCTGCCAGTCTGCGATCATGCGTGCCGTGCGGGCCACCACTTCGCGCAGAAAGCGGGCGACGGTATCGTTCAATGAGTCCGGGCACTGCACACCGGCCCTGCACTCGGGAAAGTGGCGATCGACCACGTAATCGAACAAGGCCCGCAGCTCTGCCGGCGATGAGGACCAGTGCTCGAAGGAACCGAAACGGACGAAGCTGGGCGAAACGCGTGTCACGATCGCGGCAGTCTCGACCGTTTCGCGGTAGACGGGGTCATCGGAAACGACCAATGCCAGCGCCCGGGTCGTTGGTATGCCCAGGCCCGCCATGGCTTCGCCCGCCAGGTATTCACGCACGGAAGAGCGCAGCACGGCACGGCCGTCGCCCATGCGGGAATATGGCGTACGCCCGGACCCTTTCAGCTGCATTTCCCAATTGCCGGATGGCGCGGCGAGTTCGCCGAGGAGGTGGGCGCGGCCATCGCCAAGCTGCCCCGCCCAGATGCCGAACTGATGTCCGCTGTACACCGCAGCCAAGGTCTTGCCGCCCGGCAAAGGCTGCTTACCGGAAAAGACATCCAGAAACACAGGATCCTGGAATATGCGCGTGGACATGCCTAGCAACTCGGCGACATCGGGGTTGGCGTGCAACAGCCTGGGCTGGCTCAGGGGCTGCGGTTCAAGACGGGTATAGAACTGCGGCGGAAGTTCGGAGAAGGAATTGGCGGCATTCAGCCCGGCAATGGTTTCGATCATGGCACGGCCTTAGGCGTTTTGGCGGCGGCTGCGGCCCGGCGCGCCTGCCGCTTGGCCGGCCGGACGTAGAAAATGGCGCATAAGTAGAACGCCAAAGACAGCGCAATCTCGAGTCCCGCCATGACGGCCGACGCCGGAGAGGGATCGGACCATGCGCGCACCACCCCTTCCATGAAATAGAGGAGAACCAGCATTGCCGCCCATTGCAGCGTATAGAGGCTGCCCTTCAGCACCCCGCGCAAAGGAAACAGCAAGGGCAACGCCTTGAGCGCCAGCAGGGATCCGCCGGGCTTGAGCGGCGCAATCCAGAGCTCCCAAGCCAGGCACAGGACAATGAGTGCAATCAGCGACACCGATGCGCCGTGGCGCAGGACAGGATTCGTTTGTGTAGTCATGCTGGTATTATCCCTCGAAAGACGCTTGCGCTGCATCGGCCCCGTCAACGTTCAAACGGAACGGCGCCCGGTCAGCGCTCTGCCCGAAAAGGTTTCGTATCGTGACAACGCCCGCCAGCAAAAATCGCACCGAAGCAAGCCCGCCACGCGATCTCCGGCCCGCCGAATCAGATGGCCCCGCCGAAGAGCCGCGGCTGGACCCGGCCAATACGCCGGCATCGGGCGTGTCCAATGCGCTGAAGATCGCGCGCTTCGCCCTGCGGCGCACCAGCGAAAAAAATTTGACGCAGGTCGCTTCCAGCCTTACTTTCACGACGGTGCTGGGCATCGTGCCCTTGCTGGCGGTCGTCCTGTCCTTGTTCACCGCGTTCCCGCTGTTCGCCGACTTCAGGGTGGCGCTCGAAAGCTTTCTTAGCTCCAGCCTGCTTCCGCCTTCGGTTTCAGAAAACGTCATGTTCTACCTGAACCAGTTTGCCGCCAAGGCATCCGGGTTGACGGCGGTGGGCAGCTTGTTCCTTATCGTCACTTCCGTCATGCTGTTCATGACCATCGACGAAGCCTTCAACAGTATCTGGCAGGTCGAGCGCCAACGCCCGATCGGGCAACGGATTCTGGTCTACTGGGCCATCATTTCGCTGGGGCCCATACTCATCGGCGCCAGTCTGTGGGCCATGACCGTGCTGGCGCGCGAATCGCTCGGCCATATCGGAGATCTGCCCGCGGTGCTGGGCTATGCCTTGTCCCTCGTACCCCTCATCGCCACCGGCCTGGGCTTCACCGCCCTGTTCGTCGGCGTGCCCAATCGGCGCGTGCTGTGGCGCGACGCCGCCGTGGGCGGCTTCGGTACCGCCATCGTGCTGGAGATCATGCGCTGGGCCTTCGCGTATTACCTTGCACGATTTCCCTCCTACACGGTCATATACGGCGCGTTCGCCACCCTGCCCATCTTCCTGCTGTGGCTGTATCTGTCATGGCTGGCCATACTGGTGGGCGCCACCGTGGCGGCCACCCTGCCCGCCCTGCGCCAGCGGCGCTGGGCGCTCGAACACCACACCGGCGGCATTTTCATCGACGCGCTGCGGGTGCTCGAAGCGCTCTGGACCGCCCAGCAAGGGCAGCCGCCGGGCCGCAGCATGCGTTTTCTTTGCGCCCATCTGCGCTTGCATGAACTGGAAATGAGCCAGGTGCTGGACGCCCTGAAGGACCTGGGCTATGTGGTGAACGCCGAAGGCGACGGCGCGGACCAATGGGTGCTGTCCTGCGACCAGCGCGAGGCCGACCTTGCCCCGCTCATCGACGCGCTGCTGCTGGACCGCAGCCAACCGGGTTTGTCCGACCACCCCGAAATCCTCCGGGCGGTCGCCATGGTGTTCGACAACCAGGCAGTGCGGCTGGAAACACTGTTCGAAACACCGGAGCTACTACCCGAACCCCGTCGCATAGGGCAAAATACGCCTCATGTGCCCAGGACGGGCACCCAGGAGGACAACGATGTTAAAAGTTAGCGAAATTCTACGCGTGAAAGGGCACACGCTGTACACGGGCACCCCCGACATGCCTATACTTCGGGCGCTCGAAACCATGAGCGAACAAGACATCGGGTCTTTGGTCATCATGGAGCACGGCCAATTGGTCGGCATGCTGACCTTCCGCGAAATCATCCGCCATCTGCACGACAACCAGGGCAACACCGGCACCAACACGGTACGCAGCATCATGGACGACGCCCCGGTCAGCGTCTCGCCGAACACCGGCTTCGAAGAAGTCCAGCGGCTGATGCTCGAAAAGCATGCGCGCTACATACCGGTCATGGACGGACCCACGCTCATGGGCGTCGTCTCGTTCTACGACATGGCTCAAGCCATCGTCGCGGCCCAGCAGTTCGAGAACAACATGCTGAAGGCTTATATCCGCGACTGGCCGACCGACACCGAGGAAGGCGCCTGAGCGGGGGGTCAGACCCCGCAGGGGTCTGACCCCAATGACCCCACTTGGCAAGGTTAAAGGGGTCAGAGCGCTGATAAACCCCCTGTTTTTTAGTTAAGGGGTTTATCGGCTCGTGGTTCAGGCCAATCTCAGCCGATTTGAAGAGTTTGCGGGCCACACGTACATAACGACGGCTTGAGCCGCGAGCAAGGCCAGACTTGGCCCTATCAAGGCCTCAAGAGGCGCTAAAAGCCGCGCCAGCAGCAGCGCGATCTTCTTCATATTCTGGGCCGCAGCGGCCAACAGACACTGCTCCATCACTTTCTGTAGACCACGCAGGCGCGCGTAGCGATGGCCATGCAGTTGCTTGGCATCGGCAAAGCTGCGCTCGACCGTCTCCTGGCGCCTGGCATAGATGCGCTTACCAGCTGGCGTCAGCCGCCGGGCCTTGACCCGCTCTTTGGCCTCCTCCCAGAGGTGGCGCATCACCACTTTGACCCCCGTCGCGCTTTGTGTGCATCGGGCTCGAACCGGGCAACTGGCGCACTGGGTGCGATCGGAGCGGTATTCGCGGTAACCCTCTCGGTTAGTCGTGCTATAGGTCAGTGTTTGATTGTTCGGGCAGACATAAGTGTCCGTTTGCGCATCGTATTGATATTCGTGTTTCTTAAAATAACCCGCTCTCTGGGCGGAACGACGGTACCCCATGACGCCGGCAATCAGGCGATCCTCAAGGCCCTTGCACACCGCGGCGGTGAAGTAGCCCGCATCCAGGCCGACCGCATAAGGGTTCAAATTAAAGCGCTCGCGCTGACGATCCAGCCGCGCCAGGTACGGCACGCTGTCATTGACGTTGCCCGGCGTGACGTGTGTGTCGGTGATGATGGCATGCTTGGCATCGACCGTGCGGTGATCCAGATAAAAGAACCCTTTGGGCTTACCCTCGCGCGCCATGTAGCCGCTGTCCGGGTCGGTGCGGCTGACCTTGGCCGGGCGCGTGGGCGGGGGCTCATCGTCCTTGTCCGTGCGCTTTAAGGCCGGCTTGCCGTGCGCTAGGCGGTCGGCATCTACGGCCGCATCCAGCTCCTGCAGGTAGGCCTGCGCGGGCACAGCCACCTGGCCCTGCTCGGCCTTGTTCTTGTTGGCACTGGCCTTCAAATGCGTGCTGTCCGTATACAGTACCTTGCCCTGGACCATGCCGCGCCTGATCGCCTGCAGCACTATCTCATCAAAAATCTCTTGGTAAATCTGGCTGTCTGCAAAACGGCGGCGCCGGTTCTGGCTGATCGTGGAGGCGTCGGGCACCTTATCGGTCAAGCGCAGCCCGAGGAACCAGCGGTAAGCCACATTGACTTGAACGTCACGGACCAACTGGCGCTCGCTTCGAATGCCAAACAAGTAGCCCAGTAATAGCAACTTGAACAGCAGCACCGGATCAATGGCCGGGCGGCCGTTGTCGGCGCAATAGAGGTGCGCCACCTTGGCGCGAATAAAGCTCAGATCTATGGCAGCGTCGATCTTGCGCACCAAGTGATCGGCGGGAACCAAAGATTCCAGCGTCACCATCTCAAGTTCGTGCTGATAAGCGGGGGGATCTCTTAGCATCCCCACATTATGAACAAGCTCGACGCGTTGCGCGAGGGTTTGTCAGCATTCTGAGGGGTCGGACCCCGTATGGGGTCCGACCCCAAAACCCAAGCTCAAGGTCAGACCCCTGCGGGGTCTGACCCCTCCCCTCGCAGCATCAGTTCCGCCCAGGCCTTTTCCAGCAGTCCGGCGTCGTTCTGGTTGAGCAGCTTCGAATCGGACAAGGTACGGCGCCATTGCCGCGCGCCCTTGCGGCCGCTCATCCAGCCCAGCATCGCCCGGGCGATCATTCGCAAGGGCACTCCCTTGGCAATTTCCGTCGCAGCATAGCGGGTCATTGCGTGCACGACCCGCGCCGGTTCGGGCAGGGGCAGGCCGGGCTCCATGACAAGACTGATATCCGACAAGATTCCGGGCGTATGCCAGGCCGCCCGGCCCAGCATGACACCATCGAATTGCCCGGCCAGTTGCGCTGCCTGGGCGGTCTCGGAGATACCGCCGTTCAGGACGATGACGGCGCCGGGGAAGTCATCTTTCAAGCGCAGGGCGACGTCATAGCGCAAGGGCGGGATCTCGCGATTGTCCTTGGGGGACAGCCCTTTCAGCACCGCGTTCCGGGCATGGACGATGAACACCCGGCAGCCGGTGTCGTATATTTTACCCACGAAATCGCGCACGAAACCATAGGAATCGTCGTAATCCAGCCCAAGGCGATGCTTGACGGTGACCGGTATGCCGACCGCGTCCTGCATCGCCTTGACGCAATCGGCCACCAGCGCCGGCTCGGCCATCAGGCAGGCGCCGAATGCGCCCTTCTGCACACGTTCCGACGGGCAACCACAGTTCAGGTTGATCTCGTTGTAACCCCATTGCTGGCCCAGCCTGGCCGAGGCTGCCAGCGCCTCGGGCTCGCTGCCGCCCAATTGCAGCGCCACCGGTTCCTCCGCCGGATCGAAATCCAGATGACGTGCGACGTTGCCGTGCATCAGTGCGCCGGTGGTGATCATTTCCGTGTACAGACGCGCCTTGGGCGCCAGCAAACGATGAAAATACCTACAATGCCTATCGGTAACGTCTATCATGGGCGCCACGCAAAGGCGCCAGGCGGATGCGGGTGAGTCGGGAAAACGGTGAGTCATCGAGAAACTACGGTGATAAATGCGTAGCCCATATTGTCGGTCATTTTGGCCCGGCCGGCGCACAGCCCGCCAACCTGGACTAAAATCAACAGCCCCAAGAGCATACGCAATTCAATTCAGTTTCGATATAAACAAGGCAGAGCTTTCAACCCCATGGCCGTTTTCACCCCTGTCAGCGACGATGATGCGCGCGAGCTGTTAACACGATATTCCCTAGGCGAACTGGTTTCCCTGCGCGGCATCACGGCCGGTATCGAAAACACCAATTATTTTCTCACGACCACGCACGGCGAGTACGTCCTCACCCTGTTCGAGGTCCTGACCTACGAGCAACTGCCTTTCTACATCGAACTCATGTACCACCTTGCCCACAAGGGCATCCCCGTCCCGCAGCCGCAGACGCTCTGCAGCGGCTCGCGGCTGACCACGATGCACGGCAAGCCTTGCGCCATTGTCAGCCGCCTGACGGGGGGGTACGAACCCGCGCCCAGCGCGGCCCATTGCGCGTTGGCCGGCCGCACGCTGGCCCAGGCTCATTTGGCCGGACAGGATTTTTCACTGGCACAGCCCAACCTGCGGGGCCTGGGCTGGTGGCAGCAAACCATACCCAAGGTCCTGCCTTTCCTGGACGAGGCACAGGCGAAGCTCATACAGGATGTGCTGCAGGAGCAAACCGAGTTCGCCGCGAGCGACACCTACAGGACCCTCCCCTTCGGTCCCGCCCACTGCGACCTCTTCCGCGATAACGTTTTATTCGACGGCACGTTCGAAATGCCCCGCATGGGCGGCATCATCGATTTCTACTTCGCGGGCTGCGATGCCTGGATCTTCGACGTGGCCGTGAGCGTGAACGATTGGTGCATAGACAGGAACACCGGCGTCCTCGAAGACGACAAACTGCGCGGCTGGCTGGACGCCTACGCACAGGTCAGGCCCTTTACCGACGCCGAACGCGAAGCGTGGCCGATGATGCTGCAGGCCGCCGCATTGCGCTTCTGGGTATCCCGCCTGTACGACTTCTTCCTGCCTCGTCCGGCCCAGACCCTCAAGCCTCACGACCCCCGTCATTTCGAACGCATACTGATCGAGCGGCGCAAGAGCGCCACGGCCCATCGCCTTTAGGAAGCACTTACGCATGCAAGCCGCCATTCTTCCCATCACCGCCGGCTGGGCCTGGATACAGGACGGGTTCAGACTGTTCCGCCGGCAGCCGATGGCAATGTTTTTCTGGAGCATGGCAACGGGGCTGCTGATCACCGTCAGCTATCTCATTCCGCTATTCGGACAAATCGCCCTGATCGCCTGTACACCCATGCTGACATTCGTCACCCTTAGCGCATGCCGCAATATTGCGCAGGGCCGGCCGATGCTATTGAACATGTGGCTCCAGCCGCTGAAAAAGTTGGAGACCCGCAAGCGTCTGCTGGCGCTCGGGCTGGCCTACCTGTTGTTCTGCCTCGCCGGCGGTTTCCTTGCAACCTTGCCCTTCCTGGGCAGCCTGATGAGCGCCATCGACGATAACGGCATCATCAACGAACATGCCTTGCTGACGGCCATGCAAGGGCCCTTCATCACTTTCGGCTTGCTCTACTTGGTGATTTCCGCGATGTTCTGGCATGCTCCCGCGCTCATCGGCTGGCATGGCATCAAGATGTCTCAGGCCTTGTTCTTTTCCATGGTGGCATGCTGGCGCAACAAATGGCCCTTCCTCGCCTATGGCGCAAGCTGGGCCGCCATTTTCTTTGCGGCGCAGATGACCGGCGCTTTCCTGGCATCGGCCGGCGTATCCGCCGGCATGGTGCAGGTTCTATTCACGCCGATCAACATCGTTATCGCCGCCGTCCTGTACTGCAGCTTCTATCCCGCTTACATCAGCGTCTTCGGCATCAACTATCCCACCGACGAACCCGCGACCTGATCCTTCGCCAACGCGCTGCGTATCGCCCGTGCATAGCCCGGGTTCGCGGCGCAGTAGCCGGCCGGCAGTTCGACTGCAAAGTCCGCAGCGCCACAATGTACCAGCCTGTAGGGCTTCAGGTCATGAAAGGTTTTCAGGACGCGCTGCCCTGAATCGAAGAATACGACGTCGATGGCATAGCCCAGGAAAAATGTGTGGACGCCGACGCAAGGTGCAATACACAAACCTGTAGCTTCCGGCAGGCGCGGGTAGGCGTGGAGCCCCAGCAACCGCGCACCGAATGTTTTTGCGTGATAAAGCCGTAGTGCCGTCATGGATCAGAACCCCGCTTCGGCCAGCTTGAGCGCGACGGGAAAGGCAAGTATCAGAAAGGTGCATGGAAAAATGCAGAACACCATGGGGAACAGCATTTTGACGGGCGCTTCGAGCGCCAGCTTCTCGGCCCGCAGAAAGCGTTCGCTGCGCCGCTGATCGGACTGCGAACGCAACAACGGCCCCAGGCTCATTCCCATCTGCTCCGCCTGATTCAGTGCCGTCACCAGGCCGCGTACTGCCGCCAACCCGGTTCTTTCGGCCAGCGCCGACAAGGCTTCCATGCGCGGCATTCCTGCACGCATGTCGGACAGGGCGTGCCTCAGCTCGGCACGCAACGGCCCGTCGGGCCCATGCCTCGCCGCCTGCTGAAGCGCCCCATGCAGGTTCAGGCCCGCTTCCACGCACAAGGTGGTGACGTCGAGCAAGAATGGCAGTTCCCTCAGCATTTGCTCTTGGCGGCGCACGCCCTGCGTCGTCAGCCAGTGCCAAGGCCAGAAGGCGCCCAGCGAACCTGCAAGCGTGCCGGCCAGCGCGCCATACCGCCATGGCCCGTCCAGGACAAGAAACGGTATCGCCAACGCCGCTGCAAGACATAATGCGGCGCAGAAACATTGCAGGCCCACGATGTCCTCCGCCCTCCAGTTGGCATCGAGTCCAGCAAGCACGATACGGCGTTCGAGCAGTTGCCGAATGCGCCATGAGATGAAGGGATTGCAGGCCATCGCCAATACCGACACCCAAGGCCAGGCCCAGGCCAGCAGGTTCGTCCTGCTGAACGCATGGGGGCTTCCGCGATAGATGGCCACGGGCCGCATGAAGGTCCACGCCAGCAGACACAAGCACAATCCCGCCGTCAGGCAACTGAGCCAGAAGTACATGAACGCCCCTTTTCAAACCTTGATGGAAACAATGCGGCGAATGAACAGGATGCCGATGAGTTCGAGGACGGCAACGATCGCGATCACAGTCCAGCCCAGCGGCTGTTCCCATAAGACGCGCATGGACGCGGGATCCAGATGGTGCAGCACCACGCCGAGGACGACCGGTAAAGAAGCCATGATCCAGGCCTGTAATCTTCCCTGGGAAGTCAGGGCGCCCACCCTGGCAAGCAAGTGAAGCCGCGCGCGCAGCGTCATGGAAATACGCTCCAGGGTTTCCGCCAGGCTGCCGCCGCTATGGGCCGCCACCGTCAAGGAGGAAACGGTCAGGCCGGCACCCTCCGTGGGCATCCGCCGGTAGAGATTCGCAAGCGCCTCCTCGAAGGAAATTCCCATGCGTTGTTCCCGGAGCAACAAGCCGAACTCCTGTGCAAGCGGGGCCGGAGAATGCGCCACGATCTGGTGCAGCGCCGACTGCAGGCCCGAACCCGCCCGCAGCGCCCCGGCCAGCGCCATCAGCAGATCCGGCAACTGCGCCTCGAAAAGCGTGGCGCGGCGGCGCTTCAGGTGGCGTATATACCCTTGCGGAAGCGCCAATGAGACGCCGCCGCAAAGCGCTGCCAGCCATAACTGCCCCGAGAGCATCAAGCCGATAGCCGCAACCGCGGCGCACAACAACAAGTTGGCCGCCCACAATTGCGCAGGATCGAAGAACAGGAAGAATTCGCTCAGGCGGTCGACGGCCTCCTTCTGGAAAGCCCGCCGGTATCGTCCATAGCCTACGGCAAAGGATTTGAGCGCATACCAGCTCACGATGCACACGGCAGACAGCGACGCCGCGATGACGATGAAGATATACATCATGTCCGCTCCTCTTCGGCGAACAGATCCGCCGGCAACATCGGCCGGCCATCGTCGTCCGTAAAAGATTCGGGCAGGACTCCACAGCCCGTGAATCCATCGCGAGGCTCGCGCACGTATCGGAACAGCTCTTGTGTCTGGATACGCCCGCTCTCCAGTCCTGTGACCTCGACGATGGATGTGATTTTCCGCCGCCCATCGCTCAGCCTTGCCTGCTGCACGATGAAGTCGATGCTTCCAGCGATGTGTTCACGCACGGCGGCCAGGGGAAGTTCCATGCCCGCCATCAGGATCATGGTTTCGAGACGCGCCAGCGCGTCGCGCGGACTGTTGGCATGCAGCGTCGTCAGGGAGCCTTCATGTCCGGTATTCATCGCGGCCAGCATATCGAAGGCTTCCCCGCCGCGGCATTCGCCAATGACGATGCGGTCCGGCCGCATGCGCAGTGCATTGCGCACCAGGTCGCGAACCTCTATCCGGCCCCTGCCCTCCAGGTTAGCGGGGCGCGATTCCATGGCCACCAGATGTGAATGATGCAATTGAAGCTCGGCGGCATCTTCGATGGTGATGACGCGCTCGCCTTCGGGAATGCAGTTGGACAGAATATTCAGCAAGGTCGTTTTTCCCGAGCCGGTACCGCCCGACACGATCACGTTCTTGCGTTGCCGCACGCAGCATGACAGAAAGGTTGCCATGGCATTGCTCAAAGCGTCCATTTTCAGCAAGTCGTCCATATCGAGCCGATTTGCCGGAAACTTGCGGATTGTCAGGCAGGTTCCGCGCAAGGCGACCGGCGCAATGACGGCGTTGACCCGCGAGCCATCCGCCAAGCGCGCGTCCACCATCGGCGAGCTTTCGTCTATGCGCCGTCCCAGCGGCGACACGATGCGCTCTATGACGCCGAGCACCGCCTGTTCGCTGCTGAAGCTGGTCCAATGCCGAGCCAGGCGGCCGTCCGACTCCACGAAGATTTCATCATGGCGGTTCACCATGATCTCGGTGATGGAAGGATCGGCCAGCAAGGATTCCAGCGGACCGAGCGCAACCGCCTCGTTCACCACGTCCACCAGCAAGCGCCGCCGGTCTACTCCTTTGGGTAGCGTATCGTCCTGTTCTATCAATGCGCCCAATGCCGCCATCGCCTCTTCACGCAACGCCGCATCGCTCATGCTGGAGACGTCGCGCCTGCGCAAATCCAGTGCTTCGAGCAAAGCGGCGTGCAAGCGCTTGCGATGCTGCATCAAGGCAATGACCTGATGCGCATCCGCCGCAACCGCCGCACTTTGCGCCCGGACGGTCTTGCAAGAGTCCTTGACAGCCTCCTGGCCGCGTACCGTATCCGCCGAGGACGGGATAAGCGCGGCACCGGAGCCGCCGTCGACGGGCAGGTCCAGCACACGCAGTAAGCAAGGCCCAATGACGACTTCGTCGCCGCCTGCCAGAGGGCCGTACTGGGCGATCCGCTGGCCATTGACCAGCGTGCCCGCAAGCGAACCGAAATCCTCGAGAAAGACCGCCGTAGCGCGGCGCTCGAAGCGCGCATGCCGACGCGCTACTCGCCATCCCTTCAAGCGAAGATGGCAGTCGGGGGCGCGGCCAACCTCGATAGGCAGCGCCAACAGGCGGCGTTCGACGGAACCGTCCTCGAAACACAATTCAATGTCCAGCATCGCCACGCTCCTGAAAATCGAAAATGTTCGCGCTATTGCGGAGGCCGGGCTCCATGATCGCGTGGTGCGATGCATGGCCGTCCCATTGCGACCCTTGGTCCTGCCAGGCAGTCCATGGCCCGCTGGCGCCATCGGCGACCGCTGCGGGAAGCCCTGCGACCGGCAGCACAGGCGTGTTGAGTGCCGGCGCCTCGGGAAAGCTGTCCGTGAGAATCGAGCGACTGTTCGCTACGCGCCGAATCACGCCCGGGTGATCAGCATCCACCAGAACCGGTGTGACGAAGATGGCCAGCTCGGTCTCATTGCGCTGAAAACGGCGGGACTTGAACAGTTGCCCCAGGACGGGAATATCGCCTAGCCCGGGAACCTTGTCGAAATTGCGGGAGTCGTCGCGCGACAGGAAACCCGCCAGGACCAGGGTCTGGCCGGACTTGACATTGAACTCGGTGGCCGCGCGGCGCGTCTTGAGCGAAGGGCCTGCGGCCAGCGACAAGGAGTTGTCGACCGAACTGACCTCCACGTCTATTTGCGAGCGCACTGCCCCGTTGCGCTCGACCCGGGGCGTGATGCGCAATGAAACCCCGTATGGCTTGAACGCCGTATTGGTGTTGCCATTTGCGTCCACCGTCGAGTAGGGAACTTCTCCGCCGGCTAGAAATTCGGCCGTGGCACCGCTGCGCGCAAGCAGCTGCGGCTGGGCCAGCACGACTGCGGAGCCGTTCTGCGCCAGCGCGTTGATCCGTGCCGAGAGCAAGGCGTTGATACCGAAATAGCCCGCGGCAACCGTCGCCGGAAATGCGATGGGCACCGAGGTGGCTCCAGGGCGGTCCGCCAGCCGCCTGCTGCCGCCGTCCCAGGCCAGCCCCGCATTCAATCCCCCTTCGCTGGCCGTATCCCAGCGCAGGCCTAGTTCCAGCAATTGCGAACGAGGCACTTCAACGACCTGGACGTCGAGCAAGACCATACGGTCCCAACCCACCCGGCCCGTGAAATCGAGCAATTGGGGATATCGCTTGGCGAGATCGGAAACCCGCTCGCGGTCTTCGTCGGACAAACCGTCCCCCTCGACGACGAGCTTGTCGCCGAGCGTGGTAATAGCGGCGCCGGGAATGCGTTCCAGCAAACCGCGCAGTTCCCGCTGTATCTGTTTCGCGCCCTCCGGCGCCACCTCCACCTGATATCGGCGGCGTTTTCCGTCCAGGCCCCAGATCTGCAAGACGGTGGCGCCTTCGCTTCTGGCGAACACAATGACCTCCTTTTCATCCGTCGTCACCGCGTTGATCACCTGCCCATCCCCGACGGCCACGCGCGCGACGTCTGGTACGGCCAACACTTTCACTTCGCCGACCTGCATGTCGAGCAGTCCGGTTTCGCGAGCATCCGCCCCGCAGGCGAATGCAAATGCAAAGAAGCAAGCGGCGAGAGGACGCATCAGCTTGATCATGCTCATCGCCTATTGCTCCAGGGTGTCGGTCTGGACCGGAAAAGCGAGCGGGCCCGCTACCGCCGAGCGCGCCTCGTGTTCCGGTGCCGTGGCCCACAGCCATGCGCTGACCAATTCTGGAACGCCTGGCAGTTCGAACAGACCACTGGGTTGGGCGTTTCCGTTCGACGCAGGCCGCAGCCTGGGAATGCCGCCGGATGCGCGATTGCCATAGATGACGGGTGCCTTCTCGCTTGCAGGAGGCGCAGGCCTGTTCACGCCCAAAAGACTCGCGAGATCCCCTCGGACCGCCTTCTGATTGGAGGCATCGTCTTGCGGATGCCTCAGCACCGCGGTAATGGTCCCGCCCTGGCGGGCCGCCACCAGCTTCACTGCGTCCTCGGGTGCCGCATCGAGCGTAACCGTTGCATAAGCGTGCGTCTCTTCGTTGCCCGGCATGCGGCCGTGCTGTGTCGTGGTGCCGGTTGCAAGCACCAGGACGCCCTGGAGCAATGGCGCCGTAATGCGGCGGCGCTGGTATTCGAACGACACATACAGATCGATGAGATCGCCCGGCTGCAACAAGCCGGAGACAGAATTGATGGCGTCCACCGGCATGGTGATCGCACGCCGGCCCGAGACGAGGTGGCTGGAAAATGAATCCGGGGTCTGCAGAGCGGTATGGACCGGCAGGACGGCATCGCCCGCACGCAGTGGCGCCCTGAGGATGGTGCCCGCCAGCTCGCCATGCCGCTCCGGCGGCAGGCTGTCGCTCGCGGCCAGCGCAAGAGGGAAGGACCGGACGGCCAGGTGCTCGGCTCCGATGCGGGTGCCCGGCGGCAGGTCATGGGCGGCGACCACGCGTTCGACCGTCCGGACCCTGGCTTGGGCTTCGAGCTCAAGCACCCGCCCGTGCAGGTGCTGGCGCGCCGCCCATGCAGCGCACAAGCCGGCAACCAAGGCAAGACCCAGCATGAGCGTCGGACGATTGAGGGCTGGCAGGCGCATGGGGACCCCACGTGGCTATTTGACATGGTGCACATACAAGGAAGACTTGCCGCCGGGCTCCTGCGAGGAGAACAGCGCAAGCCGCGAGGCCTTTCGGCGCCATGAAGAGTGGCCCGCCATGTCGGCATAGACGGGCTCTTCCAGCCAGCCGTCCGAACGCAACTGGCGGCGCACGTATGCGGTGACGTCCCGGCCGGGCATCGCGACACTGAAGACATGCTGGCCCACGACACCGTCTTTGCCCGGGGATGCATCGGAAAGATCCAGCCGACTGAACAGAGCACGCGCTTGCGCCGGCAACCATCGAAAAAAAAGAGGCGGGTCTCGATGGGAAGCGTCCTGGTCTTGCGCTACGCGCATCACCGAAAGCCTTCCGCCCGTACCGGTCGCGGTGGGATGCATGTCGGCCAGCCAGTGTTCGCCATTGCGCAGACCCGACAGTACGATCCTGCCGGTAGAAACGAGGATGCGTTGAAAATATGCAGGCTTGCCCGAGTACAGTTGCGCCAACTGAACGGGTTCCCCGGGGAAAGTGAAAGCCCGTACGCGCAGGGGCACGTCGGACAGCAGCATGGATTGGCTCGCCGTCCATTGCAAGCCCGGTATATCGAGCTCGGAAAACGAAGCGGAAGCTGAAAGCGCATCGGCATAAACGGGCCAGCCGCAGCCCAAGGACATCAGGCAAGTACCCAGGGTACGCCGACCCAAGGACTTTCCCGCCCTGATGGGGCGCTGCAGGCGCAACGACAAGATTTTCATTTTTGCTCCTTGGCGACTTGTATATGCGGAGCCGGCACAAGCCCGGCCCAGGCGGAAACCCATTCCGAATCAGGAAGTGCCCTGCTCCAGCCCGAATCCACCGGACCCATGACGGCACGTATGCGCCCGGAAAGTCCGTAGGACACTGCCGCATCTTGCCTCCACGCCTGCCTGGACTGGACGAGCACCTGCTGGACATGCCCGTCGTCAACGGCGTGCCCGGCCCCTGTGAGTATCGCGGTGTGGCGCTTCAGCGCCACCGTCATGGCGGACGAGCCTGACGCATGCGCGAGCGTGTCCCAGGGAATGGCGCCGGGCATGACGGTCAATCGGGCGTGCAACACACCACGGTCTTCCAATTCCCAGTCATGGCGCAAGGCGGCAAGCGTGGCGGACGAACCCGGCTGCGCCGCTTGCGGCAATGGAAGCGTGCGGAACGCCTCCAGGCGGATCTGCGAGTCAAGGTCTGGAAGCATCGATCTTCCACCGAGGTCGTTCCATTGATGTTCGCGTCCGGTAAAGAAACGCCCATGCAAGCCGCCCAGATCCCCATCGCGCCTGCTGGCGGCAAATGCCAGATAAGACGTCGCATGCTGAGCGGAAAGAGCCATGTCCTGTACCCGATACAGCCACGAAATCGCCATCCACAATGCGGCCAGGCCCGAGAGCACGAGCAGCCCCTCCGCCATTGCTTGCCCGGCCTGGGGTTTGCATGCGCCGCTCATGGGGCATCCTTGCTTTGCAAAGGGTGAGACACCAATCTTGCCTGCCAGTATGGATGAAACAGATTGTCCGTTTCCGCATGGCCGTCCGGCCGAGGCAATGGCCGTTCGAAGAAGGTTTCCGCGGCACTGCGCGTGGTGACCGGCAGAGTGTCCGGGCCCGGATGCCGCAAGGTAACGGAGAACCCCAGCGCGATACCCGATCGGCCTGCCGGGGTATCGTAGAAGGACGGCAGCCCTCCGCCTTCCCAGCGCTGGCGCGCCGCATTGGCCCGGGAGTTCGACAATGGGTTATCACGGCCGGACGCGATATCCCAACTGGTGGCGTCCCTCACCCATCGCCAGAAGTCCTGCGACGAAAAATTGTCGGGCGGGTTCTCTACATGGGGTTGATCCATCGTGCTGGGCAACGGCCCCGGAAGCCAGCCCCAGCCCATGGCGTATTCCCTGTGGTAGCAGCCTATCCATCGGTTCGACCGCAAGGCATGGAACGATTCGGTGTCGATCGATTGCCACAGCCCCGATGCGTCCAGCCTGGTCTCGCCCCGGCGACGCAGTTCATGGCGAAGGCCGGGACAGCGCGCGTCGACGACCCAGGGATTGCGTGCCGTATGATCGCGCGGGTCGAGGAATCGATAGAGCGAAGCGGCCTGTTCGACGAGGTTGCGCAATTGCCCGTGGCCGGCATACCGTTGCACATAGCCGGGCCAGTTGTCCTGGTCAAAGCGCAGATCGAAATCCTTGGGCTCTATTTGCATGGAGTAGTTGTCGGCCAGCGCCTGGCGCAGAGCGGCCTCGCGTGCTTGCGGCAAAGCGTGCACGATGTCTTCCTGCGCCCGGGACAGCACCTGCCGGACAAGCGTGTCGTGGTTCTTGTAGGCGCGTGCCAATTCCCCTTGTTCACGCGCCAGGCCGTCCATTCCCGCAGCCCGGCTTGCCGCGGCGTAAGCGGCGCCGTGATCCGGCCCGAACATGAATGCGATCAGGTGCGCGGGCGGATTTCCCGACGACAATTGCCCGGCTTGCGTGCCGCCGAGCATGGCCCAGCTGCCCAGTGTGACCAGATGCGCCATGGCGACCTGATGCCCGACATGTGCACGATTCACGTACGCCAGCATATTGAGGCTGCGCGCCTGAATCAGTGCGGCGCTGTACGCGGCGGCATCGAGGGAATGCAGCTGCTTGGCCTTTGCGGCAACCACCTGGCCCACAAAGAAGTATCTGACGAATACCGTGATCGCCATGCCGGCCAGAAGCATTCCCAGCACCATGGCTTGGCCTTGTTGGCCTGAGTGCGAGGAAGCTTGGCGGGAGCGGGCAGTCGGGCAAGCAATATGCGTCATTGCCCGGCTCCGGCGTTGCCCGTAAATGATTTGAGTGTTTTTGCGGCGGTCTGGGCTGCGGCGCCCTCGGCGGCCGTCTGCGCCATGCGGGATTGCTCGGATCCGTCTTCGCCGGCAAGCTCTTTTGCCATGGCGGCGGTCTGTGAACGCACCACTTGTCCGAACTGCTGGTATACGGCAATGGCGGCCACGGCAACCAGCGCCACCACGATGATGTATTCGGTCATCCCCTGCCCGCTTTGCGAACGCTGTGTCCCTGGCACGATGCTCTCCTGAAGAAGATCAGGAATGCAGTGTGCCCGCGTTCAAGCTACGGGCAAATTCGCAAATACCGAGTTGGGCAAAGCGGTCAGTGGATGGAAAGAACCGCCTGGCGGGAAACGTCCGTCAGCGAAACACCGCAGCGTCAGAGCCGACCAGAACATTGGCGGGCAGCGGCCGCTTCTGCGCCATCAGCCATGCGTCGAACTCGTGCCCGATGTGCGTGAGCACCGTCTTCTCGACCTGCAGGTGCTCGACAATGTCAAGGGCCCGGGTCAGGTCGTTGTGGCCGCGCGGTGCCTGCGGCCGGGGCGAGAACGAACAATCCAGCACCATGAGCTGCAAGGGGCGCTGCTTCAGGAACTCAAAGGTATCCTCGGGCAGCCCGACGGTATCGGTCAGGTAGGCCCAATGCCGTTTCCCATCCGAAAACACATAGCCGAACGTCGGCAGACTGTGCCGCAGCGGAACAGGAGTAATGTCCAGCCCCATCAGGCGCAAGGGCTCGAAAGGGGCCAAGGTGCGCGAAAAATCCAGTATGCCCGGATGCTTGTAGAGATCCGCGAAGCCTTGCGGATCGGGAGGGCCCAGGACCGGCAGCCGATAGTCCTGGCCCCAGCGCAGGTGCAGGAATCCCTGCGCATGATCGGCATGATAATGTGTCTGTAAAAAGCCTTTGAAGCTGCCCGGCGGAAAACGCTCGGCCAGATCCATCAGGCCGGCATCAAGAAGCCAGCGCTCGCCCTGGTGTTCGATCGATGCGCACGTGGGTCCGCGGCGGTATGCCGGATCGCGTCGGGCGCGTTCGCAAGCGGGGCAGCGGCAGTTGTACACCGGCACCTGACCCGAATTTCCGGTGCCGAGCAGCGTCAGTTTCATTGTCGTTCGCCGGGGTCAGACCCCGAACACAGGGTAATGGGGTCAGACCCCGTACGAGGCCCAACCAAAAGATAATGGGGTCAGACCCCGTACGGGGTCAGACCCCTCATTCCTTTAAAGCGCAGCGCCTACTTCCACCCGCAGTTCGCCCAGGCCGGCAACGGCACCCACCATGGTGTCGCCTGCTACGACGGGTCCGACGCCTTCGGGCGTGCCGGTGAATACGATGTCGCCCGCTTTCAGCTCGAACAGGCCGGACAGGTACGAAAGGGATTCCGCCACGTTCCAGATCATTTGCGACAGATCGCTGGATTGCTTTTCCGCGCCATTGACGCTGAGCGTGATGGCGCCCGAAGACAGCGTGCCGACGTCTGCACGGGGGTGGAGCGGACCGACGGGAGCGGACAAATCGAAGGCCTTGCCGACCTCCCAGGGCCTGCCTTGCTTCTTGGCTTCGCCCTGCAGGTCGCGGCGAGTCATGTCCAGCCCGATGGCGTATCCCCAGACGCATTCCGCTGCCTGCTCAGGAGTGAGGTTCCGTCCGCCCTTGTCGAGCGCAACTACGAGTTCGATCTCGTAGTGCAGATTGGATGTCTTGGACGGGTACGGCATGGTGCCGGTCTGGCCGTCGGCAACGTTCAGCAGCGCATCGGCCGGCTTGCAGAAGAAGAAAGGATCCTCACGACCGGTGAAGCCCATTTCCTTGGCGTGTTCGGCATAGTTGCGGCCGACACAATAAACACGCCGGACCGGAAAGACGGCGTCGGAGCCGGCGACCGCAAGAGCCGCAACGGGTTGGGCGGGGATGACGGTCTTCATGTCACTTGTCCTCGCTGGTGTAACGCGCGGCGCTATCGCGGATTTCCTTCATGGCGGCTTCCGGGCCTTCCCAGCCCTTGACCTTCACCCACTTGCCCTTTTCCAGATCCTTGTAGTGTTCGAAGAAATGCTGGATCCGTGCGAGCTCTTCCGCGGGAAGATCCTCGGGCGTCTTGATGGAACGATAGGGAGGGTAGAGCTTGTCGACCGGGACGGCCAGCAGCTTGGCGTCGCCGCCCGCCTCGTCTTCCATCTGCAGGACGCCGATCGCCCGTGAACGGATCACCGCGCCGACCTGTATGGGGAAAGGCGCCAGCACGAGCACGTCAACAGGGTCGCCGTCGTCGGAAATGGTTTGAGGAATGTAGCCGTAATTGCACGGGTAGTGCATGGCGGTCAGCATGAACCGGTCCACAAAGACGGCGCCCGAGTCCTTGTCGACTTCATACTTGACCGGATCCGCATTCATGGGAATTTCAATGACGACATTAAATTCTTCCGGCAACTTGGTGCCGGCTGGTACGTTCTTTAGGCTCATGCTGTGTTCTACCCTTAACTAAGGATTCCAATAAAAGATCAATGGTTGCCGGAACCGCGCGGCGTATGGCGGTCCGACGTCTGCGTCAGATCGACGCCCACGAAAGGCGAGCTGTCGAAATATTCTTCGAGCACCGAAGCGTCACCGTCGCTGGTCCGTTCGGGCGCGGCGGGCGCCGCTGCCTTGGCATCGCCGGCGCCTGCGGCGCTCGTTTCCGTGGCGGACGCGTAGTCGGAGAAATCGGCCGCGCTGGCCGCGAGCGGCGTCTCAAGGCTGGACAGCACTTTGGCCTGCGGCAAGTGCTCGACGTCGATCAGCGTGGGGTCTCCTCGTGTGTCGGCTGCCGGCAATGCCCGGCTTGCCGGAAGAACCGGCAATACCCCGGCCACGCTGGATGCGAGCCGCCAATGCGCCGTGGCATCTGCCGGGCGGCCGAGGCGGTCGTAGAGATTTCCCAACAAGGCATGGATGCGCATGTCGCTGCGCAACCTCATGCTGCGCTGCAGATACTGCTCGCCCGGCCCCCAGAGCTCGCCTGTCAGGCAAAGGTTGCCCAGCGCGGCAAGCAAGGCCGAATCGTCCGGATGGCTTTTCAGCCATTCCTCGGCTTTGCTCAGGCGCCTGGCGACATGCTCGGGCGGGCATTGCGAATAAGCATTCAGCAAGCGGGGTTCCATCCGGATACTGAGCGCTGCCTCGAGCACCTTCGCCGCTTCTTCGTGGTTGCCCTGCGTGGTATGGATCGTGGACGCCGCAAGGGCGATGTCCGGCAAGACGCGTTCATCCGATTTGAGGTCCGACCAGATGGACTTGAGGTTCTCCGGACCACCTTGTTGCAAGCGTGCGGCCGCAGAGGTCTCGATCAGTTGCTGCGCTTCGGCCTTGTCGATGACGCCACGGCGCGACAACAGCCGCGTCAGTTCGTACACACGGTCGTAATTTCGAAGCTGCCGGTGTGCACGCAGCAACAAGCGAGTGGCGTGGAAATAGCGCGAGCTGGCATCCTGCAAAGGCTGAAGCAGCACCAGCGCATCCTGGGGGCGGTTCTGATCCAGGTACATCTCGGCCGCGACAATGGCTGCGGCCTCACGCAACCGGACATTGTCGGAGGCATGCTCGCGCGCCAGCGCCAGGGCTTCGTCACGGCGCGCGAACTCGCCCATATGATGCGAGGCCCGGGCCGACGCCAGCGCGGCAAGCACCTTGCGCGAACCAGAACGCGTACGAGCAAGCACTTTGGACAGGTCTTTCTCGGCTTCGGTGTAGCGGCCTTCCAGAATGTTGATCCAGCCGCTTTCGAGCGACTCGTGATCGCGTTTTTCGGCGCGCAGGCCGCGCCAGGAACGGAAGCGCTCGGGGCCTCCGGAAATCCAGGCAAGCACACGCAGGACAATGTACAGAATCAGGAAGCTCGCCAGAAGCAACAGAACGGCAAGCGTCAAGGACAGTTCGATGCGATACGGCTGCGCCACGATCAGCACATTGCCGCTGTGTTCGCGCAGCACCAGTGCCAGCGCCACGGCGGCAACGAATACCAGCAAGGTCCAGAACCAGGTCTTCATGGCTTACCCCTGTGAACCCGGCGCCTGGGCGTCCGTACTGGCGCCCGCATCCGGCATGGATGGCGCTGGAGATTCGGTCGGGGGTTCGTCCGCCTGCGTATCGCCCTCGGCCGACTTGGCGCTGGCTTCGCGCAGTGCCTCGATGGCACCCAGGCTGTTGTCTACGGTGGGCAGCCGGACGTCGATGTCGGTATCGGACATGTCGCGCGCGATCTTGAGAGCCCGGCGGGACTCGGCCGATTGCTGGTCGAAGCGGCTTTCTATCGACCTGACCAGGTTCGCGGTTTCAGTGGCCCAGACATTGGGTTGACGCATCATCAAGGCCAGTTGCGCGGTCATGATGCGCAGACGCAGGTTCTCGCGGAAACGAGTGGCCTGATCGGGCGACATGAGCAACGCATGGGGGTCGTCGACGCGGCGCACTGCGATGAACTCGCCCAGGTCGCGCCGTACCGAGTCCCAGGCTTCCGAGGTCCATTGCCCGGCAGTCGCCAGGCTTTGTTTCCACCATGGCGCGTCGGGATCCTGGGCCGGCGCCTGCCGGCCGCCCTGCGCCGGCGCCGAGCCGGGCGCTTCAGGCTGGACGGGCTGGGGCGCGGCGTCGTCAGGCACCATGAGAGGCGCCTGGCTTACCAGATTGCTGAGTTCGTCCAGTTGCGAGGAAAGCGACGCGATGTCGATCGTTGAGGCGGCACGCAGCCGGTCCAGATCGCCATTGATGGTTTGCTGCAGCGATGCCAGGGCTGGCCGATTGGCGCGTGCCAGCTGCGCCTGCGCCGTTTCCAGGGAAATGATGGCGTTGGCCACGTTGCCTCCCAACTGCAGTTGCTGCTGGGCGATGGTGACAAGGTGGTCGACGTCGTTGATCAACACGAGATCCGAGCCGCTGTCCGTGAGGGTCTGGAATGCCTGCTGCAGGCTGTCGGTCTGCGCGCGCGATTCGCGCAGCGAGGCTTCCAGTGCAGCCAGCCGAGAAGATTGTTCTTCGGCCAGCGCCAGCGCCTGGCGTGCCTGTTCGGCCGCCCTGCCGGCTGTATCGCTGCCGCCGCGGATCTGATCCGAAAGCAGCGCTGTGGTCTTGACGTGTTCCTGATGTTGATACCAGACTACGGCCGCCAATGCCACGGCAAACAGCAGCACAACGAAGAAAGCGGGCAGCAAGGCTGACTTCGCCTTGCGCTTTTGCGTTTCAGGCGTACGCCCGGGATGGCCGGCTGCGGATTCGGATTTGGGTCCGCTGGAAGCAACGACGGCCGGCACGGAGGGCGAGATCTCGGGTTTTTTATCTGTCATGGCGAGATTGTAATCCTAGGAGCTTTCAGAAGGCGACGCCATCCGGATCAAGGCCTCGTAGATGGCGTCATCACTGGGTTGGCATATTTTTACCATCCGCGGCGCTACCTTACCAGAAGCGCTGATCACCGATTGTAAGCGGCTGGCGATGCGCTCATGCACGACCAGGAACCGCAACGACAGCCAAGCATCTTCCAGGCCCAGGCGTACGACGTTGGCATGCATCGCGTCGACTCCTTCACTGCTGGTCAACAGGCAGGCACAGCAGGAACGTTTTTCGAGCAAGGCCGCCAGCCCCTGCTCCTGTCCGGCCGACCAGTGCGCAGGCGTGCGTTCGTACACGGCATGACGATCCACCTGCAGACCCGCCTCTTCCAGCCGCGCACCCAGCCATTCGCGGCCGCGATTGCCACGCAGGATCAAGACGCGCCTCAATGAAGGCAGCCGCGGCCGCAGCCTTTTCCAAAGGGCTTCGGAATCCTGGCCGTCGAGAGGATCCGGCTGAATGATCATGCCGGGATCGACGCCCGCCCGCCGCAAGGCCTGGGCCGTCGAAACGCCTACCGCCGCAACCGGGACGTGGCCCGGCCAGCGAAAATCCGGCGAGAATCGACGCAACTGTCCGGCATAAAACCGGACAGCGCTTCCGCTTACGAAAACCAGCAGATCGTAATCATGGGGGACAGGGAAAGATGCCTTGTCAGCCGGCTGCGGCTGAAGGCTGAGCGCCGGAAGAATCAAGGACTTCAGACCGGCATCCGACAGCCGGGCGGCAAGCTGCTCGTTCCTTCCCTCAGGCCGCGTCAGGATGACACTGGCGTCCATGGCCGGTCCGATGGAAAGAAGCGTCAGGCCGACGCGTCGGGCATGGACAGGCGGTCGAGAATCGGCCGCGCGCCTTTGGCCATCAGGTCGTGCGCCGCGCTTTCACCCAGGGCGTTGGCATCCGCCACCGGTCCTGTCGCTTGCGCGCGGATGATCACCGAGCCGTCGGGCTCCGCCACCAAGGCATCCACCACCAGATTATTGCCCTGGACTTGCGCATAGGCCGCCAAGGGCACCTGGCATGATCCTCCCAAAACCCGCGAGACGGCACGCTCCGCAAGCGCGCAAGCGGTTGTCGCCGGATCGGCCAGGGGAGACAGCCAGCCGTGCATGTCCGTTCGGGACTCCAGGACTTCGATACCCAGGGCGCCCTGCCCTGCCGCCGGCAGGCTTTGCTCCACCGACAGATAGCCGCGTATGCGTCCTTCAAGTCCCAGGCGCCGCAAGCCGGCTGCCGCCAGGATGATGGCGGCATAGTCACCACGGTCGAGCTTGCCCAGACGGGTATCGAGATTGCCCCGCAGCGGCTGAACGACCAAGTCGGGATAGCGCTGCCGGATCTGCGCCTCGCGGCGCAGACTGGACGTACCTACGACGGCTCCGGAGGGGAGCGCGTCCATCGAGCCGTAGTCGTTCGAGACAAAGGCGTCGCGGGGATCGTCGCGCTCGAGCACCACGGACAAGGCAAAAGGGCTTTGCATGTCGACCGGCACGTCCTTGAGCGAATGCACCGCGAGATCGGCGCGCCCGTCCAGCAAGGCTGTTTCCAGCTCTTTGACGAACAGGCCCTTGCCGCCGACTTTCGACAGGCTGCGATCGAGGATCTGATCCCCGCGCGTGGTCATGGTCAGCAGACTGACCTCGCATTGGGGATAGAGTTCCTGCAAGCGATCCCGCACGTGCTCGGCCTGCCACAGGGCAAGCCGGCTGGCGCGCGTTGCGATGACCAGTTTCTTCGGTGTTTCCTGCATGCCCTGTCTACGCTAAATAATTGAACAGCACCGCCAGCACGATGCCGATCACCGCCAGGATGAGCAGGCCTTGCAAAAGAGAAAGACCGGAATCCGCCGGCTTCTTGCCCGACGAAGACTTGAATAGACTCATGGCTTATTCCTGTGTCACAGTGGCTTTGCGGCTTGCAATCCACTTGCCGATCACTATCACGAGAATCGCACCGGCCACTTCAGCCGCAATCTTCATCGCCGGCTGGATCTCGCCAAACTGCTGCACGACGAATACGTCCGTCACGAGCATGCCGCCGGCAATCCATCCCAGCAGCCCGGCGCCGAAGGTGACGACCAGCGGAAAGCGGTCGATGAGCTTCAGCACCAGCGTGCTGCCCCAGATGATGATGGGCACGCTCACGATCAGGCCGAAAATCACATAATACAGCTGATGGTCCAGATGGGTGTTCTGCGCTGCGCCGGCAATGGCGATTACGTTGTCCAGGCTCATGACGAAGTCGGCAATGAGAATGGTCTTGACGGCGCTCCAGACCGAGCTTCCGCCTTTGATGTTGCCGTGCTCATCCTCTTCGGGAACCAGCAGCTTGATGCCGATCCAGACCAGCAGTGCGCCGCCAACGAGCTTCAAGAAGGGAATATCGAGCAATGTCAGCGCGAAGGCAATGAGCAGCACACGCAATATGATGGCGCCGGCCGTGCCCCACAAGATGCCCTTGAGGCGTTGCTTCGCCTGCAGATTGCGGCAAGCCAGGGCGATGACGACGGCGTTGTCTCCACCCAGAAGAATGTCGATCAGGATGATCTGGAAAATGGCGCCCCAATGGAGCGTTTGAAAAAACTCTAGCATTTTTATATCCGTTCTATGCGAAGAGGCTTCATGAAAGACAAAGGCCCAGTACAAAAAGGCCCGCCACGCGAGCCTTTTTTGTGCTTACAGTACCGACTTGAGCAGCTTGCCCATCTCGGAAGGATCGCGGGTCGTGCGGATGCCGCAGGACTCCATGATCTCCAGCTTGGCATCGGCGGTATCCGCGCCGCCCGAAATCAGCGCGCCGGCGTGGCCCATGCGCTTGCCGGCCGGTGCCGTCACCCCGGCGATGAAGCCGACGACCGGCTTCTTCATGTTGTCCTTCGCCCACAATGCGGCATTGACCTCGTCGGGTCCGCCGATTTCGCCGATCATGACGACGGCGTCGGTATCCGGGTCATCGTTGAACATTTGCAGGACATCGATATGCTTCAGGCCATTGATGGGGTCGCCACCGATACCGACGGCGGATGACTGGCCCAGGCCCAGCTCGGTGAGCTGCGCGACCGCTTCGTACGTCAGCGTGCCGGAGCGGCTGACCACGCCGATGCGCCCCTTGCGGGAAATATGGCCGGGCATGATGCCGATCTTGAGCTCATCGGGAGTGATGAGGCCGGGGCAGTTGGGGCCCAGCAGCAGGGTTTTCTTGTTCTGGTCGCGCATGCGATTGCGCACTTCGAGCATGTCGCGAACGGGAATGCCTTCCGTAATGCAAATGACCAGGTCCAGGTCGGCGTCGACGGCTTCCCAGATGGCATCGGCCGCGCCCGCCGGCGGCACGTAGATGACCGATACGGTCGCACCGGTCTCCGCCTTCGCTTCTTTCACGGAAGCGTAGATGGGCACGCCTTCGAAGTTGTCGCCGGCTTTCTTGGGATGCACGCCGGCAACGAACGCATTCTTGCCATTGGCGTACTCGCGGCACATGTGGGTATGGAACTGGCCGGTCTTGCCGGTCATGCCCTGGGTGATGACTTTGGTGTCTTTGTTGATCAGAATCGACATGAAAAAAATCCTCGGCAGTATTCTTATTTCGCGGCGGCCACGACCTTGGTCGCAGCTTCGGCCATGGTGTCAGCGCTGATGATGGGCAGACCCGACTCGGCCAGCAACTTCTTGCCCAGCTCTTCGTTGGTGCCCTTCATGCGCACGACCAGCGGGACGCTGAGGTTAACGGCCTTGCAGGCGGCGATCACGCCTTCGGCAATGACGTCGCAGCGCATGATGCCGCCGAAAATATTCACCAGAATGGCTTTTACGCCTTCGTTCTTGAGCATGATCTTGAAGGCTTCCGTGACTTTCTCGGCCGACGCGCCGCCGCCAACGTCCAGGAAGTTGGCGGGCTCGCCGCCGAACAGCTTAATGGTGTCCATGGTGGCCATGGCCAGTCCGGCGCCGTTCACCAGGCAGCCGATATTGCCGTCGAGCTGGATGTAGGCCAGATCGAACTTGCTGGCTTCGACTTCGGCCGGATCTTCTTCGTCGAGATCGCGGTAAGCAACGATTTCAGGATGACGGAACAAGGCATTCGAATCGAAATTGAACTTGGCGTCCAGAGCAACGATATCGCCGGAACCGGTGAGGATCAGGGGATTGATCTCGGCCAGCGAAGCGTCGGTTTCCCAGTACGCCTTGTACAGCTTCTGGAATTCGGCGGCCGCCTTGGCAACCGATGCGTCGGGCACACCGATGCCGCGGGCCAGGTCGGTGGCTTCCTGATCGGTCAGGCCAGTCTTGGGATCCACGAAAACCTTGAGGATTTTCTCGGGAGTTTTCTCGGCGACCTCTTCGACGTCCATGCCGCCTTCGCTGGAGGCCATGACACACACGCGCTGCGTGCCGCGGTCGGTCACGATGCCAACGTAGTATTCCTTCTTGATGTCGGCGCCATCTTCGATCAGCAGGCGATTGACCTTCTGGCCTTGCGGGCCAGTCTGGTGCGTGATCAGCTGCATGCCCAGAATTTCCGACGACAGTTGACGAACTTCATCGAGGGAACGGGCAAGTTTCACGCCGCCGCCCTTGCCGCGACCGCCGGCATGAATCTGTGCCTTGACAACCCAGACTGGTCCACCCAGCTTTTCGGCTGCAGTAACGGCTTCGTCTACGGAAAAAGCAGGAATTCCGCGCGGCACAGTCACGCCAAATTGCTTCAGCAGTTCCTTGCCTTGATACTCGTGAATTTTCATTTGTTACCTGTCAGAACGTAAAGATAAAAGAGAATGTGTTCGGGAGATTCACCAGGACCGTCACACACGGATAGTGCATCTATTTATTTGCATGAGGCCTTCTTGCGAGAGACCTTGTACCAATGAGGATAAAACTCCTGGACGACAGGGCCGTCCAGCCGCAGCGCATGACAGCCCTCGAGCTGAAAAGGCCGCTTCGTGAGGTCGGCTTCCGCCTGGCGCCGGACATTGGCCATGGTTTGCACCGCCACGGTGGGCAGTACATACGACAGTTCGGTCATGTGCGTACAGCCGGCCGTCCTGCCGAAATGGTCTTTCACCTTCTGGCGGAAGTTGCGCAGCAGGTTCATGCCGATGAGGTCGCGGTAGTCGGGCGTGATGGCGGAGCAGACTTCGCCGTATGGCGCCGCGTCGTATGCCGCCACGGCGTCGGTGATGCTGAACTCCTTGTCTATCGTGATGCGCAGGTGCATATGATGCACAGGAGTCCCCGCAAGGTGCATGTCGCCGTTCCTTTTCGGGAAATCGTAGGCCTTGACGTCGACGAGCTCGGCTTCGAGATCCCACAGTCCGTCTTTACGGGCATACGAACTCACTCGTATTGAACGAGTGTGCATAGGTTCGCGTGCGGCATCGGGCGGCGGTAGCGGCATGTATGAACGATGAATATTGCGTAAAACCCGCTAAGTATAGCGCAGTGTCCTGACGGCATTGAGGGGTCGGACCCCGTATGGGGTCCGACCCCATGGCAAGTTCCGGAAAGGGGTCAGGCCCCGTACGGGGTCCGACCCCGGCGTTTATCGGTCTGACCCCAGCGTTTATTGGTCGGCCCCATGAGGAACCCGTCCCAGAAGGCGGCGTATGAGTTCGGTGGAGAAACCACGCGACGCCATGAAGCGGAACTGCCTCGCGTAGTCTTTGGCGTCCTGGGGCGGCCGTCCGAATTTCTTTTCCCATATGAGCGAAGCGCGTTGCTGTTCGGTGTCCTGCAAGCGGTGCTCCATGTCTTGGATGACGCTGTCGGACAGACCGTGCTGCCTGAGCTCCTGAACGATACGCTGCGTACCCTGGCGAGGCGCCCGCCGATTGAGCAGGCTTTGCGCGAAGCGTTCGTTGGACAGCCAGTTTTCGCGTTCGAGCGTATCGAGCAGGGCGTCGAGCTCGTCAGGATCTTGCGCATGAGGTGCGAGCTTGCGCTGCAGTTCCCGGCGGGAGTATTCGCGCCGGGAAAGAAAACCGATGGCCCGGGCCTTCAGTGAAGGTCCCGGGCGTGGCGAGGGGCCGGAATCGGCGTCTGACAAGGTTTCGAACTCGTCGTCGCGATGCATGGCGCCCCCCTTAGCGTTAACAGGCCTGGTGCTTATTCGCCGTCTTCAGGGGCGTTGGCTACAGCCCGGGCGACTGGCGCGGCGTGGGCTACTACACCCAGCTGTTCGCGGACCCTGTTTTCGATTTCGAAGGCCATTTCAGGATGCTCTTTCAGGTATTCGCGCACATTGTCCTTGCCCTGCCCGATACGTGTGCCGCTGTAGCTGAACCACGCCCCGGCCTTGTCGACGATGCCCGCCTGAACGCCGAGATCGATGATTTCGCCTTCGCGAGAAATGCCGGCGCCGTACATGATGTCGAATTCGGCTTGCTTGAACGGCGGCGCAACCTTGTTCTTGACGACCTTGACCCGCGTTTCGTTGCCGATGACTTCGTCGCCCTTCTTGATGGCGCCGATGCGGCGGATGTCGAGGCGCACGGACGAGTAGAACTTGAGCGCATTGCCGCCCGTGGTGGTTTCGGGGTTGCCGAACATGACGCCGATCTTCATGCGGATTTGATTGATGAAGATGACCATGCAGTTGGCGCGCTTGATGGTGGCGGTGAGCTTGCGCAGGGCCTGGCTCATGAGGCGTGCCTGCAGGCCCGGCAGGGAATCGCCCATGTCGCCCTCGATTTCGGCCTTGGGCACGAGCGCCGCCACCGAGTCGATGACGATGAGGTCGATGGACCCCGAACGCACCAGCGCATCGGTGATTTCGAGCGCCTGTTCGCCCGTGTCCGGCTGGGAAATGAGCAGGTCGGACAAGTTGACGCCCAGCTTGGAGGCGTACTGGACGTCCAACGCGTGTTCGGCATCGATGAAGGCGCAAGTGCCGCCGATTTTCTGCATTTCGGCGATGACCTGGAGGGTCAGCGTTGTTTTACCCGAGGATTCGGGACCATAGATTTCGATGACGCGGCCGCGTGGCAGACCGCCTACGCCAAGGGCGATATCGAGCCCGAGCGAACCGGTGGAGACGACCTGGATGTCGTGTTCGACCGAGTTGTCGCCATAGCGCATTACCGAGCCTTTGCCAAACTGCTTTTCAATTTGGGATAAGGCGGCGGCCAGCGCTTTGCTGCGCTCGCCGGCGGCTTTGCTGTTTTTGTCGTCCATGTAGCGGTCCTTGACAGGTATATGGGAATTGATAGACATGCGCCCAGGGATCGCGAAACCGCCGGGGAGCGTTGAACTCTGAGATTATTGCATCAAATTATACTGTATATAAACACAGATAACAGTCCCTGGGAAGTTGCATCGTAATCCCTGACTGTTCAAGCCCTGCCTGAAGTGCCACAATGCCTTGAATACGTCTCAGAGTGGCGGAACACGATATTCACAACGTCAACGCAGGCCGACATGCATATTTTAATTGCCGAGGACGACAGTATTCTTGCCGATGGACTTTCCCGTTCACTGCGCTACGACGGGTACGCCGTCGACGTGGTCAGCGACGGTGCAGCGGCGGACTCGGCGCTGCAGCTGCAAAGCTTCGACCTGCTCATTCTCGATCTCGATCTTCCACGCATGCACGGCCTAGCCGTGCTGCGCATGCTCCGCCAGCGCTCCACCCCCATCCCGGTACTCATCCTCACGGCTTCCGACACCGTCGAGCAACGGGTCACCGGCCTGGACCTCGGCGCCGACGACTACATGGCCAAGCCGTTCGCGTTGTCCGAGCTCGAAGCCCGGGTGCGTGCGCTTACCCGCCGCAGCGCGGGCACCTCGTCTACCCTGCTCAAGTACAAACGCCTCACTTTCGACCTCAATGGCCGTATTGCACGCATCGACGACCAGCCCCTGGAACTTTCCGCGCGCGAAACCAGCCTGCTTGAAATCTTCCTGTCGCGCTGCGGCCGCATGATCAGTAAAAATCAATTCGTGGACCTTTTGTGCGAATGGGGCGAGGAAGTCACTCCCAACGCCATCGAGGTCTACATTCACCGCCTGCGCAAGAAGATCGAGCCGGGCGGCGTCAAGATCGTCACTGTACGAGGCCTGGGCTATTGCCTCGAACCGGAATCCCGTAGCGACACGATCGCCGCATGATTTCTGGCAAGGCCTTGCCGGCATGCTGATCGACCCGAAGATTCTCAAGGATACAAGCACGCAGGCCGCTGAAAGCGGCCGGGTATCCGGGCTGTTCCGGCGCAGGCGCGGCAACCGCGCGCTCCTGAACAAAATCATGATATGGATGTTCGGGCCGCTGTTTCTGCTCTGGACCATAGGCCTGGTCATCACTTACTTCATTGCGCAAAACATTGCCAACGCACCCTACGACCGGGCCCTGGCTGATCATCTGCGCATGATCAAGCATGAAATCGAACAGCAGAGCATCCTCGGCGGCATCACCCTGCCCGCTTCCGCCATCAACATTCTGCATGGCGATCCCGGCCATCTGGTGCATTGGGAGATTCGCGACGCCAACGGAAATTCGCTGGGCGGCAACAGCAGCATCCCCTTGCCCGACAACTGGACTTACGACGATGGCAAGATCCGCATGCGCAATGAGACCATAGACAAACACAGTGTGCGTGTCGCATACGTCTGGGGCGGCAAGGACGCGGACGGCATGCCTTTCATGACGGCCGTCGCACAATCGAACGAAATGCGCGCCACCCTGCAGCAGGAAATCCTGACAGGCATGCTCACGCCGCAGCTCATCGTCCTTCCCCTCGCCGCCTTGCTTGCCGGACTGGGGCTGACACAAGGCCTGGAGCCGCTGAACATACTGCAGGAACGGATCCGTGCCCGCCGCGCCAACGACATGTCGCCCATCAGCGCCGAGCTTGCCCCCTCGGAAATCGTGCCGCTGATCGCCGCCATGAACAGCCTGCTCCACCGCTTGGCCCACACCCATGAAACGCAGCGCCGCTTCGTGGCGAATGCGGCGCATCAGCTCAAGACGCCTCTGGCGGGAATGCGGACGCAGGCCGAACTCGCGCTGCGCGAACGCAGCCCCGAGAAGCTGAACGCCAGCCTCGAGCAATTGGTGCGCGGATCCGAACGTGCGACACGGCTGGTCAATCAGCTTCTGACACTGGCACGGGCCGAAAGCCCCGACAGCCCGCACCGCCGGCTCAGCGAGCAAGTCGACCTGAACCGGCTGGCTGAACAAATATCGCTGCATTGGGTGGACGCGGCGCTCAAGAAACGCATCGACCTCGGATTCGAACGCTCCAGCGTTGCCATGACCATCACCGGCGATGCCCTGATGCTGGCGGAATTGCTGAACAATCTGATCGAAAACGCCCTGGTGTACAGCCCGCCGGGCGGCTGGATCACCGTCCGCGTCGGCGGCGACCCCCTGTCGGCCTACATCGAGGTCGAGGACTCGGGGCCGGGAATTTCCCCGGAAGACAAGTCCAGGGTATTCGATCGCTTCTATCGTGTCCTGGGAACCGATACCGACGGAAGCGGCCTGGGCCTGTCCATCGTCAAGGAAATCGCGGAACTTCACGAAGGCAGCGTCGAATTCATGCCCACCGGCAACCGCCTGGGGAAGAAAGGCGGGACCTGCCTGCGCGTCACCTTCAACCGGCTGATACCGCCGATGCCGGCCCCCAGCCACGCTGCCGCGCACTGAGATCGATTTACTTACAAAAAAAACCCTCCCGCCCGCCGACCGTCAGCTTGATGTCAGCTGGCTCAAATAATTTACGCTGGCCGAGACGTGGATTCCACGCTGCGCAAATAAACAATATCGGATCTCGAAAGACCACACATCAGGAGGCATCATGAACAGCACCACCACCGTCGCACAGTCCGGTGCCGCATCCGTGGGGGCCCCGGCAGCGACCAACCGGCCCATGACCCCCGAGGAGCGGCGAGTCATCTTTGCGTCCTCTCTGGGCACCGTTTTCGAGTGGTACGACTTCTATCTCTATGGTTCGCTTGCAGCCATTATCGCGGCCCACTTCTTTTCGGGCGTCAATCCCACGGCCGGCTTCATCTTTGCACTGCTCGCCTTTGCGGCGGGCTTTGCCGTGCGGCCGTTCGGCGCCCTGGTTTTCGGTCGACTGGGCGACATGGTGGGCCGCAAATACACGTTTTTGATCACCATCCTGATCATGGGTCTTTCAACCTTCCTGGTGGGCGTCCTGCCCTCTTATTCGTCGATAGGCATGGCGGCGCCCGTCATCCTGATCGTGCTTCGCCTCCTGCAGGGCCTGGCGCTGGGCGGCGAATACGGCGGCGCCGCGACCTATGTGGCAGAGCATGCGCCCCAGAATCGCCGCGGCTTCTACACGAGCTGGATCCAGACCACCGCGACCATGGGGCTGTTCCTGTCTCTGCTCGTCATCCTGGGCATCCGGACCTCGCTGGGAGAAGAGGCCTTCCTGGAATGGGGCTGGCGCATCCCCTTCCTGATCTCGGTCGTGCTGCTGGGCATTTCCGTGTGGATACGCATGCAGCTGAACGAATCGCCCGCCTTCCGCAAGATGAAGGAAGAAGGCACAGGCTCGAAGGCCCCGATCAAGGAGTCGTTCGGCAAATGGAGCAATCTGAAGATCGTACTGCTGGCCCTGTTCGGCCTGACCGCCGGCCAGGCCGTGGTGTGGTACACGGGTCAGTTTTACGCCCTGTTCTTTCTGACCAAGACACTGGCGATCGAAGCCAATACGGCCAACATCATGATCGCCCTGGCTCTGTTGCTGGGCACGCCGTTCTTTGTGGTGTTCGGCGCGCTATCGGATCGAATCGGCCGCAAGCCCATCATCATGGCGGGCTGCCTGGTCGCCGCCTTGGCTTACTTTCCCGTCTTCAAGGCAATCACCCATTTTGCCAATCCCGCGCTCGAACATGCGCAAGCGACGGCACCGGTCACGGTCATCGCCGATCCGGCCACTTGCTCCTTCCAGTTCAATCCGGTCGGCGTGTCTTCCTTCACCAGTTCCTGCGACATCCTGAAGGCATTCATGGCGGGCAATTCCGTGAACTATGCCAACGAAAAGGCGCCGGCCGGCAGCATCGCCAAGGCACGCATAGGCAATGACGAGTTCCTTTCCTTCGAGGGCAACGCACTGAGCAAAGCGGATTTCGCCGCCAAGTCCGCCGAACTGAAGAAGTCCTTGACCGATGCGATCCGCAGTCACGGATACCCCGCCAAGGCTGACCCCTCGCAAGTAAACTATGTCATGGTCGTGCTGCTTCTGACTTTCCTGGTCATACTCGTCACCATGGTCTACGGCCCCATTGCCGCCATGCTGGTGGAAATGTTTCCGACCCGCATACGCTACACCTCGATGAGCCTGCCCTACCACATCGGCAATGGCTGGTTCGGCGGTTTCCTGCCGCCTGTGGCATTTGCCATCGTGGCAGCCACCGGCAACATCTACCATGGACTCTGGTATCCCATCATCGTCGCCGTCATGACCCTGGTCATCGGCGTACTGTTCGTACGGGAAAGCAAAGACAACGACATCAACAACTGAAAACGGCTTTCAGGCAATATTCAGACTAAAGGCATAGAATTCAAGTCGTAGAAAGAGCTGCTAGAAAGAGCTGCCCTTCCCGCCGCGCCTAACCTATCCCCCTGGTATGCACGTCGGAAAAGCTCTTTTTATCGCCTGTGTCATGCCTCCCCGCGAGCCTTATCATGGCGTGACACTGTGTGCTCCACTGGCCCGATGCTCCGGCAATTCGGGCCTTTTTTTTGCCGCCGGGAAGTGGGAGGGGTCAGACCCCTTACGGGGTCTGACCCCATAACTCTTTGCGCTGGGGTCAGACCCCGTACGGGGTCTGACCCCATAATTCTTTGCGCCGGGGTCAGACCCCGCATGGGGTCTGACCCCCCAAAAGACCTCAAGCAAATGCGCTTACAATCGTTCCTCATCTTTCCCGGGCCGCCGACCGTTCGGCAGCGGCCCCTGTAGCAGCCTTAACTCAAGAAGACACGACAGCATATGTGGTTCAAGAATCTCAGGATATTCCGCCTGGCCCCTTCCTGGTCATTCACGGCAGACGCCCTTGAAACGGCGCTGGCAAAGCAGGCGTTCCAGCCGGGCGGCAACCGGGACATGCAAAGCCTGGGTTGGGTCAGCACGCGCGAGGACTCCGGCCTGGTGCATGCGCTGGACGGCCAGTACTTGCTGACCTTGCGTGCCGACAAGAAGCTGCTGCCCACCACGGTCGTCAACCAGTTCGCCAAGGCCCGTGCGCAGGAAATCGAAGAACAGCAAGGCTTCAAGCCCGGCCGTCGGCAAATGAAGGAAATCAAGGAACAGGTCACTGACGAGCTCCTGCCCAAGGCTTTCAGTGTGTATCGCGATACCCGCGTCTGGATCGACACGCGCAATCACTGGCTCGTCGTGGACGCAGCGGCAGCGGCCAAAAGCGACGAAGTGCTGGGCGTGCTGGCAAAGAGCCTGGATGCGCTCCCCGTGGCTCCTCTTTATGTGGAGCAATCGCCCGCCGCCGCAATGACAAACTGGCTGGTCGGCGATGAAGCGCCGGCCGGCTTCTCGATCGATCAGGACACGGAATTGCGCTCCACCAGCGACAGCGGCGCCGCCGTGCGCTATGTTCGCCAGAGCGTGGAAATCGACGACGTGCGTAAGCACGTGCAGGCCGGCAAGCAATGCACGCGTCTTGCGCTGACCTGGGCGGACCGGGTTTCTTTCGTCCTGACGGAAGGTCTGGACATCAAGCGCGTCAACCCTTTGGACGTTCTGAAAGAAGGCCAGGAAACAGCCGCCCTGAACGAATCGGAGCAGTACGATTCCGATTTCGCGCTCATGTCGGGCGAGCTGTCGCGCCTCATCGCGGATCTGGTGGAAGCCCTGGGCGGCGAGAAAAAGGCGTAGCCGCCGTCAATCCACGCCGTGGAAAATGCTGTCGTCGGGTCCGATATGCGATGGCGGGCTCCAGGTGACATCGCGCAGCGAATGCTGGACCAGGTTCTCCACGCCCAGCAGCACGGCGAAAATCGCCATCCGAACCGGTATGCCGTTGTCGGTCTGACGGAAAATGGCCAGCCGGGAGTCGTGATTCAGGTCCACGCTCAAGTCATTGGCCCCTTCCCTGCTGTCGCGCGGCAGGGGGTGCATGACGATCACGTCCGGCTTGCCGACCTTGTCGATGATGGCCTTGTTGACCTGGAAGTCCGATGTATAGCCTTCGAGCTCCTCGGCGGCAAAGCGCTCTTTCTGGACCCGCGTGGCATAGATCACGTCGGCGCCGGCCAAGCCTTCTTCCAGTGAATACGTTTGTTCGATCACGTGCCCACGAGTGCCCGTCTGTTCGAGAATGTAGTCGGGCATTTCAAGACCGCGCGGAGAAACCAGAGTGAACTTCAGGCCGCGGTACAGGGACAAAAGCTTGATCAGCGAGTGCACGGTGCGCCCGTACTTCAGGTCGCCCACCAGGGCGATGTGTGCGCCGTCGAGCAGTTTTCCAAGACGGGAAAACTCGGTCAGGATGGTGTAGAGGTCAAGCAGCGCCTGGCTGGGGTGCTCGCCTGGACCGTCGCCCCCATTGACGACCGGAATATTGGTTGCCTGCGCAAATTCGGCCACCGATCCTTTCTCGGGGTGACGTATGACCATGGCGTCGACATACCCGCTCATGACCCGGCTGGTGTCATAGATGGACTCGCCTTTGGCCATCGATGAAAAAGTGAAGCCCGTGGTATCGCAGACGGATCCGCCCAGACGGCAGAACGCAGCGCCGAAGCTCACGCGGGTACGCGTGCTGGCTTCAAAAAAAAGATTGCCCAGCACAGCCCCTTCCAGCACTCGGGAAACCTTTTGTCGCCGGGCGATCGGTTGCATCTGGTCGGCAATGCGAAAGAGCTCTTCGACCGATTCGCGCGAAAACTGATCGACGGAAAGCAGTTGGTGCTTGCCATCAGCCGCGATGCGATTGCGTAGCGGCCCCGACTGTGCGCTTTGCGCATATTTCTGCAATAAGGCCTCGTTTTCGATGATCTCCGTCACGAAGCGGCCAACCACTTCAGGCATGGCCCGGAACTCCTGCGAGCCCTCCGGCAGCAGCCAGGTATCGAGCGCGCGCCGCTTGACGCCTATACGGCCCGCAAACACGTCGCGTGTCAGATTGAGGCGGCGCATGGCGTCGCGCAGAAATACCTGTTGGGAGACAGACATATCGAAATCCTAGAAATATACGCAGAGCGTATATTTTAATTTGGAAACAGACATGCTCTACATCTTTTCACCGCATCCGATGAAAATACAACATCAATAGAAGAATCCGCCAACGCTGAAGGTGAACCAGCATGCGGCGACGAAAGCCATCATGCTCAGCCCGTAGGCGAGCATGATGCAGAACATGGGGAGCCAATGGGTGCGCCGGACGCGGCCCGACACCGCCTGGCCCAGCAAGCTGGCAAGCGCCGGATAAGTCCACAGCAGCCCCAGCGCCGCCAGCGTCAGGCCGGCCAGGTATGCGGCCAATGGCCAGCGCAGCCATTGCAGTTCGATGGCGCTTTCGAAGATGCCCAACGAACAGAAAACAAGCAGCAGCACGCCCAGCCCATTGATCCAGGCAAGGAACTTGAACCCAAGGGAGAACGTCGCGCTCAGCGAGTCCAGCGCGCGAAAACGCGTATATTGATTGTTATCCATTTAATTCTCGACCCCGCTCGATACGACACTACGACATCATACGCGCCTGGCCCATTGAAAACGGCACCGCAGCGGTGCCGTTTTCAATGGGCCAGGCGTCGATTCCTTATCGGGCCGCCGGCGCCGCCCCGCCGATGGCGCCGGTACCGGTACCGGCACCGCTCGCACCGGCTTCCCCGGGCGGTACGCCGGCGATGGCCCGAGCAGCCGTCGTGGCGTTTTCTTCGGTGCCCACCGCGAAAATCAGCTGCCCGGACGTCACCGGCGTGGAATAGCCCGGTACCGCCAGCAAAGTACGGCCCACGACCAGCGCCAGACGCTTGTTGGGATTCTGCGTCGTGGCATCGGCGACCTTGGTCTTGCCTTGCTCGCTGAGCTCAAGGGCCAGCAGGCCGTCGCCCTGCTTGTTCGACCCGGCCTGAACACCGCTCAGGTCGGAGCGCGTAATGATGGGTTGCGGGTTGACGTACAAGGTGCCCGACTGCAGGTTGACGGGAGTCCAGCCGGTCTGTTCAGCCGTATCGGCGATATAAACCGCCACCGGGGCGCCTTGCTCTTGTGCGGGTGCGCCGGCCTGCGGCATGGTCGTCGCGGGTTCGGGCTGCGCTGTCTGAGGCGCCGTTGCCGGCTGCGCGGCCGGCTCGGTTGCGGCGGTGCTCGGGCCTTGCGTGGTTTGGCATGCGGCGAGCAGCACCAGACTTAGCGGCGCGATGAATTTGCTCAATTGGCGTACGGTGTGCATTGTTATACCCCCTCTGCTGCTTTATCTAAGATGCGAAAAGTTTAACAGCTAGCAAGGTAAAGCTACGTCAATAACTGACAAAATGTACGAAGACGTAGGCCGATGTGGCATTTGCCTATTGAAAGCCTCCCGCCCGCACCTGTATGGCGACCTCGTCGCGCACGCGGCCTTGCGGGTCGATGAGCTCTATACGATGCCTGCCTGGGGAAGGCAGCCATTCCAGCAGGTCTCCCCGGCCCACGAACCTGCCATTGACGCGCCAAGCCAGATCGCCCGCATGGCGTCCCGCTCCCCCCAGGCGGAAGATGCTGCGCTGGCGCGAAATGGGAATGTCCGGATCCAGCGCCAGTATCGTTCCGTCGGCCGGCGCGGCGATGCGTACGGGCCCGGTCTCTGCATTGTCCTGCGCTCGAGCCAGCCTGACCTCAGTGACCGCCGTATCCCCAAGAAAGTAATCCTCGCGCGCCGGCTCGATCCCTTCCTGGAAACGGACATGTGCCTGATGGACGGAGGCGGGCATGGACGGCTGAATGCTGGGTGCGCCGCGATGCAGATAAGTGATGAGCTCATGCCATATGGGGCCCGCCCCCGATACGCCGGACACCTCACGCATGCTCACACCCGTGCTGTTGCCCACCCACACGCCCACGGTATAGCGCGACGACCAGCCTATGCACCAGTTGTCGCGCATGTCCTTGCTGGTGCCCGTCTTGACGGCGGTCCAGAACGGCGTGGACAAAGGACTATCGAACCCGAAGGTACGGGCCCGCGCCTGCCGGTCGGAAAGCATGTCGCCGACGATCCAGGCGGCGCCTTCGGACATCACCCGCTTCGGACTCGCCTCATCGTGGACGCCGCCAATGTACCGAGGCTTGGAATACATGCCGCCCCGGGCCAGCGAACGATAGGCATTGGCCAGGGAAAGCAGGCTGACGTCGGCGCTGCCCAGCGCCAGGCTGTAGCCGTAATAATCGCCGGACTGGTCCAGCGGCAGGCCCAGCGCCACAAGACGGCGTGCAAAGACTTCGGGCGTCACCATCATCAGCGTCCTGACCGCCGGAATATTGAGCGAGGAACCCAATGCGCTCCGTACGCTGACCCAGCCGGAAAACCGCTTGTCGTAATTCTGCGGAATGTACAGACCGTTTCCCGTGGGAAGATCCACCGGGCCATCGTCCAGGAGCGACACGGCGGTCAGGCGCTCCTGCTCCAGGGCTTGAGCGTACAGAAAAGGCTTCAAGGTCGAGCCGGCCTGCCGCAGTGCGCGCGCATGATCGACGCGCGCCGCGCTGGAAAAATCGCCCGATGAGCCCACATAGGCCAGTATGCCTCCGGTGTGGTTGTCGAGCACGACCACGGCCGCATCGCGGACATTGGCGTCGCCCAGGGCGAGCAGGTTCCTTTCTATGGCGGATACCGCCATGCGTTGCAGATCTGCATCCAGGGTCGTGCGGACCATCGCCCCGGGCTCGCCGGCACCCGATCCTCCCAGCACAAGACGCGCGAAATGAGGCGCCAGCCCGGGCGCATCGGCCCATGCGGCCGACCTGCGCCCCAAGGCCAGGTCGACAAAGTCGGCCAGGCTACCGCATTCGTCCGGCGACCCCATTTCGGTCAGCAACCCACAAGCCCTGCGTACAAGGACGGCTCGCGACGCATTGGGGCCGCGCAACAGCACCGCGGCCAAGGCGGATTCGCGCGCATCCAGTCCGCTGGGCGCCTTTTGAAAGAGTACGCGCGCCAGTGCATCGACGCCCACGAGCTCACCACGGAAAGATGCGAGATTCAGGTAAGCCTCGAGAATCTGCGGCTTGCTCCATTCCGCTTCGAGCTCGAGCGCCGCGTAGGCCTGGCTGATTTTCTGCATGATGCTCCGACCGCCCGGTCCGCGCCGATAATGATCGTCGATGAAGCCCAAAAGTTGCATGCTCAGGGTCGACGCGCCCCGGCGGCCCTCTGAGACCAGGTTGCCCCATGCCGCCGACCATACCGCGGGCCAGTCCACTCCCGCATGGTCATGGAAGCGGCGATCCTCGGACAAGATCACCGCCCGCTGCAATGCCGGCGAGATATCCTCCAAGCGCACCCAATCGCCGCGCCGCTCGTGGAAATCCGCCCTGACACGCTCCACAACGCGCCCTCGATCATCCAGGATCAGCGCGTCGGAGGCGCGATAGCCCTCCCTTACGCTTTGATACGATATCTCGGCCCAGGACGAGCTGCAAAGGCAGGCGCCCAGCATCAAGCCCCAGGCCAGGACACGCCTCATTGGCCCTCCCGCTCCGCTACGACGGCCATGCCGCCTATATTGGGCAGTTCTCCAAAGACATCCGGCTGGTACATGGCTTCAGCCCGAGTGGCAGGCAGCTGGAACTGACCGACGGTGTTCAGCCTGACCGTATATTCCATCGTGGTTATGCCGGCCGGCAGATAATCGAAGTACGCGCGGTAAGAATCGAAGCCGCGCTCAACGAACCTTGGCTGTATCGATCCCGGATCCGCCTGTTCACCCTGCACGCTGATCACCGAATCGCGTCCGAGTCCATCGCCCAGAATGCTGGCGCCCGCGGGAACCGGATCCGTCACCACCGCCCACACCGTCGGCATCCGCGATCTGATCCGGATACGCACGCGGTATACGTCTCCCTTGGTCCAGGCGCCCGGGACCGCTTGGCTGACCGGCTCAACCTGCCGTGTCAATTCATAGCCCGACATGATGGGCTTGTTGACCGGAACGGCAGCCGTGGCACGCAATACGGCCCATGGATTGCCCGAACCGCGCTGCGTCAACTGCAGCACATCCGTCGCCGAGGCCGTCCAGGGCTCGAAGAAATCGAAGGATTGTGCGCCATCCTCCGGGCGAGCCTGAGGCCAGTCCAGCGTCTTCACTTCTTTGCCGGACGCCATGCCGACCTGCAGGCGACCGGTCACCGGCACGCTTTCGAAGCGGCGCGAGAATTTCTCGATGGCGAGTCCACCAAGCAGATTGGCCGTGGTCGTGCGCCACGCCCCCTTGCGCTGCAGTCCTAGTAATCCCTGCGCGACCAGAGGCATGTCGGACCGCCACTCGCTACGATCCGCGGCCACCAGTATGAGCTTGGCCAGATTCGTCTCGGGGCCGACCATCAGCCACCATGGATCAGCTTGCTCCGGCTCCCCGAAGACCAGTCCCGTGCCGGTTTCCAGCATCCTCGCGCGCAGGATCTTGCGCGCGGTCTGCAGCGCCTTTTTCTGATCCGGCATGCCCGGCACACGCTGGATGAGCGCCATCCAGTCGAGCACCGCGGAAGTGGGCCAGCGGTCCGGCGCAACATCGATGCTGCCCAGCATGCGGGGCCGCACGAGCTGATATCTGGACAGTGCCTCCAGCGCGATCAGCTTCCGGATATCCAGATCACGCTGAGGGGACCAGCGGTTGCGGGTGATCTTGCCTTGGACGAAGTCCAGCAGGCCTTGGGTCATCCGCTTGCGCAAGCCGTCCGGAATCGCGAACTGCAGGCCCAGTCCCTGCGCTTCATGGCTGGCGGAAAGCAAATAGGCGGTCAGGACTTCATTGCCTTGGCGCGCCCCCGGGAAATAGGACACCAGCCCATCCGGATCGATGTAGTCCGGCAGCCGCTGCATGAGCGCATCCCATGCCTTGCGATCCTTGAGGCCAATGGCGCGCGAACCGCTTTGTTCAAGGCAGGTGTAGGGATAGGCCTCAAACCATTCCCGTACCCCCGGCAAGCCGCCGGCCAAGGAGCTCTGGACATGAATGCTCAAGCCGCCGCGAGCCAGGCCGTCAGCGCCGGCCAGCGCGCCTCGTGGCGGTGCAACCGGAATCGCGACCGCCGGCTTTCCGGCTTCAAGGGACAGCAAGCTGGCCTGCTGTGTGCGCACAGGCACCGCCGGCTGCAGGCGCTGGCTTACCGCCAGCCGGTCGCTTGCAAGCGGCGCGTCGCCGGCGGCCTCCGGCGCACTGCGCTGTTCCTGCGCCGCAAGCGTCCAATCAAGCTGCACGGCATCTTCCGGCGCATTGCTTTCCGGTGCCCGCACAGGCCATGAGACAGAGCGCGCCATGCCGGGTGCCAGATCGACCTGCTGCGCGGGCAGCGTTTCGAATGGCACGCCCTGGCCCGTATAGGAAGCCTGCACCTGGACCTTCATTGCGCGGCGCGTGGTATTGCGGATCGTCACACCGGCCTGGTATTGATCGCCCTCCCGGACTAGGGCCGGCAACCCTGAAATCACTTGCAGGTCCTGTGTGCTGACCAGGCTAGACGTCCCCATGCCGAAACGCGAAACGCCATGATCGGCGATCGCCACCAGACGAAAGCGCGTGATCGAATCATTAAGCGGCAGATCCAGGCTTGCCCGTCCGTTTTCGTCTGTTTCGACCGACGGCTGCCAGAGCAGCAGCGTATCGAGCAGCTCACGCGTGGGACTCTTGCCGCCACCGCCCCCGGCCGGCAGCGCCTTGCGTCCGAAATGCCTGCGTCCGACCACTTGCATCTGGGCGGTAGCCGTTTCGACACCGTAGCTTCGTTTTTGCCGCAAGGCATCCAACAGATTCCAGCTCGGGTTGGGCGCCAGTTCCAGCAAGGCTTCGTCGACAGCGGCGAAGGCGACGCTGGCATGCGCCGCGGGCCGCCCATCCGGCAAGGAAACGGCTATCGATATCCGTGCCTTGTCCCGGACCTGGTATTCGGGCTTGTCGGCGCTTACGCTGACCTTGAGCTGGTCGGCATCATCCGAAACATTGATGGACGCCAGACCGAAACGGAAGGCGGGCTTGGCCAGGTCCACGAAAGGCGTGGGCGGGGCATAATTGCGGCCGGCCTCGATAAAGGACTCGTACCAAGCCCTGGGTTGCCTCCATCCCCAGTCAAGAAAGCTGTGCCATGGCAACTCGCGCAGGCGTCCCCGCAAGGCCAGCACCGACACATAGACATTGGGACCCCAATGGTCCTGTATGGGAATACGCAGAGTCGGATCGCTACCCTGCAGGCTCACGACTTCGGTATGCAGCACGCCTTCGCGCTCGACCGCCACCAGCGCGGTCGCGTGCCGGAACGGCATGCGCACCTGGAACTGGGCGACTTCGCCCGGCCGCCAGGTTTTCCGCAACGGAATAATATCGATCCGGTCATCATTTTCGCCGCCGAACCACAAGTCGGCGGAGCCCGTCACCCAGACTGTCGTGGCGGCCTTGGAAACCCTGCCGTTCCCGTCCTCCACCCGTGCAATCAATTCGACGGAACCGGCATCCTTCAACTCGATGAGGCAGTCGAACTCGCCCGTGGAGCGTGTCTTTCCGGTGCATACGTCACCCAGTTCCCGGGTGACCGTATGGTTGTCGTAGCTATAGAAGCCGCCCACCATTCGCTTACGGGTCGAAAAGGTCTTGCGCGAAACCGCGGAAATTACGATGGGCGCATCAACGGCCGGCTTGCCATCGATGGTGAGCGCCAAGCCGCCGACACGGGCCGGTGTTCCCGCCTGCAGCCAATTGCCCGCCCGTATGCCCGCCTGCAGTGCGGCAGGCCATACCGGTACGACCTGAGACAAAGTCTGCACCTGCCCATTGGGATCGGCATATCCCACTTCGAACACCAGCTCGGCCGGCTTCTCGATGGCGGGCAGGCTCTCTATGCCCAGGCGTCCACCGCCTTGCGCATCCAGTGTCATGGCTTGCTTGTCCAGGAAGAGCGCCTGCTTGTTTTCGCCCGCCGCCTCATCGTCGTCGCCGTCGTTCTCGCGCGGCGGCGCAAAGGAATAGTCCTCGCGATCCGGAAAATGTACCCAGCGGTCACGCATCATGCCCGAAACGCTGACCGGTAGCCGGCCCGCCGGGCCACCCGAGACATAGGACACCTGCACATCCGCATCCAGGCGCTTGGGTGCCACCAACGCCCCATCGGACTCCCCGCTGATTTTCAAACTGCCCGTAAGCAGTGGCAGCTTGAATTCCTCCACCCGGAACTCGCTGCTTCCGTACCACCCTCCTTCCTTATCCGTCAGGCGTAGGGCGTAGACGCCCAGCCTGGCCGACTTGGGGAGCTCGAAGGAGTTCAGCGCCGACAAGCCGCCCGAGGCCGTGCGTCGCCAGTCCACCTTTTGCTCGTACTTTTGATCCGAGCCCTGGTGTTCGATGACAAGGCGGTCCGGCACGGCCTGGGACTCCGGCGGCAACGCAAACCCATCACGGGTCTGGACGCGCATGTAATGCTTCATGGACACCGTTTCGCCCGCTCGAAACAGGCTGCGGTCGTATACCGTATGCGTGGCGAGCGTAGGCGCGGGATTGGTGTCGGTCGGCACATTGAAGCGCCACGACTCTATGCCGGCATTCCAATCGGAGAAGGCAAACGAAAAATCGGCCTTGCCGCGCGCCAGCGCATGGTCCTGCGAAATGCGTGCCGACACGTATATGCCGCTCAGGCCGGTGCCCTCGCAGTAATCGGTGGCTGGAACCGGCTCGGGATGGTGCCAGACGCCCCGTTCGTCCGTGCGGCCTTGCGCCACTGGGCGGCCCTGGCAATCGAGCACGTTGATGTCGGCCCCCGCCACGACCTTGCCTTCGTCCAGCGTGGTCACCCAGGCGAGTATGTCGTCCCTGCCCGTTTTGACGTGCACGGCCAGATTCGTGACCAATACCGACGTACGCACGTACATCGGCTGAGCATTTTCAAGCAGAGATTGTCCGAGCCTGGCCGACTCGACTTCCAGCACGTGGAACCCCGGCTCAGGCACCGGCACCCCGATCACCTCAAAGGGCCGTGGATCTTCGGTGCGCAAGCCGGGCAGCTCCAGTACCCGGGCGCCGTCCTGCGCCCCCAGCGCCGAGAAACCGCGAACGTCGACTCCAGGCCTGTCATCCGTGGGGAGTGCCTGATCGGACATGATCGCTTCGAGTTGCTTTGCCGACCAACTGCCATACTGGAGCCGGCGGATACGGGAAAACCAGCCCAGTACATCGCGGTCGTCCTTCACGGCAAGATCGCGCAGCGTACCGGCCGATACCGTGACATCGCGCGCCGATAGGCCCGCTTCCACATTACGCAGGGTCAACGGAACGGTTGGAGGAAACTCGTCTTCGGACCCTCCCTCCGGCACATACGCAAAACGCTCCACCACCCCGAAAGAAGAAGACGAAAACTTCACCAGCGGCGGAAAAGCCGCTGTCTGAACGGTCAAGGGAAATTGATCCGCATTGGCCAACTCGCGGCCCGCGTCATCCTTCAAGCCTTGCGGCAAAGACAGCGTCAACGTGGAGAGCTCGGCGAAAGGTCCCTCGAAACGCAATTGGGAAATCCAGCCCTGATGCTCATCGGCTTCATCGATGGGAGCGGCCATTTCGCCCGAGGGCGTGGACAGCCTGACCTTGGCGGCGTCGGCCGTTGCAATGGGCGAGGAAAACGACAGCGTCAAAGGAGAAACCGGCGTGCACGGCGCCTTCGCGTTCTCGCGCAGACAACTGAAACCGGCTTTGAATGCTTCGCGCACCGTATAGTCCAGGACCCGGGCCTCGGTCCCTGCCACCGGCGCCCGGCCATTCGTCGCCGGCGTGGCAACGCCGGGACCGACGCGCAGCTGCATCTTCGCGCCCGCCGGCAACCGGCGCTTGCACTGCAAAAGCTGCCTGGACGGTGTGTCCGCCTCCTGGCCCCGCGTGTAATAAGCGGCTTTCAGGATGTCGCCGCGGTCCTGGCCGGTGATCAAGCGCACGGGTATGGACTCCCCCAAGCCCTCCACCACGCACAGGCTGTGATCGGCCACGCTTTGCCCATTGACGGCACCATTGAACTCGACCACGAAAACCTGGTCTTCATCGATGAGGTCGCCATATGGCCGGGACCCGGTCATCCGTGGACCTCCGGTATGGAAGGAAAAGCGTGTCTTTCCACCCGGCGCCTCGTTATCCGCCGTGCGATACGACGCCGGCACCGTCGCGGTGCAGCTTATGCCGGGGCCAAGGATCTCGGCGAAGACGTATGTCCAGCGCCGCGCATCCAGCCATCTTCCTTCCCCCTTCACCGCCGGGTCGTTGCACACGACTTCTACGGGGGCCGCCTGCTGGCCGCTGCCGAACGCAGCCACCGGCTGATCGAAGGCAAGCGTGACGCTTTCCACTTTTGGCGCTTCGCCCTGAGGCGAAAACTGAGTGATATGAGCTCCCCAGACAGGCGCAGCAAACAGCGCCCACACCAGCATTCCTGTTCCGATACGATGCACCCGGTTTCTCCAGACCTGATTTTCCGGCCACGATACCATCGTTCAAATGACAAGTCAGCAAACGAATACAAGGCTTTTTGCCCCGTACTTGCTAGGCAACAAGAACGACTTTGTGCAATAATTACGGGCTATCGCTTTATTTGATGCTTGATCAATAAGGCGACCCGCCCCTCTAGCTCATGCCTGGTTAGAGCAGCGGACTCATAATCCGTTGGTGCCGTGTTCGACTCACGGGGGGGGCACCAGTATTCATGCGGGTTTCCAAGAAATTGGACATCCGCATTTCTTTTGCGCTGCCAAGTGTCACTCCGCAGCCAGCTTTGCTTTCATGCGCAAGTAATCCTTGTCATACCGGGTGGCCAGCTTCAGCTTTTGAGTCTCGGCGAGAATCTTTCCGGACGTCTGGAAGAACTTCGTTTCCTCTTCTTTGAGATGGTGGTGAACGAGGTGGTATAGCTCTTTGGCCTTGGCAAGCCAGCTGCCCCCTTCATATTCTGCCTGCATTAGCTCTTCCACACATTCGTCAATTTCGTGATGCTCGGACAGCGCATGACGGGATGGATTCAGGCCCATGTCGTCCATTAAGATAGGCGCATACAGAAACCGTTCCTCAGATGCGGCGTGCGCGGCAAGCTCAATGCGCAGGTCCTCCAGGATGGCTTCCCGTTTTCCGCTTTCTGGCTTTACACGCACCAAGCTCCTACAGAGAGACCTCTGGATTTCATGGCTCTCGCGCAACGCATCGTAAATTGTCCTCATGTCGTCCTCTCGTTTGGGCTTGATATGCGCATGAGAATACCCCATCGCAATCGAACTCGGTAACGACACCACAGCCTAGGGTGTCGTTGTGCCTGATCTTCCCGGCTGCTTCTCGGCGGCCGACGAAGGCATTGATCGGGCTATTGAAAACGCTAAAGAAGCCATCGCTCTGTGGATTGAAGACTCCATCAGCAATGGCGAATCCATTCCCAAGCCGCGTTTAGTGATACCGGCGCCAGCGTTTCGCAACCGACGCCGTATCAGGGCAACTCTGCAATAATTCCACGATTTCCACATTCATTCGATGCGCCTGGTCGTGCAGAACAGCCAGGTAACACTGCAATTTTTCTCGATACCGCGGCTTCTCGCTGATAGCCAGTCGTTCCTGGACCCGCCTTTCTTTGTCCTTGATTCGTTCAAATGCCTCGATAGCGCACGCCACTTTAGATTTCCACCTCTCCATGGACTCACTCGCCTCCTCAACAGTCAATTATTCTTCGGTTGGGGCAGCGCAGATCTCAAGTGGGTCCTTTTACCCGCCGAACGGGGTGATAAATTAAGGCGAATTCACAAAAAAGTACAGGGGTTTGCCCTAGTAACATATGAGAGAGAGCAGGTAGCTCCACCGCCCCCTCCTTCGCTAAAAGAGAGGCAAGTGGTAGGCTGTGTCGAGTATTACACCATGCTTAAAAGCTCGTACGCTTCGCTTCCGTCCTCTGGCTGCCCCTCGCGACTCCATCGGCCCCACCTGATAACTGCCTGTGTCCGGCTAGTCACAGTGGAATATCCACGCCAGGGGAAATGGGGGCTCGCTTCTGGATCGCATTCGGTTATGAACACCAAGTGACCGCTTTGTGTTGCGTATACTCCAGGCCTGTTATTAGTAGGAGAAGGGGTATGGCATCGAACTTGCCGAGATGCACGGGCGGATGTGGTCGAAAAAACGTCAATTTTTCAAGCGCCTACAATGAAGGCTTAACCAAGGAGCCTTATGTTGGAATTTCAGCCCGGAGCTCGGGCATATCTATCGGAAATTAGAGCCCTGTCAACAGACAAGGACGACAAAGTTGTGTTCGTTGGACTGACCGCCAAGGAGTCAGCCTGGTATGCGAACTACCTCGAGGAATCATTCAGCGGAACTGCCGACCGATCTGAAGGGCCTCAGAACAAGTACCTTGCCCTACAGGACAGGCATGAGGCGGCTCGACAGGCTGCAATAGCCAACGAGACCCACAGCCCCAACGGGGACGCTCCGATCCGATAGCGATCAGTTCGGTTGCGCAATGCCCCCGAACTATGGCGCTGCTTAAGCAATAGGCAGCGCCATATCACTAGATGTCCCGCCCGCCCCACCCCATCCCGCAACATACGAGTATGGATTGCCGAAACATCGCTGCAACGGGGCCGCTACTGTGACGGCGAGTCGTCAGGGTTTCCTCTGGTTTGACAGGAAATCTGGCAGATTTAAAAATATTTCACTTTTTGTCAGATATATAAACATTCCCCCGGTATGTCAACCCTCTAGGAACAGACATCATGAACAGCATGCTACGGCGCGCAGTGCTCTTGATCCCCGCCTTTTTGCTTACGGCTTGCGCAGTCAGCTCGAAGGACACAGTAATAGCGCCCGAAAAGCGCTCCGGCGGATTTCTAGGCCTGAGCACCACGAGTGACATCGAAGTCGATACACCCAAGGCATTTGCTGGGGTCCAGAAGATTGTGATTGGTGGCTTTAAAGTCGGCTTCAATCAAAGCAAGCGTCTACAGAAGAAAGCCGGAGGAATACTTTCTGGTGGCTTTGGCGGCAAGTCAACAGGCTTAGTCAAACTCGATGGCGTAAGCCCTGCGGTTCATCAACGCATAGCGGACGAAGCCCATCAAAAATTTGTCCAGGCCCTCACCAGTAAAGGCTATGAAGTTCTACCTCGTGAAGCGTTCACCTCCAGCACGGCTTACGCGGGCACGAAGGAATACGACTTCCCATATGAGCACGATCAGTCCGGCATCCTGTCTTCCTACGGCGTCGGCACCTTCTACTCGCCTTCGCAAATAGGCTCCAAGCAACCCGTGTTCCTTGGCGAGATCCAGGGCGTGACCGGCGGTATTGGCCATTCGAACCCAATGAATGCCGTCGCCAAATTTGGTGAGCAAACCGGCGCCCATGTCATCAACGTTGTCTACCTGGTCGATTTCGCTGGTGCGGGCGGCCACGCCGGCACCACCTTCAGCTCTCTTGATGTCGGCCAGGTAATGTCGGTCGACACCGGGCTTATCGGGATCGGCAGCGGCTACATGAGCACTTTCAGCAGCAATGTCGGCAAGCTGACGTTGGGCCAACCGATCGGTTCGGAAATTGCCTTTGCCGAGATCGAAAACGCCACATCATCGGCCGAAGCCGGCCTTGAAACAGCCGCCAATGTGTTCTCCGCCTTGCTTGGAGGAGGCACAAACCAAACACGTGAATTCGTGTTCCATGCCGATTCTGAGAAATACGCTCAAGCAGCGCTCGATGCGCTCGGTAAAGCCAACATCGCCCTGACAAACAAAATGGCCGAATTGCGCTGACTGGGGAGATAACTGGAGCGGAAAGCGATTCCGGGCCAACCGGAGAATGCTCTATTTGGGGCTGGCGCCGGCAAGGCTTTTAATCTCTGCGAGTTCCCGCCTCAGGACTTCCAGATCTTCTTGCTCATGCGCCAATTTGCGCTCGAGCTTCTTCACCTTGTCGAAGCGTCCTTCCTCTTCCTTTTCGCGCATGTCTTCGAGAATGTCATCGATATCGTCCTGCTTCTCGGCAATCTCTTCTTCCTTGTCAGAGATAAGCCCTGCGTCCGTGCAATGATTCCGTGCTGCTGATAGCGCTCGCTCGAGGCCTCTTATGCGGTTCTGATTGCCGGACTCTTTCGCGTGCTGGATCTGGGTTTCGATTCCGGCAATCTTCTGAGCACAGGCTGGACCTGACGCCAGCGCAGGACCGGACAAGCCGAGCGCTAAAGAAAAAACTACCACGTGTTTTATCGTCATGGCCGTACCCGAGTTGTGTCGACCAGAAGATACTACCTTACGGAAGCCATAGAAGACAAAAGTCCCGCCATATTTCGATCGCGAGGCTTTAAAACTTTGGGCTGACTTCTCGACAGCGATCACCATCAAAGACCGCGCGGTATCGGCCACGGTGACGATCAGAGTAAGCCCAACATCATCGTCGATATCGGCTTGCCTCCCTTCTCATAGGCATCAGGATGATATCCCGCCAACTGCGCTTGCGGTTATCCACTGAACGATCACAACGAGATCGCCTGACCATGCCCCTTCCAGTGTGACGATCCACAGAGACAATTCGATGGCCGAGTGCTATCGTAAAACCATGAAATCGGGTTCAACGATAGCCATCGGGATTGCGATTGGCGTTGCTATAGGCGTCGCCATGGATAATATTGCGAGCGGGATCGGAATAGGCCTTGCGCTCGGCATCGCGTTTTCGCTTGCCATGAAAAAATAACCGCCATCCCCGGAAGGTTCCGATCACCTATGCGGTGTTGCAGCGAACCCGCTTGACGTCGTGGCTCACTTACAAGCTCATCCGAGCTTCCGGCGAACTCCAGCGGATCGTCATCGACTGGATACTGAAGTCCCAAATATCATCGATACGCCTCTACCACGACCCCATGCGTCACAGTGGGTTCCAGACGGTCGATGTTGAGCGTACCGAAATTATTATTGGCCTCCCAGATATCGTAGTCGTAGTCGGCGCGCACGGTGGGAATCGACTTCAGCACATCGCCATGACGGAATGCCCCGAAAGCCCCTTCCGGATCGGTGTCCCCGGGCGTCTGCTTCCAGACCTTGTTGTCGAACTGAAAGTGGATCGCGCCCATTAGCTGCTGTGGATTGCTGTTCTGGTATTCGATCGCGCCCCGCAACTGATCGCGCACGATCGACGAATCAGGATTGTTTGTGCGCGATGCTCCGATTTCCGTAAAGAGGATGGGCAATTGGTAGCGTTCCCAAGTTTGCTGCACCCAGCCTTTTCCGGTCCCTTCTGCATTCACGAAAAGATAGGTCGCGTCGTTGTACGTTTGCGGGCAGAGCATCAAGCGACTCCGGTAACTCGCCATACGCGGGTCATTCACCAATTGGTCAAATGCCTGCCAGGACGGCATCTCGCTGCGCTTGGCAAAAGTCACCGGCACGCCCACCGGTACGCTCTTGCTGAACTTGAGCGCGTCGGCTTCCTGAAGGAAGCGCTCAACCAAGCCGATGGCGTTCTGGTAGTATCTGCCCCCTTCCTCCTGGTCCAGCTCGTTCGAAATGATCACGCCCGCGATCGCAGGATGCCAGTCATTGTTATCGCGATTGCCAAAGTTGCCGTGGCGGAAGTAGTTTGGCACCTCTTTGTCCCAGGTATCTGGGCCTTGGGTAGGCAGCCAGTTGCTGATCGGTACCACCACCTTGATACCCAGGTCGTGTGCGTGGTCCAGGAACTGGCTGTGGTCGTTGCGAGGGTCCCAATCATAGAGCCGGATCAGATTGATGCCCATGTCCTTGATCGTCTTCATGTCATTTCGGCAAGACGGCTCGCAGCTCTGCGACAAGTACGATTGTGTCCCCCACAGCGAACCCATCTGTCTGCGTGCGATATCGCTGCCAAAGTACAGATAGGTGGTGTTGGAGGTGGAAGGATCGTAGCCGGCGCCGAAAGCCTGGTACGCCGTTCCCTTCCCCGGGAATGGGAAGCGACTGAACGTGCCCGAATCTATCAGCAGCACCGGCTGGTTGACGGATTCCAATGCGCCATGCTGCTCGCCCAGGAGAGACACCGCATAGCGCAATACGCCGGAATCGGCATCGTATTCCGGCATGTCGAGCGTGAGGAAATACACTTTGAGAGCGCCGCTCGCGGTCGTGCCAACTAGGGCGGCATTGGGCGAGCCGTCGGCGAAGACATGCGGCCACTGCGAGAAGAACTGCGACATGGGGCGGCTGTCGGAATAGGTGCCCGGTGCATTGTCGACCCAGAACATGTTCTCGCCGGCCTGCGTCATCATCAACACATGTCGGCCGTTAGCACCTGGCTGCAGGCTGGCCTGCGCGGCGTACTGCACGTACGACGACACCTCAATGTCGTCTTCCGCATTATTCAATACGTTCAGCGAAACATTCGAGAAGGCCATCGAGAGCGACAACGGGCCTTCGACGGTGTCATTCAAAACGCGCACCTGAAAACTGACCATGTCCGTGGCCTGGTCGTAAAGAGGGCGGGACAATGTCAAGTAGAGGCCAGAAACCTCTGTGCTGCCTTGAGGACGAAACTGCAGCGTCGCATTGGGGTTGACTTTCTCGTACGCCTGCAACCAGCCATTGCCCAGGTACTCGGAAAGCGGCAGTCTACCGCTTTCGCTGTGTGGCCGGTCGGCGTACCATAATGCATCCTTATGCAGCTTTCTGAGGGTGAGCGTACCGTGTACGGGCCGCCCGCCCGGGTTTTCATCCAAAGCCAGTTCGCCGCTCGCCGCGACGAGCATGTGGATGCGGTTGGCGTAGCTGCTGGATCCGCCCCCGTCGGAAATGTCATTACTGCCACTTGAGCCACCGCCGCAGGCAGCCAGCGCGGCGCAGACCAACACAACCACGGCTTGAGAAAACATACGTATGAGCGACATGTTTCTGTTCCTTATTATTGTGGTGATCGCCTCTGAAAGCGCGCATTCGCAACGGGATCACGGGGGACAGTCCCGTTCCAAGCTGAATTAGCCAAATATCCTGCGCAATATCTCATCCGCCGAATATCGGCTACCTGAGTATGCTACACCCGTAAGTATTTGTGTCAAACTGAAAATTCATACAGTTATCCCTCCCGCGCGTATGGACGCCGGCGTGCAGCCCGCCGGACGAGGATAATCGGGTACCTTGAACAAAAAAGGTCGAGCCCAATGTCTCAAAGGGCTCGACCTTGTCCGATTGCTCTATCTGCCCGCCAACTCTCAGGCGGGCGGAGCGATCAAATCACTTGAATATTGGACGCTTGCGGGCCTTTCTGCCCTTGCGTTGCCACGAACGAAACTCGCTGGTTCTCTTCGAGGCTTTTATGCCCGGTGCCTTGAATCTCGCTGTAGTGAGCGAAGAGGTCCTTGCCACCCGACTCGGGCGAAATAAAGCCGAAGCCTTTGTCGTTGTTGAACCACTTCACGATACCGATTTCTGTTTTCAATGTATGTCCTAAGTAGAAGGGAAAAGTATCCCCGCGCACACTATGCGTGCTGGGGCACTATAAAGCCAGCACTGTTACAAATTACGCAAGGCAACCCTGATTTTCAAGGGACGTGCGAATAGAGCATTGGACTTTTCCATTCTTTACATGGCAGCACTTGCCATTGCGTAGGGGTTGCCGCATGATTGTCACATTATGTCACTTGATTTTGTCCCCTATCTGTTTTATGCCGCCGGAGCGACGCTGGGCATAGTGCTATGGTGGATACGGCACCGGGACTAGGCGATGGATCACCGGCAAAGAGGCCCGGCGACGCGGGTCCACCGAAGCCGCCTAATGCCGAGGGTGGTTTTTCCGATATAGCTCCCACTCCTCGATTCGGGTTCCATCGGACAACACGCACATGGTCACATCTCCTTCGGGGCGCTGCTTGATATCGAGCGTTCCTCCGCGCTCAATGCAGTACACGGAAGCGGGGTTCGGCATGCCGACGGCTCGCATTGGATCGGGCCCGGACACAGTGCAGCCAATCATCGACACGGCAACCAGAACACTCCCAAACTTGTACATGGCTATTCCTTTTCAGTTTGGAGGAATTGTACTTCCGGCCCTGCTAAGGGATCACCCGGGCAGAACTCAGGAACGAATTGGCAAGACGGCGCCAACGGCAATGAATGCTCCGCCACACGTCCGGTTGAATCGACGACCTGCGCGAGCCAGCCATGGGCGAACATGACTGGCAGCGTTTGCAAACAGATATTCGATTACGAATTCGGTCACCGCGTATGTAGTGGCCACGACGGCAAACTGGACCGCCACGCTGCGATGCGGATCCAGGAATTGAGGCAGCAGTGCGCTGAAGAAAAGCAATCCCTTCGGATTGGTGACAGCCGAAAGCAAGCCTTGACGAAACAGCCCCCAGACATTGACAAGACCTGGCGCATGCCCAACGGCAACGTTTATGGGCGGGGAGCGCCACAGCCTTATGCCAAGCCATATCAGGTAGATGCCGCCCACCCATTTCAAGACGGTGAGCCACACGATAGACGACTTGACCAAGGCGCCGATGCCGAACATGCACAAGGCGATGATCACCACGAAGCCGATAACGCCACCCGCTATGGTGAACAGCGTACTCCTACTGCCATGCAGCGCACCGTGGGTTAACGCCAGCAGACCGTTTGGACCAGGTGTAAGAGACAGGCCGATGGACGTGAGAAAAAACAAAAGCCAGGTTTCAAACTGCATTAGGACTCCAAATCGGCTGAGGCTGCCAAGCGTGAAGTGCCATCAACTGCGGTTTGGCGACTTCGCCACCGCCGATCGCGACATCATATCCCCTATTTCTATTCCATTTTCCCTAAAAAAACTGTATAAATACACAGTTTTTTTTGGAGCATCCATGTATACCATCACCCTTCAAGACCTGCCCGCCGACGTCTCCGAACGCGCCAGGCAAGACGCCGAGCAACGATTCCGCCGTACGCTAGAACGAGCCCTAGGCGGCCCCGAAGCCATCGTGCAGGTCTATCGAGCCTGGCAGACTGCGGAAGAGACGGCGGAGTCCGAAATGTCGGCGGACGACATTGCTTTGGCCAAGCGCTGGATCTCGGCTTCGATGCGGGCAAGGAACGATGGGTTCCGTGACCTGGGAGAGACCGAAGCTTGGTTTGAGGTCCGGTTGGAGTAAGCGCATGCGCATGTCCGTGGCATCGATCGTTTACCGGATATCGTTGAAGCGTGACAAGTAATACACCGTGAGCGTAAGCGCCACCCAGTGCGGGTCCTGGTCCGTCTCCGGACCACCGTCGATTTGAGGTTCCACCAATCCGTCTAGTGAAGAATGGAACGTCATCAGGCCGCTTTGGTGAAAGCATATCGAGAGAACGGTGTCCCAGCGCTCTCTGTCGTATTTGTCCAATTGCACTCTTTCGACCGCAAGAACGCCGATCAAGTCCTTCGGGCTACCCGCCCATGCGCTCCGCAGCCTGCCTAGGGATGTTGGCGTCGATATCGTCAAAAGAATGTCTTTGCCATCGGAATTTTCTACCGTCACGCCAGCATCTGAAAAAAGCGGCATTCCGCAGCATTCGGCCATTTTCTCGGCAAATCCCTGCATCTTGCTCTGCGTCGTAGCCGCATTGCGCTTCAAATGGAAAACATCCTCGATACGGATCATGAGGCCTCCGGCCCGAAACCTGGGTGATGAAACGGCACATTATGCCACCGCCAAATTGAACGGCGTCCTTGGATTGCCTTCAGGATGCACCGGCGGAAAAAAGATGTTCGTACAGAATCAGCGAGCCGATCCCGATGAGGGCGATGCCGCCCAAGATTTCGGATCGCTTGCCCGCTATGGCGCCGAGCATCCTTCCCACCATGACGCCCAACGTTACCATCAGCAAGGTCGCCATGCCGATCGCAAGGGCTGTGATCAATATATTGTTGTCGATGAAGGCCAGAGTCACGCCGACGGCCATGGCGTCGATACTGGTGGCGAAGCCCGTCGCCGCGAGTATCCAAAACGAATGCCTGTCCTTGGAGACCGCGTCTTCCGGGTCCCCGGTCTTACAGCCGTTGTACATCATGTGCAGGCCCAGCACGCATAACAGCGTGAATGCGATCCAATGATCCCAGGCCTCGACATAAGGCGCCGCGACCGAGCCCAGTGCCCAACCGACAAGAGGCGTTACTGCCTCGATACAACCAAAAATCGCGCCGGTACGCAAGGCTTCCGAGAACTTCGGCCGCTTCAGGCTCGCGCCTTTGCTTACGGCTGCGGCAAATGCATCGGTGGACATCGCAAAGGCAATGACGAGGGTAGAGAACCAGGTCATGTGGGAAATCGCTCCAGCCGGGCAGACACGAAGGATCGCCTCGCGCCCGGCCTGTCGCGAAAACGACCCTTGGTCTCGCCATGCCTTTCGGCCGCCAGCGCCATGGTCGAACGACCAAGAATGTTGACGCTGGCCTTCCGGCAGACGCCGGAAGCAGGCTACTCCCCAAGAGGAATGCGCATTCTACCCTCTCAATGAGATTCATGCGACTGCACCCCGATGCTGGAAAGGGGATTCCCGAAGCCTAGCGGGAGCCGGAGCCGGTCGCGCCCGAGCCACCGCCGTCCGACCCGCCCAGGCCGCTCGAGTCACCGACACCGCCGGCACTTCCGTTACCGCCGGTTCCACCGGTTCCTCCTGTTCCGCCGGTACTGCCGCCATCTTGCCCGCTGGTGCCCAGGCCAGATGATCCGTCATTGGCATTGCTTCCACCCGCGCTTCCTTGCTTGTCGCTTATGTGCTCGGCGGCGCCGCTTCGGTCCAGGGGCGGCGGTGTGGTGACAGCACCCTTGCTGGTTTCCGTCTGCGAAGGCGTAAGCGGTGGATTGGATGTCGACGAGCCAGGGTTGGTTCCGTTGGGGCCGCCCCCGCTTCCGCTGGCCTGCGCGAAGACTGCCGGCGCGGCGATCAAGGCTGTCGAACATAACACTGCTGCAAGAGACTTTTTCATAACTTACCTCCGATATGGCCGAAATGGCATGCGAAGTTCAGCAATGCGTGTGCCACGACATTCCTTCCAGTCGAGTAGGAAGGCCTTCTTCGTTCAGCGCAGCGGCAAAAAGCTCAGGCCGGTTCGCATTTCGAACTCCTCGTAGCTCATCGGCGGCCCCACCCGACTCTGCGGACTGTTGGCCTGCCAATGCGCCCACGCCTTGCCGGTGGTCGCATCGTAGACAACCTTAAATAGATGACTGGGAACGGCGACCCGCCCGGCGCCGATCGTCATGGACCGACTGTCGTACACCGTGCCGGTAAAAACGAAGACATCGCCGGCGGCACGCATTACGTACTTGCGTGTATCGTCTTCGACCTTGCTCCAGGCACCGCCGTTGTGACGCTGATCTTGCGGAACCATGTTGGCCAGGCTGAAACTTTGCGCCATGGCTTCCGGTGTATGCATGTCGGCCGCCGGCGCCATGTGGCCGCGCGAATAGCCCGAGCCCCGGTAATCGTCCAGCTCGGCACGTTCGGCGGCAGGGAGACGCGCTTCCGGATAGAACTTGTCTGCTCGTGCCACGCTTCGCGCCTGGAGGAGCATCTTCCGGTTCAGGCGTTGCGCAACGAATACCGGCGCCTTCGCCTTTCCATCATGCAGTACGGCGAAAGCACTGAAGCAAAGCTCACGCAGCATCTGCGAGGAAGGCACGACGGGGGGATGCCCGCCGGGGAAAAACTGCGGGCATTGCGCAAAGCGCGTTTGAACCCGTGGGCCGGAAGCAACGGCAAGCGGCGCCATCTGCGCCTGGTCTGGAAAACCAAGCTGCGAAAGTATGGGTTCGAGGTGGATCTCATCACGCAGTTGGGGATTCAGGGCGCAACTGGCAATGCTGAATGCTGTAGTGGCAGAGACGACGAACGCCCGTAAAAATCGTTGGATCGAGTCTCGGGGCTTTCGCTTGGGGCGGGAGCTGCGCTTTCTGGGTCTGGACTTTTTTGTCATGCGGTGTAATTGTAGCGAGCGCGTAATGCGCCGGGCTTCCCCGCGTGACAACTCCTTGACCACGGAACCTCAATCCCGCGTGTTTATTACAGTTTCGTGAAGTAACCACGGGTTATCCCTAGACTTATGCACAACTTGTGGGGATAAGCCGGTGCGCCGGGCGGTTTCAGTCCGAATCGCGAGACCTGGGCGCCGGCCTGGCCTCTGCGCCGGGCACCGCAATGCCATGGACCATGTGCAGGTACTGGCGATGACGCTCGTATTGGTCCAGGATGTCGCCGATCACTGCCTCTTCGCTCCATCCCATGATGTCGTAGTCTTGTCCGCCCTCGCGCAAAAACACTTCGGCACGGAAGTATCGCCGCTCGTCTTCGTTGTCGAGCTCGTCCGATGTCAGGACCGGCCGCACCTGCTCCAATGGCCAAACGGCGTAGGCGAAGTCCATGTATTCACCATGATGATGCACTTCCAGGCTGATTTCGTCGTTCTCGCCTTTCTCCAGGACATCCGCGTCGTAGCCTTGCTGGCGCAGTTCGCTTGCGACGGCATGCATCGCGGGCAGCACGATGTCATTCATGAAGCGCAGGACATTATCCCGCTTGGGCATCATGACGATATTGCGCAGCCTTCTCCGCCATGATTCGCGGTTGCTGGGCGGGGCGCTGCGGGTGATCGTCTGATACCGTATGCGTCTTTTGGTCGCGTCAAGCTTGAGCGCCTTGAATACGCCCCACAGTGCGAGCAGCAAAATGATCGAGAATGGCAGAGCACTGGCAATGGTCGCGGTCTGCAATGCCTCCAGGCCGTCCGCCAGCAGCAAGGCAATGGCCACGACACCTATCAGCAAGGACCAGAAGACACGCTGCCAGACTGGAGAGTTTTCCGCGCCGTTGGAAGCCAGCAGGTCTACGACCAACGCTCCCGAGTCGGCCGATGTGACGAAAAAGACGATCACCATCACGATGGCGATAATGGAAGTAATGGTGGACAGCGGCAATTGCTCCAGGAACACGAAAAGAGCAAGCGAGCTGTCCTTTGCCACCGCGCGTGCAAGATCCTGGAGCCCTTCGACCAGGATGAAATGGATGGCCGTATCGCCAAATACCGTCATCCACATCAATGTGAAGCCCGCCGGAACGAGCAGCACACCGCATACGAATTCACGAATACTGCGCCCGCGCGAAATCCGGGCGATGAACAAGCCCACGAAAGGCGACCAGGCGATCCACCACCCCCAATAGAAAAGTGTCCAGCCACCTATCCATTCGTTCGGCTCGTAGGCATAGAGATTGAAGGTCTTGTACACGATGTCCGACAGATACGCACCGGTATTCTGTACAAAAGTCTGGAGCAGGAATACGGTAGGCCCTGCCACGAAAACGAACAACAGCAGCCCCAGGGCCAGGGCGAGATTGATTTCCGACAGGATGCGTATGCCCCGGTCCAGTCCGCTGGCTACCGAGAGCGTGGCAAGCAGCGACGCAATGACGATGAGCATGATCTGTACGGTGGCGCTGACCGGAATACCGAACAAGTGATTGAGTCCGCTGTTGATTTGCGCCACGCCGAGGCCGAGCGAGGTTGCAATACCGAAAATCGTGCCGATGATGGCGAAAATGTCGACCGCATACCCGATGGGGCCGTAGATCCGGTCGCCGATCAGCGGATACAGGGACGAACGCAGCGTCAGCGGCAGGCCGTGCCGATAGCTGAAAAAAGCCAGCACGAGCCCGACCATGGCATAGATCGACCATGCATGCAGGCCCCAGTGGAAGAAGGTGATCTTCATCGCTTCGCGCGCCGCATCGACGGTGGCAGGGTCCCCCACCGGCGGCGCAACGTAGTGCATGACGGGTTCGGCAACACCGAAAAACATCAAGCCTATTCCCATTCCCGCGGAGAACAGCATCGCGAACCACGTGACATCGCGGTAGTCGGGTTGGCTGTGGTCTGGCCCCAGCTTGATGTCGCCATAGCGGCTCACCGCCAGGAACACGACGGAAAGCAGAATGATCGCTACGGTCAGAATATAGACCCAACTGGCGTTGCGCAGTATCCATTCCTGAATAGCGCTGAATGTGGCTTGGGCGGAGGACGGCGCTGCCACGGCAAAAATCACTGTGATCAAGGTGAAGGCGGCCGACGCCATGAAGACAGGAGGATGCAGGGTTCTTTTCATGAATTCTGGTACGCTTGAATTCGCGCCGCTCGGACGTAGCGGCTTCTACTCTGACGCCGATATCCGCATGATGACTCCACCGCTCTCATTTCGCAATGCCAATCACGACGACCTGCCGGCCATCGCAGCTTTGCTTGCGGATGACGATATCGGCGCTACCCGCGACGGCCCACGATTCCTGCCCGCGTATGCGTCCGCCCTGGATGCCGTGAACGCTCAAGCAGGAAATTCCATTATTGTGGCCATGCTCGACGGACAAGTCGTTGGCGTATTGCAACTGACGCTCATTCCCGGGCTTTCTCGGGGAGGGATGCTGCGCGCCCAGATCGAAAGCGTTAGGGTCGATGGCCGGCACCGAGGCCGGAACATCGGTGGAAAGCTGTTCGAGCACGCCATCGAGCTGGCCCGGAACGCCGGTTGCGGAATGGTCCAGCTTACCAGCGACAAGCAACGTTCCGACGCCCTGCGCTTCTATGAAGGACTGGGGTTCAGAGCAACCCACGAGGGCTTCAAGCTGGCACTATGAGTCCGAAGCGGCGCAGCGCTCGCTTCATTTCTTCTGGTCGCGGTGGGTCTTCGGAAATGTTATGAATCGCCATACATAGATGACCACCACCAGAACCACGACACCCAGCGACACCGGATCGAGCCACTCTTCCAGCACCTGGTAATCGTTGCCCAGCCAATAGCCGAAAAGCGCCAGGAAAGCCGTCCATATCGTCGTGCCGATGGACGTGAAAATCAGGAAGCGGGAAAGCGGCATTTCGGAAAATCCGGCAGGTATGGAGATCAATGTCCGGATTGTCGGTATCAGCCGGCCGAACAGCACCGCCCAATGCCCGTGATCATCGAACCATCGGTCGGTGCGCTCCAGATCCGTTCGTGTGAGCGTAACCCAGCGGCCGTGCCGGTCGGCCAAACGCTTGACCCTCTCCTGATCGAACATTCGACCTATGCCGTACCAGAAAAGCGCTCCCGCCAATGACCCCAGCGTGCCCGCGATGATGACCAGGACAATGCTGGTTTCGCCGCGCGAGGCGGCAAAACCCGAAAGCGTCATGATGAGTTCGGATGGTATGGGGGGAAAAACATTTTCCAGGAACATCAGGAGCGCTATGCCCCAAACACCCAGCGTATCGATGACGTTTTCAATCCAGCTTGCCATGTCGCTCTATCTCAAAGGTAAAGGGAGGTATGCTAGCAAACTGTGAGCGAGCACGCCTCCTTCCGCCTGAGGCGGGCCACCATCATGCCTTCCATACGATGCGGTCGCCTTCGTCTTTGCTGTTTATGCAGGTACCGCATTCGTGCCATGCCAGTTCGCGCCTGATGGTTTTGCCTTCGCACAACATCAGTATGTATCCGTAGAAAACCGTCTTGTGATCGACTTCGCCGCGCGTATGCAGAAAAGCCACCCGGCCGGATTGGGTCGTGTAAACGCTCACTTCGGTTATTAGAGCCGCCACGGTAACGCCTCCAATTAAAATGACTGCTAGGGCCTGTTAACGCTAAAAGGTAGGCGGCACTGGCCCCAGGTTTCAAAACGCAACAATCCATTGTGGCGCTGCAGCTTACAGAAAGTCCACGAATTCTGTGCGATTGTGAAGCTTCATGACAATTCATGACAAATCTGTCAGTCAAAAACTACACACCGCTCCATTTCCTCCTGTAATCGCTCCAGCGAGACGTCCGTTCTCACGACATGATGAAAAACACGCCATGCATTAGGCAATGGTTCCATATAAGCCGTTTGCAGTTCGAGCACCCGCGACGTTGCATCGGAGGGATCGGCCCGTGCTTCGGCGCGCCGCAAAATCCGCTCCAGCATCACCGGCACGGGCGCCCGGCACTCCACCACAGCAAAAGGAATGCCCAGGCCTTCGGCCATGAAACGCATGCTTTCGCGCTCATGATGGCGCAGAAAGGCAGCGTCAAGGATGACCGGGAAATTCGCCTGAAGCAGCACGCCGGCAAGCTCAGCCAATCGGGCATAGGTTCGCTCATTGGCCTGTATGTTGTATAGCGCCGCCGGGTCCCGTGGACGGTCCAGGGCGGCCAGGCCGGCAAGACGCTTGCGCTCCACGTCCGACCGTATGCGGATGCCGCCCAGGCGCTCCGCCAGCATGCCCGCCACTGTCGACTTGCCGGATCCACTCATTCCCATTGTCAAAATCAGCCGTGCGCGCCTGGATGGCCTGGCAAAAGACCAGGCCAGATTCCAGTATTTGAAGAACGCGGCATGGTTGCACCGCCCCAGCAGGCTCAATTTCGCCCGCACCAGTGCCTTGGAGGCCGCATAAGCGTACAACAGGCATAAGCCCTCGTAATCGCCGGTCCGTTCGATGTAGTCGTTCATGAGGCGCCACGCCAGAGGCTCGCAGGCACTGGCGCACAGGTCCATGAACGTGAAGGAAACATCGTTGATCACATCGATGCGGCGCAAGGCCGGATCGAACTCCAGCGCATCGAAGGCAATCACGCGCCCTTCCCATTCCACGATGTTGCCCAAGTGCAGATCGCCATGGGCTTCGCGCACCCACGCTTGTGCAATCCGCCGTTCCCGCAGGTGCTCCAGCCCACCGAAGGCTTTCTCCAGCACCGACCGCAGCGCCTCGACTCCGACATTCGTCTCCAGTGTCGGCGTGTTCGCGCCGGCGGCGATTTCATTCAGGCTTTCATTGGCCCAATGCCAAGCATTCTTGGCGGGCACCTCCGCAGCGGGAATCGGGGGCAGCCGCAAGTGAAAGTCGGCGACATGGGCAGCCAGCTGTTCCATATGCCGTCGGGTAAGCCGCCCTTGGCGCGCCAGGACATCGAATCCGCCTTCGGGATCGAAGCGACGCATGCGCAGCGCCCAATCAATGGGCTCGCCGGCCCCATTGATCTCCGGGTCGTCCGGAGAACCCGTGATGGGCAGCACGTCCAGATACAGCGCCTCGGCGGTACGGCGATTCAACTGAAGCTCCAATGCCAGGAAATGCCGCCTGGAAGCCAAGGTGGAGAAGTCCAGGAAAGGCAGCTGCACGGGCCGCTTGAGCTTATAGGCGTGATCTCCCGCCAGAATGATCGACGAAGCATGCGTATGCAAAAGAACGGGCGAATCCTCATGGCGCTTCCCCAGCCGCCGGATCAGGCCGGCCAGCAGCCGTTCGTGGTCGATGTGTGCTTGCGCGTTCGGTATCAAAACAGCCCTTTGAGAAAAAGGAAGCCGGGAAACTTCGGCAATGAGCAACATAGCATCCTTCTTCAGCCGGCGCTTCGATGCTTGATGTTTCACGTAGGCAGCCACAAAATCAGTATGATCTGAACTTCTGCGCTTGCAATGCCGAAGACTTGAAGACGGCGTGGGCGCTCGCATCCAATGCCATGGCAAAATAAGGAAAACTTCCATGACCGCAGCCGTCTGGACAGACCAGCAGGTTCTGAATCAACTCATCAACGAAACCGTTTGGACCTTGCCCGTTCTGAGATTCGGCTTCCCGGCCACAGCCCGGGAAACCGTTACCCTGCAAGGCGAAGCAACGAGCTTCGTTCCATTGGATGACGCGCAGCAGGCGATGGCGGTGCTGGGGATGGCGGCGTGGGCCGATCTCATCGCCATTCCGGTGCAGCAGACACCGGCTACTGCCGCGAATCTGCGATTCGGCCTGACGACGACCGACATCGAGTTCGCCCATGCATACTATCCTCCGGTCGGTTCCATCTGGTTCAACGGAAAAGAAGCATCCTTGCTGAACCCTGCCGTCGGCAATTACGGCTTCAGCACCTATGTGCACGAAATCGGGCACGCATTGGGCTTGAACCATATGGGCGACTACGGCGGCAAAGGCAACTGGCAGCCCTCTTCCTATCAGGACAGCGTCGTTTATTCGATCATGTCGTATTTCGGCCCCGAGGTTGGCGAGGGCGAAGGACAGGTCGCCTGGGGCAACTGGAAGGATACCAGCGGCAAGGTCATCAGCCCCCAGACGCCCATGCTCAATGACATTCTCGCCATCCAGGCAATATACGGCGTCTCCAATGCCCGCGCCGACCATACCGTGTATGGCTTCGGCTCTACGGCGGAAGGCGTCACTGCACAACTCTATGATTTCAGCATAAACAAAACACCTATCCTCGCACTGTACGACGCCGGCGGCATAGATACGCTGGACCTCAGCGGGTGGAGCACGGACAGCCATATAAACCTTGCGCCAGGTTCTTTTTCGTCTGCCAACGGCATGACGAACAATCTGTCCATCGCCCGCAATACCATCATCGAAAACCTCACGACCGGCGCTGGAAACGACAAACTCATCGGCAACCACGCCCACAATGTGCTGCGCGGAGGCGCCGGAGACGACATCTTTGTGGGCAGTGCGGGCAACGACATGCTTCACGGCGAAGACGGCGACGATAGCGTGCAGTACATGGGCTCGGCCGCCGACTTCCGACTGGCATACCATCTGCCCGACGACAGCCACACCATTGCGGACAGCACGGGCGCATTCGGAACGGACAGGCTCTTCAGCATTGAAAACGCCATCTTCAATGACGTGTCCGCGCCTGTCGCCAGCCTGACACCCACCGTGATGCGTTTCTACAATCCCGCCAATGGTTCGCACTTCCATACCGCCAATGCGCAAGAGGCACGGGCCCTTTATCTCGATACGCCGGAGTTCATATACGAGGGGGTGTTGTTCAACCGCGTCCTGAAGAAAGACTCAACCACGGTGGACGTTCATCGCTTCTTCAACACAGCCACTCAGTCGCACTTTTACACGGCCGACGAGCATGAAGCCGCGTTCGTGCAGACGTCTTTCCCGTCTTTCGTGTATGAGGGCATTGCCTATTGGGCCTCGGCCGTCAAAACACAGGATTCAGTCGAGGTGCATCGCTTCTATAATGCGCAGAAAGGGTCCCACTTCTACACCGCCGACGCGGCCGAAGCCGAGCATGTGCAGCTCGCTCTGGCGGGCAGCTATGCCTACGAAGGCGTGGCCTATTACGCCGGCACGGCATAAGCCTTCGGGCCTTCTGGACAGTCGACCGCGCATGGAGAACTTCGGAACCTGGCTGGCGCTGGCGCAACCGGGCGTATCGATACTCATCGCGGCATTGCTGGCGCTGGTATGGCGGTTCGACACCAACCTGCGGCATTTCATGTCGGTATCGGCGGCTTTTTTGTTCTACGGCCTGGGCATGGTGATGCAGATCACCTTGGTGCCCGCGCACCTGCCGCTGAACATCATGCTGTCCGGCGTCGTCTATCTTTCCGCGGCGGTTGCGCTTTGCCATGGACTCGTCACGCTGGGCGGCAAGCGGGCACCGTGGCTTGCGTTTTCAGCACTGTTTGCGTTGACCCTGGCGATTCGCGCCTACTACACCTTTCTGGAGCCGGACAACGCCACGCGCGTCTATGCGCTCCAGTTCGCATGCGCAGCCTTGCTGGTCGTCGCTGGCTGGCGCGTACGCCATTTCCGCAAGGGCCTGGGTTCCGAGCGGCTCCTCTACTGGCTGGTAATGGGTTTTGCGTTGAGCTTCATCCTCCGCGCCCTGTCGACCATAGAGGCCGGTTCGCAGCGCTACGGTTATGACACCACGCTGTACTGGGTCGTCACCCAAATCACCTTCTACGGCTTCGGCATCTGTTTAGCCGTGGTGTTCCTGATGGCGAGCGCCAGCCGTGCGCTGCACATCATTCGCCAGGCCAGTTATCTGGATCCGCTCACGGGCATCAACAACCGCGCGGGATTCCGTACACTGGTGCGGGCGGCCCTGGCCGGCAGCACTTATTACGCCCTCATCATCATGGACATCGACCATTTCAAGAAAGTGAACGACCGGTACGGCCATGCCGTCGGAGACAAGGTGCTGGTGCAGCTGGCGCGCCTGCTCTCGCACGGCTTGCGCCCGGATGACGTGGCCGCCCGCTATGGCGGCGAGGAGTTTCTTATTTTCCTGCCCCAGACGGATGGCCGCACCGCGCTGGTCGTGGCAGAGCGATTGCGCAGGAGCATCGAACAGATGGATCTGCCTTCCATCGCGGAAGGGCTGTCCTGTACCGCCAGCTTCGGTGTCTCGCAATTCGACGCAAATCATCCCGTCGATCAGGCATACCGCAAAGTCGATGCCCTGCTCTATTCCGCCAAGGCCGATGGGCGAAATCGCATATACGGCGACGCCTCTTCATCCTGACTTCAATCAATCAATATTTTAGGATCCACCCGGAGCCCCCATTATGAATACCTTTGGAACGCCATTGTCCCCTTCCGCCACACGTGTCATGCTGCTGGGATCGGGAGAGCTCGGCAAGGAAGTGATCATTGCGCTGCAAAGGCTCGGCGTCGAGACCATCGCCGTCGACCGCTATGATCACTCGCCGGGCCAGCAAGTCGCCCACCACGCCCACCGCATCACCATGAGCGATCCCGAACAGCTGCAGGCACTCATTCTGCGCGAGAAGCCCGACCTGGTCGTTCCAGAGATCGAAGCGATCGCCACCCAGACGCTCGAATCGCTCGAAGCCGCCGGCGCCGCGCGGGTCATTCCCACCGCCCGCGCAGCCCGCTTGACGATGGACCGCGAAGGCATTCGCCGCCTCGCCGCCGAGACCCTGCAACTGCCGACGAGCCCCTATCAGTTCTGCGACACGCTGCAGGAACTTCAGGCCGCCATCGAACAACGCATAGGCTATCCCTGCGTAGTCAAGCCGGTCATGAGCAGTTCGGGCAAGGGTCAAAGCCGGATCGACGGTCCTGAAGACATCCAGCGAGCGTGGGATTACGCCATGACGGGCGGCCGTGTCAGCCATGGCCGCGTCATCGTTGAAGGGTTTGTCGATTTCGACTATGAAATCACTTTGCTCACGGTCAGGTCGCGCGCCGCCGACGGCAGCATCGAAACGCAGTTCTGCGAACCCATCGGACACAAGCAGGTCGACGGCGACTATGTCGAAAGCTGGCAGCCGCAGGCCATGCACCCTGCCGCGCTGCAGAAAGCTCAGCAAGTGGCCAAGGCGATTACCGACGATCTGGGCGGTCAAGGCGTGTTTGGCGTCGAGTTGTTCATCAAGGGCGATGAGGTATGGTTCAGCGAAGTCAGTCCTCGCCCGCACGACACGGGCATGGTCACGATGATCAGCCAATGGCAGAGCCAGTTCGAGCTGCATGCACGCGCCATCCTGGGCTTGCCGGTCAACACCGCCCTGAGAACCCCGGGCGCGAGCGCCGTCATCTACGGCGGCGTGGATGCGCAAGACATCGTTTATGAAGGCGTGGCCGAAGCACTGCGTGTACCTAACACCGAGCTGCGGCTTTTCGGCAAGCCCGAAAGCCACGTCAAGCGCCGCATGGGCGTCGCGCTGGCGTACGACAATGATCTCGACACCGCTCGCGATCACGCGCGCGAAGCCGCCCACCAAGTGAAGCCGCGCCTGCCCTGATATGGAGTGAGGGATCAAACTGCTTTGAGGGGGTCAGACCCCGTACGGGGTCTGACCCCATGTGAACTGCTTTAGGAGTCAGGCCCCGTATGCCCTGCTTTAAGGGGTCAGACCCCGTACGGGGTCTGACCCCATGTGAATTGCTTTGGGGTCTGACCCCTGCATGCCCCAGATGAGCGATCGCCGGCCACGGAACTACAAACCCTTGTCGTCACGGGTTTTTTGCAAAGTGCCCACGGGTTTTCCCTAGAGTTATGCACAGAATCTGTGGGTAACCTGTGAAGGCCTACACTCTTTCAATGATATCGATACGATCATCGATCAACGATTGGCAATGCCCGTCCGCCGACCACGCGTACCACTGCTGCACCACCGCGTGCCGATCTTGATGCAGGACATAGCCGAAGTAGCGTTGCTCGCCATCATCAGCATTGCTGTCCAGATCGCTGATGAACGCGAGCCTCCCGCTACGCGTCACATACACCCCGCAGCCGGTTATGATGGTATGCCCGCCCATATATGCCATCCGTTAGTTCGTGTTGTCCCGCTTTCAGGCATGGCCAGCACGTGAGACAGGCCTGCTTCTATACTAGCAGTGCAAGCTCGGCGATGTATCCCTGCGAACGGCTTCGGACATCTGGCCGGTCCAGGGCCTGTTAACGCTAGAAGGCAGGCGGCACCGGCCCTGGGTTTCGCGCAAAGTCCACCGGTGCTAGGATATCGGCCATCGCAGCGCGACAGCCTGCTTGGAAGGGTATGAAGACAACGTGGGCAACTGGTTCAGAATTTCGCATATTTCAGCCGGCTTCATTGCCGTCCTCGTCGGCTATACGAGCTCCGTCGCCATTATTTTTCAGGCCGCCACCGCGGCACATGCCACCCCCGCCGAACTGAACTCGTGGATGTGGGCGCTGGGCATCGGGATGGGCGTCAGCTGCATCGGGCTTTCGCTTCGCTACCGTAGCCCGGTTCTCACGGCCTGGTCCACGCCGGGCGCGGCGCTCCTGGCAACAGGCCTGGCCGACCTTACGATGGCCCAGGCGATCGGCGTTTTCCTGTTTTCTTCCCTGCTCATCACGGCAAGCGGCATAACCGGCTGGTTTCAGAAGATGATGGATTATGTGCCCAGGCATATCGCGGCAGCCATGCTCGCGGGCATATTGATACGGTTCGGCATGGATCTCTTCGTTGCCATGCAGACGCAATGGCTGATGGTCGGGCTGATGTTCATTGCCTACTTGTTGGGACGCCTCTGGATGCCGCGCTATACCATTCCCATCGCGCTGGCGGTGGGGGTCGCCTGCGCGGCGCTGCTTGGTTTGCTGCATCTGGACCTGCTCAGCTGGGAACCGGCGGCGCCAAAGTTCATGAAGCCGGAGTTCTCCGTATCGGCACTCATCGGTGTCGGGATCCCGCTCTTCATCGTCACCATGACCTCGCAGAATGTACCCGGCCTGGCGGTATTGCGCGCCAATGGGTTCGACACGCCCGCGTCCCCGCTCATCACGTCGACCGGTGTCATCGGCATAGTATTGGCGCCCTTTGGCGGCTATGCGTTCAACCTTGCCGCCATCACGGCGGCGATCTGCATGAGCAAGGATGCGGACCCGGATCCGTCGAAACGCTATATGGCGTCGGTGTGGGCCGGCATCTTCTATTTGATGACCGGCATTTTTGGCGCCACCGTGGTGGGACTTTTCACCGCCTTCCCGTCCGAACTGGTTGCCGCCATCGCCGGCCTCGCCCTGCTGGGCACAATCGGAAACAGCCTTGCGGGTGCACTGGATGACGAAAAGGGCCGCGAAGCGGCCCTGGTGACCTTCATCTGCACGGCCTCAGGCATGAGCTTCATGGGCATCGGCAGCGCGTTCTGGGGGCTGGTTTTCGGGATGTGCGTCCATGCGGTCATGGCGCGGGCTGGGAAAGGCGCTCGATAGTCCGCAATCCTATGCCCGCCTGCTGCAATCCCGCGCAAATCGCGCGGGCAAAGACCAAGGCGCCGGGCTGATCGCCATGTATGCACAGGGTGTCGGCCTGCACGGGAATGTCGATTCCCTGCACTGACTCCACCTTGCCTTCGGTGACCATGCGCACCACTTGGCGCAAAGCGGTGTCCGGATCGACGATCATGGCATCAGCCTGTTTCCGCGACGTAAGGCTGCCGTCGTCCTGGTAGGTCCTGTCGGCGAACACCTCTTGAGCTACCTGGAGCCCCACTTCCTGTGCCGCTTCGACCTGGACGCTGGAGGCAAGCGCATAAAGCACGAGGCTGCCATCCACATCCCGCACTGCCTGCGCAATGGCGGTTGCAAGCTCACGGTTCTTGCAAGCCATGTTGTACAGCGCACCATGGGCCTTTACATGATGGAGCCGCCCGCCTTGGCTGGCGGCCACGGCGGCCAGCGCCCCGACCTGATACACCACGATGTCATAAGCTTCCGACGGAGTGATGTCCATTACACGCCGGCCAAAACCCTGCAGATCGGGCAGGCTGGGGTGGGCGCCCAAGGCGACTTCGTTCTTCAGCGCCGCCGCGACGGTGCGGCGCATGGTGGAAGGGTCGCCGGCGTGATAACCACAGGCGATATTCGCGGAAGTGACGTAGGGCAGGATGTCGTCGTCATGCCCCATGGTCCATGCGCCATAGCTTTCACCCATGTCGCAGTTCAAGTCGATCGTCAACGCCATGTTTCGCTCCTGCCGTGTCGTAAGCTGCTTGAACGGATGATAAAGCAAAACAGGTGTCCCTGAAACATAGGCGACACGGGGTCGGACCCCATACGGGGTCTGACCCCAGGCTCATTAAAAACGCGGCGAGGGTCGGACCCCGTACGGGGTCTGACCCCAGGCTCATTAAAAGCGCGGCGAGGGTCGGACCCCATACGGGGTCTGACCCCAGGCTTGTCAAAAGAAGCCCAGGGCGTTGGGGCTATAGCTGACCAGCAGGCATTTGGTCTGCTGATAAGCCTGCAAGGCCACCTTGTGCGTTTCGCGTCCTATGCCCGATTGTTTGTATCCGCCAAACGCTGCGTGGGCGGGATACAGGTTATAGCAGTTGGTCCAGACGCGGCCTGCCTGGACTTGCCTGCCCACCCGGTAGGCACGCGAACCGTCTCGCGTCCACACGCCGGCGCCCAGGCCGAAATAGGTGTCGTTGGCGATCTCGATGGCGTGGTCCTCGTCCTTGAATTTCATGACCGAGGCGACCGGCCCGAAGATTTCCTCCTGGAAGATGCGCATGCTGTTTTCGCCGAACAGCAAAGTGGGCTTGACATAGAAACCTTGCTCCAGGCCCTCGCCCGGCGCATTGCGTGCGCCGCCGGTCAGGCATGTCGCGCCTTCCGCCCTTCCGATATCGATATAAGACAGGATCTTGTCCATCTGGACTTGCGAGACCTGTGCACCCACCATCGTCTTGCTGTCCAGCGGATGCCCCGTCTTGATGGATTCGACGCGTTTGATGGCCCGCTCGATGAACTGGTCGTAGATGGATTCCTGTATCAGCACGCGCGATGGGCAGGTGCAGACCTCTCCCTGATTCAACGCGAACATGGCCAGGCCTTCCAGCGCCTTGTCGAAAAACGCATCATCCTGGTCCATGACGTCGGCGAAGAATATGTTCGGGCTCTTGCCGCCCAGTTCGACGGTGGACGGGATCAGGTTGTCGGCGGCGGCATGCAATATGTGCTTGCCGGTCGGCGTCGAGCCGGTAAAGGCGATCTTGCTGATGCGCTTGCTGGTTGCAAGCGCATTGCCCGCTTCCTTGCCGAAGCCGTTGACGATATTCAGAACGCCGGGCGGCAGCAGGCCGCCGATCAGTTCGACCAGGACCAATATGGAAGCGGGCGTCTGTTCCGCCGGCTTGAGCACCACGCAGTTGCCTGCGGCAAGCGCCGGACCGAGCTTCCATGCCGCCATCAATAGCGGAAAATTCCACGGGATGATCTGCCCCACAACGCCCATGGGTTCGTGAAAATGGTAGGCGACCGTGTCTTTGTCGATTTCGGATATTCCACCTTCCTGGGCACGTATGCAGCCCGCAAAATAACGGAAGTGGTCGATGGCCAGCGGCACATCGGCGGCCATGGTTTCGCGCAGCGGCTTGCCGTTATCGATGGACTCGGCGACCGCCAGCACTTTCAGGTTCTTTTCCATCACGTCGGCGATGCGCAACAGAATGCTGGCGCGCTCGGTCGGCGAGGTCTCGCCCCATTTGCGCCTGGCGGCATGCGCGGCGTCCAGCGCCAGGTCCACGTCGGCGGCGTCGGATCTGGGGACTTCGCAAAATGTCTGTCCCGTAATGGGCGATACATTCTCAAAGTAATTGCCCGCCACCGGTGCCACCCATTGTCCCCCGATATAGTTCTCGTAATGTTTCTTGTAGGGATACTCGACGTCGATTCCAAAGTATTTCAATTGGGTCAGGTCCACGTTCGTCTCCTTGGATAAAACGCGCCCACACAATGCGGGCTTCGATTTAATCGACGCAAGATGCATGCCAGTTATCCATGGCCATGTCCGACGGCCAGGCCAACAGCCGGCGAGCTGCGTGGCGGTGCTATTTCCAAGTCTGTACCGAAGTGGCATAATTTCCTTATAAAACAATGCTCTGTCGCATTTTGCGACAGTTGCGACGAAACTCGCGACACACTGGCGCACAACGCCACAGCAACGGAGACCACCGGCATGACCCTCTCCCGGCCTACCGTGACACGCGGCCTGCACGGCCTTGTCGCAGCCCAGCCTTCAAGCTCCGTCCTGCGTTCATGGGAACGTTGCTCGACCATGGGCGCTCTTCTGCATGCCGACCCCAATCCCATGCCGACTCCCGAGCTGAACGAGCGCCGCGAGCAGCATGCACGCATACTCGAAACCGCCAGCCCCGAGCTCGACACGCTGGCAGGCATGGTCACGCGCGCACATGGGGTGGTACTGCTGGCCGATCCCACCGGCGTCATACTCCAGGAAGCCGGCAGCACCGACTTCCTGCGCAAAGCCGAACGCGTTGCACTGCGGCCCGGCGTAAGTTGGGCGGAATCGATCCGCGGCACCAACGCCATCGGCACAGCCCTCCATGATGGAGCCGCCGTGCGGGTGCACGGCAACGAGCACTTTCTGCGCTGCAACCGCATACTCAGTTGCCACGCGGCACCCATCCTGTCGCCGCGCGGCGAGATCATGGGCGTGCTGGACATCTCCAGCGAAGCAAGCAGCCTGCAGGACTACGCCCTCGGATTGGCCCAAATATGCGCGCGCCAGATCGGCAACCGGCTGCTCGACACCGCCGACGGCAGGCTGCATCGATTGGTGTTCCAGCGCCAGCCTTCCTTGCTCGACTCCTCCGAACGCGCAATCCTGCTGCTCCAGGACGAGCAGATCGTCGGCGCCAACGAAGCCGCGCTTCAATTGCTGGGCAGCGACTGGGGCCTTCTGCACGGCTCGATCACCGCCTGGATCGAAGGCTGGTCAGGGCTCGGCGAAAGCCCGAAACAGATCCTGAGCCATGCGGGCGTGCCCCTCGTGGCCACGCTCAAGCATGGTAGAAGTCCTGCCGCCCGACCCTTGGCGGCACCGACCGCCGCGCGGGCGGCCAAGCCGGAACAAGTCCGGCCCGTTTGCCGGGAGCCCACGCAATACGATCTGGGATACGAAGCCGAGGGCAGCCTGCGGCGTGCCGTGGACGCCTTGGATGCGGGGCTGGCGGTGCTGCTCCAGGGCGAGACAGGCGTTGGAAAAGAAGTCTTCGCGCGGCAGCTTCACGCATGCAGCGGTTACCGGTCCGGGCCCTTCGTCGCGGTGAATTGCGGCGCTCTCCCGGAAAGCCTGATCGAAGCCGAACTCTTCGGCTACGAAGGCGGCGCGTTCACTGGCGCACGCCGCGAAGGATCGCTGGGCCGGCTGAGGGAGGCCCATGGCGGGGTCCTGTTCCTGGATGAAATCGGCGACATGCCGCTGGTATTGCAGACCAGGCTGCTGCGCGCCCTTCAGGAACGAGAAGTCCAGCCCCTGGGATCCAACAAGCGGATACCGGTCGATTTTGCGCTCCTCAGCGCCACCAACCAGGACCTGGCCACCATGCTGGAACAAGGAGCATTCCGCTCCGACCTGTTCTATCGTCTGCAGGATTACCGGGTTTTCCTTTCGCCGTTGCGTCAACGCCCAGATCTGCGCAAATTCCTGCTCCAGGAATTCGAACGCCTGGGGGGCCTGGAACGCGCCATGTCGCTATCGGACGCGGCGCTGGACGCCCTGGCACGCCATGCCTGGCCAGGCAACTATCGTGAAATGCGCGGCATCCTGCGCAGCCTGCTGTTTCTCAAGCCGGCAGGCAGCCTGCTTCAAGCCGCCGATCTTCCTCCTGAACTGCGTCGGCCACCCCTCGCAGCGCTTGCGAAAGCGGAAGCGCTGCCCATTCTTGCCAAACGGCTGCCGGCGCGAGCCGCGGAAGCGCCGGCTCGCAGCCTGCGCGAACTGAACTCGCAGCTCATCGTGCGGGTGCTGGGCGAATGCGGCAACAATATCAGCCATGCGGCCGGCGTGCTCGGCATACACCGCAGCACGTTGCACCGGTATCTGGCCCGCCATCAAGATATGCGCGCCGGGCTTCCCAAGGTGGAATGAAAAGGGCCAGACCCCGCATGGGGGGCTGGCCCTTATGGTTTTCATAGGCTGCGGCGGGGGTCAGACCCCGTACGGGGTCTGACCCCTACTGATCCTATTGCCCTTCGAGGAAGCTCTTGAGCTTGTCGGCGCGGCTGGGGTGGCGCAGCTTGCGCAGCGCCTTCGCCTCGATCTGGCGGATCCGTTCGCGCGTGACGTCGAACTGCTTGCCGACCTCTTCCAGGGTCTGGTCCGTGCTCATTTCGATGCCGAAACGCATGCGCAGCACCTTGGCTTCGCGGGGAGTAAGCGAGTCGAGCACTTCCTTGACCACGTCGCGCATGGAGCCGTGCAGGGCCCATTCGGACGGCGACAGCGTGCCGGTGTCTTCGATGAAGTCGCCCAAGTGGGAGTCATCATCGTCGCCGATGGGTGTTTCCATCGAGATCGGCTCTTTTGCGATCTTCAGGATCTTCCGGACCTTATCCTCGGGCATGTCCATTTTCTGGGCCAGCGTGGCGGGATCGGGCTCCGAGCCGGTTTCCTGCAGGATCTGGCGATTGATGCGATTCATCTTGTTGATCGTTTCAATCATGTGCACCGGAATGCGGATGGTGCGGGCCTGGTCGGCGATAGAACGCGTAATGGCCTGGCGTATCCACCATGTCGCGTAGGTCGAGAACTTGTAGCCGCGACGATACTCGAACTTGTCCACCGCCTTCATCAAGCCTATGTTGCCTTCCTGGATGAGATCCAGGAACTGCAAGCCGCGGTTGGTGTACTTCTTGGCGATGGAAATCACCAGCCTCAGGTTGGCCTCGGTCATTTCGCGCTTGGCCTTGCGGGCTTTCGCTTCCCCCGTCGCCATGCGCTTGTTGACGTCTTTCAGGTCCTTCAAGGGCAGGACGACACTGGCTTGCAGATCGATGAGCTTCTGCTGGATTTCCTGGACGGCCGGAACATGGCGCTCGAGCGTTTCTGAATACGCATGGCCCGCCGCCACTTCATCGAGCACCCAGTTCAGATTCGTTTCATTGCCGGGGAATGCCTTGATGAAATAAGCGCGCGGCATGCCGGCGCGGTCCACGCAAGTATGCAGGATGGCACGTTCGTGCTTACGGACCTCGTTGACTTGCTCGCGCAGCGTATCGGCCAGCTTCTCGACCATTTTCGCGGTAAAACGCACGCCCATGAGCTCGTTCAGAATGGCTTCCTGCGCCTCGGCGTATTCGGGCGCCTGATAGCCGTCCCGCTCGAAGGCGGCGCGCATTTTCTCGAACCACTCGCCAATGATCTCGAACTTCTTGAGCGACTTGGTGCGCAGGTACTCGAGCTGCTTGCTGCTCATGCCGCCCGCAGGGCCGTCTTCGTTCTCGTCGTTGTCGACGGAAACGCCGGCGCCCGCATATTCTTCGCCTTCCTGGTCGATCAGGCCGTCGACGATCTCGTCGATCTGGGCGGCGCCGTCGCGCACGCGCTGCACGTACTGCAGAATCTCGTTGACCGTGGTCGGGCAGGCCGCAATGGCCATGACCATGTGCTTCAGGCCGTCCTCGATGCGCTTTGCGATTTCGATTTCGCCTTCGCGGGTCAGGAGTTCGACCGTGCCCATTTCGCGCATGTACATGCGCACGGGATCGGTCGTGCGTCCGAAATCGGAATCCACCGTGGTGAGCGCCGCCTCGGCCTCGTCCTCGACGTCGTCGTCGCTGGAGGCGACGGGCGCGTTGTCGCTCATGAGCAGTGTTTCGGCATCGGGCGCCTGGTCGTAGACCGAGATGCCCATGTCGCTGAACGTGCTGATGATGCCGTCGATGGCTTCCGCATCGACGAGGTCATCGGGCAGGTGGTCGTTGATTTCGCCGTAGGTCAGGTAACCGCGCTCTTTGCCGAGCTTGATCAGCACCTTGAGGCGATTGCGGCGCGCTTCCTGCTCTTCGGGCGTCAGCGCGCTGCGCGTGGGCACGTCCTTGTCGCCCTTGCCGCGTTTGCCGCCGCGCTTGGGGAGCGGCTTGAGCTCGGGAATGATCTCGGCATCGCCGTTATCGTCGTCATTGAAGTCGACGGGATCGGTATTGGCGTTCTTGGCGGGGCGTCCCGGTCTGCGGCCAGTGGGCGCCTTCGCCGCCTTCTTGGCCGCGGGCGCCGCCTTGGCCGCTGTCTTGCGTGCCGTTTTTACCGCCGCGCCGGTGGCAGCTTTCTTGGCGGCTTTCTTGGCAGGCGCCGTTTCTGTTGCCGACGCTGCGTCAGGAGATTGCTCTGCCTTGACGCGTCCCCCGACTTTCACCGCCGCCTTGTCAACGCTTTTCGTTGCCGCAATGGTTTTGGATTTCTTTGCAGTTTCATCAACTGCCTGGGGGGTTTTACCAGTCACTTGGGTCATAGTCGCTTCCGTAGGCGCAAAAGCACTCGGTCCGCCTAAGGCAGACGAGTGTTGCAGGGGCAGAACTCATTCATCGCAAAGTTTCTATATACCGCGGCGGCAATTTTGATTTCGGTCACGGGCCGCCTGGTGTGAGTTTCCTTGGCATGTTTTGGCGTCCATGGCAGGACCCGGCAAGGCAAATTGGCTGACCAACCGACAATCGTGTTGCTGCGCATTCGATTCACCCCGATTCGTTGCGTGATTTGTCGTATATTTCAAATACGCATTCAATAACTCAGGCTTCGTAAAACGCCATCTGCCAAAGAACCGGATCACCGCCCTTCCGGACGACTGCCCTGTCGGATCACTTCCCTTTCGGGCGACCGCTCTTCGGCATTATTTTTCAAAACGGGAAATCAGTATATAGTTACTTGACGAAAACCATCAATTTTACCTCAGTTGTCGCAAACTAGCACTATGCAGAAGCGCCAGCCTGCGAGTCAATTCCTGATATCTTCTTTGGGAAGACTCATCCTTCAGGCCCGCCTGTACCAAGGCGGACTGTTCGGCTTTGATCGCATCCAGCTCGATCCGCCATAACGCGTCGTTCCATTCGCCCTGCGGATCCGGAAGTTCCTCTTGGGCAAGCAGCTCGGGCGACAGCGACGCCAGAACGCCTTCCAGATCGCTTCCCGGTTCGGCCGCCTGCAGCAGCGCACCGGCGTGGCGGGCGCCCGACATATTGGCCAGGGTGATCAGATCGCGTACAAGTACTAAATGGGGGCCATGCTCCAGAATTTCAAGCTGCTGGTCGCCCAGCCCGGAGACCAGCTCAGGATGCGCCAGCAGAAGCCGCAACAAGCGCTTGGCCATCGGCGTGACACTGCGGGGATTCTCGCGTTTGCCAAAGGATTTGGACGGCGCGACCGCTCGTGGTTCATCGTAGTGGTCGTGGGGATCCACGTGCAGGTAGTCGCCGTGATCCGCCGCCATCGCGTCCATGAAGCCAGGCGGCTCGTCGTGCTCGGGCCATGGCGCCCCTTGCGCCGAAACCGGATGATCGCCTCCGACAATCACCGGCGTATCGGGAACGGCATGGAACATCTGCGCGAGTTCTTCGGGTGTCAACTGGACCAGTCTTGCGAACTCCCGTTCCATCTGCATGCGCAACGCGCCGGACGGCAACAGGTCGAACAAAGGCTTGGCTTCATGGACACAGGCCGCCCTGCCCTCGGGCTCGTCCATGGCATGGTGCGAAGCCAGCTCGTCCATCATGAAACGCGACAAGGCCATGGCTTCCGCCGCTGTCGCCTTGAACGCCTCGGCCCCGTATTCCCGGATGTAGGAGTCCGGATCATGATCGGCCGGCAGGAAAAGAAAGCGCATGGACACATCGTCCCGCAGCAGCGGCAGGCAGGCCAGCAAAGCGCGCCATGCGGCGCGGCGCCCAGCCTTGTCGCCGTCGAAACTGAAGACGACCTTGCTGCTGGCACGCAGCAGCTTCTGGATATGGGCTTGCGTGGTAGCCGTGCCGAGCGTGGCCACCGCATTTCCGACGCCATGCTGGGCGAGCCCGACGACGTCCATGTAGCCCTCGACGACCAGCACATGGCCCTCGCTGCGGATGGCGGTGCGCGCCTCCCACAGCCCGTAAAGCTCGTTTCCCTTCGAGAACAGAGGAGTTTCGGGCGAGTTCAGGTACTTGGGCTCGCCCTTGCCGATGATCCGGCCGCCGAAGCCGATCAGATTGCCCCGCTGGTTCCGGATGGGAAACATGATGCGCTCGCGAAAGCGATCGTAGCGACGCCCGTCCTCCGACTCGATCACCAGCCCGGACTCCACCAGCACCGGCTCTTCGTAGTTGGGGAAAACGTCTGCCAGGCCACGCCGGTCATGCCCCGACCAGCCAAGCCCGAAGCGGGCGGCCAGTTCGCCGGAGAGCCCCCGCTGCTTGAGATAGCGGACGGCTTCCGCCGATTGCTTGAGCGCGCGCGCATAGTGAGCCTGCGCCATGTCCAACACTTGCTGGTGGCGCGAGACCTCTTCTTTGCGCCGGATGTCTTCGGCACGCTGCCTAGGGCTTCGAGGCTCTTCCGGCACCCGCATGCCCGCGCTTGCAGCCAGCGAACGCACGGCTTCCGGGAAGCTCGCGCCGGTGTGCTCGATCAGGAAGGTAATGGCGGAACCATGCGCTCCGCAACCAAAGCAGTGATAAAACTGTTTGGTGGGGCTGACGGTGAACGAAGGACTTTTTTCGTTGTGGAAGGGGCACAGGCCTAAGAGATTGGCCCCGCCCTTGCGCAACTGTACGTATCGCCCGACGACGTCGACAACATCAACTCGGGCGAGCAGTTCCTGAACAAATGATTCAGGTATCAATCAATACAGACGCGGAGGCAGTTGTTGGCTGCGGATGCGCTTGTAGTGGCGCTTGACAGCTGCCGCGTGCTTGCGCTTGCGCTCGGCCGTGGGCTTTTCGTAGAACTCGCGCGAACGCAGCTCGGTCAAGAGGCCGATTTTTTCGATGGTGCGCTTAAAGCGACGCAGTGCGGCTTCAAACGGCTCGTTTTCTTTCAGACGAACGATAGGCATGTATTCTTAAGCCCTAAGGAGGTAAAAGGTTAGAAAATATTAAATGACAACCTGGGATTTTAGCACGAAAGCCGCAACCTGTGAGGGGAAATTGCTGGGGTCGGACCCCATCCGGGGTCCGACCCCCCGCCTCGGCACGGGGACAGACCCCGAATGGAGTCTGTTCCCTACATAAGCAATTCAAGTTGGGGTCAGACCCCTTCGGGGCCTGACCCCGGGATCAACTGCGGCGCCCTTTGCGTATCCATGCCTCGAGCTGGTGAGGCCGCAGGCTGTCGTAGTCTTCAAAGGGCTGGTGTATCCAGGGATTGGTGGGCAGTTTGTCCACATAATAATCGGGCGTGGCCTGCGAATGGCCCTTCCACCACAAGACCGCTGTCCGCAATTCGCTGATCGCGGGAAATTGCGACCGGAGGTGGTCACGCACGCGGTTGAACGTCATGCCCGTGTCGACCATGTCGTCCACCAGCAGAACGCGGCCATCGAGCGTGCCGCGGGTGATGGTGATGAACTGGGCGATGTCCAGTTGGCCTTGCTGCGTTCCCGCCGCTTCGCGATAGCTGCTGGTGGCAAGAATGCCCAGCGGCATATCGAAGATGCGCGACAGGACGTCTCCGACGCGCACGCCACCGCGCGCAAGGCAGACAATTTTATCGAACTGCCAGCCGGAAGAATGGACGTTCAATGCCAGGCGCTCGATGAGGCCGTGGTAGTCGTCCCAGCTAACCCATAGGTCCCGGTCTGTGCTCGGAGGTTGACTCATGTACCGCTTTCCATAATCAGTCACAAAGGACCATAATCATAAACCCGACCCCTTGTCGCGGAAAAGTCCGCATGGCAAAAAACCCCGGAATACATAGGTATTGCCGGGGTTTCTGTTGCGTACTGAACGCAAAACCGGAATGAGCCTTGCCGTGCGTCAGCCGCTGAAGGGATGGCGCAGGACGATGGTTTCCATGCGATCAGGACCGGTGGACACCATATCGATGGCAACATCGCAGACTTCGGCGATGCGCTCGAGGTAGCGGCGCGCGTTCACCGGCAGCTTGTCGTACTCGGTGACGCCGACGGTGGATTCCGTCCAGCCCGGCATTTCCTCGAGCACGGGCTCGGCTTCGGCGGCGGCATGCGCTCCGTAGGGCAGGACGTCGAGGAATTCGCCCTTGTAGCGATAGCCCACACCGATCTTGATTTGCTCTACGCCGTCGAGCACGTCCAGCTTGGTGATGCACAGGCCGGAGATGCCGTTGATCATGACCGACCGCTTCATTGCAGCGCCATCGAACCAGCCGCAGCGGCGAGGCCGTCCGGTGACCGAACCGAATTCCTTGCCGACGGTGGCCAGGCGGGCACCGGTGTCGTCGAGCAGCTCGGTCGGGAATGGCCCCGAACCCACGCGCGTGGTGTAAGCCTTGGCAATGCCAAGCACATAATTCAAGGACTGCGGCCCGACGCCGGCGCCCGCCGATGCCGCCCCGGCGACGCAGTTGCTGCTCGTGACGAAAGGATATGTGCCGTGGTCGATATCGAGCAGTGCGCCTTGTGCGCCTTCGAACAACAATTTCTTGCCGGCCTTCTGGGCGGCATGCAGGCTGCTGGAGACATCGGCCACCATGGGCTTGATGCTGGGCGCAAGCGCCATCGCCTGGTCGCGAACCTCGTTCGCCGGAACGGCCTTGGCTCCAAGATACTGGGTCAGGACGAAGTTATGGTAGTCCAGCGCTTCAGCCAGTTTTTCGTCGAAGATCTCGGGATCGTAGAGATCCTGAACGCGCAAGGCCCTGCGTCCGACCTTGTCTTCGTACGCCGGGCCGATGCCGCGGCCCGTCGTGCCGATCTTGCCCTCGCCCTTGCGGGCTTCGCGCGCTTGGTCTACGGCGATATGGTAGGGAAGAATCAGCGGGCAGGCGGGCGAAATCTGCAAACGGCTGCGAACATCCAGGCCGGCTTCTTCGAGCTCGGCGATTTCCTTCAGCAGGGCCTCGGGCGAAAGCACCACGCCGTTGCCAATGTAGCAGGTTACGTGGGAATGCATGATGCCGGAGGGGATCAGGCGCAGTATGGTCTTCTTGCCATTGATCCACAGGGTATGGCCGGCATTATGGCCGCCCTGGAAACGCACGACGCCCTGTGCCGATTCAGCCAGCCAGTCGACGATCTTTCCTTTTCCTTCGTCACCCCACTGGGTGCCGATCACCACAATATTCTTGCTCATGTTACGTATCAAAAAATTTTCGGCCCGGCAGCGACAAGGCCAAAGTAGGTTTAAATCATACGATAGATCAAGCCCGCGACGCAGGCCGTCAGATCGCTCTCACCTTCCATGCGCCGTTATCCAGAACCAGCTCCCTGTCAACGGTAAATTCATCCAGAAGCTGCGGCTGTCCCGGCAGCATCTGTATCACGATTTCGCCTTCATCGCGCAGTTGGCGCAATGCCGCAACGAGCTCCGTGTTGGTGCCCCAGGGCGCCCGTATGGCCTTTGCCCTGGCGGCCGGCGGCAGGCCGCCCGACAATTTGCGCAGATCCAGGCTGAAACCCGTTGCGGGACGCGACCGGCCGAATGCCTTGCCCACGCCATCGTACCGGCCGCCCCGTACCAGCGCGTCATGCCAGCCCTGGGCATAGATGGAAAAGACCACGCCCGAATGGTAGCCGTAGCCGCTGCCCATATCGGCCAGGTCGACACTGAATTCGTGCCCCGGCAACGCGGTGATCAGCGCCTGGAGATCGTCGAGCGCCTTGCGCAGCGCCGGCAAGGCCGGCAACACCTGCCGCGCGCGGGCTATCGTTTCGGTGCCCCCGTAAAGAGAGGCCAGCGCCTTCAAGGCCTGGGTAGTTTCCGGACGCAGGCCGGGATACCGGGACGCCAGCGCGCTGAGGCCGGGGATATCCTTGGTGCTGAGCAGCTCGTAGACATCTTCGGAGGCGCCGGTCAGAGCCGGATCGGAATCGACGATGGCGCGCGGCACGCCGGGATGATTGAGGTCCAGGCGTGCCTGCGAAACGCCGGCACGCCGCACGCTTGCCAGGGCCAGTTCGATGATCTCGATGTCGGCCTCGAAACCGGCATGCCCGAAGATCTCGGCACCGATCTGCAGCAGTTCGCGGTCGGACAACAAGCCCGCCGGCCGGGCATGCAGCACGGTACCGCAATAGCACAGGCGCGTCACGCCTTCGCGGTTCAGCAAATGCGCGTCGATGCGCGACACTTGCGGCGTCATGTCGGCCCGCACGCCGACCGTACGGCCCGACAACTGATCGATAAGCTTGCAGGTGCGCAGATTTAGGTCGCCCCCCGTGCCTGACAGCAGCGAGTCCAGGTATTCGACCAGCGGCGGTGCAACGAGCTCAAAGCCGTAGGTGCGATAGAGATCCAGCAGGCTGCGGCGCAATTCTTCGATGCGGCGCGCTTCGGCGGGAAGGATATCGGCCAGGCTTTCGGGCAACAACCAAGTGGACATCATTCAGTCCTGAAAAAAGCAATACGAATGAAAATTGCCAAACAAAAAGCGACCTGGGGCGTAAGCCCGCCAAGTCGCTTGCGGTAAAGGTAAACAAAACTTACGCGTTAGTATAAACGATCAAGCTCAATAAGTGAAACAGGGCCATGTGGGACGGATGGGGTCAGACCCGTTGGGTCTGACCCCGCCCTGCTGAAAAAGGGGTCAGACCCAGCGGGTCTGACCCCCCACAGCAATGCGGCGCCCCGATCAGGGCTGCGCGGCTTGCGTCTGGCCTTCGGCCTGCCGCCAGAACCTGAAGAAATCCGATTTGGGGCTGATGACCAAGGCATCGCCCTGGCCGGCAAAAGCCGCCTTGTAACCCTCCAGGCTCTTGTAGAAAGAGAAGAACTCGGGGTTCTTGCCATAGGCCTCGGCGTAGATGCCGGCGGCCCGTGCATCGCCCTCGCCCTTAATCTGCTGCGCCTGGGCGTATGCGGTGGCAAGCAGTTCCTGGCGCTCGCGATCGGCCTGCGCCCGTATGCGTTCGCTGTCGGCGGTACCCGTTGCGCGCAGGCGGTTGGCTTCTTGCTTGCGCTCGGCTTCCATGCGCCTGTAGACCGATTCCGAGATCTCGGGGGCAAAGTCGATGCGGCGCAGCCGGACGTCGACGACTTCGACACCCAGAGGCTTCGCACGCTCAGTGACATTGTTGAGGATTTCGCGCATGATGGTGTCGCGCTCATTGGACACCACTTCCTTCACCGTCCGGATGTTGACGGATGCGTTCAAGGCATCCCGGATCTGGGCCTGCAGGCGCTCGACGGCGGCGCGATCGGTGGCGCCGAACGTGACATAGAACAGTCGCGGATCCGAAATGCGCCACTTCACGAATGAGTCGATCAGCAGGTTCTTCTTTTCCGCCGTCTGGATGCGTTCCGGATCGTTGGTTTCAATGGTTTGCAGGCGCTTGTCCAGGCGCACCACGTTCTCGAAAGGAGGCGGGAACTTGAAGTAGAGCCCAGGCTTCGTCACGGTTTCGCGCACCTCGCCAAGCGCGAACACCAGGACCGCATCACGCTCGCGCACGACGAATACGCAGGAAGAAAGTACCGCCAGGACAATGACCAGGCCGATTAAAACAGGAAAAAAACGTTGCATCGCGGCCTCCTAGCGGGAATACGGGCTAACCAAAAGCGAGTTGCTGCTCGAGCCGTTCGGCGTCGTGCCGCGCGCCGCGGGGCGCGCTGGGGTCACGGGCTTGGTAGGCTGAGTGGCAGCCGCCGCGGAGGCGGTGCTTTCGACGGAGGAGCTGAAACTGGGCTGATCGCCCGCCGTCTGGCGAATGATCTTGTCCAGCGGCAGGTAAAGCATGTTATTGCTGGCCTCGGAGTCGATCATGATCTTGCTGGTGCTTTGCATGATGTCCTGCATGGTCGACAAATACATGCGCTCGCGCGTGATGTCGGGCGCTTTCGCGAACTCCGCCTCGACGCTGGTGAAGCGGGAGGTATCGCCTTCGGCATCGCCGATGATCTTGGCGCGATAGCCTTCCGCTTCCTGCAGCATGCGTGCGACCTGGCCCTGCGCCTCGGGAAGAACCTTGTTGGAATAGGCATTGCCTTCGTTGATCAGGCGCTCGCGGTCCTGGCCGGCCTTGACGGCGTCATCGAAGGCCGCCTGGACTTGTTCCGGCGGCTGCACGTTCTGGATGGCCACCGTGCTGATCTGGATGCCGGTCTGGTAGCGGTCGAGAATGCTTTGCGCCAGGCGCTGCACTTCGGTCGCGACTTCAGTACGCCCGGAGTACAAGACGAAGTCCATGGGCTTCTTGCCGACGATTTCGCGCATGGCGGTTTCGGACGCCTGGCGGACGGATTCGTCGGGCTGGCTGGTCTTGAACAGATAATCGGGCGCGCCGTTGGGCATCAGGCGGTATTGCACCACGTACTGCAGATCGACGATGTTTTCGTCGGTCGTGAGCATGAGCGCTTCGGGCAGCACTTTGTTGCGCGCATTGCCGCGGAAGCCGACTTCGAAGGTTCGCAGCTGGGCGATATTGACAGTCTGGTGGTCTTCGATGGGGTACGGAACACGCCACTGCAGGCCGGGCGACAGGGTCTTGGTGTATTGTCCGAAACGGGTGACGACCGCGACCTGCCCTTCTTGAACGATCACGAAGCCGCTGGCGAGCCAGAGCCCGACCAGCAGGACGAGAATGATGGCCACCAGCTTGGGCGACCCCTTGGGCAGTTGCGGCCCGCCCAGGCCGGGACCGTTGTCGCCCCCGCCGCCGTAGCGGTTCCCGCCTCGCTTGGGCTTGCGGCCGAACAGCGAACCCAGGCGATTGTTGAAATCGCGCCAGACTTCGTCCAGATCAGGAGGACCATCGCCCTTGTTGGGTTGGCGTGGCGGCTCGGAGCCGCCGTTGTTGCCGCCTCGTCCCCAACCGGGATCATTCAAATTAAATATTTTCGACATTAAACGCATTGTTTCCCGCGATTTGACCAGATTCGACGATTGCCCCACGCAATCCATCTAGACCCAAGCGCTCTGAGGCGCTGACAAAAACTCGTGCAATCGTACCATGTTCGTTACGTTCGACCCGGGGTTCATATCCGGCCAGGTCGATTTTGTTATACACCAGAATCGTCGGAATCTCGTCGGCGCCGATGTCTGCCAATACCTTGTTGACTTCGGCGATCTGCTCTTCCCGTTGCGGGCTTGCCGCGTCGACCACATGCAGCAGCAGGTCGGCCTGCACGGTTTCTTCAAGAGTGGCGCGGAAGGCGGCGATCAGCGTGGGCGGCAGGTCGCGTATGAAGCCCACCGTATCGGAGACCACCACCTGGCCCGCCCCTTCGATCCAGATGCGGCGGGTCGTGGTGTCCAGCGTTGCGAAAAGCTGGTCGGCGGCGTAGGCGCCGGCACGCGTGAGCGCATTGAAAAGCGTCGATTTCCCGGCATTGGTATAGCCGACCAGCGACACGGACAAGGTGTCGCCGCGCGAGCGGGCACGCCGCTGCGTCGTTCGCTGACGCTGCACGCGAGCCAGCCGCTCTTTGAGCAGACGGACTTTGGCGCCGATCATGCGACGGTCCATTTCCAGCTGAGCCTCGCCTGGGCCTCGCATGCCTATGCCGCCGCGTTGCCGTTCCAGGTGGGTCCACATGCGCGTCAGCCGAGTGGACAGGTGCTGCAGTTGGGCGAGCTCTACTTGCAGCTTGCCCTCATGGCTTTTGGCGCGCAAGGCAAAGATGTCCAGAATCAATGCAACCCGATCGACAACACGCCGGTTGAGCGCTCTTTCGATATTGCGCTGCTGGGCGGGCGATAAAGGCTGGTCGAACAGTATGATGTCGGCGTTGGCCGCGTCCGCCGCCATGGAGGCTTCCTGGAGCTTGCCCGAACCGATGAAATAGGCCGCGTCGGGCCGGGCTCGGCGCGCGACGACAGTGCCTACGATGTCTGCGCCGGCGCCTTTGGCCAGCATGGTGAATTCTTGTGCGTGCGCCTGGTAATCCAGATCGCCCAGGTCCACGCTGATGATCAGCGCCTTCATGCGCTGCGCCCAAACGAAATGCCCGCCAACGCGAGGCGTGTGGCGGGCGTTTGAGGGTGGCGGATAGTTACTGAATTATTCAGAAGAGTCATCCACTTGGAAATTGACGGGGCGAGCCGGCACGACGGTCGAAATGGCATGCTTGTACACCATTTGCGTCACGGTATTGCGTAGAAGAACGACATATTGATCGAATGACTCAACCTGCCCCTGCAGTTTGATCCCATTGACCAGGTAAATCGACACGGGCACGTGATCCTTGCGTAGCGCGTTCAAAAACGGATCTTGTAGTGTTTGCCCTTTATTGCTCATTGGCTAGGCTCCAATTCTGTTGTTATGTAAGGTGGTACGTCTTGCTAAGACGCATACTGTACAGGGTTTTCCCTGAATGCGCACGGAGCGAGACATTAATGTTAGGTAGCGTCAACGCAATTTTAATGTGTTTTGGTTAGGATTTTGACCAAGGTTTTACACAGAAGTTCGCACTCTTCCGGCGTGCCGATAGTAATGCGCAGGAACTGGTCGATGCGCGGCTGATTGAAATGGCGCACTAGAACTCCCTCTGCGCGCAAGGCTGCGGCCAGCTTGCTTCCGTCGTGATCCGGGTGCGAGGCAAATACGAAGTTGGCACGGCTTGGTAATACCTTGAATCCAAAAGTTTCCAACCGTTGCGTGAGCGCGGCGCGGGTTTCCATGACCTTGTTACGGGTCCGGTCGAAATAGTCGACGTCTTCGATCGCCGCGGTGGCGCCGGCATGGGCAAGGCTGTCCAGCGGATAAGAATTGAAGCTGTCCTTTACCCTGTTGAGGCCGTCGATGATCTCCGCGCCGCCTATGGCGAATCCCACCCGCAGACCCGCCAGCGAGCGCGACTTTGAAAACGTGTGAATGGCCACGATGTTGGCGCAGCGGCCCAGCAAGGCGATCGCCGATTCGGCGCCGAAATCCACGTATGCCTCGTCGATCACCACCGGCGCGTCCGGATGGGCTTTCGCGATGGCTTCGATCTCATCCAGGGACAGCGCCCGGCCTGTCGGCGCATTGGGATTGGCCAGGATGATGCCCGCTATCGGCTCCGTGCGGGCCGCGGTATAGTCCCCGACCCGGATGGCGAACTCGTCGTCCAGCGGGACGAGTTCGGCCGGCACGTCGTACAGGCGGCAGTAAGTCTTGTAGAAGCTGTACGTGATGTCGGGCATGAGCAGGACGCGCCCATTGCGCCGGAACAAGCCGTTGAAGACATGGGCGAGGATTTCGTCGGAGCCGTTGCCCACGAACACCTGCCCCGGCTCCACGCCGTGATGCGCCGCGATCGCCGCACGCAGCACCGTACTTTCATTATCCGGATAGAGCCGCAGGCGGTCCCCTGTGGCCGCGCGTATGGCCTCGAGCGCCCTGGGCGACGGACCGTACGGGTTCTCGTTGGTGTTCAGCTTCACGAGCTTTGAAAGCTTGGGCTGCTCGCCCGCGACATAAGGCGCCAGGTTGGCGACGTGGTCACTCCAGAAACGGCTCACTGCGTCCCCTGTACATAAGGATTATGGGATGATTTGAATTCGATGCGCAAAGGCGTCCCGTCGAGCTTGAAGGCTGCGCGGAAACGCGATTCAAGATAGCGCTTGTAGGCATCCGGCACGGCATCGAGCGCATTGCCATGGATGACAATGAGCGGCGGATTCTGCCCACCCTGGTGCGCATAGCGCATCTTGGGCCGGAATATCCCCTTGCGCGGGGGCGGCTGCTGCTCGACGGCGGCTTGCAGCACACGCGTCAGCTTGGGCGTGGAAAGCTTGGCAAAGGCCGCCGCATGGGCGGCGTTCACCGACTTGATCAGTGCATTGACCCCCTGACCATTCAATGCCGAGACGGTATGCATTTTCGCAAACGACAAAAAGCGCAGCTTGCGTTCGAATTCGCGCAGGATGCGTTCGCGCTGCTCGCCGTCCAGGCCGTCCCACTTATTGATGGCCACCACCAGCGCACGCCCCGTTTCCAGCACGAAGCCCGCGATATGAGCGTCCTGGTCCGAGATCTCCGTCTGGGCGTCGAGCATCAGCAGCACGACATTGCACGCCTCGATGGCCTGCAGCGTCTTGATCACCGAGAACTTCTCGATGGCTTCGAACACCTTGCCGCGGCGGCGCAATCCCGCCGTGTCGATCAGCGTGTACCGCTGCCCGCCGCGCTCGAAATCGATCTCGATGGCATCCCGCGTCGTGCCCGGCATGTCGAACGCGATGACGCGCTCTTCGCCCAGCAAGGTGTTGATGAGGGTGGATTTGCCCACGTTCGGCCGGCCGACGATGGCCAGCTTGATGCGATGCTCGATGGGCGCCTTCTCGGCGGGTGTCTCGTCAGCCGCGGGCGGTGCGAAGGCTTCGGCTTCCGGCTCTTCCGTAGCGTCTTCCGCCTGATCGGCGTGGTCAGTCTCGTCGAGAAAAGACAGGGCCGTTTCGATCAGCTCGACAACGCCATCGCCGTGCGAGGCGGAAATCGCGTGGGGCTGCCCCAGGCCAAGCTCGTGGAATTCCGAAATCGCGGCATCGTAGCGCATGCCCTCGGCCTTGTTCACGGCCAGGAAAACCCGTTGGCCGGTCTTGCGCAATAACCGGGCGATTTCGTGGTCGTGGGCGTTCACGCCGGCGCGGGCGTCCACCAGGAAAATGACGACGTCGGATTCGGCGATGGCCTGCTGCGTCTGGCGCGCCATTTCGAGCAGTATGCCGTCCTTGGCAACCGGCTCGAAGCCGCCGGTGTCGACCGCGATGAACGGATGGTTGCCGACGCGGCCTTCGCCATAGTGGCGATCACGGGTCAGACCCGAAAAATCGGCCACCAGCGCCGCACGCGATCGCGTGATCCGGTTGAACAATGTGGATTTGCCCACATTGGCGCGCCCGACCAGGGCCACGACCGGCTTAAAGGAAATGCTGTTCAATTCACACCAACCAAAACCAGATTGCCGCTGCCGGTCTGGGCGACCACGCCACGCGGCGTCGCGACCAGCGGCGAAGTGATGGCATCGCCGCCAAGATGGATGCGGCCCAGCAGCTTGCCGTCGTTGCGCGACAGGAAATGTACATAGCCTTCGAAGTCGCCCACCGCCACGGCCTGAGGCACCACGACCGGCGCGGTAAGACGGCGGTTGCGCAGGCCATCCTGCTTCCAGGCCTCGTGGCCGTCGGTCAGGCCGAAAGCGTGAACGATATCGCGCTGGTCGGCGGCGTAGGCGTGCTGCCCATCGGCGCCCATGCCTGTCTTGCTGGAAAAGCGCTGCTCCCAAACCGGCCTGCCGCCCTGCGATACGTCGAAGCAGACGATGCGCCCCTGATAGGTCACGCCGCAAAGCAGCGGGCCCTGTATCTGGGGTGTGCCGACCACATCATTGATGCGTTCCAGGTCGGTCGCCCCTTGCGAATGCGACACGGCGCCTTCCCACTGGACCATGCCGTTGGCTGCGTTGATGGCCATCAGCCTGCCATTGGGCAGGCCGGTGATGAGCAGCCCTTCGACGACCAGCATCTGCATGCTGGTCTTCAACGCGAGCGCGGGCCCCGGCCGTTGGAGGCTCCAGCGCAATTCACCGGTGGCGGCGTCGAAGGCCTGGATGCGGTAATCGCTGCTGCGGACCGCGACAATGCCAGCGCCGACGGCGGGGGGAATGTCGACCGCGCTGCTGGCCCGGGTGCGCCATTTCTCCGCGCCCTGCTCGTTGAAGGCGATGACCGAACCCCCCGCGAGTGCGACCGCGGTCGTATTGCCATCGCTGCCGACGCCGGCGGAAAGCGCGCCGTCCACCGTTGCCTGCCACTGCACCCGGCCGCTGGCCAAGTCGAGCTTGCTGACCTGCCCCGAAGGCGTGGCCGCATACACGGCGTCGCCCAGCACCGCGGGCGCGAAGCCGTAGCCGCCCCCGCTGCCAACGGAGACGGACCAGGCGACCGTTGCCGACACCCCTGCCGCATATTCCGTCAGGGCCGCGGGCTCATAGCGTGGATTCTTGTCGGCAAACATGGAGCAACCGGCAAGGGACAGCATCCCGACAGCCAGAACGGCGCTGCCCAGGACACGACGGGTAATGGCGATTTGCATAGATCAGGCTCCACCTAAAGCATCGATTTTCAGTTGAATGATTTGTGCAATCGGATCCAGGCCCAGCGCCTTGATGGCGCTCTCCCATTCCGCTTTCGCCTCGGCCGTCTTGCCTTGCGCGACGAGGATGTCGCCGCGGCGATCGGCATACAGGCCGGTAAAGGAAGCGGGCGGATTGTTCAATTGCGCCAATGCCTGATCGTATTGCTTCTGTTCGAGCAACACCCCGGCCAGACGGAGCCGCGCCAATGGCTGCAGCGACGCATCCTTGCCATGGCGTGTCAGCCATTCAAGCTGCTCGCGCGCACCGTCGATGTCCGAACGCGACTCGAGCGCCTTGGCGGCGATCAGCACGCCTCGAGAGGTATAGCCGGAATCCGGGAAATCCTGGCGCAAGGTGCCGCTGGCCGCCTTGATGCGGGCGACGGCGTCTTCGCCCTGCTGACCCGCCGCGCCTTCCAGCGCTTCGAAATAGCCCATGGCTTGCGTCGCCTTGTGCTGCTGGTACCACTGCCATCCGCGCCAGCCCACGATAGCGGCCACGACGACGAACACCAGGACGACGCACAGCGTGCCATAGCGGTCCCACCATGCTCGAAGCGCATCCAGTTTTTCCTGTTCTTCCAAATCGTATGCCATGCTTCTCAAACCCTTTGTTTCAAAACTGTCGTCAATCGATCGAATCCGACCGACTCCTGTTGCGGCTGCTCGCCGGCGTCTGCTTCCCGCAGCCATTTGACGCTGGCCTGGCCCGAAGCGAGTTCGTCGTCGCCCAGGATGATCGCCGCCTTCGCGCCACTGGCGTCAGCCCTTTTGAACTGCGACTTGAATCCTGCTGAGCCCGCGTGGACGATGACTCGCAAGCCGGCATCGCGGAGCTCTTCGGCCAACAGGGCGATACGCCGCTGCGCCGCCTCGCCCTGGTGGATCAGGTAGACCTGGCATTCGGGCCTAGGTTCGCTCTCGCCCACCTGCGAGCACAGGTCCAGCAGCCGCTCCATGCCGATGGCAAAGCCGATTGCCGGAGCAGGCTTGCCGCCCAGCAGCTCGATCAGGCCGTCATAGCGGCCGCCGCCGCATACGGTGCCCTGCGCGCCCAGCCGGTCGGTGACCCATTCGAACACGGTAAGATTGTAATAGTCCAACCCGCGCACCAGCCGGGGATTGAGCCGGTACGAAATACCGGCATCCTTCAGGCGATCGCATACCCCCTGGAAATGCGCAAGCGACGCTTCGCCCAGGAAATCGAACAGCCGCGGCGCATTGTCAGCCATTTCCTGCATGGCGGGATTCTTGGTGTCGAGCACGCGCAAGGGATTCGTGTGCATCCGACGCAGAGCTTCTTCGTCGAGCACATCCTTGTGCTGTTCAAGGTAGTCGATCAGCGCTGCGCGGTGCGCGGCACGCTCGGATGCCTGCCCCAGCGAATTGAGTTCCAGCCGGATGTCGGTCAGGCCCAGCAGTTTCCAAAGCCGGGCAAGCATGACGATCAGTTCGGCATCGATGTCGGGACCGGCGAAGCCCAGCGCCTCGACGTCGATCTGGTGAAACTGGCGATAACGCCCGCGCTGCGGCTTTTCGTGGCGGAAAACCGGGCCCAGCGCATAAACGCGGTGTGGCCGGTCGTAAAGCATATTGTGCTCGATGCACGCACGCACCATGCCGGCCGTGAATTCGGGACGCATCGTGAGCTGTTCGTCGTTCAGGCTGTCCGTGAAAGAATACATTTCTTTCTCGACGATGTCCGTGACTTCGCCGATGCCGCGCGTGAAGAGCCTGGTGTGCTCGAGCACGGGCGTGCGCATGTTGCGGTAGCCGTAGCCGGCGAGCCAGTCGCGTACGGTAGCCTCGAGCTCTTCCCATTGGGCGCTCGTGTCTGGTAAAACATCTTTCATGCCCGTCAGGGCCCGGACCTTCTGAAACGACTGCGTCATAAATGATTCTGGTTATTGGTTACCCGCTCCGTAGCGGCGTTCGACATACTGTTCGACGATGAGCTGGAATTCCTGGGCGATGGAATCGCCCTTCAGGGTGACGGTGCGTTCGCCATCGACAAAAACAGGCGCGGAAGGAACTTCGCCGGTGCCCGGCAGGCTGATGCCGATATCCGCATGGCGGCTTTCGCCCGGCCCGTTCACCACACAGCCCATTACCGCGACGTTCATGGTTTCCACGCCCGGATAGCGTGTCTTCCAGACCGGCATCTGCTGTCGCAGATAGGTCTGGATGCTGTCGGCAAGTTCCTGGAAGACCGTGCTGCTGGTGCGCCCGCAACCCGGACACGCCACCACCATGGGGGTGAAGGCGCGCATGCCCATGCTCTGGAGGATTTCCTGGGCCACGATGACTTCGCGCGTGCGGTCGCCGCCGGGTTCGGGCGTCAGGGAAATGCGTATGGTGTCGCCGATGCCTTGCTGCAGCAGCACGGCCAAGGCCGCCGTAGAAGCCACGATGCCCTTGCTGCCCATGCCGGCTTCCGTCAAGCCCAGGTGCAAGGGGTAGTCGCAACGGGCGGACAAGTCCTGATAAACCGTGATCAAGTCCTGCACGTGGCTGACCTTGCAGGACAGAACGATGCCGTTGGGCGACAAGCCGAGCTCTTCGGCGCGCTTCGCGTTGCTGATGGCGGAAACGACCAGCGCATCACGCATCACGGCCTGGGCATCCCAGGGCTGCGCCCTTTTGCTGTTGTCGTCCATCATGCGGGCCATGAGTTCATGGTCCAGGCTGCCCCAGTTCACGCCGATGCGCACCGGCTTCTCGTAGCGGCAGGCGACTTCGATCATTTGCGCGAAATTATCGTCGCGCTTTTTTCCGCCGCCCATGTTGCCGGGGTTGATGCGGTACTTGGACAGAGCTTGCGCGCACTCGGGGAATTGCCCGAGCAACTTGTGGCCGTTGTAGTGGAAGTCTCCGACCAGCGGCACCGACACGCCCATGCGGTCGAGCTGTTCGCGGATGGCGGGTACTTCGCGTGCGGCTTCGGGCGTATTCACGGTGATGCGCACGAGCTCGGAGCCGGCCTGCGCCAGTTCCTTGACCTGAATCGCCGTCGCGATGGCGTCCGCCGTATCGGTATTGGTCATGGATTGCACCACCACGGGCGCATCGCCGCCCACCCGCACGACACGGCTGCCCCACGTCACTTGCGCGGAACGCGTGGGACGGCGCGGCGCGGCACCCACCGGCAAAGGGCTGCAGGCCTGGGCAAGGTCGGATTTGTCCATTATTTCTTCAGGGATTTCAGCCAGTCGAAAATCAGCCATGAATCCGGCACCCAGCCGCGTTCAATGGCATAGAAGCCGGCGACGAACAATAATATCAGGATGACGATGATCCATCCCCAGGGACGGTGCACCGGCTCGCCCTGGATGGAGAGATCGGCAGGGCCAAGGGAATTGGCACTGCTGATGGACACCGGTTTCGGCGCGGTATTGCCTACCTGGCCGTCGAGCATGACGAGCAGCGCGTCGACGTCGGCGTCGAGGAAACGGCCGTAATTCTTTACGAAGCCGCGCAAGGACATCCCGCCCGGGAGTCGATCCCACTGCTCGGTTTCAAGCGCCTCGAGCTGCCGATTCGAAAACTTGAGCCGCGCCGACACTTCAGCCGGCGAGTAGCCCTTGGCTTCCCGGAGGTGGCGCAAGGTGGCGCCGACACCCATGGCGGCCATGCCGGCCGGCGATTCAGGCAGGGCTTCTTCTTTCAGTAAAGGTTGTGTCATCCACGCTCCTGTTTTATTTCAATGACCGCACGATCCGGCAAACGCTCGTTGATGCGCGTTCGATCCTTGACATCGCCGGCCAGTTGCCCGCAAGCCGCCGCAATATCGTCGCCCCGCGTCTTGCGCACCGTGGTTACGATGCCGGCATCCATGAGCCGTTGCGCGAAAAGACGGACACGCGACGCAGGCGACCGCTTCAGGCCGGACTGCGGAAACGGATTGAATGGAATCAGATTGAATTTGCAACGCACTTGTTCCGCAATAGTAATCAATTCGCGGGCATGCTGGTCGCTGTCGTTGACGCCATCGAGCATGATGTACTCGAAAGTGATGAAATCGCGCGGAGCATGTTCGAGATAGCGATTACAGGCCGCGAGCAGTTCGGCCAGCGGATGTTTGCGGTTGAGCGGCACGAGGCGGTCGCGCAGGGCGTCGTTGGGCGCATGCAGGGAAACCGCCAGCGCGACGGGACAGTCGCGCGCAAGCCGGTCCATCATGGGGACGACGCCGGACGTGGAGACCGTGACGCGCCGCCGCGACAACCCGTATGCATTGTCGTCGAGCATGAGGCGCAGCGCGCCAAGAACCTGGTCGTAATTCAACAGGGGCTCGCCCATGCCCATCATCACGACGTTGGTGATGACGCGCGCCGGTTCGGCCAGCGGTTCGAGCGACTGCCCGATGCGCGCCGCGTCGAGGTCCGCCTGCAGGGCACGCCGCGCGTACCAAAGCTGGCCGATGATCTCGGCCGTCGTGAGGTTGCGGTTGAAACCCTGGTAACCCGTCGAGCAGAACGGACACGCCACCGTGCATCCCGCCTGGCTGGAAATGCACAAGGTGCCGCGGTCGTCTTCGGGAATGAACACGGTCTCGACGGCGTTGTTCTTGCCCACGTCGAAAAGCCATTTCCGGGTGCCGTCAGAGGAGCGCTGTTCGGTCGATACTTCCGGAGCCTGGATCGAGCAGCGCTCCGAGAGTTGTTGGCGGAAATCCCGCGCCAGGTCGGTCATCCGGTCGAAGGAGTCCTCGTTGCGCTGGTGCATCCAGCGCATCAGCTGCTTGGCCCGGAAGGGTTTGCAGCCCCACTGCCCTACCAATTCGGCAAGGGCGGGCGAGTCCATGCCCAGGAGATTGATCGGTTCGGTAGATGACATGACTTGGTCGCGGAAAATGACGCGGTCCGGTTAGGGATCAACGGCTGTAGACGTTGCTTTCCGGAAAGAAGAAGGCAATTTCGACGGCCGCCGTTTCAGGGGCGTCGGAGCCGTGCACGGCGTTGGCGTCGATGCTATCGGCGAAATCGGCGCGGATGGTGCCTGCGTCGGCTTTCTTGGGATCGGTGGCGCCCATCAGGTCGCGATTCTTCTGGATGGCGTTTTCGCCTTCGAGCACTTGCACGAACACAGGGCCCGAAACCATGAAGTCGACCAGATCCTTGAAGAAGGGGCGCTCTTTGTGGACAGCATAGAAGCGCTCCGCGTCGCCGCGCGACAGCTGCTGCAGGCGGGCCGCAACAACTTTCAGGCCGGCCTGCTCGAAGCGGGCAACGATCTGACCGATGACGTTCTTGGCGACTGCGTCGGGCTTGATGATGGAAAGGGTGCGTTCAATAGCCATGTAGAATCCAAAGTGTTGAATAAAAAGGTTGTCGACATATTGCTTTGCCGCGTTTTTGCTGTGTCTTTGCAATGTACGCAGGCGCAATGCTCGGCAAAACCACAGCGCGACTGCGCCAAAGCAAAAGTTTTCCAATAAAAACAATGACTTTGGCAAAGTTTATGTTAACCGGGCATTTTAGCACGCCAACGTGCGCCCGCTCCATCATAAAATAACGCCATTGCGGCCCTGGGCGCCCCCGCCCGGGCGCCATGCCTTGCGGCGGCCACGCATGCCAGCCCGCTTTCATATATAGTCAGAGTTTCGCCCTGCGGGGCCAAGAGCATCTTATTTGTACATCATGACAACGAATCGCGCACCGAACGAACCCGAACAACTCTCGAAAAGCTTTGAACCCCAGGAAATAGAAACACGCTGGTACGCAGAGTGGGAACGCAGGGGCCATTTCGCGGGGGGCCGGCACGTCGAGCCTGCGGACGCTGCCGAAAGCCGCCCCTTCGTCATCCAGTTCCCGCCGCCCAATGTGACCGGCACGCTGCACATGGGCCATGCCTTCAACCAGACAGTCATGGACGGCCTGGTCCGCTATCACCGCATGCGCGGCGACGATACCGTTTTCGTGCCCGGCACCGACCACGCGGGCATCGCCACGCAGATCGTGGTCGAGCGCCAGCTCGACGCTCAGAACATATCGCGCCATGATCTCGGCCGCGAGAAGTTCGTCGAAAAAGTCTGGGAATGGAAGGACAAGTCCGGAAGCGCCATCACCGAGCAGTTCCGCCGGCTGGGTTCATCGTGCGACTGGGCGCGCGAATACTTCACCATGGACGACAACCTGTCGCGGGGCGTGGTCGAAACCTTTGTCCGCCTGCACGACCAGGGTCTCATCTACCGTGGCAAGCGCCTGGTCAACTGGGACCCCATCCTTGGCACCGCGGTGTCCGATCTCGAAGTCGTCAGCGAGGAAGAGGACGGCTCCATGTGGGAAATCCGTTATCCACTGGTGACGCCGGCCGGTGAACTGACCCACCTGGTGGTGGCAACCACCCGTCCCGAAACGATGCTGGGCGACGTCGCCGTCATGGTGCACCCCGAAGACGAACGCTATGCCCACCTGATCGGCCAGAAGGTCACGCTACCCCTGGTGGGCCGCCAGATACCCATCATCGCCGACGACTATGTCGACCGCGAGTTCGGCACCGGCGTGGTCAAGGTGACTCCGGCCCACGACTTCAACGACTATGCCGTCGGCCAGCGCCATCAGCTGGAGTTGATCAGCATCCTCACACTGGACGCCAGGATATCCGACGAGGCGCCCGAGGCCTATCGCGGCATGGACCGCTTCGATGCACGCAAGCAAATCGTGGCCGACCTGGAATCCCAGGGCCTGCTGCAAAGCGTCAAGCCCCATAAGCTGATGGTCCCCCGAGGCGACCGCACCGGCACCGTCATCGAGCCCATGCTAACCGACCAGTGGTTCGTCGCCATGAGCAAGCCCGCGCCCGAGGGCTCGATCAATCCCGGCAAGAGCATCACCGACGTCGCGCTTGAAGTCGTTGCCGACGGGCGTATCAAGTTCTACCCCGAAAACTGGACCACCACCTATAACCAGTGGCTGGAAAAGATCCAGGACTGGTGCATCTCGCGCCAGCTGTGGTGGGGCCACCAGATCCCGGCCTGGTATTCGGAAGACGGACAGATCTTCGTCGCCCGCAACGAAGAGGAAGCCATCCGGAAGGCACGCTCGGCCGGTGTCCAGGGCGCACTCACGCGCGATCCCGATGTGCTCGATACCTGGTTTTCGTCGGCGCTGGTGCCCTTCACCGACCTGGGCTGGCCCGAACAGAATCCCGACCTGGACCGCTATCTGCCGTCCAGCGTGCTTGTTACCGGCTTCGACATTATCTTCTTCTGGGTCGCCCGCATGGTCATGATGAGCATGCACATGACCGGCAAAGTACCTTTCAGCACTGTCTACGTCCATGGCCTGGTTTGCGACATGGACGGCAAGAAAATGAGCAAGTCCAAGGGCAACACCATCGACCCGGTGGACCTGATCGACGGCGTGAGCCTGGAGAAGCTGCTCGAAAAACGCACCAGCGGCCTGATGAATCCGAAGCAGGCAGCCAGCATACGCAAAAAGACAAGCAAGGACTATCCCAACGGCTTCCCGGCCTACGGCACCGATGCCCTGCGTTTCACCATGGCGGCCTATGCCACCCTGGGCCGGAACATCAATTTCGACCTCAAGCGCTGCGAAGGCTATCGCAATTTCTGCAACAAACTGTGGAACGCGACACGCTTCGTGCTGATGAACACCGAAGAACACGCGCTGCACGACCAGGCGGGCCAGGCGGAACTCTCCTCCTTCGCAGACCGCTGGATCGTCAGCCAGCTGCAGCGGCTAGAGGCCGACGTCGAGCGCGGCTTCGTTGATTACCGTTTCGACAACATCGCCAATGCCATCTACCATTTCGTATGGGACGAATACTGCGACTGGTACCTGGAAATGGCCAAGGCGCAGATCCAGCAAGGCAACGAAGCACAGCAGCTGGGTACCCGCCGCACGCTGATCCGCGTGCTGGAAACCGTGCTGCGGCTGGCGCATCCCATCATTCCCTTCATCACCGAAGAGCTCTGGCAAAAAGTGTCAGTCGTGGCCGGGAAGCGCGAAGCCGGGCAGGAACTCAGCCTGTGCATTCAACCCTACCCCATCGCCAACCATGATTTCATCGACGAGAAAGCCGAGGCCCGGGTCGCCGGACTGAAGGCGCAAATCGAGGCGGTGCGGGCCTTGCGCGGCGAAATGAACCTGTCGCCCGCGCAACGTGTGCCCCTCATCGCCCAGGGCGAGCAAGGCATCCTGGCGGAAAACAGCATGTATCTCATGGCCCTGGCCAAACTCGAGAGCGTGGAAATCGTCGACCAATTGCCCAGCATCGGCGCTCCCGTGCAGGTCGTCGGCGCAACGCAGTTGATGCTGCGCGTCGAGATCGACATCGATGCCGAACGCCAGCGCCTGGGCAAGGAAATCGAACGCCTGGAAAATGAAATCGCCAAGGCCAACGGCAAGCTCTCGAACGCCAGTTTCGTGGAGCGCGCGCCGGCCGCTGTGGTCGAACAGGAAAAAGCACGCGTCGCGCAGTTCGGCGAAACACTGTCCAAAGTGCGGGAACAGCTGTCCAAGTTGCCGGCGTGATATGTGGGGTCAGACCCCGGGCCTGATGTGTGGGGTCAGACCCCGGACGGGGTCTGACCCCTAAAAAGGCTTGCCCGAGCCTGATCCTGCGTCAATTCAGCCAGATACTTCTCGTCGGCCTTGGTCAAGAGCCCGGCATCCCGGGCGGCCAATATGAGGTCCGGGCGTCGCGCGGCGGTAAGCGACAAGGACTGCCGCCGGCGCCAGGCGGCAATGTTCGAATGATGGCCGGAGAGCAGTTCCGCCGGTACGGATACGCCGTGATAGTGTTCGGGACGTGTATAGTGCGGGCTGTCCAGCAAGCCGGCAAGCGCCGGATTGAACGAGTCCTGCCTGGCCGACTCGGCATCATTGAGCACACCGGGCATCAGCCTGACCACGCTGTCAATGATCGCGAGCGCCGCGATTTCCCCGCCTGACAGGACAAAGTCCCCCATCGAGATCTCATCCGTCACGCAGCGATCGACGAAACGCTGGTCCACGCCTTCGTAGCGCCCGCAGATCAGGATGGCTCCCCCGCTTTTTGCCATGTCTTCCGCCACGGACTGCGTGTAGCGCCGACCCGTGGGGCTCATGAGCACGACGGGCGCGGACTCCCCATCGCTGCGGCTGGACCGCGCCGCCCGTACGGCATCTTCCAGGGGCTCCGCGAGCATCACCATGCCGGGCCCGCCCCCGTATGGGCGGTCGTCGACGGTGCGATGCACGTCGTGCGTGAAGTCGCGCGGATTCCAGAGGCCGATGGACCAGACACCCTGCTTTCGAGCACGCCCCGTCACGCCCAGCTCGCTGACGACGGAAAACATGTCGGGGAATAAACTGACGACGTCAAAATGCATGGCCGGACTCCGTCAGAACTCGACCGGCCAGTTGCTTTCCAGTCGTTTGCGCTGAAGATCCACGGTATGGACGTGGGCGGCGACAAAGGGAACCAGGACTTCCCTGATCTTGCCTTTTTCGGTCAGGACCGGCACGAGCTCGCCCTGATCGTTCTGGACACGGCATTCCACTTGAAGGACGGCATGCGCACCGTTATCGATGATTCCTGTGACGACGCCGATCAGCCGGGGGTCGCCCTCATGTTCGCCGAACAACTGGCAGCCGACCAGATCGATCCAATAGAATTCGTCGTCCTCCGCCGCGGGAAACTCGCTGCGAGGCACCCAGACGGTATGCCCTTTCAGGGCCTCGGCCAGATTCCGGTCGGACAGGCTTTCAAGCTGGGCCACCACCGTATCGGCATGCGGTCGAGCGCTGACCACCTGGTACGGCTTGGCCAACGGCAAAGCGCCCTGCCTTCCCACGGGAAGGGGCGCTCTCAACCACCAGGTCTTCGCAGCCAGCAAGGCCTCGGCATCTGCGGAATGAGGCTGAACCTTGATCAGCCCCCTCACGCCGTACGCCGCCACGATGCGGCCAAGCTCTACCAGGTCTTCGGGCATTGTCATGCCGCGAAGCCGTATCAGGCAGCGGCCTTGGCCGAAAATTCTTTAACCAGGCGAGCCACGGCTGGCGACAGTTGCGCGCCGTTGTCGGTCCAGTACTGAACGCGATCCAGGGCAATGCGCAGGCCTTCCTGGCCGTCGTTGGCTACGGGGTTGTAAAAGCCTACGCGCTCGATAAAACGTCCGTCGCGACGATTACGCGAGTCGGCTGCTACAACGTTGTAAAACGGACGCTTCTTCGAGCCGCCACGGGCTAGACGAATCACAACCATGGTAATCCTTTGAAAATATTGTGAAAAACAAAAGATTCTAGCATTCTTAGGCGGAATTCCGCAAACCAAACAATGCTGAACCGATCAATAGTAAAAGAAAAGCAACACTAGGGCCGGTTGACCCCAAAAGGGGCGGACGGCACCGGCCTGCAGCTTGCTCATTCAGCGGCGCCGCAGGAAATGCACGGCGCCCTCGCCGGTTTCAAGCTGGGCTTCCAGGACGTTGCCCGTTTGCTTGGCAAACGCCTGGAAGTCCCGGATCGCATGCGTATCGGTCGTCACGACCTTCAGCACCTGCCCGGATTCCAGCTGGGCCAGCGCCTTCTTTGCCCGAAGTATGGGCAGCGGGCATTTCAACCCGCTGGCATCGACTTCAAGGTCGGCCTGCGGTGGCGCGGAACCGGACGACGTATCCTGAGACATGGCGCCCACCCTTCAGGCCAGGCGCTCGCGCACCCAGGCCTCGACACTGGCCGTGGCGCCCGCCAGAGCGGCGACATCGGTTCCGCCGCCCATGGCCATATCGGGACGGCCACCGCCTTTGCCGCCGACTTGCGCCGCGACCATGCCGACGAGTTCGCCCGCCTTGACCTTGCCGGTCAGGTCGGATGTAACGCCCGACACCAGGCTGATCTTGTCGTCCGCCACGGCGGCGAGCAATACCACCGCGGATTTCAGCTTGTCCTTGAGCTGGTCGACCATGCCGCGCAGCGCCTTGGGATCGACGCCCGCCAGATTGGCCACGAGCAGCTTCGCGTCGTCGTTCAAAGGAATGGCCTTGCCGGCCAAGTCATTGCCCGCCGACGCGGCCAGCTTGCTCTTGGCTTGATCGAGATCCCGCTCCAGCTGCTTCATTTGGCCTTGAAGCAAGGCGATGCGGTCGACCAGCTCCGCCGGCTGGGCCCGCAGCATGCCGGCAGCACGCAGCAGGGTTTCGTTCGTCTGCTGGACCCAATTTACCGCGTTGTCGCCGGTAATGGCCTCGATCCGCCGCACTCCGGCGGCGACGCCGCCTTCCGACACGATCTTGAACAGGCCGATATCGCCCGTGCGCGCAACGTGCGTGCCGCCGCAAAGTTCGCGCGAGAAGCCGATATCGAGCACACGCACCTCGTCGCCGTATTTTTCGCCGAACAGCGCAACCGCGCCGCCCTGCACTGCATCGTCATAAGACATGAGCTGGGCCTGCGTCGCGTGATTGGAAAGAACCTCCGCATTCACGATGCGCTCGACCTGGGTGATCTGTTCGGCGGTCATGGGTGCATCGTGCGCGAAATCGAAGCGGGTCTTGTCGGCATCGACGAGCGAGCCGCGCTGTTGCACATGATTGCCCAGCACCTGGCGCAGAGCCTTGTGCATCAAATGGGTGGCGGAGTGATTGCGCACCGTGCGGGCCCGCTGGACGATGTCCACCTGGGCTTCCACGACATCGCCCACCTTCAGGCCGCCGTCCAGCATGCGGCCGTGATGGCCGAAAACGGCGCTCTGGATTTTTTGCGTATCCAGCACCTGGAACCTTGCGGCGCCGGCCTGCAGAATCCCGGTGTCGCCTACCTGGCCACCCGATTCCGCATAGAACGGCGTGACGTCGAGCACGACGATGGCGTCCTGCCCGGCGGCGATCGACTCCACGGACGAGCCATCGACGTACAGCGCCGTGACTTTACCGCTTGCCTGCAAGTGCTCGTAGCCCTCGAAGCGGGTATTCACGCCGCTATAGGACAGCCCTTCGGCAGCCTTGAACTTGCCTGCCGCGCGCGCCTGTTCGCGCTGGTGATTCATCGCCGTTTCAAAACCATCGAGGTCGACCTGCACGTTGCGCTCGCGGCAGATATCGGCGGTCAGGTCCACCGGAAAGCCGTAGGTGTCGTACAGGGTGAACAGCGTCTGACCGTCCAGCACCCCGTTTTCAGGGATATCGGCCAGGGCTGCGTCGAGAATCTTCATGCCGTGCTCAAGCGTTTCGCTGAAGCGCTCTTCTTCCTGCTTGAGCACCTGTTCGACACGTGCCTGCTGAGCGACGAGCTCGGGATAGGCGTCGCCCATTTCCTTGACGAGGTCCGCCACCAGGCGATGGAAGAAAACGCCCGACTGGCCGAGCTTGTGGCCATGGCGAAGGGCGCGGCGGATGATACGGCGCAGCACATAGCCGCGGCCTTCATTGCTGGGAATGACCCCGTCGACGATCAGGAAGCTGCAGGCACGGATGTGGTCGGCGATGACCTTGAGCGAGTTGTTGCTCAGGTCGGTCGCGCCTGTTTCCCGTGCCGCGGCCTTGATCAGCGATTGGAAGAGATCGATTTCGTAATTGGAATGCACATGCTGCAGCACGGCGGCGATGCGCTCCAGGCCCATGCCGGTGTCGACACAGGGCTTGGGCAGGCGCGGCATGTTGCCTTGCGCGTCACGCTCGAACTGCATGAACACCAGGTTCCAGATCTCGATGTAGCGATCGCCGTCCTCCTCGGGGGAACCCGGGGGGCCTCCCCAGACGTCCGGACCGTGGTCGTAGAAGATTTCGGAACAAGGGCCGCAGGGTCCGGTGTCGGCCATTTGCCAGAAATTGTCCGACGCATAGCGGGCGCCCTTGTTGTCGCCTATGCGCACGATGCGCTCGGCCGGCACTCCGATTTCCTTGAACCAGATGTCGTAGGCTTCGTCGTCTTCGTGATAGACGGTGACCCAGAGCTTTTCCGCCGGCAGCTTGTACACGGTGGTGAGGAGTTCCCAGGCGTTGTGTATGGCGTCGCGCTTGAAGTAGTCGCCAAAGCTGAAATTGCCCAGCATCTCGAAGAATGTGTGGTGACGCGCCGTGTATCCGACGTTCTCGAGGTCGTTGTGCTTGCCGCCGGCCCGCACGCAACGCTGCGACGAGGTCGCCCTGCTGTATGGGCGAGATTCCTTCCCGGTGAATACGTCTTTGAATTGCACCATGCCCGAGTTCGTGAAAAGCAAGGTGGGGTCGTTGCCCGGCACGAGCGATGACGATGGCACGACCTGATGACCCTTCGATTCAAAGAAGGACAGGAACTTCTGACGTATTTCGGAGGTTTTCATTGCAGAAAAACGCTGATTGATAGGTAACCAGTAATTATAGAGGTATAAAAAGCGTTTTGCGCAAGACGAGCCCGGCTGGCGCTTACCGGGTTGCGGGCGTCCTCAGACCGGCTGCCCGCCTTTGTAGGAGCCGTCGATGCAGTATGAGGTGCGCAAGGCGGCCTCGTCGCAATTGGGTGCGCCGTCGATCCGGTCCACGATGATGAAATCGCCCTGCCGGCCCAAGGTGGCCAGGGGATGGTGCCAGGTCCCGGCGCGGTAGCTCACGCCCTGGTTGCCTTGCGCATAGAAGGCCCGTAGTCCTGTTTCGTCGGGCCGGCCGTCGACGCCATTGGGTGCGACGACCACGATGAACGGGGTCTGCGTGCAGGGTATCCAGGCCTGGCTGCCGACGGGATGGCGCTCGAGCATGGAGATGGAAAGCGGGTAGTTGAAGGCATCGCCGCGCGCCATGCTGATGCCCGCGCGCCCGCCTTCCGGGCCGGGATCGATGGGGGCAAGACCATGGTAGCGACGGGTGGTGCCGGCATTGATGGGATACCAGTCGCTGCCGTCAATTTCGATGACGTCGCCGAACGGTGCGAACGCTTCTTTGCTGAGCCTTTCCAGTTTCAGGATATTCATTGCCTGCCCTTGTGCATGCCTGCGACGCTCGAGCCGGTTATGCCGGACTCGGAGAGGATAATGGCCCGGCCAGGATGTTGTGTCAATTGGGAGGGGTCAGACCCCGTACGGGGTCTGACCCCTGGTCTTATGTGATGGGGTCAGACCCCGCATGGGGTCTGACCCCTCAATCCACGCACAAATACCCCTGCGTCCGCCCTTCCGGAAAATCATGCGGGCCGCTGTCGGAGATCTGTACCAGATAAGTGGCCGGAGGACATGAACATGAACCGGTCAGGGGATTGGCCGTCGCCATGCCGCTGCTGTTGGCGCAGCCGCGGAACTGGTTGATCGAGAATCCGCCGCCGCCGGCTCGGCTGGCAGCGCGCCAGGCGCCGTTCCGGCACGTCAGCAAGCCCTTCTCCGCGTCGCGCGTAAAGGCGCCGTCCTGGGTGCAGGCTTGATGCAGGACGCCACCCGCTTCCATTCGAAGATATCCATCGAGACTCAGGTCGGCACCGACTTGCACGTGGCCGGCAATGCTTGCATCGGCGCGGAAATCAGGATTGCGCAGGTCCCCGACCCTGAGGTATTCGAACTCGCGCAAGTGTTCGCGCGTGACCGCCATCGCAACCGAGCCGGGTGCCAATGCCGGCCCGGCCCATGATGGATTGCCGAACCGAAAGGCCGGGCCTTGTATCCATTCAGGGTGCCGCATATTCACTGCGGCTCCCCATCCCTTGCTGGACATCAACCACTGCGCCACCATGTAGTCGTCGACGTGGCCCGAAGACCGCTGCAGGAAAGGCCGCTTGCTATGAACCAGGCCCTCGACATGGCAGGCGGGCCCGGGGCACACGCCCCGCCGCAGCACCTTGAGCACTGCGCCGCCACCCGGAGAGACGGCTTCGGGAAAGCCCTGGGACAACAAGGCATCGGCCTTGAGTTCGTGAAGCTGGGGTGAAGACCAATCGGCATATCCGCGCGCACTCAGGACGGCCAGGTCTTCGGCATGGGCGATCAAAGGGCCGTATCGTTCGAGATAGCTGTGCAGGGCTTGGCGCACCGACAGCATCCAGGCTGCGCTGGACTGTGCAGCGGCTTCGTCCAAGCGGGTCATGAGAGCGCCGGCGCCCCATGCGGCGAGCAAGGTCGCGACGATGGCTGCCAGCATCAACTCGAGCAGCCCCAGACCGCGTTGGCTCGCCTTGCGAGGCACCGCCTTTTTTTGCGTTGACAGCACGCCGGCCCTCAACTGGCGGTGAACACGAAGGTATTCACATCGCCTTTGGCGCAATGGGACTCCGCCGCCAGGGCGCTGTAGAGGACCGAATCGCTTTTGATGACCACGGCGCCCTGCCCGTCCGGAGCCACCGTCATGCTGTCCGATACCCGCTGCAGTATCGAAGCAATCGAGGGGCAGGCGGCGTTATGGACTTTGGACAGTGTGATCGAAAACGATGCGCCGGACTCCTCGGCCGCTACGCTGACCGCCCCCTCGCCGCCAAGCCCGTGCAGAATCTTCAATGTCGAGCCGTCTCCGGATACCGCGAATATGCTGGAGTCGCGGACGAGATTCGCGAAGTTGGCCGTATCGATGCCCTGATAGGGCGTTGCCGTGGCATTTGAAGCGTTGACTTTGGTCTGGAGGATGAAGCGCGCGATTTCCTCGCCCACTTTGGGGACCTTGTTCTCGACCACATAGGCGCCTATGGCCGGCACGCCGATGATGGCCAGCAAGAGCACGATGGCGGTCACGATGGAGACTTCGATCAGGGACAGGCCCTGCTGGGCGGATTTCATGATGGACATGGAGGACTCCTGGGTAATGACGCGCGCCGTCATTGGCTCGCGTAGAAAATCATGAGGGAACGGCGCAATTCGTCGATGACTGCGTAGTGCCACAAGGCAAGCGCCAGCAGGCAGCCGAGACAGGCAAGCAGGATGCACCAGCGCAAGGCCGCGGCCTGCCGCGCCAGCTTGTCGATGACATGGCTGCGCAGGCGTCCGGCACTGAGCTGCAGGCCTGCGCGCAACCCACGCGCCATGGCCATGTCGCTGAAGAACCAGAACAGTTCGCGGTCCATCAGGCCGCTATCGAAGGTGTCCGGTCCCGTCAGGCCCGCATCGATGCGCGCCAGCATCAGATCCATGTGCGCCGCGAGCCATGTGCTTGCGCCCAGTTTCTGCATGGCGAGTGTCGTGCGCAACGACAAGGGTCCGGCTCCATCGCTGTCCAGGAGAATCGCCTGGAACTTGAGGAAGCGCAGCGCCTGGACGTCGCGATAGAGGCGCCAAGGCATGCATGGATCGAGCTTGCGGCGCAGCGCACCGCCCAGATTGGGTATGGACCACAGCAATAGCGCCCCGCCGCCGATCGCCAGCACGGCAAGCAGGGGCCAATGCGCCTGAAGCAGACCGGCAAAAGCGGAAAGCGCTTGCGTGCGGCGGCCATGGAAGGACGCAGGAACCGCTGCAAAGGCATGCAGCAGGCCCGGAAGGGTGAACAACGGCACGGCGGCCAGCATGCCTGCCAGCAGGCCCATTGCAACCACCGACGACCAAAGCGTCGATGACAGTATCCGGCCCGCCTGACGGGACAGGCGCTGCGCGCTGGACAAGGCGGCAAGCGTTTCAGCCAATGCGGCATTGCCGTGGGCCTGAGCTGTGCGGATCAGGGCAAGCTCGGAGGGTGCAAAACAGCCGTTCCAGGTGGCATGGAGGTCGCCCCCCACCACTTCGAAAGCCTGCAGCCAGGCCTGGGACAAACGGCCTCGCAGGCTGGATCTTCCATAGCGCCGCGCATCGTGCAGAAAGACGTCCCGGAGCGTTCGCGCGCCTTGCATTCCGGACAGCAAGGCGGCCAGATAATCGTAATAGTCCGCACGCCTTGCCGAGAAGCGCCAGCAATCGATCCGATGCATGAGCATGTGCGCCGAAGCGCCGAAGAGCGGCACTTTCATGAAGCCACCTTCAAGCCTGGAAAGCCCGACGGAACCCCGTGAGCGGATCGGCGCATGGCCTCGGTCTCGAAGGCGTGGAAGCGCGCTTCGATATCGCGCAGATCGATCAACCCCTGGCGAGCCTTGCAGACCGCCGCATCCATGGCGCTGAGCGCCGGCCCTGCGGCGAGGTCGGGTTCGTAGAGTTCAGCGGAAATCGTGCGGCCCGCGTAGCCATGGAGCTGAGGCGGCTGGCCATGGCGGCAGGATTCGCATCCTCGCGCATTGCGGACCCGGCAGAGATCGAGCTCGCGCCCATACAGTGCATGGACCAGATTCAGCCATTCCGTCCAGCGCATGCCCGATGAGTGCGCTTCCCATTGTGCATCGGTGCGCAACAAGGACTGCATGGGCAAGGCGCAATGCTGGCACAGCAAGGGCAAGAGCGCCTGGAAGATCAGCAGCTTGAGCATGCCGGAAGTGGCAAGGAAGTCACGTGGCACGCCGATGAAATCGGAAGCCAGCCGGTCGGGAATGCGCTGGGCCGATGGCGCGTGGATCGTCGTGTAGACGTTGACGCCTGAGCCGGCGAGATCCATGAACGCGCGGCCGGTTTCATGGTCGCGTACTTCGCCAAGGAGCACGTCGGTCATGGCGGAACGCTTCAAGGACCTGAGCTTGCTTGCAAAGCCAGCGTGGGTATCGGTATCGAGATGGCGCGCAATGGTGTTCTGGATGGCGCCCGGTATGCGGTATTCGACCGGGTCCTCGATCGTGACGACCTTGCGATGCGCGGGCAGCCCCGTAATCAGCGCAGCAAGACTGGTCGACTTTCCGGAACCGACCACGCCCGCGATGATGACGGCGCCGCTTTCGGAAAGCATGACTCGCCGTATGCTGCGCACCTGGTCGGGAAGATAGCCAAGCTGCTCGAGAGTGGGCAGGCCGGCAGCGGCATCCTGCTGCACGCGCAAGCAGACACTGGGTCCGGCATCCGCCGCCAGGGATGACCAGCGCAGCACGATGCGCTGGCCGTCCACCTGCCGCTGCAAACTGCCCTGCTGCTCGATTCCCGGATCGAAGACCGCCCCGTTTCCTCCCTGGATGTCCATCCATGCCACGCACAGCATATCGAACAAAGTGCTGGTGGGCAGGCGCCGGAATCGTTCCGGTGCAAGATACTGGCCCGCCACGGTGTATTTGATTTCCGATTCGGGCTCGCCCTGCCGCACATTGAGATGGATATCGCTGGCGCCATGCCGCACGCCCCACTCGACGACATCCTGGAAGGCTTCGGCCGGTGCGGTGCGTACGGAGGAGGCACGATTGCCGGCCGGGGGAGCCAGGACCTGGCCGTTAAGCTGCCGCCGCGAAATGGCAAGCAGCAAGGGCGCCGCGAGCACATAGCGGACCGGGCCGGCGGACGCGCCGCCCCGCTCACGGATACGGCGTGCGAGCTCGTCGGCCTGGTCACTGCCCACGTGCTCGGCCAGTCCGAATATGGCTACGGAATGGTCTTCCAGAAGCACCGGCACCAAGCGGCCCGCCAGCGCCTCGGCATCGAACTTGTCGCTCAAGGCGTGCATGAAGCGCGGCTTCAGCCTGGCGAGATCGTCCGGGCTGCTGATGACGATGGCCGACGCGGAATCGAACCTGGGCGCGGGCGCGCCGGATCGAGGCGCCCAAGTCCCGCCCCGGCGCCAGGGCAGCATGCGGCTCATGGCTTGGCCGCCCAGAGGCTCGGACGCAGGCACAGCGTCTGGCTGTCTCCGGCGCGATCGAGATGAACGCAGGAACCGGAGATTCCCCGCAGCAGATAGGTGTTTGGGCCGGCAGTGCCGCCCACCGGCAGCGCCCGGCCGCGCATGTAGATATGGCTGCGCGAACCGATGACGACTTCGGCCAGGAGTTTCCCTCCCACGCCGTAGATGGCTGCCACGTGCAGTGCGGGATTGCCGGAAGCCGCGGGGACGTCCAATTGCGGCCCCGCTGTATTCAAGCGCTGCCGGGCCTGCTTGCGCGCCAGTTCGGCATCCAGGTGCATCAGCTCGCGCACGCTCATTTCGGCGGAAGCCATGTCGGGTACCGCGGCCAAAGGGCTGGATACGGCGAACACAAGCAGAAGGGCCGGTACATGTTCAGGAATCCGGCAGCGGCGGAAGGACGGCACCCGGAGCGTGGCCCATGGCCGCCGGCGGGGAAGAGGATGGGACCTTGCTGCTTTCATAAATCGCTCCTTCGAGAGTCAACATCAAACCGCTGTGGGTCAGCGTGGGTGCATCGGTCGCGCCGAGGACGAGTTCGGCTTTGTCCCAGGCCATGTGGGCCGTGTAAGGCAGAAGCACCGCCGCTGAACGCAGAGGCGCCACGATCCGCAAGGCACGCCGGTAGTAAACCGGTTGCCGTGCAGGCCGTGGCAAAGCCTTGCCTTGGGAATCAATAGGCGCCGAAACAGGCAATGCGGACGGGTTCGAAACATGCAATTGCGCAAAGCCGGGCTTGATGGCCTGAAGCTCGCTGACGAGCGCCCGCTCGTTGTCATCCGACGACGCAAGACGGTATTGCCCCAAAGCCCCGCCCTGGGACGGCATGCGCCAGGTCGCCGTGACGCGCTCCGTGGGCGTGAACTCGACGGTCCATGCGGCTTGCGCGTGGTCCAGGAAGGTCTGATTGCTGGCTGGCGGGCCCGCACGCTCGAAGTGCGCCTTGCACTGCCAGACCGACGCCAGCGGAAGACACTGGGCGCGTGTCAGCTTCCAGCCGCCAACCCATAGCGGCAATGAGTACAGTGCATCGAACAGTGCTTGCGTGCCCGGCACACCGTGCAGCATGCGCCCCGAAACCGACTGAGCGACCGCTTTCTGCCAGGCGGCGCCTGGATCGACGCTCACGACACCGTGTGATGCCGCCGCCGGATCAGGCATGAATGCCCACAGCTTCGGCCCGAGAACGGCAAGCAGCAGCGCCAGCATGAAATATTGCACCGGCCGGGGAAGAAAAGGCTGCCATCGCCGCAGTGGCTGTAAACGACTGTCGGGCGTGCGAGCCGCACCGAGTGCCGCCAGATCGGGAAGAGCGGGTGCGCCGGAGCTGCCGAGCAATTGCAGCCTGGGAAATGCCGGCCGCAGTTCGCCCAGGAAATGGACGGCATCGTGACGGGTGCGATACAGTCTGTCGGTACGCGACACGACCACGCCGTCGTGGGCGACGGCGAGCCAGCAACCCTTGTCACCAAGTTCCAGCAACATTGCATATGTTCCTCGCGGATGCAGTTGAGCCAGATTCTGGGCCGCGGAATACATGGCCCCCTGGCCACGGCTTTTCTTCATGGCCAGCATGCCCACGGCTGCGGGCGGCGTGCCCGCCAGCAGAATATGACTGGCACGATGCCGCTGCGCCAATCGCTTCCCCGCCTGCGCCGCCCTGCGGCCAACCAGCGGAAACCAGTCCAGGCCGAAGACCAGCGCGGCGTCGCCTAGGGGCAGGATGAAAGGTTCCGTCATATTGCCTACCTTTTAGCGTTGACAGGCCCTAGTAGCCTTCTTCGACCTGGGCGGACACCATCATGACGGTGGTCAGGTGCTGAGCCGACGCGCGGTCGCCCCCGCCCAGCGCCAGCGGGATGCCCGGATTGAGCCGCCGGCCTTCGGTTTCCTCGACCCTGCGGTCAAAGCCCGAAATCAGTACGGGCTGGCCCGGCTGGAGTGCAACCTGCTGCACGGTCCCGTTGCCATCGATGGTGATCTGCTGCAACTGCAGCGGGTTTTCTTTGTTGCCGAAGGCGACGGATTTCAACGGCTGCGCCACCGTGTTGTCGTAGGCGAGCGAAAGAAGAATCTGGCCGTCTTCCTGGGCATCGGGCAGGAGCGTGAGCAGCGAGCCCACCGTTTCCTCGCGCTGGCTGACGGAAACCGAAGGCAGCGCAAGGTTCGCGGCGCTGCCCAGCGCGGTCGTCTCGACGCGGTCGATATAGGAAAAAGTGGTGCGCACGGCATGGGTGACGGGCCGACGGTTGAGGGTGAGCACGGGCATGCTGCTGCGCCGCACCACCCTGCCCACCTCGCTCAGGGCCTTGACCACGGCCTCGGACCCGGCGAACGGGCCTTGATCCAGGCGTGCGCCCAGTGCACCACCCACAACGCCCGAGCCCGGCACCACGAGCGATGCAGCCAATCGGGCGCTGGAGAAGACGAGGTTCCAGTCGATGCCCGCTTCGGCGGTGTCATGAAGCACTACCGTGAATTCCTCGACGATGAGCCGCACCCGACGCGTGAGCGCGCGGTTTTCCTGTTCGAGATAGGCGGCAATGCGCGACAGAGCATCGGGCGTGTCGGTGACGACCACCGTGGAGCCCGCGCCCGGTTCCGCCACGACGATGCCCGCCTGGGTCAGAAAAGGCTCTATGCGCGCGCGGACCACGGCGAAGACGTCTTTCGTGGTGCTCACCAATTGGGTTCTGGAACTGCTGGCAAAGCCTTCCGACGAGGTGGTGGCGCCCTGCCCCAATGAGGCTTCGGACGTGGCGTCGAGGGTGAGCGCCCGCACATTGAAGCTGCGGGTTTCCGTGCGGTAGAACTCGATGCGATCCTGATGATATCGCCACATGATGCCGAGCCGTGCGCCGATGCGATCGAGGATGCGGACCAAGGGCTCGGGCCCGCCGCCGGGCGGCAGCAACGGGGCGGCAGACACCATGGATGGCACGGCGCCGGAGCGGTTCAGGCGCGGCAGGAACGTTTCGGGAGGAAGAAGGGCATCCGGCCGCACGTGGACGGGGATGTTGGTGGCGGCGGTGATCCGCTGCGCCAGCATGGGCAAGTCGAGGCCGCCGTCGGAAAACAGCAGCGTGGTGTTGACGTCGGCCCGCAGCGCCATCGGCAAAACGATTTCGCGCGCCAGGGGCTGTGCCCTGCCCGCCAGCCAGGGGCGCGGCACATCCTGGGCGGCTCGCCGGCTTTCCGGATCGCCGATGGCGGTGGCGAACTCGGCCTGCCTTTGATGGATATGGGCATGCTGAGCATCGACCGCCGTGGCGATCTGGCGTATGCGGTCGCCGAGGGCGCAGGATGAGAGGGACCCGCTGGCGGCCGCCACGGCGACGAGCCGCAGCACAGGCATCATGGACATCATGATGTTCTCCCGCCGACGCTGCGGTCGCACGGCTGGGCATAAGGCACGATGCGCAGCACCCTGTTGGAGTAGAAGCAAGGCTGCAGCGGCCTTTCGCCAAGCTCGGTCGAAGCGAGCAGTTCGCGCACCGCGGACTTGAACTCCGGCTCGAAACGGGCCGAACCCGCCAGTGGAATGTCGACGTCGACCACCCAATGCTCGGGCTCGAAAGTCCAGCCCGCGCTTCTTGCCCAGCGGTCGAGGGCGGCCCGCATGGTGCGGTCTTGCGGGCCGGCCTGAAAGAACGATGGCGCTTGCGATTCGGGATCGGGGAAGCTTTGGGCCGTCAGGGCGGCCGTCTGCGCTTCGGTCGGAATCGGATCAGGGGCTTCGATGGCCTGCGAGACGGACACAGGAGCCGGATCGGAGGAGACACTGCCCGGAGGTTCCTGCTGGCCGGCCGCTTGTGCGGGGGCTTCGCGGCGGACGTGACCGACCAGCGAACCGCCCCGCAGGATAAGTTCAGGCCAGACGCCTGGCAGGACGACGTAAGGCCCTTGCCGTGCGTAAGACAGCAGTTGGTCGCCTTTGGCGCCACGCGCGAAGATGGCGGGTACGGCTTGCGACTCGGAAAACTGCAGCCAGGTCTGCCGGCCGTCATCGAAGACTTGCAGCGGCGCGACCGCGCGGTCGCCCGACAGGCGCCAGGCAAAACTATACCGTGCACCCTGCGTGGGCGCCGTTTGCGATGCGGGCGCCGGCCAGGGCCACCGCATGGAGGGCGTGCAGGCGGCAAGCGTTGCGCAGGCAAGAAATATCGCAAAAATTCTGGACATGGCGGTCACCCAAAAACAAGATAGCCCGTGCTGCGGATTGCAGTACGGGCTATCTTGCTTTCTTGCGGCAGGTGCCGCCAGACCGAGATGTACGAATAGAACCTTTTATCGCTGCTGCGATTTGCTCGACATCATCTTCCCGGCTTCCGCAGCGGCGGTCTTGAGCGCCGTCACGGCGGGTTGCTGGCCATTCAGCGCCTGTTCCAGCGTGCGATGGAACATGGCGTGGATCTGCGGATAGTTATCGATGCGGAAACCGCGGCCACGATTGCCGGGGCTGCGCGCGTTGACCGCAACCAGCGACTGCCATTCGCCCAGGTCCTTGTAGTAGGACTTGTCGGTCTGGGCGAAGGCCTGCTGCGTCAGCGGCAGGAAGCCCGTCTTTTGATACCACTGGGCAGCCTGCTTGGGTTCGGCCAGCCAGCCCAGGAAGCGGGCACTGCTCGCATCGCTTTCCTTGGAATGGCCCGCCGTCACCCACAAAGCCGAACCGCCCACGAACGGGTTGCCCGGCTTATCGGTTACCTGGGGATAATAAGGCAGCCCGCTGACGGAGAAATTCAGCTTTTTCGTGTCCTTGAACCAGCCCAGGTTGCTGGAAGTCGAGAACAGCACGGCGCATTCGTTGTTGGCGAAGCGCTTGGCGGCAACGGAGCCGAACTCCGGCTTGACCATGAGCTCGGTGCGCACCCAGCTGATCATGAGCGACAGATGCCGGATGTACATCACGTCGAACAGGAAGGCCGGCTTGCCTTTCAGGCCGTTGTCGTTGCTGGTGTACAGCTGATTGTTGACGGCGGCCAGGTTCTCGAGATTGATGGATACCGGCTGGTCGGAAGTCAGCGGGCATTTGCGCGAGCCATTGTTGGCCAGCGAGACGAGTTGATCCTGCAGGCTGCTCCAGGCGCGTTGAGGCGCGGCCGGCGTCAGCTTGGCCTTCTTGAACGATTCGATGTTGTAGAACATGACCGGAACATCGACCATGTATGGAAAGGCCACCAGACGGCCTTTGCCATCGCGCGCGAATGTGTTTTCCTCGGAAAGAAACCACTTGCCGTCCTTGATGGGATACTTGGCCAGCAGGACGTGCAGCGGCTGTATGTATGAACGGCTGGCGATCTGCTCGGGTGCGCGGTCGTCGTCCAGTTGCACCAGTTGCGGCCTGTCGTCGCGCTTCTTGGCTGCGGCAAGAGCGGACTCGATCGCGTCTTCGCTGTCGAAGGCCTTCAGTTTTACGTCGACTTCATTCTGGCTGCGGTTGAAATCCTTGACCAGATCCTCGAAGACGGCCTTGTTGTACGGGCTGAGGGAATGCCAGACCCGAACCTCGGTCGCGGCGGATACGGCCATGGATGTTGCCAGCAATGATCCGGCGCTCACCCACGCAAGCTTGCGCATCGGATCCGATGCGCCAAATAGCCACTGAAATTTCATAAAGCAATTAACCTAGAAAAGGAAACTCGGGTTCGGGCCGGCGGCCGGAGACAAGATCGGCCAAAGCGCGACCGGAGCCTGCGCCCATGGTCCAGCCCAATGTGCCGTGCCCGGTATTGAGATACAGGTTCTGGATTTTCGTCCGGCCGATGAGAGGGACATTGGACGGCGTTGCGGGACGCAAACCAGACCAGTAGCGTACGTTATCAAAATCGAGCACGCTTGGGAACAATTCCCGGGCCATCAGCGTCATATTATCGCAACGCGCGGTATTCAGCGCGCGGGAATAGCCTCCCAGTTCCGCCGTGCCGGCCATGCGCAGCGTATTGCCCAGCCTGGAATACACCACCTTGTTCGCGCTGTCCGTGAGGCTGACCATGGGCGCGCGGTCGGGATCGAGGATATTGAAAGTCGCTGAATAGCCCTTGGCCGGATACACATTGCAGGAAATTCCCAACGGCGCCACGAAATTGGGGGTATAGGCACCCAGGGCCGCCACATAGGCATCGGCCTGCACGACTTCGTAAAGACCCTCTGAGTTGATGACCTCGGCACCCTGGATGCGGCCGCCCATCGACAGGAAACGGCTGAGCTGGGTGGCATAGCGGAATTCGACACCGGCGGCCGCGGCTTTTTCAGCCAGCGCACGGGTAAACAGGTAGACGTCTCCCGTTTCGTCCTCGGCCGTGTAGTCGCCACCGACGATGCGGTCGCGCATGCCGGCGAGTGCCGGCTCGAGCCGGATAATCTCTTCGGTGCTGACGATGCGCCTGTCCACGCCGAAATCACGCATCACGCCGGCCATTTCCTGAGAAAAATCGAACTCGGCCTTGTCCCGGTAGAAATTCAGGATGCCACGTTCGAGGTGATCGTACTGGATGCCCAGCTCGCGGCGCATTTCCTGCAAGGTCCGGCGGCTGTATTCGGACATGCGGACCATGGCGCGTATATTCGGTGCCAGCCTTGAGGGCAGGCATTCGCGCAGGAAGAGCAGGCCCCACCACCATTGCCGCGGATCGAACTGGGGCTTGAAGACGATGGGCGAGTCGTCCTTGAAGAGCCAGCGCGCCAGCTTTCTGACGACCTGAGGATTGGCCCAGGGCTCGGAATACGACACCGAAATCTGCCCCCCGTTGGCGCGGCTGGTTTCCTGGCCCGGGCCGTTTTCGCGGTCGATGACGACGACCTCATGGCCATTCTGCCTGAGCCACCAGGCCGTCGATGTCCCGATGATTCCGCTACCCAGTACGGCTACTCTCATTGCGCTTTCCTCTGATGCTGTTTGGATTGCTTGGCGCCGCCTGCCGAGAATCCCGCCAGGCGCATGAGCACCAGGCTAGGCGATGTCCGCCTCGGTCGTAAAGGCGTCCGCGTAGAACTCGTCTTCGGGCAGGCCCGCCAGCTTCACGAAATCGCGCCTCGCGCTTTCGACCACGATAGGCGCGCCACAGGCATAGACCTGGTGGCCGGAGAGATCCGGAAGGTCTTGCAGCACGGCTTGGTGCACGAAGCCGACGCGGCCGCTCCAGTTGTCTTCGGGCAAGGCATCCGAGACGACGGGGATGTAGGAGAAGTCCGGCATGGTCTTTTCCCATTCCCGCGCCAGCGAGTCCATGTAGAGGTCCGCCGGGCGGCGGCCTCCCCAGTACAGGACCGCCTTGCGCGTGCTGCCCGTTTCTATCATGCGTTCGACGATGGCCTTGATGGGCGCGAAGCCGGTTCCGCTGGCCAGGAACACGATGGGCCGGTCGCTTTCCTCGCGCAGGAAAAATGACCCCAAAGGTCCCTCGACGCGCAGGATCTCGCGCAGCTTCATCTGTGTGGCGCCCGCGCCGAAGACATGATCGGTGAACACGCCGCCGGGCGTATGCCGGATATGCAGTTCGACGAGATTGCTTTCGTTGGGAATGGTGGCCATGGAATAACTGCGCCGCCGCCCGTCTTTCAGGATGAACTCGATGTACTGCCCCGCATAGTAGCGGAATGGGTCGGCGGCGGGCAGCTGCAGCTTGATGATCTTGACATCGCCGGCGGCGTCCTCGATACCCATGACCCGCGCCGGCATCTTGCGGATCTGGATGTCGCTGGCCATGCGGATCTCCCGCGCCTCGATGAGCATGTCGGAAGTCGGCTTGGCCTGGCAGAACAAGGTATAGCCCTGTTCGAGCTCTTCCGGAGATAGCACGTGGGCCGGGCCGTCGCCGGCCTCGTAGCTGCCTTCCACGACCTTGCCTTTGCAAGTGGAGCATGCCCCGTTGCGGCAACTGTACGGCAGGACGATGCCGGCGGCGAGTGCGGCATCAAGCACGGATTGACCGTCTTCGACCGAAAAAGCGTGGTTGCTGGGCTGGACGGTAACCTTGAAACTCATGACGTCTGACTATGAAAATGGATTGAAAACAAAGCCATTTTAAGGCTTGGAACCGGATGGCGCTAAAGGAAGGCGGCGCAGGCCGCCGCCATCACGCCCGCAAAAGTGTAGGTTGCTTCATCTTCAGCGACAAGGCCTTGCCTTTCCTGGCCCGTTTGCCCACGTACTCGGCCAGCGCTTCCATGTCCATGCTCCAGGTGGTGTCCTTGGCGCGGTAGATGCCGCTCACCAGAATGCCGTCGGGGCCGACGGGCACCCACTGCGCCACCGCATCGCCCTCATCGAGCCCCATCAGAATGGTGCCGCGCCCGCCGCCCGACAGGGACTTGAACTCGTGGATGTCGACGACCAGGAAACGGCCCTTCCGCGCCAGCATCGCCACGTGCGTGTCGGTGTTGCGCAAGGCCAGCGGCTTGAGCAGCGCATCCGTGCTTTCCAGGTTGAGGAACTGCTTGCCGGCGCGCTGCCGGGTCGTCAGGTCCTTGTGCTTGGCGATGAACCCGTATCCCGAGCCCGTGCCCAGCACATAGCGCTGTTCCGACGGTCCGGCGAGCATGTGCACGATGCGCGCGCCCGGCTCCAGATCGATCATGGACGTGATGGGCTGGCCGTCTCCGCGGGCCGACGGAAGGCTGGACACGGCGACCGTGTAGACACGTCCCGTATTCGAGATGGCGACCAGCTCATCGGTGGTGAGGCACTCGACGGCGTCATACATCGCATCGCCGGTCTTGAAACCGAACTGCGCCGCGTCATGGCCATGGCCTTGCCGCGCCCGCAACCAGCCCTTTTGCGACATGATCACGGTGACCGGTTCTTCGACCACCTTGGATTCCAGCACCGCCCTCTCGGCCGCTTCGATCAAGGTGCGGCGGTCGTCGCCGTACTGCTTGGCGTCGGCTTCTATTTCCTTGATCATCAATCGCTTGAACGCGGCGGGATTGTCCAGCAGTTCGCGCAGGGATGCCTGCTCTTTGTTGCGCTCTTCCAGTTCTTTCTCTATCTTGAAACCCTCCAGCCTGGCCAATTGGCGCAAACGCATTTCAAGAATATCTTCGGCCTGCCTTTCCGAAAGTTCGAAGCGCTCCATCAGCGCAGCCTTCGGCTCGTCCGATTCCCGTATGGTCTGGATGACCTCATCGACGTTCAGGTAGACGACCATGCGCCCTTCCAGCACATGGATGCGGTCCGTCACCTTGTCCAGGCGGTACTCCGTCCGGCGTGTCATGGTGTGCGCGCGGAACTCCAGCCATTCCGTCAGGATGTGCCGCAGCGATTTCTGACGGGGGCGGCCGTCCGTGCCCAGGCACACGAGGTTGATGGGCGCATTGCCTTCCATGCCGGTCTGGGCCAGCAGGACGTTCACGAATTCGTCGCGGTCGATGCGGCTGGTCTTGGGCTCGAACACCAGGCGCACCGCCGCGTCCTTGCCCGACTCGTCGCGCACCGTATCCAACATGCCGAGCACCAGCGCCTTGGTCTGCTGCTGCTCGGACGTCAGGCTCTTCTTGCCGGTCTTGACCTTGGGATTGGTCAGGTCTTCGATCTCTTCCAGGATTCTTTGCGCGGAGGTGCCGGGCGGCAGTTCGTTGACCACCAGTTGCCACTGGCCGCGCGCGAGCTCTTCGAACTGCCAGCGCGCGCGCGCCTTGATGGAGCCGCGGCCGGTCGCATAGATGTGGGCGATGTCGGCGGGCGATGAAATGATCTGGCCGCCGCCCGCGTAGTCGGGCCCGGGCACCATGGCGTAAAGCTCTTCATCCGTCAGCTTGGGATGGCGGATGAGCGCAACGCAGGCGCTCGCCACCTCGCGCAGGTTATGGGAAGGGATCTCGGTGGCCATGCCGACCGCGATGCCCGACGCGCCGTTCAAGAGCATGACGGGCAGCCGCGCCGGCAACAGGACCGGCTCTTTTTGGCTGCCGTCGTAATTGGCGGCGAAATCGACGGTGCCTTCGTCCAGTTCGTCGAGCAGGATGCGGGCAAACGGCGTGAGGCGCGCCTCGGTGTAACGCATGGCCGCCGCGTTGTCGCCATCGCGCGAGCCGAAGTTGCCGTGGCCGTCCACCAGCGGGTAGCGCAAGGTGAAGTTCTGCGCCATACGGACCATGGCGTCATAGGCCGCCTGGTCGCCATGAGGGTGGTACTTGCCCAGCACATCACCCACCACGCGGGCCGATTTCACCGGCTTGGCGCCCGCTCCCAGGCCCATGGCCTGCATGGCGTACAGTATGCGCCGCTGCACCGGCTTCTGGCCATCGGCCACGTCCGGCAGTGCCCGTCCCCGGACCACCGATACCGCGTAATCCAGGTATGCCTGCTCGGCATAATGGGCCAGCGTCATGCCGGCGCCATCGCCGCCGTCCTGGTCGAACAAATCAGCTTGTGTACTATCCATTTTCCATCTCGGTAGCGGTTAAACGTCGACCTCGGCCAGATTGCCTTTTTCTTCCAGCCAGTTCCGGCGGTGCGCCGATTCGCCCTTGCCCATGAGCATGTCGAACATCTTGGTCGTTGCGGCGGCGTCCAATGCGCCGTAGCCCACCTGCATCAGGCGGCGCGTGTCGGGATTCATGGTGGTGTCCCAAAGCTGCTCGGCGCTCATTTCGCCCAGGCCCTTGAATCGGCTGATGCTCCAGGTGCCTTCGCGCTGTCCTTCGGTGCGCAGTTTTTCCTGTACGACCTCGAGTTCTCCCTGGTCCAGGCAATACACCTTGCGGGCCGGCCGCTTGCCCGCCGCCGGGATATCCACGCGAAACAGCGGTGGCCGCGCCACGTGGACGTTGCCCGCTTCGACCAACTTCGGAAAATGCCGGAAGAACAAGGTGAGCAACAACACCTGGATATGCGAGCCATCGACGTCTGCGTCCGACAGGATGCAAATGCGCCCATAGCGCAACCCCGACAGGTCCGGCGTATCGTTGGGACCGTGCGGGTCCACGCCGATCGCGACCGAAATATCGTGGATCTCGTTGTTGGCGAACAGGCGCTCCCTGTCGACCTCCCACGAATTGAGCACCTTGCCGCGCAAAGGCAGCACGGCCTGGAATTCCTTGTCGCGCCCCATCTTGGCGGAACCGCCGGCGGAATCGCCCTCCACCAGGAAAAGTTCGGTGCGCGCCACGTCGCTGGATTCGCAATCCGTGAGCTTGCCGGGCAGCACCGCGACCCCCGAACTCTTGCGCTTCTCGACTTTCTGCAGCGAACGTGCGCGCGCCTGTGCCTGGCGAATCGCCGTCTCGGCGAGCTTCTTGCCATATTCGACGTGCGCGCTCAGCCAGAGATCGAGCGCATTCTTGACGAAGCCGCTGACCAGCCGGACCGCATCCCGGCTGTTGAGGCGCTCTTTGATCTGTCCTTGGAATTGCGGGTCGAGCACCTTGGCCGACAATACGAAGCTGGCGCGCGCAAAGACGTCTTCGGGCAGGAGCTTGATCCCTTTGGGAATGAGGCTGTGCAGCTCCGCGAACGTCTTGACCGCATTGAACAGGCCTTCGCGCAGGCCTGATTCATGGGTGCCGCCCGCGGTGGTGGAGATGAGATTGACGTAGGATTCCCGCAACACCGGTCCTTCGACCGTCCAGGCCACTGCCCAATGCGCCCCCTCACCGAGGGCGAAGGACTCGTCGTCCTCGGCGGCGTACTGCTTGCCCTCGAATATGGGAATGATCTTCTCGGCGCCGTCCAGCGCCTCTTCGAGATAGCCGCGCAGGCCGTCGCGATACTGCCATTCGCGCACTTCGCCGGTCTTTTCGATGGTCAGCGTGACCTTGACGTCATTGAGCAGGACCGCCTTGCTGCGCAAGACGTGTATCAGGTCGGCAAGCGGCACTGCTGCGCTATCGAAATAACTGGGGTCCGGCCACACGCGGACCCGGGTCCCCGTCTTGCGCCGGGCCGCCGGCTCGATCATGCGCAGCGGCTCTTGCACCTCCCCGCCCGCAAACACGAGTTCGTGCGTTTCACCGTCGCGCCAGATCCGCACCTCGAGGCGCTTGGACAGCGCATTGGTGACCGACACCCCCACGCCGTGCAGCCCCCCCGAAAACGCATAGGCGCCGCCGTCCTTTTTATCGAATTTCCCGCCCGCGTGCAGGCGTGTGAAGACGAGTTCGACCACCGGCGCGTTTTCTTCGGGATGCAGGCCCACGGGAATGCCCCGCCCGTCGTCTTCCACCGTAACGCTTCCGTCGGTATGCAGCGTTACCTTGATGTGCTGGCCGAATCCCGCCAGTGCCTCGTCGGCCGCGTTGTCGATGACCTCTTGGAGTATGTGCAAAGGATTGTCGGTGCGGGTGTACATGCCCGGCCGTTGCCGCACCGGCTCCAGGCCCTTCAGGACCCGGATGGATGCTTCGTCGTAGCGTGGTATAGCCAATTTAGTCTCGAATGTTCTGTAAAGAGGGGGTATTTTACGGATTGTTGGGCGTCCGCGAACCCACCAAACACGGCACGACAGTGGTATGCTTGTCAGAATCCAGCAACAAACGATCACTCACAATTAATAGAATACATTGTGCGGTTTGCTTGCATTCCCGTATAGTTTTCAGATCCCGATCTTCTTTTTTCTTTTTTATCATGAGCGAATCCATCAAACACGTGAGCGACGCGTCCTTTGACGCCGACGTCATCAATTCCGATCTGCCCGTGCTGGTCGACTATTGGGCCGCCTGGTGTGGCCCCTGCAAGATGATCGCGCCTTTGCTCGATGAAGCCTCCAGGCAATATGAAGGCCGTGTTATTATTGCCAAGGTCAATGTAGATGAAAACCCCGAAACCGCCGCCAAGTTCGGCATTCGCGGCATACCCACCCTGATGTTGTTCAAAGACGGCAAACCCGCTGCAACCAAGGTAGGCGCATTGTCCAAGTCTCAACTGAGCGCGTTCCTGGACGAATCCCTGTAATCCTGACATAAATCGTTTTGCGCGCGAGCCTACTCTGGCTCGCCACGACCTTGCAAATACCCCCTTCTCTCCTCACATGCATCTCACCGAATTAAAAACACAGCACGTTTCAAAGCTGCTGGAAATGGCCGCAGAGCTTGAAATCGACAACGCTAGCCGTCTGCGCAAGCAGGAGCTGATGTTCGCCATCATGAAGCGGCGTGCCAAGCAGGGCGAGCAGATCTTCGGTGATGGCGTCCTTGAAGTGCTGCCCGACGGCTTCGGCTTTCTGCGCTCGCCCGATACCTCCTATCTGGCCAGCACCGACGACATCTATATCTCGCCGTCCCAGATCCGCCGCTTCAACCTGCATACCGGTGACTCCATCGAAGGGGAAGTCCGCACGCCCAAGGACGGCGAACGCTATTTCGCCCTGGTCAAGGTCGACAAGGTCAACGGCATGCAGCCCGAGGCCATCAAGCATCGCATCATGTTCGAGAACCTCACGCCGCTCCATCCGGACGAGGTCATGACACTCGAGCGCGACATCAAGAGCGAAGAGAACGTCACCGGACGCATCCTCGACATCTTCGCGCCGCTGGGCAAAGGCCAGCGCGCCCTCATCGTGGCCAGCCCCAAATCGGGCAAGACCGTGATGATGCAACACATCGCGCATGCCATCTCCACCAATTATCCCGACGCCGTAATGATCGTCCTGCTGGTCGACGAGCGTCCGGAAGAAGTCACTGAAATGCAGCGCACGGTGCGCGGCGAGGTCGTCGCCTCCACCTTCGATGAACCCGCCACCCGCCACGTCCAGGTGGCCGAGATGGTCATCGAAAAAGCCAAGCGGCTGGTCGAGCTCAAAAAAGACGTCGTCATCCTGCTCGACTCCATCACGCGGCTGGCCCGCGCCTACAATACGGTCGTTCCCGCGTCGGGCAAGGTCCTGACGGGAGGCGTCGACGCCAACGCCCTGCAGCGTCCCAAGCGCTTCTTCGGCGCCGCGCGCAACGTCGAAGAAGGCGGCTCCCTCACCATCATCGGCACCGCCCTGGTCGAAACCGGCAGCCGCATGGATGAAGTGATCTACGAAGAATTCAAAGGCACCGGCAACAGCGAGGTCCATCTCGAGCGCCGGCTGGCCGAAAAACGCGTCTACCCCGCTATCAATCTCAATAAGTCGGGCACACGCCGCGAAGAACTGCTCATCAAGCCAGAGCTTCTACAAAAGGTCTGGGTACTCAGGAAGTTCATACACGACATGGACGAAATCGAAGCCATGGAGTTCATTTTGGATAAGATTCGCGCAACCAAAACAAACTCCGAATTCTTCGACATGATGAAGAAATAAGCGGCTGAACACCTTGTAAGCCTCTCACACGAGAGGCTTACTTGCGTGATGCATCCGTAATCGACATAAGCAACTATGCCGACTCACAGCGCGCCACTTTAATCCCGCTGAGTCCTGCTTACTCAGTACGCAACACAGAGCACTTCTCGATGACACTACCTACACTAGACCGATTTCTTGACCAGATCCGCGCCCGGGACCCGCACCAACCCGAGTTCATGCAAGCCGTCAAAGAGGTAATGAATAGTTTGTGGCCTTTCATCGAGCGTAACCCCCAATACGCCGATCAAGGCTTGCTGGAGCGCTTGGTCGAACCCGAGCGCGCCATCCAGTTCCGTATTTCCTGGGTCGATGACCAGGGCAAAGTACAAGTGAATCGCGGTTTCCGCATACAGCACAGCTCGGCCATCGGCCCCTTCAAGGGCGGCATGCGCTTCCACCCCTCGGTCAACCTTTCCATCCTCAAGTTCCTGGCTTTCGAGCAGACCTTCAAGAACGCCCTCACCACCCTGCCCATGGGCGGCGGCAAAGGCGGATCCGACTTCGACCCCAAGGGCAAGTCCGACGCCGAGGTCATGCGCTTCTGTCAAGCCCTCATGATCGAACTCTACCGCCACCTCGGTCCCGACACCGATGTCCCCGCGGGCGACATCGGCGTCGGTGCGCGTGAGGTCGGTTTCATGGCGGGCATGATGAAGAAGCTGTCGAACTCGGCAAGCAGCGTGTTCACCGGCAAGGGCCTGACCTTCGGCGGCAGCCTCATCCGCCCAGAAGCCACCGGCTACGGCACGGTGTATTTCGCGGAAGAAATGCTCAAGCACGCGAACCAATCGATCGAAGGCCTGACCGTGTCGGTGTCCGGCTCGGGCAACGTGGCGCAATATGCCATACAGAAATGCCTGCAGCTGGGCGCCAAGGTCGTCACGGTCTCCGATTCGCACGGCACCGTGGTGGACAAGGCCGGCTTCACGCAGGAAAAGCTGAACGAACTCATACGCCTCAAGAACGAAGAGCGCGGCCGGGTCGAAACCTATGCCCAGCGCTTCAATCTGGTGTACGAAGCCGGCAAGCGGCCTTGGCATGTGCCGGTCGATGTCGCGCTGCCTTGCGCCACCCAGAACGAACTCGAGCTCGAAGACGCCCGGACCCTCATCAAGAACGGCGTGCGTTGCGTGGCCGAAGGCGCCAACATGCCCACCAGCCTGGATGCGGTCGACGCTTTCATCGAGGCCAAGATCCTGTATGCGCCCGGCAAGGCCAGCAACGCCGGCGGCGTGGCGGTATCGGGCCTGGAAATGAGCCAGAACGCACAACGGTTGCAATGGACGCGCGACCAAGTGGACACCAAGCTGCACGCCATCATGCGCGACATCCACGAGAATTGCGTGCGTCACGGCAGCGAAGAAGGGAGAACCGTCAACTATGTCAATGGTGCCAACATCGCCGGCTTCGTCAAAGTGGCCGACGCCATGCTCCAGCAAGGCGTATATTGATTTACCCCCACTCCTGAAAAGCCGGCGACCCCGCCGGCTTTTTTTGTGGGGTCTGACCCCGAATGGGGTCAGACCCCATGCTGCATTGCTGGTTCTTTTTCAAAGGGGTCAGACCCCGTACGGGGTCTGACCCCACTGCAAGTCCCGGCGCTTGTTCTGGGGTCAGACCCCGAATGGGGGTCTGACCCCTTGCTGCATTGCTGGTTCTTTTTCAGGGGGTCAGACCCCATTCGGGGTCTGACCCCTCATCAATGAGCGATGTGCTCCTCGTTGCCGTTACCCGACCCGCCGGCGGTCGAGCCCCGTATGGCGTCCGGACCGCCGATCTCCCGTATCCGGGGGTCTTTCCATGAGCCGGACACCTCGTACTGAACCGTCATCGCCTTGGCCAAGGGCGCCTGCAGCAGCCACTGGGTCAGGAAAGCACCCAGGCCGACCACCGGATTGACCGCGATGCCCGCCGCGATGGCTGCGCCGCTTACATCCAGCTTGGGGATCACGACCGCCTGCAGATTCATCTGCTCATCGATCAGATTCACCTTGCCGTCCATGACGATGGTGCCGACCGGTCCGATCACCCGATAGTCGCGCGTGCTCATGACTCCCTGGCGCATCTCGACGGTGCCTCGCAAGTCGTCGTAGGGAAACCCTTCTTTGGTGAGGCCGCCCGGGTTCAGGTCCAGACGGGCCAGCCGGCGCAGCGACTGCAGCGACAGCAACTCCAGCAAGCGCGCGGAATAGGAATTGACGGAGCCGAACCGCCCCTTTTCGAGCTTGAACTCGATGTCGCCGTTCAAGTCCGCCTTGCTGAAATCCCAGGGCATGTTCCGCCATTGCAGAGTTCCGGTGATCGTGCCCTGCCCGGATTTCATCGCGTCTTTCAGGCCCAGCTGTTCCAGGTAGCCGCCCAGGTCCTTGACGGTGACCTGCGCATCCAGTTCCAATCCGCGCTGAGGCCCGCTCAGGCGCCACAGCCCGCTGCCATCCAACACGGCATGCGGGCTTGACACCTTCATTTCATCCAGGCGCCAGAGCTTGCCCCTGGACTGGTTCACACCGACCAGGGAAAGCGAGCCTACCCGCCGGCCATACAGGCGCAGATCCTTGACGCGCAGATTGATGGCCGGAATGTCGAAGTCCTCGTCAACCTGGAGGCTGTCCTCGCCATCCTTGCCGGCTTCATCCTCCTCGCCGTCCGCCCCCAATGACAAGCGGTCGAAATTGGCATCCACACGGCCGGCGATCCGTCCTTGAGCTTCCTTCCAGAACAGCGTCCCGGCGGTCTGCGAGGAGCTGACATCGACGCGCCACTGCTGCGGCTCGGGCTGGCGCGCGGTGAACGTCAATTCATCCAGCGTAAGCCCTTGCACGCGTAGCTGCGCGGACTGCAGCCTCAACTGAGTCAGGTCCGGCAACAAAGGACGCTCCCGGCCCTGATTCCCCGTGGCGGTCGGCGGAGCGGAAAAATCCTGCGCGACCTGGTGCCAGGCATCGAGATCGACGACGGGATAATTGAGATCCAGCGCCAGGCCCTGGGCCGGCATCTGAACCTTCTGCTGAAGGCCGAGAAAACCGGCATGGAAGTAGCTGGGACTCTTGCCTTGCCGGCGATGCAGGAACAAGGCCTCGATATCGCTGCCCAGCGTGAGCCTGAGGCCCATGCTTTTCTCGGCATCCAGGCGGCTCCAGCTTGCCCGCAGGGGCATGGCCCGCCCCGCGGGCTTGCCCAGTGGCGGTGGAAAATCCAGTGCCAAGCCTTGCATGTCGGTATTCACCGCCAGGGAAAAACCACCGGCCTTGTCCCGCTGCAGCGTGGCGTCATACGCAAAATCGCCGGTCAGGCGCTTCATTCCCTCCAGCCCGACATACTTCTGAAGCGCGTCGGCGGTCGATTTGCCACGGAATGCCAGGCCTGTGGCGTTGCCGCCGACACCGCCGGCGACGGCGACCGGTCCGCCCAGAAACTCGCCCTTCAGGCCCGACGCCGTGATTTCGCTTTCAGTGAAGGACAGCGCGCCATTGAGCCGCCTGAAGGCGGGCATCTCGGGCATGGGTTGAAACTCGCCGCCGGAAAAACGGAGCTCTCCCTTCACGGTGCTGTTCATGCTGTCCAGCAGAGGTATGGACAAAGACAGGGGAAGCTCCCATTGCCCCGTTGCGCGCGCCTCGTCCAGCAAGCCATCGAGCATCCGTCCGAGCGGCGAATGCTTGGCCAGCGCCAGATAGGCATCCGCTTTTGCTGCGGTATGTCCCTTTATTTCAAGAACGGAACCCTCTTCGATATTGGCGATGCGCGCTTCGATACCCTTCAGATCGATGGGCGTTTCGGGACGGGAAAACATCGCAGCCCGGTCGGCGAAAATTCGTAAATCGACGCGATGCAGCGATATATTGCCGTCCATATCGGCCAGCCGCGGCCAGCCCGGCTCCTTGCCTTCCGCCGGCAGATAATCGATGACTGCGCCACGATAGCCGCCCTTGATGTGGAAATCCCCCTTGTCCGGCTGCTCGCCGAAAGGAAAGTGCTCGAGATCGCCCTTGAGCAAGAGGCTGGCGTCTTCGATTCTCCCCGCCAGCAGTCCCTTGGCCATCCAATCCCGCGCATCGAAATTCACCGTCTTGGGCATGTATTCGTCGATGGCTTCGATCATGGCCCAGCTGATGCGTCCTTGTATGTCGGCTAGGCCCGCCCCTCCGGTGCCTCCCTTCCGCCAGCTTCCGCTCAGCGTCGCATCGATGTCTTGATTCTGCACGCGCAAGGATTCCGCCTGCAGCTGGAGAACACCGTCGGCCTCCTCGACGCGGCCCTCGGCATCCACCCGGTCGATGGCGATATGATGCTCGAATGCCCGCGGTGCCCGGATATCCATTCCCCGCGCCCGAAGGCGATAGTCTATGGGCTGCATCGTGCCAGCCATGCCGGTCCGGCCATGGAACACCTTTTGATAGGAATCCCAGGATCCGTTCACATAAAGCTGGAGCTCTTTCGCCTGCACATCGCCCTCGTCGGGCAAAGACCAGCGGCCGTCGGCAACCGACGTATCCGACGCAATGCGATGGATGCTTCCGTCGGCAAACTGCAGCCAGTTTCGGGTGGACAAGCGATCGGTTCCGAAGTGCGGCGGCATCTCGACCCACGGCGCCCAGCTTGCCGGACGCAGATTCTCCACGCTCACATACAGTTCACCTTCGCCTTCAGACAGATGGAACGGCCGTCCCTGCGCCGACGGGTTGCTGGAAAAGCGTCCGCGGACATCCAGCGCACCACCCAGCGCGGCCGGCGGCTGCGCCGTCAAGGAAAACCGGTGATTGCGCCGCTGATTCTGGACAATCAGCGTCACATCTTCGAGCACCAGGGGCGGGGCTGCCTTGTGCTCGTCGATCCAGCGTATCGTGGCATGGCGCAAGGTAATGCTGCGTTGAGCCAACAGCCAGTTGAAAAACGCATCGCGCCCTCCTTCATCGGTTTCATCCACGGAATCGGGATCGAAAGAGCGGCCCAGCAAGTGCAGGCGTTTTTCGCCGTCGCGCCGCAAGGTCAGGTCGATGCCGTCAGCAGCCAATGTCAGCAGCCGGGGCTCGAAGGAAAACAGGCTGCGCCAGCTGAGCGTTCCGTGCACCGCGGGAAGCGCCAGCAAACGCCCGTGCTCTTCATCCGAGATGATCACGTTTCCGATGTCGAAGCTCGGGTTCAACCCTTTCCATTGGGCGCGGATTTCACCCAGTTCCACCCGCATTTGCAGAACCGAGGACAATTGCGCTGAAATGGGCTCGCGCCATGCATTGATATTGGGCAGGATCCAGTAGCGGCCCGCAAGCACCAGCATGGCAAGCACGAAATAGGCGAACAGGACCAGCTTCAGAGCCAGCTTCAGGAAGGTAGTGGAAACTCGGAACAGTCCATGGCGCCGATGTTCCGTTGATTTAGCCATCGAATTTCCAGTTCAGGACACTATCCAGGACAATAACATTTGCGGTATCTTGCCGTTGATCAGCCATTTTTCCGTTTCGAGCGTATCGCATTCCACCCCGGTCAGCCCATGCATTCAACCATTATATTAGAGCCCGCTTTGCGCTGGTCCGGCGCCTTGCGGCGCAAGACCGACGCCCATGCCGCATTCGGAGAATGGCTCGAGACGGCGGCGATGCAGCCGCTGAGCCGGCAGCGCATCGTGGACTGGTTCGACGAACTATGCGGCCAGCCGCCCAGCGGCGCAATGCCTGTCGCGGACCTCAAGCGGGTGCTGCGCAAGCTGCGCGAGCGCGTGTTCTATTGCGCGATGGTGCGCGACATCAACCTGTCGGCTGATTTGCACGAGGTCGTCGGCGCCATGTCGGCACTGGCGGATCTCGCCATCGCACAGGCCTACAAAAGCGTTGCCGCAAGCCTTGCGGAAACGCATGGCGTCCCCATCGATCCTTCGACCGGCATGCCACAAGAAATGATCATCGTCGGCATGGGCAAGCTCGGCGGCAAAGAGCTGAACGTTTCCTCGGACATCGATCTCATCATGCTCTATGGCGAGGAAGGCGAAACCGACGGCCGCCGCAAGATCAGCCATCATGAATTCTATGGACGCGTGACCCAGCGCATGATGCCCGTCCTGTCGGAGATCGATGCCGACGGACAGGTATTCCGCACAGACCTGCGCCTGCGTCCCGACGGAGACGCGGGCCCGCTCGCCTGGAGCCTGGAGGCGCTGGAAAACTATCTGGTCGTCCAGGGACGGGAATGGGAACGCTACGCCTGGCTGAAAGGCCGCGTCATCCCGTGCCGGGCTTTCGACGGCAGCAACGCTTCGGCGCAGCTCGCACAGCTGGAGGCCCTCCGCACGCCGTTCGTCTACCGCAAGTACTTCGACTTCGACGCGCTGGCCGCGTTGCGCGGCCTGCGGGAGCGCATACGGCAAGACTGGCAGCGCCGGGCGCTCGCTCGCACGGGCGTCGACACGGTGCACAACATCAAGCTGGGCGATGGCGGCATCCGGGAAATCGAGTTTGTCGTTCAGTTGAACCAGCTCATCCGCGGCGGACGCATGCCATCCCTGCAGCAGCGCGGCTTGCTGCTTGCCATGCAGAAACAAGTCGCCGCGGGCGTTCTGGCAGCCGACGTCGCCGAAGGCCTGGCCTCGGCATACCACTATCTGCGCCGCGTCGAGCACCTCCTGCAATATCGGGAAGACGAACAGACGCACCTGCTGCCGCGCGACGAGCATACCTGCGACGCGTTGGCCGAGGCCATGGGCGTGAAGCGCGCGGATTTCGAACACCAGCTGGCGGACCATCGCGGCTTTGTCGCGAGAACCTTCCGGGACGCCTTTCGCATTGCCGGCATGGGCGATTCGGAACATGACGGCGGCGGCCAGCAAAACCTCGAAGCGCCGTGTTCGGATCTTGCGGAATACGTGCAGAACCACCTGGGCGATGACGCACAGGCCGTCTGCCAGCGGGTGGACGCCCTGCTGGACAGCCACCGTATCCGCAGCCTGCCCGCGAGCAGCCGCAAGCGGGTGGAAACGCTGCTGCCGGCATTGATTTCCATGGCGGGCAAGACGCAGCAACCTGCCAGCACGGCCGCCCGCCTGCTGGAACTGATCGAACACATCGCGCAGCGCAGCGCTTACCTGGCTTTGCTCGCCGAATACCCGGAAACCCTGGCCCGCGTCACGCGCATCGTCAGCGCCAGCCCATGGGCATCGCAATATCTGCGCCGCTACCCGTTGCTGCTGGACAGCTTGATCGAATGGCGTTCATTGCTGGAACCCACCGATTTCGCGCAAGTGGCGGCCCAGATGCAGCGCGAACTGGATGCCTGCACACTGCCGGACGGCAGCCCTGACGTCGAGCAGCAGATGAACCTCATGCGCGACATCCAGCATCAGGTCACTTTCCAGCTGCTGGCGCAAGACCTCGAAGGCGTGCTGACCGTCGAACAGCTGGCGGACCAATTGTCGGCACTTGCGGACATGATGCTGGGCGAGACCATCCGGCGGGTCTGGCCGCTGGTGCAGCCGCGCGGGCGCTCTGCCCCGTTTCCCGAACCTCGCTTCGGCATCATCGCCTACGGCAGGCTGGGCGGAAAAGAATTGGGCTATGCCTCTGATCTGGATCTCGTGTTCCTTTACGACGACTCGGACGATGAAGCCGGCGAGACCTATGTGAAGCTGGGCCGCCGCATGGTGTCGTGGCTGTCGACCATGACCTCCTCGGGGCGGCTGTACGACATCGACCTCAGGCTACGCCCGGACGGCGAAGCCGGCCTGATCGCCATCACCATCGATGCCTTTGAAGAGTACCAGACCAAGCAGGCCTGGGCATGGGAACACCAGGCCATCACGCGGGCGCGTTTCGTCGTGGGCGACAACGCCATCGGCAAGCGGTTCGACATGATCCGCGAACGTATTCTGCTCCAGCCGCGCGACCCCGAGGCATTCAAGAACGAAGTGCGCAACATGCGCGACAAGATCAGTGCCGGCCACCCCAACCGCACGCCCGATTTCGACCTCAAGCATGACCGCGGCGGCATGGTCGACGTCGAGTTCATTACTCAGTACCTGGTTCTGTGCCATGCCAACCGCCATCCCGTCCTGCTGGGGAACCTGGGGAATATCACCTTGCTGCGCCTGGCGGCCGAAGCGGGGCTGATTCCCGCGGACCTGGCCGACAAAGCCGCCAATGCCTATCGCGAGTTCCGCAGACAGCAGCACGCCCTGCGCTTGCAAGGTGCCGAGAAAGCACGCCTGCCCAGCGATCGCCTGACCGAGGAACGCGATGCCGTGATGGCGCTTTGGAATATGGTCATAGGGGACTAAAATAGGATCTTTGTGTGTTTTGCCTATGCCACGCCCTGCAAGGGGCGGCATGTATCGTTATGACAACTACCGAACGCCCCAAGCTGACGCTCCCCCAAGACCGTAAAAAGGTGCTGATGCATTCCTGTTGCGCCCCTTGCTCCGGCGAAGTCATGGAAGCCATGACGGCATCGGGCATCGACTATTCGATTTATTTCTACAACCCGAACATCCATCCGGACCGGGAATACGAGATCCGCAAGAACGAGAACATCCGATTCGCCGAACAGCACGGCATCGAATTCATCGACGCCGACTACGATCGCGACAACTGGTTCGAGCGCGTCAGGGGCCTCGAAAACGAACCGGAGCGCGGCGAACGCTGCACGGTCTGCTTCGACATGCGTTTCGAACGCACCGCGCTGTATGCCCACGAACATGGTTTCGACACCATCACCAGCTCGCTGGGCATTTCGCGCTGGAAGGACATGAACCAGATCAACGGCTGCGGCGAGCGGGCCGCCGCCCGCTATCCCGAACTCATCTACTGGACCTATAACTGGCGCAAAGGCGGCGGCTCCGCCCGCATGATCGAAATCAGCAAGCGCGAGAACTTTTACCAGCAGGAGTATTGCGGCTGCGTGTATTCCCTGCGGGACACCAACCGCCATCGACGCGCGCAGGGCCGCGAACGCATCGAGATCGGGGTGAAGTTCTACGGGAAGGATGAGCTTTGACGAGGCAGGGGTCAGGCCTTATGGCAAGGGGTCAGGCCTTATGGCAAGGGGTCAGACCCTATAGGGTCTGACCCCGAGTTCAATAAGACCCCGCGTCAATGACCTGGGGTCAGACCCCGTACGGGGTCTGACCCCTCAACCACCCATCACTGCAGCGTACGCTCGAACACGAACTTGTCGTCCTGCCAATCCACCGGCACGACGTCCTTGGGTCCGAACTTGCCTTCCAGGATCAAGCGTGCGATCGGATTCTCGATGTGCTGCTGGATGGCTCGCTTGAGCGGACGAGCGCCGAACACGGGATCGAAACCCGTCCGTGCCAACTGGGCCAACGCCGCCTCGGACACTTCCAGGCGCATTTCCTTCTGCGCCAGGCGCTGCCCCAGGCGTTGCAGCTGTATCCGGGCGATCGATTCGATGTGCTTGGCTTCCAGCCCATGGAACACCACCACTTCGTCGATGCGGTTCAGGAACTCCGGACGGAAGGACTGCTTGAGTTCATCCCAGATTACTTCCTTGATCACCTCGTAGGGTTGGCCCGCCATGCTCTGGATATGTTGCGAACCCAGGTTGGAGGTCATGATGATCACCGTATTGCGGAAATCCACGGTGCGGCCCTGGCCGTCGGTCAGCCTGCCGTCGTCCAGCACCTGCAGCAACACGTTGAACACGTCCGGGTGCGCTTTCTCGACCTCGTCGAGCAGCACCACGCTATAGGGTTTGCGACGCACCGCTTCCGTCAGGTAGCCGCCTTCTTCGTATCCCACGTAGCCCGGAGGCGCGCCGATCAGCCGCGCAACGGAATGCTTTTCCATGAACTCGCTCATGTCGATGCGGATCATGTGATCTTCCGAGTCGAAGAGAAAGCTGGCAAGCGCCTTGGTCAGCTCGGTCTTGCCCACCCCGGTCGGTCCGAGGAACAGGAAAGAACCATAGGGACGCTGCGGATCGGACAAGCCCGCGCGGGAACGGCGGATCGCATCGGCGACGAGCTTGACGGCTTCGTCCTGGCCGACCACCCGCTGGTGCAGATGCTCTTCCATCTTGAGCAGCTTCTCGCGCTCGCCCTGCATCATCTTGGAAACGGGAATGCCGGTGGCCCGCGAAACGACTTCCGCAATCTCTTCGGCGCCGACCTGGGTGCGCAGCAGACGCGGCTGATCGGCCTCTTTTTCGTCCTGCTTGCCGGACTCGGCCGCCTGCAGCCGCCCTTCGAGTTCGGGCAGCTTGCCATATTGCAGTTCGGCGAGCTTGTCGAATTGCCCCTTGCGCTGAAGTTCCGCCATTTCGGCGCGCGTGCGTTCGATCTCTTCCTTGATCGCCTGCGAGCCTTGCACAGCCGCTTTCTCGGCTTTCCAAATTTCCTCGTAGTCGTTGTATTCGCGCTGCAGTTTCAGCAGTTCGTCCTCGATCGCCTTCAGGCGGCGCTGCGAGGCTTCGTCCGTATCCTTGTTGACGGCCTCGCGCTCGATCTTCAGCTGGATGATGCGGCGGTCCAGCCGGTCCATGACTTCGGGCTTGGAGTCGATTTCCATGCGGATGCGAGCAGCGGCCTCGTCGATCAGGTCGATCGCCTTGTCGGGCAGGAAGCGGTCCGTGATGTAGCGATGGGAGAGTTCTGCGGCGGCGACGATGGCCGGATCGGTGATGGCCACGCCATGGTGCAATTCGTATCTTTCCTGCAACCCACGCAGAATGGCGATGGTGGACTCCACATCGGGCTCGTTGACCTGCACCTTCTGGAAACGCCGTTCCAGCGCGGCGTCTTTCTCGATGTATTTGCGGTATTCGTCCAGCGTGGTCGCGCCGATGCAATGCAGTTCGCCGCGCGACAGCGCGGGCTTGAGCATATTGCCCGCGTCCATGGCGCCTTCGGCCTTGCCGGCGCCCACCATGGTGTGCAGCTCGTCGATGAAGACGATGGTCTGGCCGGCGTCCTGCGAGAGCTCCTTCAGCACCGCCTTCAAACGCTCCTCGAATTCGCCCCGGTACTTGGCGCCAGCCAGCAGGGCGGCCAGGTCGAGCGTCAGCACGCGCTTGCCCTTCAGCGTCTCGGGCACTTCGTTGTTGACGATGCGCTGCGCCAGGCCCTCGACGATCGCGGTCTTGCCCACGCCGGGCTCGCCGATCAGGACGGGATTGTTCTTGGTCCTGCGCTGCAGGATCTGTATGGAGCGGCGAATCTCGTCGTCGCGGCCGATGACCGGATCCAGCTTGCCCTGGCGGGCCCGTTCGGTCAGGTCGGTGGTGTACTTCGCCAGCGCTTCGCGATTCGACTCGCCCTCGGAGTCCGATACGGCGGCGCCGCCCCGCACCGCCTCGATAGCGGTTTCAAGCGCTTTGCGCTGCAGCCCGGCGTCGCGCAGGATGCGTCCGACCTCACCCTTGTCATCGCACAGGGCGAGCAGGAACAATTCGCTGGCGATATAGGAATCGCCGCGCGTGGTGGCTTCCTTATCGGTACGCGCCAGCGCGGCCTGCAGCTCGCGGCTGACCTGGATATTGCCTTCCGCCCCCTGCACTTGCGGCAGGCTTTCGATATGCCTGTTCAGGGCAGGGCCGACCCGGTTGACCGCCGTCCCGGCGCGCGCCAGCAGGCTGGCCGCGCCGCTGTCGGCATCGGCAAGCAATGCCGACAGCACATGGGCCGGTTCTATGTAAGGATTGTCGTTCTTGACAGCCAGGCTTTGCGCATCCGCAATGGCCTGCTGAAACTTCGTGGTGAGTTTGTCGAATCGCATAGTCGTGTCTTTTATTGGGAGAGCATGAGCTCGAATGAAGACTATGTAGGGCCAAAAGCCTTGATTTCAAGGGCTGGCCGGCCTTTTCGAGGGGTCGTGAGGGGTCGGACCCCGTCTGTGTTAGAGGGGTCGGACCCCATTCGGGGTCCGACCCCGTGCGGCTTCCGTATTGGGGTCAGACCCATGGGGGGCTGACCCCGGACAAGTTACGGCGGCGGGGTCAGACCCGGCATGGGGTCTGACCCCTTGCATCCCTCTGCTACTATAGTCCGGTGGCGGCCGAAACCTTGCGCCGTCTTCGTCATTACCGTTCAGCATGGGTAAGTTCAAACAACTTGAAAGCTTCGTGGCCGTCGCCACGCTGGGTAGCCTGTCGGCTGCGGCGCGCGCCGAAGGCGTTGCGCCGGCCATGATCGGCCGACGCATCAACGCGCTTGAAGAGCGCCTGGGCATAAAGCTGCTGCTGCGCTCCACCCGCCGCCTGTCCCTGACCTCGGAAGGCGAAGCCTTTCTCGAAGAAGCGCAGCGCATACTGCGCGACTTGAACGAGACCGAAGCACGGGTCAGCCAGGGCAGCCTTGATCCCAGCGGCCACCTGCGGGTAACCGCCCCGGCCGGCTTCGGGCGCCGGCATGTGGCTCCCCTGCTGCCTGATTTCATCAAGAACCATCCCAACATGACGATCTCGCTCGACTTGAGCGACCGCCTGGTCGACCTGATCGAAGAACGTTACGATTGCGCCATCCGCATCGGCGAACTGGACGACTCGCAGATCGTGGGCCTGCGCCTGGCCGACAATAAACGCGTCATCGTGGCCGCTCCGGAATACCTGGCGAAACACGGCAAGCCGCAGCAGCCCAGCGATCTCACGCTGCACAACTGCCTGTCTTTCGGCAACCAGGGGAACCAGGCGCGCGGATGGCTGCTGCGCCAGGATGGCGAGCTGCGTGCAATACGGGTCAAAGGCAATATGGCCTGCAGCGACGGTTCCGTGTTGCATCAATGGACGCTCGACGCCGTCGGCCTGGCCTGGCGCTCGTTGTGGGAAGTCCGCGAGGACCTGGCGGCCGGCCGGCTGATCAGCGTACTGGATGAATATGCAGCGCCCGCCAATGGAATCTTCGCCATGCTGCCCGAACGACGCCACCTGCCCTTGCGGGTACGGGCTTTCGTCGATATGCTAAAGTCCACCTATTCGGAGTCCTCTTACTGGGACGTCAATTAGCGGAAGACACACAGCCAGTGTGTCATTTAATCACCCATACGCCATCGTGCCTTTTGACTCAGGTCAAAAGGCACGAAAATTCCCTTGAATTCCGCCTACAATAGGTTTTTTCATTCGTCCTCAGGACGATCGTATGCAAAAAAAGATCGCCGTTACGCCAGAGTCCACGCACTGTTCCACATGCATGCTCAACGAAATCTGCCTGCCCGTTGGAATGCCGCGAAGCGATGTCTCGAAGCTCGACGAACTAGTCAAAGAACGTATTCGCATCCCCAAGGGTAAAGCGCTCTTTCACCTCGGCGAAAAAACGGAAGCCATCTACGGCATACGATCGGGCTCGCTGAAAACCCAGCTTGAAGATGCATCCGGGCAAGTGCAGATCACCGGCTTCCTGCTGCCCGGCGAAATCATCGGCATGGATGGCCTGGTGGACGATCGCCACGTATCGCATGCAATCGCCCTCGAAGACAGCGAAGTGTGCGTGATCAGGCTCGACGAAATGGACCAATTGGCCCTGAAGGTGCCCTCTTTACAGTGGCAGTTCCGCAGGCTGATGAGCAAGGAAATCAACCGGGCGCACCAGCTCGTCATGACCTTGGGCGCCTTGCGCTCCGAACAGCGCCTGGCGGCTTTTCTGATCAACCTGTCGCAGCGGCTGGCGGCCTTGGGGTATTCGTCCACCGAATTCATTCTGCGAATGAGCCGGGAAGAAATCGGCAACTATCTGGGGCTGACCCTGGAAACCGTCAGCCGGCTGTTTTCGCGGTTTGCCCGCGAAGGCTTCATACGGGTACAGCAGCGCGAAGTCCATATCCTGGACATGCAAGGCCTGCGGCAGCTATCCGGAACCGACTGCGGCTAGGTCAAGCCGAGACAGGTTCGAGCCGACACCGTCATTCATTGATGGGGTCGCCAAACTCGTCCAGGACGCGGCCGCGCGGCGCCAAATGCAGGGTCAGCGCGCTGGAAACCGCCGCCATCAGCCAGAAAAGAAAAAAGCCGCCCGCGTAGACCTGCTGACGGCTGGCGTGTATATGCCCAAGAAAGGTGATGTCCAGCGGGTCTATCAGCGCGAAAACGGTCGCGCTGGTTGCTGCTGCAAGCAGGAAGGATGGCCACAGAATCAACATTGCCGTCACATGCCTCATAAAAGTCTCCGGTCTGATTTTTTTATTATCTTATCAGGGTTCCGGATTTGGCGGCGCGGTGGGCGCTTCGACGGGCGCCTGCTTGGTCACGACGAGGCCGCGCTTTACCCCGCCGTCTTCTATTGCCTGGTCGCTGAAATTCTGCACGGCCAGCACGATGGTGATGATGCAGCCCACGATGGCGGCGGCCGGACCTGCCATGATGATCCATGGCCAAGGTTCGCGCCACCAGGGCTTGCTGGGTCCTACCGCCCTGGCCGCGTCGGCTTCTGCTTGTGACATTTTTGTATCCCCGTCAGTCAATCATTTGGGCACGAAGAAGCTGGAACGTTCCACCACCGTCGTTTCATCGCCTTCGTCGTAGTGGCCCACCGCATGGAGCTCGATTTCGTGCAGGCCCGAAGAAACCTGGCCGGCCGGAGCGCGGACCACGAATGGAACCAGCCTGTTCGATGCGCCATCGACCTTCACCGTCGTGCCGCCCTCGTCGCCCGCCATCACGGACAGCTCCGGCAACCCGGTGGCACTGAAAGTGAGCGTAACGGGCGACTCGGATGTGTTGATCAGTTGCAGCCTGTATACGTTCTCTATCATGCCGCCGGCAACTTCCCGGCCCAGCGAGCCACGGTCCCGGATAACGTCCACACGCAGCGTCGTGCGGGTTGCCAGCGAAACGATGAAGGCGATGACGATCGCGCCCAAAATGATGGAATACGCCAGCACCCTGGGCCGCAACATGCGCTTGCGCACCTGGCTCTGTGTCATGCGGTCGGTGATGGCGCGTCCGGAAGTGTAGCGGATAAGGCCCGGTTCGTAGCCCATCTTGTCCATGACCTGATCACAGGCATCGACGCATGCGCCGCAGCCTATGCACATGTATTGCAGGCCCTCGCGAATATCGATGCCGGTGGGACAGACCTGCACGCAAAGGCTGCAGTCGACACAGTCGCCCATGCCCGCCTCTTTGTGGTCGATCTTGCGCGACCGGCCGCCGCGCGGCTCGCCCCGCACATGGTCATAGGTGACCACAAATGTGTCATCGTCCACCATGACGCTCTGGAAACGCGCATAGGGACACATGTACTTACAGACCGACTCGCGAAGAAAGCCGGCATTGCCCCAGGTGGCGACGGCGTAAAAAACCATCCAGAACCACTGCCATGGCCCCAGCGACAGGGTCAGCAGGCCCATGCCGAGTTCGCGGATGGGCGCAAAATAGCCGATGAAGGTGGATCCCGTCCACCAGGCGATCAGTATCCAGACGATGTGCTTGCTCGCCTTCAGGCGGAACTTGCGCAGGCTCCAGGGCTGCTCGTCCAGGCGGATGCGAGCCATCCGGTCGCCTTCGATGCGGCGCTCGACCCACATGAAAATTTCGGTATAGACCGTCTGGGGACAGGCATATCCGCAGAAGAGCCGCCCCGCCATGGCCGTGAACAAGAACAGGCCGAAGGCCGAAATGACGAGCAGGACGGACAGATAGATGACGTCCTGCGGCCACAGGACCATGCCGAAAAGATAGAATTTCCGGGCGCCCAGATCGAACAGCACCGCCTGGCGACCGTTCCATTGCAGCCATGGCAGGCCGTAGAAGATCAGCTGGGTGACGAACACCATGATGATGCGCCAACGGGCGAATATGCCCGATACGGAGCGGGGATAGATCTTGCTCCGTACGTCTTTGAGCGCCTTTTCGACCTGAGGAGACGAACCGCCTCCCCGCCCCTTGGACACACGCGGCGGCTGCCAGGCTGGCACGGCTTCCACGGGTTGTCCGGAAACGGGTTGGGCGACGGGTTCGTTACTCATTTCATACCTCAGCTAATGTTCGCGGCACCTATTTGGTTGCCACCTTCTGCCCCTGATTGCCCAGCCCCCAGACCCAGGCGGTCAACATGCGGATCTGTTCCGGAGTCAGGATGCCCTCCTGGGCCGGCATATGGTTCTGGCGGCCGTTCAAGATGGTTTCCACGATGGACGCCTCGGAGCTACCGAAAAGCCAGACGTTGTCGGTCAGGTTGGGCGCGCCCAACGCGGTGTTGCCCTTGCCTTCCGCCCCGTGGCAAGCCACGCAAAAGGTGTCGAAGCCCCGCTTGCCTGGAACGACACGCAGCGAATCGGCGGCAAGCCCGGACAGCGACCGTACGTACTGGGCGATGTCGGATGCTTGCGCGGGCGAGATCTGAGAGCTCCAGGGCGGCATCATGCCGTGGCGGCCCTTGGTGATCGTCTGCATGATCTGCTCGGGATTCCCGCCGTACAGCCAGTCCCCGTCCGTCAGGTTCGGGAAGCTGCCGCTGCCGCGGGCATCGGAGCCGTGGCACTGGGCGCAATTATTCAGGAACAGCCGTTGGCCGATCTCCCGCGCGCTGGCGTCACGCGCTATGTCCTCGATGGCCATTTCCTGATAGCGCGCATACACCGGCGCGATCTGGGCCTTGAGCGCTTCCTGGTCGGCCTTGACTTCCCTGGCGGCGGTATAACCGATCGTGCCCTGGTAGGTGCCCAGGCCCGGGTACAGGAAGAGTATGCCCAGCGCCACGACGCACAGGCCGATGTAGAAAACGGTCCACCAGCGCGGTACGGCCGTATTCAATTCCGTGATGTCGCCATCCCATACGTGGACGGCATTGTCGTCCACTTCGGGAACGCTCTTGCCCAGCCATGCGCGCTGGGTGAACAGCAGCCACAGACAGAAGGCTATCCCGCCCAGGGTGATGACGGAAATGAAGTAGCCCCAGAAGCCATTTATAAAATCACTCATGAGAGCCCCCTTCCTTCTTCTCCGTCACGAACTCATCCGGCAAAGCGAAAGGCAGCATGGAAGCCTCGTGATTTGCCTGCGCGCGCACGCGCGAAAATGCCCACCAGACAATGCCGAGAAACGTCAGCATCGCGAGTATGGTTGCGATTGCATTGATAATTGCCATTACAGCGCTCCCTCGGCAACGGCCTTGGCCGCAGCTTCACGCCCTGCTACGCCCAGACCTTGCAGGTAGGCGACCAGTGCGTCCTCTTCCGTCTTGCCCTTCAATTGTTCGGGCGCCTTTTCGATCTGCTCATCGGTATAAGGAACGCCGAGCTTGCGCAGCACGCGCATGCGCGCCTGCACATCGGCGTTCGCCACGCTGTTGTGCTGCAGCCACGGATAGGCGGGCATGTTGGATTCCTTCACCACGTCGCGCGGATTGCGCAGGTGGACGCGGTGCCAGTCGTCGGAATAGCGCTGGCCCACGCGCGCCAGGTCGGGGCCGGTGCGCTTGGATCCCCACAGGAACGGGTGGTCATAGGCCGATTCCCCGGCCAGCGAATACGGGCCGTAGCGCTGGACTTCGGAGCTCAGCATGCGGATCTGCTGCGAATGGCAGCCCACGCAGCCTTCGCGGATATAGATGTCGCGCCCGATGAGATTCAGGGCCTCGTAGGGCTTGACGCCGGGTGTCGGCGTCGTGGTCGAGTGCTGGAAAAACAGCGGAACGATCTGCACGAGGCCGGCGAAAGAAATCACCAGGATGCTCAGCACGATGAGCAGACCGACGTTCGTCTCGATCAGCTTGTGCGAAAAGCGGGAATTTTTGCTTGCCATGTATGCTCTCCTTAAGCCGTGGCCGATGCGGGGCCTACCAGCGCCGGGTCGATGGCGTCCGGGCTATACAGAGGCACAACCGGGTTGACTCTTACCTGTCCCTTGATGGTCATGAGGGTGTTCCAGAGCATGACGCAGACGCCGCCCAGGAAGCACACGCCGCCAAGCAGACGGATGACGTAGAAGGGATAGGTCGCCTTGACGCCCTCGACGAAGCTGTAGGTCAGCGTGCCGTCGATGCCCGTGGCGCGCCACATCAGGCCCTGCATCACGCCGGCAATCCACATGGCGCTGATATAGAGCACGACACCCAGGGTGGACATCCAGAAATGCAGCTCCACCAGCTTCATGCTGGCCATCTGCTTGCGGCCATACAGGCGCGGGATCATGTAATACAGAGAGCCGAAAGTGATCATCGCCACCCAGCCCAGAGCGCCCGAGTGTACGTGGCCGACAGTCCAGTCCGTGTAATGCGACAGCGCATTGACGGTGCGGATCGACATCATCGAACCTTCGAAGGTGGACATGCCGTAGAACGAAAGCGCCACCACCATGAACTTCAGGATGGGGTCGGTGCGCAGCTTGTGCCATGCGCCCGACATGGTCATGATCCCGTTGATCATGCCGCCCCAGGAAGGCGCCAGCAAGATCAGCGACAGCGCCATGCCCAGCGACTGCGTCCAGTCCGGAAGCGAGGTATACAGCAGATGGTGAGGACCCGCCCACATGTAGGTGAAGGCCAGCGCCCAGAAGTGGACGATGGACAGCCGGTAGGAATACACCGGGCGCTCGGCTTGCTTGGGCACGAAGTAATACATCATGCCCAGGAAGCTGGTGGTCAGGAAGAAGCCCACGGCATTATGACCGTACCACCACTGCACCATGGCGTCCTGCACGCCCGCATAGGCGGAATAGGACTTCCACAGGGACACCGGCAGTTCCATGTTGTTGAAGATGTGCAGCACGGCGATGGTCAGGATGTAGGAACCGAAGAACCAGTTCGCCACATAGATGTGCTTCACGCGGCGCTTGGCGATGGTGCCGAAGAACACGACGGCATAGGCCACCCAGACCAGAGTGATCAGGATGTCTATCGGCCACTCGAGCTCCGCATACTCCTTGGTCGACGTATAGCCCAGGGGCAGGGTAATGACCGCAGCCACCAGGACCGCCTGCCAGCCCCAGAACGTGAAGGCGGCCAGCTTGTCGCTGAAGAGGCGAACCTGACAGGTGCGCTGCACGACATAGTAAGAGGTCGCGAACAGCGCGCTTCCGCCAAACGCAAAAATAACACCGTTGGTGTGCAATGGACGCAGGCGTCCATACGACAGCCAAGGCGTGTCCATATTCAATTCCGGCCAAATAAGTTGCGCAGCGATCAGTACGCCGACCGCCATGCCGACGACGCCCCAGATCACGGTGGCGATCGCGAACTGCCGAACGACACCGTAATTGAAGACTTCGGCCTGTTTTCCGACAGTATCGGAAGTGCCCATGAGCTTCCCCTCAAACAAATAAACAATACGAGACGCGAGCATCATCCGCCATGCCGGACATTGCCTCCTTGATCCATATCAAGCGGCATTTAAAGGGGTCAGACCTATATAGGTCTGACCCCGACCCGCACTACGCGTATGAAATGCTGACGTGTTCGCACCACACTTCAAAAATAAAAAACCGGATCGTTCCGCTAATCCTTACCCGTCGTCTTCCCGCTCTTCGAGCCGGCTTCCTGGTCGGCCTCCGGACCGTCGTCATCCAGCAGGATGGAATTTGCGGCCTCGTTGGTGTCGTCGAACTGACCGGCGAATATCGCCCACCAGAAGAAAGCCCCGATGGCGACGACCGCCGCAAGGGAAATAGGAAGCAACAGGAATAAAGATGGCATGGCCTATGGCCTGTTCACACTAACTAAATTTGCCCAGGACTGCTGACAGCCCTAGCCTTGCGCCACCGCGCCCCGCCATGCGGTCTGTGGCGCTTGTCGGGCATTCCGCCGAAACAGGCGCCATGAGTTGCCGGCGACGGCGAGCGAGGAAATCAGCATGGTCAACGCGGCAACCCACGGGGCGACAAGCCCTGCCGCCGCAAGCGGCGTCATGAGCAAATGCCAGGCGACGGACCCATAAAGATTCTGGCGCGCCACCCGTTCGGTGGCCTTGGTCAGCAGACCGACATCTTGCTCGCTCATGGCGGGAGATGCCGAAACAGTACAGTGCGCGGCCGCGACGGCCGTGGGAACAGCCATTGCCATGGCACAGGGACAGCTCATGACCAGCAATGCCACCATGACCCCGAGCGCATGCTGCGGTGCATAAAAGGCCCACACGCCACCCACCACGAACGCCAGGACGAGTTGAACTACAACGAACCAGAACGCCACCCGATCAGCGCGCCCCGAAAAGGCAAGGCGGAATTGCTCGATGATATGGTGGGCGCCCCCGCCGCCTATCGACTGGCGTGCGCAGAGCTCGAGGTAGCGGGCAGTGAGAAGAAATGCCAGGAACATGGTGACGGAGTCGAAATAGACTTCGCCGCGGCCCGTCCAGGTGGTATAGACGCTGGGAATGAAGGCAGCAACGATGCCCAGCGCAACGGGAACGTCCATGTTGATGCGGCCCCTCGCCAAGCTGCGCAAGGCGCCGCCCCATATCGGCCAGGCGCAATACAGCATCGCCGGTACGGTGATCACCAGGCTCACCCAGTTCATCAGGTAGATCGCCTGGTCGAGTGTTGCGAGGTTGTCCGGAGCCATGGACTCCGAACGCAGATACCCCGGGAAGGCGAACATCATGACTTGCATCATGGCGAGCCAACCCAGGCCCATGCGTGCAAGCATATGCCGTCGCTTCTGACGATCGTCGCCGGACAGGCCTGAAGGGGTGGAAAAAATAGAGAACGCGCGCATAATGGTTAGCAACTATAACAAATTAGCGTAAACACTACTTGATATAGATCAAGACCCGTATTTATAAACCCGAAGAAACGCGCCTTCCCGCAGGGAAAAGGCTGCCGCGGCGTGCCGGGCAGCCCTTCCCGCCGCTAGTTGAAACCGGGCTCAGGCCACCTTGAGGCCTGCCTTGCCGGGCTCCGCTTCGAATTGCGCTTCTTCGGTCGACCCAGTCAGGGCGGTCGTGGACGAACGCCCTCCTTCGATGGCTTGGGTGACCGCATCGAAGTAACCCGTGCCCACCTCGCGCTGATGCTTCACGGCGGTAAAGCCCAGATCGGCGGCAGCAAATTCCTTTTGCTGCAGCTCGACGAAGGCGCTCATCTGGCGACGCGCGTAACCGTGCGCGAGCTCGAACATGCCATAATTGAGCGCATGGAAGCCGGCCAGCGTGATGAACTGGAACTTGTAGCCCATGGCGCCCAGCTCCTTCTGGAATTTGGCGACGGTGGCGTCGTCCAGGTTCTTTTTCCAGTTGAAGGAAGGCGAACAATTATAGGCCAGCATTTTACCGGGAAACTGCCGATGGATCGCTTCGGCGAACTGGCGTGCGTACTCGAGATTCGGCGTGGACGTCTCGCACCAGAGCAGATCGGCATACGGCGCATAGGCCAGCCCGCGGGAAATGGCTTGATCCATCCCGGCGCGTGTGCGGAAGAATCCTTCGACGGTACGTTCCCCGGTAATGAATGAGCGGTCGTTCTCATCGACGTCGCTGGTGACCAGATCGGCGGCATCGGCGTCTGTGCGGGCCAGCAACAAGGTAGGCACGCCGAGAACGTCGGCAGCCAGACGCGCCGAAACCAGTTTCGCCACGGCTTCGCGGGTGGGCACCAGAACCTTGCCTCCCATGTGGCCGCACTTCTTGACCGAGGCCAGTTGATCCTCGAAATGGACTCCGGCCGCGCCCGCTTCGATCATGGCCTTCATGAGTTCGAAGGCATTCAGCACTCCGCCGAAGCCCGCCTCGGCGTCGGCGACGATGGGGGCAAAGTAGTCGATATACCCCTCGTCTTGCGGATTCCTGCCTTCCATCCATTGGATCTGGTCGCAGCGTGTCAGTGCATTGTTGATGCGACGGACTACCTGCGGCACCGAGTTGGCCGGATAGAGCGATTGATCAGGGTACATTTCGCCCGCTCCGTTCGCATCGCCCGCCACCTGCCAGCCCGACAGATAAATGGCTTTCAAGCCGGCTTTCACTTGCTGCATGGCCTGGTTGCCGGTCAGCGCGCCCAGGCTGTTGACGAAAGGCTCGGTGTGCAAAAGATTCCATAGTTTCTCAGCGCCTCTTCGCGCCAGCGTATGCTCTACCACGACCGATCCGCGCAGGCGGATGACCTCGTCCGCGGTATACCCGCGCTTGATGCCCTGCCAGCGGGCGTCTTCGGCCCACGTCCGTTGCAGATCGCGTATCTGGTTTTCTCGTGAATTCATGATGCAGCTCCTTGAAGTAAAAACATAGGCGTGAAAGAAAACTTTGTTGAAGAAAAGTCTACGCCTTTGCTGCATCGCAAATAACACTTATGTCTTATATAAGACAAATTATTTTTCTTTTTAAAATCATCAAATTATATTTTTTATTTTGTAATGTGAAATGAAATTTTTCGGTATGGAATACGGAATCATGCAGCGCAGCACCCGCATTTCATCCAGCAAAAGCCCTGTTTCACAATACGGAAAACGCCTCTTCCAAGGTACAATACGGGTTGACTACCCACGACATTGCGGCCATTGCCGCTGTCAGCGCCACCATGACCGATACTCCCCTCGCCCATGCCCCTCTGGGGCAAGAAGTCGTTTATCCCGACGCTTACGATCCTTCACTATTGTTCTCCATCGAGCGTGCAATCAATCGCCGGTCGCTCGCCGTCCCGGCGCAATGGCATGGCGCCGATATCTGGAACGCATACGAAGTTTCCTGGCTCAATCCCAAAGGCAAGCCGATCGCCGCGCTTGCGCGATTCACGGTTCCCCATTCCAGCCCTCGGCTGATCGAATCCAAGTCGTTCAAGCTTTACCTGAACTCCTTCAATGAAGAGCGTTTCGCGGATGCGGACGCCGTCAGGCAGGCGATGGCCCGTGATCTTTCCAATGCCGCCGGACAGCAAGTAGAGGTCGAACTGATGAGCCTTTCAAGCCAGCAGGGCCGGCCCTTGGATGCCCTGGACGGCCACAATATCGACGGGCTCGACATCGAAATAGACCGCTATGAACCGGCGCCGGACCTTCTGCGCTGCAGCGGCAATGCAGATATCGTCAGTGAAATACTGGTTTCCGATTTGCTCAAGTCCAACTGCCCCGTCACTGGGCAGCCCGACTGGGGCAGCGTCCAGATCCGTTATACCGGCCCGCGCATTGATCGCGCCGCCCTGCTGAAATACATCGTTTCCTTGCGGCGGCATACGGAGTTTCATGAGCACTGCGTCGAGACCATGTTCTGCGACATCCGGCAGGCTTGCAAGCCTGAATCGCTTTCCGTCTATGCGCGCTATACGCGCCGCGGCGGCCTGGACATCAATCCGTGGCGCAGCACGCACCCCTGGAAAGCGGCGCAACTGCGCACCGTCAGGCAATAATGACTGGGGGTCAGACCCCATGCGGGGTCTGACCCCTTGCGCGATTCTTCATGCAATAGTCTGGGGTCAGACCCCATGCGGGGTCTGACCCCTCGGGCGGTCCTTCATGCGATAAGCTGGGGTCAGACCCCGTACGGGGTCTGACCCCCCACCCGCGCGGCTTGGCGGGATGCGGATCTGGCCACCCAAAGCGCCAGCAGGGCCGCGATGGAGAATGCCGCGGCGGCACCCACCCAGGGCCCTTGGCGGAAGCCGGCGTCCATCAGAAGGCCGAAACTTACCGGGCCAAGCGAAGAGCCCACGTCCATGCCGGAATACACCAGCCCATACACCGTGCCTGTCGCCCCCTTCGGCGTCACGCGGCGAATGAGCATGTCGCGCGAAGGCGCAGATACGCCCGAGCAGAATCCGGCCAGGGCCACCAGCGCCATGGCCAGCGGAGGCGGCACGGCGCCCGCGGCGAGCACCACCAGCAGGCCGCCCGCCAAGAACAGCGAAACCGCCACCGTACGCTCGGTATTGGGCGTCGCGCCGACCAGGAAGCCGCCGGCGATCATGCCGACGGCGGCCGCCACCATATAGGCGGACAGCGCCGAACCCGCCATGATCTTGTCGATGCCGTAGACTTCGCCCAGCATCGGTATGGTGTAGTTCTGGACGGCCGACAAAGAAACGGACGTGAATAGGAAAAACAGGAACGCGCCCCAGAGCGCAGGCTGCACCAGCAGCGCAGCCAAGGTCTCGCCGACGGACTTTCGTGCCAGGTCGGTTTGCACTGAGGCGCTGGGCGCCGGGTCGTCGGCCGCGGCGACTGCCTGATTCTTGCCGGCCAGCAGGTCGCGTCCCAGCCAGCTCATCAGCAACACCACGGCGACCAGGGCCGCGGCGCCAAACGCCGCCGTGCGCCAGTCCGCAACGTAGATGATGGCCGCCATGAAGACAGGTGTCAGCGCCCACCCCAGGTTGCCCGTCAGGCCGTGCGTGCTGAAGGCGTGCCCGAGCCGCTTCTGGCTGACCCGGTGATTGATGATGGAATAATCGACCGGATGGAACACCGAGTTGCCGATGCCGCCGATCGCGGCGGCGGCCACCAGCATGAAATAGCCATTCGAGATGCCGATGAGGACGGCGGAGGCAACGAAGCAGGACAGCCCGAAACGAAGGACGGGCGCCGGGCCGATGCGATCCACCACGAAGCCGGAAGAGGCCTGCCCCAGGCAGGACACCAGGAAAAAGACCGACGCCAGGAAACCGAGTTTGACGAAGTCGTAGCCGTACTCGTGGGCGAGCGACAGGTATAGCGTGGGAAGGACCAACTGGAAGAAGTGCGAGGTTCCGTGCACTAGGCCGATCAGCCCGATAATGGACCAGTCTCGCCGTTTGAGTTCGGGGGTGTCGGTGAAATCGGGGTTGGCAGTCGCCATTTGTGCTTCTCGCAATATCAGCCGCGGCGGTCGGACCGGTCGCGGATTTCGGGCCACGCGCGGCGCAGGTAATAGCACATGGACCACACCGTAAGAATGGCGGCGATGACGATCAACACCCCGCCGACCACGTCCAGCGGCACCCCGGACAAGGGACGCCAGTACAGCAGGCAGGGAATGGCGATCATTTGGGCCGCCGTCTTGAACTTGCCCAGCCAGTGCACGGCGACGCTGCCGCTGGCGCCGATCTTGGCCATCCATTCGCGCAGGGCCGAAATCGTGATTTCACGCCCTATGATGATAAGCGCGATGAAGGAATCGACGCGTCCCAGATCGAGCAGGATGAGCAGCGCCGCGCACACCATGAGCTTGTCCGCCACCGGGTCCAGGAAGGCGCCGAAGGAGGAGGTCTGGTTCCAGCGCCTTGCCAGCCAGCCATCGAACCAGTCGGTCAATGCCGCGACGATGAATGCCAAGGCCGCGACCGTGTCGCGCACGGGCACGGAGATCCAGTCGGCCGGCAGGTAGAACAGGCCGACGATCAGCGGAATCATGGCGATGCGCAGCCACGTCAGCGCAATGGGAAGATTCATAGGCATAATGTGAATACTACCTTATCGGAGCGCCTGATAGATACGTTCCGCCAATTCATCCGATATTCCCTCCACCGACCGCAGATCGTCGATGCTGGCGTCGACCACCCCTGAAAAACCGCCAAAACGCGCCAGCAGCTTCTGCCGCCTGCGCGCGCCTATGCCTTCGATTTCCTCCAGGCGCGACACATTCCGGGCTTTCGCACGCTGCGCCCTCATGCCGGTGATGGCGAATCGATGAGCTTCATCGCGAATCTGCGCGACAAGCATCAGGGCGGCCGACTCGACCCCCAGCGCAACGGACACGCGCCCATCGGCAAAGACCAATGTTTCCAGGCCCACCTTGCGCCCCTCGCCCTTGGCGACTCCCACGATGACGCCGGTATCCAGTCCGAGCTCGACGAAAACCTGCCTCGCCACTTCAACCTGGCCCTTGCCCCCGTCGATCAGCACGATGCCGGGCATCTCGGCCTGCCCATCCGCCACCCTGCTGAAGCGGCGGGTCAGCACCTGCCGCATGGCCGCGTAATCGTCGCCCGGCGTGATGCCGGCGATGTTGTATCGGCGATACAAGGACGGCTGCATGGCATGATGCTTGTATACGACACAAGAGGCCTGCGTGGCTTCGCCCGCCGTATGGCTGATGTCGAAGCATTCGATATGCAAGGCATCCAGCGCCGTCTCATCGGTATCCAGGTCCAGCTCCGTGGCCAGGGCAAGCGTGCGGGCCGCGCGCGCGCTGGACTCCGTCAGCACCCGGGCCAGCGCCATCTCTGCGTTCTTCGTTGCCTGCTCCAGCCAGGTCTTGCGCATGCCTTGCGGACGGACCAGCACACGCGGCTTGACGCCCTTTTGCTCGGCCAGCAAGCCCATCAAGTCCGGATCGGGCAAGCGATGGGAAAACACCAGAATGGGCGGAAGCGCGCTGTCCAGGTAATGCTGGGCGACGAAGGCGGCCAGCACGTCTCCGGGACTGTCTTCATTGGTGTGCGTGGGAAAGAACGACTTGTCGCCCAGGTGGCGCCCGCCGCGCACCATGGCAAGATTGACGCATACCCTGCCCCCCGCCGACGCGATGGCGACGATGTCCACGTCGTCATTGCCGACTTGCTCCATGGACTGCTGCTGCAGCACCTTGGCAAGCGCGCCCATCTGGTCGCGCAGCGCCGCCGCCTGCTCGAATTCGAGCGCCTGCGAAGCCTGGTGCATGCGTTGTTCGATATCGCGCAGCACTTCGTCAGCATGGCCGTCCAGGAAGCGCGTCGCGCGCTGGACATCGGCCTGGTAATCGGGCGTGGAAATCAGGTCGACACACGGCGCGGAGCATCGTCCGATCTGGTACAGCAGACAGGGCCGAGAGCGATTCGCGTATACGCTGTCTTCGCAGGTGCGCAGACGGAACACGCGCTGCAGGATCTGTATGGTTTCCCGCACGGCCCATGCATTGGGATAAGGCCCGAAGTAACGCCCCTTGCCGCTGGTGCTGCCGCGGTAATAGGCAATCCGGGGGATCTCATGGCCACTGAACATCAGGTAGGGATACGACTTGTCATCCCGAAACAGAATGTTGTAGCGCGGCTTCAGCCGCTTGATGAGGTTGTTCTCCAGCAGCAGCGCCTCGGCCTCGGAACGGGTGACCGTGACCTCGACGCGGACGACCCGCGCGATCATGTGCGTGATGCGCGGGCTATTGTGCGTCTTCTGGAAGTACGAGCTTACGCGCCGCTTGAGATCGCGGGCCTTGCCGACATAAAGCACCTCGCCCTGGCCATCGATGTGCCGATATACGCCGGGCAGATGCGGCAAATCAGCCAGAAACGATTTGAGATTGAAGTCTTCGAGCATATTGATAACGTTGGTCGGCCTGGAGCGCGTCCCAATCGGGCGATGGCCGCGACGGCATGAGCCGCCTGATGCGGTTCACCGAGGCACTGCTGTGCTCGGACGATAGCCGCGCCAGCAGGTCGTCCGCCAGATCGGGGCGGTTGCATACCAGGACCATGTCGCAGCCGGCGCCCAATGCCGCATTCGCGCGCGCCAGGATGTCGCCGGCCACCGTTGCGCCTTCCATCGTCAGGTCGTCGGAGAACACCACACCATCGTATCCCATCTCTTGACGCAGCACTTGCTGTATCCAGTATGGGGAAAAACCCGCGGGATTCGGGTCGACCTGATCGTAGATGACGTGTGCCGGCATCACCGACGGAAGCACCATGTCTCCCAGCCAGCCATAGGGTGCCGCGTCTTCCTGCATGATTTCCTCGAAAGGCCGATGGTCCACCGGGATCTCGTGGTGGGAATCCGCCTCCACTGCGCCATGCCCCGGGAAATGCTTGCCACAGGCCGCCATGCCGCTCAGCATGAGCCCTTGAATCAGCGATCGCGCCAACATGGCCACCACCCGGGCATCGCGATGGAACGCCCGGTTCCCGATGACCTTGCTGACGCCATAGTCCAGATCGAGCACCGGCGTGAAGCTCAGATCCACCCCGCAGGCGCGCAGTTCGGCGCCCAGCACATAACCGGTCTCGGAAGCCAGACGCATGGCGGCCAGGGAGTCCTGCTCCCAGAGCTCACCGAAGACGCTCATGGCCGGGATGGCAGAGAAGCCGTCGCTGCGAAAGCGCTGCACCCTGCCGCCCTCGTGATCCACCGCGATCAGCAAAGGCTCATCGCGCTCCTCGTGAATCTCCCGGCACAATGCCGACAGCTGTTCGCGGTCCTGGAAATTGCGCGCAAAGAGTATGACGCCCCCCACCAGCGGATTGCGCAGGCGCGCGCGCTCGTGCCCCGAGAGCGTCGTGCCCTCGACATCGACCATCACCGGACCGGGCGGCAGACTGGCTGGCGTAGTGTTGACTGTCATGTTTCCTTTCCGTTTTCTGCATGAATGTGCGTGGATAGCGCCTCGACCACAACGAAAGCCGCGACGGTATCGCTTTCATCGGTGATGGACACGTGGGCGGACCCGAACCGCTGCTCATACCAGCTGAGCAGCGGTTCGGACAATACCACGCAGGGCCGGCCGCTGGGTTCGTTGAGCGTCTGCATGCGAGACCACGCCATGGGCGAGCGCATGCCGAGTCCGACTGCCTTGGAGAAAGCCTCTTTGGCGGCAAAACGGGTAGCCAGGAAGCGCATGCCGCGCTGGGGGTCGCGTGCAAGACGGCGCTGGAATTTTTCGTATTCCTGCAGGCCCAATATGCGGCGCGCGAACCGGTCGCCATGGCGGGCATACACGCGCTCCACGCGTTCGAGCCGCAATAGATCGACACCAATACCCGCCACGGCATTCCGCACTGCACGCATGTTCATGGATCCGCCTTTTCAAAAGACGAATCATACCGTGAGTGCGCAGCCTATCTTTGCCGTTTGTCGATCACGCGGCGCGCCTTGCCGGTCAGGGTGCGCTCCACCAGGCCAGCCGTCTGTACCGTTACCCGCGCGGACACGCCGATATAGGTCTTGACGGCATGCTGCAGCTTCTTGGCCAGCGCGTCGCGATCGGCGACGCTCAGGTGATCGTACTCAGTCCGCACTTCGGTCAGGATCTCGAGCTCGTCCAGGTTCCCGCTGCGTGTGAGCACCAGCTGGTACTGGGCCGCGAGTTCCGGCATCTTCAGCACGATTTCCTCGACCTGGGTGGGGAAGAGATTGACGCCGCGCACGATCAGCATGTCGTCGCTGCGGCCCGTGATCTTGTCTATGCGACGCATGCTGCGCGCGGTGGGTGGAAGCAGGCGGGTCAGATCGCGGGTGCGATAGCGGATGACCGGCATGGCTTCTTTCGTGAGCGACGTGAATACCAGCTCGCCTTCCTCGCCGTCGGGCAGGACCTCTCCGGTATCGGGATTGATGATTTCCGGGTAGAAATGGTCTTCCCACACCACCGGGCCGTCCTTGGACTCGACGCATTCCATGGCGACGCCCGGCCCCATGACCTCGGACAGCCCGTAGATATCGACGGCATCGATGCCGGAGCGCTTTTCGATGTCGCTGCGCATCTGGCCGGTCCAGGGTTCCGCGCCGAAGATGCCGATGCGCAGCGAGCTTTCGCGCGGATCCATGCCTTCGCGCTCCATTTCCTCGAGGATGTTGCAGAAGTAGGAAGGCGTGACCATGATGATGCGCGGTCCAAAATCGCGGATCAGCTGGACTTGCTTCTCGGTTTGCCCGCCGGACATCGGCACGACCGAGCATCCCAGCCGCTCGGCCCCATAATGGGCGCCCAGCCCTCCGGTGAACAAGCCATAGCCGTATGCCACATGGGCGATGTCGCCCGGCCGTCCGCCCGCGGCCCAGATGGAACGCGCCACGAGATTCGCCCAGTTGTCGATATCCCGCGCGGTGTAGCCCACCACCGTGGGCTTGCCCGTCGTACCGCTGGAGGCATGGATGCGAACCACTTGCTCGCGCGGTACAGCGAACATGTTGAAGGGGTAGTTATCCCGAAGGTCTTGTTTGGCGGTGAACGGAAAGCGCTTCAGATCGGAAAGCGTCTTGAGGTCATCCGGATGCACGCCGGCGGCATCGAACGACTTCCGGTAATGCGGCACGTTATCGTACGCGTGCCTGAGCGACCACTTCAGGCGCTCCAGCTGCAGGCTCTTCAGTTCATCCTGGCTCGCGTGCTCTATGGCATCGCGTCCGCCTTTCGATTTTGTCGACTCGGACATGTTTTGCTCCTACCTTTGATTTCAGTTTGAATATCGCTTTTTGTCTGGGGTCAGACCCCGTACGGGGTCTGACCCCCTGACCCCCGGCTGACCCCCGGCTTGCCCCCGGTTTCCTAGTCGCCGACGACCTGCCCCTTGATCCGGTATGAGCGTCCTCGGAAAATCGCAATGCGCTTGCCGTCCTGATTGGTGACCTGCACATCGTAGACGCCGGTGCGTCCCGCCAGGGAATATTCTTTGGCATCCGCCGTCAGGATATCGCCCTCGTAGCCGGGCGCAAGATAATCGATGGTGCAGCCCGAGGCCACGGTCGCGGCATTGCGGGAATTGCAGGCGAATGCGAAGGTGCTGTCGGCCAGGGCGAAGATGAAGCCGCCGTGGCAGGTCTGATGGCCGTTGAGCATGTCGCGACGCACCGTCATGGACATGCGCGCCTCGCCCGGCGCCACATGCTCGATGGCAAGCCCCAGCGCCTGCGACGCCGGGTCGTTGTCGAACATGACTTTGGCGGTCAGTTCGGCCAGTTCCTGCGGATTCTCCGGAAGATCGGGCGCGGCCACCGCCGCGCTTGAAGATTGGCCGGCCATCATTTCCCCTTGAAGACGGGTTCACGTTTGGCCAGGAAGGCCGCCACGCCTTCGGCATAGTCTTCGCTGGCTCCCAGTTCACGCATCAGGTCGCGCTCCAGGTCCAGCTGCTGATCGAGCGTGTTGCCCAGACTTTGATTGAGGGCGCGCTTGGTATAGGCCAGCCCTTTGGTCGGCGCCGAGGCGAAATGCCTGGCCAGTGTGTCCAGCCTAGCCTCGAACTCTTCGTCGGGCACGCTTTCCCAGATCAGGCCCCATTGGGCCGCCTTGTCCGCGCTGAGCTTGTCGCCCAGCAGCGACAGGCCCATGGCCCGCGCCTGGCCCACCAGCCTGGGCAGCGCATAGGTGCCGCCGGTGTCCGGCAGCAGGCCCAGGCGGCAGAATGGCTGGATGAAGCTGGCCGACTGCTTCGCGATGACGATGTCGCCGGCCAGCGCAAGATTGGCGCCGGCCCCCGCCGCCACGCCATTGACGCCGACGACGACGGGCAGCGGCAATGACCGCAGGCGGCGCACCAGCGGCGCGTAGAATTTATCGATCGTCTCGCCCAGGTCCACGCGTTCCGAGCCTGCGCTCATGCGGCGCTCCGACAGGTCTTGCCCGGCGCAAAAGCCGCGGCCGTTGCCGGTGAGCACTAGGACGCGCGCGCCGCCGGATTCCACCGCGCCGAGGGCGTTCGCCAATTCGCCATGCATGGCGGCTGTGAAGCTGTTGAGCTTGTCGGGCCGGTTCAGGGTAATGCGGGCGACACCGTCGGCAACTTGGAACTCGATATTTTCGTAATTCATTTAATGTCCTGCGATAGAGTTTTTCTTAAGCGTGCCACCGTGTCTGTACGACGCGAAAACGGTTCGCGACGAAGGCGGAATCCGACAGGGCGGCGTTCGCGGCGGGGTTGGCCCCGGTGCCGTGAAAATCGCTGAATGCGGCGGTCTGATTCACGAATACCCCGCCCGTCAAGTTCAGCGAAACGGACACACCCGCCCGCTCCGCCGCCTTCTGGATTTTTTGCGCCACGGCGGTATCGGTAGTGTATGCCGAGAGCGACAAGGCGCCGTGCTGGATTACCGTCTGCCGGGCAAGCTCGATGCTGTGCGCGGTGGAGTCGGTGGCCACCACGAAGGCGATGGGCCCGAACCATTCGCGCTGGATCTCGGCACTGCCGGCTTCCGCCTTGAGCAGCAGCGGGGTCACCGCATTGGCTTCGGGAAACTGCGGATGCTCGAGCTTGCGGCTGTCGCACAGCACGGTCAATCCGAGTCCGCGCGCCTCTTCTATGCGCTGGGCGACTCCCGCGTTCTGAATGGCGCCGGTGATCTCCACCGCGCGCGCAGGGTCCGACACCAGCTTTTCCACGGCCTGGGCCAGGCCCTGGGCCACCTCGTCGAAACTCATGTGTCCTTCCGCCGTCTTGATCCCGTCGCGCGGCACGTAGACATTCTGGGGCGCGGTACACATCTGCCCGGAGTACAGTGAGAACGAGAATGCCAGGTTGCGCGCGACGCTCTTGAAATCGTCGACCGAATCGATGATGACCTGATTGACGCCGGCTTTTTCCGTATAAACCTGGGCCTGTCGCGCATTGTCCTCCAGCCAATTGCCGTTGGCGCTGCTGCCGGTGAAATCGATGAGCTTCACGGCGGGATTCAAGGCCAGCGACTGCGCGGTGTCGTCGCCGGGCGCATGTGCCGCCAGCAGGACGACATTGGGGTCGAACCCCGCATCGGCCAGGACTTCGCGCGCGATCTTGACTGTGATGGCCAGCGGCAGGATGGCGCCGGGATGCGGCTTGACGATGACGGTGTTGCCGGTAGCCAGGCTGGCGAAAAGGCCGGGATAGCCGTTCCAGGTGGGAAAGGTCGAGCAGCCGATCACCAGGCCGATGCCGCGCGGCACCACGGTGAACCGCTTCTGCATCTTGATGGGGTCGTGCTTGCCCTGCGGTTTCTCCCAGCCGGCCTGGTCCGGGATGCGCGACATTTCCTGCCAGGCATAGGCCACGGCCTCCAGGCCGCGATCCTGGGCATGCGGCCCACCCGCCTGGAAAGCCATCATGAAGCCTTGCCCCGTGGTGTGCTGCACCGCGTAGGCGATTTCGAAGCTGTGCCGATTGAGGCGCTGCAGAATTTCCAGCGCAACGCCCACCCAGGCGCGCGGGCCCGCCTCACGCCAGTTTTCCAGGGCGGCCTGCGACTGCAGGATCAGCGTGTCGGCGGGTACTTGCGGATAGCGGATGCCCAGCTCGGGACCGAAGGGCGAGACTTCGCCGGACACCTTGCCGGCTTCTCCGTCCTGCTCCAGCGGGAAGTCCTTGCCTTTGTATGCTTCAAATGCGGCGAGGCCAAGCTCGTTGGCCGACTCCCCGTAGGCGCGAGGGCTGGGGGACTCGGAAAAGGGGCTCCAGTAACCCCGATCGGCGGCGGCGGCCACCGCTTTTTCGAGAACTTCCTGATGGGCGTTGAAATAGTCGACTGACACTGCTTGCTCCTTGTTGTTCATTACTGAGCCGTTCCGGCGTGAGGGAACGGTCGGAATATTCGTCTGTGTGCCGCGGGACGGCGCGTATGAGCGGTCAGGTTTCCTGGTCGAAGTCGATGACGACCTTGTCGCTGACCGGAAAGCTTTGACAGCTGAGTATGAAACCGCGCTGGACTTCATAGTCTTCCAGCGCAAAATTGGCGTCCATGTCGACCTCGCCCTCGGTGACCTTGCAACGGCAGGTGGAACATACGCCGCCCTTGCAAGAATAAGGCAATTCCACGCCTTGAGCCAAGGCGGAATCCAGGACGCTGTCCTTGTTTTTTTCTATGGTGAGTGTCCGGGTGAAGCCGTCCTGGATGACCGTCAGCTCGCATAGTTCGTTGCCTGGCGCCTTGCGGGCCTCTTTGCCCGTGCGCAAGGCGCGCGGGCCCTTGGGGGACCCGAACAGCTCGAACTTGATCTGTGACTTCTCGAGGCCCTTGCCCTGCAGCGACTCGATCACGGATTCGGTCATGTCCTGCGGACCGCAGACGAAAGCGTAATCGATGGTGGACGGATCCATCCATTTGCCCAGCAGCTGCTCCACCTTGGCGCCGTCGAGGCGCCCATTGAACAGATCGATGTCCTGATGCTCGCGGCTCATGATGTAAACCAGCGAGAATCGGTCCATGTACTGGTTTTTCAGGTCTTCGATCTCTTCCCGGAACAGGACGGCGGACGACGCGCGATTGCCGAAGAACAGGGTGAAACTGCTGGCGGGCTCCGTGCTCAGCGCCGTCTTGACCAGCGACAGTATGGGCGTAATGCCGCTGCCCACCGCAAACGCCACGTAGCGGCGCGCATTGGCGGGGTCGAACTCCACGGTGAAGTGGCCGTCGGGCGGCATCACTTCGATGGATTGTCCGGCCGCCAGGTGCTGGTTCGCCCATGACGAAAATGCGCCGTCGTTCAGGCGCTTGATGGCGACCCGCAATTGCCGGTCGCTGGGCGATGCACAGATCGAATATGAGCGCCGCAACTCTTCGCCATCGATGTTCGCACGCAAAGTCAGGTACTGCCCCGGTCGGAACGAAAACCGGTCATTCAGGTCCGATGGGACATCGAACGTCACCACCACGGCGTCGCGCGTGTTCTTGGCGACGGACGCGACTTTCAATGAATAGAATTGATTCATGAGAGAGCCTGTTGACGCTAATGCGCCTTGAAATAGTCGAAAGGCTCGCCGCAGTGACTGCAGCGATACAGCGCCTTGCAGGAGGTCGATCCGAAGTGGCTGACCAGGCGCGTATCCCGGGATCCGCATTGCGGACAGGGGACCACCACCTGTGTATTGCGCCGCGTGATTCCGGATATGTCGATGGCTTTTTCCGCGGGCGGAGCAATGCCGTAGCCTTTCAGCGCGTCCCGGCCTTTTTCGGTCATCCAGTCGGTGGTCCAGGCCGGAGAAAGCCGGGTGTCCACTCGCAACTGGTCCAGTCCTTGCGCCTTCAGAGCGGCCACGATGCCGTCGGAGATTTCGCGCATGGCCGGACAGCCGGAGTAGGTGGGCGTGATCGTGACGACGCAGGTTTCGCCTTCCCACTCGATATCCCGTATGAGTCCCAGGTCGGCGATCGACAGCACCGGGATCTCGGGGTCGGCGACTGCGGACAGCCATTGCATGACCTGTTCGACGGAAGGCCGGGCGGCGGTAATCACCACGATGCTCCCGGATAAGCCCGCTGCAGATGCTGCATCTCGGCCAGGATATAGCCCAGCGCCTCGGTGTGGCGCCCGACGATGCCGCCCCGGTGCGCGGGGTGTTCGGCCTCGTCCCTTGCGGGCAGATTCAGCGTGGCTTCGCGGATCACTGCACTCGCGTGCGCTTCCCAGGCGGGCCACAAAGACGAGTGCAGCGGAACGATGCCGCGGTCGGCCAGACCGGCAATGACGTCATCGTCATGGAAAAGCTCGCCGACATAGCGCCATGCGTCGTCCAGAGCTTCTTGCATGCGGGCGCGGCTTTCTTCGGTGCCGTCGCCCAGGCGCACCAGGACGTCCGACGAACGGCGCACGTGATAGGTCACCTCCTTGAGCGACTTGGCGGCAATGGCGGCGACGCGCTCGTCCTGCGACGCGGAAAGCTCGCGAAGCAGGAAGTAGTGCCAAACATCGAACAGGAACTGGCGCGCCATGGTGTCGCCATAATGGCCGTTTTCACGCTCCACGAGCAGGTAATTCCGGTACTGGGGAGCGTCCCGCAGATAGGCGAGCTGGTCTTCGCTGCGGCCTTTTTCTTCGACCTCGCCCGCCAGCGTCAGCCACATGCGGGCCTGGCCCAGCAGGTCGAGCGCCACGTTGGCCGTTGCCATTTCTTCTTCGAGGGCGGGTCCATGGCCGGTCCATTCGGACAGGCGATGGGAAAGTATCAGCGTGGTATCGCCCAGGCGCAGCAGATACTGAAACAATGCTTGGTCCACAGTGCCTCCTACATCTTGATTTCGTCGGGCATCGGAAAAAACGTGGGATGCCGGTAGACCTTGCTGTCGGCGGGCTCGAACAGCGGCTCTTTGTCGCCGGGCGAGCTGGCCGTGATGTCGGCCGCCTTGACCACCCAGATGCTCAGGCCCTCGTTGCGCCGTGTATAGACATCGCGCGCGTTGTTGATCGCCATTTCGGCATCCGATGCGTGCACGCTGCCCACATGCTTGTGGGCCAGGCCATGCTGGCTGCGTATGAAGACCTCCCAGAGAGGCCATCCGTTCTGACTCATGTTTTCATCCTCCGTGCCGCTGCCATGGGCACTCTGTCTGGTCTGGCAAGGCCGCCGCGGCGCGGCGTGCCGTGCATGGGAACAGTACGGCGGCTCAGGCCACCGCTTTCTTGCGATCCTGCTTGTCGGCATAGGCGGAAAAAGCTTCGCGCACCCATGCGCCTTCCTCGTGTGCACGAACGCGTGTCTTGAGTCTTTCGCGATTGCACTGGCCATTGCCCTTGATGACCGCGTAGAACTCGCTCCAGTCGATCTCGCCGAACTCGTAGTGGCCGGTTTCCTCGTTCCACTTGAGGTCTGGATCGGGAACCTTCAGGCCAAGGTATTCGGCCTGAGGCACCGTCTGGTCGACCATTTTCTGGCGCAGTTCGTCGTTGGAAAACAGCTTGATGCGCCATTGCATGGACTGCGCGCTGTTCGGGGAGTCGGCGTCGGATGGACCGAACATCATGAGCGCCGGCCACCACCAGCGGTTCAGGGCATCCTGGCACATTTCCTTTTGCTCGGGCGTACCGCGCAGGCACATCTCGATAAGCAGGTCGTAGCCTTGCCGCTGATGGAAGGATTCTTCCTTGCAGACCCGCACCATGGCCCGCGCGTACGGGCCGTAGGAACATCGGCACAGCGGAATCTGGTTGATGATGGCCGAGCCGTCGACCAGCCAGCCTATCATGCCGATGTCGGCCCAGGTCAGCGTGGGGTAATTGAAGATGCTGGAGTATTTGGCCTTGCCGGAGTGCAGGTCGTCGATCAGGTCATCGCGCGAAACACCCAGCGTTTCGGCCGCACTGTACAGGTAAAGGCCGTGCCCTGCTTCGTCTTGCACCTTGGCCAGGAGGATGGCCTTGCGCTTGAGCGTCGGCGCGCGCGTGATCCAATTGCCCTCCGGCAGCATGCCTACGATCTCCGAGTGCGCATGCTGCGATATCTGCCGGACGAGCGTCTTGCGATATGCTTCCGGCATCCAGTCCTTGGGCTCGATGCGGACACCTTCGTCGATGCGCTGCTGGAACGACTGCTCCTGACCCGACAGCTGATCGACGGAACGCACGCTCTTGACCCCGGTTTCCACTAGTTGGGCATACATGAGGCGTCTCCTATACGTGTTAGCCTGCTTATTCGATTCTTTTTTATTATTTAATACAAAAATATTGATGTCAATCAAATTATAGTATCAAATAGACCTGTTTCCAAGACACCTCCACACCATGACCGACGCCAGTCCTGTATTGCAACGCCTGATCCATTCGCTGCTGGAACACGACCCGCCTCGCGCGAAATCACTTTGCGTGACACTGCTGGGCGACGCCATCGAGCCTCACGGCGGAAGCATCTGGCTGAGCGATCTGATCGACCTGGTCACACCGCTGGGCATCAATGAACGCCTGCTGCGAACCAGCGTCTTCCGTCTTGTGGCGCAAGACTGGCTGCAATCCGAACGCCACGGTCGGCGCAGCCTGTACCGCCTGAGCGAACAAGGACTGGAACTGACACGGCAGGCCTCCAGCCGCATCTATACCGGATCACCCTTGCTCTGGGACGGCGACTGGACGCTCGTCATCCTGCCCCGCTTCGGCAACAGCAGCCTGGGCAAGCGCGGAGAGCTCCGCCATGAATTGGTATGGGCCGGATTCGGCGCCATCGCGCCCGGCATCTTCGCCATTCCGCGCAATCAGAAAAGCGCAGCCTTGAAGATACTGGGCAAACTCAAGCTCGCGCGCCACGCCCTGGTCATGAGCGCCCATGAAATGAACGAAGGCGAAGGCCTGCAGATCAGCGAACTGGTGTCACAGTGCTGGGATATCGAGGGAGTCGATCGGCAATACCGGGCTTTCCTGGAATCCTATGGTCCGCTGCTTGAATTCATAGGTCCGCAGATGAGGCCCATGCAGGCATTCGCCATCCGCGCCATCGCCCTGCATGCCTGGCGCAGGATCGTACTGCACGACCCGCAACTGCCCCTGCAGATGCTGCCCGGCGATTGGCCGGGCCATGCCGCGCGCGAGCTGTGCGGCCAGTTGTACTGGGCGGTATTCGATGCCGCCGAGGAACACCTGTGCGAGATACTGGAACGGGATCCCGCGCGTTTTCAGCCGCTGAAATCCTATGTGTACGACCGCTTCGGAGGCCGCGAAAAGCAAGGCGCGCGCCAGGCGGTGGCCTGACGCGGCGGGCGGCCGATATCAGGCCGGCTTAGGCCGGGGTTACAGCTTGATGAAATGCTCGCGATAATGCTTGAGCTCTTCAATGGACTCATAGATGTCGGCCAGCGCTTCGTGTCGGCTTTTCTTGACGAAGCTGCGATAGACTTCAGGCTTCCAGCGCAGGGAAAGCTCCTTGAGCGTGCTGACATCCAGGTTGCGGTAATGAAAGAAGGCCTCGAGCCTGGGCATGTACTTCACCATGAAGCGGCGATCCTGGCCGATGGTATTGCCGCACATCGGCGACTTCCCCGGTGAAACATGCTGGGAAAGAAAGGCCAGCAATTGTTCCTCGGCCTGCGCCTCGGTCAGGGTGGACGCCTTGACCTTGTCGATCAGGCCACTCTTGCCATGCGTGGACTTGTTCCAGTTGTCCATGGCGTCAAGAAGCTCATTGCTTTGGTGTATGACCAATACCGGCCCTTCGGCCACAAAGCTCAGATCGGCCTCGGTGATCACCACGGCCACTTCGATAATCCGCTCTTTTTCGGGGTCCAGGCCCGTCATCTCCATATCGAGCCACACCAGACGCTGATCATTCGCCGCCATATAATCCTTCCTTAAAACAGAGATTTTCGCACACACCGGCTCGCCATGTTTACATTGTTGTTCGTCTCCTTCCTGCTTGCAGACGTCCTGATCGGACTCTGGCTCGCCTCACGCCAGATCCGGCATGTGCAAACGCATCGCGATCGAGTCCCGCCGGAATTCTCGGACCGCATCGGACTGCACAGCCATCAGCGCGCCGCCGACTACACCATAGCAAAGATGCAGTTCTCCATGGTGGAGCGGATTACCGAAGCCGCCGTCCTCGTCGGTTTCACCCTTCTGGGCGGGCTGCAGTTCTTGGACCATCACCTGGGCGTCCTGCTCGACAACGAGATGCTGCGCCAGCTGATGCTGCTGGGGGCCGTGCTTGCCATCATGGGCCTGATCGGCCTGCCTTTTTCAGCCTGGCGCAAATTCAAGCTCGAAGCCCGTTTCGGCTTCAATCGCATCAGTCCCCGCTTGTTCATACAGGACAACCTGAAGACACTGGCGCTTTCCCTGCTGCTGGGCACGCCGCTGGCCGCCGGCGTGATCTGGTTCATGGGCAATGCGGGCGCCAATTGGGTCTGGTGGGCGTGGGGTCTTTGGGTGGGATTCAATTTCTTGATTCTCTGGCTGTTTCCCACCGTCATCGCGCCGCTTTTCAATAAATTCACGCCACTGGATAATCCCGAGATGGCCGAACGCATACAAAGCCTGGCCAAACGCTGTGGCTTCTCGCTGAGTGGCTTGTTCGTCATGGATGGCTCCAGGCGTTCAGCGCACGGCAACGCCTACTTCACTGGTTTCGGCAATGCGCGCCGCATCGTCTTCTTCGACACGCTGCTGTCACGACTGAATGTCGACGAGATCGAGGCAGTGCTGGCGCATGAGCTCGGCCATTTCAGCCACAAGCACATCATCAAGCGCATGGTGGTCAGTTTCGCCGTCGCCCTGGTCTTCTTGCTGCTCCTGGGCTGGCTGTCGACACAGACCTGGTTCTACGTCGGTTTGGGCGTGCTGCCGCAACTGGGGCGCCCCAACGACGCGCTGGCCTTGATCCTGCTCTTCCTGGCTGTGCCGGTCTTCACGTTCTGGGCAACACCTCTTGCCAGCTGGCTTTCCAGGCGCGACGAATTCCAGGCGGACCGCTATGCCGCGGAACAATGCCCGCCCGAGCGGCTCGTTTCGGCGCTGGTGAAGCTTTATGACGACAATGCCGCCACTTTGACGCCCGATCCGATACACTCCGCCTATTACGACAGCCACCCACCCGCCGTGATCCGCATACAGAAACTCAAGCATGGATAAAGCCGCAGGCTTGCGAGGCCGCATCATTGCGGCACATGGGCGCCATTACACGGTGGAATTCGCCGATGGCAGCGTGCGCAAATGCTTTCCACGCGGGAAGAAGGCCGGTGCCACCGTCGGCGACCACGTCGTCGTGGGTCCTCAGGCAGCGGATGAAGGATCCATCGACCAGATACTCGAACGGCGCAACCTGCTCTATCGCTCCGACGACATGCGCAGCAAGCAGTTCGCCGCGAACGTCGATCAATTGCTGATCGTCGTGGCGCCCGAGCCGGTGTTTTCCGACGACCTCCTGGGGCGCGCCTTGATCGCCGCCCGGACCGCCGGCATCGAACCAGTCATCGTCCTGAACAAGACAGACCTGCAAGACAGCCTGCCCCGGGCGCGCGCCAAGCTGGCCAGCCTTGCCGGCGCCGGCGTTCGCACCATCGAAATCAGCGCTCTGGCCGAAGACGCCGTGCGGAATGCCCTGCTCCCCATCCTGAAAGGCAAATGCAGCCTGTTGCTGGGGCAAAGCGGCATGGGCAAATCGACCATACTGAACGCACTCATCCCCGACGCACGCGCCCACACGCAGGAGCACTCCCTGGCACTTGGAACGGGCAAGCACACCACCACCACCACCCGCCTCTACCATCTGCCCGACGGCTTCGGCGACCTGATAGATTCGCCCGGCTTCCAGGCGTTCGGCCTGTATCATCTTAGCCCCAGCGACATCGAACGCGGCTTCCCCGAATTCCAGCAGGGTATCGCGCACTGCCGGTTCTATAACTGCACACATAGGCATGAACCGGGTTGCGGCGTGCTGGCAGCGCTGGAACAGGGCTCCATCCCCCCGGAACGGCATGAGCTTTACAAGCGCATCCTGGCCGAAAACGAAGCGCAAGGACGGTATTGACTTGGGGTCAGACCCCGTACGGGGTCTGACCCCTTGGGGCGATTTCGACGAGGGTTGGGGTCAGGCCCGTACGGGGTCTGACCCCTCAGGCACAATGACCAGCGCGACAAGCCCGGGGTCAGACCCCATTCGGGGTCTGACCCCCTTCCCTCGTCTACTGTTTCTGCGCCGCAGAAAGGAAATGATAGAAGTTGCGTATCAACGCAGCGGTGGCGCCCCAGATGAAATAAGACTGCCACGTGATGGAAAAATACAGGCGCTGGCTGCCATCGGGCAGTTGCGCCTGGTGCAGGCGATGCAGGCGCGGATCCATCAAGACCGACAACGGCACCTCGAATACTTCGGCGACCTCGCTGACATCCGGCGTGACCCTGAACCCGGGCCGTATCAATCCCACGACCGGTTTCATGATGAAGCGCGACGAGGTCAGATATTCCGGCTGCTTGCCTATGAGCTGTATGAACTCGGGCTCCACCCCGATCTCTTCCCGGGTTTCGCGCAACGCGGCGGCGACTTCATCGCGATCCGTGTCTTCGATGCGCCCGCCGGGAAAACAGATCTGGCCTGCGTGGTCATACAGGTGCGAGGCACGGCGCGTGAACAGGACATGCAGGCCGGACGGCCGTTGAACCAGCGGAAAGAATACCGCAGCCGGGATGGCATCCTGATTCTGCAGAGGATCGGTGTCGAACGAAAGCTTGAATAGCGGCTCGACCTGCCACGGAAAGGATCGCTGAAAAGCGGACTGGATGAAGTCCAGCTGCATGCTGGCGCCGCGCAGGACTTGAAGCGGCTTGCTGGGCACGACGGGCTGAAGCAGAGGATCAAAAACAGGGGTGGCGATGATGCGCCTGCTTCTGGGGGATGATGGGTTTTGCGACATAGTTCCTAAAACACAAAGGCACCCGCCGGGGTGCCTTTGTGGATTCTGGACCAGAGCCAGCAGGGGTTATTCTGCCGCCTTCTTGGCTGCCGATTTGCGAACCAGCTTTTCCTTGATGCGAGCGGACTTACCCGAACGGCTACGCAGATAGTACAGTTTAGCACGGCGGACATCGCCACGGCGCTTGACTTCGATGCTTGCGATTTGCGGAGAATACAATTGGAATGTACGTTCCACGGCTTCGCCGGAAGAAATCTTGCGGACGATGAAGGAAGAATTCAAGCCGCGATTGCGCCTGGCAATAACCACGCCTTCGTATGCCTGAACACGCTTGCGGGCGCCTTCGACCACGTTTACATTGACGACGACGGTGTCGCCAGGGCCAAACTCGGGTTTGGCTTCGCCGCCGGTAAGGCGGGCAATTTCTTCTTGTTCAAGAAGTTCGATAAGGTTCACGGTGAACACTCCAGAGGTCATCTTGATGCGGGCCTGTTTTTGCCATGTTGCGTCAAATACCAGCTGTTTCAACCCAGCTATTTCAACCACTTGACCCTACCCAAGCCAGCTAGCCAATAAGGCAAACCGCAAGCGGTAGTTATAAAACCAGTTATAAAACCCGTCAGAGGATGAGTTGCAAAGCCTGCCATTATACAGGGAACTACGGCGTTTTAAAAGCCGCTGGCAGCACCCAGCCACATGAGCCCGGGAATACTTGCCCCCCAGACGGCAACCAGGCAGACATCGACCAGCATGGCCCCCCTGCTTAGCCGACCCTTGCCACGCTTGACGGGCTTGGCGGGAAAAGGCCATTTGGAAGGAGCATTATTGACACGATGGGTTTTCATTGTTTGCCTCATTCAAGCTGGCCAGTGCGCGAGCGCTGCACCGAAACCACTGTTTATAAATACAGCTATTCATGAGCGATACTGTATGAAAAAACAGTTATTTTGGCAAGCCTTGATTTCAGGGATGCGAAAAAAACCACAGCTTGCAGACGCAAGCTTGAATAATGGGCAAAAAAAACCCGCTACCAAGACCGTAGCGGGTTAGGCGGGCAAGGGGTCATACCCCCGCACGGGGTCTGACCCCTTAGTGGTTTGGGGTCAGACCCTATAGGGCCTGACCCCCCGTATCACTTGTTGGGCTGCGGCGTGACACGCAAGTACGGGCGCACGACGGTATAACCCTTCGGGAATTTTTCCTTCAGGACCGCTTCGTCCTGCAGGGAGGGGACAATGATGACGTCGTCGCCGTCTTCCCAGTTGACCGGCGTTGCCACGCTGTGGCTGTCCGTCAGTTGCAGGGAATCCAGCACCCGCAGGATCTCGTTGAAATTGCGGCCGGTGCTGGCGGGATAGGTAATGATCAGGCGCACTTTCTTGGCCGGGTCGATCAGGAAAACCGAACGCACGGTCGCCGTTGTGCTGGCATTGGGATGGATCATGTCATACAGCGTCGAGACCTTGCGGTCTTCATCCGCCAGGATGGGGAACTCCACCTTGGTATTCTGCGTATCGTTGATGTCCTCGATCCATTTCCGATGGGACTCGGCGTCATCGACCGACACTGCGATGACTTTCGCATTACGCTTGGCGAACTCGCCCGCCACGATGGCGGTATAGCCCAGCTCGGTCGTGCAAACAGGGGTGAAGTCGGCCGGGTGCGAAAACAGCACGCCCCAGCCGTCTCCCAGGTATTCATGGAAGCGAATACGGCCAATTGAAGAATCCTGCTCGAAATCAGGGGCGGTGTCGCCCAGGCGCAAAGTTGTCATGTCAGCTCTCTCATCAAAGAAATGGATCTGCGGGATGCACAGTCAATATATTTTGACAGCATGAACAAGTCAAAGGAAATAGGCGGTAGTTATTTACTTATGATCTCACCGCCAGGGCGGCGTAGCGGCTGGCGAGCTCGCCCTCGAGCACCGCATCGCAGTGCGCCTGGCTTCTTGGCAGGACGTGGGCCGCATAGAATACGCAGGTGGCCAATTTAGCCACATAGAAATCGTCGCTATCGCCCGCACGCGCGTGCTCTCGGCAAGCCAGAGCGGCCCTGCCCATCTGCCAGCCGGCGTGCACCACGCCTGCCAGCATCAGGTAAGGGACGCTGCCCATGAATACCGCGCGGGGGGATTCTCCAGCCTGCTTCAGGATAAATGAGGTGGCGCGCTCGTAGGCTTCCACGGCGGCTTCAAGGCGCCGCGCCACCAACACCAGCGCTTCGGCGCCCTGCGCGTCGGCATCCGCAGCAGATCGGAGTGCCTGCACCGTCGAGCGCATTTCTTTGGACAGCGCGGCAGCCACCGCACCGCCATCCCGCAATACCTTGCGGCCGACGAAGTCATTGGCCTGTATGGCCGTCGTGCCTTCGTAGATGGGCAGGATGCGGGCGTCGCGGTAGTGCTGCGCGGCGCCGGTTTCCTCGATATAGCCCATTCCGCCATGAACCTGTATGCCCAAGGATGCAACCTCGACCGACATCTCGGTGGAGAATCCCTTCACGACCGGAACCAGGTATTCGTATAGCGATTTGTAATGCGCGCGCGCCTCGGCGTCGGGCTCGTGCCGGGATTTATCGCAGAAGGATGCGGCCACGTAGGCGAGCGCCCGCGCACCCTCAGTCAGTGACTTCATGGTCAGCAGCATGCGCTGGACGTCCGGATGATTGACGATGGACACTGGACCCGATGAACCCTCTAGCGCCTGGCCCTGCAGCCGCTCGTGGGCATAGGCCGTCGCCAGTTGCAAGGCCCGCTCGGAGACAGCAATGCCTTGAATGCCAACTGCGTAACGCGCCGCATTCATCATGATGAACATGTATTCCAAGCCGCGGTTTTCTTCACCCACGAGCTGAGCCACGGCGCCCTCGCCTACTTCGCCTTTGCCGGACCCATAGAGCAGCACGGCTGTGGGGCTGCCATGTATGCCGAGCTTGTGCTCGAGCGATGCGCACCAGACGTCGTTGCGGGCGCCCAGTTCGCCGTTGTCATTGACCAGGAACTTCGGAACGATGAACAGCGAAATCCCCTTGACGCCCTTGGGTGCGTCGGGCGTGCGCGCCAGGACGAGATGCACGATGTTATCGGCCATATCGTGCTCACCGTAGGTTATGAAGATTTTCTGGCCGAACAGCCGGTAGCTGCTGTCGTCCTGCTTGACCGCGCGGGTGGCGACCTGAGCAAGGTCGGAACCCGCCTGGGGCTCGGTCAGGTTCATGGTGCCCGTCCAGCGACCTTCGATCAGGGCCGGAATGTATAGATCCTGCTGAGCCCGGCTGCCCACTGCGGTAAGCGCTTCGATCACGCCGTCCGTCAGGAGCGGACAGAGCGAAAACGCCAGGCTGGCGGAATTGATATTTTCGCTGGCCGGCGCGCCCACGAGCTTGGGCAGGCCCTGCCCGCCCTGTTCGGGGTGATGCAGCAGCCCTTGCCAGCCGCCTTGCGCGAATTCCTGGAATGCCTTCTTGAAGCCTGGCGAAGTGGTCACGCCGCCGTCGGACCATTTGGCGCCCGTGATATCGCCGTCCCGATTCAGCGGAGCGATTTCCTGTTCGACGAATCGCGCATTCTCGTCGAGCACGGCGTCGATCAGGTCTTCGGACACTTCCTCGTAGCCCGGCAGGGCCAGAACGCCCTTCAGGTCCGCCAGCTCCTTCATTGCAAAGCGAATATCCTTGAGAGGTGCTCGATAGCTCATACAGTCTCCAGTATGCCAAAGCCGTCCGGCATGTACGTAACGAGGAACTCCGGCCGCAGCCACGAGCCCTTTGTAAAAAAAGCCTGTAAACGACGGTCTACAGGCTTTTCAGGAAGCGGTCGATGATCAGAGGGTTTCGACCAGCTCGGGCACGGCCTGGAACAGGTCTGCCACAAGGCCGTAATCGGCCACGCCGAAGATGGGCGCTTCGGCATCCTTGTTGATCGCGACGATCACCTTGGAGTCCTTCATGCCTGCCAGGTGCTGGATCGCACCCGAGATGCCCACGGCAACGTACAGTTGCGGCGCAACGATCTTGCCGGTCTGGCCGACCTGCCAATCGTTGGGTGCATAACCGGCGTCGACAGCCGCGCGCGATGCGCCCAGCGCCGCACCCAGCTTGTCGGCCAGCGGATCGAGAATCTTGAAGTTCTCGGCGCTGCCCAGACCGCGGCCGCCGGACACCACGACCGTGGCGCCGGCCAGCTCGGGACGGTCGCTCTTGGCGACTTCGCGGCCCACGAAGGACGACTTGCCGGAATCGGCCACGGCATCCACGGTTTCGACCGCGGCGCTGCCGCCTTGTGCTGCCACGGGATCAAAAGCCGTGGTGCGCACCGTGATGATCTTGACTGTGTCGGAGGACTGCACCGTCGCAATTGCGTTGCCGGCGTAGATGGGGCGTGTGAAGGTATCGGCCGACTCGACCGACAGGATGTCGGAGATCTGCGCGACGTCGAGCTTGGCGGCAACCCGGGGCGCCACGTTCTTGCCCGCCGCGGTCGCGGGGAACAGGATATGGCTGTAATTGCCGGCGATGGCCAGTACCTGGGCAGCCACGTTCTCGGCAAGGCCCTCGGCCAGCGAGGGACCATCAGCCAGCAGCACCTTGCCGACGCCGGCCGCCTGCGCAGCCTGGTCTGCCGCCGCCTTCGCGCCACTGCCGGCAACCAGGACATGGATATCGCCGCCCAGCTTGGCCGCCGCAGCAATGGTATTGAGCGTTGCGCCCTTCAGTTGGGCATTGTCGTGTTCAGCAATAACAAGAATCGTCATTTAAACCACCTTTGCTTCGTTCTTCAGTTTGTCCACCAATGTCGCGACGTCGGGCACCATGATGCCGGCCGAACGCGCCGGCGGTTCGGAAACCTTGAGCGTCTTCAAGCGTGGTGCGACATCGACGCCCAGGTCTTCCGGCGTGACCACGTCGAGTGTCTTCTTCTTGGCTTTCATGATATTGGGCAGCGTGACGTAGCGCGGCTCGTTCAAGCGCAGGTCGGTGGTGACGATGGCGGGCAACTTCAGTGCAACCGTTTCCAGACCGCCGTCGACCTCGCGGGTGACCGATACGGAATCGCCATTGACCTCGACTTTGCTGGCGAACGTGGCTTGCGGCCAGTCCAGCAGAGCGGCGAGCATCTGGCCGGTCTGGTTGGCGTCATCATCGATGGCCTGCTTGCCCAGAATGACCAACTGAGGCTGTTCCTTGTCGACCAGCGCCTTCAGCAGCTTGGCCACCGCCAGGGGCTGAAGCTCGGCGTCGGTCTGGATCAGGGCACCGCGATCCGCGCCGATGGCCATGGCGGTACGCAGGGTTTCCTGGCATTGTGCAACGCCGCAACTGACTGCGACCACTTCGGTGGCCACGCCTTTCTCCTTCAGGCGGGTCGCTTCTTCAACCGCGATCTCGTCGAACGGGTTCATCGACATTTTCACGTTGGCGATATCCACGCCGCTTTGATCGGATTTAACGCGTACCTTGACGTTGTAATCAACCACACGCTTGACAGGCACCAAGACCTTCATCGAGCTTCCTCCTGAGGAACTTTTAAGAAAATTGCAAATGAGAATTTTGTATTCTACAACTTTGCGAGCGATTTTATGTGCACTGCAGCACTCCTGCCCAACGCAGAAAGCGAATAGCCTCCTTCAAGAAAGCTAACAATCCTGCCCTGGGCTGTTTCGTCTGCCAGCTCGACAAGTTGATCGGTGATCCAGGCATAGTCTTGCTCGACCATGCCGAGCTGCCCCATATCGTCTTCGCGGTGGGCGTCGAAGCCCGCCGAGATAAACATGAATTCGGGACGGAAGGCCCGCAGCCGGGGCATCCAGACGTCGCTGACCAGCATGCGCAAGGCATCGCCTTTCGTGTAGGCATCCACCGGTATGTTCACCATATTGTCCGAAGGGGGGTCCTGCCTGAGATTGGGAAAAAAAGGATGTTGGTAAAAACTGCACATCAATACGCGGGAATCGCCGCCAAACATTTCTTCGGTTCCATTGCCGTGATGCACGTCGAAGTCGATGACGGCCACCCGATGCAGGCCATGCGTTTCAAGCGCATGAGCCATCGCTACGGCGACATTGTTGAAGAAACAGAAGCCCATGGCCTGGGACGGGCGCGCATGATGGCCCGGCGGGCGGACCGCGCAGAATGCGTTGGCGCATTCCTGGTTCATGACGGCGTCCACCGCCATGATCCCCGCGCCCGCCGCCGCCATGGCGGCGGATAGCGTATGAGGGTTCATGATGGTGTCGGCATCGATGGGGAAATAGCCGTCGTCAGGCGCTTTGCGCCGCAGGTATTCCAGGTAGCCGGCCCCATGAACGCGCAGAATGTCTTCATCCCGGGCGGGGACGGCCTCGCGCTCGCGGAGATAGCCCATCAACCCGCTGGCCAGCAGGCGGTCGTTGATGGCGTCCAGCCGCGCGGGGCACTCGGGGTGCCAGCTTCCCATTTCATGCAGCCGGCACTCCGGGTGGGTAATATATAGAGTCTCCATAAGGAAGATTATGTTCAAACCTGCCCGTATATTGCAAGCCGGCGTGCTGTCGCTGTTCCTGGCCGGCTGCGCCTCGACCCAGACAGCCGTGCCCCCGCCGCAACAAATCGCCGCCAGCCCGGCCACGCAGCCGGGCGGTACGTCCACCGACATGTCCCGGACGGCGGAATCCACCTCCATCCAGGCCGGTTCCTCCATCCCTCGCGCGGAAGGCTTCCGCTTGGCTGACGGCCGCTTGAAGCCGGACATCCAGGCCTACGCCGAAGAAGTCTCCGCGCGCCGCGGCGTGCCACTGCAACGCGTCGAAAGCCTGCTGCAGGCAGCGCAATACAACGCGACCGCGGCAAAGCTCATGGCGCCATCCACGACCCGCATACGCCGCAGCTGGGTCACTTACAAGAATCGCTTTGTCGAACCGGTGCGCATCAAAGCCGGCCAGGAATTCTGGGCCGCGCACCGCGCGCAACTGGACAAGACCGCGAAGGAGTATGGTGTCCCGGCGTCCATCATCGTTGCGATCATCGGTGTCGAAACCATTTACGGCCGGCACACCGGCAATTTCCGTGTGCTCGACGCACTGGCCACGCTGGGGTTCCGCTATCCCGACAGCAGCCGCCCCGAGCGCAGCCAATTGTTTCGGGATCAGCTAGCCGACCTGATCCAGCTCGACCATGCAGGCAGCCTCGATGCACTGACCGTCACCGGTTCGTTCGCAGGCGCCATGGGATTGCCTCAGTTCATGCCGGGCAGCCTCATGCGCTATGCGGCCGACGGAAACAAGGATGGGCGCATCGATCTGCATGGCAGCCCCGATGATGCCATCGCGTCGGTGGCGCGCTTCCTGCGCCTGCATGGCTGGGTGCCCGGCCTGCCGGTCTTTGCGCCGGTCGCGCTGCCCGCCAATGCCGGAACACTGGTCAAGGGAGGGCTATATCCGACTTATGACTGGAAGCAGCTGGAGGCGCTGGGCGCACATGAAATACCCCGGGCGCAAACGGCACTGACGGGCGATTGGCGGGAGCACAAACTCGGCGTGGTCGACCTGATCGACGAACCCAGGAACCAGGCCGAATACCGGCTCGGCACGCCCAATTTCTTTGCCATCACGCATTACAACCGCAGCTATTTCTATGCCGGTTCGGTTGCCGACCTGGCGCAAGTGCTGGCCGGCAAGATGGGCTACGGCGCCCCTAATTGAAAACGCCTGTCGACAGGTAGCGGTCGCCGCGGTCACAGACAATGAAGACGATCGTGGCGTTCTCGACCCGGGCGGCCACGCGCATGGCCGCTACCAGGGCGCCCGCCGATGAAATGCCGCCGAAAATGCCTTCCTCGGCCGCCATCCGGCGAGCCATTTGTTCCGCCTCGGTCTGCGAGATGAGCTCGAACTCGTCCACTTTCTCGGGTTGGTAGATCTTGGGCTGATATTCCTCGGGCCACTTGCGTATGCCCGGTATCTGGGAGCCTTCCGCCGGCTGTGCACCTACGATGCGCACTGATGGATTCCTGGAATGCAGGTAGGATGCGACGCCCATGATGGTGCCCGTGGTCCCCATTGCGCTGACGAAGTGCGTCACGCCGCCGTCGGTCTGTTCCCAGATCTCGGGTCCGGTGCCTTGGACGTGGGCGAGCGGGTTGTCGGCGTTGGCGAACTGGTCCAGCACCTTGCCCTTGCCTTCGGCCTGCATCTTCAGTGCGAGATCGCGCGCGTATTCCATGCCGCCCTGGTCGGCGCGGGTCAGGATCAACTGCGCGCCGTAGGCCGTCATGGACGCGCGGCGCTCCACCGACAGGTTGTCGGGCATGATGAGGATCATCTTGTAGCCGCGGACCGCTGCCGTCATGGCCAGCGCGATGCCCGTATTGCCGCTGGTGGCCTCGATGAGGGTATCGCCAGGCTTGATGTCGCCCCTTGCCTCGGCCTGCCGGATCATCGAGCTGGCCGCGCGATCCTTCACGGATCCCGCGGGGTTATTGCCTTCGAGCTTGGCCAGTATGACATTGCCGCGCTGCTCGCCGAACTCGCCGGGAATACGCTGCAGGCGCACCAAGGGCGTCGAGCCTATGGTGTCTTCGATGGTCAGATATTTTTTCATGCTGGAAATCATACACCAAGGGGTCGGACCCCGTACGGGGTCCGACCCCTGCTTCATGATGGGGGGGCAGACCCGATTGGGTCTGACCCCTGTTTCTTTAAGCGGTGTGGGGTCAGACCCGTCGGGTCTGACCCCTTCGTCTCCTTAACGCGTTTTCGGACGCTGGGTCGCTGCAGCCTGGGGCGACGCGGGCATGGCCGGAGCGGACGTCGTCTTGCCGACCGTCAGGCCCGCAGCCTGCAAGGCCGTAGCCTTCTTGGGTCCAATGCCTTTGACTCGGTCGGAAAGATCTTCGATGGACTCGTAGCGTCCGCCGCGCGTACGCTCTTCGACAATGGTTTCCGCCGTCTTGGGCCCAATGCCGCGCACGCCGCGCAATTGTTCCGGCGTGGCCGAATTGACGTCTACGCCATAGGACAGGGCGGGAAGGAATATGCCGGCCAGCACGCCCGCGCGCAGTAGCGCCTTCAGGCTAGGACCCGTGCTGCCACGCCGCCTGCGCACGCGCGTGCGGGCCACTACCCCGCCGTATTTTGCATGCGTTGTTTCTGTCAGGGGACGCGCGACGGTCGATTCGGTAAACGGATTCATTTGCAAGCTCCAGAGTAGGATGTAAACGGAGCGGCCCGACGGGGCCGGCCGCCCGCGGAGGCGGCCTCTCCTGCTCGCAATGATCCCGGGAACGAACGCGCCGCGACAGACGCTTTCCCGCAAAGTGTCCATGCGCAGACTTACCGAAGGACAACACTGTCGGAGGGGGTCAGACCCCATGCGGGGTCTGACCCCTTGTGACCCCTCGCCGGCGTGCTACAGCATGCCGCGATGCAGCAGCGCCTTCACGTATTGCGACACACCTGTCTGGACGTCGCGGAAAGGCTTCTCGTAACCCGCTGCGCGCAGTTGGCTCAAGTCCGCTTGCGTATGGCTTTGGTATCGTCCTTTGAGGTCTTCGGGAAAATCGATGTAGCGCAGTAGCTGCCGATCCACGAGTTCCTGCAGCGAAAGCACGTCAAGGCCGTGATGTTGCCGCAAGGTGTTCACGACCGTCATGGCGACGTCGTTGAAAGGCTGCGCGCGTCCGGTGCCGCAATTGAAAATTCCCGATTTCAGCGAATGATCGAGGAAATGGAGGTTCACATCCACGACATCATCGATATGGATGAAATCACGCATTTGCCCGCCATCGTCGTAGCCGTCCCAACCGCCGAACAGGCGAACATGCCCAAGCTCCTTGAACTGGTTCATGTTGTGATAGGCCACCGACGCCATTCGTCCCTTGTGCTGCTCCTGCGGGCCATAGACGTTGAAATAGCGCAATCCGACTACGGGCGCCGTCAGGTCCGGCATGTGCCGGCGCAGCACTTGGTCGAAAAGGAATTTCGAATAACCGTAGACGTTAAGCGGCGCCTCGTTGCGCAGATGTTCCGCATAGACGGGGCCCGCGCCGTACACTGCGGCCGACGAAGCGTAGATGAACGGAATCTTCCTGCCTTGGCAATACTGGAACAATTCGAGCGTGACGCGGTAGTTGTTGTCCATCATGTAATGGCCGTTACGCTCGGTAGTGTCCGAGCATGCGCCCTGATGGAATATCGCTTCGATGCGTTCGAATCCGTCGCGCGCAACGGCTTGTCGGAAGTCGTCCTTGTGCATGTAGTCGGAAATACGGCCATGAACCAGATTGACGAACTTGTCGCCCTCGGTCAGGTCGTCGACCACCAAAATATCTGTAAAACCGCGCAGGTTCAACCCGCGCACCAGGTTGCTTCCGATGAAGCCTGCTCCGCCAGTTACGACGATCATGAGAGTTCTCCTGCCGTGACGACCGATGTACCGAGCTTGCCGACCACCACGCCTCCGGCGCGGTTTGCCCACAATACGGCGTCGAACCAGTCCAGGCCCGCGGCCCGCGTGACGGCCAGCGTTGCAAGGACCGTATCGCCGGCGCCGGATACGTCAAAAACTTCCTGGGCATGGGCGCCGGTATGCTGCCGCCCCGCTTCGGTGAACAGCGTCATGCCCTGCTCGGAGCGCGTCACGAGCAAAGCATCCAGCCCCAGTTGCTCGCGTAGGCCTTGCGCCCTGCGCTCCAGATCTTCTTCATCGGCCCATAGCCCTACTGCCTCTTGCATCTCGGCGCGGTTGGGCGTAATGATGCTTGCGCCGCGATAACGCCGGTAGGCATGGCCTTTCGGATCCACCAGCACCGGAACCCCGGCTTCGCGCGCCGCGGCGATCAACTGTTCGACATGGGCCAGCGCGCCTTTGGCATAGTCCGAGACCACCAGCATGTCGTGCCGGCTGACCAGGTCCCGTGACAGCGACTGCAGGTCGTCCAGGCTGTCCGGACCGGGGCCTTCCTCGAAATCCACGCGCAACAGCTGCTGCTGCCTGCCCAGCACCCGCATCTTCAAGGTGGTGTGCATGCGCTGGTCGATGACCAGGTGCGCGCGGATGCCCGCCTCGTTGGCCAACTGAGCTATTTTTTCGCCCGCCTCGTCCGCGCCCACCAGCCCCAGCAGGCTGGCCTGCGCGCCCAGTGCCGCAATATTGCGCGCGACGTTCGCCGCGCCGCCCAGGCGGTCTTCGCGGCGCGCCACCCGCACCACGGGCACCGGCGCCTCCGGCGATATCCGGTCGACTTCGCCGAACCAATAGCGATCGAGCATGATGTCGCCCACGACCAGTACTTTCGAGCGGCTTACCGCTGCGGCCGGGAACGGCATCATTTCATTTCCTCCAGACGGCGGGGTTGATAGGTCTCCCAGGAATTGCAGCCCGGACATTGCCAATAGAAGTGACGCGCCTCGAACCCGCATACCCGGCAGGCATAGCGATCGAGACGCTGCGTATGCTTGTGTATGAGGGTGCGCAGCAGGCTGAGGTCGGCGCCGGCAACGATGTCCGCCGCCGCGCTGCTGCCTTCGGACGCGGCGAGCCGGGCCCCCGCCGGATCTTCGTTAAGGACGAGCTCGGCTTCCAGCATGCGGTCCAGGCCCAGCAGCGACGGATGGGCGCGCAACGCCTCGCGCGCAAACGCCCAGGCCGGCTTGTGGCCATGCTGGGACCGCAGCTCGCGGAACACGACATTGAACGTATCCAGCGAGGGATAGCGCATGTAGTGGTTTTGCAGCACCGCCAGCCCTTCTTCCTGTTGTCCGACCTGGCGATAGCTTTCGATCAGTTCGCCTGCGATCAGGCTTGCGTATTCCGGCGCGGTATCCAGCACCGACGCCAGATAGGCGCGCTCTTCCTCGGGTTTGCCCGACAGGCGCGCCAACTGGGCGCGCAGCATGGCGATGCGGGCTTCCGATGCCTGGCTGCCGGCATCGCCGCGCAGGGCTGCGGCAGCGTGATCGGCGGCATCCAGGGCTTCGCTGGCCGCCTTGAAGTCCGGATTCTTGCCCGCCATCGCGGCGACGGCCCGCTCGCACTGATAATGCACCAATTGCGGCACCGGTTCGTCCACCAGGGCGCGCAAGCGCTTGACCGCCTCGATGGCACGAGGCCAATCATGCTCGGACTCGTAGATTCGGATCAGGGCACGCACGGCAGGCACCGCAAAACGCGTATCCAGCACCTGTTCGAAAGCTTGCTCCGCCCGATCCAGCATGCCCGCCTTGAGGAAGTCCTGGGCCAGCTCATGCTGCGCGCTCTCGCGATCGGCCTGAGGCAGATCGGCACGCGACAGGAGGCTCTGGTGAACGCGGATCGCGCGCTCCATCTCGCCGCGCCTGCGGAACAGGCTACCTAGAGCAAAATGCAGCTCGGTCGTTTCCGGGTCCAGCTTGGCCACTTCGACGAAGGCGTCGATGGCGCGGTCAGGTTCCTCGTTGAGGAGAAAATTCAAGCCCTTGAAGTAGGAGTTCGGCAAGGAGCGGGTTTCGGAAAGCATCTGCCGGATATCGACGCGAGACGCAATCCAGCCCAATGCAAACAGCACGGGCACGAAGATCAACCACCAGGTTTCAAAATCCACAGCTCAACCCCGGGCGCTACAGGGGAGCCATGGGAGCGACGGCTTCGGGCGCTAGCGTCTCGGCGGGCGCGCTGCCGTTCTGGCGGCTTTTCTCTTCAAGCCGCGTCAGTTCGCGGCGCAGCCGCGCTGCTTCGCGTCGTCGGCGCATGATGGAAGGCACCGCGATCAGAAGACCCAAAAACACACCCAGCACGAAAACCGCCAGCATTACCACGATCAAAGGCACGCCCGTCACGACATGATCCGCGAAAAAGTTGACGTCGACGGGACCAGTGTTCTTCAAGGCGAACATCAACACCAGCACGAAGACGGCCAAGCGCAGCAGCCAGACCAGATAACGCATGATTCACTCCAATAAACCGGGAATCCGCTAATTGTAAGGGAATTGAGGACGAAACCGATCCGGAGAGCCAAAAAGAAAACAGGCCTCCCTTGATAGGAAGGCCTGTTCTCTTGAGGGGTCAGACACCGTATTCTTTGCGAAGGGGTCAGACCCCGTACGGGGTCTGACCCCAGGACAAACCGCGGGGTCTGCCCCTGAAGCCGATCAGCCGTGCATGATGCGGGTATCGAATTGACCTAGCGTAAAAGCGGCATCGCTGGATTCGCCGACGGCATTCGTCTCGTTTTCGAACGCCGAGTCCACCCGTTCGCGCAATTCCTTGCCTGGCTTGAAATGAGGCACCTGCTTGCCAGGCACCATGACTTTCTCGCCAGATTTGGGATTCCGGCCTACGCGAGGCTGGCGCTCGGAGAGCGAAAAACTGCCGAATCCGCGGATCTCGATGCGCTGGCCGCAGGCCAGGGCCTGGGTCATGGCATCGAGCACCGTTTTCACGGCGTAATCCGTATCGCGCGCTGCCAGTTGCGGATAGCGACTGGCAAGAATCGCAATCAGTTCCGACTTGGTCACGCCAATTAACCGTCGTCGCGCTGTTGGTCGAGCTTGGCCTTCAGCAGAGCGCCCAGGTTGGTGGTACCCGACGAAGCGCTGGCTTCCGACATGCGCTGCAGGGTATCGGCGGTTTCAGCGTTGTCACGTGCCTTGATCGACAACTGGATCGAACGCGTCTTGCGATCGATGTTGATGATCATGGCTTCGACGTTGTCGCCGACGTTCAGCACCGTGCTGGCGTCTTCGACGCGGCCGCTGGAGATCTCGGATGCGCGGAGATAGCCTTCGACATCGACGGACAGCGTCACGACCGCGCCCTTGGCTTCCACGGACTTGATCACGCCGGGAACCACTGCGCCCTTGTCGTAGGTTGCAACGAAGTTGTTGAAGGGGTCGCCTTCCAGTTGCTTGATACCCAGGGAGATACGCTCTTTGTCGGTATCGATGCCCAGGACCACGGCGTCGATTTCGTCGCCCTTCTTGAAGTTGCGGACCGCTTCTTCGCCGGTTTCAGTCCAGGACAGGTCGGACAAGTGCACCAGGCCGTCGATGCCGCCGGGCAGGCCGACGAACACGCCGAAGTCGGTGATCGACTTGATGGCGCCGCGAACCTTGTCGCCGCGCTTGAAGTTGATCGAGAACTCTTCCCAGGGATTCGCGCGGCACTGCTTCATGCCCAGCGAAATACGGCGACGGTCTTCGTCGATTTCGAGAACCATGACTTCGACTTCTTCGCCCAGGGTGACGACCTTGCGCGGATCGACGTTCTTGTTGGTCCAGTCCATTTCGGAGACGTGCACCAGGCCTTCGATACCGGCCTCGACTTCAACGAACGCACCGTAGTCGGTCAGGTTGGTTACCTTGCCGAACAGGCGGGTGCCTTGCGGGTAGCGACGAGCCAGGCCGACCCATGGGTCTTCGCCAAGCTGCTTGACGCCCAGGGAAACGCGGCTCTTTTCCTGATCGAACTTGAGGACCTTGGCTTCGACTTCCTGGCCCACCTGCAGGACTTCGGAAGGATGGCGGACGCGGCGCCATGCCATGTCGGTGATGTGCAGCAGACCATCGATGCCGCCCAGGTCGACGAACGCACCGTAATCGGTGATGTTCTTGACGATACCCTTGACCACAGCGCCTTCGCTGAGGGTTTCGAGCAACTTCTGGCGCTCTTCGCCCATGCTGGCTTCAAGGACCGAGCGACGCGACAGCACAACGTTGTTGCGCTTGCGATCGAGCTTGATGACCTTGAATTCCATGGTCTTGCCCTCGTAGGGCGTGGTGTCCTTGACGGGACGCAGATCGACCAGCGAGCCGGGCAGGAACGCGCGGATGCCGTTGGTCATGACGGTAAGACCGCCCTTCACCTTGCCGGTGATCGTGCCGGTAACCATTTCACCAGACTCGAGCGCTTGCTCGAGCTGCAGCCAGGCCGACAGGCGCTTGGCGCGGTCGCGCGACAGGATGGTGTCGCCGTAGCCGTTTTCCAGGGAGTCGATGGCGACCGAAACAAAATCGCCGGCTTCGACTTCGAGTTCGCCCTGATCGTTCAGGAACTCTTCAAGGGGAATCAGCGCTTCGGACTTGAGTCCGGCGTTGACCACGACGAAATTGTGATCGATGCGTACGACTTCAGCGGAAATCACCTCACCGGACTTCATGTCCTGGTTCTTGATGCTTTCTGCAAACAGGTCGGCAAAGCTTTCGCCGCCTGTGGCGGCAGGGGTTGAAATGGTGGACATTAAATGAAATCCATAAGCCGGAAATGGCTGTTAAAAACACACCAGGGAAGAACACCCGCCCCAGTGGAGTAAAAAACAATCCCGGCGCAAGCCTGCGATATCAGCGGCAGCTTGCGCGTCAGGACACCAGGCTCGACCAGTGGTCAAGCACGACTGCAACGGTTTCATCGATACTGAGATTCGATGAATCCACGGTTTTGGCATCAGGCGCCGCAACAAGCGGCGCATTAGCCCGAGTACGGTCGCGCTCATCGCGCAAACGCATATCTTCCAACAAGCCCGATAGGTTAGCAGAAAAACCCTTTTCCCTCAACTGCTTACACCTTCTTTTTGCGCGCGCCTCGACATCCGCCACCAGGAAGATCTTGAGCGTCGCATCGGGAAACACCACCGTGCCCATGTCGCGGCCGTCGGCGACCAGGCCCGGCGCCACCCGAAAAGCCCGCTGCCGCCCGAGCAGCGCCTCGCGCAGCGCGCCGTACGCGGCGATCCGCGACGCAAGATTTCCCACCCGCTCTTCGCGTATGGCCTGCGTCACGTCGCGGCCCTCCATGAAGATGTCGCCGCTCCGGAAGGCGACATCGAGCCGGCTCGCCGTATCGGCCACCGCGGCCTCATCGGATGGATCCACCCCTTTTTCCAGCACGGCCAGGGCCGTCAGCCGATACAGGGCACCGCTGTCGAGCACCGACCAGCCCAGCGCCTGGGCGACACGCATTGCAATCGTGCCCTTGCCCGAGGCCGTCGGGCCGTCGATGGCAATGACCGGAATCGAGGTGTGAGCCGTCATGCCTGCACCAATCCTTTGAAGACGGAGAAATAATCGGGAAAGGTCTTGGCCACGCAATCAGGATCCTCGATCGTGACCGTGGCCGGACCGAAAGCGGCGAGGGAAAAGCACATGGCGATGCGATGATCGTCGTAGGTGGCGATGGATGCGGAGCGCCATTCGCCCGGACGCACAGGATGGACGATGAGCCAGTCCGGCCCGGACTCCACTTTCGCGCCCAGCTTCTCCAATTCGGTGTGCATGGCGTGGATGCGGTCTGTTTCCTTGACGCGCCAGCTGCCGATGTTGCGCAAGGCGCAAGGGCCGTCCGCGTACAGCGCCATGGCCGCCGCGGTCATCGCGGCATCCGGGATCAGATTGAAGTCCAGGTCGAACGCCTTGAGACGATCGCCACGCGCCACCTGGGCCCCGCTGACTTCAATCGCGTGGGGGTGTCGCACAACGGCCGCGCCCATGGCCTCGACCACGTCCGCGAAAGCCATGTCGCCCTGCATGCTGTCCGCCCCTGCCCCTTCGATATGGACGGGACCTCCGCCGATGGCGCCCAGGGCCATGAAATACGAGGCCGAGGAAGCGTCGCCCTCGATCTCGAGCCGCCCGGGCGAAACGTAGCGCGAGCCCGCCGGCACGACGAAGCGCCGCCAGTCCTGCCGCTGGACGACGACGCCGAAGCGTTCCATCAGCTTTAGCGTGATCAGGATGTAGGGTTGGGAAATCAGTTCGCCGTCGACCTCGATGACGACCTCGTTGCCGGTATCCGCGTGCAGCGGCGCCGCCATCAGCAAGGCGGTAAGGAACTGGCTGGACACGGATCCTTTCACGCGGATCGGACGGCTGCCGCTGAAGGCGCCATGGCCTATGGCCAGCGGCGGATACCCCTTGTTGCCCAGATAGCGAATGTGCGCCCCCGCGCCCAGCAAAGCATCGACCAGATCGCCGATGGGCCGCTCATGCATGCGCGGAACACCCGACAGCCGGAAGTCGCCGCCCATGACGGCCAATGCCGCGGTCAAGGGCCGGAATGCCGTTCCGGCATTGCCCAGGAACAGGTCACCGGACCGATTGGGGAAGGGATTGGCACCATGGACGCGCACGTGATCCCGGCCGATGTCATCGATGCGCACACCCATTTGCCGCAAGGCGGCGAGCATGACTCGCGTATCGTCCGAATCGAGCAGACCCGTCAGTTCGGTGGCCCCTTGAGCCAGCGCGGCAATCAGCAGCACGCGGTTGGAAATGCTTTTCGATCCGGGCAGCCGCAGCCGGCCGGCAGCCCGGGTAACCGGTTCAAGGACTAGACGCTCGTTTGTGCTCATTACATTCCACTCCTGCTGCCCCATAGACGGCGCGCCGTGGCCGCGCGCTCCAGAAATTTTTCGAGTGCCGGGCCATCGGCGTCTTCGAGCGCCTGCTCGGCCCGCAACAAAGCGTCCTTGACCTCTTTCAATTCGGACAGGACCGCGGCGCGATTGCTCAGGAAGATATCCCGCCATACCTCGGCCGAACCCGCGGATATGCGGGTGAAATCGCGGAAGCCGCTGGCCGCCAGCGCCATGCGCAAATCGGAATCCGCCGCGGTCGCCACCTGCCACATGAATACCGACGAAAGAAAATGCGGTACGTGGCTGACCGAGGCCAATACCTTGTCGTGGACATCGGGCTCCATGACCATGACCTGGGCGCCGCACGCCTCCCAGACGCACGTCAGGTGCTCCCGGTCGGTATTGCGGTTCTCCGGCAAGGGGGTAAGGACGACCTTGCGTGCCCGATACAGGCCGGGATCCGCAGCCTCCGGGCCTGCTTTTTCGGCGCCCGCGACCGGATGGCCGGGAATGAACTGGGCAATGCGATCGCCCAATGCCGCACGCGCGGCCTGGACCACGTCTGCCTTGGTGCTGCCCGCATCGGTCACCAGCGTATCAGCGCGCAGGAATGGCAGCAAGCCTTCGAGCAGCGACTGTGTCGCGCCGACGGGCGCCGACAGCATGATCAAGTCCGCCTGGCTCGCAGCCTGCTCCAGGGTGGCGATTTCATCGATCAGGCCCAGCTTCAGCGCCTGCATCAGAGAGCCGCGCTGGCGTCCCACGCCGAGAATGCGTCCAACGGCGCCCCGTTCGCGCAGCGCGGCAGCGAAAGAGCCTCCGATGAGCCCTACCCCGACGACCGCCAGTACCGGCACCAGCGGCGGCGTCGCCGCCCGTCCCGCCTGGCTCATGGACTGAGGATTTCAGTCAGCGCCTGCACGAAGCGCTGGTTTTCTTCCGGCAGGCCGATTGAAACCCGCAACCATTCCGGCAAGCCGTCGCCCCCCACGGGACGCACGATGACGCCGCGCTTGAGCAGCTCTAGATTGATGCGCGCCGCTTCGCCCACGTGCACGAGGACGAAGTTGCCGTAGCCTGGAACGAAGCGCAGGCCCAAACGGCCGAACGCTTCGGCCAGGGTCGCCTTGCCCGCGCGATTGATCTCATAGGACTGCTGCAGGAAGGCCGCGTCGCCCAATGCGGCAATTGCCGCCGCCTGGGCCAGGCTGTTCACATTGAATGGTTGCCGCACCCGATTCATGAGATCGGTCAGCCGGGGTTGCGCTATGGCAAAGCCCACGCGCAGCCCCGCCAGGCCGTAAGCCTTGGAAAACGTGCGTGAAACGATCAGGTTGGAATACTGCTCGACCCAACGGGCGCTGTCGAAACGCAGTTCGGGGTCGAGATATTCGTTATAGGCTTCGTCCAGCAACACGGTGACCCGGTCGCCGTGCTGGGCCTGCACTTGCGACAGGAAATCCTCGATTTCGCCGGCGGGCAGAAAGGTGCCTGTCGGGTTGTTCGGATTGGCGATGAACACAATGCGTGTATCGTCGTCGATGGCTGCGAGCATGGCATTCAGATCGTGCCCGTGGTCACGCGCCGGAACCACTATGTGCCGGGCTCCGCGCGCCTGAGTCGCCAAGCGATAGACTGCGAACGCGTATTGCGAATATACGCTGGCGCGACCCGGCGCCAGCAAAGCCAGCGAGGCGATCTCGAGCAGGTCATTGGAACCGTTGCCCAGCGTGATCCACTCGGCGGGGACTCGATAGCGTGCCGCAAGCGCAGACTTCAGCTCGAAGCCGTTGGGATCCGGATAGCGGCCCAGCGAGCCGGCGGCCGCCATCATGGCTGCCCGCGCCGATTCGGGCATGCCGAGCGGGTTCTCGTTGGAGGCGAGCTTGACGATGCCGGCGGGATCCAGACCGAATTCCCGCGCGAGCTCTTCGATAGGCTTGCCCGCCTGATACGGCGCAATCCCCAATACGTATTCGGGCACGTCCGGAGCCAGAGCGGGCTCTTTCAATTCATCGGTATTCATGCGGCGTTCCTATTGCCTGGGGTAGGATCCCAGGACCTTGAAAAAGGCGACTTCTTTCTTGAGTTCTTCGAGCGCGCGCGCCACCGGCGGCTCGTTGCGATGGCCGATCAGGTCGACGTAAAAATAGTACTCCCACTGTCCGGTGCGCGCCGGCCGCGATTCCAGCCGCGTCATGGACACGCCATTGGCCGCCAAAGGCGCCAGCATGTCGTAGACGGCGCCCGCGCGGTTGGGTACGGCAAGAATGATGCTCGTCTGGTCGTTGCCGGTGGGCAAGGTCTCGATGGGGCCGATGGCCAGAAAGCGCGTGCGGTTCTGCGGGTCGTCCTGGATGCCGGAGGATACGATCTGGAGATCCCAGGCATGGGCTGCCATCGTGCCCGCAATGGCGGCCACCGTAGGATCCTCGGAGGCAATGCGCGCCGCCTCGCCGTTGCTGGATGCGGCATCGCGCGGCAAGTCGGGATGATTGCGCGAGAGCCAGCCCTGGCATTGCGCCAGCGCCTGGGGATGCGCCATGACCCGCGTCACGCCTTCCAGCGTGCCGGACCGAGTCAGGAGATTGTGATGGATCTTGATGGATCTTTCGCCCAGCACTTTCAACGGCGAGCTGAGGAACAGGTCGAGCGTGCGGTTGACCGCCCCCTCGGTGGAGTTCTCGACGGGCACGACACCCACGTTGGCCTGCCCCGCCTCGACGGCGCGGAATACTTCATCGAAGGAATTGAAACGCAGGCGCGTGATCGCGTGGCCGAAATGCTCCAGGGCGGCCTGTTCGGAAAAAGAGCCCTGGGGCCCCAGATAGGCCACGGTCAGTACGCTTTCCAGCCCGCGGCAGGTAGAGATGATCTGCGCCCAGACCGCGTCTATGGCTTCGGGCGTGAAAGGCCCCTGGTTCAGTTGCTGCAGCCGGCGGACCACCATGGCTTCGCGCTCCGGCTTGAGCACCGGCCCTTCTTCGTCGAATTCCTGCTTGACCTTGCCGACCTCCTGGGCCGTTGCGGCTCGCCGATTGAGCAGTTCCAGTATCTGTTCGTCCAGCGCGTCGATGCGCTGGCGCAAGGGCAATAAGCGGGCTTGCAAAGAATCATCCATATCGACGCTCGAACTCCTGCATGAAAGAAACAAGGGCTTGCACGGCCTGCAGCGGCACGGCGTTGTAAATGGACGCGCGCATGCCGCCCACGCTTTTATGACCCTTGAGCTGCATCAGGCCGGATTTGTCCGCCTGTGCGAGGAATTCGGCGTTGAGCGATTCGTCGTGCAGGAAGAAAGGAATGTTCATGCGAGACCGCGATCCGGCATGGATGCGGTTGAGGTAAAAGGCGGAGCCGTCCAGGTAATCGTACAGGGCCTGTGCCTTGGCGATGTTGGCCGCCTCGATGGCGGCCACGCCGCCCTGCTTCTTCAGCCACTTGAACACCAGGCCCGCTATGTAGATGGCGTAGGTCGGCGGCGTATTGAACATGGAGCCGGACGCCGCCACATTGACGTAATCGAAGGCGGACGGGCATACGGGAAGCGCATGGCCGATGAGGTCCTTGCGAACGATGACCACCGTGACGCCGGCCGGGCCGGCGTTCTTCTGCGCGCCGGCATACACCAGCGCGGCCTTGGAAAAATCGATGGTGCGCGACAGGAAATGCGAGGACGCATCCACGACCAGGGGTACGTCCGGCGCACCGAGGGCACCCATGTCCGGCCAGTCCGGGAACTCGACGCCGCCTATCGTTTCATTGCTGCACAAATGCAGGTACGCCGCATCACTGCGCAGCCGCCATTCGGTCGTGGCCGGAAACCAGGTCCAGGGCTCCTGCCTGACTCCATCGATATCGGCCGCCTCGCCGCTGGTCGCGGCGATGGAGACATCGCCGTAGCGCTGCGCTTCTTTATAGGACTTGCTGGACCAGATGCCGCTCAGGATATAGTCGGCCTTGTGCGCGCCGCCGCGGCCGATCAGGTTCATGGGCACGATGGCGTTCTCGGCCGTCGCGCCGCCCTGCATGAACAGCACTTCGTAGTCATCGGGAATGGCCAGCAGCTCGCGCAGGTCAGCCACCGCCTCGTCGCGGATCTGGGTGAACTGCTTGCCGCGGTGGCTCATTTCCATCACGGACATGCCGCAGCCGTGCCAGTCGGTCATTTCGGCCGCCGCCTGCTGCAGGACTTCGAGCGGCAGCGCCGACGGGCCTGCCGAAAAATTCCAGGGACGCATGCTTATTCTTCCTTGTCGTGATCGCGATCTTCGTCGGCGGGCTTGTCGGCATCGGCGTCGTCTTCACGGTAGATGACGTCGTCGCCGCTGGTTTCGACGACGAGCACGTCATCGTCGGCATCGCTTTCCACGACCCTGCGCACGCCGGACAGCATGCTGTTCTCGTCCACGCTGATCAAAGTAACGCCCTGCGTGGCTCGGCCCATTTCACGGATTTCGGAAACACGGGTGCGGACCAGCACGCCGCCCGTCGTGATCAGCATGATTTCATCCGAGGGACGGACCAGCACGGCACCGACGACCTTGCCGTTGCGGGCTGTGGTCTGGATCGCGATCATGCCCTTGGTGCCGCGTCCGTGACGTGTGTATTCGAGAATGGACGTGCGCTTGCCGAACCCGTTCTCGGTGGCTGTCAACACGCTTTGGGATTCGTCCTCCGCCACCAGCAGCGAAATCACGCTCTGCCCGTCTTCCAGCATCATGCCCCGTACGCCGCGGGCGGTTCGACCCATGGGACGCACATCGTTCTCGTCGAAACGCACCGCCTTGCCCGCATCGGAGAACAGCATGACATCGTGCTTGCCGTCGGTCAGGTCGGCGCCGATGAGGTAGTCGCCCTCGTCGAGCGCAACGGCGATGATTCCGGCCTTGCGCGGGTTGGAGAAGTCGGACAGCGGCGTCTTCTTGACCGTGCCGCGGGAAGTGGCCATGAAAACGAACTGTTCATCGCTGAATTCCTTGACGTTCAGCACGACCGTGATCTTCTCGCCTTCGACGAGCGGGAACATGTTCACGATGGGGCGCCCGCGCGAATTGCGCGAACCCTGCGGAACTTCCCAGACCTTGAGCCAGTACACGCGCCCCTTGTCGGAGAAGCACAGCAGGTAGTCATGCGTGTTGGCGATGAACAACTGGTCGACCCAATCGTTCTCTTTCATGGCCGTCGCCTGCTTGCCCCGCCCGCCGCGCTTCTGCGACCGGTACTCGGACAAGGGCTGGCTCTTGATATAGCCCGACTGCGACAAGGTAACCACCATGTCCATCGGCGTGATCAGGTCTTCGGTGTCGAGTTCGGTGGCATTGTGCTCGATTTCGGAACGCCGGACATCTTTGCTGCCTGTGCCGAATTCCGCCTTGATGGCAAGGAGTTCGTCGCCGATGATCGTCGTGATCCGCTCAGGACGCGAAAGGATGTCGAGCAGGTCGGCAATGGTCTCCATGATGTCCTTGTACTCGCCGACGACCTTGTCCTGCTCCAGCCCGGTCAGGCGCTGCAGGCGCATGTTCAGGATTTCCTGGGCCTGGACGTCGCTCAGGCGGTACAGGCCGTCGTCCTGAAGACCGAAGCCCGGCGGCAGGGATTCTGGGCGATAGGCCGCCTTGCCGCCCGGGATATCGCCGCCGTCGGCCCGCGTCAGCATCTCGCGCACCAGCGACGAATCCCACGAGCGCGCCATGAGTTCCTGACGAGCCATGGGCGGCGTGGGCGCCGCCTTGATGATGGCGATGAATTCATCGATATTGGCCAGCGCCACTGCCAGGCCTTCCAGCACGTGGCCGCGCTCACGCGCCTTGCGCAGCTGGAACACCGTGCGGCGGGTAACGACTTCGCGCCGATGCCGCAGGAAGTACTCCACCATCTGCTTCAGGTTCAGCAGGCGCGGCTGGCCGTCGACCAGCGCCACCAGATTCATGCCGAAAGTGTCCTGCAGCTGGGTGTTCTTGTACAGATTGTTCAGAATGACTTCGGGGACTTCACCGCGCTTGAGCTCGATCACCAGGCGCATGCCGTCCTTGTCGGACTCGTCGCGAATGTCAGAAATGCCTTCGATCTTCTTTTCGTTGACCAGTTCGGCGATTTTTTCCTGCAAGGTCTTTTTATTGACCTGATAGGGAATGGCGTCGACCACGATGGCCTGCCGATTGCCCTTTTCCATGTCCTCGAAGTGGGTTTTGGCCCGCATGATGACGCGGCCGCGCCCCGTGCGATAGCCTTCGCGCACGCCGGACATGCCGTAAATGATGCCGCCAGTGGGGAAATCGGGCGCTGGAATGAGCTCCATGAGCTCGTCGATGGAGCATTCCGGATTGCGCAGGCAATAAAGACAGCCGTCGATGACTTCGGAGAGATTGTGCGGAGGGATATTGGTGGCCATGCCCACCGCAATCCCCGAGCTGCCGTTGACCAATAGATTAGGCAGGCGGGCCGGCAAGAGCAGCGGCTCTTGTTCGCTGCCGTCGTAGTTGGGGCCGAAGTCGACGGTTTCCTGGTCGATGTCGGCCAGCATTTCGTGGGCGATCTTGGAGAGGCGGATTTCGGTGTAACGCATAGCCGCCGCGCCATCGCCGTCGATGGAGCCGAAGTTGCCCTGCCCGTCGACCAGCATGTAGCGCAAGGAGAAGTCCTGCGCCATGCGGACGATGGTGTCATAGACGGCGGAATCGCCGTGCGGGTGGTATTTACCGATGACGTCGCCGACGATGCGCGCGGATTTCTTATAGGCGCGATTCCAGTCGTTGTTGAGCTCGTGCATGGCGAACAGAACACGCCGGTGCACCGGCTTCAACCCGTCGCGAACGTCCGGCAGAGCCCGCCCCACGATCACGCTCATTGCGTAATCCAGGTAGCTGCGTCGCATTTCCTCTTCCAACGAAATCGGAAGAGTCTCCTTGGCAAAGGAATCCATAGAGTGTCTTAAACGTAAAAAGCGTGAAGTCAGGCCGTTGACGGGCGAATGGGAAATTCTAGCACTTCCTCCTATAGAGGCCTTCATGGGCACGGAATCTGCTACCACGTGCCATGTCCACGTCAATCAACAAGGTCTTTTCACTCGGCTACTTAACAAACCACTTTAAGGATTCTGGCTGTTGCCAAAAACCAACAATAATGTTGGAGATAAGGTAGAAATCCGAATATCTGAGCCGTATGCGCCATTGAAGCTTAACGAATCGCCCAGAAATGCCGTAAGATTCGCCCTAACACGCATGAAACCCAGCGCAATTCTTTGATTCAATCATGGCGTTGCTATACTGGCTCCGTTTTCTTGATATGCGGCGGGGGTTCGCTGCGGTCACTTACCAGCATTAAGCTCAATGAGGAGAAACATGAATAAACCCTCCAAAATCGCACTAGCACTCGCCATTGCCGCCGCTTCGGCCTCTGGCGCAGTATCTGCGCAAACCGTCGATAACTGGCGCAATTCGTTTGGCGACGTGTGGATGAACGGCACCAACGAACTGTGCTGGCGCGACAGCTTCTGGACCCCCGCCACCGGCATCCCCGGTTGCGACGGTGTGCCAGTTGCTCAGGCCGAAGCTCCCGTCGTTGCGCCTACCGCAACCAAAGTTGTGTTGAATGCTGACACCTTCTTCGACTTCGACAAGTCCACCATCAAGCCTGAAGGCCGCCAAGTGCTTGATCAAGTTGCCGCTCAGGTCAACACGATCAACCTTGAAACCCTCATCGCAACCGGCCACACCGACTCCATCGGTACCGAGCAATACAACATGGGCCTGTCGCAGCGTCGTGCAAACTCCGTCAAGGATTACCTCGTCGGCAAGGGCATTCCCGCCGACCGTATCTACGTCGAAGGCAAGGGCGAATCCGCTCCGGTCGCATCCAATGCGACTCGCGAAGGCCGTGCACAGAACCGTCGCGTGGAAATCGAAATCGTTGGCGTCCGCAAGTAATACATCCGTGTAGTACAAGCAGCGTTAAACGTTACAATAAGGGCTCCGCTTTGCGGGGCCCTTATCATTTATGGATTGCACATGAATACGACCGCACCCCCGACGCCCAATTCAGACGCCAACGTGGATCAGGCCGAGCTGGAAAAATTCAGCGCCCTGGCCTCTAAATGGTGGGACCCGGAAAGCGAGTTCAAGCCGCTGCACGCCATCAACCCCCTGCGCCTGGGCTGGATACTCGATCAGGCAGGCAGCCTGCAGGGCAAGACCGTGCTCGATATCGGCTGCGGCGGGGGCATACTGGCGGAAAGCATGGCAAAGGCGGGAGCCAAGGTGACGGGTATCGATCTGGCGCAAAAATCGCTGACCGTCGCACGGCTGCATGGCCTGGAGTCCGGCGTGCCCGTGGAATACAAGGCCATCAGCGCCGAAGCGCTTGCAAGCCAGCAGCCAGGCCACTACGACGTCGTCACCTGCATGGAAATGCTCGAACACGTACCCGACCCGGCATCCATCGTCCGCGCCTGCGCCACCCTGGTCAAGCCTGGCGGCTGGGTGTTTTTTTCCACCCTCAACCGCAACCCCAAGTCCTTTCTTTTCGCCATCGTAGGGGCGGAATACGTGCTGCGCATGCTGCCCAAAGGCACCCACAGCTACGAAAGCTTCATCAAGCCCAGCGAACTTTCCGCCGCCGCGCGGGCCGCGGGGCTTGCCGTTACTCAACTCGCCGGCATGGAATACAACCCCATCACCGACCTCTACAAACTCTCCAGCGATACATCGGTGAACTATCTGCTGGCGGCCCGACACGAGAATTGACCCCATGCGTAAATTGGTTTTGTTCGACTTCGACGGCACCCTTGCGGACACCGCCCCCGATCTGGCGGCAGCCGCCAACAAGCAGCGCGCCCGCAAGGGCCTGCCGCCCCTGCCCTATGAAACCTTTCGGCCCTATGCTTCGCAAGGCGCGCGCGGGCTGCTCAAGGCAGCCCTCGATATGGACCCCGATCATCCCGAGTACCCCGCGCTGCGCGAGTCCTTCCTGGAAGACTACGAGCAGGACATGACCACGCGCACATCGCTCTTCCCCGGTGTCAACGAACTCCTGAGCGAACTCAAGCGCCATGACTACACATGGGGCATCGTGACCAACAAGATGGAATACCTGGCGATGCCCCTGGTCGTGCACTTGGGCCTGTATACCGACTGCGCCGTCACGGTGGGCGGAGACACCACCGAGCACACCAAGCCCCATCCGGCTCCCCTGCTCTATGCCGCCCGGAAAACCGGCTTCGATCCCTCGAATTGCATCTATATCGGCGACGACCAGCGCGACATCATCGCCGGCCAGGCGGCGGGCATGTCGACCATGATTGCCGCTTACGGCTACTGTGGCCAGGAAACCGCCGCACTGCAGTCGTGGCAGGCCGATTCCATAGCAAACACGGCTTCTGACATCTGGGCGCTCGTCCAGGAATGGGCACGCCGCTAAGGGATTGCATGCCCGGCACGGCGCCGCGGCGGCATCGCCGCGTGCCTTGCCCCTTAGTTCCGCGAATGCAGCGTCGCGGCGTCGTGCCGCAGCTCAAGGATTTCTTTCGATGACGTGCCTGCGGCGGTAAACAGCACATCCGTCGAAGAGTTCAGCATGGTTTCGGATGAATCCTGAAGAACTCCGATAATGAATCCGACGCCGACGACCTGCATGGCGATATCGTTGGAAATGCCGAACATGCTGCAAGCCAGCGGAATCAGCAGCAGCGAGCCGCCGGCTACACCCGAAGCCCCACATGCCGCAATAGCGGCGACGACACTCAGCAGCAACGCCGTGGGCAGATCCACGGAGATACCCAGGGTATTGACGGCCGCCAGCGTGAGCACGGTAATGGTCACGGCCGCGCCCGCCATATTGATGGTGGCCCCCAGTGGTATGGAAACCGAGTACGTTTCCTCGGGCAAGCCCAGCCGCTTGCACAAGGCCAGGTTCACCGGGATGTTGGCGGCGGAGCTACGGGTGAAAAAGGCGGTGATGCCGCTCTCGCGCAAGCACAGGAAGACGAGCGGATACGGATTGCGTCGCGTCTTGATAAGTACGATGAGGGGATTCACCACCAGCGCCACAAAAAGCATGCAGCCCAGCAGCACGGCAAGCAGCCTTGCATAGCCCAGCAAGGCGTCCAGCCCCGTATCGGCAATGGTGGACGCCACCAGCCCAAAAATACCCAGCGGCGCACAGCGTATGATGACCTTGACGATATAGGACAGGGCGAGCGAAAGATCGGCCATCACATTCTTCGTTGCGCCATGGGCATGCCGCAACGCCAGACCCAGCGCGATCGACCACGCGAGAATCCCGATGTAATTGGCGTTCATGAGTGCGCTGATGGGATTATCGACCACGCTCATGACAAGATTTGACATCACTTCCAGAATCCCGCCGGGCGCACTGAGCGCTTCGCCATCCGCTTTCAGCTGTATGGTCAAAGGGAACAGAAAACTGGCCGCCACGGCAACCAGGGCGGCTGCAAACGTGCCCAACAGATACAGGATCAGGATCGGCCCCATCTGGGTCTGCTGTCCTTTTTGGTGATTGGCGATCGACGCTGCCACGAGGACGAAAACCAGAATCGGCGCCACCGCCTTCAGCGCCTGCACGAACAACTGCCCCAGCACGGCAACCGAAGCAGCAGCGGACGGCGACATGATGGCCAGAAGAATGCCCGCGAGCAGGCCGACCAATATCTGGACGACCAGGCTTCCGTTGCTGACAAACTGCAGTAATGGGTTCTGTTTTGCTGCGGAACGACTCATGGGCGGACTACTCCAAAGCATGGCCTTTTCGGACCATAGGCAAAACTCGCTCCACCGCCTTGCCCGTCATCGGGCCGCACGCTTGCGTAGCATTTGCTACCGGCGCATCTGATATTTATGAAGGCGCGAATTTTACCACCCCTGCCATGTCTTTCATTTCGTACTATGAAAAGTCTTCCAAATGCGCTACAATTGCGTCATGGGGTCGATCCGGCTTCGACGTGGGTCGCGAACCAGAGTAGGGCATGCCGAGCACCAGTCAGCTCGTAAATCCACTGGAAAACTACAAACGCCAACGACGAGCGTTTCGCTTTAGCCGCTTAATGCGGTAAGCCGCTGCACTAATTTGTCTTTGGGTTAGGTAGGGTAACACCTACAGCAGCGTCATTTACAAAGAATCGGACCTGATTGGGTCACTCAATCTGGTCTTAAATCAATGTGAATCGCCAAGGAAGGGCCTGTCGGCAGGCACGCTCCGCGGTTAAAACTCAAAATGTACCGACTAAGCATGTAGAACTGCCTGCAGAGGGCTTGCGGACGCGGGTTCAATTCCCGCCGACTCCACCAGTATTCTTAATAAAATCAGTACCTTACACGATAGCCAACCTCAAAAGTTGGCTATTTTTTTGGGCTGTTTTGGGTAGCATGGTCAGCATTTTGGTCAGCATTTCACTTAGCCCCACAGCCCGCCACCGAGCGGGCTTTTTTGCGTCTGGATCAGCCCGAACACCTCTCCCCCCTAGCCTTGTTATGTCCCAAAATCTGCCGGGCAGTCGGGTCGGTGATAATGTCTTGCTGGCTCACCCGGATTTCCCTCGTCCACAGGCAGCCGGCATCAATCACGGGCCCAGTTCCGGCGCAGCTCGTCAAGAGCGGCACCATCAGGCAGGCGCCCAATAGCCTGATCCACCTGCCCCCGAGATTTTGCTGCGGCCAGGGCATGAGCCGCTTGCCTTGCACGTTCATCTGATACCCCCTGATCGTATTTTGCAGAGCCGTACAGCAGCACGGCGCCGATGATGGCCAAGACGGCCAGCGCGCCGGCCAGCAGCTTCCAGTGGCTCCGGATCAATACCAGTGCGTTAAGCATCATCGGCTCCATAGTTCAGATTTCCGGCCACCCGACGCGCCCAGCCCTTACCGAAGCTGGGCCAGGTCGAAAGCTTGGTGTAAAACTCCAGCCGCGCCGCATTGAAACGGGCCAGCACGTCGGTGACGGTCATGCGCTGCACAGCCGACATCGTCACCGGCCCGATCACGCCATCATCAGCCACGCCGGCCGCCCGCTGCAGAAAACGGATGCTGTTGCCGATGCCATGGTTGACCGCGGCATCGAACACCTGAAAAGCAATGGCGCCGTCGAACTCGTCACACCGGGCCCGCTGCCAGTAGGCGGTGCGATAGATCTCGCGCGCTTGGTCACGGGTGAGTTCCCGAATGGAACCGGTGTAACCCACCTCTCGGGCCGTGCGCAGGGTGATGCCCCAGTTGGTTTCTCCGCCCGGATCATCTGGGTGGTTGACGTATCCCCCCTCGTGGCCGATCAGGCGCTCGAAGGCCAGATCAAACGTGACGGGTGTGCCAGGCGCTGGCAGCGCGGGCGGCAGGATTCTTTCGGGCGGCTTGGTGGTGGCACCAAAAAGATTCGATAGCCAGCTCATTGCGCACCTCGCACATGCTTATAAGCAACGGCCATGACGTAGCCAGCCATGGCCAGGGCCAGCGCTGCGGATCCGTCGCTTGTCCAGCCATCCGCGACGATTCGGCATGCGGCACCCGTGGCCGCAAGCGACACAGCCGACAGGCCCAGACGCTCCATGGTGGTGTCGTGGATCGACTTGGCAACCACCGCCAAGCCAGCGCCACCGGCGACAATCAGCCAGCACACCGCCGATACTGCAGCCTGGACGGTCATGTATATGGTTTGGTCCATGTCATACCCCTCGTCCGCGTATGCGATCGATGACGGCCTGCCAGATCGCGTTGATCGGAAAGGCCTGCACTGCTTCCCATGCCCGGGAAGCGACGGCCATACCAAAGAATCCGACCAGGAAGCCGGTCAGACCCTCGGGTATGCCGAGCCTCATGGAAATGTGTGGGGCGAGGTAGTAGCTGAGCAGTGCGCCGCTGGTCGCCATGCTCAGACGCTCAAGCAAGGTGCCCTGCAGGAATCGCATGGACACCACGGCCCCAGCCACACCCGCCAGCTTGACGGCTATCGCCTCGAAATTTTGCATATCAGCCATCGGCCTCTCTCGGTGGGTAGAAAAGAAAAAGCCCCACCGAAACGGCAGGGCCAGAAATGAAAAGACCGGCTCGGGGCCGGTCTATGCTTGGATGCTTGCGCCTAGGCGGAACATGTCGTCGATGCGTTCCCCAGAGAGCGGGACCAGCGGGGCCAGTGCGGCGAGCATCGCGCTGTCATGGCGCACCTTTCCACGAGCCAGCACCGTCTGCGCGGTGATCTTGTCCAGGCCGTCGGGCATCGCTGCGATGATGTCCTGCACGCGGTCCCAGACGTTCTGGCTTTCGGGGTCCTCGGGGTCGACGGGCGTAGCGCGCATCGCCACCTCGGCTTGCCAGCCTTCGATTTCTTGGGGAACAGGGATAGGTTCCGGCTCGGGCGGCACAAATTCACCGTCCTCATACGTCCACCCAGGCGCGGCCGTTTCTGTAGGCACCAACAAAAAGCCCGGAAGCGTGAATTCCGGGCCGGCTTCGATTACGTTGACGACTTGAGTGCCGTCGATGACTGCTGTTCTCATTTAGATGATCCCCCATATGCGAAGCTCACCACGAGCTCCTGCTCCTGATCGTGGCCCGGTCAGGGTTCCTCCACCTCCGCCGCCCGGGGCTTCGCCGTCCATCCCGCTTGTGGTCTCCCCTGCCGCGCCACCGTCCCCGCCGAAAACCGACACGCCAGGAGTCCTGAGAATTGCGGCAAAGCCTCCGCCGCCAGCGCCGCCGTATACGGAGTTTGCCCCGCGCCTATTGTCGGTTCTTGCGCCAAGAGACCCGGCGAAGATGGCGTCAATGTTCCCATTATCAGACCCCTTGACTGACATCTGCCCTGAATACGGGTCCGCTCCCCGAGTGGTGTCGTCAATCGACACTCGGGTATTTCGCAGGGCTGATCCGGCCGTTAACGCCCCAGACACATTCTTACCGCCATACGCCTGGATGCCCAGAAATGACGAATCTCCCCCGGAGATGCCATCGGTGCTATTTGCAGTGACCGCTGCGCCGCCGCTGCCTATAACCACTGCGCTTACCCCAGGCGGAACAGCGTCAGAGCTAATATTAAATGGAGCGCAGCCTCCGCCGGGGCCGCCGTCGACACTGCCGTTACTCTTACTGCCGCTCGCTCCGCCGCCCCATAGATGGCCGGCAAATGCTGCGTAGCCTGGCGGCTTAACAAATGAGCCGCTTGCAATGTATGTCTTCTTAAAGCCGTTCAACACTATTGATCGCAGTGCCGCGCCGTCGCACTGTATCAGCCTGACTTCGCCCGGATACATGATATAGCTGACCATGCCATCTATGGTTTCAGCTTCATTGGGATCGAGCGTGATGTCCCCTGTGCCGGAGTTTTTCAGATAACAATACCAGCCATCGTCAAGCGCTGCCGCTGCCGCGAAGGTTTGGGTGAAAGTGCCGCTTGTAATGTCAATCAGCCTGCCATTATCGGCGCTCTGTAATTGCGTGTTGCTGGTGCGTGCTACCCGCACCACTGATTGCTTGACATCCAAATCACCCGCGCCCAACAGACTTTGCCCGCCAAGCGTCTTGAGCACCAGAGCGCCAATCTGCCCATTCAGGCTCGAAACTCCTGCAACGGCGCTTACCCCTTGCACCCAGGCGCTGCCGTTATACGCTCGCAGATATCCGGTCACGGAATTGACGTAGGCATTGCCGGCCACCAATGGCGCACCACCTTTTCCCGTTGCGGGGTCGCTCGTGGCGGCCCCTAGCCAGAGCGCGTCAAGATCTGCAAGATTCTGGGCGGATTCGGCGGCCTCTTGTGCTTTGTTTGTGGCGGTCTGGGCGCTGTTCGATGCCTCGTTTGCCTTAGTTACGGCAATGCCGGCTTGCTCCGTCGCCGTGGTCGCATTGTTATGTCCGACAAGGGCGATTTCGCGATTGCGAACGGACATGGCGTTTTCCGAGTCCGCCCAGTCTTTGGCCTTTTGGTTGTAGGTTCCCGCAGGGCGATCTGCCAGCGTCGGGAACGGGGATGCCAGGACGACGTCCGGCACCGGCTGTATGGGTGTGCTCATTGCTTAGCTCCTTGTACTGCGCCTTCAATTCTCAGGGTGATCGCGGCGTGGTTCGGGCCCGCCGCCCTTACGGTTCCCGATACATCTCCAAATCCATTCAGATACTCGTACCTCGGTAGCCCCGACGCGATGAAGGCGACCGGTCGGCCCTGCACCAGGTGCAGGAGCTCGGCGGCGCGATTGCCTTCGTCTGCCGGAACCACGACGGTGCAATTGACGTTATTCGCACTGCCGCGGCGCTTGCGCGTCACGGTGCCGTCCTCTTCTCGCTTGAGGTAGCTGTAGCCCTTTATCTCGGCCTCTGCGTCGTACTCCGTGCCGCCCCAGGTCCCGGCGCCAACGAGCGTGTCCCAGTGACCGATGGAGATCAGCGCCACCTCACACATGGCCCCGCCGGCGGCCGTGATGCTGATATGGACCTCGGCTGCCGGGTAAAGCGGCAGGTTCTGCATGTAATGCTGCGTGCGGCGCTTGAGCGGCATGAAAAGCAGCTCGTATAGGCCCGCAGCCTGCTCCCAGAGATCGGCGTCGTACTCTTCGACCACGTTGCCGCCCGGCTCGTCGTAGATTTTGATGTTCAGGTGTTCGCCCGACATGCCCCACAAGCCGATGCCGGTGAAGAAATCCGGGCGCACGACATACTTGATCTCTCCTGCCCTGCGCGTCACGGTATTGAGCTCAACGTCGAACGCCGCCATGCGATTTGACGGCCCCGCGCGGAACCATTTCTTGGCGTCGGTTCCGGGCTCCACCCCTGTGTTGTCGGCAATTGCGTCCCAGAGCGAATCAGCATGATTGACTTGATCGTCAACCACATAGGCCGTTGAATTGCTCCAGGCGACCTCCCCGACGCTGGAATCAACAACGGGCACCGTAGTGCCCGCCGCGATCATCGCCGCCGTGATCTCCAAGGGGATCAGTAGGACGGCATTTACATCAGTGCTCATAGTGTCGCTGCATCCTCTGTAAGCATGGCGTTGCCGCCGGCGGTGACGTTGTCGAACTGGCTGGCGAACTGGCCAGTAGACCTTTCGATGGAGGCAAGACGACGCTCGAGGCGGGCGTTCTGCTCGCGCAGGGCCCGCAACTCGGTGATAACACCAGCATTACCCCATCCGTTGCCGGTGCCCAGGCCGCGCAAGATGTCGTCTGTCTGCCCTGCCGTGTAGACACGACCGGGCTGGCTGAAATTGACGAGCTCCGGCCCTTCCTCTCCGACCATCGCCCAGCCGGGCAAGGCAAAACCACCAGCGGCGAACTTACGTCCCTCGTATTGACCATAGGTATTCCAGTGGTACTGGGCCCAGGCTTCGGGCGACATGCCATGCGCGACGTCATAGCCTTGCAGGACGTCAGGGTTGGCCAGGAAATAATCCGTGGTCCAGCTCGACGATCCGATGCCGGCGCCGGGAACCGGCGTGTAGCCACCCGCACTTCCTCCGCCACCGCTCACCGGCGCCGCAGCCTTGTTCGCCGCGGCAACGGCTGCCGCCAAGGTCTGAGCAAACGATGCCAACGCTTCGGGAAACGTCAGCACCCCGTCCCGGATCTCCAAGAGGACGTTGTATTGCTCCTTGGCCCAGTTGATCTGCTCTTCGATGGCCGAGATCTGCCGACGTGCTGCTTCTTCGGTCGAGATCGCCGCGCGCAGCTGCTGCTCGAGCGCCGTCAGCGAGTCCTCGCCCACCAGGCCCATGCCGCGCAGAAGTCGGTATTGATTCTCCAGCTGGGTGAGTGTCGCCCGCGCCGTATCCAGCTCGGGCTGGGCGATCCCCTGCAGGGCCTCCATCTCGTTGGCCAGAATGAGATACGCTTTTTGTTGCTCGAAGAGCGACCCGTACACTTGGCCGGTGACGCCCTGCTGGGCGATGCGCAGCGTTTCCGTAAGATCGGCTGTCTGCGGCAGCTGGCGCGTGATGAGTGCGGTCGAGATCACCGCACGCGCCTGGTTGTACTGCATCCTGGCGGCTTCGGTGACTTGGCTGCGCAGATCCGCAACGCCCCGGCCGATGGTTGCGATCAGGCTGCCGAATTCGGATTCGAGCCTCTGGACGGCGGACCGGTACGCGCTCATGGCCGCGTCGGTGGCGCCGAACGACTCCTTCAGCCTGGCAATTTCGCGCTCGCCAGCCGCCACGACTTCGTTATAAGCGGTCGACAGGTCCTGGTAAGACCAGATCTGCTGCTGCAGCGCCCGGTTGCTCGCGTCCAGGGTCTCGAGCTCACGTTGGCGCAATGCGTTGGTGTTGCCAAGCAGGCCCAGCAGCTGAGACTCCAGGCCGGCACGTTCGCGCTCGATGTCGGCGAGCGAGCGGGCGGGTACGGCGACCTCTTCGACCGCTTGGGCGACCTGCCCCGCGTACTGCGCAACCTCGGCAAATGCGCCAGCCGCGCCCATGAGTGTCACATACGCCTGGCGCCCTGCCTCGGTATTGAGGTCCTGTGCCTCGACGATCGCGCGGTACGACGCCAGCATCTGCTCGGTCGAACCCGTGAGTTCGGGTATCACGACGCCAGCCGCAGCCAGGGCCGAGGTCAGGTTGTTGACCGCGATCCCGTGGCGCTCGGCTTCTGAGTAAAAGGCCTGGTAGTACGTCTGCTGCGCCGACAGGAGACCTTCCACGCCGCCAGCCAGTTGCACCAGGCCTGCAGCTGCATCAAAGCTCAGCCCGCGCAACTGCTCGAAAGGCAGGGCCTCGATGGCGGTCAAGAATTGCGTCGCTCCATCGGCGACCGCCGAGAAGCGCGTAGCCAGATCCTGCGCCGTCGCCGCGTCAATGTTGCGCAGGTCGACGCCTTCGAGCATGCCGGACAACACCGACGGCAGTTGGCCGCTGACCGCCTGGAACGCCTCGAGGATCGACAACTGGATGTCCGTCTGCAGCCTGGGCAACATCTCGGCTGAGCTCCACCCGCCAAAGCCACCGAACGTCATGTCGCTGGCTTGCGCTACGCCGATCTGGCGCAGTTGGTCGCCGATGCGCAGCATGCCGCCAGAGGCGACGCCGTTGCGATCGCCCAGGACGCTGGACTCCATGATCGCGTAAAACGACTCGATCCCCGCGTTGACGCCCACCTTGGCGAACAAGTCATTTGCTGCAGCAACAGCGCTTTGTGCTGCGGCAAGGGCTGCCTGCTCGGAACCTGCGGCTTGGCGGTCGTCCACGGCGCTGATGCCGTAGGCACCGCCGGTATAATCGATGGTCGTTCGTTGGCCGTGCCTCGTCTTCGGAGGCCCGCTATCAAAGAGGCCGAAGGCGGAGGCGGCGGCCAGGCCGATGCCGATGTAGGGCGCCGCTGCGCTGAGGCCGGCCATCAAGCCACCGGCACCGGCAGCAGCACCTCCAGCAGCTCCCGCCGCACCGGCAGCGCCAATCCCGGCGCCGACCCCCCCGCCTGCAGCGCCAACGCCAAGGCCGGGAATAAGAGCGCCACCAGTCATTGCCGCGCTGAACGACGTCGTCGCCATACCCGATGCCAGCGCGCCCGCCGCGCCACTTCCGAGCGAGGCCATTACCGACGGCGCAACAGCGGTAATACCGCTCGCGAAGGCCGTTCCAGCAGCCGAACTCAGCCCGGACAGCGCACCTTCCCATCCGCCGTTTGCTGAGATCAGCGCCCCGATGGAATCACCACCCATGGCGCCAACGAGGTTCGCGTAGCCAAGGGATGCCGTGGATGCGCCAGCCGAAGCGCCGGTCAGCGCTTGGTAGCCAGCGCCGAAGAGGGAGTTCAGCGAGCTGGCGTTCTGCAGCATGCCGCCGACGCCGCTTTGTTGTTGCGGGTTTTGGTAGCCGAAGAGCGCGCCGATCTCGTTGGTGACGAAGCCTTGCAACGACTTCATCACCGGGTTGATGAGGATGTTGAAGGTCAGCGACTTAAACATGTCGCGCAGCAAGTCTTTACCGGACTTTCCGCCGTCAAAGATTGCGTCGGTCAGGCTTTGGCCTACGCGGTCGAAGATTTGCTCAACGTCGCGGCTCCAGGCCTCCCACTGAGCTTTCTGAGCCTCCCGGAATTCGAGCTGCTGCTGTTGGCCAGCGATGCCGACCTGCAGATCCTTCAGTTGCTTCAGTGCATGGATCTCAGCCTCGATCTCGCGCACGCGCTCTGTGCTGGCGTTCGACGCGACTGCGCTGGCCTTAGCTGCTTCGAGCTTGGCGAGGGCGGAATCCGTGTCGGCCACGGCCAGGCGCGTGGCGGCGGACTCGGCCAATCCATAGACGCGCACCTGTTGCGTGAGCGTTTTGAGCTGCTCTTGCGCTGACTTTACCTGTTCTTGCGCCTTCTTGACCGACTCGGGCAGCAAGTCTGTGACTTGTTTTGCGTAGGCCGTATTGATCGACAATAAGGCCTTCGTGTAGTCTGCTGCCGAAACCTTGCCGGCTTTATGAGCCTTGCCCAGTAGGTCCAGGTTCTTGTGCAGCTCATCGAGCGCCTTATTCTGCGGAAGGTGCGTTTCCAGCAACGACTTCATCGCGCTGGCGTAGTCTTTCGTTGCCTGGGCCCCGGACTTTAGGGATGCGGTGGCCTTGTCGATTTTGTCGGCGTGCGCCTGGGCCTTGGCGAGATCTTCCGGCGAAAACAGTAGCTTGCCGGCAGCCACCATAGCATCAAGCTGCTGGCGCTGCGTCTTGAGCCCTGCGACGACGGACTGGTCAGATAGGCGCTCGAGGTACTTCTTGCCAGCCTCGTCGGTGCCTGCGAGGGCGTTGTTTAGGGTGGACACACCACCGGCTGCGGCGTTGGCAGACGCGTTCAGTTCGTTGTTCTTCTGGGTCAACTCGCCAATTCGAGCTGCCGTCTCGTTCGCGGTGGCCTGCAGAGTGGACGCGCCCGCCGCAAGGTTGCGGTACTGCTGGGCCTGCTCCGCAGTTACGCGCCCTTCTTCGACCCACTTGTCGATCAGTCGATCAACCGCATGCTCGATCTCGCCGGAAGAAAGCGTCGTATCCGACGTGATCCCCTGCACCTCGGCGCGCATTTGTGAGCGCATTTGCGCAACCGCGCGCGCACCCTTGGCGGTCGTCGGCTCGAGATCCGCGACGAAGTCTGACCATGCCTTGCCAGCTTCCCGCGCCTGATCTGAGTGAAGCTTGCCGAGCGTATCGAGCGCAGCCTGCCGAGATAGCGTACCGAGCTTTGCGAATGCAGCAGATGCGTCAGTCGCCGTGCCAGTGAGGTCCCCCAGTGAAATCCTCGCGCGCGCCGATGCGCCGTCCATGGCGACGAATGCGGCCGCAGTGAGCCCAACAGTTGCGAGCAGGCCAACGGGACCGCCAAGGACGCCAAGCAGCGAACGGCCGGCACCGCCGGCGGCCGCCTGCGCTACGGCAAGGCGCTGCTCGGCCGCAGTATGGGCCGCCGTAGCCGTAGCAAGTTGCGCCCTGCTGGCCGAGAGCCCCTGCTGCGCCTTTGTCTGCGCGAGAGTGATGCTAGTCTGCGTTACTTGCGCAGCGGCAAGCTCAAGCTCTTGCATGGCGGCCGCACGCTTGGCCAGCACATCAGCCACAGTTGCGGTCGTCGCGCCTATCGTCCGGGATGTGTAGAGTGCCAACGCGCCTGACCCGGCCACCAGGCCAACATTCAGCACGCCGCCAAGGTTCTCGCCTAGGTATGCGATGCCGTCGGCCATAGTGGCGGTGACACCATTTACCTCGTTAGCCTTGCCGATGTAGTTGGTGAACTCGTTGGCAACCTTCTGCATCGAGTCGCGCACGGTCGTTGGCATTTCTTCGACCTGCTGCATGATCGGCCCAAGTTGGCCAGCCAATGCTTGCGCTATCAGTTCAACCGACAGCTTGCCCTCGGCACCGAGCTTGCGGATTTCTTCAGCAGCCCTGCCGCTGTGCGCGGCGATGGTGTCGACAATACTGTCCAGCGAACTGTAGATCGTGATCCAGCCATCCGCGTCGAGCTTGCCTTTCTGGAGCGCGACCGAAAGCGCGCGCATGGCCGCAGCGCCACGCTCAGTGCTGGCGGCGTTCGTCACCATGAGGCCCGAGAAGGCGTCGATCGCATCCATTGACTGATCGAGCGACATCCCCATCTGGCGCAGTACTGGCGACAACTGCACGAACGCTTCGCGCGTCTCGTTGATATTCCGATAGGTGGCGTTCGCGCTCTGAACCATCCGAGCCTGCACGCGCTCATACTCGGCCGCGCTCTCCGTCGCCATCTTGATGCGGCTGGCCATCTGGCCCCAATCGTCAGCAACATCGATCAACTTCATTGCTGACAGCCCGCCAACCGCGGCAATGAGATTACGGCGAATAGAGGCCGCAGCGGCCGCCGCCGAGCTTTCCGTCTGATCCAGCGATCGATTCACGCGGTCGACGCCATCGGCGCCAAACTTCGCGTCCCTGCCTGTCTGCGTGTAAGCGCGGCCTGCATCGGCAGCCGAGCGGCCGGCACGCGCCGACGAAGAAGTGACGCGTACGCCGGCGGCATCAAGGGCATCAAGCGCTTTTGCCAGATCTTCCGCGCTCGGCTGCGCCTGCCGACTGTCGATGACAATGGCTAGCCGACTTTCTTGCGTCATGAATCAATCGCCCATAAAAAAGGCCCCAAAAATCCGAGGCCGAAAACGAAAAAACCCGCCAAAGCGGGCCGTAGAAAACAAAAAACCGCCCGAGGGCGGCTGTGGCTAGTGATTCTCTTTAATGCAGCGCAGGAAGTAAGCCTTTACTTCGTTGTCCATGATCCCGTTGAGCTCATAACCTCGGGCGACAAGCTGGTAATCAATAGAGTCTTTGGGAAGGGCGCCGCTGTCGACATAAGCCTGTAAAGCATGCCCGTCACCTTTTGCCTTGGCGCCAAAGATCAACAAGCGTGCCCGATCAAAACGCAGCTCGAGTCGAGCCTCGTGCAGCAGCCCTGTGAGCACTTCACGTACGACCGCCTCGTTTTCCTGCTGCTCGACCGTCTGCGCGAGTGCCGGCGAGCACGCCAGCGCCAGCGCCAGTACCAATAGGTACTTTTTCATACCCCCTCCCGTATCATTTTGACACCAGATCATAGCGCGGGCTGGGAATTTGGGAAGCGTTTGAAGGTTATGCGGATTCTGGTTGAGTGAATCGCATCAAATCCTCTACTTCAAAAATGGCTAGTTCGGCAGCCCTTGGGCTCACCGTTCGTCTCAGCAGGTAGTCAGCCTCATACCGCCTTTTCTTTAACGTCTGCAGTTTCTGGCCAAGCGCGCATGAATGCATTGATAGCGCTTGGTTGGGGACTGTCGGATTGCACAGCCGATGGATCAACCGCTCATGGACGCCAGCCTTACTGTTGCGAGAATCTTTGCCGGGGTACGGAAGCTGGCTGTGGAAGTCCAGGCAGCGATGATAGGCGGCATAGTACGCGCGGCTTATGGCCGCCCGGTCATCGACCTCTTCCTCGGCATGCTCATGCAGCGCACGAGCCAGATCAACTAAATCATGCTCAGAGATACTCATTAGGCGACCCCGAAACAGATATGGAAACTGTCCGGTATCGGCAGCCGATTGACTGCAATCGACTTCGACAGCTTGTCGTTCGCCTCGCAGACCAACCGCGGAGACGCATCGAGCAGGTACTCGATACAGAGTAAAGGTGGATTGTCATGCTCCAGGATTGTGATGAGTGGCGCGCCGACCGGAGATACACCCATTTCCGAGCACAACCTCGTCGCCAGAACAGTGCCGCCCCCAACGTACTCGATGACCTGTTTTACCCAAGGTAGCTTCGACAAATCATCACTTCCGCCCATGGATTTCTCACCCATCTTCCACATCCTGAAGAACTGTTGCGCCACAAAAATCGAAGTCAGGAATAATGTTGTGAATCGTATGAGCCCATGCGTGCCGGCGGATACGAGGCGCTTCATTTCTTGTATGCCAGCGAGCAAACCTATGAGCGCATGCTGTGGCCCAAACTGGGCTTCCTTGCCTGCCCCGATGATCTCAACCGCTACATTTCCAAGCACATTTGGGAACAGCCTTTCAAGACCATCAATCACTGACTTCATGTACTCGCTTAGCGCATGGTCAAGACCATCCATCCATCCCCGCTCTTCCTTGCTGAGAAGCGAGGTATCCCCCCGAACGCCGACGAAGCGCCTTCGCAAGTACTCCACCTTTGCCGCCAACAGTCCGCTAGACCGAATAATCGAATCGATATCCGGCAAGGCCTCGCCAGCGAGCTTTGAGGACTCTCCTCTGATCTTCTCTAATAAATCACACGCTATTGCCGCGGCCTCTTTCGAGTCCATTTGAGCGATTTCTTGTGAGCTTAGGATCTCTGTAGGATCGGCAAACATGGTTAAGCTGACAGCCATCAAACATCGAAACTGTCATGCTACACAGACACAGAAACATTTCAAACTGTAAATGCGTACAGCCCTACCCCTTCCCCCGCTCCTCAGCAAGCGACTCCAACCAAGCATTGTCCAGCAGTTCCAGGGCTCACCCGCGCCCCTCCTCCCAGGTCGCGATATCCTCGGCGTCCAGCCTGAAGATGCATGGGTCGAGTTCATTTCGTGGCAACGGCGATGGCCAGGCTTCGAGCACATCGCTGATATCCCTCACCGATAAGGGCTGCGGGACCGCGAGAGCCTTTTCCATTCCGCCCAATACGATATGCCTTCGAGCCTTGGCGGTTAGCCGGTAGATATTGATGATGTGAGCCACCGTAGGCGTGAGCTCCGGCGGCTCTGGGATCTCTATTCCGAGGCGGGCGGCGATCGCTTGCTGCTTTTTGCTTTGGCTGCCCCACTCGTCGTGCCAGCGGTGGTACTCGAGGACTTTCCCAGGGTTTCTTCTCGCTCCTGACGGGATTCGGCGGCAATCTCACTGGAGACGCGGATTACCCATACGAAGAATTCGATGTTGCCGCGCAAGGCGGCGGCCCCGGCTTCCGGCGTGTAGGGAACGTCGCCGCCTTTTTCGTCCTGGGCGCCTTCCCAGTCACGCAACACAAACTGGCCAAGCAGCTTGCACTGAATGGCGTGCTCGCTCTCTTCGCCCGGCACGACACCCACATCAAACTCGCCGAACTTTGCGTCTCGCGCATTTAAGCGGCGCCGCGCGCGCTCAAGGGCGACTTTGTACTCTTCGTTGTCCAGGCCGCGCAGCAGCACCTTGGTGTCCTTGTCGAAGTTTTCCCACCGTTCAGTAGTGGATACGGTGGCCTGCTTACTGACAATCAATGCCATGTGAAATTCTCCAATTAACGCCACGCCAAAAAAGAAGCGCCCCGAGTGGCGTTAGGCCCGGGGCGCTGAGAAACCCGCCTGCGCGGGAACTCGGTTAAGAGACAGTGACTGTCTCGGAGTCAGATTTGGTCGGGTCAACCGTGCTGTACGCGGTGATGACGGCAGTGCCAGCCGATACGCCGGTGACCAAGCCGCTACCATTGACCGTCGCAACCGCCAGATCGCTCGAATGCCAAGTCACTGCCTGGCTCGCGCCTCCAGGCGAAACGGATGCGGACATCTGTACGGTGTCACCAACGTCGACCTCAGGCGCGCTGGGCGTGACAGTGACGGACGTCGGCGCAGCGGCCGGCGCGCGCGTGATGGTCGGCGCGACCTTAGCCACCGTCCAATTCAGCGTGACCTGGATGATGTCGCGTTTGCCGCCGTTGGGCAGCTCGCCATCGACCTCAATCGACGGGAAGTTGAAGGTGTAGGAATTGCCCAGGCTGTCGGTAATCGGGAACTCGACCTCAAAAGCCTTGCGGCTGAGCTGCTCCTTCCAGATCTGCCAGGCTCGCTTGGACCACGCGAGTGTAATCGTTCCCGTTACGGCGGCTTCCGTTTCGATGATGGCGCCAGGCCCAAGCCGGCCCGATCCGAGGCACCGCTGCAACTGTACGGTGTTATCGATATTGATCGTCATCGCCGACACGCAGGCCGAGCCGGCAAGGGAGACGTCATCAACCTTGATGTCGCCGACCGCTAGGGACGACATGAAAGGCGTCGTTGTAGCAGCCGCGGGGCTGCCAGTTACGAATGTCGTCTCGGCGTCCCGGTAGTCCAGGCACTGGGCTCCGATCGTGAGCGTAACCTTGCCTTCCTCTGGAATATCGATCGCCGCCGTGGCCGCATGCACGCCCTTGAACAAGTGGTATGTGCCGACGTCGGTAAACGCCTTCTGGACGCTGAATGTGTTGCGCACCGCGCCAATCGTGAGAACGTCCGACGCCCACGCCCCATAGAAGGCGGCGGCCAGCCAGTCGTCAAACGTACCGTAAGACAATTCACCGGTGAGGTCGCCCGCAATGGTGAGCCCAGTCACGACCGAGCCCTGGCTGATGCGGCTATCCGTAATTTCGTCAGACACCAGCGTACTGGGCGTGGGCGACAACGTGTTGCCGGTAAGTCGCATGGTTTGCCATGTGCCACTGGCAGGCGTGGTGCCCGGCGTGACTTCCTTGATGCAATGAGATACGACTTTTGCGCCTGAACTCATGATTTTCTCTCCTGATTAGGCATAAAAAAAGCCCGGAATCGGGCGCAGAAATAACAAGCCAGACCGTTGGCCGGGCTTGTTGGGAAAAGAGGTTTTGAATAGTCCTACCCGGCTAAGAACCGGACGTTGACGTTGATCTGATAGAAGCCCGTGCCTTCTGGGCGCCCTGCCGTGTCACCGGCACCTACGTTGACTTGGCTCGCCTCCAGGCATTCCAGGTTGCCCTGCTCCCAGTAAGCGAAGTGCGCTTCAAGGTCGTCGGCCAGTTTGGTCAGTGCCTTGGTTCCCGTACCCTCGCGCGCAAAACACTGAACGACGATGCGCCCGGGTTTGCGGGTGTAGGGCTGATCGGCCATTCCAGCCATAAAGGATGGGCCGTGCAGAATCGATAGGCGGCACCATAGGCCAGCGGCTGGAGGCGTGAATTGGCCAGGCGCATTTGGGTAGTCGATGCTCGACTGCGCCACGCCAGTGAACGCTGCCATGCGGCCCACAATGGCGGCTCGGATTTCTTCGAATGTCATTTGTGCTTTTCCGCTACCGCGTCGAAAGTGACGCCGTAGACTCCAGCAGGGGCTTGAGTGGACCTTCCATCTTCCAGGGCTTCGGCATAGGGCAAATTCGTCTGCACCGTGGATTCTCCATAGGGCTTATCAATTGCGCCGATGACCGCAAGACCTTCGCTGATCGTTTCGCCGCCCGACTTGTCTTGCTTTTCCAGATCAAAGCCTGTCGAAATGCTGTCTACAGTCACTTGGTGGCTGCCTCGAAATGTCCCCTTGTCCACCGGCGACATCATGACGACACCCTGCAGCACCTCCATCGTGAGTATCCGGCGCTGCTTGGTCAGGTCTTCTTCCACGACCTTGATAAATGCGCCAGGAGGCTTGCTCCATCCAGCCATCACGCTCTCCTGATCTGAATCGAATACGAGGCGCCGGCAGGATCCTGCTCAATCTGAATCACCTTGAACGACTCGCCCCCGCGCACAATCGTGTCGCCGATCTTGACCGCATCACCGACGATTTCGGCCTGCAGCGCGGTAATCTTGATATCGGTGCGCAGAATCCGTATGCCGTCGACCACGCGCATATCGAAGCTGCCGAACACGCCCCGTCCGGCGTAGCTCTCCGTGATGGTCGGCCGTGTTTCAGTCACGGGGTCATAAGGCCCCTGCCCCACAACACGGCTCCCGGTGAACTCACTCACGGCGTCGGCAAGGTCGCTATCGAACGCTTCGGCAATGTCGGCGGTGATTTCGTCGCGTAGGCCCATGTCAGTCCTCAAATTCCAACACATCGACCCCTAAGCCGCATGTGTGATTGAATGCCTGCGCAAGCAGCACAGCCTCGGATGCGGTCTTGCCGCAAGCCATTGCCACAAGAGCCTCGCCGGCGCCGCTTCCTCTTGCTGCGAACGGATCACATGAGCGGAAGGGGTGCGGCGAAGACTCGTAGAAATAGACGGCCGGCTTCCCATCTTCGGCGCGTATCACGGTAAGCGTTGCGCCCTCATCGAGTCGCCGGTTGCTATCGGGGTACCGCTCAGGCGCCGCGCCTGCCTCATACCAAGACAACACTTCCATACCGACCGACAGGTTGCCGCTGATGCCAGCAATGCCGTCGCGAACCCTGAATATTTTGCAGACCGAGGACTTGACTGATCCGCATTCCGATTGCCTATCGGCGGCTAGGGCCTTTCCATCCCACGCAATGACAGTCATGCGCGCACCAACTTGATCATGCTGCTATTGCCCAGCCAAGGGCCGAGCAGCGCCAGGGCCAGTGTTTCGCCCGCCGATGTGACCTTATGAGCACTGGAGAACGTTTTCGCGCTCGATACATCGCCAGCCGACACGGATTTGCTTGTTACGCCCATCTCTGTATGTCCATAAATGGTGCCGGCCGCCGCCTCGCGTGCGACTTCGGCCCCGGCTTGAGTCCATTCATCGGGAATAGGGTCGAGCTCGGGCAGATTCTTATTTGTCAGCCATACATTGGCGATCAGGACGGCGCGTTCTTTCTTCTCCGGCGCCGTCCAGGTTGGTCCAAGTAGGCTGTCAACGTCAGTGACGGTGATGTAGGCGATCATGGCTTACGCCTCGACCCAGCCCAGGCGTTTGTGATCGGCCACGCAGGACGAATGCACCTTGATGGTGTCGCCATCTTTGCGCATGGCGATCAGGTGACTATCGTCAGCCTTGGCTTTGGCCGCAGGCTTTGCTGCCTCGGGAGGTTGCGCGGGCACATCAGCCTTGGCTTGCTCGATCAGCCTGGCCCGGTCGTCATCAGGCAGCGCCGCAAACTCTTCTGCCGACAAGCCCGACAGCTCGATGGCTTTCGCTTCAATCGCTTTCGCGTGATCATTAGCCGCTTTTGCCGCGGCTTCGGCGGCCAGCGCGGCCTTCTGTTCTTTGGTCAATCCAGCCATGTCGGCTCCTTGAGTGACGCCGGAGCCCGAAGGCCCCGGCAGGTTGGGTTAGCCCGCCAGAACGGCGATGTGGTCGGGCTTGATGGCGCGGCAGCCCCAGGCCAGGCGAACGTGGTAGACGATCTGCAGGAACTGGCGATACACCGCGACCTCGAACGACAGGCCGGTCACCGGGTCGGTGATGGTGATGGCGTCGTCAGCGGCGTCACCGCCCTCGGGCATGGCCGGCGCACGAGTCGCCAGCACCACAGCCGAGCGGGCGAATGCGACGTTGGGGGTGTAGCTGTTGCCCACCGTCACGGCGCCGCCATCAGCCACCGCGCCCAGAAGCCCAGGGCTGCCGATAGTGAATGCGCCAGGAGCCGCAATGCCGCCATTGACGACGTACTTCTCGCCGCCGGCGCCCACGGTAACGATGTCACCGGCCAGAAGGGTGCCTGTGCCAGTCTTGACTGCCACACTGCGAGCGCCCGCTGCCAGCGCGCCATCGGTAACGTAAGACGCGCCAGTGCCCTTGGTGTGAATGGTGATGGGGTCAGACTGGCGGATGGCCATGTTCATCACGCGGTCGGTGATGCCGTTACGCAGCAGGTCATCGCGCCCTGCCTCATTGACCTTGAACAGGCCGGATTGTTTGCCGCGCAGATTGGCAATGGCAGCATGGCCCAGGACAAGCTGCAGGTCGTTGCGCGGTGCGCCGTTCTCTTCGAGGACACGCAGCACGCCAGCAAAATCCGACAGATCACTTGCCGTCGCAAACGGCGTGGTGCCGGCGGTGCCGTAGGCGCGGGATGCGTTTTTGTATGCTTCCAGCCACAGATCCTTTTCGATCTCGTTCACCAGCTTCCGCATGGCTTGGTAGAAGCGGTCGGCCTGAATGGTGGAGAACGTGCCGGCGTTTTGCAGGCCGCGAGTTTCTTCACCGTTCCAGCGCACGGGCACGTGCTTGGACTTGGTGATCTTGACGGCCACGTCGCCGACATCGGTATCACCGGTGTTCGGCGCGGTCACGCCCGGGGTGTTATCGGCCGCTTCTTCTTCCTGCGTGACAGGAACGATGACCTCCTGATTGAGCGCAGCTCGCTCGATGCTGGAGTTTCGGCTCACCGCGGGGATGAAGCCGGTCAGCTCGCGACTGACAACATCCAGCGCCTCATAGAGGTCGGGAATCAGTTTATTGAGGGTGTTTGCCATGATTGGCTCCTATGGTTGTGCCCCGGTGGGGCGATACGGTTGCTTTGCCGGGGCACGCCCAGCGGATTGGCTTTACTGAGTCACCGTGCCACCGCCCTTGACGAACTCAGCCCGGCCTGCCGGGTCAAGTGCCTCAAAGGCTGCGCGGCCCATGGACTTCTTCCCTGCCCCGCCGCCACTTGGTTGAGCGCCGCCACCGTTGGCGCCGGAGCCCTTGAGAATGTTGTCGCGGTACGGGTATTGGTCGATCAGGATTTCAATGGCTTCGTCGAAGTCGGCGGGATCGCCCATGCGGGTCTTGGAGTAAATCGGGTTGCCGTCCTGGCCGATGGCCACGAGCTTCCCATCCTCGACCTTGAAGCGGTTGCCGAACGTCGCCCGGAGCATGTCTCCAGGCACGGCTACCTTTTCAGTGATGAACTTGGACCGAGCGAAGCTGCCGCCGATGATTTCCTCGTGGAGCTGGCTGCGGAACGTGTCGCGCTCCGTTTCCAGTGCCGTCTTGGCATCGGACAGTTGCTTGATCTGGCCCTTGAATTGGTCTTCGGCAGCCTTCAGGGCGGCGGCCTTGACCTCTTCGACCTTGCCGGCCTGCACGAGCTTTCCGGCATCGATATCCTTCACGGTTTCCAGTGCTACTTTCGCCGCTTCGGGATCTTCGATGCCTTCGAACAGCTTGACCTTGGATTCGGCGGCTTCCGCCCGCTCCCGATAGGACTTGTTTTCGCCAAACATGCGGCTGATGGTGGCTTTCGTGGCTACAGCATCAAATGCCGCTTCTTTGCCATCCTCACCCACAAACACAGGCTTCCCATCGAGCACTTCGGCATACATCTTGCCGTCTACTTCCACGGTTTTCAGCTTCATTTCCTGATCTCCTTGAGCCATCCGGCTCGACTCTTTTGGGGCGTCCGCCCCGACTCACCCGCCGGTAATCCCCCAGGCGGGCATAAAAAAAGCCGCCCGAGTTGCCACAGGCGGCCAAAAGCAAAAGGCCTCACTCGAAAGTGAAGCCCCAGAAATGAGAAAACCCGCCGAAGCGGGTCAGAACATTATTTGGTATTTAATAGGACGCGAAGAAACGACTCTGTATGCCCTCGCATCCTTGCCCTGGTAGCAGCCACTTCATCATCAAAGCCATTTGCGGCGAGCTCATCAAGCTCGTCCCTTAGGGTTCGAGGCGGCTGTCCATCTGCGCGTGCTGGATCCAAGCTGGGCGTCGTATTGCTCTGCATCATCCGATCCTCTGCACCCAACATTGGAGGCGACAGAGCCAAGGCGAAACAAGCACTTTGATTTCCTTAATGAAGTCTTCGAGCGCTATCGTGAATCGAACGCGCTCATGAAAATGCGAGCCTTGAAGGCCTTCGGCTAATTCAGCATCTGATACACGGCCGTACACTTCCCGGTCGAGGGAGCGCACGAACTGTATCTCTCGCTCTGTCATCGCCTTCATTTAATCCTCTTCAGCTCAGGCAGCATCTGGCTGAAGATGCCGCGCTGGTGGCAATGGTAACAAACGTCCTTATCAGTCACAGTGCCGCCCGATTTGCGGCCATTCTTGATGAATGCGCCGGTAACCGTGGTCATAATCGTTCGACTGCCGCAGCGGTTGCACTGGATCATGCCGTCAGGCCTAGCCCGACGCTTCACGCTCTCGCGCAGCTTCTCAGCCGGCGTCATGGGCGGTGGTGGCGGAACGATTTTAAGCATCCCGCCATTTTACGCACCAAACAGCTCTTTGTCCTTCCTTTTGAGTTCGTCAAGCGTCAGGACATTGCCCCGCGCATCGGTGAATCGGTCAATCTGAATCTTCTTGGCCCTGAATAGCTCCGCTCGTGCGGCGCCGAGAATGTCGTCTTGAACGTCTGCCGGCTGATCACGCAACCAGTCAGAAAAACCCAGGTTTGCATCGACCGGCCCGTCTTTGCTCGCCCGCTGGCCAAAAAGCTTGTCTTGGCCCTTGAGCATGGGAATCGAGCTTGAGCGGCATCCCCAGTGCTGCGGGGGCATCGGCCCTTTGCCTACCGGGAACACCTTGCCAGAGAGCGAAGCACATTTAAGCGTTGTCCTGCCATCGAGCGTGGCGACATACATCCATCCGCCAAGAATATCGCTGTTGGCCTCATAAGAATGCTGCCTCGCTACGTTGGACGTGTGGTTGACTGCCGTGCGCACCAGCGAGTCCACGCTTCGCCGCGACCAGTCCAGCAGGCCGTCAGCATAGCCGCTGGCCTTTGTGCCGCGAATCACCCGGATAATCTGGTCGTTCGTTCGCCCCTCGACAATGCCCATGCGGATCGCATCGCGTATCTTCGTCGCGGTGCCCGCCTCTACACCTGAAAGCGCTTCGCGAAGTAGCACGCCCTGGAACGGTCTCGCCATCGCAGCAGCATAAACCGTGTTGGGCGACACCGACGCCAGCGAGGCCGTGACGTGCGCCCGTTCTGCGGCGCTCTTGAGCAAAGCCAGATTAAAGTGAGCTTCGTTCTGGGTGAACTCGCGAAGAGCAGCCTTCAGGTCGCTGCCAACCTCGGTATACAAGGCCTTGAGCTGATTGCTTACCGGAACGAGCAGAGCTTGGATACGTTGAGCTTTAAAGCTCTCGGGCGCTTCCTGCAGCACTTCCTCGATCTGCGCAATCAGGCTTTTGTCTGCCCGGTTCAGTATCGCAATGAGGCGGTTTGCCACGCTGGTCGAATACCTGCCAGTGTAGATTTGATGGCGGGTGACCGCATCCAGCTCACTTGCCGCCATTGTCAATCAACCCAAGAGCTGGGCCCTCTTGCGCCACGGCTTCAAGTTCATCATCAACCTTGATATCTGGCGCCAGCACTCCAATCCGCTGTGCCTGGATGATCGCCGTGCGCTTGGTGATGAGCCCGCCTTGCTGGAAAGCCAGGATGAGCTGACCGGCCGCATCCGACAGTGAGCCCGCCGCGAAGTCCTTGTAGACCGACACGTGGCCGCCGTCGTCACCACCCGACCAGGCCGACATGAACCACAGGCATTGATCAAGGCTGTCCTCGAACGCTTCGACGATACGCTGCAGCTCGCTCTTGTTGGCCTCGGCATCGTTGTTTGCCTCGGTCGCGGAGCGCTGGCCGGGCTGCGGCATCAGCAGTTCGGCGCCTGTCTGGATCATCTGGTCTTGCAGCTTCTCCAGCGACGTTTCGCCGGCGGCAATCGCGGCACCACCGTGTTCGACGTACTTCAGGTCAGCGCCCTGCGGCAGCTTTACTGCCGCCGATGCGCCCACCGTGAGTGTGGAGCCATCCTCGGCGCCGATCATGGCGAGGATCGGAACACGGGCAACGTGCAAAATCGTGTCTTGATCGCTCTGGCTCTGCCAGTGCTTGACGTTCAGGTAGGCCAAACCCATCAGCGGCGAGCGCCCCATCATGAACCCCAGCCGTCGGCCGTAGAACGGCACAAAGGGGATTTCTGCCAGCGTCGTCGTGCCGTCATCGATCAGCACGTATTCTTTTCCTTCGCCCTGCGATTGCCACAGCTCCCAGGCGCCTGGCGTGAGCACGCGAACGCGCTTCACCTGCTTGGTGCCGTACTCGCCATCATCCTCTTCAGCCGCCTCGGCAAGCCGCAACTGCGCGAGCTTTGTCACGCCGCCCACCTTGGCTGTCTTCCAGCCAAGGATCTGGTCGTGCGTCACCTTGACCATGTACGGCCTGGCGCCCAGCTCGCGCTCTTCGGCTAGCGTGCGGATATTTCCCACCCTCGGATAGTCGACCAGGACGCCGGCCAAGCCAAAGCCCAGCACTTCGGCCAGCATCTCGCTGGCGAAAGTGTGCAGGTTGCGGCCTTCTAGATCGACGTCGTCGCACCACTCCTTGATCTTCGCCGGGACGTCGTCGCCGTAGGTCAGGGCCTTGGCAAAGGGCTTGCCAGCCATCACGCCCAACGTGCGCGGAAAGGCGGGGAACAATGTCGCCGTGCTCAGCCGCGCCTTGTAGCTGTCGGCATCCTCGTTCGGCCATTTCGGCAGGAACGTCTCGCCGGCGTCGCGCATGGCCTGCGTCTCGCCCAGCAGAGCAGCAACAATAGGCCAGTTCTTGGCCATCGTCGCCACTTGCGGGGATTGTTCGTAGACTTTCAATGCCATGTCAGATTCTCAGTGGGGTTACGCTGGCGGCGCGCTTCACAATTGGATAGCGGTGCACAAGGAAATACCCTTGCGCATCATTCGGGTGGTCATGCCCGGTCTTTTTGTCCGGCTCACCGTTTTTGTCGTACGCCTGCTGCTCCAGCGCCTCGGTCAGTGTCGGGCAGCGGTCTGTATTGATCTTCCAGCGCCGCTCTGTCTTGTCGTTCAAGATCATGGCGTTGACAGCGTTCACGCGGTCTTTCACTGCCGGATTTCGGCTGTTCACGCGAACCGTGAAGCCGGCCTGGCGCAGTATCGACAGATCAGACTCTGACGCATTCTTGCTGCTGGTGTTCTGACCGCTAGCGTCCGGGTAGATCGCCACGGCATGGCCTTTGTCGCTGAATCGCTCTTTCAGCATCCTCGCCATCTCTGGCGTGTCGCGCACCTTCGTCAGTTCCCCAACCGTAATCGGCTGATCGTCCCGGATCACGTTGATCGTCGCCGTCATGTTCAGGACGTTGAAGTCCAGGCCGATATGCAGTGGCTCACCCTTACGCTCGACTTCGCCGATGTGATTCAGGCGCCGGTCGAAATTCGGGTAGACGCTGCCGCTGGCCAGATTGACAAACAGTCCGCGCAGGTACGCTTCGATCAGCTGCGGCGGGTAAGACTCGCGCAAACTGTCGATGTAGTCATCCGGCAGATTCGCTTCGTTATCGTAGGTGCTCGCGTGAATGAGCCCGTACATCCCCCGAAGCGATGGCTTGTCCCGCAGCTGCTTCACGAACTGCTGATAGACGAACTTGAATCCTTCGGGCGTCGTCGTGACGTCAATACCGTTCTTCAGGCCGTCCAGCTTGTACCGCATCCGGGCGATGATCTTGCGCCAGGCCGTGGCAGCCTTATCGGCCTTCATCACATCCAGCTCATCGATCAGCGCCTTGCCGATCTTGAAGCCAACGATTTCACCCGGCTTTTCCATCGACCGGCAAAGAATCGTCGTTCGATACTGCCGGCCGGCGAACAGGTGAACTTCCTTGTTCGTCTCGTGAATCTTCGTGCGCAGCCCCCAGTCGTGCGCCACCTCTTCAATCGTCGGGTAGAAGATGTCGCGGATCTGCGGGTACGTTGGAGCGAAGTAGCCGGCGTTTACCCCCGGATGCTCCCATGCGTGCTGGCACAGTGCACCGCCACCCACCCAGGTCTTCCCCGAGCCGAAGCCAGCAACAAACGCCCGGAACTTCTGCGGCAGCGCCAGAAACTCAGCTTGAGGCCGGTTCAGTGTCGGGCTGATCGTCGTCACGGATTCTTGCGTCCTTGACGCTTATTTCCACCTTCACAGGCGTTGCGTTGCCGTCCTCATCAGTCGGCTCTGGCTTGTCGCGCCACAGGTCGGGCCGACGGTTCTTCAGCCAGAAGATCATGCTCGTCGGGTCAGGAGGGTAATGCTTGGTCAACGGCGTGATAGTGATCTCGCCCTGGTAGTTGCTGACATGTACGTCCGGGTGGCTGTAGCCGATGGCGCGCTGGAAGAGCTTGTCCGCCACTTCCGCATCTGCCAGTTGCTTGCCCGCCTTTAGGGCCTGTAAAAACTGCGGATGGGCCTTCTTCCAGTTGTTGATCGTCTTCTCTGTCACACCGAAGAAGTCCGCCATCTCCTTGTCGGTTGCCCCGAGCCGGCACAGCTTTTCCGCCTGTTCCGCGAACTCGGCTTTGTATCGTGAGGGTCTGGCCATAGTGCGCCTTTGAGACGCCTATGGGCGCACTCCTTTGTTTGTAACGAAAGTGTGTCTAGAATAGGCATTGCCATCACAAGGAGTAGACATGCCATCTAATGAAGACCTGAATGCCACTATCCGAAGCCTTTCCTCTCATCGCAGCACTCTGGAGATCGAGCTGGACGGCCATCTAGAAAAACTCTTACTCGAATTGGCTGCTCAAATCAAAGCGTGGATGGAGAAGGAAGTAGAGCGACAGATCGCAGCGAATGCGAAACAGTTCAGCGAAATGAGCGATGAGTCGGTGCATCAATTCAAATCGACCCTCGACGCACTCTATTCTAAGCTCCCGCAGCACGTCACCCGCGCCGGCCAGCACACCAAGACCCCACCACATCGCAGTAAGAATGCCGGCACCGCTGACACATTGACCCGAGATTACCTGCGCGAAATATTCGATCTCGTCGCCAGTGAACTGGGAAGGCCGCTATTCAACGCGAACTTGTTTAGCCCAACCATGGCGCCAGGTGCATCTTGGAGACGATCTTGCGACGGGCGTACTTACGAGTTGAGTTCTTGGGTTAGCCCTGAGTGCCCCACCTGCGATGTGTATGTGGCTACCCTTCGGGAATACATTGGAGTTTGCATCGACCTATCCAAAGCGCAAGCACAACTACAACAGGAAAATGCCCTGAGCCGCTGGAAATCAATCTGAACCGCGCCTCATCCACCCCCACCCCGCCCGGTACGTGAACGCATCCAGTGCCGGGTGACACTCAGCCTCTTCCCTCGCCTCGACCCAGCTCCGCCCCTCAACGACAGCGAGCACTTCCCCGTACCAATCCTGATCAAGGATGACTCGCTTGGCCTGGTCGCAGACGGAGAGGCAAAACAGCATCAGCCGTCCCATCCTTCAATGGTTGCGTCGGAGCCCATCACGCACCGGGCTCGACAATACACACGGGAGCTACGGTCATGTAGCGCGCGGCGCGCTCCCGCTTTGCATGATCGACTAGCTGCTTGAGCAGCGACACGACTTCGTCCAGGCGGGAATCGGCCTTCGCGCTGCCGCCATAACAGCGGAGGGTTTCGCTCGTCTCGGCATCAACGGCGACCGTCGCAACTGGGCTAGGCTTGCAGAAGTGTCCGGTTGCCGTGAAGGTTTGCACGCCATCAGCCCCTGCCGCCCGCGCAATCCCCGCCAGATCATCAGGGGTCAAGCTGATTGTGAGGTTGATGCTGGCCAGCCCATTGAGATCAGTCTTGATCCGGTAGTCGGACTGGACCTGGTTGATGTTCAGGCCGAAGTGGGCGCAGATGGCCTTGCCGAGATCGCGGCCGGTCATGAGCTTGGTGTCGGGCATGGAGGTTCCAAAAAGACTGCGCCCGCCGAATCCGAAGACTCGAGCGGGCGCGAGGGGCTGGGTGTGACAGCCTGAGGAGACAACTGGAGCGGATAGTCGGAATCGAACCGATCTCAGCTAGGGATGGCTACCCTGCGACTCACCTTGAGCTTACCCGCGAAAACGAAAAAGCCCCGCCGTTTCGGGCGAGGCTCAGAATCCTAAGCGCAATAAAGCACTGTATCGATAAACAGCATTTTAGAACCAAAAAAGGATCACGTCAATCTATAACGCCGCTTTCCCTGAACAATCCCTCTGCCCGATTCATCGCCTGTTGAATGGCGCCGAGTGTCGCGCTCTGGCCGTCCGCGCCGTTGGTGCCCAATAGGTAGTCGCGCACGCCGCGGTGCATCCGCTTCATTGTGGGATAAGACACGTTGCAAGCCTCAGCAGCATCCTGCAGATTGATCTTGTCGCCGAAGCACCTCGCCACGCACGCAACGCGAATGCCACGCTTCGTGGTGAAATCCGACGCGGTTAGTATCTGAATGGTTCTGCTGTTGGCCACCTCGTGCACCGCGTGCTGGTATTCCGGGTTCATCGACCAGCGCTGAACACGCACCGCCTTGTTCTCGACCACGATCTTATCGCCATGATTGCCGGGGATCGGCACCTGCTTTGGCGAGCAATATGCAACCAGCAAAGCGCATTCGTGATCTGACAGTTGTCCTATCAATCCACGAATCATGCCTGCCTGCGCCGCGCCATCTATACCCGACAGGCCCTTGCCAAGCGGCGCGGGCCCTCCCGCCAGGCGGTTCATAAGCGGTCGATCGTAATGCTGATGGCTGTAATTCAGCGCATAGACGATCGCAGCGTGAGCGCTCGAGAATAGGGGTTCGTTTGCCACTGCACCTCCGAATAATGATTTCATCTTGATATCGGCCTGTTCCGCCCGCCATTCTCGGCCGCGCTCGACCCGCCGGCGCTCCTGCTCCTGCTGGCGCTCGAGGACCAATGCAGGATCTCTGTACTGCCATGCCTCATAGGCCATTGCCGCCACCTCGTCGCATTGATGACTCATACTGGCTTGCGACATGCCTCATCACCGCGCAGCAGGCCATTTCGAACTCAGCAATGGCTGCCGCAAGTGCATCAATTGATGGACCCATAGCCAAAGCAAACCGGTAGCATCTCTTCACCCGCATCAGCTCGCGCTGAGCATGGCTGTGGTCGAACCGCCTTCGGTAGCGCATCTTCATCAGATCCTCCAGTACCACAGCCACCAGGCCAAATAGCCCAGGATGGCTACCCTGGTGAACTCGGTTATCGTTTCCATGCCTTGCCAGCGGCCTCCACAAATAGGGCAACCATCAAAACGATCAGGCCAGCAGCCAGCGGCGCCCAGATCGGGGACAAGACCATCGCCCATGACCACGAGACTACGGAGCCAACTTCGGCCAGCTTCAGGCCGATGAGCATCAGCGCCAACGCGCCGAGGAAAACAAGGATAAGGATCACGCTCACCTCCACACTTCCGGCAGAAACCCGCCGGGCTGTTTGTAATTGCCAATGCCATGCATCGTTTGCATGGGCGGCTGGTCTCGGTCTATGTCGGCTTGACGCGGGTGCTTGGGCAGCTTTGCAGGATCCTGCGGGCGAAACGTCGGCTGGTAGCGCGGGATGCTGGCGGTCTTGGGCGGCTCGGTATGGGTGCCGAGGAAGACATTGATGATGCTGCGCGCAGTAGTTCCGGTGCGCGGCGTGCGGCCAATAGCCAAGCAGATGTCTTGCATGGTCGCGCGGCTGGTAAGGTGCTTGCCCTGCTCTGCCAGCTTCTTGATTGCATCTGCTTTGAGTTTGTAGTCGTTTGCCATAAAACCTCCTTAGATGATGTCGGGTGAGTAGGTGGGCTGTTTGGATAATCGGTAGGCGACGATGTCGTCCCATGATCGTTTCCAGCCCCATGAGCGCTTCATTGCCAAACAATTCACAAGCTGGGCACCCGATCTGAGTTGCAGGTCTACAAGCGCATCGTGAGCAACCGGACTGGGGCCGCCAGCCCACTCATTCCATCCGCCTTGGGCACCGCCCTCTTTCTCTGATCTCATGCGGGTTTCGGGCTGTTTTCGGGCGGCTTGGGCACCGCCCTCCTTCAGCACCCGCTCCAGCTTGGCCGCATACCAGCGGGCCTTGCCGGCGTCTTGTGCCGCGGAGTCTTTATGGCCGAGTCGCCACTGGTAGCGAATCACCTGGCCGCGCAGAAAGGCGATGAAGCCTTCTCGGCCCAGCGCGGCGCGGATTGCGTCGATGCATTCGATGCCGTTCTCGGCGTGGGTGTAGTGAGCTGGACGCTCTACGCCGTCGTGAGTCATGCGACCTCCAAGGTTTCAAGGTTCAGAAGCGTGAAATGCCCCGTCGCATGCCAGCCGGCAGTGTCGATGTGGTGGACGTTGCCAAGTACCGTCACGCGATCGAGGGGTGTATGCCCAACCACAACGGCGCGCACACCTTCCACCGCCTGGGTATTCATGGATTCGATGCGGCCGCGATCCCACATTACGCGGTCACGGGTGTAGCGGTTGAACAGAAGGAGTTCGGGCAGCTCGCCCCAGTCGTTCGTCGGCACGTTGGCATGCACGAGCCCAACAATTCCGGCCTCGGTCTCGACCTCGATGGCGTAAGGCAGCGTATCGAATGCGGCGCCGAATTCCTTCTGGCGTTTATGGTCCATCGCCATGAACCAGTCGCCGCCGTTGGCGCTGTAGTTGCCGGGGTCTACGGGATTGCCCTTGGCGTACCGGATCGCGATGTCTTCGTGATTGCCCCGCACCGCGTGGAACCAGGGCTGTGCCAACCAATCGATGGCGCGCTCACACTCGGGGCCGCGGTCAACCAGATCCCCGACGCTAAGCAAGCGATCTCCCTTGGCGGGATCGAAGCCGATGGCATCCAACGCTTGCTGCAGCCGGGAGAAATGGCCATGAATGTCGCCCACTGCGAAGTCGCGGCCTTTGATGTTGCGCTCGAAGCGCTTAATCATTTGCGTCATGCTCCTAACTCCACAATCACAAATCCCTGCTTCTTGGTGTCCAGGCAGTCGTCCAGCGTCCAAGGCCTGAAAATCTTGTCGTCCACGCCCAGGGCCTTAGCGATGCCGTCGACGTAGTGCTTGATGGCCCCGATGCAGCCCTCGATGTCGCGGTTGCGCCGGTCAGGGAACGCGAACATGACGCTTACCGGCATACGATCCGATGGCGAGAACGTGTGTCTCCCGAGGGCCTGCCGGGCGGCGAGATAACCATCCTGGCGGGCGCGCACCTTCGGGGCCTGGAATGAGGCCCAGTGCTTGCCGCCCTTGGCGTTAGGGAACAGGGCCGGGTTTGGCCAGGGCAAGGTGATGGTTAGGCGGTCTAAGGTCATTCCCTCTCCCCCTTCAAAATTTCCAACGTCAGCGCGCGCTCGTGCTCGGACAATCCCGCCAGGTACGCGTCCTGCTTCTGCCGGCTGGGCCGCAGGAACTTCACGTAGCGGGCATTGCAGGCGATGCAGCCCTTTTGGTAGTAGGGCTGGTGGGTGCAGAGGGCTTGGAGCTCGGCCGGGGTCATGCCGCTCGCCTCCTGAAGCTCGGCCAGTCAAACACGACCAACTTGCCGCCGCCTTCGCGTAACCGGTCAACTACGCGCTCGCCCAGATACTGCGTCAGCGCATCAATGGCCAGGTTGCTGATCACGATGGTCGAGCGCCGGTTCTCATACCTGCCATTGATGATTTCGAACAGGATCAACTTTTCGGTGTCGCTGCCGAACTGCACGCCCACCTCGTCCAGAATCAGCAGGTCCGGATCTATCAAGTTTTGAAGTGCCTCGCGCTCGGAGACGTCGCTGTTGCGCCAGGTTTCCTTGACGCTACGCACGGCGCCCATGACGGACATGAAAAGCGCCGAACGATTGCCACGCATGAGCTCCTTGGCGATGCCGATGGAAAGGTGCGTCTTGCCGGAGCCCACGCCACCGCAGAAAATAAGGCTCACGCCCTCGCTCTCGTCGAATGTTGCAGCGTATTGCTTGGCGATTGCCAGAGCTTTAGCCTGGCCGGGCAGATCGGCGCTGTAGTTCTCCAGGCTGCGATCCTCGAACCTGGGCGGGATTGCGGAGCGCCGGAACAGGTTTTGCAGTCGCGCCCGCTCCCAGTCGGCTTGCTGCTGGGCAATGCGCTCCCGGTCTTCAGCTTCGCGCCGCTCGGCCATGCAGGCCTGGCACCCGGTCCAGCCGAAGCGATAGCGCTGGTCCGTGAAGTCACCATGCTTGTCGCATGAGCGGTTTACGGCCTCGAGGACGTTAAAAACTGCCATCCGCCCCAACTCCCGCGTGGTAGTCTTGTTTTGCAAAGTTTCCATGCTGCGATGCTCCTGCGGCCATTGCCGCCCTATCGTTTTTCATCCATGCCGCCTCAAATCCCTGCCAGCCGCGCTCGACGCACTTTCGCAGCGCCGCATCCAGTGTTATTCCGGCCCGGCCAGCCTCCCGGCGTATGCCCTCAAGAGCCAGCGAGGTCAGCACAGCACGCTTCCGTTTTCGGATTGCCAGGAACTCGTCTGCAACCTGGGCATCAACCCCATGGGCCACCAGGTCAGAAACAGAGAGCGAAGCGGGCCGCGCAGCGGCTGGGCTTTTTTGCTTTGTTTTTTCTTTAAGTGGTTCTTGGTTAATGGTTATTGGTTCTTGGTTAGCATTGCCTTCGGTATGCGTCGGCATAGCGGTCGCATTGCCTTCGCAATGCGGGTCATTTTCTTTCTGCTCGGGCTTAGGCTGCCAACGCTTTGCTGCCGACTCTGCGGCCTTGGTGCTCTTGGCCCGATACGCTTCGATCTCGCGGTCGGCCCGGCTGTTGTGCCAATACCCGTCGCGCAGCTCGAAGAACTCTTTGAGGACCACTTCGACAGCCTCGCGCTCTTCCTCTGCTCGCGCGCCAACCCAACGGCAAAGTTGCGCTTGATCGTCAATGAGGGGGGTTTCTTCGGCGTAGTAACGACGCAGCAGGCGGCTGTATACGGCGTCTTCAACAAGAGATAGGTGCATCGTTGCTTGAGCGTAGTCGCCGATGTTGTGGCTGAAGTAATTCATTCCGCCAGCACCTCGATCTCAAGCGCATACGCTTCGCGCCACACGTCGGCGTGATAGGCCTTCACAGTGCCGTAGTTCGCATCGAAGATGTCGACGGAAGGAATTCCCATTTCGGATGCGGTGCTCTTCAGCAGGCGCCAGTTGAACTTCTGGCCGTGATAGAGCATTTCCATGCGCTTGACGGTGGCGTACTGCCTTGAGCGATCCAGGTCGATAGCGAGCTTGTTTGCTTGCTTCACGGCTTGGCTTGCGGTATTCATGGCTGTAGCTTCACGCCGGCTGCCGATCTCGGCCTTGGTGCGCTCAGCAATTCTCCGGGCCTCGTATTGCTCTGCCCAGGCGCGGGCGGCAGCAGCCGGATCAGCAAAGTCAGGAATAGCGGGGGCGACTTGCGCCTCAAGCTCCTGCCAGCGGTCTACAAGCCGAGCGGTTAACTCGGGGGAAAGCTGAGCGACCACGATGATGCTGTCGCGCTTGCCTTGTTCTCCGGAAAAGACGCATACCTGCATCGGGCGGCCTGCTGTGGTCTTTTCCTCAATTTGAGGGGAAGCTATAACCCCCCTCTTCACAAGAGTTTCGATAGTGCGCTTCACGTTGTCATGGCGCCTTTCCACAAGCTCAGCGATTTCAAGGCTGGTCATACTGATGGCATCAGAAACCACCAAAGCCATTGCATTACCTTTTTGGGCTGGTACAATTTGAGTCATAGTCATTTGCACTTCCTCCTATGCGGTGTGCGAGTGAAGGCCCGGAGCACCTGCCAGTGCTGCCGGGTTTTGTTTTGTATTGAGCTTGGCGGCGCGCACCGGCTCCCACCGGCGCAGCGCATCAAAGAACACCGCCCGCTTCTCTTCCCGGGTCGCGGTCGTTCCGAAATCCAGCCAGTAATGACATGGCCCGCAGCCTGGCACCGAATACCGATCAGCCGCCTTCAGGCCCAGGCCCTTGCCCGTATCGGCCCAATTCCCATGGCAATCAACGACAGTCGGGTCGTGCGGGTCGCGCGCGCATAGGCCCGGTACGCGCAAGTAGCAGAATTCGCCCCTGCAGGCATCCAGCATCTTCTGGTCATGGTGGCCGGCGATCTTGTGCTTGCGCGATGATCTGCGCGTCATTGGGCTGCGCTTGAGCGGCTGGCCGGGGCTTTTGAATGTGCTGTTCCAGGCGTAGGTCATGCCGCCTCCTTCCGCTGCCGCAGTTGGTCGACCTGGTGATAGGCGTCCCACATGCGCAGGCTGGCCAGTCGGGCGATGTTGACGGCTGCGGCCGGTGTCAGGCGGTCGGCATCACGGCAAGGCTTCGCCGGCCGGCGGCATGAGATCCGCAGGCCGTGCGGGGTATCATTGAGCAACAGGACGCCAGAAGACGGGGAGCCGAGAGCGCCCTGCAAGCTGTCATCCCATATGTCGGCCGGCAGTGCGTAGTAATGCTTCCAGACCTTGTGCGGCCACTCTCGCAACTCAAACTGCTGGGCGTACACGTGCCGACGGCGAATGAGCCGGCCGCTGGCGTTGAGGTCGTCTACGCGGAGCGGTGACCCGACGTACTCCTGGCGCCACCACTTGTCCTTCTTGGCGTCAGCCTTCAGGTCGGCGCGACTGATCTTGATTTCGACGTCGATCAGACGCAGGTTTTCGGTAACGGCAAGGATGTCGGCCTCATAGCCCGTCCAGTTGCAATTCGGCACGACAACCAGGTACTTGCGGTTGAAGGTCTGCTGGGCCAGGGCGCTGGCGATGGTGCGCTCAGACCATTTCATGCCGGCACCTCCAGGTCTTTGCGGGTGGGCAGGCTGTCGCCTTCGGAGGGCGGGTCGATTCTTTTGAGGCAAAAAACTTCAAGGCCGTACCTATGATCGATCATTGCCGCGGTGACTTGTGCAACTTCTAGGCAGGAGGGGCATCGTCCAGGGCCACGCATAATTTCCTTCACTCGGAATATTCGACCAGCATCCGAAAAGTTCCCGCAGCAGGGGGATGGCCTTACCACCATCACCAAGTCGCCAGCTTTGATGCTCATACACCGCTCCCTAAGCTCGTCGGGCTCCACTCCACGCCCCTTTGCGTGCCGAAGGCATGCGCCAGCTCGATCAGCTCCGTCATCTGCCTGACCGTCATCTTGCTGGTGCGCTGACCCAGCAGCACCATTCCGCCGTCAATGCCCATGGCCATACGCGTCTCGCGCTTCAGGCTGGCCGTCAAAATGTCCTTCACTTCCTCGGGCGACACTTTCACCAGCTCGCCATTGACGACGAACTCGACCTGCTTGCTGATGTCAGTCAGGACAGACCACATCAGATCGTTCTGAGCCAGCGTGCGGGTCTTCGGGCGGATCTCGCAGCGATAACCTTCGGGGGCCTGCGCGATGGCGTGAGCCGCATTGCGGCGTACCAGAGGGCTGACGAGGTTGAATACCTGCTTGTCCATCACCCCGACCTCCCCTCGGATACCCCCTCCGCAGCGCGAAGTGCATTGCGCTCCATTCGATGCAGGATGACCCGGGCATCGCGCAGCAGCGGCACCAGCTTGTCTGCCTCGCCCTGGCTGATGGATCCGTCGGCGACGGTCTCGGCCGTTACGCCGGCGATTTGGCCGATCAGCATGCTGATATCCAGAAACTTGGATTGCAGCGCCGCGGCCTCACACTTCCAGCCGCCGACCGGCGCGGCCGGCACGGAGTCGACATGCATGCCTTCCAGTGCGCACAGCGCCTGCAGCCAGTCGCGGGCATACTCGGCGCCGCCCTCGTGCTCCTCCATCCATTCGGACAGCAGGCGAGCCATTTCGATATCCATCGACTCGCCGTCCAGGCCGCGCAGCTTCTTGCGCAGGCGTTCTGGATGAATAGACACGCCCCGGCGCTCAGTAAGGAAGCCTGCGGCAGCGACTACCCCGCCCTTGGTCCGGCGCACGCTGTTGTAGAGCACATCGCGCCAATCAGTGTTGGTGTACCTGTAAGTCACAGCGCTGGACCTCCGAGAATTTCAGCGTTTCGCCACGGCGAGGCCTGGCCTAAAGTCACGCCATGGACAAAAAGAACAGGGAACGGGAAATGCGAATACAGGAAGCCGGCGAGGCCAGCCACAATGCGCCCATGGACGAACACATTGCGGATGCGCTCTTTCACCGAGCGACGGACCTCGCCTACCGGCGATTTGGGGAGGCGACGACCGACGACCATATCGAGGCGGCGTACGAGCGTGTTGTCTATAACTGGCAGCGCAGGCTTGGGGATGCCGGTGTCGTGACGGTGCATTGAGTCAGGCATGGGCACTCCCAGCATCCCCGCACGCCGTAGAATCGGAAGCTCTCACACGACCTTCATCTACGACGGGGAGATTCTTATGGACGCAATGGGGTTTATTTCCGGCATCACTCAGGCCGTCTCGGCCTACAGAGCCGCAGCACAGACGCTGGATGATGCGAAGATCGCGGCGGCCACCAATGAACTTCAGGTTCAGCTCACGCATCTCGGGGCTGAGGTAATCGCCATGCAAAATCAAAGCCTTCAGGCCACCGAGCGCGAGCGCGCGCTGCTGCGAGAGAAGAATGACCTTGAAGATCGGATTCGAGAGCTTGAAAAGAAAGTTAGCGAGCGAGAGCGCTACGAGCTGGTTGACGTCCATAAGGGAGCGTTCGCCTACCGCCTTAAGGCAACGAGCGCCGACGGAGAGCCAGGACACTATGTATGTCAGGGGTGCCTGGACAACAAGGCGATGAAGGTTGTACTCCAGCGCCAGCCGGTAACGATGAATAAGGACGCGATATGCCCTCAGTGCAGGACCGAATACTGGTTCAACTGGTTCACGCGTTGAGGAGTTACGCATGGGAGGGCTCCTTATGAGTAACAGCACAGTGAGCACACCACGCAACATGAACGGACAGCGGAACCTCGAACGCATCTGTGCGTCCCGATTCCGACTTGTGCTCGATGACAAGGCCGCGCTCTATCAGTGGATCGACGGTTGTGCGGCGCGGGCCATGGCCGGACATCCATCCGCGCTCCCACCCCTGATTGGTGAGAAGCCACTGCTGGGCTTTCGTCAGACCGGTGAAGTCGAGGTTAGGCATGGGCAACCTCGCTGCTTTCTCTTCCTCCCGGCATTTCACGTAGCAAGGCGGCCAAACGCAGGGCGTCGTTTGCCCCGGCAGGGGTTGACCCCCCTTCCCAGCGAGAAAGGCGTGGCTGAGGAATCCCGGTCTTCCGTGCGATTTCCGACTGAGACAGCCCCGCCGACCTCAGTTTTCGCAGAATGTCAGTTGCTGTATCCATGACCGAATTATGCGTGATTGCATAACAACAGTCAATGCGCACTCGCATTATTCAATGGTGCATAGTTACGAAATGACACCGGCAGAATTTCTCAAAGCGCTCATGGAGAAAACGGGCGACAACCCCAACTCTTTATCGGGCAAATCAAAAGTCACCCAATCCACGATCTATCGATTTGTGGAGGGGGAATCATCCGAGCCCCGCACGAGCACATTCCAGAAGATTGCGCGTGTGTATGGTGTCCCGGCCGAGGCCTTTGTGTCAGAGCGCGTTCGGATGGATGTTGCCCGGCAGCTCGGCCTGATTGATGGTGGTGGCGGACCGAATGAGGACAGCCAAGCGCTCATCCTTCCCGCCCAAGACACGCCACCAGAAGGCTACATCCGCCTGGATCACCTGCCCTACCAACCATCCATGGGCCGTGGGCGTGCTCAAGCGGCCGATCACATCGTCCAGCACATCGATGTGCTGGAGTCGTTCGTGCGTCAGAAGGTGGGAAGCGTCAGCCCCGACCGAATCAAAATACTGACCGGCGTCGGCACCAGCATGATGCCGCGCATCAAAGACCAGGACATCGTGTTCGTGGACATCGAGCATCGATGGATCGACGCGCCCGGTTACTACGTCATCGACGTGGGCGGGCTACTACTGCTGAAGAAGGCCATGATCCTGTCCACCGGCGTCCTGATTCTCCGAAGCGAGAACATCGAGGAATACCCGGACGAGGAACGGCACGATCTACGCAAGGCCGCCGAGACGATCACCGTTTGCGGGAAGGTACTGGCCTGGTGGACCTTGGTGCAGGGGTAGGGTTGCCTGTACAGATCTTGCCGGCAGTGAGGCCTAAGCAGATGGAATAATTTTAAGAATAAATTGTTGTTGATTTTGTAGTTGATGGGTACAATCTCCGAACATCAACTCTCTGCCGCCGTGTGCGCGCCCATCCGATGCTTATCCTGTCCGAATCCGAAGTGAAAGAGTCGCTCGAACCATATTTTGGCGATATGGCGCAGCTAATAGAAATGGCTTTCAATGACTGGCGTGCATCCTCTTTCTCTGCGTCAATGCAGCATGGCAAAGTTCGCGCGAACGTAATTTGGAATCAGTTTCTTTACCATGCCAAGTCTCGATTTGATGCCCATCCAGCCGTTCGCGTCGAGATGATGCAGAACTGGGAAGGCCTTATGGTCGATGGCAAATATTTCATTCGGATGAAGAAGGGAGGGCGTGGGATGCTGTCCAGCAACTACCCAACGCGATCCGCGCTAGAGTTCAATGACGCGGGCGTTGATCTTTTCGATGGAGTGGCGCGCCTCGAACTAATCTATGGACTTGATGATCTTGGAACGGCCATCGATAGGATCATAATTGCGCAGCGGCATAAAAATAAGATCTTGTGGGCGATTGACATCTTCAATACTGGCGATGCAGACATGCAGACTGTTATCCCCATGCCTGTGCAACCTCGCCCGACACCGCCGGCCGCAAGCGTGATCAAGACAAAGCGCACCAAGACGGCGGCAACAAAGTCTGGAACAAACGATGGAAAATAGTAGACAGTTTAGGCCTGATCTAATCGGGGTTCGACGAAGAATGCTAAGCCTGAGTCAATCAGAGCTATCAAAGGAAACCGCTATATCTCAGGCCACAATATCTAAGCTTGAACAAGGTTTGCGAGCACCGAACGAGGCTCAGGTTCAAAGTCTCGCTGACGTGCTTCGATGCCCTGTCTCGTTCTTTTTTCAGAATGAGCGAGAATACGGACCACCGATGAGCGCCCATCCCGTCTTCCGAAAGAAGGCTGCTGTGGGTCAAAAAACCATGGATCGGGTTATCGCAGAGTTTAATGTTCGACTCGCCCATACGCGCGTACTGCTTAACAACGTGGAGTTTGAGCCAGAGCTGGTGCTGCCCAGTTACGATGCGGATGATTATGAAGGGCACATAGAGGATGTAGCGGAAATGGTTCGGCGGTGCTGGTACGTACCGCGTGGCCCTATTGCATCTGTAATGGAGTACCTTGAAAGATCGGGAATTCTTATTATTCCGATGAGCATGGAGTCCGCGAAAATCGATGCTGCAAGCTACAGAATACCGGGTCTCCCTCCTGTCATATTCCTTAACAAGGAGATGCCCGGGGATCGACAGCGCTTTACCTTAGCTCACGAGCTGGGGCATCTTGTAATGCATAGATTCCCAACGCCTTCGATGGAAAAGCAAGCCGATGAGTTCGCTGCTGCTTTTTTGATGCCTAAAGATGATATTGCTTCTCAGTTAAATGGATTGACTCTGACGAAAGCAGCGCAACTGAAGCCGTACTGGAAGGCGTCAATGGCTGCTCTTATTGTCAGGGCAAAAACTCTCCAAAAAATTGACGATGGCGCGTCATCCTATCTTTGGCGGCAAATGTCCATCCAAGGTTATAGGACCAGAGAGCCTAAAACCATCGATGTAACAGCAGAATCTCCCACGTTGATGCCCGCCCTATTGAGCAACTTGACAGAGGAAATGGGCTATTCCGAGGACGATTTAGAGAAAGCCCTTCACCTTCACTATAGAGAACTCTCTGATCTTTATGGTTTCTCCGCACCAAAATCAAGCGGGCTACGCCTCGTAAAATAGCCAGAAGATCGTCACCCCTCCCTTGCGAGGGGTTTTCTTTGCCCGCTCGCCGCGCATAGGCGGCTCTGTAGCCGCCCAGCGCCATCTGAGCGCCGCCCTTGTTCAATGGGCCGGCCCTGGCGAAGGCTCGATGAACAAGTCTGCACTTACACCGAACCGCGCCACCAAAGATGCAATCTGGCGAGCATTGAGCATCCGTCGCCCTGACAGGATTTCGGATACCACTCCTTGGCTACCTATCTCAGGCAGATCGGATTGTGACAAGCCGTGCTGCTCCATGAGAAAGCGCAGCATGTCACGCGGCGAAGCCTGCGGAAGCTGGTGATGCGTGTCGTCATAGTCGGCGATCAGGCCGCTTACCAGGCCGAAGAGATCGGACAGCTCGCCGCCCTCCCCCGCCAGGCCACTATCAATCAGCGCATCAGCCAACTCCACCATGCGCGTGTAGCCTTCATCGTCGTGGATTGGGCCAAGGCCAGTAAGCCCCTGGAGGGCCGCCCAGCTCGCTCGGATGTCGTTCAGGTTCATTTCTTCCAGTCCCCCTTGTCGTACTCGGAATGAGTCAAAACGTGCTTGACGTATGCCAACTGGTGCGCCGCATGTAGGAAGGCGATCAGGCGGTATTTATTGCCGCCGATGTCGAAGACATACAGATCGCCCACCCTGTCCACGCTGCCGAACTGTTGGCGCAACGCTGCAAAACTGTTGAACACATGGGCCTCCATCGCTCTGCGCCACGCCTGCAATGGCACGCCCGCATCGGGGTGCTTGGCGGCGAACTCGACAAGGCGACGGTTGGTGATGACTCTCATGGATTGATTATCTCATATTGAGATATTAAAGCAAGACATTCTCCGATCTGACCCGCCTGTTCTTGGTGGGGTTTATCCTATGCAGAAAATTATGCGTTTTCGCATTGACATTGATTATGCGTTCTTGCATAATTCGCTTAACGCATCACCCAACGCAAAGAACGGCTAGACGGAAGTCACCTAGTAGGGCGAAGACGATGCAGCAGTACCAGCAGAACAGCGCATGGCCGCGCCTTAGAAGAAATCGCCCGCAAGCCCCAAGCGTGAGACTCAGGGGAATGCCCAGCTAGAGCTGCAATCTGGTGGACGGAACGACGCGGTGACAGGGAGAGCCGCTGACCCGACAGAGCCCGACGGCTGGAAAGCGCCTGTGAGACAGATCAGGCAGCGCCAGCTGAATCAAAAAGCCCTGCCGCACGTCGCGGTATCTCGTAGCGTCAGGGCGCTTTGGTAGGGGCATTCATTCGAGTGCCCGGACTGAAGCGGAGAAAACAATGCCCAACGAAGTGAACATCGGCATCAACGGCAAGCAGAAGACGCTGAAGGGTTGGCAAGCAACGGTAGTGATTATTTGCGTGCTGACCATGGTAGGCGTGGGCCTGCTTGAAATTGCATCAGCTATCTACGGCGGCCTGCTCTGATTCATCAGCCGGCTGTCGGCGCTTGGCAATCATGCCTGGCAGCGTAAAGGCATACATGAGGAAGGTTTCAGTGAAGGCCAGCAGCTCAGCCGCTTCCTCACGCGTTACCTCATTCTCATCGTGAACTGAGATATTGCCATCGTCGCGGACGATATGCGCCCATTCGCCCATTTCTGGCGTGATCTTTCCTGCATCCCGAAGCTCATCGATTCTGCCTTTCAGCCACTTTTGAGACTCAGGTAATAAGCGCTTCGTCGCCAGGTCAAGAGCCTTGCGACTCAGCATCTGGGAGGTTTCATGCCTCTTTCGATGCAGGTTCTCGGACGCTTCGATGTATGCGGCGGCTATGCGCTCTGGTACGTGGTCGGGCGCGAGATGGGCTGGTGGCTTCGGATGGGTATCGATAACAAAGAACTCGACCGTCTGGTGAGAGACGTAGTGAGTGCCAGGAACTAGCAGATTCTCATTCAGCCCATGAGGGCCGAAGCCCTCGGTGCTAATAATGTCTACCACCAACCCGCCTTTACAGGCGTTGCACATAAAGAAGACGTTCCATCTCGTCCCTTTGCCGGCCGCAACACTCTCGACGAGCGCCTGAGCGACCGAGTCGAAGGATGTGTTCTCTCTTCCACAGTGCGGACATGTTCCGCTCCATACAGCAAAACCCGTCATGAACGAACTCTCCTATCACCAAAAAGTAATCAGCGACACGCTCGCCTGCGCCGACAGGCCCGAGGCAGCGCTCATGCAGCGCTACGAAACGACAGAGAAAGACGCCAAGGACGCCTTTGTTGTCGCCCTGATTGGCGCCTTAGTCGCAGAGCGCGCTCGTTACCTGACGAAACAATACCTCAATACCGGCCAGCACGGCGCCGATAACAAGGATAGACCATGAGGCCCTCCATAAAACACCAGATAGAGTATGCGATCGAGGCGAATGCAAAGAACGCCAAAACCCTTGTATCCATGCTTGAGCTGTATGGGAAGCTGGAGCCAGAAGGCTGGACGCCGAGAATCTACGACCAGTGCATCCGCGAGCTTTACCGCGTGCAAATGTGTGTAGTCCATCGCGGCCTTATCAATGACCTTTTCCGGCTGGCCGACCAGGTCAATGCAGACGACCTTCCAGATCGACGCTACACATATGACGACGATGGCGATGGGCCGGAGTTCGCACGACAGGATCTCCAGCGAATCAAAGATGCGCTACAGGCTGCACTTGACGGCCTGCCGCCGACATGAGCCATTGATAACACAAGGAGAGAGACATGAGCCGTATGCATTACTTGTTCAGCTACCTATGGGCCCTGGTCTTATCTGCCAATGTTGGAACGATTTACGGCATCGGCAACGGCTTGATTGCCTTTTCGGCGCTTACCTTCACGATCACACTAGTCGACGCTATTCTTTTCGCCCGCGCCACAGGAACCCAACCATGACCACTGAAACAGTTCTGCCCGAGTTCCAGATTGATAACCTGTCTGCCGGAATCTACGGGGCGCGAGCGGACCCCGCAAGAATTGACTTTGCCCGCGCCATCGAGCAAGCCGTCCTGCAATCTCCTGAGATACGGGCGCTGAGGAAGGATGCGGAGCGGTATCACGAGGTTCGCAGCCGTCTCACCGGTCAGTCCTATGACCCCTCGTTTTTCGATGGGCTCTTTATGGTGGGCTGCATGGGCCACCTGGATGACCTTGACGAGGAAGTTGATGCACATATGGGGAAATAGCCATGAGAACTTGGTACGAAAAAGCTGAGGACGAAATCGACCAGCAGCTGGCTGATGGGCTGATCGACGGCAGGGAATACCAGCGCCAAATGCGCGAACTGCGCGCAGAAATGCAAAGCGAGGCCGAGGAAGCTGCACAAGCTGCCTACAACGACGCGATGGGAGGCTGGTAGCCATGACCCATAAAACAAAAATGCCGGAGCCGGACATATTTGACGGCCTGCGGCTCGATGGCTCGATTGCATCACACGCACACAGCTCGGCGAACATGGACGCCTACGCTGATGCGAGGGTGCGGGAGGCGCTGGAACAGGCGGCGGATATTTGCGCAGGAATAGCCATCCCTACACACCGTGACGCTCCGAACAAATCGGCTGCGCTTGAATGTGCTATTGCCATCCGGCGTCTGATACCCCAACAGTAACCGGCCTGCGGGCCGCAAAGGAAAGACATGCCAAATTGGGTCACCGTAAAAATAAAGTCCTCGCCAGAAGTCATCGGCAGCATGATCAACCCGGAGACCAGCCGCATCGACTTTGCCTTGATGCTTCCATTCCCCGGCGATCATGACTGGGACGGGATCTATGGCGATGCCAAACAGATGGCCGAGATTATCACCGGCCAGCCTCTGAGCGATCACCCGCTGATTGCGACAATGCAAGCCAGCAACCGCGCCAAAGCGCGCGTAAGCGAACTGTCTGACGAATCGTTCGAGCAGTTCATCGGCATGCTTCGCAATCACCGTAAATGCGGGTATCTGCACAGCATGGAGTTTGCCCGCGACCAGTGGGGAACGAAGTGGAACGCCTGCGAGCCCAGCCATGACATTACTGCGGGCACAGCGCAATTTGACACAGCATGGTCATGCCCCGAGCCATTGCTGATCGCGCTGTCCGCAAAGTTTCCAGATCAGGAAATCGTCGTGACATATGCCGACGAAGATATCGGAAGCAACTGCGGCACCTTTACCCTGCTGAACGGCGAGAAAGTCGAATCCGACGAAGCGCCACCATGGAGCCAGCAATCCGAGGCGGATAAATCCAAATGGACCCGCTTTGCCTGCGAAGTAAAGGGCCGCGACCCGTCGGATTACGACGACGCCTAACCCTCCCGGCCCGGCCAGCCATAACCACACCGGCCACTCCCCCGCCGCGCCCGTCCTATGCGCGGTGGGGGAGCCATGAAGTATCCATCCGGCCCGGTCTATGCCCCGGGTTCAGCACAGGGACGCAAGCGGGTGGATTCTTGATGGTGAATGCGCAGGCTGATGCGCGCCTGGGATCGAGGGCGTGGAACTGGACAGCCGCTATAGGCCCCAATGCCGGGGACTCCGCAAAGGGCATTATTTGCGGTGGAAGTGGAATTGACCACGAGTGAACCCCACAAGCCGGAGATCAGCGCCGGCCACCATTAACCCGTAACACGGCGGGCCCAGCAGCATCGTTTGCGCCTTTCCTTATATCCCCGGTTGCTTTTAGGCACTTGGGGAGAGAGAAATGGGACACGTTCACGGGGTCGAGCAACCGACCACGCCGCCAGAATTGTCGCTCACAGTCGAGCGCGGGCACCAAAAAATCTACGACGAGACGTACGTGCGCGAACGCGCAGCGGGTGAATACATCCTGCGTAGCGTCTTGCGCACCGGCAGCGGCCTGCTGCACAGCCGAACGGCCACCGGCCAGAAGATCAGCTATGACGCGGGCGATCTGTGGACAGCCCTCACCGAAGACCGGGCGCCCATGGACGCGTATGTGTTGCTTGCGCCCACGACCTCGCCAGGCGCACCGGGTGTGCTGCAGCGTGCCAACGATTTTCTCAAGCCGCTCATCGACGCCTTTGTGGAAGAGCACGCGTGCAACGTCGCCGCCCACACCGCAAACCTCTACCTGATGGGTCTGGAGGAAGCATGTCGCTGACCTACTCCCTCTTCGCCCTGCTTTACGTGCTGGTGAGCCTGGCTATCGCCATGGCCATCGAGCTGGTCCAACTCGTTCGGAGCCAATCATGAAGATCACCGGAACCATCGATGCGTACCTGACCGACACGCCCTACAGGCAGGAAGCCTTTTTGGCCGCTATGAAGAACGGCTCACACTCGGAAGCCGTGGGCGCCTTGAACTTTTCGAACACCCCAGGGATGGAGATCGTCGGCTGGGTGAGGCTGGGCACGGCCACCATCACCGTCGACGTGCCCGACGAGGACGCGATTCGTCTGGGTTACGTCGAGACGCTCAAAGCGAAGAAGGCCCAAGTCCTGGCCGATGCGCAGCGCGAGGTCGTCAAGATCGAAGAGAAGATCCAAAGCCTGCTTGCCATCACCAACGAAGTGGTGACGTCATGAAGCGCCACGCTCGCGGTCCCGCGTTTCCCCGCACCCGCCGTCAGCACAAGTTCGACGGCCAAGGCGGGTTCGCCCCGAACAGCGGCTCGATACCGCCGCGCGTCATTCCGGGTTTGATCGTCTTCTTTCTGGTTTGCGCCGCCGTCGTTAAGATCGGCGCCGTGGTGGGGTTCTGACATGGCTGCCCACGTCTTCACCGTGCGCGCATCCAGTTGGGCCGGCCTGTTCGATTGTGCCCACCGATGGGAAGCCGAGCATCTGCTGGGCATCCGAAAGCCTGCCGGCATGCGGGCGCTGCTCGGCACCGCCGTGCACGCGGGCACCGCCATATTCGACCAGGGTCGCGTGGATGGCAGCGGCGTCACCGCCGATGAAGCCGCCGGCGCCGTGGTAGACACCCTGCGCAATCCCGAGTTCGACGTCGACCGTACCCAGGATGGCTTATCCCTGACCGAGTCTGAGCGCATCGGCCTGACCGCGCACACCCTGTACTGCACACGAATCAGCCCCCAGTTCACCTTCCTTGGCGTCGAGAACAAGCTCGATCCGCTGGAAATCGAATGCAGCAACAAGCTGACGGTAATTCTGACCGGGACCATGGACCGTGCGCGCGCGGCCAAGACCGAGGACGGACCGGTCATCGCCGACGTCAAGACGGGCACCCGCGTCATTGAGGATGGGCGGGCCAGCACACGGGGCCGCGCCGCACAAGTGGGCACCTACCAGCTCATGTACGAACAGACCGAGCGCGTCAGCACGGCCGGCGGCCAGATCCTCGCACTGTCCACGACCAGCAAGCCCGCCGCAGCGGTCAGCAACGTATTCGATGCCCGTCGCGTCATGGTCGGTACCGAACAGGAGCCAGGGCTGATTGAGCACGCTGCCGCGATGTTCAAGACGGGCCTCTTCCCGCCCAACCCCTCAAGCCCACTTTGCAGCCCGAAGTACTGCAGCCGCTGGAACACCTGCCTGTTCCGCGAGCGCTAAACCACACCCACCGGAGACCACCACCATGGCAACCAATATCGCCAACCTGCGCAAGGAAACGGAAACCGCTCCCGCGCCCCGCACCATCTTGCATTACCTGCAGGACGATCCACGCATCGAAAAAGGCATCGCCGCCGTCGCCGGCAAGTTCATGACGGCTGATCGATTCTTGCGCCTGGCCGTCAATGCCGTCAAGAAAACACCTCTTCTCATGCGGTGCGACCCACAGTCCGTGCTGGGCGCCTTCATGGCGTCAGCAGCGCTTGGCCTCGAGCCCAACACGATCCAGCAGCAAGCGTTCTTGATTCCGTACAAGAAACGCGCCAGGGTGAACGGGCAATGGATAGAAACTTTTGACTGCCAGTTCCAGGTCGGGTACCGGGGGTTCGTTACGCTGGCGCATCGCAGTCCACACATCAAGAGCCTTCAAGCCGAAGCGGTCCACGACGGCGACCTTTTTGAGCACATGATCGGCACGAATTCGTTCCTGAAATACCAGAAGTCATTAAAGGATCGTGGAGAGTTGATTGGGGCATTCTCATACGTCAGGCTGGAGAGTGATGTAGAAATGGCAGTCGTGCTGCCGCTGGACGAAATTCTAAAGATCCGGTCAAAGTCGGAAACCTACAACGCCCTCATGCGCCGCATCGATCAAGCGGAAGATCAGAAGGATCGGGAAAAAGCCGAGCGCACCCTTGCGGAAACGCCGTGGGTCATGTGGGAGGACGACATGGCCGCCAAGTCCGCGATCAAGAAGCACGCCAAACAGCTGCCGCTCAATTCCGGCGACTCTCTGTCGTCTGCGGCGGCAATCGACAACGACGCCGAGTCCAACATCATAGACATGGCCGCCATGGCGGATCCGGACGTCGCGCGCGGCGTGGTGCAGGACGGCTATGCGCCGCCCGCCCTGGAGGACAACGCCTCGCCCACGGTCGACATGCCCATTCAACACACTGAGCAGCGCGAAGTCATTCACGTCGACTCGTCGGCGAAAGCACAGGCCAGTGGTAGCCCGGCGCGCAGACAGGAACAATCCTCCCCCGCTCCTGACGCGGAGTACCTGGACGCCGATAAGGTGCTGGCCAGCATCCAACGGGCAAATGACCACGACACGCTTTCGGTCGCCGCCGACAGCATTCAGGACTGCGCCCCGCAACGCCAAGAAGAACTCACGCAAGCCTACCGGGCACGCTTAGACGCGCTCGATAGCGAGCCGAGTCGCCAGCGCCGCCGCGCACCCATCAACGCCGAGTAAGGATCCTTATCATGCGCATAGATCACGTACTCGCCCAGAACATCCTGGGTGTGAATCTCATAGACCTGGAGCTGGATACCCCGGTCACCCTATTTGCGGGCGGAAACCGCCAAGGAAAATCCAGCCTGTGCGAATCCATCCGTATGGCGTTGGGCGAAAACCCGATCCGCGTATCGCTCAAGAAAGACTTCAGCATGCTGGTCAAGGAAGGCGCCAAGACCGGCCGGGCCTCCGTCAGCATTGCGGGCGCGGACTCTGCCATCACGCTCCCGAAGGGAGATCGCAGCGGCAGTGACGGCGCCCCGAGTTACGCCGACACGCCCGCCCTGCCCTTTGTCCTGGATCCCGCGCGCTTCGCCGCCCTGGATACCGACGCCCGCCGCACGTTCCTGTTTGCGCTCACCGGCTGCCATGCATCCGGCAAGGTGGTTTCGGACATGCTCGCAAAACGGGGCTGCAGCTCGGAACTGGTCGCCGAGGTATTGCCGATGCTGCGCAGCGGCTTTCCTGCTGCATGCGACGCGGCCAAGGGCCATGCGCGTGACGCCAAAGCTGCGTGGAAGGCGATCACCAACGAGGCCTATGGCGACAAGAAGGCTGAAGACTGGGAGGCCGACGTGCCCGCTTTCGACCAAAAGCGCCTGGCCAGCATCGGCGCCGAACTCGACAGCGTCCAGTCCAGCAGCGAGCAGGCCGCCACGCTCCTGGGTGCGCTGAGCGAAAAAGCAAAGGCCCATGCGCGCTGGAAGCAGTCGGCCAGCACGCGCCAGCAAGAGGTTGACAGCCTGCCAGGCCTGCGCAAGAAGCTCGAGTTTGACCAGGGCGAACTCGCAAAATGGGAAAAGGAGATCCAGCGGCTTGAGGGCCTGGCCGGCACCGGTCCACGAGAGGGCCTGGTGCACGACTTGGCCCGCGAGCTCAGCGGCGTGCTCGATTCGTTACCGCAAAGCGACAGCTTCCTGGATGGGGCGTATGCCGCGCTGCGTGGGGCGTATGCCGCGCTGCGCGCCTATGAGGATGAGTATGGCCCCTTGGGCGCGAGCGGGGATCCCGACGCCGCCGATAAGCTCGGCAAGGCAACGCAGGCCCGCGACCTGATGGCCCGCGCAGTCGCCAACACGAACCGCGATATCGGTCGGATTGAGTCCATCGAGCAGGCCGAGGACGAGCCTGAAGCCGTTGCGCAGGAATCCATCGAGCAGGCCGAGGACGAACTGGCGCGCTTGCGCGGTGCACGGCAAGAGCTCGACGACGAGCGCCGCCGCCTTGACGCACTCTCTACCGCTGCGCAACAAGCGGCAGACAAAACCAAACGGGCAGCGGCTGAGTACGCCAATGTACAGGCCTGGCTGAAGATCGCAGACGCCTTGGCCCCCGATGGCATCCCGGGTGAACTGCTCTCGCAGGCCCTTGCCCCCGTGAACGCCCGGCTGCGCCAGTCCTCGATCGACACCGGCTGGCGGCAAGTCGCCATCGGCGCCGATATGCAGATCACCGCAGACGGCCGCCTCTATCAGTTGCTATCAGCCTCTGAAAAGTGGCGCGCTGACGCGATGCTGGGCGAAGCGATATCGCACCTGTCCGGCTTGCGCCTGTTGCTGCTGGACGGCATGGACATCCTGGAAGTATCGGCGCGCAGCGAACTGCTTCAGTGGCTCGATGGGCTTGCCTATGCGCGCCAGATCGACACCGCCCTGGTGTTTGCAACGCTCAAAAGCGTGCCCACCGGCCTGCCCGAAACGATGCGCGGGCACTGGATCCACGCCGGCTCGCTGGCAGAGGCCGAAGCCCTCGCATCGTAACCACCGGCATCCCAACAACAAGGACATAACACTATGAATCAGCCTGACATCCTAAGCCCAGTCCAGTTTGTCGAAGATGTGCTGCGCGGCTCGACGGAAGCATTGAGCCTGGAGGCAATCGCCAACAGCGCGGCAATCCCGGCATCGCAGGCGCGCGAAGCCCTCAAGCAACTGGCCAAGAGCGGCCAGATCGAACTCATCCCGGGCGGGCGCAATGGCAACCGCTATGCGCTCCTTCGCACAACGCCAGACACCAAAGAGCCGGACGCCCCGCTCTCGGGCGTTGAAAAGGAGCTTGTAAGCCACTTAGCGGGGGTGACATATCCGGTGCCCACCGAGGGGCTCACGTTGGGGGGTACGGTCATTCCAGCCCCTGCCGCCATCAGTTCCGCCCCGGCCGCCACGGAGCAGCGCTACATGGTGCGCGTGCCAAAGCGCAAGCCTCGGATCTTGCACGACCACGATAAGGCCCAGGCGGCAGCGCTTGCCGCGGTGCGATCTGGCGCCCCTTACGCCGAAGTTTTTCAGCTCATCCCTGCTGGCAAAGCCAATCGTGGCGCTGTCTGGCAAAACCCATAAAGGAACCACACTATGAACCCTGAAGAGCCTATCGAGCAGGAAATCCAGGCAAAGGGCCTCACCGCCCCGCGTATCACGCCCGCCGACATCGAGGCGAATATCGCCAGCGAGCGCTACTTCACTGCCGAGCAAGTCACATTCAGCACGCAAGAGGGAATACCCGACAGTCTGAGAACTTTGACTTTTTGTGTGCTCGTCCTGCAGAACGGTTTCACCGTCACCGGAGAAAGTAACTGCGCAAGCCCCGAGAGCTTCGACGCTGAGATAGGCCGCAAAATCGCCCGGCAGAACGCTATCAACAAGGTATGGCCGCTGATGGGTTACGCGCTCAAAGAGAAGCTCGCTTCCCAATAACGATCAACGGGCGCAAAGGGCCGGCGACAGTATCCCCTCTCCCTCTCCTCGACTGACGCCGTGCCCGCCCACCAAATACACAGGACCATAGACATGAAGAATGAACAAACGGCCCCTGATCCGCGCAGCATGACCGCGCAAACCATCGGGAAAGACCTGCTCTCTGCCTTGGTGACAGAACTGAAGCTGTTGCCGGACGTCTGGGTGAAGATCTCGCAATCCAAGCAGGACGACATCATCGACCGCCTGCGCGATCGGGTCGAGAACAACATCAAGATGGCGGTCCACCTGATCGCAAGCGACGGGCGCACCGTCATCCAGGGCGATCTGGACCAGGTCGTCATCAAAGACGGTGCCAAAGCCACCATCAAAATCGGGCGTGGCGCCGAGTCCTTACTGGAGCCGTACGAGGCGCAAGGCAAGGCCGTGCTGATCGTTGTGGCCGGCCAGCAGCAATATACCGGTGGCATGAACGAGGTCCGCGGCGAAACCGATCAGCGCGGCCTGAATCTCGGCAAGGAATACACGGACGAGGACGGCGCCGACATGCCGGGCGAGATCGTCGACGCTGAAATCAAGGAACTGCCGCCACCCAAGAAGCCCACCAAGAAGGAGTTGAAACAGGCCTTCGATGATGGCTACCAGGCATACGTCGACGAGCGCCCGCAAAGCGACTGCCCGGTCATGGATGGCCAGCTCTGCATCGAATGGGTCAAAGGCTGGAAGGCGGCCCAAGACGAAGACGAGCAGCCCGAAAACGCCGAGCATGAGGAAACCGAGCAATGAGCAATATCGCCCTTTTCTACGACACCGAAACCACCGGCCTGCCCCTTTTCTCGCAACCGTCCGAGGATCCGGCACAGCCGCACATTGTTCAGTTGGCCGCGGCACTGGTCGACCTGGACAGCCGCCAGACCCTGGCCAGCATGGACGTCATCGTGCGTCCCGACGGCTGGACGATCCCTGAAGAGGTTGCCGCCATCCATGGGATCACGACGGAAAAGGCCGCGGACCTTGGCGTACCGGAGCAACAAGCGGTCGAAATGTTCTTTGATCTGTGGCGCGGGCGCCTGCGCGTCGGCCACAACGAGCAGTTCGACGCCCGGATCCTACGCATTGCCCAGCACCGGTTCCCAAACCGATTCACCGAATCGGACTTCGACATCTGGAAGGGGGGGGTTGCCGACTGCACTCAACGCCTCGCCACGCCGATCCTGAAACTTCCGCCCACCGCCAAGATGCGCGCCGCCGGCCGCCACCACCACAAGAGCGCAAACCTTTCGGAAGCCTATGCGCACTTCACCGGTCAGGAGTTGCAGGATGCGCACAGCGCCATGGCGGACGTGCAAGGCTGCATGACGGTGTACTTCGCCATCAAGGACCTGGCCGAGTTATCCACATGAACTGTGCATAACCCTGGGGGCATCCTGGGGTTACGTCACGGATCCGTAATAAACGCGCCGTTGGCCGGTTCCCTGACCAACGATTGAACAGGGCAAGGCGCGCACAGATGCACCCGAGAGGGCCGATCCACAGAGCACCGTGGGAATCCGAATGCCGGTCGAGCGCTGATCTGCAGGAGGTAGGCCCGTGATGATGGGATCGCCACCGAGCCTCCGGTGATGGTCTGGACGGTCAGCTGATCTGGCCGCACCCGCTGCATATATGGCCCGCCGCAGGGTCTGACGCAGCCGCCGGGACGCGGGTAACCTGGCACCCTCACCTTCGCTAATTGGCATTCCTACAAGTGCCAATTGGCGAGAGTGCGCGGGCCCGGGGTTAGCGCCCGGGAAAATCTGAAATCTCCTCCAGTACGTGTAAAGCGGAAAGCTGCTTGATGCTAGCCGACGCACTCTCCCTCTTTCAATGGGCCACCAGTTGCAGTCCGCAATAGCAAACCTACCCCGCACCTAGGCGCGGATCGGGAAACTTAAACGGATAGTGCGCTGCTCTGCCCACCCTATTCCCATCGGAGCCAATCATGACACCCAACGAAGACCGCCCCATGACCGGCGGGGCTGGATGGTGCACGTCCAAGCGTCCGGCAAAGCTCGACCTGAGCGACAACGCAACTCGCGCTGCCGTGGCGTCATGCCTTCGCGAAGGCGGCACGGTGTTTGGCTTTGATCGCGAGGAACTGGCCGATGTCCTGCTCGCCGGCGGCGAAGAGCACGACCTCTACAGCCGCTTGGCTGCATTGATCGAGCCAGAAAACATACAGAGCCAGGACGCCCGGCAGGCGATCTGCGACGAAATCCACGAGCTTGCGAGGGCTGCGGCATGAAGACGATCTGGAGTCGAATCACCCTGGAATGCTACCGACAGCCAGGGGACGAAGAGAAAGCGCCCTGGTACGCATATCCGCTTGCCTTGGCATTCATCGTGGGCGCATATGCACTTGTCCAGACGCTTGACGCGGCGGGGTTCTGACATGAGAGGCGCGACGGAAACGTACAAGTGCGCACGCTGCGGCGACCCATTTACGGCAAGAGTGGCAGACAGAAAACGCGGCTGGGCGCGGTTTTGCAGCAAGTCCTGCAAGGCCATCAAGCAAGAGCAGCGCACTGGCCAATACGCGGCATATCTACACCGACAGGATGGCGGCGAAGAATGTTTCGCCGATGCCCACCTGTTCGATAACACTGAAATGGATAGGTAAAACAATGAGCGAAGTGCTAGAACAAGAATCGACCGAACTGGAACTGCTGCCCTCCCCGGAAACTGCGCTTGAGGTCTACCAACAGCCTAAAGGCCTTGACCCCTACATTGACCGCATTCGCGCCGAGGTTGTTGGCCATGAGCCAGACGTATCAACCGATAAAGGTCGAAAGGCGATCGCCAGCCTAGCTTTCAAAGTGCGCCGCGCCAAGTCTGCCCTGGATGCCCTCGGTAAAGAGCAGGTAGACCGCCTAAAGGACATTCCAAAGAAGATCGACGCCGAGCGCAAGCGTATGCGCGACGAGTTGGATGCTCTGGCTGAGGAAGTGCGCCGCCCGCTGGATGAATGGCAAGCAGCAGAAGATGCGCGGATTGCCGAGCACAAAAGCAACGTGGCGTGGTTCGGCCAGCAGGTTGACGCATGGGCAGGCTCTGATGCGGTAACCATCCGGGAAGCCATTGCTAGTGTTCAGGCCGTGAAGATCGGTGATCCATGGCAGGAGTTTGAAACCGAGGCGCTGCGGGCGAAGGCGGCCGCTCTTGAATCACTAACTGCCGCCCTCGCTGACCGCGAGAAATACGAATCCGAACGGGCTGAACTCGCTGAACTGCGCCGCAAGCAAGCTGAGCAAGAGCAGAAAGACCGCGAAGCCCGCATCGCCCAGGAAGCCGCAGAAAAGGCCAGACAGGAAGCCGAGGCCCAGGCGCAAGCCGAACGCGAAGCCGCCGCCCGCCGGGAAGCGCAAGCAAAAGCCGCTGCGGAACAGGCAGAGCGCGACCGCCTGGAAGCTATCGAGCGCCAGAGGCAGGCCGAGGCCCGCGCCGAAGCCGAAAAACTGGCCGCAGAGCAACGGGCCAAAGATGCCGCCGAAGCTGCCCGGCTGGCCGAGATTGAACGCCAGCAGCAGGAGCAGGCCCGCATCGAGGTCGAGCAGCGCAGGCGCGAAGCTGACCAACAGCACCGCCTCAAGCTCATGGGCGAAGCCAAACATGCCCTCATGGGCATGAACATTACTGAGGAACTTGCCCGGGCCATCGTGTTGAAGATCGCCCGCGGCGAGGTTCCGAATGTCACTATCAATTTTTGAGGACACCATGAGCGAAATCATCGAAATGGAGCGGCGCGACGCCGCTGTAGCCACACAGCAAGATCAAGCCCCGGCGGGCTCGCCGATGGCGATGGCAATTGCCGCCATGCAATCCGGCATGAGCCCTGAGCAAATCGGCGCCATGATGGATTTGCAAGACCGCTACAACGCCACTCAGGCCAAGAAACTCTACGATGAGGCCTTTGCTGCGTTCAAGGCCGAGGCCGTGAGGATCATCAAAGGCAAAGACGTTTCAGCTGGGCCACTAAAAGGCACGAGCTACGCCGTGCTGAATGATGTGGTGAAGGCCGTCACGCCAGCGCTTTCAAAGCATGGCCTGTCCTCCAGCTGGAAGCTAACCCGAGACGAACCCGAATGGATGGAGGTCACCTGCTTCTTACGCCACGTTGGCGGCCACGAGGAAAGCGTCAGCATGGGCGGCCCACCGGACGCCGGGCCGGGGCGCAACGCCATTCAGGCCCGGGCCAGCACCAAGACCTACCTTGAGCGGTACACCCTAAAGGCCATCACCGGCCTGTCTGAGCAGGATGACGACACTGACGGCAACGCTCAGCTCGATAACGCGCTTGGGGATTCCTGGGTTAGCCAGATGGCGCAGGCCGACACACTCGAAGCCGCCGAAGCCACCTGGGCAGCTGGATGCAAGGACATCGACGGCAAGAACGATCTGAATGCCTTCAAGGCATTTCGCCAAGCCTACGCAGACAAGAAGAAATTACTCAAAGAGGACAAATAATGGACGGACTCATTATCCACACAGACCCGCAAGGGTCCGATGCATGGCTGCAGGCCAGAAAAGGCGTCATAACTGCCAGCCGCTTCAAAGACTGCCGCGACAAACTGAAGAACGGCGCACCCTCAAAGAAATGCACAGACTACGCCAGGGACGTGGCGCGAGAGCGCGAAGGTGGCGAACCCATGCCAGTCTTTGTGAACGGCGCCATGCGCCTCGGCACGGAGCAGGAGCCCGAAGCCCGCGCCATGTATGAAATGCGCACCAAAAGCCTCGTCGATGAAGCCGGTTTCATCACCACGGAAGACCGCCTTTTCGGTGTCAGCGTGGATGGCTTGGTGGGCAACGACGGAATCATCGAAATCAAGACCATGGTCAGCAGTGACACGCTCTTTACCGCTTTCGTGGACGGCGATGTTTCCGCCTACACCGACCAATGCAATGGCGCGATGTGGCTGCTGGGTCGCAAGTGGGTAGATCTCGTCCTTTGGGTCCACGACCTGGGCCGCATGAAGATCATCCGAATCAACCGCGACGACGACGAAATCGAAGCGCTGGAATCGGACCTGATGGACTTCGAACGGATGGTCGCCCGGTATCAGCAATCACTCATCAATGCATTGAAGGAGGCAGCGTAATGGCTCAACTCATTGGACTGGCCCGACTCGGCCGAGACGCGGAAACGCGATACACCCCGCAAGGCGACGCCGTCACCGAGCTATCGCTGGCGTTCACCTACGGCAAGAAAGGTCAGGACGGAAACCGGCCGACGCAATGGGTGAAGGGCTCAATGTGGGGCCAGCGCGGCGAGACCCTGGCGCCCTACCTGCTCAAAGGAACGCAGGTGTACGTGGTGCTGGACGAGGCACACATTCAGACGTTCCAGAAACAGGACGGCGGCCAAGGCGTCGCCCTTGTCGGCAAGGTCAGCGCTGTCGAGTTTGCCAGCCGGCCCGAGGGCAGCGGGCAAGGCCAACAACAGACCTCACAGCGCGAGGCCCCGCCTCGGCAACAACAACGCCCAGCGGCCCCGCAGGCACCCGCCGCAAACCTTGCGGATCTGGACGATGACATTCCGTTCTGAACCATAGGCTTTTAATGGTCTTAGTCCATCGACGAGTCATACTGAAGGCGTGTGCGTAGTGTCTCGATTTCGCGCCGCCACGTTGGCTCCATCTTGGATACAGGATCAGCATCCCAGTTCCTGCCTTCCGCGTCTTCTGCATGGGGCGTGATCTCCGCAGAATGCATGGTTAACCGTCCTTTGGCATTCATTACGGCAATTCTGATCTGGTTCAGCGACTGCTTTTTCTTCTGCATGATATAGCCCCCCGCGCCACCCCGGCGCCCACCTGATTCTAACTAGCAGACCCTCCCCTCTCACCTAGAGGAAACCCCTTCCCACCGCCGTGAGGCCTCTGCGCTAGGAACCGGCAGGCCTGGGCCGCTCTGTCAGTGACTCCTTGTAGTCACCCGTATACCCAAAATGCGGTGCTTCTATCTGTTCCGCCATCCAGAAATCGGTAAATGCCGCCACATCTGGCTGGCAATGCCAATAGGCTTTCCCATTGGCATCTATTGCCCACCACCTTGCAAGCGTTGGAGCTTGCTTCCAATCAACCAAATCGTATGCCATGACAGCCTCCGGGTTGTTTATGGATAGGAGCCATTATGTCCGGATTCTGCGTGCTTGGTGTGTCCAGGCAAAAGTTGGAAACAATCGTCTCGCGCCGCGTGGCCGCCTTGGAGCGCCGGCTGAAATGCCCCCCCCGGCCAGGGTCGACCGAGCGGCGTACCAACAAGATCTTGGCAGCCATCAAGGCAAAGCCGCCGCGCGAGGTCGTCTCCCATGAGTTCAGCGCGCCGCAGTTTTGCCGTGACTTCATCGAGCTGGCAGCCAGGCATGATTTCCAGTTTCTGGTCGTGGCTCGTCGCGGCGATCGCGCCAAGGGCGAAACGTTCTGGGTGCCTTATGAGGATTGAGCTGTGATCGCCATTTCTTACGCGTCATTCATCACCGGAGCCGCGATCATCGCGGCTCTTTTCATAACCGCCCGGCAATGAGTGCCTATTACAACGAGTTCGACCCCTACGCGGCACAGTGGCTTCGCAACCTCATCACTGGGGGCCACATCGCGCCCGGCGACGTGGACGAACGCAGCATAGAGGACGTACATCCCGATGACCTACGCAGCTACACGCAATGCCATTTCTTCGCGGGAATCGGAGTCTGGTCGTACGCCCTTCGGCTCGCCGGATGGCCTGATGATCGACCTATTTGGACCGGTTCCTGTCCGTGCCAACCTTTCAGCGCGGCAGGCAAAGGAACTGGGTTTGATGACGAGCGGCACCTATGGCCAGCCTGGCACTGGCTCATCCAGGAGCGCCGCCCTGCAATCATCCTTGGAGAGCAGGTTGCGAGCAAAAATGCAGACCCTTGGGTCGACCTTGTTCAGCTTGACTTGGAGGCCTTGGCTTACGCCTTCGGGGCAACACCGTTCCCGTCTGCGGGCGTCGGTGCGCCGCACATCCGAGATCGTGGTTTCTGGGCAGCAGTGCGTGGAGATCGAAGGCATATGGTTCCCGGTCGAAATGTTCGCGGGATGGCCCACTCCTACCGCCTCGCTTGCGGACAAGGGCGTGAGGTCAACAGAGGGCGGTATTCGGGAAGCGATGCGCAGTCGCGGCCCGGATCTGGCAGCGATGGCCTGCCTCTCGTCTTGGGCGACGCCGAGAGCCAACGACGCGGAGAAGAGAGGGGATCTGGCGCCGGATCCGCGAAACGGTCTGCCCATGCAAGCGCAGCTCGCGGGCTGGACAACGCCCAGCGCCAGCGATTCGACAAGATCGGGCTCAGGGATCACGCCCAAGATGACCGGCAGCTCACTGGCGCAGCAATCCAAGGAGGCTCAAGGACCGGCCCGACTAACGGCTTCTGGCGCGCTGCTGACTGGCTCTTGTGCAGGGATGGAAAGTGGCGGCCAGTTGAACCCGGCACATTCCCGTTGGCTCATGGGGCTCCCGCCCGAGTGGGACGATTGCGCGCCTACGGCAACGCCATCAATGCTCAAGCGGCGCAGGTCTTTATTGAATCTGTAATGGAATCTACATGACTCACACCAACCAAAATACAGAGCCCCCGCCCCATCCGCGCCTCTGGCACTGCCCGCCGGGCTCCACCGTGATCCTGGCCGGCGAAGCCAAGCCCCGCGCTATCGTCCGAATCGATCACCTGCACGCCAGGTTCGCCGACGGCGCCTATGCGTCCCTTTGTCACCCGGTTGACCCGGCCTGCATGCGGTTCGGTGACGGTGCCGGGTGGAGGGTAAGAACGTGATCTACATCTACGGCGTGGCTGTTGCCATCCTTTGCGCTGCCGCCACCCTCTTTCTTTGGATGGGCAACCTTATCCACTGACTGGCTTAATAACCCTGTGGATAACCCGTGGTTACTTCATCAAACTGTAATGAATCCGCGGGGCGGTGGTCCCGTGGTCAAGGAATCACCATGCAAATCAGACCAAAGGCGGACATGAGCCGCGAAGAGGCAATCATGCTTCTGGAGGTGGCGCAGGTCGAGAATGACTCGCTGCGCCAGCAACTGGCCGAGGCCCACGCCACCATCGCCCGAATGGTGGCCGAACTTGAGGCCATCGGCGCCGGCGGCGTCTCCGCCCGGCGCATCACCGATGACGGCGCCCTCGCCGCTTTGCAGGCCTGTGAGCGGACGTACCACCAAATGATCATCCATGGCACACCGGATGCCGGCCACGCGCACGACAAGGCGAGGGCCGCATTCTGGCGGGTGTTTGGCGCACTGGAGGCGTGATGACTGACAAATACGCAGACCTTCGGGCGGCACTGGATGCCCTCAAGCCCGGAAATGCCGACGCCATGCTTGCGTATAGGGTGGCAAGTGATCCCGAAACCATCCTCGCCTTGCTGGATGAGCGGGACAGGCTGCAGGCGGTACTCGCCGAGCTGATCGCATGCGACGACCTGAAAAGACGCATCGCCGTTGAGTCGGCAACCATGATCCCCGAGACGGGCGACGACTTTGCCGAACTGGACCGCCTCATGTCCGACCTCGCGCGCCGTCAGCCAAAGGCATGGCGAGAAGCCCGCACCGCCCTCACCCCGCAGGAGCAGAGATGCGCCTCACGCCTGACGTAATCGACCGCATGATCGGTCAAACGCCCTGCCTCAGATACTCAAGGCTATGCGCACAGTCGGCAAAACAGCGGAGGGCATGTAGCCATGACAACTGATAACAAACCGACTAACGCCACCCAAGAACTACGGGCCGCAGCCGATAGGGCCTACTGCCTTTATATCGAAAAAATGCGCACAACTGAATGCCTTGGATGGGAGGAAAAGGTCAAGTCACGCAAGTTCGGACTGAAAGAATTGGAGGCGCACATCAAGGCTGGCGTTTTTCTTGGTATGAGCCGCGCCCTTTCGGAGGCCGCCGATATTGTCGCTAAACACGCCCAGCCCGTCATGCCTGCGGATGATGAGATGGCAGCCGAATACCAGCGGTGGATCGATGCCCACCATCAGGGCATGGATTACGACGATTTCCTAAAGCAGGAATTGGCCCGCCGCCGCATTGAGAGGGAATAAACATGGAAGCGACGAAATTCTTTCAGGAGTATGGGTACTGGCGCGACCGTGAGCCTCGGCTACGTGAGGTGTCAGAGGCGGAGGTGCGGGAGAAGTATGAGTCGCTTCTGATTGACGTTCTTGACGCTAAAGAAATCATGAGAGCCAAGGGCGTGACGCAAGCGCCATTTTCGGAAATGTTCCGGAAGTTTTCCGCCGAGCCGGTAGTCGCTAAAGCTCCGGTGAAGGGGCCGAGCGACGATGCTATCGAGCATCTTGCAAAGCAATACGACTGCCACACAGCGCCCGGTTTCAAGGGCTTTGCCCGCGCCCTCCTGGCCCGCTACCAAGGCGCACAGCCTGCCGCCGCGAGTGAGCCACCTTGCGGAACATGCGGCGGGATAGGGTCGGTTATCGTTGGTATAGATGGCGGCTCACCAAAAACAAAGGCTTGCCCACGTTGCGCCGCCCACGTTGCCGCACAGCCGAGCGTGCCGCTATCGATGGGCCTGCGATCCGTTGCGGCCGAGCTTCTGGCGTGTTTCGGAGCGTGGGAGCCGGGAGTGCGCGTCTTAGGCAATGTCCAAGCAAAGGATGGCGCAGATCTTATGCAAGCTATTCTCGCCACCCCATCCGCAGACGAACAGGGCCGCCGTGACTGAGCGGATCAAAGAGGTGCTGGCTGTGACAGCCAGATGTTGGAATCTGCCCCGGCCTTGAGCCGGGTTTTTATTGGAGGCTGAATGGCTGAATTCAAAGACTTACTAGGGTTGACCCTAACGGGTGTCGAAAGGATCGGCGACGACGAAATCAAGTTCACGGCAAACGATGGGCGAGTGTTTAAGCTCTATCACGACCAAGACTGCTGCGAAAGCGTTTACATAGAGTCCATTACAGGCGATCTAGACAGACTTATCGGTCACCCAATAACGCTGGCGGAAGAGGCGACGAGCGGCGAGAACCCGCCCGACGCCAAGCCAGAGATCGTCAAGTATCAGGACTGTTTTACCTGGACGTTTTACAAGCTGGCGACCATCAAGGGCTACGTCGATATCCGATGGTACGGCGAGTCGAACGGCTATTACAGCGAGTCCGTGGACTTTTGCGAAGAAGGCAAAAGCCGCTGGGGATAACCGCCCACCACCCAACACAGCGCCCACCGAGGCGCTTTTCTTTTATTTGGGAGCCGATATGGCCGTTCGATACGTGACCATAAGGAAGTTTGCCCTAGAGACGGGCTATTCCGAAGATGCTATAAGGACGAAGATCAGGGACGGTGTATGGCCTGAGGCTAACGTGTGGACGAAAGCCCCTGACGGGCGCATCCTAATAGACATTGAGGGGTATAACGAATGGGTAAGCAGCTCGACGGCGTTCGCCCGGCTTCGGAGTCGAGTATCGAGATCGACTTCTACTACAGGGGCACGCGCTGCCGCGAAAGGCTCCGGCTTAAGCCCAGCCCCTCTAACCTAAAGCGGGCGTCCAATCACCGCGCCGCGATACTGGACGCTATAGAGAAAGGGGAATTTGACTATGCAGTCACGTTCCCGAAAAGCAAGAATGTCGCCAAGTTCGCAGACAAGACGCCCAGCGGCACATTGGCGGAATTCTTAGAGCCGTGGATAGAGAGTAAAGCGCCGACCATCAAGGCCAGTACGGCACTGGACTACCGCAAGATCATCAAAGGCCATCTCATCCCCGCACTTGGCGCTATCCCGCTGGTACGCCTACGTCGCAGCGATGTGAAGGCGATGTGCGAAGGCATCCAAGCGACCAACAAGCGGCTTGCTAATATCTTGTCCGTCCTACGCTCCGCGCTGACTGACGCCGTGACGGACGAGATGATCGACGTTAACCCTATTTCTGGATGGGCATACAAGCGCAACGAGCCGCCATCGGAGGAGGATCACGTTGACCCGTTCACCGCCGACGAGCAAGAAATCATCCTCAAGACGCTATCCGGCCAAGGGCGAAATCTGATTCAGTTCGCCCTGTGGACCGGCCTTCGCACTTCGGAGCTTGTCGGGCTGCGCTGGAATGATATTGATTTCATCAGGGGTGAGGTGCGTATCAGGCGGGCCGAGACGCAGGCGGCAGCCGAGGCGGAAACGCCAAAGACCCGAAGCGGGAATCGAACCGTTAAGCTGCTATCTCCCGCCCGCCAAGCGCTCGAATCGCAAAAGGCGTTCACTTTCCTAGCTAATGAGAGGGTTTTCCATAACCCGCGCACGAATGAGCCGTGGACCGGCGACCAGCCCATACGCAAGACACTATGGCAGCCAGCACTAAAGAAAGCTGGCGTGCGCTATCGGATACCCTACCAAACACGCCACACCTACGCGTCAATGATGCTGTCAGCAGGCGAGCATCCGATGTGGGTCGCGCAGCAGATGGGCCACGCGGATTGGGGCATGATTCGCCGGATATATGGGCGATGGATGCCAGAGGCCGCGCCTGATGCTGGCCGGGCTGCGGAGGCGATGTTTTCCAATGTGCGTGGTCAACATTTGGTCAGCATTGAAAAGGCGAGCTAGTGTTTATGCGGGTTTCCAGACGAAAACGGCGGGTTCAATTCCCGCCGACTCCACCAAGTCATAGAATCCCAACCGGTTTTCGGTTGGGATTTTTTTTCCTGAAACGCGAGTGTTGGCGCGGTTCCGGGCATGGCCTCGCGAGCGGTGGGTATGTTCACGGCCCCGTTTTCGCCCTCTCCCGCCTCTCTGTTCTCGGTTTTTCTCTACTGGGCTCGCGAGCGTTCGCGAGGTCACTTCCTTTGCTGGCGCGGGTTTAGAGGCGGTCGGTTGTGGTCGGAGATTCCTGTAGCAGAGGCGACCGAGCACTATTGCGCGAACGGATTCTCCACTGTAGAATTCTTGTATGTCCTGCTCCGGTGGGCTGGGCCAATTGCGGCCCCGGTTGTGAGCGACCCAAAACGCAAAATGCCTAGTGGTGATACCCAAAGTGGATCTACCCAAGATCGGCATTGATCACATATATCCTTCGCCAGTGCAGGTCTTTTAGTCACGTGCATACGCCCGGTTTAATCGCTCAAACGGCACGCACACTTACGACTGAAAGAGGCTCATATGCGCCATGATGACGATTTTGACTACACCAAACAGGCTGCGGACCATCTTCGCGAGACCGGCGAACGTTTAGGCTTGTGTATTGGATCAGGGCACGCACACATGTTCGTCGCTGCTGCCTTGGGCTATGGCTCGCGCAAGGCCATGCAGGATGACCCCAACGGACCATGGTTTGGCAGTCAATGGCTTAGTCGAGAAGCTGAAAACGTTTCGAAGATCGAAGAAGCAATAAAGAGAATGAATAAAGCGCCTGTCCGAGAGGATCAGGCACCTATGGTTGCCGAGATAGTCCGGGCAGGACTGACACCAGCCTGCCGCGACTGCGGCGAACACAGTTCGCAAAGTTGGCCTCTTGGATATGTTGAGGCTGGTGATAATGCTGACTGGGTCTGCCCGCGCTGCTCGTCTGATGACGCACAGTATGGGCACTGTCGCTGCTGCGGGGACGATGTTCTCTACTTGCTTGATGAGTTGGACGACCAGGGACTTTGCTCTGAACATCGCGGCGAGTTTGATCTCAGCCCCGAAGAAGAGGAAGACTGGGATAGTTACATTGAGAACATTCAGAAAGATGGCTAATAGACTGCCAAAAATCTGACGACGAGCCAATAGGCCCCTCCTGGTAGGGGCCTATTCGTTACCAAGGTGGCAGTGATGATTCACCGTGCTGGATCGGCAAAGATCGTCGCACCGGCAACTATCTGTGCAGATGTACTTGGTGTGTTTTGGCTTTTCAGGGATTGAGTACCCGCATCTGGTCGCCCCAGCCGTTGGGCCAGGGGCGGCGCATCACCCTCTCCAACACCGCGTCGGGCGAACCCGCCAACCGCTCCACGACCTCCGGTGCCAGGAGAGTCATCCGCATTACCCGGCGCACCTGCGTCACGTCCATACCTTCGGCCTCCGCGATCTCGGCCATCGACGCAGCCCGCTGCTCGTCCAAGAGGCGTTGCCAGTGGTGCGCCAGTCCGAGTGCCCGCATCAAAGCTGTGTCCTGCGCAGCCGACCGGGCGTCCCGCTCCCGCGTGGCCTCGGACAGAAATTCCTGCGGCGCGTCCAGGGGATGAAGGTTTCCAACTGCACACCGCCCGCAGGTAGTGGGGTCTGATACGTCACCGGGTCGCCCTTGATGTGGCCGCGATGTTTTTTACTCATGCGCCCTCCTCCTCGAAACTGGCCATCAGTGCGTGTTGTGCCTGCCAATCGACCATCAGGCGGTTTCGCTGGAACCACATCAGCGTCAACCGACGCGGCTGCTTGCCTGCCATGAACTGTTCAATGATATCAGGCGCCAGCATGGTCGCTGCGTAGGGCCGTGTGCCCCCCATCCTGCAGCGTGACCTGACTGGGTCAAGGCCGGGTTGTCATGCAGGCAGTTTGGCTGCAAGCAGTTCGACCTTCTCGATATTGGGCGGAGAACTGAGCAAGGTCGCGGCGTTGGCCATCAAGGCCGCGGCGATCTGGCCGTTCAGATGTGCTTGGCGACCTGCCTCATCGGCAAAGGCATCGAACACACCGAACGTCGAAGGGCCAAACTTCAATGCGAACCAGGCAGTGGTGCCGGACTCGGCGTTGGCGAGCGGCAGTGCGCTGGCCAGGAAGTCGGCAAGCGCAGCCTCCTGGCCGGGTTTGGCTTCGAGACGAACAAACAGGGCGAGCTTGGTCATACTGTAATCCTTTGGGTAAATGGGTTAGGTGAAGGGCTCGACGAGACTGCAGTCTAAGTCTTCATGACAGCCATCTCTATAGGCAATAATGACAACTTTGATATCATTGTTGCCATGAAACTCCACATCCTTGTTTGTGATGGCGTGTTTGATCTGGGGCTTGCGGCGCTCACTGACACAGTGGGCTTGGCCAATGCGATGTCGGGCTCGCTGCCACAGGCTCCCGCGCACATAGAGCTCACTCTGGTGGGCGTGCGGCGTCGCATCCGAACTGCGCAAGGCTTGACGGTCCCCGTGGTCACTGCGCGTGGTGTGCCGGAACCAGACGTCGTGCTCGTGCCCGCGTTTGGTGACAAGATGCCTGACACGCTCTCGGCTCGGCTCACACGCCCCGACGTGCCCGATGCGGTCACCGCGCTACAGCAGTGGTCCACCGCTGGCGCGCACCTTGGTGCCGCCTGCTCCGGTAGTTTCTTGCTTGCAGAGAGTGGCCTGCTTGATGGGCATCGTGCAACGACGTCATGGTGGCTGGGGCCGATGTTTCGGCAGCGGTATCCGAACGTCACGCTGGACGAGTCACGCATGATCGTGAACTCGACACGCTTCACTACCGCGGGTGCCGCTTTGGCCCACGTCGACTTGGCCTTGCGCATCATCCGGGGGCGCAGTCCGGCGCTGGCGGCCCTAGTGGCACGCTATCTGCTGGTCGAGGCACGCAGTTCGCAAGCCGAGTTCGTAATTCCCGACCACCTTGCGCATGCCGACCCGATGGTGGAGCGCTTCGAGTGCTGGGCCAGACGTCGGCTCGCGAAGGGGTTCTCGCTGGCCGAGGCGGCCAGCGCCGCGGGCACAAGCGAGCGCACCTTGGCGCGGCGGCTGCAAAGCGTTTTGGGCAAGACACCGCTGTCGTATTTCCAGGACCTGCGCGTGGAGCATGCCGTCCATCTCTTGCGCACCGGAAACGCGAGCGTCGACCAAGTCGCCGCACAGGTCGGGTACTCGGATGGGGTGACCCTGCGGGCCCTGTTGCGCCGCAAGCTGGGCCGGGGTGTCAGGGAGTTGCGACGCGGTGGATGACCAGAGGCGTTTGGCGTATGTACGGCTGGAGACTGCCAGGAAACTGACGCAGGCCAAACGGCGCATTTGGACAAACTGACAAAACTACTGCCCGCCACGGCGCGCAAGCTCCAGTTTGACCCCGGACAAAGTTTTGCTGGCAATGTCGTGGTTGAGCAAATCAATACCTTGATTGAGCAACGCTGTGCCCTGACGATTCGGCGGCTCACCGACCCCGCCGCCAACAATGACGCAGCCGCCGAGCCCACCGTTTGAACTACCGTGCGGACACGGGTTCGAGGGTTTGGGAATTGAACCGACATCCCATCGCAGACGAGTTTGATGCCCGTTTCCGGCGCTATGTCGGCGAGTCAACCAGCGGGACTGGGTAAGTGCCGCGACGGAGCTAAGGCGCTGGGTCTATGGTGGCGGCAAAGTGCTGCCGGGACTCTTCGCGCGACGAGAGGCTGAAATTTCCTTACTGGACACCAAAGTGTAGGGCATCGAGTTTCTGCGACGCAAATACTTCATGCATCCCATCGTTATTCTTTGCCGATCCCCAGAAGTCCTCAGCTCCAGATCAGTCGCCAGGTTGCAACTCCACGCGCACTTCCCGTGGCTTACCGGCCCGCTCAACCGACAAGACGACAACATCTCCTACCTTTCGGTCGTCAAGCCGTGCGAGCAGTTTGGCGACATCGTCGACGGGAGCGCCGTCTATGCCTGTGATGCGGTCTCCCGGCACGATGCCTTCGGGGCCAACGGTGATACCGCTCAGCCCCGCCTTTTGCGCCGCTGAGCCAGGGGCGACGCGGAGCACAAACACGCCTTGGGTGCCGGTCAGCGCCTGCAATCGGCGGTTGAGCTGCTCGTCTACCTCGATCCCAAGCGCCGGGCGGATGTATTTGCCGGTCTTGATGAGTTGTGGCACCACACGCATGACCGTGTCCACCGGCACGGCGAAGCCGATCCCAGCCGATGCGCCGGAAGGGCTGTAGATCGCTGTGTTAATGCCGATCAGGCGGCCGGCCGAATCGAGCAACGGCCCACCCGAGTTGCCGGGGTTGATGGCGGCATCGGTTTGAATCAGGTGTTCGATGGTCACTCCGCCAGATTCCCCGGGTAGCGATCGATCGAGCGCGGACACGATGCCGTTGGTGAGTGTCCAATCCAGGCCGAAGGGGTTGCCGATGGCGAACACCTTTTGTCCCACCTTGAGGTCTGCGCTGGTGCCGACCGGAACGGCGGGCGGGCGCTGGAAGCCAACGCCGATTTTGAGCACCGCGATATCGTGGGCCGGACTCACGCCGACCAGCGCGGCTTGGTAATCGCGGCCGTCGGCCAGTTTGACCGTGGCCTCCGACGCCCCCTGGATCACATGAAAGTTGGTAACGACGTGACCGGCGTCATCCCAGATGAAACCCGAACCCGTCCCGCGCGGCACGGAAAAGACGTTGCGCGTCCAGGCATCGCGCACCAGTTGGGACGTCGTGATGTAGACCACCGATGCTCGGGATTTCTCGAACAGTTCGATGGTGGCCTTTTCATCAGCGGCCAGATCGCCACGCGGCGTGACGGTGCGCTCGGCGGCTTCGCGCGGACTGAACCAGGCCTCGATGGCGGGCAGGATCTGCCAGAACAGCATGAGTGCGGCAACGCACGCGGTGATGAAGAGCCACCGCCGGACGAATTGATCCGGAGCTGGGCGTTGTGGGTAAGGATCGGGGTAAGCCATGACGGGGGTTCCTTTCGAGTGACTTAACGCCAAAGGCCGCTCAGGCCCCGGCGTGGTGGGCGCATCGGGGCGAACGACCTTGGCACGAGATATTCCGTTTGGAACGGCAGAGTCAGCGATGACTGAGGCGCCAACGCCATCAGGCGCGCGATACGATCCTCTGTCGTCGGATGCGTGCGCAACCAGGACGGTTCGGGATTGCCCCAACCGGGCAACATCCAGGCGCGCCACGAGCGGCTCACCCGCTCGATCTTCGCCAGCGCCGAGGCGAGCCCGTGCGGATCTCCCGTCAGCTCTACGGCCATCCGGTCGGCATCGAACTCTCGCACGCGTGACAGGCCCAACTGCGCGAGCAGTGCCAGTTGCGGCGAAGCGGCCAACAGCAGCAAGCCAAGCCAGTTAATTTCTACGGCACCGGCCAACAGCGCCGGCATACTGATCAGGAGCGTAATCTGACCCAGCAATGCCAGCAGGCTCGTGAGCCGGCTGATCGAATCAGCCAGGCCCATGACACGCAGATCGTCTTGAGCGATGTGTGCGACCTCATGCGCCAGCACGGCTTGCAGTTCCCGGATACTCAGGCTGCGCAGCAGGCCATCAGTGAGGGCAATGGAGGCGTGGCGTCGCGAACCAGTAGCAAAAGCGTTGACGATGCCGCTGGGCACATAGTGGGGAACCGGCGTATTCGGCAATCCGGCGCGCGCGGCCAACTCCCGCAACAGCGACCAGATTGCGGGGGCTTCCTGGTAATGCAAGAGACGGGCGCCATAGAGGCGCAAGGTCATCGCGGAGGCAGCGACAGGTTCGATCAGCAGGGTCAATGCGCAGGTTGCCAGCGCCAGCCAAAGGCCGTTGTCGCCGAACAGCAGACTGCCAGCGGCAGCCGCGATCCCCACCAGGGTCAAAATCAGCAGCACGGTTTGAAAGCGATTGAGCCAGCGGTGCCTCGACCTGGCATCGTGTCGGCCGGCTAGACCAGAAAGGGTCATGGTCCAATTACTCGCTCTTCCGGTCGTCGCGTTCTCGCATGAGCCAATAAGTCAGCCCCAAGGCCAGTATCGTCCCCGCCAGGGCGGCCACTTTGGCAGGATCAACGTCGGGTTCTAGGATGATGAACTTGCGGGCCAGTGCCAGGACCGCGATCAGAATGACGGTCTTGACCTGGATGATGCTTTCCTTACGCTGAGCCACTTTGACGATCGAATGCTTGAATTCCATCGCGATCAGCAGCGTCATGGTGGCACCGAATACCAGCTGGAAAACCTTATGATCCAGTGGATTCAGTGCATCCATGACGAGCAGCGTGAAGACGAGCCGAATCAACTGAATCAGCGAAATCACAATGACCATCGACATGACGCCCGACAGCGTGATGGCAACAACCAGCTCGAAGCGCTCGTAAACCGTCATCAACCGCCACTGGGAGCGCATCTTGTCAAGGGCCGTGTGGCCAGATTCTTTATGCATAAGCGTTGCTCTCTCTTTCAATGAAACGTTAATGGAACGGGGAGTCCGAGAAGACGACTCGATTACACCTGGATTGCCGAGGCAATTGCGAAGCCACCCAGCGCATAATGTCCTGCGCGCCCGTGGCGCCGCCGATGGGTGGATCAGCCTCCTGCACGTCAACCCTTCGTCCCATGCATGGCATCAATCCGGCTTCTGGTCCGGCGGCAGCAATCCCAGCAGATCCGCCTGCAAATGTTGCAACTTGTCGATGCCAGCCCTCAATGCCTCGACACGGCCGGCATTTTTCATTTCACTCAGGGTGTGAGCTAAATGCTGGATGCTCTGATGCAGGACATCGACCTGATCATTGGGATCCTTGCCGAAGAACGTAGGGCGACCACTTTGATCCCGCCAGTATTGGAGTGCTTCGGGTTGAGGCGGCACTTGGGTCTTACCTGACAGATAGTCGATCATCTGGGAAATCCAGACCCGGTGGTCGGCGTATGTGAACGGCACGGGCAGCGCGGAGCGACTGTCAGGTTTGAATCCCTTCCAGGATAAGGGTACCTGCCAGGTGTGTAGCCATTGCTCGAATTCATGCGCCGGCATCGGATGCCCGATGGCATAACCCTGGCCCCACTCGCATCCCATACGCAGCAGCATTTCACCATGCTTAATGGATTCGACTCCCTCCGCGATGCAGTTCCTGCCAAACGACCTTGCCAGTGCCAGTAGCGCATCCAGGATGGCGATATCGTCCGGATCCTCGAGCATGTCGCGTATAAAACCTTGGTCGATCTTGAGCAGGTGCGCGGGCAGGCGCTTCAGATAGGTCAGCGATGAATAGCCGCTGCCGAAATCGTCGAGGGCAAAACGCAATCCCATCCTCTCGCACAGCGCCATCAACTGAGACACTTGAACGAAGTCCTCCACGGCGCTGGTTTCGAGGATTTCCAGTTCAAGGTCTTGCGGCTGGGCGCCGGGATGTCGTGACAACATACCCCGTAGATGCATGATGAAGTCCGGTTGCAGCAAGTGCCGCGCACCGATATTCACGCTGATCGGGACATAAAGGCCGGCCTTGCGCCAAACTTCGATCTGGGTCAGCGCAGCCTCGATGGTCCATTTCCCCACGTCAATCCCGAGCGGATGATTCTCAATGAGGGGTATGAAGGTGGCAGGAGATAACAAGCCACGCGTCGGATGTTGCCAGCGGATCAAGGCTTCGGCGCCCAGCACCTCACCGGTGCGCATGTTGACCTTAGGTTGGAAATAAAGCAGAAACTGCCCATTGGCAAGTGCATTCTCTATGCTGTCCAATCCTTCGTGACGGGTGCGCAGCGTACGATCCTTCTCCGTATCGAAAACGTGATATCGATTCTTGCCGGCTTGCTTGGCACGATACATAGCCTGATCTGCCTGCCGCAGCAGTTGGTCGGCGTCGATATCTTCGCCTTGCGGGTAGTAGCTCACACCGATACTCGCGCTCACCTCGCACAGTGCGTCACCAATCGGTACGGGCTGTGCAGCCACCTCGATCAGGCGATCGAGAATCGGTACGCTGACGGAAATATCCGGCAGGTCGAGCAGAATAGCGACAAACTCATCACCACCAAGACGGGCCAAGGTATCGTCTTCGCGCAACACCTGCGTCATACGCCTGGACAGGACGGACAGCAACTTGTCGCCGACTGCGTGGCCGTGCTGGTCGTTGACCTTCTTGAATCCATCCAGATCGATGAAGACAACCGCCAGGCGCATGCCACGCCGACGTGTCTGACGAATGGCCTGCTTAAGGCGGTCTCCAAGCAATAGTCGATTGGGCAAGCCGGTGAGCAGGTCGTAATGAGCAACGCGTTCAAGCTGTTGCTGGTTCTCCTTCAGCGGTGTGATGTCGGAAAACATGGCTGCGTAATGCTCGATATTGCCCCGCATATCCGGGACTGCACTGATCGTCAGCAGCGCGGCAAACTGACTGCCGTTCTTGCGTCGGCACCAGAGCTCTCCGTGCCAATAGTCGTGCTCACGCAGAGCCTGCCAAACGGTCTGATAGAACTCATCGTCATAGCGATCGGACTCGAGCAGACGAGGTGTCTGACCCATTACTTCCTCCCGCGCATGACCAGTGATCACGGAAAACGCCCGATTGACGTTGACAATGTGGCCTTGAGCGTCGGTAACGAGGATGCCCTCTCCTGCGTGCTCAAAAACTTTAGCCGCAAGGCGAAGCTCTTCCGCGGATCTTCTGCGTGAGGTGACATCATGGATATAGCCGTGCCAGAGGATGCTCCCATCAGGCATGGCTTCAGGCGACGCCTCGCCTTCGACCCAGATCACCCGACCGTCTGGAAACTGCACTCGGTACTCGTCATGCCAAAGCGCGAGTGACTGCCCCGACGCCTGTATGGTTTCATGCACACGGTCGCGGTCTTCAGGATGGAGCGCAGCGAACGCAGGAGTGGCATCTTCAACAACATCCTCCGGTGCAACCCCGTATATTTCCTGTATCCTCGCGCTGGCATAAGGGAAGTGCGAGCTGCCGTCCGGACGAAGACGGTATTGGTAAAGCATACCGGGAATGTGGCTGGCCAACTCTTCTCGCTGTCGGCGCATAGAGTTCAGCGCCTGCTCGACCCTCTTGAGATCGGTGATGTCCTCTACCGTCCCGTCTGCCGCTCTGGGCCGACCAGAGGCGTCGCCCTTGAATGTTGCCCGCAGGTGTATCCAGCGAACCTGCCCTCCGCTGACGATGCGATACCGCAGATCAAGGGACTTTCCGCACATGGCAGCATCCCATGCCCTCTCGAAGAGGGGGCGGTCTTCAGGGTGAACGCACTGCAGGAATCGCTCGAAGGCTATTGGCGCACCAACATCCAGGCCGAGCACGCGGCAGGCTTCATCGGAGCAGGTGAAGAGTTGCGAGCCAAGATCGAGATGCCAACTGCCAAAATGGGCATTCTGGTTAATCTGGCCACAGTGTCGGGCTGAGATTTGAGGAGTCTCGTTCAAAGGTGACGCTCCTTATGGGTGAAACAGAGGTTCCAAAATTTCTGCAACTGGGAACGCATTTCGTCAAAGATTGTGTGGTTGGGGTCGCTATGCATCGCGGCTACGCACTTTCTTCAAGGATCGAACAACTGATAAGCAGGGTGGTTCGCGCCGGGTCATTGCGACAAGCGGGATGTCACCCAGCGCATAATGTCCTGCGCGCCCATGGCGCCCGCCTGACGCCCAATCTCCCGCCCACCTTGGAACAGGGCCAGCGTCGGAATGCTGCGGATACCGAACTGCGCGGCCAGGTGGGGCTCTGCCTCGGTGTTCACCTTCGCCAGCCTGATCCTGGGTTCGAGCTGGCGCGCCGCTTGCTGAAACTGCGGTGCCATCATCTTGCAAGGCCCACACCACGGCGCCCAGAAATCGACTAGCAAAGGAAGATCGCTGCGCTCCACGTGGCGCCCGAATGTCGCCGTGGTCAACTCGATGGGCTCGCCCGTGTACAAGGGCTGCTGGCAGCGGCCACAGTTAGGTTGATCCGCGAGCTTGGCGGCCGGCACACGATTGATGGACTGGCAATGCGGGCAGACGATGTGAAGGTGTTCGCTCATGGTGTGGCCCCTTGGGATGTAGAGAGTGAGGTTCCGGACTGGGGGGGCGCCGACTCGCGGGATTCGGACCTCAGCCCCTGGGTCAGCTGACGGATGTCGTTTTCGTCCAGGGTTTCCCGCGCCAGCAGTTCGCGCGCGCAGCGCTCCAGCACCGCGCGGTTGGTATCGAGAATCCGGTAGGCGCGCTCGAACACGCCCATCACGATGTCGCGGATCGCCTGATCGATGCGCGCCTGGGTGGATTCCGCCACCCGGCAACCACCCTGCGCCAGCTCGGGGACGTCGAGAAAACGCGGCCTCTGTGCCTCAAAAGCAACGTACCCCAAGCCCTCATCCATGCCGAAGCGCGTAATCATGTCGCGGGCGATGTCGGTGGCCCGCGCGAGATCGTCTGAAGCCCCTGTGGACAGCTCGCCAAACACGAGCTTCTCAGCCGCGCGCCCTCCCAGGAGCACGGCGAACTTGTGCTCCAGGACGGCACGTGTCATCAGAAATCGGTCTTCGGTGGGCCGCTGCAGGGTGTAGCCGAGTGCACCGATGCCACGCGGAACGATTGAAATCTTGTGTACCGGATCGGTGCCGGGCAGCGCCAGCGCCACCAGCGCATGCCCCATCTCGTGATAGGCCACGGTTTCCCGCTCCTTCGGATTGAGCACACGGTTCTTCCTTTCCAGGCCGGCCACGATGCGCTCGATGGCGGCGGTGAAGTCTTGCAGTTCCACAGCCTGCGCCTTGCGCCGCGTCGCGTTCAGCGCTGCTTCGTTCACGAGATTGGCCAGATCAGCGCCGGAAAAGCCGGTGGTCAGCGCCGCCACCTGTTCCAGATCTACACCGTGGGCCAGGGTGATCTTCTTGACATGGACCTTCAGGATATCCAGGCGACCTTTCTTGTCGGGACGGTCCACCAGCACCTGACGGTCGAAGCGACCGGCGCGAAGCAAGGCCTGATCGAGGATCTCCGGCCGGTTGGTGGCTGCCAAGATGATGAGCCCCACCGAACTGTCGAAGCCGTCCATCTCGGTGAGCAGCTGGTTGAGGGTCTGTTCGCGCTCGTCGTGGCCGCCGATGGGCCCGCCGGCGCCGCGCGCGCGGCCCAGTGCATCGAGTTCGTCGATGAAGATGATGGCCGGCGCCTGCCCGCGGGCCTGCTCGAACAGGTCGCGCACGCGCGCCGCCCCCACGCCGACGAACATCTCGACGAACTCCGAGCCGGAGATGGAGAAGAACGGCACCCCGGCCTCGCCCGCGACGGCCTTGGCCAGCAGGGTCTTGCCCGTGCCGGGCGGGCCCACCAGCAACACACCTTTCGGGATGCGCGCGCCGAGACGACCGTAGTCCTGCGGGTTCTTCAGAAAATCGACGATCTCGACCAGCTCGGCCTTGGCTTCATCCACACCCGCCACATCGGCAAAGGTGACGCCGGTGTTCTTCTCCATGAACACCTTGGCGCGGCTCTTGCCGATGCTCAGGAAGCCGCCCATGCCCTGCTTCTCGGCAAATCGGCGGAAGAGGAAGAACCAGACGCCAAAGAACGCCACTGCCGGCAAAATCCATGACAGCAGATCGCGCAGCCAGGTGCTTTCCACGACCCGTGCATAGGGAACTTCGTATTTGGACAGGCGCTCAGCCAAATCAGGCTCGACCCGAGTCGCAACGATGGTGGTCTTGACACGGGCTTCCGGCGATTTCAGACGCCCGGTCACGGTACGGTCCGACACCAGCACCTCGGCGACGCGGCCTTCGGCCAAAGCCTTCTCGAATTCGCTGTACGGCACCGGCTCGACGGTCTGCGCCGCTTGCCAGTAGTTCTGGAGCATCAACAGCATCAGGCCGGCAACGATCCAGTAGCCGACGTTCCATTGATCTTTCTTTTCCATGGGCAATGTCCCTCGCAAGTCGTGTCGCTAGAGAATGGGGGTGAACAGACGGGCCACCCCGTCGCGCAAGCGGATGGCCAGCGGGCGGGCGCGCAACGCCATCGCCGATATCTCGTCCGCCGCATCACGGGCGGCATCAAAAAGGGATTCCAGCCGCGTAGACAACGCGGTGTCGTACACCTCCACATTGAACTCGAAGTTCAGGCGCAGGCTGCGTGCATCCCAATTGGCCGAACCCAGGCAGCACCACTTGCCGTCTACCAGCATCAGCTTGCTATGGTCGAACGGGCCAGGCCGTTCGAAGATGCGTACACCGTGCTCCAGCACCTGCCAGTAGTGGGCGCGCGCGGCCCATTGCACCGTGAGATGGTCACCGTTCGCAGGCGTCAGCACGTCGACACGCACGCCGCGCAACGCAGCCGTACTCAGCGCCGCGATCATGGGCTGATCGGGGACGAAGTAAGGTGTCCAAATGCGCACCGAATGCTTCGCCGCGCTCAAAGCGCCCATGAAGGTCCAGCGCATCCTGTCCAGGGCCTCGTCGGGACCGGCCTCGATGCCGCGCGCCCAAGAGGTTCCTTGCTCATCAGCCGTTGCGGGCGATTCGCGCCAGAAACCCTCGCTGAGCCGCTCGCCCGTGGTATCGCACCAATCATCGGTGAAGCACTGCATCAGATGCGCAACCACCGGCCCGCGCAGACGAAAGTGCAAATCGTGACAGGCCTGCTCCGGCGCATCGGGCCGCCAATACGGGCTGAAGATGTTCATGCCGCCGGTGAAACCCGTCTCGCCATCGATCACCAGCAGCTTGCGGTGATTGCGCAGATGCGCGGCATGCAGGCGCGCGGGAATCAACGTCGGGTTGAACGTCGCCGCCGGAACGCCGGCGCGTTGCAAGGCGCGGTAGGCGCTGCGGGGCGTCCAGCGGGCATAGACGTCGTCGATCAGCACCCGCACTTGCACGCCGCGCTCATGAGCCCGGCGCAGCGCATCGACGAACTGCGCCCCGATGCCTTGGCTGTCGAAGATGTACGAGGCCAGGGCGACGCTGTGCCGCGCCGACTCGATGGCAGCGAGCATGGCCGGGTAGGCCTGCTCGCCATCGACAAGCGGCTCGATACGGTTGCCGCCGGTCAGCGACTGGCCGGTGGAGCGCCCCACCAGGTGCGCCAGACCGGCAAGCAGCGGCGATACAGCCTCGGGCATCGTGGGAGAGAGGTCCTGCCGAACAGCAGGATCTGCCCCCGGGAAGCGCCGCCGCGCCCGCCGCTGGTAACGGTTGATGCCGAACAGCCCATACAGCAGCGAACCGCCCAGCGGCAACAAGGTGATCAGCAGAACCCACAGCGTGGCCGATCGAGGGTCACGCTTGTAGATGACCGCGTGCCCCGCTGTGGGGATAGCGACCGCCAGCGACACGAGGGTGGCTGCCCATGTCAGCCCGTTGGGGTCGGACACGACAGCCTCCCATCGCTCAAGATTCGCCGCCCGCCGGCTTCTTCTTGCGCGTAGCCTTGCTCTCGCCGTTCGGCGGTGCCTCGGCCACGTTCGCGGCATCGGGCTTTTCAGGCTCGGCCGGCTGCGCGGGTGGCTCCTTGCGCTCGAAGACCACCCGTTCGGCCTTGTCGTCCCAGCGTGCGCTGGCGTGATCGGCCTTGCCGATACCGCCACCTAGCATCTCGCGCGCCAGAGCGGTTTCCAGCTCGCTGCGGATCAGCCGCTTGAGCTCGCGCGCGCCGAACTCGGGTTTGTAGCCTTCCTCCGCGAAGTGGTCGATCAACGTCTGATCGAAGGCGAGCGTCACGCCCTGGCTGGCGGCGTTGCGGGCCACACGATCGAGCTGCAGGCCGACGATATGACGGATCTCTTCCTTGCCCAGCGCGTGGAAGACGATGATTTCGTCGATGCGGTTGAGGAACTCGGGGCGGAAGTGTCCGCGCAGCACATCCATCACCTCAGCCTTGGTCTTCTCGTATTCTTCGCCGGCGGCACCACGTGCCTTCAGCCGCCGCTGGATGATGTCCGAACCCAGATTCGAGGTGGCGATGATGATGGTATTGGTGAAATCCACCACCCGGCCCTTGCCGTCGGTGAGCCGACCGTCGTCGAACACCTGCAGCAGGATGTTGTAGACGTCGGGGTGGGCCTTCTCGATCTCGTCGAGCAGCAGCACGCTGTAGGGCTTGCGACGCACTTTCTCGGTCAGCTGACCGCCCTCGTCGTAGCCGACGTAGCCCGGGGGGGCGCCCACCAGTCTCGCCACGGTGTGGCGTTCGCCATACTCCGACATGTCGATGCGCAACAGTGCGCCCTCGTCGCCGTAGATGGCTTCGGCCAGGGCCTTGGCCAGCTCGGTCTTGCCGACGCCGGTGGGCCCGAGGAACAGGAACGTGGCTACCGGCTTGCTGCCCTCGCGCAGGCCGGCGCGCGACAGCCGCACCGCATCGGCGACGGCGCGCACCGCTTCGTCCTGCCCGACCAGGCGCTCGTGCAGACGCTGCTCCAGGTGCAGCAGCTTCTCGCGCTCCTCCACCGTCAGCTCGTTCACCGGAATGCCGGTCAGGCGCGAGACGATCTGGGCCACGTGCTCGGCCTTGACCTCGGCGCTGCCCGAGGCGCGCTCGCGCTCCCATTCCTCGACGCGCTTCTTGAGCTCGGCCTCCTTGGCTTCGATCCGCTTGCCGATCTCTGCCGCCTTGTCGTATTGCTTGCGGGCTGCCACGTAGTCCTGCTCACGGCGCAGCTGGTGCAGTTCCGCCTCCAGCTCCTGCACGGCGATCGGACGTGCCGTCGCAGACAGCTTCACCCGGGCGGCGGCCTGATCAAGCAGGTCGATGGCCTTGTCCGGCAAGAAGCGCGCGGTGATGTAACGGTCGGAGAGCTCGGCGGCGGCGATGATCGCTTCCTCCGAGATGCTGACCTTGTGGTGCGCTTCGAAGGTGTCGCGCAGACCACGAAGGATCATCATGGTCTGTGCTACCGTCGGCTCGGGCACCATCACCGGCTGGAAGCGACGCTCCAGCGCGGCATCCTTTTCAATGTACTTCTGGTACTCGTTGAGCGTGGTGGCACCGATCAGGTTGAGTTCGCCTCGCGCCATCATCGGCTTGAAGACGTTGGCCACGTCGAGCCCGCCTTCGCCGCCACCCTGGCCGGCACCAACGATGGTGTGCACCTCGTCGATAAACAAGATGAGTTCGCCCTGGTGTTCGGTCACTTCCTTGAGCACCTTCTGTACACGCTCCTCGAACTCACCCCGGTACTTGGCCCCCGCGACCATGGCGTTGATGTTCAGTTCCACCAAGCGCTTGTCGCGTAATGTCTCAGGCACTTCGCCGGCTACCATGCGCTGCGCCAGCCCCTCGACGATGGCTGTCTTGCCCACCCCCGGCTCGCCGATCAGTACCGGATTGTTCTTCTTGCGCCGGGCCAGCACCTCGATGGTGGTCTCAATCTCCTGTGCGCGGCCGATGACCGGATCGAGCTTGCCGTCACGCGCCATTTTGGTGAGGTCACGCGAGTACTTGTCGAGCTCAGGTGTGTTGGTCGGCGTCTCAGCGCGACCGTCCTCGGCCCCCTTGCCGACCACCTTGCTCACCTGTTGACGCAGCGCCTGCGGCGTGAGGCCATATCGGCGCAGCAGGTTGGCGGCCAATCCTTCGCCTTCCTCTGCCAAGCCGATCAGGAAGTGCTCCGGGCCGACATACGAGTGACCCAGTTCGTTGGACGCCACGAAAGCACGACTCAGTGCATCCTTGACGCGCGGCGACACGCCAATTTCGCCCTCGAACGGCTTGTCACCGCGTCTGGCTTCAGATTCGATCTGTCGCGTGAGATCATCGACCTTGATCTTGAACTGACCGAGGATGGTCTTGATTACGTCGCTGTGGTTCAGTGCCAAAAGCAGGTGCTCGGTATCCACTTCCGGACGACCGAACTCGGCCGCATACTTGGCGGCTTCCTGAAGCAACGCCTCTGATTGCTCGCTGATGCGGCTAGCGAGTCCGCTGCCTCGACGGCGCGGTGCACCTGATCCCGCCGAAGCCGGTTCGCCAAAGGAGGCATCGACCACATCATCGGTATCGGTAGTAACAGTCGTCGACTCGTCACCAATACGGAAAAAGTCGCTGCCCAGAAAGTCCTCAAACAGACCGCTGCGCGCGCCAAACAAGGCTTCCAGCGGAGAAACGGTGCGCTTCTGCTGGCGCACGAGGTGGCGGTAATGATCATCACAGAGCAGCATGGTGCTGTGACGACCATTGAGATTGGCTTCCACCCGCACCGTGGCGGGCTGACCGCAGACTTGGCATTGTTTTCTGGCCATGCTGACACTCCTTAACTTAGAGAGACAGCGAGGCACCTTATGGCACAGTGCCGCGCCGGTCGTTTGATTACTTTCGATGTGAAAAAGTTGGTTGAGGGCGTCAGCTATTGACCGGGATTGAACGCCCCTGTTTTGGTGCACTGACCTCACGCTTGTCCATGGTGATCGTCAGCACTCCGTTCTTGAAATTGGCTTTGATCGAATCCTGGTTGGCATCATCTGGCAGATTCAGGGCGCGCTGGAAACTGCCATAGGAGCGTTCGATGCGGTGAAAGCCACCCTCTTTCTTTTCCTGCTCCTGACGCTTCTCACCACGCACTACCAGCACGTCGTTGTCGAGGGTGATCTGGATATCCTTCTCCTCAACACCGGGAAGTTCCAAAGCAATCTTGTACTGTTTGTCGCCTTCCTGGATGTCCAGGGCCGGCTTCAGCATGCCCGGCCAGTCGGCTGGCAAGCGCGGAACGGCCAGTGCAGGAAATCCAAATCCCCGAAATGCATCATCGAACAGACGATCAATCTCGCGATGCAACTGCAAGATCGGACTGACCGCCCCTCCTGGCACTGGAGCATCATTGCGCTGCACAGGCAGACCAGAAGAGGCGGTTTGCTGCTCCTCCTGCTCTTTCTTGAACCAGTTCCAGGGTGCCAACTTCTTGAAGTCAATGTCCATGTTACACCTCCAAGTAGAGAAGATTCAGTTAACTCGTTTGCCTGCTGCGACGGACATTGCGCGGCTGCGACAAGTCCTGCTCGGGTGATCTCTGCTGTTCACGTTTGCGCATCACCTCCTTCTTCGTGCTGGCTTGCGTCTGATCGGCAATCCACTGATCAAGCTCGCCTCTCCGAAATCGCCATACACTACCCACTTTGAAAGCGGGGATCTTCCCTTTGGCGGCGAGTCCATACAGTGTTCGTTTACCGATCTTTAAATGGACGGCCAACTCATCGAGCGTAAGGATCAATAGATGGCCGGCTTTTATCGCACTTTCTCCATGCTCCTTCATCTGCGCGAGATTGCAAATCTTTGAAAAGATTACTCCGAACAACAAAAAAATCAAGGACACAAGGCATAGATGCTCTTCCCGTTCACACGGATACATGCCAGACGGCCGATCTATGCCCTGACGGGTACCTGGTCAGTCCCGGCGTGTTCCAGCGCTATGCGCAGGAACATCCCCAGGTGGATGTGCTGGTCAGGCAGGACAAGCAACAGGATTGGCAGTGGGTGCAAAAGCGCTTTTAGAAACTGCAGCTACACCGCAAGCACCCAAATGGCCTGAACATTTGGACCTGTGAAGTCACGGGCCCGAGGAAGTCCCGCCGACTGCATGGCTACCTCCTCGAAAATGGGTCCTTGGCACTCGCCGAAATACCGACCAACAATCCCTATCTTGCTCTGACTCAGGAAGGATGACGCGACTCGGGCAGCGACCGTCACCACCGTGTGGCGACGATCAATGCCCCGCGAAGCTGGCAACATTTGGCGAACTAAGCTACTCGGCCCGCGCCAACTCCCGTGCAAGAAACGGAGCGGTTCGGCTGCCAGACTTTCGGGCCACCTGCTGAGGGGAACCCGCCGCCACGATGCTGCCGCCGGCAGCGCCCGCGCCTGGCCCTACGTCGATCACCCAGTCGGCTTGGGCCACCGCACGCATGTCGTGCTCGATCATCACTACGGTATTGCCGGCATCGACCAGGCGCTGCAACTGCACCAGCAGCCGGTCGGCATCCGACGCGTGCAGCCCGGTGGTCGGCTCGTCGAGCACGTACAGGCTTCGGCCGCGCTGGCTGCGCTGAAGCTCGGTCGCCAGCTTGATGCGCTGCGCCTCGCCACCGGAAAGCTCAGTGGCCGGTTGCCCCAGGCGCAGATAGCCCAGTCCGATATCGCGCAGCAGTTGCAGTGGCCTTGTCACAGCGTCTTCACCCGCGAAGAATTCGCTGGCTTCGTCCACGGTCATCTGCAGCACCTCGGCGATGTTGCGCCCGTTCCATTGCACCTTCAGCGTGGCCTCGTTGTAGCGTGCGCCATGGCACGTCGGGCACGGCGCGTACACGCTGGGCATAAACAGCAGTTCCACGCTGACGAAGCCCTCGCCCTCGCAGGTCTCGCAGCGCCCCTTGACGACGTTGAACGAGAACCGTCCGGCATCATAGCGGCGGCGTCGGGCATCGGGCGTGGCGGCGAACAGCTTGCGCACATGGTCGAACAGACCCGTGTAGGTAGCCAGGTTCGACCGCGGCGTGCGCCCGATCGGTTTCTGGTCCACCTGCACCAGACGCTGTACGGCGTCCACGTCGCCCGCCAGATGGCCGCCGGTCGCTTCGATCACTGCCGGCCCTTCGCTGGTGGCGCTTTCGGCTACATCGTCTTCCGGCTCGTGGCCCAGGTGCAGCAGCACCAGCTCCGGCAGGGCCTGCGCGACGAGGCTGGACTTGCCCGAGCCGGAGATGCCGGTGACGGCCGTCAACACGCCCAGCGGAATGCGCGCATTCACGCCATGCAGGTTGTGGCGGTGAATGTCTTGCAGCTCCAGCCAGCCGGTCGCTTCGCGTGCCCGGCTTCCCGGCGCGGGGATCTCATCGAACAGGTAGCGTGCAGTACGCGATTCGGCAATCTTGCGCAGGCCATCCAGCTCGCCGCTGTAGAGCACGCGGCCGCCACGCTCCCCAGCATCCGGCCCGACATCCACGAGCCATTGCGCGCGGCGCATCAGGTCCAAGTCGTGCTCCACCACGAACACCGAGTTGCCGGCGTCGCGCAGCCGGTCGAGTGCGTCGTACAGGGCCTGGCTATCGGAGGGGTGCAGGCCCGCGGAGGGCTCGTCGAGCACGTACACGACACTGAACAGCAGGGAACTCAATTGCGTGGCCAGCCGCAGGCGCTGCAACTCGCCGGCCGAAAGCGTCGGCGTGGCCCGGTCCAGCGTCAAGTAGCCCAGGCCCAGCCCACGCAGTTGGCGCAGGCGTGCCATCACGCCACCGGCCAGGCGCTGCGCGGCGAGGCGCTTTTCTTCCGATAGCGCCGAGGTGCGGCGCACGTCGGGCGATACCGCATGGACGGCGCGACCGGAGGCCGCGCGTTCGGCACGGTCGCGTCGGGTCGCTTCCTTGTCCGTAGCCGCCCCCGCTGCATGGGCGCGGAAATCGCCCTGGGCGATGGGTTCGAGCAAGGCCGCCAACTGGTCCAGCGGCATCTGCATGAACGCGCCGATGTCCACGCCGGCGAAGGTGACCGACAGCGCCTCGGACTTGAGCCGCTTGCCGTGGCAGGTGGGGCACGGTTTGCCCTCCATGAACCGGGATACGCGCTTTCTCATCAGCGCGCTCTGGGTGTTGGCAAAGGTGTGCAGCACATACCGCCGGGCGCCGGTGAAGGTGCCCATGTAGCTCGGCTCCATCTTGCGCTTGAGCGCGGCGCGGGTTTCGGCGGGCGTGAAGCCGGCGTACACCGGCACCGTCGGTGTTTCCTCGGTGAACAGAATCCAGTCGCGATCCTTCTTCGGCAGGTCCTTCCACGGTCGGTCAACGTCGTAGCCCATGCTGACCAGGATGTCGCGCAGGTTCTGGCCTTGCCAGGCGGGGGGCCAGGAGGCGATCGCCCGCTCGCGGATGCTCAGGGAGGGATTGGGCACCATGATGGCCTCAGTCACCTCGTACACATGGCCCAGGCCGTGGCAGGTCGGGCACGCTCCCTGCGGCGTGTTGGGCGAAAAATCCTCGGCGTACAACATCGGCTGGTTGGCGGGATAGGCGCCGGCGCGCGAATACATCATCCGCACCAGGCTGGACAAGGTGGTCACACTGCCCACAGAGGAACGCGCGTTGCTGGAGCCCCGCTGCTGTTGCAGCGCCACCGCCGGCGGCAGGCCGTCGATCGCATCGACGTCCGGCACGCCGGCCTGGTCGATCAGTCGCCGCGCATAGGGGGCCACCGACTCGAAGTAGCGCCGCTGGGCCTCCGCATAGATGGTGCCAAAGGCCAGCGAGGACTTCCCGGAGCCGGAGACACCCGAGAACACCACCAGCGCGTTACGCGGGATGGAGACGTCCACCTCCTTGAGGTTGTTCTCGCGCGCGCCACGCACCTGCACGAGGCCGCTGGCCGCAGCGGTACAAGAGGATTCACCGAAAGAATTGTTTGGCATGTTCTTATCCTGTAGTTCGTCCCGCTCAGGACGGGACTTCCTGAGTGCGGGTGCCGCGGCGGCTGGCTTCGAGCGCTGCGGTGAGAGTGCGGGCGTCGTAGCTGCCGCGCAGGCGGCGACCCTCGATGAAGAACGTAGGAGTGACGTGCGCACCGCTGGCGACCGCGCTGACGAGGTCACGCTCGACACGCTCTATCACTGCGGGGCTGTCGAAATCCGCGATGAACCGATCGATGTCAAGACCCACCTCGGCGGCGTAGCCGATCAAGTCCTCTCGCTCCAGCGCATGCTGACGGGTGAACACGAAGTCCAGCCACGGCCAGAACATCCCCTGGTTCGATGCCGCCTCGGACGCCCGCGCGGCGATCGGCCCGTGGGGGTGGTGCGGCAACTGGCGCACCACATACCGCAGGTCGTCCCCGAAGTGGGCGCGCAGATCGTCCCACGAACCGGTGGCGTGTGCACAGTACGCGCACTCGAAGTCAACGTACTCCACGAGCGTGAGCTGGGCGTCCTCCGGACCGCGGATGTGATCGACCTCCGGATCGACTGGTGGCTCAAGTACCATCGGCAAATCGGCAGTCTCCTCCCCCCACTTGAGAGCGGCGACCTTGAATATGAGCCACCCCAGCAACGTGGCGAGTACCATCGACACGAGCACCCCGACCGTCGCCTGGCGGCCCAGGTCAGAGGTCGTACCGAACGCGAGCCCGATGATGAGCAGCGACACGGTGAAACCGATCCCGGACAGCGCCGCACCACCGAACACGCTCCCCATCCCGACGCCCACCGGCAGGCGCCCCAGTCCGAGGCGGACCGCGGCGAGTGTGATGAGCCCGATGCCCAGGAGCTTGCCGAGCACGAGGCCCGCGATGACGCCCCAGGTCACGGGCGAGCCGAAGGCCTCAGCGAGCAGCCCACCACGCAGGTCCACCCCGGCGTTCGCCAAGGCGAACACCGGCACGATCAGCAGCGCTGTCGGCAGCCGCAGGAACTCGTGCAGCCGCTCGTTCACCGAGATACCCTGGGACAGCCCGCAGTCCACTGCGCGAGCCGATGCGGCACTTGGAGACTGCCAGAAGTCACGGAACAACTGTCTTGCCGCGACGACCTTGTGACGTTGCGTTGCGTAGGCGGGGATCAGCAGCCCCGCGGCCATCCCGGCGAGGGAGGCATGGATGCCGGAGTACACGGTCGCGAACCACAGCACGATCACGATCAACACATAGGGCGTTGCCCGCCACTGGCGGTTGCGCCCTAGCAACCACAACCCGACGAGACTGGCGAGGGCGATCAGCAACGGGACGACCCGGATCTCCTCGCTATAGACGATGCCGATGATGGACACGGCGAGGAAGTCATCGACCACGGTCAGGGTGAGCAAGAACACGCGCAACTGACCGGATAGCCGCGGGCCGACGATCGCCAGGGTGCCCAGCATGAACGCCGTATCGGTACCGACCACCGCCCCCCACCCGTGCAGGCCCTCACTTCCGGCCAGCCCCACGATCAGGACATACACCAGCGCGGGAAGCACGACACCCGCGACCCCCGCGATCAGAGCGAGACGGGCACGGCTGCGGTCCCTGAGCGACCCGTGGGCGAATTCCTGACGCACCTCCAGGCCGATCAGGAAGAAGAAGACGACCATCAGGCCGTCGTTGACCCAGTGATGCAGATCCATGTGCAGGCCCAGCGGCCCGAAGTCAAACCCGACGTCTAGGTGCCACAACTCGAAATAGGCGTTGGATAGCGGCGAGTTCGCCCACACGAGCGCCACAACCGTGACGATCACCAGCAGCACCGCAGCGCCAGACTCCGTGCGTAGATAGTGGGCAACGCGTCTGCGTCTGATATGCGCCGAGGATTCACCGAAAGAAGAGGCTGGCATGTGCTTATCCTGTAGTTTGTGAGATCACGATGGGCTGGTTTCGGATGGACCGATCAGGCGTCCGCCTCTGGCGACGTCTCATCATCGAGCGAGCGCAGCCAAGCGAGTCTTTCTCCCGGCCTGCGCTCAACACCTCTGTCCGTTGGCTGATACCAACCCGGCCGCGCCACGCCCTCGGGAAAATAGGTTTGCCCAGCGGCATAAAAGGCTAGAAATGGTGTCCACTTAAATCAGGTGGACACCATCGCCTTTGGCGTCGGGGCCAGGAAGGTGTGTTGGCCGGACGGATACACAGAATCGGCCAAAAGCGGTCATCAGGGCTGGCTTGAATCGGGGCCGAAGGATTACGCTCTCAGCCCCATAATTGCTGGTCAGACAGTTACCACGATCTTGCCGATCTGCTGATTGGCTTCAAGGAAACGATGGGCATCCTGGATGTCGCTAAGTGCGAATGTCTTTGCGATGATCGGGCGCAACGTACCGGACTTCAACCCTTGCAGAATAAAAGCCTTCGCTCTCTCTAGGGCTTCAAGGTCGGCCACAATCTCTGCGTAGATATAGCCCTTCAAAGTCAGGCTTTTGCCCAGCACGGTAAACAGTGGGAATGGTGTCGGTTCAGAGCTAAGTGCGCCGTACACCAGCAAAATTCCGCCCCGCGCCATGCTCTGCGTGAGAGGTTCAAAGGACGGCCCGCCTACAGGATCGAATACAACGCGAGCGCCTTGACCGGCAGTTATCGTCATAACACGCTCGACGATATCCTCTTCATCGCTGACGATGACATGCGCAGCGCCTGCATCAAGTAGGGCTTGCTTCTTCGCCTGAGTTCGAGTGATCGCAATCGATGTGGCGCCGACCATACGAGCCATTTGGAAGGCGGCCAAGCCAACACTGCTTGACGCGGCGGTAACGATGACAAAATCGCCCTGCCGTAGCTTCGCCTGTTCAATCAATGCCCCCCAGGCGGTGACGTACTGCATCCAAGACGCCGCAGCCTCTTCAAAGGACAAGTTCTCAGGGCTCTTTACCACCAGGTAGGCCGGTACATTGGCCAACTCGCCGTAGGTGCCCCAACGAGCAATATCCAGAGGTGGGATCAGAGCGACCGAGTCACCAATCGTGATCTCGGTTACGTCGCTCCCAACTGCCGTTACGATGCCTGCGGCCTCGTAGCCTAAGCGGCTGGGGAACTCCGCTTCTTGCAGGTATGCGTGATTGCGGAACATCACTTCGGCTCGGTTCAAGCCAATGGCTTTAACACTAATCTGCACCTCGTTTGCTGCTGGTGCCGATACTTCCAGATCTTCCAGCTTCAGAACGCTGGCGTCACCGTATTCATGAATTCTGACAATGCGTGCCATATAGATACTTCGTTAATCAATGGGCCTCGACATACATTCGGAAGGTATCCGGGCACTCGAAAGGTGACGAAAGTTTAGTCATTGATTGGCGCTAGATAAAGGCCTATGATGGCGCATTACTAGAAACAGAGTGTTTATAATGGATCGCCTGACCCAGATGGCCACGTTCGTCAAAGCCGTTGAGCTGGGTTCATTCAGCGCCGCTGCGGACGACCTGAATCTGTCCCCTCAATTGGTAGGGAAACAGGTGAAAATGCTCGAACAACATCTGGGTGTTTCCCTGCTGCACCGGACTACGCGCAGGCAAAGCCTCACCGACTTCGGCAGGGCGTTCTACCCGCGAGCAAAACTGATCCTTGCAGACATGCAGTCTGCCGAGAACCTGGCTGCCCTCACTCGGGGCACACCAAGCGGCCGCCTTCGCATCAACGCGCCGGTCACGTTCGGAATTCGCACGCTTTCGCCACGCCTGCTGGAATACATGGTTCGGTATCCTCAGGTGTCTGTTGACCTAACGTTATCGAACGAACTGGTCGATATCGTTGATGATGGTTACGACGTGGTATTTCGCATCGGCGAGCTGGTGAGCAGTGGGTTGAAGGCAGTGCCACTGGAGCCCTATCAGATGGTTTTATGCGCTGCGCCGTCCTATCTTGCACGTCGCCCTCCCATCATCAATCCGTGGGATCTACAGCAGCAGGAATGTCTGGGGTTTACCTATTCTGATGGCCGCTCACACTGGAGCTTCGACAGTCCGGAGGGGCGTATAGATGTTCCTATTACAAGCAAATTAACGATCAATCAAGGTGATCCACTGCTGGCAGCGGCTGTAGCTGGTCTAGGTGTGGTTCTACAGCCGATAGAGTTGGTTAGCGATGCACTGCGCGATGGGACACTGGTGCGTCTGTTGCCGCAGTACCCAGTGCCGAATACCGCAATGCACATCCTCTATGCCCCTGACCGAAGAATGACTCCAAAGCTGCGCAGCTTCTTGGAGTTTGCGCGTGAGGCTTTTGGGCAGCGAGGCCCTCTCTAACGCACGAAAATCAATGTCTGCGCTATCCGGTATTCGTAAAGGACGACGATTACCGTGGCTCACCGGATATGACCAAGCACCCCTTGCTGAGGAAGTACCTGCTGTAGCACTTCGCGGCGGAAGTCGAAGAACTGAAAGATGCCATGTTCGTTGGCTTGGGGCCGCAGGTCCAGAGCGTGCTGGACCGCCTGATCCAGGAGCGGGTTCTGAATCCCGACCGGGTGATTGGCGGCATGCTGCACCGCTCCGGAAACTGCACCTACAGGATCAACTACCTCATCGGCGACAGAAGCGCGCTGGTCCCGGACGCCAACAGCCCTGTGCCTTACGACCAGGTCCGGCGAGCATTTCGGGAGCGGTTCGTCACCGCCTGATCGAACGTCGGATGAGTGGATGCGGACGCGGGTTCAATTCCGCAAACGGGAATAGAACTGGCGTCCTGTCTGATGCGCTCGGTTGGTGACCCGACCAGGGCAGAACTGGTAGGATTGCGGGCATCAAGGGCCGGATTCCGCACCTTTCTGCAGGAGTTTGCAGCGGTCGCAAGGCGCTGAGTTACATAGGTTTGGCGCAGGGTTCCACCCCACCACCAATACTGAAGCCCCAACTGTTATCAGTTGGGGCTTTTTCTTGTCTGTTTGCGCCGGTTCCGGCGTGTTGTTGGGGGTTCCTGCGAACGCCTGCGGACTTCGCCAGCCGGCTGAATTGGCCGATCCGAGCCACATTTCGCTCTCTCCTAGCCATTCCTCGCTCCCAGGAGCTGGCCCGAAGTCCGCAAAGGCCACAAACTAGCTCCATATAGCTCAACAAGTTACGCGCGGACGAATCAAGCGGTTGGATTGGAGTATTGTTACCCGACGGATACACGCATTAGTTTCAGTACGGATTAGTCGGCTGCAGTGATCGCCCAAAGCCTGGCCCGCTGCTCATCCCATAGCGCTGGCGGATCGACCGCCAGATCAAACAGCGTGACGTGGTTCGGCAATGCGTCGTCCAGGAAAATGTCCGCACCCCCGACTTTCAAATCGCCCGAAGTCTGGCTCGTCCCGACGGCCGCCGGTGCCGCCATGTTGCAAATAGTCGGTATTTACCGACGAAACAGAACATCTCAGCCAGCACTGACCTGCGTCGCGACCGTCTTGGTCGACGTCGCCAGGCACGACTCCTCGTAGGCCTCGATGTCCACCTGCCGGTAGAGCACCCGGCCGCAGAGCTTCAGGAAATTGGGTCCGATCCCTCGCTGCGCCAGCGTTCCAGGGTGGCCTCGCTGATGCTCCAGCGTGCGGCCAGTTGTTTTTGATTGAGGTGAGCGACTTCCATCTTGGTCTCCTTCCGAATGAGTTGGCAGGAGTCCATGAAGGCGCTGTTCCGCTCGCCAGCCAAGCGATAGTTGTGACCATCTCATCCCAATGAGGGACCGTGGCGCAGTTCAGGCATGTATTCGGCAAACTGCGCGACACTGGGTGCAAATGGGTGTCAATTTGGAAGCAAGACACGCAAAAAATTCCCGATCGGGAAATATATAGCTAATCCACGACCTAATCGCACTCAGCATTCCCGATCGGGAAATATCGCTTGCACATAGTCCGGTTGTGGCTGATAATTTCCCGAACGGGAAACTGAGCAAGCCATGACATCCATTCGATCACCCCAACAACTCGGCGATGCACTGCGTGCCGCTCGCAAGCAGCTCGGGCTGACCCAGCCCCAGCTGGCGCTGGCGGCAGGGGTGGGTGTGCGCTTCATTGTCGACCTTGAAGCAGGCAAGCCCACCTTAAGACTGGAAAACGTACTGCGGGTCATTGATGCATTGGGTGGAGAGGTCCAGTTGAGCGGGTGGCCATCATCTGTGACCAATGATCAACGCGAGGGTGGCGACCATGGCGCATGAGCTGGAAGTCTGGCTATTCGCAGATCGTGTCGGCACGCTGGCGCTGGTCGATGGGCGGCTAAACTTTTGCTACGCACCCGGTTGGCTGTCACACAAAGACGCCGTTGCCTTGTCCGCCTCACTCCCCCTGCAAGCGGAGCCGTTCGACGATCGCAGAACGCGCCCCTTCTTTGCGGGTCTTCTGCCTGAAGGGCAAATGCGCCGCCTGATTGCGCAGCAGTTCCAGGTGTCTGGTCAAAACGACTTTGCGCTGCTGGACCACATCGGCGGCGAATGCGCCGGGGCCGTGACCTTCCTTAAGCCCGGCCAGGCTTTGCCTGCGCCAACACGCAGCGATGACGTTCAATGGCTGAGCGACGACGAAGTCGTTGCCATCCTGGATGAATTGCCGCGCCGCCCCATGCTGGCTGGCAAAGACGGCTTGCGGCTTTCTTTGGCGGGAGCCCAGGACAAACTACCGGTGGTCTTTGAGGGGGCACGCATCGGGCTGCCCCTCAATGGAACACCCAGCTCGCACATCTTGAAGCCAGCCATTCACGCGGTTGACGATAGCGTGATCAACGAAGGGTTTTGCATGGCGCTGGCTGAGGCCATGCAGCTCAAGCCCGCGAAATCGAAAGTTCACTTTGTGCTGGATCGCTCGTTTCTGCTGGTTGAACGCTACGACCGACTGATTGATGCCCAGGGGCAGCGGCAACGGCTTCATCAAGAGGATTTTTGCCAGGCACTGGGCGTGGTGCCCGAAATGAAGTACCAGAATGAAGGTGGACCAGATCTGGTCCAGTGTTTTGATCTGGTGCGCAGTGCGACGCGCCCCAGCGCACCGCAAGTCCTGCGACTGCTCGACTACGTGATCTTCAATGCGCTGATCGGCAATCATGATGCGCACGCCAAGAATTTCTCTCTGCTGTACTCAGGCAAGACACCCGTTCTGGCACCGTTTTACGACACGCTCTCGACGGCGGTGTATCCAACCCTGACGCAGAAGATGGCGATGAAAATCGGCAGCAAGTACAAATTCAGCGAAGTCCAGGCGCGGCATTGGGAGCAGTTCGCCGAAGGCGTACGCTTTACCAAGGCGCAGGCCAAACGGCGCATTCTGGAGTTGGCAAAGTTACTGCCAGCGACGGCGCGCAAGCTCCAGTCTGACCCCGGACACCGTTTTGCTGGCAATGCCGTGGTTGAGCAAATCAATACTTTGATTGAGCAACGCTGTGCCCTGACGATTCGGAGGCTCACCGACCCCGCCGCCGACAATGACGCAGCTGCCGAGACCTCCGTTTGAACCACCATGCGGACGCGGGTTCGATTCCGGGTTTGGGATTTGAACTGGCACTGGAACGCAGACGGGTTTGATGCCCGTTCCCGGCGACCGGCATGGCTGGAAAACCTGCTTGCAGGTCTACAATCCGGCAGGCTTTTCGATGGAGTTCGCAATGGTTCGCAGCAGCCCGCAGCGCTTCGATTCCGTACTTTCAATAGTCGTTTGGTGCGGGGTGCTGCCCCACCGAGACCCTGCAGGAGTTCGAATCGTCACGCACGAACCCCCAGAAACCCTCACTAGTCCGCACGGCCCGATGCTAGGTCGTTGATTTTCAACAAGTCGCTCGATCGATCCGCGCTTGCGGACTGCGGACTTCCAATGGGCCGGAAATCTGGCTCGCCCAGACGGCTCTCGGTACCGACACGTTGCAAACAGTCGGTACTTCTCGATAACTACCCGACGAATCGGAACATCTCAGCTAGCCCTGATGTTGCCCCTGCTTGCTGACGCAGCTTGGAAGTTCTGGCTGCAATATTGCCCCCCAATCGCTGTGGAAGGTAGCTCCCTGGCAAGTGCAATCAAGGGGGGATCGCTGCGTAGGGCCGTGTGCCCCCCATCCTGCAGCGTGACCTGACTGGGTCAAGGCCGGGTTGTCATGCAGGCAGTTTGGCTGCAAGCAGTTCGACCTTCTCGATATTGGGCGGAGAACTGAGCAAGGTCGCGGCGTTGGCCATCAAGGCCGCGGCGATCTGGCCGTTCAGATGTGCTTGGCGACCTGCCTCATCGGCAAAGGCATCGAACACACCGAACGTCGAAGGGCCAAACTTCAATGCGAACCAGGCAGTGGTGCCGGACTCGGCGTTGGCGAGCGGCAGTGCGCTGGCCAGGAAGTCGGCAAGCGCAGCCTCCTGGCCGGGTTTGGCTTCGAGACGAACAAACAGGGCGAGCTTGGTCATACTGTAATCCTTTGGGTAAATGGGTTAGGTGAAGGGCTCGACGAGACTGCAGTCTAAGTCTTCATGACAGCCATCTCTATAGGCAATAATGACAACTTTGATATCATTGTTGCCATGAAACTCCACATCCTTGTTTGTGATGGCGTGTTTGATCTGGGGCTTGCGGCGCTCACTGACACAGTGGGCTTGGCCAATGCGATGTCGGGCTCGCTGCCACAGGCTCCCGCGCACATAGAGCTCACTCTGGTGGGCGTGCGGCGTCGCATCCGAACTGCGCAAGGCTTGACGGTCCCCGTGGTCACTGCGCGTGGTGTGCCGGAACCAGACGTCGTGCTCGTGCCCGCGTTTGGTGACAAGATGCCTGACACGCTCTCGGCTCGGCTCACACGCCCCGACGTGCCCGATGCGGTCACCGCGCTACAGCAGTGGTCCACCGCTGGCGCGCACCTTGGTGCCGCCTGCTCCGGTAGTTTCTTGCTTGCAGAGAGTGGCCTGCTTGATGGGCATCGTGCAACGACGTCATGGTGGCTGGGGCCGATGTTTCGGCAGCGGTATCCGAACGTCACGCTGGACGAGTCACGCATGATCGTGAACTCGACACGCTTCACTACCGCGGGTGCCGCTTTGGCCCACGTCGACTTGGCCTTGCGCATCATCCGGGGGCGCAGTCCGGCGCTGGCGGCCCTAGTGGCACGCTATCTGCTGGTCGAGGCACGCAGTTCGCAAGCCGAGTTCGTAATTCCCGACCACCTTGCGCATGCCGACCCGATGGTGGAGCGCTTCGAGTGCTGGGCCAGACGTCGGCTCGCGAAGGGGTTCTCGCTGGCCGAGGCGGCCAGCGCCGCGGGCACAAGCGAGCGCACCTTGGCGCGGCGGCTGCAAAGCGTTTTGGGCAAGACACCGCTGTCGTATTTCCAGGACCTGCGCGTGGAGCATGCCGTCCATCTCTTGCGCACCGGAAACGCGAGCGTCGACCAAGTCGCCGCACAGGTCGGGTACTCGGATGGGGTGACCCTGCGGGCCCTGTTGCGCCGCAAGCTGGGCCGGGGTGTCAGGGAGTTGCGACGCGGTGGATGACCAGAGGCGTTTGGCGTATGTACGGCTGGAGACTGCCAGGAAACTGACGCAGGCCAAACGGCGCATTTGGACAAACTGACAAAACTACTGCCCGCCACGGCGCGCAAGCTCCAGTTTGACCCCGGACAAAGTTTTGCTGGCAATGTCGTGGTTGAGCAAATCAATACCTTGATTGAGCAACGCTGTGCCCTGACGATTCGGCGGCTCACCGACCCCGCCGCCAACAATGACGCAGCCGCCGAGCCCACCGTTTGGGCTACCGTGCCGACACGGGTTCGATTCCGGGTTTGGGAATTGAGCCGACATCCCATCGCAGACGAGTTTGATGCCCGTTTCCGGCGACCAGCATGGCTGAGAAACCTGCTTGCAGGTCTACAATCGGGCAGGCTTTACGATCGAGTTCGCAATGGTTCGCAGCAGCCCGCAGCGCTTCTATTGCGTACTTCAATAGTCGTTTGGTGCCGGGTGCTGCCCCTCCACCAGAATTTCCAATAAAGCCAATAAGTTAAACAATAGCCAACTCAAAAGTTGGCTATTTTTTTGGGCTCTTCCCCATTTTTGACGGCTGGCATCCTGCTTGCTGCGGTTCCTCAAGCTCCGGTCATCCGGCTCGACGAACAGCACGCAGGGAGAATGATTTGAACAAGACTTTCAACAAGGCTCGAACCGCGACGCGTTCCGTCTCGGTTGCCGCTCGCAAGCTCGAACGTTGGGACCGGACGCGCCCCGATTTTCCCGGCGAACACCTCATCGTCGCCTTGGCGGGAATTGCCCTTCTTGTTGCGGCCGGCCGGACCCGCACCCCGATGAGATCGATGCTCTTGACGGCTGCCGGAACGGCCGCCCTGGGACGCGCGGCCAATGGCCGCGGCGGCCTTGCTCGTGTCGCCTCGTGGCTGGTGGGCAAGTAACTGGAACACTGTTCGGGTGGCCCGGCATGAATTGACGCCGGCCTAGCGTCCTGCACTGAGCTTGACCGCATCAAATGCGTTCTGGCAGGCAAACTCTGCGGCGGGCACTGGGCGCCCGAGCAGATAGCCTTGCTGAGAGTCGCAGCCCAGTTCATTCAGAAAATCCAATTGGTCCTGGGTCTCGACGCCTTCGGCCACGATCTTCAGTTGCAGCGCCTTGCCCAGGGCGATGATGGCCGACACGATGGCCGCGTCTTCGGTGTCACGCACCAGCTCGCTGATGAACCCCCGGTCGATCTTCAGCTCGCTGGCGGGCAGCCGCTTGAGATAAAGCAGGCTGGAATACCCGGTGCCGAAATCATCAATGGAAATCTTCACACCCAGCTCATCCAACTGCTCGAGGATGTCCATGCTGTCGTCCACATTACGCATGGCGGTGGACTCCGTGATTTCCAATGTCAGGAATTCGGGCGGGAGCTCGTGCCGCTCGATGGTGGCCCTGACCGTCTCGATCAGATCGGCGTGGGCAAACTGCAGCGGCGAGAGATTCACCGACACAGTCCAGTCGTGCCCCTGCCCACGCCATACCTTGAGCTGCCTGCATGCTTCATTCAGCACCCACTTGTCGATGTCCATGATCAATCCGGTTTTTTCCGCCGTGGGTATGAAAAGATCGGGCATGACCAAGCCACGTTGCGGATGCAACCAGCGCACCAGGGCCTCGGCGCCCTTGATCGGGCCATCCGGATCGTCGTACTTGGGCTGGTAGTGCAAGACCAGTTCATTTCGGTCTACGGCTTGGTGCAGGTCCTGCACCAGTTGCAGATGTTCTTCCGCATTGGCGTTCATCGAAGGGTCGAAGAATGAATAGCCATTGCGCCCCACGTCCTTGCGGTAATACATGGCGGCATCCGCGTTGATCAGCAAGGCTTGAGCATCCAGCCCGTCTTCGGGATAGATGGCAATGCCGATGCTGGTGGAAAGACGCAGCTCGAATCCTTGTATGCTGTACGGCTTGGAAATGATCTCGACGACCTTGGAGGCCAGGGTGGCGACGTCCTCGGCATCGCCGATCTGGCTAAGCACCACAAACTCGTCGCCTCCGAAGCGGGCCACGGTGTCCTCTCCGCGGATGCCTGCCTTGATCCTTTGGGCCGTCTCGATCAGGAGCGCGTCGCCGACAGCATGGCCGTATGCGTCATTCACCGCCTTGAATCCGTCCAGGTCCATGAAGAGCAAGGTAAAGCGGGTCTTGTTGCGCAGCGCCGTTTGCCTGGCCTGCTCGATGCGGTCTTCGAGCAGGGCGCGGTTGGGCAGCCGGGTCAGCGCATCGTGCAAGGCCATGTGTTCCAGCGCCTTGTTGGCCTCATGCAGTGAAAGGTGCAGCGCGCCGGTATGAGAGGCGTGCCGGCTGTCCAGCATGGTGATGATCAGGGCGATGGCAAGCACGGCAATCGTCACCATGGCGACCAGAATGGATAGCCAGTGAGTGTCGACGCCCACGTTGGCGGCCCCGCATATGCTGCCTATCGGAAATTGCGCGGCCTGCATGCCGCTGTAGTGCATTCCGACGATGGCGCAGCCCATGACCACGGCAGCGATGATTTTCAGGATGGCGCGGTACGAGGCCCGGCGTCCCAGGTGAGAGGTGATCCAGAGAGCGGCGCCCGAGGCGCTGACGGCGATGATCAACGACAATGCGAACCAGGCGGGGTCATAGACGATGCGGGGTGTCATCATCATGGCTTCCATGCCCAGATAGTGCATGCCGGCCACACCCAGTCCCATGATGACGGCGCCCGCGCAAAGGCGCGGCATGGTCAGCCTGCGGCGGCAGGCTATCCACAGGGCGAAGGCAGAGGAAGCAACGGCCACCAGCAGCGAAAGCACGGTAAGCCAGGCATCGTAGCCCAGTTCTATCGGCAGGCTGAAAGCCAGCATGCCGATGAAATGCATGGACCAGATGCCCAGCCCCATGGCAAAGGCGCCGCCGCCCAGCCACCAGCCGGCCGCCCTGCCGCTGGTCTTGGTGATCTGGCTGGCCATGCTCAATGCGGTATATGACGCAAGGATGGCGACCAGAAAAGAGAAAACGACCAGAACGGTGTTGTAACTACTTTGAAGCATAAAGTGGAGTCCTGGCGGCCTGCGGGCAATTTGAGAATGATGTTTGGCTGTCCGTGTTGGTGACGAGCATACTTCACTCGGCATCGAAGCTCCACCACCGGCTGCATATCATGCGCCGTGCAGCGTGGCTGCCAGGCCACTGATCCGCGTGGTGGGATGGTCACATTCCAGGGGGGAAATTGAAACAAATTCGAGAATAATTCTCAATTCAATTAAAATCCGTTACCGGCCGCTTCGGTCCATCAGGTTCTGGAGCGTCAGCATTTGCCCCACAACCGACTACGGAGAAAAACAACATGCGAGAAACGACCTATCCAACTTATGCTTGGGCGGTCTTGGCGATAACAAGCGGAATCATGCTGGCGGCACCAGGCCATGCGCAAGAGACCAACGCCGCATCGACATCGGGAACGGATGCCTCTTCCATCCAGACCCTGAACACCGTGACCGTCGTCGGAACCGTCGGCGATCTGCAAAGCCTCGACTTCTACGCTCCGAACTCCAGCGCAGTGCTGAATCGCAAAGACATCGAGGACCAAGGCGCTCGCAAGCTGGACCAAGCCCTGCATTACCAGGCCGGCATCCTCAGCGAACCGTTCGGCGCGGACAACAAGGTGGAATGGTTCAAGATCCGTGGTTTCGACGCTTCCATCTCGCTGGACGGCACGCCCACTACCCCGAACGGATATTTTGTCTGGAAGCCCGAGCTCTTCGGGGTCGAATCCGTAGAAGTGCTCAAGGGACCGAACTCGCTGATTTTCGGCGCATCAGAAGCCGGCGGCGTGGTCAACCTGGTGACCAAACGGCCCCACAAAGAAGAAGCCCTGCTGATGAACGCGGAGTTGGGCTATCGCAAGCGCATGGGGCTGGGCATCGACTACAACGGCATCGCCAATGACGACGGCACCGTCTACTACCGCATCGTCGCCCAGGCGCGCCGCGAGGACGGCATGCAGCGGCATACGGACATGAAGAGCTATTACCTGGCCCCCAGCGTGACCTTCGATATCGGCGACCGTACATCGCTGACGCTGCTGACCAGCATCCAGCACGAAGACGGCCGCCCCACCAACGGCTTTCTGCCTGCTTACGGCACCATCATCGGCACGCCCTACGGCATGATCGATCGCCGCCTGAATGCCGGCGAGCCCGATTTCGACCGACTCAAGCGCACGCAGGTCAGTGCCGGGTGGTTGTTGAGCCATGAGATCTCCGACGACTGGACCTTCACGCAGAACTATAAGTTCTCGCGCCTGAGCGTCGATCAGAAGAACGTGTTCGCCTATGGCTCGGACGGCAACCGCGAGCTCCTGCGCGGCTATACCTTCACGGATGGCAGCACTCGGAACCACTATATCGACAATCGGGTCAGCGGCAAGCTGCGCCTGAGCGACAACATCGAGCTGCTGCACACCGCCGGCTTCGACTATCTGAAATCGGACACGTCCGGCCAGAACAACGGCTTTGGCCTCGCCCCGAATCTGGACATGTTCGCGCCCGTATACGGCGCGCCGTTCACAGTGAACGCCACGCCTTACGATCTGCACTCCAAGCAATTGGGCGTCTATGCCTCCGCCCAATTGCGGGTGGGCAAGAACTGGAACTTCAATGCCGGCATTCGCCACGATCGCGCCAAGAGTCACGGCAACATCAGCGGTGCCGATACCAGCTACGACGTGAGCCGCAACAGCGTCAACGTTGGCGCCATGTACATCAGCGACTATGGCGTCTCGCCCTACATCAGCTATTCGGAATCGTTCAAGCCCGTCGCCGGCGTCGACGGCTATGGCAACACCTACCAGCCCTATGAGGCAAAGCAGACGGAAGTCGGCCTGAAGCTCGAGCCCTCGTGGCTGGACGGTACCCTGACACTTGCCTATTTCGATATCGAGGAAAAGAACGCGCTGATTTCGGACGCGTCCAATATCCAGTCGCAAAGCGGCAAGCGGACCAACAAGGGCGTGGAGTTACAAGGCGATTTCAACATCACGCCAAACACAGCGGTGAAGGCCTCGTACACCCACAATCATTCGCGCCAGGACATCACCGCGGCCCAGACCATCCGCACGCCGCTGATTCCGAAACACCAGGCCAGCCTGTGGATCAGCCATCGCTTCAACCTGCAGAACAGCAACCGGCTGACGGTGGCGGCAGGCGCGCGCTACAACGGCTCGACCGAAGACGAACGCTATTACCCCGGCGAGCGCATCGCCAGCCACACGTTGCTGGATCTGATGATGCAATACCAGTTCAACCGGGACTGGACCTTGCAACTGAATGCCCGCAACCTTACCGACAAAACCTATGTGTCTGGTTGCGATTTCTATTGCTACTACGGAGGCGGCAGGACGATCGATCTGCAACTTTCCTATCAATGGTAGCAGGCCGCGTTCCGATACATGACGGTTTCAAATGAAGCGTGCCACCGCGCACCCGATCGCTGGACTGCGCAGGGCCTCTTCACCGTTGCTTTTCTGGGCATTACCGCCGGCGTACAAATGAGCGATATGGGCCTGCAGGCCATATCGCTTTCCGCCATACAGAAGAGCTTTGGCGTCGGCGATGCCGCCCTGGGCGCGCTGCAAGGGCTGGCCGGCGTGCTGGTCGGAAGCGCGCTTGCCGTACCGCTTGCCCGTTTCGCGGACCGCTTTTCCCGCAAACGGGTGCTGCTGTGTCTCATTCTGGCTTCGACCGCCATGATGGTACTGAGCGCGCTAGCGCCCAATTTTCCGCTGTTCTTCATCGGCCGTTCGGCAGCGGGCATCACCGAGTTCGCGATGGTGCCACTGGTATATTCGATGATTCCAGACCTTGCGCCGGAACGACATCGCGTGCTGGCCAACTTGAGTTTCGCTGCGCTGGTGTCCGCAGGCGCGAGCGGGGGATTTTATTTCAGCGGCGCCCTGCTTTCGTCCGCCGCGGACTTGATTCCCTTGCCGATCGAGCCCTGGCGCAGCGCATTCCTGCTGCTTTCCCTTGCCGGCGCACCTCTGCTGGTGCTCTGCACACTGACCGCGGATCCTCCCCGGAGCATGGGAAATACAGATCTCGCGGCTGATACTTCGTTGAGACGTTTTCTTTGGGAGAGACGACAGTCCATCGGCTTGTTCGTCGGTGCGGCCGGCTGTCTGGTGATTGCCGTACAGGCGATCAGCCAGCTGATTGCGCTGGCGCTGGAACGCAGATTCCATGCCGCGCCCGGCCAGATCGGCCATGCCATGGGATTGATCGTCCTGATGACCAGCGTCGGCTGCCTGCCCATCGCCGGCCTGCTCGACCGGGCGCTCGCGCAACGCCTGGGCCAGGCGGTACGCCCACTGATCATGGGTGTCTGCGCGCTGATCGCGGCGCCGGTGGTGCTGGCGCTGGCCACGGTGGACATGCTCGAGCACGCCTTCGTCATCGTGGGCATGGCGCTGTTCGTGACCAGCACGGCCAATGCGCTGGTTCCCACCATGCTGCAGGATCTCGCCCCCGCTTTCCTCAGGGCGCGCAGCTTCGCAATATGGAGTTTTGTCGTCTCCGTGTTCGGCGCCAGCGGTCCGTTGCTGGCCGGCACGCTTTCCGACTGGGTATTCGGCGGGCAAATGACACGCGCGATTACCTTCACCGCCATCCCGGCCCTCATCGTATCGGCGCTCTGTTCCCTGCGGTCTTTTGTGCGAACAAGAGGCCAGGCACGGGGTCAGACCCCGTACGGGGTCTGACCCCTCAAACGGTGACATGGGGTCAGACCCGGTGCAGGGTCTGACCCCCCAATCGGTGGCATGGGGTCAGACCCCATGCGGGGTCTGACCCCTCAATCGAGCCGCCGCAATCCAGCATGGGGTCAGACCCCGTACGGGGTCTGACCCCCCACACAATGCAGGGCGAACGCCCATAACAATGCCGCCTGCGCGAATTCGCTGTTCTGGTCATCGCTTTCCTGATGGCCGCTGTCGGGATTCAGGCGCAGCACGGCCGGGTTGCCGCTGGTGGAATGATGCCGGATGTTCGCCACCAGCTTCGCCGGCTCCCAGTAAGGGACGCGGTCGTCCTTCAGGCCGGCGGTGCACAGTACGGGCGGATAAGCGGCCCGTCCCACATTTTCGTAAGGCGAAAGAGCCGCCATGTGGTCGTACGCATGCGGGTCCGAAAGCGGATCGCCCCAGTCAGGGCGCAGCAGCGGCACCAAGGGGTGATCCGCGTCGCTCATGGTGTTGAGCATGTCGACGAAAGGTACTTGCGCGATTACGCCCGCCCACAATGTGGGGTCGATATTCATGGCGCCGCTGACGAGCAGCCCGCCGGCCGACACGCCATGGGCCACGATCTTTCCGGGCGCCGCGTAGCCGCTGTCCTGCAAGTACCGCGCGCAGGCGATGAAATCGGTCATTGAATTCCGTTTCTTCTCTCTGCATCCGTCCTGATACCAACGCCGGCCTTTCTCCGATCCGCCTCGCACGTGCGCAATGGCATAGCGGAAACCGGCATCCACCAGCGCGGTGGCTGCTAGGGAAAAGCGAGGCTCGCAGGCTATGCCATAGGCGCCATATCCCGTCAGCAGCAGGGGCAGCGGTGCGTCCGCCCGTACGTCCTTGCGGGACAGCATCGTGATGGGCACGGTTTCGCCGTCGGGCGCCGTGGCATGCAGGCGTTCAACTTGGTAAGCCCCGGGGTCAAAACCGCTCAGGCGTTCCTGCCCCGCCACGGTGCAAGAGCCGTTGGCGAAGTCGATGTCCAGCCAGCGCGGCGGGCTGGCAGGGGCCTGATGCACAATACGCAGCCGCCGGGCATCATACGGTTGCGAGGGCGCAAGATCGATGACATAGGCCGGCTCATCGAAGCCGACGAACGTTTCGCTGCCGTCGGGACGCATCAGCACCAGACGATGCAGGCCGTCCGCCCGCTCGAGCCGCACCAGCATATCGGCAAAAGGCAGGATGGCAACGATGGGCGTGTTGGCGCGATGCGGTACGCGCACGCGCCGGACGGCAAAGCTCGCAGGGTCGATATCAAGCAGCTTGCGGTCCGTGGCGTCGTCGGCATCCGTCAGCATCAGCAGCGTATCGTTCCATTCGTTTATCTCGTAGCGGACGCCGCGCCGGCGCGGCCGCACGAGCCGCAGCGGAGCGGTCTCTGCTTCGGCCGCGATCAAATGGACCTCGCTTGTATCGGGACCGGCCAGCGTCAGCGCGACAAAGCCATTGGCGGCCGTACGGGCCACTTGCATGAAAATGGCCGGATCATGCTCCTCGTAGACCAGCACCGCTACGCCGCCTTCGACCGGTGAGCGGTACAGGCGTGTCGGCCGGCTGTGCGCGTCGCGCCATATCCAGAACAGATAGCGGGACGATGGCGAAAAGGTGAAACCGCCGTAGCCAAAGGCATCGGCCTGAACCACGGTGCGGACGACGCCGCTGGTCATGTCAAGGACACAAATGCGGTGACGATCATCTCCGATCACGTCTTCCGCCCATGCAAAGTAGCGATCATCGAGGCTGGGCTGGTGGTCGGTGGCGCGATAGTAGGCATGGCCGTCCGCACGCGCGCCTTCATCGAACAGCAATTGCGTGTCCCCGCCCGGATCTACGCGGGAAAAAATCCGATGTGCCCGGCCAGCGGGCAGCTTGAAATCGTAGCGCCAGCCCTTGGATGATGCAGGCAGCGGTTCGCTGATCTCGGGGGCCCGCTGCGCCATGTGCTCGTAGAACCGCTCCGCGTCGGCCTTCAGCGGAAGTAAAACGTCCTGCGCATACGCCATCTCGGCCTCCAGATGCTCACGCAAAGGCGGCGGCAGCGATTCCAAAGTGCGCGACCCGGATGGCGGGATATATTTCATCCAGGCATAGGAATCGACACGCACGCGCCCAAGCTGCCGGATCTCATGATCCAGGCGCCGTGCAACAGGAGGGGAGACTTCAGGCCAGGGGGCAGCGGATGCGGACAATGGGGCTAAGGACATGGAGAGGAAGAAACAAGTTGGCGATCTTTGATACTGTAGCGCAGCCTGGGGTCAGACCCCATGCGGGGTCTGACCCCGTCATGGCGGCGAGCGTTGGGGTCGGACCCCGCATGGGGTCTGACCCCTCCTCTGGCGCAAACTGATGGACGTTGGGGTCAGACCCCGTACGGGGTCTGACCCCTCTGGCGCGAACTGGCGCATTTCATCGTTTATATACATAATCTAATTCGATCGTCATTGCATGACCCGTGATCCGACCACTGCCGCCTGTCGAGGGCCGGGAAGACCCATTTGCACAAAGCACGCTACTGGTTGCTTCTGAAGATAGCTGAAAGGCCGAAGGTTTTCATATATGGGGCCGGGATACTGACTGCCGTCTCGCTCGCGCTGGTCGCGGTGATCATCACGGCATGGCTGGACAAAAACCAGGTCGCTCAACGGCATGGCGACGCGATGCGCATCTTCCAGGCGATCAGTGCTGAAAGCAGCGAACTGCTTGACCACCTCACCACGCACGACAAGCTGGATTGCAGCGACGAAGACCTGTTGCATCTCAATACCCATCTTTTGCTGGCCCGCTACATACGCGAGATCGGCCTGCTGGATGCAGACCGACGGCTTATTTGTTCGACCGCCCTGGGCCGTCTTGCGATCCCGATCAAGGGCGACTATCCCGTCCATGTCTCGCGCACCGGCCTGGAACTGTTGAACGGCGTGCCCCTGACGATGGCCGACAAGATGTTCGCGGCCGTCATCATACAGCGTCCGCCCTTCAATGTGGTCATCAGTCCCTACGCCACCGGCGGCATCTACGCCAGCGCCGATGCCGCCTGGCTGCGCACCGCGGACGGCCTGGCCTTGCTCAGCGCAGCCGTCGATCCCGAAACACTCGCAGGCATGCATGAGCGCGCGGGCCGGCTGGAGCATTCCGATTTCGAGCTGCGCGGACTGGGCTACGAGCTGTCCACCGCCACGCCCGGCCTCGACATGGTATTGCAGACACAGCGCAGCCTGGTGACGATAGCCAGGCAGAACGGCATGCTGCTTCCCGCGCTGCTTGCCGCCTCGCTGCTGATCACGGCCCTGGCCGTCGGCACGATCGCCCCTTATGTGACGAAGCTCCGCGATCTGCGCAACCGCATCGGTTTCCTGTGCAATGAAGCCCATCTGTCGCTGGTCTATCAGCCCGTGTTCGACTTGAAGACTTTGCGTCCCGTCGGCTGCGAGGTATTGGCGCGGATGAAGGAAGGCAAGCAGCTGTGGATGCCCGACAAGATGATCCCGGCCATCCTTGGCGCCGGACTGGAATATCGGCTCGATCACGCCGTCACGAGAAAGGCGATCCGTGAGCTGGCGGCATATCTTCCCGCTTGGGACGGCCGGTTCAGTGTCGCCCTGAACTATTTTCCAGAGAGCGTGCGTCCGGACGAACTGATTCCCGTCCTGACGAATGCGTTGCGGGCCGCCGGAAGACCCGACCTGGAGATCTGTATCGAGATCACCGAACACAGCCTGTCCAGTCAACTGATTTCCGAAGTTCGGCGGCTCAAGGAGCAAGGCTTTCTCATCGCCGTGGACGACTTCGGCACGGGATATTCCAATCTGCAGTCCGTCACCAAGCTGTCCCCCGACCTGCTGAAGATAGACCGCTCGTTCATCTACGAACTCGAAGACGCCACGGTACGCTCCAATCTCATCCCCGAGATCATCAACATTGCTCGCGCCATCGACGCTCAAACGGTTGCCGAGGGCATCGAAACCGCGGAACAAGCGCGGCTCCTGGCAGCGGCGGGCGTATGCTACGGACAAGGCTATGCGCTGGCCCGTCCCATGGAGGTCGCGCAATTTGCCGCCTTCATCGCCAAGTTCAGGTAGACGCCGCGCCACCTTGTCTTTATCGCCGCCTTGCGCAACACTGTCGCTTCGATCAACCCATAACCAAGAATCGCAATAAAACAAGGAGACTTTCACGATGAATCTTCCATCGGCAACCGCAACCTTCCGCCGTGCCTTCGCAGCCGGCGCCGCCCTGGCCGCCTTGCTGGCCGCACCGGCAACGACCGCTTTCGCTGCGGATGCAGCGTGGCCCGAGCGGCCGGTGCGCATCATCATCCCTTACGCGGCGGGCGGGGTAAGCGACGTCATCGGGCGCGCTATTTCGGAAAAGCTGGGCGAACGCCTGAAAGCGACTTTCGTCGTCGAAAACAAAGGCGGAGCCGGCGGCACCATCGGCATGGCCGATCTGGCCAAGGCCAAGCCCGATGGCTATACCTTGTCCTTCTCCGCCGTCAGCCCTCTTTCACTGTCTCCCATCTTCAATCCGGTTCAATACGATCCGCAGAAAGACCTGCTTCCCGTCGCACGCGTCATGGTGTCGCCCGTCGTACTGCTAGGAACCAAGTCATTCAAAGGCTCGAATGTCGACGACCTTCTGAAAGCCGCCAAGAGCGAGCCCGGAAGCTTGCGTTGGGCCACGTCCGGCTCCGGTTCGCTGGGGCATTTGATGATGGAGCAGTTCCAGAAACTGGGCGGCGTCCAGCTTACCCATATTCCGTACAAGGGTAGCGGGCAACAAATCAACGATGCCTTGGGTGCCCAATTCGAAGTGGCTTCCATGAACGTCAGCCCTTCCGTGACCTCGCATATCCAGGAAGGCGCGCTTCGGCCGCTGGCCATCGCCGCGCCGGCCCGTGTCGCCTTCCTGCCCGATGTACCCACCTTCACCGAGCTCGGCTACGGCAAGGCAAACATGATGTCGGTTTTCGGCTTTTTCGCGCCGGCCGGCCTGTCGCAGGACATCCTGCAGCGGCTTAATAAAGAAATCAACGCCGTCGTGAACAGCCCCGAGATTCAGAAACTGATGTCCGACAGCAGCAATATCGCGGCGCCGGGTACGCCTGAAGATTTCGCCAAGCAGATCGCCGATGAGTTTGAAGCGAATCATGCCCTGGTCGAATCCGCGGGCCTGAAGAAGCAATAGGCCAAGCCGTGGCCATGGGCCGCCACCGTGACGGCGGCGGTTCAATGGCGGGACTCGGTGGAAAACAGATGCTCGAAATCCTCAAGAGGCATGGGCGCCCCGAACAGATAGCCTTGATAGCTATGGCAGCCGTGCTTTTCAAGGAATTGTCGCTGCGATTCTGTTTCCACCCCTTCCGCGACGACTGAAATGCCCAGGCTGCCCGCCAGAACAATGGTCATCTTGGCGATCTCCGCATCGTTCGGATCGATCAGAATATCGCGCACGAATCCCTGGTCGATTTTCAGCTGATCCAGCGGGAGCCGCTTCAGGTATGCGAGAGACGAATAGCCCGTGCCGAAATCGTCCAGTGAAAAACAAACGCCCCTGGCCTTCAGAACGTCCATTTTTGCGATCACGCTCTCGACCTCGGTCACCAGCGAACTCTCGGTAAGCTCGAGATTAAGGCGATGCGGATCGGCGCCCGTGTTGTCGAGGATGCGCAATACGTCTGAAACGAAAGTATCCTGCCGGATCTGGTTGGCGCTGACATTCACGCACAAAGCCAGCTGCGACATCTGCGGATCCTGTTTCCAGATCGCCAACTGGGCACATGCCTGTTCCAGCACCCATCGGCTTAAAGGGATGATCAAGCCGGTCTCCTCGGCCAGCGGAATAAACCGAGCCGGCGAAATCATGCCCTTCTCGGGATGATGCCAACGCAATAGCACTTCGGCGCCGGTGATCCGCCGGGTGCCGGTGACCTGCGGCTGGAAGAAAAGCGAAAACTGCGATTTCTCCATTGCCAGGCGCAGGCCTCCTTCGAGTTCGACGCGCGCCTTCACCTGGGCCTGCATGTGGGGATCGAAGAACTGCACCTTGTTCCGGCCCGACGCCTTGGCCTGATGGACGGCCAGGTCCGCCCTTTTCAGAGGCTCCTCTATGCTTTCCGGATGGCCGCCGAACAGCGTGATCCCGATGGAGGCCGAACCGCGGTATTCCATGCTGCCGAGCGCATAAGGCTTGCTGAGCGCCTCGGCCATCTCTGCCGCCACGGTCCGCGCCTGGGTGGCCGCTTCGATTCCCTGTTCGCTCAGCCCGTCCAGTATCACCACGAATTCGTCGCCGGCCAGCCTTGCCACGGTGTCTCCTTGGCCAACGCACGCCAAGAGCCGCTCGGCGGCATGTTCCAGGAGCCGATCGCCCTCTTGATGGCCCGCGGTATCGTTGACGGCTTTGAAATTGTCCAGGTCGACAAACAGCAGCGCCCCCTTGCTCTTGTGGCGCTCCGACGCCCGCAGCGCATGATCGAGCCGTTCCATCAGCAGACGCCGATTCGGCAGCTTGGTAAGCGGATCGTAATACGCCAGTGTCCTGGCTCTCTCTTCCGATACCTTGCGCGCGGTGATGTCCATCAGGGTGGCAACGTAATGGGTAATTTTTCCTTTGTTGTCCTTCACGGCCCCGATGGACAACTGCTGCGGGTAGATCTCGCCATTCTTGCGCTTGTTCCAGACCTCGCCATGCCAGGCTCCCCGCTGGATGATGTCGGACCACATCCGGAAATAAAAATCCGCATCGTGCCTGCCCGAACTCAGAAGACTGGGAGTGAGGCCGACGACCTCGTCGGACGAATATCCGGTAATCTCCGAAAACGCCTTGTTGACCTGCAGAATCACCTTGTCGGCATCGGTGATGAGCATCCCGAACTGCGACTCGAAAGCGGTGGCGGTGATGCGCAGGGTATCCTCGGTCTTCTTCCGCTCGGTAATATCGCGGGCGGAACTGAAAATCACCTGCTGCCCTTCCAGGTCGACGATGCTGGATGTGATTTCTACCGGATAGATATGGCCGTCCTTGCGCCGAAAGGTGGTCTCTATGGAGGAGACGTCCTTGGTGCCCAGCAGGCGATCGACGATATTGCGTGCATCATAAGCCGACGTGGTGTGGCTCCAGCAAGAGGCATGCATGCCGGCGATCTCGTCGGCCTCGTAGCCCAGCATCTTGCGGAAGGCGTCATTGGCTTCCAGAAGATGGCCTTCGAGATCCAGGATATGAATGCCATCGCTGGCGTGCTGGAGTAGAGTCTGGCTACGCAGCGTAGCGCCTTCCCTGGAGCTGATCAGCCGCCACAGCACCCAGGAAAAAACGAGCGAAAAGCAAAGAAACAGGCCCGCCAGAATGAACGCCTTTTTGACGTCGTCATGCCATTGAAGCAAATAATCGCTTTCGCCCAGGCCGACCACAACGAACGCGGGCATTGCCGAAAGCCGCCGATAGGCATCGGTGCGTGTAATGCCGTCCGCCGTCTTCTCGCTGTAGAACGTGCCCGACGCCGCACCCGATCGCAGCAGCTGTGCGAGCTCTATGGATCCGCCCACCGCGCCGACCTGGCCCGCGCGCGACGACACCGGCGGATGCCTTGCGATCAAGGCCATGTCCAGGTCGCGCATCAATGCAATGCCATGCGGCCCCAGATCGAGGCCGGAAAGCAAGCCCTGGAAGTAGCTTGCCGGCACAGCCGCCGCAACCACGCCGGCAAAGCTGCCATCGGGATGATTGTAGCGGCGTGAAAATATATGCACCCATGCATTGGTGTCGCGCCCTTGCAGCAGGCGGCTCGCCTGTGTGCCGGCCTGAGGATTGGTTTCATGTCGTTTGAAGAACTCGCGATCGCCGTAATTGGACGTGGCGTCGCGCAAGGCCGCTCGCCCGAATCGTACGGCACCTGATGCGTCCATGACCCGCAAATCGACGACCTCTGACACCAGGTTGCCGTTGGCGCGCAACAGCTGATTCAGCGCTGATTCGTCCAGCGCACCCGATGTTCTCAGTTCCCGCTCGAGGTAGACCTGTATTTCTCTTAGATAGAAATCGACCTGGTTCACCGCGCCCATGACGTTCTGATCGAGCAGCAGCGCAAGGTTCTCCACCGTGGTGCGGACTTCGGCTTCTTTACGCTCGCGTGCGGTATCCAGGGCAAGCGCGAGCAGGCCGATCATGAATATATTCACGATCGCGACCGCGACGATGATCGTTGCGAAAACTGATTTGCTTGCTGTCTTCATGTTGGCCAGTTCTGCGGCGTGATGCCCTACCGCTTGCGGACAGGCGTGCTTCTCATGGGCTTGCTGACTGCATCATAACCAATCCGACGACATGGCGCCTGGCAGGCGCCCGCCCTGCTGCAGTAGAATGTCGGAGCATGAAAACCAAGGCAATCAACGACGAAAGGCATGCAATGCAAGAGCCGGCCCCAAGCCCGCGCACGTCAGCAGTCAAGCTGGAGACCATCAAGCTTTTTCTGATCGGCTATCTTTTGACGGCGCTTGCGTTCACCGCGATCGTGCAGGCATTGACGTTTTTCCAGGCCGAACGCGAGCTCCAGGAACTGAAAATACAGGAACAGGCGAAGGTTGCGAAAACGGCAAGCATCCTGGGCTACCGATTCGACATGATCGCATCCGATCTGCTCACACTGGCCAATGTTCCCACCATGCGCGCATTGGCCGCCGACCCCAGCGACCTGGCGATAGAGCGGTCCGCCAACCTGTTCAGCACGATTTCCCGCGAGAAGGGAATCTATCACAAGATCAGCTACCTGGACGCCTCCGGCATGGAAGTCATCCGAGTGGATCAGCGCGGCGGGCTTCCCGTGGAAGTTCCGGCCGATGTCCTGCAAAACAAAAGCGATCAGTATTTCGTGTCCGCCACCTTGCGCCAGGAACGCGGGGACGTCTACGTGTCGCCGCTGGATCTGAATATGGAAAACGGACAGGTCGAGCGGCCCTACAACCCCACGATCCGCTTCGGTACCCCGCTGTTCACGCCCGGCGGCGAGCGGCGTGGCATCATGATGCTCAATCTGTATGGGCAAACCATGATAGACCGGTTCCGCCAGTTGATGAAGGACGACTACTCGCAAGCCATGCTGCTCAGCTCAGACGGCAATTGGCTGGCCTCGCCCGATCCGGCTCATTCCTGGGAATTCATGCTGAAGAACCCGGCTGCATTTGCTCACCGCCACCCGGCAGCCTGGCAAGCCTTCAATGCCGGGGAAACCGGCCACTGGATGGACAAAGAGGCAGGACTTTTCACTTATGGCACGATGCGTCTGACACACAAGGACGAGCTCCATGCCCCGGGCACCGGCATTTCCAAGAGTGAATACTTCTGGAAGGTGGTGTCGCTGGTTCCGCTTGCCGCAATACCCTCAGCCAGCATCGTCGCAGATGAACTCACCAGAACGATATATATCGCCGGCCTCGCGTTCTTGATGCTGCTTGCCGCGTATGTCTCTCAAACAGTAGTAAACCAACGGCATCTGCGCCGCGCCATCGAGCGCTACAACCGGCGGCACCAGGAAATTACGCAGTATCTGGGAGAAGGCCTGGTCGTGCTCGATAGACAGGCTCGCGTGGTGGAAGCCAACCCCGAAGCCGAGCGGCTGCTGGGCTGGCGCCGGCAAGAGATGCTGGGCCAGAGCGCCGGCACGATTTTTCGTCCGCCCGGCGCAGGCGCGCCACCGGCCCTCTCGGATTCGCATCCCATCCAGGCCGCGGCCAGCACCGGGAAACGCTACCGCAACGAAGACGAAACCTTCTACCGCAAAGACGGGACGGCCTTTCCTGTCGGCGTGACCGCTGCGCCCCTTACCAGCGACGACGAGCTGATGGGGGCGGTCGTTTCGTTTCGCGACATGACGGACATCAAGGCCTATCAAGAAGAGATCCGTCGCCTGGCCTACCATGATCCCCTCACGGATCTGCCGAACCGCCGCCTGTTGATGGAGCGTCTTGGCCAAGCGATGAAAGAGGCCGGACGCAATCAGTACAAAGTGGGCTTGATGTTCCTGGACCTGGATCACTTCAAGCATGTCAATGATGTCTACGGACATGATGGAGGCGACGAGCTCTTGAAAGGCGTTGCCCAGCGTCTACGGCAGGCAGTGCGCGCCACGGATACGGTATCCCGGCAAGGCGGCGACGAATTCGTGATTCTCCTTGCCAAGATCGACGCCGCCGAATCCGCCGGCGCCGTCGCGCGCAAGATACTGGAAAGCCTGCAAGCGCCATTGCCCGTGATGGGCCAGCTCCTGACGGTGCAGGTAAGCATCGGCATCGCGCTGTTTCCCGATCATAGCGATGACATCGATACCTTGATGACGCTCGCCGACGCGGCGATGTACGAGGCGAAACAGGCTGGACGCAATCGTTATTGCCTCAAGGGAACCGCCCCCAGGACGCTTTGACGTTCCATACCCATGGCTCCCGATTGGCAATATAATGAGAACCATTTTCATTCAACAACAAGCTGGAATACTACGTGAATCTCTCTACTCGTCTGATCACACTGGGCAGCGCCCTTGTCTTTTCCGTCCCGGTCGCCGCTTTCGAACTCGCCCATAGCGAGGGTTCTCTGAAACTGGCGAATACGCCCAAGAAAATCGTCACTTTCGATCTGGCTGCGCTGGATAGCCTCAATACCTTGGGCGTCCCTGTCGCGGGCGTTCCAAAATCGGTTTACCAAGGCGATCTCGAAAAATTCAACCAGGCCCCGGTGGTCGGCACCTTGTTCGAGCCGGACTATCCTGTACTGCAAAAGCTCCAGCCCGACTTGATCATCGCCGGCGGCCGTTCGGCGAAAGCCATTCCCGAACTCCAGAAAACAGCCCCCACGGTAAGCTTTGCGAGCGACCCCTCAAACTTTCTTGGCACTTTCAAGACCTCCAACCTGGCACTGGCATCGGCATTCGACAAGAAAGCCCAGGCCGAAGCCGCCATTGCCTCGATAGAAAAGAATGTGGAAGAACTACGCCGCATCAACAAAGGCAAGAAGTCGGCCTTCCTCTTTGTCATGAAAGGCAACGTCATGGCGCATGCGCCGGGCGACCGATTCGGATACGCCTACGAACTCACCGGCACGGAATCCGTCCTGCCCGCGAAAGACCCCAACGCACCGGCGCAGCCGCGCCCGGAACCGGGTTCTCCCGAAGCCAAGGCAGCCGCCGAAAAACGGGCGCAAACCATTTCGGACATCGTCAAGGCAGATCCTGACTGGCTGATCGTGCTGGATCGCGGCGCCATCAACAATGGCGAAAAAACCGCTGCGGACACATTGGCCAAGCACTCCGAACTCAATCAGACGCGCGCCTACAAAGAAGGAAAAGTCTATTACGTGGACCCGAACGGCTGGTATGTCATGGGTGGCGGCCTCAACAATCTGAAGCACATCACCGACAGCTTGCTGACCGCCATGAAATAGCCTGCCCGCCATCAGGCAATGCGCCGTGACGGGCGCTGCTTCTTCTGTATCATAGATGCAGACCCGTCACCCGGAGCAGTATCATGGCATCCAGTCCCGACAACGTCAGCATGGCCCTGTTCTGCGACTTCGAGAACGTCGCGCTGGGCGTGCGAGACGCGCAATACGAAAAATTCGACATCAAGCCCGTTCTCGAACGGCTTCTGCTCAAAGGCAACATCGTTGTCAAGAAGGCGTATTGCGACTGGGAGCGCTACAAGGGCTTCAAGTCGTCCATGCACGAAGCCAATTTCGAGCTCATCGAAATCCCGCACTTGCGGCAGTCCGGCAAAAACTCGGCCGACATCCGTCTCGTGGTAGACGCGCTGGACCTCTGCTATACCAAATCGCACGTCAACACTTTCGTCATCATCAGCGGCGATTCCGATTTTTCGCCGCTGGTGTCCAAGCTACGCGAAAACGCAAAACAGGTCATCGGCGTCGGAGTCAAACAGTCCACGTCCGACTTGCTCGTGGCCAATTGCGACGAATTCATCTTTTACGACGACTTGGTACGGACGGCGCCAAGCAAGAGCCCGCGTCCCAGACGGCATGAGGCCCCCGCCGAAGAGGCGCCCGAAACGGCGCCCGACAACGACAGCGCCGTCCGGGCAACGGAAGATACGGCCACCCTCAAGGACGTCGCCGTCGCCATGGCCGTCGATACCTTCGATGCGCTGCTGTCGGAACGCGGCGAAAGCGGAAAGATCTGGGCCTCCACCTTGAAGCAGGCGATCAAGCGCCGCAAGCCCGATTTCAGCGAAAGCTACTACGGGTTCAAGGCGTTCGGAAACCTGCTCGAAGAAGCCCAGGCGCGCGGCCAACTGACGCTAGGCCGCGACGAAAAATCCGGCACCTATGTATTCCGCCCCGAACCCGCGGAACCGGCAGCCAAACCGCGCCGGCGCCGGCGCAATATGCGTACCCCCCGCAGGTAGGAGGGGTCAGACCCCGTACGGGGTCTGACCCCAAAGAACCTCACGACCGGTGGGCCCGGGGTCAGACCCCATGCGGGGTCTGACCCCCAAAGAGCCTCATGACTTGGCCGGGGTCAGACCCCGTACGGGGTCTGACCCCTCCTTCTTGCCGGCGCGGGCCATGTCGATGAACGACTCCAGATAATCGATATCACGGTCGGCCACGCGCGCGCCCAGGAATATTTGCTTGGCGATACCTTCAGCCCCCAGCCGAATGGCTTTCAAATCCATCTTTTCCTGGTATTCCTCGACGAGCCAGCGTGGCAGCGCCGCCACGCCGCGCCCGCTTTCGACCATCTGCAGCATGATGTCCGTGGTTTCGATTGCCTTGTGCCGTCGCGGCATGATGCCGGCCGGCATGAGGAACTGGGCATAGATATCCAGCCTGTCGGTTGCCACGGGATAGGTGATCAGGACCTGGTCGGCCAAGTGCCTGGGCTCGACATGCTCGGCCGCCGCCAGCGGATGGTTTGCCGCCGCCACCAGGACCTGCTCGTAATCGAAAACTGGTTCGTAGCGCAGCCCGCTCCGGTATAGCGGGTCAGGCGTGACCAGCAGGTCGATCTCGTAGCCGAACAGCGCCCCGATGCCGCCGAACTGGAATTTCTGCTTGACGTCTACATCGACGTCCGGCCATTTTGCAAGATAAGGCGCGACGACCTTCAGCAGCCATTGGTAGCAGGGATGGCATTCCATGCCGATCCGAAGGGTGCCCCGTTCTCCTTGCGCATACTGGCGCACTCTTCCTTCCGCATGTTCCAGCTGCGGCAATACGCGCTCGGCAACACTGAGCAGATACTCACCTGCCTGCGTCAATCTCAGCTTTCTTCCTTCGCGTATCCATATCGCCGTTCCCATCTGCTCTTCCAGCTTCTTCACGGTATGGCTCAACGCCGATTGCGTCAGACAAAGAATATCCGCAGCGGCGGTCAGCGTGCCTTGCCGACGGACTTCTCGGAGTATGGCCAGGTGGATGCGTTCGAGCATGGCTTCAATTTATGAAAAAATATAATCGATCGATGAAACAATACCATTTTATTTCATGATTTGTTCATCCTACCATGGCGATTCCTATCGATCAGAATGAATGGCAAGACATGGTAACGACACACAATCTCGGCTTTCCCCGTATCGGCGCACGTCGCGAACTCAAGTTTGCGCTGGAAGCATACTGGAGCGGCAAATCCAGTCGCGATGCGCTCCGGGAAACAGGACGCCAATTGCGCAAGACACACTGGAGCAAGCAGCAAGGACTGGACTTGGTGCCCGTGGGCGACTTCTCTTTCTACGACCAGGTTCTGGACATGAGCTTCACGCTGGGCAATCTGCCCGAGCGAGTACAGGACTTCCAGGGAGATGCGCTGGACAATTACTTCCGCGTGGCACGCGGCCGCTCGGCATCCCATGGCGACTGCGGTTGCAGCCATGGCGTACAGGCCGGCGAAATGACCAAGTGGTTCGATACCAACTACCACTACATCGTGCCGGAATTCAGCGCATCCACCACCTTTTCGCTGGATGCATCCCGTCTCGTGGCGCAGCTCGACGAGGCGCGTGAACTCGGGATCTCGGCCAAGCCTGTGATTCTCGGTCCCCTCAGCTATCTGTTCATCGGCAAGGCCAAGGACGGCTCCAATCGCCTGGACCTCCTGCCTCGCCTCCTGCCCGTCTATGTGAAGCTGCTGGAAGAGCTCGCTTCCCGCGGTGTGGAGTGGGTGCAGATCGACGAACCCGCGCTGGTCACGGAACTGGAACCAGCCTGGACGCACGCCTATGCCTCCGCCTACCGGGCCCTGGACACCGGCAAGATCAAGATACTGCTGGCCACCTATTTCGGCCAATTGCTGGAAAACCTTCCCCTGGCCTGCGCCCTGCCGGTGCAGGGCCTGCACATCGACGCCATCAATGGCGCGGCGGACATCGAGCCCGCCATCGCCGCCCTGCCCGGCGACAAAGTGCTTTCCCTCGGAGTGGTCAACGGCCGCAATATCTGGAAGACCGATCTCAACCGGGTGCTGGACCTGCTGGAGCCCATACATGCGAAGCTCGGCGCTCGCTTGTGGATCGCGCCTTCGTGCTCGCTGCTGCACGTTCCGGTGGACCTGGACAGCGAAACGGCGCTCGATGCCGACATCCGGTCCTGGCTCGCGTTTGCCTTGCAGAAGCTCGACGAAATCAAACTGCTGGCTCGCGCGCTCAATACCGGCCGCGCTTCGGTCCAGCCGGAACTTCAGGCGAACCAGGCGGCCATCGACTCCCGCCGCAATTCGCCACGCGTGAACAAGCCCGAAGTCAAGGCAGCGCTTGCCGGCATCGATGCCGCCCTGGGCCGGCGCCAAAGCCCGTATCCCCAGCGCGCGGAGAAGCAGGCCGAGTTGCTCAAGCTGCCCGCCTTCCCCACGACCACCATCGGATCCTTCCCGCAGACGGCTGAAATCCGCCAGGCTCGCCAACGGTTCCGCAAGGGGGACCTCGATCTGGCGGCATACAAAGATGCCATGCAAGCCGAGATTGCACGCTCGGTCCGCGAGCAGGAAGCTTTGGGCCTGGACGTGCTGGTGCATGGCGAAGCAGAGCGCAACGACATGGTGGAATACTTCGGCGAGCAACTGGAAGGCTATGCCTTCAGCCAGTTTGGCTGGGTCCAGTCCTATGGCTCGCGCTGCGTGAAGCCGCCTATTCTGTTCGGCGACATTACCCGTCCCAAGGCCATGACGGTCGAATGGATCACCTATGCCCAGACGCTCACGCCGAAACCCATGAAAGGCATGTTGACCGGCCCCGTCACCATCCTGAACTGGTCGTTCGTGCGCGACGACCAGCCTCGTTCCGTGTCATGCTTCCAATTGGCACTGGCCATCCGCCAGGAGGTGCTGGATCTGGAAAAAGCCGGCGTGCATGTCATTCAGATCGACGAAGCGGCGCTGCGCGAAGGCCTGCCCCTGCGCAAATCGCAATGGCTGGAATATCTGGACTGGGCGGTGGAATCGTTCCGCATCACGGCGAACGGCGTCAAGGATGACACTCAGATCCATACGCATATGTGCTATTCGGAGTTCAACGACATCATCGCCTCGATCGCGGACATGGACGCGGATGTCATCACCATCGAGACCTCGCGTTCGGACATGGAGCTGCTGGATGCCTTCGACAACTTCAATTATCCGAACGAGATCGGCCCCGGTGTCTATGACATCCACTCGCCCAATATCCCGACGCAGGAGCACATCGTCGAACTCATGAAGAAGGCGAGCCAGCGCATCCCCGCGGAACGGCTTTGGGTGAATCCGGACTGCGGCTTGAAGACCCGCGCCTGGGCCGAAGTGATTCCCGCGCTGAAGAACATGGTGGCGGCGGCGCAAACCTTGCGCCAAGCCTAGGCAGGCCTAGGGGTCAGACCCCGTATGGGGTCTGACCCCGGCTAAGGTGAAAAGGGTCAGACCCCATGCGGGGTCTGACCCTCGCCAGACGCTATACTTCCGGCCATGGAAAACCAAGCCAAACAAACTTATACGCCTTACGAGTGGCTGGGTGGCGAAGACCGCGTGCTTGCCCTGGTCGAGCGCTTCTACGATCTGATGGACCTCGAACCTCAGTACACCGCCCTGCGCGCCACCCATGGGCCCGATCTGAACCATGCCAGAGAACGCTTGTTCTGGTTTCTTTGCGGCTGGCTGGGTGGTCCTTCGTATTATGTGGATCGGGTCGGTCATCCCATGCTCAGGGCCAGGCATCTGCCGTTCTCCATCGGAACCACGGAACGGGACCAGTGGGTCGCATGCATGGACCAGGCCATGATCGATGTCGGCGTGGACGAAGCGCTGCGGCAACACCTGCTGCCCTCCTTCCGGCACACCGCCGATTGGATGCGCAATCGGGAAGAATGATCGCCGCATGGCGGCCAATGCGCTCAAGGCGCTTCAGACACTGCGCGTGACCTCGGCATCGATGCCTGACAAGGCAGCCATTACATCGTCGCACTGCCTGGGCGTTCGCGGATGTATCAGCAAGGACCATCTTCCTTCCTGCGTTGCGGTCTGCACGCGCTGTATGACCAGTTGGTGGTCGGGCCTGGCGGTCACGAGCCCGCCCAGAAGCATGCCCGCGATCGCACCGAAGAAGACGAAGACGGCAAGACTGCCCAGCGGCGTGGACGTGATCGCCATGATTCCGATGAGATACAGCAATCCCCAGCCGACAATGGCGATCACCGCTCCCGCCACGCCAAGCAACAAATGCGCACGCAACGCGGTCCGAACGATGCCTTGCGGCTCGGGTTCGATTTTCTTGGCGTAATCCTTTTCGTACGGCTTGATCAGGCGGATCTGGGCGGCCTGCAGATGAGCGTTGGAATGAATCGCCGCTGCGGCTGTGGCTGCGCCTTGCTCGGTGTCAAAGACCGCGGCGATTTTCGTCGTCGAGCGTTCGCCAAACAAAACATTCCATACCATACGATGCTCCTAGTGCGGCATAAGCCCTCCACGGAGCGGCAGCAATCTTTGTGCCTGAAGCGTGTTGAGGGGTCAGACCCCATGCGGGATCTGACCCCGGGGCACACCTGAAGCGTCTTGGGGGGTCAGACCCCGTACGGGGTCTGACCCCGGGAACACCTGGAACAGAGGCAGGGTCAGACCCCTTGGGGTCTGACCCTATCCATCAATGGCCGGAGTTCGGATCGATGGGTTCCTTGGAATGGAAGATGGAGTGGTCTTCCTTGCCGGTCACGGACAGTATGCCGGACAAGCCTTTTTCGACGCGCGACAGGGCATGGTCGACCAGAATATAGTTGCCCGGCACGTCGACCTTGAACTCCACCATGGTCGCGCCGCCCGGTGCCACGGTGGTGGTCTGCACGTCGGTCAGCGGGGGGCTGGTCAAGGAGCCCTGGTTGTAGACGCGATCGAACACTTCGCCGATGACGTGGAAGCTGGATGTCAGGTTGGGGCCGCCCACGCCGAAGAAAATGCGCACGGTTTCGCCGACCTCGGCCTTCAGCTTGTATTTATCGGACAGCGCGCTCATGGTCCCGTTGAACATCAGGTGCTCGGGTTTTTCGTCCAGCAGCTTTTCGAGCGAGAACTCTTGCAGGCCGAGCGAACCATGCTTCTGTGCGGTATAGAGCTCACCCTGCATGACATAGAACTCGCGATCGACCTTGGACAGACCTTCTTCGGGCTCGACCAGCACCATGCCGTACATGCCATTGGTGATGTGCTGCGCGACCATGGGCGTTGCGCAGTGGTACACGTACAAGCCGGGATGCAGCGCCTTGAAGGTAAAGCTCTTGGTTTGCCCTGGAGGCACCTGCGTTACCGCCGCGCCGCCGCCGGGGCCTGTCACCGCGTGGAAATCGACCGAGTGGATATGCGAAGAGTCCTTCGCGTTGGCGACGTTCACGGTTACCGTGTCGCCGACGCGTATGCGCAGGAACGGACCGGGCACCTTGTCGTTGAACGTCCAGTACTTGTAGGTGCTGCCTTCCGCCAGTTGGCCCACGACTTCCGTGGTCTCCAGGTCGAAAGTGATGTGCTTGGGCTCACGCTTGCCGACCGGCTCGCCGACAGCGGTGGGATCCTGGGCGATATCCAGGCCCTGGCTTTCCGCCTGCTGTATGGGTTCGCCTACGATCAGCTTGCCGAACATGCCCGCCGCCTTATGGCCCGGCAGGGTGCATAAGTATTCGAACACGCCGTTCTTGTTGGCGCGGAAGACGATGGCGGTCGATGCCCCCTTGCCCGTCAGGTTGTCGGACTTGGCGGAGAATTCGGGCACGGCAATGTCGTGGATGGCGCCGTCGCCGTTGATGAGGTTGATCTGCACCACGGCGTTTTCCGGCACCTGGAGGTCGGGATTCACTTTGCCCTTTATGGTGCCGGCATCGCCCACGAACACGAGCTTGCCGTCTGCGATATTGGTGCGCAGAGTAAAAGTGATGTCCGGCGTATAGGTGACCGACGCGGCGGCATGCGATTCGTGTGCCGCCCATGCCGCGCTTCCCACCGCATACAATACGGCCGCCATTAGAAACAGGCATAACCTTCTAAAGGTATGGCTCAACACAATGCCCATGATTCTTCCTTCCTTGCTACGTTGAATTGAGAACTGCAGTTACAATTCGTTTTGTTTGCCGCAGTTCGAATCGGCGCATGCCCCGGCATGCGCAATCCCCGTCTTTTTATCACGCACTCGATACGCCTACAATGCCCGCCACCGCCACGTCGCTCAGAGAACTCACCCTGCGGGGTATCATCCTCGGCGCCATCATCACCCTTGTCTTCACAGCGTCCAACGTCTATCTCGGACTCAAGGTCGGCCTGACGTTCGCCTCGTCGATTCCTGCCGCCGTCATTTCCATGACGCTGCTGCGCGCCTTCAAGGATTCCAATATCCTTGAGAACAACATCGTTCAAACGCAGGCCTCCGCGGCCGGGACGCTCTCGGCCATTATCTTCGTCCTGCCGGCGCTGCTGATGATGGGATACTGGCAAGGCTTCCCCTTGCTGGAAACCGCCATGATCTGCGCCTGCGGCGGCATACTGGGCGTGGTGTTCACCGTACCGTTGCGGCACGCCCTGGTCGTCAAAAGCGAACTTCCCTATCCCGAGGGCGTCGCGGCAGCTGAAATCCTGCGCGCCGGCCACGCCGATGAAGAAACGTCCGGCAAGCGGAAAGCGCAGGGCCTGCGCGACATCCTCGCCGGCAGCGCACTGGCCGGCATATTCAGCTTGATGGCCAACGGCTTCAAGCTTGCATCGGACGGCGCCAGCTACTGGTTCAGCGCCGGACGCGCCATCTTCCAACTGCCGATCGGCTTTTCTTTCGCCCTTGTCGGCGCCGGCTATCTGGTCGGCATCACCGGCGGCATCGCCATGCTGTTCGGTGTGTTCCTTTCCTGGGGCGTCGCCGTCCCCTGGCTCACTACGCTCACCCCCATGCCGGAAGGCGCCACTCTTGCTGCTTTCGCCACCGACATCTGGGTGTCCAAGGTCCGCCTCATCGGCGCGGGCATGATCGCGGTTGCGGCAATCTGGACCTTGCTCACCTTGATCAAGCCGATGTACGAAGGCATGCGCATTTCCTTGTCGGTACTGAGAAGCGGCCCCGGCTCCAGCGGCGTCGCACGCACCGATACCGATCTGTCTCCCCGGACCTTGCTGCGGACCACCGTCCTGATGATCGTCTTGCTGATGGCCACCTTCTACTCCTTCGTGGCGGAATCGGATCTGCCGGCATCGATGGCCTGGACACTGGTCGTGGCGGGCACCTTGCTGTCCTTCCTGCTGGGCTTTCTAGTGGCTGCCGCCTGCGGCTACATGGCGGGGCTCGTGGGGTCGTCCACCAGTCCGATATCGGGGATCGCCGTCATCTCCATCCTGGCCATCTCCATGATCTTCATCGGCATCGGGCAGGCGCAGGACATGCTCGACAACGAACAGCACGTTCGGTTCTTCACCGCCCTCGCCATTTTCTGCGCCTCCGTCGTGGTGGCCATCGCCGCGATCTCCAACGACAACCTTCAGGACCTGAAAACAGGCTGGCTGGTGCATGCCACGCCCTGGAAGCAGCAAGCGGCGTTGATCATCGGCTGCGTGGTGGGTGCGCTGGCCATCCCGCCCGTGCTGGAACTCCTGTACAACGCCTACGGGTTCATCGGCGCCCTGCCGCGCGCGGACATGGACCCGACGCAGGCGCTTGCCGCGCCGCAAGCCACGCTCATGATCACCATCGCCAATGGCCTGTTCGCGCATACCCTGGATTGGTCCTACATCCTGATCGGCGTCGGCGGCGGCATTGCCGTCATCATTCTTGACACGGTCCTTGCCCGTTCCACCCGCACGCTGCGGTTGCCGTCCCTGGCGGTTGCCATGGGTCTGTACCTTCCGCCGTCCATCGTTACCGCCCTGTTCGTCGGCACGCTCATTTCGTGGTTCGTGAAGAAGAGTGTCCGGGCTTCCGCAAGCAAGACCGGCGAAGACGCGGCACCGAGGCTGGAACAGGCTGAGCGCAAAGGAACGCTTTTTGCGTCGGGCCTGATCGTCGGTGAGAGCCTGGTCGGCGTCGCCCTGGCAATGATCATCGTCGTCTCGGTGGGTTCGGGGGGCAGCGATGCTCCTTTGGCGCTGGCCGGCCCCGACTTCATCCCGACCGCGAAGCTCGTCGGACTGATCGCGTTCGTGGGCATGTGCTTCATTTTCATCAAGCGCGCCCTCAGGCCATGACGACGCGCGCCCTCCATCCCGGCGACACGCCGCAGCACGCCGGCGCTTCGGCCGGTGGACTCGACCTCCAAGTCGCGCTTTATCTGGCTGGCATGGTGGTGCTATGGACGCTGCTATGCGGAATCAGTCACCAAGCGCCGGATCTCGACGGCCTGGAAGAACTCGTCTGGGCATCCAGCCTGGAATTGGGCTATACCAAGCATCCGCCTGCGCCCTCCTGGCTCATGTACTTCCTGACACAGATTTTCGGCCGTCCGGTGTGGCTGCCCTTCTTTGCGGGACAACTGATGTCCGCGCTCGCGCTCTGGTTTCTGTGGCTGCTCGGACGCGAATTCACCACCCCGCGCAAAGCCTTCATGGCCATGATGCTGGTTTCGGTCAGCATTTATTTTTCATTGCGCGGCACCATCTATAACCACAACACAGCTCAATTGTGGTCTGTGGCGGCGAGCACATGGCTGCTTTACCGCGCCTTGAAGCTTCAGGCATTGAGCACCTGGGCGTGGCTGGGCGTGGTATCCGGCTTGTCGATCCTGACCAAGTACAGCGCCGTCATCCAGTTCACCGCCTTTTTCCTGTTCATGCTCCGGCAAGGCAGCTTCCGTGATGCGCGCAACCTGAAAGGCCTCGCCCTCGCCCTGCTGACCTTTGCGATCACCATATCGCCGCATCTTTATTGGCTGGCTGCCAATGCATTCATGCCCCTGCGCTACGCCGACAACTCTCTCGAAGCGGGAGGCCACCTGCAGGCGCTCGGGCATCTGCTGAGTTTCGCGCTGGACCAGCTTGCCCGCCTGAGCCCCATGCTGGTGGTAGGGTTGGCCTGGCACTTCTGGAACAAACGCAATCGTGGCACGCATGACGGGCAGGCCCAGCCGCGCTATGGCGCCCAGTTCACGGATTGGGACCGCTCCTTCCTGCTCTGGATCGGCCTCGCGCCGGTACTCTCCACCATGCTGATCTCTGCCGTGCTGGGAACCAGGCTGGTGGCGTCATGGGGAACGACATTCTTCATGCTTTATGGCTTCTATCTGCTATGGTGGATGCGCGGCGACGAGCGGACCAATCTGCGTCGCATCGCCGTCTTGTGCATTGCCGTGCATGTGCTCATGGCGGCCGGGTATGCGCTTGCCCGCGGACCCTTGGCCTGGCATACAGGCCGCGATACGCGCTCTACGTTTCCGGGCGCCATCATCTCGCAGCAATTGAACGACATCTGGCAGCAGCACGTGCCGCAAGTTCCAATGACGCTGGTGGCATCGGACACCTGGCTCGGCGGCAACATCGCCATCCATCGCGGAATGAACACCCAGGTATTCATCAACGGGAAACTCGAAGAATCGCCCTGGCTCGACGAATCCGGGCCCCTCGCCTGCGGCGCCATGGTGGTGTACAGCCGTGAAACCCGCGGCGAACCTGATCCCGTCCTGAAGGCGCTTCATGCCGCGGCGCCGGTACAGGGCCGTATCGACATTCGATGGTCATCGGAAAAAAGCCCCTGGATCGACCTGAATTGGGGCATCATCCCGCCCGATGAGCAATGCTAGGGGGTCAGACCCTAAATAGGGTCTGACCCTGCAAGCGCGTTTCAGGGGTCAGACCCCGTACGGGGTCTGACCCCCATCCACATGGCCGCCAACCCCAGGGGTCAGACCCCGCATGGGGTCTGACCCCACCCCGCCTAGCGCCATGGCGCCAGGCGATCGCCCAGGAAATCCAGAAAAGAGCGCACCGCCGGCACCAGTCCACGCCGTGAACCGAATACGGCGTGCACGATGCCCGGCTCAGGCGCCCAGTCGTTGAAAACCGGCACCAGCCGGCCGCTCGAGATTTCTTCGTGGCACATGTAGTCGGGCAGCACGCCTATTCCCATGCCACCCATGATCGCGAATTTCAGCGTAAGGAGGTCGTCCGCCACGAAGCGCGGGCGGTGCGTCACCACGTATTGCGCGCCATTGGGCCCGAACAGCTTCCAGTATGCCCGGCCATCGCGCACCGACATTGCGACCGAATCCATCAACGTCAGGTCGCTGGGCTGCTCGGGCTGGCCTTGCCGCTGCAGCTGCTGCGGGCTTGCTACCAGCAGGCCTATCGATGTGCCCAGATGCTTGACCACCATGCTGCCGCTGTCGGCAACCGTGCCGCGTACCCGCAACGCGACATCCACGCCCTCTTCGATCAGGTCCACCACACGGTTGCTGACCTGCATGTGCACATGCACCTGGGGATGAGCGGCCTGATATTCCGGCAGAATCGGCCCGACCACCGTTTGCGCCAGAGTGACCGGACAGACCACGCGTATGATGCCGCGCGGCTCGCTTTGTACCTGTGCCACGGCGGCGGCGGCTGCGCGGGCTTCATCGCGCATGGCGTCGCAATGGCGATAGAAGAGTTCACCAGCCGTGGTCAGGGACAGTTTGCGTGTCGTGCGCTGCAACAGCCGCAACCCCAGATCTTCCTCCAGCTTGGCGACGCGGCGGGACAAGCGCGATTTGGGTATGCCCAGCGCCCGCGCCGCCGCGGCGAAGCTGCCATGATTGACGACTTCGGCGAAGTACAGCATATCGTTCAAATCCTGCATATCCCCTCTATCCCTTTATTGGCCTTATGAATAGGACAATCTAATACGTTTTAGGGCACTTATCAATACTTTGGGATTAATCGATAATTTCTCCATCGCAACATTTTGAACCCATTCTGGAGAAATTCATGAAACTTCTGCACGTAGACTCAAGCATCAACGGCGCCAATTCCGTTTCCCGCAAGCTGACCAAGGACGTCGTCGCGCAATGGCTGCGCGAGAACCCCGACACGCAGGTCGAGTACTTGGACTTGTCGGTCGAGACACCCAGCCACTTTTCCAGCGATGCCATGGGCTTTCGCCTGCCCCCGTCCGACGCCGCGCTGAGCGAAGCACAACAACGCGAAAACGCGCTTTCAGAAACGCTGGTGTCCCAGTTCCTGGCGGCCGACGTCATCGTCATCGGCGCCCCGCTGTACAACTTCGCCATTCCCAGCCAGTTGAAAGCATGGATCGATCGCCTGGCCCAGGCTGGACGCACCTTCAAGTACACCGAGAACGGTCCTGTGGGACTTGCCGGCGGCAAAACCATCATTGCCGCACTGAGCCGCGGTGGCATCTATTCAACGAGCGAAGCCGGCCAGGCCATGGAACACCAGGAAAGCTATCTGAAGACCGTTTTCGGATTCTTCGGCGTCACGGACATCCGCATCGTACGTGCCGAAGGAACCGACATGGGCCCCGATAACCGCAGCAAGGCTTTTGAAACTGCGGAAACCTGCATCAAGGCCGTTGCCACCCGCAGCTTCGAAGCCGAGACGGAAGCCGCCTGAGCAGCCTGAGGGCCGGAACGGTCATGGCGCTACAATGAGGGCCTTGGAATTTCCTCATCGCACCGTGACCGCCTCCCTCTCTTTTTCATCCCTGCCGCTGTCTTCCGCCGTCCTCGATAACCTGGCGCTCATGGGCTATCAGTCCATGACGGACATACAGGCCAAAAGCCTGCCGCTCGTCCTGCAGGGACGCGACCTCATCGCCCAAGCCAAGACGGGCAGCGGCAAGACCGCCGCATTCGGCCTGGGCGTCGTCAATCGGCTTGATCCCGCAAGACTCCAAGTACAAGGCTTGGTCATTTGCCCGACACGCGAACTGGCAGAGCAGGTCGCGACCGAGCTGAGAAAACTGGCGCGTGCGCTTGGCAACATCAAAGTCCTGACGCTTTGCGGCGGCACCGCCGCCAGACCGCAAAACGAGTCCCTGAAATTCGGCGCCCATATCGTAGTGGGTACGCCCGGCCGCTTGCTGGACCATGTCAACCGGGGTACGCTGGAACTCGAAGAAGTCCGCACTCTGGTGCTGGACGAAGCCGATCGCATGCTGGACATGGGATTCTACGAGGATGTCAGCCGTCTCGTCAGCGCCTGCCCGGGAAATCGCCAGACGCTGCTGTTTTCCGCCACTTATGCCGACGATATTCGCCACGCCAGCGCGCCCTTCCTGATGGAGCCGGAAGAGGTCCGGACCGATTCCCTGCATGAAGCGGGCAAGATCAACCAGACCTTCTTCGAGATCGAACCCGAGCGCCGCATGGCTGCAGTCGCGCAACTGCTGGAACATTACCATCCGGTCTCGACCCTCGCATTCTGCAATACCAAGGCCGCCTGCCGCGAGCTGGCCGAATACCTGGTCGGTCGCGGCTTCAGCGCCTTGGCGCTGCACGGCGACCTGGAGCAGCGCGAGCGCGAAGACGTGCTGATTCAGTTCGCCAACCAAAGCTGTTCGGTGCTGGTGGCCACGGACGTCGCCGCCCGAGGGCTGGACATCGATGGGCTCGATGCGGTGGTAAACGTGGAACTCACGCCCGACCCGGAAGTGCACGTTCACCGCATCGGGCGCAGCGGCCGCGGCGATGCGACGGGCCTTGCGCTAAGCCTTTGCGCTCCCGATGAACTGCATCGCGCTCAACGGATAGCGGATTACCAGCGCCAGCCGCTGGCATGGGGCAAGATCAAGTCGCTCAAGGCCGCGGCCGGCAGCAGGCTGCGGGCGCCGATGGTGACCTTGTGCATACAGGGCGGCAAGAAAGACAAGCTGCGCGCCGGCGACCTGCTTGGCGCCCTGACCAAGGACGCGGGCGTCGACGGCAGCCATGTCGGCAAGATCAACATCCTGGAATTCGTCAGCTTCGTCGCGCTGGACCGCGGCATCGCCCGCCAGGCCTATGCAAAGCTCAGCAACGGCAGCATAAAAGGGCGCCGCTTCAAAATGCGCTTCATGGCGGAAGTCTGAGGGGAATGAGGGGTCAGACCCCATAAGGGGTCTGACCCCCGTCTCAGTCAATACATCAAGGCCAGGGGTCGGGCCCCGTACGGGGTCCGACCCCATTTCCAGTGAGGGGTCAGACCCATGGGTCTGACCCCTTCATCTATTCTCTTTTCAGCCAATGCCCGAGCTTGACCGCCTTGGTGCTCAGGTAGGCCTCGTTATGGGGATTGCGGTTTACCTGCAGGGGTAGCCGTTCCGCTACTTGCACGCCGATTTTCTCCATCGCCCGCACCTTGCGGGGATTGTTGGTCATGAGCCGCAGCGAAAATATGCCAAAGTGTTCGAGCATAGGCTTGCATAGATCGTAGCGCCGCATGTCGGCCGGAAACCCGAGCCGTTCGTTGGCCTCGACGGTATCGGCGCCTGCATCCTGGAGATTGTAGGCGCGGATCTTGTTGATCAAGCCGATGCCTCGTCCTTCCTGCCGCAAGTAAAGAATGGCGCCCCGCCCTTCCGCAGCAATGGCCTGCATCGCCGCTTCCAGCTGTGCGCCGCAATCGCAGCGCTGGCTGAACAGCGCATCGCCCGTCAGGCATTCGGAATGCACGCGCGCCAATACGGGAAGCCCATCGCCGACGTCGCCAAGCGTGAGCGCAAGATGTTCCTTGCCCGTGCCTGGGTCGACGAACACATGGATGGCGAATGTGGCCCAAGGCGTGGGTAGCTTGCTGGATGTGATGTAATCGAGCTGATAGCCCGCCGCCGGCTTGCCATCGGAATCTGCCGCGTTCATTGGACTGCCCGCGTCAGCATCATGTTGCGACTGCATAGGTGAAACCTCGAGACTTGAATAGGCCGAAGGTCGACACTCATGCACCTTCGGTCGCGGCGCTCACCGCCGCGACCCCGCATTTTAACGCCTTATACCTTCACTCCCAGATACTTCTCGATCACCGAGTTGTCGGCATGCAGCTGTGCGGGCGTTCCCTCGTACACCATGTGGCCGTTGTTGATGAGATAACAGCGGTCCGCCAGCGACAGCGCAGCCCGCACGTTCTGCTCGACGATCACGATGGTGTGGCCGCTGTCGGCCAATTGCCGGCAGACCTCCATCAGATCGCGGACAATGAGCGGCGCCAACCCTTCGAACGGCTCATCCAGCATGATGATGCTCGCGTTGCGTATCATGGCGCGCGCAATCGCCAGCATCTGCTGCTCTCCGCCCGACAACTGCTTGCCGCGATTGCGCTTGCGCTCGGCCAGCCTTGGGAAGGTTTCATAGATTTCCTCCAGCGAACGCGCTTCCGGGGCCGTCATGGCGGCCAACTGCAGATTCTCCTGGACGGTGATCTGCCCGAAGATGCGCCGCTCTTCGGGGACCAGTTGTATGCCTCGCCGAGCGAGCTGAAAAGGCGAAAGATGCTGGACTTCGGTTCCGTTGTGAAGAATGCGGCCGCTCTTGGGTTGCACCATTCCCATCAAGGACTTGAGCGTCGTGCTCTTGCCCGCTCCGTTGCGTCCCAGCAGCGCCACCACCTCGTGCTCTTCGACGCGCAGCGACACATCGAACAGAATGTGGGAGTCACCGTAGTAACTGTTGATTTTGTCGACCTCAAGCAGACTCATGCTCGTCCATCCCCCCTAGGTAGGCAGCCTGGACCGCCGGATTGGCCCGGATCTCGTCGGGCGTGCCTTCAGCCAGCTTGCGGCCCTCATACAACACGGTGATCCGCTCGGCCAGTTCAAACATCGCGTCCATATCATGTTCCACGATCACCATGCTGCGCCCCTTGCGTATGGACTTGAGCAAGGCAACGACCAGCACTCTTTCCTCGGGTCCCAGGCCGGCCAAAGGCTCATCGAACAACAGCACGTTGGCACCCGTAGCAAGGGCCAGGCCGATTTCCAGCCGCCGCTTTTCTCCATAGGGCAGTTCGGACACCAGCGTATCCGCCTGATGCGTCAGCCCCACGAGCTCGATCGCTGCGTTGACCTGCTCATCGAGCCCTTCCGTATTGTGCAGGCCGCGCAGCATGTCGGTGCGGAACTTGCCGCGCCGCCGCGCCAGGACCGGGATCATGGTGTTCTGGCGGACCGTCAGCGCCTCGAACAACTGATTGATCTGATAGCTCTTGCTCATCCCCAGCTGGCATACTGCCGTGACGCCGATGCCCGTGATCTCCTGTCCCCGGAAATGCACCTGTCCCTCCGTAGTTGGAAGCTCGCCGGCCAGCATCGCAAAGAATGTGGACTTGCCGGCGCCATTGGGCCCGATCACCCCTCGCATCTCGCCTTCGGACAAGGAAAAGTCCACACCGCTCACCGCCGTCAGGCCTCCGTAGCGCTTGGTGATGCCCCGGGCCTCCAGCACCGGCGCGCCGGGCGAGGCGCTGGAATCGGGCGCCACGATGCTCAGCTGCGCCATCGCATCCGGATCGGCTTCGATATCAACCTCGCGGGTGGAATGGCGCCGACGCTTGGCGTAATCGAGGAAACCGCCCGCCACGCCATGGCGAAATACCGTCACCAGAACCACGAACACCACGCCCAGTATCAGCTTCCAATAGGCGCCTATATTGGCAAGCTGCTGCAGCCCTTCGTACAGGTATAGCCATATCGTGGCGCCCAGCAACGGCCCAAGCAAGGTACCGGCCCCCCCCATCACGGTCTGGATGACCAGTTGTGCCGAGGTATCGAGCGAGAAGGCATCGGGCGGCATGTAGGACTGGAACACGCCCAGCAAACCGCCCGCCAGGCCGCCATAGGCCGCGGCGATGACAAACACCGTGAGCTTGTAGCCCTGGATGGCATGGCCCAGCGCCATGGCGCGCTTGGGATTGCCGCGTATCGCCTTGAGCACTGCGCCGAAAGGAGAGCGCACGATGCGCCGCGCCACCACGAAGCCCAGGAAGAAGAACAAAGCCACGAACCAGTACATGGGCCACCCGCTTGAAATATGGATGGTGGTGAATCCCAACTCGATCACGGGCGGCGGCACGCCGGCGATGCCGTTCTCGCCGCCGGTGTAGGTCTTGAAGGCCGAATTCTCGAGGAAATAGAACATTTCCCCGAATGCCAGGGTGCTCATGGCAAAGTAGATGCCGGTGCGCCTCAGGGTCAGATAGCCAATGCACAGGCCGGCCAGAGCGGCGATCACCGTGCCGACCAGCAAGGCAATCAGCATATGGGGAACGATGCCCGAGGTCAGAAGATAGGCGGTCACAAACCCGCCCACTCCATAGAATGCCGACTGCCCGAAGGACAGCAGTCCCGTATACCCGAACAGCAGGTCAAAGCCCAGTCCGAACAATCCCCATATCAGGATGCGGGTCAGCAGGTCGGCGCTCATGCCTAGGTGGGGCAGCACGAAAGGCGCCGCCACGAGGCATAGTCCGACCAGGATTTCGCCGGCTTGCCGGCGTGCGAATGATGGATGCGTAGTCATTATTCTCTGCCCTCCTGCCCCATCAGCCCTTGCGGCCGGAAGATGAGAACCAGCGCCATGACGACAAAGAGCATGACATGGGAGTAGGCGGGATTGAAGATGGAGGTCAGGCTGAGGATCTCGCCCGCGATGATGCCTCCGATGATGGCGCCGGGAAAAGAACCCACGCCGCCGATCACGACGACAACGAATGAGTCGACCAGTATGCGGTGCCCCATGTCGGGCGACAGGGTGACAATGGGAGAATCGATCACCCCGGCATAGCCCGCCGCCATGGCGCCGATTCCGAAGACGAGCAGAAAGGTGCGCTTCACGTTGATGCCCAGCACGTTAACCATCTGCGCATCTTCGATGCCCGCGCGGACGATCAGGCCCAGGCTGGTGCGATACAGGACGAAATACAGCACCGCCAGCGTCCCGGCCGCGATGAAAAGCGCCTGCAGCCGATACAAGGGATAAATGAGCGAACCGATCTGCGCGATGCCCTGCCCCCATTCGGGCGTGGGAACCGACAAGCTGATGCCGCCATAAATGGACCGCACGAGCTCGACCAGTATGATCCCTATGCCGAAGGTGACCAGAATCTGGTCTTCGGCGGGCCTTTGGTAATACATGCGCATGATGCCGCGTTCGATGACCAGGCCCACGAACAGGGCCATCGCCGCCCCGGCGGCAATTGCCGCCAGGAACGATCCGGTCATGGAGTAAGCGGTGAATCCCGCATAGGACCCCACGACAAACAAGGCCCCATGCGCGAAATTGACCACGCCGAGCGTGCCGTAGATGATGGTCAGGCCTGTACTGATGAGCGCCAGCAACAGGCCCGTGGCGAGCCCATTGAACAACTGCGATAAGAATAACGACATGCTCGGCATCCAGAGTCCTCCTTTCTGTTCTGATTGATCGTCTCGGACTATTTCGCTGCCGCGCCTAGATGTAGGCGCCCAGCTTGCAGCCGAGCAGGCCGGGATCCGGCAAAGCGCCCTTGCCATCCACGACTTCGACAATCTCGAAATAGTCGTCGGGATTCTTCATGTCCGCCGGCTTCTTGCCCCGAACGATGGGGAAGTTGATGACGCCCTGGTGGTCGGCAGCACGGAAGGTGACATCGCCAACGGGGCCGTGTCGGACCTCGCCGGCCTCGTAGGCCTTGACCACATCGGGCGGATAGAAAGAGCCGGCGCGCTCGCACGCATCGGCCCACAGCGCGGTCTGCAGATAGGCGATATACGCGGAGTCACGCGGCTTGGCCTTGAACTTCTTCTCGAACGCCGCCACGAAATCCTTGGCAATCGGGTACTTGTCCTCGAGCGTCCACCAGAAACCTGTCGCGCCATAGACGCCCTGCATGATCTCGGGGCCGATCTCCTTTTCCAGGAAGGCAGACATGTACGGCACCACGATATTCATCTTGTCGAGCAGTCCAAACTGCTTGGCCTGCTTGATCGAATTGGCGGCATCCGCGCCATAGGCGATCACGACCAGTGTGTCCGCGCCGCTGTTGGCGATGTTGATCAGGAAGGAGCTGTAGTCCTTGGCGCCCAGCGGATGGACCTGCGACCCCACGGTCTTCCAGCCTTCTTTTTCGGTGAATTCCTTCATCGAATCGTAGGTGGTGTGGCCATAGGTATAGTCGGGAACCAGGTACACCGCCTTGCGGTCCTTGCCCATTGCCTTGGAAAGCACCGGAGCAATCGCCTTGCATGCCGGGTAGGCGAAGTAGCAAAGGCGGAACCCATAGCGCTGGCAATCGACGCCGGTGGTTTCGTTCGAGCCGCTGATCGCCGGCAGGTAGATGGTGCGTTCACGGTCGCAGACTTTCTGCAGGGCGATGGCGACGGCGCTGCTGGTGCTGCCCGAAATCATCATGGCCTTGTTGTCGTGGATGAAGCGGCTGGCCGCCTGGACGGCCGTATTCGGTTTCGTTTCCGCGTCCGCGACCGCCATCTTTACCGTCTTGCCCAGCACGCCTTTCTTCGTCAGCGGGGAAATCTTCCTGATCTCCTCGGCCCCGGCATTGATCTGTTCCACAGCCAGCTCATAGCCCTTCTGCTGGTCGGCGCCCTGAGCGGAATAGGGGCCGGTGATGTCCAGGGTCAAGCCAATGAATACCGAGTCGCCCTGCGCACCGGCCGGATAGTTCCCCACCGGCTTTTTCTCTTCGGCCGCCATCGCCATGCCGCTTGCCCCTGGCAACAGGGCTCCGCCGACAGCGCCGGCGGCACCCATCTTCAACAGCGAGCGGCGACGATTGCCGTCCGAGCCCAGAGCGCTTGATTTTTTGCTGTCTTCCATCCTTCATCTCCTTTATTGCATTGAGGGTGATGCGACAGGATTGCCGCAGTCCACTTGCTTGGTCTTTCGCCAATTCATCGTAAAACGACATCTATCCACGATATTTAACTGGCCCTGCTGTATCCGGTGACGATATATCTGGGCCTGTTGCGACGTCTTCTTTACCCCGCCTTGCCATAGAAATACAATTTGAAACTTACGCAAGCCTTACGCAACTTTCTTTCAGCCACCCTCGGCGACCGTTACAATGCGGAAATGAAGACCTGGATCGTCCTATTGAGCATGCTGGCCATTGCCGCGAGCTGGTGGTGGGGAAAACGACGCCTAGCCTCGTCACAAAAGAATTCCGGAGGCCTGTTACGGTTGATAGGCCGCAGCCTGATGGCAGGCGCCATCACCTACTTTTTCCTGATATCTATGGCATTGATTTATTTGACATTTACCAGCAAATAGCAGGAAAATTCAGGATGAAAGGGAACAAACGCTTGCGCACATCGACAAAATGAAATGTAATGGTCTTTACACTCGGCGCACGAGCCCCCACGACTCGTAACATCGTTCCGCCAGCATAGCTCTACTGAAAGATTTGGAACCATCATGGTCTTTCGATACGTTCGTCGCCTGAGCGCAGTGGCGCTTGTTGCGCTCTGCTCGGCGGCATCGGCCAATTCGGTGCCTACCTGGCCTGTCAGCCCGTCCCGAATGATTCTGGACACGCCCTATGGCACGCTCAATATCGCCACCAGCGAATACATATATGAATCCCGCTTGCGGGTCGATGACAATGACGTCGACCCGCCCGTACGGGGCATACTCAATATCACCTATGCCTTCAGCACGCCCAAGGCGCAGGTCGCCCTGGTCTCGGTCAACAGCGGCAACAACGGCTGCCCCGTCAGCTACCGCTGGGTAGTCCTGGAAAAATCGGGCTATACCGTCACGCCGGAATTCGGCTCCTGCTCCGAACATATCAAAGTGTCGGCCACCGGCCGGCTGTTCACTCTGCAGACTCCCAGTCAAAATCGGGATAAAATCGACATCTACACTTTCGATGGGAAAACCATCAAGCGCCGCAGCGCGCCCTACCGTTAGTAAATACTCATTGACTACAAGCACTCAAGAATCCTGGGGTTTCCTGCACCCTGAATGCCACGGCCAGAACGCCTTGTTGTTTTTCAGCTGGGACCTCGCCAAGACAATCGAGCAGCAATTCCAGCTGCATGCCGGATCCCCGCTTTCCGTCCAGCTCCAAGAAGCCCAGAAAGCCGTTGATCGCCTGCTGAAGCAGTACGTTCAAATCCAGGCGAATCCCACGGCTTTTGAAGGTCAAAGCATCACCCTGCATCTAGAGGAAAGCGAAGAGGCCCCGGGCGAAGCGGTGCTGGCCCTGGAAACGTCTCCTCATCTGGAAAGCCTGATCTTGCAAGTCCAGGCGGACGAGCGCGCGCGCAGCACCCTCAACTGAACGGCGCACGCCGCGGGAACCCATATGACGACACCACCCTGGGGCTATGAAAGAGCCTACTGCACAGGAGACCATGCGCTCGCCCTCTTCCTGGACGACATGGAGCGCGTGGTGGAACACTATGCAAACCTGAACGGCGCGCAGCTCGACGCCCGCGTTTTCCAGGCCCAGGCAGCTGCCAACAAGCTGCTGCAGGCATACGCAAAGAATGCCCGCAAGACCACAGCCTTCAATGATCAGTTCATCGAGATCAAATCTTTCGTGAACGCCGCCGGCCAGACTCAGCTGGTGCCGATATTTTCCAGCGGCCTCAAGCAGGCCCTGATCAGATTGCTGAACCGCAGCAACCAGACCACCAGGCATTGAAAGGGGTCAGACCCGTGGGCTGTCCCCCCGGGGAAAAGGGTCAGACCCTCGGCCGCTCTGTTGAAAGGGGTCAGACCCGTGGGTCTGACCCCGACTCTTTGCCGCCTGGAAAAGGGGTCAGACCCCGTACGGGGTCTGACCCCAGCGCCACAGCTGCTTAGCCGCAGGCCCCGATGGCACCGCATACGGTGCAGAACTCGCATCCGTCTTTCTTGATGACCGCGTGATTGCCGCATTCGGTGCAGCGCTTGCCGACCATGGTCGGGCTGGCGGCGATATGCTGGCGCACGGGTTCGTCGGCGACCACTCCCATGGCGTTGATCGGCATGCCCTCTTCCGTAAGAATGCCCAGCATCGCGTAGCGATGGATCACCAACCGCGCGATATACGCCACGGTGGAAGGATAATTCGCCTGCTTTTCGCTGCCCGGCACGCGTGCAAGGAAGTCGCCGCGCGGTTCCGCGTAATTCAGCAACTTGCGCAGCTTCATGCCGATCCAGGCCGGATCGATGACCCGCATGTCCAGGCTGAGCAGCTTGCACAACCCGTCGAGCGCCACCGGATGCGCCCCGGTCAGCCACATGCTGTAGGGCCGACGGCTGCCGTCGGGCATCTGCAGCTCTTTCAGCATGAGCACGAAATCGTCGTCCGTGGAAGGATTGCGGACGTCGGCCACCCAGGCCAGGGTTCCATCCGTGCCCGTCTTGGGCTCCCGGGGGGCGAAAAGCGCGTTGAGCACCGGCGTGGGGTCATCGTCGCGCACCGCCAGAGCGCCCAGGTCGTTATAGCGCCATTCCACCAGCCTGGCGAAAGCCGCCGTCGCGCTGGGCACCTGGACCAGGTCGCCCGAAGGCGGCATGGGCATCTGGAAGCCGTCGCCGTATGCATGCGCCAGGACCGACAGCTTCTTGCGCAGCCAGCCACGGTCGTTGGCGCGCATGTCGCTGGACAGTGTTTTGGCGATCGCGTCCAGGCCGCGCGGCGGCTGCCCGCCCAGCACCCATACCTCGAACGGCACCTTGTCCTTGTCGGCAACGACGACCGCGAACTCGCCTTGCGGCGAATGGATGGTTTCGCTCACCCATCCCGCTGCCCCTGCCGGCAGCGTCGGACGAGAAGGCCAGCGCAGCGAGGCCAGAGGCGGAGACTTCGCCACCTCGGTCAGGACCAGGCGCTTGTCCTGCTCGGACAGTATGATGGGCTGAGGCGCACTGGCCGGCGCTTCTGGTGTCACAGACAGCACCGCGCCGAGGATGGAGTTGGGGCGATAGGTCGTGATGCCCTTCAGGCCCTTGTGCCATGCCTGCAAATACAAATCCTTGAAGTCGTCGTACGGATAGTCCTCCGGCACGTTGACGGTCTTAGAAATTGCGGCGTCGACATAAGGCGCCACGGCGGCCACCATCAGCATATGATCAATGGCGGAGATCTCCAGGGCCGAGACGAAAGCCTCGGGCAGCTTTTCCGTGTCGCCGCCCATCGCGTGATAGACACGATAGGCATGATCTTCGACGATGTAGTCTTTTTTGCTGCCATCGGGCATGCGCTTGGTGCGCGTATAGAACCACGAAAACGCGGGCTCGATGCCATTGGACGCATTATCGGCAAACGCCAGCGAAATCGTGCCGGTGGGCGCGATGGACGTCAGATGCGAATTCCGGATGCCATGCTTCTTTATGGCGCGCTTCAGTGCATCGGGTAAACGCGACGCGAAGCCGCCCTTCAGGTATTCGTCGGCGTTCAGCAGCGGAAAGGCCCCGCGCTCTTTCGCGAGTTCAACCGAGGCCTCGTAGGCGGCATCACGCATCTCGCGCGCCATGTCGGCGGCCAGGCTTCGGCCTTCTTCAGAATCATAGCGCAGGCCCAGCATGATGAGCGTGTCGCCCAGACCGGTGAAGCCCAGGCCGAGCCGCCGCTTGGCATCCGCTTCGCGCTGCTGTTCTTCCAGCGGCCACTTCGTGGCGATGAGCACGTTGTCCAGCATGCGCACGGCCAGCTTCGTTGCCTTGCGCATGGTGTCGAAGTCGAACACGGCTGCATCGCTGAAAGGGTTGGACACGTATGCGGTGAGATTCAGGCTGCCCAGGCAGCAGCATCCATAATCGGGCAGCGGCTGTTCGCCGCAAGGGTTCGTGGCCTCGATGGACTCGCAATACGACAGGTTGTTCTCCGCATTGATCCGGTCCAGGTAGAGGACGCCGGGCTCGGCCGCCGCATAGGTGCTTTGCATGATGAGATCCCAGACCTCGCGCGCCCTTACCTGGCGATACACCCACATGCCGTCGGCGCGCAAATAAGCGCCCTGGGACTTCAAGTCTTCATTCGGCTCCGTGGAATGCACGAGCTCGAACATGCCGTCTTCTTCGACGGCGCGCATGAAGTCGTCCGTCACTCCCACCGACACGTTGAAGTTGTTCAATTGGCCGCGCTCCTGCTTGGCCGTGATGAACTCCATGACGTCGGGGTGGGTGACATTGACGACCGCCATCTGAGCGCCCCGCCGCGCACCCGCCGACTCCACGGTTTCGCAAGAGCGGTCGAAGACGCGCATATAGGAAAGCGGACCGGATGCGCTGCTGCCCGTTCCCTTGACCCGTGCCCCTTTTGGGCGGATTGCCGAAAAGTTATACCCCACGCCGCCGCCGCGTCTCATGGTTTCCGCTGCCTGAGCCAGCGCGGTATAGATCCCGGGCTTGTTATCGACCTCTTCGGTGATGGAGTCGCCGACCGGTTGAACGAAGCAGTTGATGAGCGTGCTTTGCAGGTCGGTGCCCGCCGCGCTGTTGACCCGCCCAGCCGGGATGAAGCCATGCTTCATGGCCCAAAGGAATTCCTCGGAGAACTTCTTCCGTTCGGCCGGTTCTTCGACCTGGGCCAGGGCTCGGGCGACCCGGGCGCGTACTTCATCGATGCTGGACTCACCGCCTTTTGCGTACTTCTCGATGAGGACCTCGGTGGAAATGGCCTGCGGCTCCGCCAATGCGATGGCTGTACTTTCCATGTGTTGCATAATGTAATCCTGTACGTTATGCCCGCGCGAATCGGCAAGCGGACATAGGTGTATTCCCTGTAAAAAGATATCATAACCAATGAACGCAACCCTTGATGTTCGTTAAATATATGCCTGTCGTCCATCCGACCGAACAACTGCTCGCTCATCGCCTGCTGGTTCTCAGCCAGCGCTTGAACCGGGGCGTCGAGGTCCTGCTGGAAGCCCAGCTGGCTCTGTCGGTGCGGCAGTGGCGCGTGCTGATATACCTGGCCAACCATGCGCCGGATTCCATACAGGCCATCGCCGATTTCTGCCGATATGACAAAAGCCAGAACAGCCGGGCCGTGTCGGAGCTCATCGAAAGAAAGCTGCTGCGCTCGCGACCTTGCCCCGATGATGGGCGCCGCAGCCTGATCAGCTTGACGACAGCAGGCCGACGCGTCTACGAACAAGGTGTGCCGCTAAGCCTGGCACGGCAGAAGCAGCTTACCGCCACGCTCACGCCTGAAGAACTCAAAGCCTTCGAACAAACGCTCGACAAGCTCACCCGCCAAGCCGATCAAGTGCTGCAGCATGCGCAGCATGAAAAAGCACGCCGTCAACCTGCTTCCGAATGAACTTGCAGCGCCTTGGCCCGACTATAATCCGTATGCTGGCGTGGGGTCAGACCCCGCATGGGGTCTGACCCCAAAGACCAGTGCCGGCATTCTCTTGAACGTGAACGCCGGCTGTGCAATTCTCAAGAACAATGCAATGATTCCAAGGGTGGACAATGATGAAAAGAAATAACCTGGGTAGGGGAATGGCGGCGGCCATCGCCCTGGTCGGCATGGGCGCGCTCACTGCTTGCCAAACGCCTTCCGGCTCACATGGGCAGTCCCGCAATTCCGAGTTCAACTGCATTGCCGGAACGATCGGCGGCGCGGTCGTCGGCGGCCTGCTGGGCAGCACGATAGGCGGCGGACGAGGCCGCACAGCGGCCACCGCGGTCGGCATCGGCGCCGGCGGCTATCTTGGCAACACCATGGGTTGCAAATAATGGAGCGCGCTGTCATGAATAAACTTCTCACGCTTTCCTTCGCATTGGCCCTGGCCGGCCCGGCCGCAGCGTTTGCCCAGGGCTCGCACGAAGGCCTTACGCAAGCGCATTTCGATCAGCTCGACACCGACAAGAACGGCAAGGTCAGCGAAGCCGAATACCGGCAGTTCATGGAGGGCGCGTTCGACAAACTCGACACGGACAAAAACGGCAGCCTTAGCAATGCCGAAGCCGGTACCGTGCTCACGCGCGAACAATTCTCCATCGTCGACCGCAACCAGAACGGCCAACTGAATCGGCAGGAATTCATGGATCAGGTCATGAGCGACTTCCATCGCCAGGACCAAAACCGGGACGGCCACCTGCAGCCCTGACCCTGGGCGCCAGGCATACGAAGGATCTCCAGGCATGGGCCTTGCTGGCTGCGGTAGTGCGCGCCAACAAGGAGACCAGCATGGCTCAAGCCAAGATAGAACCGGGCGAAACCGATATTTCGCTAGCCGGCGGGAAAGCTTCACGCAAGCAGGCCGACACCGCTGCGCCGGAGCGCGATTCGCATGCCGACCCGGGGCGCAAGCCCTCGCCGAAAAAGAAGAATGACCAGCCCAAGGCCAGCCCCCTGGATCGTGGCATAGACTTGGGATGAGGCCGAAGGGGTCAGACCTCATGCGGGGTCTGACCCCGTTCAGGATGGCTTGGGGTCAGACCCCGCATGGGGTCTGACCCCTCAACCACTCCATGTCACAAGCCTGTCATGCACATGCGCCATGCTGGCGGGATGCAAAGCATCCAATACATCAGTTTACCGTCGCTGATCGACACCACGGCCAGCCTGCTCGTGGCTTTCTTGCTGGGCGGCGCCATCGGCCTAGAGCGCCAGGTCCGGCAACGCACGGCGGGATTGCGCACGAATGTGCTGGTCTGCACCGGCGCGGCCCTGTTCGTGGACATCGCCGTTCGATTCCATGAGATCCACGGCGGCACGCCCGGCCCCCTGCACGTCCTCGCTTACGTGGTGTCCGGCGTGGGGTTCCTGGGCGCCGGCGTCATCATGCGCGAGGAAGGTAATGTGCGCGGCATCAATACCGCCGCCACCTTGTGGAGTTCCGCCGCGGTAGGCTGCGCGGCCGGGGCCGACCTGCTCCTCGAAGCGGTTCTGGGCGCCCTCTTTGTGCTCGCGGCCAACACCTTGCTGCGCCCGATGGTCAACCGGATCAATCGGCAGCCCATAGACATCGTCATGGTGGAAGCGACTTATTCGATTCGGCTCGTGGCGGATCTGGCGCATCGCGATCAGGCACGCGCCAGCCTGGAAGCCGCCTTCGACGCCGGAAAACTGCCTCTGCGCGACATAGAAATCACGGCCACCCGCCCGGACGAAGTCGAAATCGAAGCCGTTCTTCTGCCCACTTCAGTGGATGGCGACGAGCTCGACGCCTTGCTGGATCGCCTGCGTCGTCTGCCCTACGTACGCCAGGCATTCTGGAGCGCCAGCACGACCGAATGAGACGCATGGGCTGGGGGGGTCGGACCCCGTACGGGGTCCGACCCCAAAAGCCATCCTGAACGGGGTCCGACCCCATGCGGGGTCGGACCCCAAAGCCGACCTGGACGGGTCAGACCCCGCATGGGGTCTGACCCCTCAACCGACAAGCCGGGTAAACAGAAACAACAACAGCCCCACCAGTCCCCCGACCAAGGTGCCGTTGATGCGGATATATTGAAGATCCTTGCCGATATTCAATTCTATCTGGCGCGACATCTCCCTTGCGTCCCAGGCGTTCACGGTATCTCGGATGTGGCGGGTCAGGAATTCGGAAAACTCCGGTGCCAGGGCGCGCGCGATATTTTCCATGTGTCCGTTCAGTGACGCCCGCAGCGCCTGGTCTTTGTCGATCGCCTGGCCTATCCAGCTTCCAGCCGCCCCCAGATTGAGCCGAAGGCTGGATTCCTGCCGGTTCAGGTCGTTCTGCAGCCAGGCGCGCAGGGAAGACCAGATGTCTTCGATATAGCCCGCAAAGACGGCGTCGTTCTTGATGTATTGCTTGAAGGCTTCTGCCTTGCGGGCGGTCTCGGGATCTTGTTTGAGCACAAGAATGAACGATGCCGTCAAGGCATCGAACTTCTTTCGCAGTTCGTGGCCTTTGTCCTGCACGATGGCATTGAGGATGTCGTTGACGATTTTGGCCACCTGATCCGCCGTGTTTTCCCCAAGCCATTCGGTAGGGGCGATCTTTTCCGCAATCGGGTGCCTGCGCTTCAGCCATTGCGCCAGTTGCGCAGCGATCATCTCCCGGGTGCCCGGCTCATCCAGGTAGTCGATACAGCGGAGAATGAGTGCGTCGAGCAGTTCTTGATGGCGCCCATCCTTGGTCAGGGAGTCCAGCAAGGTGGCGCTGGCGCTGGTCAGGTCCAGCTTGTCGATCATGGTATCGAAGGCATCTTTCAAGAAGGCCTGGATCCGTGCGTCATCCGTGATCTTCAAACCACCCTGCAATAGGCGGATCAGATAGACGCCCAGGCGATCGGCATTTTCCCGCTCGATAAGCCATCGGCTGATCAGGCCGGCCGGATCGTGCCGCCGGATGAGCGCGACGATCGAATCCGGGTCCAGGAATTTTTCCTTCACGAATAGAGCTAGATTGCTGGCGATGGCAGTCTGATTGCGAGGAATGATCGCCGTATGGCGCGACACCACGGGAATGGGGACGCGCCTGAACAATGCCACGACGGCAAACCAGTCGGCCAGCGCACCCACCATGGCCGCTTCGGACACCGCTTTCAAGCCGAGTATCCAGACATTGGGTGGACAAAACAAAGTGATCACGAACGTCGTGGCCGCCGCGAGAAACAGGGACAAGGCGAAAATCTTGGCGTTTCTGAGTTCTTGTTCTTTGGTCAGATCAGCGGGCATGTGGCACGGTAAGCGTGAGATTCATCAAGCGGTCAGGCGGATCCGGCGGTCATTCCCAGCGACTCCATGACGACGCGCAAAACGTAGGCGACAATCGCCAGGACGGCGATGCTGCCCGCCCATATCGCAAGCAGCCATGCCAGCCGCGCCGGCCATCCGTTCTTTCCCCGAGGGGACTTGGTGGGCTTGTGCATCAATGGTAGCCCTCCCCCGATTTCACCTTGCCACGGAATACATAGTAAGACCATGCGGTGTACATGAGGATCATCGGTATGATCAGCAAAGCGCCCACCAGCGTGAAGCCTTGGCTTTGCGCGGGGCCCGATGCATCCCATATGCTGACGTCCGGCGGAATCACATAGGGCCACAGGCTGATGCCCAACCCGCTGTACCCAAGAAAAACCAGGATGAGCGTGAGCACGAAAGGACCACCGTGGGGATCGTCGCGCAACGAACGAAGCAAGGCGTAAGCTGTCAGGGCGACCAGCACCGGCACCGGTGCGAACCACAAGAGGTTCGGCATGCTGAACCAGCGATCGGCAATGTGCGGATGCGCCATGGGGGTCCACAAGCTGAGCACGATGATCACGACGAGCAGCCCCAAGGTCAGCGGGCGGGCCAATTGCACCATGCGTCGCTGCAAGCGTCCCTCGGTCTTGAAGACGAGCCACGTGCAGCCCAGCAAGGTATAAGCCACGACCAGGCCGAATCCCGTAAAGACAGGAAAGGGACGCAGCCAGTCCAGGGGGCCGCCCGCGTAGGCGCCGTTTGCGATCGGTATGCCGTCGATGTAGGCGCCCAGCGTTACTCCCTGGAAGAATGTCGCGGTGATCGAACCGGCAATGAAGGCCTTGTCCCAGAAGTGCCTGCGGGACGCGCTGGCCTTGTACCGGAACTCGAAGGCAACACCCCGAAAAATCAATCCAAGCAGCATGAAGACCAAGGGCAGCATGAAGGCACTGAGGATCACAGCATAAGCCAAGGGAAAAGCGGCCAGCAGACCCGCCCCGCCCAGTACCAGCCAGGTCTCGTTGCCGTCCCAGACGGGGGCCACAGTGTTCATCATGACATCGCGGTCGTCTTTGTCCGGCACGAAAAGATACAGGACGCCGATCCCCAGGTCGAAGCCGTCCATGACCACGTACATCATGACGCCAAAGAGAATGATGATTGCCCACAACAGGGCCAGGTCGATACCCATGATGTCACCCCTGCTTCGGTAGCGCAGCCGCAGTATCGTCGGCCGCGGACAGCGGACGGCTGGGCGTGCGGTGCTCGCCCGGCCCGCCTTCCGGCGTGTCCTCGACCTGAGGCACCGGCCCCCTGCCTATGAGCTGCAGCACGTAGGCGGTGCCCGCGCCGAACAAGACGAAATATACGACAATGAACAGTGCCAGGGTGACTGCGAGCTCGGTCGCGCCGTGCGGACTCACGCCGTCGGCGGTGCGCATGACGCCATACACGATCCATGGCTGCCGCCCAACTTCCGTGGTCACCCAGCCTGCCAGTATGGCAACCAGGCCTGAAGGCCCCATGTATAACGCAAAGCGCCACAGCGCACGGGAAGCAAACAGGCGGCCGCGCCATCGCGCCCATGCGCCCCAGGCAGCGAGCGCAATCATCAGCAAGCCCAATCCGACCATCAGCCGGAAAGTCCAGAACACCACGGTGGCGTTTGGACGGTCTTCCGGCGCGAATTCCTTCAAGCCCGGAAACTGCCCATCCCAGCTGTGGGTGAGCAGCAGGCTTCCCACATGCGGAATCTCCAGCGCGAAGTGGTTTTTTTCCTCCTGCATGTCCGGCCACCCTATCAAGGTAAAGGGAACCGCCCTGCCAGGCTCGTTTTCCCAATGGCCTTCAATGGCCGCGAGTTTCGCCGGCTGATGCTGCAGCGTATTGAGTCCGTGCAAGTCGCCTATGAGCAACTGCGTGGGCGCCGCAAACAACAGCATCCACATCGCCATGGACATCATTTTGCGCACCGCCCGGTTATCGTTGCCACGGAGCAGATGCCAGCCTGCCGCCGCGGCGACCATGAGCGCCGTCGCAAGAAACGCCGCCATGCTCATGTGGACCAGCCGGTATGGGAAAGAAGGATTGAAGATGACGGCGACCCAATCGACCGGGACGGCGCGTCCATCGATGATCTCGAAGCCCGCCGGCGTCTGCATCCAGCTATTGGACGCGAGTATCCATGTTGCCGAAATCAGCGTGCCCAAGGCGACCATGAACGTGGCAAACAGATGCAGGCCCGGACCGACTCTTTTCAGGCCAAAAAGCATGACGCCCAGAAAGCCGGCCTCGAGGAAAAATGCCGTCAATACTTCATAGGCGAGCAGCGGCCCTGTGATGCCGCCGGCAAACTGAGAAAAATAGCTCCAGTTCGTGCCGAACTGATAAGCCATGACCAGGCCCGATACCACCCCCATGGCGAAGTTGACGGCGAAGATCTTGAGCCAATAGGCATACAGGTCGCGATAAACGGACTTGCCCGTCTTGAGCCAGCAGGCCTCGAGCACAAACAAATAGCTTGCCAAGCCGATGGTGATGGCCGGAAAAATGATATGGAAGGAAATCGTGAATCCGAATTGAATCCGGGCAAGCATCAATGCATCTGCATCCATAATCGCTCCTTCTGGGCCGTAATCGTTCTGCAGGCTGCCATCGTGCGCAGGGATGCCGGCACAGACACGGTATCACACAATACAAGCGTTTTTGTTCTGCAAGAAGCGAAAAAGAAGCATCAAGAAACGACAGCTTCGTCTGGCACCGCGCAGACGAAGGCAAGCTTATTGCCTTCGGGGTCGCGGCAATAGGCCGCATAGAAGTCGGGCGCATATCTCGGCCGCAACCCGGGCGCGCCCTCGTCCTGGCCGCCGTATTTCAAGGCAAATCGCCAGCATGCGTCAACGATTTCCCTCGCAGGCGCTTCGAAGCTGACCTGACAGCCATTGCCCCAGTTTGCAGGCAGGCCATTGAACGGTGGCGCCACCACGAACGACGGCCAGCGTCTTTCCGGCACACGCCAGATGACGCCGGCCGGCCCGGCGGATTCCCGGTTGTTGATTCTGTGCAAGCCGAGCGGCTCCAGTACATGGTCATAGAAGTCGATGAGGCGTGGCCAGTCTCTTGCTCCTATCTGAATATGGGTATACATATGAACGCTCTAAGCTGCTCGTAGAACTTATCCCCACAAAATGTGAATAAGCCGAGGGATAACCCGTGGGCACTTCAAGAAACTGTAATAAATACGCGGACCTGCGGTTCAGTGGTCAAAGAATCATCCGCCCTCTTTCCGAAGGAGGATCGGGGCTTGAAGCTATAAATCCCTGGCCCTGCCACCGAACGTGGCTGCAAAGCTCGCGACGAATGCGCCCAGCAAAAGCGAGGCGAAGGCCCATAGGAAAAAGGTAGCCGCCGCTTTGCGAGCCTCATCCGCTACTTCTCGCGCCTTTATTTCCACTTCGTCTGCAGCCTTCCTGACTTGCGTCAGTCGCGCCTGCGCTTCCGATTCGCTGACGCCCGCACGCTGGGAAATGACCTTGACCAAATAGGCCTGGTCTTCGTCGGACAATTCACCCTGCGCAAGACTTCTGCCAAGCATCCGGGTGACTTCCCCGCGTACATCGGATTGATTATCGGTCGAATCGGGATCTGTACGGCGCAGCAATGCATCAGCAAAGTAGTCGATGGAGAAACCATCGCTGTCGCCCGCTTGCCCCGCCGCGACGGCAACCGCAGCCGTCCCTGCTCCGGCCATGGAGGCGCCGGCTTTCGCCGTACCCGAAACCACGGAAGCCGCCGTGGAACCCAGTAAAGCCAGGCCCACTACGGAGCTTAATGCCCAGACGAGAAAGCCATGCGCCGTGTCTCTGAAATAGACTTCATCACGCCTTGCGTCCGGCCATTTCGTCCTTAACCGACCCGCCACGTAGCCGGCAATTCCGTAGGCCACGATCTGGGTCACGAACAGCCAGACCACAGTTCCGACTGCGATCGTGGTGCCCGACGCACCATCATTGCGCCATGGCGACGCGGCCAGGAAGCCCAGGCCGGCACCTCCTGTGATCAAGGTCGCTGTCAACGCAGCGCCTATGACAGCGCCTGCTATGACAGCCCCCCATGACACTGCCGAACGTGTGGACTCGCTTAAGACACTTGGATTTTGTACATACCCTGGAGCGGATTCGGTTCTTTGCATGACATGTCCTTTTAATGGTTAGCCACAATTCACACGCCAGAAACTCAATGCCAAAACAATGCCAGCAAGATAATGATCGGAATTGGAACACCCAGCAGCCACAAAAGAATGGATCGCATATTCGCTCCTTTCAATTTTTAGAAACGGGTCGCCATATTTGGCGAGTTCCTCAAGAAATTGTACAGATGGGCGGCATTCAGCCAACTGAAATCACTCAATAAAAAATTTGGCTACTTTTAGTCACCTAGGAGGGGATGTCAGCAGGCTCATCGCCGAGAACTTCGGACGTGGAGCAAATCCGTGACGAGACAACGGCCGCACGGTGCGCGACAACACCGCCATGGCGAGTTCACTGCGCAACGAATCGGCATAACTGGAAGCCGGCATGCAAAGTTTCCAGGTGTAGTGCCTGCAGGCGGAATTGCAGACTGCTGCGCCGGCCTTACGGATCTGCAGTTGTCCACTGAATATGTGGATAACTCTAGGGATAAACGTTGGTTACTTCATCGAACTGTAATGAATCCGCGGGTTTGGGGGGCCCTGGCCAAAGAGTCGCCATGCAATGAAGGCGCAGCCATGGCTCCGGATATACTGGTCGGAACAGCTTGGCCAAACCTTCGATGCAGTGATGGGCACGCAACTGGCTGGACTTGTGCAAGAGAGTCCTGCCCGGAGGCGAGCATGCGCAGACTTGGAGCGCTCTTGATGATTATAGGCGCCAACCTTGTAGCTGGTTCAATAGCCATTGGCTTTTATCTGGCAGCCCTTGGGTGTGCAATGGGCGCGACAGATGGCAACTGCAGCCAGGGAGCCATGGAGCTAATCGCAGGCCTGATGGGGTCCGGCGAGGGCTCGATCTTCTGGGTGGTGATCGTCATTGGTGTACTGGTGTTCTGGAGAGGAAAAAAGAATGCGGTCGCACAGTGCCGGGTGATCGACAGGTTGGCGCCGGCACCGGTTCTGATGCGCCAAGCGCCAGCCGTAGATTCAATCCATTGAGCCTGTCACAGATGCCATCCAGTCGGTTTCGGTAAGCTTCTGAAACCAAGCGTGGCGGAAGCGGCTTCATCAGCGTCCTAGAATAAACGATGACTTTATGCCAAAGCACTCAAGGAGGATGGCATGGACAGCGCAACGCCGGGCTTGGCGAAAGAGGACATCCGTAGATATTTACATGGGATCTGCGAAGAGGCTAAAGATTTGATGCGAGCCTACGACCCGCAACGAATGTTAGATTGGACGAAGACCAATATAGCCGATGGGGCCGCCTTCCAGGCCGATATCCGTATTCAAAAAGACGGCGCCCATGCAGGCAGCGTGGCCGTGACGCTGGAGAAGGACGACATATTGCAACTAGGCGGGCTCTTTGGCACACTGGCAGGTAAAAATAGCATTGCCGACTATTCGCTTGATATAAAAATCAAGGATGTCATTTCACACGGTGCCGACGCTGCGACGGTCAAAGTGACATGGCATGAACACATCGTGTTCCAGATGCCCTCTGGCGCCGGCCAGGATAATAATGGCCGGGTTACCGTCGATGTGAAAGCCGATTGCTGCCACCTGCTTTTACGCGAAGACGGACGCCTTGGCATCGGTTTGACGCTATGCTCTGGCGAGGCCCGCATGCTGAATTCAGACTAAGAGGGGCACACCGCTCCGGCAAACTCACGATTATTCCCGCCCGATAGAGCAGGCCTTCGCGCCTACCCCATCAGGCACGCCGTATGCTCAAGCGTATTGCCATACCCCGCTGGCAGCTCTTAGAGCAACCCGGGATAATGGGACGCTAGGAGTCAACCATGCCTCAAAACCAGCCCAACCAACCAGGGAAGCAACACGCTCCGGGACAACAAGACCAGAACAAGTCTAGTCAGCAGCAAAGCGGGCAGCAAAAGCCCGGTCAAGGCCAATCCGGGCAAAAGCCCGGACAACATAATCCAGGAAAGTAGCCGTCGGTTCAAGCTAACCGCACATGACTGGCTTGGGCCCCTTCAAGGAGGGGGCCTTGCAGGTCCAGTTGACGTTTTGGTCTCGGTAAGAGACAGAGAAGGAAAAGGCCGCTTGATTAAGCGGCCTTTATCTAGCGGGTTTTCTTTTGCTTGCCTATGCTGGCACATGCGCCGGCTTAACCTCGAGCTTCCGCCCCGAATGTTCGGCCTGCCACAGATCATAGTCGGCCTGCATCTGCAGCCACATGATAGCGGTAGGCGCCGGGATCCATTTGGACAGACGAATGGCCAGATCGGGCGTCACGCCTGAGCGGCCGTTAATGAAGCGCGAGAACTGGACACGCGACACGCCCAGTTGCTCCGCGGCCTGCGTCACGGTGAGGCCAAGCTCCGGCAGGACATCCTCCTACAGGATACTGCCCGGGTGCGGGGGATTGTGCATTGCATAGTCATGCTCCTAGTGGTAGTCCTGGTAGTCCACCAAGACGGCGTCCTGCCCTTCGAAAGCAAAGGTCAGACGCCAATTGCCGTTGACCCACCCCGACCAATGCCTTTGTAAGTCGGCACCACGCAATGGGTGCAGTCGCCAGCCGGGCACATCCATATCTTCGGGCTGACTGGCTCAGTTCAACGCAAGAAGCTGCCGTTGAAGTTTGCCAGCATGAGCTGGCCTGGATCGTTCTGAATGCCTGATCAGCATTGAGTCGTAACCGCCCTTCCTTACATATCCCCTTGCCCTCGGCTCGGCGATGACGGCCGGCCGCGGCGCCACCAATGCTCGCTGCATTCGTCACCATCAAGCCGCTGAAGGCGTCGATCGCATCCATCGACTGATCCAGAGACTGCCCATTTGCCTGAAGACTGGCGACAACTGCACGAACGCTTCCCGCAATAAGCCGGGAACCGAAGCTGACCACAAGGCCGCGCTAAACGAAATCTCCCGGCTGCGCCGCTGGCCTCCGGACTGTAGGCCACGTGATGGCCGCCATCATCCTGCGCACCCTCCCAGTCGCGCGCAACGAATGCCCCAGAAGCAAAAACGCCACCGTACAGGGTGGCGTTAAGTGCTTGATTCGCTAGGGGAAAACTGGTGGGCTGTGGGCGGCTCGAACGCCCGACCTACGGATTAAGAGTCCGCTGCTCTACCAACTGAGCTAACAGCCCCCGTGTGCTGCGAAGAACGAAATTCTACCGCGAAAACTTGCTTTATTGCAAGCGGGGTACGAAGCGCGGACCAGACTCCGAAAATGAAGGGGGGTCAGACCCCGTGCGGGGTCTGACCCCTGCCTCCCCTGCCTCTTAAATTTTCTTCGCCAGCTCGGCGGCAAGGCCCACATAGCTGCGGGGGGTCATGGCCTGTAGCCGCTGCTTCGGCTCGGCGGGCAGGTCCAGGCCGGCGATGAATTCCGCCAGGCCTTCGCGATTGATGCCTTTGCCGCGGGTCAAGGCCTTGAGCTGCTCGTAAGGCTGTGGCAGTCCATAACGGCGCATTACCGTTTGCACGGGTTCGGCCAGCACTTCCCAGCAATTGTCGATGTCGGCTTCGATGGCTGCGGCGTTCAGTTCGAGCTTGCCCAGTCCGCGCAAGCAGGCGTCATAGGCCACGGCGCAATAGCCGAATGCCACGCCCAGGTTGCGCAATACCGTCGAGTCGGTAAGGTCGCGTTGCCAGCGGGACACCGGCAGCTTCTCGGAAAGGTGGCGCAGCATCGCGTTGGCGAGTCCAAGATTGCCTTCCGAGTTTTCAAAATCGATGGGATTGACCTTATGAGGCATGGTGGACGAGCCGACCTCTCCTTCTTTCAGGCGCTGCTTGAAATAGCCCAGCGAGACATAGCCCCAGATATCGCGATTGAGGTCCAGGATGATGGTGTTGGCCCGAGCCACGGCATCGAACAGCGCCGCCATCCAGTCATGCGGTTCGATCTGTATGGAGTATGGGTTCTGTTCCAGTCCGAGGCCGTTCAGCACACCTTTGCTGAACGCCGGCCAGTCGATCTCGGGATAGGCGGCCAAGTGCGCGTTGTAGTTGCCTGTCGCACCGTTCATTTTTGCCAGCGGCTGCACGGCCTGCACCGCATCGATGGCGCGCTCCAGGCGTGCGGCGACATTGGCAAACTCTTTGCCCAGCGTGGTGGGGCTGGCCGGCTGACCGTGGGTGCGCGAGAGCATGGGCTGGTCGGCAAACTGGCGCGCCAAGCCCTTCAGGTTATCGCACAATTCCGTCAGGCGCGGCACGATGAAGTCGGAGCGCGCGCGACCGAGCATCAGCGCATGCGAGGTATTGTTGATGTCTTCGGATGTGCAGGCGAAATGGATGAACTCGGCCGCCGCAGCCAGTTGCTCATTGCCGGCCACGCGTTCTTTGAGCCAATACTCGACGGCCTTGACGTCGTGATTGGTCGTTTTTTCGATTTCCTTGATGCGCGCGGCGTCATCCTCGGAGAACTCGGCCACCAGCGACTTAAGCAAGGCCTTGGACGCTTCGGAAAAAGAAGGCAGTTCAGGCAGGCCCGCTTCGGCAAGCCCAAGCAGCCACGCGACCTCGACTTCGACTCGGTGCGCCATGAATGCGGCCTCCGACAAGGATTGACGAAGGACCTTTCCTTTGGCGGCGTAACGGCCGTCCAAAGGGGAAAGGGCGTTCAATTGGCTAAGCTGGTCGGCAATTTGCATCTTGAGTTCACGCGAATGTTGGTCAACAGAGCATTTTAGCATTTGGCCTTTGGACGGCCGCAGGCCCCTACCCCAATTCGACTGAAAAGTCACACGTTTAAAAATTCATAAGCATATAAACGACACATTACCTTCGCCGTCCCGGCCGCACAGCCTATCAAGGGCGTTTCACGGCTAATATGAGTAACGTTCCTGCTATACTTTTTTTGCCTGTAACTTCTGACCTTTGCCATGAAACTTATTGGTTCGCTCACCAGTCCATACGTCCGCAAAGTGCGTGTCGTCATGGCCGAAAAAAAGCTCGATTACGAATTCATACTCGAGGATGTGTGGGCCGAAGATACTCAAATCCAACTCCATAACCCACTCGGAAAAGTGCCCTGTCTGCTCATGGACGACAATGGCAGCTTGTTCGATTCCCGCGTCATCGTCGAATACCTCGACACGCTTTCCCCCGTAGGTCGCCTGATACCGCAAACAGGTCGCGACCGCGCCGCAACCAAATGCTGGGAAGCCATCGCGGACGGTATCCTGGATGCCGCCACAAGCATTTTCATCGAGAACCACCGCCGCGCGCCCGAATCGCGCAGCCAGCAATGGGTAGACCGCCAGCACAAGAAAATCACCGTTGCCCTTGAGTCGATGAATGACAGCCTGGGCGAACAGGCTTTTTGCATGGGCATCAATTTTGGCCTGGCCGACGTCGCCGTCGGCTGCGCCCTGGGGTATCTGGACCTGCGTTTCCCGGAATTGAATTGGCGCTCCCAGTACGGCAATCTCCAAAGGCTCGATGAAAAGCTCCAGACGCGTCCGTCGTTCGTGACCACAGCACCGCCAAGACCCTGAGCGCCCTCGCCGGATGCCTTCCAGGCAAGCAAGACCTCGCCACGGCGAGGTCTTCTTATGCGGCCTCGATCAACAGTTCAGCGATTTCAGCGCCCAAGGCCAGGTCGGCGACCTGGCCGAAATGATGCTGCCTGAGGCGGCCCTTTGCATCGATGAGTATCAGCGTGGGTGTGCCTTGCATTCCGTATGCGCGCATGGTGCGCGGCAAGCCGTCCCGGCCGCCGGGCATGTCGACGCCGACCGGGAAAGTGATCCGGTATTCGTGTAGAAAGGCTTGCAGAGAAGTCGGCGTCATGGCGGCATGGTGCTCGAACACGGTGTGCAAGCCAATGACCGCCAGCTTCGATGACGGGAATGTCTGGCGCACCCTTTGGGCCTGCGGCAGGCCGTGCGTGACACAGCCGGGACAAAGCATCTGGAAAGCCTCCAGGACGATCACCTTGCCCCGCAGGGAATCCAGAGTCGGCGCCTGGTCGGTGTTGAACCATTGTTCAACCTCCCATGCCGGCGCCCGCGGGTGATAGGTCTCGTCCATGTGGCATTCTTCCTAGGCAGGGCCTGTTAACGCTAAAAGGCCCTAGGTTGTAGGCGGAGGGGTCAGACCCCTTACTTGTAGACGGAGGGGTCAGACCCCGTACGGGGTCTGACCCCTGGTTTGCTGTGGCCCTACGCGGTATACCCGAGATACGCTTCGTAGAGCATGTAGCAAGCCAGTGCGAACAGCAGGCAGGCGAACACCCGCTTCAGCGTCGCGACCGGAAGGCTGTGCGCGCATCGTGCGCCAAACGGAGCGGTCAGCACGCTCATGGCGGAAAGCACCAACAATGCGGGCCAATATATATAGCCCAGCATGCCGTCCTGCCCTTGCACCTCTTTGAAGCCGGAATAAATGTAACCCACGCTGTTGGCGACGGCAATGAAAAAACCCAGGGCGGCGGATGTCGCGACCGCGTTGTGCACCTTGACGTTGCTGCGCGTCATGAACGGCACCGACAGGAAACCGCCCCCCGCGCCCAGCAGCCCCGATGCGAAGCCGATGCCCACCCCTACCCCTGCTGTGACGGCCTTGCCGGGCATGGTGCGCGACTGGGCAGGCGGTTTGCCCGAGAGCATTTTGATTCCTGAGTACATGACGAACAGCCCGAAGATCAAGGAGAGCCCCGCACCACTCAGGTAGGAGAAAACAGCGCCTCCAGAAAGCAGCCCGCCCACGATCATGCCGGGCGCCATCACGGTGACGATATCCCACAATATCGCCCGCTTCGCATGATGGGCGCGCATGCTGGATACCGAAGTGAAGACGATGGTGGCCATGGAGGTGGCGATGGCGGCGTGCACCACCAGGTCCTTGGGTACGCCGTACAGCGGAAACAGCATGGTCAGAAACGGAACCAGCATCATGCCGCCCCCGATGCCGAGCAGGCCGGCCGCGAAACCGACCACGGCGCCAAGGCCGACCAAATATAAGATGAAAACTGGATCCATATCGTCCTGCTTAGATTGAGTAAGGGAAACCGGTGATTCGCGCCGCGTCGAGCGCTACGTGATGATACCGCCTCCGAGGCAGATATCGCCGTCGTACAGCACTGCGGACTGGCCGGGCGTGACGGCCCACTGCGCTTGCGAAAATGACAAGCCGAATGTCTCGGCAGAAACGGGATCCAGGCGACATGGCGAATCCGTCTGCCGATACCGCGTCTTCGCTGCGTAGGCGCCGGGCGGAGGCGCGCTGCCGGAAATCCAGCTGGCGTCCTGGGCTTTCAATTCACTGGACAGCAGCCAGGGATGGTCATGCCCTTGGACGACATACAAGGTATTGTGTTCGAGGTCTTTCCGGGCGGTGTACCAGGCATCGGCGGTGCCGTCGCTCCGCTGGCGCCCTTTTACGCCTCCGATGCCCAGCCCCTTGCGCTGTCCCAGCGTGTAGAAAGACAAGCCCTGGTGCGTACCCACCACCTGGCCTTCAGGCGTCTTGATCGGCCCCGGGCTGGTTGGAAGATAACGATTCAGGAAGTCGCGAAAGGGACGTTCGCCAATGAAGCAGATGCCTGTGGAGTCCTTTTTGGCGGCATTGGGCAACTGAAGCGACCTGGCGATGCGCCTCACTTCGGTCTTGGGGATTTCGCCCAGGGGAAACAAGGTCCGGGCAAGCTGGTCCTGATTCAGGCGATGGAGGAAATAGCTTTGATCCTTGGTGTGGTCGATGGCTTTGAGCAACTGGTGCTGAGGCGCCCCGGCCACATCCATGGTCCGGCGCCGGGCGTAGTGGCCGGTGGCGATCAAGTCCGCCCCCAAGGACATGGCATGATCCAGGAATGCCTTGAATTTGATTTCCGCGTTGCACAGGACATCCGGGTTGGGCGTGCGGCCGGCCGAGTATTCGCGCAGGAAATCCGCGAAGACGCGGTCCTTGTATTCGGCTGCGAAGTTCACGGCTTCGATATCGACGCCGATCACGTCGGCGACACTGGCGGCATCGAGCCAATCCTGGCGGGTGGAGCAGTACTCGGAATCGTCGTCGTCCTCCCAGTTCTTCATGAACAAGCCAAGGACCTCGTAGCCCTGTTCCTTCAATAACCACGCGGCCACCGACGAATCGACGCCACCCGACATGCCAATGACGACACGCCCCTTCTTTCCAGATATGTTAGCCATATCGGTATTTTAGCCGTCTTCGTCCAAAGAACCTTGGAACGACTGGTCGCGAATCAGCTCAAGGCCTTGTCGACGACTTCGATCCAGTGGCGCACGGGAGTGGGCGTGCCATTTTGCAGATGCGTGATGCAGCCGATATTTGACGAAACGATGCAATCGGTTTGCGTCGGCGCGATGGCTTGCAGCTTGCGGTCCCGCAGCGTAAGGGATAGCGCCGGCTGCGTGACCGAGTAGGTGCCCGCGGACCCGCAGCACAGATGCGACTCGTTGAAGGGCTGGAGCGCGAAACCCAGTTCCGTCAGCAGGCCTTCGCTGACGCCCCGCAAGCCCTGCCAGTGCTGCAAGGTGCATGGAGGATGGAAGACCGGCCTGTCAGGCAGGCCTTTCAGGCGATGCTTGAGCAGCCCGGCATGCGGCGCAAGGATCTCTGCGATATCGCGCACCTTGTCCACGACCCGCAAGGCCTTGGCCACATAGTCGGGATCGTGCCGCAGGTGATGGGCGTATTCCTTGACCATTGCGCCGCAACCCGACGCATTCATGACGATGGCCTCGACCTTTCCGCTATCGATCAAAGGCAGCCAGGCATCGATGTTGGCACGCATCTGCCGCAGGGCGTCTTCCTGCGCATCGAGGTGAAAGTTGATGGCGCCGCAGCAACCGGAGCCCGGTACGACCCGCGTGCCGATGCCCACGGCATCCAGCACCCGTATGGTGGCGGCGTCGATCGAGGGCATCATGGACGGCTGCACGCAACCGGCCAGCATCAGCACCTGGCGATCATGGCGTTCCACGTCCGCGGGCAACGCGTCGGCCGCGCGAGGCGCAGGCAGCTTGTTCCGGAGCGTTTCGGGAAGGAAAGGACGGAGCATGCGTCCCAGGCTGTATGCGGGTCCGAACAGCGGTGAATTCAGCATGCGGCGCAGGCCGGCGCGCTGCAGTTTCTGCGACATGGGCCTTTCGACTCTTTCGTCGACGATCTTGCGCCCGATGTCGACCAGGGCGCCATACTGGACGCCCGACGGACAGGTCGTTTCGCAATTCCGGCAAGTCAGGCAGCGATCCAGATGCTCCTGCGTCGCGCGCGTCGGTTCGACGCCCTCCAGCACCTGCTTGATCAGGTAGATGCGGCCGCGGGGGCTGTCGCGCTCATCGCCCAGCACCTGATAGGTCGGGCAGGTCGCGAGACAGAATCCGCAATGGACGCAACGCCGCAGGATTTCATCGGCTTCCGTGCCCAGCTCGCTGTCACGAGCCCAAGATGCGAGTTTGGTTTGCACAGTGGTCTCTTAAAAGTCTGGAAACATGCGATTTGGATTGAAGATGCCCGTGGGATCCAGCTCTTGCTTGAGCCGCCGATTGATATTGCTGAGTCCCGGCGACAAGGGATGGAACACGGGTACGTCGGGCTTGCCGGGGCCGTGCCGGAACAAGGTGGCATGCCCGCCAAGCCGGCTCGCTATGGATCGCAGTTCCGGCGCGTCGCTTACCCCGGCGATCCAGCGCAGGCCGCCGTTCCATTCCACAAAAGTCTGGGGGTAATCCAGGGCGCCGGCATTCGACGGCAAGGCCACGCGCCACAGGGGACGCGCGGCAAAAAAGGGGTGGGTGTGATCGCGGACGCTTTCCCAGAAAGAAAATGCTGCGGCGGGATCCATGGCCTCGCCCCCTATTCTTTTTACGCCATTCGCGATCGCCGGTCCGCTGCCTGAAACCCTGACGTAAAGACGGCCCTGCGGCCCGGATTCTTCGGCGTGCCACGCGGTGGCGCTGATCGGCATGGGCAGCCCGCGCCATTGCGAGAAGCGATCCAGCGCGGCGGCCTGGGTCAGTTCCAGGACCACGGTGGCTTCCTCGAATGGACGGGGCGCAACTTTCACGGAGACCTCGACCATGGGCCCCAATATGCCCAAGGAGCCCGCAAGCAGGCGCGAGATATCGTATCCCGCGACATTCTTCATGACTTCGCCGCCAAATGCCAGCACCGAGCCCGAGGAGTCCAGCAGCTTTGCGCCCAGCACGAAATCGCGGGCGCTGCCCGCCGCCATGCGCCGCGGCCCCGACAGGCCGCTCGCGATACAGCCGCCTATGGTGGAAGCGCCGCCGAACCGGGGAGGCTCGAATGCCAGCATCTGGTCCTGCTCGGCCAGCAAGGCCTCTACTTCGCTCAGCAGCGTGCCCGCCCTGGCCGTGATCACGAGTTCGGAGGGCTGGTAGTTCACCACGCCCTGGTAGCCGGACAGGTCGAGCACGGCCGTGTCGTGCACGCTTTCCTGGTCCACCGGCTCGCCATAAAAGCGCTTGGTACCCCCGCCGCGTATATGCAGCGGTCGCTCGGCGCCTCGGGCCGTCATGACTTGCTGACAGAGTTCGGTCAATACGAAATCCATGCGGGCCTCTTAGAAACGCGGCAATTCGGGAAAGCGGATGTCTCCGCCATGGACGTGCATTTTCCCGTACTCGGCGCAGCGCGCCAGAGTGGGTATGACCTTCTCGGGATTGAGCAGCCCATAAGGATCGAAGGCTCTTTTGAAAGCCAGAAAATAGTCGAGTTCCTCACGCGTGTACTGCACGCACATCTGATTGATTTTTTCCATGCCGACGCCATGCTCGCCGGTAATCGTGCCCCCGACCTGCACGCACAGTTCGAGGATGGCGGCGCCGAATTTCTCGGCGCGCTCGACCTCGTCGGCCGAGTTGGAGTCAAAGAGAATGAGCGGATGCAGATTGCCGTCGCCGGCATGGAATACGTTGGCGCAGCGCAGGCGGAACTCGTCTTCCATTTGCTCTATCGCACCCAGGACGCGGCCGAGATGGCGGCGCGGAATGGTCCCGTCCATGCAGTAGTAGTCCGGCGAGATGCGGCCGGCCGCGGGGAATGCGTTCTTGCGCCCCGCCCAGAAGACCAGGCGCTCCGCTTCCGTAGCGGAGACCTGCAGGCGTGTGGCGCCGGCGCCTTGGAACACCGCCTGCATGCGCGCGATTTCGTCCTCGACCTCTTCTTCCGTGCCATCCGATTCGCACAGCAGGATGGCTTGCGCGTCCAGGTCGTACCCCGCATTGACGAATGGCTCGACCATGTGCACCGCCCGCTGGTCCATCATTTCGAGTCCCGCCGGTATGATGCCCGCCGCGATGACATTGGTGACCGCCAGGCTGGCGGATTCGACGCTGCCGAAGCTGGCCATGATCACCCGCGCGCAGGAAGGCTTGGGTATCAGTTTTACCGTGATTTCGGTCACGATGCCCAGCATGCCCTCGGAGCCGATGAACGCGGCAAGGAGATCCAGCCCCGGGCTGTCGGGCGCTTCGGAGCCCAGCTCGACAATGTCGCCGTCTATGGTGACGACGCGCACCCGCAGCACGTTGTGGACAGTAAGCCCGTACTTCAGGCAATGCACGCCCCCGGAATTCTCGGCGATATTGCCGCCGATGGTACAGGCGATCTGGCTGGAGGGGTCGGGCGCATAGTACAGGCCGTAGGGCGCGGCCGCGTCGGAAATCGCCAGGTTGCGCACGCCAGGCTCCACCACGGCGGTAGCCGTCTCCTGGTCGATGTTCTTGATGCGGTTGAGTTTGGCCATGCCCAGCAGGACGCCTTGCGCATGCGGCATGGCGCCGCCTGACAGCCCCGTGCCGGCGCCGCGCGCCACGATGGGAATATTCAATGCCTTGCACTCGCGCAATACGGCGACGACCTGCGCTTCGTTTTCGGGCAGGATGACCACCGGCGGCAACGCGCGATACAAGGACAAGCCGTCGCATTCGTAAGGGCGAGTGTCCTCGACCTTGGACAGGATGCAGTGCCTGGGCACGCTGTCGGCCAGCCTGGCGATCAGTCCGGCAAAATCCGGCGCCGTTTCCGGCGCTGGACTCAACAGGGATTGGTTCATTGTCTCTCTTTGGTTCTTGGTATCGTTTTGTGTTCTACGTCAGTCCAGGCCGTCAAGCCGGGGGAATGATCTTGCCGGGATTGAGAATATTGTGCGGGTCGAAGGCTTGCTTGAGCGCGGCCATGAGGTCGAGCGCGTCCCGGCCATGCTCTGCCACCATGAATTCCATTTTGTGCAGCCCGACTCCATGCTCGCCTGTGCAGGTTCCTTCCATGCGAATCGCCCGCTCTACCAGCCGGCGATTCAATTGCTCGGATTCTTCCCATTCGGTGGGGTCGTCGGGATCGAGCAGCATCAGCACATGAAAATTGCCGTCGCCGACATGGCCCACTATGGTATAGGGGAAGCGGGCCTGGTCCAGCTCGGCCGCGGTTTCGCCCACGCACTCGGCCAGCCTGGAAATGGGCACGCATACATCGGTGGTGCTGGACCGGCAACCCGGACGCAACTGCAAGCCGGCAAAATAGGCGTTGTGGCGCGCCGTCCAGAGCCGGCTGCGGTCTTCGGGCTGCTCGGCCCATTCGAAATCCATGCCGCCGTTGCCGCGCGTGATGTCCTGGACGACTTCCGCCTGTTCCTTGACGCCCGACGGGCTTCCGTGGAATTCGAACAGCAGCAGCGGGGATTCCTTGAGGCTCAGCTTGCTGTAGGCGTTGGTGGCCTTGACCGCCGCGGTATCCATGAACTCGACGCGCGCAATGGGAACGCCCATCTGGATGATTTCGATCACGCTCTGGACGGCAGCGTCGAGAGTGGGGAAATTGCATATGGCCGCGGAGACGGCTTCAGGCTGAGGGTACAGGCGTACCGTGACCTCGGTGATGATGCCCAGCGTGCCTTCGCTGCCGACGAAAATTCGGGTCAGGTCGTAGCCCGCCGAGGACTTCCTGGCCCGGTTGGCGGTTTCTATCACGCGGCCGTCGGCGGTGACCACTTTCAGCGACATGACGTTTTCGCGCATGGTGCCATAGCGCACGGCGTTGGTGCCGGATGCCCGCGTGGCGGCCATGCCGCCAAGGCTGGCGTCGGCGCCCGGATCGATGGGAAAAAACAGGCCGGTATCGCGGATCTCTTCGTTGAGCTGCTTGCGCGTCACGCCCGCCTGGACGGTAACGGTGAAGTCTTCCGGATGCACCGCCAGCACCTGATTCATGCCCGACAGATCCAGGCTGATGCCGCCCTGTATGGCCAGTATGTGCCCTTCAAGCGAGGATCCCGCGCCGTAAGGGATGAGCGGCACCTTGTGATCGTGGCAATGACGCGCCACCCACGCCACCTCGTCGGTGGAGAGCGCGAACACCACGCCGTGCGGCAACATGGCGGGATAAGGAGACTCGTCGCGGCCGTGATGCTCGCACACGGATTGCGCCGTGGAAAACCGATCGCCGAAGCGGCTTTTCAAGGCGTCCAGGAATCCGGCCGGGATTTCCCGGCGCAAATGCGGCGTGTTGGCTGGCGCGTTCATGCTTTCAGACTCCTTGACTTCCATGATGATGTCGCTATCCCGATACTACTGTTTTTTAGGCGTGGCTGCCGATCAGGGCATTTGCTGATTGCGCGCATGCCTGGCGGCGTTTCCGCACGGCCTCGGCAAGACGCTCCAGCACCTGGACCGAAGCGTCCCAGTCGATGCAGCCGTCGGTGATGCTCTGACCGTAAGCCAGCGGCTGACCTTCGACCAGATCTTGCCGGCCGCCCACCAGGTTGCTTTCCACCATGACACCGAAGATCCGCTCGTCGCCGGCTTCCATCTGAGCCGCAATGTCGTCGAGCACGAGAGGCTGGTTGCGGTAATCCTTATTGCTGTTGGCGTGGCTGGCATCGACCATGATGCGCGGATTCAAACCGTTCTTCATGAGCACCTGGCATGCCGCTTCAACGTTTTCCGCATCGTAGTTGGGGACTTTGCCGCCTCGCAGGATGACGTGGCAGTCGTTGTTGCCGACGGTGGAGACGATGGCGGAATGGCCGCCCTTGGTCACCGAAAGGAAGTGGTGCGGCTGCGATGCGGCCTTGATCGCGTCGATGGCGATTTTCGTGTTGCCGTCGGTCCCGTTCTTGAACCCGACCGGGCACGAAAGACCGGAAGCCAGTTCACGATGCACCTGGCTTTCGGTCGTTCGCGCGCCGATGGCTCCCCAGGACACCAGGTCGGCAATGTATTGGGGGGTGATCATATCGAGAAATTCGCATCCGGCGGGCAGGCCGAGGGCATTGACGTCGATGAGGAGTTCCCGGGCGGTGCGCAGCCCCTGATTGATATTGAAGCTGCCATCCAGGCCAGGGTCGTTGATGAGCCCTTTCCAGCCTACTGTCGTGCGGGGCTTCTCGAAATACACGCGCATGATGATCTCGAGCTCGCCCTGGTGGCGGATGCGTTCGGCCACAAGACGCTTGGCGTAATCGATGGCTGCTGCCGGGTTGTGTATGGAGCAAGGCCCGATGACCACTGCCAGCCGGTCGTCCGTGCCTTCCAATATGCGGTGCAGGGCGTTCCGGGCGCCATAGACCGTAGAGGAAATAGCGGTCGTACACGGAAACTCGCGCATCACGTGGGCCGGGGGACTGAGTTCCTTGATTTCGCGTATACGTAAATCGTCTGTATTGTGTGACACAGCTTAACTCCTGGTTTTGTCAGCTAGCGAGCGGTACAAAAAAAGCCGCCTAGCTTCGCTGGCGGCTTTTTGGGAATTTGGTTCTTTTTTACTGCGTACAACGCTTCCCTTCCTCCACCAGCGGTTTCGGAAAAGCAAAAAAATAAAAGAAGAAAAATTGGGATGCGCGGTACATAAGCGTAGATCCTAGCACAGAGTTTCTTGTCTGCCAATCAGAAATTTCGTCGAATTAATCCGCGTGCTATTGATTTGAACTGAAATGATTATATGCGTTATCATTTCAAGGGGTCAGACCCCATGCGGGGTCTGACCCCGGCAAAGCGGCCGCTGCAATGATCTGGGGTCAGACCCCGTACGGGGTCTGACCCCTCCAACACACATGGGGTCTGACCCCTCCAACAAGAAAAGGACCCGCGATGAACGAACGCCTTAAGAAAACCCTGAAGCGCACATTGACAGCATTTGCCGCCGTAGGCGTGCTCGCCTTTCAGGCTCAGGCGGCAAGCCTCGCCGACATTAAGAAGCGCGGCACGGTACGCATCGCCGTGGCCAACGAGATCCCTTACGGCTATATGGACATGGACGGCCAGGCCAAAGGCATGGGGCCGGATGTGGCCAAGCACATCATGGAGCAACTGGGCATACATAAGATCGAATGGATCACGACCAATTTCGGCTCGCTGATTCCCGGGCTGCGTGCCAATCGCTTCGATATGGTCGCGGCCGAAATGGCCATCCTGCCGCAACGCTGCAAGGAGGTTCTATTCTCGGAGCCGAACAGCTCTTATGGAGAAGGCCTGCTGGTCGCCAAGGGCAACCCCGACGACGTCCACACCTACGAAAGCTTCGCCCAGTCGGACAAGAAAGTAGCCATCATGGCCGGCGCCGACCAGTTGGAGATGCTGCAGGCGCTGGGGGTGCCGGCCAACCGCATGGTGACGATCTCCAACAATGCCGACGCCATCTCCACGGTATCGACCGGCCGGGCGTCCGCCTACGCGGCAACCAGCCTGACCGTAAGCGAATTGGCCGCCAAGAGTGACAAGGTGGAAGCGGCAACGAATTTCACGGATCCCGTGATCAACGGAACGCCGGCTCGAAGCTGGGGCGGCTTCACCTTCAGCCAGGACTCCGCCGACTTCCGTGATGCCGTAAACGCCGAGCTTACCAAGTTCAAGCAAACCGAAGGTTGGGCCAAAACCATGTCGCACCATGGCTTCAGTGCCACCGACGCCAAGGAATCATTCAACAAAACGACTGAACAGCTCTGCGCGGCAGGATAAAGCGTCCGCCTCATGAACTGGCTAAGCTATATGCCGCCCTTGCTGGAGGGCGCATGGGTCACGATTCAGCTGACGGTCTATTCCACGATACTGGGCGCCGTATGCGCGTTCGTGTTCGGCATAGGCAAGGTATCGGGAAACAGGCTGGTGCGTGGGGTGGCCATCGTTTTCATCGAGGTCTTCCGCGGCACTTCGCTCCTGGTTCAGCTGTTCTGGCTGTACTTCGCCCTGCCCTTGCTTGGACAGGCCATAGGAATCGACTTGCGCCTTCCCCCCGTCCTGGCGGGAACCCTGGCGCTGGCGCTGAACATCGGCGCCTACGGCGCCGAAGTCGTGCGGGGCGCCATACAGGCGGTGCCGCCTGCGCAGCACGAGGCCGCCAAGGCCCTGGACTTCACGCCGCGGCAGATACTCTGGCGCATTTCGCTGCCACAGGCCATTCCGGAGATGATGCCCAGCTTCGGCAATCTGGCGATACAGAACCTGAAGGATACCGCCCTCGTTTCCTTGATCAGCCTCGGCGACCTGGCTTTCCGCGCCGAGCAGGTCCGGAACTTCACCCAGGACAGCGTCACCATCTATACGCTTCTGCTGTTCATGTACTTCGGCATGGCCCTGGTATTGACCGCGCTCATGAAGATTCTTGAAAATTCCGTGGGGCGCTGGCGCGCCGGGAGGTCCTGAGCATGCTGCTGGGCATAGAATGGGACACCGCCAACAACTGGGTTTTCGCCTGGTCCATCCTCCCCATCCTGTTGAAGGGGCTGGTGGTCACGCTGCAGGCAACCGTCCTGGGTTTCGTCGTGGCCGCCATACTGGGCCTGATTCTGGCGGGGCTGAAGTCGTCGCGGCTGCGCATCGTGTCCTGGCCGGCGCGCTTCATCACCGAATTCATCCGCGACACGCCGCTACTGGTGCAGCTGTTCTTTCTGTACCATGTGCTGCCCGAATACGGCATCGTCCTGCCGGCCTTCCTGACCGGCGCGCTCGCCCTGGGTATCCAGTACAGCGCGTATACGTCCGAAGTCTACCGCGCAGGCATCGAATCCATCGCGCATGGCCAGACTGAAGCCGCGCACGCCCTCGACCTGTCGGCGCTGCGCACCTTCAGTGTCATCATCGTGCCCCAGGCCATTCCGAGGATCATTCCGGCACTGGGAAACTACCTGGTGTCGATCATGAAAGACGTGCCGGTGCTTTCCGTCGTCTCCGTGCTCGAGATGCTCAATGTAGCCAAGATCATCGGCGACCGCACTTTCAATTATCTGATCCCGCTGTCCATGGTCGGAGGACTGTATCTGCTGCTGACGCTGGCGGCGGCGGCCGGCGTGCGCCATCTGGACACCCGCCTTCCCAAGCAAGGACTTCCCCTGCGATGACAAACGACATCATTCAGTTCGACAAGGTCACCAAGAAGTTCGGCGACGTGACCGTGCTCGACGCCCTCGAATTCTCCGTCGCCAAAGGCGAGAAGGTCACCATCATCGGACCCTCCGGCTCGGGCAAATCCACGGTGCTGCGCATCCTCATGACGCTCGAAAATATCGACGAGGGGGTCATCCATGTCGCCGGCAAGCCACTGTGGCACGAAGAACGCAACGGGCAGCTCGCCCCCGCCGGCGAAGACCACCTCCGCGCCATGCGCAAGGAGATGGGCATGGTCTTCCAGCAGTTCAATCTCTTCCCCCACATGACGGTCCGCCGCAATATCACGGAAGCGCCGGTGCATGTGCTGGGGCTGGACAAGCGGAAAGCCAATGAGCGCGCCGAGGAATACCTGGAGCTCGTGGGCCTGTCCGACCAGGCCGACAAGTTCCCCAGCCAGCTTTCAGGCGGCCAGCAGCAGCGCGTGGCCATTGCACGCGCCCTGGCCATGCGCCCCAACATCATGCTGTTCGACGAACCCACGTCGGCACTGGATCCTGAGCTGGTCGGCGAAGTCCTGAATGTCATCCAGCGGCTTTCGAACGAGCATGACCTGACCATGCTGCTGGTCACGCACGAGATGCAGTTCGCCAAGCAGATTTCCGACCGCGTCTGCTTTTTCGACAAGGGCCGCATCGTCGAGGAGGGACCGCCCGAGCAGGTATTCTCGGCCCCGCGCGAAGAGCGCACGCAAGAATTCCTGAAGGGCTTCCTGAGTCCCGAGCCCCATTGACAAAGCAGCCCGCAAGCCCGGCGTATCGCCGGGCTTGCGGGCTGCGCGTCCCGTATGGGCGGGCTCACACCGCCCTGCTTGCCTGCTGCTTCGTCACGCGTACGCCGCCGTCTCCTGCGGAACCAGGGGGTCGAAGCTCTTGCGCGTGGCGATGTGCTCCGGACGCGGACTCAAGCCATACTTGGGTGGTTGAAGCGCATTCTCCACGCTGTTGTAAACCATGAATACGTTCGCGCGTGGCCAAGGCGAGATATTGCCATTGGATCCATGCATCGTATTGCAATCGAAGAAAATGACGGATCCGGCGGTCGCCTCCATTGCCTTGATGCCGCCCTGCTCGGCCAGCAGCCGCAGGCTCACGGGGTCGGGCACGCCGTACTCCTGCTTCTTCAGCGACTTCTCATAATGGCGGTCCGGCGTCTTCCCCTTGCATGCTATGAACTGCATGTGCGAGCCGGGTACGAGCATGAGAGGGCCATTGCAAGCGTTGTTGTCGGTCAGGAGCAGCGAGCAGCTGATGGCGCGCATGCCCGGCATTCCGTCCTCGACGTGCCAGGTCTCGAAGTCCGAATGCCAGTAGAACTCCTTGCCTTTGAAGCCGGGCTTCATGTTCGCCCGGGATTGGTGCATGTAGACCTCGGATCCCAGAATCTGGCGGGCGACGTTGATCAACCTGGGATCGCGTGCGAGTCCGCTCAATAATTCGCTCAACTCGTGCACCCGGAAGATCGAACGTACCGCATCGCTTCCGGGTTCGGTGATGGCTTCGTCCAGTCCGGTGATGGCGGGATCGCTGCTCATGCGCTGCACTTCCTGCAGCAGCGCGGCGACCTCCGGTCCACTGAAGAGATCCTCGATCAACAGAAAGCCATCGCGTTCATAGCTGGCCTGCTGGCGCTCGTCGAGCGCATCGGCATAATTGCCGCCGCCATAGACGACCGGATCCTGCCGGGCAATGATGGCGGCGTTCCGATCCGTACGCGACACATACAGATCCTTGATCGCTGTTTTCATACTGTACTCCTTTGATTCAGGCGGCATCCGACACGGCGGGATAGACGCCTTTCTCGTCGTGCACCTCGAAGCCGGTAAGAGGCGGATTGAAGACGCAAATGACGCGCAATGGCTCTTTGCCGCCGCGCAGCCAATGCTCGTCGTTCTCGTCCAAGGCATAGACGACGCCTGGTCCCAAGGCATACTTGCGGCCGTCGGCAATGGTTTCTATCTCTCCGTCCCCCTCGATGCACCACACGGCTTCAAGGTGATTCTGATAATGGATATGGGTTTCGGTCCCGGGAAAGATGACGGTCTCATGGAAGGAGAAACCCATTCCGTCCTTGCGCAGCAGCACACGGCGGCTCAGCCAGTTTTCCGTCTTGACCTCGTTGTCGGTTCCAATGACGTCCTTGACGTTCCTTACGATCATCGTGCTCTTCCTCCAAGCTTGAATACCTGCGCGCCCGCGGCCGTTTCCGCCAAGACCCGGCCCAGGCCGCGCTCTATGATTTCCAGACCACGCATCAGCTGGTCGTCTTCGATGGTCAGGGCCGGCAAGACTTTCAGGACTTCGTCCTGCGCTCCCGACGTCTCGATCACGACGCCCTCTTCGAAGGCCGCCTTCGCGATCCGGTTTGCCATATCGTGCCCGGGTGGAACCACCAGTCCTTGTATCAATCCCCTGCCCCGGACACTCAGCCCCGCGCGCGGGTAGCTATGCACGATGTTCTCGAGCCAGTCCCGCACCAGGCGCTCCTTCCGTTGTATCGCTCCCGCAAAGCTTTCGTCTGCCCAATAGCTGTCCAGCGCCTGCGCGGCGGTGACGAAGGCCAGATTGTTGCCACGGAAGGTACCGCTGTGCGCGCCAGGCTTCCAGATATCGAGTTCAGGCTTCATCAGCACCAGCGACATCGGCAAGCCGAAGCCGGACAGGGACTTGGACAATGTGATGATGTCGGGCCGGATGCCCAGCGAGTCGAAGCTGAAGAAGTTGCCGGTACGGCCGCAGCCCACCTGGATGTCGTCGACGATCAGCAGCATGTCGTGCTGGCGGCAGAGGCGTTCCAGCTCTTTCAGCCAATTGCGGCTGGCGACGTTCACACCGCCTTCGCCCTGCACCGTCTCGACGATGACCGCGGCGGGCTTGTCGAGGCCGCTGCTCGTGTCTTCCAGCATGCGTTCGAAGTAGGCAATGGTATTGACGTCCGGCCCCATATAGCCGTCATAGGGCATGAAGGTCGTGTTCGCCAGCGGAAAGCCCGCTGCGCCGCGAAACTTGGCATTGGCCGTGACGGCCAGCGAGCCCCCGCTTACGCCATGGAAGCCGTGGGTGAAGGAAACGACGTTCGGCCGGCCCTTCACCTGGCGCGCGAGCTTCAAGGCCGCTTCCACGGCATTGGTGCCCGTTGGCCCCGTGAACTGCAAGGTGTATTGCCAGCCTCTGGGTTTGAGCAAAACGCGCTCGAATGTCTCGAGAAAATACTTCTTCGCCGTGGTCGCCATGTCCAATCCATGCACGACCCCATCCGACTCGAGATACTCGATCAATTTCTGCTTCAGGAGCGGGTTGTTGTGGCCATAGTTCAGCGTGCCGGCGCCACTGAAGAAATCAATGTATTCCTTATTGTCTTCATCGATCAGCACGGAGCCTTTGGCTCGCTTGAAAATGACTGGAAAAGACCGGATGTAGCCCCGCACCTGCGACTCCATCCGGTCAAATATTTTTAAGTCCATCATGTTTCTTCCTCTCTTGGTTATGAAAATCTATGAAAGAGCGGTCCCTTCCGCGACACGATTGGTGCGGAAAAGGGGTTGTTGCTGCTGCAGGGATCATCGAACCGGATTCGGCCCTGGCTGATCCAAAGACCGGAATGGTCCGATGCGAAGCAAAGGCTCATCGTCGTGCGACTGGCCACCGAACAGGTCCGCGTCGAACAAGGGGCTTTCCTTCAAGGGTGCCGACAGATCGCGCGCCAGCCGCTCGAAGACGCTGCGCGATGCCTGGTTGCCCGGACCCACGGTGGTTTCTATGTATTTGACCTGCGCCAGCGCGTCGCGCCGCAGCAGGCGGGTGAGCATATGATGCGCCAGCCTGCGCCCCCGCGCCTCGGCATGCACGGCGACCTGCCAGACAAACAGGACATCGGATCGTTGCGGACGCGTGTAGGCGGAAACGAAGCCCAGCAAGCGGTCTTCCGAACCGGCCACGATGCAGGTCTGGCGGAAGTGCTCGCTGAGCAGGAGATAGGTATAGAGGGAATTGAGATCCAGCGGCGGACACCGCGAGATCAAGCGATGGATGTCGGCCGCATCGGACCGTTCTGGCGCTCGCAGCCAGTACATGTCCCGGTCGCGCGAGGATGCGCTGGCTGCCGGTTCGGGAGATAAGGTTGAAATGCTGGGGTCTGTGCTGGTTTCTAAATTCACACTGCCAATCCGGATTCGGGCAACGCCCCGCTTATGGGCACATCAAGCAGGGGCGATGCAGGTTCTCCTGGAGGATCTGCCGGAAGAGTGCCATCCGACTCCATCAGGTCGACGATGCGCTCGAGCGACAGGGTGATGGTCGCCTGCTCAAGCTCGGGTAAAGCCTTGAGGGCATCGGCCAGTTTCTGCTGCAGCGGCGATGGGGTCTCGCTCGCCAGCTTGACGCCTTCGGGCGTCGCGGAAACGAATACGATGCGCCGGTCTTCCCGGCCGCGTTCGCGCCGGACCAGGCCCTTGTCCTCCAGGCGATCCAGAATGCCCACCACGGTGCTGGCACTGACGTGGATTTCACGGCTGATCGCCGTTGCCGTCAGCGGTCCACGTTCGATGACGGCACGCAGGCAGACCAGCTGAGGCGCCGTGATATTGCTGAATGCAGCCAATTGACGGGAATGCAGCGCGACGGAACGCGTGATGCGCCGCATGGCGCGCAGGATGCGCAAGTCGTACTGCTGCGAAGAGTGGGAGGTCGTCATGGTGACACGAAGGATCAAAAAATAGTAAGGGCCAAAGTCATTTCTACTGAAATGATAAGGCCAGCAAACAATCGTGTCAACGTGGGGTCAGACCCCGTACGGGGTCTGACCCCATGCACAAAAGAAAACAGGGTCAGACCCCGCATGGGGTCTGACCCTTGGTCGAAATGAAGCAGGGGTCAGACCCGGCGGGTCTGACCCTTTGAACGAACTTCAGAGCGTCGCCGGGTAGATTCCGCCATCCATAAGCAGATTCTGGCCAGTGATGTATCCCGCCTGGGCACCACATAAATAGGCACACGCATCCCCCAGTTCTTCCGGATTGCCAAAGCGCCCAGCCGGTATGTTTCGCCTACGGGATTCCATGACCTGATCGAAAGGTACGCCTGATGCCGCCGAAGCGTGTTGCACGAAGCCCTGCAGGCGGTCCGTCAAAAAGGGGCCCGGCAGGAGATTGTTGATTGTCACGTTGTGCTGGATGACTTGGCGCGCCAGCCCCGCCATAAAGCCGGTTAGCCCGCTACGTGCACCATTGGACAGCCCCAGCTCCGCGATAGGCATTTTGACGGCCGCAGACGTGATGTTGACAATGCGCCCGAACCGACGGTCAATCATTGCGTCGATCACGCCCTGCACCAGCGAGATGGGCGTATACATATTCGCATTCACCGCCCGCATCCAGTCTTCCTGAGTCCACGCCCGGAAATCTCCGGGTGGAGGCCCGCCGCAGTTCGTGACCAGTATGTCCGGCCTTTCCGCCGCCTGCAGCGCGGCTTCCCGGCCCCCCGCCGTGGTGAGATCTGCAGCAACGAAGGTGATCTTCGCCCCTGTTGCGGTGCTGATTGCGTCCGCCGCCTCTTGCAATTGCGCGCCTCCCCTGGCTACCAGGATGACGTCCACGCCCTCGCGCGCAAGCGACATCGCGCATGCGCGGCCAAGCCCCTTGCTGGCGCCACAAACCAGTGCTCTCTTGCCATGCAATTGAAGATCCATCGACGAGCCTCCGCCCCGTGTCTATAACGCCATTTATATCCTGAAAGCAACCGTTCGATCGGCACGGACCTTTTCCAGCAGGCCGACCTCCCAACTCAGATACTGGTGCATGGCCTCCTCGATGCCGGTTTCTCTATCATAGGGCCTGTACCAGACATCGTCGGTTTCCGTCAGGAAGTTGGGCGCTTCGCCCGTCAGGCACGACGGCGGAAGAGCATGCACACCACCATTCAAGAAGACGGCATCGTGTCCAAGCGCCCGGGCGTCTTGGGCAGCCAAACTCGATATTTCGCCAGTCTGGCAGGTGAAAACTAGTTGTGAAGTTTTGTCCAGTCCCGCCAACGCCCTGGATAGCCTAGAACGCACCGTCCAGGCGGCTCCCGCTAGATGTGCCTTCCGATACGCTCGCGAATCCCCTACATCGATGATGATGGCCTGCTCCGGGATGGAAGCCAGCTCTAGGGCATGCTCGTCCACGCCAGCGAGGGGCCGCGGCCGCTGCACCAACTTTTCGGGCGCTACTGTGCATACATAGACCTCCCAACCCATTCGATGTAGCCAGGTCGCGGTCATGGGCGCTTGAACGCCATCGGTATCGAACACCACGATTCTTGCATTCCGGATGGGGGCATACTGATCTGTCTGCTGCACCAGTTGACCACCAGGCGCCGATACGGAGCCATCCAGACTGGACCGCTCGAACAAAGCGGGATCGCGGACGTCGAACAGGTAGGTGACTCGCTCGGCATCGCTGCACAAGGATTGAGTCTCGTCAGGAGAAAGAAACCCGATGCCCAGACGCTCGGCTTCCCTGCGCGCTGCTTCCCGGGCACCCGGCGCGACGGGACGATCCAGATAGCTGTCCGTCCGGTCTCGATCCAAGGGCAGCCCGGCCAAGTACTGGCCCATTGTACCGTTCTCGAGTGCGCGCACATTGTTCAAGCCTGCATTGATCAGCGATTGCGCACCGAGAATGGAGCGCGTTCTTCCGGCGCAGTTCACCACGATCGGACCTTCATGCTCAAAAGCTCGAGCTACGAGTTCGCCTCCAGGGCATGAATAGGCACCAGGAATGGACATCATGTGAAATTCTTGTTGCGTGCGGCTGTCCAGAACAAGGATGTCTTGCGTCGTGCGCAGCTCGGCCAACTCCTGCGCTGTGATATGAGGCGTTCCATAATGATGCTCGACAATTTCGCCAAAAGCCTTGCTCGGCACGAAAACGCCAGAGTAAACTGGAAATCCGGCGTCGTTCCATGCCTGCTGCCCGCCCTTCAACACAGCCACGTTGTGGTACCCTGACAATTGCAGCTGCCGGGCCGCGCTTACCGCCAGGCCATCGTCATCGTCGATGAGTACAATTCGTGTATGCGGCGAAGGTAGCCCTAAAGCGATCCGCAACTCGAGCACGGACAAAGGCATGGACGCAGCATGGAAAATATGCCCCTGCGTGTAAACGCCGTTTTCCCGCACATCCAAGATTGCGAACTCTTTTCCATCCGTCAGCATGTCATAGACAGACCGAGCATCGATCCATGGAGCGTAGGTCTCGGGAATCGCCATGAAGCGCGAATAGGCTCCCCCGGTTTCCGAAGTGAAATTCACACGGCCGCTGAGGGTATCCAACGCCCTGCCATACAGGTGCAAATGTAGAGAGTCTTCTTCGGAAACGACTTCTATGGTGTGGAAGACCTCTCCGCTCAACGTGGCGGCATTGCCGGCTCGAACCGTCAGCTCATCCACTTGCTTCAGGATCCCTTGCCCCTCCACGGAGCGGTCGTCTATCCGCTCGAAAAACACATTGTGCTCCTCGCCGAATACGCCTGCTATGACTGCCCAGGTCGTATGATCGTGCGGCGGCTGCTTCTTTCCGGTTTTGCCGGCGGAAGCATAAAGCGCCAAATCACCGTTCAAACCCCGCCATAGCTGATACAGGCCACCCGGCTTTCCGGGACGTAACGAAAACTCGTCCGGGGGGAAGAGCTCGGTCTGGTTGCCCAGCTCTATCAGCAACGGAGCGATCCGCTCGCGCAGTTGCTGGCCGGTATGGCGTACGGCCAAGTCTTCCAATGTTTCCATAAACGTGCGCACAGAATCGTAGCGCTGCTGCATGATACTCATTCAATCCTCCGACAGCGCCGGGCCAGGCGCCGAATTTCCTTGCCTTCCACGGCATTACTGCACTTTGATGTTCTGCTCTTTGATCAGCTTCGACCACATTACCGTTTCCGACTTGATCAAATCGGTGAACTCCGCCGCCGTGCCGACACTGGGTGTCATTCCTAATTGCTTCACTTTCTCGACGATGTCCGGCTCAGAAAAAAGCTTCGAGAAGATTTCCTGGTAACGGTCGACGATGGCTTTAGGTGTATCTGGCGGCGCAATGACTCCAAGCCAGTTGGTGACTTCATAGCCAGGTACCGTCTCTGCGATGGTCGGCACATCTGGAAACCTGGACTCCCTATTTTTCGTTGTCGTCGCGATCGCTTTCAAGCGTCCTGCGGAGATCAACTCATGCGTGGCCGTATCGCCGAATCCCAGCGTCGTTTCCCCGCCCATCGTAGACATGAGAGCCGGGCCTCCACCTTTGTATCCGATTTCCCGCAACTGGCTCGGCGCCATCGCATTCAATAAATGTCCCGTCATGGAATTCGACGTTCCAATGCCCACTGAAGAATATGTCACATCTCTGACCTTGCTGGCCTCGATCACGTCCTTGACCGTATTCAGATCTTTGTTATCGGGCTGCGTCACCAGCATGTAGCCCATCTGCACCATGAGATTGACGGGGGTCAGTCTGAGCGGGTCGTAACTGATGGGCTTAAGCAGAGGCCATATGGTCAGCACGCCCGGACCCGACCAGGTAATGGTTCTACCGTCGGGCTTAGCGTTGGCGACGAACTCCGTCGCGATCAATCCACCCGCTCCCGGTTTGGGCATAACTATCAAAGGCTGGCCCAACTCCTGAGACATGCGCTCTTGCAATACCTGGGATAAGGCGTAGTGTCCGCCGCCAGCCCCGTAGCCAAGAATTAGGGTAACTGGACCGTCGGGCTTCCATGGTTTATCGGTTGCATGCGAGAGCGCCGGCACCAGGCACCCCGTCGCAACACAGATGGCAAGCTTGGTCAGTGCTAGTTTCATCTTTTTCTCCTTTGTCTAATGTCACTTTTGCAATGCCGCCGAATCCCAGTGCGTGGCGACGAACGCGACGCGGTCTCCACTATGTACAACGGGATCACGGCGAATGCCGATGATGATGCAATCCTTGGGAAGCGTGACGTCGCATACAGTACGGCCATGCATGTCCAGCACCTGTCCGATCGCCTGATTTGCCGGTATTGTTTCCCCCGGCTTGCGGGTCGAAAGAAACAATCCCCCTTCCTTAAGGATGACCCATTGGCGTGCCGTGACACGCCTAACCTCCGAACCGGCCTGCGGCGTTCCCTCGAGAATTCCGAGCTCTTGGGCGAGCTTCATCAAGCCGGACACGGCAAGCTCCACGTTCTCCGGGGTGTACCAGCTTCCTTGACCCAGCTCGACCATGAATGCCGGGATGCCAACAAGCAGACATTGATAGTCGAGCGCGCCCGCGATATTGCCGGGTAGTTCGCCGGCGCCACCGATATCCATGCGGCACGAGACGGAGGGTTCGAAATAAGAGGTCATACGCAGTAGTTTTTCTTCCGCCACGGCTCCGCCACCATATACCTTGTAGACGCAGTAAGGCTTGCTATCGTGTATAGACCCCATGGTGTGGAGATTCACCAGACAAGAAGCAACGGACTTGACTTCGCTGAACAAGGCATGCGCCATCTGATTGGTAGTCAGCCCCCCCGCGTTTCCCGGAAAAGCCTGGTCCAGGTCCTGCAAATCCTGCGGTGCAGTTTTCGTATGATTATCCAAGCCGAGAGGGTTAGCCGTGGGAGTAATCACGACGCTTCCCGACATGGATTCGGGCTTCAATCGCCGGCCCAGTTCCACCGCAGCGACGACGCCGTTCAACTCATTGCCATGCACTTGGCCGTTCACCCAAAGGCACGCTCCGTCGGAGCGCCCCTTGACGATCGTCACTGGTATGGAAATCACCATTCCAGAGCTCATGGTGCCCACCCGCAACCGCTCGTGCGCGATAGTCCCGGGTCGCATTTTCTTCAACAATTCGCTGATCATCTATTGCTCTCCTCCTCGATCAATCCAACACTTCGAATGCCTGGCGTAGATCCGCCTGAAGATCCTCGATGTTCTCCAGACCGATGTGCAGGCGCACCAGTGGACCGCGATATGGATCCGATGCGATGCTGCGCTTTCCCGCTGTATCGGCGGGCAGCACCAGACTCTCGTATCCGCCCCAACTCGCTCCTATGCTGAACAAGGACAGGGCATCTATGAAACGGTCGCATTGCTCTTGGCTGCAAGGCTTGAGCGCCATGGTCATCAAGCCCGATGCTCCGCTCATCTGCCGCTGCCACAAGGCATGATCGGGACTGCTTTCCAGCGCCGGGTACAGCACGGTCTCAACCTTCGGCTGCGCCATAAGCCATTGAGCCATCGCCACCCCGTTCTTATAGTGTCGCTCCATCCGAACTCCCAGCGTGCGGATGCCTCGTGCCATAAGATAGGCATCGTCAGGACTAATTGCCAGGCCCTGGACTGCAGCTTCGGAACGAATCTGCAGCCAGAGGTCAGGGTCCACCGTGGCGATCGTGCCCATCATGACGTCCGAATGTCCTCCGAGATATTTTGTAGCTGCGTGAATGGAGACGTCGATCCCGTGCTCGAAGGGGCTGAAGAAAATCGGCGTGGCCCATGTATTGTCCGCCACTACCTTTGCGCCAGCTTCGTGCGCTGCGTCTGCCAGCGCCTTGATGTCCTGCATCTCCATCGTCAGGGAGCCGGGACTTTCGCAGTACACGACGGCAGTATTCGGGCGCGTCAGCGACGCGATATTCGAGCCCGTGTAAAATTCCACCTCCACGCCTCGCGCACGTAAGACCTTCTCGCAGTATTCCCGGCACGGGAAATAGACGTTATCGGGGACCAGGATATGAGATCCTGGCAGCGCCAGAGCATTCAGCGTCGTGGTGATCGCCGACACGCCGGAAGGCGTTAGAACAGCGCGATAGGCGTTTTCCAAAGAGGCGATCAGATGCTCGAGCTCCTTGGTGGTGTATGTGCCTAGCCGCCCGTAACGCACGTTATCAAACTTCGATCCGCGGGTAGCCCTGTAGTCCGCCATGGAGTCGAACACGACCGTGGATGTCCTATATACCGGTGTATTCACCATGCCCTTGCGCGAATCGGAATCGCGACCTGCATGGACCAGGAGAGTACTCAGTTGCATTAGGAATGCCCTATCATGTGATTAATAGAATTAATATGTCATGACTGAAAATCAGGGGTTTCAGCCTAGGTGAAAATTATTCTATTCATCCGAATTGGGATTTACTAATGAATTATTTTGCCCATTCATTATTTGAATTCATGTATCCAAGTAAAGCATGCAAAACGTAGACATAGGACTGCTGCGGACCCTAGCCACGATCGCAAAAACCGGCAGCTTTTCAGATACCGCGGTGCACTTGTGCAAGACTCAGTCGGCAATCACTCATCAGATGCACCGGCTCGAAGAACTGCTGGGCGTGACCCTGTTCAAGAAGCAGGGACGGGCCAGGGTATTGACCGAGGAAGGTCTGCGCGTGGTGAAGTACGCAAATCAGGCGCTCGCTATCAACGATGAGATTTTCCGCGTCTTCAAGCACGGCCAGTTGCAAGGCACGATTTATATCGGATCGCCCCACGACGCCGTCGAATCGCTACTACCCGCCATCCTCAAGTACGCGCGCTCCACGCTGCCTCAGATCAAGATAAAAGTCTGCATAGAGCGGGCACCCACACTGATGGAACAACTCATCACCGGGGAAATTGACTTAGCTATCTCCATTCGCTTCGATCAAGACTTGCAAGGCTTAATACTGAGAAGGTCTCCCACGGTATGGCTCTGCGCAGCCGACTACGTGTACGATGCCAAAGCACCATTGCCGCTTGTCCTCGCGGATGGCGTCAGCATCTATCGCGATATGGCTCTCACAGCGCTGGAACAATCCCATACGCGCTGGGAAATCGTCCAATCCGTTCCCAATTTGGTGGATATCAAAACGCTGGTGCGCGCCGGCCTCGGCGTTACACCACGCTGCATAGACTTACTGACACCGGATATGCGAGTTCTCGGCAGCAAGGATGGCCTGCCTACCCTGCCCGACGTCACTTATCATTTATGCATGCGTCCCCATTCGGCCAACACGCTGGCCCGACAGGCCTACGAGCAGCTCAAGCGAGACTGGAAGCTTATCGATGTCAGCGAGCTGCCGGGAGACGCATGAAAACGGCGGACGTCAATAGATCTGACCTTCGATCGAAATGAAGCAGGGGTCAGACCCCGGCGGGTCTGACCCCAACTCAATCCGACAGCACAGCTTCGATCAGAAATGGCCCTTGATACTTCAAGCCTTGCTCGAATGCCTCGATGAATTCCGATACGGTGGAGACTGCACGTGCCTTCACGCCTAGGCCTTCCGCAAGCCGAGTCCACCCGATATCGGGATTTTCCAGGCTCAACATGCTTTGCGCGTTGCTGCCCATATGCGTCACGCCGACGTTCGCCATCTCGTTCTGCAATATGGCATAGCGGCGATTCGCGAAAATCACGGTGAGGCAGTTCAGGTTCTCCCGAGCCTGCGTCCATAATGCCTGCATGGTATACATGCCGCTGCCGTCCGCCTGCAGCGCGACCACCTTGCGATCCGGGCAGGCGATCGCGGCGCCGGCGGCCAAAGGCAGCCCGATGCCGATGGCGCCGCCCGTCAGTTGAAGATAGTCATGCGGCGAGGATCCATGGCTATGAGAAAAGAAACTGCGCCCTTGCGTCACACCCTCGTCAGTGACAATGGCGTTGTCGGGCAACAGCGCCGCGACCACCCGGCACACCGACTCGCCGTTCAAAGGCCGGGCCGCAGCGACCGGCAAAGCGGGACGCTGCACCGACTCGGGCGCTGCCAGCTCGCCGACGCCAAGCAAAGCCATCAGGCGCTCCAGAGCGTCTTCGATGTCCTGCTGCGGCGAAGCCAACTCGGTGTGACGGCACTCCGCTGGAGCGAGCACGCTGGGCTTGCCCGGATAGGCGAAAAAGGCAACAGGATAGCGGGAGCCAACACAGATCATTTCGCGCACGGATCTCAATCTGGCAATGGCGGCATCGATGGGATAAGGCAGCTTATCGATCGGCGGCGCGCCGATTCCGCGCTGCATGCGTGCGTTGGAGCCTTCGGCAAGCAGATCGGCACCGGTATGGCGAGCAATCGTGTGAGCCAAGGCCAGCGCCCGGCCGTGCAAAGCGCGGCCACCTACGAACAGCAGGGAAGCATCGGACTTCAAGGCCGTCGCGGCCCGCGCAATGATGTCGTCACTTACTCGCGGCGAGGATGGAAATGCGATCTTGGTGGGCTTCAACCCTTTCGGCACGTCGCTCCACGCGACATCGGCCGGAAGGATGATCGTGCTGACGCCCCGATGCGGACGCATGGCGGCCTCGATTCCCTGGTGGATATCCCGCTCGATCGTTTCAGGCGACTCCGCCGTCAGCACATGATTGGATACCGGCAGGGCAATTCCCTTGATATCGCTGGTCAGGGGCGCATCGTAGACAAGATGGTGGCGCGCATGGTCGCCTACGATATTGACCACGGGCGACCGCGCCCTTTTGGCGTTGTGCAGATTCGCAAGACCATTTCCCAAGCCCGATCCGAGATGCAAAAGCGTTGCTGCCGGCTTTCCCGCCATGCGTGCATAGCCGTCCGCAGCCCCCGTGACCACGCCCTCGAAGAGCCCCAGCACACAACGCATGCCGGGCTGCTTGTCGAGCGCTGCAACGAAGTGCATCTCCGATGTGCCGGGATTGGCAAAGCAGACGTCAATGCCATTGATCAAAAGGGATTCGCATAGGAATTCCGCTCCATTCATCCGTAGTTCTCCAAAGAAATCGCTATTGAGTTGCAAATGTGCAGTGCGCTGCCGTAACGGTATATTGGGATCAGACCCTATGCAGATCTGATCCCAATCACTCAGCCCGCGCTGATGGCGCGCGCCGCACGCACGACCATGGGACCCAGCTCGTGCCGCGCGCGGGCGACATCCCACCGAGGTTTGGGAACCGAGATATTGACCGCCGCAACTGGGTAATGATCTTCGTTGAGTACCGCCGCTGCGACATTGACATCGCCCGCGAAGAACTCTTCGTCGGCATAGGCAAAGCCTTCCTCGCGTGCCGTATCGATGATTTGGCGCACCCGGTTCACATCCATGGTTGTGCGCGGCGTATGACGGACGATAGGCGTATGCTCCAGCAGCCTGCCGGCCTCATCCGCAGGAAGACTGGCCAGTACCGCACGTCCGGAGGCGGAGGCCGTGATCGGAATCCGCGCACCGATCGGCATATAAATCGGCACATGCTTGAACGTATGAAGGCGCATGACAAACACCATGTCGCCACCATCCGGCACGGAAAAATTGACACTTTCGCCGCATTCCTGATGAAGGCGGTGAAGAATGGCGTGAGCCGAACGGAATAGCCGCTCTTTCGCCAGATACGAATAGCCAAGGCTCATCGCCTTGATACCTAGCCGATAACGCTTGCTGCCGGCCTGCCTGGTGATGTAGCCGAGTTGCTCGAGCGTATAGGCTACGCGCTGCGCGGAACTGGTGCTTATGCCGACGGTGCGCGACATTTCCTGCAGATTCATGGACTCATGCTGCGCGAATGCCTCCAGGACCAGCAAGCCTTTTTCGAGAGATTGAATGAACAACGGTGAAAGACTCACGCGGCGCCTCTGTACCTTTCCCCATTGACAGCGGGGCAAAATTATTGCCAAAATATTGAATACCGGGAACTAACTATCGCTATTCGATAATTATAGCAATTGATTGAGGAGCTTTGCAAGATGGCACATGCCCGAATATTCAACTACCAGGAGGCGACGGTCATCGATGGTCTCGTGTTTTACAGTGACGGGAACAATCGTGATGTTCGCGCAGGCGGCGTCACCGCGATGAACGTAACTATCACGGAGATGTCCGCGCAGTTCGAGCAGGCGGTACAGGACATCGCCACCTGGAGAAAACGGTGCAGGGAGAATCCCACGTGGATACTCGTCGAACAAATCGCGGACATCGATCGAGCGAAGCAGAGCGGCGGAGTCGGCCTCATCATGGGCTGGCAGAATGCAAAACCATTCGGAGAACATCTTGATCGTATTGCACTGTTCCATGAACTGGGATTGCGCGTGGTACAGCTCACGTACAACGAAGCGAACTTGATCGGAGACGGCTGCCTGGAAACGCGAAACGGCGGATTGAGCCGCTTTGGCATCGAAGTGGTCAAAGAAATGAACCGCATGGGCATGGCAATCGACGCCAGCCACTGTGCGGAGCAGACATGCCTTGATGCGTGCAAATATTCTTCGAGTCCCGTGCTGCTGACGCACGCAAATGCCAACGGCGTCATCAAGCGCCCGCGAAACAAAAGCGACGAAGTGTTGAAGGCGGTGGCCGCAACCGGCGGCGTCGTGGGCTGCAGCATACACGGCTATCTGAATTGGAGGGGCGATCCAGCACGCCAATCCAGCCTCGAGGATTTCGTCGCCAACGTCAAATACATCGGCGACCTGGTGGGGTATGAGCACGTCGGCATCGGCACCGATTTTCCGTCCGTGGATACATACGAAGCCGTCCGGCATGTCATGGTCATGTCCCGCACCAAGTATCCGGCATCGGGGGGCGACCTGGCTGCGGCATTTGGCGACGTCATGGAGGCGCGCTATCCCAGGGAAACACCAACCCCGGCTCAGTTTCCGGTTCTGGCGCAAGCTTTAGAGGACGGCGGCCTGACCGACGTTCAGATCACAGGTGTGCTCGGCAAGAATTTTTATCGCGCGTTCGGCGAATGCTGGAAATCAAACTAATTAAACGGAGACTCCCATGAACAGCAAGAAACTCAGCAGCTTACTGGCCGGCGTGGCCGTACTTTTTTCTGTCACCGGCACTGCACAGGCCTCGTCCTATCCATCGCATCCCATACGCATTATCGTTCCATATCAGGCGGGCGGCTCGACCGATACGGTGATCCGCCGATTCGCCGAAATGGTATCGCCCAAACTCGGTCAGCCAATCATCATTGAAAACAAGGGTGGCGCGGGCGCGACCATGGGCGCCCGCGAAATCGCCAAGGCCAAACCCGACGGCTACACGCTCGCCATCATCCCCAGCCCTGTATTCCGCCTGCCCCACATACAGAATGCCGGCTACGACCCGCTCAAGGACTTCACCTACATCATGATGCTCAGCGGCTACACCCTGGGCGTTGCGGTCAAGGCGGACTCCCCTTATAAAACCTGGGAAGACTTCGTTACCGCCGCAAAGTCCCGCACGAAGGAAATCACCTACGGCACTGCCAGCGTTGGCAGTGCCTCGAATGTGATGATGGAGCAGATCGCTGAACACTATGGTGTCAAATGGACGCACGTACCCTACCAAGGCGAAACCGGAGTGATCCAGGCGGTCATGGGAGACTTCGTCGACGCCTACGCCGGTTCGTCCACCATCGTACCCATGGTCGAGAGCGGCAAGATGCGCGTGCTGGTGACCTGGGGAGAGAAGCGCAGCGCGATTTATCCGGGTACGCCGACTTTACATGAGCTTGCCTCCGAGATCCCGCCCGTCTATGCGCCCTTTGGCATCGCCGCGCCGAAAGGCATTCCCGGCGACGTCATGACCAAGCTTACCAGTGTATTCGAGGAGGTCGTCAAATCACCGCAGTTCGCAGAAATACTCCAGAAGTATGGTCAGGAGCCGGTCTACTTGAACAGCGCGGACTACGCTGCATATGCTGAAAAGACGTTTGCAGAAGAAGCGGAAATCGTCAAGCAGCTCGGACTGGCAAGCAACTGATCCCATATGGAGCCGTTACAGTCTTTGCCGGTAAAAGTCGACGTCGCCATCGTGGGTGGAGGCATCATCGGTATTTCCACCGCGTACGCCCTCACCCGGGCAGGCGTCTCCGTCGCGGTTTTTGAGAAAGGCACGCTCGCATGCGAGCAATCATCACGCAACTGGGGATGGGTCAGAAGCCTGATGAGAGATATCCCCGAGATACCGCTCGCCCTGCTCGCCAACAAGCGTTGGACCGAGATCCAGCAACAAACGGATGTCGGCTTCCGGCAAAGCGGTATTTTGTACCTGGCCCGCACGTCGGGTGAATTGAACGATTATCGCTTATGGCTGGACAAGGCGAAGCCCTTGGGCGTCGACGCCGTCTTGCTCGATCGCGGCGGCGTCTCGGCCCACTTGCCCGAAGCCAAAGAGAACTGGATCGGCGGCTTGTATAGCCAAGGCGATGGCGTCGCCGAACCCGGCCTCGCGACACAGGGGATCGCCGAACTCGCTCGCCGCCACGGAGCGCGCATCTACGAACACTGCGCGGTAAGGGCCGTAGGCAGACAAGAGTCCGGCGTTTCGACGATACATACCGAGCATGGAACACTGGCGGCAAATGCGGTGCTGGTAGCCGGAGGGGCTTGGTCACGGCTGTTTTGCGGGAATCTGGGCATCTCCCTTCCACAGCTCAAGGTACGCGCTTCTGTGCTCAGCACCTTCCCCGTCACTCCACCTTTGGATATCGCTGTCAATGGACGCGATTTCACCTGCCGCCCACGAGCCGATGGCGGATACACTGTCTCGCAATTCAACGCCTCGTATACCGATATCGTGCCTGACAGCTTTCGCTTGTTCCGGCAGTTTCTGCCTGCCTGGATAAAAAACAATGGGCTAGTGAAGCTTCGACTCGGCAAAGCTTTCTTTCGCGAAATGTCGATCAGGCGCCGATTTGGTTCGGATGACATCAGTCCGTTTGAAGAGCACCGTGTCCTTGATCCTGGCCCCATGCAGTCGGCGCTGAAATCGTCCCTGAAAAAACTGGCACAAGTATTTCCGGCTTTTGAAGTGGCAGAGGTGCAGCGCATGTGGGGAGGATATATAGATGTGACACCCGATGCTTTGCCTATCATATCGCCGGTTACAGGACACGCAGGACTGTACATTGCGACGGGGTTCTCCGGCCATGGATTCGGAATCGGTCCGGCCGTAGGGGAAATGGCCGCGAGAATGGTGTTAAACCAAAATCCAGAGATTGATCTCACACCATTTCGGCTATCCAGATTTTGACCGACGTGGGGTCAGACCCCGTACGGGGTCTGACCCCTCACGCAAAAGAAAACAGGGTCAGACCCCGCATGGGGTCTGACCCTTGGTCGAAATGAAGCAGGGGTCAGACCCGGCGGGTCTGACCCCATGAATCAGGCGGTGCCACCGACGGTGAGCCCCTCCATGCGAACCGTGGGCATGCCGACGCCGACAGGGACGCTTTGGCCTTCCTTGCCGCAGGTTCCGACGCCGGGATCAAGGCGCATGTCGTCGCCGATCATGCTGACACGGTTCATGGCATCCGGGCCGTTGCCGATCAGTGTCGCGCCCTTGACGGGATAGGTGACCTTGCCGTTCTCGATCATGTAGGCTTCGGACGCGGAAAATACGAACTTGCCGCTGGTGATGTCCACCTGGCCGCCGCCGAAGTTCACCGCGTACAAGCCCTTTTTCACCGAGGAAATGATGTCGGCAGGCGCGTGCGAACCAGCCAGCATGTAAGTGTTGGTCATGCGAGGCATGGGCAGGTGCGCATAGGATTCGCGGCGCCCGTTGCCGGTGACGGCCATTTTCATCAAGCGCGCGTTCATGGAATCCTGGATATAACCCTTGAGGATGCCGTCTTCGATCAGCACATTGCGCTGCGATGGATTGCCCTCGTCGTCGATATTGAGCGACCCGCGTCGATCGGCGATGGTTCCGTCGTCCACCACGGTGACCCCCTTGGAGGCCACACGTTCGCCGATCCGGCCGGAAAACACACTGGACCCCTTGCGATTGAAATCGCCCTCGAGCCCGTGGCCGACCGCCTCGTGCAGCAGAATGCCGGGCCAGCCGGACCCCAGGACAACCGTCATTTCACCGGCGGGCGCGGGCCGGGCCTCGAGATTCGTAAGGGCCTCGTGCACTGCACGGTCGACATAGGACCGGAGTATATCGTCGGTGAAATAGGCCAGGCTGCATCGCCCGCCTCCGCCGCCGTGGCCCATTTCGCGCCGGCCATTGCGTTCGGCGATGACAGTCAGGGACAAGCGGACGAGTGGCCGAACATCGGCGGCCAGCCGGCCATCGCTACCGGCCACCATAATGACGTCGTACTCCGCACCCAGGCCCGCCATGACCTGGATGATGTGCGGGTCCGCGGCGCGCGCCATGGCTTCGATGCGCTCCAGCAGCGCGACTTTCTCGGGTGCCGACAGCGTGTTGACGGGGTCGATCGCGGGATACAGCGACCGGCCCGGCGCCGGCTCTCCGGTGAGCACTTTCTGCCGTCCGGCGCCGCGGCGGGCAATGGTGCGCACGGTGCGCGCGGAAGACAGCAGCGCGTCGGGCGTCAGCGCGTCCGAATAGGCGAACGCCGTCTTTTCCCCGCTGATTGCCCGCACGCCCACACCCTGCTCGATAGAAAAGCTTCCGGTCTTGACGATGCCCTCTTCCAGGCTCCAGCCTTCGCTGCGGGTATATTGGAAATACAAGTCTGCATAATCGACTTTATGCGTGAAGATCTCGCCGAGGGCACGCGCCATGTGCGATTCGTCCAGCCCCCAAGGGTCGAGCAAAACCGATTTGGCCGTAGCCAGGGCGTTGATGGCAGGATCAGCTATTTTCATGAATCAGGATACCGTATGAATGTTGATTACATCGTGCGATGCTTGAGCGCAGGCAGGGAAGTCCGCACATCGGCAATACGCTGGGGATCGACGGTTCCGCAGATATGACCGGGACCTTCCTCCAGGCATTCCACGATCTCGCCCCAAGGGTCTATTAAAACAGAATGCCCCCAGGTCCGACGGCCCGTTTCGTGCTTGCCGCCCTGCGCCGCCGCCAGCACGTAGCATTGGTTCTCGATGGCCCGTGCTCGCAGCAGGATCTCCCAGTGGGCCGAACCGGTCGTATAGGTGAACGCCGCGGGAAGCACGATGAGATCGAGCTCGCCCATGGCGCGGAAAAATTCCGGAAAACGCAGGTCATAGCAGACGGACAGCCCCACGCGGCCGAACGGCGCATCGAATACCTGGGGCTTGTTTTCCCCGGGCCTGATGGAGATGGACTCGTCATACGATTCGTCACCCTTGCGGAAACCGAACAGATGGATCTTGTCGTAGCGAGCCACCTGTTTTCCAGCGGGATCGTAGACCAGGCATGCATTATAGATGCGGTCCTTTTCCTCGTTATCAAGGGGCAGCGTGCCACCTACGAGCCAGACGCCGTGCTCGCGGGCCTGCCCCGCCAGGAAATCCTGTATAAGCCCGCTGCCCGGCGGCTCTTTGATGGCGAGCTTGTCGGCGTCGCGCCGCCCCATGAAGCAGAAATACTCGGGAAGCGCAATCAACCGGGCGCCATCCCGGGCGGCCGAAGCGATGAGATCCGCCGCTTGGCGCAGGTTTTCCTCGACACTGCTGGAAGACACCGTTTGAATGGCGGCAACGCGAAATGAATTATTCGTCATATTATTCATGGTGATCATGGAACATTATGGTGTCCGTCTTTAAAGAACGGGATTTACTTCTTCATACATATAGCCGAGTCAAGGAATCGATACGACTACGTTAAAATAACTGCGCATTATTAAAATAACTGCGCATTAATAAATATAAATGCCGTATATGGCGAATGGCCTCATCCACATATACGCGTATTCAACATAAAACGGAAGCGTCCAATGGCCCAAAGCTCATACACCACCATAAAGCAGAAAATCGAAAAAGAAATACTCAAGCTTCAGAAGCAGGCGCAGGCCCTGCGTGGCCCGGTGATAACATCGCTCATCAAGACCATGCGCGAGTACGATATCACGCCCGACGACATCGCCGCCGCCTATGCCAGGAAAAACACGCGCGGCGGGGCGAAAAAAGCGGCTCCTGCGGCAGCGGGCGCCAAACGCAGCGTGCCTGTGAAATACAAGCATCCTGAAACTGGCGAAAGCTGGACCGGGCGCGGCAAAGCCCCTCGCTGGCTGACCTCTGCCGAAGCCGAGGGCGCCAGCCGCGACTCCTTCCTGGTCAAGTAAACATTTGGAAACGACGCGCGCCGGGCCACCCCGTGGCCGTCGCCACGGTGCGCCTTCCGCCTCACCGGCGCAAAGGCGTCATTGCCGGACGGCCCTCAGCGCATCCTGTCATAGGTGACCTCGCGCGTCTGGCCGTTATTTCCCGGGAAATCATCGAATACGGCCCGTGCCAAATAGGGCATGATCTGTATCAGCCTGTCGTCGGTGCTGTTATGCACGGCGCTCGACCGATAGACCTCGGCCTTGTTATTGCTGTTGTCCTTGATAATCACGGTGAGCGCATTCTTATATACGGTCACCGGCACATCCCTGGGATAACTGCTCATGAATATGCCGCCGCCCCAGCCGCCGCCATAAAAGCCGCCGAAAGCCGGGCCGAATCCCCAGCCGTCATTCAGATAATAATCATCGTATGTGCGAACCCAGGTTTGAGTAGCGGGATTCCCATATTCGATCGAAACAATGAAACGGGCCGCTCCGGCTGACGGCGCCTCCACCAGGCCGATGGGACCGATCGACGCCCGGACCATGTCGGCAACCGTCTGAAACTCAAGATTATTGACCTGCGTGGGCGCCGGTTCGATCCGATAGCTTGCGCCTTGCGCATTGGCCGGCCATTGCTGGAAACTGGTTACGCTTGCGGACAAAGTCGAAGCGCAACCACTTACCAATACGGCAGCCGTCAGAACGAGGGAAGCGCGCCATGCACCCTTTCCATATTGCTGTAATCTGTTCCACATAAGACCCCCGTGTGTATGCTGAAACCGGACGGAGCAGCGCACGCCATTTTATCCAAAGCGCGCGCCTCAACCTATAGGATAAGACCACGGCGGCGGCTCAAAGGTTTCATATCGGTAAAAATTGCTGCGGTTGTACAATGGCCCGACGGGGCGGCATGCCCCGCAATCCGTAGCACTGATCCATGGCACCGAACATTGAAATAAAAGCCGCCGAACTACCCCAAGACCTCTCCGTTGTCAGGGAACTGTTCCGCGAGTACGCCGAAAGCCTGGATATCGACCTGGGCTTCCAGGATTTCGAAGCCGAATTATCAGCCCTGCCGGGGAAATACGCCGCTCCCGCAGGGCGGCTGCTCCTTGCCTGGACCGGCACGGATGCAGTTGGCTGCGTCGCCTTGCGCCCCATTGACGAAAACACCAGCGAAATGAAACGTTTATACGTAAAGCCGGAAATGCGCGGCACTCGCCTGGGGAGCCGGCTCGCCGCACACATTTGCCAGGAAGCGCGCCGCGCCGGATATTCACGCATCTGTCTCGACACCCTTCCGACCATGTCGGCTGCCGTCAGGCTTTATACGTCGCTGGGATTCAAGCCTACGGAGCCCTACGTGTTCAACCCCATTCCGGGCGCCCTGTTCCTCGCCCTGGATCTGCATTCGCAGGACGGCAAGGAATCATAGCGGGCCCGCCGCCCGAAAAAAATCCCGATGGCCTTTGGAGCAAGACGGCGGCGCCATTCCACTTTGCGGTCGCCAGATCGGTCGTAGACACTACAATAGAGCGTCGAGAATCCATTTCTGTCCAATGCCATGCGTACCGATACCGCGCCTACCATTTCGCGTCACGATTATCAGCCTTATCCATACCGGCTGCCTCATGTAAAGCTCAGCCTCGATCTTGATCCCGCCCGCACTCGCGTGCATGCGCAATTGAATTTCGAAAGCACATCCGCCAGCCGGCAAGCATTGATACTCAACGGCCAGGATCTCGAACTCGAGTCCATCGCGATCGACGGCCGGCCCCTGGCCGCCGAAGAATACCTGCTGCAGGCCGAGACGCTCACCGTCTACCCGAAGACGGAACGCTTCACACTGGATATCGTCAGCGTTTGCAGACCCGAGGAGAATTCCAGCCTCATGGGGCTGTATGTGTCGGGCAACCATTTGTTCACCCAGTGCGAGGCCGAGGGCTTTCGCCGGATCACATGGTTCCCGGACCGCCCGGACGTCATGTCACAATATGAAGTCGTTCTGCGCGCCGACAAGCAAACATACCCCTTGCTGCTGTCCAACGGCAATTTGCTCGCACAGCGCGATCTTCCCGATGGACGCCATGAAGCGCACTGGGAGGACCCGCATCCCAAGCCCAGCTACCTGTTCGCCGTCGTGGCGGGCGATTTCGACTGTCGCGAAGAACATGCGCAAACGCAAAGCGGACGCGACACCTTGCTTCAGGTCTACAGCGACCGGGGCTCGTTCGGAAAAACGCAATGGGCCCTGGACAGCCTGCGCCGCTCGCTCGAATGGGACGAGCGCCGCTTCGGCCTCGAACTGGACCTGGACCGTTTCATGATCGTGGCGGCACGCGACTTCAACATGGGCGCAATGGAGAACAAGGGGCTCAACGTCTTCAATTCGTCCTATGTGCTCGCTGACAAGGACACCGCCACCGACGCCGCGTACCGGGCGATCGAGGCAGTCATCGGGCACGAATACTTCCATAACTGGACGGGCAACCGGGTCACTTGCCGAGACTGGTTTCAGTTGTCGCTCAAGGAAGGCCTCACGGTGTTCCGCGACCAGGAATTTTCCGCGGACATGCTGGCGCACGGCCTCTCGGGCGCCGAAGCCGCCAGCGCGCGAGCCGTGAAGCGCATCGATGACGTCAGCATGCTGCGCATCGCCCAGTTTCCCGAAGACGCCGGCCCCATGGCTCACCCCATCCGTCCGGAAAGCTATCAGGAGATCGGCAATTTCTACACGGCGACCGTGTACGAGAAAGGCGCCGAGGTCATCCGCATGCAGCATACGCTTCTTGGCGAAGAGGGATTCCGAGCGGGAATGGACGAGTATTTCCGCCGTCACGACGGCCAGGCCGTCACTTGCGACGATTTCGTCAACGCGATGGAGTCGGTGTATGTGCGGAAGTACCCCGGCAGGAAGCTCGACATCTTCCGACGCTGGTACGCCCAGGCGGGCACGCCCAGGGTTGCCGTCACCATGCGCTACGACGCCGATGCCCGAAGCTGCGCCGTCACGCTCGCCCAGCGATGCGACCCGGTCGGCATCGAGAAGCTGCAGGATCCTCCCGCCGAAAAACCGCCTTTGCATATCCCGTTCGCCCTGGGCATGCTGGACCGGAATGGCGCGCCACTGGCACCCGAACTGGACGGCACCGCTCAGGACACCGTCCTGCTCGAACTGCGCGATGCGCAGCAGACATGGATATTCAACAATATTCCCGATCGCCCTGTGCTGTCGCTGCTGCGTAATTTTTCAGCGCCGGTCATCGTCGAATACGACCGCCCGGACACCGAGCTGATGTTGCTGGCCCGCCATGACACCGATCCGTTCGCCCGCTGGGAAGCCGGCCAGGAACTGGCCACCCGCCGGCTGCTGGCCATGGTCGACGCGCTGCGCCAGGACCAAGCCCCGGCGGCGGACGAGGCGCTGCTCGATACCTGGCGGCACTTGCTGGTTGATGCGACGCTGACACCCGCCTATAAGGCGCGTGTCCTGAGCCTGCCCGCCGAAAAAGAGCTGCTCGAGAAAACCTCGCCCATGGACCCGATACACGTGGTTCAGGCGCGGCGCCTGCTGCGTGCGCAATTGGGCGAAGCTCTGGCTGCCGAATGGCTGTCCGCTTATCGCTCGGCGCCGGATGACGGCGACTACAGCCCGGATCCTTTATCGGCGGGCCTGCGCTCGCTGAAGAACCTCGCGCTGTCCATGCTGATGGCGGGGGCGCATCCACAGGCCGAAGCCCTTGCACTCCAGCAGTATGAAGACGCCGGCAACATGACGACCCGGATGGGCGCCCTGTCCGCCCTGGTCCATCATTCGAAATCCGCGGAATGCGCCCAGGCGCTCAGCCACTTCTACGAGCAATGGCAGCACGATCCGCTGGTCATGGACAAATGGTTCACCCTGCAAGCGACAGCGCCCGGCACAACGGTGGAAACGGTGCGCGCACTGATGCTGCATCCGGCTTTTTCGCTGCGCAACCCGAACCGGGCCCGCTCGCTGATTTTCCAGTTCTGCATGAACAACCTGGAAGGCGTGCATAATGCCGACGGTTATGCCTTCTGGGCCGAGCAAGTGATCGCGCTGGATGCCTTGAACCCCGAGATCGCCGCCAGGCTTGCGCGTGCCTTCGACAACTGGGCGCGCTTCGCCGAACCTCAGCGCAGCGCCATGCAGTCGGCGCTGCGACACATACAAGACCAGGAAAAATTATCGCGCAACGTCGCGGAAATCATCACCAAAGCCCTAGCTGTCGGAGTAAAAAAATGACACGAAAAACGCTTACCCAGTATCTGGTGGAGCAACAGCGCCGAAAGCAGGCGGTATCCGCCGAGGTACGCCTGCTCATCGAAATCGTCGCCCGGGCCTGCAAGGCCATCGGGCATGCCGTGAGCAAAGGCGCCCTTGGCGGCGTGCTTGGCAGCCTGGACAGCGAAAACGTGCAAGGCGAGGTCCAGAAGAAGCTCGATGTGCTCTCCAACGAGATCCTGCTCGAAGCCAATGAGTGGGGCGGCCACCTGGCGGGCATGGCGTCCGAGGAGATGGAGACCATACACCTGATTCCCAACCGCTATCCGAAGGGCGAGCACCTGCTGCTGTTCGATCCCCTGGACGGCTCCTCGAACATCGACGTCAACGTTTCCATCGGCACCATCTTCTCGGTGCTGCGCGCGCCGCACCATGCCTCGGGCCGCGACATCGAGGAAGCGGACTTCCTTCAGCCAGGCAGCCAGCAGGTTGCGGCCGGTTACGCCGTGTACGGGCCGCAAACGATGCTGGTGCTGACCGTCGGCAACGGCGTGGTCGGCTTCACGCTCGACCGCGAGATGGGTTCATGGGTGCTCACCCACGAAGACATCCAGATTCCGCAACAGACCGCGGAGTTCGCCATCAACATGTCCAACATGCGCCACTGGGAGGCACCCGTCAAGCGCTATATAGACGACTGCCTGGCCGGCAAGACCGGCCCGCTGGGCAAAGACTACAACATGCGCTGGATCGCCTCGATGGTGGCGGACGTGCACCGCATCCTGACGCGCGGGGGCATATTCATGTACCCGCGCGATGAACGCCCATCCGGCAAGAAAGGCAAGCTGCGCCTAATGTACGAAGCCAATCCCATGAGCTTCATCGTGGAACAGGCCGGCGGCGCGGCCACCGATGGCTCGGAGCGCATTCTGGACCTCCACCCGGAGGCCCTGCACCAGCGCGTAGGCGTGGTGCTGGGCTCGAAGGAAGAAGTCGAACGCGTCAAGAAGTACCACGCCTAAGGGTTCGCCCAAGGGGTCAGACCCCGTACGGGGTCTGACCCCACGCCCAATGAAAAAGGGTCAGACCCCGCAGGGGTCTGACCCTATGTCCAATGCGGGGTCTGACCCTGCCGAGGCAGACCCCGCAAGACATTAGTCCAGCGTGAGTATGGTCGCGCCGGTGGTCTTGCGGCCGGCGAGCGCGGTCTGGGCTTCGCCGGCGTCGGCCAGAGCAAAGCGCTGGCCGATGTTGATGCTGATTTTCTTCTTGGACACCAGTCCGAAGAGTTCATCCGCCGACGCCTGCATTTTCTCGAGTGTCGCCACGTGCGCGCCCAAGGACGGACGGGTCACGAACAGCGATCCCTTGCTGGCCAGAATGCCGAGATTGACGCCCTCGACCGGGCCTGAAGCGTTACCGAAGCTGACCATGAGGCCGCGCGGTTCGAGGCAGTCCAGGGAAGTGAGCCAGGTGTCCTTGCCCACGCCGTCATAGACCACAGGCACCTTCTTGCCGTCGGTGAGCTCTTTGACGCGCTCCACGACGTTTTCCTTGCTGTAGTCGATGACTTCCCATGCACCGTTTGCCTTGGCGAGCGCCGCCTTTTCGGGTGTGGATGCCGTGCCGATGAGCTTGACGCCCAAGGCTTTGGCCCATTGGCAGGCAATCAGGCCTACTCCCCCGGCCGCCGCGTGGAACAGGATGGTTTCCCCGCCTTGCAGGCGATAGGTCTGACGGAACAGGTACTGAACGGTCAGCCCCTTCAGCATGAGCGCCGCGGCCTGCTCGAAACTGACATTGCGAGGAATCTTGACAACCTGGTTGGCAGGGACATTGCGCGCTTCGGCGTAGGCGCCCAGCGGGCTTTGCCCATAGGCGACACGATCGCCGACCTTCAGATGCTTGACGCCGCTGCCGACCGCTTCGACTACGCCCGAGGCTTCAAAGCCCAGGCCGTGCGGCAGCGGATGCGGATAAAGCCCCGTGCGGAAATAGATGTCGATAAAATTCAGGCCCACCGCCTTTTGGCGTATAGTTACTTCGCTGTCCTGCGGCGCGGGCACGTCCACCGTTACCAGTTTCAGTACCTCTGGACCACCGTGCTCCTCGATGCGTATTGCTTTCACCTGCGTTTTCAAGACCGACTCCTTGCAAGAAAATTGCTTGTCCGATAATGCGGCTAGTTTAAATCGTAAATGCGACTCTGTATCTGAAAATATGAATCGTCAACGTGCACTTTTTGCGATTCATGTCGCGGCCGTATTGTTTGGCCTGACGGGCATCTTCGGCGAACTCATCAATTCCGACGCCACCGTCATCACCGCCGGCAGAGCCGGCTTTGCATTCGCCGCCCTGTATCTGTTCATGCGCTTTCAGGGTGCATCCATCCTGCATGGCATCAATCTGCGCAACCTGGCCGTGCTCGCCCTGGCCGGCGCCATGCTCGCCACCCATTGGGTGACTTTCTTCATTTCGGTGAAGGTGTCGGGCGTGGCCATCGCCACCCTGGGATTCGCAAGCTTCCCGGCATTCATCACATTATGTGAACGGCTGGTCTTCAAGGAGCGGGTCAGCGCCCAGGAATGGCTGATCGTGGGCCTGGTCACCCTGGGCCTGGTCCTGGTGACGCCCTCCATCGATCTTCGGGATGATGCCACGATCGGACTAGGCTGGGCCGTGCTTTCGGGTCTGACCTTCGCGCTGTTCACCCTCATCAATCGGCGCGCGGCGGGCCATCTGCCCGCGCAGCAAGTGGCCTGCTGGGAAAACCTGTTCGTGGCAATGCTTACGCTGCCGTTTTCATTTCCCGCCATCACGCACATTCAGGCGCTGGACTGGTTCTGGGTCGCCTTGCTGGGCATACTGTGCACGGCGCTGTCGCATTACCTGCTTGTGGCCAGCCTGAGCGTGCTGAACGCGCGCAGCGCCGGCATCGTGATCGCCCTGGAGCCCGTTTATGCCATTTTCTTTGCGGCCGTCCTGTTTGCGCAATACCCCTCGACGCGCGCCCTGATCGGGGGCGCCCTGATGATCAGCGCCATCGTGTGGTCGGGCTTGCGCAAAACCCAGCGCAAGCCTGCAAGCAGCGCCCCGCACTAGAGGCTGTCAACGCCCGAGGCGGGGTCAGACCCCGTACAGGGTCTGACCCCTCGCTTGCTGATCGGATCAGGCCGCCGCCACGAGTTCGGCGATTGCCTTGCCGACTTCGCTCGTGCTTGCGGAGCCGCCCATGTCGGGCGTGCGCGGCCCGTTCTCGAGCACGGTCTCTATGGCCTTGACGACACTCGCGGCCACATCGGGATAACCAAGGAATTCGAGCATCATCGCGCCGCTCCAGATTTGCCCGATGGGATTGGCGATGCCCTTGCCGTAGATGTCGGGAGCCGAGCCGTGCACGGGCTCGAACAGCGATGGAAACTTGCGGTCCGGATTCAGGTTCGCCGAAGGCGCGATGCCTATGGTGCCCGTGCACGCCGGGCCCAGGTCGGAAAGAATGTCGCCGAACAGGTTGGATGCCACGACCACATCGAACCAGTCTGGATGCTGCACGAAATGCGCGCAGAGGATATCGATATGGTATTTGTCCCAGCGTACGTCGGGATACTGGGCAGCCATCTCGGCAACGCGTTCATCCCACCATGGCATCGAAATGGAAATGCCGTTGGACTTGGTTGCCGCGGTAAGATGCTTGCCCCGCTTTTGTGCAAGATCGAAGGCGAACTTCAGCACCCTGTCGGCGCCCACACGCGTGAATACGCTTTCCTGAATGACGACTTCCCGTTCGGTGCCCTCGAAGAGACGGCCGCCGCTGTTGGAGTATTCGCCTTCGGTGTTTTCGCGCACGATGTAGAAATCGATGTCGCCCGGCTTGCGGTCCGCCAATGGAGATCGTACGCCCGGCATCAGACGCACGGGACGCAGATTGATGTACTGGTCGAACTCCCGACGAAACTTGAAGAGGGATTCCCAAAGCGCGACATGGTCCGGCACCGTGGCCGGCCATCCTATGGCGCCGAAGAAAATCGCCTCGTGCCCGCCAATGCGGGTCTTCCAGTCCTCGGGCATCATGCGCCCATGTTTGGCGTAGTAGTCGCAGCTCCAGTCCAGCGTATCCCATTCGAACTGTATGCCATGGCGGCCGGCAGCGGCCTCGAGCACCCGGAGCCCTTCCGGCATGACTTCCTTGCCGATGCCGTCTCCGGCAATCACCGCGATCTTATGCTTGTTCAACATGCGTTTCCTCACCTCTCTTGAAATAACGAGACGGGCCCACGCCCGCCTGATTCTTGATTATTGCCTTGATCAACGTTTGCCGACCAGCGAACCCAATACCCCGCGCAGCAGCTTGGTTGCGGAACTGCGTATGGCGCTCTTGACGGCCGATTGCACGACGCCATCCCGGCGGCCTCCGCGCGGGCCCGTGGAACCGAACAGAAAGTCGTTGACCGAGCCGAGCAGCCCGCCGTCGTCCCCGTTTGCCGCGGTGCCTTTGCCCGCCGACGCCGCGGCCGACCGCGCGGCCTCTTCCGCCCGCTTTTGCAGGATTTCGTAGGCGAATTCACGATCTATGGATTGCTCGTACTTTCCGGCAAGCAGGGAGCCCGACCGTATCGCCTGTCGCTCGGACTGTGATGCGGGGCCGATGCGGCTGCCGGGTGCGACCATCCAGACCCGTTCAGTGATGCAGGGCCGCCCTTTTTCATCCAGCATGGATACCAGTGCCTCGCCCACGCCCAGCTCCGTGATCGCGGCCTCGATGTCGAGCCCGGGATTCGGGCGCATGGTCTGCGCCGCCGTCTTGACGGCCTTCTGGTCGCGCGGCGTAAAGGCGCGCAGGGCATGCTGGACGCGATTGCCCAGCTGCCCCAGCACCGTATCGGGAATGTCCAGCGGATTCTGCGTGACGAAATAGACGCCCACGCCCTTGGAGCGTACAAGCCTGACCACCTGTTCGATTTTCTCGAGCAGGATCCTGGGGGCATCATTGAACAGCAGATGCGCCTCGTCGAAGAAGAAAACGAACTTGGGTTTGTCGGGGTCTCCGATCTCCGGCAGGCGTTCGTACAGGTCGGACAGCAGCCACAACAGGAAAACGGCATACAGCCGGGGCGACTGCATGAGCTTGTCGGCCGCCAGCACGTTCACGACGCCCCGGCCGTTCGCATCGATGCGGATCATGTCGAAGACGTCGAGCATGGGTTCGCCGAAGTATTGCTCCGCGCCCTGGCCCTCCAGGCGCAGCAGGCTGCGCTGTATCGCCCCGATGGAAGCCGAGGACACGTTGCCGTAGCGGACACGGAGTTCGGCAGCGCGATCCGCCACGTTCTGCAGCATGGCGCGCAGGTCTTTCAGGTCGAGAATCAATTGGCCTTCGTCGTCGGCCACCTTGAAGACCAGGCTCAGCACGCCTTCCTGCGTGTCATTCAGTTCCAGCATGCGCGCCAGCAGCAGCGGCCCCATGTCGGATACCGTGGCGCGCACGGGATGCCCTTGTTCGCCGAATATGTCCCAAAGCACCACAGGACTGCCGCCCCAGGCCGGCTCGGGCAGGCCCAGCTTGGCGAGCCGTTCCTGAAGCTTGGGGCTGGGCTCCGCCGCCTGGGAGATACCGGTCAGGTCGCCTTTCACGTCGGCCACGAAAACCGGCGTGCCCATGCGTGAAAAGGCTTCGGCGAGCACTTGCAGCGTAACCGTCTTGCCCGTGCCGGTTGCGCCGGTGATGCAGCCATGGCGATTGGCCAATTGCGGCAGGAGTACGCATTCTGCATGCGCGTTCTTTGCGATGACGACGGGATCGGCCATATTTTCCATACACTGCGGACAGGACTGAAATCGGAAGCCCAAGTGTAATTCGATGCCCGCCGTTCTGCACGCGCTAAAATGGCTACTTTACCTTTGATTTGATGAGACTTTATGGCCGGTCACAGTAAATGGGCGAACATCCAGCACCGAAAAGGTCGCCAAGACGCGAAGCGGGGCAAGCTCTGGACAAAAATCATTCGTGAAATCACCGTCGCGGCGCGCGCCGGCGGCGCGGATCCGGACGCCAACCCACGTCTGCGCATGGCCTGGGACAAAGCCACCGCAGCCAACATGCCCAAGGACAACGTCCAGCGCGCCATCCAGCGCGGCGCCGGAGGGGCCGATGGCGCAAACTATGAAGAAGTTCGCTACGAAGGCTACGGCGCCGGCGGCGCGGCGGTCATCGTCGACTGCATGACCGACAACCGCACCCGTACCGTGGCGGAAGTGCGCCACGCGCTCAGCAAGCATGGCGGCAACCTGGGCCAGGAAGGCTCGGTGGCGTTCATGTTCAAGCATTGCGGCCAATTCCTGTTCGCGCCCGGCACACCCGAGGAAAAAGTCATGGAAGTCGCGCTCGAAGCCGGGGCGGAAGACATCCAGACCGACGAGGAAGGCGTGATCGAAGTCATCTCCGCACCGGCGGAATACGCAGCGCTGAAGACGGCATTCGAAGAAGCGGGGCTCGTTCCTGAAGTCCAGGGCGTCATCATGAAGGCCCTGAACGAAACAGAACTGACCGGCGAGGACGCTGAAAAAACGCAGAAGATGCTCGACGTGCTCGAAGGCCTGGACGACGTCCAGGAGGTTTACACTACCGCCGTCTTCGACGAAGCCCAGTAGCACGTCCGCGCCCCGGCCCGACACCCATCCATACAACTTTGCCCCGCAAGGGGCCATCAAGCTCGAATCTATGAAACTTCTCGTTATCGGCGGCGGCGGCCGTGAACATGCTCTCGCGTGGCGCCTGGCCCAGTCTCCCCGGGTCCAAACCGTATTTGTCGCGCCCGGCAACGGCGGCACCGCCACTCACGCCCAGATGCGGAACATCGCCATCACCTCGGTCGACGAGCTTGTAAAATTCGCCCAGTCCGAAAAAATCGCCTTTACCGTTGTTGGCCCCGAAGCACCGCTTGCCGCCGGCGTGGTCGACGCATTCCGCGCCGCCGGCCTGAAGATCTTCGGTCCCACCAAGGAAGCGGCCCAGCTGGAAAGCTCCAAGGACTATGCCAAGGCTTTCATGGTCCGCCACAGCATTCCTACCGCCGCCTATCAAACCTTCACCGATCCGGCGCCGGCCAAGGACTACATCGCGCAACAGGGCGCACCCATTGTCGTCAAGGCCGACGGCCTGGCCGCCGGCAAAGGCGTCGTCGTCGCTGAAACCGTGGAAGAAGCCCAGCGCGCCATCGACATGATGCTGGGCGACGGCACTTTCGGCGAGGCGGGCGCCCGCGTCGTCATCGAAGAATGCCTGCAAGGCGAAGAGGCCAGCTTCATCGTCATGTGCGACGGCCAGCACACGCTGGCGCTGGCCACCAGCCAGGACCACAAGCGACTGAAGGACGGCGACCAGGGTCCCAATACCGGCGGCATGGGCGCATATTCGCCCGCCCCCATCATCACGCCCGCGCTGCATAACCGCATCATGCGCGAAGTCATCCAGCCGACCATCGCAGGCATGGCCAAAGACGGCCTGCCCTATACCGGCTTCCTGTACGCCGGCCTGATGATCGGCCAAGGCGCCGATGCGAGCCGCCCGCTCAAAGTGCTGGAATTCAATTGCCGCATGGGCGATCCCGAAACCCAGCCCATCATGATGCGGATCAAAAGCGATCTTACCCATGTGTTCGAACTCGCGATCGCCGGCAAGCTGGACCAGGCCGATATCGAGTGGGATCGCCGCACGGCGTTGGGCGTCGTCATGGCTGCCAAGAACTATCCCGACACTCCGCGCACGGGCGATGCCATCGAGCGACTGGCGCAGGACACCGACGAGTGCGTCACCTTCCACGCCGGCACCCGCCTCGAGGACGGCGTGCTCAAGACCTCGGGCGGCCGCGTGCTGTGCGTCACCGTCCTGGCGGACTCCGTGAAACGGGCGCAGGCTTCGGCCTACGCCGCCATCGCCCAGACCCATTTCGACGGACAGCAATACCGCAGCGATATCGGCTGGCGCGCCGTGTCCGCCACGGGCGGATCCTCTGCCTGAAAGCGGATTCCTTCTCAATACAAGGACCACTATGACCGTTCCAATTTCAGTCGCCTACGATTATTTTCTCGACCTGCAGTCGCGGATCGTACGAGCTCTCGAAGAGGCTGACGGCAGCGAGTTCAACACCGACCAATGGACGCGCGACGAAGGCGGAGGCGGCCTGTCGCGCTATCTGGAAGGCGGGCCGCTGTTCGAGCGGGCGGGCGTACTGTTCAGCCATGTGCGTGGCAAAACGCTGCCGCCATCGGCAAGCGCGCACCGCAGCGAACTGGCGGGAAGGTCGTGGGAAGCCATGGGCGTGTCCATGGTCTTGCATCCGCGCAATCCGTACGTCCCTACCACGCACATGAACGTTCGCCTGTTCGTGGCGCACGCGCCGCATGACGGCGGGGCCGACGTATTCTGGTTTGGCGGCGGCCTCGATCTGACGCCCTACTACCCTTTCGAAGAGGATGCGCGCCATTTCCACCAGACATGCCACGATGCGCTTCAGCCTTTCGGCCCTGAGAAGTATCCGGCTTACAAAAAATGGTGCGACGAGTACTTCTATCTTAAGCACCGCAAGGAAACGCGCGGCATAGGCGGCATTTTCTTCGACGACCTGAACGAGGGCGGCTTCGATCACAGCTTCGCCTTGACGCGCGCGGTGGGCGACTGCTTCCTGAACGCTTACATGCCCATCGTGGAAAAGCGCCGGGGCACCGAGTACACCGAAAGGCAGCGCGACTTCCAGGCCTATCGTCGCGGGCGCTACGTGGAGTTCAACCTGGTGCTCGATCGGGGCACCCTGTTCGGGCTCCAGTCGGGTGGCCGCACGGAGTCCATTCTTCTTTCCATGCCGCCCACCGCCAACTGGCGCTATTGCTGGACACCCAAAGAAAACTCGGCCGAAGCCGAACTCTACGATTACCTGAAGCCGCGCGAATGGCTATAAAGATCGGCCTGCTGGGTGGTAGCTTCGATCCCGTCCATCTCGCGCATGTCGCCTTGGCGGAAGCGGCCTGGCAGGCGCTGGAACTGGACAAGGTCGAACTCGTACCCGCCGCCGATCCCTGGCAAAGACGCCCGTTGGCCGCCAGCGCGCCGCACCGGCTCGCGATGCTGGAGATCGCCATCCGGCGCCGGCCTCGCCTGGCGGTCAACGACGTCGAAATACGCCGGGGCGGGAAGACCTACACCGTGGACACGCTGCGCCAACTTTCCCGCGGTCCCGAGTATTATTGGATATTGGGTTCCGATCAACTGGCCAATTTCTGCTCATGGCACGACTGGCGGGAAGTTTCCCGGCTGGCCCGGCTGGTCGTGGCCCAGAGGCCGGGCAGCACGCTGGAGCCGCCGCCGGCATTGCAGACTCACCTTGAAATCTTGGGGCGACGGCTGGCCATCCTGCCGTTCAAACCGCAAACCATCTCGTCCACCCAGGTACGCGAACGCCTGGCCACGGGACAATCCACCAGCGGCATGCTGGATGCCGAGGTCGCCGAGTACATACGGCGTCACGGGCTATACAGCGCCGCCGACGTTTAACGACACGATAAAACACCACTCTATGGATATTCAAAAAATGCAACGCCTGGTCATCGACGCGCTGGAAGACGTCAAGGCGCTGGACATCAAGGTGTTCAACACCTCCCACATCACCGGTCTCTTCGACCGCGTCATCATCGCCAGCGGCAGCTCCAACCGCCAGACACGGTCGATTGCATCCAACGTCGCGAACAAGGCTCGCGAGCACAAGATTCCCATCATCGCGTACGAAGGCGAGGACACCGGGGAATGGGTGCTGATCGACCTGGGCGACATCGTCGTACATTGCATGCAGCCCGAAGTCCGGCTGTACTACAACCTGGAAGAAATATGGGGAGGCAAGCCGGTGCGCGTCAAGTTGCTGCCCCAGTCGACGCAGCCCTACATGCCTTCGGCCTTCAACTACAGCGACGACGATGACGCCTGAGCCATGAAGCTTATCGTCGTCGCCGTTGGCGTCCGCATGCCGGACTGGGTGGAAACCGGCTGGAAGGAATACGCCCGCCGGCTGCCCGGCGACTGTCCGCTGGAGCTTAAGGAAATCAAGCCCGAACCGCGAACGTCGGGAAAAACGGCCGCCCAGATGATGCAGGCCGAGGCCCGGCGTATCGAAGCCGCCATCCCGCCCGGCGCGCTGCGCATCGCCCTGGACGAGCACGGCAAGGACATCAGCACCATGGCGCTCGCCCGGGAGCTTGAAAATTGGCGCGCGAGCGGGCAGGATATCGTTTTCCTGATTGGTGGTCCGGACGGCCTGGATGCCGAGCTCAAGCGCAGCTGCCATGGCAAGCTGCGGCTGTCATCGCTGACGCTGCCGCACCCGATGGTGCGCGTGCTGCTGGCGGAGCAGCTGTATCGCGCCTGGTCCATCATGACAGGCCACCCCTATCACCGCGCATAAGCGCAGGAGCCTCCATCAATGAGTCCAACCAACGCGCCGCGGCGCCGCACGAAAATCGTCGCAACGCTCGGACCCGCCAGCAGCAGCCCCGACAGCATCGAAGCGCTCATTCTCGCGGGCATGGACGTGGCCCGGCTGAACTTTTCGCACGGCAGCGCCGACGACCACCGCAGCCGCGCCGAGCTGGTGCGCAGCCTTGCCGAACGGCATGGCCGGTTCGTGGCGATCATGGGCGACCTGCAGGGGCCGAAGATACGCATTGCGCGCTTCAAGAACCAGGCGGTGGTGCTGAAGGTCGGACAGCGCTTCACGCTTTCCAATCAACACCCCTCCGGCGAAGGCGATGAGACCATCGTCGGTATCGACTACCCCAGCCTGGTTCAGGACTGCCATCCCGGCGACGAGCTCCTGCTCGACGACGGCCGGGTGGTGCTGTCCGTCGATACCGTCGAGGAACACGCGGTACACACCACGGTCACCGTGGGGGGGCCGCTTTCTAACAACAAGGGCATCAATCGCCGCGGCGGCGGCATCTCGGCCCCCAGCCTCACCGACAAGGACCGCGAAGACATCAAGCTGGCCGCCGAGCTGGACATGGACTACATCGCCGTCTCGTTTCCCCGGTATGGCAGCGATATCCAGGAAGCGCGCAAGCTCGTCCAGGAAGCGGGAAGCAAAGCCTGGATCATTGCCAAGATCGAACGCGCCGAAGCAGTGGCGGACGACCGTGCGCTGGATGCCATCATCAAGGTCAGCGACGGCGTCATGGTCGCCCGAGGCGACCTCGGCGTCGAGATCGGCGACGCCCGGCTGGTGGGCATCCAAAAACGCATCATCCAGCACGCCCGCACACACAACAAGCTGGTGATCACGGCAACGCAGATGATGGAATCCATGGTGGGTAGCCCCATGCCAACCCGCGCCGAGGTCTCCGACGTCGCCAATGCGGTGCTCGACTACACCGACGCCGTCATGCTTTCCGCCGAGACCGCTTCGGGCCAATATCCCGTCGACGCCGTCAAGGCCATGGCCCGCGTCTGCCTGGGCGCCGAACAGGAACCCACCACCACCCGCTCCGGCCACCGTCTCGGGGAAACCTTCTCGCGCTGCGACGAAACCATCGCCCTCTCGGCGATGTATGCCGCCAACCATTTCCCCGGCATCAAGGCCATCATCAGCCTCACCGAAAGCGGCCATACGCCGCTGATCATGTCGCGCATCCGTTCAGGCGTGCCCATTTACTGCTATACGCGGCATCCCCGCACGCAGCGGCGGGCCGCCATGTTCCGCGGCGTCTACACCGTGCCTTTCGATGCCGCCAAGATCGATCCCGCAGAGGTCAGCGACCAGGCCATCGATCGCCTGAAGACGCAGGCGCTACTGCGCAAGGGCGACTGGATCATCCTCACAAAAGGGGATTTCTACAGCAACAGCGGCGGAACCAACGGGATGAAGATCCTCAAAGTGAAATAGGGGCGCGCATGAGCTTTCCAAGCATTTATCTCGCCTCCGGCAGCCCACGGCGCCATGAGATCCTGCTGCAGATGGGCGTCGACCACGACGTCCTCAATATACCGGCCCCGCCGGGCGAAGACGAACCCTGGCTGCCGGGCGAAGATGCTGCTGTCTATGTCAGGCGGACCGCGCGGGAAAAGGCCATTCGCGCCCGTGCCTGGGTGGCTGTGCAACACGCCTCCGTCGACGCGAATCGACCGATACTCACGGCCGATACCACCGTGATCCTGGAAGGCGATATCCTGGGCAAGCCTGACGATGAACAGCATGCCTGGCAATTGCTTGCCCGCCTGTCGGGCACCACGCACGCCGTGCACACCGCCGTCGTGCTGTCCGCGGGCGAGCGCTTGCTCGAAGACGTCTCCATCACGGAGGTCCGTTTCAAGACGCTGACCGATGCCGAGATCCATGACTATTGCGCCAGCGGCGAACCCATGGGCAAGGCCGGCGCCTATGGAATACAAGGGAAAGCGGGCATGTTCATCGAGCACATATCCGGCAGCTATACGGGCGTCATGGGGCTACCGATGTTCGAGACGGCAAGGCTGCTGCGTCGGCTCTGACGGCAGTTTGGAGGGGTCAGACCCCGTACGGGGTCTGACCCCATCGCATCACTCCACCGCCCCCGCCTTGAACAAGGCATCGATTTCCGCGTCACCGTAACCATACTCGCGCAGCAGCTCGCGCGTATGTTCGCCCAGCATCGGCGCCGGCCGGGTGATCTGTGTGGGCGTGCGTGAAAAATGGATGGGGCATCCCAGCGCCCGCGTCTTGCCGGCTTGCGGATGGTCCAGCTCCAGCACCATGTTGCGTGCCAACGCCTGTGGATGCGTCAATGCCTGCCCTATCGTGTGCACCGGACCCACTGGAACACCCGCCCGGTCGAAAGCCTCCAGCCAATGGCTTTGATCATGCTGCGACAGCACCGCTTCCATTTCCACGGTGAGAGTCGCCAGATTCTCCATGCGGGCCGTATTGGTGGAAAATCGCGGATCGTCGCGCCATTCCGGATGGCCGAGGACCTCGGCGATGCGCTCCCAGTTCGCCTGGTTGGCGCCTCCGATATTGATCCAGCCGTCCAGGGTCCTGAAAGCCTGATACGGCGCGGCAAGCAGGTGCGCCGAACCGGTCGGCCCCGGTGACTCGCCGGTCGCGAAGAACATGGCCGCATGCCAATAGGTCTGCTGCATCGCGGCCTCCATGAGCGAAGTATCCACCACCTGCCCTTCACCGGTGCGCAATTTGTGCGCATACGCGGCGGCGATGCCCAGGGCGGCCAGTATGCCGGCATTGGTGTCGGCGATGGAGTTTCCCGTCTTGACCGGCGGGCCGCCCGGCTCGCCGGTGATCGACATGATCCCGGAGAATCCCTGGGCGATGAGGTCGAAGCCGCCTTTGTCGCCGTATGGGCCGTCGCGGCCATAGCCCGATACCGCGCAGTAGATCAGGCCCGGGTTGATGCGCGACAGGACCTCATCGTAGCCGAGGCCCAGCTTCTCCAACGTGCCGCGACGGTAGTTTTCCGTCAGGACATCCGCCTTCTCGACCATGCGCAGCAGGATTTCCCTGCCCTGCTCGGTCTTGAGATTGAGCGCAATGCCTCGCTTGTTGCGGTTCAGGATCATGAAGGGCGCGGACACACCGTTGACGCGAGGCTCTTTGTAGCCGCGGGAATCGTCCCCGCCGGGCAGCTTTTCCACCTTGATGACGTCTGCCCCCATGTCGGCCAGCATCATCCCGCAGGTCGGCCCGGCCATGATCTGCGCGAGCTCGAGCACGCGCATGCCGCTCAGCGGACCTGTATGTTTCGATTTCGTCATTCTTCGACCTTTGTGCTTGCGTAAGGCCATGCCGCCATGCGGCATGGCGCGGTCAGCGCCCGGTGAACCCGGGCTTGCGCTTGGCCAGGAACGCGGCATAGCCCTCGCGAAAATCCTGCGTATCGAAGCAGTCGAAGCATTCGTCGTATTCGGCTTCGGACAAGGGACGCGGATCGGCAAGTCGCCGTGCGAATTTCTTGTGCCACCGCGCCACCAGCGGCGCACCGTCGGCGATGCGCCGGGCGGCAGCGCGCGCCTCGGCCTCGACCTGGTCGTCAGCGACCACCCGAGTGACCAGCCGCTTCTCTTTCGCTTCCGCCGCATCGAAGATCCTGCCTTCCAGAAGGATCTCCAGCGCGACGTCCGGTCCGGCAAGGCGGACCAGGGGTGCCATTTCCTGATAGGCCATGACCAGCCCGAGATTCTTGATGGGCGCGCCGAACCGGCTGGATACGCCGCAGATCCGGATGTCGCACAAGGAAGCGATCTCAAGGCCACCGCCTACGCAAATACCGTGTATCTGCGCGACCAGCGGATGCCTGCATTGGGTCAAGGCCTCGGCGGTCGCATGCATGATGCGACCGTACTCGATGGCTTGGCGCTTGTTGGAGCGATCCGTCTCGAACTCGGCAATGTCGTTGCCGGGCGAGAAGGATTTTTCGCCCGCGCCGCGCAAGATGATGCAGCGCAAGGTGTCGTCGGCCGACAGCGTACCGACCGTGGTTCCAAGCGTCTGCCACATCTCGCGCGTCATCGCGTTGAGCTTTTGAGGCCGATTCAGTATCACCGTTGCGATGTCGCCTTCGCGCTCGACCAGGATGAGTTCGCTCATTTGGCCGCCTCCGAGCTGGCATTGCCGCCGTGGTTGCCATTGCGCCCATTGCCGGCGCCTCGCAGCAGCCGCAACGCATAGGGCACCAAGGGCCAGAACAGCATGATCAAGGCCAATGTGGTGATGGTGCCGACCAGGCCGTTCGACCAGAATACATGCAGGCCGGTGCCTGGACCGAGCATGGCCTGGCGGAACGCGTCTTCCATGCGGTCGCCCAGCACCAGTGCGAGGATCATGGGAGCGAGCGGATAGGACAGTTTCTTCAGCACATAGCCGATGACGCCGAACAGCAGCATCAGCCAGACGTCCAGCATCGCGTTATGCACGGAGTAGGCGCCAATGGCGCAAACCACGATGATGATGGGCGCCACGATGGCGAAAGGAATGCGCAGGATGGCGGCGAACAGAGGCACCGTGCTGAGCACCAGGATCATGCCGGCAAAGTTGCCCAGATACATGCTGGCGATGAGGCCCCAGACAAATTCCTTTTGCTCCACGAACAGCAGCGGCCCCGGCTGCAGGCCCCAGATCATCAGCCCCCCGAGCAGCACCGCGGCCGTCGCCGAACCTGGGATGCCCAGCGCCAGCATGGGCAGCAAGGCGGATGTTCCCGATGCGTGCGCGGCAGTTTCGGGCGCGATCACCCCTTCGAGTTCGCCTTTGCCGAATTTATGCCCATTGCGGGAGAAGCGCTGCGCCAGGCCATACCCCATGAACGACGCGGCCGTCGCGCCGCCGGGCGTGACGCCCATCCAGCAGCCGACCAGCGTGCTCCGGATCAAGGTCATCCAGTACTTGGGCATTTCGCGCCAGGTCTGCAGCACCACCTTGAGGTTCATCTTGCCGTTCTTGCCTTCGAACTTGAGCCCCTCTTCCATGCTGACCAGGATCTCGCCGATACCGAAGAGGCCGATCACCACGACCAGGAAGTCGATGCCGCGCAGGAGCTCGGACAGGCCGAAGGTCATGCGCAAGCCGCCGCTGATCGTGTCCATGCCGATCGCCGCCAGACCGAAACCCAGCATCATCGAAATAATGGTCTTGAACGGTGTTTTCTTGTCGGTTCCCACAAAGCTGCAGAAGGTCAGCAGGAAGACCGCGAAGAACTCCGGCGGGCCGAATTGCAGCGCAAAGCGAGATACCAGCGGCGCAAGAAAGGTGATGAGCAGCACGCCCGACAGCGCGCCAAAAAAGGAGCCCGTGAAAGAGGCCGTCAGGGCGTTGCCGGCCTTCCCCTGCTGCGCCAGCGGGTATCCATCGAACGTCGTCGCCACCGAGGAGGTTTCCCCGGGTATGTTGAAAAGGATCGACGTGATGGCGCCCGCGAACAGCGAACCCCAATAAATGCACGACAGCATGATGATGGCTGAGGTGGGCGGCATGGTGAAGGTAAGGGGCAGCAGGATGGCGACGCCATTCGGGCCGCCCAGGCCCGGTAGCACCCCGATGATTACACCCAGCACCAGGCCGATCATCATCATCCAGATGTTGTACCAGCTCAATACCGTGGCGAATCCATGAAGCAAAGAATTGAGTTCATCCACAATGGATCTCCTGTTTCCGGTTCAATAGCCCAACATGGCTTCCAAAGGTCCTTTGGGCAAAGGAACCATGAACTGGATCTCGAACATCCAGAACAGCAATACGTTGACGCTGACGCTGATCAGCACGGTCTTCAGCCATCCTATCCGCCCGAGCAGACGCATGAAGCCGCCGATGAACAGGACGGATGCGACATAGATGCCCAGGAACTGGATCAGCAGGATATAGACGCCCGTGGGGACCAGCACCAGCAGCACCAGGCGGAAACGCGCCCAACTGACGAAGATCTCGCGATTGCGGTTCTTTCCGAATATCGATCCCAGGAACACCGCGACGCTGGCAATGCACAGGATGGCACCGATATGGAAAGGGAAGTAGCCGGGCTCAGGCCCGTCGGACGCCCATGATATGCCGATGCGATGATTGTCGAGCATCATGACCATGCCCAGGATGAACACGACCACCGCGGTGATGGCATCGACGTGACTGTGAGACAACCCGCCTTTCGGCGGGCTGTCCTGAGTTTGCTCTTGACTCATTAGCAGCTCCGGTTGCTTATTTCTTGGCAGCCAGGCCAGCTTCCTGCATCAGCGTTTTGTGATTGGCTTCGTCTTTTTCAAGGAAGCTGACAAAGTCGGCGCCGGTCAGGTATTGGCCATGCAGGGCCTGTTTCGCGAGGTATTCCTTCCATTCGTCCGTTTCGCTGACTTTCTTGAGCAGGTCCGCGTAATAGGCGGATTGCTCGGCTGTGGTCTTGGGCGGCAGGAAGAAGGCGCGCAGCATCTGGTACTGGACGTCGTAGCCCGCTTCTTTGCAGGTCGGGATGTCGGACCAGGCAAGTTCCTTGGTGATCTTGTCCTTGTAGGTCATGCGCTGCTCGGAAAACACGCAAAGCGCCTTGACCTGGTCGGCACGCCATTGCGCGACGTTCTCGCTGGGATTGTTAACGTTGGAATCGGTGTGCTTGCCCACCAGCTGCGTTGCGGCTTCGCCACCGCTTTTGTAGGGCACATAGGTGAACTTGACGCCGGCGGCTTTCTCCAGTGCGACCGTGATGATCTGGTCTTCGCGCTTGGCGCCCGTGCCTCCCATCTTGAATTTGCCCGGACCGCCCTCCTTGACGGCCTTCAGGTAGTCGGCCGCAGTCTTGTACGGCGCCTCGGCGTTGGTCCACAACACGAATTCATCCTGCGCGATCATGGCAACGGGATTCAAGTCGCGCCAATTGAACGGCAAGTTCACGGCGATGGGCAAGGTATAGATGGCCGAAAAGGCCACCATCAACTTGTGAGGGTCGCCCGCCGATGCCTTGGTCTCCATGATGCCTTCGCCGCCGCTTGCGCCGCCCTTGTTCAGCACCAGGGTGGACTGCTTCATGAGCTTGTGCTTGAGGATGATGCTTTGTATGGTGCGCGCCATTTGATCCGAGGCGCCGCCCGCGCCCGCCGGCACGATGATTTCGACCGAACGAGTGGGTTCCCAGGCATGGGCCGGCATGGCGACGGTGCCGGCCAGAACGACCGTCGACGCAAAAAGATAGGACTTCTTTGACAACCTGCGAGTCAGATGCTTCATGTGGATCTCCTCAATTGGTGCTGCAGAATACGTCCTCTGTCGGAACGCGGTTGGTATGCGAGCCTGTACTGCGATGGGCGGCTCGGCGGCCGCCTTATTGTTCTAGATCGAATGCCGCCTGGGGTCAGACCCCGTATGGGGGTCTGACCCCGGCCCCTAGCTTGGACCCCGTACGGGGTCTGACCCCGGTCTGGCCTGGCTTGGGGGTTCAGCGTGTCATGCCGCCTTGACCGCGGGCGCCGCGACGGAACCGGCGAGGTAATCCATAGCCGCCAGGACGCCGCCCTTGCGATGCGGCACGCCGGCTTTTTCGAGTCCCATTTCGATGCCGGCCAAGGTGCCGCAAAGCGTCAGGTCGTTCAAGTCGCCCAGGTGCCCGATGCGGAATACCTTGTCCGACAGCTTGGTAAGCCCTTGGCCGAGCGACATGTTGAAATGCGTGAGCACTGTCTTGCGGAATGCGTCGGCGCTGTGCCCTTCCGGCATGATGACCGCGGTGAGCACGGAACTGTACTCCGCCGGATTCTTGCACAGGATTTCCAGGCCCCAGGCATTCACGGCCCGGCGCGTGGCCTCGCCGAAGCGATCATGCCGGGCAAAGACGTTGTCCAGGCCTTCGGAGAAGAGCATTTCGAGCGCTTCGTGCAGACCATACAGCAGATTGGTAGCCGGCGTATACGGAAAATAGCCCTTGCCGTTGATGGCGATCATTTCCTTCCAGTCCCAATAGGAACGGGGCAGCCGCGCGGACTCCGACGCGGCGAGCGCCTTGGCGCTGACGGCATTGAAGGACAGCCCGGGCGGCAGCATCAAGCCTTTTTGGGAACCGGATACGGTGACATCGACCCCCCATTCGTCATGGCGATAATCGATGGAACCCAGGGAGGAAATCGTGTCGACCATCAGCAGGGCCGGGTGCTTGGCGCTGTCGATGGCCTGCCGGATGGCGGCGATATTGCTGGTTACGCCGGTGGCGGTCTCGTTGTGCACGACGCAGACTGCCTTGATCTCATGCTGGGTATCGGCCTGAAGCCTGGCCTTGACCTTGTCGGCGTCCGCGCCGTGGCGCCAGTCGCCGTCCATGAATTCCACGTCGAGGCCGAGCTTGACCGCCATTTTCTTCCACAGCGTGGCGAAATGGCCGGTTTCCGCCATCAGCACCTTGTCGCCCGGAGACAGCGCATTGACCAGCGCCGCTTCCCACGCGCCGGTACCCGATGCCGGGTAAATGATGACGTGGGATTCGGTCTTGAACACTTTTTTCATGCCGGACAGCACCGCCCTGCCCAGTTCGCCGAATTCGGGACCGCGGTGGTCGATGGTGACGTTGTCGATGGCGCGCAGCACACGATCAGGTACATTGCTCGGCCCCGGAATCTGCAGGAAATGGCGACCGGAGGGATGTGAATGTAAGGGAATCATGGAACGCTCCTGGCAATATTTGGTATACAAAATACAAATGTTCATGAATAATAAGAAGAAAGAAGATTACCTGCAAGCATTATTTCGTGATGCACCACAACATAAATACAAAAAGCAAACCGGTTAGAATAGGAGACCCGCCCTTCCCGCCTGCACGCATGACACAGACTACCCTGCCTGCTTCAGGCCTACATGCTTTTTGTATACCAATATGAAAACACCGCAAGCCAGCTACGATTCCCTTCTTGCGCCGTACAGCGCCTCCGCCCCCATCACCACCGATGCGGTGGACCGGCGCACGCTGCCCACCGCCGTCGCCGACCGCTTGCGCGAACTGATCATCGAGGGCCAGTTGCCCGCCGGATCGCGCCTGAACGAGCGCGCCTTGTGCGACCTGCTGCAGGTTTCGCGCACGCCGTTGCGGGAAGCATTTCGCCTGCTGTCCGCGGAAGGCCTGGTACGCATGCAGCCCAATCGGGGAGCGCAAGTCATTGCGTTGTCGGAAAAAGACGTACGCGAAAGCTTCGAGGTCATGTGCGCGCTGGAAGCGCTGTCGGGCGAGCTGGCCTGCCAGCGCATCAGCGAGGAAGAAATCGCCGAGATCAAGGCGCTGACCTTCGAAATGCAGGCCTGCCACGCCCGCCGGGACTTATCGTCCTACTACCACGTCAATCGGCAAATACATGACCTGATCAACGCCGCCGGCCACAACGACTTGCTTTCGACGGTCTACAAGACCATCAATCTTCGGCTGCAGAACCTGCGTTTCCGCTCCAATCTGAATCACGACAAATGGGATCAGGCCATGCGCGAACACCAGGACATGGTCGATGCCCTGGTCGCGCGCGATGGAGCCCGCATGGCAAACGTCATGCGCCTGCACCTGCAGCGCAAGGGCGAAGCCGTCCTCGAAAGCCTGAATCCGCCTCCCAACTCCGATTAATCACGGCCGCAGGCCTTGCAACCACCTCGACAGGATTACGATGAACGCGCCCCTTTCACAGCAACACTTGAAACAAACGCATATCGCACGCGACGAGATGGCAAGCCGCCTGCGCAAGATCGTCGAGGGCGAGGTCCTGTTCGATGCCGCCTCGCGGGGCCGCTATGCGACGGACGCTTCCATCTATCAGATCGACCCGGTGGGCGTTCTCGTTCCGCGCAGCTTCGGCGATGTCACCGCCGCAATCGACCTGTGCCGGGAAATGCGCGTACCCCTGGTGGGGCGCGGCGGCGGCACGTCTCAGTGCGGGCAGACCGTGGGCGCCGCGCTGGTCATCGACAACAGCAAGCATCTCAACCAAGTGGTGGACCTGGACCTGGATGCCATGACCGTGACGGTGGAACCCGGCATTGTGCTGGACCACCTCAATGCCTGGCTCAAGCCGCACGGGGTGTGGTTCCCGGTGGACGTCAGCACGGCGGCTCAGTGCACGATAGGCGGCATGGCCGGCAACAATTCCTGCGGCTCACGATCCATCGCCTACGGCAACATGGTGCATAACGTGACCGCTATCGACGCCGTGCTGGCCGATGGAACGCAGGCGCGGTTCGCCGCCGAATCAAGCATGGCGGGCGCGCCGACGCGCATACAGAACATCATTGCCGGCCTGCGATCGATCGCGGCGCGCGAGCATGATGAAATCGCCGCGCATGTGCCGGCGGTGCTGCGCCGCGTGGGCGGCTACAACCTGGATATCTATCATCCGCAAAATCCCCGCCCCTATACCGACGATGGCAGCGTCAACCTGGCGCACCTCCTGGTTGGCAGCGAGGGCACGCTGGCCTATTCCCGCCGGCTGGTCTTGAAGCTATCGCCCCTGCCCCGCAGCAAGGCTCTGGGGGTGGTGAACTTCCCGACCTTCTATCAGGCCATGGACATGACGCAGCATATCGTCAAGCTGGGGCCCTGTGCTGTCGAACTCGTCGACAGCACCATGATAGAACTTGCCCGCGGGAATCCCGCTTTCCGCCCCGTGATCGACAAAGCACTGATCGGTTCGCCGGAGGCGATCCTGCTGGTCGAATTTGCCGGAGAATCGCAGCAGGAACAGTTGGCGCGGCTGGCGCAGCTGGTGGAACTCATGGCCGACCTCGGCTTGCCGGGATCGGTGGTCGAAATGCCTGATGCAGGTCCTCAGAAGGAACTCTGGGAAGTCCGCAAAGCGGGGCTCAACATCATGATGAGCATGCGCGGAGACGGCAAACCGGTGTCGTTCATTGAAGACTGCGCCGTCCCGCTGGAGCACCTGGCCGAATACACTAGCCAGTTGACCGAGGTCTTTACGCGCTACGGCACACGCGGCACATGGTACGCCCATGCCTCTGTCGGTACGCTGCACGTGCGCCCGATTCTCGACATGCGCCGCGACGGCGCCCAGAAGATGCGCGCCATCGCCGAAGAGGCGGGTGCGCTGGTGCGACGCTACAAAGGCGCGTTCTCGGGCGAACACGGCGACGGCCTGGTCCGCAGCGAATGGGTCGGCTGGCAGTTCGGCCCGCGGTTGACGCACGCCTTCGAAGAGATCAAAGACCTTTTCGATCCCGACGGCCTGATGAACCCCGGCAAGATCGTACGCTGCGAAAAAATGGACAAGGTGGAAACCTTCCGGTTCAAGCCGTCGTATCAGGTGATTCCGCTCCAGCCCGCGCTGGACTGGTCGTCCTGGGACGTCCAGATCGATCCCGTAAGCGAACGCGTCAGCGCGCCCGGCACGGGAGGCGATGCGGCCCGCGGCCTGGCCAAGGCCGTTGAAATGTGCAACAACAACGGCCACTGCCGCAAGTTCGACGCCGGCACGATGTGCCCCAGCTATCGCATCACGCGCGACGAGCAGCACCTGACGCGCGGGCGCGCCAACACGCTGCGCCTGGCGCTGTCGGGGCAGCTTGGACCCGACGCCCTGGCCTCGGAAGCCGTGCGCGATGCAATGGACCTGTGCGTGAGCTGCAAGGGCTGCAAGCGCGACTGCCCAACGGGCGTGGACATGGCCAGGATGAAGATCGAATTTTTGAATCAATGGCGCAAGCGGCATGGATTGACCCTGAAAGACAGGCTCATCGCGACCATGCCGCAGTGGGCCCCTTGGGCAGCGCGGCTTCCTTGGCTGTTCAACTTGCGTAACGCCATGCCGATGCTGGCGAAGCTGTCGGAAAAGCACCTGGGCATCTCCGCCAAGCGCAAGCTGCCCGCATGGCGTCGCGACACCTTCGTCAGGAAGGCGCCGGATCATCCGGCCGAACAAGCGGATGTCGTGCTGTTTGCCGACACCTTCAACAATTATTTCGAATCAGAGAACGCCCACGCGGCATTGCAGGTCTTGACGGCGGCCGGCTACAAGGTACATGTCGCCCGCGCCGTGCCGGGCAGTCCCCAGGAAAACCGCCCCTTGTGCTGTGGGCGCACCTATTTGTCCGCAGGGCTGGTCGACAAAGCACGGGCCGAAGCGCGCCGAACGCTCGACGCATTGCGTCCGTTCATCACGCGCGGCATTCCCGTCGTGGGGCTTGAGCCGTCCTGTCTGCTCAGCCTGCGCGACGAATTTCTGGTCATGGGTTTGGGCGACGAGGCCCAGGCGCTGGCCAAGCAATCCTATCTGTTCGAGGAATTCCTCGCCCGCGAACTGAAGGCGGACCGGCTGAAGCTCGATTTGAAGCCGCTGCCCCAGAAACGCGCGCTGCTGCATGGGCATTGCCACCAGAAAGCCTTCGATGCCGTCAAACCGGTCCAGCAGGTGCTGGCGCTGATTCCGGAATTGAAAGTCGAGCTGGTGGAGTCCAGCTGCTGCGGCATGGCTGGCAGCTTCGGCTACGACGCCTCTCATTACGAGGCGTCCATGAAGATGGCCGAACTATCATTGCTGCCGGCCCTCCGGGAGGCCGACGCGAACACCCTGCTGGTTGCCGATGGAACCAGTTGCCGCCATCAGATCGCAGACGGCCTGGAAGAGCATTCCGGGCGCCGGGCCGAGCACGTGGCGATCATTCTGCGGCGTGCGCTGGAATAGTATCGGGCCAGGCGGCCTCGTCCAGTGGATAGACCGGCCGCCGCACCTTGCTGAAGGGAAAGAGATCGTAGTTGGAGCTGGTCACGCCCTGGCTGTCGCACTCGACGAACCCGCGGGCAATCGGGAAGAACACAGGGCGGCAGTACATGCGCGACTTCAGCAGCACGAAGCGGCTGGAGGCCGGATCCACTCCCATGCAGGTGAACACGCCCAGATCCCAGGGTTCATGGGTTTTTTCCGTGACCACGATCCGTGCGCCATCGATGGCGAACAGCGCCGTGCGGCCCATGCCGCATTTCATGCCCCGATAGGTGGGACCTGAAATGACGTATTCGCCATCGCCCAGGCGCAGCACTTTGCCGGTCAGCACAGGCGGGGTCTTTGTGATGCCCAGGCTGGTCAGCGCCCTTTTGTTGCCCAAGGGCAGCGTGACCGTCGCGCCCTCGCCGGCCTTGAACAGTGCATCGACCGCTTCGGGATCGCACAAGGGGCCCACGGCGATGTCCGTCAGGCCTTGAGCCAAGGCCTCTTGCAGGACGTCCATGGTGTCGCAGGTACCGCCCGACATGCAGTTGTCGCTGTGATCCAGCAACAGTACCGGTCCGTCCGGATTGCCGCAGCCCTCCTGTGCCTCGCCCGCCGTTTCCGCCAGGGCCTTGGCCCGGCCGACGGAGTCTTCGAGGCTGGGGCTGGCGTAGACGAATCCCTCGCGGCGGCTCCAGATCTGCTGGGCCAGGGAGTCTGCCGCCCACTGGGCCAGGGCCTGGTTCCGGCCGACAACGACGACGCTGAGGCACGGTGCGGGGATGTCCGCCAAGGCAAAACCCGCCATGACCGTCACGGCATCTATGCCGTCCTGCTTTTCGATCTCGATGGCGCGCGCAACGGCCGCCTTCATCTCGGGCGCGTGCGTGGAGCTCTTCAGGGTGTGCGTCATCAGCGGCAGTTGCCGCCATGCGAGCGCCGGCCGCTCGCCGCCTTGCAGCATCCGTTCCAGAATGCGGCCGGCGAGCTGGCCGGCCTCGTACATATCGGTATGAGGATAAGTCTTGAACCCGGTGATGATGTCGGCGTTGTCCACCATTTTCCGGGTGACATTGCCATGCAGGTCCAGCGACACGGCAATGGGCACGCCGGGGCATGCGGCACGCAGCCTTTCGAGAAGATCGCCTTCGCCGTCATCCGTGTCTTCCACCACCATCGCGCCGTGAAGATCGAGCATCAATGCATCGCAGCCTGGCGCCGCGTCGACAATGCACCGGCACATGGACCGATAGGCCTCTGCGTCGACCGGGCCGCTGGGATAGGCGGTGGCCGAAAGCGGCGTGACGATGTCGGCGCCCCAGGATTCAGCCAGATCGATGAAGGCGCCCATGGCCGTCACTGCGCCTTTGTTTGCCTTGTAGGCATCCGGCCCGTAATCGGGCCCCCGGTCGCCGAAGGCGGACAAGGGCGTTGGCACGGGCGAAAACGTATTGGTTTCGTGGTTGAGTCGGGCAATCAGTACTTTCATCGGGTTCAAGATCTGTTTACGATTCGGCGATGCCGGCTTGCTCGAGCATGGCCTGCAGCAGCACGTTGCAGCCGGCCTCGATGTGCTCGGGCAGGGCATCCTCGATTTCATTGTGGCTGATGCCGTCTTTGCACGGAATGAAAATCATGGCCGTCGGGGTGACGCGCGCAAGATACACCGCGTCGTGCCCCGCCCCGCTGACGATGTCCTTGTGCGAGTATCCCATGCGCCCGGCCGCCCGCCGCACCGCGCCGACCTGTTCGTCATGAAAAGGCTGTGGCTGGAAATACACGACCTGCTCCAGCTTGACCTCGACCCGGCCTTCATTCCGCAGTCCATCGCACAATGCCTTGAGTTCGCGATCCATGGCGCTGAGGACGTCGTCCGAGGCCGCGCGCAGATCCACGCTGAACTTGACCGTACCCGGAATCACGTTGCGTGAATTCGGATAGGCATCGATCCAGCCGACAGTGGACCGCGCATGCGGCGCGTGATCCAGGGCGATCCGGTTGATACCCTGGATCAATCCGGCGGCGGCCAGCAAGGCGTCCTTGCGCAGCTCCATGGGCGTCGGCCCGGCATGCGCCTCCATGCCCGTCACCACCACGTCGTACCAGCGCTGGCCCAGCGCACCGGTGACCACGCCGATCACGGTATCGGACGCCTCCAGGATGGGACCTTGTTCGATATGCGCCTCGAAGTAGGCCTTGATGGGGAAATGGGCTGCCTTTTCCGTTCCGGCATAGCCGATTTTCTTGAGTTCGTCGCCTACGCTCTTGCCTTCGGTGTCTTTCTGCTTCAAGACGTCCTGCAGGCCGAATGCGCCCACGAACACGCCTGACCCCATCATGACCGGCACGAAGCGCGAACCTTCTTCGTTAGTCCAGACGACGACTTCGATGGGCGCCCGCGTCTGCACGCCTTCGTCTATGAGCCGGCGTATGACCTCGAGCCCCGCCAGCACGCCGTAATTGCCGTCGAACTTGCCGCCCGTGGGCTGCGTATCGATATGGCTGCCTGTGAGGACCGGAGGCAGCGTGTCGTCCATTCCGGCACGGCGGGCGAATATATTGCCGATCTCGTCGACTCGCACGGTGCAGCCCGCTTCTTTCGCCCACTGCGTGAAGAGATCGCGGCCCTGCCGATCCAGGTCGGTAAGCGCCAGCCGGCATACGCCGCCTTTAGGGGTGGCACCGATCCGGGCAAGCGACATCAGGGAATCCCACAAGCGCTGCGCATCGATGCGCATGGCGGCGGTCGGTATTGCGGTTGTATCCATTTCTACCTCGATATGAAAAATAGCGCCAAACGCGTCAATCGGCGACGCCCACGCCCAGGTATTTGTCTTTCACTTCGGCATCGGCCATGAAGGCCGCATTGTCTCCATGGTACACAATGCGGCCGCTTTCCAGAATATAGTGCCTGTCGGCAAGCTGCGTGCAGACCTCCAGGTTCTGCTCGACCAGCAGGATGGCAATGCCGCTGCCGCGTATCAGCTTGAGCTGTGCCACGATCTCTTCGACGATGACGGGCGCCAGGCCCTCAACCGGCTCGTCCAGGATCAGGAGTTCCGGTGAATTCATCAAAGCGCGGCCTATGGCAAGCATTTGCTGCTCTCCGCCCGACAGCTGCCCTCCTCCGTTGCGCCGCCTTTCCTTGAGCCGGGGGAATATCTGGTAGATGTCGTCGAGCGACCAGCGCGCGCCTTTCTGGGCGGCGAGCTTGAGGTTTTCTTCGACGGTCAGCAGGCGGAATATGCCCCGGTGCTCGGGCACGAAACAGATATTGCGATCAGAGATGCGGTAGGTGGGCAGCGCGGTGATGTCGCTGCCGCGAAAGGTGATCCTGCCCTGGCGTGCCGGCACGATGCCCATGATGCTTTTCAGCGTGGTGGATTTGCCCGCGCCATTGCGGCCCAAGAGACAAACCAGCTCGCCTTCCGCGACCTGCAGGGAAACGTCCTGGATCACATGGCTCTGCCCGTAGTAGGCATGGATATGCTCGACGTTCAATAGCATCAGGCGCCTCCTGTAATCATATTGCCCAGGTAGGCCTGGCGGACTCGGTCGTCGCTCTTGACCTGATCGGGCGTTCCTTCGACCAGAACCTTGCCCAGCTGCATCACCGTGATCGTGTCGGAAATATCCATCACGATACCCATGTTGTGCTCGATGAGCACGACGGTAAGGTCCGCACGCAAGCCCTTGATGATGGCCTTCATGGCGTCGATGTCGTCGATGCCCATGCCCGAAGTGGGTTCGTCCAGGAAGATGATCTGCGGCTTGGCCGCCAGCGCCATGCCCACTTCCAGGCGGCGTTGCTGGCCGTGCGACAGCTGGCTGCTGACCCGATCGATGCAGTGCGTAAGTTCGAGGCGGGCCAGGATGGAGTCGATCAGTTCGGCATGGGCGTCCTTGAGCAAGGACTTGGACCAGAAATGCAGCGCCTTGCCGGGCTGTATGCCCTGCGCCGCCACCCGCAGGTTTTCGCGCACGGTCAGAGTGGGGAAAAGCGACGTGACCTGGAAGGAGCGGGCCATGCCAAGCTGAACGCGCTCGTGGTCGGGCATGCCGCCGACTTCCTTGCCATTCAGGGAAATGGAACCTGCCGTCAACGGCACCGTGCCCGTCAGGGTATGGAACAGCGTGGTCTTGCCCGCGCCGTTCGGCCCGATCACGGAATGGATGGTGTTGGGCATGACGCGCAGGTCGACGCCCGAAAGGGCCTGGAACTTACCGTAACGCTTGACGACGTTCCTGGCGTCCAGAATCGGCTGGCTCATGACGCCTCCTTTTTGGTTTCATTGCGAGCGCCGCGCGGTTGAAACCACATTGCGCCCAGGGCCCGGCAGGCTCCCCAGAGGCCGCCTTGCATGTACAGGCTTACCGCCATCAGCAGCAGGCCGAACAGCAGCAGCCAGCGCGGCCATAGATGCGACAGCCAGTCCGACACAATGACGTAGAACGCCGCGCCCAGTACGGACGCAATGAGCTTGCCGGTGCCGCCCAGCACGGTGACCAGCAGGATGACTTCGCTCATGTGGTAGTTGATGCTGGTAAGCGGCGCGATGCCGGTCATCATTGCGTACAAGGCACCCGCGAGCGCGGTGATGGCGCCGGACAGCATGAAGGCCACCATCTTGAAATGGATGATGTTATAGCCCAGGGCCGTCGCCCGCGCCGGGTTGTCGCGGATGGCCAGCAAGGTGCGGCCGAAGATGGAATCCACCACGCGCTGCAGCGCCCAATAAGCCAGCACGAACAGAATGGCGACGAAGGTGTAGTATTCCCAAGCCGTCTTGTTTGGCAGCACCGTATGGCCGAAAACGGTGAGCGGAAGCATGGGGATATCGAGCAAGCCGTTGTCGCCGCCGGTGAGCTCAGGCGTGGAATAGGCCAGGAAGTAGAACATCTGCGTCAAGGCCAGCGTCAGCATGACGAAGTACACGCCTTTCTGCCGGATGGCGAGCCAGCCGACGAGCCCTGCGACCGCCGCGCCCATGACAATGGCCAGTACAAGCACGAAAGTCATGGGCAGACCGGTACGCGTAAGCAGGATGCCCAGGGTATAGCTTCCTATGCCGAAGAATATCCCTTGGCCGAACGACAGCAGCCCCGCGTATCCGAGCAGCAGATTGCATCCCAGTGCAGCCAGCGCGAAGATGAGCACTTCGGACGCCAGCGAACCGGAGGTCAGTATCACGGGCAGGATCAGCACCGACAGCACCGCCATCAGCAGATAGCGGTTTCTCTTCAAGAACGAGATCATTGGCTTCTCCCCATCAAGCCGTCCGGACGAAGCAAGAGCACCAGCGCCATGGCTACATAGATCATCAGGCTGGCACCCTGCGGCCACAGGGTGCTCATCACGCTTTGCACGATGCCGACCAGAAGTCCTCCGAGAAGCGCGCCGCTGAAGCTGCCCATCCCGCCCACGACCACCACCACGAAGGCGACGGCCAGCGCTTCTATGCCCATGAAAGGCTCGACCCCACGCAAGGGCGCCGCCAGTACGCCGGCCAGTCCGGCGGTCGCCGCACCGAGGGCGAAGGTCAGCCCAAAGATCTTGTACACGTTGATGCGCAGCAGCGTCACCATCTCGGGCGATTCGCTACCCGCGCGGATGATGCTTCCCAGGCGGGTGCGCTCCAACAGCAGCCAGATGACTAGAGCAAGCAGCGCTGAAAACGCAATGAGGAAAAGCCGGTACTTGGGGTAGATGAAGGTGCCCCACATCACGACGCCGTTCAATCCGGCGGGCGGCGACACGTTGACGCCCACGGGGCCCCAATACAGGATCACGAGCTCTTGTATCGCCCAGGCCAGCCCGAGCGTGAACAGGATGTGGAATTCGTGCGGCAAATCATAGATGCGGCGCAGGAGAAGGCGCTCGGCCACCCAGGCGCAAAAGCCCACCACGACGGGTCCGACCAGCAACGCCAGCCAGAAGCTGCCGCCCAACTGCATGAATGCGTAGCATGCATAGGCGCCCATCAGATAGAACGCGCCATGCGCGAAGTTCACGAACCGCAATAACCCGAACACGATGGACAGGCCGACGGCCAGCAGGAAATAGATCATTCCTATGCCGATGCCGTTGACCAACTGCAGCAAGTATAAATTCATAGTCGATCGCTACCCTGACCCTTTGCCATATTGCAGCAAGAAAACGTGGGCTTCCGGACACCGCCCGAAATCGGCGACGGCCCGGCCAGCACGCGGACTTGCGGCGCTGAACAATTACCAATGAAACCAATGAATCGAGCACCTGCCGGCCGGACCGCCGCCCCGAGGAGCGGCCGGCCCTGCAAGGCGGAATCAGGCGGGCATCTTGCAGCCTGCCTGCTCGGGAGTCAGGAAGGATTGACCGCCGTGGACAATGTCGCAGTAGTCGTCCTTGTCCTTCATGGACGCCTTGGCCTTGCCCTTGAGCAGATAATAGTTCTTGATGACCTGGTGGTCTTCCTTGCGTATGGTCTCTTTGCCGGTGAGTCCATCATAGGTAGTGCCTTCCATGGCCGCAATCACTTTTGGCACGTCGGTGGAATTTGCCTTGACGATGCCATCGGCCATCATCTTGGTCAGGATATATGCCCCCGCGAGGCTGTAGTTCGGATTGATCTTGAACTTGTCCTGCGTACGCTTGACCAGCTCGTGATTGAGCGGGGAATCGATGCTGTGCCAATACTGCACACCGAAATACACATCCTGGCAAAGATCGGCGCCCAAGGACTCGAACTGTTCCAAGCCAGACGCCCACGCCATCAGGATGATGGTGTTGGTCTTCATGCCGAAGCTGACCGCCTGGCGCAAGGCTTCGGAACTTTGCGAGCCGAAGTTCAACAGCAAGAGGACATCGGGTTTGGCTGCCATGGCGTTGGTCAGGTAGCCGCTGAACTCGCGCTCGTCCAGGGAGTGATAGCTGTTGCCCACGTGCTCAAGCTGGTTTTCCTTCAGGATATTCTTGGTGGCGGTAAGCAGGCCTTCGCCAAACACGTACTGCGGGGTGATGGTATACCACCGCTTGGCTTCGGGATGCAGCTTGATCAGCGGGCCGACGGTCTCGCGGATGGCGCCATAAGTAGGCACCGACCAGCGGAAGGTCGCCCGGTTGCAATCGGTACCGGTGATTTCGTCCGCGCCCGCGGTGGTGACGAAAATGCCGCCCAGCTTGTCCAGGCCCTTGCCCATGGCCAATGCCTCTGAAGAAAGAATGCCGCCGGCGAAGAATCGGGCTTTCTGTTGTTCAAACAGGTCCTGAACCTGGCGGATGGCGGTCGCGGGCTTGCCTTGGGTATCGAGGATCTTGTAGCCGACCGGCTGTCCGATCAGGGTCTTGTTGTGCTCCACGAAGAGCTCGACTCCCATCTGCGCGAACTTGCCGTTCGCGGCGAAGGGGCCGGACATGGGGTTGGGGACGCCAAAGAGGATGGGGTCAGCGGCAAATGCCGGTTTCATGCCTAGGGGCGAAGCAAGAGCCGCAAGCCCGCCGAGCTTCAAAAGATCACGTCTGTTCATAGAGTCTCCGGAATATTTTTCATTATGACGACCATTGCATTCGGCAGCGCATGATGCGCCGGCTCAAAATGTGCGAATGATGCTATCACAAGCCCTAAAGTGGAAAAATATACAGCCTGGTAACAGATAACTAACTGTACAGCGGAAATTTATCACACTGTATAGGCATCTATATGACTCGACGGACGATGAAAAGCATGAGGAGGCGCCACCCCGGTGCCGGGGTCAGACCCCGTTCGGGGTCTGACCCCTGGAGCATACACCCCGGCTTGTCGGGCTTGGGGTCAGACCCCGACTGGGGTCTGACCCCTGAAGCAGACGCCCCGGCTTGAGCTGCTCCTGCGTGGCGGGCTTGGGGTCAGACCCCGTCCGGGGTCTGACCCCTAAAAGAAAAACCCCCGAGCGCTGGGCGCTGGGGGGTTTTGGCAATAAGAGCCTGACGATGACCTACTTTCACAGACGTACGTCCACTATCATCGGCGCAAAGGCGTTTCACGGTCCTGTTCGGGATGGGAAGGCGTGGGACCACCTTGCTATGGTCGTCAAGCGTAACTGGGTGCTCGGGCCCGTTCTTGAAGGGCGGGCCATGAGCCAATCTGGTAGAAGCCCTGTCTTGCCTGGGGCAAGACAGCAACAAGTAATTGGGGTGTGTTCTTTTGGTTCGCGGGTTGCGATGGGTACCGAGCTTCTTAGCTCAGCCTGTGCGCTGCCCTGTTTTTTTGGGGCAGCGACTTTCACTTTGTTTGAACGGCACTTGAACACCCACAACCTGCAAGGTTATAGGATCAAGCCGCACGGGCAATTAGTACTGGTTAGCTACACGCATTACTGCGCTTATACACCCAGCCTATCAACGTCCTGGTCTCGAACGACCCTTCAGGGGGGTCTAGCCCCCGGGATACCTAATCTTCAGACGAGTTTCCCGCTTAGATGCCTTCAGCGGTTATCTCTTCCGTACGTAGCTACTCGGCAATGCCATTGGCATGACAACCGATACACCAGCGGTACGTCCACTCCGGTCCTCTCGTACTAGGAGCAGGCTCCGTCAAGTATCCAACGCCCACGGCAGATAGGGACCAAACTGTCTCACGACGTTTTAAACCCAGCTCACGTACCTCTTTAAATGGCGAACAGCCATACCCTTGGGACCGGCTACAGCCCCAGGATGAGATGAGCCGACATCGAGGTGCCAAACACCGCCGTCGATATGAACTCTTGGGCGGTATCAGCCTGTTATCCCCAGAGTACCTTTTATCCGTTGAGCGATGGCCCTTCCATTCAGAACCACCGGATCACTATGTCCTGCTTTCGCACCTGTTCGACTTGTCAGTCTCACAGTCAAGCACGCTTATGCCATTGCACTATCAAGACGATTTCCGACCGTCTCTAGCGTACCTTCGAACTCCTCCGTTACACTTTAGGAGGAGACCGCCCCAGTCAAACTGCCCACCATGCACTGTCCCCAACCCGGATAACGGGCCAAGGTTAGAACCGCAAACAAACCAGGGTGGTATTTCAAGGATGGCTCCCTTAGATCTGGCGACCCAAGTTCAACGCCTCCCACCTATCCTACACAGGCCGGTTCACAGTCCAATGCAAAGCTACAGTAAAGGTTCATGGGGTCTTTCCGTCTAGCCGCGGGTAGATTGCATCATCACAAACACTTCAACTTCGCTGAGTCTCAGGAGGAGACAGTGTGGCCATCGTTACGCCATTCGTGCAGGTCGGAACTTACCCGACAAGGAATTTCGCTACCTTAGGACCGTTATAGTTACGGCCGCCGTTTACCGGGGCTTCGATCAAGAGCTTGCACCCCATCACTTAACCTTCCGGCACCGGGCAGGCGTCACACCCTATACGTCGACTTTCGTCTTGGCAGAGTGCTGTGTTTTTAATAAACAGTCGCAGCCACCGATTCTCTGCGACCCCTTCATGCTCTGGGCGCGGGCCCATCACACTACGCAGGGTATACCTTCTCCCGAAGTTACGGTATTAATTTGCCGAGTTCCTTCTCCTGAGTTCTCTCAAGCGCCTTGGAATATTCATCCCGTCCACCTGTGTCGGTTTGCGGTACGGTCTCGTAGGACTGAAGCTTAGAGGCTTTTCTTGGAACTGCTGCCGATCAGTCTAGAGCCTAAGCTCTATTCAGCCACACCCTTGAATTACGCGCCCGGATTTGCCTAAAGCGCCTTCTTCGATGCAGCAACGGGGACATCCAACACCCCGATGACGTTTCGCAATCCGTCCCCCCATCGCATCCTACGACGGTGCTGGAATATTAACCAGCTTCCCATCAGCTACGCATCTCTGCCTCGCCTTAGGGGCCGACTCACCCTGCGCCGATGAACGTTGCGCAGGAAACCTTGGACTTACGGCGAGGGGGCTTTTCACCCCCTTTATCGCTACTCATGTCAGCATTCGCACTTCTGATACCTCCAGCAGACTTCTCAATCTGCCTTCGCAGGCTTACAGAACGCTCTCCTACCGCGTATATCAAAGATATACACCCGCAGCTTCGGTCTATGGCTTAGCCCCGTTACATCTTCCGCGCAGGACGACTCGATCAGTGAGCTATTACGCTTTCTTTAAAGGGTGGCTGCTTCTAAGCCAACCTCCTGACTGTCTATGCCTTCCCACTTCGTTTCCCACTTAGCCATAGTTTGGGACCTTAGCTGGCGGTCTGGGTTGTTTCCCTCTTGAGTCCGGACGTTAGCACCCGGTGCTCTGTCTCCCACGCTCATACTTGCCGGTATTCGGAGTTTGCCATAGGTTGGTAAGTCGCCATGACCCCCTAGCTATAACAGTGCTCTACCCCCGGCAGCAATACGTGAGGCACTACCTAAATAGTTTTCGGAGAGAACCAGCTATTTCCAGGCTTGTTTAGCCTTTCACCCCTATCCACAGTTCATCCCCTAATTTTTCAACATTAGTGGGTTCGGTCCTCCAGCACGTGTTACCGTGCCTTCAACCTGACCATGGATAGATCGCCTGGTTTCGGGTCTACACCCAGCGACTAAATCGCCCTATTCGGACTCGCTTTCGCTACGCCTTCCCTATTCGGTTAAGCTTGCCACTGAATGTAAGTCGCTGACCCATTATACAAAAGGTACGCAGTCACGGGACAAGCCCGCTCCTACTGTTTGTATGCACACGGTTTCAGGATCTATTTCACTCCCCTTCCGGGGTTCTTTTCGCCTTTCCCTCACGGTACTGGTTCACTATCGGTCGATTACGAGTATTTAGCCTTGGAGGATGGTCCCCCCATCTTCAGACAGGATTTCACGTGTCCCGCCCTACTTGTCTGACGCCTAGTTCCAACAACTGAATTTCGTCTACAGGGCTATCACCTGCTACGGCCGCGCTTTCCATCGCGTTCGACTATCCAATTGCCTAAATCGTCAAGGCTGCTCCGATTTCGCTCGCCGCTACTTTCGGAATCTCGGTTGATTTCTGTTCCTCGAGCTACTGAGATGTTTCAGTTCACCCGGTTCGCCTCCATGACCTATGTATTCAGTCAAGGATAGGGTATCGCTACCCTGGGTTTCCCCATTCGGACATCTGCGGATCAAAGCTTGTTTGCCAGCTCCCCGCAGCATTTCGCAGGCTACCACGTCCTTCATCGCCTGTAATCGCCAAGGCATCCACCATGTGCACTTAGTCGCTTGATCCTATAACGTTGCAGGTTAAAAACCTAACAAGTTATAAAAACTTTGAGTTATGCGTGTTTGTGCCGTTCATCATTTTCAAAGGCCATGTCTTTAAACATGTATTTTTGAGAACTATTTGAACAAAATTGTTTAATGCAATCACAACCCGTACTTACGAACTCACCGTCACTTAAGACGATGCGCCGCAATTACTTCGTTGTGCTTCTTCCAGATTGTTAAAGAACGAGTAAAACCATTTATAAGCCTAGCTACTGCCTAAGACTTAACGAGCAACCCAGGCATCGCTGCCCAGACTCTTCGTTAACCCCTAATCAACCAGCCGATGAACCAACCCGCGGCGCGCTTGGTGGAGGATGACGGGATCGAACCGACGACCCCCTGCTTGCAAAGCAGGTGCTCTCCCAGCTGAGCTAATCCCCCTTCGCACCGATCAATCCTGCTGGTGGGTCAAGTTGGAATCGAACCAACGACCCCCGCCTTATCAAGACGGTGCTCTAACCGACTGAGCTACTGACCCAGCTTTCTGTTGCCAACCCATCTCGGGCCTTACTCTTTCTACCATCAACAGCCAATAAGTGTGGACGCTTTCGCTTTGGCATCCGAGCATTTTGCTCTGAAAGGAGGTGATCCAGCCGCACCTTCCGATACGGCTACCTTGTTACGACTTCACCCCAGTCATGAATCCTACCGTGGTAATCGCCCTCCTTGCGGTTAGGCTAACTACTTCTGGTAAAACCCACTCCCATGGTGTGACGGGCGGTGTGTACAAGACCCGGGAACGTATTCACCGCGACATGCTGATCCGCGATTACTAGCGATTCCGACTTCATGCAGGCGAGTTGCAGCCTGCAATCCGGACTACGATCGGGTTTCTGGGATTGGCTCCCCCTCGCGGGTTGGCGACCCTCTGTCCCGACCATTGTATGACGTGTGAAGCCCTACCCATAAGGGCCATGAGGACTTGACGTCATCCCCACCTTCCTCCGGTTTGTCACCGGCAGTCTCATTAGAGTGCCCTTTCGTAGCAACTAATGACAAGGGTTGCGCTCGTTGCGGGACTTAACCCAACATCTCACGACACGAGCTGACGACAGCCATGCAGCACCTGTGTTCCGGTTCTCTTGCGAGCACTCCTCTATCTCTAAAGGATTCCAGACATGTCAAGGGTAGGTAAGGTTTTTCGCGTTGCATCGAATTAATCCACATCATCCACCGCTTGTGCGGGTCCCCGTCAATTCCTTTGAGTTTTAATCTTGCGACCGTACTCCCCAGGCGGTCAACTTCACGCGTTAGCTGCGCTACTAAGGCCCGAAGGCCCCAACAGCTAGTTGACATCGTTTAGGGCGTGGACTACCAGGGTATCTAATCCTGTTTGCTCCCCACGCTTTCGTGCATGAGCGTCAGTATTATCCCAGGGGGCTGCCTTCGCCATCGGTATTCCTCCACATCTCTACGCATTTCACTGCTACACGTGGAATTCTACCCCCCTCTGACATACTCTAGCCCGGCAGTTAAAAATGCAGTTCCAAGGTTAAGCCCTGGGATTTCACATCTTTCTTTCCGAACCGCCTGCGCACGCTTTACGCCCAGTAATTCCGATTAACGCTTGCACCCTACGTATTACCGCGGCTGCTGGCACGTAGTTAGCCGGTGCTTATTCTGCAGGTACCGTCAGCGGCGCCAGGTATTATCCGGCGCCTTTTCTTCCCTGCCAAAAGTGCTTTACAACCCGAAGGCCTTCATCGCACACGCGGGATGGCTGGATCAGGGTTGCCCCCATTGTCCAAAATTCCCCACTGCTGCCTCCCGTAGGAGTCTGGGCCGTGTCTCAGTCCCAGTGTGGCTGGTCGTCCTCTCAAACCAGCTACGGATCGTCGCCTTGGTAGGCCTTTACCCCACCAACTAGCTAATCCGATATCGGCCGCTCCAATAGTGAGAGGTCCGAAGATCCCCCCCTTTCCCCCGTAGGGCGTATGCGGTATTAGCCACGCTTTCGCGTAGTTATCCCCCGCTACTGGGCACGTTCCGATATATTACTCACCCGTTCGCCACTCGCCACCAGACCGAAGTCCGTGCTGCCGTTCGACTTGCATGTGTAAAGCATCCCGCTAGCGTTCAATCTGAGCCAGGATCAAACTCTTCAGTTCAATTCCTGTAATCGTAAATTCCTCAAGCATCTAAAATAGACGCTCGGGACATACGTCGCTTCACTCAAACGAAAAAGACAAGTGTTCTAATTTCTTAAAACCTTACTTCTTCATTCTATGTGAGCACTTGATAATAACGTTGGCAAAAGTCCTTCGTGAAAAGAACCTCGCTCGCGCCGCATTCCAAGCGCCCACACTTATCGGCTGTTTGATTGTTAAAGAACAAGGGTGATGACCCGGCGCCTAGCTCTTTTGCCCAGCGCCTGCCCATCGGCAATTCTGCTCACCGCTTCCAACTCCGGCTGCACCTGCGTGCCGCGCTGTGTTTGAAGCAGAGAAACGAGATTATGAAGCAGTTTTTTGTCGGTGTCAAATCGGGGCTGACTTTATTTCCTTCAACCCCCTTGCGCTGCAACCCATCCGCAACACAAGGCACCGGCCTTGCCGCCGCACGACCTCGCGGTCTTGCTGCCCACTGCCGACTAGGGAAAACCCTAGATGTCCGTCAGCGAGGAAACGAACTATAGCATCAATTCTTCACGCCGTGCAAGTCAAGTTGTCATCTAAAGCGGGTAAAGATCCGGACTATCGGGTAAACCCTTGATTGGTAAGGGGTCAGACCCCCTGCGGGGTCTGACCCCGGGATGAACTCCGGGACGGCGTTTGGTTGGGGTCAGACCCTGTTCGGGTCTGACCCCTGGACCTTCACGGATGACGCCTTTGCCGATTTGATTTATCTTTGAGCGGTCCGGGCGTTGCTTCGCGCTATCGCTCCTCCTTTCTCAACAACGGCATCTGCACATGACTGAAGACATACTCATCAACGTCACTCCTTTCGAGACTCGGGTCGCACTCGTCGAGCAGGGAGCGGTGCAGGAACTGCATATAGAGCGCAGCATTCAGCGTGGGCAGGTGGGCAATCTGTATTTGGGCAAGGTCGTCCGGGTGCTGCCCGGCATGCAAAGCGCCTTCGTCGACATCGGCTTGGAACGCGCCGCTTTCATTCATGTCGCCGACCTGCGCCAGAATCGGTCCGAGCGTAGCAGCGGAAGCGCCGTCACGCCCATCGAGAAGCTGCTTTTCGAAGGGCAATCCCTTATCGTGCAGGTCATCAAGGATCCTTTGGGCACCAAGGGCGCCAGGCTGTCGACGCAAATCAGCATTGCAGGCCGCATGCTGGTCTATCTTCCTTACGACCCCCACGTCGGCATCTCGCAAAAGATAGAGTCGGAAGAAGACAGGATTTCGCTGAAAGAACGCGTACTGCGCTTTCGCGGCGAAGAAGACAAGGGAGGCTTCATCGTCCGCACCCAGGCCGAAGGCGCGACCGACGAAGAACTGCAGGCGGACCAATCCTATTTGCGCACGCTATGGGACAGCATACAAGGCAAGGTCAAGACCCAGCCCACCCCATCGGTGCTGTACACCGACCTGACGCTTGCACAACGCGTGCTGCGCGATATGGTCGGGCCTCATACAGGCACCATATTCGTCGACTCCAGAAGCACGACCCAGCAACTGCAGGAATGGGCAAAGATCTACACGCCTTCGGTACTCGACCGCATCAAGCACTACAGCGGCGAGCGCCCCCTGTTCGACACCGCAAACGTGGATGAGGAAATCGCCCGGGCGTTGTCCCGTCGCGTGGACCTGAAGTCGGGCGGCTACCTGATCATCGATCAGACCGAGGCGCTCACCACGGTCGATGTCAATACGGGGGGATATGTCGGTGGACGCAATTTCGACGACACGATCTTCAAGACCAATCTGGAGGCGGCGATTGCGCTCGCACGCCAACTGCGCCTGCGCAACCTGGGCGGCATCATCATCCTGGACTTCATCGATATGGACGATGCCGAGCACCGTAGCGCCGTGCTGTCGGAATTGAACAAGGCACTGGGCAAGGACCGGACACGCATGACCGTCAGCGGCTTCAGCCAGTTGGGCCTGGTGGAAATGACACGCAAGCGCACGCGCGATTCGCTGGCCCACCAATTGTGCGAACCCTGCCCCACCTGCCAGTCGCGCGGCAATGTCCGCACGCCCCGCACGCTGTGCTACGAGATTCTGCGCGAGATCCTGCGGGAGTCGCGGCAATTCAACCCCAAGGAGTTCCGCATCCTGGCTTCCCAAGCCGTCGTGGACCTGTTCCTGGAAGAAGAAAGCCCCCACCTGGCCATGCTGGGCGACTTCATCGGCAAGCCCATATCCCTGGAAGTGGAATCACAGTACAACCAGGAACAATACGACATTGTGCTGATCTGAGCCTTAGTCCCGGCATGGCCCAAGGTGCTTAAAGCCCCAGGAACTTGAATGGCTGGGCTTCCTTGAACTGGTCGTTGGCCGCGCCGGAATAGATGCGCTCCTGGTTGGGGCCAAGATCGAGCCTCAGGACTTTGCCGGTGTTTTCCGAGAAGTCCAACTTTGCCAGGTCAACCCAGAAAACATTCGGTGTCAGCGCGGACTCAAAGAAATATCGCATGCGCTTCTGGTCGGCGACCGTACGCCAACGTGTCGAGGAAATATTCGGCTCTTCCGGCGTGGCGATGCCGTAGGGAACGGAGACATTGCGGATCACGGAAAAAACGCTCGCGATCGATTCGAGCTCGTTCGTGCTTTTCGGAATCGCATTCGCATAGAACATGGCGCGCGCATAGCGATCAGAGGCGCGATTCGTGCCTGGCAGCATGACGGTTCCACCAATCTGCTTCCAGTACTCCTCCATGGCAAGCTGTTTTTCGAAGACCGGCGAATTGGTCATTACCTGATAGGCGCGGCTGTGATGAATGACTTGCTTCCCGTCGATATACTCGATGATTGCACTGTCACCCGAGGCGTCTGAAAGCGAAAGGTGCAAAGTCGCCAGCCGATTTTCTCCCGGGACTTTATCGGTAACCAAGGTAAAGGGCTGCTTTTTCAGCGCGTCGACCGCATCTTGCACAGTGGCAAAGTTGTCGAGTACATATTGCGCCCAAGCCGCGATCGACAGGCCCGGCGTTTTGCCGTCATAACCAGGATAAGAGGATTCGACCAGCCACAGCACGTTGGCGACAAGACCCGCCTCGTTCATGCCGTCGGTGGTAGAGATATCGTACCCGGAGGCAATGACGCTGCCGTATTTCGAGGTCCATAGCACCGAGTTTGGTCCCGCCTCTCCGGAGCGCTGCATGCCGCGTGGAAACACCCAGAGGTTTGTTCCGACGTCCGTCTTCCAATCCATGGACCGAGCAGTGATGATTTCGTCGCCTGCGCCATGGTAGACAAAGCGTGTGCAGGCGTTTGCCGAAGGGGCGAGCGCGCCCGCGTACAAAAGCGCGGCGGCACAGAACGCCGCAACAGGTTTCGTCAAGGACATGCAATCATTCCCATAAAGATGTCATACAGCCCTGTCGAGCTTAATGAATAACTCCGATCGTAAAGGCCATGTGTACCGCAGCCGCTTGAGCGGGCCGGTTCTGGGCCTGACCTATCGATTCTGAACTTGCGCTGATGAGCTTCGTATACCGTAGCTCATCGGGCGGACTGCTCCTTGGGCTCCGGTGCCGGTGTGGGATCCCCTTTGCAGAGTTCCGGGTGCGAGAAAATGCGCAGGACGTGATCTACACTGTCTTCGACGTCCGCATTCCAGTAATAGGTGTATATAGTGGCCTTCACGCGTTCATCGTGCAGGAAGTTGGCCTTGTGCTGGACAAGATCCAGCATGACCGCGTGTTCCAGGGTGTCCGTCCCGGCGGGGTTGTAGATGATGGTCGCGTAGCTGGTCTGGCCGGCATCCACCTTGAACGTGAGGACTTCCCCGCAGGCGGCCTGATGCTTGAATAGCGCGCCTTGGAGCTTGGGGAAGTTCATGCCGATAAGCTTTTCGCCACGCATCAGCTCGGGGTTCCGCAGGTCGGTCTCTCGCAACCCTTGCTGTTGGGCCGCGCACCCAGCCAGCAGCGCCAGCGTCAACACCATCGCCGTCTTCTTCATATTCATTCCTTGCACTGCGCGACCGCATGCCGCTGGGCATGCCGGAACGCTTGATTAATCTTGATCCCGAAACTGCATCTGATAAAGCGAGGCATATAGCCCTCCTTGCGCCAGCAGCTCTTCATGCCGGCCTTGCTCGACAATGCGGCCGGCATCCAGCACCACGATGCGATCCGCCTTCTGGACGGTGGACAGCCGGTGCGCAATGACCAGGGTCGTTCTTCCCACCATCAAGCGCTCCAGGGAATCCTGCACTTGCCGTTCGGACTCATTGTCCAACGCCGAAGTGGCCTCGTCCAGGATGAGGATGGGCGCGTTCTTGATGAGCGCGCGCGCGATGGCAAGGCGCTGGCGCTGCCCGCCTGAAAGCTGGCTGGCATTCTCGCCCACCGGCGTATCCATGCCTTGAGGCAGTTCATCGACGAAGGCGAGCAGATTCGCCGCCTCCAGGGCCAGGCGGATTTCTTCCCGGCTGGCTTCATGCAAGGCGCCATAGCCCACGTTGTCGGCAATGGTGCCGTCGAACAACACCACGTCCTGGCTGACCAGGGACAAGTGCTCGCGCAGCCCTCTGAGCTTGAGTTCCCTGATGTTCTGGCCGTCGATGAGCACCTCGCCCGAAGAGGGCTCGATGAAACGGGGCAACATGTTGACCAGAGTCGTCTTCCCGCTTCCGGAACGCCCAACCAGCGCAATGGTCTGGCCCGGCTCGGCGACAAAGGAAACATTGGACAAGGTATTCGATGCGGCATCGGGAAACCGGTGTTCGATATTGCGGAACTCGACCCGCCCCCGGACAGGCAAGGCCAGCGCCGCGACGCCGCGGTCGTCCTCGGGTTTCTGATCGACGAGCGTGAAGACGCTTTCCGCCGAAATCAGCATGCGCTGCATCGCACCCGCGATATTCGTGAGCCGTTTCATCGGATCGAAAATCTGGCCCAGCGCCGCCATGAAGGCGGCGAAGCTGCCCACGGTCAGGCCTTGCGTATTGGCCTGGTACAGCGCCACGGCGATCACGGCGGCCACCGACAAGGCGATGGAAAACTGCGACAACGGCGACATGGCCGCATCGGCGCTAGCGGCGCGCATCGCAAAGCGCCTGAGCCGTCCGTTCACGTATTCGAAACGGCCGGATTCCCGTTCGTAGCCGTCGAATAATTTGATGACGCGCTGGCCGTCTATGCCTTCCCTCACGACGCGCGTCAGTTCGGCATTCATGCCTATGGTTTCGCGATTGATGCGCCGGAGCCGTTTGATGAATATGCGCGCAATGAAGGTGGATACCGGCAGCATGACAAGCACGATGAGCGTCAGTTGCCACGACATGTACAGCAATACGCACAGCAACGCCACCACCACCAGCGATTCGCGCACGACCACCGTGATGACTTCGGTGGCCAGGCCGGTGACGGTGCCCGCATCGATGGTGAAGCGGTTGAGCAGCCTGCCGGAATCGCCCCGTTTGAAATCTTCGTCGGAAAGTCCCAGCAGCTTGTCGAACATCTCCTTGCGCAAGCCCAGCAGCATGTTGTTGGCCACCCAGGCCAGCAGATACGAACTGGCGTAGCTGCACACGCCTCGAAGGAACATCAGGCCTACGACCGCCAGCGGAATGGACCATATGTAAGAAGGCTTGGCACCGGAGAAGCCGTCGTCCAGCAAGGGCTTCATGATGATGGCCAGCGTAGGCTGAGTGGCTGCGGCGACACTGACCAGGAGCACGGCCAGAACGACCGCTTTCCAGTACGGCCCCAGCCGGCTGTATATCCGGCGCCACAATTCCAGCTTTACAGGGTCCGAACGGGAAGGCGCGGCGTCGGTGGAAGACATCAGCAATAAACTCGCTTATATACTATCGGATCGGGCATTTTAACGTTCCCGCGAGGAAAGCAAGCCCGAAACAGCCATCATACAGCCGCCAGCCTTTCTCCCATGTCGTCAATTTCAGCAATCTACGTACGCCTGCCCAACTGGATAGGCGATGTGTGCATGAGTCTTCCCAGCCTTCATGCCCTGCTCCATACCCAGATACCCGTGGTGGTCTGCGCGCGCCCCTGGGCCCGCGATCTGCTGTCGGCATACCGGCTTGGGGGGTTCGTTGAAATGAAGGGCAAATGGCGCGAAGACCGGGCGGCGGTCCACACGTTCAGAAAGAGAATGCAGCACGCCCACCCCCGCGGCCTCTTGCTGCCCGACTCGCTTTCCAGCGCGATGGTATTCAAGTTCGCCGGGGTGCCCAGCGCGGGCTACCGCGACGACGGCCGCAGCCTGATCTTGCGCTGGCCGGTCAACAAGCCCAGCGCCAGCCTGCACGCGGTCGAATCCTGGCATCATGTCTGCAGCCAGGCCCTGCGTCGCTGGGGGCTGCATGCCCAGCCGCTGCCGGCCAAACGAGAGCTCGGCTTGCGGTTGTCGGAACGGCATAGGGCCGAGGGGCGCGAGATCCTCGAACATGCGGGTCTGCAGGCCGGTAAGTTCGTATTGATCGCGCCGACCGCCACCGGCCTGCACCGGGGCAAGATCAAGGTATGGCCTCGCTTCGACGCGCTCACCCAACGCCTGCAGCATCATGGCCATACCGTGGTCATGTGCCCGCCGCCTGCGGAAGTCGACGAGGCCGTGCGCAATGCGCCCCATGCCATCTGCCTGCCTTCCGTAAAACTGGGTGCGTTTGCTACACTCACCCAACTGGCTTCACTGGTGGTATGCAACGACTCCGGCGTCTCTCACCTTGCGGCAGCCGCGGGCGCCCGGCAACTGACCCTGTTCGGGGTCACGCAACATGAACGGACCGGCCCCTGGTCGGAAACCGCCACCTGCCTGGGTTCGGCACATGAATGGCCAACCCTGGAACAAACTGAGCGACAGGTCCTGTCGCTGCTGTCCTCGCAACCTGGTTCCTAGGACCGTTAACGCTAGCGCATGAATTTTTCGAGCTTCCTGACCAATCTCGTCATCCCGTTGAATCTTTGCATCGTACTGCTGCTCGTCGCAGCCGTATTCTTCATGATCAGGCGCCGGAAGCTTGCGTTCTTCTGCGCGGCGGCCGGCTTGGGCTGGGCGCTTTTCTGGTCGCTGCCCGCTTCGTCGCTGTGGGCCGGCGGGCGCCTGGAACAGCTCTATCCCTACAAGGCCGCCAGTACTCTGCCCACGGCGGATGCAATCGTGGTGCTGGGCGGAAGCACGGCAAACAGCCGCCACAACTGGTTCGAACCCTATGACAGCGCGCGCGCCATACCTCGTGTGGATACCGCCGCCCTTCTGTACAGGGCGGGACGCGCCCCGCTCATCATTCTTTCCGGAGCGGCGCTGGAGGGAAGCGTCAGTGAAGCGCAAATCATGGCCAACGCCCTGAGGCAGCAGGGCATACCCGCCGATGCCATGGCTCTGGAAACCCAAAGCTTCACGACGCATGAAAACGGCCTGTACACCGCGGCCGAGTTGAAACGGCGGAACATCCACCGCATTCTCCTCGTCACCTCGGCCCTGCATATGCCGCGTGCCGTGGCGGTATTCAACAAGCAGGGGATCACCGCCATTGCCGCGCCATCCAGGCCCCAGATCACGGTGCCAAACAGCGACCCCCGCTTTTCGTTCTGGCAGCCCGACCTGCGCGCACTGGCGGCCAGCCGCTCTATCGTGAAAGAATACGTGGGGCTGCTGGTCTACTGGATACGCGGCTGGATCTGACCCATGGAGTGCCGGCCCGGCTGCAGCGCCTGCTGCATCGCCCCGTCCATCAGCAGCCCGATTCCGGGCATGCCGCAGGGAAAGCCGGCGGGCGTGCCCTGTGTTCAACTCGATGAGCATGGAAGATGCCGTATTTTCGGCCGTCCCGAACGGCCCGCGGTCTGCGGCGGCCTGCAGCCGTCGCCCGAGATGTGCGGACGGGATCGCGGCGCGGCCATGCTTTGGCTGACGCGCCTGGAGGATCTCACTGCACCTTGATCATGCCTGGGGGGTCAGACCCCATGTGATTTGCTTGAGGGGTCAGACCCCGTGCGGGGTCTGACCCCATCAATAGGTACGAGGGGTCTTGCGCAAGGGGTCAGACCCCGCATGGGGTCTGACCCCATCAATAAGCGCATGGGGCCTGACCCCCTCAGTAAGTGGTATTCGACAACGACGCCCAGAGGTGGGCGGCGACCAGGGCGCGCCAGGGGGAAAAGGCGGACAGCCACTGCTGGGCTTCTTTTTCGCCTATCTTGTCGGATGAGCCCGTCAAGGTCTGAAGCGCTCGCCTTACCGCCACGTCCCCGTGCAGGGAGCCATCCATCCAGCCGAATCCGCGCAGCAAGGTGTAGTCCACCGTCCATGGGCCTATGCCCTTCAGGCTCAGCAGCCGATCGCGGATATCGTCGACGGAGGCGGCATCCAGCCAGTCGTCGAGCTGCAGCTCGCCATCCGCCACAAGCCGTGACAGCATGGCCAAGGTGGCTGCCTTTGCGGTGGAGAAGCCGACTTCCCGCAAGATATCGGGCGGCAGGGCCGCGATCTGATCGGGGTCCGGATAACACAACAGACCGCTGCTGTGCGGTTTGCCGATCAAGCTGATCAGGCGGCGGCGAATCGACACCGCGGCGGCCACGCTCACTTGCTGTCCGGTAATCGCCCAGGTCAACGCCTCGAAAGGCGTGGCGGCGACGGGAACCCGCAGACCAGCCTGGTTTGCAAGCACGGGCCCAATGATGGGATGCCCACGATGAGCCCGCTCGAACTCCTCCACGCCCTGCTTCAGGCCCAGCATGCGTCTTGCCATGCTTTCGAGCCGTTCCGCGCTTCCCGCCGGCATGCGGCCATCGAGTGCGAGCTGTATCAGCGCGCTGTCGCGGGTGAACTGCACGGTCAGGCAAGCAGGCTTGCCGCTCCATAGCATGCCTTTGCTGAACCCATGCTCATCGGCACGCTCGGAAAGCGCTTGAACATCGCGCCTGTAGAAGGCCAGGATGTCGTTTGGCCGAAACCCCGCAGGCAAGGCAACTGCGCAGGAGAGCACTGCGGCCATACGCCCTTACCTTTGCCTTTCCGCAATGACCTGCCGGTACAGGTCTTCGTACCGGCCGGCGACGGAAGACCAGCTATGGCGCTCGACGACCCGGTTTCCGCCCTCCAGCAAGCTTTTGCGCAGCGCATCATCGGTGCTGATTTGCCGGACATACCGGGCCAATTGTTCGGCATCTTCAGGATGCGCCAGCACCATTGCGTCTACGCCGTGGTCCACATACTGCGCAAAACCGCACCAGGGCGCAGGGCTCAGCACCACGGGCAGCCCGAACGACATCGCTTCCAGCGGCGCCATGCCGAAACTGTCGTTCAAGGTAGGATGGACGTAGACGTCCGCGGCCGCATAATAAGGAGCGATATCGGCGGTCTCCCCGACGAAGCGGAGACGCTCGGCCAGTGCCGCGCCGTCGGCGGATTTGTAGATATGGTCGCGCGCCCCGCCATTGCTGCCCACCACCAGCAGTTTGTAATGTTCGGGCAGCCGGGCCAAAGCGCCGAGCGCCGCAGGCAGCCCCTTGCGCAAGGGATTCCGCGCCACCAACAGGCACACCACATCGTCGTCCGCAAACCCCAATGCGCCGCGAGTCTCGTGGCGTTGCGCAATCAGGGCGCCTTGCGGGCGGGACACCCCCGGCGGAATGACTGGGAAGGATAGCTCGGCGCCGTAGGCTTGCTGCAATTGGTCGGCAATGAGGCCCGACACCGCGACCGTTCGATGGCCGGGCCGCGCCGCGACCCGGCGAGCCTCGAGCCGCAGGTAGGTCTGTACCCGCAAGCTGGCGCGCGAAAGCCAGCGCTTGAGTGCCGGCAAAGGGCGCACCCGCCAGTTATAGCGTACGGGCGTCACGTGCACCACTTCGATATCGCCGCACCAGCCGTTCATGTGCGAATGGACGATGTCGAACCCTTCGCGCGTGGCGCGCCGGGCACGGACGGCGAACAGCAACACCCGCACCCAGCTGGGCCATTTGCGCCAGCTGCGCAATGCCGTGAAAGGCAATTTGAGATCGCAGGCGGGATCGTATTCGCGTGCAAGAACGGTGATGTCGTGACGGCCGGCCAGTTCGCGCATCAAGGCGACGCCGTAGGCTTCCGCCCCGCCGAACCGGTTTCCGAAACGATCTACGACAAAAGCGATCTTCAATCTGGACATATTGGGCATGGACGCAGGGAATGCCCTAGGGCCTGTCGACGCGCCGCTTTTCTTCGAGGCGTGTCATGCACTTCTGCAGAAAGCGCAGAATATGGGTGGATCGGGCGACAGTCACGCGGGGAAGGCCGAAAATATCATCGCTGGGGCGGGCAAGGCCCCCGCTGGTGGTGGTCGCGTTCGTGTACCCAGCGTCGCGCACCATGCCACGGATCTCCGCCGTTTCGCCCCCGTAAGGATAGCAAAAGGCCGTCACGGGGGTGTCGAGCGCGTCTTCGAGTTCCGTTCTGGACTGACGTATCTGGTAGTCTGCGATCTCGGGCGACGTCTTGGGCAGAAAAGGATGGTCCAGCGTATGAGAGCCGGCCTCCATGCCCGCGCCGACCCAGCCTCTCGCCTCTTCGACGGACATCAGGTCGGCATGCGCGACGCCTTTTTCGTAGTCCCAGACATTTCCGCCGCCGAACTGGCGTGCAACGAAATAGTTCGTTGCGGTGAAGTCCTGCTCCCGCAGGACCGGCAGTGCGTGCCGATAGACGTTGCGATAGCCGTCGTCGAACGTGATGCCCACCACCTTGCCGCGCCGCTGCCCCGTCAGGTAGGGGAGCAGGTCCCGCATGGAAAGACCGCGATAGCCGAAACGCCGCAGCCAGGTCATCTGACGCCGGAAGTCGGAGGGGTGCACAACCAGGCTGCGATACGGCGCCCCCCTGGGCGGGGGCTCGCCGACTTGGTGGTACATGAGAATAGGGATCATGCGCTCTATTATATAGAGCCGTTGCTGCCCGACAATCAGGACGGAATGCAATGGCGCGACTTCAAGAAGCGGGGACACGTGTATCTGCTCGGTCCAGTAGTGTAGCTTTTTTTGTATCTAAGGCGGCCTGCCAGCGGCTTGTGGCGGTGTAATGGTGGGGTCAGACCCCATGCGGGGTCTGACCCCTGGACCCTGAGCGGTCCAGCCAGGAGCGATGGGGTCGGACCCCGTACGGGGTCCGACCCCAAATCGCGAGTTTCCCGGCCGCCCTGCAACGCAGCCAAAACCGGGCAGTGATGGCCAAAGGCCAGCACCTCCTACGTCTAGCCCGATGCCGCTATACGACAAGCTGACCGTGTTCACTGACCAGAAAACAATCCAAACGCTTAAGGCAGCGTCATTCAGGACCGAACGCTTTCGTAGACTGCGGTGGTCTGCTCGATGAAGGCATGCGGACAGAAGGCGCTTTCGCTGTGGCGTCTTGCGGCCTGGCCCATGGGCAGCAGGCGTCGCGGATCGGACAGCACCTCGTGCAGCACCGCCTGGATGGCGGCGACGTCTTTGACCGGCACGATCCAGCCTTCGCGGCCATGGGAGAGATTCTCGGGCAGGCCGCCGACATCTGTAATGATGGTAGGCAGGCCGCAGGCAAGGGCTTCACGGCAGGCGTAGGAAAGCGACTCGCTGTAGGACAGCACAAAGCCGATGTCGCTCGCGCCCAGCACACCGCGGATGTCGTCGACCAGGCCCGTGAAGTGCACGCGCGCCTGGACGCCGGTATCGGCCAGCCGGCGGACCAGATCGCCCCCCGGCGGGTCGCCCGCCACCACTACCACGATGCGGGATTGTTCCTGGGCGCTCAATCCCGACACCGCCGCGACCAGGTCCAGCCAGCCTTTTTCCAGGTCGGTGCCGGCCGTGCTGCCCAAGACCAGGGTATCGTCCGGGATGTCTCCGAGCAGCAGTTGGCGTAGCCGGCGTTTCTCGGCAAGGTCCACAGGCCGGAAGGCCGCCATGTCTATGCCGTGGCGGACGACGTGGATAGGCTTGGACTCGTAGACCGAATCCTGCAGCATGCGCCTGACATAATCGCTGACCGCGATGACGGCATCCGTTCCCAGCTTGGCTCTCAAGCGGTGCCCCACACTGGCGACCGGTTTGAGATTGTGCTTGGTCCAGACGATTTTGGGCGGATGGCGCAGTCCCATGCTGGCCAGCATCACATGCCGGTGATCCGCCGACGCGTTCACATGCACGAGGTCATAGCGTTCTTGAGCCAGAAATGCCCGTAGTTTGACGATTTCCTTGGCCAAGGGAGCAATGCGGCTTGAATACAGTGCCGGCATCACCTTGCCCCGGCCGGCGTGGCTGGCATAGCGGAACAGGCGGCCCGATGCGGGTGCAGCCACTGTAACGTCATAATGCGCGGGCAAGCCGCGCAGCAGGCTCATGACATAGGTGGCGTGGCCGCCGCCGTTCCCATGATGGATGTCGGTGATCAGGATTTTCATTCGCGCAAACCGCCGGTCGGTGGTTTGCCCGGGCCGGTCCGTTCAGCTTTTATTCAGATAAAGCAACTTAGTGTAACGGAAAAAGCTGCCTGCGGCGGCCATGGCTGCCAAAATAAATCCTTCCTTTCCATCCAGGAAGCCGCGTCTTACGACATACAGGCGAAAAAAGGTCCACACCGCATGTCCGGCCGCCCCCAACGCCGTGGTTTTCTTGCCACGGGCGTGCATGATGCCCGCCGCCTCCGACGAATAAAGATTGATCTTGGCGATGAAGTGCTCAAGGCTTGCATAGGGATAATGCAGGAAATGTCCGTCCAGGACGGCGACCCGACCGTCCGAGATCACGCTTTCATGCACCGGGACCTCTTTGAACCTGGCCGTCCCCCTGCGGAACAGCCGCAATACATGGTCGGGCCACCATCCGCTATGGCGTATCCAGCGCTCGCCGAAACGCGACAGCCTGGCGATCTTGTAGGCGTCGGCACTGGGTGCCGCAAGCTCTTTGCGTATTGCGTCGGCGAGCTCGGGCGTGACCCGTTCGTCCGCGTCGACGGACAGCACCCAATCACAGGTGGCAAGATCCAGTGCGCGGTTCTTCTGTCTTCCGAAGCCCGGCCAATCCGCGCTCTGGGAGACACGTGCGCCTTTATCCACGGCGATCTCGCGGGTGGCATCCGTGCTTCCCGAATCGAGCACGATGATTTCATCGGCGAAGGCCAGGGAATCGATGCAGGCGCCGATATGAGCTTCTTCGTTTTTCGTGATGATGATGACGGAAAGGCTCATGGTGCCTTCTTTTCAGCATAGGCGGACCGCAAGCCCCGCTTCCAGATCTTCCATTTGTTGAACAGCGGGCCGATTACCGGATGGGCGGCCACGATGATGCGCCGGCCCACCGAGCGGCCGGTCGTATTCCGCACGGCGAAACGATAGATATGCGCCGGGTCGGAACCCGGACGGTTCTGCCCGAAGGCCTTGGTGGTGTACAGGTAGCGGAAGCCCGCATCCTGCGCGATGCGGACATAGTCCGCATCGTAGTAGCCCTGCGGCCAGCAGAAGTGCTCCGACACGCCGCCCAGATGCTCGTGCAGCGCCGTGCGCGACGCCTGCAGCTCTTCGGCCATGTGCCGGTTCTTGTCGGCGGGCTGGAGCAAGTCCCAGCGTGTATGAGTATGCGTATGGCTGTGGAACTCGAACGTTCCGTCCGCCTGCATGGCGCGGATCTCGTCCCAGCGCAAAATGACGTCGTCGCTGCGGCCCTGCTCGATGCGGTCTTCGCAATCGCGATGCTGTGGTGTCTCGGGCAGTTCGCCCTGGCCGAGATGGCGGCGCACCGGTCCGTCGTTGACCCAGGAAGTGACAAGAAACACCACTGCGTTGAAGCCATGCTTCTTCAGCAACGGATAGGCGTAGACCCAGTTGTCCAGATAGCCGTCGTCGAAAGTGATCAGCACGGACTTGGCGGGTGCCGGCTTCCCGCAGAGGTGCTCCGCGAACTGCGCTGTATTCAAACTGCGGTAGCCGCGGCTTTTCAACCAGAGCAATTGCTGCTCGAAATTCAGCGGGCTGACGTTGATCATGCCTTCCACGGGTGAGACATGGTGATACATCAGAACGGGCACGGTTTGTGTCGATTTCATTTTTTTCGCTCCGCAAGCCATCGCAGGTAACACGATTCTATGCGATCGGCCATGGCTTGCGCGGTGAATTTGCCGCTATCGCGGCAGTACTTCACCCCCTCTTCTCCCATTTTGCGGCGCAGCTCCGGATCCTCGATGAGGCGGCGCAGGGCTTGCGTCATCGCCTCGCGGTCATCGAGCGGAACCAGCAAGCCGCTGACGCCCTCCCGCATCATTTCCGGCACGCCGTCGACGCGTGTGCCCACCACGGGCAGGCCGGCGGCGCCCGCCTCGACGAACACGGTTCCGGAAGCCTCCTTGCGAGTGGCCAGCGCAAACACATCGAAGCCGGCCAGCAAATTGGGAACGTCCTGCCGCGTGCCCAGCAAGTGCACGCGCTTGCCGAGCCTTTTTTCGGCGACGTAAGCCTGCACCTCTTCGAAGATGGGCGATCCGCCGCCCACGAATACCAGATGGACATTGGGCCGCTCGCGGATCAAGGGCTCCATGGCGTCGATCAGGTCTTTGTGGCCTTTCTGGGCGCGCATGACGGCGACGCACCCCACGACGATGTCATTGGGCGCCAGGCGCAGCTCCGACCTCAGCGTCGAATCGGGCGGCACGGCTTGCAGTTCGACCGCGGGATAGACCGTGGCAACGTGGCCGGGCGGCACACCCTTGTCGATGAGATGGGCGCGGACGAAATCGCTGGCGGTGGTCACCCGGTGCGGGACGATGGTGTACGACAGCAGGGATCCGATCTTGTTGGCCAGATGCCGAGTTCGGACGATGAGCGGCGTGCCGGCCAGGCGGCCGGCGCAGCCGGCAAGCATGGTGTCGCGCCGGCTGTGCGAATTGAGCACGTCGAAACGGCCGTCGCGCAGGATGCGGCGGATGCGGGCCACGCCTTTCACGAAATTCGCGGGGCCGTCCATGAGCATGGTGTGGACGGTGAAGCCTTCATCGCGAAGACGCTGGGTCAGCACGGCATGCGGCTGGCAGACGGCCTCCAGGTGATGGCCGCGCTCGCGCATCGCCATCATCATCCGATAGATGTACTGCTCTTGCCCGCCGAAGCTGGTCGCGGCCTCGGAATGCAGGATGCGCAGGGATGTCATGAATACTGGATCTCCACACTGTCGGGATCGGTCCATCCGGCCAGTTGCTCGAACATGGCGTCGGCCATGCGCACGCGCCATTCCTCGCCCAGCCGGACGGTGCACAGGAAGTCGTCGCGCATGAGGCGGATCTCGACCGGCACGCCGGGCACGCCGTTCTCGGGCTCGGCCCGGAAAGGATTGAGCATCTGCCTGAGGCGGATGGCATCGGCGTTGCCGTTCAGAGTGATGCGCAGGCGCTGCGCGCGGGCCTCACGCGCCAGCTGCAGGTCGTAGACCGCATCCGCGGACACGCGCAAGCCGCCCGAGTAATCGTCATTGCTGACCTTGCCGTGGATGATGACCAGACGGTCTTCCCTGAGCCGGTTCTTGTGCTGCTCGTACAGTTCATTGAAGATGGCCACTTCCACTTGCGCGGAACCATCGTCCAGCAAGGCATACAGCATCTTGCCCCGGCGCGTCATCTTGGGCCGCAAGGAAGACAGCACGCCCGCGAACCACTGCAGGCCGCGAGCCGGCTCCAGCCTTGCCAAAGGCTTGGGCGCGAATCGGCGGACCTCGTCGCGCCAGGCATCGAAAAGATGGCCGCTGAAGTAAAAGCCCAGCGCCGCCTTTTCTTCGCGCAGCCTGGTTTGCAGGTCCCAGGGCTCTACCTTGGCAAGCTCGCCCTCCACGATATCGTTCGCGTCATCGGCGAACAGCGATACTTGGTTGGCGCTGCGCTCGGCCTGTTCGGCCGCCTCGATGGCATTGCCCAGTGTGGCAAGCAAGGCCGCCCGGTTCTCTTCGATGGCGTCGAATGCGCCGGCCCGGATGAGGGCCTCGACGCTGCGCCGATTGACGGCATGCCGGTCGACCCGGCGGCAGAAATCGAACAGGCTCGTGAAGGGCCCGCCGTCCAGGCGCGCACGCTCGATCTCCTCGATGGCGCCGCGCCCCGCCCCCTTCACGGCGCCCAGGCCATAGCGGATGGTGCGCGGCGGCAGCCCCTGGGCGGAATGCTCGTCGCGTACGGGCTCGAAGCGATAGGCCGATAGATTGACGTCGGGCGGAAGCACCTTCACGCCGTTGTCGACGGCGTCTTTCCAGAACACCTGCACCTTGTCGGTATCGTCCATGTCCGACAGCATGGTGGCTGCCAGGAACTCGGCCGGATGGTAGACCTTCAGCCACGCGGTCTGATAGGCAATCAGCGCATAGGCGGCCGAGTGACTCTTGTTGAAGCCATAGCCGGCGAATTTCTCCATCAAGTCGAACAGCTTGACGGCCAGATCGCCATCGTAGCCTTTTTCGACGGCGCCCTTCTCGAAGATGGCCCGGTGCTTGGCCATCTCCTCGGGCTTTTTCTTCCCCATGGCCCGCCGCAGCATGTCGGCGCCGCCCAGGGTGTAGCCGCCGATGATCTGGGAAATCAGCATCACCTGCTCTTGGTACACGATGACGCCGTAGGTGCTGCGCAGCACGGATTCGAGGTCGGGGTGGAAGTAGTCGACTTCGGCGCGGCCGTGCTTGCGATTGACGAAGTCGACCACCATGCCCGATTCGAGCGGGCCCGGCCGATACAGCGCCAGCATGGCGATGACGTCTTCGAAGGTGCTGGGCTGAAGGCTCTTCAGCAATTCCTTCATGCCGCGCGATTCCAGCTGGAAGACCGCCGTGGTGTTCCCTTCGCTGAGCAGCCGGTAGGCTTTCTGGTCGTCCAGCGGGAGCGCCATGACATCGAAATCGCGCTTGGACTCGTTGTACTCGCGCACATAGCGGACGGCCCAGTCCAATATGGTCAGGTTGCGCAGTCCCAGGAAGTCGAACTTGACCAAGCCGGCCGCCTCGACGTCGTCCTTGTCGAACTGCGAAACGGCATTGCTGTCGGTGCCTGGCTGGCAATACAGCGGGCAGAAATCGGTCAGCTTGCCCGGCGCGATCAGCACCCCGCCCGCGTGCATGCCGATGTTGCGCGTCAGCCCCTCCAGGGGCCGGGCCAGGTCCACCAGGGCCTTGACCTCTTCGTCCTGCTCGTAACGCTCTTTGAAGGCGGGCTCTTGATCCAGCGCTCGTTCCAGCGTCCAGGGGTCGGCGGGATTGAACGGGATCAGCTTGGACAGCCCGTCGCAAAGCATGTAGGGCATTTCCAGCACGCGGCCCACGTCCCGGACCACGGCTTTGGCGCCAAGCGTACCGAAGGTGGCGATCTGGCTCACCGCTTCCCTGCCGTACTTCTGCTTGACGTAATCGATCACGCGCTCTCGATTGTCCTGACAGAAATCGATGTCGAAGTCGGGCATGGATACCCGCTCCGGGTTCAGGAAGCGTTCGAACAGCAAGTCGTAGCGGATGGGATCGAGGTCGGTGATGCCCAGCGAGTAGGCCACCAGCGATCCGGCGCCGGAACCTCGCCCCGGTCCCACCGGCACGCCATTGTTCTTGCCCCAGTTGATGAAGTCCGCAACGATCAGGAAGTAGCCCGGGAAGCCCATGTTGATGATGGTCTTGCATTCCCACTGCAAACGCTCCATGTACTGCGGAAGCTTGCTCTGGCGCTCCGCCTCGTCGGGATAGAGCTGGGCCATGCGTACCGCCAGGCCTTCCTCTGCCAGCTTCGCCAGATAATCGTCCAGGGAAATACCGTCAGGCGTCGGGAAGTTGGGCAATCGGGGACGCCCGAGCTCGAGCGTCAGGTTGCAGCGCTTGGCAATTTCCACGGAATTGGCCAGCGCGGAGGGCACGTCGGCGAAGCGCTCGGCCATTTCCGTGGAATCGAGCAGGTACTGCTCTTCGGTGAAGCGGCGCACACGCTTGGCATTGCCCAGCTGTTCGCCTTCCGCAATACATACGCGCGCTTCATGCGCACGAAAATCCGACCGGTGCAGGAACTGGACGGGATGCGTCGCCACCACCGGCAAGCCGAGTTCGCCGGCCAGCCGCATGGCGGCCTGTACATAGGCTTCGTCGCCGTCATGGCCGCTGCGCTGCAATTCGATGTAATAGCTGCCGGGGAAAGCACGGGCCCAGCCTGCCGCCACGACGCGGGCCTCAGCGGCCTTGCCGGCTTCGAGCAACTGGCCGACATCGCCCCCCCGGGCGCCGGACAGCACGATCAGGCCGGACTGGTCGGCCAGCCATTCGCGCTTGATCTCCGCGCGGCCGCGATACTGGTTCTCGAGCCATGCCCGGGTGAGCAGATCGCATAGCGCCAGATAGCCGTCCTGGTTCCGCGCCAATAGCAGAAGCCGGCTGGGCTTGTCGCGATCGACTTCGTTCTCCAGCCATATGTCGCAGCCCGCAATGGGTTTGACGCCCTTGCCCCGTGTTGCCTTGTAGAACTTGATCAGCCCGAACAGATTGGAAAGATCCGTCAGGGCGATGGCCGGTTGCCCGTACTTGGCCGCCGCTTTGACGAGATCGGGAATGCGGGCGATGCCGTCCACCACCGAAAATTCGGAGTGGACGCGCAAATGCACAAAAAGAGGATTGGAATTCGCTTCAGTCATGATGGGATTGTACTCATCCGGGAGGGGAGTCAGATGCGGGGTCAGACCCCATACGGGGTCTGACCCCTGCTGCGTTGGATGCGAGTTCACACCCCATACGGGGTCTGACCCCGACACCTGCTGCGTTGGATGTGGGGTCAGACCCTGTACGGGGTCTGACCCCGCTGAAACGCTGGAGGGGTCAGACCCTAGTCAGGGTCTGACCCCTTAACGCTGCATTGCCGACCATGCCTTTTGCAGGCGTTTGACAGAGACCGGCATGGGAGTGCGAAGCTCCTGCGCGAACAAGGCCACGCGGAGCTCTTCCAGCAGCCAGCGGAATTCCTCGAGCTGTGCATCCCGGGCGCCCTTCAGTGCCGATGCGGCTCGCTGATACTGCGTGAGCAGCGGCGCCATGTCGGCCATGAGACGGGCATCCCGCGCGGGATCGGAGCGCAGTTTGTCGATCCGGACCTGTGCTGCTTTCAGGTAACGCGGAAAATACGACAGCTGCCGGTAAGCCGTGTCGCGCAGGAACCACTTCCCCATCAAGGCGGATTGCTGCTTCTGCAGATCAGCATAGGCCGCGGCATGCGGCTTGGCCTGCGGCAGCTTTTTCTGCAGCGCCGACCATTCGGTGAGGATGACGCCGGCCAGGCGCGCGATTTCCTGTGCTAGCAAGCCCAGCCGCGCCTTGCAATCGTTGCGCCGCTGCTCGAAGCTTTCGCGGTCCGCCGGCCAAGGCTCTGCCAGGCAAGCCTGGTCCAGCGCGCAATCGATGATCTGGGCACGCAATTCTTCCTGTGTCCCCAGGCTCATGTAAAGCATGCTGATACGCGTGAGGTCGTTGAGGTTCTTCTCGAGGAATTTCACTTGCTCCCGCAGTGCCAGGCGAAACAGCCGCAACAGGCCGGCATGGTGCTGCTGGCGCGCTTCCGCAGGATCGTCGAAAACGTCGAGGTCGCAGTGCGTTCCGCGATCGACCAGCGCCGGATAGCCGACGAAGGACTCGCCCTTGCGCTTGATTTCCATGATCTCCGGCAACGGACCGAAGCTCCAGTCCGTCAGGTGCTCGTGAGCCAGTGCCTGAGCCACCTGCTCATCGCGGGCCGCGAACTTCTGAAACGACGCCTGCGCCTGCCTGCCATGCTCCGCCTTGAGCTGATCGAGGTTGCGTCCGCCCGAAAGCATGCGGCCGTGTTCGTCCACGATCTTGAAGTTCATGAACAAATGGGCCGGCAGCGTTTCGACCTTGAAATCGCTGCGTTGCGGCCGGACCTTCACCTGCTCCCACATGTCGGCGCCGATGGCTTCCAATAAGCCCATATCGGGGTCGGCGGCCCGGTCGAACCAGCGGTCGACGAAGCCTGCCGCATAATCGGGCAAAGGCACGCAATGCCGCCGCAGCTTCTGCGGGAGCGACTTCAAGAGCAGATGCACTTTTTCCTTCAGCATGCCGGGCACCAGCCATTCGCATCGCAGCGGATCGATCTGGTTCAAGGCAAACAGGGGCACGGTCAAGGTCAGGCCGTCGCGCACCGAGCCGGGCTCGAAATGGTAATCGACCGCCATCTGTACGCCGTTCCACTCGAGCTTCTTGGGGAAGACGTCGGTCGTGACACCCGCCGCATCGTGGCGCATCAGGGCGTCGCGCGTCAGCAGCAGTGCCTGGGCCTGATCCTTGTCCAGCCCTTTGTGCCACTTCTCGAGCGTGGCGGTCTGGTAAATGCCTTCGGGCAGCTGTTTGTCGTAGAAAGCGTAGATCAGCTCATCGTCGACCAGTATGTCGGGACGCCGCGTCTGGTGCTCGAGCTTTTCGATCGAGGCGGCCAATTGACGATTGTGCCGCAGAAAGGCAAGACTGGTGTCGATCTCGCCGGCGACCAGAGCCTGGCGTATGAAGATTTCCCGCGCATGGACGGGATCTATTTTCCCGTAGTGCACCCGGCGGCCCGAATAGATCTGCAAGCCATACAGCGTCGCGCGCTCATGGGCCACGACCTGGCCCGCTTTCTTGTCCCAGCGGGGATCCGACCACGCGCGGCGGATGAGATGCGCACCCGCCTTTTCCAGCCACTTGGGGTCGATGCGCGCAACGCAGCGCGCATACAGCCTTGTCGTCTCGACCAGCTCGGCGGCCACGATCCAGCGCCCCGCCTTTTTTACCAGACGCGAGCCGGGGTGAATCTGGAAGCGGATGTCGCGCGCGCCCTGATAGCCGCTCGCCTCTTCGCTCTTGGTGCCGATGTTGCCCAGCAGGCCCGAGAGCAGCGCCATGTGGACTTGCTCGTAGGTGGCCTCCGAAGGATTGACGCGCCAGCCCTGCTCTCCCACGAGTGCGGCCAACTGGCTGTGCACGTCGCGCCACTCGCGCAGCCTGAGCGGAGACAGGAAATTCTGCCGCAGCAGGGCGACCAGCTTGCGCTGGGACGCCTTGTGTTCGACTTGCTCCGCATACCACCGCCAAAGCTTGATGAAGGAGAGGAATTCGGACCTATCGTCGCCGAACTTGGCGTGTGCCGCTTCGGACGCCTCGCGTTCGCTCATGGGCCGGTCGCGCGGATCCTGAACGGACAGCGCGGAGGTGATGATGAGCATTTCCGCCAGGCACTGCTGCTCGCGCGCCGCGAGGATCATGCGCGCCAGGCGGGGATCGATGGGCAGGCGCGCCAATGCGCGCCCAGTCTCGGTCAGGCGGTTGCTTTCATCGATCGCCCCCAATTCCTGCAACAGGTGGTAGCCGTCTGCGATGGCGCGGCCCGATGGCTGGTCGACAAAGGGAAAGGTCTCGATGTCGTCCAGCTTCAGCGCCTTCATGCGCAGGATCACCGAAGCCAGCGAGGACCTGAGGATTTCGGGATCCGTGAATGGCGCGCGTCGCTTGAAATCCGTCTCGTCATACAGCCGTATGCATACCCCGGGGCCGATACGGCCGCAACGGCCCGCTCTTTGATTGGCGGATGCCTGGCTGATGGGCTCGATGCGCAATTGCTCGACCTTGTTGCGCCAGGAATAACGCTTGACGCGCGCCAAGCCGCTGTCGACGACGTAGCGTATGCCGGGCACGGTAAGAGAGGTCTCGGCCACGTTGGTGGCGAGCACGACGCGGCGGCCGCTGCCCCGAGGGCGGAAAATCTGCTCCTGCTCGGCCTGCGACAGCCGCGCATACAGAGGCAGCACCTCGGTTCCCGGCGGGTGGTGCTTGCGCAGCGCTTCCACCGTTTCGCGTATTTCCCGCTCGCCCGGAAGGAACACCAGCACGTCGCCCGGGCCATGGCGAGCGCACTCCGCCACGCCATCGACCACCGCATCGATCAGGTCGCGCTCTTCATCGCCGGCGGTTTCCCGGTCCTTGCCCTCCTCGCCGTCAGCATCCTCTTGAACCACCGGCCGGTACAGCACATCGACCGGATAAAGACGGCCCGAGACTTCGATGACGGGCGCGGGCTTGCCGCGCTGCTCGAAATGCCGGGCGAAACGCTCGGCATCGATCGTCGCGGAGGTGATGATGAGCTTCAAGTCAGGGCGCCTGGGCAGCAATTGCCGGAGGTAGCCCAGGAGGAAATCGATATTGAGGCTGCGTTCGTGCGCCTCGTCGATGATGATCGTATCGTAGCGGCGCAAAAGCGGGTCCCGCTGCGACTCCGCAAGCAATATGCCGTCGGTCATCAGCTTGATGGCGGCATTGGGGCCGCTGCGGTCATTGAAGCGGATCTGATACCCCACCCAGTCGCCCAGTTCGGTATCCAGCTCTTCGGCGATGCGCTTGGCCACCGACGTCGCGGCCAGCCTGCGCGGCTGCGTATGGCCGATCATCTTCTGCAGGCCCCGGCCCAGCTCCAGGCATATCTTGGGCAGTTGCGTCGTCTTGCCCGAACCCGTCTCGCCGCTCACGATGATGACCTGATGCGCCTGGATGGCCGCGGCGATATCGTCCCGGCGCGCGCTGACGGGCAGGTCCTCCGGATACTTGATGGGCGGCGGGACGCGCACCGTCCTCGGCTCGGGACGCGGCTTGCGGGCGTCCCGGCCTGGCTGTTCGCGGCTCTTGCGCGGGCCGATGTGTTCGTTTTCTGACAAAATGACAGGCTCTTGCATGAAACTTCTATTGAGTAGGCTGAGCCTTATTATAATTTTGCACAAGCCAACTCTCTTTTTGTATGCTGCCCACGACATGACCACGACCAATACCACGCTCTCCGCCCAGGATGCTCCAGAATTCGCTCCGGCTCAATTTGTGCGATGGTTTCGCGAAGTGGCTCCTTATGTGCACGACTTTCGCGGCAAGACCTTCGTCGTCGCCTTTGGCGGCGAACTGGTCAGCGACGGCGCCCTGAACACCCTGATCCAGGATCTTTCCCTGTTGTCCGCACTGGGCGTCAAGCTGGTGCTCGTGCATGGCTCGCGTCCTCAGGTCAACGAGCAGCTCAAGCTCAAGGGCTTCCAGACGCAATTCGGGCGCGGCACGGAACCCACGAGCCCGGAAGCGCTCGAGTGCGCCAAGGAAGCGGCCGGCGAAATACGCCTGGACATCGAAGCCGCATTCAGCCAGGGCTTGCCCAATACGCCCATGTCGCATGCACAGATTCGCGTGTTTTCGGGCAATTTCGTCACGGCGCGGCCCGTCGGCGTCATCGACGGCGTCGACTACAAGCACGCGGGCGCCGTGCGCAAGATGGACATCGACGCCATCAAGAATGTCATCAATCAGGGCGCGATCGCCCTGCTGTCGCCGCTGGGCTTTTCGCCAACCGGCGAAGCATTCAACCTGGCGATGGAAGACCTGGCCACCAGCTCCGCCATCGCCCTGCGCGCTGAAAAGCTCATTTTCCTGACACAGGACCGCACCGTGCGGGACGAGGACGGCACCGTCGACACCGAACTGGCCCGTGAAGACGCCGACAAGCTCCTGGCCACCGGCAAGCTCGACGAAGACACCGCCTTCTTTCTCACGCATGCGTCGCGAGCCGTCAAGCGAGGCGTCGCGCGCGCCCATCTGGTGCCGTACACGCTGGACGGCAGCATATTGCTCGAAATTTTCACCCATGACGGCGTAGGCACCATGGTGGTCGAGGACACGCTCGACGACCTGCGCCCCGCCACCGTCGACGACGTGGGCGCCATCGTCCAGCTCATCGAACCGCTGGAGGCCGATGGCACCCTGGTCCCCCGGGGCCGCGCCGTCATCGAACGCGACGTGGAACAGTTCACCGTCCTGGAACACGATGGGGTGATCTACGGCTGCGTGGCGATTACGCCCTACCTCAACGACGGCATGGCCGAAATGGCGTGCCTGGTGGTGCAGCAGGAATGGCAAGGCACCGGCGAAGGCGAAATGCTGTTGCGGCATGCCGAATTGCGCGCCCGAGCCATGGGCGCCAAACGCCTGTTCGTCCTGACGACCCGAACCTCGCATTGGTTCATCAAGCGCGGCTTTGTGCAGGGCGGCGTTTCCGACCTGCCCAAAGATCGCCAGGCCCATTACAACCGCTCGCGCAACAGCCTGATTTTCATAAAGAAACTATAAGGCGAGTACAATACCGGGTTGGTGAACATTTTCAAGAAGGTGGCAGCATCATGGCACGCATGGTCCAATGCGCGAAACTCAAGCGCGAAGCCGAGGGGCTGGATTTTCCTCCGTATCCCGGAGAGCTCGGGGTCCGGATCTGGCAAAGCATTTCAAAGGAAGCCTGGGCACAATGGATGGACACCCAAACGCGCCTGGTCAATGAGAACCGGCTGAATCTTGCGGATTCGCGCGCCCGGAAGTATCTGCAGCAGCAAATGGAAAGCTTTCTGTTCGAAGACGCCGACGTCGAGGCACAAGGCTACGTACCTCCGCCAGCTTGATGGGGTCAGACCCCAGAGGGGGTCTGACCCCTCGCTTTTTGGACAAGGGCCATGCCCCATGCGGGGGATGGCCCTTGTTTTTTGCAGGGTCGGACCCCATGCGGGGTCCGACCCTTTGTTTTTGGTGGGGTCAGACCCCGCATGGGGTCTGACCCCGTGACCACGGAACGGTTTAACTGTCGTCTTCGATGGTCTCGCCCCTGGCCAGGCGCTCTGTGTTCTTGATGCCCGTATGGCGCACATCGTCGCCGCGCACCATGTAGATGACGCGCTCGGACATATTCTTGGCGTGGTCGCCGATGCGCTCCAAGGCGCGGGCGATGAAGATCAGATCGATGGAATGCGAAATGGTGCGCGGGTCCTCGATCATGTAGGTGATGATGTGCCGCAAAGACCCTTTCCACTCTTTGTCGACTTCCTTGTCGTTGCGCACGACCCTGGCGGCATGCACCGGATCCATGCGCGCAAAGGCGTCCAGGCAATCGCGGATCATGGCCGTGACGAAGCTGGACATGTGGCGGAGTTCGACCACAGGCTCGTAATGCCCGTAGCCGTTCGTTTCGTGCAGGCGGCGAGCTATCTTTGCAATTTTCTCGGCTTCGTCGCCCGAGCGCTCCATGTCGGTCAGCATCTTGGATACTGAAAGCAGGAGGCGCAGGTCGACCGCGGTGGGCTGGTTGCGCGCAATAAGAAGGCCGATGCGCTCGTCGATGTCGACCTCGAGGCGATTGACCTCTTTCTCGCGCTCGCGCACTTGGTCGACCAGATCGATATCGCCGGTGGCCAGCGCTTCCATCGCGTCCCGGACCATGGACTCGACGAGGCCGCCCATTTGCAGGAAAAGCGATCGGGTCGTTTCCAGATCGGAATGAAATTGCTTGTTGGTATGCTCGGACATGTCAGCCTTCGGTCACAGCGGATATGGAAAAAAACAGCGTATCACCATATGAGTGTATCAGCCAAATATTACGCGTTCATGACGATGATTTCGTCAGTTGCCGCACGCCTTGCTGGGTCGACATCAGGACAACGCTGGCGCCCGAAAGCGCGAACAGCCCGCAGCACACCACACCGGGAATATTGTTGAGCTCGGCCTCGAATTGCGCCGGCGAATCGATGGAAAGCCCGGACACATCGAGGATCTGGCAGCCATTATCGGTGATGAACCCCTCGCGCAGCGCCGGCTTCCCCCCCAGCGCCGTCAAGCGGCGCGCCACGGACTCCCGCGCCATCGGAATGACTTCGACCGGGAGCGGAAACTTCCCGAGCACTTGCACCCGTTTGGATTCATCGACGATGCATATGAAACGCTCGGCCACCGATGCCACGATTTTTTCGCGGGTCAGCGCCCCGCCACCGCCCTTGATCATGTTCAGTTCGTGATCGACCTCATCGGCGCCGTCCACGTACAAAGGCATGGCCTGGACCTCGTTAAGGTCGAAAACCGGTATGCCCAGCGCCGCCATGCGCGACGAACTGCGCTCGGAGCTGGACACAGCGCCACGAAAGCGGTGCTTATGCGGCGCCAGTGCATCGATGAAGAGATCGACGGTCGAGCCGGTGCCGACACCGAGCACGGTGGAGGGCGTCAGCAGCGGAAGAACGAATTCCATGGCCGCAGCCGCAACGTTCTGCTTGAGTTGTGTTTGGGTGAGCATGAATGAAGCCTGTCTAGCCGGCGAATCGCTCGGCGTATTTTTTTTCGGAAAACCCGACGCCCACGCCACCGTCGGCATCGACGGCGACCGGCCGCCGGACCAGCGCGGGAAACTCCGCGATCAGGGCCAGCCATTGTTCGGGCGTGGCCGGCGACTTGCGGTCGTCCGGAAGATTGCGCCAGGTCATGGAGGCGCGATTGACGAGCTTTTCCCAGCCCCCCAGCGCGTCGGCCCAGGCCCGCAAATGTTCCGGCGCTACAGGATGATCGCGATAATCGGTGAACTGGAAGGAAATGCCCTCCTGCTCAAGCCAGCTCGTGGCCTTGACGCAGGTGCTGCACTTCTTCAAGCCATAGAGATGCACGGTTTGCATGTTATTTCCTTTATAGCGTTGACCGAGGTGGGGTCAGACCCCGTATGGGGTCTGACCCCTGGCATTCGCAGGCCCTAGCGCTACAGTTGGGGTCAGACCCTATGGGGTCTGACCCCTGGCTTAGGGGCCCGCCTCGCTGCGCCGCTGCATCCGGTTGGCCACGACCACGAAGATGCCGACCAGCAAAATGAAGAGCGTGGCCAGTGCATTGATTTCCGGCTTCAGGCCCAGGCGCACGCGCGAGAAGATTTCGAGAGGCAAAGTGGTGTAGCCCGGCCCCGACAGGAACGATGCTATCACGACATCGTCCAGCGACAAGGTGAAGGCCAGCAGCCAGCCCGCCATGAGCGCGGGCAAGATCAGCGGCAGCGTGATGTGGAAGAACACCTTGAGCGGCGTGGCGCCCAGATCCAGCGCGGCCTCTTCCAGGGACCGGTCCAGATCGCGGATGCGGGACTGGATGATGACGGCCACATACGCCATGCAAAGCGTCACGTGGCCCACCCAGATCGTGAACACCCCGTTGCCGTCGGGCCACCCAAGCAGGTCGCTGATCTCGACGAACATCAGCAGCAGGGATATGCCCAGGACCACCTCGGGGATCACCAAAGGCGCGCTGACCATGCCGATATAGATGGAAAAGCCCCGGAAACGCCCCATGCGCGCCAGCACATAGCCCGCCCAGGTGCCGATCACCACGGCCGTGGTCGCGGTCAGGGCAGCGATCAGCAGCGACAGGCGCGCCGCGCTGAGCAAGGCCTGGTCATTGAAAAGCTCTACATACCATTTGAAGGAGAACCCCGTCCAGGACGTCATCATGGACGAGTCGTTGAACGAGAACGCCATCAGGCAAAGTATGGGGATATAGAGGAAAGCGTAGCCGAGCGTCAGCGTGACGGCTCTCTGGACGGGATCTGGCCTGGTCATTTCGCCCCCATTCTCCGATTTTCCATTTGCTTGACCTGGTTGTACTGGAACAGAACGAGCGGAACCAGCAACAGCAGGACCATGACGCAGGTGACGGCGGCCGCCATCGGCCAGTCGGCATTGTTGAAGAACTCGGTCCACATCACGCGCCCCATCATGAGCGTATCCGCGCCACCCAGCATCTCGGGGATCACGTATTCACCAACCGAAGGGATGAATACCAGCAGCGCCCCCGCGACCACGCCGGGCATGGACATGGGAAGCGTGACGCTCAGGAAGGCGCGCCAGGGTCGCGCGCCCAGGTCGTAGGCGGCCTCCAGCAGGCGCACGTCGAGTTTGACGAGGTTCGCATACAGCGGGAGGATGAAAAAAGGCAGATAGGCATAGACCAGGCCGATGTATACCGCGACGTCGGTGCGATAGATTTCCAGCGGGCTATCGATCAGGCCCAGCCACATCAGGAAGTTGTTCAGCAGCCCATCGTTGCGCAGTATTCCGACCCAGGCATACACACGCAGCAGCAGCGATGTCCAGAACGGAAGAATGACGCCCAGAAGCAGCAGGTTGCGCAGCGCCGGCCGCGACCGCGCAATGTAGTACGCCATGGGATAGCCGATCAGCGCGCAGCACAGCGTCGTCAGCGCGGCCATCTTGACCGAATTCAGATAGGTGGCGATATACAGGCTGTCGCTGAACAGCAAGGCGTAGCCCCGCAGACTGAGCGCAAGCGTCAGGGTTTCGTCCTTGAGCTGCGTCAGCGCCGTATAGGGCGGTACACCGAACTGCAGATCGGCGAAGCTGATCTTCAGCACCAGCAGGAAAGGCACCAGCAGGAAAAGCCCCAGCCACAGGAAAGGCGGGCCGATGGCCAATAGCCGCCTTGCCGGAAGGTTATGCCAGGATATGCGCTTCATGATGACAAGACGGTTGCGCTGTCGTCCGACCAGGCCACGTATACCTCGTCGTCGATGCCAGGGGCATCGGCCTGCGCCAGCACCAGGCTGGGCACGGTGGCTTCGACGATCAGACCGGAATCCAGCCTGACCTGGTATCGGGCGTAGCCGCCCAGCCACGCCACGTGGCTGACCATGCCATGGCCCCAATTCGATTCGCTTTCGGGCTGGTCCCGCAGCACGCGTATGTTTTCCGGCCGGATGGAAACGTGCACCTCCATGCCCAGCGGTTCGCTGACCCCATGGCTGACGTACAGCGGGCGAGGGAGCTCGCCGCTTTCGATCAGGACATGGTCGGGTTCATCGACCACGATGGTGCCCGTGAAAAGATTCGTCGAACCAATGAAGCCCGCCACGAAACGCGAATTTGGAAAAGCGTAGACATCTTGCGGCGTACCGTATTGGACGATCTGCCCCTCGCTCATGACGGCGAGCCGGTTGGCCATGGTCATGGCCTCTTCCTGGTCGTGGGTGACCATGATGCAGGTCACCCCGACCTGATCCAGAATCTTCACCAGCTCGATCTGCGTCTTCTGGCGTATCTGCTTGTCGAGCGCCGACATGGGCTCGTCAAGCAACAACAGCTTGGGACGCTTCACCAGGCTGCGGGCGAGCGCAACCCGCTGCTGCTGGCCGCCGGACAGCTGATGCGGCTTGCGGCGGGCAAAGCCGGCCATTTGCACCAGGTCGAGCGCTTCGAACACACGCTCGTTGATCTCGTGCTTGGGCACGCCTTCCTGCTTCAAGCCGAATGCCACGTTGGCCTCGACCGTCATGTGCGGGAACAAGGCATAGGACTGGAACATCATGTTCACAGGCCGGCGATACGGAGGCAGATGGGTAATGTCTTCGTTATCGAGGAAGATGCGCCCTGAGGTCGCCTCTTCGAATCCGGCCAGCATGCGCAGCAGCGTTGATTTTCCGCAGCCCGAGCTGCCCAGCAGGGCGAACATTTCATGGCGGCGTACAGACAGGTTCACCGACCGCACCGCGACCGTGTCACCGAAGATCTTGACGACGTCCTCGACGCGGACGAACTCGTCCGCATCCCCGGACCAGGAAGGCGCCGCGGGTCGAATATCGGCCATGATGATCAGCGCCCCGACTTGAGTTCCGCCCACATCCGTGTCTGCAGGCGCTGCACCGGCAGGGGCTGGGGCTTGATGACGTACAAGCTCTTGGAGACTTCCGCCGGCGGATAGATCATGGGGTTGTCCGCGACCTCCTTCACCACGTGCTTGCGCGCCTCTTTATTGGCGTTGGGATAGAACATGACGTTGGTGATCGCCGCATGGACCTCGGGCGTTTCGATGTAATTGATGAACGCATGCGCCGCCTCGACGTTCGCGGCATCCTTCGGGATAGCCATGGTGTCGAACCAGGCGGGCGCCCCGCCGGCGGGGATGTAGTAGTCGATCTTGTAGCTCTTGCCCGCTTCTTTGGCCCGGTGGGCGGCGATCATGACGTCGCCGGAAAACCCATAGACCATGCACAGGTCGCCGGCCGCCAGCTCGTCGATATAGCCGGACGAACTGAACTGCCGGATGTAGGGCCGTATGGATTTGAGCAAGGCCAGCGCCTGCTTGTAGTCGTCGGTATTGCTGCTGTTGGGATCCTTGCCCAGGTAGTGCAGCACGGCGGGAAATACCTGCGCCGCCTCGTCCAGCATGGAAATGCCGCAGCCCTTCAGCTTTTCGGCGTTCTCCGGCTTGAACAGCATGTCCCAGTTGCCCAGGTCGGCGTCCTGTCCGAGGACCTCGCGGACCTTGGTCACGTTGTAGCCCAGGCCGTTGGTGCCGTAGCCCCAGGGAACCAGGTATTCATTGCCCGGATCGACGGCCGCGACAATGTTCATGATGTCCGGATCCAGGTATTTCCAGTTGGGTATCTTGGATTTGTCCAGTTTCTGGAACAAGCCGCCCTCGATCTGCCGGGCGGCATAATGAGTGGACGGCACCACCACGTCGTAGCCCGATTTGCCCGTCAGCAGCTTGGCCTGCAATGTGTCGTTGCTGTCGTAGACATCGTAACGGGCCTTGATGCCGGTCGATTTCTCGAAACCAGAAATCGTATCGGGCGCCGTATATTCCGCCCAGTTGTAGACGTTCACGACCTTGCCTTGCGCCATCGCGGAAGACGTCGCCATGGCAAGAGCCACACCCAGAATCAGTGTTTTCACCGTGAGTTTCATTGCAAGCCTCCCAGAAATACACAAAGCCAAAAGGCGTGATGATAAAGCTTTTTCCGGCTACAGGGGGCCTTTGGCCCGGGAAAGCAAATCGTAGGCGATATTGAGTTCGGTCCACCACTGCAGCCCGCTGTCCCCCGCCAGCTTGATGAGCGAACGGCGCAGCCGCAAAAGATTGGCCCGGCGGCGCTCCTGCGACAACACTACCCTGCGGCCCTTGTCGAAATCGATCAGCCAGACCTTGCCCTGCGCGTCCAGCAAAATATTGTATGCGTTCAGATCGGCATGCCAGACGCCCGCTTCATGCATGGCGAAGATGGCCAGGGCGACTTCGGCATGATGCCCGCCATCGAGCGACTGCCGCAGCGGACGCGCATCGGCAATCCGCTCGGTCAACAGCGCAGCCGTGTAGGTGAACCCGCTGCGCCAGTACGCCGCGGCCAATGGCCGGGGCACGGCCAGGCCGCGCTCATACATGTAGCGCAGCAGTTCCGCCTCGGCAAACGAGCGGGTCTGCTCGGCGCCCAGCCACAGGTAGCGATTGGCGCTGAATCTGGCCATCAGGCCGCCACGCCGGTAGTGCCGCAGCACGCCTTCGCCGAACTCGCCTTTTACATACCATGCCGCCTGCCGCCCACCCTGGCCCACGGCTTGCGCTTCGAGGCGCGCGCCGGCCGGATCAAGCAGATCGCCGCCCGGCTCGGAAATGCGCTGTGCATCGTAGCGCAGCATGCCGTCTTTCAGGGCGTAGTCACGGAAATCGATGGGTCGCCCCTTCATGACACTACCCGCAAGGAAGCCAGCGGCGACGTTTTGAGTACGCCGGCCAGCGCCGCGCTGCCGCCCGCCAGCGATATGGCGAGGCCCGCGGCCATGCCGGCGACCCACGGCCACCACGGTATGCCCAGTGGAAAATCAAAGACATGCCGCGCCAGCAGCGCTGCGATGGCTACCGCTGCAAAGGCGGCCATCAGCCCGGCCATGATGCCGATGATGGAAAGCTCGACCCGCAAGGCCTGCTTCAGCTGCCGGCCGCTGGCCCCGAGCGCGCGCAGGACGGCGACTTCATGCATGCGCTCGTCGCGCGTCGAGAACAGGCTGGCTCCCAATACCAGGGCGCCCGCCAGGACCGCGAAGATGAACAGGAACTGCACCGCTTGCACGGCCCTGTCCAGGATGTGTTCGACTTGCCCCAGTATCGCGCCTATATCGAACAGCGTCAGGTTGGGAAACTGTTGCAGCAGCCGCTGCGCGAGATCCCCGTGACGACCCGGCTCGACGTGTATGGAGGTGATGAAGGTTGCCGGGGCATCGCGCAAGGCTGCCGGGCTGAGCAGCGCAAAGAAGTTTGCCTCGAAGGAATCCCAGTTGACCTTGCGCAGGCCGCTGACCGTAGCCTCGATGCTTTGCCCCGCCACGTCGAAGGTCATGGTATCGCCGACACCGACGCCCAGAGTCTGGGCCAGCCCGCTCTCCAGGGCGAGTTCCGATCGCCGGGGATCCAGCCAGCGCCCCTCCGTGATGCGGTTGCTTGCCGGCAGCGCCTGGGCGTGGGACAGGTTGAACTCGCGGTCCACCATGCGCTTGGCCCTGTCGTCCTCGTAGTGGTCCGCATCCACGGGCTGCTGGTTGATGGCGACCAGCCTGCCCCGGACCATCGGCGACAGGACGACATCGGAAATTCCGGCCGCCCTCAGGGTCTCGACCACCGCCTCGCGCTGGTCCGGCTGGATATTGATCACGAATGTATTGGGCGCATCGGGCGGCAAGGTGCTCTGCCAGCCGCGCAGCAGGTCGTTGCGCGTGAGGGCGAGCAGCAAAAGTATCATCAGGCCCATGGACAGTGCGCAGAGCTGGGTGATCGTCAGGCCGCGCCTCCGCGCCATGCCCGCCAGCGCGAAACGCAGCGAAGGGGAACCAGCCAGCCGCTTGCGCACGGCATCGAGGATGCGCAGCAAGCCCCACGCCAACGCGGCAAAGATCAGCACCGACACCAGGAAACCGCCCCCGACGATGAAGCTGAGCTTGAGATCGCCCGACATCCACCAAAGCAGCAGCAGGAAGGAGACAGCCCCCATCAAGTAGGCCGGCCCATGTTTGGCCGGCGACAGCGCGGCATCGCGACGCAATACCCTGACGGGCGCCACGCGAGGCAACCCAGCCAAAGGAGGCAAGGCGAAGCCCAGCAACAGCAGCAGACCCGCCGCCAGGCCCTGCAGCGCAGGCAGCGGTCCGGCATTCGGCAGACTGGTTTTCAGCCATTCGGAAACAATGGTCACCAGCCCCTGGTGCGCGAGGAATCCCGCCACGCATCCCACCACGCCGGCCATCAGCCCCAGGACGATGAACTCTACCCAGAGCATGGCGGAAAGCTGCCGGGTGCGCGCGCCCAGGCAGCGCATGATGGCGACGCCGTCATGGTGGCGCTGGCCGAAGCGCCTGGCGGCCAGTGCGATGGCGACGGCCGCGATCACGACCGTAAGCATGGCGACCAGGAGCAGAAAATTCTGGGCGCGTGCCAGCGTGCGCTGTATTTCCGGCCGGCTGCTTTCCAGTGTGCTGATCCGCTGTCCGCGCTCGAGTCGGGTCTGTACCCAGGACCGGAACTGGTCGATGTCGCCCGCCTCGCCCGCCGCCAGCAACTGATAGCGTATGCGGCTGCCAGGAGCCACGAGGCCGGTCGCCGGCAGATCGTCCACGCGCATCAGCAGGCGGGGAGCCACATTGATGAAACGCATTCCACGATCGGGCTCATAGGCGATGACGCGGCCTATTTTCAAGTGCGTATCGCCCACGGCCATGCGGTCGCCCACCTTCAGGCCAAGCAGATTCAGCAGTTGGCCATCGACCCATGCCTCTCCCGCCAAGGGGCCATGCGCGGCGGCCATGGGCGGCCCATTGGCGGATTCGGCCACACGCAGTTCACCACGCAGGGGATAGAGATCGGTCACCGCCTTCAATGCCACGAGCTGGGTGTTGTCCCCGCTGCTGGCCATGGAGGGAAACTGCAGCGTCTGCACGGTCTGCAAGCGCCGCTCGGCCGCCTCTTGCAGGAACTCGGGCGGAATGGGGGCATCGGCATCGATCGCCAGATCGCCGCCCAGCAACTGGCCGGAGTCCCGCTGCAGCGCGCGATCGAGCCTGTCGGCCAGGAACCCGACGGCCGTCACCGCCGAAACCGCCAGGACCAATGCCAGCAGAAGCAGCCGCAACTCGCCCGAGCGCCAGTCGCGACGCAGCGCCCGCAGACCGGGCCAGAGATAGGAGGACAGGAAAGTGTGCATGAAATCAGGCCTTCACGAGCAGGAGCACCATGATAACAAGCAGCATGCAGGCAAAGATGAGCTTCAACCTGGGTTCGGGCAATGCATAAGCCAGCTTGACGCCGTAAGGCACCATCAGGACGCTGCCCAGCGCAAGCGGAACGCCGATCAGCCAGTCGGCCCGCCCATGCGCGGTGTAGGTGAACAGCGCCACAAAGGTGCTGGGGATCATCATCGTCAGCGCCAGCGCCTGTGCGCAGGTCTGGGTCAGGCGGAACATCGTGGTCAGGATGGGAATGACCAGGACCGATCCCCCGACGCCGAAGATGCCGCCCGTCATGCCGGCAATCATGCCGATCAGGGCAAACCAGGCCGAATGGTAGTGTTCCGGCTGGCGGCGGCTGCCGGCGGGAGCGGCCTTGCGGCGCCGCGAGGCGCTCTGGTGAAAATAGAATATCGCGATGCACAGGACGAAGCCCGCATAGATTCGGCGCAGGAACACCGGGTCGGCGCCCAGCGCGATCTGGGCGCCGACCCAGGTGAAGACAATGGCCCCGACCGCTCCGGCGCCGGCGGCGCGCAGGTTGACCTTGTCGTGCTGGTTGTATTTGCGTACCGTCAGAAGCACGGCCGGCGCGACCATGATCAAGGCCGTGCCCTGTGCCGCCTGCTGCTCCATGCCCAGGGCCAGTCCCAGCAGCGGAATGGCAAGCAGCCCCCCGCCTATGCCCAATACGCCCCCCGTGAAGCCGATGAGCGCGCCCACGGCCAGGCATGCGGGAATCAGCACGTACCATAGCGACCAATAGTCCACTCAGCGTGCCTCGCGCAAACGTGAGATGGCGTCGCTGACCCGATCGACGGCCCAGATCTCCAGGCCTTCGATGGGCTGCCTGGGCGCATTGGCCTTCGGGATGAGTGCAATGCTGAAGCCTAGCTTGGCCGCTTCGCGCAAGCGCTCTTGTCCTCTGGGCGCAGGACGGATCTCGCCGGCCAGTCCGACCTCGCCGAAAACGGCCAGGCCCGGCGGCAAAGGCTTGTTGTTGAGCGAGGACATGATGGCCAGCAGCACCGCAAGATCGGCCGCCGGCTCGGTGATCTTCACGCCCCCGACCGCGTTGACGAAAACGTCCTGGTCGAAGGTGGCCACGCCCGCGTGCCGGTGCAGCACCGCAAGCAGCATGGCCAGGCGGGTGGATTCCAGGCCGACGGAAAGCCGGCGAGGATTCGGACTGTGAGCGCTGTCGACGAGCGCCTGGATCTCGACCAGCAAGGGGCGTGTACCCTCTTGCGTCGCCATCACGCAGGAGCCTGGCACGTTCTTTTCGTGCTGGGACAGGAACAAGGCCGACGGATTCGCCACGCCGCGCAGGCCGCGGTCCGTCATGGCGAAGACGCCCAGCTCATTGACGGCGCCGAAACGGTTCTTGAAGGCGCGGATCAACCGGAACGACGAGTGCGTGTCGCCCTCGAAATAAAGCACAGTGTCAACGATGTGCTCCAGCACACGCGGTCCGGCCAGCGCGCCGTCCTTGGTGACGTGCCCGATCAGGACAATGGTGATGCCGGTCTGCTTGGCCAGGCGCGTCAGTTGCGCGGCGCATTCGCGGACTTGCGAGACCGATCCCGGGGCGGCGCTCAGCTCGCCCGAATAAAGCGTTTGTATCGAGTCGATGACGGCGACGCTGGGCTTCTGCTCGGCCAGGGCCGCCATGATGGCTTCGAGCCGGATTTCGGCCAGCAGGTTGACCTCGCTGGTGACGAGTTCGAGCCGGCGCGCCCGCAAGGCGACCTGCTCGGCGGATTCCTCGCCGGTCACATAGAGCACTTTGACCGCCTGCGACAGCGACACCAGGGCCTGGAGCAGCAAGGTGGACTTGCCTATGCCCGGGTCGCCGCCGATCAGCACGACGGCGCCGGATACGAGGCCGCCGCCCAGCACGCGATCGAACTCGGAAATGCCCGAGGGTTGCCTGGGCAGCTCGCGGGCTTCGATTTCGGCGAGGCTGCGCACCGGGCTGGCGCCCGCCAGAGGCGCAAAGCGATGCGCCGGCGCCGCGGATTCGCGCGTTTCCTGCAAGGTGTTCCAGGATCCGCAATGCGGGCATTTCCCTTCCCATTTCGGACAGGTGCCGCCGCAATCACTGCATACGAATAAGGTTTTAGACTTGGCCATCACGCAAGTTTAACCGGCGGAGGGGTCAGACCCCATGCGGGGTCTGACCCCAACCTCAACGATAGCCCGCGCAGAGCCGGGGCCAGACCCCGCATGGGGTCTGACCCCAACCACAACCATAACCGACGCAGGGCCGGGGTCAGACCCCGTACGGGGTCTGACCCCATCACCGTCCGGCCAGGCTGCTGCCGCCGTCCACGCCCAGCACCTGCCCGGTGATGAAGCCGGCTTCGTCTCCAAGAAGAAAAGTGACCGCCGCGGCGATGTCCGCCGGTGAGCCGAGGCGGCCCATGGGCGTGGAGGCCAAGACCTTTCTCTCGGCATCGCTGCCCGCCGGATGCTCATCGCGGAACAGCTCGGTCTCGATCGGCCCCGGAGAAACCGCGTTGACGGTGATGCCGTAGGGCGCCAGTTCGAGCGCCCAGGTGCGCGTGCATCCGATCAGCGCGTTCTTTGCGGCCGAATAGCTGCTGCGGTTGAGGGAGCCGTGCGTCGCCCAGCTGCAGATGTTCACGATGCGCCCTTCCTTGCGCGCTTTCATGGACGCGACGAAAGTCTGCGCCACCTGAACGGCCACCCGCACGTTGAGATCGAACACCTGGTAGAGAGATCCCAGATCGATTTCGCCCAGGGGCTCGGGCCTGACCATGCCCACGTTATTGACGACCGCATCGACCGGATATTTTTCGCGGATGACCCGCAGCATGTCTTCGGTTTCACCGGCATTGCTGAGGTCACAGGAATACAGATAGCCCGGAAAATCAATGTCCTGCGTATTTCGCGCCAGGCCCACGACATGGCAGCCCAGATCGGCGAGCCGCTGGCTGATGGCCCAGCCTATTCCCTTTGTCGCACCCGTTATCAGTACACACTTGTTCTTCACGCGATTTCCTTGATTTGGCGATTCATCAAATACACATCGGTGTGTGTCAAACGGCAAATTTTGGCACACGGGGCGCGACTGCGCACAATAATTCATAGCCGATCGTGCCGGCCGCCTTGGCAACTTCGTCCACCGAAGGGCCGCCCTGGCCCCACAGGACGACATGGCTGCCGACGTGTGCGTTCGGCACGGGCGTCAGATCGACCACGAGCATATCCATGGAAACGCGGCCCAGCAAGCGCGTGCGCACGCCGTCGACGGTAACCGGCGTGCCGGTGCCGGCATGGCGGGGATAGCCATCGGCATAGCCGCAGGCCACCACGCCGATACGCATCTTGGCGGAGGAGGTGAATGTATAGCCGTATCCCACCGACGCTCCGGCCTGAAGCTCGCTCACGCTGATCAGTTTCGCCGCCAGCGTCTGCGCAGGCATCAGTCCGAATTCATCCGCCGGGCGCCCATCAAAGGGAGACGCCCCATACAGGCAGATGCCGGGACGCACCCATTGATCCGGACCACCCGGCAATGCGGGCCAGATCGTCGGGGTGAGCGTCGCGGCGGAATTGCAGACACTGACCGAACCCGGCAAGCCCTGCGTGGCCTTGATGAAGAGATCCAGTTGCCGCCGGGTGGCGTCCGGGTCGTCGTCGGCACGCGCGAAATGGCTCATTTTTCCGACGATATTGACGGTGCCGCGCTCGTGCAGCGCCAGGAGCCGACGGAATGCGTCGGAATACTGCTCGGGCGCAAAGCCCAGGCGATTCATGCCGCTATTCAGCTTGACGAAGATATCGAGCGGGCGCGACACCTTGGACGCCGCCAGGATGTCGATCTGCTCTTGGCAATGCACGGCGGACACCAGGCGATGCCGATCGAGCAGTGCAACATCGCCGGGCTCGAACAAGCCTTCCAGCATCAGCAAGGGTTTGTCCCAGCCCAGTTCCCGGCATAGCAGCGCCTCGTCGAAATCAAGCATGGCCAGCCCGTCGGCTTGCGCGAAAGCCGGCACTGCGTTGCGTATCCCGTGGCCATAGGCATTGGCCTTGATGACCGCCCATATGCTCGGACGCTTGCTGCCGTTCTTCGAACATGCGGTTTCGAGCTGCTTGCTGACGGTGGCCAGGTTGTGAGTCAGTGACGACAAGGAGATCGTCGCCGAAATAGGACGGGGCATGGCAACTCCAAAATAGAATGCTGAAGTCTAAACCAAGACACGATGCATGACGACCTTGTCTTATACTGCGCAGCTATGGCCGTCGACCACTATGAGAACTTTCCCGTTGCCTCCTTGCTCCTGCCACGCCGCCTGCGTGCGGCTGTCACGGATATCTACCGCTATGCCCGCTGCGCCGACGACATCGCGGACGAAGGAGACGCCGGACCGGCGCAACGCCTGCGAGCGCTGGAGACATATCGCGAAGCGCTTGCGCAGATCGGACGCGGCGCGGCGCCCTGGCCTCACGATCATCCCCTGAGCGATGTCTTCGGGCCGCTGTCCGGCACCATCCGCCGGCACGCCTTGCCCTTGCAACCCTTCTACGACCTGCTGTCCGCCTTCGAACAGGACGTGACAGTCCATCGCTACGAGAACCTGCCCCAGTTGCTGGATTACTGCAGGCGCTCCGCCAACCCGGTCGGGCGCCTGATGCTGCATCTATATGGCCGCGCCGACACAGGCAATTTCGAATGCGCCGATGCGATCTGCACCGGGCTGCAGCTGACGAATTTCTGGCAGGACGTGGCCATCGACTGGCGCAAGAACCGGGTGTATATACCGCTGGATGCGTTTGAGCGTCATGGCTTGGAACCCGGATACATCGGCGAAAGGCTGGAAGGCGGGCCCGGCGGGGTCGGACCGCATTCGGGATCTTTTGGGGGGTCAGACCCTATAGGGTCTGACCCCATCCACCTGGGGTCTGATCCCGTAGGGGGTCAGGCCCCCCAGCAGGACGTCCCCGATGCCGCCTGGCAATCGCTGATGCGTGAACAGGTCGGCCTGGCCCGACGCATGCTGCGCTCGGGCATGCCGCTCACCGGGCGCCTGCCCGGACGCATCGGCTTCGAGCTCAAGCTCGTCGTTCATGGCGGGCTGCGTATCCTCGAGCGCCTGGACCAATTACACTACGACATATTCCAACACCGTCCGACGCTTGAAAAACGCGATTGGATGCTGCTCCTGTGGCGCGCGCTAAGGCCTCTTCCCTAGGTCGGCGCACCACATCCCACGGTGACGATCACGCATGACACCCGACGAATACTGCCAGAACAAGGCCGCCCAAAGCGGCTCGAGTTTCTATTACTCCTTCCTGTTCCTGCCGCCTGAACGGCGCAAGGCCATCACCGCGCTGTATGCCTTCTGCCGGGAAGTCGACGACGTCGTCGACGAGTGCGAGGAAAATTCGGTGGCGCGCATGAAGCTTGCGTGGTGGCGCAGCCAGATCGAGGACATGTACGCCGGCAAAGCCGACCATCCCGTCATGCGCGCGCTGGCGCCCCACCTGCTGTCTTACGGACTGGATGCCGACCGCCTGTATGCCATTGTGGAAGGCATGGAGATGGATCTGGACCACGCGCGCTACGCCGATTGGCCGGCGCTGCGCAAATACTGCTGGCATGCGGCCGGCGTGGTGGGCGAACTCTCGGCCGGCATCTTCGGCTACACCCGCCCCGAGACACTCGAATATGCCGAAAAACTGGGCCTGGCCTTCCAGCTCACCAACATCATCCGCGACGTCGGCGACGACGCACGGCGCGGGCGGATCTACCTGCCTCAGGAGGACATGCAGCGTTTCAACGTCAGCGCAGCGGAAATCCTGAACGGGCAGTACAGCGACAACTTCGCGGCGCTGATGCGGTTTCAAACAGACCGCGCGCGGCAGTACTATCGCGAGGCCGTGCGGGCGTTGCCCGAGGAAGACCGCCGCGCGCAGCGGCCCGGCCTGTTGATGGCCGCCATTTATCACACCCTTCTGCGCGAGATCGAGCACGAACAATGGCGTGTCCTCGACCAGCGCATCTCCCTGACCCCCATACGCAAATTCTGGCTGGCATGGAAAACCTGGGTGGGCGGCGGCCGCGGACTGGTGCGCCGCCTGGGCCGGTGAAGCTAGCCGTCGTGGGCGGCGGCTGGGCGGGACTTTCCGCCGCCATCCGCCTGACGCAAGCGGGCCACGGCGTCGTCGTGTACGAATCCGCCGCCACACCCGGAGGGCGCGCGCGCCGCGTGCCCTGGCGGCCGCTAGGCGTGGATATCGATAACGGCCAGCACATTCTGCTCGGAGCCTATGCCGCCACGCTCGGCCTCATGGACGAGCTGGGACTCGAACAAGAGGCCATGTTCCATCGCATGCCGCTGTCGATCGAATCCGCGGACGGCGGCTTTCGTCTGAAAGCGCCAGGAATCGCTTCGCCCCTCAATCTTCTGCTCGGCATAGCGGGCGCGCGCGGAATGCGTGCCGGGGAACGCATGTCGCTCATCGCCGCCGTGGCCCGCTTGCGCCTGAGCGGCTGGCGCACCTCCGCCGACGCCACCGTCGGCGATTGGCTGGCTGAAACCCGTCAATCGCCTCAAATGATCGCCAGTTTCTGGCGGCCGCTGTGCGTGGCGGCGCTGAACACTCCGGTGGAACAGGCCTCTGCACAATTGTTTGCCCATGTGCTGCGCGACAGCCTAGGCGGTCGGCGCAGCGCGACCGACATGCTGCTGCCGCGCGTAGACCTGTCGGCTTTATGGCCCGACCAGGCCGTACGCCGTCTGGCGACCGGTCCGGCCGGAAGCGCGGCCTGGCGCCCTTCGCATACCGTGCGCCAATTGTCCATGGGCGATGATCGGATCGAATTGGACGGCGCGTCCTACGACGCGGTGATACTGGCCGCCAACGCGGCTTCCGCGCAGACCCTGCTGACCCAGTTGCCGGCCCGGCCCGGCAGCACCGACTACCTGGCCATGCTGTCGGCCTTCACGTATTTGCCGATCGCCACCCTGACCCTGCAGCTCGAGTCGCCATGGCCCGACCCGGCTCCCATGCTGTTGCTGAGGGAAGATCCCGCGCGTCTGCAATTCGGCCAATGGCTGTTCAACCGGAAAGCCTACGCCAAGACGCCGGGCGCGACGGAAGCGGCGCTTCTGCATGTCGTCGTCAGCGACGCCCGCGCCCTGCTCGGACATGGCCGCCAAGCCGCGATTCCGGCCATCATCGAACAGGTGCGCGAGCAGACACGGCACCGCGCACCCATGCCGAAAGTGCTGAGGGAGCATCTCATCGTTGAAAAGCGGGCCACCTTCGCTGCCGTGCCAGGCCTGCGCCGTCCGCCCAACGCAACGCCCTGGCCTGGCATCTGGGTGGCGGGCGACTGGACGGACACATCGTATCCGGCAGTCCTGGAAGGCGCGGTTGTCAGCGGGAAACGGGCGGCCGAGGCGCTGATGTCGGCCTTCAGGGGTCAGACCCCATACGGGGTCTGACCCCGCGCATCGTCATAAGGGGTCGGACCCCGGATGGGGTCTGACCCCCAAAGCATCGTTCTAAGGGGTCGGACCCCGTACGGGGTCCGACCCCACAGAATGCTGACAAACCCTCGCGCAACGCGTCGAGCTTGTTCATAATGTGGGGATGCTAAGAGATCCCCCCGCTTATCAGCACGAACTTGAGATGGTGACGCTGGAATCTTTGGTTCCCGCCGATCACTTGGTGCGCAAGATCGACGCTGCCATAGATCTGAGCTTTATTCGCGCCAAGGTGGCGCACCTCTATTGCGCCGACAACGGCCGCCCGGCCATTGATCCGGTGCTGCTGTTCAAGTTGCTATTACTGGGCTACTTGTTTGGCATTCGAAGCGAGCGCCAGTTGGTCCGTGACGTTCAAGTCAATGTGGCTTACCGCTGGTTCCTCGGGCTGCGCTTGACCGATAAGGTGCCCGACGCCTCCACGATCAGCCAGAACCGGCGCCGCCGTTTTGCAGACAGCCAGATTTACCAAGAGATTTTTGATGAGATAGTGCTGCAGGCGATCAGGCGCGGCATGGTCCAGGGCAAGGTACTGTATACGGACAGCACGCATTTGAAGGCCAGTGCCAACAAGAACAAGGCCGAGCAGGGCCAGGTGGCTGTGCCCGCGCAGGCCTACCTGCAGGAGCTGGATGCGGCCGTAGATGCCGACCGCCTAGCGCACGGCAAGCCGGCCTTAAAGCGCACGGACAAGGACGATGAGCCCCCGCCCACGCGCCCGGCCAAGGTCAGCCGCACCGACCCGGACAGCGGCTACATGGCGCGCGAGGGTAAGCCCAAAGGGTTCTTTTATCTGGATCACCGCACGGTCGATGCCAAGCATGCCATCATCACCGACACACACGTCACGCCGGGCAACGTCAATGACAGCGTGCCGTACCTGGCGCGGCTGGATCGTCAGCGCGAGCGCTTTAATTTGAACCCTTATGCGGTCGGCCTGGATGCGGGCTACTTCACCGCCGCGGTGTGCAAGGGCCTTGAGGATCGCCTGATTGCCGGCGTCATGGGGTACCGTCGTTCCGCCCAGAGAGCGGGTTATTTTAAGAAACACGAATATCAATACGATGCGCAAACGGACACTTATGTCTGCCCGAACAATCAAACACTGACCTATAGCACGACTAACCGAGAGGGTTACCGCGAATACCGCTCCGATCGCACCCAGTGCGCCAGTTGCCCGGTTCGAGCCCGATGCACACAAAGCGCGACGGGGGTCAAAGTGGTGATGCGCCACCTCTGGGAGGAGGCCAAAGAGCGGGTCAAGGCCCGGCGGCTGACGCCAGCTGGTAAGCGCATCTATGCCAGGCGCCAGGAGACGGTCGAGCGCAGCTTTGCCGATGCCAAGCAACTGCATGGCCATCGCTACGCGCGCCTGCGTGGTCTACAGAAAGTGATGGAGCAGTGTCTGTTGGCCGCTGCGGCCCAGAATATGAAGAAGATCGCGCTGCTGCTGGCGCGGCTTTTAGCGCCTCTTGAGGCCTTGATAGGGCCAAGTCTGGCCTTGCTCGCGGCTCAAGCCGTCGTTATGTACGTGTGGCCCGCAAACTCTTCAAATCGGCTGAGATTGGCCTGAACCACGAGCCGATAAACCCCTTAACTAAAAAACAGGGGGTTTATCAGCGCTCTGAAGGGGTCGGACCCCGTACGGGGTCCGACCCCAACGCGTCAGCCTTTCAGCCCATGCACCGTGGCGAATCCCGCGGCCGTCAACAGCAGGCTGCCGAGCAGGCTGGCGCCGGCATAGAGCAAGGCTTCCAGGAACGCGCCACGTTCGAGGAAGCTGTAGACCTCGCCCGAAAAAGTGGAGAACGTCGTCAGGCCGCCAAGGAAGCCGGTAATGAGAAACAGCCGAAGCCAGGCCGGCACTTCCGGCGACTGCAGCAGCAAGGCGAGTATCAGGCCGATCAGATAGCCGCCCACCAAGTTGGCCGCCAGAGTCCCCCAAGGCAATAGCGCATGCGCGGTATTCAGCCACAATCCCAGCAGCCATCGCAATATGGCGCCGATGGCGGCGCCCATGCCGACTGCCAGAACGTGCCCGAAGGTCAGCATGATGCGCCGGAATCAGGCCGGGGTCGCCACGTGGGCCTTGATGTAGTTCCGCACCAGCTCCGCATCGCAGTCCATGATCTCGACGCGTTGCGGCAGTTCGGCCAATTCGCGCAAGTGGGCCGGGATGGGCGCGGGCTTGCCGATGGCTTCCTGTATGGTCTCGCCGAACTTCGCCGGCATGGCGGTTTCGAGCACCAGCATGGGGATGCCCTCTTCCACATGAGCGGCCCCCACCTTGACGCCGTCGGCCGTGTGCGGATCGATGAGCACGCCGGTTTCCTCGTAGACCTGCCGTATGGTGGCAAGCCGGTCGGCATGCGTGCTGGTCCCTGCCACGAAGCCGTAGCGCGACTCGAACAGCGGCTTCAGCTCGCTGAGGTCGAACGCGCCGGTCTCGTCGAGCTGTTTCCAGCAGGCTTTGACCTTCGCGGCATCCTGATCCAGAAGATCGAAGACGAAGCGCTCGAAGTTCGAAGCGCGCGAGATGTCCATGGACGGGCTGGACGTGGCGTGAGTCTGTTCGGCCGAGCGCGGGCGGTAGATACCCGTGCGGAAGAATTCCTCGAGCACATTGTTCTCGTTGGTGGCCAGCACCAGCCGCCGCACGGGCAAGCCCATCCGGCGGGCGATGTGCCCGGAAAGAATATTGCCGAAGTTGCCGGAAGGAACCGCGAACGACACTTGCTGGCCCGGCGCGGAGGTGGCTCGCAGCCAGCCCCAGAAGTAGTAGACCACCTGCGCGGCGATACGTGCCCAATTGATGGAATTCACGGCGCCCAACTGGTAGCGCGACTTGAAGTCCAGATCGCCCGCCAGCGCCTTGACGATATCCTGGCAGTCATCGAATACGCCCTTGAGCGCCAGGTTGTGGATGTTCCGGTCTTGCAGGGAGTACATCTGGGCGCGCTGGAACCCGCTCATGCGGCCGTGCGGGGACAGCATGAAGACATTCACGCCGCGCTTGCCGCGCAGCGCGTATTCGGCGGCGGAGCCGGTGTCTCCCGAGGTCGCGCCCAGGATGTTCAGCGTGGCGTCGCGCTTGCCCAGCACGTATTCGAACACCTGGCCCAGGAACTGCATGGCCATGTCCTTGAAAGCCAGGGTCGGCCCTTCGGACAGCCCCAGCAGGGTCAGACCATGGTTCAGCGGTTTCAAGGGCACGATCTGCTCGCTGCCGAACACCGATGCGTCGTAGGCGGCCCGGGTCAGGGACAGCAGGTCGTCCCGAGGGATGTCGTCGATGTACAGGCCCAGGACCTCAGCGGCCAGTTCGGCATACGACAGCGCCCGCCAGGCTTCGAGGGTGTCTGCGTCGATGGTGGGAATGCGTTCCGGCAGCGCCAGGCCGCCATCGGGCGCCAGGCCTTCGAGCAGGATGTCGGAGAAGGCTTGCGGCGCCATGCCGCCACGGGTGGATCGGTATTTCATATCAGGTGCTCCATGCGCAGGCGCGTAACGTCGGAATGCACGAAAGCCAGGACGCCGATGCGCTGCAATGCGCTGTCTATATCGCCCTCACGCGCCTCGTGCGTCAGGAAAATGATGTCGGCTTCGGTATCGCCATGCGGTTCCTGGAACATGGATCCTATGGAAATGCCCACGTCGGCGAGTATACGCGCAATGTCGGCCAATACGCCGGGACGGTCCTGGACCCGCAAGCGCAGATAATAAGAGGAACGGATTTCCTCGATGGGAAGTATGGGCGTGTCGTCCAGCGCATCGGGCTGGAAGGCCAGGTAGGGGACCCGGTGCTCGGGATCGGCCGTCTGCAGGCGGGTGACGTCGACCAGGTCGGCGACCACCGCGGAAGCCGTCGCCAGTTCGCCCGCCCCTTGTCCGTAATACAGCGTAGGGCCGACCATGTCGCCACTGACCAGGACGGCGTTCATGGCGCCTTCGACATTGGCGAGCAGGCGCTCGGTTGGAACCAGAGTGGGATGCACCCGCAATTCGATGCCGTCGTCGCGCCGGCGCGTAATGCCCAGCAGCTTGATGCGATAGCCCAGGCGCTCGGCATGGATGATGTCTTCGCGGGCCAGATTGGAAATGCCCTCGATATGGGCCTTGTCGAACTGCACGGGTACGCCGAACGCCAGCGAGGCAAGCAGCGTGAGCTTATGGGCGGCGTCCACGCCTTCGATATCGAAAGTGGGGTCGGCTTCCGCATAGCCCAGCCGTTGCGCTTCGGCGAGCACTTCATGGAAGGACAGTCCGCGCGCGCGCATTTCCGACAAGATGAAATTGGTCGTGCCGTTGATGATACCCGCCAGCCACTGGATGCGATTGGCCGTCAGGCCTTCGCGCATTGCCTTGATGATGGGAATGCCGCCCGCGACGGCGGCCTCGAAGGCCACCATGACGCCTTTCTGGTGCGCGGCGGCGAAGATCTCGTTTCCATGCTTGGCAAGCAGGGCCTTGTTGGCCGTCACGACATGCTTGCCCTGGGCAATGGCCTCCATGACCAGTTCGCGGGCCAGGGTGTCGCCTCCGATGACCTCGACGACGATGTCGATGTCGGGATTGCGCACGACGTCGAAGCCATCGCTGCTGACCAGAGTCTGCCCGCCCACGAGCTTTCTGGCCTTTTCGACGTCCCGGACGGCAATGGCCGAGACCTCGATGCGCCGGCCGGCGCGGCGTGCGATTTCTTCGGCGTTGCGCGTCAATACCTTCCAGGTGCCGCCCCCGACGACGCCCAGGCCCAGCAAACCAACTTTAATAGGACTCATTTACCCGATCCGTACTTGCGGAAAAAACATTCATTGTAGCCAAGGGATGCGTTCAGCATGCTCACTTGCCCACGCCGTCTTTGCGGAACATGTCCTTGATGCCGCGCACCGCTTGCCGGATGCGCTGCTCGTTTTCGATCAGGGCGAAGCGCACATAGTCGTCGCCGTATTCGCCAAAGCCCACGCCAGGCGACACGGCCACTTTGGCATCGGCCAGCAGGCGCTTGGAAAATTCCAGCGAGCCCATGCCCTTGTAAAAGTCGGGTATTTTGGCCCAGATGTACATGGACGCCTTCGGGATATCGACAGGCCAGCCTGCTTCGTGCAGGCCCTTGGCCAAAACGTCGCGCCGGATCCGGTATTGCTCCACCACTTCCGCCACGCAATCCTGCGGACCTTCGAGCGCTGCAATGGAGGCAACCTGGATGGGCGTGAACGTGCCATAGTCGTGGTAGCTCTTGATGCGCGCCAGCGCATTGACCAGTTCCTGGTTGCCCACCATGAAGCCCACCCGCCATCCCGCCATGTTGTAGCTCTTGCTCATGGTGAAGAACTCGACCGCCACGTCGCGCGCCCCTTCCACCTGCATGATGGAGGGCGCGACATAGCCGTCGAAGGTGATGTCCGCATAGGCCAGATCGTGCACCACGAGAATGTTGTGTTCGCGCGCCAGCGCGACGATGCGCTCGAAGAACGACAGGTCGACGCACTGGGCCGTGGGATTGCTGGGAAAACCCAGGATCATCATCTTGGGCTTGGGAATGCTCTCGCGCACGGCACGCTCGATTTCCTCGAAGAAGTCCAGGCCCGGGGTCATGGGCACCGAGCGGATGTTCGCGCCGGCGATCACGGCGCCGTAGATATGGATGGGATAGCTCGGGTTGGGCACGAGCACCGTATCGCCGCGATCCAGGGTGGCAAGCATGAGATGGGCCAGGCCTTCCTTGGAACCTATCGTGACGATGGCCTCGGTATCGGGATTGATCTGCACGCCATAGCGCCGTTCGTACCAACCCGAAATGGCCTTGCGCAGCCGCGGTATGCCCTTGGAAACGGAGTAGCCGTGCGTATCGGGCCGGGTGGCCGCCTCAACGAGCTTGTCGACGATATGCTTGGGCGTGGCCCCGTCCGGATTGCCCATCGACATGTCGATGATGTCCTCGCCGCGCCGTCGCGCCGCCATCTTGAGTTCGCCGGTTATATTGAACACGTAGGGCGGCAGGCGCTCTATGCGAGGAAAGTTCGTCATGATGGTCCTTGGGTCAAAGAGACGGAATAGTGGAATGTGCAGCGCAACAAAAGTAAGTAATCTATCGCAAGCCGTCGCCTGCGGCAAATGGCGAACAAGTGTAATCCATCCTATGAAAACAAGCTTTGCGCTATCATCAAGTTGACTTCGGGAGTAACCAGTGCAATTGCAAAGCGAATCCAACCCCGCCCTCAATACCGTGACGGCATTCCGGGACGACCACATCGAGATCAACGAAACACCTTATGCGCATGCCGTGTACTTCGCCCCCGAAGGGGAAATACACGAATGGAAAGTATCTTCTGCCGCCGACATCACCACGGCGGACTTGCGGGCCATCGCAGGCCTGAAAGAGGAAAAACGCGATCCCATGGCGTTCCTGGACAATGCTGCGGCGCCACAAAAACCGGCCGGCGCCCCCGAGGTCATTCTGATCGGCACCGGGCACAAGCAGTACCTGCTTCCCGCACGCGTGACCGCCCCCCTTTTGAACATGGGCATAGGAATAGAATCCATGAGCACCCAGGCAGCCGCCCGGACCTACAATATTCTGATGTCCGAAGGGCGGCGCGTGGTCGTAGCCCTTCTTCCCTACAAGGAGTCCGCATGAGCCAAGCCACCGTCGGCAAGCCCATACCCGAGTTCACCGCCGCCAGCACCCAGGGGGAAGTCAGCGCCCACGGCTTGCGCGGCCATCTCACGGTGCTGTACTTCTATCCCAAAGACAACACGCCCGGCTGCACGACCCAGGCGCAGGGATTCCGTGATCGCTACCAGGATTTCGTCGACGCCGGATGCCAGATCATCGGCGTATCGCGCGACTCCCTGAAGTCCCACGCCGGCTTCACCGAGAAGCAGTCGCTTCCCTTCCCCTTGATCGCCGACGAAGATGAAAGCCTGTGCCAGCTCTTCGGCGTCATGAAAATGAAAAACATGTACGGTAAACAAGTGCGAGGCATCGAGCGCAGCACGTTTCTCATCGACGAGGACGGCGTGCTGCAGCGCGAATGGCGAGGCCTTCGGGTACCGGGCCATGTCGACGATGTCCTGCAGGCGGTACAAACGGCGGCCAGCAGCTAGGGCCTGTTCGCAGCCGGTGGGTCAGACCCCGTACGGGGTCTGACCCCGCCTCCGGCGTTAACAGGCAATAGCCCGCCACGCAGATCCACGTAAATTTTCAGGAGCTCAGAACCCTATGCCGCTACCCAAGTTGCCAACAAGCATGGGCGCCACGGTTGCCATCATGAACCCAGAACCGCCCACTGCCACCACGACCAAGGCAACTGTATCCCGGACGGCAAGCAAGACAGCGGCCCCCGCAAAAGCCGCCCGGCAGGCGGATGCGCCTGCCCTCAAAGCGCCCGGAATCCAGCCGTCCGCCAAGACGGTCGCCAAGGAACCAGAAGAAGTCGCCCCAACCGTCCCCGTGCCTGTCGCGCAAGCACGCACTCCCGCCAAAAAGAGGCGCCTGGCAGCCTCCAAGCGCAAACTGTTCGTCCTGGATACCAACGTCCTGCTGCACGACTCGAATTCGCTTTTCAAGTTCGAGGAACACGATATCTTCCTGCCCATGATGGTCCTGGAAGAACTCGACCACCAAAAGAAGGGCATGTCGGAAGTGGCGCGCAACGCCCGGCAGGTCAGCCGCTCTCTCGATGGCCTGGTCAGCGGTACGCAAAATCTGGAAGCCGGCGTGGAACTCGATGCGCTGGGCAATGCGGAAGCCCTCGGGCAATTGCACTTCCAGACGACCGCGCTCGAAACCAGGCTGCCCATCGAGCTGCCTCTGGGCAAGGCCGACAACGCCATTCTCGGCGTGGTGCACGCCCTGCACCAGATCCACGCCAAACGCGAAGTCATCCTGGTGTCCAAAGACATCAACATGAGGCTGAAGGCGCGCTCGCTGGGCCTGGAAGCCGAGGACTACCTGAATGACCACGTGCTGGACGACTCCGATCTGCTTTACGACGGTGTCATGCCCCTGCCGGAAAACTTCTGGCTCAAGCATGGCAAGGACGTCGAATCCTGGCAGCAGGGCGGCACCACCTACTACCGCATCCGCGGCCCCCTGTGCTCGGAATTCATCGTCAATGAATTCGTCTATTTCGATGGCGATCTTCCGCTTCAGGCCCAGGTCAAGGAAGTCAGCGGCAAGAGCGCGGTCCTGGCCACGTTGCGGGACTATAGCCACGGGAAGAACAATGTCTGGGGCATCACGGCACGGAATCGCGAACAGAATTTCGCGCTCAACCTGCTCATGAACCCCGATTGCGACTTCGTCTCGCTCCTGGGCCAGGCCGGCACGGGCAAGACGCTGCTGGCGCTGGCCAGCGCGCTTACCCAGACGCTGGAAACCAAGCGCTACAACGAAATCATCATCACGCGCGCCACGGTGCCCGTCGGCGACGATATCGGGTTCCTGCCGGGCACCGAGGAAGAAAAAATGCTGCCCTGGATGGGCGCGCTCGAAGACAACCTGGAAGTGCTTCACCTAGGCTCGGGCAACTCGGAACTCTCCACCGGCAGCGGCGGACAGGACTGGCCCAAGAACTCCACCATGGAGCTCATCCGATCGCGCATCAAGGTGAAGTCGCTCAACTTCATGCGAGGCCGGACTTTCCTCAACAAGTTCCTAATCATCGACGAAGCGCAGAACCTCACGCCCAAGCAAATGAAGACGCTGGTTACGCGGGCCGGTCCCGGAACCAAAATCGTCTGCCTCGGCAATATCGCCCAGATCGACACGCCCTACCTGACCGAAGGCAGTTCGGGCCTGACTTACGTGGTGGATCGCTTCAAGGGCTGGCCGCATGCGGGCCACATCACCTTGCAGCGCGGCGAGCGTTCGCGGCTTGCCGACTACGCAAGCGAGGCGCTCTGACGATGGCCCCGCCCCGCCAGCCGATCGGCATCACCATGGGCGATGCCGCCGGCATAGGCCCCGAGATCATCGTCAAGCTGTTCGAAGGCGGCTTGCCCTACCCCGCCGTCGTCTATGGCGATGCGGGTGTGCTCGACGCCGCCATCGCGCGGCTGGGGATGGCGGATCACCTGCGGGTACAGCTCGTCAGCGAACCGGATGTAGCGGCTGCCGGCCACGGCGCGATACGGGTGCTGAATCGCTGGCAGGCCCTTCCGCCCGATCTTCAACCGGGCATCCCCGACCCGCTTGCGGGACGCGCGGCTTATGAATTTCTTTGCTACGCCATCGACGACGCGCTGGCCGGCAAGCTGCGCGCCATCGTCACGGCCCCGCTCAACAAGAAGACCATGCAAGCGGGCGGCGCCGACTATCCGGGCCATACGGAAATCCTGGCCGAGCGCAGCGGCACGCAGCACTACGCCATGATGCTGGCCAACCAGGAATTGCGCGTAATCCTGGTGACGATACACGTGGCCTTGCGGCAAGTCAGCGAACTCATCACCGTCGACAACGAGCTTCAGACCATACGGCTCGCGCATGATGCCTGCCGGCGGGCCGGCATCCAGGCGCCCCGCGTCGCGGTCGCCGGCCTCAATCCTCACGCGGGGGAAGACGGCCGGTTCGGCAGGGAAGACATCGACGTCATCGCCCCTGCGATCCAGCAAGCCCGCGCGGAAGGCATCGATGCCAGCGGGCCCTGGCCGGGCGACACGGTCTTCATGCGCGCCCGGCGCGGCGAGTTCGACATCGTGGTGGCGCAATACCATGACCAGGGCCTGATCCCGGTCAAGTACCTGGGCGTCGATGAAGGCGTGAACGTCACGGTGGGCTTGCCCTTCGTGCGGACCAGCGTCGATCATGGCACGGCGTTCGACATCGCGGGACAAGGCATTGCCGACCCGGGGTCCCTGCGGGCGGCATATGAGCTTGCGCTCGACATGACTTAGGGGTCAGACCCCATTCGGGGTCTGACCCCCCTTCTTCTGACCCCCCTTCTTATCAGCCGCCCATGCCCGAGGTAAAGTTCAGGAAGCGGGTGCTTGAGCCCTGGAAGGTCAGCCGCACGGTGCCGATGGGGCCGTTACGCTGCTTGCCGATGATGATCTCGGCGGAGCCTTTGTCGGGCGAGTCGGGGTTGTAGACCTCGTCGCGATAGATGAACAGGATCAAGTCGGCGTCCTGCTCGATGGCGCCCGATTCGCGCAGATCGCTCATCACCGGGCGCTTGTTCGGACGCTGCTCCAGGCTTCGGTTCAGCTGCGACAACGCAATGAGGGGGCAGTTCAGCTCCTTGGCCAGGCCTTTCAGCGAGCGGCTGATTTCCGAAATTTCGGTCGCCCGGTTTTCCCCGGCCGAGTTCGCGGACATGAGCTGCATGTAGTCGATGATGATCAGGCCCAGTTGGCCGCACTGGCGCGCCAGGCGCCTGGACCGTGCCCGGACCTCCATGGACGAGAGCGCCGGGGTTTCATCGATATAGATCTGGGCTTCCTGCACTTGCTGCACGGCATGGGTCAAGCGAGGCCAGTCGTCGGCGGTCAGCTTGCCCGTACGCATGCGGTGCTGGTCCAGCATGCCCACCGAGCCGACCATGCGCATGGCCAGTTGCACCGCGCCCATTTCCATGGAAAACACCGCTACGGGCAGGCCCTGCTCGATCGCCACGTGTTCGCCGATGTTCATGGAGAACGAGGTCTTGCCCATGGACGGCCGGCCCGCAACGATGACAAGATCGCCCGGCTGCAAGCCCGAGGTCATGCGGTCGAGATCGGCGAACCCCGTTGGCACCCCCGTGATGTCGGAGTCGCCCTCGCGGTGATAGAGCTCGTCGATGCGTTCCACCACTTGCGTCAACAGGGGCTGGATGTCCTGGAAGCCGGTGGCGCCGCGGGCGCCCTCCTGTGCAATCTGGAATACGCGGGATTCGGCCTCGTCCAGCAATTGCCGGGCTTCCTTGCCCTGCGGGTTGAACGCTGCCGCGGCGATTTCATCGGCCACCGACACCAGTTTGCGCAGCATGGAGCGTTCGCGGACGATCTCGGCGTAGCGGCGGATGTTGGCCGCCGAGGGCGTGTTGTGGGCCAGGGCGTTCAGGTAGGACAGCCCCCCGACCTCTTCGGCCTTGCCGGCGCTGGCCAGCGACTCGTTCACCGTTACCACGTCGGCCGGCCTTGCCAGGCCGATCAGGCGGGTAATGTGATGCCAGATGATCTTGTGGTCGAAGCGATAGAAGTCGTCTTCGTTCAGGACATCGGTAACGCGGTCGAATGCACTGTTGTCCAGCAACAGACCGCCCAGCACGGACTGCTCGGCCTCGACCGAATGCGGAGGCACGCGCAGATACTCGAGCTGCGGATCGTTGGTCATCTTCTTGCTGTCCACTTCAGGCTCCGGCAAATACAGAAAACAAATGAAAAAAGCCGGCAAAGGCCGGCTTTTCTTGTTGCAGCCGCGGCACGGCCTTCAAGTGAAGGAATGTACCACGGGGAGCGAACGGCCTATCAGGCCATTTCGCCCTGGACTACAACGGTGATGTCCGTCACCACGTCGGCGTGCAGCGCGACCTGGATGGGGTATTCGCCCACGGCCTTCAGTGCGCCGTCGGGCAGACGGACCTGCGTCTTCTCGACGCCGGCAAAGCCCGCCTGAACCAGCGCCGAAGCGATGTCCATGGTCGTGACCGAACCGAACAGACGGCCATCGACACCCGCTTTTTGCGAAATGGTGATGGTTTGGCCGTTCAGCTTCTCGCCGACCGATTGGGCCGCGGCCAGTTTCTCGGCCTGGACTTTTTCGAGCTCGGCGCGACGGGCTTCGAATTCTTTGAGCGCGGCATCGGTCGCACGGCGGGCGATGCGCTGGGGGATCAGGTAATTGCGGGCGTAGCCGTCGCGAACACGCACGACGTCACCGAGGTTACCCAGATTGACGACTTTTTCGAGCAGAATCACTTGCATGACGATAGGCCTCGGATTAGTTGTGGTTGTCAGTGTAAGGCAACAGGGCCAGGAAGCGCGCGCGCTTGATGGCGGTGTCGAGCTGACGCTGGTAGTGGGCCTTGGTGCCGGTCAAACGTGCAGGAATGATCTTGCCGTTTTCCTGGATGAAATCACGCAGGGTGTCCAGATCCTTGTAGTCGATTTCGTCGACGTTCGCTGCCGTGAAGCGGCAGAACTTGCGACGCTTGAACAGCGGGTTCTGTTGGGTGAACTTGCGTTTTTCCTTGCCTTTCTTGAAGTAAGCCATAATGTGCCTCTTTAGTGCCCGGACCGAGCCGGACTGTATATTCGATGCGCCTGGCGTAATCGCCCCTGCGCTACTGATTTGCCGTGAATACCCGCTAGACGACAGCGCTTGCACCGCCGGAAAAAACCCGACTCGCCTGCTGTATATGCAACACCAGCTTGCTTGATCCCTTGCGCGAGGGGGCCAGAAAGCCCTGTATCGACAAGGAAGCCCCCAAGGGGGTGTCGGCCAGCAATAAAGCGATGTCTCCGAGAGCGATGGCCGAAAGAACCATTTCGACGCGGCGCGCGTGGCCGGCCTCTTGGACTTCCGATTCGTGTTCCAGCATCATTTCGACTGCCGGCAAGCCGGCCGGGGTATACCTGAGCGGCTGGACTTCGAGGGCCGTCGCAGTCAGAACGAGCTGGTTCACATCGCTTCCGGGAACCGGATTATTCCGACTGGTTCGCTGCCGCCGCTTCGGCGCTGGCCTTGCGGGCCTCTTCGCGCTCGACCGACTTCATCATGACCGAAGGCGTCGTGTGAGCTTTCTTGGTCTTGATGACGAGGTGACGCAGGATGGCATCGTTGTAACGGAACGAATGCTCAAGCTCATCGAGAGCCGCTTGGCCGCACTCGATGTTAAAGCACACGTAGTGCGCCTTGACGAGCTTCTGGATGGGATATGCCAATTGACGGCGGCCCCAGTCTTCCAGGCGATGAACCTGGCCACCATTGCTGGTGACGACGCCTTGATAGCGCTCGATCATGGCGGGCACTTGCTCGCTTTGATCGGGATGCACGATAAACACTACTTCGTAGTGGCGCATAAATAACACTCCTTGTGGATGGCTTCCGGCAAAAAGAAAATGCCGAAAGGGTCAGCCCGCCGCGTTTGGCAACCAGTCTGGCAACCAATTTGGCAACCAAAACGGGTCGAGCAAGAAACCAGCAATATTAGCATTTTTAAGGACTTGGATGCAAGAAGCTTTGGGCGCCGTGGGGTCAGACCCCGTACGGGGTCTGACCCCTCAAGGTTCTGTTTCCCGTACGGGGTCTGACCCCTCAAAGGTTCTTGTTTCCTTAAGATCATTGTTGTTACAATTGCCTCCAGCCTGCTTTACGGCAGCCTAGAACCGTAACCGTCCACATCAAGAAAGCCTTCACATGAAAAAAGTCGCTACTGCACTGATCGTGCTCACGTCGGCCATCTCCCTTGCTGGATGTTCGGACGGCGGCAGCTCGGCAGGCACCGCCACCGCCCCCGACGTAGCCGTCGAAGACGGCCCCGCTTACTTCTACGGCCCCAAGAACCTGGCTGTTCACAAGGTGGCCGGCGTTCCCGACACCCTGTTGCGCATTCTCAACAAGGACGACACGCTGACCACCTGCGAGGTGGACGAGTCGGGCGACCTTGACGATTGCGACATCCAGGAACTGGATGCCGACGTCGTGCACCAGATGGTGGTGAACCCGCGCACCGGTTCTGTGTACTTCCTGCAAGACGATGCCGATTCCGTACTCGTCTGCGACGGCGCCAAGGGTGCACTTTCATCCTGCGCCCCGGCGGAAGGCGGCGGCAATTTCAAGGATCCGTCATCCTTGGCCCTGAATGCCTCCGGCACGGTAGCCTATGCCACCAATGAGGACAACACGCTGACGGTCTGCCAGGTTCTGGGCGACGGCACTTTCAGCAGCTGCGCGGTAACGGACGCCAACGGCACCCTCGATACTCCCGTCGAGGTCGGCCTTGCAGCCGGCGAGTACGGTACCCATGCCTACTTCCTGAACGGCGAAATCAAATCCACGATCACCGCCTGCACGCTGGCGCCCAATGGCATGCCCAGCACCTGCCAGGCACAAAACAACGATCTGTTCAGCGCTCCCACGACGATCGCATTTTCGCCCAATGGCAAATATGCCTATGTCGGCAACCTCGACAACAGCGTGACGATCTGCCAGATCGGAAACGATGCCTCTCTTTCGTCCTGCCACGCGGTGCACGCCGGCGAACAAGAGCTTTTCGATGGGATCCAGAAAATCGCAGCCGATTCGTCCAATGCCAACATCTATGTGGCCAATGCCCGCAGCGGCCGCATCACGCATTGCAAGCTCACGGGCGGCGGCGCCGGTTTCGCCGACTGCGCGCCCTACCGCATCGACGGTTTTGAAGTCACGACGGACCTTGCGCTGTATGAAGTCACAGGATCCTCGTCCCTGTTTCTGACGAGCCTGGCCAATGACTCCGTATTCGGCTGCCCGCTACAGCCCAACGGCGGCTTCGGCGAAAGCTGCATCAGCACCCGCTTCATGGAGTAACAGGAAATGCTCATGTCCTCTTTCCATATGTCTTCAATAACGAATCCGGTGCAGAACATGATCCGACTATTCCTGATCGCCTGCCTTTTGCCGCTGTCGCTGCTTCCCGCCATGGCCAAAGGCGACACGCTCTATTACAACATCGCCCATGCAATCAACCATTCCCAGTACATCGACTGGGCCGCACAAGAAGGCGCCAACGCGATCGAAGCGGACTTGCGCTTCACCAACGACGGAATGGTCGACAAATTCCAGCATGGTACGCCTTGCGAATGCAGCTTCATCCCGCTCGTCGGCGGACGCCTCTTCTGGAAGGAGACAGGAATCTGCGGCCACATGATCCGTGAAAAGCCGACCTTCGTGCCCGACAGGGCGACGGGAGCATCGGAAACGATCCGATCCAGCAAAGACGCCTGCATGGTTCACGAGACAGCTCAGGGCTATCTGAACACCCTCGCGAGCCACCCTTCCCCGATCGCCCTGTTCATCGTCGACAGCAAAGTCGGGTCCAGCGTCGCCAAGAACGATACCGCGAAATCAACGGCCGGGCGTAATGTCATCGCAACTCTCGTCACGCAGCTGTTCGACAAAAACTACAAGGGAAAAGTGATCGTCAGCGTGGACAAGACCGAGCATAAAGCCTATATCCGGGCCGCTGCCGCCGCCGCTGCAGGAACGAAGTATGCAAATCGCATCTACTTCAGCTTCGACGACACCGACAGGCCCGGCCCATCGTCATCATTACTTTGGTTTGTGAAGCAAAACCCGGTGGATGCCACCATTGAACTGTTGAACAGCTACGCAAAGGGCAAGGCAGTGTACGGGAACGGCATCACCGCCAACGCGTTCGTCGTTGGCGGCTTTACCGATACGTTCAAGCGCAGTGTGTCGGCCGAAAGAAATGGCGACGTCCGCCTGAACTACATCTGGACACTGGATAGCCGCAGCTCGATGCAAGACTACCTGGCTCTGGGTGTCCGTGGGATCATGACCAACAATCCCGGCACCATGCTGGAAGCCTTGCAGCCATATGTGGCCCCAGGCAAGGGCGGACGCCTGGCCCGCCCCGAGGACCCGCTCTAAGCACTAGAACAAGGGGTCTGACCCAAAGGGTCAGACCCCTGAATCGGCCGCGCCGCGATGGATTTGGGGTCAGACCCCGTACGGGGTCTGACCCCGGTTTCAGCCTTCTACGACTGCGTAGGCGGAATGGTTGTGTATGGATTCGAAGTTCTCGGCCACGACCCGGAAGCGCTGCATGCCGGCCACCTGCTGGAGCCGTTCGGCAACGTCGCGGACCAGGTCTTCGACGAATTTCGGATTTTCGTAAGCGCGCTCGGTGACGAATTTTTCGTCGGTGCGCTTCAGCAGCCCCCAGAGTTCGCAGGATGCCTCGCTTTCGACATCGCGAATCAGTGCTTCGGGATCTGCCAGGCCTGCATCGCTGTACACCACGGTAGCCGTGACATGGGAGCGCTGGTTGTGAGCGCCATATTCCGAGATGGCTTTGGAGCACGGGCACAAACTGGTCACGGGCACCAGTACCGACAATTCGAATTCGACGGAATCCGGATTCCTTCCGACGCGGGCGGTCCAGGTCAGTTCGTAGTCCATGAGGCTGGCCACGCCCGAGACCGGCGCCACCTTGTTCATGAAATAAGGAAAGGATGCCGTCATGTCGCCGCGCTCGGCGTTGAGCAGCGGCAGCATCTTGCGGGCCATGTCGCAAAACAGGGCCGGCGTCATGGGGGTCTGGCGATGCTCTTCGAGCAAGGCCACGAAACGCGACATATGCGTGCCTTTTTCCTGCGGAGGCAACGCAACGGTGAGCTCCCAGTTGGCGACGGTAGGCATGGCCGGCCCGTTCTGCACGGCAAGCAGCATGGGATGGCGCACGCCCTTGACACCCACCCGCTGGATCGCAATGTGACGTGTATCGAGACTGCTCTGGACGTCGGGCATGGCGACAACGGGATCAATCAGTGTATTCATGTAAACGAAACCTCTGTAACACCGCTTGGCGAGTGCGGCGTAAATTACGGTTAACGAACCATTATGCGGCACATAGGCGTCGATTAACCCTATAACCACAATGGTATTAGGGCTTGTCGACGCCGGGCACGCGACGGCATGGGCTCCTGGCTATCTATGCACCGCTGCTCAAAGACCTTTCATGCTCTTCATCTTCATTGAACATGTCGGCAAAATGAGAGCGCACGGAAGCCTGAATGCCATCGGCATCCAGGCCGAGCCCGGCAAGAATGGCAGCCTGCTCGCCGTGGTCGATGAAACGGTCCGGCAAGCCCAGCTGCAAGACAGGCCGGTCGATGCGGCTGCGGCTAAAGAACTCCAGCACGGCGCTGCCCGCACCTCCCATGATGGAGCCCTCTTCAATGGTAACAAAAGCCGCGTGCGACTGGGCCAGTTCCTGAAGCAGGGCTTCGTCCAGGGGCTTCACGAAACGCATGTCGACCAGCGTGGCATCGAGCGCATCGGCGGCCTTTCCCGCAGCGCAGGCCAAGGTGCCGAATGCCAGGATGGCGACGCGGCGACCTTGGCGCCGAACCACGGCCTTGCCTAAGACTACCGTGGCCAGGCCATCGGCAACAGCCGCTCCGGCACCGCTTCCGCGTGGATACCGGACTGCGGCGGGCCCGCAATGCTGGTAACAGGTGCTCAGCAGGAGCCTGGCTTCGTTTTCGTCGGACGGCGTCGCGACCACCATGTTTGGTACGCAGCGCAAATACGCGATGTCGTAGTTGCCGGCATGAGTGGCGCCGTCCGCGCCCACGATGCCGGCCCGGTCGAGCGCAAAGGTGACGTCGAGGTCCTGCAGGGCCACGTCGTGGATGAGCTGGTCGTAGGCGCGCTGCAGAAAGGTGGAATAGATGGCGACGACCGGCTTCTGCCCCTCGCATGCCAGGCCCGCGGCGAAGGTCACCGCATGCTGCTCGGCGATGCCGACATCGAAGTAGCGCGCCGGAAAGCGCTGTTCGAACTCGACCATGCCGCTGCCTTCGCGCATGGCCGGCGTAATGCCGATGAGGCGCGCATCGGACTGCGCCATATCGCATAGCCAGCGCCCGAAAACCTGAGTAAACGTCTGTTTGGCGGGCGCCTTCGGCTTTTGTATGCCCACGCTGGGATCGAACTTGCCCGGGCCGTGATAAAGCACCGGATCGGCTTCCGCCAGCTTGTAGCCCTGGCCTTTGCGCGTCACTACGTGCAGGAACTGGGCGCCGCCGAGAGCCTTCAGATTCTCGAGCGTGGGAATCAGCGCATCGAGATCGTGGCCGTCGATGGGGCCGACATAATTAAAACCCAGCTCTTCGAACAAGGTGGCCGGCGACACCAAGCCTTTCGCATGGCCTTCGACCCGTCTTGCAAATTCGAGCATGGGCGGCATGTGCTGCAGCACCGCCCGGCCCACATTCTTGGCGGCGGCATAGAATCCTCCGGACATCAGGCGCGCCAGATAGCGGTTCAGCGCCCCCACCGGCGGCGAGATCGACATATCGTTGTCGTTCAGGATCACCAGGGTATTGATACCCGGCGTGACGCCCGCGTTGTTGAGCGCCTCGAATGCCATGCCCGCGGTCATCGCGCCGTCGCCGATCACGGCGATGTGCTGGCGGTCGCGCTTGGCATTGCGCGAGGCGACCGCCATGCCAAGCACAGCGGAGATCGATGTGGAAGAGTGCGCGGTGCCGAACGCGTCGTACTCGGATTCGCTGCGCTTGGGAAACCCTGAAATGCCCCCATGCTGGCGCAGCGTGGACATCTGCTCGCGCCGGCCCGTCAGGATCTTATGCGGATAGGACTGGTGCCCGACGTCCCACACGATGCGGTCGTCCGGCGTATTGAAGACGTAATGCAGGGCGATGGTGAGCTCTATGGTGCCCAGATTGGAAGACAGATGGCCACCGGTCCTGGAGACCGATTGCAGGACGAATTCCCGCAACTGTGTCGCGATGTCATCGAGCTCGGACCGCTCCAGCTTGCGCAAATCGGCTGGTGTTTTGATGTTTTCTAGGGAAGCCATACAAATCAATGTGTTCAGTCAACCGGCATTTTAAGCTGCATACCGCCAGCCCGGATAGAACAGGACGTTACCGTCAACGGTCGCGTCCTACGATGTAGTCTGCGATGCTGGCCAGATGCGCCGCCGACGGGCCCAGCGGCAGCAAGGCGGCATGTGCCTGGGCATGCAAGGAATGCAGCAATTCGCGCGACCCGTCCATACCCATGATGGAAACATAGGTGGGCTTGTTCCCGGCGGCGTCCTTGCCGGCCGTCTTGCCCAGCGTAGCGGTGTCCGCCGTAACGTCCAGTATATCGTCCACCACCTGGAACGCCAGCCCGATGGCGGCCGCATAGGCTTCTAGGCCCTGCCTTGCCGCCGAGCCGGCGCCTGCGACGATCCCCCCCAGCAAAACGCTGGCTTCCAGCATGGCGCCGGTCTTCATGCTGTGCATTTCCTTGAGCTGGTCCCCCGTGAGGGAGAGCCCCACGCTTTCGCAATCGATGGCCTGCCCGCCGACCATGCCCAGGCTGCCCGCCGAACGCGCCAGCAATTGAGTGGCCTGCACGATGAGCGCCGGCGCAATCGGCATCAGCCCGAGAAGCTCGAATGCCAGCGGCTGCAGCGCATCGCCCGCCAGCATGGCATTGGCTACGCCGAACTTCACATGCGTCGTCGGGCGGCCGCGCCGGAGTTCGTCGTCGTCCATGCAGGGCAAATCGTCGTGCACGAGCGAATAGGCATGGATGAGTTCGACCGCGGCCGCGGCGTGATCCAGCGCGATTTCCTGTGGAGCCGCGGCGGTGCCGGACTGCAGCGAAGCTTCGCCGGCTGCGTAGACCAAGGCTGCCCTGACCCGCTTGCCGCCGCCCAGTACCGCGTAGCGCATGGCTTCGTGCAGGGTGGACGGAACAGTCGTTGCGGGCGGCAGGAACTGATCGAGAACGGTTTCGATATGTTGCACGCGCTCTTCGAGCCAGGCCGGAAAGTCGATGGTATGACGCCCCATGGCTATTCCTGGTCGCCGGAAAGGTCGTCCAGCGGTTTGAGAAGATTGTCTTGCAATACCTTGACCTGCTGCTCCGCGCGATCGAGCCTGCGCTGGCAGATCTTCACCAGCTCTACGCCCCGCTCGTAGGCGGACAAGGATTGATCGAGTGCGAGCGATCCGTTTTCCATCTGGGCGACCAATGCCTCGAGCTGCGCCAGGGCGGTCTCGAAATCCTGCGGCAGCTCGCCCGCGTTGCGCTCCGCCGCGCCGGTGTCTGAAGGTGTGCCCATATCAGTGTGGTTCATGAACGTTTCCAATAAGCTTGCGCCTGCGGCGCCCCGCCTTGCTTGGCGGTCCTGGTACAAATTGTACGGGAAGCCGCGCCGAAGCGCCGAATGGAGGGGTCGGACCCCATGCGGGGTCTGACCCCGTATGCGAGCTGAGGCGGTGTGGGGGTCAGGCCCCGCATGGGGTCCGACCCCTCCCCGGCCCTTGGAACAGCATACTAGGTCTTGTTTTATAAGAAGAAATTTAAGGTACAATCCTACCTCCTTAAAATTTCATCGGCCAGTCCGTTTTTTTCTTCGCACCGGAAATACGAATCGCATCGATGAGTCGCACCGCGATGAGTCGCACCGATTCTTCCGGTTTCATTACCGCGGGGGGAACCATGACCGACATCGGTCGGGAAGCGCATTTCGCGCCGGCACAAACACAGCTGACCGTCAGCAGCTACTTTGACGAAGCCATTTTTGCTCAAGAGCAAGAACTCATTTTCAAGAAATCCGCCCTTTATGTAGGACACGAGAAATTCGTTCCCGAGGTCGGCGACTGGCGCACGCTGCTTCAAGAGCACGCTGGCCGCGCAATCGTGCGCAATGCCGGCGGGGTTGAACTCATTTCCAATGTCTGCCGCCACCGGCAGGCAATCATGCTGGGCGGCGAAGCAGGCGACGTCTGCAGCGCCCGGCTGGCCAGCGGCAATCTGCGCGACACCGGCGGCAACATCGTCTGCCCCGTGCATCGCTGGACCTACAGCGATCAGGGCAAGCTGATCGGCGCCCCCCAGTTTCCCAAGACTCCATGCATGGACTTGCAGCGCTTCACGCTCAAGAACTGCCATGGTCTATTGTTCGAAGGCCCGCGCAATCCCGCCAAAGACATGGCGGCACTGTTCGATCGCCCCGAATTCGATTTCTCGGAATACGTGCTCGACCACGTCGAAGTCCACGAGTGCAACTACAACTGGAAGACCTTCATCGAGGTCTACCTCGAGGACTACCACGTCGCGCCCTTCCATCCCGGCCTGGGCCATTTCGTCACCTGCGACGATCTGGCTTGGGAGTTTTCAGATTGGTATAGTTCGCAGCGCGTCGGCGTGAACAAGGCCCTGTCGCAGCCTGGCAGCGACATCTACAGCAAATGGCATGATCGGCTGCTGGACTATCGCAGCGGCGATACGCCCGATTTCGGTGCGGTATGGGTCACGTACTTTCCCACGCACATGATCGAGCTCTACCCGCACGTGGTGGTGCTGTCGACGCTGCATCCGGTCTCACCGCAAAAGACCGTGAACATCGTCGAATTCTATTATCCTGAAGACATCGTCGCCTTCGAGCGGGAATTTGTCGAAGCACAACGCGCGGCCTACATGGAAACCGCCATCGAAGACGATGAAATCGCCGAGCGCATGGATGCGGGCAGGAAGGCCCTGATGCTGCGCGGCACGAACGAAGCCGGCCCCTATCAGTCGCCCATGGAAGACGGCATGCAGCACTTCCATGAGTGGTATCGGCGGATGATGAGCGTGGATGCGGCGTTGGGGTCAGACCCCGAATGGGGTCTGACCCCTTGAAGCGGACCCGGGGTCAGACCCTTGGGGTCTGACCTCCAGCCCCTTAGGAACGCTCTACAGGCCGCGCGGGATCGCTGACCCATTCGCTCCAGGATCCCGGATACAGCGCCGAGCCGCCCAGGCCGGCGAGTTCCATGGCAAACAGATTATGGCTGGCGGTGATGCCGGAGCCGCATTGATGGACCAGTTGCTCGGGCGTGCGATTGCCCAACAGCGCCAGGTATTCCTGCCTTAGCTGTTCGGCCGGTTTGAACCGGCCGTCGCCCTGGAGATTCTCGGTGTTGGGACGGTTCAAGGCGCCTGGAATGTGGCCGGCAACCGGGTCGATGGGTTCGGTTTCGCCACGGTAGCGGTTTGCCGCGCGGGCATCCAGCACGGTGAAGACCGGTTGCTGAAGGTTGGCGAGCACCGCCTGCGCGTCGACAGTCGGCATGGCAGGCTCGGGCGGCAAGCCCAGGCTCTGGAGCGCCTGGGCTTCTGTGACGGAAGGCGCGCGCTCTCCGGTTTCGACCTCGCCGCCCGCCTTCAGCCAGGCTTCCCAGCCGCCGTCCAGCACTTGCACATTTTCATGGCCCAGCCAGCGCAGCATCCACCACAAGTGGGCGGCGAACATGCTGTTGCCGGCGTCGTAGACCACTACTTGCGACTGGCGTGTCAGGCCTTGCGAACGCATGAGCGCGCCGAGGTCCCGGCGCTCGGGCAAGGGATGCCGGCCGTTGGAGCCGGTCTTGGCGGCCGACAATTCGGTTTCGTGATCGAGATACAGAGCGCCGGGTATGTGGCCCTGCTCGTATGCGCGACGCCCTGCCGAGTGATCGGAAAGATCATGCCTTACGTCGAAAATCAACCACCCTCGGGAAGAGATGTTCTTGCGCAGGTCTTCTGCAGAGATCAATAAGTTAGACACGCCTGGTCTCCTGTGTTGCTGTTTCCGCACCGACCGGCTGCGCCTGCAGCGCGGTCTGCCCCCTCATGATACGGTCTTCGCTGTAGGTGCGCCAGATGGACAGCAGGCCCGACGCGATGATCAGCGCCATGCCCGCCCAGGCCACGATATCGGGCAGGTCATCCCAGAAGATGATGCCCAGCAGGGCAGCAAAGATGATGGTCGTGTACTGCAGGGCGGCGGTCAACAAGGCGGAGCCCAGGCCGAACGCGCGTGTCATGGCCAATTGCCCGACCAGCCCGAACATACCTACGCCGGTCAGCGCCAGCAGGGTGGCGCCGTCGATTTCGCGCTGTCCATCGATTGCAAATCCGGTGAATCCGGTAAAGCATACAAAACAGGAGAAAATGAACACTGTGCGCCATTCGGGCTCGCCCGCCTTGCCCAGCTCGCGCACCTGCATCATGGCAACCGCCGACAGCGCACCGGCAACGAGCCCCACGGCTGCGGGCAGCAACTGGTCATGGCCGATGCTGGGCCGAAGCACGGCAACGACACCCAGAAAACCCAGGATCACGGCTGCGATCCGGACCGGATCGCGCTGGGTGCCGCCCCAGGCCAGCATCCAGCCCGCGATGAACAGGGGTGCGGTGTAGTTCAGGCTGACGGCCGTGGACAGGGGAAGGTGGGAGATGGCATAAAACCCGAGCCACATCGAAGTAACGCCCGATACATTACGCCAGACATGGAGCTTCCAGCTTTTCGGCCGCAGGCTGCGCCTTGTGAGCAGTGTCCAAAAAAAAAGGAGGATGACGGATGGGACACCTCGGAAAATGACGACATAAGACAGCGAGGCACCAAGTTCGTAGGCGACTTTTATACAAGCCCCCATGCCAGCAAACATGACACTCGCCAGTAACATCCACAGAGACTGCATTTAATGTCGACCAAAATCCGGATAAGTTTTCAACCAGCCGATACTATACTCTGATGCCCGGATTTTTTTGCCGCGCGGGCTTTAAAATCCGGAACCCGCCTCTATATAAATTGTCCAAGCTTCGGCTCGCATCGTTTTGGATACACACATAATATGAAACGAATCTTTCTTTTCCTGCTCACCAATATTGCCGTCATGGTCGTGCTCAGCGCGTCCATGAACATACTGGGTGTCGGCCGCTACCTGACGGCCCAAGGTCTCGACATCACCCAGCTCCTGGTGTTCTCGGTCATCATCGGCTTCACGGGATCCATCATCTCGCTGCTTCTTAGCAAATGGATGGCCAAGCGATCGACGGGCGCCCGCGTGATCGACCCGCAAGCGCCCGCCAATGCCCGGGAGGCCTGGCTCGTGGATACCGTCCATCAGCTTGCCGACCGCGCCGGCATAGGCCGTCCCGAAGTGGCCATCTATGATGGCGCACCCAACGCCTTTGCCACTGGCGCCTTCAAGAACGAAGCCCTGGTCGCCGTGTCGACCGGCCTGCTCGAAAGCATGACGGAAGAAGAAGTCGCCGCGGTCCTGGGGCACGAAGTCGCGCACGTCGCCAACGGCGACATGGTCACGCTTACCCTGATCCAGGGGGTCGTGAACACCTTCGTCGTCTTCTTCGCTCGCATCGTCGGCTATTTCGTCGACCGGGTCGTCTTCAAGAACGACCGCGACATCGGCGCCGGGTACTACATCACCGTGATCGTCTGTGAAATCATCTTCGGGGTGCTGGCGTCCATCATCGTGGCCTGGTTCTCGCGCCAGCGCGAGTATCGCGCCGATGCGGGTTCCGCCAGCCTGCTGGGTTCCCGCGAACCCATGATCCGCGCCCTGGCGCGACTGGGCGGCGTCGAATCGGGCGAACTGCCCAAAGCCATGCAGGCCTTCGGCATCTCGGGCACCCGCTCGATCAGCGCCATGTTCGCCTCTCATCCTCCCATCGAAGCGCGCATTCATGCGCTCCAGGCCGCCCAGCGGATCTAGGACGAGGGGTCGGACCCCATCCGGGGTCCGACCCCGGTTAAGGGCATGGGGTCAGACCCCGTAGGGGGTCTGACCCCTCAACCCCTCAACCTCGGCTGGTTCCGGTTTATCATTCACGCATGAGTGATATTGTCGGGCTTCTGAACTTCGGCGGTTTCATCGCCCTCCTCATCTGGGGAGTCCACATGGTCCAGAGCGGCGTGCAACGCGCTTTCGGCGCTGCGCTGCGGACCTGGATGGGGCGCGCCCTCAACACACGGCTGCGTTCCTTCTTCGCCGGCCTGGCCATTACCTCGGCCATCCAGAGCAGCACGGCGACCGGTCTCATGATCACCAGCTTCGCGGCAAGCGGCCTGCTGGGACTGGTTCCCGGCCTGGCCGCCATGCTGGGCGCCAACGTCGGCACGACCATCATCGTGCAGTTGCTCTCGTTCAACCTCAACGCGCTCGCCCCTACTTTGATACTGATCGGCGTCTGGCTGTTCCGCCGCTACGAGCCCGGCCGCAAGCGTGATCTGGGCCGGCTCTTCATCGGCCTGGGCCTGCTCATGCTGGCACTGCACGAACTGGTACTGATGTTCGCGCCCCTGCAAGACGCCCATCTGCTGGAGATCGTGCTGGACGCGCTGGCGGGCCAGCCCGTCATCGCGTTGCTGCTTGCCGCCGCCCTGGCGTGGGCCGCCCATTCCAGCTTGGCCGTCGTGGTGCTCATCATGTCTCTGGCCCACCACGAGCTCATCAGCACCCAACTGGCATGCGCGCTGGTTCTGGGCGCGAACCTGGGCACTGCCATCAATCCCATGCTTGAAGCGGGCTCCGGAGACGATCCCGCCGACAAGCGCCTTCCGCTCGGCAATCTCGGGACAAGGATCACAGGTTGCCTGCTGGCATTGCTGGCGCTGCCCTGGCTGCCGGATCTCATGAATGTTCTCAGCGACGACCGGTCTCGCGCCGTCGCGAACTTCCATACGCTCTTCAACGTCGCGGTGGCCCTGATTTTCCTGCCATTGCTGAAGCCCTATTCCAAGCTGCTCATACGCTTGCTGCCCAAGCGCGCCGATCCCGACGACCCGTCGCGGCCGCAATACCTGGATGAATCTGCGCACGAAGTTCCGGCGATCGCCCTGGGCAACGCCGCGCGCGAAGCTTTGCGCATCGCCGACATGGCCCAGAGCCTGCTCGGGATCGCCCGCGGGGCGTTCCTGCGCGATAGCCGGCACCGTGTGGCCCACGCCCGCTACGTCAACAATGCCGTAAGCCGGCTCGAAAACCATATCACCACCTATCTGGCGACCCTGGATCCCGAAACCATGAACCAGGACGACGACCGCCGGCGCGAAGAGATACTGAGCTTTTCCTCGAACATGGCCCATGCCGCCAGTGTGGCCACGCAAGGCCTGCTGGGTTATGCGGCCACCATGAACAAGAAGGGCTGGATCTTTACGCCGCAGCAGCGCGAAAACCTGACCAAGGCCATGGACCGCCTGATACGCAACCACCGCCAGAGCGCGGCGCTGTTCGTGGCGGAAGACTTGCGCGGCGCCCGTTATCTGGCCTTCGAAAAGGACCACTTCCGGGAAGTCGAAGCCAATGCGGCCGAGCAGCACCTGCAAAGCCTGAAATCGGGAGACCTGGAGCAAGCACAGCAAGGCTCGCTGTACCTGGACGTCCTGCGCGAAGCCAAGACGCTTAATTCCTGCCTCGTCGAAGCCGCCGCCTACCCGATCCTGGCCAAGCACAACGAACTGCTGCCCAACCGCCTGCGCGAAAGCGAACAGCCGGCGGAGTGACCGGGGTCAGACCCCGAATGGGGTCTGACCCCTATACCGGAAGCAGCACATGACCTGGGGTCAGACCCCGTACGGGGTCTGACCCCTCGCAGCGATCGACGGGAAGGGGGTCGGGCCCCATTCGGGGTCTGACCCCTACATATGGCGCTTGAACCAGTCCAGCATGCGCTGCCAGGCGTCGACGGCATCCGCCTGCACGTAGGTGGGGCGATAGTCCGCAAAAAAGGCGTGGCCGGAATCGGGATATACCACGAACTCGGACGCCTTGGCGGCGGCGTTGCCCTCGGCCAGGGCCGCTTCCATGCGCTTTACCCCGTCCAGCGGAATGCTGGCGTCCTGTGCGCCGTAAAGGCCCAGCACCGGCGCATGCAGATCGCCGCACACGTCGATGGGGTTACGGACCTGCAACGGGCCGTGCCCTGAAACGAGGCGGCCATACCACGCCACCGCCGCCTTGCATCCGGGGTTGTGCGCCGCGTAAAGCCAGGTCAGGCGGCCGCCCCAGCAAAACCCGGTGACGCCCAGGCGCGACGTGTCCGCGCCCTGTTCCGCCGCCCATTTCATGCTGGCATCCAGGTCCGCCATGACCTGCTCGTCAGGCACCTTGGCGACGACTTCCTTGATGAGGGTGGGCGCATCGGTGTAGCTGGCGGGATCTCCCTGCCGGTGATAGAGCTCGACGGCCACCGCCATATAGCCTTGTTTGGCAAGCCGGCGGCAGACGTCCTGGATATGCTCGTGCAGGCCGAAGATCTCCTGGATCACAAGCACCACGGGCACCCGGCCGCTGTTCTCCGGCGCTGCGAAATAGGCTGGTATCGAGCCGTCGAACGTGGGCATGTCGATCATGCCGCAGCGCAATGCGCCGCCGTCGGTTTCCACCGCGGTTCCCGCTTTACCCGTAATTGAGGAATATGCCATGTTGACTCCTTGGTTCAATGCCGCCACGCGGCGTCAATGGGCCTGCTCCCAGTTCGGCCCAGTGCCGACCTCGGCCATCAGCGGAACATCGAGCTTGGCGACGTTGCACATCAGCCCGGGCAGGTGCTTCGCTATGGTTTCGACTTCGTCCAGCGGCGCATCGAGGACGAGTTCATCGTGCACTTGCATGACCATCAGGGTATGCAGCTCTTCGCGCTCGATCCAATCCTGGACGGCCACCATAGCCATTTTGATGAGATCGGCCGCCGTGCCCTGCATGGGCGCGTTGATCGCCGCGCGCTCGGCCGCTTTCTGGCGCGGGCCTTTGGCCCCGCGCAGTTCGGGCAGCCACAGACGGCGTCCGAAGACTGTTTCCACATATCCCTGCTCGTGGGCGCTGCGCTTGATGCGCTCCATGTAGTCGGCCACGCCCGGATAGCGCACGAAGTACCGGTCGATATACGCACGCGCCGCATCGCGCGTGATGCCCAGGTTCGCCGCCAGCCCGAACTCGCCCATTCCGTAGATCAGGCCGAAGTTGATGGCCTTGGCAGCGCGCCGCTGCTCGGAGCTGACGTCGGCCAGGGGCACGCCGAAAACCTCGGCCGCCGTGGCCTTGTGGATGTCCAGCCCTGCTTCGAATGCGCCTTGAAGATTCTTGTCGCCTGAAACGTGAGCCATGACGCGGAGCTCGATCTGCGAATAGTCGGCGGAAACGATCCGGCCATTCGTGGCGATGAAAGCCGTTCGTACGCGCCGGCCTTCGGCCGTGCGGACCGGAATGTTCTGCAGATTGGGATCCGAGGAAGCCAGCCGCCCCGTAATGACGGCGGCCTGGGCATATCGGGTATGCACCCGCCCGGTGGAGGCGTTGACCATGCGGGGCAGCTTGTCGGTATAGGTGGACTTGAGCTTGGCCAGCGCCCGGTATTCGAGCAGCAGTGCCGGCAAGGGATAGTCGCGCGCAAGCTTGGACAATACGTCCTCATCGGTCGAAGGCGCGCCGCTGGCGGTTTTCCGCAACACCGGCAACTGCATGCGCTGGAACAGGATCTCACCCAGTTGCTTGGGCGAATTCAGATTGAAGGGCTGGCCCGCGAGGTCGTAGGCACGCTTTTCGAGATCCAGCATCTGCTGGCCGAGCTCATGGCTTTGGCTCAGCAAGAGGTCGGCGTCCACCTTCACCCCATTGCGCTCTATCGTGGTCAAGACCCGCGAAGCGTTGATTTCAAGCTGATATATGCGCTCGAGTCCGGGCTCGGCCGCCACCTTGGGCCGCAGGACCTGGTGCAGCTGCAGCGTGAAATCGGCGTCCTCGCACGCATAGTGCGAGGCGCGCCCGACTTCGATTTCATCGAAGCAGAGCTGCTTGGCGCCTTTGCCGCACAAGTCTTCATAGCTGATACCCGTGCGGCCAAGCCAGCGCTCGGCCAGCTCCTGCATATTGACGCGCCGGTGGGATTCGAGCACATAGGCCTGCAGCATCGTGTCTTCGACGATGCCGGTCAGGCTTACGCCCTCGTTGAGGAAGACGTGAGAATCGTATTTCGCGTTGTGCAGCAGCTTGCGGGCGGTGGGGTCTTCCAGCCACTCCTTCAAACGGTTCAGCACTTCCTGGCGAGGCAGTTGCTCGACCCGGTCGGGCCCGCGATGGGCGACGGGTATGTAGCAGGCCTCTCCGGCCTTGACCGACAGCGAAATGCCCACCAGGCGCGCGGCCATGGGATCGAGCGAGGTCGTCTCGGTATCGAGCGCGACGAGTTCCGCCGAACGCAGGGTATCCAGCCATTTGTCGAAAGACTGCCAATCGAGCACGGTTTCGTACCGGACATCCGCGACGGGCGGCGGCACCGGAGCATCGGGTGCAATGCGGCTGTCTTGCGCCGGAATCCGTTCCTGGTCGCCGGTAAGCTCGCGCAGCCAGGTGCGGAACCCGAAGGCATCGTAGAGTTCGATCAGTTTTTCCCGGTCGGGCGCCCTGGGAACCAACGTGTCCATGCCGACACCTAGCTCGTCCATCTCGCAATCCGTCTTGACCGTGATGAGCTTTCGGGTCATGTCGAAGTTCGGGATGGACGCCCGCAGGTTCTCGCCAGCCACCCCCTTGATCGCATGAGCGTTCTCCACCAGCTTGTCCACGCTGCCGTATTCCGCCAGCCACTTGGCCGCGGTTTTGGGGCCGACCTTGGGCACGCCCGGTATGTTGTCGACGGCGTCGCCGGTAAGCATGAGGTAATCGATGATCTGTTCGGGGCCCACTCCGAATTTGTTCCGGACGCCGGCGATGTCCTGGCGCTCGCCGTTCATGGTGTTGACGAGCTCGACGTGCTCGTTCACCAGCTGTGCCAGGTCCTTGTCGCCGGTAGAGATGATGGTGTGAATGTTCTCGCGAGCGGCGCGGCAAGCCAGGGTGCCGATGATGTCGTCGGCCTCGACGCCCGGCACCGCAAGCACCGGCCAGCCCAGGGCCTCGACCGCCTGATGGATGGGAACGATTTGTGCTACCAGTTCGTCAGGCATGGATGGCCGATGGCCTTTGTATTCCGGGTAGAGCTCGTCGCGGAATGTCTTGCCTTTTGCGTCGAAAACACATGCTGCGTAGTCTGCCTTGTAATCCTGGACCAGTCTTCGTAACATGGAGATGACACCATATAGAGCGCCAGTCGGTTCGCCCATGGCGTTTCTAAGGTCGGGCATTGCGTGAAAAGCTCGATACAAATAGCTCGACCCATCAACAAGTAACAAGGTTTTTTTCATGTCAAACAATAAATTGGTCCGTCTGCCGGCAAGTATGCAGATTCCCGGAATTATGGCAGAGATGGAACGCGCTGCCGAGACGCTGAAAGATTTGCGCTGGGGCGTCAGTGTATTCGGTAGCGCGCGCATCCGCCCCGACTCCCCCTACTATGCAATCAGCGAACAAGTCGGGGCAAGGCTTGCGCAAGCCGGCCTGCCCGTGATTGCGGGCGGCGGCCCCGGCATCATGGAAGCAGCGAACAAAGGCGCCTTCGAAGCCGGCGGCCAGAGCGTGGGGCTGAATATCAAGCTGCCCATGGAAACCAGCAATAACCGCTACCAAACCCATAGTCTCACATTCGACTACTTTTACTCCCGGAAAGCTACTTTTTTCATGCACAGCGCCGCCTACATCGCCCTGCCCGGCGGCTTCGGCACGCTGGACGAGCTTTTCGAAGTGCTGACCCTGGTCCAGACCCGGAAAGTGCCTGCCGCCCCCATCATCCTGATCGGCACCGCATTCTGGGAGGGACTCATCGGTTGGGTACGCCAGGAGCTGCTCACGAATCGGCTCATCGGGCCCAACGATCTGGATCTGCTCACCATCACCGACGACCTGGATGTCGTCATGCAAACCATCAGCCATTATTGCGACGTCTTTTCCGAAGAGCGCCAGGCCGCCCCCGCCTTGCCCGAATAATGGCAGCGGCGCGCTTTGTTGCGCGCCGCAGCACCCGCAATCGACATCGGCATTTACCCTTAAGCCCATTGGCCGTTCCGCCATGCTTTCATCGGGAAAAGCCTCTGCATGCGCAGTTTCTTCATCTCCATCAAATTTCGGCGTCAAAACTGGTCCAATCTAATAAAATCAACTGGACCTAGTCGCAGGCCATGACTATAGGCACTATCCATCAGCATAGCGACACAAAGCCGCACATTCCCAGAGTGTCGCGATAACGAAATGGAGACAAACCATGAAGCCCCTGTTTCAACGTGGTCGCAAATTCGCCCTGATCGGCATGGCAGCTGGAATACTCGGCCTGGGCTCGATCGCCGCCCAGGCCCAAACCAAAGTCGTGGTGGGATACCAGCAGATCGTAGGTCCGTTCGTCAGCGCCATCGCCGACGGCAGCTTTGACAAGGCCGCCCAAGAGGCCGGCTATAAAATCGATTGGCGCCAGTTCTCGTCCGCCGGCGACATCTCCACCGCTTTCGCTTCCCGCGACGTGCCAATCGGCGTCCTGGGATCCACCGGCATTACCGCAGCGGTCACGCGCGGCGTCAATATAGAACTGTTCTGGATCCTGGACAACATCGGCAAGTCGGAAGCCCTGGTGGCACGCAACGGTTCCGGCGTGTCCAAGCCCGAAGACCTGGTCGGCAAGAAGGTCGGGGTGCCTTTCGTTTCCACCGCCCACTTCCACCTGCTGGTCGGCATGGACAAAGTCTGGAAGATCGATCCCCGCAAGGTCAACATCCTGAACATGCAGCCGCCGCAAATCGTTGCCGCATGGCAGCGCGGCGACCTGGATGCCGCCTATGTGTGGCCACCCGCGCTGACCGAAATCCAGAAGACGGGCACCACCATCGCCGACTCCGAGCAAATCGGCAAGGCCAGCGTACCCACTTTCGACGGCATCGTGGCCGACCGCGACTGGGCAGCCAAGAATCCCAAGTTCATGGCTGCGTTCACCAAGGTTCTGGCCCAATCCTACAAAGACTACAACGCCAACGCCGGCAAGCTCGCGGCAGATTCCGCAGGCGTCAAGGGCATCAGCAAGATGATAGGCGGCAAGCCCGACGACATCGTTTCCGCTCTGCAGCTGCTGCTGTTCCCCGACGCCAAGGAACAGGCTTCCAATGCCTGGCTGGGCGGCGGCAAGGACGGCGGTGCAGTCAAGGCACTCACGGAAAGCGCCAAGTTCCTGAAGGAACAGCGCCAGATCGACAAGCCTCTCGACGACTACAGCCCGTTCGTCAACGCAAGCTACGCCGAAGCGGCCGCCAAGTAACAGGCGCTTCGCTACCCGCTGCATCCCGTTCCGGGCTGCGGCGGGCGCATCAAGACAAGGAGCAAATGCATGTCAGCCCCCATGGCCCGACTCAGTGTAAAAGGCGTCAGCGTCACCTACCCCGCCCTGCGCGAAGGCGGGTCCGTCACCGCCTTGAAAGACGTCAACCTGGATATCGAACCGGGCGACTTCGTGGTCGCGTTGGGTGCGTCCGGCTGCGGCAAGACCACGTTGCTCAATCTGCTTGCCGGCTTCCTGTCTCCCACGCAAGGCGAGATCCTGCTGGGCGACAACCCCATCGTGGGCCCGGGGTCGGATCGGGGCGTGGTCTTCCAGAAGCATGCATTGCTGCCCTGGCTGAACGTCATCGAGAACACCGAGTTCGGCCTCAAGCTTCAAGGGGTCGACAAGGCCACCCGCCGCAACGTCGCCGAGCGCAACCTGGAACTCGTCGGCCTGCAGGATTTCCACCAGCACATGATCTATCAGTTGTCGGGCGGCATGCAGCAGCGGGTCGGCATAGCCCGTGCGCTGACCTGCGATCCGGCAATGCTGCTCATGGACGAACCCATGGCGGCGCTCGACGCGCTCACGCGCGAAACCATACAAGAGCTGCTGCTGGACGTCTGGCAGCACACCCACAAGATGTTCTTCTTCATCACTCACAGTGTCGAAGAAGCCCTGTTCCTGGGATCCCGGCTCATCGTCATGTCGCCCCGCCCCGGCCGCATCACCAATACCTACAACCTGGATTTCAACAAACGCTATCTGGAAACGAGGGACGCCCGTGCGATCAAATCTAGTCAGGACTTTATCGAGATGCGCGAAATCATCCTTAGTATCATCTACGGCGACGAGCGCGCAGCCGGCGAACCGGAAATCATCCATGCCTAAGAAGCGGTTCCTTGGCAAGCCCGCCGCACCGGGCAAGGTCTACGGCGCACCCGGAGCCGGCTATAGCGGCTTCATCAGCTTCATGACGGCCGTCGTGCTGATCGCGCTCTGGTTTCTTGTCACCAGCATGGGCTGGGTCAAGCCCATATTCATGCCATCGCCCTACGCGGTCTTCAACAAGTTCATCGAGGCCTGGACCGAAGGGGTCGCGAATTCGACACTGCTGCAGCATACCCTGGCCAGTCTGGGCCGAGTGCTGGGCGGCTTCCTGCTGGCCATGGTCACCGCCATTCCCATCGGCATCCTGATGGGTGTCAACCGCATCATGCGCGGCGTCTTCGATCCCATCATCGAGTTCTACCGGCCGCTGCCGCCGCTTGCCTACCTTCCTTTGGTCATCATCTGGTTCGGCATCGGCGAATTCCCCAAGGTTTTCCTTATCTATCTGGCCATCTTCGCTCCCATGGCGATCGCCGCGCGCTCGGGCGTGCGCTCGGTATCCATAGAGCAGATCCATGCCGCCTACGCCATGGGTGCATCCAGCCGGCAAATCATCACCCATGTCATCCTCAAGGCAGCCATGCCGGAAATCTTCACCGGCATGCGCATCGGCATCGGCGTGGGCTGGACGACCCTGGTCGCCGCCGAAATGGTCGCCTCGTCGCGCGGCCTGGGCTTCATGGTGTTGAATGCCGCTCAGTACCTGGCGTCGGACACCGTCATCATGGGCATCCTGGTCATCGGCTTCTTCGCCCTGATTTTCGATCTGCTGCTGCGTCACCTCGAGAAAGTGCTGATTCCCTGGAAGGGGAAGGTGTAGAGCGGGGTCAGGCCCCGTACGGGCATGCTAAAGCGGTGGGGGGTCAGACCCCGTACGGGGTCTGACCCCATACCAGTGCCTGCCTTCTTGGGCTATCATCGATCCATGCAAGTACCCGCCTCCGCGCCCATCTCCTCCGTTCTATGGACGTCATTGTTCGAACGGGTCGGTGATTCCGGCCTCAGCCTGCAGGGGCGCATTCGGCAGATGCTCGTATCGGCCATCCTTTCCGGCCACCTGCCGCCCGGCGCCCCCGTTCCGTCCAGCCGCCTGCTCGCGGACAGCCTCGGCGTTGCCCGCAACACCGTGGTGTTCGCTTACCAGCAACTGGTCTCCGAAGGCTATCTGGTGTCGCGCGAACGCAGCGGGCATTTCGTCTGCGACGACGTACGCAAGAGCCACGTGGCCACGCCGGCCGAACCCGAAAATCCATCCCGCCACCACTACACCGCAAGATGGCATCAGCGCGTCGTGTTCCACCCGTCCCGGCAGCGCAACATCGTCAAGCCGGAAAACTGGCAAAGCATGCCCTACCCGTTCGTGTACGCGCAATTCGACGCGGCCCAGTTTCCCACTGCTGAATGGCGCGAATGCTGTACCCGGGCACTGTCCGTGCTCGACATACGCAGTTGGGCCCCCGACCTCATCACCAACGACGATGCCGCCCTGATCGAAGAAATCCGCACCCAGGTGCTGCCGCGCCGCGGCGTATGGGCGGAAAAAGACGAAATCGTGATTACCGTTGGCGCACAGCATGCGCTGTATCTATTGGCCGACCTGCTGATACATGCCCATACCGTGGTCGGCATGGAGGATCCGGGCTATCCGGATGCGCGCAATACCTTCGCTCATCGAAGCGACAGGCTGATGCCGCTGCCCGTGGATGAAGACGGCCTTTGCATCACGCCCGAACTCACCGCCTGCGACTATATCTTCGTCACGCCCAGCCACCAGTGCCCCACCACCGTCACCATGCCCATCGAGCGGCGCGAGGCCTTGCTGGAACTGGCCGCCAGGTCGGACAGCATCATCATCGAAGATGACTACGAAACTGAAAACCGCTACGACAACCAGCCGACGCCGGCCCTCAAAAGCCTGGACAAGCATGGTCGCGTCATCTATGTGGGCAGCCTTTCCAAAAGCTTCGCTCCGGGGCTGCGCATAGGCTATATCGTGGCGCCTGCGGAGCTTACCCACGAACTGCGTGCGCTGCGGCGCCTGATGCTGCGCCATCCGTCCGCCTATATACAACGGGCGTTCGCCTTGTTCATTTCGTTGGGGCACCACCACGCGTTGTTGCGGCGGCTGTCGTTGAGCTACCAGGATCGCGCGCGGGCGCTGACCGAAGCGCTGGCTTCGAGCCTGCCCGAATTCAGCATGGTACCCATTACGGGCGGCTCATCAAGCTGGGTCAGGGCGCCCGCCCATGTCGATACCGAACAGCTGGCGCGCGCAGCCCTTGACGTCGGCGTGGTCATCGAGCCGGGCCACGTTTTCTACCATACCCCGGGTCCGGGAAAGAATAACGATATCCGCATCGGCTTCGCATCCATCGATATCGAGAAGATCCCGGCCGGCATCGCTAAGCTGGCCGGCGTCTATCGCAAACTTTACGGATGAGCATGCCGGCACATAGTCACAGGATTTCGTCCCGCAAGTAATAATACTTGTAAAGCATGGCCTGCCCAAGACGGCGGAAAGGCGCGAACAAGTGGCCGGGCAAGGGGCTGTTGTAAATGGGCAGGTCCCACTGCTTCCCGTCCTTGCCCACAACACGCTCCGCCAGCCGGCGCCCCGCATTGGCGGACGACGACACCCCGTTGCCTCCGTATCCGAAAGCATAGAACACGAGCTCGTCGGGATTGGGCTGGACCACGCGCGGCATCATGTCGTGGCTGACGTCGACCCAGCCCCACCATGAATAAGCGATGGGAACATCACGCAGGCGCGGGAACTTCCTGTATAAGCCGTTCTTCAAGAGCTCAAGGTGCCGCCCGTTCTGCGCGTCCGCCCCGGTCAGCGCGCTGCGGCTGCCGATTTGCATGGACCCATCGGGCAGCAGCCGATAATAGAAACGCAGGGTTCGTGTATCGGTGATGAACACGGTGCTCTTGAGGCCGGCTTCGGCGCGTTCATCGGCCGTCAAGGGCCGGGTCACCATGGAATTCGACAAAATAGGCATCATGCGGTTGGTCAGCGACGGATGCAGCCCCTGCGGCGTATAGCCGCCCGTTGCCACCGCCACCCTGCGGGCACGGACCGTGCCGCCTGGCGTACGCAGATGATGGATGCCATCGCGGGTCTCCCAGCCGAGCACCGGGCTGCACGGATGTATTTTCACGCCCAGCGCGCGCGCCTGGCGGATATAACCGAAGGCCAGCTTGAGCGGATGCACGCCCACCCCTTCCTGCTCATGCAAGGCCCCTACCGCCTCCTGATCCTCGACATAGCGCTCGTGCAGCGCTTCGCGGCTGAGCATGCGGGTATCGTATCCGAAGACATCGCGCATGACGCGGCACTCGTTCTGCAGGAAAGCCAGCTTCTTGGGCCTGTGTGCCGTATACAGATGGCCGCCCGGTTGCGCATCGCAATCTATGGTCGCCACCAGGCTTTGCCAGTATTCGAATCCTTCCCGGATTTCGGTGTCGAGCCGCTTGGCGACATCCAGCCCCCAGCGCTGTATCCACTGGGAACGATACAGGCGGCCGGAAGCGTTCTGCCCCTGTCCGCCGTTGCGGCTCGAGCAGCCCCATACCGCGCGGTTGGCTTCCAGCACCACCGCCGAGACGCCGTGCTCTTTGGCAAGATTCAATGCCGTGACCAGGCCGGTGAAGCCGGATCCGATGACGACGACATCGGCATCGAAATCGTTGCGGACCGGGCCATCGTCTTCCGGTGGAGGACCTGCTGTGCCGACCCAGTAAGTCGGCGCATAGGCCTGGCCGCAACCGGTCTTGGAGACCAGTGGATCGTACCTGGGATCATAGGGGCTTTCTTGGAATCCCTCCGGCGACGAAGGGTCCGCAAATTCGGGAATGGCTGCCATCACGACTCCGTAACAGACAAAGAACTTCAGCCTCGGGCCGGCAGGTGGGGCCGGTTCTTGCGGAATGCGTTCTTCAGGATGATCTTGCCGTCGCGAAACTCGAGCAGATCCACCATGTTGGCCTCGATACGTGAACCGTCGGCGGCCGTCCCGGTGAACGTGGACTCCATCACGCCCTTGTCCCCATGCGCCCAGCACCGGGCGTTGAGCCATTGTGCGTCGGGTATCGTTTGCCATGCCGCTTCGAAAGCCTTGCGCACGGCCGTCATGCCTTCATGCCGCGAACCATGGGCCTCGGGGCCCGCCACCGTTTCGAATACGCAGTTTTCGTGCATGAACGACATCAGCGCGTCGATATCGTGCCGATTCCAGGCATCGCCAAACGCCTTGATGCGCGTCACCAGATCTTCATCGGACATTCCTGTGGTCTCCCTGTCGATTCGGGGCGTACGCTCGCTGCCCCATTGCCTCGTAAGGTAGAAGATCCGCCGCTGCAGGGCTAGAGCCAGAGCGGACGTTTCGCATGAGCCAGTTCCCGTCGGGCATGCGCCATGTTTACTGCCCTAGGTGTTTTCACCTAAATCAGTATTATTTGTTCCGAAAACGATAAATGAAATTGACATTTTGATCGCCCCCCTTAAAATTGAAAAACAAAACAAATAACGGAACTTATTATTTCACTTTTGATTATTTAGGCAGCTCGATCGCGCCGGATTTTCTCTTCGCTACCTCTACAGGACTTATAGCCATGCAAACAGACAACCGAGAACCCGTCAGCGGCGTTCAGAAAATGACACCGTCCGAGGCCTTCGTCGAAACGCTGGTCGCCAACGGCGTCCGCGAAATCTTCGGCATCATGGGCTCGGCCTTCATGGACGCCATGGACATCTTCGCGCCCGCGGGCATCCGGCTCATCCCGGTGGTCCATGAACAAGGCGCGGGACACATGGCCGACGGCTACGCGCGAGTCAGCGGGCGGCATGGCGTCGTCATCGGGCAGAACGGCCCCGGCATCAGCAATTGCGTCACCGCCATCGCGGCGGCGTACTGGGCGCATTCCCCGGTCGTCATCGTCACGCCCGAAGCGGGCACCATGGGCATAGGCCTGGGCGGCTTCCAGGAAGGCAATCAGTTGCCCATGTTCCAGGAATTCACCAAGTACCAGGGTCATGTCACCAACCCCACCCGCATGGCCGAGTTCACCGGCCGCTGCTTCGACCGCGCCCTGTCCGAGATGGGGCCCACGCAGCTGAACATCCCGCGCGATTACTTCTACGGCGAAATCAAGGCCGAGATCCCGCGTCCGCAACACCTGGACCGTGGTCCCGGCGGGGACAAGACCCTGGACGAAGCGGCCGACCTGCTGGCGACCGCCAAATTCCCCGTGATCATTTCAGGCGGCGGCGTCGTCATGGCCGACGGCATGGAAGAATGCAAGGCGCTGGCCGAGCGCCTGGGCGCGCCCGTCGTCAACAGCTACCTGCATAACGACTCATTTCCCGCCAGCCATCCGCTATGGTGCGGCCCCCTGGGATACCAGGGCTCGAAAGCCGCCATGAAGCTCATTTCGCAAGCCGACGTCGTCCTCGCGCTGGGCACGCGACTGGGGCCCTTCGGCACCCTTCCCCAGCACGGCATGGATTACTGGCCCAAGAATGCCAAGATCATCCAGATCGACGCCGATCACAAGATGCTGGGGCTGGTCAAGAAAATCACCGTCGGCATCTGCGGCGATGCCAAGGCAGCGGCCGTGGCCCTGACCAAGCGCCTGCAAGACCGCAGCCTGGCCTGCGATGCCACCAAGGACGAACGCGCCGGCAAGATCAAGGCCGAAAAAGAAGCCTGGGAAAAAGAGCTGGACGAATGGACCCATGAGCGCGACTCGTTCAGCCTGGACATGATCGAAGAACAGAAAGGAGAACCGGGCAACTACCTGCATCCCCGCCAGGTACTGCGCGAACTCGAAAAAGCCATGCCCGAGAACGCCATGGTCTCCACCGACATCGGCAACATCAACTCGGTGGCCAACAGCTATCTGCGCTTCGAAAGGCCACGCAGCTTCTTCGCGCCCATGAGCTGGGGCAACTGCGGCTACGCCCTTCCCACCATCATCGGCGCGAAAGTGGCCGCGCCCGATCGCCCCGCCATCGCCTATGCGGGAGACGGCGCCTGGGGCATGAGCATGTCCGAAATCATGACATGCGTGCGCCACGACATTCCGGTCACCGCCGTGGTTTTCCATAATCGGCAGTGGGGCGCCGAAAAGAAGAACCAGGTGGATTTCTACAACCGTCGTTTCGTGGCGGGCGAGCTCGACAACCAAAGCTTCGCCGGCATTGCACGGGCCATGGGCGCGGAAGGCATCGTGGTCGACAAGCTCGAAGACGTCGGCCCCGCACTCAAGAAAGCCATCGACATGCAAATGAACGAAGGCAAGACCACCGTCGTGGAAATCATGTGCACGCGCGAGCTGGGGGACCCCTTCCGCCGCGACGCCCTGTCCAAGCCGGTCCGCTTCCTCGACAAATACAAGGACTATGTCTGAACGTTGACGGAGAGGCCAGCCATGAGTCTGCTCGATGCCATCTTTCACAAAGCCCGGTTGAACCCGATGCGCATCGTGCTGTGCGAAGGCGATGACCCGCGCATACTCGAAGCCGCCCACAAGGCGGCTGCCGAGGGGCTGGCCCGCATTTCGCTGGTCGGCGACGGCGAACGGATCGCCCGCACGCTGGAGCACCATGGCTGGAACGATCCGCACATCGATGTCATCGACCAGAAGCAGTCCTCGCTTGCGCCCTCCTTCGCGCAAGAGCTGGCCCGCCTGCGCGCCAAGCGCGGCATGAGCTTGCAACAGGCCGAAGCCGCGATTCTGGAACCCCTGGTCTTCGCCATGCTCCTGCTGCGTCTGGGACACGTCGACGGTTCCGTCGCAGGCGCGGTCCACACCACGGCCGACGTGGTTCGCAACGCCATACAGATCATCGGCATGAAGCCCGGCACGAAACTGGTATCGAGCTTTTTCATCATGCTGCGCGACGAACCCTTCCACACCAACGCTCATGCACTGATTTTCGCCGACTGCGGGCTGGTCATCGATCCGGACGCGGACGAGCTGGCCGAAATCGCCATGGCGGCGGCAGACAGCGCGACCGCCCTGCTCGACACCGAACCACGGGTAGCGCTGCTGTCCTTCTCCACCGGCGGCAGCGCCCGGCATGGCTGTGTGGACAAGGTAAGGCAGGCAGCAGAACGACTCAGGGCCCGCCGCCCCGGCCTGGCCGTGGACGGCGACATCCAGCTGGATGCGGCCATCGTTCCGCAGGTGGCGCAAAGCAAGCTGCCGGGATCACAGGTCGCCGGACAGGCGAACGTGCTCGTGTTCCCCAACCTGGATGCCGCCAATATCGGCTACAAGCTGACGGAGCGGCTTGGGCACGCCACTGCGATCGGGCCGCTGCTGCAGGGATTGGACAAGCCGGCCAACGATCTGTCGCGCGGGTGCAATGCGAACGACGTGTACAACGCGATCGCCGTAACGGTGGTCCAGGCTCAAGGGACGAGGGGTCAGACCCCGTATGGGGTCTGACCCCGGCAATGCAGCGGGCAAGGGGTCACTATAGTGAATGAGGGGTCAGACCCTATAGGGTCTGACCCCAAAAAATGCCGCGAAGGGTCAGACCCCATACGGGGTCTGACCCCCGCGCCTTAGCGTTTGCCCTGACCGGCCAGCAAAGCCAGAAATACGTCGAATACGGAATTACCCACGCCTTCCGAAAGGTCCAGGCTCAACGAGCGCGCATAGTATGCGCTCAGATCCAGTCCCAGCCCCACCCCCAGGATTTCGATGCCGGCATGTTGCCCGTAGTGCCTGACCACCGATCTCAGATGGCGGTCGAGGTAGAACTCGTCGTTAGCGAGATGCGTGGCGCCGTCCATGGGACAGCCGTCTGAAATCACGAAAAGCACACGCCTTTCCTCGTCTCTTGCGAGCAGGCGCTCGCAAGCCCATTGCACCGCCTCGCCATCGACGCCTTCGCGGAACAGGTCCGGCTTCATCATGGCCACGATGCTGCTCCTCGCGCGCCGCCAGGGCTGGGAGGCCGCCTTGAACACGATATGGCAGAGTTCATTCAAGCGGCCCGGCGCGGCCGGCCTGCCGGCAGCCCACCAGGCTTTCTGGGCGCGGCCTCCATTCCAGGCCTGCGTCGTGAATCCCAGGATCTCGGACCGTACGCCTGCGTGGTCCAGGGCCCGCATCAGCACGTCCATGATGAAGGCAAGGTCGGCACGATACTGCTTCATGGAACCCGAGCAATCGATCAGAAAGCTGACGGCGCAATGGGATACGGGTGTATGCCGATCCTGGTAGAAAACGCGGCGCTCCGCCGGGGAGCTGACAATCGAAGCCAACCTCCGGCCATCGATTCGCCCTTCTTCCTCGCCATACTGAAAGCCATCCCGGCGCGGACGCGTCAGCAAGGCGCGCAGCGCGCGCGACAGCCGGCCGATGTTCACGCCTTCTTGCACAAGGCGCTGGTCCAGCGCCTCACGATATTCATGGGCAAGGCCGGAGCGCAAGAGGTCCGCGGCGTCCACCTCGCGGTCATAGCGGCGCGTGAAGACGCGATAGGTTTCGCGGCCGCCGGGAATCCCGCCCCGCTCGCCGATAATGGCCTGCGTCTCCGGCGCATCGGCATCGCCGGATTCGAAATCCAGCGACAGGCTGAAATCCCCCCGCCGGACCGCTTTGGTCTCGGGGCTGTCTTCATATTCGCATTCCACACGCTGCGCAATCTCGTGCGCGATATGGAGAGCATGACGGGCGTAGGCGGCCTGATCGTCGCGGCATTGGCGCAAGCCGACCAGCGCCGGGCCCAGCGAAGGCGCCAGCGAGGCTCGCACCGGCTCGAGCAGGTCTTGCACGTGTTCGGGCAGCGCTTGCGCCATCAGGCGGCTCCATACGATCTGGGAGAACGCAAAGAGCAATATTCCCAAACTGCTTTCCGCCGCGCCGGAATCGAGGAAGTCATCCGACCAGCGTCGATAGTTCCGGATCAAATTGCTCCGGGTGCCCGGCAGGGAGGACGGCGCCAGCGACTCCACGCGCAGCTGCTCCAGCCATTCGAAAAGCAGTTTTTCGATGGATTCATCCGGCATCAACCGCTGATGGAGGATGGTATCCGAGAAGCGGCTGCGCAACGCCAGTGCATCGGCCACGGCGCGGCTGGATTCGAAGTCCGCCCACAGGAGCTGTCTTTGCAGATGCGGCGCATGAACGGGAACAGGCCGGGCATCGTCGTAGACTCGGCCGCCCTCGAAATGCAGCTGAACGTTGCCGCTCAACGCTCGCAGGACGGCGGCCGCCAGCTGTTCTGTTTGTATGGGAAGGCGTCGATGAGCGGTGCCGCTGTCCATGGCGATTCAGCGCATGGCCTGCGCGGCGGACTCGTCAAGGTCGCAATCGAAACAGCGCTGATAGTATTCCGCCACGACGGGCTTTTCGGCGTCTTCGCACTTGTTCAGGAAAGACAAGCGGAACGCCAGTTCGATATCCGAAAATATGCGGCTGTTTTCCGCCCACGAAATCACCGTGCGCGGCGACATCAAAGTGGAGATGTCCCCCGCCTCGAATCCCTTCCTGGTCAGATTCGCCACGCCTATCATGGCTGCGACCGTTTGCCTGCCTTGACTGTCGTCCATGCCGGGGACGCGCGCCAGCACGATCTCGAGTTCTTCCGCAGGATGGAGATAATTGAGCGTGGCCACGATGTTCCAGCGATCCAGCTGCGCATGATTGAGCGCCTGCACGCCGTGATACAGGCCGTTCAGGTTGCCCTGGCCCACGGTATTGGACGTGGCGAAAAGCCGGAAGCCCTCATGGGGCCGGATCACCCGGTTCTGGTCGAGCAGGGTGAAGCTGCCTTCACGCTCCAGGATGCGCTGGATGATGAACATGACGTCGGGCCGGCCCGCATCGTACTCGTCGAAGACCAGCGCCACGGGACGCTGCAGCGCCCATGGCACGATGCCTTCCTGAAACTCGGTGACTTGCCGGCCTTCGCGCAGCACGATGGCGTCTCGCCCGACCAGATCCAGGCGGCTGATCTGGCCGTCGAGATTGACCCGTACGCAAGGCCAATTCAGCCGGGCCGCGATCTGTTCGATGTGCGTCGATTTACCTGTGCCGTGCGCGCCCTGGACCAGGACCCGCCGATTCTGCATGAAACCGGCAAGCACCGCCAGCGTGACTTCCGGATTGAATCGATAGACGGGGTCGATCTCGGGAACGTGCTCGTCGCGCTCGGCAAAGGCGGGGATCTGGAAATCCTGTTGCAGGCCGAACGCCGCGCGGCTGGATACATGCTGCATGGGCGGGGTCGCGGACATGTTGTGTGCTCCTTGATGGCCGGACTTACGATCGGCCGTTCTCGATTTCGATTTCGGACAGCGCCCCAGCCGCCCTGTGAAGCGCGGGCAGGCATTGCAAGGACTTTTCGACGGTCATGCGCAGGGTCGGGGCCTGAATGGCAACGGCGATATTCGACTTCCCTTCCTTGACCGGTACCAGCACCGCCACGCACACGAGCCCTGGAAGAAACTCTTCATTGTCGACCGCGTACCCGTCGCGCCGCACATGATCGATTTCGGCCTCGACCTGGTCCATCGTCAGCAGCGTCTTGTCGGTATATTTGGTCAGCGCGGTGTGTCCCAGCAGGCGCCGCCGCTGCGAGGGCGTCATCTGGGCCAGGAACAGCTTGCCGCTGGCCGAGCAATGCACCGGCACCCTGGATCCGGGATGCAGATAGAAGCGCAGCGGCGCCACGGTTTCGACACGGTCCAGATACACGACTTCATTTCCGGTGCAACTGGTGATGTTGCAGCTTTCCCCGACCTCTTCGACAAGTTGTCGCAGTATTGCGTGCCTGGCGCCATGCACGGTGTTGTTCAAGAGCAGGTTCTCGGCCATGCGGCGCAAACGCAAGCCGCTGCTGTATTGGCGACCGTCTCCGTCGCGCTGGATCATGCCGGCGCTTTCCAATTGCTGCAGCATGCGGTGCAAGGTGGGCTTGGGCAGGCCGAGTTCGTCCACCAGGCCTTGCAAGGAAAAAAACTGATTCTTGCGGGCGATGACCTCAAGCAGCGCAAAAAGCCGCATGGTCGGCGTGTTGCCGTCTATCTTGAGTTCATCGGACTCGGCGATGCTGTCTTTGGCCATGATGATACGAATTCCGGAAATAGGAATGAATTGTATCGTTTTTTTGAGAGATCGGCCAAAAAACTTGAGGAGTCAGACCCTGCACAGGGTCTGACTCCTTTCAGGGCAACTCGACGAACTGGGGGTCAGACCCCATACGGGGTCTGACCCCTTCATCTTCAGGCCAGCTCGAAAAACCTGAGGTCAGACCCCATGCGGGGTCTGACCTCCTCAGCTCGCTTCGCGCGACATGCGGCGGCGCTCGTGCTCCTGCAGGTAACGCTTGCGCAAGCGGATGGACTTCGGCGTCACTTCCACCAGCTCATCGTCGTCGATGAATTCGACCGCATACTCGAGCGTGATCTGCACGGGCGGCACGAGGTCGATGTGCTCGTCCTTGCCGGAAGCCCGCACGTTGGTCAACTTTTTCTCCTTGGTGGGATTGACCACCAGGTCATTGTCGCGGCTGTGAATGCCGATGATCATCCCTTCGTACAAAGGATCCTGGGGCGTCACGAACATGCGACCACGCTCTTGCAGTTTCCAGAGCGCATAGGCCACCGCAACGCCGTCGTCCTGGCTGATGAGCACGCCGTTGCGGCGCTCGCCCACCCCCCCCTCGCGCATGGGAGCGTAGTCGTCGAAGATGTGGCTGATCAGGCCCGTGCCACGCGTCAGCGTCATGAAATCGCCCTGGAAGCCGATGAGGCCTCGGGCGGGGATGCGGTATTCCAGCCGGGTACGGCCACGCCCGTCGGCCTGCATGTCGAGCAAGTCGCCCTTGCGGCGGCCCAGTTCTTCCATGACGCCGCCCTGATGGCTGTCTTCCACGTCGACGGTCAACAGTTCGTAAGGCTCCAGCTTGACGCCGTTCTCTTCCTTGAACACCACACGCGGACGCGACACGGCCAACTCATAGCCTTCGCGGCGCATGTTTTCGAGCAGGATGGTCAGGTGCAGCTCGCCCCGCCCGCAAACCTCGAACACCGTATCGTCGTCCGTATCGTTGACGCGCAAGGCCACATTCGATTTCAGTTCGCGGTCCAGGCGGTCGCGCAGCTGGCGGCTGGTCACGAACTTGCCTTCCCGGCCTGCCAGCGGCGAGGTGTTCACCATGAAGTTCATGGTCAGAGTGGGCTCGTCGATGCGCAGCATCGGCAGTGCCTCCGGCTTGGCCGGATCCATGATCGTGCAGCCGATACCGATTTCCTCGATGCCGTTGATCAGCACGATGTCGCCCGCTTCAGCCTCATCCACCAGCTCGCGCTCCAGGCCTTTGAACTTCAGAACCTGGTTGACGCGGCCCTTGATCGGATCGCCGTCAGGGCCGAACTTGACGACCACGTCCATGCCGGCGCGCATGCGCCCGCGATTGATGCGGCCCACGCCGATCTTGCCGACATAGGTGCTGTAATCCAGCGAAATGATCTGCATCTGCAGAGGCCCTTCGGCATCGTCCTCGCGCTGTGGAACATGCTTGAGGATGGCATCGAACAGGGGACGCATGTCGCCGCTGCGCACGTCATCGGTCAGACCGGCGTATCCGGACAGGCCCGACGCATAGATGACCGGAAAATCGAGCTGTTCCTCCGTGGCGCCCAGCTTATCGAAGAGGTCGAAGGTGGCGTTGATGACGAAGTCGGGGCGCGCGCCGGGACGGTCGATCTTGTTGACGACCACAATGGGCTTCAGGCCCAGCGCCAGCGCCTTGCGCGTCACGAAACGCGTCTGGGGCATGGGACCTTCCACTGCGTCGACAAGCAGCACCACCCCGTCGACCATGGACAGCACCCGTTCGACTTCTCCGCCGAAGTCCGCGTGTCCCGGCGTGTCGATGATGTTGATGTGGGTGCCTTCGTACTGCACGGCGCAATTCTTCGCAAGAATGGTGATGCCGCGTTCTTTTTCGATGTCGCCCGAGTCCATGACACGCTCGGACACCTGCTGGTTGTCGCGGAACGTACCCGACTGACGCAGCAATTGGTCGACAAGCGTGGTCTTGCCGTGATCGACGTGGGCGATGATCGCCACATTGCGCAAAGCGCGGTTCATAGTTTCAATCCTTTTGTGTAGGGGTTGCCGGCTTCAGCCCGGCGGGCAAGGCATCCAGCGCGATCAGGGCCGCCTTGGGATCCGGCATGGCCTGCAGGGCTTCGAGCCCGACGGCCTTGTCGAGCCCGAACGGCCCGACACTGGTGCGCCTCAGTGCCTTCAAATGTGCGCCACAACCTAACTGGCGGCCGATGTCCTGCGCAAGCGTGCGTATGTACGTGCCTTTGCTGCATTGGACCGCTATGACTGCCTCGAGCCGGTCAAAGCTCAAGAGCTCTATGTCGTGGATCGTGACCGCGCGGGGCGGGCGATCCAGTTCTATCCCTTGGCGCGCATACTCGTACAGCGGCTTCCCATCGCGCTTCAGGGCGGAGTACATGGGCGGGATCTGCTGGATCTCGCCCTTGAAATTCAACAGCACCCGTTCGAGATCCGCCTGATCGACACCATCGAAGCCTGCAGGCGCCAAGCTGACCGGGTTGCCGGTGAGGTCGCCGCTATCGGTTTCCTCGCCAAAACGGAGCGTGGCCACATAGCCCTTGTCGGCATCGAGCATATGCCCCGAGATTTTCGTCGCCTTTCCCAGACAGCAGACCAGCAGGCCTGTGGCAAAGGGATCGAGCGTGCCGGTGTGGCCGGCCTTGCGCGCGTCGAGCGCGCGCTTGGCGCGCTGCAAAGCATGGTTGCTGGATAGACCTTCCGGTTTGTCCAGCAACAGGACACCATCGAGCATCTGCCCGCGTCGGGAAGCCATCGTTCATAGATCCTGGTGAAAACGACAGCCCCCTAGGGCTGTTCGTCGGGGTCCTCGGGTTCCGAGGGCTTGAAAGGTTCGGTACGGGGCTGGTTCGCCCGATCGATCAGTTGTGACAGTTCAAGGCCGCGCACGATTTGCTCATCGTGAATGAAACGCAGCGTAGGAACGGTATGGATGTGCAGCAGCTTGAACAGCAGGGAGTGCAGCCAGCCGGCCTTTTCCGTCAGGGCGGCGGTAGCCGCTTCGGGCTCGGCCCCCATGACGGTGAAGTAGACCTTCGCGTGCGCGTAGTCGGCCGAAAGCTCCACGCCCGTGAGCGTGATGAGCCCGGCGCGCGAGATGTCGATCTCGCGCTGTATCAGGCCGGCCAGATCCTTCTGGATCTGGTCGGCCAGCCGCGCATTGCGGCCGGGATTGGGTTTGGATTTATGACGACCCATGATGCTTACAGAGACCGCGCAACTTCTTTGATTTCGAAGACTTCGAGCTGATCGCCCACTTCGATATCGTTGTTGCCCTTCAGGGTAATGCCGCAATCGAATCCCGACTTGACTTCCTTGACGTCGTCCTTGAAGCGGCGCAGGGATTCGATGTGTCCCGTCCAGTGCACGACGTGATTGCGCAGCAATCGAATCTGCGAGTCGCGGCGCACCACGCCATCGGTGACCATGCAGCCGGCAATGTTGCCGACGCGCGATACGGAGAAGATCTCGCGGATCTCGACCATGCCGATGATCTCTTCGCGCTGTTCGGGCGCCAGCATGCCGGACATGGCGTTGCGTACGTCGTCGATCGCGTCGTAGATGATGTTGTAGTAGCGCAGGTCGACGCCATTGTGCTCGGCCAGCTTCTTGGCGCTTTGCTCGGCGCGTACGTTGAAGCCGATGATGACGGCGTGCGATGCAATCGCCAGGTTCACGTCGCTTTCCGAAATGCCGCCTACGGCCGCATGCACCACCTGTACGCGGACCTCGTCGGTCGACAGCTTGACCAACGAGGAAACCAGCGCCTCTTGTGAGCCCTGCACGTCCGTCTTGACGATCAGAGCAAGCGTCTGCGTGCCTTCGCCGATATTGTCGAACATGGACTCCAGCTTCGCGGCCTGCTGGCGGGCCAGCTTGACGTCGCGGAACTTGCCCTGGCGGAATAGCGCGATCTCGCGCGCCTTGCGCTCGTCGGCCATGGCGATGACTTCGTCGCCCGCGGCCGGCACATCGGTAAGCCCCTGGATCTCGACCGGAATGGACGGACCCGCGCTGTTGACCGGCTTGCCGTTCTCGTTCAGCATGGCCCGCACGCGGCCGAAGCTTGCGCCGGCCAGCACCGCGTCGCCGCGATTGAGCGTGCCGCTTTGCACCAGAATGGTCGCCACCGGTCCGCGTCCCTTGTCGAGACGGGCTTCAATGACGATACCCTTGGCGGGCGCATCGACCGGCTCTTTGAGTTCGAGGATCTCGGCCTGCAGCAAGACGTTCTCGAGAAGGTCGTCGATACCTTCGCCCGTCTTGGCGGACACGCCCACGAAAGGTACATCGCCGCCGTATTCTTCCGGCACGACCTGCTCGGCCACGAGTTCTTGCTTGACGCGCTCGGGATTGCCGTCGGGCTTGTCGATCTTGGTGATCGCCACGACCAGCGGCACGCCGGCGGCCTGCGCGTGGTGGATGGCTTCCTTGGTCTGCGGCATGACGCCGTCGTCGGATGCCACCACCAGAATGACGATGTCGGTTGCCTTCGTGCCTCGGGCGCGCATCGCCGTAAAGGCTTCGTGGCCCGGGGTATCCAGGAAGGTGACCATGCCGCGATCGGTCTTGACGTTGTATGCGCCGATATGCTGCGTGATGCCGCCGGCTTCACCCGACGCCACCTTGGTGCGGCGGATGTAGTCCAGCAGCGAGGTCTTGCCGTGGTCGACGTGGCCCATGACGGTAACCACGGGTGCACGCGGCAATGCCGGGGCCTCGGGGCCTTCGGCCTGTTCGAGGAAGGCCTCGGGATCGTCCAGCTTGGCGGCGATCGCGATGTGGCCCAGTTCTTCGACCACGATCATCGCGGTTTCCTGGTCCAGCACCTGATTGATGGTGACCATCTGGCCCAGCTTCATGAGATGCTTGATGACCTCGGCTGCCTTGACCGACATTTTGTGGGCAAGATCGGCAACGGAAATGGTCTCGGGCACATGGACTTCGCGGGCGATGAACTCCGCCGGCGCGGCGACCTGGCGCTCGGGCTGGGCGTTCCTGCCGCGGCCACGGGCATTGCCCTTCGCTCCCTTGCCTGCCTTGCCGCCCGCGCGCCAACCGTCGCGGCTTGCGCCGGGCGCCTGGGTTTCGGTCTTCGCAGCGGGCTTCTTGCGGCCGCTGTCGTCGGACCACGACGATGAGACATCGGAAGCCTTGATGGTCTTCTTGACTTCTCCCGGTGCGGCCTTGGCGTCCTTCTTGGTCCCCTTGCCGGATGTGGGTTTATGCAGCGTGCCCGACAAATTGCCGGCCTCGGGCTCCGGTGCCTTCAGCACCTTGCGGGGACGGCTGAGCATCTCGCGCAGCGCCGCGGCCTCGGCCTCGGCGGCCTTGCGGGCGCGCTCGCGTTCGGGATCGACGGCAGGCGCCGAAGCGGAAACCGCACGCTTGACGGCCTTTGCAGGGCGGTCGGCGGGCTTGGCCGCGCGTGCCTGCGCCGCCGGCGCGGGCTGGCTGGGTGTTTCAGCAGCGGGAGCCGGCGCAGCTTCCTGCCTGGGCGCTTCGGCCTTGGCGGGTTCAGACGGCGCCGGCACCACGGCTTCTTCCGCCGCTGCGGAGGAGGCTTCGACAGGCTCGGCGCCGGCAGGCGCGGGCTCGGCTTCGGCCGGGGCCTCTGCAGGCGCCGATTCAGGCACCTGGGGCGCTTCCGGCTCGGGAGCCGGCGCGGCTTCAGGCGCTGCTGTGGGTGCGGGCGCTGCTACGGGCGCCGCCTCGGCGGGAGCCTGGGTTTCAGCCGCCGGCTCGATGGACGCGGGCGACTCTTGGGGCTCCGGCTGAGCGGGCGTCACGGTTTGGGGAGCGTCGTCATGGCCGAGTACGGGTTGCTCGGCCGCGGCTTCCTGGGCCGCGTGCACGACGGGTTCGACCTTGTCGACGCCTTCGGCCTTGATGGCTTCGGCGGCAAGTTCGGACGTATCGCGCTTGACGAAAGTGCGCTTCTTTCGCACCTCTACTTGAATCGTGCGCGAACGGCCTGAGCCGTCGGCCTGCCGGATTTCGGAGGTCTGACGGCGAGTCAGGGTGATCTTCTTGCCCTCGCTCCCGCCATGGGCGCGGCGCAACGACTCAAGCAGCCTCGCCTTATCCGCGTCAGTGACGGCATCGTCAACCGACTTGAGTTCAACGCCGGCCGAACGCAGCTGCTCCAGCAGCACGTTTGCAGGCATTTTCAGTTCAACAGCGAACTGGGCGACGGTGTTACTCGGCATTCGACTCTCTCTTGCTTGCTACTACTATTTTCAATAAATACACCCAACTGATTCGATTCGAGGATTACGCTTCATCGTCAAACCAGTGAGCCCGGGCGCGCATGATCATCTGGCTGGCTTCTTCTTCGGACAAGCCGGTGATCTCGGCCAGTTCGTCAGTGGACAGTTCAGCCAGGTCGTCCAGCGTGGTGACCTCGTTTTCGGCGAGCTTGCCGAGCAACTCGGGCGTCATGCCTTCCAGTTCCTGCATATCCTGCGCGACGGTCTGCACACGCTCTTCGTGCGCAATGGCTTCCGTCAGCAGGGCGTTGCGCGCGCGGGTGCGCAGTTCGTTGATGGTCTCTTCGTCGAAGGCTTCGATCTCGAGCAGTTCCTGCATGGGCACATAAGCGATTTCTTCCAGACCGGTGAAGCCTTCGTCGATCAGGATGTCGGCGACTTCCTCGTCGACGTCGAGCCTGCTGATGAAGGCCTGGCGCAGCTCGCCGCGCTCTTCTTCCTGGCGGTTCTGGCTTTCTTCCGGCGTCATGATGTTGATCTGCCAGCCGGTGAGCTCGGAGGCCAGGCGCACGTTCTGGCCGCGGGCGCCGATGGCCTTGGGGAGGTTCTCGGCGTCAACCACGACATCCATGGCGTGCTTGTCTTCGTCGACCACGATGGATTCCACATGCGCCGGCGCCAGCGCGCCAATGACGAACTCGGCGGGGTCTTCCGCCCACAGCACGATGTCTACCTGTTCGCCGCCCAGCTCGTTGCGGACGGCGGTGACGCGCGAACCGCGCATGCCGACGCAAGTGCCGATGGGATCGATACGCTTGTCGTAGGCAATGACGGCGATCTTGGCGCGCACGCCGGGGTCTCGCGCCGCCGCCTTGATCTCGAGCAGGCCTTGTTCGATTTCCGGTACTTCGTTCTCAAACAGCTGGCGGATGAAGTCGGGCGCCGTCCGGGACAGGATGACCTGCTGGCCGCGTGCGGCGTGATCGACCTTGAGCACCCAGGCGCGGATACGATCGCCGATGCGGATGTTTTCCTTGGGGATCATTTCGACACGGGGAAGGCGGGCTTCGATCTTGCCGGTCTCGATGATGGCATCGCCCTTGTCCATGCGCTTCACGGTGCCCGACACGATGCTTTCGCCGCGCTCGAGGAAGTCGTTCAGCACTTGCTCGCGCTCGGCGTCGCGTATCCGTTGCAGGATGGCCTGCTTGGCCGCTTGCGCGCCGATGCGGCCGAACTCTTCGGGCTCGAGGGGCTCTTCGATATAGTCGCCAACTTCGATGCCGGGAACGATTTCCTGGGCATCGGAATACAGCTCTTGTTGATCCGGTTCTTGCAGGCCGGCGTCGTCGGGCACGACCAGCCAGCGGCGATAGCCTTCGTGCTCGCCGGTATTGCGGTCGATCGTCACACGGATGTCGGCGTCTTCCTTGAAGCGCTTTTTCATGGCCGATGCCAACGCGCCTTCAAGTGCGCCAAAAACCACCTCGCGGGCGACGTTTTTTTCACGCGCCAAGGCGTCAACCAATAGAAGAATTTCGCGACTCATCGCTTTTTACCCTTGAAATCAAGAATCGGATCCAGTTTGGCACGATCAACGTCGTCGAAGGTGAAGCTAAGGATGCGGGTTTCGTCTTTCTTGTCGGCGTCGATTTCGAGCCCGAACTCAGGCGAGGAAGCCGCAGCTGCATCCGCATCGGCAGGAACGCGAAGCGTGCCGACAAACACCTTGCGGTTGTCGACGGCTTCGCGCAGCTTGATTTCGACCCGCTCGCCGGCGAAACGAATGAAGTCGGCAACGCGCCTCAAAGGCCGATCGACCCCAGGCGAACCCACTTCAAGGCGCTTGTAATCGATGTTTTCCACTTCGAATACACGCGACAGCTGTTTTGAAACCTGTTCGCAGTCTTCAATTCGCACACCATCCGGACGATCGATCGTTACACGCAACAGCCCAAGGGGCGCGCGTTCCACGTCGACAAGCTCGATATCCATACCGGCCAGGGCCTCTTGTGTCAAAGCGAATATATCTGCCATAAAATCCAAAAAAAATGGGCTGTCTACCAGCCCACTGTTATCGCATCCGCGGTGCATGACATTGCACGGCTGGGCATGCGATGCGCCGCATTTTCATGCCGCAATCAAGCTTGGCCGTGCGTAACCATTACTTCACCAAAATAAAGACGCATTCGAAAATGTGCCGCTACCATTGTCAGTCAAGGTTCGCATGACGATGCCGCATGACCAAAAGCATGACAAAAACAATATAGCTGTAAAGCCCTACATTCTAACAGAAAAACAAAAAAAATCCTGTCATGTCTTGGCCTTACATAAAAAAAGCAACAGTGGCGGGGCCTGAAGCCCCGCGAGCCCCGGATATCTAGCGCTGGCGACGACCGCCCAGCACGCCCAGCTGCGACTCATGGGCCGACGCACCGCGTGGCTGCCAGTCGTCTCCGCCGGGCGATCCCGCCTTGCCGCGCCCGCCCGTCTTGCCGGAGCGCGCCTTGCCTTCGCCACGGCCTCCACCCGCCTTGGGCGCCGCGCCGCCGGGCTTGCCCGAACGCGCGCCCGGGCCGCGGCGGCGGTTTTCGGAGGCCGCGGCCCCCTCGCCGGCGGCCTTGGGGCCGCCCTTCTTGCCCTTGCCCGTGCCCTTGCCGTTTCGGGCACCCGCCCCATTGCCGGTGGGATGCCCATTGGGCAAGCCGCCGCTGAACATGAGGCCGGTTCCGTACGGATCGGAAGGATAGGTTTCGAGCGCCGAGCCCCGTGTCGGCCGGCCGCCGGAGAGCTTGCCTCGCCTGCTGACCTTGGCGCCGTTCATGCCATTGCGTTCCAATGTGCCGAAGCCGGGCGGCAATGCGCTGTCGTGGGAGGCGGGTTGCCGCTCGCGGCGATTGCCGCGGCCGTCGCCGTCATCGTCGCGCAGCAAGCCGAGCTGAACCATGAGCGCCGAGACGAGCGTGCTGTCGAGCTCTTCCCAGCGTCCGCGGCGCAGATTGCGCGGAAGCACGACCTCGCCGAAACGCGTGCGGATCAGCCGGCTGACGGTGACGCCCGCCGCTTCGAACATCCGGCGCACCTCGCGGTTGCGCCCTTCGGTCAGGGTGACGCGGTACCAGCGATTGCTGCCCTCGCCGCCCAGGTACTCCAGTGACCCGAACTGAGCCACCCCGTCTTCCAGCTCTATGCCCTTCAGCAGACGGGACTGCTGCTCGTCGCCCAGCTCGCCCAGCACCCGCACGGCGTACTCGCGCTCGGCGCCATAACGAGGGTGCATCAAGCGATTGGCGAGATCTCCGGACGTCGTCAGAATCAGCAGGCCTTCGGTATTCAGGTCGAGCCGCCCCACCGACAGCCATTTTCCGACACGCATCTTGGGCAGTCGGGCGAATACCGTGGCGCGGCCCTCGGGATCGTCGTGGCTGACGATTTCGCCGACCGGCTTGTGATACAGAATGATACGCGGCGGCTTCTTGGCATTCGGACGGGTCACAAGGCGACCGTTGACACGCACCTGGTCGTTCGCGCCTACCCTTTGCCCGATATGCGCCGGCTCACCGTTGACCGAAACACGCCCTGCCACGATCAGCTCTTCCATTTCCCGACGCGATCCCACGCCCGCGTCGGCAAGCACCTTGTGCAGCTTGGGCATGATTGCATCGCTGCTCAGGTATTTGCCCAGCCGCTGGGAAATCGGAGCAGCGGTGTCCAGGTAAGAGAGCGCCTGTTCGGTTTCTTTTTCGGATTCCCCGGTATCGGCGACCCGTTTGGATCCTCGGCCGCGCGGCCGGGCCGGCGCTTCGGCGGCATCGGGGCCAGGCTGCGCGGGCGCATCGGCGGCGGCCGGCTTGCGCCGGCGCGGCGCACGGGCCGGCTTCGCAGCTACGGCCTCGGCTTCGGCCGGCTTTTCAATGCCGGGGGCCGCCTCGCCGGCCGGCTCGCTCGATTCCGCCTGGGCGTCGCCGCGGCGGCGCCTGAATGGGGTCCTGAGCTTGCGGCCGCGCCCACGAGGGGCCGCAGCCTGGGTTGAATCGTCAGGGGCCTCGGACGCCGCGGGCGCGTCGACCGGCGAGGCGCCGTCGTAGGACTCATTGATGTCAGTCATTTTCTTTTAGGTACTCCGTTTCCATATCCATATCTGTGTGCTCGGACGCCGCTTCCGCGGCGCCTGCGTGTTCTGTCTGTTCTTGCTTCGCCTGATCGGCGCCATCGTCTGCGGCCTCGTCGGGAACGAGCTCCAGATCCAGGCCCGCCAACGCGATGGAGGCATCCTGCGGTTCGAGATCGGGCAGCTCGTCCAGAGCCTTCAGGCCCAGGTCATCCAGGAACTGGCGCGTAGTGCCCAGCAATGCCGGCCTGCCCGGCGCATCCCGATGGCCCAGCACTTCGATCCAGCCGCGATCCTCCAGGGTGCGGACGATTTGCGACGACACCGTGACGCCGCGTATGTCTTCGATATCGCCCCTGGTGACCGGCTGGCGCCAGGCAATGATGGCTAGCGTCTCAAGCACGGCGCGCGAGTATTTCGGGGGTTTCTCGGGGCTGAGCCGGGAAAGGTAGCGCTGCATTTCGGGCCGGCTCTGGAAGCGCCAGCCGCTGGAAAGGTTCACCAGTTCCAGGCCTTTATCGCTCCAGCTTGCCTGCAATGTCGATAGATGATCCCGCAGCGCCTCTGGGGAAATTTCTTCCGCCACGAACAATTTTCGCAGATCTGCGACGCTCATGGGTTGATCCGCGCACAACAACGCGGTTTCTAGGATGCGGATGATCTCGGTTTCAGTCATCTAGGGCTTGGAAATACTACCTTGCTTGCATGAATCAAAGGTATGGGTTAATATTTAACTCTTCAGACGCGGGGTGGAGCAGTCTGGCAGCTCGTCGGGCTCATAACCCGAAGGTCACAGGTTCAAATCCTGTCCCCGCAACCAGTATTCGAAATGGGTCATTTGCTTCATGCATTTGACCCATTTTTATTTGTGCCGCCGCCTGCACTGCAAACGGCCCGAATGTCATAAACGGCCCGAATGTCATAAACGGCCCGAATGTCATAAACGGCCCGAATGCCACAAGCACCGCAAATGCCACAAACACGCCAAAAGCGGGCACGCAAAATCCTTGCATCAAGAATCCGGCTACGGATGCTGCCTTTGCCTTCACAACGGGCTGCGCTGCGCATTCATGCGATCGTAGCCCCGCCGCCTGGCCGCAGACGCCATTTTCCCTATCGACAATTCCGGCATGGACAAGTCCGGCATTGGTCGTGCGCGGCGATACAGCTGCGGCGAATTTTCGCGTAGCATTTCGAGGTGCCGGCATGCCGGCTTTGATCGGGATATAAGCCATTATTCCTATTTCATGGCGTAGCGTGCCAGCTGCGAGCATGGCTGGCGCTGGATCATGCCGAGCCCCGCAGGGCGCTACGGTGGAATATCGTGGTTCAGGACCTCGCGCCATGCCAAGCCGCGCCGCCTGATGACGGGCACTTGGCGCACGCGGAAGACGCCTGCTTAAAAATTATTCGTTTATATTGCGATGGCCGGAGAAAGGATTCATCACGAGCCGTGGCCCGCAGGCCTTTGGGATGCATGTTGCTTGATTCAAGGTATGGACCCGGCAAAAAGCCCGCAAAACATAAGGGCCCATGCAGCAAGACACCCAGCCTGGGAGGCGATAATGCAAACATTACACCATCTGCGCAGCATCTGCGCAAGCCTTCATTGCGCCAAGTTGTCTTCAGGCGACAATAGCAGGCCGGCAGGCGCCAGCCTTCAGCGTTGACTGGCTCCGGGCAAGTGCCGCCCGATGAGCTCAAGAAGCTCCGCCTGGGCATCATCCTTGCGGCGATGGAAGATCAGCACCAGCGCGCATCCGTCGCCGCCCAGACTTTCCCCTTCCCTCGCGGTTTCCGGCTCCATGGGATACAGGACCCGATGCACACCCTGTACCGACCAGCGGCCTGCGGAGCCGGTGAAGCGAAACGATCCCTTGATGCGCAGCATGTCCGCGCCGGCATATGCCATGGCGTCTTCCAGCGCTTTGGTGGCGGCGGATCGCAATTGTGGAACCTGCCATTCCAGCGCCATCACATCAAGCATGCCATGGGCATTTGCATGACCACGGGAAGCCGGGCCGGCCCCGAAACGAAATCCGGAAGCCGGCTGCTTCCTGCCGCTGCGCCGCTCCACCTCGCCGAAGACGTCGACGGTTCTTTGCCCTTCCGACAATACATGCAAGGGAACCGAAGGATTCAGTCCGGCCAAGGCGGATTGCAGCGCCTTCCGGTCATCCTCCGAGGCAAGGTCCGTTTTGCTCAATGCCAGGGCGTCGGCCAGCACGACCTGCTGAACCGCCTCCCTGCGTTCGCGCAGATGCCGCATGCCGTGCAAGGCATCCACGACCACCAGGCAACCCGCATAGGCATACCGCTCCTGGAGGAAGCGCTCATACTGCAAGGTATAGCGGACAGGAGCCGGGTCGGCGATACCGGTGGTCTCGATGATCATGCGCGAAAAAGGCGGAATGGCCCTGCGCAAGGCCTGCAGAAACAGTTCGCGCAAGGTGTCCACCAGCTCGCCCTGGACCGTGCAGCACAGGCAGCCCGACTCCAGCAGCACCACCTTGTCGCTCAGGTGCCTGACGCGCCTGTGGTCCAGTCCGATTGCTCCAACCTCGTTGATCAGCACCATGGTCGATGAAGCGTCTTCGGGCTGTTCGCGCAGATAACGATTCAGCAACGTCGTCTTGCCGCTGCCGAGGAATCCCGAAAGCACCGTCACCGGTATCTTGCCTGCCATGCCCATCCTTCCAAGTATTCACAGGCCCTGCCCTGCGTTACACTGGCCCGAAGCTCCATCAGCAAAACGACCGAACCGTCAAAAGCGCCTTGTCTCCAAGCCTCAGCCTATCCCCACTCCAAGATATTAACGCCGAACAATGGGACCGCCTTGCAGGCGAACAGCCTTTTCTTCGCCATCGTTTCCTGCTTGCACTGGACGAAACCGGTTGCGCGTCTTCGCGCACCGGCTGGACGCCCCACTTCCTGCTGTTGCATGAAGGGTCCGAGCTGTCCGGCGCCATGCCGCTGTATCTCAAGGCGCATTCCCGCGGTGAATATGTCTTCGACCACGCCTGGGCGGAAGCCTTCGAGCGCCATGGGCTGCGCTATTACCCCAAGCTGCTCTGCGCCATTCCTTTCACCCCTGTTCCCGGTCCGCGCATTCTGGCACGCACGCATGAAGCGCGAGTCGCGTTGGCACGCGGCGCCATCGAATTCTGCCGCGTGAACGGCATTTCGTCCTTGCATGTGCTGTTTCCATCAGGGGAAGACTGCAAAGCGTTCGCGGAGGCAGGGTTCATGTTCCGGCACGGCGTGCAGTTCCACTGGTTCAACCAGGGCTATGCAAGCATGGAAGACTTCCTCATGAGCCTGAACCAGAAGAACCGCAAAAAGATCAGGCAAGATAGGAAGAAGTCGGACGCCGCCGGCGTGCGGTTCCGCTTCCTCAGCGGCGACGGCATCGACGACGACAGTCTTCGCTTCTTCTATCGCTGCTATCACCAGACATATCTCGAACACGGCCATCTGCCTTATCTGAACAGCGACTTCTTCTTCAGGCTCCGTTCGGAGATGGCGGACAGCATCGTGATCGTGATGGCGTTGCAAGGAGATGAACCCATCGCGGCCGCATTGAACCTGCGCGACGATCGGACTCTGTATGGCCGCTACTGGGGCAGTGTCCGCTACGTGCCGGGCCTGCATTTCGAGACCTGTTATATGCAGGGCATCGCTTATTGCGTCCAGGAGGGGCTTTCAGTCTTTCAGGGCGGCGCCCAGGGCGAACACAAGCTGGCGCGCGGGCTGCTGCCGGTGGAGACGTGCTCGGCGCACTGGATCGCGGACCAACGGTATGCGGACGCGATCCAGGACTACCTGGACCGCGAAACCCCGGCGGTGCGCGCGTACGCGGACGAATTGCGGGATCACAGCCCGTACCGGAAGGCGTGAGGGATCAGACCTGAGGGGTCAGACCCCGCATGGGGTCTGACCCCAGGGACGGAAAGGGAAAGGGTCAGCCCCCCCTACGAGGTCTGACCCCAGGCCGGGAGGGAAAAGGGTCAGACCCCGTACGGGGTCTGACCCTATACGGGGTTGACCCTCTATTTTTTATTGTCTTTCGGCGGATTGGGTGCAAACGGAAACACGGAAAACATGTTGCGGGTCTGGTCCTGCATCTGGTCCTGCATTTGCACGAACAGATTCTTGCTTTGATCCACGTAGTTGCTCATCATGTTTTGCAGCACCGGCGCCTGGACGTTCATGAATTGCGCCCAGGCTTCGGGGCCGAACTGATTGCCGTACAGGCCTTTGGATTGTTCCGCGATGCGGTCCTGGACATCCATGAAGGCCTGGATGTTCTTTTCCAGGAAGGAGCCCATCACGCCCTGCATGGCATGGCCATAGAAACGGATGATCTGCGACAGCGCCGTTGCCGAGAACATGGGCATGCCATCGCTCTCTTCTTCGAGAATGATTTGAAGAAGGATGCTGCGCGTCAGGTCTTCGCCCGACTTGGCATCCACGACCTGGAAGTTTTCGCAATCGAGCACGAGTTGCTTGACATCAGCCAAGGTAATGTAAGCGCTGGTCTGCGTGTCGTACAGGCGCCTGTTGGGATACTTCTTGATCAGGCGAGTGGGGCTGCTAGCTTGAGATTGCGTCATGACGATGGCCAAAATACGAAAAGCGAAAGAGGAGTAGTCGATTCGGAATGCACTGCGTTGCAGCCGCAGTGAAAGCAGGTACTTACCCCATATGCAATCCGCCGTTCAGCGAGAAGTCCGCACCCGTCGCAAAGCCGGAATCATCAGATGCCAGCCATGCGACCATGGAGCCGATTTCCTCGGGGCCTCCGAGGCGCTTGACCGGTATCGTGGCCACGATTTTTTCTAGGACATCGGGGCGCATGGCGCGAACCATGTCGGTGCCGATGTAGCCGGGCGACACCGTGTTCACGGTAACACCCTTGCTGGCGACCTCTTGGGCGAGCGCCATCGTGAAGCCGTGGATGCCGGCCTTGGCGGTGGAGTAGTTGGTCTGGCCGAACTGCCCTTTCTGGCCGTTGACCGAACTGATGTTGATGATGCGCCCCCATTGGCGGTCGACCATGTCCTCGATGACCTGCTTGGTGACGTTGAACAGGCTGTTGAGGTTGGTGTCGATCACGGCGCGCCAGTCTTCCTGGCTCATTTTGCGGAACAGGCCGTCGCGCGTGATGCCGGCATTATTCACCAGCACATCGACGGGACCGTGCTTTTCGCGCACCTGCGCAAACGCTTGAGCGGTGGATTCCCAATCGGCAACGTTGCCCACCGATGCATGGAACTGATACCCCAGCGCCGACTGTTCGTCGATCCATTGCTTGTGGTTCCGGCTGGGCCCGCAGCCCGCCACGACGGTAAAACCTTCCTTGGCGAGCCGTTGGCAAATACTGGTGCCTATGCCCCCCATTCCACCCGTCACATAAGCTAATTTTCCGCTCATATTGTTCTCCTAAAAAATCAGACTACACGGCCCTTGCCTTGACATAGCTGCCAGGGGCTTCTTCAAGCGGGACATGGCGCGCATTGCCCAGGCTCTTGCCGGCTCGGACCTTGGGTCCCGCATGCGCGGCTTGCCACGCGGCCCAGTCCGGCCACCAGCTTCCCGGGTGTTCCGAGGCGCCGCCAAACCATGCATCGGGCTCGGCCGGCAAGCCAGCGGGTGGCGATTCGGCATCCAGCTTCCAGTAGCTGCGGCGCTGCTTGCTGGGCGGATTGATCACCCCCGCGATATGGCCGGACGCACCCAGGACGAACCGCGCCGGACCGCGCAGGATACTGGCGCTTGCGTAGGCGGACCGCCACGGAACGATATGGTCTTCGCGCGAGCCGTAGATATACGCCGGCATGTCGAGCGTGGTGAGGTCGATGGGATGGCCGCCGATATGCAGGCGGCCGGGCACCTTCAAATTGTTTTCCAGGTAGGTATTGCGAAAATACCAGGTGAAGAACGGACCCGGCAGATTGGTGCCGTCGGCATTCCAGTACAGCAGGTCGAATGCCGGCGGCGCTTTTCCCTTGAGGTAGTTGCCCACCACGTAATTCCAGACCAGCTCCCCGGGCCGGAGGAACGAGAAAGTGGTGCCCAGTTCCCGCGCCGTCATCAGGCCGCCCTGCCCGATCTGGCTTTCGCGCAAGCTGGCGTGCAGCTCATCGACGAACACATCGAGAACGCCGGTATCGTTGAAGTCGAGCAAAGTGGTGAGCAGCGTAAGACCGCTTACGGGGCGCTTGCCTTGTGCGTGCGCCAGCGCGAGCGCCGAGGCGAGCAGCGTGCCGCCAACGCAGAACCCCAGCGCGTTGATCTGCTTCTGGCGCGTAATGTCGCAGACGGCATCGATGGACGCCAGCACGCCTTCTTGCAGGTAATCGCCCCAGCCCAGTGCATCGATGCCGTCGTCTTCAAGAGGAAGCGGATTCCGCCACGACACCATGAACACCGTAAAGCCTTGTTCGACCGCGTACCGGACGAAGGAGTTCTCGGGTTGGAGGTCGAGGATGTAGTACTTGTTGATGCACGGAGGAACGATGAGCAACGGCTTCTTGTGCACGGTGGCGGTAAGAGGCGCGTATTGGATGAGCTGGACGAGCCGGTTCTGGAACACGACCGCACCCTTGCTGGTGGCCACGTTGGCGCCAAGTTCGAACCGGGATTCGTCGGTTTGTGATATGCGGCCTTTTTGCAGGTCTTCGAGCAGGTTCTGCATGCCCTGGCTGAGTGTCTGGCCATGGCTTTCGATGAGCGCCTGCTGGACATCGGGATTGGTGGCAAGAAAATTTGCGGGCGACAGGGCTTCCGTCCATTGCATGACCGAAAAGCGCAGGCGGTTGCGCACGGGTTCGGGGATGTCGGCCGCGTCGACCATTTGATTCATGGCCTTGGCCGAAAGCAGATAGGCATGCGCCATGAGCAGACTGACGGGGCTGCCCGACCAGGCCGGCGCATTGAAGCGGCGGTCGGACAAAGGCGCCAGCTTGCCCTGCTGCGCACTGGCGGCCATCTGCAGCCATTCGCGCGAGAACTCCGCCTGAATTGCCGCCAGTTTTTCCGGCGCAACGCAGGGCGGAACAGGCCACTTGGATATGAACGGAGCACTCACGGGACACCTTGCTTGTATGGATATCGATGCGTTCAAACTATGGTGGAGGCCAATTGAAACCCTGTCAATCAGGGTAAGTCGCTACACCTTGCAAACCCTTGAAGATCAAGTGTTTTGCGGCTTGATCCAGGCAAGCGTGGCCATGCGGCCGGTATGCGGATCGCGGCGATAGGAGTAGTACAGATCTTCGCGCGCGAAGGTGCAGTGGCCGCTGAGTTCGATGGTGTCCACCCCTGCCTGGAACAGCCGATGACGGGCCAGCCCCGCCAGGTCGGCATGCCATTTCCGCTGCGGGATTTTTTCGGCGAAGAACATGCGCGCCGCGGCGTCGCCGGCCGTGAAGGCATCGAAGACGTCCGGCCCCACTTCGAAGTGCGCCTGGCTGATCGCCGGACCTACCCATGCCCGGATGTGCGAGGCATCGGACCGCTCCTGGCCTGCCTTGACGCGGAGCGCCGCCACCGTCTTTTCGAGTATGCCGCCGGCCAGTCCACGCCAGCCGGCATGAGCGGCCGCCAGCACCGTGCCGTCGACCGTAGCCAATACCACCGGCAGGCAGTCGGCCGTCATGATGGCCAGCACGCGGCCGGGCATCGTGGTGACCGCCGCGTCGGCCACCGGCGCATTCTGCGATGCCGCTTGCGGGAATGCGTCCGCATCCAGGACCTCGGTGCCGTGCACCTGCTTCAGCCACACCGGCTCCGAAGGCAGCGTGCTACGCAATAGATCGCGGTTCGCCCGCACGTCGCGTTCGTCATCGCCCGCATGCAGGCCAAGATTGAAGGAAGCCCAGCGTCCGCGACTCGATCCGCCATGGCGCTGCGTGCTGAAGTACGCCACACCGTCCCAAGGAAGGCCCGACACCGAGCCAAACGTTTCATTACCGCTCAGTCTTCCCATTGCACCCTTTCCAGAACCGCCGCGAAGTCATGGGCGAGTTCCGCTTCGAAAGCCTTGCGCCCGCCATCTGAAAAATCATCGAAAGCCAGTGCCCGCGCATGCAGCAACTGACGCTGGGCGCCCGCGATCTGCTTGCCACCATACAGCAAGTCTCCTACAAGAGGATGACCAAGGCTTGCCATATGGACGCGGATCTGGTGCGTGCGCCCGGTCTCGAGCCGGCAAGCCACTCCGCACACGCCGAAGTCGCCGTCGGCCACACCCATGCGCAGCGGTTCGTAATGCGTGATCGCAGGCTTGACGGCAATGGCCGGCTCGACGGCCATACGCACCGGCACCCTGGGGTCGCGGCCGATGGCGCGATCAACGGTGCCCGCCCTTCCCATGCGGCCATGCACCAGCGCGACGTATTGCCGGCTTACGGTACGCGCCTGCAATTGCCTGATGAGATGCGTCTGTGCCTTCTCGTGCCTTGCGACGACCAGCAGGCCCGACGTGTCTTTGTCCAGGCGATGCACGATGCCGGCCCGCGCAACCTGTGCAAGCTCCGGATAACGGTACAGCAAGCCGTTCAGCAGCGTGCCGCTCCAGTTGCCCGCACCAGGGTGCGTTACCAGGCCCGCCGGCTTGTTGACCACGATCCAGTCGGGGGAATCGGCCACCACGGCGAACTCGACGTCTTCCGGCGCGAACGCCTGCGACTCGGGCGGCTGCTGTTCCCAGACGATCAGCTCATCGCCCGGATGCACGGCCTGCTTGACCTTGCCGGGCCGCCCATTGACGAGCACATGCCCTTCTTCTATCCATGCCTGCAGGCGGCTGCGGGAATGCTCGGGAATGAGACGGGCCAGCGCTTTGTCCAGGCGTTCCTGCACGGCGTCGACGGGCAGGCGGAACTCCAGCGGGGCGCCCGCCGTGAAACTTTCTTTGTCTATATCTGTGTCAGGCATGGCGACAAATCATATAATCAGCCTGCAATGCTAACACCAAGGATGCTTTTGTGACCCGAACAGATCTCAATCTCTCTCGCTTTCCCGGACTGGCGCGCCTGAATCGGGCCGCGCTTGCACTCGTGATCGTCGCGTTCGTCGCCGGCTGCGGGACCATGAAAGCCGAGCCGGACAAAACCGCCGGCTGGAGCGCAGAGCGCCTGTACCAGGACGCCCGAGAGGAAATGAGCGCAGGCAGCTGGAGCAACGCCCGCGCGCGGCTCGAAACGCTCGAGGCCCGATATCCGTTTGGCGGCTATGCGCAGCAAGCGCTCATCGATCAGGCCTATGTCAACTGGAAGGACGAAGAACCCGAACAGGCTTTGGCCGCCATCGACCGCTTCCAGCAACAGTACCCGAACCACCCGGGTACCGACTACATGCTCTACCTGAAAGGCCTCATCACCTTCACGCCTCCCAGCGCGGCCTTCTCGAACATCACGCAGCAGGATCCCAGCGAACGCGACCCGAAAGGCTTGCGCGAGTCGTATGAATCCTTCAACGAGCTCGTCAAGCGCTATCCCGACAGCCGCTACGCCGCCGACGCGAAAAAGCGCCTGACCTGGCTGGTCGACACGATCGCCCGCAACGAAGTCCACGTCGCCCAGTACTACTACGAGCGCGACGCCTATGTGGCAGCGGCCAACCGCGCACAGACCGTCATCACCGACTTCGAAGGCGTGCCCATCGCCGAGAAAGCGCTCTACATCATGTACCTGTCGTACGACAAGCTCGGCCTGACCGACCTGCGGGACGATGCCAAGCGCGTGCTGGATCTCAACTTCCCCAACAGCAAGTACTACGAGCAAGGGCTGGACGAGCCGCGTGGCAGCCGCTGGAACCCCATCAACTGGTTCTGATTCGGGGCCGGGGTCAGACCCCGTACGGGTTCTGACCCCATATCCTTGAACAACCTGGGGGTCGGACCCCGCATGGGGTCTGACCCCTCATCCTTGAACTGCCTGGGGGTCGGACCCCGCATGGGGTCTGGCCCCACTTTCTTGAACCGCATGGGGGTCAGACCCCGTACGGGGTCTGACCCCAGCCTGTTTCTTCTGCAAAAAGGCCAATGCGGGTCCCGCTTCCCGCGTACGGGCAAAGGGCGGCAGCCCGCGCCACAAGAGCTTGCCATAGGGTTTTTCCACCATGCGGCGGTCACCTACCATGAGCACGCCCCAATCCGCTTCCGAGCGGATCAGCCGGCCCGCACCCTGCTTCAGCGCGATGGCCGCCTCCGGAAGCTGATATTCCATGAAGGGGTTTCCCCCTTCGTTCCTGCATAGATTCAATCGCGCTTCCAGGACGGGATCATCGGGCGGCGCAAAAGGCAGCTTGTCGATCGCGACCAGCGTCAAGGCATCGCCGGGAACATCGATGCCTTCCCAGAAGCTCGCGCTGCCGACCAGCACGGCATCCCCCTCGGAGCGGAAGCGCTCGAGCAGCACGCGCCGCGAGCTTTCCCCCTGGCGCAACAAGACCCGTTCCACGCCCTCGTCATCGAAACGCTCTTCGAAAAGCTCGGCTATGCGCTCGACGGCGCGCAGCGTCGTGCACAGCACCAGGACGCCGCCCGTCGACGCCTTGATCAAAGGCATCAGCGTATCGACGAAACGCTCATTGAAACCATGCTCGCTGGGCAGCGGAAGATTCTTGGGCACATACAACAGCCCTTGCTCGGGATAATTGAACGGTGACTCCCACCGCAGGGTAGTGGCATCCCACAGTCCCAGTTGCCTGAGGAAATGGCCGAAGTCGCCATTGACGGACAAGGTCGCCGACGTAAGCACCCACGCCTGGTCCTTGCCTCGGAAGCGGGAGAAGATACGCGACACCGACAGTGGCGCGCTGTGCAGCCGCATGTGATGCTGACTTTGCTCCACCCATCTCACCGCCGCGGCCTCTTGCACCGCCGGCCCGTCCTCCGCCGAGACCGCCGGCTTCAAGGCATTCCGGCCCTGTCGATCGGGCTGGCTCCATTGAAAAAGCTTGGCGCGCAGATCCATGCAGGTCTTGGCGGCGGCCGCCAGGTCGGGGTGTTTTTCGCTCACCACGTCAAGAAGCCTGGTGCTCTTGTCCAATACGCTCAGCAGGTCATCGAGCGCCGTGTCGAACGTCTCCGGATCGGGTATGGTCTGGAATGTGGCCTTGCGCCCCGGCATGTTCTCGACGCCGGCGGCGGCCAGGCGCAACGAGCGCGCCGCCTGCTCGATCTGCTTGCCGGCCTCGCTCCAGTTGGTGGCTTCGCGCGCATGCGCCAGGCCCGCCGCCTCGGTGGCGCGCGCGAGGTCGAGCAATTGATGGGAAGAAACACTGGTACCCAGGAAGCGGGTGGCAATATCGGGCAACTGATGCGCTTCATCGAACACCACCATCTCGACCGTGGGGAGAAGCTCGGTGATGCCCTCTTCCCGCAGCGCGAGGTCGGCCATGAACAGGGCATGGTTCACCACCACCAGATCCGCGTCCTGCGCCTGCCGCCTGGCTTTCAGGACGAAACAGTCGCGCACGTGCGGACACTCCTGTCCCAGGCAGTTCTCGCGCGTGGACGTCACCCGGCCCCAGATGTCGGCGTCCTCGGGCACCTGCGCAAGATCGCTCTTGTCGCCATGACTGGACTGCTGGGCGAATACCTGTATGTGGCGCAACTGGCTTATTTCCGCGCGCGAGCGCAGGCCGCGGTCGTCTCCGGACAGACGCTCCAGGTGGTAGTGACAGACGTAATTCCCCCTGCCCTTGAGCAGCGCCACCGTGATGGGCAGGCCCAGCGCCTTGCGCAAGCGGGGCAGATCGCGGCGGAACAATTGGTCCTGCAGCGTACGGGTGCCGGTGGAGACCAGCACCTTGCTGCCGCTGAGGAAGGCGGGAACGAGATAGGCCCATGTCTTGCCGGTGCCCGTGCCGGCCTCGGCGATCAGCGTCGAATGGTTTTGCAAGGTTTCCTGGATGGCCTGGGCGAGCTCCTGCTGCGCCAGCCGAGGACGATAGCCCGGCTCCGCCTGCGCCAGCGGGCCTTCGGGGGAGAAAATATCGGAGAGTTCTTGCAAAAGCATCAAAACGTAAATATGAAAGGGCACCGGCATGCAACGCACGGCAAAGAGGTAAAGTATGCAGTCCTGGACGCATCGCCAGACAAGATCATACCCGCCTATGTTTCCGCCTTGCGGGCCAGTATGGCAAAATGCGCCGCGTAATTCATGTTTTTATGGCTCATCGATGACTGACTCTTCTGTTCAAGCCCGGGCGGGCGCGCCTGCCGACTCCACAGACACCGCCCGTATCGTGGCTTTGCTGGCCAAGGAGCTCAATGCGCGTCCCGCGCAGGTAGCCGCCGCGGTGGAACTGCTGGATGACGGCGCGACGGTTCCGTTCATTGCCCGTTACCGCAAAGAGGTCACCGGCGGCCTGGACGACACCGTGCTGCGCAATCTGGAAGTGCGCCTGCTTTACGTCCGTGAACTCGAATCCCGGCGCGCCGCCATTCTGGAATCCATACGCCAGCAAGACAAGCTCACGCCGGAACTGGAACAGGAGATCACCACTGCCGACACCAAGCAGCGGCTGGAAGACCTGTACGCACCCTACAAGCCCAAGCGCCGCACGCGTGCCCAGATCGCCCGGGAGGCCGGCCTCGAGCCCTTGGCCGACGCGATTCTGGCGGATGCGCAATGCGATCCCGCCCTGCTCGCGAACGGCTACCTCAATCCCGAGGCATCCATCAACGACGCCAAGTCGGCGCTCGACGGCGCTCGCGACATTCTTGCGGAACGCTACGCCGAAAACGCCGACCTGCTCGAGAACCTGCGCGAACATCTCTGGAGCACAGGCCTGCTGTACTCCAAAGTGGTGGAAGGCAAGGAATCCGAGGGCGACAATTTCCGCGACTGGTTCGATTTCAGCGAAACCTTGCGCTCCCTTCCTTCGCACCGCATCCTGGCGCTGTTGCGCGGCCGACAGCAAGGGGTGCTGGACATCCGTCTGGGCCTGGATCCGGAACTGGAAGCGCAAACGCCCCACCCCTGCGTCGCGCGGATCGCCGATTTTCTGCGCATGGGCGCGGACTTCTCGGCGGACGCCGGCCCGCGCGGCCGCTGGCTGGGCGAGGTCTGCCGCTGGACCTGGCGCGTGAAGCTGCTGACTGCGTTCGAATCCGAACTGATCGGCCGCCTGCGCGACGCCGCCGAGCAGGAAGCCATACGGGTGTTCGCCGCCAATCTCAAGGATCTGCTGCTCGCCGCGCCGGCAGGCCCGAAATGCGTCATCGGCCTGGATCCGGGCATCCGCACGGGCGTCAAGGTCGCCATCATCGACGCTACGGGCAAGCTGCTGGACACGACGACCATCTATCCCTTCGAACCCCGCCGCGACCGCGAAGGCAGCATCAACACGCTGGCGGCCCTGGCCGCCCGCCACAAGGCCGAGCTCATCGCCATCGGCAACGGCACCGCCTCCCGGGAAACCGAGAAGCTGGTAACCGACATGCAGGAAAAATTCAAAGACATCAAGCTCACCCGCATCGTGGTGTCCGAAGCCGGTGCGTCGGTGTATTCCGCCTCCGAACTCGCCGCCCTCGAATTTCCTGGACTGGACGTCAGCCTGCGCGGCGCGGTGTCCATCGCCCGCCGTCTTCAGGACCCGCTCGCCGAACTCGTCAAGATCGAGCCCAAGGCCATAGGCGTCGGACAATATCAGCATGACGTCAACCAGCGCGAACTGGCCCGCTCGCTGGACGCGGTCGTCGAGGACTGCGTGAACGCGGTGGGCGTGGACGTCAACACCGCGTCGGCACCCTTGCTGACCCGCGTCTCCGGCCTGAACTCCCTGCTTGCCAAGAACATCGTCGCCTGGCGGGACAGCAACGGTGCCTTCCCCAATCGCAAGGCCCTGCTCAAAGTTCCGCGCTTCGGCGACAAGGCCTTTGAACAGGCGGCAGGCTTCCTTAGGATTCCGAGCGGCGACAATCCGCTGGACGCATCCGCCGTCCACCCGGAGGCCTATCCGGTGGTCGAGCGCATCCTGTCAAGGATCACGGCGAAGGCAAGCGAGGTCATGGGACGCCAGGGCGCGCTGAAAGGCGTCTCGCCCTCCGAGTTCACCGACGACCGGTTCGGCCTGCCCACGGTCAAGGACATCTTCCAGGAGCTGGAAAAACCCGGCCGCGATCCGCGTCCCGAATTCAAGACCGCGCAGTTCATGGAAGGCGTCAATACGCTGAACGATCTGCATCCCGGGATGATCCTGGAAGGCGTCGTCACCAATGTCGCCAATTTCGGCGCCTTCATCGATATCGGCGTGCACCAGGACGGCCTGGTGCATATTTCCGCGCTGTCAGAAACCTTCGTCAAGGATCCGCGCGACGTCGTGCGCGTGGGGCAAACGGTAAAGGTCAAGGTTCAGGAAGTCGATCCGGCGCGCAAGCGCATCGGGCTGACCATGCGCTTGAACGATGATGCCGCACCCCTGCGGCGCGGCGCGGTCGACGAAAGAAATTCCGGAGGCGGAAACAGACGCCGCGGCAACGGAGGCTCGCCGGCGCGCACCGCCCAACCGGCCGGCGGCATGGGCGCGATGGCCGCCGCCTTTGCCAAGCTCAGGAAATAAGCCATGACCGAGCCCACCGAGGAATACGAAAACAAGCTTGGCACACTGATAGGCCTGCTCAGTTGCGGCGACCTGGATGAACACGAAACCCAGCGCATCGTCCAGGCTTGCGTCGCGGCGCGCCGCGACGCCCCGAAGACCCTGCGCGAATTCTACGGGGCGGATGCCGCGAAAGTCGCGCAGTACGATCCGGCCGGTGTGATCGCTTTCGTTCTTTTTGTCGAGCTCGAAGACTATTTCGCCGTGGCGGACACCGTGGATGAGCTCTATGAGCAAGTCGTCGATGCCTTCGAACACCCCGCCCTGCCTGAGTATCCCTACGACGACAACGACTTCCAATCCATACCCGATTTCTATCAGTGGGTGGACGAGCAGCTGCTGCGCCACCACGACAAGTACTGCCTGATCGAATTCGGCGAAAGCTATACCAATGACTTCCAGGTCATATTGGTCCACCGCGCAACGGTGGACCGGACTTTGGATCTTTGCCGGGAATTGGAGCTGCACGCGGCACGCTGTTTATGAGACCCATGGGGTCAGACCCCATTCGGGGTCTGACCCCGGCATGCTAAGTTCAAGGGGTCTGACCCCAGCGTGTGAAATTCAAGGGGTCCGACCCCGTACGGGGTCGGACCCCACGCCTGTCAGTCCTGCAGCGTAAGCAAGGCTTCGGCGACGGCGTCGTGCTTGGCGGCGTCGAAACGCGCAATGACGGCGCCGTCGATCGCCAGGACCATATCGTCGTCCTGGCGCGACGCGATGCCGTCGAGGCCAACGCTTTGCAAGGATTTGATCGCCGCCCCCGCCGCCTTGGGATCGCTGAAGGCTTCGGACAGAAAGAGCTCCTGCCCGTCCGCCGCCAGCAAGCGAAAGCGGAAAAGGTTGCCGTCGTCTCGGAAGCTGACCAGCCGCGCGCGCTTGCCCGACGCCTTCTTGCCTTCTGCCGCCCGTGCCGCGCCCGCGCTGCCGCGCAGGCCGACTGCTTCGCGCAGCGTCGCCATGAAGGGCTCGGACAAGCGCCTTGCCTTCTCGGCCCCGGCCTGCAGGATCTCTTCGATGCGTTCCGGATGCGCCATCAGGTCGGCGTAGCGGTCGCGCATGGGGCCTATTTCCTGTTCGATGCGCTCGCACAGCAAGGACTTCGCGTCCCCCCAGCCCATGCCTTCTTCGAGCTGTTTGCGGAACTGGCTGCTTTCCGAAGGAGTCGCGAACGCACGGTACAGCGCGTACAGGTGAGAACCCTCCGCGTCCTTGGGTTCGCCCGGCTCGCGTGAGTCCGTCACGATGCGCATGACTGCCGAGCGCAGCGCCTTGGCGCCTCCCTCGAATAAAGGAATGGTGTTGTCGTAGCTCTTGGACATCTTGCGTCCATCCAGCCCGGGCAGCGTCGCCACTTCTTCGTCGATCTGCGCTTCGGGCAGGACGAAGAAGTCGCTGCCCTTTCCATACAGGTGATTGAAACGGCTTGCGATGTCGCGCGTCATTTCCAGATGCTGGATCTGGTCGCGACCCACCGGCACCTTGTGCGCGTTGAACATCAGGATATCGGCCGCCATGAGTATGGGGTAGGAAAACAGCCCCATGTTGATGCCGTCGTCGGGCTCGGCCTGGCGAGCGACATTCTGGTCCACGGAAGCCTTGTAGGCATGCGCCCGATTCATCAATCCTTTGGCCGTGACGCAGGTCAGCATCCAGCACAGTTCGGGGATGGCCGGCAGATCGGATTGCCGGTAGAACGTGACTTTGTCGGTGTCCAGGCCGCCCGCGATCCAGGTGGCCGCGATCTCGAGGCGCGAACGCGCCACACGCTGCGGGTCGTCGCATTTGATCAAGGCATGATAGTCGGCCATGAAATAGAACGCATCCACGCCGGGCTGCGTGCTTGCCTGTATGGAAGGACGTATCGCGCCCGCATAGTTGCCCAGGTGGGGCGTTCCGGAAGTGGTGATGCCAGTCAGTACGCGGATAGTCATAGAGTGTTTCGAATATTCTTGAGACAGAAGAAAAAGCCGGTCCGTCCGGCCGGAAAAATTCAGCTACAGCGTGACCGCCTCGCGCTTCTCGGCTTCGAGATACTCGCGCGATTGCATCTCGAGGATGCGTGAAACGGTGCGATGGAACTCGTTGGACATCGGCCCCTGAGTGTAGAGCTCTTCCGGATCGCATTCAGCGGACATGATCAGCTTGACCTTATGATCGTAGAATACATCGATCAGCCAGGTAAAGCGGCGCGCTTCGGAAGCCTGGCGCGGGCCCATGCGCGGCACATCGGAAAGAATCACCGTCTGGAACCGGCTGGCCAGGTCCAGGTAGTCGTTCTGCGATCGCGGCCCGCCGCACAAGGTGGCGAAATCGAACCAGACGATGTTGCCGCCCAGCGCCACGGCTTTGAGCTCGCGGTTCTCCACCGTCAGCACCGGCTTCAGCGGCGCCGTGTCCAGCAGCCGGTCGAACGCCTGCTGCAGCTCGGCCTGCGTGTCGGCGCTGATGGGCGTCAGGTACATGCGCACCTGCTCCAGCGTTCGGCGCCGGTAGTCCGTTCCGACATCGACGTTCATGATGTCCATGCGTTCCTGGATGAGCTTGATGGCGGGCAGGATCCGGTCGCGATGCAAGCCGTCGGGATACAGTGTGGACGGCTCGTAGTTGGAGGTCATGACGAAGGACGTCCCGTACTCGAACAGGCGAAAGAGCAGCCGGTACAGGATCATGGCGTCGGCGACATCGGACACATGGAATTCGTCGAAGCAGATGAGGCGATACCGCTTTGCGATGCGCCGGGCGACTTCGTCCAGGGGATCCTGCTGGCCTCTGACGTCGTCCAGTTCCTTGTGCACGCTGCGCATGAACTCGTGGAAGTGCACGCGCGTCTTGCGCTTGACCGGCACCGTCAGGTAGAAGGCATCCATCAGGAAGCTCTTGCCACGCCCCACGCCGCCCCACATGTAGACGCCGCGCGGCACATCGGGACGCTTGAACAGCTTGCGGAACGTCGATGCGCGGGCCTTCTTGAACTCTATCCAATCATCGAAGTAAGCCTGGAGGCGATCGATGGCCCGCAATTGAGCCTCATCGGGCTGATAGCCTCGGTCTTCCAGGGCTTTGGAGTAATACTCACGAACATTCATACTTTGCCTTGAGATGGGGCCATATTGCCTCGGCCTTCCAAGGCAAAAAAGGGCGGGCCGCCGCCCGCCCTTTACTGAGTCGCCGGGGATGTGACATGCACGATCAAAAGTTCAGCGTGCGCTTGTCCACGGCCAGCGCCGCTTCCTTCATGGCTTCCGACAAGGTCGGATGCGCATGGCAGATGCGCGCGATGTCTTCGGCCGCGCCACGGAATTCCATGATGGTTACGGCTTCGGAAATGAGCTCCGACGCCATGGGCCCGATGATGTGCACGCCCAGTACCTCGTCGGTCTTGGCGTCGGCCAGGACCTTCACGAAACCGGTGGTGTCGCCCAACGCCCGCGCCCGGCCGTTGGCCATGAAAGGAAAGCTTCCCGCCTTGTATTCGCGGCCTTCGGTCTTGAGCTGCTGTTCGTTCTTGCCGACCCAGGCGATCTCGGGCGAGGTATAGATGACCGAGGGTATGGTGCCGAAATTGACGTGGCCGTGCTGGCCGGCGATGCGTTCGGCAACCGCGACCCCTTCTTCTTCGGCCTTGTGGGCGAGCATGGGCCCACGGACTACGTCGCCGACCGCCCAGACGTTGGGCAGGCTGGTCTTGCAGTCGTCGTCGACGGCGATGAACCCGCGCTCATCGCGCTTGAGGCCCACGACATCGGCGCCCAGCCCTTCTACATTGGGCACCCGTCCGATCGACACGATCAGCTTGTCGACCGCGAGCTTCTGCTCGGCGCCGGCCGCATCGGTGTAGTTGACGGTGACCGATTTGGCACCGGCCTTGACGTCGGTGATCTTGACGCCCGTGTGGATGGCCAGACCTTGTTTGGTCAAGGCCTTGTGTGCTTCCTTGGCCACTTGCTGATCCGCGACGGCCAGGAAATCGGGCATGGCTTCCAGCACCGTGACTTCGGCACCCAGCCTGCGCCATACGCTGCCCAGCTCCAGTCCGATGACGCCCGCGCCGATCACACCCAGCTTTTTGGGGACGGCCGGAATGCGCAAGGCGCCGTCATTCGACAGCACCTGGGTTTCGTCGAACGGCAGGCCGGGAAGCTCGCGCGGCGAGGAACCGGTGGCGATGACGACATGCTTCGCGATGAGGTCTTCTTCCGTCTTGCCTTCGACCTTGATGTTCCAGCCGCCATCCACATGAGCGACGAACGATCCCTTGCCGTGGAAGAAGGTGACCTTGTTCTTCTTGAACAGATACAGAATGCCGTCGTTGTTCTGCTTGACGACCGTATCCTTGCGGCCGATGAGCGTGTCGAGCTTGAGGCTCACACCCTTGATTTCAATGCCGTGATCGGCAAAGTGGTGATTGGCCTGCTCGTAATGCTCGGAAGACTGCAGCAATGCCTTGGAGGGAATGCAGCCTACGTTGGTGCAGGTGCCGCCGGGTGCGGGCTTGCCGTCAGCGGCGGTCCAGGCGTCTATGCATGCCACGGTCATGCCCAGTTGTGCCGCGCGAATGGCGGCGATGTACCCGCCGGGACCCGCGCCGATAACGACGACGTCGAATTGTTTAGCCATATTGATCTCGATAAGAATAGGGTTGCGACAAGAAAAAAGCCCCGGCGGGCGTATCCAGGCGCACTGGATCGCTTCCGGGGTTTTTCTTACACCTTTGCCTGCATTGTTTTAGACATCCAGCAGGAGGCGCTGAGGATCCTCGAGCGCTTCCTTCATGGCCACCAGGCCCAGTACCGCTTCGCGGCCGTCGATGATGCGATGGTCATATGACAAGGCGAGGTAATTCATGGGACGAATCACCACCTGGCCGTTCTCGGCCACCGGCCGGTCCTTGGTGGCGTGAATGCCCAGGATCGCGGACTGCGGGGGATTGATGATGGGTGTGGACAGCATCGAACCGAACACGCCGCCGTTGGAGATGGAGAACGTGCCGCCGGTGAGTTCTTCGAGGCTGAGCTTGCCGTCGCGGGCGCGGGCACCGAAATCGGCGATCTGCTTTTCGATTTCAGCAATGGACAGTTGATCGGCATTGCGCAGGATGGGCACCACCAGACCGCGTGGGCTGCCGACGGCGATGCCGATGTCGAAATAGCCGTGATAGATGATGTCCTTGCCATCGACCGATGCGTTCAGCACGGGGTACTTCTTGAGCGCTGCAACGGCGGCCTTCACGAAGAACGAGGTGAAGCCCAGCTTGACGCCGTGCCCTTTCTCGAATTCGTCTTTGTACTTCTTGCGCAGGTCGAGGATGCCCTGCATGTTGACTTCGTTGAACGTCGTGAGGATGGCGTTCTCGGATTGGGATTGCAGCAGGCGCTCTGCAACGCGGGCGCGCAGCCGGCTCATGGGCACGCGCTGCTCGGGACGGCCGTCCAGTGACAGCGTGGGCGGTGCGACGGGCGCCGCCGCCTTTTTGGCGGGCGCCGAGCCGGACTGCAGCGCGTCGCCCTTGGTGATGCGGCCACCGCGGCCCGTGCCTTCGACACTGGACGGATCCACGCCCTTGTCGGCGAGAATCTTGCCGGCGGCGGGCGAGGTGATGGCGGACGCAGCGGGTGCGCCGCCGGCGGCGGGTGCCGAGGCCGGTGCCGGCGCGGCGCTTTCGGCGGGCGCGGCGGCCGGAGCGGCTGCCTTGCCTTCGGTGTCGATGCGGGCAAGGACTTCGCCGGACGTCACGGTGCTACCATCGCCTTTCACGATTTCTTTCAGGACGCCGCCAGCCGGTGCGGGCACTTCGAGCACGACCTTGTCGGTTTCGACTTCAATAAGAATTTCATCGGCTTCGACCGCTTCGCCAGGCTGCTTCTTCCAGTTGAGCAGTGTCGCTTCCGAAATGGATTCGGAAAGCTGGGGTACGAGAACGTCAGTAATTGCCATGTTGTGTATTCCGTTTATGTAAGGTGTTCGTTACTTGGCCAGGAAGGTCTTGAACTTGGGCGCGTAAGCCTGTTCGAGCAGCGCGCGCTGCTGCTCTTGGTGCTTGGCCAGATAGCCCACCGCCGGCGAAGCCGACGCGGAGCGCCCGGCGTATCCCAGTTTTTGACCTTCGGTCATGTTCTCGTACAGATGGTGCTGGATGTAGAACCAGGGGCCCTGATTCTGTGGCTCGTCCTGTACCCACATGACTTCCTTGGCGTTCGTATACTTTTGCAGTTCGGCTTGGAAGGCCTTGTGCGCGAAAGGATACAGTTGCTCGATGCGCAGGATGGCGACGTCGTTCCGGCCCGCGTCGTTGCGCGCATTGACCAGATCGTAATACACCTTGCCCGAGCAAACCAGGACGCGCTTGACGCCCGCCGGATCGATGTCGGTGTTTTGCTCGCCGATGACGGGAAGGAACTGGCTGACGGCCAGGTCGGAAAGCGGCGAGGCGGCGTCCTTGTTGCGCAGCAGCGACTTCGGCGTGAAGATCACCAGCGGCTTGCGGAACGGACGTATCATCTGGCGGCGCAATACGTGGAAGATCTGCGCACCGGTGGTGGGTTGCACCACCTGGATGTTGTTGTCGGCGCAAAGCTGCAGGAAGCGCTCGATGCGCGCCGACGAGTGCTCAGGGCCCTGGCCTTCGTAGCCGTGCGGCAGCATCAGGGTCAGGCCGCATTGACGGCCCCACTTGGCTTCGCCGGACGTAATGAACTGGTCGATGACGACTTGAGCGCCGTTGACGAAGTCGCCGAACTGCGCTTCCCAGATGGTCAGCGTATTGGGTTCGGCCGTGGCGTAACCGTACTCGAAGCCCAGAACCGCCTCTTCGGAAAGCACCGAGTCGATGACGGTGAAGGGTGCCTGGTTGTCGGAGACGTTCTGCAGCGGGATGTAGGTGCCGTCGTTCCAACGCTCGCGCTTCTGGTCGTGCAATACCGCATGGCGGTGAGTGAAGGTGCCGCGGCCGGAGTCCTGCCCGGTGATGCGGATGGCGTAACCACTGGCCACCAGGGTCGCAAACGCGAGGTGCTCGCCCATGCCCCAGTCGACGTTCATTTCGCCCCGCGCCATGGCGCGGCGGTCATTGAGCAGCTTGTTGACCAGCGAATGCGGCGTGAAGTTTTCTGGGATGGTCGTGAGCTTTTCGCCGATGCGGGTGAGCTCGGAGAGCGGCACGCCTGTGTCGGCCGAGTCCGTCCACTTGGCGCCCAGGAACGGCGACCAGTCTGTGGCGTACTTGTTCTTGTAGTCGGTCAGCACGGGCTCGATGGTGCGTTGCCCGTCTTCCATGAGCTGACGGTAGTCCTTGACAAGCTGATCGGGTTCCTCGGGCGACAACACGCCCTGCGCCACCAGCTTGTCGGCATAGACCTTGCGCGTGCCCGGATGCTTGCCGATGCTTTTGTACATCAGGGGCTGCGTGAGCGAAGGGGTGTCCTGCTCGTTGTGGCCCAGCTTGCGGAAGCAGACGATGTCGATGACGACGTCGTGGCGGAACTTCTGGCGATAATCGAGCGCCAATTGAGTCACGTATACCACGGCTTCAGGGTCGTCGCCATTGACGTGAAACACCGGTGCTTCGATCATCTTGACGACGTCGGTGCAATACAGCGTGGAGCGCGTATCGCGTGGATCGGAGGTCGTGAAGCCGATTTGGTTGTTGATGACGATATGCAGTGTGCCGCCCGTACCGTAGCCGCGCGTTTGGGCCAGATTCAGGGTCTCCATGACCACGCCCTGCCCCGCGAACGCCGCGTCGCCATGCACCAGCACAGGCAGGACCTGCGTGCCGTCGGTATCGCCGCGGCGGTCCTGGCGTGCGCGCACGCTGCCTTCCACCACGGGATTGACGATTTCAAGGTGGGACGGATTGAACGCCAGAGACAAATGCACGGGGCCTCCGCGCGTAGACAGGTCGCTGGAAAAGCCGTTGTGATATTTGACGTCGCCGTCGGTCAGGCCTTCGGCGTGCTTGCCTTCGAATTCGGCAAACAGGTCGCCCGGCATCTTGCCCATGATGTTCACGAGCATGTTGAGACGGCCGCGGTGCGCCATGCCGACGATGATTTCCTGCACGCCGTTCTCGCCGGCGTGGTTCACGACTTCGTCCATGGCGGCAATGAAGCTTTCGCCCCCTTCGAGGGAGAAACGCTTCTGGCCGACATATTTGGTGTGCAGATAGCGTTCGAGGCCTTCGGCCTCGGTCACTTGCTGCAGGATGTGGCGTCTTTGCTCGGAGCTGAGGGTCAGCACGCCCATGGAGGACTCAAGCCTTTCCTGGATCCAGCGCTTGGCGGTGGGGTCGGAAATATGCATGAATTCCGCACCGACATTGCGGCAATACGTGTCGCGCAAGGCCTTGAGCATGTCGCGCAAGGTCATGGTGTCGGCTTTGGTGAAATACGTGTTGGTCGCCGCGTAGACCTGATCCAGGTCGGCTTCGGTCAGGCCGTAGGAGCTGGGATCCAGCTCGGGGATGGCCGGGCGATCCTGGCGCTTCAGGGGGTCCAGGTCGGCCAGGCGCGAGCCCAGCGAGCGGTAGGCCGCTATGATGGACTGGACGTAGACCTGCTTGCTGGCGACCGAAAGATCGGGTTCCTGGGCGCGCACGACGAAGGCGTTGGCCTTGGCGCGCTGAGCGAAGGACTCGATGACCGGCGCATGGGCTTGATCGCGCGTGGTTTCCTTGCCATCGGCCGCAGGCTGGTTTTGCAGCTGGTCGAAATACTGGCGCCACTTGTCCGGGACGGAGCCGGGATTGTCAAGGTAGGACTCGTAGAGTTCCTCGACATAGGGGGCGTTGCTACCAAAAAGGTAAGAAGTGGATAAAAGTTCTATTTCCGATGACATATATGCGCTTCACCTATCCGAGTGTCTCACTCGTTATGATGCAGGAACACCTTCCGCGACACGGCCAGACCGATTAGCGGATAGCGGGGCAGAAGGCAACGTACGACGCCTTGATAAGCCGTATTCGCAGTAGTATACCCTTGAAGCAACAGGGCACAAACTTGGCGGGCGGAAATGGCGGCCAAATCGGCCAAAGCGTTGGCATTAACAAACACCTGGCGCCATCTGTCTACATTTTCTTTACCCAGCCTGGCAATCCGGTTAACTTTTCTGTCTTTTTGTTTTCATCAGGAGCTGTACTCATGGACGCCAATGCCGACCTCGCCAAACTCGCTTTGGACTATCACGCAAATCCGTCCCCCGGCAAGATCTCGGTCATGCCGACAAAGCCGCTGGCCAACCAGGACGACCTCTCGCTCGCCTACTCGCCGGGCGTCGCCTTCGCCTGCATGTCCATCCATGCCGATGGCGAACAGGCAGCATCCATGTATACCTCCCGCTCCAACCTCGTGGGCGTGATCACCAACGGCACCGCGGTACTGGGCCTGGGCAATATCGGCCCCCTGGCCGCCAAGCCCGTAATGGAAGGCAAGGGCTGCCTGTTCAAGAAGTTCGCCGGCATCGACGTCTTCGACATCGAACTGGCCGAAACCGACCCCGACAAGCTGGTGGACATCATTGCGGCGCTCGAACCCACGCTTGGCGGCGTGAACCTCGAAGACATCAAGGCGCCGGAATGCTTCTATATTGAAAAGAAGCTGCGCGAGCGCATGAAGATTCCCGTCTTCCACGACGACCAGCACGGTACCGCCATCATCTCGTCTGCGGCCATCATCAACGGCCTGAAGGTGGTCGGCAAGCAGATCGGCGACGTGAAGCTGGTGTGCTCGGGCGCCGGCGCCGCCGCCATTGCCTGCCTCGACCTGCTCGTGCATCTGGGCGTCAGCAAGCAGAATATCTTCGTGGTGGACTCGCGCGGTGTGATCAGCGTCGGACGCGACCAGAACATGGAGCCCAACAAGGCCCGTTATGCTCAAGACACCCAGGCCCGCACCCTGGCCGACGTCTGCGTCGACGCCGACGTCTTCCTGGGCTGCTCCGCGCCGGGCGTACTGACGGCCGATATGCTCAAGACCATGGCGCCCAGCCCGCTCGTTCTGGCGCTCGCCAACCCCGAGCCCGAGATCCGCCCCGAAATCGCCAAGGCGGCGCGCCCCGACTGCATCATCGCGACCGGCCGGTCCGACTATCCCAATCAGGTCAACAATGTCCTGTGCTTCCCCTTCATCTTCCGTGGCGCACTCGACGTCGGTGCCACCGTCATCAACGAAGAAATGAAGCTCGCCTGCGTCAAGGCCATCGCCGAACTTGCCGAAGCCGAACAGAACGACGAGGTCGCCACCGCCTACGCCGACCAGGACCTGGCCTTCGGACCCGACTACATCATTCCCAAGCCCTTCGACCCGCGCCTCATCGTCAAGATCGCGCCGGCCGTCGCCGAAGCCGCCGCCGCATCGGGCGTGGCCCGCCGCCCCATCGAAGACATCGAGGCCTATCGCCAGAAGCTGATGAGCCTGGTCTACCACACCGGCCAATTGATGCGCCCCCTGTTCATGCAGGCCAAGGCCGCGCCCAAGCGCGTCATCTATGCAGACGGCGAAGACGAACGCGTGCTGCGCGCCGCCCAGACCGTCGTCGACGAGAACATCGCCTTCCCCATCCTGGTGGGTCGTCCGGCGGTGATCAACATGCGCATCCAGAAATTCGGCCTGCGGCTAGAGGCAGGTCGCAACATCGAGATCGTCGATCCCGAGGACGATTCCCGCTTTAACGAAACCTGGTCGGCCTACTACAAGCTCAAGGGCCGCGACGGTGTCACGCCCGACATCGCCAAGGCCATGGTGCGCAAGCACAACTCCCTGATCGGCGTCATGCTTTTGCAGCGCGGCGACGCAGACGCCATGCTGTGCGGGGTAAGCAGCCGTTTCGACAACCAGTTGAAATACGTCGAGGAAGTCATCGGCCTGAAGGAAGGCGCAAAGACCTTTGCTGCCATGAACGTGCTGATGCTGCCCACGCAAACACTGTTCATTTGCGACACCCACGTCAATGAAGACCCGGATGCCGAGCAAATCGCCGACATGACCATCCAGGCAGCCGAGGAAATGCAGCGCTTCGGCGTCGTGCCCAAGGTGGCCTTGCTGTCGCACTCCAACTTCGGAAGCCGCAGCACGAAGTCGTCGCGCAAAATGGCCGAAGCCCGCCGCATTCTCGCCGAGCGCGCGCCCCAGCTGGAAGTGGACGGCGAAATGCACGCCGACTCCGCGCTATCCGAGAAGATCCGCAACAAGGCCTATCCGGATTCCTCGCTGAAGGGACCCGCGAACCTGCTCATCATGCCCAATCTGGATACGGGCAACATTACCTACAACATGCTGAAGATGACAGGCAGCAATGGCGTCACCATGGGCCCCGTCCTGCTGGGCGCGGCCCGTCCGGTGCATATCCTCACCACCAGTTCCACGGTCCGCCGCATCGTCAACATGACGACGCTGGCGGTGGTGGATGCACAGCAGGAGGCCGGCCAGGTTTCGCGGTAAAAGCGGACTTAGGGTCGGACCCCATGCGGGGTCCGACCCTGGCCGGCCTGGGGTCACGCTGATGGATGAAGGGTCAGACCCCGCATGGGGTCTGACCCTGAGCCGGCCTGGGGTCAGACCCCGAAAGCTGACTTGGGGTCAGACCCCTACACGCCTTCAACCACATACATATTCATCACTGCCGCGCGTTCACGCACATTGCGGGCGCGCCGATACTGGGCGGAGTGATAGAACGCACGCGCCGCGGCCATGGTGGGAAACTGCAGCACAACGGTACGGCCGGGGTCCCGGCCTTCGAGCGTTTCAGTCTTGCCGCCGCGCACCAGCACCTTGACATCGTGCGCGCGCATGGCCAAGGTGGAAAAACGCCGGTATTCCTCGTACTTTTCGGGGTTCGTGACAAAAACGTTAGCAATTACGTAAGCCGCCATACTGAATCTCGTGATCGTTGCAATAACAGATCGCAATATACAGGACGGAATGCGTCTCGAGACCGAGCGTCAACAGACCCTAGTCCATAGCCAATACGCCGCTGTCCTTGACGTAGCGATCGATGCTGGCCAGCGATTCGAGCAGGCGGCGCATGCGGTCCAGCGGAACGGCGTTCGGCCCATCGGACAGAGCCTGGTCGGGATCCGGATGTGTTTCCATGAACAGCCCTGCGATCCCGACGGCGACCGCGGCACGCGCCAAAACGGGCACGAATTCGCGCTGGCCGCCCGAACTGGTGCCCTGCCCGCCCGGCAGTTGCACCGAGTGCGTGGCGTCGAAGACGACCGGACAGCTGGTTTCGCGCATGATGGCCAGCGACCGCATGTCGGAAACCAGGTTGTTGTAGCCGAATGAAGCCCCGCGCTCGCACACCAGGATGTTATGGCCGTCGCCCCCCGCCGCCAGCGCGGCGGAGCGCGCCTTGGCCACGACCTGAGTCATGTCGTGCGGCGCAAGAAACTGGCCTTTCTTGATGTTCACGGGCTTGAGGGTCGCGGCGCAGGCCTGGATGAAATCGGTCTGGCGGCACAGGAAAGCAGGTGTCTGCAGGACATCCACCACCTCGGCAACCATCGCCACCTGCTCCACCGTATGGACGTCGGTCAAAACGGGGACGCCCACCTGGGCACGCACGTCGGCGAGGATCCGCAGGCCCTCGTCCTGTCCCGGCCCGCGATAGGACGCGCCCGAGCTGCGGTTCGCCTTGTCGAAGGAGCTTTTGTAGATGAACGGTATGCCGAGCTCGGCCGTCATCTCTTTGAGTATTCCTGCGGTATCGAAAGCCATCTGGCGCGATTCGATGACGCAGGGACCCGCGATCAGGAAAAAAGGATGCGCTAGACCCGCTTCAAAACCGCATAGTTTCATGATGTCGCCTTGCGTTCAGCCTGATGTTCGATTGCCGCCCGGATGTAGCTGGTGAACAGCGGATGGCCGTCACGCGGCGTGGAGGTGAACTCCGGGTGGAACTGGACGCCCATGAACCAGCGGTGGCCTGGCAGCTCCATGATCTCGGGAAGGTTCTCAGTGGGCGTGCGGGCGCTGATCACCATGCCCGCGTCTTCGAGCCGGGGAACATAGACATTGTTGACTTCGTAGCGGTGGCGATGGCGCTCGTTGACCTCGCTGCCGTAGATCTTGCTGGCGCGCGTATCGGGCTTGACCGGGCATTTTTGAGCGCCCTTGCGCATCGTGCCGCCCAGGTCGGAGTCCTGGTCGCGCTTCTCGACCTTGCCTTCGCGATCCTGCCACTCTGTGATTAGCGCCACGACGGGGTGGGGAGCCGACGGGTCGAACTCGGTGCTGTTGGCGCCGCCCAGCCCGGCCACATGGCGGGCGAACTCGACGACCGCCAGCTGCATGCCCAGGCAAATGCCCAGATAAGGCACATTGTGTTCGCGCGCATAACGGATGGCCTTGATCTTGCCTTCCGTGCCCCGCTTGCCGAATCCGCCGGGCACCAGGATGGCATCCAGGTCTTCAAGGCAAGCCGTGCCTTCGGTCTCGATTTGCTCCGAATCCAGATATTCGATTTCGACGCGCGAACGCGTGTGGATGCCCGCGTGGACCAGCGCTTCGCTCAGTGACTTGTAGGATTCGGTCAGGTCGACATACTTGCCCACCATGCCGATGCGCACATGATGAACGGGGTTCTCGATGGCATCGACCAGGCGGTCCCACATGGTAAGGTCCGCGGGCGGCGGCGTGAGCGCCAGTGCGTCGCACACCAGGTTGTCCAGGCCCTGCTGATGCAGCATGGCCGGAATTTTGTAGATGGAATCGGCATCCCAGACGGAAATGACCGCGTCAAGGGGCACGTTGGAGAACAGCGAAATCTTCGCGCGTTCCTCGTCCGGAATGGGCCGGTCGGCGCGACACAACAGCGCATGGGGATAGATACCGATTTCGCGCAGCTTCTGTACCGAATGCTGGGTCGGCTTCGTCTTGAGCTCGCCCGCCGAGGCAATGAAGGGCACCAGGGTCAGATGCACGAAGGCGGCGTTGTTGCGCCCCAGGCGCAGGCTCATTTGACGCGCGGCTTCAAGGAAGGGCAGGGATTCGATGTCGCCCACCGTACCGCCGATTTCCACGATGGCGACGTCGGTTTCGCCATTCCAGCCCGCCTTGGCCCCGCGCGCCACGAAATCCTGGATTTCATTGGTGATGTGCGGGATTACCTGCACCGTCTTGCCCAGGTAGTCGCCGCGGCGCTCTTTGCGCAGCACGGATTCGTAGATCTGGCCGGTGGTGAAGTTGTTGACCTTGCGCATGCGCGCCGAAATGAAACGCTCGTAGTGACCGAGATCCAGGTCTGTTTCCGCGCCGTCCTCGGTGACGAAGACCTCGCCATGCTGGAAGGGGCTCATGGTGCCGGGGTCGACGTTGATGTAGGGATCGAGCTTCAGCAGGGTGACGCGCAGCCCCCGGGATTCCAAGATGGCGGCAAGAGAAGCAGCTGCAATGCCCTTACCCAGGGAGGACACGACGCCTCCCGTGACAAATACATATTTGGTCATTGTGTATATACATGCCCGGGATGACCGGACAGGAGCGGGAAATTTGGATTATAGCCGGGAGCCGACCGCTTGTTTTGCCTGGAAGCCGATATTTTGGGGTCAGACCCCATGCGGGGTCTGACCCCGGAAGGGCCCAGGGTTGGTAGGGGTCAGACCCCGCATGGGGGTCTGACCCCTCAAATCGCTTGCGTGCGCAGCACCAGCCACTGCAGCGCCGGCCCATCGACCAACGGTTCGAGCCGGCTGCGGACATATTCGTGGTACCTGTTCAGCCAGGCCCGCTCGTCGGCGGCAAGCAGGTCGGTATCGATGCAGCGCGTATCGATGGGGCAAAGCGTCAGGGTTTCGAAGCGAAGGAAGCGGCCGAACTCGGTTTCGCAGGCCGGCGTCGCCAGCACCAGGTTCTCGATGCGGATGCCCCATTTCCCGGGCCGATACAGACCGGGCTCGTTCGATGTGATCATGCCCGGCAGCATGGCGGAGTGCGGCGTGACCGTGGCGCGGTAGGCGATGGACTGCGGGCCCTCATGGACGTTCATGAAGTACCCTACCCCATGCCCCGTTCCGTGGCCGTATTCCGACCCGGTGCGCCAGATGGGCGCTCGGGCGATGGTGTCCAGCAGCGGCGCGGCGAGGCCTTCGGGGAAGACCGCTTGCGAAAGCGCGATCATGCCCTTCAACACCGCGGTGTAGTCGCGCTTCTGTTCGGCACTGACCCGTCCAACGGGCACGACGCGCGTGATGTCGGTCGTTCCGTTCAGGTACTGCCCTCCCGAATCGATGAGCAACAGGCCGTCGCCTTCGATGACGGCGTGAGAGGCTTCCGTGGCGTGGTAATGCGGCATCGCGCCGTTCGCGGCATAAGCCGCGATGGTGCCGAAGCTAGGGGATACAAATCCCTTTCGGCGGCTCCGCGCCTCGGTGATTTTTTCGTCGATGGTGAGCTCGGTGATTCGCCGACTGCCTTGCTCGGCTTCGAACCAGGCGAAGAATTCGCATAACGCGGCGCCGTCCTGCTCCATCGCGGCACGTACGTTCTCGATTTCCGCCGCGTTCTTGCGCGACTTCATGAGCTGCGTGGGGTTGAGCGCCTCGGCCTTGGTCGCGAAAGCGGCCGCCTGCAGCAGCCCTATCGTGGTCCGCGCCGGATCGACCAGCAAGGTCTGGCCTTCCGCCAGGCAAGCCAGAGCGCCGGCGATATCCTCATAAGGCTCGATGCGGATGCCATCGGCCGCCAGAGCCTGGCGCAATTCAGTGCCGATTTTTTCCTGAGCCACAAAGAGCCGCGCCTCTGTGCGGCCGATCAGCGCGTAAGCAAGGAATACCGGGTTGTAGGACACATCGCTGCCGCGCAAATTGAAGAGCCAGGCGATGTCATCGAGCGACGACAGCAGATGCCAATCGGCGCGGTGCTCGCGCATCGCCGTTCGCAGCCCCGCAAGATTCTCGGGCCGGGTCCTGCAGGCATAAGGAGGAAGATGTTCGAACACGGCCTCGTGCGGCAGCGCCGGCCGGGGCGTCCAGATGCCGTCCAGCGCATCCCGGTCGGAAACCAGCTTGATGTTCTTTTTCGATAGCACCTCCTGCCATTGCCGGTGCGCCTGCACCGACAGCGCATTGCCGTCGATGTTCACCCGCGCGCCCTCCGGTAGCTGGTTGGCCAGCCACTGAGCGGGGCCCGGAACGTCGGGCGCGCCGGCGCGCATCGTTGCGATGCCCGTGCCGGCCAGGTCGTTATCGGCCTGTTCCCAATACCGGCTGTCCGTCCAGAGGCCGGCGAAATCGGCGGTCACGACCAGCGTGCCGGCGGAACCATCGAAGCCGCTCAGCCACCGGCGCCCCTGCCAGCGATCGGGCAGGTACTCGGAAAGATGCGGATCCGACGACAAGGCCACATAGGCATCCAGGCCGGAGCTCTTGAGGGTGGCTCGCAGGGCCTTCAGGCGCCCGGCGAATTCCTGCTGGCCGGACATCACGCCACCGCCGAGACATCCAGGCGGGCCGCCGTCTTGGACTGGATTTCCTCGACCGTGACGCCAGGCGCGACTTCAAGCAGCTTCAGGCCGCTGTCCGAGACTTCCATGACGCCCAGGTCGGTGATGATGAGGTCCACGACGCCCACGCCCGTCAAGGGCAAGGTGCATTCGGGCAGCAGCTTCATATCCTCGGTGCCGTCCTTCTTGCGGGCCACGTGCTCCATGAGCACGACCACGCGTCCGACGCCGGCCACCAGGTCCATGGCGCCGCCCATGCCTTTGATCATCTTGCCGGGAATCATCCAGTTGGCGAGATCGCCTTTTTCGGACACCTGCATGGCGCCCAGAATGGCAAGATTGATCTTGCCGCCCCGGATCATGGCAAACGAATCGGCGGAAGAAAAAATGGAAGACCCCGGCAGCGTGGTCACCGTTTGCTTGCCGGCGTTGATCAGATCGGCGTCGATTTGCTCTTCGGTGGGGAACGGGCCGATGCCCAGCAAGCCGTTTTCGGACTGCAGCCAGACTTCGACGCCGGCCGGCACATGGTTGGCCACCAGCGTGGGAAGGCCGATGCCCAGGTTCACGTAGAAACCGTCCTGCAGCTCTTGCGCGGCGCGCGCCGCCATTTGGTCACGATTCCAGGCCATCATCAAGCTCCTTGGGCACCGCGGACGGTGCGCTGTTCGATACGTTTCTCGGGTGTGGCATTGAGCACGATGCGATGCACGAAGATACCCGGCAAGTGGATGTCGTCGGGATCCAGATCGCCGGTGGCGACGATGTGTTCGACCTCGGCCACCGTGATCTTGCCCGCCATGGCGACATTGGGATTGAAGTTGCGGGCGGTCCTGCGGAAGATCAGGTTGCCGCTGCGGTCGGCCTTGTAGGCCTTGACCAGCGAGACGTCGGGAACGAGCGAGCGCTCCATGACATAGGTTTCGCCATCGAATTCGCGGGTTTCCTTGCCTTCCGCCACCACGGTACCCACGCCGGTGCGCGTGAAGAAAGCCGGAATGCCGGCGCCGCCGGCCCGCAGCTTCTCGGCAAGCGTGCCCTGGGGAGTGAATTCCAGCTCCAGTTCGCCCGACAGGTATTGGCGTTCGAATTCTTTGTTTTCGCCCACATACGAGGCGATCATCTTCTTGATCTGCCGTGTGGTCAGAAGCTGGCCCAGGCCGAAGCCGTCGACCCCCGCGTTATTGCTGATGCAGGTGAGATCCTGCACGCCCGAATCGCGCAAGGCCGCAATCAGGGCCTCCGGGATGCCGCACAGGCCGAATCCGCCGACCGCAATGGTCTGGCCATCGGCAATCACGCCTTTGAGCGCCTCTGACGCGCTCGCATATACTTTATCCATTACTCCTGTCCTTTCATTGAATTTATATTCGCCAGGCGCTACGTTTATCGTCCGGCGACCCTTCTACCGCGCAAACATCACAAACGGCGGGACTGCCGCATCAACTAATTGAGAACATCTGCTCCAGCCGCCGTGCCTCCGCTTCCGTCCATGGCATGGACTTGCCGGTGGCCTTGTCGGACCCGACCATGACGTAGCGGCCCCGCGCGTAGACCACGCCCGGCTCGCCCTCGAGCTCGAGCGTGACCTCGACCTCGAGGCTGGAGCGGCCGATGCGCACCAGCCCCTGCCGCACCACCACCGTGGCGGGATACAGTACGGGCTTGAGGAAGTCACAGGACGCCTGCGCGAGAACGGATCCGCGCCCGGCGTCGTCGAAGATTCCCGCAGCGGCCAGCAACTGCACCCGGGCTTCTTCAAAGTAGCGGAAATAAACCGTATTATTGACGTGATCCATGGCATCGAGGTCGCCCCAACGCACCGGTATCACACAAGGCTCCGCCCAGCGAACGGACGGCAATGGCAAACGATCGGCGGCTTGAATCGACATAGGCTCTTCTGCTGAATCTGGTACCGAGCAAGTATACCGTGAGCCGCCCCTTTGGCGCGCCCTTTGCCGACCGCGCCCGCAGGCCTTTTCAACGCATACCCGGACTGCAATACAATTGCGGCAGAAAATTACGGCCCGCGCGGCTGAATGCAAGCCATACCTATTACATTCTGGAGAACCCACTCATGTCTGAACGTGAATCAATGGAATACGACGTAGTCGTGGTCGGCGCGGGCCCGGCCGGGCTCGCCGCAGCCATTCGGCTCAAACAACTCGCCTCGGAACGCGAACAGGAAATCAGCGTTTGCGTACTCGAAAAGGGCGCGGAAGTCGGTGCCCATATCCTGTCCGGCGCCGTCATGGATCCACGTGCGCTGACCGAACTCATTCCGGACTGGAAAGAGAAAGGCGCGCCGCTCGAAACGGAAGTGACGGAAGACAAATTCCTGTTCCTGTCTCAGAAAGGTGCCCGGGCCACACCGGGCTGGCTGCTTCCCGAATGCTTTCAGAACCATGGCAACTACATCGTTCAGCTGGGCAACGTGACCCGCTGGCTGGGCGAACAGGCCGAAGCGCTGGGCGTGGATCTCTTCCCGGGCTTTGCCGCGGCCGAGATCCTGTATACGGACGACGGCGCGGTCAAAGGCGTCGCAACGGGGGACATGGGCGTGGCGCGCGATGGTTCGCACACCGACCACTACCAGCCGGGAATGGAGCTGCATGCGCGCTACACCGTGTTTGCCGAAGGCTCGCGAGGCCAGCTGGGCCGCCAACTGACCGAGCGCTACAAGCTCGATGCCGGGCGCGATCCTCAAAGCTACGGCATCGGCATCAAGGAAATGTGGGAAGTCGATCCGTCGCAGTCGCAGCCGGGCCTGGTCGTGCATACCGCCGGCTGGCCGCTCGACTCCGACACCTACGGCGGCTCCTTCCTGTACCACTTGCCCAACAACATCGTGGTGGTCGGCCTGGTCGTCGGACTCGATTACGCCAATCCCTGGCTCTCCCCTTTCGAAGAATTCCAGCGCTACAAGACTCATCCGGCCATCCGCCCGACCTTCGAAGGTGGAAAACGCATCGCCTATGGTGCGCGTTCGCTGACGGCGGGCGGCCTGCTTTCCATTCCCAAGCTGTGTTTTCCGGGTGGCGTGCTCGTGGGCTGCGAAGCGGGCATGCTCAATGCGTCGCGCATCAAAGGCAGCCACTCGGCCATCAAGTCGGGCGCGCTTGCCGCCGAAGCCGCATTCGACGCGCTGGTCGCCGGCAGGAGCCATGACGAGCTGGTGGCGTATCCGGCCGCGTTCGAGGCATCCTGGCTTCATGCGGAGCTGAACAAAGCCCGCAATTTCAAGCAATGGTTCAAGAAAGGCCGGACCATCGCCACCCTGATGACGGGCGTGGAGCAATGGCTGCTGAAAGGCAAAATGCCATGGACGATTCACCGCAGCAAGCCGGATCACGCCTGTCTGCAACCTGCTGCGGAATGCGCGCGCATCGATTATCCCAAGCCCGACGGCAAGCTCACCTTCGACCGCCTGAGCTCGGTGTTCATCTCCAACACCAACCATGACGAAAACGAACCCATCCACCTGACGCTCAAGGATCCTAGCATTCCGGTTTCCGTGAACCTGGCGAAGTACGGCGGCCCCGAGGCGCGCTACTGTCCGGCGGGCGTCTATGAATTCGTCAAGACCGATACGGGCGAGGACAAGCTGCAGATCAACGCCCAGAACTGCGTCCACTGCAAGACCTGCGACATCAAGGACCCGACCCAGAACATCGTCTGGGTCGCGCCCCAGGGCGGCGAAGGGCCGGTATATAACGGCATGTAGGGCCTTGGGGTCAGACCCGATGGGTCTGACCCCCCGCCATGGCGTTGAATCGGGGTCGGACCCCATGCGGGGTCCGACCCCTTTTACCCGCGCCGGCTCTTGGGGTCAGACGCCGCATGGGGTCTGACCCCCCTTCCCAAAGCCGGCGCCAGATTCACCACCAGCAGGCCGCACATGATGAAGCCGATCCCCACCAGTTCCAGCCACGTCGGCCTTTCCCCCAGCAGCAGCCATGCAAGCACGACCGTCAAGACCGGCACTCCCAGGCTGGACATGCCCGCGACCATGGCGCTGACCCTGCGAACCACCGACATCCACAGCCACCAGCCCAGGGCCGAGGCGATGACCGCCATGTAGGCCACGCCCCAGAATAGCTCCGGAGCCCAGACCACCGGGCGTTGGGGAAAGAGCAGCGTCAACGGGAAAGTCACCGCCGCGCCCAGCAACATCTGCCAGCAAGTCAAGGTCAGGACGTTGGGCCGATGCCGCTGGAACATTTTCTTGGCCAGCACCATGCCCAGGCCCCAGCTCACGCCGCCGGCCAGGGCCAGCAGCGATCCGGTGAAAGACCCCAGGCCCTGCCAGGGCGCCACTATCCCCACGAGGCCCACGCCCGCCAGGAGGAATCCCAGCGTGTGCCAGCGCGTGGGCCGGTCACCCAGGATCAGCCAGGCGAACAGCGCCGCCCAGAAGGGCATGGTGTAGGCCAGCGTCGCCACCTTGCCCGCCCCGCCGGTGACGAGCGCCAGCTGGCACAGGCACTGAAAGCCGGAGGTCTGGAAGATCGCGATCCATACGTTCAAGCCATAGGGCCGCGGGCAGGCCAGGGGCTGCCGGGTAAGCAGCAGCACCGCGAAAAGAACCAGAAAGGCGATCGCATAGCGGGACATCACCAGATCGAAAGGCCCGATATAGTCGACGAGCGACTTCATGGCGATCCAGCTGAGCCCCCACAAGGTGACGGTCAGGGCCATCAGGGCCAAAGCGCCCCGATCCGTTTGATTCGATCCCAAGGGATGCTCCGCAAAAAACAAAAAGCGCCCCCATGGCGGGGGCGGCAAGCGCCGGAACGCCGCAGGGGCGGTCCGGTATCAGATCAGGACTTCAATGCGCCTGCGACAATTGATCGAGGATGGTTGGATTTTCGAGCGTGGAGACGTCCTGCGTGACTTTTTCCCCTTTGGCGACCACACGCAACAAGCGGCGCATGATCTTGCCCGAACGCGTCTTGGGCAGGTTTTCACCGAAGCGGATGTCTTTGGGCTTGGCGATCGGGCCGATCTCTTTGGCGACCCAATCGCGCAATTGCTTGGCGATCGCCACCGCTTCATCGCCCTCGGGCAAGGAACGGTTCAGCACGACGAACGCCACGACCGCCTCGCCGGTCGTGGCGTCCGGCCGCCCCACCACGGCCGCCTCGGCGACCAGCTCGTGCGAGACCAGCGCCGATTCGACTTCCATGGTGCCCAGGCGGTGTCCGGACACGTTCAGCACATCATCGATGCGGCCCATGATCCAGAAGTATCCGTCCTGGTCGCGCTGGGCGCCGTCGCCGGCCAGGTAATACCCTTTGAGCTCCGGGGGGAAGTAACTGCTCTTGAAGCGCTCGGGGTCGCCCCAGATGGTCCGTATCATTGCCGGCCACGGGCGCTTGGCGACCAGGAACCCGCCCTTGCCATGCTCGACGTCTTCGCCCGCCTCGTCCACCACCGCCATGGCGATGCCCGGCAGCGGCAATGTGCAGGATCCGGGCTTCAACGGGGTGACGCCCGGCAGCGGCGTAATCATGTGGGCGCCGGTTTCGGTCTGCCACCAGGTATCCAGCACCGGGCAGCGCTCGCGCCCGACATTGGTGTAATACCACATCCAGGCCTCCGGATTGATGGGTTCACCGACGGACCCGATGATGCGCAGGCTGCTCAGGTCGTACTGGCGCGGGTGGAATTCGGGCGTCGATTCCGCCGCCTTGGTGAGCGACCGTATCGCGGTGGGCGCAGTGTAGAACACGGTCACCTTGTGCCGCTGGATCATTTCCCAGAAGCGGCCGGAATTGGGATAGGTGGGAACCCCCTCGAAAACCACCTGTGTCAGGCCCGCAGCCAGCGGGCCATAAGTGATGTAGGTATGGCCGGTAACCCAGCCGACGTCGGCCGTGCACCAGAATACATCGCTGTCCTTGGCGTCGAACGTCCATTTGACGGTCATGAGCGACCACAGCAGATAGCCCGCGGAAGAATGCTGCACGCCTTTGGGCTTGCCCGTGGAGCCGGACGTATAGAGGATGAACAGCGGATGCTCCGCATTCACGGGGACGGGTTCGCAGGTGGACGGCTGGTTCGCGCATACGTCGTGCAGCCACAGGTCGCGGCCTTCCTTCCAGGCCACCTGGCCGCCGGTGCGCCGATACACGACGACATGCCGGACGGCCTCGCAGCCGCCCGACTCCAGGGCTTCGTCCACCGCGCTCTTGAGCGGAATGGTCTTGCCCCCGCGGACCTGCTCGTCGGCGGTGATGACCAGGGATGCGCCGACGTCGATGGTGCGCTCGTGCAGGCTCTTGGACGAAAAGCCGCCGAATACGACGGAATGGATGATGCCCAGGCGCGCGCAGGCTTGCATGGCCACCACGGCTTCGATGGACATCGGCATGTACAGAATGGCCCGCTCGCCCTTGGAATGCCCCAGCGCCTTCAGGCCGTTGGCCAGCTCGCAAACGCGGGCATGGAGCTCTTTATACGTGACCGTACTGACTTTGCCGTCATCCGACTCGAAAATAAGCGCCGTTTTATTGGCGGTTGGGGTATCGAGATGCTTGTCGAGGCAGTTGGCCGAAATATTCAGCTCGCCATCCCCAAACCAACGATAAAACGGCGCTTCGGATTCATCGAGCACCTGCGTGAACGGCTTGTGCCAATCCAGGTTTTCGCGGGCCAGGCGTCCCCAGAACTCGTCGGGCGCGCGTTCGGCCTCGGCGCACAATTCCTGGTAGGCCGGCATGCCTGATATGGCGGCTTCCTTCACCAGATTGGCGAACGGTGGAAAGACCCGGTTCTCGATCAACACCGATTCTATTTCACTGGACATGCTAATGACTCCTTCTATTTGATATGTTATTTCCGGCATTGCCGGCCTACCGTAGCGCAATCGGCTTACGGCACACTGACAATCCAGCGCAATGCGCACATGGCGTTCGAAGCCGTCGGTTTGGGACGTGCTATGCGCTGGCGGCGCGCGCCAGGGCGCCCCTGTGGAAGTCCAGGCGTGCCAGCACAGCCAGCCCTGCAACGAAGAACAGGCCGGTGCACAGCAAGGCGAGGCGATGGTTTCCGCCGGTCAACCAAGTGACCAGACCATAGCAGAATGGGCCCACGACGGCAGCCAGCTGCGTTGCGAAGGCCCATAACGAATAGAATTCTGCCAGCCGCTGCCTGGGCGCCAGCGCGCCTACCATGGCCCGGCCCGCGCTTTGGCTCGTGCCCATGCACAAGCCCGCGACGGTCGCCGCGCACCAGAAGACCCATACCTGCCTGGCCGAGTAAGCCAGCAACACCATGACGATCCACCCTACAAGTGTAATCGACAGCGCCTGTTTATGCCCGATTTTGTCCTGCAGATAGCCAAACAGGAAAGCGCCTGCCGCGGCGGCGATGTTCACCGTGAAAACCAGCATCATCGTTTGTGGCATGGTGAACCCCATGGCCTCCGATGCATACACGGCGGACAGGGTGATGACCACCGAGATGCCCGCATGGTAGCAAGCCCCGCAGAACAGCAGCAGGCGGAAGTCGGGAAAATGGCGGCCGGTGTCGCGCCAGGCATTCCGCAGCCGCTGCAGCATCGGTTCGTCAGGCTTGCGGCTTGCGGGACTACGCTCTTTCAGAAACAGGACCGACGGAACGGCCGCCACCGCGAAGATCGCGGCCGTCAACGCCATGACATACGGCACGTAATCGCTGGCGTTCCAGCCTTGCTCGGTAGCCCAGGCAACCAAGGCCAGCGACAGGCCCAGCGCCAGCATTCCGCCGAAATATCCGAAGCTCCAGCCCCAGCCCGAAACACGGCCCAGCGACTGGGGCCTTGCGATCTCCGGAAGGAAGGCTGCAATGATTGCCTCGCCGACGCAGTAGCAATAATTGGATATCGCAATGAACGCCAGGCCCCAGGCGATGTCGCCCGGGCCTGTGAATGCCAGCATGGCGGTCGCCAGCACGCAGCCCAGCGTGCTGGTAAAAAGCAGCCGGCGCTTGCCGGCCCGCGCATCCGCGCGAGCCCCAAGCGCCGGCATGGTAAGCATGATGAGCAAGTAGGAAAGGGAAAGCGCGGACGTCAGGGCCAGTGTGGCCCAGGGCTTCTGCCCTGCGACCACCCCGACGAAATATGCGCTGAATACGGTCGTGAGGACGACCGTGGTATAGCCCGAGTTGGCGAAATCGTACATCGCCCACGCCCAGACCTCGCGCTTGCGTACTCCGGCATTCAGGATGCCTTCCGGCGCGGGCGTCTCATGGGAGGCCCGCGCCGGTTCCGGGCCTGCACCGGAGCCCGCCATCATGCGGACAGCTTGGCGATACCCGCGCGGGCGATCTCGACGTCCTCGGACGATTTCACGCCGGACACACCGACCGCTCCGACGACATGGCCATCCACGACGACGGGCACCCCGCCTTCCAGCATGCCTTCGAGGGGCGCCGAAAGGAAGGCGGTGCGCCCTTGATTGATGGTGTCCTCATAGGTTTTCGATTCGCGGCGGCCCAGCGCGGCGGTTCGCGCCTTGGCCGGAGAAATCTGGGCGGAAATCGGGGCTGCGTCGTCCAGCCGCAGCAGGCCCAGCACATGTCCGCCGTCGTCCACCACCGAAATGGTGACCGCCCATTTGTTCTTCAGGGCGTGTTCTTCCGCCCCCGCCAGTATGGTTTTGACGTCGGAGGCGCTCAGCATTGGTTTGGTCTTCATGGGAATCCTTGGATGAATTTATTGTAACTGCGAGTAAAAGCAAAGGCGATCACGGATACGGACCGAACCATAGACTAGCCCGGCAAGCGGACCAGGTAAAGTAGCTGGAAAAGTAAAACACCTTTACGTTCACGTTTCGATTGAGTACACTTTCGCCACCCAATGTTCAATTTGTGTAAAGCATTTGGTTTTTGACGGCGGCTTGCCTTCCGATGTGAACGATTTAGCATCTGATAGATACAAAATCGCACATCCTCGTCAAGTGCTTTACACAAGCTAAAACGAAAAGCCCATGCCGCCGCACCATCGACTATATCGCTCGTTACCGTCCTTTCACTCTCTCTTCTTCACCCGCGGCGCCAAGTGTCTTTTGGCAGCCGCTACCGTGGTCCTCGCCGGTTGCGCAACGAATCCCCCCAGTACCTCGGCAAGCAGCCACCACCTGATACGCGACGCCTACCTGTCTTACACGCAGTCAGACCCGCTCGGCGCCTATCTCAAGTCTCAGGATCGCCAGAATTACGGCACAAGCACTCCCAATGCCAGCGAAGCTTCCCGCTCGTTCGCCAGCACGGCGCTCGGCGCGCTGGGAATCAAATATCGCTTTGGCGGCGATACGCCTTCCACCGGCTTCGATTGCAGCGGGCTGGTCGCCTATGCGGCTGAAAAGTCGCTGGGCCTGAAGCTGCCACGCAAATCGTCCGATATTGCACGGTTGGGCAAATCCGTCGACCGCAACGAACTCAAGAAGGGCGACCTCGTCTTCTTCAATACGCGCGGGCATCGCTTTTCCCATGTGGGCATTTATCTGGGCGACAAGAAATTCGTGCATGCGCCGCGTGCGGGCTCGGTGGTCCGCATCGAAAGCATGGACATCGCCTACTGGAAAAAGCGCTATAACGGCGCCCGGCGCTTGCCGGCGGGCAACACGGCCGAAACCCGGCTGGCCTCCAAATGATGAAAGCGGCGCAAGCCGCTTTTTTTTGTGGGGTCAGACCCCGCATGGGTCTGACCCCAGTCCTGTGCAATCTGCTGCCCGAAGGGGTCAGCCCCCCATGCGGGGTCTGACCCCGCAATCCTGATCAATCGCCGTTTCAAGGGGTCAGACCCCATTCGGGGTCTGACCCCGCCGCTCCGCTAACGGGGCCTGACTCCGCTGCGCTTGCCTTGCCTTCCCGCGTCCTTACCGGCATCGGGCGCGAACTTCATGTTCCGCTCCATCGGCACCTCCATGGAACAAGTCTCGCAGTAACCGCATTGATTCAATGCCTGCTTCATGCTGCAGACCGAGCGCCTGCAGGCGAGCACCCGTATTCCGGCGCGCTGAGCCGCTGCCCGAAATGTCTTCATGACGTTATGCCCGAGAAAGTCGGTGAGAAGAATCAGCAGTTCAGTACCGGACGGCAGCTGCAGCGTTTTCTTCTGATGCGAGGGATCGCGCCCGCTGATGTGATGGCGGATCGCAATGTTGTGCCCTTTGAGAAGATCCGGGATATTGCCGAGACGGTCGGCTCCAACGATGACTGCGCTGACGACTTGGGACATGACATCCTCCGATGAATGGTTTTCGTAACGATAATCATTCCTATTTGTGTTGTCAAATAGGGTTTGCGATTATGTGTTCATCGGAAAGGAGCTAGAAGGGGTCAGACCCCGTACGGGGTCTGACCCCCGTCCAGCGGGCACCAGCATGGGTCGTTTTCAGGGTCAGACCCCCTTGGGGTCTGACCCTGCTTCGGCGCCCGGCGCCTGATCTATGGCCTCTTGCACCACTTCGCGCGTGAGCTCGGGTGCCAGCATTTCGAGCAGCACGTACACGTAATCGCGCAGGAACACGCCGGACTTCACGGCAACGCGCGTGGTATGCGTGCCGAACAGATGCCCCGCGGGCAGGCCCACCAGGCCTTTGTCGCGTCGGGGATCGAAAGCCATGCCGGCAATGATGCCGATGCCCAGCCCCACATCCACATAAGTCTTGATCACGTCCGCATCGATGGCCTCGAGGACGATGTCGGGTGTGATGCCGGCCTGCATGAAGGACTTGTCTATCGCCCCCCTGCCCGAAAAGGCATGGTCATAGGTCACGATGGGATACTGTGCGACCTGCTCCAGGGAGATCTCCTTGGCGGCGCTGGACGTCAGTTCGGCGAGGGGGTGATCAGGGCGCACCACGATCGTGTGCTCCCATGAGTAGACAGGCAGCGCCGCCAAGCCGGGGGTTTGCGACAGCGTTTCGGTCGCAATGGCGACGTCGGCCTGTTCATGCAGCACCATTCTGGCCAGGTGCGGCGGGTTGCCTTCGGCTAGCGATACACGGACTTTGGGAAACCTTTCACGAAACGCCGGAATCACCTTGGGCAGGATGTAGCGCGCCTGGGCGTGCGTGCAGGCGATGACCAGTCCTCCTTCGTCGCGCCGGGCGAATTCGTCGCTCACTTTTTTAAGATTGTCGACTTCGCGCATGATGCGTTCGATGACTTGGGCAACGACTTGGCCGGGCTTGGTCAGGCCTTTGATCCGCTTGCCATGGCGCTCGAAGATCTTGACGCCCAGCTCGTCCTCGAACTCTATGATCGCCTTCGATACGCCAGGCTGCGAAGTAAACAACGTGCGCGCCGCCTCGGTCAGGTTGAAGTTGCGGCGAATAGTTTCACGAACGAACCGGAATTGTTGAAGATTCATAAAAAAATAGCCCTGTAAGTAGGGCTATTATATGTAATAAAGAAATTAATTTATATTTATTCTGGTAATAAGCTTACTTCATGGAGATGGTAGTGTTCACCCCTGTAGCGTGCGCCACCCAGCGCGCTGTCACGGTCTTTGTCTGCGTCCAGAAATGCACCGCCTGCTTGCCGTTGGGACCCAGGTCGCCCAGCTTCGAGGCGCGCGACCCGGTGAAGCTGAACCAGGCGACGGGAACCGGAATCGGGATGTTGATGCCGATCTGCCCGACGTCGATGTGGTTCTGGAAGTAGCGTGCGGTGCCGCCGTCCTGCGTGAACACGGCCACGCCGTTGCCGTTGGGATTCTGGTTGATGAACTCCACCGCCTCTTCCAAGGTGTCGACGCACACCACGCACAGCACTGGGCCGAATATTTCTTCGCGGTATATGGCCATGTCGGCTTTGACGCCACCGAAGACGGTCGGCCCCACGAAGTTTCCTTGCTCGTAGCCGGCGACGCTCAGGCCGCGCCCATCCAGCAGCAGTTCAGCGCCCTCTTCGACGCCCTTCTGTATCAAGCCCTCTACGCGCTTCTTCGCGGCGGGAGAAACCAGCGGGCCGAGATCCGCATCGCGATCGGAGCCTATATTGACCTTGAGCTTGCGTGCGCGCTCGACGAAATCCGGCAGCCAGTCCTTGGCCTCGCCGACCACTACCGCGACCGACGTGGCCATGCAACGCTGTCCCGCCGCTCCGAAGGCCGCGCCCACCAGCTGGTTCAATGCCACCTCGCGGTCGGCGTCCGGCATGATCACGCAGTGGTTCTTGGCGCCCATCATGGCCTGGCATCGCTTGCCCGCTTCGGACGCGCGCCGGTAGATTTCAGTGCCCACGCGTGTCGAGCCAATAAAGGAAACCGCCTTCACATGAGGGTGTTCGCACAACCCATTGGCAATGTCCGGGCCGCCATGGATCACATTGAGCACGCCTGGAGGCAGCCCCGCCTCCAGCGCCAGCTGGGCCAGCATCAGGGATGAGCTCGGATCCTGTTCCGACGGTTTCAGTATGAAGGTGTTGCCGGCCGCGACGGCGATCGGAAACATGAAGCAAGGCAGCATGATGGGGAAATTGAACGCCGTGATGCCGGCACATACGCCCAGAGGCTGTATCAGGGTATAGACATCGATGCCCGTCGCGGCGTTCTCGGCATATTCGCCCAGTTGCAAAGACGATATCGCGCACGCATGCTCGATGACTTCAAGACCGCGGCCCACCTCGCCTTCGGCATCCGGCAGGGTCTTGCCGTGCTCCAGCGTAATCGCCTTGGCCAGTGCGGCGGTGTTGTCACGAACCAGCTTCTGAAGATTGAGCATGACCCGCGTGCGGGCGGCCTGGCTGGTATTGCGCCAAGCGGCAAATGCCTCGCGCGAATTCTCCACCGCCAGATCGAGCTCCTCTTTGGTGGCGAACGGAACTTGCGCCACCACCTCCTGAGTCGCCGGATTGAATACATCGCGCCATTCGGTGGTTTTCGATTGCACGAGTTTTCCGCCGATCAGCAGCGGGATGCGTGGAACTGCACTCATTGAAGTCTCCTAGAACTATGCACGCGGATTGCGTGCCAAGGGTGATGCATCAGCCGGCGGCCTTGGATTCCGCCACGAGGGGGCATGTGGATTCGGACAAAGGCTGGAAGGCGTCCGCAGCCGGTATGGTGGCGACCAGCTTGGACAGATCCCATTCGCCGGTGGACTCCGAAGGCCGCTTCACCTCGTACAGATACATGTCGTGGATCACCCGGCCGTCCGGGCGTATGGACGCATTGCGCATGACCAGGTCCTGTATGGGCAATTCCCTCATCTTCGCCGCAACCACGTCGCCGTCGGTGGACTGCGCGGAAGCGACGGCTTTCAGATAATGCAGCACACTGGAATACACGCCGGCCTGCGTCATGGTCGGCTTCAGGCCGCGGAAGGCCTGCGCAAACCGGTCCGACCACTTGCGCGTGCCGTCATCGAAATCCCAATAGAATCCATCGACATACGTCAAGCCTTGCGCGGTATCCAGTCCCAGTGCGCGCAAATCCGAAAGAAAGATCAGGAGCGAGGCCAGCCGCTGTCCACCGGAGACGATCCCGAACTCGCGCGCCTGCTTGATGGCGTTGACCACGTCGGCCCCGCCATTGGCCAGCGCCACGACCTGCGCCTTTGAGCTTTGGGCCTGAAGCAGATAAGAGGCGAAATCCGGGACATTCAGGGGATGCAGCACCGAACCCACGACCGCGCCGCCCAGCTTCTGCACCATGTCCCCGGCGCCCTTCTGCAGGGAATGGCCGAACGCGTAGTCGACCGTGATGAAGAACCAGGACTTTCCGCCCTTCTCGATGGTGGCGCCCACACCGCCGACCGATTGGGAATAGACGTCGAACATCCAATGAAAGCCCACGGGAGAGCAAGACTTGTTGGTCAGTTCCGTGGTGGCCGGGCCGGAAAACATCACTACCTTGTTTTTCTCCTTGGCGATGCCTTGCACCGCCAGAGCCACGGCGGAGTTGGTCAGGTCCGCAATGGCGGTGACACCGTCCCGGTCGAACCATTCGCGCGCCTTGGCGGCGCCCACATCGGCCTTGTTCTGGTTGTCGGCCGACAGAAGATCGATGTCCATGCCCTTGCATTCGGCTGCCAGGCAGTCGTCGATGGCCAATTGCGCCGCGGCGACCGAACCCGCCCCGCCCATGGAGGCGTAGGTACCCGACATATCGGTAAGGATGCCGATCTTGACCGCCGGCGCCTTGGCGCTGGCCGTTCCCAATACGCCCATGCAAACACTGATAGCCAGTGACACACTGAGTCTCTTCATGCTTGTCTCCGATGTTTTTTATAGGGTCGCGCCCGCAGGCACTCTCGCAGTGTAGTTGTGTAAAAAACTAATTCCTATCAAAATATTTGCACATTAGTTGCTAATTTATGCACAACAGCCATGCTCGACTGGGACGGAATCCGTTATTTTCTTGAAGTGGCCCGCACGCAGCGCGTCAGCGCCGCGGCGCAGCGCCTGGGTGTGCGCCACAGCACCGTCTCGCGCAGGATCCAGGCCCTTGAACGCGAACTGAACGCCGTCCTGTTCAACAAGTCGAAGGCCAGCGGCTTCACGCTGACCGAAGATGGCCAACGCTTTTTTGCCTACGCCGAACGCATAGAAGGCACGCTGATCAATGCGCGTGAAGAAATATCCGGCCAGTCGCAAGCCGTGTCGGGCCATTTGCGCGTTGGCTCGACCGAAGGATTCGGCAGCTATGTCCTGGCGCCGCTCATGGTGGACTTCCAGCGCCGCTTTCCCGCAGTGACGCTGGACATCATGCCCGTGCCCCGTTTCATCAGCCTTTCCAAGCGCGAGGCCGATATCGCGATCTCCCTGGAACGCCCGCAGCGTGGGCCCTATCTATGCACGAAGCTGCTGGATTATTCGCTCAAGCTCTATGGCAGCAAGGCATATCTGGTGGATTCCCACCCGATACGCAGCAAGGCCGACCTGCCATCGCACACCTTCATCGGCTATGTCGAAGAGCTCCTGTTCAGCGATCACTTGCGCTATCTCGAGGACATCGTTTCCGACGCAAGAGTGATATTCAAGAGCACCAGCGTCGTGGCGCAATACCACGCCGCCCTGCAAGGCCAGTCTCTGGCCATCCTGCCCTGCTTCATGGCGGCACAGGACACCAGGCTCCAAGCCGTCCTCGAAGACGAGATCGAGGTGCGGCGCAGCTTCTGGATGTATTGCCACGAAGACCTCCGGCATTCCAGCCGCGTCATGGCGCTGTGGGACTTTCTGAAGGCCTCCGTACAGCTCAACCAGGGCCTGATGCGGGGTGATGAGGGCACACTGAAATACCTGCCGCGGGAAGCGGGCGGGAACGCCGCCGTCGCGCAAGGCATCTAATGGGGCAAGCAGATACATTCAGGATACCGACATGCCGCTCGCCCTGGTCAAACCCCAAGAAAATCATCTCGCCGACCTGCATCTGGCGCAACGCATCGCTCAAGGCGACCGCCAGGCCTTCATTGGCCTGATGCGCAGCCTGAACCAGCGCATGTATCGCAGCGCGCGAAGCATTCTACGCAACGATGCGGACGCTGAGGAGGCCGTACAAGACGCCTTCTACAAGGCCTACTGTGCCATGCACCGTTTCCACGGAAACTCCGCGCTCTCGACCTGGCTGGTGCGCATCGTGATCAACGAGTCCGTGCACCGCCTGCGCAAGATCAACCACCTGGCGGCCTGGCTCGAGTTCAAGGACGAGCCTTTAGATGGGGACATCAGCATGGAAACCTCGACGCCCCTGTCGGTGGGTGGCACGCCGGAGCAAAACCTGGCGGGACGCCAAGTCCGGCACATTCTGGAAACACGCATCGATCAGCTTCCCGATCTCTTCCGCATGGTGTTCGTTCTGCGCGCCGTCGAAGAACTGAGCGTGGAAGAGACAGCCGCGCTCTTGCAGATTGCGCCGGCCACCGTGCGCAGCCGCTATTTCCGCGCGCGCCGCCTGCTACGCGAATCTCTTGGAAGCATGCCGAAAGACGCCCTGCCCGAAAGCTTCAGCTTTGCCGGCGACCGCTGCAACCGCATCGTGGCAAACGTCCTCGCCCGGCTCGACGCCGCGCCATAGCGCAGGTCTTCCCCGCTCCTCTCTTTTCCCCATCAGGGGCCACTCCATCCTTTTCCTCAAGGAGAAGCATCATGTCGTTTCTCGCTTTTGCCGCCACGCCGGCCTTGCACCTTCCGCGCCGCGCCTTTCTCGGCGGCACCGGCCTCGTCCTGTCGGGCACTGCCATTGCCCTGCTCGCCGGACGGCCCGCCCTGGCCAAGGGCCAGGACGCGCCGGCTTCCGATGTCCGCGTCCTGAACTCCGCCCTGAGCGCCGAACTGGAAGCCATTGCGGCCTATCAGCTGGGCGCGGACAGCGGCCTGCTGAAGCCGCCCGTCCGGGACCTTGCCCTCACTTTTCAGGGACATCATGCCCAGCATGCGGAACTGCTGGCGAAAACCGTTCAGACGCTCGGCGGCCGACCCGCCTCGGCCAAGGACAAATATCAATTTCCGACCGATAAACTCAAGTCTCAGGAAGATGTGCTCCGCTTCGCCGCGCTGCTGGAAAAAGGGGCGGTCAGCGCCTACCTCGGCGCCGTGCCCATCCTGGACAATCGCGAACTCGCAAAGGCGGCGGCCAGCATACTGGGCGATGAAGCCATGCACTGGGCCGTGCTGCGCAATGCCCTGGGAGAGGCGCCGGTGCCGGACGCTTTCGTATCATGATCATGCGCCTAGCGTTGGGAGCCGGGCTGCTTTCAGGCGCCTCGCTGTGCGTGGCGGGCCCTGCCGGCGACGCCGTTCGAGGCGCCACCGTCTATGAGCGATGTCTGGCCTGCCATGCCCTGGCCTACGACCGGACCGGTCCGCGGCACTGCGGCCTGCTGGGGCGTAAGGCGGGGTCTGTGCCCGGCTTTCCTTACTCTCCGGCCATGCGGGCTTCCGGCCTAGTCTGGGACCAGGCTGCGCTGGACGCCTTCCTGCGCAGCCCCATGGACAGCGTGCCGGGAACGTCCATGGGCTATGCGGGCATCCCCGACCCCCAGGAGCGCGCCGACCTCATTGCATGGCTGCGACAGGCCGACTCGTCGCCCGAATGCAAGGCCCGGAAGTAGGGGTCAGACCCCGTACGGGGTCTGACCCCGAGATCTCCCGTACGGGGTCCGGACGTGGGGGTCAGACCCCGTAGGGGGTCTGACCCCAAGGCCTCCCCCCGCTCAAACCGCGGGGTCGGGTGGAGCCGGATCCTTGGGAGCCTTGACGCGCAGCTTGCGCCACATCATATAGGCCATCAACGCCGTGAAAATGGCATGCACCAGCCAGACGCCGACGCCGAAACTCAATTGCCCGCTACCGATCCAGCCACGCGACAGATTGATCAGGTTCATGTAAAGCAGGCCGACCAGGCCGGCGATGAGAAAATCGCCCGAGCGCCCGAGCCGCGGATTGACCGAGCCCAGCGGAATGGCCAGCAAGGCGAGGTTCAATGCCGCCAGCGGCAAGGCCAGCCGCCACATGATCTGCGACCTGGCCTCGTCCGTGTCGTCGGCGAACAGCTGCATGGTCGGCCTGGCCTTGATCTGGCTTTCGGCAAGCTGGCGCGCCGCGTCGATCGAGCTCGCGCTGGCCTTGCTTTCGAGTCGGAAGCCGTAGCGCTCGAAGTCGATCAGGCGAAAATCGGGCAGGCCGGGCTTCAGGTCGTAGCGATGGCCTTCGCTCAAGACCAGAAAGCGGTCGCCGTTGGCTTCCTCCTGGATGCGCGCGCCTTGAGCAGTGACGACGCTCAGCCATTCCTGATCCACGACCCGCGCAATGATGTTGCCCATCTCCTCGCCCGGTTGCGTGGGCTGTTCGGCAAAAAACACCCGTGCGCCGTCATTGGTTTCGATGAACTGGCCGGTCGTCACCTTGGAAAGGTCGGAACGCTGCTCGTAGCGCTGCCGGTACTCGGTGATCTGTCGATAGGCCCAGGGCGAGGCGACCAGGGTCAGGACCGCGATCATCAAGGCGATCGGCACCGCGCAGCGCATGATCGGCCCTATCCAGTCTTTCAGCGATAGCCCGCTGGCAAACCACACCACCATTTCGGATTCACGGAAATTGCGCGTGACCGTCGTCAGGACGGCAATGAACAGCGACACCGACAAAATGACGGGCAAGGCGGTGATGCTGGAAAACGTGGCCAGCCCGAACACCACGTCGGCGCCTATGGACCCGTTGGCTGCCTCGCCAAGCAAGCGCACCAGCAATACGCTGAGCCACACCACCAGCAGCGTGGACAGCACGACGCCGGCGTGACTCATGATTTCCGAGACTACGGAACGCTTGAATAGTGACATGAGAGAATATGCGGGATAATCACAAGCATCCTATGGACACTCTCGGGAAACTGGAATGGAATTTAGCACACAGACCACCGCTTCATTGCATCAATTGAAAACAGCGGCGCTGGCCATCGGCATATTCGCCGACGGCGCGCTGAGCCCTGCCGCTGAAACCATCGATCGCGCAAGCAATGGCGCCGTGAGCGCGGCGCTCAAGACTGAATTCAAAGGCAAGGCCGGTAGCCATCTTGCCCTGCACAACCTGCCCGGCGTGAGCGCCGTACGCGTCATTTTAGTCGGCCTGGGCAATCAAGAATCCTATACAGCCGCCACGCATGCCAAAGCCGAACAGGCTTTCGCAAAATACTGCGTCGGCGCCAACCTGTCCGAAGGCACCTCCACGCTGGCCGCCATCGACTGCCCCGACAGCAGCTTGCGGGCCCGCGCCCGTTCCGCCGCCTGCGCCGCCGGCGTGTCGGTCTACCGGTACAGCGCCACCCTGAGCAAAGACAAGGAAAAGGATGGCGCGCCCAAACTCAAGAAGTTCACGGTCTGGATCCCGCGCACACAGGCAACCCAAGTCCAGAACGGACTGCGCGAAGGTCGCGCCATCGCCAACGGCATGAACCTCACGCGCGAACTCGGCGACCTGCCACCCAACGTCTGCACGCCCACCTATCTGGGCGCCACCGCCAAAAAGCTGGCCAAGGAGTTCAAGTCGCTCAAGGCCGAAGTCCTCAACGCCAAACAGATCGAAGCCCTCAAGATGGGCTCCTTCCTTTCGGTGGCGCGCGGCTCCTATGAACCGCCCGCCTTCATCGTCCTCAGGCACACGCCCGCCACGGGCAAGCCCGCATCGAAGGGCGACAAGGCGCCCATCGTACTGGTCGGCAAAGGCATTACCTTCGACGCCGGCGGCATCTCGCTCAAGCCCGCCGCCAACATGGACGAAATGAAATACGACATGTGCGGCGCCGCCAGCGTGCTGGGCACGCTGCGCGCGGTTGCCGAGCTCGAGCTCGGCCGCGAAGTCATCGGCCTGATTCCCGCCTGCGAGAACCTGCCCAGCGGGCGTGCCAACAAGCCGGGCGACGTCGTCACCAGCATGTCGGGCCAGACCATCGAAATCCTCAATACCGATGCCGAGGGCCGCCTGGTGCTGTGCGATGCCCTGACATACGCCGAACGCTTCAAGCCGGCCGCCGTGATCGACATCGCCACCCTGACCGGCGCTTGCGTGGTGGCGCTGGGCCATGTCAACACCGGGCTTTTCAGCAAGAGCGACGAACTCGCCGACAGCCTTCTGAAAGCGGGACGCGAGGCCAACGATACCGCATGGCGCATGCCCCTGGAGGACGCCTATCAGGAACAGCTCCATTCGAATTTCGCCGACATGGCCAATATCGGCGGCATGCCGGGAGGATCCGTCACGGCGGCGTGCTTCCTGTCGCGGTTCACCAAGAACTATCCCTGGGCACACCTGGACATCGCCGGCACGGCGTGGCGCAGCGGCAAGGACAAGGGCGCATCGGGCCGCCCTGTCCCCTTGCTCGTCCATTACCTGCTGGCCCAGGCGGGCTGAACCGGCAGTGAGCCGCATCGACTTCGCCTTCGGCGCGCCGGACCGTCTGCGCATGGCTTGCCAAGTCGCCAACAAGCAGTTTCTGGCGGGCCGCCGGCTGGTCGTCTATACGCAAGACCAGGCCCGGCTGGCCAAATTCGATCGCTTGCTGTGGGGCTTCGAAGCCACGGCCTTCGTGCCCCATGTCCATGCCGACGACGCGCTCGCCCCGGAAACGCCGGTGCTGCTGACCAGCAACGCGCCCGTCCCGCCCGAGCCCGGCGCAGCCCAGGCCCCATGCTGGCTGCTCAACCTGGACCTCCAGTGCCCGCCGAACGCCGGGCAATTCGAGCGGATCCTGGAAATCGTGTCCGGCCACGACGAAGACAAGCTCGCGGCACGCGAACGGTGGCGCGAATACCAGGCGGCCGGGCACGACCTGCATGCCCATGACGTGTCCTCGGCATCCAAGCGCTGAACGGGGGTCGGACCCCGTACGGTGCCTGACCCCTTCAATGGAACCCATCACGACGTCAGGGGTCAGACCCCATATGGGGTCTGACCCCAACAATGAAATCCGGCGCGACCACCGGGGTCAGACCCTTTGGGTCTGACCCCATAATCAGCACCTTGCATTTTCAGCTAGTTGTCAGTTAACCTTAGCGTTAAAGTTTCTATCTATCTCAAAGGAAGCATCATGAGCGATCTTCGTCCAACCTTGGCTGACAACGGCGCGTACTCCACCGCCACGTCGGCAGCGGTGCGCAACCGTGTCATGCGCAATACTTATGGGCTGCTTGCCCTTTCGCTGGTGCCTACCGTCCTGGGCGCCTTCGTCGGGCTGAATTCAGGCATCAATCAAGTCATGGGCGCCAGCCCCGGCACCAGCGCCATCGTCTTCCTGATCGGCGCATTCGGCCTCATGTACCTCATCGAGCGCAACAAGAACAGCTCGGTCGGCGTCGCGCTGCTGCTCGCCTTCACGTTCTTCATGGGCATCATGCTGTCGCGCCTGCTGGGCCACGTCATGGGCCTGGCCAACGGCTCGCAGCTCATCATGCTGGCCTTCGGCGGCACGGCGGTGGTGTTCGGCGCCATGGCAAGCGTCGCCAGCACCAGCAAGCGCGACTTCTCCACCATGCACAAGTTCTTGTTCATTGGCGTGGTGATCCTCATCGTGGCCTCGCTCGCCAACATCTTCCTGCAGTTGCCCGCACTTATGCTGACCATCTCCGTCATGGCCATCGGCATTTTCTCGGCACTGCTTCTGGTAGACCTCCAGCGCGTCATCAACGGCGGCGAAACCAACTACGTTACGGCCACGCTCGCCATCTACCTGGACGTCTACAATATTTTCGCCAACCTGCTCATGCTGCTCGGCATTTTCGGCGGCGACCGGGAATAAAGGCGATAGGTGTCAGACCTCATGCGGGGTCTGACACCCAGATCGGACCTCGAGACCATGGGGTCAGGCCCCGTACGGGGCCTGACCCCCTCTTCTTGCGCCTCAGGCGGGTTCAGATCCGCTTGCGGCGTCTGAGCCCTTTCATTCCATCCAGGGCCACCAGCGCCACTGCCATCCAGATCGGAACGTAGGTCAGCCACGCCGCCGCCGGCACCTCTTCGCTCAGAAACAGCAGGGCGACCCAGAACAGCAGCACCGGTTCCACATACCCCAGCAGGCCAAACAGGCCCAAAGGCAGGTATCGGCTTGCCGTCAGATAGGCGATCAGCGCCGCGGAGCTGATGACGCCAAGCACCGGCACCAAGCCAAGAAGCGCCGGCCGCTGCCGGAACTGCTCGATCACTCCAAGATCCTGGCCTCCCAATATGAGCAAGGCGGCCGGCACCATCAGCATCATGTCGAACCAAAGTGTGCTCAGCGACCCCATCCGAAGCTTGCGGCGCACAATGAAATACGGCGGATAACCGAACATGACCAGCGCCGTCACCCAGGAGAACGTCCCGGTGCGCATGAGTTCATGGGCCACGCCCAAGGCCGCGACGAAGACCGCGGCGGTCTGTAGCCGGTTCAGCTTTTCCTGATAGAGTACGCGGCCGATCAGAACCATGACGAGCGGCAGCAGGAAATATCCCATGGAGACGTCCATCGCCCTCTGATGCAGGGGCGCCCAGACAAACAGCCAAAGCTGGGCGCCTATCAATGCGGAACTCAAAGGCAGCAGCAGCCATAGGCGCCATTCATGGCGCAGCCGCCTGAAAACCTGCGCCACCTCTTTCCAGCCTCGGGATCGGGCAAGCAACACCGCCACGGCGGGCAGGCACAGCAATATGCGCCAAGCGAATATCTCGGCCCCGTCCAGAGGATGAAGCAGGGTCGTGTAGTAGTACAGGACGGCAAACAGGACGGAGGACAGGACGGAAAGGACGACACCGCGCGTCATGGCGAACAGACGACCAGCTTGTTGATCCGGAACAGCCGCTCGCGCCTCAGTATGGCGTCCAGCGGCTCGAGCTCTTTGTCGGGCGCCAAGGCATAGCCGGGCAAGGCCGCCATCAGGCCATGCGTGGCATCCGGGTACTGTTGCCAGCAACGCAGCATGAACTCGTCCGGATCGAGCAGGCCGAGGCCCATCCCTCGCAGTTCCGAGCGATTGAAGTCCCGGATATTTCGCGTCAGGATGCTCGCTTCCAGCCCGGGCCACCGCGCCTGTGCCGCCCGGCCGGCCGCCACGACATGCCAATCCTTCGGATCGCTGCGCCGCAAGCCGGCCTTATAGGCTTCGACGTTTCCTTGGTCCGCCTCCGGAAACGCGTCTTGCAGTTCCTGCCATTGGGTCTGGACGTCTTCGTGGGGCACGCCCCACAAACGAGCGGCATTGCGGCGCCATTCATCGCCTATGACCTCGCTCCAGACCGGACGGAAACAGGCTTGCCGCGCCAGGTGAAGCACGCCTCGGCGCAGGACATTGGAAATCAGGACGCAAGTATCCATGACCAGGATATCGGGCACGCGCTTGTTCAATATCTTTGCAGCTCCATCAGGACCTTGCGGGTCTGGAGCGGGCGGCCGAGAAGCTCATCGAGACGCTCCCGCAGCTGCCGGCGCAGTTGAGGCTCCAGCGCCGGGTCGTCGAAATCGGGGGCGTCGTTTTCGACCCCGTATCCGGTTTCATGCAGCAGCATCCATTCGAAGCGGCGCAATGCACTTGCGGCCGGCTGCTGCGATGCGAGCCGCCTCAGCGCCGCATCATAGGCATCGAAAAGGACGGGATGAGGGTCCTCGCGCGGCAACAGCCGCAGCAGCAGTTCGTTCATGTACCAAGCGGACATGTGCGCCCGGCCGGAAAGCCTGTGCACCCCCGCGCATTCGGCCCGCGTGAGCGTCTTGACCTCGCCCGCGCCGCTCCAGGAAATCGCGAGCGGCTGAAAAGCGGACAGGACGGGCCTCAGGACGGAATACGGCCGTTTTGCGCCCCGCGCGGCAAGAGACACCACACCATGCTCGCGCGCGAATGCCTGGATCAGGAGCGAGGTCTCGCGCCAGGGCGAGGAATGCAGCAGATAGGCCTCGGCATCCTGGACACGCAGCGTCCTTCTACTCATACCCCAGTTCGCGCAGCGCGCTCTCGCGGTCCGACCAGCCCTTGCGGACCTTGATGTAGACCTCGAGGTGCACCGGTTTATCCAGAAGCTTGATCATGTCCTGCCGTGCCTCCGAAGCGATGCGCTTCATGTGGACGCCGCCCGCCCCCAAAAGAATGGGCCGATAGCTTTCGCGCTCGACAAGCACGCAGGCGGCCACGCGGGCTCCGGCGTCGTCCTCTTCCCACTGCTCGATCACGACCGTGCACCCGTAGGGCAGTTCGTCGCCCACCAAGCGGAAGATCTTCTCGCGGATGAGCTCAGCGGCGATGAAGCGGACCGGCCTGTCGGTCAGGGTATCGGCTTCGAACATCGGTTCGCCCTCGGGCAGGCGCGCCGCGATTTCCCCCAGCAGTTCCTCGAGCTGAACCCCGCGCAGGGCGCTGACCGGCACCACGGCGGAATAGGGAAACTGCGCCATGATCTTGCTCACGTAGGCGAACATGTCGTTCTTGCTCTTGAGCGCGTCGACCTTGTTGATCACCAGGATGGTGTTGCCCCCCTTGGGCAGCAAGGGCAGCAGCTGGGCGTCCCCCGCAGACCATTTGCCCGCCTCGACGACATGCACCACGACGTCGACGTCGGCGAGGGCCTGGGTAACCACCCGGTTCATCATGCGGTTCATCGCTCCGCCGTGGCGGGTCTGAAAGCCCGGCGTATCGACGAATACGAATTGTTCTTTGTCGCGTGTCAGCACGCCATGGATGCGATGCCGAGTGGTCTGCGCCTTGCGCGAAACGATGGAGATCTTGGTGCCGATCAGGGCGTTGGTCAGGGTCGATTTGCCCACATTGGGACGGCCCACGACGGCCACGAAGCCGCAACGATAGGGAGTGGTCATTTGTGCTCCTGTGGCACAGCGACGGGCAAGGAGAGCTGTGTGGATTTACGTGGCCGGTGCCCTCTTCCGCCCTTGGCCGGTGCCAGGGCCTCCAGCGCGGCGATGGCCTGTTCGGCCGCCTGCTGCTCGGCGGCGCGCCGGCTGCCGCCTCCGGCCGTCACTTTGATGTCGAACTTGGGGATATGGCACTCCACTTCAAAAAGCTGATTATGCGCCGCGCCGTGCGTGGCGATGACGGTATAGACGGGCAGGTCCACCTTGCGGGCCTGCAGGAGTTCCTGCAGCAAAGTCTTGGGATCCTTGCCCAGGGTCTTGGCATTCACGTTCTGCAGGATGGGTTCGTATTGCCTGGCGATCACGTGCTGTGCGGCGGCATAGCCGCCATCCAGGAATACGGCGCCGAACAAGGCTTCGAGCGCATCGGCGAGGATCGACGGACGGCGGAAGCCGCCGCTCTTGAGTTCGCCCTCGCCCAGCCTCAAGTATTGCGACAAGGACAGGTTCCCAGCGATGTCTGCCAATGAGGCCTGCTTGACCAGGTTGGCACGCAGCCGCGACAGATCGCCTTCGTCGATTTTGTCGAAACGCTGGAACAGCAAAGCGGCCACGACAAAATTCAGCACCGAGTCCCCTAGAAATTCCAGGCGCTCATTGTGCCGGGCGCTGTGGCTGCGATGCGTCAGCGCCTGCTCCAGCAGAGAGGCGTCCGCAAACTGATGCCCCAGGGCCGTCTGCAAGGAAACCAGGTTGCCCATTAGCGAAAGCCACCTATGCGACCGAGGTCGCCGAAGTTCATCCAGATGAAAAAGGCCCGGCCCACGATGTGCGCTTCAGGCACGAAGCCCCAATAGCGGCTGTCCAGGCTGTTGTCGCGGTTGTCGCCCATCATGAAGTAATGGCCGGCCGGCACGGTGCAGCGCACCCCGTTGCCCAGGTAGTCGCAATTTTCCCGATACGGGAAATTCGAGATGGGCATGTAGTCCTGGCGCGCCTGCTTGTTGAGCAGGATGTCGTGGCTCGTCTCGCCGAGCTCTTCGATGTAGCGCCCGACGTAGGCCGAGCGGTCCGGCTCGAAATAATCGCCGTCGCGTACGTGGCGCACCGGATTGCCATTGACGGTCAAGACCTTGTTCTGATACTGCACCACATCGCCCGGCAGGCCGACGACGCGCTTGATGTAGTCCACGTCCGGATCCACCGGATAGCGGAACACGATGACGTCGCCGCGCTTGGGCTCGCCGATGTCGATGATTTTCTTGTCGATGACAGGCAGCCGGATCCCGTACTGGAATTTGTTGACCAGGATCAGGTCGCCGTTCTGCAGTGTAGGCAGCATGGAGCCCGACGGGATGCGAAAAGGCTCCACAACGAAGGAGCGCAACGCAAAGACAAAAAGTATCACCGGAAAAAAGCTGACGCAGTATTCCACCCACCACGGCGCGCGATTGGCGTTGTCATAGGCCTCCTGGCGTATGCGGGCGGCATCGGAAGGCTCGAGCCCCTCGATGGCCGGCGCAACCGACGCCATGGCTGCGACGCCGTTCGCGCGCCGCCTGCTGCGCAGGAAAAAGAAATCCAGGCACCAGACCACACCCGTGACCAGCAGCAACAGGAACAAGATCAGCGCAAAATCCCAACTCATACCCGGTAAACCCTCATTTGAAATTATTATTTATCCTCGACCTGCAGGATGGCCAGGAAGGCTTCCTGGGGTATTTCCACGTTGCCCACTTGCTTCATGCGCTTCTTGCCGGCCTTCTGCTTTTCAAGCAGTTTCTTCTTGCGGGAGATGTCGCCACCGTAGCATTTTGCCAGCACATTCTTGCGCAGGGCCTTGACGTTTTCCCGGGCAATGACTTCGGCGCCGATGGCCGCCTGGATGGCGATGTCGAACATCTGTCGCGGTATGAGCCCCCGCATCTTGGACACGACCTCGCGCCCCCGATAGCGGGCGTTGGCGCGGTGCACGATCATCGACAACGCATCGACGCGATCGCCGTTGATCAGGAGATCGACCCGCACGACATCGGCAGCCCGGTATTCCTTGAACTCGTAGTCCATCGACGCGTACCCACGCGACACGGATTTCAGCTTGTCGAAGAAATCGAGCACGATTTCAGCCAGCGGCATTTCGTACATGAGATGCACTTGCCGGCCGTGGTAGGTCATGTTCAGCTGCACGCCGCGCTTGGCCATGCACAAGGACATCACGGGACCCACGTATTCTTGCGGCATGAACAGCGTGATGGTGACGATGGGCTCGCGAATTTCGGTGATGTTGCCGACCTCGGGCATCCGCGACGGGCTTTCTATCATGGCCACCGTACCGTCGCGCTGCTCGACTTCGTACACGACGGACGGGGCGGTCGTGATGATGTCCATGTCGAATTCGCGCTCGAGCCGTTCCTGGACGATCTCCATGTGCAGCAGCCCAAGAAAGCCGCAGCGAAAGCCGAAGCCCAGCGCCTGGGAGACCTCTGGCTCGAACATCAGTGAAGAGTCGTTCAGCTTCAGCTTCTCGAGCGAATCCCGAAGCTGATCGTACTCGCTGCTTTCGACTGGGTAAAGCCCGGCGAAAACCTGGGGCTTCACTTCCTTGAAGCCGGGCAGCGCCTGGCTGGCGGGCTTGCCGGACAGCGTGATGGTGTCGCCCACTTTGGCGTGTTCCAGCTCTTTGATGCCGGCGATCACGAACCCGACCTCGCCGGCCGACAGCTCGGTGCGCGGCACGGATTTGGGCGTGAAGACGCCGATATGCTCGCAAAGATGGCTGGCGCCGGCCGCCATCAGCAGGATCTTGTCCTTGGGCCGCAGCACGCCGTTCACGATCCGGACCAGCATGACCACGCCGACGTAGTTGTCGAACCACGAATCGATGATCAGCGCCTGCAGGGGCTTGGCAGGGTCGCCCACGGGCGGCGGCACCTTGCTGACGATCATCTCGAGGATGTCGTCGATGCCCATGCCGGTCTTGGCGCTGCAGAGTATGGCTTCGGAAGCGTCGATGCCGATGACGTCCTCGACCTCCTGGCGCGCCCCTTCGGGATCGGCGGAGGGAAGATCCATTTTATTGAGCACCGGCAGGACCTCGACGCCCAGCTCGATGGCCGTATAGCAGTTCGCGACGGTCTGGGCCTCGACGCCCTGCGATGCGTCGACGACCAGCAGTGCCCCTTCGCAGGCGGACAGCGACCGGCTGACTTCGTAGGAAAAGTCCACATGGCCCGGGGTATCGATGAGATTGAGCGCGTATTCCTTTCCGTTCCGGGCCTGGTAGCGCAGCGCGGCCGTCTGGGCCTTGATGGTAATGCCGCGCTCGCGCTCGATATCCATGGAATCAAGGACCTGGGTGGACATTTCCCGGTCGGCCAGCCCCCCGCAACGATGAATCAGGCGATCGGCAAGCGTGGACTTGCCGTGGTCAATGTGGGCAATAATGGAAAAGTTGCGGATGTGATCCATAAACCATCAGAAAGAAACCCGCCCGGGTGCCGGGCAGAGAGTATTAATGGGAAGCATAAAAAAGGGAGCGCTAGAGGGCGCTCCCTTTTGCCTGACGACATTTTAGCCGTTTCTGCCAATTATTTTCGGGGAGTGATGGTGATCCACTGGGATTGATCGCCACGCATCACCAGCAAGGCTGCCGCGCGGGATTTGTTCAAGCCCGACACCACCTTGGCATACTGCGAAGGGCTGGTGATGTCCACGTCGTTGATGGTGACGATGATGTCGCCCGGGGCAAGGCCCGCCGTGGCAGCCGGCTCTTCGACCTGGGCCACTTGCACGCCGCCCTTGATGTCCAGCTTTTCGCGGACCGCATCGGACACTTCGATCACCTTCAGGCCCAGGACGTCGGCCGCCTCGGCCTTGGGCTGCTCGCCCTGCTCTGCGCTCGGCTCGTCTCCGGAAGGCATTTCGCCCACCTTGACATGAAGGGTCACGGTCTTGCCTTTGCGCCAGACCTCCATGGGCACGCGATTGCCCGGCTTGGTACCGCCCACGATACGGGGAAGATCCGACATCTGGGAAATCTGCTTGCCATCGAAGCTGGTGATGACATCGCCGGAGCGCACGCCTGCCTGTGCGGCCGGGCCGCTGGGTTCGACGTTGCTGACCATCGCGCCCTTGGCGTTTTCAAGGCCTATCGCCTTGGCGACGTCTTCGGACACCGAACCGATCTGCACGCCGATGCGGCCGCGCGTCACCTTGCCATGCGCCTTCAGCTGGTCGACCACCCGCATCGCCTCATCGATGGGAATCGCGAGGGAAATCCCCATGAAGCCGCCGCTTTGGGAGATGATCTGGGAATTGACCCCTACCACCTGCCCGGCCAGATTGATGAGCGGCCCGCCGGAGTTGCCGGGATTGACCGCCACGTCGGTCTGGATGAAGGGAAGATAGTCGCCCGTATCGCGATTGATCGCGCTGACGATGCCGGAGGTTACGGTGGAGTCCAGCCCGAAAGGCGAACCGATGGCAAGGACCCACTGCCCCTTCTTGAGCTTGGTGGAATCGCCGATGGGCAACGGGGTGAGGCCTTCGGCGTCGATCTTGATGAGCGCGACATCGGTACGGGGATCCGTTCCGATGACCTTGGCCTTGTACTCCTTGCCCGACGTCAACGTGACGAAGATGCCATTGGATTTCGCCACCACATGGTTATTGGTGAGGATGTACCCGTCGGCCGAAATGATGAAGCCCGAACCGACGCCGCGAGGCACGGTGCGTTCTTGCTCTGGCGGCGTGGGCGCATTGCGCTGGCGCGGTCCGCCCGGACCGCCCGGCATGCCGGGCGGCACGAAATCGGGACCGAAGAACCAGCGGAACATTTCGTAGGGATCGTTGCCGCCGGGGCCCATGGGGCTGCGGCGCACGGGTACCGACTCGGTCGTGCGAATATTGACGACGGACCCTTCGGTCTGCTCGACCACCTGCGTGAAATCGGGAACGGACAGCGTCGGCGCGACACTGGACTGGGCGTTGACGGCCGTTCCCGCAACGGCTAAGGCCATGGCGACGCTGGCCGCGGCGCAGGCCGCGATACGTTTGATTGGTGTGCTTCCTAGACGTATCAATTGCATCATGGAACTCCTGGCTGGAAAATTCAAATTATTGGGATTGGGCCAAGGGGACGTACTCGGTGCGCTCTGCGATGCTTTGCAGGGTTTCCGGAGGAACTTCTCCCAAGGCTGTCAACCAGTGATCACCCACGCGCGTACGGAATATGTTCATTGCGCCGGCGTTGACGACCGCGTTGACGTTCTGGCCTTTCTGATCTTGCTCGAACGGCTCTATGAAGACGGAAATTGCGGCGAGCCCGTCAGTGACGACCAGCTGGCTGACCGCGCCGCGCTTCATGTGGCGCTGCACTTGCGTGATGGGCTGGAACCCTTGTGGAAAAGGGATGCGCCAGCCGTTTTTCGCGAGATCGATCGGTGACATGGAGGGTTCGACAACCGTCCAGTCCTTTAGGTTCCAATTGGAAGCGAGAAGACTCGATTCGACCTTGTCGCCGACCTGGATGCTGTTGAATGCGATCTGGTCCAGGACTTGGCGCTCGGCATTGAGGGTTTGCAGCTTGAGCAGCAGATCGGTCTTGGTATCGACGCAAAGGCGGTAGCCGTAGCGCAGCCCATCGCGTGGAATGAGCTCGACGATGCCGCATTCGCGGCCGGCCACGCGGCCCACCGCCGCCTGGGGCCGGACGTCGTAATGCGCCGGGATCTCTTTTCCGCCGGCCAGCAGCAGCGCGGGAAATCTCTCGCCATTGCGCCGCTCTATGACGACGGTTTTCTTTTCAGGAAAAAGGCATTGCGTGACGTCGTTCTGGCGGATGAATTCCCGCGGCATGCCGTCCAGGACCTCGATGCGCTCGCGCTCGCCCGTGCCGTCGACCATATGGATGATGCGCGAGGAGCTCATCACCTGGCCCTGCTGGTAGGTGTAGACCCCAGAGTAGTCGAGCTGGCGCGCAGCCTTGTGTATTTTTTCCAGCACCGCCAGGGTCTGTTCCGGGGCGGCTTCCGCCGCCCATGCGGACGCTGGCGGGAACAGACAGCCCACCGCCAGCCATACGGCCGAATACGCCTGGCCCATCTTGAACGAAAACCGCATCACCGGCGTACCTCGAACGAGGCCTGCCTGACGGGATTCACCCCGGCTATCTCACGGTGGGCGTCCAGGTAGTCGCCCAGCCCGGCGGGCTCGTCGGCGACGCTGGCCATCAGCGGAGCGCCGGTTACCGGAATGGATTGCTCGCCGGCCATGTACGGCAAGGCCACCCAGACGACGGTCGCCACGGCGGCCGCCACCGCCAGCCCTGACAGGCCGATGCGCAGCGGACTGCTTCGGCGCAGGTTGCGGGGCGCCACGATGGGCGGCTCGGCGTCGATGGCCTTGGAAACCCGGGCGTAGAAGAAGTCCGAGGGCTTGACGGCCAGGTCCTGATTGCGCAGGACATCGCCAATCAGGTGATAGGTATCCCATACCTGGCGTCCGTAGGGTGTATCCAATTCTTCAGGACGGATATCGTCTTCACCATCTATCCAAGAAGAAACCGACGCCTCCCAGGAAGGCTGAGCATCGTCCTGATTCAGCCCGGTCCGATTGACGTATTGCATTGTGGCTCCTTACCAACGACGGTCGGAATCGCCGCCCAGCACTGGACGCAACTGCGCCGCAATGGCTTCCCGTGCCCGGAAGATCCGTGAACGGACCGTTCCGATGGGACAGCCCATGCTTTGGGCGATATCCTCGTAACTCATACCTTCAATTTCGCGCAGCACGATGGCTGTGCGCAGGTCTTCCGGCAAACTGCTGATGGCCGCGTTCACCGTCTCGACGATTTCACGGCTGGCCATGGCTGATTCCGGGGTGTTGATGTCTGTTAGGTTGTCAATTTGGCTAAAAGTTTCACCATCTTCAGACTCAATTGCATTTAAAGTGACGGGGCGCCTGCCGCTGGCCGCCTGCCAGTTGCGCGCCGTATTGATGGCGATTCTGTAAAGCCAGGTATAAAAGGCGCTTTCGCCCCTGAATTGGGGCAAGGCCCGATAAGCCTTGATGAATGCCTCCTGGGCGACGTCTTCGACCTCGGCCGGGTCGCGTATCATGCGCGACAGCAAGCGCATGATCTTGCGCTGATACTTGAGCACCAGAAGATCATAGGCGCGCTTGTCGCCTCGCTGAACGCGAGCGACCAGTTCGGCATCGACATCGCGTTCGCTCATGGTGTGTCCTTATTATGACTACGGTCCGGCATGGCCTGCTGCGCGGCGACGCATCTCCGCAAGTGACGCCATTCTCCTTCCTTCAGGCCGGCTTTCCATACAGTGAACTCTAGTGGTTTTCCCCGAGCGCCGGGGGCATCTTCCTGAAATCGCAGCGTGATCCAGGCAAAGGCGGGCCACGCATGCACCAGCCGCAAGGGGCGGACCGTGCCGGCCAGGGAGACCGCCCAATGGCCGGCGCCCTGGAGTGTCAGCGTTGCCGGCGCATCCGGGTCCGCCAAGCCGAGCGCCTTCGCCAGGTCGGCCCAGCGGCCGGGCCGGACCGGCCAGCAGCCGACCATCGACATGGGGCCGGCCAGCCTAGATCCTCCGGACGACCATGGACCCGTTCGTGCCGCCAAAACCGAAGGAATTGGACAGCGCGACGTCGATCTTCATGTCGCGCGCCTGGTTGGCGCAGTAGTCCAGGTCGCACTCGGGATCCTGGTTGAAGATATTGATCGTGGGCGGCGAAATCTGATAGTGGACCGCCAAGGTCGTGAAAACCGCTTCGATACCGCCGGCCGCCCCGAGCAGGTGCCCGGTCATCGACTTGGTGGAGTTCACCACCAGACGGGCAGCGTGGTCGCCGAAAGCCAGCTTGAGCGCTTCGGTTTCGTTCTTGTCGCCCAAAGGCGTGGACGTGCCGTGCGCATTCACGTAATCGACGTCCTGAGGATTGATCCCGCCACTGCGCAAGGCGTTGAGGATGCCGCGGCGCGGACCGTCGCGGTCGGGCGACGTGATGTGGTGGGCATCGGAGCTCATGCCATAGCCTGCGAATTCGCCGTAGATGCGGGCGCCACGCTTGCGAGCGTGCTCGTACTCTTCGAGCACCACCACGCCTGCCCCTTCGCCCAGCACGAAGCCATCGCGATCGCGGTCCCAAGGCCGCGAAGCCGTGGCGGGATCATCGTTGCGGGTGGACAGGGCACGCATGGCGGCGAAGCCACCCACGCCCAGGGGCGAGACAGTGGATTCCGCACCGCCGGCCACCATGACGTCGGCATCGCCGTACTCGATGAGCCGCGCCGCGTCGCCGATGGAGTGCAGGCCGGTCGTGCAGGCCGAAACGACGGCGTAGCTGGGTCCCTTGAAACCCAGCATGATGGACAGTTGTCCGGAAATCAGGTTGATCAGCGAGGCAGGCACGAAGAACGGGGAAATCCGGCGCGGACCGCGTTCCAGGTATTCCGCCTGAGTTTCTTCTATGCGAGGCAAACCGCCGATGCCCGACCCGACGATGACGCCGACGCGCTCGGCGTTTTCCTCGGTGATTTCGAGGCCGGCGTCGCGCCATGCCTGCATGCCCGCCGCCACGCCGTAATGGATGAAAGTATCCATTGTTTTGGCTTCCTTGGCGGACATGTACTGCGTAACGTCGAAACCCTTGACCTCACCCGCTATCTGGGCATTGAGCGCAGACGGATCGAAGCGCGTGATTCGGCTGATGCCCGAACGCCCGTTGACGATATTGTCCCAGGCTGTGGGAATATCGTTGCCGACTGGCGAGACAATACCCAGGCCGGTAATGACGACACGTCGTTTCACGGATGACTCCTAAAATAAAAAAGCGGTTTAAAGCCCGCAGGCACCGCGCCTAGCCAAGCAATAGCGCTTGGGAAGAAGCGGGGCCCGGCTCTAAAAACCGCCCTGAAGGGAGGAGCGGCGGAGAAAACCGCGCCCGCACCCGAAAATGGAAAATTACTGTTTGCTGTGCGAAGAGATGTAATCAACAGCTTGCTGAACCGTCGTGATTTTCTCTGCCTCTTCGTCAGGAATTTCAGTTTCGAATTCATCTTCGAGTGCCATCACGAGCTCGACCATATCGAGCGAATCGGCACCGAGGTCGTCAAGGAAGGAAGATTCGTTTTTGATCTCGGCTTCGTTGACGCCAAGTTGTTCAGCGACGATCTTCTTGACGCGCTGTTCGATGCTTTCCATGCAGATCTCCAAGTGGGGAAAATTCCCGCGAATTATAGCCAAACGAATAAGTTATTGGTGTTGGCCATGATAAAAAACAGCATTGCCGAATGCTCAAGTCGCCCGCCTGGTTGCTGCAGGCGCATTCGGAACACCCTAAAAGTGGACAGATTTTACCCTACGAGAGGGTCACTGTCGGTTTCGTTACATATACATTCCGCCATTCACGTGCACGGTCGTGCCCGTGATGTAGCCCGCTTGCGGGCTGGCAAGGAATGCGACGGCGTGGGCGATGTCCGTGGCGGCGCCCAGGCGTCCCAAGGGAATCTGCGACAGTATCGCCGCCGTCTGGGTTTCGTTCAGGGCGCGCGTCATGTCGGTTTCGATGAAACCCGGCGCCACGCAATTGACGGTGATGTTCCGGCTGCCCAGTTCGCGCGCCAGCGCACGCGACATGCCGGCGACGCCGGCCTTGGCGGCCGCGTAATTGGCCTGGCCAGGGTTGCCGCTGGAACCGATCACCGAGGTGATGTTGATGATGCGTCCCCAGCGGGCCTTCATCATGCTCTTGGTCACGGCCCGCGACAGGCGGAACACCGCCGTCAGATTGGTGTCGATCACCGCTTGCCAGTCATCGTCCTTCATGCGCATTGCCAGATTGTCGCGCGTGATGCCCGCATTATTGACCAGGATGTGCGGCCCGCCCTCCTGGGCCAGGTCGGCCACTACCCGCTCGCAAGCGGCAGCGTCGTCCACATTGAGCGCCACGCCGCGGCCACCGGACCCGGCCAGCATTTCGCCTATCGATTGCGCGCCCGACTCCGACGTCGCCGTGCCGATCACGACGGCGCCCCGCGCAGCGAGTTCAAGCGCGATCGCTTTTCCTATGCCGCGCGTCGCGCCGGTCACCAGGGCAGTCTTGCCCTCGAGTTGTTTGTCTTGCATTGACGTCACCCTTGTAAAGTGTCCAAAGCATGCTGCAAGGAAGCCGGGTCGGTAATGGCCAGCCCGACCAGTTCACGGTCGATGCGCTTGGTCAGCCCGCTGAGCACCTTGCCCGGCCCGCATTCGACCACGTGAGTGATTCCCTGCGCCTTCATGGCCTGTATGGTTTCGACCCAGCGCACAGCATGCCAGGCCTGCCTGACGAGCGCATCCTTGATGCCGCCGGGATCGGATATTTCGGCCACGTCGACGTTATTGATCAGGGGGATGGCCGGCGCGGACATATCGATGCCGGACAGGGCCTCTTCGAGAACCAGCGCGGCAGGCTTGAGCAGGCGGGAATGGAAAGGCGCGGACACCGGAAGGACCAGCGCGCGCTTCGCGCCCGCCGCCTTGGCCAGATCGCAGGCGCGCTGCACTGCGTCCTTGTGCCCGGCGATGACCACCTGTTCCGGCGCATTGAAGTTCACGGCCTCCACGACCTCGCCCTGTGCCGCATCGGCACATACCGAGCGCACGGTGTCGTCGTCCAGGCCCAATATGGCGGCCATGCCGCCGGTGCCCACTGGCACGGCTTCCTGCATGGCGTCGGCGCGGATCCGTACGATGCGCACCGCGTCTTCCAGACGGATGGCGTCGGCGGCGGCAAGCGCGGAGTACTCGCCCAGGCTATGCCCGGCCACCAGCACGGGCTTTGCACCGCCCGCGGCGATCCAGGCCCGGTACATGGCCACCGCTGCCGTCAGCATGGCCGGCTGGGTGTTCGTGGTGAGATTGAGCTCGTCGGCCGGGCCGCCGGCAATCAGCGCCCCCAGGTCTTGCCCCAGCGCGTCGGAAGCCTGCTTGATGGTGTCTTCCACCACCTGGTTGCCGGCCCAGGCGTCGAGCATCCCAACCGATTGGGAACCCTGGCCCGGAAATACAAATGCAACTTTCATAGAATCCAATGAAAACGGTTAGACGATCCTGCTGCCTTACATGCGGGCCAGCACAGATCCCCAGGTGAAGCCGCCGCCCACCCCTTGCATCATGACCAGGTCGCCCTGCTTGATGCGCCCGTCGCGGCGGGCGGCATCGAAAGCAAGGGGAACGCTGGCCGCCGAGGTATTCGCGTGCTGATCCACCGTGACGACGACTTTATCGTCCGTCAGGCCGAGCCGGCGCCCAAGGAAATTGATGATGCGGACATTCGCCTGATGCGGCACGAACCAATCGATTTCTTCGAGCTTGATGCCGGCTTCCGCGCATACGTCGGTGGCGGACTTGGCCAGGGAAGTGACGGCAAGCTTGAATACCGCCTGCCCGTCCATGCGCAGGAAGGGATCGCCCACGACTTTTCCGTGCGCCACGTTGCCGGCCGCGCACAGGATTTTCATCTGGCTTCCGTCGGCATTCAGCTGGGCGGCAATGATGCCGGGCTCGTCGGCGGCCTTGAGCACCACCGCGCCCGCGCCGTCGCCGAACAGGACGCAGGTGCCGCGGTCGTTCCAATCGAGGATGCTGGAGAACACTTCGGCGCCGATGACCAGGGCGGTCTTGGCGCGGCCCGCGCGGATGAAGGCATCGGCCGTCGCCAGCGCATACACGAAGCCGCTGCAAACCGCCTGGACGTCGAATGCCGCTCCGCCCTTCGATCCCAGAGCCGCCTGAACCAGGCATGCCGTGCTCGGGAAGACGAAGTCGGGAGTGGAGGTCGCGACGATGATGAGGTCCAGGTCTTCGGCCGCCACGCCGGCGTCATCCAGCGCGATTTGCGCGGCGCGGGTCGCCAATTGGCTCGTCGTCACGCCGGGATCGGCCAGATGGCGCTGCCGTATGCCCGTGCGCTCGACGATCCAGGTGTCCGAAGTTTCGATTTGTCGAGTCGCCAGGTCCGCTGCAAGATCGTCATTGGTCACGACCCTGGGCGGCAGATAGCCGCCCGACCCGATAATTTTCGCATAAGGCATAGTAGCTTCCAGATACCTGGCTATGGCGCAGGATCAGATACATCGTTGGCGAGCTCCGCCGATTGCACGGCCGCAGCCTGCAAGCTCTGGCGAAGGCGATCTATGGCGCTTGTCGTTCCGTCAAGCAGGCCTTTGTGCACCGCATCGCGCGCGCGTTGCAGTGCATAGCCGAACGCATAGGCGTCGGCGGATCCATGGCTCTTTATGACGATTCCGCGCAGGCCCAGCAATGCGGCGCCGTTATAGCGCCGGTTGTCGACACGGTCGCGCAAGCGATTGAGCACAGGCTTGGCCACCATGCCGGCCGCCATCGACAGCGCGTCCCGGGTGAATTCGGCGCGCATCATGTTGGCAACCATCTTGGCCAGCCCTTCGATGGATTTGAGTACTACATTGCCGACGAAGCCATCGCAGACGATGACGTCGACGGTACCTTTGCAGATATCGTCGCCTTCGACATTGCCGTAGAAATTCAAACCGCTGCCGCGCAGCAACTCCGCGGCCTGCTTGACGACTTCGTTGCCCTTGATGACCTCTTCGCCGATATTGAGCAGGCCGATGGTGGGCCTTTCGTGCCGATCGACGGTGGAGGCCAGGGCGGAGCCCATGATGGCGAACTGCAATAAATGCTCGGCCGTACAGTCCACATTGGCCCCCAGGTCCAGCATGGTGGTCGCGCCACCCTTCTGGTTGGGTATGGAAGTGGCGATGGCGGGCCGGTCGATGCCGTCGAGCGTCTTGAGGACGTAGCGCGAAATGGCCATCCAGGCGCCGGTATTGCCCGCCGAGATGCAGGCGTCGGCACGCCCATCCTTGACCGCTTGCGCAGCCACGCGCATGGACGAATCCTTTTTGCGGCGAAGGGCGATCTCGACCGAATCGTCCATAGTGACGACCTCGGACGCAGGAAGGATTTCATACCACTGCCTGCCCAGGCTTGCCAAGCCCTGAAGCGCGGTTTCGATCGCCGCGGGGTCGCCCGCGAGAAGAAAGCGCGTATCGGGATGTTGCTTTGCAAACTGATGGGCCGCAGGAACGGTGACCGGCAAGCCGACATCACCGCCCATGCAATCGATGGCGATCCGAGTTTCTGATTTCGACATCAAGCGCGCAATCTGTGGCGTTTATAGCGAGATCGCTGGACGAAGCTTATTCGTCGTTCTTGGTCTTGATCACTTTACGGCCACGGTAGATACCGTTGGGGCTGATATGGTGACGCAGGTGCAATTCACCGGTGGTGGGTTCTACAGCCGTGGGAGGCGTGGTAAGAAAATCGTGCGAACGATGCATACCGCGTTTAGACGGGCTCTTTTTGTTTTGCTGAACGGCCATGATGACTCCTGAAAACGGGTCGCTATTGTACGCGATAGCCCCGCAAGTTAAGTGCGTTAAATCAATTTTTCTTGAGCTGGCTCAATACCGAGAACGGTGAAGGCCTGCCCGTGTCGCTGTCGGCATCCAAAGCCGCCGGCAACGAAGGACAAACATCGTGCTTGGGCACGTACGGCAGGGCGAGAATGATCTCGTCTTCGACGAGTTCCAGGACATCGAAACGCTGAGAGCCCAGAATACGCTCGGGCGCTTCGTCGTCGTCAAGCCCGCCTTCGGGATCGAGATCGGCTTCCGACGCAACGAGCTGCAAACGGCTGTCGACCTTGACAGGAAAAACAAAGGGCTGCATGCAACGCTGGCACATGAGCACCGGGCTCGCCTTGACATCGACACGCAAGAAACGCTGGCCGTGGGCGTCGGTTTCACCGCGCACCGACCAGACGACCTCGGAACCTTCCTGCGCAGGCAGATCGCCAATCAGGCGCTCAAAGCGGGCAATACCCGCCCGCCCGGCAACCTCGCGGCCCAACCGGGCAAGCACATAGGTATCTACGTACGCCTGGCTGCCTTGGTCGCTACTGCCTTGATCCGCAGTATTTCGACCCTCCGGGTCTGGACCCATATCTGGGTCCATATCTTGGCCCCTAGTATCTTGGCCCCTAGTATCTTGATCCCTAGTGTCTTGGTCCATATAGCCCTGTACCGTCCCGCGCGCAAAAGCTCCCCGTAAACCTTACAGTGGGCTTTCCCCCATGGGCTTTTCTCGTAAGCCTTTTCTCGCAAGCCCCGTGTTTTCTCGCCAACCGCGCTTTTCAAGCACAAAGAAAACATTAGATAATACTGTGTTTCAGCAATCGCAGTCAAACAGAACAGGCCCAGCTTCGCTTATGCGTCTCATCCTAGCCTCAAGCTCGCGCTATCGCAAAACCATGCTCGAACGGCTCGGCATGCCTTTTTGCAGCATATCGCCCGACATCGACGAATCGCCGCTGCAAGGCGAAACACCATCGCAGCTCGCACTGCGCCTTTCCATGGCGAAAGCCCAGGCCATCCTGGCCGGTCATCCGGACGCCGTCGTCATTGGCTCGGACCAGGTCGCCACGCTGGACGGCCAGCCCATCGGCAAGCCGGGCAATTTCGAGCGCGCCCGCGAACAACTGGAAATGCTCAGCGGGCGCACTGTGGAATTTCACAGCGCACTGTGCGTCACCGACGGCAGGCGCTACGAAATCGACGACGTCGTCACGCGCTGCCGCTTCCGCAGCTTGCGCACAAGCGAAATCATAGCCTATCTGGAGAAAGAACAGCCCTACGACACGGCCGGGAGCGCGAAAGCCGAGGGCCTGGGTATTGCCCTGATGGACGGCATGGAGTCCAATGACCCCACCGCCATCATCGGCCTGCCCCTGATCGCGCTGAGCCGCATGTTGCGCAGCTTCGGCCTGGATCCGCTCGCAGACGCCCAATAGCACGCCTGTCGCTCATTCCCTACTGGAAAACACCTTGAAACCAACCGGAACACTACATTTGATCCCCGTCGGCCTGGGCGACGCGCCGCCTGCCTCATGGCTGCCGTCCGACGTGCGGGAACTGGCGGGGCGCATTCCGACCTACATCGCCGAGAACGCAAAGACGGCGCGCGCCTTCTTGAAACTGGTGGGCACGCTGCGCCCCATACAGGAAATCACCATCCATACGCTGGATGCCAAGACTGACGCCAAGCAAATGCGTGCCTGGCTGCAGCCCCTGCTTTCCGGCGGCGACATCGGATTGGTTTCCGAGGCCGGGTGCCCCGCCGTTGCCGACCCTGGCGCCCGTGTCGTCGCCGAAGCGCACGACATGGGCCTGCGGGTTGCGCCCTGGGTAGGCCCGTCCTCCATACTCCTCAGCCTCATGGCCAGCGGCCTGGACGGCCAACGATTCGCCTTCCATGGCTATGCGCCGGTCAATGCATCGGAACGGTCCGCCCAGATCAAGTCCTGGGAGGCCTTGTCGCTCAAACATCAGCAAACGCAGATCCTGATCGAAACCCCTTATCGCAACGACGCCATGTTCCAGGCGCTGCTGCAATCGCTGAAGGGCAATACGCGGCTTTGCGTCGCACGCGCGCTCACCACACCCGACGAATGGATTGCCAGCCACGCCGTCAGCCGATGGAAAACCCTGCCGGCGCCCGACCTGTCGAAGAAGCCGGCCATTTTCCTGTTCCTTGCGAGCCGCTAGGGCATGAACACGGCAACCGTTGAACAACGGGAGAAGAAGCGCGATCGCGGCAGCTTCTTGGCAAGCATGCGCCGCGAGAGGCGGCAGCGCTCGCCTTTGTCGCCAGGGCTGGCCGCGCTGCTGCTGGCGATGGCCGGCTGCAGCGGCTACGACCCCGGCAAGCTGGACATAGATCGCAGCATACAGGCGAAAAGCCAGAGCAGCCGGGTGGATTTCATCGTGCTGCACTACACCTCCGCCGACAACGAAACCTCGCTCAGGATCCTTTCCGAGGGCAATGTCAGCAGCCATTACCTGATCACCGACCATCCGCGCCCCCGTGTCTACCAGCTCGTCGATGAAAGCCGGCGCGCCTGGCATGCCGGTGCCAGCTCCTGGTACGGCCGCAGCGGCGTGAACAGCAGTTCGATCGGAGTGGAGGTCGTGAATCCCGGAAAGGCCGATGAGACATGGAGCGCATACTCGTCCAGGCAAATCGCCACCCTTGCCACGCTCCTCAGGGATCTCATCAGCCGCCATCAGATCAAGCCCCAGAATATCGTGGGCCATAGCGATATTGCCCCTCAGCGCAAAATCGATCCCGGCCCCTTGTTTCCCTGGAAAAAGCTCGCCGACGAAGGGATAGGCCGATGGTACGACGAAGCAGCGGCGCAACGGTACGAGCGCGACTTCCAGGCAAATGGCCTGCCGGACGCCGCCTGGGTGCAGCAGGAGCTTGGCCGCGTCGGCTACGAGGTGCCGCGCAGCGGCCTGCTGGACCCCGCCACACGCAATGTGATCGCCGCCTTCCAGATGCGGTATCGCCCCGAGCTTTTCGACGGCATGCCCGACGCCAGAACCCTGGCGATCCTGAAAGCGCTGCCATAGGAAGGGGTCAGACCCCACATGGGGTGTGACCCTGATCTTATGCATGCGGGGGTCAGACCCCGCATGGGGTCTGACCCCTTCCTATCAACGCCCGGGGTCAGACCCCGTACGGGGTCTGACCCCGAAGAAAAACATCACGCGCAGCAATAGCAGCACAGCCAGGAGCACGCCATACGCGTATGGCTCCGCGAAATCGTTCTTGCCGGCGCGCACCAGCCAGAAATGCCAGACGGACAGGGCCGCGATCGCGTACACGCTGCGGTGCAGGCGCTGCCAATAGTGGCCCATCCGGCGTATCCAGCCCCGGGTGGAGGTAATGGCGAGAGCCAGCATGAGAACGAAGGCGATCGTACCGACCAGGATGAAAGTGCGCTGCACGATGTCTTCCCACATCGAAGCCAGGGACCAGCCTCTTTCCCAGAATGCCCAGCCGAGCACATGCAGGACAGTGTAGAAAAAAGCAAACAGGCCCAGCATGCGCCGCACACCGACGAGAGCGGGCTGTCCGAGCAATCTGCGCAGCGGCGTCACCGCCAGCGTCAGTCCCAAGGCAACTAGGCCCCATATGCCTGTGGAACGGATCAGGAACTCCGGCGGATTGGCACTGAGGCCATCGGTATAAGCCAGCCACACCCACCGGTAGACGGGATACAAAGCCAGCAGGAACAAGAAAGGCTTGAAGCGCGCGATCTGCTTGGACGACCAGTTGGAGCGAGGCGTGGCTATCTTCACTAGGACCCGTCAACGCTAGTAATACCGGTTCAAGTCCATGCCTTGATACAGCGAGGCCACCTGTTCGGCGTATCCGTTGAACATCATGGTTTCCACACGTGGCGCCAAAAAGCTTGCGCCGATGCGACGTTCCGTGGCCTGGCTCCAGCGGGGATGGTCGACGTCGGGATTGACGTTGGCGTAGAAGCCGTATTCGTTGGGCGCAATTTTCACCCAGCTGGTCTCGGGCATGGTTTCCAGCAAGCGTATCCGGACGATGGACTTTCCGGATTTGAAGCCGTATTTCCAGGGAATGGCAACACGCAGCGGAGCGCCGTTCTGGTTCGGCAGCATTTTCCCGTAGACGCCGAAAACCAACATGGTCAAGGGATGCATGGCCTCATCCAGGCGCAGCGCCTCGACATAGGGCCAGTCTATGATCCGGCTTCGAAGGCCCGGCATGGTGTCCGGCTGGGCTGCCGTCGTGAATTCGATGAACTTCGCCTTGCTGGTGGGCTGCACCTGGTCCAGCAACGCCGACAATGAATAGCCGATCCAGGGGATGACCATCGACCAGGCTTCCACGCATCGCAAACGGTAAATGCGCTCTTCCATGGGCGCAAGCTTGAGCAGGTCGTCGATATCGAAGGTGCGCGGCTTGGCCACCTCGCCCTCGACCGTGACGGTCCAAGGACGGGTCTGAAACCGGCCCGACCTGTCTCGGGGATCGGTCTTGCCCGTGCCGAACTCGTAGAAATTGTTGTAGCCGGTGACGTCCTTCTCGGAGGTGGGTTTTTCGCTCAGCCAGTACTGCGGATTAGGCGTGGCCGGCAGCGCCGGCTTTTCGGCGGCGGCCGCCCACGGCATCCCGGGCACCGAGGCCGCACCCAGCGCGACCGCCCCCATGCCCATTTGACGCAGCCAGACGCGCCGGGCTTGCCAGACCGGTTCGGGCGTGATTTCGGACGGTGCGATGCGTGGTATCTGGATCCTGGCCATGGCACTGGACTCCTTCAGGATGGGGTCAGACCCCGTAGGGGGTCTGACCCCTGTTTTTGATTCTACACCCAACGGCGCTCCGCGGGGTCAGACCCCGCATGGGGTCTGACCCCTACACCCGCTCCAGGAGCCAGGACCGCATTTCGCGAACGCTCGACACCATGATCGTCGGCTCCGCCTTCAGCAGGATGCTCTTCTGATGCGCGCCATAGGTGACGGCCATGCTGTCGACGCCGGCTGCCGTGGCCATCTGGATGTCGTGCGATGTGTCCCCGACCATCAATACCGCATGGGGCTCCAGGCTGAGTTCTTCCATGAGCTCCAGCAGCATTGCCGGATGCGGCTTGCTGAATGACTCGTCGGCACAGCGCGTGGCGTGAAAATAGCCGCCCAGCTGCATGTTGCCCAATACGCGATCCAGGCCGATCCGGCTCTTGCCGGTGGCCACGCCCAAGGTGACATCGCGCTGCTGCAGTGCGCCCAGAAGGTCCAGCATGCCGTCGAACAGCTTCAGATGCGGGTCGCGGCTCAGAAAATGAAAACGATAGCGCTCAAGAAACAAGGGAAGCTGCTCTGCGGTCAGCGTGGGCACGCAACGGTACAACGCGCTTTCGAGCGACAGGCCGATCACCCAGCTCGCCTCTTCGGCGGGGGGAATGGGAAGCCCGACATCCGCGCACGCCCCTTGTATCGCCTCGACGATGGAATGGGTCGAATCCATGACGGTGCCGTCCCAGTCGAAAATGACCGCCTTGTAACGCTTCACGAGTGTTGCTCCAGATAATCAAGTATTTTCAGACATGCGGGCGGCAAAGGCGCTTCCAGTCGCAGGGGCTCGCCGCTCAGCGGGTGCGGAAGCTCGAGCCGGCCCGCATGAAGAAACATGCGTTCCAGTCCGAGGCGCGCGAAATGCGCCCGGACCTCGTCCGAACCGTATTTGTCATCGCCGACGATGGGATGGCCGCTGGAGGCCAGATGGACGCGAATCTGGTGGGTGCGCCCGGTGCGCAGTTCCGCCCCCACCAGGCTGTATCGCCCGTACCGCTTTTGCATAGTGATGATGGTATGGGCGGCCTTGCCTTGCGCGTCGACCCTGACGCGCCGCTCGCCCGCCGCCGTCAGCCACTTGAGCAGGGGCAGCCGGATGTGCTGCCGGTCGTTGACCCAGTCGCCGACGACCAGAGCCTGGTAATGCTTGCGCCCCCCGCCCTCGCGCATCATGTCGTGCAGCGCCACCAGCGCCTTGCGCTTCTTGGCGATGATCAGCAAGCCTGAGGTTTCCCGGTCCAGCCGGTGGGCCAATTCCAGGAATGGCGCCTGCGGACGCGCGGCGCGCAATTGTTCGATGACGCCGAACGACACCCCGCTGCCGCCGTGAACCGCGACGCCCGCCGGCTTGTTGATGACCAGCATGGCGTCGTCTTCGTAGATGACTGGAAAGGAAGCCGGCGGGACCGGGCGGGGCTCGTCCGCCCGCGGCAGCCGGATCGGGGGAATCCTGACGGTATCCCCTTCCTCGACGCGGTAATCGGCCGAAGTACGCCCCTTGTTGACGCGTACTTCGCCGCTGCGGATGGCCTTGTATATATGGCTTTTGGGCACGCCCTTGCACAGCCGCAAGAGGAAATTGTCGATGCGCTGCCCGGCCTGTTCGGTCCCGACCTGGACCAAGCGGACGCTTGGCGGACTATCTTGGACAATAACTGTTTTGCGCATAGGGAAAAGCGGAATATAATCGCGTCAGCCTATAGAAGCTGAAAAACCGCCCGACGTAGAGATGCAAGGTGCGTCTCCGTTGGACGAACAAAGGTCATATTGTACTGCCTGGGTTTCAGCTTCTGGGTCATTAGGTCGCCGGGGCAAGCCCGATACGCCGATGGTGGTGTGGCGAACAGCCCGCTATTCGAGTATCACCTGCCAACCGCGTGCGACGCTGAATCTCTTTGCAAAGCTTGTCATCGTTCTTATGCACCAGCCGCGGCTTAAAACACGCGTCTGCCGTTCCCAGCAAATTTATTTTCGTCAACAACACTATAGTGAACCTGACCTCCCTGCTGACTGAACTGCGCACCTACCAGTGCGCCGTGCCTGCTCGACACAAGGTGGGCAATGCCTGACATCGTCAGCCATCCCTCCCACGCAGATTTAGCGCCACACACCGAGTGACCCGCGGTCGTGCGCCGATCAACGGTGCGCCATGACTACGGAGAAACACACTCATGAAACGAATGCTGTTCAATGCAACGCATCAAGAAGAACTACGCGTTGCTATTGTCGACGGTCAAAAACTCATTGACCTCGACATCGAAACCGCCGGGCGCGAACAACGCAAAGGCAACATCTACAAAGGGGTCATCACCCGCATAGAGCCCGGCCTCGAAGCCTGCTTCGTCAGCTACGGCGAAGAACGCCACGGCTTCCTGCCCTTCAAGGAAATCGCCCGCAGCTACTTCAAGGAAGGCGTCGATGTGCGTACGGCGCGCATCCAGGACGCCCTCTCCGAAGGTCAGGAGCTCATCATTCAGGTCGAAAAGGAAGAGCGCGGCAACAAGGGCGCCGCCCTGACCACCTTCATCTCGCTGGCGGGGCGCTACTTGGTCCTGATGCCCAACAACCCCCGGGGCGGCGGCGTCTCGCGCCGGGTCGAAGGCGAAGACCGCCAGGAACTGCGCGAAACCATGGACCAGTTGGACGTCCCGTCCGGCATGAGCATCATCGCCCGCACGGCCGGCATAGGCCGCAGCGTCGAAGAGCTCCAATGGGACTTGTCCTATCTGCTCCAGCTCTGGAATGCCATCGACGGCGCGGCGCGCGAAAACAAGGCGCCCATTCTCATCTACCTGGAATCCAGCCTGGTCATCCGCGCCATACGCGATTACTACTCTCCCGAAATCGGCGAAATCCTCATCGATACCGACGACATCTACGACCAGGCCACCGCCTTCATGAGCGTAGTCATGCCGGACAATGTCCAGCGCGTCAAAATGTATCGCGACGACATCCCGCTGTTCTCCCGTTTCCAGATCGAACACCAGATCGAAACCGCGTATTCGCGCACTGTCCAGCTGCCCTCGGGCGGCTCGGTGGTCATCGACCACACCGAAGCCCTGGTGGCGATCGACGTCAACTCCGCACGCTCGACGCGGGGCGCCGACATCGAAGAAACGGCGATGCGCACCAACCTCGAGGCGGCTGACGAAGTAGCGCGCCAGTTGCGCCTGCGCGACCTCGGCGGCCTGATCGTCATCGACTTCATCGATATGGAGGACAGCAAGAATCAGCGCGCGGTCGAACAACGATTGCGCGACGCCCTCCATTTCGATCGCGCCCGCGTGCAAATGGGCAAGATCTCCCGCTTCGGGCTCATGGAACTGTCGCGCCAGCGTCTGCGCCCCGCCCTGAACGAAGGCTCGCACATCACCTGCCCGCGCTGCAATGGCACCGGCGTCGTCCGCGACGCGGAATCCAGCGCCCTGCATGTGCTGCGCCTGCTGCAGGAAGAAGCCATGAAGGAAGGCACGGCCGCCCTTCACGCCCAGGTGCCGGTCGACGTGGCCACTTTCCTGCTGAACGAAAAGCGCACCGATATCACCAAGATCGAGTCCAGGCTCAAGGTCAACCTCGTCCTGATTCCCAACAAGAATCTGGAAACACCGCACCACCACATCGAACGGCTGCGCCACGACGATCCCCGCCTTGAGGAAATCAAGACCAGCTTCGAGCTCGTGACGCAACCCGAGGACAAGGTCGTCTGGGAGCCCAACAAGGCGCTGGAGTCCAAGACGCGTCCCGAAGCGCTGGTCAAAGGCATTACGCCTTCTCAGCCGGCACCCGTATCCGCCCCCAGCGCACAAGCGTCCGCCCCTGCTGCCCAGCAAGGCGCAGGTCTCCTGAAGCGCCTTATCAATTGGTTGACCGGCAGCGGGCAAAAGGCCGAGGCCCCCACCGCCGCCGAGCCCGCCAAGGCGGCGCATGGCGGTCGTGGTAAAGGAAACCGTTCCCAGGAACAACGCCGCGATCGCAGCCATGGCGAGCGCGGGCGCTCCCGCCGGGGCGACCGCCGTCCGGAAGCCGCCGGCATCAAGGGCGAAGAACTGGCCCCTGTCCAGAAATCCCGTCGCCACACGCAGGATGCTCCCATCGCGAGCGAAGCCCCTCGCCAGGCTCCCCAGCAGCCAGCCCCCTCCTTCGCCACCGACGCCACCGAAGGCAACGGGCGCAGCCGGAACCGGCGCGGACGCGGGCGCAGCCGCCGGGAAGAGACCCAATCCGAGGCAACGGAAACCGAAACCGTGCTGGCTACCCTGCCAGTTGCAGCGGCCCCCATCGTTGACGCCGTGATTCCTGCCGAACCCGAGACCGAGGCCATCGAAGAAACCATCGTGGCCGAATCCGAGCTCATCAGCGAAACGCCGGCCGAAGGCGACCAGCAGGAAACCGAGCGCAAGCGTCGTCGCCGTCGCAGCCGCCGTAGCCGCAAGTCTTCGGAAGCCGGCGTGGAAGGCAGCACCGTCCAGGCCGACGAGGACGGCTCAGCCGACGAGCAGGCTTCCTTCATCGGACACGAAACACCGGGCTTCGACCCCCAAGCCACGCCGGCCGCCGATGTCCAGCCTGCCGACGCAAGTGCGGAAGAGCCAACCGCCGCCGTCACCGACGTGGCGGAAGCCGAAACCAGCGACGCCCAGGCCAATATCACGGAGCCGGTCGCCATTGCGCACGCCGCCGCTGAACCGGTTGCCGACGTCCCGGCCTCCACGGATGCAGACGTCCAGGAAGCACCCACCGAGCCGGCCACGGTCGTCGCGGAAACTGCGGCGGTGCAGCCCGACGTGCAGGCGCCTGCCGACACCGTTCCGGCACATGAAGAGGCATCCATTACGGCGCAAGCACCGGCTGCCGAGCCGGAACAGGCCGAACTCTCAGCGGAACCGGAAGCCGCTTCGGCGGCCCAGCCTTCGGAAGCTCCCGAAGACACCGGCGCCCCCGTTGAAGAAACCGCCTCTACCCGCGATCAAGCCCCGATCGCGCTGAACGGCGCAGCTTCCAAAGCGGAAACCGGCCTGGATGAAGTGCTGCAGAACGCCGGCATGCAACTCATCGAAACCAAGGCAGCCTTGGCGCAAACCGAGGCTCCCGCCCCGGCGGTTCGCCTGGGCCGGGCTCGCAAGCCCGCGGCTTCCGTTGCCAGCGAAGCCTTGCAGCAGGTGGAAACCCACTGATGGCGCTCACGCCCGCCGCCTAGCGGCGGGCGTACGCAAAAAAAAGCCTTGCCGGTTTACCGCCGGCAAGGCTTTTTTGTGAGTTCCAAGGGGTCAGACCCCATTCGGGGTCTGACCCCGTCTTTACTACATGGGGCCAGACCCTTCCGGGTCTGACCCCCTTTATCCTTTTTCATGGGGTCAGACCCCGTCCGGGGTCTGACCCCTCATTCAGTCCTTGGCCACCACGTCGACCGGCTGACGAGTCAGAATGGCCATCAAGTGGGCCAGTTCGTTGCGCATTTCGCGGCGGTCGACCACCATGTCGATCGCTCCTTTCTGCAACAGGAACTCAGCGCGCTGAAAGCCCTCGGGGAGCTTCTCGCGCACAGTCTGCTCGATGACGCGCGGGCCGGCAAAACCGATCAAGGCCTTGGGCTCGGCGAGCACGACATCGCCCATGAAAGCGAAGCTGGCGGAGACGCCGCCCATGGTGGGATCGGTCAGCACGCTGATGAACGGCAGGCCCGCCGCCGACAGCCGCGTGAGCATGGCGTTGGTTTTGGCCATTTGCATCAGGGACAGCACGCTTTCCTGCATGCGCGCGCCGCCGGAGGCGGCGACGCAGATGAATGGGGTGCGGTTCTTGATGGCCTCCTGCACGCCCCGCGCAAAGCGCTCGCCGACCACGGAGCCCATGGATCCGCCCATGAACTCGAATTCGAAGCAGGCCAGCACGGTCGGCACCTCGAGGATGCATCCGCTCATGACGACCAGGGCCTCGTTTTCGCCCGTCTGCTTGACGGCTTCGGAGACGCGGTCCGGATACTTGCGCGTGTCGCGGAATTTCAGCGGGTCCATGGGGCGCGTTTCCTGCCCGATTTCGACGCGCCCGTCGGCATCGAGCAACGCATCGATGCGGGCACGCGAGCCGATGCGCATGTGATGGCTGCACTTGGGGCACACGTTGAGCGTCGCCTTCAGGTCTTCCTTGTACAGCACGGACTCGCAGGACGGGCACTTGACCCACACCCCTTCGGGGACCCGCCTGCCGCCCTCGTTGCTGCGGTTGATGCGCGGTGGAAGTATTTTATCGATCCAACTCATGTTCTTTTCCGATGTAGGCCCCCTTCGGGCCGTTGGGTTCTTGCTATGTTGCTCAACCGCCCGAAGGCAGGACCCGCCGTATTCCGGCCAGCCAGCCTTCCGCAGCCTCGATGGCCGCTGTGTCGGCCTCTTCGGGCGAGCCGCCGCGCTGGCTTACCTGCGCCACGGCGGCTTCCATGGTTTCTATCAGCTTGCTGCCGATGACGACCGCATCCGCGCACTCGGACAGGCGTTTGGCGCTATCAGCATCCCGGATGCCAAAGCCCACGCCAACCGGGATCGACACATGGCGGCGAATTTCGGCCAGGCGCGCCGCAACGTCTGCCGTATCCAGGTGACCGGCGCCGGTGACGCCTTTCAGCGATACATAGTAGACATAGCCGCGCGCCAATTGCCCGATCTTGCTCATGCGCTCCTGCGTCGAGGTAGGCGCCAACAGGAATATGGGATCGATCTCCGCCTTGCCCAGCAGTTCGGCGAATGCCTCGATTTCCTCGGGCGGGTAGTCCACCACCAGCACGCCATCGACGCCCGCCTGCTGCGCGCGTTCCGCAAACACGGCCGGCCCCATGCGCTCGATGGGATTGGCATAGCCCATCAGGACAACGGGCGTATCCTGGTTCTGAAGACGAAATTCGGCGACCATGTCGAGCACCTGGCGCAGCCCCACGCCCCGGCGTATGGCACGCTCGCCCGCACGCTGAATGACGGGACCGTCGGCCATGGGGTCGGAAAAAGGAACACCCAGCTCGATGACGTCGGCTCCGGCGCGAACCAGAGCGTGCATCAGCCGCGGCGTGGCCTCAATGGAGGGATCGCCTGCGGTAATGTATGGAATCAGCGCCGTGCGCCCTTTATCGGCAAAGCTCGCAAGCAAACGCTTGTTGGAAGAATTCATTATGTAAACCCCGCTCCCTACAGGCTGATGCCGCTGAAGTCGGCCACGGTATGCATGTCTTTGTCGCCTCGCCCGGACAGGCAGACAAGAATGATTTTGTCCTTGGGAAGCGTTGGCGCAAGCTTCTGTGCATAGGCGATCGCATGTGATGACTCGAGCGCGGGCATGATGCCCTCGATACGGCAGCAGGCATGGAAAGCGGCGAGCGCCTCGTTGTCATCGATGCATTCGTAGCGGGCACGCCCTGAATCCTTCAGCCAGGCGTGTTCGGGACCAACCCCGGGATAGTCCAGGCCGGCGGAGATGGAATGGGTCTCGATGATCTGGCCGTTGTCGTCCTGGATGACATAAGTGCGGTTGCCGTGCAGCACGCCGACCGCGCCCGCATTGAGCGACGCCGCATGCTTGCCGCTGGACAAGCCCTCTCCGGCCGCCTCGATGCCCACCAGGCTTACGTCCTGGTGTTCGATATAGGGATAAAAGATGCCCATGGCGTTCGAGCCACCACCCACCGAAGCCACTACGTAGTCGGGCTGGCGACCGGTTTCGGCCGGCATCTGCTCAAGGCATTCGTCGCCGATGACGGACTGGAAATCGCGGACCATCATGGGGTAGGGATGCGGCCCGGCCACCGTGCCGATGATGTAGAAGGTGTTTTCGACATTGGTGACCCAGTCGCGCATGGCCTCGTTCAAGGCGTCCTTGAGCGTGCGCGAGCCGGAATCGACAGGCACCACGGTGGCGCCGAGCAGCTTCATGCGGTACACATTGGACGCCTGGCGGCGCACGTCTTCGCTGCCCATGTAGACCACGCATTCCAGGCCGTAGCGGGCGGCGACGGTGGCGGTGGCAACGCCATGCTGCCCCGCACCGGTTTCGGCAATGATGCGGGGCTTGCCCATGCGTCGGGCCAGCAGGATCTGCCCTATGCAGTTGTTGATCTTGTGCGCCCCCGTGTGATTGAGGTCTTCGCGCTTGAACCAGATTTGCGCTCCGCCCAGCTCTTCCGACCATCGACGAGCATGGTACACAGGGCTGGGGCGCCCCACGAAGTGCTTGAGCTCGTAGGCGAATTCCTTCAGGAATTCGGGATCATTGCGGTACTTGTCGTAGGCAAGACGCAACTCGTCCAGGGCATGGACCAGGGTTTCAGCGGCGAATGAGCCGCCATACTGGCCAAAGTGCCCGTTCTGATCAGGCAGAGTATAGGATTTCAAAACATGACTCTCTGGTTATGCAACATTGTCGAGACCGGCCATTTTACCAGTCCCGACGCAAGGTTTCGGCGGCCCGGCGCGCCGGCAATGGAAACCGGCGCGGCGCATGCCGCCTTCAGTGGCGCGCCGCCGTCACCCCCGACAGCTCGTTCAGCGCCGCAAGCGCCCTGCCGATCTGCTCGCCGTTCTTCACCTCGATGGTGAACACCATGTGGGCCAGCGACCGCCTGCTGTGCGTATTGACGCTCACCACGTTCAGCCGCAGCTTGGCAAAGACCTCGGACAGGTCCCGCAGCAGATTGGGACGCTCCGGCGCATGGATGCTGATGTCGATGGGGTACACGGCGTCGCCGGTATTGCCCCAGTCCACGTCGATCAACCGTTCGGGACTGCGGGCGGCCAGCGCGGCATAGGCGCTGCAATCGCGCCGGTGTATGGACACGCCGCGGCCGCGCGTCACGAACCCGACGATGGAATCGGGAGGCGCGGGGCGGCAGCAGCGCGCAAGCTGGGTCATCAGCGAATCCACGCCTACCACCAGCACGCCGCTCTTGCCGGTGCGTGCCACGCTCTCGTCCCGGCTGCCGTAGATCCGGGCCTCGGATACGTTCGCCTCGGAGTCTCCCTCCGGTGTGCGACCCTTGCCGCCCATGAGCAGGTAGTCGATCTGGCGCAGGCTGAACTCTTCCTTGGCCACCGCGACGTAAAGGTCATCGGCGCGTGCGAAGTCGAGCTGTTGGGCCATTTGTTCGAGGTTGACCGCGGTCTTGCCCAGGCGCTGCAGCTCTTTTTCCACCATGGCCTGGCCCTGCGAGATGCGCTGCTGCAACTCGATCGCATTGAACCAGGCCCTGACCTTGGCGCGCGAACGAGGGCTGGCCAGGAATCCCAACTGGGGGTTGAGCCAGTCGCGGGACGGGCCGCCCGATTTGGCCGCAATGATTTCCACCGTCTGGCCGGTCGACAACCGGGTCAGCAGCGGGACCATCTGCCCATCGACGCGCGCGCCCCGGCAGCGGTGGCCCAGGTCGGTGTGCAGGTAATAGGCAAAATCGACCGGCGTCGCGCCGGCCGGCAGCTCGATGACCCGCGCCTGGGGTGTCATGACGTAGATGCGTTCATCAGTCGCCCGCGCAGTTTCGGTGCCCTCCGGCGCGCGCAGGGTTTCCGCGTCGTCTTTGTCCCAAGCAAGCAATTGCCGCATCCAGGCGATCTTCTGATCGTAGCCGCCCGAAGCAGCAACCTGGCCTCCGCGCGGCCCCGCCTCTTTATAGCGCCAATGGGCCGCCATGCCGTATTCGGCGAACTGGTGCATTTCGTGCGTGCGTATCTGAATCTCGAACGTTCTTCCCTGCACGTCGGCCACCACGGTGTGCAGCGACCGGTAGCCATTGGGCTTCGGCCGCGAAATATAGTCGTCGAACTCATCGGAAACCGGCGTCCACATGGCATGCACCAGCGCCAGCGCGCCATAGCAGGCGCGCTCGTCTTCGACGATGACTCGCAAGGCCCGCAGGTCGTACAGCTGATTGAACTCCAGGCTCTTGTTGCGCATCTTGTTCCAGATGCTGTAGATGTGCTTGGGCCTGCCGCTCACGTCGGCATGGATGCGCGCCTTTTTTAGAGCGGCCCGCAACCGCCGGACCGTGTCGCTGATGAAGGCCTCGCGCTCGACGCGTTTTTCCTCGAGCTGGCGGGCGATGGTCTTGTAGGTATCGGGCTCCAGGAATCGGAACGCCAGGTCTTCCATTTCCCATTTGATCTGCCATATTCCCAGCCGGTTCGCCAGGGGCGTGTAGAGCTCCATGGTCTCCTGCGCGAAACTCCTTGGGCATGGCGTCTTGGAACTGGCGTGCCAGCGCAAGGACTGCAGGCGCGATGCGAGACGCATCAGGACGATGCGCAAGTCGGCGGCCATGGCCAGCAGCATCTTGCGCTGCATTTCCTTTTGATCCGTGCCGGTGGCGGCCTGATCGGTCGCCTGCCCCGCAAGATGACCAAGCCGCAGCAAGGCGCGCGTACCCTGGACAAGAGACATGACTTCCGGGCCGAACCGCTTGAACAAAGGATCGTCGCGTTCGTTGCGTGTGTTCTCGGGCCGCAGGACGGTCAGCAGCGCGCTGGCGCGCGCCTGGGCATCGGTGCCGAGTTCGGCCAGAATCAGCACCACCTCCGCGCTGTGTTCCGCAAGCGGTTCGCCGGTGGTGGCCAGAAGGCCGGTGGTATGCTCGCGCGCCCAATCCGCGGCGTCCTTCAGCAACTGGCAGCCGCTCTCGTCCAGGTCTGCGCAAGCGCGTTTGAACCATTGCGCATCGAAGGGCAATTTTTCGGAATCCGGTGGAGCAATCGTAGCCATGGCGGGAAACTTACAGACAACAGAAGCGTGCGAATTTTGCAGCGCCCCTATACTAACGTGTATGGAGGCCATGCGAAACAACGACCATCATGAATTCAGAGACTCGGAAAACCCTGCTCGTCGTATGGCATTCGCGCACCGGCGCCGCAAAACAGATGGCGGATGCCGCAATTGCGGGCGCCCGCGCCGCCGCCGACGAGTTGCAGGCACGGCACAGGCTGGACATCGTGATCCGGCACGCTGACGAGGCCCAGGCGGAAGACTTGCTGGGCGCGGACGCCATGCTGTTCTGCTGTCCGGAGAATCTTGCCGGCCTGAGCGGAGCAATGAAGGAATTCTTCGACCGCAATTACTATGCCGTGCTGGACCGCCTGAACGGGCGCCACTACGGGTTGCTGGTCAGCGCGGGCAGCGACGGCGGCAATGCCGTGCGCCAGGCCGAAAGAATCTGCACCGGGTGGCGCCTGAAGCCGGCGGCCCCTGCCTATATCGCCAACACGGCGGCGCAAACCGCCGAGGCCATCCTGGCACCGAAGACCATCCGCCCTCAAGACCGGCAGGCCAGCGAAAACATGGGCGGCCTGCTGGCGGCCCTGCTGCTGTGAAAGCCGCCCTGCCGGCTTAACGCAGGGCGGCGGTGACGACGATTTCGACTTTGTAGTCGGGATTGGCCAGGCGCGCCTCGACGGTTGCCCGGGGCGGAGCGTTGCCCGGCGCGACCCAGGCGTCCCAAGCCTTGTTCATGCCGTCGAATTCCTTCATGTTGGCAACGAAGATCTGGGCCATTAGAATGCGGGACTTGTCGGTGCCGGCCGTGGCGAGCAGCCGGTCGATCGTGGCCAGGACTTGCGCTGTCTGGCCCTGGATATCCAGTGATGCGTCATCGGGAACCTGGCCCGCCAGGTAGGCGACGCCATTGTAGATGGCCATGTCCGACAGACGTTTTTCAACATTGACGCGTTCCACTTCGCTCATAAGAAGCCTCCAAAACTGGCAAATATAGCAGACCTCAGGCCGGCGGCAGCTCGAAGACCTGGCGCAGGTAGGCCAAGTAGGCTGGGTCGTCGCACATGGTCTTTTCTGGCGCATCCGACACTTTCGCCACGGGTTGGCCGTTGCAGCGGACCATCTTCATCACGATTTGCAAGGGCTCGTGGCCCAGGTCGTTGGTAAGATTGGTGCCGATTCCGAAAGAAATCTTGCAACGGCCGGCGAAATGCTTGGCGAGCTCGATGGCGCGCGGGATGGTCAAGGCGTCGGAGAACACCAGGATTTTAGTACGGGGATCGGTGCGGTTGCGAGCGTAATGCTCGAGCAGGCGCTCGCCCCATACGAAAGGGTCGCCCGAATCATGGCGCGCCCCGTCGAACAGCTTGCAGAAATACATGTCGAAGTCACGCAGGAAGGCATCCATGCCGTAGACGTCGGACAGCGCGATCCCGAGGTCGCCGCGGTATTCCTTGGCCCAGACTTCCAGCGCATAGACTTGCGAGTCGCGCAGGCGCGGCCCGAGGGCCTGGCAGGCCTGCAGGTATTCGTGAGCCATGGTACCCAGCGGGGTGACCTGGTGCTTCATGGCCAGTTCCACGTTGCTGGTGCCGGCAAAGTGGACGCCCATCTGGCTTTTCATGGTGGTCACGACTTCGTCGTGCCAGAGCTTCGAGAACCGCCTGCGTGTGCCGTATTCCGCGACACGGAAGTCGGCCAGAGCGGGATCATCGACGACCAGACGCATTTTTTCCTGCAGCCGCTTGCGCCCTTCTTCCCAGCCCGGTTCACGGCAGACGTTGCGGAAGTACACTTCGTTGACGATCGCCAGCACGGGGATTTCGAATAATATGGTGTGCAGCCACGGCCCCTTCACGCTGATTTCGATTTCACCCGGCACCTTGCTTTCGGTGATGCTGATGCATTTTTCGGGAAGGTGGAACAGCCCCAGAAAATCAACGAAATCGCTTTTGATGAATCGGAGCGAACGCAGATACTGAAGTTCCGCCTCGGTGAAGCGCAGCTGGCACAGCTGGTGCACTTCCTCGCGGATTTCGTCCAGATAGGCCGCCAGGTTGATATTGGGATTGCGGCACTTGTAACGATATTCGACCTGCGCGGCGGGGAACTGATGCAGGACCACCTGCATCATGGTGAACTTGTACAGATCGGTGTCGAGTAACGAAGTAATTATCATGGGGTCCGGCGAAAGTTTTGCTTACCATATCACAGGGCGGCCGCCCTGCCTCCGATGCAAACGACATCATAGAGGCAAAGACCAGCTTTGCCGACAGGTCAATCCGGGCTTACCTTCAGTTAATTGGGTAAAATCAAGCTCATCTGATGTTGGAGCTTTGAAATGACACACGTTGTCACCGAAAACTGTATCAAATGCAAGTTCACCGATTGTGTCGACGTCTGTCCGGTGGACTGTTTCCGCGAAGGGCCCAATTTCCTGGTGATCGATCCGGACGAATGCATCGACTGCGCAGTCTGCGTGCCGGAATGCCCTGCCAACGCTATCTTTGCCGAAGAGGACGTCCCCCAGGACCAGGTCCAGTACATCGAGCTCAACGCGGAACTGACCCCCGAGTTCGGCCCCATCAACCGGTCGAAGTCGCCTCTGCCCGACGCCGATGACTGGAATGGCGTGCCCGACAAACTGAAGTATCTTGAAAAGTAACGTTAAAACAACAGATGATCCGTGGTGCCGCCCAGGGAAGATGCAAACTTCTGGTAACTTCTTATTGGTAATCTAGCGTGATTGTGATTAGCTTATAACCATGCTCACAAGAAGAATATTTTTATAAGGCCGCACCCTCTCATGCTGTACGATCTGCACGAACTCCAACGGGCCTTCCTGACCCCTTTGGCCGCCTTTACCAATTCAGGCAGCCAGCTTTTTTCCCACCCCTACAGCCCCTTCAGCTATACGCCGGTGTCCCGGCAGGTTGCGGCCGCCTACGAGCTGGTCCACCGCCTGGGCAAGGATTATGAAAAGCCCGCATGGGGGCTGGACAGCACCGAGCGCGACGGCCATCCCGTGGTGGTCCGCAAAGAGATCGCGCTCAGCAAGCCTTTTTGCAACCTGATCCATTTTCAGCGCGACAGCCAGGCGAAGCTGGACGACGATCCGCGCATCCTCCTGGTGGCGCCGCTTTCAGGCCACCATGCCACGCTGTTGCGCGACACCGTCCGCACCCTGCTGCCCCACCACGACGTCTATGTCACCGATTGGCTCGACGCCCGCATGGTGCCCGCCGATGCCGGCCCGTTCCACCTGAACGACTACGTACGATACATACAGGGCTTTCTGCGCCATCTGGGCCCGCAGACGCACGTCATTGCGGTCTGCCAGCCCACCGTGCCGGTTCTGGCGGCGGTATCGCTCATGGCCGCCAACGATGATCCCTGTCAGCCCTGCAGCATGGTCATGATGGGCGGCCCCATCGATACCCGACAATCGCCGACCCAGGTCAACCGCCTCGCCACCACCAAATCGTACAGCTGGTTCGAGAACAATGTCATACACCGCGTACCGGCGCGCTATCCCGGCGCGGGCCGGCATGTCTATCCCGGCTTCCTGCAGCATGCGGGATTCATGGCGATGAACCCCGACCGGCATCTGCGCTCGCACTACGATTTCTACATGGACCTGCTCAAGGGCGACGACGATGACGCCGAGGCGCACCGCCGGTTCTACGATGAATACAACGCCGTGCTGGACATGCCGGCCGAATTCTATCTGGACACCATCAAGATCGTCTTCCAAGAGCATCGGCTTCCCCTCGGAACCTGGATCATCGATGGCCAGAAGGTCGACCCGTCCGTCATCCGGCATACCGCACTGATGACGATCGAGGGCGAACTCGACGACATCTCCGGCCAAGGCCAGACTCAGGCCGCGCAAACGCTTTGCGCCGGCATACCGGCCGAACGCAAGCAGCACTACACCGCCATGGGCTGCGGACACTATGGCATTTTTTCCGGTCGGCGCTGGCGCAACATCATCTATCCTAAAATAGTGCAATTCATACGCGACATGGCGTAGGGCCTGGCAAGCGCACGCCTTGGGGCCCTGCGCGGGCCCTTTTTACTTATGCAAGCCTCTTCACTCATCGAACGCATCGATGCCGCACTCCCGCAGACCCAATGCACGAAGTGCGGATACGATGGCTGCCTGCCCTATGCGCGCGCCCTGGCGACAGAAGGCGAAGCCATCAATCGCTGCCCGCCCGGCGGCCCGGAGGGCATACGCCTGCTCGCGGAAATCCTGGACACGCCCGAGCTTCCCCTTGACCCCGAATGCGGAGAGCATGTGCCGCTGCGCATCGCGGTCATAGACGAAGCCCACTGTATAGGTTGCACACTTTGCATACAGGCTTGCCCGGTGGATGCCATCGTCGGCGCGAACAAGCTCATGCACACGGTGCTGGCGGACCGCTGCACCGGCTGCGATCTGTGCGTGGCGCCCTGTCCGGTCGATTGCATCGACATGATTCCCGCCACTCACGAGTGGACGCCTGACCACGCAGCGCGGGCGCGCGAACGCCACCAGCGGCGTCAACAGCGGCTTAGCGGCCAGCACCATGAATCATCCGCGCTTGCCGCCCGGACCTTGGCTAACAAGGCGCCCATCGCCACGGGCATGGGCGGCGATTCCGCGCTCAAACAAAGAATCATTGCCGATGCGCTGGCCAAGGCCCGCGCGCGGCGTCGAAAAAATGAATCAGGCCAAGCGAACTGAAATCTTCGAGCGGCTGCGAGCCGCCAATCCCAGCCCTACGACCGAACTGGAATATGCAAGCACCTTCCAGTTGCTGATCGCCGTTCTCCTTTCGGCGCAGGCCACCGACCGGTCCGTGAACCTGGCCACGCGAAAATTCTTTCCCGAGCATGGCACGCCGCAAGGGTTGCTGGCGCTCGGCGAGGAAAGACTCAGCGACTACATCAAGACCATCGGCCTTTATAAGACCAAGGCAAAGAATGTGATCAAGACATGTCATATTCTGCTGGAACAGCACGGCGGCCGGGTTCCCGAAGACAGGGAAGCGCTTGAGGCCCTGCCCGGCGTAGGACGGAAAACGGCGAACGTGGTGCTCAACACGGCATTCGGGCATCCCACGATCGCGGTTGATACGCATATCTTTCGCGTTGCCAACCGCACCCGGATCGCCCCCGGTAAAAACGTAGTCGAAGTCGAACGCAAGCTTGAAAAAGTCATTCCGAAACCTTTCCTGCTCGACGCCCATCACTGGCTGATCCTGCATGGGCGCTACGTCTGCGTGGCTCGCACGCCCAAGTGCCCGCAATGCGGCATCGAGGACCTTTGTGAATACAAGGAGAAAACACGTTAAGGGTTTTCCAGATCCTATGTAAAACCCGCATGGCGTTTTACCGAGCCAACTCGCATACTTTTCGCAGCCTGAACAGTATAAAGAGCCAAGCGGGTTGGTATGAGCGATCACATTCTAGAAACAAAAGATCTCGTCAAGGAATTCCGCGGCTTCGTCGCCGTGAACGACGTCAGCCTGCAGGTAGAACGCGGCAGCATCCATGCTCTCATCGGACCGAACGGTGCGGGGAAAACCACCTGCTTCAATCTGCTGACCAAGTTCCTAGTGCCCACTTCAGGCAAGATCTTCTTCGCGGGCAAAGAAATCACCCACGAGAAGCCCGCGCAAATCGCGCGTCGCGGCATCATCCGCTCATTTCAGATCTCCGCCGTATTTCCCCAGTTGACCGTTCTCGAGAACGTACGCATCGGCCTGCAGCGCGGCACCGGCATGTCCTATCAGTTCTGGCGCAGCCATAGAACGCTCGACCGCCTCAATGATGCCGCTCGCGCCCTGCTCGAACAGGTCGATCTGGCCGACTTCGCAGACGAGCGCACGGTCAATCTTCCCTATGGCCGCAAGCGCGCCCTGGAAATCGCCACCACCCTGGCCATGGACCCCGAACTGATGCTGCTCGACGAACCCACGCAAGGCATGGGTCACGAAGACGTCAGCCGGGTCACTCAACTGATCAAGAAAGTCAGCGCAGGCCGCACGATACTCATGGTCGAACACAATATGAACGTCGTTTCCCAGATCGCCGACAAGATCACGGTGCTGGCCCGCGGATCGGTGCTGGCCGAAGGCAACTACCAAGAAGTCTCACGCAACGCCGCGGTCATGGAAGCCTACATGGGAACGACCAGCGGCGAACTCGAAGGGGCCCACTGATGAACGAGCCAGCACTCGAAATCTCCAATCTGCATGCCTGGTACGGCGAGTCCCATGTGCTGCACGGCGTGGACATGAAAGTCGAAAAAGGCCAGGTCGTCACCCTGCTCGGGCGCAACGGATCCGGCCGCAGCACCACATTGCGCGCCATTCTCGGCCTCACAGGATCACGCAAGGGATCCATCCGCATACAGGGAACCGAATCCATCAACCTGCCCACCTACCGCATCGCACACCTGGGCATCGGCTATTGCCCCGAAGAGCGCGGCATATTCGCCGGCCTGTCCTGCGAAGAGAACCTGCTGCTGCCGCCGGTCGTCGGCGATACGCTGGGCGGCGGCATGTCGCTGGCCGAAATCTATGAAATGTTTCCCAATCTCGAAGAACGCAAGCACTCTCCGGGCACGCGTCTTTCGGGCGGCGAACAGCAAATGCTGGCGGTGGCCCGCATCCTGCGCACCGGCGCCAATCTGCTCTTGCTGGACGAGATCTCCGAAGGTCTCGCTCCCGTCATCGTGCAAGCCCTCGCCCGCATGATCACCACTCTCAAGAGCAAGGGCTACACCATCGTGATGGTAGAACAGAACTTCCGCTTCGCCGCGCCCCTGGCTGACCACTTCTACGTGATGGAACATGGCCAGATCGTCGAACAATTCAATGCCAACGAGCTTCAATCCAAACAGGATGCGCTCAATATCCTGCTGGGCGTCTAGGGCCGATCGATGCCTTCCGGCCCAAAGCATCCCCACCCACTCATGCAGACCAGGCAGAACGATTTCCCGGCACATCCCGCCGGTCACGACAAGGAGACTCACCCTATGAAACTGCGCACCCTTACTGCAGCACTGTCCCTTGCGGGCGTAGGCTTTGCCACGCCCGGCCTGGCGGCGGGCATTTCCGACGACGTCATCCGCATCGGCTTCATCACCGACATGTCCAGTGTTTATTCCGATCTCGATGGCAAGGCGGGCGCAGACGCCATCCGCATGGCCATTGCCGATGCGGGCGGTGAAATCAATGGCAAGAAGATCGAGCTCCTCGTTGCCGACCACCAGAACAAGCCTGACGTCGCCTCGACCCGCGCGCGCGAATGGTTCGACGAGCAAAAACTCGATATGCTCGTCGGCGGCACGAACTCCTCCACGGCGCTTGCCATGGCCGCCGTCGCGGCCGAGAAAAAGAAACCCTACATCGCCATTGGCGCCGGGTCTTCCAACCTTACCAATTCGCAGTGCACCCCCTACACCATCCACTATGCCTACGACACCATCGCGCTGGCGCGCGGCACCGGGTCCGCGGTGGTCAAGAACGGCGGCGACTCCTGGTTCTTCCTGACCGCCGACTATGCCTTCGGCCACTCGCTCGAGCGCGATACATCCGAAGTCGTGAAAAAGGCGGGGGGCAAAGTGCTGGGCAGTGTCCGCGCGCCGCTGGCCGTTTCCGACTTCTCGTCCTTCCTGCTCCAGGCGCAATCGTCGGGCGCCAAGATCCTGGGCCTGGCCAACGCCGGCGGCGACTTCATCGCGTCCGTCAAGGCAGCCAGCGAATTCGGGGTCACGCAAACAATGAAGCTTGCCGGCCTGCTGGTGTTCATCAACGACATCCATGCGCTCGGCCTGGAAGCCACTCAAGGACTATATCTCACCTCCGGCTGGTACTGGGATCAATCCGACGAATCCCGCAAATGGGCCGAGCGTTTCTACAAGGACCACAACCGCATGCCCTCCTTCGTCCAGGCTGCGGACTACTCCAGCGCCGCCTTCTACCTGAAAGGCGTCAAGGAAACCGGCACCGACGACGCCGACACCCTCATGAAGTGGATGAAGTCCAACAAGATCAACGACATGTTCGCGACCAACGGCGTCGTGCGTGAAGACGGCCGCATGGTCTATGACATGTACTTGATGCAGGTGAAGGCGCCAAGCGAATCCAAGCGGCCCTGGGATTACTACAAGAAGGTGGCCACGCTACCCGGCAACGAGGTCTACGCCTCGCTGGAAGAATCCACTTGCCCGTTAATCAAAAAGTAAATCTAAGTGTCATAGGTCCCCGGCGCCTCCGGCCCGGGGGCCTGCGTGTCACCCCGGGCCCGCTGCGCGCCCTGCCACGGATTCAATATCAACATGACTGATTTATTCGGCATTCCTATCCAGGCCTTGTTGGGACAGTTGCTGCTGGGCCTGGTCAATGGTTCGTTCTATGCCGTGCTGTCGCTCGGCCTGGCCGTCATCTTCGGCCTGCTTAACATCATCAATTTCGCGCACGGCGCCCTCTACATGCTGGGCGCATTCGTGGCCTGGATGGGCTTGCAGTACCTGGGCCTGAACTACTGGATCATGCTCATCCTGGCGCCTCTCGTCGTCGGTCTCTTCGGCATCATCCTCGAGCGCCTGCTGATCCGCCATCTGTACAAGCTGGACCATCTCTATGGCCTGCTGCTCACTTTTGGCCTGACCCTGCTCATCGAAGGCGTTTTCCGCAGCCTCTACGGCGTATCGGGCCAGCCCTACCCCACGCCCGAATTGCTGCGCGGGGGCGTCAATCTCGGCTTCATGTACATGCCTGTTTACCGCGGCTGGGTGGTCATTGCTTCCGTCCTGGTTTGCCTGGCCACGTGGTTCATGATCGAAAAGACGCGGCTTGGCGCGCTCCTGCGGGCAAGCACGGAAAACTCCAAGCTGGTGGAGGCCTTCGGCGTCAACGTGCCGCTGGTCGTCACGCTCACCTATGGCTTCGGCGTCGCGCTGGCCGGCTTTGCCGGCGTGCTCGCGGCCCCCATCATGCAGGTATCGCCGCTCATGGGCTCCAACCTCATCATCGTGGTCTTCGCCGTCGTCGTGATCGGCGGCATGGGCTCGATCATGGGGTCCATCCTCACGGGCCTGGGGCTGGGCGTCATCGAGGGCCTGACCAAGGTGTTCTGGCCGGAAGCATCGAATACCGTCGTATTCATCATCATGGTCATCGTCCTGCTGCTGCGTCCCGCCGGGCTATTTGGGAAAGAAAAATGAATCGTCAACTGATCGGCTACCTGCTCGCCGCGATCGTCATCGCCCTGCTGCCGGCCCTCGGAGCCTATCCCATCTTCGTCATGAAGGTCATGTGCTATGCGCTGTTCGCCTGCGCCTTCAACCTGCTGCTGGGCTTCACCGGCCTGCTCTCCTTCGGGCATGCCGCCTTCCTGGGCGGTGCCGCGTATGCCACCGGCCACGCGCTCACGGTCTGGGGAATGCCCACGACCGCGGGGCTGCTGTTCGGCACGGCCGTCGCCGCGCTCATGGGCCTGGTCATGGGCGCCATTGCCATCCGGCGCAGCGGCATCTATTTCGCCATGATCACGCTCGCGATGGCGCAAATGCTGTTCTTCTTCTTTTTGCAGGCGCCGTTTACGCACGGCGAAGACGGCCTGCAACGCATACCGCGCGGCAGCGTGCTCGGCATCGACCTGTCCAACGACTTCAATCTGTACTATTTCATCATGGCCATTTTCATTCTTGGCTATGCCGTAATCTGGCGCGCAATCAACTCTCCTTTCGGACAGGTGCTCAAAGCCATACGCGAGAACGAAGCCAGGGCGATTTCCCTGGGCTACGACGTCGACAACTTCAAGCTCCTGGCCTTCGTGCTGTCGGCCACGCTCGCCGGCCTGGCCGGCGCCAGCAAGTCCCTGGTCTTCGTTTCGGCAACGCTGTCGGATGCCACCTGGCAAATGTCCGGCCTGGTCATCCTCATGACCCTGATCGGCGGCCTCGGCACGTTCACGGGTCCGGTGCTCGGCGCCTTCATCGTCGTCATGCTCGAAAACAAGGTCGGGGAATTCGGCCGTCTGCTCAGCCAGGAAACCGGCATCAAATGGTTCCAGGTGCTGGGCGAGTCCGTCACCATCGTGATCGGACTGATCTTCATCCTGTGCGTCATGGCCTTCCGGCGCGGCATCGTCGGCGAAATCAGCCATCGCCTCAAGAAAGAGTAAGCTCGGGGTCAGACCCGAAGTAGGCGTGGGGTCAGGCCCGAAGTAGGCATGGAGTCAGACCCGGAGTAGGCATGGGGTCAGACCCCGTACGGGGTCTGACCCCTTATTGCACCACCGGCAATAATCCGTTACCCTTTTCCTGACATCCTAATACGAAGAACATAGGCCTAGGTTAAAAGACGTAGCGTCATATTCAGCGTCCAGCGCCTGGGGCGGGCACGAGCCCTCAGGAGACTGCTGTGAAAAAGACGCTTCCAACGATGGCACTCGCCGCGGTCGCCGCGTTAGGCTTGACTTCCTGCGGCAGCGACAGCAACGTCGCATCCAGCGATCCCGCGCCGTCCAACATCCTGTTTGTCATCATGGACGACGTCGGTATCGATCAGATGAGGTCCTTCGGCTACGGTGGCGCCACGCCGCCAAGCATGCCGAACATGGATGCGATCGCGCGGGTAGGCGTCCGATTCCGCAATACCTGGTCGATGCCCGAATGCTCGCCCGGCCGCGCCGCCTTCTTTGCGGGCAGGTATCCATTCCGCACGAATGTGAACCAGGCACTCGGGCCCAGCGATCTGGCCAATTCCCAGCTCTCGCCCTACGACATGACGACGCCCAAGCTGCTGAAGGAGGCAGGCTATGAAAGCGGGCTGTTCGGCAAATTCCACCTAGCGGGTCCCGAAAACAATCAAGCCGGCGCCGCCACTCCCAGCGTGGCGGGCTGGGACTACTTCTATGGCTGGGTGGGCGGGCTGCCCGGTTCCGTCGACACCACCGCGGGCGGCGTAGGTGCCGAAAAAACCTATTCCTGCGGTTTCGTACCCGGCACGCAGGCCGGCGGCGCGGATACAGGCGCCTGCTATCAAGCCGACAACACTTGCTCGGTTGTCACGCGCAGCGCGCTTGTGCAAGACGCGGCCGGCCTGCAATGCCTGGCTTCCGGCGGCATCTTCGTTCCGAACGAGCTCTGCGGAAAGCCACCGTCCACGCTGAACTTTTCGCGCGTCAACGGGTACTACGTCTCGCCGCTGGTTATCATCAACGGAGACAGTGTCGAAGAGGTGCCCCTCGCCGATCCGCGCGCCCGAAAATACCGTACCCAATTGGAAGCCGATGCGGCGATCAACTGGATCAAGTCGCGTCCCGCGAATAAGCCCTGGATGGCCACGGTCAGCTTCACCGCGGCGCATACGCCCTGGCAGCAGCCGCCCGGCGAACTGCTTTCCATGCGCAACGATCCCGTATCAGACAACTGGAATTGCAACGGACCGGAAGCAGGCAGGCTGATTCAAGACAAAATGACGGAAGCCATGGATACCGAATTCGGGCGGCTGCTGGTCGAAACAGGCCTGGCCAGCCGAGCCGATGACGGCAGCCTGGTCTACGATCCCAAGACCTCGGGCACGACCATCGTGATCATCGGCGACAACGGCACACTCGGCACGGCAGTCAAACAGCCATTCATCCCGTCCCAGGCGAAAGGAACCTCTTACCAGACAGGCGTCTGGGACCCTCTGATCATCGCGGGGCCGCAAGTCGTCCAGCCCGACCGCAATGTCGAGCACATGGTCAACGCCGTGGATTTATTCCAGTTTTTCGCCGAGATCGCCGGCCTGGACGCCCACAAAACCGTGCCGCGCACCATCGATTCAGTGGGCCTGCTGCCCTATCTCGCCAATCCAGAGCAAGCCAGCCTGCGCACCATCAACTTCACGATGGGCGGCGGCAATCTGCAAGCCCATGGCGCCAGAAACGGCCCATGCGTGATCAGCGGCAGCTGCACCCAAAGCGCTCCGTCCAAAGAGGTATGCCAGGACAACCAAGGCAACTGGTGGGGTGCGGATTACACCCACGACAGCGTGATTCCCAACAATGGCGTGGGGTACGAGACATGCGCGGATGTAAACCATGCGCTATACAACGAAGGCCGGGAAATGTTCAACGTACTTCCGGACGTCACGATGGCCGTGCGCAACGACCGCTACAAGCTGGTGCGCAACATCGTCCTCGACTTCAATCCCGCTGTCAACGAAATCCAGACCAACACCATCGATGAACTATACGAGGTCGACCAGGCGACACCCAAGCCACTGCTCGATACGCCCGATCGCAACCTTCTGGCCAGCCCCACAACCGAAACGCAGGCCATCTATGACAATCTGCACGCGACGCTGGACCGCATCCTGGCCTCAGAACCCGATTGTCCGGGCGACGGCAACAAAGACGGGGTGGTCGACGCAAAAGACCTGGAGAACTGGCGCCAGATCGCCTTCCAATGGGGACTCTCCAGCGTCTACGACTTTGTCGTCGGCGGCGTTTACGATGGGCTGACCAACCACCTGGACGAAGCGGTCATCCAGAGCAACCTGAACAAGACCTGCAAGCGGTCTTACGGCGTGTATTAGAGGGGTCAGACCCCGTACGGGGTCTGACCCCATCACTCAAACGCCCAGGGTCAGACTCGTGCGGGGTCAGACCTCATTATTCAGACGCCCAGGGTCAGACCCCGCATGGGGTCTGACCCTACATGGGTTACCCCTGCCATCCTCAGTCTTTCTCCTTGTTCCCCGTACCCAATCCCAGGTAGCTTTCGATGACGCGCGGATTGCCGGCCAGCTCTTTGGCCTTGCCTTCCAGCACCACCTCGCCGGTCTCCAGCACGTATCCGTAGTCTGCCACTTGCAGGGCCGCGCGCGCATTCTGTTCGACCAGCAGTATGGCGACGCCCGTGCTGCGCAGGCGCGAGATGATCTGGAAAATTTCCCGGACAATGCGTGGCGCCAGGCCGAGGCTGGGTTCATCGAGCATCAGGAGCTGAGGCTGGGCCATCAGCGCCCGCCCGACGGCCAGCATCTGGCGTTCGCCGCCCGACAGCGTCCCCGCTTGCTGCGACTTGCGCTCGCGCAGGCGCGGAAACAGGTCGTAGACCTCGTTGATGGTTTCCCGCCAACCGTGCTTGCCGGCTCGATACAGGCGAAAGCCGCCCAACAGTAGATTGTCTTCCACCGACATGCTGCCGAAAAGCTCCCGCCTTTCGGGCACCAGCGAAATACCGTCCGAGACGCGGCGCTCCACCTGCCAAGCGCCGATCTCCGAACCCAGGTACTGCACGGAGCCCGAGCAGCTTCCGGTGGACGGCAAAGACCCCATGATGGAGTTCAGCAAGGTCGACTTGCCCGCGCCGTTGCCGCCGATGACCGTCACGATGCTGCCGCGCGTTACCGCGATATTGGCGCCCACGACTGCGTTGACCTTGCCGTACCGGGTGGAAAGATCGGTGACCTGCAGGATGGGATGCTTGGGTTTATTGACGTTCATGACTATCCTCCCGTCGCTGCCGGCACTGCTCCGCCCTTGGGCGTATCGCCCGGGGGATCATCAAAATCCATTTCATCATCGATTCCGCCAAGATAGGCTTCCAGGACCTTGGGATTCTTCTGAATGTCGGCGGGCAAACCTTCGGCCAGCTTCGTACCGAAATCCATGACGACCAGATGGTCGGTAAGATTCATGACAAAGTCCATATCGTGCTCGACCAGCAGGATGCTCATGCCTTCCTGGCGAAGCTGGTCCAGCACCTTCGCGAGTTCCTGCTTCTCCTTGTAGCGCAAGCCGGCGGCAGGCTCATCGAGCAGCAACAGTATGGGGTCCGCCGCGAGGGCGCGCGCGATTTCAAGAATGCGCTGCTGCCCCAGCGCCAGGTTGCCGGCCTGCTCGTACAGGTAGTCGCCCAGGCCGACGCGCTGCAGCTGCTTGGCGGCTTCGTGCAGCAGCTCGGCCTCGTCCCGCCGTTCGATATGCAGGGCGGCTGCCAGCACGCCGACCTTGCTGCGCAGATGCGCACCCAGGGCGACGTTTTCGAGCACCGTCATGGTCGGCAGCAACTGCACATGCTGGAAGCTGCGGCCCACGCCGAGCTTGGCGATCTCGCGCGAGGGCAGGACATCCAGCCGCTCGCCCAAGAACCGCACCGTGCCGCGCGTGGCCTGCAGGACGCCCGTGATCAGATTGAAGGTCGTGCTCTTGCCGGCACCGTTAGGCCCGATCAGCCCCATGATTTCCCCGGCCTTCAACGAGAAGCTGATATCGTTCACCGCGACCAGCCCGCCGAATTCCTTGCGGATGGAATCGACCTCGAGCACCAGCGAGCCTTTTTGAGGCCTTGCGCGCTGCGGCAGTGCGGGCGCCTCCGGAGGCGGCGCCATGCGGCGGCGCTCGGTTGCGCCGGTCAGCATGGACCACCAATTGCTGAGTATCGGCCAGACACCGTCGCGTGCATACTGCAGCACGAGTATCATCAATACGCCGAAAACGATGAGTTCGAAGTTGGAGTCAGTATCGAGCAGCTTGGGCAGGACGTTCTGCAGCTGGTCTTTCAGGCTGAGTATCAGCCCTGAACCCAGGACTGCCCCCCACACGCTGCCCACGCCGCCCACCACGGCCATGAACAGGTATTCAATGCCGTAGTTCAGGCCGAAGGGGCTGGGGCTCACCGCCCGCTGCATATGCGCATACAGCCACCCGGATACGCAAGCCAGCAGGGCCGCATAAACGAAGATGATGACTTTGTACGTGGCCATGTTCACGCCGAAGGATTCGGCCATGCCGCCGCCGCTGCGCAGCGCGCGTATGGCTCGGCCGGGGCGCGAGTCCAGCAGATTGCGGGTGGCCCACATGGACAGCAGGACGAAGACCCAGATCAAATAGTAAATATGCCGCCCCTGGCCCAGCGACAGGCCGAAAATCTCGATGGGCTGTATGCCGGCGATGCCGTCGTACTGGCCCAGGAAATCCAGGTTGCCGAACAGATAATACAGGGACAGGCACCAGGCGATGGTGCCCAAAGGCAGGTAGTGCCCGGACAGGCGCAGCGTGATGGCCCCCAATATGTAGGCGACCAGGAAGGTGATCGCCAGGCCCACCAGCAAAGCGGCCCAGGGCGACCAGCCCATGGCGGTGGTCAGCCACGCAGTGGCATAGGCCCCGATCCCCACGAAGGCCGCCTGACCGAATGAGGTCAGGCCGCCTACGCCTGTAAGCAGGATCAGGCCGAGCACGACCAGGCTGGCCAGCCCGACATAATTCAGATGGGTGATCCAGAATTCGGGTGTGGCCGGGACCATGGGCAGGCCGGCAATGACCAGCACGACGACGGCAAGCAGTATCTTGTTCATGGCTTACTCCTCGTCCTCGATGTGGTGCGACCCGAACGAGCGCCACAGCAATACGGGAATAATCAGCGTAAACACGATGACCTCTTTATATGCGCTGGCCCAGAACGATGAAAATGCTTCGAGGATGCCGACGAAGATTGCGCCGCCGGCCGCGATCGGGTAGCTGACCAGGCCGCCGAAGATGGCGGCGACGAAGCCCTTCAGGCCGATCAGGAACCCCGTGTCGTAATAGATGGTGGTGACCGGCGCGATGAGCATGCCGGACAATGCGCCGATGGCGGCAGCCAGCGTGAATGTCAGGCTGCCCGACATATTGGTGCTGATGCCCACGAGCCGCGCGCCGCGCCGGTTGACCGCAGTGGCGCGCAGCGCGCGGCCATACAGGGTCTTGCCAAAGAAAATCCAGAGTGCAATGATCAGCGCCGCACAAGTGCCGAGCACGAAGAATGTCTGGGCAGACCAGCTCACCACGCCCATTTGCACATCCCCTTCGACGAAAGGCGGCGTGCGCCAGCCTTCCGCGCCGAAGAAGACCAGGGCAAGACCGGTGAGCGCGAAATGCACCGCCACCGAAATAATGAGCAGGACCAGCACACTGGCTTCCGCCACCGGCTGGTAGACGAGGCGATAGAGCATGGGTCCCAGAGGGACGACCAGCGCCATGGAAAACAGGACGTTGACCCAAAGCGACGTGTCGTTGCTGACGATATACGGCGCAAGCAGGTAAAGAATCACGGGCAGCAGCAGCGTCCAGGCGAAGGTCTTGCCTATGCCCGTCCAGTTGCGGCTGCGCAGCGCGGCGATGCATTCGACCAAAAAAACGAGGGTGCCGATGATAAGCAGCAGATTGACCGTTCCCGGCATGCGGCCGTTGACCATGAAGGCCAATGTCAGCGCGCCGAAGGCGACGAACTCGCCCTGCGGGATGAAGATGACGCGCGTCACCACGAACACCAGCACCAGGGCGAGGCCCAGCAGCGCATAGATGGCGCCGTTGAGGACGCCGTCCTGCAACAGTATGAGTACTATCGTTGAATCCATTTCGGATAAGCCATAACAATGGGGCCAGGCTCAAATGTCCTGCCGGGTTGGCATGCATGCTCAACCGGGCAGGACAGCAGCCTTTCCGCCCCCTAATTCAAAAGACGGCGTGCCACGGTTCAGCGCCCCCCGCGGCACACACGCCGGCCCCGTCCGTTGGACAAGGGCCGGAATACCCGATTGGAAATCAGAGATCAGGTTGGTAGGTCCATTTGCCATCGACCACTTTGACGATGACGCGGGCGCGGTTGTCGAAACCGGCGTGATCGGTCGAGCTCATGGTGAAAACGCCCTGCGAGGCGGGCAGGTCCTTGATTTGCTCGATGGCGTCGCGCAAGGCTTTGCGGAACTCGGCGGTGCCCGGCTTGGCGCCGGACTTCAGGGCGGCGGGAATGGCCGTGCTGATCAGCAGGCCGGCGTCCCACATATGGCCGCCAAACGTGTTGATGGTGCCTTCGCCGTACTTGGCCTCGTATTTGGTCTTGTATTCGAGCGCGCTTTTCTTGACCGGGTTGCTGTCGGGCAATTGATCGGCAACCAGAAGAGGACCGGCCGGAAGAATCATGTCGTTGCAGTCTTTGCCGCAAACGCGCAGAACGTCGTTGTTGGCCGCACCGTGCGTTTGATACATGATGCCCTTGTAGCCACGGCTTTTGAGCTCGCGCTGAGGCAGCGCCACGGGCGTACCCGAGCCGGCGACCAGAATGCCGTCCGGCTTCGCGGCGACCAGCTTGAGCGCCTGGCCAGTAACGCTGGTATCGGTACGCCCGTAGCGCTCGACCGCCACCATCTTGATGCCCTTGGCTTTGGCGGCCTCGGTCATGACATTCAGCCAGCCCTCGCCATAGGCGTCGCTGTAGCCGATGAAGCCCAAGGTTTTCACCCCTTGCTTCGCCATGGCGTCGGCCAGCGCACCGGCCATCAACTGATCGTTCTGCGGCGTCTTGAAGACCCATTCGCGGGCGCCTTCGACCGGATCGACGATTTTGGCGTTGGCCGCCACGCTGATCATCGGCGTCTTGGTTTCCCCGGCGACATCGACCATGGCGAGCGAGCCAGGTGTGACGGAGGTGCCCACCACCACGTCGACCTTGTCGTCGGTGATCAGTTTGCGCATGTTCTTGACGGCAACGGTGGTGTCGGTACCGTCGTCGAGAACGATGTATTCGATTTTCTGGCCCGCGATTTCGGTGGGCAGCAGGCTGACGGTATTGCGCTCGGGAATACCCAGCGAAGCGGCGGGGCCGGTGCTGGCCACCGTAATGCCGACTTTGATCTGCGCCGAAGCGAGCATGGGCAGAGCCATTGCCACGGCCCCTGCCAGGACAGAAAGTCGAACTGACTGATTGAAATTCATTGTTGTCTCCATGGGGATGCTCGATATCCGTTCGCAAAGAATGAGGGGCGATGGGATACAGACGTTATACAAAATCCAGCCCGTCACTAAAATTACAGTATCACTTTGAATCGGCAAAACACATTAGTGTTTTCCAGCGATATTTTAGGGTTCTAGCAATTTTGCGCAGGTCCGGGAATTATGGACAAAAAGAGATACAAAGTCTTTTAGGGGATTCCCTGCATAGACAGTAAAAAGAAAACTCCGGTTTCCTTGAAACTTCTGGCGCACGGGAAAGTCGATTAACATGTTGAATATCATCGAATAGCCCTTACAGGTACTCACGTGAACAAGATTCAAAAATCCGACGCGCAGTGGCGCGCGGAGCTGACCCCCGAGGAATACATCGTAGCGCGCCAGAAAGGCACCGAGCGCCCGTTCACCGGCCGCTACTGGGACACGACCGAAACCGGCATCTACCGCTGCGTGGGCTGCGGCACGCCGCTCTTTGCATCCGATACCAAGTTCGATGCGGGCTGCGGCTGGCCCAGCTATTTCGAGCCTCTTGATCCCGACAACGTCCGCGAGGAAACCGACACCAGCCACGGCATGGTGCGTACGGAAGTTCTCTGCAACGTATGCGACAGCCACCTGGGCCATGTTTTCCCCGACGGCCCGCCGCCTACCGGCCGGCGCTATTGCATCAACTCCCTTTCGCTCAAGTTCGAGCCCGCATAAATGAAGAAATTCCTGTTCGACCTGTTTCCGCTCATCCTGTTCTTTGTCGCGTTCAAGTTCTATGACATTTTCACCGCCACGGCGGTCGCCATCGCGGCGGCCGTCGGGCAGTTCATTTGGCTGAAGGCCACCGGCAAGGCCATCGAAGCCGCGCACTGGATCAACCTCACCGTCATCGTCGTGTTCGGGGGCGCCACCCTGCTGTTCAAGAACGATGCCTTCATCAAATGGAAGCCTACGGTACTGTACTGGCTCTTCGCACTCATACTGGTGGGCGGCAAGGTGTTCTTCAAGCGCAATCTCATGCAAAAGCTTATGGGCGAAAAGGTTTCCATGCCGACTGCCGTCTGGGACAAAATGAACTACAGCTGGTCGGCCTTTTTCGTCGTCTCCGGCGCACTCAATCTGTATGTCGCGTTTTCAGGACACTACACCGAATCGCAATGGGTAAACTTCAAAGTATTCGGTCTCATGGCGCTGCTGCTGGTGTTCGTGATCGGTCAGTCCATCTGGCTGGGCCGGCACATGAAAGAAGGCGGCGATGCCCCCGATACGCTGGCCGCTCCGCGGGAACCAAAAGAGGGCCACTGATGTCTATAGACCGTATGCAATTGCTGAAAGAGCGGCTCGCGCCGCTCGCCCCGACATTCCTGGACGTCATCGATGAATCGCACCTGCACGCCGGGCACGAGGGCAGCAAATCGGGCGCAAGCCACTTCCGGCTCATCATCTGGACTGAACAATTCAACGGGCTTTCCACCTTGGCCAGGCACCGACTTGTGTATGATCGCGTTCACGATTTAATGCCTTATCCCATTCATGCCTTGGCCATCGTCGCCAAAAACAACTCTTAAAGGAAATACATGAAACGTCTTGCCGTACTCGCTGCAGCCTGCGCCATCGCCCTGCCGGTCTATGCTCAGAACGTAGCCACCGTGAACGGGCAGCCCATCACGCAAAAAAGCCTGGACCAATTCGTCGCCCTGCTCGTCGAGCAAGGTGCCCAGGACACGCCCGAATTGCGCACACAGGTGAAGCAGGAAATGGTCAACCGCCTGGTCGCCGTGCAAGCGGCCGAAAAAGCCGGCCTCGACAAGCAAGCCGCCGTCAAACAGGAGATCGAACTTGCGCGTCAGGGCATACTGGTCCGTGCCCTCATGGCCGACTACCTGAAGAAGAACTCGATCACCGACGCCAAGATCCAGGCCGAATACGACAAGATCAAGGCATCCCAGGCCGACAAGCAGGAATACAAGGTCCGGCACATCCTCGTCAAAGAGCAGAAAGCCGCTGAAGACATCACCGCCGCCATCAAGTCCAAGAAGGTCACTTTCGATGCCGCCGCGAAAAAAGACTCCATCGATCCCGGCAGCGGCAAGAATGGCGGCGACCTGGGTTGGGCGCCCTCCAGCAACTATGTGCCCGAATTCGCCCAGGCGGTCGAGGGCCTGAAAAAAGGCCAGATGACCGACAAGCCGGTTCAGTCGCAATTCGGCTGGCACATCATCCAGGTCGACGACACACGGGCCGCGAAGTTCCCTGAACTGGCAGAGGTCAAACCTCAACTGGAAGAAATGATGCGCCAGCAGCAACTGGCCGAATTCCAGGACAAGCTCATCAAAGACGCCAAGATCCAATAAGCCGTTTCAGCTCGGGGTCAGATCCATGGGTCTGACCCCCTCTTCTGATTCCGTCCGTTGGGAGCGGGGTCAGACCCCATACGGGGTCTGACCCCTTTTTCTTGCCGCCTCGTCCCGCCGGATGTGGGGTCAGACCCCGTACGGGGTCTGACCCCTTTTCTTGCCGCCGCGCCCCCGCTGGAGCGGGGTCAGACCCCGCATGGGGTCTGACCCCTCAGCCCGTCATATCCAGCAGATCTTTCAAGCCCTGCTCGTCGATCACCGGCACGCCGAGCTCTTGCGCCTTGACCAGCTTGCTGCCCGCATCCTCGCCCGCCACGACGTATGCCGTTTTTTTGGATACCGAGCCGCTGACCTTGCCGCCTGCCGCCAGGATATGCCGTGTGGCCTCGTCGCGGGTCCAGTTCGGCATGGTTCCGGTCAGCACCAGCGTCCGGCCGGCCAACCGCTGATTTCCGCCGGCTGGCACCTCCGGCGGGACCGCATGTACGCCGGCGCGAGCCAGCGCTTCGACCACGTCGCGATTATGCGGCTCGGCAAAGAACCGGAGGATGGAGCCGGCCACCACCGGGCCCACGTCGTTCACCTGCAGCAGGGCAGCCTCATCGGCGGCCATGACGGCCTCGATGCTGCCAAAGCGCAGGGCCAGGTCTCTTGCCGTGGCCTCGCCCACATGCCGGATGCCCAAGGCGTACAGCAATCTCCCCAATGCGGGCTTGCGCGCCGCTTCCAGCGCCGCCACCAGGTTCTCGGCGGACTTGCGGCCCATTCGCTCGTAGGCGGCAAGCTCTTCGACCGTCAAGGTAAACAGATCGGCAAGCGATTTGACCCGCCCGCTCTCCACCAGTTGATCCACCAGCTTTTCGCCCAGGCCTTCGATGTCCAGCGCCTTGCGGCCCGCGGCATGAGTCAGGCTCTGTTTGCGCTGCGCCGCACAAAAAAGGCCGCCCGTGCAGCGCGAGATGGCCTCGTCCTCAGGGCGCTCGACGGCTGATCCGCATACCGGACAGTGAGAGGGCATCACGAAGAGCGAGGTATCCGGGGGACGCAGCTCCAGCACCGGACCGACGATTTCCGGAATGACGTCGCCCGCCCGGCGCACGACCACCGTATCGCCGATGCGCACATCCTTGCGCCGGATTTCGTCGTCATTGTGCAGCGTTGCATTGGTGACCGTGACACCGCCGACGAAGACCGGCCTGAGCCTGGCGACGGGCGTAATCGCGCCGGTGCGTCCCACCTGCACGTCGATACCAAGCAACTGCGTGGTCTCCTCCTGCGCCGGAAACTTATGCGCGACGGCAAATCTCGGCGCGCGAGCGACATAGCCCAGGACGTCCTGCGCCGCGAGCTCGTTCACTTTGTATACGACGCCATCGATGTCGAAAGGCAGGCCCGCACGGCCGGCGCCCACCGCCGCGTAGAACGCCAGCATGCCGTCCGCGCCGAGAACTACCTTGCGCTCACCATTCACCGGCAGCCCCAGGGACTCGAACCAGTCCAGCATGCCGGCATGGGTGTCACATGGCATGTCGGCATCGCCTGCTTCCTGCAGGAAGCGTTCGACCTGCCCCCGGCTCACGAGGCGGATCTCGCCCCAGCCGTAAGCGAAAAAACGCAGGGGCCGGGTCGCCGTGATGCGCGGGTCGAGCTGCCGCAGGCTGCCGGCCGCCGCGTTGCGCGGATTGACGAAGATTTTTTCGCCTCGTGCCCGCTGCGCTTCATTCAAGCGCTCGAAATCGCTGCGATTCATCAGTACTTCGCCGCGGACCTCCAGCACTTCCGGATACTTGCCGGTCAGCATCAGGGGTACCGAGCGCAGCGTCCGGATATTGCTGGTGATGTCTTCGCCCGTCTGGCCGTCTCCGCGCGTGGCGGCCTGCACCAGCCTGCCCTGCTCGTAGCGCAGACTGACCGCCAGCCCATCGAATTTGAGTTCGGCCACATACTCCACTTGCTGGCCGGGGGTCACCATGCCGGCGCCGCTCAGCGTATCGGAAACGCGCTTGTTGAAAGCCTGCACATCTTCAGGGTCGAAAGCGTTTCCCAAGGAGCGCATGGGCACGGCATGCCGCAGACTGCCGAAAGCGGTCAAGGGCTGCGCCCCCACCCGCTGAGTCGGGGACTCCGGCGTGATAAGCCCGGGATGCGCATGCTCGATGTCGAGCAGCTCGTTCATCAGGCGATCGTATTCGGCGTCCGAGACGATGGGCGCGTCAAGTACGTAGTATCTATGGTTATGTTGTGCAATCTGGCTGCGCAGCACCTCGGCCCGCCGCGCCGCCTCTGAATCCGCCGTTTTTTTTTGCGTCACGAAAATACTCGCACGGTGCGCTCGGAGGCTGCCTCGAAGCCGGCATGCTCCAGGTTGCGATAAAGATCGAACAATTGGCGGTCTATGGTTTCATCTGCGCCGTCCGACACCGGACGGCCCTGGTCGTCGAGCAATTCGGCATGCAGGCGTCTTGCCAGGTCCCGGCCCACGCTCGCCATGCGGCTGAAAGCCTGCTCATCGGCCGGGCTGTTGGGCAAATCCAGCAAAAGATCCACACGATTGACGCTTTCGGATTTGAGCTCTTGCGGCGATATGCCGTCGAAAAGCGCGGTGAAGCGCGGCACCCCGGTATCGGACATCCATGCCAGTTGCCGGCCGTAGGGCAGGAAACCCGCATCCTCGAGCACCTGCCTGGCTTCGCTGGCGGCAACGGTTTCATTCAGGCGCAGAATGAGCCCGACCTGTGCATCCAGGCCGGCGCAAAGCTCGTCCAGCTGCGCCGCCCGCCGGACGACCTCGTCCTGTTCGGGGGCTTCGATGACGCCGTCGAAACGCTCGGCCAGCCCTTGTGCCGCAGACCAGAGCTGCGACCATTCAATATCCGTCAAGGGACCGTTGCGGTTGGCCAGCAGGACTGCAAGCTGCATGGAAACATAGGTCTCGTTCGCTCGCAAGCGAGCGCGGTGGCCGCCGCCGTCGCGCTCCGCGAAGATGCGTACCGGCTTGTTCCCCGCGCGAGCCAATCCCTGAACGGCCTGCTGCAACTGCCCCGACGCGACAGGCTGGGCAAAGCTGATGTCGATGACCACTTCGGTTCCGGGATCGACTTCCGCATCATCATCGGCGGCGGCCTCGCCGCTTTCGGTGATCATGGAGCCGAAGCCCGGCTCGCGGCGCACCGGCCCCTGAGGCTGCGCACCCATCAGCGGATCGTTATCTCGTTCCGGAAAATGCTCTTGCATCTTCTGCCGTATGCGCCTGTCCTGCCACCAATTGAACATGACGACCACCAGAATCAACAAGATGCCCAGTAGTATCAAACCGATTTGCAAATCGCTCATAGTCAGCCCCGCCGTATCACCAAACGTTTATACGCATACACTATCAGACCTCCGCCAACTGCAGGGCCGAATCTATGTCGACGGCGACGATACGCGACACGCCCTGCTCTTGCATGGTAACCCCGACCAGTTGCCTGGCCATCTGCATCGCAATTTTATTGTGAGAAATGAACAGGAACTGAGTCTGCTCGCTCATGCTGCTTACCAAATTGGCATAGCGCTCGGTATTGGCGTCATCCAGCGGCGCGTCGACTTCGTCGAGCAGGCAGAACGGAGCCGGATTCAATTTGAACAAGGCGAACACCAGCGCTGTCGCGGTCAACGCCTTTTCGCCCCCCGACAACAGATGGATGGTGCTGTTGCGTTTGCCGGGCGGCTGGGCCATGACTTGCACGCCCGCATCCAGGATCTCGTCGCCGGTGATGATCAGCTTGGCCTCGCCGCCCCCGAAAAGCCGCGGAAACAACTCGCCAAAGTGGTGGTTCACGGTATCGAAGGTGTCTTGCAGCAGCTGGCGAGTCTCGCGATCGATCTTGCGGATGGCGTCTTCCAGGGTCTCGATGGCGGTGGACAGGTCCTGATGCTGATCATCCAGGAAGCCCTTGCGCTCGCGCGCGGCCAACAGTTCATCCAGCGCGGCGAGGTTGACCGAGCCCAGGCCGTCGATGGCACGGGATATTCTTTGCACCTCCGATTGCAGCCAGCCGGTGCGGCGCCATTCCTCCGGCTTCTGATCAAGCATCTGCTGCAGGCCTGCGCGATCGACTTGATGCGCATCGAGCTGCTCGGCGAACTGTTCGACGGCCAGCCGCGCCGCCTGCTCCTGCAGCTGAAGTTCCATGATGCGGGCACGCCGGGGCTCGAGCGATCGCTCCAACGCAATGCGCTCCTCGTCGGCGCTGCGCAGCATGGCGGCAAGGTTGTCCAGCTCGATGCGGGCCAGGCGCAAGGATTCCTCGCGCTCGGCCCTGACCTCCAGGGCTTCCTGCAGGCCAGCCTGCGATGCCGAGGCGTCCAGCTCGAAGAGCTCGCCCTGCAGGCCTTCCATTTCCGCCGACGCACGCTGGGCCTGGTCCGCTGCCAGCTGCAGATTGCGCTTCAGGTCGGCGATACGGGTCTGCAATGCTCGTTCGGTGTATTCGGATTCGTGTACCGCCCGTTCCAGGTCGCGCAATTGCTGCCTGGCTCCTTCCGCCTCTTGCTGCAAGGCCTCGCCGGATATTTCCGCGTCCGAGAATCGCGATTGGTGCTCCGCGAGCTGGAGATCCAGCTCTTCGAACCGCACTTCCGCCTCTTCCCTGGCAGCGCGCAACTCCTCGGATTGGGCGGCGATCTCGGCCAGATCCTCGCGCAGGCGCGTCGCCCGCTCTTCGGACTGCTCGGCCTGCTGCTTGAGACGAGAATGTTCGAGCTGGATGTCATGCAGGCGCCGGGTAAGCTCCGCGGCGCGCTGGCGCGCCGGACCGAGCGCCTGCGATACCTGCTGCCATGCACTTTCCGCTTGCGCGACCGCGGCGACGGCCTGGTCGGCGATCAACTGCCTCGCCTTGACATCGCGCTGCAGATTTTCAATTTCCTGCTGACGCGCAAGCAGCCCCGACTGCTCGGAATCGGGTGCATAGAAGCGCAGGCTGTGGTGATCGACCAGATGGCCTTCCCGAACCACATACATCGCGCCGGGCGGCAGTTCGCCGCGCAGGCTCAGCGCCTTGCCAAGATCGTCAGTGACGTAGACGCCCTTCAGCCAGTCGTTGAGCAAAGTCCTGAGTTCCGGATCGCTGATGCGCAGCAGGCTGCTCAGGCCCTGGAGGCCCGGCACTGCGGCATCAGGCGCCTGGACGCCGGGCAACTGATAGAACGCAAGCCTGGCCGGCGGCGCGTCTGCTGCGAATGCGCTGGCATGTTCGAGCCTGCGCAGTTCGAGTCCAGCCATGCGCTCGCGCAAGACCGCTTCCAGCGCGGTTTCCCAGCCTGGCTGGATGCTGAGCTTTTGCCAAAGCCGGCCCAGGCGATCCAGTTCATGATGCGCCAGCCAGGGTTCCAGCGCTCCCTGTTTCTGCACATCGTCCTGCAGCTTGGTCAACGCAGTCAGGCGCGCATCCAGCCGTGCCATCGCCTGCGCTTCTTCGTGTGCCGCGCTTTGGGCGGCGCGCCGCTTATCGTCCAGCTCGGGCAGGCGCTCTTCGAGCTCGGCAAGCTGCGCCTGCGCCTCTTCCAGCTGTTCCTGCATTGCGGCGCCGTCGCCCGCCAGGCGCTCGATATTGGCGGGATCCGGAGCGTTGAGATCGCGCAGTTCTTGCTCCAGGCGCTCCTGCCGGTTTTCCAGCGCTTGCAACTGGCGGTCGGCATCGCGCTGAGCCTGCGCCACCAGCGCAAGCTGCTGTTCGAGCGCGGCAAGCGCGCTTCGCATTTCATCGCGCGCCGTCGCTGCGCCGCGGACGCGGCTTTCGACGTCCGGCAACTGCATCTGGGCCTGTTCGGCCCGGGCGCGGGACTCTTCCGTGCGCGCGGCCGCGGCTTCGAGATCGGCTTCCGCCTGGGCGATTTGTTCGGCGCAGTGGGCCTGCTGATCGGCCCACTCCTGCAACTGTTCTTGCAATTGCGCACGGCGCGCCTGCACGCGATTGCGCGAGTCGACCACGTGCCTGATCTCCGCTTCCAGCCGGCTGACCTGCGCACCCGCCTCGTACAACTGGCCCTGTGCGGCATGCACGGCGTCGCTGGCCGCGTAGTGGGCCTGGCGCCGGGACTCGAGCGTGGATTCGCCTGCGCGCAATCCCGCCATGGAAGCCTCGAGCTCGGTCTGCGCCTGTTCGATGGCCACGAACTTGGCGCGCTGATCTTCTTTGGCGTTGCTTTCCTTCATCAGCCACAAGGCGTGCTGCTTGAGTTCGCCGTCCGCCTGCAGCTCGCGATATCGCTTTGCGACCTCGGCCTGGGTTTCGAGCTTTTCCAGCTGACTGCCCAGTTCGCGAAGGATGTCTTCAACCCGGGTCAGATTCTCGCGCGTGTCGGACAACCGGTTCTCGGTCTCCCGCCGCCTTTCCTTGTAGCGTGAAACGCCGGCCGCCTCTTCCAGGAAAACACGCAGTTCTTCGGGGCGGGCCTCGATCAGGCGATTGATCATGCCCTGGCCGATGATCGCATAGCCGCGCGACCCGAGCCCCGTTCCCAGGAAGATATCGTGGATGTCGCGCCGCCGCACCTGCTGGTTGTTCACCAGATAGCTGCTGGTCCCGTCCCGGGTCAGCACGCGCCGCACGGCAATTTCGGAATACGTGCTCCATTGCCCGGCCGCGCGGCCTTCGGAATTGTCGAACACCAGCTCGACCGACGCCCGGGCCGCGGGCTTGCGATGGCCCGATCCATTGAAAATTACGTCCTGCATGGATTCGCCGCGCAATTCGGAAGCCCGGGTTTCGCCCAGCACCCATCGCACCGCATCGATGATGTTGGACTTTCCGCAGCCATTGGGGCCTACGACGCCCACCAACTGGCTGGGTGTGGGAATGATGGTCGGCTCGACGAACGATTTGAAACCAGCGAGTTTTATCTGGGTCAGGCGCACAGTAAGCGATCAATAAATTAAGGCGATGGCCTGTATTCGCAGAAACAGGCATTCATGAAAAAAAGGCGGCCATACTGGCAGGTAACCGGCTCGTATGATAACGCACCCTCCGGTCCCCGCTCCTATGTGAGAACGAAACTACGCTATTATTTTTCGTCCGGGCCTTGAGCCGACGCTATACTCGATAACATTTTTTTGCTATTTGCATAAAGAAGCTGTGGATAAAGCGAGCGACGACTTGTCCAACAGTTCTTGAACCTCGCCCCGCCAAACAAACAGGGATTTCGCTTTGAAAAAAGGCTTCTATCTGGTCATGATCGCCCAGGCGCTTTCGTCTGTCGCCGACAACGCGCTATTGATTGCCGCTATTGCGCTGATCGCCGATCTTCAAGGCCCCGACTGGATGGCGCCCATGATGAAATGGTGGTTCGCGCTTGCCTATGTGGTGCTGGCCGCTTTCGTCGGGGCATTCGCCGACTCCTTCCCGAAGGGGCGGGTGATGTTCATCACCAACGCCATCAAGATCAGCGGCTGCCTGCTGATGTTCAGCTACCAGACGCTGGGTTCGGATCATCATTCGCAATTGATACTCGTCTTCTGTGCGTACACCTTGGTCGGCATCGGCGCCGCCGCCTACTCGCCCGCAAAATACGGCATCGTCACCGAAATGCTGCCGCCCCATTTGCTGGTGAAGGGAAACAGCTGGATCGAAGGGCTCACTGTGCTGTCCATCATCATCGGCACGGTACTGGGCGGCATCCTCATCCACCCGTCGGTGTCCGACATGCTGCTTGCCCACTCGGGGATTGCGCAGTTCGCGCAGACACGGGCCGAAGCGGCCATTTTCATGATCGCCTTCGTGTACCTGATGGCGGCCGGCACCAATCTCCTCATACCGCTGACCAACGTCCGCTATCCCAAGCAACAGACCAATCCCGTCAAGCTCATCAGAACGTTCGGCGGGTATGTCAGCATTCTGTGGCATGACAAGCTGGGCCAGATTTCCTTGGCCGTCACCACTTTGTTCTGGGGCGCCGGGGCTACCTTGCAGTTCATCGTCATCGAATGGGGTGCGCAGCATCTGGGCTATCGCCTGGATCAGGCTTCAGTCCTTATGGGCATCGCGGCGGTGGGCACCGTCTTTGGTTCCATACTGGCAGGCCGCGTGCCGCTGAAACGGGCATTATCGGTATTGCCGGTCGGGGTGGTCATGGGCTTTGCCGTCATGCTGATGCCCATCGTTCGCGAAACCTGGGAAGTTTACGGCGTATTGCTGCTGGTCGGAGCACTGTCGGGATTTTTCGTCGTACCCATGAACGCGCTCTTGCAGCATCGCGGCCACGTACTGCTTTCCGCGGGGCATTCCATTGCCGTGCAGAACTTCAATGAGCAATTGAACATCCTTCTGATGCTTGCGATCTACAGCCTGATGCTATGGCTCAACCTGCCCATCAATGTGATCATCGTCATCTTCGGCGTGCTGGTCGCGACGCTGATGCTGATTTTCATCCGCTGGAACCGCATCAACCATCGGGCAAATCCAAATCTGGAAAGCACCATCGGCCAGCACGGCCACGGCCAGGCCCTGAAACCGTAGGGGCTTGGGGGCAGACCCCGTACGGGGTCTGACCCCCCAGGCGATTTTAAGGGGTCAGACCCCGAATGGGGTCTGACCCCTCGGGTGATGTTATGGGGTCAGACCTGGGGTCTGACCCCTTTTTCGCCACCGGGTCTGACCCATCCTCCCGCACGAGCGAGCGCAGCAATGCCAGGTCCCGCCAGGCATCGGCCTTGTGCTGAGGCCGCAGCAGCAGCGCAGCAGGATGGTAGCTTGCGACCACGCTGGTTTCCTCGCCTGTTTCACTGCGAATGACGTGCACCGCGCCGCGCAGCGCGTCTAGTTCTCCTTCGGTGCCCAGCAGCGCTTGAGCGGCCCAGTTGCCCAGGGCCAGGATATGGCGCGGCTTTGCCAGCGAAATCTGGCGCTGCAGGTAAGGCATGCAAGCCTGCACTTCTTCAGCGGTGGGCGGCCGGTTGCCCAAAGGACGGCACTTGACCAGGTTCGTGTAGAAGGCCGTTGCGCCGTCGAGGCCGGCCGCCGCGAGCATGGCCTGCAAAAGAATGCCCGCCTTGCCCTGGAATGGCAGCCCGGCTCGATCATCGGAGCCGCCGGGCGCCTCGCCGATCACCATCAGCTGCGGCGCCTGGACGTCTCCCGAACCAAAAACCGCGCGGCCCCGGACACTATGAAGCGCGCAGCCCTGGCATGACACGACTTGCTCGCGCAAGCCATCCCAGTCGCCCGCGACCTCGGCCCTGACCGGCGGTGTTTCGGCCGCAGGCGCCGCAGCCTGCGGTGCCCGCCTGGGGGGAGGCGTCTGGGCCGGAGGCCGTATGCCACGGGGCGGCGCATCGGCGGCCGGAGCGGCGATGTCCGGCCCGCTTGGCGCCGCTGCCCCCTGTCGGACGGGAGCCGTGCCGGGATCGCCGAATTCGCCTTGCGCGACGTAATGCGCCAGCATGCGGCGATCGATACCGATCTCCTGCAGCCATGCAATCTGGACGCGGGTCAGTTCGGGCGCGTTCATAATGCTTTCTGCATGATGCAGGCGTCTTCGCGCCTGCCGTCGGCGGCGGGATAATAGTCCCGCCGGGTGGACAGCTGCTGATAGCCTCCATGCCGATAGAACGCCAGCGCGTTGCCGTTCGAAGGCCGAACCTCGAGAATGATGGCCGGCAACTGCTTCGAGCGGGCCATTTGTTCGCAATGGTCCAGCAAACGGCCGCCGATTCCTTTTTTCTGCTGGTCGGGCGCCACGGCAATGACTAGCACGTGCGCGACATCAGGTGCGAACATGGCCATGTAGAAACCTACCGTCCGCCCGGCCTGCCGAGCCACGTAGGCGGTGTAGCCCGCGTCCAGGCCGTCCTGGAAATTGCGCCGGCTCCAGGGAAACGACTGCACCAGGCTCTCGATTTCGGCGACATCGTCCAGATGTTCCGGCAGCATGGGCTCAATGCGTATCGGAAAGCCTTCAGCGCGCGGATTGCCTCCGGCGCCCGACTCACGCTCGCGCGTCGTATAGGCAACCTTGTCGCGGACATACAGGGGCATGGCGTGATCCGGCGCCAGGGTTGCGCCATCTCGCCATGCCTGGAGCGCCAGGCTCGCGATGGCTGCGGCGTCCGCGCGCAACGCGTCGCCGGCCTCGGTGTCGATTCCGTCCAATCGGATGAGCCGGAGATCGGGATATGCGTCCAGGGCGTCTCCCACGAGCCTCAGTACAGGAGGACGGTGCCCGGTTGAGGGCCATTCCGGCCACGCCTGGCTCAGCCAGGGGCCGACGTCGGCCGCATCGAGCAGCACAGGAGCTTGCAAGGTTTCCCACTGGACGGCCGTGCCCGCCACGCGGTCTTGGTAGACACCCAGGTATACCTCGCCCATGCGCGCATCCTGAACGACGACCCGGACTGCACCGGTCTGCGCCTGCCTGTTCCGATCGCGCTCGGCCACGGCCAGGAGCGAAACAATCGGCACGACGGGAACGCCAAGCGCATAGGCGATGCCTTGCGCCACGCCACAGGCTACACGCAGGCCCGTAAAGCCGCCGGGCCCTTGCCCGAAAGCGACCCCCGACAACTGCGCCCTGTCGATGCCGGCTTCACGCATGACACCGTCGGCCATGGGGAGCAGGCGCTCGGCGTGCTCGCCGGTCGCGTCGTGCTCTTGGACGAACACCCGCACCGCGTCGTCGGAGCACGAGAGCAGGGCCACGCCGCAGACGCTTGAAGAGGTTTCTAGAGCAAGGATATGGACTGTCATAGCCGCCCATTTTACTGTCTACGGCAAATGTCGGACGGACAATCACGAGCGGCCCACCCTAAAATAGTATCGCTTGCGTCGGCAAGCGGATAAAATGAATTTGCAGCGACCAAAAAGAACAGAGAACCAGAAGGAGACTGCCAAACATCCAAGCGATACAGTTCCTATGGGGTTCCGTGTGCCCGAAGGGAATGTAATTGCAATTTCTACTATACGCTTAATGTGTAATATCTTGCTACAGACCCCTGTACGGCTTAACTCCACCCTGTTACATTTTCCTCATGAACACACAAAACCAATCTCTATCTCGCAAAATCCTCGTCGTTGACGACGATCCTCGCTTACGCGATTTGCTGCGACGTTATCTTTCGGAGCAGGGTTTTAATGTTTTCGTAGCCGAAGATGCCAAGGAAATGGGCAAATTGTGGCAGCGCGAGCACTTCGACTTGCTGGTACTCGACCTTATGTTGCCGGGTGAAGACGGGCTGTCGATCTGTCGCCGCCTTCGAGGCGGGCACGATAACACCCCCATCATCATCCTGACCGCCAAGGCCGAGGAAATCGACCGCATCGTTGGCCTGGAAATGGGTGCCGACGACTATCTTTCCAAACCGTTCAATCCGCGGGAGCTCCTTGCGCGCGTCAATGCCATTTTGCGCCGCCGCGGCACCGAAGAGCACCCGGGCGCACCCAGCCAGGAAAACGAGTCCATCGAATTCGGTCCCTATGTACTCAATCTTTCCACCCGCACGCTCACCAAGAACAACGAGCAGGTTCCCATCACCACCGGCGAATTCTCCGTCCTGAAGGTATTTGCCCGTCATCCCAAGATACCCCTGTCCCGTGACAAGCTGATGGAACTCGCGCGCGGCCGGGAGTACGAAGCCTTTGACCGGAGCCTGGACGTGCAGATTTCCCGCCTGCGCAAGCTGGTCGAGCCCAATCCATCCAAGCCGGTGTTCATCCAGACCGTCTGGGGGCTGGGCTACGTGTTCGTGCCGGACGGCGGCCACTGACACACAGCGCTCACTGGCACACAGCGGGCGTGATACCCTCGATCGGATATGTCTCCCCCGCAGAAGGCTCGCAGCAAGAAAACATCGCGTCTCCGCCTGGGTTTGTTCAGCCGGTCATTCCTGCTTCTGGCGGGACTGATGCTGGTCAGCCTGGGCGCTTGGCTGCAGGTTTTTTTCAGCATGGAAGAAGGGCCGCGCGCCGCACAGATGGCGCAGCGCGTCACGACCGCCGTCAGCATCACGCGTTCGGCCCTCATCTACGCGCCCACCAGCGTGCGGCCCGCCCTGCTTCTGGACCTGGCCACCAAGGAAAGCCTCCGCGTCCAGCCCCACGAGCCCACCGATGTTCTGGGAGGGCTGCCCAGCTCGAATTATTGGAAGCACGTCGCGCGCGACATCAAGGAAAGGCTGGGCCCGGAAACCCTGGTCATGTGGTCGGTGAACCAGACGCCCGGCGTCTGGGTCAGTTTCGAAATCAACAATGATCAATATTGGCTGGTATTCGATCGCGAGCAACTGGGGCTGACCGCTGGCGCGGAATGGCTGGGCTGGGGCCTTACCGCCCTGCTGCTGGCGCTCATCGGCGCGGCCGTCAGCGTCCGCTTCGTCAACCGCCCCCTTGCGCAGCTGGCCAAGGTCGCTCAGCAACTGGCTCGCGGGGAAACGCCTTCCCCGCTGCCAGAAAAAGGGCCGGCCGAGATCCGAGACATGAACATCGCCTTCAACCGCATGGCGCGTGACATACGCCAGACCGAAGCCGATCGCGAAATCATGCTGGCCGGCATTTCCCACGACTTGCGAACTCCGCTGGCGCGCATGCGGCTGGAGATCGAGATGAGCGATGTCTCCGAGGAAACACGCCAGGCGATCGACGAAGACTTGGGGCAGATCGACCACAGCATCGGCCAACTGATGGAATACGCGCGGCCGGCCGGCGTGGTGCCCGAACAGGGCACGGACATCTCGTCGGTTCTGCAAGACCTGTATGAGCGTGAACGCAGCCATACGGAATCCCTGGGGGGCGAACTCACCGCGTCCATAGAGCCCAACCTCTATGCCAAGATCAATGCCCACGACCTCAAGCGCATCGTTGGCAACCTGCTCGAGAACGCCCGTCGCTACGGTCGCAGCCCATCCGACGGCAAAGCCCGCATCGCCCTGTCGGCCAGGCAGCAGGGCAATATTCTTGCCATCGAAGTCAAGGATCAGGGCACCGGCATCGCATCGACGGACGTGCACCGGCTCCTGCGCCCTTTTTCTCGAGGCGAGTCAGCCCGCACCGGCGTCAGCGGCGCGGGCCTGGGCCTGGCCATCGTGGAACGCCTGCTTGGCCAGGTGGGCGGCCAGCTGGAACTCATTTCCGAGCCGCCAGGCGGCCTCCTTGCCCGCATCGAGATTCCCAAGGTCCGTATCCGGAACGCGGGGTCAGACCCCATGCGGGGTCTGACCCCGGAACGCTAGCCTGGAGACGCTGGAGTCGGACCCCATGCGGGGTCCGACCCTGGAGGCTTCGGGGTCAGACCCCGTACGGGGCCTGACCCCAACTCCACCTCATGGAATTTTGCGCCGCCATGTGCGACCATACGGTTGTTATTCCCCGAATTCAGGAGATCAGATGAAAACAGTTGGCGACAAGCTTGAACCCTTCAAAGTGGCCGGTGTCAAGCCAGGTTTCAATCACCACGAGGAAAACGCCGTCTCGGCGTTTGAAGACATCACCGAAAGCTCCTTTCCCGGCAAATGGAAGGTCATCTACTTCTATCCCAAGGATTTCACTTTCGTCTGCCCGACGGAAATCGTGGGCTTCAACAACCTGGTCCAGGATTTCGAAGACCGTGATGCCGTGCTGATGGGCGGCTCGGTCGACAACGAGTTCGTAAAGCTCGCCTGGCGGCGCGAACACACCGACCTCAGCAAGCTGGGCCATTACCAGTTCGGCGACACCACCGGTTCGCTGATAGACCAATTGGGCATACGTGAAAAGACGGAAGGCGTGGCGCTGCGGGCCACCTTCATCGTCGACCCCGACAACGTCATCCAGCACGTATCGGTGAACAATCTGAACGTCGGGCGCAATCCTGAAGAGATCCTGCGCATTCTGGATGGCCTGCAAACCGACGAGCTCTGCCCCTGCAATCGGGGTCTGGGCGGCGATACGCTGTAAGCCTGCCCGGGCGCTGAAGCCTGGTGCCAGTCAAGCCCGCCAGGCGGCACCGGCCTCCGGCCCGGCATGGTCCGGGCTTTTTTGTGTTTCGATGATACAGGTCTGAATCATGGAATTTCTTGCATCGATCAAAAGCTTGATCCCGGACTGGGCGAAAGACGTCCGCCTGAATCTGGACGGCACCATAGCGCGCTCTTCTCTGAAGCGCGAAGACGCCGTAGGCGTCGCCCTGGCGGCCGCCTATGCCGCCCGCAGCCAGGTCCTGGTCCGGGCCTTCAGGTCCGGACTCTCGGATACCGACGCCACTGGCGTGCTGACCGCCGCCGCCCTGATGGGCATGAACAATACCTACTATCCCTACGTGGAAATGTCCGGCGACGAGCAGCTCAAGACGCTTCCGCCGCAATTGCGCATGAACGCGTACGCCACGCATGGCGGCATCGAGCAGGCCCGGTTCGAGCTCTTCGCGCTGGCCGCTTCCATTGTCGGGAAGTGTCATTTCTGCGTGCGCTCGCATCACCAGAATCTGAAAAAAGCCGGCTACACGACAGAGCAGCTGCGCGACGCAGGCCGGATTGCGGCAGTCGTCAATGCGGCCTCGCTGGTGCTCGCGGCGGAGGGGCAATAGCATCCTGCGGAATCCGGGCCGGGCGGCGCAGGCCCGTCAGGCCTTTCTTGCCAGCAGGGCCACCACAGTGGCCGCAATGCCTTCCTTGCGTCCCAGGTAGCCCAACCCTTCATTGGTTTTCGCCTTGATGTTCACATCGGCTGGATCCACCCCCAGGTCGGCCGAGATATTGGCCGCCATGGCGGGCGCATGCGGGCCGATCTTGGGCGCTTGCGCGTGTATGGTCGCATCCACGTTCACCACCTTCCAGCCCGCATCCCGCAGCTTCTGCATCGCCGTCCGGAGCAGGACCCGACTGTCGGCGCCCTTGTAAGCCGGATCGGTATCGGGGAAATGGCGCCCGATATCGCCCATGCCCGCAGCCCCCAGGATGGCGTCGGTGATCGCATGCAGCAGGACGTCCGCATCGGAGTGGCCCTGCAGGCCCCGTTCGTGCGGAATGCACACTCCGCCGATGATCAAGGGCCGCCCCTCGACCAGCGCATGCACATCGAATCCTTGTCCTACACGAAATGGAAAATCCATTACTGCTTCCTTGTTCAAGCGGCTACTCCGGGCCTGTCGACGCCGAAATCGGCGCATCCGGTAGCCATTTTTCCATCAAATCGAAATCCTCGGGCCAAGTCACCTTGAAATTCCGCGCAGAGCCCGGCACCAGGCAAGGCTGGTATCCCAGGCGCTCCAGCGCGGAGGCTTCGTCGGTGATCTCCGCCGAATCGGCCGCCGCCTGGCGCAAGGCGGCCAGCAACAGCCCCGCGGGAAACATCTGAGGCGTCTGGGCCAGCCACAGCCCGTCGCGCGGAACGGTTGCCTCGGCATGCGGCACAACTGTCAGCGCGTCGCCATCGGTTGCGGCAGGCAGATTCGCCAACGGCACAACGGCCGCTCGCTTGACCGTATCCGCCACCGGCTGCGCCAGCAATCCTCCGGCATCCAGCGCCAGGCAGTGATCCAGCAAGCGGGCCAGCGCACCAGCCGGCAAGCCCGGCCGTGCGGCATCATGGACCAGCACCCAGTCATCGGGGCGGAGCCCGGCGTCTTCGATGGCCGCCCGGACGGTATCGGCCCGGCTTGGCCCGCCGCAAGCCCTCCATACCGTGCGAGGCAGGCCGGAGAGTGCCGCCTCCGCCCAGGTGTCCTGCGGCGCCACGGCCACTCTCACCTGATGTATGCGCGGATCGCGGAGCAAGGCCTTCACCGCCCAGCGCAGCATGGGCTCGCCCTTGAGCGGACGATATTGCTTGGGCAGAGGGGACCTCGCATCAGACCCGGCAGCCTGCGCGCGCGCGCCGATGCCCGCTGCGGGGACGATCGCAATCAGTTTCTTTTCCATAGGAAAGGCATTTTATAATGCAAGGCTACATGGCTACAGAATCCTCCTCTCTTTTGACCCTTCCCTCGACCAAAACCGTACTGGCCGCACTGCGCCCCGGGCAAAGACATGCGCAAGCGCTGCCGCCCGGCTCCGGCGACGCCTGGCTGCTCGCGGACCTTGCCCAGCAGGCCAGGCAGACCATCGTCGTGCTCTGCGCCGATCCTTTGACCGCCCAAAGGCTGGCCGATGAAATCGTAATGTTTGCGCCGGACCTGCGCGTCAGGCAGATGCCCGACTGGGAAACCCTGCCCTACGACAGTTTTTCCCCGCACCAGGACTTGATTTCGGAACGCCTGCGCACGCTGCATGCACTGATGCAAAATGCGGTGGACATCCTTACGGTCCCGGTCACCACGGCCTTGTACCGGCTGGCTCCGCCCGACTTTCTCGCCGCCTATACCTTCTCGTTCAGGCAGGGCGACAAGCTGGACGAAGAGGGCCTGCGGCGCCAGCTTACCCTGGCCAACTATACCCATGTCACGCAGGTGACCGCGCCCGGAGAGTTCTGCATCCGCGGAGGGCTGATCGACCTCTTCCCCATGGGTTCGGTCCTGCCTTACCGGCTGGATCTCTTCGACGACGAGATCGAATCCATCCGCAGCTTCGACGTGGATACGCAGCGCAGCCTCTATCCGGTAAAGGAAATCCAGTTGCTGCCGGGGCGCGAATTTCCGATGGACGAATCGGCGCGCAACCAGTTCCGCGCCCGGTTCCGGGAGATCTTCGAAGGCGACCCCTCGCGCGCACTGCCCTACAAGGACATCGGCAACGGCATTGCCTTCGCGGGCGTCGAATATTATCTGCCGCTGTTCTTCGAAGGCACGGCCACGCTGTTCGACTACCTGCCTGAACAAGCCGTCACCGTGACGCTGGGGGACATCAATCAGGCCATACAGCGATTCGCCGCCGACACGCACAGTCGCTATCAGTTCTTCAAGAGCGACCGGGAGCGCCCCGTCCTGCCGCCCGGCCAACTGTTCCTCGATGAGGAAGATCTCTTCATCCGTCTCAAGTCCTTTCCCAGGCTGGCGCTTGTTGCGGGAGAGACCCATCCGGACTTCTTCCAGGCCCCGGACGTGGCGGTCGCGCGGCGCGCGGACGACCCGCTGGCCAGTTTGCGCATGCTTTTGGGACAGGGCCGCAGCAAAGTCGTATTGTGCGCCGACTCACCGGGGCGGCGCGAAACGCTGATGCAAATGCTGGCGGAGTTCGGCATCCGGCCCGATTCGCCGAGCGAATCGCTGCAGGAGGCCCTTGAGTCCGCCACGCACTTCGCACTCGTCACTGCGCCTCTGACCAATGGCTTCGGGCTCGCCGAGCAGGGCTTGACGCTGCTGACGGAGAACAATCTTTATCCGACACAGGCAAGGACGCTGCGTCGCGGAAAGCGTGCCCAGCAGGCCAGCAGCGACGTCGAAGCCATGGTGCGCGATCTGTCGGAATTGCGCGAGGGCGACCCGGTGGTCCATGCCCAGCACGGCATAGGCCGGTATTGCGGGCTGGTCGAGATGGATCTTGGCGAAGGGCCCATGGAGTTCCTGCATCTCGAGTACGCCACCGGCAGCACCTTGTACGTTCCGGTGTCTCAGCTGCACGTCATTGCCCGCTACAGCGGAGCCGATCCCGAGAACGCGCCACTGCATCAGCTTGGTTCGGGCCAGTGGGACAAGGCGCGCCGCAAAGCGGCCAAGCAAGTGCGCGACGCCGCTGCGGAACTGCTGGCGCTGTATGCGCAGCGCGCCGCCCGCGACGGCTACCGCTACAAAGTGGCGCCCAATGATTACCAGGCCTTTGCGGAAGGCTTCGGCTTCGAGGAAACACCAGACCAGGCGGCAGCCATCGAAGCGGTCATCGGCGATATGACTTCCGGCCAGCCCATGGACAGACTGGTCTGCGGAGACGTGGGATTCGGCAAGACGGAAGTCGCACTGCGCGCTGCCTTCATCGCGGTGCTCAATGGCAAGCAGGTCGCCCTGCTCTGCCCCACCACCCTGCTGGCCGAGCAGCATGCCCAGACGTTTGCCGACCGCTTCGCGGACTGGCCGGTCAAGGTCGTGGAATTATCGCGCTTCCGTTCGGGCAAGGAGATCAGCGCGGCGGTGGAAGGCATCAACAAAGGCAGTGTGGACATCGTCATCGGCACGCACAAGATTCTGTCGAAGGACGTGAAGTTCAAGGATCTCGGACTCGTCATCATCGACGAAGAGCACCGTTTCGGCGTCCGCCAGAAGGAAGCGCTGAAGACGCTGAGGGCCGAGGTGGATGTGCTCACGCTGACGGCCACCCCCATTCCCCGCACGCTGGGCATGTCGCTGGAAGGCATACGCGACTTCTCGGTGATCGCCACCGCGCCGCAAAAACGCCTGGCCATCAAGACCTTCGTCCGGCGCGAGGACGGCAGCACGATACGCGAGGCGCTGCTCCGCGAACTCAAGCGCGGGGGCCAGGTATATTTCCTGCACAACGAGGTCGAGACCATCCATAACCGGCGCGCCAAACTGGAAGAACTCGTCCCCGAGGCCCGCATCGCGGTCGCACATGGGCAGATGCCGGAGCGCGAACTGGAAGAAGTCATGAAAGGCTTCTACCAGCAGCGTTTCAACGTGCTGCTGTGCACGACCATCATCGAAACCGGCATCGACGTTCCCACGGCAAACACCATCGTCATACACCGGGCGGACAAGCTCGGACTGGCCCAGCTGCATCAATTGCGGGGCCGCGTCGGCCGGTCCCACCATCAGGCCTATGCTTACCTGCTGACGCCCGGCGAGGATGCCATGACGTCGAACGCCAAGAAACGCCTGGAGGCCATACAGGCGATGGAGGAACTGGGTGCAGGCTTCTTCCTCGCCATGCACGACCTGGAGATCCGCGGCACCGGGGAAGTGCTGGGCGAATCTCAGTCCGGCAATATCCAGGAAATCGGATTCTCCATGTACTCCGAGATGCTCAACGCTGCGGTGCGAGCACTCAAGTCCGGCGAAGAGCCGGATCTGGATTCGCCCTTTTCCTCACTGTGCGAAGTCAACCTGCATGCATCCGCCCTCCTGCCACCCGATTACTGCCCCGATGTACATGCCCGGCTGGGCATGTACAAGAAGCTGTCCCATGCTCGCCATGAAGACGACATGATCGCCATCCAGGAAGAACTGATAGACCGCTACGGGAAATTGCCCGAAGCGGCGCAGACGCTGCTTGCCACCCATCGCCTGCGCTTGAGCGGCGAACCGCTGGGTGTGGTCAAGATCGACGCGAGCGAAAACCAGGCCATGATCCAGTTCTCGGCCAAGCCCAGCGTCGATCCGCTGCGCATCATCGAATTGGTGCAAAAGAGAAAGGACGTGAAACTGGCCGGCCAGGACAAGCTCAAGGTGGAGATCAAGCAGGGACAACAGGTTTCCGCCCGCATCGACGCCGTGCGCAACGTGCTGCGCGCGCTGGCTTGAAGGATTTAAGGGGTCAGACCCCGTACGGGGTCTGACCCCGGGCAAGTCTCTGAGGGGTGAGACCCATTGGGTCTGACCCCAGCTGATTTGACGGACGGGGTCAGACCCCGCATGGGGTCTGACCCCATGACACCAGACCCCCTACATCCGGAACCAGTTCAGGATGGCGTCCAGCGGGCTGACGTTGAGCGCATAATTGGCTTGCTCGCGCACGACCGGCTTGGCACGATAAGCGACGGAATATTTGGCCAGCGCCATCATCTTCAGATCGTTGGCGCCGTCACCCACGGCGATGATCTGGTCGGACGTTGCACCAAGCTCCTGGGCCAGCGACGCCAGGCGTGCGGCTTTGCCCTGGGCGTCGACGATATCGCCGTGGACGCGGCCGGAAAGCTTGCCGCCGCTGACTTCCAGCACATTCGCATGGCAGGCGTCCAGGTCCAGGCGGGCCTTGAGCCTTTCGGTGAAGAAGGTAAATCCTCCCGACACGAGCAGAACCTTCAGACCGTATCGGCGCGCCGTCGCAATCAGGTTTTCCGCGCCGGGATTCAGGCGCAGGCGTTCTTCATAAACCCTTTCAAGCGCCGTGGCATCGACGCCCTCCAGCAAGGCCACCCGGCGCCTCAGACTTTCGGCGAAATCCTTGATCTCGCCGCGCATCGCCGCCTCGGTGATGGCGGACACCTCGGCCTTGCGTCCGGCCAAGTCGGCGATCTCGTCGATGCATTCGATATTGACCAGCGTGGAGTCCATGTCCATCGCCAGTATCCTGCAGTCGCGCAAGCGCGCAATGTGATCGAAGAAAGCGTAGTCCATGCCGAATGCGTCACAGCATGCCTGCACTTCGGGCCGTACGTCAGGGTCGACATCCAGCAGGCGGACCGCCGTGTTGCCGAGCTCCTGCACCCCGCCGGCGCTGGCGATGGCGGCGATCTTTTCGATGTTGGAAGCGACCAGATTGGGCGCCTGCAGAATGAGATGTGTCATGTCAGTGTGCTGCGGCCGAGACCGCAGCCTTGCCAGGCTTGCGCCGGCGCATCAGATAGCGGAAAACGAACCCTGGATACCCCAGCACCAGGAACAGGCTTAGGGTGATGGCAAAGAACTCCCACTGCTTGGGAAACAGATTGCCCATATTGGCTTCGAATCCAAAGCCCATGGCGCCCACCAGGACGTAGAGCACCAATACCTCGAGCAGGCTCGAGAAAAAGGATTTGTCGGCCTGCCGGCCCCGGTTGCGCCAGCCGGGATAGGCGAGCAGCGCGATCGCAATGCCGACGACAGCCAGTAGCTTGATCGTGAACAAGGCGACCGATGCCGCGTCGGACGCCATGAAGAAAGCACCCGCAAGGAGTGCGTATCCACCATAAGCCATACCGGCCAGGGCAGCGAAAAAAACCAGTGATTCCAGCAGGTTCCGCCAAGCGGGACGCGGCGGTTCACCTGCCTGCGTCCAGGGCAGCGCCAGCATCGGGCGCTTCAGGACGAAAGGCAGGTTCGCCATCAAGAGCGAAAGGCCGATCAGGAACCAGATCGCAAATGCCTGTGTCATGCGATCAGAACTTCAAAGAGCTCTCGATGACCCGGACGCACAACGCCATGAGACCACCCGGCAATATGCCCAGCGCAAGGATCAGAAGGCCATTGAGAGACATCAGGCCGTTGGTGACGACGCCGGTATTGACCGGAACCAGTTCGCCTTCGGGCTCGTCGAAGTACGCAACCTTGACCACGCGCAAATAGTAGAAGGCGCCAATCAGCGAAAACAGCACCGCGACCACCGCCATGGCGATGTAGCCCGCGCCGATCAACGCCTGCAGCACCGCCAGCTTAGCGTAGAAGCCCGCCAGCGGCGGAATGCCCGTCAGCGAAAACATGGAGACCAGCAGCAGCCCGGCCAGTACCGGATTACGGCGATTCAGGCCCTTCAGGTCGGAGATCTCTTCGCACTCGAAACCTTCGCGGCTCAAGAGCAGGATCAGGCCGAAAGTGACCAGCGTGGTCAGGACGTAGATGACCACGTAGAACAGCGCCGAACCGTATGCCGAGCCTGCCGCGACCGCCTGCCCTTCCACCACGCCCGACAGCAGGCCCAGGAACACGAAGCCCATGTGCGAGATCGTCGAATAGGCCAGCATGCGCTTGAAATTGGATTGCATGATGGCGGCCAGGTTGCCGATGGCCAGCGACAGGACGGCCATCACGAGCAGCATGGGTTGCCAGTCGATGGCAATACCGTGCAGGCCTTCGATCAGAAGGCGCAGCGTGATGGCGAAAGCCGCCAGCTTGGGCGCGGCGCCAACGATCAGGGTGACGGAGGTCGGTGCGCCCTGATAGACGTCGGGGGTCCACATATGGAATGGCGCTGCGGTCAGCTTGAACGCCAGGCCGGAGACGATGAACACCACGCCGAAGACCAGTGGCAGGCGCTCGGCATTGCCACTGTTGATGACCTGGGCGATCAGGCGCATGTCGAGCTGGCCGGTCGCGCCGTAGATCATGGACATGCCGTACAGCAACACGCCCGACGCCAGTGCGCCCAGCACAAAGTACTTCATGGCGGCTTCCGTGGCCTTGATGTGATCGCGGCGCAGCGCAACCAGCGCATACAGGGCGAAGGACATCAGCTCAACGCCCAGATAGACCGTGAGCATGCTGCCGGCGGAGATCATGATCATCTGCCCGAGCAAGGCGAAGAGCGCCAGGCAGTATAGTTCGCCGCCATTCTTGACCATGTCGCGGCGCTCGGAATACTCGCGGCCGTAGATCATGGTGGCCGCCACTGCGATATAAGACAGTACCTTCAGGAAATGCGCGAGATCGTCGACGACATACAGGCCGCCGAAGGAGTTGCCCCGCACGCCGGCGCCCCATTGCCACAAGGAAATTACCGTCAGCACCAGCATGGCGCCGATGCTCAAGGTGAAGGTCGTATGGCGGGACTCGGTCTTGTTGAATGCGTCGACCAGCAAGATGGCGCAGGCCATGATCAACAGCGAAATCTCGGGCGTAGCCAAAGCGAAGTCAAATGGATTTTGCATAGTATTTCAGGTCTACAGTTTCGAGATAGAGACGTGCTGCAGCAAGGCCTGCACCGACACATGCATGACATCTGTAAACGGTTTCGGATGGATACCCATGTAAAGCACCGCGATGGCCATGACACCCAGGATGAAGAACTCGCGCCGGCTGAGGTCGCTCATGCTGCGCACCGCATCGTTGGCGATGTCGCCGAAAGCCACGCGCTTGAGCATCCAGAGCGAATAGGACGCACCGAGGATGAGCGAGGTTGCAGCCAGAAGGCCTATCCAGAAGTTGTATTCCACCGCGCCCATGATGACGGTGAACTCGCCCACGAATCCGCTGGTCGCCGGCAGGCCGGCATTGGCCATGGAAAACAGCACGAAATACGTGACGAAGCGCGGCATGACGTTGATGACGCCGCCATAGTCATCGATGCGGCGCGTGTGCAGGCGATCGTACAGTACCCCGATACACAGGAACATGGCGCCCGACACGAAGCCGTGGGAGATCATCTGCACGATGGCGCCCTCGAGGCCGGCCGTGTTGAACACGAAGAAGCCGAGCGTCACGAAGCCCATGTGGGCGACCGATGAATACGCCACCAGCTTCTTCATGTCGTCCTGAACGATGGCGACCAGGCCAATGTAGATGACCGCGATGAGCGACAGGGCGATCATCATGCCGGCCAGGCTCTGCGAGGCGTCAGGCGCGATCGGGAGCGAGAACCGCAGGAAGCCGTATGCGCCGAGCTTCAGCATGATGGCGGCCAGCACTACCGAACCTCCGGTGGGCGCCTCGACGTGCGCGTCCGGCAACCATGTATGCACCGGCCACATGGGAACCTTGACGGCGAACGCCGCAAGCAGGGCCAGGAAGATCAGGATCTGGGGCGTGTAGTCCAGTTTGAGCCCATGCCAGGCGAGGATGTCGAACGAGCCGCCGGCGGAATGCCACAAATAGATGAAAGCGACGAGTGTGAGCAACGAACCCAGCAAGGTGTACAGGAAGAACTTGAATGCCGCGTACACACGATTCGGGCCGCCCCATACCCCGATGATCAGGTACATCGGAATGAGCGTCGCTTCGAAGAACACGTAGAACAGCATGCCGTCCAGCGCCGCGAACACGCCGACCATCAGCCCCGAAAGAATCAGGAAGGCTGCCATGTACTGCGAGATCCGACTGGTGATGACTTCCCAGCCCGCAAGCACCACGATGATGGTGATGAAGGCCGTGAGCAGCACGAACCAGAGCGAAATGCCATCGATGCCGAGATGGTAGTTGACCGCAAAGGTTTCGATCCAAGATGCCTTCTCGACGAACTGCATGTCGGCTGTATCGGGATTGAAGCCCGTGTACAGCGGCAAGGTGACGAGAAACCCCGCGACGGCTCCGATCAGCGAAATCTTGCGCGTGAAGCCCGGCCGATCATCGCGGCCCAGCAGCAGCACCAACAGACCCGCAACAATGGGAACGAAAATCGAGAGCGTTAACCAGGGAAAATTAGAAGACGCCATATCGCTTGCCATCAGTGAACCGTCAGCACAAAAAAGGTTAATAAAGCCATGATCCCGATGATCATCGCAAAGGCGTAGTGATAGATGTAGCCGGATTGCAGGTGACGGCTGACCGCCGCCACCCAGCCCACCACGCGGGCGCTTCCGTTGACGAGCAGGCCGTCGATCAGGCCGCGGTCGCCGGCCTTCCAGAAGCCGTGGCCCAGGCAGCGCGCCAGACGCGCCACCACTTGCTCATTGAACCAGTCGGCGTAGTACTTGTTGTCCAGGATCCGGTTGACCACGGACAGATTGCGATGGATGGCGGCCGGGACCTTGGGATTGACCAGGTAGCAATACCATGCAACCACGAAGCCCGCGATCATCAGCCAGAACGGAACGGTGACGAAGCCATGCAGCGCATATGCCACCCAGCCGTGCCAGTGTGAAGCCAGCTCCGCCATGGCGGGATGCGCAGGCAGGACAGCGATGACGCCATCGAAGAAGCTGCCGAACAGCAGCGGATCGATGAACCACGCACCGGCAATGACCGACGGAATGGCCAGCAGCACCAGCGGCAGCGTGACGACCCAGGGGGATTCGTGCGGCGTGCCGCCGTGATGCCCGTGATCGTCGTGGCCGTGGGCGGCATGCCCAAGGGCGTCGAAGCGTTCCTTGCCATGGAAGACCAGGAAATACACCCGGAAGGAATACAGCGAAGTCACGAACACGCCGATCAGCGTCGCGTAGTAGCCGAAGCCCGCGCCCCATACGTCGGCCGCGCCCGCCGCTTCGATGATGTGCTCTTTCGAGTAGAAGCCGGCGAAGAAAGGCGTTCCGACCAGCGATAGCGTACCGATCAGGAAGGTGATCCAGGTGATGGGCATGTACTTGCGCAAACCGCCCATGTTGCGGATGTCCTGGTCATGGTGCATGCCGATGATGACGGAGCCCGCACCCAGGAACAGCAGCGCCTTGAAGAAGGCATGCGTCATGAGGTGGAAGATCGCGGCCGAGTATGCCGATGCGCCGAGCGCTACCGTCATGTAGCCCAGCTGGGAAAGCGTGGAGTACGCCACGACGCGCTTGATGTCGTTCTGGACGATGCCCAGTATGCCCAGGAACAGCGCGCCGATGGCGCCGATCACGATCATGACCGACAAGGCGGTGTTCGACTGCTCGAACAGCGGCGAGAAACGCGCGACCATGAATATGCCGGCCGTCACCATGGTGGCGGCGTGGATCAGTGCGGAAATCGGCGTGGGGCCTTCCATGGAATCTGGCAGCCAGGTGTGCAGCGGGACCTGCGCGGATTTACCCATTGCGCCCACGAAAAGCGAGATGCAGGCCACCGTCAGCAACTGCCAGTCGGTGCCCGGGAACGCCATGCCGGCGAGCTTCTCGCTTTGATCGAATATTTCGCCGTAGTGCATGCTGCCCGCATAGGCGAACAACAGACCGATGCCCAGGATGAAGCCGAAGTCGCCGACGCGGTTGACCAGGAAGGCCTTCATGTTGGCGAAAATGGCCGTGGGACGCGTATACCAGAAGCCGATCAGCAGGTAGGACACCAGGCCGACCGCTTCCCAGCCGAAGAACAGCTGGACCATGTTGTTGGACATGACCAGCATCAGCATGGAAAAGGTAAAGAGCGAGATGTAGGCGAAGAAGCGCTGATAGCCCGGATCGTCGGCCATGTAGCCTATGGTGTAGATATGCACCATCAGCGAAACCGAAGTAACGACGACCATCATCAGGGCGGACAGCGGATCGATCAGGAAACCGAGCTCCAGCTTGGTCGTGCCAATGACCGACCAGGTATATAGCGTGCCGTCGTAGGTATGCCCATCGAGAACCTGGAACAGCACCATGACCGAACCGATGAACGATACCGCCACCAAGGCGATGGTGAGCATGTGCGAACCGCGGCGGCTCACCCAGCGGCCCAGGAAGCCGGTGCCGAAAAGGCCGGCCAATATGGCGCCCGCCAGCGGCGCCAGCGCGATCAACAAGTAGAGATTTGGTGAATTCATAATTTGAGCAATCCCATCAACCCTTGAGCTGGTCAAGTGCGTCAACATTGATCGTATTCAGGTTGCGGAACAGCAACACCAAGATCGCCAGCCCGATGGCGGCTTCCGCCGCGGCCACCGTCAGCACGAAGAAGACGAACACCTGGCCGGCCGTATCGCCGAACCAAGTCGAGAACGCCACGAAATTCATGTTTGCGGCAAGCAGCATGAGCTCGATGGACATCAACAGGATGATGAGATTGCGGCGATTCAGAAAGAAGCCGAAGATGCCGATGGAGAAAAGAATTGCGCCAAGTATCAGATAGTGGGCAAGTGTCAATGTCATTTGGTATCCCCTTGAGCTTTTTCCGCCTCGTTTTTCGCGGGCGCTTCAGTCTGCGACGGCATGCTGACCATGCGCAAGCGGTCCTGGGCGCGGACCCTGACCTGTTGTGAAGGATTGGTGCGCTTCACGTCGCTCCGGCGCCGCAGCGTCAGTGCTATGGCGGCAATCATGCCCACCAACAAGACAACGCCTCCGACCTGCACGGCCAGCACGTAGTCCGTATACATGGCCACGCCCAGCGCATGCGTATTGTTGTAGTCGTCGGCAACAGGGGCGGCGGGGCCCGCGTCGAGCCAAGTGCTTGCAAGCACGAAGGCCATCTCGAGCACCATGATCGACCCGATCAGCAAGCCGGCGGGCAAATAGGCCTTGAAGCCGGCGCGCAGTGCATCCATGCGTACGTCAAGCATCATCACGACGAACAGGAACATCACCATGACGGCGCCGACGTAGACGACGACGAGCAGCAGCGAGAGGAATTCTGCGCCCAGCAACATCCAGATCATGGACGCGGTGAAGAACACCAGGATGAGATGCAGGACGCCGGTGACAGGACTGGAGGCGGTGACGACACGGAATGCGGCAATCACCAGCACCAGCGCCAGCAGATAAAACAGGACAGTAGAAAAAATCATAGGTGTCTGGTCCGGCATCAACGATAAGGGGCGTCTTCTGAACGACGGCGCGCGATTTCAGCTTCGTAGCGGTCCCCGACGGCCAGCAACATGTCTTTGGTGAAGTACAGGTCGCCGCGCTTCTCGCCGTGGTACTCGGAGATGTGCGTTTCGACGATGGAATCCACCGGACAGCTTTCTTCGCAGAAGCCACAGAATATGCACTTGGTCAGATCGATGTCGTAGCGCGTGGTGCGGCGGGTGCCGTCCTCGCGCTCCTCGGATTCGATTGAGATGGCCAGCGCAGGGCAGACGGCCTCACACAGCTTGCATGCAATGCAGCGCTCTTCCCCGTTCGGGTAGCGCCGCAAGGCATGCAGGCCGCGAAAGCGCGGCGATGCCGGTGTCTTTTCCTGCGGATATCGCAAGGTGACCTTGCGCTTGAAGAAATATTTTCCCGTCAGGCGCATGCCCTTCAGCATTTCGGACAGCATCAAACTGCCGAAGAAATCTTTAATTGCTTCCATAATCTTCTAGCCCCTGTGTCCTATTGCCAAATATTCCAGGGCGTCTGCATCCATATCGCCACAACGAGCAGCCAGATACCGGTCAAGGGAATGAACACCTTCCAGCCCAGACGCATGATCTGGTCGTAACGGTAGCGCGGGAACGTCGCACGGAACCATATAAACATCGAAACCACAAAAAAGGTCTTGATACCCAGCCACAGCCATCCTGGAATCCAGGTGAGCGGCGCGATGTCCAGCGGGGGCATCCAGCCGCCCAGGAACATGATGGACGCCATCGCCGAGAGCAGGATCATGTTCGCGTATTCGCCGAGGAAGAACAGCGCAAAGCCCATGCCCGAATACTCGACCATGTGGCCGGCCACGATTTCCGATTCGCCTTCCACCACGTCGAACGGATGCCGGTTGGTTTCGGCCACTGCCGACACCACGTAGATGACGAACAGCGGCAGCAAAGGCAGCCAGTTCCAGGACATGAAGGTAATGCCCTTGGAGGCGAACCACCCGGCGCCCTGCCCTTCCACGATGCCGCTGAGGTTCAAGGTGCCCGACACGAGAAGAACGGTGATGAAGACGAAGCCGATGGCCAGTTCGTACGACACCATTTGCGCGGCTGCCCGCAGCGCGCCCAGGAATGCATACTTGGAGTTCGATGCCCAGCCTGCGACGATCACTCCGTATACCCCCAGGGAAGTGATGGCCAGGACATACAGCAAGCCGGCGTTGACATCGGCCAGCACGACTTCAGGGCCGAAGGGAATCACCGCCCAGGCCGCCAGCGCGGGCATCAGGGTGACGACCGGCGCGAGAATATACAAGACCTTGTTGGCCTTGCTGGGCACGATGACTTCCTTGGTGAGAAGTTTGAACACGTCCGCAAAAGGCTGCAGCAGGCCGCGGTAGCCGACCCGGGTGGGCCCGAGGCGAACGTGCATGGCGCCGATCATCTTGCGTTCCCAGTAAGTCAGGTAGGCTACGCACAGGATGATGGGGACGGCGATGACTACGATCTTGACGAGCGTCCATACGACCAGCCACGCGGTGGGGCCCAGCAGGCCCACGCCATAGTTTTCAAGAACTGTAAGCCACTCCATTAGACTCGCTCCACCGTCAGTTGGCCGGAACCGCTGCCCAGCGCCAGAGTTTCATTGAACGCCGTCGCGATACGCACGCAACCAGGGGCAACCGTATCGTCCAGCTGCACCGCCAGAACCACCTCGCCCTGGGCGCTGCCCACACGCACGGCGGCGTCGGCCGCAATGCCAAGGCCGGCCATCGTGCCGGCGGACATGCGAGCCTTGGGAGGCAGCGATGCGGAAGCCTGCTGCAAGGGTTCGGAGCGGCGCACCAGCGCATCGCTGCGGTAGATGGGTACGTCGGCCACCCTTTCGAGCCCGGCCGCGGGCGCCGCAAGCGCCGGCAATGCCGCAACCTGATTGGACAGACGGGCTTCGACGCCGCCGACCATGACGGAATCGCGAACCGATTCGGAGGTTTCGTCTTCGAAGCCCTGGAGATCGAGCAAATTGCCCAGAACACGCAACACCTTCCAGGCCGGACGGGTATCCGCGTACGGCGCCGCGACACCCTTGAAGCTTTGCACCCGGCCTTCGATGCTGACGAAGGTGCCCGAAGTTTCGGTGAAAGGAGAAATGGGCAGCATGACGTCGGCCCATTCTTCAGCCGCCGAGCGGAACGACGTCAGTGCGACCTTGAATGAGGCCGACTTGAGAGTCTGGAGCGCTCGGGCGCCATTGTCGCTGTCAAGGGCCGGCTCGGCATGGAGCACGACATAGGCTTTCAGCGGTTGCTGAAGCATCTGCTCGGCAGTAAGTCCGCCGCGGACCGGCACGGCCCCGGCCAGGTATCCGCCCACGGTATTGCCACCCGAGGTCAGGAAGCCCAATGTCGCCTGTGCGGCCTTGGCAAGTTCCGACGCATTCGCAGCAATCAGGCTGGCATGGGCGGATGCCATGGCCATGTCGCCCAGGAAAACACCGACGCGTTGTCCGGAGGCCAGGCCGGCCGCGACCAGCCGAGCCGCCTCGGTGGGCTGAACATTGGCCAGGCCGTCTGGTGTGGATGGCTCTGCCGTGTTCTGCGCCAGCGCGACCAGCACCTCTGCCACGGCGTTGGGCACTTGGCTGGGGGCAACCGTGATCCGGCCGGCGACAGGGAACAGAGGGTCTTCGGCGGCCGAGTCGATGAAGAAGATCTGCGTGCCGCGCTTGGCAGCCTGGCGCAGGCGCTGGGCCAGCAACGGCTGCTCCTTGCGCAGGACCGAGCCTACGACGAGCACGCGATCGAGTTCGCCGAAGTCGGCCACGGACATGCCCAGCCAGGGCACGCCGGCAACGGCCTGGTCGAGCGTCGGATCGATGGCGCGCAAGCGGAAATCGACATTCTCGGAACCGACGGCGCGCATCAGACGGGCCAATAAAGCGAGTTCCTCGGTGGTGGCCATGGGGCTGCCGATGCCGCCGATTTGATCGCCGCCAAACTGCTCGCGCACGTTGCTCAACCCTTGGGCGACGACTTGCAGCGCGTCGGTCCAGGACGCCTCGCGCCATTGGCCGTCTTCGCCCTTCACCATGGGATGGGCAAGGCGGTCATGCGTATACAGGCCTTCATAGGAAAAACGATCACGGTCGCTGATCCAGCACTCGTTGACGTCTTCGTTCTCGAAGGGCACGACCCGCAGCACACGGTCGAGCTTGGTCTGCACGACCAGATTGGCGCCCAGGCTGTCGTGCGGACTCACCGAACGGCGTCGCGCCATTTCCCAGGTACGCGCCGAAAACTTGAACGGTTTCGAAAGCAAGGCGCCAACCGGGCAGATGTCTATCATGTTGCCGGAAAGCTCGGACTCGACCGCCTTGCCGACGAACGTCGTGATTTCGGAGTGCTCGCCCCGGTTGACCATGCCGATTTCCATGATCCCGCCGATCTCCTGGCCGAAGCGGACGCAGCGGGTGCAATGGATGCACCGTTGCATGCCGTCGGTGGAAATGAGCGGGCCCATGCTCTTGGCGACGACCACGCGCTTTTCTTCCTGGTAGCGCGACGCCGAAGCCCCGTATCCGACGGCCAGGTCCTGCAACTGGCATTCGCCGCCCTGGTCGCAGACCGGACAGTCGAGCGGGTGATTGATCAGCAGGAATTCCATGACGCTCTTCTGGGCCGCAATGGCCTTGGGCGAGCGCGTATGCACGATCATTCCGTTGGTGACCGGTGTTGCACAGGCAGGCAGGGCCTTGGGCGCCTTTTCGACGTCGACCAGGCACATGCGGCAGTTGGCGGCCACGGAAAGTTTCTTGTGATAGCAAAAATGCGGCACGAACACCCCGAGCTTGTGGGCGGCCTGGATAACCATGCTGCCTTCGGGTGCTTCTACTTTGATGCCGTCGATGGTGAGTTCAACCATTAGCGTGTCCTGACCCTACAGATATTTGGGCACCACACAGCTCTTGTGCTCGATGTGGTGTGCGAACTCGTCGCGGAAATGCTTGATGAAGCTGCGTACCGGCATGGCGGCCGCATCGCCCAGCGCACAGATCGTGCGCCCCATGATGTTCTGGGCGACGTTGTCGAGGACGTCGAGATCCTCGGGCCGGCCTTGGCCGTTTTCGATGCGCGCCAGCATGCGGTACAGCCAGCCGGTACCTTCACGGCATGGCGTGCATTGGCCGCAGCTTTCTTCGTAATAGAAATAGGACAGGCGCAGCAGGGATTTCACCATGCAGCGGGTTTCGTCCATGACGATGACGGCGCCCGAGCCGAGCATGGAGCCGGCCTTGGCGATGGAGTCGTAGTCGAGGTTGGTTTGCATCATGATGTCGGCGGGTAGCACGGGGGCGCTGGAGCCGCCCGGGATGACCGCCTTGAGCTTGCGGCCGCCACGCATGCCGCCGGCAAGCTCGAGCAGCTTGCTGAAGGGCGTGCCCAGGGGGACTTCATAGTTGCCGGGCAGTTCGACGTCGCCGGATATCGAGAACAGCTTGGTGCCGCCGGCATTGGGCACGCCGATATCCAAGTATTCTTGCCCGCTGTTGCGGAAAATCCAGGGAACGGCCGCGAAGGTTTCCGTGTTGTTGATCGTCGTGGGCTTGCCGTACAGGCCGAAACTGGCGGGAAACGGCGGCTTGAACCGAGGCTGTCCTTTCTTGCCTTCGAGCGATTCGAGCAAGGCGGTTTCTTCGCCGCAGATGTACGCACCGTAGCCGTGAAAGGCATGCAGCTGGAAATTGAAGCCCGAACCCAGGATGTTGTCGCCCAGGAAACCGGCCTCGCGGGCCTGCTCCAGAGCGCGCTCGAAACGATCGTAGATTTCGAATATTTCGCCGTGGATGTAGTTGTAGCCCACGGTGATGCCCATGGCGTATGCCGCGATGGCCATGCCTTCGATCACGATATGCGGATTGAAGCGCAGGATGTCCCGGTCCTTGAAGGTGCCCGGCTCGCCTTCGTCGGAATTGCACACCAGGTACTTCTGCCCAGGAAGCGTGCGCGGCATGAAGCTCCACTTCAAGCCGGTCGGAAAGCCCGCGCCGCCCCGGCCGCGCAAGCTGGATGCCTTGACCTCGGCAATGACGTCATCGGGCGTCATCCCCGTGGTGAGGATTTTGCGCAGGGCCTCGTAGCCGCCGCGCTTGACGTAGTCTTCCAGCCCCCAGTTAGAGCCGTCCAGCCCCGCGACGATCTGCGGGTTGATATGGCGGTCGTGGAAGATCATGCTGTTGGACAGATCATCGCCCGGGTTGGGCGTCAGTCCTTGCGAAAATCGCTGCAACAGACCGGGCGCGCTCATGCCGACTCCCCATGCTGTTTAAGTTCCTGGATCATTGCATCTATCCTTTCCGGAGACATGCGTACGCACATATGGTGATTGTTCATGAGCATGACGGGCGAATCACCGCAAGCCCCCATGCACTCACCCTCCATCAAGGTGAACAGCCCATCGGGCGTGGTCTCGTGGAAATCGATGCCCAGTTTCTGCTTCAGGTAATCGGCCGCCTTCACGCCGTCGCGCAAGGCACAGGGCAGGTTGGTGCATACCGTGATCTTGAAGCGACCGACGGGATGCGTATTGAACATGTTGTAGAAAGTGGCGACTTCCTGCACGGCAATGGAAGGAACGCGCAGGTAAGCGGCGATGTCGTCGATGACTTCAGTGGATACCCAGCCCTTCTCTTCCTGTGCAATGGTCAGCGCCGCCATGATGGCGGACTGTTGCTGGTCCTGCGGGAACTTCGTGAGCTCCCGGTCGATTTTCTGATAGGCTTGTTCGGAAAGCAGCATATTTTGAATCCGGTTTTTACCTTGGCTCGCGCCGGTTAACGGTCGATTTCGCCAAACACGATGTCTTGCGTACCAATGATGGTGACGGCATCGGCGATCATGTGTCCGCGCGCCATTTCGTCCATGGACTGCAAATGGGCAAAGCCGGGCGCGCGAATCTTCATGCGGTAAGGCTTGTTGGCGCCGTCGGAGACCATGTAGATGCCGAACTCGCCTTTCGGGTGCTCGACGCCCGCATAGACTTCACCGGCCGGCACATGCATGCCTTCGGTAAAGAGCTTGAAATGGTGAATCAAGTCTTCCATGCCCGTCTTCATTTTCTCGCGGGAAGGCGGAGCGACCTTGTGGTTGTCGACAATGACGGGGCCGGGGTTGTTGCGCAGCCATTCCACGCATTGCCGGATGATGCGATTGCTTTCGCGCATTTCGGCCACGCGGACCAGATAGCGGTCGTAGCAATCGCCGTTCACGCCGACGGGGATGTCGAATTCCAGGCGGTCATAGACTTCATATGGCTGGGTGCGGCGCAAGTCCCACTCGACGCCGGATCCCCGCAGCATGGGGCCGGTAAAGCCCAGCGCCTTGGCGCGGTCGGGATCCACCACGCCCACGCCCACCAGGCGCTGCTTCCAGATGCGGTTGTCGGTCAGCAGGGTTTCATATTCGTCGACGCAGGCCGGGAAGCGATTGGTGAAGTCTTCGATGAAGTCGAGCAGCGAGCCGGAGCGTGCCTCGTTCATGGCGCGCACTTCTTTTTCGCCACGGTACTTGCTGGACTGGCCGTACTGGGGCATGGCATCGGGCAAGTCGCGATACACGCCGCCCGGCCGGTAGTAGGCCGCGTGCATCCGCGCGCCCGACACGGCCTCGTAGCAGTCCATGAGGTCTTCGCGTTCGCGGAACGCATACAGGAAGACGGCCATGGCGCCGACGTCGAGCGCATGCGAACCCAGCGACATGAGGTGATTGAGCAGGCGAGTGATCTCGTCGAACATGACGCGGATGTACTGCGCCCGCAAGGGCACCTGGACGCCCAGCAGCTTTTCCACCGCCATGACATAAGCGTGCTCGTTGCACATCATGGACACGTAGTCCAGGCGGTCCATATAAGGCAGCGCCTGCAGGAAGGTTTTGTGCTCGGCCAGCTTTTCGGTGGCGCGATGCAGCAGGCCGATGTGCGGATCCGCCCGCTGGATGACTTCGCCGTCCAGCTCCAGAACCAGGCGCAGCACGCCGTGGGCGGCCGGGTGTTGGGGACCGAAGTTGAGTGTGTAGTTCTTGATGTCAGCCATGCTTTAGCGCCCTGCTCCGTAGCCTTCTTCACGCACGACGCGCGGGTTGATCTCGCGCGGTTCTATCGTGACGGGTTGATAAATGACCCGCTTCTGCTCGGTGTCGTAACGCATCTCGACGTTGCCGGACAGGGGGAAGTCTTTACGGAAAGGATGCCCGATGAAACCGTAATCGGTCAGAATGCGGCGCAGGTCGGGATGGCCTTCAAAAACAATGCCGTAAAGGTCGAAAGCTTCGCGCTCGAACCAATTGACGGTGGGCCAGACATCGACCAGCGAGGCAATGACCGGAAACTCTTCGTCTTCGATGTAGGCCCGCACGCGCAGCCGAATGTTGTTCTTGACCGACAGCAGATGAATAACCACGGCGAAGCGATGCGGATGCACGCTGGCGTCGGGCACATGGGTGGGCGCTCCCCAGGCGGAGTAATCGATGCCGCAGAGGTCGATGCATGTATCGAAACCCAGAGAGGGAGTGTCTCGCAAAGTGGTACAGGCATCGGCCCAGCTCTTGGCCGGCACCACGAGCGTCAGCTCGTTCAGAGCCAGCGTCAGCGTGGCGGATTCGCCAAATGCGGCCTGCAGATTGTGTTGTAGCGTTTCGAGCCTAGTCATATCTCTATTCAACGTTGAACGCGGCAGCCCGGCGGGCTCAGCGCGCGATGGTGTTGGTCAGGCGGATCTTGTTCTGCATCTGGAGCAGGCCGTAGACCAGGGCCTCAGCCGTGGGAGGACAGCCGGGCACATAGACGTCGACCGGAACGATGCGGTCGCAACCCCGGACCACCGAGTACGAATAGTGGTAGTAGCCCCCGCCGTTGGCACAGGAACCCATGGATACCACCCAGCGAGGCTCGGCCATCTGGTCGTACACCTTGCGCAAGGCGGGCGCCATCTTGTTGCACAGCGTGCCGGCGACGATCATGAGGTCTGATTGACGCGGGCTCGGACGAAAGATGATGCCGAACTGATCCAGGTCGTAGCGTGCCGCCCCGGCGTGCATCATCTCGACCGCGCAGCATGCCAGGCCGAATGTCATGGGCCACAGCGAACCCGTCTTGGCCCAGTTCAGAAACTTGTCTGCACTGGTGGTGATAAAGCCTTCTTTCATAATGCCGTCGATAGCCATATATTTGCCTCGTAGGTCGGCCGGACGCCTGGCGTCCGGACCGACAAAAACACAAGCGGCGTTACCGCGATGCGTGCAGCCTGAAACCGTGCGCTTCAGGCCTTGCCGTTATTCCCAGTCGAGCGCGCCTTTTTTCCACTCGTAGATGAAGCCCACGGTGAGAATGGCGAGGAACACCATGACGGTCCAGAATCCAACCAGCCCGATGGTTCCGTTGGCGATGGCCCAGGGGAACAAAAATGCGATTTCCAGATCGAACATGATGAACAGGATCGCAACCAGGTAATAGCGCACGTCGAATTTCATGCGCGAATCGCCAAAGGCCTCGAAGCCGCACTCGTACTGCGAGAGCTTTTCCTCGTACGGACGATGCGGACCAAGCAAGCGACCGGCGGCAAGCAGCGCAAAACCTATCAGCGTCGCAACGACAATAAACAGCAGAACGGGAAAGTACTGTTGCAGATTCATCCGGGGCGTCCAATCACAATAAGTAAACTCTGGGATTGTAGCATTTTGAGAGCGTCATTCGGCTGAAAGCCCTTGAACGGAAACAAGTTATTGGCTGCATGCCACCCTTTGCCGGACAAGGAAAAAACACACAGCAAAAAGCCACCCGAAAAGGGTGGCTTTTTGTTGCAAGCCTGGCTTGCTGCGCTCTGTATCGGCCCGGAAATCCGGGCCGACTCGGTGCATAGACGAGCTATGCGTACCGATTAGAAGCGGTGACGCAGACCGACGCCGATGACGGTCGATTTTGCATCAGGCAGGAACTGAGCGTGCTTGGTGTACGAACCGATAGCGTACACGTTGGTGCGCTTGGACAGGTCGTAGGTGTAGCCCAGGCTGTACGTTTGTTGCTTGTCGGTGTCCAGATCCGTACCGTTCCATGCATCGGGATTGCTACGGGGATCAGCCATGTGCCAGGAAGCCATTACCTTGCCGGCGCCCAAAGGAGCAGTCAAACCAACCAGGTAGGAATTGATCTTCAGGCCTTCAGCATTGACTTGGCCGGTGGGCAGTTGGCTACCGAAGCTTTCAGCAGCGAACAGACCATTGCGGGTTTGGCCGTATGCCAAGTGCAGCTTGACGACTTCGAAGTCGTAGGCAGCACCCAGGTTCCAGGCGCGGACCGTGAAGCCGTCACCGGAAGTCTTGGTCTGGTCGTAGCTCAAAGCAGCGGTCAGAGGACCATTGGCGTAACGCAGACCGGTGGTGATACCACGGTTGTTAGGATCGTCGTTGCCGCTGATCTTGAACTGTTGCGTGCCGCTGGTGCGGAACGAGTAACCTGCACCAAACTGGAAGCCCGAGAAGCTGGGGGTTTGATACATGACCATGTTGTCCCAACGCACGGTGTTGACGGCCGTGAAGGCTGCACCGATGTTGGCTTGGCCGAAGCCTTGGCTGAACGGATCGATCGCGCCGAAGTACTTGGAACCGATGTTGGTTTGACGACCAACGTCCAGACGGCCCCATGCGTCGCTTTGCAGACCCAGGGTTGCCTGACGGCCGAACAGACGGTCGTTTTGAGCGTTGGATTGACCTTGGTTACCAGTACCCAGGTCGAAGCCGCTTTCCACTTGGAAAATGGCTTGCAGGCCATTGCCCAGATCTTCGGTACCACGCAGACCCCAACGGTTGCCGGACTGAACGCCGTTGATCATGCCAGTCTTGGTCGCTTTGGAATCGGTCGCGCCAGTGCGGCTAGCCGAGTAGCTGGTGTTACCTTTGACTTGTTGATAGCCAATACCACCGTCCAGGATACCGTAGAGGGTAACCGACGTTTCTGCTTGAGCAACGCCAGCAAAGCCGGCGACTAGAGCAGCAGCGAGCAGAGTCTTTTTCATGTAAGAAATCTCCGTAGATTTGAGTAACTAGAGCAGCGACTACCAAACTGTGCTGCTGCTCTTTCTAACTCCGCGATGGGAAGTTGCTGCTATTGCATCAAAATTCCGGCCTCGTGGCTACGACAGCTTCAGCAAAAGACGGGTTTTTCGCTGTCTCTGTTGGCTAGCAACAACAGAACAGCCCCAGGGGAAACAAAAAGTAAGGGATTACCCGGGTCTATTTGTGGCGATGATGCGACATCGGCAAGCTGCGTTTTTGTTTTAAGGGGCAATTTAAGTATATGCCGCAAGCACCTGTTTTCATTAAGGCTTTTTCGGTGCTGCCCATTGCGGAAAAATCATACGTTTTTCAAGGATTTAACAGCTACGCCCCATCGGGAATGACGGAAATTTACGTTCTGGACGCCTGTACGAAACGGCGCATTCCTGGATAATGTAACGATCCTCCGCCGTGACCGCATTACCCGTCAAACGCGGCGCATGTGATTGTCCCAGGCCAGTTGCCGTTCAGCCTGGACGACAGCCTTGAAATTATCCTTCGGCGCGATTCTTGCCAGGCGCCCGTCGCCGCTGCTGATCAGAAACCCGCCGCCGGGCGCGGCTGCAACGCCGCAGCCATCGAAAATCGCGCTTCGTCCCAGGCATTGCCCGCTTTGCGCATCCCAGAAAACAGCCACACCGCCCACCGGGCTCGTCGTCGACACCACTTTGCCCCAGGGATCGTAGGCAAGCGAGCCTATATAGTTCTTCATGGCTCGCAAGTTGCCTTCGTCGGCCTGAAGCAATTCGGCGGGCATCCCGCGCCGATGCCTGCCCAGAAGCGGAGGCCTATGGGCCGCCGGCCCGGTGTACTGGCAGCCGAACCATACGTATCCCGCCTCGTCCACGACCAGATGGCGGATGGAAAGCCGGTTCAAGGATTCATCCAGGAATACCTGTTCCAGCAAGTCTCCCGTGGCCAGATCCAGATACGCCAGGGACGGCCGCATCTCAGCCGCGTTCAGTTGCAGTTTCCCGTAGTCGGGATGCGTCAGGATACCGCCGTTGGCCACGCATAGCGTGCGCCCATTCGCCAATAGCACGACCTCATGGGGGCCTACGCCGCCCGTGGAGTATTCGCCGATGCGGCCATAGCCCTGTCCCGGCCTGCAGTCGTACACCCCGATTACGCCACGCCCCGCCTCGTAGTCATTCTCGGTCGCGTACAAACGGCGGCCATCCGGCGCATACACACCATGGCCGTAAAAATGGCGGCCCACCTCCGCCTTCAGGATGAGCGGTTCGCCGGCGGAGTCGAACTCCATTGCCACCGCAAAGAAACCGGGCTGCCGGCCGAATGCAACGGCGCGGCGATGCTTGCTGTCTATCGCGAAACTGTGCCCACGGCCCGGCAAGGAAATGACCGATCTATCCTTCGCCTTGTCATCGAACAAGGCCGCTTCGTAACGTTCGCCATTTTTTCGCGCCGCGAGATAAAGAACGTCTTCCTGGATGGCGGAGGCGCTTCCGCCGCCGTCCAAAGCAAGGGATTGCGCACTGCTGCGCATAGGGTCAGATCCCGTATGGGGTCTGACCCCTTTGATCGCGTCCAGGCCGATGAAGAATCCGCCCAGCGCAATGGCCGACAGCAAGCGGCGCCGTTCAATCTCCATCGAGCGCATTGAATCCTATCCTTACGCCGAACGCCGGCGCCATGTGTTCGTCCACCACACTCTTCGCATTCTTCAGAATCAGGGCGATCAGCTGAAGCTGGCGGTAGCCATCGTCCGAGTTCACTGCCTGGTCCCATGGCGACGGGAGTCGGCCAAAGGCCTCCGCCGCCCTTTGCAGCTCATTCCGCACGCTTTCATCCACCCATTGCTCATCATCGCCGTACTGATATGCGCCAGCCAGGTAAAATCCGCGCATGCCTTCGATTGCCGCCCGCTGCGACATGGCTGCAAGCCCGCTCCTCCAAAATGGAGCACGGCGCGGCGTGGCGCCGGCGGCATCGCGTCCGAGTACCGGCTGAAGCTTGACGGTCTGTCCAAACTGCAGTCCCGTCGATAAAGCCTTGAGCGCCTCCGATGCGACTTCCTGCCGGCTGCGGTACAGCGCCCGGTCCGGTGCAGGCTGTACGAATTGACGTCCGAACTCGCTGTCCGCGCGCCACTCCGTCGTCAACGCCTCCCCGATGGCGGCAAGGTTGCCCGTGATGGCGCCGGCGAACCTGCAGGAACGTTCGCGCCCGGCCGCCTGCCCGGACAGCAGGCCATGCTCTCTATAAAGCACGTATTCCAACGCGGGCAATCCCTGCAGCGCCACGCTCAGCTTCGCCAGCCCTTCGGAATCCGGCAGATCCTGCTTCCCATTGAGCACCGCCTGTACCTGCCTCAAGACAACGCCGCGGGGATCAGGCCAGAACTGGATGCGCTCATAGCGGTTCTCGTTCATCATCGGACCGAACCGAAGGAATTCGATATGCGACCACGCACCGACCAGGGTGGCGAATTCTTTGGCGACGGCCATGCTTGACGATTGTGCCGGCCGCGCACAATACAGGCCCACCGCGGCCATCAAATTGCGCGCGGAATCGCGGAACTCCCGCATGGCCGGACTAATATAGTCCCGCAGCAGGTTCGCCCCCAGTTGCGGCGGCAGCGTTCCCGCCCAGCAAGCGCTCGCAACGGCCAACGAAGCCAGGCCGGCTGTGATGGCCGCCGATGCCAAGCGCCGGGGGGGCAGACCCCGTATGGGGTCTGACCCCTTCGCCTGACCAGGCTTTTGCCGGCAATTCATAAAGACTCCAGAAACCGGATCAGGTCGGCACGCTGTGCCGGCGTCATGTCGCGGACACGGTCGCGGGCCGCCTGCGCCTCGCCTCCATGCCAGAGAATGGCCTCCAGCAACGTGCGGGCCCGTCCATCATGCAACCACGTCGCGGCAGGATTGACCGTTCGCGTGAGGCCTATGCCCCACAACGGCGGCGTCCGCCATTCGCGCCCGGATGCCTCGCCCTCTTCCACGTTGTCCGCCAGGCCTTCGCCCATGTCGTGCAAGAGCAGATCGGTATAGGGCCAGATGAGCTGAAAACGATGCTCGGGCCGCTCGGCGTCGCGCCTGGTCACATACTTGGGCACATGGCAGCCTATGCAATTGGCCTCGTAAAACAGCTTCTTGCCGGCGAGCACCCGCTCGTCCTCGACGTTGCGCCGTTGCGGCAGCGCCAGATTGAGTGCGTAGGCCGTCACCAGATCCATCAAGCGCCCCGGCACTTCGTGCTCGCCCAGATGAGACTGCGCGCCATTGGGCATGGCGAGGCAGGCCTCCTGAACCGAGGTGCAATCGCCATAGTGGTCTGGAAACAAAGGCGAGGACAAGCCCATATCGCCCGAGAAAGCCCTCGCCGACTGGCGCGCCACCGAGGATTCGCCGGCCTTCCAGTTGAAACGCCCCAGGACTCGCTCGCCCGTGTCGGGATCGAGCACCCAGTTTGGCTTGCCCGAAATGCCGTCTCCGCGCGCTGCCGCGGCATTGGCGAGAATGTCGTCGGGATGTATCGCCTCCAGCAGCCCCAGGCCAAGCATGGGCGGCGCCAGGCGCGGCGAGACGCGCACGTCGGGATGCAGGGGCCCATAGCCCAACGACTCCAGGCGATAGCTTGGCACCATGAGAACCGCCGCCTCCTCGCCGTTCAAGCCGACGGGGTTTTCTTGATAGGAAATTCTGATTTCCCCTTCCGCCGGCAACCCCGGCACCGCAAAGGGCTGGAATTGATGGCCGTATACCGGATCGGGAATCAAGACGTTGCCGGCGCGTTTCAATCGGTCCTGGGCCTCCTGGGCCGTATCGGGCAGCGCCAGGCGCAGCAGCAAGGCCACCGCATCGTTCTGCTGCAGGGGATCAAAGCCCGGGACGGAACCACGTCCGTCTTTCACATGGCAAGCCTGGCACGAGCGCGCATTGAACAACGGGCCCAGCCCGTCCGACGCCTGAGTGGAGGACGGGGACGACACCCAGTCCTTGCGGAACAATCCGTTCCCGACCATGAAGTCCTGCCGGCCTTCGAAATCAAGGTTGGCGGCGGGATGAGAGAAAATATCGGGGTTGATCAGCTTGCGGACGGTGCCCGCGCCGCCCTGCATCGCCTCAAAAGATTCCGCCCGGTCGAATTGCGCGGCGGGCGCCGTGATCCGCCGGACGCGTTGCCGTTCCTCTTGCGACAGATCGGCACGCTGCGGACCGCCCGCCCACGCGGCACTCGTGCATGCGGCAAGAACGAAGGCAAGAAAGAAGGCGGATCGCACGGTCTGGGCTGAAAACGCCGCCTACTGAAAGACGGCCGATGGGTTGTCGAGGCTGTCCGACCCTTCCAGCTGAACCTGTCCCAGATCCAGCGCAGTGACGATGCGCTCTATGCTGCGTGTCTGCGTAACCAAGGCGTCGATGACCGCCTGCACCACCGCATTGCCCTCGGTATTGCCCTGCGCGATCATCTGGTCATAGGTTTCGATCTGCTCCGCCCTGTCCTTCATGGCCTGCATGGCGGACAGCGTCTCGCCCAGCCGGGCGCGCATTTCCCCGTCCAGCGCCGGGTCGCGCTGGCGGACGAGGTCCGACAGCGATGCTCCCTTGACGCGGGAGCCATCCACGCGCTGATATTCCCCGAGATAGACATTCATCATGCCGACCTGGTCATAGAAGTGCGAATTGTGGGTGTTGTCCGAAAAGCAATCGTGCTCTTCTTCGGGATCATGCAGCATGAGCCCCAATTTGATGCGCTCGCCAGCCAGCTCTCCGTAGGAAAGGCTTCCCAGTCCGGTCACCATGGCCACCAGCCCGGCTTGCGCGTCATCCTGGACGGCCTGGCGAGCCTCGCCCCCTTCTCTCCAGTTAGCCACCATTTCCTCCAGATCGGACACCAGCATGTCGGTCGCGGTCTGCAGGTACTGCGCGCGGCGGTCGCAATGGCCGCCCGTGCAGTTTTTCGCGTCGTAATCCGTGTAGGGCCGGTTGCCCGCATGCCGCTCTTGCGGCGTGCCCTGGCGGCCGGCCGGCGCGGGGCCTGTTCCGTTCAAGTCCTGTCCCCACAACAGGAACTCGATCGCGTGGTAGCCGGTTGCAACGTTCGCTTCGTTGCCGTCGGCTTCGTGCAGGACTTCACGCAGCAGCGTGGCATTGATGCGGCTGCTGTCCGCCGACTTTCCGCCGACCTTCAGTTGTTGATTGGCGATGACGTTCACGACGTAATAGACATTGGCATCGGAATCCGTGCCGTAGGAAGCGTCGACGTAATCGATCATGCCTTCGTCCAGCGGCCACGCATTGACCCTGCCTTCCCAGTCGTCGACGATGGGATTGCCAAAACGATAGGCTTCAGTCTGCTGATACGGAACACGCGCAGCCAGCCATGCCTTGCGCGCCGCAGCCATCGAATCGGCGCTGGGCTTGTCAACCAGTTCTTGCACCGCGTCCTGCAAGGCCTTGGCGGTGAAAAGCGCGTCTTCGTATTCGGCCAGAGCGATGTCGGCATAGGTCTGCAGCACCGCCGAAGGCGCGACATCGGCATGCGCCGCCGTTCCACACATCGCGACACCCAAGCCGACACTCAACAGCCATTTCCTCATGCTCCCCCCTTTTTGACGGCATGGACGTAAAACGAAATTGTAAACGATTTTCATTACGAAACCGGTGCTGCCAGCCACGCCCGCGCACTGCCGAGGCACGGAAATTGCTGCGGCAGGCGCACACACCCACAAGGAAAGGCACATGGCTGCAGGCAACAGGCGCTCCCTCTGGAAAGGCGCCATTTCATTCGGTCTGGTCCATATTCCCGTTGCCCTTTATTCGGCGACGGAAAGCCAGGGCATCGATTTCGACTGGCTCGACGAGCGCAGCATGGAACCGGTGGGATACAAGCGCGTCAATAAGGTGACCGGGAAAGAAGTCCGCAAGGAACATATCGTCAAGGGCATTGAATACGAGGACGGACAGTACGTGGTCCTCTCTCCGGAGGAAATCGCCGCTGCGTACCCCAAGACCACTCAGACAGTGGAAATAGAAACTTTCGTACCCATCGACGACATTCCCTTTGCCTACCTGGAACGCCCTTACTACCTGGCCCCGGTCAACAAAGGCGCCAAAGTGTACGCGCTGTTGCGCGAGGTGCTGGCCAAGAACGACAAGGCGGGGATCGCAAAAGTCGTGATCCATACTCGTCAGCATCTCGCCATTGTCATGGCCTGCGGACGCGCGCTGATCCTGAACCTGATGCGATGGGAAAGCGAGTTGCGCGGCACGGAGGACCTGAATCTTCCCGAGAAAGGCATCAAGGCCAACGGGCTCAGCCCCAAGGAGCTCGCTATGGCCGAACAACTGGTTTCCAATATGAGCGGCACATGGGAGCCTACCGATTTCTCCGACTCGTTTCGGGAACAGATTCTCCAGCTCGTCAAAGAAAAGTTCGAAGCCGGCGACATCCACGCCGTCGCTTCCGCTGAGTCCCTGGAAGAAACAGCTCCCAGCGCCCGCATCTATGACTTGACGGAAATGTTGCAGCGCAGTCTCAATAAAGGAACCGGCGCTCGCAAGACAGCGGAAGCCGAGCCCGCCAAAGCGAAAGCGCCGGCCAGCGGCAAAGCGGCGCCCAGGAAAGCGGCAAAGGCCGCTTCCAGGACGGCGCCGAGCGGCTCTGCCAAGCCAGCCCGCAAGAGCGCCGCAAAGACCGCCGTCAAAAGTGCGGCCAAAAAGGCCGCCGCCGCGAAGCCCCGTAGCACCCCGCGCAAAGGCAGCGCCAAAGCGGCTTGATCGACATGCCGAAAAAAGATCCGCTGCGCCAATACCGTTCGATGCGTGATTTTTCGCAGACGGCCGAACCCAGCGCCGGCGGCGCCGCCAGCACGGAGGCACCCGTCTTCGTGGTGCAGAAGCATTGGGCGACAAGGCTCCACTACGATTTTCGCCTGGAGCTGGACGGAAGCCTGAAGAGCTGGGCGGTTCCCAAAGGCCCGAGCCTCGATCCGGCGGACAAGCGCATGGCCGTGCACGTGGAAGACCATCCCATTTCATACAAGGATTTCGAAGGAACGATTCCCGCGAAGCAGTATGGCGCGGGCAAAGTCATCATTTGGGACCAGGGCGTGTGGAAGGCCCAAGGCGACGCGGCGCGCGGATACCGGGAGGGCAAACTCAAGTTCACGCTGGACGGACGGAAACTGCGCGGCGGATGGACACTGGTGCGAATGAAGGGAAAAAGCGAGAAAAACCCGCCATGGCTGTTGATCAAGGAAAACGATGCGCACGCCCGTCCTTCGAGCTCATTCAACATCGTCGACGAGATGCCGGACAGCGTCGCCGAACCGGTAGCCGCAGCGGGCGAAAGCCTGCCCGCCATGCTCAAGCCCCAGCTCGCAACCCTGGTTGATGCGGCACCGTCCGACGCCGCGGAGTGGGTGTTTGAAGCGAAATTCGACGGCTATCGCCTGCTGGCTCGGGTGGCGGACGGCAGCGCGCGCCTGTATACGCGCAGCGGACTCGACTGGACGCATCGCTTGAGGCCGCTGGCGAAAGCCGCCGGCCGCCTGCCAGAAGGCTGGTACGACGGCGAAATCGTCGTCCTCGACGCAAAAGGCGTCCCCGACTTTCAAGCCTTGCAAGGCTCTTTTGACGACAACTCGCCGGAATCCATCATTTACTATCTTTTCGATCTGCCCTATTCCCTCGGCCGGAACTTGCGCCGCCAGCCCCTGACCCTGCGGCGCGATCGCCTCAAGTCCTTGCTGGAACAATCAGGCCTGCTGGACGGCGATGATGAGCGCATCCGGTTCAGCGAAGGCTTCGACGTCCCTGCCGCAGACCTTCTGGAATCCGCCTGCCGGCTGGGTCTGGAAGGCCTGATCGGCAAGCGCAAGGATTCCTTCTATGTTTCGAGCCGGTCGCCGGATTGGATCAAGCTCAAGTGCGGGCAGCGCCAGGAATTCGTCATCGTCGGCTATACGGAGCCTCAAGGTACGCGCATAGGCGTAGGCGCCTTGCTTCTGGGTGTGCACGACGAAAATGGAACGCTGCGCTATGCAGGCAAGGTGGGCACTGGTTTTCGTTCAGGGTCGCTGGCCGCGCTGCGCAAACAGCTCGATGCGATCCGGACCGCACGCAGCCCGCTCGCCTCCACGGCGGGAACCGAGAAAGGCGCAATATGGGTGCGTCCGGACTTGATGGCCGAGGTGTCCTTCGCGCAATGGACCGGCTCCGGCCGCATACGCCATGCCGTCTTTCATGGGCTGCGTACCGACAAGCCCGCCCGTTCCATTTCCCGGGAAACCAGCATGAAAGCCAGAAAGAACGCCGGCCGAACCACCAAAGTAAGCCATCCCGAACGCGTCGTGGATGAAACGACGGGTACCCGCAAGATCGATATCGTCGATTACTACGCCGACGCGGCTTCTTTATTGATCGAACACCTGAAGGACAGGCCGGTGTCGCTGTTGCGCGCACCTGACGGGGTCACCGGCTCGATGTTTTTTCAAAAGCACCTTGGCCCGACCCAGATACCCGGGATTCGCGAGCTTTCCCGGGACCTTGATCCCGATCACGATCCATTGATGGAGATTCCCGGCACCGAAGGCCTGCTGTCCGCGGCGCAAATGAATGTGATCGAGTTCCATACCTGGAATGCGCGCAAGACGCTGATTGCGAAACCGGACCGCATGACTTTCGACCTCGATCCGGGCAAGGGAGTGGAGTGGCCGGCGGTCCAGGAAGGGGCGCTGATACTGCGCGCCTTCCTGCACGAACTCGAACTTCCCGGCTTCATCAAGACAAGCGGCGGCAAGGGCCTGCACGTCGTGGTGCCGCTGCAGCGGCGCCACGACTGGGATACGGTCAAGTCGTTCTCCCGCGACGTGGTGACCCATCTTGCCAAGACTCTGCCTCGTCATTTCAGCGCACGCAGCGGACCGCGCAACCGCGTCGGGAAAATCTTCATCGACTATCTGCGCAACGGCTTCGGAGCGACCACCGTATGTGCCTGGTCGGCCAGGGCCCGGCCGGGCATAGGCATCTCGGTTCCAATACGATGGGACGAAGTGGAACGCCTGGAGGGGCCGCAGCACTGGCGCCTGGAAAACATCAGGGAGCGCATGAGCGAAGGTAATGCGCCATGGGCGGATTATGCGGAAGCCGCCACCACCTTGACACGGGCAATGCGGATTCTCAAGCAGGCGGCGCCGAATCCTTCACGGAAGGACGCTGACTGAAGCTCGCGTACCACTTCGCCAGTGCCGGATGCGCGCTGCGCCAATCGTAGTCGGCGAAACGGAAATCCAGGTAACCGAGCGCGCAAGCCAGCGAGATCGTGCTGATGTCCACCACACCATCCTTGCCTGCAATGGCTTTCTCGAAATATCCGAGACCGCTGACGATCTTCTCCATCTGGCCCTGTGTCCAGCCTTCCCATTGGAACTCGGCCGGGCGAACCGCCTTCTCGTAGCGCGCCAGGAGCGCGGCATCCAGAATTCCGTCGGCAAGCGATTGTTCCGTCAGCGCCTGCCAACGGCGGTCGGGGTCCGAAGGGAAGATTTCTCCGTTTCCTCGATGATTCAGGTATTCGCAAATGACGCGGCTGTCATACAAGGCCTGACCGGTCTCGGTGAAGAAAGTCGGCACCTGGCCCAGCGGGTTGGTCGCGACGATGGTCTGGTCGCGGGTGACCGGATTCGCGGCGCTCGGCAGCTTCTCGATCTGCTCGGCCAGACCCAGTTCGGCGGCGACCACCATGCACTTGCGTACAAAAGGCGAGGAGGAAGAGAAATAGATCTTCATGCTTGGTTTTCCTGTTGATGTTGATGGCTGGCGGCGCGAGCCAAATGCCGGCCCGCGATCCAGCCGAATGTGAGCCCAGGCCCTAATGTAATACCGGGAGCCGGGTATGCGCCACCCATGACGGACTGCATGTCGTTGCCGACCACGTACAGGCCTGGAATGACCTTGCCATCGGCCATCAAAGCCTGGGCATGCTCATTCGTGGAAACGCCGCAGGCCGTGCCGATGTCGCCGGCGACCACCCGCACGGCATAGAACGGGGGCCGGACGACGGGACCAAGGCAGGGGTTGGGCAGATGGCCCGGGGCGCCCAGATACCGGTTATAGGCCGTGCTTCCCTTTCCGAAATCCAGGTCCTCGCCGTTTTGCGCCATATCGTTGTAGCGCTTCACGGTCTCCGACAATACCGCCGCATCCAGATTCAGCCGCCGTGCGAGATCCTCCAGACTGTCGCCGCGTATCAGATAGCCAGCGTCGATCAAGTGCCGCCTGGGCCGTCCTCCCGGCAATGCCAGGCCCAGGCCCCATTTTTCGATGAAGCCATGGTCGCAGATCAAATAGGCCGGGATGGCGGGCGAGGCCGGATTGGCACCATACATGGCCTTGACGAATTCATGGTACGAGGCCGACTCGTTGACAAAGCGCTTGCCCGACGCATCGACCGCGATCAATCCTGGTTTCGCCCTGTCCCAGACCAAATGGGGGTAGCGAACCGGACCGCCTTCTTTGCGTTCCAGCAGGGATACCGGCGCCCAGAAAGCGGGCGACACGTGGGCATCGCCCATGGCTGCGCCCGCCGCCAAGGCCAGCTCTATGCCCTGGCCCTCGTTGTCGCGCGGCGCCATGGACCAGGGACCGGTGGGCTTGGGATAGTGTTTGCTGCGCAGTGTCTCGTTCCATGGAAAACCGCCGGTAGCGACGACCACGCCCTTACGCGCCCGGATGTTGATGACTGCGCCCTGGCGCTTCACCGCCACACCCAGAATCCGCCCCTCGCCGTCCTGGTGTATGCCGCAGATTGGAGATTCCAGCCAATAGGGAAGACCGTGCTTGAGCACCGCATGAAATAGCTGGGCGGCCAAGGCATTACCCAGCAATAGCCGCGTACCGCGATGATAGCCCCGCAGGCGATCCGCCCAGTAGCGCAGCACCAGCACCCCTCCATGCAAGAACGACTTCAGCGAGCGGCTTGCTCCCAGCAGATGATAGACGTCGTTGATGTTGACCATCATGCCGCCCAGCACCAGGAATTCCTTCAATGGATCCCGCAGTTCACGAAATCGCGCCCCCAGCGTTCTGCCGTCGAACTCCACGGGGTCCAGCGAGCGCCCGCCCATGGCGGCGCCGGGCAGATCCGGATAATAGTCGGGGGAATAGGTGCGCGCAGCGAGCTTGATCGCCCCACGCGACACCATGTAGTCGTACATGGCCGGGCCCGCATCGAGAAAGGCCCGCTTCATATCGGCCGAAGAGGCGTCTCCCACCGTATGGGACAAGTATTCCCAGACTTCCTCATAGCTGTCCGGATGGCCGGCGCCTGCTGCGTCCGCGTTCAGCGGAAGCCAGACCGCACCGCCCGAGATTGCGGTTGATCCGCCGATCCTGGCCGCCTTCTCCACGATCAGTACTTCCAGCCCTTCGAAGTGCGCCGTAAGCGCCGCGGACATGCCGCTGGCGCCGGAGCCCGCGACGACCACGTCGAACGAGCGATCCCAGCGTATAGAATCCTTCATATGATTAAGCTCCCGACCCGCCCAGGGATTTCCCGCCGTCCACGAAAATGACTTGGCCTGTAATGAATTCCATCTTGGGGTCGGCCAGGAAAGACACGGCGTTGGCAATGTCCTCGGGCCTGCCGGCCCTGCCGGTGGGCTGCAGCGCCAGCTGCGCCGCCATGCGTTCCGGATCGAGCGCCCTCAACATGGGGGTGTCGATGAGGCCGGGAGCCACCGCGTTCACCAGTATGCCCCGCGGCCCGAGCTCCATGGCGCAGGCCCTGGTGTAGCCGACCAAAGCCGCCTTGGATGCCACATAATGGATATGATTCCTGGCGCCCAGATAGGCGCGCGAAGCGATATTGACGACTTTCCCACCGGGCCGCATGCCTGCCGCAACCGCCTGCGTCAAGGTGGCGACGGCGACAAGATTGATTTCGTACATGCGCCGGAAGTCCTGCGGATCGGCGTCGAAGAATCCCCGCTCGTCGAAGAGGCCGGCATTATTGACCAGCGCATCGACGGAAGGAAGATCTTCCACCAGCCTGCGGACCGCCGTCGCATCGGTGAGATCCAGCTCGCGCCCCTCGACGTCCAGGCCGTCGCCCCGATACAGTTCCACCACGCTCTTCAGCTGCTCTGCGTTCCGGTCGAGGATCACGGCGTGGAAGCCGTCTTCGGCCAATCTGCGCGCGATCGCCTTGCCTATTCCGCTGGCACCGCCCGTGACCACGGCAATCCGTTTCATATGCGTCAGGCCCCCAGATAGGCGCGCTGCACGCCTTCATCGTTCTGCAGATCGGAAGACCTGCCCTCGAGCGCCACTTCGCCATTTTCGAGAATATAGGCATAGCTGGACACCGCAAGCGCCAGCTTCACGTTCTGCTCGACCAGCAATATGGTCATGCCCTGCTCCCGGTTCAGGGTCAAAATCGTATCGAAGATCTGTTCGATGATCAGCGGAGCCAGGCCCATGGAAGGCTCGTCCAGGAGAATCATGCGCGGCCTGGCCATCATGGCCCTTCCCGTCGCCAGCATCTGCTGCTCTCCGCCCGACAGGGTGGCCGCCTTCTGTGACGCGCGCTCCTTCAGCCTCGGAAAGATCCGGAACACATTGTCGAAGTCACCTGCAATGCCGGAACGGTCGCGCCGCGTGTAGGCGCCCATTTCGAGGTTCTCGCGGACACTCATGTCGCGGAAGACTTCGCGGCCTTCCGGCACCTGGATGATTCCCCGGCGAACGATTTCGTCCGTCGGAAGGTCATGGATGGCTTGCCCATCGAACCGGACCGAACCGGATGTGGGCCGCACGATGCGCGAGATCACATTGAGCGTCGTCGACTTTCCCGCGCCATTGGCGCCCAATAGCGCGACGATTTCCCCTTTGGGCACTTGCAGCGACACGTTCTCCAGCGCCGAAATATTCCCATAGGACGCGGAAACCGACTCCACCCGCAGCAGTGGCTCACTCATGAGCGCCCCCTTTGCCCAGATAGGCCTCGATGACTTTCTCGTTGCTGCGAATCTCCTGGGGCGTGCCTTCGGCAATCTTCTGTCCGAAGGACATCACGGTGATGCGCTCGGAAATGGACATGACGAGCTGCATGACGTGCTCCACCAGCAATATCGTCATGCCTTCCTTGCCGGCAAGCTCCGTGAGTATGCTGTCCAGCGCATCGATTTCGCGGTTGCGCAAGCCGGCAGCCGGTTCGTCGAGCAGCAGGAGCTTGGGCCGGATCGCCATGGCCCGCGCAAGTTCCAGCATTTTCTGGCGTCCGAAATCCAGGCCTTTTGCAAAATGATGCCGATAATCGATCAACCCCACCCGCTGCAGGAGGTGTTCGGCAAACTCGCGGGTCTCGACGGCGGGTGCCCTCAGCACCTTGCGGAGGCCGCGGGCGCCGTGCGAATAGGTTCCAAGCAGCACGTTCTCGAGCACGGACAATTCGTTGAAGAGTTCCAGATTTTGAAAGGTGCGCGCCACGCCCATGCCGGCCATTTCGTCCGCGCGCCGGTGGGTGATGTCCGTGCCATCGAACCGGATGCTGCCTTGCGTGGGGTCGTAGTAGCGCGAAATGCAATTGAAGGTGGTCGACTTGCCCGCGCCGTTGGGGCCGATGAGCGCGTGTACGGTGCCCCGCTTCACCTCGAACGAGAGATCCTTGATGGCCGTCAGCCCGCCGAACTGCACCGTCAAGCCTTTGAGCGACAGCAGATTATCGTGAGAACTCATGCCTTGGTCCCCTTCGCTTCCGTTCCGACACGGCTTTTTCCTCCGACTTCCCGAGCGATGACGGATCGCCTCGATTCCCGCCCGCTGAAGAGCCCTTTGGGCAGAAACATCATGAATAAAATGAGGATGGCGCCATAAATGATCTCCTGGAAAGAAAGGACCTGACGCAATAGCTCAGAAATCAGCCCGAAAATGACGGCGCCGGCGATGGCGCCACGAACCGAACCGATACCGCCCACCACGATCATGATCAGGATCAGCACCGTTGCCTGGAAGCCCAGGCTGTCGGGGTGGATGAAGGAAGAAAACGTCGTAAACAGACCGCCCGCCAGCCCGGCATAGGCGGCGGAAATCATGAAGGCGATGCGTTTGACCCGATTGACGTTCACGCCCATGGCCTGCGCCGCCACATCGCTTTCGCGCACGGCCCGAAACGCGGAGCCGAGCTGCGAGCGGGACAGGTACACGGTCAGCCCGAGCATGGCGCCCGCCGCCAGCACGACGAATGGATAGGCGCGCAGGTCCGACACGAGCTCGAAGCCGAAGAACTGGGCGGGCGACATCCGATAACCGTTGGACCCATTGGTGACGGCAACCCAGTTCAGGAAAACCCATTGCATGGCTTCCCCGAAAGCGAAAGTCGACAAGGCGAGATAGATATCACGCATCCGGATCGCAAGCGCGCCCAGCATGTACCCGAGGACTCCCGCCACCACTGCGCTGACGAGTATGGAAATGACGAAGTTGGGGTGCCAGGCATTATTGATGATGCCCGCGGTGTAGATGCCTATGCCGTAGAAGGCGATATGCGCCAGCGCGAACTGCCCGGTCTCGCCCAGGACGATGTGCAAGCCCAGCGCGAGCACGATGTAGACCATCAGGAGATTGACGATAAAGAGCACGTAGCCGCTGGCCACGAAGGGCAAGACCGCCAGTATTGCGGCGCAGGCCAGCAGCAGTCCCTTGTCGAGATCGATTTTCATACTTTCTTAACCTGCAGCTTGCCGCCAAGGATGCCTTGGGGACGAACGATCAGAACGATCATGATGGCAAGAAAAGGCGCGACCACGATGGCGTTGGTCGAAATGAACAGCCCCACCAGGTTTTCCGCGACGCCGATGATGAAGCCGCCCACGATGGCCCCGGGAATGCTCGAGATTCCCCCCACGATGGCGGCAGCGAAGGCCAGGATGGCGATGTGCCCGATGTCCGGTGTGATCAGGATCTTGGGGGCGATGAGTAAGGCCGTCACGGCGGAAATCAGGCCGGCCAGCGCCCAGACCGCCGTGCGGATGCGCACCAGGCTTACCCCGACAATCTGCGCGGCGCGGGGATTCATGCCTACCGCCCTCATCGCCTTGCCGATGCGGGTGAAATTGAACATCAGGAACAGCGCCACCATCGTGCCGACGGCGACTGCAAAGATCATGAGGTCGAGCTTGGTAAGGAACGCGTCCCCGATCATGACGGTGTCGGTCGACACGAGAGGCGGCAGCGACCTGGGCGAATCGCCCAGGCCGGTCTGCCGAACGGCGCCCTTGAGCACATAGGCCAGCCCCAACGTCGCGATGACCAGCTGGACGCCGACGCCCTTCGATTTCACCACCTTCTCCATGACGATGCGCTGGAACAGCGCAGTGATGGCGGCAACGAACAGCAAGGTCAAGGGAATGACCACCCACGAAGGCCATTGCTGCATGAGCACCATGGCCAGGGCGGCGTATCCGCCCACCATGAAGATCTCGCCCTGGGCAAAATTGGGCACGTCCGTCGTCTTGAATACCGTGACGAAGGCGACGGCAAGAAGCGCATAGACGCTTCCCGTCACCAGGCCCGAGAGCACTCCCTGCTGCAGGAACAGCCAGACTTCCGTTAGCGTCATTGTCTTGTTCTCCACCTTCCGCCGGCCGTCAACCGGCGGCCGGCATCCGCCCCGTGCGGGACTCTCCTTCTATTGCTTGGGAACGTACTGCCAGACGCTCTTGAACGTGCCCGGAATCAACTCTTTGTTGACGCCGTCGAACTTGATGTAGATGGCGGATTTCAACGCCGCATGGTCCGTGGGCGTGAACTCGACCGGCGCCGCCATCACGTTGGTTTCCAGCTTCATGTTCTCGAGCGCGCTCAGCACTTTCTCCCGCGTGGGCTCGGGTCCGGCCTCTTGCAGTGCCTTTACGATAGACATGGCCGACGGCAGCCCGTAGGGCATGTAGCTTTGCGGATGTCCCGGCTTGGCTGCCAGGTCCGGGTAGTATTGCTTGTACATGTCATACACCCACGCCAGCTTGGGATCCGAGGGCAGCGCGGCCAGCACGTCCTGAATATAGAAGTTCTTCAGGGCGTCCGGCCCACCCACGTTCTCGACCAGCTGCGTCAAATCGGCGGTGCCGGTCACGGTCAGCACAATGGGCTTGGTCCAGCCCAGTTCGCGCGCCTTCTTGATGATGAGCGCCGCCGGCCGGGCATAGGTGGTGAGCACCAGCACGTCTGGGTTGGCGGCCCGGATCTTCAGCATGGGCGCCGTCACATCATTGATGTTGGCGTTGATGGACTGCACATTGAGGCTGACATCGCCCAGCTGCTTCACCTGCGCCTCGGCCGCCTCCAGGTTCCATGTACCGTAGGCATCATCATGGTTGATGTAGCCGATCTTCTTGGCCTTGAGGTGTTCCGCCACAAATTGCACGGCGGAGCCGCCGAGAGCATGCTGGGAAATCGAGAAGGCTCCATAGATGTACTTGGAAGGCGGATACAGCGCCCCGTCGCCCGATGCGTTCAGCATCAGGAAGGGAACCTTGGCACGCTCGACATATTCACGAGCGCCCACCACCGCTGCCGAGCAGGAGCCGCCATTCAGCAGAAAGACCTTGTCCTGCTCTACCAGCTTCTTCACCGCCGCCACCAGGTCATTCGCGTTGCAGCGGGTATCCTCGATGACAAGTTCGATCTGGCGGCCATGAATGCCACCCTCTTTGTTGATCTTGTCGTACCACATTTTTGCGGCGTTGATCACGTCGAAACCATAGGCCATGCCCGGCCCTGAAAGCGGCGAGAACAGGCCGATGCGTATCGTCTTGTCGGTAATGCCGGGTTCGGTCTGGGCGAGCGCGGGTTGCATTGCGCCCACGCCGGCGATCAGCACCGCCATTGCCATGCGTTTGAATATCTTCATATTGATGTCTCCATGGTATTTATAGTCAGTTCACTGCCGCATTCGAAAGCGAACTCATTGCATGCGATAGCCGCCATTCACATCAATGACGCCACCTGTGATGTATCCCGCCTCTTCCGAAACGAGATAATCGACGGCCGAGGCCACGTCGGCCACCGTGCCGATGCGGCCCAGCGGGATGCTGGCCGCCGCTGCCTCCATCGCACCGCTGCTGGTCACCGTGCTGCGCAGCATTTCGGTATCGATCAAACCTGGTGAAACGCTATTGACGGTAATGCCCAGCGACGCGACCTCGCGCGCCAGCGCTTTGGTGAATCCGAGCACGGCGGATTTGGCGGCGATATAAGAGGCGCTCGATCGATAGCCGCCCAATTGAGCGGCAACCGATCCGAAAGTGATGAAGCGGCCATGCGGGACGGGCGCCGCCTCGCGGCGCCGGACATAAGCGCGGGCGCAAAGGAAGACGCCTGTCGCGTTCACGGCCATGCTTCGATTCCAGAGTTCGAGCTCCGTGGATTTGATCAAGGGCCGATCCCCGTTGGGCTCGAACTGCAGCAAGCCCGCAGCGCATACCACCACGCGTACCGGACCGTGATCGGATTCCAGCTTGGAGAATGCCGACTCGACCGCGGCCTCGTCCGCCACATCGAACGCCAGGGACAAGTGCGTGGGTCCCAGTTCTTCGGCCACCGCACGCGCACGCTGCGCGTCGAGGTCCGCCACCACGACTGTCAAACCTCTATCCGCAAGCCTGCGGCAAATTTCCGACCCGATGCCGCCCGCCGCGCCGGTAACCAATGCGAGGCCCGACCCCTTTGTCTCCTTGTGTTGCTCCATGCTTTTGCCCGTATGTATACATGTGATGTGCGATCTCTTCCTGATAATTGAAAAATATCAAGAATATCGTCTAGAGGAGGCAATTATGAATACATGAGACTAAGGCAAAAATTAAGGTTTACCCTAGATTTCTCCAAAAAACCCTTCAATTCCAGTGGTAGAAGCCGGCTTTCCATGTATACAATTCTTCTCATGGATACATTATCACATTCAGTTACAGAAACATTGCGCGAATGGATCATCCAGGGTGTGCTTCCGCCCGGTGAGCGGCTGGAAGAGATTCCGTTAGCGAAGAAGCTGGGCGTATCGCGGACTCCGGTACGGGCCGCCCTGGCGTTGCTGGGCAACGACGGACTGCTCGAGCACCAGCCCAAACGCGGCTACACAGTGCGCGTGTATAAATTCGAAGAGGTCATAGGAGCCTATGAGGTCCGATCAGTGCTCGAAGGACTGGCATGCAGGCGGGCAGCCCAGCGCGGCCTCAGCGAGTCCGCCAAGGACGAGTTGCTGGCCTGCCTTGCCCAAGGGGATGCCATCCTGGCCTGCGGCAGCTTGCGGCCCGAAGACCATGCGCCCTATCAACAAGTCAATGTCCGGATTCACAATACCATCCTGCATGCCGCCGACAACTCATGGGTGACGCGTTTCGCAACCCAGGCGCAGACCACGCCCTTCGCCTCGGATCGCATCATGCTTTGGGACGACTACGACATCATCTACCGCTCGCATGGCGACCACCATCGCATCGTCGAGGCAATCATCAAACGGGATGCCGCAAGGGCCGAGGCACTGATGCGGGAACATGTCTACTACGCCGGCATCATCCTCACGAACAACTATGAAAGACTGGCACGGCAAGAGATTCCGCCGGGCGCAACCGCCGCCGGGCCACAAACAGGGCTGCTCGCGCAGCCCTGAACAAGAAACCCGGCCGCGTCAGCCCACCATGCGCGGCAACACCGTGGTTTCGCTGGAACGCGCATGCCAAACCGCCGCGACGATATGCCCGACGATCGAAGCCAGCAGAACCAGGCCAAGCAAGCCATGGAAATTGCCGCCCAGATCCACCATCCAGTGGATCCGCCCGCCCTCGAAGCCGTCCATCAAAGGCAAGCCGAAGGGAGAGAATTCCCTTCCCGAGCCATACTGCCGGATCAGGCCAATGAGCGGGACGGCGAACATCAAGACATACATCAGCTTATGGCCGATACTAGCCGCCGCACTGACGGAAGCCGGCCGCCTCGAGAAGTTCAGGGCGGCCCATATGGTGCGCAGCACGATCAGCAGCATCAGCAAGGCCCCCACCGGCTTGTGCGTCGCCCACATGAACTGGTCGAACGGCGAATCCTCGGCGAATATTCTGGCTCCGACCGAGGTGAACTGCCAGGCAAACAATACCGCCATCCCCCAATGCAGAAACCGAGTCACCAGCCCATAACGGGACGACGAATCACAGAACGTGGCGGATGCTTGCATGTTTTTCCCCTTTTTGAATTTCAAACTCGGCAGCCTATCAGAGGAATGTAGACGATCTGAAGCACGAATGGTTCCATTGGGCCGTCAGGCGCTTGAACTATACAGAAAACTCAGGCGCCCGGATTTCGGGATCGACGGAGATCGGCCGACGGCACCCTCACCAAGTTGAACCGCTTATTCGAGAAGACGGGGAGCAGAGGCTCATGCAGATCGCGTACGGCCGCGTCCAGCCTGTCCTTGGGAATCGCCAGATAGAACGCCTCGCCCTGTGTCATGAGCCGCGCCAGGTCCGCTTCCGTGATTTCCCGAGCATGCCCCGCCGAATAGAATTGAGCCGAGAAAGGAAGCTCCGCAAGATAGAACAGCGGTACCGAAGGCCCGGGCTGGTGCATGGCGTACCGGACCAGCTCGCGTTCCGTATTTCGCAGGTCGGGCTCCATCCACATGACGGCGCCTCCCGCCGACACCGCCATGGGCACCAGCGCGGCGGCCCACAGCAACCTACCGCGCAGCGACGCATACCGGTCCATTATCTCGACCGCCAGCATGGCCGCGAGAACGCTGAAACCCGCCAAAGAAGGGAGCAGATACGTCCAGAGTATGTTGGCGGAGAAGGTAAAGAAAACGGGTACGAACAGCGCGCTCGACATCCAATAGCCAAACAGTGGCCTCTCGCGGGCGGCTTGCATTGCCATGCGCAGACGCACGCTGCGATACGCACCAGCCACCGCGGCCAGAGCGAGCAGGCCCCACGGAAACGACGCTTGCAGCCAGTAAATCCATATCGTGCCATGGACCCGCCTATGGGCGCTGCCGTATAGATCTCCTGCCCATCCCGGGTCGACGAACCGCCGGTAGTGTTCGCCCACGATGAAGTAATCGATGAATCCCGGGGTTTTGATCTCGGCTAAAACATACCACGGCAAAGTCAAAAGCAGGGTAAGCGCCAGCCCATTTCGCCATGGTAGCGACACCGTGGCTTTCCGGATATTGCGGTGGAAAACCGTCCAGATCCCGATAGGCGCTGCGATGACAAGCACTGCCAGAGGGCCTTTGGCCAGCAGACCGATGGCAAGGCCCAGGAACACTCCGTATCGCCACCGTTGCGCACCGCCGCCATGCGCCACCCGGGCGAACGAAACCAGGGACAGCGTCGTGCCCAGCGCCAAGAACGGGTCGGTCAGGACGGCATTCGAACTTATGTAGGCCAAGGTGCATGTGCTATAGATGATGGCCGTCCATAATGCGACGCGCGCGCCCAGCACGGGCTTTAACCCGATGACGAACAAGATGCAGGTCAGGACCAGGCACAGCCAAGATGGAAGACGGCCGGCGAACTCGGTGTAGCCGAATGCCCTCATTGAAATCGCCTGCGCCCAGAATGAAAGCGGGGGCTTGCCCCAAAAAGGCACGCCATCGCTGAACCACGGAGTGATCCAATCCCCGGTCTCCGCCATGACCCTCGCGATCTCCGCGTAGCGGGGTTCACTGGTATCGTAGAACGGGACGATCGTCATGGAGAAGAGCGGCAACGGCAAAATCAACGAAAACAGCGGCCAGACTGCTTTACTCGGCTGCTGCATAGCCATCCTTGCTTGCCTTGTTCCAGCCGAACTTGCCGTTGATGCCGCTCGCCGCCTTCCCGCTGCGCATCACGTCGCGCACGATATAAACCGGACGCCGCTTGGTTTCGTAGTACGTCTTGCCGAGGTACTCTCCCAGCAGGCCTATCGATAGAAGCTGCGCCCCTCCGAGAATTGCAATCATGGATATGAGCGACGGGTATCCTTGAACGGGGTCGCCCAGAACCAGCGCCTTGACGACGATCCAGAGAGTGAACAGCACACCGAACAGAGCGGTCAGAAGCCCGCCCGCCATGGCGAGCCGCAAGGGAGCGGTAGAGAAAGAAGTGATCCCTTGGAATGCAAGATTGAACAGGCTCAGATAGTCCCACTTGGTAGCGCCGGCAATGCGCGGCATCCTGTCATATTCAATGACCGTCGTTGGCAGCCCGATCCATGCGAACAAGCCCTTCATGTATCGATTACGTTCATTGAGCTGAAGCAAGGCATCCACCGCCTTACGGCTCAGCAAGCGAAAGTCGCCGGTGTCCGGCGGGATGTCGACATCGCTGATCGCATTGAGCAGTCTGTAGAACCCATGCGCGCTGAAGCGCTTAAACCAGGACTCTCCCGCCCGAGAACGCCGACGCATGCACACCACTTCGGCGCCCGCTTTCCAGGCCTGCATCATTCGCGGAATAAGTTCCGGCGGATCCTGCAGGTCCGCATCCATGATGATGACCGCCTCGCCGCCCGCATGCTCCAGGCCGGCCGTAAGCGCCGCTTCCTTTCCGAAGTTGCGGCTGAGGAAAACCGCCGTGACGGTCGAGTCTTTAGCAGCCAGTTCGTGGAGCATGTGGGACGTGCCATCCCGGCTGCCATCATCCACCAGAACCAGTTCGTAAGCGACCTGCAAGCCAACAAGCACCGCCGTCACGCGCGCGTACATGGCCTGGATAACCTCATGCTCGTCGTACAGCGGGATGACGACCGACAGCCCTATCGGATGGGCCGCGTACGCATCGCACGGCCATTCTTCGGCTAAAGCATTCATCGAACAAAATCCTTTCGTAAAGAATAAAAGAATCGTTCCCTCCGCCACCACGGCGAGAGGCCTGGGCTTCGACAAGCCCAAACGATGAAGTCAGGATACGAAAGCGGGCAACAAGAATTCGTTAAGCAAACATCAAGATTTCATCAACAGGTCCTGGGACCTGTTGACGCCCAGGCGTATTTTTGTGCCGTTCTTGTCCGTGTGCGCAATATCGAGGCGCCAACCCAGTCTTTCAGCCATCAACGTGACGATGTAAAGGCCCAGTCCGCTCAGCGCTCCCCCATCGGCCGCCAGCTTCTTTCGCCCCGTCAGGATGGCCTGATGCTCCACCGCCAAGCCATGCCCCTGGTCCTCTATCTCTATGGAGTCTTTGCATATCGTCAGTCTGATGTCATGTTCGGTATGCTGCGCCGCATTCTGGATGAGGTTGCGAAGCAGCATTCCAACCATCACGGGATCCGCTTCCACAAGCAGCGTAGACGCCGTGTCGAGCCTTGCCCGGCCTTCCAGCTTATGGCCGACCGCCAAATCATCAAGGACCTTCTGCGCAATCGCGCCGACGTCTATCGACTCCCTAACCGGATCGCCCGGGTCACGGCGCGCGAGCTTGAGCAGAATCTCGACGTTGTCCCTCATTTCATCACATGCCTGCCGAACGCGCCTCAATGTAGCCCGGTCGTTATCGCTTAGCTGATCGCGCAGTTCTATCACGTCCAAAGCGCCGGACATCACCGCTATCGGCGTCCTCAGTTCATGGCTGGCCAGGCTCAAAAGGGATTGCTCCCTGCGGACAAAGGATTCGAGCTCGTCGAGAAACCGGTTGAATGTCCGCGCGATCGAATGCAGTTCGACATCGCCGTAGTCAACCGTCATGCGCGGCATGCTGGGCCCGACGGGTATTCTGCTGATGCGCTCGGACAAGAGCCTCAGCGGCCTGACGATACGGCGGCTGCTCAATATGGCAAGCAACAGGCTGAACGCAACGATGATCAGCGCCATGATGATGAGGGCAACTCCGAAGAGCGCTTCGCGTTTCTCGAAATGCGTTATGTTCTTTGCTATATACAGCACACCATTGCTCGCCGGCTCCACCGTCACGAGGTAGGTTTCATCCCCGAGTTCGATTTCCGCTGCGTAATGCCTTGGCAACCCCCTGAATATTTGCGGCAAAGCAGGGGGATGGGCTTCGCCGGAGGGCAAGAAGGCGACCGAAAACCCCGGCGTGTCCCATATAAAAACATCGTCTCCAGCATGATTCTGGAGTATGAAATCGCGCTCCTGTGCGAACTCGACGTTGAGCATGGTGTGCTCCAAGTCCTCATTGACCAGAAGGACGGTCGCCACCATGGCGAGCGTCGTGATCACGCTCACGGCGAGAATGGCCCGATAGACTCGCCTTGCAATCGACCTCGGTTTCATGGACTGGCCAATCACGGTGGCAGGAGCCGATAGCCGCGACCGTGCATGGTCTTGATAAGCGGTTGCCGAAAGGCATCCAGAAGCAGTTTGCGCAACGAATATACATGCGTGCGCAGCGTATTCATGTCCACTTCTTTTTCACCCCATACCTTGTCCCGGATTTGCGCATACGAAAGAAAATCCGGATATGCCTTGATGAGCTCCTCGAATATCCGTGCAGCAGTGCCCGAAAGCTCGAGCTGATCGCCATTATCGGTACGCACCATGAACGTTCCGGGATCGAAACTGATGCCGGGCGCCCGAAGCTCGGGCTTTCGCGGGGAACCAGTCTTGCGCCGGTAGAGCGCGTCCACCCGGAGCTGGAGCTCTCGAAGGTTGAACGGCTTGACCAGATAGTCATCCGCTCCCGTCGAGAATCCTTCTTCCTTGTCCTGCAATTGATCCTTGGCGGTCACCATAATGACCGGCGTGGAGGACTGGAGATCGTTACGCAGGCGCCGGCATATCTCGAACCCTGAAAGCCCGGGAAGCATCACGTCCAGGATGATGACATCATATGGATTGGTCGCGACCAGATGAAGCGCGGTCAATCCGTCCGACGCAAAATCAAGGATATAGCGCTCGTCGTTGAAGAACTCAAAAAGATTCGTTGCCAGTCCGGCGTGGTCTTCGACTATCAGTATTCGTACGGCCTGCCTCAACGACATCACATTGCCTCCAGCCGGTTTTCGAAACGTCTACGGTATCGTAAGCCATTCGCCGGCAACGATTTATCAAAAATATATCAAGAAAACATCAAAAAAGACCGCTCCGCATACCCAAACCTGAACACATTGCCATCGCGCGGCAACTCTTCTGCGACAACGCTAATGAGTACGGATCTTCCCTGAACGAAGCGAACTCAACTGATAGCGAATAATCCTTTCAGCCACCACAACGGAATACGCCGACCCGCTCTACCACTCATAGATGTCGACATGCAATCAGACCAAAATGTATAAATGTGGGTTTAATGAAATCTACGGAGCGACTGCTATGAGCCGCCTTACCATTGACATGACCGCCGAACAGCACCAAAGCCTGAAGGCGATGGCCGCCCTACAGGGCAAGACGATCAAGCAATACACGCTTGAACGGCTATTTCCTACTGACGATCAGGCGTGGCAGGACCTGCAAACCCTTCTGACCAAGCGCATCAATGACGGGTTAGCCGGGAAAGTATCCACCAAAAGCGTGGACGAAATTCTTGATGAAGAACTCGTCAAGGGTGACCACACTTGACCTCGCTTGGCTATCGCCTGGTCGATGCGGCTGAAGCCGATTTACGCGGCATCAGCCGCTACACGCGCAAACAGTGGGGCAATGCTCAGGTGCGCCGTTACATCATTACACTGGAACGACACATGGCCCGCCTGGCCACCCGCCAGGGCGTGTACCAGGACATGAACGCCCTCTAACCAGCGCTGTGCATGGCGCATGTGAGCACCATTACATATGTTGCCTGCCACGCGGGAAAGCGCCGGCGCTGATCGTAGCGATCCTCCACGAACGCATGGACTTGATGACAATTGGCGGTCAGATTAAATCCCGACCCGGTGCACCCGAATAGTTCTGCCCGGGCCTGTCTACGGCCACCTGCTTTCCTCTTCCCGGAGACTTCCCCAGCACACCCTTCCCGCCTTGCGAGCCGGGGCGCTGATGCTCGCCTGGCATGTCGGGTCTCCGTGGGGGAAACGCTATGGTATGTCAGTTTTAACATACCAAAAAACATGAGACTTACCGAAACAGCCTGAGGCGCCCTGAACGCAAAAAACCCGCATGAAACTAATGTTCATGCGGGTTCCGGGTACTTTACAAGTCGTTTTGAAGCGACCTGATTTTTAAATCTTGGTGCGACGGCGAGACTCGAATAGTCAATATCTATGCGGGTTTCAAAGCACATCAACTCTTTAAATACCAAAAGACATACCAAAAACGTGAGGCTTGTATACACCAGCCTAGCGTATTGGCGCCCAGGCCACGAGCTAATACAAGATTCTCACTTGTCCACTATAAGGGATAACACCATGAATGAACCTCTGTCCGAGGTCATCCGTATACGGGTGACCCCGTCTCATGCTGCTCGATTGGGCGAGGCTGCCGCCCTTTCCGGGCTATCCCTCTCTAACTATATAAGGCGGCGGCTGTCCGCCGACGACACGCTGCAGGAAGAATTGACGCTGTTGCGTCAGATCGTGGCCGATTTGGGCCATCTGCGCGACACACGCCTGGCCGCTATCGAAACCGCCCATCTGGTGCGGGCCATGGCCAAACCTGAACAGATTGCCCTAGCGCAACAGACGCTGCAGCATCAACGCTGATCCTTTCATGGCCTGTTCCAAGGCCACCTGCCGTACCCCTTCCCCGGAGACACTTCATGCACACCCTTCCCACCCTGCGGGCCGGGGCGCTGGCGCTCGCCTGCGTCCTGGCTCCTGTCACTCATGCTGCTGGCACTGCTGACTTGCTCACTGGCACCCCCCGCCTGGCCTGCGAAGCAACGTTATGCCTGTCTTCCAGCTTGCGGCCTGGCCAATGCAGTCCATCCCTGGACCACTACTTCGACATCAAGAAGTACAACAAGCACGGCTTGGACTGGTCTGCCACCGTCGCGGCGAGACGTTCCTTTCTATCCCAGTGCCCGGCGTCCGGAGACCCAGGCATGTCAGGCCGCATCGACGCCATTTCTCGTGGAGCGGGGAAATGTGACGCGGAATTCTTGAACCAAAACTATGCCGCTACGGCGTACAAATGGCGCAAACGCGAGTACGGCGGCGACAGCGGAGAGACCATCTACGACATCCATCCGTTGCCTACGGTCACACTCGACCAAATGCCCACCTATTGTGTCGTTTACAACGATCACGCCTGGACGTATGAGCTGTCTGTACGCTACGTTGGCAGGCCAACCATGGGCGGGCACTGGGTTAAAGCCGAAGAGTATGAGGCAGCGCAAGCCAAATGGGATGCGGACCATAATGGTCTATGGGCTAAAGGCTGGAATTTTTCGCTGACGGACCCCAGACACCGGCGCGGACGCTGAAGGAGCCACCCATGATCGCAGAACTTGCCGCCTTGGCCCTGACCTGCGCACCCAACATCCACCCAGTCACGCTGCATGCACTGATTCGTCATGAGTCCCGAATCCGGCAGTACGCCATCGGCGTCAACCGAAAGGGCCGGCACCTACGACGGCAACCTCGTTCCTTGTCCGAAGCGACCGCAGCCGCCGACCGCCTCATTGACCAGGGTATCGACTTCGATGCCGGACTGGGACAGATCAATGTTCGCAACTGGGCGTGGTTGAATCTGGATAGCAAAACCGTCTTTGATCCCTGCTGCAATCTGGCGGCCGCCCAGACTGTACTGGCAGAGTGCTATGCCCGAGCGTTACCCCGACAGGCGGATCCGCAGCATGCCTTGCGCGCCGCACTGTCCTGCTACAACACCGGCAATTTCAAGCGCGGTTTCACCAATGGCTATGTAGGCAAAGTGTTGGCCCAAGCCAAGATCAAGGTTCCGGCCTTGGCACCCTTGGAAAATGAAACGACCAGGCCCGCGGCAAAGGCTACACCGGCAGAGTCGGCGCAAAAACCTGATCAAGAACCACCCACTCAACCCGAAGGTGCACCGGACGGCTTCAGCGCTAATCCGGCAACCGACGGTTTTTCACAAACGCGCGACGACGAACGAGACATCAAGCCAGACTCCGACGCCTGACGCACCCCGGGCCGGCCCGGCTAAGTTCATTCCTTTTCTTATCTACCACACCCCTGCGCCACCTGGTGCCTGGGTCAGGAGCCTTTGCATGTCTCTACTGGAACACATCAGAAACGCTACGTCTCTCCTGCACATCATCAACAAACTGATTACAGCCACACTGCTGTTCGGCATCCATCAGGCTGCATTTGCACAATCCATCGGCGGACTTTCCCGAGCGCAAACCACATTGCAGACCCTCCGAGACAATCTGGATGTCATCCTGCCCATTGCAGCCATCATCATCGGCGTCATCATTTTTGTACTGTATTCCGCAGAGGTCATGCGCAAAGACGATGCCATACGCTGGGGCATCGGCGTACTGCTGGCGGGATCGGCTGCCGAGCTGGTCGTACTGCTTTGGAAGTAAGTCATGGCGACCAACACCTATCCGGTCTTTAGAGGACTGGGCCGCAAGGCCACCTTCATGGGCGTTCCCACCAAGTTGTTACTGGGTGCCTTTACCTGCGTGGCCATGATCGCCATGACGGCAGGCCTGGCGTGGTGGGGCTTGCTGTTCATCGTCATACCCACGCTCGCCATTGTCACCCGCGATGACGATAAAGCCCTCGATGTGCTGTGGCTCGAACTGAAAACGCGACGGCGCAATCGCAATCAACGCTTCTGGCAGGGCTCAAGCTACGCCCTGCAAGGCTATCACCGGCGCCGGCCCTGGCGCGCCTTCATCAAGTAAAGGATGTTTCCATGACTGCTGCTACCACCCTGGCCGTGGACGAACGGCGCGTCTCACGCTATCTGCCTTATTCCCACCACGTCACCGACCAGATCATTGCCTGCGATAACCATGAATATCTGGCGATCATAAAGGTAACGGGCCGCGCGCCGGACGCCTATGCACAAGATGAGCTGAAAGACTGGATCGAAGCGCTGCATAACGTACTACGCGGCTTGCCCATGGGATCGCTTGGCCTGTACTCCCATATCGTGCGCCGCCGCGTCACGGAATACCCCGACAGCACCTTTAACCAACCCTTTGCCTCCCGGTTCGATGCCGCCTACCGTGCCACGTTCGACGCCTCGGGCCTGATGATCAACGACCTATACCTGACAGTGCTCATTCACCCGGTACAGGATCCGATACTGGGCACATTCGCCAGCCTGGAAAAAGCCGACGCGCAACGCATTGCGCACTGGCAGGCCGAATCCATCGAACGCCTGAACGGCATCTTACGCGCCCTGAGCGCGGGCCTGTACCGCTACGATCCGCAAACGCTGGGCATCGTGGATCGCAAGGGCTTTGCTTTCAGCGAAGCCGCCGAGTTCCTGGGATTCCTGCTTTCCGGTACGCACAGGCCCGTACCAATCAGCCGGGAACGCTTGCGAGACACCCTGCCCTATGCCAGGCCGATCTTTGGCCGTCATGGGGAATTGGGCGAACTGAGGACCGTCGCCAGCTCCCGCATCTTCGGCATGATGGAGCTGCGCGACTACCCGGAAACCACAAAACCGGGACACCTGGATCGGCTGCTGGGCCTGCCCCACGAATTCGTGCTCACCCAATCGTGGGGCAGCCATACCGGGGCCGCAGCCAAGAAGCTGGTCAAGAAACACCATAAGCTGCTGGTCGATTCAGGCGACGATTCCATCAGCCAGGTCACCCAACTGACTGAGGCCATGGACGACCTGACGTCAGCTCGCATGGGCCTGGGCGATCATCACGCCACGATGCTGATTTATGGCGACACGGCTGAAGGCGTACGCCAGGCATTGGCTCAGACCGCCACGCTACTAGCCGAAGAGGCGGTCGGCTTCCGGCCACTGGATCGAGCGCTGGAAGCCGGGTTCTGGGCGCAACTGCCAGGTAACTGGCACTGGCGGCCACGTCCAGTGCCCATCACATCGCTCAACTTCCTGTGTTTTTCCAGCCTGCATAACCAGCTGACCGGCAAACCGGTCGGCAACCCCTGGGGGCCAGCGGTCACTCTGCTCAAAACCCAGACAGGTAGCCCGTTCTTTTTCAACTTCCACGCCTCTACCGAGGACTTGGACGAAACTGGAAAACGTCGCCCTGGCAACACCATGATCATTGGAATGACCGGCACGGGTAAGACCGTATTGCAGGGAATGCTGCTCACCCAGGCACAGAAGTTTGGTGCAACGTGTGTTGTTTGGGACAAGGATCAGGGCATGCAGGTGCTCATCATGGCGTTAGGGGGCCGATACTTCAACATCCGACTTGGTGAAACAACAGGCTGGAATCCGTTCCAGATGGAGCCCACCAAAGGAAACGTCGCCTTCATGGTGCGCCTAGTCGTATTCCTGGCCGAGCGCCGAGGCGAAGCTGTCACCACACGACAGCAGGCCGAGATCACCCAGGCAGTGCAGCAGCTAACCACGCTGATCGACCGGGAGGCCCGCACGCTATCGACCCTGAATACCTTGCTACCCAATCCGTACAGTGAGGATGACACCACAAGCACCATCCATGCTCGCCTGGCTCCCTGGTGCCAGGGCGGTGAATACGGCTGGGTGTTCGATAACCCTACCGATGAACTGAGTCTAGCCACCGACACGGGCGAACCTGCCATCTTTGGATTTGATCTGACTGAACTGCTCGATGATGACGCGGTACGGGGCGCAGCCACGATGTATCTGAAGCACCGCATTGATGCCCTGCACGATGGCCGGCGCATCATCAACCTGTACGACGAATGCCAGCACCCATTAAAGGACAGGCATTTTCAGGATGACATGCAGGACGCCAGCCGCACCATCCGCAAGAAAAACGGTGTGCTGGCCTTCGCCACCCAGGAGCCGGGTGCCATCACGGAAAACCCGGTCGGCCCCTCTTTGGTTCAGCAGACAGCCACCTTGATACTGCTGCCCAACCCCAGAGCCAAGGCCCGCGACTACATCGAAGGCTTCGGCCTGTCACCCACCGAGTTCGAGCTGTTGAAGTCTTTGGGCGAGGCCAGCCGCAAGTTCCTCGTCAAGCAAGGCTCCAGCGTCACCGTCGCCCAGCTGGACTTGTCCGGCTGCGAGGATGAACTGCTGGTGTTCTCTGGCAGTCCTGACATGGCCGAGATAGCCGAGCAGGCCGTGGCCCAGGCCGGGCATGATCCGGTTGCCTGGCTACCCGTGTACCTGGACATCGTCAGACAAAGCCGCCAGATAACCGCCATCTCATAAGAAGGTAGCCTATGAAACAAGATACTCATGACCGGGAAAAGCAGCGGGCAGCGCTTGAGCACAACCATCGCCAGGCACAGGCTCGCGACGATCTGCAGACAACAAAGGATGAGGACTTCTATGCCCGTCTGGGGCTTACCGGCTCAGAAGCCGAAGCGGGCACCGCGGATGACGCTTTTGTCATTTCCATCCATTGTGAACGCTGGACACTTCAAGACCTGGAAGCACGTGGAGTCAGTACCCACGATATCGAACTCGACCGCGTCATCGTCGTTGCCGATGATCTGGCGCGCCATGGCCGGGATTACGGGATTTCCGAACCATCGTGCACCGATCCCAGCATGGCCCCGGACATTTGGTTCCGCTCCACGTATCCGCGCCAAGATCGTGCCTATTTTGAGCAAGGTGTACAGAAATATTACAGCCTGCACATTCACGAAGTGAACGGCCACCCACCGAGCCCTATCGAGTATCAACGGGTGGCTGACTTGGTCGGCGTCCGCTTTGATCAAGCAGTGCTAAGGCAGGAACAGGGGCTCGAACAAGAAGGACCAGACCTATGCTTATGAATCCATTCAGCCTCCAAAATATCCCCGCTCCGAATGACGACATGGGCGTACTTTGTCGGTACATCCTGAAACATAAACAAGGACCCGACTGGCTTACAAAGGCTGGGCACGTTTGCAGCGTGACCGACGCCTGGGCAGCATTCCAACGTAGCCCGGCTCACCCCAACAACCGTTCACCATAGGAAACCCAATGAACCGACGAAATTTCATCACTGCCGCTGGTGTCAGTAGCTTAGCAATTCTTTCGGGCTGCAAGACCGAGCCCAACGGAGAAAAATTCATCGGGTACTGGTTCTCGGACAATGGTCGCTATCCCCCAACCCTGGTTCACATTGAACGCAATGGCGATAGCTTTCTGTTCACAGAAACCGCCTGGAATAATTTGGGCACGGTCGGCTACCAGTCCAATACTGTGCCTGCCACACTCAAGGGTTCAGTCAATATCCTCGTAGTGGCCGACGCTGCTCAGGTGGCCTACAAAGAAGCAGATGATGAGATTGTTTCCGACAGCCTGAAGGCCCGGCGCATCACAGAAGCCGAGTACCAGGCCGCCGTTTCCCGAAAGTAGCCGTTTACAGCTCATCCCCGAGCACGACACCAAAAATACGGCGATCCCGTTCGCCGTCACCATTTTTCCCTTGGAGCCCTCATGACACGCTGCAAATTCCTTGCGGCGGGCATCACCTTGTCCGTCACCTTCCTGAGTCCAGCCCACGCCAGTGGTATTCCCACGGTCGATGCAGCCACCATCGCCCAATTGCAGGAACAATTACTGACTGCCCGCGATCAGTTGCAGAACATGACTGAACAGCTACAAACGGCAAAAAGCCAATTGGCAGCTTTCACCCAGTCGAGCGGTTACGGCAGCCTCACGGGCGATCTCGATATCCGCAACCAGCTACGCGCCGCGCTGCCATCCAGCGCCCAAGACCTTCTGGATCGCTCCGGCAGTTCGGGCCTCAACGGGGATGTCTCCCGAATTACTGATGATGTTATGGCACCAGTGGACTTCAGCGAGGATCGCCAACAGCTCTCAAAACGGGCACTGAACATTGAAGCCACAGCAAAGGCCATGAGCGAACGTGCTTATGATTCCATGACCCAACGTCTAGCTAATGTGGATACGCTACAAAGCAAGATTAATCAAACCACCAATCCCAAGGAGATCGCTGAATTACAGGCTCGTATCCAGATTGAGCAGGCCAACATCACCGCAGAGCAGACACGTATTGAACTGGCGTCTCAGCAACTGGAAGCAGAACGTCACTTGCTGCAGGCAAGAGCCGAACGAGTCTATGGCGGCTGGTTTGGAAATAGCTCAGGATCCAGCAACCCCACCGGCCCTGCAGAATAGGGCCGAACATCATGGCCAGCCTCAGCCCTCCCGTCGCACCCCCATCTGCCCCGAGCGACATCGCACAATGGGTCACAACTCAGACTGAAAGCATACTGAGCGATGCCGTCAATGGCCCCATGCAGGCGCTGTTTGAAGCGCTTATGCCGGTTATCGTGGTGGGCCTCACCCTGCAATTCGTTGTGTACGCATTTGCCCTTATGCACGGGCAGAGCAATATGACTGTGACCGAGTTCTTTCGCAAAGCAATTCTCGTGGCCATTATTTCAATGATCTTTGGTGCTGGTGGCCTGTATCAGGCCGGCATCGCGAAGACGATGATCGCGCTGCCGGACGATGTCACACAATTGGCGCTCGGCACAGGTGACGTAGCCTTGGAAGTAGACAGACTACAGAATGAAACTAGTGAGGCATCCAATGCCATGCTCGGCGCTAGTGACCGTCCCTGGTACAACTTCATGCCTTCAACGAAGGAAGTCCTAGTCAGCATTCTGGCAACACTGTTGCGCATCAATGCCGCCGTAGTAGGCAGCATCATCATGGTGATAGTCGTGGTCTGCAAAGTAGGAATGGCCCTAGTCGTCGCAGCAGGCCCGATATTCATTGCCGCCACGTTGTTTGAATCAACCAAGCAGCTTTTCAACAGTTGGGTGTCTCAGGCACTGAACTTCATATTCCTGGCCTTGCTCGCAGGTCTTGTCTTTGGCCTCATCCTGCAACTCAATATTCAACTGATCCGCATGATTGCCGATCAGATCGAAACGGGTGTTTCTGACGTTCTCTCGCTGTTCGGAGCCCAAGTGCTGGTTGGCGCAGCAAGCCTTGTCATCATGGTCATGATTCCAGGCCTCGCCGCCGGACTCTCCAACGGCTTCGGCGCTCAGCTCGGTGTGGGTACCGCTGCCAAAGGCGCGTTCTCCATCATGCGTCTGCGCAGCATGATGCGCCTGCGCGCCAAATAGGCAATCCGCCTGTCGGCCCATACCGGGGCCATCGACCTGCTTTCCATCCCCCCCAATCCTTCTGCCGGTCCGGCAGGACAGGAATCTTCTCATGAAAAACTTCTTTGCCGCCTTGGCGCTGGCCGGGCTGCTGGCTGGCTGCGCCTTTCATGCGCCTCAGCCGCCGCAACCCGTCGACACTCCCCGCGTGCCAGTCAATGCCACGCCGCCTCTTTTCAAAGGAGTTTGACTCGTGTCCTCATCTCTCAAATCCGAAGACGTTGCCGCCTACCTGGAGCAATCGCGCGGCCTGGAGCGCGATCACCTCGGGGAGCTCGTCAGCAGCCGTAAGCGCGCCTGGCAGGTGGCCATCGGCGCGGGCCTTGTCGCCTTGGCCTCCATCGCTGCTGTAGCGGGCCTCACCCCTTTGAAGCAGCCGCCTGAAATGTATGTAGTACGCGTCGATAGCGCCACCGGCACCATCGAACATGTCAGCAGTCTGGGCCAGCCGCTCGAAGACTACGGCCAGCGCATCGCCAAATATTTTCTGAACACTTACGTGCTGAACTGCGAGGGCTACAGCTGGCAAACGATACAGGAGCAATTCGACACTTGCGCTTTGTTGTCCTCCGCGCCCATCCAAACGCAGTACGGCACACGATTCGAAGGGCAGGACGCCGTCACGACACGCCTCGGTACCCAGGGCACAGTCGATGTGCAGGTTCATTCGATCACATTGGGTGCCAACCAGGCCGCCATCGTGCGCTTTACCAAGACAGAGCGGGAAGTCACCACGGGCAACATCACCAAGGTTCAGCACCTGATTGCCACCATGGCGTACCAATACACCGACGTGCCGCTCACCGAAGCGGTCGCCCGTCTGAACCCGCTGGGCTTTCAGGTCATGCGCTATGACCTGGCTGCCGACCTGTCGCGCTGACACCGACAAGGATCTGAAGGAATTCTTATGCTCAAACATTTCCCCAGTCGGCAGGCGCTGGCGCTGTTCTTCTGCCTGGCCATACCTGCCAGCGCCCTGGCGCTGGAGACCCCTCGCTCCTCGCGGCTCGACCACCGCGTGCGTTATGTAAATTACAACGACGCCAATGTCATCCAGCTCAACGCCGTGATCGGCGTGGCCACCCATATCGTGCTGGAGCCAGGTGAGCACTATGTCTACCATGTCTTTGGCGACAGCCAGGCCTATGCATTTACCTACAAGAACAATCACCTGTTCTTCAAGCCCACGGCAGAGGACGCCAACACCAACCTCATCGTTGTCACTGATCGACGCGATTACAGCTTCAGGCTCTCGTACAGCGACAACCGCAACTCAGCCGCCTTGTACAAACTCGTGATCCGTTACCCAGAGGTTGAAGCCAGGCAACGAACTCAGGCCGCACAAGAGGCTGCGATTGAACGATCCTTACAAGCCGTTAGCACTAACATGAACTGGCAGGCCTACACCCGCAGCGGCGATGCGGCCATCGCGCCAGTACACGCCTGGGATGATGGCCGTCAGACCTGGCTGCAGTTTGCGCCGCAAGCCGACATCCCGACCGTGTACCGCGTCACGCCAGACGGCCAGGAAGTCATCACCAATCACCACATGGCAGATGAACGCACCATGGTGCTTCATCGCACGTCTGCCTTATGGCATCTGCGCCTGGGCGACCAAGTGCTGGCGATTCACAACGGCGCCTACGGCACCACACCCATGCCAGCACATACCGGGACGGCATCACCAGCAGTCAGACGCAGCATCAAAGGCACTGCGAGTCCGCAATCGCCCGCTGCGGCACCTGTGCCCACCATCCGCATACGCGAAGCCACGCAAGAAAGGAATTCCCCATGACGGAAAAGGAACAAGACCAGGCACAGGTACGAGCCTCGCAAGAGGGGAATCCAAAAGACGCGAACCTGGAAAGGGAAACGCTGAACCTGGAAGCAACCGGGCGCAGCGCCCCGCGCGGTGCCCGCGCATTTCTGTGGCTCACCATCCTGATCGCTGTGGCAGTGGCTGTCGGTGTGCTCATGAAGGTCTGGAGCCGCGAGTCAGCAGCAAAAGCCGATAACGGCCTGGAAGCCGATCAAAGCGGCATCACCAATCGCCTCAAAGCTCCCAAGGTAGAGCGCCCCACGCCACCTCCAGCACTGCCGCCTCCGACGCCCGAGCCAACGGTGGTGCCCAGCTACAACATCTCGCCACCCATGCCCGCAGCCCCGCCTCCTGTCGACGAACTTACCCAGCGTCGGCTGGCCAGTCCGCTACAGGCCGGTGGTGCAGACGCAAGCGGCACAACCCCAAGCCAGTCAAATGGCCCCCAAGGCCCTTATAGCGATGCTGGCCCTCTGGCCGACAAGCTGCGACCGCTGGAGCTGGCCCCATCAGTGGCTGGGCAACTGGGTGACCGCAACTTCCTTCTCACGCAAGGCACCATGATCGACTGCACCCTGCAGACAAAACTGGTCAGCACCCAGTCCGGGCTTCTGACGTGTCTGGCCACGCACGATGTCATGAGCGCCAACGGCAAGGTCAAGCTCATTGATGCCGGCACCAAATTCACGGGTTATCAGTCTGGAGGCATACAGCAGGGCCAGGCCCGCGCCTTTGTGACATGGAACCGGCTGGAAACGCCTACCGGCGTCATCGTGAATTTGAGTTCGCCCGGTACAGGCCCGCTGGGCGAAGCGGGATTGGGCGGACATATCGACAACCACTTCTGGGAACGCTTTGGCAACGCCATCCTTCTTTCTCTGGTGGGCGACTTCGGTAACTGGGCATCCAATCAAGGGCAATCGGGCAGCAACAACATCCGCTTTGACAACACCGCCGAAGGCGGACAAGAAGCGGTTGCAAAGATATTGGAAAAGTCCCTGGACATTCCTCCCACTCTTTACAAGAACCAGGGCGAGCGTATCGGCATCATGGTCGCCCGCGATCTGGATTTCAGCCACGTCTATGAGCTTGAACCCATCCCCTGAACCGATTCCCTTTGATCGATCCATTGCCGTTCGCACCTTTCTACGGCCCTTGTCCAAACACCTGGAAGACCCTAGCGTCACTGAAATTGCCATCGTGCGGGCCGGTGAGATTTACACCCGTACACGCGGTGCCTGGCAGCTTCACGAATGCCTTCAGCTTTCCTACCCGCACCTGGAAGCTCTGGCCACCGCGCTAGCAGCGTATAACCACATGGCGCGCGGTCCGATTCAATCTGTTGTCCTGCCCGACGGTGAGCGCGGCCAGATTGTGCTGCCCCCCGCCTGCATTGACGGCACGCTGGCCATCAATATCCGCAAGCACGCCCAGGTGGCTCTTTCCCTGGAGGAGTTGCACGCTCAAGGCGCTTTTGAGGCCACTCACGACGCCGCCGCCCAATATACTTCGGACGGTCTTTCGAAAACAGATCAAGAACTGATGGCCCTGAAGGATGCAGGTGACATTCGCGGATTTCTTCTCGCAGCCATTCAGGCCCGCAAGAATCTGGTCATCTCCGGCGCAACAGGATCCGGCAAAACCACCTTTGCGAGATCGCTGATCGACCGGGTGCCCGTCGATGAACGCCTGGTCACCATTGAGGACGTTCATGAACTCATTCTGCCTCGGCACAAAAACCGTATTCATCTGATGTATGGCGGCACACGCGGTCGCGTGTCAGCCACCGAAAGCCTGGCCGCCTGCATGCGCTTGTCGCCAGACCGGATATTCCTTGCCGAACTGCGCGGCCCTGAAACCTGGGATTACTTGGCGGCGTTGAATACCGGCCATCCGGGGTCAGTCACCACCACGCACGCCAATGGGGCCGCCGATACCTTTGACCGCCTGGCGATGCTCATCAAGCAATCACCCACGGGCGGCAACCTCGATCTGCCAACCATCCAGGCCTTTCTACGTCAGACCGTAGACATCGTGTTGCATTTCGAGCGGTTTCGGCTTAAAGAACTTTGGTTTGAACCCAGGCGACAAGTCAACGGCTGAACCGCAGCTAACTACGCCCTGACGGGCATCCATATTCATCCTTGCGGCCAGCCATCGCTTTGCCCGGTCGCATCTACCCCTGAACCCCGTGTGAGGCGCTGCACACGTTCCGGGCAGGCCTTGTATGGGCTCGTCTGGAGCTTTACCCATGACCTCATCCACACGCCTGCCGTTTCACCAGGCCACTAATCTACTGCGCCTGTCAGCAGCTATGCAACGGGCTCAGCAAAAGGCTACCCAGGCCTTGGCCGCCGCCGCAGAAAAGCAGGCCTCAACCCCGACCCCATTCATGCTGCCGGGTATCAATGAAACGGCCAGAGCCATCCCCAACTACATCGCCCGAAGCGCCATTTTTGCGCCGGTTCGTCGGGGCTGGCGCACTCTGCACGATGACACCGTTTTTCTGGAAGGCAGCAACATCCTGCTTAAAGGATCCGGCAAGCAGTTGAGCGAAGACCACGCCGACATCTGGATGCACGCCATGTACTTGCAGACCACGGCCCTGTTGGGCGAAGCGCCAGTTATCAACCGAGCGGATTTCCTGCGCGGCATGGGCAGACCCACAGGTGGCAGCGCCTATGAATGGCTGCATGAAGGCATGAAAGACTTGGCCCGCTTCACCCTATGCATTGAGGCCCGCAGAAAGGATGGCTCAGTCAAATACAGCTACGGCAGACATCCTTCTACCCGAGTCCTCGCCATGCTGGGCGGCTTTGATTACCACGAACCAACCGGAAGCTATACCCTGTACGCCGATCCTCGTTGGGCACAAATCTTCGGCAATCGGGAATATGCCCTGGTGGACTGGGCCAAGCGCCTGCAAATGCGACACGACCTGTCCAAAAGCCTGCAGCGCCTGATCGGCACATCCGCCGACATCCAGCAAAAGTACAGCCTGGACATTCTCAAGCAGCGCGCCCAATACACCGGTCGCATGCGTGATTTTCGGACGAGTTTGGAGCGCAGCCTGACGGAATTGGAAGAACTGGAGGTCATTACAAAGCCACGCATAGAAACCGCCACCCGGGGCCACGAGCAAGCCGTCTGGATACGTCTGGATCGCTAGATTTCCAATCGTCATAACATCGCGCCCGACTTACAGAAACATCCGATTCCAGGGTCTTTTACAGGTTGTGGATAAGTGGTTCTTACCGTCGTCATAGCATCGCACCGACGTCGTCATAAGATCGCGGCTTCTCGTCACAGCATCGCGCTTTATCGTCATAGCATCGCAAATAATTTCTGGAAACCCGCGTAAACAGGTCCTTTCCAGCCATCGATACGCCTTCTACCTTATTTCTACCTTACTTCTACCAACCAGGCCTGTGAATAAGTCGGCCTGCCCGATATGCACCGCCCCCGCCTGCACGGCTCAGACCGTCTTATATCATCACGCTGGGCAGCCGCACAGCGGCTGCATCGGTCAGCAACGGACCACATCCGCCCTTTCGGGCACTTCCCTCTTTCATCCCCATCACTGCCCTTCAAGCCATAGGGCAAAGGAGACTTCATGCACGCGAACATCGACACCCGCATGCTCGACATCGTTCAGCAAGCCGCTCACTACGGCATTGGCACTATGAGCCTGGGCGAAGCCCTGACGGCTGCCCTTGCGCTGGATCGCAGCGACTGGCTCCGTGAGCGAGGCTACAGCATCGCTGAAGCCTTGGATCGCATCGGTCCGGACTGGGCGGCCCGCCTCTGCGAGGTGGCCAGGCAATTTCATACTGAAGCGACTCAGGCTTCGCGGCGGTTCTCCTTCGAGATCATCCCCCACCACTCCGAGATCGGCGCCTACACCCTGCGCCTGCTCGATGACGGTCAGGAAGTCGGCGGCGGACAGTTCTCCGCACAAGGCAAGTCGGTTCGGTTCGCTGACGAACAATCTGCCTATGACGAAGCGCTTGCTGCAGGCTGCACCTGGCTGGCAGGCAAACAGGCCAAGGTCTTTCTCGAGCTGTCGCGCTGAGCGACACCGTGTTCACCCCAACTCCTGGAAAACCATGAATGAATCTCCATCCGTAACGCGCTACCGAACCACACTTGCGGCCCTGGATCCTCGCATCAGCATCGCTGCGCAGCTGCGCGCCCTGTTTCCCTTGATCGAAACTGAGCTGGCTACCGGCGTCCCACATGCTGCCGTGCTGGATGATCTGGCCGCCGCAGGCCTGACTGTACAACGCAGCACCTACGCCATCACGCTGTACCGCTGGCGCAAAGCCCAGCGACCAGCAGCCAGGCCTCCAGTCTCTGCAGTGAAACCACCCTCACATCCTCCGGCACTTGATGCTATCCAGGGCCGACCGCGCGACATTCAGACACCCGGCGATTTGCGCAAGATTCGCGACATGCAGATAGACCTGGAGGCTTTGCGCCGTGAGGGCTTGGCCAATCGTACTCAACCTGCTGACAGCAACCCCACCAAAAGGAATGAACCATGAAAGTCGCCGTCCTGAACTACACCGGCTCCGTTGGCAAGACAGTTGCCGCCTCTCACCTTCTGGCGCCACGTATGAACAGCGCACAGATTTTTGCAGTGGAATCCACCAACGAAACGGGCGCTGACCTGGGCCTGAATGTCGATCAGCTACGCGGGGAACACTTTGGCCGACTGTTCCGGGAACTACTCACCCGCGACGATGCGATTGTCGATGTGGGCGCCAGCAACATCGAGGATTTTCTGACGCACATGATGCGCTACGAAGGCGCGCACGAGGAAATGAATTACTTCGTACTGCCTGTCATCAATACCGGCAAGGCCCAGCGCGAGACCATCAAAACCGTGGCAGCCCTGGCTGAACTGGGCGTCGATCCAGAGCGGGTGCGGATCCTTTTCAATCGTGTCGATACCAGCGTGCAGGATGAATTTCCCTCGATCCTGGCCTATGCCGCCAAAACAGGTGAAGTGCAGGCCAACCCCCGGGCCGCCATTTACGAAAACGAAGTCTTCGAGTTGCTCGCAGACCAACGCACCACGATTGCCGACGTACTGGCTGACCAGACGGACTACCGCGCCCTGCTTCGCGCTGCCGATCCTGAAGACCATGTTCGCATTTCGCAGTTGAGCAACCGACACGCCCTGCGTGCGCTGGCCAAGCCAGTGGACCGGCAAATGAACGCAGCTTTCACCGCGCTGTTTTCCTGAGCTGGCCACTATGGAATCACACTCGAATTCCAGTGGCGCGCGTACCAAGCTGGATTTGCTGTACCACGAGGCATTGGGTGAAGTCGCAGGCCTCGTGGACCGACTGGAAAGCGCCACACAAAGTCTGGATGCGGTCCAGAAGCAGATGCAGTCCATGGGCGAAGCGCAGCAAGTCTTGCCTCAGCAACTTGGCCGCCATCTCACCGCCACGATGGAAGCGGCAGCCAAACCCATCAATCAGCAGGCCCAGCACGCCATCCAGACCATGCTGGATGACACCGACAGCCGGCTGAATCAGTTGTCCCGGGATGCCGCCCAGTACGCCAGCATCGCCCACCGATCCGCACGTCGCATGGCACTCATTGCCTTGGTCGTGGGCGGCGCAGCCGGCATTTTAGGAGGCTTACTGGCTGGCCTGACTCTGGGCCAGATTTTGATTTCTTGAGGATCGGCACTTATGTCCACCCTAATCTCGCCCATTACCCGGCGGCGCATCGCCGCCTTCTCTTTGGCCCTCCTCCCTACTGGTGCCTGGATGGCCGCTGCCACCTGGGGCAGCCGCATGCACTGGCGAGACTGGAATGCCCGAACCTTCCGGCATTTCGTCGTTTTGACGCCTCAATATCCCTTGCTCTACGGAGCGCTTGGCGTCGGCCTGGCCCTGTCGCTCATGCTCATCCTGATTATCGGGCGCACCGCCAAAACTGAAGGATTTGAGGGAGCTGCCTACAAGCGCTTTGTGCGTGGCACCCGAACCACCTCGGCAAAAAGCCTAGCACGCCAGTGCGCAGAGCGCGGCAAACAGCAGATCGACGTGGGCGGCATCCCTATGCCGACCGCCAACGAGAACCTGCATTTGCTCATCAGCGGCGCTACAGGTTCCGGTAAATCGGTGTTGTTGCGCAACATGGCCGCTTCTGTGCTGAATCGCTCAAGGCACAGCATGAACAACCGCTTGCCCGGCCGAACGCCAGAGCGCAACGATCGGATGATCGTGATCGACCCCAATGGCGACCTACTGAGCAAGTTTTGGCAGCCTAATGACGTGATCCTCAACCCCTACGATGCCCGCAGCCAGGGTTGGTCGTTCTTCAATGAAGTTCGTGCCGACTACGACTGGAAGCGGCTGGCCCATTCCATGGTTCCCATGAGCCAGGATAAGAACGCCGAAGAATGGAACGACTTCGGTCGCCTGCTGTTACGCGAGACTGCCAAGAAACTCCACCAGCTGCAGGGCGACGGGGCAAGTGTCATGGATCTGTTCCGGCTATGTACCATCGAAGACCCCAAGGTCTTGAAGCAATTCTTGGAAGGCACGCTGGCCGAATCCCTTTTTGTTGGCTCCAGCGAAGCCAGCAAAGCCCTGTCTTCTGCCCGCTTCGTGCTATCGAACAAGCTGTCCGAGCACACCGGCATGAAGCCTGGGCGGTTCTCCATTCGAGACTGGTTGGCTAAGCCTGACGGTGGAAACCTATACATCAACTGGCGCGAAGACATGATGAGTTCCATGAAGCCGCTGGTGTCGTCATGGGCTGACGTGTTCATTACGTCCATCTTATCCATGCCTGAAGGCACCCACCGACGCTGGTGGTTGTTCATTGATGAGCTGGCTAGCCTGGAAGCCCTGCCGTCACTGGAAGCGGGCCTGACCAAGGGTCGGAAAAATGGCCTGCGTATTGTGGCGGGTTTGCAGAGTACGTCGCAGTTGGAACATATCTACGGGCGCACCATGTCCACCACTATCCGGGCGAGCTTTCGCAACCTGGCTGTGCTGGGCGGCTCCCGTACCGACCCGCAAACGGCAAAGGATATGAGTGAAAGCCTCGGAAAGCACGAGGTCGAACGGCCTAAGTACAGCATCAGTCGCAGTGTGGATCATCGGAATACGTCGGACAACATGGATCGGACGACAGAAGACGTGGTGACCGCTGCACAGATACAGGCACTGCCGTCGCTGGGCGGGTATGTTGCCTTGGCAGGGGATTTTCCGATTGCGAGGGTGAGGTTGCCGTTCAGGGAGTTTGGGGCGACTGCGATGGCGTTTCAAGAGTCGGGAAGAGTGCTAAATGCTGCTACTTCCACAACAACACCATCTAATGGACTAATCGATCACGATTAGTTGCCCCGCCACTTATCCACATAATCTGTGGATAAACTTGTGTAAACCCTTCCTCCTTACCTTCAAGAGCTAGCACTGGTAAGGGTTAGTGCCCTGCTGGCCAATTTCTCGCCACCACCCTTGCCTGGAGCTCACATGATCTCGCACAGCCAGATCTATCGCGCCCGCGCGTCCCTTGCAACCCACTACTACGCCGATCAAGCCGATGATTACTACAGCCGTGACGGCAACGCCGCCACGTGGCAAGGCGAAGGCGCTCGACGTCTGGGGGCCATCGGTGAAATCGACCCTCAACGCTTCAAAGCCATGCTGCAGGGCGATTTTGGCCGTGGCGTCGCAGCCGGCAGGTCAATCCGCAAAGATGCCAAAGCTCGCGCCGCCCTCGATCTGACCTTCGGCGCACCTAAAAGCATCACCCTGCAGGCCTTGATCGGTGGCGACGAACGCCTGATTCACGCCAACGATAAAGCGGTCGCCTCGGCTCTCGTCTATGTCGAACAGCACCTAACCATGGGCCGTCGCAAGGAAAACGGCAAGTCAAGGGTAGAACACACAGGCAATCTCATTATTGCCAAGTTCCGCCACGAAACCGCACGCCCCACCGAAGGCGCTGCCCCCGATCCTCATCTGCACATTCACGCCCTACTGATGAATTTGACTCAGCGGGTCGACGGCAGTTGGGTAGCGTTGTCCAATGAAGAAATCTTCAAGCTGCTGCGCGTGACGGACTCGATCTACCAGGCGGAACTGGAACGCAATGTCCGTGCGCTGGGGTACGCGGTTCGCCATGAAAAAAGCCATATCGAACTGGCCCATATCAGCCGTGAGCAGATCGAGTTTTTCAGTAAACGCAGCGCCGGCATCACGGCTGAACTATCTGCACGTGGCACCAGTCGTGAAGCCGCCCCTCACGCCCTACGTCAAGGCATCACTCTAGCCCACCGCCAGGCGAAGACACAGGAACTCAATCGAACGGAACTGTATCGGCAATGGCGTGACGCCGCTACAGCTATCGGGATGCAGTTTGACCATGCCAACCAACAAGCGGATATCCAGCCGACACAGGAATTGGAGCATCGATCCGATTTGGTGGCTCAAGCCTCACTGAACTGGTCGATCCAACATCTGGCCGAAAGGGAATCCGTCATGCCTCTGGCGGATTTGCTGCAAAACGCCGTTCGCCATGCCGGTGGCCATACGGATATCACAGCCATTCAGGCAGCGATCCAGGAACGTGTGGCGTCCGGCGCATTGATCCGGGAAGCACCGCACTACCGCAGCACTCTAGACATGCAAGACCTTCCTTTGACGCGCGAAGGCTGGGCTGCAGAAGTCATACGTCTGCGCGGCCTGCCTCAGGACACCGCCCTGCAACTAGTTGATCAGGCCATTGCCGAAGGACGCCTGTTGATGGAAAGCCCACGCTATGCAACCCGAAAGGCCTTTGAGGTTGAATTCAGAATAATGGCCGCCGAACATGCTGGCCGCTGTGCCTGGCACGCCACAATTACCGACACCAGTGCCGAAAGCAGCCTGGACACACGCCTGACGCCAGGCCAGCGCGAGGCCGTCATGTTGATCACGACCGGCTCCGATCAAATCACCGGTATCCAGGGCCTGGCTGGCACGGGTAAATCCTTCGCTCTGCAAAATGCACAAGCCATCCTGCAACAACAGGGTCATGCCATGGCATCCCTAGCCCCCTACGGGAACATGGTTCGTAATCTGCGCGAAGATGGCATACCGGCCAACACGATTGCATCGGTACTTTCTGCGTCTGACAAACGCCCCTTCATCAACACCCTGGGGCCGAAAACCGTCGTAGTGATTGACGAAGCTGGGGTCGTGCCCGTGCGCCAGGTGGACAAGCTGCTGGCACTCATTCAACCAACAGGCGCTAAAGTAGTCTTGCTGGGCGACACCGCCCAGACCAAGGCCATCGAGGCAGGCCGCGCGTTTGCCATGCTTCAGGAAAGCGGCATGAAAACCGTATTGATGGCGGACATCCAGCGACAACGCTCTGAACGGCTACGCCAAGCAGTGCAGCTCGCCGCCGAAGGCCAAGCCAGCCGATCCCTACCGCTCCTAGATCAGGTGCTTAGCATCCCGGATCAATTCACTACTGACGAGCATGGCCACAAAAGCCGGGACAGTTCCGCACGATATGAAGCTATTGCCCAAGCCTATGTACAGCTTCCAGCGGCAGACCAAGCGGGCACCATCGTGGTGACTGGAACCAACTCGTCTCGCGTAGCCATCAATGAACGGATCCACGCCCTGCTCGGCCTGGAAGGAAAAGGGTACCGATGCCAACTGCTGACTCGCCATGACACCACTCGCGCAGAGCGCAGTGTCGCCCGGTATTACACCGTTGGCGACATTGTCGTTCCGGAACGGGATTACCAGTGCGGTCTGAAACGCGGCGAGCTGTACAGTGTCACCAGCAGCACGCGCCATGACCGCATCACCGTGGAACCGCTCAAGCCCAGCCCAACCCATGCCGAACCCATAGAGATCATCCCGAAAACCATGTCCAAGCTATCGGTCTACCACCTGAGCCGGGCAGAGCTGTCTGTGGGCGACCATGTCCGCATCACACGCAACGATGCCCAGAACGACCTAGTCAACGGCCAATTGGCGAAAGTCGCGGCGATTGATGCAAGCAGCGTCACCATCGAAACCAACGGTCGCCGCGTGCAGCTATCCACAGATCGACCGCTACACATGGACTATGCGTACACCACCACCGCGCATAGCGCCCAGGGTTTGACCTGCGACCGGGTGCTTTACAACGCTGAAAGTTTCAGCCGCACGACCGCCCAGGACACCTACTATGTCAGCATTTCTCGTGAGCGGCACGAAATTGTGGCATTTACAGATGATGCATCCAAGCTGCCCCAACGCGTGGATCGCCTGACATATAAAGGCTTAGCTCATGACCTGCAGCAGATGGCGGCACATGAGCTGGAGCAAGGAAAGAACGAGCTTGGCACAGCGCCCCTGAAAGCGGAATCCGAGTTGGACATTGCATGATTTCCAAGATCGCCCATCAGTTCAGGCACCTGTGCCCTATCTGGAGGCGTCTCAGAAATCGAAAAAAAAATCGTACGCTAAGGCGCGCGACAGCTTTGACCTAGCAGCAGTGCAACGCTGCAATCAACGGGCAGGAAACATTGCCGTGGTGCGCACTGCACTCGCTCACTAACTTCGACAGCGCTGCTTCCATTCGCGTGAGGTCCGCCATGCGTGCGCGCACATCGGCCAGCCGGTGGGCGGCCAGTTCGGCCGCCTCGCTGCAATGGGTGCCATCCTCCAGTTTCAGGAGCTGGCCAACCTCATCCAGGCTGAATCCTAAGCGCTGGGCTGATTTCACGAACGTCACCCGCGCCACGTCCGCCTGCCCGTAGCGGCGGATCCTCCCATAAGGCCGCTCTGGCTGGGACAGCAAACCCTTGCGTTGATAAAAGCGGATTGTCTCTACATTGACCCCGGCTGCCTTGGCGAAGGCACCAATGGTTAGATTCTCTTGAGCGCTCTGCACGGCCTTGACTCCGTAGTTGACTACGGAAGTAACATTACAGCATCAAGCGAAGACTCGGAAGGAAAACCTTATGTCGGAACCCAAGAGCGGTCGCGGCGCGTTGGCCGCTGGCGGTCTCGCGACCATCTTGGCCTCAACGTGCTGCCTCGGCCCGCTCGTCTTGGTCGCTCTCGGCTTCTCGGGCGCATGGATTGGCAACCTGACCGTGCTGGAGCCGTACCGGCCAATCTTCATCGTCGTAGCGCTCATCGCGCTGTTCTTCGCCGGGCGCAGCATCTTCCGACCGCCCCATGCCTGCAAGCCCGGCGACGTTTGCGCCTCACCCCAAGTCCGGACAGCCTACAAGGTGATTTTCTGGATCGTGTCCACCCTGGTCCTGGTGGCCCTCGTTTTCCCCTACGTCCTGCCGCTGTTCTATTGAAAGGAAATCCTCATGAGAAAACTCACTGTCCTGTTCGCCATTGCCACTGCGCTTTCCTCCCCGGCTTGGGCGGCCGATAAGTTGGTAACGCTGTCCATTCCAGGCATGACATGCGGCGCTTGCCCGATCACTGTGCGCACTGCACTCAACCGCATACCTGGCGTGGAGAAGATTGGCATCGACGAGGCGCACAAGCTAGTCAGTGTCACCTATGATGACAGCAAGACCAACGTACAGGCTCTGGTTGAAGCGACCAAGGACGCTGGCTATCCCTCCAGCGCCAAACAGTAGGGATGGCTATGACCGAAACCGCATCTCTTCACATCGAAGGCATGGCCTGCACGTCATGCGCCGAGCACGTCCAGGAGGCTTTGAAGAACGTGTCCGGCGTACGCTCGGCCTCGGTGTCCTATGCGCAACGGCAAGCCGACATTGAGGCGGACGCAGGCGTGAGCGTGGCCACGCTGGTTGGCGCAGTGGCCACGCTCGGCTATCGCGCACGGATTGCCGATATGCCGAACAAGCCTACCGGCCTGCTGAACAAGGCGCTGGGCCGGCTCGGTGGAGAAACGAAGCATGAAGGCAGTGAGCAAGCACTGCACGTGACCGTAATCGGCAGCGGCGGCGCGGCGATGGCGGCAGCATTGAAAGCTGTGGAGCGTGGGGCGCGCGTGACGCTGATCGAGCGCGGCACCATTGGCGGCACCTGCGTCAATGTGGGCTGCGTGCCCTCCAAGATCATGATCCGGGCCGCGCATATCGCCCACCTGCGTCGCGAAAGCCCATTCGATGAAGGTCTGCCTGCCGTAGCGCCTGCCGTACTGCGCGAGCGTCTACTGGCCCAGCAACAAGGCCGAGTCGAAGAACTGCGCCACGCCAAGTACGAAGGCATCCTAGCGAGCACCCCGGCCATCACGCAGCTAGCGGGCGAAGCTCGGTTCAAGGACGGGCGTACACTAACCGTGGCAACCGATGACGGCAGCACGCGCGAAGTGACCTTCGACAGTTGCCTGATCGCTACCGGCGCGGGTCCAGCGATCCCGCCGATCCCCCGCTTGAAGGACACGCCGTACTGGACGTCTACCGAGGCGCTGGCGAGCGATACGATCCCCGAGCGGTTGGCCGTCATCGGCTCGTCGGTGGTGGCGGTGGAGTTAGCACAAGCCTTTGCACGACTAGGCAGCCAGGTCACGATTCTGGCGCGCAGCACGCTATTCTTCCGCGAAGACCCGGCCATTGGCGAAGCCTTAGCAAACGCCTTCCGTGCCGAGGGCATCGAGGTGCTGGAGCACACCCAGGCGAGCCAGGTCGCCTACGCGGACGGGGAATTCGTGCTTACCACCGGGCATGGTGAGTTGCACGCCGACAAGCTGCTCATCGCCACGGGTCGCGCACCGAACACCGGCAACTTGAACCTCGAAGCGACGGGCATCGAGGTGAACACGCAAGGGGCCATCGTCATCGACCGCACCATGCGCACCAGCGCGCCGCACATCTATGCGGCCGGCGACTGCACCGACCAGCCGCAGTTCGTCTATGTAGCGGCGGCGGCCGGCACGCGCGCAGCGGTCAACATGATCGGCGGCAATGCTGAGCTGGACCTGACGACGATGCCAACGGTGGTGTTCACCGATCCGCAGGTGGCGACTGTGGGCTACAGCGAGGCGCAAGCGCACCACCACGGTATCGAGACCGACAGCCGCACACTCACCCTCGACAACGTGCCGCGTGCGCTCGCCAACTTCGACACGCGCGGCTTCATCAAGCTTGTGGTGGAGGCCGGCTCGGGGCGGTTGATCGGGGTGCAGGCGGTGGCTCCAGAAGCGGGCGAACTGATCCAGACGGCCGCGTTGGCGATCCGCCACCGGATGACCGTGCAGGAGCTGGCCGACCAGTTGTTCCCGTATCTCACGATGGTCGAAGGGCTGAAACTCGCGGCGCAGACTTTCAGCAAGGACGTATCGCGCTTGTCCTGCTGCGCCGGGTGAGGAAAAGGAGGTGTTCGATGACCGCCTACACGTTATCCCGCCTGCCCATACGTCGTAATGAATCTGTCCAGAAGAATTGATGGAACGCGCTCAGTCCCAGGACGCAGCCCTCTAGTAGATCTATTGCGGCGATCATGTAATCCCATCACAGCCCATATGCAATCATGGCGTGGCGCTCATGCAGCTTTGATGCTGTCACAGTGCAGAAGGAAAGCTGTCGATTTGTAGTCATAGTGTTGGGGCCATATGGTCGCCACCCCGTCTACGCACCAGAAGGCCACGACCGTAGCCTCAACCCTCCCCGCCATATCAAAGCCTTACACCAGTTTGTTGCTCTGTCTGTCCTACGACGGCGCACGTGACCGTTTTCCTGCAAGCATTTGATAAATAAGATCCTTCCTCACCCCGTCAGGGGTGCGTCTTGTGTGGCACTTTTAAGGCCACAAATGAGCGACAGCGAATTGGGGGATTTATAAGTGCCAGCCAGATCGAAGATCTGGCAACGTCATCAGTCAGGGACCCATCGAAGATGGGACACCAAACTTGCTCAGTTGATATCCGAGGCATGGGTTCTGTCACAATAAAGCATGTGCAATCGCTATGTGACACCGAGCCGGGCCGAAATTGAGAGGTTTTGGCATATTGGAAACCGGAACCAGCCTCGATGGTGGGAGGCTGCCGTTCACCCTCGTGCCGCCGGCCCATTTGTCCGGGCACACGATATCGGGCGTGATCTGGTAGTCGGCCAGTGGGCGCTTATTCCGCACTTTGCCAAGTCGGCGAAGCTGCCATATCAGACAAATAACGCTCGTTCAGAAGAGTTGACCAGCAAGGCAAGCTATCGCCAACCCTGGCAGCTCGGCCAACGCTGTATTATCCCGGCGATGTCTTTCGACGAGCCTTGCTGGGAAACTGGCCGCAACGTGTGGTGGCAATTCCGACGGTCAGACGGTGCCCCTTGGGGCTTGGCTGGTCTGTGGAACACCTGGACCGATCCGGCAACGGGCGAAGTATTGGAAAGCTACACGATGCTCACGATCAACGCCGATGCACATCCGTTGATGCGTCGGATGCACAAGCCTGACCCGACGAAGTCAGCCACTGCCCAAGACAAGCGCTCAGTCATTCCAATCGGAGTGAGTGATGTCGATTGTTGGCTGACAGGCTCAGTCGAGGAGGCTAGCAGCCTCTTGCGCTTGGCACCGGAAGATATTTTCGATGCCAAGCCTGTCGAGGTGCCTTCGCTGGGCGGTGCAAACGCCATCACCCAACAGGCGCTGTGGTAGCTACTCCGACATTTTTAACGATAGCTTTACGGTCTGAGACACTGTCATTCCGTCGTCCCAGGCAGACGCCAGGACGTCGTCACTCTGTACTTCCTGTGCCTCTATCATCGCCTGAGCATCTGACCATGTCATGTTGCCCTGCTCACTGAGCAAATCATATACAGCGCTTTCCCAATCGTTTCGTGGTTCGGCTGGCATTCTGTTCTCCCGTCTTAATGGATGCCCCAGCAAAAGCCGGGGCAGTCCTTCTTACATGCAAAGCCAGCTGCGTCCTGCACCTGCCAGATTGAACGGAATATCATCGGCCACGACAGCACCACCAGCCGTAGATGCAGGGGCTGCTGCCGCCTTACGGGCTGCAGGCTTAGCTGAAGGGGCCTGGCCGTCTGCACCACGGCCCCCGAGCATCTGCATTTCCTCGGCTACGATCTCGGTACTGTAGCGGTCAGCGCCAGTTTCCTTATCCTGCCATTTTCTGGTTTTCAAGCGCCCTTCTATATAGACCGCACTACCCTGGCGCAAGTATTCTCCGGCGATTTCTGCCAAGCGGTTATAGAACACAATCCGATGCCATTCGGTTTCTTCTCGTTTCTCGCCTGTCGCCTTGTCTTTCCAGTTTGTCGATGTTGCAACGGAAATGGTGCAGATCCCGACTCCATCCGCGCTATAGCGGATCTCTGGACCACGGCCCAAGTTGCCGATAATGATGACTTTGTTGACTGATGCCATGTTGTTGCTCCTGGTAGTGGTTCGGCGTGCTGGCCGACAAATTTCCCAGGCCGATAAAGCGGCCTGGGGCTTCGGTTTAGTTATCGGTCGAGCCGTTCAAAAGCTGCATGACGGCTTTTGCCTGCCAAATGGCGGCGTTGTTCAATTGACGCACCCACGCGCCACGGGTTGGGCTCCACCGAAAACCATGGCGTTTTAGAATTTCACGGGTGGCTTTTTCCGGTTTACCTTCGAACATAAACATCACACGATTCTCTTCCACGTCTTCAGCGTATGCATACCCCGTCCCCTGTATGCGTATTGGCTCACGCTCCTGGTTGGCCTGTAATTGTTTGATTCGTTGCTGAATACGGCGAATATTCGCGTTATTGTTAGTCAACGCATAAGCTGGGAAGCCTAAACGCCCGGCATAGTCCGGTGTGATCAGCTTCTGTGCGCTTTCTTCCGAGTACCCAAGCTCAACCAAAGCACGCCGTTGGCCCTCTGAATCTCCCTTATGCTTACGGATCATCTGGTTGATCTTCTTCATATGCTCCTGATGCGCTGTGAGTTGCTCTACCTGGCGCATGAGTTTTGCTATTGCATCCGGGTCATCGCTGGATACTCCCCCATCGCCTACAGCAGCCGCCTTCTTCACATAATGGTCAGCCTTCTTTTGCAGATCAAAGGCTTTGCCGTACGTGTTATGGATCCGCTGCCGGTAATTGCGGTCTCGGCCTTCGCTATGGTGGCCAACTAGGATCGGCTGTCCGAACGGAATCGCTTCACCCATTTGCTTTGCGCGGTCATAGGTGGTTGCCGCCTGTGCCTCGGCCTGCACTGCCCTGGCCTCTAGCCTGGCCTTACGATCTGCCTGCTTTGCTTCGTAGTGGTTCATGTCGCTTTCCTTCAAAAAGTGCGCAGTGGCGCGGTTGTGATGTCATTGCTGACCGGGCCTGAAGATTCTTGAGCCCGTTTGTAGGTTTTTGCTGCCTGGTTGTGTGTTGGTTCCATCGCGTTTTGCCGCCAGTCCTGTGAGTTCCATCGCCCTTGCCGTGCTGAATCAGGCAGTGACTAGCGGAAAGGGGGAAGATTTGTAAAAGTCGCGTAGCGGGTTTTATGAACACCCCCTTGAAGCGCCGGAACGTAGTGATACAGTCGGCGTTTTAGGGCGATGGAACCCTCAGGACCAGGCTTGCGGTGTCACCACACACAACCCGGCAGCAGCCCGCGCGGTGAGCGCCACCATCACCGAGGCGGTGATCTAAATTGAAGGCAGTTACGCAGCTGTATCCAGCTTGCGCCAGCAAGCCGCTACGCCCATCCCGGTACACCGGGATGGGCTGCTTTTGTTGAGAAGGAAGAAAGAGGAAAACTACTTGGGCGACAGCACAAGTCCAATCTGCGCCGCAGCACGCGGCGTCTACCTGTACAGGCGGGCTCACACCCGCCCTGCTCCAGGCTTACACCTGACCTCGTTCCGCTAACGAAGTGGTGTTCTGCCCGGTCACGATGATGTGATCCAACAAACGAACATCAACCAGCGCCAAAGCATGTTTTAAGTGCCGCGTCAGTGCCAGATCGGCCTCGCTGGGCTCAGGTATGCCGCTCGGGTGGTTATGCGACATGATGATTGCAGCCGCATCCAGGCGAAGCGCCGTTTTCACGATCTCACGAGGGTATACGCTGGCCTGCGTCAACGTTCCGTGACTCATTTCCATGTAACGGATCACCTTAAACTGGCTGTTCAGATACAGCACAGCGGCAACTTCATGCCCCATGCCCGACAATTTGGCCTGAAAATACCGTTTGACGGCATTAGGGTTCCCCATGTCAGCCCGATCACCGATCAAGCTTTCGGCTGCAATCCGCGCGGCAGCCAGCACGTGCGAATCGGTCGCGGCATGATATCGGCCTGACGGGCTACGCACATAAAGCGTCTGCCCTGCGTTCATGTTGTCATAGCCCAAAGCCGCATTGAGGTTAACGTGTTCCATTTTCCTGTTCCTTCAAAAGCCGGTTGGTTTTCCTGCTGACCGGGGCCGAAGATTCCGAGCCTGATCGTAGGTTTTCGGCGTTCGCAGTAATACGGTTCCTGCGGGGTTGCCGCCGTTGCCGTGAGTTCGTCGCCTTGCCGTGCTGAACTGCTGGCCGGGGCTGATGAACAGGACCGTGGAATATATGGAGGGGACCCGCCTTGCGGGGAGGAAGCCGTTTATGCCGCGAAAGCCAGGGCAGCGGAAACGGATGGCGGTACAGTCGGCGTTTTGGGCGGCGCACTCATGGCGACGGGAATGACGGCCCGATATGCACTAATTGCAAATGCTGGCCCGCGCGGCGAGCGCAATCATCGCCCAATGGGCGATCTAATCGAAATTGGTTTTAATGGCTAGGTCCGTTAGCATGAACACGAAAGCTTTGGTCCCATAGCCGTTTGCGAGACCTATGCCAACCCGGTACAATATCGAGCGTGTTGAATAGACTTATCCTCATCGTGATGCTTGCTCTTGTCCCGCTCCAGGCGTCCTGGGCGGTTGTGAGCATGTATTGTGGGCCAGAACAGGTGGGCTGCATTGACCCCTGTTATCCCACCAATCCGGAGCAACAAGTCTATTCAACCGATGTGGCGAAGCAATCAGCCCCAACATCCGGCATGCTGGATCACTATGAGCATTCATGCCATGCTTCTCCTGCGTTCCTCATTTCCTCTTCACACGAAACTCCTCCCCCGCACGTTTCCAACTTGGCTGCCCCGTTTCCAGAGGCAACGCTAAGTTTGGGTATGCTCGCAGAGCGGCCCGATCGGCCCCAGTGGCTTTCTCTTGCCTAAGCTGGCACGCCGCTAACTCAACTCATTTGCTTGATTGATCCCGCGTTCGGGGCGTGAAAGCGCACGCAGTTCACTGTGCGCGCCCTCTTCCAGCCATCTCAAAATCGCCTAGCGCCAAATGTACTGGACTACCGGTCTTCTAGCGCCAGGCCTTCACCGACGTTGCCCAACATTTAAAGCTATTGCTGGAGCTGGGACCGATAGTGCTTGAAGCCATCAATCTCGACTGCGTGCGCGGAAAACGCCGCTTATTTCATAGCCTGAGCTTTGAGCTCGAAGCTGGCGCGAGCCTGTTCGTGCGAGGTCAGAACGGAAGCGGAAAAACAAGCCTGCTGCGTATATTGGCAGGACTCACCCCGCCTAGTGCTGGAACTGTCCGCTGGAAGGGTAATTCCCTTCAAAAGCAGACAGATGAGTGGCGACGTGACCTCTGTTATTACGGACACCTCCTGGGCCTCAAAGATGACCTGACGGCAGCGGAGAATTTGGTTTACGCAACGGCGCTGGCTAACAAACCTATTAGCCATGCAGCGGTGCTGGAGGCCTTACATCAGAGTGGTTTGCAAGGTAGAGAACATCTGCCGGTGCGGACGCTGTCGCAAGGTCAGAAGCGTCGCGCAAGTCTGGCGAGACTGCTGTTACATCGGCGGCCTCTTTGGATACTCGATGAGCCTTTGACGGCACTGGACGACGAAGCTACCCAATGGGTACTCCGAATGATTTCGGATCACCTCAGAGACGGCGGCATCGTGGTTTGGACCAGTCACCTGGACATGCCCTTGTCCGGCGCCACGCGTACCTTACGGATAAACCTATGACCGACACATTCGGGTTGACTGCGCTTTCTGCAGTGATACGTCGGGACGTGCGCCTTGCCATGCGCCGTAAGGCCGATGCGTTAACGCCGCTTTTTTTCTTCGCCATCGTAGTGAGCTTGTTTCCGCTAGGCATCGGGCCAGAGCGCGACACGCTGCGTCAGATCGCCCCGGGGGTCCTTTGGGTCGCGGCGTTATTGGCAAGCATCCTCTCACTTAATCGCCTGTTCGAACAGGACTACGCCGATGGCACGCTAGAGCAACTCGTACTCGGGGCGGCTCCACTTGGCCTTCTAGTGGCCGGCAAAGTGACAGCGCACTGGCTACTCTCTGGCCTACCCCTGGTGCTGCTTGCGCCGCTATTGGCTTTGCAGTTCGATCTGCCCTCCGCGTCCTTACTCACTTTGGCGGCGTCCCTGGCGATCGGTACCCCGGTACTCAGTCTAATCGGTGCGATTGGAGCAAGTCTGACTGTCGGCTTGCGAGGCGGCGGCGTCCTCGTCGCGCTATTAGTGTTGCCGCTTTATGTGCCCGTGCTTATCTTCGGCGCGGGCGCGGTGAGCTCGGTTAGCGCTGGCTTGGACGGCGAGTCGCATCTCTCATTATTGGCAGCGGGCCTGGTGCTCGCCGGCTTCTTTGCGCCGTGGGCCACTACCGTGGCACTGCGGATCGCGTTGGAATAGGCAGAAATGATCAACTGGTTTAAGTACTCAACGCCAAGGACGTTTTATCCTCTCGCAGGAAGTGTGGTTCCGTGGTTCGCGGTGGGCGCCGTGTTGACGGCAATCGCAGGGCTTTATGTGGGGTTCTTTATGGCTCCTACCGATGCCCAACAAGGCGAAGGCTATCGAATTATTTTTGTGCATGTACCGGTTTCGTGGATGTCCATGTTCATCTACGTGGTCATGGCGTTCTGGGCCGCCGTGGGTCTCGCGTTCAACAGTCGGCTCTCGGCCATGATGGCCAGCGCCCTGGCGCCGACTGGCGCAATGTTCACCTTTCTGTCGCTTTGGACTGGGGCCCTATGGGGTAAGCCGATGTGGGGGACGTGGTGGGTATGGGATGCCCGATTGACCTCTGAACTGATTTTGCTGTTTCTATACATTGCATTCATGGCGCTGCAGTCGGCCATTGATGATCCTCGGCGCGCCGATAAAGCTGGCGCCGTGCTTGCGCTTGTCGGTGTCGTGAATATTCCCATTATTTATTTTTCGGTTCAATGGTGGAACACCCTGCACCAAGGTGCATCGGTATCACTGACCCGAGCTCCTTCCATGGCCACGATCATGCTGGTCGGAATGCTGCTCATGGCTTTGGCTGCGTGGATGTACACAGTGGCTGTCGCCCTGATGCGCGTGCGATGCATCATTTTGGAGCGTGAAGGACATGCCGAATGGGTTGGGCAACTGAACGAGGTGAAACGATGACCTGGAATAGTGCCGCTGAATTTTTTGCAATGGGCGGCTATGCGCAATACGTATGGGGTTCGGTCGGCGTCAGTGCTATCGCGCTGGCTGTGGAATTGTTCCTGCTTCGACAACGCCGACAAGGCGCTTTGTTGCAATCAAAACATGAATTAACTTTGGAAAGGAAAGGCCTCAATGAAAGCTCGACATAAGAGGATGGCACTCATTGGCGGTGGCTTGGCCGCGCTAGGGATCGCCAGTGCATTGGTGCTTAACGCTTTCCAAGACAATCTGGTGTTTTTCTTTACGCCCACACAAGTCAGTGCGGGAGAGGCACCCGAGAATCGCACCTTTCGCATTGGTGGCATGGTCCAAACCGCCAGCGTGCAACGCGATGGCCTGACGGTCCGGTTTGTTGTTACAGACTCGGCCAAGACCATACCAGTTCGCTATACCGGGATACTGCCTGACCTGTTTAGCGAAGGTAAGGGTGTGGTGGCCCAAGGCAAGCTGGAGAGCAGTGGTTGGTTTCGTGCCGACGAAGTTCTGGCCAAGCACGATGAAAACTATATGCCGCCCGAAGCCCAACATGCCTTGGATCAGGCAGCGATAAACACCCAATCCGCGAGGCAAGAACCAAAATGATCGCTGAACTTGGCCACTTTTCTCTTATTTTGACGCTGCTCGTCGCGCTTGCTCAAGGCGCTTTGACCCTGCCCGGCGCGGCACGCGGTAACGCAGCATGGATCGCTTTGGCGCGACCCGCCGCAGGTATCCAGTTCTTCTTAATTGTTATTGCTTTCTCGAGTTTGACATGGGCCTTTGTCACGAAGGACTTCTCGGTTGCTTATGTTGCGCAGAACGCCAATTCGCAACTGCCCTTGGCTTACCGTATCGCCGCGGTATGGGGCGGGCATGAAGGGTCGCTTCTGCTATGGCTGCTCATGCAAACGGGTTGGGCATATGCCGTCAGTATGTTTTCTCGACAATTGCCCGACGCAATGGTGGCGCGCGTACTCGGTGTTCTGGGCCTGGTGACAGCCGGCTTCTTGCTCTTTGTCTTGCTCACATCCAATCCTTTTGAGCGCCTTTCGCCCGCTCCGATCGAGGGGCTCGATTTGAACCCGTTGTTGCAGGACGTCGGGCTGATTTTCCACCCCCCGCTGCTGTACATGGGCTATGTCGGGTTTTCGGTGGTATTTGCCTTTGCCATTGCAGCCCTTCTTGCCGGCCAACTCGACGCGACATGGGCGCGGTGGTCCAGGCCCTGGGCGACAGCGGCATGGCTCTTTCTTACCTTGGGCATAGCATTGGGTAGCTGGTGGGCCTACTACGAATTAGGCTGGGGTGGCTGGTGGTTTTGGGATCCGGTAGAAAACTCGTCCTTTATCCCCTGGCTGGTGGGCACCGCCCTCATCCACTCATTGGCCGTCACCGAAAAGCGCAACAGTTTCAAGAGCTGGACGGTGCTGCTTGCCATTAGCACCTTCTCGCTCTCATTGCTCGGCGCGTTTCTCGTTCGCTCGGGCGTGCTGACCTCCGTACATGCCTTTGCCACGGATCCACGCAGGGGCGTATTCATCTTGTTGCTGTTTACGGTGGTAGTGGGAACCTCGTTATTCCTGTATGCGCTGCGGGCGCCCAAAATCGGATTAGGCGGTCGGTTCGATCTCATCTCCCGCGAATCCCTATTGCTTACCAATAATGTATTGATGGCGGTAGCCGCCGGATCCGTGATCCTGGGCACCTTGTATCCCTTATTTATTGATGCGCTGGGCTTGGGCAAGCTGTCTGTGGGCCCGCCCTACTTTAACGCCGTCTTTGTGCCGCTTATGGTGCCTGCCTTGTTGCTCATGGCCGTGGGTCCGGTTGCTAACTGGAAGTCGGCCAAACTGCCGGCCATGATGAAACGATTGTATGTGCCAGCAGTGTTGGCCGTCGCCGTCGGTGTTGGCGTGCCGTTTGTCCTAGGACGCTGGTCGTTGATGGTAGCTTTAGGCGTAGCGCTGGCTACATGGATCGCTGCTGCCGTAGTCCTGGGTATTTACGAGCGCATGCAAGCCACCCGTAGTGGTTTACTCGCGCAGCCGCGCAGTTGGCTTGGTATGCATGTGGCGCATCTGGGAATCGCTGTGTTCGTTGCCGGCGTCACGCTTGTGATGGGCTACGAGACCGAACAAGACGTAAGCATGGCGCCCGGACAAACCGTGAGCACGGGTGGTTACGAGTTGAAGTTCCTGGGCGTGCGAAAAGCTCGGGGGCCGAACTATGTCGCCGAAGTGGGCGACATCGAGATGTCGCGCGAAGGGAAGGTTCTGCGCTTGCTCCATCCGGAGAAGCGAACCTATGCATCCTCCGCTATGCCGATGACCGAAGCGGCGATCGATGCCAATGGACTTCGCCATGTGTACGTGGCGTTGGGCGAACCGCTTGCCGACGACGCTTGGAGTATTCGCGTCTATTACAAACCTTTCGTCGACTGGATCTGGGCGGGTTGCATCTTGATGGCGCTGGGCGGATTGCTGGCTATTAGCGACCGGCGCTACCGCCTGAAGCGCAAGCGGCATAGCGTCTCTACGGCATTGAAAGGGGCAACATCGTGAATCGTTTCTTTTGGCCCTTGGCCGGCTTTATCGTGTTGGTGGGTTTTCTTGCGATAGGTCTCACATTAAAGCCGAGCGAACTGCCGTCACCATTGATCAGTAAGCCAGCACCAAGCTTTTCCCTGCCCCACTTAGCGGCGCCCGAGAAGACCTTTACGCCTGAAGCGATGAAGGGTCAGGTGTGGCTATTAAACGTTTGGGCATCATGGTGTGTTGCCTGCCTTGATGAGCATCCTGTCATCACGGAACTGGCCAAATCGGGCATCGTGCCCATCGTAGGGCTCAATTACAAGGATGTGCGAAACGAAGCCCTCGCGTGGCTCGCACGGAACGGCGATGCTTATACGCTGTCAGTTTCCGATACGCAGGGGCGCGTGGGCATCGACTACGGCGTCTATGGCGTGCCTGAAACATTTGTGATCGATAAGCAAGGCGTGATTCGCTACAAACACATAGGGCCAGTGACGCAAAGCGCTGTGCGCGACACGCTTTTGCCTCTGATAAGGGAGTTGCAGCAATGAACTATTGGCGGCTGGCGGTGTTTTGCCTTCTGAGTGCCATGTCCTCCTTGGCGACGAGCGCCGATCTTGAGAAACGTATGCTCGGTATCGCAGCCGAATTGCGCTGCCTGGTATGTCAGAACGAATCCATTGCTGCATCACGGGCCGATCTGGCGGTCGATTTACGTCAGCAAATCCGCGAGCAGATCCAAGCCGGTCAGACTAACGATGAAATTCGAACCTATATGGTCGAACGCTACGGTGATTTCGTGCTCTATCGCCCGCCGCTCAAAGCCAGCACCCTTTTGCTTTGGTTCGGACCGATGCTGCTCTTTTTCTTTGGCCTCACGATACTAATGGTGTCGCTACGACGACGCAGGGCTCGAATCGTCAACTCGTCGTTGAGCGCTGAAGAGCGCCGACAAGCAGACGCGCTATTGGACCAATCTGCCGACACTGGGAAACCCCGATGAATCTGATCTTTATTGTACTTGCCGCGCTGCTGGTTTCAGTAGTCGTGCTGCGCCTTGGGCTCGTGCTATGGCGGGGGCCGCGCACAGACGGGCATCTCGAGCACCACGTTGTTAATGCGTCCGTACTGCGTGACCAATTAGCTGAACTGGACCGTGACCGCAGAAACGGCACCTTATCCGAGCAAGACCACGAAGAAACGGTTCAAGACTTACAACGCCGGGCCCTTGAGGAGGCAAAGCCGCCCACAACGATCGTGAGCCGCCGGCCAAACAGCAAGTATGCAGCGCTAGGCCTGGCCATCGTACTGCCCCTCGCGTCCACGTTGATTTACCTTCGTTTGGGAAATCCCGCGGCAATTAGCCCGGTACCCGTGCAAAGCATCCAAAATGTCACGCAGGCCGATGTGCAAGCCATGGTCGATTCGCTCGCTGCTCGCCTGGCGCTCAACCCCGATGATCCCGCAGGTTGGCTGATGTTGGCACGTTCGTATCGCTATTTCGACAAGTATGAAGACGCCGCTAATGCTTTCGCGAAAGCGGGCGGCGCGATCGAGTCAGACCCGCTCGCTTTGACCGAATATGCCGAAGCACTTGCAAGAAGTAGCCCAAATGGGTTCGCAGGCGAGCCCACCGCGTTACTTGGGCGCGCGCTCGCTCTTAAGCCTAAAGAACCCTTTGCATTGACCCTAGCAGGCGCGGCGGCGCTCGAACGCCGTGATTACGATCAGGCAATCAGCTATTGGCAACAGTTGCACGAACTACTTCCCTCCGATTCAGACGCCGCGCGCGCGGTCAACGATAGTATCGAGCGCGCGCGTGGGCAACGGGATCAAAATACAACTGCCGATAAGGTAGGGATTGAGCAGCCATCATGAAGAGTTCCTTTAAGATATTCGCCTGGTCGGCGCTAGCGCTTATCGCCGTCATTGCCATCGCGACCGCTTTGTATTTTTATCAGCGTGGCAATGCGTCGAAGAATCCCCTCGCTGGCATGCTCAATGTTGCAGTCGATATTGGAGACCAACGCTTTATGCGCTGGCATACGCCGCGCGACCTGCCCGCCTTCACTTTTCAGGACGAAGCCGGCAAGGAGATGAGCCTGACGGACTTCCGTGGAAAGGTCGTGTTGCTCAACATTTGGGCCACCTGGTGTCCACCTTGCCGAGAAGAAATGCCCTCGCTTGATCGGTTGAACGACAAACGTGGCGGCGAGAACTTTGAAGTGGTGGCCTTGTCGATTGATCGTGACACCGCCTTGGTCAAGCCGTTCTATGAAGAGTTCGGGATACAGGCTTTGCGCGGCTACTTCGATCCGTCGGCACAGATTCCAAATGCGCTTCGCGCCCCAGGCGTTCCAACGACTCTGCTGATTGATCGGGACGGACGTGAAATTGGTCGCGCAATGGGGCCTGCCGCTTGGGATAGTACTCAAGTAGAAGCCTTGATCGATGCCGCATTGGCGCGCTCGCCGGGTGAAGGCCAATGACAATGGGAAGCTTCAATGTTAAGAAACAACCGTTTGAGGCTATGCGATGCTTGAGTTGAGTACCGTTGGATTGCTAACAGCGTTTGTCGCCGGCATCGCGTCATTCTTGTCGCCGTGTGTGTTACCGCTCGTACCAGGCTATCTCTCTTTTGTTGCGGGTGGCGCGGTTGCGCCAACGGCATCCCCAATGGAGGTGCGCCTTAGGCGCTGGAGAACCCTTGGACTAAGCGCATGCTTTGTGCTGGGATTTTCGTCGGTGTTTCTGATTCTGGGCGCCAGCATTACGGCAATCGGACGCCTGTTCTTAAGCTATCGCTACGAACTCAATATTGCGGCAGGCGTCATTATCGCGCTTGCGGGCCTCATGATCATGGGCGTCGTTCGTACGCCGCTATGGGCTCAACGCTACTATCGCTTCGAGTCCAGCGTGAAGGGTGGTAACCCTTGGTCGGCAACATTGCTTGGCGTGGCCTTTGGTTTTGGTTGGACGCCATGCATTGGACCGGTGCTTGGCAGCATCCTTGTGCTGAGCGCCACCTCTGAGAGTGTTGGGCATGGAACAGTGCTGTTAGGTGTGTATGCCTTGGGGCTGGGGGTACCGTTCCTCCTTTCCGCATTCTTCATGACGCCTTTTATGCACCGTCTGAGCGCTTTGCGCCGTACGGGTCGTTACCTGCAGCTCGTAACCGGTGCGATCCTCGTCTTGATGGGTATCGCCGTAGCGAGCGGGCAATTGGTGCGTTTTGCGATTTGGTTGCTAAGGACATTCCCGGCCCTTGGCAGTATAGGTTAACGGACACAGGCCATGTGATCCAAGCCGATGCCGACGCTATATGGTCGCGAGCGCCATGGCGCTCGCCTCGTCCATTATGAGGTCGGCCTATTTTTTTGGAGTCGTCCATTGAGGACTGAAGTTTTATGACTATCGCAACGCATCTTTCTGAACCACGTTGGTATCGCCTCTTTGCTGCATGGATTATTGCACTTGTCGCAACGCTGGGGGCCTTATTTCTCAGTGAAATCATGGGCCTGGACCCTTGCGAGCTTTGTTGGTACCAGCGCATTTTCATGTTTCCGCTCGTTTTCGTTCTAGCAGTTGGCCTGGCCACTTCGGACACACAAGTCTTCAGGTATGCATTGCCGCTCGTCGCCGCTGGATGGCTTGTCGCCGCGTACCATAATCTTTTGTATGTCGGTGTTATTCCGGAAGCGCTCCAGCCCTGTGGCGCAGGCCCTTCCTGTGCGAAAGCCGATCTGAACCTGTTCGGTTTTATTTCGATTCCCCTCCTGTCGTTAGTCGCATTCACCACGCTCGCTGTTCTTCTTATCGTAAAAAAAGGTCCTCAAAAGTGAAAAAACGAACTCTTCTTACTCTTACCAGCATCGTCGCGGTCATGGCTTTTGCCCTGAGCGCTTTCGTATATGAACAGAGCCAGCTTCGCAAGAATAAGACGGCAGACACCCCGGCGAGCGAGCTCGTTCGAATGCATTCGCCTGTTTTCGGCGCGGCGAGCGCCAAGGTCACGATCGTTGAATTTTTCGATCCATCCTGCGAAACATGCCGGGCTTTCTACCCCGGCGTCAAAGATCTCGTCAACGCCCATGATGGAAAAGTCAAACTCGTCATTCGCTATGCCCCTTTTCACGAGGGCTCCGAGGACATGATTAAGATTCTTGAGGCGTCCAGAATGCAAGATAAGTATTGGCCGACTTTGGAAACGGTCCTACGTATGCAGCCCCAATGGGCCTCGCATGACAATCCACAGCCAGATCTAATTTGGGGCTTTCTCGAGGAAAGCGGTTTGGACGTTGAAAAGGCGCGTAAAGACGCGGGTAAGGAAACCGTTGCGGCCGTTATTGAACAAGACAAGACAGATCTTCGTACCTTGAATATAAAGCAGACGCCCACCTTTTTTGTCAATGGCCAGCCTTTGCCTAAATTTGGCTATGAGCAGCTTAAGGCGTTAGTTGAGCAAGAGGTCAAGGCGGCCTATCCCTAAAGCCCGCGCTTTCCATCCCACACCCCAGAACGGAATAACGGCTGACGTATTGATCAGATTGACGTTAGACGAGCATATCCATGAGGCGGAGGGGCGTGTCAAAGAATTGATGCAGTTCAAGAGGCATCTGATTCAAGTTGGAGTGTGGCGTGGTGGGTGGAAATCGCATGGCGAGAATCGACACAGAATCGCGCTAGAATTCTTGAACTATGTCTTGCGGTGCCGTAGCGCCGCTGCGGAGTGATAAATGATCAGTTTGGCCAGTGGCATTATACTGGTTGTCGCATTTGCGATAGCCTTTGCTATTTCCCGGCTTGTTGTAAAGCGCCGTGCGGCAAGCGCAGCTACACAGGAGCGATTGCGTGGTGAGCAGCTTCGACAAAACTCGCTGCCGCCTGTGCTATCGAAGAATAAAAGTAAAAGGCGGCGCCAAGAGCGTGCGCAACGCTGATGTCTGTTTTTGAGAGCGCCCCTTGTCAAGGCTTCTGTAGTGGTTTAGTGGCGTCATTTGTTGCAGGGCATAACAGGTGCATAAGGGTAAAGGAAAGTGTCCGTAGTTCGACGTTGTTGAGCGAACCAGCGCCACAATAATCATTGTCGAACCTATCGGCTCGTCGGCGAGGTAGAAGGGCAGAGCGACTTCAACCAACAACGCCTACGGCACGCGCCGTCATAAATGGGCCGCAGATAGGCGATTATCGTTGCTTTTCGGGTGCGGCAGGTGCCCCTTCGCGGCGCGCCTGGCGTGCTTGCTCTAGGATCTCCCATCCGCCCTTAAGCGCGATGCCGGCCACCACCAGCCCGATCAGCAAGTCCGGCAGTGGCGATTTGAAGAAAATGATCGCGACCCCAGAAACGGCAATGCCGGCATTAGCGATCATGTCGTTGGTGGTGAAAATCCACGAGGCATGCAGATTAACCGCCTCTTTCCGATGCGCCCGCAATAGGCGCAGGCAGACCAGATTGGCGGCTGCGTTTGCGATCGCCGCGACGATCATCACCATGCCGACCGGCTCTCCGCCCGCCGCAAAACGCCACAGGACTTCGACGAGCAGCCCCACGGCAAGCGCGATCAAGAAAAATCCGGACAAGCGCGCGGCTCGCGCCTTGGCGACAACAGAGTGACCGACGGCGTACAGGCTCACCGCATACACCAAGCCGTCGGCAAGATTGTCCAGGGCCGCGCCCATCAGACCAGTGGAGTCGGCAGCCACGCCGACGACGCCAATTACCAACGCTTGCGCCAGATTGATGGCAAGTACCCAAACCAGCGTGCGCCGCTGGGTAGCATCGCGCACATCAAGTTCGCTCTCGCCGCCATCGGCGTCGCATTCATTGCTCATGCCCAACCTCCTAGATCTGCCGCACATTCCTAATCAAAAATCGGCTGTTCGGCAATGCCGGGATGCGCGACAGACTGATCCGCAAATCCTGCTGCGAGACCTCGTATTGAATGCGCGCGCTCAGGAACTCCGCAGCTACTTTCATCAGTTCGATGGTAATCCACTCACCAGGGCAGCGATGGCCGTTGCGGTGGCTGCCTCCTCCCTGTGGGATGAAATTGAAGGCGCTCCCGTCCCAGTGTCGGAAACGCTCCGGTACAAATGCGTCTGGCCTATCCCAGAGTCGGGTATCGTGGTCCGTGCCGTATAAATCGAGGAGCACCCTTGTTCGCCCGGGCAATCGATAGCCCTTCCATTCGAACTCGTGGCGTGTGCGCGCGGCGACTACTGGGAAAAAAGGATAGAACCTGCGAACCTCCTGCACGAAACATTCCAGATAGCCCTCCTGCGCGGCCGCAATCCGTTGTCGACATTCAGGATATTGGTGCAACGCCAGGGCCGCGAACGTCACATACCAAGCTACGGCAACGGTCGGGCGCAGCACGTTGATGAGCTCCACCGCCGCGATCCGTTCATTCAGCAACTGCCCCTGCCTATCACGGTGAAATGCGATCATATGCAGCGCGCTGCCTTCATCCGGTGCTAGCCGGTGGTTACGTACATCCTCCACGATGCCGCCGATCCACTTTTCCGCCCGATTGCGCGCCCATCTTCCACGCCAGTGCCGCAGGCCGATCGCCGCCCCTGCGTCGATCATCGCGGCGAAGTCCCGAGCTCTTTTCGTTACCTCCAATTCTGCGAGCGGCACCCCAGCCCACTCGCATACGGCACGGCACAGGATTTCGCATGCTTCGTCCAGCAGCACAATCTGCTCCTGCTCTTCCCACTTTGCCGCATAGGCGCGCCACTGCATCGCGCTCAGCTCGCCCAAACGCGAGATGGCTTGCGCGCTCATCAGCGACAGAAACATCTCTTTGCGCCAACGGTGGGCCGCGCCGTCCGATCCCTGCACTCCGCCCCGGCCGAACAAGGTTTCCTGAACCCTGACCGGGGCGACGCCGGAGCGTTCGAACCGGCCTTCGTCGTAAAACAACCGCGCTGCGTCTTCGCCGCGCATGCAGATGCTTTTGCGTAGCAGGAGCCGCGTCTGAAACAGATCTGTTCGGTACCGATCGCAACGTTTCGTGACGAACAGGTAACCATCCCGTGCAAACGGAAGCGTGCTGTCCAATGTTTTGTCGCTTGGAGTCTTCAGCATAAAAATGTTCTCTCCATTGCAGGGCGATCGCGGTGCCAGCTTCCAGTACCATTTTAATAAGCTGCCTAGACTAACTCAGCAAGAATCTTGCCCGGTAGTTTCGCACCGCCGCGCACAGCACGAGCAGCACACCGGCTCCGCAGAGTAACAGAGTCGGCAGATTGCCCATCTGTACATAGGGCGTAGCCCCAGTAAAACCTTGTGCCATATCTAACAGCCCCACCGTCCTGTGCATTGGTGCCAATTGCACGATACGTCCGCGTTCATTAATGATGCCCGTGGCACCGGTATTCGTTGCGCGCAACATGTACCGGCCGGTTTCCAGAGCCCGCACTTGAGCGATCTGCAGATGCTGCGGCAACGCCAACGTGTCGCCGAACCAAGCCAGATTGCTGAGATTTACCAAGACTGTCGCCTCCGGCAAAGTCCGGATGATCTCCTCGCCGAACACGTCCTCGAAACAGATATTGATCGCCACTCTTTGGCCAGCCAGGCGTAGCGGCGGCTGCGCAGCGGCGCCAGACGATAAGTCGGCTAGCGGAATATGCAGGATATCGAGCACCCAGCCCAGCAACGGTTTGGCTGGGATGAATTCGCCAAATGGAACGAGATGTTGCTTGCGATACGTTTGTCCAGCCGACGTTCCCATGGTAACCGCGCTGTTGTAGTAACGCGTCTCGTTTTGTTCAACCACGCGCTCCGGTACGCCGATGATCAGATCGGCCTGGGCCGACCGCGTCCACCTGCTCAGTTCGTCAACATACCCCAACGGAAGCTCGTCAACGAACAACGGCAACGCAGTTTCCGGCATAACGACAAGCTTCGCCTTGCCTTGCTGCTGCAGCAATGAACGGTAAGTGTCTAGCGTTGATGCGACCTCGTCAGTACGCCATTTTCGGTCTTGCGGAATATTTCCCTGCAACAGCGCAACGAGAAATGACGGCCCGACGGGCGATGTCCAATGCACCTGCTGCAGCCCCGCGCCGACGGCCCACATGCCGAACAGCAGTGCGATACTCCATCGTTTTCGGCCCTTTCGATGCGTCAGAAAGTCATGCAACAGTGCTGCGCTTACTGCCACGACAAGGGAAACGCCATATACACCCAGCACCGGCACATAACCGGCTAACGGACTGGGAAATGTCTGCGAATAGCCGACAGCCAGCCATGGGAAACCGGTGAATATGACGCCGCGCATCCATTCTGTCGCCACCCAGCACGCGGGTAGCGCAACGATACACAACAGCCGGCCGTTATCGCGGGCATACCAAGCGCCGGCGCCAAACAAAGCGGAAAACAGCGCCAAAAAGCTGCAAAACCCGATGGTCGCGATGATCGCTAGCATCACCGACATACCGCCGTACACGTGCAAGCTGACGTAGATCCAGCTCACACCCGCGCCGAACAAGCCCAGCCCGAAAAAAAATGCCACCAGCGCAGCGTGCCTGGCGGTGGACTGTCGCAGCACGAGGCCAAACAGTGTGGCCAGCGAAAGCACCGGCACCGCGAAGAGTGCAAACGGCGCGTACCCGAGCACCGTTAACGCGCCCACTGTCAGGGCAACGGCACAGGAAAAGGCTGGCACGCCGACGATGACAGCGATTAATCGACGCAACCCCGCCTCCAGTCACCGTTCGAATGCCCTGCTAAGCTCTCGCCGCTCGGACGATATCGGTTAATCATCGCTTGATACTAAAGCTTACGTAGGTACGTGATGATTTTCCAGATTTCTGTTTCTTGGAGGACGCCATCAAATGGAGGCATTGCTGTTCCAAGCGGTACCCCGCCTTTCGCGATCGTCCAGTACAAATAGCCGTCCGTCGCCATCGGCATTTTGCTAAATACTGCAATGTTTGACGGGCGCGGGTTTAAAATCTTCCCCGCCTCGCCGTTACCCAGTCCTGTCGCTCCATGACAGGAAGCACAGTTTTGCTCATATAGTTTTTTCCCGCTCGCGATGATTTGTGAGTCAGGAGAAAGTGGATTGTTTTTGTTAGTGTATCTTTCATCAATGCCGTTCATCATGGCGAATCGATGACGCTTCATCGACATATTCATTTGTCCACAATCTTGCATCGGGCGCAAATCCATATGTCCGTCTCTCATCATTCCCATCTGACCATATCCCGATACTGGCAAAAGGACTACAGCGGACACGGCAATACTGGTAAACAGTTTTCTCATTTCACATCCTAGTCTCGCTTACGTTGAACAAGTTGCCAGTTGTCGCCGCAACGGAACTCCGGGCTATTCATTCGTTTTCTCCTTCGATACATCGTTTGCTTGACGCAGGCTTGAAAAGACCATCAGCGCGGCGCCGCAGACGATGGCGATATCCGCCACGTTGAATGCAGGCCAATGCCAGCCGCCCAGATGAAAATCGAGGTAATCGACGACGTGTCCGCGCAGCAGGCGATCGAACGCGTTCCCAAGCGCGCCACCTAAGATTAAGCTATAAGCTAATGCCTGCGACGCTGGCAACGGCTTGCGTAGCTCAAGAGCTATCCAGACCGAGACGGCGAAGGCGATCACGATGAAGAAATATCGCTGCCATCCCCCGCCGTCGGCCAAGAAACTGAACGCAGCGCCGGTATTCCAAGTATGCACAAGATTGAAAAAGCCGGTCATCGGAACCGATTGCCCATACGGCATTAGCGCCGACACGCCAGCTTTGGTGATGATATCCAGCACCAGCGCCGCGAACGCGATCATCAACCAGCGCCGTTGATACGCACGCACCTGATTAGGCATACTCGGTTGCAAGAGTTTATCGGTCATATTGCATCTCCAAATCTTCCTTGTGCCAGATCGGCATCAACATCGGCCGGAATGCGCGCGCATGCAAATCGGTTGCTTCGCCTAAGCGAAATGTGAAGCGGCCCATGGTCCGGTCATGCTCGCCTGTTCGGACCAGCGCAGAACTTGTCGCCATAATATGTACTACTTCGAGAGAGCGTTGGCAGGCTTAACTTCGCACAGCGCCTTAGCTGTTTCCCCTGACTGAAACGCGAAATCGGCTTCGACTTCCTTACCAACGGCAAGCGCTTGAGTAGGCTTCTCAAGCATCGCATGGTAGCTGCCCGGCTTAAACTCCAGTTCGCCACCGGCAGGGATCGAAACAGCGTCAGCCACGGCCATTCTGCTTTTCCCGTCCTGATCGATCGTTTGATGTAAGGACACCTGGTCGAAAGCGGCAATAGACATGGAGGCGAGCTTTGCTTCACTATTGCCGGCGTTCTTTATCACAAAGTAGCCCGCAGAAGGAGTCGGCCTTGGCAAGGAGCGAATCCAGCAATCCGAAACCGTCAGTGTTTTAGACAGCTCGGCGCCGCCATCGGCGCCTTTGCTGACGTGTTGTGCGGTTTGCGCATGAGCTGCGACGGGTACGTGTGCATCGTGTGGACCTGCAGCATAGACAATGGAACCCGTACACAGGACAAAAGCGCCAACAATCACTCTTTTCATACGGTTACCTCAGAAAAACGAAAACTTTCATAAACGCTCGGATGTCATTCCTGTCCGGACAGGATCAATATGAACCAAAACATCGCCTTCACGTTTGCTCACGATGCCCTTGCCGGCTGTAAGGGCAATTGATGATGCTTTGTCGGCGCCGCTCCCTTGAAACGCAGCAGACGTAACGCATTGAGCGTGACAATTGCCGTCGCGCCCGTATCGGCCATGACGGCAACCCACAAGCCCGTGACGCCCAGCACAGTGGTAATCAGGAATACGGCCTTCAAACCGAGCGCAAAAATCACGTTCTGATGGATATTTGCCATCGTTGCACGTGAAAGCGCGACTAGGTGGGCTACATCCGTAACGCGGCTTTTCAGCAGAGCCGCGTCGGCCGTTTCGATCGCCACGTCGGTGCCACCGCCCATCGCGATGCCGACATCGGCCGTTGCCAGCGCTGGTGCATCGTTGATGCCATCGCCCACCATGGCGACCTTGGCGCTGCGCTTCATTTCATCGATCAGGCGCAGCTTATCCTGGGGCAGAAGCTCGGCTTCCCATTCCATGCCCAAATGGCCGGCGATGGCTTGGGCGGTCAGGCGGTTATCGCCGGTGAGCATGACTGAGCGCACGCCCATCGCTTTGAGTTCGGCCACACCTTCTTGTGCGTCCTGCCTTGGCTCATCGCGTAGCGCCACCAGTCCAAGCACTTCACGGGTCTGTTCGTCCAGTAGAACGGAAACGGTTTTTCCGTCATGTTGCAGCGCTTCGATGCGTGCGCGTTGTCCTTCTGTCAGGGTTGCTGCTTGCGCGGTGTAAATCGGCGACCCAATGGCCAACTGGCGGCCAGCTACGCTTGCATGTACGGCTTTACCTGCGGTGGCGTAGGCATGCGAGGCAGCGGGGATAAGGCTGTTAGCGGCCTCGGCATGGCTCACAATGGCTTTGGCTAGCGGGTGATTCGAACCGGATTCTACGCTTGCGGCGAGCGCTAAAATCTCGTCCTCGCGCCCTGATGTAAAGGCAACCACGTCAGTGACGCGGGGCTTGCCCTCGGTCAAGGTGCCTGTCTTGTCAAACGCGATCGTACTCACCCGACCAATGGTTTCTAAGGCATTGCCGCCCTTGATGAGTAGCCCGCGGCGCGTCCCGACAGCCAAGCCTGAGGCAATAGCCGCCGGCGTAGACAGCACGAGTGCGCAGGGGCAGGCGATCAGCAACAGCGCCAGACCACGATAAAGCCACGTTTCCCAGTCAGCCCCCATCGCCAGCGGCGGAACAAGCACGATCAGCGCGGCAATAGCCATCACGGCCGGCGTGTAGTAACGACTGAACTGCTCAATGAAACGGGCGGTGGGTGCCTTAGAGGCCTGTGCCTGTTCAACCAGATGGATAATGCGCGAAATCGTGTTGTCGGCGGCGGCCTTTTCCACGCGAATCTGGAGCACTCCATCAATGTTGATGGAGCCAGCGAATACATTATCGCCTGCCGTCTTCGCAAGAGGTATGGACTCGCCTGTGATGGGCGACTCGTCAAGGCTGGACGCGCCTTGGATAATCACGCCATCGGCGGACACCCGGTCCCCGGGGCGCACGAGCACATGGTCGTTCACGTCCAACGAGGCCGCGAGGACCTCGCGTTGCCCACCTTGTGGATCGATTAAAACCGCCGTTTTCGGAACCAGTGATGCCAAGGCCCTGATGCCAGCGCGAGCATGGCCGGCAGCGACGCTCTCCAGCAACTCACCGACCGAAAATAAAAATACGACGGCCGCTGCCTCTTCGGCCTCGCCAATGACCAGGGCGCCAAGCGCGGCCACGGACATTAGCGTTTCGATCGAAAAGGGCGAGCCAGACTTGGCCAGCGCGAGCGCTTTGCGGGCAAAGGGAAAGACGCCGACAATCACGGCTGCAGCAAACACCCAGGCTCCGTAATTCGGGAAAAATTGCGCGATAGCGTAGGCGGTGGCCATCAGAATGCCAAGGCCCACGACCTGCTTGCCCTTTCTAGTTTGCCACCAACGCAGCTGGGGTGCGGCGGCTTGATCGTCCGTGCCGATGCCTGGCGTAGCGCTTTGGTCGGTACTGGCGGATACGCCAAAGCCCAAGCTCTTAATGGTTTTTTTGATGTCACCAAGCTGGGTGGGCGATTCGGGCGCCAGCGTCAGTTCGAGCCTCTCTGTGGCGAAGTTCAGCCGGATATCAGAAACGCCGGGCATGCGTGCCAGCGCCGTTTCAATCTTGCCGACGCAGCTTGCGCAGTCCATTCCCTCTACTTGCATGGAGACGCCTGGAGGCACTTCCTGGGCGGGAGCGGAAGCCGCGCTTTTAGCGACTGGGGCATCGCTGCCGCGGGGTGGGTAACCCGCCTGGCACAAGGCGGTTTCAAGCTGCATTCTTGTCGCTGACGAGGTGACTTGCACGCTGCGCGTGGGCGGATCGGTGGCGACCTCCGCCTTCGGATCGACTGAGTGGATGGCTTTGACGACATTGCCGGCGCAACCGCCACATGTCATGGCTTCGATATGAAACTGCATGAGAATTTCTCCTTTGAATGCAGGTATTAGAAAGCCTCTAGCGGCTTCAGAGTCAAGCGCTTTGATTTCACCCCGCAACAGGTCAGATCTTGATTTCTTGATCGCACAAGCCTATAGTCACTCGAGTGTTATAAACAATAGAGGCCGTCATGCCAATGAAGATCGGTGAGCTTGCCAAACGTACAGAATCAACGGTTGAAACCATCCGGTACTACGAAAAGGAGGGCTTGCTGCCCGAGCCTTCTCGAAGCGATGGCAATTATCGTTTGTATGGCGAGGAACACATTGAACGCTTACGATTCATCCGGCACTGCCGTACGCTCGACATGGCGTTGGACGAAGTTCGAACTTTGCTTCGGTACCGCGATACGCCTACTGAGGATTGTGGCGACGTGAATGCCTTGCTTGATGAGCACATCCACGCGGTGGAGGTGCGCGTCGACGAGTTGATGCAATTAAAGGGGCATCTGGTGGTTTTGCGCCAAAAATGCGCGAGCACGGCACCGACCAGTTCATGCGGGATATTGCGTGCCCTTTCCGATCGATCTTGCCATGCGGAGAAGCTGCCCTAGTGAGGTGACGAACCAGAAAACACGCGGATTACTTTATTGTCATATTTCCGAAATGATAGTCGGGTATACGAAGCCATGCGGTAGCGGCGCAGCAAGGACGCACAGCGGTGTGAGCGCTCCTTGCTTTGTTGACCTAAAGCTTTAATAAAGTAGGTAAGCGTGCAGGGCCTCTTGTTTACTTGGAGGCTTGCGGCGCAGTACGAACGGTGCCGCCGAGCTTTGCAATCAAACGTACGTAGACCAGTTCACTAATTAACTCGACCAAGGTTTGCGTGACGATGATTGCCGGCAGGACGGGGATGGCCCCAGGCACAGCGAGGGCAAGCGGCAACACGACCAGAGAATTACGCGTTCCGGCACTGAAAGCGACGGCCCGTCCGGCGGCGGGATCAAGGCGAAATAACCGGCCGACACTCCATCCGATGAATGGAGCAATCATGGCAAAGAGGATATAAAACGGGATCACGCCCAAGGCCGCATCGGTGGCTGGCCCGAGCTGCGCCAGGACAGCCAACACGACAATGAACAAGACGACGGCGGTCGCTGGTACGGGCAAAAACCCAAGTGCCGCGGATGCTCTTTTACCACTGTGGCTTCGAGCTGCCCACAGCTGCATGGCGCCGGCCAGGGCGAGCGGAGCAGCAATTAACCAGACAAAGGCATGGACGAAGGGGCCGGGCTGGACAAGGGTTGCTGCATCATTCCCGAGGAACAGTCCCAGATAGACTGGTAGCAACAACATCTGCACAACCAAGAGCGTGGGAGTTGCCGCCAATAGCAGGCGAGCATCAGCTCGCCCCAAGTGCGAGAACGTTACTACGTAGTCGATGCACGGCGTCAGCAACACCAACAGAACCCCTAATCGCACCAGAGGGTCGGGCGGCAGGAGTTGCACGACTACAGCAATCAAAAGCGGAATAGCCACAAAGTTCGTGGTGAGTAATGCAGCGAGAAACCGACCACGACCGAATGCTCGCCCAAGATCGGCTAATGGCACTTGCAGGAATGTTACAAACAACATAACAGCGAGCGCGGGATTGATGCCATATCCGAGTGCCGTGGTGCCAGGCACTAATGAAACCACTAAAACAGCTAAGACAACCGAGCCCAAATAGATGCCGACTTGGTGCTTTTCGACTAACTCTCTCTTGATTTGCATACCTCTGTTTAGCTCCGCCATACTAAATTACGTGCATATTATGCGGATGACCGAACGTCAACACGAAGCCCCGTAATAGCGTTGCTCTGAAATTCCGGGCAGATACAAGCATCAAACCATGGCCTACTCGCACCATACGTCAATATCCAAAGCACGGTCCGAAGACCGTGCTCCGTTGCCGTTTAGCTTCCTGTGCTTTCTGCCTCGTGCTCCATGGCGCGCTCCGCCAAGCGGGCGACCTCGGCCGCCACTCCCTTTCGCTCGCTGTAGCGGTCTGTCAAGTAATCGCTGCGATCCCGGACCAGCAAGGTGAATTTAACAAGTTCTTCCATCACGTCGACGACACGGTCGTAGTAGGCCGAAGGTTTCATCCGTCCGTCCTCGTCGAACTCCTGGTAGGCCTTCGCCACCGATGACTGGTTAGGGATGGTCACCATGCGCATCCAACGGCCAAGTACGCGCAGCGCGTTGACCGCGTTAAAGGATTGGGAGCCGCCGCTGACCTGCATGACAGCGAGGGTACGGCCTTGCGTCGGTCGCACGCTTCCCACCTCCAGAGGCAGCCAATCGATTTGGCTCTTGAACACCCCTGTTAAGGTGCCATGTCGTTCGGGGCTACACCAGACCTGCCCTTCGGACCAATTCGATAGTTCCCGCAACTCAATGACTTTAGGATGATCGGCAGGAACGCTATCGGGCAGCGGAAGACCCTGTGGATTAAAAATTCTTGTTTCGGCGCCCAAGCGCGTCAGGATGCGCGCCGCTTCTTCGGTAAGGAGGCGGCTGTATGAGCGCTCACGTAGCGAACCGTACAGTAGAAGAATACGGGGCGGATGCGTTGCCCCAACCGACAAGGAAAGTTTGTCATGAGTGGGTGTATCCAATAGGGTCTCGTCGACTATTGGCAAGGTCAAATCGGCGGGTGAAGAATAGCTGGTCATCAATATTCTCAAACTAACAAAAAAAGACGCGCTGAGTCGCGTTGGAGGGCGGAGTATCGTTAACGCACGCGTTGGCCGCGCTCATCGATGACAACTTCCCCGTCCTCTTTGGTAAAGGGCCCCTGCTGGGCTTGAGGAAGAATATCGAGAACCATCTCCGAAGGCCGGCACAGGCGTACCCCTAAGGGTGTAACAACGAAAGGTCGGTTCATCAAAATGGGATGCTCTTGCATCGCCTCGAGCAACTGGGCATCCGTGAGTGCCGTATTATCCAGGCCCAGTTCCATAAATGGAGTGCCTTTTTCACGTAGCGCCTGGCGCACCGTTAACCCGGCACGTTGAATTAGATCGGCGAGCGCCTCACGGGAGGGTGGCGTTTTCAAGTACTCAATTACGGTGAGCTCTATACCGGCATTGCGGATCAAGTCCAGCGTGTTGCGCGAGGTGCCGCAGTCGGGATTGTGGTAGATCGTGATATCGCTCATAGTGGTTCCATTATTTTAACGTTTCTAGTATTATTGATCAATGGAAACGAAAAGTATAGTCCGCGCACTGGCCGCCATCGCCCACGAGTCCCGCCTGGAAGCCTATCGCTACTTGGTGCAAGCCGGCCCAGCCGGCCTACCGGCCGGGCAGCTGTCAGAATTGGTAGGGATTGCGCCCTCCTCGCTTTCTTTTCACCTAAAAGAACTGGTGAACGCGGGGCTGTTGTCGTCGCGACAAGAAGGACGTTTTGTATTTTATTCAGCCGAATACGAAGCCATGAATTCTCTTCTGACCTATCTCACCGAAAACTGCTGTGGCGGAAACCCGTGCTCGCCCGTAAGTCTCGATGCCTGTGCCGTGACCCAGAAAACGCGCGCTTGACCACTCTCATGGACTGGCCATTGAACCAGCAACACACAACAGAGGACATTTTGCACTATGTCAGATAAAGTTTATAACACCCTGTTTCTTTGTACAGGGAATTCAGCGCGCAGCATCATGGCCGAAGTGCTACTCAATTCTTTCGGCCATGATCGTTTTAAGGCATTCAGCGCCGGAAGCCGCCCCGGCCCGCACGTGAATCCGATTGCTCTCGACATTCTTCAAGCAACGCGTCTGTCGGTCGATGGCTTGCGCAGCAAAAGCTGGGATGAGTTCGCCCGACCAGGAGCCCCACAAATGGACTTTGTGGTCACCCTCTGCGATAGCGCAGCGGGTGAAGAATGTCCATTGTGGCCTGGCCAACCGATCACCGCACACTGGGGCTTTGAAGATCCATCGGCCAGTACGGGAACCGCTGAAGAACAGCGAGGGAAGTTTGATAAGGTTTTTCGCCAGATCGCAACCCGCATCAAGATTTTCAATAGCCTGCCATTGGCCACGCTGGACAAAGCGGCAATCAAACGCGAACTCGACACACTGGGCGATCGCGCAACACTAGCGAGCACCACAGCTTCTTAACCAATATGCGCTCGGACAGGTTCGGCGCGAGCCCTTTTGCGGATCTGAATCTGTTGCCAGGATCGCCCTTCCCATCTCTTGTGTATCGCATATATGAACGTCCTTTTCCTGTGCACGGGTAACTCGTGCCGCTCTATCCTGGCTGAAGCCACTTTCAATCACCTTGCGCCTACAGGCTGGGAGGCCATGAGCGCCGGCAGCCATCCTACGGGCCAGGTTCACCCCAGGTCATTGGCGCTGCTCGCGCGTGAAGGCATTTCAGTTGATGGTTACTTCAGTAAAGCCTGGGATAACCTGCCGCACACGCCCGATGTGGTCGTTACCGTTTGTGCCAGCGCCGCAGGCGAAACCTGCCCCGCGTACCTGGGGCCAGCCATACGCACACATTGGGGCGTTGAGGATCCTGCCCACGCCACGGGCACCGACGACGAAATTGACGCGGCGTTCGATGCTGCATACCGCATTTTACGAACGCGCATTGAGGCATTCTTGGCGTTGTCGCTCACTGATTTGAAGAATGACCCGACCCGCCTGAAAGCCGAACTCGATCGTATTGGCGATCTTTTCCCTTGATGCATCATTGCGTTTTTGAATTGACGTTCTCATCTCCAATGCCCTTTGCCGAGGGCGCCTTCCCGTTTGTCGTAAAGAGAGATACAACGTGCTTGCTGCACTATTAATTTTTATTGTCACCATTGTCCTGGTTATTTGGCAGCCGCGCGGCTTGAACATTGGTTGGAGCGCTTTGATCGGCGCAGCACTTGCGCTGGCTTTCGGCGTAGTGAGCTTCAGCGACATACCCGTGGTCTGGCAGATTGTCTGGAACGCGACCGGCACGTTCGTGGCAATCATCATTATCAGTCTGTTATTGGACGAAGCGGGCTTTTTTGAATGGACAGCACTGCATGTCGCCAGGTGGGGCGGTGGGCATGGCCGGCGATTATTCGCACTGATCGTGTTGCTTGGGGCTGCGGTATCTGCGTTCTTCGCCAATGACGGCGCCGCCTTGATTTTGACACCCATCGTCATGGCCATGCTGTTGGCGTTAGGATTTAGCCCTGCAGCCACACTGGCTTTTGTCATGGCGGCGGGCTTTATTGCCGACACGGCCAGTCTGCCACTCATCGTGTCCAACCTGGTCAATATTGTTTCCGCTGATTTTTTCGATATTAGTTTTGCGCGATATGCCGCGGTCATGGTGCCCGTCAACGTTGTGTCCGTTGCCGCCACCCTGCTGGTTCTGTTGCTGTATTTCTACCGCAGTATTCCGGTTCGCTACGACGACAGCCAGCTCAAAGAACCGAAAACGGCGATTCGCGATCTGGCGACATTTCGCGCCGGCTGGATCGTACTAGGGTTGTTGTTGATCAGTTTTTTCACCCTTGAAGAATTTGGCGTGCCAGTCAGTGCCATTGCAGCTTTGGGTGCAATCACGCTGCTTATCGTCGCGGGACGCGGGCACAAAATCAGCACACGCAAAGTCGTGCGCGAAGCGCCTTGGCCTATCGTAATATTCTCTCTGGGCATGTATTTGGTCGTCTATGGGCTGCGCAATGCGGGGCTGACGGAAATGATCGCTAATCTGCTCGACTATCTGGCCAGCCACGGTTTATGGGCTGCCACCTTGGGCACCGGCGTGCTCACCGCCCTACTCTCGTCCATTATGAATAACATGCCTACCGTTCTGGTCGGGGCGCTTTCGATTGACGCCAGTCAGGCAACGGGCGTGGTTAAAGAAGCCATGATCTATGCCAATGTCATTGGCAGCGACCTGGGCCCCAAGATCACGCCTATCGGCAGCTTGGCTACGCTCCTGTGGCTGCATGTCCTGGCACGCAAGGGGATGACCATTACGTGGGGATATTACTTCCGAGTAGGCATCGTGCTCACTTTGCCCGTATTGCTTATTACCCTCGCGGCGCTCGCGCTGCGATTAGGTGTTACATGACAAAAATGTAATGCGCCAAGCCCCGAATTAACGTCTGATCACGTGTTGGTATGTGGCATGATGGAATTTGACCCCAATTTCCCTGGCGCTAAAAGCATCTGGCCGTACACGGGCTGAACTTGCGCTCACACTCTTGGAAGGTTTTTATCGCCATGGCGCACAACAAGTCTGAACCTCACAACCACAACGTGACGCAGCCCGCCTCCAGCTTGCAACTAACCGATCCTGTGTGCGGTATGCCAGTGACGAAAGACTCCGTAAATCAGGTTCAGCATGAAGGCAAGCGTTTCTATTTTTGTAGCACCAAGTGCTCGGAAACGTTCAAGCGTGATCCCAAAAAATTCACCGGTCAGAAAAACAAGAACGAAGCAGCTTTCGAGCAGGTAGCTCCTGGCACAATTTATACCTGTCCGATGCACCCTGAGATTCGACAGGATCGTCCAGGAAACTGTCCGAAGTGTGGCATGGCGCTCGAGCCACTGATGCCCAGCCTGGAAGACGACAATCCCGAACTGAAAGATTTCTCTCGGCGATTCTGGTGGACGCTGCCCTTTACGGTCATTGTGACCGTGCTGGCCATGTTCGGCCCGCAGCTTGGCTGGTTCAGCATGAGCGCCCAGACATGGATCGAACTCGTGTTATCTATACCCGTGGTGCTATGGGCCGGCCAGCCCTTCTTCGTACGCGGCTGGCAATCCGTTATCAACAGTAGCCCCAATATGTGGACGCTCATTGGCCTGGGTACAGGCGCCGCGTTTGTCTACAGCGTAGTGGCGACAATCGTACCGGACGTTTTTCCCGAAACGTTCATGTCCATGGGGCGTGTGGCTGTTTACTTTGAAGCCGCAGTGGTCATCATTTCCTTGACTCTGTTTGGCCAGATCCTGGAACTGCGGGCGCGTTCGCAGACGTCAGCTGCCATCAAATCACTGCTGGGACTCGCACCCAAAACAGCCCGCCGGATCAACGCGGATGGATCAGAAGAAGATGTACCCCTGACGCACGTGCATGAAGGCGATCGCTTGCGCGTGCGTCCCGGGGAGAAGGTCCCCGTTGATGGCGTCGTCGAAGATGGTGCGAGTTCGCTGGATGAATCCATGCTCACGGGCGAACCTCTGCCGGTGAGCAAGCGCGCTGGTGACAAAGTGATTGGCGCGACGATGAACACATCCGGCTCGCTAATAATTAGAGCTGAAAAGGTCGGCTCAGCGACCGTGCTTTCGCAGATCGTGCAGCTCGTCGCACAAGCGCAGCGCTCCCGCGCACCGATGCAACGCATGGCAGATCAAGTGGCTGGTTATTTTGTGATGGCAGTCGTCGTCATCGCCATCATCACGTTTTTTGTTTGGGGTACTTTTGGGCCGCAACCGAGCTGGGTATATGGCCTGATTAACGCCGTAGCTGTACTGATCATCGCCTGCCCATGTGCCCTGGGCTTGGCCACGCCCATGTCCATTATGGTGGCAACCGGCCGTGGCGCCACCCAGGGCGTGCTGTTTCGCGATGCAGCAGCCATCGAGAACCTACGTAAAGTCGATGTCCTTATCGTCGATAAGACCGGCACCTTGACGGAAGGCCGCCCTGCGTTCGAGCAGGCCATTCCGGCAGGCGACACAGAGGCTGCCGAAGTGCTGCGTCTGGCGGCTAGCCTTGATCAAGGCAGTGAACATCCGCTAGCAGACGCCATTGTTAGCGCAGCGCGTGAGCAAGGCTTAAGCCTCAGTGCCGTCAACGAGTTCGAATCGGGTAGCGGTATTGGGGTGCGGGGCCAGGTCGACGGTAAGCACCTCGCCCTCGGCAACACCGCTCTCATGGACCAAGAAAACGTTAACGTTACGATCATGGCCAGTACCGCCGAATCGTTGCGCACCAAGGGTGCAAGCGTCATGTATTTGTCAACAGACGGTCAATTAATAGGCTTGCTGGCCGTCTCTGATCCAATCAAGAAAAGCACACCGGAAGCCGTGAAGGATCTCAAGGCGGCTGGGATCCGCGTCATCATGGCAACAGGCGACGGCATTTCGACGGCTAAAGCTGTGGCACAGCAATTAGGAATTGACGAGGTTCACGGTGAAGTGAAGCCGGCCGACAAGCTGGATTTGGTCAGCAAACTTCAAGCAGAAGGCCGAGTTGTTGCGATGGCCGGCGACGGCATTAATGACGCACCTGCCCTAGCCAAAGCGGATGTCGGGATTGCGATGGGTACCGGAACCGACGTGGCGATGAACAGCGCGCAGGTCACGCTGGTCAAGGGAGACTTGCGCGGCATCTCGATTGCGCGCCACCTCTCGGACAAAACAATCGCCAATATGAAGCAAAATCTCGGCTTCGCATTCGTTTACAACGCTCTTGGGGTGCCCTTGGCCGCTGGGGTCTTGTACCCGTTTGTCGGGCTGTTGCTTTCACCCATGTTCGCGGCATTGGCGATGAGTCTGAGTTCAGCATCGGTCGTTTTCAATGCCCTTAGGCTTCGAAAGTCTACCTGAAGTGCAACGCGTCGCGTGAGTCGGTGGCACTTGAACTTAGCAAGTAGCCAAAGCTGACGTGTTTGGAGAAATAGCAAATCTTTACGTAAAACAGGAGTTCCGCCATGCGCCAATACCTTCGATTTGCCGCCATGATAGGCACCTCAACCATCATCATGTTCGGCCTTATGTATTTGAATACGTATGAGCTGACCGACGTATTTTTTAGTGAGACGCGCGTCTACATGGCGTTGCTGATGGGCGCTGCGATGGCGATCATCATGCTGGCCTTCATGCTGAACATGCATCAGAATCGCCGGGTGAATATCGGGATTTTTGCCGGAAGCGCGGTTGTATTCGTCCTTGCGCTCTGGCTTGTGCGTAGTCAGACAACCATCGAGGACGTTTCTTGGATGAAGGCAATGATTCCACATCATTCCATCGCAATCTTGACCAGCGAACGAGCGAATCTCTCAGATCCGCGTGTTCGTGAGCTAGCCGGTCAAATCATCGAGTCACAGCGAAGGGAAATCGAAGAGATGAAAGCGCTTATCAATGATCTCGAGAAATAAGTCCGCATCTGAGTCGCAAGTGAGACCAACGGAGTGACAGGAATAAGCTGCAAGCAACAAAACTCATTTGACTGCGTGGTTAACTGCGCAGGATTGAATTCCGGAACTTCTACATCAGACAGCGATGCGCTGACCTGGGTCTACAGCGTCGCGTTGGTCTCAGGCGCTCTGCCAATCGCATTGGCGACTGTGATCGCGCGACTGCTCATCAATGCAAAGCGAAGTGCGCAGGGTGCCGAAGGCAAATGGCTTGCTTAAGCGACCGCTCCATCGTCTCCAATGATGCTGCGGGATGGTGGTCTCCGGTTAGCGCCGGCATCTGGCAACCGACGCCCCATGAAAAGTGGCTCGCAGCGCATCCAAAGCCATCGAAATCGGTTTCTTGACAGGTCTTCGATTTGGACTCAGGTCTCGTTATTGAGGTGAGGATGGCACTTCAAGCTTATCGGCATACTTAATCATGATGTCGCCCATGGCACGCATCATCTCGCCATGCATCTGCATCATCACTTTGCCATTGGCGCCGCTAGCGGCGCTCATCATAGGGCAACTGCCCATCATCCCCATCATGCCGCCGCCCATCATGCCGTGATCTTTCATTGTGTCTGGCTTCATCTGACCCATCTGCGCCGCGTCACCATTTTGCATCATCCCTGGTCCAGCTCTCATGCCCGTGGTGGCGCCATCGCCGCTGGGAGTCGCTGCTACTCCCGCAACGCTTACGCCCAGCAAGAGCGCCGTAATGGGCGCAATAAATAGTGCTTTCATATTCATTTTGATCTCCTAAATTCAAAAAATTGACTTTTCACGAACCGGCTTGAACTTGTGGCGCAAGAGAGATGTAGGTGTGGAGGTGTAGTATCTTCCAGCGTCAGAGCAGCAAATGCGTACCAATCGTGGCGTACCCGGCTATATCGTTGCTCGTCTGTAGATTTTAGTCCTTAGAAAATGGTTTACCGTTAAAGTCGACAGTAACTAAATTGCCGTCCAGCTCCCCCATGCCCGGCGCATTCAACGGCATGCCAGGCGCCGACACGCCCTTCACCGACGAGTCAGCGAGCAACTTGTTGACTGCATTGGCGGGCACATGCCCTTCTATGATCTGGCCGGTGGCGTTTACCACGCCTGTATGGCACGATCCAAGCTTTGGTGGCACACCGAGTTTTTGCTTGACTGAAGCCATGTCGGCTGTTTTGATCGCCGTAACATCAAAGCCAGCATCCCGCATATGCTCGACCCATCCGGTGCAGCAGCCGCAATTGGGGTCCTGATATACGGTAATGGCCGTGCCGGCAGCCTGTGCAAAGGATGACGCGACAGATAAGGCAGCCGCTGTTAGCCATAGTTTCATGAAACCTGCTCCAGCAAAAATGTAGATCTTGAATGATTCATAGTATAGATAAAGACCACAACCAAGCAGCTTAGTTCTGCCGTTGCAAAGTAACTTCCTTCTGTGCCTCGAGAACCTTAGGAGGCCAAGTGCTCTTGATATAAGCCAGTACCGCAATGATCTCCTGGTCGCTGAGGATGTCGCGATACGCGGGCATGTCGCTTACATAGCCTGGAGGTGCTGTCTTCCCAGGGACCAGACCGTTTTTCACCATATCGACCAACATCGCATCGGGATGGTGCCAGGTATGGCCGGTCTTGTCATGGGGCGGTGCAGGTAGCCTGCCATTGGACATGCGTTCACGCCAGTTCGGCTGGCCTTGCAGGGCCTCGCCATGGCAGGCTGCGCAATTGTTCGCATAGATCGCCTTGCCCTGAATCACAAGGGAGGGGTCCGCAGGGTCGATGAATGCCGGGCCAGATGGCCGAATCGTGCTGTAAAGGACGGCGGCGGCTCCGATTATGACGACGCCAACCACTCCAAAGACCAATTTTCTCCGTGTCATTTGAATGCGCTAGATCAGCTGACTTTTACCTTGCCGACCATTCCAGCTTCCATGTGCCCAGGAATCAGGCAAGCGAAATCGACAGTGCCCGCCTGGTCGAACTGCCACACCAAGCCGCCAATCTTACCCGGGCCCAATGTGATCATATTCGGTTCCGAATGCTGCATCCCCGGCATTTTCTGCATTTCGGCCGCATGGGCCTTCAGATCGGCAATGGAGCCGATCACCATTTCATGGGGGATTTTCCCAGTATTCTTGATAAAGAAGCGGACGGTCTCGCCGGCGCGGACCTGGATGTCACCAGGCGTAAACCGCATGGTGTCGTCCATCGTCAGTTCAATCGTGTGCGTAACTTTAGCCGGATCTCCAGGCTGACCAGTTGGCGAAGGTGCATTCGACATGGTGGACATATCGTGACCGGGCATGCCGTGCGCCGGTGCGCCATGCCCCCCGCCATGGTTGCCGGCAGCTAATGCGAGGGTCGGAAGTACGCTCAAAGCCAGAATAGAAAGGGTCTTTTTCATATCAATACTCTCTTGAGATTTGCTTTAGCAGGCTGCCTTTTCAAGCCGCCCATGTGAAAAGGTGAAAGGCGACTTCAGAAGCGAAAGCTCAAACCGGCCACAAAACGGGTTTCCTGCTTGGAGTCGCCCGCTGCCCGTGCGTAGTCCGCCGTTTTTCCAAACTTGCTGGACCATTCGACGCCAACGTACGGGACAAACTGACGCGTGACTTCGTACTTGAGGCGCAAGCCCGCCGTGCCGTCTGTCAAGCCGCTGCCAATGCCCCAGCGTTCATCGTCCTTGCCATAGAAATTCACCTCGACGCTTGGTTGGAGGTACAGCTTCTGAGTCAGCAGGATGTCGTACTCGGCCTTCAGCGCCAAAGCGGTGCGGCCGCTCGAGCCAACATAGGCGGTGGCATCGACTTCAAACCAGTAAGGCGCTAACCCTTTAAAGCCAAATGCCAACCATTCCCGGTTCGGCACGCCTTGGCCATGATCGAAACGAAAACCCAGTTCCGTATCCCAAAACGTAGAAACTGCATGGCGCCACAGAAGTTGTGTCTCAGACTCTTGCAGCTTACCGCCCGCCACTTCGCCTTCGGCCTTGATCACGGCGCGGTTGTAAGTGCTGCCGTACCAGGCCTCGCCTTCATAGGCCACCCATTCCTCGCCGCGCGCCCTGACGTATTCCAACCGGTCAAAATTGACGGAGCCGAAGTTGTGCATGTCGGACATGACTAGCGCATCTGACGGCGGCAACGCATATTTTCCGGCATTGCGGACGTAGCCATCGGAGTACGCGTCCGGATCACGGGCATCCGGCGGCGGCGATCCGCCTTGCATTTGCATATCGCCGTGATCCATTTCGCCACTGCCATGATCCATCGCGCTCATGTCGTGGGCAGAGGCCGGCGCATTAGAACTCGACTGGCCGTGCATCATCCCCGGCATGGCGGAAGCATCTTCGCTCGTGCCAGCCTGCGTCATAGGCATCTTCATGGCTTCATGGCTTTGTGCTGGGACTTTCCCCGCACCATGGTCCATACCGGACATGTCCATCGAGCCGTGATCCATACCTGGCATACCCATTGAGCCATGATCCATATCGGACATGTTCATGGAGCCGTGATTCATGCCTGGAGCTGTCGCCGGTGCACTCGCCTTTGACGGCTCAGAGGTGTGGCCGGCATGGCCCGCATGCGTCTGCGCATAGGCAAGCACGGGCATCACTCCCACTGTAGCGATGGTCGCCGCAAGAAACTTCTTCTTCAATTGATTGTTCATGACCGGGATGCCTAACGTGTCGTTCATTGTCTTCATGCCACCACCACTTCGCGAAACATCCCTGCATCCATATGCAACATCAGATGGCAATGCCACGCCCAGCGTCCGAGCGCATCGGCGGTCACAAGAAAGCTGATACGCTGAGCAGGCTGCACGGGTATCGTGTGGCGTCGCGCCTGAAATTGGCCGTCTGGCGTTTCCAGCTCACTCCACATCCCGTGCAGATGCATGGGGTGCGTCATCATGGTGTCGTTGTGCAAGATGACTCTGACCCGTTCGCCATAACGGAAATGAACCGGGGTTGATTTTCCGAACTCGACGCCATCGAACGACCAGGTATAGCGCTCCATATTGCCGGTCAAATGGAGCTCGATTTCACGCTCTGCGCCGCGCGGGTCCATTGGCCCGCCCACGGTGTGCAAATCGGACAGCGTTAGCACGCGTCGGCCGTTATTGCGCAGACCGATGCCTGGGTCGTCTAGGTTGGTACGAGGCATGTCGACCCGCATATCGGTGCTTGCGCCGTACTCGGTCCTGGCATGGCGCACCTGAGGGCTGGCGCCGGCCGCAGACATCGCGCCGTGGTCCATGCCTGACATGCCTGCGTGATTCATACCTTGCATGCTGCCGTGATTCATCCCAGCCATATTCCCGTGGCCCATTCCGGTCATGCCTCCATGGTTCATGCCACCGGACGATTGGCTGGCTGCGCCATGATTCATTCCTGCCATGCCCCCGCCCATAGCGCCCATCATGTCCGCCATGGTCAACCATTCCACGGGGTCAAGCGCCGGTACTGGCGCTTCGAGACCAGCATGCGTGGCTAGCGTACCGCGCGCATATCCCGTGCGGTCCATTGCTTGCGCATAAACGGTGTAAGCGTCGTCCTTCGGCTGCACCAGTACATCGTAGGTTTCCCCGGGCCCGAATCGGAACTCGTCCACCGTAACGGGCTCCACATTGACCCCGTCGGCTTGAACGACGGTCAACTGAAGGCCCGGGATGCGTACATCGTAGAAAGTATTAGCCGCGCCGTTGATAAAGCGCAGCCGCACCCGCTCTCCAGGTCGAAATAGCCCCGTCCAGTTGCCCGCTGGCGTCGTACCATTCATCAGGTAGGTCAGCACGTTCGCGGACAGATCGGCCAAATCCGTGGGGCTCATGCGCATCTCGTTCCACATCTTGCGCTTGTCGATAGCCGCTTTCAGGCCCATCTGGGAGGCATCCTGAAAGAAATCGACGGCCGTGGGCTGGTTGTAGTTGTAGTAGTCGCCCTGCATCTTGAGCTTGGCCAGGACCCGCATCGGATCCTCGTCGGTCCAATCAGAGAGTTGGACGACGTACTCGCGATCGGCCCGTATGGGGTCAGCTTGCGCCGGGTCGATAATGATCGCCCCATAGACCCCTGTGGCCTCTTGCATGCCCGAGTGCGAGTGATACCAATACGTGCCGCTTTGCTGCACTTTAAACCGATACGTGAACGTTTCGCCGGGCGGGATCCCCGTAAAGCTGATCCCGGGCACTCCGTCCATCTGAAACGGCAGGATGATGCCGTGCCAATGGATTGAGGTGGTTTCGTTCAGGCGGTTCTTGACGCGAATGGTGATGGTATCCCCCTCACGCCAACGCAACGTGGGCGCCGGCAGCGAGCCATTGACCGTCGTCGCCATACGAGGGCTACCAGTGAAATTCACGGGTGATTCACCGATCTCCAGATTGAACTGGGTCCCAGTCAGTACAGCGGCTGAACCAGTACTCGTTCCGCCCGATTGCATTCCAGTGGCACGGGCAAATGGCGACAGGCCCAGCAACACGCCTCCGGCCACAAGGCCTTGCACAAAACGGCGGCGAGGTACGGCCGGGAGGGGAACGGCTAGCGTAGTAGAGCGTTTCACGCGGAGAGAATCCTGTAGTAAGTCGTTATTAGAAACGGCGTCTGCCAGTTCAATTGAAGCGACAGGGCGTCATTTCTTAACTTTAATCAAGTAGAGCTGTCGCACTAATGACGGCTCCATTACTTTTTTGTAATCCATGGACCGGATCGCACCCCGGGCCATTAGAGAGGTATTGCGGAATCCAATGAACGCAAAAATTTCTTTGGCGCCTGAAACCCGATGACTTGGTAATCGATCTCCATACCCTGTCTATCGAAAAAGACGATGCCGGGGGGGCCGAACAACTCAAAACGTTTAAGCAGTGCCTGATGGTCTGCGTTGTTTGCCGTCACATCGGCCTTAAGCAGCACAACGTCTTTGAGACGCTTTCTTACCTGAGCGTCTGTAAACGTGAAACGCTCCATTTCCTTGCATGAGATGCACCAATCTGCCCAGAAATCGAGCATGATGTAGCGACCTTCGGCCGCTTGGACTTCGGACTCGAGGTCAGCAAGGCTCGCAACTTTTTTAAACTTCAGCTCGGGCGAGCCGATATTTTGCGCGGCTGAAGCACCTGGAACTCTTAAACCGTCCAGCGGCTGCAGAACATCGCGGCCGCCTGACAGCACGCCAATGAGCAACGCAAGGCCCGAAACGAGTGCAATGACCCCAACCCCTTTGCCCAAACGCACAAAGCCAGGCGAGCCGTCAGGCAGGGGATCCAATGCCCTCAGGTACATCGCGGAAATAATGAGCAAGACCGCCCATAAGCTCATATGGACGACAGCAGGTATGACCGGGGAAATCAGGTAGATGGCCACAGCCAGCATCGTGACGCCAAAAAAGTGCTGCACGGACTTCATCCACGGACCAGCTTTTGGCAACAGTGCGCCCGCTGTGGTGCCAAAAATCAGAAGCGGGACCCCCATCCCTATGGCGAGCGAGAAAAGCGCCAAACCACCCAGCACAATATCTCCTGTCTGCCCAATGTAAAGCAGTGCTCCAGCCAGCGGCGCCGCAACGCATGGCCCGACAATAATGGCGGACAACACACCCATAACGGATACGCTCAAGACCCTGCCGCCGGCAGACCGGTTTGCGGCGCCCGCTAGGCGGGTCTGAATGGAAGCGGGTATCTGCAGCTGATAAAAACCGAACATGGAAAGCGCGAGCAGCACGAAGACGGCGGCAAAACTGCCCAGCACCCATGGGTTTTGCAGGTAGGCCGAGAGCATTGTGCCCGCTAACCCTGCGCCCACACCGGCGAGCGCATAGGTAACGGCCATGGCCATCACATAAACCAAAGAAAGGCCAAACGCATGGCGGCGGCTTATCGAGCGCCCTTGCCCAATAATCATTCCCGACAGAATTGGAATCATGGGAAGCATGCAGGGCGTAAACGCCAGAACCAAGCCAAACCCAAAGAATGCAGCAATGAGCGCCCACGCATTATCTTGGGCGAATAGATCTCGAATGAGGTTCGTCTCCGACACCGGGACCTCAGCTGCGCTCTGGGCTCCGCTGCTACGTGCCGGTGCTGGCATGGGGCTCACATCGCCAGAGTCGGAACTTGAGTCAGCTACCCCGACAAGGGGTACGGACAGCGTCTTCTCTATCGGCGGATAGCAGACACCGGTGGGATCGTTACAGCCTTGATAGGACGCTTGCAGAACCAGCGCCTCCGAAATGGATCCGGACGGGCGATTCAACGTAATTGGGATCTGAACGGACCCGTAGTACACCTGGACCTGACCGAAGGTGGGATCATCCTTGACCTTACCTTCAGGCAGCACGACGTTCTTGATCGCTGCGTCGGACGACTCCTGAAGATCAAACGCGATCCTGTCCCGATAAAGATAATAGCCCTCTGCTGCAGTGAGCATCGCGACCAGCGTATCGGCGTCGCGGGCCCTCACGAAGACTTTGAACGCTTCGTCTGGCGGCAAGAGCTCTTGGTTAGCACCCTCATCACCAAACCAATCACGCAAAGAATCGAAGAGGCCCTGAGTCGAGGAGCCAGAGTCTGAGGCCGTAATACTCGTGGAGCTGGCCGGTATTGCAGAGAATTCCGCTGGACTAATACCAGGTAGCCACGCCAGTGACAGTACGAGCAGGGCTGTCATCAAACGGATCGATTTCACTTCAACTACTCATCATCCAAAACATCATAATGCCCATGAAAACGAAGGCGAAAATGGCGACCAAGCCAATTGCCGCTAGTGCTAGGAGGACTATTCGCGTGAGTCTGGTCCCCATGGTCCGCTCAAGCATCAAGGCGCTTTACGACGGTTCAGCGGACGCGGGTGCCCGCCGGCATTAGTCCCTTCCAGTAGTGGTGCTTGAGTGGGTCTACCGTTCTTTGAACCGTTATCGCTGTGACACGACTGCATGCCTTTCATCATGAAAAACATCATCAGCGGACAGATCAAAAAGAATAAGAATGGGCTCACCGCAGCAATCCACTCCCGCGCGTCAGGCAAGGCCGCGTACGCCACTGCAATCAGCGCGGCCAGTCCGAGGCCGCCTTTCAACATCGCTTTCATATCGCATTTCATTGTGGGCTCTCCTTGTACTTGCGTCGCTGGAGCTCAATCTAGCGACGAGCTCACTGTAACGGTCCGTCGCTGTCAGAAAGATGGCGTGGGCATTACATCTTTGTCATCTTTGGAGAAGAGCTCAGGGAAGCAATAATTTAGTTGCTATATGTACAAAGCACTCGTATTGCTTTAATTGCACCGCCTTGCGCGGGGCAAAGCATTCTCTATTTACAACGGGCCGCAAAAACCACGGTATCTGTTGACATTGCCACTATGGGAATGTTTAACCTACAGTTATTCGGTTTGATGAGTAACGAAGAGAGGAAAAAATGATTCAGTTTGAAGTAAACGACATGACCTGTGGACACTGCGTGGGCGCTGTCACTGCGGCTGTCAAAGACGCCGCACCCGAAGCTACCATTTCGATTGACCTGGCCGAACACGCCGTACGCGTGGAAGGGGCTCGTGATGCAGGCGTAGTAGAACAAGCTATTCGCGCGGCGGGTTACAGTCCGTCGCGTAAAGCTTAAAAAGGCCAAGGTGCTGTGATGCGCCCTGGCCTCAATCTTTGGTTTGCCCGCACCATTCATGAGGGCAGGGGCCCTGCTTGTTAGGCCGCTCAGGCCATCTGCGCCATCCGCCTGCACTCTTCAGCACATCTGCGGCAAGCCTCGGCGCAGCGCTGGCAGTGGTCCATTTGGTGTTTGGCGCATTCGTCTCCGCAGGCTTGGCAAACATCCGCGCACAGACGGCAAAGCGCTTGGGCGAATTCACTTCCCCGAGCCATATAACTGGCCGCCATGCGGCAAATTTGTGCGCAATCCATGTCCAGCTTTATGCAGCGCGCCATGCTTTTAACGTCCTGTTCTCCGAGGCATGAAACGGCGCAGTGGTCGCACTCCGTAGCGCAGGCATAACAAGCGTCTATGCATGATTGAAACTTTTCATGAGGCATATCGATCTCCAACGAGGTTGAGGTGTGATCATCATGTGGCCACCGTCATGCGGAGCCACTTCCCTCATGCAGCAACTTGGATGCCGTACGCGCAGTAATTTGCCTATAAATGCTGGCATTTCCGTTCAAACTCAGCTCTGCGCGTGACGGCTTCTGCCCCGGCATTACACTTTTGTAATCCTCACGTCATGTTGCCGTCAGCGCCATCGCACTAAAGTCCGACTATGGACGGCAGAACGCTCTTCTTTTGTCGTGATAGCCGATAGACCTACAGGATCGAACCTATGAAATTGCTGTTGGTCGAAGATGAGACCAAAACCGGTGATTACGTACGCCAAGGGCTAGTTGAGTCCGGCTTCGTTGTGGACCTCGTGCGCACTGGCTTAGACGGGCATCATTTGGCCCTGACTGGTTCTTACGATTTGATTATCTTGGACGTCATGCTGCCCGATGTGGACGGTTGGCGTATCGTCCAGGCGCTACGTGATGCGAAATCGTCAACGCCGGTACTTTTTCTGACTGCCCGGGATAGCGTGGAAGATCGGGTCAAAGGGCTAGAGCTGGGCGCAGACGATTACTTGGTAAAACCGTTCGCTTTTTCAGAGCTCCTAGCGCGCGTTCGTACGTTATTAAGGCGGGGCGCCACTCCTGCTTTCCAGGATCAATTACAGATTGCCGATCTCGTTCTCGATATTCCGCGCCGCCGAGCTCAGCGCCAAAACGTGCGTATTAATCTTACGAACAAAGAGTTTGCCTTGTTGGAGCTCTTGGTACGCCGGCAAGGCGAAGTGCTGCCTCGCTCGTTGATCGCTTCCCAGGTTTGGGACATGAACTTTGACAGCGACACCAATGTCATTGATGTCGCGATCCGACGCCTACGCGCCAAAATCGATGACGATTTTGATCCTAAGCTTATCCACACGGTACGCGGCATGGGTTACATGCTCGACGTGACGCTGCCGGAATAGTTGATGAAAAGACGGCCGGCATCCCTAGCTGTACGGCTTACCGTTTCTATTGGGGCGGTCATAACAGTCGTCCTACTCACATTCGGCTGGATCGTAGAGCGGTCAATCAACAACCACTTTATCCAGCAAGATGTTGATGAACTGAATGCCGTCGTTCAGGCCTTGAAGCACACGCTAGCCACGCTACCGCCTGATATAGCACGTGCCGAATTGAATCAGCGGTTTGCCAATGCCGTGTCCGGCCACCATAACGCTCAATATCGTATCTCCTCGGACTCCGGTGCCCTAATCTATGCTACGCCGGGATCAAATTTGGACAGGTTTGCTCAAATCGCTCAGCCTGTAGAGAAAATCACTATCGACACGGTTGGCATATGGCAAGACCACGGCGAGACATTTCGAGGAGCTGTACTACGGACCGGAACCGACAGTTTCCCTGCACCGCGCACCTTAACCATCGCAGTCGCCACGGGCATCAATTTCCATCTGCATTACCTGGACAGCTTTCGGGACTACCTTCGAATCATCACGGTTGCGGCCTGTCTCATTGCGATTTTGGCTACATGGCTCGCGGTGCACCAAGGCCATGCACCGATACGGCGCATCAGCCGCGAAATCGGAAAAATCAGGTCTGATCAGCTGCATATACGACTCGAACCACACGCCGTGCCTACTGAACTGGTCGAGCTCGCAATGTCTTTCAACGGAATGCTTGAGCGGCTTGAGGACGTCTTCCGCCGTCTCTCCGATTTTTCAGGTGACATTGCGCACGAGCTTCGAACCCCCATCACGAACCTGAAAACCCAAACTGAAGTCGCGCTTTCTCAGTCCCGCAGCGTCGAACAGTATCGGGAGATCCTGTATTCGAACTTAGAAGAGTACGAGCGCATGGCCAAAATGGTCAGCGATATGCTGTTTCTAGCTCAGGCCGACAACAATTTACTTAAACCTGAGCTTGTTGAGATTGACCTCGAAGCCGAGATCAAGATGCTATTTGATTACTTTAGTGCCTGGGCCGAAGAACGCGAAGTGCAACTGCATGCTGTCGGCGGCCCAGTACTCGTCCGTGGGGACAGACTCATGATACGCCGAGCGCTGAGTAATCTATTGTCGAACGCCATTCGCTACGCGCCGCGTGGACGCAGCGTTACGGTATTGCTCAATCTCGTCGCCGACAAGGCAAGCGTTTGTATCGCGAACCCAGGGCCGATCATAACTCCGGAGCACCTCACCCATATTTTCGAACGATTCTATAGGCCGGATTCATCGCGCCAGCGCAGCAGTGAAGGCTCGGGGCTCGGCTTAGCTATCGTGAAAACAATTGTAGAGGCCCATGGGGGTCGAGTCAGCGCCAGCTCGACGGCCGATGCAACCCAGTTCGAAGTAGTGTTTCCAGCGGCGCAACGTTCAATACGCTAGCAGCACTCTGAGCCCCTATGGCTCTATCGCATAGTGCCGAGAGCGAGTCTAGCCCCGCTCCAGAACGGCGCTCGAAATCAGAAAACCACACTCAATATTTCCATCTGCATTCAGCTGGTCCGCCACGAGCGCGTCACGGCGCGCTGCATGCTGACGGCTGGTAGTGCTGCCTCCCGTACGGAAAGGTCGTTGTCTTTACAATCTTTGCCTCTCATGCTGTGCCGTTAGCTGTCACAATGGCGCAAATTGGAGTCAGCCATATGATTAACCGCGTGATTTTATTAGTTAAGTATTTTATCGACAGTTATATATTGATTCACCCTCATGTCATAATGTATCAAACTACTGGAAAAACCCCCTGACCCTCGACATCATGAGCATCGGCGAGCGCCTACGTATCGCACGTACGAAACGAGGCCTAACCCAAGAAGCGTTGGCCGGTCTGGTTCAGGCTCCCCTGACCCAGGGTGCCATCGCACATATAGAAAGCGGCCGAAGCGAGTCCTCACGCCACATAGTATGGATCGCTGCAGCCCTTCGAGTCCGCGCCGAATGGCTCGTTACCGGAGAAGGGGAAATGTTCGAGGATGAGTGGCCATGGCCCGGAATATCGCGGGACTCCGTATCAAAGCTGCCAACGTTGGTCTTGGAAGACATTGGCGATTACATCGAGATGAAACTCTCTAAGCATGGCAGGGACAGCGGCGAAGGCAAAACGGAATAAGACAACTAGACAGTTGCTGAAATGAGTCGCCGCAGGCGGCCATCGCTTCTAGATGGTCGCTGAAAAGCTACAAAAATCCTGCGCGCCGGCCTTCGACCTACAACGGATCAGAGCGATCCGGTTTGATTCATTCCGAATCACAATAAGCGTACCGTCTACAAATTTAAACGACCCATATGACTTATTCATATTAGTTTTGTATTGACTCTTCTAATTAGATACGTAATGATTGCACCAAGCCTGCTCTTTAACAACGCAACACCGATGAATACCGCGCCCTGCCCGACGACGGGCGGTGCGAGTGCGCGGCTACCCGAGTCGTCAGCATACTGCGGGGCGACAGGCACCTGGGTAGGAGCAAAACAGGTGAAAAATCATCACTCCCCCGGGCCGGTAGAGACTGGCGCAAACTGGGGGAACTGGTGACGATCCGTACCCACGGACGCCGGCACTGCCACCAAAGGCAGGCCACCCTCGACGGATGGCGCGTAATCCGTTGATGACAGCGGCAAAGACCGCAGTTCTCGGCATCCCACCGAACCGCAGCAGCGGGCCAGCGGCGGGCTCCGCCGAGAATGATCGAAGCACCCGGCCCCCATCGCGGCATCTTGGAGGGCCGTCCACGAAGGCGCGGGTCGCGCCTGCTTTGGAAAGCATCCTGAACCCCATTCTCCCAGGGTGCTTCCCAAGGTCCAACGGAGGAAGAAATGAAGGAACAGCAGGTCCAGTCACAAATTTTTGGCCACCCGTCAACCAGATACCATACCCAGCAAGCACCAGATCAAGCACTTCTCTACCGGATTCACACAGCCGAAGCCAAGCTTGGGGTATCGCGGTCAACAATCTATCGGCTGGTCAACGAAGGCGAGTTGGTACTGATCAAGATCGGCAAACGATCCAGCGGCATCACCGCAGCTAGCGTGCACGCGCTTATCGAGCGCAACAAAGCACTTGCCTGCTGACCCCTCGGATGCTACGCGCGTTTCATCTGCAATACCTTGGCGGATTCAGCCTGCTCATGCAGGAAGTCCGCCCACACTTTCATGACAACGCGCCGCTCGTCCTCAAACCGGGCCCGGTCGTAGGCGGCCTGAATCTCATCCGCCTTAGCATGAGCCAGCTGGGCCTCCAGTACATCAATATCGATCTTCAGGCGTTCACGCGCTACCGTGCGCAACATTGCTCTGAAGCCATGGGTTGCGTGCTGTCCTTGAAACCCCATATCGCGAAGCGCCTTACTCAATGCGTCGCGGTGCAAATGGGGATTGCCTCGTTTCCCGACGCCGGGAAAGACATATTCGCCACCGCCATACTGGCGCATCTCGTTCAACATTTCCAAGGCCTGCTTCGGCAGGCTGACCACATGCTCGATCCGAGTTTTCATCTTGACGGCAGGAATACACCATTCAGCCCGCTCTAGATCCATTTCGGCCCAGCGCGCTGATGCGACTACGCCGGGCCGGCAAGCCGTATAAGCGGCCAGCAGCAAGCCTCCACGCACCACCCTGCCCTCGTACCCTAGGATGGCCCGTATTAACGGCCCTACACCCTGAATTTTAGTGACGGCGGGAATATGGCCTCCTCGGTGCCGGGGCAAGGCGCGTTGCAGTCTCAAAAGCTGGTCGTCGCCACGAATACCACGCACGATACAGTAATCGACGATGCCATTCAGGCATTGGCGAGCCTTTACAGCAATGGATGGAGTCGCGGTCGCCAGATCAACCAGAACCGACACCACATCCTTGCTTGCGAGCGTTCGCATGTCAGCCCGACCGAGCAGCGGCTGCAAACGCTTCTGGACAATAAAAATCGACTTGTCGTAGGTCGCAGGAGCCCAGCCCGGCCTGCGATCTTCCAACCAAGCATCCGAGATTACGGTGAATGAATGCTTCCGCGCCTCTTCGGCGAGCCGTTCAACCTCGGCTTCTTCTTTGGATTTGGAGGCCATTTCAGCGCGCCGCCGGTCGTACATTCCCTCTGGCGGCTCGCCCATGCGGACTCGTTGACGCAATCCGTCCGCTGCTTTGTGCGCATCGGCGATTCCCATGTCTGGGTAAATACCGATAATGCGGTTGCCACGTTTGCCCTCAGGGGTCTGGAACCTGACCATCCACTGCTTGATGCCTGTCGGCTGCACGAGAAGAAATAGGCCTCGCCCCGAAGGCAAGGTATAAACAGCGTCTTTTGACTTGGCCTTGCGGGCCGCTAGATCGGACAATTGCGTGGGTGTTTTTGGCATGTCGAGTCTCTAAGTGGGCAATTCTATGGTATGTAAGTTTTAACATACCAAAGCGCATACCAAAAAAGCCGACATTTACCGAAACCCCCTGAGACGGCCTGAACGCAAAAAACCCGCAGAACGTTAATGTTCATGCGGGTTTCAGGTACTTTATCAGTCGTTATGAAACGGCCTGATTTTATGTCTTGGTGCCGACGGCGAGACTCGAACTCGCACAGCTTTCGCCACTACCCCCTCAAGATAGCGTGTCTACCAATTCCACCACGTCGGCGATGAAAGACCAGCATTCTAGCACAGTTTTCCGTGTATTGCGCCCGGGGCGCTAGGCACCCGTTGGAATTCAGGCTATTTGTTTGCGCCGCTTTCAGCAGGCTTATCCGAAGAAGCGCTGGAGCCCGCCGCAGTATCGGAGCCGGTCGCCGGCTGAGCCGCTTCTGCCGCAGGCTTTTCAGGCGACGCGGCAGGCGCTGCAGGGACGTCGGCCGGGACGGAAGGCACCGAGGGCACGCTGGAGGTTGCCGGGGTGGCCGCACCGGGCACTGCCGGAACCGCGCCGCCAGCCGCCGGAACGGCCGAACCCTGATAGTCTTGCATGACGCCGCCGTCAATCAAGCCCGTGCCCGCGGGATGATGCGCCATATAGGCCAGGCCGCCCGTGGACACGAAGAAGATGATGGCCGCCCATTTCGTCATGCGCGACAGAAAGTTCGCGGCGCCGGCCGCGCCGAACAGGCTCCCTGCCGAACCACCACCGAAGGACGAGCCCATATCGGCGCCCTTGCCTTGCTGCAGCAAGACCAGAACGATGATGCTAAGCGAAGAAATAACCTGGACCGCCATGAAAACGGGAGACAACCATTGCATGAAAAAACTCCGAGGCCTATGCGGCCGCTATACGTAAAAATTCCTCAGCCATCAGTGAGGCGCCGCCAACCAGCGCGCCGTCGATGTCTTCCATTGCAAACAGACTGCCCGCGTTGGACGCTTTGACGCTGCCGCCATACAACACACGGACTTGCGGCGCACCGAGTTCGGCCAGCCGCTCGCGGATGAAGGCATGCACCGCCTGCGCCTGCTCGGGCGTGGCTGTGAGACCCGTACCGATCGCCCACACGGGCTCGTAAGCCAACACCATGCCGGCAACGCGGTCCTTCCCCAGCGCCAGCACAGGCGCCAACTGGCGCGCGATGACTTTTGCGGTCTGGCCGGATTGCTGCTCGTCAAGGGTTTCACCGACACATACGACAGGCGTGATGCCGGCCTCGAGCGCCGCCAAGGCTTTGTCGGCAACCTGCTCGTCGGTTTCGGCATGCAGGCTGCGACGCTCGGAATGGCCGACCAGCACCCACTTGCATGCGAAGTCGTGCAGCATGGCCGCCGAAATCTCACCGGTATAAGCGCCCTGCTCATGCGTGCTGACGTCCTGGGCGCCCCAGGTAACGCCCGTGCCCCGCAGGTTTTCCTGCGCCTGCGCCAAGTACGGGAAAGGAACACAAACTGCAATATCGCTATTGTGTACGGCAGCTACACCGGCGCATATGCCGTCCAGGAGCTTGGCGTTCGCGGCCAAGCTGCCGTGCATCTTCCAATTGCCCATGACCAGGCGACGACGAGTGGGAACACTAAGCATTGAAGAAGAATAAAAAAATTGAATAACCCGGCATTGTAGCTTGGAAAAGCCCTCTTCGCCTACCATGCGGCGGCCTTGCCGGGCAAAAAACGGGTGGACACGCCCACCCGCATCCGAGATCGCTACACGGTAAGCACGATCTTGCCGATTTGCTCACCCGCGTCCATCATGGCGTGGGCGTCGCAGGCGCGCTCGAGAGGAAACGTAGCGTGAACAATAGGCTTGATCTTGCCGGCCTCGAACAGGGGCCAGACCCGCTCTTTCAACGAGCGGGCGATTGCCCCCTTGAACGACACCGGGCGCGGACGCAGCGTGGATCCCGTTACCGTGAGGCGACGGCGCAGTATCTGGCTGAAGTCCAGTTCCGCCTTAACTCCGCCCAGCAAGGCGATGATCACGGTTCTGCCGTCGTCAGCCAAGCAATTGATGTTGCGATTGACATAGCTGCCGGCAACCATGTCCAGAATCACGTCGACCCCCCTGCCGTCGGTGGCGTTCTTGATCTCCTCGACGAAATCCTGAGTGCGGTAATTGAAGGCTTTCACGGCACCCAGGGCCTCGACGGCGCGGGCGCGCTCATCGCTGCCGACGGTCGCATACACCTTATGCCCCAATGCCGTGGCCAGTTGCACGGCCGTCGTGCCGATGCCGCTGGCCCCACCGTGCACCAACAGGGTTTCGCCGGCCGCCAGGCGACCGCGATCGAACACGTTGCTCCATACGGTGTAATAGGTTTCCGGTATGCCGGCAGCTTCGACGTCGGTAAGCCCCTTGGGCACGGGAAGGCATTGCTCTACGGGCGCCGCGCAATATTCCGCGTAACCCCCACCGGCCACGAGAGCGCATACCTTGTCCCCCACCGCCAAACCGCTCGCGCCCAAATCGCCGGAAATGATCTCGCCCACGATCTCCAGGCCAGGCAGGTCGGAAGCGCCTGGAGGAGGCGGATACTTGCCCTTGCGCTGAACGACATCGGGGCGGTTGACGCCGGCGGCGGATACCTTGATGAGGACTTCTCCTGCCCGGGGTTCCGGCATGGGCCTGTCCACCGGAACAAGGACTTCCGGGCCGCCGGGCTTTGAAATTTCCACCGCTTTCATATGGTCTCCATAATGCAAAAGGCACAAAACCGCATTATCGCTGATATCCCGATTTTTTCCCCGATTTCCGCAAATGCGCCCCACAAGCCGGTCCACATAGGCTAAACTCTCGTGCTTCTGAAAGGTTGGGGCGAGCCGGTATAAAATCGAGCTTTCCTTTGGAAATTCTGTCAGTAACTACGGAAGCGTGCCAGAGCGGTTGAATGGACTGGTCTTGAAAACCAGCGACGGGGCAACCCGTCCGTGAGTTCGAATCTCACCGCTTCCGCCATCTACCTGGGTCGCCAACTCCCTTCGATACACCGGCAGCCCATCGCAAACCGCGCACCCATGGCGGAATTGGTAGACGCAAGAGACTTAAAATCTCTCGATCCTTGATCGTGCCGGTTCGATTCCGGCTGGGTGCACCAAAATGGGGCTCTACCCCATTTTCGGGGGATGCGCATTCACTAGACACGGTTGATGACACCGTTCCAACCGCACTGGGCCAAGACCCGCATGCGGTAATTCTCAAAATTCCTGAAGCCATACGCTCTGCGCGAGAGCATCTCCATCTTGGTGTGGAATCCTTCGGTGATGCCGTTGGATTTGGAGAAGCGCCACATGCGCACAATCGGCTCCAGCCACGATGTTAGCGTAGCGGCCAAGGCCCTGGCTGGACTTTGTTCGAACTGACGAATCAACGCCAGGAACTTGGGCAAGAGCCGCTGGGCTCGCTGGGCCCTCATGTTCTTCATGACAAGAAATCCATTCAGTTGCTGCTTGGCAAAATACAGCGCCCGCAGCACGGGCGACTGGGCCAGGTACTGATGCAGTCGCTCCTTTTGCACAGAAGAGAGCTTCCAGTGGTGCCGACGCATCAGGCTGAGCAGCCCCGGTTCTTGCGCCCTTCAGGGTCGTGCTGCTGCCACAGCTTCAGAAAATGCCGGTTCACCAACCGGATGACATGGAAGCGATCAGCCACGATCATCGCATTGGGAAAGTACTCCTGGGCAATGCGCCGATAGGTCTCGGACAGATCCATCACAATGACACGCACGTGCTCGCGGCCTGGTAAACGCTTCAAATAGGCCCGCAGACTCTGTTCGGAGCGGCCCAGCACCACATCGAACACCTTGTGGTGCTTTAAATCCACCAGCGTGGTGGCATAGCCCTTCTTGCGACTGAAGAAGTGTTCATCAATGCCCAGCACCTGGGGGCACGTTCGGCCAGACAGCTCCGAGACCCGTTGCTTGATAAAGGACTGGTACCAGCGCTCGACCGTGGCGCTGCCGATCCGGTGCGTGCGCGTGAGCTGACGCTGGCTCACGCCCCCGTCGTGCGCCTCGAAGACCTCCAGGCGATACGCCTCGGTGGCCCGGCGCCGCGGCCGGATGCCCGCAAAGCGATGGCGAAAATACCGATTGCAGTCCAAGCAGTGGTACTTGGGCACGGCCAGGTGCAACACCATGAGCTGATTGCCCTGGCGCGTGTGCTTGAGCGTACGCTGGTGCGTGGCTTTAATGCGCACCGGCCCTTGCTGGCAATGGATGCAGGCCGAGCGCTTGGTTGGCCTGGCCCAGACATGAATCTCTCGGCCACGCTCGACGCGTTCAATCAATACATCCCGGATTCCTAAGATAAAATCGACTGGGGACATCGGCATTCACTCCATTAGACGTGTTTCTTCGCAAAAACAAGTTTAATGAATGTCGCTGTCCCCCTTTTATGATGAAGAGCCAATCAATTACTTAGAGTGCAGCCGGATTTCGCTTTTTTGCGACGTTCCGCATTCGTTCCGCAAGGCGTTCCGCTTTTGCAAATAAACGACCGCCCATAGCCCGCCACCATGCGGGCTTTTTTGTGCTAAAAATACTGTGTTTATATCCAGTTTTATAGCATGCCTCCGCCTCCCCTCTCCCGTCTGGAATTGATCGCCATCCGCGACGGCAACTTACGCAACGCCGACGTGCGCAGGCTGCTGCACGAGATCCGGCGCCTGCGCGTGATAGCAGTTATCGCGCAGCAGTATGTAGATTGCGTGGATAGCAGATCTGAGTGCACAGACCTTGTACGCCATGGACTTGTGGAAAGGCTCAAGGTTGAGCCATGCATCCAGGAGATAGAGGACAATCGGCAGGCTATGCGCCAGGAATTGGATAAGGCGGGCGGTTGATGGCGTATTATTCAAGGCGTACACAGGCGAGCGGAGATCGTGATGTGCGGACGAATCAAGCAGGCCGTGGGGCTGGCCGACTACATGGAGACGCTCCGCTGGAGCCCTCGAGCGATCCTTGACGTTCCGGACGGTCCGAAATACAACGTCCCGCCTGGTGCCAGGCCGCTGGTCCTGCATCGGCTGGGTGACGGCGCCGAGCATGCAGACCGGCTCTTTTGGGGCTACAAGCCACCTTGGTACAAGCATGGGCCAGTGAGCAATGCGCGCTTGGACACCGTGCTCAAGGGCTCGGGCTTTTGGAAGCCGCTGCTGGCCAATCGAATCATCGTGCCGGCGGACGGCTGGTATGAATGGACCGGCGACAAGGGCGATAAGCAGCCCTGGTTTATCAACCCTAAGGATACGCAGCCCATTTTGATGGCCGGCATCACAGCCTGGCTACCGGGGCGCGAGGTATCCGCGGAAACCGGCTTTGCCATCATCACCGACGACGCCGCCGGCGGCATGGTCGATATCCACGACCGCAGGCCCATATGCCTGTCGCCCGAAGACGCGATCACGTGGCTGGATCCGGCCACGCCAGTCGATGCAGCGCTTGAGCTGCTCACCACCTCGCGGCCGGAGTCTGCGTTTCGGTGGTGGGAGGTAACGCGAAAGATGGGCAACACCAGGTATCAGCTTGACGATGCCAGTAAGCAGATAGATTTATGACCGAGCAACAATTTGCAGTCCTGGCTAGTTTGATGGGCCTTTCGGAACCAGACCGGGCAGCAGCGCATGCTGTCATTTTTGAGAATGAGCGCGGCACCGTCGCAGCGGCCAACATCGTAGATCGGCTGCGAGAGGCGGACATGGCTATTCGGGGCGCATACGTCGTTCACGGGCCAATGGAGTTCCGTATTGTTGTAGGCCACCGCGATACGCACCGTGCGCCGGGCGCGCTTGAGCTAAATATCGGGGACGTGGTGCAACTGACGGCCCAATCGACTGAACGATGGATCCCGGTTCGTGTTACCGCCCTGCCCACGAAGCCGACCGACTACTACAGCGGTGTGATTATCGAGCAGTTGGTGACTGCCAGCCGCTACCAGGTCGGCAATGGCGTCAGGTTCAGTGAGGATCAAGTAATGAGCGAGGCGCCACGCGCAGCATCGAGCTTTCGGCGCCGAAGATATTACTGAGAAATCTCGGTATGAGCTGCCGGATGCGAGTGAGCCAATTTAACCGCCCACGCGGGCGCCGTTACTCGAGGCCGCACGCAAGTCGAAGCCAGACGGATGGGGAGCCAGGGCGAACGAATGGATGATGGAGGGTAAATGCAAGGGGCGGTAGCGACCTCTGGCGCGACCCGGGAATGCAGCACTTCAGGCTGACCGATAAATATGTCAAAATGCATCCGCAGGTTCTGATCGATAACCGCCCGTCGTTGATACAGGAGCAGCCATGTTATTCAGAGCGTTCGTCGTAGCTATCATCGCCGCTGCCGCCACCGGTTGCGCGACTCCGACATCAGAGAGCGTTGCAGCGAAGTGGAAGGGCAAGAATATTACCGAAGCCGTGCAGGTACTTGGTCCCCCTCAGTCCACCATGCCCATGCCTGACAACATCACAATCTACACTTGGGAGGAGCAGTTCGGCTCGGCGAATGCAGCAGTACGCGGATATTGCCGCACGGGCCTACACGTCGACCACAAGGGCACCATCGTCGCGGCTTCCCAGGTGTCCCGCTCTCTTCTCTGTAAATAGTGCTCAAAAAAGGAAACGGTCCCGGACGGTGTCTCGAGCTGAGGCGGTGTGACTGCTGCCTAGTTGACAGAAAGCGGGGCTTTTCCGATTTGGTTGTCATGGCATGGTAACAACCAACCCCACGGAGAAACCCGAGGAGACGGAAGAATGGCTTGGGGGTAGGATGGCGCGGTATCACATGGCGGAAGCGGCGGAGCCGATTTGAACTGACGTCGCACAATGCTAACCCTGCAAAACGGCAATTCCAAAGGATCGTAGCGGTGAGCCAGTTTCCACAGCAGAATCAGTCTCCACATCAGAACGAGTGGATCGCACCACCACTGCAGGCCGCACCTTTAGGCCTTACTGTTCAGCAGGCGCCTGTTCGCACGTTCGTTCCCCCGACCGAAGGCGAGCGGATTTGGTCCAACAATATTACTTACTTCATAGGTCGAATAATCGACTCCGGCGCATTCGGGACAGTGTATGAATGTGTTGACGAATGGGGCAATGAGCTTGCAGCGAAAGTCATATCTCCACAATCCCAAACATATGAACAGGTTCGCGCCATTTGGCACGCAGAGCTGATGAGCCTGCTTTACCTGCGGCATCCCAATATCACATATGTTCACGCCGCCTTCGAGTTTAGAGATACGTTCTACATCGTGATGGAACGGTGTGCGATGACTCTTTCCGCCATCTTGCTCGCTCCAGGACTAAACGGAGAACTATGGTTGCCCCATGTCGCACGCCACGTGCTTCACGCACTTCACTTCATCCATGGGAGCGGATATGTTCACAAAGACCTCCACGCGGGGAATATCTTAGTGTCGCATCAGCGTGATGCAATGGCGCCGTGGAAGGATCCGGTTTGGCAATTCAAGGTTGCAGATTTAGGGATCAGTAACCTAGAAGGCAATATTCGACAATCCGGCTCAATCGTCGCGCAATGGATCATGCCTCCAGAATGCCTCAACCATTCTGAGTTTGGCGCCGTCGGCAGACATGTAGATATCTACCACGTAGGGCTGCTTCTGCTGAACCTAATTCATAACAAGGAATTGCATTTTGGTCGGCAGGATATATTGGATGGCGTGCCGCGACAGCTGGCCGAGGCACATTCGTCACCTTACGCTCCTGCAATCGCGAGAGCTCTAAGGCGGCATGTCAGCTCACGCACCCAATCGGCCATTGAGCTGTGGAGAGAAGTCTCTGCCACCGCAGCAAGTTTACGATCCCAGCAGACTTGATCAGTTATGCCCATAGAGTAATGCGATTCGCCCACGCGCCGCGTTAGCGCACTTTGTTGCGCCAGAGGATTTACCGTGCGCCCTGTGCGTGGACACATCACCTCGGCCACGCCTCCGCCGTCTCCCGGTGCCGCGCCGCATACTCTCCATACGCCACCAACACGCGTTCCTGCACTCAGGCTTGCCATGCGTCATGACCACTGGCACTGAGCAGTATTTCGGGCGGAGGCGGTGTGATCGTCAGGCGGACTTGATTGCTTGCAAATCATTCCTAGGTCAATGACGGTCCGTAGCGTATCCTGAACTGGTGACAATAATAAAAGTCGGCCACACGGAATCATCCCAGGTTGACGATTAGGATCTATATGACAGCTGTACCCTACACCGCTCACGCCCTATTTGCACAGGGCAGCAACATGAACATGCCACCCAACCCGCCCTCCCCGGCAGATGAGGATACGCGGAAACGCCGCTCCACTCTGCTAAGGAAGCGTCTCGTGCGCCAGCTGAAACGCACTTTCCCAGGCTTGCCGTACTGATGCGGGCTTATTGGGCACCGCACACCCTCTCCCACGTAGCCGCCTCACGCCGGGCACCGCAGCGCCCTCAACCGATTATGGACCAGCAGATCGTCGGCCAGCTCCTCGGTCAGAATGTCGCCCTGGCTCACCCTGAAGGGCTTGGTCCAGTAGCAGCTGGTATCAATCACGCGACCAGTCGCGCCGCAGCTCGCTAAGAGAGGCGCCAGGAGGCATGCTGCGCACAGCGTCTTCCACCGAGCTGCGGTCCGTGGCCGCTTTAAGCGCCTCGACCGCCTGTCTTGATTTCTCATCGCTTACCCCTTGATCGTATTTGTGTGAGCCGTACAGCAGCACGGTGCCGATGATGGCCAAGACGGCCAGCGCGCCGGCCAGCAGCTTCCAGTGGCTCCGGATCAATACCAGTGCGTTAAGCATCATCGGCTCCATAATTCAGATTTCCAGCCACCCGACGCGCCCAGCCCTTGCCGAAGCTGGGCCAGGTCGAAAGCTTGGTGTAAAACTCCAGCCGCGCCGCATTGAAACGGGCCAGCACGTCGGTGACGGTCATGCGCTGCACAGCCGACATCGTCACCGGCCCGATCAGCCCGTCGTCAGCCACACTGGCCGCCCGCTGCAGAAAACGGATGCTGTTGCCGATGCCATGGTTGACTGCGGCATCGAACACCTGAAAAGCAATGGCGCCGTCGAACTCGTCACACCGGGCCCGCTGCCAGTAGGCGGTGCGATAGATCTCGCGCGCTTGGTCACGGGTGAGTTCCCGAATGGAACCGGTGTAACCCACCTCTCGGGCCGTGCGCAGGGTGATGCCCCAGTTGGTTTCTCCGCCCGGGTCGTCAGGATGGTTGACGTAGCCGCCCTCGTGACCGATCAGCCGCTCAAATGCAAGATCGAACGTGACCGGCGTGCCGGGCGCTGGCAGCGCGGGCGGCGGGATTCTTTCGGGCGGCTTGGCGGTGGCACCAAAAAGATTCGATAGCCAGCTCATTGCGCACCTCGCACATGCTTATAGGCGACGGCCATGACATAGCCGGCCATGGCCAAGGCCAGCGCCGCGGATCCGTCGCTTGCCCAGCCATCCGCGACGATTCGGCATGCGGCACCCGTGGCCGCAAGCGACACCGCCGACAGCCCCAGCCGCTCCATGGTGGTGTCGTGGATCGACTTGGCAACCACGGCCAAGCCAGCACACCGCCGACACTGCCGCCTGGACGGTCATGTATATGGTTTGGTCCATGTCATACCCCTCGTCCGCGTATGCGATCGATGACGGCCTGCCAGATCGCGTTAATCGGAAAGGCCTGCACTGCTTCCCATGCCCGGGATGCGACGGCCATACCAAAGAATCCGACCAGGAATCCGGTCAGACCCTCGGGTATGCCGAGCCTCATGGAAATGTGTGGGGCGAGGTAGTAGCTGAGCAGTGCGCCGCTGGTCGCCATGCTCAGACGCTCAAGCAAGGTGCCCTGCAGGAATCGCATGGACACCACGGCCCCGGCCACACCCGCCAGCTTGACAGCTATCGCCTCGAAATTTTGCATATCAGCCATCGGCCTCTCTCGGTGGATAGAAAAGAAAAAGCCCCACCAATCGGCAGGGCCTGAAAGAAGAAACCCGGCGCGGGGCCGGGCATAGATATCAGCGGTCAACCGACTTCATTCAGCACTCCTTCTTCCAGGACATCGGAAAAAATACCGAAATAGTCGCGGTTCATCCGCTCCACGTAGGCGCGATCGCTCTCCGTGGCTTGCCGAACATGGGGCGTTATGCCCATTTGGCTCAGCCTTGATAGCACCGTGCGATACGGGTGGATTTTTCGCTTCCCCTTGAACGGGCCATCTGCGTACACTTCTTCAGCTTGCTTTAGATAGTCCACTGTCAACCCCACGAAAAAGAACGTACGGAAAAGTTACCGTTCAGGAAAGTGGGGCGCGGGGGGGAATATTTCAAGGGGCCAAAAAGAAACCGGCTCGGGGCCGGTCTATGCTTGGATGCTTGCGCCTAGGCGGAACATGTCGTCGATGCGCTCCTGGCTGAGCGGAACCAGCGCGGTGCCGCCCGTTTCAAGGGTGAGCGTCACCTCGCAGTTGCGATATGCTGGAATGCCCGTGAACTGCGCGTCACGCTGCAGATCAAAGGGCGCAAAGCACCAATCCCATGCGGTGGTCACCCGCGCGACCAACACGCGGCGATCGTCGAACACCACATCGCCGCCCGTCTTGTCTCGCACGACGACATGGGCGGCGGTCACGTTGCTCATGTTGCCCAGCCACAAACTGGTGATGACGCCGGGCTTGAACACCACCTCCAGGTTGGCGTCTATCGGCCCGACCGTCTGAGACTTGACCACCTTGTCAAACATGGCCACCCGATTCATCGGGCCCGTATCGACCCAGTACGGCAACTGGGCAACCGCGATATTCTCCTCGGGCGGCACACCGCCACTTGGAACGTTGTAGGCCGCTCGGTAGACGCGCTGAGTATCGGAGCGGGTGACGATTGACCCGGCTGGCCAGGCCGCGTTTGTCCACTCCACCTCGCCAGGCCGACGCTCAGGCGCGTTGGTGCTCACGATGGTGACTTCGTTGGAAAGCAATACATCCATATCAAGTTCCTGGGATCACTGCGACGGTGGGAACAGCTGCGTTCGTTACGTAGACCGGCGCCCCTTGTTCAGCCATCTGTCTATTGGTTTGCTCAATGTTCCGCGAGGTGCGGTTGCCCTCGTCCAGCTTCGTTGCCAGCATGGCGCGCAGCTCCCGGATCTCCTGCTGCAACAAGCGAATCTCGCTGCCTTGATTGCTCCCCCGGGCCAGCATCTGCATCAGCTCTCGGTTGTCAGCCGCAGGGACGATTCGCTCGCCCTCGTGGATAGAAACCCCGTGCATATCGAACGGCACGTAGTTCGTGCCCACCGCGAAAGAGCGGCCTTCGTTGCGCCCATACGTGTCCCAGTGATACTGAGCCCAGGCTTCGGGCGACATCCCCCACGACGTGTCGTAAGCAGTCAGGACATCGGGGTTGGACAGGAAGTAATCCGTTGTCCAGCTCGATGAGCCGATATCGGACCCGGGAACTGGCGTATAGCCTCCACCGCCACCTGTGCCCGCCCCACCGCCGGCTGCAGGCGGCATTACCAGCTTGATGTTGCCAATGGGCGCCGTGATGCCGGCGAGCGCTTCGGGGATCGTCAAGAGCGTCTGGTACGTGCCCATGGCGATGTCCAGGCGCTGACGCTCCATTTCCAGGAGCTGGTCCAGGCGCTCCATTTCCGCCTGGTACCACTGCTGCGAGTTCTTGAGCTGATCCTCCAGCGCGTTGAGTGCGCGCTTCTCGGTCGACAATTGGCTGTCGGCCAGCTCGTTCAGGCTGCTGATCGTGTGAGCCGTGCGCAAGAAATCGGCCTGGTAATCCTCGAAGCTGCTGAACAAGCCTTCGGAAGGCTCCGCCACAATGGACAGAGCCGCCTCAAAGTCGGCGCCCTGCGGCATGACACCAGTGAGCTTGGCCACCGACAGCGCCCGGTCAATGCGATCTCGTGCCCAGGCACGGTTCCGACTGTCGTCCAGGCCCTGTCCGATCATGCGCTGCACGGTCGAGGTCAGGCGCCCGGTCAGGCTCGTCAGCTCGTTGACCGTGCTTGAGGCGGCTGAGATCGAATTGCGCAGGGCGTCGGCAATGGCTTGCGATTCCTTCTGCAGGCGCGACTACTCGGCGGAGACGGACCGGGACAGCGCGCTGAACGCGGATTCGCCAGCCGCCACAGCCGTATCCCAGGCGGATTGCTGATCCTGCAACGACCAGATGTACCGCTGCAGCGCGTGATTGCTCGCGTCCAGCGCATCGAGCTCACGTCGACGGATCTCGGCTGTATTGCCTTGCAGTTGCAGCAGCTGCAGTTCCAGGCCCTGGCGCTCGCGCAGGATGTCGGCGGCAGAGCGGACCGTGTCGGCCACCGTCCCGGCAGCACCATTGAGTTCGCCAAACGCCGTGATCACCTGCGCAAACCCACCAGACAGGCCGGTGAGCGCCACAAACGTGCGCTGGCCTTCTTCGGTGGTCAGATCCAGCGATTCGACCATGCCCCGGAATGCAAGCCTTGCAGACTCCGCCCCAAGCGCAAGGTCCGGCATTGCGAAGCCCAGGCTCTCAAAGGCGCTGCTGATCTGGCTGGTCGAGCGGGCGAGCTTCTCCTGATCAGTATAAAAGTGCTCGTAATAGGTATTGAGGTTGCCGGTCAGCTTCTCCAGGCTGCCCGCTGCGGCGAGCATGCCTGCAGCTGCATCAAAGCTCAGCCCGCGCAGCTGCTCGAACGGCAAGGCCTCGACGGCGGTCAAGAATTGCGTCGCTCCATCGGCGACCGCGGCAAACCGCGTAGCAAGATCCTGCGCCGTCGCCGCGTCGATGTTGCGAAAATCGATGCCGGCAAGCATGTTCGACAGCACGCTCGGCAACTGGTCGCCCAACGCCTGGAAGGCTTCGAGCGTCGTCAGCGTGATGTCCGTCTGCAGGCGCGAGAGCATATCCTCGCTGGACCACCCACCGACCCCGGCGAAAGTCATGTCGCTCGACTGCTTTATGCCGATCTGGCGCAACTGGTTGCCGATGCGCAGCATGCCGCCCGAGGCTACGCCGTTGCGATCGCCCAGAACCGACGACTCCATGATCGCGTAAAACGATTCAATCCCGGCGTTGACGCCTACCTTGGCGAAGAGGTCATTGGCTGCAGCGACCGCGCTTTGTGCGGCGGCGAGTGCTGCTTGCTCAGATCCTGCTGCCTGGCGATCATCCACCGCCGAGATGCCGTATGCGCCACCGGTGTAGTCGATTGTGGTGCGTTGGCCGTGCCTCGTCTTCGGAGGTCCGCTGTCGAAGAGCCCGAAGGCGGAGGCGGCGGCCAGGCCGATACCGACATATGGCAAAGCCGCGCCGATAGCCGAACCGAGGCCGGCCGCACCGCCCCCGACAACGCTACCGACGACCCCGCTGCCTTCAATGACAGTGGCAAGCTGTTGCTCGCTCGCCCCGACCTGCTCAGCCCATTTCTTTGCATTCGCGATTTTCTCATCGCGCTGCCGGATGCGAGATTTCGACTGCTCGATCAGCTTGGCCCAGCCCTTGGCGGCGTGCGGTTGCGAATTCGCGTTTGGTGACGACAAATGCCATGGTGTATGCCTCAATAAGAATGGCCGCCTTGGTCAAGCGCCGCGGTGTCTATATCGATCCGCCTCACAGGCCCATCAAGATATAGGATGCACCCGCCGCGGTGAGGAATGTTGTCGTAGGCAATGATAGGGATATCAAGCAATCGCGCCAGTTCATTGACGATCGTCCCGTAGCTCATGGTGAGTCCTTCGATTTTGTGCTCACCCGGCTGTAATGAGCCGGACAATCCAGCAAATACCGGACCGAACGCAAACCAAGCGACGGTGCCGCGCGCGCCGTATCGTATACCGAGCGCGAGCATTCCACCTACCCATCGGGCACGGCTTATGCTTCGCTATGTTCCCACGCCCCGCCGGCAGCTCTACGAACCACCCGGGGCCTGGAGAATCAGGAGTCACACCATGACGCAAAATCAACCGAACCAAACGAACCAGCCTGGCCAACAAGGTCAGAACCAATCCGGACAACAAGGCGGGCAAAAGCCCGGCCAAGGACAGACCGGACAGGGACAGCCTGGTCAAGGGCAGTCTGGACAGTCTGGGCAACAACAGGGCCAGCAGGGGCAGCAAGGGCAGAATCAGCCCGGACAAGGCCAACAAGGGCAAAAGTCCGGGCAGCAAAATCAAGGAAAATAGTCAGCCGGCTTAACGTTCACCGCATATGACTATCTTGCAGCCTCTCTAGGAGGGGCTTTTCCATTCCTACGCCCTCCGTTACGAGTTCTTTCGACCTCGGCATCGCCGGGCACACTACTTGCCAACGTGTCTGTATCTGGCCATCGGGCCAGCCCATTGGAGATACAGATGGACAAAGACCAAGTTAAGGGCGCCGCCAAGGAAGTGAAAGGCGGTGTCAAGGAAGCATTCGGAAAGGCCACCGACAACCCCAAGACAGAGGCTGAAGGCAAGGTAGAAAAGAACGTGGGTACTGCTCAGCGCAAAGTCGGGGACGCAAAAGAAGCAGTCCGTGACGCTGTTAAATCAAAATAGGAACATCAAATGCAAACCAAAAACTTAGGACGAATCATCGCGATTGCCGCCACCCCTCTGCTCATGGCTTTCGCCGCTTCAGCAGGCGCTGCCCAGACAATGACCTCTGATCAAATCGATGCTCAGTATGACGCGGCCATGAAGCGTTGCGACGGAATGAGCGGCAACGACAAGGACGTTTGTAAGAAAGAGGCGAAGGCGCAGCGTGAAGCCGCAGAGGCGGACACAAAAGCGAACAAGAAGTCCGCCGAAGCCCGCCATGACGCGGAAAAAGACAAGCGCGACGCGAACTATAAAGTCGCCAAGGAAAAATGTGACGCCATGTCGGGCGACGCAAAAGATAAGTGCATTGCGGACGCAAAAACGATGTACGGCAAGTAAGCCTGCATAGCAAAGGTTTCTACGAACCGTCTGCAGAGCCCTCTTCGGAGGGCTTTTCTTCTGCCCGGCGCCCTACTTCCCATTCATTCGATTGAGCAGTTCATCGAGCTTTGCCTCGATGCGGGCCAGGCGCTCTTCGGCTTCGGTGGGCTTCTTCATGCCCTGCTCGATGAAGGCGACGATCTCGCTGTTTGCGGATCTGCCGTTGCGGGCGGCGAGCTTGTTGATGCGGTCGCGCAGGCCGTCCGGCAGCCGTATCGTTACCTGATCTGAGGTTCTTGTTGTGCGTGGTCTTCCCATGCCCGGCAGCGTACGCCCGCTATTTGCGTCGAATTCGTCCAGCTTTCGGAAAATCAACGTGGGATGCCATCACAGTTGCCCACCTCAAAGCATATCTAAAAGCCAGGAGCGCCAAGACCCAAGGCAATCGCGAGCTATCCGTGCTTTCGATTATTTGGAATTGGGCGCGCCTGGAAGGGCTGACCAGTCTTGCGTGGCCAGCGGCAGGCATGGAAAAATCCGGCTGGAAGAACAAAGAAAAGGCCCGCACGTTCGAGGTCACAGACGCCCTGTTTGATGCCGTCTACGAGAAAGCTGACCAGGTGCTTAAGGATTGCATGGACATTGCCACGGCAACCGCTCTGCGGATTACGGACGCGCGAACCGTGGCGATGCCCGTCGACGGTAAGCTGAGAATCAATGCCAGCAAGACCGGAAAAGCAGCCCACTTTGATGTCGACTCGTCACCCACCTTGTCGGCTATTGTGGCCCGCCGAAAAGCGATCAAGGCGAGCCACGTCATGCTGCTGTCCACGCCGACCGGGCGGCCTGTTACCTACGCAATGTTAAGGGCGCGCTGGGAGGATGCGCGAAAGGCTGCGGCGAAAAAGGCACAGGAGGCCGGCAACGATGCGCTGGCAAGGGAAATTGCAGCCATGTACCTGCGCGACATGCGCAAGCGCGCGAGCGACCTTGTTGAGACAGTGGAGGAGGCGGCTCAGCTGCTCCAGCACAGCAGCATTCATGTCACCCGCAAACACTATCGCGCAAGGCTGAAAAGCTGCGAGCCGTTCGGTAAAAAGTGTTCCGCATTGAATGTTTCTCATAGCGGGGAAATGTCGATTTAATGCGGAACGTTTCGCCCGGAAAACCGAATGGTTAAGCCATTTCGGCATGGGACTTAAAATCTCTCGATCCTTGATCGTGCCGGTTCGATTCCGGCTGGGTGCACCAATAAAAATCGCCACTGAAGGCTGCCGCCATACGGCGGATATAAGAATCGACAGAAGACTGCTATCGTCGGAAAAAAGGAGACGCTATGCCCTTCTTCGCTTCGCTAGCAGAGGACCAGGACCCCGGAATCGAATCGCTTCACGCATTCGTCTCGGCCGTTCAAGACTTCATCGGCGCAATCCTTGACCTTTCCATATTTGACGCCGAAGATCGGGACATCGAAATGCCTAATCTGTTTCGTCAATTCCATGACGACGCACAAGAGGTCTACAGGCAATATCTGCCCCGCTCCTTTGACGCCCTGCGAAGCAATATTCCCAAAATCAGGCCGGAGCATATCGAGGCACACGGACTGACCGGCGCGCCTCAGCGACTGAAGCTTCGTGTGCTGGGAGCCGTCGAGCAAGCTCGCAAACGGTTTCAAACCGTCTGGGACTGGCTGAAAGAGGCACTCAGGCAGATCAATCACATCCTGGAGTCCATTATTGATGCGGTTGCGGCTTCCACGGGCACTCCCCACGGCGGACTCATCAAGGAGTTCAAGGACACCTTGATGATCACGTTCGTTCAAATGCGTTCGTAAATGAAAAGATCGGGACGGCCCTGGCATGACAAATCATGCCGGGGCTCTTTCGTCCGGACTACTCGCCCAGCTGATCGAATATGATCGAATCCGGCTCTATATCGCCACGATAGAGCTGGGCGTCGACGTCTTCGTGCTCGCCGTCCGCCGCATCCACCCGGGGCAAATCGAGCTTGGCTGCCAGCTCTCTTTTTGCCTGAAGGACGCTGGAGACGGGCCCGTCTATGAGGGCGACCCCCTCGCTCCCGTCCATCTTCTTGAATTGGATTTGGGTTTTCATCTGGTCTCCTGATCGCGGGGCATCCGCTCAGCGGCCATGCTGCAAGTTTGATGCCCGGCGGCCTTGCCCAGATGTTTCGCAGGCGCTCCGCGTGGCCGGCTTGGCCCTGGCACCTCGTTTGCCGCCGATCGTACTCATCGCTGCCCTTATCGCGGGAATCGCGCTCGCCTAAGAGAGGTAGACCGTTTGGCAGCCATATGGTGCAGGCACGCCGCTTGCTAGATCAGCGATGAGCAGCGCTCGCAGATTGCGAGACCTCAACCCTAGGAGCAAATATGAACAAGGATCAAGTTAAAGGCGCCGCCAAAGAAATCAAAGGCTCCGTAAAGGAGACCGCCGGCCGAGTCACCGACAACAAGCAGACCGAGCTGGAAGGCAAGGTTGAAAAGAATATCGGCACTGCTCAGCGCAAGGTGGGTGAAGCGAAAGACGCCGTGCGTGACGCATCGAAATGAGGACATGTATGAAAAGCAGAAATTTGAAGCAACTTATCGTCATCGCGGCCACCCCGTTGTTCATGGGTCTCGCCGCCACGGCGGGTGCAGCTCAAACCTTGACGTCCGATCAAATAGACGCGCAATATGATGCCGCGATGAAACAGTGCGACGGCATGAAGGGCAATGACAAGGACGTTTGCAAGAAAGAAGCAAAGGCCCAGCGCGACTCGGCCGAAGCCGACATGAAGGCGGGCAAGAAAACCGCGGAAGCGCGTCATGACGCAGTGAAGGAAAAGCGCGACGCCGCCTATGGCGTTGCCAAGGAAAAGTGCGATGCCATGTCCGGCGACGCCAAGGACCAGTGCATCGCAGAAGCCAAGACCAAGTATGGAAAGTAGCCGTCTGGCCGACTAGTACCACACACTCCGTAGTTCTTTGCCCTCTTCGGAGGGCTTTTTTACGCAAATACCGGCCGTGGGCTGCGGTCTTCTTGTAGCTGCGAGTAAAATTCACCATGGGCGGTTACGCGCGGAAGTTCGTATACTGGCTTCTCATATCAGGTGGCCGAAGTGACTCGTATAAATTGCATCCCTGTCAATGAATTAAGCGGCCCGCATTTGGTGGCCGAATATCGCGAATTGCCCCGGGTTTTCAGACTCGCTGAAAAGGCCGCAAGCCGTGGAAAACTGGTTCAACCCGACGCATACACCCTGGGCAAAGGCCATCTTCTTTTCTTCTACACTCGTCTTGGATACCTGGCCAAACGACATGCGGAATTGATACAGGAAATGAAGCGCAGGAACTACAAGCCGTCGTTCGCCGGCATCGAGCGCGACCAGTTTCCCGGCATACCGGACAGCTTTTGGAATAACTGGAGTCCCACCGAAGAAGCCTTGCAGCTTAACCGGCAACGAATCCAAGAGCGCAGCCCATAAGGCGTGGGCCGCAGTTACAGTGAGTATCTTCAACCATTGGGCGGCCACACCATGAACCTGCGAAGAATCCTGTGGGTCGTACTGGGCATAGTGATCTCGTTATCCGCTTTGGGCACAGCTTGGCTCATGTCGTTGCCGGCCACGCCCGGCATCGCTGCCGCTGCTTCCATCCCGGAAACCGAAACCGCAGCAATGCTGGCGGCGTTGCAGCCGCCCAAGCGCAGCCGCCCGGTAATCGCCATCATCGCGATCAACGATGCTACCGAAACTACGGATTTCCTGATGCCTTACGGCATCTTGAAGCGTGCCGATGCGGCCGACGTCATGGCTCTGGCGACTCGACCGGGACTCGTATCGCTGTATCCAGCGCTCCAGGCTGAACCCGATGCGACCATCGCACAATTCGACGAACGCTATCCCGACGGCGCGGACTATGTGATTGTTCCCGCAATGAGCCGTGATGACGACCCCGAAGCCCTGCAATGGATCAAGCAGCAGGCAGACAAGGGCGCCATCATCGTAAGCGTCTGCGCGGGCGCCAAAGTGGCGGCGGCAGCCGGCCTGCTCGATGGCCGTTCGGCGACAACGCATTGGTACTATGTCGATGAGCTGCTTGAAGAACATCCAGAGATTCGTTATGTCGAGAATCGCCGTATGGTGGTCGACCGTGCGGTTGCATCCACCACGGGCATCACGGCATCCATGCCGATGATGCTGACGCTGATCGAAGCTTTTGCCGGCAAGGAAAAGGCGGCGGCCATTGCCGCAGGGCTGGGGGTCGCGAACTGGGATGCGCGCCATGACAGCGCTGCGTTCAAGTTCACGCGCGCGTTCGCCGCTACGGCCATAGCGAACCGCCTGGCTTTCTGGAGGGCGGAAGATCTGGGCATTCCGTTGCGCCCGGGCGTTGACGAAGTGTCTCTCGCACTCGTTGCCGACGCCTGGTCGCGCACGTACCGGTCAAGCGTCGTGACATACGCAAATGGCGCGCAGCCAGTCGAGACCCGCCATGGCTTGCGTATCATTCCGGACAAGACCTCGGCAGACTGGCCCGCCAACCGAAAGCTTACTCGAATAGAAGGGCTGAAGCCTGCTGAGGCGCTCGATCACGCGCTTGCAGGAATTGCGCTGCGTTATGGCAAAGACACGGCTCATTTCGTAGCAATGCAGTTGGAATACGCTCCGTTTTAAAGGGACAGGCTCCGCATGGTGCCTATCCCTAGTAAAAAAGACGACACCTTGCGGTGTCGTCTTTTTGGAGCGGGGGTCAGACCCCATACGGGGTCTGACCCCTTTGGCGATTATTCCTCGCCCGTAGCCGGCCCCTGGGGACCACCCTGAGCCTCGATGCCGCCGATGGCCTTCATGGAAAGACGCAAGCGGCCTTTGTCGTCCGCTTCGATGACCTTGATGCGCACCATCTGGCCGACCTTCAGCACATCGTTGATGTTGGCGATGCGATAGTTGGCGATTTCAGAAATATGCAGCAGGCCGTCGCGGCCGGGTAGCACTTGCACGATGGCGCCGAAGTCCAGCAGTCGCAGAACCGGGCCTTCGTATTCCTGCCCGACTTCGACATCGGCCGTCAGCTCTTTGATACGCCGCTCGGCTTCGCGTGCCTTGTCGAGATCTGCGCTGGAAATCGTGATGTTCCCGTCGTCGTTGATGTCGATCTGGGTGCCGGTTTCTTCGGTCAGGGCACGAATGGTTGCGCCGCCCTTGCCGATGACATCGCGAATCTTTTCAGGATTGATCTTGATGCTGAGCATGCGCGGAGCGAATTCGGAGAGTTCGTTGCGCGAGCCTTCGATTGCTTCCTTCATCTTGCCGAGAATATGCAGGCGGCCTTCCTTGGCTTGCGCCAAGGCGACCTGCATGATTTCCTTGGTGATGCCCTGGATCTTGATGTCCATCTGCAAGGCGGTGATGCCTTGGACGGTTCCGGCAACCTTGAAATCCATATCGCCCAGGTGATCTTCGTCGCCCAGGATGTCGGTCAGCACGGCGAACTTGCCGCCGTCCTTGATCAGCCCCATGGCAACGCCGGCTACGTGATCCTTGACCGGCACGCCGGCGTCCATCATGGCCAGCGAGCCGCCGCAGACGGACGCCATGGAAGAGGAACCATTCGACTCGGTGATTTCAGACACGACACGGATGGTGTATTGGAAATCTTCGGGTGCCGGCAAAAGCGATACGAGCGCACGCTTCGCGAGGCGGCCGTGGCCGATTTCGCGGCGCTTGGGCACGCCGAAACGGCCTGTTTCGCCAGTGGCGAACGGAGGCATGTTGTAGTGCATCATGAAGCGATCGCGATGCTCGCCCATGATGGAGTCGATGATTTGCTCGTCCTGCTTGGTTCCCAGCGTGGCCACCACGAGCGCCTGCGTTTCGCCGCGGGTGAACAGGGCCGAGCCGTGCGCGCGGGGCAATACGCCCAGGCGCACGCTGATGGGACGCACGGTGCGGGTATCCCGGCCGTCGATGCGCGGCTCGCCGTTCAGGATCTGGCCACGGACAATGCGTGACTCGAGATCGAACATGATGTTGTCGACTTCAACGCTGTCGGGTGTCTCTTCACCCTTGGCAGCCGCATGTTCAGCCAGCTTGGCCTTGACGTTGGCATAGGCTTCACGCAGCTTGCCGGTACGGTCCTGCTTCTGACGGATCTGGTAGGCCGCCTGCAGTTCGTCCTGCGCGGCCGACACGACTGCCGTGACCAGCGCCTCGTTCTTGGCGGCGGGCTGCCAGTCCCATTCCGGCTTGCCTGCTTCGGCGACCAGATCATGTATGGCGTTGATGACGGCCTGCATTTGCTCGTGGCCATACACCACACCGCCGAGCATGATGTCTTCGGAGAGCTCTTTGGCTTCGGATTCGACCATGAGCACGGCGGTTTCCGTGCCCGCGACCACCAGGTCCATGGCCGATGATTGCTTCAATTGCGTGCTTGTCGGGTTCAACACATACTGGCCATCGACATAGCCCACGCGGGCGGCGCCGATCGGGCCATTGAAGGGAATTCCCGAAATTGCCAGCGCCGCGGAAGCGCCGATCATTGCTGCGATGTCGGGATCGATTTCAGGGTTCACCGAAACCGTATGGATGATGACCTGGACGTCGTTGTAGAAGCCTTCGGGGAACAGCGGCCGCAGCGGACGGTCGATGAGACGCGAAGTCAGGGTTTCTTTTTCGGACGGCTTGCCTTCGCGCTTGAAGAAGCCGCCGGGAATACGGCCTGCCGCATAAGTCTTTTCGACATAATCGACGGTCAGGGGAAAGAAGTCTTGACCGGGCTTGGCATTCTTGGCCGCCACGACAGTGGCGAGCACGACAGTATCTTCAATCGAAACCAGTACGGCGCCGGAGGCCTGGCGAGCAATCTCGCCAGTTTCCAGAACCACCGTGTGCTCGCCGTACTGAAACGATTTGCTCACTTTATTAAACATTAGGGATTATCCTTACAATAAAAAAACCGTGCACACCGCGAAGTACTTCGCAGCGTCCACGGTTGCATCGTGGGGAGCCAGCCCCGGTGATCACTTACGCAGACCGAGCTTTTCGATCAGTGCGCGATACGAATCAGGGTTGCGGCCTTTCAGGTAGTCCAGCAATTTGCGGCGACGGCTAACCATGCGCAGCAAGCCGCGGCGCGAATGGTGATCTTTCATGTGCGCCTTGAAGTGGCCGGTCAGTTCGTTGATACGCGCGGTAAGCAGCGCAACTTGTACTTCGGGGGAACCCGTATCACCTTGCGCACGTTGAAATTGTGCAACGATTTCAGATTTTTTGATGTCGGCAACAGACATTATTCAGCCTCTTTGACAAGCGACAGAGCCGAGGTGCCCTGACGTGAGATGATTAACAAACTACAATTTTGAATGTTCCCCGAGAAATGGCGGTGTTGCAACACAGCATCACGGCTCGAAGAAGTTGGCATTATACCGGAAAGCGAGATCATGAGCCCACACACCCTCTTTTCCCTGCCCGGGGTCAGCCCCCAATCCTACGAAGACGGGGTCAGACCCCATACGGGGTCTGACCCCAAGCACATTCCGCAATCTTCCGAGGACGGGGTCAGACCCCGTACGGGGTCTGACCCCAAGCTGGCCGTCGCACTGGCAATGGCCGCCCTGCTGTCCGGCTGCGCCAACATGGCCGACACGCCCCCGGGGACCGCGTTGCAAGACGTCGAGGCCCGCTACGGCAAGGCCGGTTATTCATGCCCCGCCGACCAGGGCAAGCAACGGCTGATCTGGACCCAGCAGCCCTATGGGCAATATGCCTGGACCGCCCTTGTCGATGAAAATGGCAAGGTCGACCGGATCGTCCCCGCCCTGACCGATGCCCGCTTCCGAATCCTGGATTCGGGTTCATGGACGCCTGAGCAGGTTCGCTGCGAATTCGGTCCGCCGGCGGAAATCTCCACGATAGGCCTGCCCGGTTCCCGGCAGGTGGTATGGAGCTACCGCTACAAGCAGGACGGAGTCTGGAATTCGCTGATGTATATCTATTTCGGATCGGACGGCGCGCGGGTCACACGGCGCCATGCGGGCCCCGATCCCTTGTTCGACCCGATCGAGATCGAGCGATGGTAATTTACTTCAAAACGTAACGCACGCAGCGGCTTGCCTTCCCGCGTCCAGCAACGCTTTTCGGCGTCTGGCAAGGCCCGTGCTAAGTGCTTGGAGGCTCAGGCGGGTTTGGCGGCTCGCGTGGGGTTTCCGATTCGCTGCGCATGCGGGTAAGCAGTCGCGCGCGCCGCCAGCGCCACAGCATGATGAACCAGCCCGACAAACCGTAGATCACGAACAAACCGAAAAGGACGACGGGCGGGTCGCTGGAGACGAAGACAAAAGCGGCAACCACAAGCAAAATGACCCAGAACGGCACGCTGCGCCCCAGCGCAAATGTCTTGCCGCTATAGAATGGCGCGTTCGTCACCATGGCGATGCCGGCATACACCGTGAAGACGAACGCCAGCCATCGTATGGTTTGGGGATCCAGCAGGAACTTGTTGTCGACCGCCAGCCAGACGAACCCAGCCACCAATGCCGCTGCAGACGGGCTGGGCAATCCCTGGAAGAAGCGCTTGTCGATCACGCCGATATTGGTATTGAAGCGGGCCAGCCTGAGGGCCGCACCGACCACATAGATGAAAGCGGCCAGCCAACCCCAGCGGCCCAGGTCCTGAAGCGCCCATTCGTACATCACCAGCGCCGGCGCAATGCCAAACGAGGCCATATCGGACAGCGAGTCGTACTGCTCGCCGAAAGCAGACTGGGTGTTGGTCAGGCGCGCCACGCGCCCGTCCATGCCGTCGAACACCATCGCCAGGAAGATCGCGATGGCGGCCATTTCGAATTGTTCGTTCATGGCCTGCACGACGGCATAAAAGCCGGCGAACAGATTGGCGGTGGTAAACGCATTGGGTAGCAGATAGATGCTGCGACGCCGACGGGTTTCATCCATGGAGAAATTGGGCATAGTTTCTAGGGCCTGACGGAAGTATCCGGCAACTCAGCAAGTACCGTGCTGGTGGCCTGAACCTTGTCGCCGATGGCAACACGCGGACGCGCGCCAAGCGGCAGGTAGACATCGACACGCGAACCGAAGCGTATGAAGCCGTAACGCTGCCCAGCATACAACCGATCACCCTGCTTTGCATAACAAAGAATACGCTTGGCGACCAGGCCGGCCACCTGGACCGACGTGACCACGTGCCCGTGTTCGGTATGCAAGACCATCGCGTTGCGCTCGTTTTCAAGCGACGCCTTGTCCAGGGCCGCATTGACAAAGCTGCCGGGAAAATAGTTGATTTGCTGCACGGTTCCGTTTACCGGCGAGCGGTTCGAATGCACGTTGAATACATTCATGAACACGCTGATCTTCAACGCCTCGCGGTCGGCGTAGGCATCGCGCACTTCTTCTACCGCGACGATGCGCCCGTCGGCGGGAGAAAGAACGTTCAGTTCTCCGGCGGGCGCAACGCGCCCGGGGTCGCGAAAAAACTGCAGCACGAAGACCGAGACTATCCAGAATGGAATCGAGACAGGCGCAGACCATAGGCTGACCAGGATGGATATCAGCACAATGCCGGCCAGAAACGGCCAGCCTTCGCGAGCGATAATGGGGTGGGGGTATGGAGGTTTATTCATCTTAAGCCGAAGGATAACCGAAATGTGTCGGCTTTATAGCACAGTGCGTTACACACGCAATCAGCCGAACACGACCAGTGGTTTGTCGGGATGCAAGGGATGAGCCATCACGTGCACGTCCACGCCATACACCACATCCAGGTTTTGCGGTGTCAATACCTTGGCGGGGGCGTCACAGGCCAATATCTTTCCGTTTGCCAGCAAGGCGATGCGATCGCTCCAGAGCGCCGCGAGGTTCACATCGTGGATGACCACCAGAATACCCACCCTCTCCCCGCGCGCCAGCTGCCGCAGCGTTTCGAGCAGCGAACGCTGATGCAAAGGATCCAGGCTGGCGGTGGGTTCGTCCAGCAGCATATATCGGCCCTGCGGGTCTGCGCGCCGTTGCGCAAGCACCTGCAGCAGCACCCGGGCAAACTGGACCCGCTGCTGTTCGCCGCCCGAAAGCTCGAGATACCGACGCGCAGCCAAATGAGTGATTCCGGCACGCTGCAGTGCTGCGTGCACCGCCTCTTCGACGTCGGAGGCGGAAAGCGCAGGAAACGGATACGCCCCCATCGCGACGACTTCTCCGACATCCAGATCGAAGGCCAGGGCCGGTTTTTGCGGCAGGACCGTACGGATGCGCGCCTGCCGCGCCGCGGAAAGCATCGGCAATGCGAACCCATTGAGCATCACGCCCACATGTCCCTCACGGGCGTCGTCGGATTTGAGTTCGCCGGCCAGGATCGACAAGAGGGTGGACTTCCCCGCCCCGTTGGCGCCCAGGAGGCTCACGACCTCACCCGGCCGGATGCAAAGCGTGGCCTGGTCGAGCACCCGGCCTTGCCTGCGCCGCAGGACGATCTCGTCTGCCGCGAACTCGTCGCCTTTGCCGCTTTCCATATAGGTATCCATCACTGGCGTACGGCCCGTCCGCGGGCTAGCAGAAAGAAAAAGAAGGGACCGCCGACCAGGCTGGTGACCAGCCCGATGGGCAGCTCCGCGGGGCTTACGAGCAAGCGCGCGAGCCAATCCGCCAAGGTCAGCAGCAATCCGCCTGCGACCATGGACGCCGGCATCAGGTAGCGATGGTGCGCCCCCAGCAGCATGCGTATCAGATGAGGCACCACCAGCCCGATGAAGCCGATTCCGCCCGTAACCGCCACCAGCGGGCCAATGACCAGGGCCGTGACGACAATGAGACGGCGCCGGACGACCGCGAGTTCAAAACCCAAGTGCGCCGCTTCGCGTTCCCCCAGAAGCAAGGCGTTCAGTACCCGCCATTGCTTGCAAAGATAGGCCATCAAAAGCAGCGTCCAGGGACCCAGCCAAGCCAGGGTGGACCAGTCCGCTCCCGCCAGGCTGCCCATGTTCCAGAAGGTCAGGTCGCGCAACTGTGCGTCGTTGGCCAGATAAGTGAACACGCCGATGGCGCTGCCCGCTATCGTATTGATGGCAATGCCGGCAAGCAGCAGCCCCGCCACCCCGCTATAGCGACGGCCGATGGAGTAGGCAAGGAATGTTGCCGCCAGGCTACCAAGAAAGGCAAAGCAGGCTATGGTCAGGAAGCCCCCCGCTGTCATGACGATCGCGAATACCGCCCCCAGCGCCGCCCCGGATGAAATACCCACCAGGCCGGGCTCGGCCAGCGGATTCCGGAACAGCGCCTGCATGGTCACGCCCGTGGCGGCCAGGGCGGCCCCGGTCACGGTGCTGAAAAGCACCCTGGGCAAGCGGATATCCATCAGCACGCGATGCAGCAGGTCGTCGTCCGGTGACAAGGTTCCCCACAGCAGGCGTGGGAAGCTGTTCCAGGGAATGTATACGGCGCCGCTGGCGCTGGCGGCGAGCATCGCCAGCGCCAGGCAAATCAACAGAATGAGCAGGACTGGCTGGGGTGCCAGCTTGCGCGATTCAGACAGCATGTCAGTGCGCCGCTTCTTTCAGCAAGCGTATGGCGTCGCCCACCCGGGGGCCGATTCCCAGGATGAGCAGATCGTTCATGGCGACGACTCGCCCTTCGCGCGCCGCCGGCGTTGCGGCGATGGCCGGATTGGCGGTGAGTTTTTCCATGCCCCCGCTGGCTTTTACGGAGGCCTCGCTGACGATGATCATATCGGGTGCGAGCAAGGCCAGGCCCTCGGCCGACACGGGTTTGTAGCCCGCCTGCTGAGCAAGCGCGTTCTCCAGCCCGGCCAGTGCAAGAACGGCGTTGGCGGCAGTATTGCCACCGGCCCCGAGCAGCGGCCCCGTACGGTTGACCAGCACGACCGCCCGGCGCGCCGTGGATGGCTCGGCCTGAGCAGCAGCCACGTCCTCGCGCACGCGTTCCGACAATTCACGCCCCTGTTCGGGGACCTGGAGCTCCGATGCGACTTGTTGAATGCGGTCGTACAGAGAATCGATGGTGGGCTTGTCCGACACCGAGGTCAGCGGAATGCCCAGTCCCTTCAGTCTTTCCAGCGCTTTCGGCGGGCCGGCGTTCTCGGAAGCCAGGACCAGATCCGGTTTCATTGCCACCACGCCTTCCACGGGAACGGAACGGTAATAGCCGACGCGAGGCAATTCGCGCGCCGCTTCCGGATACATGCTGGACTCGTCGTCGGCAACGAGGCGCCCGCCCTGTCCCAAATCGTAGACGATTTCAGTAACGCTTCCGCCCAGGGTGACGACACGCTCGGCCGCGGCGTGCGCCGGCCCCGAGACCAAAAGACAAAGAGCCAGTAGACACCGCAACATCGTTACGCCGCCAGCGGTTCGGGACAATAACCGACCAGAAGCTCGCGCCAACTGGCAAGTTCCGGCACCCCCGGCTTGCGAGCACCGAAGAATTGGGCGATGAGGTCGCCATTCTCGGCATAGCATTCCAAGGAGGTCACCCAACCGTCCTTGGTCGGCTTGTTGACGATCCAACTGGAGGCGATGGCCGTGGTATCGAGATGCAGGTTGAAGTGCGGTTCGAGAACGTTGAACCATGGCCCCGTGCGCATCAGCTTCTTGACGGGTCCGGAATGGATCTGGATCATGCCCTTGTTGCCCACGAAGCACATGAAAGAGATGTCGCGTTCCGCGACGTCTTCCAGCATGCGTTCGGCCAGGCCATTGTCCACCTGCTGCGCAAGATCGGGGCCTATTCCGCGCAAAGCTGTCAGGCGCGAAACATTGTGCTTGCGCAGCAGTCCGAAGAATTCGTGCGTGTCTTCCATGGCAAGCCAGTCCGCACGCATTGCGGCGGGTATTTCCGGAAGCGTGGTGTCCTCTTCCTGCGCCAGCGGTTCGACCTTGGGCCAGGCCGGATCGGGATCCGTGAACTTCTGGACCAGGGCGTCGTAGGCCTCTTTGTTCGACTCGTCGGTGATGTACACCTTGTGTACGGCGTTGCCGGCTTTGTCGAAGAACTGCAGGCTTTGCCGGCCATCGTCCGTAACGGCGAAGGTGAACTTCCAGTCGCCGAAGAACATGCGCAGATCGATGTCGGGCCCCAATACGATGCCCATGGTGTTACCGGCGCGGATGTCCTCATAGGCACCGTGCCGTTCGTGTACGCACCAGTCGTTGCGCGTCAGCGCCATGACCCGGCCCAGGCTGCCCAGCTCTTTGAATATGGCCTGGGGCGGCTCTTTGAGCAAGGTCGATTTGACCGCGCCGCAGCCGGCGGCGACGAGTTCCATTTCGGAAACCTGCATCAGTTCGGCCAGATTGCGTATACGCATCTTCGGATGCTCTGCCTTGAGCTCGGCATAGCGTTCGCGCAGCGCCGCCGCCTCGCTTTCAAAGGGATGCGTCATGACGGGAAACTCCTTTTTGCAAGTAAGGTTTAATTATATCGATAATAAGATTGATTCTTGGTTCTATCAATATTGATAGGTCAAGGATACGCGCACGCTGCGTCCAGGTTCGGTGTAGCTGTCGATGGGCGCGGAATCCCGCCCGCCGGCGCGCGGCACATTCAATGCATTCCAGTACTTGCGGTCAAACACGTTGTACACCCCGGCCTGCAGACGCAAGCCTTTGACGGCGGCGGGTTTCCACCAGGCGTTCAGATCGAGCACGCCGTATCCGGGCGCCTCGAAGTCGGAAACACTGGTACCCGGCACGACATCGGGCGCTGAATATTCCACCTGCGTACGGCGTTTGGCGAGGGTCGTCAAGGCTTCCGCACCCCAGGCTTCGGTCCGGTAGCCCAGCGCCAGCGTAGCCTTCAAGGGCGCGACGGAATTCAGATAGCGGCCGGTGTCCTGATCGCGACCGTGCGCCCACGCGAGCGAGCCCCAGGTGTACCAGTTCTGGTCAATGTTCCAGTGGCCGCTGAGCTCGGCGCCGTAGATGCGCACGCGAGCGCGATTCGCGTATGCCGTGACGCCCATGGGGTAGGTGCCGGTCCAGGCCGGGCTCCATTCGGGTGAGCTCGGGGTAAGCGGCACCTCTTCTTCGATGAAGTTCTTGTAGCGGTTGTCGAACACGCTGAGGCGACCGCCCAGGTCGCGATTGCCCACGTCCACGCCCAGTTCCCATCCACGGCTGATCTCCGCCTCGAGGTTGGGATTTCCCACCCGAAGATAGGTTCCCGGCGCACCGTAGTTCATATAGAGCTGCGTTGCGGTGGGCGCCTTGTATCCGTAGCCATACCTGGCATAGAACGACAGGTCCGAAGCCGGCCTGTAGGTCGCCAGCAAGGACGGCGACAGGCGCTGGCCGCTGGCCGAGCTCAGGTCGGTTATTCCGGCATTCGGGTTGCTGTCGTAGGAAGCGCTGGACTCGGGCTTATGTTTATAGGAATCGAACCTCAGCGCCGGGGTGAGCGCGTATTTTCCGTCGCTCCAGGAGATTTCATCCTGGACCCATAACGCCCATTGCTGGCCCTTCGAGTTGGCAACGTCGGCCTGATTGGTATGAAGCAGATCGCAGCTGCGCGGGCCGAACATTCCCGAAACGGAGGCCGGCACAGGCCTCAGGCCGGAGGGGCAGTTGTCATAGCCGGAGGAATCCTGCTTGTTCTTGCTGCCATACCATTCGGCACCCGCCGCCCAGTGGTGCTGGACCGAGGCCGACCGCAAGAAGCCGCTCCATTGCGTAAGGGCGCCGACACCCGACTCCTCGACGCTGTTGTCGCGGCGGTATTCTCCGTAAGGGTAGCCGTAGCCGTAAAGAGCCCCGACGGGCGACCTTCCCCTGCCGTCCATATTCCGGAAGGCGTCCTGCGCGCCATCCAGGTAGCTCCGCTGCCAATAGAGCTTCACCTCGCCATGCTGGACGGCGGCGCGCTCCGCGCGAGCGTCGTACTCGTAGCCCATGAGCACACGCTTGCGGCTCAGCTCTTTGCGCGTGCTGTTATTGCCGATGGAATAGGTGGCGGTGTTCTGCTCGCGCATATTGTCGATGTCGGTCTTGCGCTGGAAATATTCGCCGCTCAAAGTCAGCCGGTGCTCTTCGTTCAACGCATGCTGAAGCTTCAGCATGAAATTGTTCTGCTTGTAGGTTTCAGGGTTGGCCTGCTCGCGGGTGGGTCCGTAGCCGCCGATCTCGCCCATGTTCTCGCGCTCATGGCCCTTGCGGTATCCCGCCTGCAAGAGCCAGCTCGTGCCCTGCCCCAGGCGGCCCGCCAAAGCGGCGTCCGCACCCCAGCTGTTGTCGGCGCCGTCGTAGCCGCTTTTGACCAGTGCGCCGAAATCCTTGCCCGGCGCCAACAAATCGCCCGGCGCCAAGGTACGCAGGTCCAGATATCCGACCAGCGAACCAGACTGTACCGCACCGTTGGCGCGCACTACGTCGATGGCCGAGAGCGTATTGAAGTTCAGCATGTCCAAGCCGCCCTTCTCGCCGCGCGCGCCGTCATTCAGCCAAGGCAGACGGATGCCGTCGACCCGCGTCACCACACGGTCCTGGTCCATGCCCCGGATATTCACGCTCTTCGTGTTGGCATTGAAATTCACGCCCGGCTCGGCACGCTTGGAAAAATCCTCCCAGCTATTGATGGAACGATCGTCCAGCTCTTGCCTGGTAACGATGGACGACCCTTCGGGCAATTCGGTTTCGAGTCTTTGGCCTTGCACGACAAGCGGGCTCAGTTCCTGGATTCCACCAGGCGTTCCAGCACCTCCCGTTTGCGCGGCAACCTGGGCGGCCGCCACCGCCATGAAGACGCCACTCCACCAAAAAATCGTTTTCCCCATTTCCTTGCCCATTTGTAAGAATGTATTAAAGGGGAAAATGATAACTATTTCTATTTGCCTTTGCAATAAAAATGATACAAATCAAATTTACTCGGGGTCGGACCCCGTACGGGGTCCGACCCCCTTCGTCTTTCGAGCCGGGGTCAGACCCATAGGGTCTGACCCTTTTATACTTCTGCGCTGTTTGCCCGGGGTCAGACCCCGCACGGGGTCTGACCCCTGATCCCCCTGACCCATGGAATCTGCCCCCCTTCCTTTCGCCTCCGCCAAGGTGGCGTCTATCAGGGCCGTGGCCATCCAGCGCACGGTCGATTCGACTTCGCGGTCCGACGCATTCCAGATATCTTTCAACACCACGTAGGCTTCGTATCCATAGATGGTGGACAGCGCCTTGTGCAGCCGGCGGATCAAGGGCTTGGGGATCTGGTTCTCGAACGGCAGCAAGGCCTGCGCAAGAATCTTCACACGGTGCCCTCGCCGGTAGGGCTCTTCGTCGAGCATGCCGGCGCGCTCCATCGCCCGGTGCTCCAGGGCGAGCTGGAGCGCCGCCCGCATCTCGGTTTCGTACTCCTTGAATCGGGGGAAGGTGTGATCGAACAATTCCATGACACGCTCGCGGGCGCTCTCATGCTTGGAAGCGGTGGTGCGCACCGGACCCAATGAGGTGTCGACGACCGCGGCAATGAGCTTGCTGCGGCTCGGAAAGTAACGATACGCCGTCGCCCGCGATACGTCCGCACGCGCCGCCACCTGGGCGACGGACGGCATGATGCCGGTGCGGATCAGCTCCATCGCGGCTTGTAGCAGCGCCGCATGAGTTCGTGCTCGGGGACCGCTAGCGGGCGCTCTGGGCACCGAAGTAACCACGTATCTCATATACCTGTTCCTTTTTTATTCTTGATAAAAGTCAAAAAACCACTTGACCATACTTAAAAGGATTCATAGAATCAAATCAATTTTTAAGACACATGTCTCATTTTGAGTCTTATGTCTTAAATAGTAAATAAGAATTCCTATAACCGCCCGAGTCAGTAGAACCCCAAGGTTTCGTCGGGCGCGGAGACAACATCATGAATACAGCCACCTTCCCGTGGGGCGGGCCGCGTCATGCAGCCATCCCGGCATGCACCAGCGCCTGTTCGCGCGGCATCTTTCTTGACTCGGGCGATTCCATCGCCAGCGGCATGCCCGCCGGCCTCGAGGCGTGCGCCGAAACTGACGGCGGAATTCCAAAGGGCACATCCAAATGACGACGCAGTTCATCGAGAACATGGCCGTGGAGATCACGGGCGAAGGCGAGCCCATCGTATGCCTGCACGGCCTTGGCGGCTCATCCAACAACTGGACACCGGTAGAGCCGGCGCTGGCCAACTTCCAGTTGGTTCGTTTCGATCTTCCCGGCAGCGCACGGTCCTCGGGCATCGGCGGCGATCTCTCCATCGAAAGCATCGCCGACCGCATCGTCCAGGCCTGCGGCAAGCTGGGCATCAACCGCGCACACTTTCTCGGCCATTCGCTCGGCACCATCGTCTGTTTTCACATCGCCGCCACGCAGCCCAGACTGGTCAAGAGCCTGGCGCTGTTCGGCCCCTTGCTGTGCCCGCCCGACGCGGCCCGCCCCAATATACGAGCCCGGGCCGACAAGGCACGCAATGAAGGCGTCAAAGGCATGCAGGAAATCGCTGACGCCATCGTGGCTGGCGCCATTTCCGCCACCACCCGCCGGGAGCAGCCCGCTGTTTCCGCGCTGGTCAGGGAAAGCATCATGCGTCAGGACGCCCAAGGCTATGCCCGCTGCTGCGATGCATTGGCCAATGCTCAGGCACCTTCCGTCGACGCCATCGAATGCCCCGTCCTGCTCGTCACGGGCGACCAGGATGGCGTGGCGCCGCCCCAGGCGGTCCGCGCCATTGCAGACCGTATTCCCGGAAGCCGCAGCACCGTGTATGCGCAGTGCGGGCACTGGACCACATTCGAACGCGCGCACGATTGCATGCGCGATCTCAAGGATTTCTATTCCGGTCGCTTTCAGTAAAGGACGGCAGCATGGCCCATACCCTATTCACCAATGTCCGCATTTTCGACGGCTCGGGTGCGCAGCCCTACCATGGCGAAGTCCTGGTCGAGGGCAATCGGATCACGCGGGTGGCGCGTTCGGCGCGCTCCTTCCAAAGCGGCGACGCCACCGTGATCGACGGTGCCGGCGCCTTCCTGATGCCGGGCATGACCGAAGCGCATACGCACTTTTCCTGGAACGACCAGCCCTCGCTGAATGCCATCCAGATGATGCCGCCGGAGGAACACATACTGTGGTGCGTACGGGTTGCCAAACGGTACCTGGAAATGGGATGGACTTCCTGTGTAGGCGCCGCCACCGCCAAGGCGCGGCTGGACGTGGTGCTGCGCAACGCGATCAACGCCGGGGAATTCCCCGGGCCGCGCTATTTGGCGGCAAGCCAGGAAATCACCACCATAGGCGGTCTCGGTGACGAATCTCGTCCCCACCTGCCCTTTCCAGAACTGAGCTTCGGTTGTGTCGTGACCGGCGCCGACGAGATGCGCCGGGCCGCGCGCACGTACATCAAGTATGGTGTGGACACACTGAAAATCAATCTTTCCGGCGAGTACATCGCCGGCATGCCGGCCGAAACCACGCCTTTCACGGACTCGGAGATCGCCGCGCTCGTGGAAGAGGCCCACAAAAATGGCCGCCGGGTCGCCGCCCACGCCCGCTCATGCGAGTCCATCAAGCAGTGCATACGTCACAACATCGATCTCATTTATCACGCCAGTTTCACGGATGACGAAGCGCTGGACATGCTGGAGGCCCACCGCCACAGGATCTTCCTGGCGCCCGGTCTGGCATGGCTCGTGAACACCAGCTATCACGCATCGGAATACGGCATTACCCCGGCCATCGCTGAATCCATGGGGTATCACCGCGAGCTGGAGACCGCAATCGAGTCCCTGAAGAAGATGCATAAGCGCGGAGTCCGCATCCTGCCCGGAGGCGACTATGGCTTTGCATGGATCAAGCATGCGACCAATGCCCAGGATCTCGAGTACTTCGTCAAGTATCTGGGCTTCTCGCCCATGGAGGCTTTGCTGAGCGCCACGCGGCTCGGCGGGGAAATCATGCTGCGCCCCCATGAACTGGGTCAGGTCAAAGAGGGCTATCTTGCCGACATGATCCTGGTCGATGGCGATCCCTTGTCCGACATCCGGGTCCTGCAGGACTCCAAGCGCATTCTTGCCGTAATGAAGGATGGCGAGTTCTACAAGAAGCCCGAGGTCCAGGGCACCCGCAACATGACGCGCTGGGCCTGACCATGGATGTGAGCAAATGGAAACGTCCCCGCCGCTCGGTGCTGATCACCTTGCTGGTGATCGGCCTGCCCCTGCTTGCGCTCAGCATCGCGGCGCTCGCGAGCAATGCCCGCCTTTTCATTCTCACTCTCATGAACGGGCTCACGCTGGCCGCGCTGTATTTTCTCGTGGCCAGCGGCTTCACGCTCATCTTCGGCCTCATGCGCAACGTCAACCTGGCGCATGGGTCGCTATTCCTGCTCGGCGGATACATCGGCTATAGCGTCGGCGACCTGACCGGCTCCTGGTTTGCCGCCCTCATTGCCGGTTTCGTCTCCGTGGCGCTGACGGGTCTGCTGCTCCAGGTGTTCGTCTTCCGGTACATGGACGGCCAGGAGCTCAGACAGACACTCGTCACCATCGGGCTTTCCATCGTTCTGGCCGACATCTACATGTGGATCTGGGGCGGCGACACCTATCAGTTCGATCCGCCCGAGTGGACGCAGTTCCCGATGCCCATGCCCATCATCAACGCCTATCCGGCCTTCAGGCTGCTGGTGCTGCTGATCGCCATCGTGATCGGCGTCGGGCTATGGCTGTTCCTGAACCGCACGCGCATCGGAGCCATGATACGGGCAGGCGTGGACGACAAGCGGATGCTGTCGGCCAGCGGCGTGAATGTGCAGCGCGTCTTCGCGGTCACCTTCGCCCTCGGCGCGGGGCTGGCGGGAGCGGCCGGCGTGATCGGCGGCACGGCGCTCTCCATCGCACCCGGGGAAGACGTGCGCTACCTGCTCGCCTCCCTCATCGTCGTCATTGTCGGAGGCATGGGAAGCATTACCGGCGCGGTCATTGGCGCCCTCCTCATCGGCGTCGCCGAAACCATGGGCATGGCGTACGCTCCTACCTACGGCGTCGTATTCACTTTCATCATCATGGTGGTCGTGCTCGCGTTGCGTCCCCAAGGCATCATGGGGAAAAAAGCATGAGCGCGAACAAGTGGCGGCATGCCATGAGCACCAACAGCGGCGCACCAGCAAGAAGGGGCCGCTCTCCGGCGACCCCGACATCCGTTTCGCAAGCAGGCGCATCACAAGCCGCCACGGCCCATCCCGACCGGCGTGGCCAAGCCCGCGCCAAGCTCCTGCGATATGCCATCGTCATGGCGGCCCTGCTTGTTTATCCGTGGATCGCATCCAGTTTCTTCACGTTTCAGATCGGCGCGCAATCGCTCATTCTAGGCATCATCGCGCTTTCGCTGGCGTTTCTCGCCGGCTACGGCGGCATGGTCAGCCTGTCTCAGATGACGATCGCCGGCATCGCGGGCTACGTCATGGCCATTTTCGGCCACTCGGCCGTCAGCCAGATCAGCATGGAATGGCCCTGGTGGCTGGCCTCCGTGCTGGCCGTGCTGCTTGCGGTCGGCACCGCGACGCTCATCGGTATCGTGTCGGTGCGCACGGATGGCATCTATACGATCATGATCACCCTGGCCATCGGCGTGGCGATGTTCTACCTTACCCAGCAGAACTACACCGTATTCAATGGCTTCCAGGGTTTCTCGAGCATATTTCCGCCCCAGCTCGGAACGCTCAATCTGCGCGACCCCGTACCCTTTTATTATCTTTCCCTGTTCTTCGCCCTGCTGTCCTACGCGGCGGTCAAATATATTGTCCGCACGCCGTTCGGAATCGCCCTGCAGGGCACGCGGGACAATGCCCGGCGGATGCGCGCGCTGGGGTTCAACGTGGCCGCGCACCGCGTTGCGGCCCATGCGTTCGCCGGCTTGCTGGCCGGCATCGGGGGCGTCCTGCTGGTCTGGTACAACGCACGCATTTCGCCCGGAACCATCGGCACCTCCGCCCTCATCAACATTCTCATCATCGCCGTGATCGGGGGCCTGCGCCATCCCTTGGGGGCGTTCATCGGAGCGCTTGCCTTCGTGCTCCTGCAGAACTTTGCAATCGACCTGATCGACCGCGAGCGCTTCAACCTGATCATCGGAGGCGCCTTTCTGCTGATACTGGTTTTCTCGCCCGACGGCCTGCTGGGCCTCTGGCATCGCGTACGTGGCCTGCTTCGCCCGGCCCGGAAACAATAGGGTGAAGACCGTGCTCAATCATCACAACATCCGGAGACACAACATGAAATCGACGAAGATCCGCTTTTGCGGCACCTTTCTGGCCATCGCGCTGGCGGGCATGGGCACCGCCGCGCACGCTCAGGACACATTGAAGATAGGCGTCCTGGCGACGCTCGAGGGGGCGCTTACCGTTTCCGGCCAGGACGGCATGCGCGGCATGGAGCTTGCCATGCGGCAGCACAACTTCACGGCCGGAGGAAAAAAGATCGAGGTCATCCGCGCCTCGTCGACAGGACAGCCCGATACCGCCGTCAATGCGGCCCGCAAGCTGGTTGAACAGGACAAGGTGGCCATCCTGATCGGTCCCCTGTCCGGCTCCGAGGGCATCGCCGTCAAGGACTACGCCAAGACCCAGCCCAACGTGATCTTCGTGAACGGATCGTCGGCCGCGCAGGAAACAACGCTCAAAGACCCGGCCAGCAATTTCTACCGTTTCTCGACAGATGGCGCGCAATGGTCGGCAGGCCTGGGATCTTATGTCTACAACGACAAGGGCTACAAGAAAGTGGCGGTCGTCGCTGAAGACTATTCCTTTCCCTACGCTCAGGTCCAGGGCTTCATGATCGAATACTGCAAGGCCGGCGGCAAAGTCACCGACAAGCAGTGGGTGCCGCTGGGCACCAAGGACTATTCTTCGGTCATTGCCAAGCTGCCTTCCGATGTCGACGCCATCTATGTCGCGCTGGGCGGGTCCGACGCCGTCAACTTCTTCTCGCAGTATGAGCAGTCCGGCGGCAACAAGCCCTTCATCGGCGGGTCCATCACGGTAGACCAGACGGTACTGAGCTACAAAGGCAAGCGGCGCGATGCGCTGGTCGGTACGCCTGCGGCGGGACCCACCGCCGACAGCTGGGACGACGCGGAATGGAAGAAATTCGTCCAGGCCTACCGCGATGCCAAGTTCGATAACGCCTATCCGACACCCGGCCTGTTCGCACATGCGTACTACGTCAATACCAAAGCGGTCCTCGCCGGCCTGGATGCGGTGAACGGCGATGTCGGCAAGCTCGGCCAACAGCTGGCGACGATGACGGTCGACACCCCCACCGGCCCCGTCAAGCTGGATGAAAACCGCAACGGCGTGGCGAACATCTTCCTGACGGAGGTCGCCAAGGGGGACAACGGTGCTCTGTACAACCGTGTGGTCAAGATCACGCCGAACGTCACGCAGACTCTGGGGTTGAGCAAGGATGAGTTCGCCAAGATGGGCTTCGGCACGCGGACCAACCCCGAGTGCAAATAATCCTTCGCAACCTTTGACCGACACGGCAACGAACATGGCTACCTCTCCATCCGGCTCCGGCTTCCAGTCCGGCAATGCGCTTGAATTGCGCCGCGTATCTCGCAGTTTCGGCGCGCTCAAGGCCATCGACGACGTCTCCTTCAGCGTCGCGGCCGGACAGCGGTATGCCGTGCTGGGCTCCAATGGGGCCGGCAAAACGACTTTGTTCAATGCCATCACGGGCGACTTCTTCCCGAGCAGCGGCCGCGTGCTGCTGTTCGGAGAGGATGTCACGTTTTTTCCGCCGCAGGAGCGTATCCGGCGCGGCCTGCGGCGCACCTATCAGTCCTCTCTGCTCTTTCGCGACCTCACCGTCCGCGACAACCTTTTCCTCGCCGTACGGGGTGTCACACGGGGCAGGTTCAGCTTCGTGCGCGCAGCCTGCGAAGACGCCAGCAATGTCTCGGCAGCGCAGTTGCTGGAGCACATCCGCCTGAGCCATCTGGCCGACACGATGGTTTCGGAACTTTCGCACGGGCAGCAGCGGCAGCTGGAGATCGGCATGGCTTTGGCCGGCTCCCCGCGGCTCATTCTCTTCGACGAGCCGGCCGCCGGCCTGTCGCCCGCCGAACGCAAGGAGCTGGTCGCCTTGCTGCGGGCTCTGCCGCCGCATCTGGGCTATGTGATCATCGAGCACGATCTCGAGATCGCGCTCAACGTCGTGGAACGCGTGACAGTCATGCACAACGGTCGCGTGCTCTGCCACGGTACCCCTCGCGAAATCGAGGACAACCCGGAAGTCCAGGCCATTTACATGGGAGAGCATGGCTATGGCCATCATTGACGGGCAGCATTACGCGATGGCCGGACGCGGCGAGGGCAAAGGCGCCCTCCTTGAAGTGTCCGGACTCGACGTCTATTATGGCCAGGCACATGCCGTACAGGGCGTTACGTTCACCGTGGACGGCAATGTGCTGGCCATCGTCGGCAAGAACGGCATGGGCAAGACGTCGGTCTGCAATGCCATCACCGGACTCATTCCAGCGAAAGGCAGCGTCCGGTTGAACGGGCACGAGTTGCTGGGGCGTCCGCCGCACAGCATCACGCACGCCGGCATCGGCTATGTGCCGCAAGGCCGCCGTGTGTGGCCATCCCTCACGGTCGACGAACACCTGGAGCTCTCCGCCCGCACTGCGAATCGCGGCGACTGGACGGTGGACCGCATCTACCAGTTGTTTCCACGTCTGGCTGAACGAAGGGACAACGGCGGCGCCCAGCTCTCCGGCGGCGAGCAGCAGATGCTGGCGATAGGACGCGCGCTGCTGTTCAATCCCAAGCTGCTCGTGATGGACGAGCCCACCGAAGGCCTCGCGCCCGTCATCGTCGAACACGTGGCATCCATGCTCAAGACGGTCTCCCGGGAAACCGACGTCTCGATATTGCTGATCGAACAGAACCTGGGCGTCGCGATCGACGTTGCGGATACGGTCGCCGTCATGACGAACGGCCGCATCAGCCGCCTGCTGCCCGCTTCCGAACTGGCCGCCGACCGCGAACTCCAGCAACGCCTGCTGGGCGTGCGCTCCTCCATGGAAGAAGAAGGATCGACCGGCCAGCCGATGGCGGAACCAGGCACGGCCGGCGGCTCCGATTCAGGCGGACAGGAATCACCCGGGCAGCAGGTCTGGGTCATACGCCGGACCTACCAGGATGAAGACCCGCCCCTGCCCAGGATGCAGGCACGGGTGCTGGATTCCGACGCCGGCAAACGCCCGCCGCGCGCGGAAGCCACCCAGCGCGCGGTGCGCATGAGGCCCGCCGGCTTGGCGAGCGCCGACCGGACAGCCTACGTCGTCGGTACCTTCGACACCAAAGGTTCCGAATTGCAATATTTGCGCAGCTGCATCGAAAAGCTCGGCATACGGGTGACGACGGTCGACCTGGCAACCAGCGGCGCCATGTCGTCGGCCAGCATCACGGCGCGGGAAGTGGCCCGATTCCATCCCAAGGGCGAGGCGGCCGTATTCACGAAGGACCGCGGCTCATCCGTCGCCGGGATGACCGAAGCCTTCGGGCGCTTTCTCGCCAGCCGGCGCGACCTGGGCGGAATCATTTCCGCCGGCGGATCGGGCGGTACGGCGCTGGCCACGGCGGGCATGCGCTCGATTCCGGTAGGCATACCAAAAGTCATGGTCTCGACCGTGGCCTCCGGCGATGTCGCGCCTTACGTGGGCGAGTCAGACATCTGCATGATGTACTCGATTACCGACGTGTCCGGCCTGAACCGGATCAGCGCGCAGGTGCTCGGCAATGCCGCCCATGCGCTGGCGGGAATGATCGCCAATCCCGTCCAGCCCGCCGATGAGCCCAAGCCGGCCATCGGCCTCACCATGTTCGGCGTCACGACGACCTGTGTCCAGGCGGTCACCAAAGCGCTCTCGTCCAGCTACGACTGCCTGGTCTTCCACGCCACGGGCACAGGCGGACGATCGATGGAGATGCTGACCGATTCGGGCCTGCTTGACGGCATCATCGACATCACGACGACGGAGATCGCCGACCTGATCGTGGGCGGCGTCTTCTCCGCCGGCGACACGCGCATGGATGCCGTCATCCGAAGCCGCCTGCCCTATGTGGGTTCCTGCGGCGCGCTGGATATGGTTAACTTCCATGCCATGGCCACGCTCCCCGCGCGTTTCCGCGGACGCAACATATACAAACACAACGAAAACGTCACCTTGGTCCGCACCTTGCCCGAAGAGAACGTTGCAATCGGCGAATTCATCGCGGGCAAGCTGAATCAAATGGAAGGTCCTGTGCGTTTCCTGATTCCGGAAGGCGGCGTCTCGGCCATCGATGCGCCGGGCCAGCCCTTCCATGATCCGGCCGCGAACCGTGCGCTGTTCTCGACCATCGAGAAGAACTTCAAGCCCGGCTCGCAGCGCAAGCTGATCAAGCTTCCCTACAACATCAACGACCCGGCTTTCGCCGAGGCGCTCGTACAGGCCTTCCAGGAAATCCGCCCGCAGGCGCCGGCGCGCCCGTCATATAAACGCTAGGAAACCGTCATGCCCCGCATTCAACGCTCAACACTGCTCGAGAAATTCCGCGAGATGATACGCAACCGGATACCGATCATCGGCGGAGGCGCAGGCACCGGCTTGTCCGCAAAGTGCGAGGAGGCCGGAGGCATAGACCTCATCGTGATCTACAACTCGGGGCGCTATCGGATGGCGGGCCGCGGGTCGCTGGCCGGCTTGCTGGCGTACGGCAACGCAAACCAGATCGTCGTCGAGATGGCCAGCGAAGTCCTGCCGATGGTGAAACACACTCCCGTCCTGGCGGGCGTGAATGGAACCGATCCGTTCATGATTCCGGAACATTTTTTGCGCCAGTTGATCAGCCTGGGGTTCTCCGGCATCCAGAACTTTCCGACCGTCGGGCTGATAGACGGCACATTCAGGACGAATCTCGAGGAAACCGGCATGGGCTATGGCCTGGAGGTCGACCTCATACGCAAGGCGCGCGAGCTGGATCTGCTGACCACACCCTATGTCTTCAACGAAGCGAACGCCACCGACATGGCGCGCGCCGGCGCGGACATCATCGTCTGCCATCTTGGGCTGACCACCGGCGGGGCCATCGGCGCCGAAACCGCCCTGACACTCGAAGACTGCGTGCCCGCCATCAATGCCTGGGCGGAAGCAGCCAGGCGCGCCAATCCGGACATCATCGTCCTGTGCCACGGCGGCCCCATCGCTACACCGGCCGACGCGGCCTTCATACTCGAAAGCTGTCCCGGCTGCCATGGCTTCTATGGCGCCTCGAGCATGGAGCGCCTGCCCGTGGAAACCGCGCTGACGGAACGCACGCGCGAATTCAAGAACATCAAGCGTTAACAAGCCAAGGAGTCGACCATGACTGGTTCAGAGTTCGGAGTTTTCTTATTGGGCCTTCTGGCTGTGGTCATCGTCGTGGCCATCGGCATATGGCTGCTGCACTGGCTGTATCTCAGGTCATCCAAAGGCCGCGCTTTCGTGCGTACCGGCCTGGGCGGCCAGAAGGTCGTGCTTGACGGCGGCGCTTTCGTGCTGCCCATCGTGCATGACGTCATCCCGGTGAACATGAATACGCTGCGTCTGGAGGTCACTCGTGGCCGCGACAAGGCGCTGATCACCAAAGATCGCATGCGCGTCGACGTCACGGCGGAGTTCTATGTCCGCGTTGCGGCAAATCCCGACGCCGTGGCCACGGCCGCCCAGACGCTGGGAGAACGCAGCATGGAGCCGGATCGGCTGATCGAGCTGGTGGAGGGCAAATTCGTGGACGCCTTGCGCACCGCGGCCGCCGAGATGACCATGGAAGAGCTGCATGAGAAACGCGGCGAATACGTCAAGAAAGTCAGCGTCGATGTTGCGGACGACCTCACCAAGAATGGCCTGGAACTCGAAGCGGCTTCCCTGACCCAACTCGACCAGACGGCAATGGAGTTCTTCAATCCGTCCAACCAGTTCGATGCCGAAGGCATGACGCGGCTCACCGAACAGATAGAAAGACGCAAGAAGCAACGCAACGACATCGAGCAGGACACTCTGATCTCCATACGCAGCAAGAACCTGGAGGCCGAAAAACTGGCGCTGGACATCGACCGCGAAGCGGAATATGCCAGGCTCGCCCAGGAGCGCGAAGTGGAAATCGCCCGTGCCCAGCAAAGGGCGGAGGTCGCCCGGGAACGCGCCGAAACCGAACACCGGGCGGAGCGGGCGCAGATCGAAGCGCGCCAGGCGGTGGAGCAAGCTCAAGTCCGGGCAGAGCTGCAGATCGAGCATGAGCGCATCGCCAAGGAGAAGGAGCTGCAAGCCGCCAACCTGGAGCGCCGCAAGGCGCTTGAACTGGCGGAGCAACAGCGTGCAATCGCCATCGCCGAACAGTCGAGACGCCAATCGGAAGCCCAGACGGCCGCGGACCAGGCGCGCGCCGAAGCCGTTGCCGCGGAAGAGCGCGTCTTTTCGGCGCGTGAACTGGAAGTCGCCGAACGCCGCAAGCAGGTCGAGCTCATCGCCGCCCGCCAGGCAGCCGAAAAAGAAGGCCTGCAGCTGCGCTTGGCCGCTGAAGCCGAAAAGGCGGCGAGCGCCGACCGCGCCGCCGCCATCCGGGCGCATGCCGAAGCGGATGCCGATGCGGAAAGGATACGTGCGGAGGCCAGCAGGGTCCGCAGCGAAGTGGAAGCCGAAGGCCTGCGCCGCATGAACGAGGCTTCCAATGTGCTGACGGCCGACGCGCGGGCTTCCGCGCTGCGCCTGCGCATCGTCGACAAAATGGAAGGCATCATCCGAGAATCGGTCAAGCCCATGGAAAATATCGACAGCATCAAGATATTGCAGCTGGACGGGCTCGGCAACGTGGGTAACGGCGCTGGCGTAGACGACAGGAGTGTCGGCATTGCCGACGGCGTCGTCAATTCGGCCTTGCGTTATCGGGCGCAGGCGCCGGTGGTCGATCAGCTCCTGCGTGAAATCGGCCTCGATGGCGGCAACCTCGCGGGCGCAGCAGGCACCATGCTGCCCACGCCGGCATCCAGCACCGGCAACGACGACAAGAAAGGCAAGAACGCGCCATGAAAGTCTATGTCAGCAGTGTCATCGACGCCCCGGCGCAGGACGTCTGGAGCATCATCCGCGACTTCAACGGCCTGCCGCAATGGACGCCGTTCGTCGCACACAGCAGGATCGAAGGAAACTCTCCGTCGGACGCGGTAGGCTGCGTGCGCAACTTCGAACTACGCCAGGGCGGGACGATACGCGAGCAACTGCTTGCTTTGTCGGACTATGACTTCACTTGCGTTTACTCGATACTGGAAAGCCCCATGGGGGTCAGCGATTATGTCGCCACGCTGAGGATCATACCCGTGACAGACGGGGACCGCAGCTTCGTGGAATGGTCGGCCGAGTTCGGCTGCGATGCAGGACGCGAGGACGAGCTTCGTCGGCTCATCGGCCAGGAGGTTTTTCTGGCGGCGCTGAAATCGCTGCAATCGATGGTGCGGGGTCAGACCCCGCATGGGGTCTGATCCTGGGAAACGACAAGGGGTCAGACCCGAAAGGGTCTGACCCCACAACAAGAAGCTGCAGCCGGGGTCGGACCCCGTACGGGGTCCGACCCCAGTATGAATCAAGGTGTCAGACCCCACATGGGGTCCGACCCCCATCCATCAGTTCTTGGTCTGATCAACCAGCTTGTTCGCTGCGATCCAAGGCATCATGGCGCGCAGCTTGCCGCCGACCTGTTCGATCTGCGATTCAGCGTTGATGCGACGACGCGAAATCAGCGTCGGAGCGCCGGCGGAATTTTCCAGGATGAAGCTCTTGGCATATTCACCCGTCTGGATGTCCTTCAGGCACTGGCGCATGGCGTTCTTGGTTTCCTCGGTCACGATGCGCGGGCCGGTGACGTATTCACCGTACTCGGCGTTGTTGGAGATCGAGTAGTTCATGTTGGCGATGCCGCCCTCGTAGATCAGGTCGACGATCAGCTTGAGCTCGTGCAGGCACTCGAAATAAGCCATTTCGGGCGCGTAGCCGGCTTCCACCAGCGTTTCGAAACCTGCCTTGATCAGTTCGACGGTACCGCCGCACAGCACGGCCTGTTCGCCGAAGAGGTCGGTTTCGGTTTCTTCGCGGAAGTTCGTTTCGATGACGCCCGCACGGCCGCTACCGATCGCGCAAGCATACGACAGCGCGATGTCGCGGGCTGCGCCGGACGTATCCTGATGGACGGCGACGAGCGCCGGCACGCCGCCGCCCTGGCGGTAGGTGCCGCGCACGGTGTGGCCGGGAGCCTTGGGCGCGATCATGATGACGTCGATGTCGGCGCGCGGCTGAACCTGGCCGTAGTGCACATTGAAACCATGAGCGAACGCCAGCGCGGCACCCGCCTTGATGTTGTCCGCCACCTGCGTGCGATAGACTTCGGCGATGTTTTCATCGGGCAGAAGAATCATGACCAGGTCGGCACCCTTGACGGCCTCGGCAACTTCCTGCACGTTCAGGCCCGCGTTCTCGGCCTTGCTCCAGGATGCGCCGCCCTTGCGCAGGCCCACCACCACATTGACACCCGATTCATGCAGGTTCAGCGCATGCGCGTGGCCTTGCGAGCCGTAGCCGATGATGGCGACAGTCTTGCCTTTGATGAGGGAGAGATCACAATCTTTATCGTAGAAAACTTTCATTTAGGGTGCTCCAATACTGTTCGTAGTATTTTGATTTTTTCTGAATGCCAGCATCCAGATGCCTAGGTTAAGATCGGACCGGCATACCGCCGCCAGGCCCGGAATGATGATTTACAACTTCAGGACCCGTTCGCCCCGTCCGATGCCGGACACCCCGGTACGGACGGTTTCCAGAATCGCGCTACGATCCAGCGCACCGATGAAGGCTTCGATCTTTTCTTGATCGCCCGTCAGTTCGATGGTGTAGACCTTGTCGGTGACATCGATGATGCGGCCACGGAAGATATCGGCCATGCGCTTCATCTCGTCCCGTTCCTTGCCCACCGCGCGAACCTTGATCATCATGAGTTCGCGCTCGATGTGAGGCCCTTCGGAAAGATCGACGACTTTCACGACATCCACGAGGCGATTGAGATGCTTGGTGATCTGCTCGACGATCTCGTCGGAACCATGCGTGACGATCGTCATGCGGGACAGCGTGGCGTCTTCCGTAGGGGCAACGGTAAGGGTCTCGATATTATATCCACGGGCGGAAAACAGCCCCACCACGCGCGACAGCGCGCCCGGCTCGTTCTCGAGAAGGATAGAAATTACGTGTTTCATCATTCTCTCCTTACAGGTCTTCAGAACCAAGCAGCATTTCGGTAAGCCCGCGCCCCGCCTTTACCATGGGCCAGACGTTTTCGGTCTGGTCCGTGATGAAGTCAAGGAAAACCAGGCGGTCCTTGTGCTTGCCGAAAGCCTCGCGGATCGCGGGCTCGACATCGGCCGGCTTCTCGATGCGAAGGCCCACATGCCCATAGCTTTCAACCAGCTTCACGAAATCGGGCAGCGCATCCACATAGGATTCGGAATAGCGCGAGCCGTAATCGATCTGCTGCCACTGCCGGACCATGCCCAGGTAGCGATTGTTCAGGCAGAGAACCTTGGGCGAAAGACGGTACTGCTTGCAGGTGGAGAGTTCCTGGATATTCATCTGTATGGAACCTTCGCCGGTGATGACCGCGACATCGGCCTCGGGATTGGCCATCTGCACGCCCATTGCATAGGGCAGGCCCACGCCCATGGTGCCGAGCCCGCCGGAATTGATCCAGCGGCGGGGTTCGTTGAAGCGGTAGTACTGCGCCGCCCACATCTGGTGCTGCCCGACGTCGGAGGTCACGAAGGCATTCCCGCCGGTGACTTCCCAGAGCTTCTCGATCACGAATTGCGGCTTGATGAGCTCGGAAGACGGCTCATAGGCCAGGCACTGCTTGCCGCGCCAGGTATTGATCTGCTGCCACCACTTCGCAAGCGCGGCCTTGTTCGGGGCCGAATCGGCGAGCGCCTGCGCATACAGGCTGTTGAACTCCTGCAGCACTTCCTTCACGCTGCCGACGATGGGGACGTCGACCCTTACGCGCTTGGAGATGGAAGAAGGGTCGATATCGATGTGGACGATCTTGCGCGGAACCTGGGCAAAGTGCTTGGTGTTGCCGATTACCCGGTCATCGAAGCGAGCCCCCACTGCGATGAGCACATCGCAGTTCTGCATGGCCATATTGGCTTCATAAGTGCCGTGCATGCCCGGCATGCCGACGAACTTGTCGTCGTCGGCGGGATAGGCGCCCAGGCCCATCAGGGTATTGGTGCACGGCGCACCGGACAGCTTCACCAGTTCGCGCAGTTCGGCGGATGAATCCGACAGGATCACGCCGCCGCCGGAATAGATCATGGGGCGCTCGGCCGTCAGCAGCATCTGGACGGCTTTCTTGATCTGGCCGAGATGCCCTTTGGTGACAGGCGCATACGAGCGCATCTTGACTTCGCCACGCTTTGCCGTGAACTTGCAGGTCGCAACGGTGATGTCTTTGGGGATATCGACCAGCACTGGTCCCGGACGCCCGGTCTTGGCAATATAGAAGGCCCGTCGCATGGTCTCGGCCAGATCCTTGATGTCGCGCACCAGGAAGTTGTGCTTGACGCATGGCCGGGTGATGCCGACGGTATCGCATTCCTGGAAAGCATCTTCGCCGATGGCCTGGGTAGGCACCTGGCCGCTGATGATCACCATCGGGATGGAGTCCATGTAGGCGGTGGCGATGCCGGTGACCGCGTTGGTCAGCCCCGGGCCGCTGGTGACCAGAGCCACGCCTATTTTGTTCGACGAACGGGAGTAGGCATCGGCCGCATGCACGGCAGCCTGCTCGTGCCGAACGAGTATGTGCTTGAAATTGTCTTGTTTGTAGATTGCGTCGTAGATGTACAGTACCGCGCCGCCAGGGTAGCCAAACACATGGTCTACGCCCTCTTCGGCAAGGCAACGCACGACGATATCGGCGCCATTGAGTTCCATATTGAAATTCCTTTCATAACCAGCACTGTCAACCCGACTGGCCCTGAAGCCCGAGCCCCACCCGGAAGCCGGCAACATGACCTGGCGTTTTATGGCTCACGGAACCATGCCACCCAGACACCTTACCGACCCGAATCGAACTCATCGAATGTGCAGCGCGAGCGTTCACATGAACGCGGGAGGTAGAAACGGAAGCCTGGCAACACACGCTTGTGGCGCGGCCAACAGCAAAGTATTACAGGCGCAAAAAACCGGGCGGATAGCCCGGAACACGGTGCCTTGTGCGGCCCGCCCTGGATACTCGAGCAGGCCAATACAATAATGTAGCAAGTAACCCGGCCGGAATCAAATCGGCCTAGGGGTTGGGGTCGGACCCCATGCGGGGTCCGACCCCCTGAGAAACAGGCCCTGGGGTCAGACCCCGCATGGGGTCTGACCTCCTCCGCCCGGTCAATCGAAAGTGGTAAGGCGCTTTTCGAGGGCGCGCATGTTCTCGTAGTCCATGAGCTTCATGATGTCTTCGATGCCCACCAGCAGATCGGGCCGGTCGGCCGGCTCGCCCGTTGCAATCACTTCCTGCATCACGCTCAAAGCTTGCTGCATCGCGTGGATGGCGGCGGCCGGCAGCATGCGTGGAAGACTGATGCGCTTGACGCCCAGTTCTTTCAGCCGTGGCAACGGAATCAATGGGGTCGTGGGACGCGCGCGGATGCCGAAGCCCATGTTGACGCTCACGGGGATGCCGGCGGCATCGACGATGCGCTTGATATCGTCTTCGGTGCGCACCGCGTCCGGAAACAGCATGTCTGCGCCCGCTGCCGCATATGCCTTGGCTCGCTTGATTGCGCCTTCGATGCCTTCCAGGGCCAGAGAATCCGTGCGCGCGATGATCACGAAGTCGTCGTTGCGGCGCGCCAGGCACGCTGCCTCGATCTTCTTGACCATCTCGGCCTCGCTCACGACGTCCTTGCCCGGCATGTGCCCGCAACGCTTCGGGCTCACCTGGTCCTCGAGATTGACACCGGCCACGCCCGCTTCCTCAAACAACCTGACCGTATGGAATACGTTCACCGGATTGCCATAGCCGGTATCGGCATCCGCCGTAAGCGGAATGGAGACCGAACGCGCCAGGTTGCGGCAATGGTTGACGTTTTCAGCCAAGCCCATCACGCCAATGTCAGGCACGCCAAGCAGCGAATTGGAGAGCGCGGCGCCACTAGTGCAGGCAGTCTTGAAACCCGCCGCTTCGACCAGACGTATGCTGTAGCCATCGTAGACCCCGGGTGAAACGATAAAGGCTTCACTTTTCAGCAACGCCCGAAACTTGCTGGCACTATTCATTCTTTGTTCATTCCCACAAAAGTAAACATACACGGCCTTCTTCATCAACGTACCGCAGGGCGATAACAACCTTGATACCAAGCCCGAATGTTCGTCAGATTATCAACCCTCCTCAAAAGTGTCAACTCTTTTGCGAAATGAGTTAGCCAATAGGCTCATCATCGCCACTCAATTGAATCCCGAGGCAATTAGAATACAAACGCATAATATATAAGTGAATTTACTGCACATCGTTGATCTTCTCTAGTATTTTCCAACGGTACGAGGCCAATTTACCGGTGACTCTTTCCAGCCAAACTGTTGACAATAACAAACAATAGTCATAACCTTGGAAAACTATTCCACGCCGACACGCTTCGCCATGACACAGCAGATACAGATACGACAGCAGCCCTTCCTATATACCAACATACAGGAAGTCGCCGCGGCGTCCAGCCTCGACCTGTCCACGTTTCCTTTCGTCATACGCATCCTTCTCGAGAACCTCTGCCGCCACAAGGCCTGGGGCTCGAACATAACGGACAGCGAAGTCGACGCACTGCTCAAGTGGAATGACAACATCGGCGCTGAACTCCCGCTACATGTGGCGCGCGTCATTCTTCCCGACTCCAGCGGGCTGCCCGTGCTTCAAGACCTGGCGGCCCTGCGGGACGCCGTGGCGCACAACAACGGCGACCCCAACGCCGTCGACACCCGCATTCCCGTCGACCTGGTCGTGGATCACTCCTTGCAAGTGGACAACTGGGGGCATGCGAACGCCATGCCGCTGAATCTGCAGCGCGAGTTCGAGCGCAATCGCGAGCGCTACGAGTTCTTGAAGTGGGCGCAGCAGGCCTTCCGCGGATTGCGCGTGTTCCCTCCCGGGACGGGAATCATCCATCAGGTCAACCTGGAATACATCGCTTCCGTAGTCATGAAGGAACAGCGGAAAGACGGAACCTGGGCGTATCCGGATTTTGTGATCGGGGGCGATTCCCACACCCCTATGGTCAACGCCCTTGGTGTTCTGGGATGGGGCGTAGGCGGCATCGACGCGGAAGCCGCCTTGCTGGGGCATGCCTACACCTTCCCCATTCCGGAAGTCGTCGGCGTCAGGCTGGTCGGCAGCATACCCGCTCCCGCACTGACAACGGACGCCGCCCTGCTCATTACGCAGGCCTTGCGCAAAGAAGGCGTTGCAGGCAGCATGGTCGAGTTCTTCGGCCCCGCGGTGCCGACGCTACCCGTACAGGAACGCGCCACCATTGCGAACATGGCGCCCGAATATGGCGCCACTTGCGGCTTCTTTCCCGTGGACGACCGCACGCTCGAGTACCTGCGCAACTCGGGCCGCGACCTCGAACACATAGAACTCATCGAAGCCTACAGCAAAGCCAATGACCTGTTCCGGTCCTCGCCCGAGCACAGGCCGCAATACAGCCGCGTGCTGGAAATCGACCTGTCCGAAGCGCGGCCATCCATGGCGGGGCCGCGCCGGCCGCAAGACCGCATGGCGATCGACGCCGTTGCCACGGACTTCAAAGAGCGCATGGCCAAGCCCCTGTCGGAAGGCGGGTTCGGCGTGCACGATGCTTCTCCTCGCTTGCCGCAACCGCAGCCATCCGATATTGGCGATCTCGATCATGGCGCCGTCGTGCTCGCGGCGATCACCTCCTGCACCAACACGTCCAATCCCAGCGTCATGATCGCCGCCGGACTGGTGGCCAGCAAAGCGGTGGGCCTGGGGCTCTCTGTTCCCGGCTGGGTCAAGACCTCGCTTGCGCCGGGGTCGCGCACCGTCACACGATACCTGGAAGACGCCGGCTTGCTGCAGCCTCTCGCAACGCTTGGGTTCCATCTGATCGGATACGGCTGTACAACCTGTGGCGGAAAATCAGGGCCACTGGACGTAGCGGTAATGGCACAGATCGAAAAGAAAGGCCTGGTCGTCGCGGCCGCCCTGTCGGGCAACCGCAATTTTGAAGGCCGCATACACAAGCTCATACGCGCCAATTACATAGGCGCGCCGCCGCTCGTCGTCGCCTACGCGCTGGCGGGCAGAATCGACATCGATTTCGATAACGAACCCCTGGGCCATGACAAGGACGGCAAAGCCATCTATCTGCGCGACGTCTGGCCAAGCCCGGACGAGATCGCCGCCCTGCTGCCCTTGGCAAGCAAGCCCGAGACATTCAAACAGACATACCAAGCGGAAGATCTCGATACGGAAATATGGCGGAAGATGCATGCCCCCGAGGGCGTCCTGTTTCCGTGGAATCCGGAGTCGCACTATTTGATCGAACCGCCCTTCTTCAAGCATCTTCCGGATGGCGATGGACTCTCCCGGCTGGCGCTGGGCCTGGAAAACGCCAATGTACTGGCCGCCTTTGACGACTCGCTGACGACGGACCACATCTCCCCCGGCGGCGAGATTCCCAGCGAGACGCCGGCCGGCCAGTATCTGCTGGCGGCCGGCATCGCACCACGGGACTTCAACAGCTACGTGGCGCGCCGATGCAATCATCAGGTCATGACGCGCGCGACCTTCGCCAACATCCGCATCAAGAACCAACTGGTTCCGGAAGTGGAAGGAGGCGTCACCCGCCACTTCCCGGATGGCAAGCAAATGACCATCTTCGACGCCGCAATGCTCTATAAGCAGGAAGGGCGCAGCGCCATCATTCTGGCCGGCAAAGAGTACGGCACCGGCAGCAGCCGGGATTGGGCAGCCAAGGGATCCGCGCTCCTGGGCATACGGGCCGTCATTGCCGAATCCTACGAGCGCATCCACCGCGCCAACCTCGTCGGCATGGGGATCCTTCCTCTGGCGTTCATGGAAGGACAAGGCTGGCGGCAGCTTGGCCTTGCCGGCAACGAGTCCTTCCATTTCGAGAACATCGAGGCCGGCGTCAAGGATGGTGCGCTCATCAGCGTCACCGCCAGGCAGGGAGACCGCGAGACCGGCTTCCAGGTCCGCCCGCAAGTGCTTACCGCCGCGGAGCGCCATCTCATTGCGGAAGGCGGCATTCCCTCCAGCGTGCTGCGCAGCTTCTTGAAAGAATCCACCGCGCCTGGCATTACGACTCAGAAATCGGATATTTAACGACACTCAAGACAAAACCATGGAACTGGACCTCGTACTGACCAATACCCAAATCATGCTGCCAAGCAAGGGGCTGACTCCAGGGCAGATCGGAATACACGGCGGCCGCATCGCACTCATCGCCGAGCCCGGCGCCAAACTGCAGGCCAAGGAGACCATCGACTGCAAAGGACTCTGGACGCTGCCCGGCATCATCGATCCCCATGTGCATTTCGGCTTCGGCTCGCCCGAGACCGACTTCCAGACCGAATCCCGCTTCGCCGCGCTCGGAGGAACGACGACCGTGCTGTCCTTCCATCGCTCAGCCGACATCCGCGATTCGTTCGATCCCGTACGCGAGCGCGCCGAGCGCCAAAGCTGCGTCGATTTCGGCTTCCACTTCGGCATTACGAGCCACTTGCACGTAGAGACCCTCAACGAGATCTCGCACCGGTTTGGCGTTCCCTCTTACAAGCTCTACATGATGTACAAGGGCGCGGCGGGACTGTCCAAGGGTTTCACCGACATCGACGACGGCCTGCTGTTTGCCGCCCTGCGTGAAACCGCCAAAATTCCGGGCGCCGTGCTGGGCGTGCACTGCGAAAACGTAGAGGTGATCCCTCTGCTGCGCGATCCTCTGCGCGCCGCCGGACGCGACGACTTGAAAGCATGGAATGAACAGAGTCCCGACTTCCTGGAAGCGGAAAACGTACATCGCGTATGCTACTTCGCCACCAAGACCGGCACCCCGGTCAACATCGTGCACCTGAGCAGCCGCGAAGCATTGGATGAAGTGCGCCGCCACCGGCTTGCTCCCAACGCACCGCCCATGTACGTCGAGACCTGCCCGCACTACCTCTTTCTGAATGACGAGTCTCCCGCCGGCACTTACGCCAAAGTCAATCCGCCCGTTCGCGGACAAGCCGATGTAGAGGCCATGTGGCAGGGCGTCATTGACGGATCCATCACCACCATCGGTTCGGACCATGTACCCCGCAAGCGGGAAACCAAAGACAAGGACATCTGGGCCGCCAGCAACGGCTTTCCCGGCACGGGCATGATCCTGCCCATCCTGCTGCACGAGGGCTACCACAGGCGCAAGGTCCCGCTGGAGACCCTCGTGAAGGTGGCGAGCGAGAACTCCGCTCGTATTTACGGCATGCCGAGCAAGGGCAGCATAGAAATCGGCAAAGACGCCGATCTCGTGGTCGTCGATCCCGATCTCGAAAAAACCGTCGACCCGGGCACTCTGGAATCCAACTCCGACTATTCGCCGTATGAAGGAATGACGCTCAAAGGCTGGCCGGTGCGCACGCTGGTCCGCGGTCGCACCGTTGCGCTGGATGGACGGATCACGATGGATGCAAGCAATTCACCTGGCGGCCAATTCTTGCGGCGCCTGACCCCCTGATAACTCCGAACTTTGATTCATAGGAACACACATGAGCGAAACCAAGCGAATTTGGGAAGACTTCCTGACCGAGCGCGACAAGCAGGTCTTCAAGGCCGCGGGCTACGGCAAACGCGGGGGCTTCGGCAAGCGGCCGGCCCTGTTCATCATCGACGTGCAATACAACTTCTGCGGCGACACGCCGGAAGACATTCTGGAAGGCCTGAAGCAATATCGCACGCATTGCGGCAAGGAAGCCTGGGACGCGGTTGCGCACATGGTGCCTCTGCTCGAGCTGGCCCGCGAAAAGAACATTCCTGTTTTCTATACGGAAAGCGGTCGCAGGCCCGACCTTCTGGACAGCGGCGTCCAGGTGGGCAAGAATCATCGGGGCGGCGAAAAAACCGTGGTGGCGAATACCCACGCGACCGAAACCGTCGCTCCGCTGGCGCCGCGCCCGCAGGATATCCGGATCACCAAGCAGAAGCCCTCATGCTTCTTCGGCACCATTTTCATGAGCCACCTGAACTTCTTCGACGTCGATACATTGATTCTGGTGGGTTGCGCGACGTCGGGCTGCCTGCGCGCGACCGCGGTGGACGCGTACTCGTACAACTTCAAGGTGATCATCCCCGAAGAGGCCTCTTTCGACCGCTTCCAGGCCAGCCATGCCGTAAACCTGTTCGATCTGAACTGCAAGTACGCTGACGTGATCCCGGCCGCAGAGGTCGCCGACTATCTGCGCGAACTGCCAGCCAGCGACAACGGCGCGGCCTGAACGACAACGCTGGAGGCTTCGTCTGATGTCCGACCGAACCGGCGCGATTTCCTCGCAATACACTCCGGTCTTCCTGCTGACGGGATTCCTCGGCAGCGGAAAGACGAGCCTATTGAGCCGGCTGATACACCGGCCCGAATTCTCCGATACGGCCGTCATCATCAACGAATTCGGAGAGGTCGGCCTGGATCACATGCTGGTGGATCAATCCAGCGATACGGACATCGTATTGCTGGACTCCGGATGCCTGTGCTGCGCCATGAGCGGATCCTTGCAGGAAAGCCTGGAGTCGCTCTATTACCGCCGCCTCAGGAAAGAAATTCCTCATTTCGAACGCATCGTCATAGAGACTTCGGGGCTTGCCGACCCGGGCGCCATCATCAACGCCATAGGCGGCGATCCCGCGGTCGCCCGACGTTTCCGGCTTGCGGGCATCATCACCACGGTCGACGCCCTCCATGGACTTGAAGCCATCGGTTCCTACCGCGAGGCGGCGGCCCAACTCGCGGTCGCCGACCATGTCGTCCTGACCAAGACCGACCTGCTGGAGGACTCCGTGGCGGCCCTGGACCTGCGGGAGGAACTGGGAATCCGGAATCCTCATGCCGAAATTCATATCGGACCGACACTGGACTCATCCGGAATTCGCCGACTGTTCACGAGCACCGAAACCAGGCCGATGGACCCACCGGCCTTGGCCAATCGCAACGAACGCGGCTCTCCACTGGGCCATGTCTTCAAATACGGCATCACGGCGCAGACCTTTCATCTGCAGAAGCCCATAAGCTGGCCGGCCTACGCGGACTGGGTCCACGCCATGCAACGCCGCCATGGCGAATCCCTGCTGCGTGCCAAGGGTATTCTGCGCATGGAAGACGGCGAATGCTACGCCATACATGCCGTACATCATCTTTTCAGCGCACCACTCAAGCTGCAGCGCGCCATCGAAGGCCCCCAGCAAGGCGCCCTCGTGCTGATCACCGAGAAGCTCAGCAGGCAGGAGCTCGAGGAAACCGTTGCTCTATTGCTTCAGTAGTCATATTAATGTCAACAGTTAACAGGACCACAAGGAAATTAATTCGCCTTGCAGGCCTGTATTTAGGGTAATTACTAGCGTTTGCTATTTATATATCAGTAGCCAACTGTTGACATTTGTTATCACCATCAATACAGTGTTAACACTATGCAGCGTGATGCGCTGCCGTCCCCTCTTCAAGCATAAGGAAGTCGCTATGTCTTACTCCCTCTCCCCCTCATTCAAGCAGAACCGGCGCACCCTCATTGCCGCAGCCCTCGCCTCTGCACTCGGCGCGTCTTTCTCCTTGCCGGCCATGGCTCAGGGCGATAGCGCGGCCGGCTATCCGAACAAGCCCGTCAAGCTCGTCGTTCCGTTCGCGCCAGGCGGCCCAACCGACATCACCGCACGCCTCATCGGCGAAGCGCTGTCCAAAAAATGGGACCAGCCGGTAGTCATGGAGAACCGGGCAGGCGCTGGCGGTACGATCGGGGCGGCAACGGTCTCCAAAGCGGCACCCGACGGCTACACCCTGGTGCTCGGCGTTACGGGCTCTCATTCCATCGCCGGCTCGCTCTACAAACAGCTTCCCTATGATCCTCAGGCCGACTTCGAACCCATCAGCCGCGCGGTCATCTACCCGAACGCCATTCTTGCGAATCCCGCCTTGCCGGCCAACAACCTTCAGGAGCTGATCGCACTTGCGAAGAAAGACAAGGAGCTGCACAGCTATGGCACGGACGGCAATGGCACCGCCTCGCATCTCACGATGGAGCTTCTGAAAGAGCGCGGCGGCTTCAAGCTCGACGCCGTGCAGTACAAGGGCGCGTCCCCCATGCTCAATGACTTGGCGGCGGGCTTCATCCAGGTCGGCATCACCGGTCTGCCTTCGGCGGAAACGCTGCTCCAGGCCGGCAAAGTGAAGCTGATCGCGATCACTACAGACAAGGACTACAGCGAAAAAGGCTACGCCACCATCGCCGGACAGGGCTTCCCTGGTTTTGCAGCCGCTCCGTGGTCCGGTTTGTTCGCACCCAAAGGCACCCCCAAGGAAATCGTCGAGAAGATCTCCAAGGACGTGAACGAGGTCATGAACACCGCCGAAATGAAAGAGAAAATGAAGGGTCTCGGCCTTCAGCCGCTACCCAACACGCCTGAACAGTTCAAGACGGAACTGGCGCAGGAAGCGGCGAACTGGGCCAAGGCGGTCGAAATCTCGGGCGCGCGCGTGGAATAAACACGTGCTGGGCAGACATTCGTAAAGATGAATTCTATGGCTAATCCGATGAGTTTCGATGCGGAATTCGACGTGCTCGTCATTGGCGCGGGCGGTTGCGGGCTGGTGGCGGCCTTGGCCGCCCACGAAAACGGCATGGACGTGGCGATCGTCGAAAAGATGGACCGCGTCCAGGGCAACACCGTACTTTCCAGTGGGTCCATACCGGCGGCGAACACCCGCTTCCAGCGCGCCGCCGGCGTCGTGGACAGCCCCGACGTCTTTGTCGAAGACCTGGAGCGCGTGGCCGGCCGGCACGACGCGCCTGAACTGACACGCCGGCTCGCTGATATTTCGGCGGAGCTGGTCGAATGGCTGGTCGACAACGCCGATGTGAACATGACCCTTGTGGAAACCTACAAACATATCGGTCATCGGGTGCATCGGCTGCACTCGCCGCCCTCCAGGCGAGGTTCAGACCTTGTGAACGATCTGCTCAAGACCATTGAGAACCGCGATATTCCCATCGCGTACGGCAATCCGGCCGTCGATCTGCTCATTTCGCCTGACGGAAAAGTCATGGGAGCCGTCACCGAAACCAAGACAGGCGAACGCACCGCCATCGGCGCCAAGGCAGTCATCCTGGCTACAAACGGCTTCGGCGCCAATCGCGAATTGCTTGCGCGGTTCTGCCCGGAGCTCGCAGCCGTACCCTACGGTGGCTCGGTCGCCAGCGAAGGCGAAGCCATACGCTGGGGCGAAGAACTGGGCGCCGACTTGGCCAATATGGGCGCCTATCAGGCCCATGCCAGCCTGGCCGACCCGCACGGCTCGCTGGTCACCTGGACGGTCGTAGAAAAAGGCGGCGTAATCGTCGACCATCAGGGCACTCGCTTCGGCGATGAAACGATCGGATACTCCGCCTTCGCCGCTCAGGAACTGGAGCGCGAAGGCCCGTTCTATGTGATCGCCGACACACGCGTGCGCGACGTCACCGCCGGCGGCCAGGAAGAATATGCCGAACTCTGCGAGCACGGCGGGGTGATCGAAGCGCCCGATGCCGCCAGCCTGGCGCAAAGGCTGGGGATGGACCCCGTCAGGCTCGCCGCGACGCTGGACGACACCATCGCAGCCGCCCGCAGCGCAGTGCAAGACCAGTACGGGCGCAAGGCCTGGGGACTAGGCCCTTTGAACGCTCCTTTCACCGCCACTCGAATCGGACCGGCCCTGTTCCATACGCAAGGCGGCCTGAAAGTGGACATGGACGGCCGGGTACTGAAACAGCAGCGACCCATACCGGGGCTATACGCCGGCGGCGGCGCCGCCTGCGGAATCAGCGGCTCAAAAGGAGGACTGGGCTATATGTCGGGCAATGGCCTGCTCGGCGCGCTGGGTCTTGGTTACCTGGCGGGCAGAGCCGCCGCGCGCGACGCATCCGCCTTCCCCGCGTGAACTCATTTTTTCTTTGCATCAGGAAAGCCACGCATGAACTCGCAGAAAGATCCCGGCAGCACTTCGACTCCTACGAAATCGCTGGCAAGCTTCGCCAGCAACGTCACATACGCGAAACTGGCCGAGCATGAAAAGCATGAAACGCTCAGGCATCTGCTGGATACGCTCGGCGCGTGCGCCGCGGGAATAGACCAGCCCATTGTTCAGGCAGTCAGCGAACTGTGCCGGAAAAACGGCGTGGCGCAAGGCGATGTGCCGGTCGTCGGTTCTGCGCTGTCCGCCGACATCCTGACGGCTTGCTACCTCATGGCGGCGGCAGGACATGCATTGGAAATGGATGACGGAAACCGGGAAGGCTCCATTCATCCCGGCACCGTCGTCATTCCAGCCGCTCTGGCCATGGCCCATCGACAGAACGTCGATGCAGACACTTTGTTGTCGGCCGTCATCGCCGGTTATGAAGTGGCCGTTTCGATTGCCGAATGCCTGCATCCGCACGCCAGCAAGCGAGGCTTCCAGACGACACCCGTCGCGGGGACGCTGGGCGCGGCCGCCGCGGCCGGCAGGGTGCTGGGACTTGATCCGAACGACATGGAGAGCGCACTGGGTATCGCAGCCAGCTCCTCGTCCGGAATCTTCGCCTATCTGTCAGGCGGCGGCAACATCAAGAAGCTTCATCCGGCGCATGCGGCGCGGGAAGGCGTATTCGCAGCACTGCTGGCCCAGCAAGGCATCGTGCAGGGGCCGCGCAACGTCGCCGAAACGCGCGCAGGGGTCCTTCAGGCGTTCGGCGGCCTGGAGCAATGGGCCGGCAAACCGGAAAGCCGGCAAGAGCTGGCCGTCGTCCGCTCTTATCTGAAACCTTATCCCTGCTGCCGGCACATTCATCCGGCCATCGACGCCCTGCTTCGGCTTCGGATTGATCATGGCCTGCAGCCCAGCGAGGTCGCCAGCGTCTCGGTAGGCACATATGAAGCCGCCATGCCTCATGCATCGCTTCCATGGGACACACTGAACATTGCCCAATTGAGTTTTCCGTATGTCATGGCCATTGCCATGCTGAAAGGCACCGTCGACCTGCCGGCCTTTTCACCTGAGAACCGCAACGACGAATCGGTGGCCCGCTTGGCAGCCAAAGTCAGTGTCCATGTCGACCCGGAATGCAATGCGCTCTATCCGGCGAACGGCCCCGCGCGCGTCACCGTTACGCTGAACGACGGAAGGTCGCATGAGTTGTTCGTCCCCGAACCCATCGGGTCGCCGGATCTGCCGCTGTCCGATCAAGCGCTGGTCGAGAAATTCTGCCTTGCCACGACACAAGTCTTGAGCCGAGACGACGCCTATGCATTGGCCACCTCCAGCCTTGCCGGAAACACACTGCCCGACGCGCGCGCGCTGATGCGCATCCTCGCCGCATAGATAGCGCCACTGTCCGCCACGACTCAGCCTCCTGCGCGCGCCGCCGTGCGCATGGGCCCCGCTTTGCCTTTTTACGTTTCTACATGGAGATCAAAATGAAAGCGAAGGTATTTTCGACCGTCGGAAAAATTGCGTCCATCGCGTCCCTGGCGGCGCTGCCGCTGCTGGCAAACGCAACGAGTCATGACGCCAGTGCGCAGAACTATCCCGACCGTGCCGTGCGCATCGTCGTACCGTTCGCGGCAGGCGGCGCGACGGACCTTTTCGGGCGCCTCATCGCATCCGAGCTCACCGGCATGCTGAAACAACAGTTCATCGTCGAGAACAAACCCGGCGGAGGCGGAAACATAGGCTCCAACCAGGTGGCAAAAAGCGCTGCCGACGGCTACACGCTGCTGTTCGGCGCCGCCGGCAACATCGCCATCAACCCGGCGCTCTTCAGCAACATGCCGTACAGCCCTTCCAAGGATCTCGCACCCGTGGCGCTCATGGGTTCGTCGATGAACGTGCTGGTGGTTCCCTCGTCGCTGCCCGTCAAATCGGTACAGGAACTGATCGCTCTGGAAAAAGCCAAGCCCGGAGAACTGAATTACGGATCGTCCGGCAATGGAGGCACTACGCACCTGTCGGGAGAACTGTTCAACAGCACGGCAAACACCAGGATCGTGCATGTTCCCTATCAGGGCAGCGGTCCGGCGATGATCGATCTGCTGGCTGCACGCGTACAAATGATGTTCGACAACCTGCCCTCGTCCATGCCGCATATCCAGCGCGGCGACCTGAGGGCCTTGGGCGTGACCGGAGCCAGCAGGAGCGCCCTGCTTCCCGATGTGCCGACGATAGCGGAATCGGGACTCCCGGGATTCGAAGCCACGACATGGTTCGGACTGTTCGCACCCGCCGGGACGCCTCCCGCCGTCATCGAGAAAATCAACGTCGCCGTGAACCAGGCAATGGCCAAGCCCGAGATCATCGAGCGCCTGCGAAAACTGGGGACCGACGTCGCTACGGGAACACCGGAAAGCTTTGCCGAACTGGTGAAAAGAGATACCGAGAAATGGGCCAAGGTCATCAAGGACGCCAACATCGTCATGAATTGATCTTCAATCCATGACAGACCGCCCCTCCCTGGGGCGGTCTGGCCTTTTCAGCGCAGCATGTCGAGCAACTCGCCCCACGGCGTGGAGCCCTGTCTCTCGATGCAGCCTGACGCCAACAACGACGCGAGCCCCGGAAGCACCGGGGCCGACAGTTCACGGACTTTTTGTTCCAGCACCGACTCGGGCAGAGGACGATCGGGCCCGCCCTGGGCGCTCAGGCACTCCGACTCGTGAACCTGGCCGTCGGCGGTGACGATCACCACCTTGGCGGGCCGATCGTGTGGCGGCACCAGCGCCTCCTCGTACGGCCTGAGCTCCACGATCCTGCGCAGATGCGCCACCTGAGGATCGTGCAGCGCGTCGCTCGAGAACGCCCGGGCGCTGCCGGTGCCGAACACGAAAGGAGCGGCCACCATGTGCGGCATCGAGAACTTCGCGCCCAAAGTGGTCGATGGTTCGGGGTTCGATAGAGTGAGCGCCAAGGGATGCGTATAGACGACGATGCTTCGAATCCGGCCGGCATCCAAGGCATGCGATCGGACGAGCTCGAGCACCGCCTCGACCGCGGAGTGCCCATGCTGGCAACACGCGTAGATTTTGTGATAACCCGACGCTATGGACCATTCGACGCCCAATTGATCGTCCAGCGCGTTGAAGTTTTCAGCAGCCCCGAGGATATCGCGATAAACACCCGGTATGCTGGATTCCGCGCCTTGAATACCGCATGCCGCCCAATCGGCGCACTGCAGACCATTGACTGCGCCGGCAGCAGCCCAACCATTGCGGACCAGCACGCCTTCCACCAGATGAGGACGCGGCCCCATCGACGCGGTGGTTGCAGCCGCGGTGACGGCGCCAAACAATTCGGCGGCATTTCCGCCGCGCGCAATCACCACGCCCGCCGCTGCGCCTATGCTCGACCAGAGGGCGTGACCATGCACGGCAGGCTGGGCAAACCGGAAGCTCATCGCAATTCGCGTCACGACCTCATAAGCCAGTACCAATGCCCGCAAGACTTGCGTATATCGAAGGCCCAGGGCTTGCGCTTCTGCAAGCAAGGCGGGCAATACGTAGATACCGGCATGGCAAATCGTCCTGCGAAACCCTTCGTCCAGTTCGCACCAGTTTCCTGCAAGCGCATTCAGTGAAGCCGCCTGGAAACGGTCGGCCGCAGGGAGACCGACGGCGAAAACCGCAGATTCGGCGCATCGGAGCCTGGACAGCACTTTTTCGCGATAGCGCGCGGGTTCAGGCTCCAGCGAGCCCGCAATCATGGCCGAAATATCGTCCAACAATACAAGAACCGCCCTTTTCCGTACGGGTTCCGGCATGTCTTCCCAGCGGCAAGCCGTCGCCCATTCGCAAAGCCGGTTCAGGCCGGTGGAAAATTCATCTGTCTGGTTCACTGTTTCCTTCCATTGCTTGGCTGCGGTTGATCGCGCAGAAATTTCCGGTCTTCGTTCACTGCCGGACTGTATCGGGCAGGTGCCGGACAAGATGGTTCGCGGCCCGCTCGATGTGTGAGCGCATCAGAGACTCGGCAAGGCCGCCGTCCCGGCTTTTTATGGCGCGCACGATCTGCCAGTGCTCGGAGTAAGCGTCGTCCTTGCGCTCAAGTACCGTGCCGGAATGCCGACGATAAATCCGAAGCAGGTGGTACAGATCGCCGCACAACGCGGCGATGATGCGCTGATTTCCAGAGGCCCGGACGATGCGCTCGTGGAAGTCGAAGACCCGCGGCTGCTCGGCTCCACTGACGCGCTGCTGCCGGTCCTGCTCCATTTCGCTCAGAAGCGCGTCGATTTCATCGTCGGGCATGCGTTGCGTCGCAAGGTTACAGGCCATGCCTTCCAAGGCCATGCGCATCTGGAACAGTTCCAGTGCGGACTCCGCCGACAGGGACATGACCCGCGCCTTGATGTATGGCTCGCGGGTGACGAGCTGGATGCCCTGCAACCGCCGTATGGCTTCGCGGACCGGCCCCCGGCTCACGCCGAATTCTTGCGCCATCGACACTTCGTTGATGATGCTGCCCGGCGCCAGGCGGCCGTCGTAGATGGCGTCGAGAATTTTTTGAAAGACGGCGTCCGCCAGGGGAATCTGAGTCTCTTGTTTGTTGATTACCGTTACGGTCGCGCTCATGTTCATAGTGTTCCTAGGCTATCAAACACTTTGTAAAAGTGTCAACTCTTTTTCCTTAACAAAACAAATCCTTGGGGTCAGACCCCATACGGGGTCCGGCCCCGAAAAACAGGCACAGGGTCAGACCCCCGAGAAATAGACGTGGGGTCAGACCCCGTAGGGGGTCTGACCCCTCAGAGTTGTCTATACTCCCTACTTCCATCTCCGTTCCGGACATGTATGGTATCTCGCATTCCGCAGCTCCAGCGCTTCGTGTACAGCCATTATTTTTATGGCGGACTGCGGCAGGCCGTAGGCGTGCTGCTACCGGCACTGGTTCTTGTCGGCGCCATGCAAATGTACAGCGTCGGGATGATTGCGGCCGTAGGCGCGGGCTGCGTGGCCATTCTGGACCAGCCCGGCGGCCCTCGGCGCTACGGAACCAACGGCATGCTGGCCGCAATGGTGCTGGGCTCCGCAACCGTCCTGCTGACCGGCCTCGCTTCCTCGCATAGCCTGTTCATCTGGCTGCTCGTCCCGACGCTGTGCTTCGCGTTCTCCATGCTCACAGTGTTCGGCAAGCAAGGCGGCCTGCTCGGATTCGCATGCCTGCTGATCATGACGTTGACGATGCGCATCCCACTGAGTCCGCATGAAGTGCTGCAGCACACGCTTTATTCTTTCGGAGGCGGCGCCTTTTATTTTCTCTTCAGCTTTGCCACCCATCGAATCTTCTGGCATCGCGAAGAACAGCATGCGCTGTCGGCGGCGCTGTTTGCAACCGCCGACTACATGGCTGCGCGTTCCGCATTCTACGATGTAAACACTGAACTGGAAGCCAACTATAGGCGACTGATCCATGCGCAATCGGCCATGACGGAAAAACACCAGGCGGCTCGCGACACCGTACTGCGCGAACTGCCGCGCGGCCAGGGAAGAAACGACAAGCTGCGGATCGCGTCGCTGAACGTCTTCATCGACATGGTGGCCCTGCTGGACACACTGGTAGCCACTCATACCGACTATGCCACCCTGCGCCGCCGCGTGCCGGACAGCGACGTGCTGATTTTCGCCCGCGACGCCTTGCGCAAGCTTTCCGGCAACGTCGAACATATCGCGCTGTGCGTGGCGCGGGACAAGGCCGCCAGCGAGCGCAACAGCGTCAAGGCCGAATTGCGCGCCATCGAATTTGAATTGGTAAGCTACCGTACCGACGGCATGGCCGAGCGCGAGCCGGAAATCTACGCACTGCTGGTGCAGATCCTGCGCCGCCTGCGCAACGCGACGCGCCTCGTGGAGCGCATGGCCCATCACACCGGCAAGCAGGCCAGCATCGAGCTGGTGGACATGCGGCTGGACAAATCCCTGGATCGTTTCCTGTCGAGGCAAACCTGGCGGCTCGGTATGTTCACCAGCAATCTGCGGCTGGACTCCTCGCACTGCCGGTACGCGCTCAGGGTGGCCATGGCCGCCGTGCTGGCGCTGACCGTCTCAGCCGCGCTGGCCCGGACCGGCTTGCTGAATCGCGTGGTTCCGGGACTCAGCGCCCACAGCTATTGGATCGTCCTGACCATCCTGGTGGTCATGAAGCCCGGTTTCGCGCTCACGCGGCAACGCAATGGCTGGCGCCTTGTCGGCACGCTGATCGGATGCGGCCTGGCCCTGGCACTATTCAAGTCGACCGAGAACACCGACGTCTACCTTGCCGTTCTGGTCGTCGCCTGCGTGCTGGGCTACAGCCTGATACTCGTCAACTTCATGCTCGCCGCCCTCTTCAACACGGTTTTCGTGTTGCTGGCATTCCACTTCCTGACCCCTGACGGCAGTTCCGTCATTGGAGAGCGCCTTGTCGATACTCTCCTGGGCTGCGGCATCGCGCTGCTGTGCAGCTATGTCCTGCCTTGGTGGGAGCACAGCTATATGGGGTCGTTGGCGAGGGCTCTGAAGAACGCCAATCAGGAGTTCCTGCGCACCGGCCTGGTTTTCGCGGATCTGGCCAGGGCCAGATTGCGGTCGTCGGCGATGGCGGCGGACCGAGCGGCCTTGACGGAACCGCCCGGTGGCGAGGAAGTGCTTCCCGGCGAGGGCATTGTCGAAGAGGCGGAAGTGCGCTGGCGGCTTGCGCGCAAAAACATGCACATCGCTTTCAGCAATTTCGCGGCCGCTTTCTACCGCATGATGGACGAACCCATCAAGCGCCAGAAAAATGTGCCCGAGCTGAACAACCTCCTGATCCAGAACCACGTCCTGGCGCTGCAAATCACGTCGGCCATACCCATATTGTGCAATCTGGAACAGGTGCCGCCCGGCATCCAGTCATCTCTGGACGCCATCCAGGCCTATCTGGACGACAAAGACGCCGAACCGCCTGCTTCCATAGAAACCGAGGGCGAGCTGGCGACGCTCGCCTACCCGCTGAGACAAATGGTGAAAGCTTCGCAACTGGTCCGCCAGGAAATGCGCAGCATTCAATAGCTTGCGAGCGGCACCCTGGGGTCAGACCCCGTTCGGGGCCTGACCCCTTCGGCGGAACACAAGCCGGTCGGCCGAGGACTCGGCTGCCGCGAACGCATAGCCTTCGCTGTCAAAGCCGGACAGGCCCTCGGGCTTGGCGACCCTGTTTTCGATCACGTAGCGCGCCATCAAGCCCCGTGCGCGCTTCGCATGGAAACTGATGACTTTCCAAACACCGTTCTTGTAGTCCTGGAACACACATTGCACGACCCGCGCACGCAGCGTCTTTTTATCCACGGACTTGAAATACTCTTCGGACGCAAGATTGAGCACGATGGGGTCTCGCTTGCCGGGCAGCGTCGCCAATTGCTCGTTCAAGCAGGCTGATATCTTTTCGCCCCAGAACTCATACAGATTCTTGCCCCGCTTCGTGGCGAGCCCGGTGCCCATTTCAAGGCGATAAGGCCGCATGAGATCGAGCGGACGGAGCACGCCATATAACCCGCTCAATAAGGCGATATGCTGCTGAGCCCATTTCAGCTGAGCATCGGAAAGCGTGGGCGCATCCAGCCCTTCGTAGACGTCTCCGTTGAACGCAAGCACCGCCTGCCTGGAGTTGGACAGATCGAATGCCGGCTGCCACTCGGCATAGCGCTGAACATTCAGTTCGGCCAGGGCATCGCTGAGCTTCATCAGGGAGGCGATATCGGCGGCGGATTTTTTTTTCAGGACGGCAATCAGTTCGGCCGCATCGTCAATGAACAAGGGCTGCGTATGCAGCGCCGTGCGTACGGGCGAGTCATAATCCAGCTTCTTGGCCGGCGAAAGTAGCAACAGCATTTCTATCCTTCTTTGAATGGTGCGCGGACAAGCGCGAACCGGCGGCCCGAACCGCCGGAATCCCGGTCAACGTCGGACCGCAATGATTCAGCGGGCGGTCCAGCCGCCATCGAGCGACAATGTCGTGCCGGTCATTTGGTCCGCACCCTCGGACGCCAGGAACACCGCTGCTGCGCCGAGCTGCTTGGGCGTGACGAACTGCAGCGAAGGCTGCTTTTCAGCAAGCAGCTCTTTGGCGGCGTCTTCTATCGAGACATCGAGCTTCTGTGCGAGCGCTTCGATTTGTTTTTCGACCAGCGGAGTGCGCACCCAGCCAGGACATATGGCGTTGCAGGTAATGCCCGAGCCCGCGCTCTCCAGCGCAGTGACTTTGGTCAGCCCGACCACGCCGTGCTTCGCGGCAACATACGCGGACTTGTATGCTGAGGCCACCAGCCCATGAGCCGATGCGATGTTGATGATGCGGCCCCAGCCTTTTTTCTTCATATACGGCAGCACGGCGGCGGTACCATGAAAAACGGCCGAAAGATTCAGCGCGATGATCGCATCCCAGCGCTCGGCGGGAAAGCTCTCGATAGGGTCGGTGTGCTGTATGCCCGCGTTGTTGACCAGGATATCTATGCCACCCAGCGCGCTGGCCGCCTGGTCGATGAAAGCCCGGGTGGCATCGCCGCGCATCAGGTCGGCATTGATATAGCAGACTTTCACGTCGTACTCGAGCTCCAGATTGATGCGCTGCTTTTCTATTTCGTCCGCATCGCCAAATCCGTTGATGACGAGATTGGTGCCATTGGCGGCCAATTCGCGTGCGATGGCCAACCCTATCCCGCTCGTCGAACCCGTGACAACCGCATTTTTTCCTATAAGCATAGCGCCCCTTTCTTTGATCAAGCTGGTCAATGCTCATAGTTTACCGCCCTGAACCCCGACATTTGGCCAATATAGGCAGGAAGAAAAACGCGATTATGATTTTTCTCGGATTCTTGCTAGAATATCGCTCTTTGCCGATCCAGCAAGGGCGCTTTCGACTACGCGAGCCTTGCTTGCCAACACTTTTACAGTGTACGTGGCTAGGCAATCTTGCAGCCAGGCAGGAACCAGGACAGGTGGCAGAGTGGTCGAATGCGCCGGACTCGAAATCCGGTATACGTTTAGGCGTATCGTGAGTTCGAATCTCACCCTGTCCGCCAAGAATTCAAAAGGGGTCAGACCCCATATGGGGTCTGACCCCGGCTCTTCCCCATTTTCGAGGATCAGCGGCTCTACCCCATTTTCGGGGGATGCGCATTCACTAGACACGGTTGATGACACCGTTCCAACCGCACTGGGCCAAGACCCGCATGCGGTAATTCTCAAAATTCCTGAAGCCATACGCTCTGCGTGAGAGCATCTCCATCTTCGTATGGAACCCTTCGGTGATGCCATTAGATTTGGTGAACCGCCACATGCGTACGCTGGGCTCCAGCCAAGATCGTAACGTAGCGGCCAGTGCCTTGGCCGGGCTTTGCTCAAACTGACGGATCAGGGCCAGGAATTGGGGCAGCATCTGCTTGGCCCGCTTGGCCTTCAGACTCTCCATGACCAGAAAGCCATTCAGTTGCGGCTTGGCAAAGTACAGCGCCTGCAGCACCGGCGACTGGGCCAAGTATTGGCGCAGTCGCTCCTTTTGCATGGATGACTGATTCCAGTGATGGCGGCGCCTCGAAGGAGTTGCGAACTGACTCACCAATCTTACATAGCCGTGAACTCACACGATAGACCTCCTTCGAAACAGTCCAGTCGGTTAGCAGCTGCTGTTCACGCTGCTCTCGCCTGCGGTCATCGTTTTGGTAAAGAGGGACCAGCACCGCTGCTAGCGATGCGCCCATGAGGCGCCCCGGCCTAAGAAGCCGGGGCGGTGAATCCTACTTTTCCGATTTAGTCACCTGCTCTACTGGGAAGTCGAGAGTCCGCGCATAGTCCAGCAGTTCATTGACCACAGAATCGTCAGCGTTTTGATCTCGGGAAAGCACCCAGAGATACTTTCGGTCTGGCGTCCCTACGAGCGAGTATTGGTAATCGCCCTCAAGCCTAAGTATCCAGTAATCGCCCCAAACCATAGGCAGCCAGGAGGTCCACTTTGGTGCAAATCTGACCTCAAGCTTTGATGGATCCCGCGGTGTGGATGCGTTGGATAATCTGCCTTCGCCCTGCGCGACTTTGGTGGCCCCATCCTTCGTTCGGCACTGGTTTGTAACGGTGATGGTCTTATCGGCTTGCAATACGTAGTCGGCCTTCACGTTGCCGACGCAATCGTCCTGAAAGCGATTGGGCAAACGGGCCTGTTCATACCATGTGCCTGCGTATCTCTGCAGATCAACGCCTTGCTGCGTGGGCATATCTGATGGGGTGGTGGCGCACCCCGAAAGCAGCACGAAAAGAGACGTGGCGAGAGTTCGTTTCACATTCTTCTCCTGCATTTTTGAATTGCGGTCGACAGATAAGCAAAATTCGGGCCCTGCAGCGGCTTGATCGGCGCATACACGGCCAAACCAGCCCCCTTGCCGTTCGCCTGCTGCGGATCTGCCAAGCTAGAGGCCTGGATCCCTGGGCCGCTCTGTCAGTGATTCCTTGTAGTCACCTGTATACCCAAAATGCGGGGCTTCGATCTGTTGGGCCATCCAGAAATCGGTAAATGGCGCTACGTCTGGCTGGCAATGCCAATAGGCTTTCCCATTGGCATCTATTGCCCACCCGCCAGCTTGACGGCCATCGCCTCGAAATTTTTCATATCGGCCATCGGCCTCTCTCGGTGGATAGAAATAAAAAAACCCCACCAAATGGCAGGTCTGAAATGAAAAATCCGCCTATAGGCGGATATGAAGACCTGTAAGGCACTGCTATCGTCGTGAAAAAAGGAGACGACCATGGCCTACTTCAGCTTGGATTACCTAGAGGGACAAGAACTCAATGGGGGGCCAGACCCCATATGGGGTCTGGCCCCTGGCATGGCCCTAGCACAAGAGGCTGCGAAAGGCGGAGGCAGCAAAGCATGACCGCTCACTTGCAAACCACTGTGGCATGGTATGCGGCTTATACCAAGCCCCGACAGGAAGGCGTCGCAGTCGCCAATTTGCAGCGGCAAGGTTTTCATACCTATTCCCCATTGTTCAAGACCCTCAGAAAGCCCGCAGGCAAAAGCGAAGCGAACCTTGTTTCAGCCGGCGACCCAAACTCGATGCTTGTCGCTTACGAGCCGATGTTCCCGCGCTACGTTTTCTTCCAACCCTCAAGTCCCAGGCACTCCGTTGCCACAGTGCGCTCGACACGCGGAATCAGCTCGATCGTCACATTCGGCGCCGAGTTCGCGGTTGTTCAGCCGGAAATCTTGCAAACCATTCAGTCGCTCGAGGAACAGCGAAACCAGGCGCCGCTTCAAACCATCAGCCCCTATCAGCCAGGCCGTCGCGTGCGCTTGCGCGCCGCAGCGCTAAATGGTCTGGAAGGGCTCGTTCAAACAGTATCGTCCAAGCGAGTGACCATATTGCTGGAGCTCCTCGGCCGGCAAAAAACGCTCAAAGTGGAGCACGATCAAATCGAACTGATCTAGGACCTGTTAACGCTGAAAGACAGCCTGAGTGTAGGTTTTTCGGCTTCAGCCTAAGACATCTATCCTAGAGAAAAGCAAATGCCGGCGAGCTATAACTACACGCAAGGTGTCCGCTGGTGTTTTTGCCGAAGAATGGCGAAAAACACTGCGGTAGCCTGCACGCTGACTGGGTTTGAGGGGCATTGGGAATAACCGGCAGGCGCGTCGTCTCAAAGTGTTTTGATATACGGCGTCATCCCTGGAAACACGGCGGTTAACTTCTGGCCACCCAATAAACACGCTGCGGAATCGTCCCCTTTCTACATAGACAAGTCTTCGATGTCCAATTTTGTTGTTGACCGGATTCGTATCGCATGCTTACGCTACGCCGCCGCTTGCCTGGTAATTTGCCTGGCCGGGCTGCTATCGGCCTGCAGCCTTTCTCCGGGCATGTACATGGGTCCTCCTCAGGCAGTCGCCAAGTCCCTGGAAGACGCTGGCGCCCCGCCGGGGGCCCTGATGACGATCACGCCAGAGCTGATCAGCCAACAAAAGGCAGCACTGGCCACCGCTACACAGCAGGACGTCGAAGGGCTGTTCGGTATCGGGAAGGCATACAAGATCGGCTCCGGCGATATTCTCAATATAACGGTGTGGGGACACCCAGAGCTGACCACGGTATCCGCCAACCTCGAAGCGGCGGCGGATCCATCCACCCGTCCACCCACCATCGGCGATGGTTATAACGTCTGCCATGACGGCTTGATCCAGTTTCCTTTCATAGGCGCCATAAAGGTCGCCGGCCTCACGGAATACGAAGCAAGGTCACTGCTCACCCGGCGTCTGGCGCCGTATATTACCGACCCGCAACTGACGGTGCGCATCAAAGCCTATCGCAACGGCCGCGTGTATATCGATGGGGAAGTACGGACGCCCGGTCTGCAAACCATGGACGACATCCCCCTGACCCTGCCCGAAGCCATCAACCGCGCGGGCGGATTCACTCCCGCCGCGGATCGCTCCTCGATCATCCTGACACGCCATGGCGCCACGACGCGCATCAACCTTCCGCAATTGATCAGCACCGGAATCAATCCCACCAGAATATTGCTGGAAAGCGGTGATCTCCTGCGGGTCGTCAGCCGTGAAGAATCAAAAGTCTTTGTACTGGGGGACGTCGTGGAGCCCCGCTCCCAGCCCTTGCATGACGGCCGCCTGACTTTGAGCGACGCGTTGGGCGAAGCCAAGGGCGTGAATCCCGCAGCCGCCGACCCGCGCCAGATTTACGTCATACGCGGAGGCGCCGGAAGCCGGCCCGAAATCTATCATCTCGATGCCAGCTCACCGACGGCCTTTGTGCTTGCCAATGGATTTTTCCTGCAGGCACGCGACATCGTGTTTGTGGACCCGGCCCCCGTCGTCCGCTGGAATCGCGTGATCAGCATGCTGCTTCCCAGCTACGGCGTCGTCTACAGCACCCGGGAAATAACCCGATGAGCGGGTCGCCATCGCACGCCGGCTCGCACGTGCTGGCCACTTCCGCATCAGTCGAAGGTTCAAACCGCATGAGCACTTTCCATCGCAACGCAAACGTCTCTTCGCCGGAACCTTACGACGACATCAATTTTCGCGGCCTTCTCGATGTGGTGCTGGAGGCTCGATGGCTGATTCTGGCCATCACATCACTTGTTCTTCTCGCAGGAGCAGCTTACGCGTACTTGAGTCCGCCCATCTACCGTGCCGACACATTGATACAAGTCGAACAAACTCAGGGCACCGCCAATAACATGCTTGACCAGTTGGCCAATGTATTCAATGTGCAGACTCCCGCCTCGGCAGAGATGGAAATCCTCCGGTCGCGCTTGGTCGTGGGACAAGCGGCGGACGCCTTGCAGCTGTATGTCACGGCACACCCGAAATACCTGCCTGTCGTCGGTTCATGGCTGGCGAGCCGCGCAACGCAGTTGACGGAGCCCGGACTCCTGGGTTTCGGAGGATACGTATGGGGTACTGAATCCATACAAGTGGAGCAACTGACGGTGCCTCCGGGTCTGGAGGGTCAGCACTTTATGCTGCGCACCACAGAGACCGGGTACGAACTGCTCGTTCCTGGTCACGGCAAGGTGGTTGAAGGCAAGACAGGCACCTTGAGCAAGTTCCATATAGACGGACAGCCGGCCGCCATTCTGGTCAACAGCCTGCATGCCGAACCCGGGGCCGAATTCGCCATCGTGCGCCGCTCTCGCCTGAACGTGATCCAGGACCTGCAGGACAGCCTGGCGATCGCCGAAAAAGGGAAGCCGTCGGGAGTGCTGTCCATCAGTCTCGAGGGGACAAACCCCACTCATATCACTCAGATCCTGAACGCGGTCGGCGCAGCTTACGTACGACAAAATATAGAGCGCAGGTCGGCGGAAGCGGAAAAGTCGCTCGCATTCCTGAACGACTTCTTACCGCAGCTTAAACAACAAATGGAAGAGTCCGAACGGAAATACACCCAGTTTCGTGATCGCCACGGCACCTTCGATTTGACCACTCAAGGCACACTGACGCTCAATACGTCGGCGAGCCTTCAAACGCAGCTGCTCGAGCTGGAACAAAAATACCGTGATCTTTCATCCAGATTTGCGCCGGCCCATCCAAGCGTTCGCGTCATCGAGGAACAGATCAGCGCAGTCAAGGACGAAATCGCCAAGCTGGCCGGCCGTATCAAGACTTTGCCCGATCTGGAACAACAGCTGCTCACATTGGTTCGCGACGTCAAGGTCAATGGCGAACTGTACGCAAGCCTGCTCAATAGCGCCCAGCAGCTGCGCCTGATCAAGGAAGGCAAGGTGGGAAATGTTCGCGTTGTCGACACGGCCGCCCTGCCCCAGCAAGCTATCAAGCCAAATCGTCCATTAGCCATGACGATCGCGTCGATCCTCGGCCTGGCGCTGGGCATCGGCGTGGCTTTGCTGCGCAACATGCTGCGCACAGGAATCAGGCATCCCAGCGAAATAGAGTCACACCTTGGCTTGCCCGTGTTTGCGGCCATTCCGCACTCCGCTCCCCAAGTCAAATTGCAGTCATTGATACAGGAGCACGTTTCGGGCAAGCATTTGCTGGTGAATACCGCTAGCCAAGACCCTGCCATTGAGAGCTTGCGCAGTCTACGTACAGCGCTGCAATTCGCCATGCAGGAGGCGCCCAACAACATCGTGCTCTTGACCAGCCCCACACCCAACACCGGAAAATCGTTTGTCAGCGTGAACTTTGCCGCCGTACTGGGTGCAGCCGGAAAGAGAGTGCTGCTTATCGATGCCGACCTGCGTCGAGGCCATATCAATCAGTACTTCGGGCTGGAGCGTCGAGGCGGCTTGAGCGAGCTGGCCAGCGGACGCCTATCGCTGGAACAAGCATTGCGTGAAAGCGTGATGCCAAATCTGGACCTCATCACTTCGGGGACTCTGCCTCCCAATCCGGCGGAACTGCTGCAGTCGGAACCTGTCGCGCAGATTCTTGAGAAGGCATCCGCACAATACGATGTGGTGCTACTGGATTGCGCTCCTATCTTGGCGGTGTCCGACGCCATGGCGTTGGCGCCGCAGGCGGGAACCGTCTTCTTGCTGGCGCGTACCCGCATTTCGACCATCGCGGAGCTGGAAGAGTCCGCCAAGCGTCTGCGCCAGGTCGGCGCAGACGCCAGAGGCGTACTTCTGAATGACCTGTCACTGAACAGCCGAGGCTACGGCACCCCACTCTATCCATACTCGAACTATGGAGCTTAGCGAGCCAATATGAAGAACTTCGCCCTGATCGGAGCGGCCGGCTATATCGCTCCGCGCCATATGCAAGCCATTAAGGCGACCGGCAACAACTTGGTTGCCGCCCTGGATTTGAATGACTCAGTGGGCATCATCGACAGTCACTTCCCAAGCGCCGACTTCTTCACCGAGTTCGAGCGCTTTGATCGGCATATAGACAAGATGCGCCGCGCCAATCACACCAAACGCATCGACTACGTATCGATTTGTTCTCCCAACTATCTGCACGATTCGCATATGCGCTTCGCGCTGCGATCGGACGCCGACGCAATCTGCGAGAAGCCGCTGGTGCTCAATCCATGGAATATCGACGGGCTGCTCGAACTCGAGCGCGATACCGGCCACAAGGTCAATACCATCTTGCAGCTGCGCGTCCATCCGTCCATTGTGGCCCTACGCGAGAAAGTACAGACAGACCCACGCGACACCAAGCACGAGGTCGACCTCACCTACATCACTTCGCGCGGCCATTGGTATTTGCGATCCTGGAAGGGCGACCTGAAGAAGTCAGGGGGGATTGCAACCAATATCGGCGTGCATTTCTTCGATATGTTGCACTTCATTTTCGGTGATCTGCAGCACAACGTCGTACATCACTCATCCGACACGAAAGCCGCCGGCTATCTCGAGTACAAGCACGCCAGGGCCCGCTGGTTCCTGTCGGTCGACGTGGACGACGTACCGCAGGCGCAGCAGGCCGCCGGGCAGCGCACGTATCGTTCCATCACTGTCGACGGTGAGGAGATCGAGTTCTCCGGAGGCTTCAATGACCTGCATATCCGCAGTTACGAAGAGATCCTGCAAGGACGCGGCTACGGTCTGGAAGACAACCGCTGCGCCATCACCACGGTCGCCACGATTCGAAACGCCGCGCAGGCGCCTTTGCTGGGCGACTACCATCCGTTCCTGAAAAAATGAACTACTACCAGCATCCGAGCGCCATCGTCGATGAGGGCGCGCAAATTGGAGAGGGCTCCCGCATATGGCACTTCACGCATGTCTGTGGCGGCGCACGCGTGGGCGCGCGGGTATCCATGGGGCAAAACGTCTATGTCGGCAATCAGGTCATCATCGGAAACGACTGCAAGATCCAGAACAACGTATCGGTGTTCGATGGCGTTACTTTGGAAGACGGCGTTTTTTGCGGCCCCAGCGTGGTCTTTACCAACGTCTATAACCCACGCTCGTTGATAGAGCGGAAGAATGAGTATCGCGACACTCTTGTCAAAAAGGGTGCGACGCTCGGTGCGAACAGCACGATCATCTGCGGCGTGACCATAGGCCGGTTTGCTTTTATCGGTGCCGGCGCGGTCGTCAACCAGGATGTCCCCGAGTACGGCTTGATGGCAGGCGTGCCGGCGCGGCAGATCGGCTGGATGAGCGAATTCGGCGAACAGCTGGCTCTGCCGCTCAATGGCGGCGGCGTGGCGATTTGCCCGCATACCAACGCACGCTATGTCCTCAATGGCAATCAAATAAGCAAACAGGATCCGCAGCCATGATCGACTTCATAGACCTGAAATCCCAGCAAGCCCGCATCAAAGAAAAAATAGATGCCGGCATTCAACGCGTATTGACCCATGGCCAGTACATCCTGGGACCGGAGGTCGCCGAACTGGAAGAAAAGCTCGCCGCTTTCGTCGGTGCCCGGTACTGCATCACCTGCGCCAACGGCACCGATGCGCTTCAAATTGCGCAGATGGCACTGGGCATTGGCCCCCAAGATGAAGTCATCACGCCTGGCTTCACTTATATCGCGACTACCGAAACCGTTGCGCTGCTGGGAGCCAAGCCCGTATATGTGGATATAGACCCTCGCACCTACAACCTGGACCCGTCGCTTCTGGAGGCCGCCATCAGCCCGCGTACCAAAGCCATCATTCCGGTGTCGCTATATGGGCAGTGCGCCGACATGGACGCCATCAACGCCGTGGCCGGCAAGCACGGCATACCAGTCATCGAGGACGCCGCGCAAAGTTTCGGCGCCCGCTACAAAGACCGGCGCTCATGCAACCTAAGCACCATTGCATGCACCAGCTTCTTTCCCAGCAAGCCATTGGGCTGCTACGGCGATGGAGGCGCCCTCTTCACCAACGACGCGGCACTTGCCAAGGTACTGAGGCAAATCGCCCGCCATGGCCAGGAACGCCGCTATCACCATATTCGCTTAGGCGTAAACAGCCGGCTGGACACCCTTCAAGCCGCCATCCTGCTGCCCAAGCTGGAAATCCTGAACGAAGAGATCGCGCTGCGCGGCCAGGTGGCGCTGTCCTACAACGACCTGCTTCAGGATGCGGGTGTCGACTCCACGCCTTATACGGAATCCCACAATGTCAGCGTATTCGCCCAGTACACCATACGCGTGCCGGATCGCGAGCGGATACAGGCGCATCTGCAGCGAGCCGGCGTTCCCACAGCGGTTCATTACCCGATTCCCCTGAACATGCAGCCCGCCGTCGCCGACAGCGCGGCACGGCTGCCTGTGGGCGACAAGGCGGCGGAGCAGGTGCTCAGCCTGCCGATGCATCCATATTTGAGCGTGCAGCAACAGCGGTTGATTTCAAGCGCCTTGGAAGCTGCATTATCCAGTTTGGATCACGACCTTTCCATAGCAAGCAATATTGAATGAAAGACGCAAAAGCAATCTATCGTGCGCTTTGCGACACCGAGGCCTCGATTCCACTCTTTAGCAGCGCATGGTGGCTGGACGCGGTGGCCGGGAACAGCAACTGGGACGTGGCATTGGTGGAGAAGAATGGGGCCGTCATCGCTGCCATGCCATATGTCATGAGAAAAAGACTTGGATTCAAATTGTTGACACAACCGCCTCTGACTCAAACGCTGGGGCCTTGGCTGAGAATCGACACCACAAAAAGCGCCACACGGCTTAGCCGGCAGAAAGAAATGATGGACGCGTTGATCGCCCGCTTGCCGCCTTTTGACCATTATATTCAGCGGTGGCATTACTCGAATACGAACTGGCTACCCTTTTATTGGTCGGGTTTTGAACAAACGACCCGCTATACATATGTCATTGAAGATCTTTCAGACCTGGACGTAGTGCTTTCAGGCTTTTCGCCAAGCAAGCGACGAAACATCAGAAAAGCCGAAAAAATCGTTGACGTTGCATTCGATATACCGGCAGAGCTGTTCTACAACAACCACAAAATGATCCTGAGCCAACAGAATGCAAAGATTTCCTATGCTTTCGACGTATTCAAGCGTATGTACGACCGTGGGTACGAGCGCAAACAGGCATGCACGATTGCAGCATATGGTAAAGACAGAATCTTGCATGCGGCGCTTTTTCTAGTGTGGGACCAAAATAGTGCCTACAACTTGATCAGCACCATAGACCATCGTTACAGGAACAGTGGCGCGGCTTCTTTGCTGTTTCGTGAGGCACTGAAGCACGTCTCGACCAAAGCCAAGAGGTTTGACTTCGAAGGCAGCATGATACAGCCCGTTGAGCGCTCGTACCGGCAATTCAATACCGTGCAGGTACCCTATTTTTCCGTTTCAAAGACCCCGTCAAAGCTATATGCGCTGGGAAAGTTCGTGAAGTCCCTGCGACCCGCTCGCTGACTGGGCAAGCATGTGTCAAGCAGAATAAGAAAATGACAGACATCCAAATGAACAAAATACACACGCATCACACCCGCACGGCCCTTGATTGGTTGCAGTCAATTTTGTTCGAACGTTTTGGCCACGTATTCACGATGTCGCAATCAATGGGTTATACCAACCTATCGATACCTTTTAGTCGTTCAGCCATCCGCATAGCATCCAATTTACGCACATTCATCCGTACTGACTCCGATCTACCATTTACACAATGGGATGGCGCCAATGAGGGTTGGGACACTCCTTTGGACCGGCCGCTGCCGGCACCAGGGTCGGCCAGCTTACGGTCTCCATTAATAGAAAAAGACAAGCAGGGAGTCACTATCCATTACGACATACTTGGCCTCGCCTACTGGATGCTGTCTCGCCAGGAAGAGGTCGGGCGCAGCGATCTGGATCTTCACGGGCGCTTCCCCGCCACTGCATCCCATGCATACAAGCATGGCTATCTGGAGCGTCCAGTCGTTGATGAATGGCTGGACATACTTGGCCAAGTCATCAAACGACTTTGGCCCTCATTGAAACAACTCGAGCATCGGTTCTCGATCCAGGTGTCGCACGACGTCGATGGGGTCGGAGTGTATAGCTTTTCCAGCGGCATGCAACTCGTTCGCAAGATGGCAGGCGACGTACTGAAGCGACATGACATCATTCAGGCACTGAAAACGCCTAGGCTCTGGTGGGAATCACGAGAACGACTGCACCCGGACGATCCCTACAATACCTTTGACTGGATTATGGATGCCTCGGAGAGTCATGGCCTGGTCAGCGCGTTCTACTTCATGTGCGGTCGAACAGATTTGACGAAGGATGCACGGTACGAAGTCGAGCATCCTTCTATCCGGGACTTAATGCGCCGGATTCACGCTCGCGGCCATAACATCGGTCTGCATCCCAGCTATAACGCCTATCGGTATCCCCATGTGATCGCTGCCGAAGCAGCGCGGCTAAAACGTTTGTGCCAGGAAGAAAAAATCGAGCAATATGCATGGGGCGGTCGGATGCATTATCTCCGTTGGGAAACGCCGACGACCTTGCATGGCTGGGAACAAGCAGGCATGAACTACGACAGCTCCCTTAGCTATGCAGATCATCCGGGCTTCCGTTGCGGTACATGTTTCGAGTACCCGGCTTTCGATCCCGTAATCGGCCAAGCACTTAATTTGCGTATTCGACCATTGATCGCCATGGAATGCACAGTGATCGCCTCGCGCTATCTGAATTTGGGGACAAGCGCCGCCGCGCGGGCAAAGTTCGTCCAATTAAAAGATGCCTGCCATGCCGTCAAAGGGTGCTTCACCTTGCTATGGCATAACTCGCATCTCAATAGTCAGCAGGAACGGGATCTTTATATAGACCTGCTTTCGTAGCTCGACCGACAACAGCACTTGACTGTCATTTTCTACGTGAATTCCTATGAAAGTTCTGCATGCCGCATTCATGCCGACTCCGATTCATGGCATTGTGAACCAGATGCACTGGGAACAAATAGCGGCCCGCAAGAACAATATGAACTGGGCCACAAGGCTTTTTTGCCCCGACACAACTCACCCATCCAGCGATGTCTTCGTTGCAGCAAAAGCGGTAAGTTCCAATCCCGCCCCGCAGATGCGCCACCGGGCAGCGAACTGGATAAAGCTACGCCATGAATACTACCAGTGGATCAAAAAACAAGCCGCGCACTATGATGTAGTGCTTCTGCGTTATAGCTCATACGACGCGTTTCAGACCGCATGTATTAGCGGCCTCGGCAGACCGACCTACTCGATCCATCATACCCTTGAGATACCGGAGATCAGACACTCCAATCGAGTATTGATACGTTCGGCACAAATCGGCATTGAAAATTTCTTCGGGAAAAAAACCTTGAAGGAAGCCGCAGGGCTTATCGGCGTTACTGATGAAATAGTCCGCTACGAAAAAAATCGTATAAACGACCAGAATAAAGCTGCTTATGTTTATCCTAACGGCGTCTACTACCCGGATGAAAAGCATAAGGAAATTATCGATAGCAGGCGCTCGGTTCCAGAGCTACTGTTCGTTGCCAGCCATTTCGCCGATTGGCATGGGCTCGATCTTCTATTAGAAAGCCTGCGAAACTCGAGATCCAACTTCATTTTGCATCTGGTGGGCAGCCTGAATCGCCAAGACCAGGCTGAAGCAGCCGGCGATTCCAGAATAAAAACGTATGGAATCCTGACCAGCGCCGAGATCGGGCTCTTATCGCAAAAGTGCTGGCTGGGCCTGTCATCGTTCGCGTTGCACCGTAAAGGCATGCTACAGGCCTGCACTCTGAAAGTCAGGGACTATCTGATGAATGGGCTACCTGTCTATGCCAATTATCACGATGTATTTCCCGCTGCTTTTCCGTTTTATAAAGTTGGCCCCCCGGATATTGAAAAGATTCTTGAATATGCCTGGCTAATGAGGACTGCCACGCGTGCCGACGTCTCAGGGCAATCCGAATCATATATTTCAAAGACCTCTCTGGTATCAGCATTGCATGACTGGCTGAAAGCAATGCATTCCTAGCAGTACCTTATCGACGAGATCCAATATGTGCGGCCTGATAGGCTTCTACTCTCCCATCCGTCTCGATGCCGCAGCCGAGATTGGCTGGAACATGGCCAATGCGGTAACGCATCGGGGACCGGATGATCTTGATGTCTGGGTCGATGATGCACTCTGCCTCACGCTCGGCCATCGTCGCTTATCGATCCTCGACCTGTCAGCAGCGGGCCGGCAACCTATGCTCTCGGCGTGCAAGCGCTACGTACTGGCCTTCAACGGAGAGATCTACAACCATCTCGAACTACGAACGCGCCTGACTCGCGACGGCGAGGCGCCTCCTTGGAGAGGCCATTCCGATACGGAAACATTGCTCGCGTGCTTCTCCGCCTGGGGTGTTAAAAAAACCCTACAGGCCGCCGTAGGCATGTTTGCCATAGCGCTGTGGAACCGGCAAACCAGAATGCTTACGCTTGCACGCGACCGCTTAGGCGAGAAGCCCTTGTACTGGGGGTGGCAGGATGGCTCGCTTTTGTTTGCGTCAGAGCTCAAAGCGCTCAAGGCCCATCCGGGCTTCAAGGCTGAAGTCGATCGAAACGCGGTGGTTTTATTGCTTCGCCACGGATACGTGGACGCACCGCACAGTATCTATAAAGATATCCGGAAGCTCCAGCCCGGCCATTTCGTCGATATTTCCTTATCTGATATGGCAGTGGCCCGCGCAGCATGTCCAACAGCATATTGGCGATTGAACGATGTGGCCAGGGCCGGCCTGGACCAGCCTTTCAAGGGCACACCCGCACAGGCCGTCGAAGAACTTGAACGGCAGCTCACAGAAAGCGTTCGTGCCCAGATGCTCGCAGATGTGCCGCTTGGTGCATTTCTTAGCGGTGGCATAGACAGCAGCACAATCGTGGCATTGATGCAAACACAAAGCCCACGGCCTGTCCGGACGTTCACCATTGGGTTCACTGAAGACAAGTATAACGAGGCGCAATACGCCCGCGCCGTTGCCGAGCATATCGGTACGCAGCATACCGACCTTTATGTGCAGGCGGACGATGCCCTGGCCTTGATACCCCGCCTTCCGGAAGTCTACGATGAGCCTTTCGCAGACAGTTCGCAAATACCTACTTATCTGGTCAGCCGGCTGGCACGCCAACATGTCGCCATAGCATTAAGCGGCGACGCCGGTGATGAGTTGTTTGGCGGCTACGACACCTACCGGTTTGTACCTTCGGTTTGGAACAGAATAGGCCGTATCCCGGCACCGTTGCGAAGCAGCGCCGCGTTTGCCTTGAAATCCCTGCCTCCGCCTGCATGGAACATGATGTTCAGTCGAATCCGATCATTAATGCCCAAACTGAACGACGCCATAACGGGCGAAAAGGTGCACAAGCTGGCCGAGCTTCTGGCATGCACGGGTAAAGAAAGCTTCTATCACCAACTCAGCAGCCATTGGAAAGATCCGGAACGTATCGTCATAGCCTCGAAGGAGCCTCGCACCATACACAATACCGTGAATGCCTGGCCAAAGACGGATACTTTCGAACATTGGATGATGGCCGTGGGCGCTCAAACCTACATGACCGACGACATCCTGGTCAAGGTAGACCGCGCCGCCATGAGCAACAGTCTGGAAGTCAGGATACCCATGCTGGACCATCGCGTCGTTGAATTGGCCTGGCGCATGCCGATCGGCCTGAAGATACGCGATGGCACGGGCAAATGGCTATTGCGCGAAGTTCTTTACCGGCACATACCTAAAGAGCTGGTCGACCGGCCAAAGATGGGGTTCACCATTCCGTTGGCCGACTGGCTGCGAGGCCCCTTGCGCACCTGGGCCGAGGCATTACTAGACGAAGCGCGCATTTTGCGCGAAGGGTTCTTCCATCCCGCTCCAATTAGAGCCTCTTGGGCCGACCATATTTGCGGCCGACGCGATCACTCTGCAAAGCTTTGGTGCGTACTGATGTTCCAAGCTTGGCTTGAACGGGAAAGCCAGCCAAGGGCGCAATTCTCCAATGCGAATACTACACATCATCACCGGCCTGAATAATGGCGGCGCAGAAGGCGCACTATATCGGCTGACGACGTCCGACCGGCGTTCGGGCAATCAGCATTTTGTCGTATCGCTAATGGGCCGCGGCGTCTACGCAGACCGCCTGGAGCAAGCGGGACACGGAGTGGAATGCTTGTTCATGCCCCGGGGCCGGATCACGTTTCGTGGCGTGTTCAAACTATATCGTCACATCAAAACACTGCATCCGGACATCATACAGACATGGCTCTATCATGCCGATCTGATCGGAGGGCTAATAGCCCGATTGGCCGGAAATAAAACGGTTGTTTGGGGAATACGGCATTCAAATGTTGACGCCGGCAAGAACAAGAGACTCACCTTTCTGACCATGAAAGTTTGCGCGTTGCTCTCGAGCTTCATCCCCACCAGCATCGCGTGCTGTTCCGAGAGAGCGGTGCCTTTGCATCAGAACATCGGGTACCGGGTCGACAAGTTCACAGTGATACCGAACGGCTATGCCATGGACCGTGTCAAGCCCGATCTCACAGCCAGATCAAGGATTCGTCACGAGCTAGGAATCGACGATCAAACCGTCGTACTGGGCATGGTGGCCCGATACGACCCGGAAAAAGATCATGAGAACCTTCTTCAAGCATTGAGCTTATTAACACAAAGCCTGCCTGCGTTCACTTGCCTTTTGACCGGCAATGGGATGTCGTTCGATAACGCCGAGTTGACCACGCTCATCCACGATGCGGGCGTTCAACGCTCCATACGGCTGCTGGGTCCGCGGGACGACATTCCTTCTATTCTGAATGCGCTGGATATCCATGTGCTTTCCAGCCGCAGCGAGGCCTTTCCCAATGTGGTGGCCGAGGCGATGGCTTGCGGCACGCCATGCGTCAGCACGGACGTTGGCGACGCGCGCTTGATCATAGGATCCACGGGTTGGCTGGTACCCCATGGCGATCCCGCTGCACTGGCCAAGGCGATCATGATTGCGCTCTGCGAGCGCCGCGCGAATCCCCGGCAGTGGATAGCCCGTCAAGAACGTTGTCGAGAGCACATACTTGAAAAATACGACATTGAGAAAATGGTGCTCGCTTACGACAAGCTATGGCAGCATGCTCTGTCCACGACGAAGCCTCGAATCCGGCGTTGCCAATAAAAAACTGAACACGACAATACCAAATGGAACTCGTTTCGTCTCCCTGGCATGTCATCAGTACCTTGCTGGTCTTCCTAGCCGGCGCAGTCGTCGCTGTGACCATCAATAAATCATTCCAAACACGCGCCCGCCGTTCGCTACTACTGTATGGCTGGCATACTGCGTTCTGCGTTAGCTATGCCATCTATACGCTCAGCAACATCGCCGATGCCGAAGGTTATTACCGTGCAGCTTTAGGCGGAGACATCTCGTTCAGCTTTGGCTCCGCAGCCGTCGAACTACTTACTTTCTTCTGCGTTTCCGTACTGGGCCTATCGTATCTAGGCAGCTTCTTCTTCTACAACATCCTGGGATTCGTCGGCCTCATTGCGTTTGACGCCAGTCTTCGCGTCGCCACAGCCAACAAATCGAGAGTACTGCGCCTACTTGCCACGCTGATCGCGTTCTTGCCTTCCGTCAGTTTTTGGTCCTCGGCAATCGGCAAGGACGCAATTTCCTTCATGGGAACGGGTCTGGCACTGTGGGCTGCGCTGCGTCTCAAGCGTAGGGTCTGGCTGATGATGACGGCAGTGATACTCATGCTCATGGTCCGGCCGCATGTGGCCGGCATCATGATCCTCGCTTTGGCGGGATCGCAGATCGTGCAACGCGGCATCACTCTAAGCCAACGATTAATGATGGGTGGAGCAGCCGCGCTGGCCGCCGTCCTGATGGTGCCTCTGGCAATGAACTATTCAGGAGTGGGCAGCGGAGCCAATGCCGAAGAGCTGGTCAGTTACATAGAACAAAGGCAGCAAGAGAATCAGGAGGGCGGCAGTTCTATAGATATCGCGTCGATGAATCCTCCGATGCAACTGTTCACTTATCTTTTCAGGCCTGTGCCTTTGGAGGCGCACAGCCTTTTCTCACTGGCTTCATCAATCGACAACGTAATTTTACTGCTCTTGTTCGTGGCCGCCTTATGCAGAGCTCCAAGATGGCCCAGGCAGCCTTTGGAAGGCAACCGCGCTTTCATGTGGTTCTATTCAATACTGGCATGGGTTCTTCTGGCATCGACGACCTCCAACATGGGTATTGCTGTGCGTCAGAAGTGGATGTTTGTGCCAATGCTGATTTTTCTGCTGCTTTCGTTGATGGGCAGGCGCAAGCCCGGCAAAAGCCGTCACATCGCATATTGAAGGCTGCACGATGCGCATACGGAAATTTTTAATTGTAACCACGGCCCCCGAAACATTGGCGACCATACTCAAGCATCAGCCGGGTTACTTGGCAAGGGCGCTGGCTAAAACAACGGCTGTCGAACTGGTGACCTCTCCAGGTCCAATCTGCCATGACATTGCTCAGACTGAACGCGTGCCGGTACACAATGTTCGCATGGTGCGCGGGATGGCACCGTTAGCCGACTTGATATCGGTGCTGTCGATGATACGGTTACTGATGCAGGTCAGGCCCGCCATTGTCCATTCGTACACGCCCAAGGCGGGACTGGTCACCATGCTCGCCGCTTGGTTGTGCCGCGTACCCGTTCGGATCCATACATTCACTGGCCTTGTGTTTCCTACCCAAACCGGGCTCAAGCAGAAAATTCTGATATGGGTGGATCGTGTAATCTGCGCCTGCGCGAATCAGGTCGTACCAGAAGGAAATGGTGTCAAAAATGACCTGCAACGTTTCGGCATCACGGCAAAACCGTTGGGTCTGATAGGTCATGGAAACATCGCCGGCGTGGACACATGCCACTTCGATCGTCATGCCGACTGTGCCCAAGACGCGAGCCGCGTTCTTGCCGATCAATTGCAAATTTGCACTCGGGAGTTTGTATTCTGCTTCGCGGGCAGGCTGAACCGCGACAAGGGAATCAGCGAGCTATTGGCCGCGTTCACCGCATTGCCGGAGCACGCCCGGCTGATCCTGGTCGGCGGGCTGGATCTCAGCGCTCCCATCAGCAAACGCGACCAGCTCATCATCCAGCAACACAAACGTATCCATTCCCTGGGATTTCTTGCAGATATACGGCCAGCGCTTCACCTGGCCAACGTCCTGGTTCTTCCCAGCTACCGTGAGGGCTTTCCCAATGTGTTGCTGCAAGCGGGCGCCATGGAACTGCCTGTCATCGCCACGGACATAAACGGCTGCAATGAGGCCATCGAGCCTGGTGTAAACGGCTGGCTGGTCCGGCCCCGCTCTTCGAGCGCTCTGCATGAAGCGATGCGCACGGCGCTCAGCACACCACCTGCCGTGCGTCAACAGATGGGTGCACAAGCCCGTCTGCGCGTCATGCAGCGCTTTGAGCAAAAACAGCACTGGGAAAACATGCTGCGCTTCTATACCAGACTGCTCGAACCGAGCAATTGAGGCCTTTCTTCCGTTACGCGAGGCATACGAATGGATAGCTTTTGGGCTCATTACGGCAAGCGCAGCTTCGACGTTCTTTTTGCCGGAGCATTGATCGTCCTGCTATGGCCGGTCATGCTCTGCGTCGCTTTGCTCGTGCGCAGCAAGCTAGGGTCACCAGTGTTGTTCAAGCAGCAGCGCCTAGGCAAAGATACGAAAGAATTCCTGCTGTTCAAATTTCGTTCAATGAGCGATGACCGCGATGCCGACGGCCGCCCATTACCTGATGAAGAACGGCTAGGCCGATTCGGTGCACTATTACGCAGCACCAGTCTTGACGAACTGCCTCAAATCATCAATGTGCTCAAAGGCGAGATGAGCCTCATCGGCCCAAGAGCGATGCTGCCTGACTATAAAGAATTGTTGCTGGAGCGCTATCCTGAACGCTTCAAGGTACTGCCGGGCATTACAAGCCTACCTGCCATCAGAGGTCGGAACACCCTGCCCTGGGACAGGAAGTTCTCAATGGACGTCGAGTATGTCGAACGCTTCGGGTTCTCCATGGACGTCCACATTTTTCTTCATACCATTCCCGTGGTGCTCGGCCGTAAGGGAATATCCATGCCGGGGGTCGCCACCGCGACGCGCTACGACGATGAGGTTAGAAAATCATCCGAGGCCGACCAAGGCAAGGCCCGTGAATAAGCTTCCGAATCCGTATATACGCGCGATCCAACGGTCTGGACAAGTAACGTAACGTTTAGAGGACGAAAATGAGCAAGATGCCCAAGAACACCCCGCGCATGATATTTGGCCTATACGGAACCGGTGGCTTTGCACGCGAGGTTATACCCCTCGTTGCAGAATACGTCTCCGCCACGGTCCAAACCGCCCGTAAGGACGCAAGCCAAATATTCTTTGTGGAAACGACGCCGACGAAAACTGAAATCAATGGCTATCCGGTGATCTCCGAAGAGGCGTTTTTCAACATGGCGTGTGAAGAGAAGTTTTTCAACATTGCAATCGCCGACTCCAAAGTGAGAGAACGTATTGCCGATCAATGCATGGAAAAAGGAGTCAGGCCCATGTCTCTGCAATCTTCACGGTCCCTGATGTACGACCGGAACGAAGTAGGTAACGGAGCCATCATCTGCGCCCACAGCACCATAACCTCGAACGCCAGGATTGGTAAGTTCTTCCACTCCAACCTGTATTCGTATGTCGCGCACGATTGCGTCATCGGCGACTATGTAACGTTCGCGCCGAATGTCCATTGCAATGGAAATATTCATATTCAAGACCACGCCTATATAGGAACCGGCGCAATCATTAAACAAGGCACCTCCGACCGGCCCTTGGTCATAGGAGAGGGCGCCATCGTAGGTATGGGCGCGGTGGTCACAAAAAACGTATCGCCTTACACCACAGTCATAGGAAATCCTGCCAGGCCTCATAGCAAAGAATAGGCAAAAAACAGGTGCTGCAAGCAGCGCCACTATGGCTTTCAGCTTAGAACGGACGACCGCTACCCTGGCAAGCGGAATCCGGCGAATATGTAGCGGACCGCTTACGCCCGACGAAAGGACGGAATCATGCTCGAGACCTCGTTTTCTCCCTGGCCCAGCTTCACTGACGAAGAGGCCGACGCAGTGCGCGACGTCATTCTATCGAACAAGGTGAACTACTGGACAGGCCGGGAGGGCCGTCGATTCGAACAAGAGTTCGCAGCATGGGCGGGATGCGAGTATGCCGTGGCGCTGGCAAACGGCACGCTGGCATTGGACGCAGCCCTGAAAGCGCTTGACATCGGCCCCGGGGACGAAGTGATCGTCACGCCGCGCAGCTTCATCGCGTCGGTATCAACAGTCGTCAATGCCGGGGCAGTGCCGGTTTTCGCCGATATTGACCGCGACTCGCAGAACATCACCGCGGACACCATTCGCGCTGTGATGACACCACGTACTCGCGCGATCATCTGCGTGCATCTGGCAGGCTGGCCGTGCGATATGGACCCCATCATGGCATTGGCCGAAGAAAACGGACTTTGGGTCATAGAAGACTGCGCGCAAGCGCACGGGGCACAATACAAGGGCCGCTCGGTCGGCTCCATCGGCCACATAGGCGCATGGTCGTTCTGCCAGGACAAGATCATGACCACAGGGGGCGAAGGCGGCATGATCACGACTCGCGACCGAATGCTTTGGTCAAGAATCTGGGCCTTCAAGGACCACGGAAAAGCCTGGGAAGCTGTCTATGAGCGAGAACATGCACCCGGCTTTCGATGGCTACACGAAAGCTTCGGCACCAACTGGCGCATGCTTGAAACACAAGCCGTCCTCGGGCGGATTCAACTTCGCCGCATGGAGCAATGGCAAACGAAACGCCAGGAGTATGCAAGTCGCATTTGGGACGCCGCCAGAGCCGTGCCAGGATTGCGCGTTCCCACCTTGCCATCGTCCATCCGCCACGCGGGCTATAGGTGTTATGTCTTCGTCCAGCCAGACCCGCTCAGGCCGGACTGGAATCGGGATCAGATTCTTGGGGAAATCATGGCACGCGGCGTGCCCTGCTATTCCGGCTCGTGCTCTGAAATCTACCTGGAAAAGGCGTTCGACGACACCGGCTGGCGCCCAAAAGAGCGCTTGCCTGTCAGCAAGGAGCTCGGTGAAACCTCGCTGGCGTTCCTGGTGCATCCGACGCTGAGCGATGGGGAGATCGAAAGAACCTGCACCGCGCTGACGGAAATCTCGGCGCTGTCTGCCGCTTGGTGAATTACTAATCGTGAAGCCCGCTGCTTTCGTACATATTCAATACTCGCCAAGCAAGATCGGATGCTCAAGCAATTGAAGCTCAAGGGCGAGTTTGGCAAGCACGTCGCAACCTTGATGACTGGAACGTTCATCGCTCAGGTGTTGCCCATTGCGATCAGCCCGGTTCTTACCCGGATCTACAGCCCCGCGGATTTCGGCGTGTATGCGCTATACATGGCTATAACGACGGTTGTCAGCGTTGTCGCTTCGGGCAGGTATGAACTGGCGATCATGTTGCCAGATGATAATCATGACTCGGGCAATATTATGGCTTTATCGGCCGCTATCGCCCTGGCAACCGGCATAGGGCTGTGGATCATGGCTTTTTTAAACAACCATGAAATTGCTGAATTCCTGGACAGTCCGTCAATGGCCACATGGATACTGTTATTGCCGGTCAGCATAATGCTCACCGCTTTCTATCAAATTCTAAGCTACTGGAACAACAGGAACACGCGCTTCAAGCAACTCTCTTTAAGCCGAGTCGCACACGGCACCACGTCGGTTTCAGTTCAGTGCGGTTTGGGCTATGGCTTGAATTCTTCTGGAGGCTTGATTCTAGGTAATATTGTCGGACAGATTTTTGCTCTGCTTTATCTGGCACGAGTCAATGCTCGATCAATAAAGGACATTACGCCGTTTGTGTCCGTTGCAGCCATAAGAAAAAACGCGAAGCACTATAAGAAATTTCCCTTGATTTCAAGCTGGGGCACCCTGTTGGATAACGGAGCCTTGCAAATGCCGCTGTTCATCATAGCGAAGGTCTTCGGCGCCGGCGTTACAGGACTGTTCAGCTTTTCTTTCAAAGTGTTGACCGTGCCCCTATTTTTGATATCCGGCGCAATTTCCCAAGTGTTATTTCAAAAGGTCGCAGAGATTCATAACAACGACCCCGCTCATTTGCGTATTTATATACTACGAATACTTCTGGTGCTCATCTGCATCGCCGTTCCATTCACCCTCGTCTTCAGCGCATTTGGAACGGTTATTTTTTCAATTATTTTTGGCGAAGACTGGGCGCAAGCAGGTGAATTTGCCGAAACGCTGGTAATAGCGGCCGGCGTCCGCTTTATCGTGAGCCCCTTAAGCGTCGTGCTCAGCCTGAATCACAACATCGCAAAAGGAAGTGCCTGGCAAATAACTTACTTCTTCACATTAACCACCGTTTTGATTTTGTGTTCAGGCTCAACCATTGAATATTTTCTTAAAGCGCTCGTCATACATGAAGTGGTCCTTTACGGACTGTATTTATTTTTGATCTTGAAGGCGACGAAATATTCACCAGGGCATGGCACTGTACAGAAGAATGAGGTTTCTTTAACCGTATTGAATCAAAACCGATAGATCTGCTCGCGCACCCTCCATATCGGTCGATCGTAGTGCTCAAATACCCAAGGAAGATATCCATGTGTGGCATAACCGGTGGTTGGTGGGCGACAGCACCAAAGAATCTAGACGAGAAATTCAGATCGTCACTGAACAAACTGAAGAACAGGGGGCCTAACGATCTTGGTTCTCAGTGTTATCGAGACTCTCGAGGCACCGTCATGCTTGGGCACACGAGGCTTTCGATCATAGACTTGACTGCGGCAGGGCATCAACCCATGTTATCGAAGGATCAGCGATTCAGCATTGTCTTCAACGGCGAGATCTACAACTATCGAGAGCTGCGCAAAGAGTTGGCTACGCTGGGCCATTCCTTCTCTTCGGACTCGGACACCGAAGTTCTGCTGGCAGCCTGGCAAGAGTGGGATGTAGGCAGCCTGGAGCGCCTGGAGGGCATGTTCGCCTTTGTCGTATACGACACCATAAGAAATACGCTGAGCTGTGTTCGTGATGCGTTCGGAATCAAACCGCTTTTCTACGACATACAGCAACACCGCTTCTTGTTTTCCTCAGAGCAGGCCGCACTTTTAAGCCTGCGTGAAGAGAAATCAAAGGCGAATTGGCAGCGCTGTCACGATTATCTGGTGCACAGCGATTACGATAGCCAGCAACATACGTTCATCGATGGTGTAGAACATCTATTGCCAGGCCATTGGCTTGAGGTTCATTTGCCAAACCCTTCCGTTTCCAGACAGCAATGCTGGTGGCGACCGGAACTCCGCCCGCCTTCAGACCTTACTTTTGCGCAGGCCGCAGAAGCCATACGGGAGCAGTTTCTTCACAACATACGCTTGCATCTGCGCAGCGATGTACCACTCGGAGCGGCCTTGTCCGGCGGCGTGGACTCGTCAGCAGTCGTGTGCGCCATGCGACATGTTCAGCCTGATATGCCAATCAATACATTCACGTTCGTAGCTGATAATTTCGCAAAATCAGAGGAGCGATGGGCGGATCAGATCAATCACTTTACCGGTGCCCATGAACACAAGATCAGTGCGACCGGTGAAGACCTTGCCCGGGATCTGGACAACTTGATCAAAGCTCAAGGAGAGCCGTTCGGAAGCACGGCCATTTATGCTCATTATCGCGTCTGTCAATTGACCCGCGACCGGGGCGTGACAGTGACGCTCGAAGGGCATGGCGGGGATGAACTATTAGCCGGATATACAGGATATCCAGGATATCGCCTACTGAGCCTGCTGGAACAGGGTAACTTGCTTGAAGCACAACGATTTACGAGAAACTGGGCGCGCTGGCCCGACCGGCAATATGTTCACGTTTGGCAGCAACTTGCTGCTGCGGCACTCCCAGATCCGATGTACCGGATCGCACGCAGGACTTCAGGCCGCAGGACCCCCACATGGCTGAACGTGGACATTATGGCCGAAGCAGGAGTACGGCCATTGCTGGGCCGAACCGTGAAAGCCAAAATGGGTAAGGGACGGCGGGTCACAGAGCATCTGGTCAGTACGCTGCAGTCACAAAACCTGCCGAGCATGCTTCGACACAGCGACCGCAGTTCCATGCATTTCTCTGTAGAGAGTCGCGTACCATTTTTGACACTGCCATTGGCAAACCTGCTGTTGTCCATGCCAGAACATTATCTGATCTCCGTCAATGGGGAAACGAAAAGCGTGTTTCGTGCGGCCATGCGTGGAATCGTTCCCGATGAAGCGTTGAACCGCAGAGACAAAATCGGATTCTCCACACCTGAGAAGGTATGGCTATTCGAGATTGCCCATAAAGTACGCGATTGGTTACAGGCTAGCGAACGCATACCTTTCCTGGACAGGAGAGCCTTGCTGGACAGCTTCGATTCGGTCGTCGCTGGTAGAACTCCCTTTACCTGGCAGATCTGGCGGTGGATCAACTTCATCAGATGGTACGAAACATTCGAACTGGAGTGAACTCAGGCGCGGCCCTAATCGTATTAGGACTTGTCCGTTCCGCCTACCGTCGACAACTTAGGGCTTCTGTCTTATTTCCTAATTCCAACCGTCCTTCTACGATCCAGAGTGCAGCGTATCAAGACGTTATATCGGCCCGATTGGATACGGTCAAAACAGACTGAAACACAGTCAAGCAATAAAAATAACTTTGAGAGGGAACGAATGGCCAGTACCGCCCCTACCAGCCGGCCCACGATGATTGCGGCGCATGCCCAGCCATTCAGCCTAAGAGATCGCCTGCTGGCGCTCCCGCGCGCCCAGAAGCGCATGCTGCAGATCACGGTGGACATCGTCCTGATATGGAGCACTCTGTGGCTGGCATTCTATCTGCGGCTGGATGGCGCGGAATTGATCGAGCCTTTCGGCGGACACGCTTGGCTCTTTCTGCTTGCCCAGCTGCTTACGCTGCCCTTGTTCGTACGATTCGGGCTTTATCGGGCCGTGATGCGCTACGTCGGCTATCAAGCCCTCATGAGCATCGCTTGCGCGATCACGATATCGGCGTTGCTTCTGGCGCTGGCCATCTATCTTTACAACGATCCGCCCGCCCTGATCCCCCGCTCGGTGGTTGTCATTTACTGGGTATGCAGTCTGTTGTTCATAGGCGGGCTTCGCTTGTTGATGCGACAGTATTTCAGCAAGAGCCCGCTGCTCAAACTACCCGCCCAGGTACTGAGCCGCCACATGAAAGGCAGCTCCGCCCCGCAGACCAAAGTGGCGATCTACGGGGCGGGAGCGGCCGGCAATCAGTTGCTTTCCGCCTTGCGCTTCAGCCACAGGATGGTCCCCGTCGCCTTCATCGACGATAACATCGAACTGAAAGGACAAAAGATAGCCGGCCTCCCGGTGTATGAGCCTAACGACCTGACCCGGCTGATCCGGGATACCGGCACACAGGAAGTGCTGCTGGCCCTGCCCTCGGCATCACGAGCACGGCGCAATAAGATCATCACTATCCTGGCCCCCTATCCGCTGCTGGTGCGTACAGTGCCCGGCATCATGGACCTGGCCAGCGGTCAGGTCAGCGTGGACGATTTGCGCGAAGTGGACATTGGCGACCTGCTCGGGCGCGACCCCGTCCTTCCGAACACCGCCCTGTTCGAGCGCTGCATACGCAAGCAAGTCGTGATGGTTACGGGCGCGGGCGGGTCGATTGGTTCGGAATTGTGCCGCCAGATCGCTCGCAGCGAGCCTCAGACGCTCATTCTTTTTGAGCAATCAGAATTCGCCCTGTATCGCATCCAAAGCGAGTTCGACGCCTATCTTCGCAGCACGGGCCTGACGATGCAGCTTGTGCCCATACTGGGTTCGGTGCGCAATCAAGGGCTCTTGTTCAACGTCATGTCCTTGTGGCGGGTCGATACTGTTTATCATGCGGCCGCGTACAAGCACGTTCCAATGGTGGAGCGCAACAACGCGGAAGGCATCATCAACAACACCTTCGGTACGCTATATTCGGCCCAGGCAGCGCTTCAGGCGGGCGTCAGTAACTTCGTCCTCATATCAACCGATAAAGCCGTACGGCCGACAAACATCATGGGCTGCACCAAGCGTATCGCCGAACTGGTGCTTCAGGCTCTGTCGGCTCAGGTCAGTCCACGGCTGTATGGCGACACGAGCAATCTGCCGGTGCGCAACCGCACGCGCTTTACGATGGTGCGCTTCGGCAACGTGCTTGGTTCGTCCGGTTCCGTGATTCCTCTGTTCAAGAAGCAGATCCGTGCGGGTGGCCCAGTCACCGTCACACACCGCAACATTACACGGTACTTCATGACGATTCCGGAAGCGGCGCAGCTCGTGATACAGGCGGGCGCGATGGGCGAAGGCGGAGATGTCTTTGTGCTGGACATGGGAGAGCCGATAAAAATTGCCCAGCTTGCCGAGAAAATGATTTCTCTGTCGGGTCTCAGCGTGCGTTCGGACGACAACCCGGATGGCGACATCGCCATTGAATTCACCGGCTTGCGGCCGGGCGAAAAACTGTACGAAGAGCTATTGATCGGCGGCAACGTTACCGTAACGGAGCACCCCATGATCATGCGCGCCAATGAAACGCGGCTGGACTGGGAAGCGCTCAAGGCGGCCTTGTTCGAACTGGCTGTCGCCGTCAAGGACGACAACCATCCCCGCATCAGCGCGCTGCTCAAGAGCCTGGTTGATGGCTATACCCCGGACAAGGAGATCGTCGATTGGATCTACCGGCAGCACGCAAGTGGCAAGCATGAATCCGCCGCTCATCCTGACGCCGTCGCCGTCGTATTTCAGTCGGCTTATGACGATGAGGCCATGGATGTTGGTGTGAAGCGCCATGAGGCGTGGGGTCAGACCCCATACGGGGTCTGACCCCGTCTGCCCGCGGTATGGAGACAGACCCCGTACGGGGTACGACCTGGAGGCGTGGGGACAGACCCCGTATGGGGTCTGTCCCCTCTCCCCGTTCATCCTCGCTTGCCCGGCGCGATGCCGTCCCACCATTGCCGGGCCGAGTTCTTGATCATGGACAGCGCGTCCGGATCTCTTTGCCATAGCGCGGAAAGATATGCCTTGGCTTGCGAACCCGTGATGTGGGGAGGAATGGGCGGCACGTTCGGATCGGTCATCACTTCCACTACCGTGGGCATATCGGCCCGCAGAGCCTCGTCCCAGGCGCCGCCGACATCGCCGGGACGGTCCACCCGGATTCCATTGAGTCCAATGAGCCTGGCGTACTCGGCATAGGCGAAATCCGGGAGCACTTGCGATGCTTCGAACTTGGGGTCTCCCTGCAGTGCGCGCTGCTCCCAGGTCACCTGATTCAGGTCGCCATTGTTCAGGACCAGCACGGTCAGCCTGGGATTTTCCCATTGTCGCCAAAGCCTGGCAATCGTGATCAAACCGTTGAGCCCGTTCATCTGCATGGCGCCATCCCCCACCAGCGCAATGACGTCCCGACCAGGGTGGGCGAGCTTGGCGGCAATCGCGTAAGGCACTGCCGGCCCCATGGTTGCCAGCCCGCCCGATAGCGAAGCCATCATGCCGCGCCTCATCTTCAGGTCACGCGCATACCAATTGGCGGCGGATCCCGAGTCGCAAGTGATTATGCAATCGTCCGGCAGGCGCGGCGAAAGCTCCCAGAATACGCGTTGGGGGTTGACCGGATCCGCATCGCTCATGGCACGCGCTTCAAGCACGCTCCACCAGCGCGCCACATTGTCTTCAACGCGCTGGCGCCAGTCTTGGTCTTTCTTTGGCTCCAGCAGCGGCAGCAGCGCGCGCAGCGTCTCGCGACTGTCTCCGACCAGGTCCATCTCCATGGGGTAACGCAGATTGAGCCGGCGCGGGTCGATGTCTATCTGGATGCCGCGCGCCTGGCCCTCTTCGGGCAGAAACTCGGAATAGGGAAAGCTGGAGCCCACCATCAGCAGCGTGTCGCACTCCGTCATCAGGTCCCAGCTCGGCTTGGTGCCCAACAAGCCGATGGAGCCGGTGACGAAAGGCAGGTCATCCGGCAAGGCCGCTTTCCCGAGCAATGCCTTGGCAACACCGGCCCCCAGCCGTTGCGCCACTTCGATCACTTCGTCGGTAGTGTGCAGGGCCCCCGCGCCCACCAGCATGGCGACCTTGCTTCCCGCATTCAGGATGTCTGCGGCCCGCTGCAATTCGTCCTGAGCCGGGGCTATCCGCATGGCGGGCCGACCGATGCCAATGCCGCTATGGACGGTGCCATGCTTGCGCGGCGGCGCCTCCACCGCATCCAGTTCCTGCAGGTCGTTGGGAAGAATGATGCAGGTCACCGCCCGCTGATCACGCGCTATGCGCATTGCCCGGTCCACCAAGTGGCGCACCTGCTCGGGCGTGACAGCCATGTGCACGAACTCGTGTGCGACATCCTTGAAAAGGCTCACCAGATCCACTTCCTGCTGATAGTCCCCACCCAGCGCCGCGCGCGCCTGCTGGCCTACGATGGCCACCACCGGCTGGTGGTCCAGCTTGGCGTCATACAGTCCATTGAGCAAGTGGATGGCGCCAGGGCCGGATGTGGCAAGGCACACACCGACCTCGCCGGTGAACTTGGCATGGCCGCAGGCCATGAACGCCGAAAGCTCTTCATGCCTGGATTGGACGAACTCCAGGTCCATGCCGCTTTTCTGGATGCGGCCGAGCGCTCCCATGATGCCGTTGATGCCATCGCCCGGATATCCGAATATGCGGCGCACGCCCCAGGCATGCAGCCGCTTGAGCAGGAAATCGCTGACGGAATCTCCCATCATGATTCTCCAATCTTGATCAAGGGCAGTCCCGAGGCGGGGTCGAACTCGCGCTTCAGATACGCCGGCGAGTCGGTCAGCACCACTTCGAGCGTAGGCCTGGTGGCTGCCCACAGCAGATGTCCGCCGCGCACGCTGCCATCGCGCCTGCCCAGGACGACATGAGCGTGCAGCTTCGCGTCCGGCCCTTGCAGTGCAATATCGCCGACCAGTGAAAGCACTTCGACCTGTTCGTCGATCTCGATGCGTTCATATTCTTTGGTGTCCCAATTGAAATACCCCAACGTGGCGCTGCTGAAAGCGCCGATGGCGGTAATGCGGCTCGCGGTCAGGCTGTGCTCGTTGGCAAATGCCTCTAGCGTCGAAACGACTTCGTCGCCGGCATCCAGGACGAGCGCAAAACTGCGCTCGCCCACGTCGTTGAGTAGTTTTGCACGCATGTAGCGACTCCCTCTGAAATTCCGGATACAAAGAAAAAAGCCGGCAGCGACCGATGCTTCGAAGCCGGCAATCATCCATTTACCGCTGTGCCGAGATCACGCCGCAGGCTACCCTCGCCCCCCCGCCTCCCAATGGCTTGGGGCTGTCGGAGTGGTTGTCGCCTCCGTGATGGATCATCAACGAACGTCCCGATATATCCGACAGCTTTTTGAGGCGCGGCGCCAGGACGGGGTTGGTGGAGGCGCCATTGCTGTCCACATAGATTGCGGGCAGGTCGCCGATGTGCCCGTCTCCCCATGGGGCGCCGTGCTTTCCCGTTTTTTCCGGATCGAAGTGGTCGCCCGCCCCACCGGCCGCAACTGGCTTGCCATCCTTCGTCGCAGGTTTGCAACTGGGGTTCTCATGGATGTGGAAGCCGTGGACTCCCGGCTCCAGCCCTTTGAGCTGCGGGGTAAAGACCAATCCGTAGGCCGATTCGGATATGGATACCGAGCCAATGGCTTCGGCTGTCCCCTGAGCGTTCACCGCATGCATTTGCACGGTGGTGTCGGCCAGCGCCGCATTCGCCAACATGGCGCTCGCCGATAAGGCAATAAGAAAGTGATGTCGCATCGCGCCCTCCGCGTTGTGTAGTCAGGTTGCCAAGGCGGAACGGTTCCGTCCGCCGGCTGCGTCGCCAGCAAGTGCCGGGCCAATGACAATCTGGCGGAGGGGTCAGGCCCCGTACGGGGCCTGACCCCTCGGTGCGATGCTCAAATATTCCTGCGCGATTCTTTCGGCCAGCGCATGCAGGCCTTGCGCGCATGCGGCTTCATTTTCGGGCGGCATGGCGGCGCTGAGATGTGCGCTGGCCAGGCTGCCGATCAGGCGCTGGTCGCCGGGCAGCAGGATGGGCACCGCCACACCCATGACCATGGGTGTGATCTGACCGCGGCTGGTGGCGTAGCCAATACGCCGTATCCTCGACATCTTGTGCCGGAACTCGTCCCAATTCTGCCCGAGTCCGGCTTGCTTGATTGCCTGCTCGTTTCTTAGATAAGTCTGGCGTATCCGATGCTGCGATAGATAAGCCAGCATGGCCAGCGACGCCGCCCCCTGAAAGAGAGAAAAAGGAATGCCCCGCGCCCGCAGTATGACCACGTGCTGGTTCCCATGCTGCAACACGTCCGGGCCGACCTTGTATATGCACAGCACCTTGTCCTGGTACAGGTTATGCAGAAGCAAGGCATTGTTGTCGCATTCCTGGCCGTCCAATACGGCGGCACCCGCCCGATACAAAGGATCCGTCAGGGCCAGCATGCGCTCCAGTTCGACAATGCGTGGCCCCAGGCTGTATGCCGCTCCGGTCGTGGCCGCGATCAATCCCGCCGCGCTGAGCTCCTTGATATAGCGATATGCGGTGGAACGCGTGTATCCCAGACGCGACGCAATGTCCTCCGCTGTCAGCACGGGGGTATCGATCGTGAATAGCGCCAGTATTTCCAATGCGCGGGATAGGCTGGAGCCGGCCTCTTTTTCTTTATTCATCATGCGCGGATTGTATCGCCTGGAGCTCGGACGGCGAGAAAGCCCGTCAAGGGTGCTATATCAATAATCCCATATTACAGGATTATTGATAAAGCCTGAATAGTAGGATAATATTCAATACAATCAACCAGATCATCCATGACCACACGCAAACTCACCGGCCGCATATCCGCCGACGCCATTCGTCATATGGAGCTTCCCAGGCTCTCGCCGCAGATACTGCAGCGCTACGCACGCCTAAGCGATCTCACCGGCGTGCTGTCCGACGCCATGGACCAGCTAAGGCTGCGTGGTGCAATCCCCGCCTCCATCTTGATGCCCAACCTTCCTCAGGCGCGCCTCGTCGGCCAGGCCGTAACCGTCCGGAACGTCGAGCGCGACGAAGATCCCTGGACATGCGCTGGCACCGGCGTCGGCAAGATGGCCGAGCACGAAGCCTACAACCTGGCCGACCCGGGCGACGTCGTCGTCATAGAAGGCTTGATGGGCGTATCCAATATGGGCGGCCAGTCCGCCACTGTCGCGCACAGGGCGAGATGCGCTGGCGCCATCATCGACGGATCCTTCCGTGATCCCGGCGCTTCCCGGGAACTTGGATTTCCAATCTGGGCGAAAGGGGTTACACCCATTACAGGAAAGTGGCGCCTGAAAACCGTCGAGATCAATGGCCCCGTCCGGATATCCGGCATAACCGTCCAGGCGGGCGACCTGGTCGCCGCGGACGAGGCGGGGGTGGTCTTCGTTCCCTATGAACATGCCGAGCAGGTTCTGGCGGAAGCGGAAAGAATCGACGCCGGCGACACGCGGCAAAAGACAGATATAGCGGCCGGCATCGACCTGGCCACGCTTGCGGCAACCAAATACAAATGATCCCGGCGCAGAAATGAACATAGAAACGAACGTGGCAATACATACCGTCGTGCAGGCCGCCGACATCCTCGGCGAGGTCCCGCTGTGGTGCGACCGCAGCCGCCGCCTCTGGTGGATAGACGTGCGCCGCCCGGCGCTGCAGTATTACGAGCCTTCCACAGGGAAACATGCAGCCTTGCGCCTTCATCCCGATCTGATAACCGGCGCAATCGCCCTGCACGAGTCGGGCGGTTTCGTGTTGGCGGCGCAAACGGGCTTCCATCATTACGACCCCGCCAGCGGCAAGCCGGCGACATTCATCGTCAACCCCGAACAAGACAAGCCAGGCATGCGCCTCAACGATGGAAAGTGCGATCGACGCGGCCGTTTCTGGTGCGGCAGCATGCATGACACGCGCCGCGAACCTCTGGGCACGCTCTACCGGCTCGACCCCGATCTCAGCTGCCACAGCATGCTAAGCGACTTCGTGCTGCCCAATGCGATTTCCTGGAGCCCCGACGACAAGACCATGTATTTCGCCGATACGCACCGCCAGGTGATATGGGCCTTCGACTACGACATCGATGATGGCGCCATTTCCAATCGCCGCGTCTTCAAAGACTGGACCCACCAGGCCGGTCGGCCCGACGGAGCGACGGTGGATGCGGAAGGCTATATCTGGAATTGCATGGTTGCCACCGGCCATCTCATGCGCCTCGCGCCCGACGGCCGCGTGGATCGCTGTATCCAGTTGCCCGTCACGAATCCCACATGTCCGGCATTCGGCGGAGATGATCTGCGAACGCTCTACATCACTACCCATTCGCAACGATTCACACCGGAGCAGCAGGCCAGAGAACCGCTTGCAGGCGCGCTGCTGTCATTGGATGTGGGCGTCCGTGGGCTTCCGGAGCCCAGATTCGCATCTCGATGACGACGCAACATTGCTGAACCCACATAATAAACAGGAGATAACCATGCTGAAAAAACTTGCCCTTTGCGCCGCTCTGGTTGGCGCGCTAGGCCATGCCACCACCGGCTTTGCCGCGGAAACGGTAAGAATGATCGTGCCATTTTCCGCGGGCGGCCCCACCGATTTGATCGCGCGCATCATTGCGCCCAGCCTGGGCGAGAAGCTCGGCAAGACCGTGGTCGTCGAAAACAAGGGCGGTGCAGGCGGAACCATCGGAGCACACCTGGTCGCCGAAGCGCCGCCAGACGGCAACACCATCCTGCTTTCCACTTCCAGCCTGATCCTGTCCACCGGAACCCGCAGCAATCTGCCCTATGACCCGCGAACGGCGCTCAAAGCGGTGTACCTGTTGGGCGAAGTGCAAACCATGGTGGCGGTGTCTCCCAAACTCGGCGTCGACACCCTGGACGAGCTCATCAAGAAAGCGAAATCCACTCCCAACGGCCTGAACTACGGATCCACGGGAGTAGGCGGGACGATGCACGTGGGCGCCGAACTGCTGCGCAAGGCGGCCGACATTCCCTTGACTCATGTCCCCTATCGCGGTGCGGCCCCTGCCCTCGTCGCGCTCATCGCGGGCGACGTCGACCTGGTCAATGCCGATGTGCCCGTTCTTCAGCCTTATATCAAGGAAGGCCGCATCAAAGGGCTGGTCATCTACGACACGACGCGCTCCGCCTTGCTTCCTGATGTTCCCACCGCCAAAGAGGCAGGCATGCCCGCACTGCAAATGACGAACTGGTACGGCATCCTTGTCCCGTCCAAGACGCCGGATGCGGCTCGCAACGCCCTGGAGTCCGCCTTGGCCAAGGTCGTGCGCGAACCCGATATCGCCGATAAACTGGCGAAAGCCGGCTTCACCAACCCTCAGGGAGCCCAGGCATTCCAGGCCCGGCTGGACCAGGACTTTGCCCAATGGCTGCCATGGCTCAAGGAAGCAAACATCCATACAGATTGATCTTTGCATGAACACAAAAAAGCTTCTACAGATTGGCCCATTGCCCCGGGGCCTGGAACAACGGCTCGGGCAACGGTACGATTTGCACCCTCTCTGGACGGAGCCGGACCGCGCCCGCTTTCTGGAAAACAGCAAGGGGCGCTTTGCCGGCGGTGTCACCATGTCCCGGCACGGCTGCCCGGCAGACATATTTTCCCTTCTGCAAGGCACAGTTGTTGCGTGCTTCGGCGTCGGATACGAAGGACTCGACCTGGAGGCCGCCAAACACCACGATGTGCAGGTCAGCACAACGCCCAATGTCTTGAATGACTGTGTGGCCGATTGCGCATTTGCGCTCGTACTGTCGGTGGCGCGCCGCATCGTGGCCGCTGACAGATTCGTGCAAAAGGGGCGGTGGCCGACGGAAGCCTTCGGGCTCGGCACACGCGTCAGCGGCAAGAAACTGGGCATCGTCGGGCTTGGCCGCATAGGCCGAGCCATCGCTCTTCGCGCCGGCGGTTTCGGCATGGATGTGCGTTACCATGGTCCCCGCCCTCGGCCAGACGCCACTTACCCATTCGAACCGGATCTGATCTCGCTGGCGAACTGGGCGGACTTCCTGGTTGTGGCCTGCCCAGGCGGCGACCGTACTCGTAACCTGGTCTCGGCCGACGTCCTGCGGGCGCTTGGCGCCGAAGGCTATCTGATCAACATCGCGCGGGGAAGCATCGTCGACGAAGAAGCCCTGTTGCAGGCGATCGTGAACCAGTCCATCGCCGGCGCCGGTCTCGACGTCTACCAGCATGAACCCCACGTCCCCCCGCAGTTGCTGGACAACGACCGTGTCGTGCTATTGCCGCACATCGCCGCCGGCACCCGCGAAACACGGGCCGAGATGGAAAAGCTCGTCGAAGACAATCTCGAGTCGTTCTTCCGCAGCGGCAAGGTCCTGACCCCTCCGGGTTGAGCCCAGGCGCCGCAAGCCATACCGCTTTCCTTTTATCGATACCCCTAGCATGATATTCGAACACCGCACCTACACCGTGGCGCACGGCAAAATGGACAGCTATCTTGAGCGCTACGAAAAGTACGCCCTGCCGCTACAGAAGAAACATCTTGGACGCCTCCTGGGTTTCTTCGTCAGCGAGATCGGGCCGCTGAACCAAGTCCTGCATATCTGGGTCTATGACGATATGGCCGATCGCGAGCGACGACGCGCCGCCCTCGACGCCGATCCGGCCTGGCACGAGTTCAAGAAGATGAACGTGGGAACCTTTGTCGCTCAGGAAGTTAGAATCATGCGTGATGCCCGCTTCTGCCCTCATCACGTTTAGAGGGGTCGGACCCCGTACGGGGTCTGACCCCTCCCCCTGAAACCTTTTGACGCTTTTTCGCTGCTTTGCCTAACCGTTCTGAAACTTTTCCTGGGCGACAATAGGACATCTGTACGAGATCAGAAAGGTGCTTCCATGAAACGAATATTGCTGGCTGGGGCCGCCATGCTGGCCATGTTGACTTCCGGCGCCGCCATGGCGCGGGGTGGCGTGGACGTGAATATTTCCATAGGCGTTCCCGGAGTGATCTACACGCAACCCGATTATTACTATCCGCCCGTGCGCTACGTAGAGCGACCGCGCGTGGTGGTGGTGCCCGAACGCATCTACCAGCCCGTCCCGGTATATAGATCCGACCGCTATTACCGGAAGGACTTCCGCGGGCCGAAACACTACCATAAGCATCATAAAGGCCATCACAAGCATCATCACCGTCACGGCCGCTGATCAGGGCTTACCGTATGGGAGACCGTCGTCTTCGGCCCGCAAGTCGCAGGGGCCAAAAAAAACGATTACGAGCCACGCGCCAGGGAGATGCTGGAAATCACCGGCCTGTCGGGCTTTCTGGATCATCTGCCCGTCCAGCTGTCGGGCGGCATGCGCCAACGGGTCGGCATCGCCCGTGTCCTGACGCTGGGCTCCCAGGTCCTGCTGATGGATGAGCCTTTCGGTGCGCTGGACGCCCAAACCCGGCTCACCATGCAGGAATTGCTGCTGTCCGTGTAGAGCAAGCTGCGCACGACCGTACTGTTCGTCACGCACGACATCGACGAAGCCATTCTGCTGGCTGATACCATCTACGTCATGACCGCCCGCCCCGGCCGCATACACACCCGCATCGACGTGCCGATCGACCGTCCCCGAACGATCGAAGACACCACGACCAAGGCGTTCAACGAGCTGAAGCGCGAGATCCTGAAGCAGATCCGGCACTAACGCATGCCGGCGTCCCATACCATAGGAGCAGATCATGTCGAATCCCCGCATTCCTTACCGCTTTTCCACACGGCGCCCCGCGCTGGTCGCGCCCGAGGCGGGACGCATCATGGTGCATCTCGTGGTCAACGTAGAGAACTGGCGCTTTGACCAAGCCATGCCGCGCACCATCATTACTCCGCCCCACGGCAAGGAAACGATACCCGACGTTCCCAACTTCAGTTGGGTCGATTACGGAATGCGGGCCGGCTTGCCCCGGATCCTGGACGCCATCGCACAACGGGGCTTGCCTGCCTCCACCAGCTTCAATGCCAGCGTCATCGATGCCTACCCCGCCGCCGCGGAAGCGATGCTGGAAGCAGGCTGGGAGTTCATCGGACACGGCATGCATCAAAAGTCGCTGAATGCCGGCGACGATGAAGCGGAAACCATCTTTCAATCGCTGGAGAGAATCCAGGCATTCACCGGTACCCGCCCTCGGGGCTGGCTGAGCCCGGGCCTGCGCGAAACCCACGAGACGCCGGAGCTCCTTGTAGAGGCGGGCGTGGAATACGTCTTCGACTGGGTGGTGGACGACCTGCCGAACTGGATGCAGGTCAAACGCGGCAGCCTGCTGCAGATGCCCTACAACCTCGAACTGAACGACTCCATCATCTACGCCATCGAAAAGCACTCGTCGGAGGAATTCCTGCTGCGTCTTCAGCGCACCCTGAGCCTATTCGAGCGCGAATCGGAAGAGCAGCCGCGGGTACTGGCCCTGGGCCTGCATCCGCACCTCATCGGCGTGCCGCACCGTTTTGGCTATTTCGAGGAAATGCTGGACCTTCTCCTGAGAAGCCAGCATGTCTGCTTCATGACGGGCGGCCAGATCGCGGACTGGTATCGCGTGCAGGAACCCGCTCTTGAACCCAGTCTCTGATCGCGAGGTAGACATGCCATACGCACAGACCGGTGATGAAGACGACTGCGGGGTCGACTTCGGGGTCAGACCCCATAGGGGTCTGACCCCAGTCCAAGCGAGCGCCTGAAAGCTTTGGGGTCAGACCCCCCGTCCATAAAGCTTTGGGGTCAGACCCCGTACGGGGTCTGACCCCTCCCCCACGCTAGCAGACCATGGGATACATCGCCCCGTCCATCGCCACCAGCGCGCCATTGACATAGCTTGCCCGCTCGGAGGCCAGGAACAGCGTGGTGTTGGCAACCTCGTCGGGACGGGCCAGGCGGCCCAGGGGCAAGCGCTGCTCCATTGACTTGAGCACGTCGTCCGTCGACTTGCCGGACCGTTCCGCCTCGGCATCCAGCGAACCTTGCACCCTGCCGGTGAGGGTCGAACCCGGATTGATGGCATTGACGCGTATGCCTTGGCCTCCGAAAGCGTTGGCCAGGCCGGACGAGACCAGCATCAGCGCCGCGTTCGCCGCCCCGCCTGGAAGATGGATGGGCTTGGGCACCTTGCCGCCAGTACCGATGATGTTGACGATCGCGCCCTTGCCCCGCTCGGCCATGCGCTTGATGACGGCGTCCATGGCATTGATGTAGGGAAAATATTTGGCGTCCATGGCGTCGCGCCAGGCCTGGGGCGTCAGGGAAGCGGGAGGATAGCGCTTGGCCGCGCCGGCCGAGTTCACCAGGATGTCGATCGCCCCCAGTTCGCGGCTCACGGCCTCGACGGCTGCCTGGGCGGCGTCGGCCTGACTCAGATTGGCCTGCTGCGTCATGACTTGATGACCCTCTTTTTCCAGCTCGCGCCTGGCCGCCTCGAGGTTCTCGGCGCTACGCGAGACGATCGCGACCCGCGCCCCTTCGCGCGCGAAAGCATGAGCGCAGGCAAGTCCGATGCCCTTGCTGCCGCCAGTGATGAGGACCACCTTGCCATTCAATTCCAGATCCATCTTGTCTCTCCCACCTTCCGGTGTCGTTTATGCATTCAATTTTTCGATGCCACCCATGTACGGGCGTAGCGCTTCAGGTACAACGATACTGCCATCTTCCTGCTGGTAGTTCTCCAGCACTGCAACCAGTGCCCTGCCTACGGCCAGGCCGGAACCGTTCAGCGTATGCAGGTACTCCGGCTTGCCTTTTTCCGGCCGGTAGCGCGCCTGCATGCGCCGAGCCTGGAAGGCTTCGCAATTAGAGACGGACGAGATCTCGCGCCAGGTATTTTGCGCAGGCAGCCAGACTTCGAGATCATAAGTTTTAGAAGAGCCGAATCCCATGTCCCCGCCGCACAACAACACGACCCGATACGGCAACCTCAGCCGCTGCAGCACCGCCTCCGCGTGGCCGACCATTTCCTCGAGGGCGTCGTAGGATTTCGCGGGATCGACGACCTGCACCATTTCGACCTTGTCGAACTGGTGCTGCCGGATCATGCCTCGTACGTCGCGACCGCCGCTACCCGCCTCCGAACGGAAGCATGGCGTGTGTGCCGTCAGTTTCAAGGGCAGTTCCTGCTGGGGCACGATGGTGTCGCGAACCGACCCGGTCAGTGTGATCTCAGAGGTGGAAATCAGATAGAGGTCCTCGTGCTCGATGGGGTTTCCATGCTCGTCGAGCTCAGGTTCCAGGCCCTGCCCGCCTTTGGTCACCCAGAACATGTCGTCCTTGAACTTCGGGAGCTGGCCGGTTCCGAACAAGGTGGAGCTATTGACGATATAGGGGGTATAGCACTCTTGGTAGCCGTGCTCGGTGGTCTGGAGGTCCAGCATGAACTGGGCCAGCGCCCGGTGCAGGCGCGCCATCTGGCCGCGCAGCATCATGAAGCGCGAGCCCGACAGCTTGCGAGCCGTGTCGAAGTCCAGCCCGATCGGCTCGCCCAGGCTGACGTGGTCCCTGACCTCGAACGGCAACGGCTTGGGACAACCGTCGGAGCCGACTTCCATACCGTCGGGGATCCAGCGCCGCACTTCCACGTTGTCGTCGCTGTCCTTGCCTGCCGGCACGCTTTCGTTCGGCAGGTTCGGAATGGTCGTCAGCCAGCTGTTCAATTCGCCCTGCACAGCTGCCAATTCGGCTTCCAGCTCTTTCAAGCGAGCGGGAATCTGCTGCGACTCGGCCATTTCCTTGCCGGCGTCCTCGCCCTTGGACTTCAATTGACCAATCAATTTGGAAACGGCATTCCGCCGCGCCTGCAACGCCTCGGTCTCGACCTGGACGGATTTGCGGCGGGCTTCAAGCTGGTTGAAGCGGTCGGCGTCGAATTCGATGCCGCGCAAGGCCAGCGCCTTGATCACCGCCGGCAAGTCTTTACGCAACTGATTGGGATCTAACATAATTAACCAAAAGAAGATTTAGGGACGCAGAAATGCCGGCATGGCGCGATGCGCCTGCAGGCAAACTATGATTTGGCTTGCCTGTCCAGCTGCCTCAGGAAAGCCAGTTTCTCGGAGATTTTACCTTCAAGGCCGCGGTCGGTAGGTTGATAAAAGCGTGCGCGAAGGCCATCCGGAAAGTAATTCTCGCCTGCCGCGTAACCCTGCGGTTCGTCATGGGCATAGCGGTATTCCTTGCCATGGCCCATTTGCTTCATGAGCTTGGTGGGCGCGTTGCGTAAATGGATGGGCACCGGCGCGCTGCCGTGCTCTTCGGCGTATCGCCGAGCCTGCTTGTAAGCCATGTACAAGGCGTTGGACTTTGCCGCACAAGCCAAGTACACGACGGCTTGTGCCAAGGCGAGTTCGCCCTCCGGAGAACCCAGCCGCTCGTAGATGTCGGCCCCGTTCAGCGCCAGCTGCGTCGCGCGCGGATCGGCAAGCCCGATGTCCTCCACTGCCATGCGAACGATGCGGCGGGCTAGGTAGCGGGGGTCTGCCCCGCCATCCAGCATGCGCGCGAACCAGTACAAGGCCGCATCGGGGTCGGAGCCGCGCACCGATTTATGCAATGCGCTGATTTGGTCGTAGAATGCGTCGCCGCCTTTGTCGAAGCGGCGCAGATTCTGGGAAAGCGAAGTCTCCAGCCATTCGCCGTCGACCACAGTTCGCCCCGCCGCCATGGCCGATTCCGCAACCACTTCGATGGCGTTGATGACGCGCCGCGCATCGCCGTCCGCCCAGCGCGCCAGCACTTCGCGCGCCTCGGGCGCAAGTTGCAGCGGCGTCCGTTCGCCGTCCTCAGTATCGGAATCCCGGCCAAGGATATCGATGGCCCTGTCGATCAATTGCATCAGCTCTTCGACCGACAGCGACTCCAGCACATAGACCCGCGCCCGCGACAGCAGCGCCGAGTTGACCTCGAAAGAAGGATTCTCGGTGGTTGCGCCAATGAAGGTGAACAGGCCGCTTTCGACATACGGCAGGAACGCGTCCTGCTGTGCCTTGTTGAACCGGTGCACTTCGTCGACAAACAGTATGGTGCGCCGGCCCTGGCCCTGTGCTACCTGCGCCACCTGGACCGCTTCGCGTATGTCCTTCACGCCTCCCAGCACGGCCGAAATGGCGATGAATTGCGCGTCGAAACCATCGGCCATCAGCCGGGCGAGAGTCGTCTTGCCGACGCCCGGCGGCCCCCAGAAAATCATGGAATGCGGACGCCCCGACTCGAACGCCACGCGCAGCGGCTTACCCGGCCCCAATAGATGCGATTGCCCGACGACCTCCGACAGGTCGCGCGGACGCATGCGCTCGGCAAGCGGCGCATGCCTTGCGGTCGCTGGGCCGCCGGAGAAGAGATCCTGGGATCCAGCCATATGCCTACTGCATCTTGACGACGTCCACCCCCGCCGGCGGCGTGAACGTGAACGTCGCGGCGTCGAGCTTGGGATTGGCGCGGATGCCGGTCAGGCTGATGCGGGTGGTCTGGCCGAACGAATCGAGCAAATCGATACGCTGCGGCATGCTGTCCTTGAAACCGATCTCCACGTGAGTGAATCCCGCATCGGCGCTGCGCGGCTTGGCCCTGAGCCACTCCAGGCCGTCCCGCGGCGGTAGGTCCTGAAGCTCGAAGGCGTCTTCGATCGCCCCGGAACCGAACAGAATCGCCGCGGGCGACGCGCCGATGGACTGATCGACATTGCGCTCGGTCACTTGGGCGAGGTCGGGATCGTACTGATAGAGCCGCTGACCGTCGGAAATGATCAATTGTTCATAGGGCTTGCGCACATCCCATTTAAATTTGCCGGGACGCTGGAAGGAAAACTCGCCGGTCTGGGCGGGCTTCCCGGCACCCTGCCTATCGGTTGCCTGCTGGCTGAAGCTGCCGCTGGCCGACTGCACGCTTTTTACGAAATCGCGCAGCTGCTCGGCGCCCGATGCCGACCATGCAAGAACAGGGCTGGCGGCCATGACGGCCGCGGCCAGGATTTGCCTAATCTTCATTGGATGTGTTCCCCGGAGCGAGAATTTCACGGTTGCCATTGGACTGCATGGCCGATACCAGGCCCGCTTGTTCCATTTGCTCGAGCAAACGGGCCGCGCGGTTGTAGCCTATGCGCAAATGCCGCTGCACCGATGAAATGGACGCGCGCCGGTTCTTGAGTATGACTTCGACAGCCTGATCGTACAAAGGGTCGGATTCCGCGTCGGCAAAGCCGGTCACGCCGCCCACACCGTCGCCGGTCTCGCCTTCGAGCGAGCCTTCCAGCAAGCCATCAATATAATTGGGCTCGCCCTGCTGCTTGAGCGACTCGACCACCCGGTGGACTTCATCGTCATGCACGAAGGCGCCGTGCACCCGGGCGGGCAGGCCCGTGCCCGGCGGCAAATACAGCATATCGCCCTGCCCCAGCAAGGTCTCCGCCCCCATCTGGTCCAGGATGGTGCGCGAATCGATCTTGGAAGAGACCTGGAAAGCGATGCGGGTGGGAATATTGGCCTTGATGAGCCCGGTGATCACGTCGACGCTGGGCCGCTGGGTCGCAAGGATAAGGTGTATGCCCGCAGCCCGGGCTTTTTGCGCCAGGCGGGCAATGAGCTCCTCGATTTTCTTGCCGACCACCATCATCAGGTCGGCGAGCTCGTCGATGACCACGACGATCATGGGCAGGGTAGCCAGCGGCTCGGGCGCGTCGGGTGTCAGCGAAAACGGATTCGGTATGGGTTCTTCGCGCTTGATCGCCTCGCGTATCTTGTTGTTGTAGCCGGCCAGATTGCGCACCCCCATCTTGCTCATGAGGCGATAGCGCTTTTCCATTTCGCCCACGCACCAGTTCAAGGCGTTGGCGGCGTGCCGCATATCGGTTACCACCGGCGCCAGCAGATGCGGTATGCCCTCATAGACGCTCATTTCCAGCATCTTGGGATCGATGAGTATCAACCTGACCTGCGTGGCGTCCGCCTTGTAGAGCAGCGAGAGGATCATGGCGTTGATTCCCACCGATTTGCCCGAGCCCGTGGTGCCCGCCACCAGCAGGTGGGGCATCTTGGCCAGGTCGGCAACGACGGGATTCCCCGCGATATCCTTGCCGAGCGCCATCGTCAGCACGGATGAGCTGGCATGGTAGGTTTGCGAACCGATGATCTCGGACAGCTTCACGACCTGGCGCTTCGGATTGGGCAATTCCAGCCCCATCAGGTTCTTGCCGGGTATGGTTTCGACCACCCGGATGCTGACCAGGCTGAGCGCGCGCGCCAGATCCTTGGCCAGGTTCACGATCTGGCTACCCTTGACGCCGGTTGCCGGCTCGATTTCATAGCGCGTGATCACCGGCCCGGCCTGCGCCGCCACGACGACCGCCCTGACGCCGAAGTCGGACAGTTTTTTCTCGATCAGCCGCGAGGTGTATTCGATGGTTTCGGGCGAGACGGTCTCGATATTGTCTTGCGGCGCATCCAGCAGATTCACCGCCGGCAGGTCGCCGGAGCCGCCGCTTTCGATGGGCGCGGTAAACAAGGCTTTCTGCTTTTCCTTTTCGACACGGACGGACTTGGGCACCGAGGTGATTGCCGGTTCGATGCGCACCGGCTGCTCATGCACGAGCTGCTCTTGTTTGGCGACGACGATTTCCTCGCGCTCCGCCTTCTTGACCTGCCCGACTCTGCGATCCTCGTAGGCGGTCTTGAGCTCGAGAACACGTTTTATGCCCCGTTCGACGGCCTGTCCGACGCGCTCGGCAATGTGCAGCCAGGAAAAGCCGAAGAACAGGCTCGCGCCCACGACGATGAAGGCAAGCAGAAGCAGCGTGCATCCGGTCGCGCCCAGCGACGAGGACATGACATGCGCCAGCAGCTTGCCCAATTGCCCACCCGCTCCCGCGGGCAGCGCGGCGCCGAGCTGCTTCATTTGCAAGGCTTCGATACCCATGCAGCCCACGAGCAACAGGAAGAAGCCACCGCCTACTTCCCAGCGCACGCGCGGAAGCGGCCCTTCGGTATTGGGCAGCAGCAGGCTGGTGAGCCTGTAGAACCCCATGGCGACCCGCTGGGCCAGCAGCACGACCCAAAGCCATGCGGAATAGCCGAACAGGAAAAGAAGGAAATCAGAGATATAGGCGCCGAGCGTGCCGCCGCGATTGGACGTGCTGGCGGCCAGGACCGAATGCGACCATGCCGGGTCGGCAGGGTCCCAGGTAGCGAGCACGAGGCCAAGCCAAGCCGCGAGCGCCGCGAACACGATCCACCGTGCTTCGCGGAACAGGCCTGACAGGCGCGATTGCAGGGGCGACGGCCCGTTGCGCACATTGCGGGAGGAGCGTGGGGATGTAGCGGGTAATCTAGCCATAGACTCATTATAATTGGCTGTTCACTTTTTTCGGATTTTGTGTAATGACGACTCCCAAGCACGCCAAAGTACTCATCCTGGGCTCGGGTCCCGCCGGTTATACGGCGGCGGTTTATGCCGCTCGCGCCAATCTGAAGCCCGTGCTCGTCACGGGCCTGGAGCAAGGCGGCCAGCTCATGACGACCACTGATGTCGACAACTGGCCGGCGGATGCGCAAGGCGTTCAGGGACCCGATCTCATGCAGCGCTTCCAGGCGCACGCTGAGCGCTTCGATACGGAAATGGTCTTCGATCACATCACCAGCGTCGACCTGTCCAAGCGGCCGTTCACGCTCACCGGCGACACGGGCTCGGCCTATACCTGCGACTCGCTCATCATCGCCACCGGCGCGTCCGCCCAGTACCTGGGCCTGCCTTCCGAACAGGAATTCATGGGCCGCGGCGTGTCGGGCTGCGCAACCTGCGACGGCTTCTTCTACAAGAACCAGGACGTCGTCGTCGTGGGCGGCGGAAACACCGCCGTCGAAGAGGCGCTATACCTGTCCAACATCTGCCGCAGCGTCACACTGGTGCACCGCCGCGACAAATTCCGCTCGGAACCCATCCTGACCGACAAGCTCATGGACAAGGTCGAGAACGGCAACATGAAGCTCAAGCTGTTCTATGAACTTCAGGAGGTCCTGGGCGACCAGTCCGGCGTGACCGGCGTGCGCTTGCTCAACAACCAGACCGGCAATACCGAAGACCTGGCCGTCACCGGCGCTTTCATCGCCATCGGCCACAAGCCCAATACCGGCATCTTCGAAGGCCAGCTCAACATGGAAAACGGCTACATCATCACACGCAGCGGTCTCAGCGGGCTTGCAACCATGACCTCCGTCCCGGGCGTATTCGCCGCCGGCGACGTCCAGGACCACGTCTACCGCCAGGCCATCACCAGCGCCGGCACGGGCTGCATGGCCGCCCTGGACGCGCAGCGCTGGCTGGAGAATGCCGGCGAATAAAGGCAGGCGCGGTCAAGGCGGAGCCACGGGCCACGGGCTCGCCGACCTGAAGCGCCTGCGCAAGGAAGCCGAAGCCGCCAAGGAAGGGGTCAGACCCCATACGGGGTCTGACCCCTTACGACGCCGCGCCAATGCCATACCCCAGGAGCGGGCTGGGGTCAGACCCCATACGGGGTCTGACCCCTCGACCCGGCGCCCGACTGGGATCACACCCCGCACGGGGTCTGACCCCGATCCTGAAACCCTGCCCCGGGAAGACGCCGAGCTGTTCCGGCGGGCCGTCAAATCGGTGATCCGCCTCAAGGACAGCAACCGGGCCGTCCTGCCCCCGGTCCCGATGGCCCCGACTGCCGTGCTGGCCGAACGCCGTGCGCGCGCCATGGGCCGGGATGTTCCGGTACCGCCGCAAATATCCGATCAGTTCAGCCCTCCCGGCATCGAGCAGGACGACTCCAGCTACTTGCGCCCTGACTGCGGCCCCGATCTGCTCAAGGATCTGCGGCGCGGGAAATGGCCCATAGGCGCCAGCCTGGACCTTCATGGCAGTACCTTGGACGAGGCACGCGAGCGGCTGGACCGTTTCCTGCAATCCTGCCTGGAGCACCAGGTGCGCTGCGTGCGCATCGTGCACGGGAAAGGCTATGGCTCGAAGGACAGCGAGCCCGTGCTGCGCCAGACGATCAGGCGCTGGCTGAGCCAGCTGGCCGCCGTGCAGGCCTATACAGAGTGCTCGGAGCAGGACGGAGGGGCCGGCGCCGTGCAGGTGCTGCTGAGGAAATCGGCATAGGATCCGGCTTAACCCACGACGCCCATGCGGCATACATGACAAAGGCCGACGATTTTGTCGTCGGCCTTTGTGCTTTTTTTATTTCTTATGGGACCTGCTACATTTATTGTTTTACCGACTTATCGGCTTGCCCATGCAGGGCTTTGTCTCCTCACCTGCATGGAACGCATTGTGCAACATAATTCACTGCGCGACACTTAGGGTATGCACTATGTTAATGGTTTTTATGGGGTCGGACCCCGTACGGGGTCCGACCCCCGGGCTGTCCACGCTATCGGTAGCCGACTCCCATGACATAGTCGCGCAGCAGGGATTCTTCGTATTCGCTGTCCTTGATGAGCGCCTCGAGGGCATCGCTGACGTATAGCAGGCCCAAGGGCTCGGCCGCTTCATTTGCGACCGGCAATTGTTTCAAGCCATGCTTTTTCATCGTCAACCAGGCATCGTGCAAACGGTCTTCCGGCTTGCATACGATGAGCTCGGTGCTCATGACGTCGGCAATCATGGTGGTGCAGCTGCATCCTTGGCAATGACTGATCTGCCGTACGACATCGCTTTTTGTAACGACGCCTCGCATGCGCCCTTCAGACCCGCACACCACCACCAGGTTCGAGTGGCTTTCACTGAGCAGCCTGGCCGCCTCGACCAGTGGCGCAGCGGTCGGGATGGTCAATAAACGCTTCCTGGCAACATCCAGCACGGTTCGAACCAATTGCATTTAGGATACCTCCAACCTGATGCCGGCAGGCATTTCAGATTTCACAAAGTGTGATTCAACATGGACAGACGAATGTGCTCGATCGCCCGGGACGGCGCCAAGCCTTTGGGACAGACCTCTGTACAGTTCATGATGCTGCGGCACCGGAACACGCGATAGGCGTCATTCAGGTCGTCGAGGCGCTCTTCCGTGGCTGTGTCGCGGCTGTCGCTGATGAAACGATAAGCGTTCAATAAGCCTGCGGGCCCTACGAACTTGTCCGGATTCCACCAATATGACGGGCACTGGCTGGAGCAGCATGCGCACAAGATGCATTCATACAGGCCATCGAGCGATTCCCGTTGCGAGGGAGACTGAAGGCGCTCTTTATCGGGGGGAGGCTCCGGATTGATCAGGTACGGCCTGATGGACCAATACTGTTTGTAGAACTGCGTCATGTCCACTACCAGGTCCCGGATCACCGGGAAGGTAGGCAGCGGGCGCAGCATCACGGGTTGTTTCAAGGATCTCAACGGCGTGATGCAGGCCAGACCATTGCGGCCATTGATATTGATGGCATCCGAGCCGCAAATTCCTTCGCGACAGGACTTTCGCAAGCTCAGCGTGTCGTCCAGTTCGGACTTGATTCGCAGAATGACGTCGAGCAGCATGTGGTCGGCGGGACCCACCTTGATTTCGAAGTCCTGCATCCTGGGTCTTGCATCTGCATCGGGATCAAACCGGTATATGGAAAACCTCATGTCGTTCCCCTATGTTTCAACCTCATAGCCGCCGTCAGGCGCCGGCGACATACAATACCTTTATCGCCCACCCTCCCATGCCAACCAGCCCAAAGGCCAGAAGCGCCAATACGCCGATACGAAGCGGCAATGGCTTCACGTAATCCAGAATCACGTCGCGCAGGCCGACCCATGCGTGCACCAGCAAGGCGACGATGAATACGCAAGCCGCGGTCACAAAGAACGCACCCGATGCGCGCGCTCGCCATGCGTCGTACGAACCGGGGGGATAAAATGCAAACGAGGCGATGAACAGCGGCAGCGCAACAAGCAGATAGACGGCCGTCAATCGCTGAATCAGCCAGGCACGAAGACCGCTCAACGGCGCTGTCTTCATAGCCATACCACCGCCGCAAACAACGCGATCAGGACTGCCAACACGTTCACCGCCCATGCACTGCGGCGGGCGGCCGCCAGCCGGGAACCAATATCGACATCGCTCAGCATATGGCGCAAGCCCGCCAGCAGGTGATGAGCCAGTGCCCAGGCAAACAGCACCGCCAGGCATCGGGCCCCAAAGGCATCGAAGAAGGCGCCGACCCTGGCATAGCCGTCGGGTCCTTCAAGCGAGACGCTGAACAGATAAATGCCGATAGGGATGCCCGCAGCGAGCAAAATGCCAGTGACACGATGTGTAATGGAGGTCAACGCGCCAACCGGCATCTGGATCTGGAACACATTGAAAAACATCGTTTTTTTCATGCCTCCTCCTTTTCAAGACTAAGTCCCCCTGCCCTCGGCATCCGCTGGAAACCATATCACGTTCCTTTGGCGGGCCGGCTTATTCCGCTTTTGGCAGTATGGTGATTATTCACATGGGGGTCAGACCCCGGATTATTCACATGGGGGTCAGACCCCGTATGGGGTCTGACCCCGACCCCTTCCCAGGCCTTCAAATTGCTACATGGTCGTCCGGAGGACCGCATCATGAAATCGGAACGTCAAAAGATGGTGGATGGGGAGCTCTATCTGCCAATGGACCCGGAACTCGTGGCGGCTCGCACTCGCGCGCGCGATCTTTGCCAGGCTCTGAATGCGACGAGCGAATCGCAATCCGAACAGCGTCGGAAGATTCTTGATGATGTGTTTGCGTCGGGCGGGGATTCAGTCTGGATGCAACCACCCTTCTTCTGCGACTACGGTGCCAATATCGAACTGGGCGAGCGGGTATTCTTCAACTTCAACTGCGTCGTGCTCGACGTGTGCCTGGTCCGGATCGGCAGCTACACCCTGTTTGGCCCGGCAGTGCAAATCTACACCCCCATGCATCCGTTCAACGCCGAACTGCGCCGCCGTGAAGAATTCGGCAAGCCGGTGGACATCGGATCGGACGTCTGGGTGGGCGGCGGCGCCATCATACTGCCTGGCGTACACATCGGATCGCGCGCAGTGATCGGGGCAGGCAGCGTGGTCACGCGCGATGTCCCGGAAGGCGTGTTCGCCGCGGGGAATCCATGCCGGGTAATTCGCGAGATCACTGAGTAAGCCGCAGCGCGTACTCGCCGCGCTCCATCCTTGATCCTTGGGTGAACCCGTTCTTCGCAGCTCTTCCAGGTGGGCGATTTTGATCGGAGCGTTCTCACTTCGATCAGGCGCGGGCTGCGCGACGAGATCGTGCTGATGACCAAAGTCGGCATGTGGGAGCCACGCAAAAGCCACCGCCCTGCGACCAAGACAAGGCTAGGAATGCACCGGCCGGGCAGTCAGTTGCACACCCAGCGCAGTACATACGCGAGCAATGGTATCAAAGCGCGGATGCGAACCAGGGCGCAAGGCCTTATAAAGCGCCTCGCGCGTCAGTCCACTGGCCCGCGCCACTTCGGCAATGCCACGCGCACGGGCAATGATGCCCAGCGCATGGGAAAGCTCGGCGGGATCGTTTTCTTCCAGAACCGCCGTCAGATAGTTGGCAATGTCCTCATCTGTCTTGAGGATTTCGGCACACCACGTCAATCTTCCGAGGCCTACCGCCGTGCTTGCTTCTACCCTCGGTGTGTAAGTCGATCCACGCCATGATGTCGCAACGCCTCCACTTTAAAAAGCATACGACGCCATGCAAGCCACCGAATGAAAAACCCGCAAACCTATGTGGAATGCGGGTTTCGTGTACTACCTGATACGACGGTGGACAGACTTACATGTTGTCGATCATGACTTGACCAAAGCCCGAGCAGGACACCTGGGTCGCGCCTTCGAGCAGGCGGGCGAAGTCGTACGTGACCTTCTTGGACAGGATGGATTTTTCCATGCTGCTGATGATGAGGTCAGCGGCTTCGGTCCAGCCCATGTGGCGCAGCATCATTTCAGCGGACAGGATCTCGGAGCCCGGATTCACGTAGTCCTTGCCGGCATACTTGGGCGCCGTGCCGTGCGTGGCTTCGAACATGGCAACCGAGTCGGACAAGTTGGCGCCCGGGGCGATGCCGATACCGCCGACTTGAGCGGCCAGCGCGTCGGAAACGTAGTCGCCGTTCAGGTTCAAGGTTGCGATGACGTCGTATTCGGCGGGACGAAGCAGGATCTGTTGCAGGAAGGCGTCGGCAATCGAATCCTTGACCGTGATTTCACGACCGGTCTTGGGATTCTTGAACTTGCACCATGGGCCGCCGTCGATCAGCTGGGCGCCGAATTCCTTCTGGGCGAGTTCGTAGCCCCAGTCGCGGAAACCGCCTTCGGTGAACTTCATGATGTTGCCCTTGTGCACCAGCGTGACCGAAGAGCGGTCGTTGTCGATGGCGTACTGGATGGCCTTGCGGACCAGGCGTTGCGTGCCTTCGCGCGAAACGGGCTTCACACCGATACCGGAGGTCTCGGGGAAACGGATCTTCTTGACGCCGAGCTCGTTTTGCAGGAAAGCGATCAGCTTCTTGGCATTGGCGCTTTCGGCCTCGAATTCGATGCCGGCGTAGATGTCTTCGGAGTTCTCGCGGAAAATGACCATATTGGTCTTTTCGGGTTCACGCACAGGCGAAGGAACGCCCTTGAAGTACTGGATCGGGCGCAGGCAGACGTACAGGTCAAGCTGCTGGCGCAGCGCTACGTTCAGCGAACGGATGCCGCCGCCGACGGGTGTGGTCAACGGACCCTTGATGGAGACGACGTAGTCGCGCACGGCGTCAAGGGTTTCTTCGGGCAGCCAGACGTCGGATCCGTACACCTTGGTTGACTTTTCACCGGCATAGACTTCCATCCAGTGAATCTTGCGTTTGCCGCCGTAGGCCTTGGCAACCGCCGCGTCGACGACCTTGAGCATGACGGGAGTGATATCGGCACCTGTGCCATCGCCCTCGATGTAGGGGATGATGGGTTCGTCAGGGACGTTGAGCGAAAAATCGGCGTTGACGGTGATTTTTTGGCCCGCGGCCGGGACCTTGATGTGCTGATAGGACATGGATGCTCCAGTTGAGCTCGGGAAAGAGCAGAAATCGTAAAACAAGAACAGACGCCCGGCACATGCCCGGGTCTTATATAAGAGTAGTTTATCCTATATTGGGCAAACCTGTCAGTGGCGCCCATGGCGGTTAAAATGCTCTATTGCACGGCAATAGCATTACAACGGAAAGTCATATGTTCAATCCCTCGCGGGAACAGGTACGGCAGTTCTTTACCGAGGCATGGCGCAAGCACAGGACCGCAGGCGTCCTGACGCCTCTGGAAACCATGGCCGTCGACCTCATCGAACTGCATCCCGAATACCACGCCGACCTGGAAGATCCCGAAGCCGCGTCCGCCGACTTCAGCGTGGAACAGGGCAGGACGAATCCCTTCCTGCATCTGTCCATGCACCTGGCCATCAACGAGCAATTATCCATCGACCAGCCGCCGGGCATCAAGGCGGCCTTCCAAAGCCTGCTGGCCACGCGCGACGCCCACGAGGCCGCCCATGTGATCATGGAAGCGCTGGGCGAAGTGGTGTGGGAAGCGCAGCGGCTGGGCACGCCCCTGGACACCGAAAAATACATAGACCTGATCCGGCGCCACGCCGGCCGCCACTGACGGGCCCTTGCCCCGATTTCGAAGATCCTGGACGTGCGGCATTTTCGGAACAACGATGTTTCCAGCCATAACCACTGGGCAAACAAAAAAGGCGCCATGCCGGCGCCTTTTTCTGGTTGGTGTCCCCTTCCCCGGCGTGCTTACTTGCGCACGGACAGCGGCGACGGCTGGGCGGCCAGCCAGGCGGCGATGTTTTCGATGTCGGCCGGCGTCAGCTGCGCAACCATGGCGCCCATGATGGCGTTCTTGCGCACGTTGGCGGTCGCCGGCAGATTGGCCGCGCCGCGCTTGTATGAGCGCAGGGCGTGTTCGAGATAGTCCTGGTGCTGGCCGGCGATGATGGGGTAGGTGGGCATCACCGAAGTCTTGGCATCGGCGCCATGGCAGGAAGCACAAGTGAACTTTTCGAAGGCCGCCTTGCCTGCGGCCAGATCCGCGGCGGATGCGCCGGAAGCCAATGCAACGAGAACGGAGCCTGCCAATGCGAGTGTCAATTTTTTCATACAGGCCCCCTGTTATTTGAGATTGGCGTAGTAAGCAGCAAGATCCGCCATGTCCTGTTCGGACAGGCTTTGCGCGATAGCTTCCATGGTGGGGAAGGTGCGCGCGCCGCTGGCGTATTCTTTCAGGGCTGCGACGATGTATTCGGCATTCTGGCCCGCGATCATGGGAACATGATAGACCTCGGGATAGCTGGACTTGTAGCCCTTGATGCCGTGGCAACCAATGCACATAGAGGTTTTAGAGAGAGCGGCCTTGGCGTCGCCCACAGGTACGGCATCGGCCGCAAGGGCTTGGCCCGTAAACACACAGGAAGCCATGACGGCCAGCGCAGACAAGGTGCGCGTCGTAGAGGTTCGCAACTTCATAATAGCTCTTGTTGGCGGTGATTAAAATGTTGATCTGAGTCAACAGATCGTCGAAAAAATTTGATTGTACGATAATTGTCTTGCGTGATACATGTATGGGTTCACGACGTTGCAATACGGTTCATAAACTACGGAATACGACACAATGACTTCTGCAGCACCCGAATTTTCCTCAGAGCGGTTCACCGGCACCGAACGCTACGTCGCCACGGACGACCTGAAGCTTGCCGTGAATGCCGCGCTGGCCTTGCAGCGTCCGCTGCTGATCAAAGGGGAACCCGGAACGGGCAAGACCATGCTGGCGGAAGAAGTAGCCGCCGCGCTGGGCCGGCCGCTGCTGCAATGGCATATCAAGTCGACCACCAAGGCGCATCAGGGACTGTACGAATACGACGCGGTATCCCGGCTGCGCGATTCGCAATTGGGCGACGAGAAAGTCCGCGACATCGGCAACTACATCGTCAAGGGCGTACTATGGCGCGCTTTTGAATCCGACGAACCGGTGGTTGTACTGATTGACGAAATCGACAAAGCCGACATCGAGTTCCCCAATGATCTGCTGCGCGAACTCGATCGCATGGAATTCCATGTATACGAGACGCGTGAAACCATTCAGGCGCGGCATCGCCCCCTTATCATCATTACCTCCAACAACGAAAAAGACCTTCCCGACGCCTTCCTGCGCCGCTGCTTCTTCCACTACATCAACTTCCCGGACCGGACGACCATGCAGGAAATCGTGGCCGTGCACTACCCGGATATCAAAGAGGACATCCTGCGCGCGGCGCTGGATACCTTCTTCACCCTGCGCGACGCGCCCGGGCTCAAGAAGAAGCCGTCGACTTCCGAGTTTCTGGATTGGCTGCGCCTGCTGATGAACGAAGGCATACGCGCCGAAGACATCGGCGACACCGAGACCAGCCTGCCCATCATGGCCGGCGCGCTGCTCAAAAACGAACAAGACCTCACACTGCTTCAACGCCTGGCCGCGATGACGCGGGCCGGACGGCGCTGATCGCCCAGCCGGCGCATATTGGCCGAGTATCTACCGGAGCCCCAGAACAAGACATGAGCACAACAACAGGTTTTCTGAAGAATCCCAGCCCCACCACGCTGGAAGCGCGCGGCGTGCGGCTGATGCCGCTGGATGCATCGCACGCCAATGAGCTCGAACAGGCCGCGGCCGACGGCGAACTATGGAAGCTGAGGGTCACCTCCGTTCCCGCGCCGGGCGAAGCCGCCGCTTATATAAAAGCAGCGCTGGCAGGACGGGATGGCGGCCATATGCTGCCTTTCGCCGTGTTGGAAACGGATAGCGGGCGCATCATCGGGACCACCCGCTACCACGACATCGTCCCGGCCATCGGCCGGCTGGAAATCGGCTACACATGGTATGCGAAAAGCCGGCAGCGCAGCCATGTCAACACCACCTGCAAGCTGCTGTTGCTCGAGCATGCCTTCGAAGACCTGGGAGCGCACGTGGTAGGGTGGCGCACGGACAATTTCAACTTCGCCTCGCAACGCGCCATCGAGCGGCTCGGCGCCAAGAAAGACGGCGTGCTGCGCCATCACGCAGCGCGACGCGACGGCTCGGTGCGGGATACGGTCATGTACAGCATGGCGCGCGGCGAATGGCCCGAAATCCGCCGGCATCTCGAATACCAGCTCGCTCGCCATGCTGATTGATTTCTTCTACCATCTGCGTGCCCACAGGCTTCCGGTTTCAGTGCAGGAGTACCTGACGCTGCTCGAGACACTGCAAAGCGGCGTCATGCCGCCCACCGTCGATGACTTCTACCATCTTGCCCGCATGACGCTCGTCAAGAACGAGACCTTCTTCGATCGCTACGATCAAGCCTTCGGGAGCTTTTACCGCTCGGTGGAAGCAGCGCTGCCTGCCGACAAGGACATACCCCTGGAGTGGCTGATCAAGCAGTTTCAGAAGCAGCTCACACCCGAAGAAAAAGCGGCTCTGGAAAAACACGGCTGGGACAAACTCATGGAAATGTTCAAGCAGCGGCTCGAAGAACAGGAAGGACGGCATGCCGGCGGCAGCAAGTGGATAGGCACCGGCGGGTCGTCGCCGTTCGGGCATGGCGGCTATCATCCTGAAGGCATACGGCTGGGCGGCCCGTCAGCCGGCAACCGCAGCGCCGTCAAAGTCTGGGAAAAACGCGAATACCGCGACTACGACGATCAACAGGAGCTGGGCACGCGTAATTTCAAGATGGCCTTGCGCAGGCTGCGCCGCTTCGCCCGGGAAGGTGCAGAACTCGAACTGGACCTGGATGGCACCATCAGCAATACCGCCCGCAATGCGGGCTTTCTGGACCTGCAAATGGTTCCGGAGCGCCACAACACCGTCAAGGTCCTGATGCTGCTGGACGTCGGCGGCAGCATGGACGACCACATCGCTCGGGTGGAAGAATTGTTCTCGGCGGCGCGCAGCGAGTTCAGGCACCTCGACGTATTCTATTTCCACAACTGCCCTTATGAAATGCTCTGGCAGGACAACCGGCGACGCCACACCGAACGCTTCGATACCTGGGACATCTTGCGCAAATACAACGAAGACTGGCGCCTGATCATCGTGGGCGATGCAACCATGAGCCCCTACGAAATCATCCAGCCCGGCGGGTCTGTCGAGCACAACAACAAGGAATCGGGCGCGACATGGATGCAGCGCCTGCTCGAAAACTGGCCCAAGGCGGTATGGCTGAATCCGGAACCCTCGGCCTACTGGCAGTACCGGCAATCCATATCCATCATGCAGAATCTCATGGGCGGCCGTATGTTCGGCGTGACGGTGAGCGGGCTTGAACAGGCCATGCGCGCATTGTCCAAGTAAAGGACGGCACATGGTCCGCCCTTCCGTGCAGGCCATGTGGTAAAAGTAGCTTTGCTTTCCTGGTCAACATAAAAGGGACTCGCGCGCATGCTTTCCTTTCTTTCCCGCACCGTGCTCTTCGTCGGTGCCATGCTGTTTGGCACCACCCTGGTTTTCTCCGCCCGGGCCATGGAGCTTCCCACCGGCGTCAGCGAGATCACCTCCGTAGAAGGCGTGGCCGAATACGTCCTGCCGAACGGGCTGCGCATTTTGCTGGCGCCCGATGACTCCAAACCGACCACTACGGTCAACATGACCTACAAGGTGGGCTCTCGCCACGAGAACTATGGGCAGACCGGCATGGCCCACCTGCTTGAGCATCTGCTGTTCCGGGGCACGCCCACGCTGCGCAATGCGCTGGCCGAGTTTTCCAAGCGCGGCCTGGCCGCCAATGGGTCCACCAGCAGCGACCGCACCAATTACTACGCCAGCTTCGCGGCGGACCCTGACAATCTTGAATGGTATCTGCGCTGGCAAGCCGACGCGATGGTCAACTCGCTCATCGCCCGTGAAGACCTGGACTCCGAGATGACGGTGGTCAGGAACGAAATGGAACGCGGCGAGAACAACCCCTTCCAGGTGCTGCTGCAGCGCATGCAGGCCTCCGCATTCCAGTGGCACAACTACGGCAAGTCCACGATAGGCGCACGCTCCGATGTCGAGAACGTGGACATCACTCAGCTTCAGGCTTTCTACCGCATGTACTACCAGCCTGACAACGCGGTACTGATCGTCTCCGGTCGCTTCGATCCGGAAAAAGTGCTTGCCATCGCCGGCGATGCGTTCGGCAAGATCCCGAAGCCCGACCGCCGCCTGCCGCCGGAATATACGGAAGAACCCGTGCAGGACGGCGAACGGAAGGTGGTGCTGCGGCGCCACGGCGGCAGCCCCCTCATTGCCGCCCTCTTCCATGCCCCGGCCAGCGCTGACCCGGACTTCGTCGCGCTGGACATGGGCGTCTCCATCTTGGCGGACACCCCTTCCGGCAGGCTCTATCACGAGCTGGTCGGCAATGGGCTAAGCTCCAGCGTGTTCGCCTTTTCTTCCGGTCAGCGCCAGCCGGGCTATGCCTTCTTCGGCGCCCAGCTCGAAGAAGGCATGGATCAGGACAAAGCATTGTCCGTCATGAACGACACCATCGGCTCCGTCGCCAAAGAGCCTTTCAAGCAGGAAGAACTGGATCGCATGCGCAATAAATGGCTCACCGGCTGGTCGCGTACGTACGCCAATCCCGCCAGCCTGGCCAGCGCGCTGTCGGAATCGGTTGGCGACGGAGACTGGCGTCTCTTCTTCCTGCAACGCGACCGCGTCGAAAATGTGAAGCTGGACGATGTACAACGCGTGACCGCAGCCTATCTCGTGCCAAGCAACCGTACCAACGGCATGTACGTGCCGGGCGAAAGTCCAAGGCGGGCACCAAAGCCGGACTCGATGGATCTGGATACCATGCTGCATGACTACCGCGGCAAAGACACCGGGGCCGCGGCGGGCGCATTCGACCCCACGCCCGACAACATCGATGCCGCAACCGACCGCAGCCCGCTGGAACTCGCCAACGGCCAGGTGAAGCTGGCTCTGCTGTCGAAGCCGACGCGCGGCGATCGGGTCGAGGCCAAGCTGCTCGTTCAGTTCGGCAACGCCGAATCACTGAAAGGCATGCGCGATATCTCGGAAACGACCGCATCCCTGCTCGCCCATGGGACCAGCACCATGACGCGCCAGGAAATCGAGGACCGCTACAACGCGCTCCAGGCCGAAGTCGATTTCGGCGGCGGCGCGGGCGTGGTGGCCGTGCACATGTCGACCATCGGCGAAAACCTTCCTGAAGTCATCAAGCTGTCGCTGCACATTCTGCGCGAAGCCAGTTTTCCGGCGAAGGAACTGACTGAATACCAGCGGCAGGCCAGCACCGCCATACGCAACGCCATGGCCGAGCCCGGGTCGCTCGCCTCGCGCGCCCTGGCCAGGCACGACAACCCTTGGCCGCGCGACGACGTTCGCTACACGCCGACTTTCGAGGAAGAACTGGCCAGCGTGGCTGCCTTGACCCGCGGACAGCTCGAACAGTTCCATAATCGCTTCTACGGGGCAGGTACCATCGCCTTCTCGGCCGTGGGACAGTTCGATGGCGCAGCGGTGAAGGCGGCGCTGAGCGAAGGGCTGAAAGGCTGGCAAAAGGCCCCTGCTTACACACGTGTGCCGGATCCCTATCACGACGTTCCCCCGCAAGAGTTTCTCATCAACACACCCGACAAGGCCAATGCCTTCTATCTGGCGGCGCTGCCTTTGAAATTGCAGGATACGGACGAAGACTACGCCGCACTTTATCTTGCCAATTACCTGCTGGGCAGTTCGGAAACTTCACGCTTGTGGACACGCGTCCGGGTACAGGACGGATTGTCCTACGACGTGCGCAGCATGCTCAGCGCTTCCTCGTTCGAACCTTCCGGAAACTGGACTTTCTACGCCATCCATGCGCCCGAAAGCACCAAGCGCCTGCGCGAAGCCATGACGGCGGAACTGGATCGGGCCATCAAGAACGGGTTTACAGAGGAAGAAGTCCGGGAAGGCGTCTCGGCCTTGCTGAATTTCCGCAAACTGGCGCGTACGCGCGATGGCGCGCTGGCAACCACCTGGATCAACTACATGCAGCTGGACCGCAGTTTCGAATGGTCGGCACACATCGACCAGGCCCTGTCGAAGCTGTCCGCCGAATCGGTGAACCAGGCCATGCGGAAAAGGCTGGACCCGGCGCGGCTCAGTATCGCGATAGCGGCGGATCAATCCAAGCAGTAGCTGCTGGGAGGTGTCGGACCCCGCAGGGGGTTTGACCCCGCGACTTGAAAAACAGGGGTCTGCCCCTGTACTTAAAAAACAAGGGGTCAGACCCTGTACAGGGTCTGACCCCAAATTATTGCGAAAAGGGTCAGACCACGAATGGGGTCTGACCCTGCCCTCTCATGAAAAGAATTTCTTGACGCGGTCCGTCCAGGACTGGCTGTTGGGCGAATGCTTTTCACCGCCTTGCTGCAGCGAGACCTCGAACTGGCGCAGGATCTTCTTCTGTTCTTCGCTGAGACGCACGGGTGTTTCCACCGAAACATGGCAGTACAGGTCGCCCGGGTAGCTGGCGCGCAAGCCGCGTATGCCTTTTCCGCGCAGCCGGAAAGTCTTCCCGCTTTGCGTTCCTTCCGGAATCGTGATCTGCCCACGCCCGGTCAAGGTGGGCACCTCGAGCTCTCCGCCCAGCGCGGCCGTCGTGAACGGAATCGTCAGTTCGCAATGCAGGTCATCGCCATCGCGTTGGAATATTCCGTGCGGCTTCAAGTGGATCTCGACATAGAGATCGCCGGGAGGCCCGCCATTGACTCCGGGCTCGCCGTTCCCGGCCGAGCGGATGCGCATGCCGTCATCGATGCCGGCGGGAATCTTGACCTGCAGGGTCTTGTTCTTGCGGACACGGCCCACGCCATCGCAAGCCGTGCATGGATCGGTGATTTCCTTGCCCGTGCCGTGGCAGGTCGGGCAGGTCTGCTGGACGCTGAAGAAGCCTTGCTGCATGCGCACCGCGCCGCTGCCGTCGCAAGTGTGGCAAGTCTTGGGTTGCGTGCCGGGCTTGGATCCGGAACCATGGCAGACGTCGCAGCGTTCCCAACTGGGTACCCGGATCTCGGTGTCGAAGCCGTTGGCGGCCTGCTCGAGGCTGATGTCCAGCGTGTACTTGAGATCAGCCCCGCGATACACCTGCGGGCCACCGCCGCGGCGCGCGGCACCGCCGAAGATCTCGCCGAAGATGTCGCCAAAGGCATCGGCAAAACCCGCCCCGCCCATACCCGCGCCCATGCCGGCGTTGGGATCCACGCCCGCGTGGCCGTACTTGTCGTAGGCTGCGCGTTTCTGCTCGTCGGACAGCATCTCGTAGGCCTCTTTGACCTCTTTGAACTTTTCCTCGGCTTCCTTGCTATCGGGATTACGGTCGGGGTGGTACTTCATCGCCAGCTTGCGATAAGCTTTTTTCAGCTCATCATCGGAGGCGTTCTTGGCCACACCCAGAATTTCATAATAGTCGCGTTTTGCCATTTGGATCGCTTGCGTCTGTGACGTCTGTTCTTTGAGTCTGAATAAGAATGCCCGATTTCCGGTAAATAACCAGAAACCGGGCTGAAGCCGCTAGGGCCAGGCCTTATTGATCGCGCTTGACTTCTTTGAAATCGGCATCGACCACATTGTCGTCAGCGGGCTTGGCCGCATCTGCAGCGCCTTGCTGCGCCGCCTGAGCCTGCATGTCGGCATACATCTTTTCACCCAGCTTCTGGGAAGCCGTTGACAGCGCCTCCACCTTGGCATCGATGGCCGCCTTGTCGCCGTCCTTCAGGGTTTCCTCGAGATCCTTCAGAGCGGCCTCGATGGCTTCCTTGTCCGACGCATCGAGCTTGTCGCCGTATTCCTCCAGCGACTTGCGGGTGGAGTGCAGCAGCGAGTCGGCCTGATTGCGCGTGAGCGCGAGTTCGGCAATACGGTGGTCTTCCTCGGCATTGGCCTCGGCATCCTTCACCATGCGCTCGATCTCGTCTTCGGTCAGGCCGGAGCTTGCCTTGATAGTGATCTTGTTTTCCTTGCCGGTGCCCTTGTCCTTGGCCGACACGTGCAAGATACCATTGGCGTCGATGTCGAACGTGACTTCGATCTGGGGCGTGCCGCGTGCCGCAGGCGGAATGCCTTCCAGATTGAACTCGCCCAGTGCCTTGTTGCCCGCCGCGATTTCACGCTCGCCCTGGAACACCTTGATGGTCACCGCCGGCTGGTTGTCGTCGGCCGTGGAGAACACTTGCGAATAACGCGTAGGAATCGTGGTGTTCTTCTGGATCATCTTGGTCATGACGCCGCCCAGCGTCTCGATGCCGAGGGACAGGGGCGTCACGTCGAGCAGCAGCACGTCCTTGCGGTCGCCGGACAGGACGGAGCCCTGGATGGCGGCGCCGGCGGCCACGGCTTCATCGGGGTTGACGTCCTTGCGCGGCTCTTTGCCGAAGAACTCCTTGACCTTTTCCTGCACCTTGGGCATGCGGGTCATGCCGCCGACCAGGATCACGTCGTCGATCTCGGAGACCTTGACGCCGGCATCCTTGATGGCGATACGGCAAGGCTCGATCGTGCGTTCGATCAGGCTCTCGACCAGGGCTTCGAGCTTGGCGCGGGTGATCTTCAGGTTCAGGTGCTTGGGACCGGACGCATCGGCCGTGATGTAAGGCAGGTTGATTTCGGTCTGCTGCGTCGACGAAAGCTCGATCTTGGCCTTTTCAGCGGACTCTTTCAGGCGCTGCAACGCGAGCACGTCTTTCGACAGGTCTACGCCGCTTTCCTTCTTGAATTCGCCGATGATGTAGTCGATGATGTGCTGGTCGAAGTCTTCGCCACCAAGGAAGGTATCGCCGTTGGTCGACAGGACTTCGAATTGCTTCTCGCCATCGACGTCGGCAATTTCAATGATGGAGACGTCGAACGTACCGCCGCCCAGGTCATACACCGCAATCTTGCGATCGCCCTTTTCGGTCTTGTCCATGCCGAACGCCAACGCAGCCGCTGTGGGCTCGTTGATGATGCGCTTGACGTCGAGACCGGCGATGCGGCCGGCATCCTTGGTGGCCTGCCGCTGGCTGTCGTTGAAGTAGGCGGGCACGGTAATGACCGCCTCGGTGACTTCCTCGCCCAGGTAGTCTTCGGCCGTCTTCTTCATTTTGCGCAGCACGTCGGCCGACACCTGCGGAGGCGCCAGCTTCTTGCCTTGGGCTTCGACCCAGGCGTCGCCGTTATCTGCCTTGACGATGCTGTAGGGCATCAGGTTGATGTCTTTCTGCACCGCTTTTTCGTCGAACTTGCGGCCGATGAGGCGCTTGACGGCATATAGCGTGTTCTTGGGGTTGGTCACCGCCTGGCGTTTTGCAGGCGCCCCGACCAGGATTTCGCCGTCTTGCATGTAAGCGACGATGGAAGGCGTGGTGCGCGTGCCTTCCGCGTTTTCGATGATCTTGACGCTGCTGCCGTCCAGCACAGCCACACAGCTGTTGGTCGTACCCAGGTCAATGCCAATGATCTTGCCCATATTATTACCCTGCTAGAGATTTTGAATTTGTAAAAACTTTCCGATGGACTTCAAGTGGGGGTGCGGGACGCGATTTCAAGCCTTCCGACACAATTTTTATCGTGGAGACGCGTTTACGCCCCCAGGCACCCGCCTAGCCTGCCTGCCCCGAAGAAACCATGACCAGCGCAGGACGCAGCACACGGTCCGCAATGGTGTAGCCCTTTTGCAGCATCTGCGCCACCGTGCCCTCCGGATGTTCGGACGGCACCGTGGAAATGGCCTGATGATGGTGCGGATCGAACTTCTCGCCCGCGGCAGGCGCTACTTCCCTCAGAAGATTACGCTCGAATGCGGTATTCACTTGCCGGAGCGTGGCCTCCACCCCTTCGCGCCAGGCCTCGGCGGTCTGGTCGCTGAGCGCCAGGGCGGCTTCCAGGCTGTCGCGCACCGGAATCAGGCTTTCGGCGAATGATTCCGTGCCGAATTTGCGGGCCTTGGCAACGTCTTCCTGGGCGCGGCGCCGGATGTTCTCGGTCTCGGCACGGGCGCGCAGCAGTTCCTCGTGATACTGGGCGATCTTGGCCTCGGCCTCGGACAACAAAGTGGCCCAGTCCTTTTCCGCCTCGATCTGCTCCTGGGCTTCGACGGCCTCGGGAGAGGCTTCGCCCTCATTGACCTCGAGCTGCTCTGACGTATCGACCGCAGGATCTTTAGCTTGGGAATCCAGGTTTTCTTTGCTTGCCGACATAAAAAATCTCCACATACGATTATGCAATTCATGGAAAATGGGGGCTGACGCCCCCATTTCAAGACCTCTTTGAAAAACTTTGGAATGAGGGGTCATACCCCGTACGGGGTCTGACCCCCAGGTTCATACTATTAAGGGGTCATACCCCGTATGGGGTCTGACCCCCGGGTTCATGCTATTAGGGGGTCAGACCCCGCACGGGGTCTGACCCCAAGTTCACCAGCCGCCGAGATGCCGGCGTATCAATCGCGCAAAGGCCTGGGACCATGCCGCATCATCATTCAGGCAGGGCAGATAGCGCAACTGCTCGCCGCCCTCTTCCAGAAATGCATCCCGGCATTCGACACTGATTTCCTCCAGGGTTTCCAGGCAATCGGCCAGAAAGCCCGGACACATGACGTCCACACGCTTGACTCCCTGGCGCGCCCATTCCCGCAAGGTGGGCTCGGTGTAGGGTTCCAGCCACTTGGCCGCGCCGAAACGGCTCTGGAAAGCGGCATGAACCAGCTCGCCATCGGCGCCCAGCCGCCGCTTGAGCAAGGAGACGGTCTCCATGCAGTCCCGATAGTAAGGGTCGCCCTGTTCGATGGAAAACCGGGGCAGGCCGTGGAAACTGAGCAGCAGGCGCTCGGGTCGGCCTTCTCGACTCCAGTGTTCCTGGATCTGCCGCGCAAGCGCGGCGATGTAGCCCGCATCGTCGTGATAGCGCTTTACGAACCGCAGTTCGGGCTGGTCGCGCAGCCGCGCGGCATGCCGCGCGACATGATCCACGGCGGTGGCGGTCGTGCTGGCGGCATACTGGGGATACATTGGAACGGTCAGTATGCGCTCGCATCCTTCCGCCCTGAGCTCATCGAGCGCCCGCGCAATCGACGGATTGCCGTAGCGCATGCCCAGCTTCACCCTGGTGTCCAACCCCTGCCCGGCCAGTTCGCGCTGTACGGCACTAGCCTGCGCCTGGCTCCATACCAGCAGCGGAGACCCGTCCTGCAGCCAGATGTCGCGATACCTTGGCGCCAACGCCCGCGGCCGCCTTGGAAGAATGAATAGCCGGAGAATGACCTGCCAGATCCACGCGGGTATCTCTATGACGCGCGGATCGGAAAGGAATTCCGCCAGGTACCGGCGTATGTCGCGCGGCGTCGGGGTGTCCGGCGTGCCCAGATTGACCAACAGGACCCCAACAGGGCCGGGCGGCCGCGGCGGCGGATCGGCGCTGAAAGCATGGGGATCGGATGGTTCCGGCAAATAAGGTGAAGCGAATTTCATTCTTAGGATTGATTGTGGCTCAGGGCGTTGGACAGCAGGCGCGCCGTGATGTCAACGATCGGGATCACGCGCTCGTAAGCCATGCGCGACGGCCCGATGACTCCGAGCGTACCGACCACCTTCCCATCGACGCCATAGGGCGCGGTAACGACCGAGACATCTTCCATGGGGACCAGGTTCGAGTCGCCGCCGATGTAGATCTGGACGCCCTGGGCTCGGCTGGAGACATCCAGCAGCTGAAGCAGGTCGGTTTTCTTTTCGAACAGCGAAAACAGGCGGCGCAGGCGTTCCATGTCGGACGTGATCTCGAAGACATCGAGCAGTTTGCTTTCGCCGGAAATGACCACGGATTCGTCGATGTCGGCCGTTGCGCTGCCCGCCTCCACCGCCGCTTGCATGAGACGCGAGATATCGGCCTGCAGGGAAGAGAGCTCTTCGGCCAGGGCCACGCGGACCTTTTCGAACGACATGCCGGCGAAGTGCTGGTTGAAGAAATTGCTGGCCTCGTGGAGCTCCGGCTCGGTGTAGTCACGCTTAACGAAGAGAATGCGATTCTGGACATCGCCGTCGGGCGTCACGATGATGAGCAGCACGCGCTTGTCGGACAGCCGGATGAATTCGATCTGGCGAAATACCTGTGCGCGCTTGGGTGCGAGCACCACGCCGGCGAACTGCGACAGGTTGGACAGCAGCGTGGCAGCGGCGGACACGGCACGCGTGGGTTCGGCCGCGGGCAGCATCTGGCGGATCTGGGTGGGCGGCAGGACCTCGAAACGCTGCACGGCCAGCAGCCTGTCGACGAACATGCGATACCCCTTGGGCGTGGGAATGCGCCCGGCCGACGTATGGGGGCTATGGATCATGCCCATGTCTTCCAGGTCGGCCATGACATTGCGTATGGTAGCCGGCGACAGATCGAACATTTTCGAAAGGGTGCGCGACCCCACCGGCTGGCCATCGGCGATGTATCGTTCTATGAGCGCCTTCAGCAGCGCATTGGCTCGGTCATCCATGACTCTATTCTAGGCAATTGGAGCAATATTGGCTCGATACTGGTTGTTGCACCCGCATCCATGAGGCCGCGGTGCCCATATAATCGTTGAGTCTCTATTATTTCACCAATCGTTGTTTCGTCAATTCACAAGGTATTCGCCTCATGCACTTCAAAACCGTGGCAATCATTGGCAGATACCAGGACACCGGCCTGGACGCCCCGCTGCGCACGCTGGCGGAAGCGCTCGAAGGGGCCGGCTGTAAGGTGTTGATCGAGGCCGACACCGCCCGCAACACGGGCCTGACCGAACACGCCATCGCCTCGTATGCCGATATCGGCGAGCAGGCGGATCTGGCGATCGTCATGGGCGGCGACGGCACCATGCTGGGCGCCGCTCGGCAACTGGCGCACAGCAAGGTGTCGCTCATCGGCATCAACCATGGCCGGCTGGGGTTCATTACCGACATCCCGCTGCACAGCGCGAACGATGCGCTCGCAAGCGTCATACAGGGAAACTACGAAGCCGAAGACCGCGTCATGCTGGAAGGCCGGGTCGTGCGCGCCGGCCAGACCCTGTTTTCCGGCATCGCCCTGAACGACGTCGTCCTGAACCGCGCCGGGCGCGGCGGCATGATAGACGTGCGCGTCGAATTCGACGGCACCTTCATGTACAACCAGCGCGCCGACGGGCTCATCGTCGCCACGCCTACGGGATCCACCGCCTACTCGCTTTCCGCCAACGGCCCCATCGTGCACTCGCAATTGAACGCCATGCTGCTGGTACCGGTTGCCCCGCAAACGCTTTCAAACCGCCCCATCGTCCTGCCGGATTCCGGCACGCTCAGCATGACCATCACCGCCCTGGGCCGCGTGGAGTCCGGCGCCAGCGTGCACTTCGATATGCAAACCTGGTCCGACTGCCAGCCCGGCGACCTCGTCGAAGTACGGCGCGCGCAACACACCGTACGCTTCATTCACCCAACCGGCTACAGCTTTTTTTCGACGTTGCGACGCAAGCTGTACTGGAACCACATGCCCCAACCTTCGGACGAGGCCGAATAAACCATGCTGCGTACTTTGCACCTACGCGATTTTGTCATTGTCGATGAAGCGGAAATCCACTTCGAAAGCGGATTCACGGTTTTTTCCGGGGAAACCGGCGCGGGCAAGTCCATACTGATCGACGCACTTTCGCTGGCGCTAGGCGCGCGCGGAGACACGTCCGTGCTGCGAGAAGGCAGCAGCCGCAGCGACATCACCGCAGTCTTCGAAGCACCCGCCGACGTGCAGGCCTGGCTGCGCGAGCGCGAACTCGATACCGACGATGCGCTCATCCTGCGGCGCGTCATCGACAGCCAGGGCAGGAGCCGCGCCTTCATCAACGGCCTGCCCGCGAATCTCGCACAACTGCGCGAACTGGGCGAACAACTGGTCGACATCCATGGGCAGCACATGCACCAGAGCCTGCTGAAAACAGCCTGCCAGCGCGACATGCTTGATGCCCAGGGCGGCCATCAGGATCTGGCCCGGCAGGTGCAGCAGGCGTGGCATGCCTGGCAGGCCGCCGAAAAATCGCTGGACCAGGCCAGGCGGAACGCCGCCGCGCTCAAAGAAGAGCGTGAACGCCTGGAATGGCAGGTTGCCGAACTCGAGCGCCTGGGCCTGCAAGAAGGCGAATGGGAAAGCATCAGTCAGGATCACAACCGCCTGGCCCACGCCCAAGCCCTTCTGGAAGGCGCCGGGCAAGCCCTGGCGGTACTGGACGACGAGCAAGGATCCGCCCGCCACACGCTCAACGCGGCGGCTCATCACATCCAGCAATTGCTGCGGCACGACAGCCAGTTGCAAACCATCTATGACGCCATCGAGTCCGCGCGTATTTCCGTGTCCGAGGCGGTGTCCGACCTGAACAGCTACCTGGACCGCCTTGAGCTGAATCCCGAACAGCTCGAACAAGCCGAGCGCCGGATGTCCGCCATCTTTGAAGCCGCCCGCAAGTTCAAGGTCGAGCCAGGTGAACTGGACGCCTTGCTGGCCAGCCTGCAAGCAAGGCTGGACGCCAGCGAGGCCGCGGCCGACACCCAAGCGCTCGCAGAGAAAGCCGGGAGGCTCGCCAACGAATATCAGGCCGCCGCCGATGCCCTGGGCAAGGCGCGTCGCAAAACAAGCAAGATGCTGGCCGGCCAGGTCAGCGAGGCCATGCAGACCCTGGCCATGAAGGGCGGCCGCTTCGACGTCAGTCTGACCAAATGTCCGCCGGGGCCTCATGGCAACGAAAGCGTGGAATTCCTGGTGTCGGGCCACGCCGGCACCACGCCCAAGCCCCTGGGTAAAGTGGCCTCGGGCGGCGAGTTGGCGCGTATTTCACTTGCGCTGTCGGTCATTGCCAGCCGGGCGGCACGCGTTCCCACCCTGATCTTCGACGAAGTCGACACGGGTGTCGGCGGCGCCGTGGCGGAAGTCGTCGGCCGCCTGCTGCGCGAACTCGGCGAACGCCATCAGGTGCTGTGCGTCACGCACTTGCCCCAGGTCGCCGCACGAGGCGCGCATCATTTCGAAGTAAAAAAATCCAGTTCGGCCGCCAGCACCCTGTCGAGCATCGAACCATTGGATGAACCTGGCAGAGTCAATGAGCTTGCCCGCATGCTGGGCGGGGTAAAAATTACCGACACCACCCGCGAGCATGCACGGGAAATGCTGAACAGCTAGGGGTCAGACCCCGAATGGGGTCTGACCCCCACAGCCGCTGACCGCCTTCATGACGGAGGGGGTCAGACCCCGAACGGGGTCTGACCCCTTGAAACGGTTTCTTACTTGGGCGCTGCTTTCGGAGAGCAGTTCGGGCAAATCCCGTACAGCAGCATCGTATGGCTTTCCAGCGCAAAACCGTGATCCTTGGCGATCTTGTGCTGGCGCTTTTCGATGTCGGAATCCGTGAATTCCTCGACCTTGCCGCAATTCGTGCAGATGAGGTGATCGTGATGGTCGCCGTCATTGAGTTCAAACACGGCCTTGCCGCCGTCGAACTGACTGCGTACCAGTATTCCCGCCTGTTCAAACTGGGTCAGGACCCGATACACCGTCGCGAGGCCAATATCGACATCTTCGGCAATGAGGGTGCGATAGACATCTTCAGCGCTTTGATGACGTTCGTCGGCTCGGCGAAAAATATCAAGAATCTTCAGGCGGGGAAACGTCGCCTTAAGGCCCATATTTTTGAGTTCGTTCTGATCGTTCATAGCTAAAATGTCTTCGGTGATGATGGTGGTGATGTTCGAGCAGGCACCGGAAACCCTGCGCCGCGCCCGACCCTGACTGACGCTATTATGCGTTTTATTCTGTTTATTGACTGTCCTCCTTTATGATAACGGTTTTATCCAATTTGAATCACAGGGGCGCTTTGTGCTGACGACTGCAAAACCCATTATTTCCACGCTACGCATCGGCGCCGCCGCCGGCGTGCTGGCCGTCGTTCTTTCCGCCTGCGGCACGACCAACTGGGGGTTCCCGTATCGGCCCGACATTCAGCAAGGCAACTGGATCACCTCCGAACAGGTTGCGCAGCTGCAGCAAGGCATGAGCCGCGAACAAGTGCGCTTCATTCTGGGCACTCCCACCCTGCAAGATGTCTTCCGTACCGACCGCTGGGACTACCCCTACTATAACAAGCCGGGATACGGACGAGAGCAGGAACGCAAATTCACGGTCTGGTTCGAGGGCGACAGCCTGGTCCGCTGGGATGGCGACCAGCAGCCCGACCGACAGCCTTTCCAGAAGGCCGACACCGGCATGAAGAAAGACGGTACGCTCGACACCGCGCCTCAGAACGAAACCGAGCGCGCCCAGGGCAACGACAAGGCCGAAACCGGCACCGACTCCGAGCCGCAACGCACGCCGTCGATTTTCAATGCCGAACCCCAGCCTGTACCGCCGGGCGCACCTGTGCCCGGCCGCGACACCGCCGAACCACTGCGTTAATCAAGGAACACCATGCGTATTGCAATCGCCGGAGCCGACGGCCGTATGGGCCGCATGCTGATCGAAGCCGTGCTCCAAAGCGCCGACCTGAAGTTATCCGTCGCGCTCGACCGCCCGGGTTCGCCCGCCATCGGCCAGGACGCCGGCACCTTCCTGGGTCAGGACACAGGCGTCCTGATCACCGACGACCTCGATGCCCTGTCCCAGGCTGACTGCCTCATCGACTTCACCCGACCCGAAGGCACGTTGAATCACCTTCAAGCCTGCGTCAAGCACGGCACGAAATGCGTCATCGGCACCACCGGCTTCAGCGACCAGGGCAAACAGGCCATCCAGGCCGCCAGCCAGAAAATCGCCATCGTCTTCGCCCCCAACATGAGCGTCGGCGTGAACGCCACGCTCAAGCTCCTTGACATGGCGGCCAGGCTCTTGAACAGTGGTTACGATGTCGAGGTGTTCGAGGCCCATCACCGCAACAAGGTCGACGCCCCCTCCGGCACCGCGCTCGCCATGGGCGAAGCCGTGGCCTCCGCCTGGGGCAAAAAGCTCGATGACATCGCCGACTGGGCGCGCCACGGTGAAACCGGCGCTCGCGAAACCGGCAAGATCGGGTTTTCCGTGGTCCGCGGCGGCGACATCATCGGCGATCACACCGTGTACTTCTGCGGCACGGGAGAACGCATCGAAATCACGCACCGCTCCAGCAACCGCGCCACCTACGCCCAAGGCAGCCTGCGTGCGGCGCGCTACCTGGCACGCAAGGAGTTCGGCCTGTTCGACATGCAAGACGTCCTGGCCGCCTGACCGGTTCCGGTTGATTAGGACCTTTTGCCGCTGAAAGCCAGGGGGCGGTCGTAGACTGTTCGTGATCGTACCTAGAGCGCTTGAGCCGCGTGTGCGCGGCTCAAGTCACGTTTACGGGTTCCTGCTCCAGCGTCACCCCGAAGCGCTCTCGCACGTCGGACCGGATAGACGCCGCCAATGACAGAACGTCTTCAGCCACCGCCCCGCCATGATTGACCAGCACCAGGGCCTGCCGGTCATGCACGCCCACCGGCCCCACGCGACGCCCTTTCCATCCTGCCCTGTCGATCAGCCAACCCGCCGCGAGCTTGTATGAAACGCCATCCGCCTGAGGGTAGGCGACGATATCCGGGTATTGCCGCTTGAGCGCTTCAAAATCCGGTGCCGCCACGATGGGATTCTTGAAGAAGCTGCCCGCATTGCCCAGCACAGCCGGATCCGGCAGCTTGCTGCGACGGATGTCGCATACCGCATCGAATATCTGTTGCGCCTCGATACCGCTACGCATCAACTCCGCACGTCGCTGCAGATCGGGGTAGGCCAAGACCGGCGTCCAGGCCCGCGGCAACAGGAAACGCACGGCCACGATCAGCCAGCGCCCCGGCCCGGCCTCCTTGAACACGCTGTGCCGATAGGAAAACCCGCAGTCCTGCGGCCCCATCTCGACCATACGGCCCTTGGTGATGTCCCAGGCCAGCAAGCTATGGAAACGCTGGTCGAGCTCTACCCCGTATGCCCCGATATTCTGCACCGGTGCGGCGCCCACCGTGCCCGGAATCAAAGCCAGATTCTCCAGCCCGTTCCACCCGGCTTTCACGCAATGGGCCACAAAGCCGTGCCAGACCTCGCCCCCCTCGGCTTCGACCAGCACATGCTCGTCGTCTTGATCGAGCAGCCGAATACCCGAGGTCAAAACCTTTACCACCAATCCCGTCACCTGCGGAGCAAGGACGACATTGCTTCCGCCTCCCAGGACGAATATCGTCCGATGTGATCGGACCAGGTCGGAAAGCTCATTCAACTGGCTCTTGTCCGTATATTGGACGTAACGGTGCGCTCTGGAACGCAGTCCCAAAGTATTGAATGCGGAAAGGTCCTGGTCGAAGATTAGCTGCAAGAAACGCCCCACCCTGATCAAGCCGGCCACGCCCCGGCAAAAGGCATAAGCATAACGCGCCGGCCTGCGCCGCTGGGGCGCGTGCCTTGCTTGTGCCGAAGGCATGTGGAACTGGTTTGACAGCCCTATTACTTTTTAGTTAATATCTTGGTCTTCGCTCACCAAGCAGTTTTTTTTGGGCAGGCAGCGCGGGTAGTTTTTAAATGTGTTTAAAAACAGTTCACCCAGCGATTTGCAAGCAACGAAAAAATGCTTTAGAATGCGAAGCTTCTTTCAGCAAGAACAACGACTTGCAAGAAGAACACCAAGCAGTATATATGCGGGAATAGCTCAGTTGGTAGAGCGCAACCTTGCCAAGGTTGAGGTCGCGAGTTCGAGACTCGTTTCCCGCTCCAAATTATGATCTACAGACTTCCACTGGGGTCTGTAAGTCGTTGAAAAGAGGAGCTTCGGCTCCTTTTTTCATTCCAGCAAAAGCCACTGGAATCCACCGACAGCCAGCGTTTTTGAGGCCAAAAACAAGGCCAAAGAATGCGGGCGGTGCCGGTTCCGGTTTGTTGCTGGGGTTGGATCGGGATGACCAGCAGCATCGGGCCTAAGTCCAAGACTTAGGAGCTTCGATGATGGCACTCTCTGATCTGACTGTGCGGCAAGCCAAGGCCGCTGACAAAACCTACAGCCTCCCCGATACCGATGGCCTCGGCCTGGTGGTCGCCCCTACCGGCGGCAAATCGTGGCACCTGCGCTACTACTGGCTCGGCAAGCAAAAGCGCATCTCCCTGGGCAACTACCCCGAGATCGGCCTGCGTGAAGCGCGTACCTTGCGCGACGAAGCCCGCGCACTCTTGGCTAGGGGCATCAACCCTCACACCGACCGCAAGCAGAAACGCCATGCCGTGAAGCTGGCGGCCGACTACACGTTCAAGGCGGTCTTCGATGCCTGGGTCGAGCATCGGCGCAAGGAACTCAAGGAAGGCCGTCAAAGCACCCTCTCGCAGATCCTGCGGATTTTCGGCAAGGACGTGCTGCCCGCCCTCGGGAAGATGTCGATCTACGACATTCGCCGGCCCCAGCTTCTGGGCGTCCTGGCAAGAATCGAGGAACGCAAGGCTTTCACCACGGCAGAAAAGGTCCGCACCTGGTTGAGCCAGTTGTTCCGCTATGCCCTCGTGATCGTCGAGGGGCTGGAGGCCAATCCGGCTTCTGACCTGGATGTGGTGGCGGAGCCCAAGCCTCCGGTGAACCACAACCCGTACTTGCATTTGCCCGAGCTGCCGGAATTCCTTCAGAAGCTCCGGCTCTACAACCCGCGTGGCTGGCAGACCCAGCTCGGCATCCGGCTGCTGTTCCTGACCGGGGTGCGAACCGGCGAGCTGCGGCTGGCGACCCCGGATCAGTTCGACCTGGACCGCGGCCTCTGGATCATTCCGCCCCAGATCGTCAAGCAGCTTCAGGATGAGATGCGCAAGGCCGGCAAGCGCCCCCAGGATGTGCCGCCCTACATCGTACCGCTGTCCCTTCAAGCCATCGAGATCGTGAGCTACCTTCTGGGGGTGATACGGCCGGCCCAGCGCCACCTGCTGGCGCACCGCAGCGAACTCAAGAAGCGCATCAGCGAGAACACCCTCAATGCCGCCTTGAAGCGGATGGGCTACGAGGACCAACTGACCGGCCACGGCATCCGGGGAACGATTTCGACGGCGCTCAACGAGATCGGCTACCCCAAGATTTGGGTGGACGCGCAGCTCTCGCACTCCGACCCGAACAAGGTGAGTTCGGCTTACAACCATGCCAAGTACGTTGAGCCGCGCCGCCGGATGATGCAGGACTGGGCGGATCGCCTCGACCTGCTCGAACAGGGCCAGGTGGAGGCGGCCAGCGCGCACCTCACCATTCACATCGAGGGCGTGCCGGCCATGGCAGAGGAGGACAAGCCCGACGCCATCGTTGCAGCGTCCTCTGCGGCACCCGTTCCGTCGATGGTGACCGCTCCCATCGTCGTGACGCCGAACGACGGGAGCATCACGTTCCAGCGGCTGTCGCAGGTGCCGCCGCCTCCGACGCATGCGCCAGAACCGGAAGTATCTGCCATCCAGCGCGAGCGCGAGGAAATGCTGGCCATCTATGAATCGCCGAGCAGCCTGCCGGTCCCCCTGTTCGGCAAGTTGGCCGGGAAGTCCAAAGACCAGATCAACCGCGAGTTGAAGGCCGGCAAACTGCTATCCGTCAGCTTGGGCAACCGGGGCCAGCGAGTTCCCGATTGGCAACTGGTGCCGCTCAAGCACAAGCTGGCCCAGGTGCTCATGCGCCAGTGTCCGCAAGCGGATTCGTGGGAGCTTTACCGCATGCTGACCCGGCCACACCCGGACCTGGGCGATCGCGCGGCCATCGATTTGGTGACGCCAAGCAATCTGGGCATGGTGGTCCAGGTCATCGCAAGCGGCCAGTTCCATGCGAATGCGCCAGAGACAGTCCCACCGCGGCCTATCCCAGAGGAGGTGCGGCAGAGCGTTCGCCGAATGGTGGACAGCGCCGTGGTTCTGGACGGCGCATAGGGCTACCAGCCCTTGCGGGCGCCTTGCGGCCCCCGCGCTACGCTTGTACAGCCTGCACGAGTTCGCTCAGCGTGCGCGGGGCGGACGCAAAGAACACGGCACCAGTGTGCGCCGTCGAGAAATCGAGCAGGCGGTCGTTCATGCCCGGCGGATCGCCGAGGAACATGCGCTTCAGCATCTTCTGCGTGACGCACAGATGCCTGGAGTAGCCGATGAAGTAGGTGCCGTATTCGCCTTGGCCGGGGCGGCCAAAGGGCATGTTGTCGCGCAGGATGTCGTGCTCGGTACCGTCAGCACCCACGATCGTGGCGAGGGTCTTGTGCGACTTCTGGCCGCTCGTCGCATCGGGCAATTCGATATTGCTGACGATCTCCCGGCCGATGATCTGCTCTTGCTGGTCCTCGGGAAGCCGAGCCCACGGCTGCATTTGATGCAGATACATCTGCACCACCACGTAGCTCCCGCCGGCGAATTCCTGATCCTCACTGCCGACCAGCGTGGATGCGCCGATTTCGTGCCCGGTCGGATTGGCTGTGCCATCGACGAAGCCAAGGAGATCGCGGGAGTCGAAATAGCGAAAGCACGCCACCTCGTCGGCCACCGTCACGCTGCTGCCCAATTGGTCCAACAGCAGGCGCTCGAATTCAAAGCAGAGGTCCTCGCCCTCGGCCCGGATATGAGCCGGGCGTGGCCGGCGCGGTGTGCTTCGCGCCCTTGATGGGTGCGAAGGGACGCAGTTCTTTCGGGCGCCTTCCGGCCTGGAAACGGTCCCACAGCGCCGATCCCAGGGGGGTGATGCACGACAGCCGGCCGTTGAGATCGCGAAGAAAGCCCACCGTCTTGATCAGGTCGTCCAGGCCGTCCAGGACGCCGGCGACCGCCTGCAGGGACTCTCGGCCCTCGGCGACCGTCAATGTGAGAAACACCGCCGCGCGCGACAGTGGCGCATCGATGCTTTGCGAGTCGATGGGTACTCGGTCCCAACTACTTCCAACCATTGGCATCTCCATAAGGCCGGTTTAATTCGTCATGTTGCCAGAGATGAAAACGCGATGCTGGCGCATTGACAGCGCGTGCCGTTGCAATTACCAGGAAGCAGTGAATTCCCGCGCCGATTACGGATGCCTGGCGTCGGCATCTGAGTGGAGAGCACGCAGCGCGAGTGAGCTATCGGGTATTCGAGTAGGCCGCGCTATCTTTGGCAACCTGCATCGCCCTGCGCTCGAACAGCTCAGAAATGGCGCTGGCTCGCTCCCTGGGCCGCTGCAGATGTGTCACGACCTCGTAGGGAGCATCAGAAAGCGGCCGCATGGTGATGCCCCAGGCATGGGCGCGCTCAATACGCGATTGCGCAGAGATCCCGACGCCATAGCCAGCGGCGACCCATAGCGCCAAAATCTCAAACGAAGTGACATGCTGCATGCTCTGCTCGCTCAGCGGCGGGAAGGAGGACAACCGCTGATCCAGCAGCGGGCAGGTCTCTGCTTGCCAGCGAAACCCGGGGTAGTCCAGAACCTCGGCGGTCGTGAGCGTTGCCCGGCCAAGCAAGGAAGACCGCAATGGCATGGCGACAGCCATGTTATCGATCCACAAAGGCTGGCTTCTCAGGAACGGAGCACTCACGTGCCGAAGCGATATTCCTGCGTCATAGCGGCCTTCTTCAAGGCCGATCACCAGGTCGTCACCCGAGGCTTCAAAGAAGGCGATGGGGGTGTCCGGCTCTTCCGTGCGCTGCAGGGCGAGAAGCGTGGAGAGGCATGAGGACGGCACCCCGGGTGCTATAGCAAGCCTGAAATGAGAAAACTGGCTGGTGGCATGCATGAGGACCCCCAAGAAGCGATCTGGCCAGGAAGGCGAACCAACATCGTGGTTAAGAGTGAAGTTTAACGTCGTTAAAAATAACGTGGTTAATTTTGGAAGATTGTTTGACGCTTCTGCTAATGCAGAAATCAACAATCCAGCCAGGCCGCCCTACTGGCACATCAACGTATGAATCCGAGTCGGCGTTGGCCTTCGGACAGGCCGTGCGCGCTGCCCGCGTCGCTCAGGGAGTCGCGCAAGACGAGTTCGCGTCTCGGGCAGTCATCTCGCGCTCGCACATGGGCAAGATCGAGCGCGGTGAGCACGTGCCCACACTGCCTCTCATACTGAGAATTTCTACGGCGCTCAGGATAAGCGCGGCTGAACTGATGACGGCGACCGAACGCAATCTGCGTGCCGAAACCGATCCTTGAGGATGTCCGCCGGCAGGACTCCGTCAACCGTCGGACGAGTCGCGTAACCGAGCGATAAACCGCTCCAGCGAAGCCGACAAACTGTTGCTTTCAGGCCGAAGCAAGTAGGTGGTGATCACCGCGGAATCCATCGCCAAGGGACGAATCACCACATCCGGCCATTGGCAGACCGGAATCTTGGTCGCCGTCATGAAGCCGACGCCATATCCTGCACCGACCAGCGTGAGCATCATGTCCAGCGAAGACACTTCCTCGACGATGTTCAGCTTGTGCTCCAGCACCTGCAAGAGCCGCCCCAATTCGCGGCAGTACCCCTCGCATGCGTGAGGGTCGCACAAGACAAGCGGATGCCCCCGGAGTTCATGAAGTGGGACCTTCTTGTGGACGAGCAGCGCGTGCCGAGCTGGCACGGCGATCACCAACGGATCCCGCCAGATGGGTTCGGCAACAATGTCGTCACCGACTTCGGCCGTGTGCGCGAATCCGATCGTGAAGTCGCCTGACCGCAAGCCGCGTAGCTGCTCGGCCAACGGCACCTCGGATAGGCGTATCTCTATCTCCGGTTCCTCTGCGCGGCAGCGGACCAGAAATGCTGACAGTCGAGGATCGATCGCACCATCGGACACTGCAATGCGCAAGCTGCCTCGCAAGCCTGAGGCGACAGCCTTGGCGTTTTCTCGTGCCTGCTCCAGGACGGTGAGCAGGCGTCGAATATCCTGCAAGAAGGCAGCACCTGCTGCGGTCAGAACGGTTCCACGGCGATTTCGGTCGAAAAGTACCACCCCCAGTTCGTCTTCAAGCTCTTTGATGGCGCGAGATAAAGGGGGTTGCTCGATATGCAGGCGCTCGGCGGCCCGTGTGAAATGAAGCTCTTCGGCCAAAACGATAAAGCAACGCAGGTGTCGCAGTTCCATGAGCAATGTTCCTATTCAGACGCTGACGACCTCCTTCTATTTGCTCCACGCTATGCAGGTTGAAAACTGCTTTTAAGCGATGTATGTGGCATATGTTCTTTGAGCACGAGTCGTAGGCGTTCAACTTTTCCAAACGAGAGGCCGGGCTGTGTTTGACTGAGCATTCAAGAGCCCTGTTTATCTACGGCGCTAAGGTTCAATCTTTACGATGTCACCAATGTCATGCACGTATGCGAGTGCATAGGCCATCTCTCCAGAGGTTTGCGCATGCAAAAACATCAATGATTGTCCGCGTGTTACCTCGTCACCTAAGCGCACTTGCAATTGAATCCCTGCGGCTGGACTCTCAGGCGCTCCGGCTAATTTGGCTAAACGGGACAGCTTACGGTTGTCGATGTGTACTGCTCGGCCTGAAGTGGTTGCCAAAAGCGGTTCGACGTAAAGAGCTTGGGGTGGCTCACGAAATCCCCCCTGAGCGGCACAGATCCTCTGAAATTTTTCCCAGGCGCGGCCACTGCTGATCGTCTCGTGAGCCAATCGAATTCCATCCCCTTCTTTGGCGACGCCGCCAAGCTCAAGTACCGCACCCGCGACCAACGCCACGCGGTCACATAGGTCTTGCGGCGCATCCGCCTCGTTGCGCAATACGGCCAACACGTCGCGCGCCTCCAACGCCGGGCCGATACCTCTGCCGACAGGCTGATTCCCGTCTGTAAACAGGCAACGCAATACAAGGCCAAATGACGCGGCGACTTCCGAAAGGTGATGCGCAAGATGCTCGGCAGTTTCCCGGCTGCGGACTTTTGCGGTTGGCCCAACCGGAATATCGATCACGATGTGGGTCGCCCCTGCTGCAATCTTCTTGGATAACACCGAGGCAATCAGTTGTCCTTGCGTGTCGATATCCAGTTCACGCTCAATACGCACGAAGATGTCGTCCGCGGGGCTGAGGTGCATCGCGCCGCCCCACGCCACGCATCCACCCTCTTTCTCCACGACCTTTCTGAGCGTATCCAGGTCCAGGTCTACAGGAGCCAGCGTTTCCATGGTGTCCGCGGTGCCAGCGGGAGAGGTGATGGCGCGTGATGAGGTCTTGGGCATCACCAATCCATTGGCTGCGGCGATGGCAACCACCAACGGCGTGGTGCGATTTCCCGGTAATCCGCCCACGCAATGCTTGTCCACAACAATCGGAGCCTGCCATTGCAGGTGATCTCCGACATCGACCATCGCACGGGTGAGATGGATGGTCTCTTGCATATCCAGAGGCAGTACCGCCGTTGCGGTCAGGAAGGCCGAAAGTGCGACATCGGTATAGCGACCATCGACCACATCACGGACGATCGCCTGCAACTCCGTCGTTTGCAGTCGGTGGCCGTGAATTCGCGCACGCACGGCCGACAACGATTCGAGCAGCGGAGGATGCCGAACCTGCACAAGATCGCCCTCATGAATGTCCAGGGCATCCCAGGCGGCCTCGGACAGAGCGATCTGTCCGGTTTTGAGCAGATCGCTGTCGATTTGGTACAGTAGCGCTTGCACAGTGCGGTCGCCGGCAATGATCAGTACCTGTGACCGCGGTGCCAGCCCTTCGGCACGGCAGACATGGCAATCGGTACGCATCAAGACGACGGGTTGATGCTGGGCATGCAGTCGCATGCGCAATGCTTGCAAGGCGGGTGTCTGGGGAGTGATGCGGGCACTCACAGGGCGAACTCCTGGTTTTGCATGGGCACCGATGCGTGCCATTTGAGTTCGCGCTGAATACGTTCGCGCAGCGCCTCGGAGGCATTGGATTCACCATGAACAATGAACACCCCTTCCGGCGCCCGGGTAAAGCCGCCCAGCCAACGCATCAGTTCATCGCTGTCGGCATGAGCCGACAACATCGCAAGCTCGGCGACCTCCGCCTTGATCGGCATCCAGCGCCCATGAATTTTGACTTCGCGAGCGCCCTCAAGCAGCTTGCGTCCGCGCGTACCTGCTGCCTGGAATCCAGAGAACAGCAGCGTGTTCTGATGACTGCCGCCAAACGCTTCTATGTGATGCAGCACGCGGCCACCGGTGGCCATGCCGCTGGCGGAAATAATCACCTTGGGGTAGCGATTCGCCGATAGCGCCTTGGACTCTTCAACGTCGCGCATGTATGTGACTTCTGAGAATGCCGCCTCGAAATCGTGTTGTGCGAGCTTGTGGTCGTCGGCATGGCGGTGCAGCAGCGCAGTTGCGCTGGTGGCCATGGGACTGTCCAGATAGACGGGCACGGTGCGGAGCCGACCGCGCTGTCGCAACAGCCATAGGTCATAGATCAACGACTGCGCGCGTCCAACGGCAAAAGCGGGAATCACTACGGTGCCTCCGCGGCGAGTCGTGCGCTCGATGATGTCGCCCAGCGCTTCGACGGCATCGGAACGGTCATGACGACGATTGCCATAGGTGGACTCGATGATGATGTAGTCCGCTGCCGTGACGGGTTCAGGATCAGGCATGACCACATCGTCATAGCGCCCCAGGTCGCCGGAGAACACCAAACGCTTGCCGCCAATGTCGATCTGAACCGTCGCCGCCCCAAGAATGTGACCAGCGCTGCGCAGCAGTAGACGGGCATTGCCCGGCAATTCCGTCTCTTGATGCAGCGGCACCGGTTTGAACTGCAGGAGCGCACGTTCTGCATCCCGAACCCGATACAGCGGAAGGGCTGGCTTGTGTTTGGAAAATCCTTTTCGATTGGCGAACTCGGCGTCCTTCTCTTGCAACCAGGCACTGTCGAGCAGGATGAGTTCGGCGACATCTCGCGTGGCTGAGGTCGAGAAAATCTTCCCGCGGAACCCGTCCAGCACCAATCGGGGCAGATACCCACAATGATCCAGGTGCGCATGCGTCAGTACGACCGCATCGATGTCCTTGGGTTCAACGGCCAGGCGCTGCCAATTAAGTTCGCGCAGGTTTTTCAATCCCTGGAACAGTCCGCAGTCGATCAGGATGCGGGTATTGCCATGGGTGATAAGGTGCTTGGAGCCGGTGACGGTGCCGGCACCACCCAGGCTGGTCAATGAGAGCATGTATTTGTCTCCTCTCTTGTTGGTGGGTTGTGAAATCAGGAACCGGCGCGGTCGCCGCGGACCGCGTCAGAACCACTTGAAATTCGCGCGTCGGTCGCGGCCGCAGCAACCTGCGAACTGTTCCAGCCGGTCACTTGCGCAGCCGCATAGATGGCGTCCGCCCAGGTGCAGCGGTTGGCGATCAGCATTCCAGCCACATCGAGTGTGCCGCCGCGGTTGATGTAGCCCAAAGCCCGCGTCTTCGAGGGGCCGCTGTCAATGCGGCGCAGCACGCCCAGCATCGGCTCAGGGCGGGTATGGCTCATCAACACGCGCGGCAGGTGAGGCGGGAAGAGCGCTTGCAGTGCTTCGTCACCGAGCACGAAGGCGGCCTCAAGGTCGTCTCGTGGAATGCGCAGACGGCCGGGCTCGATCGCCACGGTGACGCACGACGTAAACCCATGGTGCCCCAGGCGGGCGTGGGCTTTGAGCGCTTCCTCCAACTGGTAGGCGCCAATCGCCACGAACTGCAGTTGTGCTGTAGCCGGATCGCCGGCTACATGGGCTGCGCCGTGCTCGATCAGCGATTGAGCGGCGGCGGCATTGAAGTGATTCGGCGTGTCGCGCTTGGAGACCACAACACAAGCCACTTGGCCCCGGCTGGCGTAGACCGCTCGCAGCGCGGCGCACGCCGTGTTGGCATCCACCGGGAACAACACGCGTGCGGTGTCCGACATCTCCCCCAGCAATGCTTCGCCAATGGTCGGGTCCTGGTGTGACTGCTCGTTCTTGCTGTTCTCCCAGGTGTGGGATGTGACGATCAGCGGGACGGAGATCCAGCCTGGCGGCTGGCCCAGTTCCTTCTGCCGACGCGCGAAGATGATCTCCTGGCGCATCAATCCAAGCATCTTGACCGCGAAGGCCTCGTAGCTGACGATCAGGTTCAGCCCCCCTTTGTTGGCGAGGGCGGCGGCCGCAACGGCTTCTTCATTGAGTGCGGTGACCACCGAGCCATCCGTCGATTCCGGGGCGCCGGGTTCGGGCACGTTGACGCGGTGCCTGAGCAGCGCCAGCGTGGCACCCATCTTGTTGCTGGCCAGTTCATCGGGATTGCCGATCCGGATGCGCAACTGTGGATTTGCCTGCACTAGCTCCACGAACCAACGGTCCAGTGCGGACATGGCGCTGCCCGACACCTCGGTTGGCACCCAGGCCGGCATCGGCAGATGAGGGCTCGCTGGATGGCGTCGGGCCATGGGGTGCTCGCTTTCGCGCGAGCGCTGGCTCTGGCCGTGATTCGCCAGGACGGTGAACGCGTTTGCCAGTTCGCTCTCAGGCACGAACAGCGCCGCAGCCCCTGCGTTGAAGGCCTCGCGTGCCTGCGCATCCTCGCGCGGATTGCCGTTCAGCGGCAGGTTGTGGGCGGCATTGGTCGCCGCGCCCGGGAAGCCAAAACCTTTCTCCGTCTCGGCGATCACGTAAGGCAGCTTGACCGGATAGCGCCGATCCGAGCGTGCAGCGAAGGCGCTCAGCGTGTCTTCGGCTTCAACAATGGCCCATGCGATCGCCACTGGATCGCGTCCATCGACGATGACGGGATCGAAGCCGTTGTGGCGCAGGTCTTCGGCCAGCCAGGCAGCGCCACCTTCCTGCACGATCTGGGTGCGCTGCTCGATGCGCCGTCCGTTGAGAATCATGACCGGGATGGCGAAGCCGCAGTCCTCGGCGCGCCACCAGCGCGGCGCCCAGTCCGAGCCACGTTGTTCCTCGAAAGCGCCATCACTGAGGAATGCCACCAGGCTTTCTCCCGGCAACGGCGTGTGCACATACTGCAGCCCGGCGAACCCCAGATAGCCGCCTTCGGAGATCGCGCCGGCCGTGTTCGGCCCGGCATGGCTACCCAGCGGTACCGCGGGCCGACCCTGCTTATCGATGGCATAGGAGTAGAAGTCCGCGATCAGGAGCGACAGGCCCGCCTCGCTGCGGTCGTAGCGTCCACGCTGGGCGGCGGATACATCGCCGGTCAGTGCGTTCACCGCCTCGATCGCGGCCACGCAGTGCCCCTGCCCCATGAGCCAGCCGCGTGTCGTCCCGGTCAGCGCGTTGGCCAACAGATAACCCACGAAGGCTGGCACCATGTTGAGCGAGCCGCCGGTGTGGCCTTCGGGCGTTTGTTTGAAATCATCGGAGCCCAGTGGGCAGCCGCTTCGGTCGATGCGCCGGGCATAGGTCATATGCGCCACTACGCTCATGGCCGTGCAGGCCACCCGGTCGGCTGCAGCCAGCAGCGCATGGGCCGAGGCTTCGTCTGCTATACGCCTTTGCGCGACCAGACGTTGCACTAGGGCCTGCATACGTTCGATGGTTTCAGACCTGTGCGCGATGGGCCCGTAACCAGCACGCCAATCGGTTGCGAGGTTAGCTTGAGAGGACATTTCAGGTCTCCTTGAAAATAGTTGGATCGATAAAAAGATCAGCCTCGCGGATCGGTTTTCCCGCTAGAGAGAGCGTCGGCAATCAGCGAAGCGAGACCAATCCGGTTGCTCGGATGCGGTACTGCGTCGGTGGACGTAATTCGGGCAAACAACGGTGTCAATTGGGCCCAGGCATCCTCGGCGAACAGGGCATGCACCACTACGCACTCCGGCTTGCGCATTCCTTGCTCGGCGAGCTTGCGCGCCGCGACGGCGAGCGTGCGGCCTGATGATGCGATGTCGTCCACAAGCACCGGCGTTCTGCCGCGCCAGATCGACAGGTCGGGAACATCGATGTCCACGCTGCGATCGCCATGGCGTGTCTTGCGAAGCACAGCGTGCGGTACGCCGATGCGGGACGCGATGGCGCCGGCCCACTGCTCGCTTTCCTCGTCGGGGCCCACGATCAAAGGTTCTTCGACATGATTCGCGATCCAGTCGGCCAGCAGTGGTGCGGCATGCAAGGTGATGGTGGGGATCGTGTAGACCGCTGATAGTGTCGGATAGCGGTGCAGATGCGGATCCACCGTGAGCAGCTTGTCGAAGGTCGATGAGACCAGACGTGCGAAGGACCGCGACGTCACGCTTTCTCCGTCATGGAATCGCTTGTCCTGGCGCATGTAGGCCAGATACGGTGCGATCAGGTTCACCTCTTGCGCGCCAAGTTCGCGCGCCGCGTCAGCGGCAAAAGCCAGAAGCAGGAACTGCGGATCAGGATGGGCCAGCGTGCAAATCACATCCACGATCCGATCGGCAGGTTCGCCATGCAACCGGACATAGCTCTCGCCATCGGGGAATCGGCGCGTTTCGATGCGGCCGGCTTCGCTGCCGCATGCCTGCGCGATGCCGCGGGCCAGATCTTCATTGCCGGGTAGGGCCAGGGTGAGTCGTTGCATCCATTTATCTCCTTATTTGTTGTCCTTGGTCTCTTATCGAGCGCGGGTGCCTTATCGTTCAGCTCGCTGTGTTCACCTTGCCAACTGGCTAATGACGACGGCATTGGCAGTACTGCGTCGACGTGGTAGCTCCACAAGCAACCAGGCTCTTGTCATGAACAGCAACAGAGTGGCTTGCATGGCGTTCAAGGAATCGATCTGCATCAGAATCGCCGTCCTACGGTGATCGTTCCGTAGACCGGGATTTCCTTTTGTCCACGAAATTCGCGGGTGCGGTGGTAGCGGGCTATCGCGATGCGCCAGTTGCCCTGAGTCATCGCGATGCCATAGCCCACATCGGCCACGAATGGCCGTTTATCAACACTATGACTGGACTTGAACGTATTGCCGTCCAACGTGATGTCGTGCAAAACCCAGCGACCGTCGAGTGCCACGAACAGGTGCCCGTTCCAGTTGCTGCCAGCGGTCTTACGCACGGGCGAGGTGTTTTCTCCAGCCGGGCGCAGCGGTGCGGTGCCTAAGTCGTCCGGCAGGCGTAGGCCATAGCGCAGTTCTCCGCCGACATTCGCGTAGGTGGCGAAATTGCCCAAGCTGCCGCCCCAGTGGCGGGTCAGATCCCAACCCCAACCGCTGACGTTTTCTTGCCTGATGACTCGTGTTCGGCGTTCGTGGAGCAACTGCAGCACGGGTTCGTCGCGCAGTTGATGTCTCCAGCCATTGAATCTGTCCACTCCGACGGTGTCATGCCACCAGTTCTGGACTTGCCTGGCCTGGGAGGAGGGCCCCACCACCCCCACGCGGAGTTGCGAAGTGCGCAGCGTATCGCCCCGCCTCGCGTTATAGCCAAGGCTCAACATCAAGGCGCCCGCGAAAGGACGATCATCCTTGATGAGATCGCTGCGCGTTTTGTCGTTCGGGGTGTACATCATCTGCCCGAAGCCGATGGTCATGTTCTGTTCGTCGAAGCCTTGGGGTTGGAGCATCGTGAGAAAGCGATTCAGCCCACGGACGAGACGCGGTAGACAAGGGTCATCGCTATAGTCCACGAGGTTGGGGGAAACCCAACTGGCGAGAAACCCGTTGGAGTACCCTTGATCCTGTCCCATGCCGCCGAACATGTCGTTGTCGATCCGCAGATTGAGCGTTCCGGTCGAGCGCAGCGGATTGTCACGGTGGCAGGACTGTGCCTGCGCGCAGGCACTCAGCGACAGCAGCAGCAAGGTAGCTGCGACTCTGAGCCTCCATTCAGCGAGGTCAGTGGGCTGAACTTTCGTCACGCTGGCATGCCACCGTGCCCAGGGGTTGCAGTAGCAATGACAGAATGGGGCTGGCGTACCAGCATCACGGGAACCGGTGCGATCCGAGCGAGCTGCTCGGCATCGCTTCCCAGCAGCAGCCTGTCCACGCCCCGACGTCCGTGGGTGCCCAGCACCACCAGCTCGCATCCGGTAGCCAGTGCCTGCTGCGCGATAAGTACCGAGACGCGCTCGCCCTTGCTCTCCAGAAGGACGGTCTCTACCGTCAAGCCTTCCTGTCTCAGCCAGAGCGCCGCCTCGTCCAGCAGCTTCTGCCCGGCCGCCAGGAAGCCTGGCCTTACTTCTTCAAGGTAAATTCTCGGCCTCTCGAAGCCGTTGCTGTGCTTCATTTCCTCGATAATGTGCAGCAAGATGATGGTTGCACCGCTTAGGCGTGCCAGCACCGCGGCGTGGTGGAGGGCCAAATTGGCGGTAGAACTTCCGTCGAGCGGAACCAGCAGTCTTGAGTACATGAATGTCTCCAGTTATCAAAGTAGGTGGGGTGTCGAATAGATATTGCGCATAGCGTGTCGCAATAGCGGACGCGGTATGCGCGTATTCAGCTGCGTACATATTTCCCCGGGGCGTCGCAAATAGTGGGATATCCACGGGATTCGGCCCCCATGAGCGGAGGCGCAACACCTTCACCAGAGCGCTCTCGAAGCCATGCTGACCATGCCGGCCACCACGAATCTAGATGCGTCTGTGCAGTGGCTTGCCACTCGTCCGGCGCCATGTATCCATCACCGGCCGCGCGGGTATGGATTTGATATTGGCGCTTACCTCGGCCGGGCTCGCTGACGATGCCGCCGTTGTGTCCTCCAGTGGTCAGCACGAAAGTCAGCTCGGCCGAAGACAGGAGATGCAGCTTGTAAACCGAGCGCCAAGGCGCAATATGATCCGAGGCAGTGCCGACGCAAAACACCGGCACAGCGATGTCTCCCACTGAAACGGGGCGACCCGTGACGGGATAACGCCCCGCGCTGAGATCGTTATTCAGGTAAAGGCGTCGGAGATACTGCGAATGCATCTTCGCGGGCAGGCGAGTCCCATCGGCATTCCAAGCCATCAGGTCGGTCATTGGCCGGCGATCGCCCAATAGGTATTCGTCAATCATGCGAGACCATATGAGATCGTAGGAGCGCAGTAGCTGAAAAGCTCCGCTCATCTGGTCGGAGGTCAAATAACCGGTTTGAGCCATGCTGGCTTCCAACAGCGCCACTTGACTCTCGTTGATGAAAAGACTCAGCTCGCCCGGTTCGCTGAAGTCCGTCTGTGCGGCAAGCAGGCTTACCGACACCAGCCGCGTATCGCCATCACGCGCCATGGCTGAAGCACCAATGGCCAGTAGCGTTCCGCCCAGGCAATAACCAGCCGCGTGGATTCCCTGCTCGGGGACGATGGATGTCACGGCGTCCAGCGCCGCACGCAAGCCGAACTCAAGATACTCATCCATGCCCAAGTCTCGATCACCAGCATCCGGATTTTTCCAGGAGATGCAAAAAACCGTATGGCCTTGCGCAACCAGATACCGTATCAGCGAGTTATGGGGAGATAGATCGAGTACGTAGTACTTCATGATCCAGGCAGGAATGATCAGTATCGGCTCAGGATGGACTTTCTCGGTAGTGGGCGTGTATTGAATCAACTCGATTAATTGATTCCTCAGTACGACTTTTCCTTCCGTCACCGCCACGTCGCGCCCAACGACGAAGTTCTCGGTTCCCGCAGGAGGCTCACCGGATAGTTGTCGGCGCAGGTCATCGAGAAAGTTGGACATGCCACGCGCCAGGTTGGCGCCTTGTTCTTCTATCGTTTTTTTCAGGACAACGGGGTTAAAAAGCGCAGAATTGGTCGGCGATACCATTTCCAGCCATTGCTTTGCGCCAAACGCCAATAGGCGTTCGTGTTGTGGATCAACACCCCATACACCTTGCGTGGCTTGCTCCCACCATTTGGATTGAATAAGAAAGGAACTGCGGAAAAGGTTGTAGGGCCATTGATCCCATGCCGGATCGTTGAAACGACGGTCATTGGTAGGTGACGGTTCAGGAGATGCAACTTCCTGGTCCGGACTGACCAAGCTCTTTTTCAGCAGAGACATCCATTGCTCAGACAAGGAGCCTGCAAAAGCCAAAAGCTCCGATTGCTTTCCGGGGCTGTTCGCTAAATGGCTTGCCCAATCAGTCCAAGCCAACAGCGACGATTCAGGTGAAATTGAGGACCAAGCCTGGGCCCAAGCCATATGCGCTTGCATATCCAGTGCCGGAACGATTGTCGATGAAGTATTACCTTTCTTATTTTTTGTCAAAACGCATTACCTCAATTGCTATTCAAATAGATGGAGCGCCCTCGTTTGAACACGGGGGTAGTTGTGCTCGCTTGTGTTCATGCACACCGGCACTCATGTCATCAGCGCTTTTGCGATGACACCGTGCCAGCGTGCTAGAGATGTCTCCGCCTGCCGGCGCATTCCGTTAATTCTTTCGTCTTAACCGGCCATCAGGCTGATCACCAGCGCGTTCGCAATGTCGATGACGAACCCGCACACCAGGGGCACCACAATGAACGCCTCGCGCGCAGCGCCATGCTCCCGAGTGATCGCCGTCATGTTGGCGATGGCGGTGGCGGTAGAGCCCAGCGCGATTCCGCCGAAACCGGCGCACATCACTGCGGCTTGGTAATCCCTGCCCATTGCCCGAAAAACGATCAGAAGCACGAATGCGATGACCAGGATGATCTGCACCAGCATTGCCACGGTGATGAAGGCAAGCACAGGCTGCAGCTCCCAGAGTCTGAGGCCCATCAGCGCCATGGTCAGAAACAGGCCCAATGACATGTCGGAGATCAAAGCGATGCCCGGCTGCATGCTCGGCCAGTTCCATAGACGCCCGCGCCCACTCGGCCTCATCCAGTCGCCAATCATGCGCAGGAGAATGCCGGCCAGCAGGCAGCCCACAAAGGCGGGTAGCGTGACAGGGGTAAGCGCGACCAAGGCATTGACTCCGGAGCCCAACATCAAGGCTAAGTTGAGCCAGAGCAATGCCAATAGCACACCGTAGTAGTCCAGACGGGCATGCTGTTCATCGCTGTGCAGCGTGCCAATCTCCAGTGTGCTGTCCCCGGAGGCTCGAAGTTGATATCTGCGCATGAGTAGGCTTGCGATCGGGCCACCGATGGTGCAGGCCGCGATCAGGCCGATCATGTTCGCTGCCAATCCCAGTTCCTGCGCTTGCGCAATGCCGAGGTTTTGAACGAAGTGATCGGACCAGGCCAAGGTGGTGCCCACGCCTCCGGTCAGGGAAATCGATCCCACCATCAGCCCGGCGCGCGGATCCAGGCCGAAGGCGCGTGCCATCTCCATCCCGGCCAGGTTCTGCAGCACCATGAACCCGATGGCCAACCCCGACAGGATCAGCAAGGGCCGCCCACCATGGCGCAGCGTGCGGGCGTCGGTACTCAGGCCAATGGCCGCAAAGAAGTACAGCAGCAGCGCGTCACGCGCTTCGAGATCGAAACTGACGACGATCCCCGCACCGTAGTACAGGGCGAAGACAACCAGGGCGCAGGCCAGGCCGCCCACCAGGGATTCCGGGATGCTGTATCGACGCAAGATGCCCCAACGCGCAACCAGGCCCTTGCCCACGAACAACAGCACGATGGCGAGCGTGAATCCATGGAAGGCATCGATCTTCATCGCACCTTCTCCCTGTCCAGGCAGGACAGTGCGTGGCTGGCGGCTATCCACTCTTCGTTGGTGGGCTCGACCGCCACGATGACCTGGCTGTGGTCGCTGGAAATCTTCGCCGCGTGGCGGGCGTTGGCGTCGGTATCCAGGGCAATGCCCAGAAAGCCCAGCGCCGCACAGATGCGCTCGCGAATGAACGCATTGTGTTCACCGACACCCGCCGTGAACACCAACATGTCCAGACCGCCCAGCACGGCGACCAGGGCCCCGATCTCGCGCACGATGCGTCGCACGTAAAGGGCCAGTGCCAAGCGCGCTCGCTCCCCCGTTTCGCCTGCATCGTTCTCGTGCCGGACAATGACGCGCGGCTCGGCCGAGATTCCCGAAACGCCGAGCAGACCGGACTCGTGATAGAGGACACGCCCCACTTGTTCCAGTGAAAGCTTCTCGATCTCCATCAGGTAGAGCACGGCGCCTGGATCGAGCGCACCGGTGCGGGTGCCCATCATCAGCCCGTCAAGCGCGGAGAAACCCATGGTGGTGGCCACGCTTTTGAGTCCTTGCATAGCACACAGGCTGGCGCCACTGCCCAGGTGGGCAACGATGGTGCGCCTGCGCGCCGCGTCGCCATGGCGTTCGGGCAAAGCCTCAGCCATGTACTCATACGACAGGCCGTGAAATCCGTACCGGCGCAGACCGCGCTCCCATGCGGCGTAGGGCAACGGCAGGAGCTGCTCGAGCTTGGGGATGGTGTGATGGAAGCCGGTGTCGAAGCAGGCCACCTGAGGCAGCTCCGGCTGTTCGCGCAGCAGAATATCGATGGCTTCCAGCGCGAACGGCTGGTGCAGTGGCGCCAGCGGGATGTATCCCTGCAGATCGGTGAGCACCTGGGCGTCCACCCGCACTGGCTCGAAATACCTGCTGCCACCGTGGACGATCCGATGAGCGACCGCACCTATCCGGCGGCCGTCGAGCCGCTGACTGACGCGATCGCGGATGATGCGCAGTGCGGCGCGATACGGATGTGCCGTGTCCAGTTCGATCGAGAACGGCGCAACTCCGGTCTCTCCGAAATCCGGGTTGGCGCCGCCGATTCCCTGCACCTTGCCATTCCACAATGCCTGACGCGGCAGTGGCGCGGCCGAGGAATCGAACACCGCAAACTTGATGCTGGATGAACCGCAGTTCAGCACAAGGATCAGTCCGTGTTCGCGGCGCCCGGAGCGGGCCATGGTGACGTCCATCAGGTCGTCCTCTCTGCGCGCCGTCCGCGCGACTTCGCCGAGGTGTGCGGGGGTGTCTGCTGTCTCATCGTCTTCAGACTCAGCGCGCCGTGTAGCCGCCATCGGCGATGAGCTGGGTGCCCACAAGGAAGCTGCTTCCTTCCGACAGCAAAAACGCCACGGCATGGGCGATTTCGTCCGATGTACCCAGACGACCGATCGGATGCAGGTCAACGGCCTTCTGGAGGGCCGATTCATCCAGGAAATCCAGGATGGGCGTACGCACGTAACCGGGATGAATCGAATTGATCCGGATTCCCTTGGACGCATAGGCCAGTCCTGCCGAGCGGGTCAGCCCGGTCACGCCATGTTTGGCTGCGACGTACGCAGGGTTCGCTGCGTCGCCCACCACCCCCAGGATGGAGGAGACGTTGACGATGGCGCCGCCTCCCGAGCGCAGGATGGCGGGAATCTGATGGCGCAGGCCATAGAACACGCCGTTCAGGTTGACATCGATCACCCGGCGCCAGGCGGCAGGGTCCAGTTCTCCCGCCGGGCTCTGGTCGCCACCGATACCGGCGTTGTTGACGGCAAAATGAAGGTCGCCGAACGTATCGACCGCGCAGGCCACGGCAGCCTGGACCTCATCGATGCGTGCCACGTCGGCCACATTGGCCACGGCTTGGCCGCCATCGGCGCTGATGAGCTTGGCGACGCGCTGCGCATTGTCGGCGCTGACATCCGAGACGACGACACTCACGCCGTTACTCGCAAGAAGTCGCGCGATGGCCTCGCCAATGCCGGATCCTGCACCGGTGACCAGGGCTACGCGGCCAGAAAATGAGTACTTCATAGTGTTTCCTCCAATGGGGTGGATACGTTGCTGATAAGTCGATTCACGGGGGTGACAGCCGATAGTGGTGCGCCAGCATCAGTGCAATCGCGCATGAGGCGATGCGTGTATCGCGCGAGTCGGCGCGGCTGGTCAGAATGACCGGCACTTTCGCTCCGAGGACGATTCCGGCGCTGGCTGCGCCGCCCAGGAATATCAACTGCTTGGCAAGCATGTTGCCGCTCTCCAGGTCAGGCACGACAAGGATGTCGGCCTGCCCGGCGACCTCGGAGACGATCCCCTTGGTGCGCGCAGCGGCGATGGAGATCGCGTTGTCGAAGGCCAACGGCCCGTCGAGCAGGCCGCCAGTGATCTGGCCGCGATCGGCCATCTTGCACAGCGCCGCCGCGTCGAGCGTGGCCGTCATCGTCGGGCTGACCGTCTCGACTGCGGCCAGGATTGCGACCTTGGGTTCGCGCACGCCGATCACCTGTGCCAGCTCGATGGCGTTGCGGATGATGTCTGCCTTCTGTTCCAGATTCGGGGCGATATTGATCGCTGCATCGGTGACGATGAACGGGCGCGGATAGGCCGGTGTCTGCAACAGGAAGCAATGGCTGACCCGGCGCTTGGTGCGCAACCCCGCTGCTGCCGAAACCAGCGCGGACATCAGCTCGTCGGTGTGCAGGCTCCCTTTCATCAGGGCTTCGACTTCACCTGCGGCTGCCAAGGCGACGGCTTGCTGCGCAGCGGCGTGGCTGTGCGGGACGTCCACAATGGCGACGTCGGCCAGATCCAGCCCGGCCTCGGTGGCGACTGCTTCGAGCCGCCCTCGTGGCCCGACCAGCACCGGCTCGATCAACCCCGCGTGGCGCGCTTCAAGCGCAGCGGACAGGCTGGGGACATCGCACGGATGGACGACGGCTACCCGAATCGGTTGCAAGTGCGCGACATGCGCCAGCAGGTGCTGCAGGCCTGTGCGGCCCTGCGCATCCGGATGGATTTCCGGCAACGCCGTGCGCGTTCTTTCAATGCGCTCAGTGGGCGCTACGACCTCTACCTGGCCTTGGAAAATCGCCACCCCCTCCTGGCTGGTGCAGGTGCAGTCCAGCGTGACGTGATGGGTGGCCGTGTCCTTGCTGCTCACCTGCATCTGCACGGTCAGCCTGTCGCCGGGCCGAACGGCTCCGAGCAAGCGCAGGTTCTGGCTGACATATTGGGTTCCAGGCCCCGGCAGGCGTGTTCCCAGCACAGCCGAGATCAGGACGTTTGCACAAATGGCCTCCGTGGTGTCCCGCGAGGGCGAAGACACCGAAGATTCCGGATCCACATCGCCCGATTGCAGCGCGAACATGTGGATGTCTTGCGGCGAAAACGTGCGTTCGAGGCTGGCGCTGTCGCCGATGGCGATCTCGTCGAAGGTGCGGTTGCGCAGAACCTGCAATGCGTCGGCGGCGCCATCGACCGGTGCGGAGGACGTCGTCATTTGCCTTTCCCTCGCCGTGTTTGACTTGTCCGCGGGGCGGCTGGCGTCTTGGACACAGTTTTCTGCGCAGCAGTTTTCTTCTGAGGCGCCTTAGGCTTTGGAGAGGATGTCTTGGAGGTCGTGTTTATGGCCGGAGCGGAGGTGTCACTGGCGGAGCTCGGCATGGCTGGCGCCGCATTCGCATCCTCGACCGCAGCGGATGTGCCACTGGCAGAGCGTGGCATGGCGGTTGTCGACTTCGCGTCCACGACCGTAGCGGAGGTATCAGTGGCGGGACTTGTCACGGCGGGCGCCGAAGCCGCCTGCGCTTGGCGCTCGGCCTGCTCGAACAAGGTAGAAACCTGTTCCAGCCTGGCTTGTTCTTGTGCGGACAGCACACCGCCGCTGCCAATCACTTGCACGATCATTCCCGCCACCTGGCGGATGTCATCGGGCGCTATGCCGTTGAGCAATCCGGGGATGGCGGACACCGTGGCGTCCTCGTCGAGCCTCATGAGCAAAGCCTGCCGACGAACGAGGTGGCGAAAGACCTGCATGTCGAAGTCGTTTGCCAAATGGGGGCGCGCGACTTCCTCTGCGTGCCGGAAGTGCCGCCCGTCGGCCTCGCCACGCGCTGCAAGCACAAAGAACAGCGCCCGTATGGAGGCTTCGGTGATCCCGCCGCTGTGAATATCCGCTTCGAGCCGTGTCAACTCTTGCGCCAGATACTGGCGATGCTCGGGCGTCTCGCTGGGATGGGGTCGCGGCGGTGCATCGTCGTGCAGGCTCTGTCCAGTCATGGCCTGCACCAGCGGCAGGCTGTACAGCGTGTCAAACGCCTGTGCGTAGATCTGGTCGCGGCAATCACGGAATTGATCCAGCATCTGTTCGACGGCGGCGGAAAACTGCGCCTGCAGTTGCAGGAAAGGGTTGGCCTCGGAGACGGGCTGACGATGGTCGCGCACGTGTTGCGCAGCCTCATGTACTGCGGCGGCGAGCGGATGCCTGTCAGACCACAATTCATAGCCCATGCGCAGCGGATGCAGCGGCTCCAGCCACTTCGCACCCTGGTCCGTGACCAGGGCACGCATCCATGGCTGCACGAAGCTGCGGTAGCAAGCCAGGTTGACCTCGGAGATCCGCGCAACGGCGGCGAACCGGCGATCGTTCTCAGGGTCGGGACGGACGATCTCACGGACTTCATCGATGTTGCTGCGCTGGATCCGAGTCAGGTAGGCGTTCCCGGTCGGCTCGCCTTCCTGCGACCCGTCGGGATTTTCATCGACCAGCATGCGGTGGATACCGGCCGGCAGCACGTCGATGACGTCGATGTTGGCGGCGAACTCCTGGTGCTCTTTACGCCCGACGCTGCCGGAGACGAAGATACCCAGATGCCCGATGCTGTCATGGGTGGCGTAGACGATGGTCTGGTCATGCCCCATCACGTCCAGATCGTTGCGGTACAGATCGGTGATCCAGCCCAGGGCCTGGGGCGGTGGCGTGATGTTGTCCCCATAGGAGCAGAACACCACGATCGGCGAGCGAATATTGCGCAGGTCGATGCGCACGCCATCAGACGTCACCAGCTGCGCCGTACTCAGTTTGTTGCCGATGAACAGGTTATCGACGATGTACTGTATTTCCACATCGTTCAGGAACACGTGGCCGCCCCAGTACTTCTCGAATTGCAAGTAGCGCGGGCCTTCCGTGTCGACCTTGGCGTACAGGTTGTACTGTTTGCTCCACAGCGTATTGGCCGGGTCCAGGTTCTCGAAGTTCTGTACCAGCCAGGCGCCGTCGAAGCGGCCGGCGCCCAGATCGCTGGTCAATGCCGTCAACCAGCTACCGCCGGTCAGACCGCCCGCGTAGCGCATCGGCATGTCGCCCGCCCAGTACGACAGCGGCGCACCGGCCACGATGATCGGTCCGAACAGTTCGGGCCAGACGGCGGCTGCCATCAGGATCTGCCAGCCTGCCTGGCAATTGCCGATGACCGCAGGCTTGCCGCGGCTGTCGGGGTGCAGCTCGCCGACCTTGCGCACGAAGGCCGCTTCGGCGCGCATGACGTCTTCGACGGTCTGGCCGGGAACGGGATCGGGCAGAAAGCCTACGAAGTAGCAGGGATGGCCAGCCTTGAGGGCCGCGCCGACCTCGCTATCGGGTTTGAAGCCGCCGATGCCTGGGCCGTGGCCCGCGCGTGGATCGACCACCACGAACGGTCGCTTGTGGGGATCGCTCGGCGTGTCGGCTGGCGGCAGGATACGTACGAGGCCATAGTTGACCGGCTGCGGAAGGTCCAGCCCGGACATGATGACCTCAGAGGCGAAGTCGAGTACGTTCGGCGTCTGCTCCTGCAAATGCTCCTGGTACTGGTTGCCGCGTTGGCGGCGAACGTCGGCATACAGAATGGACCGCTGCCAGGCATCCACTGCATACTCGCTTGCCATCGCCGATAGTCGCAACGGGTCCCACAGCAACTGCCCCCAATCGGCCGTTGGTGATGTCGTGGTGTCTCGATTCATGGCGATGGGCATTCCCTCTATGATGAAACTGAAAAATTGAATGGAAAGGGGCCGCAGGCACATCGTCTTGCCGGCCCTTCCTCACTCAGTACATGTGCTGGCCACCATTCATCGACGCATTGCTGCCGGTCATGAACCCCGCAGACTCGCTGGCGATGAATGCAACCAGTGCGGCGATTTCCTCAGGCCGTCCCAGACGACCCACGGGAATACCGGCAACCACCTGCTTGACCACTTCCTCCGACATGCTCGTCACCATCTTCGTATCCAGATACCCCGGCGAGACGGTGTTGACCGTCACGCCCTTGCGCGCCACCTCTTGCGCGAGGGCTTTGGTGAATCCATGCATCCCGGCTTTCGCGGCGGAGTAGTTGGTTTGGCCGAACTGCCCCTTCGAGCCGTTGATGGAGGAGATGTTGATGATCCTGCCCCAGCCCCTTTCGAGCATGCCGTCAATGAATGGCCGAGTGACGTTGAAAACGGAGTCGAGATTGACGCGCAGAACCGCATCCCAATCGGCGTAGCTCAGCTTGCGGAACGTAGCATCACGCGTGATGCCCGCGTTGTTGACCAGAATGTCGATGTGGTGACCGTCTGCTTGAATGAGGCCGGCCAGCTCCTGGCAGGAGGCATGGTCGGCCACATCCGCGCCGTAGGCGATGAAGTTGTAACCTTCACCCGCCTGGGCTTCCAACCACGCGCCGATGCTGGCATTGCCTGGCGAGTGGATGACGAGCACGGTATGCCCAGCATCGTGCAAGGCTCGGGCGATGGCCGCGCCCAGGCCACCGTTGCCGCCCGTGACCAGGGCGGTGCGTTGTTCAGCCGGCATTGCGGCCACCGGTCTTGCCCGGTGCCTCCTTGTCCTGGGCCGAGGCCCACACGGCCCCCCACTGTTTGAATATATCCTGGAACGGAAGTACCGCATCGCCCTGGCCTACGGCCTGCGTGACCGATTTCTGCCAGTCTTGAATGGCTTTTTGCAGGCCTTGGGTGAAGCTTGTCTGGTTTTTGATCGCGACTTGTGTCAGCGCCTGCGCGCCGCCCACGTGATGCTGAAACTGACGCCAGAAGGCTTGTGCGGGCAGCGTGGCCAGTTCCTGCCAGTTCTGGGCCTTGAGCAGGCTTTCGATTTCCGCGCCGGACTCGGCAATGCCGTCTTTGCCCGCGCGCGTGGCGTTCTCCAACCATTGCTGGCCGTTTTCCTGCACCAGGCGCTGGAGACGCAACTGCAGTTCCAGGTTCGCCTTGAACAGGTTGAGAGGGATGGTTTCATTGCTCATGGTCAAACTCCTTACTGGGTTGAGTGCCCACTCGGGCGGTCAAACGATCAGGCCATCTGGCCGATCGTTTTGCGAAAGCGTGCTAACGACAGGAAAAACAGAACTGTGCCGATCAGTGCCAGCGCCAGGAAGGGCTGCCACACCGTCTCCAGGCCGGCGCCCCGGTAGAGGATAGCCTGGCTCAGTTCCACGAAATGGGTGGTGGGTGCGATCAGCATGATGTTCTGCACTATCTCGGGCATGCTTTCGCGTGGCGTGGTGCCACCCGAGAGCATCTGCAGCGGCATGATGGTGAGCATCATCAACATGCCGAATTGGGGCATGTTGCGCGCCAGGGTGGCGATGAAGATGCCCATCGAGGTGGTGGCGAACAGACTGAGCGCCGCGCCAGCGAAGAACAGCGCAATGGAACCCTCGACGGGAACGCCCAGGACGCCGCGCACCATGAGATTGAGGGACAGGAAGGAGGCGATCAGCACGACCAGGGCCATCGACCAGACCTTGGAGAGCATGATCTGCGCGGGCGTGACCGGCATCACCAGCAGATGCTCGATAGTGCCGTGCTCGCGCTCCCGGATCAGCGCCGCGCCGGTGAGGATGATGGACAACAGCGTGATGTGGTTGATGATCTGCACCACCGAGCCGAACCAGGCCTTGTCCAGTGCGGGGTTGAAGCGTGCGCGCAAGGCCAGATCCACGGGTGGCGCGTCGGTGCCGCGGTAACGCTTGACGAACTCATTGACTTCACCGGTGAAGATCTGCTGGATATAGCCACTGCCGGTGAAGGCTTGACTCATTCGGGTGGCATCGACATTGAGCTGCGCGGCGGGCGATCGCCCCGCCAGCACGTCACGCTGGAAGTTGGGCGGAATAACCAGGGCGAAGGTGTACAGCCCCGCGTCCATGCCCGGGTCCACGTCTCTATAGTCGATCATGGCCGGCTGGGTGAACTGCGGGGGGTAGAAGGCCGAAGCAATCCGCTGGGACAGGGCCGAATTATCCTCGTCGATGATGGCGATGGGCGCGTTGTGCAGCGTCTCCGGCATGGAGGTCGCTGAGGTGTAGACCGATGCGGTGAACACATAGAGGATGAGCACGAGCATCATCGGATCGCGCCAAAGACTCCACAGCTCCTTGACACCCAGGTCGTAGATGTTGGCCAGGTTTCTTCTGCGCATCTCAGCGCTCCTGCTTCTTGAGTAGCAAAACGGCGGCGCCGAGAATGACCGGGACCGACAAGAGCATCGACCACAGCGGCCCCGTCAGGTCGGCCAGGCCGAGTGATTTGCTGAAAACGCCACGGCTGATGGAGATCATGTGCGTGGCGGGATAGATCTGCCCGATGAACTTGCTGGAGCCCTCGAGCGAAGACACCGGATCGATCAGACCTGCAAACTGGGTGGCCGGTATGAGCGTGCCGATCATGGCAAAGAACATGGCGGCGATCTGGCTGCGTGTGACGGCCGAGGCCAGCAGCCCCATGCCTGTCGCGGCGAAGGAGAAGATCAGCGCAGCCAGCGCCAGGGTGAAAAAGCTGCCCTTGACCGGAACGCCAAAGATGGTGACCGCGAGCAGCGTCATCAGCAGGAAGTTCACCATGGCCAGGCCGACATAGGGCAGTTGCTTGCCGAGCAGGAACTCGATGCGCGTGACCGGCGTCACGTACAGATTGGTGATCGACCCGGTTTCTTTCTCGCGCACCACCGCCAGCGCAGTCAGCATGGCCGGCAGCATGAGCAGCAGCAGAGGGATCACCGCCGGCACCATGGCTGGCAGACTCTTGACATCGGGGTTGTAGCGAAAGCGCGTCTCGACGCTCGCATTGCCTGCGGCGCTGGCGCCGCTGCGTTCGCTGGCCTGTACGAGTAGCCAGTGCTGGTGCATGCCTTGAACGTAGCCCTGCACGGTTTCCGCGCGTTGCGGCATGGCGCCGTCGAGCCAGGCGCCGATCTGCACGTTCTGGCCCCGCAACACGTCGCGGCTGAAGCCAGGGGGGATCTCAATGGCCAGCGACAGTTCGCCGCTACGCATCCGCCGGTCGAGATCGTCGTAGTCTACGATCGGCGCGTGCTCGGTGAAGTAGCGCGAGCCGGCCAGGTTCAGCGTGTAGCTCTGGCTGAGCGTGGTCTGGTCGCGATCGAGCACCGCATAGCTCAGGTCCTCGACGTCCATGGTGATGCCGAAGCCGATCACGAACATCAGCAGCAGCGAACCGCCCAGCGCCAGCGTGGCGCGTACCGGGTCCCGCTGCAATTCCAGCGTCTCGCGCCACAGATAGCTGAACATGCGCTGCAGACTGAAACCGCCAGAGCCGTGCCCGCCGTGTTCAGCGGTCGCCGCCGATGGTTGCTCCTCGTGATCGGCGGCCCCGGGCTGGCTGGCCGGCGCCGCCGTGCCGCCCTCGGCTTCGACGAGGTAGCCGATGAAGGCCTCTTCAAGGGTTTTGGCGCCGCGCTTCTCGACCAGTCTGGCGGGCACGTCGCTGTCGAGCACCTTGCCCGCATGCATCATCGACATGCGGTCGCAGCGCTCTGCCTCGTTCATGAAGTGGGTGGAAATGAAGACCGTCACCCGGTCACGCCGCGACAGCTCGATGAGCAGTCGCCAGAACGCATCGCGCGCCACCGGGTCGACGCCCGAAGTCGGTTCGTCCAGAATCAGCAGTTCTGGCTTGTGCACCATGGCGACCGCCAGCGACAGGCGTTGGCGTATGCCCAGAGGCAGACTGGCCGGCAGGCTGTCGATGACGTCCACCAGCCCGAAGCGCTCCACCATCTCATCGACGCGAGCAGGAATGTCCTCCGGGGACACACTGAAGAGTTTGGCGTGCAACTCCAGGTTCTGGCGTACCGTGATTTCGCTGTAGAGCGAGAACGCTTGGGACATGTAGCCGACGCGGCGGCGGGTGTCCAGATCATGCGGGTCCACTTCATGGCCGAACAGCCAGGCCCGACCCTCGCTCGCCGGCAACAGGCCGGTAAGCATCTTCATCGTCGTGGACTTGCCGCACCCGTTGGAGCCGAGGAAGCCGAAGATTTCACCGCGCCGGATGCGGAAGGACACGCTATCGACGGCAACGAAGTCGCCAAAGCGCATGGTCAGCCCCTCGGCCTCGATGGCGATATCGTCCGCGCCGCCATCCGACAAGGGGGGAATGACTACCGCTTGGTGTCCGCGCTTTTTCTCTTCCGGGAGCAGGCGGATGAATGCCTCTTCCAGGTTCGGGCTGCCTGTTCTTGCCAGCAATTCCTTCGGCGTGCCGGTGGCGAGGACCTTGCCGTCGTCGATGGCGGCCAGCCAGTCGAAGCGCTGGGCCTCATCCATGTAGGCCGTGGCCACGATCACGCTCATGCCGGGGCGATCGGCGCGGATACGGTCAATCAGATCCCAGAACTGCGCGCGCGCCAGCGGGTCCACGCCAGTCGTCGGCTCATCGAGAATCAGAAAATCCGGGTCATGAATCAGCGCGCAGCACAGGCCGAGTTTTTGCTTCATGCCCCCGGACAGCTTGCCTGCCGGGCGCTCCAGGAATTTGAACAGGCCAGTGGCCTGGGTGAGCTCATCGATCCGCTGGCGGCGCTCTGCGGCGCCATGACCGAACAGGCGCGCGAAGAATTGCAGATTCTCCTCGACCGAGAGCGTCGGATACAGGTTTTTGCCCAGTCCCTGCGGCATGTAGGCGATGCGCGGGCACACTTTATTGCGATGGGCCTTGCTGGCCATGTCGCCACCCAGCACCTCGACCGTGCCCTCCTGGATGATGCGCACACCCGCCAGCAATGAGAGCAGACTGGATTTGCCCACGCCGTCGGGGCCGATCAGGCCGACCATCCGTCCGGCGGGAATGTCCAGATCGATGCCATCCAGGGCGATGACGTCGCCGTAACGCAAGCGCACCTGACGGACGCTTGCAACGGTCGTGGGCTGCGCACTCGCACTGTGGCTCATACCTTACTCCGGCACGCGAACGGAGAGGTTTTGAGGCCACTCGGCATTGGCGTCGAGTTTGATCCAGGCCACGCCAGGCAACCCGGTCTTGACCTGATTGAGGTGCTCACGCAGCAACTCCTGCGAAATCTGCGCACGCACGCGAAACATCAGTTTCTGCCGTTCGCTGGCGGTTTCCACCGTTTTGGGGGTGAACTGCGCCGCGCTGGCGACGAAGGAAACGGTGGCTGGTATCACGTACTCCGGCGCGGCATCCAGAACGATGCGTACCTCGGAGCCGAGCCCGACACGCCCGGCCACGGTCTCGGGCAAGAAGAAGGTGAGGTATACGTCCGACAGGTCGATCAGGTTCAAGACGCGTCCGCCCGAACCCAGCACCTCGCCGGGTTGCGCCACGCGCACCTGCACCCGACCGTCACGCGGCGAGCGCAGTTCGCTGTCGCGGATATCGGCTTCGATGCGATTGATACTGGCCGTGGCAGCGGACACGCTGGACCTTGCGCCGACCAACTGCGCTTTGGCGGCCTCGACCGCGGCGCGGGCAGCGGCGGTCTGTGCTTTGCTGGCCGCGAGCGTCGCCTGTGCGCCCCGCACGCGCGCCCGGTCATCGTCCAATTCTTGTATCGAGGCGGCGCCTTCTTGGGACAATGTCTGCGAACGTTTCAGCCGCCGTTGCGCGGCATCGAGCTCCGACTCGCGCTGACCGACGAGTGCCTGCGCCGCAACCACGTCGGCTTCACGCAGCGCCACCTGGGCCTGTGCTGCGGTCACAGAATGCTCGGCCTGTTCACGCATGGCGAAGGCTTCGTCGCGCTGCGCCTCAAGCGTTTCCAGTTGCATCCTGGCCAGCGGCTGGCCCGCTGCGACGAAATCGCCTTCACGTACAAGGATGTCTTCGATACGTCCGGGAAGCTTGGTGGCGATGTCGATCTCGGTGGCTTCGATGCGGCCATTGCCGTTGACGAATCCTTCGCCGGGGCCGGTGTCGGCAAATTTCGTCCAGCCCCACCAGGCCAGCGCGACAACAACCGCTGCGGCGGCAGCGACCAGGAGTTTTTTCTTGAGAGAGGGTGAGAAGGTCATGGGTTCGGCGTGCCTTAACGGATTGATGGGGTGGGAGCGGGCGTCGAGGTCGCACCCTGCGCCCCGTCGGTTGCAGCGAGGGTGCCGCCGCCGAGCGCGGCATACAGCGCCACCTGGCTGGACAGCAGCGCGCGGCGCGCCTGTACCAGTTGTTGCTGGGCACCCAGCAGATCGCGTTGGGCATCCAGCACCTCCAGGAAGGCGGCCGAGCCGTTGTCGTAGCGCAACTGGGCCAGCCGTGCGCGTTCGCTTTGCGCTTCCAGGTTGGCTCTCTGGATCGTCAACTGCTCAGCCAGCCAGTGCTTTGCGCTCAGCGCATCGGCCACCTCGCGGAAGGCTGTTTGAATGGTTTTTTCGTAACCGGCGACGGCGATGTCGCGGCGCACTTCGCTCAGTTCCAGATTGGCGCGTCGGCGCCCGCCATCGAAGATGGGCAGTGACAGGGTGGGCATGAAGGTCCAGGCGCGACTGCCGGAATCGAACAAGCCATTCAAGTCGGAGCTGGCCGTGCCGAAGCTGCCAGTCAGCGCAATGCGCGGCAAGAACGCCGCGCGGGCCGCGCCGATGTGGGCATCGCTGGCACGCAATTGGTGTTCGGCGGCAATGATGTCCGGGCGACTGACCAGCAGCTCCGAAGGCAGACCGGCCCGCAGCTCAGCCAGCACCGTCGTTTCATCGAAGGGCACCTTGGTGGGCAGCGGGCCAGGATCGGCGCCCACCAGCATCGCCAGCGCATGCCGTTGCGTGGCGCGGGCTTGCTCAAGCTGGGTTAGCAGCGCCTGAGCCTGGTTCAGCAAAGTTTGGACTTGAGTGAGGTCCAGCTTCGAGGTCGAGCCGACTTCAACGCGGCGCCGGAAAATGCGATAGGACTCCTCGCGGGTCGCGACGGTTTGACGGGCGATAGCCACGCGTTCGTCTATCTCGCGCAAGCCAAGATAACCGTCGGCCACCTGGGCGATCAGCGCCAGGTGGACGGCCTGGCGGGCCGCGTCGGAAGCCAGCCAGCTTTGCAGGGCGGCGTCTTCCAGGTTGCGGACCCGGCCCCACAGATCCAGCTCCCAGGTGCTCAAACCCACCTCGGCCCGATATTCGCCGCCCACCTGCGATCGGCCCGACATGTTCAGATCGCCAGGGACGCGCGCGCGTCCACCTTGGGCGCCCACGCCCACGGCAGGAAAACGATCCGAGCGCTGAATGCGGAATGTGGCGCTGGCTTCCTCGACGCGCAGCGCGGCCAAGCGCAGGTCGCGGTTGTTCTCCAGCGCGGTCTCGATGAGGCGTTGCAGCAGGGGGTCGGTGAAGTACGCCTGCCAGGCAAGCTCTCCCGCGTGGGCGCCGTCGGTGCCTGATCCAAGATGCGCAGGCCAGGCTTCGGGCACGGGCAGCGGCGGGGTGTCTGGCGCCGGAGCGAGCGACATGCAGCCGGTCAAGACGACGGCGCTCAGGGCCAACGAGGCAGTGCGCAAGCTGAACGCAGGAAACAACAGGGAAGCTGGGGGCATGGTCACGTTCCGTACGGGTATCGGGCTGAAGAGGGGCTGGTTGCAGAGGAGGGGATAGCTGCCACCCACGCAATGCGGAGTTCGTGGCCGATGTCCGCAGGCCTTCCTTTCCTGCTTGCAAGTGCTGTCAAGCCCACTTCATCTCCTTGTTGATATGTGCATCCCCGTGTCCCCTGGCTGGTTGATGAGGTGCTCTTCCTGTGTCACATCCCAATGTGCCGGGTTCGTTCGCGCCTCTGAGTTGGCTTGCATCGTGAAATTTGAAAACAAACGACTGGACGGTTGTTTTTAATTATACGTTACAATCCGGGAACCGCAATCAGCGGGCTCGTCGGTCATTGACGCAGATCAATTCGAGCTGCCGGCTTGGGTTCAAGGAAGGCCCTGATTTCTGGTAGAGCCGGTGACCGGCCCGTGGGAACACCCCTCAGATCTTTGAACAGAGCCTTTGAATGCTACCCAAGAAAGATGACGCGCCCGACAAGCGCCGCTACCTGTCCTCTGCCGCCAGAAAAGAAGAAATACTCGACGCGGCCTTGGTCGAATTCGCGGATCGGACGTACAACGCCGTGTCAATGGAGCGCCTGGCGGAATGCGCAGGCTTGTCCAAGGCTGGTATCTACGCCCACTTCAAAAGCAAGGAAGAAATTTTTCATGCCTTGCTCGAACGCACGACAAAGCAGATTTGCGATTTCCAGGGCTGGCTCCCGGATGAAGATCTGACGTTGCCAGAGCTGGTAGATGTCTACCTGGATCGCCTATACGCGACCTTTAGCTCCCCTGCCACGATGTCGATTTACCGGCTGCTTCTGGCCGAAAGCGCCAGAACACCAGAGCTGGTGCAGCGTTGGCACAACGAAGTTGCTCACGGACTGAAAGAGCGGGCGCAGCTCATCATCCAACGCAACATAGAACGGGGCATCATTCGTCCGGGCGTCTTGACCGAGCACTTTTTCCCGCTGGCGCTCGCTCCCGCACTGCTATGGCTGAGCTCGTCAATGCTATCCAGGGGCAACCCTTCCATAGCGCTGGTGCAGTTACAGGATGCGCATCGGCAACTGCTGCTTGAGCTTTTGGAGCCTCGATGAGCAAGGTGACGCAAAAAGTCAGGCACCTCCCCATGCGCCTGGTGATCGGCATTGCGGTGCTATTGCTGACTGCGTGGGGCGCGCTGGCCCTGTGGCACCAGATGCCGCAACATCCAGCGGCTCGCTGGATCGCCACTCTGGCGTGGTCTGCCTCGGGGCTGTCCGTCGCCGTGTCGCTGGCAGGCTTGCTTGAAAGACGGACACGCAGGATCGCCGGATTCGTGTTCGGGGCCGCAACGGCAGCCCTGCTCATGTGGTGGGGAACGCTGCAGCCATCACACCAACGCCCATGGGCTGACGATGTCGCCCAGTTGCTGGAGGCCGGAATCGACGGCAGCCACGTTCACCTGAAAAATGTACGCAACTTCGAGTGGCGCAGCGAAACCGACTACACCCCGCAGTGGGAGAACCGCACATACGATCTGGACCGCTTGCGCAGTGCCGACCTGGTACTTTCCTACTGGATGGGGCCGCACATTGCGCACACACTGGTGTCGTTCGGCTTCGACGGTGGCGAGCGGGTAGTGTTCTCACTGGAAATACGCAAGGAGCGCCACGAGTCCTTCTCGGCGATCGGCGGATTCTTCCGTCAGTTCGAGCAGATCCTGGTAGCCGCCGATGAGCGCGACATTGTGCGTACGCGCAGCAATGCGCGAGGCGAGGACGTTTATCTCTATCGGTTGCAGATGAGTCAGGCGAATGTCCGCGCGTTGTTTCTGGAGTATCTGCACGCGGCCAATGAACTGCGGCGCACACCGCGCTTTTACAACACCTTGACCAGTAACTGCACGACCATCGTATTCGAGCTGGCTCGGCTCATTGCGCCAGCGTTGCCGGCGGACTATCGCCTGCTGCTGTCCGGACACTTTGCGGAATACATCCATGACCTGCACGGATTGACGCCCGGCCATCGCTACGCAGAACTGCAGGCACTGGGGCACATCAACGAACGCGCACTGGCCTCTGACGCATCAGGAGACGACTTCTCGATGTCGATTCGACAAGGTGTGCCCGGCGTGCCGGCCGACGAGGTATCTCCATGAGGTTCCAGCAGTCTTGCCGCATGGCAGTGTGGCTCGTCATTGCCCCGCTGTTGCTGGGGGGCTGCTCGATCCTGCGTGAGTTCGGCCCAGTGGTTGAGGTTCATACACTGGATGCGGGCGAGGCCATCGAACTCAAGCGCGGCGATATCCTGACACGCGGCAAACTCAGCGATGCGACGACCCAGACCATCAGGGTGGCGGCATTGGATGCGCAGGCTTGCGCAAAACCGATCTCAGCGGATTGCGTCGAGGCCCTGGCCGCCGTGACCGGCGTTGCCGCGGATCGACGCCTGGCTGCACTGTCCGAACTGTGGCTGGCGCAGGCTCAGGCCATGAAGCCCGGATCAGAGCAGCAAGCCGCCTGGCTTGAGACCATTCGTTATGCCTATGCCTACCTGTTCTTCGGTGACCATACGCCTGGGGAGCGAGCCTTCGAGGATCGCCAGACGCAAGTGCGGGATTGGTATAACTATGCGGTCGAACGTGCCGCCACCGGGATGTTCGAGGTTCGGCAACAAATGTCTACGCAGTTGCCAGCGCAGACCCGCTGGAACATTGCAGGCTGGGAGCTGCAGCTGGATATGCGCAGCGCGCGCTTGCCGGGCAGTACGGCGGTGCCAGCCGAACTCCTGCCAGCCTCGTCCCTGTCTTTCCGCGGACTGCGCAGCCTCTACCGGCGCGACGGTTTCGGCGCCGAGCTGGTGGCGGTCATGCCGGACGAACCCCTGACTTCCGCCCCCACCCGGGATGGCCATCCAGCGGCCAAACGCAATCAGCAGCCTCTACCCTGGAGCGAGATGCCCGCGCCGTCCATGACGATTCTGCTGCACCCGGACGGAGACGACCTGGACAGCGTGCTGCATACCCGCACTGTCCGTTTGACGGTGCATGACCCCTATGTGGAGTCGGCCATCATGCTGCGCGGGCAGCGCGTACCGCTGGCGGCCAATTTCACCGCCGGCTACGGACTGTGGCTGGCCCGCGCCAACTTCAACCGGCAGTCGCTGCGCAGCCTGCTTGGGCGCGAGGGTGGAATCGACCGTCCGCACGTCTACCTGATGCAGCCCTACGATCCGAACCGACGGATCATCGTCATGCTGCACGGACTGGCCAGTAGCCCGGAAGCCTGGGTGGAACTCGCCAACGAAATCCTGGGCGATGAGGCGCTGCGCCAGCATTACCAAATCTGGCAGGTCTACTACCCGACCAATATGCCGATCGCATTGAACCACGCGATGATTCGCAGGGCGCTCGGGGATACGCTGGCGCATTTCGATCCTTCCGGCCAGGCGCCGGCATCGTCCGACCTTGTACTGGTGGGGCATAGCATGGGCGGGGTCATCGCGCGGTTGATGGTGTCGTCAACCGACCAGTCGCTGGTGCAGCTGGCTGCGGATCGCAGTCGGCTGACGCCGCAGCAGATCAAACGCATAGATCCGATGTTGCGTTTCGAGCCCTTCCCGCATGTCGGCCGCGCCATCTTCATCGCAGCACCGCACCGGGGCACGTCGGTCGCAGGTGGACGCCTGGGGCGCTGGATGGCGGGATTCATTCGCTTCCCCGTTACGGTGCTCGAAGAACTCGCCCACACACTAGCACCCAATGCGGCGGCCAGCAGCCACGAAAGCCTGGGGCATATCCCCAATAGCGTCGACAACCTCGACGAGAACGATCCTTTCGTGCGCGCGGCAGCGGACTTTCCCATCTCTGCCCAGGTGAACTATCACTCGATCGTGGCCCAGGCTGACCCCGAAGTGGCCCTCGTTGATTCCGATGACGGCCTCGTGCCTTACCGCAGCGCCCACCTTCCCGGGGCGCAATCCGAGAAAATCATCATTTCAGGACACAGCGTGCAACAGAGCGCGGCGGCAGTGCTGGAAATCCAGCGCATTCTGAGAGAGGACATTGCTCTGCGGGAAGCGCATTTCATGCAGCCATAGACAACTGCCATCTGCTGTACGCAGCCGAGCTGATTTGGGCAAGCTTCTATCTTTCAGATGGGCGTAGTGCACTCCTCTGTAATGCGTAGGTCGTAGGTTCGATTCCTATTTCCGGCACCAGATTTAAGCTAACAAGCTGTAAGAAAGTATCGAAAAATCAAGGGGTTGGCCGGGTTCCCGTCCAGCCCCTTTTTTCATGCCCTCCCGGTCCGTCCCGGTGTTAGTGCCGACCCAAAACTGACCATCTGGGGGTGCGGACGAAAACTTGGACTACCAGGAGGTAGTTCATGTATTCCTACGAAGATCGAATTCGAGCGGTTGAGCTCTATATCAAGCTGGGCAGGCGCGTCAGGCCCACGATCCGCCAGCTGGGTTATCCAACAAAGAATTCTCTGAAGGGCTGGTACAACGAATACCAGCAGAAGCTCGACTTGCCAGCGGGCTATGCGGGCCGGAGACCCAAGTTCTCGAAGGAACAGAAGGCGGCAGCTATCGAGCATTACCTCGCTCACGACCGCTGCATTGCGGCCACCATGAGGGCACTGGGCTACCCCTGCAGAGGGACGCTAACCGCTTGGATTCGCGAGGCCCTTCCTGAAGCCAGAAGGCGTGTCGTCGGCAGTACGGTGCGACGAAGGTATTCCGGGGAGCTGATGCAAGCAGGAGTCATGGAACTCTGCACTCGCGAGGAAAGTGCCCAGGCTGTAGCCGACAAGTTCGGCGTGTGCCGGCCAACGCTGTACAACTGGAAGAACCAACTTCTGGGACGTGAAGCACCCGCATCCATGAAACGTACCAATCCATCTTCGCCTTCGCAGGAGCGCGATGAGCTCGAGCGCCAGGTTGAGTCCCTGCGCCGCGAAGTCAGGCAACTGCGCCTCGAGCAGGATCTTTTGAACAAGGCCAACGAACTGTTAAAAAAAGGCCTGGGCGTCGACCTGCAGCTCCTGTCCAACCGGGAGAAGACACTGCTGATTGACGCCCTCAGGGAGCACTATGGCCTGCCAGAGCTCCTTGCACAGTTGGATCTTGCGCGCAGTTCGTATTTCTATCACCGGGCCCGCGCAGCGGTGGGCGACAAGTACCTGAAGGTTCGGCAATCCATCACCGACATCTTTGAGTCGAACCACCGCTGCTATGGCTACCGCAGGCTGCAGGCATCTCTGACCAGGCAGGACGTCACGATCTCAGAGAAGGTTGTACAGCGGTTGATGAAGCAGGAAAGCCTGGTTGTTCCAAGGCCCAGAAAGCGCCGCTATGCGTCTTACCTTGGCGAAATCAGCCCAGCGCCTGAGAACCTCATCGATCGCGACTTCCAGGCCGCGGTGCCCAACGCGAAATGGCTCACGGACATCACGGAGTTCCAGATCCCGGCTGGCAAGGTGTACCTCTCGCCCATCATCGACTGCTTCGACGGAATGGTCGTCAGCTGGACCATTGGGACCAGTCCGGACGCGGAGTTGGTCAACACGATGCTGGACGCAGCCATCGAGACGTTGGCCGACACGGCTGATCGTCCCGTGGTCCACTCCGATCGGGGCGGCCACTACCGCTGGCCGGGTTGGCTCTCAAGAATGAGCAACGCGAACTTCATCCGCTCGATGTCTCGCAAAGCATGCTCACCTGATAACGCTGCCTGCGAAGGCTTCTTCGGTCGGCTGAAGAATGAGCTGTTCTATCCTCGGGACTGGAAGACCGCCACCATTGAGCAGTTCGTCGAGGCGGTCGACTCGTACATCCGCTGGTACAACGAGAAGCGGATCAAGATCGCACCCGTATTCTTGTCAGCGGTGACAGCGCAGGCGGCGGCCTCGCGGCGGCGCTGGCATTGCTCGCGCGCGATAGGGGTAAGTATGCGATCGCCTACCAGCATCTGGTCTTCCCAATGATCGATGACCGCACGGCGATTGATCCCGACGTATCACCCTATGCAGGGGAGTTCATCTGGACGCAGGCCTCAGATCTGTATGGCTGGACATCATTGCTCAATTGCGCGCCCGGCTCGCGCGAGGTGTCCTGCTACGCCGCTGCGGCACGGGCAGAAGATCTTGCGGGATTGCCACCCACATTCATCATGTGCGGGGCACTAGACCTATTCCTTGAGGAGAGCCTCGAATATGCCCGACGGTTAATGCGGGCTGGGGTGCCCGTCGAAATGCACATCTACCCTGGCGCTCCACACGGGTTTCAGATGGTGCAGACAGCAGTGGTGAGCCAACAGGCAGTTCGCGACTCCACGGCAGCGTTGTCAAAAGCATTACGAGGGACGAGACACGAATGAGCGGTGATCCGCTGCTCATTCGGCGCAAATGCGATCAGCATGGATTTCTTTGAAACTGGTCGTTTTGCGTCGTATTGACGCGCAGAAGCGGCGCTCCGCACTAGTAGCTATAGTGCGGCGCCCTTTCGCCTTGGGAAGGCGTGGCGACGGTGGCGAAACATTGTCTTAAGAAGGCGACAGTCATCAGGGCGGCCTCTACGTCGGTTTGTCGCTATATTGCGTTTGCTCAAGGAAATCCACAATCCGTTCGTGGTAGTCCTGTCGATGACTCGGACGTCCACTGCCCGCCAAGGAATGCGTGCCCCCAGGGTAAAGGACCATCGTGGCGTCGGCCTTGCCACTGCGCACTAGAGCGGATTTCACCCGTTGGGTGCTGGCCCGGCTGCGCCACCATCGCTTCGACACCGTCGCCCAGGTCGATGCAGCCATCACCGAACTGCTATCGAGCGTGAACGACCGGCCGTTTCAGAAGCTGCCCGGCAGCCGCGCCAGCGTGTTCGCCGAACTGGATGCGCCGACACTGATGTCGCTGCCGCGCCAACCCTATGAGCTTGCCCGCTTCAAGACGGTGAAGGTCCACATCGACTACCACGTCGAGATGGAGGGCCACCGCTACAGCGTGCCGCATGCGCTCGTCGGCCAGGCCCTGGAGGCGCGCCTCACCCGCCACGGCGTGGAGTTGCTGCTGCGCGGCCAGCGCGTGGCCGCCCACGCTCGCAACGAGCGCCGCGGCGGCTACACCACGGTGGAGGCCCACATGCCTGCTGCCCACCGCGCCCACCTGGAGTGGACGCCTCAGCGGCTGATCGATTGGGGCCAACGCATCGGCATGGCATGCGGCGAACTCATCACCCGGCTGCTGCAGACCTACAAGCATCCCGAACACGGCTACCGCTCCTGCCTGGGACTGCTGAACCTGTCGCGCCGATATGGCGAGGCACGGCTGGAGGCGGCCTGCGAACGGGCCCTCGCTCTGGGTGCCTTCCGCTACCACCATGTGCGCGACCTGCTGGCCAACAACCGTGACCAGGTGCCGCTGGATGCCGAAGCCGAATGGACCAGTCCGACGCACGCCAACCTGCGCGGACCGGGCTACTACCAGTGAGGACGACCGACCTCACCAGCCCAGAGCCCACCATGAACCCATCCAATCCATTGCACCCACACGCCATGCTCAACAACGCCACCCTGACCCAACTGCGCGCGCTCAAACTGCAGGGCTTCGCCGACGCCTTGCAGCAGCAGCAAGAACAGGCCGACTGCCTGAACCTGTCGTTCGACGAGCGACTGGCCCTGCTGGTCGAGCGCGAGGTCTACGCCCGAGGCGACCGCAAGCGGGCTCGGCTGCTGCAGCGTGCCCAGCTGAAGTACCCCACGGCCACCTTGGAGGACGCCAGCTTCGAGACGGTGCGCGGCATCGACAGGTCCACCTTGATGGGCGTCGCACTGTCGACCTGGATCGAGCGGGGCGAGACGCTGACCTTCGCCGGCGCCACCGGGCTGGGCAAGACGTGGCTGGCCTGCGCGCTGGCCCAGTACGCCTGTCGCCAGGGACACTCGGCGCTGTACCTGAGGGTGCCACGTCTGGCCGAGGAGCTTCGCATCCTCCACGGCGCAGGCACCTTCCGACGTTGGCTCGAGCAGCTTGCCAAGGTCGACGTGTTGATCCTGGACGATTGGGGGACGGGTCCGATGGACAGTGTCACCCGGGGTGACCTGCTGGAGGTCATTGATGACCGGGTAGGCCACCGCGCGACGATCATCACGCACCAGTTGCCCATCGAGCATTGGCACGCCTGGCTGGGCGACGCCACGATCGCCGACGCCATCCTCGACCGATTGATGCAAAGCTGCCGGCGCTTCAATCTCGAGGGCGAGTCGCGTCGCACCGGCAAGGCCGCGCGGGCGGCAGCCAAGTCAACAAGGGCAGTTCAGGAGGCCAGCCAATGATCTGAGCGAACCTGACCGCCCCTAAACTCTGCCCCCTGCGCAGCACCGCCATCGACCTGGGCGGTCACGATCACCGAAACGCGTGGTCACGTTGCCGAAATGACGCCGAATTCACCGCTCGGCGTGCCGGTCACGATGGACCGAAATGGGCGGTCACGTTCGCCGAAATACGCATTTTCTACCTGCGGCCTCCCATGGACGTGGAGATCGACCCGAAGACCGGGATCCTCCATGCCTACGCGAAGATCTTCGACAACTCCTGGTATCCCCACTCCCCAGGGTTTTTGCCCACGGCAGTGGTGGGTGCATCCCCGCTGGGAAAGGGATCAGCGGTGGTTGGGGTGGAGCACGGAGGCCGTTACCACGCTGCCTTGCGCCTGAAGCCTGAAGACGTGGCTGAGCTGAACCGGGTCGGGCGCGACGCTACCGGGGATCGAATCTTTTTCAAGGTCCTGAAGGGCGGCCTTCAGCCCAACGGCCTGCCAGACATCGTTCTCCAAGTCGACCGTTTGGAGATCGGCTACAAAAACCAGGTCATCGGCATTACCCCATCCAAAGACAAGGACGCTTGAATGAAGCCACAGACGAAGTTTGCCGCAGCCCTGGGGGTGCAGCCGGGTTGCCCCGTGCAGGTCACGTAAGGAACTGGCGCAAGCGCCGAGCTGCTGGGCCACTCCCAGCGATAGGGGTTGTTCGTCTTCCCCACCAGGTCGGATGCGCAGGCCTGGCGACAAACCGCCATGGATGTGCCCCCACCGGTCCAGTTGTAGTCGCAGTAGTGCATACCCGCGTAACCCTTCGGGCGCAACTTGACAGGTCGGTTGCGCTTGGGCTGTTCCCATCAGATCAACGACAGATACGGATTGTTTGGAGGCACCTCCGTAAACAACAAATGGGGGTCTTGCAAAAGGTAGCCATGCAGGCGCCGTGATTTTCGCGGACCTGTCACTTCGCTGGCCCAGATGTTCAAGCCGTTGGGATGCTTGCGATGCAACTGCACCCGCTCGAAGCGCTTTTGCACCCATTGCCAATCTTGTTGGCTCTCCTGCTTTGCCAGCATGCCCACTTGTGGGTGTTCTTGTGCGTACCGCTGGAACACGCCAGGGCTGACCAGATACGCGGTGTCGCTCACGGTATGCACGAGCGCCTTCGCATCATTGATGATGAGCTTGCGTAAAGCGATACCCTGGCGCAGCCACTCCATGAAATGCTCACCGGATGGCCGTGCGCTTAAGGGTGGCGGTGCAGCTATGGCCGTGGATACAGGCGACGTTGGCGAGGTCACAGCCATAGTCGGCATAGGAGCCTCGGAGCGTGCGGCAGATGTGTTGGCTGTATCGGCCTGCTCATTGTGAGAAACGTCGGGCGGATCGCCCATGCCTACCATAGCTAACATGTCTTCCATGGCATCGGGCATGGCCGGGGAAGCGGGCGGGGGAGCCTGGGCAGCGATGTCGCCGCTTTCCTCCCAACGCTTCGGCTCCTGACCCTCGGCGGCTGGCTTTGTCGCGATCGCGGCCGGGGGTACGAAAGCATCGGTATCTTTGGCTGCAGGCGCTACGTCGATTACCACGGTGCCAGCGAACGGTGTCGGCCGCTGGCCAGATTCCCAGATCAGCGCAGGAGCGATGCGCAGCAGCGTGAACGAGTGAGACCAGCCGCTGGGGCTGGTCACGGTCGCCCGCCAGACCGCCTTGTCGTCCGGTGTGGGCTGCAACATACCGTGGTCCTGCAGCACATTGAACACCGCCGTGTTGTTCGCCGGGATGCCATCGATGCCCTGGGATAGCAGGTGCGCACGCAGCTTGTCGGAGACCGTCTTGCTCACCAGCCACAGCGCGTCCTCGGTGAGCCAGCCATCGGAGGCCTCGGGCTGGTTCAGTTTCAACTCTTCCTTGAGCAGATAGCGCAGCCCGTCGAGTAGCTTGCGTTGCAGCGCATGCTTGGGTGCGGCCATGGCGCGCGCCGGATCGCCGCCCAGCTCCTGCGCTACCGAGGCACGGTCGGCTTGCACGACAAGCTCGCCCAGTATCCCGGCGTGCTCGTACTGGCCAGCCAGGACGTAGAGCAGCGGCGCCCATAGCGCCGGATAGCCACTGAGCCAGTCCAGGACTTGGCGGTCAAGCAGCTGGCGGTAGAGCAAGCCTGTCGCGGCACTGTGCAGGCGATACTCGCGATCGTCGCGGTAGCGGAAGCGGTACGGCTGGTGCAACGGGCCGTGCCAGGGATGCCAGGTGTTGCCGTCGGCCAGTTCGACGTGCAGATCGACCGCGATCTTGCCGATGTCGTGCAGCAGAGCGGCATAGGCGACGGCGGCCGTCCAGGCTTCGGCTTGCGCGGCCTGGTTCTCAGGGCTGGCGCCGATGGGCAGCAGATGGGACTGTCGCAGCTTGAGGCTATAGGCGACGATCTCCAGGCCGTGGTCCAGCATGCCGCCCGGGTAGGCATGGTGGTGGTTTTCGGAGGCGGGGAACTGCTGGACCAGCTCGGCGTAGCGCTCCAGCGGTGCGCGGTATAGGGTGGCGAACTGCCTGCGCGACAGCGACGTGCGCTGCCAGATGTGTTCCAGCAGTTTCTGCCGGCGCGGTGTTGCCAGCAGCGCTGCGGCGGCTTCTGGCCGCAGCAGCCCTTTCGGGAGATCGATGGCAGGTGCTGGCGACGGAGCGGGGGCGACAGAGACCCTTTTTCGCTGGAACAAGGAGAGCATGTAGGTGTCCTGTTGGCGGGCCGGCCGGGAGGCCTTTTCGCCTTTTCAGGTAGGGCCTTTCCCCTTGCGCCCCATTCCCTTGCCCTTTCGGCCCTTTGGCCTTTAACCATTTGGGTATAGGACGCCGGGCATCGATCGTCCATCGCCAATGCGGGGTGCGGGCGGTCGGATTGATGCATGAAGGCTCGCTATTCCCGGCCTACGATGGGCGATTCTTGGACGGGAGAACGCCATGAGGCATCACATTGACAAGGTAAGGAATATTCCTTACCATAGAGGCATCTCTATCAGGAGAACGGCCATGCCTGTCATTCATGAAGTTGCCACACTGACCTCCAAGGGCCAGATCACTCTGCCCAAGCCCATCCGGCAAGCGCTCGGTGTCGATGCCGGCGGCAAAGTCGCATTTGACCTGCGTGACGGCGAAGTCGTCGTGACCCGTGCCGACGCCGAGCACGAGGACCCCGCCATCGGTGCGTTTCTGAGCCTGCTGGCCCGCGACATCGAGGCTGGCCGGAACGTCCAAGGCCTGCCCGAGGATCTGGCTCGCGCCATGCTGAAGCACGCGGGGCACGGCGTGAAGCTGGACGAGGAAATCGACGGGGAAGTGGCGCTCTGATGCAACGGCATGGCTGGACGCTGCTATTCCATGACTGCGTGATCGAGCAGTTGCAGAAGTTGCATGCAGCCGCCCGGCGCGCGCAGGAGAACGATCCGAATGGCTTCGAGTCCAACGCCAACGTCAAGCTCTTCCGGGCCTTGAGTCAGTTGATGCTGGATGTGGTGCCGAGTGATCCGGCGCGCGACGAATACCGCCAGGGCAATACCTTGGGGCCGGCCCACCGCCACTGGCGACGGGCCAAGATCGGAAGGCGGTTCCGGCTGTTCTTCCGGTACGACTCCAAGGCGAAGATCATCGTTTACGCCTGGGTCAACGATGAGCAGACATTGCGGTCGTCGGGCAGCAAGTCAGACCCCTACGCCGTTTTTGAGAAGATGTTGGGGCGGGGAAATCCGCCGGACGACTGGAACGCATTGGTACTGGCAAGCAAGCAGGATTGGAGCAAACTGAAGTAGGCATCCCCCATGTAGCAGGAGACGACCATGAGCACGACAACACGCATCAGCACCGCAGAACGGCTTGGCCGCAGCGTCGGCCGCGGGTGGCGGGCCTATGCCCGCAGCGAACGGCGAGTGTCGAACTGGCTGGTTTCCAAGGGTGTGCCGGTGGCTGGTGCCACCGCGCTGCTGTGGTTGGTCAAGTTGGCCGTGCTCGGTGTGCTCCTGTACACCACTTTCTGGCTGGCTCTGCTGCTGGTGTTCGCAATAGCTGCCGCTTGGATGGCCCGCAATGCTGATCTGGATCACGAGTTACCCGAGCCGGAATGGAGAAACGGGCCTGCGGGATTTGGCCTGTACACCTATGACGGCTTTCGCGTTGATCCACATGTCGAGGATGATTAGCAGCACTCACTTTTTCGACACGGCGTTGAGCGCAATACCTCCTCCTTTACCCCCTGCAGCCTTGGCATCTCCCGTGGCTCCAGCGAGGCCTTGAAGGACGTTGCCGGCGCGAACGCCTGCCCAAGCCAAGGCCATGACCCAGAAGGTGGGCATTACGATGAACATTGTGCCCATGACGAAGTTCAGGAGCATGTCGCCGAACGCATTGTTCAACCCGACCAGTGGATCAAAGTTGTTGTGCGGCCGGTTCCAGCCCCAGCCCCACCCATAGAGCGCGTCGAGGATAGTGCTGTCGATCCAGCGTGCGAGCTGGAACCAAAAATCCACGAAGAACAGCGCGAATTGCACGACGCTGACGGTAACGACCGTCTTCAGGTCATAGGTGCCAATGACCAGCACGAGCGGGATGCAGATGACCAGCGCCATCTTGAGCAAGGCGAGCACCATGGGCAGCGCCTGGCGAACGACGTCCATGGCAGGGAACGCTGCGATTCCCCCGACTGCCATTCCTACGTCGCCGGCCGCGCGCGTGATGACGTTCGGCAAGGTCTTGTCGATCTGGCCACCGTAGTCCGTATAGACGCTCCCCTGGTTCAGTTTCTGCTGTCTCGGTGAAGCGATGGTGCGGATCACGGAGTCGTCCACCTCGGCGCGGCTCAGAAACCCGGCCCAGCCCGCCACCCGCGTGAGCAGATTTGGGTCCACTTGGCCCAACAGCCGCGCGCGCAAGCCATTGCTGCCGTCGGCCCACCATTGCCTGCAGGTCGGATAGCCACCGCCGCTGGACACTTGGGCCAGCCCAGCATCACGGTCACTGTCGTAAGGCCAGTCATCGCGTGGCGTGCTCGACCGATAGTTGTCGTAGTAGCCGGCCGTGTCCGTGAAAAAGCGGGAGCCAATCCAGGTCACGTCGTGCATCTGCGCCTCATCGAGGTTCGGGCGCTGCATGAACAGCTTGGCGCGGGCCGGCCCGTAGCAGTCGTGCGTGAAATCCGCGACCTCCTGAGCCAAAACCGGGTCGTCGATGCGCGTGGCGTCGATCTCCATCCGCATCTGCCGCAAATCAGTGCCGCAAGGGATCGCCGCCACGGAAGCTCCCGTGACCGCACGCGAGAGCGCGTGCATGAAGGCCCACCACACCGGCAGCTTGGCGCTCTGGTTGTTGAGCGTCGAGAAGGACTGCGACCAGCCCGTGCCGGTAGGCTGCGGCACGCTGACCTGGCACTGCGCCGAGCGCGAGCTGTCGTACTGGATGGTGTTGAGGTCCACGTCGATGAACGGAATGCCAGCGAACATCACCACCACGATGGCGACGAACACCCGGTTCTCAATGCGCGCAGCCGACAGCACGCCCTTGTTGCCCTCGTCCGCGCCTTCCGCGCGTGCCTTGAGCCATTCCTGCACGATGATCGCCACGAAAGGCAACGCGAATACCCCGCTGGACACCAGCACGGCCCAGATTCCGTTATGGACGATCCAGGAGACTAGGGTGAGGTAGTACTCCAGGTAGTCGGTCGTAAAAAGCGTCATTGCCTGAATCTCCCCTCAGCCCTGCATCAGCAGGCTGGCTTCCAGCGCTACGATTGCGATGACGCCAGCGATCTCGCTGCGCACCAGGCGGCGCCGTGCCTGCCCATCCGCGCCGTTCTGGGCCTCGCGCGCCAGCAACCGGCGGCGCATCCAGACCCATCCATAGGCTGTCGCGCCGTACAGGCACAGCCGCCACACCAGGAAGTAGCCCGCAGTGGCGGCCAGCCACTGCTCCCAGCCGTCAACGCTGCCGACCAGGTAGATGCCGACGACGTTGGCCCCCACGGCAGCCGCGATGATCACCACCGTCCATAGCAGCGCCTTCACCGCGTGCCGGCTGAACAGCCGGCCCAGCCAGTTCGCGCGCGGACTCATGGCCGGCCTCCCGGGTTGCCCTTCTGCAACTGGTCGAGGCGGTCGGGCACCGGGTCCCCCTCATAGACGCCGCGCGAACCCGCCGCGCGCGTACCGTGGCGCTGGATGATGGCCATCGGCGAGTTGTTGGCCAGCTCGCGGCGCAGCTCCAGCTCGGTCTTGAGGTTGCGGATCTCGCGGTCGAGCGTGTCGCTCTCGTGGTTCACCGCCTCGACCGCCAACTGGTTGGCCGCCACGTTGGGTTCCTTCTTGCCCGTCAGCAGGGTCCGCTGGAGCAGCAATGCTTTCTCCAGCACCGACGAGAGCGCGACCTCGGACGCTAGGCGTCGCGCGAGCAGGTCCTGGTCCGGCTCGTCGCGCAGTGCCTCGATCACGCCGCGCGTGATCGGCAGCGACGTGCTGCCGGCCTCGCGCAGGTTCTCGAAGGTCGTGTTGCGCGTCCCCGAGATCAGCTCCTGCAAGGTTTCCAGCTTCACCTCGTATTCTTCCTGGATCAGCGGCGTCAGTCCGACGCCGGGCACCGTCTCGGTCTTGGTGCAGGCATCGCAGGTGCGCTGCTCCTGCTCCCCGAGGACCCGTGTGGCCCATTCGATCGCCTGCTGCGGCGAGGTCCAGGTCTGGCACGACAGGCTCACGCAACTGGCTGATGCGATGGATGACGTGTCGGTCACGCCACGGCCGTTGACCAGGTTGTAGCCCGCGCGAGTGACATCGCCGACCACCCGAATAGCCGGCTGGCCTGCGCCACCGGCATTGCTGCCGCCCACCCAGGGCACGCCATCATTGCCCCGGCGCGTCTCGGCCTGCTCGATGGCCGACACGGCGTCCGTGCTCGACACCGCATCGCGCAGCGCCATGCCTTCGGCCATCTGGCTCCAGCCAAGCTGGCCGCCCGCCATCTCGGCCATCTTCTCGGCCATGGCGCGGCACGTCAGCTTGGAACGGTCGAAATCCAGCCGCGCTTGCAGCACGCCATTCGTGAGCAAGTTGTACAAACCGGGATCGGCGCGTTGGATGATCAGCGCCGGCAGGGATGCCACGGCACTCGTGGCGCTCTGGATCACGTTACCCATGATCTGCTGGAAACCATTCGTGATGCCATTGAGCTGATTGCGCAGGGTGGTCTGAAGGCTCATGTCACCGCAGATCAGGTTGCTGTTCCACCCCACGCCGACCCCGATCGAACGCATGCCGGCGGCGCGGCCCATGGACACTGCGCTGCCGCCGCCGATCGAGTACATGACGTCATCGCCGACGACGGGGCCGCTGTTCTGGTATCCGGCCTGTGCCCATGCCAGGCCGCAGCCCAGGGCGAGCGCGCCGGCCAGTGCCGTCGGACGCAGCAGGCGGTACGCCCTGGTGGAGAGATTCGTCGGTTCAGGACGCTTCATCGTGGCACCTCAGAGGAAATCAACGCTGCCAAGAAACACCTGCCCACGGCGTTCACAGCACGCATAGGGCCGCCACAGCGCCCACGCGTAATCGCCTTGCTGGGCCTGTGTCAGGGAGCCGTTGCGCGGGAAGACCGAGCATGACGATGACAGGACGGGTGTGAGTTCCTGCCACTTGCCCGTCGAGGCGTCGCCTTCGACCAGCTCGCCAGCCGGCCAGTAGCCATCACGGGCGTTGGCGAGCAGCGGCTGGTACACGTGCAACTGCCCGCGGCGAGTGACGACATCGCCCGCACGCTGGGCCACCACGGCACCAGCCTTGTGGTCGTCTGTCTGATGCAGGAAGCCGCCGCGCGGATACACGTTGCCCCAGAGGTTCAACGTCGAGCGCACGCCGATCTCGCGCGTCCCGGGGATCAGTGCCTCCGGGTAGGCCATCTCGGGCACGTTGTAGCGCCAGGCCAGCGTGTCCAAGGTGCTGAGCAGATACGGCATGAACGCCGTGCCCGCGCCCTCGCAGAAGTAGCCCGATGAGGAGACGAACTGGTTGAATACCTCGACGCCGGGATGCCCGATGACATCCGCGTTCTTGAATTTGGCGAGGTTGTTCTCGTGGTCTTCGTTGGTGGTGCCGTCACCACCGGCCTGAGCTGAAGGATTGGGCGTGCTCATCGCCCGAACCTCGGCCCAGGGGTTTTCTCCGGTATTGCTGTAGCTGGAGACGACCGCATCCGGGATGTAGTGGCGCACTTTGACCGACGTGCGCACCGTGCAGCCGGTCCAGGTGCAGTACAGCCAGTAGCAGATCCCGACGACGCGGTATTCGAGGCAGTCTGGCGATGCCACCGAGCCGACGATGGTTGCGGTGTTGAGCGCATAGCTGCCCGTGGCGCTGAGCAGCAGCACGGATGCCACGCCAGCACGCAAGCGGCGCATCAGGTCGAATGGGCGGGTCACGGCTGGGCCCTCCGGTGCTGCTCGATGCGCGCGACAGCGCGGGCCACATCGGGTTCGCCATAGACGACGTAGCGTTGATCCACCACGACGGCCGGGATGCTGGTGATGCCCAGGCTCCATGCGTCGGCAACGCCCTGGTAGGCGGAAGCGATGCGGCGTTGGAGGTCGGTGCCGCCGCTGTTCAGCCGACGCTTGACGAGGGCGGTCGCCTGTTCGGGTTCGGCGGGCAGTTCCGCAGAAAGCTCCGCTTCAATCCGGTACGCTTCGTCCAGCTCGATCAGCCGCTCGCCGCCCATGGTCTTGACCGGATGGCGGCTGTCGGTGATGACCAGCACATCGGCAGCGAATGTGGCCGGACTGAAGACACCCAAGGACACCGGCAGTACAACGGCCAGGCCAAGGGCTCGCCAGCTTGGAGCGGACCTGGGAAAAGATGCTGGCATGACGCGTGCCCCGGAAGTTGATCAGGGCCATAGTCAAACGCCGAACCCGGTCCGGCCCCCACAAACAATGCGCATCGCGGACACCCCGCATACCTGCTTGCTTCTCGGCAAGGAAGAAGCGGAGGCCGAAGCCCCCGCTGTGATCAATGAAGCGATGTGCTACAGCAGGCCGTGCTCCGCGAAGGAGTACGGAATTCCCTGGCCGACGATGATGTGATCCAGTACCCGAACATCGATCAGCGCCAGCGCGGCCTGCAGTTGCTGGGTCAGCGCGCGGTCGGCGCTCGACGGCTCAGTGGCTCCCGAGGGATGCTGGTGCGAAAGAATGACCGCGGCGGCATTCAGCTCCAAAGCACGCTGCACGATGACACGCGCGTGCACCGTGGCCGAATTGATCGTGCCTCTGAACATCGGCTCGTAGGCCAGCACCTGGTGCAGGCTGTCCATGAACACAACGACGAATACTTCGTTGGGCTCGGCGACCAGTTTCAGACGCAGGTAGTCCCGCACGGCTGCTGGCCGGTCGAGCCGGGGGCCGGCTTTGAAAACCCGCTGTTCCAGCAGCGCGATGGCTTGCTGGATGATCCAGTCTTCGTGCTGGGCTGCGACGACGGAAAGCGACTCCACGCAGGAGTCATTGACGACGAAAGACATGACGAACCTCCGGGTGATGAGATCGGAGGCGCATGCCCAGGGAGGGCAAGCCCTCCTGGGGATGGGAACAACGGAACATGATGCATCCACCACCGCGGGTGCGGTGATCGTTCGCGGCCAGGATGCGAGGCGAACGGGTAGCGATCAGCGCAGAGGACTGCGCCGTAGCCTCAAGGACCGCAGGCTACCTGGGCATGTCGCCGACAACGTCGGCAGGCATTTCGGTGGTCGGTGCGGCGGCCGAGTCGTCAGCCGACAGCATGTCCATGGCCGAAAGCAAGGAGTCGCCCTCGATCGGCCCTTGCAGTAGGATTGCCTGACCGGTCTGGCGATCATGCAGCCGGATAGATGGCGTGGCGGTCACGCCGCCCTTCGTGGCTTCCTCGGCCTGGGCGCGGATCACCGCATCCGGCCGCTTGCTTGCCAGACAGTGCTCGATGGCGGGCGTAAGGTCTGGATAGCTCAGGCCGTCGGGCAAGCCCTGGCCGTCGCTGCGTGTATGGGCATAGACCCATTCGATGGCCCGCCAGAAGGCAGCTTGCCCGCCGACCTCAGCGGCGCATTCGGCCAGGCGTGCTTCGGCGGACGCGGCCGGCTCATGCGCGGCCAGCGGCTGGTGATGCCATTGCAAGGCAACGTCGGTATTGGCTCCCACCCACTGCTTGAGCCTCGGAAAATAATCCCGGCAGAACGGGCATTCCAGGTCGGCATAGAGCGTCAGCGTAAAGCGGCCGTCCTGGTTGCCCATCTGCCACGGCGGCCCCGCCGCCTGCGCAGCGCTGTCCGGGGCGGACGACTGCGTTAAGGATTCGCCGGACGACTGGAACACGAGCCAGATCAGCAGTAGCGCGACCAGCGTAGCGGCCGAGACCCAGATCCAGCGCTTCCGCGAGCGATGGCGACGGAACGCCTGCACTTGCATCGGAATGAAGGGACGTTTCGGCTCCATGGCGTTCTCCGGCTATTGCGGCAGGTCCAGGGCCGGCGACTCGATGCCGCGTGCCTGGTCGATGTTCTCGGCCACCTTGAAGGCCGCCTCCAGTTCGGTGATGCCGTACTGCTGCATGAGCTGGTAGCGTTCGGCCTTCTCCTCGGGTTCGGTCTGCGCGAGTGCGAGGTAGAGGCTTGGCGGTACGGCCCGAAACAGCACCTCCATCGACTTCGACAGGATCACGCCTTCGGTGAATTTCCCTGCTTCCTTGCGTGCGGAAAGCATCAACGCCTTCTGCGCGGGCGAGAGTTCGCGAAAGCGCGCGATCTTCTCCACCTCGTCCGGCGGCATCGACAGGCAGATCCACCACTCGATCATGTTGAGCATGGGTTCTGCGGCACGGGGCAGATCGTCAATGTTCTGCGTCGCGAGCCAGAACCACGCGCCCAACTTGCGCCACATCTTCGTGATCTTCACGACGTAGGGCGCGAGCAACGGGTTCTTGGTGATGATGTGGCCTTCGTCGGTCACATTGACGATCGGTCGGCCCAGATACTGGTCGCGCTCGGCGATGTTGTTCACCGTGCTGATCAGGCTGATGTACGCGATGGAGAGCTGCGCGTTGTAGCCCTCGCGAGCATAGGTCGCGAGATCCACCAGAGTGATGTCGGCCTCGGGCCAAGGGGAACCGTCCCGATCGAACATCTCGCCATCCGTGCCCTGGCAGAACATGTCCATTGCGTCCGCCATCTCCAGCAGCCGCACGCGCCGCATCTCTGGCAGCGTGCTGTCGTTGCCCCGCGCGCGCAACGCATCACGCACATCACGCGTGAGCACCGTGCGCCTCTTGGCCACGCAGCGCTCGGCAGCATCCAGAATGCACTGGCGGATCAGCGAGCGGTCGGCCCGCGTCATGCGGGCTTCTTCCTTGTCTTCCCCACCTGTGATCATCAACCGCGCGGTGATCTCCAACTCGCCCAGTACGTCGCGTTGCTCGTCCGGCTCCATGGCCGAGGCATCGGGTGGCAGCTCTTCGTCCAGCGCATCGGCATCGAGCGTTTGCACGTCGCTGGGTGTCTCGATCAGCCGGCGCGCATCGGCAAACGGCGCCAGGGTCACGCCCGAGCCAGGGGCCAGCTTCACGCGGTTGACCGTCAGACCCAAACGCCTGGCAAATTCGCTGAACAAACCGAAGCTGTTGCCAGCCTCCACGATGAAGAGCCGCGGCCGGTAGATGGCCGTGACCTGGTTCAGCAGGTTGTTGAGCGTGGCGCTTTTGCCCGAGCCGGTTGGGCCGAACAGGAACAGATGGGCATTCATCTGTCGGTCCAGGCGGTTGAGCGGGTCGAAAGTGATCGGGCCGCCGCCGCGGTTGAACATCGTGATGCCGGGGTGCCCGGTGCCCTGAGCACGGCCCCATACCGGCGACAGATTCGCCGCGTGCTGGGCGAACATGAGTTGCGTGTACCACTTGCGCCGGTCTTGGCTGGGGTTGTAGCAGCACGGCAGCCAGCGCAGGTAGCTGTTGAGCGGCGCCACCTCGTCGTCCTCGCGCACCGGCTGCAAGCCGGCGTTGAGCATCACGTTCGCCAGATCCAGCCCGCGACGGTTCAGCTCGGCTTCGTCACGCCCGCGCAGGTAGAACGCCAGCGTGCCCCGGTAGAGCTTGTGCGCGCTGCCGATGAGCGAACGGGCCTCGTGCACATCCTTGAGCGTCTGCTCGGATGCCAGGGTTTCGCCCACGGCCTTCTTCGCCAGGTGATTCAAATCCGATTCGAGGACATCCTGCGGTGTGGCGACCATCGTCAGGCACATCAAGGTGTCTTCGGGCATCTGGTCGAACAGCGTGTTGATCGCATCGCCCTTGCGGGTCTCTCCGGTCAGATGCCCGGCGCCGGGTGGCATCCGTAGCCGGTCGGTGATCAGCACGCGGTGCGGCATGCCGTCGAAGGTCCAGGTACCGCGCGCTACGTCGGAGCGCGGTTGCCCAAAGAACAACCGTTGGCTGAAATCCCGTCCGCTCGCCAGTTCGATCTCGCCGTCTTCGGTCTCATCGGGATAGCGTGCCAACGCATAGAAGCGCTCGCGGTCCTCGACCGCAGGCCCGAGCAACGCGGGATTGGGGTTGAACCACCGCAGCAGCCAGTCGTGAACGTCGGTTGCGACCATACGCCGGGCCTGAATACCGGCGTTGGCCAAGCCACCACACAGGCGATCGCAGACGATATTGAGCATCTGCTCCGGCGTCTGGCCACGGCGGCTCGCCTGTCCGCTGGAACGCCGATAGACCACCATCCGTACACGCCGGCTTTGGCCGCGCCAGCGCAGGCGCGTGACCACGGTGTCCTCGAACAGGCCACCCGGCTTGGCCACCGCGCGCAGGTGATGACCGAAAAAGCGCAGGTAGAACTCGGTGAAAGCTGTATCGCGTGCGCGCGGCTGCACGTAGTCGCGCAGGGTCTGCATGTACTGGTCGAAGCTGGCCTCGTCCTGGGCGTAGAGCTGGAGTACCCAGGGGTGCTCGTCCAATTCATCGAAGCTGTCTTGCAGCGCATTCTCCAGGGCATCCCGGGCATGTGCGAGCCAGCCGGGTTCCCGGCCCTCGGTGCCCAGCGGCACCAACTCGTAGAAGGCCGCGACCGATTGCCCGTCCTCCAGCAGCATGGCCTTCGACTCGGGCAGGAACTCCACCCAAGGCAGCAGTTCCACGAACGAAGGCGCGACGTCGTACAGCGCCTGCTCGTCGGCCACCGTTGCCGACCTGCGCCCGCGGACCGCCGAGCCGGGTTCGGGAATACCGGCCTGGCGCAAGGCCTCAACATGGCGCTTCCAGCCGTCCGGTTGCTCTTCATCGCCAGCACTGGATGCGGCCAGCTTCGGCCAAGAGAGTTTCCAGCGCATCAATAATCCTCCACGCGCTCGCCCGGCATGGCGTACTGGGTACGCTGGTACAGGGGGAAAACGGTCGTGTAGCCCGGCACAGGTATGGGGTCGGTGCCCGCCAGGTGGGGGAACACATACATCACAAGGTCGGGATTCGGCAGGCGCTGAAATTGGCGATAGACTTCGTTGCGCGCCGTGCGCGTGTAGCGCATCTGCTCAGAAGGTGCGGCCTGCACGTCCGCTTCGGTCAGCGGCCGACGCAGGCTTTGACGCGCATCGAGCAATTGCCTGCGCGCTACCTGGCCAGCACCGCCGCCACCGTCGCCGGCTTCCTGCTGCCAAATGTCCATCATCGTGCTGCTACCGTGGGGCAGCAGCTTTTCCTTGCTGGTGGCGCAGCCGCCGAGCACCGCAACGGCAACGGCCAGCGCAAGGCCACGGGTCAAGTCAGTCAAGTTCGAGAGCATGGCTTTCTCCTGCGCGGTGATCGACCTTGCGACCCTCGGGGTCGAAGTCGATGGCAAGGGGTTTTTCGAGGTGGACAGCGACTTTCGCGCCGGGCTGCACATAGACGGCGGCGAAGGCCTGCCCGTAGAGCTTGTTGACCCAGTTCGACATTTCCTGGACGCCACCGGCGAGAATCCGGCCCACGGCCTCCTGACCACTGATGCCCACAGTGCCGATGGAGCCGTCCGAGCCGACGTAGGACATCTGGCCGCTGTCGCTTTCGATGAGCGAGGCCACGCCGGCACCGGCCGCGGTGATCAGGGCCTGCGAACCGAGGTACTGCTGGGCGTTGCTGCGCCGCTCCCCACTGACGCAGGGAATGCCATAGGGATCGCTGATCCAGCCCAGGCCATCGCGTTGCTGGTTGTTCTGCTGGTTGCCCTCGCGGTCCTCGGGAATGGTGCGGATGGTTCCGTCATGAAAGACGAACGTAATGCTGCGCACCTGGCCGCGCACGCACGAGAGCGTCCAGTCGCCCGAGGCTGTGCCGCTGAACACGGCGCCCGCCACGTCGGGAATATCGATGCCGTTGGCCGTGAGGTTGTCGGGGCCCACCAGGACTTTGAAGGGGTACGGGTCGTTCACGGTGCCGTCGATCGGCACACGGCCGATTAGCGCGGTCATCGCCACCGATCCCATGAGGGTGGAGTTTGTCGGAACCGTATAAACAGCCTTGGCGGTCTTGACGCCGGCGGCGCGTGCGCCCGCGTTCGCCACGGTTTCCGCCGTGGTTTCCAGCGTGCGCTGCGCCGGTCCAAAGCTCGTCGGAAAGCTCATGGCGCCACTGGACGAGCCGCGCGCCTCAGCCTTCTTCGCGTCGTCCGGTTCCACCCAGCGCACGCCGCCTTCCATCCCGGCCTCGTCGCCGTCGCGCAGTCCCAGGCCCACCGGCAGGTCGGCATGGCCGCCGCCACGACCGCCGATCGCCTCCAGGCGTCGCTGCAAGTCCGCGAGCAAGCCTTCGGTTTGCTGGCGCTCGCTCGCGGCTTGCTGCTGGTCGCGCCGCAGGTTGGAACGCTCGGCTTCGAGCGCGGCGTTGATGCGCTGATCGATCGAGTTCTTGCGCTGGCGCAGGCGTTGGTTTTCCTCGCGCTGAGACTTGTTGTCGGACAGCGCGGTCTGAAGCTCGGTGCGCAGTTGCTTGACCTGCGCGACCAGCGTGGCGACGGTATCGCGCGGGGTATCGCCCTCGATGCCCAGCGCCTTCATCTCTTCGGGCGTGAGCTGGCTCCCCGCGTCGGCTTGGGAAAGTGTCGAAGGTCCGCCGCCCGAGAACAGACGGACGCCGATGAACAGCACCAGGAGGGCCACTGGGATCATCAGCCACTTCAGGAGTCCGTTACTGCGCATGACGGGCCTCCTTGCCGTTCTCATCCGCATTCGGTTGCGGCAGATGCACGGCCGGGTCGAAGCGGTGAATGGCGGGCAGCAGCGATTGCGCAAGGCCCCGCCCGCGCGTTACCAGGTACACGGTGGTGGTGTCCTCCGGTGTGCCGCGCGGGCCCAACGCCTCATGCTGGAAAGTGGCGGTGAGGAAATCGCCTTGCAGCACGCGCGGGTCGAGCGTGATCCAGGCGGCACTGCTGTTCGTGAGACGCACGGCAGTGACCCACTGATCCTCCAAGCGCCAGGATGCGAGCGCGACGGCGCGCACCGACAACGTCGGCATCAGCGTGCCGAGGTCCAGGTTGCGGCGCAGGTTGACGCGCATCACGCCCGCAAGTGGCTCAACCGTACGCAGCGGTGCGTACAGGTTCTGCGCGGCAAACCGCGTCAGCACGACCGCGACCGGCGTTTCGCGCCGGGCCGGCGGCGCGCCCGTCGAATCACCAGAGCGTGCCGACACTTTATCGGCGCCCGCTGGCTGACCGCCATAGCGCGCTGAAGCGGTATTGCCCTCGACGATGCGCACCGGCTCCAGCTCCGCTTCGCCGTCCTTGGGCGGCTCGGCCGCAATGTCCAGCAGGATCAATGCGCCCGTGTCGGCGTCTTGCAGTTGCAGCCGTGCGGGCTCGATTGGCTCGCTGGCGCGCAGGTACACCGCGCCGCCCGCGCTCTGCACCCGCAGGCGCTCGCCCACGGCGGCCGGCACGCCCACGCGCACGTTCCGGTCGATGAACACAATGCGCTCCTGGCCGACCTTCAGGGGAACGGCCAGCGGCATGCGCTCCCAGCGCAGGATCTCCACCGCCTGGGCCGCAGATGCCAAGGCCACGGCCAGCAGCCCCAGCAAGGCGAGGGAGTAATGCTGTAAGGAGTGCTTCATGGGGTTTCTCCTTGAGGCGCTTGCGAAGGCAACCTGCCAGATGTCGGGCGCGTCGGCTCCGGGACGTTGATGCGCTGGGGCGTGCCGTCGTAGCAATCGAGCGCCAGGCCGAACGGGTTGCGTGAGGGATCGACGTCCACCCGCGTGACTTTGATGGGGTAGCGCACCAGGGCGCGCTTGACCTGCTCAGCGCCGTAATACTCGTCGGCGCTGATGTCTAGCGTCACCACCCAGTCGCGGTCGGAGACGACGCGCACGCGGGCGGTGGGATCGTCGCCATAACCACGGCCCGGGATTTCATAGATGCCGCGCACGCGCTGGCGCAGCTCGCCGGTGCTGCGCCGGTAGTCGTAGTCGGCACGCAGAAAGGCGTGACAGGCTGGCGTGAGGTATGGCGAGAGCGCGTGCAGGTTGCGCGGGTAGTCTTCCTCGCCATTGGTCGGCCAGCGGTTGAGCTGCTGGAACACGTAGAACGTGAAGGCATAGACCGATTCGGGTGGCACTTCCCACCACTTGCGGGTGCTGCCGGAGCGCAGGTCAGGCGGGACGTGGATGGTCAGATCGCGCGGGGCACTCCACCAACCGCCACCCATGACCAGCGCGACGATGACCAGCGCGCCCGCGCCCAGGCGCAGCGTCTTAATGTGCGCCTGCAGGTGGGTGATCTCGTTCTTGAAACGGCTCATCGCGTCCCCCTTGCAACAGACCTTCGGGTGGTCCAGAAGCCGGAACGCGAGATCAGCACGTGGCCGCCCACCCAGCCGGCAGCCAACGGATGCTTCGTGGCGATGCGCCACTGCAACTGCCGGTACAGCCAGGTGTCGGGACGGCCGCGCTTGAGCCGACGTAGGATACCGCCGCCCACGAACACACCAAACGCCACGCCCAGCACGATGAATGTGGGCGCCAGCGCAATGGTGCGGGACACCCAGGACAGCGGCGCGCCGATCAGCAAGCCGGCGCCGCCAGACAAGCCGCAGCAGATCCACAGTTCGTCTGCGGTAAGGCCGCGCACCACAATGGGATGGCGGTTGAGCCGGTGTGGAAGGAACGTGACCGTCCCGTCCGCACGGACGTGCTGCTGCTCGGACATACCGACCTCGCTTACAGGATGCCGGTGGCTTCGGTGAGCAGCCAGATGCCGATCACGAGCAGCACGGCGCCAATGGCGACCGTGAGGCCGAACTGGCCCCAGGTCTTGCGGCCGGTGTGGATCTCCGCGTAGGTGCCGTAGGCGTGATAGCAGACACCGATGAACATCGACGCCACCACCAGGAGGGCCACGAGCATGATGATGTCGTAGCCGTAGTTGCGGATCGTCTCCATGATGCCGTTGCCCGTGCCGCGAGTCGGGTTCTCCAACTGCGGCAGACCCTGCGCGTACGACAGCGCAGGCAGCGCGGCTGCACCCAGGGCCACGGCGGCGCGCTGGGCAAAACGGGAAGTGAGGATGCGGTTATGCATGGTCAGGCCTTTCAGGTCAGGAGAGGAGGAAGAAAGTCAGGACGAGGTACATCGCGACGAAGCGGATGCAGACGCCGAGGAACTGGCGTTGGTTGAGGCGGCTCTCGGACCACCCCACGTAGGCCGTTCGGATGGCCCAGACGCCCCAGACGAGCAGGACCGCGAGCACGACACCGACCAGGACGGTCGCCATCGCGGAAGGCGCGATGCCGCTATTGGCTTGAAAAGCCGAGACCTGGGCGCCGTTCATGGCTTGCCCTCCGCAGTCGTAGCCGGCAGCGGCTCAGCCGGCCGCTCGGTGCGATAGTCGCCGGCCAGTTCGGAGGGGTCGCGCGGCTGGGCGCGCGACGGTGTGAGATGGGCCTGGATGCCAGCGCGCACGCGGGCCAGGTCGGCCAGCAGCCGCGGGTAGTCGAAGTGGTAGCGCTCGCCCGGAATGACGGCGGTGTGCGCGGCGCTGTCGGTCACGGTGCGCTCCAGCGCGTCGAGCTGGCGCAGCGCGCCGGCCAGTTCCTGGCGCTGTGCCGGGGACTCGGCCACCGCCATCGGGGACTGACCCATCAGGAGGGCCGTCACGAGAAAAGTGGGCACGCCGCGATGCGCGGCGCGCAGCCAGGTTGAAGCCACCTTCGCGCCATTCCTGTGTGATCAGCAATGGCTCGATCGTGGAGATCAGGGCGACTTCAGGCCGCAAACAATAGGAACTCGCGGGCGACCGGATTGATGGTCTAGAGATACTTTTTGAAGCTGCCGGCGGTCAGGCTCACGGCCAAGCCCAGCAAGGCGGCACTCGGCAGGAGGATCAGCAGCGGATGCACCGAGATCGGCAGTGCCAGGTAGGTGATCCACGGCAGCACGGCCAGCGGCATCAGGCTGGCTTTCGCACGATGGTAGATGAAGCCCGATTCACGCCCGGCGCCAAATCGACGCACGTCACGCCGAACCAAGCCGTCGATCAGCCCGACGAATGCCGCCGTGAAGATCAAGGGCAGCGTGAGCGCCAGAACCAACAGCCGCACAAGAAAGGTCAACGTCGTGAACGCGGCGGCAATCAGGTAGCTCTCGGCCCAGACATAGACCTGGCTGATGAAGTACCGAAAGTTCCGCGTCTGTCCCTGGCTGGGCGTGCGGGCGCGCTCAGCGGTCTGACTCATGCGTTCCAGCAGCCCCGAGCGCACGAACACCCATTCGTAGCCGGTATCCACCAGCTCGTGCGCCGTGCGCCCCGGCTCCTGCACGACCACGCTGCGCGTGAAGTGATTGGACAGGTGCCCCAGTTCGTACTGCAACATCTGCTGAGAATGGCGCCAGCCCTGTTCCTTCCAGAACAGGTGCATGCCGACGCACTCCACCACGATGGAGAACAGCAGCGAGCCGATCAGCACCCCGAGCAGCCGGAACGGCAAGGTGATGGTGCCGACGATCAGACCTTGGCGCTGGTTCTGCTCCCGCTGCGCGGTCGAGGCGGCATCTTTCATGGCGAGGCCTCGTTTTCGGCGCTGTCGTCGGCGCCGGTGGCCGCCGCGGCAGACTCGACCGGCTTGGCCAGCTCGGCGTCATCGAGCAGATCGTCGGGCAAGGCCGCATCCTGTAAGGCTGGGGAACTGGTGAACTCCCACCATTGGGTGGCATCGGTGTAGCTCTGGCGCATGTAGCCCGCCAGTTGTTGCAGATCCTGCGGCATGGCCTCATCGGGGTCCGGCGCCGGCAGTGGCATCCTGATTTTCCAGAGTTGGCCGCCCTGCAGCAGCGCGAAGCACTGCCCCTTGGGCAGGCCGACGATGTGGGAGGGCTCGATCATTGGCACGCTGGACATGCTGATACGGTCCTGCGTGTTGCTGGTGAAATCCGTCGCGCCGCGGATGTCCGAACTGTCGGTCGCACCGGAGACGATGGTGGTCGTATAGACCTCGACCTTCGGCAATTGCCGGGTCAGCAGTTCGGCGGTGGCCGTCTCCCGGACCCTGAGCATGAACAGGTTGTTGAAGTTGCCGATCACCTGGCCGGCTTTCGCGCGGTTGCCAATGCGGGCTTCAATGTCCGAGAGCGTCTGCGTGTACGCAGTAACTTGCAGGCCGGCGCCGCCACCCTTGTTGATGAGCGGTATGAACTCGTCGCCCATCAACTCATTGAATTCGTCCGCGTGCACGTTGATCGGCACGCGTGTGCCTGCCGATGCACCGGGTAAGCCATCATCGATCCCGTGCTTGTAGATGTGCCCTGCGACGGATACTAGATCCGAGAACATGGAATTGCCGACCGCTGCGGCGACTTCAGCGTCCGAGAGCGCATCCAGGCCCACATAGACCACGGCGCGCTTTCTGATGACTTGCATCCAATCGAAGATCGGGCGCGGATCGGCCAGGTCGGAGTAGTTCGGGGCCAGGAGCTGGGCGATCTTGCCGCTGGTGAGCTTCTCCAGCAGCGGCAGCAACGATGCGACGATCTTGTCGAAGTACGTCTTGTCGTAGCGGACTGCAGAGCGCAGGCCGTCGAGTACCGGGTCGTAGTTGCGCGCCTGGGAAAGGTACTGCTCCAGCGCCACCACGCGCTTCTCGCGCCCGATCATGTTGCGCGGGATGTTCTTCTCATTGAGCTTGGCCTCGATCTGGACGATCACCTCCCAGGCCTTGGGCTCGGTCTTGGCGAAGAAGTGCTGGGCGTACTCGATGAACAGCGCGTCGATGTTGATGACGTGCCGCTGGATCAGCATGTAGTCCGGGCGCTGCCCCAGTTCCACCAAGGCGCGGGCGATGATGTTGACGAAGCGCCATGCGAACTCGCGGAATGCCGCGCTGTTGCCTTCGCCGGAGAGCTGTCCCGCGATGCGTGTCGCCACTTCCGAGATCCGACCGAAGCGACCCACCGCGTTGTAGCGGGCGCTGATTTCCGGCCAGCCCAAATGGAAGATGTAGAACTCACCCTCGCGGCCCACGCGCTTGGCCTCGACGTACATGCGCTTCAGGAGGTCGGCATCGCCCTTGGGGTCGATGACGATGACGACCTCATGCTCGCCGGATGCGTTCTTGCGCCGGATGTCCTGCGTCACGAACAACTCGGCCAGCCGGGTCTTGCCCACGCGGGTGGTGCCCAAGACCAGCGAATGCCCGACGCGCTCGCCCAGCGGCAGGCTGACGTCCACCTCCTCCGGCTCGATGCCGTGCAATCGCGGCAGGCCCCCCACGGGCGGCAACGGCCGAACGGGGTTGAAAGGCACATCCCAGCCTGTGAGCCTCGGCAGGCGTGAAAGCGGAAACGGCGCGAACTCCAACCGTTCTTCCAGACGCCGCGCCAGCCGATAAGCGGGTGTCGGCTCAACGTAGCGGCGAAACTCCGGCCGGTACGTCTGCATCAGCCGATGGGTGTGCTTCTGCTCCCAGAGAAAGCCCCGACCGATGAAGAGCCGCTGCTGGCTGACCGGCACGTCGCGGCTGGTCATCACGTACCGCGGCAGGCGGCGGATGTTGCGCCGATAGCACAGGATCACGCGGGCATCGCGGTAGCGGATGGCACCGTAGGCGCCGAACGCCAGCGCGCTGCCGACGCCCATGCCGGGGCTCAGTGCGAGCGACCACGGGGCCACCAGGGACAGAAACGCGGCACCTGCACACGCTGCGACGGTATATAGCTCCACCGCAGGGCGAAGCAGAACCTCAACCGGCTGTTTGCCCGACATGGCTTCATTGCTCGATGCCGGTGGCCGTGATCAGCGCCGGGTAGTGCCTCAAGCCCAGACGCTCAGCCAGGTCATCGCCCGCCACGGGTGCCAGTGGCACGCCGGGCGCCAGTGCGCGCAGCCGCGCCAAGGTTTGTGCGGTCTCGACATTGACCACCAGGCCGACCGCGCCGCGCTCGTGCAAGGAGCCCGCATGGCGCTGCAGCCAGTCCCGGGAAGCCTTGTCGTCGCCAATGACCACGAACGGCCGCAGGCCCGGTGCCTCGATCACCCGTCGCGCGACGGTGCCGGGCGTGAGCTTGGCGCTGCGCACCGGCAGCATCGCAGCCTCATCCGCGGGTGTCGCGGGAACCTGCGGCATCGGGATGGGCGACCGCGCTGCACCGTTGTCCCGCGGCTGGAGGTTGAGTGCTTCGTAGTACGGCAGCGCCGATGCACCGCCACGGTCCTCGACCACGATCAGCGGCACGCCGGCACGCGAGGCCAGCGGCAGGATCGTCAGCAGCATGAGCAGGCCCTTGAACGTGAGATGGGCCAGATGGGATTTCGTCATGGGGAGGTCTCCTGGCGCGCGGCGGACGCCGCAGTGGTTGAGCGCGCACCCTGCACGCGGGCGAGGTGGCGGGATACGCTGCGCCGGTAGCGGGCGGCCGGCTCACCACCCGCGGGGCGGTGGTAACGGCCGACCGCCACCAGCCAGTCCTCACCGGGGGTGTGCTGTTCTTTCAGAATCTCGGCGGCGATGGCGAGGTTGCGGTACGGGTCAAGCAGGTCGCACGCGGTGCTGTAGCGCTGCTGGTGGTAGCCGAGGTTGATCTGCCCAAGGCCCGCGTCGATGCGCGTATGAGGCGTCGAGCGCATCGCCCGCTGCAAACCCGCGCAGGCGTCGGCTCGGGTCGTGTAGCGGCGCGACTGGCCGGCGACGTTGAGGGACCAAGGCCACGGGACGATGCGCCCGTTGCGTCGGATACCGCTCTCTTGCAGGGCCACGGCGTAGAGCACCGTCGAAGGGATGCCCGCGCGCTGGGCGGCAAGCTGGTAGGCCGGCGGCGGAACCTCCTGGGCATAGACGGTGCTGACGTACAGGCCAGCAGCGACCACCAGTGCGCGCAGCGGCGCCGTCAGGGTTGGCGCTGCCATTGGCCGTTCACCTCGCGTACGACCGCTGGTAAGTCGCCGGGCAGGCCCAGCGACAGCCAGCGGCCGCCGTCGTGGTTGAGCGTGATGCTGCCGCTGCGCACGCGGGCCGGATCGATTTGCGCGCGCTTGGCCCAATCACGGATGCGTGCATCGTCCTGGCGGCTGCCGACCATGTACAGGTCGAACTCGGTACCCGAGGATTGCAGGCGCTGCACGAGCTGTCCGCAGGCCGCGCAGCCGTCCTTGACGAACACCGCCATGCGGCCGCTGCCGCGCACTGCGCCGGCGCTGGGCTTATCGTCAGGCAGGTTCACCCGTTGCATGCCGGGGTTTAAGCGCTGCCAGGCTTCGTCGTAGGCACGTTGATAGGCAAGCAGCTTCTCGACGCGGCGCGCTTCGATTTGCACCTGCAGTTCTGCGTAGCGCCGCCGTTCCTCGTCGGTGCGGGCCTCAATACCCAAGGCGGACAGCGGGTCCAGGTTGGGCGAGTAGATGCCTAGCGGCCCGTCCATCAACTCGCGATAGCGCGTCCATTCCTGCGGTTGCAGGCCCCAGTCGCTTGCTACCTTGTCATCTGGGGTTCGGGCGACCAGCGGACGCTCCTGGCTCTGCGCATTGCGGGCCGGGGCGGTGGCCGGCTGCTGCGCCCAGGCGGGCAACTGGGCGGATGCCAGCAGGAGCGCGAAAAGGATGATCGACGGCTGCATGTCGTGTGCTCCGGTCAGGGAATCGCCACGCGACGGGTCCGATCGCCGGCCAGGAACACGGCGGTGTTGCCCTCGACAGCCCGCAAGCGCCACGGGCCGAGCGCATCACCTGGCAGCAGCACCTGAAGCTGGTCGGGCGTGGAGTCCGCGCTGCTCGGCGCGACGGACACGCTGCGCTGGCCAGCGCGCAATTCGGCGCCGACGACACGGAACGGCAGCGACGGCGGTTCGGGCTTGGCAACGGCCTTGCCCGATGTGCGCCGCCGGGCGGGTGCTGCGGCGCGCGGAACAGGCGCAGCGGTCTGGCGCGCCTTGATCTGCTCGACCTCCGCGCGCAGCGCCTGGAGGTCGTCGGCAGCGGCATAGCCGCTCAGCGTTTTCTCAACTTGGGCAGCGCGTGCTTCCAGGACTTGGCGGGTGTCTTTGAGGTCTGCCGCCGTTGCGACGGCCGGACGCTGCTGGATGGCCTCGATGGTCTCGGCCAGGCCCGTCGCCTGCGCTTCCAGGCGTTGCAGGCGGGAATCGAGCCGCTCCTGGTCGGCTTGGTCGTTCATGGTCTGGTAGCCCAAAGCTACGAAGACGCTGAGGCCGATCAGCCACAGCCACAGAAGGCTCTGCACCACCACGGCGGCGGCCGAGCGCCGGGCAGACCGCGGGGCGTTCATAGCTGGCCTCCCGAAACCGAAGGCTCCACCGGGAACGTCTGCACCGCGTCGGCGGCGGATGGCTCGGATGCAGGTTCGATAGCCGCGCTGTCGGCGGGCCGTTCGAAGCAAATCTGTCGTGCGCGATCATCCGCGTGCAGTTCCCAAGCCGGGCCAGCCAGTGTGAGCAGCGCATCGCGTAAGGTCATGGGGCCGAGGTGCAGGTGCGCCGCCGGCAGCGGCAGGGCATACAGCTCGGTCACCGCGTGCGCCGTCTGGCACAGGCCGTAACCACTGCGCTTGAGCACATGCCGCAGCCCATCGCCGACGGTGGCGCGGGCATCTTCGGGCATGGACACGTCGATGGTCTGCAACAGCAGGTCCCGCTGTGCAGCCGGGGGTGCTAGCTCGACTAGCGTGTAGCGACCGTAACGCACAACGGGGATGTACTCGGGCGTCTCGGGTTCGGGTGCGGCCGAGACTTCCTCGATGACATCAGGCGCGGGTGGCGCAGTCGTCGTCGCGCAACCGCCAGCCAGCACCGACCAGAGCAGGCCGAGGACTCCCGCCAGCAGGCGGCGTTCGGGATGGTGAAACCAAGGTGGAGTTGGGCACATAAGCTCGGCGTCCTGAAACATCGAGCCCTCACCATCGCCGCTTAGGCCGGGAGCAGCAGCAAACAATGCGGACCACGCTGCGTCCGATTTACCGGCAGCGGTCTAGTCGAACAAAATCGGCCTCGAGGGGGGGCTGTAACGGAAAAGCTCGGTCGTGGTCGGCGGATGGAGGCCGGCCGCATGACTGCTACAATTTGTTAAAACACCAATGGATGGGGACGTAAATGAGGGTTTCTCGGGTCAGGTTGATCAATTTCGCCAATTTCTCGGATGTTGATGTCGAGACGGGGGAAAGCATCGTCATCGTTGGAGAGAACAAGGTTGGCAAGAGCAATTTCATTCGCGGCCTGCAGTTGATCCTTGATCCAGGTTTGTCTGAACGCGATCGACAACTGGGGCTTGAGTATTTCTGGGACGGACTTGGCGAAGACAAGGTTGGTGCGACCATTGAGGTCTCTGTGGATCTAACGGACTTCACAAACGATCCCCGGTTGATGGCCCACCTCAACGACTGCGTGATTAATCCTGGCCCTCCTATGGTGGCCCGACTCACCTATCGCTTCCAGCCTAAAGCGGGACTGGGGCGCGCCCCAGAATCGTTGAAAGACTATGAGTACATAATCTTCGGTGGTAACGATCCCGATATGCTCATTGGTGGCGCACTTCGCCGAATGTTGCCAATAGATGTTCAGGTAGCGCTGCGCGACGCTGAAAAGGACCTTGCGAGCTGGCGTAATTCGCCATTGAGACCGCTCATTGAGGATCTCGCAGCATCCCTGGATGATGACGCCCGCGAGGAGATCCAGAATCAGGTCGATGAAGCACAGCGAGAGCTGGCCGGTCATGAGGAAGTGGTCGCGACAGCGGAACGAATCAGCGAACGGTTGATCGCCATCGCCGGTGGGCAGCATGCCGTCCCGGTATCGCTCGGACTTGCACCTACGCGAGTCGATGCGTTGCTGCGTAGCCTTCGGCTGCTCATCGACAACGGTGTTCGCGGTGTCGGCGATGCCAGCCTAGGAACGGCAAATCTGATCTTCCTGGCCTTGAAGAGCCTCGAACTCGACCGCTTCGTCTCCGAGGGGGAGCGCGACCACACATTCTTCGTCGTCGAGGAGCCCGAAGCGCACCTGCATCCGCATGTCCAGCGTCTTGTCTATCGCTACTTCCTCGGCACAAGAGCTGAAGATGAGGACGAAGCCCCTCCGCTGACGACAATTCTCACTACTCACTCACCGCATATCGCAAGCGTTGCACCGATTAGGTCCATCGTTCTCCTGCGCCATAACGCAGCGGACGGAAAAACCATCGCGGTTTCAACCGCAAACGCACCTTTCACACAGAGGGATGAAGACGACCTCCAGCGCTACATCGACGTCACTCGCGGAGAAATATTCTTTTCCCGGGGAGTGATTCTGGTTGAAGGGGACGCTGAGCGCTTCATCATCCCCGCGTTCGCCGAGGCCCTCGGGATTCCTTTCGACATACTTGGAATCACTGTGTGCTCGGTCGGGGGGACGAACTTCACTCCTTATGTGAAGCTTTTGGGCCCTAAAGGGCTAAATATTCCACATGTAATTTTGACAGATCGCGACCCGGTCAATGGCAAACCTCCACTGGCCCACAGGCGATTAATTAATCTCTTGAACGAGGTCGATGAAGAATATGGCTACGATGACCTGGATATAGATGATGTGCTCAAGTACGCCGCGGAGTTTGGATACTTCGTCAACGAGAGCACGCTGGAATCCGACCTATTCGCTGCCGGAATGGCCGAGGCGATGAAGGCGGTAATCGAGCAGGAGTTGCCGCTGAGGCAAGTCACCCGGGACGCATTACAAGAGTGGGTGGCTGATCCGGATCAGGTCGATGAAGACCGGCTGCTGAAGTTGATTGAACGGATTGGCAAGGGGAGATTTGCACAGGCACTTGCGCCGTCGGTGTCTGAGGGCGTTTGCCCGGCCTACATTCGCTCTGCGCTGGAGCATATCCGCGATGCCGTCGCGTAACGTCGGTACAGCCTACCTGGCTCAGGCTGCCGAGTTGGCTGGAAATCCAGGGCAGTTGGCAGCTTACAACTCTCAAGGACATTGTGTGGTACTCGCCGGTCCCGGGAGCGGTAAGACCAAGACGCTCGTCCTAAAGCTCGCCCGAATCCTGGCCGAAGACGTCGAGTCCCCTCGTGGCGTTGCGTGCATCACGTACAGTCAGGAGTGCGCTCGCGAACTCGTTCGCCGAATTGAAAGCTTGGGACTTCAGCAGGCACCTAATCTTTTCATTGGTACAGTCCATGGGTTCTGTCTGCGTCATCTCTTGATGCCGTATGGACGCTTGGCCGGCCTGCCCATATCCTTCCCGCTTTCGGTGGCCACTCAACGAGTCAGTGATCGGTTGTTGAAGCAAACTGGAGACGCAATTTTCGGGCAGAACCATCCGTACAAGGTCATTGACCTCGGGCGGCATCGCCGTTCCGTGCTCAATCGAAATAGCGTCGCTTGGCGTAGCGAGGAGGAGCTCGCTGCGTGGGCCGAGGCCTACGAGGCCGCTCTGCGCGACGAGGGGCTGATTGACTACGATGACATGGTCGTCTTCGGCCAGCGTTTGATCGCCGAGCACGACTGGGTACTACCTCTGGTTCAGGCAAAATTCCCCGTGCTCGCGGTGGATGAGTACCAGGATTTAGGCGTGGCACTGCATCGCATCGTCAAACGCCTTGCCTTCGACGGGGGTGTCCGACTTTTCGCGGTCGGTGATGCGGATCAGTCGATCTATGGATTCACGGGCGCTGACGGCGCGTTGCTCATGGAGCTGGCCGCACGCGGAGACATCGAGCCTGTTAGGCTCCAACTGAATTATCGCTCTGGCACAGGGATCGTGACGGCGTCGGAGATGGCGCTCGGAGAAGTCCGGGGCTATCAAGCGAGCGATCCAGCTCGACAAGCGACCATTGAATTCGTCCTGCGGCCAGGTGGTATGGCCGATCAAGCCGCGCACGTTGTCGCGCAAATTATTCCGGCAGCATTGGCTTCTAAGCCGGGACGAACACTGGGTGATATCGCAATCTTGTACAAAGACTACCGCGCAGGCGATATCGTCTCCGAAGCTGTGACCGCCGGCGGTTTAGATTACATCCGCGTGGACACTGCGGCGCCTTACCGCAAGGTTTCCCTGACGAGCTGGGTGGAAGATTGTGCGGCGTGGTGCGCGGGCGGCTGGCGTGTCGGACGCCCACAATTGCGCGGACTGATCGACCGCTATCTCGCATTTCATCGAGCGAGCTTGGACGATGCACAAGCTAGGCGCGAGGGACAAGAGCTAACCGCTTTGCTATGGGCGTTACGCTCCGACCAGCAACCTGCGCGTGATTTTGTCGCTTCGCTGCGTAGCGGCATCGTTGACCGTCTGTTGGCTGCTGAATTGGCGCTTGCCGATCAGAAGGAACAACTCGATCGCATGACGGCAGCGCTCGCCGAAGGCGGCGCACTGGCTACGCTGGACATGACGAGTTTGGGCGGTAGGGACGGTTCGCCTGATCATCTAAATCTGCTGACACTCCACTCCGCAAAAGGGTGCGAGTACGATGTGGTCATCATGGTCGGTCTCGACCTCGGAAATCTACCGTGGCGCAACGAGAGTCCAGAGAAGTTGCGAGAAAGCCGCCGGCTGTTCTACGTGGGTCTCACACGTGCGCGTGACGAGGTCCACATGTTGTATTCGGGGTTCGTTGAGGGGCGCTATGGCCCGATGCGCCTTGGGCGCTCGCCATTCTTAGATGAGCTAGAGGCTCGAATGCGTGCCACCGGCATTTGAGTACTGGCCATAGGAACTGAGGAGCCCGGGCGTTTCTTCGGCACATGACAAGGAGCACCACAGCCGAACTACGTGTTTGCCGCCACGCGCTTGGCTGCGGCGAGCTCGTGTGAGCGTTTGGCGGCGCTACTCATCGAGTCCAGGTTATTAATACACCAAAGACCGTCAATGCAGAGAAAGCGATTGCTTAGCACTGCCTCAAGCAGGTCTGGAAGGGTCGCAGTAAAGAATCCGGCACCTTTGATCGTGGGCACTGGCTCTAGCTCAAGCATCGCGACGGGTAGATCAGGAAGGCACGGGCCGAAGTGTCCGCCTGGCGGGAACTTACCCCCAAATTCGGTGCGCAAGCGCTCCTTGCCCATGCTCTTTGCGAGAGTGCTGTATCGCTCCTGCCCCAACAACCAAAGCGACTTGACGCCCTCGTCGCTGTACCGCCCTTGGCGTTTACGGTAGTCGCGGAGCGACTGATACGACCTTTGGATCTCGACGGCCAACCTAACACCATTGCGCTCACCCCAAACGTCAGCCTGCCAGCGGCCTGCGTCACCCGAACCCGGCATTTCAACCGAAGCGCGGCAACCCAAGTCTTCGAGCACGCTGCGCACAAGTATCTTGGCCGCCAGATGCCATTGGCTTTCTTCGGAAGTAGTGCACGCACCTCCTAGATGTGCGAAGAATGGGTAGCCATTAGCACTGACCTTGGGGACCGCTGGAGCGCTGCAGCAAGGCATCTGCAGATCACCAACGCGGTAATTCCGTTGCAACTCGTGCCACTGCACCTGAGACATACGCAGTGCATTGGCTACACCAGTGCCGTCTGCATATGCGGCTTCGATCACCATAGCCATAGTGCCTCCTTAGATTTCGATATTGTCCGATCAGTTTAGCCTTCCCGGCGTTGGAAACGGGGGCGGCGATCAAATCCTCCGAGCAGCAATTTCCTAGAAAAACCGCCGGCACCCCAAAAGGGATGCCGGCAGACAGAGGATCAGGCGGTTACCAGTTGCCGGGCCAGTGCAACCTCGACGGAATCACCATCCTGGTTCAGGACATCGAGCCCGGATTCGGGCACATCGCCCGAGGTGGACTGCGAGACCATGATCTTCTTGGCCATCAACTCAAGGCAGGTCATCTGCGAGGAGCCGGCGTAGCCGAGGTAGATCACGCGCACAGGCTGTTTCTGCCCGATGCGCCAGGAGCGGCGTGCCGCCTGTTGGAGCGAGTACACGTTGTAGCCCGACTGCATGAACACGATCGTCGGAAACTCCAACAGGTCCAATCCCGTCTTGACGAGTTCGGGGTTGGTGATGAGCACGTCGATGCCACGGTCCAACTGCTCGGCGATCCAGTCCTCGCGGCGGCTGGCATCCACGCTTGCGCGCAGTACCGCCACTTTGAAGCCTTCCTGCTCCAGCAGCACCTTCAGGCGCGACGTGGTGTCGCGCGTGCCGGTATAGACCGTATAGGCCAGAACCTTGCGGCCCTGCGCCTTCTCCTCTTTGCAGACGTCGATCAGCTCGCGCTCTTTCGGCGTCAGCTCGAACTCAGAGAACTGAGCCGGGACGAACGCCAAGGTGTTGCGCGTGCGCGGATGCACCACGGTCTCCGACCGGAAGCAGCAATCCGGCCAGGCCAGCAGCACGTTGAGGACCACGCCCAGCAAGGTCGTATCGCGTCGCGCCAGAGCCTGTTTCAGCTCCGCGGTGAGCCGACCCGCCAGATCGCGGTAGGCCGCGGCTTGCGCCGTGTCCATCGCGACTTCACGGAACTCCTCGTCATACGGCGGCAGGACGTTGCCGCCGATGTCCTTGAGCTTGAGAAAGATCGTGAACGGCAGGATGCAACGCAACACGCCCTTGGGGCCGAAGCCCGGAGCCTTGACCGTTCTGACACTGACTTTCGTGCCTTTCGCGGTCTTGTGCGCCGTGCCAGTGCTCTCGGAATAGATGTCCTTGAGGACACCGTGATCGCGCATGAACGCCATCGAGGCCGAGGTCATGCTGCCGCTCGTGGTCGGGCGGTAGCCGTCTTCGATCATTCGCCCGGGTAGGGCTCGGAACAGCAGGTAGAACAGGTCGTCGCCGTAGCCGCCCATCAGCGTGCCGGTCAGCAGCAAGGTCTTGCGAGCCTTCGCCGCCAACACGCCCATGGCCTGGCCCTGGGCGCTTCCGCCGTTCTTGTACTCGTGTGCCTCGTCGGCGATGAGCAGGTCGAACGTGCCTTGCGGTAGGTAGCGCTTGATGAACTCGGACGGCTGGTAGCCGCCCTCGCCGAAGCCGAACTCCATGTTGGCCATCGCACGTTCCATGCGCGTGGCCTGACGGTCGGAAAACACCAGCTCGCCGCTGCCATCCATGAGGTTGATGAACTCATGGATGTTGTCGCCCAGCATCGAGGCCAGGAAGCCATCACCGAACTTCTGCATCAGCCTCTGCGCGGTGACTTCCCCGATGGTCGGGATGCGCTTCAAGGCTTTGAGGACAGCCGAGGACTGGTCACTGCCGGACAGGCTTCTCGGACGGATCAGCGTCCACAAGGGCGCGGCGCAATGGCTGCACTTCCTGCGGTACTCCTCGGCTTCGAGTGCGATCGGGTTGACCGGCTCGCCGTCAAGGTCGGTGATGACAGTGCCGCAGTCCGGGCAGGCCGCCACGTCTCCGTGGCGGGTGCGCCGCCGGGTGAAGACAGGCTTCCAATGGAACCCCATCCGCATCCTGACGCGCCCCAGGACATAGAACTCCTGGCCCGTGGGCTGCACACCCAACTGCTCGCGCAGCCTGATAAGTTTGACGAGGGTATCCGGACCATTGAGGACCCAGACCTTGGCGCCCGTCACCGTCTCCTGGATCTCGCGTCGCCACTTGTAAACCAGGTGTGGCGGCGAAAGCACCAGGGTGCGGCGGTAGCCTTCGGCGTTGAGGACGGCGGCCGTGGCGATGCCGACGGTCGTCTTGCCGCACCCCATCTCGCCATTAACGATCGCGGCGCGTTCGCCACGATCGACCAGCAGCTCGGCGGCGGCATAGACGACTTCGGCCTGGGCCTCAAACAGCTTGCGTTTGAGGCTGGCGACGATGAGCTGGCGGTGCGCCTGTGGCTGGCCGGTATAGACCGGCGGGTTAGCCCGATTGAGAGAGTCCAGCAATTCGTCGCCGAACTCACCGACGAAATCCTGAAGGCTCAGGGTCAGAGGAGAAGGTGCCGCGTCGAGCAGTTCACCCTGCACGGGAGTGGCTTCTGCGGCAGTAGATTCAAGATCGAGGGACATAGTGATGCTCCGAAGAAAAATGGGGCATGCACCACCCCCACAGGGGCAATGGCATGCCCCGTGGTGGGAGAAGAAACGCCGAACCGTCGGCGGTGGAAAGAGGTCAGCGAATGGTCAACACCTCGCCCCGAGTTGGGGAGCCAGGCGTCATGTCCCACGCGCGGATGACGGGAACGAACTTGTCGGTGAAGATGCGGGTCTCGGCGATGGAGCCATCGTCGCGTTCGGTGAATTCCCGCTGGAGCGTCTTGTCCTTGTGGGTGTCCCCCTTGACGACAAGCACACGCCCGGTCTTGGAGCGCACCACGCCGGAGATCGCACCCGCGGCCAACGCCAGGGCAAGATGCCAGTGGGAAAGAGCACGCGCCGGTGGACGCAGCGACTGCTGCGCGGCCCCCAGGTGCGTGTCCAGCGACGGCCAGAGGCCTTGCAACCGGCCAACTTCGTCGGCGAACTGCTCGGGCTCCATCGTCACGCGAAAGAAATGCTCCGGCTCGGCCGGAGTGGCGGGGACGATGTACGGCAGGAACGGCCAATCGCTCGGCAGTTCCTCGGCTTCGACTTCGCCAAGCCCCACCTGCAGCAGCAGATTGCGCATGGCCTTGACGCCATCGAGGGCCTGCTCGCGCTGGCGTGCCCTGCGGCCGAAGATCACCACCTGCTTGAACTGCGTCTCCACCGCTCGGTAGATCCGCAAATCGGTGTAGTGGCGTGTCAGCCAGCCGACCAGCTCCGCGTCGAGCACGTAGCCGGGGACGATGAAGACCAGCACGCCGCCGTACTGCAGCAGCGACAGGGTGCGTTGGTAGAACAGCTTTTCGAGGCGGGCACGGCCCTGGCCTTGATAGCCGATGTTGCCATTGACATCCTTGGATAGGTCGCCATACGGCGGGTTGAGCCAGAGCAGTCCGAACGACTGCTTGGAGACCATTGTGTCCATCAGGTCCGCGTGCAGGCAATGATCGACGAGGCCGCGGGCATGGCGTGCCCGCTCCGCGTCGAACTCGACGGCGAACGCCTTGGTCTGCTCGCGCCCGAGGGCATGGGCGGCTTCGGCGACAGCCACGCCTTCGCCGGCGCAGGGATCGAGGATGCACATCGTCCCGTCGCTGGGCATCAGTGCGTTGAGGGCTCTTTCGAGCGTGGGTTCGTCGGTCGGGTAGTAACCGTTCTTGGCGAAATTGCGGGCGAGCCGCGGGAACATGCGGGCCATGGAAGTCTCCTGGTTGGCGGGAAGGAATGGCGGAAGCACGCCAAGGCGTGCCTCCGCGGGTGGATCAAGCCGCTACCGCTTTCGGCGTCCAAATCTTGGCCGGATAGGGATAGGCGGTGAGTGCGTCACTGCGGATCAGAGAGCCCAGCGCCAGGGTCAGCGCCGGCACGTCGATGGCGAGCCGATGGCCTTCCAACGGCCCAAGGGCGAACGGAAGGCGGGCCAGCATCTCGCGGGTCTGCAGCAGCTCCAGCACGGTTTCGCGCCAGTGGTCGAGTAGCGGCAACGGGCAGGTGTCGCGCACCAGCGTCCACAGGCGGTCAAGCCGGTGGGCGCTGTCGCGTGGCAGCAATGCCAGTGCGCTGGCGTTGGCCTTGTCGGGCTTGACGCAGCGCCGGTCGAACAGCCACACGTTGGAGAGGGAGCCGAACAGCGTGCGCCGGTAGGCCCGCGTGATGCGCTTCTCCAGATGATCGACGTTGCCGATGAACACCGGGACGCTGCCGCCCTGGTCGGTGAGGATGTGGAACTGGTCCAGTCCCTGCTCGTCGCGCCCGAGGGTCAGGCGGGCGAGGAACTGCTGGACGGCGGTGTCGCGCGCCCAGATGGACAGGAAGATCAGGCTGCCCTGGTCGTCGCCGACGCAGGCGTCGGCCATCAGGTCCGGGCATTCGTCGATGTGGAACAGCGTGGTGGATGAAGTGTGTGCGTGCATGGTGGTGTCCTCGATGAAATGAGGGGCAGCACCGCCCGCAGGGGCAGCGAATGCCCCGTTAGGGATGAAGGAATGCGGATAAGGTGTTCGATCCGCTTGGGCGTTCAGAACGTCTGTTCGGTGAACGAGCCGTCGGCCTGATGCTTGACTACACGGTTGCCAACGTTGCCCTCGCAGTCCTGTTGGACTTCGGTGAACATGCTTTCGGGCACGTCGATGTGGAAATGGCGCAGGACCACTCGGTAGTAGTCCAGGTAGTGGTTGAACGGGTCGCTCTCGTGCAGGTTGCTGTACAAGAAGTCGTCGCTCTCGACCTTCGCGGTATCGTCGATCAGCTCGGCCGGCTTTTCGATGAATAGGAAGAAGTAATTTGCCGGCCGGTCCCAGCCCAGTACGACGGTGATGGGAAAGCCCTTGTGAACGGTGTCGAAGTAGTGCCGACTCATGGTGATGTCCTCGGTGAATCGGAAACAGCACCGCCCCTGAGGCAGGTGCTGCCCCAAGGGGTGGAGAAAAGCCGCGCAAGCGGCGATGACGTGTGCCGGACCTCAATAGTCCGAATCGCAACCGGACGGGCAATAACCCAGTTCGATTCCGTGCGAGCAGTAGCCGTTTTCGGCGTTCCAGTCCTGGGTTTCCTGCCTTTCGGCCGGTGTGGCGTAGCCCCATTCCTGTGCGATCTGCAGCGCCTGTGCGCGTTGCTCTTCCGGCAATCGACTGGCTTGCGCGTCGATCTCCGAACTGAAAAGCGTGACCCAGTGGTCCCAGGACAGGCCACAACCACGCTGGGCGTGCTCGGCGGCTGTCTTGCAAACAGCTCGCCACGCGGGTTCACCCAGCGAAGAACGGGGTGTATCGCAATCGATGGTGGACATGATGGAGACCTCCAGAAGAAAGCCGGGGGCCTCCCCGCATAGGGAAAGAGCCCCGGCGGGTGGATGAAGAACACCGCGCATGCGGTGTCTGCGATCACGCAGGTTGCAGTTCGGCCTGGCGGCTCCACTCCTGCGTTTTGAAGTCCAGCGCGTAGCCCAGATCGCCCAGGCGGGCGATCTGCGCGCGCAGGGCGCGGCGGTCGATGGTCGAATCCAATTTCACGGAATCGCCCAGCGGCCAGAGCAAGCCGAACAAAGCAACGTCGCCCTCTTCGGTGCTGCCAGGGGCAGCCGCCGCAGCGGGCGTCGGTGCATCCACACCGAAGGGCGTGGTATCGACCAGCGGGTCCGCCGAGGCCTGCACGGGTGCGGGCTTGGCGGGTCTGGAGGCCTTGGCGGGCTTGGCCGGCGTTTCCGCAGGCTGCGTCCCCAGCTCTTCATCGAGTGGATCGACTTCCTGGGTGGCGAAGCTGCGGGCCTCATCACGACTCAGTTTGTCGATGCCGTTGAGCGTCATGCCGTCGAGGTTTGCGCGCACTTCAAACCGCGCGCCGCCCGCGACCGGATAGGACTTCGCGAAGATGTAGCGAATGACGAAATCCCCGTCGTACTTTCCTTCGGGGTACTGCTCCAACTCCGCGTCTTTAACCGCGAACTCGCCGATGGGGGTAGAAAGGCGCCCAACCGTGAACGGGCCGTTCTTGCCCCGGATGGTCCGCAACGTGAGCTGGCCCGGGACGACGATGGGTAGGGCTGATCTCGTAGGTGCCGATGTGGCTGCCATGATGGTTCTCCTTGGACGAATAGGAAAAAGGCAAGGCCCCGTGAGGGGCCGTGCCGGATCAGAACGAAGCAGCCAATGCCGGCTCCTGCTCCTCGACTGCACATTCGGGCTCGCGCTCGGCGGGCTCGGCAGATTGGTAGGAAACGGCGTCGGCGGCAGTGTCGATGGCGTTGGCGGCTTCGGACGCGGGTGCGTCCTCCGCTGGCGCTGCCTCGGCATGCGCCTGGCTCGTCGGATAGACCTGGGTGCCGTCGATCTTGATCAGACCGATGTGGACCAGCGTCGATTCCAGGCTTGCGGCCGGTTCCCCAGCGTGCTCGCCCTTGGTGCGGATGTACGGATCGATCTTCATGTCGTTCAGACGAAAGGCGATCAGCACCTTGCGATCCCCTTCGATGGCCTGCACGCATCGGCGAACCAGATGCTCGGCTTCAGGGGTGGCGACGATCGTGTCGAAGTACCGATATTCCGGTTCATCGACAGGTCCGGCCAGCGCGGCGATGGAGCACGACAGGAACGGGTCACCATCCTTGGGGGTGACGTCCTTCGGACGGTTGAGGTAGCCGATGCCACGGGTGATCAACTCGTGCTGCTCGATCGAAGCCAGTTCGGCCCGCTCGATCAGCTCGGCCTTGAGCAGTCGCGCCTTGAGGGATGCGGCGGCCTGGCCTTTCTGTTCGCCCTTGTCGCGGATGTAGGCATCGCCCCAGAGGTCGCCGAGGCGAAAGCGCACCAGCGGTCGCTGCTTGGAATCGTCAACGCCGATGTAGCGCTGAACGAGCTTCTTGGCCTCGGCACCCGAGACCTTGACGTCGAAGTAGCGGTAGCTCGGGTCCCTGGCGGGGCCGACCAGCGCGGCGATGGTGCAGGCCAGGAAGGGCTGCGCACGGCGGCCGCCCCTGACGGGCACCTCACGGACACGCTGGAGGTAGCCGATGCCCGAGGTGTGGAGGTCGAAATACGATTTCTCGTTGGAAGTGGTGTTCATGGTGAATCTCCATAGGGAAAAGCGGAGACACACCGAGCCCACGCATGCGGGGAAAGGTGCGTAACCCCGCGGTGGGTTGATAAGGCGAAAGCATCCGCCACCAGGGACTGGTGGCCGCTCGCGGATGGATGCGGTGCGAGCTGGCTCGGTCACGCAGTGGAAACTGCGCCGCAACCTCGAAGACCGATGGTTGCCTGGCATGTCGCTGACAGCGTCAGCAGGCATGGGGTCAGCATGGCCGGGCCTCGCGCGCGCGACAGCAATCAATTGGCATCCGCGCGTTTCCCTTTGTCCACGCAGCCCGGCTCAGCGCAAAAGAAAGCCCCCGGTGTGGGGGGCTGCGAGAGTCGAGTGGCGGTTGCCGCGCTATGCGGGAGGCACCACCTCCAGCGACAGATGTGTGGCGGTGGCCGACAGCATCAGGTCGTCTTCGGTGTGCAGGATGCGCGTGAATACGCCGTCCTTCGGGTCGAAGTACTCCCCGAAGTCGTCGCCGCCCAGTTCGGCGCGCGCCAGTTCCCACCAGTCGTCGAACGGGTCGGTATCCGGGTTGCAGCCGACGGCATAGGCCAGCAGCTTCACACGCCCATCCGGGCGGCGCTCTCCCTGCTCGGCGAGGAAGTACACGCCCTGGTCCTTGACCAGGATGACGCGGCATTGGCTGGCGATGGCCTCGGTCAGCACGGGGCGCAGGTCGGAGCCTTTGAATCGCAGTGACATGGTTGAAATCTCCTATGTGGAATAGAGAAAAGGCCCTCCATCCGCATGGATGGAGGGCCTGTGGGCACATGGCCCATGGGCGAAACTTCGTGGCGGGACCCACGGGTCAGCCGTAGAACCGGCAGGATTCAGTTTCCGGCGTCATGCCGGCACCGCCTGGCGCTGCCGGGTAGCCTTGGCGTCGATCACGCTCACATCGATCAGGCGCCAACGTCCGTCGTCGATGAGTCGCTCCAGCACTTCGCCGAGCATGTCGAAATACACCTCGTCATGCCGATCGACCAATTCGCCGTCGCGATGCAGCTCCACCACGTAGGTGTCGCCGCCTCGGTCGTACAGCACCGTCACCCGGCCCTCGAACTTCGCGGTCGAGACCGTGAAGCTGATCGCCGGAGGCGTCTCGATGATCTTGGACGGCGTCGGATCGACCCAGGTGAAATCCCGGGCACCCGCATCGACCAGCATGTGGGTGATGCGCCGGAAGCCATCGGGCGCCGGCATTTCCTCCAACTGCTGGATGAGCTGACCCAGCTCCATGCACTGCGGCTCGGGAATGGGCAGCTTGGCCGGCGCGGAGCCGAGGATGTGCGTCTTGACGGTGTAGGGAATGCCGTCGGACGTCATCTCGGTGCGCTCTTCCGGCGTGTCCGCCCGCAGCCCATCGAAACGGCGCCGTGCGTAGGGTTGGACATGCACCTTGGCGCCTTCGTCGGGGACGGTGGTCACCAGCTTGGAATCGAGCACAGCGAACTCGCTCGGCTTGAGCTTGACGACGATGGCATCGTCGGTGATGGCGACTACCTTCCCGTCGAAGGGCTGGGGGTCGACGGCGAAGCCCAATGTCGAAGATTGCGGCTGATCGTCGAACACGCGGTACTTGAACGACCGCACGTTGCGGGGCACGTGGCCTGCGACTAGCGAAGGCATCATGGATTTGATGAGGGAACGGTCCATGGGAATCTCCTTGAGGAAGAAACAAGGGATTCCCCGCCCGCAAGGGAGAGGTCCCTTGTGGGTGGTGTGGATGGACGCGGTACGTCCGTGGAAAACATCGACCAGCACGGCTTCCCGTGCTTGCAGCCTTGAAGGTCTTGGCTGCCTGGGCATGTGTCGGCAACGCCGACGAACATGGGGCAAGAATGGCCCGGGAGTAAGCGGCCCGCTTGCAGGAAACGGCACCCCATCGCACCCGCTTTCCAGCGCTGCGGGCGAGAAAAAGCCCCTCGAAAGGGGCTTGGGGGTCAGGCTTCGTACACGAAGTAGTGTTCTCGCTGACGCGGGAAGAACACGTGCTTCCACGTGTCGCCGCTTGTGTTGCCACCGTCGAATACGACCATTTCGTAGTCGTCAATGTCGGTGTCCACCAGATCGGCGCTGTCGATATGGCGCATGTGCAGCGTACCGCTCATGCGCTCGAACACCAGGATCTGGCCGATGGCGTCGTCCTGGCTCATGGCGTTGACGCAGGCTCCAAGCTGATTCTCGAAGTCGGGCGTGGGCAAGATGAGATCGGGGAACATGAGATTGCTCCTATGGAATTGAACCAGCCCGGCTCCTGGTGGGAGGCGGGCTGGCATATGGGGGATAAAGGGGAAGGCTTGCGCGTCGCGTGTCTGCTAGGTCTCGGCCAGTGGCAAGCCCAGTAGCGCGGGTGCGTCGGCATCGAGGATGAGGATGCGCACATCTGCCTGGCCGGCCAGTTCAAGGATGTTCGCCAGGTCGTCAGGCATGCCCTTGTCGCGGTGCTCCTGTCGAAGCTGCTCAGCACTGATGCCCTCGGCATATTCCAGGTTCTTGTCTGTCCAGGGCGTGGAGATCAGCTTGACGCCAATCGCCGGGCTGTACGGAACCCGAAAGGCGATGAACAGAAAAGCCTCCGGCGTGGCGAGGTCTGCCAGGTTGGCGAGGTACTGGCCGGTTTCCTGGCAGATGTGCGCGCTGCTGACTTCCCAGCACCGGCTGTAATAGCCGGTCTCGAAACTCAACCGCTGCACCACGTCTCGCGCGGCTTCGGCCGAATAGGTATCACCGACATGGACCGGGCGGCCGTCGAGGTCGTCGCCATGGATGGCATAGACCACGGCGCCCACCACGCCTTCGCCGTTGATGCCTTCAACAGCATCACATTCAGCAATCAGCTCGTCGCTGATGGCGTCAGTGCCGCTTTTGATCAACGCGAAGTCGCTGGTGACGATGCAAGGCGATGAGATCAGGTCGTTGTCGGAAAGATGCGCTTGGCTCGTGTGGATGGATCGCCAGACATGCGGGCTTCCGTCCCCGTAGCAGATGCACAGCGTTCGGACGACTCTCAGATTCCAGTAGCCGCGTACAAAGGGATTGGGATTCTGGGTCATGGAATTTCTCCAGATTGAATAATGGAGCCAATTCCCGCCACCGGGAATTGAACCCCGGTGGGTTGAAAGTGGAAAAAGCGTCAGGCGGCACTGATCGAGGGCTTTGGGCCAATCGGCGCAGGCTGACGGAAGAAAAATCGAGGGACATGGCCGCGTGGACGCATGTCCCTCATGGGCAGTGAACAAAAAGACGGTGGTATGCCGCAGACCGGCTCACCAACCGCTGTAGTTCACCAACAGATCGGCGATGACCTTGCGGCGTTGCAGATCGAGACCATCGAAGTCCGACAGTCCTTGGAAGTGGCAGCGCTTGAGCATGGCACCGCCCTCGCGCGCGTTGTAGAAGCTGAACATGGCGGACAGGAACATGCGTTCCCCGCTGCTCAGGACGCCGAGTGCGTCGTTGGCACGCAGCATGTCGGGACGCAGATCCCACTTGCTCTTTGCCTGGTTCAGGCCTTCGCGCGTGCCGTCGCCAAACCATTGCGGGCCTGCGATCTCGACGCCGCGCTTCCAGACCTCGAAGAAGGCTTGGGGCGCGGCGGCGAAATGCTGCTCTTCCCGCATGATCTGATCGACGACTTCCTGGGGCAAAAGCTGGTTCATGACGTGGTTCCTCCAGTTGGATCAGGGTGTGGCGAGCTGGGACCAGCCGCCTCTTTCGAGGGCACGTTGAGCCGCGGCATAGCTGCGGAAGTACTGGCAGGATTCCCGCGAAACGGGACCTTCTGTATCGCGCGTGCCGATGTAGTGGCCGGCGGCGCTATGCAGGATTTCGAGCGGCAGGAACTTGCCGCAATGGATCAAGGCCAACTGGCCGAAAGAGGCTTGCTGGGACATGGACGGGCTCCTTGGAAAAAGCGGGGCCTCGTCCCTCACGGGATGGCAGCTCCCGCACGCGGTTGAGAAAAAAGCATCGGCGTCACGGGTGACGCGCGTCCGCAGACTCGATGCGATGGCGGACTGGCGGGTAGCGCGGAAAGAATCCGCGGCAGCCTGGAAACTCTGGCTGCTGGCATGGTGCTGACGAATCAGCGACACATGCGGGCAGCTTCATGCGCGAGGCGAGCCGCGTCAGCCGGAAATCGGCATTTGCAACAGCCCCGATTGGCGAACGCGGAAAAAAGAAAGCCCCGCAATAAGTGCGGGGCTGTCAGGAGGATGAGGCGAAACTGGGTCAGCGAGGCCTGTCGCCCAGTACATGCTGCTTCCACAGGGCGAATGCCTCGTCCGGTCCCAGCTCTGCGAGGATGACGATGGGCTGGCCCCGACGGGCACGCAGCGATGCGAAATACGCTGGCCGGTCGGCGATGGCGTTGAGCTTGATGCCCTTTAGGAACAGCAACTGGCGGGGGCGAACTTTGGTGGTAACGCAGGCATGATTGCGCTTGTTTGGGGCAAAAGGGCCAGCGAAGCGGGCGGACACGGCCAGAAAACCGCGACGAACTACTTGTACTTGCCAGGCGAGGCGAACGGGTGACATCAGCATATCGCTATGCGGTAAAGAAGACCGTCCTAAAGCTTGCAGGATCCCGGCATAGCTTCATCATCACCTCTCCGTGACGGCTCATTGGAACGAAAAAGGCCAGCATCGCCGTGATGGACTTTCATAATTGCCAGGTCAACTGGCTTGCGTGCTGTTTATTCACAGCAAGGCATTGCGACGTCGTTGCAGCAATCGCCGCCATCGCAACAGGGCGTTGCAGCAAAAGCGGCGGTGGGCGCTAGCATGAGGGCCAAGCCGCGGCCGCTCATGCTGGGGGCCGTTCTCTTCAGATTGGTGTCCTGCACCGTGTGCATTGCGAATTTCCGGATCGTCCCAATGTCACTGGGACTCCTTTGTGGCGGCCGGGTTCTCCACGCTCATGAACGACTGGGCCACCAGCGCGATCGCCCCGCCCACGATGGCCATGTCAGCGATGTTGAAGGCGGGCCAGTGCCAGCCGTGCAGGTGAAAGTCGATGTAGTCGATAACGTGCCCGCGCGTGGCGCGGTCGAACGCGTTGCCCAATGCGCCGCCCAGAATGAGGCTGTACGAAAGGCCTTCCGTTTTGCGCAGCGGCCGGGAGAGCAGCCATGCGAGCCATGCCGATATTGCGAACGCGATCGCCAGAAAAAACCACCGCTGCCAGCCGCCCGCGCCAGCAAGGAAGCTGAACGCCGCGCCGGGATTGAGAGCGTGAACTAGGTTGAAGAATGACGCCACCTCGTGCGACCAACCCAAGGGAGTTGTCGCGTCAATGTAGCTCTTAGCTGCCTGATCGCCGGCGAATATAACGATCGCGAGTGAGTACCACTGCGTCTTGCGAAGAGATGGTTCATCCATTGTTCATGCCGCCTTGAACTTCAGGAGGCGCAGCCCATTGACGACAACCAAAAGACTTGCCCCCATGTCAGCGAACACAGCCATCCACATGGTGGCATGCCCTGTGAACGTCAACGCAAGGAACACCGCCTTGATGCCAAGGGCCAGAACGATGTTCTGCGTGAGGATCGCCGCAGTGCTACGCGACAGCCGGATGAAGGCGGGGATCTTGCGCAGGTCGTCGTCCATCAGGGCGACGTCGGCTGTTTCGATCGCGGTGTCGGTGCCGGCCGCGCCCATGGCGAAGCCGATGTCGGCACGGGCGAGCGCGGGCGAATCGTTGATGCCGTCGCCCACCATGCCCACCTGGCCCTCGCCGCCGACCAGGCTTTCGATGGTCTTGAGCTTGTCTTCGGGCAGTTGGTCACCACGGGCTTCAGAGATTCCGACCTGGGCAGCGATGGCCGCGGCCGTGTGCTGGTTGTCCCCCGTCAGCATCAGCGTGCGCACACCCAGCGCCTGCAGGTCGGCCACCGCCTCACGGCTGGTTTCCTTCACGGTGTCGGCCACTGCAAAAATGCCGAGCACGGTCGCATCGTCCATCAGCAGGATCGCTGTCTTGCCTTGGCGCTCCAGGGTCTCCAGCCGAGCCTGGAGCGTCGCTTCGCTCAGGCCCAGCTCCTGGGCGAGCCTGTGGTTGCCCATGTGCAACATGCGCCCGGCGACGCGGCCGCGCACGCCGCGGCCAGGCAGCGCCGCGAAGTCGTCGACCTCGTGCAGCGCGATGCCGTCACGGTTCGCCTTGCGGGCGATGGCCTGAGACACAGGATGGTCCGAGCGTGCCGCGAGGCTTGCGGCCCAGGCGGCAACTTCCTGCGCCTCGCCGATCAGCGGCACGAAGTCGGTCTGCTCGGGCTTGCCATGTGTGAGTGTGCCGGTCTTGTCCAGGGCCAACGCCTTGAGCTTGCGCCCGCCCTCCAGGTAGACGCCACCCTTGATCAGGATGCCGCGTCGGGCGGCAGCGGCCAAGCCGCTGACGATGGTGACCGGCGTGGAGATGACCAGAGCGCAGGGGCAGGCGATCACCAGCAGTACCAGGGCCTTGTAGACCCAGTCAAACCATGCGCCGCCGAAGGCGAGCGGCGGCACGACGGCAACCAGCACGGACACCGCGAACACCGCCGGCGTGTAGACGCGGGCGAACTGGTCGACGAAGCGCTGCGTGGGCGCACGGCTGCCCTGCGCGGACTCCACGGCATGGATGATGCGCGCGAGCGTCGAGTCGCTGGCGCCTGCGGTCACCTTGTATTCGAAAGAGCCGGTCTCATTGATGGTTCCGGCGAAGACCTGGTCACCTTCGGCCTTCTCGACGGGCAGGCTCTCGCCGGTGATGGGCGCCTGGTTGATGGCCGATCGACCCGAGGTGATCAGGCCGTCCAGTGCGATGCGCTCGCCAGGACGCACGCGGACCACCGCGCCCTTTGCGACCTCCTTGGCCGGCAGCTCTGTCCATGAGCCATCGGCCTGCCGCACGGTCGCGGTCTCGGGCGCCAAGTCCATCAGCCCCCGAATGGCGTTGCGGGCGCGGTCCAGCGACTTCGCCTCGATCACTTCCGCCAACGCGAACAGGAACATGACCATGGCGGCCTCCGGCCAGTGGCCGATCGCCATGCCGCCGGTGACCGCGATGGCCATCAGGGCGTTCATGTTCAGGTTGAGGTTCTTCAGCGCGATCCAGCCCTTCTTGTAGGTGCTGAGGCCGCCGGTGAAGATCGAAACCAGTGCCAGCACGATCACGGCCCAATGATTGCCGTCGTTGACCCAGTACACGCCTTCGGCGGCCACCGCCGCAACGCCCGAAACCGCCATCGGCCACCAATTGGTCTTGTGCGCGGCCACCGGGGCATCGCGCGGCTCATCAGTCCTCTGGACCTCGGCTTCCATGCCCAGCGATTCGATGGCTTCGACTGCCGGCTTGATCGCGTCGGGTGTGTGCCGAACCGTGAGCGTGCGCTGCATCAGGTTGAAATCCATTCCCTGCACGCCCGGCATGCCTTGCAGCTTGCCGCGGATCAGACTTTCCTCGGTCGGACAGTCCATCTTCGCGATGCGAAGTACCGTGGTGGCTGTCTGCATGTCCTGCCGCGCAGCCTGCATTCCAATGGAAGCAAGCGCCTTCTCGATCGGCGCTGAGGTCGCCAGCGTGTGCTGGACTCCCAGCACACGCTGCATCAGATTGAAGTCGAGCGCGGTCACACCCGGCAGCTTGCCCAGCCGGTCGCGGATCAGCGCTTCTTCCGTCGGGCAATCCATGTTCTCGATCCGGTACGTCACCCGCTCGCCGATCGGCGGCGCGGAAACGGCAGCGGTTGGTTGCTGCTGCAGGGCCGAGGATGGGATCACAGCCGCGGCTTCGATCGGCCCCGTGTGGCCGAAGGTCTGCTCCTTGGCGCGCATGCCGATCGAGGCCAGGACCTGCTCCATCTGCGCGCGTGCCTGAGCGAGGTGTTTCACCGACAGGGTGCGCTCAGCGAGGTCGAAGTCGAGGTCCTGAATTCCCTCGACTGCCCCGAGGTGCGAGCGGATGAGTTTCTCCTCGCTCGGGCAGTCCATGTTCTCGATGCGGTAGGTGGTCGACACGGCGGCGTCTCGGACAGCCTGAGCCTTCATGCCCACCGAATTCAGCGCTTGCTCCAAGGCATCGGCCGAGACTTCGCGGTGCGAAATGGTCAACAAACGCTGCGGAAGATCGAACAGGAGCCGCTCGACACCGGGCATGCCCTCCAGCGTTCGCCGCACCAGTGCTTCCTCATTGCGGCAATCCATGTTGCTCACGTGGAAAACGGTGGTTTCAGTGCTGGCCTGCTCACTGGCGCACGCCGTCTGTTGGCCATTGCCGCCGGAGCAGGCGCATGGGCTGGAAGGTTCTTTGTTCATAGATCGCTCTTCATTGACAAGGTTTTCCCCGGATGCCATCATTAGAAAACCTCTAGTAGATATAGAGTCAAGTTTTTTATAGGAAGCAACCATGATGCGGATCGGTGAACTGGGCAAGAAGGCAGATTGCTTGGTGCAGACCGTGCGCTTTTACGAGTCAGAAGGCTTGCTGCCCGAGCCTGCACGTAGCGAGGGCAACTTCAGGCTCTATGACGAAGTCCATTTGCAGCGCTTGCTGTTCATCCGCCGCTGCCGGGCGAAGGACATGACGCTGGATGAGATCCGTCAACTGCTGAACTTACGGGATCGGCCAGAGTTGGGCTGCGGCGAGGTGAACGCGCTGGTCGACGCTCATATCGCGCAAGTGCGGACCAAGATGAAGGAATTGCGCGCCTTGGAGCGCGAGTTAATGGATCTGCGACGCTCCTGCGATAGCGCCCGAACCTCGCGCGAGTGCGGCATTCTCAACAGCTTGGCCGAGCCCGCCTGAAGCTCGAGCGTGTCATCGGTGCTGGAAGTGATCGGGTCCAGTTCTGAGAGCCACGTGCCGCGCTCCATCATGCGAAAGCGCGCGGTTCTGACGTTTTGAGACGGCGTGCGACCGAGGGCGTGGCCCACAGGAGCCAGCGCGAGCCGGACGACCTGCGCGCCGCAATCTCCGCCACCTTACGGGTTCTCCAGGCCAGACCGAGCATCGCGGCGTGGCTGCGCAGGTGCAGGTGCAGGTGCAGGCCAAGGTAGCAGTGCGCCACGACGCGGCCCGACTCATGGGCACGCCACGCAACTCGCGATCGCTTCGCAAGAAGCCGCAAGGCCCGACTCGCGCAAGAATGCGACGTGGGCAAGATCGTATAGCCAGCAGCGCAAGCGTTTGCCGCTGCTGGCCGGCTCCGGAAGGGATAGACAAGCTGCGGGCCGTAGTCCATTGGAAAGTCCATCTTTCTTGAGTGTCACTCTTTGGCGCCCAGCGTGTGCTTTTGCGACCGGAAAGCGCTGAACAAGTGGCCCCCGGGCATCCAGAAATCGCCGTAGTTGACTTGGGCGTCTTCGTGCTCACGCTTGTGATGCCAGCGATGGGCTTCAGCCACCCCGATCAACAATCCCAACGGCCCGACCCGGTATCCCAGATTGGAGTGCTGGAAGGCCAGATGCACGACCAAGAAGCCGAGCCATGCGCCGACGGCCAACCACAGCTTGGAACGCCGCTACTGGCTCAACGGGGAGTGGAAAGGCCGCCCGCCCTCTAGCAAGGCGGCACAAGCGAGCGCGACGATCACTGTGAGTAGCTCCGTCGGCAAAGACGGCCGGCCGGTCGCGAGCTCGCCGAAGAGCACAACCGCAGTGGCGCCACGGATCAGTGGATAGCAGCCATACCGGATGACAGTCGCAATGAAGGGGGCGCATTGGTGCTCATCTGTTCTGTCCTAAAGCTCTGACTGGATTGGAAAACCTTCTAGCTACGGTAGAGTCAAGGGCGTCCGGGAAGACCCTGTGGCAAGTTCGTTGCATCTGCGCCTTGACTCTCCAGCCGCTACAGGCTTCAGCATCCATCGATTTGGAAGGAACAATGCATGGCTGAAAACCACAGAAATCACGAAAACGACGAGTTGGGCCGCCTAGATGCGAGCGATGCGAAGGACCGAAAGATTCTTCTGACTGTGTTGCTGATCAACCTGACGCAGTCCGCCGCCGGCATTGCCCTTGGCATCTGGGCTGGCTCTACGGCGCTGATGGGCGCCGGGTTGGACAACCTCGCCGATGCGTCGGTCTATGCGGTTAGCCTGTATGCCGTCGGTCGTGCGGCAACGGTCAAGGTGGGCGCGGCCCGCTTGTCGGGTTTCTTGCTAATCGGCCTGGCCGCGCTGCTGCTGTTGGAAGTCCTACGCCGCTTCGCTGGAGGGGAAGAGCCTGTCGGCCCAGCCATGATGGCCATGGCCGCGCTGAACGCGGCTTTGAACCTAGTGTGCCTCAGACTACTGCGCCGCCATCGCGGGGAAGATGTGAACTTCAAGGCGTCAGCGATCTTTACCAGCAACGACTCCATCGTCAATGGTGCGATTGTGCTGTCCGGGGTGCTGGTGATGGGGTTCGGGTCGAACATCCCGGATCTGGTGCTGGGCGTCATCGTGGCCGCAATCGCAGCGAATGGGGGGCGGGAAATCCTGCGCGAAGCATCGGAAACAGCTCGCCGTAAGGCGGGCACATAAGGCATGTTTTCGCCCAGTTCATCCCGAGGTTTACCTCTGCAAAAGAGGTAGTCCAGCCTTTGGGCTACGGCCTCGGCTGCAGCCGAGCGTACCATTGGCGATGGCCGCGCGATAGGCGGGCATGCCGTTCTCGACCTCCGTCTGCCGTACAGCAGCGGTGCGCAAGGTTGAGGGTGCATGTCGTCTCTCCTGTTCGTGTGGCCCAGGCCAATGGCCGGGCCGGGACGTTGATGGGCAGGAGAATGGCGCCGAAGGCCCAACGGCCTTCGGCTCGGGAGAAAAGAGGAACCACCCGTGGGCTGATTGGCAGGCCCGGTCGTCGCTAGAACCGTCTGCTCATCAAGCAATCACACCCGGCCCATGTCGTGGCTGGGGCCGGCATCGTCTGGCGCACATCCGCGCACAAAGGGAGCCCGTTTTTGCACCGGCGGGCACCGGCACCGATTACCGCTGACCACGAAGGGTCTCCCGGTGGCTCGTGCAGCCTGGCAAGCCACCGGGAGACCCTTCGCAGAGGGCGGAAGAAACGCAGATCAACAGAACGCGCGTGGTGCGGCTCGCAGAGAAGCTACCTTCAGGTCCCGCGGCCGGGGACGGCTGGGCGGGACGCGCACACGGATCAAGAAGGCGTTGCGCGCTGGGCGTCCCGCAGGGCATGCGGCGGAGTGCGGGACAGGGGCCACGCCGCCGAAGGCGGGCACGGCTCACGGGGAACGGGGGCGGTCAGGAGCCTTTGCGGCCGCTACGGCGCGGGCGCGAGGCGCCGCGCTTGGAGCTGCCGGATTCGACTGGCAGCGTGCCTTTGCAGTCCGGGTAGCGGCTGCACGACCAGAACGGGCCGCTCTTGCCGCTGCGCTGGCGCGTGGGTGCGCCGCACTGCGGGCATGCCGGCCCTTGGGGAACCTTGATGGACAGGGAGGCGCTGCCGTACTGCGCAATCAACTGCGAAATCCACGCGGCCTGCTTGCCGATGAACACGTCCAGGGTGAGCTGTCCGGCCTCGATCATGTCGAGCGCCTGTTCCCAGACGGCGGTGGTGCCAGGGTCGGCAATCGCCGCAGGCACGGCATCGATCAAAGTGAAAGCCGCATCCGAGGCGCGGATGGCGCGCCCCTTCTTCACGAGGTAGCCGCGAGCGATCAGGCCGCCGATGATGTTGGCCCGCGTCGCTTCGGTGCCGATGCCAACCGTATCCTTGAGCTTCTGCTTCAGGCGGGGATCGGACACCAGCTTGGCGACGCCTTTCATGGACTTGACCAACTCGCCTTGCGTGTACGGTTTGGGCGGCAGCGTCTTGAGTGCCTTGAGATCGACGTCGGCCACCTGGCATGCCAGGCCCTCATACAGTTTCGGCAGCGCGGGCAGCACCTGGGCGCGGACCGCAGTATCGCCCTCGCCATCACCGTCTTCGGCCTGCGGCTCGGCGAGCACCTGGCGCCAACCCGGGATGACAACCTGCTTGCCCGTGGCCGCCAGGTTCTGCCCCCCGCACGAAAACTTGGCCACAGTGCGGTCGAACTCGTGGTGAGGGAGGAACTGCGCCAGGTAATGCGACCGGATGAGCCTGTACACGGCCAGTTCCTTCTCGCTCATGGCGGAGAGCTTCGCCGGTTCGAGCGTCGGGATGATGCCGTGGTGCGCCGTGACCTTGCCATCGTTCCAGGCGCGCGAGCGCTGCGAGCGGTCGAGCTGGCCCATGATCGAGCGCAGCGAGGGATCGGTCTTGAGCAGGCTGTCGAGAACGGTGGGCACTTCGGCAAACATGCTCTCGGGCAGGTAGCCGGAGTCCGAGCGGGGGTACGTCGTGGCCTTGTGCGTCTCGTACAGGGCTTGGGCAATCTCCAAGGTTTCCTGCACGTCCAGCCCAAGCTGCTTGGAACACACTTCCTGCAAGGTGCCCAGGTCGAACGGCAGCGGCGGGCCTTCGCGGACACGCTCAGTCTCCACCGACACGACGTGGGCACTGCCCGCAGCGCGGATCTGCTGCATGGTCTGCTGTGCGACCGGCTGCCGCAGGCAGCGGCCTGCGTCGTCGGTGCACGCATCGGGTGGAACCCATTGCGCGGCGAAAGTCGAACCGCCTGCGAACAGGGACACGGCGATGGCCCAGTATGGTACGGACACGAAGCGCGCGATCTCGCGGTCGCGGTCCACAACGAGCTTGAGCGTCGGGGTCTGTACGCGGCCGACCGACAGCACGCCGTCGTAACCCGCCTGTCGCCCCAGCACCGTGAACAGCCGGCTCAGGTTCATGCCCACGAGCCAATCCGCACGGGAGCGCGCCAGCGCCGAGTGGTACATCGAAAGCGTCTCGGCCGAAGGCCGCAGCTTGCCCAGTGCCGCCCGAATGGACGCATCGTTGAGCGCCGACAGCCACAGGCGTTCGATGGGGCCGCGGTAGCCGCAAAGCTCCACGATCTCGCGGGCGATCAATTCGCCCTCGCGGTCGGCATCGGTGGCGATAACCAGGTGAGTCGCCTTCGCCAAGAGCGCCTTGACGACCTTGAATTGCGTGGCGGTCTTCGGTTTGACCTCGACCCGCCAGTGCTGGGGAATGATGGGCAACTGCTCAACGGACCATCGTTTGAGCTGCTCGTCGTAGGCCTCGGGCGGCGCCGCCTCCACGAGATGGCCGATGCACCAGGTGACCGTGACGCCGGAACCGTTGAGGCAGCCTTCACCGCGCTGCGTGGCGCCGAGAATCCGGCCAATGTCTTTGCCCTGGGAGGGCTTCTCGCACAAGAACAGCCGCATATCCGTCCATCCCGATTCCTGTTGTTCATGGAGTTGCTGGGATCGAGGATGCCGAGCGCAGCCCCTGGCAGCAGCAAACAAGCCGCATGCGGCAGCGACCGCTTTCACGCCGATGAAATGGCGAGTGCGGGGAAGGTGCGTGGCCGGAAGTGTGCGGGCCGAGAGCCGCGATTTCCGGGAGCGCGCGTGGAACTCGGTGGACGTTGGTGGAGCTATCCCCTGGGGATAATTCGCAGCGCATGGAGGGCGGCGAAGCACTGCGGCAGCCGCCCTCCATGCCCGATCACTTCCTGCGCTTGGTCTCTTTCGGCGCCGTCGATTCCTGGGTGGCCTGGGGCTTCGGCTCTGCCTCCTGTGGCTTCGGGCTGAGGGCCACAGACTCGATGCGGTACGGCAGGATGCCGACACTGCGCGCGTTGACCTGCCAAGTCTCACGCGGCTGATCTTCGTTGTCCGTCCAGGGGTCGCGCTCCATGCGGCCGACGACCAGCACCCGCATGCCCTTCTGGTAGAGCTGCTGCCAGCGGTCGGCGTCGTGGTGCCAGAGTTCCACCGGCGCCCAGAAGCCGCCGCGGTCCTCGAACTCGCCGCCCTTGGTGGGGACGGGGTTGTCGAAGTACACGTTCAGCCGGAGCAACCGGCGAGGATCGTCGTTGCCATTGGGGAATTCGCGGTACTCGGGAGGCGATCCGATGTTGCCCTCGCCGATGAATTGTGTGCTCATGTTGGAATCTCCGTGGTGGTTGAAATACCCGTGCCTCGTTGGGCTCGGGCGCGTGCTCGGATGGCAGGCGCAATCACCGATCGCGCACTGCGGCAGGAACGGACGCGAGCCGGCGCAGGTAGGTGTTGTCCGCCTGCGCGGCCTTGCTGGCGCATTCCTGTGCTTGCCTGCCCAGGGTGTGCAGCAGGCTGATCTGCATGTTCAGCATGACGCGCTGCAGTTCGATCTCGTGCAGGTCGTGCAGCAGGTTGACCGGCGTGCTGGGGCTCGCCATCAGCTCCTGCCACAACGCCACGCCCATGGCCGATCGATCGTGCTTGCGCCAGCGAAGAAAGGTCGTGCCTGCGCCAGTGGTCTGCTGGGCCAGCTCGACGGGAAGCAGGTGGAAGGGATGCCCGCACGCCTGTGGCAGCACCTGTCGCTGCGCCAGGGCAATCAACTCGTCGCGCATGGCGAAGCACTGGCTGGCCCAGGCCTCGAAGTCCCCTTTACCTTTAAAAGGCTTTAAAAGGCCTTTTAGAGAGGCCGCGTGTTCCAGCCGCATGAAGGCTGGCTGTTCCAGACGACGGAAGTAGCGCGGTTCGCGGTTCGGGTCGCTCATGCCGGTTCGTCCTCGCCGGCGGCTGTGGACTTGGCCTCGGCCGAATCGGCGGCAGCGCCTTCGTCGGTGGGAGATGCGGCTGCGGCAGCGCTATCACCACGCTGTTGCAGACCACGGCGCACGACGGGCGGCGCAAACTTCGAGCGGCGCATGCCTTCGAGCACGTCCTGCGGCAGTTCGCCGAACTTCTCCAATGCTGCCCGAGCTGCGGCGTTCTTGGCCGCGAAGTCGTCGCGGGTGCAGCCCGAGTAGCGGTATTGCTGGGCCAGGCTGAACAGGCTGCGCAGCGCGTGGGCACCTTCGTTGAGCCAGCGCTCCAACGTCGAGCGATCGATCAGCGCGGTGTGGTGGGCGAGGATCAGCTTGCGGGCGATGTCGTCGTAGTCGGCCAGCAGATAGACGGCGGCAAAGCCGAGCTGCGCGTTCACGAACAAGGGGAGCTTCACCGGCTGCACGTTGAGGTTCTCACCCAGGCTCAACGCCGCAGGCACGCCGGCCAGTGCCTGGTCAACCTGCTCGCGCAGCGATTGCAACGTGGTCCTGGTCTGGTCGAGCTTTTCCTCGATGCGCAACATCCACCAGTCGCTGTACGGGTCGTCCTGCTCCGAGCCGCGCTTCATCTTGTTCATCACGGCGATGTAGCCGTTCAGGCCGACGATGCCGGGTCGCCCCTCGGCGGCGGCGCGGCCATGCCAGATGCGCGAGGCGTGGTGGGTGTGAAGCGTCAGCGACATCGCGCTGCGCAAAGAGCCGAGATTGAGTTGCAGAGGTTCGTTGGTTGCCATGGCGTCCGCTCGCTTGGGAAAAGGAGCGGTCAGGATCGGCACGCAACGGAAGGCAGTCAGTCAACAAACCGAAATGAACCGGGACCCGGTTGTCGTGGCAGCGGTGGCCTGTGACACGAGCTATCCCCAGGGGATAGCTCCATCGAAAGCCATGGAGCGCTGCTCGCGCAAATGGTGCGTGCGCTCATGCAACCGACGCCATTACGGCCCCCCTGGACCGAAGTGCCATGCCGTGCCTGTCGGCGTTACAGCTTGTAGTACATCTATCCCCTGGGGATAGCTCTACTGACGGCCATCGACGTCTGCTTCACGCCCTTGTCGCTCGTCGCGCTCAGCTACTGCGCAGAAGGTCGCGCAGCCGGTCAATGTGCTGCCGGGCCACCTCGGGTGGAACCACATTGCGCGGTGGTTCAGGCGGTGCATCTCGTGCAGGGGCAGGTGGCGGTGCTGACCCGGCTTGCTTGGCCCAGGCGTTGAACTCGCCACGGATGGCGCGCTGGATGATGCCGAACAGGTAGCCTGCCGGGTTGCGGATGGTGCTGCCGCGACAGCGATCCGCCCATTCGTCCAGCACGGCCTGGCGTAGCGGAGCATCGACCTGCTGCAATGCCACGATGGCGGCGGCCTGCTGCTCTTCCTTCAAGCCGAGAAAGCGATCAGGCAGGCGAACTCCTGGCATCGCACGCGCCTGCCCACGCTCACGCGCGGTAGTACGTACTTCATTCATACGACTACTACGTACAGTACGGTCCTGCTTCGGATTCCGAAGAGCGCCGTCTGACGCGGGTTTCGGCCCTGCTTCGGAATCCGAAGAGGGGTCATCAGAATTCCGAAGAAGGCTCGGCGCCCCTTCTTCGGAATCGTGAACCCTATCCTTCTGTGGATAACTCTCCTGCGACCCAATGCCCTGGCTCGCGAGGCGTTCGGCAAGGACCTGCAGCCGCGAGGGCAACGTGCGGCCAGACAACAACGGGTCTTCGGCGATTTCCTTGAGGGTGTGCAAGCCCACGACCTGGACGGCCTTGGCCGAATGGCCCAGGGCTTGGCTGACGAGCTCCAAGTAGTCCGGGTCGAGCTGCATCGCCTCGAAAGGCGTCAGGGGCTCATCGTGCAGGACGTAGAGGTTGCCGAGGATGCGCCCGGTCTTGGGGTCACGCCTGCGGCGCACGAGACTCAACCAGCGAGTCAGGCGCAACAGCGTCAGCGCCCGTGCCACGGTCTCGTGAGAGGCCTGTCCGGCGCAGGGCATTGACGCGAGCCACGGGCGAAGTTGCTCATACGTCGGAAACGCCGTGACCCCATCCTCGTTGAGCATCATCCGAAAGACTTGCCAGGCATTGCGTTCCAGCGGCGTCAGGCGTCGGTCCAGGAACAGCCGTCGCGGCACGCTCTCGTGCCGATTGCCGCTGAACAGAAAACCGTCGCCGGTTGCGGAGACAGGAGATGTTGCGGATGCGGGAGCTGGCGCGGACGCGGGCGGGCGAGGTTTCGGTGCAAGGTCTTTCAGCGCGCTGTCGAACAGATCAGCGAGGGCGACCGGGCCTTGGCGTGGTGCTCGTGGTGCAGCGTCGTCCACGGCCATGACTCAACCCAATCCCTGATCGATCCAGTTCTTGATCGCAGCCCAGACCACCGACAGCGGCAGTTCCATGCCTTCGGCGAGGTCCATTGCCGCATCAAGAACCGAGGTCTCATCCTCCAGCTCGACATTCCTGCTGCTGGTCACGGCCTTCCAGCGTCGCCACAGCTCGGTGTCCTGCTCCTCGTCCAGAACCGGATGGCGCCCCTTGCGTTTGGGCAGGCCGAGAACTTCACGCCGTAGCGCGACTTCCTGGTGCGTCAGCCCATAAAAACGGCTCGCCATTTCCGTACTGGCCCCCAGGCGCAACATGCGATCGACGGTGGCGATCTCCTTCTCCACGTCCTGCGCCTGTTTGAGCAATCGCCGGAGCACTTCCCGGTTCACCGAGACAGAGCACCACGAGACGCTGGCATTGGCCAGTACGCTGATCAGCGCCGGATGCTTGAGCGCATCCAATTCTTCCTCACCGAATCCCATCGCCTTGCAGCGGCGCAGTTGCCCGTTGCGCAGATCGTAGAGCGCCTGCGCGATGACGGCCTGGTTGAGTGGGTTAGGTGCGGACATGCGGGCCTCCCTCGCTCAGGTCCCAGGACCGAGAGCGCCGGCTTCCAGATCCAGCAGGCGCCGGGCCAGCCGCAGCAGACGAAACAGCTTGACCAGCGCGGTGTCGCTCAATCGCCGGGCCCCGTCGGCATGACGTTGGCCTTGGCCGTGCAACAGCGCTGGCAGGTCGGTGACGAAGTGCCCGCCGTCCAAGCCCACGTCGGCCGACTGCTGACCGGCCAGGGAAACCAGCAGCGCGAGCACGGCACGTGCGAGCGGCGACGAAACCTGGGTCGGGGCACGACACGCGAACCCGATGCCATCTGAACGATCCTCGACACACGCGTCCAGGTCGACCTCGCCCGCGATCTCGCGCGCGAACTGCGCGATGTGGACGCGCAGGCGGCCGGGTGCGTCGAGACCTGGGTCGATATGCCAGATGTCCGAGATGGGATAGAGGCCACCGGCCTGCACGGGAATCGACTGCAGCACGTTGGCCGAGAAGTCGGGCGGAAGCGCATCGCCCAACTGGTCGGCGACCATGCGCTGGATGGACTGGAGCCGCTGCGTCGTGGGTGCCGGAGAGACGATGTGCTCGTCAAGTAGATCGCCAGCCGCTGCCGCAGGGGTGGCTGCGGATGCCTCACGCGGGGCCGCATCGTCCTGGGGCCTTGTCGGCGCGGCGGCAGAGTGGCCTGCAGAATGTGCTGCTGTGGCGGGGGACGGTGCCGGTTCAATCGGCGGCCGTGCGATGGCCCCAGGCTCAGGCAATGCCGGCGGCGCCGATGGCGGGGTTGGGTCGCTGACCAGGGCGCGGTGGCGGCTCTCGGATTCGGTCAGGTCCAGGGCAAGCACGTCGTAGTCGATGCCCAGCAGCTCGGACATCTGACCGATCAACTCGTCCTGCACACGCTGCGGCGAGAACTCGTCGGCCTGGGTATCGAACTGCGACAGCACTTCTTGGAAGAAACTGTCGAAGTCGAGCGGCAGGGAGCGGCCCTTGGCATAGTGCTCCCACGTGCGCTCACTGGCCTTGCGCATGACCGACAGCCGCTCGACCTGGTGGCGACCGAGGCCACCATACAGCACGGTCGGGATCGCAGGCAGCAGGTAGCGCACCGCATCGGCCATGCGGCTGATGTGTGACTGCTGCACGGGGAAGCCCTCGGCGCCCAAGCGACGGGCCAGCTCGGACTGGCTCAAGGTCGTGCTGCTTTCCGCTTCATAGAACTCGCGCGCCTTCTCGACGCCGAGGGCGCGCTCGATGAACGTCAAGCCGCCACGCAGTTCGTTCTCGGCGAGGTGCCCGGTCAGCGCGACGATCTCCCCGCGCGCAGGCCACGGCCGGAACAGGCACGATATGCGGAAGAAGCGCTCGTCCTTCGTTTCTGTCCAGAGTTCGCGCAGGATCGCCAGCCTGGTGTTGCCGCCGTTGCGGATGATGTAGTGCGCCTCGCCAGGACGGCGTGTGATGGCTGGCGCCGCATCCAGGCCGCGCTCGCGGATGGAGGCCTTGATTTCATCGTAGGCCGAGTTGCGCTTTTTGCGGGGATCGTGGTCGTAGGGCCGCAACTGGTCCAGCGTCACGACCATCGGCGTGTCGGCGATGGGGTCACTCAAAGCCGTGGCCGATGGCCCACTGCGCTCGAACCCGGCGGCAAGCAGCTTGCCGGCCATGTCCTGGGAGGTCATCTCAGCCATGGCCGCATCCCTCGGCGTTGGCGGGCCGGGCCATGCGGGCCTCGCGCTCGGCTCGGCGGATCTGCGCACGGGCATTGAGGTCTGCCCGGTAATCGCTCGCTGTCGAGCTGGTGTAGATGGCGGCGCAGCCGGTCTTGGTGAATTTGAGGTGTCCACCCCGAGTACGTTTGACGTGCCAGCCTTCGCTCACCGCAAACTCGATCAGGGCGCGCAGTCGCTTGTGGCCACGGGACAGTTCATGTGCGCTCGCCACGGGACCTCCCGGTTTCAATAGAACGTGGAGGACGGCCGGACACGCGGGCGAATCTGTCTTGCCACTGCGGGAACAGTTCGCCGGCGAGCGTGCGCATGGTGTCGAGCGCAGCGGGCGCAACTCTGCCTGGTGGCTGTCGATACTCGACGCGATGCACCGGCATGCCGCGGGTTGCAGCGCGCGGATAGGCTTCGATGGCCGGCACGTCGGTGCCCAGCACGCGGATGCCCGTGTGATCCTGAAATAGGTCGTGCAGCGCCTGCTGGATCATGCGTGCGTTGGCGGACACGGGGTGGACACGATTGATGAGTAGGTGCAGCGGTGGCGGTTCGATGCCAAGGTGCCGATACGGCGCGATGTCCTCCAGCAACTGCATGGTGCCGCGCCGCAGTTCGCGGGCCGCAAGGATTTCCGGGGTCACGGGTGACAGCGCCAGGCCGGAGGCGAGCACCGCCATCTCCAACAGCACCGAGCGCGCGCCTTGGGTGTCGATTAGCACCAGGTCATAGAGCGGCGCCAGCGCCGGCAGCAGGTGGCGCAACCGCAGGCGCCCGTCTGGCGCGTGCAGCAGCAAGGTGTTCAGTTCACCCCGGTGGTCGTTCGAGAGCACCAGGTCCAGGCCCGCGATGATGGTGCGGGACACGAGCTGGTCGAGACCGCGCTCGTTGAACGCCAGCAGCTCATAGATGCCGCCGGGCGCGCGGTGAGCCAGATCGTAGTAGGAGGACAAGGTGGGCTGCACGTCGAGATCGAGCAGCAGCACGCGCAGCCCCGCGTCCGCGGCGAGCCCGCCGAGGTTGGCGGCCGTGGTCGTCTTGCCGACGCCACCTTTCGTTGAAATGATGGATACGACCTGCATGGCGCTCTCCGTTTGGCGATGGGAAGTCCGAGGGGGAGCGAGTCAGGTGCGGTTGTTAAGGCGTTCGGCGATCCACTGATCGATCTCGACCGAATCCCAGCCCACCGCGCGCACGCCAAGGCGCAACGCCTGTGGAAACTGGCGCTTCTTCATCAGGTTGTAGATGTGGGCGCGTTTGAAGCCGGACTTCGCTTCAACTTCATCGAGCCGCAGGATGCGGCGCTCGTGCGGTGGCAGTACAGGTACTTGCGACATGGCGGTCACTCCTGAACGCTCAGTGGCGTTTGTTGGCGTGACCTCTATTCAATAGACATGGCTGCAAAAAGACATTGCAAATGCAATCTCCGAGACTGCACATACAAGATGGAAGAATTCACGCGGCTGCGCTACGCACATTCTTCCTGGCGTTGGCGAACTTGCCGTTCAAGGTTCGCTCCGTGATGCCCATGGTGCCGCCATAGTGGGCGAGCAATGCGGTGACGATTGCCTCCTGCGTCTTGAAGCTGGAGTACGGCACACCCGATGGGGATTGACCCAGCATCAGCGTCAGCATGCCACCGATGATGTTCAGGTACGTGGTCTCCGCTCGATCACTGATCGCGCACTGCTTGGATGCCAACAGCACCGCGGACTGCTTGAGCAAGGCTTCGTGTTGCGCTTGAAGTTTGCGCATCTCACGCCGGCTATGGTCCAGCGCGGCCTGCAGAGCCTGCCGTTCCAGCAGGATTGCCTGTCCTGTTTCCAGGGTGATGGAGGGATGCGCCATGCGCTCGCTGCGGCTGAACAGGAATCCGGGTCGATGCTCAGGATAGTGAGTGCGCATCCAGCGTTTCAGATCGACGTGGCGGATGGTCAGATCGGGTGAACTCACCAACTCTGGGTCATTGAGCGTGATCCCGTTCTTGCCAAAGGGCAGTTCCGAGTTGAGGATGCCGTCGTAGATGCGTTCCGAGTACAGCCGACACTCGTTCCATCGCGGGCAGTCCAATGTCTGCGGCAGGCACCGCGGTGATGCGATCGAGGCGAGGATCGACGCCTTGTACCGCAACAACCCAGCCCACCGTATGGCAGCTTCGATGGGACGATAGAACACCTTTGATAATGGTGGCTCCTTGTGCATGTTTTCGTCTCCTTTCGGAAGCGCTACATCACCGGCTCCTTTCTCGCCCTGCCAAGGGCTGTTGTGTCGTTATGCCTGTGGCGGATGCCAGGGACGAATGCCCCGGAACGTGGGCGGACGAGATCATGGCATCCGCCACAGGTGGCCCTCTCTTGCTCAATGTGCAAGAATCGACCAGTTGCCGGCCCGTCGAGTAACAAGGAAGAAGCACGCTCGACAATGGCGCTCACGGTGCCAGCGTCATGGGGTGCGTCAGGCGTATCAAGACCGATTCGCTATGGTCTGATATCCCTACGGTTTCACAAGTCGCGCTGGGGCGCAGTCGTTGCTCAACGTCCAGAGGGACGCAGAGAAAACCGCGCGTGTGATGCTTGTTCTGGCATCCTGATATATCGACATAGCATCCAGCGATCCTGGGCTGTGGCCAGTTTGAGGCTGTTGCGCGCCGCTCCCACACGGTCGCCAGCTGACCAGGTGATGTGAACATGCGCCCCATCTTTCCTTGCTCGCCGCTTGGCCTTCATCACGAACAGCCTTGGGCTGTGGTGCGCACGGCATCAAACCAAGCGCGGTCTCAACGTTCGATGCTGATGCCATTCCTGACGCAAGGAGACCTGAGTGTCGAGCGGCGTTGCAGGGGCGGGCCTCTGGTAGCCGTGTATTCTGCGTCGGTTGTCAGGGGATGAAATGGCAGTCCTTGGACGCTGATGGAAGTTGTTGGATGAGTTTTGTTGCCGAGGGCGAAGAACAAGGCTATAATTCAGGCCTTCGCTGCTCACGGCGGCGAAGAATGTGATTGGGAAACAAGGATTTAGCGCCCTAGTGCCTGTCTCGTTTCCCGCTCCAGATTCTAAAAAGGCCCAAGCTTCGGTTTGGGCCTTTTTGCTCATGGGGCATTCATCAACGTCCGTGGATACAACTACGTAGCGCATCGCGAAGCCTACGAATATCCACCCGATGGCCGGAGCAGTAATCTTTCCCTTGTTCTCAACTGGAAAGAAAACAACATGATCCGCACACTCTCTATAGCCACCCTCTTGTTCGCACCCATCGTGGCATCGGCCGCCACGCAGTTGCCCAGCGCCCCCTATCTGCCGCTGGAACTGGCCACCAAGGCCGCGCAAACCGCCCTGAAGACCTGCACCGAACAAGGCTACAACGTCAGCGTCGCCATCGTGGCGCGCGACGGCGCAACCAAAGTACTGCTCAAAGCTGACAATTCCGGCCCCCACACGACAAGCAGCGCGCAAGGCAAAGCCTTCACTTCGGCGGCCATGGGGCGCGATACCGCCGGGCTGGCCGATTTCATCGCCGGCAAGCCCGCCAATGACGGCCTGCGCGACATGGACTCGCGCATGGTCATCCAGGGCGGCGGCCTGCCCATCAAGTTCGACAAAGCACTGGTGGCGGGCATAGGCGTGGGCGGCGCGCCTTCGGGCGACATCGACGCCGGTTGCGCGGCAGCCGGCCTCAAAGCCATCGGCGCGGTCAACTAAACTGCCGGTTTTCCAGGGTGGCCGCGCTTGTCTGCGCGGCAGCCATGCTTGCAAGCACACACGCCCTTTCAGGAGCAGCCGTGAATCAATATCCATTGCATGCCGCGGCGGAAAACAATGATGCTCAAGCCGTCAAGCGGCTCCTTTCGGAAGGAGCCAGGATCGAAGCGCAGGACGCATCGGGATCAACCGCCCTACTGGTCGCAACCCGGGCGAACGCTGCGGATGCCGCCCGGACACTGATCAATGCCGGCGCGGATGTCAACGCGAAAGACCGTATCAACGACAGCGCCTATCTCTATGCCGGCGCGCGGGGCCATCTGGATATTCTGAAAATGACCCTGTCGCACAATGCCGACCTGCAAAGCACCAACCGCTACGGAGGCACCGCGCTGATTCCGGCGGCCGAGCGCGGCCATGTCGAAACGGTGAAAACCCTCATTGACGCGGGTGTAGCGGTTGACCACGTCAACAATCTGGGCTGGACTGCGTTGCTCGAAGCCATCATTCTAGGCAACGGCGGCCAGCGGCACCAGCAGATCGTCGACTTGCTGCTCAAGGCGGGCGCCAATCCCGATCTCGCCGACCGGGAAGGCGTCACACCACTGCAGCATGCGCGTTCACGCGGCTATCGCGAGATCGAAAGCGCATTGCTGGCTGCCGGCAAACGCTGAAACCTTGAAAAGGATAAGGCATGGAACAGGACACGGAGTTGACGGCCATCAGGGCCGCAAGCAAGCAGCTGGGCGCAACTTTGCCGTCACGCCAGACCGGACGTATTCCAGAAGTGCAGCACGTTCTTGCGGATAGTCAGCCAGGTCTGGCGCTTCCAGCCCAAGGTAGGCATCTCTTGCGGCAATGACGATTTTCTTATGCTCGATAGGCAAGCGCTGAAGGGCCCAGTCTGCCGCGGCGTCCTTGGATGCGATTTCTCCTGTCATGGCTGTGTACCAAATACGCGCCAGCGCAAGAACGACGTTTCTTTCGTCCCCCTTCCAGTCCGCCTCCGTCCTCCAGAGGGACAGCGTTTCCAGCAGCGACTGCCGAACGTCAGCAGCAGGAACTTCGTCGAAAAGCTCATGGGCTTTCGGACCGTACAAAGCAATGCTATTGCGCCGCAACTTTGTCAACAGAATCGCCAGGTCGTGGTCCGCCGTTATCGGCTCGAAAATCCCTGCGTTGATGTCGTCACGCAACCATTCGCCGAACTGCATTTGCCTTGTTGCCGGATATCGCCACGGCACCACGTCTTCCAACGCGATCACAGTCACTTCGAGCGCCCGGCGCGTTGCATCGGTGCCAGGCCAAGCCGACACCGATAGCAGGCCGGACATCAATGCTGCCCTGGTCGACGCATCGATAGGCGCATCCACGGTGATCAACAGGTCGATATCGCTAAACGGCTTCAGGCCGCCATCGACCGCAGACCCAAACAAGTGGATGGCCAGAATTGCTTCACCGAGATGGTTCTCTAAAACCGAAAGCGTATCGGACACCTGGGCTGCGACCGGCTCCGGACACAACTGCATGCCTACTTCTCTTTGATGTGCTTCTGAGCGGCGTTGGCTGCAGCGGTGCTCCACTCGCCGATCAAAGGCTGCAGGCTGGTCAATTGCACACCGCCCCGCCCTTGCGCTGCGTCGACCACGCGCTCTCCAGTTCCTCCGCGCACGGCGGCGTACAACAATTCGCCCGACACACTGTCTGTGACCTGCGATTCGATCGCTATGGTGGCATCGCGCGGCAAGCCGCCTTGCGCCACGGCCTTGGCCCCTGTCAGAGCCAGGGCGACAGGTACGAATTGATAGGCCTTCAATGTCCGTGTTTCAACCCCAACTGCAGTGATGGCGACGCGCACATGAGCCACGCCTGGACCGGCGCGATCGACCAGCCTGACCTTTGCTCCCAGCTTCTCGCGCAAAGCCTTGTCCATCTCTTTACGGATCTGCGTCAATGCCTCCATGGAAATGTCGGCGGTAGGCTGGGGAGCAGGGTAATAAACGACGGGATCAAGCTTTATCGCGTTATAGTGCGCCGGCGTAAATTTTGGGTTCACATAGGCCAATCGGTTTCCGCCGGCTACGGCCGAGCTTTTCTGCAAGCGCGAGTAATCCGGCAAGAAACCAGACTCCTTCGGAGCAGATGTTGTGGCGCAACCCGCCACAAGAATTGCGGTAGAGAGGAAAAGGGATATATGTCGCAGTCGATTTGTGTTGCCCATGGCTTGCTCCTATCATTTTTGTATGACTTGCTTTGAAATTCGTGGCCGCAGCACTTGAAGAGCCTACCACTAAAGTGATCGCCATGCTGATATCGCAAGACCGCCGGCCTTAACACACTATGCGTTAAGGCCGGCGTCGGCAGAGAAGCTGGGGACTTACTAAAACCTATCCGGCCGTGGCACCGGACTCTTCCACGATTTTCTTCCAACGCACACGCTCCGCCCTCATGAATTCGGTGAATTCCTTGATGGTGCCGCCCACGAGTTGAGTACCTTGAGGCGCAAATTGCTTTTGGACGGCTTCGCTAACCACCGCATCGTTAACAGCCGTATTGAGCTTTTCCACAATCCGCGGGTCAACGCCGCGAGGGACGACAAGCGCCTGCCAGCCACCCATCACGAAGTTGTCGGTTCCAACCGCCTCCTTCATTGTCGGCACATCCGGATAACCCGGCACACGCTCGGTGGTGGTCATGGCAAGGGCACGGATGCGACCTGCTTCGAGCATGGCGCGCGCTTCGCTTAAAGCTGAAATCATGAATTGCGCATTGCCATTGGCCAAGTCGACCATGGCGGGCGAGGCGCCCCGGTAAGGCACATGGGTAGCTTTGATATCAAATTCGGCAATGAAAGCAGCCGCGGGCAGGTGCGTCATGGTACCGGCGCCGGTCGAAGCGAAGTTCAGGTTATCTTGGGTCTTTGCCCAGTCGACAAACTCAGCAAGCGTTTTCGCCGGGACATCTTTATTGACCACAAAAACGAGAGGATTGCTTGCTGTGACAGCCACCGGCGAGAAGTCGGTTACAGCATCGTAGTTAGCTGCCGGATTGACCAGCGGCCCGAGGATAATGCCCGAAGTGGCATAGAGCACAGTATAGCCATCGGGCTTGGTCCGGATCACTTCTGCGGCAGCGACGTTGCCCCCGGCTCCCGCCTTGTTCTCGACGACCACGGGCTGGCCCAGACTTTTCGACATAGACTCTGCGAATACGCGCGCTGCGATATCGGAGGAACCGCCCGGAGGGAAACCCACGATCATGCGCACCGGGCCATTGGGATAGGTCTCGGCGGCGGCGACGGAAGGCAAGCACATCGACGCGGCGATCATTGCCATGGAAAGAATCTTGAACATCGTTTATGTCCCTTTTTTAAGTTGTAAATGAAACGGTATGTGCGATGGCAGGCATGGCCTACGATCCGTACTGCGACTGTTTGAAGTCCTGGACACGCTTGAGCAGTAGCTCCGCCCCCTTGACAAAAGGTTCGTCGACGATCCGTCCGTCGATTTCAAAAAGGCCAACGCCCCGTTGAAACTGAGCGGCCGCGGCATCGACGATGCGCTGCGCCTTCCGGACTTCTTCTTCGGTAGGAGCAAAGACACGATTCACAATAGCGACCTGGGCTGCGTTGAAGCAGCTTTTACCTGCAAAATTCAAGCGGCGCGCAGCCATGCATTCCTGGGCGAAAAATTCTTCGTCGGTAAGGCCGGCGAAGACACCGTCGTATGCGGCGATTCCGGCCTCCGCAGTTGCGAGCCGAACGGTTGCTTGCACGTGCCCGATGAAGTCCGGATTATTGCGTGCGAGACCATAGGGCTCTAACAGGTCCGCATAGCCAATTTGCAAACCAATCGCCCTAGTCGATGCGCTGGCTACCGCATAGGCATTACGCAAGCCTTTTGGCGTTTCAATATTCAGGAGCAGGCGCGCAGGGCTTTGCACGCCTATATCCTTCTCGATGCCTGCCAGCAATCCGTCAAGCTCGCGCACCTCTTCAGCCGATTCGAGCATGGGCACGTTGATCAGCACATCGCCGGCGCTTAGCGCGATCCGCAGATCGGCATCGATCATGCCGGAGGCAAGACCATTGACGCGCACGATGATCCGGCTTCTTCTGAAGGAGTCCATATCCGCAAGCAGCGTCTGGACCGAAAGCCGTGCCGCAATCTTATTGGCCGGTGTAACCGTATCTTCTAGATCCAGGCAGATCCAGTGTGCGCCCGAGGCCATCATTTGCTCCAAGAGCTCGGGTTTGTCTCCGGGCATGAATATTTTGCTGAACATTCCGATGTTCTCTCCTGCTAGAAAGCTTTCTCAAGCATTAATTGTTAACGTTGCAATTTAAATATTGTTTATTTACATGCAACTATAGCTATGTAAATTTAATACTATCATTATTTCTGTAAACGTGTACAGTTTAAATTGAAATACGACACAAGCATTCGTGCTTCAATGTGTCGGCATCAGCGGCCTCATCGCATGGCAGCGCCCAGCAAATACGCGGAACGAGCGGTCCAGTCGGCGCTAATGAAGATATGAATGGAGTAACGTGATGAAGAAAGCAACCGTCCGCGACGTTGCAAGCAAAGCACAGGTGAGCACCGCCACGGTCTCGCGAGTTGTGCATGGCCAGAGGGTTCGTCCTGGCGTCAAGGAAAGGGTGGAGGCAGCGATGGCAGCATTGCAGTATCGGCCCAATCTTGCTGCCCGAAACTTGCGCACCAATGCATCCGGGATCATTGCCTGCGTGATCCGGGGGCTTCTCATGCCCGAACTATCACCTTTTATCCGCGCTGCTGAAAGCGAGTTGCGCGCCGCCGGCTACACGCTGCTGCTCGCCAGCAGTAACGAAGAAGCTGAAACGCAAAAGGAGCTCATCGAGCGCATTATGCGTCAGGGCGTCGACGGGCTGCTTTTTACCGCCACATCCGATGAAGGCAACGTTCTTAAGAATACGATGGAAAACATCGGTCTACCTACGGTATTGCTTGATCGCGAAGCGGACTTTCTAGCCGACTCGTCTGTCGTGGATCACCAAAACGGGATACGGCTGGCCGTGGACTATTTGGCATCTCTGGGTCATAGGCGTATCTGCCTGCTGACGGTACCGCAAAGCATGCGGCCGGGGCGCGAAAGAGTGCTGGCATTCAATCATGCACTCGCCGCGAACGGCATCGCCGCCGACGAAACAATTATTCAAGACCACTTCCTTGATGGCGCTCAGGCGGCTCTTGGCGTGGCCCAGTTGCTTGAAAGCGCAAATCCACCAACGGCAATTATCTCTGGCGGAATGACGCTATTGAGCAGCGTCTTGCGTGCGACAAATATGCTAGGACGCAAAATTCCCCAGGACCTGTCCATTGTTGCCGGCTGTGACTCCGAGTTGGCCGAGATTTTTACCCCCAGTATCACGACCATCCGTTGGGATGTATGGCAGTGGGGCACAATCTCCGCCAGGCTGCTGTTGGAGCGTATTGGCGCCAAAGCACCGCTTGAAAAACGGCAGTGGATCATGCCGACCGAGTTGGTGGTGCGAAACTCCTGCATGCGCATTCACCGATGAGCACACACCGCTGTCGCGGAAATGTGTATCATGCCGGCCAATGGTCCAAGGCTGGCTCACGACTCTTTTGACTTAAAGACAATGGACATTACATTAACGCTGTCGGTAATTGCCGTGACGTGGCTGGTGCTGCGTACGCGTTATCAGCGCACGCATATTGCTTTGCTTGGGCGCCACCTGGCCAACTTGCAGCTCGAACGCCACATGGAAACGCTGACACAGGGATACGTCCGCGCCATTCATGAAGAGGCCGAATCACGTCAGCTCCACGTGCTGGAAACTCTCTCTCAAACCGAACGTGTGGCCGCTTCACAAGCGCAGTCGCTGGCCAGCTCCATGCAAAAGGAAGGCGCCCAAGCGACCAGGATGGGTGTGCTCTCGTTTTTTGTTCCTTACGCCGAACGCCTTCTACCCGCGGCGGGACGGGATTTTCGCGAGCTGCTGAACATCCATGCAGCCGGCCTGCGTCATGTGGTGGATAACGAAAGCGGCTGGGATGCAAAGAGCCGTGCCTACCACCTCTCGGCAGAGTTGTATCTGTTGCAGCACAGTTGCCACTGGTTTTGCAAATCGCGCGCCATCGCCGACGCGCGATTGAAGCTGCGACATCAGGTCAGCCATCAGAAGGTTCTGGACTCGGTGTCTGCCGCGACACGCTCCGCGTATCTTCAATGGCTGCGCGGAGACGCAGAGCGGTAAGCGCTGCGCCTCACGGCATGCCAGGTAGGCAATGACGGGGTGTGGTATACAGTGCTCAAGAGGCTCATTGCTCAGCCCTTCCAATAACTCGCCCAGGAGAACCGACATGAACGTGCCAACCCCGCGCATGACCAATCTATTCCTTCAGCTCGGACTCGATGCCGACGAGGCGGCGATTGCGCAGTTCATCAAGACCCATCAGCTGCCGGCCGACGTCAGGCTGTCAGAGGCGCCCTACTGGAACGACGCTCAGCGCCAATTTCTCAGTGAACAGATCAAGGAAGACGCGGCTTGGGCGATCGTGGTGGACCAGCTCAACGAATCCCTGCATGAAGACGCCGTAAAAGCCAGCACCGGCCAGGGATAGCCAGGCAGCGGCCACAGGCGTGGCGCCGCCCGCCGCCCGCGTCGTCAGTACTCGATGGTCAGGCCGGCATAATAGCGCCGGCCGTCCAGATGCTTGCCGTATTCGCTGGAGTCGATTTCCTTGTTCAGCGCATTATAGACACCGGCAAAGCCCAAGACGCGCTTGCTGAAACGATAGGTCGCACCCAGATCGACGATGGCGTAGGCAGGAATCTCTTCAGTGCCGCCGTCTATGCTCCTGCTCTTGTATTTTGCCTTGGTCCAAAGCTTGAGATCGTTATTGAGCTGGTAGTCCAGCCCCAGGTTGAACATATGGCGCGGCGTGTTGTTCAGCGCCTTGCCCGCGTCCGTGCCCGATTTGATTTCACTGTCCGACAAGGTGTAGCTGGTGCTCAGCAACAGCTTGTCGGTCACGGGCATACCGAACGCCGCTTCGACGCCTCGCAGCGTAGCGGAATCCAGATTCACGTATTGCTGAATGCTCTCGCGCGGCGGATTGTTGCCATAGATGCAAGCGGGCGGCGCACCGACTGGCGTGTTGCACACGTATTCCTTGCCGATCTTGTCCTTGAACCGGGTGTAGTAGGCCATTACGCTGAAACTCAGCTTTTCCGGCGTCGCGTAGGCAAAGCCAAACTCGAAGTTGGTGCTCTTCTCCGGCTGCAGGTTGGAATTGCCCTTGTCCCACGAGCGGCCACGGGCGGCGGGTTCGACGATGTTGTCGTCGGCCTGCTTCAGCGAGGGCGTCTTGTAGCCGCCGCTGATGCCACCTTTCAGGTTCAAGTTGTCGGTCAGGCGATACACACCGTAGACCCGAGGCGTGAAGTGCGTACCGAAGTGCTCGTTCTTGTCCAGTCTCGCGCCGCCGGTCAGCGTCAGCCTATCGGTGACCGACCATTCGTTCTCGGCGAACAGCGCGGCCTGCCAGCGCTCCAGATTGGTGGCGATGGATCCCTGGAACCGTGCTTCATCATGGATGGTCTTCTCTTGCTTGTATTCGGCGCCCACCGTCAGCATGTGCGCATCGAAGGGCACGACCGTCTTGGTGTTGAGAGTCGTGGCGCGATAGCCGGATTCAATATCGCCGTTGATGATGTCGACGGACTCGTGCAGCATCCACGATTTGGTTTCCGCGCCCCGCCCCCAGCGCCAGTCGTGCGTCAGGCCATAGACGGTGCGCTCGTTATGCATCATGGATTCGTCCGTCGCGCTTTTTTCGCTGCGGTCGTTCTTGTTGCGTGCGTGACCTCCCTCCAGTTCCAGGCTGTGCTGCTCGTTCAGCTTCCAAGCGAACTTGGCTGTGTTGTCGATGCGGTCCTTGGCCGCGTAGCCGCCTTGGATGCTGTCTTCCATGCGCCGATACTTGGAGCCGTACAGTGTCATGGCAAGGCGGTCGTCGACCAATGGGCCGCTCAGGTAATAGCGTCCCTGATACGCATTGCCTGCGTCGGAATCGCCCTGGAATACGCCGTCCACCGTCAGGCTGCCCCGCCACTCTTTGGGGACTTTCTTGGTGATGACGTTGATCACTCCACCCAACGCGCTGGAGCCGTACAGCGACGACATCGGGCCGCGGATCACCTCGATGCGCTCGATGGCTGACAGCGGCGGCAGCCAACTGGTCTGGGCGCCGCCGCCGAAGCCGTTGTAGTAGGCCTCGCTTGATGCGCCCAGCGGCTTGCCGTCGATCAGAAAAAGCACATAGCTCTCACCCATGCCGCGGATATTGACCGAGGTCGATTCGATCTTGCCGCCCGCGCCGCCTTCGATACTGACGCCGGGAATGTCCTGCAGTGCATCGGTGACGTCGCGATAGAACTTCCCCTCCAGATCCTCGCTGGTAATGACCGAGATCGAAGCGGGCGCATCAGCGATCGCCTGTTCGAACCCCGTCGCAGTGATGACGACGTTCGGCAACTGCGTAACGGACGCGCCGGCGGACTGCGCCACGGCGCTGGTAAGGGGGAGTAGCCCGGCGAGCGCGCAGCCCACCGCTACACTGCTCGCTTTCAGAGGAAAGTGGAGTGTGGATGACATCGAACTGATCCTATCGGAAACGGAGGTTCTGACACCTCCTGGGCTATATGAAATAGCCTAGTTAATGAGAATGAAAACTACTTTCATTCTGTATATTTTGACAGGGCTTACTGACCATTTTCTGACGCGAGCGGAAATCGCATGCGCACGGTGCAGGATGCAGCGTCGATGAAATGAATATCCGCTTCGGCATTGCGTAGCGCTTGGCGCGCAATAGCGAGGCCCAGGCCCGAGCCTGCGCTATCCTGACTGCCTTTATGGAATCGTTGGAAGACCGTTTCGCGCAGATGCGCGGGCACGCCTGACCCCTCGTCCGATATATCGAGCAACGCAGCGCCGTCTTGCGCACGGTAAAGGCGGACTGCAACGGTGCCCTGGCCGTGCGCCAGGGCATTTTCGACAATGTTGAGGATGGCATCACACAGCGCGTCGGCATCGCCGCCGACAAAGACCTGGTCCTGTATGTCAGCCTCTACTTCACGCTCTTGCTGCTCGAACAGCGGGATCAGCGATGCGACGACCTCTCGGGTCAGACGCGACAGGAAGACCACGTCGTCCGTCGCGCTGGAGTGCAGTGCGTGATCCCGACGGGCCAGCGTCAGCAACTGTCCGACCAAGCGGCGCAGGCGCTGCATTTCCTGTTCGATGGCGGGCCAGTCGGCCTTGCCTTCATGCTGCATTTTCTGCAGGCGCAGATCCAGCACCGTCAATGGTGTGCGCAGCTCGTGAGCCGCATCGGCCACCAGCTGTTTTTGAGCGGCCAGCGCTTGGCCGAGCCGATCCAGTGCCTGGTTGGCGGCCTGCGCCAGCGGCAGGACTTCCCGGGGCAGATGCTTCAGTGGAATGCGGCGTTCAGGATCATGAGGACTGATCTCGGCGGCCAGCGCGGCGGCTTGGCGCACCGGGCGCAAGGTCCAGCGCATCAAGCCCCACATGATCAGCACGGTGACCAGCAGAAATAGCGGCAGCACGAGCAAGCCATGCAGCAGCCGCGTCTGCAGCAGTGCGTCGATCAAGTTTCGTTCCAGCGTGTCCAGCTTCGAGACTATGAGCGTGGTGCCATCGGCCAGCGGCACCGGAACGCCTATGACCTTGCCAAAGCCTCGATAAGACTTGAGCCTCATGGGCTTGAGGGCTTCATCCAGCGTGCCCGGCCGCATGCGTAGTGGGCGGGGCAGATTAGCCGAATGCCACAAGGCTACGCCGCTGGCATCGTACAGCGTGTAGTACAGCTCGCCGCCCGCATACTCCCGCGGAAGAAGGCTCAGGTCGCTGGCGGAAGTCAGGTCTTGCGCAATCTCTTGTGCCTGCAGCAGCAATGTGCTGTAGCGGAGTTCGTCACGTGTGTTGTACAGATGCCAGAGCAAGCTGCCCAATCCCAGCATGCCGACCAGCAGCAAGGCCGCGAAAATTCGCCAGGCCAGACTACGCCGGACCATCTGCGTCATCCATTCTGCATCAAGCGGTAGCCTATGCCGCGTACGGTCTGGATGCTTGCCTGCGCCTCGCCCTCGGCCAGCTTGCGCCTCAGCCGCGACACCAGCGCCTCGATGGCGTTTAGCGTGACGCTTTCACCGTCGGCATAAAGATGTTCCTCCAGGTACTCCTTGACGACGATACGAGGCGATGCTCGCAGCATTTCTTCCAGAAGCATGGTTTCGCGCCGGGAAAGCGCCAATACCCTGCCATCCACGCTGGCATGACGCGCCTGGGGTTCAAATACGAGATTGCCGCAGTTCAGCACCGCAAACGATCGTGAAGCGCGGCGCAAAACGGCACGTATGCGGGCCTCCAGCTCGCGCACGTCGAAAGGCTTGAGTATGTAGTCGTCAGCTCCCGCATCAAGGCTGGAGACCCGGCTTTCAACGGTATCGCGCGCGGTCAACACGATGCAGGGAATGGGGCCATCGCGGCCGGCGGCCCGCTGCGCGAGCACGCGTTGGCCGTCCATGTCGGGCAGACCCAGATCAAGAATCATTGCGTCATAACGCGTAACGCACTGGGCGGCAAGCGCGCCTCGGCCGGTTTCCACAGCGTCTACGGCAAAGCCGCGGTGCCGCAGGTGGTCCACAAGCAGAGTACGCAGCTTGGGCTGGTCTTCCACGACGAGCAGTTTCATTGGATTTCAACAGCAGGATTGTCAGCTTGGGATCAGGTTGATGTGGCAGACTTGCAGCCTGATCGATGCAATGAATAATTCTTATTGCGTCTTATTCTCATTATAGATTCTATTTCTTTTAACTGTCTACCAGTAAGCAGGGCTGAAAAATGGAAATGCTCAAGCAGGTCCGGTGGCTGGATAAGCAACGCCTGGATATCGCCGTGCGCACGTTGCTGGGAGTGGGAGCGGGCTATGCGCTGTCTGCGCTGATGACCGCATCCTTGAGCCTGGCGCTGCCGATGGCTCGCGCCGAAGCGGTAATGACCGCGACCATGCTCGCCTTTTTGGCGTATGTCGCGCTCATCATCTGGGCTTACGCAGCGAACAGCGTATGGCGGCTGACCGGCGTCTGGGCTGTCTTGGCGGCGGCTTTATGGCTCGCAATGGCTTGGGGGGAGCGAGCATGAAGGCACTGGGATTTCGACAAATCAATTCCTGGTTGCATACATGGTCGGGCTTGTTGCTGGGCTGGCTGCTGTTTGCCGTATTCCTGACGGGGACACTGAGTTATTTCCGTCAGGAAATCACCTACTGGATGCAGCCCGAGCTGCATGCTTCGCAAGCTCGGGCACAGACAGCCATTCAGGCCATGGAGGCCATGGGGCGCCTGGCACCAGACGCCGCGTCCTGGCAGATCACGCTGCCCAGCGAGCGCAATCCCACCGTCCGCGCCCGCTGGTACGAGCAAGGCGAGCGTGTCGCCAAGGGTGGAGGAAAGAGCGTCACGCTGGATGCCACGACGATGGAACCCTTGCTTGGCCGCCCCACCGCCGGCGGTGAATTCCTGTACCGCTTTCATTTCGAACTATATGGCATGGATCGCACCTGGGGACGCTGGATAATCGGCGTGGCTACGATGTTCATGCTGGTGGCCATCGTCAGCGGCGTCATCATCCATAAGAAAATCTTTGTCGACCTCTTCACCTTTCGCCGGCGCAAAGGCCAGCGCTCCTGGATGGACGCGCACAACGCTCTGGCCGTGTTGTCGCTGCCCTTCCACTTCATGATCACCTACAGCGGCTTGCTTTTGCTGATGTTCCTGCTGATGCCCTGGGGCATCGATGCCGCCTACAACGGCGATACGCGGGCCTTTTTTGCCGATCGCGGGCGCGCCGCTGCGCCCGCCCCCTCAGCAGGCATGAAAAATCACGAATCACCCACGCCACTGGCCATGGCACCCGTCGGCCCGATGCTGGAGACCGCCAGCGGTCAATGGCCGGAAGGCGTCGCCAGCATTTCGGTTTCCCAGCCGGGACGCGCAGGTTCCACGATAGAGCTGCGCCAGAAAGGCGCGGAAACCCTGCTGAACCATGCCGCCGGCGAACGGATGGTGTTCGATGCCGGCTCGGGCGAATTGAAGGACACCATACGTTCCGACGTGCCAGGTGCCGGTGTCTCCACGTACAACGTGTTCTCGGCTTTGCATCGACTGCGTTTCGCCGATGTCTGGATGCGCTGGCTGTTCTTCATCGCCGGCGTAATGGGCACGGCCATGGTCGGCACCGGCATGATTCTTTGGGTGGTCAAGCGACTGCCGCAAAAACGCAAGGGCCGTTATCACGCCGGCCATCGCCTGGCGGAACGCATGAACGTCGCGGCCATTGCCGGCTTGTTCATTGCCGTGGGTGCATACTTCTGGCTCAACAGGCTGCTTCCCGCATCGCTGGCTGGGCGGGCCGGATGGGAGGTCAATGGTTTCTTCATTGCCTGGGCCCTGACGTTGCTGCACGCCTGCCTGCGCGAACATGGACAAGCCTGGAAAGAGCAGTTGTACGCTATCGTCCTGCTGTTTGCGGGCCTGCCCATCGTAAATTTCTGGTATCCCGACAGCCATCTGGCGGCATCCATCGCGAACGGACGCTGGACACTGGCCTCCATGGATCTCGTACTGCTGGCGACCGCCGCACTGGCGGCGTGGGCCGAGTGGCATCTGCGTCCGACGCGCAAGCCGGCGCGCGCAGCCAAGCAGGAAGCCCACGAGGCCTCTCCAGTTCAATCTACCGTGCAGGAAGCGGCATCATGATCATGGCTGCCACGATATTCCTGGGCATGACCGGCATGGCGTCGCTCAGCATGGCAATGGAAAAGCATCATGAACAGATTTGGGGCAACACCCGGCTGACGGTCCAGCGAGCCTGGGCGATGCGTGCTGCGGGGTGGCTGCTGCTGTTCGCATCGGCGGCGCTGGCGGTGCGCATGCAAGGAGCAACCATGGGCCTGACGCTATGGGTCATGGAGGTCAGCTTCGCGTCGGTTTGTGTGGGCCTGTTGCTGAGCTATGCGCCCCGCTTGCTGCCTTGGCTGGCGGCGAGCGGGCTTCTGGCGGCCTGGCTCGCCGCGTGATGATGCGTAGGCCGCAAGCGTTACGATACCGTGCGGAAGCCCTTGCCTTAGCCGTCCAATCTAGGCGATTTCTTCTGGATCGCTACAATGCCACCATCTATGCATCAGCATGGATGGCAGTTTTACCTACAAACCAAGAATGATCAAAGAGGCAAAAATGAATGGCTATTCAATCAGGGCGGTAAAAAGCAGTGATCGGTCCCAGTGGGACAAGCTGTATGCCGGGTACGCTGCATTCTATGGCGTTGATCAAAGCTCCGAAATGCGTGACATTGTCTGGTCCTGGCTGCACGACGACCTCAAGGAAACCTGCGGGTTGGTTGCCGAAGGCAATGACGGAAAATTGATCGGCATCGCCCATTTCCGGCCGTTCGCCCGCCCTCTTTCGGCAACGACCGGCTGTTTTCTTGATGATCTCTTCGTTCTGCCCGATGCGCGGGGAGCCAAGGTCGCTGATGCCCTGATCCACCGGATTCGCGAAATCGCGGCCGAAAAAGGGTGGTCTATGGTCAGGTGGATCACGGCCGACAATAATTACAGAGCGCGGGCCGTCTATGACCGCCTTGCCGTCAAGACCAGCTGGGTCACCTACGACATCAAAATCGAGTAAGCGTCCATTGATCCTTTCATTCAAATCCGTCGCAAGCGATCACTTTCGTCTACTCAGCTTTCGCCCGCTAAACTCCGCCAAGCCAATCCCCACAAGAATCATCGCCAAGGCCGCTGCGTGATAAAGGTGAAATTGCTCGCCGATCAGGCTGACCGCCAGCAATGCTCCCCATACGGGCAACAAGTTGATGAACAGGCCCGCCCTGTTTGCGCCGATCAACTCTACGGCCCGAATGTAGAACACTTGGCTGATCAGGGATGGAAAGATGATGATGTAGGCGATCGCCGTCCAGCCACGCATATCCGGAAGCACGGTCTTGCCATGAACCGCTTCCACGGCCAGCATGGGTAGGGACGCCAGCGTCGCCCCCACGCACAAAATGAATATCAGGCTCGTCCAGTGGATCTGGGGCTTGCTGCGCAGCGCGGCGGTATAGATGCCGTAGGCGATGATGGCAATAAGCATCAGCGCGTCGCCGAAGTTGATGCCAAGCTCGATCAAGTTGATCCATTCGCCGCGCACGGCGATGACGATCACACCCATGAAAGACAATGTGAAACCGATCGCCTGCCCCCATCCGATGCGGCTGGAAAAGAGAACAAAGCTTGCCGCGAAGACGAATAGCGGCATGCCGCCTTGGAGGATGCTTGCGTTGATGGCGGTGGTATAGACGAGCGCGTAATAAAGCGCCACGCTGAACACTGTGAAGCCCACTGCGCCGAGCAGCAGCAGATAGGCCAGCTTTGGCCGCATCGCCGGCCAATCGGCGGCAATCTGCTTTCTTTTGAATAGGTACAGCAACGCCATTACGCCCGCCCAGCGAACCGCGACAAGAATCATCGGTGAGGCATGTCCGACCGCCCACTTGCCCGCAATCGAATTACCGGCCCAGAAGAGCGTTGTCAGCGCCAGGAGCGCATAGGCTTTATAGATGACGGTCCCCGGTCAGGCAGCAAGACTGGCGCAATCAATCACGAATCGGTATTTGACCTCGCCTTTCAGCATGCGATCGTAGGCGTCGTCGATTTCCTGGGCGCGTATCATTTCGATGTCCGCGACAATACCGTGCTGCGCGCAGAAGTCCAGCATTTCCTGCGTCTCGGGGATTCCGCCTATCATCGACCCCGCCAGGCTGCGGCGCTTCATGATCAGGTGGAACACGCCGGGGGAAGGGTGCGGCGAAGACGGTGCACCCACCAGCGCCATCGTGCCGTCGCGTTTTAGCACTGCAAGGTATGCATCCAGGTCATGGGCTGCGGCGACGGTATTGAGGATGAAATCCAGGCTCTTTGCGTGCGCCGCCATTTCACCGGCATTGCGCGAGACCACGACCTCGTCGGCCCCCAGCGCCCTGGCCGCTTCACGCTTGGATTCGGAAGTGGTGAATGCCACCACATGAGCGCCCATCGCGTGAGCCAGCTTGATTCCCATGTGGCCCAGGCCGCCGATGCCGACGACGCCAACCTTCTTGCCCGGCCCAACTTTCCAGTGGCGCAGCGGCGACCAGGTAGTGATGCCCGCGCACAGCAAAGGGGCAACGGCCGCCAGTTGCGCCTTGGGATGGCGGATGCGAAGCACGTAGCGTTCATGCACCACGATTTTCTGGGAATAGCCGCCCAGTGTATGGCCGGGCGCATCCGGGGTCGCGGAATTGTAGGTGCCGACCATGCCGTCGCAGTAGTTCTCCAGGCCGGCGTCGCACTCTTCGCAATGCTGGCAGCTGTCGACGATGCAGCCTACTCCGACGAGATCGCCGATTTGGTAGGCCGAGACGTGGTCGCCCACGGCGGAGACATGGCCGACGATTTCGTGGCCCGGCACGCATGGGAAGCACGTGCCAGCCCATTCGGCGCGCACTTGGTGAAGATCGGAATGGCACACGCCACAATAGGCGATGTCAATCTGGACATCATGGGGGCCCGGAGCTCGACGGGTAATCTCCATGGATTCCAGCGCTTGGTCGCCCGCATGGGCGCCGTAGGCTTTGATGGTCATTGTGTTCTCCTTCTTGAAAGCGAGTTTAGCAGGGGGTTCATGCCGGCAAGGTAAGCCGGCTCGTGTTTAATTAATATAGATATATTTCATCGTTTTGGAGATTCGCTTGCTTCGCCGGTTTGAACGCCTGCTCGACCCTTTCCCCCCTCAGGAGCCAACCCTGCCTCCCAAGGGTCTGTTTTCTTTCCTGTGGGCCTGCACACGCGGATCGCGCCGCTACCTCGCCGCGCTGGCGCTGCTCAGCGCCAGCGTGTCGATCTACGAAGCTTGGCTATTCGCCTTTCTTGGGCAAGTGGTGGACCTGCTTTCGACCTGGCAAACAGGCGAGGCGATATCCGCTCACGAACGCCGCGTGCTGTGGGGCATAGGCATTGTGCTGCTGGCCAGCGTTGGCCTGGTGGCCGTGCGCACCATGGTGCAGCATCAAGTGCTGGCCATCAATCTGCCACTGCGGCTACGCTGGAATTTCCACCGTCTCATGCTCAGGCAAAGCCTGTCTTTTTTCTCCGACGAGTTCGCGGGGCGCGTCACAGCCAAAGTCATGCAGACGGCGCTGGCGGTGCGCGAAGTGCTCATGACGCTCACCGAGATCGTGCTGGGCATCAGCGTGTACTTCATCACCATCGTTGCACTGGCCGGGGGGTTCGATCTGCGGCTGATGCTGCCCTTCATTGGCTGGATCGTGCTGTACGGCCTGGCCATGCTGTTTTTCGTGCCGCGGCTGGGCAAGGTGGGGCAGGAACAGGCTCATGCCCGCTCTTCCATGACCGGACGGGTCAGCGACGCCTACTCCAATATCGCGACCGTGAAGCTGTTCTCGCACACCAGGCGCGAGGCCCAGTTCGCCCGCGCCGCGATGGAAGACTTCAAGGACACGGGCTTTCGCCAGATGCGCCTGGTCAGCCAGTTCGAGATCGTCAACCAGGCTCTGGTGGCGACCTTGATCTTCGCAGCGGGCGGCTACGCGCTGTGGCTGTGGCATGGCGGCCAGATCGGCATCGGGGCGGTGGCCGCGGTCTCGGCCATGGCCTTGCGCGTCAATGGAATGTCGCAGTGGATCATGTGGGAAATGACCTCGCTGTTCGAGAACATCGGCACCGTGCAGGACGGGATCGCCACCCTTTCGCGCGCCGCCAAGGTGCAGGATGCGCCGGACGCGCCGCCGTTGCGCGTTACGCAAGGGAAGGTGGAGTTCGACCAAGTCTGCTTCAACTACAATGGCGAGCGCCAAGTGCTGGACGGCTTGAGCCTGACGGTGCGCCCCGGAGAAAAGATCGGGCTGGTCGGGCGGTCGGGAGCCGGCAAATCCACGCTGATCAATCTCTTGCTGCGCTTCTACGATGTGGACAGCGGCCAGATACGCATCGACGGACAGGACATTGCGCACATAACACAGGACAGCCTGCGCGGCGCCATCGGCATGGTCACCCAGGACACTTCTTTGCTGCATCGCTCCATCCGCGACAACATCGCCTACGGGCTGCCGGACGCCGGCGACGCCGAAGTCCGCGCCGCTGCCGTCCGCGCCCAGGCCGACGAATTCATCCGGCACCTGAGTGATCCGCAAGGCCGCAGCGGCTATGAGACCCTGGTGGGAGAACGCGGCGTCAAGCTATCGGGCGGTCAGCGCCAGCGCATCGCCATTGCCCGCGTCATGCTCAAGAACGCCCCTATCCTGCTGCTCGATGAAGCCACCAGCGCGCTGGATTCCGAAGTGGAAGTCGCCATCCAGGAGAGCTTGAAGGAGATCATGGAAGGCAAGACCGTGATCGCCATTGCTCATCGCCTTTCCACCATTGCCGCCATGGACCGCCTCGTCGTCATGGATCACGGGCATATCGTCGAAGAAGGCAGCCATGCCGAACTGCTGAAGAGGAACGGTATCTACGCCCGGCTGTGGCGCCATCAGAGCGGCGGCTTTCTGGGCGACGAAAGCGACGATGAGTCCGCAATCGGCAACGCGAGCAGCGCCGCATGAAGCGAGGCATTGCCTGCGTTGCCACCCGCGCCGGCTGCACGCTTCAGTCGGCGCGGGCCGGCGCTTGCCTTTTCATTGCCAATGCGAGCGCCACGACCGATAGGGCGAGCGGTGCAAAGGATACCCACAACACGGTATTCCAGCCGTAGGCCGACAGCAGGCCGCCCGATGAAAAAGACCCGACCGCCATCAAGCCGAAGACAATGAAATCATTGAGCGATTGCACCCGCGTCTTCTCCTCGGGTCGGTGACATTCCAGGACCAGCGCCGAAGCGCCCAGGAATCCGAAGTTCCATCCCACCCCAAGCAAGATCAGCGTCCACCAGAAGTGCATGACATCGATTCCTCCCAGCCCGACGGCTGCGGAAAGGCCGGTCAACAGCAAGCCCACCGTCGCCACGCGTCCCGCGCCGAAGCGCGAAATCAGGGCGCCGGTGAAGAAGCTGGGCGCATACATTGCAATGACATGCCATTGCAGGCCAAGATTGGCCGACTCCTGCGAATGCCCGCACATATGCATCGCCAGCGGCGCAGCCGTCATGAGGAAGTTCATCAGCATATAGGACACTGCGCCCGCGATCACCGCGGCGACGAAGCGCGGCTGCCTTGCGATGGCCGTGAGCGGACGCCCGCCGGCCATGACCAACGACAGCGCCCGGGCGCGCCGCTTCGGGGCCACCCCATCGGCGGCCGCGAAGCGGAATGACAACACCACGGCGGCATAGCCTCCCAAAGAATGTCGCGAGGCAGAATAGCCAGAACCAGCCCATGATGACGGCAAGCGTGGCGAGCAGGCCGGTGAGCACGCCGGCGCCGGTTCCCGCCAGAAAGGCGGCACGCCGTCCATGATGCTGCGCGATCTTGCCGGCTGGCAGGATGCACGCCGCCATGCCCACCACGAAGATGGAAATGGGCAAGGTGGCCAGCATCGGCGTCGGGGCGAGCATGTTGCCGACGATGGCCCCCGTAGCGTAGACCACCACAGAGTTCGCACCGGCCAGCGCCTGAGCGATAGACAGCCGCCAGATGTTTCCGCGCTGCACGTGTTCAGGGAGTATGGAGGAGAAGCCGCTCACGGCGGCAGTATTGGCATCAGTCATTTATCACCGAGTCGATTCGAAAAGGCCGGGGCTCTCTTGCCATGGTCAACACCATGCGGAACTTGACGTTGCCGGACTTCATCTTCTGGTAGGCCTCGGTGGCCCGCTCCAGCGGTATCGTCTCGATTTGCGGTAGAGCGTTCACGAGCACGCTGAAGCTCAAGGCTTCCTCGTTGTCGTGGGGTGTACCCGTGATCGATCCCAGGACGCTGCGCTGCCCTCCGACGAGGAGGCCGCCAGGCATCTGCAAAGGACACTTGCCCGGATTGAGCACGACCAAGCGACCTTCGGGCGCCAATCCGTCCAGCGATGCCGACACGGCGCCGGCATCGTCGATCGTGCTCAAGACGGCCTGTGCTCCGCGCATGCTCTTGAGCCTTGCCGCGGCGTCCTCTTGCCGGGTGTCCACATAGACAGAACTTCCACGCCCTTCACCCCGGGACCGACGTGCGCCTCGATACCAGCCTGAGGCTCATGGATTTCGCGGCGCAGGGAATAGATGTCGGCGTGCGATACGGCAGAGGCGTGTGGCCTGGCCTAGCGTCGGAAAAGCTCATGGACGAGCGGATCTATCCTGTCTGCTCCCCCGATTGGCTCGCCAGAAACGGCCCAATGGCGACGCCGCAGGACCTAGCGGGAAAGCCATTGATCCACGACCTGTCGGTCGACACCCGCATTGGATTCGCTTCTTGGAGCGCCTGGCTGGTGCACGCAGGCGCGGCGGAAGTGAATACCGGCAGAGGAATGCAAGTCAATAATTCGGCGGCGGTGCTGCAGGCAGCGATCGACGGCCACGGCATTGCCTTGGCACGCAGCGTCATGGCTCATGACGACATGATCGCTGGCCGGCTGGTTCCGTTGTTCCCCGAGGTGAAGCAGCGCTCGGAGCTGGCCTATTACATCGTCTATCGCTCGGAATGCGCTTCGCTGCCTAAACTGCAGGCATTTCGGGAATGGCTGATACAGGAAGCATCCACGTTCTCATGATGCTGCGCGCTTTCCCGCCTGCGCCAAGTCCAGACACTGCTCCTTCAAGTCCAGACACTGCTCCTTCAAGTCCAGACACTGCTCCTTCGTTTATTCCAGATATTTCGCAAAGCGCTGGTTCAGTTCAGCATTGCTGACCACCCCGGCAAAATCGTCGAAACGCCCTTCTCCGGCGATGCGTTGCGCGGCGTGCAGAAAGCTGTCCATGGCCAGCCGGGCCAGCGTGCCGCCCACGCTGATACGCCCCACGCCCATTTGCGCCAGATCATCCACCGTATAGCCGAACGCGGCGCTATTCAGGAAATTGACCGGGCGGCCGTCGGCGGCCTGGACGACGGCGGCAATCTCTTCCCTGGTCTTGATGCCGGGCGCATACAGGCAATCCGCACCGGCTTCGCCGAATGCCCTCAGGCGCCTGGCCGTTTCCTGGATATCGGGAGCGCCGCGTATGTATCCTTCCGTCCGGGCCGTAAGCAGTACGCGCCGGCCTGTCTGGTCGATGGCGGCGCGGGCTGCCCGCACGCGAGCAACGGCAGTGGAAAAATCGTATAGCCCGGTTTCCTGCCCTTGCGGCGCGTCTTCGATGGACAGGCCCGCCACGCCTGTGGCCACGCAGCGGAAAATGTTGTCGTGCAGACCTTGCACATCTTCCGCGAAGCCATTCTCGAAATCGGCATTGAGTGGAATATCCACTGCGGCGGCCATTGCTTCGTAATGGGCGAGGACCTCTTCCAGCCCCTGCGCGCCATCAGGCAGGCCATTGGCATGGGCGTGCCCTGCGCTGGTCGAGGCGATCGCCTTGAAGCCCAGGTCTTGCAGGATGCGGGCCGTTCCGATGTTCCAGGGGTTGGGGATGACGAAGCAGCCTTTCTCATGCAGCTGGAAAAAGAGATCTCTTCTTCGGGCGATGCTCTGGGATTCAGTCATAGGGCGCCTTTGGGTGAATGATGACGGCAGGCCAGGCACAGCATGCGCAGCCTTGCGTCATCTTACGCCCGACCGTGGCCGCTGCGCCAGGCCGAGCGCTTACGCCCCGCCGCGCAGCCCTGCGGCCAAGCCGGCGCGCCGCCTGGCCTGGGCATGCCATTCCTGGCCTAGCGTCAGCATGACCGTCAGCACCATGAAGCCCGCAGCCGCCCAGAAGATGCCGCTGAATCGGCCTTGGTCCAGCAGCCAGCCGAACATGACGGGCCCTGCCGCGCCGCCGATATTGAACCCCGTCATGACGATGCCAAAGGCCTTGCCCTCGCCGCCGGCGGGCGCAGCCGCCCGAACCAGCATGTCGCGAGAGGGGGCGATGACGCCGGTCAGGAAGCCGGCCACCCCAAGCAGCACGACAATGGCGAGATCGGCCAGCGGAACGGTGGCGACGATGGCGACCACCACTGCGGCCATGCCGAACGCGGCGGCCGCCACGAAACCGTGATGCTGGGTGCGGTCAGCAAGGGAACCACCGGCCAGCACTCCCGCCGCACTGGCGAACAAAAAGGCCGTCAAGGCGATGTTCGCCCAGGAAAGCGGGACGCCGTATCCCTGCACCAGGGCGCTCACGGAGAACCGATCGATCGCGCCGGTGCTCAGGTTCAACAACACGAAGAGCAGGGTCAATACCATGATGGCCGGCGTGAAGACCGCCACCGGCCGCGCGGTCGCCGGGTTTTTGGAGGGCGCAGCGGCAGGCCGGGCGTCGGATGGATGCGGTTCGGTTTTTGGCATGCCTACCACCAGCATGGCCAGTCCGCCGATCAATGCGGTGACAAGGAAGGCGGCCTCGACGTTCAACAGCGTAGCCACGCTCATCAGCACGACGGGCGCGATGGCCCCGCCCAGATAGCCCGAAAAGGTATGGATGGAAAACGCCCGCCCCATGCGACCCGGAGCGATCCCCCTGGACAGCAGCGCATAGTCGGCCGGGTGATAGACGCCATTGGCGACCCCGGCCAGCGCCATGGCCGCCAGCAGCCATAGATAGTTGGGCGCAACGGCCAGGGACAGATAGCTTGCGCTGCCCAGCGCCAGCCCGCAAAGCAGGACCAGGCGCGGCCCGTAGCGGTCTACCGCAAAGCCAAGCGGCGCCTGCACCAGGGCGGAAATCACATTGAAGACACTGATGGCGATGCCAAGCTCGACAAAGCTGACCCCCATTTTGGCCGGCAGCAAGGGCAGCAGCGCCGGTATCGCCATGATATGAAAATGGCTTACAAGGTGAGCCGCCGAGACCTGGGGCAACACGCCTATCGTTGGACGCGACACAGTATTCGAATCTCCATGATGCACGGCGGCGCGGCTTGTGAACGATGGCCGGCCGCCCCTTTACTTCCGTCGCTTCCCTGCGACCGACATGATATGAATAGTACCCCTTCCGCGGATTTCGGGCGCGGCAACGCGTATAATGCGTGCTCGCATTTCCTTCATGGGTTCCCTAACCCCATCCATCAAAAAGGCTCATCATGACGTCGGCATCCCTCCCGCAACCGCGGGTTCCGTTCTACCTTGCGCTGCTGGTAGCGTTCCATATCCTCATCATCATTGCCAGCAATTATCTGGTGCAATTGCCCATTGATCTGTTCGGCTTCCATAGCACGTGGGGCGCCTTCAGCTTTCCCTTCATTTTCCTGGCCACCGACTTGACCGTGCGCCTGATCGGCAAGGCCGAAGCGCGCAGCGTCATTGCGCGGGCCATGGTGCCGGCGCTGATCGCCTCCTACATCGTTTCGGTGCTCTTCCACGAAGGCCGCTTCAACGGCGTCGGCGCGTTGGGCGAATTCAACAGCTTCGTATTCCGCATCGCCTTCGCCAGCTTCGCCGCCTACGTGCTGGGCCAGTTGCTGGATGTTCAGGTGTTCGACCGCATGCGCCGCGGCTACGTGCAATGGTGGGTGGCGCCGGCGGCATCATCCGTCTTCGGGCAGGCGTTGGATACGGCGGCCTTCTTCAGCATTGCGTTCTGGCGCAGCACCAATCCCTTCATGGCTGAACACTGGGGTGAAATCGCGGTCGTGGACTATGTCATCAAGCTGGCCGTCAGCCTGCTGCTGTTCGTGCCGATGTACGGCATCGCCCTGAGCGCCATCGTTCGGGCCATGAAGCGGCGCGGCGCCATATTGGCGCAGGCTTGATTCGCCGCCCGGCCCGACCGGCCGGATTCAGGCCTTCGCCCACCACAGCCCCGTCCTCATCGAAAAAGAGCCATCGTCCTCGATGGCCAAGGCCTGCCGCAGCTCTGACGGCGCTTCACGCTGGACCGTCCGTATCATCGCGATGCGCTCGGGGCTGGTTCGCATGCGCGTCACCCATGGCTCGAACTCGAGCCGCGTCACCCAGTTCTGGTGGTGGATCTCCGAAAAGCCGGCATCGGTGATGAGCCGGGCCCATTCCGAGGGCGAGCGATCGCGGATATGGGAGCGGTCCCGCAGTATCTCTATGGTCTGCAGATGCGTATCCACCAAGGGATTTTCATCGCCCTCGACGTCTATCATGAGCAAATGGCCGCCTGGCTTGACTATGCGGCGCATTTCCTTGAGCGCAGCCGGCAGATCGAGCCAGTGATGGGCACTGTAGCGCGACGCGACCACACAGAACCGGCCGTCGTCGAACGGCATGGATTCAGCGCTGGCCTGAATGGTTTGAATGTTGGCCAGCCCTTTTTCAGCCGCGGCCCGATCGACCGTCGCAAGCATATTGGGCGAGGGATCCACCGCGACCACGCTTGCCAGCTTTGGGGCGACGGCAAAGCTCAAGTGCCCCGCGCCACACCCCACGTCAACCAGCCCGCCCGCGGCGTGGGGAAGCGACCGGCTGATCAGATCAACGGCGCAAAGCAGATCCGGCCCGGCGGCATGCACGGCGCTTTGCAAGTAGGCTTGAGCCTGCGGATCGAATTGCGACTGGACGGTTTCACTATGATTGGCCCGCATGTTCTTCCTTGTTCCTTGGCAAAAGATGATCACGATATCGGACAATGCATGCCAGTACAAGATTGCTGGATATCCTGGTATCGGGACTAATGCCCAGGGCGCTCAAGGTTGCCGCATAGCGTTCCAGGCTTTGCCGTTGCTGTCGCTGCCGGTCATTCGATCGGCATTGACCTCTCCGGTGAATTGCTGCCCGTTGGCCGTGAAGGTAATGCGTGGGCCCTGCATTGCGGCCTCGCTGATTGCATGCTGCGCCCCATCCATTGCCAGATAACCATCCAGCTTCTGATAGGTCTGGTTGAGCGTGAGCGTGGCCTTGTTGTCCAGTGTCCAGGTGCCTTCCACCTTCGCGGGAACAATCCACTTGTATGCGCGGCAGTAGGACTTGCATTCAAGGGCGGCCTCGGCGGAATCGTCCGGCGCCCAGTCGTCCATGTCGAAGGAGTTGGAAACAATACGCGTACCGGGCTTCATGTCCAGAAGCAAGGGCCGCAGGCGCAGGTTGAGGTCGGGCAGCAGGAACAGCGTGACAACAGTGGCATCGGAAAAATCAAACTCGAAAATATCGCCCTCTGTAAAGGTCGCCCTGTCGGCAACACCGGCATTCTGTGCCGCTTGGCGCGATAGCCTGACCATGTCGGCGTTGAATTCCACGCCGTGTGCGCGGGTGCCGCGCTGCGCCGCCGTGATTACCGTACGGCCATCGCCGGAACCTAGGTCGACCAGATAATCCTCGGGGGTTATTTCGGCCATGCGCAGCATTTGATCCACGAGCGACTCTGGTGTCGGCACCCATACTACGTCTTTGCCTGCCTGCCCGACAGTGGGTTCGTAAGCAGCCGCTTTTGAGCCTGGACCGGCTTGCCCGTCTTTTGCATGGGCGCCGCCTAATGCCAGCGCGAACATGGAAGCCGCAAGAAGGAGTTGGAAAGCGAGGCGTCGATTCGATGATGTCATAGGGATGTTCTCGTCAAAAAAACAATGGTCATGAAACGGCCCATTCAGCATACAACAGGCTTGAATTCCGCATTAAGCTTTTATTCAGTTTTTTACGTTCGGCCGGTGTTGTCTATTGCGGCCAGCAGATCGTCGGTGTGAACCATCAGTTGCCGAACCTGGCGCAGCGTCGCGTACTGTTGCAGCACACCTTTCCATTCGGGTGCTTTCATCAAATCATCCCACAGGAGCGCCAATGCTCGAGAGTCAGCGCGATGCCCATCGGCCAGCGCACCGGCAAAATCCAGGCTGGCACGCGCGGACAACAGCTGCATGCGGCTGGCCGCGCTGAGTAGACGCGGGCTCTCTTCGGCAGGCACGTCACAGCAATAAAGCACCGCGCTTGCAAGGCTGCTCTTGTCGGTGTGCAACTTTGCCAACGACGCGCCGCGGATATGAACCGTTCCTTGCTGAGTCTGAAACGAATAAACAGCGCTGCCGTCGGCGCCGGCCAGCAGGCGCAGGCCGCGCAGCAGCCTTGGAAGGTCGGTGGCTGCAGCGTCCACGGATGCCTTGGCTTCTGCAAGCAGGCAAATATCCCACTGCGGCGCATCCGCACCCGCCCTGTGCAGCAGCACCACGTCCCATTCAGTCTTGGCGCGTCCGGAAGCGCCCGGTATCGAAGCGGGCACGCGCATCGACGTCACGACGCGGTACGCCGCCCGTTCGCCTTCCGCTTCATTCAGCCGCCGTGCCCAGGCTTCAAAGGCTCGCGCCGCGGACGCCTCGACGGCAGCGCCGCGCCGCTGCGAGACGGCGCCCTGCGCAATGGCAGTGGCGCTCCCCGATCGCGGACCCTGCCGGTTCCAAAGCTCTTGATACCGCCGCACGGATTCGTCCGACGCCAGAATGCCTAGGCGCTGCAAGTGTTCCAGCGCCGGATGGCCCACCAGCTCCGTCAAGCCGCTCTCGAATGCCGGTTCGCTCATGGTCTTCGGCGCAGCCAGGAGGTGCAGCGCTTCAGCGTGGAGCTCCGGCCACGAAGCAGCCGCCGCCAGCGCATGCAGGCGGCCCATCGCCTTACGCAGCTGCTCAGTCGCAGCGCGCTGCTGCTTGGCCGGATGGGCGATCCGGTTCACGATCGCCTTGACCGCGCGACGATCCCGATCGGCGTGCGCGGACAATGAAGCGTACTCGCGCACTTGCACTACACGATGCCGAAGGACCATGGCCTGGAAGGCGGGATCTCCGCCATCCTTTTTCATCGCGTTGTGTATCAGCCGCGCGAGCGCTCCGGTAAAGCGCATCTCCAGTGCCACATCCGGCAGGTTGCCCCGCTCTTCCGCCCTACGGGCTTGCTCGATGACAAGTGCAAGCACCGTCTGCGGATCGCTGCCAGGCCCCGGATCGCTGTCAGGCCCCGCGAGGGCGTCAACGAACGGCGGCAGGCGATACCGCCGATCGACGATCCGCAACGTCTCGTCGATCAGCGTCGAACCCGGCGGTGCGCGCTTGGCCACAGCCGGGTACTTCGTTACTTGTTCGCCAGAGGCAGCTTCGGCACGATGCGGGAGTATATGTCGCGCTCCTGATCAACCAGCCTCTGATAATCGCTTGAGTCCAGGTATCCGGGGCTGGACAATGCGCTGGTCACCGATCTCCGGAAATCCTCGGACTCGACTGCGACCTTGATGGCGGACTCCAGCTTGGCAATCACGTCTGCCGGAGTATCTTTTGCCACGAAGAAGCCGAAGTCGGCACTCAACGCAAGATCGACGCCCTGCTCCCGTACCGTGGGTATGGACGATAGCTCGTTGGTCCGCTTCGCACCCAATTGAGCCAGCGCAATCAGGCGACCGCCCTGGATCTGCGGGTTGATGGCGCCAGGTGCGCCAAAGACGAGGTCCACGAATCCGCCTGATGCCGCAGTGACCGCTGGCGCCACTCCCCGGAAAGGCACGTGGCTGAGCTGAATGCCGGCAGCATCCGCAAAAGCTTCTCCGGCCAAGTGGACCGCCGTGCCGCTGCCAGGGCTGCCAAAGGTGACCTTGCCGGGATTGGCCTTCGCATAGGCGACCAGTTCCGGTATGGTTTTGAAGGGCGCATCCGCTCGCGCGGCGACCATATGCGGAATGATATTGACGCGGGCAAGCGCCTTCAGGTCCTCGTATTTATACTGAGCCGCTCCCGTCAAGGGTGCAACAGTAATCACCGCCGGAGCGCCATAAAGCATGGTGTGGCCGTCCGGCTTCGATAAAGCCACATATTGGGCGCCTATCGTTCCCCCGGCGCCGTCACGGTTCTCAACGACGACCGGTTGACCTAGTTCCTTGGAAGCTATTTCCGCTATTTGTCGCGCCTGCCTGTCGGTCGCTCCCGCCGCATAAGGCACGACTATCGTCAAAGGACGGGATGGAAAGCTTTGCGCCGCAGCGGGAGCCGCTACGCCAACGACGGTGGCAAACAGGCAGCTCCGGATGAAGTGCTTGTATATGATTGACATTGTCTTCCTCGTATTTGTATTGAAATGACTCAAGGTGCTTTCAGGAAGCTTGCGAAACTTCACGCATGCGGTGCTCCGCAGTGTCGTTCCAGACTTCCTGTTTGGTGATCAATCCGCCCCGTAGTTCGAATCGATCAATGAAGCGTATGCCGCTAAACGTACGGCCGTCCGGCCATTCGCCGTGCAATGTTCCGATGCAGTAAACCACCACGACGCCCTCGCTCGGCGACAACGCATCGAAATGGCCAATGTGTTTGCCTATCCGGCGATACCGGCGTGCGGAGTTGGCCACTATCCCCTCAACGGATGCGGCCATGCCACCTCCTGGGCCGGTGATCTGAACGTCCTTGGCAAGGCAGGCGCCAGCAACCGCAATATCGCGCGCCTCAAGCGCTTGAAGATAGGTTGCGACCATTGCGATCGGCGTCTCGAATTCGGACCTCGCAGTGTCCCCTGTATGCTTGGTGCTCATCAAGCCTCCTCTTTAACAGCCAAAATGATCTTCCACGGCAGGCGCCAACTGTGAGGCGGATCTGCCCGCGCATGCTCATCCTCGGCGAAATCATGGATCTCGACCGAGCGAAAGCCCGCTGCCTTGTACGCGGATGCCAAGTCGATGCGACTGTGCTCGAGCAGGTATGGCTCATTGTTCCGCTCTGCATGTCCCTCATAGACGAGTCTGAGCAAAGGATCGGACGGGGGCAGGAAGTCCAGGTGCGCCGCCATGCCGCCAGGAACCAGCAAGCGTCCAGTCTCGGCAATGAGCATATGCACGACAGCCTCGGGCATTTCATGCAGTAGCATCGTCGACGTAACCAGATCGAAGTCATTGGCCGGCAGCTTGCTTGCCAACGCATCGGCCTGCGTGAATTTCATGCGCGGCCGCAGGGCCTCCGGCGTTTCGTGTGCCGCCACGGTAACGCAACTTGCCGACAAATCAATGCCATGCACGAATGCATCCGGAAACGCCACCGCAAACGCATGGCTGCTGCGCCCAAAGCCACACCCTAGGTCCAGTACTCGTGACGGCCGGCAGCGGGACGTGAGTTGTTTTGTAAACCTCTCATGCAATGTCGATTTACCCACGACGCCGCCACGGACCGCATCCCGATAAACGTAGGCGGCCAATATATCGGCCCCGACGCCGCCCGGGTGCTGGTGAATGTCGCATGCAGTGTAATAAGCCGGCTGATCCAGCTCTGGATCAAGCTCGAGCAGGCCCTGGGGCAAAGGCTGCGCGAGTTCGGCAGCCAGATGTTCACGGCGTGCCTCCACACCGGCGACCAAGCCCCGCGGCCCGGAATACCGCATGCGCTGGAGATGCCTTTCGAACCACGCAAAAAGCTGATAAGTGGGCTGTTTCTTGACTTGCGCCTGGAATTCATCCCGACCGACGCCGACCGGGTCATCGATCTGCACTTCCACGGCAACGTGACGGCGCAATGCCGTGAACATGTCATTCGCCCAGTACCCCCGCGCAGCGGCAAGGAAGCGCTGATAGCTTTGCCGCTCCCGGTCGGCAAGCGCGGCGCTGGACGGATTTGTTGGCCCTTGCGCCGACGCCTTCATGCCGCCCCCTTCGATTGCTGTTCTCCCAGCAGCGGAGAGAGTATGTGCCGGACGAACTCCGCCGCATCCTCGTTACGCCGTCGCTCGGCGACATCGGGACTTTGAACGGCTTGATTCGTCTTGGCTGCGAGCCCGCACTCCAGGGCGTCGACCCGATCTCTAAGCACATAAACTTCGGCGGCCAATGTCATGGTCACTGCCATCAGCCGATCGAGCACCGGGTCATTGAAAAATCGCTGCTCTGGCTGGTAAGAAGAAGTCTTTGTTGCGGTGCTCCCCATTGCCATATGTCCCCATACTATAAAAATACGTTTAGGGGCATATTGGGCTGGCTGCTCAATAATGTCAACACTTAACCATTGAACATGGGTAAACCCGACTTACTTTCGTGAGCCATTAATAGCTGCAGGGCAAGCAATGGCTCTCATAAGAGTCAACACTTGCCTCACAGCGCTTTGCACCGTCGTGGTGGCCTTATCTTCAGAACCGATATGTGTATGTCAGCTGGAATATGTCCAGCCCCATATTCGGCTTTTTGATGCTGGCGTTCGAATAATGGGAATAACGGACGCCGATACGGTGCCTGTCCTGGATTGTGAAGCCTGCACCCAGATATGACCCGAACTGGAATCGCGTGCCCAGCTCGCGGCCGGCAAATTCCGAGCGGCTCATGACAGTCGGACCGACCCCTGCTTCCAGATAGACGCTGTCGTGAGGCCACCACCGCAGGATAGGAATCGCGCTGAGCTGCCACATCGATGTAGGATCTTCGTGCCTGGAATCCCAGTACGAAATGCCCAACTCCACACCCAGGTCAAGCCGCCCCCAGTCGCCCGAGAACCGATGGCTCCATAAAGCGGGCGTTTCGTAGGCCAATGTAGCCTTCCTGTACCCTGAATTGAATCCAAGCTGAAGCCCCAGACCCTGCCCGGATGAAGGCTCCCGGGTTTCGATGCCCGCACTGCCGTTTGAGCCAGCGGCATCTACAGGCTGAGCCAATATGCTGGACGGACCAAACATCGCGGCCGCCGTAAAAAACGAGCATAACAATCCAGCCCGTGCACACCAAAAGGAATCGTTTTTCGCTTTCGAATTCTTATTGATTGTTGACATATGTGGCCTTCACAGTCGATTTCAGGATTTTACCGCCATGGCTAGCAAGCACCATGCCCAGGCGGCTAATTGACGGCATTGTGAAACGACGCTAAACTAATGGTCTTTCTTAGTTCTTAAGGGAAGCTTGCGCTTCCCTTTTTCGTAAGACTGATTCATCTGCGGCGCGATGGCAGAGTGGTTATGCAGCGGATTGCAAATCCGTGTACCCCGGTTCGATTCCGAGTCGCGCCTCCAACATTCTTGTGGGCTTCGAGATATTTTTAAATAATCGATGCTTCGCAAAACAAAATTCAGCCCGCCACCCAAGCGGGCTTTTTTGCGTCGGTACGTCGTCACGCCCACGGGCTACCAGCCAGTCAAGCCCGTGGCAGCCGTGCGCATGGGGTATCCTTCGGTTTTCAGGACTGAATACCTTGCTGCGGGCACGAACGGCCCGGCAATGAAGGAGGAGTGTGTGGCATGATTGATCTTGTCGACCGCCTGTCGGAATCCATGGCCGCAGCGCGCACCCTGGAAGATCTTGCCCGTCCGATGCTGGAAATGCTGGAGGAAGTGACGGGACTTGAATCCACCTACCTTACCACCATAGACCTGGCGCAAGGCACGCAAAGCATTCTGTATGCCCGCAACACACGGACGATGCAGATTCCTGAAGGACTGACCGTGCCCTGGCAAGACACGCTGTGCAAACGAGCGCTCGATGAGGGCCGGATGTTCACTGACGATGTGGGCGATTGCTGGGGGGATTCCGAAGCCGCCGCGGCGCTGGGCATACAGACCTATCTGAGCACGCCCGTGTATGCCGGCGAAGGCATGCTGTACGGCACCTTGTGCGCGGCCAGTTCGGCACGACACAAGATGAACAACCATGCTCGCCGTGTACTGTCGCTCTTTGCGCGACTGATCGGTGGGCAAATCGAGCGCGAATGGCTGCTGGACCAATTGCTGAGCGCCAATGCCAAACTGTCCAGCATGGCGGCGACGGACACTCTGACCAAGCTGCCCAATCGGCGGGCGCTGCTGGATTTGCTCCAGCGCCAATTGGAACAAGCGAATCGGCAGAATACGACGGTCCTGGTGGGCTTTTTGGACCTCGATTACTTCAAGGACATCAACGACCTGCACGGGCATGCCGTCGGCGATCGGTTTCTTGCGGCCATGGCCGTCCAGCTGCGCCAGACGCTGCGCACCCAGGATGTCGTCGCTCGTTATGGCGGCGACGAGTTCGTCGTCTGCGGGCCGGGACCGGATCCCGGCGCCGATGTGAATGCGGCGCTGCAAGCCTTCATTGAGCGCATAAGCCAAAGCACCGTGGGCCGGTTCAACTGCCTGGACGTCGTCATCGACTATGCCGGCGCCAGTGTGGGCGGCGTGGCGGTGCTGCCGCATACGGCAGACGCCGACACCGCCCTGGAACGCGCTGACCAAGCCATGTACCGGGTGAAGCAGGCGCGGCGCGCCGTGGCCGACAGTCGTCAAGCCGTCGCCAGGAAAGCATGAACCGATAGCTCGGCCGGCCTTACCCCGTGACCCTTTACTGGAGATGCCATGAAAAACGAATGGGCTCTTGTCGACGAATACATTGTCGACCGCCTTCTGCCGCCGGACCCGGTGATGGACAGCGTTCTGTCCGCCAATGCGGCCGCCGGCTTGCCCGCGATCGACGTAGCGCCCAACCAAGGCAAGCTGCTTCATATCTTCGCCCGCATGGTGAATGCGCGCCGCGTGCTTGAAATCGGGACGCTGGGCGGCTACAGCACGATATGGCTGGCGCGCGCGCTGCCCTCTGACGGTATCGTCGTCACGCTCGAGTCCGATCCTGGACACGCACGGGTGGCTCAGTCGAATTTGCAAGCGGCAGGCCTGATCGATGCGGTGGACTTGCGTATCGGGCCCGCGCTGGAGACTTTGCCCAAACTTGCCGACGAGCCGGCTTTCGATCTGATATTCATCGATGCCGACAAACCCAATAACCCGGCCTACCTGGAATGGGCGCTGAAGCTGTCGCGCCCCGGAACGGTGATCATCGGCGATAACGTCGTGCGCGGTGGAAAGATCAAGGATTCCAACGAGCAGGATCCAAGCATTCAAGGCGTGCGGCAGTTCTATGACCGGATGTCGGGCGAACCACGCCTCACCGCCACGGCGGTTCAGACGGTGGGCAGCAAGGGGTGGGACGGTTTTTCCATTGCGATCGTGAATGGATGAGGGGTCAGACCCCGTATCCGCTGGAAGGGGTCAGACCCCGTACGGGGTCTGACCCCAAAACAGTCTTCAAAACCGGTATTGCAGCCCGGCCACGAACAGGTTGTAATGCTGCCGCCCCATGTTGAAGCGCCATGTCGTCGTGGGTAGATGCAAGCCCGGATAATCCGTGGCGCCGAAGGTATAGCTCGTGGCATCGACGGAAAGATACCTGTATTCCGTGAACAGGTACAGGTTCTTGCTGATTTCGCCTTTGATGCCCGCCTTCAGCTGGACGGCGAAGGCGGAATCCGATGCGCCGGGGTCTGAATTGAAATGATTGATGCCGGGCTCTGACGGGTTGGCGGAATCGGAATCCTTGATGGACAGAAAGGCCATTCCCGCGCCCGCCCCGACATATGGCAGGATTCTGTCCGAATAAGGTGTCTTGAAGTTCAAGATGACGTTCGCCAGAACGACGCCTGCCGTCATGGGCGTGCTGACGTATTGCGTGCCCAAGGCGCGCGGCACGACGGGCATTTCGCCCGTAGGCGTATGCTTGCCGATATAAAAGCCTTCGAGCTCCACGGCGGGCCGCAGCGCCCACTTCGACTGCCCCAGCTCCCAACGGCTCCATTCGTAGCCCAGCTGCGCGCCGCCCAGGGCTACCCGGGTGCTGCCGCCGGTCGAGCCGTTTGCGTCGATGGGCAATGGCCTTGGCAGATTGAGGACCTGGCCTTGCTGCCGCATGTTCGTCGCAATGGAAGCGCCAAGGCCGCCAAACACACCCACATAGACGCCCTGATCGATTGCCGACGTGTCTGCCGACAAGGCCGGCTCGCAGGCCAGCACGGCGGCAAGCCCGAGTGCGATGAAGTCTGACTTCGCCATGCATCCCTCCTGGCATTTGTAACGAAAAGAAAAGTGCCCCACATACTAACTGGTTTGGCGCGGCGGCGCCATGTGGTTTTCCTGAAGCTCGCTCAACCGGTCCGGGCGCCTTATGACGTAGAGCTATGTCGGTCTAGCGATTAAGTAGTTCGCCCCAGCGGTTTGCCTCTCTACAATTTTTGTTCAAAAGAGGAGCTTTCATGTTTGCGACTTTCATCGATGCGCTCATGCAGTCATTCGGCGAGACACTGGCCATGGTGGCGGTGGCGGGCGTCAGCGGCATCATGACGGGCGTCCCGCTCGGGATGGCGCTCCATCTGGAGCGGCAACATACTGCCGCCGAAGGACGCGGCACGCTGATCGGCTTGCTGGCCCGGCTCGTCGTTCAAGGCATTCGGGCCACGCCGGCCATAGTCGTGCTGGTTGTCGCCATGACGCTCGTTCGCCAATTGCCCGTCGCGCCCGGCGGGCTTGTGGCGATGATACTTCCCCTCTCCTTGCTCTCGGCCCTGTTCATTGCAAGAAAGACGGAAGCCGCCCTGAACACGGTAGACCACAATCTGGTCGAGGCCGCCCGCAGCATGGGCGCAAACAATTGGCAGATCGCCCTCAATGTACTTTTGCCGGAGCGCCGTCCCGAGCTCATTTCAACAGCGGGGCTTGCGCTGGCGGCACTGGTGGGTTATTCGACGCTGGTGGGCGCCATTGGCGGCAGCGGCCTGGGAGCTCTGGGCATGCGCTATGGCTATCACGAATTTCTTCCGGAAGCGATGCTGGTCATCGTTGCGATATTGCTGGCTCTGGCCGAAGCGGCGCAGTCGACGGCATTTCTTCTCGCACGCCGCTTCGACAGGCGCTGAGCTCCAGACCTATACTTGTCATATCCCTTTGACGAGAAGCAACCATGGACGAGAATGTCATCGCCGCCATGGCGCGCTGGCCCGGCGTTCCTGCGGTATTCGGCTGGCTGTCGCTGAACGAACGCGGTCAGTGGCGGCTGCATCCTGCGGGCGATGCGCTGGCCGATGCCGACGCCCCGGACCCTTACGCCAGGCAAGGCACATCCATTACCAGCCCCCAGATCCTGCAATTCATGGGGCGCAACTATGAATGCGACGAGACGGGTCGCTGGTTTTTTCAGAACGGGCCGCAAAAAGTCTATGTGCGCCTGGACGCCGCGCCATTTGTCCTGCACACCGGAAACCCGGCGGATGGCAGACCCAGCCTGCATACCCACACCGGCCTGCAAGTCACGCGCGTCGCATCGTGGTGGCTGACGGAAGCCGGGCGCCTCTATGCGCTGACCGATCCCGGCCCCGGCCTGGTTGCGGGGCGCGACCTCGACTCCGTGCTCGACGCGCTACGCGCGACGGACGGCACGAAAGTGCTCGACGTCCTGGAAGCCGGCGGCGCCGCCCCGCCCGGATTAACGGTCCAGGGACCGGCCACGGACAACAGTCCACTGCATTTCTGCAAAGAGGCCGACATACCGTCCCGGCTCGGATTCGTCCGCCTTCCTCGGGCCGACTGATAGAATCGCCGCATGGGCCACGCCCGCCCCTCGGCCTTTTCGGTAGAATCTGTTCATGACATCGCACGCTCCTGCCTTCTACTTCCCCGCCCCGCGCGCGCAGAAATTCTGCAGCCAGTGCGGCACACCCATCACGCAACGCATTCCGCCGGACGACAATCGCGTCCGCGATGTCTGCGATCATTGCGGTGCCGTGCACTATCAGAATCCGCGCAATGTGGTGGGGGTCCTGCCGGTCTGGGGCGACAAGATCCTGCTGTGCCGGCGCGCCATCGAACCACGGTACAACAAATGGACATTGCCGGCGGGTTTCATGGAATTGGGCGAAACCTCCGCGCAGGGCGCAATGCGCGAAACACAAGAGGAAGCCGGTGCCCAGATCGAGTTAGGTCCCCTCTACACGGTCATCGATGTTCCGCACGCCGAGCAAGTCCATCTGTTCTACCTGGCGAAGGTGCTCAGCGAAGACCTCTTTCCCGGACCTGAAAGCCTGGAGGCAGACTTTTTCGCCATAGACGAAATTCCCTGGGGAGAACTGGCGTTTCGCACCGTCATCACCACGCTGGAACACTATGTCGAAGACCGCAAGCAGGGCGTGTTTCCGGTGCACCATTACGACATTCCCATTCCCTATCCCAAACAGTAAGGACGCATCGTGGGTAGCCTGACCTGGCTGGATGACACCACACCGTTTCCGCATCCCGACAACGCCATGCCCGAAGGTCTGCTTGCCGCGGGCGCCACGCTGACGGTGGAACGCCTGATGCAGGCTTATCGGCAAGGGATATTTCCCTGGTTCAACCCTGGCGACCCGGTCCTCTGGTGGAGTCCCGATCCCCGCATGGTGCTGGCTTGCGCGGACTTCAAGGTCTCGCACTCCATGTCCAAGAAGCTGCGCCAGACGGCCCGCCTGGAACGCACCGGAAAAGCACGCGTGCGCATCGCCACCGACACGGCCTTTTCTTCAGTCATCCAGGCTTGCGCGGAGCCACGCGCGGCCCAGCATGGCACATGGATCTCGCCAGCCGTCCAGCGCGCCTATCTCGACTGGCACCAGGCGGGCTATGCCCACAGCATAGAAACCTGGATCGATGGCCGGCTGGCGGGCGGGCTGTATGGCGTGTGCATGGGCCGCTTCTTCTTCGGCGAATCCATGTTCAGCAGGGTGCCCGACGCCAGCAAACTGGCCCTGGCCTACCTGGTTCGATACCTGCGTGCGCAAGGCATCGACCATATCGATTGCCAGCAGCAGACGGGCCACCTGGCCAGCCTGGGCGCCCGCCCAATCAGCCGCCGTGCCTTCATGGCATTGCTCGACGAACGCCTGCGCCTGCCCGAGCCCGAGTGGCGTCCGGGCCAGCTGCTGGCGGACGGCACGCTTGCGCCCATGGAAGAAACCGCCGCATAATTGTCAGCGTGAGAACGCCAAGCATCATCGAGCCCCCGCCATGAGCCATTTGTCTGAACCTGGCTTCAAGACCTTGCAGTTCTACGCCACGTCGGTGTATCCATGCAGCTATATTCCCGAGCTCGAAGCACGCTCGCAAGTGGCCGCACCGACGCATCTCATCGACAGCACCGTCTATTCGCAGTTGGTCGAGAAAGGCTTCCGGCGCAGCGGACTCTTCACTTACCGCCCTTATTGCGACAGCTGCAGAGCCTGCCTGCCCATACGCGTCGACGTGAACCGCTTCGAGCCCAGCCGGACACAACGCCGGTCCTGGAAGCGGCACAGCGGGCTCATTGCCCGGCAAATGCCTCTGCATTGGGTCCCGGAGCATTTCGAACTGTACCGGCGCTACCAGGCGGGCCGACATGCGGGGGCGGGCATGGACGAAGATAGCCAAAGCCAGTACACCCAGTTTCTTCTGACCAGCCGGGTAAGCTCTTGCCTGGTGGAGTTCAGACTGCCCGACGGCACACTGCAGATGGTGTCCATGATAGACACCCTGGACACGGGACTATCGTCCGTGTACACCTTTTTCGACCCGGAAGCGCAAGGCAGCCTTGGGGTGTACGGCATACTTTGGCAAGTGGAACAATGCCGGGCGTTGGGCCTTCCGTGGCTTTACCTGGGCTATTGGATCAAGGAAAGCCGTAAAATGGCGTATAAATCCCAATACACGCCATTCCAGATTCTGCGCAACGGCATCTGGGCCGAGCCCTAGGGCCGTTAACGCTAAAAACATGTCATTGCTATTCAATACCTATCCCCTGGCCCGCACGGCGCTTTTTTCCATGGACGCCGAGGCGGCCCACGAGCTGACCCTGGCCTCTCTTCAGAAAGCCTACGATTGCCGTTTTACACGGGGGCTCATTGCCGCCGCGCCCCGCAAGCCTTGCACCCTGCTCGGACTGCCCTGCCGGAATCCCGTCGGTCTGGCCGCCGGCCTCGACAAGAACGGCGCCCATATCGATGCCTTGGGCAATCTGGGGTTCGGTTTCGTGGAAGTGGGCACCGTCACGCCCAAGCCGCAGCCGGGTAATCCCAAGCCGCGCATGTTCCGCCTGCCCCGCGCCCAGGCGCTGATCAATCGCTTGGGTTTCAACAACCAGGGCCTGGACGCCTTCATCGCGAACGTGCGTAAAAGTCAATGGCGCAGCCAGGGCGGCATTCTGGGGCTGAACATAGGCAAGAACGCGGCAACACCCATCGAGCGGGCCGTGGACGATTATCTGATCGGACTGGAAGGCGTGTATCCGCATGCCGATTACATCACCGTGAATATTTCGTCGCCCAATACGCAGAATCTACGCGCGCTCCAGGGCGAAAATGAACTGGCTGCGCTGCTGGGTCCGCTCAACGAGAAGCGCAAGGCGCTGGCCGATCAACACGGCAGGATGGTACCCATCGTGGTGAAGATCGCACCGGATCTCGACACCAGGCAAATAGACATCATTGCCGAACAATTGCCACGTCATGGCATTGACGGCGTCATCGCAACCAATACCACGCTGTCCCGCGATGCCGTTCAAGGACTGCCCCACGCCGACGAGTCCGGCGGCCTTTCCGGCCCGCCGGTGCATGAGTTGTCTCTGGCCGTCATTGCGCGCCTACGTCAGCAATTGGGCCGTGACTACACCATCATCGGTGTCGGCGGCGTGGCGTCCGGCAAGCAGGCCCGGGAGAAGATCGCGGCGGGAGCGAATGCCGTCCAAATCTACACAGGGCTGATCTACCGCGGCCCGGCCTTGATCAGCGAGTGCGTGCGCGCGCTAAGCTGAATTTCCGATCGGCCTGCATCCTCAAGCAGGCAGCGCAAAAGCATCAAGGCCCCGGAAGCTGAACGCTTTCCGGGGCCTTGATGCTTACCGTAGCCGAAACGCCATGGAAGCGCTTCGGCTGCGCCGCTGGGTCAGTAATCAGGCGGTTGCGCGGCGAGCACGCGGAGCAACCTTGCCGGCTGCTTCGGCGGCATCCGCCGCAGCCTTGAAGCTTGCGTTGGTCGCCGCGTTGATGTTGGACTCGGCGGCGTCGGTCACCTGACGGGCAGCCTTGACGGCGCTTTCGTAGGCATTGCCGGCCGTGGCGAGAGACGATTTCATCAGGGCAACGGCGCCTTCCGAACCCGTGGGCGCATTCTTGGCCAGTTGATCGATCGCGTCGGTGACCTGCTGTTGGCCCAGGACGATTTGCTGCTCGGTCAACTTGGACAGATCGGCCTGCACCGCCGATACGATGTCATAGACGTGCTTGCCATAGGCCAGCGCCTTTTCGGCGTTAGGCTGCACGAGGCCGGACGTGAAAGCCAGGACTTCCTGGGCGTCCTTCACTTCGACCGCTTGCTGCGATTTTTCGGCCACTTCGTCAAGCGTTGCCTTGATGACTTTAAGGTTCAAGTCGGCCAGCTTCTCGAAGCCGCCAAATACCGCGCCTTGAACTGCGAGGAAATTGTCCAGCGTCGCCTTTTGAACGGCCAGAAGGGGTTGAGGGATTGCGCTCATGGTGTTTCCTTTATAAGACGAGGCCATGATGGCGGCCCCTGGGTGTCCGGGTAAGCCGGACTTGGTAAATAAAGAAGGCTAAGCAAATCACCTGACAACGTGAAAACCTTCAATGCTGCATCGCACAAATGTTATTTTACTAGGGTCTAGAGTCAAGTCAAGCTTTTTTTGGTGCATTGCAACAAAACAGGTCAGTACGCGCACGGGAAAGCCCATTTCCCGTATATGGGCTTATATAAGGGCTAAACCTAAGCGACAGCGTCGGCCGTTTGGCCTAGGATGCCAAAGGATTCTGTATCCGGCCTGAACAACAATTTACTTTGCCATAAGCAAAGGGAGACCGAATGAAACACACCTTGAAGCTTGCCACCGCCATGACCCTAGGCGCGCTTACCAGTACCGGCGCCGCTCTGGCGGCAGCCTACCCCGACCATCCCATCAATATGGTCGTGCCCTTCTCGGCCGGCGGCCCCACGGACAACGTAGCGCGCTCCCTGGCTGAAGCCATGCGCCCGACCCTGGGTCAGACCGTGGTCGTTGAAAACAAGGGCGGTGCGGGCGGCACCATCGGCACCTCTCAAGTGGCGCGGGCCAAACCTGATGGCTACAGCATCCTGTTGATGCACATCGGCTTCTCCACCGCGGCGTCGTTGTACAAGGATCCCGGCTACAACGCGTTCAGCAGCTTCGAACCCATCGGACTGGTGGTCGACGTGCCCATGACCATCATCGCGCGCAGCGACTTCCCGCCCAACAATGTCAAGGAACTGGTCGAATACCTCAAGGCCAACAAAGACAAGGTCTCCCTGGCCAATGCCGGCATCGGTGCCGCCAGCCACCTCTGCGGCACCATGTTCTCCAATGCGATCGGCGTCGACCTGCTAACCGTTCCCTACAAGGGCACGGGTCCCGCCATGAACGACCTGCTGGGCAAGCAGGTAGACGTCATGTGCGACCAAACCACCAATACAACCCAGCATATCAAGGCCGGAACGGTCAAGGCCTATGCCGTGACCAGCAAGGCGCGCGTCCCCACGCTGCCCGACCTGCCCACCATGCAGGAAGCGGGTTTCAAGGACTTCGAAGTGGGTATCTGGCACGGCATGTGGGCGCCCAAGGGCACGCCCAAACCCGTCACCGACAAGCTCAATGCCGCGCTCAAGGCCGGCCTGAACGCCCCGGAATTCCAGAAGCGCATGGCCGGCCTCGGCGCCACCGTGCTCACATCCGACGCCACACCCGAAGCACTTCAGAAGAAAGTCGAACAGCAAGTACCGCAATGGGGCGAACTGTTCAAGAAATCGGGTATCCAGCCCCAGTAAACCTGCAGCGGGGTCTGACCCCTGCCCGAATATGGCGGAATATGGGGTCAGACCCCGGACGGGGTCTGACCCCTTGGGCCTTGCGGTGCTATGGGGTCAGACCCCGTCCGGGGTCTGACCCCTCGTAGCCCAAGGCCTCGGATATCTGCTTGGCCGTGGTCAACAATACCGGTATCCATTCATCGCGCATGCGCTCCGCCGGGGCGGAAATCGACAAGCCGGCCTGCAGCTTGCCGGTGTCGTCATAGACGCCGGCGGCAATACAGCGAACCCCAAGCTCCAGCTCTTCGTTGTCACGCGAATACCCATGGCGCCGAACCAGCGCCAGATCGCGCTCTAGCTGCTCCAACTCGGTGATGCTGTTGCGCGTCGTACCGGCCAGCCCCGTACGCATGGCGTAGGCGCGGACCTGACGCGGATCGCTGACCGACAGGAAAAGCTTGCCCGTGGAAGTCAGATGCAACGGCGCCCTGCCCCCGATCGCGCGCACGACCTGCATGCCTGATCTTTCGCTCCAGGCCCGTTCTATATAGACGATTTCGTCGCCTTGCTGCAGCGAGAGATTGATGGTCTGGCCGGTGATCTTGTGCAATTCACGCATGGGATCCAGCGCGACCTCACGCACATTCAGCCTTCTCTTGACCAAAGATCCGAGTTCCAGCAGGCGCATGCCCAATTGATACAGGCCGCTGTCGACGCGTTCGACATAGCGGCCGACGACCAGGTCGTTGAGGATGCGATGCGTGGTTGAGGTATGCAGCCCCGTCGCTGCGGCCAACTCTTTCAAAGGCACGGGATCGGACTGCTTGGCCAGGACATCAAGCAAGGACATGGCCCGCTCGAGGACCTGAATTGAAACGGGCGAGCCGCTGACGGAAGGCGACGCGCCCAGCGAGGGAGGAGGCAGCGCAGTGGAACGTGACATAGTCTTATTTTGACGCAACGCAACAATTCCATAATATGAAAAAAAATGCCGACCTGGCAAGCATTATTTTTGTGGCGGGTTGAGCTGCCCTCCCATTTTCAGCGCCTCGCCGCGCAGGAATTCGAGGGCCAGGGCCGCGGCTTCGGGTTCGCCTTTCACGCCCAGATCGATATGCGGATGCCCGGTTTCGCCCATGCTGGGCAAGCTGAACGCCTTGACTCCCGGCCAGCGCCGTTCAAGTTCCTCGAGCGCAGGCGTGATGCGCGACTCGGGCAGCTTGAAGACCAGAAAGGAATGTTCCACGCGACGCTGCTTGTGATGCAGTTCGATATAGCGCGTATCGAGCGTCCATTCCATCATGGGCCAGGCCATGACCGGAAAGCCCGGCATGAAAGTGTGATCGCGAATGAAGAAGCCCGGGATCTTGTTGTAAGGGTTGGGGACGATCTCGGCGCCCACGGGGAATACCCCCATTTGCAAACGCTGCTGGTTCTCGGGCAGCGACATGTCGCCGCTGCCCTGCCCCCGGCGCTCGTTGTCGGCGCAACGTTCGGCAATCAGCCTTTCCGCCTCGGGATGCAAGGCGAGATCGACGCCCAGCGCCTCAGCGGCCGCCTGGCGTGTCTGATCGTCGGGCGTGGCGCCGATGCCGCCGCAACAGAATACGATGTCGTCCTTGCGGAAACTGCGGGCCAGGGTCTCGGCGATGACGGAACGCTCATCGGAGATGAATTCCGCGCCCTCCAGCTGCAGCCCACGCTGGCCGAGGAGCTCGATGAGTTTCGGGAAGTGCTTGTCCTGGCGGCGTCCCGAAAGGATTTCGTCTCCAATGATGATCGAACGGATCTTGCGAGTGGTCGTGCTCATTTACGGCGGTTTTCCTTTTTTTATTTCAGACGTCTACGACTTCCTGCGCACGCAGTTGCCGCAAGGCTTCGAGCATGAAATGCGCAAAGACCAGGGCTGAGAAGACCGGCAGGAACAGCCAGGCGGGGGGAAACAGGTTGATCAGGGAAAGTATGCCGCCAATCAGCCATAGCTGGCGATTATGCCGGCGCCACAACAGACGGCGCTCTTGCTGGCTGCCATGCTCGATGATGGCATCGACCCTCAGCATGCGGGTAAAGGCGAATGCCCACCAGAAAACGGGCAGCACCACGGGCAACGGAGGAATGAGCCAGAGCGGCATGGTCGCCAGCCACCCTAGCACAAACAGTATGCCGACCCAGATGGCGTTCCAGGCGCCGACGGCCGTCACGTACTGCCCCTGCCGAGAGAGGCCCTGATAATGGTGCTTTTCGAGATGCCGGAGGACGATGGGCATGACGAAGACGGCCGCGATGACAAGGCCCAGGATGCCCGACAGCGGCAGGAGTATGCCGACGGCGAGCAAAGGAATGAGATACAGCTTCAGGGAAAACAGCCCGATGGCCAGAAACCATTGATCGGCGCGATTGATGAAGTCCCATTCCGCCGCCTGGGCATTGAGCCAGGCGGTGAGCGGGTCCCAGAATCCCCAAAGCAATATAATGGCGCCCAGTAAGGCGATGATGAACGGCAGCAATATGGCCGCCAGCATTTTGGGATGAAACTGCGAAACCAGCGCACGCCTGAATGCTTGGCCGACCGCCGCCAGGCCGGTCACGGGCCGGCCGCCGGTTTTGATTGCAAGGGAGTATTCGCTCATGCGTAGCCTTTAGATCACGACATGACTATCATAGTCAAACTGGATGCTTTTTGTCTCTATGCCGGTATACGATCCACAACACCACATGCCCGCCCTGCGGGACCGATTGACGCGAGAAGGCGGCCTCGTCATCGCGTGCTATTGCGCGGCCTGGTGCGACACTTGCCGGCAGTACCGGCCCGATTTCGACAGCCTGGCGCAGAAATGGCCGCAGCATACTTTTGTGTGGATAGATATCGAAGAAAGCCCCGACCTGCTCGACGACGAGGACGTCGAGAACTTCCCGACCATTCTTGTACAGAGCCGTGCGGGAAACCTGTTCTTCGGGACCATGCTGCCCTATATTTCCCATCTGGAAAAACTGGTGCCCGGCCTTGAGGCCGCGAATCCCATCGAAGGCGGCCCGGGTCAATTGGCAGGATTGCTGGGGGATCTCTGAGCAAATCGAGCGTCAAGCCTGCCGTTCGTGATGAAACCCTGGGCGCAGGCTAAGCAAACAGCACGCTAGCGGCCGCCCAACAGCACACCCACTGCTTTCTTGCTGGTGGGCGCTGTCGTCGTTTGCTGGCTTGCAGAGCGAGCGGTGGAAGCCGGTGAAGGCACATAGGGCTTATAGAAAAATTCGTCCACGGGTTTCTGCGACGCCATGCCTGGCGTATAGCCGCGCCTGTCCCGTCCCGCGGACGGGCGCCGCGCCGAAGCCGGCACGGCCAGCTGGCCGCGGGGAATCTTTGCCTTGATCAGTTTTTCGATGTCGAGCAGATAGCGCTCTTCGTCGGGCGTGAAGAAAGCAATGGCTTCACCGCTCTTGCCTGCTCGGCCGGTACGGCCGATGCGATGGACGTAGTCTTCGGCATTGTGAGGCAAATCGTAATTGATGACGCAAGGCACGCCGGCGACGTCCAGGCCGCGCGCCGCCACGTCGGTTGCAACCAGGACCTCGAGTTCGCCCGACTTGAAGGCCTCGAGCGCCTTCATGCGATCGAGCTGGCTCTTGTCGCCATGTATGGATTCAGCCTTGACACCATCGCGCACGAGTTCGCGCGCCAGCCTGCCCGTGCCGATCTTGGTGTTCGAGAAAACGATGACCTGATTGAGTCCCTTGGACTTGACCAGGTGGACGACGGCCGCGCGCTTGTCGGCGCTGGCCAGCGGGTAGGCGACCTGGGTGACGGTGTCGGCCGTGGCGTTGCGTGCCGCCACCGCGATCTCGACGGGGTCGGTCAGGAAATTGCGTCCGAGCTTGCGGATCTCGTTGCTGAACGTGGCGGAAAACAGCAGGCCTTGCCGCTTGGCGGGCAACAGGCGGACGATGCGGTCGAGGTCGGGCAGGAAGCCCATGTCCAGCATGCGGTCGGCTTCGTCCAGCACCAGTATGCCCACTTGGCTGAGATTGACGTTTTTCTGCTCGACGTGATCCAGCAGGCGACCCGGCGTGGCAACCAACAGTTCGCAGCCACGCCGCAGGGCGTCTCGCTGCGGATTGATATCGACGCCTCCGAAGACGACGGCCGAACGCAGCGGAGTGGCTTTGCTATAGGTGGCTACGTTCTCATACACCTGGTCGGCCAGCTCTCGCGTGGGGGTCAAGATCAGCGCTCGTACGGGGTGCCGCGCCGGGGAGGCGCTGGCATTGGCGTACTGCATCAACCTGTGCAATATGGGCAGGGTGAACGCGGCTGTCTTGCCGGTGCCGGTCTGCGCGGCCCCCATGACGTCCCGGCCGTCCATGGCGATCGGCATGGCCTGGGCCTGGATAGGCGTAGGATGGGTGTATCCCGTCTCGGCTATTGCCTGAAGTATGCTTGGATGCAAGCCGAATTCGGAAAAGGTAGCAGCAGGGGTACTGGTCGGTGTGAAGGTAGTGTCTGTCATTGAAAGTGGTTTATGCCTGGCACGGGAAAACCCCAGGCCTAGCTTGTGGAACCGCTGTATTTTAGCGCACACCGTCTCGACTGCCCGGCGAGTTCGGTCCGCGACACCTGACAAAGCCAATAAAAACAGGCATTTGTCGTTAAAAGCATACGTTTCGTTACGGCGCGCCTCAGGAAACGAACAAGGCTTCCAGTATCCAGTACGCAATCATCCCGCCCACAATGACCAGCAGCGTGCTTTTTGTGCGCCAGTACAGGACCACCGCCAGCAGCGCCGCGGCCAGCTTGAGCATGGATGCCTCGCCTTCCGCACTGCCCAGGGGAATGAGGTCTGGAACGATGATGCCGACAAGCGCGGCCGTGGGCGCATAACGCAAGGCCCGGCGCACCGAATCGCTGAGCGGAAGGTAGTCGCCGAATACGTAGTAGCCGGAACGCGTGATGATGCTGCATATGGCCAAGGCCGCAATCACGCCTATGATGTAAAGATCGTATTCGAGATTTCCGGTCATTGTCTTTTCCTGGGCTTGCCACGATGCTGGAGACGCTCGGTCAGCACGCCCGCCACGATTCCGCCGATGACAGCCGCCAGCAGGCCCAGCCGCAGCGGCAGGGCTTGCCCGACCAGCGCAATGATGCCGGCCACCAGCAGGCACATGGCCATCGGCCGCGTCTTGACCAGGGGAATGACGACGGCCATCAGGGCGAGTATGGCCGCGAACTCAAGGGACCAGCTCGCCGGCACGAAGCCGCCCATGTATATCCCTATCATCGAGAAGACGTTCCAGGATATCCAGCCCGGAATGATCATGCCCAGCAAATACCAGAGCTGTTCCGTGGTGGCGGGCCCCTTGCGGTCTCCATACCGCGCCATGAAGAACACGAAGGCGATGTCGGTGCTCAGAAAGCCCAGCACCAGGCGCTTGAACCAGGGCATATGCCTGAAAAACGGCTGCAGCGCCGCCGCGAAGATGATGAAACGCAGGTTCACCACCATGCCGGCGGCGAAAATCAGCCAGATCGGCGCGGAAGACACAATGAGGGGCAGCGAAGTAAGCTGCGCCGATCCCGCATACACGAGCAACGTCATCCATGCCGCCATCGTTTCCGTGAGGCCGGACTTCACCATGGCGATGCCCGTCACGAAGCCCCATGTGCTGGTCGCGACCAGCGCCGTGAATACGTCGCGAAAGCCGGCCTTGAAGCTTTGCCGTTTATGGATGTCCGGCCACCACGATGCAAATCCCGATTCCGCCACTGCCGTCCCGACCTCGAGCCAAAAGCCGCTATTGTAAGGCCGGCACGCTTGGTACAATCAACTCACTTTTCTGGGAGAGAGCACCATGTCCATGTCTGATCGCGATGGCTTTATCTGGTATGACGGCGAACTCGTGCCGTGGCGCAATGCGACCACCCACGTCCTGACCCACTCCCTGCACTACGGCCTGGCCGTTTTCGAGGGCGTGCGCGCCTATCATACCGACATCGGCACCGCGATCTTTCGGCTCGAGGACCATACTCGCCGGCTGTTCAATTCCGCGCATATCTACCAGATGGGCATTCCTTTCGACCAGGACACCATCAACGAGGCCCAGCGCGAAGTCGTGCGCCGGAACGGGCTCGAGTCCTGCTACATCCGCCCGCTGGTGTTCTATGGCTCCGAAAAAATGGGTATCTCGCCCAAGGGTGCGAAAGTGCACGTGGCCATCGCGGCCTGGTCCTGGGGCGCATATCTGGGCGAAGAAGCGCTGCAGCAGGGAATCCGCGTAAAAGTCTCTTCCTATGCCCGCCAGCATGTCAACGTGACCATGCCCCGCGCCAAGGTAGCCAGCACCTACGCCAATTCCATCGTCGCCAATGCCGAAGCCCTGGATCATGGCTACGACGAGGCCATCCTGCTCGACACCGAAGGCTTTGTGGCCGAAGGCTCGGGCGAGAACATCTTCATCGTGAAGGACGGCGTGCTGTGCGAACCCGAAATCGCTTCGGCGCTTACCGGCATCACCCGCTCCACCATACACGCGCTCGCGGCGGACCTCGGCATTCCGCTGGTCACCAAGCGGCTTACCCGCGACGACCTCTACATCGCCGATGAAGCCTTCTTTACCGGCACGGCCGCCGAAGTCACGCCCATACGCGAAGTCGACCGCCGCGTCATCGGCAAGGGCAGCCGCGGCCCGGTTACCGAGAAACTGCAGAAAGCCTTTTTCGACCTCGTAAACGGCAAGAACGCCAAATACCACCACTGGCTCAGCAAAGTCTGAGCCTGCATCAACCGCTACAACCCATACGCTTTTAGGACCTTCAATGAGCAGCTCCGCGCCCGTCGTTCCCAAGGACGAAACCATTTTTGTCGAAGCCAAGGACTTGCCCGTCTATTGTCCGGGGCCGCATGCTCCGCTATGGAGCATGCACCCGCGGGTCTACATCGAAGTGGTCAAGACAGGCAAGGCGCTCTGCCCGTACTGCGGCGCGGCCTATCAATTGAAGGAAGGCGAAAAAGTCCACGGACACTAACAGCCTTCTCCACCATTTCAGCCCGTCATAAGCAGACGCCAGGTAACGGACCATGTTCACCACGCCCGAAGAAGCCGAGCAAGCATTTTACGAAGCCATGCGCACAGCAGATCTTGGCATGATGATGCGCGTCTGGGCAGACGAGGAAGTGATCTGCGTGCATCCGGGCGGCTTGCGCACAGTAGGTCACGACGCCCTCCAAAGCACGTGGCAGCAGATCTTCGCCAGCGGCCCGATCCAGGTCATGCCGCTGCAACCCATGATCATCACCAGCGTCATGAGCTCCGTTCACGTACTGATCGAACAGATCACCGTCGATACGCCACAAGGCAGGCAAACCTCCTTGTGCTATACCACCAACGTCTTTCATAAAAGCCCGTCGGGCTGGAAGATGATCCTGCATCACGCATCCCAGGCGCCACAGGAAGCGGGGCTGTTCGATCTGCAGGATCGTCCCGATACTTTGCACTGAAGGCGGTCCGTGTCAGCAAAGATCGATACCTCGCCCTGTCCGACCCCGCCCTGGCTGCCCGGAAGCCATCTGCAAACGCTGTACGGCGCGCTCGCGGCGCGCTACCACCGCATTGCTTTCGTACGCGAGCGCGTGGATACGCCGGACGGCGATTTCCTCGACTTCGACTGGACCGGTCCCGGACTCTTCGCCGACCGTCTTGCCAATGGGCAATTGACCAAACCCGACCCCGCACTGGCCCATACCGCCGCGCATCGCTGGATGCTGGATGACGACTGGAGCACAGTGCCCGCCGCGTCGGACATCCCGGCCCTCATCCTGTTCCATGGGCTCGAAGGCAGCAGCCGCAGCCACTATGCCCAATCGATCGCGCAGCATTTCCGTGCCCGCGGATGGATGGTCGTCATCGCTCATTTCCGCAGTTGCTCGGGTTTCCCGAATCGCATGGCGCGCGCGTATTTTTCCGGCGACTCGGAAGACGTCGACTTCATGCTGCAAACGGTACGCCGACGCCTGCCTCACGCGCGCTGGCATGCCATCGGCGTGTCCCTTGGCGGCAACGCGCTGCTGAAGTACCTGGGGGAACAAGCCGACAATGTGAATTGGCTGAATGCCTGTGCGACCGTGTCCGTCCCCATGGACCTGGTTGCTTGCGGTGTGTGCCTATCCGAGACACGAGCCGGAAAACACATCTATTCACGCTACTTCTTGCGCACCATGAGGGTCAAGATCCAGGAAAAGGCCAAGCGCTTTCCCGGAAACATCGATGTCTTCCGGATCAGCCACGCGAAGTCGCTGCGCGAGTTCGATGACTTGTACACGGCGCCCATGCACGGCTACAAGAATGCGCTGGATTACTGGACGCGCGCATCGAGCAATCGCGTGCTGAAAACGATTGCCGTTCCGACGCTGATTCTGAATGCCCGCAACGACCCGTTCGTTCCCGCGCCTTCATTGCCGGGTTCGGCTGACTGCTCCGGCAGCATCCTGCTTCACCAGCCGGCGGAAGGCGGCCATGCAAGCTTCGTCACGGGCCGGTTCCCGGCAGATCTTGGCTGGCTGCCCATCCGGCTGGCGCGCTTTTTCGAAACTGGGACTTGATCGTAGATCTTAGGGTCAGACCCCATGCGGGGTCTGACCCTCTTTCTTCTGTGGCCGGGGTCAGACCCAATTGGGTCTGACCCCCTTCCTGCTGAGGCGGGGTCGGCCCCCCCAACCTTTCTAAGACTTGAATCGCTCGAGCAGTTCACGGTCGGATTTCAAGCGATCCTTGAGCGTCCGGATCTGCACATCAAGCTGGGACTGGACGTAGAAATCCTTGCTCAGACCGCGCGCCTGCTCCAGTTGGTCGACCGCAGTGGGCAAGGCGCCGATCAGCTCGTAGTATTTGGCCATGGTGCGCCGTGCATCGATCTGCCGGCCAAGGCGCTCGTAGCTTTGCGCCTGCAACTGATACAGCCTGGGCACTTCGGGCCATTTGCCCGTCAGTTCCGTCAGAAAGGCAACGGCCTGCTGATCCTGTGCGCTTTTTTGCATGGCCTCGACACGGGCAAGGGCCACTCCCTGGCTGTCGGGCCAGCGTCCCCAGGCTTCCGCCGCCAGCCTGGCGGCGCCCGTGTAATCGCCTTCATGCAACGCAAGCTGAATGGCGAGCCCCGCGATTTCGGGCGATTGCCTGCCACCGCTGGCGGCATTGGCAAGCCCTTGTCGCGTCCCTTCCAGGTCTTTCTTCTGCCAGGCGGCGTAAGCCAGCCCGTACCAGGCCGCAGACTGTTCGACCCCGCTGCGCTGCTGGGCATCGAGTCGCAGCTTGTCCAATGCATTGCGCATGGACTGGCTGTCTCGCGACTGCAGCACACGCAGCTTGGCGCGGACATACCAGTACGAGTCCGAGTCTTTCTTGGGCGCCGCGGCGGCTTCCCGGACACGATTCTGGATATCCGACATGCGCTGTATGGACAGCGGGTGAGTGCTCGAATAGCCGCCTCCGCCCTGCCCTTCGTTCAGGCGCGCGGCATTGCTCAACTGGTTGAACATGCGGACCATGCCTTGGGGATCAAATCCCGCCTTGCGCATCATTTCGACGCCGATCCGATCCGCCTCCTGTTCGGCCTGGCGGGAAAAACCGAGCTGCCGGTCGATGGCCGCCGCTTGGCCAAAGGCCGCAACGCCCATTGCGAGGTCTCCGCTGCCTGCCAATGCCGCGAGCAGCGCCGCGGCCATGGCGGCCATCATCACACCGCTGCTCTGCGACTTTTGCGTCATGCCGCGTGCTATGTGGCGCAGCACCACGTGGCCGATTTCGTGCGCCACCACTGAGGCCAGTTCGGATTCGCTCTGCGACGAGACCACCAGGCCGCTGTTGATGCCGATATAGCCGCCGGGAAGCGCGAATGCGTTGATTTGCGGGTCTCGCACGCCGAACACGTTGATACGCTGGTCGGTCCCGCCCGGTGCATGCCTGACCAGGTCGCGTCCCATGTCCGTCAGGTATTGGTTGACATCGGGATCGGGGATATAAGTGGGGTCCCGCCTGCCCTGCTCCATGATGGCGTCGCCCAGCGTGCGTTCGAGCGAAGGGGAAAGCTCGGCCGACGATGCGGACCCCATGCTGGGTATGCCCATGGGTTGCGCCCACGCTGCCGGAGCGACCGGCCAGATGAGCGCGCTTGCCAATACCGCGCACAACACCCGCGCTCTCCGCCTGCTGAATGATGTGGGGTGTGGGCTCGTCATGCGTACGTCAGGATGCGGGCGCCGCCACCGACTGACGGCGTCGCCGGCGGTCCTGTTTGTTGGGTAAACGATTTCTGGCCGAAAGGCGCATCAGTGTAGACAACGCGAACAACAGGCCGAAGACTTCGACGAATCCCGCCAGGACCCACATGGTCAGGCCGCCTATGGCCTGATCGGTGACCGCCGTCATGCCCGGGATGGCGCGGCCGCAAAGATCGAATATGGGATAGAGGTCGTATTCGGTGAAAGTGATGATGGCGCCGACGATCATCTGCGGCACCATGGTGACCACGGGCGAGATGATGCGGCCGCCCGGCGACAGCACTGCCGGCGGACTGGGCCGCCTGTCGAGAATGAGGTTCCAGTACATGAAACCGCTGATGACCACCGACCAGTTCATGAACCGGTACAGGCGCCAATCGAGCATGGAATAGAACTGGACGGTCGGGATAAGGAAACCCAGCACCAGGATCACGAACAGAAAGGGTACGAAGATCTTGTTGGTGAGTACCGCTTCAAGCGCCCTGCCGCCTCGGGTAAGGCGGAAGTCGCGCAGGCGGTAGCGCCATTTCATGGGCAGGCCCGCCCTGAGCACCTGGCCGGGATAGGCGCCCATGATGAGCAAGGGCCCAAGGTGATGCAGCACCAAGTGCTGCAAACGGTGTATGAAGAACATGCGTTCCGCATAGTAGTCGATGCGGGTGTGCATGGACAGATACAGGAACGCCACGCCTGTCCAGAAAAAGACCTGGCGTGCCAGCGTCACGCGATGCACGCGCTGGCCACGTATAAACAGCCAGCCGCCCACAATGAACATCAGCACCAGCGTTGGAGAAAATTCCCAAGGCGTAAGCCAATCGATGAGACTCATGGGCGACCGGATCCAATAAAAAACAGTTCTAGTTTAAAGCAATCTGCCGCTTGTCACCCCAATGCACCTGATGTACGCCGGGAGAAGCTCGCAGCAGCCGGGCCTGGTTCATCAGGGCCGGCCGCAGCTCGGGCGGACAGTGCACCGTAATGCACGCGCTGGCCATGTCGTGCCGCGATGCATGGTCGACCATGAGCGCCTGCACAGGCAGGCCGGCCGCTTCGAAGTCGGCGTATATCTGCTTGCGGATGTCGGCAAGCGAATGACGCGGACAGATGACCGTGAGACGCGACAGGCCGCTGGGTGCGCGAAGGGCGGCGGGCTGAACGCCCGCACGGCGCAGGAATAGATTGAATAAACGCATGAAAGCCCCCTTTCTACATACCGGCGCGCCGCGAACGCGGCACGCGGTCCGTTGCCGAGCAATGGACTTGAGATGAAATACGACGGGGGGTCGAATACCAAACGGTATTCTTGAAACCACCACGCCCATGTAACCCAGGGGCGTGGCGTAGCTATGCTTGGGTGAGCCTGACTACTGCCGGAACGCGCCTGGAAATGATTCAGCCGATCTGCACGATCGGCCGCTACTATCGCCGGGGTCTGGATTCACCACACAGCTCCTATAAAACAAAGGTGCTGCATTGTAACCTATTGATTTATCGAGAACAAGCCCCGCAGCGGTTTTCCGTTCCCAGCCGCGGTGCCTGTAATTTTTTGGCCGGCTCAATACACCAGGCCGTCGAGCCAGCCCATTGCGGTATAAACGTGCATGACCGTCACGGCAATGCCGAACATCACCACGGTGCTGCCGAAAAAGGTAGTGAATATGGCGGCGATCACGGCATTCCAGCCGGTTTTCGTCATCCGGCGCGAGCCGGAGTTGTAACGCGCGTCGAATTTTTCGTCCGGCATCAAGGCATAGACCAATGCGTCGATATAGCCTGCGGTGGTTGGTATGAGCAGCAGTAAAAAAGGCGGATTGTCCCACCAGACAGGATAAAGCTGCGCCAAGACGATCATCAACAAGGAAAATGCCGTCACGGCCCAGGCCCAACGGCGTCCCATGTACCACCAATGCGCCCCGAACATGCCAAGCAGGCATGCCAGCCAAGCGGCCGCGACTTTGCTGCGATGGGGAACTGGAGTGGTAAATTCAGTCATAATCGTTCTCGAGGGGTCAGACCCCAACCCGGGGTCTGACCACAATTGAAACACGCGGGGCCTGACCCCAGCTTGAGGGGACAGACCCCGTTCGGGGCCTGTCCCCAGTCGAAACATTCGGGGCCCGGCCCCGGGAGTGGACATGAAACCGCCCACCTATGATATCGCCATTATGGGCGCCGGCCCGGTAGGCAGCGCGCTTGCATTGATGCTGGCGGCCAAATCGCGCGAGCCCGATCGCATCGCCCTGATCGGACAGCAATTCAGCGTGGCGCCCGCCGTGCGCAGCGGCGCCGGCGCAACACCCGATCCGCGCACCTTGGCGCTGAACCAGGGCAGCCGCGTACTGCTGGAGCAAATCCAGGCGTGGCCCATGGAGTCCGCCGACATCAGAACGGTACATGTGTCGCAACGCGGCCGATTAGGCAGGACGCTGATCGAGCATGCGGAACTGAATGTACCGCGGCTGGGCAGCGTGGCGGCCTACGATGCCGTCCTGCGCAGCCTGCACCATGCCGTCGAGCGCAGCGGGATCACGCTGATCGACGGCGCGCCGCCTCAACATGTGCATGGCGGCTGCGTGCGGTTCGAACCAGACTCCGGCTCAGCCTTCAGCAGCCGCCTGCTCGTTCAATCCGACGGCGCCCGGCCGCGCGGCCTCGAGCGGCAGTACGACCAGCACGCCCTGTTGGCCACGGTCCGCGCCGCCCGCCCACGTTCCGGCTGGGCGTACGAACGCTTCACACGGCAGGGGCCGCTGGCCTTCCTGCCTCATCCCCATGGAGAAGACCTTTACAGTATCGTCTGGTGCAGCCCGCCGGACGAGGCCCAAAGGCGGATCGAACAGGAAGACGATGCCTTCATCACCGAACTGCAAGCCAGCTTCGGCGATAGGCTGGGTCAATTACGCAACGTCGGTGTCCGGCACGTCTTTCCCCTTAGCTTGCATGCCGGCCCGTCGCTGGTGAACCCCTATACCATCGCCATCGGCAATGCGGCCCAGACCCTGCACCCCGTCGCCGGCCAAGGCCTCAATCTCGGCTTGCGCGACGCCGCGCAGCTGGCGCAGGCGCTGGCGCCGTGGCTGGTGCGCCCCGAAGAGGATGCGGCGCCTCTGATGTCGGCATACGCCCGGAGACGCCGGGCAGACCGCTGGATAACGATGGGCGTCACCGACTTTTTGCCGCGAGTGTTCTCCACCGGCAATCCGCTGGTGGAGCATGCGGGCGGGCTTGCGCTGCTGGCCATGGACGCCTTCGCACCGCTGCGCGCGCCCCTGGCTCGGCAATTATTGCAGGGCCTGCGCAGCTAGGGTCTGTTAACGCTAAAAGGCCCTAGGCCTATTAACGACAAGCCGGCAAACCGCAGGAGGGTTAAAATCCCTGCCATGCGCATCGGCTCCTGGCTTCTTCCCAATCCTGTTTTCGTCGCCCCCATGGCGGGGGTGACCGATCGTCCCTATCGCAAATTATGCAAAGCGCTGGGGGCGGGATACGCCGTATCCGAAATGGCCGCGAGCAATCCCCGGCTGTGGGACAGCGTGAAAACTTCCCGCCGACTGAATCATGAGGGCGAGATCGACCCCATCGCCGTCCAGATCGCCGGCGCCGATCCCGACATGATGGCCGAGGCCGCCGCATTCAACGTCGGCAAAGGCGCACGCATCATCGACATCAATATGGGTTGCCCGGTAAAGAAGGTATGCAACGTGGCTTCGGGCTCTGCGCTGCTGCGCGACGAAGACCGCGTGCTGCGCATACTGCGCAGCGTAGTCGAGGCCTGCACGCCCCTGGGCGTGCCTGTAACGCTCAAGACTCGCACGGGCTGGGACCGGAATTCGCGCAACGCAGTCAGAATAGCCACGCTGGCGCAAGATGTCGGCATCGCCGCCATTACCCTGCACGGCAGGACCCGCAGCGACCTGTATCAGGGCGAGGCGGAATACGACACCATACGCGACGTCAAAAGCGCCGTTCAAATTCCCGTCGTTGCCAATGGGGATATCGATAGTCCCGAAAAGGCAAAATACGTACTAGAGTATACGGGTGCCGATGCCGTCATGGTTGGGCGAGCGGCCCAGGGGCGCCCATGGATTTTCCGGGAAATCAGCCACTACCTGAAAACCGGCGAGCATCTTCCGCCGCCCACTTTCGGGGAATTGCGCGCCCGCCTGCTGGACCACCTCGAAGAGCATTATCGATTCTACGGGGAATTCACCGGCGTGCGCTCGGCGCGCAAGCATATAGGCTGGTATTTGTCGGCGCTACCCGACGCCGCCGAGTTTTTACCGCGCATCAACGAAATTTGCAGCACCAGCGAGCAAACCCATGCCATCGAGCAGTGGTTTGCCCGCCATCCACCCAACGAGCCAATGATGGCCACGGCGGTTCCGGCTTGACCGGAATTCGCCACGAAACTACCACCAACGATTATGAGCAATAAAAATCCCCTGGAACAATCCGTTCGCGATCAATTACAGCGCTATCTGACGGATCTGGGCGAATCGGAGCCGCGCGACATGCTCGCCATGGTCATCAACTGCGTCGAACGTCCAGTTTTGCAAGTTGCCCTCGAACAATCGCACGGCAACCAGTCCAAGGCCGCCGAAATGCTGGGCATCACGCGCAGCACGCTGCGCAAGAAACTGCTTGCCCACAACCTGCAACCCTGATTCAAAACCCTAGACCTTTATTCCATGAAAATCCAGACCGCCCTACTTTCGGTTTCCGACAAAACCGGTATTGTTGACTTCGCGCAGGCGCTTGCGCAGCGTGGCGTACGCCTGCTGTCCACCGGGGGCACGGCTAAGCTGCTGGCCGATGCCGGCCTGAGCGTAACCGAAGTGGCCGCCCACACAGGCTCGCCCGAGATCCTCGATGGCCGGGTGAAAACACTGCATCCCAAGATACACGGCGGCCTGCTGGCGCGCCGCGACAGCGCCGAGCATCTTGCCACCATCGAGCAGCACGGCATAGACCGCATCGACCTGCTGGTCGTCAACCTGTATCCGTTCCGCGAAACCATCGCCAAACCCGGCTGCTCGTTCGCGGACGCCGTCGAGAACATCGACATCGGCGGCCCCGCCATGCTGCGCGCGGCGGCCAAGAATCACGGCACGCCCGAAGGCGGCGTCACGGTCGTCATCGACCCGGCCGACTACCCGCGCGTACTGGCCGACATGGACGGCCCGCAAGGCGGCCCATCATACGGGCTGCGGCTGGAACTGGCCACCAAGACCTACGCCCACACGGCCGCGTACGACGGCGCCATCGCCTCTTACCTGAGCAGTCTCGCCACTGCGGAACCCGCCCAGGACCAAGCGCCCGAGCGCGATGCCTGGCCCAGCACGCTTACGGTGCAAGTGAAGCGGCATCAAGTGCTGCGCTACGGCGAGAACCCGCACCAGTCCGCCGCCTTCTATACCGATCACCCGGTCAAGGCCGGCCTGCTGGGCAGCTATCGCCAACTGCAGGGCAAGGAGCTTTCCTACAACAACATCGCCGACGCCGACGCCGCCTGGGAGTGCGTGCGGAGTTTCCAGGCCAGCGCCTGCGTCATCGTCAAGCACGCCAACCCCTGCGGCGTGGCGGTCGGAAACGGCCCGCTCCATGCGTATCAGCAAGCCTTCAAGACCGACCCGACATCCGCCTTCGGCGGTATCATCGCCTTCAATCGCCCGGTGGATGAAGCCACCGCGCAGGCGGTCAGCGGCCAGTTCGTCGAAGTCCTGCTGGCGCCGGGCTATTCATCCGAGGCGCTGGCCGTCTTCGCCGCCAAGAAGAATGTGCGCGTGCTCGAAGTCCCGCAAGGCGACGGCCACAACGACTTCGACATCAAGCGCGTGGGAGGAGGATGGCTGGTTCAGAATCCCGACGATTACCAAGTCCCCCAGGACAGCTTCAAGGTGGTCACCAAGCTGGCGCCCACGACCGAACAGATGCAGGACCTGGCCTTCGCCTGGAAAGTCGCCAAGTACGTCAAATCCAACGCCATCGTGTTCGTCGGCAACGGCATGACGCTGGGCGTCGGAGCCGGGCAGATGAGCCGTATCGATTCCGCGCGCATCGCCTCCATCAAGGCGGAAAACGCCGGACTTTCCCTGAAAGGATCGGCCGTGGCGTCCGATGCCTTCTTCCCGTTCCGTGATGGCCTGGACGTCGTCGCCGACGCCGGCGCGGGCTGCGTGATCCAGCCCGGCGGCAGCGTGCGCGACGAAGAAGTGATCGCCGCGGCCAACGAACGAGGCATCGCCATGGTGTTCACCGGCACCCGCCACTTCCGCCACTGATGCGCATTCTGGGCATCGACCCCGGCCTTCGGCGGACCGGTTTCGGCGTCATCGACGCAACCGCCGGCCGCCTGGCCTATGTCAGCAGCGGCACCATCGTGGTGCCGGCCGACCGCCCCCTGGCGGACCGCCTGAAGATCATTCTCGACAACATCCGCGAGATCGTCGCCTCGACGCAGCCCGACGTCTCCGCCCTCGAGAAAGTCTTTCTCAATACCAATCCGGCTTCCACCCTGCTTCTGGGACAGGCGCGGGGTGCGGCCTTGTGCGCCCTGGCGGACAGCATGCTCAGCGTGCATGAATACACCGCCCTGCAAATCAAGAAGTCGGTCGTCGGCAACGGCCATGCGGCCAAAGAGCAGGTTCAGAAAATGGTGCAGTATCTTCTGAGCCTGAACGGCCTGCCCGCGGCAGACTCGGCCGATGCGCTCGCCTGCGCAATCTGCCATGCGCATTTCAGTCCGATTGCCAGTCGCCTCCAAGGCGCGGGCCAGCTAGGCAGCGCGGCGGGCCGGCGCATACGCGGTGGACGCATACTCGGTTGACCGCGGACCGTATAAATAGGAATCCCCATGATTGGACGCATTACCGGCATCCTGCTCGAGAAATCCCCCCCCATGGTCTGTATCGACGTGTCGGGTGTGGGCTACGAAATCGACGTGCCCATGAGCACGCTTTACAAGCTGCCCGAAAATGGCGCCAAGGTGACGCTCTATACCCATTTGGCCGTGCGCGAAGATGCACACATTCTTTACGGGTTCTCATCGCCGTCCGAACGCAGCGCCTTTCGAGCCCTGATCAAGGTGACAGGCATCGGCGCACGCACGGCGCTGTCGGTGCTGTCGGGCATGAGCGTCGAGGAACTGGCCTCCGCCATCACGCAACAAGAGACCGGGCGCCTGACGCGGGTGCCGGGCATAGGCAAGAAGACGGCGGAACGCCTGCTTCTTGAGTTGCGGGGCAAGCTGGGGGCGGACCTGCCCGCTGGCGCGGGCGCTGGTCCGGCCAGCGCAGGGCGCGACGATATCGCCAATGCCTTGATGGCGCTGGGATACTCCAGCAGCGAATCCCAGGCCGCGCTGAAACAATTGCCCGAAGGCGTGGAAGTGACCGAGGGAATACGCTTGGCGCTCAAGTCGCTGGCGCGCGGCTGAGCAGTGGCCGAGGGGTCGGACCCTATGGGTCCGACCCCGTTTCGGCGACGGGTGTGGGGGTCAGACCCCGTACGGGGTCTGACCCCTGATGTTCTTTTGGGTCGGACCCTATCGGGGTCCGACCCCTCAACCCTGCAAATACGCCGCATACGCCTTCAGGTCGACGTTGCCGCCGCTAAGCAGGACGCCGACGCGTTTGCCCTTGATGGGTACCACTTCATTGAATACCGCGGCCGCGCCCAGGCAGCCGGTGGGCTCCACAACGATTTTCATCCGTTCGGCGAAGAATTTCATGGTCTGGATCAGGTCTTCGTCCGTCACGGTAAGGATGTCGCGCGCGTATTTGCGAATGATGGGGAAGGTCAAGCTGCCCAGCGCCTGGGTCAGTGCCCCATCGGCAATCGATTTTGGCGGCGCGATGCGCACCACCGAACCGCTGCGGAATGACTGTTGCCCATCCGAGCCGGCACGCGGCTCGACCCCGTATACGTCACAGACGCAGCTGAGGGCATGTGCGGCCAGCAAGGAGCCCGACAATAGCCCGCCGCCGCCCAGGGGCACGAACAAGGCATCGAGCTCGCCCACCTCTTCGAACAGCTCTTTGGCCGCCGTACCCTGCCCTGCGATGACGTCCGGGTGATCGAAAGGAGGAATGAGCGTCAGGCCTTCCTTTTCGACGAGTCCGCGAGCGATCTCTTCACGGTCCTGCGTCAGTCGGTCATAGGACACCACGCGTGCGCCATAGCCAAGCGCGGCTTCCTTTTTTGCAACGGGCGCGTCATGCGGCATGACGATGGTGGCGGCCACCCCGAACATGCTGGAGGCCAAAGCCACCGCCTGCGCGTGGTTGCCGGAAGAAAACGCGACCACTCCGGCCTTGCGCTGCTCGTCCGTCAGGCCCGCCAGGGCGTTGTAGCCCCCGCGAAACTTGAACGCACCCATGCGCTGGAAGTTCTCGCACTTGAAGAAGACCTGGGCATCCAGCTTGGCGTTGATGGTGTGCGAGGTGAGGACGGGTGTGCGGTGCGCAACGCCGATCAGCGCATTACTGGCCTGCATGACGTCTTCGTAGGTCGGTATGCGGTCACTCATGGAAAAAACCTTTGAAATGGAATGGGAAAGGACCCGGAAGCGGATATTGAAGGTAACGTATCCGCGCCGATGTTGCAATTGGGTGGCTCGTTGAAATTCCGCCGTGGTAGAGTACGGTTAGCATCGTAAACACTGTAGATATACTCAGCATCTCATCATGGCCATACACTCCGACTCCTTGTCCAGCATTCCGGCCCCGCAACGCATCGTGGCGCCTCAAAGCGCATCGCCGAACGAGGAATCCATCGAGCGCGCTTTGCGCCCGAAGGAACTGAACGAGTATATCGGCCAGCATCGCGTCCGCGAACAACTCGAAATCTTCATCGCCGCCGCCAGGAACCGCAACGAAGCCCTGGACCACGTCCTGTTGTTCGGCCCGCCGGGCCTGGGCAAGACGACACTGGCCCATATTATTGCGCACGAAATGGGCGTGCAGCTGCGGCAGACATCCGGCCCCGTACTCGAGCGCGCCGGCGACCTCGCCGCCCTGCTGACCAATCTGGAAAAGAACGATGTGCTCTTCATCGACGAAATTCATCGGCTTTCGCCCGTGGTGGAAGAAATCCTGTATCCGGCTCTCGAAGACTTCCAGATCGACATCATGATCGGCGAAGGGCCGGCCGCGCGCAGCGTGAAGATCGATCTGCAGCCCTTCACGCTCGTGGGCGCCACCACGCGCGCCGGCATGCTCACCAACCCCTTGCGCGACCGCTTCGGAATCGTATCGCGGCTGGAATTCTATAACGCCGACGACCTCACCCATATCGTCAGGCGCAGCGCGCATCTGCTGAATGCCGAAACCACGCAGGACGGCGCCAAGGAAATCGCCAGGCGTTCCCGCGGCACGCCCCGCATCGCGAACCGGCTGCTGCGCCGCGTGCGCGACTATGCCGAAGTCAAGGCGAACGGCCGCATAGACACCGACATCGCCAGCGCCGCGCTTGCCATGCTGGAAGTCGACCCGCAAGGCCTGGATCTCATGGACCGGAAACTGCTCGAGGCCATCATCCATAAATTCGACGGTGGACCGGTCGGCGTCGACAGCCTGGCCGCCGCGATCGGCGAAGAACGCGACACCATCGAAGACGTGATCGAACCCTTTCTCATCCAGCAGGGGTTTCTGCAGCGCACGCCTCGCGGCCGCATCGCCACCCAGTCCACTTGGCGCCATCTGGGGCTCGCGCCTCCGCGTTCAAGCGGCGCCACCGGCGAATTGTTCGGGGGCGGGGGGTCGGACCCCATGCGGGGTCCGACCCCTTAGATGCGCGCCGGGGTCAGACCCCATGCGGGGTCTGACCCCTTCAACACATGCCAAGGCAGCGCAGGATTTCTTCGCCATACGCTTCAAGCTTGCGCGCCCCCACACCGCTGACGCGGCCGAGATCGTCAAGCGTTTGCGGGCACTGCATTGCGATCTCGCGCAGCGTGGCGTCATGAAAAATCACATATGCGGGTACGCCGTGCCCGCGGGCCACCTCGGAGCGCCATACACGAAGCCCCTCGAAGCGCCGCTGTGCTTCGGCCGGAAGATCCAGCACCGGGCCCTTCGCGCGGGCCCCTGCGGCGCGCGATGAGCTGCGCGCCTTTTTCTCGGGCTCCCGCCTGAACATGAGCTTGTGCTCGCCCTTCAGCACCGCGCGGCTGCCGTCGGTCAGCGCCAAGGTGCCGTATCCTTCATGATCCACGGCCAGGAGGCTCTGCGCCAGCAACTGGCGAAGTACGCCGCGCCATGCCTGCTCGGACAGATCCGCCCCGATACCGAACACCGACAGTGTCTCGTGTCCGTACTGCGTGATGCGGTCCGTCGACTTGCCGCGCAGAATGTCGATGAGATGGCCTGCGCCGAACCGCTGGCCGCGCTCGCGCCACAGACGGTAGACCGCGGACAGGATCTTTTGCGCCGCAACCGTGCCATCCCAGGCCTGAGGTGGCTCGAGACAGGTATCGCAATTGCCGCAGGGTTCGATCTGCTGATCGAAGTATGCCAGCAGACGCTCGCGGCGGCATCCCACCGTCTCGCACAGGCCCAGCATGGCATCCAGCTGCGAACCCAACCGGCGCCGGAACGCCTCGTCGCCCGCCGACTCGTTGATCATGCGGCGCTGCTGCACGACATCCTGCAGACCATAAGCCAGCCAGGCCGTCGCCGGCAGGCCGTCGCGGCCGGCACGGCCTGTTTCCTGATAATAGCCCTCGACCGACTTGGGCAGATCGATGTGCGCGACGAAACGCACGTCGGGCTTGTTGACGCCCATGCCGAAAGCAATGGTGGCCACCATGACGACGCCCTCCTCCCGGAGGAAGCGCGCCTGGTTCTGCGCTCGCACCGCCGCGCTCAGGCCGGCATGGTAAGGCAAGGCGGGTATGCCGTTGTCGCACAGAAAGGTCGCGGTTTCTTCTACGCGGGCGCGCGAAAGGCAATACACGATGCCGCAATCGCCTTCATGTTCGGCCCGGATGAAAGACAGAAGCTGCTTGCGCACCTCATTCTTTTCGACGATGCGGTACTGGATGTTGGGCCGGTCGAAGCTGGCAACGAAATGCGGCGCCTCGTTCAATTCCAGGCGTTGGGCGATTTCGCGCCGTGTCGCCGCGGTCGCTGTGGCCGTCAGCGCCAGACGCGGCACGTCGGCCCAGCGCTCATGCAGCACCGATAGCCCCAAGTACTCAGGCCGGAAATCATGCCCCCATTGCGAAACGCAGTGCGCCTCGTCGATGGCGAACAGCGAGACCCGCCCTTGCGTCAGCATGTCCATGCAGCGGTCGGTCAGCAAACGCTCCGGCGCGACATAAAGCAGATCCAGGTCCCCCGCCAGGAAGGCGTGCTCGACATCGCGCGCCGTCCGCCAGTCCTGGGACGAGTTCAGGTAGGCCGCCTTGACACCCAGTTCGATCAGGGCATCCACTTGGTCCTGCATCAGCGCGATCAGGGGAGACACCACCACGCCGGTGCCGGGCCGCACCAGCGCCGGTATCTGATAACACAGGGACTTGCCGCCGCCTGTGGGCATCAGGACCAGTGCGTCGCCTCCGTGCACGACGTGTTCGATAATGGCCTTTTGATCGCCACGAAAGGAATCGTAGCCAAAGACCCGTTGCAAGGTTTCAAGGGGAGAAGCCGACATGCTCAATATATGGGGACTGAAAAGCGAATCCCTATATCATAGTCGCCGCTGACGATCTCCCGCTCGGCACGCAGGCCGATACGCAGATTCGGGCTGTACCAGAACTGCTGCGTCAGTCCGAAGCTGCGCCTCACCGCGCCCGAGCTGCTGCTTTCGTTCTCGAACGTACCGCTCAGGTCGCCCCACCGTCCCAGAAGCATTTTTGCCGAAAGCGCCTGCACCGTCCCCCCGCTCGACAAGTCCGCCCCATAGCGGCTGAGATCGACGAAACCCGGCGTATAGCGTTCGTTACGCCAACTGACTTCCAGATCGTCCAGCACGTTGACGGTATACGCCGCCTGGTAACGCCACCCTTTGTACAGGCCCTGGGTAGCCCTGGCCACGCCGGCGCTCCATGCCCCCCAATCGGTTTCGTACTTTCCGCCCACGCCGTGCGCCACCATTTCCGGCGCCACCTGCGTCTGGGATTCGATGCTCAGGTCTTTATTCACGCCATAGCGCAACACCAGGTTGCCGGCGGTCTCCCCATATTCCAGATCGCCCTGTTCGGCTGTGGACCGGTCCAGCGCGCCCAACGACAGCGAATACTGCCAGGAGTCGACATAATCCGAGCTGACCAGCGAAGACTGGCTCAGGCTGACGCCGCCCAGGCGCACGGCGCGTCCCCATGCGGGGATCTCGATTTCTTCGTTTCCCAGGGTGACGTCCAGCCCCTCTGCATCGGAATATCGCCAATTACGGCTGCCAAGCGTCCAGGGATCGGTGGATGCTGTCGGAAGCCAGCGGCTGCGGGCCGCGAACTTGCGCTTCCGTTCCAAAGGACCAACGAGTCCTGTGCCGGATACGGAATAAGAGGCTTGGCGGCCCGACGCCCAATCGTCTCCGGTCCAGAAATAATCGTAAGGAACGTCCGGAACATCAGGAAGGATGGAATAAGCCTCAGGCGCAGCCGAGCCCGGTTCGGGCAGCGGCATGGGCGCTTCCACGGAAGGCAGCGCGACAGGATACAGCTTGACGGGCGCGAGATCGCTGAGCTGGGGCCCCGACGCCGCTGCCGCTGCCGTTGCAGCCATGCATAGCGCCAGCGCGCCGCAGCCGCGTAACGGGCCCGAGCCCTTTTTGTTTGAAACCTTGAAATGCATCACAACGCTAGGACTTGTTAACGCTAAAAGGTAGGCGGCACTGGCCCTAGTTCTTTCGCACTGGAAACGCCAGCATGTCTTCCGGGCTGGCGTCGGCCATTTTCTTCAGCGCGCTGAATTTTTCCAGGACGGCGGATTTATACACCACGCCCAACAGGCGGGGCTGCTCGTCCCTGCTGACCACGGGGAGGCGCTCACCACTGAAATGCACCAGATGCTCTTGCGCTTCATCCAGGTTCATGTCCATGTACAGTGTCTTGACGAAATCCAGCCTCAGGACTTCTCCGGCACGCATCTTCTGGATGTCGCCTTGGCTCAACAATAAACTGGTGAGGTCTTGTTGGGCAATAACCCCTTGGTAAACATTCTTTTCATCCACCACGTAGAGATACTTGACGGGATACTCGACGAACATCTGCAGGGCGTCGCGCACGGGCGCGGTGGTGGAGACGACTGTCACCGCCGGGCGCACCAGATCGACGATGGTGGTGTTGCGCAGGCGCTGCCTGAGCGCGATATCCCGCTCGCGGACCACCGTGACTTCATACATGGCCACTTCAGCAACCGCCCGCGAAACGAAATGCGCCACCACGCAAGCCAGCATCAGCGGCAGCACGACGTGATAGCTGAGCGTCATCTCGAAAATCATCAGAATCGCCATCAGGGGCGCGCTCGTGGCCGCGCCCAGGAAACACCCCATTCCAACCAAGGCATACACGTAGACAGGCACGGACAATTCCGGCAGCAGCGCCTGCAAAGCGATTCCAAACAAAGTGCCCAGGGCCGCGCCCACGAACAAGGCGGGGGTGAACACCCCGCCCACGGCGCCTGAACCGGCGGTGAGCGCGGTTGCCAGCACCTTGCAAGCCAGCACGAGCAGCACGGCGTGCCAGGTCCAGGACGAATGCAGCATGGAGTGAACCACATTGTCGCCGTTGCCGGCGACCTCAGGCATGGCGATCAGCAACAGCCCCAGTAGCGCGCCCCCCAGCCCGAGCCGCGCAGGCAGGGGCAGGCCGGTGCGCTGGAAAGACCGCTTGGCAAAGTCCAGGAACTTCAGGAACAGAGGAGCGCACAGGCCGCCGGCCAAGCCCAGGACCACGAAAGGCAGAACGACGATGCCGGACAGCGATGGGACGTCCGGCATGGCATATAGCGTGTGATAGTTTCCCGTCATGCGCATGACGATATTCGCCGTCGCGGCGGCCACCAGCATGGGTCCCAGGCTATGCATCCGCATGGTGCCGAGAACGATTTCCCCGACGAAGAACGCCGCCGCAATGGGCGCGCCGTATGCCGCGGAAACGCCGGCGGTAGCGCCGCAGGCTACGAGCAGGCGCAATCGCGCCGTATTGAAGTAAGTGAAGCGACCGATCGCCGATGCGCTGAGCGCCGCCAAGTGAACCATGGCCCCTTCGCGCCCTATCGACCCGCCCGATGCGACCGTGAACAGCGAGGAGATAGAGCGCAGCATGCCTTGCCGGATGGAAAGGCGGCCATCGCCGATGGCCACCGCTTCCATGTAGTCCGAATTGCTGCCGGCCTTGATTTTACGCGCGGCCAGCAGCAGGAAGCCCGCCACGACGCCGCCGAGCGCGGGAAAGGCCAGGCGCCCATACCACGGCAGGTTTTCGGTGACGCCCGCGATCGTGCCGCTGCTGCCCGTCGCCGCTTGTTGCACCAGATGCATGCCCTGGTGAAACGCAATGGTGGCGAAGGCGCCGAGAGCACCCACCAGTGCGGCCCAGCACAGCATGGCGGGAAGATCGGATAGCCACGAATAAGCGCCAAGCCGCTGGCGCACCGACCGCAGGGAAGACTGAATCATGCTGTTTCTGAGAAAATGGAGTCCCGCCACCTTACGCTTGCAACCCAAGTATTTCAATCCGTTTCCCGTGCTTGCCAGGCCAAGACGCTTGCAGGCACACTGGCAGCCATGGAAAACCCTTTAGTAAAAGTGCTGGTCGTCGACGACGACCCCGCCCTGCGCCAATTGCTGGCCGATTACCTGAATCGCCATCACTACGACACGCTGCTTGCGCCCGACGCCAGCGATCTGCCCGCCCGGATACAGCGCTACTCACCCGATCTGATCGTACTGGACCGCATGATGCCCGATGGCGACGGCGCAGAGGCCTGCCGCCGCCTGCGCCAGTTGGGGGAAGACATTCCCGTCATTTTACTCACCGCCCGGGATGAAACGGTGGACCGCATCATCGGCCTGGAAGCCGGCGCCGACGACTATCTGGGCAAGCCGTTCGACCCTCGCGAACTGCTCGCCCGCATCGAGGCGGTCCTGCGCCGCAAGAAAGGCGCTTCGGCTCTCACCAAGGACAGGCCGGTGGAGTTCGGTCCCTTCATGTTCGATCCCGCGACGCGGCAGCTCTTCAAGAATCAGGTTCCCATCAAACTGACCGGCGGGGAAGTCAATTTGCTGGAAGCCTTGGTCAACAATCCGGGAAAACCGCTATCCAGGGATCGCCTGCTTGCTTTGGCGCGCGATGACGACGAGGGCGAGCGCAATGACCGCGCCATCGACATCGCAGTCCTTCGCCTGCGCCGCGCCATCGAGGACGACCCCAAGCAACCCCGGTGGATCCAGACGGTCTGGGGCGTAGGCTACCGGTTTTCGCCCTGACTCATGATTCGTTTCCTTATTCCGCGATCCTTGCATGCGCGCATGGTGCTGCTCACGCTGGGCACCATCCTGCTGGTTCAGGCGGCTACCTTTGCAACGGTTTCGCACTACCGCAAGAAGTTCAACGAGGAAGTGGCCGTCGAGCTGACGGCCACCACCATCCGCACCCTGCGTGCCGCCCTGGCCGAGATCCCCGCCGAACAGCGCGCGGGCTTCGTGCAGGTGGCGTCGCAGAATCAATGGCGTTTGTGGTCCCGGAGCCTGCCCTCCGACGCCAGTCTGGAAGAGCGTCGCCCTCCTCCAAAACACCGTCATGACCGGCCGTCCCGTCCGCCCAACGACATACGCAACAACCTGCGCGCCTTCGTCGATGCGCTGAACAAGCGCCTGGACGACGATACGCGCGTCGCGCTTTCCCGCGGCCCCGAACCCAGGCTCTACATCTCGCTGCTGCCCAATCCTGAAATGGAAGACGGGCCCGCCAGCCGGGAATGGCTGGTCATCCGGCTGGACCGCATCGCCCCCCCGGTTTCCACGCCGATGATCGCCGTCTGGCTGGGCGGCATGGGGCTGCTTCTCCTGCTGTCCGCCGCTTTTTCGTGGCACATTACACGCCCTCTCACCCGCCTGGCCAGCGCCGCGGACCAATTGGCGGCCGGCCAGCCGCAACGCGTCACGCCGTCAGGCCCCACCGAAACACGCATACTGGGCGAGCGCTTCAACGCCATGCTGGACACACTGGCCGAAGCCGACGCGGTGCACCGCACGCTGCTTGCAGGGCTTCCACATGACTTGAAGGGGCCGCTTTCGCGCATGTGGCTGCGCATAGAAATGCTGGACGACGCCCATTTCAAGGACGGCATGCGCAAGGACCTCCAGGACATGCAGCGCATGGTGGACCAGTTCATTGGCTTCGTCCGCGGCACGGATAGCGGCTCTTACCGCTTCGAACCGCTGCCGTTGAATGCCTGGCTCGAAGAACAGCTTGCCGCGTGGACCAGCACCGGCAGCGATGTGCGCTATATCGACGCCGGCCCGGCGGACGTGATGCTGAATGCCGACAGGATGGCATTGGGCCGCCTGCTGGACAACCTCATCACCAATGCCTTCAACCATGGCAAGCCACCGGTGGAAGTCAAGCTGGAAGCAACCGCCGACGCCGTTCTCATCACGGTATCCGACCACGGCCCCGGCATCAGCGCGGAACGACGGGCGGAAGCGCTGCGCCCCTTCTCGCGCTTGGACGACGCCCGTACCCGTACGGGGTCGGTGGGCCTGGGACTCGCGCTGGCCGAAGCCATCGTCCGCGCGCACGGCGGCAGCCTGGCTCTTGAAGACGCGGCGGCCGGCGGCTTGCAAGTCCGCGTCCGCTTGCCTCGTCCGTTAGGGGGTCAGACCCCATCCGGGGTCTGACCCCGTATCCGCTTTTGTGGGGTCAGACCCCGTACGGGGTCTGACCCCTCCCCTCAACCCGCATATTCAGGCGGCGATGGAGGAATGGACAGGCCGAACATGCGCCGGTACACCCATATGTTGAAGATCAGGGCGACCGGCAGCGCGATGATGGCGCCCGAAAGGATGAGCCTCAAGGAGCCGACCGATGCGGCCGCATCCCAGATGGTGACGTCGTCCAGCACCAGGTAAGGGAAGAAGCTATAGCCCAGGCCGCCCAGTACAGCCAGAAAGATCAGCAGGGTCAGGACGAAGGGCAGCGCCGTGGTCCGATAGCTGCGGTTGATCATGCGCTGCAGGCACATTTCAATGGAGACGAAGCTCAACAATATGGCGCCCCACAATACGGCGATCTTGTGCCAGCGCGGCCCGTCGCTCCATTTCAGGAAGACACCCGGATTGTCGAATGCCAGAACCACCGATACCGCTACAGCTCCGGCGGCCGCCCAGCGCACCGCCCTGCGCCCCCACATCACGGCTCGCGCGCGCAGCTCTCCGGCCACCCGCATGATCAGCCACGCCGCGCCCAATAGGCAATAGGCAGCGACCGCACAGCAACCGACGAACAAGGTGAACCACAGATAACCCGGCCGCGACTGATAGGTCACCACCAACTGCGCCAACAGGAGGCCATGCGCAAACGCCGTCATGAGCGACCCAACCGCAAACCCCGTCAGCCAGCGCTCCTGCAGCTCCTTGTGGGCACGAAGACGCATCTCGAACGACACCGAACGCAGCAGAACGCCCAGGGCCAGCAGGCACATCGGCAGATACAGCGCGCTCATGACACGGCCCCATGCATTGGGGAAGGCCGTGACGAACAAGCCCATGCCCAGAAACAGCCAGAACTCGTTCGCATCGCGCCAGGGGCTGAGCAGGGACAGCATGCGGGGACGCAGTTCGCGCGGCGCGAACAGCACGAGACAGCCCACGCCAATGTCGAAACCGTCGAGCACCGTTCCGGCGACGACGATCCCATAGAAGAGCGCCATGAAGACCAGCGGCATCCAGAACGATGGATCCTGGGCGCCAAGACCCAGCGCCACGGCAAGCGAGTCGATCATGCGCGCCCCCTGTGCCGTGCGACGGGCACGACGCCGTAGCGCACGATATGCCACAGCATCTGAAAGAAGCCAGCCAGGAAAAGCATGTAAAAACAGAGGTATGCCAGGCAGCCGACCAGCACAATGTCGAACGCCGTATCGCCGGTGACTTCACTGACGGTGATCGTTCCGGTGACGACGTAGGGGAAAGAGCCAAAAAATACATATGCCGCGCCCCCAAGCAGCATGGACCATCCGGAAAAGCTCATGGCGATGAGCGCGCGGCGCCAGCCCCGCGACAACGCGCCCGGATCGTAATCGCGCCGCCTTCCGCGCAGCAGCGTGATCGTCGCGACGAAAAGCATGAGCAGGCCCGTGAGCACCGCGAGGCGGTAGGACCAGAAGGTGACGGCCACCGGCGGCGCCATGCCTGCGAACTGATCCAGGCCCCGAAAGCCGCCGTTCTTGTCCCGGGCCAGCCAATAACCCGCAGCATCGCGCCAGAACGGGCTCTTGTCCCCGGCCCGCTCTTCTTCGCCGGACGAGTCGAAGAGCGCCACCCGGGGCGACCCGCCGCTATGCCAATAACCCGACACCGCCGCAGCCTTGGCCGGCTGATACCGGGCGGTCATGCCGCCCGCGCCCGCCGCCAATACGGCCTGCAGCACGATACTGACGCCCGCCAGCCAGACCGCCGTCTTGAACACCAGGCGCCCGCTGTCGTCCACCGGACGCCTCAAGGTTTGCAAGGCAATGATGCCCAGCATCAGGAACGCGACGGCCAACAGGCTGGTCAGCACGAACAGGCCCGCATACCACGGCAAGGCAGGATTGAAAATGATCTGCGCCCAGTCGATCACCCAGTACCTGTCGTCCAGGATGCGGGCGCCGGTCGGGACGTGCATCCACGAGAGCAGGGCCAGCATCCAGAACGAGGACGCTGTCACGCCCGCCGCGACCATGAATACCACCAGGGCGTGCAGCCTTTCGGACAGATGCCGCTGCCCGAACAGCATGGCGCCCAGGAAACAGGACTTGAAGATGAATGTCGACAGAATACCCGCCGCCAGCAGAGGGCCCGCGACATCGCCGATTTTTTCCATCAGCGTGGGCCAGAGTCCGCCCAGCTGTATCAGCACCGGCATGCAGGCGGCAAAGCTGAGTACGAAAGCCAGGGCGAATACCCGCACCCAAAAACGATAGGCGGCCGTCCACGCGGCATGGTCGCGTCCGAATGCGCGCAGCTTGAAGTACAGCAGGACCCAGGCCAGACCCAGCTCTATGACAAGAAACATCAGCATGAAGCCAAGGCTGGCAAAGAACTGGATTTGTGATAGCCACAATGTCGAGTACGTCATAATGAGCGCTAGTTTAGAGCCAGTTCGCCATTTGTAAACCGTCCAGGCAGGCAAATACCGGCGAACGTGGCAAAATGCTTACTTCACTCGACATTCTGTTTCTTATATCGTAATGACCTCAGTGCCCACCCCCGCTCCGGTATCCAATTTTCTGCGCACCATTATTGATAACGACCTCGCCCAGGGCCGCTACGCGGAAAAGCGCTGGGCAGGCAAGCCGGGACCGGCCTCCGTGCAACAGCAAGGCGACATCGACACCGCGCGCATCCGCACGCGCTTTCCTCCGGAACCCAATGGCTACCTGCACATCGGCCATGCCAAAAGCATATGCCTGAATTTCGGCCTCGCCCGCGACTACCAGGGCGCCTGCCACCTGCGCTTCGATGACACCAATCCGGAAAAAGAAGAAGACGAGTACGTCAACGCCATCATCGACATGGTGAAGTGGCTGGGTTTCGACTGGACCAACGGCGACGAGAACAACTGCTATTTCGCCAGCGACTACTTCGAATACATGTACCAGTTCGCCGAAGCGCTCGTCCAGGCGGACCTGGCCTATGTCGACGAACAAAACGCGGACGAAATGCGCGCCACGCGCGGCACGCTGACGGAAAAAGGCACGGACTCGCCATGGCGCAACCGGCCTGTGGAAGAGTCGCTGAGGCTGCTGCGCGAAATGCGGGCCGGCAAGCATCCCGATGGCAGCATGGCGCTGCGCGCCAAGATCGACATGGGTTCGCCCAATATCAATATGCGCGATCCGGTGCTGTACCGGATCCGTCATGTCGCGCACCACCGCACCGGCGACGCCTGGTGCATCTACCCCATGTATTCGTGGGCGCATCCGGTCGAGGATGCGCTGGAAAGCATTTCCCACAGCATCTGCACGCTGGAATTCGAAGACCAGCGGCCGTTCTATGACTGGATCCTGAATCACCTGGCCGATCTGGGGCAGCTATCGCGCCCCCTTCCGCAACAGTATGAATTCGCCCGCCTTAATTTGTCCTACGTGGTGACCAGCAAACGCAAGCTGCTGCAATTGGTCCGTGAAGGCCATGTGGACGGCTGGGACGATCCACGGCTTCCTACCCTGGCCGGCCTGCGCCGCAGGGGCTATACGCCGTCTTCCATACGGCTTTTCTGCGAGCGCCTGGGGGTGTCCAAGGCCGATTCCCGTATCGACTACAGCATTCTGGAACAGGCCTTGCGCGACGACCTCGATCCCAAGGCTCCGCGCACGGTCGCCGTGCTCGATCCCATCAAGCTGGTGCTGACCAACTACCCGGAAGGCCAATCCGAGTCCTGCCAGGCCCCCCGCAATCCGCATGACCCCGATGCCGGCCAGCGCGAGTTCCCCCTTACCCGGGAACTCTGGATAGAGCGCGACGATTTCCGCGAAGAAGCGCCCAAGAAATACTTCCGGCTCTTCCCCGGCAACACGGTACGCCTGAAGTATGCCTACATCGTCCGGTGCACGGGCTGCGTGAAGGACGACGACGGCAACATAGTGGAAGTCCATGCGGAATACCTCCCGGACACCAAAAGTGGCACACCCGGCGCGGACTCGGTGAAGGTCAAGGGCAACATCACCTGGGTCAGCGCCGAACACGCCGTGCCGGCCGAAATCCGACTGTACGACCGCCTGTTCACTGATGCCCATCCCGATGGCGGCGACAAAGACTTCCTTGCCGCCATCAATCCCGATTCGCGGAAGGTCGTCCAGGGCTGGCTCGAACCCGGCACGCTCGCCGAGCCCGGCAACTCCTGGCAGTTCGAACGCCTGGGCTATTTTGTTGCGGATCGCGAAACCTCCACGGCCGCAAAGCCGGTCATCAACCGCAGCACCACCCTCAAGGATTCCTGGGCTCAGCAAAAATAAACCCGGAACATGTAATTTTTATTTGCGAATCAGATCAGTGAGCGACTCTTCCACCCACCGCAAAAGCCAGCTGGCGCTCGATTTCAAAAGCGCCACTCTATACGCCGTCCGCGTCGTGCTGCACAGCCACGAAACCGAAGCGCTGACGGCAGCCCTGGCACAAAGAATGAAAGATGCCGGTGCTTTTTTCGAGAATGAACCCGTGGTCCTCGACGCCGCCAAGTTGGACCAGCCGGTCGACTGGGGGGCGCTCGTCCAGGCGCTGAAGGCGCACAAGCTGCACCCTGTCGGCGTGGTCGCGCCCGAATCCATGCTGGACGACGCCTTGGCGCATGGCCTGCCCGCAGTCGATCTGTCCAGCCCTACCCCTCGCCCTGCCAGCACGCCCGCGCCCGACAAAGACGTTCCGGTGGTGGCGCCGCCCGCTGCCGAAGATGCGGCCCCCGCGCCCAAGGCCAAGCCGGCGCCGTCCGGCGCACCGGCGGAACCTGCCCCGGCGGCCATGGTCATCAACCGGCCGCTGCGTTCCGGCCAGCGCATCTACGCCCGCAATACCGACCTGATCGTGATCGGCGTGGTAAGCCAGGGCGCGGAAGTCATTGCCGACGGCAACATCCACGTATATGGTCCGCTGCGCGGCAAAGCGATGGCCGGCGCACGCGGCGACACGAGTGCGCGCATCTTCACGACGCAGCTCGACCCCGAACTCCTGGCCATTGCCGGCGTCTACCGCGTCATCGAAACCCAGCTCGATGGTTCCCTGCGCAACCGGCCGACCATCGTGCACCTTGAAGACGACACACTGAAGCTGACGCCGCTGGGCGGCTAGCAGATAATATTTGTTGCGAAGCAGCACCGGAAATGCCGCTGGCTTCGGCGCTTTTGAGGCCGTTATGCATTACGATTACGTGATTTACCAAAAACCATAAGGAACTCTATCGTCATGGCGCGAATTGTTGTGGTGACCTCCGGCAAAGGCGGGGTGGGGAAAACGACCACCAGTGCAAGCTTCTCTTCAGGATTGGCAATGCGCGGCCACAAGACCGTGGTCATTGACTTCGACGTGGGGCTGCGCAATCTTGACCTGATCATGGGCTGCGAACGCCGCGTCGTCTATGATTTCGTGAATGTCATCCAGGGGGAAGCCTCGCTCAATCAGGCCTTGATACGCGACAAGCAACTGGAAAACCTGTTCATTCTTCCCGCATCCCAAACGCGCGACAAGGACGCCCTCACCCGTGAGGGCGTCGAAAAAGTCCTGAAGGACCTGGGCGAGATGGGTTTCGAGTATATCGTGTGCGATTCCCCGGCCGGCATCGAAACCGGCGCGCTCATGGCGTCGTACTTCGCCGACGACGCGCTGGTCGTTACCAACCCCGAAGTCTCTTCGGTGCGGGATTCCGACCGCATCCTCGGCATCCTGTCCGCCAAGTCGCGCCGCGCCGAAAAAGGCGAGGAACCGATCAAGGAGTATCTGCTGCTCACGCGCTACAACCCCAAGCGCGTCGCCGAAGGCGAAATGCTGTCGCTCAAGGACATCGAGGACATCTTGCGGATCAAACTGATCGGCGTCATTCCAGAATCGGAGTCCGTCTTGCAAGCATCCAACCAGGGCATACCGGCCATCCATCTGCGCGATACCGACGTCGCCGTGGCCTATATGGACGTCATAGACCGCTACCTCGGCGAAGACAAGCCCCTGAAGTTCGTCGACTACGAAAAACCCGGCCTCTTCAAGCGCTTGTTCGGAGGGAAATAATATGTCCTTCCTGTCATTCCTTCGCGGACAAAAGAAAACCTCGGCAAGCGTCGCCCGCGACCGTTTGCAGCTCATTCTCATCAATGAACGCGGCGACGGCGTAGCACCCGACTACCTGCCCCGCCTTCAAAAAGAACTGGTCGAGGTCATTTCCCGATACGTCAAGATTAATCCTGACGACATCAAAGTCAACCTGGAACGCCAGGACTCTCTGGAAATCCTGGAAGTCAAAATCGAAATGCCGCAACCCGAAGGGCGCTCGACGTAAAAAAACCGTGCCGGGCCTCAGCCCGCACGGTTTCCGGCTTTTGCGCGCCGGCATCTTACGCAAGCGCGCCTGCAGCGGCAATGGCCGCTTTACCGATTCTTGCCGACTTGGTCCCCGATGACGCCGCCTATGGCCGCGCCACCCACGGTGCCCAGCACGCCGCCGCCCGTCACTACCGCGCCGGCGACACCGCCGAGGCCTGCGCCGGTCACCGCACTTTTCTGGCGATGGCTCATGTTGTCCCAGGATGAACACCCAGCCATGGCCACGGCCAACACACCCACAGCACCCAGTTTTGCCAAAGTCGTCGATTTCATTTTTTACCTCCGTAAAACAAACACGTCGGGTTCAAAGTAGCCGAAATCCTGTTTCATAATCAACACGCAACAGGAAAGGCTTGTGAGAGCGCGCAACAAATGTATCAGCCGGGCATGCCATTTGCTTTGACGAGCGCCAATACATCCTTGAAATGGGGATGCGCATTGGATTCGAGCCATTCGAACATCGCCATTTCGGCACTGATGGCCTCCAGCCCGTAATGGCGCCAGCGAGCACATGCGGCCTCGAAGTCGCTATCGCGCCGCGACCCGACACAATCGATGACGAGTATCGGCGACAGTCCCATTCTGGCCAGCCCCATGCCGGTTTGTAACACGCATACGTGCGCCTCGGTACCAATTAACAACACGTCATGCCTGCCTCGAGGAAGCTCCGCGAGAAAGCCGTGTTCCCGCGTGGCGTCGAAATGCGACTTCTGGACGACATGATCCACCCAGGGGCGCAATGCATTGACCGTCTGGCCGATCTTGTCGGAGCAATGCTCGGTGGCCACCACGGGCACGCCCAGCAACTGGGCCGCCCGTGCCAGGCGACCCGCACGCGCGACCAATTGCTCGTGATCGTGGATGGCGGGAACCAGGGCCGCCTGCATGTCTACGACCAGCAACATCGAATCGTGTGTGCTCAAAGCATGCATGGCGGCGTCCTCCGGAATGAATTCACTTCAGCGCTTTATACCTCAAACGCTTGGGCTTCGCACCCTCTTCGCCCAGCCGCCGCTTCTTGTCTGCCTCGTATTCCTGATAGTTGCCATCGAAGAAGACGACCTGGGATTCGCCCTCGAAGGCCAGGATGTGGGTGGCGATACGGTCAAGGAACCAGCGATCGTGGCTGATGACCATGACGCAGCCTGCGAACTCCAGCAATGCGTCTTCCAGCGCGCGCAATGTTTCGACGTCGAGGTCGTTCGAAGGCTCGTCGAGCATGAGCACGTTGCCGCCCGCGATCAGGGTCTTGGCCAGATGCAGGCGCCCGCGTTCACCGCCAGACAGCTTGCCCACCAATTTGTTCTGATCGGCGCCCTTGAAGTTGAACCGGCCGAGGTAGGCGCGCGAGGACATCTCGAAGCGGCCCACCGTCAGCAGATCCGCGCCGTCGGAAATGGAGTCGAACACGGTCTTGTCGTCCGGCAGGGATTCACGCGATTGATCGACGTATGCCAGCTTGACCGTCTTGCCGATCTTGACTTCGCCCGAATCGGGCTGCTCTTTGCCGGCGATCATCCGGAACAAGGTGGACTTGCCCGCGCCGTTGGGGCCGATGATGCCGACGATGGCGCCGGGCGGCACCTTGAAGCTCAGGTTGTCGATCAGGAGCCGGTCGCCGTAGCCCTTGCTGACGTTCTCGAATTCGATCACTTCGTTGCCCAGGCGTTCCGCCACGGGGATGAAGATTTCCTGGGTTTCGTTGCGTTTCTGATATTCGTGCGAAGAAAGCTCTTCGAAGCGCGCCAGGCGGGCCTTGGCCTTGGCTTGCCGGCCCTTGGGGTTCTGACGCACCCACTCCAGCTCCTTCTTGATGGTGCGCTGGCGCGCCGACTCGCTGGCCTCTTCCTGCTTGAGGCGGTCGTCTTTCTGCTCCAGCCAGGAACTGTAGTTTCCTTTCCAGGGAATGCCATGGCCGCGATCCAGTTCCAGTATCCATTCGGCCGCATTGTCCAGGAAGTAGCGGTCGTGCGTCACGCCCACGACCGTGCCGGGGAACTTGCGCAGAAAGACTTCGAGCCATTCCACGCTTTCCGCGTCCAGGTGGTTGGTCGGCTCATCCAGCAGCAGCATGTCGGGCTTGGAAAGCAGCAGGCGGCACAGCGCCACGCGTCGTTTTTCGCCGCCTGAAAGCTTGCCGATCACCGCGTCCCAGGGAGGCAGGCGCAAGGCGTCCGCCGCGATCTCCATCTGGTGCTCGATGTCGTCCGCGCCACTGGAGGCCGCGGCGGCGATGACGGCTTCGAGCTCGGCCTGCTCGGTGGCAAGCTGGTCGAAATCGGCGTCGGGCTCGGAGTAGGCCGCATAGACTTCCTCGAGGCGCTTGCGCGCGCTGAAGAGTTCCCCCAGTCCCTCTTCGACGGACTCCCTGACGGTGTGTTCGGGATTGAGCACCGGCTCCTGCGGCAAGTAGCCGATCTTGATGCCGGGCATGGGAACCGCCTCGCCCTCGATCTCGCGGTCGATGCCGGCCATGATCTTGAGCAAGGTGGACTTGCCGGACCCGTTGAGACCCAAAACGCCGATCTTGGCGCCCGGGAAAAACGACAGGGAAATATCGCGCAAAATCTGGCGCTTGGGCGGCACGATCTTGCCGACCCGGTTCATCGTGTATACGTATTGAGCCATAACAAGAAAAACAAGGAAAAGGAAAAACATCGATTGTAGGCCGTAACCGCTCGAAGAGGTCAGAGGGGGTCAGACCCCATACGGGGTCTGACCCCGGCCCGCGTTCGAATGGGGGTCAGACGCCATACGGGGTCTGACCCCGCCCGTGTTCGAGTTGGGGTCAGACCCTTCGGGGTCTGACCCCAGGCTGCCTTATGCTTTAAAATGGCCGTTTTACAGCCGGGTCTTTCCATGTCCGACAATCAAGAACCGCCACTCGTCTTTTCCGCGGACGAGCTCGATCTGCTGGGCCGCACCGCGGATGCCCTGAGCGCCTACATGGGCAAGCCCGTGCTGGCCGAGGTCATGGACGCGGAAGAAACGGGATTCGAATGGGTCATTTTTGCTGTTCCGCTCGATGTGCAGGACGATCCCTCCGATTTCGTCGTCGTCCAGATCGGCGGTCCCGAGGCCAGGATCATCGGCAACAAGGGCGGCATGACCATCGCGGCCGACGACGTCTTCGACTGCGAATACCTATGGGCAATACAGCTGTCCGATCTTGAAGGCGTCCGCTACATCAAAGTCGACCAAGAAGGCGACGAAGTCGCCTGGGCCGACACGCTGCAGGACATCCTGCCCTTCGTCATGGCAGACGAACTCGCTGCCGACAGCGATGACGATGACGCCGCCGACGAAGACGAAGACGACGATGACGACGATCCTTACGAAGGCGGCGATCCGGCCGCCCCGAGGACACTGCACTAATAGGACCAGGGCCTGTCAACGCTGGTTGGCGGGCCTGCGTCAGCCCGTCTTCAGGCGGTCGCGCATGTAAAGCACCGCGCCGGCCGGCCACATCAGGCCCACCAGCGCGCGCGATGCGAGCCCCTTCAGCCCGCGTCCCGATGGAAACCTTTGCTGGTTATGGCGAAGATGCAGCGAGAAGCGCGTATAGCGGGCGGCCGCCAGCAGAAAGGCCTGAGGGCGATAGCGGAACCATGGCAGGCATTCGACCACGGTATCCTGCGCCAGCAGCCACAGGCCCAAGGCGTGCTGCTGGCTTTCTGCGCCCTGCCTGGACAAAGAGTCGGAGCTGTCGTGATAAACGCGGAACACCTGATTCACGAACCGGGTCATATAGCCCGCGCGCGCAATTGCCCGCCACACCAGGCTTTCCGGGACGAATCCGGCGATTTCCTCGGGGAAGGGGAATTGCAGCAGGACGTCAGTGCGAAGACAGCCGAATTTCTCGCCCTTGACGTGATACTTGAATGTCATGTCCAACGCGGTGGCGTCGAAGACATCGCGCGGATACATGTCGCCCACGATGCGGCCGTCCGGCTTGGCGCACAGCCCGGTGATGGCGACATATCGCGAGCGTTCGCGCTCCGGAATGTCGCTCCAGACGCGAGCCATGGTGTACAGGGCGTTGGTATCGAGACTGTCGTCGCTGTCCAGCGCAACGACGAGTTCGCCGTTGGCCTTGCGAACGCCGCGGTTGAACGCTGTTTTCTTGTGCTGGTTCCGTTGCCACATATAGTGGATGGGAAAGCTGGCTTCCTGCTGCCAGCTCATGACCATGGCGCGCGTGTTGTCCGTCGAACCGTCGTCCACGATGACCCACTCGAAATCCTGGAACGACTGCTCGCGCAGCGATGCGTACACCCTTTCGAGCGTATGAGCCCGGTTATAGGTAGGCGTGACAACCGTAAATAGATGGCGCCAGGAAGACATGATGATGGATATGCATATGAAGTCTTTTTATGCAGCCATCATAGGCCAAAAAAAAACCGCAGACCCATGATCTGCGGTTTCCTTGCCAGTCTTACCTTTCGTCATACTTTTGTGGCGCAATGCTGCATTTTCGATACAGATAGCGTCATTTAGCAGACGAAAATATCTGCTGAATTTAGGCGCGCTTGACTTTTTCGAGCATCTTGAAAACACCCTTGGGTGCGCGCACGAAAAGACGCTTGAAAGCCTTGCCAAGGCAACGGCGCTCAAGAGTGTTGCGACGCGTACGTTTGATTTCTGCCATGATGATTCTCCCTGAATGTGCATGCAAAAGCCGCGCGGGGTTCAAATGCCAATGGCTAAACGCGCATCGCGGGCAAGTAAAAACATAGGTAACCAGCTATTCTACCTTAAAACCCGTTAACGCACAGTCGGGTCAGCCTGGGGTCAGACCCCGTATGGGGTCTGACCCCTCAAACCCCGTATGGGGTCCGACCCCCAACCATGCCGAAATCAGAACGTTTATGATATCCGCATGAGCTCAAATATCCGCATTTTCGGCGCACGCCAGAACAACCTCAAGAACCTCGATGTATCCATAGACACAGGAAAACTGCTGGTCATCACCGGCGTCTCGGGCTCGGGCAAAAGCTCACTGGCCTTTGACACGCTGTACGCGGAAGGGCAACGGCGCTACGTGGAAACCTTCTCGCCCTATGCCCGGCAGTTCCTGGACCGCATGGACAAGCCGCAGGTCGATCGCATAGAAGGCATACTGCCCGCGATCGCCATCGACCAAGTGAACCCGGTTCGCAACTCGCGCAGCACCGTTGGCACCATGACGGAGCTCAACGACCATCTGAAGCTGCTGTTCGCACGCCTGGGCCACCTGCATTGCCGATGCTGCGGCAGACGCGTGCAGCGGGACAATGCGCAATCAATCGCGCAGCAGCTGGCTACGCTGGCCCAGGACGGCGATCCCAGACTGGTCATTACCTTCCCCATTGCGATCCCGTCGAACTATACGGAAGAGGAAGTGCGCGGCTTCCTGGAACAGCAAGGCTACACGCGCGTTCACCACGAAGAAACGCGGACGCACACGCCCACGCCCCATGCCGGCAAGACGAAGAAAAAGCAGCAAGCCAAGTCAGAGACGCTGCGGGTGCTGCATGTGGTCCAGGATCGCTTCCGCTACGGCAGCGCCGAGCCCGAACGCGTCATGGAAGCCCTCGACACCGCGCTGCGGCAAGGCGACGGACACATCGCCATTCACGCCATGCCCGAATCGGAGGAGTCCGGCAAGCAGGAAACCGTCTGGCGCTTCAGCAATCGGCTCCATTGCGCACATTGCAATATCGAATACAGCACACCGCTGCCCAGTACATTCTCATTCAATTCGCCGCTCGGGGCCTGCGAATCATGCCGCGGCTTCGGCCGCGTCATGGGCATCGACTATGGCTTGGTCGTGCCCGACGAAAAGAAGACCTTGCGCGGCGGAGCCGTCAAGCCCTGGCAAACAGCCAGCTACAAGGAATGCCAGACGGAGATGGAGCAGTACGCCGGCGCCGCCGATGTGCGCCTGGACACTCCTTGGGACCAGCTCGATGACCGCGAAAAAGGCTGGGTCGTCGGCGGCACGCCCGACTGGAAGGGCGGTCCCAGCGCATGGAAGACCCAATGGTATGGCGCGCAGCGCTTCTTCGACTGGCTCGAATCGCGCGCGTACAAGATGCATGTGCGAGTGCTGCTGTCCAAGTACCGCAGCTACACCCCCTGCCCCGCCTGCGGCGGTTCGCGGCTCAAGCCCGACGCCACGCTGTGGCGGCTCGGCAACACGGCGCACAACGAGACCGAGAACGGCTATCCGCGATTCCGGCCCGTCCATGCCGACTGGAGCCGAGAGCAACTCGATGCCTTGCCTGGCCTGAGCATCCACGACCTGATGCGCCTGCCCATCGAGCGCGTGCGCGATTATTTCCTGGAAATCAGCTTCGGCGGCGCCATGGATGCCGCCATAGACCTGCTGCTGAACGAAGTGCGCAGCCGCCTGAAATTTCTTTGCGACGTCGGGTTGGGATACTTGTCGCTGGATCGTCAAAGCCGCACGCTTTCCGGCGGCGAGGTCCAGCGCATCAATCTTACGACCGCGCTGGGCACTTCGCTGGTGAACACGCTGTTCGTGCTTGACGAGCCGTCCATCGGCCTGCACCCGCGCGACATGCACCGCGTGGTGGAGATCATGCACAGGCTGCGCGCCAATGGCAATACGCTGGTCGTCGTCGAGCACGATCCGCAAGTCATGGTCGCCGCCGACAGGATCCTGGACATGGGCCCGGGTCCCGGAGAACGCGGCGGGCGGGTGGTCTTCGACGGCACGCCCGATGCCCTGCGCGCGGCCGGCACGCTGACCGGCAACTACCTGGGCGGACGGCTCAAAGTGGAAGCCCCTCGGCCCATGCCCGTTGCGGACAACACGCCGAAGCTGCTGCTGGAAGGCGTCCGCGCCAACAATCTCAAGAACGTTTCCATCTCGATTCCGTTGGGCCGCCTGGTCTGCGTGACGGGTGTATCCGGCTCGGGCAAATCCACCCTGATCCAGGATGTGCTCTACCCCGCCATGCTCAAGCGTCAGGGCAAGCCCACCGAAGCACCGGGCGAGCACGACCGCCTGCTGGGCGCCGAGCAAGTGGCCGACGTGGTGCTCGTCGACCAGACGCCCATCGGCAAGACGGCACGGTCCAATCCCGCCAGCTACGTGGGCGCATTCGACGCCATACGCAAGCTTTTCGCCCAGGCGCCGCTCGCCCGTGAACGCGGCTACACGACCGGCACCTTCAGCTTCAACACGGGCGACGGCCGTTGCCCGACTTGCGGCGGGACCGGCTTCGAGCATGTCGAGATGCAGTTTCTGTCGGACGTCTATCTGCGCTGCCCCGACTGCGACGGCAAGCGCTTCCGGCCCGAAATACTGGAAGTCAAGGTCGAACATCTGGGCAAAAGCGCATCGATCGACCAAGTGCTGGAGATGACCGTCAACGAAGCACTGGAATTCTTCAGCGGTCTGCGCGACGTGCAGTGGGGCCTCGCGCCGCTGGCCGATGTCGGGCTGGAATATCTGCGCCTGGGGCAGCCCGTTCCCACCCTGTCCGGCGGCGAAGCCCAGCGGCTGAAACTGGCGGGCCATCTGGCGGCTGCGGCCCGCAGCGGCATTTCGTCCGCCCGGGTGGCCAAGAAGGGCAGCCTGTTCCTGTTCGACGAGCCGACGACCGGCCTGCATTTCGACGACGTGGCCCGGCTCATGCGCGCTTTCCGCAAGCTCCTGGGCGCCGGCCACTCGCTGCTGATCATCGAACACAATCTGGACGTCATACGGGCGGCGGACTGGCTGATCGACCTGGGCCCGGAAGGCGGCGACGCGGGCGGACAAGTCGTTGGCGTGGGCACGCCCGAACAGCTTATGGCCAACCCTGAATCCCACACGGGCATGGCGCTGGCTGAATACACCAGCGCCATCGTCTACGAAGAGAAATCGCAGCAGGCGCGGCAGCTGGCTGAGCCCGCCGCCGACTATCAGGCAGCAGGCGCGGCTCAACACAACATAGAGATACTGAATGCGCGCGAGCACAATCTGAAAGGCATCAACGTCAGCATCCCGCGCGATACCTTCACCGTCATTACCGGCGTATCCGGGTCGGGCAAATCGACTCTGGCATTCGACATACTGTTCAACGAAGGGCAGCGCCGCTATCTCGAGTCACTGAATGCCTATGCGCGCGCCATCGTGCAGCCCGCCGGCAAGCCGGACGTGGATGCCATCTACGGCATACCGCCCACCGTCGCGATCGAACAGCGCACCAGCCGCGGCGGACGGAAGTCCACCGTCGCCACGATGACCGAGATTCATCACTTTCTGCGCTTGCTGTATGTCAAGCTGGGCACGCAGATGTGCCCGGACTGCAAGGTCGCGGTGGAGCCGCAGAAGCCCGAACAGATCGTTGCCCAGATCATGCGCGAGTACAAGGGCCGTCATATCGGCATATTGGCCCCCCTGGTGACGGCGCGCAAAGGGTATTACACCGATCTGGCCAAATGGGCCGCCGGCAAGGGACACACCCACCTGCGCGTGGACGGCGACTTCATCCCCGTTTCGCCCTGGCCACGGCTGGATCGCTATAAAGAGCACACCATAGAACTGCCCATTGCCGATATGGTGGTCGATCCGGGGGCGGAAGCGGGTTTGCGCTCGGCGGTTAGCACCGCCCTCGAACATGGCCAAGGAAGCATGAGCGTGCTCATCGACCTGACGCCTGACAACGCACAGACGCTGGCTGAACGCCGCGATGGCGGTCTGGCGAACGGAAGCGCCACGCAGCGTCATTTCTCGGTCAAGCGCGCCTGCCCCAGTTGCGGCACGAGCTTTCCCGAACCCGACCCGCGCATGTTTTCGTATAACTCCAAGCATGGATGGTGCCACAGCTGTTTCGGCACCGGCCTGCAGCTGACCGGCTTCGATGCCGAGCAGACCGGCGAGGAAACCGCCTGGAACGCCTGGTACGAAGGCAGCACCGAACCCTGCGCCAGCTGCCATGGCGAGCGCCTCAATCCTGTGTCGCGTGCGTTCCGCTGGCGTGAGAAATCGATCGCGGAGCTTGCGTCCATGCCGGTCTCCGATGCGCGTTCCTTCTTCACCGGCCTGGTCATGCCTGGACGGGAAGGCGAAATCGCCCGCGACATCCTCACGGAAATCCGGGGCCGGCTGAATTTCATGCAGGAAGTCGGCCTGGGCTACCTGGCGCTCGATCGCGCCGCGCCAACGCTGTCGGGCGGCGAGGCGCAACGCATACGGCTCGCCGCCCAGCTGGGTTCCAATCTGCAGGGGGTGTGCTATGTGCTGGACGAACCCACCATCGGACTGCATGCGCGCGACAACCAGATCCTGCTCAACGCGCTGGCCTCGCTCGAAGGAAACGGAAACACGCTCGTGGTGGTCGAGCATGACGAAGACACCATACGGCGCGCATCGCACATCATCGATGTGGGCCCGGGCGCCGGTATCCGGGGCGGCATGATCGTGGCGCAGGGCACTGCCCAGGAAGTCATGGAGAATCCCGCATCCGTCACCGGACGCTATCTCAAGCATCCGCTGGTCCACCCGCTGCAGCCACGCCGGCCCGTCGCCGAGGACGCACCGATGATCCAGGTGCGGGGCGCGCACCTCCATAACTTGCGCAACGTGGACGCCGCCTTGCCAGTCGGACGGCTCAGCGTCGTCACCGGCGTGTCGGGATCGGGCAAGTCCACATTGGCCCGTGACGTCATGCTCGACAACCTGGCTCAGGCGGTTTCCCAGCGCAAGGCGCCGTCCTGGCATGGATGCGTCGATATCGAGGGCTGGGAACGGATAGACCGGGTGCTCGAAGTGGACCAGACCCCGATCGGCAAGACGCCACGCTCCTGCCCCGCCACCTATGTGGGATTCTGGGACGACGTGCGCAAGCTGTTTGCCGATACCCGAGAAGCCCGCATCAGGGGCTGGACGGCGGCGCGCTTTTCCTTCAATACCGGCGAGGGCCGCTGCCCGATCTGCGAGGGACAGGGCATGCGCACGCTGGAAATGAGCTTCCTGCCCGACGTTAAAGTGCCATGCGACGGCTGCAATGGCGAGCGCTTCAACAAGGATACGCTGAACGTGACTTGGCGAGGCAAAAGCGCCGGCGAAGTGCTGAAGATGGAAGTCGACGAGGCGGTCGAGTTTTTCTCGGCGCACTCCCGCATTTCCCGCATCCTGCAGTTGATGCAGGACGTGGGGCTGGGCTATCTTACGCTGGGCCAGCCCTCGCCTACGCTGTCGGGCGGCGAAGCGCAGCGCATCAAGCTCGTCACCGAACTGGCCAAGGCGCGCTTGACGGACGGCCTGATCAAGACCGGCCGCGCGTCCCGCATCCCGCATACCCTGTACGTGCTGGACGAACCCACCGTGGGCCTGTCGGTCGCGGACGTCGAGAAACTCATCCATGTGCTGCACCGGCTGGTGGATGCGGACAACACCGTCGTGGTCATCGAGCATAACCTGGACGTCATCGCGGAAGCGGACTGGATCGTGGACCTGGGTCCCGAGGGCGGAAGCGGCGGCGGCCGTCTGGTGGCGCAGGGTTCGCCGGAACATGTGATCAGCCTGAAGGAAAAGTCCCATACCGGCGCGGTGCTGGATACCTTCATGAAATCGTCGCAGCAATGAGCCAATGCCGTTTCGAGAATCGCCTGACCGGGCAGGCAGGGGAGATGCGCGGCTTTCGCCACGCCATCCGCGCTCACGGCAAGGATGAGCTGGCGAAAGCTTTCGCAGAGATCGAGGCTGCACAGAAGCAAGGCCTGTGGCTTGCATTGCTGCTCGACTACGAGCTGGGCGAATGGCTGGAGCCGGCCTTCGAGGCGCAGCCGTTGGCGAGCCTCCAGCCTTCGCCAGCCGACGCGCCCCGGCCCAGGCTCACCGCACTCGTCTACGAACAGATGGCCGCCGTACCGATATGGCCGGCGCACCATGGCAAGCCCCCGATATTCCGGGCACAGCCGGGCATCAGGAAACGGGACTACCAGGCATGCATCGGCGACATTCGCGCCGCAATCGCCCGGGGAGACCTTTATCAGGTGAACTTCACCTTTCCCATCTCCGTCGAATCGGCCTTGCCTCCGGAAACACTGTACCGCGCTATCGCCGGCAGCCACCCCGCCGCGCACTGCGCCTATGTCGAGGATGGCGCACGACGCATACTCTCGTTCTCGCCCGAATTGTTCCTGGAGCGCCGCGGCGATATGCTCACCGTCAGGCCCATGAAGGGCACGGCCCCGCGGCATGCCGATCCGGTTCTGGACGCGCAGGCATCCGTCGCACTGAAGAACAGCGAAAAGGACCGGGCCGAGAACCTGATGATCGTCGATCTGCTGCGCAACGACCTGGGGCGTATCGCCACGCCGGGGTCGGTCAACGTGGATGCCCTTTTCTCTTTGGAACGCTACCCCTCGGTCTGGACGATGACCTCCACCATCACGGCCCGCGCCCCCGGCGTATCCCTGGAAGAACTGCTGCGCGCCCTGTTTCCCTGCGGCTCCATCACCGGCGCGCCCAAGATCGCCGCCATGCATAAGATCCGGCAGCTCGAAGCGGCGGAACGGGGCATTTACTGCGGCAGCGTAGGATGGCTGTCTCCCGATGGCGACTGCTCCCTGAACGTTGCGATCCGCAGCCTGGAAATGCACAATGAACGCAACGGCGTCTTCGGAGTGGGCGGCGGCATAGTCCATGATTCGGATCCCGAACAAGAATGGCAGGAGTGCCACTGGAAGGCGCGCATTCTCAACCAGCCCCCGGAGACCGCATGAACATCCAGCTCATCGAAACAATGCGCGTCGAATCCGGCGCCATGCCTTTGCTGGACCTTCATATGCGCCGGCTCGAAGCCTCCTGCCGTGAGCTGGCCTATGTTTTCCCCGAAGAAGCACTGCGGTCGGCCATCCGGCAATGCGTTTCAGCGCTCGATGCGGGAACTGCCCACCGGCTGCGGCTGCTGCTGGATGCCGACGGCACTCACACGCTCGAAGCATCGATACTGCCGGCCACCAAGCAGCCCGTTTCCCTGTACCTGGCGGCAACGCCCTTGCGGGCCGACGGCCCCTGGCTGCGGCACAAGACCACGCATCGCCCCTGGTACGCAGAAGCCCAGCGATGGCTGAGCGAGCATCCCGCTTGCTTCGATGTGCTGTACTGCAACGACAAGGACGAAGCCTGCGAAGGCAGCCGGAGCAATATTTATGTGCGGGACGATGCGGGCACCTGGCTCACCCCGCCGATAGCCTGCGGCGCCCTGCCCGGCGTGCAGCGCAGGCATCTGCTGGAACGAGGCTGGGTGCGCGAGGCGGTAATATCCCGTGGGGACTTGCTGCGCGCGCCCGCGCTGCGGGTTTCCAACGCCTTGCGCGGATGGCTGGATGCGGCCATAGTATGTAATGAGCTCGAAGACAAGGACCCGACATGACCGATCTTTCCTCTTTCCCCATCACGCGCAAATGGCCGGCCCGGCATCCGGATCGCATCCAGCTTTATTCGCTGCCCACGCCCAATGGGGTCAAGGCGTCCATCATGCTCGAGGAAACGGGGCTGCCCTACGAACCCCACTTGGTCAGCTTCGATACCAACGACCAGAATTCGCCCGAGTTCCTGTCGCTCAATCCCAATAACAAGATCCCCGCCATCCTCGATCCTCAAGGGCCGGGCGGCGTACCGCTGGCGCTTTTCGAGTCCGGCGCCATCCTGATCTACCTGGCGGAAAAATCCGGCCGCTTCCTGCCCGACGACCCGGCGGGCAGATACGAAACCATTCAATGGCTCATGTTCCAGATGGGCGGCATCGGGCCCATGTTCGGCCAACTGGGCTTCTTCCACAAGTTCGCCGGAAAGGACTACGACGACAAGCGCCCGCGCGACCGCTATGTCGCCGAATCCCGGCGACTGCTGGGTGTGCTCGACCAGCGTCTCGACGGACGCGACTGGCTGATGGGCAATGACTACACCATCGCCGACATCGCCATCTTTCCCTGGGTGCGCAATCTGGTGGGTTTCTACGATGCCGGTCAGCTCGTCGGCTATGAAGACTTCCGCAACGTGCAACGCGCCCTCGACGGCTTTCTCGCCCGGCCCGCCGTCGTCAAAGGGCTGGCAACGCCGGCGCGCGGCTGACGGCGCGCCGCCAACGACCCCATGGAGTCCCCTTCATGAAGCTCTCCATCTTTTATATCGATGCGTTCACCAGCACGGCCTTCAAGGGGAATCCCGCGGCGGTCGTGCCCCTGAACACCTGGCTGCCCGACGCGGCCATGCAGGCCATCGCGGCCGAGAACAATCTGTCGGAAACCGCATTCTTCGTGCGCGAAGCCGATGAACGCTTTCACATACGCTGGTTCTCGCCCCTCACCGAAGTCGCCTTCTGCGGACATGCGACCCTGGCCTCCGCCTTCGTCATGCTGAAGTACGACATGGCAACATCACCGATACGCTTCCATGCCGCGGCGGTGGGCGAAATCATCGCCACGCGTCTGGATTCGGGCCTGATAGAAATGAGCTTTCCGAATCGGGCGCCGCAACCGGTAACGCAGCCGCCCGCGGCCTTGCTCGACGGCCTGACGATCATGCCGGCGGCCATCCTGCGCAATCAGCAGGCATACATCGCCGTGTACCAGAACGAAAGACAGGTGCGCGCGGTCGTTCCGCGGCTGGAAGTCCTGAAGAAACTGGCTCCGCTGGATGTCGCCGTCACAGCGCCGGGGGATACCCATGATTTTGCTTCGCGTTATTTCTGGCCGGCCAACGGCGGCGAGGAAGACCCCGTTACGGGCTCCATCCATGCGGGGCTGGCCCCCTACTGGGCGGAACGGCTCAACAAGAACGAACTCTCGGCACTCCAGGCATCGCGCCGGTCGGGCGAACTCTTCTGCAGGGTGGACGGAGACCGGGTTCATGTGTCCGGCAATTGCGTGCAGTACCTGGAAGGCACGCTTACCCTGCCCGACGACTAGAGCCCGTTAACGGTTGACGCTAAAAACCCAAGGAATGAGCATGTTCGAAAAAAACCGCTCCATCACGCGTACCGGCGCATCGGCGGTAGGCGCCAAAGCAATGGGCGCCGTGGCCGTTGGCGCCCTGGCAATCGGTGCGCTCGCCATCGGCGCCATGGCAATCGGCAGGCTGAAGATCGGCCGGGCCCGCATCCATCGCCTGGAAATCGACGAACTCGTCATACGCAAGCGCCGGGAAATCGACGTCAGCCCGGAAAGCGACCGCTGAGCACCCACTGTATGGCTTCGTTGGCCGCCGCCATCCCCATGGGAGCCGTAACGGTCACGGCCGAGCCATAGCCCGCGCAAGACAAGCCCTGCAAGGCTGCCGCCCCGGGTGCGCGCGCAGCCAATTCGCCTGTTTCGGGCCGCGCGCCGGACGCATCCGTGTCCAGTGCAGTCGTCCAGAGTTCGGGCAGCAGGGCGGGCTGATCGAACCACAAGGCACGCACGCCCATCCTGGGGATGCGCTTTCGCGCCTTCCCGGCATGATCCGCCGCGCGCGGAAAACCATGCCTGCGCCGGAGCGTGTTGCGCAACTTCGACAACAGCGCGTCGTTGACGGCCGTCGACAGGTCGCCGGCCCTTAGCGCCAAGGGGTTGGTCTTGCCGCCCGCGCCGCCGCACACCACGATGGGAATACGCCGGTTGCGGGCCTCGAGTATCATCGCCACTTTTGCAGCGGCCTGGTCCGTGCAGTCGATGATCATGCCGGCGTCCGGCGGAAGCAGTTCCGCCACGTTCTCGGGACTGACGAAGTCATCGACCATGCCGAGCCGGCATCCCGGATTGATGCCGCGAATGCGCTGCGCCATGGCGACCACCTTGGCCTGGCCGAGCGTATCGGTCAGCGCATGCAGTTGCCGGTTGACGTTGGATTCCGCAATGTGGTCCAGGTCGACAAGCGTGATGCCGCCCACTCCAGATCGCGCCAGCGCCTCCGCGCACCATGATCCCACGCCTCCGATGCCGGCCACCACGACATGCGCCCCGCGAAGGAGTTCCAGGCTGGACGGGCCGAACAGGCGCTCGAGCCCGCCAAAACGGCGTTGAAAATCAATGGAATGGGAATCGGACATGGCTTGCTCAAAACAGGACTGACGGCACCACGAGGTGGCCATGAGTGAAGTGTACACGCAGGCCCGCGCCACGCTTGCACACCATCATGTCAAAAAAACGACACTGCCGAAAGGCCGGCGGAAGGCAAAGGCGGACTGGCTTAAAATAAGGCCATTCCCTTCAATGACCGGAGACGCGCACAAAGTGAACACCGTTTTTACCCCCGATCCGCATGCCATGCCGGCGCCCAGCAACTTCCGCCTCCTTACCGAAGCCGAGCGCCACGCGTCACTGCAGGCATCGCTTGCCGAGTGGCAGGAAGATCAGGATGTCTGGGTATACGGTTACGGCTCGCTGATCTGGCGTCCGGAGTTCGACTATATCGAAAAGCGCATCGCCCTGCTGCATGGCTACCATAGGGCACTGTGCCTGTGGTCGCGCGTGAACCGCGGTACGCCGGACCGGCCGGGACTGGTTTTCGGGCTGGACAACGGCGGTTCCTGCCGGGGCATGGCGTTCCGCATCCCGGCGTGCGAGGTGCCGCACACCATGGAGGCGCTGTGGCGGCGCGAAATGCCCAGCGGCGCCTACCTGCCCAAATGGCTCGGCTGCCGAACCGACGACGGCCCCGTCACTGCGCTGGCGTTCACCATGAACCGCAATACCGACGCCTACGTGCGCGACCTGCCGACCGACCGCTTGCTGCAGATCGTGCGCAATGCCCACGGAAGCTACGGTCCTTGCGTGGAGTATGTGCTTGAAACGGCGCAAGCCCTGCAGCGATCGAACATCCACGACAAACGCCTGCAGGCGCTCGTCCGGCAATTGCGGGAAGCCCAGCCGGCGCACTGAGGCCGTCGCAGCGGCACCGGTTCCGGTACACTATCAACTGGTTTCCATTTTCTCGCCATCATGTCCGTTGCCGATATCCGCCAGAGCTACGAAAAGTTCGAACTTCTCGAGGCGTCCCTGGCCGCCAATCCATTCGAGCAGTTCACCCTTTGGTTCAACGATGCACTCAAGGCCGGCGTCCCCGAACCCAACGCCATGACGCTCGCGACCACTCCGCTGGACGGCCGCCCATCCGCACGCATCGTGCTGCTGAAAGGGTTCGACCAGGACGGCTTCGTCTTCTTCACCAATTATTCGTCGCGCAAAGGCCGGGAATTGGCCGGCAACCCATACGCCAGCCTGCTTTTCTTCTGGCCGTCCCTCGAACGCCAAGTACGGATCGAAGGCCGCATCGAAAAGACCTCGGCGCAGGAATCCGACGAGTACTATCGCAGCCGCCCGTTAGGTTCGCGCATCGGCGCCTGGGTGTCGCCCCAAAGCCAGCCCATCACGCGCGTCGACCTCGAAGCCCGTACGATCGAACTCACGCGCACGCTCGGCGACGACCCTTCCCGGCCCGATCACTGGGGGGGCTATCGTCTGCGGCCCGACTATGTCGAATTCTGGCAGGGGCGCCCTTCCCGGCTGCATGACCGGCTCGTTTTCAAACTGGAAGACAAGTCCTGGATCAAGTCACGGCTCGCGCCTTGAGCCTGCGGGATTCCCATTCGCATGACTGCCATTCCAGCCGATTTCGACGCGCGCTTTTTCCGCTCCGCCCTGGGCCGTTTCGCCACCGGCGTCACGGTCATTACGACTGAAACCGCTCCGGACGCCCGCCCTCTGGGCCTGACGATCAGCTCGTTCAATTCGGTGTCGCTGGACCCTCCCATGATTCTCTGGTCGCTGACCAAGTCGGCAAGCTCATTGCGGCATTATCTTCATGCTCGCCGCTACGTCGTCCACGTGCTGTCGTCGACGCAGCTTCAGCTGGCGAAACGCTTTGCGTATGGGCCCCAAGCCCAGCGATTCGACGGCGTCGCGCTGTCGCGGGCCCCCGGAGGCACCCTCATGCTGGACGAACCCGAATGCGCTGCCTGGTTCGAGTGCTACAACCTCACGCAGCATGAGGCCGGAGACCACATCATATTCATCGGACAGGTCGAGCGTTGCCATCGCAACTTCAGCCAGCCCCTGGTCTACCATGCCGGCGATTTCGATCTGACTCCTTCCACAGAACCTCTATCCAGCACATAGGGGCTCACCGTTTCCACCCAGCAAGGCACACACACTATGGCAGCAGATATAGACTGCGTCGTTTTGGGCGCCGGCGTCGTCGGCCTGGCGATTGCTCGCGAACTCGCCCTGTCCGGACGCGATGTATTGATCGTCGAAGCCACCGAAGCCATCGGCACCGGCACCAGCTCGCGCAATTCCGAAGTCATCCACGCCGGGATCTACTATCCGCAAGGGAGTTTGAAGGCACGGCTGTGCGTGAGCGGCAAGGACATGCTGTACGCCTATTGCGAAGAGCGCGGCATTCCGTATAAACGGTTGGGCAAGCTCATCGTTTCGGCGTCGCCGGAACAAAGCGCCCGGCTGGATGAGATCGCCGAACGCGCAAAGCTGAACCACGTCGATGACCTGTACCGCATCAGCGGAGAGGAAGCCCGGCGGCTGGAACCCGCCCTGCGCTGCGATGCGGCGCTCGTGTCGCCGTCAACCGGCATCGTCGATAGCCATGCCCTCATGCTGGCGCTGCAAGGCGACGCGGAGAACCGTGGCGCCCAATGCGTCTTCCACACCCGCTTCAAGCAAGGCCGGATACTGGAGTCCGGCGAGTTCCATCTGGAATTCGAAGGCGACGAAGAGATGGCGCTGACCGCCAATTGCGTGATCAACGCCACCGGCCTTTCGGCGCCGAAGGTGGCGCGCAGTCTTCTGGGGCAGCCTGCAACGCTCATACCCGACGCCTATTATTGCAAGGGGAGCTATTTCACGCTGGCCGGTCGCTCGCCCTTCCAGCGCCTGATCTATCCCATGCCCAGCCATGCGGGACTGGGCGTGCACCTGACGCTGGACCTGGGCGGGCAGGCGAAGTTCGGCCCCGACACGGAATGGGTGGACGGCGAGGACTACACGCTGGATCCGGCCCGCGCCGAGGTATTCTACGGCGCAGTGCGCAGCTATTGGCCCGACCTCCCGGACGGCGCCCTGAATCCCGGCTATACCGGCATCCGCCCCAAGATCGTGGGACCCGACGCCCCCGCCGCAGACTTCATGATTGCCGGCCCGGCCACTCATGGCGTCCCGAACCTGATCAATCTTTTCGGCATCGAGTCTCCCGGTCTCACCGCCTGCCTGGCCATAGCCCGGGAAGCACACGAAGCCCTTCATCAAGCCCCATAGCAACATTCAAAGGCCATGAACGACTATATCCTCACGCTCTCCTGTCCCGACCGCACCGGCATCGTCCACAACGTAAGCGGCTGGCTGCTGGGACTGGACGGCAACATCATCGACGCCCAACAATTCGGAGACCTGGAAACCGAAAGATTCTTCCTGCGGGTGCATTTCATGCTGCCCTCGGCCATGAGCGTGGATGCGCTCGAGCAATCGTTTTCCACGGTGGCGCAGCGTTTCGCCATGCAGGCGCAAATCTACGACGCACAGCGCAAGAGCAGGCTGCTGCTTCTCGTCAGCCGTCAGGGCCACTGCCTGAACGATCTCTTGTTCCGCACGCACAGCGGCCAGCTTCCTGTCGAGATCGCCGGCATCGTGTCGAACCACACGGACTATGCGCGCATGGCGGCGGCCTACCGCATTCCCTTTCATCACCTGCCCGTGACCGGCGAAACGCGGCCGCAGCAAGAGCAGCAGATTCTCGATCTGGTCGAAAAAGAGAATGTCGATCTGGTGGTGCTTGCCCGGTACATGCAGATCCTGTCGGACAACCTGTGCCAGAAACTGACGGGGCGCGCGATCAATATTCATCACAGCTTCCTGCCCAGCTTCAAGGGCGCCCGTCCCTATCACCAGGCGCATACGCGCGGCGTGAAGATCATCGGTGCGACCGCCCATTACGTGACGGCCGACCTGGACGAGGGACCCATCATCGAACAGGACATCGAGCGGGTCGATCACTCGATGGGCGCCCACGACCTGACCCAGGTCGGCAGCGACGTCGAATCCCTGGTCCTGGCGCGGGCGGTGCGCTGGCACGTCGAACACCGGATATTGCTGAACGGGCAAAGAACGGTGGTGTTCAAGTAAAGGGCTAGGGGTCAGACCCCATTCGGGGTCTGACCCCGGCTCAACGACCGGGGCAGACTTGGGGTCAGACCCCGAATGGGGTCTGACCCCTTTCCTTAACGTCCTGCGGCTAGCCCCTCGCGGCACAAATGGGGTCTGACCCCTTCCCTTAACGTCCTGCGGCCAGCCCTTCGCGGCGCGGATCGGCGCCGCCCTGAAGGCCGTCCTTCGTTATCACGACGCCCTGCAGCCCGCTGGGAAACTCGATCTCCCGAACCTCGTGCCCCATCTCGCGCAGGGCCGGAGCCAGGCTGCCCAGGGGCGTGTTTTTTTCCAGCTCGGTAAAGCTGTTGCGGCTGCCGCGATTGGGCAGATTGATGGCCTGCTGGATATCCAGCCCCCAATCCAGCGTACCCAGCAGCGTCTTGGCGACATAATTGATGATGGACGACCCGCCCGGCGAGCCTATGGCCATCACAGGGCGGCCGTCCTGCAAGACCAGCATGGGCGCCATGGAGCTGCGCGGGCGCTTCCGCGGCTCGACGCGGTTGGCCACCGGCCTGCCCTGGGCATCCACATCCGAAAGCGAGAAGTCGGTCAACTGGTTGTTCAACAGGAAGCCGTTCACGAATATCTTGCTGCCGAATGCAGATTCGATGGAGCTCGTCATCGACACCACATTGCGGTCGCCGTCGACGGCCACGATGTGTGTGGTGGACGGACGCTCGGGAGCATTATCCCGGCCCCGCCGCGCCAGCATGGCCGCGGGATCGCCGGGCGGCGCCTTGCCCAGGCTGTGGTCAGGCGAAATCAGGGAGGCCCGCAGCTTGAGATAAGTGGGATCCAGCATGGCTTTCGCAGGAACATCCTGGAAGTCGGGATCGGCGGCGTAGAAGTCCCGGTCCGCAAACGCCAGCTTGCCCGCCTCGGAGAAAAGATGGACCGCCGCGAGCGAATCGGGCGCAAGGCCGGCAATGGGCGTATGCGACAGAATGCCCAGGATCTGCATCACGGCCAGCGGCCCCGCGCTCGGCGGCGGGACGCCGCACAGCGTATAGACCTTATAGGGCATGCACAAGGTGTCGCGCTCCTTGGCACGGTAGTTTCGCAGATCGTCCAGGCTGAGATCGCCCGGGACCGGATGCGAGGCGACGGCAGCAGCGATGCTTTTTGCCACCGGCCCCTCGTAGAAGGCGGAAGGCCCCTCTTTTGCCACGGCGCGCAGCACCTGGGCAAACGGAAGGTTGCGCACCACCCGGCCCACAGGCAAAGCCTCGCCCGTTTCCTCGTAGAAATACGCCGCCGCGGCTGGCTGGCGGCGCAGGTCCTGATTGCCTTCGAGAAGCGTATGCAGCCTGGGAGAAACGGCAAAGCCCTTTTCTGCAATCGAGACTGCCGGCTCGAACAGGCGCTCCCAGGGCAAGCGGCCCTGCTCGCCATGCATCAGCCAAAGCATGCTGAACAAGCCTGGCGTGCCCACCGAGCGGCCGCTGTTCACGGCATCCCAGAAGGGAATGGTTTTCCCGGCCTTCATGAAGCGGTCGCCGCGTGCGGCCGCGGGGGCGGTTTCGCGACCGTCCCAGCTTCGAAGCCGATTGTTGCCGGCGTCGAAGCTGATGGCGAACGCACCGCCGCCTATGCCCGAGGATTGAGGCTCGACCAAGGCCAGCACCAGCTGCGCCGCGATTGCCGCGTCGGTAGCGCTACCGCCGGCTGACAACATCTGCAAGCCGGCCCGGGTTGCCAGGGGATTGGCCGTGCTGACCATGTAGCGCTGCGCGAACGCCAGCTCCCGCTCGGTGAACCCGGAACCGCCTTCGGGATGGATGTCCTCCTTGGCAGGCGGCAAGGCCGTACAAGCGCTCACCAGCGTTGCGCAGGCCAGCATCAGCGCACCGGTCCATCGGCGCCTTCCGCCCCAAGCGGGCCACACGCAAGCAATACGACGCGTCGACATTTTCATTCGGCTTCCCTTCCCGGCAATGAGAGGCCTGCCAGCCAGGCTTCGAACGCCAACAAAGCGTCCGATTGCTCCCCCGCCATAGGATAACTAAAAAAATACGCCTCCTTGACTTTCAGCACGCCCTGCGCGGGCATGACCAGCCTGCCGGCATCGAGCTCGTCCTGCGCCAGGAATCTCGGTATCAACGCGACTCCCAATCCGGCATGCACGGCGGCCAGCGTCATCGTGAAGAGTTCGTAGCGCGGGCCCGCGCTGATGGAGGGCAGGTATTCCCAGCCTTGCGCCTCGTACCAGAAGCGCCAGGCATCGGGGCGGGACAGCATGTGAAGATGCGGCAGGCCCGCCAGCGTGGCCTTGGCGTCGCCGTCCGAGCCGAGCAGCTCGGGGACACAGACCGGCAATAGTTCGCCTTCATCGAAAAGCTTGATGCCGGCCGTTTGCGGCCATGGCCGGTCGGCATGATAGATGGCGGCATCGAAGGGATGGTCCTTGAACTGAAAAGGCAATGTCCGCGCGGACAGGCTGACCGATATATCGCCGTGCCTGGACTGGAAGTCCGCCAGCCTGGGCAGCAGCCAGGTGGTCGCCAGCGTGGGCAGCACGGCGATATGGAGGCTGCGGCCCAGCGCGGCGCGCGAAATCAATCCAAAGGTGTCCTTTTCGAGCTGCTCCAGGTGGTGCCGCACGCGCGCCGCATACTCCGCACCCGCATCGGTGAGCGCAACGCGGCGCCGCACCCGGGTCAGCAATTGCACGCCAAGACGCTCTTCCAGTCCCGTCACTTGACGGTAAACGGCGCTGTGCGTCAGCGAAAGCTCTTCCGCCGCGCGTGAAAACGACCCCAGCCGCGCCGTGGCCTCGAAAGCCTGCAGGGCGCCCAGGTTAGGCACTCCGTTTCTCATGTTGTTTCGCTCCGGTGGCTGGGACAGTAGAATCGGCTATTGAGCCGTGATGACGTCTTGCGTAATAAGCAAGACATTGTGCAATTTTATCAATTGCGTTGTGCAAGCAACGCACATTATCCTTCCACCTATGAACAAGCGTCCCAATACCACACTGCGGCCCCGCATCGGCGGCCACATTCTGGTCGATCAACTGGTCGCCCAGGGCGTCGAGCACGTATTCTGCGTGCCGGGCGAAAGCTACCTGGCCGTGCTGGACGGCCTGCATGACCAGGACATACAAGTCACCGTGTGCCGCCAGGAAGGTGGGGCGGCCATGATGGCGGACGCCTATGGCAAACTCACCGGCAAGCCGGGCATCTGCATGGTGACGCGGGCGCCGGGCGCCTCGAATGCCCTGGCCGGCGTGCACATATCATCACAGGACTCCACGCCGCTCATCCTGTTCGTGGGCCAGATCGAGCGCGGCATGCGCGAACGCGAAGCCTTTCAGGAAATGGACTACCGGGCCGTCTTCGGAACCCAGGCAAAGTGGGTCACCGAAATCGATCAAGTCGAGCGCATCCCCGAAATCATTTCGCGCGCTTTCCATGTCGCCACGTCGGGCCGGCCCGGCCCCGTCGTCATTGCTCTGCCCGAGGACATGCTGGTCGAGACGGCGGAAGTCGCCGACGCGCCCCATTACGAAGTCGTGGAAAGCATGCCCACGGCCGGACAGATGAAGGAGCTCGAACAACTCCTGGCAAAGGCACGCAAGCCGGTGGCTATTCTTGGCGGGTCGCGCTGGGACGCCGACGCGGCGGCCAGGTTTGCCGACTCCGCCTCCGCGTGCAAGCTGCCGGTAGCCGTGCAATTCCGGCGCCAGATGCTGTTCCCGACCAATCACCCCTGCTTCATCGGCGACGTGGGCCTGGGCAGCAATCCGGCGCTCATCCAGTACATCAAGGAAGCGGACCTCGTCCTGCTGATCGGCGGCCGGATGTCCGAAGTGCCCAGCCAGAGCTATACCCTGCTGGACATTCCTGTTCCCAGCCAGACACTGGTCCATGTCCAGCCCGACCCGCAGGAGCTGAATCGCGTCTACCGCGCCGACCTCGCCATCAATGTGTCGCCGGCCGCCTTCACCCAGGCTTTGGCTGCGCTGGACCTGGCTCAGCCCTCACCTGTCTGGGCAAATGAACTGTCCCGCATGCGGGACAGTTACGAAGCCTGGACGGATCCGCTACGCATCAGCCATCCCGGCAATTTCCAGATGGGCCAGGTCATGGCGCATCTGCGCACCGTCCTGCCGCCCGACGCCATCATGTGCAATGGCGCGGGCAACTATGCGACCTGGCTGCATCGCTTCCATCCCTTCACGCAGTACGGCACCCAGTTGGCGCCGACTTCCGGCTCCATGGGCTACGGCTTGCCGGCGGCCGTTGGCGCCAAGCGCATTTTTCCGGAGCGCACGGTAGTCTGTTTTGCCGGCGACGGATGCTTCATGATGCATGGCCAGGAATTCGCGACAGCCGTCCAGTACGACCTGCCCATCGTCGTACTCGTCATCGACAACGGCATGTACGGCACCATACGCATGCACCAGGAGCGCGAGTATCCGGCCCGCCTGTCCGCGACGACTCTGCACAATCCGGATTTCGCCGCCTACGCCCAAGCCTTCGGTGGCCACGGCGAACGTGTCGAAACCACCGAACAGTTCGCCCCCGCGCTCGAGCGCGCAACGGCCAGCGGCAAGCCGGCCATCCTGCACTGCCTGCTCGACCCGGAAACCATTTCGCCCACCACGACGCTGGAGAAAATACGCCAGCAGGCCTTGGCGGCACAGTCATGATGGCATGATGCTCCCAGGGTTTTTTAGCGTTAGCAGGCCCCAGGCATCCAGCGCCACATTCTTTTAACTTGAACATCCTGATTTCGGAGCCCCACATGTCGGCAGCCCCTTCCTTTCATTGGCAAGACCCCTTGTTGCTGGATTCCCAGCTTACTGAAGAAGAACGCATGGTGCGCGACGCAGCGCAAGCCTACGCGCAAGACAAGCTTGCCAGCCGCGTCCTCGAAGCATTCCGCCACGAAAAAACCGATCCGGCGATTTTTGCCGAAATGGGCGAACTCGGCCTGCTGGGCTCGACCATACCGGAAGAATACGGCGGCGCGGGCCTGAACTACGTCAGCTATGGCCTGATCGCTCGTGAAGTCGAACGCATCGACTCCGGCTACCGCTCGATGATGAGCGTACAGTCCTCGCTGGTCATGGTGCCCATTAATGAGTTCGGCAGCGAAGAGCAGAAGCGCAAGTACCTGCCCAAGCTGGCGCGCGGCGAATGGATAGGCTGCTTCGGCCTCACCGAACCCAACCACGGCTCCGACCCCAACGGCATGGAAACCCGCGCCGTCAAGACGGCCGACGGCTACAAGCTCACGGGCAACAAGATGTGGATCACCAACTCGCCCATTGCCGATGTCTTCGTCGTATGGGCCAAGGTGGTGGGCGGCGACGACGACGGCAAGATCCGCGGCTTCATCCTGGAAAAAGGCGCCAAAGGGCTGTCGGCACCCGCCATCCATGGCAAGGTCGGCCTGCGCGCATCCATTACCGGCGAAATCGTGATGGACGAAGTGGAAGTGTCCGCTGACCAGATGATGCCCGGCGTCTCCGGCTTGCGCGGCCCCTTCACCTGCCTGAATTCCGCGCGCTACGGCATCGCCTGGGGGGCGCTGGGCGCCGCCGAGGCATGCTGGCACACGGCACGCCAATACACGCTCGACCGCAAGCAGTTCGGGCGCCCTCTTGCCGCGAACCAGCTCATCCAGAAGAAACTGGCCGACATGCAAACCGAAATCACGCTGGGGCTGCAAGGCTGCCTGCGCCTGGGCCGCATGAAGGATGAGGGAACGGCAGCAGTCGAGATCACCTCCATCATGAAGCGTAATTCCTGCGGCAAGGCGCTGGACATCGCCCGCCTGGCCCGCGACATGCTGGGCGGCAACGGCATCTCCGACGAATTCGGCGTGGCCCGCCACCTGGTGAACCTCGAAGTGGTCAACACCTACGAAGGCACGCACGACGTGCACGCGCTGATTCTCGGCCGCGCGCAAACGGGGCTTCAGGCGTTTTTCTGATTTGCCTCGGCTTGGGGTCAGACCCCGTACGGGGTCTGACCCCGGCTATCTGACCCGACCGGTGTGCTTGGGATCAGACCCCGCATGGGGTCTGATCCCGGGTGATTGATCCCGGCCCGGGCGCTGGGGTCAGACCCCATTCGGGGTCTGACCCCCCAGGTCGAACAGGCTGGTGACTTCGACTTCGAACACGTGCTCATCGCGTTGGTTGAACAAGCGCCAGGTCCAACGCATGATGCCCAGGTCGTCGCGAGAAGATGAAATACGAACCGAGTCGATGGTGGCTTCCAGCCTGAGCGCATCGCCGGGGCGTACCGGCAGGATCCAGCGCAGGCGTTCCACGCCCGGCGAGGCGAACGATTCCGAATCTTGCAGCACCGCCTGGGCCGCCATGCGCATGGCCACGCCGCAAGTAAGCCAGCCGCTGCCGATCAGCCCGCCCCAGCGGCCTTCGCGCGCCGCTTCCTTGTCGACGTGAAACCATTGCGGATCGTATGCCTTCGCAAACGCGAGCATCTCTTCTTCGTCGACGATGACGGGAGGATGCTTGAACACCATTCCAGCTTTGAGCTCAGCAAATTTCATTACAATTACTCCAGACCACCACTGTTCAGTTTTTTGTGCCAGCAGTTTAACCCTAGCACGCCCAGGGCCAAGCGAAATAGGCAACTATATAGCACAACACCCCATGCAGCCCATCACCGCAATCATCCTGGCGGCAGGACGCTCCCGACGTTTCGGGCGCGACAAGCGTTTGGAGCCCATAGATAACGTTCCAATGCTCCTGCGCACGGCACAGGTCTACCAGAGCGTAGTGCCCGACACCGTCGTGGTGCTGGGCCCCGCAGATCACGAACTCGCCGCACTGCTCGCCGCGCACGGGATCACATCGCAGCTTTGCAGCGTATCGTCGGACGGCATGGGCAGCACGCTATCCTGGGCGGTGCGGCAGCATGCGCAATCACGAGGCTGGCTGATCACGCCGGCGGATCTGCCCTTCATACATGCCGAGACCGTGAGCAAATTGGTGGAGGCCGGCCAGACGCATCTTCTGGCGGCGCCCTTGCATCAAGGCCACCGAGGCCACCCCGTGTGGTTCCATCGAAGATATCTGGCCGAACTGAGCGCCATCGAAGGCGAGCACGGAGCAAAGTCCGTGCTGACGGCTCATCGACAGGACTTGCATCTGATCGACGTCGACGACGCGGGCTGCGTGCGCGACATCGATCAGGCTTCCGATTTGCCTAGCCTCCTCGCAAGCCCGAGATCGTCAGGCGGGGGGACAAGGCCTCCTGGCTGACACGCAATTCCAGCAGGGCGGCGCGCCCGGAAGCGCGCGCCCGCTCGAATGCCGGCGCAAAGTCCTCGGTGCGCTCGACCAGTTCGGCATGAGCGCCATACGATTTTGCAAGGCCGACGAAGTCCGGATTCACCAGATCCGTGCCATGCACCCGACGCGGATAATGGCGTTCCTGATGCATGCGTATGCTGCCGTACATGCCGTTGTTGACGACGATGAAGACGGGATCCAGGCCATACTGGACCGCAGTAGCCAATTCCTGCCCATTCATCAGAAAGCAGCCGTCGCCTGCAAAACACACCACGGTCTTGCCTGGGTAGACCACCTTTGAAGCGATCGCCGCGGGAACGCCATAACCCATGGTTCCGCTCGTGGGCGCCATTTGTGTACGCACGCCGCGATACTGGTAGTGACGCTGAACCCACAGCGTGTAGTTGCCGGCACCATTTGTGATGATGCTGTCCGCAGGCAAAGTGTCGTTCAGATGCTTCACGACCTCGCCAAGATTGACGCTCCCGTCCATCGGCTCGGGCTTCAGAAACTCCAGGTAATCGCTCCTGCCCGCCTTCGTCCACTCGCCCCAGGCCGGGATCTTGCGGCCCGGCGTCAGTGCGGCCGCCGCCCTGGCGAAATCGCCCATCGCCGAAACAATCGAAAGCTCGGCCTGGTAGACCCGGCCCAACTCATTGGGGTCGGGATGCACGTGAAGAAACCTTTGCGCCGGGCAAGGCACATCGAGCAGACTGTATCCGTTGGTCGTCGTTTCGCCGAGGCGCGCGCCAACGGACAGAATCAGGTCGGCGGCTTTTATCCGCGCGGCGAGCTTGGGATTCATGCCCAGGCCGGCCTCGCCTACGTAGTTGGCATGGCGGTTGTCCATCAGGTCCTGACGCCTGAAAGCGCAGGCCACCGGCAAATCGAATGTCGCGGCGAAGCGCGCGATGTCGTCGCTGGCTTCCTTGGTCCAGCCTCCGCCGCCGAGCATCACCAGTGGACGCTCCGCCGACTCGAGCGCGGCGGCCAAGGCAAGCATGTCCGCCAGCGCGGGCGCCGATCGCGGCGCATGAAAGGTCCGGCCCGGCGCGGCCTCGACCGATTCGACCAGCATGTCCTCGGGCAGCGCGAGCACCACGGGCCCGGGCCGACCCGATGTCGCCACATGGAACGCACGGCTGATGAACTCGGGAATCCGACGCGGGTCGTCGATCTGTTCGACCCATTTTGCGATATGGCCGAACATGTGCCGATAGTCGATTTCCTGCCAGGCTTCACGGCCCATGCAATCGCGCCCGACCTGCCCCACGAAAACGATCAGCGGCGTCGAGTCCTGCCGGGCTGTGTGGACCGCGATGCTTGCATTGGTCGAGCCCGGCCCCCGGGTGACAAAGCAGATTCCCGGCTTGCCGGTGAGCTTGCCATGGGCCTCCGCCATGTGCGCCGCACCGCCCTCCTGACGGCAGACGATGAGCTTGATTTCATCCCGAACCTCGTACAAAGCGTCCAGCACGGCCAGAAAGCTCTCTCCGGGCACGCAGTATGCCGTATCGGCGCCGTGCAGCCGCAAGGCGTCCACCAGCAGTTGGCCGCCAGTGCGCAACCCATTTCCTCCGCTCATTTATTTTTTCTCCCTGTGTATCGTCACGTTGTTGCCTGCGTATCTCTCAAATAGCGCCCGTCGACGCTCGCCAGTTCGGGACACCCCAGGAGCGCCAGGTCCACATCTATCTCCTTCCTCAACAGGCTCAGTGCGTGGAGCACCCCTGTCTCGCCTCCCGCCGCGAGCCCGTACATGAATGGGCGACCCGCAAAAACAAAATCGGCGCCCAGGGCCATGGCCTTGATCACGTCGGTGCCGCGGCGGAAACCGCCATCGACGATGACCGCTGCGCGAGTCACCGCGGCCGCGACCTCGGGCAGCACCTGCAAGGTGGATATGGCCCCATCGAGCTGGCGGCCGCCATGATTGGACACGAGAACGCCGTCGGCCCCGATGCTTTCCGCCATGCCGGCGTCGTCGGCGCGCAGAATGCCCTTGATGACGAGCCTCCCCTTCCACAAGTCCCGTATCCGGCGGATTTCCTTCCAGCTCATTGCCGCCCGCCCGGCGCGATGATCGCCTTTTTGAGCAACGATGATGGGACCGCCGCGCTCGGCAGTGAAATTCTCGAAATGAGGCACGCCCTGGCGAGCCAGTGTCTTCGCAAACGTACCCAGCAGCCACCCCGGCTTCAGCGCCCCCGACAAGGCCAGCCTGGGCGTCCACTTGAGTGGAATCGAAAAGCCGTTGCGCAACTCGTTCTCACGCGTGGATGCGATGGGCACGTCGATCGTCACCACCAGCACGCCGACGCCCGCGGCATGGACCCGCTGGAGCAAGGGCTCTATGACCGCCATATTGGCGGGCAAGTAGGCCTGATACCAGGCGTCCGGATTCTCTCGCAGCACGCGCTCCATCGGCGTGGTCGACGCAGCGCTCAGAACGAAGGGAATGTCCGCTTTGGCGGCAGCTCTGGCCATTGCGCAGTCCCCGTCGTAAGCCACCACGGCGGACACGCCCATGGGACCTATGCCCACGGGCATGGACCAGGCTCTTCCGAACAGGTCGACACTTTGCGATCGCCGCGACACATCGACGAGCGCATGCGGAGTGAATGCCCAACGCTCGAATGCGGACCGGTTGGCCCGCAGGGTGAGGTGGTCCTCGGCCGCTCCGTCGACATAACCGAATATGCCGGCAGGCAGGCGGCGCTTCGCGGCGTTCCGGAGGTCGTCGATCGACAGCATGGCGTTCATGCCCATACACCCTCCAGGCGAGGGTCGATCATGATCCGATGAACTTCGGAGCGCGCTTTCCATGGAAAGCTTCGACGCCCTCGCGGAAATCGTCCGAGGACCGGAGGCGGCTGTAGCAATGGCCTTCGAGCTCTATCGCCACGGACAGCGTCGCATCGTCCGTGTCGTTGAGCAGCTTCTTTGCGGTCCGCTGGGCGATGGGCGAGAAGAACAGCAACTCCTTCACCAGGCTGTCCGTTGCGGCCTCCAGCTCGGCGAGCGGCACGAACTCGGTTGCAATGCCCCAATCGTAGGCCTGCTTGCCCGGAATCCGGCGCGAACGCATGACGACGTCCTTCGTGCGCGTAATGCCCACCATCTTCTGCAAGCGCGCCGACCCGCCGGATCCCGGAATCTGCCCCAGTTTTTGTTCGGGCAGCGCATAGAGCGTCGTGTCGGTCACGATACGGAAATCGCAGGCGAGGGAAATTTCAAAGCCCACGCCGAAGCAGTATCCCTGGTTCACCGCGATGACCGGCTTGGAGCAGCGGGCGGGCGCGGCGATATTCCATGCAAGCTTCGAGACGTGCTCGGGGCTGGCTTCCAGGAAGCCCTTGATGTCCCCACCGCTGGAGAAGTGCTCGCCTTCCGCGCGCAGCACGATGACACGCACTTTCTCGTTCTCGTCCAGGGACTCGAACACCAACCGCAGCTGGTCGCGCTGAGCCATGGAAATAATGTTGAAAGGCGGACGTTTCAGCACGACGTCCGCACGCCCGGTCTCCGTATCGATGCTGACATGAAACCCGTCCAGCTGTTCGAGTTTGTCCTGAGCGGAATGTTTGAGTTGAGACACGATGTTTTCCTTCTTCGGCGATCCGAAAGTTTAAGTTAGTATGAATTGACACTGGCGGGCCGTATGCCATCCCAGCGCCTGATCAGGTTTTCATGAGGGATATCGAAAAGATCGAGGACGCGGCCCACGGTATGGTCCACCATGTCGTCGATTGAAGTTGGCCGCGCATAGAAGGCCGGGACCGGCGGGCAGATGATGGCCCCCATTTCGGTCGCCGCCGTCATGTTGCGCAAATGAGCCAGGTTCAAGGGGGTTTCCCTCGTCATCAACGCCACCCTGCGCCGCTCTTTCAGGGCGACGTCCGCCGCCCGGGCCACCAGATTGTCGGCCAGGCCCAGCGCAATGGCGGCGAGCGTCTTCATCGAGCATGGCGCCACAATCATGCCGGCATTGTGGAACGATCCGCTGGCGATGGTGGCGCCGATGTTCTTGACGCTATGGACCACGTCGGCCATGGATTCGATCTCGGCCCTGGAGATGTCCAGCTCCTGCGAGGCGGTCAGCGCGCCCGACTGGGAAAGCACCAGGTGGCTCTCCCAGTCGGGCAGCGTTTGAAGGTGCTGAAGGATGCGTATTCCATACACCGCGCCGCTGGCGCCGGTAATGGCTACGATCAGTTTCTTCTTGGAGCTCTGCATGGCGGTATCAGGCCTTGTTCCAGTCGACGCGTGCGCCCGGCACGACCTCGATCGAGAGATCCACGTCCATCTCGCCCGGGATCATGACTTTCGTGAACACATGCTCGTGATAGCGGACCGGGCGTGTCGCATCGAGTCCCATTTTGGCGCTCATGCCTTGCTGATGGAGTTCCAGTTCGGCGGTGTCACGGCCACCGTGATAAAGCGTCGTGGACGGATCCAGAACAGAACCCTGCGCACCCGCAATGACGACGAGGTCCCGGTCCGCCTGGAAGCGGGTCGACACGGCCCATTCGACCTGCTGCGGGTCATGGACGTCCACGTCCTCGTCCACCACGACCACATGCTTGATGTCGTAATGCGCGCCGAAAGCGCAAAGGATCACGTTCTTCGGCATGCCTTCATGCGTCTTGCGCAGCTTGACGAACAGGTGGTAGCGTCCCACGCCGCCGATAGACAGGTGCACGTCCTGTACGCCGGGAAAGCTTCGCTGCAGATGAGCGAGCAAAGTGGCTTCCCGAGGGATGGAGCCTAGAAGCAGATGCTCCATCTCGGCCGGCACGATGGTGTGGTAAATGGGGGAAGTCCGATGCGTAACCAGGTCAACGTCGATGACCTCGCGGAACTCGCGGGCGCTGTAGTACTTGGGAAACTCTCCGAACGGGCCTTCTTCATCGCGCTCGCCCGGCAGGATGCGCCCTTCGATGACGATTTCCGCATTGGCCGGCACGCGCACGTCGTTGCTCAGGCACTTGACCACGTCCAGCGGCTTGCCATGCAGGGCGCCCGCGATCTCCAGCTCATCGTAATCGATGGGTGTGATGGCTTGCGAGGCGAGCAGGGTCAGAGGATCGGCGCCGATGACGATGGCAACCGGCAAGGCCTGACCCGCGGCTTCCGCTTCTTTGTAAAAAGCGTACAGATGCCGCGGCAGCATGAGCAGGGCCATGCGGCGCTTTCCATGTACCTGGATCCGATTGATCGATACGTTCTGGATGCCGGTCACGGGGTTTCGGGCGATGACCATGCCGGCCGTGATGTAAGGGCCACTGTCGTGCTCGCTGTGCGTGGGGATCGGCAACAGGCTGTGCATGTCCACGTCGCGATGCACGACTTGCTGGCATGGCCCCTGCCCCGCAGGCAGCTCGTTCCAGGGCATGGGGCTGTCGGCCGCCTCGCGGAAGCGCTCCAGCAGTTGGGCCTCGGTGACGCCCATCGCTTCAGCGATCCAGCCGCGGCGGGACATGAACCCCGAAACCACAGGAATCCCATGCCCGCCTGGCTTGGGGAAATACGCGGCCTTGCTGCCATCGAGCCGTTTAGCAATGGCGGCCAGCCTGTGCTTGAGCGGCGTGTTCTCGCGCACCACTGCCATGCGATCGGTTTCGGAAAGGTGATGCAACCATCCGCGAAGATCCGAATAGACGGTGCCCATTGACGATTGACTCATGTTTCTGTGACTCCTGTTGATTTGTCGCTCTCGTATTCACCCGCTACGAGCTTGCGGCGCAGAATTTTCCCGACCGGCGATTTTGGAATTTCGCGGACGAACACGTATTCCCGTGGGCGCTTGAAGTTCAGCAGGTCCGACCTGCGGCAGTGCGCATCGAGTTCCTCTGCGTCGATGGCATGCTTGCGCTTCACGAAGGCAACGACCCGCTGTCCCCATTTTTCGTCGGGCAGGCCGGTGACCGCGACTTCGTCCACCGCATCGTGCAGCGACAGCACCGACTCGATATCGACGGGAGAGATGTTTTCTCCGCCGCTGATGATCATGTCGTCCACGCGTCCCGTGACGAACAGGTCGCCGTCGCCGTCGACATAGCCGGTGTCGCCGGTGAAGTACCACCCTTCCCGTATGGATTTCGCATCGGCGTCGGGGCGGTTCCAGTAGCCTTCGAAAGCCTCGTCACCCACGAGGTCGGCAATGATCTGCCCTTCCACGCCCGGCGCCACCTGCTCATCGGGGCCGGCCGCGTCCAGCTTCACCAGTTTCAGCCGCGCATTGATGCCGGCGCGCCCCGCACATCCCGGCTTCTCCAAGGCCCGCTGGTTGATCGAGACCGTGTAGATTTCAGAGGAGCCATAGTGGTTGACGAAGAGCTCGGGCTGGAATGTCTGCTGAACCTTCTTCAGCAAGCCATCCGACATCGGGGCGCCAGCAAATCCCAGTTTGCGCACCGATGCGATGTCCGCCTTTCGACGCTCCAGCATGCCGAGAATTTCGTGGTATAGCGTGGGGACGAGGTACAAGCAGCTTATTCTTTCCGACTCGATCAGATCGAGCGCAGCCTGGGCATCGAATCGCGGCATGCAAACGAACACGCCATCGACCAGCGCCATGGAAAGCAGCGAACGTACACCCATCGTGTGATAAAGAGGCATGACGCCCAATGTGCGTTCACCGGTCAGATAGAGATTCTGGGCGACATGGCCCAGGGCCGCGGCGCGCTCGTGCCGATGGCGGCGCGGAACTCCTTTCGGTTTGCCCGTCGTCCCTGACGTGTAGAGCATGAGCGAGTAATCGCCGCTGTCTGCGCAAGGGATGAGTTCAGACGGCCCCTGCAACTGCAGCGCCTCGAAGCTCATGCCCTCCGGCTGCTGAACGACGCCGACCGACACGCGCGCAATGCCGGCGCTCTCGGGGGCCGCAAGCACGGCCTCTTCGCTGACTGCCTCATAGAAGACGGCTTTCACTTGCGCGTCTTGTATGCAATATCCTACTTCTTCGGGCTTGGCGCGCCAGTTGAGAGGCGTGATCACGAGGCCCAGGAACTGACAAGCCCAGTGCAGGGTCGCCATTTCGTAGCGGTTCTGCAATACGGCAAGCACACGGTCGCCACGTATGAGCCCCAAGCGCTCTAGCCCGCCGACCAGCTTCGCAATCTCCGCTCCCCAATCCGCATAGCTCAATCTTCTTTCCCCGTCGACGATCGCCAGCGCCGTCGGACTGCGTTCCATGCTTTGGAGAAATGTTCTACCCAGGTCCAGCATTTTTATCTCCGGTGGTTCAGTTGGAGACGGCAGCGCGCCGCTCCGCTGCCGTCTCCAGTACGGCTTTGACAATATTGGTGTATCCGGTGCAGCGGCAAAGATGGCCGGACAGCATTTCCCTGACTTCAGTCTCCGTCGGATCCGGCTTGCGCTTGAGGTAGTCCTCGCAAGACATCAATATGCCGGCTGTGCAAAACCCGCATTGCAAAGCGTGGTTCCGGCGAAACGCGGCCTGCAGGTCGCTCAGCCCCTCATCGTGGCCGGAAAGCCCTTCGACGGTGTCGACGCGCCTGCCCTCGGCCTGTACCGCCAGAGTCATGCAAGAGCGCTGCGCAACGCCGTCGATCTGGACGGTACATGCGCCGCATACCCCATGCTCGCACCCAACATGCGTGCCCGTCGCGCCCAATTCATGACGCAGGAAATCCGAGAGCAAGGTGCGCGCTTCGCAGCGCCCGCTGCGGGCGTTGCCATTCAACGTCAATGCGACTGTGCGGGTTTCGCCTTTCTTCAATTGGCTCATGCCTGTACCTCTTTCGCCTGCACGGCTTTCATCATCTTCTTCCCAAGCCGTCTTACGAGATGCCTGCGGAATTGCGCGCTTGCGTGGTGATCGTCCTGGGCCTGCAAATCCCAGGCGAACTCGTTGAGCGCATCGTCGAAGCCCGATTCGTCGAGCCCTTCCCACTCGCGCGCGACCGGGCGATCCGCGACTCCGCCCACGGCCAGGCGCAGGCGTCGTCCATCGGCGACCGCGGCCACCGACGCCATGGCGAAATCGCCGTGCCTGGCGGCGAACTCCAGGAAGGCCACTTTCTGTCCCGGCTTGGCGAGCGGAAAACGCACCTCCTCGACCAGTTCGTCCGGCTGGCGTGCCGTGGTCAGCATGCCCTGGAAGAACTCCTGCGCCTTCAGGCTGCGCCGCGACTTCTTGTTGCGAAGCACGACTTCGCCGCCCAAGGCCACCAGCACCAGCGGCAACTCCGCGCTGGGATCGGCGTGAGCCACCGAACCGCATACGGTGCCGCGGTTGCGGATCTGGAAGTGCGAGATATAGGGAATTGCCTGGGCCAGCAAAGGGACCTCATCCGCCAAGTTGGCACGCCACTCCACGCTGGCCTGTGTTGCAGCAGCGCCGACCGCCATGTGGCCTTTCTCGATGCGCACGTAATCCAGATCGGCCGTGCGGGAAATATCGATCAGCGCGGATGGCTGTGCGAGCCGCATGTTCAGCACCGCCATCAAGGACTGCCCCCCCGCGAGAATCCTCGCGTCGTTGCCTAGTTCGGCCAGCAGGGCGACCGCTTCCTGAGCGGAATTCGCAGCCAGATAGTCAAATGCATATGGCTTCATTTCGCCCCCCTCAGAAACCGCAACAGACGCGCCCAAAGCGAAGGACTGGCAACTGCGGGGCTTTCGCCCGACGCCTGCCGGCCCAGTTGTTCGAACAGTTGGCCCAGAACGATGCGCGCCGCACCCTCCAGCATCCGCCCGCCCACTGCCGCGACCTTGCCCGACACCTCGGCCTCATAGTCGTACTTGAGCAAGGTGCCTTTCGCATTGGGTTCGAGCCGAACCATGCCGGTCCCCTTCGCGGAACCGACGCTCGACAATCCCGCGCCGGATAGGCGCAGGCTGTTCGGCGGATCCAGCTCGCTCAGGGTCACCTCGGCGGCGTAGCGCGCCTTGATCATCCCGATGCCTACCGTCACGTCAGCCTTGTATTGATTCTTGCCGATGCTCTGCAATGCGTTGCAGCCCGGAATGACTTTCGCCAGCGCACTCGGATCCAACAGCACGGCAAACACCGCTTCCTGGCCGGCGGACAACTGGACCTCGCCGCTTGCAGTCAGCGCCTTGCCGCCCTTTGCCGCAACCGGTGCCGTGCTGGACGGCGTCCGGGCGGAGGGCGGATCATCGATGCCGATCAGTCCCATTACCCGCGACGGCGTGAGCGGCAGCGTGAGATCCTTGATGGAGAGCGCGTCCGCCACGGCATTCGCGATGCAGGGCGGCGTGCTCATGTTGTTCCCCTCGCCCAAGCCTTTCGCGCCCAGTGGCGTAAAAGGAGACAAGGTCTCCTGGTGCACGATGACCGGCTCGGGCACTTCGCAGCTGGTTGGCAGCAGGTAGTCGGCAAAGGTGCCGGACAGAAAGCTGCCATCCGGGCCGTACTGGAATTCCTCCATCAAGGCGGCACCCATGCCTTGTGCGAACGCGCCGCGTATCTGGCCGTCCGCCAGCGCGGGATTCAGGAGCCGTCCGGCATCATGACCGGTGACATAGCGGTCTATCCGCACGCGGCCCGTGTCGCGATCGACCTCGACGCCGCAGATATCGAAGGTGAAACTGTAGGCGGCCGAGGTGTTCACGCGGTCGTCCTCGTCGGGCGGCGTCAATTGCTCGGGCGTCCAGAACACCGTCTCGCGCAAAGGCGGCTCCATGCCTCCCGGCAACAGTCCCGGTGCCCAGTGCGAACTTCCCGCCGTGCGGGCAAAGGGCAGGCTGCGCGACGCATCGCCCTTGACTTGTATTCTCCCGCCATGGAATTCCAGCTCGTCCACTTCGCAAGCCAGTTGTCCAGCGGCAATGCGCGCCAGTTTTTCTCGCAACCGGTTGGCGGCCAGATGCACGGCACCGGCCACCGCCCCCGCGAACCTGCTGGAATAGTTTCCGGCGGCGACGGACCAGGCGTCCTTCTGCGTATCGAAATCCACATTGACGACGATCTGCGCCGGTTCCAGCCCGAACACGTCGGCCGCCACCTGGGCGCAGACAGTCCGGTGGCCTTGGCCCGCCGGCGAGGATGCCACCACCACCGTCAAGCCGCCCAAGGGGTCCACGCTGATGGTGGCCGCGGCGATGGCGCCGTTCTTGGGACCCGCCTTGGCGCGCATCTCGGGTGTCAAGGCAATGGTGATGTAGCCCATGTTCGATATGGAAGGCTCCACAATGGCGCAAAAACCCACCCCGTATAACCTTCCCTCCGCCCGCGCGGCCGCGCGCCGTTCGTACAGTTCGTCCAGCCCGCCTTGCGACACGGCCTTGTCCAGCAAGCTTTCGTAGTCGCCCGAATCGAGCAATGCGCCCGCGACCGTGCGATAGGGAAAGGCGTCCGGCTGCACGAAATTGCGCCGGTACACGGTAAGCGGGTCGATGCCGAGCTCCACCGATATACGCTGCATGAGCCGCTCGAGCGCAAAATAGACCTGCGGCCCGCCGAATCCCCGTACCAGGCCGGTGGGCATTTTGTTGGTAAGAAGGATGCGATTGCGTACCTTCAGGTTGCGGATGGCATAGGCACCGGTCAGCACCCCATGCATCCGATAGAAAGTCGCCGGCTCAGGTGCGCGCAGATAGGCGCCGCAGTCGTCCACCTGGTCGTAACTCAACGCGGTGATGCGCCCCTCTGCATCGACCGCGGCCTCCAGCCGTGTCAGGCGCCCAGTGGCCGAGGTAGCCGCCGTCAGATGTTCAAGGCGATCCTCCACCCACTTGACCGGTGCGCCGGCCTTGCGCGATGCCAGGCACATCAGAACGATGTAGGGGAACACCGCCTGCTTGACACCAAAGCTGCCGCCGGAATCGCGAAACCCCCGGTGACGGAGCTGCGTGCCGGGTATATTCAGCGCCAGCGCCATGACCGTATGCAACGAAAACGGACCCATGAAGTTGGAGCTGACTTCGTAGCCTTCTTCGGAGGAAATATACTCGGCGACGACGACGGCGCCTTCGATCGGCGTACAGGAGTTGCGCGGATACTTCGCGATCAACTCGATGCGGTGTGCCGCTTCGGTAAATGCCTTGTCGGGGTCGCCGTAGCTGAAGTTCCGCTCGCTGACGACGTTGCTGCCGACTTTGTCATGCAGCACGGGCGCGTCGCAAGACAGCGCCTGCTCGATCTCGACCGCCACAGACAGCGGCTCATAGCGCGCCTTCACCAGGTCGGCGCCATCTTCAGCCAGGTAGCGGGATTCGGCGACAACCACCGCCACAGGCTCGCCCACGTAGCGCACTCTGTCCATGGCCAGCGCCCATTGCTCCATCGGCTGCTTGACGCCGACGACAAAAGGCCGGGACCACGCCCTGATGTCCTCTCCGGTCAACACCGCCCTTACGCCTCCCAGCGCAAGCGCCGCACTGGCGTCCACATCCAGGATGCGCGCATGCGCGTGGGGTGAGCGGACAACGGCAGCGTAGAGGGTGCCGGGCTTGACGCCCATGTCATCGCCATAGCGCCCACGCCCCGTCAATAGGGTGGCATCCTCGATGCGTTCTGCCCGACGGCCGACATGCGGCTGATCGGCCACTGCGTCACCGGCTCTATCCTCTACCTGCTGCATAACGTTAGACCTCGCTTCGGAACGGCTTAGTTGGCCTTGATTCCGGTGTCTTTGACGACCTTCGACCACTTGTTCATCTGCTCATGGAAGAACTTTTGGAAGTCTTCCGGAGAACCGCTCAAGGTCTCCACGCCCTGCTTCGCGAAGATGTCCTGCACTTCCGGCGTGGCGATCGCCTTTTGCAGCTCGGCGTTGATCTTGGCGACGACCTCCGCAGGGGTGCCGGCGGGTGCGAATAGCCCATAAGGCACTGCCACCTCGAAATCGGGATAACCTTGCTCGGCGACGGTGGGTACGTCCGGGGCGAGCGTGGACCGCTGCTTGCTTGTAATGGCCAATGCGCGCATCTTGCCGGCCTGCACGTGTGGCAGCACGTGCGGAACGTTGTCGAACATCACGTCGACTTGCCCGCCCAACAGATCGGTGATCATGGGCGCGCTGCCTTTGTATGGAATCTGGGTCAGATCCGCGCCGGTTTCGTTCTTGAAATATTCCATCGTGACGTGGTTCGAGCTGCCGTTCCCCGCCGACGCGTAGTTGAACTTGCCTGGCTCGGCCTTGGCGCGCGCGACCAGATCCGATACGGACTTGATCGGAGAATCGGCACGGACCACCAGCAGATTGCGCGACTGCGCGCCGGCGATGACGGGCACGAAGTCCTTTGCCGTGTCATAGGGCAGCTTCTCGTGCAGATACTGGTTCAGTATCAGCGGAAAGCCATTGATCAGCAGCGTATAGCCGTCGGGTACTGACCGGGCGACCATTTCCGTTCCCACGATGGTACCCGCGCCGCCTTTGTTCTCGACCACGACCGGCTGGCCCCAAGCCTCTTGCAGCTTGCGGGCGAAAAGGCGCCCCAGCGTGTCATTGAAGCCGCCCGGAGCGTAGGGAACCACTATCCTAATCATTTTCTCGGGGTACTTTGCGGCGGCATCGGAGGCTTGCGCCACCGTCGCTGCCAGGCACAGACCCGTTGCAGCCAGAAACTTCAGTCCAAGATTTTTCATTTCATCTCCTCAATGATGGGAACATCGATGCGCCGACCTATGCGGTCAAAACGCCTACGCTTTGATAAATATGTTTGATTTCCATGAAGTCGATGAGCGCATCGTAGCCATGCAAGCGGCCTAGTCCGCTGCGGCGATAGCCGCCCGTCTCCGCTTCCGCGAACAGCTTGTTGTGATCATTCAGCCAGACCGTGCCATTGCGCAGTGCGCGGGCCACGCGCATGAAGCGCGCGCCGTCATGGGTCCAGACGCTGGCGGACAAGCCGAACTCGCTATGATTGGCACGCTTCACGGCGTCCGCCTCGTCCGAGAACCTTTCCAGGACCAGCAAAGGGCCGAATATTTCTTCCTGTATGAAGAACGCGCTGGTGTCTTCATGCGCGAGCAGGGTCGGCAGCAAGTAGCTGCCGTTCGCTAGATCGCCCGAAGGCCTGCCGCCCCGCAGCACGACCTCATCAGCACAAGCCACGGCCTCTTCAATCCGGCTTTCCACCTGCTTTCTCGCCGCCTCATCGATGAGCGGCCCCATTTGCATGCCCGCCGCCAAGCCGTTTCCAACCCGTAAGCTGGCGAGCGCATCGCGCAACGCCGTCCTCATTGCGTCGTACTTCGATTCATGCACCAGGACACGTCGCGCCGCGGTGCATTGCTGTCCGGAAATGATGGTTGCAGCGGCCGCCAGCGCCGGCGCCACCTGATCGACATCCGCGTCTTCGAAAACCAGGCAACTGGATTTTCCACCCAGCTCCAGAGAAAGTTTCTTCATCGTGGGTGCCGCTGCGGCCATGATGCGCTGCCCGACCGCATTCGAGCCCGTGAAGCTGATGACATCGATGTCGGGCGACTCCACCAGCCGGCTCGCCACCTCGTGGCCCTGCTCCGTCACCAGATTGACGACGCCGGGCGGCAAACCTTCGACGCCGTGCAGTTCGCGCATCACGGCAATCGAAATCAGGGCGGTCTGAGGCGCAGGCTTCACTACCGCCGTGCATCCTGCCGCGAGCGCGGGAGTCAACGCACGGATCAACAGCACCACGGGCGCATTCCAGGGAACGATGATGCCGGCCACGCCCGCCGGCTCCTTGATCAATGTGGAGAAAGCCCCGGGCTCCACCTCAAAGACGTGCCCGGGTATGTATCGCGTCAGGCCCGCGTAATAGCGTATTTCGGATATGGCGCCCGCCATCTCGCCTCGGGACTGTGCGATCGTCTTTCCGTTCTCGAGCGTAAGCAAGCGTGCGAATTCTTCCGCCTTGCTTTCCAGACGGTCCGCCCAGCGCAGCATCACCAGCTGACGCACGCGGGGATTCTGCGACCAGCCGGCCCGCTCGAACGCCCGTCTTGCCGCGCTTATGGCCGCCTCGGCGTCCTGTTCATCGCTCGCTGCGAATCGGCCCAGGACCGCTCCGTCGGCGGGATTGATGCTCTGTCCGGCAGCGCCGCCGGCAGCCGGCAGCCATGCGCCATCGATCAGATTATTTGCATCGTGCAGATTCATGTTTCCCTCCTTGTCAGCCATGGCCATCCTTGCTGATACACCAGGCATGGCCCTTACTGGGCCTCTATCCCCGCTTCTTGGACAACGCGTTTCCAAAGGTCGAGCTGACCATTGATGAAGTCGGCGAAGGCTTCACGGCTGCCGCCGTCCGGTGTCACGCCCTGCTCGGCGAACACGTGCTTGACGTCCTCCATCTGAAGCACCTTGTTCATCTCGCGATTCAGCGTCACGAGAATGTCGTCTGGCGTGCCCGCAGGTGCGACGAAGCCATGCCACGAGGAAACCTCGTAACCTTCCACGCCGGCCTCGGTCACCGTCGGCACGTCGGGCAGCACCGGAGAACGGGTGGCGTGCCCGATTGCAATGGGACGCACCTTCCCTGTCTGTATGAAAGGCAGCGCATGAGGCAGCGCATCAAAAGCGATTTCAATCTGGCCGCCCGCCAGGTCCGTGAGCATGGGGCTGCTTCCTTTGTATGGGACCTGCGTCATCGATATCTTGGCCATGCTTTCAAACAGCGCCATGGCCAGATGGTTCGACGATCCGGGACCTGACGAGCCGTAGTTGATCGCCCCGGGGTTCTTTCGCGCCTTCTCCAGAAGATCGGAAAGGGACCGGATGGACGACTCCGAGTTCACCACGAGCACCATGGGGGAACGTCCCGCCAGCATGATGGGCGCGAAATCTTTGCGCGTGTCATAGGAAATGCTCTTGTACAGCCACGGGTTCGCTGCGAAAGGAAACTGGATCACCAGCAAAGTGCCGCCATCCGCTGGGGATTTTGCCACTTGCGACGTACCGATCATGGTGCCCGCGCCCGGCTTGTTGTCCACGATGAACGGCTGACCGAAAATATCGCCGAGCTTGTTGCCCATCAGCCGACCCAGCGTGTCGTTGAACCCGCCGGCGGGATAGGGCACGATGATCTTTACGGGTTTTTCGGGATAAGCTGCTGCGGCCGGCCCTGAAATCCCGACGGCCGCCAGCGAGATCGCCAGCGCCGTCAGCAAGGTGCGACGAAGTTTATGAAAGGGCCGTTCCAGACGAACGGCGCCACCGACTCGGATTGTCTCTTTATTCAACATAAGCTGGCCCCTCTATGAATGGGTGTTTTAGTAAGAATTCTTCGTCGACGACCACGCCGATGCCAGGACCCTCCAGCGGACGGACGCAGCCGTCTTTTCCCAGGATGTACGGGGCGTCGACCAATTCGTCGCGAAGCAGATTGTTGCGGGAGGCGTCGGCTTCAAAATAGCCGGCATTGTCGATCGCGCTGAGGAAATGGACTGTCGCCGCCATATTGATCCCAGTCATCGAGATATGCGGATGAACCGGCAGGTGATAGGCGGAAGCCATTGCGGCGATGCGCAGGCATTCAGTCAGGCCACCCGCCTTGGAAAGATCGGGCTGCAGAACTGACACGACCCGGTCGTCGATCAAGCGCGTGAACTCATAACGCGTGTAGTGGTTTTCTCCCGCGGCGAATGGCAGCTTGCCGAAGGGGCGCGCCAATTCATAGCTGCGATAGTCATGGGGAGCGAAAGGCTCCTCGAGCCAAGCAATGTTCAAATCGTCGAGCACCGGCATTGCGCGCGCGGCGTCCGCCAGGCTGTAGGCCATCATGGCGTCGGTCATGATGTGCAGATCGTCACCCAAGGCTTTGCGCACCGCGCTGACACGCGCGACATCCCGTTCGACACGATCACCGATGCGTAGCTTGATTGCGGTGAATCCGCGCTCGATATGCTCGGAGGCTTCCTGGACCAGGCTGTCCGGTTCCTGCCAGCCCAGGGCGACGCCGCCCGCGTAGGCCGGCAGCGGGCGGGACGCCCCGCCCAGCAGACGATACAAGGGCATGCCCGCGGCCTTGCCCCGGATATCCCACAAAGCCATGTCCAGGCCGCTCATCGCCAGGACGCAAGCGGCACCCAGCCCCATGCCGCGCAACTGTCTTTCATAGACGGTGCGCCAGATGCCGACGGTGTCATGGGCGTCGCGCCCGAGCACCATCTCGCGCAAGGCCGTATTAATGAAGTGCGCAATCGTGGTGTGCGCGCGCCCGTGATGGGATTCCCCGTAACCGATCAGTCCGCAATCGGTCGTCACCTTCACGACCACCGCGTCGCGCTTGACGGCGCGCCCGACGCCCAGCCTTACGCTGTTGCTTTCGGATACCGGCACCGATATCGGATACGCCTGCAGGTCGCGGATCCGCAAGGGGTCCACCATGCCTCGCTTGCCTTGTTCATCGATTGCCGACATTCCGCCTCCCTGCGACCACCCCGCCTCTTGTGCCGTGAAGGCGCGGACGGATTTGATAAAGAAGCGAGTTTAGTTCCGAGCATCAATCAGATCAATTAATATATAATTATTGTTTTAATCACTATTAATGATATCAAGTAAATGGAACTGCTACTGGTTTAGTTCTATACTTTTTATTATTCTAGTAGAAGCTGTATTTTTATATATCATTTTTTCTTATCAACGAGATCAACATCCCTTTACCTCACGGGAAAGCCATGGAGCTACGCCAGATCCAATATTTTGTGTGCCTGTTCGAAGAAGGCACGGTGACGCGTGCGGCAAAGCGGCTCAATATCGTGCAGCCCGCGCTCAGCATGCAAATCGCGAAGCTGGAGGAAGAGCTTGGTCAGAAGCTCTTCGAACGCAGCCAGCAAGGCATGCAGCCCACCAATGCGGGCAGGCAGATGTATCGGCTATTCCTTCCGATCCTGCGCGACATCGTCCATGCACGCGATCAGCTTCTCCATACTGACGGAGAATTAAGCGGCCACGTCAACGTCGGCATGATCGCGTCCATCGCCCAGGGGGTCCTGGCCGACGCCTTGCGCGAATATGCCGAACTGCATCCCAAAGTCAGTGTCACGGTGGCCGATGGCTATAGCACCATGCTTGCGGACTGGGTGGCCGGAGGCCAGCTGGATGCCGCCGTCATCAACAAGCCGCGGCGGCCATTAGGCTTGAACATGGAGCACATCATCGACGAGGATCTCACGCTGATCACCGGCACTGACTACCGGCAGTCCTTGCCGCCCAGCGTACCGTTCCGTATGGTTCAGGAACTTGAACTCGCGTTGCCCACGCGTCATCATGGTCTGCGCGCGATTCTGGAAAGCTTCGCCCAAGCGGAGGATGTCGACCTTTCTCCGAAGCTGGAAACCGATTCCGTCATTTCCATTTTGAAGCTGGTCGAGAGGACGCAGTTCGCCACCATACTGCCGCGGATCTCCATTGCGAACCGCCAAGAACTGTACGGGCTTCGATGCTACCCCATCATTTCGCCCCGGCTCGTCCGCCAGGTGGTATGCGTCACGCATCCACGGCGCCCTCTGAACCCAGCCAGCGCGGCGTTCATTTCCATCATCACCAAGCGTCTGCGGTCACTGGATGCAGGGCCTGAACATTAATATCGGCACGACATGGACAGCACAGACATCGAGGCACTCGCCGCAGCGGTTCAATGGTTATCGGAAGACAGGCGCGCCATGCTGGCCACCGTCGTCCATACTTGGGGCTCCGCCCCCCGCCCTCCCGGGTCCATGATGGTCATCCGCAGCGACGGCCACGTGAAAGGTTCCGTCTCAGGCGGATGCATCGAAGACGACTTGATACGCAAGGTGCAGGCGGGCAATGGCATGCAATGCTTTCCGCAGACGCTGGTCTACGGCCTGGGCGCCGACGAAGCGCACCGCTTCGGGCTGCCCTGCGGCGGAACATTGAAACTGGTGATAGAGCCGGTCACCGCGGCGTCGAGCCTGCCGGAACTGCTGGCCTCGTTGCGGCGCGGGCAGCTCACCCAGCGCAAGCTCGACCTGCGCAACGGCACGGCGACGCTGACCCCGGCGGAAAGGGCTGGCCCCCTGCACTACGACGATCACTATCTGATCACCACCCATGGGCCGCAATTCCGCCTCGTCATCATCGGCGCGGCGCAAGTATCGCGCTATGTCGCCAACATCGCCCTGAGCCTGAACTACGAGGTGATCATTTGCGACCCGCGCGAAGAGTACCTGGATGAATGGGATATTCCCGGCGTGCAGCTGTCGCGCGAAATGCCCGACGATCTGATTCTTCGCCTGGAACTGGATCCGCATTGTGCCGTGCTGACCCTGACGCATGACCCCAAGCTGGATGACATGGCCTTGCTCGAGGCCTTGAAATCGCCGGCGATGTATGTCGGCGCCCTGGGCTCGCGGCTCAACAACGAACGCCGACGCGAACGCCTGACCCTGTTCGACCTGAGCCCCGCGCAGATCGGCAAGCTGCGGGGCCCGGTCGGCTTGTACCTGGGTTCCCGCACGCCACCGGAAATCGCGGTGTCCATCATGGCCGAGATAACAGCCGTGCGCAACGGCATAGAGGTTTTGCAAAAGTATCCCCTATCGGAAACCACGACATGAGCCGGATCGAGCACCACGATGCCTGTTTGCGATTACCGTCCGGAACCGTCCAGCTGGAATCGCGCTGGATCGCCCCGGAGCGCAGCAATGCACCGCTATTGGTTTTCCTGCATGAGGGCCTCGGCTCGATCGCGGCATGGCGCGGCTGGCCGGAATCCTTGTGTGCCAGCCTGAAATGCAGGGGCTTCGTCTTCTCCCGGCAGGGATATGGCCGCTCGCTGCCGGCGCCTCGGGCCGATGAATGGCCCATGGATTATCTGAAGCGCGAAGCAATAGAGCTCATGCCCGCCGTGCTCGACGCCGCCGGCATCGATCCGACCCGAGACCGCCCAGTCATTGTGGGTCATAGCGACGGCGGCTCCATCGCCCTGCACTATGCGGCCGCATTTCCCGAGCATGCCGAGGCAGTAGTCGTCATCGCGCCTCATGTGTACGCAACCGGTGTCAATTTCGAACTGATCGGCCAGCTGCAGCGCAATTACACAGGCTCAGCCCTTCAGCGTTATCTGGCCGGTTTCCACGACCATCCCGACGACGTATTCTGGCGCTGGAGCAAACGCTGGACTTCGCCCGAGTTCCGCCAATGGGACATCACGGCGTGCCTGCGGAACATATCCGCCCCGTTGCTGGCGATACAAGGCCGTGATGATCAATACAGCACGCTGGACCAGCTGTACGAGATTGCGCGCCATGTCGTTCAGGTGGAGCTCATGATTCTTGAAAAATGCCGGCATACGCCGCAGCTGGAATACCCAGTGATGCTGGCCCAACGCATCGCTTCCTTCCTGGACGGAAGGAGACCGCGTTCCCCTATCTGAAAGCCGCTGCCGCGCGGCCGATGCGGTCATTCACGGCCTGCCATTCCGGCAGCGCCGGGGGCTGTTCAAGTACGATGCCCGAGTAGGCTTGCTCATCCAGATGGCGAAGCAGCGCATACAGTTCACGCGCATAGGCTTCTGGATCGCGGGCGCCGGAAATCCAGTCCACGTCGGGGCCGGGCGGGGCGTCGGGCGCCGAAAACGCCACCACCGCGATGCGTCCCTTGCGATGCTCGTCCGCCATCCGCAGGATGTCCCGCCGGGGCAGAATCTGCAAGGGGGTGCGAGGCGCATAATGGGCTTTCAGCGTACCCGACGCGCGAGGCGCAGAGGCATCGGGACGCGCGGGCTCCCTGCCAAGCACCGCCGCGATCTGCGCAGCGGTGACATGCCCAGGCCTGAGCAGGACCGGCCCCACGCCCTTGCCTATGCGCGAGACATCGACAATGGTCGACTCGATGCCCACCTGCGACGGCCCCCCTTCGAGCACCAGCAGTGCATCGGGGCCGAGCTCCGGAAATTCGCTGCGGACGTGCGCGGCATGAGTGGGCGATACCTGTCCGAATTTATTGGCCGACGGCGCCGCCACGCCGCCCTGCCCGCCCGGCTTCAGGCTTGCGAACCGACGCAACAATGCCTGCGCCACCGGATGCGAAGGGCAGCGCAGGCCTATGCTGTCCTGCCCGCCGCTGACCGCGTCGGGGATATGCGGTGCGCGAGGCAGGATCAGGGTCAGCGGCCCCGGCCAGAAAGCCTGAATGAGCGCACGCGCTTCCGGCGGCAGTGTTCCCGTCCAATAGGCAAGATCGGCTTCCGGCGCGACGTGCACGATGATGGGATGCCCCGACGGGCGGCCCTTGGCAGCATAGATGCGGGCAACCGCGGCCGGATTCTCGGCATCCGCGCCCAGGCCATATACGGTCTCCGTGGGAAAAGCCACCAGCCCGCCGGCGGTCAGCCGCGCTGCGGCTTCCGTCAGCATATGGTCCATATCGGACATGGAAGGACTCATGGCTGGAACGCGATGCCCAGCACACCGGCCACTTCGGCGGCGGCCGCCTCGGCCTGGGCCAGCGTCGGAGCAACGACGTTCACGTGGCCCATCTTGCGGCCTCGCCGTGCTTCGGCCTTGCCATATAAATGCAGTTTGGCGCCCGGCACCTTCAGGACACCTTGCCAGTCCGGTTCGCGCTTTTCGCCGCCCGGCCCATCGAACCATATGTCGCCAAGAACATTGAGCATGATGGCCGACATGGGGCATCCCGCGTTGCCCAGCGGCATGCCGGCCATGGCGCGGGCCTGTTGCTCGAACTGGCTGCTCACGCAGGCATTCATGGTGTAGTGGCCGCTGTTGTGAGGCCTGGGCGCGATTTCGTTGGCCACCAGGCTGCCATCGCGCAAGATGAAGAACTCCACGCAAAGCACCCCTACATAATGCAGGGCCTGGGCAATGGTAACCGCCGCCTCGGCTGCCTTGACCGCCTGCGGTGTGGCGGCCGAGATGGCATCGACCGTGGATACGGCAAGGATGCCGTCCCGATGCTCGTTGCGGGCGGACGGAAACACCACGGTTTGCCCGTCCATGCCGCGCGCCATCACCACGGACAATTCACTGTCCAGGGGCAGCATCGCCTCCAGCACGCATTCGGCCTGCTTGAAATCCTCGAAAGCGGCTAGCGCCTCTTCGAGCGTCTTGACCCGGGCCTGGCCCTTGCCGTCATAGCCCAATCGCGCGATCTTCAAGATGCCGGGAAACAATTCGCCAGGCGCTGAACGGAGGTCGTCGGCGTTGCGAATGGCGGCATGGGGCGCTACAGGCACCCCGGTTCCGGCGATGAAGGCTTTTTCCCGGATGCGGTCCTGGACGATGGCGACGGCGTCGGCGGATGGGCTGACGGAGGACGATTCCGCCAGGATCGCCAGGCTGCGCGCGGGAACGTTCTCGAATTCAGTGGTAATGGCTTTACATCGCGCCGCCAACCGGGCAAGTCCATCGGAGTCTTCATAGCCGGCCCGGATATGCATGTCGGCGACCGCACCGGCGGGACTGTGTTCGTCGGGGTCGAGCACGGCCACTTTATAGCCCATGCTTTGCGCGGAATGACAGAACATGCGCCCGAGCTGCCCTCCCCCTATCATGCCCAGCCAGTTGCCCGGAAAAATAGGAGAAGAAGTAGAGACCTCACTCATGAAAACGACCTGTATTGATAATCAAAACGTGAAAGAAACTCGGTGAGCAGCAAGCGGACGCTACAGCGTAACGTGCGGCGGGACGACCATGGCGCGCGCCGCCTCGGTTTGCCTGGCGCGATAGGACTCTAGCCTTTCAAGAAGCCCGGCGTTGGTCATGGCGAGGCACGCAATGGCGTGCAGCGCGGCGTTTGCGGCACCCGCCTCGCCTATGGCGAATGTGGCGACGGGCACGCCTTTGGGCATTTGCACGATGGACAAGAGCGAGTCTTCGCCGCGCAGGTAGCGCGAAGGCACCGGCACGCCGAATACCGGCACTGGCGTCAAGGCTGCCATCATTCCCGGCAGATGGGCCGCGCCCCCCGCCCCCGCGATAATGGCGCGCAAGCCCCTGCCTGCGGCCTTCGCGCCGTACTCGACCATGTCCAGCGGCATGCGATGAGCGGATACGACGCGCATTTCGTGGGGAACGCCGAACTCTTCAAGTATGGCGACCGCGTTCTTCATGATGTCCCAGTCGCTGGAAGAACCCATGATGATGCCGACGATGGGATTCGCGGCGCCTGGATTGTCTGTTGCGTCGGTCAATTGAAATTCAGCCATGGAATGATCCTCGTGCCAGGTTCAGCTTGTCAGGCGCGTCGCCGCTTCGCGGTACTTCGCCGCCGTTTTTTCCAGCACTTCGGCGGGGAGCCGAGGCGCCGGGGGCGTCTTGTCCCAGACCTGGGTTTCGAGCCAGTCACGGACGAACTGCTTGTCGAACGAAGGGGGACTGATGCCGACCGCGTATTCGGACGCGGGCCAGAACCTCGATGAGTCGGGCGTGAGGACCTCGTCCATGAGATGCAATTGCCCGTCGCCGTCCAGGCCGAATTCGAATTTCGTGTCTGCGATGATGATGCCCTTGCCGGCCGCATATTCGGCCGCCTCGGCATAGAGGCGCAGCGTGACCTCGCGGATTCGCTCGGCGAGTTCCCTGCCCACCGCATTCACGACGTAGTCGAAATCGACGTTCTCATCGTGCTCGCCGAACTCGGCTTTGGCGGCCGGCGTGAAAATCGGTTCCGGCAAGCGGCTGGCCTGCTGCAGGCCGGGCGGCAGCGCGATGCCGCAGACGCTTCCCGTGGCCTGGTAGTCCTTCCAGCCCGAGCCGATGAGATAGCCGCGCGCCACCGCTTCGACCAGTATCGGCCTGAGGCGCTTCACCACGACCGAACGTCCGGCCACCTGATCGCGCTCGTCCGCCGCAACGACGTCTTGCGGATCGATGCCGGTCGAGTGGTTGGGCAGGATGTGAGAGAGCTTCTGCAGCCAGAATTCGGTGAGCTCGGTCAGGACCTGCCCTTTGCCGGGTATGGGATCATCGAGGATGACGTCGAAAGCGGAGATCCGGTCGGACGCCACGATCAGCAGCTTGTCGTCGCCGACCGCGTACATGTCGCGTACCTTGCCGCGCCCCAGCAAGGGCAGCGATTTGATGGTGGATTGATGAAGGGACTGCGCCACGATGTATCCTTGAAATGAAACATCCCGCCGGCCTGCAGGCCGGGCGGGATGGACTTAATGCCAGAACGAAAACATTTATTGAACGACTTGTGCCAGTTCGCCTGCCGCGTAGCGACGCGCCATTTCGGTCAGTGAGATCGGCTTGATCTTGCTGGCGTTGCCTGCCGTGCCGAATTGCTCGTAACGCTGCTTGCAGATGGCCTTGGCCGCCTCGCGGGCAGGCTTCAGGTATTCGCGCGGATCGAACTTGGACGGGTTCTCGGCCATGAAGCGGCGGATGGCGCCAGTCATGGCCAGGCGGATGTCGGTATCGATGTTGACCTTGCGAACGCCGTACTTGATGGCTTCCTGGATCTCTTCGACCGGCACGCCGTAGGTTTCCTTCATGTCGCCGCCGAACTGGCGGATCTCGGCCAGCAGGTCTTGAGGCACGCTGGAGCTGCCATGCATGACCAAGTGGGTGTTGGGCAGGCGGCGATGGATTTCCTTGATGCGGGAAATGGAAAGGATGTCGCCCGTGGGCTTGCGCGTGAACTTGTAGGCGCCATGGCTGGTGCCGATGGCGATGGCGAGCGCGTCGAGCTGGGTCTTGGAGACGAAATCGGCAGCCTGCTCGGGATCGGTGAGCAGTTGGTCCATGGTCATGGTGCCTTCCGCGCCGTGGCCGTCTTCCTTGTCGCCCTTCATGGTTTCCAGGGACCCCAGACAGCCCAGCTCGCCTTCCACCGTTACGCCCAGCTTGTGGGCCATTTCGACCACACGGCGGGTGACGTCGAGGTTGTATTCGTATTCGGCGATGGTCTTGCCGTCTTCCTTCAGAGAGCCGTCCATCATCACGCTGGAAAAGCCCAGGTCGATGGCGCCCTGGCAGATTGCGGGCGACTGCCCGTGGTCTTGGTGCATGACCACGGGAATATGGGGATAGGACTCGACCGCAGCCTGGATCAGGTACTTCAGGAAACCTTCGCCCGCATATTTGCGCGCGCCGGCCGATGCCTGCATGATGACAGGGCTGTCGGTTTCGGCAGCGGCTTCCATGATGGCCTGGACTTGCTCGAGGTTATTGACGTTGAACGCGGGGATACCGTAGCCATTCTCGGCTGCATGATCAAGCAGCTGGCGCATGGAAACAAGGGCCATGACAAGACTCCTGAAATCGATTGTTGATTGAATCCGACCATTTTACCCGAATGCAGGGAGGGGCCGGACCCCCTGGGTCCGACCCCGAAAATCATGGGTTGGGGTCAGACCCCATACGGGGTCTGACCCCGGCATCGGCCTTGCCTGCGTATCGCAAAAGGGGTCAGACCCCATACGGGGTCTGACCCCGGCATCAACCTCGCCTGCGCATTGGGTAGGGGGTCAGACCCCGAATGGGGTCTGACCCCAGCGGCATTAGCTGCGTATGGCGGACTTGGGCCGGAATGCCTTGCAGACTTCGGCATGGGTTTCCACGTACGGCCCGCCGATCAGGTCTATGCAATACGGCACGGCGGCAAAGACGCCGGGCACCAGTACCGCCCCGTCTTCGCCGCGCAGCCCTTCCAGCGTTTCCTTGATCGCCTTGGGCTGGCCCGGGAGATTGATGATCAGGGCCGCATGGCCATCGGCTTCACGGATGACGGCCACTTGCCGGGAGAGGATCGCAGTGGGCACGAACCTGAGGCTGATTTGCCGCATCTGTTCGCCGAAGCCGGGCATTTCCTTGGTGGCCACCGCCAGCGTCGCCTCGGGCGTGACGTCGCGCCGCGCCGGGCCGGTGCCGCCGGTCGTGAGGACGAGGTCGCAGCCCAGTCCGTCGACCAGCTCGATGAGCGTGGCGGATATCCCGGCGGATTCGTCGGGAATCACACGGGAAGCATACTGCGGCGCACGAGTCAGGGCCCCGTCCAGCCAGCCCTGCAAGGCGGGTATGCCCTGATCCTGATAAGCACCGCTGGAGGCGCGGTCCGACACCGATACCAAGCCGACCAGCAACTGGTCGGGGTGCTGGCGTACCATGCGTTCTTGCATCCTTAAACCTCGACTAGGGTCTGTTAACATCAGAGGCGGGGTCAGACCCCGTACGGGGTCTGACCCCGCCCCGACTAGTGCTTGATTGCCACCGTCTTGACGGTGGTGAATCCATACAGGGCTTCGAAGCCTTTCTCGCGGCCATAGCCGGACTGCCCGGATCCGCCGAATGGTAGCTCCACGCCTCCCGCCGCGCCATAGTTGTTGATGAACACCTGGCCCGAGCGGACTTTACGGGCCATTCTCAACTGCCGGGCACCGTCCTGGGTCCACACGCCCGCCGCAAGACCATAGGGAGTCCCATTGGCGATGCGTACCGCTTCTTCCTCGGTATCGAAGGGAATGGCGCAGAGCACGGGTCCGAAAATCTCCTCCTGGGCAAGATGATGGTCGGGCGGGACATCGCTGAGCAGAACCGGCACCTGGTAGAACCCGCCCTTGGGCGCATTGGGATCCAGCATGCCTTCGGCCGCGACTGTCACGCCGGAACCGTCGGCGCCCGAAAGAAGCTTGCGCACACGCTCGTGCTGCTTGGCATTGATCAGGGGACCGCAATCGGGATCATCGGCTGCCGCGCCGGTGCGCGTTGCGCGGAAGAGCTCGGACAGACGTCCGACCACGTCGGCATAGATGGCACGCTGGATCAGCAGACGGCTGCCCGCGGAGCAAGTCTGCCCCGCATTCTGGATGATGGCGTTCAGCAACACCGGCAAAGCGGCGTCGATGTCCGCGTCGGAAAAGACGATTTGCGGAGATTTTCCGCCGAGTTCAAGCGTGACCGGAGCGAAATGCGCGGCGGCGGCATGGGCCACCTGGCGACCCGTCTGTGGTGACCCCGTAAACGATACGTGGTCGATGCCGGCATGCTCGGCCAGGGCTGCGCCCGCCTCGATGCCCAGCCCGGTGCAGATATTGAGCGCGCCCGAGGGCAATCCCGCGGCCATCGCGATTTCGGCAACCTTCAGCAACGAAAGGCAGGCGTCTTCCGCAGGCTTGACGACACACGCGTTGCCTGCGGCCAGTGCCGCACCCACGCTGCGCCCGAATATCTGCAGCGGATAATTCCAGGGCACGATATGCCCCGTCACACCATGCGGCTCGCGCACCGTGAAAACGGTATAGCCGTCGGGATAGGGAATCGTCTGCCCATGCAGCTTGTCGACCGCGCCGGCATAGAACTCGAAATAGCGCGCCACGGCCGCCGCATCCGCGCGTGCCTGCTTCATGGGCTTGCCCGTATCTTTCGACTCGATGGCGGCAAGCTCGTCACGCTGCGCCAACAACGCCTGGCTGATGCGCCAGAGCAGGCGGCTGCGGTCGGCCGGCGCCATGCGCCCCCATTCGCCCTCGTAGGCACTGCGGGCCGCACGGACGGCGACATCGATGTCGGCCGCGCCGGAACGGGCGATTTCAGCGAACATCTCGCCGTTCGACGGATCGTATACCGGCAGCGTCTGGCCGGCCAGCGCGGACATCCACTGGTTGGCGATGAAATTCTTGTGAATCATGGTTTTCGTCTCCTGGGGTCAGACCCCGTTTGGGGTCTGACCCCGTGTCGAATGCGGCTTCATTGTGGTGGGGTCAGACCCCGCATGGGGTCTGACCCCGGCCCAGTAACCCCGGCCAGTACAGAGTGGAAGTAAGACCCCGCATGGGGTCTGACCCCGCGTCAACCTCCGCGCTGCTGCAGCGCCTCGACCGCAGGCAGGGTCTTGCCTTCCAGGAATTCCAGGAAAGCGCCGCCGCCCGTCGAGATATAGCCGATGCGGTCTTCGATGCCATACTTGGCAATCGCCGCCAGCGTATCGCCGCCGCCCGCGATCGAGAAGCCCTTGGAGTCGGCGATGGCCTGTGCAATCACTTTCGTTCCATTGCCAAAGGCATCGAATTCGAACACGCCGACCGGACCATTCCAGACGATGGTCCCGGCCTGTTTGAGAATTTCAGCCAGCTGGCTTGCGGTCTCGGGGCCGATATCGAGAATCATGTCGTTCTCGGCAACGTCGGCGGCCTTCTTGACCGTGGCTTGCGCGTCGGCGCTGAAAGTTTCCGCGCATACGACATCCACCGGAATCGGGACATCCGCACCGCGTTTTTTCATGATGTCGATGACAGCCCGCGCCTGATCGACCTGTTCGGCTTCCACCAGCGACTTGCCCACCGGCAAGCCTTCGGCGAGCATGAAAGTGTTGGCGATACCGCCGCCCACCACCAGCTTGTCCACCTTGCCCGCCAGCGCTTGCAGAATCGAGAGCTTGGTCGACACTTTGGAGCCCGCGACGATGGCCACCATGGGATGGGCCGGGTTTTCGAGGGCGCGGCCCAGGGCCTCGAGCTCGGCTTCGAGCAAGGGGCCGGCGCATGCCACCGGCGCATGGAGCGCCATGCCGTGCGTCGTCGCTTCGGCGCGGTGTGCCGTCCCGAACGCATCATTCACGTAGACGTCGCACAGTGCGGCCATCTTGCGCGCCAGCCCGTCGTCGTTCTTCTTTTCGCCCACATTGCAGCGGCAGTTTTCAAGCAGAACAACCCGGCCCGCATCGACCTTGACGCCGTCGACCCAATCGGTGCGCAGTTCGACCGGCTGGCCGAGAAGCTCCGACAGGCGCCGCGCGACCGGCGCGAGAGAGTCTTCGGGGCGCACGGAGCCTTCCGTGGGGCGCCCCAGGTGCGAAGTGACCATGACGGCCGCACCTGCGTCCAAGGCCATGCGGATGGCCGGGACCGACGCGCGCACCCGCGTGTCCTCGGTGATTTCGCCGTCTTTCAACGGCACGTTCAAATCGCTGCGAATGAACACCCGCTTTCCGGCGAGGGCACCGGACTTCGCCAGAGACGAAAGGGTATGTATCTTGGACATATTCAATGACTTCCTTTCGGTCGATCATACACGGCAAGGGCGGGTTGCCCCGCCCTTGCATGGATGACGCCGTTCTTATTTGGCCGTCATCAATGCGACCGTGGTGTCGAGCATGCGATTGGAGAATCCCCATTCGTTGTCGTACCAGGAAGACACTTTGACCAGCGAACCCGAAACCTTGGTCAACCCGGCATCGACCGTGCTGGATGCGGGATCATGGTTGTAGTCGACAGAAACCAGCGGCTCGTCGTTGTACTGCAGAATGCCCTTGAGCGGACCGGATTCGGCGGCCGCCTTCAGGATGCCGTTGACCTCTTCGACCGATGTGTCGCGCGCCGCCACGAAGGACAGGTCGACGATGGACACGTTGATGGTCGGAACGCGGATGGCGTAGCCGTCCAGCTTGCCGTTGAGCTCGGGCAGCACCAGGCCGACCGCCGACGCGGCGCCGGTTTTGGTGGGAATCATGCTGTGCGTCGCCGAGCGCGCGCGGCGCAGGTCTTCGTGATAGACGTCGGTGAGCACCTGATCGTTCGTGTAGGCGTGGATCGTGGTCATCAGGCCACTGACCACGCCCAGTTTTTCGTGCAGGGGCTTGACCAGCGGAGCCAGGCAGTTGGTGGTGCACGATGCGTTGGAAATGACCGTGTCGCTGGCCTTCAGGACGTCATGGTTCACGCCGTAAACGACGGTGGCGTCGACATCTTTGCCGCCTGGCGCGGAAATGATGACCTTCTTGGCGCCGCCCTTGAGGTGGGCGCCGGCCTTTTCCTTGCTGGTGAAGAAACCTGTGCATTCGAGGACCACGTCGACGCCCAGTTCGCCCCAGGGCAAGGCGGAAGGATCACGGTTCGCCAGTACGCGGATCCGGTCGCCGTTCACGACCATGTAATCGCCGTCGACCGTTACCGTACCGGGAAACTTGCCGTGCGCGGTGTCGAAACGGGTCAGATGGGCGTTGGTGTTGGGATTGCCCAGGTCGTTGATGGCCACGATCTCGATATCGTGCTTCTTGCCGTCTTCGTAGTGGGCACGCAGAATATTACGGCCGATGCGGCCATAGCCATTGATCGCCACACGTATGGTCATTGCAAATCTCCTTTATAGAACTCGTTCGACGGCCGCGGCAACATGCTCGGCAGTCAAGCCAAAATACTTGAACAACGCGGCGGCCGGGGCAGATTCGCCGTAGGTGTCGAGACCGACCACGGCGCCTTCCAGGCCAACGTATTTGTACCAGCCCGCGGTTGCGCCGGCCTCCACCGCCACGCGCGGCAAGCCCTTGGTCAGCACCGAGGCCTTCCAGGCGTCGTCCTGGGCATCGAAGACGTTCGTGCAGGGCATGGAGACCACGCGCACGGCAATGCCTCGCGCCGCCAATTGCTCTTGCGCGCCAAGCGCCAGCGAGACTTCGGAGCCCGTCGCGATGATGATGGCCTTGGCATCGCCCGCATCGCGCAGCACGTAGCCGCCCCGGCGGATGCCGTCGATGGCGGCCTCGTCGCGCGGTACGAAAGGCAGGTTCTGGCGCGACAGCAGCAGCGCGCTGGGCCCGCCGTCACGGACCTTCATGCCGACACTGGCCGGGCGCTCCAGCGCCGCTATCCATGCCACTGCCGTTTCAGTCGTGTCGCAAGGCCTCCAGACATGGAGATTGGGAATCAGGCGCAGGCTGGCGGCATGCTCGACCGACTGGTGGGTGGGGCCGTCTTCACCCAGCCCGATCGAATCGTGCGTGAACACGTGTACTACGCGCTGCTTCATGAGCGCGGCCATGCGTATGGCGTTGCGCGAATAATCGGAGAATGTGAGGAAAGTGCCGCCGAAAGGCAGGTAGCCGCCATGCAGCGCCACGCCGTTCATGATGGCCGCCATGCCGAATTCGCGTACGCCGTAATTGATGTGGCGGCCGAAGTGCAGGTGTTTTTCACCCGCGCGCACGGGTTCGACGCCCTTCCAGTCGGTCAGGTTGGAGCCGGTAAGGTCTGCGGAACCGCCCAGCATTTCGGGCAGCGTGTCGACCAGCGCGGCGATCGCCAGTTGCGACGCTTTGCGCGTGGCGACGGTTTCCGCCTTCTGGTTGCTGGCGTCGATGAGCGCCTGCGCGCTGGCCGGGAAGCCGGCCGGCAGTTCGCCCGCGAGGCGGCGGACCAGTTCAGCCGCCTCGGCGGGGAATTCACTGGCATAGGCGTCGAAGCGGCTCTGCCACTCGGCCTGCGCCTTGCCGCCCTGGTCGCGCGCGTCCCAGGCCGCATAGACGTCGGCCGGAATGACGAAGGCCTCGTGCGGCCAATTCATGGCGGCGCGCGTCGCGGCGATTTCCGTGGCGCCCAACGCCGCCCCGTGCACTTTTTCGGTGCCGGCCATGGTGGGCGCGCCTTTGCCGATGACGGTGCGGCAGGCAATGAGTGTAGGCCCCTTGCCCTGCGCGGCGTATGCCTTGGCCTGCACGATGGCAGCGTCGACGGCCTCGACATCGTGTCCGTCGACATCCGGTATCACGTTCCAGCCGTAGCTGCGGAAGCGCTCGGGGGTATTGTCGCCGAACCAGTTTTCGACACGCCCGTCGATGGAGATGCCGTTATCGTCGTAGAACGCGATGAGCTTGGACAGCTTGAGCGTACCGGCCAGCGAACACACTTCGTGCGAGATGCCTTCCATGAGGCAGCCATCGCCCAGGAAGACGTAGGTGTAATGATCGACAATACTGTGCCCGGGCCGATTGAATTCCTGGGCGAGCAAGGCTTCGGCCAATGCCATGCCGACCGCATTGGCGATGCCCTGGCCCAGCGGGCCCGTCGTGGTTTCCACACCCGCCGTAATGCCGACTTCGGGATGGCCCGGCGTACGGGAATGCAACTGCCGGAAATTACGCAGTTCGTCGATGGGCAGGTCGTAGCCCGACAGGTGCAGCAAGGCGTAGATCAGCATGGAGCCGTGGCCGTTCGAGAGCACGAAGCGGTCGCGGTCGGCCCATGAGGGATCGGCGGGATTGTGCCGAAGATGGCGCGTCCATAAGGCCTGGGAAATTTCCGCCATCCCCATCGGTGCGCCGGGATGTCCCGAATTGGCTTGTTGAACCGCGTCCATGGCCAGTGCGCGTATGGCATTGGCTACGGACGAATCTTGGGCAGGCGTAAGACTCATTGTCGACTCGCGGGGGCGCGGCGGCTGAAATGGCCGACCCCATCAGTAGGTTTACAAAGCCTCCGATTTTACCACCGTGCGGCACCTCGCTTCAGAGGCATCCAGTATCATAGTCCGATCGCAAGCCATACCGCCGCCCATGTCCGCCCCACGTTTTTATTGTTCCGCGCCGCTGGCGCCCGATGCCACGATAGAACTTCCCGCCTCCCTGGCGCACCACGCGCTGCGGGTACTGCGCCTCAAGCCGGAAACGGCCATCGTCCTGTTCGACGGCCTGGGCGGCCAATACCCATCAACGCTGCTCATCGACGGCAAACGGGCCTATGCCCGTACAGGCGCTCTGCAACCGATAGGCGTCGAGCTGCCCGGCCACATCACCCTGGCCCAGGGGATACCTTCCGGTGACAAAATGGACTGGGTGATCGAAAAGGCGGTCGAACTGGGCGCCGCCCGCCTGATTCCCATCGAGGCGCAGCGCAGCGTGCCGCAATTGGGCGGCGACAGGCTGCGCAAGCGGATGGAGCATTGGCGCCGCGTCGCTCAATCCGCCAGCGAGCAGTGTGGACGAAACCGCCTGATGGAAATTTCCGAACCGATCAGCCTCGCCGCCTGCCTGAAGAGTCAGGACACGGACGCGCAAACGCTGTTCTGCCATCCGGAAGCGGCCCAGAGCCTGCCGGAGGCGCTGGACCGCAGCACGGACCGCATCCGCCTGCTGGTCGGCCCCGAGGGAGGATGGTCGCCCCAGGAACAAGACCTGGTGGAACAGGCGGGCCTGACGCCCGTGCGCTTCGGCAATCGCGTGCTGCGCACCGAAACCGCCGGCATCGCATTGATCTCGGCCGTCAGCGCGCTTCGAGGCTGGGAATGAGACCGGCCTGTGGGGTCAGACCCCATGCGGGGTCTGACCCCGGGCGGCGGCATCGGAATGAGGAAAGGGGTCAGACCCCGTACGGGGTCTGACCCCCACGCGGCACGGCTGCTGAAGAAGGTCAAGGGGTCAGACCCCGTACGGGGTCTGACCCCCCAAGTTCAGGAATCTCCGCCTGAATACGGCGTCGGCTCTACACCCGGCTCGGGATCGGGATGCTTGCCCGCATGCACGACCCCGTAGGCGAAATGCCGGTCGTTGTTGGCGGCGAAGTCGACGACGTCCTTGCATACCGCCAGGATGGCGACGGAATCCTCGGCCAGCGCGGGGTCCCCGGAATGCAGATTATGGAACCACAGGAACAGGCCCTGCTTGTGATCGAGCACGGTGTCGCACAGGCAATCGTACAAGGCGTCGAGATTGCCGCCGAAAAATTCGGGAAAGTCCACGGCTTTCACTACCGCGCGCAAGACCGCCGAGCGGCTGCGCGCGCGGTCGCAATCGACCACCAACGCCGTCATGCCGGCTGCTTTGGCGGCGGAGATGGCCTCAGACTGAGAGACGGCAGAAACATCGATCAAACCGCCTTTTTGCAATGTAGTCTGCAACGACTGCGCTTGGCTCATTCGGGCGTCTCCTTGAAAAACGCTTTGACTTCTTCAATACGGCTCAGACTGTCAGACCGCCCCAGGCGTATGAGTTCCTGCGTATAGCTTGCTTCGAACAGCAAATACGACAGCAGGGAACCGCCTGTCGTGGGCCCGGAAGCAGACGATACACCGAGAACGCGAAAAAGGGTACGCGCCGCTCGCGGTATCTGCGTGAAATGAGCCAATGCAATTTCGTCCAGGGACCGGCTCGGCGTCACCACCAGCGTGCTCACCAAGCGCAGCGACTCGCTTTTTAATACATTCGCCGGCAGTTGCGCAAGCAAGTGATTGATACGTTGCATACGCTCTACATCCATCGAGACGCTATCCAGGAAAATATTCGACAAGGCATGCCCGCCGATTTGCGCCAGCGTTGGATATTTTGGATCGGTCTGTCGTTCTTCAGTATGCGTGTCGTCCTTGAAGCCGGTGCCGATCACCATGATTTTTTTGGCACCGAGATGTATGGCTGCGCTCATGGGAGCCAGTTGCCGCATGGAGCCGTCGCCGCACCAGTATGTGCGCCCTCCGACCAGGATGGCCTGGGCGGGGAAGACGAAGGGGATGGCGCTGGAGGCCATCAGGTGGTCGACCCCGATACTGCAGGGTACGGCCTGGCGCAGCGAGCGTCTCCAGGGCTTGATCGTGCCTCGTGATTGATAGAAGGTCAAGTGCTCGCCCGTCGTATAGGCGGCGGCGGTCACGGCCAGTGCCTGCAGGATGCCGGAATCGAGATTGGCGCGGAGCTGGTCGAAATTCAGGGTGGCGCCCAGCAGTTCTCCCAGTGGCTCGTTGTCCAGCAATGACCGCGGCTGCCGATTGCGCAAATCGGGAAACAGCCAGCCCACCGCCAGCATGGCGAACCAGCGCAGGCCGGTGCGCGCCAGCCGCAGGGGATCGGCGTGATAGACCTGTCCGGTGCAGATGCTGCCCCACAATGCTTCCAGCCTGTCCAGGCCGGCTTGCGGATCGTGGGCATGACAGGCCAGCGACACGGCGTTGATGGCGCCTGCGGATGAGCCGGTGATGACATCGAACGGGCTGGTGAACTCGGGGCTGCGCCCGGGATTCAGGATCTCCATGACTCCCGCCAGGACGCCTGCCTGATAGGCCGCGCGCGCGCCGCCGCCGGTCAGGACCAGCCCGACCGAGGCTGCGGGTGCGCGAACCCCTTCAGCCGCGCGGTGTGTTGGCATCTACCACGGTCAGCGCGGCCATATTCACGATACGCCGCACCGTCGAACTGGACGTGAGGATATGTACGGGCGCATTGGCGCCCAGCAGGAAGGGCCCTACGGCCACATTGCCGCCCGCGGCCGTCTTCAGGAGGTTGTAGGCGATGTTGCCCGAATCCACATTGGGACAGATCAACAGATTGGCCTCCCCGTGCAGGCTGGTGGACGGGAGGATGCGCTGGCGCAAAGCTTCATCGAGTGCGCAGTCGCCGTGCATTTCGCCATCGATCTCGAGCTCGGGCTCGCGCTCGCGCACCAGCGCCAGCGCCTGCTTCATCTTGGCGCCCGACGAGGAGCTGCCCGTGCCGAAGTTGGAGCGCGACAGCAAAGCGACCTTGGGCTCCATGTTCAGGCGGCGCATTTCCGCCGCGGCCGCCATCGCTATCTCGGCGATCTGCTCGGCATCGGGATTGTCGTTGATGTGCGTATCGGCAAGCGCCAAGGTGCGCTCGGCCAGAAGCAGGATGTTCATGGCGGCGTAGGTCTTGGTGCCGGGCGCCTTGCCGATGACTTCGTCGATGAAGCGCAGGTGATCGGCGTATGCGCCGACGGTGCCGCAGACCATGCCGTCCGCGTCGCCCAGGTGAACCATCATGGCGCCGATCAGGGTCAGGCGGCGGCGCATCTCGACACGCGCCATTTCCTTGCTGATGCCGCGGCGGCACATGATTTCCCAATACGTCGTCCAGTAGCGATGGAACCGTTCGTCGTAATCGGGATTGGTGACCTCGACGTCATGGCCCAGCCGAATGCGCAGGCCGAACTTCTGGATGCGATCGGCCAGCACGGAAGGCCGCCCGACAAGTATGGGGCGGGCCAGTTTCTCGTCGACGACGATCTGCACCGCGCGCAGCACGCGCTCGTCCTCGCCTTCGGTGAAGACGATGCGCGACTTCCCGCCCTCGCGCACGATGCGTCGGGCCGTCGAGAACAGCGGCTTCATGAAGGAACCCGAACGATAGACGAATTGCTGCAGCTGTTCGGCATAGCTTTCGATGTCGGCGAGCGGCCGCGTCGCCACGCCGTCATCCATGGCCGCCTGGGCGACCGCCACGCCGATGCGCACGATCAGGCGCGGGTCGAAGGGCTTGGGTATGAAATATTCAGGGCCGAACGACACGCCATAAGTACCGTAAGCGGCTGCTACGACGTCGTTCTGCTCTTCGCGCGCAAGCTTGCAGATCGCCATGACGGCCGCCTTTTCCATACCGCGCGTAATGGTTGTTGCCCCGACATCCAGTGCGCCCCGGAATATGTACGGAAAGCACAGCACGTTGTTGACCTGGTTGGGGTAGTCGGAGCGGCCCGTGGCCATGACGACGTCGTCCCGCACGGCGTGCGCATCCTCGGGCAGGATCTCGGGATTGGGATTGGCCAGCGCCAGCACGAGCGGCCGCGCCGCCATGCGTGCGACCATTTCGGGCTTGAGCACGCCGCCGGCCGACAGGCCCAGGAATACGTCCGCCCCGTCGATGATCTCTCCCAGCTTGCGCGCGGACGTATCCTGCGCGAATCGCTCTTTGTCGGGGTCCATGAGCGCCGTCCGGCCCTTGTACACCACGCCTTCTATATCGGACACCCAGATGTTTTCCAGCGGCAGGCCCAGATCGACCATGAGGTCCAGACAGGCAAGCGCCGCCGCGCCGGCGCCCGACACCACCACCTTGACCTTGCCGATGTCCTTGCCGACCACTTGAAGCCCATTGATGAATGCGGCCGACACGCAAATGGCCGTGCCGTGCTGGTCGTCGTGGAACACCGGGATGTTCATGCGCTCGCGCAGCTTGCGCTCGACCTGGAAGCATTCAGGCGCCTTGATGTCCTCGAGGTTGATGCCGCCGAAGGTGGGTTCCAGCCCGGCGATGATGTCGACGAGCTTGTCCGGATCGGTTTCGTTGATCTCGATATCGAAGACATCGATGCCGGCGAACTTCTTGAACAGCACCGCCTTGCCTTCCATCACGGGCTTGGAGGCCAGCGCGCCTATATTGCCCAGACCCAGCACCGCCGTGCCGTTGGTGATGACCCCCACCAGATTGCCGCGGCCGGTATAGCGGAAGGCGTTGCGGGCATCATCCAGGATTTCCTCGCACGCGGCCGCCACCCCTGGCGAATAGGCCAGGGCCAGATCGCGTTGATTGGACAACTGCTTGGTGGGAGTGACCGAGATCTTTCCCGGGCGCCCGTGCTCGTGATATTCGAGGGCCGCTTTACGCAGGGTTTCTTCCATGATGGCGTGCTTTTAAAGGTTGTACCAGAGCACATTCTATCGCTTGACCCTGTCCAGGAATATCAAAAATCGCGCTTTGCGTTCATAAATCCTGGCCGGGGAACGGCAATTGCGAAGTCGGGTCGAACATGGACTTTACCCCCGCATCGAGTTCGCTCGCATGCAAGCCGACACCGCAATCGTCCGCGCGCCGGCATGTATAGCGTTCCGAATAAGGCTGTTCGCCCATGGGTTCTGCAAGCCGCTGATCGATGACAACCCATTCGACCCAGCCGAGGTCGCCGCCATGGCCCAGCAAAAGATGAGCCAGATTGACGACCTGCCCCGGCGCCGGCAGCAGCGCATCGAGCCGATAGCGCGCCGGCCAGCGACTCGACTGCCGGCAAGCCTGGGCGTCCGATCCGCCCGCGAGCTGGAACAGCGCCGGTATGAGCCGTTGCAAGCGCGCGCCCTGCAGCGGCTTGGTGTTTTGCTCGCCGAAAGCGCCCAGGCTCACGCTCGACCCGTCGGCAAGCAGCACCGAGGCGTGTACGATGCCGGACTTCGCCGTTGCTCCGGTCTCCCAGTCGCACAGCGTGCGGTCCGCAAGCCATGCGGCCACGGATATATGGCAGGGCATGTCGCTGAACTGGCTCAGTCCGGCCGCTTCCAATTCCCCCAGCAGGCAGCCCGGCTGCACGAACCATTTGCTGCTGCCGGCTTCCAGTTGCCGGCAGGCGCCGAGATCGCGTCCCGGTTCCACCCACAACACCGGCTGTTCATCCAGCCTGGCCGCCTGCGGGACGCCGTCGAGCGCGAACAGAACGCCGTGGTCGGCGCACAGCTTGCGCGCATGGTGGACATCCGCGGCCTGTTTGGGAATGAGTCTTGCGCTGTGTTCCGAGCCTGGTAGTTCAAACTCGAAAAACGAGCCTTCGACCGCATGGCGCATGCCGCGGCAGAACGCCTCCCAGGGAGTTTGGGCGCCGCGGCGCCCCGTCAGGAAAGCTCGGCGAGAGCTGGACTGCATGTCTGTATCCTTTGTACTGAAATCCGCCTGCGCATATTCGGGCACACCGGCTTACAATCTTGCTTTTTGCCTGGAATCTTTGCCTTATGCCCCGCCTTGCCAAGCGCACTGAACAAGTGATGCCATTCTACGCCGTGGAACTATTCAAACAGGCCAGCGTCCTGAACGCGCAGGGCCGGGATGTGATCAGCCTGGGCATAGGCGAACCCGATTTTACGGCGCCGCCACAGGTCGTGGAAACCATGCACCGCGCGGCCCAAGCCGGGCTGAGCGGATACACTCCGCCTTCGGGCATTTCCCCGCTGCGCGACGCAATCGCCCATTACTATCAGCAAAGCTTCGGCGCGGCCGTAGATCCGTCCCGCATCGTCGTCACCTCCGGCGCCTCGGGCGCGCTGTTGCTTGCCGCCATGGCCCTGATCAACCCAGGTGACGAGATCCTCATGCCGGATCCTTCCTACCCGGCAAACCAGAACTTCATCATGGCCGCGGGCGGGATGCCGCGCTTGATTCCGTCCACACCGGAAAAGCGGTTCCAGCTCGATGCCGCCGACGTTCGCGAACACTGGGGCCCCAACACCAAAGGCGTGCTGATCGCCTCGCCCAGCAATCCCACCGGCGCGAGCATCGCGCGCGACGACCTCAAGGAACTGATTGCCGAAGTCAAGCAGCGCGACGGCTTCGTGATCATGGACGAAATCTATCTTGGCCTGTATTACGACGACCGCCCGCTCAGCGCGCTGACGCTCGATGACAGCATCATCGTCATCAACAGTTTCTCGAAGTATTTCCACATGACGGGCTGGCGGCTGGGCTGGATGATGGTGCCGCCCCATATGCTGGCAGCCGTCGAAAAGCTGGCGGCCAGCCTGGCGATCTGCGCCCCCGCCCTTGCTCAGCACGCTGCGCTTACCTGCTTCGACCCCGAAGTCATGCAGGTCTACGAGAAGCGGCGCCTGTCGTTCAAGCAGCGGCGGGACTACCTGCTGCCCGAGTTCGAGCGCCTGGGACTGCATGTTCCGGTCACGCCGGACGGCGCCTTCTATATCTATGCCGACATCCGGCGGCACAGCCAGGACAGCACGGACTTCTCGCATCGCCTGCTGCACGAAGCAGGCGTTGCCGCCGTCCCGGGCATGGATTTCGGCCCTGCGCATGCCGCCCATACCATGCGCTTCTCGTATGCAACCGGCTTGGACCGCTTGCAGGAAGCCATCGAGCGCATCGAGCGCTTCCTGGGCCGTTAACGGCCCACGGGGATGCCAGAGGCCAATGCGATGCGGCGGCGCTCCGCCAGCACCTTGGCGCCGTAGCCGCCGTCGCTGGGGCCCGTGGCGCCCACATAACAGGCAAGACCGCCCTCCAGCGAGCCCCGGCGCTTGATGCAGTCGTGCAGGATCTGCACGCCCACCCGTATGTTCGCGATGGGCGTGAGCGCGGCGATCAGGCCCTCGTCGAAGGATTCGAATTTATCCCGATGCACACTGGTCATGACCTGCATCAAGCCCTGCGCCCCCACATGGCTCTCGGCGTAAGGGTTATAGCGCGACTCGATGGCGATTACCGCGAGGATCAACTGAGGGTCCAGATTTTTTTCCTGCCCCACGATGAAGGCCGTATTGACGATGGCGCCCGCCACGCTCTGCGCAATCCGGTATTTGCGGGCGATATAGCTGCGCAACGCCTGGAACTGCGTCGACGTCATGCCCGTGACATGCTGGCCCGCAATGGAAGCCCTGAGCGCCGCGCTGAAGCTCAGGATCGACGTTGCGGCGGGTTTGAGCGCATCGACGGCGGACACGTCCGCGGCATCCGACCGGGCCCCTTTTTCGTCGGTATAAAAAAGCCCATCGCCGTAGGCCGCACCGTAAATGGACAGCAGGTCCTGCTTGAAGCCATCGGGCCGAAGCGCAAGCACGACCGCATCATAGACCTGCGCTACCTGCAGACGCAGCGAAGGAACCGTCATGCCGAGCACGGCGGTGACCAGCACGGCGATGCCCAGGTAAATGGCGCATACGTGTACGAACTCACCCAGCCAGCTCACCAGCCCTCTTGCGGATCGATTGAGCAGATTCTCGGAATTAACGGCTGCCATGCGCCCCATCCCAATAAAATAGCGACAGTGGATGTTAACCTTCTACGGTTCCGCAATGTAACCGAACGGGCCAATTTCTGTGAAATATCGTGATCTGAGAGACTTCATCGGGCAACTCGAACGCGCGGGCCAGCTCAAGCGCATCAAAACGGCGGTGTCGACCAAACTCGAGATGACCGAGATCTGCGACCGCGTCCTTCGCGCCGAAGGCCCCGCCCTGCTGTTCGAGAACCCGGTCCACGGCGACACGCCCGCCGGCATGCCCGTGCTGGCCAACCTGTTCGGCACGCCGCAACGGGTGGCCTGGGGCATGGGCGCCGACGACACGGCAGCGCTTCGCGACACCGGCGAACTGCTGGCGACCCTGCGCGAGCCCGAGGCGCCGCGCGGCCTGCGCGACGCGCTTGCCACCGTTTCCAAGCTCAAGTCCGCGCTGTGGGACATGAGCCCCAAGACCGTCAGGAATCCGCCCTGCCAGGAAATCGTCCTGGAAGGCGACGACGTCGACCTGGACCGCATCCCCCTGCAGCACTGCTGGCCGGGAGACGTGGCGCCGCTGCTCACCTGGGGCCTGGTCATCACGCGCGGTCCGAACGCGCGCCGCCAGAACCTGGGCATCTACAGGCAGCAGCAGCTGGGACGAAACAAGCTGATCATGCGCTGGCTGTCGCATCGCGGCGGCGCCCTGGATTTCCGCGACCACTCGCTGGCCCATCCGGGTACGCCTTTTCCGATCGCCGTTGCACTGGGCGCCGACCCGGCCACCATCCTCGGCGCCGTGACGCCCGTCCCGGACAGCCTGTCGGAATACCAGTTCGCGGGCCTGCTGCGCGGTTCACGGACCGAGGTCGCGAAAGCGCTGGGCAGTGAACTATCCGTACCGGCATACGCGGAGATCATCCTGGAAGGCCACATCCTACCCTCGACCGATGCCCGCGCGCGACCGCCCGCCGTGCCCGAGGGCAATGCCGGCCCCGCCGACACGCGCTACGAAATGGCGCTCGAAGGCCCCTACGGCGATCACACCGGCTACTATAACGAGCAGGACTGGTTCCCCGTCTTCACGGTCGAGCGCATCACCATGCGTCGCAATCCCATTTTTCACAGCACCTACACGGGCAAGCCGCCCGACGAGCCGGCAGTGCTGGGGGTGGCGCTGAACGAAGTCTTCGTCCCCCTGCTGAAACGCCAGTTGCCGGAAATCGTGGACTTCTATCTTCCTCCGGAAGGCTGCAGCTACCGCCTGGCCGTGGTATCCATGCGCAAGCAGTACCCCGGCCACGCAAAGCGCGTCATGTTCGGCCTCTGGAGTGTCCTGCGGCAATTCATGTACACCAAGTTCATCATCGTGGTGGACGAAGACGTGAACGTCAGGGACTGGAAGGAAGTCGTCTGGGCCATGACCACGCGCATGGATCCGGTGCGCGACACCGTGCTGGTCGAGAACACCCCCATAGACTATCTGGACTTCGCATCGCCGGTGTCAGGCCTGGGCGGCAAGATGGGGCTGGATGCCACCAATAAATGGCCGGGCGAAACGCAAAGGGAATGGGGCACACCCATTGTCATGGACGCGTCGGTGAAAGCGAAGGTGGACGCCATGTGGGGCGAGCTCGGGCTGTAGAAAGGGAGCTGACAAAGGGGTCAGACCCCGTACGGGGTCTGACCCCCTATTTAACGGGTAGCCTGGGTCTGACTCCGCCGACGCTTAAAAGGGGTCAGACCCCATGCGGGGTCTGACCCCAGTATCCTTCCTGGACTTCGCTACTTTGGCCATGCCCCAGCTCAGGAGCAGGCCGCCGGCAATGCGCAGCAGGCGCCGGCGCTTTCCGCGGCCAGACAGCAGCGCGGTGACGCCGGACGTGAGCAAGGGATAGCGGCGGGTCAGGGATACCGCCTGGGCAAGCCAGTGGGAAACCGAGCTTCCCCCGCCCGAAGAAGGCAGAACGCCGCGCAACAGTGCGCCGGGCCGCAGGTCGGCACCGACATCGCGTGCGCTGCGCACCAGGCTCTGGCGTTCAAGCGCCGCGCGTACCCGGGCCAGCTCGATCTTCAAGGCGCGGTCTTTGGCGCTCATACCTTTGCTCATGGAAGCTCCTTCGCACCCAAGGGCTCACGACCCGCCCTGGATGAATCGGACGGCTCGCGCAGACGCTCCGCCAGGGCGAGGTCGCGCCGCAGTTCATCGATGGTGGCCGCAAACGGCATGGCACCATGGACCAGCTTGCTTCGGACGGCCAATAGAAAGCCTATGCCGAGGATGAGATAGCACGCGGCCAAAATGTACAACGCCATATAGCGCTGGTCGGTAGGCCAGAAGTACACGGCCACGGCGATGGAAAAGACCAAGACCGCGAGGGTCAAGAAAAGGAGAGCGGCAGCCGTAAGCCCCATCAGCACGACGAGCCGCCCCTTCTGCTCCGTCGCCTCCAGCGAAAACAGCTCCATGCGCGTTCGGACGATGGACAACAGGGTGCAGGCGAGGTCACCGACTGATTGACGTAGGGCCATAAGCTGCCTCTTTCTTCATGTTGGTGGATACCGCTGGACGCCAGCGGCGCAGATCAACGACGGCAGATCAGCGCGCCGATCAGAACACCGGCCAGGCCCGCCATGCCGATGGCCTGCCATGGATTGTCGTGCACGTAGTCGTCGGTGGCCCGGGCTGCCTTGCGCCCGCGCTCCAAAAGTGCGTCTTGCGTGTCGTACAGCGCCTCGCGGGTACGTTTCAGAGAGCGCATCGCGCTTTCGCGCAGTTCGGTCGCCTTTTCGCCGGTTGCCTCCGCAGCCTCGCGCAGCAGCTTTTCGGCGTCGTCCAGGCTTTCCTTCACGCTTTCGATGAATTCATCTTCTGTCGCTTGCACTCTTTTCTTTGTTGCCATGGTGTACTCCTGAAGGGATGTGGACAAATAATCGGTTGCACCGCTATTGCAACCGGGTGACTTCGACTTGCGAAGCAATTCCATTTTGCCGACTTTCCTGCTTCATGACCATATGCAGGTCGGAACAGAACCAATCGGTTACTTCGGAATCCGTCGCGGGAATGGGCAGCACCAGCCCGCTGAAACTTGCCTGCGTGGCTTCGGTGCGCCGTGTGTAATTGATGGGCCAGCATGATTGCTCGCCCGCCGAGGTCTGGATGACCTGCCTGGCACCCACGGTCTTTGCAGTGGTGTGGACTACGATAGGCTTGGTGTCGACGGCCTTCTTGTCGAGATCGATCTGGAAGCGCAAGGCGGGAAAAGTCTGCCCCTCGCGCAACGAGGAATCGCCATAGGCGAAAAGGCCCAGCATGCGAAGATCGAACTTGCCCTTCACCGGTACCCGTCGGCCCTGATCGTCAGCGCGCTCGAAGCTGGCGTGGCCATCCTTGACGACCATGAAATAATCGAGCGAAGACTTGCCCGGCGGCAAGCCCGCCAAGCCGAAACGCGCCACGCCGCGCACCCGCGCCTGGCAATCGTTGGCCCCCTGCTTGCTGACGTCGGAGAACGTCAGGTCCGCACCCAGCTGCATGGCCCCCGAACCGACCAGCTGGGTTTGCCCGCCGTCGTGCATGAACGGCGCCTGGCAAAGGCCCGCCCAGGCCGGCAACGCCAAGCCGAAAGAAAGAACCGCCGTGCTGATGGACCACCTTAATCGCATGTGTCGAGCCTGTTCGAAAAACCGAATTTCACTATAGCGTATCCAAACCGAAGGACAACATCAAATAACGAATAAACGGTAAGCAAACGTTGTGCCCGGGGTCAGACCCCACATGGGGTCTGACCCCACAACACCTCGTCACAGCTCGCAAATCCCGCATGGGGTCAGACCCCGCACGGGGTCTGACCCCAACACACTTCTTAAAGCAGTGCCATTGGCCTCAGACCGGTTTCTGCCGCGTGCCGAAGATCCGGTCTCCGGCGTCGCCCAGGCCCGGAATGATGTAGCCGTCCTCGTTCAGGTGGCTGTCGATCGATGCCGTATAGATATGGACATCGGGGTGCGCGGCTTCGACCGCCCGTATGCCTTCCGGTGCCGCCACCAGCACAAGGGCGCGGATATTGCGGCAACCCGCTTTCTTCAGCAGATCGATGGTGGCGACCATGGACCCGCCCGTGGCCAGCATGGGATCGACGATCAGCGCCAGCCGCTGATCGAGCTGCCCCACCAGCCGTTCGAGATAAGTCTGTGCCTGGAAGGTTTCTTCGTTCCGGGCGATTCCGACCGCGCTTACCTTGGCTCCGGGAATGAGGTTCAGCACGCCATCGAGCATGCCGATACCCGCCCGCAAGATAGGTACGACCGTCACTTTCTTGCCGGCCAGCTTCTCGACATCCAGGGAACCGCACCAGCCCTCGATGGTGGCGGGTTCCAGCGGCAGATCCTTCGATGCTTCGTAGGTCAGCAGCGAAGCGATTTCCTGGGCCATCTCCCGGAAATTCTTGGTACTGAGATCCGCGCGGCGCATCAGGCCGAGCTTGTGGCGTATCAGGGGATGGCGTATTTCATGTATGGGCATTGAATTTCTTCCTTCATTCTTTCTGCGGAAAAGCCTTAGCGCGCCGCCAGCCAGCTGATCAAGGCGTCGTCGAAAGGCCGCGCGGCGGCGGTGCGTTCGTCATTGACGATACTGACCAGAATATATCGCTTGCCGCTGGCGCCAAGCACATAACCCGCCAAGGCTCTGACGTCGCGCAAAGTTCCCGTCTTGAGATGGGCCATTCCTTTGGCCTGATCATTGCGCAGGCGCCGGCGCACGGTGCCGTCCACGCCGGAAATCGCCAGCGACGATATGAATTCGGGCATCATGGGCGAACGCCAGGCGGCCTCCAGCATGCCGACCAGCCCCCGCGCCGTAAGCCTGCCCTCGCGCGACAGCCCGGCGCCGTTGTCGATGACCCAGCCCCGGGTGTCGACGCCCTGGCCCTTCAGCACCGAAAGCGCCGCAGCGGCTCCTGTCTGCGGGGTTGCGCCGTCGCCGTGCATCTGCGCCCCCAGTGTAAGAAGCAGCGTGCGGGCCATGACATTATTGCTCTGTTTGTTGATCAGCCGGATGGTGTCCGCAAGCGTTTCCGAATCATGCCACACGACCTGCCGCAGTCCGCCGGGCATCTTGCCTTCCTTCACTCCGCGTGCAAGCGTGCCGCCCAGCTCTTTCCACAACATCTGGAACAGGGCCGAAAAGTACTCGGGCTGGGAAATCGCGAGCCGGTACACGCTGAACTCGCCGCAGGATGCCGCAGCGGTCCCGGAGACGTTCACAACGATTTCATTGCCCACGGCGGCAACCTGGGCGGACACGGAAGGCGAGCCGGTGCAGGTTCCGCTGCTCCATTTGATGTCGCCGTTCACCCGATAGCTCTTCAAGGGGGGATCCAGGACCGGCAGCCACTTCTGGGCGGCGCGGTCCGGCTGAAAAAGCACCCTCAAGGCGCCCAAGCCCACCATCATCGCGTCCGGACTGGCGTTATAGGGGCGATCCGGCGCGCCGTCGAATATGCCTGGATCGATGGTTACCGGGCCGAACACGGAACGGTCGACGATGACTTCGTTCAGATTCTTGATGCCGCGCAGGCGCAGTTCGCGCATCAGGCCCCAGAGCTCCTCCATGGTCAACAAGGGATCGCCGGCCGCCTTCAGATAAAGCGGCCCATTGAGCGTGCCCTGTTCGTCGATCCGGCCCCCGTCCTTGGCGTAGAAGGCCGTGCGCCACGTGTAGTCCGGCCCAAGGCCGGCCAGGGCCGTCCAGGTCGTGACCATTTTCATGACGGAAGCGGGATTGCGGGGAGTGTCGGGACTGATGGAAAAAAGCACCGGCCCGTCGGCTTCCTTCACCATCAGGGACAACACCCCTTCGGGAAGGCGCGTTGCCCGCCAGGCGTCGCCCAATTCCTTGGGCAGGCCTTGCGCCACCGCCGACGCGGCCCACAGGCCCGCCAGCACGAAAATGGCGCCCAGACGTTTCGCCCACAACCGGATCCGGCGGCCCAGGCTCAGCCGCGTCAGCAACAGAAACATGAAATACCCGCTCGCGAAAAACCATCAGCATAACCAAACTGCGGCGCGCTTGGATGCCATCGAAGCGGAATTTCCACGCAGCAGCTTAAAATACCGGGACAAAATCATTCCGGGCCCGTCCGGCGGGCCTCCCACAGACCAATTCTCGCGTGAACCCTAGCCTTCATCTTTCACAGTTCGACTACGAGCTCCCCCAGGAATTAATCGCCCAGACACCTGCCGAGCAACGTGCAGGCAGCCGCCTGCTGCACCTGGACGCGCAGGGGGCGCTGCACGACCGGCATTTCATCGATCTTCCCAAGCTGCTACGCTCGGGAGACCTTCTCGTCTTCAACGATACCCGCGTCATCAAGGCTAGGCTGATGGGAAGAAAGGAAAGCGGAGGAAAAGTCGAGGTCCTGGTCGAACGGATCACCGGCGCCACTACGGCGCTCGCCCATGTCAAGGCAAGCAAGTCGCCCAAGCCGGCCAGCAAGCTGGTCCTGGCGGAACAATTCACCGTCGACGTGCTCGGCCGCCAGGGAGAGCTGTTCGAGCTTGCCTTCCCCTCCAGCGTCCTGGACTTGCTCGATCGCCACGGCGCGACGCCGCTGCCTCCTTATATAGAACATGCCGCCGAACAGGAAGACGATGAACGCTACCAGACGGTGTATGCGCGCGAACCCGGCGCGGTGGCGGCGCCCACCGCCGGCCTGCATTTCGATCAGCCCATGCTGGACCGTCTTTCCGCGCTGGGCGTCGCCCGTGCCTTCGTGACGCTGCATGTGGGCGCCGGCACCTTCCAGCCGGTACGTACCGAAAACCTGTCCGAGCACATCATGCACGCCGAGCGCTACAGCGTCCCACCGGAAACGGTCGAGCTCGTGCGCGCCACCCGCGCGGCCGGCGGGAGGGTCATCGCGGTCGGCACCACCAGCGTCCGGGCACTGGAATCCGCCGCCCGGCAGGATCCCGCGCCCGGTCGGTTGGAAGGCGATACCCGCCTTTTCATCACGCCGGGCTACGAGTTCGCCTGGGTCGACGCCCTGATCACCAACTTCCATCTGCCCCAGTCCACACTGCTGATGCTGGTATCGGCCCTGGCCGGCATGGAGCCCATACGCCGTGCCTACGAGCACGCTGTCCAATCCCGGTATCGCTTCTTCAGTTACGGCGACGCCATGTTCATAGAAACACCCAAGCAATGACGACCGGTCTACAGTTCAAACTGCTGGCTACCGACGGCGCAGCCCGCCGTGGAGAAATCACCCTGAACCACGGCGTGGTCCAGACCCCCATCTTCATGCCCGTGGGCACTTACGGAAGCGTGAAGGCCATGCTGCCGCATGAGCTCGAAGAGATCGGCGCGCAGATCGTATTGGGCAACACTTTTCATCTCTGGCTGCGCCCCGGCACCGAGATCATGCAGAAGCACGGCGGCCTTCATGGCTTCATGCAATGGAACAAGCCCATCCTGACCGATTCCGGCGGCTTCCAGGTGTTCAGCCTGAACGGCTTGCGCAAGATCACCGAGGAAGGCGTGAAGTTCGCCTCGCCCATCGACGGCGCAAGGCTGTTCCTGACGCCCGAGGAGTCCATGCGCATCCAGCGCGCCCTGAACTCGGACATCGCAATGGTATTCGACGAGTGCACGCCCTACGCCATCGATGGCAAGCCGGCCACCGCCGAAGAGGCCGCGCGCTCGATGCGCATGTCGCTGCGCTGGGCCAGGCGCTCGCGCACCGCCTTCCAGGAACAGGAAAATCCCAATGCCCTGTTCGGCATCGTCCAGGGCGGGATGTACGAGTCGCTGCGCGATGAGTCGCTGGCCGGCCTGGTCGCCATCGGCTTCGAAGGCTATGCCATCGGCGGCCTGTCCGTCGGCGAACCCAAGGAGGACATGATGCGGGTGCTGGCGCACGTGGCGCCACGGCTACCCCAGCATGCGCCCCGCTATCTCATGGGCGTCGGAACGCCGGAAGACCTGGTGGAAGGCGTCAGCCGCGGGGTGGACATGTTCGATTGCGTGATGCCCACCCGAAACGCCCGGAACGGCTGGCTTTTCACGCGCTATGGCGACATAAAGATCCGCAACGCGCGCTACCGGGACGATACGCGGCCGCTGGACCCGTCCTGCCAATGCCATACCTGCCGGCATTTTTCGCGCGCTTATCTGCATCATCTGCAGAAGTCGAACGAAATCACAGGTTCGCGCCTGAATACGCTGCACAACCTGCATTTTTACCTCGCGATCATGAGCGAGATGCGTACAGCCATCGAAAAAGGCGAATTCAATGAATGGCGGCAAAAATTCGAGCGCGATCGAGCTCGCGGTATCGAATAAGAAAGATATCGCTACAATACAGAGTTAACCAAAAAACCTTCAGGAGTACATTTGATGGCCCCTATCGACACCTTCGCACTGATTACCGCCCAGGCTGCCCCGGGCGGCGAGAACGCCTTGATGGGCATGCTCCCCATCATCCTGATGTTCGTCATCCTTTACTTCCTGATGATCCGGCCTCAGATGAAGCGTCAGAAAGAGCATCGCAACATGGTCTCCGCCCTCGCCAAAGGCGACGAAGTCATTACATCCGGCGGCCTGCTGGGCAAGATCAGCAAGGTCAGCGACAGCTACATCACGGTCGAAGTCTCGGCCCTGGCGGAAAAGCCCGTCGAGGTCATCGTACAGCGCACTGCCGTCACCTCGGTTCTTCCCAAGGGCACCATCAAGGCGCTTTGATCCTTTGCGTGCGCCCCGCAACTGTGGGGCATTTTCTTTGCCATAGCCTGTTGACCGACAATGAATCGCTATTCACTCTGGAAATACCTCGCCGTACTGGTGGCCCTGATCATCGGACTGCTGTATACGCTACCCAATTTTTTCGGGGAGTCGCCTGCCGTTCAAGTCGCGGGCGCCAAATCCACGGTCAAGGTGGACAACAATGTTCTTAGCAGAGTCGAAGGCATTCTTGCGCAAAACAGCATCACGCCGACGGGTTCCTTCTTCGAAATGAACGGCCCGGTGGGCACCGTGCGGGTACGCTTTGAAACGACCGACGTCCAGCTCAAGGCCAAGGACATCATCGAGAAAGCACTCAATCCGGATCCCTCCAACCCCGATTACACCGTCGCCCTGAACCTGTTGCCGGCATCGCCCAACTGGCTGTCCTCGCTGGGCGCTCGCCCCATGTATCTGGGCCTGGACCTGCGCGGCGGCGTGCACTTCCTGCTGCAGGTCGACATGAAAGGCGCCCTGACCGGACGCTACGATTCCCTGGCAAGCGATGTGCGCAACGCGCTGCGCGACGCCAAGGTGCCTCTTGCCGGTGTCGAGCGCAGCGACATGTCGCTGGCCGCTTCCTTCAACAGCGCTGCCGATCGCGACGCCGCCATTTCGGAACTGCGCCGCGCCATGCCCGACATGGCGTTCACGCCCAGCGGCGAGAACGGCGGCCGCTTCCTGCTTACCGGCCGGCTCACCGAAACCGCCGTCACGCAGGTTCAGACCAATGCCCTGAAGCAGAACATCACCACGCTGCATAACCGGATCAACGAGCTCGGCGTGGCCGAACCCATCATCCAGCAGCAAGGCGCCGATCGCATCGTGGTCCAGCTCCCGGGCGTGCAGGATGTCGCCAAGGCCAAGGAAATCCTGGGCCGCACCGCCACGCTGGAAATCCGCATGGTCGACGACTCGCCCTCGGCCATGGCGGCTTTGTCGGCCGGCACCGTGCCCTTCGGCCTGGAACGCTATGAAGATCGCGACGGCCGTCCCTTGCTGTTGCGCCGCCAAGTCATCCTGACCGGCGAAAACCTGCAGGATGCCCAACCCGGGCGCGACCAGCAAACCCAGCAGCCATCCGTCAACCTCACGCTGGACTCGAAAGGCGCACGGATCTTCCGCGATGTCACGCGCGACAACATCAACAAGCGCATGGCCATCGTGCTTTTCGAGCAGGGCAAGGGCGAAGTGGTCACCGCGCCGGTCATCCGCAGCGAGATCCCGGGCGGCCAAGTGCAGATCAGCGGCAGCATGACCGCCCAGGAGGCGGCCGACACCGCGCTGCTGTTGCGCGCGGGCGCACTCGCCGCTCCCATGGAAATCATCGAAGAGCGAACGATCGGCCCAAGCCTGGGCGCCGACAACATCAAGCAAGGCTTCAATGCCACGCTGTATGGCTTCATCGCGATCGTCATCTTCATCATTCTTTACTACCACCTGATGGGCCTGTTCTCGACCATCGGGCTGACGTTCAACGTATTGCTGCTGCTGGCCGTGCTGTCCATGCTGCAGGCCACGCTTACGCTGCCCGGCATTGCCGCCATCGCGCTCACGCTAGGCATGGCGATCGACGCCAACGTGCTCATCAATGAGCGCATCCGCGAAGAACTGCGCAACGGCGCTTCGCCTCAGCAGGCCATACACCTGGGCTTCGACCGCGCGTGGGCGACCATCTTCGACTCGAACCTGACCAGCCTGATCGTGGGCGTCGCCCTGCTGGCATTCGGAACAGGCCCCATCCGCGGCTTCGCCGTGGTCCATTGCATCGGGATCCTGACCTCCATGTTCTCGTCGGTCGTCGGGGTACGCGCGCTGGTGAATCTGTACTATGGCAACAGGCGCCGCCTGCAAAGCATCTCGATCGGCCAGATCTGGAAACCCGGACAAAAATAATGCGAACGCAGGCGCCCGCGGGTGCCTGCGCCATCCAACTACAGGCATAGCAACATGGAATTTTTTCGTATTCATCGCACCATCCCGTTCATGCGGCATGCGCTGGTGCTCAACCTGATCAGCCTGATCACCTTTGTTGCAGCGGTGGTGTTCATCGTCGTGCGGGGCTTCCACCTGTCCATCGAGTTCACGGGCGGCACCGTGATGGAGGTCCATTACCAGCAAGCCGTGCAGGTGGATGACGTCCGCAGCTCGATACAAAGCCTGGGCTACACCGATTTCCAGGTGCAGAACTTCGGCACATCGCAAGACATCATGATCCGCCTGCCCTCGCGCGAGGGCGAGGACGCCGGCCAGCAAAGCGAAAAAGTGATGCAGGCGCTGCAGCAGGCACATCCGGACGCCGAGCTGCGCCGCGTTGAGTTCGTGGGCCCGCAAGTGGGCCAGGAACTCTTGCACAATGGCCTGATGGCGCTGTTGTTCGTGGTCTGCGGCATCCTGATCTACCTGGGCTTCCGCTTCGAATGGAAGCTTGCACTGGCCTGCGCCATCGCCAACTTGCACGACGTGGTGATCATCCTGGGCTTCTTCGCCCTGTTCCAGTGGGAGTTTTCGCTGTCCGTGCTGGCCGGGGTGCTGGCGGTGCTGGGCTACTCGGTGAACGAGTCGGTGGTGGTCATGGACCGGATCCGCGAAAACTTCCGCAAGCAGCGCAAGATGCCCGTGTCGGAAATCATCGACCTGTCGATCACCCAGAACATTTCGCGGACCATCATCACGCACGGCTCCACGCAAATGATGGTGATGTCGATGTTCTTCTTCGGCGGCCCGACGCTGCACAACTTCTCGCTGGCCCTGACCATCGGCATCTGGTTCGGTATTTATTCGTCGGTGTTCGTCGCCGCCGCCATCGCCATGTGGCTAGGGATCAAGCGCGAAGACCTGGTCAAGCCGGTCAAGAAGGATGATCCCAGCGCGGAATTGATGGGGTAAGAGTTAGGGTTGGGGTCAGACCCCATTCGGGGTCTGACCCCCGATCATTAAAAAAGGGTCAGACCCCGCACGGGGTCTGACCCTGATTTTTATTGGACCTACTGCCCGCCCGTGGCGTGAACGACATAAGCGGCCACCGCCTCCCTGGATGCCTCATCCAGGGATTCCGCGAATGACGGCATGGTGCCCGCCCCTTCCACCAGCACCTTCTTGACCCGCTCGAGGTCGGGCTTGAGCTCGTCCAGGTCCGGGCCGATGGAACCGGCCGAGCCCGCGTCCTGCAAGGCATGACAGATGGCACAGGCGGGTACCGCGTCCTTCATGAATATGGCCTTGCCCTTTTCCAGCATGGCCGGATCAGGACCGGCGGCGAGCGCCAGGCCCGCCGCCGAGCACAAGGAAAGGCCCAGCAAACCACGTAATACAAAACGGCTCATCGAAGCTTCCTTATGCGACCTTGATTGTTACCATGTGATCACGCCAGCTATTGTTCAGATAGCCGCGATTGTTTTCCATTCTTTCTTCAGGCTGGGATTTGCCCGCCGTGTTCGTGCTACGGCTGGCCAGCTCGTAGGTTCCTGGCTCCAGCTTGACGGGCAGGACGAATTCGCGCCAGGCGTAGGGGCCGAGATCAGGGCCGACCAATTGCGCGGTTTGCCAATCCTTGCCGCCATTGATCGACACTTCCACGCTCTTGGCGGCTGTCATGCCGCCCATGGCGACCCCGCTGATCACCACCCGGCCCGCCTTGATGGGCTGGTCGGGATCGGCAGGGGTATTGATCCAGGACTTGGGCGGCATTTCCCAGATGGACGCCTGGGTGGGCTCGCCTTTGGCGCCCACCGGCGCCATACGGTAGCCGGTCTGCTGTATCTTGGCCGGAGATTGCTCTTTGGTGAAAGCCAGCCGCTTGATGTATTTGACCGAATTCACGCCGGTATAGCCCGGCACGACGATGCGCAACGGCCCGCCATGCGCCAGAGGCAGTGGCTCGCCATTCAGCTCCCACGCAAGGATGGCGTCTTCGATCGCGGAAATCGGCACCGAGCGCTCCACCATGACGTCCTTGGGATCCAGGCCGGCAGGAATGTCCTCGCCTCCGGTGCTCGTCATGTAGACCATGCCGTCGGACATGCCGCCGACAGCTTCAAGCAGCGCCTTGACTGGAACGCCGGTAAAGATCACGCAGCCTGCGGCGCCGACGGTCCATTGCGTGCCGCTGGGCTTGCTGGGAAACCAGGCCCGGCCATTGCCGGAGCACTGCAGCACCATGGGCACGGCCGTCAGCCCCAGGGTCTTGAGTTCCGCCACGGTGAAGCTGCGCGGCTTGGCAACGCCGTCGACTTCCAGGGTCCAGGCGTCAGGATCCTTGACGATATCCTGTGATGGGGGCGCGATGTTGTTGCGTATGAACAGACGATCTGAAGGCGTGATGACGCTGGAACCGAAGGCCCCGCGCTTGGTTTCTATGGTGTTGGCGCTATGGACGATGAGGGCGTCCGCATTCTTCCATTTCGCGTACTCGGGCAAGGGTTTCGCGGCGGGCGCAGCGGCTGGCGCCGCCGCAGCCGGCGCGCTGGCGGCGTTTGCGCGGTTCATGCCGCCCAGTCCGGCCAAGGCGACGACGCCTCCGGTGGAAGCCAGCATCCGACGACGTGACGGGTTGGTGAGTTCTCTCATTTTGTCTCCTTGTTTACAAGTGATGCCGGCCCCGAGGGCCCGGCCGGGCTGCTTCAATCGAGAAAGTCGCTTACATTATATGCATTATAGATATATTGATATCCATCAATCATATAAGAAGTTGGATTTGCCAGTTGGCAGTACAATACCGGCTTTCCATTTCGGCCCCCGGGATATACACCCGTCACGGCGAACGTCATGCAAGAAACCTCCATCAAGCGGGCCGGCGCACCGTCCGACGACGCCGCTCAGCCCGCGGCATCCGCCTCCTCCTCGACCCGCAAACTGTTCATCCGCACCTTCGGCTGCCAGATGAACGAGTACGACTCCGACAAGATGGCGGACGTCCTCCGGGATGACCAGGGCGTCGAGCTTACGCAAGATCCCGAAGAAGCGGACATCATCCTCTTCAATACCTGTTCCGTACGCGAAAAAGCACAGGAAAAGGTGTTTTCGGACCTGGGGCGCGTACAGCATCTCAAGCAAAGCAAGCCGGGACTCATCATCGGCGTGGGCGGCTGCGTGGCCAGCCAGGAAGGGGAAGCCATCGTCAAACGTGCGTCCTATGTCGACGTGGTGTTTGGCCCGCAGACCCTGCACCGCCTTCCCGAACTCATCGCCCGGCGCCGTGAATCGGGCCGCGCTCAAGTGGACATCAGCTTTCCCGAAATCGAAAAGTTCGACGCCCTGCCTCCCGCCCGCGTCGACGGACCGACCGCTTTCGTCTCCATCATGGAAGGCTGCAGCAAATACTGCAGCTTCTGTGTCGTGCCCTACACCCGGGGCGCCGAAGTTTCGCGCCCCTTCGATGATGTCCTGGTGGAAATCGCCGACCTGGCCGACCAGGGCGTCAAGGAAGTCACGCTGCTGGGCCAGAACGTGAACGCCTACCGCGGTCCCATGGACGGCGGCGGCGAGATCGCCGACTTCGCCATGCTGCTTGAATACGTGCACGAGATCCCGGGCATCGAGCGCATCCGGTATACCACGTCCCACCCCAAGGAGATGACCACCCGCCTCATCGAGGCGCACGGCACGCTGCCGAAGCTGGTTCCTTTCCTGCACCTGCCCGTCCAGGCGGGCAGCGACCGGGTTCTGTCCGCGATGAAGCGTGGCTATACCTCGCTGGAGTTCAAGTCCATCGTTCGGCGATTGCGCGCCGCCCGACCCGACATGACGCTGTCCTCGGATTTCATCGTGGGCTTTCCGGGTGAAACCGAAGAAGACTTCCAGAAAACGCTGACTTTGATACGAGACGTCGGTTTCGACCAGTCCTTCTCCTTCGTGTACTCGCGCCGTCCCGGTACACCGGCGGCCGACCTCGAAGACAACACCAGCAAAGAAGAAAAGCTCGATCGCCTGCACAGGCTGCAGGCGCAGGTGAACGAGCAGGCGGCCGCGATCAGCCGCGGCATGGTCGGCACCGTACAGCGCATCCTGGTCGAAAAGCCGTCCCGGCGCGACCCCAACGAGCTCTCCGGCCGCAGCGAGAACAACCGGATGGTGAACTTCATCGGCAACCCGCGCTTGATCGGGCAGATGGTGGACGTACGCATTATCCAGACCCTGACCAACTCACTGAAAGGCGAGATCGTCATCAACGAATCCGAGGACAGCGCCCGCGCATGACACGACCCACAAAAACGGCCAAGCCCGTGACCGTCACGCTGGAAGGCGACAACATGCATCTCGCCAACCTCTGCGGCCCGCTCGACGAAAACCTCAAGCAGATCGCCGACGGCTGGAATGTCACTCTGAACCGGCGCGGCGAGCATGTGACCATCGCGGGCGACCAGGCCAAGGCCGCGGGCAAGGCGCTGCAGTGGTTTCATCGGCGGGCCACGCACAAACCGCTTTCGGTCGACGACATACAACTGGGCATGGTCGAACTGGGCGTCGGCCGCGAAACGGCGGGCAGCGAATCCGCGCCCGAACCGGCCGCGCTGCCCGAGATTCCACCGGTAGACGATCAAAGCCTCAGCTTGCGCACGCGCAAGTCCGACCTGCGTCCCCGCACGCCGCGTCAGCGCGATTACCTGAACAGCATTCTGCGCCACGATATCACCTTCGGAATCGGCCCCGCCGGCACGGGCAAGACCTGGCTGGCCGTGGCCTGCGCCATCGATGCGCTGGAACGGGAGACCGTCCAGCGCCTCGTCCTGACCCGCCCTGCCGTCGAAGCCGGCGAGCGCCTGGGCTTCTTGCCGGGCGACCTGGTCCAGAAAGTCGACCCATATCTGCGCCCGCTCTACGATGCGCTGTATGACCTGATGGGCATAGAGCGCGTGCAGCGGCTGTTCGAAAAACAGACCATAGAGATCGCGCCGCTGGCTTATATGCGCGGGCGCACCCTCAACCATGCTTTCGTCATTCTCGACGAGGCGCAAAACACGACGCCCGAGCAAATGAAAATGTTCCTGACCCGCATCGGCTTCGGCAGCAAGGCGGTCATCAACGGCGACCCTTCGCAGGTGGACCTGCCGCGCGGCCAGGCCAGCGGACTGCTCCATGCCGTCGACATCCTGGAATCGGTGCAAGGCATCGCCACCACTCGCTTCACCAGCCGCGACGTCGTCCGGCACCCTCTGGTCGCACGCATCGTAGACGCCTATGAGAAAGCCGGCGACCATGTCGCCTGATCTTTCGCTTGCCATTCAGTACGGCTCCCCGGCGCCGGAACTGCCGCGCTGGCGGCTGCGCCGTTGGGTCCTGCGCGCCGTCGAAGCCGTCGTCCACGCCCGGGCCTCGGCCGCAAATCCGGATGCGCCCGCTCCGGCCGCCGTCGCGCTCACGCTCAGGCTGGTCGATGCCGACGAAGGCCGCGAGCTGAACCGCTCGTTCCGCAACAAGGATTACGCGACGAACGTGCTGACTTTCGAGTACGGCATCGATCCAGGCGGTACGGCATCCGGCGACATCGTCCTGTGCCTGCCGGTCCTGCACCGCGAAGCGGCCGAACAAGGCAAGAACCTGCTGGACCATGCGGCGCATCTGACCGTGCATGGTGTCCTGCATGCATTGGGCTATGACCACGTCGATGCCGCGGAAGCCCTTGAAATGGAAGGCCTCGAGGTCCATATATTGAAGAAAATGCGCATCGCCGATCCGTATGGGGATTAGTAAACAGGGGGTCAGACCCCGTACGGGGTCTGACCCCACCCCCTGGCGGCATTTTCGGTTATGCTAAAACTCCTCGTATTCAGTCCTTGGGACAATGTCAGAACCTAGCTCACCCGATGCCGAGCCTCGCCCGGCAAAACCCACTTCAAAATCATTGTTTGAACGCCTGACCGCGTTCATGCGGCCCTCGGAACCCGAAGACCGCGAAGACATCAAGGCGGTACTGGAAGCCGCGCACGATCGGCAAGTGCTCGACGGCGAAGCCTACGCCATGATCTCAGGCGCGCTGGAAGTCGCCAACCAGACCGTCGCCGACATCATGGTGCCCAGGTCGAAGATGGACATGCTGGACATCAGCAAGCCTCTCGACGGCCTCCTGCCGGAAATCATTGAAACCGGCCATTCCCGCTTCCCCGTGTACGAAGACGACCGCGACAACATCGTCGGCATCCTGCTTGCCAAGGACTTGCTCCTGATCATCACGAATCCGGCCATCGACCTGCGCCCTCTGGTCCGCCCGGCCGTGTTCATTCCTGAAACCAAGAGGCTCAATGTCCTGCTGCACGACTTCCGCAGCAGCCGCAACCACCTGGCCATCGTCGTCGACGAACACGGCGGCATTTCCGGCCTGGTCACCATGGAAGACGTCCTGGAGCAGATCGTCGGCGACATCGAAGACGAGTTCGACGAAGAAGCCGAGAAAACCATCTTCCAGACCGGCACCAACAGCTGGCGGGCCATGGGCATCACGGAAATCGAAACCTTCAACGACAGTTTCAATACCGACCTGCCCGACGACGACTACGACACCATAGGCGGCTGGCTGGCGGCCGAGCTGGGACGCATCCCCCGCCGTGGCGACAGCATCAGTCACCAAGGGCTGAACATCACCGTGGTCGGGGCAGACGCCAAGCGCGCGCTCTGGCTTCACATCCAGCACGACAACACCGAACCGGCCGCCCCTTCCGGCGCGGAATGACCTTGAACCTGCGCCACCCATTCGATGGCAGGCTGGCGGGACTGGCGCTGCTCGGCGCCGCGCATGCCCTGTCCTTCGCTCCAGGCCCCCTGCCGCCCTGGGCTCTGCCCTACATACAGACCTTTTCACTGGCCATACTCGCATACCATGCGCTGCGCGCACCGTCCGCCGGGGCGGCCGCCAGGTACGGCTTCGCCTTCGGTTTCGGCAATTTTACCTGCGGCCTGTACTGGCTGTACATCAGCATGCATTTCTACGGCGGCATGGCGCTGCCGCTGGCGATAAGCGCGGTCCTGCTGCTTGCCGCGGCACTGGCGCTCTACGCCGCTTGTGCCACGGCGCTCGCCCGCTGGCTGGCGGGCATATGGTCCGCCTCGTCGTACAGCGGCGTGCGGCAGCTGTTCACGGCCGCGCTGTGGGCGTCAAGCTGGACATTGACGGAGTGGCTGAGGGGCACACTGTTCACCGGCTTCCCCTGGCTGAATATCGGCTATGCGCACATCGAGGGCGTTCTGGCCCCCTGGGCACCCATCATGGGCGTCTATGGCGTGGCCTGGCTTGCGGCCTTCGCCTCGGCGGCCATTGCTTTGCTGGCCTGCGCTAAAGATACGAAGAATGATGCCAAAGCGGCGGTCGGCGTCGGCCTCGCCATCGTCTCGGGCCTAATCGGTATCGGCCTTGGCCATGTGGCCTGGACGAAACCGCAAGGAGATCCCCTGATCGTCAGACTGGTTCAAGGCAATATTCCGCAGTCTGAAAAATTCGACCCCGTCCTGATGAACAGGGGTATCGCCACGTATCTGGAACTGGCCGCCCTGCCGCCCAAGACACCGGACGGGGAGCCCGACCTGATCGTGCTGCCGGAAACGGTCATGCCCTTGTTCCAGGACAGCATTGCTCCCGCGGCCTGGCAAAAATGGCGCGACGTCGCCGCCCAACGAAACGCGGACATCCTCATGGGCGTGCCCCTGCGCGACCAGCGCGACGGCACCATGCGCTACACCAACAGCGCCATTGCCTTCGACGCCTCCACGCCCTTGGCCGCGCTGACGCAAGCCGCGCCGCCCCAGCGCTACGACAAGCACCATCTCGTGCCGTTCGGCGAATTCATTCCGCCCGGCTTCCGATGGTTCGTCGATGCCATGAAAATTCCCTTGGGCGACTTCGATCGGGGCGAAACCCGCCAGCCCGTCTTCCAGATCGAAGGCCAGAGGATCGCGCCCGACATCTGCTACGAAGACGTCTTCGGAGAGGAAATCATCCGATCGGTGCGGGACCACGAAGAGCATGGCCCCGGAGCGACCATTCTGGTCAACCTGAGCAACCTGGCCTGGTTCGGCGACTCCTGGTCTCTGCGCCAGCATCTGCAAATCTCGCGCATGCGCGCGCTGGAATCCGGCCGCCCGATGATACGCGCGACCAATACCGGCATGACCGCCGCCATCGACCCGACCGGACGGGTGCGCGCCCAGCTGGACCCACAGCGCATCGGCGTGCTGGACGTCGAGGTGCAAGGCACGGCCGGCATGACACCTTACGTGAAGTACGGCAACCTGCCTGTCCTGGCCGTCAGCCTGCTGCTTCTTGCCCTGGGCTTTTTCAGGAGGGGTCAGACCCCGCATGGGGTCTGACCCCAAAAAAACACGCCGACTTGCACACAACAAAAAATTCATGCATAATCTCGCTTCTTCGTTAAGCAACACAACAACGGGGGTATAGCTCAGCTGGGAGAGCGCTTGCATGGCATGCAAGAGGTCAGCGGTTCGATCCCGCTTACCTCCACCACCTAACGAAGAAAACGCCGCAAGGCAAAGCGTGTTGAAATATGCTACAATACGCGACTTGTTTGTCCTGTCCCCTTCGTCTAGAGGCCTAGGACACCACCCTTTCACGGTGGGTACAGGGGTTCGAATCCCCTAGGGGACGCCAGTTAATCTGGCAAGGTTGTAAACCGCTGCGGAGCGGTAGTTCAGTTGGTTAGAATACCGGCCTGTCACGCCGGGGGTCGCGGGTTCGAGTCCCGTCCGCTCCGCCACTTCGGAACAAAACCGGGAACGCCGATTCCCGCCGATTTCCCTCCCTTGGCGGCTACCAGCGTCCTCAACAGGACGTTTTTGCTTCCTTTGATGTAGATCGCGTCGTCTGCGACCTCGACGTGTTGGGCGAAGGCCCGGACGTGTTCCCGCCGATAGCCGCCCTTTCCAAGCCGCAGTCGGGTGCGTGCTTCGCTCGCCAGTTCCCGCACGGCTGCCCCGGTGAGGCGCTGGTGGGTAGAGCTTGCGAGCATGGCTTCGATCCGCGTGGCATCGGCCCGCGCCTGATCCCGAAGCGCCGTGAGGCCCGCGATGCGCTCGCCAAGGGAAGACTCGGCCGGGTCGAGCGAACCGGCTTCAATGGCATCGTAGAGGCGCTTGAGGCGGTTGTCGGCCTCGGCCGCGCGATGGTTCAACTCGGCAATATGCTGGCTGCGCCGCTCGACGCCTTCCTGCCGGCGATCCAGAAGCGAGGCGAGAACGTCTTCGATCCGCTCGGGGTCGAGAAGCCTTTCCTCGATATGCGTCACCACCATGCGGTCGAGCTTATCCATCGGGATCGCGCGGCCCTTGCAGCCTGTGTCGCCCTGCCGTGCCCGAATCGAGCAAGCATAGTAGCGATACCGGCCGTTCTTGCCGGTGCGCAGCGTCATTGCGCCTCCGCAATTGCCGCAATGGCAGATGCCGGTCAGCAGGTTCGGGCCGCTGACGACGCGCGGCGGCGTCACCTTCGGATTGTTGACCTTCAAGCGATTCTGCACGGCCTCGAATATCTCAAGGTCGATCAGCGGCGGCACGGCGACGGTGACGATTTCCTCCTCCGGCTTCACCACGCCCTTATTGGAGCGGCGATTGAAGCGATGCTCGCCGATATAGGTGCGCCGGGTCAGGACACGGTGAAGCTGGCCGATGCCCCAACGCCCGCCGTTGCGGGTAAACATGCGGTGCTTGTTCAGGTGATTGACGATGTTCTTGACGCCCATGGGGCCGGACGTGCCGTCGCCTTCCGATGCAAGGCGGAAAATCAGCCGCACGGTGTCGGCATGGAGCGGGTCGATCTCCAGCTTCTTCTTCATCTTCGCGCCGCGCTGCTCGGCATCGACGACACGGTAGCCGATGGGCGGCAGGGAGCCGTTCCAGAAGCCTTGCCGGGCGTTCTCCTTCAAGGCGCGCATGACGTGCTTGCCGTTCTCCTTCGACTGGTATTCGTCGAACAGCGCCATGATCTGCCGCATCATGACGTGCATGGGGTCGTCGCCCATCTCCTGCGTGATGGACACCAGCTTGACGCCGTTCTTGGCGAGCTTCCTGACGTTGAACTCCAGCTCGAAGTGATCGCGGAAGAACCGGCTGAACGAATGGACCACGACGACATCGAAGGGCGCGGGCTTGGACGTGCCGGCCTCGATCATCCGTTGGAACTCGGGGCGGCGGTCATTGGTGGCCGAAGCGCCGGCTTCCACGAAGGTTTCGACAAGCTGGTAGCCGCGCGAGACACAATAAGCCTCGCCCTGCTTGCGCTGGTCGGGGATCGACACGTCATGCTCGGCCTGCCGCGTGGTGGAAACGCGCAGGTAGAGCGCGGCGCGCAGCGCAACATGGGGACTTTGCATATTCATGACCGGACTCCTTCCGCCGTGCGACGTTCTATCAGCGGCAATTCCAGCTCCACGCGGTCATGCAGCACCTTAGGGACGAGCTTCTGGCCCTCGCCGGGGTCCATACGGATCAGGCCGTAGCTCGCCATCTTCTTGAGGGTTCGGGACAGGTTAGGCTTCGCCCGTCCCGTGATCCGCGACAGTTCCTCCAGCGAACCGGGTGACTGCTCGTCGATGACGCGCAGCAACTCGCGGTTCCCGCTCGAAAGGAGCTGCGCGAAGGATTCCATGGATGTGAACCACACCTTCGGATCGTCGGGTGCGGGCTTTTCCTCGCCTTTGGCGATCCGCATGGTGCGCGCCTTCATCTCGTCGTAGTCGGCAATCCCGACTTTCAATGTGGTCATGTTACGCCTCGTTCCTTCAACACCGCGTCCGCCGCCTGCCAGAAGTCGGCCAGCAGCGTGGCCGCATCCTCGTAGGCGTAGGGCTTCACGGTCTGGAGGCGATGCCGGTGGTCCATCGGCTCGCCCCGCCTTCCTCGGCCGACCGGATGGGCGTTATCGAATCCGACCAACCGTTCGCCCGAAGGCCCGTGAAGCGTGAGCGAATAATCGAGGCCGTGCGGCTTTTCCGGCGAGGCCGGAACGCGGGTGACGACGAACTTCACCCAATGGCCGCCCTCGGGATCGACAACGAGCACCTGTCCGTCGAGGTCCAGAAGCGTGTCGAGGCTCGGGTCACGATCCTCGCTCATGGCTTAGTGTTATCATCGGAGGATAACCGTTGCAAGTCCTGATTGCCAGGATCGTCGATTGGGCCGAACAGTCGGTCGAGCACGTCACCGAAATACCGCTCGAAGATTTGCAGTTCTTCCTCGGTGATCGGCACCTTCTCGGGCCAGTCGTCGAAGACAGGCAACGACACCACATCGACGATGCGAAGCGGCGACCTGCGGCGCTCCCGGCCGTCCGGCGTAGGTTCGTCGGCATAGTCGAAAAGATCGTCGGGAAGTGTCTCGGGGACCGGCTGTCGCGGTCGCCCTTTGCGGGCGCGACGGCGCTCTGCACACATGGAATCCTCCTTGGTTCTGGTGGATTCCGGGGCGCTGTAGGCCCCGGAATTGGGCGAACCATGGAGGGCAGTCGGCGGGCTGTAGCGTGCCGCATTTGCGTCTATGCGCTGGCGGCACCCCTGCCGGGATGGGACTCAGTTGGCGGCTCGCCGTGCCTTGGCGAAGCCGCGATCCGTGGCGATGAACCGCTCCAGCATGGGCACGATGAGCCTGACGGGATCGGCGACGGGCTGGCCGCTCTCGCGGGCCAGCACCTCGGCATAGGCGGTCAGATCGCGGTGAAGCGGCGCGGGTAGCTCCACCGTCACCTTCACGGGCTTGTCGTCGGGAAGCGGGCCGAGTTTCAGCTTGGTCATGGTCAACCTCCTGCCGGCTCAAATACAAGGTCGCGGGTGACGATGATCCTGACCGGGAAGCCGGGCCGGATGGTGAGAGTCGGCGCAACCTGCAACTGGCGCTGCACGATCTGCTGGCCCGCCTGATTGACGGTATCCTGCGCCCCGTCGCGGATAGCTCGAACAAGCCGGTCCTCGTCGCTGGTCGCCAGCTCCGTGCCGACTGCGAGCAGCGTGGACAGCCCTGCGGCCTTCATCAGATCCCACCAATGGTAATCAACCCCGTCTTCCAGCCCGGCATAGCCGCTGGCGTCCGCGCCCGGCAGGCGCTCAAGGACGATGGAACGGCCACCGGGCAGGATCAGGCGATTCCACACCAAGAGCACCCTGCGCTGGCCGAAGGTCACGCCGTCATCGTATTGACCGATGATGCGCGTCCCTTGCGGGATCAGGAGCAGGCTGCCGGTCGGGCTGTCATAGACGTTCTCGGTCACTTGCGCCGTGATCTGGCCCGGCAGGTCCGAGCGGATGCCGGTGATGAGCGCGGCGGGGATCACGGCCCCGGCCTGAAGGATGTAGGGCGATGCCGGCGGCGCGACGCGATCCGGCGCGATGGTCTGCCGGTCCACGGGTCCGTTGAGGAAAGCCGCGTGCCGGTCTTGCGTCGCGGGCTGTCCGCCGAGGCCGAGTCCTGCAAGGCCGGGCATGGACGTTCCTGCCGGCGCTCCCGTGCGTGGGCCGGACTGGAAAAACACGTTGCTCAAGCGCGCGGCTTCTTCCTCGGCGCGGCGGCGTTCTTCTTCGGGATCGACGGCGGGCGTCGTCATGACGGGCGGCGCGACCGGCTGTCCCCTGTTCTGCGCGTCGAGGATCGGACGGCCGAGGTCGCCGGGCAGCGCCGGGCCGAGCACCGGCCCCGTATAGTCGCGCGGCAAGCCGGACAGGCCGTCCGCCGTTGGGCGGTTCTCGGTCGAATAGAGTTCTTCGCCTCCCGGCCCTGCATCGCGGATCTGGAGCGCGTAGATCAGTGCGCCGCCGATGCCGAGCAAGGCGACCGCGCCGACGCCTGCCAGCATCTTGCGAGACAGGCGGGTGACGCGCGGCGGTTCGGCGCGCAGGCGCATGGGCGCGATGGTGTCGCTGATGGTGTTGTCGGTCATGACGGGGAGCCTCCGGTCGCGCTGGCGGGCTGTGCGGCAGCGGCCTGCGTCGGGTTGATGCGAACGATCCTGACGACCTGCTGGCGGTTGCCGTTGCCAAGGCGCAGCTCGGCCGCGCCGAACAGGCGGTCCACGATCAGGACGTTCTGGTGGACTCGGCTGTTGACGATCTGCGGTTCGCCATTCGTGCCGAGCACGAAAATCGGCGGCATTTCGCCCTGCACGATCCCGGCCGGGAAGACGACATAGACGCGCCGGCCATCGTCGAACACGGAAGCCGGCCGCCATGGCGGGTTGTCGCCCTGCACGTGCAATGCATAGCGGTAGTTCCGCGCAGCCTCGGCCGGGATGATCGGTGCGGCTGGAACGGTGTGACGCTGGCCGGCAGGCGGTGCGGGATAGGCCCATGCGACGGCCGGCATGTAGAGTGATTCCCGCGCGCGCAACTCGATCATGTAGGTGCGCCGGTCGGTGGTGACGACAAGGTTGGTGGAAATGTCAGGTCGCGTCGGTTTCACGAGGATATGGACGCGGCGGTTCGCACCGCTGCCGCTCTCGGTGTCGCCTATGATCCAGCGGGCGGTGTCGCCGGCCGCAATCGGCCCCGCGCCTGTCAGGCTCTCGCCCGGCTCCAGCGCAATGGTCGTGATCTGCCCGACTGCGGCATAGACCTGATAGAGCGCGCCTTCCGACCACGGATAAATCTGGATTGCATTGTAGTAGCCTTCCCGGCGCGGCTCGACGCGGGCGGCTGCATTGGCGTTCTCGACGCGGCCGGCCGGCGTCCCTGCGGCGGTTCCTCCACGCGCGACGGTCCATGCAGGGGGCACACGCAAAGGCCGGGGCGTGTTATCGGTTGCCGCCGCCTGCACGGTTGGCAGCGGGGGTACGCTGGCGTCATAGCTGAATTGCGGCGTCCGGTTGGTGGCGCAGCCTGCGAGCATGGTGGCAGAAAGCAGCACGGCCGCGATTGTGGGGGTGCGGGTGATCGTCCTCATTGGCTCATCTCCCGCGACCACGAAATTGCGTTGACGTAGATGCCGAGCGGATTGGCGCGCAGCCGTTCGGCATCGCGCGGCGGCTGGATGGCGATGGTCAGGATCGCGGTCCATCGTTCCGTGCTGGAAAGCTGGCCGTTCTCGAAATGGCGTTCGGTCCACGCGACGCGGAAGCTGTTGGGGGACGCCCGGATGACGCTAGACACCTCGACGGCGACCTGTTGACGGCCGACCTTGGCGAAAGGATCATTGGCGCGGGCGTAGTCGTTGAGCGCCGCCGCCCCGCGATCCGTGGTCCATTCGTAGGCGCGAAGCCAGTTCTGGCGGACAATGATCGCGTCGGCCGGGATCGCGCGGACCTGCTCGATGAATCGGCCGAGATGGAAAGCGATCTGCGGGTCGGTCGGGCGATAATCGGCGGCGGCCGGCGCGACGGTCTGCGCCTGTCCAAGATTGTCCACCTGCACCACCCACGGCACCACGGTCCCGCGCGCGGATTGCCAGACCAGCGCCGAGGCGAAGCCGGCCGACAGGATCAGGGAACCGAAGGCCATATAACGCCAGTTCCTCGCCTGCACGCGGGCCGAGCCGATACGCTCGTCCCATGCCTGCGCGGCCTTCTGATAGGGCGTCTCGGGTTCCGGCGATTTGCCGTAGTGGGTTGCTGGTCGTTTGAAGATGCTCATGAGCGGTCACTTTCGGAAAGGTTGATGGAGGAACCGGAGCCGTGGCTGTCGCCGGAGCGCACCGCATGGGCGGCCATGGTCGTGCCGTGGTTCATGGCCTGCGAGCGCCGCATCCGTTGCGCCCATGCGGGCGGGCTGCCGGCCGGGCCGGATGCTGCTGCGGTGGGATCGGCGCTCGCGCCGCCGACCGTGCCTGCGGTGGATGAGCCGCCGGTCACACCGAAGGCGGCGCGTGCGCCACCGGAAAAGCTGGACTTGACGCTCTCGGTGGCTTTCGAGACGGCGCGCTTCAAGGGAGAGACGGCGGCCGAGCCTGCGGCGCGGGCAACACCACCAAGGCCGGAAGCAACACCGACCGCGCCGGACTGGCCGAGCGCGCCGACGCTATAGGCTGCGGTTGCCGCGCCCGCGGCGGTCGCACCGCCGCGGACGGCCGCGGCCCCACCGGAGAGGGCGGCAGCACCGCCCTTGGCCGCAAGCATAGCCCCGCCGCCAGCGGCGACACCTGCACCTGCGACCGCAAGGCCGGTTCCCACGGCCGCGCCCGCGCCGAGCTGCGGGCCGCCAGAGACGATGCCGTTGGCGATGCCGGGGCCGAAGATGCCGAGGCCGAGCAGCGACAGGGCTGCCAGCACAATCGCCATGGCGTCGTCGATGGTCGGGGTTGCCCCGCCGAAACCGGCCGTGAATTGCGAAAATAAGGTGCTGCCGATGCCGATGATGACGGCGAGCACCAAGACCTTGATGCCGGACGACACCACATTGCCCAAGACCTTCTCGGCCATGAAGGCGGTCTTGCCGAACAGGCCGAAGGGGATCAGGACGAAGCCGGCGAGCGTGGTCAGCTTGAACTCGATCAGCGTCACGAAAAGCTGGATGGCGAGGATGAAGAAGGCCAGCACCACCAGCGCCCATGCAAACAGCAGGCACGCGATCTGGATGAAGTTCTCGAAGAAGCTGATCCAGCCCATCAGGTCGGAAATGGAATCGAGAAGCGGACGGCCGGCGTCGAGGCCGGTCTGCGCCACGCGGCCCGGCCGCATCAGATCGGTGACGGAAAAGCCGGTGCCCGAGGCCATGAGGCCGAGGCCGGCGAAACTCTCGAAGACGATGCGGGCGAGGTTGTTCCAATTGCCGATGATGTAGGCGAAGACGCCGATGAACAGCGTCTTTTTGACCAGCCGCGCGATAATGTCGTCATCCGCGCCCCATGCCCAAAAGAGCGCGGCGAGCGTCACGTCGATGACGATCAGCGTTGTGGCGATGAAGGCGACCTCGCCGCCGAGCAGCCCAAAACCACTGTCGATGTAGGAGGTGAAGACTCCGAGGAAATTGTCGATGACGCCCGTGTTGCCCATGGTCAGCGCGCCTCGCTGCGGTCACGGCCGAGGAAGCGGTCGCGGGATTCAGCCCAAGCGGCGAGGCAGTCGGCATCGCTTGCGGCGGCCTCGCCGAGCTGCTGGCAACGGCGCAGGCTGGCGCGCAGGGGATCGGGCGGCGGCTGGAGGGCCGAGGCCGGGAGCGGCGCGGAAGGTTCATCCTTCCGCGCCATGTCGATTGCGGTCACTGTCAAGGCAATCGCAACGAACACCACGGCCCCGAGCCGGGCCAGCATCTTGCCGTCCATGGCGAGCCTCCCGGTCAGTTGTTGCCGTTGTTGAACATCTGCGCGTTGCCCGGCAGGTAGCCGGTGCCGGGTGTCAGGAACCGCTCGCGCTGGATGCGGCCCTGTTCAGCAGCGGTCGCGCGCTCGGCCTCGGTCAGCGCGTCGGCCCGGCCATTGGCCGAGATGACCGCGATCAGGTCGGAAAGCTGCTGCGACTGGAGGGCGAGAAGCTGGTTGCCGGCCTGCGTGGCTTGCAGCGCGCCGGTCGCGCCTTGGCTCTGGCCGACCAGCGCGGCCATTTCGGCGCGGTTGCTGTCGATATTGCCGACCGCTCCCGCCTGCACGCGCATGGCGTCCTGCAAGCTGCCGACCGTGTTCTCCCACCGGCTGCGCGCATCGGCGACAAGCTGGGCGTCGGTCGCCGAAAGCGAGACATTGCCATATTGCTTCTGGAACGCTTGGTCGATCTGGCCGACCTCGAAGGCGATGTTCTGTGCCTGCCCGAGAAGCTGCTGCGTGCGCTGGACGCTCTGCTGGAGCTGCTGGAGCGAGGAATATGGCAGGCTCGCCAGATTGCGGGCCTGATTGATGAGCATCTGCGCCTCGTTCTGGAGGCTCTGAATCTGGTTGTTGATCTGCTCCAGCGTGCGCGCGGCGGTAAGCAGGTTTTGCGCATAGTTGGTCGGGTCATAGACGATCCGGCCGAAGCCGAATTGTGCATGGGCCGGGCTTGCCAGCATGGGCGAAAGCGCGACGGGCATGGCGAGCGCCAGCGCGAGGGCCGAGGCCCCAACGATCTTGGGATAGGTCATGGAAGAATCTCCTGTGTGGGGTGGCTATCGAGCGGGGCCGGCGCGGCGGATTCCGGCCGGTCGGCAAGATTGGTGAGGTTCGGGATCAGGTCGGCCGCCCAATCGACGCCGCGCTCGCGCAGCCATGCGGCGAGGAAGCCGTCGCGGCCGCGTTCGGCGACGATCTGCGCAATGAGGGTCTGGTCGGATTTGGCGGATGCGGCGCAGAGGGCGAGGCCGACTTCGGACAGGCCAAGCTCGAACAGGCGATTGCCGCGCCGTGACTGGCAGTAATAATCCCGCTTGGGCGTGGCCCGTGCGAGGATTTCGATCTGCCTGTCATTGAGGCCGAAGCGGCGATAGATGGCCGTGATCTGCGGCTCGATGGCGCGCTCGTTCGGCAGCAAGAGTCGCGTCGGGCAGCTCTCGATAATCGCGGGCGCGATGTTGCTGCCGTCAATGTCGGACAGGCTTTGTGTGGCGAAGATGACGCTGGCGTTCTTCTTGCGCAGCGTTTTCAGCCACTCACGGAGCTGGCCGGCGAAACCCTCGTCGTCCAGGGCAAGCCAGCCTTCATCTATGATGAGCAGCGTGGGGCGGCCATCGAGCCGGTCGCCGATACGATGGAACAGATAAGCAAGCACGGCAGGGGCCGCGCCGGTCCCGACAAGGCCCTCGATCTCGAAGGCTTGCACGTCCGCCGATCCCAAATGCTCTGTCTCGGCGTCGAGCAGCCGGCCATAGGCACCGCCGACGCAGAACGGACGGAGCGCCTGTTTCAGATCGTTGGATTGCAACAGCACCGCAAGGCCGGTGATGGTCCGTTCCTCGACCGGCGCGGAAGCGAGCGAAGTCAGCGCCGTCCAAAGGTGTTCCTTGACCTCGGGCGTGATCGCCAGCCCCTCGCGCATGAGGATGGCCGCAATCCAGTCCGCCGCCCATGCGCGTTCATAGGTGTCGTGGATGCGGGCAAGTGGCTGGAGCGAAACGGACGCCTCATCTCCTTCCGTGAGGCCACCGCCCAAATCGTGCCAATCCCCGCCCATGGCGAGCGCGGCGGCGCGGATGCTGCCGCCGAAGTCGAAGGCGAAAACCTGCGATCCCGCATAGCGCCGGAACTGCAAGGCCATGAGCGCCAGCAGCACGGATTTGCCCGCGCCGGTCGGGCCAACGACAAGGGTGTGTCCTACGTCGCCGACATGGAGACTTAGCCGGAACGGGGTTGAGCCTTCAGTCTTTCCAAAGAGCAAAGGGGGTGCACCGAAATGCTCGTCCCGTTCCGGCCCCGCCCACACCGCTGAAAGCGGGATCATGTGGGCGAGATTCAAAGTGCTGATGGGCGGCTGGCGGACATTGGCGTAGGCGTGTCCGGGCAGACTGCCGAGCCATGCGTCAACCGCGTTGACGCTCTCGGGCATGACGGTGAAGTCACGGCCCTGAACGATCTTCTCGACCAGGCGCAGCTTCTCTTGCGCCACGCGCGGGTCGGCATCCCATACGGTGACGGTCGCCGTGACGTAGGCCATGCCCGCCACGTCTGCCCCAAGCTCCTGCAACGCCATGTCGGCGTCGAGCGCCTTGTTCGCCGCGTCGGTGTCCACAAGGGCGGACGCCTCGTTGGTCATCACCTCTTTCAAGATCGCCGCGATGCTCTTGCGCTTAGCGAACCATTGGCGACGGATGCGGGTCAGCAACCGGGTCGCATCGGTCTTGTCGAGCAGGATCGCGCGCGTGCCCCACCTGTAGGGGAACGGCAGCCGGTTCATCTCGTCGAGCAGGCCCGGCATCGTTGCGGTCGGGAATCCCACGATGGTCAGGACGCGCAGATGTGTGTCGCCAAGGCGCGGCTCCAGCCCGCCAGTCAACGGCTGGTCGGCGAGCAGCGCGTCGAGGTGCATCGGCACCTCGGGCACGCGCACGCGATGGCGGTTGGTTGAGATGGTGGAATGGAGGTAGGTCAGCGTTGCGCCGTCATCCATCCAACGGCACTCGGGCATGAAGCCGTCGAGCAGCGCCAGCACGCGGTCGGTGCGGTCGATGAAGCCGCGCATCAGCTCCCACGGGTCCACGCCGGTTTTCTCGCGGCCCTCATAGAGCCATGCCTCAGTGCGGGCGGCTTCCTCGGCCGGGGGCAGCCAGAGGAAGGTGAGGAAGTAGCCGGACACGAAATGCGCGTCCGCTTCCTCGAAACCAGCCTTCCGTTCCGCATCGACCAGCGCCGACGCGGCATCGGGAAAGCGACTATCGGGATAGGTCGCCGCCTCGCTGCGCTGTGCCTCGACGAAGATGCTCCAGCCGGAGCCGAGACGGCGCACGGCGTTGTTGATGCGGCCGGCGACGGCGACCAGCTCGGCCGCGACGGCGGAATCCAGATCGGGGCCGCGAAACTTCGCGGTCCTCTGAAAACTCCCATCCTTGTTCAAGACGACGCCGGAGCCGACCAGTGCCGCCCATGGCAGATAGTCGGCGAGTCGGGTGGCGGTGCTGCGGTATTCGGCAAGGTTCATCATCGACGCGCCTCCCTCACACCGCCAGATGGCCGGGGATGCGCAGATGCCTACGCCCGACCTCGACAAAGAGGGGATCGCGCTTTGCCGCCCACACGGCCGCGAAATGACCGATGGCCCAGATGGCGATGCCGACCAGCCAGAGGCGCAGGCCGAGGCCCACGGCCCCGGCCAGCGTGCCGTTCAGAATCGCGATGGAGCGCGGTGCGCCGCCGAGCAAAATATGCTCGGTCAGCGCCCGATGGACCGGGACCGTGAACCCCGGCACCGCGTCGAGCTGTTCGAGGCCGCCCGCCATCAGATGAGCGCCCCGCCGCCGAACGAGAAGAACGACAGGAAGAAGCTCGACGCCGCGAAGGCGATGGACAGGCCGAACACGATCTGGATCAGCTTGCGAAAGCCGCCGCCCGTATCGCCGAAGGCCAAAGTCAGGCCGGTCACGATGATGATGATGACGGCGATGATCTTGGCGACCGGCCCTTCGATGGACTGGAGGATGCTTTGGAGCGGTGCTTCCCACGGCATCGACGAACCGGACGCATGGGCGGCCGGGGCGAGCATGAAGCTGATGACAAGGGTGGATGCGGCGGTCGCGGCGAAGCGATAGCCGCGCGAAATCGTGCGGATCATGAAGATTCTCCTGTGCTGGTGGGGATTGCCAAAGGGATGGGATGCGTGATGCGGTAGTCGCCGTCCGGTCCCAGCCCTTCGACGCGGGCGAGTTCGGCCAGCCGGCGCGCGGAACCGCGCCCGGAAAGGACGGCAACGAGGTCGATTGTCTCGGCGATCAGGGCGCGCGGGACGGTGACGACAGCCTCTTGGATGAGCTGTTCAAGGCGGCGCAGCGCGCCGATGCCGGTGCCTGCATGAATGGTGCCGATCCCGCCCGGATGGCCCGTGCCCCATGCTTTGAGCAGGTCGAGGGCTTCCGATCCGCGCACCTCGCCGATAGGGATGCGGTCGGGGCGCAGGCGCAGCGAGGACCGGACCAGATCGGAAAGCGTCGCCACGCCGTCTTTCGTCCGCATGGCGACAAGGTTGGGCGCGGCGCATTGCAGCTCGCGCGTGTCCTCGATGATGACGACGCGATCCGCCGTCTTCGCCACCTCGGCGAGCAGCGCATTGGTCAGCGTGGTTTTGCCGGTGCTGGTGCCGCCCGCTACCAAGATATTGGCGCGGGATGCGACGGCTTCGCGCAGCGTTTCCGCCTGATCGGTGGACATGATGCCCGCCGCCACATAGTCGTCGAGCGTGAACACCGCGACGGCGGGCTTGCGGATGGCGAAGGTCGGGGCAGCGACCACGGGCGGCAATAGCCCTTCAAACCGCTCCCCGCTCTCGGGCAGTTCGGCCGAGACGCGGGGGCTGCGGGCATGAACCTCCGCGCCGACATGATGCGCGACTAGCCGAACGATGCGTTCGCCATCGGCGGCGGACAGTCGCTCGCCCGTGTCGGAAAGCCCTTCGGATAGCCGGTCCACCCAAAGGCGACCATCCGGGTTCAGCATCACCTCGACGACGGCCGGGTCTTCGAGCAGCCGGGCAATGGCGGGGCCGAGCGCGGTGCGCAACATGCGCGCGCCGCGCGCGATGGATTCCGGTTTTTGGTGGTTGGTGGTCATGTCGGCCCCGTTTCTTCATGGGGCGCGACAGGCAATCCCCAGATCGGGGTCGATTAAGAGAGACCGAAATGCGGCCGGTTCAACAAGTATCTATGAGGCGGCGGTGATCGGCGGCGAACGGCGGTAAATAGGATGGGTCCGAATACTCATTCTTGATCGCCGTTGCTCTCGGACTCGTCCGGCAACTGATCGTCGGGAAGTGAGTCGAGGTCACGCGACAGCTCCTTGAGGAACCTGTCGCCCGTCGCCAGACGCCGGCCGAGATTTTGCATGAAGCCCTCGAACCGCTCCGCGCCTTTCGCTCGGGCAGCGGATTGTGCGGCTCCCGTAAGCGGCGGTGTGATGGTCATCCAGAAATGGATGAACTGCGCGACCGTCTCGCCGAGGACGGCGAGATCCAGGTCGAGCGTGTCGATCTGGCGGCCGAGCTTGTCCATGCGGCGCGACATGGCGGCTTCAAGCTGGTCGTCGGCATCGCCGGACAGGTAAGATATGACCGCCGCCTCCACGATGGCGGATTTTGAGACATTACGGCGCAGCGCCACCGAGCGGCGCAGCGCCATCGCTTCGATCTGCGGAATGAGCGCGGGGTCGAAATAGAGATTCAGGCGGGTTCTGGTTGCCATGGTCGTGTCCTCAAAGGTCGATTCCGTCATCGGGGTTCAATGCGACCTGCCGCGCGACCATCCTCATACGTTGGCGCATGGCGCGGGCCTTGGCCGCGTCAACGTCCGGCTCGTCGTCCACAAACTCGAACTCCTGTTCGGGTGATGGCGGCGGGGCGACGATTTCCTCATGCTCAGGCAGCTCCGGCTCGCGGCGGATGCCAGCATTGGCCGGATCGCCCTCGGCCCCGTGTGCGGCGTCGGTCGCGGAATGGCTTTCCGCCGCGACCACACGGCCGGACCAATCATCGGCGGATGGACTGGGCGCCAGCGGAGCGGCGACCAGATCGGGCGGGGTCAGGATGCGTTCCTGCAACCGCGCGTCCTCGAAATAGCGGGCCTTGGTCGCGCGGATCGGCGGTGTGCCCGCGACCATCACGATTTCATCGGTGGGCGGAAGCTGCATGATTTCGCCCGGCGTGAGTAGCGGGCGGGCCGTCTCCTGCCGTGAAACCATGAGATGCCCAAGCCACGGGGCCAATCTGTGCCCGGCGTAGTTGGTGGAGTCGCGCAGTTCGGTCGCGGTGCCGAGTGCGTCGCTCACCCGCTTGGCCGTCCTTTCGTCGTTCGTGGCGAAGCTGACGCGCACATGGCAGTTGTCGAGGATCGCGTTGTTCGGGCCATAGGCGCGCTCGATCTGGTTGAGGCTCTGCGCGATCAGGAAGCCTTTGATTCCATACCCCGCCATGAAGGCGAGCGCCGATTCAAAGAAGTCGAGCCGGCCGAGCGCCGGAAACTCGTCCAGCATCAACAGCAGCCGATGGCGCTTGCCGGAGGTGGTCAGTTCCTCGGTCAACCGCCTGCCGATCTGGTTGAGGATCAGGCGAATGAGCGGCTTGGTGCGGTTTATGTCGGATGGCGGCACGACCAGATAGAGCGTGACGGGCTGGCGGCTGCCGACCAGGTCGGCAATGCGCCAGTCGCACCGCGCCGTCACCCGCGCCACCACGGGATCGCGGTAGAGGCCGAGAAACGACATGGCGGTGGAGAGCACGCCCGACCGCTCGTTCTCGGATTTGTTCAACAGTTCGCGGGCGGACGACGCGATGACGGGATGAGCGCCTGCTTCGCCGAGATGCGGCGTGTCCATCATCGCGCGCAAGGTTGCCTCGACCGGGCGGCGGGGATCGGACAGGAAGTTGGCGACGCCCGCCAAGGTCTTGTCCTTCTCCGCATAGAGAACATGCAGGATCGCGCCGACCAGCAAGCTATGGCTGGTCTTTTCCCAATGGTTGCGCTTGTCGAGACTGCCTTCGGGATCGACCAGAATATCCGCGATATTCTGCACGTCGCGGACTTCCCATTCCCCTTGCCGGACCTCCAGCAGCGGGTTGTAGGCCGACGATCTGGCGTTGGTCGGATCGAACAGCAGCACGCGGCCATGCTTCGCGCGGAAGCCCGCTGTCAGCGTCCAGTTCTCGCCTTTTATGTCGTGAACGATGGCGGATGCCGGCCATGTCAGCAGCGTCGGCACCACCAGCCCGACGCCTTTGCCGCTACGCGTCGGGGCAAAGCATAGGACATGCTCGGGACCGTCATGGCGCAGATAGTCCCGGTCGTATCGGCCGAGCAAGACGCCATCGGGGCCGAGCAATCCGGCCGCACGGATTTCCCGGTCCTCAGCCCATCGCGCCGATCCGTAGGTGGCGACGTTGCGCGCCTCCCGCGCCCGGATGATCGACATGAAGATGGCGGCGGCGATGGCGAGGAAGCCGCCCGATACCGCGATGATGCCGCCCTCGACGAAGATCGCGGGCGCGTAGGCGTCGAACGAAAACCACCACCAGAAGAAGGCGGGCGGATAATAGACCGGCAGGCCCGCCAGCTCGAACCATGGTGCTCCAAGCTGCGGCTGGAAGCCGAGGCGGAACGCCGTCCATTGCGTCGCTGCCCACACCATCACCAGAACGATGGTGAAGACGGCACCAATCTGCCCCCAAAGGATTCGGCCTCCGCGCATACAGGCTCCAGTCGGCAAAAAAAGACGGAGCCGATCAGAGAGTAGGCAAAATCGGGACGGGCAACAGGAAAGAGGATGCCGGAGGGCTGCCGGATACTATCGGCGGCAAATAGGACGGGTCGCCTTTGCCGTTATCGTGCCGGTCGAGTGCCATCGAGGAAACGATTGGGCGAATCGCCGTCACGCTTCATTTTGCCTGCGAGGTTGAGTAGATTTTTCAGTGCGGAGCTGCGATTGAACGGCGACCAGACGGCTGTAAAGGCAACCGGCTCCGGTTCATCGAGGAAGGGCAGGAAGACGATGCCGGTCGTCGGCAATAATGACGTGGCCTCGCCGACGATAGTGATGCCGAAGCCTTGTCCGACCATAGATAGCAGCGTGCCGCGCCCCACATCAAAGCGCAGGATCGACGGTGCGGGCCAACGCCCGGCAAGGCGCAGCACGATATGGTCATGGACCTGCGGGCCGGTGCCACCATAGCGAACAATGAAAGTCTCGCCGACCAGATCGGACCAAGTGATTGCGGACTGCCCGGCGAGGCGATGCCCATCCGATAGCACCACCACCAGCGGTTCGGTCCAGATCGGTCGGGTATGGCAGTCGGGCATCTCGGGCTTGCCCGCGACGAACGCCACGTCGAGCTGGTCAGCACGAAGCTGCATCACCGCATCGCGGGCCGTGCCTTCGGTTATCTCGACCTCAATGCCGGTATGGGCTTCCCGATAATGACGGATCAGCTCCGTGAGAAAGCTGCGTGGGATCAAGGCATGGATGCCGATGCGAAGCCGGCCACATTCTCCTTGAGCTGTCATGCCGGCGGTCTTCACCGCGTGATCGAGTTGATCGACACCCGCCGTGACACGCTCCATGAAGTGCCTGCCTGCGTCTGTTAGCCGAACGCCCCGCGCATGGCGCTCAAACAGCAGGATACCAAGGTTATCCTCCAGCGCTTTCACACGCGCGCTGACGCTCGACTGGCTGACGCCGAGTGCCTTGGCCGCATGCCGAAAATTCAGATGCTCGGCGACGGCGATGAACTGAACAAGGGAAATGAGCGGTATCCTGCCAGACAGGATACCGCCATTCACGAGGTTTCGATGGTTAGTGCGCCGCATCGGAGCGGGCCTGCCACCAGTCGTCGGTTAGACGACTGGCGACTTCTCGGTGGCAGTCCCACGGAGCCGAAGGAGCGCCAGCCCCAACGACACCAGCACTGCCATCGCCGTGGCGTAACAGATCACCGGCCACGCTGTGTCACCGTTTAACAGCGTCACCGCCAATGTCCCGACAATGCTGACTATCAGGCTTTGAACGCAGAAGTAGAACGCGACCGCTGATCCTGCGATGTCGTCGAACTCTGCCAAAGCGCCGTTCGCGGTAACGGACACAGTGAAGACAATGGCGACCGCCATGACCCACATCGGCACGATGAAGGTGAGGAATGACGGCGAACCGAAGAGTTCGCCGATCCCCAACAGGACCGCCCCGAAAACGAGCAACGCCATTCCACGCGCTACGCATCCCGCGATGCCCCATCTGGTGACAAAGGACTTCGCGAAACGAGTTGTCACGATCATTACAAGCGCGACAGTGGCGAAGGCAAAGCTGAATCCGATCTCGGAATATTCCGCTTGGCCTATGAGCACACGGGGAGCCGTCGAGAAGAAGACGAAGAAGGTGCCCATACCGGCGCTAAAGCCGATGGTGTAAACCCAAAAAGCCGGACTCGCGAAGATCGGCAAAACAGATCGGCGCGTCTTCGCTTGATCCAGAGGGCGGGTTTCGTGCCACCTGAAACCCGCATTTAGGAGTGCGAGCATCGCCAGTATAGCCAAAGCAATGAATATCGCCTGCCATCCCAAGAACTCGCCGATCAACGCTCCGGCGATAGGGCCGAGCGCAGGTACGAACGCCAGCATCGAACTGAAAAGGCCGTAGATGACGACACCCTCAGGACGACTGGCATAAACGTCGCGAACCGTCGCGAACGTCGCCACCAGCATGGCCGACGCGCCGACTGCTTGAAGCAGACGGAAAGCGACAAAGGCTGGTGCAGTTGAAGACCAAGCTGCTCCCAGAGACGCAATGACGAAAGCCGTTGCGCCCGCAAGTAGAATTGGCCGTCGCCCGATGCGGTCTGAGAGCGGACCAAAAATCACCTGGCCCACACCGAGCATCACAATATAGAGGCTCAACGTGAGTTGGATCATGGCGGGCGTCGTGTTCAGGATGCCGGGCATCGCTGGAACGACGGGGAGATAAATATCCATCGCCAGTGAAGCGAGGATGTCGAAGGGAGCCATCAGCAGTAGGGCTGCCGGCAGCGTATAGGCCCATGCAGGGCGTGTGATGGTCATGATAAGTCAACCGCTCGATTAAGAAATCTCGGGCGGCGTCTGCACATCAGCAATCACATGGGATTGGTCTCACAGAGCGCCGCAACAACAATTTTGCTGTTGCGGCTTACTTGTCTGCTGACTTTGGATTTCCCATGCTGACCACTCCACGATCACAAATTTGACTAGCTATCACTTATACGATCAGCTGTTGCCTCGCAATGCCGTATCGCTGGCTCGTAGCCACCCAATCCCCCGCTGTTGACGTTCCCGTCATTCTTGGCCGTATGAAACCCCTATGCCTTGCTTTGGCGGTTGGCTGGAACGGGCAGAGGTTCAGTCGACGCGGATCAGCCGACCCATTTCTTTTGCGAGAGAGAGCAGATCACGGAGCGCGGCGCTTCGATTGAACGGCGACCAGACGGCGGTAAAGGCAACCGGCTCTGGCTCATCGGCGAAAGGCAGGAAGGTGATGCCGGCAGTCGGCAGCAGTGCCGTCGCTGCCCCGACGATGGTAATGCCGAATCCCTGTCCGACCATGGATAGTAGCGTGCCACGTCCTACGTCGAAGCGCAGTATCGAAGGCGCGGGCCAGCGCCCGGCAAGGCGCAGCACGATATGGTCATGAACCTGCGGGCCAGTGCCACCATAGCGGACAAGGAAGGTTTCGCCGACCAGATCGGCCCAAGTGATTGCCGGCTGCCCGGCAAGACGATGCCTATCCGGTAGCACCGCTACCAGCGATTCAGTCCAGACCGGCCGTGTATGGCAGTCGGGCAGCTCTGGTGTGCCAGCGACGAACGCCACGTCCAGCCGGTCGGCACGAAGCTGCATGACCGCATCGCGGGCCGTGCCTTCGGTGATTTCGACCTCGATGCCGGGATGGTTTTCCCGATACTGCCCGATCAGATCGGCGAGGAAGCTGCGCGGAATCAAGGCATGGACGCCGATGCGCAGGCGGCCCCATTCCCCCGTCGCCGCCATGCCTGCGGTCTTCACCGCATGGTCGAGTTGATCGACGCCGGCTGCGATCCGCTCGACGAAGTGGCGTCCGGCTTCGGTCAACCGAACGCCACGCGCACGACGCTCGAACAGGAGGATGCCAAGGTCTTCTTCCAGCGCCTTCACGCGGGCGCTGACGCTGGATTGTGCAACCCCGAGTGCGTTCGCTGCGTGGCGGAAGTTGAGATATTCAGCGACCGCAAGCGTCTGGATCAGCGACAAGAGAGGTATGCGCGACCCGAGCAGCGTTTCACTTGATCGGAAGGCATCGTTCGCATGTCTTTTCGAACGCCGCATCCTAAGCTCCCGCTAGGCGGCCTTTTTTGTGGCTCCGCGTTTTTCGACCGGGATTCCGCGCAGATCGCGCAACCAGAGCTGACCGCATGCCGCCGAAATATCCCGCCCCTGTGTATCCCGCACCACGACCGGCACACCGGCGCGATCCAGCACTTCACGGAAAAGTCCGAGGCTGCGGTCGCCGGTTCGATCAAGCGCGATGCCATCGACAGGATTCCAGCGCATAAGGTTCACACGCGCCCTTCGCTTGTTCATGAGACCGGCAAGCCGTTTCGCATCAGCAAGCGTGTCGTTGATGCCGGGGAGGACCAGATAGACAAAGGTGACGATCCGGTTGTGCCGTTCCGCCCATGACGAAGCGCGCGCGATGACTTCCTTGATGTCGTGCTTACGCGATCCGGGGATGAGACGGTCGCGAACTTCCTGCGTCGTCGCATGCAGCGATATAGTCAGATTGATCGCCAGATGCTCTTCTCGCAATTGCGCTAGAGCCTTCGGTATGCCGATGGTCGAAAGCGTGATTCCCGTGGTGGGAAAATTCATCCCTCGCCGGTCGCGCAGGATACGAATCGCCTTCATCACCTGCTCGTAGTTGTTCAAAGGCTCGCCGATGCCCATGAACACGATCCGGTTGACCTTCGGCCCGAGTTGAACGACCTGTTCGACAATCTCGCCCGCCGAAAGGTTGCGCTTGAGGCCGGCTTGGCCGGAAGCGCAGAACTGGCAGGCGAAGGCACATCCAACCTGTGACGAAATACAGGCGGTGTGTCCGTCGTGACGACGGATCAGAACGCTTTCAACGGCATAACCGTCATGAAGGCCGAAAAGCACCTTCTGCGACCGACCGCCGCGCTCATGCGTGATTTTGCGAAGGCTCCGCAACTGGACGCCCCGAGCCTCTGACCAGTTCCGCAAGGCGCGCGGCAGGTCCATGTGTGGGCAGAACAGGTCGCGATAAGCGATTTGCGGCCCGCTGCTCGCGTTCAACGCATCGAACTCGTCGGCCATGAGGTTCAGCGCCAAGGTTGGCGCAGGCAGTGCTTTTTGTCGTTCGCCCCCCAACGGGCTGGGTTCTTGTATAGGCATGATAGTCGTTCCGGGTTTCCGTGCCCGGCGATACCGTGGCGCACGCCTTATAAATAACCGACACGACTGTTATAAACAACCCTCCAGATGGTGTTACCCGAACACATGGTCGGGATAGAGGACGGACAGAAGCATGTGGGTGCGCTTGGTCATGAAAGCCGCTAGCTCGCCTTCCGGCTCAACGAGCCATTGCATGCAAGACCCCTGAATGACCGTCTGAATCAAGCCGGCGGTATGCTCGGGTGGGCGCGGCCCGGCGGGCAGTCGTGCCTCGATAGCTTTCAGGACCAGTCTGTTCCGCTCCGCCGCAAGGGCGCGAAGCGACGGCTCCTGAACGTCTCCCCACAATAGAAGAAGGTAGCCTTCCGTTCCGGCACCGTCACCCATACCGGCGATGAGGTCCTTGAGCATCGCCCACAGCGGATCGAGGCCCTTTTCGGGACTCGCACCCGCGAAATAGTCGCGCACCTCCTGCGTGTTGCGCTCCATGACCTTTAGATGCAGCGTCGCCTTGTCTTTCAACCGCTGGATCAGTGCAGCCCGCGAGATGCCGACCGCTTCCGCAACATCGGAGAGGGTGAAGGCCGATGGACCTTTCTGAAGAAGGATGCCTAGCGCGGTATCTAGAATGAACTCATCGCTATGAAGTTTCGGTCTCGGCATATCTTCTTTTCTACTGCTCGCTTGAATGATGGCCCCTACAATAGCCGGCATCCAGCGTGAGATACACGGGGCATGATAGATACCGGATGAAACACGCGTATGTGCTAAAGGCCAAGGTCATGCCTTCGCCCCAACTGCCACGACACCGATCCGCCCTGCACGACGCCAGTGATCTCGCGGCCGAGCTGGCGGTCGATCACCGGCCGCCACGGGACAAGCGTGAACTCATGGCTCTTTTCCACCACGGCGAACTTGCCGCTCGATAGCTGAACGGTCCCGGTGAACTTGCCGCTGACGTTCTCGCCGTCCGTGGCGGCACGGAACGGCAACCCCTTGCCCTCGGCCATCTCCGCGCCAATGCGGGCAACCTCCCGCTCGCGCAAGGTGGCGAGAAGGCTGCGCCGGTAGAAGATGCGGCCGTTCCGTGCTCGGGTGGCATCGCCCTGTTCGATGTGATGCTCGCGCCGCTGGTCCATCGCCTCACGCACCTGCTGGCCGAAGCCGGCCGGCGCAAGGTCGGCCGTTTCGCCATGGACCAATCGCCGGTCCAGCCATGTCGTGCCGTCCGATCCGATCTGCTTGCCTAGATCGACCGGGGAAAGGATGCGAACGCTGGCCTGCCGGTCACGGCCGGCGTCATAGGCGGCGGCGCGGCTGACCAGATCATCGGGGATGCGCCATTGGTCGGCGTCGATCCTCTCGACGATCCCGGCGCGGCGCAATGCCTCCAGTCGCCGGACATGGGCATCGACATAGCCCTCATAATCGCCGCCCGGAACGCGGCCCTCGAACTTCGCCTGCTCCAGATGGCGGCTCGGACGATAGATGCCGTCCTCGGTGATGGCGGCAATGGCGCGTTCGGACGGTCGGGCGGTCGCCTCGGCCGGGCCGATCTGGACGACGCTGCAAACGCGGGCGTCCTCCAGCCGCTCGGGCGCGATGCCTGCGATGTGGTGCGTCCTGCCGTCGATCCCGTCCACCACAATGGTCAGGTTCTCGCCCAGCTCGTCCGACAGGTGCTTGTCCACGACGCGGCCGACGATGGGTGTCTCTGGCGCTCCGTCATGGATTTGAAAGCTCATGGGATCGCGTTCGCCTCCCTGCGGGCCGAGCGCCTTCTGCATGGTGCGGATAATGTCGCCGCGCTCGCCCAACTCGCGCAGGGCCGGCTCCATGTCCTTGCTCAACTCCCAAACGCCGGGCGCGTGCTCGGTCGCCAGTCCCATCTTCTCCAGCTTGGCGAGACGGCGCAGGCGTAAGGTGCGCTCGAACTGGCGGCGCGGTGCGGCCGGTTCATGGCGCAGGTCGAGGAACCGGGCATCGGCTTCCTCGGCCATGGCGCGGTCAATCCGGGTGAAACGGTCCTGGTCTATCTCGGCCGACAGCTTGCGGGTCTGCTCGATTTCGGTGACGGGGCCGAGTTCCAGACTGGCAAGCTCGCTGGCGCGCTCCCGTAGGCCGTTGGCGAGGTAGTCGCCATTGATGATTAGATCCTCGCCCATCTCGTCGCGGCCGTTGACGATGACATGCACATGGGGATGGCCGGTGTTGTAGTGGTTGACGGCGACCCAATCGAGTTTCGTGCCGAGGTCGGCTTCCACCTGCTTCATGAAATCGCGGGTGTAGGCCGTGAGGTCCGATAGCTCCGCGCCATCCTCGGGCGAGACGATGAATCTGAACTGGTGGCGGTCGTCCTTGCCGCGATCAAGGAAGGCGTCGCCATCGGCGCGGTCCTCGGTCGCCGAATAGAGCCGGCCCCGCTCGCCGTCGCGTGACGTGCCGTCGCGCTGGACATAGCGCAGATGCGCGCGGGCGCGTGCGCCCTTCCACGCGGCCCGAACGCTGCGCTGCTTGACGATCACGCGGCGGCTGCCGGGCTGGCGATGATGCCATTGGCCGGAGATGTTCCGAGCGCGCACGAAGCTCGCGCCCCGGCCGCGCTTCACGCCCTTGCCGCTGGCGACCACGGCACGGGACCGCCCCGGCGATGACGGGCGAGCGGATGACGGCATGGAAGGATCGCGGGAGGCTGCTGCCTGATGCTGCCGGGTGATCTTCTTGACCTGCGTGAAAAAGCTCTTGGTCTTGCCGGCCTTCGGTGTGTCGGATCGGATACGGCCCGGCTTCGGACGGAAGCGGTTTTCATCGTCGGCGCTCATGGGCGCGACTCCTGATAAAACCACCGAAAAACGGCTGATATGGGCCTATGGTGCCGCTCGAAACCCAGCAAAGCCAAGGCTTTGTGCGAAATCGCGGCACGCGACCCCTCAAAACCATGGTGCCGGAACCGGCCACCTAACCAGTGTGCAGACAACAACAATTTCCAGAAGCGGCCCGATATGGTGCCGTCTTCTTTAATCTTGCCCTCCGCCCTTTCTGTCTTTTCTGCCCCTCCTGCCGGGAATCCTGCCGGGCGCAAACCTGCCCGACCGGATGCCGAAACCAGCGCCGCCGAGCGCGGGAACGCCGCCCTCATGGCGTTCCCCCGTCGCTGGCGCTCGCCACGAAAATGCTGCCGTCCTGCGGCTCCGCACGGGCGGGGTCGCGCGCCGGAACGGCAGCGCGGCCGTCGCTGGATTGCGCCTCGGACGGCGGCGCGGCGGCACCCCGCGTGTCGGCCGGGCGCATGACGAATAGCGGTGCCTCGCGCCAATCGGGCGGCGGTGCCGGTGGTTGCAACGGCGCATCCGATGGAGCCGCGCCGCCAAGGATCGGGGCGAGCGCGGCGACATAGGCGCGTGTCTCGGCGGGAAGCGGTCGGCCCGTCGCGTGGTGCTCGTCGTAGCGGCCGGGACCGGCATTGTAGGCCGCAAGCATCGCGCCGACATTGCCGTAGCGGTCGAACATCTCGCGCAGATAGGCCGTGCCTGCCATGATGTTGTCGCGCGGGTCGTAGGGATCACGGCCGAGGCCATGGCGGACGCGCAGGCCCGCCCATGTGTCGGGCATCACCTGCATCAATCCCATGGCCCCGGCCGACGAAATCGCGCGCACGTCGCCCGCGCTCTCGGCGCGCAGCACCGCGCGAATCCAGTGCTCGGGGATGCCGAAACGCTGCGACGCCTCGGCGATGTGCGCCGCATAGGGATGGGCGGCGGCCGGGCGCTCGACCGACGCGGATTGCGCGACAGCGACGCCCGATCCGATGCAGACGGAAAGCGCCCCCGCCAGCAGCAGGACGGCATAATGCCATGCCGGCCTGTCTCCGCTTCGCCGCCAGCCTGCCAGCGTGCTCGCTGCGGTCAAGGGCAAGGCGCAAGCGCCGGCCGATGGCCGCCCCTGACCTTCGCTGCGCGCGCCGGCCGTCTGGTCGCCGAGCGGGACGAAGGGATGAGACGGCTTTTCCGCGAACAAAGGGATGCCGATCTTTGACCGGATGACGGGCCGGACGCGCGCGGCCGTCATTCCTCATCCTCGATCTTCCGGGCGTGCTTCCAACGCAGGGTCCAGACCGAAGGATTGTCGTTGGACTGGAACAGTTTGGCGCGGATGGGGAACGGGAAAACCGGCCCCTCCAACCGCATCGACACGAAGTCGCCAGCGTTGTCGCTGGAGTCTTTCCATGCGGGGCCGGCGTCAGGGCCGTCCTCGCTATCGAGGCGCACGCGGTAGTCGGGCGCGTTTTTCACATCGCTCGGTTTGGCCGGGACGATGAACAGCTTTTCGTGGAGGCCGAACGAATGAAGCTCCCCCGCATAGCCGGTTTCGGTGCGGGTGAAGGTGCCTATCTCTGCCATGGAAATCTCCTGCGGTTGGTTTTTTTTGGGGGGGTCAGTACGTCGGCACGCGCCACTCGTAGCGGCCGACGCCTTCCTCATCGGTCCAGAGCGGAACCGCTCGGCCGATGACGGAATCTGCGGGGATGGGTCCGAAATAACGGCCGTCGAGGCTGTCGCGGACTTCCCAATTCATGAGGAAAAGCTGGTCGCCGCCGATGACGCGGCAGCCCTTCCAGACGGGCAGATCGCGACCGAGGCTGTCGCGCTCCAGCGCCTCGCCCATCTCGATCCCGTCAACCGTGATCGTGCGGCCGGCTCGGCAAACCCGCTGTCCGGGCAGGCCCAAGACGCGCTTCAAGAGCGGGACGCCTCGCGCGATATAGCCGCGCTCGACCATGAAGCTGGCGAGCGGTTCGGGCGGCATGATGGCGACCAGCTCGGGCACGTCGATCCGGTCTGCCGGCTCGACGGTGTAGAACCCGACTGGCGCGCTGGCGGTGGCGTTCCATATGAGTTTCGTCGGCGTCTTGACCGCGCTTGCGGCGGCGATGCCGATCACCGCCAGCGCCGTCACCGTAAGGGTGCGGCGGCGCGTCATGGCTCGATCCTTCGACGGTGAAGCCAAGCGGCATGTCGCTCAGGCGTGTAGGCGTGCGGTTCCAGATTGGCGGTCAAACGGTTGTGGACGTGCCGCCAGTGATCCGGCGAGGCGTCGGCCGGATCGAGGCCGAGCGCATCCACGGCGTCGATAGCTACAAGCGCACGCTGCACCTTGGGCCAGCCGTCGAGGCGCAACAGGATTTCGCCACCGGGGCGCACGAAGGGCAATGTCTGGAACGGCTCGCCGCGCCCGATGGCGCGCACAATGTCGATGCGCGAAATGACAGTGCCGTGCTCGCCAGATGCCCAACGGACGAAGGCGAAGACGCTGCCCGGCGCGAAGCCGACGACGCTGCGGCGGCGGTCGATGATCTGCTCGTAGCTCTTGCGGCCGAAGCGTATCCAGTGCTCGACCTTGCGTTTCTCGAAGGTCAGCTCGACCAATGTGGTGAAGGGCGCAGGTCCGTCCGGCAGCGGACGGCCGTGCGCGCTGCGGTGGGCGCGACGGGTCATTGTTCGTCTCCGGGGATGTGCTGGGGGCTGCGCGGGCACAGCGCGTCGAGCGCGGCCCTCATGGCTCGCCCCTTCGGGCAGAACCGGCACCACGCTTCGCCTGCGCGCGCGTCAAAGAAAAAGAGTTAGATTCTCTGTTAGATAAGTTAGCGGTCGGATTCCGCGTTTCAGGCCAAAGCGTTAGCTGCGGTTCGTGCGCCTGATCTGCCGATAGTGCTGCGCCTGATGTGCCGATACCCCGTGCGCCTGATCTGCCGATGGCATTAACAGGGTTATCAACAGTGCCTGTTGATGAGCTTTCGGGGCGGATGCGCAGCAGTTCGCGGTCGTCTTCCCGCTCGATCTGGAGCAGGTAGCCGGGAAGTTGCTGGCGGGCCGCGATCCGGCGCAGGTCGAGCGCGAAGTCGGACGGCCGGGCGAGGCTGCCGGATTTCTGGTGGAGGTGCGCGACCTCGAAAACCCAGCCGTGGCGCTGGTGCCCGGCGTGCTTTCGGGCGACGCGGTAAAGCCATCGCTCGATGCCGCCAGTCAGGCGGAAATAGGCCGGGTCGATGGTCAGGACCAGCGAACGGTCGATGACGCTGTTGTAGAACCATTCGGGCAGGACGAACTCCATGCCCTCGACGCGGCCGGCGCGCGTCGTCATTTCCTCCCACTCGTTGATCCATGAGAATTGCCGGCGACGCCAATGCGGGCCGTTGCGGATGGTGGTGGCGATGACGGTCGATTGCAGCCGCGCCAGCGCGGCTTTCAGAAGCCGGTATTGATGATTGCCGGTCGGCCGCCCGATGGCGCGCAACAGATGGTAAGGCGTAAACCGGACAAAGCGCGAAGTGGTGAGGCCGTTGTTCTCGGCCGCAACGATCTGCGAGGCCGCCCATATCAGCACATCGGCGTCCCATATGGTCGCCATGCCGTGCTCGGGCATCCCGAACACCTGCACCTCTATGTCGGCGGCCTTGTAAAGAATCGGCTTGGTGCGCGGGGTCTTCGCCAGCGAGAAGAACGGCCGTTCCATCAAGTCGCGCTGGTCGCGCGGCGGCGCGTCGCCGGTTGCGACCACGAAGGGGTCTAGGCGGCTACGCTCGCTGTCCTCGGTCGGCTGTGCGGGATCGTGGTCGTCCTCGCGCAGCATCTAGCAGTCGCCCCGTTCTTCGGGCGTAAGCGGACGCGCGGGAAAGACGGTGCCGGCGGTCTTGTCGCGGGTGGATTTGCGCTCGCCCGCCGCGCTCCAGTCTTCCAGATCGCGGACGGTGTAGAGGACGCGACCGCCGACTTTGCGATAGGTCGGCCCGGTGCCATAGGTGCGATGCTTCTCAAGGGTGCGGATGGATATGCCGAGGAAGCGCGCGGCTTCCTTGGTGCGCAACAGGCGCGGCGGCAGGCCCGCAAGTGGGTTGGGCATGGATCACCTCCAGTCGGGATTGGGCTGCCGGGGGCGGCAGCGGACTGTGGCGAACCATGGCGAGGGATCGGCGGCGCGTAGCGTGCCGCATTTGCGCCTATGCGCTGGCGGCACCCCCTTCGGGGCGGTGCGCGGCCAATAGATGAGGGATTTCAGCGGCTCATTGCCTGCTGCGCCGAAAAGCCAGAGACATTCCCACGCGGTTCGGTTAAGAATCGCAGCGGAGCAGACGCGCTGCTCTGGGGCGTAGTAACCCCTCACGAATGGCCGGTGCCAGCCAGAACGGCACCAACTCCTTGACCTATGGTCGGGGAGCCTGTGGCGTATACAACAGGCTTTCCGAGCTAAAGGCCATGGGGCCGTTTCGTGACGGTTACTAACTCCCCGATCACCAAGAGTCAGAGAGAATCGTTTGCGGGGGCGCACCGCAGACAAAGCTCTCTCGGATACGGGGAATGACTATGCGGGTTCCCGTCGAACTCGATCCAGATGTGGACGATGAAGCGCCGACCGGCGACACCATAACCGTCTATGACGAACAACATTACGTCACATATCTGCGTTTGCTGGATGCGAAGGCCGAGGGCGCGGACTGGAAGGAAGTCGCGCGGATCGTGCTGCACCGTGATCCGGCCGCTGAGGAACTGCTGACCCGCCGTTGCTGGCAAAGCCATCTCGAACGCGCGCAATGGCTATCGCGTGAAGGCTATCGGAAGATTCTGGAGCAGGCGGCAGCCAATAGGGCGTGAGGTCGATGGCCGTGCCCATCAACGCTTGTCGGGCTTGATCGGATAGTGGAGCAGAAGGCGATAGCCCCCGCGCATCATCTTGATGCCGTGCGCGACCAGGCGGCGGGCTTTGTTCTTGCGCGGATCGCTCTCGAAATCCTCCTTCGTGCCGCGAAAGCCGAGCAGGACTTCAGCGATGGTGCGATAGCTTTCGCCGCGCAACCGCGCGTCAAGCGCGCGCAGGGTCAAGATATGCCATTGCCGGAGTTGGGCAGGCACGGCTCGGAAATCAGGACCGGGCGCGCGACCGTTGAGGGACCGCCAAAATCGGCGGGCCGCGTGAGCACGCAGTTCCAGAAACGAATCCATCGGCAACGTGACGGCGTAGAATGCGGCGGCATCGGGCACGGCATCGGGCAGCCAGAATTGATGCGCGACGCCATCCACCTGCCAGATGCCGTGCCAACCATCGGCGGCGCGGCGCAAGTCAAGGCCATCGAGATGCGCCAGCGTCAATATTGGTTCGGTATCGCCGTTCTTGTGATCGACCGGCGACAACATCACCGCTTGCGGGTGAAGATTCGGATTCCAGATCGGCGATTGCGGGTCATGCTGCGCGTCGGGATCGCACGGGAAATCGCAAGCCCCAGCGATGTGCAAACATTTCGAGGTCACTGCCGGTCGGTTCCCCGGTCCTAGCGATGGTCTCGAAGTCCTGACGATAATCGTCATTCCGGCGCAGGTATTCCCAAGCGAAACCGGCGGCCGGAATTTGCTTCGCGTGTCTGTATGCCGCCGGCAAACGCCAGTCGATGCTTAGCATGGCGTCACCTCTCAAAGCCGGGGCGCGCGAGGCTGCGCCCGGACAAGAGAGATTCAAGTATCTATTCAAGTAATATAAGATGCTCAAAGCAGATATATTGATCATCTAACGCGATCAATATTGGTTATTTTCTTCTTAACACTATCTCGTTGAGTTTTACAGTCGTCGCCCGCATGTGCGAGCAAGCGACCGGCCTTCATCTGCTGGAAAACACATGGACCTCATCATGTGCGGTCTCTACGGTGAAAAGGTCGCCACTCATTTCAGCGTCTCGCGCCATTGCCTGCCAATCGACATAGTAGCGTAGCGCCTCGGGAATCGTGATGCTCTCGGTGGTCAGTTCCTCCATGTAATCGGCGAGACTGCCAAACTGACCATGATAGCAGTCCTGCAAGGCGGTTTCGGCTTGGTCCATGTCGCCGATGAACTGCTCCAGCAAGCCCGCGCCGAGTGCGCCATGCTCTGAGATGAAAGCGCCTATACGCGCCACGGTGTCGATGCCGGCATATTCGCTGATCGTGATGCCCTCGAAGCCTTCAAAGTCGTGGATGGCGTATTCCTCTGCGTGCGCGATGGGGGACCGTGCCAGCATGGTCACAATCTTATCCCTGATTTGGTCCGCGTCCTGATCCGCGTCGATCCAAGCCCCATGCAGATAGCCGCTATTGTAGGCGGCAAGGCAGGCCACATAGATGCGGGGGCTGCTCTCGGATATGTTGGTCATGTCTCTGATCCTCGGGTCTGAAGGTCAGCGAAGCGGAACGCCGCGCCTGACCTTCTGGCCGTCGCCGAGACTGGGGTAGCAACGAGCAAGGGCGACCGGGGTGGAGGGGGATCACCCGGCATGCACAAGCCCCTCGGGGTGCGGAAGGCTGGGGATGCCGCCCCGGACGGTTCCACTTACCTTGCTGGCGCGAGGGCAAGGCCCTTAGCAAAATTGTTGAGGATCGCGCGGCGGCGGCCGTGCCGGCCCGGAGGCGAACGCGCTTCCACATTGCGCTGTAGAGAGCCGGAGGGCAGCGAGTGGCAAAGCCACGCCACCACCTTTTCTCCGTCGCAAACATCCTGCAACAGACTGAACAGAAAGGATATTTCAGCGGTTCAAACGGCATCGAGCCAGTTCCGCGCCAATGGGGAGACTTCGGCCCTCCCCAAATCCCATCGACAAGGAAGCGTTCCTGCTCCCATTGACCCATAACCGAGGAGCTTTCGAGCTCCTCTGGACACTCCCGGTCAACCCTGAGCGGATTGGATGCCTTCAGGAGTTTCGCGCTCTGAACCATGGCCGAGCAACCAACAGGCGGATATTGACCTTTTGCTTCAGGGAGTCTCGATGCTATTCTAGGACACAGGGGGAGTGTCAAAGTGTTCATACATCGCGTCGTTATTCAAAATTACCGCTGCCTAAAAGCAGCGGATGTCATAATGAACGACAATCTAAACGTGATCGTCGGAAACAACGAATGCGGAAAATCTACGCTTCTTGAAGCCGTTCACCTCGCGTTGTCCGGTCAGCTCAATGGCCGACCGCTTGTGGTGGAGATGCACCCGTATCTGTTCAATCTCGACCTTGTACGCAAATACATCGATAGTCTAGCAGCAGGCGAGAAACCACACCCCCCGCACATCCTCCTTGAGGTTTATCTCGCCGACGACCCGAACCTGACTAAGCTCAAGGGCGATCACAATTCGCTTAAAATAGACCGCCCCGGCGTATCGCTCAGCATTGAGCTTAATCCATCACATGCCGAAGACTTCATTCAGTATGTCAGCGATCCCGCAGAAATTCGCACCGTTCCGATTGAATATTATCGTATCGTATGGCGCAACTTTGCAGGCAACGACATTGCCCACTCTCGCGACATTCCACTTCACGCGAGCCTCATCGACGCCAGCACGCTCAAGAACAATGCTGCCGCAAGCAGGTATGTCGTGGACATTGTTAAAGAGAGCCTGTCGGCACAAGAAAAAGTCGATCTTGCTCTCACTTATCGTCTGATGAAGGACCGCTTTCTGGAGCAGCCCAAGGTCAAAACAATCAATGACGCGCTTGCTCTAAAAAAAGGGAAGATCAGCGAGAAAACCATATCTGTTTCGCTCGACACGTCGGCCCGTGCGAGTTGGGAGGCAGGGGTAATGCCCCACCTCGACGACATTCCGCTCACGCTTGTCGGCAAGGGTGAGCAGAACGCCGTCAAGATCAAGCTCGCGATGGAGACGTCCGCCAAGTCCCACATCATCCTGATCGAAGAGGCGGAAAACCATCTCTCCTACGCCAGCCTCAACGAGTTGATCGGGCATATTTCCGCGAACGCGGGCACGAGACAGATTTTTATTACGACCCATAGCAGCTTTGTGCTGAACAAACTGGGCGTAGAGTCGGTGCTCCTGTTCCAGCGAGGCAGCGGCGTTCGGCTTTCTGATTTAGCAAATACGTCAACACAAGACTATTTCATGAAGCTGCCGGGCCACGACACGCTGCGTCTTATTCTCGCTAAGCGGTCCATTTTGGTCGAAGGCCCATCCGACGAGCTGATTGTGCAGCGCGGCTACCAAAAAAAGCACGGAAAGATGCCACTGGAAGATGGAGTCGACGTGATTTCCGTCAACTCCCTCGCCTTTAAACGCTTTCTCGAAATTGCGGTTCTGCTAAAAACCGAGACCGATGTCGTGACCGACAATGATGGCAGCGTGGCCGGGCTGCTGGCGAAATATGCTAATTACCTCACCTCGGATGTTGTCAAAATCCGGTACGACACGGACGAGACGGCCAAGACCCTTGAGCCACAGCTCGTCAAAAAGAACGGGCTGACAACCATAAATGCGGTACTCGGCAAGACTTTCACCGACGAAGCGAGCGCCATCGAATACATGGTCAAGAACAAGGCAGATGTAGCCTTGAGGTTCTTCGAGACCACCGTGGATTGGTCCGTGCCGGACTATATAGCCGATGCCATCCGCTAGCCGCATCGTTATAGCCGCCGCCGGCGGCGGCAAGACCACCCGCGTCGTCGATCAGGCGCTAGGTGCTGACACAGGCATTACGGCGCTTGTGACATACACGCGGAATAATATCCGCGAGATCGGGCTCAAGATGCATGAACGCTCAAGGGCGATCCCTCCGCATGTCGAGGTGATTTCGTGGTACACGTTCCTCTTGCATGAACTGGCCCGCCCCTACCAGTCAGCAATGCACTCCCGCAGGATCGATGGATTTTTTTGGACCGAAGGAAAGTCGGTCATTTATGCGCCGGAGGCCAACACGGCAGCACATTATTTTTCCGATGGCCGCCTAATCTACTCCGATAAAATCTCGAAGTTCATCTGCGCGTGCGACGCCAAATCCGTACCCCTCCGGTGAAGGCCGCCTTGTTCGGCTGAGCCCATCGGCGATCCTGGACTCTTAAGTGCGGTCTTAAGACCGGTCATAAGAGCAGGCGTGAGAGCGGATGAGCCAGATCACCCTCCTGACAGGTCCGGAGCGGCGACGTCGCTGGACGGATGAGGATAAGCGCCAGATCCTGGAGGAGGCTTTCGGGCCAGGCGGCAATGTCGTCGATGCAGCGCGCCGACATGATGTCTCGAGCGGGCTGATCTACACTTGGCGCGCCAAGGCGCGGGCATCGATGATCCCAGGCTTCGTCGAGGCGGTCATCGCCGAGGAGTCCGTGGTGACCGACGCCGGCGGGGGAGCGGTGATCCAGGTCGAGCTGGCTTCGGCGCGGGTGAGCATCAGCGGAACGGCGTCGCCGGTCCTGGTCGACGTGGTGCTGCGGGCCCTGCGATGATCCCGATGCGATCTGGCGTGCGGGTATGGCTCGCCACCGGCCATACGGACATGCGCAAAGGCATGCAGGGCCTGACCTTGCTCGTTCAGGAGCACCTCAAGCGCGATCCTCATGGCGGAGATCTCTACGTCTTCAGGGGGCGTGGCGGTGGCCTGGTGAAGATCGTCTGGCACGACGGCATCGGCCTGTCGCTCTACGCCAAGCGGCTGGAGCGAGGGCGTTTCATCTGGCCGGCGACCGAGGGCGGGGCCGTGTCGCTGACGATGGGCCAGCTCGGCTATTTGCTCGAAGGGATCGACTGGCGAAATCCCCAGCATAGCTGGCGTCCGACGAGCGCCGGCTGAGTGAAAAAAGATTGGCGAGACTGCATTTTGGGGCGCCACAAGCGACGCAAATTATGATTCAATTCTCGCCATGGAAGTCATGGCCGCCCCCGTTCCGGACGACGTCGCAGCGCTGAAAAGGGCGCTGGCGGCGGCCGAGCTGCGGGCCGACCAGGCTGAGGCAGGGGCTGTCCGAGCGGAAGAGAAAGCGACCCGAGCGGAAGAGAAAGCCGCCCTGGCCGTCGCCGAGGCGGCGGCCGCCAAGGCCGACCGCGCCGAGGACCAGGCGCTGATCGCCCACCTGCAACTGCAGATCGCCAAGCTGAAGCGTGAACGCTTCGGCGTCACGTCAGAGCGCAGCAGCCGGCTGCTGGACCAGCTCGAGCTGCAGCTGGAGGAACTGGAAGCTTCGGCGACCGAGGACGAACTGGCGGCCGAGAAAGCCGTCGCCCGCGCGACCACGACGGTGAAGGGGTTCGAGCGCAAGAAGCCTTCCCGCCAACCCTTCCCGGAACACCTGCCGCGCGAGCGGGTCGTGATCGAGGCGCCCACGGCCTGCGCCTGCTGCGGCGGGTCGCGCCTGTCGAAGCTGGGCGAGGACGTGACCGAGACGCTGGAAGTGATCCCGCGCCAGTGGAAGGTGATCCAGACCGTGCGGGAGAAGTTTTCCTGCCGCGACTGCGAGACCATGGCCCAGGCCCCGGCGCCCTTCCATGTCCTGCCGCGGGGTTGGGGCGGACCGAACCTTCTGGCCATGATCATGTTCGAGAAGTTCGGCCAGCATCAGCCGCTGAACCGCCAGGCCGAGCGCTACGCCCGCGAAGGCGTGCCGCTGAGCCTGTCCACCCTGGCCGATCAGGTCGGCGGCGTCACCGCATTGATGGCGCCGCTGTTCCACCGCCTCGAGATCCATGGCTTCGCCGCCGAGCGGTTGCATGCCGACGACACGACCGTGCCGATTCTGGCCAAGGGCAAGACCGACATCGGTCGGCTCTGGACCTATGTGCTGGACGACGCGCCGTTTGGCGGGACGGGGCCGCGGATCGCGCTTTTCTACTATTCGCGCGACCGCAAAGGCCTTCACCCCCAGGGCCACCTCAAGAACTGGAGCGGCGTGCTGCAGGCCGACGCCTATGGCGGCTACAACGAGCTCTACAAGCAGGGGCGGCCGCCCGGCCCTATCCTGGAGGCGGGCTGTTGGGCGCACGCCCGACGAAAGTTCTTCATTCTGGCCGATCTCGAGGCCGCCGCGCGTAAAAAGGCGCGCGGCGAGAAGCCCCAGGCCGTCTATCCCAAGGCCCTGGAAGCGGTGCGTTTGATTGACGCCCTGTTCGCCATCGAACGCGAGATCAACGGCAAGTCGCCGCTGGAACGTCTGGCTGTCCGCCAGGCGAAGAGCGCGCCGATTATCGCCGAGCTCGAAGTCTGGCTGCAGGAGACGCGCGCCCAGCTCACCCGCGACCACGACATCGTCAAGGCCGTCAACTATCTCACGCGGCGCTGGCCCTCCTTCACGCGTTTCCTCGAGGACGGCCGGGTCTGCCTGTCGAACAACGCCGCCGAACGCGCCCTCAGGGGCGTCGCTCTGGGTCGTAAGGCCTGGCTGTTCTGCGGCTCGGACCGGGGCGGGCAACGGGCCGCGGCCATGTACAGCTTCATCGTCAGCTGCAAGCTCAACGACGTCGACCCCCAGGCCTGGTTCGCCGACGTCCTGGCCCGCATCAACGATCTGCCGGCCAGTCGCCTCGATGAGCTGTTGCCGTGGAACTGGCGTCCCAAGGGCGTCAGCCTGGTCACGGCAGCGGTCTGATGGACGGTCCCCTTCCGCAAGAAAAGGCGCTCATCACCGCAGCCTGCCAACAGTTCATTGACGACGTACTGAAGCCGAGATTTCTTCGCGTCGTGCGCGCCACCGAGTTTAACTACCCGGTCGATATCCAGGGCAAATGGCACGGTGCCCGCTATCGCTTCATCCAGCGATATCGCTCTGGCTCAAGCGACAGTCTGGGAGCAGAGTTCGATGCCGCCTTCGTCCGTCTGGATTGGACTGGTCCCGACCGTTTCGACATCCAATGGCGTCGCCATACCGGATCCTGGATTCGCCTTTACCGTGGCAAGACGCTGGCCCAGGCCCTCAAGCAAATCGAGACCGACGAGATCCTGCAGCCGCTTTAGCTCGCCGCGGTCCTCACCGGATGGCTACCCAAATCCGGCGGTTCGGTGATGCGAAGGTTGCGGCAGCGGTTTGCCCATATCATCATCGACGAAATTCAGGACATGGCGGGCTACGACCTAGATTTGCTGGAGCTGATGCTCAGGTCGAACGTCAGGGTGACGTTCGTCGGCGATCACCGCCAAGCCACCTTTGCCACCAACAATGCTCCGAAGAACAAGGCTTTCCGAGGCCCGGCTATCATCAATAAGTTCGAAGCATGGAAGAAGGGGCTCTGTTGCAAAAATCGTGAAGCTTGAGCATGCTTGGCGGAGATTGGACGGACGGAACGATGACGGATTTCAAGTGGCGCCATTTCCAGGGTGATGTGATCCTGTGGGCGGTGCGCTGGTATTGTCGCTATCCGATCAGCTATCGCGACCTTGAGGAAATGCTGGCGGAACGCGGCATTTCGGTCGACCATACGACGATCTATCGCTGGGTCCAGTGCTACGCCCCGGAGATGGAGAAGCGGCTGCGCTGGTTCTGGCGGCGTGGCTTTGATCCGAGCTGGCGCCTGGATGAAACCTACGTCAAGGTGCGGGGCAAGTGGACCTACCTGTACCGGGCAGTCGACAAGCGGGGCGACACGATCGATTTCTACCTGTCGCCGACCCGCAGCGCCAAGGCAGCGAAGCGGTTCCTGGGCAAGGCCCTGCGAGGCCTGAAGCACTGGGAAAAGCCTGCCACGCTCAATACCGACAAAGCGCCGAGCTATGGTGCAGCGATCACCGAATTGAAGCGCGAAGGAAAGCTGGACCGGGAGACGGCCCACCGGCAGGTGAAGTATCTCAATAACGTGATCGAGGCCGATCACGGAAAGCTCAAGATACTGATCAAGCCGGTGCGCGGTTTCAAATCGATCCCCACGGCCTATGCCACGATCAAGGGATTCGAAGTCATGCGAGCCCTGCGCAAAGGACAGGCTCGCCCCTGGTGCCTGCAGCCCGGCATCAGGGGCGAGGTGCGCCTTGTGGAGAGAGCTTTTGGCATTGGGCCCTCGGCGCTGACGGAGGCCATGGGCATGCTCAACCACCATTTCGCAGCAGCCGCCTGATCGGCGCAGAGCGACAGCCTACCTCTGACTGCCGCCAATCTTTGCAACAGAGCCTCCGTCGCCATGCTCACCTCGCTTTGGTGCACACGAGTATTGAGCATAGTCGAGATTGGTGCAGATCACTTCTGATATTGAACTGTCAGGAGCTGGCTGCACAACAGCCATTACGCCCAATCAACTGGTGCAGTCGTCTTCTGAAAATGACATGCAGGGCGTGTCGCAAAACTTAGGACTTATGCGACGCTTACTGTCGTTTTCAGAAGACGGCTGCACTGAACGTCAGAAGCCGACTGCACTATAGCAGCGGAGGGGTTGGATCCATCAGGCAACGACGGGCTGCTGCCGGCCATCAGCGGACGCAGGGAGGACTTTCCGCAACCGGCCGTTCGATGCGGCACCGATGGCCTTCGCGCAGGGGTAGTGAATCCGCCAGGATTGACTTGCGCTGCCCTACCTCTCACTAGTGAGGGGCGGCAGCGCATCAAGCGGTGAGCGCACTCCGGCACCGCCAACTTTCAGCACATGCGTGTAAATCATCGTCGTAGAGACGTCGGAATGGCCGAGCAGATCCTGCACGGTTCGAATGTCGTAACCGCTGCGGAGCAAGGCCGTCGCGAACGAGTGGCGGAGGGTGTGCGGTGTGGCGGGCTTCGTGATGCCTGCTTGTTCTACGGCACGTTTGAAGGCGCGCTGAAAGGTCTGGTCATACATGTGATGGCGACGCACGACACCGCTCCGTGGATCGGTCGAATGCGTGTGCTGCGCAAAAACCCAGAACCACGGCCAGGAATGCCCGGCGCGCGGATACTTCCGCTCAAGGGCGTCGGGAAGCGCAACGCCGCTGCGGCCCTCGGCCTGGTCCTTCAGCCACCATGCCCGTGCACGCGACAGCTGCTCGCGCAGGCTGGGTGCCAAGCTCTCGGGTAACATCAAGGCCCGATCCTTGGAGCCCTTGCCCTCCCGCACGATGATCGTGCCGTGATCGAAATCCAGATCCTTGACCCGCAGTTGCAAACCCTCACTGATCCGCATGCCCGTTCCATACAGAAGCTGGGCGAACAAACGATGCTCGCCTTCCAGAAAACCGAGGATGCGAACCACTTCATCCGGGGTCAGCACCACCGGCAAGCGCCGCGACGGCCGAGGTCTTCCGATCTCCTGAAGCCAGGGCAGATCCGTGCACAGCACCTTGCCGTAGAAGAACAGCAAGGCCGCCAATGCCTGACGATGCGTGGAGACCGAAACCTTGCGCTCGTTCGCCAGCCAGGACAGAAATGCCTCGACTTCGCTGCTGCCCAAGGTTGCCGGGTGACGCACACCGTGGAAACGGATGAAGGCACGAACCCAGTGGACATAAGCCTGTTCGGTTCGTAAGCTGTAATGCAAGTAGCGTATGCGCTCACGCAACTGGTCCAGAACCTTGACCGAACGCAGCGGTGGTAACGGCGCAGTGGCGGTTTTCATGGCTTGTTATGACTGTTTTTTTGTACAGTCTATGCCTCGGGCATCCAAGCAGCAAGCGCGTTACGCCGTGGGTCGATGTTTGATGTTATGGAGCAGCAACGATGTTACGCAGCAGGGCAGTCGCCCTAAAACAAAGTTAGATGCCAGATTTGGCGTTGCGTATGCTCACAGAAAATCGATAGCCGCAAGACTGTTTTTGGCAACTCATAGCCACTACAATTTCTCCTTCATACCGTAGAGGAGATTGCGCGTGAAGAACTGGATATTTCTGGCTGTTGCAATCTTTGGCGAGGTCATCGCAACTTCCGCACTGAAGTCTAGCCATGGATTCACTAGGTTAGTTCCTTCCGTTGTAGTTGTGGCTGGCTACGGGCTTGCGTTCTATTTCTTGTCTCTCGCGCTCAAGTCCATTCCGGTCGGTATTGCTTACGCTGTATGGGCTGGGCTTGGCATCGTGCTTGTGGCAGCTATTGCTTGGATTTTCCATGGCCAAAAACTAGACTTCTGGGCGTTCATTGGCATAGGACTTATCGTCAGTGGCGTCGCCGTTCTAAACCTGCTATCCAAGGTCAGCGCACATTGACCGGGTTGGCATCTAACAATTCATTCAAGCCGACGCCGCTTCGCGGCGCGGCTTAATTCAGGCGTTAGGCATCACAAAGTACAGCATCGTGACCAACAGCACCGATTCCGTCACACTGCGCCTCATGACTGAGCATGACCTTGCGATGCTCTATGAGTGGCTAAATCGATCTCATATCGTCGAGTGGTGGGGCGGAGAAGAAGCACGCCCGACACTTGCTGACGTACAGGAACAGTACTTGCCAAGCGTTTTAGCGCAAGAGTCCGTCACTCCATACATTGCAATGCTGAATGGAGAGCCGATTGGGTATGCCCAGTCGTACGTTGCTCTTGGAAGCGGGGACGGATGGTGGGAAGAAGAAACCGATCCAGGAGTACGCGGAATAGACCAGTCACTGGCGAATGCATCACAACTGGGCAAAGGCTTGGGAACCAAGCTGGTTCGAGCTCTGGTTGAGTTGCTGTTCAATGATCCCGAGGTCACCAAGATCCAAACGGACCCGTCGCCGAGCAACTTGCGAGCGATCCGATGCTACGAGAAAGCGGGGTTTGAGAGGCAAGGTACCGTAACCACCCCAGATGGTCCAGCCGTGTACATGGTTCAAACACGCCAGGCATTCGAGCGAACACGCAGTGATGCCTAACCCTTCCATCGAGGGGGACGTCCAAGGGCTGGCGCCCTTGGCCGCCCCTCATGTCAAACGTTAGACATCATGAGGGAAGCGGTGACCATCGAAATTTCGAACCAACTATCAGAGGTGCTAAGCGTCATTGAGCGCCATCTGGAATCAACGTTGCTGGCCGTGCATTTGTACGGCTCCGCAGTGGATGGCGGCCTGAAGCCATACAGCGATATTGATTTGTTGGTTACTGTGGCCGTAAAGCTTGATGAAACGACGCGGCGAGCATTGCTCAATGATCTTATGGAGGCTTCGGCTTTCCCTGGCGAGAGCGAGACGCTCCGCGCTATAGAAGTCACCCTTGTCGTGCATGACGACATCATCCCGTGGCGTTATCCGGCTAAGCGCGAGCTGCAATTTGGAGAATGGCAGCGCAATGACATTCTTGCGGGTATCTTCGAGCCAGCCATGATCGACATTGATCTAGCTATCCTGCTTACAAAAGCAAGAGAACATAGCGTTGCCTTGGTAGGTCCGGCAGCGGAGGAATTCTTTGACCCGGTTCCTGAACAGGATCTATTCGAGGCGCTGAGGGAAACCTTGAAGCTATGGAACTCGCAGCCCGACTGGGCCGGCGATGAGCGAAATGTAGTGCTTACGTTGTCCCGCATTTGGTACAGCGCAATAACCGGCAAAATCGCGCCGAAGGATGTCGCTGCCGACTGGGCAATAAAACGCCTACCTGCCCAGTATCAGCCCGTCTTACTTGAAGCTAAGCAAGCTTATCTGGGACAAAAAGAAGATCACTTGGCCTCACGCGCAGATCACTTGGAAGAATTTATTCGCTTTGTGAAAGGCGAGATCATCAAGTCAGTTGGTAAATGATGTCTAACAATTCGTTCAAGCCGACCGCGCTACGCGCGGCGGCTTAACTCCGGCGTTAGATGCACTAAGCACATAATTGCTCACAGCCAAACTATCAGGTCAAGTCTGCTTTTATTATTTTTAAGCGTGCATAATAAGCCCTACACAAATTGGGAGATATATCATGAAAGGCTGGCTTTTTCTTGTTATCGCAATAGTTGGCGAAGTAATCGCAACATCCGCATTAAAATCTAGCGAGGGCTTTACTAAGCTTGCCCCTTCCGCCGTTGTCATAATCGGTTATGGCATCGCATTTTATTTTCTTTCTCTGGTTCTGAAATCCATCCCTGTCGGTGTTGCTTATGCAGTCTGGTCGGGACTCGGCGTCGTCATAATTACAGCCATTGCCTGGTTGCTTCATGGGCAAAAGCTTGATGCGTGGGGCTTTGTAGGTATGGGGCTCATAATTGCTGCCTTTTTGCTCGCCCGATCCCCATCGTGGAAGTCGCTGCGGAGGCCGACGCCATGGTGACGGTGTTCGGCATTCTGAATCTCACCGAGGACTCCTTCTTCGATGAGAGCCGGCGGCTAGACCCCGCCGGCGCTGTCACCGCGGCGATCGAAATGCTGCGAGTCGGATCAGACGTCGTGGATGTCGGACCGGCCGCCAGCCATCCGGACGCGAGGCCTGTATCGCCGGCCGATGAGATCAGACGTATTGCGCCGCTCTTAGACGCCCTGTCCGATCAGATGCACCGTGTTTCAATCGACAGCTTCCAACCGGAAACCCAGCGCTATGCGCTCAAGCGCGGCGTGGGCTACCTGAACGATATCCAAGGATTTCCTGACCCTGCGCTCTATCCCGATATTGCTGAGGCGGACTGCAGGCTGGTGGTTATGCACTCAGCGCAGCGGGATGGCATCGCCACCCGCACCGGTCACCTTCGACCCGAAGACGCGCTCGACGAGATTGTGCGGTTCTTCGAGGCGCGGGTTTCCGCCTTGCGACGGAGCGGGGTCGCTGCCGACCGGCTCATCCTCGATCCGGGGATGGGATTTTTCTTGAGCCCCGCACCGGAAACATCGCTGCACGTGCTGTCGAACCTTCAAAAGCTGAAGTCGGCGTTGGGGCTTCCGCTATTGGTCTCGGTGTCGCGGAAATCCTTCTTGGGCGCCACCGTTGGCCTTCCTGTAAAGGATCTGGGTCCAGCGAGCCTTGCGGCGGAACTTCACGCGATCGGCAATGGCGCTGACTACGTCCGCACCCACGCGCCTGGAGATCTGCGAAGCGCAATCACCTTCTCGGAAACCCTCGCGAAATTTCGCAGTCGCGACGCCAGAGACCGAGGGTTAGATCATGCCTAGCATTCACCTTCCGGCCGCCCGCTAGCGGACCCTGGTCAGGTTCCGCGAAGGTGGGCGCAGACATGCTGGGCTCGTCAGGATCAAACTGCACTATGAGGCGGCGGTTCATACCGCGCCAGGGGAGCGAATGGACAGCGAGGAGCCTCCGAACGTTCGGGTCGCCTGCTCGGGTGATATCGACGAGGTTGTGCGGCTGATGCACGACGCTGCGGCGTGGATGTCCGCCAAGGGAACGCCCGCCTGGGACGTCGCGCGGATCGACCGGACATTCGCGGAGACCTTCGTCCTGAGATCCGAGCTCCTAGTCGCGAGTTGCAGCGACGGCATCGTCGGCTGTTGCACCTTGTCGGCCGAGGATCCCGAGTTCTGGCCCGACGCCCTCAAGGGGGAGGCCGCATATCTGCACAAGCTCGCGGTGCGACGGACACATGCGGGCCGGGGTGTCAGCTCCGCGCTGATCGAGGCTTGCCGCCATGCCGCGCGAACGCAGGGGTGCGCCAAGCTGCGGCTCGACTGCCACCCGAACCTGCGTGGCCTATACGAGCGGCTCGGATTCACCCACGTCGACACTTTCAATCCCGGCTGGGATCCAACCTTCATCGCAGAACGCCTAGAACTCGAAATCTAACGTCCGTTCGGGCATCGAGGTCCATGTCGGGGTGGGACGGGCCCGTGGCTTCAAGATCACTTGCAGTCCGACCGCGATGTCTTGGTTGCGCGAGAGGTTGTCGATATCCTCCACTTCCATCATCAACCCTGGATAATGCCGCCGCCGTCATCGCCGCCGACGCCCGTGCCGGGCTTTTCGGGCCTGTCAGGCTTGCTCGGCCTTCAGCCTGCCTGGGCGAGATCTCCGGCGGACGGATTAACGGCGGAGCTTCGCCGCCTTTCGTGCGTGTGAAGGCCGAAGATAGTTCTCTCAGGCTCTGTTGCAAAAATCGTGAAGCTTGAGCATGCTTGGCGGAGATTGGACGGACGGAACGATGACGGATTTCAAGTGGCGCCATTTCCAGGGTGATGTGATCCTGTGGGCGGTGCGCTGGTATTGTCGCTATCCGATCAGCTATCGCGACCTTGAGGAAATGCTGGCGGAACGCGGCATTTCGGTCGACCATACGACGATCTATCGCTGGGTCCAGTGCTACGCCCCGGAGATGGAGAAGCGGCTGCGCTGGTTCTGGCGGCGTGGCTTTGATCCGAGCTGGCGCCTGGATGAAACCTACGTCAAGGTGCGGGGCAAGTGGACCTACCTGTACCGGGCAGTCGACAAGCGGGGCGACACGATCGATTTCTACCTGTCGCCGACCCGCAGCGCCAAGGCAGCGAAGCGGTTCCTGGGCAAGGCCCTGCGAGGCCTGAAGCACTGGGAAAAGCCTGCCACGCTCAATACCGACAAAGCGCCGAGCTATGGTGCAGCGATCACCGAATTGAAGCGCGAAGGAAAGCTGGACCGGGAGACGGCCCACCGGCAGGTGAAGTATCTCAATAACGTGATCGAGGCCGATCACGGAAAGCTCAAGATACTGATCAAGCCGGTGCGCGGTTTCAAATCGATCCCCACGGCCTATGCCACGATCAAGGGATTCGAAGTCATGCGAGCCCTGCGCAAAGGACAGGCTCGCCCCTGGTGCCTGCAGCCCGGCATCAGGGGCGAGGTGCGCCTTGTGGAGAGAGCTTTTGGCATTGGGCCCTCGGCGCTGACGGAGGCCATGGGCATGCTCAACCACCATTTCGCAGCAGCCGCCTGATCGGCGCAGAGCGACAGCCTACCTCTGACTGCCGCCAATCTTTGCAACAGAGCCGAAGAAGGCAGGACTAGTCTCGATTGACTACGAGAGCGAAACTTACCGCTGCAATCAGGCGCTTGCTAATCTTGGCGACAGCTTCTTCCCGAACGAGCCGAAAACGAAATCACTCAATGGCACGATCACAGGACACGACGGCGTGTTCCTCGTCAAAAGTGCCGACGTGGACGCCTACATGCATCAGTTCGCGCCGCAGGCTCTACGCTACTCCGCAGCAACGAACTGCGAGCTTCCCGGAGTCATGAATTTTGGAGAATCGAAAGGGCTCACGTTCGACCGCGTCATGATCTACCCGCACGGACTTGCTAAGAAATGGCTGAAAACCGGAGACCTCACTCATGTAGCTAAGTCGGTGGCGAAGATGTATGTTGCATCAACACGCGCGCGGTATAGTGTCGCGTTTGTCTATGACGGCGCGACCTGTGCTATCCCCGCCACTCGGTGGATGGCAGTCGTCTGATGGGCAACATCAAAACCAACTCAGCACCTAAAATCGCCTGTATCGGCTGGGGTTCGCTCATATGGGAGCCGCGTGATTTGCCTATAATTGGCGATTGGCATTCTAACGGGCCTAGCCTTCCGGTGGAGTTTGCTCGGCAATCCTCCGCAGATCATATCACACTCGTCATAGTTGAAAGCGATCATCGCGTTCCCACGCTGTGGGCCGAGTTGAATGTGGAGACCGTCGCTCAAGCCGTTGAGGCGCTCAGGGTAAGGGAGGGCGTGCCCTATGAAAGTTCAATCGGCCGTTGGCCTAACGATACTCAAAAAGAATATCTATCGAGCGATGCTATAGCCGAGTGGGCAACAGCGAATGGAGTGCAGGCAGTTGTATGGACCGCGCTGCTGCCGGGAATGAAGGGAAATAGGGGTTCGATTCCAACCCTGGACGAATTAACCGTCCACCTCGCAAAGCTGGAAGGCTCAGCTCTCTCAAAAGCCAAAATCTACATAGCGAATGCGCCGTCTCAGATAGCCACGCCTTATCGGCAAGACCTTGCCAAGGCTTGCGAAACCTCGTCGAGCGATACGCTATGACAGATGGCGGCCGTAAGTTTTCTGAGCTGCGTCACGACCTGCTTGATCCACAAGCGGACCACTATGAGGTGCCTTTGACATTCGCCGCGACGCTGCGTGCGCACGGTTCATATGAGACCACGCGCTTCGTGCTGCGCCTCAGCCCGAAAAATCATGAGCTGGTGGATAAGCTTGAGGTAAACGCATACGGCGACGGTCCCATCCCTTGGGAAGCGATACAGGCTTACTCGACCTACATTCACGAGACCATACACTGGTGGCAGCATGTGGGCTCGACGTCAGGACTGCTGCTGAGCCTGAGCTATTTCTCGCAGCTACATTCGACAATGGACGAGCTTCGGGAATGCCTGAAAAGGTTTGGCCCGATCAAATCGCTGAAACGATATACCGATGAGGTGTTGCTGGACGAAGGATGGGAGGCTCAGGAAAAGCTCGCTCCAGCAAACTTTGCTGTAAATAATGCGCTCGATATATTCTACTATAAATCATACGCTCTTCGCCCAAGGCAGGCAATACAATGGATGATTAAAGATAATCATTTCGAAGACATTGGATATATGTATAGCATCGTTTACGGACAGCTTATCGGCTTGGTTTCAGGTGCTATCGATCCAGAATTCCAATTTTTGCCAAGCCTAGAGCGCCTCAGCGAAGAAACTCTTCGCTTACATACAGAAGGCCATGAGGGGTTTGTAAAAAACTCAAACGTGCATCTTCCTTATGTTGGACTTCACGCGATTTACGAAGGGCAGGCACGTTTCATTCAGCTTGATTTTCTTAATCGCGCGCGGGACGAGCCGTTGACCTGCGAGGAGTGGCGAACCGAGGGCTATCTCTCAGGCATATACGTTGAGGCTTTTGAAAGCTTCCTGAAGCATACGGAAACGGAATGGCCCTCTTCTCTTTCCGACCCGATTGTCCCGCTTTTCCTTTTGGTGTGCGATCTCGCGATCAATCCTACGCGCGGGCTCCCGTTTGATTTCGGCCATTTGGAAAACTTGATCCACCACGTCGATGTAGGAATACGGTTTGCCGAATTTTGCTTCGCGATCAAAGACGCACCGAATTTGAAATCCGCGATAAAGAAATTATCTTTAGAGGAATATGTTGAGGTTTCAAGCGAGCTTTGTAAAGCGCGCCATTACGACCATCCAATGGCAGCTTTGGAAGAGGTAGTGCGATGGGCGGAGGAATATCCGCTTGTTCAGCGGCTTATGGAGGAGCACCGGACATTCAAATTCAACCCTGAGAACCTGAATATCAGAGTCTTTCTTTCGCACTACATTTCGATGTGTAAAGACAAGTACGAACATCCGCACTTTTTCTGCTGGCCGGGGGCATATATGGCAGGTCATCCGAGCGAGGTGGATTTCCGACAAGTATGGTTGCGCCACTTGTCGCTGTTTAGCGACAAGGCCGACAAGGACGGGGTATACCCCCGAAAATGGCCCGACCGCTCTGAAAAGGCTGTGATGGAAACCTTCAATCGCTTTTATGGCACGATGGCGCTCTATGAATTAACCGAGCAATGGATTTTGCGCGATGGGCCGTTCAATTGTGATTTTAGCTGGATGTCTGACAATTACGATGAACAGTCTTTCAGAGGCTGGGCAAATGACAGTTTCAGAAAGGCTTTCGGGGCTGATCTTTCCGCGTTCAAAATTCTAGGCTCCAAGCCGCAGACGTAAATGGCAGGGGCGAAGTCCATCCAAACGTTGAATGCGCGCGGCAATGTCATGCTTTAGGTCACGTGCGACTATTTTAGAAAGCCGCCGATTCTAAGCTATGACCCGATATTCTGGTAGCGGCACACGGCAGCTTCCCACTCCATTCCCGACAAAACTACCACTGATTGTCACCTCTACTTGGAATACTTCCATTTCGGTTCTTGCTTGATCATTCTCGGCCCCGTACGCTCTTCGTCGCAGCGGGGGGCTGAACAATGGCAAAGCGTTTTCCATGGAAAAGAAATTACCTTATAATTCCGCCGTTTGTGCAGAGCGCACTTAATGACATTGACGGCGACTTCATCGCTGTCGCTGCGACAAAGAAAATCAAACGTGAAGATATTGAAGCGGGGCAGTATAGTCACGCTGGATTAAGCATAGACGGCTCCTTCATCATCGCCGTTGGTCCAACCCACCCCCCTGCCGATGCAGGAAAGTGGTCTGAGCGGAACGCTTATGGCTGGGACCGTAAGCGTGAGGATTGGCCGATGGTCCAGAAGACATGGACCTTCGAGTCACCCAACTTCGGGGACGGCGCGCGCAACGGCTGGACAATGCGTTCTTGGACAAAAGACGTTTACCAGCACCAAATTTTTGAACCGCAGGGCATGACCATCGAAGCGAGTGTACTTGAAGATAGAGGCGGCGAGCAGGTGGTAGTCAAATTTGCTCTCGCGCCCATGCTTAGCCGAAGCGCAGCCGAGTTCGACTTAATGCTGCTTTGGGCGATCAACGTCCTGCAAGAGAATACGGGCGTCACGGGCGTGTTCGCGAGCGACGCGACGCGCGAAGAATACATTTCAACCGTCGCGCTGGACTGGCAAATTTTCCCGCCGGGCAACGCTGACGAAGTTGTTGCTCGCTTGTTGGGATCGGCCGATCCGACGAACGCCGCCGACTTTGAGAAGCATGTTCGCGAGCGGGTGCGACTGTTCGAGGGTTTCGAGCCGAGGGCCTACATACGCGGTCAGGGCGGCTTCGGCTCATATTTCGGAGCACAGTTTGCTGACGATTTAGTCGTGTTCGAGAACCTTAGATACGGCAACGCGGTCTATTTGCTGTATCAAGATTGGAATGAAGCATCGCAACGGTCGCGGCTCGATCTTCTCCGCGATCAGGACGCACACTTTGATCGCGTAGTGCATACTGATGGATGGCAAGATAGGCTTGTATCACTGTTGCACGATAAGCTCTTTGAACGCGGCCTACGGCGGCGGCGGAGTGGCTACCGGTCAAAACGTAGCGGCCGCTGACTTGCTGGAAAACAACTTCAACGTTCCGACAGAACAGTGGATGAGCAGGAGGGGGAGAGCATATGGCTAGATGTACTGCACCAGTAAGGGGACACCGCTCGGCGGCGGCGGCAGCCGACTGCCCCGCATGCGGAGGGCGTTATGGTCGCTCGGGGGGGTATGGCAGCTACGGCAGTTACAGTGATTATAGTAGCTATCGGCCATCTCCCACCCCTTCTTCGTCGGTTAACCGGGGCGGTGGCAGTTCGGGGCAGCGCAGCTCAAAGCCGCGCTGGTCCCCATCGAGTTCCGGGGTGTGGTACACGACTGAAGAAGTGAGGACACTTACTCCTGTCCGTGAATCTGTCGAAAGCCTCGCAGTTTCGCAGCCTGATCTCCGAGACGTTTTCCTGTGCCACGCGTGGGATGACCGACAGGGGGCCGCGAAAGACCTTCATGACCTTCTCGAAGCGCGCGGTGTTCGCGTGTGGTTTAGCGAAAAGGACCTCGGCCTTGGGGTGCCAATGATGCGGGCGATTGACAAGGGCTTGGTGAACTCTCGCGTAGGTATCGTGCTGGTTACGCCGGCCATGTTGCGTCGCCTACCGGCAGAAGGTGTCGCGGACAAAGAGCTTTCAGCGCTTCTTCGACGTGAGCGGCTCGTGCCAGTTGTACACGGAACGACGTACGAGGAACTTGAGAAGGTCAGCCTTCTACTAGCGTCTCGGGCTGGGTTGAACACTGCCGAAGAATCTATGGCGGCAGTTGCGGCTAAGATTGCCGAGTTGGTCGCGGCTTAGGAAAATCGGGTGATAAGCGGGTTGAGCGTCCGAACTCGGGACTAGGTGCCACCAGATCGCGATTGTGCCTGAAAGGCGGGTTTCATGGAATGTCCGCTGGAACCCGCTACTCCGCTTCGCACCCCATTTTAGCCATTCGTTCTTGCTTCAATTTAGAGGGCTATAGCGTAGGTGTAGTTCTCCGTTTCGTCGGCTTCGGCCCGCCAAAGAATTCAAAAGCCTGATCGCTCAATGAGCCATCAGGCTTTTTTTATGGCTCTTCGCCAAGACTCGCCATCTGGTAGCTCTTGAAATTCCTCGCTAGCGGCATACCGTCTCCCCAAGCCTTCATTTTATTGATTCGCGATGCGCAACACGCTACAATCAGGCCATGATCAAGAGTTTTCGGCACAAGGGCCTTCGTCGTTTATTCGAGACTGGCAGCGCAGCCGGCGTCCAGGCAAGCCACGCCAAACGCCTTCGCCTGCAACTGTCCGCCCTCGATACCGCTCAAGCTATCGAAGACATGGATATCCCAGGATTCAGGCTCCACCCTCTCAAAGGCGCAATGAAAAACCGCTGGTCAATTACCGTCAACGGAAGCTGGCGCATCACCTTTGAATTTGAAAACGGAAATGCCTTTGTCCTGGATTACGAGGACTATCATTGATGAACATGCACAACCCACCCCATCCCGGCGAATTTATATCCGGCATCTACCTCGAGCCCAACAATATCAGTGGGCGCGAGCTTGCCAAAGCGCTTGGTGTAGCGGCCTCCACACTAAGCCGAGTACTCAGCGGTGCGTCTCGCATTACGCCTGAAATGGCGCTTCGCCTCTCCAAAGCGCTCGGACGTAGCCCAGAAAGCTGGCTGGCCATGCAGGACGCTCACGACTTGTGGCTCGCCCGCCAACATGTCGATTTGCAAAATGTCGACGAATTGCAATTTGCCATCACCTAACATGGGGTCTGCAATCTTCACGAGGGACGCACTGTACCTAAGCTAGTAGGATCCCTCCCCCTGCTTCGCATTACTGCCCATCAAGCATTATCAAGAAAATGACAACAGCTTCTAGCATTGGGTCGTATTCAAGCGGGAGAATGGTCAATCGTTCGTATCGAACTCAGCCAGTTTTCTTTCACCCAATATTCGCTACGATTTTGATGCCATGCAGCCCGAATGGCTTATCGAGGTCAAGCCGGTACGTTAATCGTTCATGGAATGGCCACTACCGGTTGCGGATTCAACCGATGTTGGTGCACCCGCTCAAGCAAGAATGTCCATAGCGCGGTGGCCTGCCGGCACACCTTGGACGAGAAACACTGTCCCAACGCTGTTTGCCGTCCTTAATGGTTTTATCGCTTGGTAGGCCGGTGAATCATACCAGCGCGACGCACGCTCCAGATCGGGAAACTCGACGACGATCAGGTCTGCCGTCGGCTCGTCCTCCAACGAAAGATACGGCCCGCCGTGGATGATGAACCGGCCTGCGAACGGCTGGAGTGTCGAGTCGATTTGCTCGAGATAGGCGCGGATCTCGTCGTTCAGGCGCGTTTCGGAAATGATGGCGACGGCATAAGCTGGCATGAATGACTCCTGAAATGACGGCGTTGATAGGTGCGCAACCATGCAATGTGTTGCGGCGATGTCATGCCATTGTCGACCGGGTGATCCTGTGCGTCGATGACGTCGGAGGTAATCGCGTCGTGTGCCATCCGCTGGCATATTTCCAATCGCGCAAGCGACCGAGGATACCCGTTGCCGGTCCTGCCGGTTTCTACGTCAAGCGCGAAACAGCGCCATTACCTTGCATGTAATCGACCGGGACCGCACGCTGCAGCAGAATCACGCTGTTGCATTCGACAAGCTTGTCCGCAACAACCCAACCATTTTTCCAAGGAGATTCCCATGACCGAAAATACCCGTCCAAGCATCCCGGCCCAAATTGCCGCACAATATGTTGGCATTTGGAACGAAAACAATCCGGCACGCCGCCGCACGCTAATCGAACAGACATTTACGGCGCAGGCCAGTTACCTCGACCCGGGCATGCAGGCGGCTGGGCACGATGGCCTCGATGCGATGATCAGTGCCGCCCAAGCGCAATTTGCCGGCTTACGCTTTCACGTGTCCGGAACGCCGGATGGACATCATGACGTCATTCGCTTTTCGTGGTCCCTTGGTGCAGACGATGCCGAACACCTGGCGGCTGGCACCGATATTGCCGTTGTAGCGCCGGACGGACGCATCGAACGGATCACGGGTTTCCTTGACAAGATGCCTTCCTGAAGCCGGACGTGTCGTGTGGCAGCTATTCAGCATGGAGACAGCATGGAACAACAAGAGCATGTCCGGCAGAGTGAGCGCGACAGCCGCTACTTTGCCGATTTCGCTACGGCACTGCGCTACTGGCGCGACAAGCGTGGCTATACCCAGCTTCGGCTGTCGAGCGAGAGCGGTATCTCGCAACGACACATCAGCTTCCTTGAAAGCGGCCGCTCGCGGGCGAGCCGCGAGATGGTTCTGAAACTTGGAATCGTCCTCGACATCCCGCTGCGCGAGCGCAACGTGATGCTGCTGGCGGCCGGCTATGCGCCGGCCTACCGGGAACGCCGCTTGTCCGATCCGGAACTGGCCGCAGTGAAGCAGGCATTGGACTTCATGCTGGCCCAGCAAGCCCCGTATCCGGCGCTGGTGGTCGATCGGCTATGGAATCTTGTAATGGCCAATGCGCCGGCGGCAATGATGATGCGCTGGCTGCTCGAGATGCCGAACGGCGCCCCCCTGCCAAGCGAGGGCGTCAATGTGCTGAAACTGATGCTCGATCCGAACGGTGTTCGCAAGCACCTGCAGAACTGGGAAGATGTCTGCGCTGACCTGCTGCATTGGATCCAGCGTGAAGCGATGAGCGACGGCCTCGGGAGCGAGGCCGCGAACTTGCTCGGTGAATTGGCCGCATTGCCAGGGATCAGCGAGACGACCCGCTTGGCCAACCTCGATGCGCGCGCGCTGCCCTTCCTACCGATGCAGATTCGCAAGGATGGTGTCGCGCTGAACTTGTTCACTTCAATTGCCACCATGGGCACTCCGCACGACGTGACGGTGCACGAGTTGCGGATCGAATCGTTCTTTCCGGCTGACGAGCCCACGGCCCGCTGGTTCCGTGAGCGCGCAGCGATGTCGGAACCAGCATGAAGGAGACGGGCGTACCCGAAGGTCGTAAATCTGCAGTGGCCGTGTCAGCTTGCACTGCCTCCCGAGCCTACTTCCGCTTAGGGTCGATAACCTGAGATGGGGTCAGACCCCGTACTGAGATCTGGGGTCAGACCCCGTACGGGGTCTGACCCCAGATTGCGAGTACGACGAGCTGACCGTGTTCGGTAAGCAAAAATCCCACCAGAATGCTTAGGGCAGTGCCATTTAGACTTGACCCGCCAATTGGTATCCCCTACGCTGCTGAAAAATACATAACGAGTTTTCGCAAGCGATCATTTGCGCAGTATCCGGCAGCATGATCAACTGGCAACAAAAAACCAAACCAAAAAGAGGAAGACAATGAACCAAGCAGCCGTACACGAGCCCAGCCTTTACAAACTTATTATTCTTGTTGCCTGCATAGTGGTTGCAATGTTCTTTGCAACAGCCCTGGTGGCGCTTGTATTCATGCCAAACCAGCTTATTTCAAGCATGCTGTTTGAAGATGTAGCGTTTCTCCTGCCTATGGCCTTATCCACCCTTTGCAGCGCAAGCGTCTTGGCGTGGTATGTTCAATCACATAGGTCCAGATTCAAGAGCTAACGGGTAACACTGGTTCGAGACAGCCGCAGCAAGCCTTTCGATCATCATCACGCCTGTAGACAGGCCGTCTTCGCGAGACATGGCCTGCCCTACGGCGGCGGCGCGAGCGATGACGGATGGCCTCTCCACGAACGCAAGAGCATCCGCGAGAGCCGCCGTATTCAAGCGACCGGGATGCAGCGGAGGTGGCGCCACGCCCAGCCGGTGCAGTCGGTCCGCCCAGAAGGGCTGGTCTCCTGCAAATGGCATGACGATGGATGGAACGCCCGCGCCCGCAGCCGAGTGCGAGGTTCCCGAGCCTCCGTGGTGGATCACGGCGGCCATTCTGGGAAATAGCCAGTCATGCGGCGTGGCATCGATGCGAAGCAGGTTTTCCGGAAGCGCCACCCTTCCGAGGTCGCTCCAGCCCGGCCAGACCACGGCACGGCGGGGGCCCAGTGCCTTGATGACGATTTCGAGCATGTGCGGCAGATCGACGCCGGCCATGCTGCCAAAGCCTATGTAGACCGGCGCCGGACCGGCGGCAAGGAACCGGGCCAATTCCGGTGACGGGACGAAATCGGTATCGAGCGACGGCACCCATTGGCCACACATTACCGCATTGGCCGGCCAGTCCTTGGGCTGCGGCAATAGGGTTGGCGAGATACCGTACAGCATAGGATGATTGGTCCAAAGCGCTGTCCTGGGCGGCAAGCCGAGCACTTCGGCCCTGGCGCGGTTGAGCGCTTTCCTAAGTCCTCGCCAGAGCAGCTGGTTGGTAAGCTCCATACTGGCTCGGTTGAGCCGGGCGGGAATCCAGGCCGGTGGCAGAAAGGGTGAAGGGAGTTCTCTTGATGGCGTCAGCGGGATCATGCCGGCCCCGATTGCCGGGACACCCAGGCGCTCTGCGACCGAAAGCCCGACAAAGCCAGCCAGCCCCGATGACACGATTGCGTCGCAACCCTCGGATACCGCCAGCGTTTGCGCCATCCACGCCGCAGCGTTCGCATTGGTCAGCTCCACGAGCGCCTTGGCTGTGCCTCGGGCTCCAGACCGGCTCCACCTAGCGAATAGCGCACGGATATCCCGCGCCAAGGGCGCAGCCGGAATCCCCAGTCGCTGCGCCAAGCCCAGCGACTGGGCCTCCCCCAGCAAGAAAACCTGGTGCCCCGCCTTGGCCGAGGCGCGGCTCAATGCGACCAGTGGGCGTGTATCCCCTTCCGTGCCATAAGTCAGGACAACGAGTTTCATGGGCACTCTACAATTAAGTAAACGTCGTATACTTTATCATATCGTTCCTTGCCCACCCTTATTACCGAAGCATGCCAGACCGCTCCCCACGGCCTCGTCGCCGCGCAGAGATTCCCGCGCACATCCAGGAGGTTGCTCGAAACCTGTTTGAGTCGAAAGGCTATGCGGGTGTGACCATGGAACAGATCGCCGGCCAGGCCGCCGTTTCCAAACGCACCTTGTACAAATACTTTCCGGTTAAAGAGACGCTGCTCGAGCGTCTGCTGGAAGAAAAACTGGCGATGGATCTCGCGCAACGGGATTTCCGCATTGATCACCAGGCCGGCTTTCGCGACAGCGTTTTGCGCTTGCTTCATGGGTCCGCACAGTGGTGCGAGCAACATGCCGATTACTTGCTGCCCTACATACGTTACAAGTTCGCGACCTTCGACCCCGGCGCGGCGGCTGGGGAAGACAAAGGCCTCCTTCCCGTCTGGGCGATGCTGATCGCCTCAGCGCAGGAACGCGGAGAACTGCGCTCCGCCCGTCCGGCCCGGCAGCTTGGAACCTATTTCCATTATCTGTATCTTGGCGCCCTGATGCGCTGGCTCACCGAGCCGCGGCTTGATCTGCGCCGGGAGTTCGACATGGTGGTTGATCTCTTCATCGATGGCGCAGCGTGAGGCTGCGCCATCGAGGCCGACCGCCTCGGGATCCGCTCGGCCTTCTTCAAGCCGGCAGTCGCGCCCCGAACCTAAATTCGAGGCGCCCGATGCCGTTAGCTGTCTGGAAGCGGGCGACCGCGGCTCGCCCCTTCTTTTAACCGCCTGGAGAGATCGATCCATATGTGGGAAAATGGAAAGATGTTCATAGATCCGTCCCTGGATCTTCCCTATATCGACGGAAGCCATAATCTCGGGCTGGTAGCGCTGTCGGTACTCGTGGCCGTATTTTGCTCCGTCATGTCGATGCTCACCGCCAGGGTGGCGCGCGACTCGGATCTCATGCTGCATCGCCAGGTGGCCATCGGCACCGGCGCGATCGCACTGGGCGGCGGCATCTGGACCATGCATTTCATCGGCATGCTTTCCTTCGAGCTGTGCGCCGCCATCACCTACGATCCGGCCACGACGATACTGTCGGTGCTGCCCAGCCTGGCCGCATCCTGGATTGCCTTGCAGATCTTGTCCCGCAAGGGGGTGCGTGGCTGGCAATTGATCGCGGGAGGTGTCCTGGTCGGGTTGGGCATAGTGACGATGCACTACAACGGAATGGCCGCAATGCGGATGACGCCCATCCTGCGCTACGATCCGTTCGTGTTCACGATGTCGATCGTGCTGGCGATCGGCCTGGCCATCCTGGCCTTGTGGGTGCACTTCGGGCTGCGCCTGGCTCGCCTGCATCCCATGCTGCGGCTCATCCTCAGCGGAACCGTGATGGGCGCCGCGATTTCGGGCATGCACTACACGGGCATGGCGGCCGCGCACTTCATCGGCACACCGGAAGACGCGCAAAACACGGTGTTGCTCAACAATACCTTTGCGTCCTTGTGGCTGTCGACCTTTACCATCACCCTGACGGTGCTCGTGACCTCTCTCAATGCCCTTATCCGCTACCGCCAGCTCTACCGCAAGATGGAGGACAGCGAATCGAGCATCCGGGCCATTGTCGACACCGCGGTCGACGGCATCATCACCATCGACCATCACGGCCTGATCCGCGCATTCAATCAATCCGCGGAACGGCTGTTCGGCTGGAAAGAATCCGAAGTCATGGGCCGGAACATCAAGATGCTCATGCCCGAACCGTATCAGTCCGAGCATGACGGCTATTTGCACAACTACATGAGCTCGGGGAAGCCGAAGATCATCGGTTCGGGCCGCGAGGTCACCGGCCTGCGCAAGGACGGCAGCCTGATGCCCATGCGACTGGCGGTAGGACAGGTCAATCTGCCCGGCGCGCCCCTGTTCGTCGGGTTCGTGACCGACATCACTGCGCAGCGCGAACTGGAGTCTTCCCTGAGGGAAGCGGCGGAGCGTGCCAAGCAGGCGGCGTCCGCCAAGACCGCCTTCCTGGCCAATATGAGCCACGAGATCCGCACGCCGATGAACTCCATCATCGGCTTCACCGAGCTGTTGCTCAAGGACACGCTCACGGCCGAACAACGCGGCTACCTGAATATCGTGCGCAAGTCCTCGCACTCGCTGCTGGGCTTGCTCAACAACATCCTGGATACCATCAAGCTGGAAAAAGCCGCGGTCAACGTGGAAAGCATCGATTTTTCGATGAAGGAGCTGGCCACCCAGATCGTCAATTCGCTGAGCCTGAGCGCGTCGGCGAAAGGCCTGCTGCTGAGCCTGGACTATCCCGACGAGATGGAGGAATACTTCGTCGGCGACCCCTTGCGCGTCCAGCAGGTCCTGATCAACCTGATCGGCAACGCCATCAAGTTCACCGAACAAGGCTCCGTCACCGTCGAGTTCAAGCATGAGGCCGGCACGGTCCACATCGCGGTCCGGGACACCGGCATCGGCATGAGCGCCGAACAAGTGGAAAGCATTTTCGATCCCTTCACACAGGCAGATGTCTCGATCAGCCGGCGCTTTGGCGGCACGGGGCTGGGCACCACCATCTCGCGCCAGCTCGTGAAGCTGATGCGCGGCACCATCCATGTGGACAGCGCACCCGGCCAGGGCAGTGTGTTCCATATCCGCCTGCCTTTGCCGGCGGGCCGCCGGCCCGACCCCGTCGCGCCCAGCGCCGGCGCACCTGCACTGCCGCCCTTGAACATCCTGATCGCGGACGATGTGGAGCAAAACCTGGAGCTGCTGACGCTCATCCTGCTCAAAGACGGACACAACGTAACGTCGGCCCGGGACGGGGAAGAGGTCCTGGAAAAATTCAAGCAGAAACGCTACCACGTCGCACTGATCGACATCCATATGCCACGCGTGGATGGCCTGACGGCAACGCGGCATATCCGCGAGCTTGAGCGTCAGCAAGCGCTGTCGGCCACTCCCATCATCGCCCTGACGGCGAGCGTGATGGACGCGGATCGACGTGCCGCGCGAGCGGCCGGCATGGACGGATTTGCCATCAAGCCGCTGGACGCCGTCGGCTTGCTGTCGGAAATCGCACGGGTCCTGAACCTGGGACCCGGCCAGGAAGCGCCTCATGCAGAAAGCGATGAGGACTCGCCGGATGCACAGATGGACTGGGCAGCCGGTATTGCGCTTTGGGGCAGCGAACAGAATCTGATGAGCGCCGCGGAAGGTTTTCTGGCCACTGTCGATCAGCGCCACCCCCTGCCGGACGAAGCGGCGCCCGCCGGGGAAGACTGGTCGGCGGTTCGGGCCAGCCTGCACGGCATACGCGGTGCCGCGGGCAATCTTTCCATGAAGGGCATTGCCCAGCAGGCGGCTATTCTGGAAGACGCCCTGCGCAATGGACGCGTGGACGGCCTGCGTCCAAAGATCGCGCACCTCAAGCGCATGCTTGAGATGGCATCGCTCGAACTGCAGGACCGACGGTCCTCGCGGCAGGCCCCCGCGCCAAAAAGCCAATCCGCGCCGCAGGCCGCTTCCCGCCATGAAATGGCGGCGTTCGTGGAACGCGCGCTCGCGCAGCTCGAACGCCACGAGATCGACGATGCCTCTCTCCAGCCCATTCTCGCGGACCTGGACAATCAAGGGGAAGCACAATTGCGCGCTCAGTTGGTCAATGCGTTGGACTCCTTCGATTTCGACCACGCCCGGATACTGCTGCACGAGGCCGCCGCCCTCTTGCCGGCGCGGTCTACCGAAAATTGAACAGCAATGAAATGGAAAGCATGAAAGGCAATCGCAGGACAATATTGCTGGTGGACGACGAACCCACCAATTTGCAGATTCTCCGCCATACGCTACAAAGCGACTATCGTCTGCTCTTTGCCAAAGACGGCCTCAAGGCAATGGAGATCGCGTGCGCCGAAACCCCCGACCTGATCCTGATGGACATCATGATGCCGGGCATGTCGGGCTACGAGGCTTGCCGCAAGCTGAAGCGCAATCCCGCCACCGCCCCCATTCCGGTCATCTTCGTCACCGCGCTGTCGGACGCGGCGGACGAGCAAAGCGGCTTCGACCTGGGCGCCGTCGACTACATCACCAAGCCCTTCAGCCCTTTGATCGTAAAGGCCCGGGTCCGCACGCATCTGTCCCTGGTACAGGCCGAAACCCTGCGCCGCACGCGCCTGCAGATCGTTCAATGCCTGGGCATGGCGGCGGAATACAAGGACAATGAGACCGGCATGCACGTGATCCGCATGAGCCATTACGCCAGGACCATCGCCCTTGCCGCGGGCTATAGCGAAGAGGCCGCCGACGACCTGCTGCACGCCGCACCCATGCACGACGTCGGCAAGATCGGCATTCCCGACGCCATTCTGCAAAAGCCGGGCAAGCTGACGCCGGCGGAATGGGAGATCATGAAGGACCACACCGAGATCGGCGGACGAATCATAGGCAGGCACGCAGACGGCCTGCTGGCCATGGCTCGCATCATTGCCTTGAGCCATCACGAAAAATGGGACGGCAGCGGCTATCCCAATGGGCTCGTGGCAGAAGAAATACCCCATGTGGCGCGTATCGTCGCCATCGCCGACGTCTTCGACGCCCTGACCAGCGTGCGCCCTTACAAGCCGGCGTGGACGGTGGAGGACGCCGTCGAACTGATCCAGCGCGAAAGCGGCCGGCACTTCGACCCCGACCTGGTCGACTGCTTCATGGACTGCCTGCCCGAGATCCTGAAGATCAAGGAGCGCTGGATGGACCAGGAAGGCGCGCCCGCCGCCGCGGACGCCTTCGCTAGACGTTGACCAGCTGCTGTGCCGCCAGCCCCTGGACCAAGGCTTCGACGGCGGGATCGGACGACACGCCAGCGCCGTTGGTGTTGGCGTCGATCACCGTCAGGGCAGCCATATTGACGATGCGCCGTACAGTGGAACTGGATGTGAGGATATGCACCGGCGCATTGGCGCCCAGCAGGAAAGGTCCCACGGCCACATTGCTGCCCGCCGCCGTCTTCAACAGGTTGTAGGCGATGTTGCCCGAGTCGACGTTGGGGCAGACCAGCAGGTTGGCGGCGCCCTTCAGACGGGACGACGGCAGGATGCGCAGCCGCAGCGCCTCATCGAGCGCGCAATCGCCATGCATCTCGCCATCGATCTCGAGGTCGGGTGCCCGAGCCAATACCATGTCCAGCGCCTCGCGCATCTTGGAGCCCGACGCGGAACTGCCCGAACCGAAATTGGACCGCGACAGCATGGCTACCTTGGGCACCAGATCCAGCCATTTCATTTGTTCTGCGGCGGCAATGGTGAACTCGGCGATCTGCTCGGCGCTCGGATCGTCGTTGACATGCGTATCGACCAGCGCCACGGTACGTTCGTCGAGCAGCAGGATATTCATGGCCGCATAGGTCTTCGCACCCGGCTTCAGCCCGATGACTTGGTCGACGAAGCGCAGATGCTCGTGGTAGCTGCCCACGGTTCCGCAGATCATGCCGTCGGCATCGCCGAGCTTCACCATCATGGCGCCGATCAGGGTCAGCCGCCTGCGCATTTCGACGCGGGCCATTTCCTTCGTGATGCCGTTGCGGCACATGAGCTCCCAATAGGTGGTCCAGTACTGGTGGAAGCGGACGTCGTTCTCGGGGTTGGTGACTTCGACGTCCTCGCCCAGGCGCAGGCGCAAGCCGTATTTTTCGATGCGGGACATCAGGACTTGCGGGCGCCCGACCAGGATGGGATGCGCGAGTTTTTCATCCACCACCACCTGCACCGCGCGCAGCACGCGCTCGTCCTCGCCCTCGGTGAAGACGATGCGGGTCTTGCCGCCATCGCGCACCTGTTGGCGTGCCATGGAGAACAGCGGCTTCATGAAAGCACCGGAGTGATAGACGAAATGCTCGAGCTGCTCGGCATACGAGGCCAGATCAGGCAGCGGGCGGGTCGCCACGCCGCTTTCCATGGCTGCCTTGGCCACCGCGGGCGCGATGCGCACAATGAGGCGCGGATCGAAGGGCTTGGGAATCAGATACAGCGGCCCGAACGACAAGTCGTAGGTGCCATAGGCCGCCGCAACCACTTCGTTCTGTTCTTCTTCCGCGAGCCCGGCGATGGCATGGACGGCTGCCATTTCCATTTCGCGTGTGATGGTTGTTGCACCGACATCCAGGGCGCCCCGAAATATGTACGGAAAGCACAGCACGTTGTTGACCTGGTTTGGGTAGTCGGAGCGGCCCGTGGCCATGATGACGTCGTCCCGCACGGCGTGCGCATCCTCGGGCAGGATCTCGGGATGGGGATTGGCCAGCGCCAGGATGAGCGGCCGCGCCGCCATGCGCGCGACCATTTCGGGCTTGAGCACGCCGCCGGCCGACAGGCCCAGGAATACGTCGGCTCCGTCGATGATCTCGGCCAGCGTCCTGTGCTTGGTTTTTTGCGCGTAGCGTTCTTTCTTTGGATCCATCAGCTTCTTGCGACCCTGATAGACCACGCCTTCGATGTCGGACACCCAGATGTTTTCCAGCGGCAGGCCCAGATCGACGATGAGATCCAGACAGGCAAGCGCCGCCGCGCCGGCGCCCGACACCACCACCTTGACCTTGCCGATGTCCTTGCCCGCCACTTTCAGGCCATTGATGAACGCGGCAGACACGCAGATGGCCGTGCCGTGCTGATCGTCGTGGAACACCGGGATGTTCATGCGCTCGCGCAGCTTGCTTTCGACATGGAAGCATTCGGGCGACTTGATGTCTTCGAGGTTGATGCCGCCGAAGGTGGGTTCCAGCCCGGCGATGATGTCGACCAGCTTGTCCGGGTCGGTTTCGTTGATCTCGATATCGAAGACGTCGATGCCGGCGAACTTCTTGAACAGCACCGCCTTGCCTTCCATCACGGGCTTGGAGGCCAGCGCGCCGATGTTGCCCAGGCCCAGCACCGCCGTGCCGTTGGTGATGACACCCACCAGATTGCCGCGCGCCGTGTACCGGACGGCGTTCATGGGGTCGCTCACGATTTCCTCGCATGCGGCCGCCACGCCGGGGGTATAGGCCAGCCCCAGGTCCCGTTGCGTCACCAGCGGCTTGCTGGCGTTCACCGCGATTTTTCCGGGGGTGGGGAATTCGTGATAGCGGAGCGCCGCTTCTCGGTCCGTCATGCTCATGTCAGGTCCTCTTTATTCAGGTCGCGCGATTTTCGCGTCTCTTCGTCATGCAAGCCATTCTACGCAGTAAACATAACTGGACCATTCTTAATAAATATGATTCCATAACCATTTGAATATGGAAGAGGAACGATGAAGCGTTTTGACGCCGAGCAGGTCGCCCACAAGCTCGCTTCCCGGCTGCGCATTCGCCATCTGACGCTGCTGCTGCGCATCCATGAATACGGCTCGCTGACCCGCGTGGCCGAAATCATGGCCACCAGCCAGCCGGCCGTCACGAAGGCCTTGCTGGAACTGGAGGACATTTTCGGCGCCCAGCTGTTCGAGCGCTCGGTGCGCGGCATGACCGCCACGCCGCTCGGCCTATTGGCCATTGCCCGCGCCGAAGCCATGATCCATGACCTCGAGCATCTGGCACGCGACATGGAGGCCAGCCTCAGCGGCTATGCCGCCCACCTGCATATCGGCGTCGTGCCCTTCGTTTCCGGCAAACTGCTGTCGGCGGCCATCCAGCGTACATTTCCCGATGGCGGCAAGCGTCTTACGGTGACCATACACGAGGGCGCCAGCGACCAATTGCTGCAGCAATTGCGCGACCATACGCTGGACCTGGTGATCGGGCAGGCTTCCGCCGAAGCCGACACCAAGGAACTCGCCTTCGAGGTGCTGTACAGCCAGCAACCGCGCCTTATTGCCAGCCGCCGCCTCGCCGCGCAGCTGACGCGCCACAAGCTGGACTGGCAGCAGCTCAATGATCTGGACTGGATACTCGGTGCGCCCCAGACTCCCATTCGCGACCAGGTCAGCGCGCTGTTCCTGGGCGCCGGGCTGATTCCCCCGGCGCCCATCGTGGAAAGCTATTCCAGCAAGCTCATCGGCGAAATGATCGTCGACAGCGACTCGGCGGTCTCCATCGTCCCGGCCGACATCGCCGACGAACTGGTGCGCGTGGCTGGCGTTGCCATCGTGCCTTATCGATTTGCCTGGTCTTTGCCCCCTGTCGCGCTGTTCAGCCGGGCCGAAGGCAGGAAGCGGGAGGCGGAAACCATGTTCGCGCGGGCTTTGCACCTGGTCTGCCAGCAGACCGCGCCTTACCCCTTGCCCTGAGACAGCCAGGCGCGCCACGGTACAGTGGAATGATTCCTTGTTGAAATATTTTGTTTCAAAATCGTCGATATGGCTCGGATCTGCCCTCCGACGCAGCGTTGTCCGAAATTGACACAAATTCTCAGAAAAGCCCATCAATTTCGTGTAAATGTTTTGATACATAACGGAAATCGCTGTTGCCGCCCTGCTTCGCCCCTCCTACCATGACGGCTCTTGACCGCAGAAGGAAGATTGTCATGGTGATCGAAGAATTGGTCCGAAGCACGCCTGCAACGGCCGCCAGCCACCCGGGTTGGACTATTGAAGGCATCCTGGAACTCTATGCCCTGCCCTTCATGGATCTGATGCACCAGGCGCAGCGGGTGCACCGCCGGCATCACGATCCGAATCGCATCCAGCTCGCGAGCCTGCTGTCGATCAAGACGGGAAGCTGTCCGGAAGACTGCGCCTACTGTCCGCAATCGTCGCGGCATGACACGGGACTGGAAAGCGAGAACCTGATGCCGATCGAGGAAGTCCTTGCGGCGGCACGCAAGGCCAAGGCCGATGGCGCCCAGCGCTTCTGCATGGGGGCTGCCTGGCGGTCTCCCACCGCCAGGCAGCTCGATTCCGTTGCAAGCCTTGTCGCCGAAGTCAAGGCCCTGGGCCTGGAAACCTGCGTAACGCTGGGCATGCTCAAGCCGGGCCAGGCAGAGCAATTGCACGACGCCGGGCTGGACTACTACAACCACAATCTCGATACCTCGCCCGAGTTCTACGGCAGCATCATCACCACGCGGCAGTACCAGGACAGGCTGGACACGCTCGGCCGTGCTCAAGCGGCCGGCCTGAAGGTATGCTGCGGCGGCATCGTGGGCATGGGCGAATCGCGGCGCGACCGTGCGGGGCTCATCGCCCAGCTGGCCAATCTTTCGCCCTATCCTGAGTCCGTACCCATCAACAATCTCGTGAAAGTGCCGGGCACTCCACTGGACGGCGCGCCGGACATCGATGCTTTCGAATTCGTGCGCACCATCGCAATCGCCCGCATCACCATGCCCCTGGCCGCCGTCAGGCTGTCCGCAGGCAGGGAAACCATGGACGAGGCCTTGCAGGCGCTCTGTTTCCTGGCCGGCGCCAATTCCATTTTCTATGGCGACCAGCTCCTGACCACACCCAACCCTCAAACCGGCCGGGACGCGATGCTGTTCGAGCGCCTGGGCCTGAATACCGGAGCTTGACCGCAGATGTACACCCTGATCCTCAGCATTGCCTCCAGCGTCGCCGTCTCGGTACTGCTCAAGCTCGCGCGCAAGCACGACATACAGGTGGACCAGGCGATTGCCGTCAACTATGTCGTGGCGGCGAGCCTGTGCCTGTTGCTGCTTCGGCCTCAACCCGCGGCTTTCCTGGCGTCCGGCACGTCGTGGTGGGTATTGGCCGCCCTGGGCGTGCTGCTGCCCACCATTTTCCTGGCGATGGCCGGCGCCGTCCGCCATGCGGGCATCGTGCTGAGCGACGCCGCGCAGAGGCTTTCGCTATTCATTCCCTTGATCGCTTCCTTCGTCATCTTTCACGAAACGCTGTCGGGCGGAAAGCTGGGCGGGATCGCCGTCGCGCTGATTGCCCTGGGATGCCTGCTGTATCGGCCGGGCGGCAAAGAGGGCAGCGGTGAGACGGGCAAAACCATTCTCTTCCTGCTCGCCGTCTGGGTCGGATACGGAACGATAGATATCCTCTTCAAGCAAATGGCCAAGAGCGGCGCGGCATTCTCGAGCAGCCTGTTCGCGTCTTTCGTGCTGGCGGGCATCCTGATCTTCGCCTATCTGATTGTCCGGCGCAGTGTCTGGACCAGGCGCAATGTCGCCGCGGGCGTCCTGCTGGGCTTGCTGAACTTCAGCAATATCTATTTCTATATCCGGGCACACCAGGTTTTCCCGGACAATCCCACCCTGGTGTTTTCGGCCATGAACATCGGCGTGATTTCTTTGGGAACCCTGGTGGGTGCCGGCTTCTTCAAGGAAAAACTACGCTGGGTCAACGCGCTTGGCATCGTCCTGGCCATTTCCGCCATCGTGATTCTCATCCCCCGCTGAGGACTCCTCCGGGGGGTCGACAGGCTGGTGCGACACATCGCTCTCGGGATGCACCCGAGGATCGAGGACGGCGACGACATTGGAGCTTTCCAGGCTGTCGCCCATCGGAACGAACTGCGTGGGCGCGTCTTCGCTCAGATTGGCGCCCGTGACACGCTGCGGCCTGACCGACGCAACCAGCACCAGCGCGCAGACCGACACGAACACGAAGTAGGTGCCCGGATGCAGTTCGCGCATCAGGTAGCCGGCGATCAATGGCCCTGCACAGGCACCCAGGCCATAGACCATGTACAGGATGGCGCTGAGCCCGACCCGCCGATCGGGATCCACGTTATCGTTGGCGAACGCCGCGCCCAGGGGGTACAGCGTGAACTGGAGAATGCCGAACGCACAGGAAAACACCAGCAGGGCCCAATAGGGAAAGGTCCACCAGCCCCAAAGCGGAATGGCCAGCGCGGCAAGCACCATGGCGTTGATGCGTATCAGGCCCACCCGCGGCATGCGGTCGGCCAGCCAGCCCAGTGGCCATTGGGCGAACACCCCGGTTGCGACCGATACCGCCAGGAAGACGGCGACCTGGCTGTTGGTCAGCCCCTGCTTGAGCGCATACACCGGCGCAAGGCCGTAGAACGCGCCGATGATCAAGCCGGCAACGAACAACACGGTCAGGGAAATCGGCACGCGCGCGACGTAATACTTGGCATGCAAGGGCGCGGGCATTTGCAGGGCAGGATGCAGGCGGCGCGTCAGTGCCACCGGAACCAGGCATAGTGCCGAACAGACGGCGGCAAAGACGAGCGGCTCGTAATTGAGCTGTGGAAACATCGACAGCGACAACTGCCCCAATACCGTTCCGACACTGGAGAACACCATGTAAAACGCGAACACGCGCCCGCGCTGATGGTTTTCGGTCTGCTCGTTCAGCCAGCTTTCCAGCACCATGAACTGGGTGACCATGGCGATGCCCGCCAGGAAGCGGAAGCCCAGCCAGATCCAAAGATTGTCGAGCAGGACCAGCGCCAGCATGGTGACTGTGACGATGGCGGCGGTGGCCGCATACGCACGGATGTGGCCGACGCGGATGATGACCTTGTGGCCGATGCGCGCGCCGAAAACCAGGCCGAGGTAATAGATCGCGATCAGGCCGCCTACCCATACCTCGGAGACGTTCTGCGCCGTCAGGCGCAGGCCGAGGTAGGTATTGAAGAGCCCCGAACCGACGAGCAACAATAAGGTTGCGAGATAAAGCGAAGAAAAAGCAGCTACCGTCTGAACCATTGAACCTGCGGCATGTTAGGGCTGGGGAAGCAAAAAGGGAGGGCGCTAGCCGATTTGCTTGAGCAGCGTCCCGGCATCGCTGACTTCGAAACCGCCACCTTGCTCTAAATTGAGCTGGGTGACGACGCCGTCTTCGATGAGAGCGGAATAGCGCTTGGAGCGTACGCCCATGCCGCGCGCGGACAGATCCTGATCCAGGCCCATCGCCCGCGTCCAGTTGGCGCTGCCGTCGGCCAGCATGCGCACCCGGCCGTTTACCTGACAATCGCGCCCCCAGGCACCCATGACGAAGGGATCGTTGACGGACACGCACCAGATTTCATCGATGCCCTTGGACATGAGCTGGTCGTAGAGTTCGATATACCCGGGCAGATGCTTGGCGGAGCAAGTGGGCGTGAAGGCGCCCGGCAAGGCGAACAGGGCTATCTTCTTGCCCTTGACCATGTCCGACACCTGGAAATTATTGGGCCCCACCGCGCAAGTGTCGGTCGCCGTTTCGATAAACTCACCCAGGGTGCCGTCAGGTACCCGATCACCAACTTTTATAGACATAGCGTTCTCCGCGAGCGATTCAGAAAAGCATCATCATACGCCGCGATCGAGCGGACCTCCAAGCCGGTGACCGTCTTTGAGGGGTCGGACCCCGCATGGGGTCTCACCCTGTTCACATCTGTGGGGTCAGACCCTTGGGTCTGACCCCCGGCGTAGGAAGAGGACTGGGGTCCGACCCCGTACGGGGTCCGGCCCCGTTTACATCTATGGGGTCAGACCCCATGCGGGGTCTGACCCCCCGACTGCAATTGCGTATATGATTAATGGCATCATTCCAACGTTTCAACTCAAGATACACCTGCCATGAGCTTTTCTTCCAATGCCGGACCGGTACTCAGTCATGTCGACGAATCGGGGCAAGTCCGGATGGTCGACGTCAGCGGAAAGGCGTCGACGCAGCGCAGCGCCGTCGCCGAAGGCCGCGTACGCATGAGCGCGGCTGCGTACAAGCTGCTGTCCTCCCAGGAAAACGCCAAGGGCGAAGTCCTGAACACCGCGAGAATCGCCGGCGTGCTGGCGTCCAAGCGCTGCGCCGAACTGATTCCACTGTGCCACAGCCTGCCGCTCAGCTTCGTGGGCATTGAATTCTTTCCCGACGACGCCGCGTCGGCGATCACCGTGCGCGCCACCTGCCGCACCGACTACAAGACCGGCGTCGAAATGGAAGCCATGACGGCGTGCAGCGTGGCCGCCCTGACCATCTACGATATGTGCAAGGCCGCCGACAAAGGTATCGTGCTTGAAGAGATCAGGCTGCGCTACAAGTCCGGCGGCAAAAGTGGAGAATGGCGCAATGATTAAAGTCCTGTATTTTGCGCAAGTGGCCGAATTGACCAAGACCCGGCAGGAAGACTGGCAGCTCGATGCGCCCGTCAGCGGCGCCCAATGGCTGAAGTCCCTGATCGAACGCTATCCCGACCTCGCGCCCGGCTCCCGTCTCAAGCTGGCCATCAACCAGGAGCATGCGCCGCTGGACGCACTGATCCACCCCGGCGACGAGGTGGCCGTCTTCGAGCCCGTGACCGGAGGCTGACCCATGGTCATCGTTCAAGAGGCCGATTTCGATGCGGCCGCCCTCCAGCATCAGCTCCGGCAGCGCACGGCCACCAAGGCCGGCGCCATCGTGACGTTCACGGGCTACGTGCGCGACTATGCCACCGATGCCGCCACCCGCAGCCTTTTTCTTGAACACTATCCGGGCATGTGCGAGCGTGAAATCGAGTCGCTGTGCGACGACGCCAGATCACGCTGGGATATCGAAGACTGCCTGGTCGTGCATCGTGTCGGCGAACTGGCGAACGCCGAGCAGATCGTCTTCGTGGCTGTTGCCGGCGCTCACCGCGGAGAGGCCTTCCGGGCCTGCGAATATCTCATCGATGCCCTGAAAACCCGTGCGCCCTTCTGGAAACGCGAAACCCTGGCCGACGGGAAGAAATTCTGGGTGGAACAGCGCCAGTCCGATCACGAAAAGACCGAGCAGTGGAATTCACTCTCATCATCAGAAGAGCCAGGCAATCCATGAGCAAAGCCGATCCCAGCAAGCCCCCTGTTTCCCTGAAATGCGCCGTCCTGACCATCTCGGGCACACGCGACGCCAACAGTGATACCTCCGGCGACTACCTGTCGCAGAGCCTGACCGAAGCGGGACATGCCTGCGTACGGCGCGATCTCTGCAATGGCAATCTTTACCAGATCCGGAAAATCATCAGCGACTGGATCGCCGATGACGGCATCCAGGTGATATTGACCAACGGCGGCACCGGCTTTTCCCACAGCAAGTCCACGGCGGCGGCGGTCATGCCGCTGCTCGACCAGGTCATTACCGGCTTCGGCGAGCTTTTCCGCCATCTTTCCTTCCTCGACATCGGCAGCTCCACGCTTCAATCCGACGCCTTCGCGGGAGCCGCCAACAATACGCTGGTCTTCTGCATGCCGGGCTCGACCGGCGCCTGCAAGACCGCGTGGGAAGGCATCATCCGCGAACAGCTGGACAGCACCCATCGACCCTGTAATTTCGGTACCCACTACCATGCTTGAGTTCGACGTCGCACAATCCCGCCTGGCCACCGCGGGCAGCCCGCCCAGCATCGCAGAGGCCTGCCCGCTCGCCGAGGCCCGTGGCCGCATCCTGGCCCAGACCATCTTCGCCACCAGCGATCTGCCGCCCGCCGACAACAGCGCGATGGACGGCTACGCCATCCGCTACGCCGATTACGCCGCGGGCAAGCGCCTGCCTGTTCAGCAGCGTTGCTTTGCCGGCGAGGCTCCGCAGCCGCTGCAAGCCGGCAAAGCCATCCGTCTTTTCACCGGCAGCCTCATTCCCGAGGGAGCCGACACGGTTGTCATGCAAGAGGACGGCAATGAAAACGACGATGGCTTCGAGATCCAGCGCCCCCCGGTGCAGGGCGCTCACGTGCGGCGACGAGGGGAAGATGTGCTCAAGGGCAATCAACTGCTCGCAAAGGGATGCCTTATCGGCCCAGGCGAGATCGCGTTGCTGGCCTCGCAGGGCTATGCCGAAATCAGCGTGTACTCGCGCCTGAAAATAGGCATACTCACCACCGGCGACGAACTGCTGAATCCCGGCCAACCCCGAAGCGACGAACAGATCTACAACTCCAACGGCCCCATGCTCACCGCAATGGCCGAAGCAATGGGGGCAACCGTCGTACATTGCCTGCACGCCGTGGACACCTCGGAATCGCTACGCGAAGCCTTCGCTATCCTGCTCGCGGATTGCGATCTGGTCGTTACGGTGGGGGGCGTCTCGGTCGGCGAAAAAGACCTGGTCAAGCCTACGATAGAAGAGCTGGGCGGCACCCTCGATCTCTGGCGAGTCTGCATGAAACCCGGCAAGCCGGTCGCACTGGCGCAGATCCGCGGCAAGCCCGTGGTGTGCCTGCCCGGAAATCCCGTCTCGGCCTTCGTCGTGTTCGGCCTGCTGGTCACTCCCTTGCTGCGCACCATGCAGGGCCGCACCCAAGTCATTCCGGATGTCCAGTACGGCTGCCTGGCCATCGACCGGCGCCTCAAGGAAAACCGCGACGAATTCCTGAGGGTGCGGGCCGACTATTCATCCAGAGGGGTGACTCTCTCTCCCTATCCTCAGCAAGGGTCCGGCATCATCAGCTCGCTGCCCTGGGCCGGCGCACTGGCGCGCATTCCGGCGAACATGGAAGTCCATGACGGCGATACCGTTGCCTTCTATGATTTGCGTCACTGGCTGCGATAGCGGTGGATGGGGTCAGACCCCGTACGGGGTCTGACCCCGGGCCATACTGACGAAGGGTCAGACCCTGTTTTGGGTCTGACCCAGAGCCATACTGATGAAGGGTCAGACCCGATTCCGGGTCTGACCCCGGCGCTGAGGAAGGGGGTCAGACCCCATTCGGGGTCTGACCCCTCAAATCCAGCGGCGTATTGATATTCCTGAACGCGTCCTCGCCATCCTCGAAGCAGACGCGCAATGCTCCGTTCCGTTCCAGCCACGACATTACCCTTCTCTCGCCCGCCTCAAGAAAGGCGCGCAAGTCCGTCTGCAAATCCGTGCGAAGCAGCATGCACAAGGGATGGTCCCGTCCGGCATCCCCTTGGCGTGTCGACGCGAAGGCCACGCGCGCGTGGCCTCCCTGGCGCAGCGCGGCGGCCAATCTGATGAACAGATCCCGGGGAGGATGGGGAACGTCGACGGGCAGGACGGCCAGCCAGGGAGTCTGCACACGCGTCAGCGCACTGGCGATCCCGGCCAGCGGGCCTTGTGCTTCGCCCAGATCCGGGTCGTCGCCGAACACGTCGCCATATTGGGCGTAGAGGCCCAGATAGCGGTTCGCGCTGATGAGCAGGCGCGCGGTTTGCGGAGCCAGGAAGCGCCGCGCATGCTGCACCAACGGCTCTCCGTCCAGAAGCATCAAACCCTTGTCCCACCCCTGCCAGTCGGCGCGGCATTGCGGCGGCATGAGCGAGTCGGCTGCACTGCCGAACTGCTCACCCGCCGCCTGCATCCGGCGGGCCTGTCCTCCCGCCAGAATCAGGCCGGTGACGGATGTCGGCGCGGCAGGGCCGGTTTCGGTCGATACAGGCCGATCCGTCATCCGCCGATGTAGCTCATTTCGATCTTGCCGAGCCTGGCGGCCTCTTCGCCGCGCAGTTCGGAATAGCGATCGCCGCGCACGGACCAGATGCCCGCCATGACGGCGGCAAGCTGGTCGTCGCTGCCGCCCCGCCGGATCAATTCACGCAGGTCGTGGCCCTGGTTGGCAAAAAGACAGAGGAACAGACGGCCTTCGGGGGACAGGCGCCCCCGCGTACAGTCGCCGCAGAACGGCTGGGAAACACTGGTGATTAGGCCGATTTCACCGCCTCCGTCGGTATAGCGCCAACGAGCGGCGACTTCGCCCCGGTAGTTCGCGCGCGCAGGCTCCAGGGAAAACTCCTGGCGCAAGCGGTCCAGGATCTGGGTGCCCGTCAGCACCTCGTCCATGTTCCAGCCGTTGGTGTTGCCGACGTCCATGAATTCGATGAAGCGCAGCACGTGCCCGGAATGCCGAAAATGGCGCGCCATGGGAAGTATCTGGTCGTCGTTCAGGCCTTTGCGCACCACCATGTTGACTTTGACCGGCGCCAGGCCGACACGTCCGGCCTCGTCGATGCCCCGCAAGACCGTCGCCACGTTCACGCCGCTGTCGCTCATGCTTGCGAACTTGCTCTCGTCCAGCGCATCGAGACTGACCGTTACCCTGCGCAGGCCGGCGTCCTTCAAGGCGCGCGCTTTTTTTTGCAGCAGCGTGCCGTTGGTGGTCAGCGTCAGCTCGATGGGGTCGCCTTCGGGTGTCCGCAAGGACGACAGCATTTCGACGAGGGCCTCGATGTTCCTGCGCAACAAGGGCTCGCCCCCCGTGAGCCGGACCTTCTGCACCCCCAGTCGCGCGGCCACCGCCGCGACCCTGGTGATTTCCTCGAAGCTGAGCAGCTCGGAATGGCGCATGAATGTATAGTCGGCGCCGAACACTTCGCGGGGCATGCAGTACGTGCAGCGGAAGTTGCAGCGGTCCGTGACGGAAATGCGCAGATCGCGCAGCGGCCGGCGGCGCGCGTCCAGCAGCGGGCCGCCGTGCCAGCCGGCCTTCGCAGCCTCCGCACCGGAGTCCAAGCTGTGAAAAATGACTTTGCTCATACTTTGCGTCCCACGCGTCATGACCGAAGCGCGACCGTCACGGCCGGGCCGAAGGCTTCCTCGACCGTTTGCACCTGGCCCATATGCCGGGCATCATAACCTGTGAGTTGCCGAACGTAGCTACGATACTGCTCGCTGTTCATCAAGTTTAGCAAGCGCTGCATTCGCGCGGTTGCCAGTGTGTCGCGATGCACGGCGAAAAAATAGCGTTCCTGGACCAGGGGCAGGAAAGCCAGGCCGCAACGCCATGCGGCCGTCTCGACACCGATTCCGGCATCCGCCATGCCGCTGGCAATGTGCGCCGCGATCGCCATGTGCGTGAACTCGCTGGTTTCGAAACCCTGCACCCGCGCCGTGTCGATGTTCAGGCGCTCCAGCATCAGGCTGATCAGGAATCGCGTGCTGGATCCTATCTGACGATTGACGAAACGCACATCGGGATTCACGAGATCGGCAATCGAACGTATGTTCTTGGGATTGTCCGGACGCAGGAACATGCCGGTATTGCGTACGGCCAGATGCACCAGGCGATGCTTGTCCGGATCCAGCCATGGCGCATAGCGCAGCAGAATGGGCAGTTCGAAATCGCCTTGTGGCACCTGGAAACCGGCCAGGTCGCAATCTCCGCCGTCCAGAGACGCCAGCGCCTCGATTGCCGTGCGGTACCGCAGTTCCAGAGGCGCCATGTCCATGCCGTTGGCCATCTGCATCAGCCCTTCCACCGCGAAACCGTGGCTGGCGTGCAGGCGCAGCCGCGGCTGGCTCTCGGGGAACAGACGTTCGAGCTCTTCCTGCAATTCGGACGCCATGCTTTCCAGCGTCGGCGTCAAGCGCGCATCGACGCGCCGGTTGGCCCAGATCAGATGCTGGCCGAAAGGCGTCAGCTTGGTGCCCTGCCTCCGCGAGGTCTCGATGAGGGCTGTCTCGAATTCCTGCTCCGCCTTGCGCAAGATGCCCCATGCATGGCGATAGGACAGCCCGCATGCCTTGCATGCCCCGGAAATATGCCCCGTTGCGTCGATGGCGGACAGCAACCGCAATACCTCGCTCAATGACAGCAAGCTGCCATCCGGCCGCTCCAGCATCCATTCCGAGTTCAAACGCGCCCTGAATTTATGACCCATGCCTGCCAGCTTCCTTGCCAATGCGGCCGCGGTGGCGGCTTGAGCGCGGAAGATCTCCTTATATGTCTTTAATTTCCTATTGAACAGCTTAGCTTTACTGTGTAGATTACATGAAATTGCCAATCAACATATGAAAATTAAAACATATAGGCTGACTTAAGCCACAGCCAGACCAAGGAAGTCCAACATGCATACGCCGACACACGCGGGCGAGTTCGAACCATCGGCCTCGACTGTGGAAGCCATCACCCGGCAAGCCATTGCACGCTACGAGGGAGTGCGGGGAAATCTGCTGCCCGTCCTGCATGCCATCCAGCATGCCCTGGGCTGTATTCCGGCCAGTGCCGTTCCGGTGCTGGCCCAGGCCCTCCAATTGTCCCGGGCGGAAGTCCACGGCGTCATCCGTTTCTATCCCCATTTCCGACAGACGCCCGCGGCACCGGTCAGGCTGGAAATCTGCCGGGCCGAGTCCTGTCAGGCCATGGGCGCCAATGCGCTTGCCGACCACGCCCGCCAGCGGCTGGCTTGCGGCTTCAACGAAACCTCGCCGGACGGCAAGGTCACTCTTGAGCCCGTTTACTGCCTGGGCTTGTGCGCCCAGTCGCCCGCCATCATGATCAATGGGCAGCCGCATGCCCGGGTCACCCCTCAGAAGCTGGACCGCCTCCTGGGAGCGCAAGGATGCCGACCATGAGCACCGCCATCACCGTCTTCGTACCCATGGATACCGCCGCGGTCGCGGTGGGCGCCAACGACGTCGCCCTTGCCCTGCAGGCGGAAGCCGACACGCGCGGGCAGCGCATCAAGCTGGTGCGCAATGGCTCGCGCGGCCTGCTGTGGCTGGAGCCGCTGGTGGAGATCGACACGCCGCAGGGGCGCATGGCCTATGGCCCCGTCGATCCCGACGACATTCCCGGCCTGTTCGACGCAGGCTGGCTGCAAGGACACGATCATCCTCTTGCACACGGCCTGACCGAAGACATTCCCTACCTGAAGAACCAGGAGCGCCTGACGTTTGCACGGGTCGGCATCACCGACCCTCTGTCGCTGGACGACTATCGCGCCATGGGCGGATACGACGGCCTGCAGAAAGCACTCGGCATGGCCCCTGAAGCCATCGTCGCTGAAGTGACCGACTCGGGCCTGCGCGGCCGCGGCGGCGCGGCCTTTCCCACGGGCATCAAATGGAAGACCGTGCTGGAAACGGCGGCGCCGCAGAAGTACATCGTCTGCAATGCGGATGAGGGCGATTCCGGCACCTTCTCCGATCGGATGCTGATGGAAGGCGACCCCTATGCGCTCATCGAAGGCATGACCATCGCGGGGCTGGCCGTGCAAGCCACGCATGGCTACATCTATGTGCGTTCCGAATACCCCATCGCCATCGCCGTGCTTGAAGCCGCCATACAGCGGGCGCGGCAGGCGGGCTGGCTGGGCACCGACATCCAGGGCTCCGGCCGCGGCTTCGATCTTGAAGTGCGCTGCGGCGCGGGCGCGTATATCTGCGGCGAAGAAACCTCCCTGCTCGAAAGCCTGGAGGGCAAGCGCGGCCTGGTGCGCGCCAAACCGCCGCTGCCCGCCATCGCGGGGCTGTTCGGCCAACCCACCGTCGTCAACAATGTGATCTCGCTGGCCACGGTCCCGGTCATCCTGGCGCGCGGCGCCGGCTACTATCGCGACTTCGGCATGGGCCGCTCGCGAGGCACGCTGCCATTTCAACTGGCCGGCAACATACGGCATGGCGGCCTGGTCGAAAAGGCCTTCGGCATCACGCTGCGCGAACTGCTCCACGAGTACGGTGCCGGCAGCGCAAGCGGCAGGCCGTTGCGGGCGGTACAGGTCGGCGGCCCGCTGGGCGCCTACCTGCCCGAATCCCTATGGGACGCACCGCTGGATTACGAAAGCTATGCGGCGGTCTCGGCCATGGTGGGCCATGGCGGCATCGTGGCATTCGACGATGCGGTCGACATGGCCGAAATGGCCGAATACGCCATGGAATTCTGTGCCATCGAATCCTGCGGCAAATGCACGCCGTGCCGCATCGGATCGACTCGCGGCGTCGAGGTCATCCACCGCATACGCAACAATGAACAGCGCAGCGAACAGCTCATGCTGCTGCGCGACCTCTGCGACACCATGCTGGCGGGCTCGCTCTGTGCCCTGGGCGGAATGACGCCCTACCCCGTGCTGTCCGCACTGGACCATTTTCCCGAAGATTTCGGCCTGCCCGCATCCGCGGCCTCAACGACACAGCCCGCCTGACGGAGACACCCATGCTGGAAACCATCTTGAAACGCGAACGCGATCTCGGCACGCCACCCTCGACGGATACCCGCCTGGTGCGCATCGTCCTGGACGGCCATGAGCTGGATGTCCCGCAAGGCACATCCGTCATGCGTGCCGCCGCCGAGGCCGGCGTCAATATTCCCAAGCTGTGCGCGTCAGACAACCTCGAAGCCTTCGGCTCATGCCGGCTTTGCCTTGTGCAGATAGAAGGCCGGCGGGGCTATCCCGCATCCTGTACCACTCCGGTGGAAGACGGCATGGTGGTATGGACGGAAACACCCAAGCTGCGCGAATTGCGGCGCGGCGTCATGGAACTGTACATATCGGACCACCCGCTGGATTGCCTCACCTGCCCGGCCAATGGCGACTGCGAACTCCAGGACATGGCTGGCGTGGTCGGCCTGCGCAATGTGCGCTACGGCTACGACGGCGCCAATCATCTCGATGACGCCATCGATGATTCCAATCCTTATTTCACCTACGATCCGTCCAAGTGCATCGTATGCAGCCGCTGTGTCCGCGCCTGCGAAGAAGTGCAAGGCACTTTCGCGCTGACGATCGCCGGGCGCGGATTCGACTCCCGCGTCGCAGCGGGCCAGGAAGACGATTTCATGTCCAGCGACTGCGTGTCCTGCGGCGCCTGCGTACAGGCCTGCCCCACGTCGACGCTCATCGAGAAATCCGTGATCGAAATGGGGCAGGCCGAGCATGCCGTCGTCACGACCTGCGCCTATTGCGGCGTCGGCTGCGCCTTCAAGGCGGAAATGAAAGGCCAGGAAGTCGTGCGCATGGTTCCCTGGAAGGACGGCAAGGCCAACCACGGCCACTCCTGCGTCAAGGGCCGCTTTGCGTGGGGCTATGCCACGCACGAAGACCGCATGCTCAAGCCCATGATACGCAAGCACATCTCCGATCCATGGCAGGAAGTCAGCTGGGACGAAGCCATCTCTTACGCCGCTTCGGAAATCCGGCGCATCCAAGGTGCATACGGCCGCGACGCCGTGGGCGGCATCACGTCTTCCCGCTGCACGAACGAGGAAACCTATCTCGTGCAGAAGCTCGTGCGCGCCGCCTTTGGCACCAACAACGTCGACACCTGCGCCCGCGTCTGCCACTCGCCCACCGGCTATGGGCTCAAGACCACGCTGGGGGAATCCGCCGGCACGCAGACCTTCGATTCGGTCATGCACACCGACGTGGTGATCGTCATGGGCGCCAATCCCAGCGCGGCCCACCCCGTCTTTGCCTCGCGGCTGAAAAGCAGGCTCAGGCAAGGCGCCAGGCTGATCGTCATCGATCCGCGCCGGATCGAGCTGGTGGACTCGCCCCACATCAAGGCCGACTTCCACCTTCCCGTGCGGCCTGGCACCAACACCGCCCTGCTTACCTCCTTGGCGCACGTCATCGCGACCGAAGGCCTGATCGATGAAGCCTTCGTTGCAGAGCGGTGCGAAACCGCGGCCTTCCAGCAATGGCGCGATTTCGTCTCGCTGGCGGAGAACTCGCCGGAAGCCATGGAAACCATAACCGGCGTGCCCGCGAACGACGTGCGCGGCGCCGCCCGGCTCTTCGCCACGCAAGGCAACGGTGCCATCTACTACGGGCTGGGCGTCACCGAACACAGCCAGGGATCCACCACTGTCATGGCCATCGCCAACCTGGCCATGGCCACCGGCAATATCGGCCGCGAAGGCGTGGGTGTGAATCCCCTGCGCGGGCAGAACAACGTGCAAGGCTCTTGCGACATGGGGTCCTTCCCCCACGAGCTGCCGGGATACCGCCATATCTCGGACGACACCGTCCGGGCGCAATTCGACCAGGCCTGGGGCGTGCGCCTGCAGCCCGAGCCGGGGCTGCGCCTGCCCAATATGTTCGACGCCGCACTGAGCGGCTCCTTCAAGGGCATGTATTGCCAGGGCGAAGACATCGTCCAGTCCGACCCCAACACCCAGCACGTCGCGGCCGCCCTGGCGGCCATGGAATGCGTCATCGTCCAGGATATCTTCCTGAACGAAACCGCCAAGTATGCGCATGTCTTCCTGCCCGGCTCTTCTTTCCTGGAAAAGGACGGCACGTTCACCAATGCGGAAAGGCGCATCTCGCGCGTGCGCCAGGTCATGGAACCCAAAGCCGGCCTGGCTGACTGGGAGGTCACCTGCGCCCTGTCCAACGCCCTGGGCTACCCCATGGACTACGCGCACCCCAGCGAGATCATGGACGAGATCGCAAGGCTGACGCCCACTTTCGCCGGCGTCAGCTTCCGCAAGATAGACGAGCTTGGCGGCAGCCTACAATGGCCATGCAATGCCGATGCGCCGGATGGCACGCCCATCATGCACGTGGACGAATTCGTGCGCGGCAAGGGGCGCTTCATGATCACGAAATACGTGCCGAGCGACGAACGCAGCACCCGCAAGTATCCCTTGCTGCTGACGACCGGCCGCATCCTGTCGCAGTACAACGTGGGCGCCCAGACGCGCCGTACGCCCAACGTGATGTGGCATGGCGAAGACCTGCTGGAAATCCATCCCCACGACGCCGAGGACCGCGGCATCCGCAGCGGAGACCTGGTGGCCATCCAAAGCCGCGCCGGCGAAACAGCGCTGCGCGCCGAGGTCACCGACAGAGTCCAGCCCGGCGTGCTCTACACCACCTTCCATTTCCCCGAATCGGGCGCCAACGTCGTCACCACGGACAGCACCGACTGGGCAACCGACTGCCCGGAATACAAGGTCACCGCCGTTCAAGCGCGCAAGGTTGCCGAACCGTCCCGCTGGCAGCAGGGATGGACGCGTTTCGACGAGGTGCAGCGCCAACTGCTCGATGGCGGCCAGGATCAACAGCCGCCCCCGGTTTCGGCCTCGCCGGCTCAGGCCCCGCAGCCTGAGCCCGTACCCGCGGCGCAGGAATGAGCAGGCATGGACGCTGAACAAGCTTCTGCTCCCCAGGCCCGGCACGGCACCGAGGCCGGCGCGCACCGTGCGTATGAGGTCCGGCGCGGCTCCGCCAACGGGCTGGAGGCAGCCGAAACCGACCAGATCGCCGCCGAGGTTCCCATTGCGCTCGAATACAACGGCATCAGCCACGCCACGGTGCTGGCTTCGCCCTCCGACATCGAGGACTTTGCCTATGGTTTTTCCTTCACCGAGGGCGTGATTGCGCGCGCGTCGGATATCTACGATCTTGAGATCAGCCAGCGACCGGAAGGCATCGTGGTCCAGCTCGAGATCGCAAGCGCCCGCCTGCATGCGCTCAAGCAAAGACGCCGCAATCTCGCCGGTCGGACCGGTTGCGGACTGTGCGGGATAGAAAGCCTGAGCGAAGTCCGGCGGACGCTTGCCCCCCTTGAGCCCCCCGCCGCCACTTTGACCAGGCAGGCGGTCAACACGGCGGTCATGCAACTACGAAGCCGGCAACCGCTGCACGTGCTGACCGGCGCCAGCCACGCCGCCGCCTGGGCCGATTGGCAAGGCCGGCTGGACGATGTCCGTGAAGACGTGGGGCGGCACAATGCGCTGGACAAACTGATCGGCCATCTGCTCAGGAACGACCGCCTCGGTGCGCCGGGCATTGCCGTGATCACCAGCCGGGCAAGCTTTGAAATGGTGCAGAAGGCCGCTGCGGCAGGCTTGCGTGCGCTGGTTGCGATATCGGCCCCGACCAGTTATGCGATAGACGTGGCCAATGAGCTGAATGTGATGCTTGCCGGCTTTGCCCGAAACGAAGGCTTTACCGTCTACAGCCATCCTGAAATGCTGGACGACACAGACGCAGGGAGACTGACGTGAACAATATTGAACATCTTATCCGCTTGGCGAACCGGATCGGTGCGTTCTTCGAAGCCATGCCGAACCGTGCCGAAGGCCTGGAAGGCATCGCCAATCATATACAGAAATTCTGGGAGCCGCGCATGCGCATTGCCATGTTGAACTTCCTGGAAAGCACCCCGGATGGCCGGGCCGCCGGCACCGCCTTGAGCGACATAGCCCGCACGGCGATCGAGCAGAATAAGGAGCGCCTGCGCCCGCGGGCGCAGGCCTGATATGGGTTCAGACCCCGTGCGGGGCCTGACCCCGCCCGCCTATTCGACTTCCTTGACGCGATAGACCAGCACTGCGGTCTTGGCGAGGCTGAGCACCTTGTTGGTGACGCTGCCCAGCAGCAAGCGCGACAAGCCGCTACGGCCGTGGCTGCCGATGAAAATGAGTTCGCAGCCTTCTTCTTCGGCCGCCTGGACGATGCCGTCGGCGACATTGAAATTGGACACGGCCTTGCCCCTGGCCTTCACGCCCGCCGTATCGGCGCGATCGAGAACGGCCTTGAGGTATTTCTGGGCCTGTTCCTGCGCGGTCTTATCGTAGTCTTCGTCGGTGATGGCGTAGGCGGCCGCCATGCCGTCGAACCCCACCGTTGCGGCGAAAGGCTGTGTGACATACAAGGCCACGATTTCGGCGCCGATTTCACGAGCGAAGCAAACGCCCTTGTTTGCCGCCTGCGCCGACAATGCCGAACCATCGGTTGGAATAAGTATTCTCTTGAACATGATTTGCGCCCTTGAGGGTTATCAGATGAGGAAGCTTAACCGGAATCCCCTGGAAAATATAGGAGGGATTTTCACTGATAATTGACGCATATCAAAGCGATTTGGCGGCACGATAAAGGTGAGTGCAGCGCGTGCCGGTTCTGCAATAGGCCAGCACCGGAGCCGGCAGGGTGTCCAGCAATTGCGCAAAGCGCTCGACGTCGTCGGACGTCATGGCACCGCTGACGACCGGCTGATATTCCACCGCCAGTCCGGCCGCACGCGCCGCGATCATGACATCGGCCGCCACGGGCTGATCCGGCCCGCCTTCCAGGTCGGGACGATTGATGATGACGCTTTTGAAGCCTGCATCGGCCACTGCCTGCATGTCTTCCGGCGCGAGCTGGGGCGCCACGGCAAATGTGTCGGTAAGGGAATTGATGGGTAAGGACATGAATGACTCCTGATGTATATACTGATGTCTCTATCGAGGAAAATAGTATGTCCAGCGTCCCCGCCAAGCAAGTCCCTTCTGCCTCTTCGCTTGCAAGCCGTTTCACCGATGCCGCGCACGCCATCGTACGCGACGCCACTCCAAGCGACATGGAAGCCGTCCAGCGCATCTACGCATACCATGTGCTGCACGGCACCGCCACCTTCGAAGAGCAACCTCCCGACGTGCAGGAAATGCAATCCAGGCTGGCTCAGGTGCGCGAGCTGGGCACGCCATGGCTGGTCGCCGACCTGGACGGCCAAATCGTGGGCTATTGCTATGCGGCGCTGTACCGGCCGCGCGCCGCCTATCGCTACACCCTCGAAGACTCCATCTATCTGGCGGAAGGCCAAACCGGCAAAGGCTTGGGCAAAGCGCTGCTCGCCGCCTTGCTGGAACGCTGCGAACAGGGCCCCTGGCGGCAAATGATCGCCGCCATCGGGGGTACGAACAATGTCGGCTCCATCGCCCTGCATCGCAGTCTGGGTTTCTCGCACGCCGGCACGCAGGCGGCCACCGGCTATAAATTCAAGCAATGGATAGACGTCGTTTTCATGCAGCGCGCGCTGGGCGAAGGCGGCAGCACTCCGCCCAGCGCCTGATGCCGGGGCGGGGTCAGACCCCGTACGGGGTCTGACCCCAAGGTTGCGGATGGGGGTCTGACCCCAAGGTCGTGCGTGCATGGGGTCAGACCCTATCGGGTCTGACCCCTCACAATTCGCGTCAAGGGGTCAGACCCCATTTGGGGTCTGACCCCAAGCTAAGCCGGTTCACCGCCAGCCACTCCGCCATCTCGTCGCTCTTCAGCACATCGAATTCGGCCCGGCGCTGCTTGCCCACCTCGTCGCCCGGAATCGTGCGTGTTGCCGGGTGGCACATCATCAAATCGCCGTCTTCCGCTCCCGCAAGCCAGCTTTGCAGCAGGCCTGCGTAGACTGTCCGCCCCCCCTGAAAATCGTAGACACCTAGAAAACGGCGGTTCATGCGAAACCCCATGCCGCGCGCCCTGCCCGCGAAGGCCCGGGCCCCCAGAAGACCGATGATTCCTGCCTTGACCCGCAAGCCCATTGGCACACCATTCATTTGCCCCGTCCGGGTATAGCGCAGCCAGGGCAGCCTGCCGCCATACCTTTGCGCCAGCGTGCGCAACAACGCGTCCCGAATGACTGGAAACTGATGCACATGCTGATGCCCATCCACGAAATCGGGCGGACCGCCCAACGCGGCCTCGAACGCATCCAGCTGCCTGGCAATTTGCGCGTCGACCTGCGCCGCGGGCAGGCGCCGCAACCAGGCCTTGAGGATCAGCGCGGAAACCGGCATGTGCACCACGGTGCTGCCGATGGATTCGGTAAAGTTCAGGTGCAGGCCCAGTTGCAGGCCTGATGCTCGCAAGGCGGATGCGTGGCCGGAAAAGCCGGGGCCTTCCGCCAGGCAACTGGTGGCATTGAGGCGACCCAGCCCGGCAAGCTGCAGAATGGCTTCGTCCGCAGCCGGGTCGATGCCGAAATCGTCGGCGCAGATAACAATATGCTTGCGGTCGGGGAAAACGCCTTCTTGCGCCGGCCTACTCATTGACGACGTTCATCGTGTCGGAACGCCTGGGCCGCAAAGGGCTGACCAGTGCCGAGGACGCCTGCACGGCGGACTGCCGGCCCACGCCAAGGCCTTCGCGGCGCCGCACCAGATACACGGGCCGGTTCTTGACCTCGCCGAAAATGCGGGCAATGTATTCGCCCAGCAGACCAACGGAGATGAGCTGCACCCCCGCAAAAAAAAGCACCACGGTGATGAGCGTGGTCCAGCCCTGGACGGGATCGCCATACATCAAATGCTTGATGACGATGTACAGCCCATAGGAAAAAGAAAGCAGGGACAGGAAACAGCCGCAGATGCTCAACAGCCGCAAAGGCCAGGTCGTGAATGCGGTGAGGCCGTCGACCGCGAAGCGGAACAGCTTGAAGGGCCGGAACGTGGACTTTCCGTACAGGCGCTCGGGTGGCGAATACATCATGGGCTCGGACTGGAAGCCCACCCAGGCAAACAGCCCTTTCATGAAACGGTTGCGTTCGGGCAGCTGCAGCAAGGCATCGACGACCGCGCGGTCCATGAGGCGGAAGTCCCCGGCGTTCTCGGGTACCTGCATGCCGCCCGGGGTGCGCATCAGCTTGTAGAAAATACGCGTGCCCACCCGCTTGAAGACGGATTCATCGGCACGGGAAGCGCGTACCGCATAGACCATTTCCACGCCGTCGCGCCAGCGCTCCAGCATCTTGGGAATCAATGCCGGCGGATGCTGAAGATCGGCATCCATGCACACCACCACCTGCCCGACGGCGGCCTCCAGCCCTGCGGTGAGCGCGGCTTCCTTGCCGAAATTGCGCGACAATTGCACGTAGACGATCTGGGGATGGCGCTGCGCCCACTCCTGCATGGCGGCCGGCGTGGCGTCGGTACTGCCGTCGTCCACGACGATGATCTCGTATTCCGCAACCAGGGGTTGAAGAACCGCCATCAATGCCGGCAACAACACATTGAGATTCGCGCTTTCATTGAGGCACGGAACGACGCAGCTCAAGGTAAGGGGTTTTGAATGGGAAACAGGCATGGGCGGAAAGCAAAAGGCCGGATGGAAAACCAGGCAGCCACGATATTTTTTCAAAACGTGACAATACTTGATCATAACTTAGACCCGCGCCATTGTGTCGTTTTAGCGGTTTCGCAGCGTCTTTCCGTTGACGCGAAGACACATTTTTTATAAGATTACTTTTAAATTCATCTTTATGCGGCAACGCCGCTTCTTCCTTTTCCCGCTTCCAGGATTCCACACTCCATGAGCCGTTCCGACCTCACCACTGAAGAAGAGATCACCACCCTGGTCCACCGATTCTATGAAAGGGTGCGTGCGGATCCCACGCTGGGCCCGGTGTTCGACGCCCATATCCATGACTGGGACACGCATCTGGCGATCATGGTGCGATTCTGGTCGTCCTTGTTCCTGGGTTCGGGCACATACAGCGGCACACCCATGCCCAAGCACATCGCGCTGCCGGACCTGAATGCAGAGATGTTCCGCCACTGGCTTGCCCTCTTTCATGAAACGACGATCGAGCTTCCCAATCGCGTTTTCGCGGAAGAAGCGGAAAAATTCGCGCATCGCATCGCACGCAGCCTCTGGTACGGATACCAGATCAACAACCACCCGAATCGCCTTCCCACGGAACTCCATCATGGCTGAGCTTCTTTCCATTTCCGAACCCCGCAAGCCACGCCCGGACAAGCCTGATCTCACCGCTTTCCTCAGCCTGGGATTCCGGCCGCTGTATATCGCCGGTTGCGCATGGGCCCTGGTATCCATCGGCATCTGGATCTACGCGCCTCAATGGCTGTCGATGCCATTGGGCGGCGTCGCCTGGCATGCCCATGAAATGCTCTGGGCCTTTATCGGCACCATCGCCGTGGCTTTCCTGCTCACCGCCAGCGCGACCTGGACCGGCTTCAACCCCTTGAAAGGATGGCCGCTTGCCGGCCTGACTGCGCTGTGGCTGATCGCCCGCATCGGCTTTCTCGCCGGCGGGGAAACCGCCTTCCATATCGCCTGCGCCAGCGAGCTCGCCTTCTATCTGATCAGCGCCGCCTGCCTGATGCGGGTCATGATCAAGGGTAAAAGCCGGCGCAACTATGGCGTGCCCTTCATGCTGCTGGCACTGGGCATTGCCGATGCCCTGTTCCTGCGCGCCACGCTCCGGGGCGACTACATTGCGCTCATGCAGCATTTCGACCTGGGCCTGCTCTGCATGGCCATGATCGCCCTGCTCATTGCCCGGCGCGTCATTCCCTTTTTCTCCATGCGCATGGTTCCCGGGCTGGAAATTCCGATGCTGGTGCGCAGCGGCCATGTGCAGCTCGTTCTCAGCGCCGCGGCTATCTTGCTGGGCCTGGCCGGACAAGGCAAAGCCATGGGCGCGGCGCTTTTCGTGGTCGGGCTGGTGAGCCTCTGGCAACTGGCGCGCTGGAAACCGCTCGCGGTGCTGCATAAGCCCATGCTGTGGATTCTTTACCTGGGCTATGGCGCCATGGGCATCGGGCTGATGGTCGCAGCCGTGCAACTTGGCGGCCTGAGTACCGGCGTCTTGGCGCGAAACGCCGCGCATGTGCATCTTATCGGCATGGGCGGCTTCGCCGTCCTGATCATCGGCATGCTCACGCGGACCGCATTGGGACACCTGGGCAGACCCCTGGCGCTGGACGGCAGCATGCTTCTCAGCTATTACCTCATGATCGCCGCGGTGGTGCTGCGCCTGGCCGCCCTGTGGCCGTCGAGTGCGACCTTGCATCTCCTGCATGCCGCCGCGCTGAGCTGGATCGCCTGCATGGGGCTGTATCTGTGGCGCTTCGTACCCATGCTGATACGGCCACGCTATACGGCGCCGGTCCCGCAACCGGCGAAGCCGGCCGGCGCTCCGCTCGCGTCCAACATCCGTTGAACAAGGTTCCATCCCATGCGCCTCACCACCATGACCGACTACGCCATGCGCATGCTGATGTATGTGGCGCAGCACCCCGACCGCCTATGCACGATTGCCGAAATCGCCCGGTACTACGATGTGTCCGAGCCGCACCTCATGAAGGTCACGCATCGGCTCGCCCAGCATGGCTGGCTGGAGACGCTGCGCGGAAAGCATGGCGGCATGCGGCTGGCCCGTCCGCCCGAAGAGATCAACCTGGGCGCCATCCTGCGCGACATGGAAAACGATTTTGCGCTGGTGGAATGCCTGGATGACGGCAGCAGCCGCTGCATACTGTCGGATCGCTGCGGTCTGACCGGCGTGGTACAAGGAGCGCTGCAGCAGTTCCTGCGCCACTTCGAGCAATACACGCTGGCGGACATCATGCCGGGTCCTCCGGCCGCCTCGGCGCCTTTGGCGCAATACGTGAAACTGGCAAAAGACGTATACAGCCCCGCGGATCAGGGCTCGAAATAGCGCAGCAATTTGATCAGCTCGGGACGCACGGCCCGTAGTTCGTTCAAATGGGCGGTAGACAGTATCGCCAGCTTGCGCTCGGCCAGGGTGGTCAGCGCGACCCGCACGCGGCGCCGATCAGCCGGGTCCCGGAAACGTTGGACGAGCTCCATGCGGACCAGACGATTGATGAGCTCGACCGCGCTGTGATGCCGGATGAGCAATTGCGCGGCAATATCGCCCACGTTGGGCGACTTATCGTCGACGCTCATCGCCTTGATGATGAGCAGCGCCTGATGCTGTTGGGGCATCAGGCCGGCCTTCATCGCCGCCTCTTCGCTGAAGGCCGAAAACCGGCGCAGCGCAAGCCGAAAAGTCGCAAGAGCTTGGTAATCGGCCGGCGTGGGATTGCCGTCCGGGCTCCTGGAGGGGTTGTTGTACGACGTCATCTCAGGCCAGGTCGCAACGCACCGTGATGGGATGCGCACGCAGGACCGACATGACGGTGTCGTCCACCGTGCCTTCAACATCGGTGATCACATAGCCGATCTGGCCACGCGTCTGGAGCTGCTGGCTGGCAATGTTGAGCCCATGCTCGGCCATCATGTTGCTCAGGGTGCCCATCGCGCCGGGCAGATTGCGGTGTACGTGCAGTATGCGCGCCGCGCCCGCTACCGGCTGGTAGGGAATTTCAGGGAAATTCACCGCCCCTTTGGTGGTGCCGCTGAGTACGAAGCGGGCAAGCTTTTCGGCCACTTCCCGGCCGATGTTCTCTTGTGATTCCTGGGTGCTGCCGCCGATATGGGGCGTCAGGATAACGTTGCGCTTGCCGATGAGCGGGCTGGCGAGGGGTTCGTCGACGCTTTTGGGCTCGACGGGGAACACGTCGAGCGCGGCGCCCGACAGGTGGCCCGAATCGAGCGCGGCGCACAATGCGTCGATGTCGACCACCGTGCCGCGCGAGGCGTTGATGAGGATGGCTCCGCGCTTCATGCAAGCGATTGCGGCGGCGTCGATGATGTTATGGGTGCTCTTGCCGCCCGGCACATGCAACGTGACCACGTCGGCCTGCGTCAGCAGTTTCTTCAGCGAGGTCATGGCGCGCGCATTGCCCAGCGGCAGCTTGGCTTCGATGTCGTGGAAAATCACCCGCATGCCCGCGGCCTCGGCCAGCGTACCGACCTGGGAGCCGATGTTGCCATAGCCGATGATGCCCAGGGTCTTGCCACGGGCCTCGTAGGCGCCTTCCGCTGTCTTGTCCCAATGGCCGTGATGCACCCGGTCATTCTTTTCGGGTATGCGGCGCAGCAACAAAATAGCCTCGCCCAGCACCAGTTCCGCCACCGAGCGCGTATTGGAGAACGGCGCGTTGAACACCGGCACGCCGTGCATCATGGCGGACTCCAGGTCCACCTGGTTGGTGCCTATGCAGAAGCAGCCGACGGCCCTGAGATCCGGCGCTTCCGCCAGCAAGGCCGCATCGAGGTGCGTGCGGGACCGGATGCCGACGAGATGCGCGCCGCGCAAGGCTTCGCGCAGCGCGTCGGGAGGCAGCGAGGAGGCGTGGGTGACGATGTCCTCGAAGCCTGCCGCGTTGAAGACTTCCCTTGCGCTGGGGTGAATGTTTTCGAACAAAACGATGCGCGTCATTGAATATCCCGACTGACAATAAAGGCTTTATTGTGGACCATTTTAGGACGAAATACTCGTGAACCCATCGCGCAAGCAGGGATTAGTGCAACGCAACATCAACGACCATCCAGCGGAGGCGGGCTCAGACCCCATACGCAGTCTGAGCCCTGGTTTGAGCAATGCGGTCAGAATCCCACGGCCTGCCCGTCCCGCCGCCCGTCGCTGGCCGCCACATAGCCGTGCTCGTTGTCGGTTTCAGACATGCGCCAGATGAACTGGCCTGCGCCGAAGTCCATGTAGGGATCATCCACTGAATGCAGCTGATGGCCCAGGGCGCGCAGGCCTTCGGCCACCGGCCTTGGAATGGTCGACTCCAGGTCCACGGAGAAGTCGCGGTTGACTTTCCACCGCGGCGCGCAGCATGCGGCTTGCGGCTGCTGATCGTAATCGATCATGCGGATCACCGTCTGCATATGGCCTTGCGGCTGCATGTCGCCGCCCATGACGCCGAAACTCATGACCGGGCTGCCGTTGCGGGTCAGGAAACCCGGGATGATGGTATGGAAAGGCCTTTTGCCGCCGTCGACGACGTTCGGCGAAGCCGGGTCCATCGAGAACCCATAGCCCCTGTTCTGCAGGCTGATGCCGGTGCCGGGCACCACCACCCCCGACCCGAATCCCATGTAGTTGGACTGGATGAAGGAAACCATCATGCCTTTCTCGTCGGCGGCGGTCAGGTATATGGTGCCGCCTGCATGCGGACGGCCCGCCTGGAAGTGCGTGGCCTGGTCCAGGCGTATGAGTTTGGCACGGCTGTCCAGGTAGTTGTCATCCAGCATTTGCTCCGGGGTGACGTCCATGCTGCGCGGATCCGACACGTAGCGATACAAGTCGGCGAAGGCCAGTTTCATGGCTTCGATCTGGATGTGCTGCGACTCGACCGAGTCGACAGGGATATTGCGCAAGTCGAAGCGTTCCGCGATGCCCAGCGCGATGAGGGCCGCGATGCCCTGTCCGTTGGGAGGAATTTCGTGCAGCGTGTAGCCGTGATAGTCGCGCGAAATGGGCTCGACCCATTCCGGCTTGTAGCCGCGCAAGTCTTCCAGAGTCATGGCGGCGCCGCACTCTTTGCTGAAGGCGGCGATTTTCTCGGCCAGCACACCTTCGTAGAAGTCCCGGCCATGCGATTGAGCGATGCGGCGCAAGGTATCGGCCGCGTCCTTGAAGCGGAAGTACTCGCCGATGCGCGGCGCCCTTCCCTGCGGCATGAAGGCCTGCGCATAGCCGGGCTGGTCCTTGAGCTCGTCTGCCGCCCGGCTCCATTTTCCTGCCACAATGGGCGGAACGGCGTAGCCGCGCTCGGCGATTTCGATGGCCGGCTCGAACAGATCCTCGAAGGGCAATGTGCCGAACTTGCCGTGCAGCGCGGCCCAGCCTGCAACGACGCCGGGTACCGTGACCGTGTCCCAGCCACGCATGGGCCTCTTTGCCAAGCCGTCGGGGCCGACGCCGTACTTGCGCTTGAAATACTCGACGTTCCAGGCTGCGGGAGCGACTCCGGAGGAGTTGAGGCCGTGCAGCTTCTTGCCATCCCAGAGTATGGCGAAGCAGTCGCCGCCTATGCCGCATGACACGGGCTCCACCAGCGTGATCGTTGCCGCGGCGGCAATGATCGCGTCAACGGCGTTTCCGCCACGCAGCAGCATGCGCAACCCGGCCTGCGCGGCCAAGGGATGGGAAGTGGACACCACATTGCGCGCAAAAAGCGGAATACGAGGCGTGGGATAGGGATTGGACCAGTTGAATTCTTTCATGTGCGGAAAAAACGACGAAGGCAAAACGTCTAAGCTACTATCAAATGCGAATTAGGGCAATTCACGAAGGGTCGAAGGGTCAGACCCCGAACGGGGTCTGACCCTGGAACGGGCTGCCGGACAAAAAGATGCGGGGTCAGACCCGTGGGTCTGACCCCTGGTACACACTGCCGGACAAAAAGATATGGGGTCAGACCCAAGGGTCTGACCCCGGCCCCCTCGAAACCATTGCCGGATGAAGGAAAGGGGTCAGACCCCGTTCGGGGTCTGACCCCCCACTGAATCAAGTGCCAGGAAAGCCCGGGATGTCGACCCCCGGCGGCAGGACGCCGATGATGTCTATGGGACTGGTACCGTAGAGCTCCTCCCACACCAGGTTGATGAGGGCGGTAGGATCTTTCAGGCCCGTGCCGTCCGGATTCAGGTTGGACGGATCCAGCAGGCCCGATTCCAGGATCTTGGTCTGCAGGTTCTGGATCATCCCGGTAATGCCCGGCCCCAGCCACGCCGGCAGCACGAAATCCTGGCCGGCGAGGGCATGGATGGGAATCACTTGCCAGCCGGTTGGTGCAATGAAAGTCGGAAGAAAAGGAATGACGTCACCCAGGCGCTCTACCGCCGCTTGCAGGTTTCCATTGGCAATGGCGGTGGAGAATATCGGGTCCTGCGCGAAATCGGACAGATTCACGCCGTTGCCCAGGTCGCGCGCCTCGGCAACGCCGTGCTGCAGAAAATGTTGCGTCGCCGAAATCTGGCCCTGTTGCACGGCCTCGCGCACATCGGGATTCGCGTCCAAGTAGGCTTGCACGTCGAACAAAGGACTGAAGTCGCGGGTTTCATTCGCGCCGAACGACATGAAATGCTGGACGACGGACGCGGCGCCGGTTGAAACGGCCTGAGCCACGTCCGGATTCATCGCCAAATAGTATTCGGCGTTGAACAACGAAAATGGTGAACGGCCTTCGGCCATGCCGTACTGCTGGAAATGTTCAACCGCCGTGATCCAGCCTTGCTGGACGGCTGCGGCGACGTCGGGGTTGTGCTTCAGGTAAAACTGCGAATCGAATAAGCTCAGTGCAACCATGAAATAATCTCCAATGAGCGCAGCGCGCGGCTTGCGTTCATAAAATGATGAGTCAGGTAAATTCGTTGCAATGGCTGCTGTCAGCCACGAGCGGATTGCTGGTTCTTGTTCTTGCCTCCTGTTTTTATTATTGATTCTGGCGCTTCTTCAGCACGCTGCCCTATGGTGGGCAGCGTGGCCGTTTCAGTCGTCCGGCTATAGAATAACCAAACATTTCAGGACAATACAAGATTTTTTATGAGGCAAACTACTCGAAAGTGAATTGCTCGAGCGTGCAAACGTCGTTGTCCTCGCTGACGACCTCTTCTCCGTCCGAAAACTTGCCCAGAAAATCGAACTTGCAAGCGCCCGTGCCATCGTTGATGTTGATGACGATGGACTGGCCGGACTTGAGCTTCTGTCCGGAAATGATGTTTTCCTCCCAGTCGGTGGTAGAGGCGCGTGACGCATGGAAAGCCACCAGCGTGACGCCGGTCTTGTTGACGATTTCGACGCGGCGGTCGGCTGCGGTTGCGACACCGGTGGTCAGCGTCGTGCCGGCAACGGCTGTGAAGAGCAAGAGCGAGCGGAATTTAGACATAAATACTCATGAATGGGTTGTTACGGAGGCTGTACGGCGCTTACGCCCGCATGGGCCGTCGCGCAGCCCGCAATATTACGGACCATCGCGCGTTTGCCATATCCCTGAAACTGGGTATTTCGGCCTAAAATGCTGCGCCATACCTCGGCGGCCGTTGTTCGCCTGTAGAAAATTGAATGAGCCCCAGGCATGAGCACCGCTACACTTCCCTTCCTTGACATCGCCCTGCCGGCTCCGGTGCTGGTCGTGGAGGACGAACCGCTCCTGCAATTGCGCTTGCGCGGCATTTTGCTGCAATTGGGCTATTCACCCGACGCGCTGGTATTTGCAGCCTCGCAGGCAGATGCCCGCGCATGCCTGGCCCATCAGCCGGTAGCATTGGCGCTGATCGACTTGATGCTGCCCGACGGTAGCGGGCTGGCCCTGATCGAGCAAATTCGCGCCGACAATCCCAGCCTGGGAATATTGGTGATTTCAGCCTGGAGCACCGAAGAATCCATTCTGAGCGCGCTGCGCGCCGGCGCCACGGGCTATGTGCTCAAGGAGCGCGATGATATCGAAGTGTCCATGTCGATCCGCAGTGTGTTGCGCGGCGGAGCGCCTATCGACCCTTTCATCGCGCGGCGCATACTGGAATTGCTGCCGATTCCCGCCAGGCCGCCGGCCATGGCACGAGGCGAAGCGCTCAGCGAGCGCGAAGAACAGATTCTGCGACTGGTCGCGGATGGCCTGACCAATCGTGAAATCGCCGAGCAGCTGTTTCTTTCACGCTACACGGTGGAAAGCCACATCAAGCGCATCTATCGCAAGCTGGCCGTATCCTCGCGCACCATGGCGGTACGCACGGCGCGGGAGCGCGGGGTCATTGAGTGAGGACGCAAATGGCCGGCTGGTGGCTGATCCTTTTGTGGGGGCTGCTGGCAGGCCTTCCCGCCTGGGCCGGGCCAGCCACCGCCGCCGATGCCTGCGCGCCACGGATACTGGCAACGAGTGCAGCCAGGGAAGATCCATCGAGCCGCGGCGCACCGACCAAGGATTGGGTATCGGTGACACTGCCCGACCTATGGGCACGCCGCTGGCCCGGCCACGATGGCGCGGTGTGGTACCGCATCGATTGGACGCGCGACTGCGATAGCACCGGCGGCGTCGCTCAGAAAGCAGGCCTGGGGATCGATGGCATCAGCATGGCCGGCGAGGTCTATATCAATGATGAGCATTTGTGGAGCGACATGTCATTGGTGGAACCGCTATCCATGAGCTGGAACATGCCGCGCTGGTGGATCCTGCCGGAGTCCGCCTTGCGAACCGGCGTGAATACAATCTGGATTCGCACAGTTGGCCGCCCCGACCTGTCACCAGGACTGGGCAGGCTGCGGCTGGGACCCGCTGCACAGGTCCAGGACGCTCATGCACACAGCTTCTGGCGCCAGCGCACGGTCCACTATATTACGCTGGGCTTGTCGAGCGCCCTGGGCGGGGTATTCCTGGTGGTGTGGTGCATGCGCCGCCGCGAACGTGCCTTTGGCTGGTACGCGGCGATGTCCCTGTGCTGGGTGCTGTATCTATCGACGATGCTGGCCGTCACTCCCTGGCCTTTGTCCGATACCTTGTCCTACTCTCGCTTGAACAACATGGCCTTTCTGTTGTACGTGCTGTGCTTCTGCCTGTTCACCTGGCGGTTCAGCGGCCAGCATCTGCCTCGATTGGAACGGTCGCTGTGGATGGCGACCATGGTGGGCTTGCTTGTCTCGCTGCTGGCGCCGCGACCCATCATCGAGCTGTCCTGGGGAGCCTTCGTGCTGATCTTCCTGGCCAATTGCGCGCAGTTCCCGTTCCATGCCTGGCGAACGCGCAATCCACAACATGTGTTGCTGGCGCTCTGCTGGCTGGTGTTTCTGGTCGTGGGAGTGCACGACCTCGCGGTGCTGCTCAGTGGATGGCGCGCGCACGATATGTGGGGAGCGGTCACCAGCTTGGTCACGGCGATATTCATGGCCCTGCTTTTGGGTGGACGGCTCGTCGCGGGCATGCAGCGTATCGAATCATTCAATCATGAGCTGGAAGCGCACGTCGCAGGTGCCCGCGCCGAACTGGCCGACGTCCTGCAACGGGAACATAAACAGGCGCTGACTCATGCCATGCTGCAGGAACGCATGCATATCGTCCACGACTTGCACGACGGCCTGGGCGGCAGCTTGGTGCGCAGCATGGCCTTGGTGGAACAAGCACCGCAGCCTTTGTCCAATGAACGCATGCTGTCTCTGCTGAAGCTGCTGCGCGACGACTTGCGGCAAGTGATCGACCACGGATCCAGCGCCGGTGCAACGGTGCCGGCTACCCCTGTGCAGTGGGCCGCCCCCTTGCGCCATCGTTTTACGCGCTTGTTCGACGAGATGGAAGTAAGGTCGAGCTGGGCAGTCGATGAGCGCTGGCGCCATCCGCCCAACGCGCTGCTATGCCTGGGACTGACGCGGCTGGTGGAAGAAGCACTGTCCAATGTCATCAAACACAGCCGGGCCAACCATGTCAGCGTAACGTGCGCCCAGCCGGAAGCCGGCCGCCTGCACTTGGTGATCGCAGACGATGGCGTGGGTTTCGACGTGGCGGCAGTACGGAGCGCTGGATTGAGCGTAGGCATGCGCAGCATGGCTGCGCGCATGGAGAGGCTAGGGGGCACATTCGAAGTGGAGTCGGGAGCCGAAGGAACGGTGGTGAGCGTAACGGTGGCGTTTGACGCCTGACACCCGAGCACTCACCAGCTTGCCTGACGAGCCAGCACGGACTCCGCGGTTTCACCCGTCAAGGCCCGGTATACGGATGCCGCCGTCGCGCCTTCGGTATTGATCATCAGCACGCTGGAATGCTCATCCAGTCCGGCCTGTCCAGACAGCTCCGCACTCTGGCGCAATACCCGCATGGCGGCAAGCCCGACCACTCCGGACTCCCCGGCGACAATGGGGATGTCGCGCCGGCTCCCCCTGGCCAGCATGCGCATCGCCTCGACAGCCTGATCGTCTTCGATCGTCATGAAATGATCAATGGCTTGTGCCAGGAACTTCCAGGCCAGGGGCGAGGCCTCGCCGCAAGCCAGACCCGCCATGACGGAATCGACCGTGCCCGTGGCTTTGGCTGGTTTCCCCTGGATCGCGCTCTGCAGGAGGCAATCGGCCTGCGCCGGCTCGACCACGATGAAGCGCGGCCGGTGCCCGCCTTGGTATTCCCATAGATAACTGGCGATACCGGCCGCGATGCCACCCACGCCGCCCTGCAGAAAGACGTGCGTGTAGGGTCCTTTATTCCCAGCCCGGATTCCGGCCTGCGTCACGAGCTCGGCGGCGATGGTCCCATAGCCCTGCATCACATCGCAGGGGATTTCTTCATAGCCTTCATAGGATGTATCGGAAACGACTTGCCAGCCATTGGCGTCGGCCAGGCGGGCCGCTTCCTCGACGGAGTCGTCGTAGTTTCCCTGGATGCGCACGATACGCGCGCCGTATCCCGATATGGCATCTTCCCGCTCCTTGCTGACTTGCGCATGCAGCACGATCACGCAGCGACAGCCCGCGTCGCGCGCCGCCGCGGCCAACGCACGGCCATGGTTGCCGTCCGTAGCGCTGATCACGGTATGGCTCTTGAGTTGATCCGCGTAACGCCCCGAGAACACGGCGGCGGGATCCAGGCCCGGAAACTGACGCAGGATCCAGCGCAGCAGCGCGATCGGCGCACCCAAAGCCTTGAAGCTGCCCAGGGGCGAGCGCACGGATTCGTCCTTGACGCTGAACCGCGCCACCTTCAGTTGTGCCGCGATATCGGGCAGATCGTACAAAGGCGTTGCCGACGGCGCAATTTCCTTCCACTGATAAAGCCAGCGGCGGCTCTCTTCGGCGCGCTCGACGTTCATGAGGGATTGCAGGTCCGCAGGATAGGACCCGCGAGCGGCGCGTTTATTGGTGATCAACATGGGTTCCTCGAAATATGCCTTGAAGGGAAACGGGTACCGAAATAATATTCGCCATACCTTCATGAATTTTCTTGAAATCAACGCTTGAAGTTGTACTTTTTACTGATATTCGGGCATTACCCGGCACGGATTTCAAATGACGATAAAGCTCGACGCCTTCGACCGCCTGCTGCTCTCGGCCATACAGCACGACGTCCGCACGGCGCAAAGCGAACTTGGCCAGCGTGCGAACCTCTCGACCGCGGCGGTGAACCGCCGCTTGAAAATCCTTGCAGGCGCAGGCGTCATAGAAGGCTACACCGCTCGCCTCAATCCCAAAGCCCTGGGCTATCCCCTGACCATCATCGTCGAGGTCCAGGTCGAAAACGAGCGCCTGGATCTTCTTCAGGAAATGCAGCGCAGCTTCAAAGCCTGCCCCCAGATCCAGCAGTGCTACTACGTAGCCGGAGAATGCGACTTCGTGCTGGTCTTCCTGGTCCGCGACATGGAACAGTACGTGGCGCTGACCCACACGCTGTTTCACGACAACAACAACGTCAAGTCATTCAAGACCCTCGTTGCGATGGACCGCGTCAAATGCGGGATGGACGTGCCCGTGGAGCTCCAGGGTCAGACCCCGTACGGGGTCTGACCCTAGACGTTGATCGGTAGGCAGCGCGTGCATAGGTCCAGCGTTGCGCTGCTCCTCCAGTCGATCCAGCACTACTAGATTGTGGTCCGAAGGCAATTGTGCAGAAGCCTGTTGCACAATTCGACATCCGGCCAGGCCGCGGCAAAGGCCACCAGCGCTGACTCAATTTCCCGCTCGTTGGCTTCCTGGCCGACATCCAGGAAGTCGAACAGGTAGGGATCCTTGAGGGCTTGCCGAGCCAGATCGGTTCCCGACGCGGGGAGACGGTCGGCGAAGTTGGTGATTGCCTGGCCTTCCCGTTCCAGCAGGCGGGATTCGATATGGATTTCCAGTGTGGCGCGTGACCAGCCGTGTTCCACGGCGCGTTGGGCATAGGCTAGGCGTTGTTCTGGCTGCTTCAGCCTAGCCAGCAATACCAGGTTGTGGCCCCAGGGCAATTGTCCAACAGCCTGTTGGACAATTGCCGCATCCGGGCAAGCGTCGGCGAAGGAGCGCATGTACATCAGGTTGGCACGGGAAAAGCCCTTCATCTCGGGAAAGGCAGTCCTGAGGTCGTGCGCCAGCCGTTCGATGACCTTGGCTCCCCAGCCTTGCTCGGCCTGTCGCTGCAGGATGTCACGGCCAATCTGCCAGTAGAGCTGTACCAGCTCGCGGTTAACGGCCAGCGCGGCCCGCTGCTGGGCCCTGTGGATGCGGTTCTTCAGCTCGCCCAACCAGTTGGCGTAATCTTCCGGCGCTGGAACGAGGGAGACGGGCTTGTCGCTCATTCCGCCTCCCCGCTGGTCTGCTTGAATTCGGTCATGGACTGGATGCGCTGATCCAGCACGATGAGCTTGCAGGTCTGGGCATCGACGCCCGTGGTCATCAGCTTAGAAGTTGTAGCGATGACGGGATACTTGCTTTCCGGGAAGATGAAGTTGTCCAACTCCATCTTGCCTTCTTCGTTGTCGCCGGTGATGCGCACGACATAGCGGTGGTTCTGCGCGACCAGGTCGGCGTTTTCGTTGACCAGCGCCTGGCGCATGCGTTCGGCATGGTCGATGTTGTCGCAGAAGACGATGGTCTTGTCGAAGCGGTTGCTGGCCTTCAGGTATTCACTGATCTTGCGCGCCACCACTTGCGTGCGCTGTTCCAGCACCAGCGTCTTGTCAAAATTACGCTGGTTGTAGATACGGTCTTCGATCTCGTTACCGTGCTTGTCGAGCATGCCGTTGTCGGGACGCCAGCCGGTCAGGTCTTTGTCCAGGTCGATGCGCACTACCTTGTAGGGTGCGAGAAAGCCATCGTCGATGCCCTGGCGTAGCGAGTAGGTGTAGATGGGCTCGCCGAAGTAGTCGATGTTGGAAACGTCCCTGGTTTCCCTGGGCGTAGCGGTCAGGCCGATCTGGGTGGCGGAATGGAAATACGTCAGGATCTCGCGCCAGGCCGAATCTTCGGCGGCGCTGCCTCGGTGGCATTCGTCGATTACGATCAGATCGAAGAATTCCGGACTGAACTGCTTGTAGATGTTCCGTTCTTCTTCGTTACCGGTGACGGCCTGGTAAAGCGACAGGTAGATTTCATAGGACTTGTTGGCCTGCCGCTTCTGGATCTTGGTCATCGCCGCGCCGAACGGCTTGAAGTCATTGGTCATGGTCTGATCGACCAGGATGTTGCGGTCCGCCAGGAACAGGATGCGTTTCTTGGCACGCGACTTCCACAACCGCCAGATGATCTGGAAGGCGGTATAGGTCTTGCCTGTGCCCGTGGCCATCACCAGCAGAATGCGCTTCTGCTCTTTGGCTATCGCCTCGATGGTCTTGTTGATGGCGAGCAATTGATAGTAACGGGGCGTCTTGTTGCTGCCATCGCTGTAGTAGTCTTGGGTTACCAAGGCCTGTTGCTGCGTGCTCAGCCCCTGATGCTCTGCCCACCATTGCCACAGCGTATCGGCATTGGGGAACTCGTCCAGGCTCAGTTCGCGCTCGATCACACCGTCCTTGGCGATCTTGTTGTGGAACAGGAAGCCATCTCCATTGCTGCTGAATACGAAAGGCACTTGCAGCATTTCGGCATAGCCGAGGGCCTGTTGCATGCCCGAGCCGATGGCATGCTTGTTGTCCTTGGCTTCGATGACGGCAATGGGCAGGTTGGGCTTGTGGAACAGCACATAGTCGGCGCGCTTGTGCTGACCACGTGTGTGCAGTTTGCCGCGCACGATGATGCGCCCCTTGGTCAGCAGGAACTCTTCGCGCACCTGGGTCAGAACATCCCATCCGGATTTTTCCAGAGCCGGCGTGATGAACTTGGTGCAGATGTCGCGTTCGCTGAGCGCCTGCTTATTCATAGGATCTAGTTCCTTCCATGCGGCCTTTCCCCATTGTTCCTGCCTGTCGTTCGGTGCTCGACGCGCGATCTTGTAGCTGTGTAGCGACGTCATCCTCTTCGTCCATGCCCCTCAATCCAACACAACCAGAAATTCGGTTGCTAACGCAGTCGGCTGAACATCGCGAACATTGCGTTGCAGTGAAACCAGTCCGTAATCGGCCATCGTCTTCAGAGTGCGAGACAGGTTTGGCACCTTGCGGCCGCTGAGTTCAGCCAGCTCCGTCAAAGACTTAGGCTGCTCGTTATGGATCAGGTGCAGCAGACGGCGGTTGTCATCCGATAGCACGGCGGCCAGCGACGCCAAGGATGGGAACCAGATGCTGGGAACCTCGCCGCCCTGCTGGGGCGGGCGATCCAGTTGCCGAACACCGACAATGCAGCGTTTCATGCGCATAAGTCCAAAGACACGTCGACTTACAATGATATCACCCACTGATAATCATTGCCGAACAACCAGGGAAGCCTTGATACGGCGACACAAAATGGGGTAATCCAATAAAAATTACCTCAATACCCCAAAGTGACTACCCCATTCCCTGCGCTGATCCTTCGGCAAAGGCAAAGGGCAAGGGAACGGCACCCAAGGGGCAACGGCCCTATCCAGAAAAGGAAAAGGTCGCCCCTGTCCATTCGTTTTGCAACACCCGGCGAAGTTGCCCCTATACCGTGCCGCTGCCCTCCGCCGCACTCAGATAGTCCGCCCAGTCCTGCAACAGCGTCCTTCTCTGATCCAGCAGCAGCGCCTTGTTGTACGTCGCCCGCACCTTGTTGCTTTCCACGTGGGCAAGCTGCCGCTCGATTGCATCAGGCCGGTATCCGTTCTCATTGGCCCAGGTTGAAAAGGTCGTCCGCCAGCAATGCGGCGTCGTACCTGATAGAACTTCTGAATCTGCTCTCGCGTCATCGCCGCCTTGCTCTCGCTGAACGGCACTCGCAGCAGCCCACGAAGACTGGGAATAGGATTGGCCTCGACCAGACCCCGCACCACCGCGAACTCGAAGATAGCCGCAAGATCGCCTTTGACGTGAATGGCCGCCCACGCACCGTGTGGCTTGCACTCCTCTAGCAGCGGGCGAATCTGCTTCACGCCAATGTCGCTCATCGGCATCCCATCGAACTTGGGCGACAGGTACTTCCTGATGCGGGATTCTTTCGTGCGATAGAAACTGACCGTTAAGACTGGCTTGATCTCGGCCAGGTACGCCTGCGCCACCTTGGCGAACGAGCTTTCCTTTGCGCGCTTGCGTTCCTCCAGCGCATCGAGGTTGCGCTGCTTGACCTGCTGCCGCTCATGGGCAGGATGGCTTCCAGGGTCAGACCCCGTCCGGGGTCTGACCCTAAGGGAGATCAAACGTTAAACAGGAAGTTCAGCACGTCGCCATCCTTGACCACGTATTCCTTGCCTTCGGCGCGCATCTTGCCGGCTTCCTTGGCGCCCTGCTCGCCTTTGCAGGCGATGAAGTCGTCATAGGCGATGGTCTGTGCGCGGATGAAGCCGCGCTCGAAATCGGTGTGGATGACGCCCGCCGCCTTCGGGGCGGTGTCGCCGATATGGATGGTCCAGGCGCGGACTTCCTTGACGCCGGCCGTGAAATACGTCTGCAGGCCGAGCAGGCTGTACGCGGCTCGGATGACGCGGTTCAGGCCGGGCTCGTCCATGCCCATGTCGGCCAGGAATACCGACTTGTCCTCGTCGTCGAGCTCGGCGATTTCGGCTTCGACGGCGGCGCACACGGCCACGACGGGGGCGTTCTCGCCCTTGGCGTATTCGCGCACGGCAGCCAGATGGGGATTGTTCTCGAATCCGTCTTCACGCACATTGGCGACGTACATGCTGCGCTTGGCGGTGATGAAGCAGAACTGCTTGATCAGGGCCAGGTCGTCTTCGTCCAGGCCGATGGAACGTATGGGCCGCGCCTCGTTGAGCACGGGAATGATTTTTTCCAGGACGGCCACCATCTTGATGGCTTCCTTGTCGCCCGAGCGCGCGGTCTTCTGATGGCGCAGCAAGGCCTTTTCCGCGGACGCCAGGTCGGCCAGGGCGAGCTCGGTGTTGATGACCTCGATATCGGAGATGGGATTCACACGGCCCGCCACGTGGATGACGTTCTCGTCTTCGAAGCAGCGCACCACGTGCACGATGGCGTCGGTTTCCCGGATGTTGGCCAGGAACTGGTTGCCCAGGCCTTCGCCCTTCGAGGCGCCCGCCACCAGGCCGGCGATGTCGACGAATTCCACCACCGCGGGCAGCACGCGTTCGGGACTGACGATTTCAGCCAGGGCGCCCAGGCGGGAATCGGGAACTTCGACCACGCCCACATTGGGCTCGATGGTGCAGAAGGGATAGTTTTCGGCCGCAATGCCAGCCTTGGTCAACGCATTAAAAAGAGTGGACTTACCAACGTTGGGTAAGCCGACAATGCCACATTGCAGAGCCATGAGAATCCTGAAAAATAAAGATAAATGCCAAAGACCGCTATTGTAGGCGCAAACCCGCGGCGGTTAAAAAGGCGCTTACATCGCGAGATCGGGCGCCACCTGGATGACGATCCAGACGATCAGCAGGGGGCCGCCGTTGAACAGGGCGTGCAAGAGCATGGAGGCGCCGATGCCGCGCCGGATGCGCAGCCAGCCCAGCACCAGGCCGGTCAGCCATTGCGGCAGCACAAGCAAGGGCAATAGCCACAGAGGGGTCTGATGCAGGTTGAAGTTGTAGAGATGCACCGCGGCGAACAGCACCGAACTAAGATGAAACACCCAGGGAAACAGGCCGCGATATGCCGTTCGGTACTTCCAGGGCAAAGGCCGGCGCGCGCTGGGCGTGCCGGCCAGGTATGGCAGCCAGCACACGACCAGGATGCCCGTCAGCGCAAGCACGCCGGGCCATTTGGGGCCCATGAACATGGTGGCGACGGCCACGGGCACCATCCACCATGCGTGTCCCAGCCGGCGCAGGCCGTAGCGGAACACCAGCTCTTCGATGATGGGCGCCCAAAGCAGGGCCTGCAGCCAGGGAATGTCGTCCAGGCGCAGACGATGCGTCGCGCCGCCGACGCCGGCGGCCGCCACGGCGATCGGCCCCAGGAATACGAGGTTCACCAGCCACAGGAACAGCGCCCACTTCAGCAGGCGCCCCACCGACAAAACGGGAAACCAATCTTGCCACCAGCCATCGCCTGCGCGGCGGCCAGGCAGGCGCGGCGTGAAACCGGGCCGGCGCAAAAAACGGAAGAAATCTCGCAGCTCGTCGCGAAAGCGCATCGGCTTTCCGTTGCGCCCGCTTTGTCGCTTAGTCACGATTGCCCTCGTGCAACTGGTTGGTTGCCTGGCGGAAATCGCCGCGCAGCAGCGCCGGCATGACGGCCCGGCAGCGGTCTATGACACCCTCGATCTTTTCGAGCTCTTCGCGGCGCGGCGGATTCAGCACGAAGGCAGCCACCTGTTGCGCGAGCCCCAGCGTGCGCGGATGCCCGATGCCCAGGCGCAGGCGCCAGAATGCGGGACTGGAAAATGCCGCCTGGATGTCGCGCAGGCCGTTATGGCCCGCGTGGCCGCCTCCTTGCTTGATCTTGACCTGCCCCGGCAGGAGATCCAGTTCGTCGTGCAGGACCAGGACCTGTTCGGGTACGAGCTTGTAGAAGCGCATGATCGCACCCGCCGCCTGTCCGGACCTGTTCATGAAGGTCATGGGCTTGGCCAGAATCACCGCCTCGCCCTCGAAGCGCGCCTTCGCCACCATCGCTGAAAACCCCTTTTCAAGGGAGAAGCCGGCTTTCAGGTCGTCCGCAAGATGGTCGACCAGCCAGAAACCGGCATTGTGGCGGGTAGTTTCGTACTCGGGTCCGGGATTGCCCAGTCCGATGATCAGGCGTATGGGTAGGGTCATAGCGAAAGTCTACACAAGAAAAACCCCTGCCGGCCTCGCGGCCCGACAGGGGTCTGGAACGGGAGCGGCGCCGGATCGGTGCTCGCCCCGCCGTGCCCGAGCAGTTTACTCGGTGCCTTCCTCGGCACCCTCGGCGGCGTCGTCGGCGCCGGCACCGGGCTTGGCCAGAGCGGCGGCCAGAACCAGGTCGCCTTCAGCGCCATGGACGGTGTGCGTCACACCCTTGGGCAGTTCGATGCTGGACAGGTAGACGTTGCCGCCGGCAGCCAATTGGCTCAGGTCGACTTCGATGGCCTGGGGCAGATCGGCAGGCAGGCAGGTCACTTCGAGCTCGGTCAGCACGTGGCTGATCATCTGGCCATGCGTCTTGACGGCGGGAGAAGCGTCGCCGTTCAGGAAGTGCAGGGGCACCTTGGTGGTGATGGCCTGCTTGGCGTCCACGCGCTGGAAGTCGACGTGCAGGACTTGCGGCTTGTAGGGGTGCCATTGCACGGCGCGCAGCAATACTTGCTGGCCCTTGCCGTCCAGTTGCATGTCCAGGATGGACGCGTGGAACTCTTCCTTGCGCAGGGCATGGAAGATCTCGTTGTGATCCAGCTCGATGCTGAGCGCATCTGCGGTGCCGCCGTAGACGATGGCGGGAACACGGCCGGCACGGCGAAGGCGGCGGCTCGCACTCGTACCTTTATCGCTGCGCGAAGTGGCGTTGAATTTCATGGAAAACTCCAAAAGCTAAAAGGCGGATGGCCTTGTTGTTATACGCGGCCCGGATGGGCCGCGCGTTGCGCCGGCTGCCGCGACCAGCGGCCGGCAATATGCTCAATCGGCAAACAGGGAACTGACCGATTCAGCGTTGGAAATTCGCAGTATGGTTTCGCCCAACAGCGATGCGCAGGAAAGCTGGCGTATCTTTTCACAGGCGCGCGCGCTTTCGGACAACGGTATCGTGTCGGTGACGACGAGCTCGTCGAGCTCGGAATCGGCGATGCGTTCGACCGCGCCGCCGGACAGGACGGGGTGGGTACAGTAGGCGTACACCGAGCCTGCCCCACGCTCCTTGAGCGCCTGGGCAGCCTTGCACAGCGTGCCGGCCGTATCGACCATGTCGTCCATGATGATGCAATTGCGCCCGTCGACCTCGCCAATGATGTTCATGACTTCGGACACATTGGCGCGCGGGCGGCGTTTGTCGATGATGGCCAGGTCGGCTTCGAGCTGCTTGGCCAGCGCCCGGGCGCGGACCACGCCGCCGATATCCGGCGATACGACGACCAGATTGCTGTAGTTGCGCCGCCAGATGTCGCCCAGCAAGATGGGGCCGGCATAGATGTTGTCGACCGGGATGTCGAAAAAGCCCTGGATCTGGTCGGCGTGCAAGTCCATGGTCATGACGCGGTCCACGCCAACGACCTGCAGCATGTTGGCCACGACCTTGGCCGAGATGGACACGCGGGCCGAACGCGGGCGGCGGTCTTGGCGCGCATAGCCGAAGTAAGGTATGGCGGCGGTGATCTTGCCCGCGGACGCCCTGCGCAGGGCATCGACCATGACCATGATTTCCATCAGATTGTCGTTGGTCGGCGCGCAGGTGGGCTGAAGGACGAAGACGTCTTTGCCGCGCACATTTTCATTGATTTCCACCATGACTTCGCCGTCTGAAAAACGGCCTACCGTCATTTTCCCCAACGACATGTCAAGGTGATTTGCAACATCGACCGCTAAGCGAGTGTTAGCCGTGCCGGTAAAAATCATGAATCTGTCGTTTGCCATGGCGAATGGTAGGTTTTCTGTGCGTTAAACAAAAAAACTGTTGACCAGCACCACCGCGGGGCCGACTCAACAGCTTCATTTAACGACAAGCCCGAAGGCTTGAAAGTGGCTGGGGAAGAAGGATTCGAACCTTCGCATGCTGGAATCAAAATCCAGTGCCTTAACCAGCTTGGCGATTCCCCAATTCAACTGCTTATCCAGTACCGTAGCGGATGATCCGGCAATCCGTGGCATACCCACGCATCTTTGGCTACCGCTGCGTCATCGTTTTCACGACTTGCTATTTTACCGATAATTTTGCGATGTTGCATGGCGGCTTGCTCAAACGTTACAAACTCAACGAATAGACAAGCGCCCGAACCGCTCATTCTTGCATTCAACCCCAACCCGGCGAGCCACTCATGCGCGGCCGCTACGCGTGGGTAGCTTGCAAAAACAACTGGCTCAAGATCATTGCGACCAAAATACCCCGTGCAACCGCTGGCTGTACAAGTTGGCGCGTTTTCTTTTTGCCAATCAGTAAAGACCGTAATTCTGACTGATTCAGAATCCCTTGTCAAATTGGGCGATGAAAACACCTCTCCCGTCGGCACCGACTGCGGCGGCTGCACGACAAGATAGGCGCGTTCGGGCAAAGACAAAGGCTGGAAGGTTTCGCCGATGCCCGTGGCAAATGCCGCCTGTCCGTATATGAATACCGGCACGTCGGCGCCCAGCAGCAAGGCCAGCTGCATCAGCTGCCGCCTGTCCAGGCCGGTGTTCCACAAGCGATTGAGCGCAATGAGCGTCGTGGCGGCGTCGCTCGAGCCTCCGCCCAAGCCGCCACCGGAGGGAATGATTTTTTCGTAGCGGATCTGCGCGCCCAGCGAGGTGCCGGTGGCTCGCTGCAGCGCACGCGCCGCACGCACGACCAGGTCGTCTTCCGCCGCCAGGCCCGGCAGGTGTTCGCCTTCCCTCTCTATGGCTCCGTCGCGCCGCAGATCGAAACTGAGCATGTCGCAAAGATCGATGAAACGGAACGCGGTTTCCAGCAAGTGGTAGCCATCGGGACGGCGTCCCGTCACGTGCAGAAAGAGATTGATCTTGGCCGGGGCGGGCACATCGTGCAAAGCCACGCTACTCGGCCCGCCCGTCGTCGACAACCAGGCGCACGCTGATGCGGCGCTGGGCGTCATTGCGCCGCAATTGCAGCAGCTGCGGGCCCAGCGCGTCGTAGCGCGACAGCTGTACCTGCCAGCCATCCTGTGCGAACGACGCCAGCCTGCCTTCGCCGTCCTTCTGCGCGGAACCCATGCCGCCCTGGCCGCCGCGCCCCTGCAGCCATTGGCGCAGCCCGCTGACGGGCATCGGGCTGCCCAGCACTTTCTCCACCAACTCGTCCGGATTCGTGGCCTGTTCGCGTTCGCCGTTGCTGCGCACCAAGGTGGCCAGACCGGGCTCCACGGTGACGCGCGCCAGCGTGCTGCCCAAAGGATTGGCAAGGTCGAGCGTCAAGACGCGGCCGGTATCATGCCAGGCAAAACCGCCCTGCACCGCCTCTTGTCCGCCGCCGGCATGGTTGACGGTCAAGGCGAAACGGCCTGCCCGCTGGAAGGTATCGCCGTCGGCGGCGCCTCCGATTCTCTGGGGTGTGGCACAGGCGCCAAGCAGCGCAAGCAAGCCGGCCCCCAATAGTGTGCGGAACAGGGCAAGAAAGAATCGCTTGCTCATTGAAACTCGACTCCAAAACGCTGCAAGGTCTTGAGCAGGGTCTCGTTGTGCGGGTCCTTGTCGTAGGCCTGCTTCCAGATGCGGCGCGCTTCGTCCTTGCGATCGATGGCCCAGAAGACTTCGCCCAAGTGTGCGGCGACGTCGGCGGCGGGAAGCTGGCGATAAGAGCGTTCCAGGTACTCGATGGCGGCCTGGAAGTCGCCCGTGCGATACAGGTACCAGCCCACACTGTCCAGAATGAAGGGGTTGTCGGGCTCGAGCTCCAGTGCGCGTTCCAGCAGTTCCTCGGCCTCTTCCAGGTTGCGATTCTGGTCCGCATAGGTATAGCCGAGCGAGTTGTAGGCGTTGGCGTTGTCGGGATCGAGCTCGATCACCTGGCGCATCAGGCGCTCGAATGCCTCGATCTTGCCCTGGCGCTCGTACAGCATGGCCAGGTCGTACTTGACCTCGGCGGAATCGGGGATGTCCTGGTCCGCCTTGACGAGAATGTCGACCGCGTCGTCGGTGCGCCCCGATTCGCGAAGAATCGAAGCCAGGGTGAGCGCCGCCACGGAACGCTCGTGGTTGTCCTGGGGCTTGAGGGCCTTGATGGTCGCCGTAGCCTGCGCAAGCCGGCCCTGCCGGCCCTGCAGCACCGCCTTGTGCACTTGTGCCTGGAATCTCAGCGTGCTGTCTTCGATCAGGTCCAGCTGGGCGATGGCCTCATCGTAGTGCTCCTGCTTTTCGGCGATGCGCACCAGCATCAGGCGCGCATCCGAAGCGTCCGAGGCGGCGTTGCTGGCCTTGTCGCTGATGGACTTGCGGCGCTGGGTCTGCACGTTGATGTATTCCTGCAGCAAGGCCTTGGCTTGCTCGTAGCGCTCGGCGTGGACGTTGACTTCGGCCTCGGTGTAGAGCAGGTCGAAATCCTCGGGCGAGCGCTCGCGCATGGACTTCAACTGTGCCAGCGCCTGATCGTATTGCCCCCGATCGGACAATCGCTTGACGAGCAATAGCTGAAGCTTGCGGTCGCCCGGGTTTTTCTTCAGGTATTCCCGGGTCTGGCCGATTGCGTCGTCCGGATCCACCTTGAGTCCGTATTCGAGGACTCTTTGGGCCGCCACTTCGGAATCGGGCTGCAGGGCCAATGCTTTTTCGGCCTCTTGCACGGCGCGCGCGGGGTCGGAAGCCGCCCAGGCCGCATCCGCCAGCGCCAGATGGGCGATCGGAAGGTTGCGCAAAGGCTCGGGGATCGCATTTTCGAGGACTTCAAGCGCCAGCCGCTTGTCGGCCATCTTGTCGATGATGATGGAGGCCTGCGCAATGGCCTGCTCTTTGTTCTGCGCTTTTTCTATGCGTGCGGACAAGGCCGAGGCAAGCCCGGCGGTTTGCCCGTTGGAGGCGGCCAGGGCAAGCGACGAAGCGACGGCCTCGGGGTCGCGCGGCGCGAGCAGCGCCCATTCGCGTGCCGCGCGCAGCGCGCGCGCCATGTCGCGGCCGCTCATGGAAAATTGAAACGCCCTCTTGGCCAAGCGCGGATCGGAAGTCTCGCGGGCGAGGTCGAGCATGGTCTGGCCGGCGATATCGTATTCGCCCTGGGTTGCGGCAATTTCCGATGCCAGTATCCTGTAGAGGATATCGCCCGTCAGCGCGACCGTGGGCAAGTCGCCGGCGCGCAGACGTATGTATTCGGCCCGTTCCATCGCGTCGTCCGCCTCGTTGACCGTGGCGGAAAAAGCGGAGGCGGACCAAGACATCAATATTGGCGCGAGCGCTGAAGACAACAGAAGTATCGAAAATTTCATTCAATCGGGCCAATACCGTTACGCCTCGAACAGGCGCCGGGTGGCAAAATTACAGAGTCGGTTTGAAAGATGTTATCACCCACTTATGCCTGAACTGCCAGAAGTCGAAACCACGCGTCGCGGAATTGCGACGATTATGCCCGGACGGACGCTCCGGCGTTTCCTTGTCCACGAAGCCCGGATGCGCTGGCCGGTTCCCGAGCACCTTGCGCAAACCTTGAACGGACATGTCGTGCAAAGCTGCGAACGCCGGGGCAAGTACCTGCTGATCAACTTCGAGCACGGCACCCAGATCATCCACTTGGGCATGTCGGGATCCTTGCGCAGCGCGCCGCTGGACGCCGACCTGCGCAAGCATGATCATGCCGAATGGTTGTTCGATGATGCGCGCTTCCTTTTGCATGATCCACGGCGCTTCGGCGCCATATTGTGGCATGCCGCCGCCGACGGCCCGGTCAGCGCCCACCCGCTGCTTGCCAAGCTCGGTGTCGAGCCTTTCGATCCCGGCTTCACGGGCGATTACCTGCACAGCCGCCTGAAGGGAAAGACCCTGGCCGTCAAACAAGCGCTGCTGGCCGGGAACATCGTCGTCGGGGCAGGCAACATCTACGCATCGGAAGCCTTATTCCGCGCGGGGATCGATCCCAGAACCAAGGCCGGAACGCTTTCGCGCCCGCGTTGCGAGCGGCTGGCGCGAGCCGTCCGCGATACGCTCAACGACGCGCTGGAATCCGGCGGCAGCACGCTGCGCGACTACGTGAACGCGACGGGCCAGCCGGGCGCCTATTTCGAACTGCATGCCGCTGTCTACGAAAAACACGGCAAGCCTTGCCCAGCATGCTCCACACCCATACGGCGCATAGTCCAGGGGCAGCGCGCGACTTATTTTTGCCCGAGCTGTCAACGCCGTTGAATCGAAATTCGTTTATAACAAATACATTGAACATAAACGAATGCTGCGGTATATTTCATCCACCAACCGGAGGCTATATTTTCATGAGCAAGCAATTTGCATCCCATGCCGACCTCGAAGACAAGGTCGTCTCGTTCGAAAAACTGTCGGACAACGCCTATGCCTACACGGCGGAAGGCGATCCCAACACCGGCATCATCGTCGGCGACGACGCCGTGATGGTGATCGACACCCAGGCCACGCCCATCATGGCCCAGGACGTCATCAAGCGGGTGCGCGAAGTTACCGACAAGCCCATCAAATACATCCTGCTGTCGCACTATCACGCCGTGCGCGTCCTGGGTGCATCCGCCTATAACGCCCAGGAAATCATTGCCAGCCGCGACACCTACGACCTCATCGTCGAGCGCGGCGAACAGGACAAGGCCAGCGAAATCGGTCGCTTTCCACGGCTGTTCCGCAACGTCGAGTCCGTGCCTCCGGGCCTGACCTGGCCCACCATCACCTTCGACGGCGAAATGACGGTCGACCTGGGCAATCTCGAAGTCCATATCATGCAGGTGGGCCGCGGCCACACCAAGGGCGACACCATTGCGTGGCTGCCCGAGCAGCGCATCCTGTTCGCGGGCGACCTGGTCGAATATCAATCCACGCCCTATGCCGGCGACTGCTATTTCCGCGAATGGCCCCTCACCCTGGACACCCTGGCAGAGTTCAAGGCCGAAAAGATGGTGCCGGGCCGCGGGCCGGCGCTGAAGTCCGCCGATGAAGTCCGCAAGGGCCTGGCCGGCACGCGCGCCTTCCTGACCGACCTGTATTCCAGCGTGAACTCGGGCGTGGCCGAAGGCAAGGACCTGAAGACCATCTACCGCGAGACCTACGACTTCATGAAGCCTCGCTATTCGGACTGGGTCATCTTCGATCACTGCATGCCCTTCGACGTCTCGCGCGCCTACGATGAAGCCACCGGCTACGACGATCCCCGCATCTGGACGGCCGAGCGCGACATCGAAATGTGGAAGCAGCTCGAAGGCTGACGCGTCGATGTGGTCGGACCAATGGGGTCGGATGGGGTCGGACCCCGTACGGGGTCCGACCCCTCAAGATACAGAGGAGTAAAAGGTGGAAGAGACGAACTACCAGACTCTGGAGCTCGCCTATGCGCCGCCTCCGGCTCAGCCGGAGGCGCACCGGCCGGTTGTCATCGTCGGCGCCGGTCCCGTCGGCATGACGATGGCGCTCGACCTGGCTCGGCGCGGCATGCCTGTGCTGGTCCTGGATGACGACAACAAATTGTCCGCGGGCTCGCGCGCGATCTGCTTCGCCAAGCGCACGCTGGACATCTGGGACCGCCTGGACGTGGGCGAACGCATGCTGCAGAAAGGCGTCTCCTGGAATGTCGGCCGCGTGTTCTTCAAGGACGAGGAAGTCTGGCGTTTCGATCTTCTTCCCGAACAAGGCCATCGCCGTCCCGCCTTCATCAACCTGCAGCAATATTATTGCGAAGGCTATCTGTATGAAGCGGCGGCCGCCCATCCCCATATCGAGCTGCGCTGGAAGCACAAGGTGGCAAGCGTCGAACAGCGCGTAGCGGGTGTGGCGATCACGGTGGAGACACCCGACGGTGCCTATTCGCTGACGGCGGATTGGCTGATTGCTTGCGATGGCGCGCGTTCGCCCGTACGCAAGATGATGGGGCAGGAAAGCCATGGCCGGATCTTCCGCGATCGCTTCCTGATCGCCGACATCAAGATGGAGGCCGATTACCCGACGGAGCGCTGGTTCTGGTTCGATCCGCCCTTCCATCCCAATCAGTCCGTGCTGCTGCACAGCCAGCCCGACAATGTCTGGCGCATCGATTTCCAGCTTGGCTGGGATGCGGATCCGGCCGAAGAGGTCAAACCCGAAAACGTTGAGCCGCGCATACGCGCGCTGCTTGGGGACGACGTCAAGTTCCAGCTCGAATGGGTAAGCGTCTATACCTTCGCCTGCGAGCGCATGGACGAATTCCGTCACGGACGCGTGGTCTTCGCCGGCGATTCCGCCCACCGCGTATCGCCGTTCGGCGCGCGCGGCGCGAACAGCGGCGTGCAGGACGCCGACAACCTGGGCTGGAAGCTGGCGCTCGTGCATCGCGGCCTGGCGCCGGAAAGCCTCATCGATACTTACCGCGACGAGCGCGAACTGGCGGCCGATGAAAACATCCTGAACTCCTCGCGTTCGACCGACTTCATCACCCCCAAGAGCGAGATCAGCCTGCTGTTCCGGAACATGACGCTCGAATTGGCCAAAGAGCATCCCTTCGCCCGCACACTCGTGAACAGCGGACGGCTGTCCACGCCCACTTTCTATACCCGATCGCGCCTCAACACACCCGACGTCTACGCTTTCGACAAGCATCTGCCGCTGGGCGCCGTGGCGCCCGACGGCCCCGTCACGGCCGACGGCGAGCGCGGCTGGTGGCTGGCCCAACTGGACGGCCGCTTCGTCGTGGCGGTCATGTGCAATACACATCTGCCCACGGCCGCTGCGCTCGAAGAACTGCGCTCGCTGCAGGATCATCCTGTTGGCGTGAAGGTCGTGCTGGTCCTGTCGCCCGCGCTGGCGCAAAGCGCGCCCAAAGGCTTCGCCTGGGTCGAGGACCACGAAATGGTCGTCACCCGCCGCTACGATGCGCTGGACAGCGCCTGCTATCTGATACGCCCCGATCAGCACATCGCCGCGCGCTGGCGTTCGATTTCCCTGCCGGCCATCCTAGACTCACTGAACCGCGCCATAGACGCTGCATCCGGGAGCGCATCATGACCCGCAACCGCCTGAACTCCCAACCGAACTTTCCCGTGCCGGACGATTTCTACGAACGCCTCATCGAAGCGCATCGCGATCTCAGCACGGCGCAAAGCCATGCCATGAATGCGGCACTGGTGCTGCTGCTTTCCAACCACATTGGCGATCTCGACGTCGTCTCCGACGCCCTGGACAAGGCGCGTGCTTCCGTCCAGTCCCTGGCTGACGCCATTCTTCCACAGGAACCACCATGAGCGAACTCAAGTACCAATCCGGTTTCGGCAATCACTGCGCCACGGAAGCGCTGCCCGGCGCCTTGCCCGAGGGCCGGAATTCCCCACAGGTCTGCCCTTACGGTCTCTACGCCGAGCAACTGTCCGGCACGGCGTTCACGGTTGCCCGCGCGGAAAGTCGCCGGTCCTGGCTGTACCGTATCCGGCCGACCGCCCTGCAGGGCGCGTTCGAGCGCTTCGACGGCATCAAGGGCTGGACCAACACCTTCGGCAACGGTCCGGTCACACCCAACCGCCTGCGCTGGAATCCGCTCGACATCCCCACGGCGCCCACGGACTTCCTCGAAGGCATGCACACCTGGGCGGGCAACGGGCATTGCGACGACCAGATCGGCGTCAGCATCAACCTGTACGCTGCCAACCGTTCCATGAAGAATCGCATCTTCTACAACGCCGACGCAGAGATGATGTTCGTGCCGCAGCAAGGGCGCTTGCGCCTGGCCACCGAGCTCGGGCTCATGGACGTCATCCCCATGGAAATCGCCGTCATCCCGCGCGGCGTACGCTTTCGCGTCGAACTCCTGGACGCCGACGCCCGTGGCTATGTGCTGGAAAATTTCGGCGCGCCCATGCGCCTGCCGGAACTCGGCCCGATCGGCTCGAACGGCATGGCCAATGCCCGCGACTTTGAAACTCCGGTCGCCTGGTATGAAGACATCGAAGGCGAGCACGAACTCATCGCCAAGTTCACAGGCGGCTTTTGGCGCACCGTGCTCCAGCATTCGCCGCTGGACGTCGTCGCCTGGCACGGCACCCATGCGCCCTACAAATATGATCTGCGCAAATACAACGCCATCGGATCCATCAGCTTCGATCACCCCGATCCTTGCATCTTCACCGTCCTGACCTCGCCTTCCGACACTCCGGGCGCAGCCAACATGGACTTCGCCATTTTTCCGCCGCGCATCCTGGCCATGGAGAACACGTTCCGGCCACCCTGGTTCCACCGCAATATCGCGGGCGAGTTCATGGGCCTGATCCATGGCGAGTACGACGCGAAGGCCGAAGGCTTCACGCCGGGCGGCGCCAGCCTGCACAACTGCATGACGCCTCACGGCCCGGACGCAGGCACCTTCGAGAAGGCGTCATCCGCGGACCTCAGCCAACCTGCCTACATTCGCGACACCATGGCGTTCATGTTCGAGACGCGGCGCATCATCCGGCCGACCGATGCGGCCATGTCGGCCAGCACGCTGCAAAGCAACTATGATGCGGTATGGTCGGATCTGAAGAAGCACTTCAATCCTAACAAGCCCTAACGTCAGGGGTTCATGGGGTCAGACCCCGTACGGGGTCTGACCCCGCCTCCGGCATCAACAGGACCAGTACATGTCTTATCTGAATGAAACCCATGACCCGGCGCTCCAAAGCTGGGTCGCTTCCGCCAATGTCGCCGACAACGGCTTCCCCATTCAAAACCTGCCGTTCGGCGTATTCCGGCCGACCGGCGCCGCCGAAGGCTTCCGCCCCGGCGTCGCCATCGGTGATTCGGTGCTGGACCTGGATGGGCTGGCAAGGCAGGAGCCATGGTCGGGCAAGGCGGCCGCAGCGTTGGCCGCTTGCAAATCGGACAAGCTGAACAGCCTCATGGCGCTCGATCCCGCGCACTGGTCCGCACTGCGCCTCGAACTATCGCGGGCGCTGCGCGCCGGCTCCGCCCTGCAGGCTCGGATCGAGCCCTTGCTCCACAAGCTGGCCAACGTCGAACTGACGCTGCCCGCGCACATCGGCGACTACACGGACTTCTACATTTCCGTGCATCACGCCACGGCGGTCGGCAAACAGTTCCGTCCCGACAATCCCCTGCTTCCCAACTACAAATGGGTGCCCATCGGCTATCACGGCCGCGCGTCCAGTATCGGCGTTTCGGGCCAGGCATTCCCTCGCCCTGTGGGCCAGACCCGTCCTTCGACGGAAGGCGGCCAGCCCAATTTCGGCCCCTGCCAGCGCCTGGACTACGAGCTCGAACTGGGCATCTTTGTGGGACAAGGCAATACGCAGGGCGACCGCGTGGCCATCGGGCAGGCCGAATCCAATGTCTTCGGGCTCTGCATTCTGAACGACTGGTCGGCGCGCGATCTGCAGGCCTGGGAATATCAGCCCCTGGGGCCCTTCCTGGCCAAGAATTTCGCCAGCACGATCTCGCCCTGGATCGTCACGCTGGAGGCCCTGGCTCCTTTCCGCGTGGCGTTCGAACGCGATGCGGCCGATCCCCAGCCTTTGCCTTATCTCACTTCGCCGGAAAACCAGGCCTCGGGCGCATTCGACGTCCAGCTCCAGGTCCTGCTCAGCACCGAAAAATCCCGCGCGCAAGGGGCGGCTCCCGCTCTCCTGTCCAGCAGCAATTTCAAGGACGCCTACTGGAGCGTCGCGCAGCTGATCACCCATCACACGGTCAACGGCTGCAACCTGCAGCCCGGCGACCTCCTGGGCACCGGTACGCTGTCGGGACCGGAAAAGGGCCAGGAAGGTTCGCTGCTGGAAATCAATGGCGGCGGAAAGCATCCGGTTCAATTGCCGTGGGGCGAAGAACGCAATTTCCTGGAAGACAACGACGAGGTCGTCCTCCGCGCGGCATGCCGCAAGGAAGGCTATCCGACCATCAGCTTCGGGGAAAGCGCGGGCAGGGTGCTGCCCGCGAAGAGTTGAGGGGTCAGACCCGCAGGGGGTCTGACCCCCTGCTGAAGCGACGATGCCCTTCGGGAAAGGGGTCAGACCCCGTACGGGGTCTGACCCCAATGCTTAGTCGACGATGACCTTTGACGGGGGTCAGACCCCGTGCGGGGTCTGACCCCAATGCTTAATCGACGACGGCCTTTGATGGGGGTCAGACCCCATGCGGGGTCTGACCCCTTGCCAGCACCTTGCCCGGATTCATCAGCCCTTGCGGATCCAGCGCGTCCTTGATGCGCCGCATCAGCGCCATTTCGACCGGATCCTTGTAGCGAGGCAGGACATCGCGCTTCAGTTGCCCCACCCCATGCTCCGCGCTGATCGAACCATGGAAGCGATGCACGCTGTCGTGCACGACGTCGTAGACATCGGACTGCCGGGACAGCAGCTCTTCCTCGGTGTAGGCCTCGCCCCGCGCCACGTTGTAGTGCAGGTTGCCGTCGCCCAGATGACCGAAGATCACATTCCGGATGCCGGGGAATTTTTCCTGCAAGGCGGCATTGGTGGATTCGACGAATTCCGCCATGCGCGACACGGGAATCGACACATCGTGCTTGATGCTTTTGCCGAACTCCTTTTCGGACAGCGGGATGCTTTCGCGCAAATGCCATAACGCCCGGCTCTGGGTGATGTTCTCGGCGATCACCGCATCCTTGGCGAGGCCCGCCTCGAGCATCTCGCCCACCACCGCCTCGAAGCGCTCGCGGGCATGATCGGCGCTTTCGCTGTCGGACAGCTCCAGCAGCGCATACCAGGGCAAGACGGCGGCAGCGCCCTCGAAGGGGATGCGCTGCTGCGGATAGCACTTGACGACGCCTTGCAGGCAATCGCCCGCGATGAGCTCGAAGCCGGTCAGCGCCGCCCCGAAGCCATTACGTGCCAGCGACAGCGCCGCCACGGCGTCCTTGACGGATTCCAGCGCGATCAAGGCCGTGCATGACGCGACCGGCAAGGGATACAGCTTGACGGTGGCGGCGGTGATGATGCCCAACGTGCCTTCGCTGCCCACATACAGATTGCGCAAGTCGTAGCCGGTGTTGTCCTTGCGCAGCCCTTTCAGCCCGCGCATCACGTCGCCTTCGGCGGTGACGACTTCCAAGCCAAGCACCAGGTCCCTGGCGTTGCCGTAGCGCAGCACCTGCGTGCCGCCGGCATTGGTGGCCAGGTTGCCGCCTATGGTGCAGCTGCCCTCTGCCGCCAGGCTGAGCGGGAAAAGCCGCCCCGCCTCTCGGGCGGCCTGCTGCACGGCTTGAAGGATACAGCCGGCTTCGACCACCATCGTGTCATTGTCGGTATCGATGCCGCGCACCCGATTCATTCGAACAAGCGAAATGACCACGGCCTTGCCGTCCGCGTCGGGCGTGGCGCCGCCGCACAAGCCCGTGTTCCCGCCTTGCGGCACCATGGATATCTTGTTGGCGACGCACCAGCGCACCACCTGCGCGACCTCATCCGTCGTGCCGGGCCTGACGACCGCCAGCGCGGCGCCGCTGTAGCGGCCGCGCCAGTCGACCGTGTACGGCTCTGCATCCGCCCCCGTCAACACATGCTGCTTGCCCAGGATCCGAACCAGTTCATCTGTTTGACTCATTGCGCGCCTTCCGAAAACCAATGTGGCGGCCATTTTAAAGCACAAGGCCGGCGCCCCATCGGCAGCCTTGCGGGCACTTCAACGCAGAATCCGGGATAATCCTGTTTACAGGATGAATTCTTCAAGGACAGCCCGTGACGACAAGCAACTCCCTGCCTCCCGCCGTGTTCAAGGCCTACGACATTCGCGGCATCGTGCCGGATCAATTGAACCCCGACTTCGCCTATGTGCTGGGGCTTGCCTTGGCCCAGCGGGCCCGAGCCGAAGGCGTCGAAGCCATGGTCGTGGGCTACGATGGCCGCCACAGCAGTCCCGGCCTGTCGGAAGGGCTGCAGAAGGGCTTGCTGGCCGGCGGCATCGACACCATCGATCTGGGCATGGTCCCCACGCCCCTCGTATACTTTGCCGCGCACACGCAGCACACCGGGTCGGGTGTCGCCATCACCGGCAGCCACAACCCCCCCGCCTACAACGGTTTCAAGATGATGCTGGGCGGCAGGACATTGTTCGGCGACGGCATACAGCAGCTGCGCGCCATCATGGAAAACCTCGATCCCATCGACGGGATCGAACCAGGCCAGCGCCGCGAGCTGAATCTGCTGGACACCTACGTACGGCACATCAGCGACACCATCAAGCTGGCGCGCCCCATGAAGATCGCCATCGACTGCGGCAATGGCGTGGGCGGCGTCGTCGCTCAGCGCCTGTACGAATCGATGGGCTGCACGGTCGATCCGCTGTTCTGCGAGGTCGACGGGAACTTCCCCAACCACCATCCCGATCCGGCCGATCCCCACAACCTGCAGGATCTGATCAAGCACGTGCAGGAAAGCGACTGCGAAATCGGCCTGGCCTTCGACGGCGACGCCGACCGCCTGGGCGTGGTCACCAAGTCGGGCGAAATCATCTGGCCGGATCGCCAACTGATCCTGTACGCGCGAGATGTCCTCAAACGCGAGCCCGGGGCCACCATCATCTTCGACGTCAAGTGCAGCCGCCACGTGGCGCGCGCCATCAAGCATGCGTCAGGCAGGCCCGTGATGTGGCAGACGGGGCACTCGATGATCAAAGCCAAGCTCGCCGAAACCGGCGCGCCGCTGGCCGGCGAAATGAGCGGCCACATCTTCTTCAAGGAGCGCTGGTTCGGCTTCGATGACGGTCTTTACACCGGCGCCCGCCTGCTCGAAATCCTGTCCGAGCACGAAAACCCGTCCGAAATCCTGGAAGACCTTCCGCAGGACATCTCCACCCCTGAAATCAAGCTGGAAATGTCAGAAGGCCAGCCGCACGCACTGATCGAGCGCCTGCAAAAGGAAGGCAGTTTCCCGTCGGCCACCAGCATCAGCACCATCGACGGCGTACGCGCCGAATACGCCGACGGTTTCGGCCTGGCGCGGGCATCCAACACCACGCCCGTCGTCGTCCTGCGCTTCGAAGGCGACAGCGCCGAAGACCTGGAGCGCATCAAGGCCGAGTTCCGCTCCGCCCTGACCGCCGTCGCGCCGGACATCACCCTGCCTTTCTAGGTTCAAGGGGTCAGACCCCGGTGCTGTCGAAAGGGGTCAGGCCCCGGATGGGGTCTGACCACATTGCAACGAGACCTGGGGTCTGACCCTGTTGGGTCTGACCCCGCAGCAAGCATCCTAGACAGAGGGGTCAGACCCCGCATGGGGTCTGACCCCAGGCAGCAAACCTGCATAAACGGCCAGATGCGCCTCGACCACCTTGCGGATATCGAATTCGGTTTCCGCAAGCGCGCGGCCCGCCGCGCCCATTTGCTTACGCAACGGCGCGTCGCCGGCCAAGCGCAATACCGCATCGGCCAGTGCGCGGGCATCCCGCGCGGGGACCAGCACGCCGGACACGCCGGGCTCGATCGCATCCCGGCACCCCGGCACGTCCGTGGTCACCACCGCACGCCCGCAGGCGGCCGCCTCGACCAGGGATTTCGGCAGGCCTTCGCGGTACGAGGGCAGGACGGCAATATGCGCGCCGGCGTACAGCTCGGCGATATCCTTGCGTTCGCCCAGGCATTCCACGATGCCTTCCTGCTTCCAGCGTGCGAATTCTTCGTCGCTGATGCTGGCCGGATTGCCGGGGTCCGGAGAACCGACCAGCACCCAGCGCAGTGCCGTGGCATCGCCCGCGGCAAGCTTGGCCGCCTGCACGAACTCCATCACGCCTTTGTCCTTCAACAGGCGCGAGACCATGAGGGCGCGCACCGGGCCTTCCGGCTCGGGTTGCACGGGAAAGACATCCAGGTCCACCCCGGATCCGCGTATCAGCACGGCCTGCCGCGGCTTGACCACGCCGGCCCGCATCAGGACATCGCGGTCGCTCTGGTTCTGAAAGATGACGCGGCTGTTGCGATGCCCCAGCGCCAGCTTGTATAGCAAGGTGGCCGCGGTTCTCAGGAAATCGAATCCACCGGGCTTGCGCATGAAGATGAACCCGAGTCCCGATACCGCCGCCACATAGGCACGCACGCCAGCCAGCCTCGCGGCGATCCCGCCATAGAGCACCGGCTTGATGGTCACCGCATGCACGAGATCGGGCTGCAAGCCGCGAAACAGGCGCCAGAGCGCGAGCAGCGTCTGGAGTTCCTCAATGGGATTTCGCCCGCTGCGCGACATGGGAATCGCGTAGTGCGGAAAGCCTTGTGCGGTGATGGCGGTGACGGCGGCCCCCTCCATCGTGGCCACATGAACGTCATAGCCCGCTTCCCGCGCGCCCAGCGCCACCGGCAAGCGGTGCGACAAAAAGAAGGCGGGGTTGTTCACCACGAACAGCAGCCGCGGCCGTCCGGGCGTCCTGGGCGTGCCGGACGGCCGCCTCCGGCGCGGAAAATCCGCTGCCAATCGTTTCCAGACCATGTGATACGCCCCCACCATGGATTGCAAGCTGTAGCGCGCCGCCACGCTGTCCCGCCCCCGCTGGAGCCGGCCGACATGCCCTGGCGCGGAGAGATCGCGCACCGCCTCGTCGATGGCATGCGCAAGGGCCCGTGGATCACGCGGCGGCGCCATCCAGCCAGCATCGCCGATGATTTCGGCGGCATCGCCGACATCGGTCGCCACGCATGCCACGCCACTGGCCATGGCTTCGGCCACCACGTTCGGAAACCCTTCGGCGCGGCTCGACAATACATGGACGTCCAGGCCGTTCATCAGCGCCGGCACGTCGTCGCGCCGGCCCATCAGTATCGTCTGGCCTCGCACGCCATGGCGCTCCAGCAGTCCGACCAGTTCGGCATTGCTTTCGTCGATGCCGTCCCCGATCAGTATGCAGCGCATCCCCGGATGCGTCTTCAGGCTGAAGGAAAAGGCCTGGATCAGGTTGGCGTGATCCTTCAGGGGATTCCAGCGTGCCACCGACCCGATCACCGGGATGCCGTCCGCCACGCCCCATTGCTCGCGAACCCGTGCCCGAGCTGCAGCGTCCGGCTGCCAGCGCGACAAATCATAGCCGTTGGGAATGACCAGCATGCGATCGGACCGGTAACCCCAGCCGCGATGGCGCTCCGCCGCGTCCCGCGCGCAGCTTACGATGACTTGCGGCACCAGCCCGGACAGCATCGCGCAAATCCTGGACAGCGTCCGGGCGGACCGGCTGCCCTTGTGCAGATCCGCCCCCGAGTTGCGTATGCCCCAGGACACCGCCTTGATCCCAGCCAGCCTGGCGATGACGCCGCCCAGAAGATCGGCGTGATACATCCATGTCTGGACCACATCGGGCCGCAGGTCGCGCAGCAGTCGGAACAGCTTCCAGGCGCCCTTGAAGGCGCCGCCGCCTTTCATGTGCAGGGCATGCACCGGAATGCCCGCGTCGCGCAGGCGCGGACCGAAGACATCGTCATCACCCAGCGATATCACGATATGCTCGTCCACCTGACCAGGCGCCGTGACAAGCCGATGCAGCACTGTCTCGGCGCCGCCCTGACCCAGGCCCGAAATGATGTGGACGACGCGCAGGGCCGCGCGCTGAAGCTGCGCGGCACTCATGCGGACCGTTCCAGGGCGGGCTGGGGCAAGGCGCGAGCGAACACCGCGTCCCATTGATCCAGTATGCCGGGCAGGCCGTAGCGTTCGCGCACGGATGCTGCCGCACGCCGCCCCATGACGTCGCGCAGCGTGGGGTCGCTCATCAATTGCTCCAGGGCCTTGCACAGCGCAGCCTGGTCGCCCAGCGGCGTCAGCAAGGCATACTTGCCGTCCTCGCTGATTTCACGCGGTCCGCTGGGGCAATCCACGCTGACGCATGCCCGTCCTAAAGCCATGGCTTCGAGAAGCACGTTCGGAAAGCCCTCCACTTCGGAAGTCATGGCGAACGCGTCCGCCTTGATGACTTCTTCCCAGGGCTGCTCGGTGCGACCCGGCAAGGAAATGCGGGACGCAAGGCCGGTGGCCTGGATGAGCTGCTCTAGCGCCGTTCTTTCGGGACCTTCCCCCCATATGACGAGATCCCATTCGGGATAGGCCTCTGCCAAGGCTGCAAACGCCTGGATAAGATCCCCAAAACGCTTGCTGGGCACCAGCCGGCCCATGCCCAGCAGCCGATAGCGGCGCGGCCAGGCCACCATCTCGGGCTGCCGTACCTCATCGATATTGGGCGGCAGCGGATTCGGCACGACCGCAACGTCCTTGAGTCCCGGGACCATGCCGCGAAAGACGTCGACACTGTCCCGCGACTGCAGCACGACCGTGGTCGCGCGGGGATACAGTGCGCGGCGCAGCCGCTTCAGCGCATCGCCGGCGCTGCTGCTGAATGCCGGATTCGTGCGCTCGCAGACGATCACCGGGACTTTCATCGCGCGCGTGGCCGACAGTACGACGACATTCACGTTCGTCAGAAACGAAACAATGACATCCGGCTGGACCTCCCGGATCAGTCGCCGGATCGTGAACCATTTGCTCAGGCTGGGCAGCGTCTTGCGCCCCAGCCAGCTCATGCGGTCCGCCAGCCAGACCAGGCGCACAGCGGGGTTCAGATGATAGAAGCAAGTGCCTTTCTTGGTATAAGTGGGCACCAGCGTCACGCTGTCGCCGCGCCGCGCCCATGCGCTGGACAGGGTAGCGGCAACCCTTTCCGCGCCGCCGGCATGCATGGAGCTGACGAAGAACAGTATTTTCATGAGGGCCTCACGTCGGCGGCACGGACGGAATCCAGCCATGCCTGCGTCATCAGGATGCTCCACAAATGGGTGCTCCAGTCTTGCTTGTTCTGTTGGTGTTCGCGCCATTTTCTCAGGATGGGCTCGGCATGGAACAGGCCCTCCTGGTTCAGCCGCGCAGGGTCCAGCAAGGCATTGGCCCACTCGTTCAGCGGTCCGCGCAGCCAGCTCGCCAAAGGGACGGAAAAGCCCTTCTTGGGCCGATCGACGAGAGCCTGCGGCACATGGCGGTACAAGACCTGGCGCAGCAGCCACTTGCCCTGCCCAGATCGTATCCTGTAGGACAGCGGCAGGCGGCGGGAGAACTCCACCACCTGGTGATCCAGCATCGGGACGCGGGTTTCAAGGCCGACAGCCATCGCCGCCCGGTCCACCTTGACCAGGATGTCGTCCGGCAGATAGCTCAGGATATCCAGCAGGGACATGGTCTCGTGCAGGCCGTCGCCGATGCGATCGTCGAAGCAGGTCTCGGGCAGCTCCGCGCCTATCACCGCTTGAGCCGGATCTTTCCAATACGATACGAACTGCCGGTAGAACACGCCTTGGCTGTCTGCCGCCAAGACCTCCGACAGCTTCTCGAAACGATCGCGACGGCGCCCCGCCGGCATCAGGGCCGCAGCCGATCCGGCGGCGGCAGCCAGCACGCCGTGGGTGAATTGCGGCAAGCGCTGCCGCTTATGCCACCAGCCAGCGGCGCGGAAATAGCGCGAATAGCCCGAAAACAGCTCATCGCCGCCGTCGCCCGACAAGGCCACCGTGACATGCCGCCGCGCCATGCGCATGACCAGCGCCGTGGGCACTTGCGATGAGTCGGCAAAAGGTTCGTCGTACATCGTTGGAAGCTGCGGCACGATCGACAGGGCATCCGCCGCGCTGACGTACATTTCGGTGTGCGTCGTCCCGAGATGGCGCGCGACCTCCTTGGCATGCTGGGCTTCGTTGTAGGCCGGGTCGTCGAAGCCGATGGCGAAGGTGCGCACGGGCTGCGATGAACGCTTCTGCATCAGCGCGACGATCGTGGACGAATCGATGCCGCCGGATAGAAACGCCCCCAGCTCGACATCCGAGATCATCTGCCGGCCCACGGCTGTCGACAGGACCTCCTCCAGCGCATCAGCCGCCGCACTGTCGGAGTCGAAGGACAGCATATTGCCGCGCGCCGCCGCGCTGACATCGGCGGCGGACCAATACACGGTTCCCGAAGGCAGCGACCGCGACCGCAAGTCGGCTTCGGTCAACGTCAGCCACTGCCCCGGCGGCAGCTTGCCGATGCTGCGGTAGATGCTGTAGGGGGCGGGAATATAGTTATGGCGCAGCAACAAGGACAAGGCGCGGCGATCGATCCGTCCGTCGAAGCCCGGAATCGCGGTCATGGCCTTGAGCTCGGAACCGAAGACGAAATTCCCGTCCGCATAGCCCATGTACAGGGGCTTTTCTCCCATGCGGTCCCGCATGAGGCTCAGGCAGCGCTCCTGCCGGTCCCACAGCGCGATGGCAAACATGCCGGTCATGCCCGCCAGGGAAGCGGCGATGCCCCAGGCCGCAAAGGCCGCCAGCACGGTTTCCGTGTCTGAATGACCGCGCCACGCGGGCGCCCTGCCCTGCGCTTCCAGCTGGGCCCGGAGCTCCTGATGATTGTAGATTTCACCGTTGAGTATCAGCACGTAGCGCCCGCAGGCGGATATCATGGGCTGATGCCCTGCGGGGCTCAGGTCCAGGATGGCCAGCCGAACGTGCCCAAGCGCGACGCCCGCCTGGGCGTCCTCCCAGTAGCCCTGGCTGTCGGGGCCGCGATGCCGCATGCGCCCGCAGCCTTGCTCGACGATGGGCCGCTTTTCGGGCAGGTTTCCCCAGATTCCTACGATTCCACACATAATAGATTTCCCCACAGCGCCATCACCCGCGCCACCGAAAACCGGTCGCGCACGTCGACGGCGCGCCGTGCATAGGCTTCGCGCTTTTCTGGATGCGCCATCATATCGGACAAGTGCGCCGCCAGCGCCTCCGCATCGCCCGCCGGCTGGACCAGCACGCCGTCGATGCCGTCGCGGATGATTTCGCGCGGCCCCGTCTCGCAGTCGAAGGCCACCGGAGCCAGTCCGCTGGCCATGGATTCAATGAGCGTATTGGACAGCCCCTCGACCCGTGAACTCAGCACATACAGATCGGACTGCAAATACCAGTCGGCCACATTGCCGGCCCGGCCAGGCATGCTCACGCGGGCCGACAGTCCCGCGGCGTCGATCTGCTGCTGCAGCGCCTCCCGGCTTTCGCCCTCTCCCAGGATCACGAGATCCCACAAGGGAAAATGGTCGGCGATCTCCTGAAACGCGGTGACCAGGAGATCGAAGCCCTTGTGCGGATGCAGCCTGCCTACCGCAAGCAGGCGAAAGCGCCCATTGCGCCGTGGCGGCTCCAGGCGCGGCTCCGCACTTTCTATGGGCCAGCGCACCGCATTGGGGATCACGGCAAGCCGGCTGCCCGGCACGTGCTCTTGCAGCCATTGCGCAGTGCCAGCGGTAAGCGCCACCACTGCAGCCGCCTGCGGATAGGCCCAGCGGCGCAAGCGCAGCCAGATTTCAGGCAGCTCCTGAGAAGGCGGGTGCGTATGCTCGGTGGCGATGACACGGCATTTCAACCCGCGCGCGGCGGCGACCGCCAGCACCGAGGCCGTCGTCATCATGCCAAGAACCACCGAAGGACGCAGCCGCTTGATCAGGCGCCGCAGCCGCCAGACGCGACGCAGATTCGCGAGCATCCCGCTCAATCCGCCGCTCGACGCTCCGGCGGTTCCCAGCACGTGACGCTTGACCTGCGGATGCAAGGCGTAGGCGTCCGTGTCGGCGCTCGCCTGCGTCACCACCGTCACTTTCCAGCCCAGGTCGGCCCAGTACGCGCTGATGTCGGCAGTCACGCGTTCGGCCCCTCCGCCGCTCAGGGAATGGATGAAAATCATCAGATGGGCGGGAACGGATGGCTTACTCAAAACAATACCTATATCCATGAAAAGAGAATGCTGGACGCATGCGTCCATGAACCTTATGGCCTGCGCAGCGCGACCAGCACGTAGCAGGCGTACGACAAGGCATACATGATGCTGGTGGCCAGCATGATGCCGGCGGCGCCCATCGACGGCGCCAGGATTGGGTTCAGGGCCGCCTTGAGCGCGAAATTGGCCACGGCGATCGCGGCCATGATGCGGTAGCGATTCTGGCTGGCAAGCAGCTGGACCAGTATCAGCACCCCAAAGTAGAACGGCATTTGCAGCAGCCCCCAGCGCAATACATGCGCCACGGCCTGCGTATCCTGCGCAGAGAACGCCCCGCGCTCGAACAGTAGCGCCACGCCCCAGGGGGCAAGCACCCAGCCCACGAGCGTCACTGCGCCGCCGGCCAGCAGCATCAGCGCCGACCACTTGAGCGCCGTCGTGCGCGCCCTTTCGGCATCGCCGCGCTGCTGGATATCCGCCAGAACCGGCAATGCCGCGCGTCCCACCGACGCCGCTCCGACACCAAGAAGCAGGGAAAGCAGCCGGGCCGCATAGCCCAGCGTCGAGTTGGCGTTCGCGCCGAGGTTGGCCGCCGTGTATTGGTCGATGGGTCCCACGAAACTCATGGCCACCTGACCGATGAGCATGACGCCCGCTGCCTTGACCAGCTCGGGCCAATGATGGGACTTGAATGTCAGGGCGGGCCGGCCTCGCATGCCGTCGGCGCGGGACGCCAGCCAGAACAGCCAGACCGATTGGATCAGGTAGCCCACCAGCGTGCCCCACAACAGGGGACCGACCTCGGTCACGACGCCGGCCAGCATGACCCATACCAGGATCACGACCGCCGGCACGCTGTCCAGCAGGGTGTTGATATGGCGCTCGCGCGCGCGCAAGCGCGCGGCGCTGATCCCCGTCATCAGGGTCAGCAGCGCCGCGGGCGCAAAAGCCAGCATCAGTTCGGCGCTCATGCGCGATGCCGCCGGTGTAAGCCCGGCACCCACCCATTGCAGGATCCAGGGCCACGCCACATACAAGGCCACCGCCAGCACTGTGCCGAAGGCAATCGTCCACCCCTGCAGCTCGCCCATGAAGCGCGCCCTTTCCGGGCGCGTCTCGCTGCGCGCACGCACCAGCACCGGGATCAGCACAACCGACAGCGCGCCCACCACCGTGATGGGCAGCCAGTTGGCCATCGTCATCGTGAACTGATAGGCGTCCACCGCATCGCTGATGCCGTAGCGATACGCCACCGCCATTTCCTTGAATGCGCCGGCAGCCTTGCCCAGCAGCAGGAAAAAAGCCACGCGCATCGCCCCCTGGGCAATGCGCCTGTGGTCGGAATGCAGCGTCGACAACCGCTGTTTTAGGGCTTTCAAATCAACGCAAGAATTGCGTGTACCAGGGCATGGCGACTTCGATCCCCTGCACGATGGTATGCATGGGCTCGTAGCCCAGCAGCTCTTTGGCCTTGCTGATGTCGGCCTGCGAGTGGCGCACGTCGCCCGCCCGGAAATCCCGGTACACGGGTTGCCTGTCGTACACGATACCGTTGTTGCCCAGCGCCTTGGCCAGGTAGTCGAAGAGTTCGTTCAGGCTCGTCCGGGCGTTGACCGCCACGTTGTAGACCTGATTGACGCCTTCGGGCTGAGCCAGCGCCGCCAGGATGTTGGCCTGCACGACATTGTCGATGAAGCAGAAATCGCGGCTGGTTTCGCCATCGCCGTTCACCACGACATCTTCGCCGCGTATCATCGCGGCAATCCAGGTGGGGATGACGGCGGCATAAGCGCCATTGGGATCCTGCCGCTTGCCGAATACATTGAAGTAGCGCAAGCCCACACTGCCGAAGCCGTACGAGCGGGTGAAGACATCGGCGTACAGTTCGTTCACGTACTTGGTGACCGCATAAGGCGACAAAGGCCTGCCGATGCGCTCTTCGACCTTGGGCAGTTCTTCGAGATCGCCGTAGGTGGAACTGGATGCGGCATAGACGAAAGCCTGAACCTTGGCGTCGCGCGCCGCAACCAGCATGTTGAGAAAGCCCCCTACGTTGACCTCGTTGGTCGTGATGGGGTCCTTCAGCGAGCGCGGCACCGAACCCAGCGCGGCCTGATGGAGGACAAAATCCATGCCCTCGGCTGCTTTCCGGCAGGTTTCGAAATCGCGGATATCGCCTTCAATGAATGAAAAATTCGCCCACTGCTCGGGAGTCACGGTTTTCTGGACCTCATCCAGGTTGTGCCGATAGCCCGTTGCGAAATTGTCCAGGCCGCGGACCTTCTGCCCCATCACGAGAAGCGCTTCGAGCAGATTGGAGCCTATGAAGCCGGCGCATCCGGTGATCAGCCACGCTTTGGGCTCTGCCTGCAACTGTGTAGTGACTTCCTGATATCGATTATTCATGACAAGACCTTTCTGACGTTTTATGATGCTGCGCCCTCAAAGGCGAATGTCGGCCTCGTCGGCCGAAAGCACGTACTTCAAGTCGTACAGCACGTGGTCGGGCTTGCCCAGCGCCTTGACGGCGGTGGCGCCCATGCCGACGAACTGATGATGGGCGACGGCGAGAATGATTCCATCGTAGGCGCCCGCGTGGGGATCCGCAACCGGCGTGATGCCGTACTCGCGCACGGCTTCGTCAGCGTCGACCCACGGATCGTAGACATCGACCTCGATGTTGTATTCGCCCAGCTCGCGAACGATGTCGACGACACGCGTATTGCGAAGGTCGGGGCAGTTCTCCTTGAAAGTCAGCCCCATTACCAGCACGCGCGATCCCTGCACCTGGATGGAACGCTTCGTCATCGCCTTGACCAGTTGCGACACCACATAGCTTCCCATGGAGTCGTTCAGGCGCCGCCCGGCAAGAATGATCTCGGGGTGGTAGCCGATGGACTGCGCCTTGTGCGTGAGATAGTACGGATCCACGCCAATGCAGTGCCCGCCCACCAGGCCCGGCCGGAAGGGAAGGAAATTCCATTTCGTGCCCGCCGCCTCCAGAACCGCCTGGGTATCTATGCCCAGCCTGTTGAAGATCAAGGCAAGTTCGTTGATCAATGCGATGTTGACGTCGCGCTGGGTGTTTTCAATGACTTTGGCGGCCTCGGCCACCCGGATGGACGGCGCTTTGTGGGTGCCCGCGACAATGATTTCGCCATAAAGCTCATTGATGAGGTCGGCGACGTCGGGGGTGGATCCGGCGGTCACTTTCTTGATCGTCGATACGCGGTGCGCCTTGTCGCCCGGATTGATGCGCTCGGGACTATAGCCGGCATAAAAGTCTTCGTTGAACCGCAACCCGGATATGCTTTCGAGCACGGGCACGCAGACCTCTTCGGTGGCGCCCGGATAAACGGTGGATTCATAGACGACGATGTCGCCGCGCTTGAGCACCTTTCCGATGGTTTCGCTGGCGCGGATCAGCGGAGTGAGATCGGGCTGCTTGTATTCATCGATGGGCGTGGGCACGGTGACAATGAACACGTTGGCGCGGGCCAGGTGCTCCGCCTCGTGCGTGAATTCCAGATGCTTCGCCTGCGCCAGTTCTTCGGGTTCGACTTCAAGGGTGTGATCCCTGCCTTCCTTGAGTTCGGCCACCCGGCGCAGGTTGATGTCGAAGCCCAATACCGGGCGCTTCTTGCCAAACTCCACCGCCAGAGGCAACCCCACATAACCGAGGCCGACGACCGCAAGTTTCACGTCTTGAATCTGCACTTTGCATCTCCCGCGCTGCGCGCTTTAAAGAAGAAATAAGAAGGTTGCGACGCTATTTGCGCCTGACGTTGCGCCCGATGGACGGCAACAGCAACCAGGAAGGCCGGCGCCAGGACACCAGACGCGCATACAGCCACAGATAGGCCAGGGAGAACGCCGCGATGCTCGCGCACAGCACCCAGGCGTTGTCCCACCAGATGGTGGCAGGCACAAGGCCGATGAGCGCCAGGAACCAAAGGTACGGAGACGTCATGGCATTGCAAAGCGCAGGCACGGCGTGCCGGCGGTCGCGGCTGAACGTGACCCGGACCAGGCGCCGGAAAACGAGCTGGTGCAGATGGAGCGCGTCGGGCTGGTCCACCGGCGTGCCGCGCTTGAAGCGACGGCGCCAGATCGAGAACATGGTTTCAAAAACCGGATAGAAAAGAACGGCCAGCGCATAGAAAGGCGACACGCTGGGATTGCGCACCACCAGTTGCACGGCGAGTTCGGCCAGCATGAATCCCAGGAAATAGGCGCCGCCATCGCCCAGGAACACCCTGCCGAAGGGAAAATTCCAGACCAGGAAGCCCAGGGTGGCGGATGCAAGCGCCGCGGCAATCAGGAAAATGGGGATGTCCTGCACTTGCAGGGCGACCAGCGCCAGCGATGCCGCCATGAGCGTTGCGATCATGCCCGCCAGGCCGTTCATGCCGTCGATGATATTCAGCGCATGCGTACAGCCGCCCACCGCCACCATGGTGAACATCAGCGACACCGGCCAGAATGACAAAAGCCAATCGGCCCAGCTCCAGCCCACCCGCGAAACGCCCCCGAGCAGCCACCATGCGATCGCCGCCGAGGCGAATGCAGCCAGCAGCCGCTTGCCGGACCCTACGTCCTTCGTGATGTCTTCGAGCAGCCCCGCAACGAACACCGGCATGGCCGCCACGAACAAGACGGGCCACAGCCAGGTGAGCGTCATGTTGCTGGGGCCGAGCACCAGCAGCCCGGCCAGGCTGCCGGCGACCACGGCCAGCCCCCCGACGCGCGGCGCGGCGCGCGAGTGCATCGCCTGCGGCTTGTGCATGTCGGAATCGCCTGTAAAGACGCCGTGCCAGCGTTCGGACGCCACGATCAGGCCCCCGACCATGAACGCGACAATACAGATATAAAACCAGGTGAACGATTCCCAGAGCTTGAGAGAAATCACGTAATCCCTATAGACGTTAAGGCATTGACATTATCGACCCTATTTGTAACAGAGCGCGTTCTGGTTGCGTAAAAAATGCAACAAGAAATGTAAGCATAAAAGCGCGTCTGGCGCCATGGGCTTTCGGCCCTAAGCGACTGAAAAAGATAAAAAAAAGCCCGAGATCGTGAGATCTCGGGCTAAATCCACCAAAGGAGGAGGGTGGAGGAGACAACCTTGGCATGCCGGGCTACTAGAGCATTTGCTCGAGACCGCGTGACTGGGGTTTTCCCTTTGCAATCACGTTGCGACATCCGATAACTAAAGTATATAGCGGTTATTTGTGCATTGCAAGAAAAAACCGCTGTAAAGATGTAACTTTTTTAGTTTGTGGCCTTTTTGCAAAAAGTCGCTCACAAAAAAGTTTCACCGTAACTCAGAGTTTACCCTAGTTTCGATACGCTTACAAGTCCGCATGCGCGGCCTAAAGACGATACGCAGTGACCGTCATGACCTTGGACATGAAACGCATGGCCAGCTTGACGGGCGCGGGCAAGACGTCGGCGCCGTGCGTTTCGGCCGTGTTGCGATGTTCGATTTCATCGTCGCGCATCTGGACCACGATGCTGCGCGAACGCTCGTCTGTCTTTGGCAGATCGGTCAGGTGGCCGTCCAGGTGCTGCTCCACCTGCCTTTCGGTTTCCGCCATGAAGCCCAGGTTCTTGCCGGTCCCCGCCCGGCTTGCAGCCATTCCCAATGCGAACGAGCCCGCATACCAGAGAGGATTGAGCAGGCTCGGTCCGCTGCGGAGTTCGTCAAGGCGTTGCCTGCACCATGCCAGATGGTCGACCTCCTCGGCGGCGGCGTCGTAGAGCACATCACGAATTGCTGCATCGCGACAAAACAGTGCCTGGCCTCGATACAAGGCTTGGGCGCATATCTCGCCCACATGGTTTACCCGCATCAGTCCGGCGGCATGGCGCTGCTCTTCGGGGGTCAAGGCGGTTGCGTCGTCGTCCGGCCTGTACTTGCCTGCGGGATTGGGTCGGCTTGCATGCACGGAGCCGTCCAGCACCTGCACCGCCCGCCCGATTTCCGAGAGCAGTTTGTCGATGGGGGTCAGACCCCGTACGGGGTCAGACCCCATGCTGGCGGGGTCAGACCCGTTGACGGTGGGGTCAGACCCCGTACGGGGTCTGACCCCTACACTACTTCCGACCATCTGCATGGGTATTTCCTTTTCCTGTATGGCCATCCGTCCCGGCAAAAAACGAACCCGGACGGCGGCGCTCAATCAAAAACCAGGCCACGGGCAGCAGGACCGCCCAGGCGACCAGCCCCCGGCCCGCCATTTCCTGGTCGCTCAGCAAATAGGCATTGCACAAGCGGACGGGATATTCCTGGTACAGCAGCCCCACGATCGCCGTCATCCATGAAAAGTTGCCCAGAAAAAACACGGCAATGACGGCGTTCGCCCGTCGCAGGGAATCGGTCAACAGCATCCCGGCGGCAATGAGCACGGCATACTTGAACCCTATGGATCCCGCGGACAGCAACGCGTCGTCCAGAGACCGAGGGATCATCCAGTAGGCACCTATGAAGCTGAAGAGCAGCAAGCCCGGCAGGCCATGTTCATTATATTTGCCATACGCGGCAAATGCAGGCCCCGATCTCTTGTCTTTGCTCAAACCCATCGCGAATAAGCCCAGGGCCACCCATGCGCCCACGGCGATCAGCATGGGGATGTGCACAAGCATATGCAAGGTCATGGTTCGGGTCAGGACGCCGTCCAGCGCCCATGCCGTTGCAAGCAGCAGTGCGGCGGCAATGAGGTAAAACCGGCCAACGCGGTTCGGGCCGCTCATGCCGGCCCCCGTCCCGACCGCTGCAGGTAGTCCAGAAGCAGTTCCGTCTCTTCCAGGTCGACAATGCGCTCTAGACGGCCGTCCGCCGAAGCAAGGTGATACGCGGCGTTATGTTCATACTGGCCGTAGGGTGCCGGAATCACCACGATACCGAAGGCACTCAGCAAGGCCCTCAATTGAGCGGCGTCCGGTGCCATCGCAAAGGTCCAGATGTCTGCGTCCGCATGCATGCCGCGCGCGTAGCGATCCAGGCGATCCGGCGTGTCCGCCGGATCAAAGCTGATGCTCAGCAGCCGTACCCGGTCTGCAAGGCCCAGCCGCCGGATGTCTGACTGCAGGCGCTGGTACTCCGTGCCCATGGCCAGGCACAGCGATACACAACGCGTATAAATGAAGTTCACGACGGCAATGCGCCCGTCCTGGCGTAAACGTTCCAATAGCCCCCCGCTTACGCCTCGCTCGTCCAAGAGCACTGCATCCGGCAATGCCCGGGCCGCGTGCGCGATGTCCGCCCGCCGGGCCGCCTCACTGGTCAGCACGGTAAACCCGTCGGTCTTTGCCGAGATTGCTCCCAACCCCAGGCAGCAGGCCAGCAATGCCGCGAGCAAGGTCCTCATGACGGCTCACCGCAAGCCGGCAAGCTCTGCATCGCCATTCCAGGGGGCGCTCCTGTCCAGGCTTGCCTGTCTCGCGGTGGCCACGTCCCTTGCCGCCACTTCGCCGGCGGCATTGCCGAAGCTGCTCCGGATATGCGTCAGCAGCGCGGCGATTTCCTCGTCATTCAGCTTGTCCTTGAATGTCGGCATCTGTCCGTTGTACTGCGTCCCGCCGACCGTCAGGGGGCCCGTCACGCCATGCAGCACGATCTGTATGCCCACGTCCGGCTGCCCCGCCAGCCATTCCGAGCCGGAAAGCGGAGGGAATACACCCGGCAATCCTTTGCCCGTAGCCTGGTGGCATGCCAGGCAATGCGTCGCATACAGCTGTGCGCCATCCGCCAGCGCTGCGCCGCGTTGGCTCTGAAAATCGGCTGCGCTGCGCCAGTCGCCGTACGAGGCGGGGTGCGCCTGATATGTATAGCCGATATAGCCCACGGCCCATAGAAAAACCGCGGCCACGATCAGGACCACGATCAACGGTATCGGCCTGCTGCCCTCATAGGGCTCGGGCATCTCGCGCGACTGGGCCTGAATTTTCCTTTTCAAACGATCCATTATCCTGTTCTCCGACGACCTCGTTCCATCCGGCCGCTCCGCCAACCCGCTATTTGCCCGGCTCGGGCAGCGGCTTGACCGGATAGCTGCGGTCAAGAGCCAGCAGATAGGCGACGAGGTCCAGCGCTTCCGGGCGTGCCACCACCACTTGGCCCAAAGGCGCATACGCGGGCGGCAGATTCACCACCCGGTCACCCGCCTCGGCCCTGTCCTTGGTTTCGAAGAGATAGGGATAAGACGGCATGATGCTGCTCGGGGTGTAGGCGCGGGGCTGATACAGGTGTCCCAGGTTCCAGTCCACGCTCGGCTGGCGCGCGCCAATATTCAGAAGATCGGGACCGGTGCGCATGGTGCCCAGCAGATGCGGCCGGTCGTAGAAATAGTCGCCGGCGACCGGCGCCCTGCCCCAGCCTCTCTGGAAGTCGGGCGCCTGTGCCTTGGCACGGGGCTGCTGCGTATGGCAGTACACGCAGCCATTCTCGATATATTGCCGGCGGCCGCGCAATTCCGCCGAGGTGTAGGGCTTCAGCCCGGGCGACGGCTGGACTTCCGACAGTTGCACATAGGGCACGATCACCAGGGTCGCCGTTGCCAGCGCCAGGGTGACCATCGCGCCCCCCAGCAATTTGTATTCGTTTTCCATGCTCAGCCCCCCACCGCAGCGTCCGCCGCCACGGAAACGCCGGCGGCCGGAAAGGGGTCGGCCTGTTTGCGAAAGAGCGCCGGACCCACGCGCTTGTGCCCATATCGCAGCGCCATGGCGCCGAAATGAAAAGCAAACACCAAGTGACCCAGCGTCATGAGGCCGCCTCCGATGCTGCGCGCCTTCAGGTACGGAATCGTGACGCCGACGGACTCCATGAAGCTTCGGCTCGCATCGAGCATGGCCACGCCCTGCAGCCATCCGCCGATGGACAGGCCGACGAAGTAGACGCCGAAGCCCAGCACCACCAGCCAGAAATGCAAGGCGATGAGACGCGGGTAAGGCCATTCCCATGCCATGACGCGCGGCATGACGAAGTAGATGGCGCCGAACATCACCAAAGAAAAGAATCCATACAGGCCCAGGTGGGCGTGCGCCACCGTGAAATGCGTGAAGTGCGTGATGGTGTTGATGCTGCGCAGCGCCTCGAAGGAGCCCTGTACCGAACTGAGCGTGTACATCATGCCGCCTAGCACGATGAACCGCAGCGTAGGCGAATACAGCAATGTCTTGAAGTGGCCGCGCATCGTCAGGTGCTGGTTGACCGAGAAAGCCAGGACCGGCACGATCATCATCATGCTCTGGACGATGGACAGCGTAATCAGCCAGCCCGGCACCGGCCCGCCCACCAGATGATGGCCCCCGACCTGGCCGTAGAAGAACGCCAGTGCCCAGAAGCCAAGCAACGACAGGTTGTACGACTGTATGGGCCGGCCGATGATCTTGGGCAGGAAGTAATACACCGAGGCCAGCGCGATGGGAGTATAGAAAAGCCCCAGTACGTTGTGGCCGAACCACCAGTTCATGGTGGCCTGCTCCACCCCGAAATGCACGCCCGGCAGGTTGCCCACCAGGAACAGGATGGGGAACCAGAACAGGGCCGCACCCATGTACCAGATGGACACGTACAGATGCTCGGTCTTCCTGTTTTGCAGGGTGAAGACCAGGGGCAGGCCAATGAGCGCCCCGCCGATCACGAACAGGATGTCGATCTGCCAGGGTATCTCCAGCCATTCCAGCCCGTCGCTGAAGCCTGCCGCCACGCTGCCCAGGCCGGCGATCAGGGCGGCGTTCCACAGCATGGCTCCCAGCAGCGCGAATCGGCCGCCGATAAGCTCCGTCTTCAGCAGGCGGGGCAGCGTCCAGTGTGCGATGCCGAACGCCGCCATGGGTGCCCAGCCATAGGCCACCATGTTCAGGTGCAGGGTCCGGATGCGTCCGAAAGTCAGCCAGGCATGCGCGGTGAGGAAGTCGGGCTGATGCAGCTTGATCGAACTGATCAATCCGGCCGCGGACGCCAGGATCAGCCATGCGACGGCGCAGGAAAGAAAGACGAAGGCCACGTAGGCGGTGGAGCGATCCGCCCGGATGCGCTCCGCCAGCTCGCGTGCCTGTGTCGCGGCGTCCACCGGCGCAGGCGCATCATGCGCTTGGACGACGGCGTTCTGCAAGGCCTGGTGCTGGGCCGGCGTTGCAGCGGGCTCTTCGACCTTGCCGATCTCTCCTTCGGAAAATATGACCTTGGCGGCCGCCGGATCGGCATCGAACAAATGCCGGCGCAGGGACCAGATGAAAACAAACAGGCCGGTGACGGACAGAACGAAAGTCAACAGCAATATGGAGATGGTGCTCATGCGGGTGTATCTCTTGGATGCGGATACCGCCTCCCGCTGGAACGTTTCATTCCAGCGCATTTATATCGTAAGGCGATATTCAAGCGGAATGATACCGGAGCGATCGGACGCGAGGCCCCATGACCCTACGCCGGATGCAGGTATGCGGCGAATTGCGCAAAGGCCGCGGATGCGTCAACATTCAGTCTGTACTTTTGTCGATACACATCAGGAACAAGCATGGAATGCACGATAGACTGGGGCGGCCCCGACGGCATGCTTTTCGTTGCCCGTACGGGCAGCGGCCACGTAACCGCCATGGACGGCGCACCCGACGGCGGCGGCCACAATCTTGCGCCGCGCCCCATGGAAATGCTGCTGGCCGGAACGGGCGGCTGTGCCGCCTACGACGTCGTATTGATCCTCAAGCGCGGCCGCCAGGCGGTGACGGACTGCCGGGTAACGCTGACCGCCGAACGGGCCGACACCGATCCCAAGGTGTTCACCAAGATCCACTTCGCCTTCATTGTCAGCGGCAAGGGCTTGTCACCGGCCGCCGTTGAACGAGCCGTAAAGATGTCGCACGATAAATACTGCTCCGCCTCGGCCATGCTGGCCAAAACCGCCGAAATCACGCATTCGATCGAGATCCTGGAAGCCTGATCCAGCGCTTGGGGTTCAGGGGTCAGACCCCGTACGGGGTCTGACCCCATTATCCGCCGAGTCGCGGGGTCAGACCTTGGATAGGGTCTGACCCCATTCCAAGCAAGCCGCGGGGTCAGACTCCATTCGGGGCCTGCCCCCCTTCCTGGCTATACTGAAACCTTGAGTCAAGGCAAAAAGCACAGCATATGAAGCAATATCTCGACTTGGTCCAGAACATTTTCGACAACGGCTCCTGGCAGGACAACCGTACCGGCGTGCGCACGCGCAGCATTCCCGGGGCGATGATGCGGTTCGACCTGCAGGAAGGCTTTCCTGCCGTCACGACCAAGAAGCTCGCCTTCAAGTCCGCCATCGGCGAACTTGTGGGATTTCTACGGGCCTATCGGAATGCAGCCGAGTTCACTGCGCTAGGCTGCAAGGTCTGGAATCAGAACGCCAACGAAAACCGTCAATGGCTGGCCAATCCCTACCGGCTCGAAGAAGGCGACCTGGGCCCCGTATACGGCATCCAATGGCGCGAATGGCCTGCCTACAAGCTCATCGATACCAGGCTTCCCCATAGCGCCGCCCAGATCGATGACGCACTGTCTCGCGGCTATACCCAAATAGGCCTCGTCGACGATGGCGGCGCCACCAGCGCGCTGCTGTACAAAGCCGTCGACCAGTTGCGTGCCTGCCTGGACACCATCATGAAGGACCCTGGCAGCCGGCGCATACTTTTCCATGGCTGGAACTGGGCCCAGCTCGAGGAAATGGCCCTGCCTCCATGCCATCTGCTTTATCAGTTCCTGGTCAACATCGAAAAAAGGGAAATTTCCCTCTGCTTGTACATACGCAGCAACGACGTCGGCCTGGGCACGCCCTTCAACCTGACTGAGGGCGCCGCGCTACTGCACCTCGTCGGGCGCCTCACCGGCTACCGGCCGCGCTGGTTCACGTATTTCATCGGCGATGCGCACATCTACGAAAACCACGTGGACATGCTGCGCGAGCAACTGACACGCGAACCGTTCCCCGCGCCGCGACTGGTGCTGTCCGACCGGATTCCGGACTATGCCGAAACGGGCAAGTACGAGCCCGAATGGCTGGAAAAAATCGAACCCGGCGACTTCTCGCTCGAAGGCTATCAACATCACGCGCCCTTGACCGCCCCCATGGCGGTTTGACCGCCCTGAATCGCCACACGGAACACAACCCCATGCCCGACGCCCGCATCCAACTCGTCGTCGCCTACTCCGCCAACCGCGTGATCGGCCGCGACAATGCACTGCCCTGGCGCCTGCCCTCCGACCTCGCGCACTTCAAGCGCGTCACCATGGGCAAGCCCATCGTCATGGGCCGCAATACCTGGCATTCGCTTGGCCGCCCGCTGCCCGGCCGCCCCAACCTGGTGCTCAGCCGCGACCCCGGCTTCACCGCCGAAGGCGCTACCGTGCACCCCGATTTGGCATCCGCCATCAGGGCCTGCGGCGACGTGGAAGCCATATGCATCATCGGCGGCGAACAGGTTTTCAAGGCGGCGCTCGGCATCGCCGACGAAATCATCGCCACCGAAGTGCACGCCCAAGTGGAAGGAGACACCTTCTTCCCCGATCTGCCGTCAGGGTGGGCGGAAGCGGAACGCTCCGTACAGCCGGAAGAAAACGGACTGACGTTCGACTTCGTGACTTATCGCAGGAACGCGTGAAGGGGTCAGACCCCATGCGGGGTCTGACCCCGATCCCAAACCGATACGCCCATGAAAAGGGGTCAGACCCCGTACGGGGTCTGACCCCAGCCAAACCGATACGCCCGCGAAAAAGGGTCAGACCCCCCCATGGGGTCTGACCCCAGCAAGCACGGCAAGCGTCAGGCCGTTGCGCCGGCCTTGCGCATGAAGGCCCACAGCGCACGGTGCAGGGAATAAGCCACGTTGAAACGGATCCATCCGGTATCGGCTTGCCCAGGGTCGAAGTAGGATCCCGGCGCAAGCCATATACCGTCCTTCAGTGCCAGCTCCGCCAGCTTCGCCGAACCCTGTTCCCGCCACTGCCCCGCGGGGCGGGCCCACAGAAACAGGCCGGCTTGCGGGCGGCTGTAGACTTCGAAGCCATGGCTGTCCATCAACGCGGCCAGCTCTTCGTGCGCCTCGCGCAGCCGCTCCTGCACACGCCTGAGATGAGCCTGATGCCTTCCCTGCCTGAGTACCTCGTAGACGGTGCGCTCCATCATTTCGGGCGTCGTCAGCCCCAGCGTCATCTTCGTCTTGGCGAACTCCTTCAATAGCTCCGCGTTCGCCACGATATAGCCCACCCGCATCGACGGCATGATGCTCTTCGAGAAGCCCGATACATAAATGACTCTTGCCGTGCCGCCCATGGCAACCAGCATGGGGCCGATGCCCGGCAACAGATCGCGGGACACGTCGTCCTCGACCACGGTGTAGCCGTACTGTTCCGCCAATTGCAGGATGCGGAAGGCGTTGTTCATGCTCAGGCTTGCGCCGGTGGGATTCTGCAGCACGGTGTTGACGAACACCGCTTTCACCTTGTGCTTGGCGACCAGTTCCTCCAGCGTGCGGATGCACAGGCCATCCTGACTGCGGGGCACGCTGAGCACCCGCAGGCCCGCAAGGCGCATGGTTTCGAGCAAATTCGCATAGCCGGGAAATTCGGCGAGCACCACGTCGCCCGGCCGAAACAGCGTGCGAATGACGATATCCAGCCCTTGCGTGGCGCCCTGCGTCAACAGTACCTGGTCGCTGCCCACCTGCAGACCATGGTGCTCGAGCGACTGCTGGATATGTTCGCGCAATGGGAAATACCCATAAGGATGGCCATAGCCGGCAAGCTGCTTGGGGCTGGTCCGGGACACCTGGCGCAGCGCCTGCGACAAACCGGCTTCGTTCAGCCATTCTCCGGGCAGCCAGCCGCAGCCGGATTTGATCGGAATGGAGTGATCGGCAAAGATATCCGCCAGGAGCCAGGATGCCCCGATCTTGGGCGGCGCCCACGCCGACACGGGCGATGCGCCCACCGGTTCCCTTCGCCCGGCGGCAGCCACCCGGTAGCCCGAACCCGGCCGCGCGATCAGCCAGTTTTGCGCAACCAGCCTGCTGTAGGCCGCCGACACCGTAAACGTGCTCAGATCGTGCGTCTTGGCGAACTTGCGGACCGATGGCATCGGCATGCCGGGCCTTAACAGTTGCTGCCGGATCGCCTCTGCCAGCGCCTCGACGACCTGCTCCACCAAGGACAGCCCGTATTTGCGATCACGTATCGGCTCGAAGAACCGCATTGGCCCACCTCACAGTCAGCACAGTTGCCATTTTTTAAACAATACAGTTATATCGATTTTGGTCGACTGTATATTTATTTGCAAGCCAGGGCGAACGAGAATAGGCGGACATCAAGGAAAGCTCTGAATCATTCTCGAGCCCTTCCAACGCTCCCAAGCATACCCCCCTTTGTTTTTGCCTGTCGAGGTAAACCATGACCAGTAACGCGAACCTCCCGGATATGTCGAATCTGTGGATGCCTTTCACCGCAAACCGTCAGTTTAAAGAGCATCCACGCCTGCTGACCAAGGCCAAGGGCATGTACTATACGGCCGCAGACGGCCATCCGGTGCTGGATGGCACGGCAGGGCTGTGGTGTGTCAATGCCGGCCACGGCCGGCAGGAAATCATCGACGCCGTCTCCCGGCAAACCACTGAGCTCGATTATGCGCCCAGCTTCCAGCTTGGCCACACCGATTCCTTTCGGGCCGCCTCGGCGGTGGCTCGTCTCATGCCCGAAGGCATGGACCGCATCTTCTTCACCAACTCGGGTTCCGAATCCGTCGATACATCGCTGAAAATCGCCCTGGCCTATCATCGCGCGCGGGGCGAAGGCCAGCGTACCCGTCTGATCGGCCGCGAGCGCGGCTACCACGGGGTCGGGTTCGGCGGCATTTCGGTAGGCGGGATCTCACCCAACCGTAAAACGTTCTCGGGCGCCCTGCTGCCCAATGTGGATCACCTGCCGCATACCCACGACCTGTCCAAGAATGCGCATACACGCGGGCAGCCCGCTTGGGGCGAACACTTCGCCGATCAGCTGGAAAGCATCATCGCCTTGCATGATGCGTCCACCATTGCCGCCGTCATCGTCGAGCCCCTCGCCGGTTCCACCGGCGTGCTGATCCCCCCCAAGGGCTATCTGGAAAAATTGCGCGCCATCACTGAAAAGCACGGCATCCTGCTGATTTTCGACGAAGTCATCACCGGCTTTGGCCGCCTGGGCGCCAACACGGCCAGCGAATTCTTCGGCGTGAAGCCAGACCTGATCACCATGGCGAAAGGCATCAGCAACGCCGCCGTTCCCGCCGGCGCGGTCGCGGTCCGCCGCGAAATCCACGACACCATCGTCAGCGCCGCGGCCAGCGGTATCGAATTCTTCCACGGCTACACCTATTCGGCGCATCCTCTTGCCACGGCGGCCATCCTGGCCACTCTTAGCATCTACGAGAAAGACCAGCTGTTCAAGCGCGCCGCGGGCCTGTCGCAAAAATTCGAAGACGCCGCCCACAATCTGCAGAATGCGCGCCACGTCATCGACGTCCGCAACCTGGGATTGGTCGCCGGCATCGAGCTAAAACCCCGCGACGGCGCACCCGGCGCACGCGCCGCCGAGGTGTTCTCAAAATGCTTCGACGCCGGCGTCATGGTGCGCTACACCGGCGACATCATCGCCGTTTCGCCGCCGCTCATCGTCGAAGAACAGCAAATCACCGAAATCTTCGAAACGATAGACAAGGTCTTGAAGACGGTCGCGTAAAGCGCAGGGGTCAGACCCCGCATGGGGTCTGACCCCAGACCTTCTTTACATGGGGTCGGACCCGAACAGGGTCCGACCCCGATCTTTTTTCGTGGGGTCAGCGTGGGGTCAGACCCCGTACGGGGTCTGACCCCTTACATCAAACCATGCTTTCGCTAGGCGCCTCGTTCTCGACATAGTCGCTGAGCGGGGGGCAGGAGCACATGAGGTTGCGGTCCCCGTAGGCGTTGTCCACGCGCGCGACCGGCGGCCAGTACTTGCTGTCGCGCAGGCCGGCGACCGGATAGGCCGCCTCTTCGCGGGTGTAGTCGTGATGCCACTGATTCACCAGCAGCATTTGCGCGGTGTGCGGCGCGTTCTTGAGCACGTTGTCTTCCGTATCCTTCTCGCCACGCTCGATACCGGCGATTTCCTGGCGGATGGCGATCATCGCATCGATGAAGCGATCCAGTTCGGCCAGGCCTTCGGATTCCGTCGGCTCCACCATCAGCGTACCGGCCACGGGGAAGCTCATGGTAGGCGCATGGAAGCCATAATCCATCAAGCGCTTGGCAATGTCTTCCGCCGTGATGCCGCATGCGTCCTTGATGGGGCGCACATCGAGTATGCACTCGTGCGCGACACGGCCGTTGGGACCCGCATACAGAATGGGGTAATGTTCCCGCAGGCGCGCGGCGATATAGTTGGCATTGAGTATGGCCGTCTCGGTGGCGGCGAGCAGGCCTTCGGCGCCCATCAGCGTGATGTACATATAGGAAATGGGCAGCACGCTGGCCGACCCGTAGGGCGCCGCGGACACCGGCCCGACTTCGGCGCCTTCGGGCAGGCTGCCGGATTCGTCCAGCACGGCCGGAAGATAAGGCGCCAGATGCGAGCGCACGGCAACCGGACCTACACCGGGACCGCCGCCGCCGTGGGGGATGCAGAAGGTCTTGTGCAAGTTCAGGTGCGAGACGTCCGAACCGAACTTGCCGGGCTGCGCCAAACCCACCATGGCGTTCATATTGGCGCCGTCCAGATAGACCTGGCCGCCCGCGTCATGGACGAGCGCGCAGATTTCCGTCACCGCCGTCTCGAAGACGCCATGCGTAGAAGGATAGGTAATCATCAAGGCCGCGAGCCGGTCGCCCACCTTGGCGATCTTCGCCTTCAAGTCTTCGACGTCCACATTGCCTTCATCGTCGGACGCCACGACAACGACTTCCATGCCAGCCAGTTGGGCGGACGCAGGGTTGGTGCCATGCGCGGAGGACGGAATCAGGCAGACGTCGCGCTGATGCTGGCCGTTGGCGCGATGGTAGCCGCGGATGGCCAGCAGGCCGGCATACTCGCCCTGCGCGCCGGAATTCGGCTGCAGGCTGATGGAGTCGTACCCCGTGATTTCGCACAAAGAGGCGGACAGGCGGTCGATCAATTCCTTGTAGCCCTTGGCCTGTTCGACAGGCGCGAAGGGATGCATATTGCCGAACTCGGGCCAGGTGACGGGAATCATCTCGGCCGTGGCATTCAGCTTCATGGTGCACGAGCCCAGAGGGATCATCGTGCGATCGAGCGCCAAGTCCTTGTCGGCCAGACCGCGCAAATAGCGCAGCATGTCGGTTTCCGAACGGATGCGCGAGAAGATCGGGTGCGAGAGTATCGGCGACTGGCGCAGCAGGCCCTGAGGGATGCCATGCGCCGCCGGCAGACTGCGATCGGCAGGCGGAGTCCAGTTGCCGCCCATCCCGGCGGCGAACACGTGCAGCAAGGCGTCCAAGTCGGCGACCGTCACGGTTTCGTCCAGGGATACCGCCAGTTGGGCGTCGCTCACCACGCGCAGATTGATGGACGCCGCCCTTGCCGCCTTGACGATGGCGGCGGTGTGCGCGCCGGTATTCAGCAGCAAGGTATCGAAAAACTGTTCATTGACGCTGGCAACACCCAGGCCGGCCAGCGCATCGCGCAGATAGGCGGTCAGGTAGGCGACACGCTCCGCGATGCGCTTGATGCCCGCGGGACCATGCCAGACGGCATACATGCCAGCCATGACGGCAAGCAGGACCTGGGCGGTGCAGATATTGGAGGTGGCCTTTTCACGGCGTATGTGCTGCTCGCGTGTCTGCAATGCCAAGCGCAGCGCCGGCGCGCCCTGGCTGTCTTTGGAAACGCCTACCAGGCGGCCGGGCATGTTGCGCTTGAAGGCATCCTTGCAGGCCATGAAGCCGGCGTGAGGGCCGCCATATCCGAGCGGCACGCCGAAGCGCTGTGCTGAACCGACGGCGATGTCGGCGCCCCATTCGCCGGGGGGCACCAGCAAGGCCAAGGCGAGGAGATCAGTGGCAACAGCCACGACGGCGCCCTGGTCGTGCGCGGCCTGAGCGAGGGCGCGGTAGTCTGCCACGCCGCCCAGGCTGTGCGGATACTGCAGCAACACGCCGAAGCAGTCGGGCAGCCCCTGGGATTCATCGCCGACCACGATTTCGATGTCCAGGCCGCTGGCTCGAGTCCGGACCACTTCGATCGTCTGCGGATGGCAATGCTGCGATACGAAAAACACCTTGCTCTTGGAACGCGAGCCGCGCCGCGCCAAGGTCATGGCTTCGGACGCGGCGGTGCCCTCGTCCAGCAGCGAAGCGTTGGCGATGTCCAGCCCGGTGAGGTCGGCCACCATGGTCTGGTAGTTCAGCAGGGCCTCGAGCCTGCCCTGGGAAATCTCGGGCTGGTATGGCGTATATGCCGTATACCAGGCGGGATTTTCCAGGATGTTGCGCAGGATGACGTTGGGTACGTGGTTACCGTAGTAACCCTGGCCGATGTAGTTGCGGAACATCTGATTCCGTCCCGCGATTTCCTTGAGTTCCGCCAGCGCATCCGCTTCGCTGCGCGCCGCCGGAAGCTTCAGCGCACCCCTTTTGAGGATGCTGTCCGGCACGACCTCGGCGATCAGCGAATGAAGGTCGGGCGCGCCGATGGCCTGCAGCATTCTTGCCTGATCGGCTGGAGACGGGCCCAGGTGCCTGGGGATGAAATCGGAATGGGGATCAAGTTCACGCAACATAGTCGACCTAAACAAAAACGGGTTCGCGGCGGGTAAATGCCATCAATCGTTGGAAATAGCCTGGTAGCCGGCGGCATCGAGCAAGCCGTCGATATCGGACATGTTCTCGGGCTTGAGCTTGTAGATCCAGGTATCGAAAGCCGCTTCGTTGATGAGGTTGGGCTGATCGTTCAGCGCCTCGTTGAATTCCACGATTTCGCCGTTCACCGGCGCGTAGATGTCGGAGGCGGCCTTGACCGACTCCACGACGCCGGCGGTTTCACCGGCCGTAAGCTGCGCGCCCGTGTTGACGTCGCCGACGAACACCAGGTCGCCCAGCTGATCCTGCGCGGTATCGGTGATGCCCACCAGCAGCAGGTCGCCTTCGGGCTTGACCCATTCGTGGGAGGATGTGTATTTGCGATCGGTGGGAAGAGTCATGTGTTACCCCGTTTGTATTGATATTAGTGTTTAGGAACTTGAATCAGGCAATCACTTTGCCGTTGCGTACGAAAGGCATTTTTACCACTTGGGCGGGCAGCCATTTGCCCCGGATCTCGACCTGGACCGCATCGCCGGGCTGCACGCCCACGGGGACCCGCGCCATGCCGATGGAAATCCCCATGGTCGGCGACATCGAACCGCTGGTGAGCTCGCCGTCTCCTTTGTCGCTGCGGATTTTCATGTGCCCGCGCATCACCCCGCGCTCCAGCAGCTTCACGCCGACCAGGCCGCGGTCGACTTCGGCGGCCTCGAGCGCATCGCGTCCGATGAAACCGCGGTCCGCATCCTTGAAAGATACCGTCCATGCCAGGCCCGAGACCAGCGGATTCACTTGCTCGTCCATTTCCTGGCCATACAGGTTCATGCCGGCTTCCAGGCGCAAGGTGTCGCGTGCGCCCAGACCGCAGGGGCGGACGCCGAGCGCGGCAAGGTCGCGCCACAGGGCTTCTGCCTGAGCGGCCGGAAGCACGATTTCGAAACCGTCTTCACCGGTGTAGCCCGTTCGGGCCACTAGCGCGCCGTCTGGCACCGCCACGCCGGTGAAGGGCTGGAGCTCGGCCGTTGCGGCCTTCCAGCCCGGACGAGCAGCCCATACCCGTTCGCGGGCATTGGGGCCTTGCACCGCCAGCATGGCGAGGTCGCGCCGGGGCAGCACCTGCACATCGAATCCTCCCGACCGGGCCACGTTCTGCATCCAGGCCACGTCCTTGTCGGCCGTGCCGGCGTTGACGACCACGCGCCAATCGTCAGGCCCAAAGAAATAGACGATCAGGTCGTCGATGACGCCGCCCTCGGGGTTCAGCATGCAGGAATACAGCGCCTTGCCCGGCACCGTCAGCTTTGCGACGTCGTTCGCAAGCAGGCGCTGCAGGTAGCCCTTGGCGCCTGCGCCTTTCACGTCGACATTCAGCATGTGCGAGACGTCGAACATGCCGGCATCCTGGCGCACGGCGTGGTGCTCCTCGAGCTGCGACCCATAGGACACGGGCATGTCCCAGCCACCGAAATCGACCATCTTGGCGCCGGATTCGATATGCACCGCATACAGGGGGGTTTGCTTTAGGGTAGAAGACATGGGGGCTCCGGTGACGGGAAAACGACTGATGGAAATACGACGTAAGCCAGCTAACACGCTGGCCGCATCGCCCTTCTGTCCTTTTGCCTGAGAGTTGGCCCCTGGTCAAGGGGTATTCACCTTCGGCGCCCGGCCGGCCAATATGCGGCGGCCTGAGTCTCTCCAGAATGCTGTCTTGCTTGGCCCGGGGTCAGACCCCGTACGGGGTCTGACCCCTGACGCAAAGGGGTCTGACCCCAGGCAAAGCAATACACGAGCGGTACGGGGTGCCTGAGCGATTCTGGGCGAATTGCGCCTTCGGCGGCCGGGGAAAAGCCGGCGCTCTCCCACTCGATGTGAACAGCAGCCCGTAAGAATAACTCGAAAGCGCCCTGAATTCAAAGCGGTTTCCGCTCTTCGTCAGCCGGCTGTTCGCCGTCCAGCAGCTTCATGTTATCCAGCAGCTTCAGCAGGTAATGCAGGGTATGGCTCATGTCGCTCAGGGAAAAGTCCGCCCCGGCGCTGCAGGACGTCCTGTCGGGCCAGGCGGACTTCGTCTGCGATCCGGGCATCGCCTTTCCCCATATCCGTACGAACAAGGTCAAGCTGCTGGGCATCGTCAGTGCCACGCGCTCACCCTTCTTCCCGGACGCTCCCACCGTGGGCGAATTGGGCTTCAAGGAAGCAGACCTGGATATCTGGTTCGGCATGTGGGCGCCCAAGGGCACACCGCCCGAAATCCTCGAGCGCTTGAACAAGGAATTGGCCAAGGCGCTGTCTGACAAGGATGTGGAAGAGCGCTATAACGGCCTGGGCGCGGAAACGAAAACGCTGGACTCCCGGCAGTTCCGCCAACTGCTGCTCGACGAGCGCAAGCTGCTTGCCGCCTTGATCGAAGAACAGAAAATCAACGTCGAATAGGCGATGACGCGCGGGCGTTCCGGACAGGAACCGAAGTCGCCCGCATCAACGGCACCGCCGCGGTCAGCCTGCCAGCGCCCGCCCGCAGGCCACCCCGGAGGCCCATGCCCACTGGAAGTTGTAGCCGCCCAGCCAGCCGGTGACGTCCACCGCTTCGCCGATGAAGTACAGACCCGGCACGCTGCGTGCCTCCATGGTTTTCTGGTTCAGGCCGCGCGTGTCCACGCCGCCGCGCATGACCTCGGCCTTCTTGTATCCGACCGTGCCGCTGGGCATGAGCGCCCAGTCATGGATGCGCGACGCGAGCCGGCGCAGCGTCTTGTCCGGCACATCGGCCAGTCTGCGCGTGGCCAGGTCCGGCGCGGCGGAATCCAGCGTCGCAAGCAGTTGTTCGGCCAGCCGCTTGGGCCACAGCCCGGCCAGCACCGTGCCAAGTTGCTGGCGGCTGCCGGGCTTCGCGTCCAGCAGCTCGCGCTCCAGATCCTGTGCATGAGCAAGATCGATATGTATGGTCTCGCCGGGGTTCCAGTAGCTGGAGATCTGCAGGATCGCCGGGCCGGACAGGCCGCGATGCGTAAAAAGCAGATCTTCGAGGAACACGGCCGGTGCCACGCCGCGCGCCCTGCCGGACGTTGCCTTGCCACCCTCCGGCTTGCTGCGCACGCATACTTCCAGCGCCACGCCGCTGAGCTCGGAAAACGGCGCCCATGATGCCGGATCGAAGGTCAGCGGAACCAGCGCGGGACGCGGCTCCACGACTTTCAGGCCGAACTGGCGGGCGATGCCCAGCGCGAAATCCGTGGCGCCCAGTTGCGGGATCGCCATGCCGCCCGTCGCCAGGACGAGCTGGCGAGCCTCGATGGGGCCCTGATCTGTAGCGAGGCGGAACCCGTCCGCCTCACGCTGGATTTCGCTCACTGCGCACGGCATGCGCCACGACACCTTGCCGGCCTCGCACTCGCGCCGCAGCATGTCGATGATGTCTTCGCTGGATTCATCGCAGAACAATTGGCCGCGATGCTTTTCATGCCAGGAAATGCCGTGCTTGCGGATCAGGTCGAGAAAGTCCCTGGGCGTGTAGGCAGACAATGCCGACCGGCAGAAATCGGGGTTTTGCGAAATGAAGTTGGCGGGCGTGGTGCCGATGTTGGTGAAATTGCAGCGCCCGCCACCCGAAATCCGGATTTTTTCAGCCAGCCGCCGCGCATGGTCGATCAGCACCACGCGCAGGCCGCGCTGGCCCGCGACGGCGGCGGCCATCATGCCTGCCGCCCCGGCGCCGATCACAGCGACGTCGAACATTGCGTTACGGCCCCCTAGCCTCGACAGACCCTAGTCTTCCTTGATGCAGTCGACGTAATAACGGCCCATGCCGTCCGGTCCCATATCCTGCGCCAGACCATGCACGTAGGTTTCGAAACCCGGGAACTTGGCATTGAATTCGCGGGCGAATTGCAGATAGTGGACGATGCGCTTGTTGAAACGCTCGCCCGGAATCAGCAAGGGGATGCCCGGCGGGTAAGGGGTAAGCAGCACGCCTGTTACGCGCCCTTCCAGTTCGTCGATGCTCACGCGTTCCGCTTCGCGGTGCGCCATCTTGGCGTAGGCGTCCGAAGGCTTCATGGCGGGGACCATGTCGCTCAGGTAGACCTCGGTCGTCAGCCGCGCCAGGTCGTACTTGCGATAGGCCTCGTGGATCTGCTGGCACAGGTCGCGCAGCCCCATTTTCTCGTAGCGAGGATGCTCCTTGCAGAAATCGGGCAGGATGCGCCACATGGGCTGGTTGCGATCGTAGTCGTCCTTGAACTGCTGCAAGGCCGTCAAGAGGGTGTTCCAGCGCCCCTTGGTGATGCCTATGGTGAACAGGATGAAAAACGAGTACAGGCCGGTCTTCTCAATCACGACGCCATGCTCGGCCAGATACTTGGACACCAGCGCGGCGGGTATCCCGGTTTCCGCGAAGGTTCCGGAAATATCCAGACCCGGCGTCACCACGGTGGCCTTGATCGGATCCAGCATGTTGAAGTCTTCGGCCAGGTCGCCAAAGCCGTGCCATTCGTCGCCCGACTGCAGCAACCAATCGTCGCGGTTCCCGATGCCGTCGGAGACCAGCCGGTTCGGACCCCATACCTTGAACCACCAGTCGTTCTTGCCGAACTCGGATTCCACCTTGCGCATTGCCCGGCGGAAATCCATGGCTTCGCTGATGCTTTCCTCGACCAGCGCCGTTCCGCCGGGAGGCTCCATCATTGCCGCCGCCACGTCACAGGACGCGATGATCGCGTACTGCGGCGATGTCGAGGTGTGCATGAGGTAGGCTTCATTGAACACATTGCGGTCCAGCCGGCGCGTCTCGGAATCCTGCACCGTGATCTGGGATGCCTGAGACAGCCCCGCCAGCAGCTTGTGCGTGGAGTGCGTCGCGAAGATCATGGCATCCGGGCTGCGCGGCCGGTTTTCGCCGATGGCGTGCATGTCTTTATAGAAGTCATGGAAAGCCGCGTGCGGCAGCCATGCCTCGTCGAAGTGCAGGGTGTCGATCTCCGAGCCCAGCTTTTCCTTGATCATCTCGACGTTGTAGATCACGCCGTCGTAAGTGCTTTGAGTGAGCGTCAGGATGCGGGGACGCTTGTCCTTTGCATTGCGGGCAAACGGATTGGCCTCGATCTTCTTGCGGATGTTCTCGGGATCGAATTCGTCCAGCGGGATGGGGCCGATGATGCCCAGGTGATTGCGGGTAGGCCGCAGGAACACCGGGATCGCGCCCGTCATGGTGATGGCGTGCAGAATGGATTTGTGGCAGTTGCGGTCCACCACGACGACGTCGTCCGATGCCACGTTGGCATGCCACACGATCTTGTTCGATGTGGACGTGCCGTTGGTCACAAAAAAGCAGTGGTCGGCGTGAAAAATGCGCGCGGCGTTGAGCTCGGATTCGGCGACGGGGCCGGTGTGGTCCAGCAACTGGCCCAGTTCGTCGACGGCATTGCAGACGTCGGCGCGCAGCATGTTCTCGCCGAAGAACTGGTGGAACATCTGCCCCACCGGGCTCTTCAGGAAAGCGACGCCGCCCGAATGCCCCGGGCAGTGCCAGGAATAGGAGCCATCGGACGCGTACTTCACGAGTTCACGGAAGAAGGGCGGTGCCAGGCCGTCCAGGTAGGCGCGCGCTTCGCGGATGATGTGCCGCGCCACGAACTCGGGCGTATCCTCGAACATATGGATGAAGCCGTGCAATTCCCGCAGGATATCGTTGGGAATGTGCTGCGACGTACGCGTTTCGCCGTACAGATAGATGGGAATTTCTTCGTTGCGGAAGCGCAGTTCGCCGATGAAGGAACGCAGGTTCTTGATGGCGTTGGCCACGTCTTCGGGCGAGTCGACGTCGAATTCCTCATCGTCGATGGACAGAATGAACGCACTGGCGCGGCTTTGCTGCTGCGCAAATGAGCTCAGGTCGCCATAGCTGGTAACACCCAGCACTTCGACGCCTTCGGCCTCGATCGCCGCCGCCAGTGCCCGGATGCCGAATCCGGACGCATTTTCGGAGCGATAGTCTTCATCGATGATTACGATGGGAAAACGAAATTTCATGGGGTAGTGCTCCCTGGAGCGTGATCATTCAAAACGGACGGACGGGAACCGCCAGCAAGCCCGGGGCCTGTCGGCGTCTTAGGTTCGGGGCAGGGTAACGCCCTGCTGCCCCTGGTATTTGCCGCCTCGGTCACGATACGAAGTCTCGCAGACCTCGTCGCTTTCAAAGAACAACATCTGTGCGCAGCCCTCGCCGGCATAGATCTTGGCCGGCAGCGGCGTGGTGTTGGAAAACTCCAGCGTGACGTGGCCTTCCCATTCGGGTTCGAGCGGCGTGACATTGACGATGATGCCGCAGCGCGCATACGTGCTCTTGCCCAGGCAGACGGTCAGGACGCTGCGTGGAATGCGGAAGTACTCGACCGTGCGGGCCAGTGCAAAGGAATTGGGCGGAATGATGCAGACGTCGCCCTTGAAATCCACGAACGACTTCTCGTCGAAAGCCTTCGGGTCGACGATGGTGGAATTGATGTTGGTGAATATCTTGAACTCGTCGGCGCAGCGCACATCGTAGCCATAGCTGCTTGTGCCATAGCTGACGATGCGCTTGCCATCGACCGTGCGTACCTGGCCGGGCTCGAACGGTTCTATCATGCCACTACCGGCGGTACGCCGGATCCAGCGATCACTCTTTATGCTCATAGCCTTTACCTTATAACATTGGCGCGTATTTTATCCCCACCAGGTGACAGTGCATCGGCTGTTACGCAAAAACCGCTCAATTCCTTGAAAACCATCGATACACCAGGGCGAGGCCGTTCACCGTGCCCGCCGTCAACTCGGCCGTCAAGCCCCGCGCCAGCTGGTAGCTGACCCGCCCCACCGTGCCTGTGTCGGACAAGGCCTGCTGGATGCTGACCGTGAAGCCCCGAGACAACTGCTTGCTGACCTGCACGAACTTGCGCTCGATATCGCTGGTGCCGCTGTCCAGGCCGCTGACCACGCTCTCGACTGGAAGAATGCTGCCGGCCGCGCCGAGTTCGCCTGAGCGCATGCTGACCTCGTCGATGCCGAACTTTCGATAGAACGGCTCGCCGTCGCCCAGGAAAGAGCTTCCGACCGAGAACAACAGCGCCACGTCGCCTCCGCCGCTGTCGGGTCCATGGCCGAACAGCAGCCAGGACAGCTTCTCGATCTCGCTGACGGCAGGATAGGACACGAGGTCAATGCGCGGCCGCTTCGCCGTCCCGGCCACCCGCACGCCCGCCTCGACCGCCAGGCCGGTGCGCAAGGCCTCGATGTCGAGCACCGGGCTGGTGATGTCTCCCTGGAAGGTGATCGTGCCGCGGCGCAGCTGCAAGCGCTGCCCATAGGCCTCGATGGCCCCGCCACGCGTCCGCAAGGCACCAATGCCGCTTAGCCGGCCGTCGGCCATGATGATGCGCATCTGTCCCACCAGGCCGGAGTTGACGCCATAGCCGGTAAGGTAGAAGCGCGGTCCCAGGTCCACCTCGATATCCATGGAAACATCCATGGGCGCGCTGGGTTCCTTCTGCTTCTGGCCAGGCCGGATGACCACCACGTCGCCGTCCACGGTGGGAATGCCGCCCAGCATGTCCAGGTCGAACCATCCCGCATCGGCGGTCAGCTTGCCGGTGATCGAGATCTTGGGCAGCTCCGCTTCCAGAACCAGCTTGCCGCTCATCATGGCGTAGCGGTCGGAACGCTGCAAAATGGGGTAGCGATGCAGCTCCGCATTGATCGTCCCGCGCGACTGGAGCACGTTCCAATCTCCGCTGATGACCAGGCTTCCTCCTTTGGCCTCGGGATTGGTTCCGACCCATTCGGCCGTACGCCATTCTTTGGGCGTCACGCGCAGGAGCGCCGGAAAGCTGAGCTTGTCCAGCACCACGCGCTCGCCGTCCAGGCGAGCCGCCAGGGTTCCATCCAGCAACCGGACACCGTCATCGATCCGGATCACGCGCAGTTTCTGTCCCGTGATGTCGCCTTTGCTGTTCCAACTGCCGTCTGGGCGGCTTTCCAGATCGACACGCGCCTGGACCGCCCCGCCCAGCTCCATCGCATCGCCCAGGAAGAGGCTGGTCCAGCCCAGGTCGTCCACGTCGGCATCGATGTGCACCCGCTTGATGTCCTTCGGCTCTATCCGCATGCCGCCGCCGGGCGTCGCATGCAGCAAAGTCGTCGCAGTGGCCGCGATGCGCCCCATTTTTTCGGTGCGCACCTTCAAGTCGGCGTTGATGCGGCTCACGGCCGCCCCTTCGCGCTTGGCCGTGAGGTCCAGCGTCAGGTCCTCCAAGCCCAGGGGAAACGAGGGCTCGGCCGGCACCATGATGTCGCCCGACACGCGACGGACCTGCGCGCTGCCCTGCAATGCGCCGTCGAATTTCATGTCCCATCCCAGCGCCAATACGATTTCGGAGGCTTTACGGGCCTCGTCCCGCCGCAGCGAAACCCCGCCCCTGTCGTTCTCTTCTTTTTTCTCGAGATCGAATTTTTCGGTGATCTGCGTGATGAGGGCGGGCGTCAGCGCCAGGCGGTTGATGTCGCCGCGCGTTTCCCAGTGCGCGCCACGGCCGCGCGAAGCCCCATGAGCCATCGTGAACACCGTGGATCCGGACAGCAGGAAGTCGATCCGGGTCTCGCCCACCTGCCATTGCCAATCGGGCTCGTGTGCACCGGGCGCGAAAGACACTTTTGCGGGCACCCGCGTCTGGATGCCGAAGTCTGCGTGATCCACCTGCAACGCCTGAACCGTGCCGCTCCAGCCCTTCGACTCGTCCCAAGCGCCTTCGACGGCAACATGGGCGTCCACGGGCGCCGAACCCAGCTCCCCCCGTTTGCTGTCCGCCGGCGTGTACTGGGCTCGGACATCGGCTTTGTGCGCCGCCATGGCGCCATGCACCTCGCCCTTCAACTGTGCCCCGCCTGGAAGGTCCGGCCAGAAGGCCGACAAGGCGGGCGCCTGCACGTCCAGCTCGAGGTGCGACTCGCTGAGGCCCAACGTTCCGTGGCCCGCCACGTGATTCTTCCCGAGCCGCAGATCAACATCCAGCTCGGGCAGCAGGAAGGCGCGCCAATCGAGGCCGGCGACGCTTGGAGCATCGTCGTCCGTTTGCGCCGCGTCCGCAATCGAGACCGGGGCGGCGGTGTTCTGCAACCGGGTCTTGACATGGCCGGACAAGGGCTGCCGGTTCCAGGCGGAACCTTCGCCGATATCCAGCGAAAGCGCCGCTGCGCGTAAATCACTGTGATCACGAAGTTCGACGTCGAAGCGCGCCGCCAGCGTCAGGACGGCGTCCGGAATGGCCGGCCCCACCAACTGCCCGATGTTCAATTTATCGGTGTCCAGGCTGCCCTCGACCCGGTCCTGGACGACACCGTCGACCACGCTGGTTCGCCAGTCCAGGCGCCCTTTCAATGAGGATCCGTCCGCAAGCGTGACATTTGCCAGCGCGTCCTTGAGCGGAAAGGGTCCCTTGGGCGCAAGATTCAGATCCGCATCCAGGCTCATGTCCTGGCCGGAGCCCTTCAGCACGACATGCAGCGCATCCAGGCTGCCTTTGGCCGTCGTTTCGATCTCCAGCGAACAATCCTCCGGGGACGCGGTCTCTGTTGCGTCCTTGGTTGCGTCCTTTGCTGCGGTCGGCAGCGTGGGAACGAAGCGGCGTGCGCAAAGCGGCGAGTCCGCGACCAGGCCGCGCGCCTTGGTCACCAGACGCGCTTCGAGCGGCCAGGGATCCTGCAACGCCAGCGCGCGGGCTTCGCCCTCGAAGCTGGCGTCCAGCTGCTCGTGTCCGATATGCAGGCTCTCCAAAAACAGGCGCGCATCGTCGTTTTCCACATAAACCGATGCGGCAAGATCGCCAATGCTCACCGGCAACGGATTGCCATCCTGGCGGAAGTCCAGGCTGCCCAACGCAAGCCGGTCTACCGCCACACGCACGGGCAGCGCCGGCATCTGGAAGGGCTCGGTGGATGGTTCTTCTTCACCGGTCGTCATCGCGACCCTGACCGTGTCGGCGGACAGCTCCTGTACGTGCAGCCGGCGGTCAAACAGTTCCGGCCAGCTTGCCCGCAGCGTCAGGCCGTCCAGGGAAACGCTCAGGTCCGGCAAGGACAGGGAAAAATGATCGACTTCGAGGCCGTGCCAAATGGAGCCGCGGACGCCCCGCACTTCTCCATCGAACTGCTGGGCCGCCGTGACCAGCGCCCAGCGCGTTCCCGCCGAGGACGCCAGCACCCAATACAGAAAACCGCCGATCACCATCAGCAGCACGATGATCGCGGGTCCTATCCAGATGCCCAGTGTTCGCAACCATTTCATCGTTGTGCTCAAAATGCAATGCCCAGCGAAAAGTGCAGCCGCAGGCGCTTATCGCGCTGGCCATATGCCAGATCGACAAAGAAGGGCCCCGCCGGCGTGCGCACGGCCAGGCCGGCGCCATAGCCTACGTGCATCTTCATGCTTCCGAACGATTCCGCTGCGTCGCCTGCATCGACGAAGATGTTCATGCCGAACATGTCGGTAAAGTAATGCGTGTATTCAATGCTCGCGACGGCCAGCGACGAGGCGCCGACCACGGCGTCCCCACGCTGCAAGCCAATGCTTTGATAGCGATATCCCCGGATGGAACGTCCGCCGCCGGTCCGATATCCGAAATCCTGGGGCAGCCGTTCGGTCTGGGACCAGACCTTGCCGACCTCGCCGCGCAGCGTAAGCACGTCGCGCGGGCCGATCGGCCACCACTGCTGCAGCCGCAGGCTGGAACGATAGAAGGGCTCGGCCTTGTCCAGCGTAACCCCCGCACCGAGCCCGAAATCCACGAGATTGCCTTCCCGCGGGTCGTATTTCTTATCGACGTCGCGCCGCAGCCACTGCCAGGTGCCCACGAGCGTCGGCACCTCGAAGCCGGGCGCGCCGCTGATGCGGGTACGGTCGTGGGCGGCGACGAGGCCCCATTGTGTTTCGTATTCGACGCGACTGTCGCCCGCCGCCTTGCGCTCCTGCCGCCGCTTCCAGCCCAGGCCTACGCGCCGGTTGTCCAGCCCTTCGATGTCGGAATGCTCGAACAGTACGCCGACGCTGTCCCTGTATCCTTTGTACGTGGGCGGCAAATGCAGATCGAAAAATGCGCGCTGCCGGTCTTTGTCGACGCCTGCCCCGGTCTCTATCGACACCGCGCGGCCAAACACCACGTTCTGCCGGAAGAGGCCCTCCACACGCAGCCCGTGATCACTGTCCACCCCGATGGACGTGGTGACCCGCCGCGCCGGCGCTTCGGACACCTGCACTCGCAACGGAAGCTCCACCTCTTCATCGGGCAGCTCCTTGCGGGTCTCGGCATTCGGGTCCAGGGTGACGAACGCGCCGCGAAAGAACTCGGTCGTCTGCAGGGCCTGCTGCCATTCGTCCAGCCTATCCTGGTCGTAAGGATCGCCCGGCTCATATCGGACATAGCGCTCGATGAGATCCTGCGGCACGCGCTTGAGGCCGATCACCTTCAGCGGGCCCATGCGTACCCGCGGTCCGCTTTCCACCTCCACGGACAAATCGGCCTTGGCCGCCTCGGCATCGACGGTCGCCTGGGTCTTGGCCAGGCGCGCGAAATAGAAATCCTTGCGGCTGACGTCGTCCAGCAAGCTCGTCTTGGCGCTGCTCCACGCCGAATTGATGAAGGGCTGGCCTTCTTTGAGCGGCCATTGTTCGCGCAGGTGCTCGATGCGGCCGTTGAACTCGGGGCGCGTGATCTGTCCTTTGAAGTCCAGTGCGACCCCGCTGACGTGCGTGACGGGCCCGGGCTCGATGGTGATGTCCCAGGTTTCCCCGGCGAAGTCCTCGCCGACCTCGAGCGTGACCCGCGGCGAAAAATACCCCTGGGTTTCAAGCGCCGACAAGGTGGCTTCGTGGGCGCGGCGGCGCAGGCGTGAAACCTCGCCGCCGTCCTGGTCTTCCGCCAGGCGAGTGATGGCCTCGACCGCGCCGTTGATGGCCGACAAGGCCGCCGGCGGCACGCCGCCCGGGTCGATGGTCACTTCCGGGCGGTCTGCCCGGGCCTGGAAGGCAACACCCCAAAATACCAACAGACAAGCCGCGCCTACCCTCGTCATTCAGTCACATCTTCCTGGCAACGACCGTGGGGATCTTTCCGGACATATCGCGCGGCAGCGACGCCACGTTGACCGCCATGCGCTGCGCGATCTCGTGGTAGGCGCGGGCGGCCTCGCCTTCCGGCTCGGCCACCACCGTGGGTTTTCCGGAGTCGGTCTGCGTGCGGATGCTAAGCTGCAGGGGCAGGGATCCCAGCCAGGGCAGGTTTTCCTTGGCGGCCAGGTCGCGCCCGCCGTGCTCTCCGAAAATCGGCTCGGCATGCCCACAGTTCGTGCAGATGTGGACAGACATGTTCTCGATGATGCCTAGAACGGGCACATTCACCTTCTGGAACATTTTCAAACCTTTTACCGCGTCCGCCAGCGCCAGGTCTTGCGGCGTAGTGACAATGACCGCGCCGGTGAGAGGCACTTTTTGCGCCAGGGTCAGTGCGATGTCGCCCGTGCCCGGAGGCATGTCAACGATCAGATAGTCCAGATCGGACCAAGCGGTTTGTGTCAGCAGTTGCAACAGCGCCTGGGTGGCCATCGGGCCGCGCCAGATGGCCGGGGCGTCGCCGTCGATGAGGAAGCCGATGGAATTGGCCTGCAGGCCATGGCCCGACAAAGGCTCCATGCGTTTGTCGTCCAGGATGCGGGGACGGCCCGAAAGCCCCAGCATGATGGGGACGCTGGGCCCATAGATGTCGGCGTCTACCAAGCCTACGCGCGCGCCCTGAGCCGACAGCGCCAGCGCCACGTTCACCGCCGTGGTGCTCTTGCCCACGCCGCCCTTGCCGGACGCGACCGCAATAATGTTGCGCACGCCAGGCAAAGGCCGCAGGCCCGCCTGAACCGCATGGGTTTCCACTTTGCTCGCGACTTTCAACACACCAAGCTTGGCGCCGAAGCTGGCCAGGGCCGTTTCAATACGTTTCCTCAATTCCTCTTCCCCATTGTGCAATGGATAACCGAGGGGTACAGTGATACTTGCGGTATCCCCCTCGATCTCGATTTCGGTATTCTTGCTGGTTACCGGCAACTTTTTCTTCGTACCGGGGTCAGTAACTTCAGACAGCGCAGAAAGTACCTGTTCAGGATTTAAGCTCATATCAATAGGCCTTGCGTCAAAATTGCAATCAAGCCTTAAGAATAGCGGATTGAGGGAATTATTTTCCCCAAAAGGGGTCTACGTAAACAAGATGAATACATTTAATCAGATTATCCGTGGTGTCCTGTTTTTCGTGCTGGCGATTTTCGGCATGATCATGGCATTCATTTTCATGGTTTCCACCGCCATCGCCGTGGCCATCCTGTATGTCGTCGCCCGCATCAAGGGCAGGCCGTTCGGCGTACGAGCCTACTGGGAAGAACGCCGCCACCCCACGGGCGCCAAGGCCGCGTTCAACACCAAAGACGTCACCGACGTCGAAATGCGGGAAATCCCCTGAAACCGGGCGGAACGCCCGCTTATCATACCCAGCGCGCCACGCATTAGACAGCGCGTAAACGAAACTTAACAATTGCACACCGCTGGAAGCAGCGTGGGGTCGGACCCGGTATCGGGTCCGACCCCAAACCGTTGGCCAGGGGTCAGACCCCGAATGGGGTCTGACCCCCATAGCAACCCATATCCGCCCTGTTGCCCGGGGTCAGACCCCGTACGGGGTCTGACCCCACAAGCCCCCCAGGGCCTCACCCCAAGCAAGGTCTCCGGGAAAGCCCTAAAATCGCCTTTCACCCTCCCGCTCACTTTCTTAAATACTCTTTCACATGTCGCGCACGATTTTTGTCACCACGGCACTGCCATACGCCAACGGCTCCTTTCATATTGGCCACATCATGGAATACATCCAGGCCGATATCTGGGTACGGTCGATGCGAATGTCGGGCCACACCGTGCATTTCGTGGGCGCGGACGACGCCCATGGCGCGCCCATCATGCTGAAAGCCGAAAGCGAGGGCATCACCCCCCAGGCGCTGGTTGCGCGCTATGCCAGCGAGCGCCCGCAGTACCTGAACGGTTTCCACATCAAGTTTGACCACTGGCACTCCACCGACACGCCGGAAAATGTCGAGCTCTCGCAGGACATCTATCGCCGTCTCAAGGCGGCGGGCTTCATCGAAACCCGGACCATCGAACAGTTCTACGACCCGGTCAAAGGCATGTTCCTGCCCGACCGCTACATCAAGGGCGAATGCCCGCGCTGCCATGCCAAGGACCAGTACGGCGACTCCTGCGAAGTCTGCAGCGCCGTCTACGCCCCCACGGAACTGATCAGCCCGTATTCCACTCTGACCAAGGCAACGCCCGTCCTCAAGTCGTCGGAGCACTTTTTCTTCAAGCTGTCGGACCCGCGCTGCGTTGAATTCCTGCAAAGCTGGACCACCGGCACCAACCGCAGCGGCAGCAAGCGCCTGCAGGCCGAAGTGCTGGCCAAGACCCGCGAATGGCTGGGCACAGGCGACGCCGACGGCGAAGCGAACCTGGCCGACTGGGACATCTCGCGCGACGAACCCTATTTCGGCATCCCCATCCCCGATGCGCCGGGCAAATATTTCTACGTCTGGCTGGATGCGCCGGTGGGCTACCTGGCATCGCTCAAAGCGTATTGCAATAAGGAAGGCCTGGATTTCGATGCGCTGCTGGATCCGCAAGGCGACACCGAGCAATTCCACTTCATCGGCAAGGACATCGTCTACTTTCACGCGCTGTTCTGGCCGGCAATGCTGCAGTTTTCCAACCTGAAGACGCCCGACGGCCTGCACGTCCATGGCTTCATCACCGTCAGCGGCGAAAAAATGTCCAAAAGCCGCGGTACCGGCATTTCGCCGCTGCGCTACCTGGAAATCGGCATGAATCCCGAATGGCTGCGCTACTACATCGCCGCCAAGCTCAACTCGCATGTCGAAGACCTGGACTTCAACCCCGACGATTTCATCGCGCGGGTCAATAGCGATCTCATCGGCAAGTACGTGAACATCGCCAGCCGCGCGGCCAACTTCATCAGCAAGCATTTCGACGGCAAGCTGGCCTATCTGGGCGACACGCAGGCGCTCGCCCAGGAATTGACGCAGGTCGCCGACAAAGTCCGCCAGGATTTCGAGAATCGCGAATACGGCCGCGCCATCCGCCAGATCATGGCCCATGCCGACGCCATCAACCAGGCCTTCGACGCGGCCCAGCCCTGGATCATGGCCAAAGGCATCGGGGCAGCCTCCGAAGACCAGAAAGCCGCGCTGCAGGACGTCTGTTCACGGGCCTTGGCTGGCTTCAAGGCGCTTTCCGTCATGCTGACTCCGGTGCTGCCCGTCCTGACAACCCGGGTGGCGCAAGACCTGTTCGGCGCCGACGCCGGCTTCCAATGGCCCGACGCCGCGGCCTTGCCCGAGCGCATCGCGCCGTTCAAACACCTGATGCAGCGCGTGGAACCGAAAATGCTGGACGATCTTTTCGAACCGCCCGCCGAACCCGTCCCGACACCGGGCGGCGAAGCACTGGCCGAAACCATAGACATCAAGGATTTCGCCAAGGTGGACCTGCGCATTGCGCGCATCGTCGACTGCCAGGAAGTCGACGGCTCGGACAAATTGCTGCGCCTGACGCTGGATGTCGGCGAGGGGCGCCATCGCCAGGTGTTCTCGGGCATCAAGTCCGCCTATTCGCCCGCCGACCTGAAAGACAAGCTGACCGTGCTCGTGGCCAATCTGGCGCCCAGGAAAATGCGGTTCGGCGTCTCCGAAGGCATGGTCCTGGCGGCCAGCCACAACGACGAAAAGGTCGATGCCGGCATCTACATCCTGGAACCCTGGCCCGGGGCCCGGCCCGGCATGCGGATCAACTAAGGTCCATCAACACTGAAGGTGGGGGCAATGCGCTTCGATGCCGATCGCCAGGTGGCCGGATACCGCAGCACCATGGTCAGCGTCCTGGTCAATCTATCGCTGACCGCCCTCCAACTGGCCGTCGGCCTGTTCGCCCATTCGCAGGCCCTGGTGGCGGATGCCTTGCATTCGCTGTCAGACCTGCTGTCGGACGGCATCGTCCTGTTTGCCAACAAACATAGCCAAAAGGCGCCCGACGCCGAGCATCCCTACGGCCACCATCGCTTCGAGACTGCGGCCGCCCTGGCCGTGGGCGCCCTGCTGCTGGCCGTCGGAGCGGGCATGCTGTGGTCGAGCTTCGGAGCGCTCCAGACGCCCGCCACCGTCCCCGAAGTGCATGGCATCGCGCTGGCCATCGCCCTGCTTACGCTGCTGTGCAAGGAGCTCCTGTTCCGCTACTTGCTGCGAGTCGCCCGGCGCGTCCGCTCGTCCATGCTGGCCGCCAACGCATGGCATGCCCGGTCGGATGCCGCCTCTTCCCTGGTGGTCGCAGTCGGCATCCTGGCCAATCTGGCCGGCTTTCATCTTGCGGATCCGCTGGCGGCACTCATCGTCGGACTGATGATCATGCGCATGGGCTGGAAGTTCTTCTACAGCGCCTTCAACGACTTGACCGATGCGGCGGTGGACGAACAGACCGAGGCCAGGATACGGCAGCATCTGGTTTCCACACCAGGCGTACACAATGTGCATGGCCTGAAGACCCGCAAGATGGGCGACATGATATGGGTCGAGGTCGACCTGGAGATGGACGGCCGGCTGACCATAGAGCAAGGCCATGCCATCGCCGTGGAGGCGCGCCGCCGGGTCATGCAGCACGAGCCCGTGCTGGATGTCACCACGCATTTCGATCCGGTCAGGATAGAAACCATGGCGGATTCCCGGGACATCCTCGGCTAGGGCTGTCAACAGCGGAGGCGGGGGTCAGACCCCGTATGGGGTCTGACCCCTCCCCGTATGGGGTCTGGCCCCTGCGTTAACAGGCCCTAATTCAAGCGACGTACGCGAGCACCGTGAAGTAGTGGCAGGCGCTGCCCGCCAGCACGAACAGATGCCACACACCGTGCCCGTAGGCCCATTTCTCGTCGGTGGCGTAGAAGACGATGCCGCCCGTGTAGACCAGGCCGCCCAAGGCCAGCCAGCGAAAGCCTTCCCACGTCAGCGCATCGACCAGCGGCGCCACCGCAATGAGGGCAAGCCAGCCCATGGCCACATACAGTATCAATGAGAACACGCGCAAGCCCCGGGCCAGCCAGATCTCCTGCACGATGCCCACCAGCGCCAGGCCCCACACGGTGCCGAACAGCGACCAGCCCCATGGGCCCCGCAGGCTGACCAGCGCAAAAGGCGTATAGCTGCCGGCTATCAACAGATAGATGGCGCAATGATCGAACTTGCACCAGATGCGCTTGGCGCGTCCGCGCAGGCTGTGATACAGGGTCGAGGCCAGGTACAGCCACAGCAGCATTGCCCCGTAGATGCTGAAACTCACGACCTTCCATGGGTCTCCCGCCAGCGCGCCCTGAACGATCAGGAAGATGCCTCCGGCCAGCGCGACGATCGCGCCTGCAAGATGGGTAAAACTGTTGAAGCGCTCGCCTTCAGGCCACATGCCTTCCGCTCCGAATGAATTCGATGATGGAAAAACGCCACTATGACGGGTTCCGGCCAGTCATAAGCTCATGACCACACGGGAAATATGCTTATTCGCTTTTGTTCGTTCTGCTCATCGACGCTTTTCAATAGACTCCAGGGAACGCCCTCTTATTCGAAACAGGTATATTGATGAGCCGCCTTACAATCCACACCGTAGATTCCGCCCCCGAAGCCGCCCGCGAGCGCGTCGAGGCCGCCCAGAAAGCGAACGGCTTCCTGCCGAACCTCATCGGCGTGCTGGCCAATGCTCCCGCCGCCCTTGAAACCTACCAGGTCGTTGGCGCCATCAATGGCCGCAGCAGTCTCAGCCCGGTGGAGCGCGAAGTCGTCCAGATCACGGCCGCTACGCTGAATGACTGCGGCTTCTGCGTTGCCGGACACACCAAGCTGTCCCTGAAGAAGCTCCAGATGCCCGAAGCGGTGGTCGATGCGCTGCGCAAGGTCGAAGCCATCGATGACCCCAAGCTCGATGCCCTGGCGCGCTTCAGCGTCGCCGTCATCGAAAAGAAAGGCCAGGTATCCGATGAGGACCTGGCCGCCTTCCGCGCCGCCGGCTATGGCGATCAGCAGGCGCTGGAAGTCGTGCTCGGCGTAAGCCTGGCCACCTTGTGCAACTATGCCAACAGCCTGGCCCGAACTCCCATCAATCCCGAGCTGCAGCCTTACGCCAACCCCGAGCTCACCGCATTCGCCTGATCGGCGAACGAATACCAGCCATGACTACGACAACCCAGGCGGATGCCCTGATCGACTCGGTCGCGGCGCTGATCAAGACGGATCTCGCCCCCATCAGCGCCGCGGTGGACCAGGAAGGACGCTATCCCATCGAATTCCTTCGCAAACTGGCCGACGCCGGCGGCTTCGCGGCAGCCGTGCCAAAAGCCTACGGCGGGCTCGCGCTGGGGCTCGCCCCGCAGATCCATGTCATCAGCGAAGTGGGCCGCGAGTGCGGCTCCACCGCCTTCCTGGTGTGGTGCCAGAGCACCTGCGCCCTCTATTTGCTGCGTTCGCCGAACGAAGCCGTGCGCGAGCGCTATCTGCGGGCAGTGGCCTCAGGCGAAATCCTGGCGGGTACCGGCATGTCCAATACCGTCAAGCACCTGGCGGGCATCGAGAACATACACCTCAAGGCGCGGCGAAATGCCGATGGCTACATGGTATCCGGTTCTTTGCCATGGGTGTCGAATGTCGGTGAAGCGCATCTTGCCATCGTCGCGGCATCGGTGGAGGACGGCGGCTACGTGATGTTCGCCGTGCACGGCGACGCCGAAGGCGTGAGCCTGCATCCCTGCCCCGAGTTCTCCGGCCTGGAGGGCACGCAAACGCTCAACATCCGCATGAAGGAAGTTTTCATCCCCAATGGCGACGTGCTCGCGCACCCTGACCAGTTCGGGGCCTACATGGCAAGCATAAAGCCCGCCTTCGTGCTGGGCCAGCTCGGCATGGGGTTCGGCGTGACCGACGGCTCGCTGCGCACCATTCGTGAAAGCAACGTCGCCGGCGCTCACGTCAACCAGTTCCTGGATGATCAGGGCGATGCGCTGGCCAATGAAGCGGCCGCATTGAAAGCCAACGCAGTGCGCTTGTCCCAACAGGCAGACGCCGACGCCGCCGCGCTCATCGATGTGTTGCGTTTGCGCCTTGCCACATCGGAACTCACTCTGCGGGCAGCGAACTCGGCCGTGCTGCATGCCGGCGCGAAGGGATACCTGATGCGCCATCCGGCGCAGCGCCGCCTGCGCGAAGCCGTTTTCGTGGCCATCGTCACGCCGGCGCTCAAGCATTTGCGCAAGGAAATCCATGCGCTGGAGCAAGCCGCGGAGGCCTACGCAGCATGAGCCGCCAATGGATGTGCGGCCCTTGCGGCCTGATCTACGACGAATCGGCCGGCATGCCCGAGCACGGCATCGCCGCCGGCACCCGTTTCGAAGACATTCCCGACGATTGGATATGCCCCGATTGCGGCGTCACCAAGGCCGATTTTTACCTGTTGCCGGACTAAGGGGTCAGACCCCGTACGGGGTCTGACCCCAACCGATCCAAGCCAGGGGTCGGACCCCGCATGAGGTCTGACCCCAGCCAATCCAAGCCAGGGGTCGGACCCCGCATGAGGTCTGACCCCAGCCAATCCAAGCCAGGGGTCGGACCCCGTACGGGGTCCGACCCCACATAACGCAGCTAACGACATGAACACAACACGCAGCGCGGCGGCCATTCTGGAAGCAGACGATATCCACCTGGGCTACCATCGCCCTGGCACCGCTCCACATACGGTGCTGCGCAATTTCTCGCTGCGTCTCATGCCCGGTGAAGTCATTGCCGTCCTGGGCCCAAGCGGCGTGGGCAAGTCCTCGCTGCTGCGCGTGCTAGCCGGCCTGCAGCAGGCCGACCGCGGCAGCGTACGGATCAACGGCGAACCCCTGAAAGGGCCGCATCCCCGATCCAGCTTCGTCTTCCAGGACCCCAGCCTGCTGCCGTGGCTGACCCTGGAAGAAAACGTGGCGTTCGGCCTGGACTTCAAGCATCAACCGGATATCGCCAAGGATGAAAAGCGGGCAAGGGTGCGCGCAGCCATCGACGAAACAGGCTTGCAGGGCGCCGATGCCCGCTATCCGTCGGAGCTTTCCGGCGGCATGGCACAACGCGCCGCGCTTGCGCGGAGCCTGGCCCGACAGCCCGAAATCCTGCTGCTGGACGAACCTTTCAGCGCACTGGACGAAATCACGCGCGGCGACATGCAGGCCCTGCTGCAAAAGATCACCGCTCATCATGGCACAGCCGCCGTCCTGGTCACGCACGATATCGACGAAGCCCTGATCCTGGCGGACCGCATCGTCCTGATCGGCGACAGCCCCGGCCGCAAGATCGGCGAATGGACGCTCACCGCCGAACACCCTCGCGACCCGCTCGAACCCGGGCTGAGCGGGATACGCCTGGAAATCATGAAGCTGCTGCGTGAAACCCGCCGGGCGACAAGCCCTATCGAAACCGCGGCATAGCGCCGTAACGTCTCCCCAAGGAGCATTGCATGACTGACTTCGGCGACTTCAAAGCCACACTCCAGACTCGGCGGCAGTTCTTGAAACTGTCGACCCTGTTCTCCGCCGCCGGCGCCCTTCCCCTGCTGCAAATGGCCAGTGCCGCCCGCGCTGCCCAACCCGACGCGCCGCTGCGCATCGGCTATCTGCCCATCACCGATGCAACACCGTTGCTCGTCGCTCACCACAACGGTCTATTCGAGCAGCAAGGCCTGCAGGTGGAAAAGCCGCGGCTGTTTCGCAGCTGGGCGCAAATCGTCGAAGCCTTCCTCGCCGGCCAGGTCAATGCCGTGCACCTGCTGTCGCCGATGACCGTGTGGGCACGCTACGGCAGCCAATCACGCGCCAAGGTCGTCGCCTGGAACCATATGTCGGGCTCCGGCCTGACGGTACAGCACCACATCGACCGCGTGGCCGACCTGGGCGGCACCACCGTCGCCATCCCGTTCTGGTATTCGCTGCACAACATCGTGCTGCAGCATCTGCTCAAGAGCCAGGGCCTGGAACCCATCAGCGACGGCAATCCCGGCCCGACGCAGGTCAAGCTGGTGGTCATGGCGCCTTCCGACATGGTGCCCGCGCTGGCCAATAAGCAGATTGCCGGCTATACGGTGGCGGAGCCCTTCAATGCCAATGCGGAGGTGCTCAAAGTCGGGAAAATCCTTCGTTTCACGGGCGATGTCTGGAAGGACCACGCCTGTTGCGTCGTTCTGATGCACGAGCAGGATCTCGAACAGCGGCCGGAATGGTCGCAGAAGGTCGTGAACGGCATCGTGCGCGCGCAAGCCTGGATACAGGACAACCGACAGGAAACGGCCCGTATCCTGTCACGCGACAATCCTCAGAAGTACACGCCGCATACCTACGAGGCGCTTGCCAATGTGCTGGAGCCCGAACGCATGGACAATGCGCATTACGAAGGCACAGGCGCCATCGTCAACAAGGACTGGAAAGAAAAACGCATCGACTTCCAGCCGTATCCCTACCCCAGCTATACCGAAGAACTCATCCGCAAGCTGAAGACCACGCTGGTTTCCGGCCAGAATGCCTTCCTTCAAGAGCTTGATCCGGCCTTCGTCGCACGCGACCTCGTGGACGACCGGTATGTGAAGCAGGCGATCCTGGCCAATGGCGGGCCCGCCGCTTTTGGTCTGCCGGATTCGTTCTCACGCGTAGAAACCATTACCACCTGACGCTGACAGGACACGCCCATGCCCTCAACCCCTGCCCAAGACGCCCACGTTTCCCGTCCCGTAGCCGGAATTTCCTTCCAGCCGTTGCGCTGGCCGGGCTTGAACCCACAATTGGTCTATGGCCTGGCCGGCATGGCGGTGCTGGTCGGGCTCTGGGCTTTGGGCACCCACTTGCTGGCCGGCGGCCTGCCCTTGGCGGCCTCGCTGGCGCCGGGTGCCACCTTTCGGAGCCTGTACGAGCTGCTGAGCACCGGACAACTGACCACCCACACGGCGATGAGCTTGCAGCGCGTGCTGGTCGGGCTCGCACTGGCGTTGCTGATCGGCGTGCCGGTGGGGCTGGCCGTGGGCGGATCCAGAACGCTGGAGAACGCCAGCAGCACGGCCTTCCAGTTCCTGCGCATGATCTCGCCCCTGTCCTGGATGCCCATCGCAGTGATGGTTTTCGGCATCGGCGATGCCCCCATCTATTTCCTGCTGACCTTTGCCGCCGTCTGGCCCATCATGCTCAACACGGCCGCCGGCGTGCGCCAACTGGACCCGAAATGGCTGATGCTGGCGAAAAGCCTCAGCGCCACGCGCAGCGAAGTCTTGTTCCGCATCGTCGTGCCAGGCATCCTGGGCAACGTACTGACCGGGGTGCGGCTGGCCATCGGTGTCATCTGGATCGTTCTCGTCCCCTGCGAGATGCTGGGCGTGAGTTCGGGACTAGGCTATTACATACTGGACACCCGCGACCGCCTCGCCTACTCCGAACTCATGGCCGTCATCGTGCTGATCGGTGCCCTGGGCTTTCTGCTGGACGGCCTGGCGCAGCGCGCCTACCGCTACTGGTCGCGCAAGCCATAAAGGGTCAGACCCCATGCGGGGTCTGACCCCGACCGGCCATCTAGAAAGGGTCAGACCCCGTACGAAACGGCGAAAGGGGTCAGACCCCGCATGGGGTCTGACCCCTGATGCATTGAGAGTATCACGGCCATGTCGCCGCCACGCACATCAGCAGGAGAAGCCGTCATGAACAGATCTTCTGAGGTTTCCACCGTCGGTCGGATCTGGCTCTACGTGCTTGCTTTGGGCTTGCTCGCAATCGGCCTGTTCCTGGCAATCGGCGGCGCAATACTCATCTCGCGCGGCGGCAGCTGGTACTTCCTCATTGCGGGCGCGGCCATCGTCACGTCCGCCATACAAGTGGCGCGCGGGCGCAGCACAGGGGCATGGATCTTCCTGGCCACCTTGACCGGCACCGCGCTATGGGCTCTTTTCGACGTTGGCCTGGATTACTGGGGACTCGTCTAGCGCCTGCTGGCACTGACGTTCCTGTCCGCGGTCGTGGCCTTCAGCCTGCCGCTGCTTCGCGGCGCCGACGGGTTCACCGCTCATCGCAAGCCCGGCCTCATCCTCGGCTCCCTGCTGCTCTTGTCCGGGCTGCTGGGCTTCGGCTCCATGTTCCGCATCCATCCAGAACAGGTCGCGAACGCGCCCGCAACGCAGCGAGTGCCTGTCGCGCAGGACCAGGACCAAAAAGACTGGGCGCATTATGGCAACGACACCGGCACCGGCCGCTTTGCCGCGCTGGACCAGATCAATGTCGACAATGTCGGGCGGCTCCAGCAAGCCTGGGTATTCCAGACAGGCGACATCCCGGAATCCACCGGCGCGGGCGCCGAAGACCAGCTCACGCCCATGCAGATCGGCGACAAGCTGTTTCTATGCACGGCCAAGAATAATGTGATTGCGCTGGACGTCGATAGCGGCAAGCAATTGTGGCGGCGCGACTTCAACGCCAACGTGGGCGGCGTCTGGGAACGCTGCCGCGGCCTGGCGTATTTTGACGCCAATGCCCCGCTGGTGCAGCCCACCGTACCCGGATCCACGCCCGTGATCCCGCCCGAGCTGCCCGACGCGGCCTGCGAACGGCGCGTCCTGATGAACACCATCGACGCGCGCTTGGTCGCCATCAACGCCGACAATGGCGAAATGTGCGAAGAATTCGGCGACCAGGGCATGGTCGACTTGAAGGCCGACATGGGCCCCATCGCCAACAAGGCCTACTACACCATGACCGCCGCACCCACTGTGGCGGGCACCACCGTCGTGGTGGGCGGACGTGTCGCCGACAATGTTCAGGTGGACATGCCCGGTGGCGTGGTGCGTGGCTTTGACGTCATCACCGGGCAGATGCGCTGGCACTTCGATCCCGGCACGGACGACCCGACCGCCCCGCTGCCCGAAGGAAAGAATTACCAGCGCTCCACACCGAACGTCTGGGCGGGCATTTCCTATGACCCGGCCATGAACGCCGTGTTCCTGCCAGTGGGTTCGGCATCGGTCGACCTGTACGGGGTGACGCGTACGGCGCTGGACGAAAAGTATGGCGCCTCGGTCGTGGCGGTGGACGCCAGCACCGGCGCGGAAAAATGGCTCTACCAGACGGTGCGGCACGACTTGTGGGACTTCGACGTGCCGATGCCCCCCGCCCTCATCGACTTTCCCGGCGCGGACGGCAATCGGGTGCCCGCCGTGGTGGTGGCCACCAAAGCCGGACAGATATTCGTGCTCGATCGCCATACCGGCAAGCCGCTGACCCGCGTGGAAGAGCGCGAAGTGCGTCCCGCCCACATCCCCAACGAGCGCTACGCCAAAACCCAGCCTGTCTCCGTCGGCATGCCGCAAATCGGCACACAAACCCTGACGGAGTCCGATATGTGGGGCGCCACTCCGATGGACCAGTTGCTATGCCGCATCACGTTCAAGAGCATGCGCAACGACGGGTTGTTCACCGCACCGGACACCGACCTGTCCCTGTCCTTTCCCGGTTCTCTGGGCGGCATGAACTGGGGCGGCATTTCGCACGATCCCAATAACCATATCATCTTCGTGAACGACATGCGCCTGGGCTTGTGGGTGCAGATGGTGCCCCAGCAGGCGGGCGGCGGGCGCCTTTCAGAGTGAGGCGAAGCGCCCAATGCCGGCATGGGCCAGGTACCACTGGGCGGCACACCTTACGCCGTGATGAAGGACCGCTTCTTGTCGCCCTTGGGCATCCCCTGCCAGAAGCCGCCGTTCGGCACCATGACCGCCGTGGACCTGAAGACGCAACAGATCGCCTGGCAGGTACCGGTCGGCACCGTCGAAGATACAGGGCCCATGGGCATCAAAATGAGGTTGCCCTTCGAGGTCGGCATGCCCACGCTAGGCCCGTCGCTGGCCACGCAAGGCGGCTTGCTGTTCTTCGCGGGTACCCAGGATTACTATCTGCGCGCCTTCGATACGGCCACCGGCAAGGAAGTCTGGAAACAGCGCCTGCCCGTAGGCAGCCAGGGCGGGCCCATCACCTACAAGTCGCCCAAGACCGGCAAGCAGTATGTGGTGATCTCGGCGGGCGGCGCCCGGCAATCCCCTGATCGCGGCGACTACGTCATTGCCTATGCCCTGCCCGATTGAGTCTGACGTTGGATGGGGTCAGACCCCATGCGGGGTCTGACCCCGCGAATCGGCGGGCAGTATGGGCTAGGGTCAGACCCCGTACGGGGTCTGACCCCGGCCGAGTCACGATGGGGCCTGACCTTGCGGGTCGGCGGGCAGCAGCAAAACGATCGCCGCCGTGCAGACCGCGATGCCCGCCATGCCCAGGAACAGCGATGCGAAGCTTGACGCTTTGACGACGGGGCCCAGCAGCCAGACTGCAAGAGAGCTCACCCCGAAAGACACGGCCAGGCGCATGCCGGCCACGCGCGAGCGCATGCTGTCGTCTACGTACTTGACGATCATGGCGTCGGTGAACGGAATGCTGCCGAAGATGCAGACCATGGCGCCAAGCAGTGCGAAGAACAGCCACCAGCCGTTGGCCATGGCGGCCAGCACCAGCCACGGAATCTGCGCCAGCACCATGCACAGATACAGGCGCTTGAGCGGAATCTTGTCGATCAGATGGCCGACAACCACCTGAGTCAGCGACGCCAGGGTATAGATGATGGCCAGCAACAGCCCGATCAGCGCCGGGTCGTGGATCAAGCCGCTGAAGCGTTCCGTCAGCAACTGGGTATTGCCGTTGGTGGTGAAGTTGAACAGCAGGCTGCCCGTAATGGCGGCTGCGGTCATCACGAGCAAGGCCTTGGCCAACTGGCCGGGGGGCAACACGACTTGCGGCGGCTTGCGGCTGCGTCCGGGCGCCGGGCCTTGCGGCTCGCACAACAGCGCAAATGCAAGACCGCAAGCCAGTGCGATCACGCCCGGAACGGCGAATGCGGCGCGCCAGCCCCACCACTGCACCAGAAACCCCGTAAGCAAAGCCGCGCCCGCCACGCCCAGGTTGCCGGCCAGACCGTTGATGCCGATTACCGCACCGGGCCGGCTGGCGCGCTGGACCAGCATCGGAATGCCCACCGGGTGATAAATGGATGCGAAGATGCCGATCAGTGCCAGCCCACCCGCAAGCTGCCATGGACCTTGTGCCAATGAGGTAAGCAGTGCCGCCACGCCCAAGCCGAAGAAGAAAACGAGCATCATCTGCCGGCGCCCCCAAAGGTCGCCCAGCCGGCCGGCGGGCACCGACCCGATGCCGAATAGAAAGAAGGCACCCACGCTGTAAGGCATCAGGTCTTCCCAATGCGCGAAACCGAACTCGGTGGCGATGGCCCCCACGGCCGTCGCGAAGATGAGCAGGAACAGGTGATCGAGCGCGTGCCCCACATTGAGCAGCAGCGCCACTTGGCGAGGGTGGTCCTTGACCACGGCGGACTCGAGTTCCGCCGACAATGAGCTTTTCGTATTCATAACGATAGTCTGACTGATATAAAATCAGTCGTCTTTCGAGGTTTTTCCATAGACTATCGCGAAATGGACACCTTAACTCTCCAAGCTGGCCCCCATGCAATTTCCCCGGTCGTTCTGCCCGACGCGGCCGAAGGGCCCATGCTGGTTGCCCGCCATCGCTCGTTTCCCGCCGGCGCGCATATCCCGGCCCATCAGCACATACGCGGCCAGTTCCTGTTTGCCGCGGCCGGCACGATGTTCGTACGCACCCCCGGCCATGCCTGGCTGGTGCCTCCAAGCCGAGCCCTATGGATTCCCTCCGGCATCGAACATGCGATCGACGCCCATGGCGAGCTGGACATGCGTACCCTCTATCTGGATGCGGCCAGCGCCGCTCGGCTGCCGCAAGCATGCGCGGTGCTGGATGTCACAGCCCTGCTGCGCGAACTCATCATGCGCATGACCTCGTCCATATCGCTCGACGGCAAAGAAACCATTGCATTGATCGGACAATTGGCGGTCCTGGAAATCAGCCGGCTGCAAAGCTGCGCGCTGGAGCTGCCGCTGCCGGCCAGCGCCGACCTGCTCGATCTGTGCGAACGAGTGCTGCAAAACCCCACACGCGCCGATGACGAGCCGGTTCCCGGAAGCAATCGCCGCCTTTATCGGCGGTTCCGGACCGAGACCGGGCTCAGCTATGTGCAATGGCGCAAGCAGGCATGCCTGCTCCATGCGGTACGCCTGCTCGGTGCAGGCCGGCCGGTCACCCAGGTTGCCCTGGACCTGGGATACGAAAGCCCGAGCGCGTTCTCGACGATGTTCCGCCGCAGCCTGGGCGTCACGCCGCGCGCATTCTCGCCACGGCACACCAAGACATAGCGAAGGCCCTCATGGACGACACGACAAACACCTTCAATCGGCTTCGTCCGCGATTGCTGAAGATCGCTTACCGGATGCTGGGCGCGGTCGCCGAAGCGGAAGACGTCGTGCAGGATGCCTGGCTGCGCTGGCATGCGGCGCAGCCAGATGTCGACAATGCCGAAGCATGGCTCGTCTCGGTGACGACCCGCCTGTCCATTGACCGGCTGCGCGCCGCCAAGATCCAGCGGGAATACTATTCAGGAATCTGGCTGCCGGAGCCCCAGATGACCGAGCCGCCGGCAACGCCCGAACAGATCAACGAACGTGCCGACGATGTATCGATGGCCTTCCTGATACTGCTCGAAAGGCTTACACCCGAAGCCCGCGCCGCCTTCCTTCTGCATGAAGTCTTCGATGTCGACTATGGTCCGATCGCCGATACGCTGGGCAAGACCCAGGCGGCATGCCGGCAGCTCGTAAGCCGCGCAAAAGCGCAACTGCGCGACGATCGCCCGCGATTTACCGTGCCCCGCGCGACGCATCATCGTCTGATGCAGACCTTTGCCCAGGTCCTTGAACGCGGCGACCTTGCCGGAATCCATGCGCTGCTTGCCGAAGACGCCATGCTGATGGGCGACGGCGGAGGCCGGGTCAGCAGCTTTCCCAAGCCCATGGTGGGCGGCAGGCGCATCGCGCAACTCTTCTTTGCAGCAACGCGGCGCTACAAAGACGAACTGCACATCGAACTGGCCGCCCTCAATGGACAGTGGGCCCTGCTGCGCTTCATCCAGGGCCGGCTGGAATCCGCGCAGCTTTTCGAACTGGACGGCGAGCGCATTGCCCGCATCTACGTTCAGCGCAACCCCGACAAGCTGGCCCGCATCGCAGCGGCATATTCGGACCGCCAGGCCTATTGAAGCCCTGGCATGCTGCGCTTTCCTCCTTTGGTGCGCATCGGGCAACAGTCTGTACCCATCTGCATGCCTACCCCCGTGCCGCATTCGTCCCTACCATGGCGACATAGGGCTTTCCGCCGCTATCGTCACCCGGACAAGAGTGCCGTCTTACCATCGACAGGAGCAACCATGACCCAACGCATCAACTATATTCATCAATCGCCGGAATTATTCAAGAAGTTCCTCGAATTCAGCAATGCCCTGAAGAACAGCGCCATAGAGGAAGCCATCCGCGACCTGGTTTCGATCCGCGCCTCGCAGCTCAATGGCTGCGGCTTCTGCCTCGACATGCACGTAAAAGAAGCGCATATTCACGGCGAACGTCCCTTGCGCCTGTATCATGTGGCGACCTGGCGCGAATCGACGCTTTTCTCTCCGCGCGAACGCGCAGCCCTGGCGTGGACCGAGGTCCTGACCAAGCTTCCCGACCACGGGGTGCCCGACGAAATCTATGAACGGGTGCTTACCCAATTCAATGAAAAAGAGCTGTCCGACCTGACCTTCGCGGTGATGGCCATCAATGGATGGAACCGCGCAAACGTCGCATTCAAGACGGTGCCAGGATCCGCCGACAAGGCCTTCGGCCTGGATAAGGCGAATCTCGCTTGAACGCTCCGGCCAGGCGGCCTGGACCGCCATGACAGGAAAATTAATTAGCAGTGTCACAAACCGTGGTCCCCATACGTCTAATCGAGTATGGATACCACGACACACTTCCCGGCGCCGACAGATCATGCACGCCCCTCCAATGCCGGCGTCGCTGACCCGCTCGCCGGCAGCTTCATCACCAGCTACGCAGGCGTCATCGCCTTTCTGGCCGTCGCCGACGAAGGCAGTTTTTCACGGGCGAGCGATCGGCTGGGCATCGGCCGCTCCGCGGTCAGCCGTAGCGTCCAGAAGCTCGAGGCGCAGCTGGATGCCCGCCTGTTCCATCGGACGACCCGAAGCACGGCACTGACACGCGAAGGCGAGCTGTTCTACCGGAACTGCCAGCCCGGAGTGGCGCGCATCGTCCAAGCGCTGGAAGACTTGCGCGAACTGCGCGACGGCCCGCCACACGGCCACCTACGCATCCATTCGAACCCGGGCTTCGGCCGCAAGGTGATCGCTCCGCTGCTGCATGGCTTTCATGCACAGTACCCCGACATCACTCTTGAACTCCTGCTGGACGATCGTCCCGCAGACTTCATCGTGGACCGCATCGATGTGTCATTCCGGGACGGCCGCATGGAAGACTCCGATATCGTGGCGCGGCAATTGATACCGATGCAGATGATCACCTGCGCCTCGCCTGCCTACGCGGAAGCCAAGGGCTTGCCGCGCCGTGTCGATGAACTGGCCGGCCATCGCTGCATCAACTATCGCACTGCAACGGGCCGGATCCGGGAATGGGAATTCAAAATCGACGGTTACGCCAAGCGGCATCTGCCGCCCGCCCAGCATACGTTCAACGACCTGGATCTGATCCTGCAGGCGGTGTTGCATGGTCAAGGCATTGCCCAGCTTCCCGCATACCTGGTGTGCGAACTGGTCAACAACCGCAAGCTGACCGTATGCCTGGCCCAGCATGCGCCCGACGACGGCGGCCACTATCTTTGCTACTTGAGCCGCAAGCAGCTTCCCGCGCGGATCCGCGTGTTCATCGATCATGTGACCGAACAGGCCCGTTCATTGGACCTGCAGTGCCTAACCACCCTGGCGAACGCGCCCTCGACCTGAGGTTCGCCTGATTGGTGCGCTTGATGCAACACCATGGGTCCGCCGCCGATCCTACCGGTAGGCAAGGCGCAGCCCTAAAATTTTTTCACGCAGCTCAATTCAGGAGAACCTCATGAAAATCGTCGTCATCGGAGGCACCGGCCTCATCGGCAGCAAAGTAGTCGGCAAACTGGAAGCGCTGGGCCATCGCGTCGTTGCCGCGGCGCCTGCAACAGGAATCAACACCATCACGGGAGAAGGGCTGGCCGAAGCCATGTCGGGCGCCCACACCGTTGTCGACCTTGCCAACTCTCCTTCGTTCGCTGACCAGGAAGTCCTTGAGTTCTTCGAGACCTCCGGCCGCAATCTGCTCGCCGCCGAGATCGCCGCAGGCGTACGGCATCATGTCGCGCTATCTGTCGTCGGCGCCGAACTCGGTAACGACACCCTGATTCCTGGCTCGGCACCGTGAACTTCGATACCTGGCTTGCTCTGTCGCAGCCATCCAGATAAGCACACCCGGCAACACAACATGGCCACCCTGAAACCGCCTTCCTTATCCTTGCTGGACAAGTATCGCGGGCGCGACACGCAAACGCTGTACTCGGCCACCGTCGTCGTGACGGGCGGCGATGCCGGCCACGGAAGGGCATCGGGCATCGCACGGTCGGATGACGGCAATCTGTGCGTCCACCTGCGATTGCCCGAAGCGCTTGGCGGACCGGGTGGAGGCACCAACCCGGAACAGCTCTTCGCCGCCGGATACGCCGCCTGCTTTCATGGAGCGCTCAGCCTGCTCGCGGCGCGGATGGGCATTCCGATTCCAGGGAGCTCGGTGCAAGTGAAGATCGAATTCAGCCGTGACCCGATGGACGGCCTTTTCGCGCTGGCCGCATACACGAGCATCCGCTTGCCCGGCGTTGAACGGGCCATTGCCGAAGAGCTGGTCCGCAATACCGAGCGCTTCTGCCCCTACGCCAAGATGGCGCGGCAAGGTATCACGAACATCGTCGCGCTCGCCCCCTTGGAGGATACGAACACCCGGTAGCCGGCATCGCAGCAATCCAAATACCATCAACCTTATTCCGAAGAGCACAATGATCCGATTCAAGAACGAAGTCGTATTGGTGACCGGCGGCGGCGCCGGCATCGGCTTATCGACCGCAATGAAATTTGCCGGCCAGGGCGCCCACGTAGTCATTACCGGGCGCAAGCAGGAAGCGCTGAAACAGGCCTCGCGCTCCGCATCAGGAATTGACTACATCGTGGCGGACGCAGGCAAGCCCTCAGATGCCGCGCACACCATCGAAGAGACCATCCGCCGATACGGGCGTCTGGACGTGCTGGTCAACAATGCGGGCGCCGGCGCGATCCTGCCCTTGTCCCAGGCCGGCGTTGCTCAAATCAGCGAAATATTCGCCGTGAACGTGTTCGGACCATCATTGCTTGCAACCGCCGCTCTTCCCCATCTGAAGCAGTCCGCAGGCAGCATCATCAACGTATCGAGCACCTTTGGACACAAGGCGGCCGAAGCCCTGTCGCATTACGCAGCCAGCAAAGCCGCGCTGGAGCACATGACTCGATGCTGGGCCCTTGAATTGGCACGCGACGGCATACGCGTGAACGCCGTCGCTGCCGGTCCGACGGACACCGAGTTCCTGTCCCAAAGAATGAAGCTATCGACGGAACAGGTGGAGAGCGTCAAGGCAAGCGAGCGCGCACGAATTCCGCTCGGCAGGCGCGGCCTGCCCGCCGACGTGGCCGGCTGGATCGTTACGCTGGCGTCGCCGGAGGCGGCATGGGTCACGGGACAGGTTTTTACGGTGGACGGCGGGCTGAGCGTAAGCTGACCGGACAACGATTTCTTGATGCATCTTAAGAAAAGGTTAAGCAGAACGCAAAAATTTTCAGCTTGTCACGCCCTGGCGCTTCCCACATCATCTGATCACTTACTTGGAGGATCTGATGGTGAAAATAATATCCAATACGGGCGGATTCGGCGCCGACGTCATGGACTGCCCGCCGGGACTGGCGGTGTCGGAAGATGAACTCGAACAGATAACGCGTGCCTGGACCAGGCACTCCGTGCTGTGCTTCCGGACAGTGGACATGACGCCGGAAGAACATGTGAACTTCAGCCGTCGGCTCGGTGATCTGCACATCATGAGGCCGCTCAAGTTCAACCTCGATGGCTATCCCGAAGTTTTCGTCGTATCCAACGCGAGCAAGGCCGATCCGTCCAAACCTGTGGCGGGCAATGCCGAAGGCGATGCGGGGCTTCGTCGGGCCGGTGAAGGGTTTCATACCGACGGCGAAGACAAGGCCATTCCGAACGGCGGCTCCTTCCTCTATGCCAGACAAGTGCCTCCCGAACGCGGCGACACGCTCTTTGTGGATATGTACAGCGTCTATGAGGCATTGCCCAGCGGGATCAAGGAGCTCATTGCAGGCCGTCGTGCTCGTTACAGCCGTATCGATTTGCATGCGACCCATTACCCGCTGATGGCGCCGCTTACAGAGGAAGAAAAACGCGAGCGTCCCGACGTCTACCATCCCTTGACGCGACAGCACCCGCTCAGCGGCCGCACATCGCTCTACATCGGGCGCTGGGCATGCGATATCGAAGGCTTGCCCGTCGATGAGAGCAAGGAACTGATTACCTTTCTCCAGGACTTCGCCAAGCAGCCGCAGTTCATTTACACCCACAAATGGGCGCCTGGCGACGCAGTGCTATGGGACAACCGCTGCACACAACACTGCGCCACCGGCTTTGATGACGCAAAGTACGTCAGGACGATGCACAGAACCACACTGGAAGGCGAGCTGCCGATCATGGCCCGCTCCAGCGCCGGCATACACGCAGCGGTGTTCAATGAATATTCGGTTTCTTGAAACGGCACTGTGGCTGGCCAAGCTTAAAAGCATCAAGGCCACAGCCGAAAAGCTTTGCCTGACGCAGGCCGCCGTATCAAGCCGGATTTCCAACCTTGAGCAGGACCTGGGCGTCTGCCTGTTTGTGCGTGGAGGCGATGGCTTTGAGCCCACCTCCGCCGGCGTGACGTTCCTCGAGCATGCGCAGCGCATCGTGGATGCCCACCAGTCTTTACGCGCCTCCATGCTTGACCCGAGCAAACTGGTAGGGTCTTTGAGAATCGGCATGACCAGCACGCTGATTCCGACGATCCTGCCCGAACTTGTCGACACGCTGCGACGGGACTATCCGAGCATCTCAATCAGTCTGAAGACGGAGCTGACCGAGAAGCTGCTCAAGGAGCTTGAGATCGGCCGAGTCGATCTCGTCCTGGGTGCCGACAGCGAAGCCGTACACGAACGGTTCGAAATCGTGCCGCTGTGTGCTTTTTCGATGACGTTCGTGGCGAGCCCCAGGCTGAAGCTGGAATTCACTGATGCGGCGCTTCCCGAAGAGCTCGCCCGGCACCCCATCATCGGCTATCCGCCGGGAACCCGTTCGCAGCTTCGCATAGACCACTATTTCGAGAACTGCGGCGTGCGCCCGCAGATCATCCATGTGTCGAATGCCGTCCCCACGAATCTGCAACTTGCCACGTCCGGCATCGGGATCGCAGTCGTCCCCGAAGCCATCGTGCAGCGGGAGATCGCATCCGGCGAACTCCTTCCCATCAAGTTGAAACGACCCTTCGTATCGGTGAACTACCAGGCTGTATTCCTGCGCGACCAAGGCCAGGGCCTGGCAAGGGCGGTTGCCGCCTTGGCTCGCGACGTCGCGAGCGACTACTGCGAATCGGTCGACAAAAGAATTGCCTGGCAATAAAGGAGAAAAAGCTAGTGAAAATTTCCGTCATTCAAATGAATTCCGTCTCGGATAAAGCGGCGAATCTCGCAAAAGCCGAGAGGCTGACGCGCAGCGCCGTGACGCAGGATTCCCCCGACATGATCGTGTTTCCCGAACACTTCGATTGGGCGGGTGGCAGTACGCAAGAGAAGGTCGCCGCCGGCGAGCCCGAGGCCGACGGCCCCGCATACAGGTTTTGCGCGCGCATGGCAGCCGAATACGGCATCTACGTCCATTCGGGCAGCTTCTACGAGAAGGTCCCCCATCAGGAGCGCGTATTCAACACGACAGTCGTGTTCGATCCCCACGGCAAAGAGCTTGCGCGGTATCGGAAGATGCACATGTTCGACATATTCACGCCTGATGGACTGCGCTACGGCGAATCCGATGCAGTGGCAGCGGGCTCCGAGGTCAGCACCGCCGACGTGGGCGACTTCCGCCTTGGCTTGGCCATATGCTATGACCTCCGATTTCCCGAGCTTTTCCAACAGCTCGTTGGCCGGGGCGCCAACGTCATCATGCTGCCCGCGGCATTCACCCTGCAGACCGGCAAAGATCACTGGGAAGTGCTATGCCGGGCTCGCGCCATCGAGACGCAAAGCTACGTCGTGGCCTGCGGCTCGCACGGACCGTTCAGGCAGAACGGCGAGACGCGATACACCTACGGGCATTCGCTGATCGTGGACCCATGGGGCCATGTCATCGCCAAGTGTTCCGACGGCGACGGCTTTGCCACCGCTCGCCTGGATATCCAGCTGATCGATAAAGTCCGCAAGGAAATTCCCATCGCCAAACAAAAGGTGCTTCAGTGAAAAAATTCATCCTGGAACCCATGCCGGCCGCCCTGGAGACAAAGTATGTCGACATGCTGTCGGCGGTGCAGACGGCCACCGTCGGCCACTTTCGCCACTGGGGGTTCATGGCTCCCGACATCAAGCCGATCAATCATACGCGCAAGATCATCGGCACCGCAGTGACCTTGTCGCTACCCGGCCAGGACTCCACCCTGCTGCATCACGCCCTGACGCTGCTGCGACCAGGCGATGTATTGGTCATCGACCGCCTGGGCGATCAAAAGCATGCCTGCCTGGGCGGCGGTGTGGCGCTTGGCGCTGTGCTGGCAGGCGCTGTGGGCGCCATTGTGGATGGCATGTGCACAGACCCCTCGGAGCTTGAGGAACTGGACTTCCCCGTCTGGGCGCGGGGCGTATCGCCCATTACCACCCGAATCTACAACATCGGCGGGCAACTGAACAAACCTGTGGCATGCGGCGGCGCCGTCGTCTGCCCGGGCGACATCATCCTGGCTGACGAAAACGGCGTGCTTGCCATTCCCCGAGCCGAAGTCGCCGAAGTGTCCGAAATGGCCATGGAAAAACAGGCCCGGGGCGACAAGAACGGCGAGCGGATGCGGGGCGGCGAACGGCTCGGCAATCTGTCCGGGGCGAGCAAGCATGTCCTTGAAGCAGCATAACAAATAGAACGATTATGGAGAATCCATTATGAAACTACGCAAAGCCCTCGTCGCTGGACTGGCTCTCAGCTGTCTGGCGTTAACCACAACGTTCGCCCACGCGGCATGGCCCGAGCGCCCGATCAAGATCGTAGTGCCATTTCCGCCTGGCAACTCTTCCGACGTTTCAATGCGCTTGTTGGCGGAACTGCTCTCGCCGCGTCTGGGCCAGCCCGTCGTGGTCGAAAACAAAGTCGGTGCCGGCGGCACCATCGGCACGGGCTTTGCAGCCAAACAGCCGCCCGATGGCTATACCTTGGCCATGGGCTCGACGGGTCCGCTGTCAATCGGGCCAACATTGCGCCCGGAGACGATGACCTATGATCCCCTGAACGATCTGGAACCCATAGCCGCGATTGCCTGGGCTCCGCAAGTGATGGTGGTCCGTCCCGATGAGCCCTTCGATACGGTGGCGGGTCTTATCAAACACACCAAAGAACAAGGGCAGGGTCTTCGTTATGGCTCTTCCGGAGTGGGAACGACGCCGCACCTGGTCATCTCCAAGTTTCTGCACGATGCGGGCATTTCGGGAATGCATATCCCATACAAAGGCGGGATGCAAAGCCTTACGGACCTGATCGGCGGACAGGTGGACTTCATGTCCGATAACGTCCCGGTGTTCGCCTCCGCCCTACAGGGCAAACGTGTCAAGCCCATCGGCGTCACATCCGCCGAGCGTATTCCGAGCCTGCCCGAAGTACCGACCCTTGCCGAACAAGGCATCAAGGACTTCAGCATGCAGGGCTGGATTCTTTTAGTGGCACCCGCCGGCGTGCCCGACGAAGCCAAGCACCGCCTTGAAAAAGAAGTTGCGGCAGTGATGCGGGAAAAGGAAATGCGCGAGCGCTTACTCGGCTTCGGCCTGGTGCCAATGAACATGCCGCAGGCGCAGATCCCCGCGTTCTTGAAAGACGAGGCACGCAAGTGGAAGGAAGTTGTCGAGCTTTCCGGGGCGAAGAAGAACTGACGATATATCAGCCTGGAAATCAAGCTCAACACCGCTACGTTCCGGATTGAATAGGGATATCATCTGCAAACATCAGATGGCCATACTGACGGAAAACATGCATGCTGAGCTTTATCACTGATCTGGTACTTCATCTCGACACACACTTGGCGACGCTGGCCGCAAACCACGCCGTACTCGTCTACCTAGTCATATTCTGCGTGATCTTCGTGGAAACCGGCGTGGTGGTGGCGCCTTTTCTTCCCGGCGACTCCCTGCTGTTCATCGCGGGCACCCTGGCCGCCCAGCAAATCCTTGATGCGGCGATTCTGGTCCCCATACTGCTCGTTGCTGCAATTGCCGGCGACACCTTGAATTACGCGGTGGGCAGCGTAATGCGCAGACGCACCATCGACACGAAGCGGCTACGCATATTGAAACCCGAGCATCTCGCCCGGACCACGCTTTTCTTTGAGCGGCACGGCAGCAAGACCATTGTGCTCGCCCGCTTCGTTCCCATCGTGCGGACGCTGGCGCCTTTCGTTGCGGCGCTCGGACGAATGGAGTACGGCACCTTCCTGAAGTACAACATCATCGGCGCTTTCATCTGGGTATTTTCGCTGGTGGGCGCGGGCTACATGCTCGGCAACCTGCCGCTCGTCAGTGAAAATCTCAATGCCGTCGTGCTGGGCATCGTGCTGCTGTCGCTGCTGCCGACGCTCATAGGCAAGTTCGGGCGAACGGCCGGGCCGGCCCGCAAAGAAAGATGATCCAATGATGCTACGCCCGCCCGATCGTCGATAGGACGGCCGTCAATTGCTTGATTGCCGCCTCCACGCGAGGCCGATCAAAGTCGCCCAGGCCCAGAATCAAACCCGGACGCCCCTTTCCGTCCGAAAACATAGGGGACACCGGCCGCACTGCAACGCCCGCCGCAAGCAAGGCCGCCACGATGGCGCGATCGTCAACACGCCGGGCCAGCCAGAGAACCACGTGCATGCCCTGGTCGCTGGGCTGAAGCCAAGCGAGATCGCGCGGAACAAGGCGGTCGATCATTTCGATCAATTGCTCCCGCCGCTCTGCGTAGACGCCCCGGATGCGGCGCACATGCCGATCCAGGTACCCTTCATTGATGAAGGCGGCAAGCACATGCTGGTCGAAACTGGGAGGATGGCGATCCATCAATACCCGCGCTCCGCAAAATGCGGCTTCCAGCCCTTCGGGGACCACCGCATAACCGAGCCGCAGCGAAGGGAACAGGATCTTGCTGAACGTCCCCAGATAGACGACGCGGCCAGCGTCCATACCCTGCAAGGATGGAAAGGGATGGCCGGCATAACGCAGTTCGCTGTCATAGTCGTCCTCCACGATCCATGCGTCATGCTTTCCCGCCCAATCCAGCAATGCATTGCGCCGCGCCATGCTCATCGGCATACCAAGCGGATATTGATGGGAAGGAGTGACGAATGCCGCACGGGCCTGCCCGGCGGCCGCAATGCCCGACTCGACCATGATGCCTTCGGCATCAACCGGCACTCGAATTACACGGGCTCCCCGGGCTACATGTTCCAGAATGGCCGTAATGCCGCGGTAGGCGGGATCCTCGACCCAGACCTCATCGCCGTCCTCGAACAGGATTTGGCAGCATAGATACAGCGCCTGCTGAATACCGCTGGTAATGATGATTTGGTCAGGGCTGCAACGCACCGATCGCGAACGGCGCACGTAATCCGCCACGGCTTCCCGCAGCACTCGTACACCTTGCGGCTCGCCATAGCCCGCCGGCGCGCCCTTCCCGCGTGCGCGGATCCGGTTTCCAAGCTTGCGCCACGCCTCGCCAGGCTGCGCGGATCCAACAGGGACGGATACGGCGAACGGCACATGCGGCAACGGGTTGAATTCCTGCGCGACTTTCGCAAGCGCAACCGCGCGAGCCGACAAAGACAGCGGCTGCGCAATGGCGGCGTGCCTTCCCCGGCCGCCCTCCCCTTGAGGCGGAGCAGCCAGCGAATTCGCGACCCGGGTTCCGACCCTCTGCTGCGTTTCCAGGACGCCCTCTGCCAGCAGCTGTTCGAACGCTTCGATGACCGTACCCCGCGCAATGTCCAGCGATTGCGCCAGAGCCCGCGAAGAGGGCAAGGAATCACCCGGCAGCAGGTCGCCCTTGCGCACGGCCTCGCGCAGTGCTTGGGCAAGCTGGCGGCCAAGCCGGCCGCCGGCCCTGTCCAGCATGCCAATCGACGGAATGTCCACTACCCTGGGCTTGCGTGCCATTCTGGTTTAAGTAAATTGCTCGATTCTGGCTCTACATGATAAGCCAGATAACAAGGATAATTGCACGAACCCATTTACCCGAGCCCATCGCCACGGAGCCTTTCCCATGTACGTGCCCCAACACTTCGATGAATCACGCACCGATGTGCTTCACGATCTGATCTCCAAACATCCCTTTGGAATGCTCGTCACGCATGGCAAAGCCGGCCTGGATGCCAACCACTTGCCGTTCGAGCTCGATCCCGCCGGTGGCAAGCACGGAATACTCCACTGCCACGTAGCCCGGAACAATCCGATATGGCAGGACCTTGGCAATGGCGATGAGGTATTGGCGGTGTTTCGCGCGGGCGATGCCTACGTTTCTCCGCAGTGGTACCCCAGCAAACATGAACTTCATAAGCAAGTCCCCACCTGGAACTACATCGTGGCGCATGCCCACGGCCGGGCAACGATTCGCGACGACGAACGCTACGTCCGCGGCGTCGTCGCGCGCCTGACCCGTGTGCACGAAGCGTCCCAGCCCACCCCCTGGAAAATGACGGACGCGCCGAAGGACTATATCGACACGATGCTCAAAGCCATTGTCGGCATCGAGATAGAAATCACCAGGTTGGTGGGCAAGGCCAAGCTCAGCCAGAACAAGGAAGTCCGCGACATCCAGGGCGCGGGCAACGCACTGCTCGCCAACGGCGAACGCTTGATCGGCGGGGCGATGATCGCCGCAGCCGCCGCAAAAACCGAATGAGCCGCCTGGATGGGGTCAGACCCCGTACGGGGTCTGACCCCGGGGATCACCGCGCATCAGAACTGGTAGCGTGCCGACAGCATCATACTGCGCGGCTTACCATAGACGTTGCTCGGAAAGCTCACATAGCCTGACAACGCGTTGTAGTATTTCTTGTCAAAGACGTTGTTGATATTGAGCTGCACATCCAGTTTCGGCGTCGCCTGCCAGCCCACCACCAAGTCGGCCAGGGTGTATGCGTTTTGGCTGATGCGGAACGGCACGCCGCTCGTGGTGCCCTCATTGTAAATGGAGCCCTGGCGGTAGACCGAGCCGCCGATGCGCCAGCCCTGAAGAGCGCCAGATAGCCGGTACATCGTCGACAGCTTGAACAGGTGTCGGGGCGTGTCGGTGTCGAACAGCTCGCCCACATTAGCGGGATTCGCATCCTTGCGATAGCGCGCGATGGCCACCGTGTAGCCCAGGCTCACCTGCCAGTTGGGGGTGATGGCGCCTTGCAACTCCAACTCCACGCCCTGGCTGCGCACCTCTCCCGCGGCCGAATAGCAGGTGACGGTCGGGTAGCCGGCGCATTGGGTCTGATCGGTGCTGCGGAAGGCACGGTTTATCTGGTCCATGCGAAACAGTGCCGCCGAGGCATTCAGCGCGCCATCGAAGTATTCGCCTTTGATACCGATTTCATAGTTTTGTCCGATCACCGGATCCAGCAGCGTGTTGCTGGCATCCATGTAGTTTTGAGGCTTGAAGATGTCGGTGTAGCTGGCGTAGACCGAGTGCTGCTCGTTCAGGTCGTAGACGATGCCGGCGTACTTCGTCACTTGGTTATTGATGCGGTAGCGGTTCTGCGCACTGACGGAGGGCGTATTGGCGGTAAAGGCCGGATACGTGTTGACGGTGTCGTTGTAGTCGAACCAGTCCAACCGTCCGCCCAATATCAGTTTCAGCCGATCGGCCAGATTCAGGCGTGTCGTGGCGTATACACTTTGCTGGGTGATGTTGGCGTTCATCCAGTCCCGCAGCGGGATGTTGGGATTGGCGACGGCGCTCGGGTTGAAATCGTAGAGATCGAGGTCATCGTACAGAACCACGCCTTGACGGCTGTCGCCGTCGAAATCGATGTTACGGTAGCTGGCGCCCAGTACCAGTTCATGCGTGCGGCCCAGCAATTCGAAAGGGCCGTTGGCATACAGGTCCACGCTGCTCTGCCTTTCCTTATGGGCGTTGCGAGCGCCTAATTGGCGGTATTTGTCGGTGGTGACGTTGTAATTGATGTAATGGCCCAGCATGTCGACCTCGGCCTGCGCGTAATAGGCCGAGAGTTGGGTACGCCAGCCATTATCGAATCGATGGTCGAGCCCCAGGAATGCCGAAGTGGTGTTCTTGTTCCAGTGCTCCCAGTCATTGGCATACGAGGTGGACCGAGGCAGATCCAGATCACTGCCGTCACGGGCCACGGGCAAACCGGTGAAGCCATTGCCATGCAGCCTGCTCTCTTGATGCAGCGCACTGAGCGTGAGCGTTGTGGAGGCAGCCAGGTCCTTTTCCAGGATCCCGTAGAACGTCTGGCCACTGCTGTCTTCGCCGCGCTTGTAGCTTCCGTAGTCCTGAGCGGCGATCACGGCGCGGCCGCGCAGGCTGCCGTCCTCGGATAGCGGACCGGAGGCGTCCAACTCGGCTCTATAGTGGTCCCAACTGCCGGCGCTCACGTCGGCGGACACCTGCGGCACATCGGTCGGCCGCTTGCGCACCAGGTTGATGGCGGCCGACGGGTTCCCAGCGCCCTGCGCCAGTCCGGTGGCGCCACGCACGATCTCCACGCGGTCATAGATCGCCATATCGGTGGACAACAGGTCCTGCGACAGGTTGGAGCTATCCAGACTCACGGGCAGACCGTCGAACATGATGTTGTCCACATACATGCCGCGCGCATAAAAGGAAGCGCGCTCCGGCCCGAAACGCCGGTAGGTCAGACCCGGGGCGGCCTGTACCACGTCGTTGATCGTCTGCAGGTTCTGATCCTTGATGAGCTCGCTGGTAATGACCGTGACCGACTGCGGCGTCTCGCGCATGGACAGGTTGAGCCGGGTGGCCGTGCCCATGCTGCTGGTGGTGTACGAGTCCGTGCCCTCGGTAGTGCCGCCGGCCACCGCCGTGCCGGTTACCGTGACCATGGGCAGCATGGCGGCGTCGGACGCGGGTGCACGCGTCTCGTCGACTCGCAGCACGAACGCGCCATTGTCCAGTGGCACGGCCCGCAGGCCGCTACCGGCGAGCAAAAGGCTCAGCGCGCCGGCGGCGGGATGGCGGCCATTCACACCGGCCGTGCGCTTGCCCTCGGTTTGCTCGGCGGTAAAGGTCAACATGATGTTGGCCGTGCTGGCCAACTGACGCAAAGCTGGTGCCAGCGGCCCGGCGGCAATCCTGAAGTCGGCCACGGCGGTCCCTGCAGCAGCAGGCATGGTGCCTTGCGCAAGCGCGGCGGCCGGGGCGCCGGCCGCGAGGGCGACGGTCAGCGTCAGGGCGGCAAGCGCAGTAGACGATGGATATGGGCGCTCCGAATCGTGGGCGCAGTGCAGGTTCGGCATGTTCTTCCTCTGGATTGGACCTCCGAAAATTTCGGTCCCTCATAGGTAGGTGCCGCGAACACGCCAATCGGGCAGTCAATCCGAAAAAATTTTTTGCCAGGCCTCAATCGGCCGGTACGATCGTCACCCAGAAACGGGTGCGCCATTGCACGCGTACCGGCAGCACGCTGGGCAGCGTAGCCAGGATCCGGTCGGTGTCGGCCAATGGAAAGACACCCGAGAAGCGCAGACTCGCGATTTGCGGATCTACGCGCAGCACGCCCGTCCGATAGCGATTCAGTTCGGCGGCGAACTCGTCCAGCCTCTGCTCGTCAGCCACCAACTGACCCCGCGCCCATGCATCCGCCGGCTCATTGATCGAGCGCGGCGCCTCGACGGCATCGCGGCTGAACCGGGTCTGCTGTCCGGCGTGCAGCACATGCGCACTGCCGGACCCGGCTCGCGGAGAGATTTCCACTGCGTTTTCCAGAACCGCCACACGGGTCCGTCCCGCGTACTGTCGTACAGTGAATCGCGTGCCCAATGAACGGATGCTGCCTTCGGCCGTCGCCACCCGCAGTGGCCGAGGATCGGCCTGCCCCGGCTCATGGCGAGTGGCGATCATGATCTCGCCCGCTACCAGCAAGATACGGCGCTGGTTCGCATCGAAGCGCACATTGACTGCGCTATCCGTATTGAGCGTCAGCCGGGTACCGTCCTCCAGGGTGAAGTCGTGTTGCTGACCGGTGTTGCTGCGGTAGTCGGCCGTGCGTACCTGCCAGGTGTCCGTGCGCGAAGCGAGCAACCCGGCGCTGGTGGCGACTCCTCCCCACACGAGCATACGCATGACCCGTCGGCGGGCGGCGGAAGACGGCTGATCGTTCGTGCCGTAGGACGACAAGGCCGCGTATGCCGGCGCACGCTCCAATGATTTCATGCGGCCCATGACGGATTCGACGTGTTGCCAAGCGGCCTCGTGATCGGCATGTGCCTGGCGCCATTGGCGCCACTGATGTTGCTGCTCATCGCCAGCCTCTCCGGACATCAGCAGCGTGAGCCAGTCCGCCGCGGCATCCGCAGCAGCCCGGCTGATGACCCGACCGTTGGGCAATGTCAGCGTGTTTCTGCGAGAGGCCATGAGTTCAGGCCGCCACCGCGAACATGCATTCGCGGTTGGCCCTGGTCAGATATTGCTTTACTGAACTGGTCGAAGTCCCCAAGCGCTCGGCAATTTCGGCATAGCTCATTTCGACCAAGTGCGCCAACAGAAAGGCTTCTCGGACCTTGGGAGGCAGACTATCGAGCACGCGGTCGATCTGCTGCAGGCTTTCCACGGCCATCAGCTGTGCTTCCGGCGAGGGAGCCACTTCTTCCGGCAGGCAGGCGAGGGCCTCGAGATAAGCGGTTTCGATCAACTGCCGGCGGTGGCGGTGCGCGAGGAGCCGCCGGGCAACCGTCGCCAGAAACGGACGCGGCTCCCGGATCTCCGCAGACGCGGTCTTGCGGTCCAGCAGACTTAGAAAAGTGTCCTGCGCCAGGTCGGCTGCCGCGAAAGTGTCGCCGACGCGCCTGCGCAGCCAACCCTCAAGCCACTTGCCGTGCTCGACATACAGTCCTGCCAAATCATCGGTAATAGGTGGATCCTGGGCTGGCATGAGGACAGAATACGGAAACTAGAAGCCAAATGAGAATTGGTCGCATTACACATAATGAAACTGAATGATTTGGGCGGCATGGCATCAAAATCATAGAGCCGCACCCGCCGCTTGCGGCACCCGCTGGGCGGAACTATGATCAAAACACTGGCACCGACACGCTCGGCAACAACTCTTGAACGGGCAGGCCAGCGGCCTGCCTCGCTGCCGGTGCGATCAAAGGAGAACACTATGGCAAAAAAGATTCTGATGATTTGCGGCGACTATTGCGAGGACTATGAAACCATGGTTCCGTTCCAGACCTTGCTGGCCGTCGGGCACCACGTGGATGCAGTCTGCCCCGGAAAGAAAGCGGGGGAAACAATCGCAACGGCGATTCACGATTTCGAGGGCGACCAGACCTACTCGGAAAAGCGCGGCCATAACTTTACGCTGAACGCCACGTTCGACGACATCAAGGCGGAAAATTACGACGCGCTGGTGATCCCTGGCGGGCGCGGCCCCGAATACCTGCGCCTGAACGACAAAGTCATTGAAATGGTGCGCCACTTTTTCAGCGCAAACAAACCCGTGGCGGCGGTGTGCCACGGCGCCCAACTGCTGGCGGCCGCTGGCGTACTGAAGGACCGGCATTGTTCTGCCTATCCGGCCTGCGCGCCAGACGTCAAACTGGCGGGCGGCCGCTATGCGGATATCGGAATTGACGAAGCCGTTACGGACGGCAACCTGGTGAGCGCCCCGGCATGGCCGGCGCACCCGGCGTGGATGTCCCAGTTTCTGAAAGTACTGGGCACGCGGATTACGCTATAGTTCATTCCCGGAGCGGGCCGCCTTGAGGCAGTCATTTCGGCCGATAGTAACTGTTGATCAAGTATCGCCGATGACTGAAGCAGCATCGCCAATGTTCAGCACAATGCCCGAAAGCCGGCCGTGATGCGCGAGTTCGCGCAGAAGCACGATATCCGAGACGCTATTTTTGTTGTTTTCCCGTCCATGCACTACTTCATAATGGACATTCGTGAAGACTTGCTCCACCTGCTCTAGCGAGCAATATTCATGATCGGCAAAATAGCTACGCAAACCGCCGTTTCTGTCGAGAACCTGTAGCTGAAGCCCTTCGAACAACTTGCTGAATGGCATCAGCCAATCCTCGGCATGCTCGATTGCGGTTTCGATGTCGATCTCTCGCAGCTGCGGGCCCGCTCCGGCAAGCAGCGACGCCGCACCGCCAGGCAAGCGCGTCAGCAACTTTTCGTCGAGCCAGAGTTCGTAGGCTTCCTGCTCAATGATCAGGCACTGTTGGCTCATTGCGGTCACTCCAGACATGTATCCTAATCTTAAAGGTACGGAAGTTCGGTCCCGCAAGTCGGGCGGATCATCGGCGGCATGTACGCCGACAGTCGCTATTTTCCGGAATCGACACACGCCAAGTTGTGGGAGCTGAAATGAATCGACAATGGGCCACCCCGGGGCCTGATGGCCGCTTACAACGCCAAGAGCGGCGAGTCGCTGTTCGTTATGCAATGCCTGGATCAGCGTCCAACCATGCTACCGCACCTCCTATCGCAGTTCTCGGAATAAGGGAGTGGCAATGCGACGCATGCGGTTGTGGCTTAAGAATCCCTGTCCTTACCGCGCAAGCGGCAGCCATAGGCTGATGCCGGGGAGGACGTCAACTATTTGGCTTTTGCGGCCTAGGACGGATCGTCTAGCTCATCTGTTGAGATTCCTGAGATTCCAGGAATCGACTTCAACACGTGACGGCCCCGGTATGAAGGGGTAGGAGATGCTGGACGCCGCCGAGCTTACAAGCGCGAAGACACAGGGTCAGCGTCGCCACTCGGCGGACAGAAGGATGCTGGTGGCGAACTGCGCCCAGAAATCAACCCGAGTGCGCGCGCTTGCCGGGATTTTTCTTGTGGTGGGTATGTGCACCACGCTCCTTGCTCACACGTTGGCCGCGGCCTTGTGTGGTAAAGGTCACGCCCTTGGGAGCGGCGGGAGGGGGAGTGCGCTTGCGGTCGGCTTCAGTAACGATTTTGTTGCCCATGGAATTCTCTCGAGTTTGGTTAATCTAGTTTGGTTAAGCTTGCTATTGTTCCACATTCGCTCGGTTTATTCGTGGCGGCAGGAAACAGGCAGAAGATATACCCGGCAATGCCTTAACACGACGGTAGTTCTTCAATTCTCAAAGAGGAGATACGAAGCGCAACTGGAGCGGGTGAAGGGAATCGAACCCTCGTATGCAGCTTGGGAAGCTGCCGTTCTACCATTGAACTACACCCGCATACGTGACCGGCTTGCGCCCGTCGTGAAGGGCTTGCATTATAGCGCCGCCCACGGCTTCCTGGGTAAAACCATGCGCTTTTTGTCCGCAACCCATGAAATAAACTCCGGCAATCACTACAATTCAGCCTATGAATACAAGCACCGAAACTCCCGAATCGAAATTCGGCCATATACGCAGCTTCGTACATCGGCGCTCGCACATTACGCCGGGGCAGAAAACCGCCCTGGACCGCCTGATGCCGCAGTGGGCCATTCCCTACCGCCCCGCCGTCCTGGATCTGGACAAGGCGTTCGGGCGCAACGCGCCCACCATCCTGGAAATCGGTTTCGGCATGGGCGAGACCACCCAGAAGATCGCTGAAAGCCGCCCTGGCGACAACTTCCTGGGCGTAGAAGTCTTCAACGCCGGCGTCGGGGCCTTGCTCAAGCGCATCGACGAATCCGGCGTCGGCAACATACGCATCATTCAGCACGATGCCGTGGAAGTCGCGCGCGACATGGTCGCGCCCGACACGCTGGCCGGCGTCCACATCTACTTTCCCGATCCCTGGCCTAAAAAGCGGCATCATAAGCGCCGCCTGATCCAGCCCGCTTTCATCGCGCTGCTGGCCAGCCGCATCCGGCCAGGCGGCTACATCCACTGCGCGACCGACTGGGAAAACTATGCCGAGCAGATGCTGGAAGTGCTTGGCGGGGAACCCCTGCTGGAAAATACCTGCGACAGCTACGCGCCCCGCCCGGACTTCCGCCCACAGACCAAGTTCGAAACCCGCGGTCTGCGCCTCGGCCATGGCGTGTGGGACCTCATTTTCAAGCGCAAATAAGCGGCAAGCCGCCGGACGCTCCACCACAACATTTACCCAGGAGGGAAGGCTCTCGTGTACCCGGAAATACAGCCCTACGCCCACGGCTTCCTGAATACGGAAGACGGCCACAGCGTTTATTGGGAGCTTTGCGGCAACCCCCGGGGCAAGCCCGCCATATTCCTGCACGGCGGCCCCGGCAGCGGCTGTTCGCCGGTACACCGCCGGCTGTTCGATCCCCAGCGCTACAAGATCTTGCTGTTCGATCAGCGCGGCTGCGGCCGTTCGGCGCCGCACGCCAGCCTGGACAACAACACCACCTGGCATCTGGTGGCGGACATGGAACGGCTGCGCAGCGAAATTCTCGAGGCGCAGCGCATGCTGGTCTTCGGCGGCTCCTGGGGTTCGACGCTGGCGTTGGCCTATGCGCAGGCGCATCCAGAACGCGTTAGCGAGCTGATCGTACGCGGCATCTTCACCGTTCGCAGGCAGGAGCTACAATGGTTCTATCAGGAAGGGGCGTCCTGGCTGTTCCCCGACCATTGGGCACGCTATGTGGCGCCTATCCCGCCGGCCGAGCGGCACGACCTGATCGGGGCCTACCATAAGCGGCTCACGGGCACCGACCGCCGCAGCCAGATGGAAGCCGCGCACGCCTGGACGCAATGGGAAAGCAATACCATCACCCTGTTGCCCAACCTCATGCATCAGCAAGCCCATGCCGCCGACGAGGCCGCCCTGGCCTTCGCCCGCATCGAGAACCATTACTTCGTGAATCGGGGCTTTCTGGAAGAAGGGCAGCTGCTGAAGGAAGCGCACCGCCTGCGGGACATCCCCGGCGTCATCGTCCAGGGCCGTTACGACGCATGCACGCCGGCCCGCACCGCCTGGGACTTGCATCAGGCATGGCCACAGGCAGAGTTCCATCTGGTGGAGGACGCGGGCCATGCTTTCGACGAACCCGGCATTTTGCCGCGCCTGATCGCCGCAACCGACAAATTCAGCCAACAACCTTGATAATGCAGGATTTCAGACCATGAACGTCACCCTCAATGGCAAACCATTGCAGCTTGACCAGATCAACACCGTCGCGGGTCTTGTGCAGCACCTGGGTTACCAGGACAAGCGCATCGCGGTGGAGCGCAACGGCGATATCGTCCCCAAAAGCCAGCATGCCTCCACGCCGATTGCCGACAACGACGAGATCGAGATCGTCGTGGCGGTGGGCGGGGGCTGAATAAGCCTCATGAACAATTGTTGACGATTCGAACGCCCTCGATACCGTCTTTTTGTTGATAATCGCTCAAAGGCGGTGTGATGCGGGCATGGCCGGCATCGCCGCTACGCATGAATCAACATGAACAAGGACGAAACACCATGGGCGTACTCAGTTTTTTGAAAGATGTGGGCGAGAAGCTTTTCGGGGCAAGCGAGGCCAAGGCGGCCACTGCCGACGAACTCCGCAAGGAACTCGAAAAGCATAATCTTTCAGCCGAAGGCTTGGACATCACCGTTGACAACGACAAGGTAACCGTCACCGGGCAGGCCAAGTCGACCGAAGAAGCGGAAAAGATCTCGCTGGCGCTGGGCAATACGGTGGGCGTCGCGGCTGTCGACAACCAGTTGTCGGTCGAACAGGCGGCTCCGGAAGCCACCATGTACACCGTCGTCAAGGGCGATACGCTCTGGAAGATTGCGGAAACCCATTACGGCAAGGGCCAGGGCGCCAAGTACAACCAGATCTTCGAAGCCAACAAGCCCATGTTGTCGCATCCCGATAAAATCTATCCGGGCCAGGTCTTGCGCATTCCGCCGCAGGCCTGATCGCGGCAAAACCATGAAAAAGCGCCCGCAATGGGCGCTTTTTCATTCGGGAACCAGAAGCGCGTCAGCGCCGGCCAAAGCCGGGGAAACCGCCCTTGCCCATCCCTTTCAGGCCGCCCATGGCGCGCATCATCTTGGCCATGCCGCCCTTCTTCATCTGCTTCATCATGCCCTGCATTTGGTCGAACTGGGACAGCAGGCGATTGACTTCCTGCACCGGCACGCCCGCGCCGGCCGCGATGCGCCGCTTGCGCGAGGCCTTCAGGAGTTCGGGCTTGGCGCGCTCGGCAGGCGTCATGGAATTGAGTATGCCTTCGCTGCGGCGCAGCTGTTTCTCGGCCTGGCCGCCTTGCAGCTGATTGGCGGCCTGCGCAAACTGGGCGGGCAGTTTTTCCAGCAGCGACCCCATGTCGCCCATCTTCTTGACCTGCAGAAGCTGCTCGCGGAAATCATTGAGGTCGAAACGATCGCCCGATTTGATCTTGGCCGCCAGCTTTTCGGCCTCGGCCACATCGATGTTGCGCTGCGCCTGCTCGACCAGCGACACGATGTCGCCCATGCCCAGCACGCGCTGGGCCATGCGCTCGGGGTGGAAGGGCTCGAGCCCGTCGAGCTTTTCCGACAGGCCCACGAACTTGAGCGGCTTGCCGGTGACATGGCGCACCGACAGCGCGGCGCCCCCGCGTGCATCGCCATCGAGCTTGGTCAGTACCACGCCGGTCAGCGGTAGGGCGTCCGCGAAAGCGCGCGCCACGTTGACCGCGTCCTGGCCTTGCATGGCATCGACGACGAACAGCGTTTCGATGGGCTTGAGCAGGTCGTGCAAGGCCCGGATCTCGCGCATCATGGCCTCGTCGATGCCAAGCCGGCCGGCCGTATCGACGATGAGGACGTCGTAGTGATGGCGCCTGGCGTGATCGAGTGCGGCCTGTGCGATGTGTTCCGGCTTTTGCGTGGCGTCGGACGGCAAGAAATCCACGTTTACCTGCGCAGCGACGGTTTTCAACTGCTCGATGGCGGCGGGACGATAGACGTCGGCGCTGACCACCAGGACTTTCTTCTTGCCCGTCTTGCGGCCATTCTGGATATGGCTGCCTTCGGACAGCCACTTGGCCAGCTTGCCAGTGGTCGTGGTCTTGCCCGCGCCCTGCAGGCCGGCCATTAGGATAACGGCAGGCGGCTGCGTGGCAAGCGACAGTTCGCTGGCGGCGTCGCCCAGGTCGCCACCCATGAGCGCGGTAAGCTCTTTATGGACGATACCCACCAGGGCTTGGCCTGGATTCAGGCTGCCGACGACGTCCTGGCCAAGAGCGCTTTCCTTTACCCGCGCGACGAAGTCGCGCACCACGGGAAGCGCCACGTCGGCCTCGAGCAAGGCCATGCGGACCTCGCGCAGCATATCTTGCGTATTGGCTTCCGTAAGCCGCGCCTCGCCGCGCATGGTCTTGACGACGCGCGAGAGCCGTTGGGTCAGATTGTCGAGCATAACTGTGGTTTCGCTTAAACTTGCTAAATGATCTTTCGGTATCCAGACTAAAATAGTCTGCCAACCAGAACGTTAAGGGACTATGTCTTCAGGCATTGTATTTCACTTGCTGGCCGCCGCGGCGTACGCCATTTTGGCGGGGTCGCTATGGAAGCCATTATGGTCGAACCGGGCCAACCACGAAGGCGGGGCCGTGTCGGCCGGAAAGGTCCGGCGCGTCTGCCTGGCGGGCGCCATCGCCCTGCACGGCGCGGGCCTGGCACAAACGATATTGCCGGGCAGCCATGGCATCTACCTGGGCTGGGCGCTGGCCCTGTCCGCCGCCATCTGGCTGGGCATGGTCGTGTTCTGGCTGGAAAGCTTCGTCATGCGCATCGACGGCCTGCTGCTCATTTTACTGCCGGCGTCCGCGGTCGCGACATTGCTTGCGGGCCTTTTTCCCGGCGGGCACCAGGTCGCCCAGGCCGGCGAATGGTTGCGCCTGCACCTGCTTATCGCCCTCACCGCCTACGGCCTCATCACCGTTGCGGCGCTGCAGGCCATCCTCATGGCCGCGCTCGACCGCCAGCTCCACCGGCCGGTGGAGCCCGAAGCCAGCCGCAGCATCATGGGGCGCGCCCTGGACTCCATGCCGCCGCTGCTGGTGCAGGAAGTCCTGCTGTTCAGGCTGATCTGGTTCGGCTTCGCCATTCTCACGCTCACCGTCATCACCGGCGCCATCGTATCCATACGGCTTACCACCAACCTGGTTCCCATGGACCACAAGACCCTGTTCACGCTGCTGTCCTGGTTCACCTTCGGCGGCCTGCTGCTGGGCCGCTACACACGCGGGTGGCGCGGCCGCATCGCACTGCGCTGGACCCTGGTCGGGTTCGCCTTCTTATTGCTGTCGTACAGCGGCAGCCGTTTTGTCATCGACGTGATTCTGCAGCGGGGCTGAAGTGGGAAAAGTATTATTCTGGATCGTTCTCATCCTCGCCGCCTTGATGGTCGCCCGCGTATTGGCCCGCCATAACGAAAGAAGCCGGGTGGATGGAAACCGCTCCGACACGCCGCGTCCCAACGCCAAACCCGAATCCATGGTCCGCTGCGAACACTGCGGCATACACCTGCCCCGCTCCGAGGCCACGCTGATCGAGGGCCGGACCTGGTGCAGCCAGGAACACGCCCGCCTGGGCTCCAAGCAGTGAGCACATTGTCGCTGGACCGGCACGGCTGGCTGCGGCCGTCGGCCGACGTCGTCCTGGCGCCTTCGCCCAATCATGATGAACGCCCGCCGGGCCAGGACGCAACCCTGCTCGTCATGCACAACATCAGCCTTCCTCCCGGCCAGTTTGGCGGCACGGAAGTCATCGATCTCTTTCTGAACCGGCTGGACTACGATGCGCACCCCTGGCTTCCCAGGCTGCGTGGATTGAAGGTTTCCGCGCACTTCCTTGTGCGGCGGGACGGCCGGATCGTGCAGTTCGTCGCCACGCATCTGCGAGCTTGGCATGCCGGCGTGTCGCGCTTCGAGGGACGCGAACGCTGCAATGATTTTTCGATCGGCATCGAAATGGAAGGCACGGACACCCAGCCCTACACCAATGAACAATACGCCAGCGCCAAGCGATTGGTGGCCGCTTTGCGTGCCCGGCATCCGCTGAAGGCTGTGCGAGGCCATGAACATATCGCCCCCGGCCGCAAGACGGACCCTGGACCGGCCTTCGACTGGAGCCGCTACGGCCGGGAAGGCGGCTGGCTGCGCAGGCAGCTGCCGCCAGCCTGACCGCCGAGCGCATATCCATCATTCCAGAAAGCGATGAAGGGCCATGCTTATTTATCGCTTTTTAGAAATGATCGGGCTTCATAGAATTAGCAGCACACATTCAAACAATGGACGGATACAACCCCATGTCGATCACACAAAATGAAATCAACGAGCTCGTCGAAGCCTATGCGAGCTCGTCGACCGCCATCATCAGCGACAACCTGGCGCGCGAACCGGGCGCCGTCGGCATACGGCCCTTTCATCGCTGCACCTCGGCCGTGGCCGGACGCGCCCTGACCGTGCGGACCCGCGCCGGCGACAACGCCACCGTGCACAAGGCGCTGGACCTGATCCAGCCGGGCGACTTCATCATCGTGGACGGCGGCGGCGACGAAAGCCGCGCAGTGATCGGCGAAATCATGGCAGCCATCGCCAAATCCCGCGGCGCGGTGGGCTTCGTCATCGACGGCGCCATCCGCGACGTAGACGTCATTGCCACAGACACCTTCCCCGTGTTCGCCAAGACAGCCATCCACCGCGGCCCCTACAAGAACGGCCCCGGTGAAATCAACGTATCCGTGTCCGTAGGCGGCATGGTCGTGAACCCCGGCGACATCGTCGTGGGCGACGGCGACGGCATCGTGGCCTTCCCCGTGGAAGGCGCCAAAGAACTGCTCGTGGCCGTGCGCGCCCAGGAAAAGAAAGAAGCCGAGATGCTGGCTTCCATCGCGAACGGCACGTACACCAACGCCTACGCAAAGTAAGCGGATGGGGCGAGGGGTCAGACCCCGTACGGGGTCTGACCCCAACTCGTGCGGCCCAGGGTCTGACCCCAATTCAAGCGATACAGGGTCTGACCCCATGCGGGGTCTGACCCTTCATCCATCAGCGTCGAACCCTATCGGGCCCGACCTTTTTCTCACCCCATCAACAACTTGTTCATGCGCTTCACGAACGCAGCCGGGTCCGCCAGGCCGCCGCCTTCGGCCAGCATGGCCTGATCCAGCAGCACCTGGGCCCACTCATTGAACGCATCGTCCGACGCTGCCTGCACCTTGCCGATCAGGCCGTGTTCCGGATTGATTTCCAGAATAGGCTTGACCTCGGGCGCGCTCTGGCCGGCGGCCTGCAGCATGCGCAGAAGATGCGGGCTGAGCTCGTGCTCGTCGACCACCACGCAAGCAGGGGAATCCACCAGGCGGCCCGTGACGCGCACATCCTTCACCTTGCCTTCCAGCGCCGTCTTCAGACGCTCGACCAATGGCTTGAAGGTTTCGGCGACTTCGGCCTGGTGTTTCTTTTCTTCCTCGTCCGCCAGCGAATCGAGATCCAACCCGCCCTTGGCGATCGAAGCCAGAGGCTTGCCTTCGAACTCGCGCAGGTAGGACAGCATCCATTCGTCCACCCGATCGGACAGCAGCAGCACTTCCAGGCCCTTCTTGCGGAAGATTTCCAGGTGCGGGCTGTTGCTGGCCGCCGAATAGGTTTCGGCGCTGACGTAGTAGATCTTGTCCTGACCTTCCTTCATGCGCGATACGTAGTCGGCCAGCGACACGGTCTGCGCCGGGCTGTCGTTGTGCGTGGACGCAAAGCGCAGCAGCTTGGCGATGCGCTCGCGGTTGGACGGATCTTCGCCCGTGCCTTCCTTCAGCACCTGGCCGAACTGCTCCCAGAACACCGTGTAGTCTTCCGTCTTGTTCTCGGCCAGGTCTTCCAGCAGCGACAGCACGCGCTTGGATGAACCCTCGCGGATCACGCGCACGTCGCGGCTTTCCTGGAGGATCTCGCGCGATACGTTGAGCGGCAGGTCGGCCGAGTCGATCACGCCCCGCACGAAACGCAGGTAGGCCGGCAACAGTTGTTCGGCGTCGTCCATGATGAAGACGCGCTTCACGTACAGCTTCACGCCGCGCCGGCCTTCGCGGTCCCAGAGATCCAGGGGCGCGCGCTTCGGAACGTACAGCAGCTGCGTATATTCGCTGCGGCCCTCTACCCGATTGTGCGTCCAGGCCAGCGGACCGTCGAAGTCGTGGGCGACGTGCTTGTAGAATTCTTGATACTGCTCATCGGTAATGTCCGACTTGGAACGCGTCCACAAGGCGCTGGCCTGGTTGATGGTCTCCCATTCGGCCTTCTTGACCTGCTCCGACTTTTCGCTGTCCCATTCTTCCTTGAGCATCTGGATGGGCAGGGAAATATGATCGGAGTAACGGCGCAGCACTTCGCGCAGCTTCCAGCCGCCGGCGAATTCCGCTTCGTCGTCGCGCAGGTACAGCGTGATCGACGTTCCCCGGTCGGCCTTCTCGACCGGCGTGACCGAGAATTGGCCCTGCCCGTCGGATTCCCACATGATGGCTTCGGTTTCGGGCGCGCCGGCGCGGCGGCTCAGCACCGATACCTTTCCGGCCACGATGAAGGACGAATAAAAACCCACCCCGAATTGCCCAATGAGCTGGGCGTCCTTTTGCTTGTCGCCCGTGAGCTGGGAAAAGAATTCCTTGGTGCCGGAACGCGCGATCGTTCCCAGGTTCGCGATCGCTTCGTCGCGGGTCATGCCGATGCCGTTGTCGGACACCGTAATGGTCTTCTTGTCCGTGTCGTATTCGACGCGTATGCGCAGTTCGCCGTCGCCTTCATACAGATCGGGATTGTCGATGGCCTCGAACCGAAGCTTGTCGCAGGCATCCGAAGCATTGGAGACCAGTTCGCGCAGGAAGATTTCCTTGTTGCTGTACAGCGAGTGGATCATCAAATGAAGCAATTGCTTCACTTCCGCCTGAAAGCCCAAGGTTTCTGACTGTGGAGGTGTTTCTGTTTGAGTCATGGTCGCAACCTGATGAAGAGGAATGTTCAAAAAAAGACGGACGTCTATCGCGCGCCGACCGTTTCCACAAGGGATCCTTTTCACAATGGGGACTCGCTCTCCGTTTTTCAAGGGCGAGCAGGCTGAAATATATACATACGGTTACAACAAACTTGAAATAGAACGTGTACGGTTGATGCCACGACTGACAGTACATGAAATAAGTCCGTCTTGTTCACTGGTTCATTGCCCGTAGCAAGGAGTTCCATCATGCAGGCGCATACGCTTTTCAATATCCTGAAAATAGTGAGCCGTGTGGTTCTGGTACTGATGGTCGTGGCCATCGGGTACGCCTGTACCATCGGGGTCGCATACTGGTCCGGCATCGGCGTCTGACCGCGGAGACTACGATGAATAAACGTCAAACCCGCGTATTCGCCATCGCGTCGACCGCCATTGCATCGCTGATCTTCCTGGTGCTTACGGTAGACAGCCATCGCCAGTTTCCCAAGCTGACCAACTCTGACCAGATCACGGACGCCGTCGTGCGCGGCCAGGATGCCTGGCACCGCAACAACTGCATCAACTGTCATACCATACTGGGCGAAGGCGCCTACTATGCGCCCGACCTCACCAAGATCACCCAGCACCGCGGCGCGCCCTACCTGACCGCCTTTCTTAAAGACCCGTCGCAGTTCTACGACGAGCAAACCCATCGACGGCTCATGCCCAACCAGAATCTCAGCGACCAGGAAATCGAAGACCTGATCGCCTTCATGGATTGGGTAAGCAAGGTAGACAACCAAGGTTGGCCGCCCCGCCCCATCCTGGTAACAGGCGGCTCCATCCCGGGCACCGACCTTAGCCTTGCGCAGCAACAGGCCGGCGGCGATGCTGCCACGGGACAGCCCCCCGCCGCGCGGCCCGTTACCTCGGCCAACGACCCCATCGCCCTGGGCGAAGCCCTGTTCCGGTCGGCCGTGCCGACCTGTGCCGCCTGTCACTCCACCGCGCCGGGCGTCAACCTGGCGGGGCCCACCCTGGCCAACATTGCCGCCACCGCGGAAAAAACCATGGCATCGCCCGACTACAAAGGCAAGGCCAAGACGGTCGAAGAGTTCATACACGAGTCCATCGTGGAGCCCAGCGCCTATCTGCACCCTGGGCCCATGTATTCCGCCAATGGGGTGTCCTTCATGCCCACCACCTATGGCAAGGACTTGACGCCGGAACAGATCGATCAATTGGTTGCGTACCTGGCCTCCTTCAAATAACGAAGGCCATACACCAGCACCGCCTCAAGCAAAACAGGAGTCGCCATGCGTTACCGCTCTCAATCCGTCGCATACTGGTATTTCGCGCTAGCCCTGATTCTCTTCGGGCTGCAACTCGTCTTCGGGCTGCTGTCGGCCGCCAAGTACCTGGGGCCCGACCCGCTGCTGAACATCATGCCCTTCGACGTCACCAAGACCATCCACACCAACCTGCTGATCGTATGGGTGCTGACGGGCTTCATGGGCGCCACCTACTGGATCATCGCCGACGAATCCCGTTCCGAGCTGCATAGCGTCAAGCTTGCCTACATACAGCTCATCCTCTGGGCCATCATGGGCGTCACCGCCATCATCGGCTATTTCTTCCGCTACGGCACGGGCAACAAGCTGCTGGAACAACCGCTGCCCCACAAGCTGGTCATCGTCGTGTGCATGCTGATCTTTTTATACAACATCGGCATGACCATCAAGAAGTCCGGCCGCTTCACCACCACCGAAGGCGTGCTGCTGCTGGGCTTGGGCAGCTCGGCCGTGCTGTACCTGCCGGCGCTGCTGCACTACGAGAACTACATCGTCTCCATCTACTACCGCTGGTGGACCATCCACCTTTGGGTAGAAGGCGTATGGGAAATGATCCAGGGCTCCTTCCTGGCCTACCTGCTCATCCGCTTGTCGGGCGCCGACCGCGAAGTGCTTGAAAAATGGCTGTACGTCATCGTGGGCCTCGTCTTCATTGCGGGCATACTGGGCACCGCCCACCACTATTACTGGGTCGGCGTGCCTTCGTATTGGCTGCCCCTGGGCGGATTCTTCAGCGCGCTGGAACCCGTCGCCCTGGTCGGCATGGCCATGTACGCCTACTTTGCCATGCGGCGCACCGGCGTTCGCCACCCCAACGGGCTGGCCCTGCACTGGACCATAGGCAGCGCCGTGTTCACCCTGTTTGGCGCCGGCCTGCTGGGCCTGGCGCACACCTTCCCCGACATCAACAAATGGACGCACGGCACCCTGATCACCGCCATGCACGGGCATGCCGCCTTCTATGGCGCCTACGCCATGATCGTCATGGCCGTCATCAGCTATGCGCAGCCCAGCCTCACCGTGGGCCGCAGCGACCAAGGCACGCCCATCGGCTACTGGGCCTTCTGGCTGCAGATCGCCGGCATGTTCGGCATGACGCTGTCCTTCGCCACCGCGGGCATCGGTCAGGTCTATCTGGAACGCGTGCTGGGCATCGGCTACCTGGACGTGCAACTGAAAATACAAGTGCACTTCCTGATGCTGGTCGCCACCGCCTCGCTGTTTGCCGTGGGCGTCGGCTTGTTCATCTATGACTTCTTCCGGCATGCGCCGCGACTGGAGCCCATACAAGAATTGGACGCTACCGACCACCACCACGCTGGCGGCCTGGCCAGCGGCCGGAGCGCCTGACGTGGCCGAGCAGTCCAACGCCGTGGCCAGGCTGGATAGGCGAGAGGGCAGCCAGGAACCGCCCTATTACCTGCCTGCAGCCGACGAGGTGGCACTGTTCGAACAGTGCCACCACAACAAATTGGCGGTCATGCTGAAGGGGCCCACCGGCTGCGGCAAAACGCGCTTTGTGGAGCACATGGCCTGGCGCCTGCAACGCCCGCTGATCACCATTTCCTGCCACGACGACCTCAGCGCCAGCGACCTCATCGGCCGCTTCCTGATCCGGCACGACAGCACCGTCTGGCAAGACGGCCCGCTGACCACCGCCGTGCGCAACGGCGCCATCTGCTACCTGGACGAGGTCGTCGAAGCCCGGCAGGACACCATCGTCGTCCTGCACCCCCTTACCGACTACCGCCGCCAGCTGCCCATAGACAAGACCGGCGAAGTCATCGACGCCGCGCCCGGCTTCCAACTGGTGGTGTCCTATAACCCGGGCTACCAGCGCATGCTGAAAGACCTGAAGCCCAGCACACGGCAGCGTTTTGTTGCCCTGGACTTCGACTTTCCGCCCGCCGACCGTGAAGCCCAGATCATCACCCAGGAAAGCGGCGTGCCGGCCGACACCGCCCATGCCTTGGTCGCCCTGGCCCACAAGCTGCGCGCCTTGCAGGACCGCGGCTTGGCCGAAGTGCCCAGCACCCGCCTGCTGGTCGCCACCGCCCACCTCATTGCCCGCGGCATCCCCATCAAGCGCGCCTGCCAAGTCGCCCTGGTGTCGCCCCTGTCGGACGACGCATCCCTGCTGGCCGCCATGAACGACCTGGTCGACCTGACCTTTCCGTGACCCCCGGGCAACAACATGGCTGAAGCGGAAGACGTCATCACCGATGCGGCCCGTCACGCCACCATCTATGCCCGCGACCTGTGGCAGCGCCATCGCGGCAAACCCGACACCCCTCGCCCACTGGGCCTTGCCGACGTCGCCCACCGCCTGAACCTGTTGATTGGCGCCGTCTTCAATACTCACTACCCACTGAGGATTGCCCAGGCGCCGGCCATCCCCAGCCTGCTGCTCAAGATATTCCGGCGGCAAGACGTGACCCCTGGCCGCAGCGCCCTGCCCGCCACCGACGGCAGGTCCATCTGGCTGCCCGCCGACCTGCAGACCACCGACCATGGCATCGCTATAGAGCGCTACCGCTGCCTGGCCCTGCAACAAGCCATGCGCGCCCAACGCGGCAGCCCAGCGCTGGCCGGCCGGGATCCCGACCCGCGCGTACGCGCCCTGTACCTGATCCTGGAAGCCCAGGCCTGCGACCGGGAACTGGCCCGACACTTGCCCGGCATGGCAGCATCGCTGAACCGACTGCGGCACTGGGCGATGCAAGCGCGGCCCGACATACGTCAGCTTCCCGAGTCATGCCGCCCGTTGGAACAATGGTTGCAGAGCCTGTTGATCCAACCTGTGGGTGTAGCGAATACCACCTCCCAGGACTTGCCCAACTGCATCGCCCCACAGGAATCACTGAGTCTCGCCCGGCAGCTAGTCAAAGACCTGGACGACCGCCAGCCTGGCAAAGCGCCCCACACTCACGCCCTGATCAAGGACTTCTGGACCGGCGACCTGATCGCAGCAGACGGCGCGACCGCATCCCCGGCAGACTCGCCAGGCCACGATCAGAACCAGGAGTCCGACCAGACGCCCCGCAGCGCCCGCATGCCGCGTCGTCCCAAACAACGCCAAGCCAAAGAAGACGAAGACGACGACAAGCCCGGCGTCTGGATGGTGCAGACCAACGCACCACTGGAGAAAGCCGAAGACCCCATGGGCATGCAGCGCCCCGCCGACCGCGACGAAGACACACCCGCCGACGAGTTCGCCGATGCCTTGTCCGAACTGCCCGAAGCGAGACTGGTATCCACCCCCGGCAAGCCCAAGGAAGTCCTGATCTCGGACGACCCGCCCGACCAGCGCAGCAAAGTGGCGCAGACCAACACACAAACCGCCCGCCAATTGCTCACCTACCCCGAATGGGACTATCGCCAGAACGGCTACCGCCACCCCGGCGCCCTGGTCCACCTGATGGCGGCCGACCCCGGCCCCCAAGCCTGGATAGACGCCACACTGACCAGCTACCGCAGTATGCTGGACACCATACGCAAACGCTTCGAGATCCTGCGCGCCGAACGCCAATGGCTGCGCCGCCAGATGGACGGCGAAGACATAGATCTGGACGCCTGCATAGACGGTGCCGCCGAAGCCCGCGCCGGCCTGCCCATGCCCCAGGCCCTGTACCGCCAGCAACGTCCCCAGACCCGCAACATGGCCATTACCCTGCTGGTGGACATCAGCGGATCCACCGATTCCTGGCTGGCCACCAGCAAACGCATCATCGACGTAGAGCGCGAAGCCCTGCTGCTGGTGGCCATCGCCCTGGAAAGCATGGGCGAACCCTACAGCATCCTGGCTTTCTCCGGCCAAGGCGCACCCAACGTCAGCATCTACCCCATCAAATCCTTTACCGAAGCCTACGACAACGACATCGCTCGCCGCATCGCCGGCCTGGAACCCCAGTACTACACCCGCGCCGGCGGCGCATTGCGCCACGCCACTGCGGAGCTGATGAAACAACAGGCGCAGCACAGGCTGTTGCTCCTGCTGTCGGACGGCAAGCCGAATGACGAGGACCACTACGAAGGCAGGTACGGCGTGGAAGACATGCGCAGCGCTGTGTACGAAGCCAAGGCGCAAGGGATCTTCCCCTTCTGCCTGACGATAGACCGGCAGGCGGCGTCGTATCTGCCCAGGGTATTTGGGGAAAGGCAGTATGCCTTGTTGAGCCGGCCTGAGGCGTTGCCGGTGGTGTTGCTGGATTGGATGAAGCGGTTGGTGTCGCGGTAGGGGTGGGTGTTAGCTGAACTGAAGGGCCGGAGCAGGAATGCAAAATTTTTAGAGTCTGCGTATAATTACGCCTTCTTGCCACGCCCCGAGTTCTTCGGGGCGACTACTTGAAGTGCCCGGGTGGTGAAATTGGTAGACGCAGGGGACTCAAAAATAGGCACTTCTACCTATATACAGCCCTCTGAAAACGTCGTCAAAGCCGCGCCAGGCAAGGGTTTTGAAGGTTTTAGGGTTCTTAGACAGAAGGCCGTTTTTTCGGTCTAGGAGCCATATAGGAGCCAACAGCCATCATGGTGGCTCCAGACAGGTAGTACGAGGTAGTAGTTGTTGTACACTGCTTCACGATTTTGCCCGGGTGGTGAAATTGGTAGACGCAGGGGACTCAGACCAAATTTGAGCCCTCCGAGGGAAACCTCAGAGGTGAAGCCCGTCAAACTCGGTGAAGGCCCTGGACGCAAGTCCGAGCTAATGCCGAGCCAAGCCTTGGAGCCGAAAGGTTCCTCGGAAGGTGTAGAGAGCAGACGGCGGGCACCTAAGGCTGAAAAGCTATGGTGAAGGCGTGCTCCAGACCACGAACGTCATGCGCAAGCATGGCGGCGGCGAAAGCCGAAGTGGGAAGAAAATCCCCCGCCGCAAGGCGTGCCGGTTCGATTCCGGCCCCGGGCACCAACGGCTTGTTCCAGACACGTTCAAGTTGCACCAAATTCTCAAGGAAATCATGCGGTTAGGTTAGAAACCTAACCCATGAGGTTCCATCAAGTTTCAGCAAATCCCAACGTTGCGTGCCCCCCAAGGTGTACCCTAGACTAGTTGTACCCAGTTTTCTTTTTGCAGGGGTACACCTATGGGATTCTTGACTGACCTGAAGATCCGCACCCTCTCGCCCAGCGTCAAAGAACAGATGTTCAGTGACGGCGATGGCCTCTACCTTCGCGTGCGCGCATCCAGCAAGAGCTGGCTCTATCGGTACAAATCCGGTACGAAGCAAATCAAGATCGGCCTGGGCGCCTACCCCACCGTGACCCTCGCAATGGCACGTGAACTCACCAGAGAGGCGAACGCGCTACGCGCCCAAGGCATCGACCCGCAGGACGCCCGACGTGAGCAGCAAGAGCAAGCCAAGATCGCCAAGATGAATACTTTCGAGCTGATGGCGCGCGCCTGGCTCGAAAGTGCCAGCAAGGATCGCGTCTGGTCTGCCGGCTACAAAAGCAAGGTCACTCGCCACCTGGAGATTCACGTATTTCCCTGGGTAGGTGACAAAGCAATGGAGACCATCAGGCCCCCGGAAATCGTTCGATGCCTGCATCGCATCAAGGATCGTGGCAACCTGGAAACGGCACAGCGTGTCCGCGAGGCCGTCCAGCATGTCTATCAGTACGCTGTAGATACCGGCGTACTGGAACCGGCCCAGAACTTCGTCAACAACCGTACGGGTGGCTTGCCAACACCACGCGGCCGTCACTACGCCGCCATCACTGACCCGCAACTACTGGGCCAACTGTTGAGGGACATGCGCGCCTACTCCGGCAACTTCATTTCCGTTGCCGCCTTGCGCTTGGCGCCCCTGGTCTTCCAGCGGCCCGGCCAGCTGCGCCTGGCACATTGGGAAGATGTCGATCTCAAAAAGGGACTGTGGCGCTGCCCGCCAGAGAACATGAAGATGCGCGAGTGGCAGAAACGCGATAGCCGCACCCCTGCGCATATTGTGCCCCTGTCACGCCAGGCGCGACGGATTCTAGAGGATCTGCTGCCGATTACCGGCCCGTCCGGCCCTGTGTTCCCCAACATGGCCAGGCGCTCTGACAAATCACGCTATATCAGCGAAAACACGATCAACTCGGCTTTGCGCACGCTGGGGTACGACACCAAGGAACAAATCACGGGCCATGGCTTTCGGGCCACCGCACGCACGATGATCCGAGAATATCTTGGCTGGGAATCGGACGTCATCGAACGCCACCTGGCGCACGTGTCGAAAGAAGAACTGGGTGCCAGCTACGACCGCGCCACCTTCTTGGCTCAGCGCAAAGTGATGGTGCAGCAGTGGGCGGATTTTCTGGATGAGCTGGAGGCGGGAAAAATGCCCAAACTTGCGGAAAACGTCCTCTGGCTCAAGCGTGCGTAGTCCAAGCCTGCTTGGTTTTCCATAGTAACCCAGAGCATCCCAGAAATGGTATATTCACATGGAGCCTTCCACCATGAAGCCGCTTTTCTGGCTTGGCAGCAGTAAGAAAGACCTGTTGGCTCTGCCGGTGGCCGTACGAAAGTTCTTCGGCCATGCGCTCGACACCGCCCAGCGCGGCGAACAGCACGAAGCAGCGAAAGTGTTGAAGGGTTTTGGCAGTGCTGGCGTACTGGAAATTGTCGAAGACCATACTGGCGGCACTTACCGGACTGTGTACACCGTGCGTTTCGCTGAAGCCATATTCGTACTGCACGTTTTTCAAAAGAAGAGCAAGCGAGGTATTGAAACACCCAAGCCTGATATGGACATCATTCGTCAGCGCATGAAGGCCGCCGCAACCGTCGCGCAGGAGTTGAGAAATGAATAAACGCATCATTGAAGGGATTGAGGTCGAAGCCAGTTCGGGGAACGTGTTTGCCGACCTGGGCCTGCCTGGTGCCGACAAACTACAGATCAAGTCTGGTCTGACCGTCGAAATTGCCAAAGCCATCCGCGAACGCGGGCTGACGCAAGCCGAAGCGGCGAAGCGCATGAGTCTGACCCAACCCAAGGTGTCGAGCTTGCTACGTGGCGAGTTTTCGAATTTCTCCGAGCGCAAGCTGATGGACTGCCTGAACCGTCTGGGCTATGACATTGAAATTCGTGTGCGCGAGACGGCAGAGCCAATCGGTCATCTGGTGTTGACCCACGCCTAAGTCGATGACTAGGATGTGGCCGCTGCAACACGCCTGACACGGCCACCAGCGGAGCTGGTTTCCTCCACACAATGGGTTAGTGGCCGATAGCTCACCGGATCTTCGATCCATTCCAATAATGCCGCGCGCCGCCATCCTTTAGCTCGTCCACCGAGCGATACAGGAGCGGGAAAATCCCCTGATGCAATACGACGGTAAAGACTTGAACGGCTCAAGGCTGTAATCCGTAACACGTCCGCCATGCGGTAAAAGGCTGGTTCAGGCTGGCCGAGTTTTTCGACAACATCTGACTGTGACATAACTGCTCCCATAGGTCTCCGATAGCACCTATAGGATGCCTGACCGTATCATGCAGCAAAACTCACTGGAGAGTGCTACAGCAAAGTACGGCAAGGTGGGCTGGACCTTATGCTACCGTGAGGCGCGTCTTGAAGTTCGAGAAGGCTTGCTGTAACGTACTCGGTCGCAATAGAAACAGCGAACATGCCCAGATGTCACCTTCGCCATACTCAACGAAGGCGAAAATTACAGCACACTCGCGCTCTTCCAGAAAAATGGGACTGCACTTGCCGGACGTGCTGCTTGTCCCGTCGCTGGCCATGCAAGAACTTGGATCATGCGGTCTCTCTACTACCTTCTTCTTCGATGCTCAGGACCGCCTGGTGCGTCGCATGTGGGAAGCTGATACTTGCCACCTCAGCCGCACCGTCTCTCGCCGCTTTACCCTATCGCTCGATCACAACCAAAAGAGGAAGCTGGCCTATCCCTCGGTCAAACTGACGGGGATCTTGAGGTAGCGCACGCCGTTGAATTCAGCCTCCGGCAAGCGGCCCGCACGGATGTTGACCTGAATGGAAGGCAGCAGCAGCGTGGGGGCCGGAAGTGAGGCATCGCGAGACTGGCGCATCCCGATAAATGCCTCGGCACCCACGCCATCGCGCACATGCACATTGCTCTGGCACTGCTCGGCAACGGTCGATTCCCACGCATACTCGGTGCGCCCCGGAGTCTTGTAGTCGTGGCACATGAACAGACGCGTTTTTGGCGGCAACGCCAGAAGCCGACGAATCGACAGGTACAGCATGTATGCGCTACCGCCTGGAAAGTCAGCGCGAGCCGTGCCGTAATCAGGCATGAACAAGGTGTCCCCCACGAACACAGCGTCACCGATACGGTACGACACGCAGGCAGGCGTATGGCCTGGCGTATGCATAATCTCTACGGTCAGCGCACCGATGTGGAAGGTTTCGCCATCGCGAAACAGCCGGTCGAACTCGCTGCCGTCGCAGGAAACATCGTCCAGGTTAAACACTGGACGGAAAATCCGCTGTACGTCGCGAATATGCTCACCGATAGCGACAGGCGCACCTGTACGAGTTTTGAGGTAAGGCGCTGCGCTCAGGTGGTCCGCATGCGCATGGGTCTCAAGAATCCATGCAATCTGCAGTTCACGCGCATGGACGGCGGCCAGCATGCGATCAGCAGAGGTGGTGGAAGCCTTGCCGCTGCGGTGGTCGTAATCCAGCACCGGATCAATGATGGCGGCTTGGCGGGTGGATGGGTCAGAAACTAGATAGCTCACCGTATTGGTGGCTTCATCGAAGAAGGACTGAATGTCAGCGGCAGGAAACATAACTTGTCCATCCAGGGGTACGGAGTCTTGAATATATATTAGTTTATGCTAAATTAGAAAAATACGAAATAAATTGTGATTGTGACTATGAAAGACAAGCAGTTCCTACAAGACGGAGCGAAGCAGGCGGCTGCCATGTTACGAACCGTCGGCAATGAGCACCGCCTGTTGACCCTCTGTTTACTGATCGAGCATGGGGAAATGACGGTAGGTGCGCTGCATGAATACGTACCCTTGAGCCAATCCGCGCTGTCCCAGCATCTGGCCAAGATGCGCGAAGAGGGCCTAGTGACGTTCCGCCGAGAGGCACAAACGCTGCATTATCGGATCGACAACCCAAACGTGGCCACCCTCATTGCCACACTCAAGGCTATTTTCTGCCCCTGAACCCGACTGTCCGGAGTCAATTTTCATGTCTTTAAAGTCTATTTCCCCCCAAGAAACCCGCGACCTTATAAGTCACGGTGCAATCCTGATCGACATCCGTGCAGCGAACGAATATGCTCGCGAGCACATCGCCGCCGCACGCCACGTCCCCATGGAAGATCTGAAAAGCTCAGCACCGCTCGACGCCACGGCGGGCCTCATCTTTCACTGCCGTTCCGGCAATCGCACACGTATGAATGCTCAGACACTCAGCGCATGTGCGGCCTGCGAGGCTTATGTACTGGACGGGGGACTCGATGCCTGGAAGAAGGCAGGGCTGCCCGTGGTGACAGATACTTCCCAGCCGATGGAGTTGCAGCGCCAGGTGCAGATTACGGCAGGCTCGCTGGTCCTGTTGGGCGCTGTGCTGGGCGCCACAGTCTCGCCCTGGTTTCATGCGCTGTCGGCAACCATCGGCGCTGGCCTGGTGTTTGCTGGTGTATCTGGATTCTGCGGGATGGCCAGCCTGTTGATGCGTATGCCATGGAATCGTAAGGCTGTGGCCGGCTAGGCTGGATACGTCTGCCTCCAGGCATCTTATCACCACGCTCCTGTCTTTCCGACGTTTCTATGTGACTGGCGCACTGCACTCGCAAAAGGCATCAAATCAGCCATTTTTCTCCCTGCTGCTCCATTCGCCACCTCTTCTAAACCCACGATCTCCCGCTATGAACGCCTCCAGCATGTGCGGGATCAACGTCACTGTACTCACGGTTTTCCCGTAAGTCTGCGTGTGTAACGCTGCATAGCGGTCGAGATCGGCTTTCAGGCTGGCCGGACATACGAAGGTTACCTTGACAGTTTCAGTCTTGGGAAGCGGTCCCAGCCGCAGTTTTCGGGTGGTGCTCATTGTGATGCTCCCTTGTTGAAGAACAGTGGCTGGTACGGCCGCAGCACCAGATCGCGATTGACGATGATGCGCACCGGCAAGCCGGCGCGGATGGTCAGGGTCGGCTGAATATTCATGTTGCGCCGGGTCATTTCCTGGCCAACCTGATTGATGTTGTCTTGGGCGCTGTCGCGTCCGGCGATGATGACACGGTTGCCGTCCTGCCGGTTTTCCGGCGCGGCCAACTCGGCTCCGACGCCCAAGAGCGTCGTCAGCACGGCACCGCCTATGATGCGATTCCAATGCCAGTCCACATCGTCTTCCAGACCGGCGAACCCAGTCGGGTCGGCACCAACTAGGTTATCCAGCGTCAATGAGGACGTATCAGGCAGGATGACCCGATGCCATACGACCTGCACCCGGCTTTGCCCATAGCTGACCTGGCTGTTGTAGCGCCCCAGGATGCGCGAACCTTGGGGAATCAACAGGTGCTTTCCGGTCGCGGAATCGTAGACAGGTTCAGTCACGGTGCCGATCACATCCCCCGGAAGGTCAGACTTGATGCCCGTAACCAGCGCAGCGGCGATTACAGTCCCCGCCATAACCTGATACGGCGAGGCCGGCATTTGCAAATCCCCAGAATTACGGGTTTGCGTAGAACCGGATTGCAGGAAGGCTTCTTTCTGGTCTTGCCGGTTCTGTGCCGCAGTGGGATCGGTAGATTGCGCCTCCGTCGAGGCTGGCCCTGCGGCCAACGGGTCGAACGCAGCTAAGGAACCATCCATTCCGGGCGCGACAGGCATCGCCTGCGCAGCCGTTACCGTGGGCTGGCCGGACTGGCCCTGGCCGGTGCGGAAGAATACAGGTGAAGCGGCTGCTGCTTCTGCTTCCTTACGCCGCGCTTCGCGTTCGGCAGCTTGCGCGTCAACCCCCGGCGGCGCATAGGTGGCAACCGCCGGCTGCTGACTATTCACGATGGCCGGCCCCAGGTCGCCCGGCAGGGGCGGCCCGAGCTCCGGTACATCGGACGGCACGTCCGGGGCCGACAGCATGGAATAGTCAGCGGGCAAGATGTCCAACCCTTCCGACTTGGACACCCGGTCGACGTTGTACAGCTCAGTGTGCTCGCCCGCGCCGCGCCGCTGCGGTTGCAGTGACCATATGGTGGCACCCAAGACCGCCGCCGACAGCCCTCCCACCAGGAGGGCGAGCATGCGACGGTTTAGTCGCGTGACGGGCCGTGGCCGTGCGCGCAGCGCCACGGTTTCAGGGGCCACCTTATCCGTCGCCAGTGGCGTGGCTTGTTCGGATCTGTGTTCCTCACTCATACTCAGTCTCTCCGCGCCACGCCATCGGTACGCTCTATGCGCACCACGTCGCCTCGATCACCGCCCAGACGCAGTTCGGCTGCGCCAAAGAGTCGATCCACGATGTAGTACGGCGAACGGAAGCGATAGTTGACCAGTTGACCGTCGCCCTCAGCACCGATCACAAAGAGCGGTGGCAGCTCCCCTTGAGCAATCCCTGCAGGAAACTGGATATAGACCTTCTGTCCGTCATCAAAGGCGCGCAGCGGTTTCCAGGGCGGATTGCTGCCGCTGACTGCGTACCGAAAGCGCAGGCTCTCCAGCGCCAGCCCGGTATCGACGGGCGCGCCAGCCTGCGCGGCCCGGTTCTGGCGGTGCAAGGCTAGCATCCGATCCTTCGGGTACTCCCAAGACACCGACGCCATCCATGTCTTTTCGGTGGACGTCAGTTCCAGCAGATAGGTCCGGCGATTGGTGGTGATGACGAGGTTCGTTTTCAGGCCTGAGCGGATAGGCTTGACCAGCACATTCACGCGCAAGTCCGCGCCACTGCCGCTGGACGTATCGCCCACGATCCAGCGCACGGTGTCGCCGGCGGCCACCGTCACCAGCTCCTCGCCGGGCTGCAGCGCAATCACCGTTACGCGGCCCACGCCGGTATAGACCTGATAAAGCGCCCCATCGCTATAGGGCCAGACCTGAATGGCATTGACATAACCTTCGCGTGTGGGCGCAATCCGCGCTTCGGCATTGGCTCGGGACACCCGGACGGTTTCATCGGCGGGCTCGGGCGTGGACTTGCCCGCGTCCGAGCCCGGCAAGGGTTTCAGTTGCGCCGGCAGCGCCAGCGGTTCGGGCACGGCAATCACTTCGACCGGGCTGGGTGGTTCGGGCAGCAGCTCGGCGGCTACCGGCTCATCGAGCGAAATGGCTGGTGGTGGCTCGCCGTGCGTAGCGCACCCAGCGAGGATGATCAGGGTTAAGGGGGCAACCCACATGCGGACAACATTAATCATGGCTGTGCTCCTTCCGACACGTTCAAATCTCGACTCCAGGACAATCCATGAACATACAGGCCCAAGGAATTCTTTCTCAGTTCGTCCTCTGTTTTCGGCGCCTTATGGACAAGCGTGACGACGGCAGACCAGCGCTGCGTGGACGCAAGAGCGCCGTTGGCGTAGTGCCGTTCAATCCAGCGAATGTTGAAGGTCATGTCGCTGGCTCGAACCACGCTATAGACCTCCACAGTTGTGGACTCCTTACCCACTTTTGCGAAAGGACTGTTCTGCCGTGCATACTCGTTCAGTACGGCGGCACCGCGATCCGTCGTGTAGCGGTAGGCTTCAAGCCAGTTATCCCTCACTACCACGGGGTCAATAGAAAGCGAGCGAACAAGCTTGATGAAGCGTTCAAGATGCGTAACGATCTCAGCCTCCTTCGGGCTGTAGGGTTCTGTAGCTTTGCCGACCGCCCGCGTATTCCCCAGGCTATCGACCTCCACTACATAGGGAACGATCGTGGACTGCATCGAGCGCCACACCAGGCCACCGGCCATGAATAGCGCGAGCAGCAGGCAGCCGAAGGCCATCAGCCGCCAGTTTTTGGTCTGTACGCGAGCCGAACCGATCCGGTTATCCCAGACCTGGGCGGCGGATTGATATGGGGTTGCAGGTTGCGGTGTCTCGGCATAGCGCACCTGCGGTCGTTTGAAACGCATGGTTTTTCTCCTTATGAATCGGCATCACGAAGACTCGGACCTTGGCCCGTGCCGCCGCCATCCCCACCGCGTAGAGCGTGGGCAGCAGTCGTGGCGGCTTGCGTCAGTTGTTGTCGGCGGTGCAGGCGCTTGGCCCAGGCCGGTTGTGCGGTGCCGGCTGTTTCAGATGACGCAACACCGGACGCACCCATCCCGGCGCCAGAAGCGGAAGTCACCCCCGCCGTTCCTTTAAGGCCACCACTCGCCGCACCTGTCTGGAAGGCCGACCGAATGCTGCCCGCGCTTGAACCGATGGAGCGCGCTGCGCCGGATGTCATGCGGGCGGCACCCGGGACCATGCGCGCGCCTGCCGCCACCGCACCACCGACCCCTGTGGCGGCCGCACCGACGGCAACCGCAGTCCCGACAGCACCCACGGCGGCACCGGCCATGGAGCCCGCGCCCAACTGCGGCCCGCCGGAGACAAGCCCCGTAGCGATGCCCGGCCCGAAGATCCCTAGCGCCAGCAAAGAGAGCGAGGCCAGCATGATGACCAGCGCATAGTCGATGGACGGCTCATCGGGATGCACCTGGAACTCGGCAAACAAGCCGCTGCCAATGCCAACGATCACGGCCAGCACCAGCACCTTTACCCCTGAAGACACCACATTGCCCAGCACCTTCTCGGCAAGAAACGAGGTTTTGTTCCAGAGGGCAAACGGCACCAGCACAAAGCCGGCAAGTGTGGTCAGCTTAAACTCGATCAACGTCACAAAAAGCTGGATGGCGAGCACGAAGAAGCTCAGCACCACCACCGTCCAGGCCAGGAACAGCACCACGATGGGGTCGATGTTGGCGAATACTTGGGGAAAGCCCGCCATGTCGCCGATCTGCTCCAGAATCGGCGCGGCGGCATCAATGCCGGTCTTGGCCAGCCGCCCGGGCTGCAGAAAGTTACCCATGCTCAACGACGAGCCCGAGGCCATCAGCCCCAGTCCCGCGAACGAGCGGAACAGGATCCCAGCCAGCGCGTTGAAATTGCCGATAATGTAGGCAAAGGCGCCGACGTAAAGCACCTTGCGCAGCAGCTTGGCGATCACGTCATCGCCCTGGCCGCTGGCGTGACCCATTGCCCAATACAGGCCGGCCAGCGTCATGTCGATGACAACGAGGGTGGCGGTGAGAAACGCCACATCACCTTGCAGCAACCCGAACCCCGAGTCGATGTACTGCGCAAAGGTAGCGAGAAAACGGTCGATCACCGCCACGTCATTCATGGCTCCAGCGCTCCTATCAGTTGCCGTAGAAATTCACGGCTTGCGGCGTATACGGCGTGCCGCTGCCCTGAAAGCGCTGGCGCACTTCACGGGCGCGCTCGGTGGCCGCTGCCTGGCGTGCCAGCTCCAACGAGGCGGCGCGGTCCTGGGTGATCTGAAGCTGTTGCGCCTGGATGCCCTGCTTGGCCTGCAAGGCCAGAAGCTGGTTGGTCGCTTGCATAGCCTGCAACGCGCCTTGCGCCGACTGGCTTTGATTCACCAGATCGACCAGCGTGCTTTCATCGTCGCGCAGGTTCTGCGAGGCTTGTGCCTGCACCTGCATGGCGGTATGCAGGCCATCCAACGTATTCTTCCAGCGCTCACGGGCATCCTGAGCCATGCTGTCGCCGCTCACGGTGGCGGCATACTGGTCGGGATACAGGCGCGCGAACTCCTGGTCCATGTTCGCCACCTCGTAACTGAGGCCCTGCGCCTCGCCGATCAGGCGCTCGGTAGCGGCCAGCGTGGTGCGCAGGCGGTTGACAACATTGAAATCCAGACTCGCCAGATTGCGGGCCTGATTCATCAACATCTGTGCCTCGTTCTGAAGCTGGTTGATCTGGTTGTTGATCTGCTGCAGCGTGCGAACGGCGGTCAGCGTGTTTTGCGTATAGTTTGATGGGTCAAAGACCGTTTTCCAGGCCCAGGCGGGCTCAGCGGCGAATAACGACGCCGAAAGCACGGCAGCAAGCGATACAGATAGCATGCGGGTTTTCATGACAGGTTCTCCTGTGGGTGGGAAGGAACGGCGGTGACTGAGGATGCGAAGCCGGGAAACCCAGGCAACAGATCTGCGGCCCAATCCAGGCCGCGATGGCGCAACCAGCCGCCCGCAAACCCAGGTACGCCGGCGTCCTGCAGAATGCGGTCGATATCTCGCTGATCCTCTGGGGTAGACGCTCCGGCAAAGGCCAGCGTGGCCGGCCCCAGATCAAGGTCGAACAGACGATTGCCCAAGCGGGATTGGTAGTAGTAGTCGCGCTTGGGTTGAGCGGTTGCCACAATCTCGATCTGCCGGCTGTTCAGGCCAAAGCCTTCATAGATCGAGCGAATCTGCGGCTCGGTTGCCTGCGGGTTGGGCAAGAAAATGCGGCTGGCGCAGCTTTCAATAATCGCGGGCGCAATGCTCGAATCCTTGATGTCAGCCAGCGACTGCGTGGCAAAGATCACCGAGACATTCTTCTTGCGCAGGGTCTTCAACCATTGCCGGATGCGGGCGGCAAAGGACGGTTCATCCAGAAACAGCCACGCTTCATCCAGAATCAGAAGGGTTGGCGCACCATCGAAACGCTCATCAAACCGGGCAAACAGATAGCGCAGTACCGCCTGCACGGCGGCGGGACTATGCATCAGCTCTTCCATCTCAAAGCCCTGCACGTCGGCCCTGCCCAGCCGGTCATGATCAGCGTCCAGCAGCTTGCCGTGCGCGCCGCCCAGCACATAGGGCGCAAGCGCCTGGCGCAGCATGTTCGATTGCAGCAGTACGGAAAAGCCCGTCAACGTACGCTGCTCCACCGGCGCACCCGCCAAGCTCCCCAGCGCCGACCAGATAGCGGCTTTGTCGTCGGGGCTAACGGCCATGCCTTCGTGCTGCAAACGGCCTTCAATCCATTCCGCCACCCAGGTGCGGTAACCTTCGTGGTCAATGCGTGCCAACGGCTGAAAGGCAATCTCGCCATCATTGCCAAGGTCATAGTGCTCGCCCGCCAGACCCAGAATGGTGGCGCGCATCGAGCGGCCCATGTCGAAAGCAAAGATGCGTGAACCGGGATACCGACGAAATTGCTTGGCCAGGACGGCCAGCAATACCGACTTGCCCATGCCGGTCGGCCCGGCGACCAGGGTATGGCCCACATCGCCGATATGCGTCACCAGCCGGAATGGCGTCGCGCCTTCGGTGCGCGTGACAATGAGCGGCGGCCCATCCAGATGCTCGTTCTTCTGTGGCCCAGCCCACACTGCCGACACTGGCATCATGTGAGCCAGATTCAATGTAGACACAATAGGCTGGCGCACGTTGGCATAGGCATTGCCGGGAATGGATGACAGCCAGGCATCCACGGCGTTCAGCGTCTCGGGAATGGTCACGAAGCCTCGGCCCTGAATGACGCGCTCGACCAGCCGCAGTTTTTCATCGGCTACGGCAGGGTCGGCATCCAGCACCATCACGGTAGTGGTGACATAGCCAAAGGCAACTTGGTCGCTGCCCAACTCCTGCAGAGCGGCATCCGCATCGGCGGCCTTGTTGCTGGCATCGGTATCGACCAGCGGCGACTCCTGTTGGAAAATCGTTTCCCGTAGCAGCGCCACGACGTTCTTGCGCTTGGCGAACCATTGACGACGCAGGCGGCGCAGCTCCTTTTCCGCCTCGGCTTTGTCCATGCACAGAAAGCGCGTGCTCCAGCGATAAGCAAAGCCAAGCCGGTTCAGGTCATCCAAAATGCCCGGCCAGGTGGAAGTCGGAAAACCTCGCACCGATACCACGCGCAGATGCACATCGCCCAACGTCGGTGCCAGCCCACCCACCAACGCGGAGTCGGTCAGTAGCGCATCAAGGTGAAACGGGACTTCCGGCACACCGATGCAGTAACGCCGTGTCGAGATAGTGGAATGCAGGTAGGTCAACGTCTGGCTATCGTCCAGCCAGGAAATTTCCGGCATGACGCCATCGAGCAGGTCAAAGACGCGATCCGTTTCCGCCACGAATGCGGCCAGGCGCTCGCGCCAGTCCACACCTTCGGAGGGACGGTTCTCGTACAGCAGCCCCGCCGCGCGAGCACGGGATTCCTCGGGCGGCAGAAACACCAGCGTCAGGTGATAGCCGCTTTCAAAGTGGTTGCCCGCCTGCTCGAAGGCGGCGCGGCGCTCCTGATCGACCAGCCAGGACAGGGCTTCAGGGAAGTCCGAATGGGGATAATCCGCCGCTGCACGGCGTTCGGCTTCAATGAACAACGCCCAGCCCGACCCCAGGCGGCGCAGTGCATTGTTCAAGCGGGCCGACGTGGCAATCAGTTCGCCTTGCGTCGCGCTATCCAAGTCCGGCCCGCGAAAGCGTGCCGTGCGCTGAAAGGAACCGTCCTTGTTCAGCACCACGCCCGGCGCAATCAGTCCCGCCCAGGGCAGCCAATCTGCCAATAAGGCGGGACGCTGACGGTATTCGGCAAGGTTCAGCATGGCGTCATCCTCTACACGTCCAGCAGCGGTTTGTGCTTGATGTGGCGCGCGAACACCTGCATGAACTGCGGATCCACCCGCGCACCCCATACCGCCAGAGAATGGCCTACGATCCAGAGCACCACGCCAGGAATCCACAATTGCAGGCCCAGCCCCACGGCGGCGGCCAGCGTGCCGTTGGCAATGGCCATAGTGCGCGGCGCGCCACCCATCAAAATCGGCTCGGTGAGTGAACGGTGCAGCGGAATCTCAAAGCCAGGGGCGAAGCTGGATGGGCCTTCGGTGCCGGTATTCATACGACGGCCCCGCCGGAGAATGAAAAGAACGAGAGGAAGAACGAAGATGCAGCGAACGCAATGGACAGGCCGAAGACAATTTGAATCAGCTTGCGAAAGCCGCCGCTGGTGTCGCCAAAGGCCAGCGCCAGGCCCGTGGCAATAATGATGATGACGGCAACGATGCGCGCCACCGGCCCTTGGATGGACTCCAGAATGGATTGCAGCGGCCCTTCCCAAGGCATGGAGGAACCAGCGGCGTGTGCTGCGCCGGCCAGGAGCATCAACATCATGGCCAACAGCAACCCTTGCGCGGCATGCCAGACAAGCAGACGCAGGCGGTTCATAGTAGAAAGCGGAATCACGGAAATACGAAATACATCAGCAGGCGTCATGGCTGTTCTCCAAGGGCGTCAGGGGATAGGAAATTCGCTGTAGCCGATACAGCATCGGCAACAGGCGACCGTGCAGAAAGCGGTGCTGCCAAGGCATCCGCCAGGTGATAGCCCGCCGCATCGAAGCCCATGACGCGGGCAATACTGTCAACACGGCGCTTGCGGCCCCGTCCGGCGATGTAGATCACGACGTTGACTGCCTCGGCAATCAGCGCCCGGGGCGGATTCACTGCCACTTCCAAAATCAGTTGCTCCAGGCGCAGCAGCGCACCCACGGCAGAGCCGGCGTGAATGGTGGCGATGCCGCCAGGGTGACCCGTGCCCCAGACCTTGATGAGATCCAGGGCTTCGCCGCCACGCACTTCGCCGACCACCACGCGGTCGGGGCGCAAGCGCATCGTGGCGCGCACCAGTTCCCGCATTGACACCACCCCAGCACGGGTGCGCAGCGGAACATGGTCGCGGGCGGCGCATTGCAGTTCGATGGTGTCTTCGAGCACCAGCACCCGGTCGCCCGTGGCAGCGATCTCGGCCAGCAAGGCATTGGCAAGCGTGGTTTTGCCGGTACTGGTGCCGCCGGCGATCAGGATGTTCTGGCGCTCACGTACCGCACGCCGCAGAAATTCCGCCTGGTCGGCAGTGAGGATGCCATCGGCCACATAGCGATCCAGGCTGAGAATGCTTACGGCCCGCTTGCGCAGCGCGAAGGCCGGGCCGGGTGCGGCGGGCGGCAAGACGCCCTCGAAGCGTTCGCCCGTCTCGGGCAATTCAGCGCTCAAGAGCGGCTGGCCGCGATGCACTTCCGCGCCGACATGGGCCGCGACCAGACGAATGATGCGTTCGCCATCGGCTTCAGGCAGTTCAACGCCCAACGGCGTGCGGCCCATAGAGAGCCGATCCACCCAAAGGCTGCGGTCGGGGTTGAGCATGATTTCCACCACGTCTGGGTCTTCCAGCGCGGCGGCGATCAGCGGCCCCATGGCCGTGCGTAGCATCTGGATACGACGATCCAATGACGTGGACAAAGAAGACTTGGGAACGGCACTCATGAGACACGCTCCTGCGCTTCGAAATGCGCTGGCGCGTCATCCATCCGTATCGGCTCGGGGTGCAACTCTTCCACCACGTCGCGCACCAGGCTGCGACCGCGCAGCAGGTGGCGGCCAAGCTGTTCGACGAACTGCTCAAAGCGCGCTTTGCCTTGGGCGCGGGCCGCCTCCTGATGGGCCTCGGGCACCGGCGTACTGACCGTCAGGTAATAGCGCACGAACAGCGCCAGCGTTTCGATCTGGATGTTTTGGTCACGCTCCAGACGCTCGAACTGGCGTGACAGGCGATCAAGTCGCTTGGCCATCGCCGCTTCGCGCTGGTCGCCGGCATCGGGCGAGAGCCAGGATGCCAAGGCGGCCGCCACGATGGAGGATTTGGACACCCTTTTCTTGGCCGCCAGCTCATCCAGGCGCTTGGCGTGTTCAGGGTGGATAAAGAGGTTCAGGCGATATCGGCTCATAACTGGATTCCGTCATCAGGGTCGAGGGCAGCCATGCGCGCCACACGCTGCATGGCCGGATCAAGCTGGCGGGGAAGAACAGGCGGCAGGTCGTCGTCATCGAGCAGCGCCAGGTCGCTGGCCGGGTAGTCCGGCTGCGGGCTGTAGGCAACGGCCTCCGATAACTCGGGCTGATGACGCGGGCCGCCGTCGTCGGCGGTGCCCGCCATGCCCTCGCTGTCCGTTGAGGCGGGCGCAACAGGAACAGCCGGAATCGACAGACCACTCCAGTCGTCAGGGCGGGCCGGTGGCGCATCCGCATAGCGTCCGGCGGCGAGCACGGGCGGGGGCAGCACGCGGTGCTTGAAGTTGGCATCCAGGTAGTAACGCAGCTTCTTCGCCTTGATCGGCGCCACGCTGGACACCATCACCACGGCCTCATCGGGCGGAAGCTGCATCACCTCGCCGGGGGTCAAGAGCGGCCGCGCTGTTTCCTGGCGCGACACCATGAGGTGCCCTAGCCAAGGTGCAAGGCGATGGCCAGCATAGTTGCGCTGCGTCCGCAGTTCGGTAGCGGTGCCCAGGGTTTCGGAAATCCGCTTGGCGGTGCGCTCATCATTAGTGGCGAAGGTCACGCGCACATGGCAGTTGTCCAGAATGGAATGGTTCTGGCCGTAGGCTTTGTCGATCTGGTTCAGCGACTGCGAGATCAGAAAACTGCGGATGCCGTAACCCGCCATGAAGGCCAGCGCCGTCTCAAAGAAATCCAGACGGCCCAGCGCCGGGAACTCATCGAGCATCAGCAGCAGCTTGTGGCGGCGCTCGATACCGTCGGAACCGTCGAGCGATTCCGTCAACCGGCGTCCGACCTGATTGAGAATCAGGCGAATCAGCGGCTTGGTGCGACTGATGTCGGATGGCGGCACTACCAGATAGAGCGATACTGGATGGTCGGAAGCAATCAGATCCGCGATGCGCCAATCGCAGCGCGAGGTAACTTCGGCTACTGTGGGGTCGCGGTATAAACCGAGGAACGACATGGCGGTGGACAGCACACCCGAACGTTCGTTATCCGATTTGTTGAGCACCTCACGGGCGGCGGAGGCCACCACAGGATGCGGTCTGCCTTCATCCCCATCCGGGCCCAGGTGCGGGGTCGTCATCATCCGGTGCAAGGTCAGCTCGAACGGACACGCCGGATCACTGAGAAAATTGGCAACGCCGCGCAGCGTCTTGTCTTCACCGGCATAGAGCACATGCAGGATGGCGCCCACCAACAACGCGTGACTGGTCTTTTCCCAATGGTTGCGACGCTCCAATGCACCTTCGGGGTCAACCAGAATGTCGGCAATGTTCTGCACATCGCGCACTTCATGCGCGCCGCGCCGGACTTCCAGCAGCGGGTTGTAGCCTGCGGATTGGCTATCTGTGGGGTTGAACAGCAAGCAGTGCGAGAAGCGCGCACGCCAGCCGGCGGTGATCTGCCAGTTCTCGCCCTTGATGTCGTGAATGACGGTCGACGCCGGCCAGGACAGTAAGGTAGGCACTACCAGGCCCACGCCTTTGCCCGAACGCGTGGGTGCAAAGGCCAGCACATGCTCCGGCCCTTCGTGACGCAGATACTGCCCCTCATGCTGACCCAGGAAGACGCCGACAGGTTGGGTCAATCTGGCTTCGCGGATGTCGCGAGTCTCGGCCCAGCGTGCCGAACCGTAGGTGGTGACCAGCCGCGCCTGGCGCGAACGCCAGATCGACATGCCGATGGCGACCACCACGGCAACCAGGCCACTGCCGCCTGCGATCACACCGCCGGTATTGAAGACCTCCGACGCGTAGGCGTCGAAGAAGAACCACCACTCGAACAGGCGCCAGGGGTGATAGATCGGCGTACCGTAGAAATCAAACCACGGCGAGCCCAGGCGTAGCTGATAACCCAGGGCGGCAGCTGTCCATTGTGTGGCGCTCCACACTCCGGCGATCACGATGCCGAATACGACGGCGATCTGCCCGAACAGTACGTTCGTCCCTTGCATGACCCAGCCTCCGACTTTCTTGCCTGACTTTCTCGCTCAACAGCGGCACACGAATGTGCCTGCCTATGAGGATCGGTGCCAGATCAGTGCTGGTCAAAGACTGTTATCGGGACAATGCTGATAAAAAAAGCATCAATTCATGGAGGGGCGAATACAAAGAAAACGCCGCAGGCGCGGGCGCGTTACGGCGTGTTGGTAAAGAAAAATGGGGTTCGTAGGGAAATGCCGACGACTCAGAACTTAGGTAGCGTATCCGGTGGGGAGTAAGGTACGGTGCCGTCACCGTAAAAGCGCTGACGCGTTGCTTGGGCCACCCGGTCACACAGTAGATCTTCCATATTGGTACGATCCGTCTTGCACTGCCCGCGTAGCTCTTTTAACATCGTAGGATCGGCAGCCAACTCTTGTACGGTCGGGACATCCGGCTTCTGTTCAGTCGTTTCTGACTGGCCGCAACCGCTCAGTATGACTACCAGAAAAATAAAGATGACTCGTTTCATGGCTCTATTTGCTCCTTAGAGTCGACCTCAGATTACATCGGCTTGAGCTGACGGAGTATGTCAATAGCCTGCACGCGCTTGATAAAGCGGGCCAACTCATCAGAAACGTCGTCATCCCGACGCAGCAGATACGTCATTAACACCGGCGAGCGGCCCGCAAGCGGCCGTGCCACTATACCTGGCTCCCGACTTGCTGCAATATGTGGGGCGCCAGCTAGGCTGAGTGCAAAACCCGCCGACACCAATGCCATCATCAGGTCGTAAGATGCAACTCGCTCTGCGATGAGAGGCTCTACTTCGGCCTGCCGCAACACCCGGTCTATTTGACGAGAGAACCCTTCACACGCCAAAGGATCACACAGCACAAGTGGATACCGTAAGACTTCACTCAGAGGAATTCGCTTATAACTCAGCAACGGATGTCTCGCCGGCACGGCTACCATCAGCGGGTCGCTCCATACCGGCTCGGCAACTATGCCGTCCCCAACCTCATTGGATTGTGCAAGCCCCACATCGTACAAGTCTTCTTGCAGCCCTTTGAGCTGCTGCGACACAGGCACCTCGAATAGGCGGATCTCAATCTGAGGTTCCTCCTGGCGGCAGAGCGCTAACAAGGCCGGTAAGCGTGATGGAGTAATGCCATCGGACAACGCGAAGCGCAATTGACCGTAGAAGCCATTGGCCGCCGCTTTGACACTGTCTCTGGCTTGCTCTAAGGAGACGAAGACTCGTTGTGCATGCTCCAAGAACAGTAGCCCCGCTCGGGTTAGCCGAGTGCTTCGTGTAGTTCGAGCGAACAACACCACACCCAACTCATCTTCTAGCTCTTTGATAGCACGCGACAGGGGTGACTGCTCGATGTGGAGCCGCTCCGCGGCGCGGGCAAAATGGAGCTCTTCAGCAACCGCTAGAAAGCAACGCAGATGACGCAGTTCCACCGTACTCTCCATTAATTAGCTTGACCAGATCCCACGAGCACTTAGCAAGTGTCGTAGTCCGTTAAAGGCGTTTTCCCCAATATCGATGTCCCGACTCTCAAATGCCTCCATTACTTCTGTAGCAGGACTCCGGCGCGTTCGAGTGCCTCCTGTTCGACAAGCGACGGCTATAACGACATCGGGCAGCAATCGTCAGAAAGACCGCCACCAATATCAGCGCGGGGATATCGCCGAAGCGGGTATACGGAGTCAGGCCCGTCATACCTTGCACAGTGACCGGCAGCACACCAGAGCGGTGCGGGGGCAATGCGGCTAGAACACGGCCATGCGGATCAATAGCTGCCGTAATGCCGGTGTTGGTGGAAGTAACCATAGGTCGAGCAGTCTCAATGCTGCGCAACCGGCCAATTTGTAGATGCTGGCGAAGTGCCCACGTATCACCGAACCAGCCGAGATTGCTTATGTTGACGATAACGCTCGCGCCTTCGTCGCTACCGGAGCTTGTGAGTAACGCCGGTAGAATTTCCGGCCCGAACACGTCCTCATAGCAAATGTTGAAAGCCAGTTGCTGCTCGCCTACCGTGAACGGAGTCTGTCGGATGGGACCACGGTCGAACTCGCCCATGGGCATGTCGAGCATCTGCACGAACCACTCAAAGCCCGGTGGCACATATTCGCCCCATGGCACTAAGTGGCGCTTATCATAACGCTGCGGCATCGTGCCTTCTATCAACTGCTGCACCGGCGTACTAGCATCAAAGCCGATTGCACTATTGGTATACCGAAACTCTCCGCTCGGTTGTGCGATTCGAAGAGGCGCCCCCATAGCAATCGTACTGTGCTGACGCTCGGCAATGTCGCGCCACGCTTCCCAGACATGGGTTTCGAGTTCATCCTGGAATACTGGTAGTACGGTCTCAGGCAGCACGATTAGATCGGGAGCTGGTTCGTCAGGAAGAGGCGGTTTCGCCGCAAGCTGCAAGTGTCTGGCAACGCCCAGTTCAAGCAATGCCGGATCAAACTTCTGAGACTGCTCAATATTGCCTTGAACTAGCCGAATATTCAATGGCTTACCTTCGGCCCAAGACCATTCGACATGAGTCAAAAGCTCGCCCACGCCAACTGCAACTAGTAGCCCGGATAGCGTGAAAATGGTAGGCCGGCGCAAAGAAGCAGGAAACGAACAAAGAGTAGCCAGTGCAGCCGCTACGAACGCAGCTGACAGCGCGGTACCATGCACGCCCAGGACTGTCGCCCATCCTGCCAGCGGGCTATCAACATGAGCGTAGCCGATATTCAGCCATGGGAACCCGGAAAAGGCCACAGCGCGCAGCCACTCCATACTTGCCCATGCTCCCGACCAAGCCAAAGCACTCATTAGTGGCGCTGTGCGCAAAGACGATGGCCGCAACCAAGAAAAAATTGCACATGCTATACCGGTAAATAAAGCCAGAAAGGCCGATAACGCAATTACACCAGCAGCAGCCAGCGTAGCGGAAAGACCTCCATAGTGATTCATGCTAATAAAGAGCCAGTACAAACCGACTCCAAAGCTCACCGCGCCGAACCACCAACCCCGTATGGCAGCTTGTTTAAGCGACTTGGCATCGCCAACGACGCGCACAAGCACCGCCAAAGATGCGATCTGTACAATCGCCAACGACCAGGAAGGCAGCGGGCCGACCGCGAATGTCATTGCGTGTACGCCACCAGACAGGGTCAACACCGTAGCGGAACGCAAATACCCGACCGGGAAGGAGGCTGACTTTATGCTTGGGAACACGCTATGCCAGATGGACAAGCTATTACGAACGAATGTATGCCCAACCGCTTTGTTGTAGGCGAACAAGCTCAAGGACTGCGGCTCTATCCAGTAAGCGAAGCGGCTGTCGATTCTGCCTATTGATTCGAGCAAGAGTATTCGGACACACCCATGTGAACTCGTCCGTATCTGGATGCGCCTCATCCAAGGCTTCGGCAACCGCCTCAGCATTAATGACGATACACACATCTGCTCCAGGGTCCTCCCGTCTCAAGTTCATCGCGTTGTTACGCGCCCGCTGAAGCGCCTCAGACGTCGGTGCGTGAAACACAACTTTCAGTTCATTATCTTGCTGCATACTGGTCATCGTAATTAGGACGTTAAATCGAGCAGTTGGCGGCTCGAAGGCCACGCTATATATGGATTACAAAAGCTGATCCGAGAATAAAGCTAGGAATCGAACGGGCATGGACAGTCATAAGCGGCTCCTATGAATGTGGGTCACTTTAAGTACCGATTTGCTGGGACGCCGATTTCAATGCACTCTGCAACATCTCCTCGATGGAGGGATGGTAGTACGGCATGGTCAGTAGCTCATCGACGGTTTGCTTCGCCTGAATCGCCCAGGCGAGCAGGTGCGCTATATGTTCACCTTGAGTCAGCAGCATGCTGGCGCCAAGCAAGATGCCCGTATCCGGCTCGGCATAAACTCGCAGCAGGTTATCTTTTGCACCCAATATCTTGGAGCGACCGTTGCCACTGCCTTCGGCCAACCCTATGATCGCACCCTTCTGCATCGCGGCAGCGTAGGACACCCCTACTGTGCAAACATCCGGGCCCGTAAACAAGATCGACATCGGTACCCGGCGTGATGCACTTGGCCACTGCTCATCGCGCAAGTAGGACAACGCGGCGTGCGCCGCCATTAGCCCTTCATCCGCTGCTTCGTGCATCAGAGCCCGGTCGGGCTGCACGTCACCAGCAAAGAAAATCGGCACATCTGATGCCTGCATGGTAACGGGGTCAATAGAGGGTCTACCTTGATCATCCAGCGAAATTCCCGCAGCCGCCAGATTCAGTGCATCAGTATTGGGAGTCCGCCCTGTGACGACCAGAAGGCGGTCCACAACGGCACTATGCTCACTCGTACGCATGAGCACACCGTCGCCAGCCGGGTTGATTTCCACCGAGTCTCCCAGCCACATCGGCAACTCGCTTATGAATGCAGAAATGGCCCGCTCCTGGACCATGGGATCTTGAATGCCACCGATAGTATGGCGCTGATCGGCTCCTATTACTTCTACGTCTAGACGAGCGAGCGCCAAACCCAGCTCAAGTCCAACCGCTCCCATGCCAAGAATTCCCAATCGTTTCGGCAGTGATTCCTGGTCGAAAAGCGTATCGGTTGTCAGGATTCTAGTCGCTACACCTTCAAGTGCTTTCGGCACAACGGGGCTAGAACCGGTCGCTACAATGATGGCGTCGGCTTCGAGACGCTCCGATCCTACCTGCAAAACGCCGGGTTCAATGAAGCTTGCTTCGGCCAAAATCAAGCTATCCTTTGCCGCATTGCGCGTACGCTCTGCTGCTCCGTTCGCCAACATGTCCCGTGTCTCGCGAGCATGTTTCCACAAAGCCTGTCGTCCCCGCGGGAAGAGGACAGCTCCGTCTGGCAATTGCTTTGCGGTCTCCCAACGCATACCCGCATGCAAAGCAGCTTTCGACGGCATACATCCGACGCGAGCACACGTCGTGCCCAGCGGCCCTCTATCAATGAGTACCACTTTCTTGCCTGCAGCCTTTATCGCATGGAATGCAGCGATTCCTGCGGTGCCTGCGCCAATAATGGCGACATCAATTTTCCGGTTGGGCATTGAACTCCCTTTATCCATAATTAAAGAAATGGGCGCTGAAGCACGTTCGCAACAGCACACCAGTCTACGAACGGCTATCCGATATTGCGCATGAGCATCATGGCCGCCACCACAACGCAGGCGATCGCAAAAACTCGTTGCAATACCGTTGAGGAAATCTTCGGCACCAGCAAACGAGCGCTCGCCATGCCTGCGAGTGTGGCGGCCGAGAATGCCCAGGTCCCAGCAGTAAGTAAAAGACCTTGTTCCGACGCAATGAAGACGGTGACTACAGATAGCAGTGCAATCACCAGCAGAGATGTTGCGACGATACTGTGCATGCGAAGTTCGCTGAAGTACCCCAGCGCGGGGACGATGATGAATCCACCGCCGACGCCCAACATGCCGGTAAAAAGACCCGAGACCACTCCGATACCGCCCAGCGTTGTGACGGTGCGTGGGTTCCAGATGAAGCGTCCGGTCTCCTTGGATACTTTGCAAACCCCAGATTGCACCATGGGCAACTCGCCATCGTTTTGAGCACCGCGTGAAGACATGAACATGCGGTAGGCGACCACAAGCATGACGGCGACAAAGATCAAGCTCAGCCACCGGGAAGGAAGCCAGTGAGCCAGCCTAATGCCGAGCGGCGCAGTAATGGCACCCGCTGTCGCCAAGACGATCGCGGCTTTGTATCGGACAAGGCCTTGGCGCAGCCCTTGCAATGCGCCAAGCATCGCTGCGGAGCCAACGGCCATGAGTGCCATAGGAGCAGCCGCACGCATATCCATACCCAGGCCAAACACCAGTGCCGGGACGGCAAAAATACCGCCTCCAGCCCCAGTGAGCCCTAAGACAGCGCCGATTACAAGCCCAAGCAGCCCGCCACTAAGCATCATGCCCCCTGCCTGGCACATAATTCCGTACGTCTGTACTCAGATGATCCATCAGCGCGGACCCAACACTTCGGTCAACGCGCCCTGTTGCGGCATGCCGTTGTACTTCTGGATAAACCCCTTGTCGTCCTGAACGATGATGCCAGGTGTGCCTCGAAACCCCATCGAAAGCATGAGCATTTGATTATCTTCGAGCGTCCGCTGTACATCGTCCGGTACGCTCTTGGCGGGCGTAATGCCGCCCTGATCGAACTTGACTTCATTCTCGCGCAACGCAGCCGAAGGGTCGGCTGCGCCAAGAATCGCCGCCGCTTTGGCCGGGCTGTCCTCTTTGATGACGCCGACCAACAGGTGGCGCAACTGGACCTTTCCAGCATCCACCCACGGGCGCGCGGCCTCCCAGAACAAATGGCAATAGGGACAATTTGCATCGGTGAAGGCATAGATAATACGCGGCGCGTCGGCCTTGCCATCCAGCACCCACGTGGCCGACTCCAGCTGCGCCCAAGCCTGGTCGCTGATGGGCTTGGCAACCAGGCTCTGCAGTGTCGCTTGGTCAATCGGCTCGCCCTTGGCATTCAGGCGCGTGCCCGCAACGGCATTGCCATCGGCCAGAACGTAGACCGCGACGGGGCTGTCGCCCAGGACACCGGCGAAGGCGCGCACGCCTTTACCGGCCTCGAACTCCTGCTTGAAGATGACACCTTGGTCTTCCAACGCGTCGATAACCGGCGGTTTATCCGTGACCTGGGCCTGGCCTCCGCTGGGTATCAGAATGAGAGGCGCCGCAGTCATAAAAGCGAAAAGCACACGCTGTGCAAACATAGTCGTTCCTTATCCGTACTGGGTTCGATGAATGGTCAAAAATGGCGTGATATCTTGTCTTTGAGATCGCTCATCGTGATCTCGCCTAAATGCAAGTCCACCATGCGCCCTTGTGCATCGAAAAAGAAGGTTGTGGGCAAGCCACCCGTTCGCATTTCCTGCATCGCCTTGGACGGTGGATCGAGCAGAACATCCTTCAAATTCAGACCTTCGCTATGAAGAAACGCTTTAGCCTGTTGCGCGCTTTCCCCCTGATTGATCAAGACGAAGGCAATGTCGGGAAATGCCGTCTGGGCCTGCTCGAGCACCGGCATCTCGCGCCGGCATGGTGGGCACCAAGTCGCCCAAAGATTGAGCACGACCGGCACCCCCACATACGAGCTCAAGTGGGCGGGACGCTCCTCCAGCGTCATTAGCTGCAAGTCCGGCAAACGCAGCGCGGCCTGCTGCGCCAGCTTGTCGGCTTCCAATCCCCGTGCTGTTGAGGAGTTTTCTGCGTTGTCTGTCTGATTGCAGCCCGCCATCAACACGAGAGTGACGACAATAAGAATGGGTAGGCGTAAAGCCGGTGTAAGCCTGGTTATCATTTTTCGGCCCCCGAGCCGGAAGATAGGTCGAAACGACGCAGCATCTTGTCCTTGAGACTGGGCATGGTGATCTCGCCCAAATGCATGTCCACTTGGCGCCCTTGCGCATCGAAAAACAAGGTGGTGGGCAAGCCGCGCGAGTTCATTGTGCGCATGGCTTCGGAAGCGGGGTCAAGTAAAACATCCGTCAAACTCAAACCCTCGCTTTCAAGAAAAGCCTGCGCCTGCTGCGCGCTTTCCCCTTGGTTAACCAACACGAAGGCCACATCCGGAAAATCGGTCTGAACCTGCTCAAACACCGGCATCTCGCGTCGGCATGGCGGGCACCAACTCGCCCAAAGATTGAGTACGATGGGGCGCCCTGCATACTCGCTCAGCGAAACGGGATGTTCGTCCAGCGTCGTCAGTTGCAGGTCCGGCAAAGGCGGCGCGGAGCGCAGCAATAAAGCGAGCACCCCGCCCGCGAGGGCCCATGCGACGACGCCGACCATGACGCCCGCCAGCACGGGGATGCGCAAGATCTGAGCGGACCGGGTTCGCTGCCAGATATAAGCAACGACCACCAGCACGCCGACCCACCAGACAAATCCACCATCGCCGATGGCGATCATGGATCTGGGTGCGGCCGAGTACTCCTCCCACCACTGCGCAATGTATGCCAAGCGTGCAGTCAAGAGTCCCCAAACCACGGCGTCAAGAATCATTGATCCGGCGGCTTTGTAAGGCACATCGGGCGTCCGCCGACCGACAATTCGTGCTGTCAGCCAAGCCAGCAGTACGGCGGCAATAACCGTGACGACCTGTATAGGAAATGGACCAATGCCGCTCATGACACCCCCGCCGCGTCCATGCGGTCCTGAAACTCGCGCGCACCGATCTCACCCACCACGCGCAGATCCCGCCGCTCCGTACCATCCGGCCCCACGAGTATGAGTGTGGGCGGCCCCATGACGCCCCAGTGTTTGAGCAGTTCCTTATCCGTAGCGTCATTACGTGTCACGTCTGGCCGCACGATCTGCATACGCGCCAGCTGCGCCGCAACCGCGGGATCGCCGAATACATTGCGCTCGATTACATGGCAGCTGACGCACCAGTCGGCGTAGAAATCAATCAAGGTCCACTGACCGCGCGCGGCGCCTTCCGCGAGGCGAGCATCCACGTCGGCCACCGATTTCGCCTGGATATAACTGACCTCGGCGGTTGGCGTGGCCGCAGCGGGCGCGCCGCGCAGATGCGCCAGGGGCTGCAAGACGGCATCACCCCCTGAAGCGGCGCCCATGAGCATCAGGACAGACCACAGACCGACGAATGCCGCCGCCGAACGCAAGCTCCACGCCAACCGCTGCCTGTTCGCAACGGCTTGCGCCCAAGCGACGAACCCCACCGCCACCAGCAGTATCCAGACCCCCCAGAGCAACAGGCTCATCGTGCCGGTCAGGAAACGCGTCAGCATCATCACTGCCATGCCAACCATGACATAGCCGAAGGCGACGCGCACCCGATCCATCCACGCACCGGGCTTGGGCAGCACACGGGCGCCGAACACAGCAATGGCCAACAATGGCAGGCCCATACCCAGACCCAGCGCAAACAAAGCCAGTCCCCCTTGAATCGCACTGCCCGTCTGACCGATGTACAACAGCGCACCCGCCAACGGAGCCGTCATGCATGGACCAACCAAAAGCGCCGACAGAAAACCCAGCACCGCCGCACCGGTGATACTCCCCCCCGAACGAGCAGGCCCCGCTGCCTGGAGGCGATTCATCACAGCGGATGGCAAGCGCAACTCGAACAGACCGAATAGCGAACTGGCCAGGATGAGAAAGAGTGCTGCGAAGGCGCCGAGCAACCAAGGCGACTGCAGCGTGGCTTGTAAATTGGCGCCCGCCAGTCCGGCCGCCACCCCCACTGCGGCGTAGGTACCCGCCATCGCCAGGACGTATGACGACGACAAGACGAAAGCCCGACGCGGCTTGGCCTGGCTACCAACGACCATGCTGGAAACGATGGGAATCATCGGCAAAGTGCAGGGCGTAAAAGCCAACAATAGGCCGAATCCGAAAAACAGCAGCGTGCCGGCGATAGGCCCCAGCGCAGCAAGCCGCTGAGCAGCCGCCTGATCCTCGCCAACGCTGGCGCCCGAAGGCGTGCCGGCCGAATCAGGCCCGCGCTCCGAGGCTGATTCAGGTTCCGATGCCTGAGGCGGCTGCTCGACAGCCTGACCGTCAGCTACCGCTGTTGCTACTGGCGCGCTGATCTGTATCGTCTGCGGTGGATAGCAGATACCGTCTTCTGCACAGCCTTGCCAATGCAGTGTCAGTGGGCCGGTTACAGCCGTCGGGAAGCGCAGACGGGCCGTATCGCCGGTGTAGATGACGGTATCGCCAAAAAACTCGTCGTGCCGGGGCGTTCCAGAAGGGAGAGCCAGATCAACAGCATTCTCTTTGTCGTCGACCAGCTTCAACGAGTGGCGGTAGACATAATAGCCGTCGGCAATATGCCCTTCGACTATATACTCTCGGCCTTGCTGCTTCACCTCCTCTACCTTGAATACATCCGAGGCTTCAAGAAATTCGGGTTCCGTGGCCGACGAGAATAGACCGTTACTGGCCCAGGCGTTTCCGACGGCAAAACAAAACAGTACGAGAGCCGCACGGGCAATCCGGTAGACAGACAAGCTGAACTCCTGCAGATAAACTTAGGTGGATCATGCACCTGCAGGATTAAGGGAAGCTTAAGGCTTCGCAGGAAACTCAAGAAAGCGTAGTATCGTCCGCTATTGGAAGCGTAAGTCGCGCTTCCAGCCCGCCGCCATCGCGTTCCAGAAGCTCAAATGCACCCGCATGTCGGCATGCAATCGCGTTCACAATAGATAGGCCTAGTCCGTAACCGGGTATTTTGGGGTCTCCACGCCAAAACCGATTAACTGCTTGAACCCGCTCTTGCGCATTCAGGCCAGCACCTTCGTCCAGCACACTAATTTGCATGGTGCCATTGCTTTGCGGCTCCAGACGAATTGTAATGGGAGTGTCGGGGGGTGCGTAGCGTATTGCATTATCAATTAGGTTTTGGATGGCCCCAACTAGAAGTGGCCGCGCAGCGCGTACCGGCCGCGAGCTGTCAACCCCTTGTACCGATATTCTAGCCACAGAGTCACCGTACATTGGCTTCAATGCCTCAATTGCAATGGATGCCGCCTCAATCGGGTCGCTAGCTTCCTTCGCGATGGAATGGCCCTCTAACCGCGCCAGATCAAGCAAACGCTGAAGGATATTTTGCAGCTGCTGTACCCCTTGGTCTGCGTTGGTCAGCGCAGCTTCCATAGTGGCTCTTTCCTCTCGCCGTTGCAGTGCAAGCTTCGCTACTTGAATGTGTGTTTTCACACCGGTAAGTGGCGTACGCAATTCGTGCGCAGCGCTATCGGTGAATCGGCGTTCTCGCACGATTGCATCCTGCAGCCTTTCCAAAAGTTGCTCAATCGTATGCAAGAGTGGCTGTAACTCTATCGGGGCCTTCACTTCCGGCAACGGGCTATCGTCGCCGGGTCGGCGCCGTGCCAGAAGGCTGCGGATACGCTCCACAGGCGCCAGTCCACGGGTGATGCCCAACCACAGCACGATCAGGGTGCCAAACAAGGCGACAACGAACGGCACCCCCGCCGAAAGGATCAACTCTTTGACCAATGCCTCTCTGACCTCGATGCTGTCGGCGGTGGCGATCTGAACATCGCCCTGCCGCAGTACATAAGTGCGCCATCGCTTATTACCGTATGTATAGGTGCTGAAGCCTGGATCAGCGTGCATCAGTTCAGGGCTGCCTGCCGTACGTGCCACGGTTTCAATCACGACTTCGCTGCGCACAAGGCTTACTTCGCACGCCACCCCATCTCGGGCGACGACGTCCAATGGCTTATCACCCATTGCGGCAATATCTCGAGGTTCGGGAAATTGGGAAACCAGCCCGGCAACCATTCGTGCCGACGCCGCCAGACGGTTGTCCAATGCCTGGCCTAACGACTGACGGGCGTCAATGAACATCCAGGTCGCCACCAAAGTCCAAAGCGCAGTCAGCGAAATACCGATATACAGCAGAAGGCGCAGCCGCAGACTCATGTTTCCGCTACCTTCTCGGTTGAGCCAAGCCTATAACCGAGTCCACGCACTGTTTCGACAATATTGTTTCCAAGCTTGCGGCGCAAATGATAAATATGGACGTTGATCGCATTGCTTTCCACGTTCTGCTCGTAACCATAGACGCTATCACAAAGCTGTTCTGTGCTAAGGATGGCCTGAGGATTCTGCAACAACGCGCGCAGCAATGACAGCTCACGGCGTGCCAGCGTAACCGGCTTATCGGCTAGCCATACTCGGCCTGTTGACGAACAGAACTTCAGTTCCCCGTGATTCATGCAGTCGGTGACACGACCTGCGACCCGGCGCGTCAGTACGTGCAATCGAGCCTGCAACTCATCCAAGTCGAAAGGTTTAACCAGGTAATCGTCGGCCCCTCCAAGTAACCCCTCCACACGGTGACTGAGTGCGTCACGTGCCGTCAACACGAGAACGGGAAGATCACGACCTTCTTCGCGCCAGCGGCGCAGTAACACCATTCCGTCTTCGTCCGGCAACCCAAGGTCAAGGATGCATACATCAAAGTATGACGTCGCCAATGCAGCATCCGCCAAGTTAGCCGTGCTCACATGGTCGATCGTCAGACCATGCAATCTCAATCCCGCCACGATACCGCTCGCGACGAGGAGATCGTCTTCGACGAGCAAAATATGCATTTCATTCTCCTTGCGTACCGGCGCTAAACATTCTCTGAACTCTCTATCAAGCAAAAATCTTAACAGCCTTTCAAGCTTTGCTCACCCGTTCCTCACCTCTTAATACTGCCTTAATTCTGGCAACTTATTGTGTCGTCAATTTCGCTGCTTTTAATCTGGATTGCCGCGTACCTCCTGAGGCGGGATCGGATTACGAATCTACCAAACGCAGCTGCCACTGGAAGCGGACACGTATGCTATGACACCTATACTGGGAACTTTGTTAGCGACAAGCTTTGTCGCTTCATTGGTGGCGCTGGGCATTCTCGTCTGGGCTGTTGCCAATAAGTTGATATTCGTGGGTAAAGCCGAAGCCTCCACGATTTTCATGGAGGGAGAGCTCGGCCATCCCGATGACAGCGCCTCTTTTGGTAAAAAGAACGAGGCCGAATCACATCGCTTCGACGTATTGCGGGCTGGCATCGATCACGCCGGGAAGGGCCCAGTTCTGGTTCTAATCACAGCTGGCATTCTCTGGCTACTGATAGGCTCGACGTTCGGCGTCATTGCATCTTTGAAACTGCACTGGCCAGATTGGCTCTCAGATGTTGCACAGATCACTTTTGGCCGTGCACGCACACTACATCTGAATATCGTTGCCTATGGCTGGCTTTCGGTCACGGGCATCGGCGTGGCTTTATGGCTGTTGCCACGAATCTTTCACACGCCGCTGCGACGGCCCAATATGGCCTATCTTGGGGCCTTTCTTTGGACGCTGGGTGTTCTGGGTGGGACCATCGCCGTCGCTAACGGCTGGTCCGATGGCATTGAGTGGCTGGAATTCCCATGGCAAATCGACTTGGTGCTTGCATTGGGCGGTTTCTTCCTTGCCTGGCCTGCGATTGAGACTGCTGCACGGCGGAAATCACGTCACATCTATGTGTCTGGCTGGTATTTCTTAGCCGGCATGATGTGGTTTCCCTTCTTGTTCCTAGTGGCGAACATACCCGGCCTACACGTGGGCGCCCAGCAGGCGACAGTGAATTGGTGGTTCGCCCATAACGTGCTGGGATTGTGGCTGACGCCCATGGGCGTTGGCATGGCCTACTACATTATTCCCAAGATCATCGGCAAACCGGTGTATTCATACAACGTCTCGCTCCTCGGCTTTTGGAGCCTGGCGTTGTTCTACAGCCAAGTCGGCATCCACCATCTGATGGGTGGACCCATCCCGACCTGGGCGGTGACGCTGTCCGTCGTCCACAGCATCATGATGTTTGTGCCGGTGATCGCTGTGGCGATCAACCAGCACGTCACTGTCGCCACCAACATGTGGGCGTTCAAGCAGTCAATGTCGCTCCGGTTCGTATGGATCGGCGCGCTGATGTACACCCTCTCTTCCTTTCAGGGCTCAATCGAGGCGATACGTTCGGTCAACTCGATCACTCACTTCACCCATTACACCGTCGGGCACGCGCACCTGGGCGCCTATGGCTTCGTCTCGCTTGTGCTATTTGGCACTCTCTATTACATGATGCCGCACATCGTTGGCCGGCGCTGGCCCTACCCGAAGCTGGTGCAAACGCATTTCTGGCTGGTGGTGGTCGGATTCACGATCTACTTCATCTCCCTCACCGTCGCTGGCGTCCTGCAAGGCATGGGGTTGATGAATCCGGGATCGAGCTTTGCCGAAATCACCCGATCGATGATTCCCTATCTCGAAGGCCGATCCATCGGCGGCACCTTGATGACCTTGGGCCACTTCGTCTTTGCCGCACATTTCGCCTTGCTGCTACTGAAAAAAGAATCGAGCACCAATTCCGTCGATACGTTCGCTCCTGTGAAAGCGTCATGAACAAACTTTTGCCACTTCTCATTGGCGCAATTGGCGTCTTGCTGCTCGCCACACTAATGCTGGTGATTCTGCCCGCCTGGCAGCTTCGCACATCGCAGCCGCCGGCGCAGCTCCAGCCCTACACCGAGCAGCAGTTGTTCGGACGCCAGCAGTACGTCGCCAACGGTTGTATCTACTGCCACAGCCAGCAGCCCCGCTCCACAGGCCAAACGCTATTCGACGGCGCCCGCGGCTGGGGCCGCGCCTCGACGCCGGGAGACTATTTCTACGACACGCCCCACCTGCTGGGCACCATGCGTACCGGCCCCGACCTGCTCAACGTCGGCGCCCGCCTGAAAAGCCGCGATTGGCATCTGACGCACCTGTACCAGCCGCGCGCCATCTTCGATTGGAGCATCATGCCTTCATATCCCTATATGTTCGACGTGAAGGATGAAGCTGCGCAGGACGACGTCGTGGTGCGCCTGCCTGCCCAGTTCCAGCCGCCGGGCGGCCGGGTGGTCGTGGCTCGCAAAGAAGCGCTGGATCTCGTCGAATACCTGCTCAGCCTGGATCGCACCTATCCGGCCAGCCACGAGGAATTGCAGAAGAGGGACCGCGGATATGACCACCGTCCGGAAACAGCGGCAGACGGGCATGCGGGTTAGGAACGCCATGAAAACTAATCACCACTCGACAACGCCCCGTGTCGACGACATCGATCCCACATTCGAACCTTGGGAGCCGCCCCGCCCGATTCCCATTTTCCTGCTGGCGGTGCTCATCGCCTTGGCGCTGGCCGGCGTCGGCATCTATCTAAGCGACCTGGCTCCATGGACGGACTCCGGCTCGCCCGATACGGTCGCCAGTGGCCCGGTCGCGCCGGTGACGCCCGCAGTGCCTGCCCCCATCGCGACGCAGGATGCACCCGAGCTGGTCCATGCCGGCCGAGGTAGCGTGTGGAGCTGCGCATCCTGCCATGGCGATCAGGGCGAGGGTGCCGGCAACACCCCCCGTCTTGCCGGCCTTTCAAAGGAATACCTGGCCAAGCAGCTGCGCGACTTCGCTTCCGACGAGCGCATCAACGAATCCATGCACTACGTGGCGCGCGAACTATCGGCTCACGATATTGCGGAAGTGACGGCCTACTATGCGAACCTGCCCGTCCCCCAGTTGATGCTGCCGCACTCCGATGCCGACATGGAGAGAGGCCGCCTGCTGTTCGAAAAAGGTGACTGGAAACTGGACGTGCCTGCATGCGTCAGTTGCCACGGAGACCAGGGACAAGGCGTGGGTGTCTCCTTCCCGCCCCTGGCTGCGCAACAGCCCGAATACTTGTTCGGCCAGTTGGCCGCCTGGAAAGGTGGTCACCGGCACAACTCACCGCAATCCTTAATGGACGACATCGCGAGCCGACTGTCCTACCAGGATCTGTATGCGGTATCCAATTACGCGGCGTCCTTGCCGGGAGACCGCGACGACACTGTCAAGTAAGCATAGAGAGCCAAGATGACACAAAACCATTCCTCTAACCGGCCGGAGCCGGGCATACGCAAGCGGATGTCAGGCGCCCGGCGGTTAGCCTGGAGCGCGGGACTGGGCATCCTGTTGTTCGGCGCCGGCTACCTGATTCATGACAGCGGCCTGATGTCGTTCTCTTTCACTTCCGAGAAAGGCGGCATTACCCAGATCGGCAGCCAGGTCTACACACGTGAAGCCATGGAGTCCGACCGCAAGACACACCAAGCAGACAGGGCTGCGCCCACAGCCGGCATGCCAGTCGGTGCCGATGGCTATTACTCCCCTCCATCGGAAAACAGTATTCCTGACAGTCCCTACGGCGATGCCGTCAAGCGAGGCCGCGCCATCTTCATGGAAACGTCGACCATGGTGTCTGACCACGTCGGCAATACGCTCGCTTGCGTCAATTGCCACCTTGATGCCGGACGCCGAGAAAATTCAGCTCCCATGTGGGGCGCCTATGTGCGTTATCCAGCGTACCGAAGCAAGACAAAGTCAATCAGTACCATTGAGGACCGCATCAAGGGCTGTTTCACGTACTCAATGAATGCACAGGGCTCACCATCGGGCCAGCCTCCACCAGCCGGGAGCGATATCTACCGCGACCTGACAACCTACTTCTATTGGATGGCCGATGGTGCGTCCACCGGAGAGAAATTACCCGGTTCAGGCTATCCCAAGCTCAAGAAACCCGAAGAAGACTACGACGTGATGCGCGGACAGACAGTCTACGCGCAGAACTGCGCCCTGTGCCATGGCGCGGATGGCCAGGGCCAGCGAGATCCCGACAGCGGTGTGGTGTTTCCCCCGCTCTGGGGCCCGAACTCCTACAACTGGGGCGCGGGCATGGCGCGTATCGATACGGCCGCCGGCTTCATCAAGGCCAACATGCCGCTGGGCAAGCCATTCTCGCTGACCGACCAGGAAGCTTGGGACGTTGCAGCTTTCGTCGACAGCCATGAACGCCCCAAGGATCCCCGTCAGACCGGCACCCTCGAAGAGGCGCGCGTCGAATTCCATGATGGGGAGGAAAGCTTCTACGGCAAGGCAGTCAACGGGAAGGTCGTCGGCGGGGGTACGGAACAAGAGGACTGATCACGCCATGCAGTCGACGACAACGGCCGCCGCAGCCAACACATTGGACCTAGAGTCGCTGCGCCCCGCCGGACGCATGATTTTTTCCGTGCGCGGCATGTTCTGCGCCAGTTGCGCCATGGCGGTGCAGCGCGTCATCGATAAAGCGCCGGGAGTGCTGGAGAGCAACGTAAATTTCACCTCCGGCTCCGCCTTAGTTCGGTGGGAACCGGCGCGCTTCGATTTTCAAAAGCTTTTTGATCGGGTGCAGGGCCTAGGCTACGAAATGTCGCCGCTGCTGGACGACAACGAGGTGAACCTATCCCTGGAAAAACAAGCATCGCGGATACGGCTGCAGTTGATCGTTGCTGCCTTCTTCGGCATGTGGAGCATGCTGGGATCCTGGATGCTTTACTTTGGCATCGAGGCCGTGGCCGGTATCGATGCCTTGCTGGTAGGCTGGACCGCAACCATTTTCAGCCTGCCGGTGGTTCTATACAGTGGCCTCGATTTTTATCGGGCGGGCTGGAAAACAGTGCGAGCCGGAGTTCCCGGCATGGATGCCCTCATATCGCTGGGCGTCTGGGGCTCCTTATTGCTGTCGCTATGGAACCTCACTCGAAATTCGCCCGCCGTATACGTCGATGCCGCCACGATGCTTATCACATTCCTGTTGGTGGGGCGGCTGATCGAGATCCAGGCACGCAAGCACAGCATGGTAGCGATCGACGCCCTGCGCCAGCTCATGCCGGAAACGGCACGCATCATCCAGCCTGACGGAAATAAAAAAATCGTTGCGCTGGAGTCGGTCCAGACGGGCTCACTAGTTTACGTGCTCGCTGGCGAACGCATACCTGTCGACGGGCTCATAGAAAAGGGCGCGTCGCATGTAGACACGTCTTTGCTGACGGGAGAATCTCTGCCGCTGGAGCGCAGCGCCGGCGAGTACCTGCATGCCGGCATGGTGAATCTGCAGGCCCCGTTAGTGCTGCGGGTGGAAAAGTCTCAAGGCGAAAGATATGCCGATAAACTGGGTCTGCGCATGCATGAGCTGTTCGGCGCGAAGTCCTCGATGTCGAAACTCGCCGAACAATTTGCCCGATGGCTACTTCCAGTGGCTGGCGCGATATCGCTGCTTGCGCTCATGCGCCACCTATGGATGGGTATGGCCGTCGACCACGCATTACTAGCCTCGCTCTCGGTACTCGTCGCGGCTTGCCCCTGCGCCGTCGGGCTTGCCCTGCCGCTGGCATTCTCGGCAGGCAGTGCTCGCGCTTCGCGCGCCGGCATCCTGTTCAGGGATCCCGCCAGTGTCGAAGCCCTGGCGCGAGGCCGCACATTTGCGTTTGACAAGACGGGAACGCTCACGACGGGGCAATTGACAGTGGCGCGCATGACAAGCGAGCACCTGGCGCCCGACGATCTCCTACGAGTCGTCGCGAACGCGGAAACAGGCGTTGCCCATCCTGTGGCCAACGCCATCGTCCAGCATGCTCGTTCTCGTGGAATCGAAGATCTGCCGCTGACGCCCCTTGTGGAGCGGCATGCGGCCGGCGTACGTTATATCGCGCCCGATGGGGCGACATGGCTGATCGGAGCCGTCAAGTGGCTGGAGCGGCAGGGCGTGCGCTGCACCGAGAAGGAGGAAGCAGCCGCTGATCCCGCAACAGGCCCAGCACCAAGCGCCACAGTGCACATTTCTCGTAACGGGCGATGGGAAGGCAAAATCGAACTGCAAGACAATATCCGGGCCGATTCGCTGAAGTCCTTGAACTTCCTGCGTAAAGAAGGCTGTCGAACTCTGCTGGTAACGGGCGATCACGCCATGGCGGCAAACTGGGTGGGTGAAAAACTCGGCTTTGCGCCGAAGCACGTTCACGCAGCCAGCAAGCCGGACGACAAAGTCGCAATCCTTCAGAAACATGGGCATGACACTGTTTTTGTCGGCGACGGCATCAACGACACACTGGTCCTTGCTGCGGCCGGCTGCGGTGTGGCCGTCACTGGTGCAAATGCCATCGCCGTCACGGCCTCAGGCGTGGTGATCACGCGAGGCGGCATGAGCCAAGTGGTCCTGGCACGTCAAATGGCCCGCCACATCATGCGGCGAATCCGTCAAAACCTCTTTTTCTCGATCATCTACAACGTTGCAATCGTTGCGTTGTTCTTGCATATCGGCGTTACCCCCGGTGCGGCCGCCGTCGCCATGCTTCTAAGCAGCATGACGGTCCTCGGTAATTCTGCTCGTCCATTTCAGTCCAACGGTCTGGCTTAGCCGCTCATTGAGCAGCACCGCCAAACCTTTCATCCCTCTTGCCTGGAAACTTATCCATGATCAAAGAACTCACCTCCGAAAATTTTGATACCGCCATTGGCCTACCCGGCGTACACGTTATGCGCTTCTGGGCTGAATGGTGTGGACCATGCCGGGCCATGTCGCCCACATTCAAGCAAACTGCCAGTGACATGGCCGACAACGCCCAATTCGGCGAGATCAACGTTGATCATGCGCCGGAATTGGCGCATCGCTTCGAGGTTCAGAGCATACCCGCAGTGCTGGTATTCAAGAATGGTTCACTCGTGAACCGAACGGTAGGAGCGATTGGAAAGGCCCAATTGAACAAATTCGTCAAGCAACACTTGGAGTGATCGAATGAGCACGCACCGTTCTCTCATTATCCTTGGCTCAGGCCCTGCGGGATGGACCGCCGCCGTCTATGCTGCACGAGCCAATCTTAGGCCCATGGTCATTACTGGCTTACAGCAAGGTGGTCAGTTGATGACTACTACAGAGGTCGATAATTGGCCTGGCGACGCACACGGCTTGGTGGGGCCGGAGTTGATGAGCCGCATGCAGGCACATGCCGAGCGCTTCGATACGGAAGTGGTGTTCGATCACATCCACACCAGCGACTTGTCGCGACGTCCCTTTAAACTTGTCGGCGACAGTGGCGAGTACACTTGTGACGCTCTCATCATCGCGACCGGCGCAACAGCTAAATATCTGGGGCTTGAGTCAGAAAAAAAATTTATGGGACGCGGCGTGTCGGCCTGTGCCACCTGCGACGGCTTCTTCTACAAGGAGCAGGACGTGGTAGTGGTCGGCGGCGGCAACACAGCAGTCGAGGAAGCACTATATCTGTCCAACATTGCCCGCAAGGTCTATCTGATCCATCGCCGCGATACGTTACGCGCCGAGAAGATCATTCAGGATAAGCTGTTCGAGAAAGCTGATATGGGAAAGATTGAACCCGTCTGGCATCACACCATTGACGAAGTGCTCGGCAACGATACGGGCGTCAGCGGCGTGCGAATCAAGTCGGTATCCGACGACAGCACTCGAGACATCGATGTACAAGGTCTCTTTGTAGCTATCGGCCATCATCCTAATACCGCCTTATTCGAGGGGCAGTTGGCCATGAACAACGGCTACCTGGAAATCAATTCGGGACTTGGCGGAAATGTGACACAGACGTCAGTGGAAGGAGTGTTCGCCGCTGGCGATGTGACCGATCAACATTATCGTCAAGCCATCACGTCCGCCGGATTCGGCTGCATGGCGGCGCTGGACGCAGAACGGTTTTTGGATCAGCCGCCTTTCGTGTGACTCTGCGAATAGAAGCAAACCTGACAGCCTCTGCCAGTTCAAACCGGCCCAAAGGCTGAAACCGGAGTTACATACGGCCACTGCGCCTTTAATATTGACTTAATCGGGTTGGCGTATCGTGTGTAATGATTGGCCCAATCGAACGGGTCATTACCCATACGAATGCGCTGAGCAGTGTGAATGAATCAACACATGCAACCTGCGCTTTTACCGATTGGGAGTAATCCCATAAATTGAGGTGAAGTTGTTCAAAGCTCTCAACCTAGAATGTGTACGCGGTGATCGCAGCTTGTTCAACGGCCTGAGTTTTCATCTCAAGGCCGGAGAGTGTCTGGTGATTCATGGCGACAACGGTAGTGGAAAAACGAGTCTGCTACGCACACTTGTGGGGCTGGCAGCCCCCGCTGCTGGCGCACTGTACTGGCACGGGCGCAAGATCGACTCTCTGGATGAAGAATACCGATGTCAGCTCATTTACGCAGGCCACCTCCCAGGACTGAAGGAAGAGCTAGATGCAGAGGAAAACCTGCAGTTTGCCTTGACCCTGGCGAATGAACCGTCCAGCGTAAGTGCGATACACACGGCATTGCATCAGGTCGGATTGCAAGGCAAGGAAAATCTGCCGACGCGGCTCTTGTCTGAAGGACAGAAGCGTCGAGTGAGCTTGGCTAGATTAGTACTGCAAAAACGCCCTTTGTGGGTATTGGACGAACCTCTGACCGCCTTGGACAGCAAAGCCGCCCAATGGGTGACGGAAACGATAGACCGGCACCTGTGCCGTGGCGGAATAGCCGCTGTCACGACGCATCATGAGATGAAACTGAAGCATGCGACGTATCACATCACATGCGGATAAGCACATGAGTGCGCCCCTGGGGCTGGCTTCTTTCCATGGAGTGATCAAACATGATTTAAAAGTCGCCATGCGTTGCAAGTCCGAAGTCCTGACTTCGCTTTCGTTCTTTGTCATCGTGGTCAGCTTGATTCCATTGGGCGTTGGCGCTGAACGAGACATACTCAGACAGATTGCACCCGGCATTCTCTGGATTGCCGCATTGCTGGCCACCTTGATCTCGTTGAATCGCCTGTTTGAACGGGATTATCTGGACGGGACCCTGGAGCAACTGCTCCTGTCCCCCGCTCCGTTGGGCGTACTGATATTGGGCAAAGTCGTCGCGTACTGGCTATTGACCGGCCTGCCGCTGACATTGCTGGCGCCATTTTTGGCACTGCAATTCGACTTGCCGCCTTCATCTCTATACGCGCTGACAGCCTCGTTATTGCTCGGCACCCCGGTGCTGAGCCTGCTTGGAGCGATTGGAGCCAGCCTGACATTGGGCTTGCGCAGCAACAGCGTGCTGCTGACACTGCTGATTTTGCCGCTTTACGTACCGGTGTTGATTTTTGGCACGGCCGCTGTTGACGTCGCCACCGGCGGGGCACGCACAGGCGCGAATATTTCGCTGCTGGGAGCGATGTTGGTGCTGGCCGCGTTTTTTGCTCCTTGGGCGACGGCTGCCGCGCTGAAGATTGCGCTGGAGTAATGAAAAACAGATGATCAACTGGTTCAAATACGCATCGCCAAGAACGTTTTATCCGCTTGCTGGGCGCCTGATCCCGTGGTTTGGCGCAGCCTCCGTCCTGTTGACTGCGGCGGGGTTATACGCAGGTTTCTTCATGGCGCCCACCGACGCCCAGCAAGGCGAGGGATACCGCATTATCTTCGTGCATGTGCCCGCCTCATGGATGTCGATGTTCATCTATTTGGTGATGGCTTTCTGGGCCGCAGTGGGGCTGGTTCTCAACAGCCGCCTGTCGGCCATGATGGCATCGGCCCTGGCCCCCACCGGCGCCATGTTCACCTTTCTCTCCCTATGGACCGGCGCCTTGTGGGGCAAGCCCATGTGGGGAGCCTGGTGGGTGTGGGATGCGCGCCTGACCTCAGAACTGATTCTGTTCTTCTTGTACATGGCCTTCATTGCGCTCCAGTCGGCCGTGGACGACCCTCGACGCGGCGACAAGGCCGCTGCCGTGCTGGCTCTTGTCGGCGTGGTGAACATTCCGATTATCTATTTCTCGGTCCAGTGGTGGAGCACCCTGCATCAGGGGGCCTCGGTCTCGCTGACACGCGCTCCGTCCATGGCAACGATCATGCTGGCCGGCATGCTGCTCATGGCCCTGGCCGCATGGGCGTACACCATCGCCACCGCACTAAGACGTATGCGCTGCATCATTCTGGAGCGCGAGCGCCATGCCGGGTGGCTGAACGAATTGAAGGAGATGAAAGAATGACATGGTCAAGTCCAACTGAATTCCTGGCCATGGGCGGCTATGGTGCATACGTATGGGGCGCCATGGGAATGTCCATCATCGCTGTGTGCGCCGAACAGATGCTTCTTGGACGGCGCCGTAGATCAGCGCTGCTGCAAGCAGTTCGCGAGCAGCGCATGCAAAAAAAGGCAGTCCAATGAAGAAGCGCCATCAACGCATCTTGCTCATTGGAGGCGGGCTGGCCGCCATCGCCATTGCGACGGCGCTCGTCCTCAATGCATTCCAGAATAATCTTGTGTTCTTCTTTACGCCTACGCAGGTCAATGCGGGCGAGGCTTCCCAGGAACGCCTCTTCCGCGTCGGGGGGATCGTGCAGGCGGGCAGCGTACGGCGTGACGGCCTAACCGTGCAGTTCGTCGTGACCGACAACGCCAAGACGGTACCCGTTAGCTACACGGGCATACTCCCCGACCTCTTCAGCGAAGGCAAGGGTGTAGTAGCGCAAGGCAGGCTTGAGCCTGGCGGCCGGTTCCTGGCCCAGGAGGTACTGGCAAAGCACGATGAAAACTACATGCCTCCCGAAGCTCAGCATGCATTGAACGAAGCCGAGAAAGCCACCAATGCAGGGAGGCCATGATCGTCATGCTTCCCGAGATCGGACATTTCTCACTAATCCTCGCACTATTCGTGGCGCTAGCGCAGGCCAGCCTGGCCCTTGCGGGCGCCGCGCGTGGCAATGCCGCCTGGATCGCCTTCGCGCGTCCCGCCGCCCGCGCTCAGCTTCTATTGGTGGCCATCAGCTTCATCGCGCTCGGCGGGTCGTTCTTCACCAACGACTTTTCAGTTCTCTACGTGGCGCAGAACTCCAACTCCCAACTGCCCTGGTTCTATCGAATCGCCGCGACATGGGGCGGACACGAAGGGTCGCTGCTGTTGTGGCTGCTGATGCAAACCGGATGGGCGTTTGCCGTAAGCTTTTTTTCAAGGCAACTGCCCGAGGCCATGGTGGCACGCGTACTGGGCGTGCTGGGCTTGGTCACCGCCGGGTTCCTGCTGTTTGTACTGGCAACCTCCAATCCGTTCGAGCGGCTTATGCCTCCCGCCATGGAGGGGATGGACTTGAACCCGCTACTGCAGGATATCGGCCTGATACTTCATCCACCTTTACTGTATATGGGGTATGTCGGGTTCTCGGTGGCTTTCGCATTTGCCGTGGCCGCCTTACTGGCCGGAAAATTGGATTCTGCCTGGGCGCGATGGTCCCGGCCCTGGGCTACGGCTGCCTGGTTGTTTCTGACACTGGGCATCGCCCTGGGTAGCTGGTGGGCCTATTACGAACTCGGATGGGGCGGATGGTGGTTCTGGGATCCGGTGGAAAACTCGTCCTTCATCCCCTGGCTTGTCGGCACTGCCCTGATTCACTCCTTGGCCGTGACGGAAAAACGCGGCAGCTTCAAGAACTGGACAGTGCTCCTTGCCATCTGTACGTTCTCGTTTTCCCTGCTGGGGGCCTTTCTGGTGCGTTCGGGTGTGCTGACGTCCGTGCACGCCTTTGCCACCGATCCCCGAAGAGGCGTGTTCCTGCTCATTCTTTTTGCTGTTGTGGTGGGAGCATCATTAGTGCTCTTTGCTCTGCGCGCCCCCAAAGTAAGCACAGGCGGCCAATTCTCATTGGTGTCGCGCGAGACTCTCTTACTGGTGAACAATGTGCTGCTGGCTGCAGCGGCCGGCGCCGTAACCCTCGGAACCCTGTATCCGCTGCTGCTCGACGCCTTCGACCTAGGCAAGATTTCGGTCGGTCCCCCGTACTTCAATGCCATCTTCGTGCCGCTGATGATTCCCGCCCTACTGCTTATGGCCATAGGGCCCGCAGCCAACTGGAAATCGGCGAAAATCGCGGCCTTGACAAAGCAGCTTCTGCATCCCGCATGGATAGCGCTGATCGTCGGCATCGGTGCCCCGCTCTTGCTGGGGCGATGGTCTGTGCTGATAGCGCTGGGACTGGGCCTGGCGGCCTGGATCGCGGCGTCGGTGGCCATCGGCGTGATGCAACGTGTGCGCGCCACCCGCAGTGGCCCGCTGAAACAGCCGCGCAGCTGGCTGGGAATGCATCTGGCTCATTTGGGCATTGCCGTGTTTGTCACGGGCGTCACGCTAGTCATGGGGTATGAAACCGAACAAGACCTACGCATGGAACCCGGCGCTACGGTGCAGGCGGGAAGCTATGACTTGACGTTCCGCGGGGTCACCAAGGCAACAGGCCCCAACTACGAGGCGGAAATTGGCGACGTGCTGCTCTCAAAGAACGGCAAAGCGCTGCGCACACTCCATCCCGAGAAACGCGATTACTTTTCATCGGACATGCCGATGACGGAAGCGGCCATTGACGCCAACGGCCTGCGGCACGTGTACGTCTCCTTGGGGGAACCTCTGGGCGGTGGATCGTGGAGCGTGCGGGTCTACTTCAAGCCGTTTGTCGATTGGATCTGGATCGGCTGTATCTTGATGGCACTTGGCGGGCTGTTGGCCATCAGCGATCGACGCTACCGGCTTAAACGCCGCCGGCGCCAAACAGACACGGCTGCCCATGGAGTTGACGCATGAATCGTTTTTTTTGGCCTTTGGCCGGACTGCTGTTACTGATAGGCCTATTGGCTATCGGCTTGACGTTGAAGCCCAGTGAAGTGCCTTCTCCGCTTATCGGCAAACCGGCACCCGTCTTTAGCTTGCCCAAGTTGGCAGCCCCGGACGAAACATTCTCGCCGCAATCCATGGACGGCAAGGTGTGGCTGCTGAATGTCTGGGCCTCGTGGTGCCCGCCCTGCCTTGAAGAGCACCCCGTCATTACCGATTTGTCGACCATCCACGGATTGTCGATTGTCGGTCTGAATTACAAGGATATGGCTGATGATGCAATCGCCTGGCTACAGCGCCATGGCGATGCCTATGAAGCAGTGATCACAGATCCCGAAGGCGTCGTCGGTATCGACTATGGTGTTTATGGCGTGCCGGAAACATATATCATCGATAAACAGGGTGTCATCCGCTACAAGCATATCGGCGCGGTCAGCTTCGGCGATGCTCGCGACACCATCCTGCCCCTGGTTCGAGAGCTGCAAAAATGAAGCGCATATGGCTGTTGCTGCTTTGCGCATCGGTTTGCCATCCCGTCTGGAGCAACGGCAGCGCGATTGAGGCGCGAATGCTGGATATCGCCACCGAGTTGCGCTGCCTAGTGTGCCAGAACGAATCAATTGCCGCCTCGCGCGCTGACTTTGCGAGGGACATACGGGAGCTGATTCGTAATCAGATCAAGGCGGGACGGTCAGAAGCTCAGATTCAGGATTTCCTGGTGGCGCGGTATGGCGACTTCATACTCTATCGGCCGCCATTGAAAGCTACCACGCTTTTTCTGTGGCTCGGACCCATGCTGCTGATGGTGGGCGGGCTCCTGGTGCTCGCCATGACACTGCGGCGCCGAAATAGAAACGCCGCGCCTGACCCGCTTGACGAAGACGAACAACGCATGGCTGACGCCCTTTTACAGCGCAGCACCAGCGAAACTCATTCAAAAGGTAATTCATCATGAGCTTGCTCTTCGCTGGCATCGTGTCGTTGCTTTGCACAACGGTGGCATTGTGGCTCGGCCGCGCCCTTTGGCGCGGCCCAGGCCAAGGTGATGAGATCGGGCATCACTCGGTCAACGCAACAGTTTTGCGCGATCAATTGGCTGAATTGGAAGGAGACGTCGCAAACCGTACACTATCCGAGCACGATTTTTCCGTGGCCAAGCAAGAGTTGCAGCGCCGCGCGCTGGATGAGGCGATACCTGGCTCGGTTCCCGCTACCGGTGCGCATAACAGCCGACGAGCAGCCGCGGTAGTGGGCATCGTCTTGCCTGTGGCCGCCCTGCTGGTGTACGCATACCTTGGCAGCCCGGCCGCAACGCGGCCCGCCCCAGCTCCCAGTGCTGCCACAATGACTCAGGCTGATGTGCAGAAGATGGTGGAATCTCTAGAGGCGCGCCTGAAAGAAAATCCGGACGATCCCGAGGGCTGGCTGATGTTGGGCCGCTCTTATCGATACTTTGGAAGATATGCAGATGCAGCCCAAGCTTTTTCCAAAGCTGCTCCCATCATCGAGGCGGACCCGCTTTCCCTGGCGGAATATGCCGAAGTGATCGCACGCAGCAGCGCAAGCGGATTTACCCAAGAAGCGACGCGACTACTTGACCGCGCCCTTACCCTCGACCCGGACGAACCATTCGCCCTCACCTTGGCGGGAAGGGCTGCATTCGAGCGCGGCGAATATCAGGCGGCCATTGGCTATTGGCAACAATTACTGGAACAGTTCCCGGCCGGTTCGGAAGCGGCCCAGGCGGTACTAAATGGCATTGATATGGCTCGACGAAGTGCTGGTGCCGCCTCTCCATAACCCATCAGCATACTTCGAACTCGCTTGGAAATCGCCTTCAAACCAGCTAATCGGTTTCTCGCATATAAGCCCGGGGACTGCACTTCATCTCGGTAGATCGATTCCAGACAGCTTGTCCGGACATCGATGTACGCTTGGACACCAACCACAAATCGGTGGACTTCGCAGCCCAGCGCATCGATATCGGTGTGCGCTACGGCATGGGGGGCTGGCCAGGCCTGAAGGCCGACAAGCTCATGGATGAAGAAGCTTTTCCCGTATGCTCCCCTGAGCTGCTGCATCAGTTCAGGCAACTACGCAAGCCAAGTGATCTAATTCGCGAAACGCTGATCCATGACTTGACGATGGCCGGCCATGCGGGCTTCCCGACCTGGGAGGAATGGATGAAGAAAGCCGGCGTTAGCGACACAGCGACGATCCATCGCGGCATGCCCCTCAATAACTCTGCAGCCGTGCTGCAGGCAGCTATTGAGGGGCATGGCATCGCGCTCGCACGCAGCATCATGGCCCGCGACGATCTGTCGAGCGGGCACCTCGTGAGGCTATTCCCAGACATCAGCTTAGCGTTGAATGCCTCTTATTACATCGTTTACCGACCCGAGTGCGCCAATCTACCCACACTAGCGGCATTCAGGGAGTGGTTAATCACTGAGGCGGATGACTAATCACAAAGTAAAATTTCAAACGGAAGGGCTGCGCTGTCGCCCAATCTCCCACGACACCCCACCGCCATGCACTGTTGCGGCGATCTGCTGGCCCAGCCGCTGCTCGATCACCGGTCGCCACGGCACCAGACTGAACCCCATGCCGTCATCAAGCATCGCGTAACGCCCGCTGACGAGCATGATTGAGCGTCGGTAGATACCGGCCACGCGCTGCCCATCAGCCACGGGCCGATGCTCCAGACCGGTTTCGGCGGCAATGTCCTTGGCAGCCCGCGCCAGTTCCCGATTGCGCAGCGTGCTCAGCAGATTGCCCGCCAGGATCACGCGCTGCCCGCGCCGCTGGACCAGTCCCTGTTCTTCGAGGAAGTCGGCGCGCTGCTGCATGGCTTGTTTGGCCTCGCCACCAAAACCCATATCCTCCAGCCCCTTGCCGCGGCCAATCAACTGGTGATCAAGCCAGGTGGCCCCAATCACGCGAGTTTGCCGCTCGATGGGAAGGTGCGATTTCAGTTCCACCGCCACACCTCCCTGCCGCTGCGCGTCATACTGGCGCCCACGTTCGGGGAGGTCACGCGGTACTTTCCATAGACCATCGGTCACGCGCTCCACAATTCCGGCGCGGCGCAGGGCTTCCAGCCGGCGAACATGCGCCGCGACGACTTCCTGCGGGTCGCGACCAGCTTTGGCGCGACCTTGCTCAATCGCCAGGTGATGATCGGTGCGATACAGTCCGTCGCTTGCCAGTTCCACGATGTTGCGGTCAGCCGCTCGAATGTCGGCGGAACCCTTCACTTCTACCACCGCACCGGTGGGATAGTTGGATGGCTCGTCACGGGCGCTGAGCACAACGTAGTGGGCCTTACCGTCCACCCCGTCAACTACCAGATAGCCCCGGTCGCGGAGCTCATCATTCAGCCCCTTGGCCGCTACGCGACCAACGATGGTACGGCCATCCTCGCCAGGCTGGAACACCGCCAGTTCACGCGGCTGGTCGCTCATGGCCCGCTGCATGGTGCGGATGATGTCGCCGCGCTCGCCGAGGGCGCGCAAGGTCTTTTCGGCTTCGGTATGAATGGCCCAGGTGCCGGGCTGCACTTCATCAGCTAGCCCCAGGCGCCGTAAGCGTTGCAGGCGGCCAATCAACAGCAGACGTTGGCGTTGCAGCCGGGTTTCGTTGAAGCGTTCGATCTGCACCTGGCCATCGTCGCTCACCTCCCGTTGCAAGGTGCGATCCAGGCTGGTCCACCGCTCCTGCTCCACTTCGCGCTGCATGGTCTGCTGGATCTCCAGCTCGGTGCGCGGCCCCAGCCATTCCGTTGCCAGCTCAGAAGCACGATGACGAAAACCCTGGGCGATATAGTCGCCCGCGATGATGAGATCTTTGCCGGTGTCATCGCGTCCGCGCACGATCAAGTGAGTGTGCGGGTTGTCGGTGTTCCAGTGATCGACAGCCACCCAATCCAGCCGTGTCCCCAAGTCGGCTTCCATCCGGTTCACCAGATGCCGGGTATAGGTGCGCAGGTCGTCCAGCTCGGCACCATCCTCTGGGGAGACGATGAAGCGGAAATGGTGCCGGTCCTCGGCGGCCCGCTCCTTGAAGGCATTCAGGTCGGCAACGTCCGCCTGCGGTCCATAGGCCCGGCCCGGTTCGCCATCTCGGCCTGCACCGTCGCGCTCGATGTAGCGCAAGTGCTTGGCGAGCGACTGCGGGCTGGCACGTTGGTGATTGACCAGCAGCGTCTTGATGGTCACGCGCCGCGACATGGGCGTCAGCTTCGCGCCAGCAAAACGCGCCGCCGTATGGCCGCGCCCCAGGCGCGAGCCGGGGCGCTGGCCAGCGCGTGCGCTATTGCCAGCGACCGCGCGGCGCATTGCGGACTTGCCGCCGCTGGCCTTGCCGGTCTGCTTGAGCACCTTGGAGACGAAGCTCTGGCCCTGCCCCTTGCCCCGGTTCTTCGGCGCGCTGGGACGCACCCTCAGATCATCGTCGCGGCGGTCGGTCATGGCTGCGCTTCTTGCAAACGTTGGGCGAAGCTATGGCGTAGTCGGTCGTGCAAAGCACACGGCCACCCCTGTCTTAGCGCAGGCCCCGCGCCCCAAGCGGCACGGCGGCAAAGCCGCGTCGTGCCGCGCCACCCCCATGTGCAGACTGGCTTTGCGGGCGGCTGTGTGCTGCACCCTTTTGTCTTGCCTTCCGCCTTTGCCTGTCGCTTTCGCTCCCGACGTCGGCGGTCCGGCAGCGCTGTGCTGCCGACAGCCAGCCCGCCGGCGAACGCGCCAATGGCCGCAGGCCGGGCGCGTTCGAGGCAAGACGCCTGCTCGTTGGACGGCTGCGCCGGATGTTGCGCGAGGCGCGGCGCGAATGCGCCCGTGCTGCACGCGCGACGACACGGCGGAAGCAGCCGGAACAGCATGCCCGATGGCACGATGAGATGCACGGCAACGTGCAGCGAATCGGCGGCCATCATGGATGTGTCTCCAGCCAGATCGGATGCGCGACGCCAATCACGCCGGATGCGCTGACCGGGCCGAAATAACGGCTGTCGAACGACGCCGGATTGGTCACGCTCAGCAGGAACAGTTCGCTCTCAAGGAGTGGTCGGCAATGCGGCCAGAAGGGCAGCGGCCGGCCTAGCCGGTCGGCAGGCAGTGCGGCGGCCACCGGCACGCCGTCGATACGCACCTGACCGTCGATAATGCAGACGTGCTGCGGCGCGACGGCGCCCACACGTTTGAGCAGCGGGATATGTGCGGGCAGGTAGCCGCGCTGCGCGGCCAGTACGGCGGCGTCAGCAGGCAATCGGGTCAGAACGAAGCTGCCCACGTGTAGCCGACGAGACAACGAGCCGGACTGATGTTGGAACGGTTCGACGCGATACCAGCCGACCGCTACGCTATCGGACGAGTTGTAGGTCAGGCGCGGCAACGGCGGCACAAAAGTCGTCCAGGCCAGTGCAGCAAGGCTGACGATGGACAAGCCCGCCAACACGATGCGAGCGCGCAGGCGCGAACGAGAATGCGGCCCGGTTCCAGCGGCCTTATTGAGCGTGGCAACCGGCCTCATGACAAGGCCCGCCCGGCCAGCCAGGCGGCATGCCGCTCGACGGTGTAGTCGGGCAAGGGCAAACGCGCCGCCAGACGATTGGCGAGCGTGCGCCAGTACGCGGGCGAGACGGCGGCGGGCGCAATGCCCAGCGCCTCGATGGCATCCATGCGTTGCAGCACGGCGCGTACATTGGCATCGCCTTCAACGTGCAGCAGCAGGCGTGCTCCCGGCTGCACGCCGGGGATGCGCTGCGCCGCGTCCAGCGGTGTGCAAGCCTGCATCACCATAAGCTGCCAGCGCACCGTACCATAGTCATTGGCCTGCCAGCGGATGCGGCATAGCACCGCGCCCGGCAGAAACACCGCCCAGCGCCGCCAGCGGTCCAGCCGCAGCGTGTGTGCCGGTTCACCAAAACGCAGGTAAAGATTGAAGTGGGGTTCGATTGTGGCCAGCGCCACCCGCGTCAGCGGGGCGCGGTTGGCATGAGGGCGAAGCGCGGCGGAGAGCGGCAGTGATGCCGCCGTGGCCGCACCAGCGGCAGGCGAAACAAAGCTATTCATGGCGTGTCCTCTTTGCGAGGTTCTGGAAACTCCCTATCCAGCAGACCGCGCAGCAGGTCGGCCACCGTCACGCCTTGCGTGAAGGCCGAGACCTTGATGCGCGCCCGCAGGGCGGGGGTGATGTCCAGCGTCAGGCGAGCGGTGTAGAGATCACCCTTGTTCAGCGTGTCGGCGTCGCCCTGGCGAATCCACGCCTCAGCGTGCGGATTCGCGGGTGGGCGCGCACCAATGCCCACGCGCTTGGCTGGACGTTTGCTGTTCAGTGGCAGCTTGGCTGTCATGTCGGCCACCGCAACAGTTCATCGACCAGCGCGGTGATCTCACGCGCCGCCGCGCTATCGGGCGCCGTTTCACGTGCCAGCCGCCCGGCGGCCACGCTGTCGGCAAAGACGATCCGCTGGCGAACCTCGGCGTGCAGCGCCGGCAATGGTTGCTCAGCCAGCGCCCGACGGGCTTCGCGTCCGATCACCGTGGTGCTGACCCGCCGGTTGATGACAAAGGCCGCTTGCAAAGCAGGCCGAAACACCTGGGCCTCGCGGATCAGCACCGCCATCTCAGCGCTGGCCCACAGGTCGTAGGGGCTGGGTTGCACAGGAATCAGCACGTAATCGGCTGCCAGCAGCGCGGAACGCGCCAAGGCGGCGATTCTGGGCGGACCATCAATAACCACGTGATCGGCCCGCTTGGCGAGTTCCGGCGCTTCCTGATGCAGTGTTTCGCGTGCCAGGCCCACGGCGCTGAACAGCCTGGGTAAACCTTGCTGGCTTCTGCGCTGAGTCCAGTCCAATGAAGAACCCTGCGGGTCGGCATCCAGCAGAATGACTTGCTGACCGCGCAGCGCCAGTTCTCCGGCGATGTGCGTGGCCAGCGTGGTCTTGCCCACCCCACCTTTCTGATTGAGCAAGGCAACGATCATGGCGCAGCCCTCCCATCTGAAAAACCCCTGAGTTCTTCTACTGTCGAGAGTGGCTGTTTTTTGCCTTGTTGAACGAAATGGTTTTTTCGGCTGATTTCTCCCGTCACGCTGTCGGGTGTTTCCCTTTTCAGGGTCTATCCAACGTGGCGGCGGGTCTTTATCAATAGTTAGAGTAGTTAAGTTAGATAAGTTAAGGGGCGCGCAAACCCAGTGCTGGCGAGGCTTTGCAGCCGATTGGCACGCCTGATAGCACGATAGTCCCACGCCCGATAGCACGATACCGGACACGCCTGATAGCACGACACTATCCACAGGGTATTCACAGCTTTTCCACAGACTTATCCCCGTGCCATATCCGGCACGGGCCGAAAGGTCAGCAACTCGCGCCCGCCTTCGGGAATCAACTCGATGCCCAGCACATAACCGGGCAGCGACTGCTTTGCCACCAGGGCGCGCAGATCGCAGGCGAAGTCGGCGGGCTTGGCGGTACTGCCGGACTTCTGGTGCAGGTAGCGAAAATCGAAACGCCAGCCCTCCGGCTGCTTGCCGCCGTGCTTGCGCACCAGGCGGTACAGCCAGCGCTCGATACCGCCCGTGAGCCGGAAGTACGCCGGGTCGATGGTCAGCACCAGGGCGGCATCCAGCACGCCCGCATAGAACCAGTCCGGCAGAATCAGTTCGATGCCCAGCGGCTTGCCGCCGGCATCGGCCAGCTCCTTCCATTCGTTGATCCACGAAAACCGATGCAGCCGCCGCCCCGTGGTTTCGCGGATGGAGGTTGCCACACTGGTCGATTGCAGCCGGTCGAGCGCCGCTTTCAGGCGCTGATAGTCGCGCAAGGAGGTGCCGCGCCCGATAAAGCGGAGGATTTCGTAAGGCGTGGCGCGTATCCAGCGCGAAGGCGTGATGCCTGCATCGCGTGCCTGCACAATCTGCGACGCGGCCCAGATCAGGATATCGGCATCCCAGATCGTGGCAATGCCGTGCTCCTGGGTGCCTTCCACACGGATGGTGACGTTCCCATTGCGAAAGTCGATGGGCGTGTGGCGGCGCGACTTCGCCAGCGAGAAAAAGGGATACGCCATCAAGTCCTGGGCATCGCGCGGTGCCATATCGCCGGGCAAGGCACGAAACAGGGCAAGCTGCTCCTGTTGCGATGCTGGCTGCGCGGCGGGCGAACGAGACATGGGGATGGCCGGCAGCGCGCAGACGATTAGCGGCCGTCACGATAATCACCCGCATGGCGTTCGGCGTACTCCGGGTCGGAAGTCGCTTCATAGCTGCGCGCATCGGCCCAGGTATCCAGATCGGCGATCGCATACATGACGCGCCGACCGAACTTGCGGAACTTCGGGCCGCCGCCGATCACGCGCTGCTTTTCTAGCGTGCGCGGCGACAGGCGCAGGTAGTCGGCGGCTTCGTCATTGGTGAGGTAGCGTTGGGGCTGCGCGGGCGCAGTGGCGGGAACGGCGGCAGGCCGTAAGGGTGCTGGTCGCATGGGGTGAGCCTCCATCGGTTGAGAGCGCCCGGCCACATAGCGAGGCCGGATGGAGACAGTCTCAACAAAGTCGGGCGACCTGCTCAGGGACGTTTTGCAGGGGATGAAGATCGTCCCTGTACAGGCTCGGCCAACTGTGCCAGGCGGCGATAGCCGCCGCGCATCAGCGTTTCGCCCCGGCGCACCAGGCGACGCATGCGGGCACGCAACGCGCCGTCGGCATGCCAATCGCGGGCCACTGTCTTGGAACCAAACAGTCCTTCGGCGATGTCGCGCAAGGACGCCCCCGCCAGGGTGGCATCGAGCGCCTGCAAGGTGTGCAGCTCCTGCAAGGCCGATAAAGCGGGCCGGGGCCGCACGACGGCAATAGGAATGGCATCGCTGGCCAGGGCCAGCTTGTTCATTTCCAGCGTGAATGCTTGCGCGTACACCAGGGGGTCGGCGCCGGCGCGCACGGCGTAGACGTAAGCCATGCCGTCGGCCAGGCCAGGGGCGAGCGCAAGCCGCAGACGGCCACCCGGCCAGCGCACCCGCAGCACCAGACGCACGCCGTCATGAATCAGGGATTTGTCGCCGGGGATGCGCCAGAGCGCGAACCGCTCGGCATCCGGCATGGGGTCGGTGTCCGGGTAAAGATGAACGCCATAAGAGTCGGGGAACCAGATGGGATGCGCGTCACGCGCATCCAGGGTGGGGTCTTCCAGCAGACGCAAGCCCCAATTTTGCGCCGCGTCTGGCCGCTGAAGACGATGCAACCAGTCGTGCCTGTACTCGGGATGACGGCGCAGGTATTCCCAGGCCAGTGCCGGGCCATCCAGATGCAGAACGTAGAGATACGCAGCAACCGGATGCCAGTGCTTGAAGCGCAAATCGACCATAAGGCACCCCCCCTTTCATTCAGCGGGGCCACCTCATCGCAAAATGCACAGAGCGCAGTTTCAATACGTTAATATCTGAATACTAATCGCATCAAATGAAACTGAAAATATCAAGTCCGATTGCGTCTTAACCGTTGCGCTGACAATCAGAATGCGACGATGGCTCCGCTGAAAAATCAGCAATCAGCATCCATGACCCTGCCGCATTTCGCGCAAAAGATTATGACTCTTTAAGTCTGGGCCGTCACGTATTTATGCAAGGCCCATGATTCAGACTCTGCTGGTCTTGAATATGACTGAAATAGTCTCAATACGCCTTGATTAGATGGACTGCGTGGGATGGACTGCGCGCTTTGATCGCAGTCATCGGTTTCAATCCGTGATCGAACCGTTTTCTTGCGCCAGGCGCACATATTCCGATAACGGGCGCACCGCCTGGAAATAGCAGTCACGCATTACGGGCTGCTTGCGCGGGCCGACGATAACCGCCAAGGCGGAAAGCTGCACTGTTCCCAGCTCCGGCATGCCTATCCCCAGGTCGATCAGCCCATAGGCCGTATCGCCGTCTTGGGGATCAAGGCAGGCCAGCAGCCAGCTCGCATGAGCATCTGGCGTGAAAATCCGCACCACAGGCAGCGGGTCAATGCTCTGGCCTGCGGCGCGAGCCTGCCCATGGGCAAGCAATTGTGCGCGTTCGTCGTCGGTAATGAGTGGATGATTCACGTGTGTTCTGCCAAAGCGTAAAGCCGCCGATCTGTCTTTGTGCGTTCGCGTAAAGCCCCGAAAGCGGTTTTTCTCGAATCCGTAAAAGCGGGCAAGCGTAATGCCGTTTATGCGCAAACCCTGAAAAGCACGATTGTGATTCTCCGCTTTTAAGGGAATCCACACTTACGGATTTCATTAATTACACAAGAAAAGACGAAACCCCAATAAATGAGTTAAAGATAACGTGGTTTTAATTGTGCCGCTAAACGACGCTTCTGTCTATGCAGAAGCGACCCGTACAGCGCGGCCGGCCACCCGGCGCCACCACCTTTGATGCCGAACTGGCCCAGGCCTTCGGCAGTGCGGTGCGTGCGCTGCGCACGGAACGCGGTATCGCCCAGGAAATGCTGGCGAACCTCGCGGGCATCGAACGCTCCCACCTGGGCAAGATTGAGCGCGGCGAGCACATGCCCACGCTGGCGATTATCTTCAAGATCGCCGACGCGCTGGAATGCAGCACGGCAGTGCTCATGACTCAGACAGAAACCCAGCTTACCGAAGGTAAGGTCTAACCATAAGGCCTGTGGGGCTGTGCCGCCATCGGCCTTTGAGTGGATACGCCCCGCCAAAAGGCGGGGCGTAGGGCTTTAAGCCGTTTGCGGCTTGCTGCGCGTCCACAGCAGATCATGCGTGCCGTCCTCGCCTTCGATCAGGCGAGCATAGACGGTGGCCGGGAACGAGGGGTCATCCAGAGTTACCGACAGGTATTCCCGCCCGGCCTCACTGGTTTTCTTCCACGCCGCGCCGATGTCATTGCCGGCGGCCTGCAGACGGAAGTCGGGGGCTTTGCCGTTTTCGCCCTTGTCGTTGGCAACCAGCTTGACCTTGACGTTAAGCGTCAGGGTGCGCAAGGTGCCGGTGTAGCCGTTGGTATCTGCGGTGAAGGTGCCGATGGTAGCCATGGTGATACTCCTTTCAGGAATTCAAGGTCGCGCTAGTGCGTCCTTGTTGTGATCCGGTCGGCGGGGGTGGGCGGGCTGCACCGCGCCAGCGGCCGTAACAGCGTGAAGGGCCGGGAAGCACACAGAATTTGTCTCGCGAGGAATGCGCGACAGCGCAGGGGAAATTGTTTGTGCTGGACGGTTGCGGCCCATAGCCCAAGGCGCAGCCGCCCCCCGCCAGGATTCACGACAAGACAAGGACGTACAGGCCGACCGCCCTGCAAGGAGAGATGGTGCACTCGGTTTCGCCGTATATACGCTCGACCGGCCAGTACCCTGATGCCGGCAAGAACCAGGTTGCCGACGTGGGGCGCAAAACTCCCCGCCGCACGCTGCGGCGCTGCCTTTGAAAGCGCGGTGTGGAAGCTCCATAACCAGGCTGGGCGGCATGTTGGTGAACCGCCCCTCGTGATGTCCAGACAAACAACCGCCAGCATCGAGGACGACACGCTTGCGTGCAACCTGCGCCAGCAAGCCCAGGCGTAGTCTTACCCGCACCGCCTGTGGCGGGGCACCATATAGAAGAAGCCGCAAGCACTTGAGCCTGCTTATCTGACAACCGCACAGGACATAACGCCCTGTGCGGTTGTCGGGGCTTTACATCTGCCCCAGCTCTGCCAGTGAGGCCGTGCTAGCCGCCGTCACGATGACATGATCGAGCAACCGTACATCTATCAGCGCCAGCGCGTTTTTCAGATGCTTGGTCAGATTCAGATCAGCCATGCTTGGTTCGGTTGAACCCGACGGATGGTTATGCGCCATGATGAGTGCGGCAGCGTTCAAGCGTAGCGCCGTCTTGACGATCTCGCGGGGATAGACGCTGGCCTGGCTCAACGTGCCCGACCCCTGTTCGATATAGCGAATCGGCTTGAAACGTGAGTCCAGATACAGGAAGGCAGCGCATTCGTGGCCCAGCCCGGCCAGCTTGGCCTGGAAAAACTGCTTCACCTTGGTCGGCTGATCGACCGGCGACGATTGGGAAACCAGGCTTTCCGCAGCCGTGCGGCCCGCCGCCAGAATCTGCTCGTCGCTGGCCAGCTTGTAGCGGCCGCTGGGACTGCGCACATACAGGGTGCATGTCTCGTCCATGTTGTCATAGCTCAGTGCGGCGATGGTGTTGTTCATGATGCTCTCCAGTGTTCAGGGCGGGATTGCCCGGAACCCGAAGGCATGGCGCAGCGCAGGTTTCAAGGGTCGAAGACGGCCAGCGGCCGCAAGCGGTGCCCACGGCGACGCGCCGCCCTTTAAACCGAGACCGGCATGACACAATGACCGGAAGCAAAACAGCCCCCACCGTGTCACTGGGGTTTGCGTTGGAATCCTCTGCGTAAAGCGCAGCCAGACTTGAATCGTTGCGCATCGCGCAGCCGGCAAACGAATGTGCGCAGCGCCGCAGGCGCGAAGGCGTGAGCAACTGTCTTGAAAGTCAAATTTCTCACAGAGCCCGGTCAGCCCCGCCTGCTTCTCAAGGTGGCTTTGCTTGACGACACTATCGAATTTCGTTATCGTTTTTCGATAATGAAAAAACAACCGATACCGCGAACGATGGAGCACCACGACCTGCTGTCGGGGTTGATCCGTTTGCATGTACTGCACCACGCGGCCGAGCAGGAGATCTATGGGCAGTGGATGATCGATGAGCTGGCTCATCACGGCTACCGCCTCTCCCCAGGAACGCTGTACCCGATGCTGCACAAGATGAAGCGAGACGGCTACCTCGTCTCCCACCAGGAACGTGAGGGACGAACCGTGCGCAAGCTCTACACGATCACCCCCAAAGGCAGGGAAGGCCTAGCGTTGGCCAAGGACCGCATCCGGGAGTTCGCCGGGGAGGCAATGCACAAATGACAGATCCAACCGGTACCGTGCAACAAGAATCCACTGCAGCACACGGCTCGCCCGTGGAGGTTTTCGGCGCCTTTCTCAAGCTGGGACTGACCTCCTTCGGCGGGCCGATCGCGCACCTGGGCTACTTCCGCTCGGAGTTCGTCGAGCGCCGCCGCTGGCTGGACGACCGCAGCTATTCCGATTTGGTCGCCCTGTGCCAATTCCTACCCGGCCCGGCTAGCAGCCAGGTGGGTATGGCGCTGGGCTTGGAGCGGGCGGGTTGGTTGGGGCTGCTGGCGGCCTGGGCAGGGTTCACCTTGCCGTCAGCAATCGTGCTGATCCTGTTCGCCTTGGGTATCGACAACTACCAGGGGCTGGCCCAATCCGGCTGGGTGCACGGGCTCAAGATCGTGGCCGTAGCCGTCGTGGCGCAAGCCGTCTGGGGGATGGCCAAGTCGCTGTGCCCGGATCGCCCGCGTGCTGCCCTGGCTATTCTGGCGGCGCTGCTGACCATGGTCCTGCCTTCGGCCACGGGGCAGGTTGCCGCCATCGTGGCGGCGGGCTTGCTGGGCTGGTGGGGGTTGAAAGTCGAGCAACCGCGCGGCGGCCAGGCCCACAGCTACCCAGTCTCGCGCAAGCTGGGCGTTGCCGCGCTGCTGTTGTTTGCCGTACCGCTCGCCGGGCTGCCGCTGTGGGCGGCGGCCACCGGCTCGTCTACGCTGGCCCTGGTGGAAGGGGTTTATCGCTCTGGCGCGCTGGTCTTCGGCGGCGGCCACGTCGTGCTGCCTCTGCTGCAGGCAACAGTCGTGCCCAGCGGCGCCGTGAGCAATGCCGACTTCCTGGCTGGCTATGGCGCGGCGCAGGCCGTGCCGGGGCCGCTGTTCACTTTCGCGGCCTATCTCGGCGCGGTGGCCAATGGGCCGCTGCACGGATGGGTTGGCGGGCTGGCGCTGCTGGGCACGATTTTCCTGCCCGCCTTCCTCATGCTCGTTGGCGCGCTGCCGTTCTGGGAAGGGCTGCGCCACCGCGCAGGCATCCAGACGACCATGGCCGGTATCAACGCCGGCGTGGTCGGCATTCTGGTGTCAGCCTTGTACGACCCGGTGTGGACAAGCGCCATCCACAACAAGGCTGACTTTGGACTGGCGCTGCTCTCGTTCGGACTGCTGACCGTAGGGCGGGTGCCGCCAGCGCTCGTGGTGCTGCTGGCCGGGCTGGCGGGCTGGGTCATGGTGATGGGTATCTGAAGCCGATCGGCTGACCATGCACAGTAGCACCACCCACTATTTTCAGGCCTGTGCCGACTGGTCACTCCATGGTCGTCCGCTTTTCACCATAGCATTCATGATGACCAGCAGCTTACGCATGCAAGCCACGATGGCCACTTTCTTTGGCTTACCAGCCGCCAGCAGGTGCTCATAACAACGCCGTATCACGGCGTTGTGGCGCATGGCGACAATAGCAGCCATGTACAACGCGCTCCTGACCGTGGCCCGCCCGCCACAAATGATGCGTTTACCGCGAGCCTGGCCAGAGTCCCGATTCATCGGTGCGACACCCACCAGTGCGCAGATCTGCTTGGCCTTGAGATGGCCAAGCTCCGGTAGCTCGGAAATCAGCGTAGCCGCCGTTGCCGGGCCGACTCCCTTGACACTCTTGAGCAATGCAGTCAGATCAGACTGGTATTGAACCAGATGCTCCGCAATCCTTCGATCCAACATCTCAAGCTGTTTTGCCAGCACATCCATCAGTTCCGCAATATCCTGCACGACCTCCGCATGTGCCATGTGTTTGCGCTGACGCTCGCTTACCAGCAAGCGCACCAGTTGCCGACGTCGAAGTACCAATGCGTGCAGCTGCTGTTGTGCTTGGTCGGGCATTGGTTTGATGAAACGATCTCGATCAGGGCGCTGATTTAGCACCTGTGCCAGTTCAGCCAGCATCCTGGCATCCACACTGTCAGTTTTAGCCAATCGCCCCATGGCCTTGGCGAAGTCCCGGGCCTGCCGCGGGTTGATGACGACGACAGCGAACCCCGCAGCCTGGAGAGCGCAAGCACAGGCCAATTGATACTGGCCGGTCGCTTCCATCACGATCAGCGAGACCTGATAGTTCTTCAATGCTGTAATCAGCGCTTGATGTCCAGCATCATCGTTACTGAACACGGTCGTGGACTGCTGCTCATGTCCAATGGCTACGTCCATAGTTCTCTTTGAAATGTCGATACCGACTGCAACTTGATTGGCCATGATTTCTGTGTCCCTTCCTTGCAAATGCGAACGACGTTCACGCAACTGTTCGGGCTTTCAGAAATCGGACGCAAGCATGCGCCCAGGACTCACGCACGGGCTCAAGAGGCACCGAGGGATGACGAGCTACATGCTAACGGCCAACCCTGAACCCTGACAGGTCCAGGCGTGACGGCACCGCCGAACACGCACCTCAAAGATACAAGGGATTGAAGCCTAATGGCCGTGACGACAACGTCGGCACGGGGCGCAGCCCGAAAGCCCGGCGGCGCTCGCGCCGACACGCTCAGGCTTATCCACAGATTCTGTGCGCAAGCCTGTGCATAAAAGATGAAGACTTTATGACAGCCCTTGTCATTCCGTGCTTTGCGCCTGGATGGGCTGCGATTTGTCCAGCGCAGCGATGGCCGTCCGTCCCCTGGCGCTTGTCTCACATGCTCCGGTCGCCGCTGCCCCTCCGAAGCGGCGACCGGCTGATTTGGCTTTTTGCCTTGGTTGTTGTCACCGGGCGCGGCGATGCAGCGCCCGGATTTTTGACCACCGGCCCCAATGACGCAACGGCGTTGGGGACGGTGAGATCTGAACCAATGACCACAGCCAGCGTCCCGGCTGGAACCGGGGCGCTGGCCTAGCTTCAAGATTATGCGGCTACTGCATCAGTCGGTTCAGTGGGTGTGTCGGCATCCTCGGCGGTTGCTTCGTCTTCCTCTGCCGCCGTGTCCTGCGGGCTTTCCACCCGGAAAATAGCGGGCATCCACCCCGTACCGGCCACCAATCGTTCCGCTTCGCTGGCAATGTCGGCTTTCTTGAGCTTCGCCAGCCGGGAAACGTGGTCAGGTGCGAACTCTCCCACTGCATCCAGAATCACGGCCTTGGACAGATGCTTGAAGTAGCCTTCACTGGTCGGCTGCCACCATGCCGCCATATCCAGCCCCACGGCCTGCGCCAGTTTCTCACCCGGTTGCTGCTCCGTAGCGCGGGGTGTGGTGACATCCACGCTTGCCGCCGCGCATACTGCCAGCAGCCGCACCAGTTCATCTTGTGACTTTGCTAACAGGACGGCAAACAGATCAGGACTGTCTATCGGCAACGCCTCGCCTATGGCTTTTTGCTGTTCGATCAGCGCAACGGCGGCGGGGGATTCGGGCGAGTCCGGGGCCATACTTTCCAGCCGGTCTTGTACGGTCAGCCGTATTTCCAGCGGTAAACTGTCGCGATAGTAATAACCCTTTTGCAAGACCGTCTGCACCATGCCATGCACCACAGCAGCCAGGGCGGCGTGTGGATTCCGCGCCAGTTCGATTTGCAGCGCGGCAGTGCGGTGGGCGCTCAAGCGTTGCGCCAGCCGGTCGGACATGACGGCAGCCTTGGACTGGTCGTCATCCTCGTTGTCTCCTTGCGTTTCGTCCTCGCAGCTGAACCCCTGCCACAGCCGTTCCAAGGTGCGCAATGCCTTCGCTTCGGCTTCACGCATCAGGCCGCGATGCACGACAACCTGACCTTGCCGATCAAGCGTGACGATGGCACCGGCAGCGGCTTTGACGTTCGGGGCGTAATCCAGCAGGCGATCTTCCAGCGCCTGCAATTGTTCGCCCAGGCTGTCGCCTTCTTCCTGCAAGGTGTCGGCCTTTTCTTCGTCGCCATCTTCCAATGCGGCATCAATCGCTTCACCAATGGCCTGCATCTTCGTTTCCAGCTTGTCCATGCGGTCGCTTTCCCGCTTGGTGGGATTGCGCCGCTCACGCGGGGCGCGTTGGAAGGCTTGCAGATCGGCATAGGTGGCGGCGGGCGTGGCATCCACCCATGCCCACCCCTCGGCCTTCACGGTGGCAGCGTGTTCGTCCAGCTTTTGGCGTACCAGCGTTTCCAACAGCGCCGCATCGGTGACATACACGCCGCTATCGTCTTGCGCGAATAGATCACGGCGGATACAGCCGCCTGCGGCTTCGTAGGCGTCCAGCCCCACGAAACGCACCAGTGCATGGCCTGCGTCGATTTCCCGCCCGGTCAGACGGTCGCGCAAGGCGTGGGGCTGGCGCTGCCATTCGGGCGCTTCATAGAATGCGGCTTCCTGCGCCGCGTGGTCATCCGTGATGGCAAGCGCCATCAACTGTTCAAGGGTGACGGCATCGGCGCGATAATCGGCCAGTAGACGCCGCGATACATTCGCCAGCTTCAAACGGCGCTGCACCACCAGCGGGGTGACGCTGAAATCCGCTGCAATGTCTTCGATGGGTCGGCCTTCGGCCACCAGCGCGGCGAACGCTTCAAACTGGTCTGCCGGATGCATGGCTTCGCGCTGCACATTCTCGGTCAGGCTCACGGTGCGAGCGCTGGCATCGGCCACCAGCAGGCACGGCACCGCCCAATCCTTTGGGATACGCCGGGTCTTTGCCAGCAGCTTGAGCGCGGCCAGCCTGCGGCCACCGGCTACAACTTCGAAATGCTCGCCGTCGCGGGCCAGAATCACGGTGAGGTTTTGCAACAGCCCCACGCGGACGATGCTCTCAGCCAGGACATCAACAGACTGCCTGATCTTGCGTACATTGCGCTTGGAAGCGCGAAGCTGCGACAGTGGCACGACAATCCGGTTTTGCGCCGGGGCGATGACTTCCTGCGTAGCAGTGTCGATGGCTTGGGTTTCGGTTTGGTTGATCGCGTTCATGGTGAAAACTCCTTGAGGTTTTAGTGCAGCCATGAAAGGCGCGGCAAGGGCGGCTGCCTGTTCCCTGCCGCGTAAGGGGTCAGGCTTTAAGCTGGCGCATACCCTCGGCCAGCAGCCACAGGGAACGGTTCAGGCGAATGTCGGAATCAATGCCTTGCACCGCCCGGGTGCTTTGGCGGCGACCATTGGCGCTGCGGCCCCGCAAACCGCCTTTAATCAGGTTTTCTTGCAAGCGGTTGAAGGTCATCCACAGATCGGGGCGGCGGTCATCAAACCGGCGCGGCATCAGAATCTGGCTTTCCGTGATGGGCGCGGGCTTGTCGGGGTCGTCGTATTTCAGGGCCAGCGCGGCGCGGGCGAATACTTCGGCTTCGCCCTCGTCCAGCGTGATAGCCTGCATGGCTTCGCGGGATTCCTGTGCCCGTTCAAAGCCGCTCAATACTTCATACGCGCCTTCGATCACCTGCCCGGTAATGTCGCCTTTATGCGGAATGCGTACGTCGGCCACGGTGTCGCCGCACACCAGACCATTTGAGCAGACGAATCGGAACGCGCCTGCCAGCATCTGATAACTGCTTGTGCCATCGTGGGAATTGAGCAAGATAATTTCATTGGCGATGCTGTCATTCACCTGATTAGCGTGGCGTAGCCGAATCATGTGCTTGGTGTGTTCGCGCCGGTCTTGGTTACGTACTCGGGTCTGCGTCACCATGAAGGGTTCAAAACCCTCTTTCCGTAGTTCCGTCAGCACCGCCGCCGTGGGGATGTAGCTGTAGCGTTCTGAACGGCTTTCGTGTGGGGCATCGGCATAGATGGACGGAACTACGGCCCTGATCTGATCGTCCGATAGCGGGCGGTCGCTGCGAAGCACCGGGGAATGGGAACCGAAGCGGGATGCAAGCATGATGTTTCTCCTGACAAAGAAAGGGTTTGCTGTTCACCGCACACCGGATTCCGAGATTCGGAAGCCCAAGGGTTTGAGCTGTTGATGTGCGGTCGGCACGAAGAACCCGGTTGGCCTCGTTGCCACCGTCTTTCCTGAGTTCGTCGCCCGCGACGGTCAGGAGCCCACGAACGTGGGCCGTCAAGGAAACAAGCGTCAGGGTGGTGCGGCCCGCAGGCGCAGCCGAGGACACGGCCTGGCGCGCCTTGACGGCACGCGGCCACGGGCTACAGTCGCGGATAAGGTGATGAAGTCAGGAAAGACGTGAGCCAAGCAACGACTAGGTCTTTGGTGCCGCCCGCAGGCAAGCGTCAGCGCGCAGGCCCGAAGATGGGAAGCCGGGCCGGAGGCGTCAGGGATGGGCAAGGCTGGCCAAGGCCAGTCCCGCCAGGGATGAGCGGACACGCGAACCTGAAGCAGCCCGGTCCGGCAGGCGGAGACGCAAAGATTATTCAGGCGCACCGGTAGAATCCACAGGGCCAGCTACGCCCCCCCATTGCCGCCGAGGAAGATAAATTGGTCACTGTGAGAACTACGAATAGACAGCCCCGGCCCTATCGCGCAAGATGGGACACGCAATCACCTCAGGGCATATGCATGTTCCACCCGGACGACAACGATGAAGCATTGGCGCTATTTGACGGTCCTCCCGCAGCTTGGATCGCACCGCCGCGCGTGGTGAACCAGCACGTCGCAGCAGCATTGGCCGCGGCGGTGCGCCTGGCCAACCAGGAACTGAATCAACCCAGCGAGGCCGCCATCATGCGGATTTTTCAAACAATGATGGACAGGACGGCTTTTGGAGAAAACGGCCACGACATCACGCCCTCCTCCCTACACTGACGGTCGTTCAAAGGAAAAGCGCATGGAAAATTTGAATCTGCTCAAGGCATTGGTCGAATCGGGCTGCGCACTGGCCGTAAACGTCCCTACGCTGAGCGGAAACCAAACCGTGATAGCGACGCCTGAACAGGCGTTGCGCCTGCTGCAAGACAAATACGCAGTCTACGGCGAGCTGATGGGTTTGAGCCGCACGGACCATATCGAGTGGGTCGCCAGCCAAGGCAGTGTGTACTGCTCGGCAACAACACAGAAGGGCATCGCTGCCGCAACCCTACCCCACACGACGTCAACGGATACGGTATCTACGTATAGCCACGCCTAAGAAAATCGCACAAAATGGAACCATGAATAATGAAACAAGTATTTGCAACATGATCCGCATGGCCAAGCGCATCGCCCGGGAAGAGCTGGATACGGACAACGTACCAGCCGTACTGGCTGTATTCGAGCGCCTCTGTCTGGAGCGCGACCATAAGCGCTTTCTGTCTGAGCCCTTACCAAGCGCATAAGACATGAATCAACCAGATATCGCTCGTGGCTTAGAGTGATTGAGGCTTAGAGCATGAAGGCAGGCTGAGTAATAACGACAGGGGTCACTACGTCACGAATTTCACAAAGGCCAGCAATGAGCAAGTCGTGCTGCTCGACACGCCGCCCTTGGTCCCATATGACTGGCAGTACTTTGCGGTATGGACTGCCGTGTTTCAGATAGAGGCTGACGTCCTCAGCGATCTGCGAGATCAGACCTTGTGGCGACGTCTTAACTCGCCAATACTTAACCTCAATCACCAGATACAGTGACGGGATCACCAGATCTGCTCGTGGCTTCTTTTGTCCCACTGAGGCTAACCATTCTTCATCACGCAAATCCGGGAATACCGGAGCCAGAACCGCCCACAGAAGATTCTGAAAATGGTATTCATTCTCAACAGCCCACTTCTGCGCGCTTGAGTTCGGCGTCTTTTTCTCCTCGTCCCAGGTCCACCTACGCAATCCGGATTGGAGCCGGCGCAGCAGAATACCCGCATCCTGCAGGCTCGGGGCGTGCAAATCTATATGAGAAGCCCCCTGCGTCAGAAAACGAAAGACAGCCAAATCTATGGCTGCCGGTTCAGGCTCTTCATAGACAACAGATTTAATGCGGCCAAGTACCTGCAAGGCCAACTCGTTATCGGACAACGACAGAAATCTTGCTAATCCGCGTGCCACATAGATAGCTGCCCCCACACTAGCCGGCATCAACTGCAGCTCGCTATGCAACCGCACCTCGGATCGCATCTTAACCATGCACAGCAGCTCCTGGCGCCATCCCCCTTCCGCAGACAGAAGAGGCTGCAGCCTTGCGAAGAGGGTAGCGAACCAAGCTCCAAATTTCTGCCATCGCTCATCATCGTCAATCGCAACCAAACCAATCAGCACTCCAGTGAGCGCTACAGGTTGCATCAGACTCGTCAAGGCTGTCTGCGAATCGCCACGGCGCCCCATCAGCCAATCCACTCCCTGCGCAAAGGAGTTCTGATTTGCTCCGATTAAAGACCTATCAATGCCCAGCAGAAAGCCTAAGGCCCCCACGGCCTGAATTGACCGGCCGCCGCCTGCGACTTCCTCGCTCAGCTCCTGAGCTAGCGGCATAGCCTGTGCGATGGGAAACTCCTCGGCGAGTACCCAGTGATAGAAAGCCAACGAAAGCGGGCCTGCGCTGGTCAATGTATCAGCCTGGCTCGATATAGCCCGCAGTGCCTCATGCAAGAGTGGGGTGCCGTCTGTCATAGAAACCACCTCGTTGTCCCGATCTTGCCAAGCATCACGCTTGGACTCCACCTACTACCTAATCGATCCAGCCGGCCTAAGAGGCTCGCAACGAGGCTGGAGTAGTATATGGTGACAGGCATAGCTGCCGGCAGGAAGCTGCGCCAGGAATGGTTCGAAAACCAGTAGACCTGCTTCGTGAGATAGATAGTGTCCCTGAACGTCGAATCACGATGCAGAGTCAGCAACAATGGCTTGGGCAATCCGTCCGTCGGACGCTTGAGTTGCTGAGGCCCGGTCAGAGTCAGCAAAGTTTCGTTGTCGCCAATCTCCGCATAGAGCCCCCGTATCGGTGTTTTCTCCCCCCTTCCTTTTATTCCGACAGAGTCGGCATCGAACAGTAGGTAGGGGTGATCTTGCTTGACATGCAGGAACGCGAACTGCAGATCAAACTCCGCGAATTCCTGGAGTGCCGTCTTGACCGACTCGATCTCTGTGTTGCGCATAGGTTTGAATGCGTGCACGATCACCCGAACAGAATCGCCCTTAATCCAGTTCATTTCGCTGCGGACACGATGGAGAGTTGCCTGCAACGAATCCGTCAGCGCCTCACTATACTTCTCCATCGGCACAGCATTTGACAGGTTGGAGAGCAGGTAGCCGCCATCACCGCGAAAGACACTAGTGATACCTACAATCCTTTCCCTCTTTAAGAATCGTGACTCGCCTATCGCTGCGCTACCCAAGCCAATGACCACTTCGTGCGCGATTCCCTTATCCGATTTGATCAACCAGGGTATACCGCCGAGCTTGGCATAAACAGCAAGTGCGAGATTACTCAGTGTGTAAGCCAGATTACCAGGTGCCATCGCGAAGGTCTCGACGGCAATGAACTGCGTGGGAATCTGGTTGGAGAGAAACGCCGCTTTGGCAACCAGATAGGGATTGCGTTGCGGTGGCAACTGTCGCGACTCCCGCTCGGTCTGCACCAAAGCCAAGTGCCACGACGTCCCTTCCGCGCTCATACGCACGGCCTTGGAAGCAGCCGCGTGGTACGCGTCTGCGGTGAAGCCGTCGGCCTCCACAAATGTCAGCGTGATGTCCTGCAGACCGTAGATTCCAAGAAATCCTCTACCGAACGGCAGTGACTTGCCGTCGACCGTCAATCCGTCCCGGAACTTCCTGAGGAACAGTTCGAATTGCCCACGTCGCGCCCGATCACAGATCACACAAATGTTCGGCCGTGTTGGCGTGAACACATGTCTGCTATAAGGGCCGAACTTCGTCAGTCCTACCGCCGCGCGCGTCTCTGACTTGAGCGTGCCAGCATCGAACACGTAGGTCGGTGTGCTGCCTTCAGCGAAACGCGGAAATACCGGACTATCTTTCTCGTTGATCAGGCTACCAATACTGACGCTCAGCCCTTCTTGCAACCCGATAGCACCCAACCCCCGGACCCAGTTCGAAATCCGGGTAATGTGCTCCATCCGAGAGCGCCCCCTGCTGTTCTCGAACACGATCTCGTCGATCTTGCTCTGCGCCCTTCCGGAGGCGTTCCCTGTGAAGTGCTGCAATAAATGCCGAATGTTCTCAGGCGAGGCCTCTAAGTACAACTCGCCCAGGGGCAGCAGCTCCTCAATACTCATAAACCGCTCAGACAGCCGAGCCTTGCCGTCTGCGATGCTCCCAACACGCCCAACAAGCCTGCGCTGGGGCAGCATGCGCACATCTTCCACCGATGTTTCTCGCTCCACCACCAATCCATCCAAGCAAACGCCATGCTCGCTCAGCACCGCCAGGCTGGTCGCGCACGTTTTCTGGATTTCAATATCCCATAGCAGTCCAAGCACGTAAGAGCCCTGTAATTTCAAGGATCGAATAGAGATCAAAACGCGCGACTGCAGATGAATATGCTCATCAGCATCCAGAAATCCTGTCGGTAGTATGCGTCCCACTGTCGTGATCGGGTTGTAGCGTGCTACTGGCCGCCTGTTTGCACTCAGCAATGACACCAGCCGCTGTTCAAGCAACGGTCGAATCAGCGAGGTGTGCTCGAGCGCCGAGACCTGTTTTCCCTGACCAATGGGCGTCGCTCCAGGCTCAAGTGGTAACGCAACAATTTGATCTGCCCGACGGATTACTGCAAACTGCGTTCGGTACTCATTACGTAGGTCATGCAATTGCTGTGAGTCTGTAAATGGCAAGGTCTGGAGTCGGATCACATCGCCATGCACAAGTAACGGTGTGAAGTTAAGTTGCAATCGTCGTCCCATACCCTCTCCTATTTTTTTCTCAGTCTTGGACCGTTCTCCCGGTCGCTGAAGTAGCCCTGCATCAGCCTGCCTCCCGGATGGAAGTGATCAGTGGCGACTCGTCCTCGTCGTAAGTAAGATGAATCTGCGTCTTAGCGCGCGTCACACCTACATAGAACAGCCGGGCCGCCTCTTCCAGCTGTTCTTCGGTTCTGTCATAGCCACTGGGAAATACACCATTTTCCAGTCCAACCATAATGACCGCCTGGAACTCCAGCCCCTTCGAACTGTGTAACGTCATCAGATTGATCTGATCCGGACTCTTGCCCTGATTCCCGAATATATCTACCGTGAATGCCTGCAAGGGCCCACCTGCTGCAGCGGCTTTTACCAAGTCATTCAAGTTGTCTTTCTCATCGGCGAGACCCGGCTCCTGCTGGAGCAGATCATCCAGCACGTCGCGACGCAACGCTGAAAGCCATTGGTGCAAAGGCAACGCACCATCCCGCAATGAGAACAAGGCCGCAATCAAGCACTTGCGAGCATTCAGCAATTCGGCTTCACGTGTAACTGAACGGTGCAACCGTCGCCAAGCCTTGAGCAATTGCGAAAGAGGCACCGTCCCAGTCTGCCAGCCCCCGGCGCACCATTGCGCTACGTCTGTAAGCCATTCAGTCAGGCGAGTACGCTTGATCGGTGAACCGTTATCAAGGCGGAAGTAGCGCAGACCAAGAGCATCTGCCGCTTGTGCGATCGGCGTCCCCTCATTGAGGGTGCGATAAAGCAACGCGATATCTCCCGGCGACCATAGCGGATTGGCCTCGAGCAGCCCTGGCACCAGCGTTCCGAGCGCATAGTCCGCCTGCTCGCGGATGTTGCGCTCCAGGCGGTGGATGTGGATTTCGCCCGCGCGGCCATCATGGGAATGAAACTCAGCCGGTTCAGGCAAGAGCGCCATGGAGGCCGCGATGATGCGATCAGCGCACCGGTAATTTAGTTTGAGCCTGATTGACTCCATCTGTGGGAGACGGGACAACGCTCGCAACAAGCCCGGCTTAGCGCCGGTGAACCCATAAATGGACTGATCCGGATCCCCTACCGCAACGATCCGGGTTCCTGCCCGAAGCAACGCCAACACGATACGGTGTAAGGGCAGACCAAGATCCTGATATTCGTCGATCACAACCACTGGATATTTAGCTTGAATGGCACGCTGGACCCACTCATGCTTCTCAACAAGCTGCAGGCCGGCAAGGACCAAGCCATCAAAGTCGATCAGGCCGTTTTCCAGAAGCAAGGCTTCGTAAGCCTCAACCACCGCCGTTTCGCGGGTAGTCCACGCACGCCACTCATCACTTCCCTTATCCGGGATGGTACGCCGCAATCTGTCACAGGCCATCCGAAACGAACTCGACACATTACCACCCACCTGCTCACGATAAGCATCTGCAAATATCGTTCGTGCCTGCGCCGGCGACGCCACAACAAGCGGATCTGGTATTTCGACACCTGCCAATGCTGCATAAGGCGACACCAGTTCCGTCAGACAAAAGGAGTGCACAGTGGAGAGCAAGGCACGATCACCGTCGTCCACACCGAGCTTGCTCAACCTTGATCGCAGTTCGCCGACACAAGCATTACTATAGGTAATGCATGCCAGTCTACGTGGACGGTGTACAACCTCAGCAAGCAGCCGGGCGATCTTGACGGTGATGGTCTTGGTCTTACCACTGCCGGGCCCGGCCAGGATGACACAGTTGCCCGTCGATTCGTACGCGCGCCATTGATCCTCGTTCCCGCGCAAATCTTCCGCGACCTTTAGAAGAGGGGAAGCTACAGCGGTCATCCCAGCCTGACCTTCAGGTAATCCAGCGCAGACTTGATGTACCTAGGGCATACATCGGCATTTTCCGCTATCAGCACCGACGCCAGCCGTTGCGCCATCCGCCCCTTGCCGATGGAATCGATATCTTTAAGGAACTGTGATGGGTCAAGCGAATCCGGGTCGGCTGCAAGGCTCGTGAAGCGAGCGTGCATCTTCTTGTTAGTAGTGAGTTCCTCGACGGCCGTCAGGAAGTAATCCTCTGCCCCTGTCCGGAAAACATCGATTTCAAACGTGAATTCATTCAGGAACACGCCATGCTTTGGGGCGAGCCCCAGCACCTGCGCAAAATTACTTGATTCCCAAGTATCTTCATCCAGTATATGCCTCATAATTTGGTTGACAACACGATTCTTGCCATAGCTATCTAAGACGCCTCCATCATCCGGATCCGCATCCTCCTGACTCGCAGATTCCTTCTTTGGATCAAAATCTGTCAGCACTACAAACGGGATATCAAGCCCCTTAGGGCCCAGCAATTGAACATAAGGAGCGAAGGTGGTACCGGCGATGGAGCACACGAAGATACCCATCGCGTCAAAATCCAGACTTTCGTCATATAGCTTGGCTAGCGTCGGTAGGAGAAACTTCTCCGCATCGCCTTCTACCAGAATGACGCCTTTCGAGAAAAACAGCTCGCCACGCGTGACGTCGAGATACCGTTCCAGATCTTCACGATCGCTGACATCGAGCTTTACGCCTCTGAGCGAACGCCCGATGGTATGCCCTTCGCCCATGACTTGGCGCAGGACAACCACATTGGCGAGCGGTGCCACACTTGCCACATTAGGCGAATGCGTGGTGAGCAGGATACTACGCGGTCCAGGCCCCGCTTGAGTGTCACCACGCGTTTGCAAGTAATTTCGATAAATGAGTCGCTGCAGATGAGGATGCAAGTGGGCTTCGGGCTCCTCTATCGCCAAAAATGTGTGTTGCCGCTCCCCCTCGTCCACAAGATATTGATGTTCCAGATGCTTTAGTGCGAGATAAAGCACGTTAGCTGAGCCGAGGCTGGCCTCTGCCACACCCCGCTTGCCACCGTCGATCATCATTTGTAGTGCGCGTATTAACCGTTCCGGCTCCGTCGGCGCAAATCCCAACGCCGTTTCGATGGCGTGCTTGTCTCCCACCATGACAGTAAGCTGATCGTTGACCTGATCTACAACTCCGGCAAGTTCAGGTAATGCTGCAATTCTTGAGGTGGTTGTGTGCACTTCATCAGCGATCGTGCCGAGTGCTTTTGCATCTATCGTCTTCGCAGCACGGTCAAGAAGCGGACGCAGCGGGGAGCGCCCCCAGCGCGCGAGGTCCGACTCGGCATCGCGCAACGCCGGGAACAAGTCCAGCGGCATCCAGCGCCTCAGGTCATAGCCGACCGCATTGTCGGGTCGGTCTCCGCCAAACACAATAAACTCGTAATCCGCCTCGCTGCGCGGTGCAGCTTCAAGCCCCTGCATTGGCTGATAGCGATACGTGATCCTTGCCACCATCGGGACAGGGCACACCAAATGATCAGCTAATACTGCCAGCAGATTTTCATTGTCTTCAAAATTTCTAAACTCTACCGACACCTCGATTACATCTTCTATTTTCAGCGGTCGTGCCAGTCCGTCCCAGAAGTCATCAAGGCGTAATCTACGCGATGAGTCAGGAAGTGTGGGGTCAAGAATCAGCCTCAATGCAAACAGCAGATTGGTTTTGCCGACTTTGTTCTCACCAAGTACTACTGCATGCTGCCCCAGCCGGACATCAAGATGCTTAAAGTTTCTGAAGTTCTTAATGACGATACGGCTTAGTCGCACAATTACACCCTTCTTATACTTTGATCTTCTTGATATCGATAAGAGGCAGATCGTTGAAAGAAGAACTTGACTAGCCTAACGTCGCCTCGCACTTACTCCAAATCATATCTTGTTTCATTGTGATAATGTTGTGAGCTGATTTCAAGCTCCCACTACAACCCTTTACCGCATCCCCGACAGCGTCTTCGCTGTCTCTCCCTCCTGTAAGAAGTTGACGCAGATATCCAACACTTTGTTGATCGGTATGCGCCCCTTCCCCCTTAAACAGCACTCCCAGATGGTGAGCACACGCCAGCCCAATGAAAGCAGCGCTTCATGCGCTATGGTATCGCGACGCTGATTAGCAACGATCTTTTCCGCCCAGAACTCGCTACGTGTTGCAGGCAGACGAAACATCGGGCAGTCATGTCCATGCCAGAAACAGCCATGCACCAGAATGACAGTCTTATATCGGGGAAACACGAGATCCGGCCGCCCCGGAAGACTACGGTCCTGCAACCGGTAACGAAAGCCCCGTGCATGCAACCCCCGCCGGATCAGCATTTCAGGTTTGGTATCACGTCCACGAATGCGGCTCATATTGAGCTGACGCTGCGCTTCGGTCAGGACGTCAACCATATATATGCTTTCCTACGCTGCAGCGTCTTCAACAATAGTCCGCAAGCCTGCCTGCAGATCGTCTGCGCTCATGCCGGGCCGTAGCGTTAGTGCACCAAAGCGGAACTGTTTACGGTATTTCGGATGAAACAGACGTCCCGGCATGACCGTCTTCTGGAACTCTGCCCCCAGAACCGGCACGTGCGGCGTGAGTAGATAGGCAGCGGTAACGATGCCTTCCATCTGGCCGTTCTGCACTTCCTGAACCAGCGCATCCCGATAGGTGTGGATCGAATTTAGCGCCTCATTCAAGCCGTCGTTGATGCGGTACTTCGCATCAAGCACGATCACCCGCCGCGTAGTGCTGCCGGTCTTCTTTTCCGCAAACACGATATCAGGAACCATCGTACGACTGAAACTGCCTTCACCCTCCGGTTCAACCCAGTATTCCCGGTATTGCCGCTGAAAGCAGAGCAGCTTGTCTGTCCCCACCGGCACAATGACGGAGCCTGCTGCAATCGTCACCCCACCCGCTGCGTTGGCAATGAACAGATTACCAAGCTCCGCTTCGGCCGGGTTGTACTCCTGCACAGCAGCGCGCAGCAGCCGCAGAAAGCACCACAACTCATAGAGCTCGTAGGTCCGGGCCAGTGGCATCTGCAGGAAATCACCAAACAACGCCGCCAGTCCAAGATTCATATCCTGCCAGAGCCGGTAGAAGCGGTGATAGACCGGATCATTACGAAACAGCGAAGACATCTGCAACGTCGCCGGGCTGTCACTGACCTCGGCCATGAAGCCTGTGTTGGTTGCGTCGTTGAACGCACGGGCGATACGTCGCGCGCGCTGCGCCCAGCCTCCGGTGGTGGTACGGACCTCCGGATCGTCTCCCTTGTCTGCCTTTGCAAGCAGCTCCGCGACACCAGACAACCAGGCAGCCCACGCTCTCAGGCAGCCTTTGATCTGCCGGTGCTCCGGAATATCCACACTGTTCTGGCGCTGCCGCAAGGTGATCTGCGCAGGCAGACGTCCCCCGAGCGCCGTCGGCAACCTGGAAGGCGTACTCATCTCGGTTCTTACCCGGCCAGTCCTGAACGATTTGATAATTTCAGGACCGGTCGCCCGCACGGCTCTGTGCAGAGGTACTGTGACTTCTGTGGCTCGCAGGAAATGACGCGGCGATCGGTTGATCGCGGAGACTGTCTGCATAATCTCATCCGCACGCGAACGCAGAAATTCCAGCCGTGCCAGCGGTGGCGGCCGGTTACCGGGTTGCCGGGCGATGCCTTTGCGAAATGCGCTGAGTGAAAACAGGGCGAAGGTATCTTCGAGCACCTCCCGTACCATGGTGTCGAAGTCGGCCCGCGTCAGTTTGCGCAGGTCCGGATCGGTGGTGATCTCAAAGCGGCGTATCCCGGTACCCGGAATACGCAGTACCGCTTCAGAAACACCTGCGTGAAAGCCGGGCGTCCAACGCCAGCGCGCTACCCGGGGCTGGCGCGACCGCAACGCCTCCACCGGAATATCATCAATAGACAGGTCCGCATCAAGGGCACCATCGCAGTCGCGCAGTTCAAACAGATAAGAAACGGCTTCGCGCACTTCCCCGGCCGGGATTTCATCCTGCACCGGCCAGACCTGCCAGGCAGATCCGCCATTTTCGCGCAGGATATATAGTGCGGTCACGCATTTACCTCATTGCCTGAAAAGACCCGAATTCGTCCAGATCATTGAGGAGTCCGCGGATGAAGGCTTGCGCGCGTGGCAGGCCTTCGCAACTCTGGTCCAGACTGTTAAGTAAAGATCGCTGGCGTTCCGAGCCACGCAGTTTGACCAGCACCTTCTGCACCAGCAGCTGATCGGTCACTTCATCAGGCGCATTTCTGAGATGCTGTGCATCAAAGGCGTGATAACGCACAAACTCCTCAATCAGACGGTAGCCGAACCCAAGACCATGCTGCTGCATAAACCCGTGAACCTCAGTCAGCTTCGGCTCGGACACGGCACGGGCAGCAGCCAGCTCTGGATAACGCGCTTCCAGCGAACCCAGGAAACCGGGTATATCCACCGTGGACATCTCAATCACCGACGCCCGGTCCAGCACTTTATCGCTGACCGGATTGGTCGTTTCATCGATGTTAATCGTGCCGATAATAAAAAGATTGTGCGGTAACCGGATCTCTGCTCGGACGCTGGTGCCAGTTGTGCCTTCCAGCGGAACGCTGTTGGAATGCAGTTGCAGCGCCCCTCTGGACTCGATGGCAGATAGCACATCCGAGAGGTAGTATTCCACCCGTGCCAGATTCATTTCATCCAACACCACAAAGACGGGCGAGCTCCTGTGCGCTGTCGCCACCAGCACCGCTTCCAGAAATGTCGGCACAACATATCGGTTAGTCAATACGTCGTAATAGCCTGTCAGGCTGGACGGATCCGTCCATTCAGGACGCACCGGACACTCAAAAATCAACGGATCAGCGTCAGTGTCGGAAGTCAGGCCATGTACTGCCCGGGCATACTTCAGCGCCAGCTGTGTCTTGCCTGTTCCTGACAGGCCCGAAAGAATCACGAAATGCTTGTGATCCAGAAAGTTCAGCGCAGCGTGAAACCGACGCACTTCTCCATTGGGGTAGTGGCCACCCAGCGCACTGACGGCCGCCTCAATCTGCTCGACCGGAATCATCGCAGGCATGCGGCACATGTCAGGGCTCAGCGTCGCCGTATCAGTCCAGACCGGCAGTTCGTGGATTTTCTCACGACCCACAAGCGTACCGAGCCAGCCAATGAACTCACGGGCGAGCAGACTGCGCCTGGCTGATGCGGTGGGGGGATGCAATGCGACTACGATTTCATCCGGCTCAGTACTCGGACCGAAAGGTGTCAGATCAAAGGCAAGACTATCCCAGAACTTAGCATTCCGTAACCACAACCGCCCGTCCTGCGCCAGATAGATCGGCACCAGATTATTCCGGGCGCTGTATCTGATGGTGGCTCCTGGAGTCTCGGAAGAGTCGTCATCACCACCGGACGCTTCCAGGGAAAATGCAGACGCGTCGGCACCATCGCTTCTTGTTGCCGCCCCCAGACGTTTCATATCAGCAAGACGCTGCAGAAAGTTCGCCTTGTCATTGCGTACCAATACCGCAAAATAGACCTCATCCTCGGGCGGGAAGCGTAGCACGCAACCAAAGATCATCGCCTCAATGTCGCCCCTCACATTGTCCAGGTTCACCACGCCAAGCTGGATACCGCCTTCAACAATCTTCGCGCTATTGGACACTCCGAACAACTCACGGGGCCGGACGACCCTCGACGTTCCGAAATGCCGCTGTGCCGCCTCAAGAAACTGCCGCTGCCGTTCGACAAGGCTCATCGGCCGCCTCCTTTTCAGTCACTGCCACTTTAAGCGTCTGCATCATATGCACAGCAAGCGCCTTAGCCAGCAAGGGTGGCACAGCATTACCAATCTGCTTGAAGGCAGGATTCATGGTGCCGCTGAAGCGGAAACCATCCGGAAATGATTGCAGGCGTGCCGCTTCACGCACCGATATCGTGCGCGCCTGTTTGCTGTCGTAATGAATATGGCTGTAGCCATCTTTACCCAGGTGCGCCATTAGTGTCCGTGCCGGCTGGTCACGCCACATTTTGCGCCACTTATTCGGAAATTTGCTTGCGTCATAGGGAGGCACAATAGACGCCCAGAGCGCCTTGTACTTTGCAGAGCCCTCAGGAATCTTTTCTCCCTGTGCTCTGGCCGAGGCCAGCTTCTCTTCAAACATGGCTACAGCGTGTACATACGCCTGAGGATACTGGTCGCCAGGATTCATCCGCGCAAACAGTTCATAGTCCCGGGGAAGATACCGGATCACATGGTCGGTTATTCCGTCTGCAGGTGCCTCATGGCCCGGCCAGTTACGCATCAGTTCTGCATAAGCAGAGGTTTTTCTGCGACCGTAACTGACTGGCGTATCAAAACGGCGTGCACCCCGCGCAATCTTGCCCGCCGCGAGCAGCTCCCGGGCATTGATAGCCGGCAGGTCCCCTAAAGCATCTTCAGCCGTCACCGCCTTCGGAAGATCCTCGCTGGCAGCAGGAGGAGCGATATAGGAGTGTGCCTCGCATTCAAGACTGCGCAATGTTTTCAGCGCGACCGACCGGGAGCCCTCGTAGCCAGGAGGCAGTACAAGCCAGTTCGTCGGTGAGGGAAATGACACGTCAGTGGCCAGCTCGTTGCGGTAGGCGATGAGGAACATCCTCTCCCTCATCTGCGGTACGCCGTAGAAAGCCGCGTTCAGCAGCGTATAGCCACAGCGATAGCCCTTACCCTCCAGAACTTCGCAGGTTTCCTCTGCAACGTTATGACCACCATGGTTCAGGATATCCGGCACATTCTCCATGAGCACAGCCAGCGGCTGGAAAGCGTCGACATACTCAAGGTATTTTTTGTAGAGCTGAGCCCGCGGATCATGGATGAAAGCTTCCGGATGCTCCTCAATTTCACGCAGCTTTGACCGGCCCACTCGGGCAAAAGCCTGACAAGGCGGACCACCGACGACCACATCAAACGCCTCTGCCACGCTTCCCAGACCAAGCTGCTCGCATAACTCGGCAGGCGTCGTCTTCGTAATGTCGATCGCCTGACTGTGCGACTCAGCACCATTATGGAAATTGAGGCCATGAGACCTCGCTGCTTCGGGGTCGAACTCGACCGCGCCGCCTATCTCAAAGCCGGCAGCTTCAAAGCCCAGGGAGATGCCGCCACAACCAGCAAACAGGTCCAACACCCGGGGTTTGGCCCCAGCCCTCAGGCGCGCCAGCTTACGAAAAATGACGTCATTACTCATCTAAGTCAGATCCTTCTCGGGAAGACAGGCGCAAGGGAAGCTCAAGCTGCCCCTGATGCTCATCCAGAAATCGCTGCACCGCCGTACGGATAATCCAGGCGGCGGATACATGGTTTGCATCAGCAAGTGCCTGGACGCGCAGGTGCGCCCCTTCCGGGAGCATCACAGAGGTTCTTACAGTTTTCCGGTCAGGAGTGATCGGACTTCTGGCCATATCTCGTCCATCAGTTGGAGGGAAATGGTGTCATTATGCACCACTATGCATACCACTGCACCATCGTTGTGGTAACCTGCAGGCAACGCAAAAAGTAACCAAAAGAAAGAAGGAACCTGCATGCCCCGCAAACTGGCATTGAAACGTCTGACCGCATCAGATCTGACATTTTTCAAGTGGCATTTTCAGTATCAGCCAGCGGGAAACCAGAAAGCATTCAATCTGGACGCCCGGATTCTGACTGGAGCAATGTATCCGGAACTGGGCAGGCCATCTACATTACGAAATCCCATCTATCTTCTCACCCTTCACCTTTTCGGGCCTGGCCTTGTACAGCCATACACGCTGGCGCGGAAGATTCTGAAACAGCAGAAGAACTGGCGTCTGAATGGCGAGCAGATTGATAACCCTGACGACGACCCGGAACGTTACAACATACTCTCTCCGGGAGACTTCGCATTGTTCGAGTTCTCGGGCAATGACAAACCGGAAGCAGTGAAAATCAACTTCGTGGCGAGCGGTGTTGCCGCAGATACGGCGATACACCGGGAGCTTGCCCGCAGATACCCCTCAGGCTCTATGTGGCTACTGCAGGAAACCATCATTGCAGACGTTCTGGCGGCAGCGGCACCTCCGGCCGGGCATCCACTTAATGGTTGGATTGAGAGCGACGCCCTCGAGGATGCAGCGTTGGGCGGCGCCACCGGTACCGCAGCCATCAACAGGCGCTCGGGAGGCCGTGGCATCACCCCCGAAGATTTCATCCGTTCCCGGCAAGCCGCAGAGCAGACTGGCGTTACAGGAGAGAACCTGCTGAATACCTATCTGGACTATGAACGTTCTCAAGGCCGGATCAGCGAATTCGAATGGACCGCCAGTATCAATGCCGTTGCTCCATTTGACTTCCAGGTGAGTCCAACTCCTGGTGAAACCCGTGCCATTGACGCGAAAAGTACCAGCGGAGCATTTACCAATCCGCTGCACCTTTCGCTCGGAGAGGTACAGCGGGCCGTTCACGGCCCCGAACCCTACGACATCTATCGTCTGTACGAGGTGACAGATGACACCGCAAAAATGCGGATTGCACGCGACATCGGTCCACAGCTACGAGACATCCTGGACCAACTGAGCGCTCTTCCCTCGGGTGTCACGGCGGACGGCATTTCCGTCAGGCCTAGTGTCCTGAACTTTGATACAGAGGAGCTTTTTCTCGCAAGCTCATATGAGGAGGATGCTGTCCAACGCCAGCACATATGAGCCCATCCCAACCTTACCATTATATGACGACACCGTTACCTCCAGCCACGGTCAATAATGCCAATCGCGTGCACCCGTCAGCTGAACCCTTTTAAGAGAAAGACTCCAAACACTGTAGTTGCAAGGAGGCACAGAACATGAACTTGGAACGGCGGAGTCCTTATGAAAAGTCCACCATTACTTTTTCGTATCTATTTGTTAGACTTCGTATGCTAGCCAACGAGTTAACCCATGGACGACTTATCTAGGGCGGCCCCATTAGGGCAAGTTATTTATCTCAAGGGCGATCGCGTATGGAGACCTTTCACAACCCTGACCGCTTCATGTCAGACCTTCGTCAGGTGCTCTCACAAGGACGAAAACGGGTAGGATTGCTTGTAGGTGCCGGTGCACCATTAGCGGTACGAGTCAATGATGAAGGGAATTTGGACCCAAACGGAAAGCCACTTATCCCGGGCGTAAATGAACTGACAGAGTTAGCAACTGCCAACCTGACAGACACTCACTCACCGGCCATGAACGCCATCAAACAGGAACTTGGCGCAGAAGCGAATATTGAATCGATACTCTCGCGGATCCGTTTGCTGCATCAGGCATTAGGCGGAGTTCAAGTTCATGGACTCGATAGCGATGGATTTAAGGGCCTTGCTGAAACTATCTGCGCTCAAATAGGTGCTGTAGTTGGTGCCGCTTTACCAACACAACGCAATGCATATTCCGAGTTAGTTGCATGGATAGGTGGCGCGATCAGAACACACTCCGTAGAAGTGTTCACCACCAACTATGACCTCCTGTTTGAAGAAGCATTTGAACGCGCAAGACTCCCTTATTTTGATGGATTCTCAGGTGGTAATGCTCCATTTTTTGACCCAGTATCTGTGGCTAGCGATGATCTACCTCCTCGTTGGGCAAAACTATGGAAACTTCACGGCTCCATTGGGTGGGGAATTGAAGAGGGTACCGTGGTCAGAGGCAAAGGAAAAAAAGCAACGGAGCTTGTTTATCCGGACCATTTAAAGTACGACCTCACACAAAAACAACCCTACTCCGCACTATTCGAGCGGTTGAAGAATTTTTTGCTAACTCCCGATTCGCTCCTACTGGCGATCGGGTTTTCGTTCCGCGATGCTCATATATGTGCCGTATTGGACGAGAGCCTGGCAATGAATGCCAACAGCGCGGTTCTCGCCTTCCAATATCAAAGCCTCGAAAATGAAGGGCCAGCCGTCAAGCTTGCAGACGCACGCCCTAACTTGAGCGTTTATGCGTCCGATGGAGCAGTGATCGGTGGCGTACATGGCAAGTGGGTACCCGGCGAACTACCAAAGAATTGGGGTAGTATCCGGAGAAGCTTTTGGGCACCAAGGTGGCCGGACCAGCCCGCCGTATTCCTCTTAGGCGATTTCATGGCATTTGCCCGTTTCTGTGCCTTGGCTCAGGCCACTGATCTTGCAAGTTCAGTGCTGCCTACCAACAACCCAAATGACATTGAGGAAATAACAGAGCCGTCAGATCCCACTATCGCTTCTAACCAAAACGATACCGGGGACATATGACTGGAAATGACCCTACGTTTCTAGGCGTCGTGAGCGCTGTCGCTGGTGCCACCCTCACTATCAAACTGGCTGAATCCTTAGATTCTGGTCTCGCCGTCATAAATGGACATACTTACCGGGTCGGGCAGGTGGGAAGTTTCATTCGAATTCCTCAAGGCTATCAAGATCTATTCGGAATTGTTTCTGAGGTCGGAGCGACAGCGGCGCCGGATACCGCCGCTGCTGAGGGCGTAGACTCAGGCCGCTGGATGAAGGTACAACTCGCTGGCGAGGCGATAGGTGGAGTATTTGAACGAGGGTTGAGCCAACACCCCAATATCAATGACTCCGTACATCTGGTGACCGAGTCGGACTTACGTCGCATATATGGCTCTGGTGGTGACGACCAAGTGGTAATTGGAAGTCTTGCAAGTGCTGAGAACGTTACCGTTCGGCTATCCTTAGATGCACTAGTAACACGTCACTCCGCCATACTTGGCTCAACAGGATCGGGAAAATCCACTACTGTCGCCAGCCTTCTTCGCTCCATCATTCGGAAAGGGAAACCAACTGGATCGCCAGCCGCACGAATTCTTATGCTAGATATTCATGGCGAGTATACCGATGCACTTGGAGATTTAGCTCGGGTCTATAGTGCTACACCGTCGCCAGGAGAAAGCCCGTTATTCGTACCTTTCTGGGCCTTACAAGCGAAAGAGCTATTAGAGTTCGCAGTGGGTGGGCTTTCCGATGCTCACGAGCTCGCCTTTGCAGATAAAATTCTGGAATTAAAGGCGAATAGCCTAGCAGCGCATCCACTTCCTGGCTTAGATCCAAAATCTTTGACAGTGGATAGTCCCGTTCCTTTCAATTTGAAGCGTCTTTGGTACGAATTGATCGATTTCGAGACAGCCACGTTTACGGGGGCCCAGCGAGATGTGCCAGCACTCGAACACGAAGGAGATGCCAACGCCCTCACCCCTCCAAAATACACACCGCATGCAATGGGCTCGGCCGGACCATTCATGAACAATGCAGCAAAAGGAATACGACGACCATTAAACCTGCTTCGTTCACGATTATTAGATCGGCGCTACGATTTTGCCCTTCATCCTGGTCCATGGGAGCCTGAATTGGATGGAAAAATCCAATTAGACTTGGATAGTCTGCTGCAGGGATGGTTGGGTCATGATCGCCAAATCACAATTCTAGATCTTTCAGGTGTTCCCAGTACAGTCCTTACCAGGCTGATTGGCGCTATCCTGAGAGTAGTCTACGAGGCTTTATTCTGGAGCCGGGAGAAATCAGAGGGAGGTGTGCAACGCCCCCTAATGATCGTCATGGAAGAAGCTCATCGATATCTCGGACCAGATGCTGGCACGGATGCAATAGAAATGGTCAAACGCATCGCCAAAGAAGGACGCAAGTATGGCGTAGGAGCCATGATTGTCTCTCAGCGTCCAGCAGAGGTCGATGAAACGGTGCTTTCACAATGCGGAACAGTTATCGCATTGCGCCTTTCCAATCCTGTAGATCGCAACCGTGTTAAAGGAACCCTCCCAGATAATTTAGCTGGACTAATGGACTTATTGCCGGTACTGCGGACGGGAGAGGCCATTATTACAGGCGAAGCGGCCAGATTACCTGTCCGTTGTCGGATAACGTTACCTGGTGAGCAGCATCTCCCACAGAGTTCAGATCCACAAGTAACTCAGGCGTGGGCGACGCGAAGAAAATCTGAAGGTTATGACAGGGTCGTGACCTCATGGAGAAGTCAGAGTACCACTGCCGTGGTTAACAATCTGTCCATTAAACGCTCGCCAGTAACGGACACTGACACATAAGGGGAAAACATGATGCGAGAATCCGTAGCCTCATCGAACATAGCCTCCATAGGATATGACGACGCTTCTGAAACTTTAGAAATTGAGTTCCATAACGGTACTATTTATCAGTTCTACAACGTCTCCCAAGGAGTATATGAGCAACTCATTAGCGCCCCTTCAAAAGGACAATTCTTTAGCGCCTACATCCGACCTGCATTTCCTTATTCCAGGGTGGGATGACAACGGACAATAGTCGTGCAAGATTTACATCGAACGACGCCCCAAGTATTAGCATTGACACGCACGGGGTTGGTTTGCACTTCGAACGTCTCTTCCATGCAACGATTACATTGATAGTCCCCCACTGTGTACCCTTAAAATCAAGAAAACCCTGAAACCCTCATAAACACTGGCTTTACGGCCCTCATGTGATTCCGGCCCCGGCACCAACCACTAGAGAAAGCCGTTCCTGCGATTGCGGGAACGGCTTTTCTTCTTTTGCTTCATTAACCCTGACGCTTAAGGTAAACATTAGATTTAGCCCCCTTCTAGAGGCCACATTCGTCAGTCCTCAGGCCTATCTTTTTCCTTAATTGCTGAGGCCTGCGATGAAGAAGACGGAGCTATTACTCGATGAGGGTAGAACCCAGGGCGCCCAACTCCAACTACACCAGTAAACTCAATTGGCCCCAGAATTTCAGCCGTATCGGCTGAAATGCGCTCGTTTTCTAAGACGACAATCTGACCAAGACCAGAAAACTCAGCCAGCCAGCTATAAAACTTCTCAGTAACGGTTGTCACCGCAACATCGTGCTGCTCATTTGAGTCTGGGTCGGCGTAAGCTTTCAGCGGTGAATCAATCACGACGACACCAAGATGCGGATGCCCTTCTCTCAGCGCATGCTCCATAAGGGCAATAACAAGTGCAGAAAGATATAGTGCGCGACGTCCAGCACCGAAACTGAGGCGAGCTCGGTCGTTAACGACCAAGTCACACTCTTTTGCGTCAAGTGCGATGTTTTCTATGTCCGTAAAGCCCCAGAGTTCTAGATAACCCCGAGCAGCGTCTGCCACTGCCCTTCCTGAGACTCCGCCTTCACGGACCACTTGAGTCTTCGGACGAAGCTTCAGCTTTTTCAATCGCTCAATTTCTGCATGAAGACGCTCGATTTCGTCGAATATTAAAATTTGGGCCGAGAGCTCACTTCGACGGATCGCAAGTTGCTTGGGATCTGCTGAGAACTCTATGCGTGCGCTTTGCACTACTAACGCCTCTTGATTCTGGAGCACAGAAAGCTGCTCACTGTACTGATCCACCGATTCCTGCCAAGAGCTCAGACGCCGCCGCTCGCCTTCCAGGGCAACCAAAAGCCCAGCTCGAAGAGCTCGAATCTTTTCCGCCTCAGCATTAATAGCAGCCCGGTAAAGTCCCGCACTCTCAGGTCGCAAGATTTGACCTTCCGCCTGTACATCAGTTGGCGTCCTGCAAAGCGGGCACGGTATGGATGGAAGCTCCTCGAAGAACGCAACTCCTTCGTTAGCTGCGCCAAGCCGATCCAGATCATTCGAGTATTTCTGCTGTAGAAGTTCGAATCGGCCAATCATCGATTTCGCATGATTCCTGGCATTTGTAGCTCTAGAAAGTCCGTCTGAAGCATCAGCAATCTCACATCGCAATTTCCGCAACTGAGCTGCTCTTTGGTCATACTGAGCCGACATCGCCATCAATACTTCATCAACCTTATCAAGAGCATCGGAGACGTCATTTCGCTCAATGTCATTCGGGATCCCAGCCTGCACGCGCTTAAGCGCGTCCTCTGCCGACGACAGCTGACCCTTTATTCGCTCCACCTCTGACGGCTTCTTTCGAAGCACTACTGCAGCGTCGTCTACACCAGTAAGGAACAAACTGAACGAAGCTGTCCTCTTGGGCGCCGCAAAGCCGTTACCACTAGTCGGTTCCTCGCTCAGCATGGCTGTTTGTGACCACAAAGACCAATGTCTGACATCATCTCCAGTCACAGGGCCTCTCTCGCTCAATGACCGAATAATTTGCTTCCCGGTGGCACCGCTAAGCTCCACCAATAGCTCACCAAGATCTTTCTCAACAGGTTCAAAGGCTTGGTCTTGTACTCTTCCAACTGCCCGGCCGTATACCGTCGACTGGCCGCCGATTAAGGCGCGACGCACCTCATACTCAAAGCTGTCGCTCTCAAACCGCAGTTGTAGTTCTTGATATCCTTCTGCAAGTGGAAACTTCTTTGGGAGCTTTTCCCCACCAAGCAGGTACCACAGGCAATCCCGAATATATGATTTCCCCGTGTCGCTGGGGCCTCGGATGAGCGACCTCTTTACGTCAAATTCGATAACTGCATCTTCTCGATCCGACCCAACGGACTTTAGTCGCTTTAGGACAATTGCCACGAAACCTCCACACTAGTTGCCGTAGTCTCTAGTTCTGCGCCCCAAAGGTGGCCGTTTTCTGCAAACTTTCCAGCCAGATCTGCGGAACTGGCGCTTCCAAAATTATCTGCAACCCAGTCACATCGGGCTTCTAGTTTTCTCAAATAATCTGAAGTCAACGCAGACACCATGAACCTAGACGCTTCTCCTGCATGGTACGTGATGCCATCTTTATCCCAAGATGCGGTTACCAGACCGCGAGTACTCATCAGATAAAGCCCTTGTTCGATAAGCTCTCTTCGACTCAGAAGCTCTGCTCCCCGAAATGGAATTGGGGTATGCAAACTGCTCGGGCCTTTCAGGTCGGCAGAATATACGACGGCATAGTCCAAAAGAACGAGCTTCTGCAAGTCTGCACCATGCGGAGCCAAAGACCTAAGCAAATAAACCATTCGAATCCCCAACTCAAATGGTGAGTTGAACACGGGTAATGTACGCCTTTTATTGCGTTTCACTTTACCCATTTCAGCTTCCCTTCATTAGCCAGATGATGACAAGTTCCAGGCAAATCTCCCGCTCGCAACCTTGGCGCCAAAACACTATCGTTAATTTTGAGACTTGTCGCCATATAAATACCAGCACCCAAGCGTTCTTCTCCGGTCTTGTGTTTGAGACTATTAACGCTTGAACGGACCCCAATAAGCACCATTTCGAGCAAAGTGTTGAACTCATCTTCACCATAGAGGTCTCGACTAAACATCTTCAGCCCCTCTGCACAGTAGAAAAGTGCCCTATGTCCCTGCAAGTGTTCGTTATAACTCTGCTCTTGGAGCACTTGCTGAAGAGTTATCGGCCGTCCAGCATGTTCCTCATAAAGTCGACGGAGTTCTTCAATGTATGCAAGCTCTACCATTGTCGGAATATCAGGAGCCGAAGGGTCATCACCACGCTCCGCCTCTATTCCGAACAGTTCGAAATGCTCTTTCCGATTAAGCTCATGCCACGCTAGTAAGTCGCGCAACTGGCATTCGATAATTTTTGAGAAATCGTACGCAGCAACGAGGTCTTGCACTGGTTTAGTAAGTTCATCACTGCGCCCCTGAAGCCCCGTCTTGCCTGCCATCCAATCCCTGAGAAAGCGGGCCTTGAACTCCACCGGCTTGCTAAGCAGATTATGCAAGTCATTACCAACACCTCGGGGCGCGCATAGAAGATAATTACGTGGCGGGGGATACGTACCAGCGACTAGTTGGAGGAAGAATTTAGCCAACTCCGGAAAGAATTCAGATGGGCTGAGACGAGTGCTGTAATGTTTTGCTTGGTAAAGATCCCACTGGCCCTCAGACAACGCTGTAACGAGTCGTGCTTCAATATCACGACCACCGTCACCGGCCCCTCCAAGTTGTTTCACAACAGAATACAAAGCACCATTAGGCGAAGTGCGCTGACGACACGCCTCCTCAATAAACTTCTCCCACTGATCCGGGGAAAAATGGAGAACTAGCGAGGATGGGGGCACCACCCCACGTTTCACCTCAAAACGGTTCTTCCTTGGCTTTCGTGAAGTGGTCGTTGACGTTGTCATATTATTTAGTTACTGCGTTCTCTACATCCCATTACAGATCTCATGCGCCCAAAGTATATGAAACCTATCCAAACACAAAGGCTCCCGTATAGCTTCGACTAACTATTTTCTACCGCTAAACGTGGTTCCTCACTTCTAATGCACAGAAAACCGTTTTCTCAACAAAGCTTGGGCGGTGATCACTCACGCACATCAACTCAAAGTTACTTTATTTTACTTTCTTAAAACCCCTGTCGCTAGCCATAAACCGCTCCAACATGTACGGAATCAACGTTAAAGCATCCACGTTTTCCCCATGTTCCTGGCTGTGAGCCGCCGCATACCGTTCTAAATCATCCAAAAGCGCCTGCGGCATCTGCACCGTCACCTTCACCTGCCGCACCTTAGGCAGCGGCCCTAATCTCAGTTTTGTCGCCATACCCTCACCTATTGATGAACAGCGGCCGATAGGGCCGCAGCGTGATGTCACGGTTCACGATCACCCGAACCGGCATTCCCTGCCGAATGGTGAGCGTGGGCTGGATGTTCATGTTGCGCCGAGTCATCTCCTGCCCGACCTGATTGATGCTGTCGTGCAGGCCGTCCCTGGTCGCCACGACCACTCTTCCTTCACCGCCTGACAGATCAGGCGCAGCCAGTTCTGCCGTCACACCAAGTAGGGTGGTCAGCGCCGCGCCCGCCAGGATTCGGTCCCAGTGCCAGTCCACATCGTCCTCCAGTCCGGCGAATCCGGCAGGATCTGCTGCCGCCAGGCTGTCGAGCGTTACTGATGAGGTATCCGGCAGCACGATGCGATCCCATACGGCCTGCACCCGGCTCTGCCCATAGGCGACCTGGCTGTTGTAGCGCCCCATCAAGCGCGAGCCCTGCGGGATGAGTACATGTTGTCCTGTCGCGCTGTCATAGACGGGCTCTGTGATGTTCGCGATGATCTCTCCAGGCAGATCAGACTTGATGCCCGTCACCAAGGCAGCTGATATAACGGTGCCAGCCATCAGGGTGTACGGCGCGCGTGGCGCTGTCAGCGCTTGCATAGCGGCATTGCTTTGCTGCCCCGACCGGGCAAACGCCTCTTTGTTGCTCTGGAGGTTCTGGGCAGGTACAGCATCCACTGCGCCCGCTGTACCAGCGGCATTTAGCGCCAAGTCCGGCACTTCCATGCCGGGAGCAGTTCCTGCAATAGCCTGACCCGGGGCGCTTTTATCCGTCGTCTTGTAGAACAACGGCGCCCGCGCCGCTTCCTCGGCTTCCTTCAACCTTGCCAACCGTTCTGTTTCTGCTGCATCCGGCCCGCCAGCTAGCCGTGCCTCAGTTTCACGCTCCGCACGCAGAATGGGACGCCCCAAGTCTCCGGGCAAGGGGTCGCCCAGTACTGGCACAGGCTCGACCGGCTCAGGCGTCAATCTGATCTGGCTGTAGTCACGCGGCAAGGTCTCCAGGCCTTCTGCCCTGGAAATCCGATCAACGTTGTAAAGCTCCTCCGTCTCACCTTGCCCACGTTTGACGGGCTGCAATGACCACATCAGTGCGCCCATCACCAGCAGCGTTCCGCCGCCAGCCAGTACTGCCAGCGTGCGACGGTTCAAGCGTGTGACGCGCTGCGGTTCGGCGCGCAGCCGCACGGACTCGGGAGAGACCTTGGGCTGCATGCTGTCCTGCTCGATCTGGTTCTCACTCATGGCGGCCCCCATCAGCGGGATTTCGCATCATTGCTACTGATACGCACGACCTGCTGACGCTCACCGCCCAAGCGCAGCTCCACCGCTCCAAATAGCCTGTCCACGATGTAGTACGGAGCCTGGTAGCGGTGATTCACCAGTTGCAGATCGCCTTCCGGCCCTACCAGGAACAGGGGCGGCAACTCGCCCTGAGCGATGCCGGCCGGGAACTGGATATAGACCTTACGTCCATCATCAAAGGCTCGCAATGGTCTCCAAGCAGGTTTATCGCCGGTGATGTCATAGCGGAACTGCAACTGATCGACAGACAGGCCTGCAGCCAGTGGCGTCACCTGCTGGGCCGCCTGCGCCTGGGCATTCAAGGCGTCGAGCCGATCCTGCGGATAGTCCCAGGAGACCGAGGCCATCCAGGCAGATTCTGTAGAGGTCAGTTCCAACAGGTAGATGCGCCGGTCGGTCGTGACCACCAGATTGGTCTTCAGGCCTGCACGAACAGGCTTGACCTGCAGGTTCGGACGCTGTGTCGCGCCGCTACCGCTCATCGAATCGCCCAGGATCCAGCGCACGGTATCGCCAGCAGACACATCAATCAAACGCTCGCCCGGCTGCAACTGGATAAGGGTTACCCGGCCAGGGCTGGCATAGACCTGATACAGCGCGCCTTCCGTGTACGGCCAGACCTGGATGGCGTTGATGAAACCATCGCGTGTCGGGGCCATCCTGGCTTCCTTGTTGGCCTGCGCCACACGCGCCGTGGGGCTGGCAGGCTCGGCCTTGGCAGGTTTGGCGTCGATTTCCTTCAACTGCCCGGGCAACGGCAGCGGCTCGGGCATGGCTACCACCTCGATGGGCGTGGGCGGCGCATCCAGCGCAAAGGCTTCCGCCACAGTCACCTCATCCAGGGAGATTTCCGGTGGCGGCGTGCCGCGCGAAGCGCAGCCAGCAAGGACGGCGCAAGCAATCAGCGTCAGGCTCAACGATTTCATGGGGTGTTTCCTCCTGTAGATTGGCTCGACGACAACTGACGGCTCCAACTGATGCCGTCCACGTAGATGCCCAAGGGGTTGGCGCGCAGCTTTGCCTCCGTATTAGGTGCTTGCAGCACCACGGTCAGAATCGCCGTCCACCGCTCTGAACCGGCCAGAGAGCCGTTCACATAGCGGCGCTCCATCCACTGCACCTGGAAGGAGCGTTCACTGGCGCGCACGATGCTCTCGATCTCCACCGTGGCCGTTTCCTTGCCCACCTTGGCAAAGGGGTCGTTGGCACGGGCGTGCTCGTTCAGGAATGCCGCGCCCCTGTCCGTGGTGTAGTCATAGGCAGCCAGCCAGTTGTCGCGCACAACGACAGGATCCAGGGAAATGGCTCGCACACGCTGCATGAAACCTGCCAGGTGATGAGCGATCTGGGCGTCAGTCGGCCGGTACGGGGCTTCAGCAGGCCCGACCGCCCGCACTTGCCCGAGCGTGTCCACTTCCACCACAAAGGGCGTGACCAGCGATTGAGAGGTTCGCCAGACATAAGCAGCCGACATGGCGATGGCCCAGGCAATGCAAGCAAAGGCCATCAATCGCCAGTTGCGCGTCTGGGCGTGCGAGCTGCCCAGACGGCCATCCCAGACCTGACCGGCTTTCTGATACGGCGTGATGGGCTCCGGTGTCTGGCTGTACTTCACGCTGGGTCGTCGAAACAACATGAGTGGTCTCCTTTAAGAATTCGAGTCGTCACGCAGGCTGGGACTGGGGCCCGATCCTCCGCCGCCGTCACCCGAGCGCACGGCATGCGCGGCCATCGTGGCGCCATGCGCTGCTCGCTGTCGTGACTGCGCCCGTTTGGCCCACGCCGGTTGAGCACCGGCGCTGACTGCCGCGCCACCAGCCGCAGCACCGGCGCGTGCGCCACCGGCAGCGCCCATAACAGCAGCCTTGGCGCGCTTTCCTACCGCACTCGCTCCTGATCGGGCCACCTCTTTCAAGCCAGCGGCGACGGCCTGCTTGCCGGACTTCCCGGAGAAGCTAGCCCCTTGCACATAGGCATTGCGTGCGCTCTTTGCCACGGATGCGCCGGCTCTTACGCCGCCCAGGCCAGCGCGTCCGGCAGCAAGGCCTGTTCGCGCCGCGAGACCTGCGCCGGCCACGCCGGCAGCAGCCACACCTGCCACACCCAGGGCGGTACCGGCAGCGGCTCCTGCGCCAAGCTGAGGCGCACCAGATACCAATCCCGTAGCGATACCCGGCCCGAAGATGCCCAAGCCCAACATGGCAAGAGATGCCAGCATCACGGCCACGGCCTGATCCATCGTGGGCTCGGCCCCAATGCCAGTACGGAAATCGTTGAACACGTGTGTGCTAATGCCCAGGATTACGGCGAGCACCAACACCTTGATGCCAGACGCCACCACATTGCCCAGTACTTTCTCAGCCAGGAACGCTGTCTTGTTCCACAGGGCAAATGGCACCAGCACAAAACCCGCCAGGGTCGTGAGCTTGAATTCCAGCAGCGTGATGAACAGTTGAATGGCAAGAATCAAAAAGCTGAACACCACGATGATCCATGCCAGGAACAGCACGACGATGACATCCAGATTCGCAAAGACCTTGGTAATGCCGGACAACTCCCCGATGCGTTTCAAGAGCGGCGCGCCGGTATCCACGCCAACCTGCGCCACGCGCCCAGGCTGCAAGAACTCAGTGATGGACAGTGACGAGCCAGAGGCAACCAGCCCAAGACCGGCAAAAGACTTGAACACGATGGCCGAGAGCGCATTGAAGTTGCCGATGATGAAAGCAAACGCCCCGACGTACAGCACCTTCTTGATGAGCTTGCCCATCACATCGTCCTGGTCGCCCGTCGCCCACAACAGGCCTGCCAGCGTCATGTCGATGACGACCAGCGTGGCGGTCAGAAACGCAACCTCACCGCCCAGCAGCCCAAAGCCGCTGTCGATGTAGCGTGAGAACACCTGCGTGAACTTGTCGATAATGGCCAGGTCGTTCATGGTCAGAGCCCGTCCACAGGTTGCGGGGTGTAGTTGGATTTGCCGTCGCCGTAAAAATGTTCGCGTACGGCCCTGGCCTCACGCTGCGCCTGTGCCACATCCTCAGGCATGACCTCCAAGGCATCCGCAGCACTTGTCTCTTGCGCCCGCTCCCCGCAGGCAGACAGGACAAAGCAGCAAGCCAGCGCAGCAGAAAATCGCATCCACATGACCCGCCTCCTTCAGTCGTAGAACCGAACTGGCTCAGGGGAGTACTGCCCCTTGCCATCGCCCAGGAAGCGGCGGCGAACCTCACGCGCCTGCGCTTCGTCCGCCACAGCCCTCGCCTTGTCGATGGCAATGGCGCGGTCCTGCGCGATCTGCAGTTGCTGCTGTTGAATCGCCTGCTTGGCCTGCAGGGCCAGCAGTTGGTTCGTCGCCTGCATGGCTTGCAGAGAGCCTGCTGCAGACTGGCTTTGCGCCACCAGATCGGCGAGCACGCCTTCGTCATCGCGCAGGTTCTGTACGGACTGGGCCTGCAGCTTGACCGTGGTGCGTATCGCCTCCAGTGACTGGTTCCAGCGCTCGCGAGCATCGACCACCATCTGATCGCTGGTCAGTGCAGCGCCCATTTCTTCCGGGTACAGACGCGAGAAATCCACCTCCAGCCGCGACACGTCGTAGGCCAGGCCTCGGGCCTCATCGATCAGGCGCGTGGTCGTGGCAATGGCTGAGCGCAAGCGGTTGACGCTGTCAAAATCCAGAGACGCCAGATTGTTGGCCTGGTTGATCAGCATCTGCGCTTCGTTTTCCAGTTGCTTGATCTGGTTGTTGATCTGCTCCAGTGCCCGCACAGCCGTCAGCAGGTTCTGGCTGTAGTTGGTCGGATCGAACACGGTCAGGGCGTGGGCGGGAATCGCCATCCAGAGGGCGGCGGCCAGCAGACAATGCATGGGCTTTTTCATGAGACATCCTCCGTCGGTGGGTTTTCCGTGAGGTGGGTGGCGGGCGCGCCGCTGTACTCGCTCAACATCTGCGCTGCCCAGTCCAGACCCTTGTGGCGCAGCCAGGCCGAGGCAAAGCCCTCAGGCCCACTGGCTGCCAGCACAGCATCCATATCTCGCTGGTCTTGCGGCGTAGATGCGCCGACAAACGCCAGCGTCACAGGGCCGAGCCCCAGATCAAAGACACGATTGCCCAGCCTCGACTGGTAGTAGTAGTCGCGCTTGGGCTGGGCCTGAGCGAGCAATTGGATCTGCCGGGCGTTGAGCCCAAATCCTTCATAGATCGTCCGAATCTGCGGCTCAGCCACCTGAGGATTCGGCAGGAAGATGCGGCTTGCGCAACTTTCGATGACGGCAGGCGCAATAGAGGATTCCTTGATGTCGGCCAGAGACTGGGTATCGAAGACGACCGAAACCTGCTTTTTCCTCAAGGTCTTGAGCCACTGCCGCAGCCGTGCCGAGAACAAGGGATGATCCAGAAACGTCCAGGCTTCGCTCAGGAACAGCATGGTCGGGGAGCCATCAAACCGCTCTTCCAGGCGCGCAAACAAATAATCCAGCACCGCCAGCACAGCTGCCTTGCTGTGCATCAGTTCTTCCATCTCGAAGCACTGCACATCGGCCATGCCCAGTCGGTCATGTTCGGCGTCGAGCAACTTGCCATGCGCGCCGCCAAGTACATACGGCGCGAGCGCCTGACGCAGCCGGTTCGACTGCAGGAGCGCACACAAACCTGTCATCGTGCGCTGCCCGACCGGGGCGCTGGCCAGACTTCCCAGCGCCGACCAGACGGCGGCTTTTTCCTCGGGGCCGACCGTCTCGCCTTCCATGACTAACCGCCCTTCGATCCACTCAGCGGCTTGGCTGCGGTAAGCAGGGTCGTCAATGCGAGCCAGCGGTTGAAAGGCAATCTCCCCTTCAGCGCTCAGGTCGTAGTGCTCTCCGCCCAGGCCCAGGATGGCAGCGCGCAGCGACCGGCCCACATCAAAGGCGAAGATGCGTGAGCCGGCATAGCGCCGGAACTGCAACGCCAAGGTCGCGACCAGCACCGACTTGCCCATGCCGGTCGGTCCGACAATCATCGTGTGCCCAACGTCGCCAATGTGCGTCACGAGTCGGAAAGGCGTTGCGCCATCGGTGCGCGTAACAATGAGCGGCGGCCCGTCCAGGTGATGGTTTTTCTCCTGTCCGGCCCAGACCGCCGAGACGGGCATCATGTGTGCCAAGTTCAGCGTGGAGACCAGGTACTGACGGACATTGGCGTAGCAATGCCCCGGCAAGGACGACAGCCAGGCATCGACCGCGTTCAAAGTCTCGGGCATGGTCACAAAGCCACGCCCCTGAATGGCACGCTCAACCAGTCGCCGTTTTTCATCGGCCAGGCTGGGATCGGGATCCATAACGACGATTGTGCTCGTCAGATAGCCATAGGCCACATCGTCCGAGCCCAGTTCCTGCAAGGCCGCATCGGCATCCATCGCCTTGTTGTCGGCATCAGTATCGACCAGCGGGCTTTCCTGCTGGGACAGAGTCTCGCGCAGCAACGCCACCACGCTCTTGCGCTTGGCAAACCACTGACGTCGCAGGCGCGTCAGTTCCGACTGGGCTTGCGCCTTGTCCAGACAGATAAAGCGCGTCATCCAGCGATACGCAAAGCCCAGCCGGTTTAAGTCATCCAGAATGCCGGGCCAGGTCGAGGCCGGAAACCCGCGCACCGACACCACTCGCAGGTGCTGATCACACAGCATCGGCGCAAGACCCCCGACCAGCGGGCAGTCCGGCAGCAAGCTGTCCAGGTAGAACGGCACTTCGGGCACGGCAACGGGATGACGACGCGTGGAAATCGCGCTGTGCAGGTAGGTCAGCAATTCGGCACTGTCCAGCCAGACGATTTCAGGCACGACGCCTTCCAATAGGCCATAGAACCGCTGGGTTTCCGACACGAATCCGGCCAGCCGTTCCCGCCAGTCCACGCCTTTGCTGTCCTGGTTCTCGTACAGCAGCTTGGCAGCGCGTGCGCGAGACTCTTCCGGCGACAGCCAGACCACCGTCAGGTAGTAGGCGCTCTCGAAGTGCGAACCCACGTCCTCGAAGGCTGCGCGCCGCTCCTCGTCCACCAGCCAGGACAGCCCTTCCGGGAAGTTCGATTCCGGGTAGGCTCTGGCCGGACCGCGCTCGGCTTCCACGAACAACGCCCAGCCTGAGCCCAGGCGTTTAAGCGCATTGTTCAGTCGGGCAGTGACTGCCACCAGTTCGGAGTCCGTGGCGCTGTCCAGATCCGGCCCACGAAACCGCGCCGTGCGCGCAAATGAACCATCCTTATTTAACACCACGCCCTCGGCAACCAGCCCCGCCCAGGGCAGCCAATCGGCCAACAGTGCCGGACGCTTGCGGTATTCGGTCAGATTCATCATGGCCGCATCCTCAACCATCCAGCAGCGCGGGATGCTTCACATGACGCGCGAACACCTGCATGAATTGCACATCCATGCGCGCGCCCCAGACAGCCAGCATGTGGCCGACGAACCAGCAAGCCACGCCTGCCAGCCAAAGCTGCAGGCCCAGGCCGATGGCGGCGGCCAGCGTGCCGTTGGCAATTGCCACCGTGCGCGGTGCGCCGCCCAGCAGGATCGGTTCGGTCAACGCCCGATGCAGCGGCGCTTCAAAGCCGTCAGGCAGGCTGCTCATACCAGCGCCCCGCCCGAGAAGCTGAAGAAGGACAGAAAGAAGCTGGACGCCGCAAAGGCAATGGACAGACCAAAGACGATCTGAATCAGCCGCCGAAAGCCTCCGCTCGTATCGCCAAAGGCCAGCGTGAGACCTGTCACGATGATGATGATTACCGCCACGATGCGGGCCACCGGCCCTTGCACGGACTCCAGAATGGATTGCAGCGGCGCTTCCCAGGGCATCTTGGAACCTGCCGCTTGCAAGCCGCCGGCCGCAGCCAGCATCAGCAGCACGCCCAGACGACGGGCATAGTCACGGGTTTGAACGGTAAAAGAACGGACGGGTTTCATGCGATATCTCCCAGGGTGCAGTGTTGTGGTTCAAGCAGGTAGCGGTCGCCTTGGACGCCGGTGACGCGCACGATCTCGCGCACGCGACGAGCCGTTCCGCGCCCGGCGAGGAACACAATGACGTTGACGGTCTCGGCGATCAGCGCCCGAGGCGGCACCGCTGACACTTCAAGGGTCAGTTGCTCCAGCCGCATCAACGCGCCATAAGCGGAGTTGGCATGCAGCGTGGCGATGCCCCCCGGGTGACCGGTGCCCCAGGCCTTGAGCAAATCCAAGGCTTCGGCGCCTCGGACTTCGCCGACGATGATGCGATCAGGCCGTTGGCGCAGTGTGGAGCGCACCAGATCCGCCATCGAGGCCGAACCCGGCTTGGTGCGCAGTTGCACGTGGTCTTCGTTGACGCACTGCAGCTCTACCGTGTCCTCAAGAATCAGCACCCGATCGCCGCTGCGCCCGATCTCTGCCAGCAACGCATTGGTCAGGGTGGTCTTGCCGGAACTCGTGCCGCCAGCTACCAGGATGTTCAGGCGCTCGGCCACGGCCTGGCGCAAGAACTCGGCTTGTTCATCGGCCAGAATGCCGTCGCGCACGTAATCGTCCAAGGTGAACACGCCTGCCGCATGCTTGCGGATGCAGAATGCGGGGGCATAGACGATGGGCGGCAGCACGCCCTCGAATCGCTCGCCATTGCCCGGCAGTTCCGCTGACAGGATGGGCAGGCCGCGATGGACTTCCTGCTGCACGCTGGCCGCCACCAGCCGGATGATGCGTTCGGCATCCTGGCTGGAGAGCATCACATCCGTGCAGACCCGGCCATTGCCCAGGCGGTCCAGCCACAGCCGTCCATCGGGATTGAGCATGATTTCCACGACCTCCGGGTCAGCCAGCGCCGCCGTGATCGCCGGGCCGAAGGCGGTATGCAGCATTCTCAGGTTGCGCTGCTGAGATTCATCGTCTGGCGACTGCCATGCCTGCCTGCTCATGTCTCATCTCCTTGCTCGCTTGCGGGTGAAACCTGCGCCATCGCTTCGTTATCCTCGGCCTGCGTCGCCACGGGGGCTTGAGCGGAATCCCCGCGGAAGAGCCCGGATTGCTCGGGATAGATTTCTTCATGCACCTCACGCACCAGGCTGCGCCCGCGCTGCAGGTGACGGGCCAACTGGTCAATGAACTGGGCGTAGCGGAGCTTCCCTTGAGCGCGTGCCGCCTCCTGATGCTCGGCTGGCACCGTCGGCGAGACAGTGAGCGAGTACCGGACGAACAGGGCCAGGGTCTCGATGAGGATGTTCTGGTCGCGCTCCAACTTGTCGAACTGACGAGACAACCGGTCCAGGCGACGAGCAAAAGCCGCTTCGCGCTGGTCGGCGGCGTCCGGCGACAGAAACGAGGCCAACGCAGCCGCGACAATGGACGATTTCGATACGCCGCGATGCGCCGACAGATCCTCCAGGCGCCGGGCGTGATCGGGCTGAATAAAAAGATTCAGGCGGTATTTACGTCCCAGGCTCATAGCGGTATTCCATCGTCTGGATCAAGGGCAGCTAGCCGCGCCGCCCGCTGAAGGCGGCGGTCTGGCGTCATGGGCAGCGGCATGTCATCCATGTCGGCCAGCAACCCGAAGTCGTCGCTCTCTTCGGCCAGCGCCACCTCAGACTCCAAGTTCAGTTCGGGCTTGACCTGCAGACCGCCGTCATCGACCGACTCAGCCACAGACGTGGCTATCGCATCCTCAGTCTCACGCACGCGAAGATGGCTCCAGTCATCGGGCCGTGGCGCAGGCCGGTCCAGATACGCCCCTTCACCCAGCACGGGCGGCGGCAGCACCCGGCTGGTGAAATTGCGGTCTTCGTAGTAGCGCAGCTTGTTGGCGCGGATGGGCGGCTGGCCGGACACCATGACGATCTGCTCGTCAGGCGGCAGTTGCATGATTTCTCCGGGAGTACGCAGCGGTCTTGCTGTCTCCTGGCGCGACACCATCAGGTGTCCCAGCCACGGCGCGAGCCGGTGTCCGGCATAGTTGCGCTGGGCGCGTAGTTCTGTGGCCGTACCCAGGGAATCAGAAATGCGCTTGGCCGTGCGCTCGTCATTGGTCGCAAACGTCACACGCACATGGCAGTTATCCAGAATGGAGTTGTTCGGCCCGTAGGCCTTGTCCACCTGGTTCAAAGACTGTGCGATCAGGAAGGCGCGCAGGTCATAGCCCGCCATAAAAGCCAGCGCCGACTCGAAGAAATCCAGTCGGCCCAAGGCCGGGAATTCGTCGAGCATCAGCAGCAGTTTGTGCTTGCGCTCAATGCCATCCGAGCCATCCATCGACTCGGTCAGGCGGCGTCCGATTTGGTTGAGGATCAGGCGGATCAGCGGCTTGGTGCGGCTAATGTCCGAAGGCGGCACGACCAGATACAGGGAGACGGAGTTGTCGGCGGCAATCAGGTCGGCAATACGCCAATCGCACCGTGAAGTCACTTCGGCTACTGTCGGGTCGCGGTACAGGCCCAGGAACGACATGGCGGTGGAAAGCACGCCGGAGCGTTCGTTCTCGGACTTGTTCAGCACTTCACGCGCAGCAGAAGCCACCACCGGATGCGGCCCATCGTCCAGGTGCCGAGTGTGCATCATGCGATGCAAGGTCAGCTCAAACGGACACTCGGGGTCCGACAGGAAGTTGGCGACGCCGCGCAGCGTCTTGTCTTCGCCAGCGTAGAGCACGTGCAGAATGGCTCCGACCAGCAGCGCGTGCGAGGTCTTCTCCCAGTGATTGCGCCGCTCCAACGCCCCTTCGGGATCCACCAGGATGTCGGCAATGTTCTGCACATCCCGGACTTCGTGCGTACCCAGGCGCACCTCCATCAGCGGGTTGTAGTGCGCCGATAGTGGATTCGTCGGGTCAAACAGCAAGCAATGAGAAAAGCGTGCACGCCATCCGGCCGTCAGCTTCCAGATCTCGCCCTTGATGTCGTGAACTACGCAAGAGCCCAACCAAGACAGCATGGTCGGCACCACCAGCCCCACGCCCTTGCCGGATCGGGTCGGTGCGAACGCCATGACGTGCTCTGCTCCTTCATGGCGCAGGTAGTGATAGTGCTTTTTGTCTTTGATGCGCCCAAGGAACACGCCTTCCTGGCGCAACATGCCGCTTTTACGGACTTCCTCGAAGCTGGACCAACGCGCCGAGCCATAGGTCGAGACTCGCTTGGCAAGTCTGGCGCGATGCACTGACATGCCGACGGCCACGCCGGCTGACAATATGCCGCCCATTGAGGCAATCGCACCGCCCCGGGAGAAGACGTCCGGAGCGTAGGCTTCATATGAGAACCACCAGGGAAACAGTTGCCAGGGGTAATAAACAGGAACGTCGGCAATATGGCCTACGGGTTCGCCCAAACGGGGCGAGTAGCCCAAGGCTGCGGCCGTGTACTGGGTTCCGGCCCACAAGCACGCGAAGGCAACAGCGCAGACTGCAATAATCTGCCCGAACAGCACGCCTGTTTGTGCCGATGCCTTCTCCGCCATGTCGTCTCTCCGCTGACAATCGTGTGGTCAACAGGCACGCAAGCGCGTGCTGTATTCACACGTGATCAGTCTCGTTCAGAGGCGCTGAATCAAAAACCCGCTCGGGCGTAGTCCAGCGCAGGTAATGACAAATGTCTCGACAGGCGTCGGCAAGACGCGGCCCGTGCGCGCAACCATGCGCACAGAGCAAGTATTGGTAGGAAAGTGACCGTCAACTCGGTCAGGCGCAAAGCAGCCCGTTCAGGATGCTGCAGGCAAAGTCATGCGCAGGTTGCACCCATCATGATGACCGTTCAAAGAAGGGTCAAATAACGGGCAAGTGCTTGATTGATAACGGTGACAGAGCTAGACAATGCCTATGATGTCAGCCTTGCGACGCCAAGAACCGCCGCACCGCCTCGAAGAATTGCCGATCTTCCACACGCAAGCCGCCAGATCGATACACCGCCGACACCTGAAACGATGCCTCGCACTGCTCGATCGGCAGAAACCTGACGCCATCGCGCGGATTGCGGGCGATCTGGGATTTCGCGATGAAGCTGACCCCAAACCCCGACGCCACCAACGTCAGCATCCCAGGCACACTCGAAGCATATTGCGCAATAGTCGGCTCAATGATTTTCTCCGCTATTGCCGCACGCAGTTGGTCGCTGCCGCCATCATCGCTGTCGGGATGACAAACGATCAGGCTGCACTGCTTGAGATCGTTTCTGCTCAGCACTGACTTACTGGCCAACGGGTGTGCGGCTGGCACCACTGCCCACATCGGATCAGTCCAGAGCTTCTGAATGACCAGGTCCTCTTGGCGCAGATTGCCCACGGCAATACCGACGTCCAGCACGCCGTCGCGCAGGCTGCGGATAAGTGTGCCGTGCTCGTACTCGGTAATGTACAGATCAATGTCCTGCAAGGTTTCCCGCAGGTATGCGAGCAAGGCATCAAGTCGGGGGTGGGCCAAGCCGACCGTCATGCCAGACAGGCCGAGCCGTATCCGCTGCTGGACAGCCTGGGTCGCCTGTGACGCATTGCGCTGCACCTCCGCATAGGCATTGAGCACCCGTCGCGCATCAGGCAGCAAGCGCTTGGCGACCTCGGTAATCTGCGTACTGCGCTGGGTGCGCTTGAAAAGCAGCACGCCCCACTCAGCCTCCAGTCGCTTGATCGCCAAGGACAACAGCGGTTGCTGAATGTTGAGCCGCTCGGCGGCACGACGAAAGTGTTGTTCTTCTGCCAGCACTAGAAAGCACTGAAGGTATTTCATTCTCATAAACAACATCCCTCAATGCTTCAGCTTGAGTTGGCACCCCAGATAAGGTAAAAAATCATCAAAAGCACAAATCTCATCTAACACGAGACTAAAAACATGGAGAATAATATTCCTCCACCTTTCATAAAATATTCCCCTAAGTCAAATCAAGCTCATACAAGACATACCGGCGATTACTGAACAAACGTTTAAGTTTCACTGGCAATGCCTTTAAAACATCTAGTCGATGATTTTTAGATACTGCAATCAAGATCGAGCGTTCTGTTTTCACCAAGCCCTCTAGCTGCTCCGTCGAGACGACCATAGCTTGACCACGAGAATAAAATCTCGCAGAAAATGGCCGATTATCGATGTAGTACAATTTTTTCCCTACTTTCATTTCTTCAACAGCCGCATTGATCAAGGTCTTTTCAGTCTTAAGCCGATTGGGTTGAGTCAATGACACCATTCCCAACACAATAGAGGCAAGCGGCACCAAGCTCAGCGCTAGAATTAGGGCGAATTTACTGTATTTAGAAAGCGATTTATTCAGCCATGGCTGCGCAGTTCTGGCAAGAAGCAAGGCAACCGCAGGCAAACTAGGTAACACGTAGGTCCATAGAATATTCCCAGAAAACGTGAAAAAAACAGGTGCCGCGGGGGTGTCAGAAATTCCGTGTTCGAGGCGGGTTGAGCATTACATGGAACGGCGGATGAATCGATCCTCGTAGAGAATGGCGAATTGGTTCATGGCTTGCTTCCAGTCGTGAGCGGAACGGCTCCATTTTGCCGTGATATTACGCAGCGCCAGCCAGAGCAGTTTAGCGGCAGCCTCATCGTTGGGGAAATGCCCTCGGGTCTTGATGATTTTGCGCAGTTGCGAGTTGATGTTCTCGATGGCGTTGGTGGTGTAGATCACGCGGCGCACGGCCGGCGGGAAGGCGAAGAACGGAATCACCCGATCCCAGGCATTGCGCCATGCCGCGCTGACGGTTGGGAATTTCTGTCCCCAAGGGCCGTTGGCAAAAGCCTCCAATTCGGCCTGTGCGGCCTCGGCACTGATGGCGGTATAGATCGGCCGGATGGCAGCCGCCAGGGCTTTACGGTCTTTCCAGCTCGCATAATCCAGGCTGTTGCGGATCAGGTGAACGATGCAGGTTTGAAGCGTGGTGGCCGGGAAGACGGCGGCCAGCGCCTCGGGCATGCCTTTGAGGCCATCGGTGACGGCGATCAGGATGTCCTCTACGCCCCGGGTCTTCAGGTCGTTAAACACCTTCATCCAGAATTTGGCTCCTTCGGTGCCCTCGATCCACAGCCCCAGGATGTCACGGGTGCCGTCGGGCAGCACCGCCAGGGCCAGGTAGACGGCCTTGTTGCGTACGACGGCATCCTCGCGGATCTTGACCCGCAGGGCATCGAAAAAGACCACCGGATACACCGGCTCCAGCGGCCTAGCCTGCCAGGCGGCGACCTCGGCCATGACTTCGTCGGTAACGGAACTGATGAACTCCGGCGAGACCTCAGTGGCGTACTGCTCCAGCAGAAAGCCCTGGATCTCGCGCACCGTCATGCCCCTTGCATACATGGCGACGATCTTGTCGTCAAAGCCGGTGAAACGGCGTTCGTGTTTGGGGATCAGCAGCGGCTCGAAGCTGCCGTCGCGGTCGCGAGGCACCTCGATGCGGATCGGGCCGTCCTCGGTCAGGACCGTCTTGGCACCCTTGCCATTGCGCTGGTTGGTGACCGCCGCTGGCTTGGCGGCTCCGGCCGGGTAGCCCAGGTGATGGTTCATCTCACCGGCCAGGGCGCGCTCGATCAGCGCCTTCTTGAAGGCCAGCGATGCAGCATTGATGGCTTCGGCCGTCATCGGGCCGTTACCGAACGACTCCAGCAGTTCTGGGGCAATGGTCGGCAGCGTGGTCGCTTGGGTTCTTGGTTTGCGTGGCATAGACACTCCTTGGCGTCATGTTATGCCTCAAACACGAAATTACTGACAGGCCCGGTGCCGCCAAGGCCCATGCAGTCAAATAAGTTGTATTACCCTCCCGAAAAAAACTGCTAATTTCCTTTTTGCGCGATGTGATCAGAAAATATAGAAAAGCGACGAGCCCAACCAATCCCCAGGGCATGGACGCAAGGATAAACTCTATCCATATACTGCCCAAAGGCCTTTCATGAGCAGTGCCATAAAGGTCGCCGCTCCAACCACTGTCGACAAACCGTAGAAAATGCTCACCGACAATGAAGTACTGCAAGAACCCTGGCGTTTTGATCTCTGAGGCCATGTACCACGGCAAACTTAAAGCCAAGACAATCAGTGAGCCAGAAAACCAAGGAAAAACACTGATCCGACTGCGCCAATCATTTTGAAAGATCAGCCAAGGTACGATTGCCATCCCTATCAAAACCAGAACCAATGGACCTTTTGATAGCAGACCAATAACAATTCCGATGAAGAATCCATAGCGCCAAAATCGTGTGGGATGCACCGCAGAAATATGGAAAGCCAGCATCGAGAGCGTTACACCCAGCGCGAGGAAAGGATCTGTCAACACAGCTCCAGCACTTACAAGTGGCAGAAGCATCGTTGACAAGATAAGGCACCCTAACTGCGCCGTCCGTCTTCCAAAGTAGATATCGGCTGCTCGGTAAACAAGAGCCAACAGTATCACCATGGCGACAAAAGACGGGAGACGAACCGCTATCTCCGATACACCGAAAATTTTTATGCTAAGAGCCTGCGCCCAAAAGGAGAGCGGCCCCCGCTGCCAGACTAGTTGGAACCTCTACAGATGTTAGAGTTTGAATATCCAACCCGGGGCAGTGAGAAGGTTCCCATGAAGTATTCCCCTGAGCGCCGTGAGGCCATCCTGGCCAAGCTGGAGGCGCCCTACAACCGTACGGTCAGCGAGCTGGCGACCGAAGAAGGTATTTCGGCTGCTACGCTGTATAACTGGCGCAAACAAGCCCGTCGCACGGGTCGTTTGCTGCCGAACGCATCGCCGACCACGGAAGGCTGGAGCTCCCAGCAGAAGTTCAATGCTGTGCTGGAGACGGCCGCGCTGACTGAAGAGGAGTTGGCTGAATACTGTCGGCGTCGTGGTTTGTATCCCGAACAGATTCGCCGTTGGCGCGCCAGTTGTGAGCAGGCCAATGACCAGTCTGACCTGGCGGCAGAGCGGCAATCGGAATCGACCAAGGCCGAACGTAAACGGATTCGAGAGCTGGAACGGGAGCTGCGCCGCAAGGAGGCAGCGTTGGCTGAAACGGCAGCGCTACTGGTGCTGCGAAAAAAAGTTCAGGCGATCTGGGGGGACGAGGAAAAATGACCAATGCCATAGATCGCCGCCGAATTGTGGAATTGGTCAATGAAGCCGTGGCAAGCGGGGCTCGCCTGCGTAGCGTCTGTGCTGAGCTGGGGATCGGACAGAACACCTACCGGCGCTGGTCCGGTGGAGGTGAGGATAAACGGCCCCACGCCATACGACCGACCCCTTCCCATGCGCTGAGTCAAAAAGAACGTGAAGCGGTGTTGGACGTCTGCCACCAGCCGCAGTTCGCGAGCTTGCCCCCAGCGCAGATCGTGGCGCGACTACTGGATGATGAGCAGCGCTATCTGGCCTCGGAGTCGAGCTTCTACCGCATTCTGCATGCGGCGGGAGAACAGCGCCGGCGCGGTCGACAGGCGGCGCCTCGGCACAAGGGGCCACCCCGTCGCCATCGTGCCGACCATCCGAACGCCGTATGGAGTTGGGATGTGACGTATCTGCCCACACGGGTTCGCGGCCAGTTCCTCTATCTGTATCTGATCATCGATATCTACAGCCGCAAGATCGTGGGCCATGAAGTCTTTGAATCGGAAAACATGGCCAACAGCGCCCATGTCATTCAACGCGCCGTGCTACGTGAGCAATGCGCCCACCACCCCTTGGTATTACACGGCGATAACGGTTCGGCCATGAAAGGCTCGACCATCCATGCCAAGCTTGAAGAATTAGGCGTCACACCCTCGCACAGCCGTGCGCGCGTCTCGAACGATAACGCCTACTCTGAGTCCTTGTTTCGCACCTGCAAATATCATCCTACGTTCCCGGCGTCTGGCTTCGCAGACCTGGTTAACGCTCGTAAGTGGGTGGGGCAATTCGTGCATGGGTACAACGACCTTCATCGTCACAGCGAAATCCGTTACGTCACGCCTGCTCAGCGCCATGCCGGCCAGGATCACGCCATACTTGCGCGACGTCATGCGCTGTATCAGGTGGCTCGTGCTCAACACCCTGCGCGCTGGTCGGGGAACACCCGTAACTGGCAACCCATCGGTAGCGTCTGGCTGAATCCCGAGAAGGAAATATCATTTACCCAAGATCAGAAAGTATTAGAAGCCGCGTAACTCATGTTCCAACTACCTTGACAGACGCCGGCGGAGGCTTACCCCAGAACGGTATTCCTGGCTCAAACCAGGGAGTAATCCAATCCCCTGTCTCTGCCATAATCCTAGCTATTTCGGCGTAGCGTGGCTCTGACGTATCCATGAGTGGCATGACGATCATGCCAAACAGTCGCGCCAAGGCTATAACAGCCAGCGCACATATAAAACGGCGATTAGTAATAAGCAATGCCGCCCCCATTTCCTGCCGTGGGGTCGACAATGCTTTGCAAAGGTGACTCGATCACGTCTCGCACAACGTAAACCGGCCGCTGTTTCGCTTCTATGTATGTTTTTCCGACATACTCTCCAAGCAATCCTATGGTTAACAACTGGATGCCGCTCAAGAGAGTGATGGCAGCTATCATTGACGGATACCCAGGAACATCTTCACCAAAGAAAATTGTCTTGAAGATAATCCAAAATCCGAAAGAACCACCAAGGAGCGCCGCGAATGCACCAATGATGGTTGCACATCTTAAAGGCTTCGTCGAGAATGAGGTAATGCCCTCAAAGGCGAGCCCAAGCAAAGAAAGGTAATTCCATTTCGTCTTTCCTGCCGCCCGCCGTTCCCGATCATATTCAATAATGGTTGTTGGAAATCCAATCCAGGCATATAGCCCCTTCATGTACCTGCATCGCTCCCGCAATTGCAGCAAGGTATCAACGACTCGCCGGCTCATCAAACGAAAATCGCCAGTATCGGATGGGACTGCTGGTCTACTCAATCGGTTCAAAATACGATAAAACGCATACGCTGAAAGGCGCTTGAACCATCCCTCGCCATCGCGGAATCGCCGCCGCATTGCGACTATGTCCGCTCCGGCCTTCCACGCAGTCACCATATCTGGAATTAGCTCAGGGGGATCTTGCAGATCTGCATCCAGCACAATGACGGCATCACCTGAGGCGTGGGCAAGCCCAGCGCTCATGGCGGCCTCTTTTCCAAAATTTCTACTCAGCCGAATAATTTTCGTTTTAGTGCTTTCACGCGTAATATTGACAAGGGTGGCTACGCTATCGTCAGAGCTTCCATCATCAACGTAAAGTATTTCATATTGCTCCCCCATCACATTCAAAACGGAGCTTAACCTTGCGTGACAGTGCGGCAAAACCTCTTGTTCGTTCAAAAACGGGATTATTATTGATAACTTTACTGCGCCAGCATCGGGAGGCTCAGCTTTGCTACCAGTCTGGATCGTGCTCATAAAATATTGGGTCTAATAAAAAAACAATACTCTATAGACGTGAGCACGACAGCAGTCAGACTTCAAAATTACATATACGTAATGCTTTAAGAGACTTAAATTTCGTCATCCATAGCCTCCACAACTGTTTCATGGCCGTTCAACCCGAACCCACCATCATGGCAAGCTATTGTCAGAATATCCGCTTGTATATGAACGCTAACCACACGCTAGCTGCACAAAGGATCGATAACATGACCGCCGCGCTGCCTAAGTCTTTCGCACGGCCTAATCTGGCATCCCATTCTAGTGAGACAGAATCGGCAACAGCTTCAATCGCACTGTTGATCAGTTCTACAACCAACACCAAACACAAGACAAGAATCAACAATATGCACTGATAGAAGGTTTGCCCCACGACAAAGGATAGAGGTAATAGAAATGCGAATAATAAAAGTTCCTGGCGAAATGCCGCCTCATTCAAGAATGCCGCTTTAAGCCCAGACACCGAGTAAGAAAATGCATTGCCTATCCGCGCAATTCCACCATGACTCTTGAATGGGCTCTTCCTCTCAGAATTTCTCATTTTTACCCTTCTGACAATCTTCAAGATTCATAGTATTAGATATATATCTCACAGCGAAATATTTATCGATCAATTCATGGTATTCGTTTGCTATACGCTTCTCAACGTTGGAAGCGTATAGCTTCCTGTCCGATAAGCAAGATCAGGCCACAAAGCATGCGCCAATGCTTCACGGCGTAATTGCTCATCCAGGAGTACCGCAATCAAATCATTAGAAATTGTGTAGCGCCATTGTGTCGCAGGGCGGTTCGGCTCGAGAACGACCAATTGATCACCTTTGAGATAACCGAAGTTCTCGCCATACTGCATCAGCGCCCGCCCTCCTGCTTGTCGGTCTGTTAGATCATGACCAATCATCGGGTGCTCTGTCTCTATCCCCAACATGGACAAAAGAGTAACTGGCAAGTCAATTTGACTCACAATGCGTTTGTCCACGCGTGGTTTTACACCACCACCCAGAATCATCGCGGGAATGTGAAAATATTTTACCGGTACTAGCTGCTGACCGCCGACCCTTGCCTCATGATCTGCTACGACAAGAAATAGGGTGTTATCCCAATACGAACTGCGACGAGCCTGCTCGAAGAAGCGGCCAAGAGCCCAATCAGCATAGCGAACAGTATTCTCCACTGTTGCCGGCTCACCTTGCGGCAAGATACGGCCAGAGGGATACTCCCAAGGGGAGTGGTTGGAGACAGAAAAAGCCAAAGTAAAGGTCGGCTGCACAGATCGTTCGGAAAGTAGGGTGTGAAGACGATCAAACATATCCTCGTCACTCACCCCCCACGTTCCTACAAACTTAGGATGGCGAAATGTTTCGAGATCATGCAATTCCTCGAATCCGTTGCCAAGAAAGAAACCCTTCATGTTGTCGAAATGCGCCTCACCTCCATAAATAAAACGCGAGCGGTATCCTTGGTTTTTAAGCAGATGAGCCAAAGTGAAGAAGCGCGACTGCGCACCCGGCAACCTGAGTACGGCGTCCGAGAGTGAAGGAGGGAATCCGGCCACAAGCGCCTCAAGACCTCGCACCGAACGAGTACCTGTGGCATAGGCTCGTGTAAATGTCCAAGCTTCATCGCTTAACGCATCAAGGTTTGGAGTCAGAGGCAAACCGCCTAGATGGCCGGTGTATTTAGCACCTAAGCTTTCCTCGACAATTAGCACAATATGTCGGGGGGTAGGATCGCGATGTACAGTCACTGATCCATGCTTATGCAAGGTGGGAATCTGCGCCGAATCGATTGTCGGTGACATGAAGGCTTGCCGACGTATCAAGGCTATGACTTCTTGCTCAGGCAGTTCCCCGTAGGCATCTGCGGGTGATCTCTCATTCTTCATACTGTAGACGGCGTACGCCACGCTGTACAAAGAATTTAGGGCTAAAGCATTAAGCAGCGGATCGCTGCAAAATGCCACAGTTGACGGGTTGATAGGCCGATGACGTAGCGTACCTCGAATTGCCAGAGAAACCAGCAAGCTGCTAGCCAACAATATTCCGCTCTGCTCTATGAGCCCCGACGGCGAGAAACCTGGTCCCCAAGCTGTAAACAGGAAACGACCCATAACAGACAAAAAAAGCAGTCCTGCAACAACCAGAACCGCCACTGTCTTATAGCCTTTCCAGATCATGCCACAGACTTCTCTCGGATGCTTCAAATAATCTACATAAAGTCGATTCGGACGCGTATCATATTCAACAATAAACAGAGGAGTAGACAATTCAAGCAAGCAGATGAGTATCCAAGCCATCTGAAACCAAGCGCCAATGACCGCAGCAGCCACATTAGAGCCCGACAACCAGGGAGCCACAAGCACCGCAGGTGCTACACATATGGCAATCAGATGCGCGTCTATTCTTAGTCCACCCCTAAGTATGCTCCACATCCCCTGTGACTCGTTAACCCGTCGCCATTGCCAAACAACTAAGCCGAATCGGCCTAATGACAATAGAGAAAAGGACGCTAGAATAAATGCAAAAATTTGCGAATACATGTCCACATCAAAGAGAATGAACTACATACTCTTAAGACGAAACCACCTTCGCCACTGCGAATCTAAAAATGCGCAGAATATGGAGCCCTAATTACAAGGAATAAGGGCGCTACTTTATTTTTTTATCTACGACACGAACCGGACTTTAGGATTACATTTACGAAAGCTTAGGAAGGATGAACCTTCCTAAGCTTTCAGTTTCTATACCGCTGACTCAACGAGCTCTTGAACTTTTTCATCTTTGCGATGAGCAAGACGGTACAGCGCGGGGAGAACCAATAGAGTCAGGATGGTAGAGGAAATAATTCCACCAATCACCACCGTGGCCAGTGGTCGCTGTACCTCTGCGCCGGTGCCAGTGGCAATCGCCATGGGAATAAATCCCAAGGAAGCCACCAGTGCAGTCATTAGAACCGGACGCAGTCGGGTCAACGCTCCCTCCCTCACTGCAGCATCCAAGGACCTGCCTTCGTCCCGTAAAGAACGGATAAATGACAACAACACTAGACCATTGAGCACTGCCACGCCGCACAGCGCAATGAATCCAACTGCAGCAGTAATGGACAAGGGAATTCCTCTCAACCACAAGGAAAGAATGCCTCCTGTCAAAGCAAATGGAATTCCAGTGAATACAAGCAGACCATCTTTAATGTTGCCAAACACAGCAAAGAGCAGTACAAAAACAAGCAACAAGGCAGCAGGTACAACGATTTGAAGTCTCTTAGTCGCGGACTCAAGCTGTTCGAAAGTACCTCCCCAAGCAGTCCAGTAACCAGCCGGTATCTGCACCTTCTCCGCAATAACCTCTTCCGCTTCGTTCACGAAAGAACCAAGATCGCGCCCGCGCACGTTGGCACTGACTACGATGCGACGCTTTCCATCCTCACGAGAAACCTGATTGGGTCCAGGGGCAAGATTGAACGTTGCAAGCTCTGACAAGGGAATATATGCACTTTGTAACTGATCCTCCGCTCTCGGCAATGCAACTGGAATATTTTTGAGCGCATCAATGTTTTCTCTGACTTGCTCGGGTAGCCGCACCACTATATCGAAGCGTCGATCACCCTGAAAAAAGGTACCTGCCTGGCGGCCGCCTGCGGCAGTTGCCAGCGTGTCCTGCACATCGGTAACACTTAGACCATAACGTGCTACTTTGACTCTATCGATTGATACTGTCAGTACGGGTAGACCTGTTGTCTGCTCGACCTTAACTTCAGACGCGCCTTCAATCATCTGGAGAGCCTCGGCCACTTCGGCTGCGGTCCTGTTCAACACCTCATTGTCGTCACCAAAAATTTTGACGGCAACGTCACTGCGCACCCCAGAAATCAGCTCATTGAATCTCAACTGAATTGGCTGAGAAAATTCATAATTGTTTCCTGGAAGTTTCAATACCTCTTCACGAACTAACTCAAGCAATTGAGCATGGCTCTTGCGGGGAGTTGGCCACTCGTCGATTGGCTTAAGCATGATATAGCCATCAGAAATATTTGGCGGCATTGGGTCAGACGCAATTTCAGCTGTGCCGGTACGAGCAAAAACACGCTCGATTTCAGGGAATTTTTCTTTAAGCCGAACCTCAATTTGTTTTTGCATGTTAACTGATTGAGTTAAACTGGTTCCCGGAATTCGCAAGGCTTGGATCGCCATGTCCCCTTCATTCAGATTGGGAATAAATTCACTCCCCAACCTCGATGCAATGAATCCGCAGATCAAGAGAAATGCTATCGCTCCACCCAGCAAAACAGGTGTACGATGCAGCGCAAAATCAAGTAGAGGTTCATAGCGACGTCGCGCCCATGTCATTATCCGTATTTCTTTTTCAGAAATTTTCTTTCCCATGAACATCGCAACCGCAGCTGGCACAAAGGTGACAGACAGGATCATTGCGCCAAGCAAGGCCATTACCACGGTCAATGCCATGGGGTGGAACATCCGGCCTTCGACACCACTGAGCGCGAAGATTGGCAGGTACACGACCATAATGATGAGTTGACCATACAGCAAAGGTCTACGAGCTTCGCGTGCTGCCGCAAATACTTCCTGAAAGCGTTCGCTTTTGGTCAATGGACGACTATACCGCTCCTGAGCATGACTGAGACGTCGCACGCAGTTTTCGACGATCACAACAGCCCCATCCACGATGATGCCAAAGTCTAATGCCCCAAGACTCATCAGATTTGCACTGACTTTATAGCTCACCATCCCAGTAAACGTGAACAACATGGACAGCGGTATGACCATCGCTGTGATAAGTGCTGCACGTAAATTGCCGAGAAAAATGAACAGGATCACGATGACTAGCGCCGCGCCTTCCAGCAAATTTTTCTTGACCGTCGCAATTGCCTTATCCACGAGGTTTGTACGATCATAGACAGTGATAGCTGAGACACCTTCCGGAAGTGTCTTGTTGATTTCCTCCAGCCTACTCGAAACCGCTTGAGAAACATTTCGGCTATTTTCTCCAATTAACATGAAGGCGGTGCCGAGCACAACTTCTCTACCGTTATCTGTAGCTGCACCTGTACGTAATTCTCGACCTATTGACACCTCAGCCACATCCCGCACACGGATCGCCTGCCCATCAACGGTCTTTAGTAATGTGTTTTCAATATCGGATATTGACTTCACTTGGCCAGGCGCACGAATAAGGTATTGTTCACCTTTTCGCTCGATATAACCAGCACCAACATTACTATTATTTCGATCGATAGCGGTTAGGATATCTGCCAACGACAGACCATATGACGAAAGTCGTTCAGTATCTGGCGCCACGAGATACTCCTTAGCGTAGCCGCCAATAGTATTAATCTCCGTTACCCCTCGCACATTGCGCAACTGAGGCTTAATTACCCAATCTTGCAGTTCCCGCAAATCGGTCAACGTATAAGGCTTGCCATCAGGTTTCTTTGCATCTGGTTCGGCCTCAACCGTCCATAGGAAGATTTCTCCTAGTCCCGTCGAAATCGGTCCCATAATAGGTGTGATGCCTTCTGGCAAACTCTCTTTAGCTTCCTGCAACCGCTGATTTACTAATTGGCGAGCAAAATAGATATCAGTGCCATCCTCGAATACGACCGTCGTCTGGGAAAGTCCGTACCGCGAGAGGGAGCGGGTTTGCTGCAGCCCCGGTAGGCCAGCCATCACCGTTTCGATTGGGTAAGTAATTCGCTGTTCAGTTTCAAGTGGCGAATAGCCAGGTGCGCTGGCGTTAATCTGAACCTGAACGTTGGTTATGTCGGGAACAGCATCGATAGCAAGGCGGGAATAATTGAAAACTCCGAGCGCGGCCACTCCCAGCGTAGCGAGGAAAACCAGCCACCGTTGCTCAACTACGAACTGAATAAGTCGATCAAACATGTCACGCCCCGTTCAATGAGCGTGATCGGCCGAAGCCTTACCGAGCTCGGACTTCAACACGAAGGCATTAGCTGTCACATAGCGCATACCTGGCTTCAAACCAGTCAGAATCTCAGTGCTATCAGATGACGCCTTACCAAGTTTTACCGGCTGAGCAAGAAATCCACCAGGCACCTCAACAAAAACGATTGACTCCTCATCTATGGTCTGGATAGCTTCATTGCCGACTGCCAAAGAGACATTGCTGCTCTCCACTACTACTTCGACCGTCACAAATAAGCCAGGACGCCAGGCCATGTCAGGGTTCTTCAGTACGACACGCGCAGTAGCCGCGCGGGTTTGCTGCCCGACCAAGGACCCGATGTATGAAACTCGGCCTGCAGCTTCTCCGGCAAATGAAGTGGAACTTACACGGGCACTTTCACCGACTTTAACCAACTGAATATCTTTTGGCGCTATGACAAACTCTGCCCATACGGAGCTCAAGTCGGATATAGTAAAAACACTCTCTGAATCCGAAGGCGCTTCACCCAAAGCGATATCTTTCTCGACAATTACTCCATCGAAGGGAGCACGAATCTCGATAAGACTGAGTTCTTTAGATGACGGCTGCGCACCGATAGCCAAAAGTTTCTGAGCGGCGTTCTGAACTGCGATATCAGCTTCCTGCAAAGCTGTCCTGGCCTGCTGATAGTCCTGTTGAGCGGAAACCTGCTCTTTCCATAGTTTCTGCTCGCGACGATACGCTGCGGCTACCAGCTCACGGCGTCTGCTCGCTGCCAACCACTCACTACGTAAGTCAGCAACCACAGAACTAGACAGCGTAGCAAGCACATCCCCCTTTTTGACTGTTTGGCCTAGATCAGCCGATACTTGCTGCACGACACCGGAAACGCGCGGCACAATACGAGCGGTCCAGTCTGCATTGAATTTTATTTCACCTGGAAAACGCACACGATTTTCCAGATTGGCCGATCCAACTTCGCTAATCTCTAATCCGGCCCCAACGATTTGCTCCTTACTCAAGGAAATCAAACCCTCCTCTTTGTGCATGCTTACTTTGAGAGGCTCTTGGCGACCCTCCCATGAAACTTCAACATCTACCTCAAAGAAGTGAGGTTCTGAGATTGGTTCCGTACTTTTCAAGTATTCTCCGACAGCCTGCATCCTTATTGTCTGCACTTCTCCCCCAGGTCGCGTCAGGACAGCTTTTGCTGAAACGTCATTTACACGAACAGGTTTCCCCCCTGAAGACACCCAGAGCACGAGATGCGCTTCCCCGCCCTCTTCTACCAAGTTAACCTCTAGGGTATCGTCGTCGTCTTGTGCCAGTTGCCCACCATTGGGGCCCGTAATACCAGATTCATGCTCGGACAAACTATGATCATCTTGGGTTGACGCCGACATGGCAGGTATGGATATAAACAACATGGATGCCAGCGCAAGTGCGATGAGAAGAATATTGTGTTTATGGAGTCGGCTAAAGTTCATTTTCTTACTCATCGGCTAATAAGTCGGTCAATATCTGCACGGGCTTGAAATGCCTGTGATAGCGTCATCAAGTAGGCAGTGCTACTGGCGGACAGCGCACGTTGCGCGTCCAAAACCTCTAGATAGCCAAACTTCCCTGCTTCAAGCCCTTTTCGAGCAGCTTCATATGCTTTTCTAGAATTGGGGAGTACTGATTCGACATAGTCTCGTGCCGCTGATTCGGCAACATCGTAGCGGGATACAGCACGCAGTAAGTCAGCCGTCAAACGCGTCTGCATTTCTCTGTAGTTGTCCTGCGCCTGGTAGGATTGCATTTTTGCAGCATATACATTGCCTTGGTTTCTATCGAACAAAGGCAACGGAATAGAAACGCCGATCTGAACCTTGTTTCGTCCTACCTCGTTATCTCTTGACACCCCGCCTGTCAACGTGATATCGGGATACCGTTTACTCTTCTCAACTTCCAGCTCTGCTGCACTGGCCTCAACCGCCAGCTTTCCCGCAACAAAGCGAGTCGACGTCTGTAAGCTTGCTTTTAATTCATCCAACGTGGGGCGAGGCGGCAGATCTTTGATGCAGGCCTGGACCGAATCAAAAGTGACGTTCGACTCTCCCATCAACAAAGCCAGCTCATGCTTGGCGGCGATCAGATCACTCTCTGCCTGACGAAGTTCCATACGCGCGTTGGTCAATTCAACTTCCGCACGATTGCGCACTAACGGGGCAACCTTCCCCGACTCGACTCGCTTGATTGCTATGCGCAGTGCATTCTGTGCAATCTCTTGCATTTCCAGGCTGACTCGCACCAGTTCCTGAGCAACAGCAACGTCGAAAAATCGCGCGGTAACTGCAGCTCGTACATCAGCCTTCGCAATTTCATACTTCCGGCCAGCCACCTCGCTGTTCAGTCGCGCCGCCGATTTTCTTGCCGCACGTTTGCCGCCCAACTCAATCGGTATACTCAAGGCGGTAGTAGTCGTTCGGGTTGATCGTTGTTGATCCTCCACGCTAACCTCAAGAATCGGATTGGGTAGAAGACCTGCTTGGTCGGCCAGCCCCCGAGTAGCCTCAAACCCATAACGCGAAGCTGATAACTGTGGATTCACCTCAAGAGCCACAGCAACTGCGTCTTTCAAACTTAATATTTTCTGGGAGTTAGCTCGTTTTTCTGCTATTTTTTCGTTGGCGGGCTGAGCCCCAAGTTGGGGAAGCAACAAAACATTCGCAGCAAGTAGCAATATTGTTAATGCTTTTAAGCGCATAGGAAGTAGCAAGCCGGAAGAATTTAAACAGCCACTAAGTTGCCGAACACACGAAAAGCAGACTTCGTGATGGATCTCACGGCACAGTGACACGACAAGCCTCACTTTACTCAACTGATAGCGTCACAATCGCGACCCAAAAATGACAATTCGGCAATCCTCGCGAAACCAAACAATCAATTACACACTTATCATTTATATCGGACACTCGTTGAAATCCAGCCCCGCTGACTCTGGTGCTATTTAAAAACCCATAATTTTCCCAAAAAAAATGAAATAAATGCCGGAAAAATTGCCGAAAGAACAATGGCATATTGATAATAAACAGGCCATTTACTTCCTACGATTGCTATAAGTTGCCCCACAAGAAAACCGAACATTGATGCAACGAAAAAACGCCAAAATACACTCAACCCGACCTTAGAGGAATGCACAAAAGTTAAATAGCAATGCCCAAAGAAAGAAACAAACACAGCAAAAGACCAGCCAATTAATATTGACAAGTTCAAATTTAGCCCAGAATATTTGTATACTAAGGATGCGACGAACCAATGAATAATAGTTGCTAGACCGCCAATTAAAGAAAAACGCAATAACTGAAAAATTATACGCCGATCATACCTTCTATGAAGAGTTGAAATCATCATTGACCACGAAAACGATAACCAACGCAATATTGACCTGAAGCCCAGAAGAACACCAGCCTATTAATATGATATTTTCATAACAAAAAAGTAATTTTGATGTTCGCAATCTGTATTGATCGCTTCTCTATAATTCTTCACATGCACTACGAATCATAAGGAACAAACCAGTAAATTCACTTTCACTGCCTTAGTTCGTTAGACTAGTTTCCGTAGACGAGAGCCAACCTCCGCGATGGGAGTGGTTAACGTCGCCGGGCACAGCAAGAAATTGCTGTGCCCGGTTTTTTTTGGGCGTTACATCAAGGCAAATTATTATTTAAACGATATCGCCTACCAACTGAACGCCTGATGTGAACTCACAGCATATCGACGGTAGAGTAGTACAGAGCTCACCCGCCTCAGCACTTGCTAACAAGGACACGTACGAATGGCTGTCACAGTACGAGTCGGAAGACCTGGTGCATGCGCAGGACCACGCCACGCGCTGGATATGGTCCTACAATCACGAACGCCGGAATATGGCATTGGGAGGGTTCACACCAAAGCAGCGGCTGAGCATGTCCGCATCAGTTCTACTTCTGCTGCCCAGTAAGAACGGAGGCATTACCGATATACAAACACCCAGAACATCATGGTACGCGCACTCCCCCTTTATCAAGAGTATGCGCGCACCAAAAGATGTCACAACATCGCTACAGCGCTAGAGCGCTAGAGCGTTACTAAAAGCTATGACGCAAACCAACACCAAACGACTGGGTTTTATTTCCAGCGACTAATGCAATATTCTTACCATAGGTTCCTAAGACATACGCCGACGTTCTAGACGAGAGCTTATGACTATATGCCAAGCTTATGATCTGTTGCGTTGCCAGATTCCTACCAAGATAAGCAACTCCATTCTTACGCGGAGACACCCCCCCCCAACCGGCAAGAATTTTTCCACCTGTTCCTGTTGGAATGCTCACCCCTACGCTATATGAATATGCGCGAAATCCATCATTGAAAGCTTTGATACTTCCAATTGATAGATCAGAATTTCTCAGTTGAGAAGGCGTACCAAACCATCCATCATTGGTAATACCAAACCCAAGGTGAACTTTCAATACCTCGAAATCATAACTAGAGGCAAGATTCCATGATTTCGCTGTAGTTCCGGAATTGTTACCCGCATCCTTCAATTGATCATATGTGACAACAGCCGATAGCGGACCCGATTCATAACGCACACCTGCAGTAAGAGCACGAACATTTTGATTTGAATTCCCATCTACTGTATACCGCTGCTCACCATCAGCATTAAAAGAGTATCCCAATCCAAATTGAAATCCTGACAATTTTGCTGATTTATACTGTATTTGATTATCGTAGCGTACTTCCGCCACACTGAATGTTCCGGCGGATCTTGCTTGATTAAAATTATTTCCAAATGGTGTTGCCACACTAGTCAACCAATGATACCCGATATTTCCTTGACGACCGAAGGCTAGCTCACCTATAGATTCAGATTTTAAAGCAAGCGTAGCTTGCCTTCCGTAAAGCCTACCGCTTTGCCCTTGTTTTCCATCTGCTAGACTAAACCCCCCTTCGAGATTAAAAGCCGCGGAAAGCCCATCTCCGAGATTTTCAACACCACGAATCCCCCAGCGATTACTTGATTGCCCACCATCCCACATACCACTCCTAGATGCCTTGCCACTTTCACTCTCAAACCGAGTATACCCACCCCCCCCATCTACCAAGCCATACAGCGTAAGCGATTCGTTTGCCTCCCCCGCTGCCAGACTAGTTGGAACCTCTACAGATGTTAGAGTTTGAATATCCAACCCGGGGCAGTGAGAAGGTTCCCATGAAGTATTCCCCTGAGCGCCGTGAGGCCATCCTGGCCAAGCTGGAGGCGCCCTACAACCGTACGGTCAGCGAGCTGGCGACCGAAGAAGGTATTTCGGCTGCTACGCTGTATAACTGGCGCAAACAAGCCCGTCGCACGGGTCGTTTGCTGCCGAACGCATCGCCGACCACGGAAGGCTGGAGCTCCCAGCAGAAGTTCAATGCTGTGCTGGAGACGGCCGCGCTGACTGAAGAGGAGTTGGCTGAATACTGTCGGCGTCGTGGTTTGTATCCCGAACAGATTCGCCGTTGGCGCGCCAGTTGTGAGCAGGCCAATGACCAGTCTGACCTGGCGGCAGAGCGGCAATCGGAATCGACCAAGGCCGAACGTAAACGGATTCGAGAGCTGGAACGGGAGCTGCGCCGCAAGGAGGCAGCGTTGGCTGAAACGGCAGCGCTACTGGTGCTGCGAAAAAAAGTTCAGGCGATCTGGGGGGACGAGGAAAAATGACCAATGCCATAGATCGCCGCCGAATTGTGGAATTGGTCAATGAAGCCGTGGCAAGCGGGGCTCGCCTGCGTAGCGTCTGTGCTGAGCTGGGGATCGGACAGAACACCTACCGGCGCTGGTCCGGTGGAGGTGAGGATAAACGGCCCCACGCCATACGACCGACCCCTTCCCATGCGCTGAGTCAAAAAGAACGTGAAGCGGTGTTGGACGTCTGCCACCAGCCGCAGTTCGCGAGCTTGCCCCCAGCGCAGATCGTGGCGCGACTACTGGATGATGAGCAGCGCTATCTGGCCTCGGAGTCGAGCTTCTACCGCATTCTGCATGCGGCGGGAGAACAGCGCCGGCGCGGTCGACAGGCGGCGCCTCGGCACAAGGGGCCACCCCGTCGCCATCGTGCCGACCATCCGAACGCCGTATGGAGTTGGGATGTGACGTATCTGCCCACACGGGTTCGCGGCCAGTTCCTCTATCTGTATCTGATCATCGATATCTACAGCCGCAAGATCGTGGGCCATGAAGTCTTTGAATCGGAAAACATGGCCAACAGCGCCCATGTCATTCAACGCGCCGTGCTACGTGAGCAATGCGCCCACCACCCCTTGGTATTACACGGCGATAACGGTTCGGCCATGAAAGGCTCGACCATCCATGCCAAGCTTGAAGAATTAGGCGTCACACCCTCGCACAGCCGTGCGCGCGTCTCGAACGATAACGCCTACTCTGAGTCCTTGTTTCGCACCTGCAAATATCATCCTACGTTCCCGGCGTCTGGCTTCGCAGACCTGGTTAACGCTCGTAAGTGGGTGGGGCAATTCGTGCATGGGTACAACGACCTTCATCGTCACAGCGAAATCCGTTACGTCACGCCTGCTCAGCGCCATGCCGGCCAGGATCACGCCATACTTGCGCGACGTCATGCGCTGTATCAGGTGGCTCGTGCTCAACACCCTGCGCGCTGGTCGGGGAACACCCGTAACTGGCAACCCATCGGTAGCGTCTGGCTGAATCCCGAGAAGGAAATATCATTTACCCAAGATCAGAAAGTATTAGAAGCCGCGTAACTCATGTTCCAACTACCTTGACAGACGCCGGCCTGAACCGATGAAGCAGTAAAGCTTGCCAATATAATTGCAAATGCTGATTTACGCATGTGAGTTCCTAATATTAACCAACAAAAAAAATGGCAGTTGAATGAAAAACCTCGATACGCGACCTGAGGAATCATCCATTCAACCCATCGTTTATGTAATAAATATTAATATCAAGAATTCAGACATAAATGTAATCTTCATGATTGTTATCTGTAATCTTTGAAGATAAAACTCTTGAATAAATAGCAACCATATATTTAAGAAATCATCCGTAGCTGTGATCAATAAGCATTCTCTCCACATAGATGTCGCAGTCGGAACAGGGGTTTTCTTATTCTTGATTTCTATCACATAAAGATGTCAAGATTAATGGACAGCCGAAATTATGAGAAGACCGCTGATGTGAAGAACGATTGACTGCTCAAGATATACGTTAAGGCTAATCCCAAGGACAAGATCTTGACACAAGAACCCAATAAAGAAACAACAAGACTGTCTGCCGCGAGATGCCCCATGAGGCATGCAAGAGCGACGCCGACTGCTCTAAGTCGCCAGCCAGGTTTCCAAGTTAGCCACATCGACTGTCTGTATGTTGTGAAATGGACGAAGAGAACGACGAAATCGGCGGTTGACCTCTCCGCCTGACGCTCAATCGCCGTAACTGGGTCTTGGACTGACTTTTTTATCTACGCAATGCACGTGGCTTCAGTGGGAAGCATGAGTGTATGGACAGAATCAATCTCATGCTCATATTGAACCTGCCCGTCAAGGTTCGCTCCGCACTAAGATCGTTGGACGTACCGACCGGCGTGAATCAAGCGTGGTTGACGATCCTAAAGCACAATCTTCTTCTTGCAGCCCTCTGCTTGAGAGGAAGATCGTAGTCCATGCGTTCCGCCAAGGCCCAGAATTCCTGAGTATGGCCATAGAGAAGTTGGCGAGCATATGACTCATTAGGATCGAGTACACCTAGCCGAGCCGCACGCAGTAGAGAGTCTATGTCGATCAGCTCGACACGACCATACAGTACAAATAGTTATCCGGACTTGTATCTGGTGAAGCGTAACATCAAGCTGCGGATGTCGTCCTACAATAACAAGCAACCAAACAGGGCTGGACAGTTGCCCAAAAACAGTTGGCCATGGCCGCACAGCCTTACCTTTTTTGGGCAAATATTTGACAATGGAGAAATTACTTTGCGAACTACTGTCAAGGCTTGCTCATAAGGAAGCATCCTTCATGGATGGAAATTCGTCTGACTTCGCTGCCATCCTACATATCTTCATGTGGCGAAAAACGGGCCAACTAGATTTTCTCTTGCAGTATGGATAGGTAGATCCGAACCAAGCGGCAAGGCCCAAAGATTACAAATTCGTAATCTTGACGACTGTTTTGTGATGGTTTCCACATCTTAGAATGTTGTGACCGCACATCCCAAGACCGAACTATGGCTCATATGAATATTCAATCAATAGTCTGCATAATAATACAGCCACACGATATTTCTGATCTACGGACAACCTTCTGAGATATCTTTCCATTCATATCAGATTTATGAAGTAAATCTAGAGGCAATACAAATGAAAATTCTTGTTATTGAGGATGAGCGTAAGTTAGCAGAGTATCTCAAACGAGCACTGTCCGAGCACAATCACGTGGTTGATGTCGCGTATGACGGGGTTAGCGGGCTTCATCTGGCGCAAGAGATTCAATATGACTTGATTCTTCTCGATGTGATGCTGCCTGAAAAAGATGGCTTTACAGTTCTCACTGATCTACGTAAGAGAGATCGAGTTCCTGTTCTTATGCTCACAGCTAGAGATAAGGTAGAGGATAAAGTTAGAGGCTTACAAGACGGTGCAGACGATTATCTTGTAAAACCTTTTGCCCTTTCAGAGCTATTAGCTAGAGTTCTTGCTCTTGGACGTCGACGTGGAAGCAATATAACAGAATCGCCAAAACAAAATATCTTGCAGGTTGGAGACCTAGAGCTAGACTTATTACGTAGAAGAGCAACTAGAAATGGAATTCGTTTAGATCTAACAGCCAAAGAGTTTGCGATGCTGGCATTAATGATGCGTAAGAAAGGAGAGGTTCTTTCAAGACTCGATTTGGCAGAACAAGTATGGGATATCAACTTCAATAGCAATACTAATGTCGTCGAAGTAGCAGTACGCAGATTGCGTGGAAAAGTGGACGATCCATTCCACATTAAGTTGCTGCATACCGTTCGAGGCATGGGATATGTATTAGAGTTAAGAGAAGAATAATGGAAGAAAAGTCTCCCATCTCATTGCGCAAATGGTTATCACGCCGGCTTGCAATACTTACTTTTGTCGCGTTAGGCATAGTCTGTACGGTCGTGTATATTTCGACAAATCTCAGCCTACAATCTCGGCAAGAAGCGCTTTTACACCAAAAAAGAGAAGTTATTGAGCATCTCGTAGCAGAATTCACCGCAAAGAAAGACTTTAATACACTAGACCATAAGCTAACAGATTTTTTTTATGGCCGTTCTGAATTCTTCTTACGCCTTTTTGTTGAAGGGACCGAGGGCCCGGTAAATATATATGGTGAACAGCATCAAGAAACCGCAAGCAGCAACTTGAAGCGCCTCAGCTTTTCAATTCCCTCGCCTGTAAATTCTAGCGAACAAATGATCGCAGAGCTATTTCTTGATACTACATCCGATGTAAAACTGAGAGCAGCCCTCGCCTGGACATTATTTTCTTGTGCTCTTATAGGAGCACTAGTTGTTTCGTTTTTGGGCGATTTCATTGTAAGAAAATCACTTAGCCCACTTAAATTACTAAGATATCAAGCCACTCAAATTTCACCTGACAACATCAACCAAAGGTTAGATGAAAATAATCTTGCGGAAGAAATAAAGCCTCTGGTTGTTCAATTTAATGCCTTACTAGATCGCCTTGAACGAGCCTATATTCAAATGGAAGGTTTTAATGCAGATGTTGCTCACGAACTAAGAACTCCTCTCGCCAACCTCGTTGGTGAGACTGAGTTCGCACTTGCTGCAAAGAGGCCAGTAAACGAGATTTACGATATTCTAGGGTCGAACCTGGAAGAACTGCAAAGAATGACTGCGATTATTAATGACATGCTCCTTTTATCTAATGCAGATCGCGGAGCAAAAGCACGCTATGTTCATATGTCAAATTTACATGAATTAATTTCTGAAGTTAGTGATTACCATGAAGCGGAAGCTCTTGAAGCTGGCGTGCTATTTAAAATAACAGGCGATGCAATAGCAAAGGTAGATCGCTCACTTATTCAACGCGCGGTCTCAAACTTAATTTCAAACGCCGTAAGATACAGTGACAAGGACTCCGAAGTTCTTATAAAAATATCATCTGAAAATGAAAACCTTGTAAAAATCTCTGTTTGCAACTATGGCATCGAAATAAATGAGATTGATTTAACGCGACTATTTGATAGATTTTATCGTTCAGATTCATCCAGAACAGACAATGCCAACCACCACGGCCTGGGTTTGGCGATAGTTTCAGCTATTGCAAGAATGCACGGAGGTCAACCTTTCGTAGAGTCAGCTCTCGGACACACACAGATTGGATTCACTATTAGTAAACATACATCGTGATTTAGCTTAGTAATTACTTCTGCCACCTATGGCCAGTGAATCGACTACGGTTCTGTATACGCTTACGAGCCTGATAGAATAGCCTGCTCCTCAAACCGCGCGGAAAATAGGCCGCATTGGAATTATGCCTTTGCACAGGGCAGTAAAATATCTCGATATAAACGAAGATATCGCTTCGGGCTGCATCGCGAGTCATGTAGGCTCGACGCTTGATGCGCTCGTGATTTAAGAGTTGGAAGAAGCTCTCAGCCACGGCTTTGCCGTGGCAGTTGCCGTGTGTCGGCTCAAGCAGCAAACGATACCTTGTGTTTTCAGCAGTGCCTGGCACTATTGGCTGGTGAACTGGGATGCCTTGGTCAGAGTACAGCATCAGCCCGAGCAACGGCTTTCGACGCCAGACGGCAACCAGTAGTGGCTGCAAAACCAGATCGGACTGCATCCTACCGTCCATGGCCCAGCCGACTACCTGCCGCAAGTACAGGTCGATGACCTCTGCCAGGTACAACCAGCCCTCATGGGTGCAGATATAGGTGATGTCTGTGACCCGATGCCGTGTAGGCCCGCTGGACATTGAAGTGCCTGTCCAGTCGATTGGGCGCCACGACCAATACCTGTCCGGCACGAGATCGAAACCGGCGACCATAGCTAAGCTGTTCCCGTAAGCCGCCCTCGCTGTTCATCAGTCGAGCGACACGGTTTTTGGTGCATCGTTCACCCTGATCGCGGAGATCTTGCGTGACTTTGCGATAGCCGTAGACCGTGCCGCTCTCCAGCCATGACTGCTTTATCAAGCCAGTCAACCGGCGATCGTCCTTAGCGCGTGCGCTCTCCGGGCGCTTGCGCCAGGCGTAGAAGCCGCTGCGCTCAACGCCCAGGATGCGGCACATGCTGGAGACGCGAAATTTCTTCAGGTGCGCTTGCATGAACACGTACTTTGCCCTCACCCCTTGGGAAAGTACGCGGCAGCCTTTTTTTAGATGTCACGCTCCTCAGTGACTCGTCGCAGCTCGGCCTTCAAGCGCCGGATCTCGGTAGTCTCGATGCCCCCGATCTGCCTTGCCTCGGGGGAGCGGCGCCGTGCCTTTACCCATTCATATAGCGTGTAGCTGCTGACTCCGAGCCGTTCGGCAACCTCCCGAACTGGCCGGGCCCAGCTCGATGACCTGTTTGGCTGCTTCTGCCTTGAACTCGTCCGTGTATCGCTTACTGCTCATATCCACCTCCTAGGTGCCTAAATTTTAGGCTGCAAGGTGTCTACGAAACCCTGGTCGATTCAGTTTATCAAGCTCCATCCAAAAATATAATAAATCCGAGCAAAGCGTTGACTGCGGTCAATAAAACACACATACCCATTACTTAATACAGCATGACAGCTTCAAATCTTTCACAGATATGACGCCAGACATTCATTTGCTTTGCAAATTAGTAATGATTAGGTTTGCTTTCTGACGATACTGAAAGCCTATAGTCATCACTTATGATGGCTTATGCAATATTGCCTCAACAGCAGATGTGCATTTTCATTGCCACCAAAACCGACCTGGTAATGAGCTGGATTTACTCTTGCTCATTTTTTCCAAAGAGAATAGTTCATAATGTTGCCAATGAAAATCCTTCTTATAGAAGACGAAAAAAAACTTGTTGAAACTTTACGTATGAGTCTTACCGAGAACGGTTATATCGCTGATATTGCCATAGATGGCATCAGCGGCTTACAACTATCCTCCGAGACTCAATATGATCTTATTGTCTTGGATATCGGTCTGCCAGATATTGATGGCTTTGAGGTTTTGCGCCGAATACGCCACCAAGACAGAGTTCCAGTGATGATCCTGTCGGCGAGAACCAGCGTAGAAGACCGTGTTCGCGGTCTGCAACAAGGTGCTGATGATTATCTGCTCAAGCCATTTGCTCTTTCTGAATTTCAAGCCCGCGTACAGGCATTGAGCAGAAGAACTTCAAGCGACGAACTCGGTATGGGCCAAAACGTACTCAAAGTGCACGATTTGGAGCTAGACATCCTTCGCCGGAGAGTCTCTAGAGCAGGCCGTAGAATCGAGCTTACGGCAAAAGAATTTAATCTACTTACTTTCTTATTACGCAGGCATGGTGAGATTGTCTCAAGGTTGGTCTTAGCTGAGCAAGTTTGGGACATGAACTTTAACAGCAATACTAACGTTGTTGAAGTAGCGATTAGAAGGCTGCGTGCAAAAATTGATGACCCGTTTCCTGTAAAGTTACTCCATACTGTACGCGGCATGGGATACACGATTGAGCACCGTGGCTCAAAAATAAAGTGAATCGGCCCGGCTACCCTAGACACCCATTTGCCTCATAATGAGGATATCTGGAGGTGTCATGAGCATGAGCGCACAACCGAAGCGATTTACCGAAGAATTCAAGATCGAAGCCGTTCGCCAGGTGACTGAGCGTGGGCACAGAGTGGCCGATGTTGCTGAGCGGTTGGGAGTGAGTGCCCACAGCCTGTATCAGTGGCGTAAGCGCTATGGGCAAGCAGATTGCACGGCAGTGCGCCGGGAAGCTGATCAGGCGGGCGAGGTTCGTCGGCTAAAGGCAGAGTTGCGGCGTGTTACCGAAGAGCGCGATATCTTAAAAAAAGCCGCGGCGTACTTTGCGAAGCAGTCCCAATGAAGTACGCCTTTATTCGGGACCACGCAGAACAATATCCCGTTCGCCGACTGTGTTCAGTACTGAAGGTCCATCCCAGCGGATACTATGCGTGGCGACGCAATCCTGAGAGTCGCCGGGCCAGAGAAGATGGTCGGTTACTGAGGCTGATTCGACAAAGCTGGGAAGACAGTGGCCGTATCTACGGCTACCGTAAGGTCACCCATGATTTGCGTGACATAGGCGAGCATTGCGGTCGGCATCGCGTCGCCCGACTCATGCGCCAAAACAGAATACGCTCCCAAACGGGATATCGACGCCGTCCTGGACACAAATACGGTCGGCCCAGTGCTGTAGCACCCAACCACTTGCAACAGCAGTTTGATGTGCCAGCGCCCAATAAGGCTTGGGTAACCGACATCACCTATATCCGTACACATGAAGGGTGGCTGTATTTGTCGGTGGTGCTGGATCTGTTCTCCCGTCAGGTGGTGGGATGGTCCATGAGCAATACGATCAACAAAGAGCTCGTTCTAAATGCATTACTGAGTGCCGTCTGGCGTCGTCGCCCTGCCGGGGAGGTGATCATTCATTCCGACCAAGGCAGTCAGTTTGGCAGCCACGACTGGCGTGACTTCCTACGCGATCACAAGCTGACGCCCAGCATGAGTCGGCGTGGCAATTGCTTTGATAATGCGGTCGCAGAAAGCTTCTTTCAGTTGCTCAAACGCGAGCGTATTCGTCGAAAAGTCTATCCCACGCGGGAACAGGCCAGGGCTGACGTCTTTGACTACATTGAAATGTTTTACAACCGTAAACGACGACATGGCTATGTGCAGCAGCTACCGCCGGTGGAATACGAAAAGCGTTATTTTTTGAAGAACGGGACTGTCTAGAAAACCGGGGTCGATTCAAAGTGTAGTGCCGAAGCGTTACCAACATAGCGCGCTATTCCTACAACGGAAGTGCTTGAAGAAAAGAACCATACTGCCCCATACCCGATGGTCAAAATATTTAAATCCATATGAAAAATATTAATTACGGTACCCATTCTTATTTTTAGGGTGATTCCGTACAAATCAATTTTTCACTATCAGCGCGTAGCCGATGCTCGTCTATCCACCATAGTAGCTAACGTCGCAACCATAAACATACAAGAAATTTTCGATTGATATCCTAAAATTGGGCTTATAGTTTTATATCTCATGTGCAGCGTAGCTACAATGCCTGGCCTTGATCAAAATGGTTTCGCGACATCTGGATCACACTTCCTATTCGCCGACATTTACTATAAAACTCCTGTTCGTTGGCTCGAATTCTGAGAATCCTCGATATCACATGAACACATATCGCCCAATTGCCACTGCGACTCGCTTCGCTGGTAGTGCACAACTGACGAAATAACTGTCACTCATGACTAGCTCAGATGTTATGCGCAAAAAAAGTGGCCACATAACATGTGGCCACGCACCCAGATCAAAGGGGCTTTTGATCCGAAGCGAACGGGTTAGAATGCGTGACGCAGACCGATAGAGGCAGTTGTCAGCTTAGCATCACTAAGGAACGCATAATTTTTCGTGTATGAGCCTACAGCGTATACGTTAGTACGCTTCGAAAGCGCATAAGTATATCCCAATGCAAAGGTATTGCTGGTTGAATCACCACCCGTTAGATTGCTATTATTCGGCTTAACTCGCTGCCACGATCCGAACATACTACTCGATTCGTTGAAAGGAACGGAGACAGCAACCAGGTACGAATTAGCCTTAAATCCCTTCACAAATGCATTTGTTGGTGTCCCACGAACACTTCCAATAGAGGCATTTGAATCCAGACTCTTACCCGCGAACCAGCCATCGGTAGTACGCTCGTAAGCCAGCGCCAGCTTCAGAACTTCGAAATCGTAAGAACCGCCTACGGAATACGCACGAGGTGTGGCATCTTTCTGGGTAGCAGAAAGCTTGTCAGACGCCTTCAACTGATCATACGCAAAATACGCCATCAGTGGACCATTCTGATAGCTCAAACCCGCAGTGATTGCCCTCGTATTATCCGCCGTTGCAAAGCCGGATTCTGCAGTTCGCATGCTGTCAACGTTAGAAGAGTAACCCGCAGCAAACTTAAATCCGCTAATCGACGGGCTCTGATACATTGCCAGATTGTCATAGCGTACAAAACTACCAGCACTGTGTCCGAGTCCATTGCCCATTTGTAGCTGATGATATCCACCTCCAAACTTTGGACCAAACATTGCCAACATCATCCGAGTAGCAACGTTAAAGTGGCGACCAAAACTAATCTCCCCCCACGAGTCACTGCCGATTCCTAGCGTTGACTCGCGTCCAAACAGCCGACCATTTTGCTCCGAGTTACCTGTAGCAGGATTGAAACCAGACTCTACTCTAAAAGTAGCATACACACCGCCTCCGAGGTCTTCTTTCCCACGAAGCCCCCATCGTGAGCCTGTGGATTTACCGGTTACCATTCCTGTGCGGGTAGCCTTGAAATCTTTAGTGTCTCCAGTGGTTGGATCAACATATGAACCACTGACACGTGAATATCCAATACCCGCATCAATCAGACCATACAGCGTCACTGATGTTTCAGCATACACGGTACCGGACAGTGCGGTTGTGATCGCAGCCAGCAATAGTTTCTTTTTCACAATGTGCTCCTTATGCGCAAAGATTGTTAAGCAACGCGCCGGCGGTATTCAAAGTGAGCAATGAGCGCAAAATCGTATTTGCGTCAGCGCATTTTCCACCAACTGTGCTTTAGCAAGTTTGGAATCGGAGCACGAACAACCAACGAACAATGGAATTACAAAAAAGATATTTTCAAGTAACTATTGCCTACCATCGAACTAAAGAAAATATACAAGCCATTGTTTTTAATACAAATAACTAGAAAGCATGCAGTTTCCTCTTATTCAGACTCTTGTCATCGAACCGAAACATAAGCCCCAATCCGCTGTCGCATTTGTGAGACACATTAACCACTTCAATCTATTCTGACCTACATCCCATACATTTCATTTAACTTACAGAAATGTAATTTAGTGATCAGGCTTTCGGCAGCGACACCTAGATAGAATTTCAATACGCACAAATCTATTCTTTACTCTGCTGGCACTGATGCGTATTGCCGGCTTCTCCTAAAGGAATGGCAATGAAACTGTCTACCAAAATTTTGCTTACTGCAGTGGCGATCTCCACCTCCTCTTTCTCTGCTGTTTATGCAGGAAATGCATCCTCTAACGCTAATGCAAATAATCATCGCGAATTGACACGCGCCGAAGTTCAAGCTGACTTGGCGATCTGGAATCGAGCCGGTCTGGGAGAGCTTCACAGAGGCGAACTCACTCCAGACACCTTTAGTCCTCAATACAAAGCAGCCTATGCTGAGTACATTCGTATGCGCAATGGTCCTGAGTATCAAGAGGAGTTGAAGAAACGTCAGAAATAAGCCAAACCTTTTAATGTAGATAATAATGAATCACCCGGCCTTGCTGGCTCATTATGTCTAGAATCTGCCAATCCTTTTGGCAGAAGGTTGGCTCGACTTCCCAGTTGAGCCAACCTTTTTTATTTTTGCTATTTTATTATTAATTGCACACACCAACGCCAATTTCCACAAAATCATTAAAACAACTATAAATCCACCACACATACAATCAAAAAAAATATCCACTTCCTCATCAATTAAACCATTCACTGTCGCTTTGTTCCATTTGAAGCACAATACATAATATGACTAATAAAGATAAAAATCTCGTTAGCGAAATCGCTATCCTGGATGAAACCTCCAACACTCCGGAGGAACATAAACATGACAGTGCAGGTTTTTTGGGGAGCAACACCGAGCTCTTGTTTTCTTTAATCTGCGGTGTGTTCTTGGTAGTGGGATTTGTAGTTGAACGTTTTTTTTCACAACTACCGATGTGGCTTCCACTAGGCTGTTATATCGCCGCTTATTTTTTTGGCGGATACTTCACTCTGCAAGATGCCATCGAAAAACTGAAGCAAAATCGCTTTGAAATTGACACATTGATGTTAGTAGCTGCGATTGGTGCTGCCATACTAGGATCATGGGCTGAGGGTGCTCTGCTCTTGTTTTTGTTTAGTTTAGGACACGCATTAGAGCATTATGCAATGGGACGAGCCAAACGATCCATTGAAGCTCTAGCCAAACTTGCACCAGCGACTGCGGAGGTACGACGTAACGACGAAATAGCCGTGATTTCAGTAAAAGAACTCGAGGTCGGCGATGTAGTAATTGTAAAACCCAATGCACGTCTGCCAGCAGATGGCTTTCTAATACAGGGTTCCACAAGCGTAAATCAAGCTCCCGTTACAGGAGAGAGCATTCCTGTTGACAAAAGGCCTGTTGATGATCCCAATCAGGCACGTACTAGGCCAGACAGCATAGATAACTCATCTCGCGTTTATGCAGGCACAATTAACGGCGGTGGAGCCATTGAGATAGAAGTCACTCGAAAATCGAATGATTCAGCCCTTGCTCGCGTAGTAAAAATGGTCAGTGAGGCTGAGACTCGTCGTTCACCAACTCAGCGGTTCACAGACAAATTTGAGCGTATTTTCGTACCAATTGTGCTTTTATTAGCGTTTATACTGTTATTCGGCTGGGTCATCATCGACGAACCTTTCAGGGATAGCTTTTATCGTTCTATGGCTGTGCTAGTTGCTGCCAGTCCGTGTGCTCTTGCAATCGCCACTCCAAGTGCCGTGCTCTCAGGTATTGCTCGGGCAGCTCGCAGTGGCGTGTTAATCAAAGGTGGGGCTCCACTAGAGGAATTAGGTTCGCTCAATGCAATGGCCTTCGACAAAACAGGCACATTGACAGAAGGTAAGCCGCAAATAACAGATGCCATCGTTATTGATGCTGACAATGAGGAAGAACTGCTAGCTGTTGCGGTTGCTGTTGAATCTCTTAGCGACCATCCCCTGGCAGTGGCCATATCCCGTGACGGTCGCGCCAAGCTATCTGGTGTGCAGATAGCTATTGCCGAAGATCTTCAAAATCAAGTCGGACGAGGAGTTACAGCCAAACTCGGCGGCCAGAGGGCATGGATCGGGAAAGCCGAGATGTTCGGTTCTGATGGAGTTCCTTCACTTAGTGCTCCTGCAGCAGCAGCCATTGAGAAATTACGTTCATCGGGACGTACATCGATGTTTGTCAGGCTCGGCAATCGAGACCTCGGGGCAATTGGCTTGCTAGATACCGCTCGACCTGGCGCATCGCAAGCACTCAAAGAACTTAGAAGCCTTGGCATCCAACGTATGATCATGATTTCCGGTGACAATCAACGGGTTGCCGAGGCCATTGCTACCGAGGTTGGCTTAGATGAAGCATGGGGCGATCTAATGCCCTCAGATAAAGTTGAAGCAATTCGCCGGTTACGTGAGCAAGGCAAAGTTGCAATGGTTGGAGACGGTGTGAACGATGCTCCAGCAATGGCTAACTCTACAGTAGGAGTTGCGATGGGAGCAGTAGGATCGGATGTTGCGCTCGAAACTGCCGATGTTGCGTTGATGGCTGACGATCTACGTAACTTACCATTCGCAGTAGGCCTGAGCCGCCATACTCGCGGCATCATTCGACAGAACGTGTTTGTCAGCCTGGGGGTTGTAGCCTTCCTTGTTCCTGCAACAATTCTTGGTTTAGGGATTGGTCCTGCAGTAGCAATCCATGAAGGGTCCACGCTCCTCGTAGTGTTCAATGCTCTGAGATTGCTGGCATACAAGGACAATTTCCAACTCTAACCGTGGCTGAAGAGAACAGCGCCGCAGACGGGCTACCGCTGAATCTTGTGTGGCTGATTGGACGTCAATTGCTTCCCAAAGTGGATGCAATGCTGAAGTTGTTGTCAGGTTCACTTAGCATTAATTGATTTTGTACGTTATGCAGGTTGAACATATGTCTCACGAAACCCCGATGCCACGCTGCAGCCCAACCCGCCATGAAACACTCCCGCGATGCACCGTGGCAGCAAGTTGCTGCCCCAACCGCTGTTCAATGACAGGTTTCCATGGCACCAAGCTGAAGCCTTTCACACGTGCTCAGTCTCGTTCAGAGGCGCTGGATCCAAAACCCGCCCGGGCGTAGTCCAGCGCAGGTAATGACAAATGTCTCGGCAGGCGTCGGCAAGACGCGGCCCGTGCGCGAGGCAAGGCGCACAGAGCGAAGTATTGGTGGGAGGCGACCGTTATTCCGGTCGGGCGCAGAACAGCCTGGTCAGGATACGTCAGGCAGAGTCATGCGCAGGTTGCACCCATCATGATGACCGTTCAAAGACGGGTCAAATAATGGGTAAGCGTTTGATTGATAACGGCATGAGGGACAGCGAAGGGATGTGATGTCAGCCCCGCGACTCCAGGAACTGCCGCACCGCCTCAAAAAACTGACGGTCTTCCGGGCGCAAACCGCCGGAGCGGTACACCGCCGACACCTGGAACGTTGCTTCGCACGCCTCAATCGGCAGGAACCGCACGCCATCACGTGGGTTGCGGGCGATCTGAGATTCAGCGATAAAGCTGATTCCAAAGCCTGCGGCCACCAACGCTAGCATGCCCTGCACGCTGGAAGCATACTGAGCAATCGTCGGCTCAACGATCTTTTCAGCGATGGCGGCACGCAGTTGTTCACTACCGCCATCATCATTATCAGGATGACAGACAATGAGGCTGCACTGCTTCAAGTCGTCTTGGCTGATAGTACTGGACTTTGCGAGCGGATGTGTGACAGGCACCACCGCCCACATCGGGTCATACCAGAGCTTCTGGATGACCAGATCTTCATGACGTAAGTGACCTACCGCGATGCCGACATCGAGCGTACCGTCTCGCAGGCTTCGGATGAGCGTGCCGTGCTCATACTCGGTGGCATAGAGGTCGATGTCTGACAACTCTTCGCGCACATGCTTTAGCAACGCGTCCAGCATAGGATGCGCCAGGCCCACCGTCATGCCTGACAGACCTAGTCGTATCCGTTGCTGAACGGCCTGGGTCGCCTGAGCAGCATTGCGCTGTACTTCAGCATAGGCATTGAGCACTCGCTGCACATCGGGAAGAAGGCGCTTGGCGACCTCGGTTATCTGTGTACTGCGCTGGGTGCGTTTGAACAGTTGCACGCCCCAATCGGTCTCTAAGCGCTTGATCGCTAGCGACATAAGCGGCTGCTGGATATTCAGCCGCTCGGCAGCACGACGAAAATGCTGTTCCTCCGCCAGTACCAGAAAACACTGTAGATATTTGATTCTCATAGATGACGTTCTCCCATGGCTTGGCAAATAACACCTGGCCCGAACAGGAGATTCAGATTTTTAACAGTCCGAACTATAGTGGACAAACAGACTGAGACACTGGCAATACCATATCATCCATTTCTTCAGTTCGTCGGCCTTTTGTACCCAGGCACCACCTTGAATTTCAGGGTGCTTCGGGCGCGAGGAGCTCAAAACACTTGACCCTAAAGCCACTATAGGGTTTCTAATGGCAGAAGCAAAGGAAATCCATTATGAACACACATTCGCCAGACCATGATAAGGTCAATGCATCGTGCTGCGGCCATAGACACGGCAAACAGCCCGCTGAGCCACAACGGTTTACCCGCTTAGAGAACCACGGTTCTGCCAAAGCCTTTCGCATTGCCACGATGGACTGCTCTGCTGAAGAGTCAGAGATACGTCGCGTACTTGAACCAATCGCGGACATTCGCAGTTTAAGTTTTCAGCTTGGTGCGCGCACATTGCTTATTGATGCACCGGCTGAAGTCATACCTTTAGCCGTGGCGGCAATACGAAAAGCCGGCTTTGAACCGGAAGAAATTTCTGCACCACGCTCCGATAGCAATTCCTCTGGCATCTATGATGGCGCTGGGCAAGGCCTTTCAAGTGGCATCTTGCGTCTGGCGCTAGCGCTCATCTTTGCCCTGAGCGCGGAAAGCCTTTCTTTCTTCGCGCCTGAGACACAACTCTGGAAAATTAGTGGAATGGCGGTAGCCGCTATCGGAATCTGGCTGGCCGGGCTGGGCACTTATAAGAAAGGTATTGCCGCCCTTCGCCACAGGCGGCTTAATATCAATGCCTTGATGACTGTCGCTGTCACCGGCGCCTTTTTGATCGGTCAGTGGGCCGAGGCGGCCATGGTTATGGCCTTGTACGCCATCGCCGAATTGATCGAGTCGCACGCGGTAGATCGTGCTCGAAATGCAATTAAAGGACTTCTGGAGCTAGCACCCGAAACAGCCGAAATTCGCCGGACGGGAGGGAACTGGGAGCTAGTGCCGGCCAAGGAAGTGCCGCTTGGCGCGATCGTGCGTATCAAGCCGGGCGAACGTGTCGCCCTGGACGGTACAGTTACCGCTGGCGCAAGCGCCATTAACCAGGCACCCGTGACGGGTGAAAGCATTCCCGTGGAGAAAACCGTCGGCGATCCAGTATTTGCCGGCACCATCAATGAATCAGGTTCACTAGAGTTCGAGGTTACCGCCGTGGCGAGCGACTCCACCTTGGCTCGGATCATTCATGCGGTAGAGCAAGCGCAGGGAAGCCGTGCGCCCACGCAACGCTTTGTTGATAAGTTTGCAGCCGTCTATACACCCATCGTATTTGTCGTCGCACTGACGGTGGCATTAGCCGGTCCTCTGTTCTTTGATTGGACATGGCTTCAAGCCATCTACAAGGCCCTGGTCTTATTAGTCATCGCTTGTCCATGCGCGTTGGTTATCTCTACGCCTGTGACCGTTGTGAGCGGTCTGGCTGCAGCAGCTCGCCAAGGAATCCTGATTAAAGGCGGCACCTATCTAGAACAGGCTCGTAAGCTCAAAGCGGTCGCACTCGATAAGACCGGTACGATTACCGCCGGTAAGCCTGTGCTGGTCGAATGGGCGGTCATTTCTCCGGTCCTGCCGAAGGACGACGTGGCAGTGCTGGCAGCAAGCTTGGCCAGTCGCTCCGATCACCCCGTATCCCAGGCCATCACTTTGGGATTGAGCCTGCCCACACACGAAGTGGACGCCTTTGAAGCGCTTCCCGGACGTGGTGTCAAAGGAGTTTTAGAAAGCGAGGAATATGTGCTGGGCAACCATCGCCTGATTGACGAGCGGAAGCAGTGCAGCGCGGAACTCGAAGCGCTTTTAAAAATTCACGAAGAAGCCGGACGAACCGTTACGCTACTGGCATCCAACGCAGGAGTGTTGGCCCTGTTCGCTGTCGCCGACACGATTAAGCCCTCGTCACGGGCCGCTATTTTAGATCTCAGGGCGCTAGGGGTGACACCGGTTATGTTGACGGGTGACAATAATGCAACAGCCCAAACCATTGGCCGTCAAGCCGGTATAGAAGATGTACGCGGTAACCTTTTGCCTGAAGACAAGCTTCTAGCCATTCAGGAGATGCAGACGCACTATGGCTTGACCGGGATGACTGGCGATGGCATCAACGATGCTCCTGCACTTGCCCAAGCAGACATTGGCTTTGCGATGGGAGCCGCTGGAACCGATGTGGCCATGGAAGCTGCTGATGTCGTGATTATGAACGACGAGTTGCCACGTATTGCTACGACAGTGGCGCTATCGAGAAAAACTCATGCGATTCTTTGGCAAAACATAAGCTTTGCGATCGGCATAAAGGTCGTGTTCTTCTACTTGGCCATTTTCGCCGGAGCCACCATGTGGATGGCCGTTTTTGCTGATATGGGTGCGAGCTTGCTCGTTGTAGCAAATGGGCTGCGCTTATTGCGCACCGGCAGGAAAGCGAGTGCGCGTCCCGAAACTGTTGACGTGCTCGCAGGCTACGAACAGTCAGCCAATTAAGATACGTATGACATACGAATTTTCGTCAAAATCACGTTGGTGGCTGTGGTGCCTGGTGGCAATAGGCTTAACGGCACTCGATCAAGCCATCAAGCAGGTCGTTTCGACCTCCCTGCCGCTTTATGCGAATGTTCCGGTCACCTCATGGTTTAACTGGACTCATGTGCTAAATCCCGGCTCAGCCTTTTCGTTTTTGGCCCAAGCAAGTGGATGGCAGCGCTATCTCTTCATTGCCATGGGGTTGATCGTGAGCGCTATATTGGTATTCTCACTCTGGCGTGGTGTCGCTAGTCGATTAGTGACAGCATCGTATATTTGTATTGTCGCCGGCGCTTTAGGCAATGTCATTGACCGTGTACGGCTAGGCGCAGTAATGGACTACCTTGATTTTCACTGGAAACTATGGCACTGGCCCGCCTTTAACTTCGCCGATGTATTGGTAATTGGAGGAGCTATTTTGCTCGTACTATCGTCGTTTATCGACTCGAACCAATCAATAGATCAGCCCATATAACTCACACGGTCGTGCTATTGCATCCTATTGATTCATACCAGTCTCACCAGCAGCGTGCTGGAAGCACCGGTTAGACTGATAAAAGATTAAAGCCCATGTCTCGGTATGAAAAATCTTCAACTGTTATCAATCAACAAATGCGAACCTATGCCATAACGGTAATTTTCTTCTCCATGGTTGCCCTTATGCCGCCCACCTCGGTAGCAGAAATATCAAGCTTTTCTTTTATCAATGAAAGGTTTGAATCTTATGACATAAATGCGACGCCGAAGGTTTCTTCTAGAGCAGAAAGGCTTCGTAAATCGTTTCTCCCGAGCCCCATAAAAGGGGATGAAGCAAAAATAAGTTCTAACTTTGGCTTACGACTTCACCCTGTGCTTAACAAACCCATACCCCATAATGGGGTTGACTTCTCAGCCGCCAAAGGTACACCTATCAGAACGACAGCAGACGGTACGATTGCGTTCATAGGTCGAAAAAGAGGATTCGGAAAAGTGATTATTATCAAGCATGCTGATAATTTATCCACCCTCTATGCGCATCAAAGTCGATTTGCCCAAGGTCTAAAGAAAAACACTGCTGTGCCGCAAGGAAAAATTATCGGCTATGTCGGATCAACAGGAATGGTGACGGGCAATAATTTACATTACGAAGTTCGTATCGAAGATCAACCGATCGATCCGTTAAGGGCAGATAAGTTTTTCATCGAAAATTAATATGCTTCTAATGACGTAAATTAAGCATATAAATGCGAACATCAACGTCTATGCTTACACGCGCTGCACTTAGTTTGGCGTCATCATTAAATGACCCGCTTCAAATTATTAGGAAACAATCGCCATGAAAAAATTGATCTTCAGCATATCGATACTCTGCGTTGCCTCCTTCACTTATGCCGCGAACAAACATGATAGCCATGACGCTTCCACGCGGATCGAAGCGATTTCCACTTCCCAAATAGACAATAACGATAACCCCTCAGCCTCTAAAACCTTAATCGTTTCCAATTGTTGGATCCGCTCTTTACCGCGCCCAACCCCATCAGCGGGATATTTTATGCTTCAAAATACCGGCGAAAAAGAAGCTAAGCTGACTAGCCTAACCATTAATGAGTTTGATCAGATATCTTTACATCAAACGACCAATGAGGGAGGGAAAAGTAAAATGAGCATGGCCCACGAAATTGTTATACCAGCAGGCGGGAATCTGAAATTCAAGCCTGGCGGCTACCATGCCATGCTTGAGAAGCCCAATCGTCTGATCACAATCGGCACTTCTGTTAAGGCTAAACTCACATTCGATTCCGGTGAAACGGTCGACACCACTTGCTCAGTTAAGCCGCCTAACACAGTGGCGGAATAGTACAAGTTAGACCAAAAAAACCGAAGGAATCGATTACAAAGTGGAAAGGTCGTCGAAAGACGATCTATCTCAAATAGATTGGATCACTAATTCAAGGACAACCCAGTTGACGATTTAGATACCAACCATTCTATCGTGGAAGTCTAATTTCTGCGTAAGCTTGCCTAATTATGATGAAAGCTCGAGGCTAAACCGCATCTCAGAATTTCGCAATATGATCTAGATTAAAATCCATATACAGAATTTTAACGCAAAATTTGCATAGATCATTATCATTATTACCGATATGGCTGAGCTTGCCCTTGAATGACGTAGTCCTTAGTTCCAGTTAAATTGGAACCAAGGAGTAAGAAATGTCTGATACGTTTAAGCGCGGAAAGTACACGCAGGAATTCAAAGAGGAAAGTGTTCGCCAGGTATTGGCGGGCGTTTCAATCGGGTCGGTGGCGGAGTCGCTGGGTATCCCGAAGACCAGCCTGAGCAACTGGGTTCGCCAGCAGCGCCGCGGCCAGTTGGGCGGTAACGAAAAGCCAGCCTCTACCGCCTCTGTGAGTGCCGAACAAATGGAAATTTCCCGCTTGCGCGCTGAAGTTGTGCAGCTTCGCATGGAGCGCGACATCGCAAAAAAAGCCGCGGCGTACTTTGCGCAGGACACGCTGCAAAGTACGCCTGGATTCAAAAAATGAAAGGCCATTGGCCTGTGAGAGCGATGTGCCGAGTGCTGTCTGTTAGCGAAAGCGGATTCTACGGCTGGCAACGCTGCGGGAAAGTGCCTGGGTCCGCCCGATTGCCCGATCAGAGGCTGCTTGTACATATCCGAGCCATTCACCGCGAAGTGAAGAAGGAATACGGCTGGCCGCGCGTCTATCACGAGTTGCGTCGTCGCGGCCTGCGGGTGGGCAAGGAACGTGTCCGATTGCTCATGCAGGCGCACGGCATTCGTGGCAAGGCCAAGCGCCGGTATGTTGCCACGACCGACAGCCGACATGCGTTACCCGTCGCCCCGAACTTGGTGCAGCGGCAGTTCTCCACCGCGGCACCGGATCGGGTCTGGTGCAGTGACATCACCTACCTGCCTACCGAGGAAGGATGGCTGTATCTCGCTGCGGTGGTCGACCTGTTCAGCCGTCAGGTCGTGGGCTGGAGTCTGAAGCCTCACATGCAGACTTCGCTGGTCAAGGATGCCTTGACGATGGCATGCTTGCGTCGGCGACCAGCGGCGGGGTTGATCTTCCATAGCGACAGAGGCAGCCAGTATTGCAGCCATGAATTCCAGCAAACCCTGCGTGGGTGGCAGATACGTGCCTCCATGAGCAGAAAAGGCGACTGTTGGGACAATTCCCCAACGGAAAGCTTCTGGGCGCGGCTCAAGCTGGCATGCCTGGAGGGCCGGAAATTCCGCTCCCATCACCAAGCTATCGCTGCCGTGATGGACTGGATATCGTTCTATAACCATCGACGACTACACTCGTCATTGGGCTACGTGAGCCCTATGGAATACGAAAAACGCTGGCATGCGAGTCAATATAAAATCGCTGCCTGATCCCGGCGCTAAGGACTACAAAAAACAGGGGCAATATCAGGCTATGATTTCCAAATTGAAAACATATACGAGCTCTGTTACTCAACAATGATCTCTCCAAGCGTCCCAAACTTCAAATGCCAGCTAACCAGGCAGGCAAAGTCAACTTTACCTGATCGCATAAACTTCCATGTGATGGTGCTTGTCTGCCCGGGGTTGAGGGTGACCACATTTGATTGAACGTGCTCCATTGCAGGCTCTTTCTGCATTAATACGGCGTGCGCTCTAAGATCACCAATTGTGCCTAGAACCATTTCGTGAGAAAAATCGCCCGTATTTTTTACTTTGAACAAGACCGTGTCGCCCGCTTTCACTTTAATCCTACTGGGCTCAAAGTGTGTAGCATCATTCACAGTCATTGCGACTGCTTTATCCACTTTACTCGAGTCGCCCGGCCGACCGATTGCCCGTCCATGTATATGACTGTTTGTGCGTTCCGTGCCAGATTGCCGCACGGCTTTCACCTCTTTATCTCCAATGGCGAGAAGCTCTAGCGGCAACATTGTCAACACGGCAGCAAGCACTAGTTTACTCAGTGTTTCCATACGGTAGCCTCAGTTATAGGAAGTAGCGTAAAGCTCGGGAGTGCACCAAGTGCCTAAGCACGCTCGGGCGACGCATGTCATTTTAATACCCCGCATTGACTTCTTGCTTGACTAGAGTCTTTAGCTGTTCCATGCCGAATTTGGTTAATGGTTTTCGGTCCGCAACAAAATAAGTGTTTGAGCTATCTGTAATGCACGAAACTCTACTTTGTCTCGCGCTAGGAGCGCCTCAATGCTCGGTGGTCCATGTCGTTGCGCGCCTTATCAATGTCCACATCCATCGCCTTCAGATAATCCCATATCAAATCGACCTGTAGGTCATCGTGCTATGCCCATTGCGACTGCTTTTGAACGGCCTCCATCGATGACCAATATCTGTCTTGGATCCGGGTCGCTTCAAGAATCCTAATAACCTCTTCAGAACCCTCATGTAACGGTGCATACCAAATGACGAGCTTGACGTTGTCACCATTAAGGTTCGCGAGCTGTTTGACGTCAGAATAATATGCACGACAGGTTTCACATGATAATTCAAAGAACTCGACGACAGTAACTTTGGCCCCGCCGTAGGGCCATAGATAGGTGAGTGCATGCGCTCAACATCAGGAGTAACAACGCTTGTAACTTGATTCTGTTTGCGAATCTGAGTTTGTTCATATAAAAAACCGCCTATGGCAAACATCATAACCGCTAAAATACTGGCAAAGATAAGAACTGTTTTCCTTTTCACTTTGAAGCACCTTTATTTCCAAAATAAGCACGGCGATTGCCGTGAATGACAACACTGACAATAGAGGAATCGAGAGGGAACAAACTACATTTAAATTCACTTTGGCACGAGATATGCCGTTGCCACATGGCTGCAGCGTTGAAGAAATAACTCTTGAACAAAGCGAATATGGTAGAGTGCTACAATCCTGCCGACGATAACCATCAGAAGCGCATCAACGAACACTCGCCTGTCAGGAGTTGCAAGGTCGGCCGCCACGATAAAATCAAGCAAAAACATGAAAATACAATGAAACCAGCACAACTGTCAGAGAACGAGTCCCATCACTTCATTGAAAATCACGGCACTAAGGGTCGCCGCGATGGCGATAAGCCACATCACAAATACTCTGTGCTCCAACTGGGTACTTGAAAGTCGATCAGCGGTTGCCCTACAAATGTCAACCCCCAACGAGAATCGTGGGAAAGGGTGCTGTCAGTTGTCAAGAGGATGCCTGAGAAAATCATCCAATGCTTCCCAGCGCCGGAAACATTCTAAGCAGCCAAATTGCAAAACGGACCAATTGACCACTGGCTACTGCGATGCCCATCAGCACCAAGATCGTGCCGGTGACTATTTGCAGGTAGCGGCCTGCCCGACGCAGCGGGCCTAGACGACGCATAAACGTCGCCATGAAGTAAGCCGACAGTAAAAACGGAACGCCAAGTCCCAAGGCGTATACACCTAACAGCAACATGCCTTGACCCACGCTCTGAGCCGTAGCACCCAGCGTGAGAATGCCCCCGAGTACCGGCCCGATACAAGGCGTCCATCCAAAGCCAAAAGCCATGCCGAGCACGCCAGCCGACCACGGATTACCTCTACTTATCTCTGACTCAAAGCGGTAGTAGCGTTGTGCCCATAATGGAGCTCGCAGTACGCCCATGATCATCAGACCAGCAGTAACAATAATGACGCCGGCCACAATATTTAGTTCATAGCGATAAGACAAAAATAGGCGCCCAACCGATGTGATGCTAGCGCCAAGGGCTAGAAAAACCAAGGAAAAGCCCAGGACGAAACATACACTTAGAATGAGCGTCCGCCACCGTGCGAGGCGAGCTTGCGTAAGAGATTTTTCAGATCCCGCGGAGCCACCGGAAATATAAGAGAGATAACCGGGTACAAGCGGCAAAACACACGGAGATAGAAAGGACGCGATGCCTGCGACAAATGCTGTGAGTAACCCCAAAGCCGTTAGATCAAGCATCGTCGGATCGCTCCAAATAAGTACGCCTCTTCATTGATTTAACCATCTTCGGCCGGACGCATGAGCGCAGCATCGATAAGAGCTTCAGCCTGGGGGCTGTCCCAGGTTGCAGGCCCCAACGCGCGCCCTATTTCACGACCCTCTCGGTCAATCAACAAGGTGGTGGGGACACCCGGAGCGCGAACGATATTGGAAACCTGTGAGGTCGTGTCGAAATAGCCCCGTAAAGTCTGTATGTCGAACTGCTGATAAAACGACTTGACTAGCGTGGAGTCTCGATCAATGGACAACGCCACCACTTCGAAGGCCGGCCCTGCACGCTTCGCGTTCAAGCGATCAAGCGAAGGCATTTCTTCTCGACATGGTGGACACCAAGTGGCCCAAATATTGAGTAAGATAACAGTTCCGCGAAAATCATCTAGACTTACCGTTTTGCCTGCCTCATCCTGAAACGAGATTGGAGGCAGTTCGCGCGGGGTATGCCAGCGCATAAAGCGTTGGTCGCCTATATCGATAGCGATATTCAGGATGCCGCCAATAGGGCTCTTCGAAGCGTTATTGTTTTGGTATAGATATAGGCCCGCTACAACAGCGACCACACTGCTTAGACCCAGCACGACCCAGCCAATTCTCCTAATAGTTTTTTTCATCATTGCTTTCCTTTACTCAGCGCTATTTAGGCGCTGCTTGACCTTTTGCACGACGCGCACGATCAATACTGTTTTGCACTGCTCGTGCCGCGTCTGAGTCGGTTGGAAGCAGAGCAATCAATCGTTGCCAATACTCGATGGCTACCCCGTAATCACGACGTTCGAGCGCAGCTGTGCCAGCGAGCGTCAGTGCGAACGGCTCGTTTGGATCAAGACTAAGAGCCTCTTCCAGCAATTGAGTGGGCTGACCATTAAATCCATTAGTACTACTCCGGGCCAGCGTTTCGGCATACTCCGATAAAACCCGGGCGCCAACGTCCATCTTTGAGGTTGCGTTGGCAAAGGCGATTGCTGCATCTTTATATCTCTCGAGGTATCGATAGGATCGGGCAAGCATAAGCCATCCGTCCGGATCGTCGGGGTTTACTTCCAACCGTTCGGATAGTGAATTCACCATAGCTTGCACATCGGGCTGCATGACGTTTACAGAGACTTGTACTGACTTTGGATTAGTCGCAGCAGGATTACCCAGCGCAAGGTAGGTAAGCACAGCCCCCACTGGAAGCACGATAAACAATGCTATGGCGGCACGGTTGCTACCAATTACGCTCGAACTGCTGATGCGAGGAGACTCGACTTCTTCGAGCGTCCGTCGCTGAAGTTCCCGTTTAGCTTCCGTGTACGCACGCGGCGATAACGTGCCGCTGGCAAGGTCTTGCTCCAACTCTTCCAACTGATCCCGCAGTACGGCGGCGTTGACAGCCTGGTGCTCCAGACTAATTTCGCTCCGAGGATCTCGAAGTAGTGCAAGTCCAAGCGGCACAGTTACGGAAAATACAAGCAATGCGGCAATCGCGATAAATGTAAGGCTCATGGTTTAGTTCCCGGACTCGTTGTTTGCTCTAGGAGCGCATCTGCTCTCGCTCGTTCCTCGTCGCTTAATAGCTCGCTCATCAACCGCCTCTTACGACGCGTCAACGATCCGGCTAAGATGACGAACCCGAACAAAAGTAGCAGTATTGGTCCAAACCACAGTAAAACGGTAGTAGCCTTGAAAGGCGGGCGGTAAAGCACAAAATCCCCATAACGCTCGACCATATATTCGCGAATCTCGTCATCACTCTGACCAGCTTGTATTTGTTCACGGATCTGCTGGCGTAAATCCACCGCTAAGTCTGCGCGTGAAGCTGCTATGGATTCGTTCTGGCACACGAGACAACGAAGCTCGCCCGCAATATCTAACAGGCGTTTTTCGTCGTCATAACTCATCGACCAAGACTGCAACGAAATCACCGAAAGAATGAGAGCCATTAATACACGCGTCATTGCTGCAATCTCCTGACCAACGGCAGCAGCGTATCGCGTACAACATTCGGTGTCACAGCGCCAATATGCTTGTAGCGAATAACCCCGTCCTTATCTATAACAAAGGTTTCTGGTACACCATAGACGCCGTAATCTATGCCTACCCGCCCTTGCGTGTCGGACACCGATACCGTATAAGCGTTCCCATTTCGCTCCAGCCATGCCAGGGCTTCATCACGGACGTCTTTATAGTTAAGCCCAACAATAGGAAGGCTGTATGTTTTGGCTAAATCCATGATGAGCCCGTGCTCCTCAAGACAGGCATAGCACCATGAAGCCCAAACATTGAGCAGCCACACTTCACCCTTCATCATGACTGGTGAAAAAGATTGATCAGGCGAAGCCAGTTGAGGCAAAGTAAAGATGGGCGCAGGCTTATCGATTAATGGTGACGGCACTTCGCTGGGTTTTAAGGTCAATCCCACCCCAAGAAATGTCACCAACACCAGGAAACCGACCAAGGGCCATAGAAAACGGTTCATGACTCAAATCCTTGCTGGCCCGGAAAAATACGGCGGTTTCGCCGCTTAAGCCGGTAACGTCGATCACTGATCGCCAGTAAGCCGCCCAAAGCCATTAATATGCAACCACCCCAGATCCAATCCACGAAAGGCTTGTAGTAAATGCGTACGCTCCAGGCGCTTTCGGCGAGCGGCTCCCCCAAGGCGACATACACATGCCGCAACCCATTGGCATCGATAGCCGCCTCGGTCATTGGCATAGAAGAAGAAGCATAAGCCCTTTTTTCAGGATGGAGCAAACGCAGGACTTCTCCATCACGTGATAATTCTATATCTCCAACCTCGGCGACATAATTTGGCCCCGGCGCTCTTCGCACTCCAAGAAACCTCAGCTCGTAGCCGCCCGCAGACACGATATCGCCAGGAGCCATGCGCACGTCCTGCTCCGTCTCGTAGCCCATGACTAATGTGACGCCAGCTACGAAAACAGCAATCCCCAGGTGCGCTATATGCATACCAAGCCAACTGCGCGGTTGGGCGAGCAATCCACTGTGCGTGGCTCTCATACGCTCAAAGATTCCTGTGATTACGGCGGCACCAATCCAAGAGGCCAGCGCCAGGCCTAACGCCGACATCAACGACCAGCTCCCCAGCGCGGACGGAACGGAAATCCCTATAGCAATCGCTGCTGCGGCTGGCAAGTACAGCCGTTTGAACACGCCCCTTACCTTGGCTGATTTCCAGTTGGCGATCGGCCCAACTGCCATGAGCAGCAATGCAGGCACCATAAGAGGGACAAAGACAGCATTAAAGTATGGAGGCCCTACAGAAAGCTTGCCGAGTCCTAAGGCATCTATAAAAAGCGGGTATAAGGTCCCAAGGGTGACCGAGCCGGCAGCCACTGCCATCAATACATTATTGGCGAGCAACAAGGACTCGCGCGATATCAAATCAAACCGCCCACCAAGCCCTACCTTCGGCGCACGCAACGCAAACAGAAGTAAAGATGCCCCTACCACGACAGTAAACAACAGTAGGATAAATGCCCCTCGACCCGGATCAGTAGCGAAGGCGTGTACAGACGTCAGCACACCCGATCGTACAAGAAATGCTCCCAATAGAGAAAGAGAAAAAGTACTAATGGCAAGAAGAACGGTCCAACTTTTAAAGCTCCCCCGCTTTTCGGTGACCGCCAGTGAATGAATCAAGGCCGTGCCTACCAACCATGGAATGAAGGAAGAGTTCTCAACCGGATCCCAGAACCACCATCCACCCCAACCCAGCTCGTAGTAAGCCCACCAACTGCCCAAGGCAATACCCAGAGTTAGGAATAACCACGCGGCCGTCGCCCATGGCCGAGACCAGCGCGCCCAGGTAGCATCCAATTGTCCTGCCAGCAGAGCTGCTATTGCAAAAGCAAACACTACCGAAAACCCCACGTAGCCCATATAAAGTAGCGGCGGATGAAAGATCAACCCAACATCCTGCAGCAGCGGATTAAGGTCGAGCCCCTCCACAGGTGGGGGAACCAAACGTTCGAAAGGATTAGAGGTGAGCAGGATAAATAACAGAAATCCTGCGGCTACCAATCCAAGAACTCCTAGTACGCGAGCCACCATCACATCGGGCAATTGTCGAGAGAACATTGTGACCGCATATGCCCACCCGGTTTGCATGAGCATCCACAACAAGAGCGAACCCTCGTGCCCTCCCCATACGGCAGCAACCCGATAGAACAAAGGCAACTGCGAGTTGGAGTTCTGAGCAACGTAAGCTACCGAAAAATCTTTGACAATAAACGCCCAGGCTAAACTTAAAAAACCTATACTTACTAAGTAGAATTGAACACGTGCCGCAGGTCGGGAAAAGGCAATCCACCGAACATTTCCATATGCGGCGCCGGCGAGTGCAAAGCCTCCTTGTGCTAATGCCACCAATAGCGCCAAAATCAGAGAAAAGTGACCAACTTCAGGTATCATGATCATCATGGCCTCGTTGCGGGATTGTTTCTAGCAGCTTGATCCAATGCGTGCTGTGCTTCAGGCGGCATGTAGTTCTCATCATGTTTGGCGAGTACCTCTTGGGCACGAAATACTCCACTGGGATCAAGCCTGCCCTGGGCCACCACCCCTTTTCCCTCCCGAAACAAATCGGGCAGAATTCCTGTATAGATCACAGGTATGGTTTCCGCTGTATCGGTTATGACAAAGCTCACAGTAAGGCCATCGTTTTGCCGCTGCACACTGCCCGCCTGAACCATTCCACCGACGCGAAAGATGCGCTCTTTGGGCGCTTCGCCTACACTAACTTGGGTTGGGGTGAAAAAGAACACAAGGTTGCTTTGAAATGCATTAAGCACCAATATCGTTGCCACGCTTAACGCAGCGACTCCGCCCAAAATAAGCGCGATGCGCTTATGTCTGTTTTTCATTGACGTCATTCCCTTCAATAATGGATTTGCGCATAATCCGAGACATCGCACTGTTACGCCGTTGACCGAGCAAGAACAGCTCAATAAGAACCGCCACAATGGTCATGCTCACGGATCCCCACACGTAAAGCCCGTAACCACCCATGGCCAAAAACTCAGCCGCGCTGCTCCACATCATCGATCCACCTCATTTAGTTCGTTCAGCCAACCAGCATGCGTCTCGCGCTCCAATATGATGCAACGTACTCGCATCAATGCTATGGCCACTGTATACATCCAGGCTGCCAAGGCCATGAGCAACATGCCTAACAGCATCAGCATTGCCATGGACGGAGCCCGCGTCAATGAAACCGAAGCACCTTGATGCAAGGTACTCCACCATTGGACCGAGAAGTAGATAATCGGAACATTGACAACTCCGACTAGCGCAAGTAGAGCACCAGCTTTGTCGGCACGGCGCGGTTCATCAATCGCCGACTGGAGCGCCATAAAACCAATATAGAGAAAGAATAGGATCAACTCCGAGGTTAGACGTGCATCCCATACCCACCAGGCGCCCCACATCGGCTTGCCCCAAAGAGCTCCGGTCCAAAGCGACAGAAACGTAAACATGGCACCAGTGGGTGCCAGGGCCGAAGCCATCATGGCCGACAAGCGACTGTTGAGCGCTAACCCCATCGCAGCCCAGAAAGCCATAATCAGATAAATAAACATCGACATCCAAGAGGCAGGCACATGCAGAAAAATAATTCGGTATCCCTCGCCTTGCTGTGCATCAGTAGGTGCCAAAAAGAACCCTACATATAGCCCCGCGATTGTCAGCAACATAGCAGCAGCGCTAAACCAGGGAATCATCTTTTCCGCCAAGGGGTAGAATACTTTGGGCGATGCGTACTTGAACCAGTTGATCATTTCATTGCCCTTATTCCAATGCGATTCGCAGCGCTACTGACGTAGTCCATGGCGCGAAAAAGCCAGCTAAGGCCAGAGCCGCTGCCAGCAATGAGAGATGAGATCCAGCACCCAGGCCTGTAAACACGGCATCCACCGCGCCGGCTCCGAATACTAAGACAGGCACATATAAAGGAAGCACTAGCAATGCCACCAGCACTCCTCCGCCTCGCAGCCCGAGTGCCAGGCTGGCGCCGACAGCCCCGATCAGACTCATGACCAGCGTGCCTAGCATTAGAGATACGGCTAACACGGGCAATGACGAAGCCGGCATATCGAACATTAAAGCGAGTATCGGCGCGAACAGTACAAGAGGCGCTCCAGAGAGTAGCCAATGCGCTAGTACTTTTCCCAATACAAGTATGCTCAGCGGGGCAGGCGAAAGCACAAGTTGTTCAAGAGTGCCATCGGCATAGTCGTGTTCGAACAAACGATTAAGCGACAGCATGCTGGCTAACAATGCGGCTACCCATAGGATGCCGGGCGCGATCCTCCGCAACAAGTTTTGATCCGGTCCAACGCCTAAAGGAAACAGGCTCATCACGATAACGAAGAAAGAGAGGGGGATTATCGCGTCTGACTTGCGAAGCATGGCGAGCTTCAAATCACGCCGTATGACACCAACAAACACAGACAATCCGAATGTGTCGCTCATATGTCTATCCGAATTACCTGAGGCATACACGCTAGCCTTAGATCTTGATGACTAGTCATAACTACGACACCGCCCAACTCTAAATGCGCATCGACGACCCCTGTCAACCAGAGAACTGCGCCGACGTCAAGCGCCGCTAGAGGCTCATCCAATATCCACAGCGCACGGGGCTGAAGAAGTAAGCGCGCTAAGCTCACTCGTCGCTTCTGTCCTTGAGACAAAAATCGCACAGGAAGATATTCTTTGCCTTGCAGCCCGCTTCGCCGCAAGGCTTCAATGGCTATTGGTACAGAAACGGAGTTGCCAGCCACACAGGCACTAGCGACTAAGTTCTCGATGCCGTTCAACTCATTCTTAAGGCCCAGAAGATGCCCGCAGTAGAGCAATTCCCTGCGGAAGTCATCGCCCAACTGGGCGATGGGGCTTCCCTTCCAGAAGACGGCTCCATCCGACGACGGCATGAGTCCTGCAATCATGCGTAGAAGGCTGGTTTTACCGCTGCCGTTTTCTCCTTGTACGAGAAGGCATTCCCCTGCTTTTATCTGAAAGTTCAGACGTTTGAATAGGCTGCGCTCGCCTCGAATAGCGTGCAGATTGATACCCTCAAGCATCACTACCACCAATCAATATTAGGGACATGGGCAGCTGACTATCGCCGCTGCGTACCAACGTGATTACTGTCCATTCGCTCACGCGTAAAGAGATCGCCCATGTGCGACCGCCAGACACGAGGATTGAATGAGAGCAAATCTAGTTTTGGCCAAACTCTCTTTAGCACCTAAGGGCGACGACGCACGTCCCAACCCGAGCTCAATGCAGGCCCTTGAAACGGTAAAAGAGATAATCCGCTGAACGGATCAGCGAGTTGCCTGCTCTAGGCTAGAGCAGACCATTGAGGGCGCTCGGGGCGCTTGTTGAATGTCGTGGTGGGTTCCCACGCATCAAGGGGAAAATGAACTCTACTAGAAGCGAGTTCAAATGTCGTGGAGCATGAAACCCCAACTAGAGACATACAGGACAAATGACAAGAATGAGTGCCGTGCCCCATGCTTGGTTGGGCCCCCTCATTCCCTTCAACCTCGACATAAGAGGCAACCGAAAGCTCGTGGATACTTCCGCAACAGGAAGTCGCTTCCACAGATTGCTTTGGCTGGCAATATGCCATCGCAACGCCCCACGAGGCTTGGAGCGGCAGCATTACCAACACAATTAGAACAAACAATCTTTTCATGGTGTCGTTAATCATACCAACCACGTGTGCAAACCGCAAACTTCAAGCTGGGCAAAATATTGGTAAGACCTACAGACACTAGCGTACGTTTGGGTGACGAGGTGTCGTGCCACCGAGCACTTTTTTGCCTTCTCCCAGGATTGCGGCGCGTGTATGAGCCTGATCTCTTATGCTGGGGCCCTCAAGGTTCTCTTGATCCTGAGGATCGACCCGATAGTGGGACTTACGACCAAGCTCGCCTAGTCTCTCGAGAACGGCTTGCCGTTAAAATCAACTGTGATCAGATTTCCATCTAAGGCCCCCATCCCGGGCGCATTCAAGGGCATCCCGGGTGCAGATACTCCTTTGACTGAGGCATCCGCCAGCAGTTTTCGGACTACATTTTCTGGAACGTGACCTTCTACGAGTTGCCCTGTAGTCTCCGATACACCGGTATGGCATGAGGCCAACGACATCGGCACACCCAACCGGCGCTTAACTGACGCCATATCGGCCGTCTTAACGGCTTTAACCATAAAACCAGCATCACGCATATAATCAACCCAACCCGAACAGCAGCCACAATTAGGATCTTGGTAAACGGTGATGACGCCACTTTTTGCATGAGCCAGAGAAGTTGCAGTTATCAGCCAAAAAGCAGCAAGCCATACTCTCATTTTGAGGACCCCCTTGGGTTGAAAAAAGGACAATAGCGTGATAAAAAATGCGGGCAGATAAACGGAATGACTGAGCAATATCGCTACAATTCAAGTTGCGAGCATGGCCATCTATGAGAGAAAATCTAATATGTAAGCCAGTCAGATCTTTCCACGTCTTTCTCTCCTTCTTTTGCTTTTATTTTTTGCTGGTGAAACAGCAGGCGATTCACGCCTAAACCGCTCATCCTGCAACCTTTTCTGATGAGCTGCGTTTGCCGCACGACGCTTCACAATAACCCTAGAAACAAAAAACGCTGCCGCAAACGCGGCCACCAATATAATTCCACTAGACAAATCCACCACTAGCACTACCTCACAAGGCACACACGACAGGCCCACCTAACCCCAAGGCATATGTAGTTATTTTCGACGTAACACCTCGCCATTAAGACCCTAGCCCTTACGAGAATTCGAACAGGTGGGTCGTCAAGGCTCTGCATGAAGTTAATTGTCGTCGCGCGAAACGCAAAGTGACATCGAACTGATTTGCGTATATGTACATTCACGTAAATACTACAACTTAATGGTCATTTACATGGATCTCTGACCCATCGCCAACGCTGCGACCGTCCGCAAGAGTAGTCTACCCCGAACTGATACTGCACACGGGCAACTGCCGACATGCCATTGGCGTCGTAGAGAAAGGCACACCTTGGATTTTGACACATGCCACCTTCGCTGTCCATGATGCCCCCAGCACGGGCAATGTAACGCAGGCTTACCGTGAGTAGGGTGACCTAGCGGATGCTCGTAGCCACGGCTAAGCGCTGGCCGCTGGCACGCCCAAGCTGAAAATCAGCCCGCAGAATGTTGCTTTGATCGCATCGATGAAAACCTCCATTATGGCCGATTGCCATATCTTTATTATGCGTCACAGCTCGAAGGAGCTTATGCACTCAATGCCAACGATATAATGGCGCATTCAGTCAACAGGCCGGACAAAATTAGCAATCACGACCCAGGCGAAATTGATAATGATTTCTTATTTTTACAAAACTATTGATGTAAGGTCATGGGTTTCGACGATGGGCACGCACCAAAGCGCGTAAGCCAATAAAACCAACGGCATGCACTGTCAGAGTTATTTCGGAAGCGACCTTTGTATACGAGTGTCGGACGAGCTATTGAGGCTCATCATCACACCTCGTCCACCATACCATTGCACATGGTTTGAACGGTGGGTGTTTGAAGCGGGACAATGGTAGCTTCGAGCGGTGACTCAGAAATACTAAGAGCCGTTAGCTGCCTACGCTACGTTGCTTCCCAAGTTCCCAAGTCGATATACCTCGACGGACCGTTACCGTCAGATGTCGTCCCATCCGTTGTTCGATGACAGGCCTCCAGGGCACCAAGCTGAACCCTTTGCCATTGTCCAGCGTGGCGTATCGACCACTAGCCAGCATCACGGAGCTACGGTAGATGCCGCTGGCCCTGCCGTCGTCTCCGACCGGTAGATATGCCAGCCCCGTCTCAGCCTGCAGTCTCTGACCGACAACGGCAAGTTCCCGAGCGCGTAACGTTCGCAAGAGATTCCTGGCCAACACAACGCGCTGTCCTCGGCGCTGCGCCAAGCCTTGTCCCTCCAGGTGGTCGAGTCGCTTTTCCATCGCCGTCCTGGCCTTTGCACCGAAACCGGTTGGGGACAAACCCTTGCCTCCGGCAATGAGCTGGTCGTCCAGCCAGGTAGCCCCTGTCGAGTGCGTCTGCTCTGCAATCGACAGGTGGCTGCGCAACGTCACCGACACGCCGCCGGACCGACCTTGATCGAAGTGCCTGCCCTGCTCAATCAGATCCACCGGAACCTTCCAAACACCATCAGTCAGTCGCTCGACGACTCCGGCGCGCCGCAAGGCCTCCAAGCGGCGGATGTGGCCTTGCACCATGTCCCGTGAACGCTCTGTATCCCCAAGGGATTTGAGATGGTCGGCAGCGCGATACAGGCCGTCTCGCGTATGGGCCAGGATGTTGCGGTCAGCGGCACTATCGACTTGAGGCTTGACGGACACGATGCCGCCTACTGGCCAGTCAATAAGTTCAGATTGCGCGGGCAACCGTACATAGTGCGCACGCCCATCCGTCCCATCCACCACAAGATAGCCAACATCGCGCAACTCATCAGCCAGCCCTTTGGCAGCGATGCGTCCGACGACAGGTTGGGCGGAGACGCCCAGCACATTCATCTCCCGGACTTCGCCACGCATGGCTCGATGCATGGTGCGGATGATGTCGCCGCGCTCACCCAGATCTCGCAATGTGTGCTCCAGGCGCGGGTCCAAACGCCAGTGTCGTGCGTCTTCCTGTGTCGCCAGCCCCAGTCCAGACAGATGCTGCAAACGGGCGCGCTGGCTGGACTGGTAATGCACATCCCCTTTGAGGGTGAGCACATCGACGCGCTCAAGCTCGGCTTGCCGCAGCAAGGCCCGATCCAGGGTCGTGAAACGCTGCTGCGTCACCTCCTGGCGCAAGCTTTGGGCGATCTCCATCTCGGTGCGCGGCCCCAGCCATTCTGTGACGATTTCGCTGGCGCGTGTGCGCATGCCATGGCTCATGTAGTCAGGCGCAATCACCAGATCCTGTCCATTGTCAGCGCATCCCCGCAGCACGATGTGAGTATGCGGATTGTCGGTATCCCAGTGATCGACCGCCACCCAGTCCAACCGTATCTGCAGGTCTACCGACATCCGCGCCATGAAAGCTCGGGTGAAGTCCTTAAGGTCGCCCAGTTCCCTGGCGTCTTCCGCCGAGACGATGAAGCGGAACTGATGCCTGTCGCCCTCGCTACGGGCAATGAAATCCCGGGTATCCACGTGATCGGATTCGGGACCGTAGGCGCGTCCCGGCTGACCATCCGGCGTGACGCCATCGCGTTCGATGTATCGCAGGTGAGAAGCTACCGCCGCGCCGCCAGATTGCAGGCGCACGAAACGGGATTTGATGACCACTCGCCGGGTGCTGAGCGGCGGACGCTTCGAAGCAAAACGAGCCGCCACCTGGCCTCGACCGAACTGGCCCGCACCTCGGCCCTGACCACGCGCACCGGCTGCGTGACCTGCCCGCGACATCTGACGTTTGACCGCCGTGACAAATCGCTCTCCCTGGCCCCGCCCTCGGTTCTTGGGCGGTGCGGGACGCGGGCGGAAGCGGTCATCATCGCGCATGGCCATCGCCCTCAATCCAACAAGCTGGGGCGTACGGCTTCGTGAATGGCACGCATAATTTCCAGATTTTTCGCGCAGTTGCGCGCACAGACGGCACCACGGGGCACCGCCCACGTGCCGTCCTCCCCCATGTGCAGATAAGGACTTGCAGGCGGTCGCGTGCCGACCCTTTTATCTTGCTGCTGTTCCCACCATCGTCTCCTCCCCCGGACAGAGCATGCTCCTGGCCTGGCCAACCCGGAGCCGCAGGTCACAGCCGCATGACTGGACGCGGTGATGCCAACGGCCACAGGCCAGGCATGAGCCGCGCAGCCAATCTGCACATCAAGATGCATTCCCGCTGCCGAACCGGCGACAAAGTCGGTGCAGACTCGGCGCAGCCAGAATGCAAATCCAGAAGCGGCAGTGATGTCAGTTCGCATGTTGATCACCACACCCAGATCGGCACAGCGACGCCGAGCAAAGCCATGCGCGAGACCGGTCCGAAGTAGCGACTGTCGAAGGATGATTCATGATGGTCGCTGAGCAGGAAGAACTCTTCTTCCGCCAACAAACGGCAGCCGCGCCATGGGGTCAATGCCCGCCCCAAAGAATCCCGAGCCAGTGCTCGCGCAATGTATTGACCATTGATCGTGACCCGCCCGTTGCCCACGCACACATGCTCGCCGTACATGGCAGCCACGCGCTTGAGCAACGGCACGTTGATGGGGAGATACTGACGCTCCGCTGCCAGCGCGGCAGCGACAGGCGGCAAGCGTGTAACCACCCAATCGCCATGCGCAGGTTTAGCCTGTCGGATGGCATAAAAACCGCGCGGCGCACTGTCGCTGGCGTTATAGATGAGGCGCAGCATGCGGGCCGGTTCTGCCGGCAGCCAGGCAGGCGCGAACAGCGCCGCCAGGCTGGCGAGCATGAGAGCCAGAATCCACATCTGGCGCAGCCAAAAGCTTTCAATAAAGCGAGATGAGTAACGGGAAAGATACGTCATACCCGGCCTCCTCATGCATCCAACATCTTGCGTCGAGCAAGGTACGCGGCATGTCGCTCGGCGGTGTATTCCAGCAGCGGCAAGCGTGCCGCCAGCCGGTTGTCCAGCGTGCGCCAGTAGTCCGTCGAGACATGCGCCAGGGGAATACCACCAGCCACGATCTCGTCCATCACGCGCAACGCAGCTTGAACACGGGGTTCGCCCCGGACGCGCAGCAGAATGCGCGCACCAGGCGCGACGCCGCGCACCGTCTGGATGTCGTGCGAGCCATCATCCGCCTGCAGTACCATCAACTGCCAGAAGATCGGGCCGTAGGCATTGGCGACCCACTGAACACGGCAGCAGACCGCCCCAGGACCGAACACCGCGATGCGCCGCTGCGCGTCCAGGCGGATGACGGACAAGGGTTCACCGAAGCGCAGCCAGGTGTGTGAGCGGCCTGCGAAGCGCCACAACAGTATCCGCATATGGCTGGCTGACGGATCTTGTTCGACAGCGCCCACAGGCAGGCAAGCGGAACCTGAAATGGGAGCCGCGTCTGCCTGCCGAGCCGTGCTGCAGGCCCAGAAAACGGCCTGTGGCACGTTTTCGAGGATAAAGACGGCCTTGGCCCTAGGGTAAGACCAGATCGACGTCCTGTGAGGCCGTAAATCCGCTCGTGAAGATTGCCGCCGGCGTTCAGGCGATGCCCAAGCGGCCAGCCTGCGAATGCCGCCTCTGCCACTCGCCGCCACGACGGTGGCGCTGAACCGTCCTGCTGGACAACCGGCTTTTGCGACCTCTCGCATGCCGCTGAGCAATGTTTGAGCAGAAAACGCCTCCCCTACTATCCTAGTTATTCTTTTAGTTAAATAAGTTAAGCGACGCGAAAACGCTTGTCTGGCAAGGATTTCCGAGGATTTGAGTGGTCTGATAGCACGTGGACTCATACGCTGATAGCACGCTGCGCGTACTTCTGATCGCACGTTGCTATCCACAGGATAATCACAGCTTATACACAGCCTTACCCACAAGATGATCATGACTTGACCCTCGTGCGAATGCGACGAAAGCACAGGTACTCCTGCGCATGCTCGCGCTCGATGTGCATGGCGTAGTCCAGCAAGGGGTGTCTGGCCAGTTTTCGGATCTCCAGGGCGAAGTCCGAATAGCGCATGGCGCTGCCGGAACGCTCGTGCAGATGGCGCATCGAAAAGCGCCATCCGGCGCGTTGTCGGCCGCCATGTTTGCGCATGAGTCTGTACAGCCACCGCTGCAGCCCGCCTGTCAGCCGGAAGTAGTCGGGATGCAATGCCAGCAGCGTGGATTCGAGCATTGCGCCTTCATAAAACCAGTCGGACAAGACGATCTCGACACCCGCTGAACGGCCATTGCGATGCGACAGTTCGCGCCACTCCGCTATCCAGGAAAAGCGGTGATCATGACGCAGTCCGTCTGCACGCAGCGAGGTCAAGACCGTGGTCGATTGCAAGCGATTCAGCGCGGCGCGCAAGCGCGCGTAATCGCGCAGTGAAGTGCCACGATCGATGAACCCCAGCACCTCGCCGATTGTCGTGAACATGCGCGCCGATGTGGGCAGGCCACGGTTGCTGGCCGCCGCGATCTGACTGGCCGCCCAGATCAAGACATCGGCATCCCAGATGGTGGCGATGCCATGCTCCGTCACGCCGGCGACTTCGATGCTGGCGGGGCCTTGCGAGAAGAGTATGGGTTGTGTTCTCGCTCCCTTGGCGAGCGAGAAAAACGGGTAGGACATCAAGTCCTGCTGGTCGCGCAGCCCTGTCTCGATCGGCAAGGCCCGAAACAGCACCAGCGGCACAGTGCCTTTTACCGTCAGCATCTGCCTGGTCATCTCCATGACGCTCTCCTGGCGCTGCGCTTAGCGACGCCGATACTCGGGGTCGGAGGTCATGTCATAGGCGCGCCTGTCGGCCCATGCATCCAGGTCGGTGATGGCATACATGACGCGACGGCCGAACTTGCGAAAGCGCGGGCCGCCGCCGATGACGCGCATTTTTTCCAATGTGCGCGGCGACAAGCGCAGGTAATCCGCAGCTTCGTCGTTCGTGAGATAGCGCGCGGCAGCAGCCGTCAGCACCGGCGCGCTGCCGGACGAACGCGGCTGCGTGCGGGAGGTCGGATTTGGGGTGGATGGGCTTTGCATGACGGTCTCCTGATGGGTTGATCATCCGCCGCCTCATGTCGGCGGCTTGGAGACAGTCTCGGCAAAGCCAGAGACTCGCGGAAGGGATACGAACCGGTTGGCATTTCGTATCCGTGGGCTATGGCGTAGCTCAGCGTGGCGTGAGCAAATCCAGGTAGCCGCCGCGCATGAAAAACTGTCCGCGCCGCAGATAGTGCCGCAGTTGCGTGCGCAGGCTCGAATCAGCGTGCCATTCAGCCCTCACCTGTTCACGCCCAAAGATCGCCTCGGCGATTTCGCGATGCGATGCTCCAGCAGCGGCGGCATCGACCGACTGCAAGGCGCGCAGATGCAAGATCTGGCTGCGAAACCCTCGCGTTCGCCGCCGACGCCGCTGCGGCATCCAGCCCGCTGCGGCCGGCAGCGGCAAGCAAGCCTGATCCCTGTGCTGCGTGGAGGAGACTGGCACCGGCAGCCAATAGACCGTTGAGGCCGCCGCCAGGGCCTGGCATTCGACCCGCGCCCTGATCCAGTCCGATTCGGTTTGCGCCAGCAAGGCGAGATGGCCGTCAGGCGCATCGAGCACCCGCAGGCGTTTGTGGCCAGGCAATGACCACAGGTCGAACGCGGGCTGGCCCACAGTATTGCCGGGTGAGCCGGACGTCACTTGCAGTACGGGCAGGATCGTACTGTTCCAGACTGGGCAGGCGCTACGCGCATCCAGAATGGGATCTTCCCAGTCCTCCAGTCCCCACCGATCAAGGTACGCATCGGCATGTTGCCATGCCTGCTGATATTCGGGGTTGCGGCGCAGGTACTCCCAGGCCAGCGCTGGCCCATCCAAATGCAACACATAGAGGTATCCCGCCGTGGCGCGCCAGGCGGCATCGGACCCGCACATCATCCAGGCTCCTTGTGGGTGTCACAAAGCCCATGGCCCGCCGGCGGATGGCCAGCGGTGAAGTGCATCGCGCCGAGGGTGTCCCGGCGCGATGCAAGGGAATCCGTTTTCGCAGCCTGCCGCTGCGAAGGCAGACTGGTCAGTCTTCGACGTATGCGCCCTCAGCACATGCCAGGGCGGCGTACGCAGACAAGGTGCGCGTCGCTTCAAATGCGGCATCCATTGCCACGGGCAAACCCCGTGGGCCGCGCATCGTCTCCAACTCCACCAGGCTGATGTCGATCAGCGCCGGAAAGCCCGTGCCGCCATCACACAGGGCATGCAGCTTCTCGGGCTCGTCCGGGTAGGCGTAAGCCAGCAGCCAAACCACGCGCCCGTCAGGCGTGTACGCTTTTGCCACCGGCAAGGGGTCGAAGGCCGGATCACGCGCACACTGCTCACCATTGGCCCGCAGGCGCGCCATTTGTTGTTCTGTCAGCAATCCCATGAAAACGCGATCCAGGCAAACGCCCCAGTGCGGCGCGGCTCCGGCACTGCACTTTTCTGAGATGCTATGGGAATGGTGCATGCGCGTCTAATAACGACGCAGCATGGGATTGATAACGCTGCCCAGCACTGACACTGAGCAGCGCATGCCAGCACCCGATCAACCGGGCGCTGGGGCGTATGTTTAGGACGCCTTGGGCCGCGACCAGTGCAGGTAGTGCTTACCGTCATCGCCTTCGATCAGGCGTGCGTAGATGGTCGCAGGAAAGCATGGGTCGTCGATCGTCACCGACAGATAGGGCCGGTCGTTGTTCGAGACCTTCTTCCATGCGGCGCCCAGTTCGACCTGGCCGGCCATGATGCGATAGTCCGGGGCTTTGTCGTTGTCGTGTTCCACGGGCACGAAAGAGACTTTGGCGTTCAGCGTCAGGGTGCGCAGCGTGCCGGTGTAGCCGTTGTCGTTGGCAGTGAAGATTCCGATTTGAGACATGACGTTTCTCCTTGAGGTTGCAAGTCCGCGCCCATCGCGTCCTTGGTGTGATCCGTTCGTCGGAGGTCGGGCGCGGCGCATCCCGCAGGGACGGAAACGCAGTGGACGACCGGCAAGGCACGGCGATTTTGGCTCCGCGAGGAATGCGCGCCAGCGCAGGGGAAAATCGTTGTGCCGGCCGGTTGCGCCGCATCAGTCCGAGCCAGCCCACGGCTGGCGTGCCGCAGACAGGATTCACGACAAACAAGGCCGCCGTTGGGTCAGGACGCCGTTCAAGGAGTCGTGTCGGTACGCGGAACTGCGCCAATGATCTGCGCCGAGTCACCATCCACACTGTCGCCCTGCAGGTCTGACCGTGCCATCAACATCTAGCCCTGTACAAACGTGCACGACAGGTCTTCTTGCCGCATGCAACTGAGGTTAGAAGACCTGTAAGCGGTAAATGTCATGAAGCCAGTCATGCCCTGCGTCCCCCAGCGTGATGCCTGACGACGACGGAGGCAACTTGCTGCAGGGTACTGGAACGGGCTGAGCGGCAATCGGTCAGCCCCAGGGGCCACCTTACCCACAATTACGGTGGGCAAACCTGTGAATAACTGATGAAGGGTTTGTTGCAGCCCTTGATGTCGCTGGCTTTGCGCTGCGCTGTTCAAGGATTGACCAGCCCTGCCATCCCACCGCAAGGTGGCTGCCAGGGCTGGAGATTATGATTTGGTGGCTACCAGCCACCACTGTCGGCTGCGCAGACGTTTTCCGGTGACCGGATGAACGTCTGTCCATTCGGCCTCTACCGTCCAGCCCAATGGCGGGCGGTAGAGGCCGATATCATTCACGCCAAGCCAGCGATGTGCCAGAACATCGCTGGCGCCGTTGGCGCTCGCTCGCGGCCCTACGGACTGAGTACTGTGCATGGGTATCAAGGCGCACCCTGACCCCGAAACCTCGGGGCCAGGGTGTCAGCCGCTTAGGCAGCGATGGCCGCATCCGTCTCAGAAGTGTCTTCCTGCTCGGGCTTGGAAGCCGACTCAGACGCGTCGATACCCGGCTCTGCCCGCAGGTAGGCGGGCATCCAGCCGGTGCCTGCCACCAACCGCTCGGCTTCGCTGACCAGTGCGGCTTTTTTCAACTTGGACAAGCGGCTGACTTCGCCGGGTGCGAATTCGCCCACCGCCTCAAGGATGGCTGCCTTGGGCAGATGCTGGAAATAGCGCTCGGCTGTAGGCTGCCACCATGCCGCCATGTCAAGCGCCACCGATTGCGCGATGTCTTGCCCAAGCTGCGGCTCGTCGGCACGCGCCACGGTCAGATTAACGGTCAGCGCCGTGCAAAGCGCCAGCAGGTTCAGCAATTCATCCTGTGGCAAGGCGATCAGATAGGCCAGCAAGGCATCGTTATCGGACGGCAGGCGGTCACGCCATGCCTGTACTTGCTCATGCAAGGCCGCTGCTGCCGGGGAATCCGGCCAGTCCGGGGCGCTTTGCTCGAAATCACCCTTGCGGCTTGCCTTCACTTCCAGCACCGATGCCGACCAGTAGCCGCTCTCTTGGATGGTAGCTTGCGCAAGATTGTGCGCCAGCACGGCCAGCGCCACCTGCGGCTTACGCGACAGTTCAACCTGCACGGCGGCTGTACGGTGAGCGCTCAGACGCTGGGCCAACCGGTCTGAGATGGCGGTCTTGGCGGGCACGTCATCGCCGCCGCTGTCTGCGTCGTCATCCTCGATATCACCCTGCGTAAACCCTTGGCGCAGGCGTTCCAAGGTATGCAGCGCCTTGGCTTCGGTCTCGCGCAGCAGGCCGCGATGAACGACGGGCTGACCTTCCCGGTCGATGCTGACCACAGCACCGGCCACGCTCAGGGTTTCCGGCGTATAGGTGAGGAGGCTTTCCTCAATCTCGGCTAGCTGCGCCATCAGGGCGTCGCGGCGACTTTCCAGCGCCTGCACCTTGTCTTCGTCCTCGGCCTCATAGGCATCATCCAGCTCGGCATCGGTGCGCTCGATGCGGCCTTGCAGCACCGCCATGCGGCGGGCTTCGCGGGCGGTCGGTTCCCGATTTACCTGCGGGGCGATATGGAAAGCCTGACGGTCGGCGTAGCTGAACTGCGGCACGGCCTGCACCCATGCCCAACCTTCGGCGCGTGTGGTCTCGGCCAGCGCATCCAGCTTTTCCTGCACCAGCCGTTCCAGCAAGGTGAAGTCATCCAGATAGATGCCGCTGTCGTCCTCAGCAAAGAGGTCGCGCCGTATGCTGCCACCTGCGGCTTCGTAGGCGTCCAGCTCGACAAAGCGCACCATTGGATGGCTGGCATCCACTTCCCGCTCGGTCAGGCGCTCACGCAACGCCGTCGGACTGCGCTGCCAGTCGGGCGCGTCGTAGAACGCGGCTTCCTGCGCGGCATGGTCATCGGTGATGGACAAGGCCATGAGTTGTTCCAGATTGATCTGGTCGGCGCGATAGTCCGCCATCAGGCGCGGCGATACGTTCGCCAGTTTGAGACGGCGCTGCACCACCAAGGGCGTCACGCCGAAATCGGCCGCAATGTCCTCGATGGGCCGGCCTTCCTTGACCAGTGCGGCGAAGGCTTCAAACTGATCGGCCGGGTGCATGGCTTCGCGCTGCAGGTTCTCGGTCAGGCTGACCCTGCGGGCATCTTGCGTTTGCACCAGCAGGCACGGCACCGGCCACTGCGCATCCAGTCGCTTGGTCTTGACCATCAGCTTGAGCGCGGCAAGGCGTCGGCCACCGGCCACGACTTCGTAATGCTCGCCGTTGGAGGCTGCCGTGACGGTGAGGTTTTGCAGCAGGCCGACGCGTTCGATGCTGGCTGCCAGCGACGCGATGGACTGACCGCCCGCGCCGGTCTTGCGCACGTTGCGGCGCGAGACGCGAAGCTGCGACAGCGGCACTTGTATGCGTTCTGGGGCTTGCGTTTCCTGCTCTATAGCGTCCTGCCCGATGGATTCGGCCTCGACGACGGCGGCGGCGTATGCGGCCATGCTGGCGATGGCTTGGGTTTCATTGTGGTTGATGGCGTTCATGATCAAATCTCCTAGAGTGTGGGAATGCAGCAGTACATAACGCGGCAAGGGTCGCTGCCTGCCCCTGCCGCGTGAGGGGAACTCAGGCTTTCAACTGCTGCATGCCTTCGGCCAGCAGCCACAGGGCGCGATTCAGTTTCAGGTTGGTATCGATGCCCTGCACAGGACGGGTGCGCTGGCTGCGGCCATTGGCGCTGCGCCCAGACAAACCGCCTTTGATCAGGTTTTCCTGTGCGCGGTTGAAGGTCATCCAGAGGTCACGGCGGCGGTCGTCGTAGCGGCGCGGCATCAGCACCTGTTCTTCTGTGATGGGCGTGGGCTTGTCCAGGCCGTCGTACTTGAGCGCCAGCGCGGCGCGGGCGAATACGTGGGCTTCGCCCTCGTCAAGTGTGATATCGCGCATGGCTTCGCGGGATTGGCGGGCTTGTTCAAAACCTTGCAGCACGGCGTATGCCCCTTCCACCACCTGATCGGCCACGTTGCCTTTATGCGGCACTCGGACATCGGCCACCGTGTCGCCGCACACCAGTCCGTTGTGGCACACAAAGCGGAACATTCCGGCCAGCATCTGGTAGCTGCTGGAACCGTCGTGCGAGTTCAAGAGGATGATTTCGTTGGCTTCGGTGTCGTTGATCTGGCTGGCATGGCGCAGGCGCAGCATGTGCTTGGTGTGGTCGCGGCGCGCTTCATCGCGCACGCGGGTCTGGCACACCATGAAGGGTTCAAACCCCTCGCGGCGCAATTGCGTCAGCACCTCGACCGTAGGGATATAGGCGTAGCGTTCCGAGCGGCTGTCATGCGGGGCATCCGCAAAGATGGACGGCGCTACCCGGTGAATCTGGTCATCGGACAGGGGCATGTCGCTACGCAGCATGGGAGCGTGGGAAGCGAAACGGGAAGCTAGACGCATGGCAGTTCTCCTGACAAAAGTTGGCTGGCTGTTCACCGCACACCGGGTTCCTAGATTCGGAGCCCAAAGCCTTTCGGCTGTTGTGCGGTCGGCACGAAGACCCCGGTTGGCCTGGTTTGCCACCGTTTTCCTGAGTTCATCGCCCGCGGCGTCAGGAGCCCACGGACGACGGGACGTCAAGGAAACAAGCGTCAGGGGTGGTGCGGCCCGCAGGCGCAAGCCGAGGACACGGCCTGGCGCGCCTTGACGGCACGCGGCCACGGGCTACCGTCGCGGAGATTGGCGATGAGGGAAGAAAAACGGATGAAGCCGGCAACAGCCTGATAGGGATGCCGACAGCACGCAAGCAAAGCGCGCAGGCCCGAAGCGAGAGAGTCGGGCCGTAGGCGTCAGGGATGCGCAGGGCTGGCTCTGCCAGTCCCGCCAGGGATGAGCGAATAGCGAACCAGGAGCAGCCCGGTGTGCGAAGCACAGACGCACCATCGCAGTACCGCAATGAACGAAATTCGCTACGCAAGTAAACTTCAGAGATGCACACCTATGCCTGCCGGATCCCGCATTAATGTGGGCAATCCAGCAGATATCGACGGACGATGATGGGAATGGAAACTAGACGATCCTCACGCTTGTTGATCGTTGATGCAAACGGAAAGCTCCTGCTGTTCCGGTATCACGATGAGCACCAAGCCCCATTCTGGGCCACCCCTGGCGGCGAACTGTTGCCTGGAGAAAGCTATCTGGAGGCAGCCAGACGCGAACTTCAGGAAGAAACCGGGCTGAACCTGGAGATCGGCCCGCTTTTAAAAGAAAGAGACGCCGTCTATGCCGTCGCTCGCTCAACCCCTGCACGATGGCTGGAGCAATACTTTCTGGTTCGCAGCCCAGCCCAGGCATCTATCCAGAGTGAAGGCTGGACAGAGGAAGAAAAAACCACGATTCAAGCATGGAAATGGTGGCGCACAGAAGACATGAAAGCGCAGCCAGCCTCCCTGTTCAAACCGGAATGGCTGCCGTCGCTGCTCGAACGCGTATTGACTGACGACGCCGCCCCTTAAACCTACATAAACTCACACTGGAGGAGCCCATGAAGTACTTAGCCGACGATCTTTTACAGAAGAAATCGAAGGAGAAAATCGCCGTCCTGACGGCCTATACCACGCCGATTGCCCGGTGCCTGGAGCAAGCTGGCGTAGCGGCCATCCTGGTTGGGGATACCGTCGGCATGGTGGAAATGGGTTTCGCCAGCACGCGTGAAGTCACGATGGCGCACACGATCTATCACATCGGCGCCGTACGGCGCGGAGCGCCCGAGACACACATCATCGGCGACATGCCGTACAACAGCGATGATGTTCCCGAACAGGCCTTGCGCAACGCAAAGCAGTTGATCGAGGCCGGCGCGGACAGCGTCAAGCTCGAAGGCCCCAAGTTCGATGTCATCCGCCACCTGGTCGCCCACGGTATCCCAGTCGTCGGCCATACAGGTCTCACGCCTCAAACAGCAGCGAATTTCAAACAAGTGGGCAAGGACGAAGAGGATGCCCAGCGGCTGCTGGCCGATGCCAAAGGCATCGACGAAGCCGGCGCATTCATGGTGGTGCTCGAACATATCCCCGATAGCCTGGCGCAGCGCATCACCGCCAGCATTTCCATTCCCACCATCGGCATCGGCGCCGGCACGGCTTGCGACGGCCAGGTGCTGGTCATCAATGATGCTATTGGTATGGGTGAGAAGTGGCCGCCGTTTTCAAGGCAATACGCCTATGTGGGTCAGACCATACGAGACGCTGCCAAGGAGTACGTCGAACAGGTCGTATCCGGTACATTCAAGTAGGTCTTCACTGCTGAGGGAGGCCCTACGGCCTCCCGTCCTCCGACTCAAAGCAATCCCGCCTCCGCCATGGACACGACCTGCGCGCCAGCCACGATGAAATGATCGAGCACCCGCACATCCACCAGCCCCAGCGCATCCTTCAGATGCTTGGTCAGCGCGATGTCTGCACGACTGGCCTCCCGTGAACCGGACGGATGGTTATGTACCAGCACGACGGACACTGCATTCCTTGCCAATGCGAGCTTTACCACTTCCCGTGGATAGACCGCTGTCTGATTGACGGTGCCACGAAACGGCTCCAGGTATTCAATCAAGCGGTTCTGGCTATCGAGCAGAATCAGCCCGAAGACTTCGTACTCCAACGCTGCATTCAGACGCAACTGCAGGAACTCCTTGACTAGCGCAGGGCTGGATAAATCATGCCCACGCAGATCGTCAGCCTTGACCAGTTCACGCGCTACCGCCAGGATTTCTTTACGGCTGGCCGGACGCACGGCACCGTCTACTTCACGCACCAGCAATGCGTCAGCGTTCAGGGGTTCAAGGGAAAGATCGTATTGCTGCATGTCAGCCTCCGGTTCGGATCAGGCGGAATTGCCTGGAACCGAAGGGGTCATGCCGCAGCGCATGGGGTCACAGGGTCGTCAGACGGCCATCGGCCGCAAGCGCACGCGTGCGCGCCGCCCTTGAGCCCGAGAACGGCATGGCACACTGGGAGGAAACAAGGCCGCCACCCACTCTCACTGGGTTTGAGGCAAGTGCCGGCAGGCACGCGGCAGGCGTCAGGGGGACGCAAGGCTGGCCTCGCCAGTCCCGCCAGGGATGAGCGAATAGCGAACCTGAAGCCACCCGACCCGCAATCAGCGGGTGACGCTCAGCTGTTCAGGATGCCAAATAGCTGAGCAGGACAAATTGAACCCTGTTAGAACTACGAATAGACAGCCTCTATCCCGTCGCAGAGAATGAAGCCAATACTTCAAAGGACAGAGGCATGTTCCATCACGACGACAATGACGAAGCATTGGGGCCACTCGATACCCCTTTTCCCAGCTGGGCGGCCCCTCCACACGTGGTAAGCCAGCATGTCGAAGCCACACTGACCGAGTCCGTGCGCTTGGCCGTCAAAGTGCTGGGGCAACCCAGCGAAGCCGCAATCATGCAGATTTTTCAGACGATGATGGACCGGACGGTCTTTGACAACGGCGTCCATGACGACATCCCGTCGTCCGTACATTGACAGTCACAAGGGAAAAAAATGGAAAGACTGCAGCTACTCAAGGCGTTGGAGGAAGCCAGCTGTCAACTGGCGGTCAGCGTACCCGTGCTGAGCGGAGCTCGAACCATTGTGGCGAATCCGGAACAGGCATTGCGACTACTACAAGACAAGCAGACAGTCTATGGCGAGCTGATGGGGCTGAGCCGTACGGACTACGTCGAATGGCTATCCAGTGAGGGCAGCGTGTATTGCTCCGCAACGACACAGAAAGGCAATCGCTGTCGTAACGCCATCGTCGGTGCCACTTTCCTGGAACCTGCCGCCTGGAAAGCTGTATGCGAGAGTGGTGGCTACTGCGCCGTACACGGCGGCTGAGAACCCGGCAAGCAGTCCACCTCTGTGCGCCCACAGCACAGGTGAAAACCCCGCCCGACAGCCTGCATCCCCCCAGGGGAGGCGATACGCCTAAAGCAAAGGCGACATACGCCTCACTAAGCCCTACTGAGTTGAGCAAAACACGGGATCAGCCGGATGATGGCGTCATGCCGACACATTGGGAGATCGCCATGACCACTCCGAGACGAGACAGTGCCCCTGGAAGCTTTCAGCCTGCGTTCTATCGCATGAAAGACGTGATTCGCATCACCTCTCTGAGCCGTTCCACCCTCTACCGCCGTATCGCCGCCGGTCGCTTCCCTGCGCCGGTCAAGCTGGGGGGCCGTGCCAGCGGTTGGACCGCCCAGGATCTGCAGGCCTGGATCGACGATCCTACTAATTACGTACTTCCCCCTAACGCAAGCGAGTAAGCACCGCCGCACCAAACAAGATGATGTTATGAAATAAGTTCCTGTAGGACCTGTTGGGTAACTTGATTGGTTTTCCCATTAAAAGATAACTGCGAATGAACAACATACCCTCCTGCCACTACTGGAGCAAAAGGATCAGTCAAAATCTCAATATCGTACTGTCGCAACTGATTGCCGAACTTTCCGAGCGCAATGCCAGTGACCGAAGCAGCCCCCGCCTTACGCAAGAAGGCAGCCGCCACGCCAAACGACACGCCGTACGTTGTGCAGTCATCCACCACAATGACGTGCTTGCCCCGTAGCTGATTACCGGTGTTATATCTAGGATTCAAATGGATCGTCTGTATCTGTCCACTTGGATCGGTACGGTCGCCCCCTCCGCCTGCAGATCGCTTAACCGACGGGGCATGACGAATAAAAAGAGGTTCCCCACGTTCAGCGTAACGAACCCGTGAGACAGTAGTCCGCAAACGATGCGTAAAGTCAGACAGAGTATCTCTATCATCATTTGTGCTTTGAGAAGATGGATATACTCCCCACACCAAATTGCTGATCGTATCGGCACCGTCGATAAGCAATGACCGTGCTGTAACCGCCAACAAGGCATTAAGGCGAGCACCGCCATTTTTTACGGTATTAGTCAATCTCCTCGCAAACTCCTGCTGCGTGATCGGCTTGCCATACCCAGACAAATCAGAAAGTGCACGCACATAATAATTCGGCGCATCACCGCTAAACCACCAATGTCCTGACCAGCCCGCAGTCAACTGGATTACCTGAGCAAACTCACTCGCATCATTAACACGAACACCAAGAGATTGCACTTGCCTTGATGCTGAAGTACCGGCAGCCACCAGCAGCGCACGACCATTCTTACCCATCTGAACGTCCACATCCTTGGATGCCAGCACAATGACATCGAAGGGCTTTAAGTTCAATCGCTCGGCGTTTTGTGAGACGATTTCACCAGACTGACGTCCTCTTTCTTGCAGGAACTGTACACCGCTCCCCCCGAATGCACTCTGAAACCAACTAGGCTCAGCATGATTAGAAACCAAAGCTACGGCATTGCCCGTCCTATTAGCCTCGATCAGCACACTCACAAGGTCAGGATCCGGTGAGCCCGCACGTAACACCGCATCCGGTGAGGTCATTATTATTAGCATTTTCAGTCCTTTATAATTATGCGCTCTTTGCATCGTCGCAACATGACTTCACCCAGCGCAGAAAAAGTGCTTTTCGCTATACATTCAACCCCTTCGCAATCAAGGCATTAAATGTCGTGACTAGGTCATCAAAGCGAAGCTCCACATCGCCAAGCACTCCGTGCGCCCCAGCACACCCCTCTGCGAACCTCAGTGGCTGAAGCAATGTGCCCAAAAATTCATCCAGTGTGCCTAGCAAGAAGTCAGATTCTTGCTCTGGTATTCGAGCGTATCCAAGCTCAAATTGCTGAGGAGTTTCTTGCCTTCCATTGTTTTCTGCAGTGAAAAGGTCACGCTCATATATATGCTCATCCCCAGCCAACTCAGTCAGCGCTCCTACCGCCCGCTGCATATGAGCAACCATAACTTCTACGACGAACTGAATCACCAGTCGATGCTCGTCGTCAGCAATACCTCTGGCATTAGAAGACAATTCAACCAATAGATCCAACTGCATCTGGAGATATCGAAGCCGAGCTGATAGCGCTGCTAACAAACCGCCGTTACGTAGTTTTTTAGGTAGGTTCTTGAAGTCTTGAGAGCCTTCCGCCGGTATCTGTTGAATTTTCAGACCAGCCAACCAGCCCTTGCTAAACACGACTCGGCGTGAAACAGACTCTCTCAATGATGTATTGACTTTCGCAATAGGGACTGGCGCTTCGTTATCTTGTACAGATCTAGGTAGTTGCTCCTCGAAACCTTCATCCGCTTCTACCGTAACTGACGGTTTACTACCAGATTCGGTCAATATTGGCTGGCCGCTACTAAGCTGCTCAAGCTGTGGCTTAGAAGAGCTTTCTTGCGCAGACTGACCTACCGGTCCAAGCAATTGAAGATATTGTTCTCGGCTGTGCAGCACGATGATTTTTTTTAATTTACTTGGGGAACAACGCAATAATTCTGTCCGCTGCTCAGCGTCACCATCAGCAATTACTAAATTCGCTTGTATTTTCGCTTCGCCCCGTTCTCTATCCTTGTCCGTAGGATACGGCACAGCAAGCCAACGGTCATAATCGAGCGATGCGCGAGACGCATAAAGACTACCGCCCTTTATATCGGACTGAATCATTACTACCCCTTGGGCGAGACCCGCCTGGGTACGATCGCGCTTCACATACTGTTGACCGCGTACAATTTGCCCAAAAGAATACTCGCTAATTAAGGCTCCACCTGCATCGAGAATTTTATCGGCCAATTTTCTATGCCTGGTTGGTGCGATCATTTGCAGGCCATGCGCCAACACAGCCACGGTATGACCGCCTTCCTCCAAAGCGGTCTGGTGCGCCACTGCATCACACCCGATTGCTAATCCACTAACAATGCTCCATTCTCGTTCAACGAAGAACTTCGTAATGCTCGCGGCAATACGCTGACCATGCATGGTAGGTTCGCGTGTACCTATGATCGCAACCGAGCGCTCCGAAGCCTGGGCAAGCGTGCCCTTGACAAACAAAATGAAAGGATCGTCCTTGGTCGCTGCAAGCAACGACGGATACTCCTGATCCACGCCAGATATAATGCGCGCTTCGTGCAACAACGCCTCATCTATCTGCTTGGCTGCCGCCTCCTGAGCAATAATCCACGCATCCGGCTCTAACAATGCCTTTTCAATAGCCGGGATGGATTTCGTCAGCGCCTCGATAGGTATGTCCTCAAAATTGGGAAGAGCTGCCACTTTCTTCAGCGCGGCCGGCCCCACCCCTTTCAACATGGATAGAGCCAAAAGTGTTTGCGTCGCTGGAGAAACAGAACTCATATGATGTTGCCTATATTCTTTGCCATTGACAGGCACGTGACCTCTTGAGCGCCTGCTTCCTTCAGGTATTTCCCTGCGTAGATCAAAGATGCTCCTGTCGTGGTCACATCATCAATGATCAAATAGGATGTTCTCGCTGCCAGCTGATCAGGATTATTCACAAACAAATGGTCCCGGACATTCAGAAAACGCTCTGTATGGTTCAAATGATCATTGTGCTGCGATTTGACACCCTGTTTGTATCCTAGTAGTTCCGGCTGACAGATAATCTCAAAACCCTCAAGCGGTTGTTCTCGCACAGATTGCTCCAACTGCATTAGAAAATTCTCCAAGCGTGCCTTTCTGCCGGGTCGGTGCGGAACAACACTTACCACAATACGAACTACACCAAACAATGCCAGATAATGGTTATCAATAAAACTCCTGATTGCGACTACCCATTCACTGGGAAAAACATCTGCTTCCTTATTTTCCCCAATAGATGCAGTCAGTTCATGCCACTGTTTTCGATACTGAACTGAGTCGTAGTTGGCAAACGACCTTCCAGCTACATAAATCGGAAATGCAGTGCGATCTCCATCTGCCACCTTAGGAATGAAATGGTTAATTTTATCGAAACGCAGTCTCTTCGGCCTCTCCCCACCAGCCAGCAAACGCTCCAACTCGGGCAAGTGAGCGTGCGGTCGGCGCAACACGTCTAACAAGTCATCGGGATCATCGAGAAGCACGTCCGGAACAAGCCTCTCAGCGTTCCAGTGTGTGGACTCCTTCGAGTACGGCCAAGCTCCCCTGTCCAGCGCTACCACACATCCACAATGATAGCCTGCTCTGACATCCGCATCGGTGTCACCTACCAAGATCACTCGGTCGAGGTCTTCAACCCCAAAGGTCTCCATCGCATGGTCGATCCCATCACCATACGGTTTGGTGCGCCGCACATCCTCGTACGCCACCACCACATCCCACTTGAGCCCTGGATAGGCCCATCCCAAAACTGTCAGAGCATAACTTTTGGGGGATCTGGTAAACACCCCTAGCCTCAGTTTACGGAACTCTGTACGTATCTGCTGCAAGAGAGCGAGGCTATAGATATGCCGCCCGTCCATCTCTGCCAATTGCTCTCTCAACATTTGCAGTCGATCCGGATCATCGTTACATTTACACGACTCCCGTATCTCCTTGAGATCTGACGTGCGGAGCAGCGTATCATCCAGGTCAAATAGGCAAATATCAAACATGCGTCCCCCCCTCTCCTCGGCATCAGTTTTTTTGCCTTGTCAGTTCTACATAAATAGTCGGTACGGGTAAACTTTTCCAGGAAGATCCGGTACGTTGGCAATAGTTCTAGCTAACTTTTGGGAGTATCGGATACTGACAGGCACGGGGTCGTACAAAGCATCGTTGTTCCAGTCCATCTTTGACAGTGCCAAGGCCTCTGCAGCCACAACCTCCAGAGGCCCCCGCCCAGCATGACGCGTAAGCAACAGCGGCTTGGGGATGCTTTTTTTTCCCTGGTAATAATTTCCGGTTGTGGATGCATCAGGGGCATTCCCGGCGACCCAAAGCAAAGCTGACACGCCTGAACGCACCACAACCGTTCCGCGTGGCACCGGATACGCCGATGGTTTACTCGGCGGCACTTGTCTTCCGGAGTCGATCAGCCAAACGCCTCGCCAGTTTGTGCGTCCACCAATCTCGATGCACTCAACCTCTGGAATGCCCGCCAGCGCGTCAAAAGCACCGTCCAGCTCTTCGGTTTTAAAAGCAGTGGTCTTATGTATAACCAACCGTTTGGGCAAACTTCCCCCATTTCTGTCTTGGTAGAGCGTCAAGCTACGCGCCAACACCGCACGCATATCGTCGCGGCTGAGAAACGGATTGCGTTTGGCCTCTTCAAGGTCTGTTACCGGATCCCGGGCCTCAAACGCCACAAACTGCATGCCGCCACCATCCATATCGAACACTTGCGAACAGCACGTCACAAAGTGCGCATCACGCTGATCCCCCCGCAATGCATAGGCCAATCCGATATATGCCGTTTCATCCGGCACGCTAGGAACCCGAGCCAACTTCCAGGGAATTCCCCCAGCCTTGACATATAGAGCAATGGCAAGCCGCCACGCCAATGATGCCCGATGCCTGAAATTAAAGGCCCTGTCGTTGATAACTTGCGTGGGAATGTTGTACTTGGCCCCTAAAGCCTTCAAGGCATCGTGCGCATCAAGCTCCATGCTTCGAGTCGCAGGCCCCCATGCATCCGGAAAATGCACTACAACCACATCAAATTCGTTGCGCATCGCCTCTAGCCGACGCAGCGCCGCGTCCATCGCCTGGTAAAGCCGTTGCTCCAACGTACCCTGCCCATCAAGCTGGCTAAGCGAATCAGGCCAACGGATATGAGTCGCTGGAGGGGCTGATACTAATCCCACGTGGAACAGCGATTCGAACCCGGGATAGGTAGGGACATACTCGGTTCGATCTGTGGGTTGCAACGAATTTCGCAACATCGCCAACAACGTCCCGCGCTGTTTGAACGCGCTATCGGGGCCGACTGTGGCCACCCTAACGTTCGCAGTAAAGGCTCCGAACGAACCTTTGGAGAATGGCCCATACCGGCTTAGACCTCGAAGCGGATGAACATCAAGGTCATCGGCCTTCTCAGGAGAGAAGACAAGCAGCGGCTCGTCGAGCAGGCTAAATGGTGGAAGTTTGGAGGCTGATGCTGGAAGCGCCATTACTTTGTCCTATCAAAGTAATTGTCGTGATGAGCCGGTCGACTCCAACCAGTCACCGGCGAGACCGCAAACACCGCATCCACCCCTTGTTCGCTGGACAAGCCGAACGCTGACAGTGTCCCCCTCTCCGATGTAGTCAGCAAGGCAGCCCACGCATTGATGATGCTCGCCCATTGCCGGTTATATTTCTGAACCCAGCGCTCGCGTCGCCAATCGCCGGCAGGATCGCCTGCTCGAGCAACCTGAGGCCGACCCGCGCCCTGGCCATCCTCTCCGTCGCTTTCAGACGAGTGTCTTCGCGGAACACTCACAAAGGTATAGGGCTCAAAACCACACCACCAACGGTCTTCGATCTGCTCTAGCTTTAGAAAGATGCCCTCCTGGTAGGGATAATCGAGCTTGGGCACAGTGCCAGTCAGGTCAGACTCATAAGCCGAACGAAGTGCCGCGAGCTGTGTCTGCCGCTCCTGAGCCTTTTCCGGATCTTCATCAGTACGGGGAGGCGCCACGATCAATGAGTGGCCTGAGCGCTTGTAGCGAGGTCGCAAAGGCCGGCGATAGGAAAGTGCACTGACCATGGCTTCGTACAATAAGCCGAGCGCCCAACTATCCCGATCCGGGTTCAACTCAATCGTACCGGCTGGCTGCGCCCCGAAATCCGCCAGCGCCTCCACAACCTGGGAATCGTTGCCAAACACCGCCAGCTCCCGACCCATAGCAGCCACGACCGCCCGGCACTTCTTCTCTTTTAATTGCTGACGCACGTCCGCCGTAGTTGCCGCTTTTTTCAAAACCATGCGCCTTGCCACACGGGGCAATTCGCTGACCAACAATGCTGAATAGCGCAACACAGGGAAAGGTCGAGCGTATTCCCCAAATAGTTTGACGGGTTCAAGCCGAGGCGGTGCCTGGTATTGCAAGACATGCTGGATCAGCATTTCCGATAGCTGAGTTTGTGTCAACAAATCTGCAGCCAATTCATCAAAGGTCTTGGCCTCAACAATGGCAACATCGACGCCAGCGAGCACCGCATTGCTCAATAGTGTCTGTACGGCGGGCAGCAATCGATTGGTAGACGACGTCACCCAGTACAGACCGTTGGGATAGGGGTTTGGATCCCTTAACACCGATTCCAACGCCTGCATCACAGAAGCGTCACGTCCACTGTAGCCCACGACCACCAACCCAAAACGTTTACACGACTCCGTCAGAACGTGACGCATCCTTTCGTCTTGGTGTGCTAGCTCACTGTCGGTATTTTTGATTAAAACGGACTGATAGTCTCCGTGCAGCTTAGCGATGAGAGGCCAGTCTGACTCATCTAAGCAACGCTGCGCACGGTCTGCGGAATCAAGCGCGGCCACAACAGGTTTTACTCTCGTCTGCGCCGGCAAAAGTGCATTGACTTCAGCCGCTGACTCTTCGACCAACGCATCGAAATTTGTCGTAAAAACGCAGTTGAGCTGTTTGCTAACCATCAATGCGCCCAGCATCCGGTGGCCAAAGCAAGGTGTGCCTTTACAAATGGCATCGTCAATATACTGGCGCCGTTGTTTTTCGTTGGGATACACCGCTTCGAAGGCCGCTGAGTACTCGCGAGGATCACCATTAGGCGGCAGTAATGCGGTCCGACGAAAAAAATCGTCGATTCGTTCAATCCAAAGCGGATCTCCCGTATCAACCTCTCGCAAGGAATAGCCCGTCTCCCTGCAGAATATGCGCTTTTTAAAGTCGCCAATCATGGCGAAACCGGTCGGGATGCCAGAAGCCGCCGAGGCGCCAGCACCCAGGAACCACGAGAACAAGTGAGGCCGCAGAGCAAAGGTGGCTGCGAATTGCGCAGCGGCCATGACCGGAATATTGGACAAGTGACAACCCCGACAGCCGGAAAATATTTATTACACTTAGAAGAACCATATCACACAACAACGTCAGTGTCATCGGTATTCATACGGTGTCATAGCCACTCACGGATCTGCTGCTGGATATCCAAAGCGCTTGATGCATGGATCGCGGTTTCTGATGCTTACGCACCATCGGCGGATGACCTCGATACAGTTGAGCCAAGGTAATCCGCGACACGCGACCCGGCATTTTGCGATCAAGACCAGCACAGACACATGAAACGATGATCAGTTCGGGAAATAATGTCAGTGATTGAGCATTTCCCCCAAGAGGTCGCGACATATGGATCAAACAACCCATTCTGGAAACGAACCGAGCGACCAAAAAACCGTAAATCGAGAACAACTCTACGAAGCGATCTGGTTCGAGCCGGCAATGCATTTGGCGACGAAATATGGCGTTTCCGGTAGCTTTCTGGCCAGGGTATGCGATCGATTACGTGTGCCCAGGCCTCGCCCTGGATCTTACCCGCGAGCGCGGCACTACGATCCCTTACTCTTCCTTAACGCCATTTGAGACTTGTTGGGGCGCATCGTAGCAGGTCACCGCCTGTACGATGAACTGCCTCACCGTATCCGAAAACGTCGCCATAGTGTCAAATCCGTTATTCCCCAGTTAACCCATCCTCACTATGAGTCCCATAAAAACCTATTCAGGAACCGCTCTCATGGAAATTGACACTTCATCATCAGATCAAGATCGAAATACTGATCAAATTATGCGTAGTATGCGTGTTCTCGCGTATCTAGCTCTTACGTCCACGATTGCTAGCTATTTCATCTGGTTCGTTATAGTGCATAAGCACTCCCCATCCTCCAGCACGAGCGACTGGGCGGGCTTTGGAGATTTTTTTGGCGGAACAGTCGGCCCCTTCATTGGTTTTGCATCGATTGTTTTACTCGTCGAAACGCTTAAACTCCAGCAGCGCGGACTGAAGGAACAGCGCAAGCATTTAGAAGTGACTAGCTGCGAAATAGCAGCACAAAGTAGGATAATGTTAAGACAAGCATTTGAACAGTCGTTCTTCGGTTGGCTGCGCGACTATAAACAGCAAGTTTCAGGATTTAGATTCCCCAAAGTTTCGCCTGAGATTTCACTGAAGAATGTCAGCAGAATTCCTGAGGAACATATCAGTACAGGAACAAACGCAATTTCCAGAATGATTGACTTTCTTTTCTCCAACTGTTCAGCCACCATGCGCGCCGCGGATGAAAAAGAGACGAAAAAACAAAAGATCAGGAATGGCCTCGTGCGGAGCTGGAACCAAATATATGAGCATCAAGGCGAAGCCGTACGAACATCCTTAAGAACGCTATTTGGCATTCTGCGCTGGATAGATGGGCACGAATCCCTTGAGCCGGCAGAAAAACGCCACTACGCAAGCGTACTTAGAGCGCAGCTAAGCGACCATGAACTGATACTAATTTATGTAAATGGCCTTACAGAAACTGGACAGCCCATGAATGATTACGTTAACCGCTATGCGCTATTCGACAATCTTGAGATCCGCTTATACCCCACACTGATATCTATTTATGATGAGAATGACCCAGTGCCATATTGCTCGTCAGCTTTCAGCACAGACAAAGCTATAGAGATTCACTGGAAGAATAGCTAAGATGTATTTCGAACAGACTCTAGCAGTTGCGCGCTGAGGCCATCACACGTGGGGTTGAACGCTTTTTATGGTGGAAAGACACGTCCTTGCTTGAACTCAAAACGCCCACAAGCTGACGCGTAATGGATTGCCAGCAGCAGCCTTGTCCCTAGTTTTGTACCTTTTGCCAGCATATGAAAAATTAAACCATAGTAATCAATCAGTTGCGGCATTGACAAATACTAGCGGATATAAGCCTAGGTCCAACCTACAGGAACTGCTGCGTCAAACAGTAGCCGACTACGTCAGTCGACATCAGACCGTATTGACTACCGTCATGGATGATTTGGAAGCCCAAACCACCCCAGGCGAACAAAAATTCCTCGGCGTCCTGGTCGAGCCGCCCAAAGTCGAATCACTACCCGTGAAACGTAAGCGCCCACGTTTCGCCCGGAAATTCGATTACGCGCAACGCGACGAACATAACCGCAAGTTGGGCTATAGCGGCGAGGCGTGGACCGTGGAGTTCGAGACGGCACGATTGACCAACGCGGATCGACATGACCTGGTCAGCAAGATCGACTGGATATCAGATCGTCTCGGTGACGGCGCTGGTTACGACATCCTGTCGTTCGAGGAGGACGAACAGGCACGCTTCATCGAAGTCAAAACGACCAATGGCGGCAGCATGACACCGTTCATTGTGACCCGAAATGAAGTGGAGTTCTCCGAAGAGTCCGAGGACTCCTTCTGCCTGTATCGCCTCTTTGAGTTCTCCAGTAAGCCTCAACTGTTCATCCTCAGAGGATCACTGCAGGCCAACCTCGAATTGGAGGCGTTAGATTACCGCGCCCGACTGAAAGCACTTGCTTAAAGGTCTCCGGGGTTCGCTCGGTGACCGGAGGGCTACTTCTAGGCGCAGGCGCAGTCGCACCTGAACGAATCATCATCCAAACGCTTTGCTGCGCCTATCCCGAATTATGTACCACCAGGCAATAGGGTCCAGAGCAACCATGATCCACTACACCATGCTCGGCACAAACGATCTGGCTCGCGCCATTTGGTTCTATGTGCATGTCTCTGAGAGCTGTTTATGGGTATCCCCTTCAACACAACACCCGTCACGCTAGGGCTTTGCGCTGCGCGAGTGGGCTTTCTCCCTCCTCACATACCTTTGCCAAAACGTCCGAAAAACACACACAAATATCGGACAGATTTGCCAAAAGTCCGAAAAACGCGTACAAATATCGGACAACGGTGCTCTCTATGAACGATATCAAAGCTCAGCTCATGGCCCACATCGACGCGTCCGCTTCCGGCCGAGTGTGGGTGCCGACCGATTTTTCTCACCTTGGCAATCGTGATGCCGTGGACAAAGCGCTCCAACGCTTGGTCGCGGCTGGCCAACTTCGTCGCATCGACCGCGGCCTGTACGACCGGCCCAGGGTGAACAGCCTGACCAAGAAGACAGCGGCCCCTGACTACCGTGCCGTCGTGGATGCGATTGCACGCCGCGACCAACTGCGCCTGTTGGTAGATGGCATGACCGCCGCCAACGATCTAGGACTTACGGACGCGGTGCCCGCACATGTCATCATCCATACCGACGCACGCCGACGCACCATCCAGCTCGATAACCTGACCATCTCCTTCAAGCTCACCGCACCGAGCCGTCTGTATTGGGCCGGCCGCCCGGCCATGCGTGTCGTACAGGCATTACATTGGCTAAAGGACACTCTGCCTGCTGACAAGCCTCGCATCATCAAACGATTGACCCAAGTGCTCGCCGGCCCACAAGGCGATGCCATCCGCCAGGACTTGATGGCGGGGTTCAACACGCTGCCGGCCTGGATGCAAGCCATTATTCGTGAACTACCTGGCTGCGATCCGCTAGCTGGAGACCATGGCGTACCGACGACTATCTCCGGCCAACGTCGCCGACGCAACGAGGCAGTGGCATGAACCCAAATTTCCAGATCATCATCGGAGCCACTGATGACGAACAACGCGACCTATTTCTGACAACAGCCTCCCGCCTGGGCACAGCGGTTCATAACGTCGAGAAAGATTTCTGGGTATGTTGGACGCTGGACGCACTGTTCAACAGCCTGCCGTCAGACGGCCCGCGACTGCTTTTCAAAGGCGGCACATCCCTATCTAAAGCCTATGGCTTGATTTCTCGGTTTTCCGAGGACATCGACATCACGGTATTCCGCGAAGACATCGGCGAGCCTGCCGAGGCCGCCGATCTGGACACTTTGAGCGGTAAGCAACGGCGCATCCGGCTGGAGCGTATTCGCACCGCCTGCCAACAGTACATCGCTGAAGGTATGGCGGCGCAACTTCGAGCAGTCGCAGCGAATGCCTTACCCGCTGACCGCTTCCGTCTGGAACTGGACCCCGACGACACTGACCAGCAAACACTGCTGTTCTGGTATCCCCCGGTGACGGCTACCACCAACGACTACATTCGTTCCGCCGTCAAGATCGAGGCCGGTGCCAAGTCGGCGCTGGACCCACACGAAGCAGCAATCATCACCCCCTATGTGAGCGACGAACTACCCGATCTGGACATGGCAGTGCGCAACGTCACGACAGTCAAGCCTGAACGCACTTTTTGGGACAAGATCATTATCCTGCATGGCCTGCGCCAATGGCACGACCGCAGAAAGCTACTGCGTCAAGGCGGCCAGCGCGTTTCCCGGCACTATTACGATGTATACCGGCTGCTTGAGCATCCCGATGCAGCAGCATGGATAATCGACCGCGACTTAGCACAGGATTGTGCACGACACGCCCGGCTATTCTTCGGCAGTGCGGACTTGCGGTTGGACATAGCCGCACATGGCTCATTCAGCTTGATGCCATCCGATGCCATGCGTGATGCACTGGCCCGCGACTACGAAGCAATGGGTGGCATGATTTTCGGGCGGCTTCCTGCAATCGACAATGTATTCCAAGCCATTGCTGGCCTGGAACAACGCTTGAACACGCATCTGCTGTAGGCCGCGAGCCTGGAAAGCCCCATTGGCCTTGCGTAGTTCAACCTCACTGCGTACGGCCTGCCTGTTCGATGAACTGCGATAGGCAATAGATAAGCTCTGTCATAGCAAGAAATCAGCGTGGCAGTACCGCTATCCTGGAGGATGGGCTATCTGCCAGTCGGCTGTACATCGGGCTCAGCAGCGCGCTTCGTGCCAGGCGGCACGGCGCGTGTCGGACTTTTACGATGACGATAGGGTCGATAGTTGCCCTGACTGGTGCCTGTCGTTGACGCCCCCGTAACGACAGGCGCTGACACTTCAGCAGCCGTCGGCAGCACAGGGGCACATCTATCGATGACGCCCTGGCGCAAGTTGGCGACCTTCTCTGCGGCCTGACGAATGGGGTCATCTTCTGTGTGCACATAGGTCATGAACATGGAAACCGTCTTGTGCGCGGTCAGCGCCATACCGACCTTGAGCGGAACACCAGAGTTGGCGATATCCGTCGCCGCCCTGTGTCGGATGCCATGCGTGCCCACATGCGGCACACCGGCGCGCTCCAGGATGCGCTTCCAGGAGTTGTAGTAGGTGCCTTCAGGCAATGGCGCATAGTTGTCGTAGATAGCAGTGCAGACATAGGGCGTGTCATCGATGCGCAGCGCATTGGACAGCAACTGATACGCGCGCTCACTCATTGGCTTGGAGATACCGCCAGTTTTACTATCGGGCCAAACAACACGGCGCTGTTCAAAATCCACCCATGACCATTCCAATCCGCAGATCTCCGACATGCGCGCCGAGAATTCAAACTGCAGCCGAATCGCCAAGGTCAGCGTGGGATGCTCCAGGCCTTCTTCATCTGCCAAGTCCAGATAGGCAAAGAGACGCGCCAGCTCTTCGTCAGTGATGTAGCGGGTTTTGCTGCCTTCCCGAAACTTGGGCACATGCCGGCAGGGATTGGAACCATCCGGCCTATAGCCCCAGACCTCAGCCATGTTGAACATTTTGCGCACGCAGGCCAGAAGACGATTTGCTGTGGTCGGCGTATGAGCATGATTGCGCATCATGGCCGTCACATCCGCGCGTGTCAGATCCGGCACCTTGATCCTGCCCAACTCCGGCACGATATGGCGATCGATCTGTCCTTGATAAGTCTCGACGGTGCTCGGCTTGTTGCGCATTTTCGAATACTCTTCGATAAACTGAACGCACAGATCCTTGACCGTCGGCGCTTGTCGGGCGGCCTTCTTGGCCGCGCTAGGGTCGAGTCCTTTGCGGATGTCCGACATCCAGTCCTGGGCAATGCTGCGTGCCTGGTCTACCGTCAGTTCACCGTACAAACCGATCTTGGGCTTGCGGCGTTCGCCGGCATCCGTGCGATACTGAAGCATGAATACCTTGCTGCCAGCAGCAGTGACTTTGCACAGAAAGCCCGGCACCAGGGTGTCACGCAGTTCGTAGTCTTTGCCTGTTGCTCGAGCCGAGTCAACAGCGGTTTTTGTGAGTTTGACGGTAGCCATACAGCCTCTTTTCAGGGGAAAATCTAGGAGCCAAATAGGAGCCAACAGAGCGCAAACTCAGCCGTATTTGGTCGATTTCAGGCGTAAGGTTAACGTCCAAAGAAAAATAGAAAAACCAACTACAGCAAGGACTTGCGTGCTCCAGCGTAGTTAAATGCTACCCTTTTCCGCTCGACTCGTGGTCACATAGGACACTCACGCGACTCTGGGTGAAACCACCGGAACTTGCAATGAAAATACGATCAACATTCTCCAAGAGCAGCCCGGTAAGTACGCGGTTAAGCCCTTTAGCGATACGCCCTCGTATTGTTTCGCTGATAGCAGCTTGTGTCTGAATCGACTGAATGATAGTCAGATAATCACCAGCGTAGCGGAAGGCCGTCATAGACCACCGAGCGTAGCTAGGATCATCCTCGGGCAGGGTGAAATAGAGCCTACGCCTCTGCGCTTCCAGGAGCTCCACAAACTCGGCAGCTCCGCCTTCTACTCGTGTACTTTCATAGCCTTCAAGATACGAATCTTGAGCAGATAGAAATTCGACTGTCGCTCCGTAAATCGGATCGCTTGCAACAAGCCGTTCAAAATCAGCGCGTAGCTTAATGTCATCCTTACCATAGACCAACAATCCATCAGCAGCGTTCGTGGTCTCTTCTCCAACACCAAAACTCGTCATAGCTTTAAATACGGGGCGACCAGACACTCGGCGTTTTGGCAGATTAGCCCCAAATGCGTTGGCATAGATACTTGCCTTGCTAATGCCAGCGCTTTCTTGGATCTTTGGTACATCGGCACATGTCATCAAATTTTCTTTGGCTACCTTCGCGTCGGAATAACCTAGGATCATGTTCGAACATAACGCCAACAAATCACGAACCGGTAAATGGAGACCATTAAACCGGGCAATCTCCAGCAAGTCTCCAAGGCGACTTGCGAGTTGCCCACCATCTGATTCGCCTAGCAGACGACGGCGATTTTCATCGATGGGACAGACTTTTCCTTCACCCTTCAAGGCACAGAGCGAGCAATTGGCCCATTCTGCGTGCTCTGCCACTGCCTTGGCAACCTCATCAAACGTCGTACGACTAGTCGTACGGCTTAGATCGAACACGGTAAGTCGATCGGGAGCTAGGCCTGCTTGTAAAAAACACTCTTGAAGTGGCTTGCGTAGAGGATGTACTCGACCTTGACGCTTTTCTAGATCTCGCAGGCGATCTAAAAGCTGACCGTGATTGGCAGCCAGAATCACAACCTCAGAATTATCGCCCTCGCACACTGATCTTTCGAATCGCGAGAGAGGAAGGTCGCTTTCATCTCCGTTGAACTCAGAGAGATCTTTGATAAAAACAGCCAATCGACCATCAGCTAGCCTATGCTCTTTCACATTGCTTTTGTCTGCCCAAACTTTGGCATCCCCACCGATATGAGTCCACAAGGCTCGGCAGTGGTAAGTCTTCCCATCGCCTGCTGTACCTGCAATCAATAAAGAGCCGGGCGTCTTAGATTCAATGTGCAAAACCATTGCGTCAAGCTGTGGAGTAGACAACCGAATCGGTTGGACCTTCGCTTTATTTAGGGCATCTGACACATACTCATCAAACATTGTCAGATTGTTTGGAGTTGGGCCATAACTACGTAGGAAACGAACCCAAGCACTCGAGGGGAACACTCCTCTTTCCGTCCGGCTTTTAGTGGCAGTATTAGTCAAGCCTACTCTCCAAGAACAGTGTCTAACTAGTCGGCCTCTCAAACATAGGGCCATAACGTTTTGTAGGGCAATGTATCATTTTATCTTCTAAGAGACCCATGTACCAGGAAACTGGCCTCTCTCGAGTCGGCTTCTCACTTCCCAGCTTCGTCTTACTCGTTGGGAAGGCGTGCTCTCAAGGAAGGTCTATGGTGGTGCCCACCTGAGAGCATGAAGAAGCAAGAATGGGACACCGTCAGCCAGACGCAAAGTCGTCGAGCAGCTGGCTTGCGCCAACTGCTCGATCACACGCCCCTCCCCTTAGATTGCCAACTTATAACCTAGCCAATTGACAATGCGGCGAATCGCCCCCCACAATCACCGCACAAAATGCGGTGAATAAATCTGGCAATCGCCGCCCTGGCCTGTCTAGCGACACGATCTGAGCGTCTTGGCCGAGCCCATGACAGCGGTCAGCAGCGCCCAGGGACTCCTGCTGGATCGTCTGAGCGATGTCGGCCTAGGCCTGCGTGAAGAAACCCGCCTGGCTGCACTGACGGAAGAGGTGGTTCAAACCAGTTCCATCGAAGGCGAAACGCTAGACGTCGCCTCAGTCAGATCTTCGATCAACTGAACGCACAGGCCCCTTGAGAATCGGCGCTTGCCGTAAGGCTTGCTTGGCCGCGCTGAGGCCGTGCCCTTTCCAGCTCGACTCTCGCACTGGGAGCAAGACATAAAAACGTGTACACTTCGTTAGTACCCACTATGGGAGACCGCCATGCCCAAAGAAGCTGTTTTTACGATGAAGCTGGAGCCTGAGTTGCGCGCCGCTTTTGTCGCCGAAGCCGAGGCAGCCCACCGACCTGCGTCACAGATCATGCGCGAACTGATGCGCGACTTCATCCAGCGCCAGCGCGAGACACGTGAATATGAGACATTCCTGCGTAGCAAAGTCGAAGCTGGGCGTGCCTCGATGCGCAAAGGCAAAGGGCATGACAATAGTGAGGTTGAGGCCGAGTTCGCGGCACGCCGAGCCAAGGTGGCCGGTTACGCATGAGGCTTGTCTGGACGCCAGAAGCCCTGGAAGACCGCCGAGACATCTGGGACTACATTGCTCAAGACAGTGAAGCTGCTGCAGCGCGGATGGATGCGCTATTCAGCGAGGCCGCTTCACGCTTGATCGACTATCCCCTCCTGGGGCGGTCTGGTCTCATCGCTGGCACGCGCGAATTGATTGTCCATGAAAACTACCGCTTGGTGTACGAAGCTGATACCACGGGCGTCTGGATACTTACGCTCGTTCATGTCGCCCGTCAATGGCCGCCTGCGCAGCGTTGAGCCTGTTTCCTAGCAATACCTGACGTTGCCACGCCGAGTACATAAGACTCAAGACTGCGGTGAGCAAGCCGGAATTGACACAGCAGTATCGCTTACCCTGGACGATGACCAGCTAGGAACGGCCAGTCGGCTGCGCATCTGACTCAGCGGCGCGCTTCGTGCCAGGCGGCACAGCGCGGGTCGGGCTTTTACGATGACGATAGGGCCGATAGTTGCCCTGACTGGTGCCGGTCTTTGACGCATCCGTAACGACAGGCGCAGACGCTTCAGCAGTCGTCTGCGTCGCAGGGGCGCATCTGTCGATGACGCCCTGGCGCAAGTTGGCGACCTTCTCTGCAGCCTGCCGAATAGGGTCATCTTCTGTATGCACATAGGTCATGAACATGGAAACCGTTTTGTGCGCGGTCAGCGCCATGCCGACCTTGAGCGGAACACCAGAGTTGGCGATATCCGTCGCCGCTCTGTGTCGGATGCCATGCGTGCCCACATGCGGCACACCGGCACGCTCCAAGATGCGTTTCCACGAGTTGTAGTAGGTGCCTTCAGGCAATGGCGCAAAGTTGTTGTAGATAGCAGTACATACATAGGGCGTATCGTCGATGCGCAGCGCGTTCGACAGCAACTGATACGCACGTTCGCTCATCGGCTTGGAAATACCGCCAGTCTTACTATCGGGCCAGACAACGCGGCGCTTTTCGAAATCCACCCAAGACCATTCCAGTTCGCAGATCTCCGACATGCGTGCTGAGAATTCGAACTGCAGGCGAATCGCCAAGGTCAGCGTGGGATGCTCCAGGCCTTCCTCATCTGCCAAGTCTAGATAGGAAAAAAGGCGCGCCAGTTCTTCGTCAGTGATGTAGCGTGTTTTACTGCCTTCTCGAAACTTGGGCACGTGTCGGCAGGGATTCGAACCATCCGGCCTGTAGCCCCAGACCTCAGCCATGTTGAACATTTTTCGGACGCAGGCCAGAAGACGGTTGGCCGTGGTCGGCGTATGGGCATGATTGCGCATCATGGCCGTCACATCCGCGCGTGTCAGATCCGGCACCTTGATCCTGCCCAACTCCGGCACGATATGGCGATCGATCTGCCCTTGATAGGTCTCGACGGTGCTCGGCTTGTTGCGCATCTTCGAATACTCTTCGATAAACTGAACGCATAGATCCTTGACCGTCGGAGCTTGTCGAGCGGCCTGCTTGGCCGCGCTGGGGTCGAGTCCTTTGCGGATGTCCGACATCCAGTCCTGGGCAATGCTGCGCGCCTGATCTACCGTCAGCTCACCGTACAAGCCGATCTTGGGCTTGCGGCGTTCGCCGGCATTCGTGCGATACTGGAGCATGAATACCTTGCTGCCGGCGGCAGTAACTTTGCACAGAAAGCCCGGCACCAGGGTGTCACGCAGTTCGTAGTCTTTGCCTGTTGCACGAGCCGAGTCAACAGCGGTTTTTGTGAGTTTGACGGTAGCCATACAGCCTCTTTTCAGGGGAAAACCTAGGAGCCAAATAGGAGCCAACAGAGCGCAAACTCAGCCGTATTTAGTCGATTTCAGGCGTAAGGTTAACGTCCAAAGAAAAATAGAAAAACCAACTACAGCAAGGACTTGCGTGCTCCAGCGTAGTTAAATGCTACTCTTTCCGGCTCGACTCAAAATCCCCCGCCGCAAGGCGTGCCGGTTCGATTCCGGCCCCGGGCACCAACGGCTTGTTCCAAACAGGTTCAAGTTGCACCAAATTATCAACAAAATCATGCAGTTAGGATAGAAACTTAACTCATGATGTCCCATCAAGTTTCAGCAAATCCCAACGTTGCGCGTCCCCCAAGGTGTACCCTAGACTGGTCGTACCCAGTTTTCTTTTTGTAGGGGTACACCTATGGGATTCCTGACTGACTTGAAGATCCGCACCCTCTCGCCCAGCGCCAAAGAGCAAATGCTGAATGACGGCGATGGCCTCTACCTGCGCGTGCGCGCATCCAGCAAAAGTTGGCTCTATCGGTACAAATCCGGTACAAAGCAGATCAAGATCGGCTTGGGCGCTTACCCTACAATCACCCTCGCAATGGCACGTGAACTGACCAGAGAGGCGAACACGCTACGCGCTCAAGGCATCGACCCGCAGGACGCTCGACGTGAGCAGCAAGAGCAAGTCAAGATCGCCAAGATGAATACCTTCGAGCTGATGGCGCGCGCCTGGCTCGAAAGTGCCAGCAAAGATCGCGTCTGGTCTGCGGGCTATAAAAGCAAAGTCACCCGGCACTTGGAAATTCACGTATTCCCCTGGGTAGGTGACAAAGCAATGGAGACCATCAGGCCCCCGGAGATCGTTCGGTGCCTGCATCGCATCAAAGATCGCGGCAACCTGGAAACAGCGCAACGTGTCCGCGAAGCCGTCCAACACGTCTATCAGTACGCTGTGGATACCGGCGTACTGGAACCCGTCCAGAATTTCGTCAATAACCGCACAGGCGGCTTACCGACGCCACGTGGCCGCCACTACGCCGCCATCACCGACCCGCAGCTACTGGGCCAGCTTTTGAGGGACATGCGTGCGTACTCCGGCAACTTCATTTCCGTTGCAGCCTTGCGCTTGGCCCCCCTGGTCTCCCAGCGACCCGGCCAGCTGCGCCTGGCACATTGGGAAGATGTCGATCTCAAAAAGGGATTGCGGCGCTGCCCGCCAGAGAACATGAAGATGCGCGAATGGCAGAAACGCGATAGCCGCACCCCTGCGCATATCGTGCCCCTGTCGCGCCAGGCTCGCCGAATTCTAGAGGACCTAATGCCGATTACCGGCCCCTCCCCCCTCTGTCACAATAGATGTCCGCTCAGTTGATTTGAGTTTTTGAGTGAGCGGACATCTATTGTGACAGAGGGGGCACCCGAAATGGGAAAATCGTACTGGTGGAGTGCGCTGACATCCAGGACGGCGATGCCGGTTCACGTTACACCGTTAAAGAATATCAAAGCTTCAAAGCGCATACTGAAGACGGCACCGAGAACACGCGAATCTTATTGAAACCGCGATCAACCAACCCGGCAATCGCGACAATTGAACTCAGCAGTAAAGACGACGAACACCGCTATCAGGTGGTAGGCGAATATTTGGGAGTGATTCTGTAGACATGAATCAGCTGGGTGTTCTAGACTCTCCAAATTGCGAGTCAGTGCAGAAGTTTAGGCCTGCTCTGACTCGTGCTAAAGAGTGTGCGATTTACGTTTTATGGTAGATTTGTGCCCCTTTCTTTACAAATTCAATAGCTTTTTCCTGCATGCCTTGGTGCAAGGCTTCATTTTCTTGCAAACCTTTCTGCTTGGCATACTCGCGTACGTCTTGCGTAATTTTCATGCTACAAAAATGCGGTCCGCACATAGAACAAAAATGGGCGACTTTCATGGAGTCCTTAGGTAAGGTCTCGTCATGAAATTCTTTGGCGGTATCGGGATCGAGGCCCAGATTGAACTGATCGTCCCAACGAAACTCGAAGCGTGCTTTGGATAAGGCATTGTCCCGTATGGCAGCACCTGGGTGCCCTTTGGCCAGATCGGCTGCATGCGCGGCGATTTTGTAGGTGATGATGCCGTCCTTGACATCTTTTTTATTGGGCAGGCCCAGGTGTTCTTTGGGTGTGACATAGCACAGCATGGCTGTGCCATACCATCCGATCAGGGCCGCGCCTATGCCGGACGTAATGTGGTCATAGCCAGGCGCAATATCAGTTGTCAGCGGTCCCAGCGTATAGAAGGGCGCTTCATGGCAATGCTTCAGTTGCATGTCCATGTTTTCCTTGATCAGGTGCATAGGCACGTGACCAGGCCCCTCGACCATGACTTGCACATCGTGTTGCCACGCCACTTGGGTTAGCTCGCCCAGCGTTTTCAACTCGGCAAATTGTGCTTCGTCATTGGCATCGTAGCCCGATCCTGGACGCAGGCCATCGCCCAGTGAAAAGCTGACGTCATAGGCTTTCATAATTTCGCAGATGTCTTCGAAGCGCTCATAGATGAAACTCTCTTTATGGTGAGCCAGACACCACTTAGCCATAATCGAACCGCCGCGCGACACAATACCCGTCATGCGGTTGGCGGTCATGGGAATGAAGGGTAGTCGAACACCCGCATGAATAGTGAAGTAGTCAACCCCCTGCTCGGCTTGTTCGATCAATGTGTCACGGAAAATTTCCCACGTCAGGTCTTCAGCCTTACCGTCTACCTTCTCCAGCGCCTGATAAATGGGTACAGAGCCGATGGGCACCGGTGAGTTGCGGATGATCCATTCACGGGTTTCGTGTATGTTCTTGCCAGTCGACAGATCCATCACGGTGTCACCGCCCCAACGGATCGCCCACGTCATTTTTTCGACTTCGTCACTGATGTTTGAACTTAGCGCCGAGTTTCCAATGTTAGCGTTGATCTTGACCAGGAAATTTCTACCTATGATCATAGGCTCGCTTTCGGGGTGATTGATATTGGCTGGAATGATGGCCCGGCCTCTTGCCACTTCCTCACGCACGAACTCTGGCGTAATCGAGGTCGGGATAGCGGCTCCAAACGATTGACCTGCGTGTTGACGCAGCAACCGATCCACCAGCTTGTCGCCATCCGGGCCGCTGGCACGTAGCATTTCCACGTAGCGCTCCCGTTGCAGGCTTTCACGAATCGCGATGAACTCCATCTCGGGGGTGATGATGCCGCGGCGCGCGTAATGCATTTGCGTCACGTTGTTTCCCGCCAAGGCGCGACGCGGTAAGCGACTCAACTCAAAGCGCAGGGAATCCAGCTTAGCGTCCCGCAAGCGGGCCTGTCCGTATTTGCTGCTCAGACCATCCAGTTGCTCGGTGTCGTTGCGCTCTGCTATCCAGGCGCTACGTATTGGATCGAGGCCCCGACGGATGTCGATCTTGGCCGATGGGTCGGTATAGGGGCCGCTGGTGTCATAAACGGTAAGCGGAGGATTCTTCTCGCCGCCAAACATCGTGGGGGTGTCGTCTTGTGAGACTTCGCGAAATGGCACGCGGATATCCGGGCGTGAGCCTTGTTGATAAATTTTGCGTGACTGGGGAAGAGGCGTGATGGCGGCGGCGTCGACTTCGGCGCTGTCTGCTGAAAAAATGGATTTGGTGTTCAAGACATGCTCCAAGAAATTAACAATGGAGCCGATAGGGAATAGACTTGATACCATCGGGTGACATGGCGTCAGCCAATGCGAAACAAGCACGCTCCCAGCATCGGCATTATCCGTACTGGTACGAAGGGCCTTTCTCAACCCGCTGAAAACAGCGAGTACCCCTGCGTGCGGACTAGTATAGGACATAAGCACGTTGCCACCTGGCACTGGCGGCATCATGAAAATGATTGATGCATGGGAAAGGACAATGAATCAGGTGACGTGGGCCTCCGCGCCCAGCACGCAGGCGCTCGTCGACGCCGCCCACAATCTTATCCCGCTGTTAAAAGAGATAGGCCCGCAACACGATCTGGATAAGCGGATCTCGGACCAGGCGGCCCGGCTGCTGCGCGAGAACGGCTTCTTTCGCATATACCAATCGCGCGAGAAGGTGCCGGTGTATCGCAGCGTGCGCTGGCAGGATTTCAAGAGCGGGCAAAATATCGCACCAACGCGGCGACGATCTCCGATCTTACGATTCAGGCCGTCAATGCCATGGTGCGCAACCTTGGCCGCAGCTTGCCGCCCAACGGCCCCATCGAACGCTGCTTCCGCGACTTCCACAGCATGGCTTCGCATTTTCTGTTGCAGACGAATCCCGCGGCCGAGATATTTGGTCGGACGATGCTCGGCCTGGACCTCTCCCCCAATGCAAGAATCTGACGAATCACGTTCATCTCACATAAGGAATCGTTCCATGAGCAATATTCAACGCCTGCGCTTGCCTGAAAACGACCCCACTTTTGGCAGCAACAAGATTTTCGATCTTTTCAAGTACTCACCTGCGGTTCGGGCTAACGGCTTGGTCTTCATCGCCGGTCAGGTCGGCATACGACCTGACGGCACCATCCCCGAAACCGCCGAAGAGCAGATTCGCGTTGCCTTCAATCGCTTGCAGGCGATTCTCGAGCACGAAGGACTTGGATTTGAAAATCTCGTCGAACTGGTCTCGTACCACGTGCGCATCGATGAACAATTGACGACCTTTCGAGAAGTGAAGGACGAATTCATCAAGAGCGACTTCCCCGCCTGGACCATCCTTGGGGTAAATTCACTGGCCCGCGATACACTTCTCATAGAAATCAAGGCCATAGCGGCAATTGAGAAATAGACCCCAGCGGCGGAGCCATGGCCGCCTAACAAAAGTCTCGCATCACCGAAACCTGGTACCTGGACGACGCGGTGGCCGGGCCCTGGATACGCTCGGCTAATCTCGGCCAGCGCCGCAGCTACAAGAAAGGCTAGTTCCTCTACCACCAGGCAGAGGTCAGCTCACTTTTTTTCTTAGTGCTGCGCGTGTTCCGCCGCGCCATATCCTCACCGCAGCAACTGAGCCACCTGCTTTCCCACTGCAGCGATGATCTGATCGCGCTCTGACGCATCGACGGCGTCCGTTTCCAGATAGACGGCCACAATGACAGGCGAGCTGCCGGGTGCTTGGACAAAACCGACATCATTCGCGCCGAGTCGAGCGGTACCCGTTTTCTCTCCGACCAGCCAGTCCGATGGAACGCCCGCCCGCAACCGTCTGTCGCCCGTCGTGTTGGCCATGAGCCATGACCGTAACAGTTGCTGTGACCCGGCCTTCAGGGCAGTGCCAAACAGCAGAGTATTGAGCGTGTTGCTCATGGCATTGGGGCTGGTGGTATCCATCGGCTCGGCCGAGTTCGGCTGACTGAGCTCGGGTTCATAGCGGTCATGTCTGGTGACCTTATCCCCCAGACTACGGATGAATCGGGTCAATGCCTGCGGACCGCCATAGCTGCGGAATATCAGATTGGCCGCAGTGTTATCGCTGGTGGTGATCGTGGCATGACAAAGTTCAGCCAAGGTCATTCCTTTTGGCCCGATGTTCAATCGCGTCACCGGCGCGTATTCCAGAATATCCGCTTCGGTAATCGGCATGCGTCTGCTCAGTTGATCTTCACCCTGGTCCAACCGCGCCAGAACATAAGCCGCAGCCAGCGTCTTGAACGAGCTCAGCATCAAAAATCGCTCATCTCCCCGATAGCTAGCGACTTGTTCGCTTCCCGTATCCAGCAGGCTGACTCCAAGACGCCCCCCACTGACACGCTCCAGTTCGGCCAGGGCTTGATTCAACGCAGTCAAGTCAGCCGACTTCCATCGATGCTTCCTATCGGTCGGGCTGTGCGCCAAGGCTGGTAATGTGGCGACGGCTACGCAGATCGCCAAGAAATGCCTTTTGCTGATCACGGTACGCTCCTTTAGAAAACCCGTGCGTAATAGCGGTTGGTATGAGTGACAGTCATTATTGTCAAAGTCTTGGCCCAGCTCGGCTAGCACTCCGCGGGTATACCCTAGTACCCAATACATCATACAAGTTTGTATTATGACTTCCTCAAAATTTTAATAATCTGGACATAATGCGGCTCGGTTGTATTGCGGATGACTTCACCGGCGCGACGGACGTGGCCAACAACCTCGTGCGCGCCGGCATGCGCGTCGTGCAGACGATAGGCGTTCCTCAGGATTCGTCCCCCATCGATGCCGATGCCGTGGTGGTGGCGTTGAAATCGCGCACCACACCCGCCTCCCAAGCCCAGGAAGAATCGGTTCAAGCGTGCAAATGGCTGCTTGGCATGAGTCGGTCCGACCAGCCCCCGCAGATCTATTTCAAGTACTGCTCCACCTTCGACAGCACGGCGCAGGGCAACATCGGCCCGGTGACCGAGGCGCTGATGGAAGCGCTTGGAACGACGTTCACCATCGCCACGCCCGCGTTTCCCGATAACGGGCGTTCGGTGTTCAAAGGACATTTGTTTGTAGGCGATGACCTGCTCAGCGAGTCGAGCATGCGCCATCACCCCTTGACGCCCATGACCGATGCCAATTTAGTGCGTGTTCTGCAGGCACAGTGCCGGCAGCGCGTGGGACTGGTGGATCATCGCTACTTGCGGCAGGGAGCCGAAACGGTCAGGCAACGCTTTGCTGAGCTCTCCCAGGAAGGCGTGGGCGTCGCCATTGTGGATGCGATAGACAACCAGGATCTGCTCACCTTGGGCGCGGCGACCGCCGACATGCCGCTGGTGACAGCGGGGTCCGGCTTGGCGATGGGTCTTCCCGCGCAATGGGGTTTTGCGCCGAATGAGCAGGCGCAACGCCTGCCTCGCGCAGGCGGTGGCAAGGCAATTCTCGCAGGCAGCTGTTCTGCGGCGACTCAGCGCCAGACTCGCCACTTCATCGATGCCGGTGGTGCTGCCCTGGCGCTGGACCCGTTGCAATTGGCGCAGGCGGATGACCCGGTGCGCGATGTCCTGGCCTGGGCGCAACCACGGCTTGCCAAGGGCAAATGCGTCATGGTGTATTCGACGGCCAACGCCGAGGCAGTCAAGTCCGTGCAGGCGCGCCTCGGTACTCAGCAGGCAGGTGAACTGGTCGAGCGGACATTGGCGGCCGTGGCGGAAGGTCTGGCAGCTCTGGGCGTCCGTCAGCTTATTGTTGCCGGCGGTGAAACATCTGGCGCCTGCGTACAGGCGCTGAGCATCGATCGCATGCAAATCGGGCCTCAGATTGATCCTGGCGTGCCCTGGTGCTATGCACATAGCCCGGCCGCATCCGGCGAGGGCATGCACCTGACGCTGAAGTCGGGCAACTTCGGTAGCGACGATTTCTTCACCAAGGCTTTCGAGATCTTGAAGGACGGCGCGCCGGCATGAACGAGAACGCATTGCGCGAAGAAATTTGCTTCGTTGGCCGGTCGCTGTTCGAGCGCGGCTATGTGCACGCCACCGCGGGCAACATCAGCGTACTGCTGGATGACGGCAGTGTATTGATCACACCCACCGACGCATGCCTGGGCCGCCTGGCGCCGTCAGACCTGGTGCGCGTGGATTCGAAAGGCAATGCGCCGGCGGGCACACGGCCAAGCAAGACCATCATCTTGCATCGACGCATCTATGCGGCCGAACCGGCCGCGCGATGCGTGATCCATACCCATAGCACGCACCTGGTCGCGCTGACGCTGAAAGGCGTTTGGCGCGAGTCGGACATCGTGCCGCCCATTACCCCGTATTTCGTCATGAAAGTCGGCCACGTACCGCTGATTCCATACCGTCGGCCGGGCGATGCGCAGGTGGGTGATCTGGTGTCAGAGGCGATTGCGGCCGGGCAGCGCGCGGGGACGCCCTTGCGCGCCGTCATGCTTGACCGCCTCGGGCCCAATGTCTGGCACGAGTCTCCTGCAGCCGCGATGGCGGTGCTGGAAGAGCTGGAGGAGACGGCACGCCTGTGGACGATGACGAGCGCTCGCCCTTTGACGGACGAGCAGATCAATGAATTGCGCGATGCCTTTGGCGCGCGCTGGTAGATCGGTCTGACTACAGACCTCATTTGTTGCGATTGCCAGGACATCATGCTGAAGTTTTCCGCCAACCTTTCCATCCTCTTCACCGAACTTCCCTTCACCGAACGATTTGCCGCTGCGAAGCAGGCAGGCTTCGACGCGGTGGAATGCTGGTTCCCGTACGAGCACGGATCCGCCACTCAAATTCAGGCCCTGCTTGACGCGCAGCAACTGAAGATGGTGGGTATCAACACGCCATGGGGCGAAGCGGGCCAGTGGGGCCTGGCGGCTCTGCCTGGATATGAGGCCGCTTTTGAACAATCGGTACGCGACACACTGGAGTTCGCACAAGCCGTTGGCGGGCCGGCAGTGCACGTGATGGCCGGCCTGGCCGGACACGTCCCGGCATCTGACGCAAAACGCAGTTATTACTCCAACCTTGAGAAGGCACTGCGTTGGGCCGAAGGCAGCGACCTGACCCTGCTGATCGAGCCCTTGAATGGACGAGATCGCCCCGGCTACTTCCTGCACAGTGTGGACCAGGCCGCCGAGATCATCGAGCGGCAGGGCTTGGGCGACCTTCGGATCATGTTCGACTGCTACCACATTCAAGTGCAGGAGGGCGATGTCATCACGCGCCTGCGCCGCCATTTCGACAAAATCGGCCACATACAGATAGCCGGCGTTCCCACCCGAGCGGAGCCCGACAAGGGCGAGCTGAACTACGTTGAGGTGCTCGGCGAGCTGGACCAGCTTGGCTGGAAGGGCTACGTGGGTGCTGAATACAAGCCCACGGGCGCATCGGCAGCAAGCCTGGGCTGGCTTGCCGAACTGCGGCGGCTGGGCATTGCAGCTTGACACGCTCAAGGGGTCAGACCCCGTACGGGGTCTGACCCCACCACCGTTGACCCCGCCACCGTTGTTTCACCACGCAACCTTCATAAATCACGACACATTCGCACTTAGGAGACCAAGAATGAACCTGGCCAAATCCCACCTACGCCTTTGCCGCTACACGGTGAGCCTGATCGCCGCCTGCTTCGCCGCCGGCGCCATCGCCGCCGACTCGCCGGAGTACCGCGCACGCAACCTCAAGCTCGGACACGTGATCGCGGACGATCACCCCGCAGCATTGGGCGCCAAGCGCTGGCAAGAGCTGCTGGCAGAACGCAGCGGCGGCAAGATCAAAGTTCGCATCCACGGTAACGGCAGCATCGGCGGCGATACCCAAATGACGTCTGCCGTACAGGGCGGTGTGCAGGAACTAGGCATCATCACCTCTTCGCCCATCGCAAGCGTGGTACGTGAAATCGGCCTGCTGGATCTGCCTTACACCTTCGACACCGCTCAGGAAGTGGACGCGGTGCTGGCCGGCAAGGTGGGCGATGCCATTGCCGAGAAAATGAACGCCAACGGCATGGTCGTCGTGGGCTGGATGGAAAACGGCTTTCGCAGCATCACCAATAGCCGCCGCCCCATTACCAAGTTCGAAGACATGCAGGGCCTGAAGATCCGTGTATTGCAAAACCCGGTTTACATCGAAACCTTCAACACCCTGGGCGCCAATGCGGTGCCCATGCCCTTCCCCGAGGTGTACACCGCACTTGAATCGCGCGCGGTTGACGGTCAGGAAAACCCTCTCGGCACCATTAACACATCCAAGTTCAACGAAGTGCAGAAGTATCTTAGCCTGACCCGCCATACCTACACACCCTACGTGGTGGTGGTCAGCAAGCGCGTTTGGGACAAGCTCAACGCGGACGAGCAAAAGCTGCTGAAAGAGACGGCTGCCGAGGCTTCCGAATACCAGCGCAAAGTATCGCGTGAGAGCGAGCAGCGCTTCCTGGCGGAGCTGAAGGAACGCGGCATGGAGGTCAATGAACTGTCGGCCGAAGAAGCCAAGCGCATGCGCGAAAAGCTTCAGCCCGTCATCGATAAGTTCGCAAAAGACCTGGGCGGCGATCTTGGCGCCGAAATGATGGCCGAGATCTCTAAAGTGCGCGGCAAGTCCAACTAAGTATCGGAGTCAAACAATGCAGATCGCCATTACCGGCGGAGGTGGTTTCCTGGCTTCGATGCTGGTGCGGCACCTGCTTGACAACGGTGTGGCCGGGAAACCGGTCACACGCATCACCACCATTGACCTGGTGCCTTGTCCCGTCGTGGACGTTCGTGTCGAAAGCATCGTCGCCGACGTCGGCGATCGCGATGTGCTGGCGCGGGCCATCTCGGCCCAAACCAAGGCCATCGTGCATCTGGCTGCTGTCGTCAGCGGCCAGGCCGAAGCAGACTTCGACCTGGGTATGCGAGTAAACATCGACGCCACACGAGTCCTTCTCGAGCACATACGCGCCTTGGGAACACGACCTCGTTTCGTTTTCACGAGTTCGGTCGCCGCCTTTGGCGGCAAGCTTCCCGACCGTGTACAGGACGACACCCGCGCTTTGCCCCAAAGCTCCTACGGAGTCCAGAAAGTGATCGGTGAGCTGCTGGTCAGCGACTATACCCGCAAGGGCTATGTCGACGGCATCACGCTTCGGGTACCGACCATATCGGTTCGCCCTGGTGCGCCCAACAAGGCGGCATCGAGTTTTGCCAGCGGCATTATTCGCGAGCCGCTGGCCGGTGTCGAAGCAGTATGCCCGGTCTCTCCAGAGATGCGGATGTGGCTGCAATCGCCGGACTATGCAATTCACAACCTGGCCCATGCGCTCGCGCTGGATGGCTCCCTGCTTGGCAACGACAGGACCGTAAACCTGCCGGGACTCTCCGTGTCGGTTGGCGCCATGATCGACGCATTGCGCACAGCGGCCGGCGACGCGGTGACCAGGCTGATCCGCTTCGAGCCGGATCCGACAATCGAGAGCATCGTGGCGTCATGGCCAAATGATTTCGACGCCGTCAGGGCAAAGGCATTGGGCTTTGTCGCGGACGAGGACTACGTGTCGATCGTCCGCGCCCATATGGCTCGCACCGGCAACGCGTCGCCAATGACGCAGAACCCGCCTGCGTGAAGGAAATTCCATGAAAAGGCTGATAGACGGCTACTTTCGGATGCTGGGCGTACTGATGGTGCTCTGCCTGGCTGGCATGGTGGTCCTGGTGTTTGGCAATGTCGTCCTGCGGTATGGATTGAACTCAGGGATCACCAGTTCCGAGGAAGTGTCACGCTGGCTTTTCGTATGGCTGGTCTTTCTGGGCGCCATCGTGGCGCTGCGGGAACGTCAACACCTGGGCGTGGAGATTCTGGTCCGGCGGTTGCCGGTGCTCGGGCAGAAGCTGTGCCTGGTCACGAGCCAATTACTGATGCTGGCCACGCTCTGGCTGTTTCTGTCTGGCAGTTGGGAACAGACACTGATCAATCTGCACGTCGAGGCGCCGGCCACCGGGTGGTCCATGGCGATCGTCTATATCGTGGGCATCGTGTTCAGCGTGTCCGCGGGCGCAATCGTGCTGTGGGATCTGTATCGGGTTCTGTCGGGCCGCATTCGCGATGAAGAGCTGATCATGGTGACGGAATCAGAAGAAAAGGCCGAGCTCGATAACCTGCAACGCGAGCTGGAAAGCGCCGAGAGGAAGCAGCCATGACCGTACTGATATTTGTAGGCGTACTGCTGGGCGCCATGGCGCTGGGCATGCCTATCGCGTTTGCCCTGCTGGTATCGTCCGTGGCGCTGATGTGGCATCTGGACATCTTCGACGCGCAGATCATTGCGCAGAACTTCATAGCAGGCGCAGATAACTTTCCGCTGTTGGCCATACCCTTCTTCATGCTGGCCGGCGAGGTCATGAACGTGGGCGGCCTGTCGCGCCGTATCGTCAATGTCGCCCTGGTCTTCGTTGGCCACATCAAGGGTGGGCTGGGCTATGTCGCCATCGTGGCGGCGTGCATTCTGTCGGCGCTGTCGGGGTCGGCGGTGGCCGACGCCGCGGCCCTGTCGGCACTGCTGGTACCGATGATGATACAGGCCGGCCACTCCAAGGAGCGGTCGGCGGGTCTGGTGGCGGCCTCGGGCATTATTGGGCCCGTGATACCGCCCAGCATAGGCTTCGTCATCTTCGGGGTTGCGGCCAACGTCTCGATTACCAAGCTTTTCCTGGCCGGCATCATGCCGGGGATCTATATCGCGGCGGCGCTATGGGTAACGTGGTGGCTGTGCGTGCGCAAGGAAAGGCTCGACACGGGCCCGCGCGCCAGCGCGCGCGAGCTGTGGCGCGCCACCGTGGAAGCCAGTTGGGCCTTGCTGCTGCCAGTGATCATTATTGTCGGCTTGCGATTTGGCGTGTTCACGCCCACGGAAGCCGCGGTGGTGGCAGCGGTCTATGCCCTGTTTGTGTCCACGGTCATTTATCGAGAACTGAAGCCCAAGCAGCTATATGCAGTGTTCATGGCTGCCGCGCGCACCACATCGGTCGTGATGCTGTTGGTGGCGGCCGCCACGATCGCAGGCTGGCTGGTGACCGTGGCGGATCTGCCCGGCGCCATCACCGACTTGATGGAACCGTTCCTGGACAATCCCACGTTTCTGCTGTTTGCCATCATGCTGCTGGTGATAGCGGTGGGTACGGCAATGGACATGACGCCCACCATCCTGATCCTCACGCCTGTGCTGATGCCTATCGTGCGACAGGCCGGAATCGATCCCGTATACTTTGGTGTACTGTTCATCATCAATATGTCCATCAGCCTTATCACGCCGCCCGTGGGCACTGTGCTCAGCGTCGTCGCAGGGGTGACCAAGCAACGTATCGATCATGTGATGCGAGGCGTATGGCCGTTCCTGATTGCCGAACTGATCATCTTGTTCCTGCTGGTGCTGTTCCCGGCGCTTGTGATCGTGCCGGCTCGCTGGTTCAGCGGCTGATCTCACCAGGAGTCGAGTATGAATGCCCGCCCGGCGGGGGAAATCAGCAGGCCCGCAGTCGGCACCCTGGCCGACCGGGTCACGGCGGAATTGATGCAGCGCGTGCGGGGCGGGGCCTACCCGCTCAACACGCGCTTGCCGACCGAACCCCAGCTGGCCGCGCAGTTTGGCGTAAGCCGCACCGTGGTCCGCGAGGCCATTTCGCGCCTGAAATCCGAAGGCATGGTGGAAACCCGCCAAGGCAGCGGCACGGTCGTGCTGGATACCAAGCGCAATGCTTTTCGCATCGACGCGCTCGGCGGACAATTGGATGTCCGCGCCGTCCAAGAGGTGCGTTGCGGCCTCGAAAGCGAAATGGCCGCCTTGGCGGCGGCCCGGTGCACCGACGCCCAGATCGCACGCATTCAACGCGCCTTAAGGCGTATCGATGATGCGGTCGCCGACGGCGGCGACGGCGTGGCGGAGGACATGGCGTTTCATGCAGCCATTGCAGACGCCGCAAAAAACCCTTTGCTGACCTCTTTATTGGAGTTCATCGGGCACGCGCTGCGCGATGTGATCACCATCACGCGAACCCATGAGGCGCGCCGCCTGGACTTTTTTCGGCAGGTCGAGACCGAACACGCCGAAATTGCCGATGCCATAGCGCAACGCGACGTTGAAGGCGCCCGGCGCGCGGCGCTGAAGCATATGCAGGCGTCCATCGAACGACTGAACGCAGCCGAAGCCGGCGGCACCCATAGCCCGACGGCCACGTGATGGCAAACTTCAGAATTTGGGCAGCACGATCCTTAGGAATTCCGCTTCTGCGACGGCTTTGAATACTATCGGGCCTTCCTTGGCCTGAAGCTCAAATGCAGAATGCGGACCGTAGTCTTTCCCGTCAACGGTGACTTTGCTCTTGGCCAGGAACATCAGCTCGATGAAGTCTTCGAGGCCGGCATCAAAGCTTCTCTAGCGCAGTGTTGGCGGCTTCACGGTCGGCCACACTGATGAAGCCTTCGCCACTGGCACCACCGAATTGGCAGACCATCATCTCCAGCCCTTCCGGCCGGGCTTGAGCAAACTGCCACAGCCCATTGAATGCGGGTCCGTGGACTTCATGAAGTCTCTGCTGGCCAACAGCGATTACCTGGCCATGATTCCTTCACATGCTCTACGGCGGGATCAGCTTACGCGCCATTAAGCAGCAGGCGGGATGGCCGACGACTCCGGACAACTTCGCCCGCTATGTTGAAGGTCAAAAGTAAAGGTCACGCACGAAGCGGTGACTACCGTCGGTCTCCAGCTATACGCTGGCATTCGGCCGTTCAACGGCCACAGTAGTGGATGCGGTATCAGTTGACGTAAGGAACTCCGTCGAAGGTTGGCCATTGGCGTTATGCTGGAGGATGCGAGCGGGCCTGCCCTGCCCGTCCAGGAATATCTGGCCGATACCGGCACCGTTCCATACTCGTTCGCCGCGATGACGCTGATCAGGCAGGCGCGGACGGATCTCCAGGTCCCGGCGCTGGGTGAACCAGTTCAGCGGCGAGCGCGGAGAGTAAAGCCAGCGGTTGAGGCGATCCAGCCAGTCGAGCAGCCTTCGCGGAAACTCGTTCTTGATGCCACTGCTCGTGACCTGCCAGATGTGCGGCGTGCGATCCTGGTGGCGCACCTGCACATCATAGGCGAATGAGTAATGCACGTCGCCCGACAAGATCACGTAATTGCCCGGCGTGCGTGAATGGCGAAAGATATTGAGCATGACACTGGCCGCACCTCGATGCGCCATCCAGTTCTCGGCGTCGACGGTAAGCGCATGGCCGGTAAAGGTGCATATCCGCTGTATGACTTCGATCAGCTTGACGCCAAACATGGGCGTCGGCGAGACAATCACGGCGGCCGCTTCATCAAGCAGTTCATGCTGCAAGTCGGTCAGCGACTCCCAGTCCATCAGGCCCGACGGGCGGCTTGGCAGCCGCCGGCTGCGCCAGCGGCGCGTGCGAGTGTCAAGCACGATCACCGTGGGCTGCGTGCGTAGCACATAGTCCCATTTACCAAACGAAAGCACCCGGCCGATCAGCGCATCTTGCGAAGTGGCATCGAGCCGGTCATTGGCCTGGGGCGTGGCTGTTAGTGCGTGCACATCGTCAATCAGCTCTTCGAAGACATCGGGACGGTTTCCCCAACCCTGGCAAAGCATGTACGCGATCAGTGCATTGCCCACGATGCGTCGCGAGAACGGATGCTCATAGGCAGTGGTTTCCCACTTGGCTGAAAGGTTCCAGTCGTCCGTGATGTCATGGTCATCGAAGATCATCAGCGTTTGCACATGGGCGAGCAGTCGCGCGGCATGTGGCAGATCGCTGCGGAAACCCCGCAGGGCTTCTTTCTCGCGCCGCCAGCGGCGTGTATGCTCGGGATCGAGTTCCGGCATTTGCGGCTCGGGTATAAGCTGCCATGGCACAGGCGACCAAACCAGCAGATACATGGCCATCACCTCGGCGAGCGTCACAAGGTGGTTGTGCGCATTGGCGGTGGTAAAGACGGGCTTTTCCACGCCGCCGAAGAAGCGTTCGCGCAGTGCTTCGTTAGACTTGAATGCAGGCAACAGATCTTCGCGGCGGTAATAGCTGGCGGGGTGGTCATAAAGCGCTTCGCTGTCCGAGACGACCGCGCCTTCCAGACATTCCCCATACAGGCCCAGGCGGCGGATCAGCGCATGGATCGCCGCCAGCATGGGGCCCGCCACGTCGTCGGCGTAGACTTGGTCACCGCACAGCATGAGCATGGCTGGACGCGCGTCGGCCTGACCGATGCGGTCGGTCAATAGCTCGTCGGCGCGCGCCAGCCCATCGCGCGAGGGGTGGTGTGGTTTGCGGCATGAACCAAAAAGAATATCGTCGGCGCTGCTGCGCAGCACTAGGCTGGGTCTTGTCGCGCCCTTATGCAGGACATGCGGTGCCCATTGAGCGATATTAGTCTCGACACCATCACTCAGTGCCGCGATCAGGTCGTAATGAATCACCGTGTCCTGCGGCAGAGGCTCTAGCAGCGTGACGTCAATCAAATGAAGATAGGCATGGCGGCCGACAGGAAGAACTCGGCAGCAGCCGGCGTCCAGGGACAGTCGGCGGGGCGATCCACCGACGGGGTCAAGCAGCATTGTCAGGTTCAGCGGCGCACTGGCCACCAGCCACAGCACAAGGCGGGTCGGCTCGAGGCGGCGTAATATGGGGCCGGCCAGTACTGGCGGAAGGTCATTGAAAATAGGAGTTGGAATCAATCGAGGTATGGCAATATATCGCGGTAAGATAGGCTTAGTGTAACCGGTGCGCGGCCTCATACCGCCCCGGCGTTATACCGAACACCCGGCGGACGCGCCTACGCGACATAAACACTCCAGCCGCAAAACGGACCATGCGAACGCACTGCGTGCGGGCAACCACTACGTTGGTCGCCACGGTGTCAACGTCACAAAACGCGATGACACAAACGTCGTACAAGAAGTGTACTGCCCAGGCGTGCAGATCGCGCCAGACACGAGGGGCTCCCGTAGGTGCGGTCGCCGGCTTCGAAGCTTCCACGGATCCGTCAGTCGCGTATTAGCCTATTCCCGAGCGCTGGGGCGTCGCACCTGCCATTCATGAAAACCACTTCGTGACACGCCTAACAATCGGCACGATGCACTCATGGACCAGATCGCCCGATGACGGGCTCTGAACGAATACTTCGTGCTTGGTCCTTGGCCAAGTATCCGACTGCTTTTTTAGAATATGTCGCTCTGCGCTACCAAGAGGCCCGAGCCAACCTTACTGATACCTTCTAGGAATGTGGTCCGTCCACGTCCTTTCCCTGATCAGCTCGCCGTTCTTCCGTAAGGCCTTGGTGAAGGTGACATGAAAATAGGTGGCATCCGATTCGATCTGCGCCACGGTCGACAGGTCTATCTCATCGCCCGAGATGGTGAACACGTTTCTGCGTTCACCTCGGAAGCTTGCGTTGGCGGGTGCGGCGTCATTGACGTCCCATCGGTATAGCTCTGTGGAACGGTATGTGTTGTCGTAGAGGGTCCAGCCGGTTTCATTGCTCGTGGTAAAGGTCGATTCTCCGGTTTGTTCATTGCGGATGCTCTCGAACACCGGCGCACCGCTTTGCAGCCACTTGCCGAACGGTGCCTGGTCGCTGGGTTCAGGCGGAGGCAGCACGCAGCCTGGGCTGGTTTCGTTCTCCGTGGGCACCATCGGCAACTCCAGCCATGTATCGGCGCCCGCAAAAAGACGGGTGACGCCTGGCGTGGGGCTGGGCCAGATCATGGGAAACTGCGCGTTGGAGACGGCGAGGCGGATACGGTGGCCCGGCTTGAAACGCCATGTGGTGAAATGGATCGACGTGGACAGCGTCGTTGGCTCGCCGGGCACCAGCGCTTCCGGTGCGAGCCGTGACAGACGCTGTGAGGGATTGATGATCGCTCCGCTGACAAGCGACACTTTGCCATCCGGAGCCACATCTTCCAGACGCAGCGACCATTGGTAGAACGGGGCGTCCGCGGCTACACGCAATCGCACTTGCGGCATGCCCATGATTTCCAGTGCTTCGGTCAAAGGAGCGGAGTCGTAGACCAGGCTATGGGCGTCGTCGGCGGCCATGTCGCCTGTTTGTTCACCCCACCATCCGCCGGCGGCCATGCCGGAGCCCGCACGATAGCGCAGGCTCTCGACGCTGGCTTGCGCGTACGGCGCATCACCCAGCTGTTGCCGCGGTTGCGGGTAGAGACGCCGGGTGCTGCTGCCGCTCACCGGCCATTGCCGGCCGCAGCGCCAATAACCCGGGATGGTATCCAGATCGGTGGCGGGCGCATGGCCGGTACGCATGAATGCCATCCGGCTGGGTTGGTCCAGAACTCCGTTGTCCATGCCTTTGAGCCAGTAATCCCACCAGCGCAAGGCCTTTTCGCGCCATTCATAGTTGGGACCGGGCACGCCGTATTCAGGCCATGCATGATTCCAGGGCCCGATCTCGGCAATGACCGGCGCCTTGGAGGTTTCGCTGACTTCCATAACGAAATCTCGGTAGCCGTCGAGCAATCCGCCGATCAAATATGCCGGGACTTCCAGCGGTGTTTTGAACTTGACCGATTCTTTGCGCCAGAAATCGCCATCTTGCTGCTGGCGCAGCCAGGTGAATATCCAGGGTTCCCTGTCGAAACGGTTCCGGAAGTACTCTTCGTCGATACGGTAGTCGGGGCTCTGCGGCATCGAGTTGTCCGTATCGATCTGGTGCGCGTACATATCGATGTGCAAGGCGCCGTCGATGTAGTGGACGTCGTTGTAGAACAGATCAGTCGACCCATGGGCGGCGATAATGGCCTTGAGTGCGGGCGGTTTTCTGTGGGCCGTCATCAGCGAGTTGAACGCGCTCCATGAAATGCCGTACATGCCCACATTGCCGTTCGACCAGCTCTTTTTGGAGAGTTGCGCAACGAGTTCTTCCGCATCCGAGATCTCGGCTTCGGAATACTCGCTTTCAGGGATGCTGCCGCCGCTGCCTCCCGTGCCTCGCACATCGACCCGGGCAACGACATAGCCTCGCTTGGCGAAATAAGAACCGTATTCGTAATCGCCCAGCGCGAAAAAATCGTCCTTGCGGTAGGGAACTTTTTCCATGATTACCGGGAACGTTTCGCCGGGCGTTCTGGCGACGGGGCGGTAGTAGGTCACCGCCAGATGCACGCCGTCCTTCATTTCAAGCGTGCTGTTTTCCATGGAAAACTCGTAATACGTGGCCGCTTCCGACGGCCCGGTATCGCTGTGACAGCCCAATAGACCGGTTGTCAGGAAAAAGAAGATTGCCAGTCTCTTCAAGATGGCCGTATTCCATCGCATTGGGCGTCCCCTGGTGTTTTTATGGTTTTCAGCCGTCAATGTTGACGGCGCAGCATAGTAGCAACAGGTTGATTCGCTTAGCAAGCATCTTGTCAGTGGCCGGACTTCGGCCTCAAGACAGACTATGCAGTCGCCACCCGCGAAAGCCGCGCGACATCGCGGCATGGGCATTAATGCGCCGAGATGCCCGACCGCTCCGGCAAAGATCGCGATCGCATCGATTGCATTCCTTTATAGGCAACCAGTGTTTCGCTTATCGAAAAAGCAATTTTCGCCGGCCCGGGTGTTGGCGGCCGTCAGGGATCGATAGAATTCACCTCTTCTTAATGCAAATCAAGATTTCGTGATGCTTCCCGACATCGACTACCACCTCTTTGGCGCGCATGTGCGGTTCGGTCCGGGCTGCGCATCGGGCCTGCCCGCCGAGCTGCGTGCGCTTGGATGCACGAGGCCGGTGGTACTGATGCAAGGGCGCATGGCCGGGTCGGAAGCATGGCGACGGCTGCAAGAGCAGCTGCGGGATTTTGATCCGCATATCGTCGATACCGTGCCCCAGCATGGCAGCGTGGAGCTGGTCGAATCGATTGCACCGCGTGTTGCGGAGCTGGCGTGCGACGGCATTGTGGCGCTGGGCGGCGGAAGCGTGTCGGATACGGCCAAGGCCCTTGCCATGCTGCTTGCCGAAGGCGGGACTCTCGCCGATCATGCCACGTCGTTTACGCCGCCTTCAACGGTAAGCATTCCGGTACGTACCCGGCCCAAGCTGCCCATCATCAGCCTGCCCACTACCGCTTCGGGCGCCGAGGTCACGCCGTCCTTCGGTGCGCTTCAAGGGGATCACAAGCTGCTGTTCTGGAACCGGAACGTGGCCGGCAAGACCGTGCTGATCGATCCCGACCTGAGCCTGGGCGTTCCGATCGAATTGATGCAGTACACGGCCATGAACGGCATTGCGCACTGCCTGGAAGGCATGTATTCGCGTCACCGGTCCATCCTGTCGGATGGCATCGCGCTGCAGTCGCTGGAGCTGTTTGCCCGGGCGCTGGCGGATCGCAGCCTCTGCGTCGCGGACCAGCGCGCGCATATCTTGTTGGCCGGCCACTTGTCGGGCCTGGTGCTCTCCATGGCGCGCACCTGCCTGCACCACGCAATCTGCCATGTGATCGGCGCCCGGCACAATGCAGGCCACGGCTTGGTCAACACGATCATATTGCCCCATGCCTTGCGCTTCAACCAGCCGGTCGTCCATGAACAGCTGGCGCCCGCCCTGGCACTCGTGAACCGCCTGTCAGGCTCTCAGCATCAGACGATGGCCGACTGGGTGGCGGCGCTGGTCCGGGACCTTGGGCTGCCTGCCAGGCTCTCGCACCTGGGGTTGGCCGATGCCGACCTGCCCGCGATCGCCGGGCAAACGCTGACGGAACGCGGGCTGGCCCTGAACCCGCGCCCGGTCGCCAATTCGGAAGACATTCTTTTTATCTTGCGCCAGGCGCTTTGAACGCTGAACATCATAGGAGTCCCCGTGAAAATTGAACCCAAAGGCAAGGGCCTGGGTGCCACGACCCATGGCATCGACCTGTGACAACCCCTTGAGCGTTTCCCACGACAAAGCCATCGAACGGGCATTGGCATTTCTGTTCGAACATCAGTTGCAGGAGAAATACCGCTATCGCCATTGCTGGACCGAGGGCGATGTTCTGATGTGGGACAACATGGGCACCATACACAATGCCGTCGCGGACTATCGGCCCGATGAGCCCCGCCTGATCAAGCGCTGCCAGGTCATGGCGGACAAATACTTTCCCGAGCTGTACTGAGAACGCCTCGGCGGCGGACTTCACATTGACCGCCTTGATGAATAATTTTCAATCCAGGAGACTTTGATTATGAAACTGCTTGATAAACTTGCCATTGCAGCCGCTACGGCATGTTGCTTTACCGCCATGACCGCTGCGGCATCCGCTTATCCGGATCGGCCGATACGCATGGTGGTCGGCTATGCCGCCGGCGGCCCGACGGACGTCATTGCGCGCGTCGTGGCCAAGCACATGAGCGACAACCTGGGGCAGCCGGTCGTCGTTGAAAATAAGCCAGGCGCCAGTGCGCATATCGCGACCAACGATGTCATGACGTCGGCACCCGACGGCTACAAGGTCCTGGTGACCTCCTTGACCTTGAACGTGAATCCTTTGCTATACCCCGATCGCTACACCTACGATGCCGTGAAGTCTTTCGAGCCGGTCAGCAACTTCGTTCAACTGCCGATGGTGGTGGTGACCAACTACGATTCGCCATACAAGGACATGGCGAGCCTGATCGCGGATGCCAAGGCCAATCCCCAGCAGCTGACTTTCGGCTCGTCGGGCTTCGGCGGCTCGGCCCACCTGGCGGCGGAAATGCTGTCGGCCAAGGCCGGCATCAAGATGATACACGTGCCCTTCAAGGGTAACGGGCCGGCCCTGCAGGAAATGATCGCCGGGCGGATCTCGTTCATGTTCTATCCCAGCATCGGCATTGCCAACTATGTCACGGACAAGAAGCTGCGCGTCCTGGCCGTTGGAACCAAAGAACCATTGAGCGATTTTCCCGGCGTTCCCACGCTCGAGAGCCAGGGCCTGATCGGCTTCGAAGGCGGATCGTCCTGGATCGGCATGGTGGCCCCCGCGGGAACGCCCAGGGATATTGTCGATAAACTGAACCAGTCCGCCGTAACCGCGCTGTCGCAACCCGAAGTCAGGGAACAGCTCAAGCAATTGGGGGCACAGGTGGTGGGGGATACGCCAGAACAGTTCCGGGATTTCCTGATCGCCGACAAGAAGCGGTGGGCCGACGTGATCAAACAAGGTAATGTGAAGCCGGAATAAACCGGAGCGAAGATGCGTTCAAAACTTGAGGAATGTTATTCGATTGAACGTCTACGCGAGGCGGCGCGTTCGCGCCTGCCCCGCGGTGTGTTCGATTTCTACGAAGGCGGGGCCGAAGACGAGTCCACGCTCCATGACAACCTGCAAGCGTTCCGGCGGGTTCGGCTGCTGCCCCGCGTGTTACGCGACGTTGCCCAGGTGGATGTCTCGACACAGCTTTTCGGGCGCTCTCTCGGGCTGCCGTTCGCCATCGCTCCGACGGGCGCGGTGGGCTTCGGCTGGCGCGGCGGCGATATCGCGCTGGCGCGCGCCGCGGCCGCCCACGACATACCTTATACGCTCTCTACATCGGCCACTGCGTCGATCGAGGAAATCGCCGACCAGGCGCCTGGACGGCATTGGTTCCAGGCCTACATCCTGCAAGACAAGCAACGCCTGAATGAATTGATCGATCGCGCCCGCGTCGCCGGCTACGAAGGCCTCGTCATCACGGTCGACTTGCCAGTGGGAGGCAAACGGGAGCGGGACCTGGCCAACGGACTGGGTTTTCCCATGAAGCTCACCCCAAGGAATATCGGGCAATTCATGCGCAAGCCCTTCTGGTCCATCGACATGCTCTTGCGCAGGCCGCCAATCATGCCCAGCCTGCAAGGCCTGGCCGCGCTCAAGGCGGACAAGGCCAGCATGAAGGGCGTCGCGGGCAGGAATTACGACCCCTCCTTCGACCTGGCCGCCCTGCAACAGTTGCGCGACCGCTGGCCGGGCAAGCTGATCGTCAAAGGCGTGGTCAATCCGCTGGATGTAGATGCCATTATCGGCGTCGGTGCGGATGCGCTGGTGGTGTCCAACCACGGCGGACGCCAGCTCGATACCGGCATCGCCACGCTGGACGCGCTGCCCGGCATCGTTCGTGCCGTCGATCGACGGGTGCCTGTGCTGCTCGACGGCGGGATACGCCGGGGCAGCGACGTCTTCAAGGCGATGGCCCTGGGCGCCAGCGGCGTGCTTACCGGGCGGGCCACCCTGTTTGGCGTGCTGGCGGGAGGCTACGAAGGCGTGGATCGCGCCCTGACCATACTCGCGGACGAGCTTCGTCGAACCATGCAGCTATGTGGCACACCGGCGCTCTCCGAGATCGACCACCGGGTGATCGCAGCCATGGACTGCCCGTCGCCCGGCGCTCTTGCTTCTGTTCAACCGGACGACTCCCAATGACCACTCCCATCGCGGACTGCACCAACCAGGTGATGTCCTTCTACCGGCATTTGGATGAACGCGACTACGGCGCATTGACGGCCTTGCTGGCGGCGGACGCCACCTGGCATCGGCAAGGCAAGGTGCTTCGGGGCCCCGGCGAGACGCTGGCGGCGTTGCAACAACGCTCGCCGACGATGCGTATCGCCCACATCATCACCAATCTGGTGGCCGACCGGTTCAACACCGACTTGTGCGTCATGCGCGGCTACATGCTGGTCGTGCGCCACGACTCCGGCCAAGCCCCGTCCGGGCCCGCCCCACTGACGGGCATCGAGTCGATTCGAACCGTGCATATCAAGCTGGTCCGAAACGGCGGGCAATGGCTGATCAGCCATATGCGCAATGACGACATCGCCTTTGCGGCCGTCGATCAGCAAGGAATGTGACCGGACTGGATCTCCAGAGAACTGCAATGCCGGTAGCCGCGGCTACAATTGTACTCGTCTACTTCAGTACGAACTTACGAAGGTGTTCCATGTTCAAGCGACTCAATTTAGTTGCAAGCCTTATGGCTTGTGCATTCGTCAGCGTAGCGGCTCCCGCCCAAGCCGCTTACCCCGATCGCCCCATCAATCTGGTGGTGCCGTTCCCGCCTGGCCAGGCCACTGACATCTTCGCACGCATGGTCGCGGAAGAGCTGGCCAAAGTAGTGGGCCAGCCCGTGATCGTGGAAAACAAGGCCGGCGCAGGCAGCAACATCGGCATGCAGTATGTCGCCCGCGCCAAGGCGGATGGCTACACGCTTGCAGTCGGCGGCAGCGCAGGCGCCGTGAACCAGACGCTATACAGCAACCCGGGCTATTCGCTTAAGAATGATTTCACGCCGGTGGGCGGCATTTTCACCGTCCCGCTCGTCTTCCTGGCGAATCCGAGAAGCGGCATCGCTTCCTTGCCCGATCTCATTGCCAAGGCGAAGGCCAAGCCCGACGAGTTTGCATACGCCAGCGCCGGGATTGGCGGAACACAACACCTGTCTGCGGAAATGCTCAAGGCCGATGCAGAAATCGAACTCCGCCACATTCCATACAAGGGCAGCGGCCCGGCGCAGGCCGATTTCCTGGGCAACCACGTGCCTCTGATGGTCGATTCCGTCACCGCCGCGCTGCCCCACGTCGAATCGAAATCCGCCGTGCCACTGGCCGTGACGGCCCGCGAACGCGTGCCGCAGTTGCCCGACGTGCCGACCGTCGCCGAATCCGGTTATCCCGGCTTCGAAGCGGTGGGCTGGGCAATGATTTTCGCCCCCTCCGGTACGCCGGACGATGTGGTGAAATACCTGAACCAGAAAATCAATGCGATTCTCGAATCGCCGGCAATGGCAAAAGCCCTGAGTGAGCGTGGCGGTCAGCCGCTGGTCTATTCGCCGGAAGACGGAAAGCGCTTCATCGCCGACGAAGTCGAAAAATGGGGCAAGGCCGTGAAGCGCTCGGGAGCGTCGGTAGACTGATCGACAGGGGGGCATCCTGCCCTGCCTACATGCGTCAACAGCGCTGGAAGTCGGGTTGATGTCATGGGGTCAGACCCCGTACGGGGTCTGACCCCGAAGTGCTGGGTGTTGGGCATCATGCTGTTATGTTATAACATAACAATTCATTGACCCGCCATCTCACGACATCCAACCATCCAAGGAAGGCCCATGTTCCGATTGAAGAAGCTCGCGTCGATAGCAGGCGCCGCCACACTAACCTTGCTGGCATTGCCGCAGGCAAATGCCCAGCCACTCAAGGTCGTCGCGACATTCTCGATTATCGGCGACTTCGCCGCAAACGTCGGCGGGAGCCGCATCGCACTGACCACGCTGGTGGGCCCGGACGGCGACGCCCATGCGTACGAGCCCCGTCCTTCCGACGCGACGGCAATCAGGAATGCCGACGTGGTGCTCGTCAATGGCGAACATTTCGAAGGCTTTCTTCAACGCCTCATCCAGGCGAGCGGCGGTTCCGCCAGCGTCGTGGAGCTGACCAAGGGCGCCGCGCTGCTGCGCGCCGGGGACAAAGCCCATGACAGCCATGATCACCATGAGCATGGCCACAAGCATCGCCACGGCGATGACGAACATCATAAGCACGACCATGCTGACCCCCATCACCATCATCATGGCGATGTGGACCCGCATGCGTGGCAATCTGTCCGCAATGCCCGGGTCTACGTGAACAACATCGCCGAGGCATTGTGCGCTGCTGATCGCGAGGGCTGCCCAAGCTATGCAGCCAACGCCAAATCCTACGGCGAAAAGCTCGATGCGCTGGAACAAGAGCTGAAGGCGGCGATGGCGGAGATTCCATCCGACAGACGAACGATCATTACTTCCCATGACGCCTTCGCCTATCTGGGCCACGAGTATGGAATGCAATTCCTGGCTCCGCAGGGTACCAGCACCGAGTCGGACGCATCCGCTGCCGACGTCGCGGCCCTGATACGGCAGATCAAGGAGCAAAAGGCATCGGCCATTTTCCTGGAGAACATCAGCAATCCGCGATTGATCCAGCAAATAGCCAATGAAACGGGCACGAAGATCGGCGGCAGGCTTTATTCCGACGCATTATCGGCGGCAAATGGCCCGGCGGCGACCTATATCGACATGATGCGGCATAATGTCAACACGATCCGGGATGCCGCTCTCGGACGGTAGGCTTCGGCGGCGCCAAGGGCGCCGGGCCCCGTCCCTGGGCCCGGGCGGTTTTCTTAAGGCGCACTGAACCCGTCATGATTTTCCAGAAACGAAGAGCTGCCACGCTTGCCTTGGGGCTTGCGGTGGCGCTTCCACCCTTTAGCGTCCAATCCCATCCGCATGCATGGATCGATGTCCGCAGCACCATCGTCCTGTCTTCCGATGGAATGATGACGGCCATCGAGCAGGAATGGCTGTTCGACGACCTTTACTCTCTGGCCGTGATCGACGAAACGGCAACCGGCGGCGAGCCACGAGAAAAGACCATCAATGATTTTGCCGCCAGGGTCATTGAAAACCTGGGGCCGTATGGTTACTTCATGCGGATCACAGCAGATGATCGGCCCGTGCGCATCGGCCTCGTCACGCAGTTCAAAAGCGAAATGCAGGGACGGCAGCTCCTCCTGTCCTTTACCGCTCCGCTGGCCAAGCCTGTGGACCCGGTGCGCCACACCATCAAGTTCGCGGTTTATGACCCCAGCTATTTCATCCAGATGACTCACCGCCCGGATGATCCTCCCGGCTTCAAGGATGAACGACGACTGGACTGCAAGGCTCAAGTGATGCAGCCCGACCCATCCCCGCAAACCATCGCGCGGGCGTTCGCGCTGGACCGCGACGCGACACCCGATGACAATCTGGGCGACCTCTTCGCGGAAAAGGTGCATGTTCAATGCAAATGATGCTGGTCTGGCTCATGACGACGCAAGCGGAGCTGCACCGGGAACTCTCGGCCGCCATCCGCCTGGTTGCACAAGAAGGCCCGGCCGCGGCGTGGCCGCTCATTGGCATCAGCCTGCTATACGGCGTGTTCCACGCGGCGGGTCCGGGGCACGGCAAGGCCATCATTGCGACCTATCTCGGCACGAGCCGAACGCGCTTGCGCCGCGGCCTGTTCTTGTCCGTGCTATCGGCCATAGTTCAAGGCATCGTCGCGATCTTGCTGGTGGAAGTCCTTGTCGGTGTGCTGGAGTATTCATTGCGCCGCACTCAGGGCGCCGCCGCACAACTGGAAAACATAAGCTTCGCCTTGGTGGCGGTGCTGGGCATCGTGCTTGCCTTGCGCAGCGCGAAAGCGCTCTATCGCAGGCGCCGCCAGCCAAGCCACCGCACGGCAACGCTATTTTCGGGCGGCGGGAAAATGCAGGCCTACTGCGCCGATTGCGGCGGCCCGCACCGGTTGACCAGCGCACATATCGACGAACCGCTTGACTGGCGCGCGAGCCTGCCGATTATCCTGTCGATAGGAATGCGCCCCTGCACGGGTGCGATTCTGGTGCTGCTCGTCGCCTACTCGCTGGACTTGCGCTGGGTCGGCATCGCCGCCGTGCTTGCCATGTCTCTGGGCACATCCGCGACCGTCAGCCTGCTCGCGGTGGCGGCCGTCTCGCTTCGGCAAGGCGTGCTGCGCATCTTTCAATCGGGAAAGTCCTCCAGCCATCGCTTAAGTGTTATTTTTGACGTGCTGGGCTTTATTGGCGGAATGGCCATCGGCCTGATTGGACTCGGACTGCTTCAGCAAGGCCTGAAGACCGCCAGCCATCCTCTTTTCTGACGTACGCAACCAAGAGCCGACCATGGCGCTACCGTTCTTTACAATTGGCCACTCGAACCGCAGCCTGGAAACCTTCGCAGGCTTGCTGGCTGACGCCGGCGTCGAAGTGCTGGTGGACATCAGAACCGTGCCCCGCTCCCGGGCAAATCCGCAGTTCAATGAAGACACGCTTCCCGGCTCGCTTGCCGGATTCAATGTCGCCTATGAACGCATCGCGGCGCTCGGCGGGCTGCGCGGCAAGTCCCGGACGATTCCCCGCGAGACGAACGGCTTCTGGGAGAATGCCAGCTTTCATAACTATGCCGATTATGCGCTGACCGACGAATTTCTACACGGACTTCAACAACTGATGGCCATGGGCCGGCAACGGCCCAGCGCAATCATGTGCTCCGAAGCGGTGTGGTGGCGCTGCCATCGGCGCATTGTCGCCGACCACCTTATCGCCCGGGGGAAAAACGTGTTCCACATCATGGGGCCGGGCCGTCTCGACCCCGCCAAGCTGACGCCCGGCGCGATTCTGCGGGAAGACGGCACGGTGACCTATCCCCCCGCATAAACGCCTCAGCCTGTCGCGGAACAGGCATTTGAGTTGCTGACCGACTGCTGTCGCTCACACTACCTGCAGGCGCCGCATGTCTCCTTTTTTCAAAGACCGTAAAGATGCCGGGCGGCAATTGGGCAACGCCATGCCCAAAGTCTATCGAGGACGCGAAGACGTCGTCGTGTTGGGCCTGCCGCGCGGCGGCGTACCTCTTGCCGAACAGGTGGCCAGAGCTCTGGACGCCCCCATGGATGTGCTGGTGGTCCGGAAGCTGGGCGTGCCAGGCCACAAGGAGTACGCCATGGGCGCCATCGCGCCGGGCGGCATCATGATTCTGGACGAGCGCGTGGTCCATGCCATGGGCTTGTCGCGCGAGGCGGTGGACGCGGTCAAGGAAGCGGAGCGAGAAGAACTCGATCGCCGCCAGCACCGCTATCGCGCCGGCCGCCCCGCCCTCGCGCTGGCCGGCAAGACCGTCGTTCTCGTGGACGACGGTCTTGCCACCGGCTCGACCATGCGGGCAGCGGTGGCGGCGGCGCGCAAGTACGATGCGGCGGCAGTGGTGGTCGCCGTGCCCGTCTCCTCGTCCGAGGCCTGCGACGCGCTGGCGGCCCAAGTCGATGAAATCGTCTGCCTGTTTACCCCACCGCAGTTTCAAGCGGTCGGAAAATGGTATGCATCGTTTCCGCAAACCAGCGATGAAGAAGTAAGCGACATTCTCGTCAGAACGAACTAGCGCGCTCAAGATTCCGCGTCGTCGACTTGCGCCCAGAATGAGCGCTTCCGGCCGTGCTTGGCTTGCAAATGCTGATAGAAAGCTTCGTGCTTTTCCAGGGCTTTCCAGTCGACGATGAGAGGAGCCAATTTTGCCAGTTGGCGTAAATATACGCCGCCATGACGATATGCTTTTGCCGCGCCGCGCTCGAGCAAAGACACCAGGAGCGCTCTGAAAATGATGGTGGCCGCCAATAAATGCCCTTGAGACTTCAGGGCACGGGCCAGTCCGGGCAGGTAGGAATAGTCTCGCCCGTCTATCTGCCCTGCGTGCTGTTCGACATATTGTGCGCACCGAGCCGCATTGTCCGTCTGGAATAGAAAATCAGCATCGATCAGCGAAAACGCCGAGCTTGCCTGAATGCGTTCGACCTCCCGTGCAATGACCTCCTCACGCCGGGATGGGCCAATGACTTCCAGCAAACGGTCGAGCCCCGCCATGTCTGGGCAGCGATTGAAAATACCCCATGCAACCGTCTCGGCATCTGCTTTCCGACCCGTTTGTTGATAGATCTTGAGGCGCAATTGATCGCGGCGACCTAGTTGAAACAAGTCATCGGCAGCAACCTGGTCCAGCATTTCCAACGCTCTGGCATGATCGCCCCCTGCAAGATGGACTTCGGCCATGTCAGCCCGTGCAGCAGCGCCAAGTGTTTCCGACGTGGCACATCGTATGTGCTCGAACAGTGCGCCATCGTTCAGGAAGGACGCCATGGTTTCTGCCATGTTAGACCAGTGAAACCGGCGATGGGGATCGCTGTCAGCCAAGGCACATGCCAGGTTATCCTCCGCAAACGACCGCATTTCGGGCTCGGTCAACCATTCGTGCGCATAGTTCAGGAGATTGTCGCGCACCCCATATTCATCGCTTGCAATCAGTATCCTGAGTCTTGCCAGCAGGCCTTCCTTGTCGGTGAGCCCTTTCGCATAGCGTTGAAAGAGCTCCGGCGCTTCGATGCGATAAATATCGCCAATATCTCCATCGGAATCGTCGCAACGTCCAAACACGGCAGCGTCCGCCTCGTAAAAACGAAGCACCAAATCAACGCCCAGTTCGGGATCCTGAATAGACGAAGAAATATCGCTCAGTATCATGTGCAGCTTGGAGGCAAGCACGTCAACAGACCGCCAATCGTAGTAACGATCGCCACGATACAGCGATTTGAGCTGGCCCTCGATCCGCGACTTCGCGCTACCGGCCGGGGCAAGCAGGCGCTTTAGAAGCGCCTCAGCCATGCCGTCCCGACTGGCGAGCTCCAACAAGGCTTCGGCGAGCACCTCGGCGCCCAGCTTGCGTAATTTTTCTTTCCGATCATTCACCATAGATGCTTATCATAAACAAATCATGGCGGCCCGGGCACCGCCATGCGCTATGGTCTACAACAAGCGAGAATTGTCGGGATAAGCGGTGCCGTAATAATCGTGGATCTGCCGACCCCAGGTCTGGTCCGCCATATCCGGCCAGTCGTCCTTGTCGAACCCGGGCGCGTTCTTCAGGCGCTCCTTGTCGACATCAAGGATGAACCGATGGTTCACAGGATCCAATTTCAGGGCCGCCCATGGCACGGCAAACAGCTTTTCACCCATGCCGAGGAATCCGCCAAACGAAAGCACTGCGTAGGAAACCCTGCCCGAGGCAACATCCAGCATGATTTCCTTGATGTCGCCCAGATCCTCTTCTTGGACGTTATAGACATCGTTGCCGATCAGCGTTGAAGCACCCATGGTCTCGGGCCCCGGACCAGTTGAATCGTAGCGCTTGTACATTCCATAAGTATCACGTTCGATATAGCTCATTTGCAGCTCCTTGCTGTTGGTTTCATGGCCGCTACGCCAAGCTCGCCGGCAGCTTGGTATAGCGGTATTCAAGAACCCTTCAGCAGTTTTCGTGCCACGAATCATGCGGTGCGTTCAAGATGGCGGACATTTGCTTGTCGAAGTCATAGCGCCCCATCAGGTTCACCACGGCGTAGCTGTCCTGCGTGGCGGTAACCGTCTTGCCCAGGTCCCAGGGTGTCGCGGTGAATTCCACCTTGCTTTGCCTGGGCGAACGTGACATGTCAAACGAGGCCGGAGAAGATTCAAACCTCGTATATTAACAATGATTCTCATTTGTGTTTTGTCGCAGTTGAGTCTTGCGCGCCCGCCCCGCCCCGTTGCCGGGTCCGTTGCGCCATCGCCTGAACCTGCTGTTCCACCAACACACTAAAAGGTTTCAACAAAGGGTGAAAGTCCTGCCATGGCTCCAATATCGAGAGCGTGCGCACAATGGCCTCGATGGTGGAAACCGCAGCAGGCTCGCGCGCCTTGCGAATCCGATACGCGGAAGGTTCTCCCATCGGCAGGCTGAGCCGGGGCAAGGTGCCCAGCACTGGGTTCGCGCGGACGACCTGGCGCGCTTTGCGCCAGGTTCCGTCAGGCACGATCAACAGCGACGCATCACCGCCTCGATACGCAGTCAACGGTCGCGACCGCGTTTCATCTTCAGTCGGAAACAACAGCCATGCCTGTCCTGCCGAAGCGATCATGCCGTCCAGCTGTGGAAAATCCACGCCGACCAGCAATTCGGCCCGTTCCAGCCCCAATACCGCCAACCTCGCGGTATTCAAGGGGTGTTTCGCCTCATCGGGGTGCTGCAGCACGACGACACGTGTACGATGGGACACGGCCGGTATGCAAGCACACAGGCAATGAGACATGGGCCGCTGGCAACGCGCGCAACGGAGCCGGGCCGGCTTGTCCTGCGTTTCAACGGCGCTCAAGACCGAGCACTCTATTCACGAGAACTTCCCCAAGGGCGGCTCGTGCACGACTTCCGTCAAGAGCCGGCGAATGCTTCGCGATACCAGTTCGACCGCACGCCCCGGGGATTTCGCCTTGCCAAAGGCTATGGAAATGGTGGACCTGACGCTCGGACCGACGATACGCGAGGCCTGGAGCTTCCCCGCGGCAAGCTCTTCTTCGATGGCGTGAACGGAAAGAACCACATTAAGCCCGTGATTCATCGCCAATGACTTCAATAGCACCAGGGACTCCGACTCCAGCAAAGGCGTAAGCACGATGCCCGCGGTCCGTGCAAGGGAATCCAGTTCGCGCCGCAAGCCATTGGGATAGCTGGGCAGCACCAGAGGCACGGACGCCAGCGCGCGAAAATCCACCGTTTCATTGGCGGTGGCGCGGTCGCCGGGTGGTCCGACAAGGTGGGCGTCGACGGTTGCGAGCGCTTCCTCCCCCGGCGGCAAAGGAAGCTTGTAGCGATAGAGCAGGCCGATATCGGCACGCCCATCGGCAAGCCATTCGACGACTTTGCCGCTGGCCCCTTCCATGACCTTGATATGGACGTCGGGATGCGTATCACGCAGCACGGTAAATACCCGCCCCACGAGCGTGGCCGCGATGGAGGGCATCATGACCAGCGTCACGCTGCCTCTTACCACATCGGCCTGCCCGCGTATCGTCTCTTCAAGCAGCGAGGCTTCCGCCAAGAGCGCCTGAACCTGCGGATAAATCCGCAAACCGGCTTCGGACAAGCTCACGCCACGGCCGGTCCGGTTGAACAGACGCGTTCCGCATTGTTGTTCAAGGGCGCTGATCTGGCGGCTCAATGCGGCGACGTCGCTGTCCAGATGCACTGCCGCGCGGGTCAGGCTGCCCTCTTCGGCGACCACGGCAAACATCCGCAGCCGCAATAAGCTGGCTGTGGCGTCCAGCCGAATGCTGCTTGCTTTGGTCACGATACGGATGGTGGGCGGGTGAAATCCATGGCACAGAATATCAAATTATTGCCCTGGCATGGCAATCCGTCCCGGCTTTGATTTGATCTCACGCGCAAGTCAGCTATGACGCACACAGCAACACGCCATGCGGCCTCCCCTTCTATAGTGGCTGATCGTCCCTTCGCCCAGAGGCACAAGCCATTGAGTACGTCCATCGTTTGCCTATCCTTTGATTTCGACGCGATTTCCTTGTGGGTCGCGCGCGGCGTCACTTCGCCCACACCGATTTCACGCGGTGAATTCGGTGTCGTGGGGACTAAGCGCATTCTCCGGCTGCTTGACCGCTACGACGTGAAAGCGACATGGTTCATTCCCGGCCATACGCTGGAAACCTATCCCGACTTGTGCCGGGAAATCCGGGACGCCGGACATGAGATCGGCCACCATGGCTGGTCGCATATCTCGCCCGTGAACATGAGCCTGGAGGAGGAGCGGGCTTCCTTGATCCGCGCCAACGAAACCATCCGCGATCTCACTGGCGCTTATGCCGCCGGCTATCGCTCGCCGGCATGGGACCTGAGCGCGAATTCGGTCGACCTGCTGATCGAACAAGGTTTCAAGTACGACAGCAGCATGATGGCTGACGACTACACGCCTTATTTCGTGCGCCATCGCGACGTCATCGAGGCGGATCAGCCCGCCGCATTCGGGCCGACGACCTCGCTCGTGGAAATGCCCGTGAGCTGGAGCCTGGACGATTTCCCGCATTTCGAGTTCACCCGCACGCCCGCCGGGATTCTTCCCGGACTCATGAATGCCAACGGCGTGCTGGAAAACTGGATGGAAGATTTTCTTTACATGAAGGAAAACCTGGACTGGGGCGCCGTCACTTATACCTTCCATCCGCAAGTCATAGGCCGCGGACACCGCATGCGCATGCTGGAGCGTCTGATCATCCGCCTGCTGGAAGAAGGCGCCCAATTCAGGCGCATGGCGGATGTGGTGGCAGAGCACACCGGACGCATCGATCAATTCAACTCCCAAACAGCCTGAAAACCTTCTCATGCAACATCATTTCGATCACGACGGCGTACGCTTCAATTACTACGTGGATGACTTCACCGACCCTTGGGAGCCGGCCCCCGCCATCTTCATGCTTCATGGAGCCATGGCTAACGCCGACCGTTTCCGGCCCTGGGTTCCCGGCCTGTCCCGACAGTACAAAGTGGTCCGCATGGACATGCGCGGCCATGGGAAAAGCAGTGTCCCGGCTGCGGATGCGGAACTGTCCATGGAAATCCTGGTGAATGACACACTGGCTCTCATGGACCATCTGGGCTGCAAAGCCGTCCACTTCGTCGGCAACTCTGCGGGAGGCTATGTGGGCCAGCATCTGGCGATGAGCCATCCCGAAAGAATCGCCACCCTCGCCTTGTTCGGCTCCGCGCCGGGGCTGAAGAACAGCCAGGCCGGCTCATGGCTGCCCATGGTCGCTGAAAAAGGCCTGCGCAACTTTCTTGCCGACACCATCGACGATCGATTCCCGCCGCACATGATCGGAACGCCTCAGGTCGAGATGTTCCTGGACGCCCTGAGCGACAACGACGTACCGTTCATCGGCAAGTTCGTCGGCTACATGGCGACTCAGGAATGGTCGGACCAGCTCCATCGCATCACCTGCCCGACGCTGGTCGTGGTGCCGGGAGCCGGACGCATTGGCGACACGGCGGTGTACAAACCGATGAAAGACCGCATGAGCCGTTCCGAGGTCCTGATGTACGAAGGCGAGCGCCATAGCATCTGCGAGTACCTCCCCGACCGGTGCGTCGCTGACCTGATCAGCTTTCTGACCCGCCATCCCGGCGCCATGCAATGAACTGCGACGAATACCTTCGCTACGATGGCCTCGGCCTGGCCGAGCTCCTGTCATCCGGCGCCGTCACGACACGCGAGCTCATGGAATGCGCCATACGGCTTGCCCAGGACCAAGGCCAGAATCTGAATGCGATCTGCCATCCGGAATACGACATGGCACGGGACTGGGCAAATACCTGGAAGCCCAAGGGCGTGTTTGGCGGCATACCCTTTCTTCTCAAGGACTCGGGCCTGGCCTCGAAACGGCTGGCGTCCAGCCTGGGGTCGAGGCTCTTTCGCGACACACGCTATGCCCACGACGCCACGCTGGCCGGGCGTTTTGAGGCCGCGGGACTATTGCCCTTCGCCCGGACCACGGTACCCGAGCTTTGCATGGCGCCCACGACCGAGGCCGCGCTCTATGGCGGCCCAACCCGCAACCCATGGGATCCCGGCCGCTCCAGCGGCGGATCCAGCGGAGGAGCCGCCGTCGCCGTGGCGCTGGGCATCGTCCCGATCGCACACGGCAGCGACGGCGGCGGATCGATACGCATCCCCGCGGCCTGCTGCGGCGTATACGGCCTCAAGCCCTCGCGGGGGCTCATTCCCATGGGGCCGTTGCGTGGTGAAGGATGGGGCGGGCTTGCTTGCGATGGCGTTCTTACCCGTACGGTGCGCGATACAGCGGCGGTGCTGGATCAAATCGCCGGCACAGAACCAGGCGCGCCCTATGCCGCGCCTCCCACGGCCGGTTCTTACCTGAGCGCCGTACGGCAAGCGCCTGGGAAATCACTGAAAATAGCAGTGTGGCGCGAAGCCTGGGACGGCATTCCAATAAGCGATGAAGCCGCGGCCGCCCTGGAAGCCACTGTAAAGCTATGCCAATCGCTCGGCCATACCGTGGTCGACTCGGATCCGCCGCCGCTGGATTACGAAGGCTTCATCCAGGCACTGATCCATGTCATGGCCGCCAACATCCAGGTGTCGGTCGATGCAAAGCTGGCGGCGACGGGGCAAGCTCTGCAACACGGCGACCTGGAGCCGGCCATGCTGGATGGCTATGAAAGGGGCGCCACACTCGCTGCGGGCGACTACATCCTGGCGATACAGCGTTTCCATCATATCGGCCGCATATTTGCCGGTGCGCTTGCCGGCTTTGATCTGGTGCTGACCCCGGCGCTGACAAGCACCGCCGTCAAGCTGGGCACGATTTCGATGCGCCAGCCATCGTTCACGGAGTTTCGTCAAAAGGCCGCGCTGTACACGCCTTTTCTGGCTCCCATCAATGCAGCCGGGCTGCCGGCCGCCAGCGTGCCAGTGCATCAGAGCGCCGGCGGACTGCCGGTCGCGTGCCAAATCCTTGGCGCCTTCGGACGTGAAGACCTGATCTTGCAGCTTTCCGCACAGCTTGAAGCCATCAACCCCTGGATCCACCGCCGACCGCCGGCCAATCTCGATCAACCCACAGAGCAGCCACGCTCGTAATCATCTTTCGGAAGCGATATGAAAATTCTCAGAACGATATCCACCGCACTATCCATGTGTCTTTTCGCGTGCACCGCCGCCGTCGCGGCCGACTTTCCCACGCGGCCTGTAAAAGTAGTCATCCCCTATAGCGCAGGCGGGACGAGCGACATACTGGGCCGGCTGGTACAAGGTCCGCTCTCCGAAAATTTGGGCCAGAGCGTCATCATCGAAAACAAGCCGGGCGGCGCATCGGTCATCGGTACTTCCCAGGTGGCCCGCGCCACGCCGGACGGCCACACCATACTGTTCGCGGACCTGGCACTGCTCGTCAATCCCGGCTTGATGGCCGACCTTCCTTACGACACCACCAAGGACTTCAGGGCCATCACCGGCTTTGCGAAGGCGCCGCTTGTCCTCTTGATCAACGGCGACCTCCCTTTCAATTCGTTGCCGGAACTCATCGACTACGCCAAGAAGAACCCCGGGAAACTCAATTTCGGCTCCGGCGGCTACGGCTCATCGACGCACATCGCGGGCGAGCTGTTCAAGAAGGTCACCGGATTGGACATCATGCACGTTCCCTTCCAGGGCGTGGCGCCGGCGATGACCGCCATACTGAGCGGCCAAGTGGAGATCTACTTTGGCGGCACGACGACCGCCCTGCAGCACCTGCGCGAAAAGAGGCTGAAGGCGCTGGCGATTACCGGAAATCAACGTAATACGCTGATTCCCGACGTCCCTACCTTCAAGGAGCAAAGCGTGGACGGCATGAACGCCGACACCTATTGGGGCGTCTATGCGCCGGCCGGCACGCCGGATGCAGCGATCGTCCGGCTGAACCAGGCTTTTGAGGCAGCCATGAAAGATCCGAAGGTCAAGGAACGCGTCGATCAGTTCGGGATCGAACTGATCCACAACTCGCCTGAAGAGCAGGACAAAGCCTTCCGCCAGATGGTCGATTACTGGTCCCGTTTCATCAAGGAGACAGGCATCAAGGTTCAGTAAGGCGAGTTCGCATTGCGACGATCGGAGGGGCGGGATGCGCCTAGCGTCCAGCGCGCCCCTCCGATCGTCTATCTTTCAAAGCATCCACTCGATAGGCAGCCAGGAAAGCAATCTTACGATGCCACGTTTCAAGAGACCGGTCTCGGGCTCCGTGTCATGACGAATTTGACGCCCATCCCGGCGTTCAATCCAATACACCTTTCCCGTCTCGGATAAACGGACTTCATACGAGGATTCAGGAATCTCTTTTTTGAAGGATTCCTCGATCCGCACAGCCATGTCCGGGCTTTCGATGATGAAGCCCAGTTCCGTATTAAATAGCGCGGAGCGCGGATCGAAATTGAACGAGCCGACAAAGACGCGTTTCCCGTCGATGGAAAAGGTCTTCGCGTGCAAGCTCGACCCCGAGCTTCCCAAGGGGCCTGCCCCGCCGCCGCTGCCGCCGCCGCCGCTTCCACTGCCCCCGCCCCCTCCGCTTCCACTGCCCAATCCGATACCGCTGCCTTCGCCGTTCGACGACATGCGCCGCAGTTCATACAGTTCAATACCGGCTTCCAGTAGATCTTTCCTGCGCTTCATATAGCCGGCGTGAACGGCTGCGACATCGGTCGCATGCAGCGAATTGGTCAGTATGCGCAACTTGACACCTTCCCGGGCCATTCTTGTGAAAGCTTCGACGCCTTCCGCAGCGGGTACGAAGTACGATGAAATCAACTCGACATTGTCTGCGGGCTTATCCAGAATCCGCGCAAGTTGATGCGTCAGCATGCTTTGGTCGGGCGCCTTGCCCAGGCCTTTGGCCGGATCATCGCTGACCATGCGTGTGACCGCCCATTCATACGCCAGCTTCCCCTCGATCAAACCGCTGGTAAATGACGAGTCGCGGACGCTCTTGGTATATTTGTCGGCGGCCGAAGACTCAGCCACCTTGGCCGCTGCTTCATGAAGCGCCTGCAACGCCGTTGCGCCCGAATCGGGCAGGATCAAGTCCGCGGGATACGAAGATTCGCTGGCCCAATAAAGGTCGAAATCCATCGATACGTCGTTGACCACCGCACCGATAGCCAGCACATCGAGGTCCGCGAACAAGAGGCCGTCTGCCGCGCCAAAATATTCGTCTCCGATATTTCGCCCGCCTATGATGGTTGCCACGCCATCGGCCGTAAAGGACTTATTGTGCATGCGCCGATTCGCACGAGGGAAATCCGTCAGGAAGCCAATGATTTTGGGCTTGCGCACCAGGAAAGGATTGAACAAGCGCACCTCGATGTTCGGATGGGAGTGCAAGGCCGACAGCAAATCATCAAGGCCCGCAGTGCCGTTGTCGTCCATCAAGAGGCGCACGCGCACCCCGCGATCAGCCGCCGCGTGCAGCTCTTCAAGCAGCAGCGTTCCGGTGATGTCAGGGCGCCAGATGTAATACTGCACGTCCAATGTCTTCTGTGCGGACCTGGCCAGATGCACACGGGTTGCAAAGGCTTCGCGCGCATCGGCCAATGAATAGATGCCGCTCTTGCCGGCATGCTGTTGTGCTTGGGGGAAAACCACCCTGCCCAACGCCGTGCTCGCCGCTTCTGTCTTGCTTAGCACCTGGCTCGCGGGACGCCCTTCGAGGGAGGGCAGCGCGGGCCTGCCCAGCAGGGCGACGAGCAGGCCAAGAATGGCCAGGGCCAGCAAAACACGGACGAAGCATTTCATATGGGCAGTAGATCAAAGTGAAGAGGCCTTACTTTAATCTGTATCTGCCGCCCTGGATATCGGCGCACTCCCAAAGTGCAGTTTCAAGGAATCGGCCGGCCACGTCCGCTTTTCACACATCGAGTATCGGCACGAATCCGCCGAATATCATGCGTTTACCGTCAAAGGGCATTTCCTCGCCCATGGCCTTCATGCGCGGATCGGACATCATTTTTTCGTTCGCGGCGTCACGCACCTCCTTGGACGGATATTCCAGCCAGCTGAAGACCACGACTTCATCCTCCTTGGCCTTTACGGCTCCGCGAAAATCGGTGAGCTTCCCATCTGGCACGTCATCGCCCCAGCATTCCACAAAACGGGTGGCGCCAAATTCCTTGAACAGGTGTGATGCCTCTTCGGCGTGTCTCCGATATGTATCTTTGTTCGCTGCCGGCACTGCCAGGACAAAGCCTTCTACATATTTCATCGTCGTTCTCCTTTGGTGGGGTCAGATGAAAATATAGGTCCGAAAGCCATGCGCTTGTTTTTCCATGTGTTTCAGCCGCGCAACTACCCGCCCAGTAGCTTCGCAACGTGTGACCGCTCCATCCTGGAGATTTCGGCACAATAATCGAACCCGGCGAATTTCCGCTCTGCCCGTGCCGCCGGCACAGGAACCCAATTCACGATCAGGCTGTCCAGCACCTTGGTGGACTTGCGGGTGTGATTCGCGTCGTCGCGCTCCGCGTAGACCGCTAGCGCCGGTGCGACTTTTTCGCCTTCCGTTTCCCAGACGCATATCATCAAGTATCGGGGCAAGGCGCTCAGATCCATGACGGGCGTGCGCAGCACGAACTCATGCTTGGTCTCCGCCAAGGACAGGGACGGAAGATACTTTGCATGAGTCAGCAGCACGACCTCGTCCGAAGCGTCCATCCAGCCAAATACAGCACTTCCGCCCGCTGTGTCGACCTGTTCGGCAAATTGGACATACGCACGGAAGTCGGCCTGGTACGAGCCTTTTTTCTTGTCGGAGGGGCTGTACATGCCAAAGAACGAGCCGCGGCCGGTATGCTCGCGTTGATGCAATGAACTTTCCATCGACGCCGGGGGCACCGCTGCGGGCCTGTCCGCCTGTGTTCCTCCTTGACCTGACGGCTTGTCAGGCTGCGGGGACTCGGTCCCAAGAGCCACGCCTTGTCGGCTCGTGCCGGACGCCGATTGAGAAGACTTGCACTCTTGATCGAGCGGCGCCTCCGCCCGGCTTGCCAACCGTAGTTCGCATGCACGCTCCTTGACCATGGCGCGCAGGCACTCGGCCGCTTCTATCTGGCTCAAGCTGCCGGGTGCCGAACCATGGAATGCGCAGTTCGCGTCGCGATACTTGATCCAGGCGCGTTGCGCGGCCTTCAACGGCGCCTGTTGACCGGCCTCGATGCGATTCATCAGTTCCTTGTAGGAACTATTCAGCCGCTTATCCCAGAGCTTCGCTTCTTTGTTGAGGCAATCGACGATGCCAATGGTCGTGTCCTGACTGCATTTCTCGTAGTCGGGGCCATACATCTCGGCAAAGCAGACAACGGGAAGAATCATCATTAAGAGAACTATCGAACGCATAGCCGCCTCCCGACAGGTATCGCTGAACTCAAGGCTAGCCCCTTTTCGGCATGAACGTCACCGGTCAAACAGCTGACGCGCTCACCAGTACAGCCTTGTGCCAAGGGAAACCACCTATTCCGAATGATTCGATTATTTTCATAGAATCAATAAACAGTAAAATTTTTATGTCACAGCATGAGCAGAAAAATCCTTGGGAAAAACGAGAACAGGCAAGAGGACAGCTCGATACAGTCACGTATCGCACGCGCCCTGCCCGGCTTGACGGCCGCCCAAATCAAGATGGCCGAGTTCACGCAAGCCCAGATGCTCCGATCCGCGACGATGAGCATCGAGGAGTTCGCGAAGGCCAACGAGGCGTCCAGCGCGACCGCCAACCGATTCGCTCGCGCTTTGGGTTTCGACAAGTATTCGAGCTTCAGGGCATGCCTGATGCACGAATTCGAAAAGTCCATGTCGCCAGTCGACCGGCTGCGCCAGGCGCAGGCCGGCAGCCAGCTCAGCAACCATAAGATCATTTTGTCGGCGCTGGACATGGACATAGAGAATCTCCAGGCGACGCGGCAGATGCTGGCGTCAACGGAGTGCGAGCTTGCGATCGACGCCATAACAAACGCAAATCGCATCTTCATCATAGGCATGGGCACCAGTGCGCATCTGGCCGGGCAATTCGAATATGGCCTGAATCCGTATTGTCGCAATGTTCAATCGCTCGCCAACCATGCGGGCTCGGTGGGCGCGGCACGCCGGCTGCACGACGTTACGCAGCAAGATCTGGTCATTGCAATCATGTTTCCGCAATACGTGCGCGACACGGCGCTGTTGGCGCATTTCGCCCACAAGCTGGGCGCAAAGGTACTGGCGCTCACCGATGGGCCTACGTCCCCTCTGGCTTCATTTGCCGACATATCCCTCTATCTGAAGACACATAGGCAGTTCGCGTCGAGCTCCGATGCCATCGTGCTTTCAACCATTCAGGGCCTGTGCGGCGCCGTGGCATACCGGCAGCCGGATAGCGCCAACGCCGCCGCTTCGATGACCTCGGCCACCCGGCCATGGTTGCTGACAAGCGACGATCATCACCAGTTCAATCGATCAGGCACGAAGCCGTAGGCTCCCGGTCTCGCGCGCAATCAGGACCATCCTCCATCTTTCATGCAACAAAACAAAGAGATCACCATGAACTTCAATCGCAGACACTTCATCAAAGCAGCAAGCTCGTTGACACTTGCCTCGACGGTACCCTCGCTATCTTGGGCGGCAGGGTCCTGCGACAAGGACCTCGTTGTCGGGACCTGGGGCGGCGACTATCAGCGCTTGCTGCAGCAAAACATCGACCCGCTGGTGAAGCCGAACGGCGTGAATGTCCTTTACGATGTCGGCGCCGCCCTGCAGCGCCAGACGAAGCTGCGCGCCGAGAAAGGCGCGCGGCGCAGCACCCTGGACATCGCCCTGCTGCGCGACAACGACATGTTTCAAATGGCCCATGAAGGCACCCTGGCGAAGCTGGACGAGGCAGCCTTGCCGAACCTGCAACATGTCGTCCCGGCACTTAAAACGGACTATGCCGTCCCACATATCTTCAGCGCCCTCGTGCTGGTGTATAACACCGAGTTCCTGAAAACCGCCCCTGAAAGCTTCGCATCCCTGCTCGATTCGAGCCTGAAGGGCAAAGTCGGTGTTGTAGACGACCAGTACGATTATCTGGCCGTGGCGGGCGCCCTTGCTTCGGGCAAATCCGGCGACGATCTCCAGGCGGGACGGGATTTCCTATTGGCCCTGCGCAAGAATTCGCCCAAGGTCTATCCTTCGACCGACGCGCTGGCGAGCGCGCTGAAGGGCGGAGAGATCTGGGTCACCATGACATGGAAGGCCCGGGCGCTGCAATGGTCGAAGGCATCGCTTCCCGTTGCCTATGTTTTCCCCAAAGAAGGCGCCTTGCCGGCAACGTTCTGCGCGGGCCTGTCGGGCGGCAGCAAGAATGCCGCATGCGCCGCGCATTACCTGAACAGCATGCTCGAACCCCAGGCCCAGCTGGCATTTGCGGAAACCATGGGATACGCGCCCACGGTCCTGAACGCGCCGCTGCCTCCTTCCCTGCAAGAGTCCGTCGGCTTCGACAGTGCCCAGTTGGATAAGCTCGTGCCTGTAAACTTCGAGTTGCTGATGCAGCATAAAGGCGAGCTGCTCGATTTCTGGAACCGGCAATTCCGGGCAGGGCTTTAAGCCGAAGCGTGCGTTGCGGCTTGCGGTGGCCGCAACGCCCTCGTTCATCAACAAGGAAGTTATTTTGATAATCGTATGTAATAACGAAGGCAAGTCGGGGATTCCGGTAGCCGCCGAGATGCTCACGCGCAATGCGTTGGCATTGGATGCCCTGGAAGCCGGAGTGCGCGTGGTCGAAGACGACCTCGACGTGCGCACCGTCGGCACCGGCGGCTGGCCAAATCTGGTCGGCGAGGTCGAGCTGGACGCATCCGTCATGTGCGGCTCGACCTTAAGAACCGGCGCCGTCGGCGCAATCAAGGGCTATACGCATCCCGTCAGCATCGCCCGCCAGTTGCTGGAACGCCTGCCGCACGAGTTTCTCGTTGGAGACGGCGCCGCACGTTTCGCTCATGAAATCGGTGCCGAGACCGGCGAGCTGCTGCTTCCCCACGCTGAAGCTGCGTGGCAACGATGGTTCGATAGCGAAGTCAAGGCCGAGCACCGGGCCGCATGGCCGGATGCACCCCTGATCGACTACTGCCACAACGCGGTCGACCCCGAGATCGGCAAGGATACGACCGTGTTTCTTGGCCTGGATCAACATGGGAATATCGCATCGGCGACCAGCACTTCGGGCTGGGGATGGAAGTACCCGGGCCGGCTCGGCGACAGCCCCGTAATCGGGGCGGGATCCTATGCCGACAGCCGTTATGGCGCGTGCGCCTGCACCGGGGCGGGCGAAATGACGATCCGTGCCGGTACCGCCCGGGCCGTTGTCCTGTACATGAAAATGGGCATGAGCGTAGAGCAAGCCGTCGATGAGGCGGTCAATGACATGCGCTCGTTGAAGGGCGGACTGATCAGCCGTGTCACCATACATGCCATAGACGCCCGCGGCAACCACCGCAGCGTGGCGGTCAATGGCTTGCCTGACAATCACTATTGGCTTTGGCTGCCTACCATGAAGGCCCCCGAAGCGCGGCCTGCCGAAATCATCCAGATATCGGAGGAAAGCCCGCAGAACAAGCCGTTCGCCATGGCCGTGTATACGAAGGAGCCTTGATCGGGATGCGGCCTAATGCGTCGGTCCTGAAATATTCATTTCAACGGTCATTCGGGCGTTTCATGCCGCCAAGAGCCACAGCTTCCGAACGCCGAGACTGTCATTCAAGCGGTCACCAGGCCGGCTCGCAGCCAAGGCCAGCCAGAACCAGCGTGGCATCGTGCCTTTCACGAGGCGCAAAAAAAGCGCCCTCAGGAAGGGCACGCCCTTCTTGGCGATCATGCGCAGCAGCCACTTGATGTTGTAGCCCGCCGCGCACAGCACCGCGTGCAGCCGGTCGCCGTATTCGCCCTTCAAGTGACAGCGGTCCATCCGGTGATCCGCTTTCAGGTGTCCGATGATCGGCTCGATGGCCTGGCGTCGCTTGAGCTGCCGTCTTTCCTGTGCCGTCAAGCGCTTGGGCTTGCCCCGGTGCACCACGCGTACGCCGGGATTCTCGGCATCGACGCCCCGGTAGCCCAGATCAACAAAGACCGTTTCAGGCGCGGCGGCACAGTCCTGCATGAGAATGGTGGCCTGCTCCAGTTGGGAACTCAGCGTGTGGCCATCATACGGATTACGATGAAACGCCCGAGCCCCCACAATCAGGTTGCCTTTGAAGGTGCTGGCAATGCCCACCTTCACGCCAAACTCGTAAGGCCGGCGCGCCTTGCCCTTGCTGATACAGCTGACCTCCGGGGCGTGCCAGGCGTACAGCTTGGGCTGGCCGTCGACAGTCGTGCGCTGGGCACTCTGAGCCCCAATACGCTGGGCCTTGCCCAACACCTCGTCCAGTGCTTCGCGCACGGCCTGCCCCATCGCACTGGCTTTGCGGTCGATCTCGCGGGCCAGCCGCCCGACGATGGTTCGCTGACGTTTGATCGCCCGGCGCATCCGCTTGAACTGGCGTGCATGAGCGAAGCGCCCGGCCTGGCGGCTCAGTTGCTCGCCTTCCTTGGCAAAGGTCTGCTTGAGCGCAATGCCGGCATCCTTGGCTGCTCCCACCAGCTTGATCCGTGCGATCTCCAGCAGCCGGCTGTCCGTCGGGTGGGCGATGGCCTTCTCCTGCACCGTGCTGTCCACGATGACTCGACTGAGCTCCTGCGGCTTGATGAGCTTGAGCTCGACGGCCACATTGATGGTCTGGGCCAGCAACTCTTCTACACCGTCCTCGCCCAGCAGTTTGCGAAACTTCACCAGCGTGGTGGCGTCACAGGGCGGGCGATCCTCGTAGTAGCTCTGCCCCGAAAAGAACTGCCAGCGCGGCGTATCGGCCCAACGGGCCACCACGCCTTCGTCTGATTCGTTGAAGGCATGCTTCAGATACAGCAGCGAAATCATGATCCGCAGAGGCACGCGTGGGCGCCCGGCATGGCTGCGCGACACCTGGCGCTGCACCTTCTCGCCAAACAAATCCAGGTCCGGCATGGCCACGCCGTCGTGCGCCTTGCGCAAGAACCGGTGCGCCACCGCCGCCTCAATCTCCTGCCACGGCATGCGCGAGGCCAGCACTGCCAGCGGATGGCGCAGGTCGATCATTTGGTCGATACGGGCACGGAAAAAGTCATCGGTGGCAGGGCAGGCAAACATCGCAATCAAACTCCCAGAAAACAACCTCTATTGGACAACAAGCCGGGAGTTCCGGGTATCGGAAATTGCCCCAATCATCAGTGTTTATGCGGGTTGCGGGGATTATTCAAGGCCGACTAATGCGCGGGCGGCACCCGCCCACGCATGCGCTTCAGTTCGCTTCGAACCGCCTTCCCTTCCAGGCGCCTGCGCCGGGACGCCAAGGTTGGCTTGGTGGGCTTGCGCCGTTTCGGAGGCACGGCCACGCTATCGACGAGCGCTTGCAGGCGTGCCACGGCTTCAATCTTGTTCTGCTCCTGGCTACGGCTGCCCTGCGCCTTGATCACCACGACGCCCTCGGCCGTAATTCGCTGGTCCTTGAGGGCCAACAACCGCTCCTTGATGCCGTCGGGCAGCGACGAGTCCGCTATCGAAAAGCGCAGGTGAACCGCGCTCGATACCTTGTTGACGTTCTGCCCTCCGGCGCCCTGCGCGCGAACGGCGGTGAAGTTTATTTCGTCTTCCGAGACGATTACCGTGGACTTTTCCGGCATGCTGTCGCTCCTCCGGCATAATCCATGCAAACTGCAGGCTATGGACGGAAACCCTGTAGCACGTCTTGTACCATAGCCTCCAGTTGCCCCAGCGTATCCTCTTGCTCGGTATCGAGCACGACCAGGCGCGCGCCCGCGTCGGCAACGGCTTGCCGGATATTCTCGGCGGGCTCGCGATGATGCAATACCACCTTTACGTCCAGCGCCTCCAGCTCGGCACGCAAGCCGTTCAATGCCTGTTGGCTCCATTCTTCGTCAGGGCGCGCATCGCGCAGGGCCATATCCAGGTTCAGTCCGGACACCAGGTAGTCCAGACGCTCGGATAACGATGCCACAGATACGTCATCGAGCTGCACCAACCGCGCCTCCGCGTCGGCCGCGAGCGCCACCAGGCTGCGCTTCAGGCCCGCCAGGTTCCCTTGCAGGGCAGGCTGGGCGGATGGAGCCAGCCGTTCGAGGTCCGTCGCGATGACGTCGGCCATGCGCCCGAGGTTGACCGGGTTGAGCCACGGGTAGCCACGCATGTCCGAATTGGCTTGCAACGCGACACCGGGCAGGGCGCCGTCCACGGGACGCGCCGCATCGATCTCCACGATGCGGATGTTGCTGCGCCGCGCCAGCGGATAGAGCGGGTCGTCGGGCCAGATGGAACGCAGGCCGATCACGGCATCGGCACCCGACGCTGCTCGCGCCAGTTGTTTGGCGCCACGCCCGGCGAAATAGGACGCCATGCGTGTGGGCGGCAGGTTGCCGGGCGCGGCGCGCTCCAGGACGATGCCGCTGTCCTGTGTCAGCACAAGCGCCAATGCATAGACGACGGGATGCGCGGCCAGCACCTTGACGACGCCGTCCGGCGCTGTGGATGAGTGCGCACCGGTCGCACCTGTCGCGGCGGCCGATGCGGGCTGCGCGGGTTGGGCCAGCGCCATGCCGGCGGACGATGCAACGCCCAGGATCGCGAATGCGATGGCCGACAGCAGGCGCCTTTGCGTCGCAAAACCGCTCGGGAGTGTGCCGTTGGACTTCAAGATGGATTTCCCCTTAGTGCCGGAACCAGGCCGCGCGCCATCGCGGCCAACATGAATAAAATGCCGGCGACCAGAATGATGGCCGCCCCGGACGGCACCGGCAGGTCGAGCTGTATGGGCAGCAGGATGCCGGTGAGTGTGCTGGCGGTGGCGATGAGCACGGAAAGCCAGAAAAAAGCGCGTAGCGATGAACTGAGCAGGCGCGCGCATGCCGCCGGTATCACCAGCAGCGCGCCGACCAGGATGGCGCCGATCACTTTCACGGATGCCACGGTCACGATCGTCACCAGTGCCACGAACAGATAATCGAGCGCCTTGACGGGAACCTTGCGAACGGCGGCAAGCTGTGGATTGAAGCTGGCGAGCATCAAACGGTTGTAATAAGGCAGCGCCATGGCGGCCGTCGCAAAACCGACGGCCGCCAGCACCGCCAGGTCTTCGCTGTTCACGGTCAGCACGGAGCCGAACAGCACGTTCTCCAGAATATGGATATTGATGCGTCCTGCCAGCACCAGCAGCACGCTGGCCCCAAGAGCAAGCGAAATCGACAGAAACACCCCGATCAAGGTGTCGGGAGTCAGTCCGGTGCGGTTGCGCAGGTAATTGAGCAAGATGCCAAATAGCAGGCAGTAGCCGAACAGGCTGCCATAGGGCCCGGTGTAAGGCTCGCCCAGCAGAATGCCGATGGCCACCCCGGTCAGCGCGGAGTGGCCCACCGCCTCCGAAAAAAATGCAAAGCGCTTGACGACCACCAGCGTTCCCAGTCCGCCCAGTACCGGACCGATAATCAGCCCGGCAAGCAGCGCATTGACGACAAAACCATAGGACATGACGGAAGGAAGGTGGCCGGCCGCAGCCCATTCCTGCAGGGCTTGTCGAAGCATATCGATTGCCATCATGCCGCCACCGCGCAATCCACCGCCGCCAGACGCGGCCGAGTCGAGAAAAGATCCAACAGAGCTTGAGGCGTCATGACCTCGCCGGGCTCGCCATCGAAAAGAACGTGCCCGTTCAGGCCGGTGACGCGGTCGGACATTTCACGCACGGCCTGCAGATCGTGCTCTACCCAGAAGACGGTAACGCCTTGTATGCGCCAGTCGGCCAGCAACTGTTCGAAAACCCGCACGCCGGCTTCGTCGAGCGCCGCCATGGGTTCATCCAGCACGAGCAGCGACGGCGCTGGGACCAGTCCCTGCGCCAAGAGTACGCGCTGGCGCTCGCCGCCCGACAGCGCGCCCATGCGGCGCGTGCACTTGTCCGCCATGCCCACGCGTTCAAGCGCCGCCTGGATCGATCTCGCGCTGCGTGGAGATACGCCTAGAAATGCCGGGCGGCGCTGGGTCATGGCTGCCATGAAGTCCGTCACCGTCATGGGCAGGCCGCGGTCGAATTCGAGGGCTTGCGGTACATAGCCTATGGTTTGCGGAGCGCGCGGCCAATCCAGAGCCAGCCGCCCCCGATGCGGCGTCTGTCCAAGCAGGGTCTTGACGAGCGAGCTCTTGCCCGCACCGTTGGGACCGACCAGAGCGTGCACGCTGCCAGCCGACACGGTGAACGACACGTCGCGCAGAATATCGGTGCGTCCCAGCGTCAAGCCGACTTTGTCGAACACGATGGCGGGGCCATCGGCGCGGGACTCGGGCAATGCAGGGCCCGCCCTCCTCATTGTCCGGCCTCCTGTATTGCGCGCACCACCGTATCCAGGTTGCGCGCCGTTTCCGTCTCGAATTTGCCGGCCGAATAGTCGCCGTAAGAGATATGCGTCAGTGCGTAGAGCTTGACACCGGTTTCACGCTGTATGGTGTCCACGTAGGTGGACGGGAAATCCATCTCGGAGAAAATTACTTTCACGTCGAGGTTCCGCATCTGGTCGATGGTCGTCTTCAGTTGCGCCGGGCTGGGCTCGATTCCATGAGCCGGTTCGACCACGGCCGTTACCTCGAGACCGAATTCGCGCAGCAGGTAATCGTAGGCGCCATGTATGGTCGCCACCCGGAAATCGGCCGTCTTGGCTTCCGACAGCTTCGCCAAGGCGGCGGCGCGCAGCTTGCGCAGCTTCTGTCCGTACGCACGGGCGTTGGATCGATAGAGATCGGCATGATCCGGGTCGAGCTTGCCCAATTCGCGCGCGATGGTGTTCACCTGCGCGATGGAAGCGGTCACCGACAAGAAGGTATGGGGATTGACCACCTTGCCGTCATCGCCGGATGCGCCGCGGGCAGCCGCGCCGGTGGCCGCCAGCAACGGGACCTGTGCATTGGCCTCGATGAGCGGGATGTCCGGCTTGTCGCTCGCGGCGATCATGCGGTCGGCGAAATCGTCGTGGCCGATGCCGTTGAGCACGACCACGTCCAGCTCATTGATGCGTTTGATGTCTTCGGCGCGCGGCTCGTAGGCGTGAGGGTTGAAGCCGGCGGGAATCAGCGGTACCACCTGTGCGGCATCGCCCACGATATTGGCCACATAGCTGTAATAGGGGTGCAGTGTCACGCCGATTTTCAGGGGCGCGGCATGCGCCATGAACGGCGCCAGCGCAAGCGCCGGCAGGATGGCCAGCGCGGCTCGGCGCAAACGCTGTGACAGGGAAGCCCTGCCGGCGGCTAACAGCTTAGATACAGGCATCATCTAATTCTCGGTTGAACGGAAAGCAAGGGAAACTGGACGGTGGATGGATGCACGCGCCACCCTAGCGCCGTTGGCGCGTGACGCCCGCATCGAACTGCGCTGCGATCTGCCGCCAGCCGGCGGCAAGCAGGCCGGACTCGTCCAGATTGCCGGGCGCGCGCGCGCGGGCTTCACGACTCAGCCATATGTCGGCGGACGGTCCGTGCAGGTGGCCCGCTTCGGCCGAGTGTTCGCCTTTCAGCGCGGAGGGTGGCAGGCGCAGCAGCAGCGATCCGGCCACGCCGGCATCGCTGCTCAGCCCCAGATAAGCGCTGCCGTCCTGAAGATCGAGCCGCTGCCAGGCATGCGCCCCGCGGTTGGCCGCGCTGGCGTCCTGAACGAAGGGCGGCAGACCCTGTTCGGCCAAATCCGCGACCGAAGGGGCTGCGCCTTGCGCATCGGTCATGAACAGGATTTCGTCGGCAGCCACCCGCAAGTCGGCATACAGGCCTTGCTCGGCGGCGCTCAGGTCGCGTCGCGCATCGAACTGATTGGCCGCGACGCCGGACACGACGTCGGTCGAGGTCCTGACAAAGACGACGGCACCCGCCAAGGCCACGATCAGCGCGCACAGGCTGAGTACGATCAAGGTTTCATAGCCGGCACCTGCCGGCCTGACGACCTGCGTCGTCACGACTCGATCTCGGTGTAGTCGATTTCAACCACGTGTCCGGGACCGGCGTCGAACAGAATGTAGAACTCGCCGGCGGGTTTCTTGAAAGTCATCGTGGAATCCTCGCCCAGCTTGCCTGGCACGAGTATCTTTTCATCGTAAGAGATCACGTCCAGCGTAACGCCCGGCGCGTCGCTGCCGTCGGAAAAGCCGCCTTTGCACTGGACCGTGGTGTCGTCGGTCGCTTTGCATTCGGCAATGGGATTGTGCGCCCAGGCGGCGGCTGCCGCCAGGCATAGACCCGCTCCGGCGACGGCACGGGCGGCGAACGAGAAAAAATCAGGCCTGGTCATCAGGGCCTCCCTTTGCGTTGCGTTAACCATTGGACAGTCGTGGGCGATGCCTTGGCCAGAGGCAGGCTTGCCTGATGGACCGCGCCATCCCAGCCTTCCAGAGTCACCCATAATTCGGCATCCGGCGCGGTTTGCTCCGGAATCAGCGCGCTGGCCATTTGCCGATAGGGGCTGCCAGAGAACAGCGCGCCGGCCGCGCGCAGGCTACGGGGCTTGCCCACCCGCAGGTAAGCCGCCTTGATATGCCCGATGCACTCTTTGCATTGCGCCAGCGTAAAGGCTTTCATGTGGCCGGCCGCCCCGTCGCGCCTGGGCGCTTCCACACGCCACTCCGCGAGCCGCACCGACCAGGGGCCAACGGCAAGCTCACCCAGCTCGCGCTGGCCCAGGCCTTTTCCGCCGCTCAAAAGCGCCAGATTGTCGAAATACCTGGGCAGATATGCCAGCGGCAGAATCAGCAGCAACGCACTCAAATGAAAGCGCCAGCGCTTCCATTTCAGCGCCAGCCTGGATGTCGGCCCATGCCCTGCCGTCGCCTTATTCATGTCGGCCTCCCGCCGTCGCCCTGGCCATTGCGGCAGGCGCCTGCTTGCCCGCTACGGCCGGCGCACGGCGCCTGGTCGCCGCGACGGTTTCTTTGAACGTGCGCTTGGTCCAGATCATCATGCCGCTGAACACCATCATGCTCAACAGCAAGCCAAAAAGGCAGTAGACCAGCTTGAGCCACGTTCCGGCGAAGTCGCCGGTGTGTAGCGGCCGCATGGATTCGGTGACCATTTCCAACCCGGACCGGTCGGACACCCGGCGCGTATGCTCGACCGCGCCCGTATAGGGATTGATGCTCAGGTTTTCGAACAGCAAGGGATAGGCGCCGCGCCCTCCCACGCCGATATGGCCGTATGCGTTCGCCGGCAACCGGACGAACGAAGCCTCCAGGTCGGGGAAAGTCTGCTGCGCGATCTGCGCGGCCCTGTCCAGGCTGATCATGGGAGGCGGGGCGCCGGCCGTCACGCGCGGTATATCTTCGCGCGCGACCACTGGCGGCACGCCGGCCGTCGAGAAGGAAATCTGGTTGTCGGACAATGCCGCCTGAATCAGGAACCAGATGCTGGTGATCGAAATGATGGCGATGAACGGAATCGACCAGATGCCTGCCAGCCGGTGAAAATCGCCCCAGAATATGCGCGCCCCCTGGCCCAGGCGCAATCTTGGATTCATGAAGCCGCGCCAGAAGCGTTTGTAGACGACGAGGCCGGTCACCAGCGAAGCCAGCATCGGAACCCCCAGGAACGCCACGATGTACCAACCCAGGCTGAAGCCATTGGTAAAGGGAATCAGCAGCCAGCCATGCAGTGCGCGCACGAACTGCTGGAAGTTGAAGCCCGAGCTGCTGCCTTGGATATGACCGGTGTACGGATTGACGTACAGGGATGCGGAAGTGGCGTCCGGGTATCCGACGCGCACCGTCAAGGCGAATTGGGACTTGACCGGACGCGAGATGGACTGAACTACCGCTCCGGGATGCTCGCGTTCGACCACTTTCAAGATCGCGTCGTAACCGAGCATTTCGGCGTTCGCGGACGGCGCATTGGCACGCACGGCGGGATTGGCCAGCCAGACGATTTCCTGGCTGACCGTGGCAATTGTGCCGGTGACGCATACGAAGAACACGAACAGCCACAGGGGCAGCGCCAGCCAGCTATGCACCAGAAACCAGAGCTTCGATTTCGAGACTTTCTTTGCTTTGGACACGCGCTTGCTACCTTCGATCTCTTTGTTTCATGTTTTGCCTTGGGGCGAGTCCTTGGGAAAAACGTCTTTCGCGCCCCGCTTCTATCTATAAGACGTTTGAGACCGTCAAAACCCGTAATCCACCGCGGCTGTTTTTTGTAAGCAATTGCTTATATGTGGCTGAAATGACCCTGCTTCAGGACCAAGTCATTGAAAATCGAAGACCATTATTGCAAATGCTTCTCGTTACTACAAGTATGTACTTATATATAGTCGGGCGTGTGCACATGCACTTCTTTCGTACATGCCTGTCCACGCATAGGCAATCGAATATTTTACAACTATAATGAGACTAATTCTTATTCGCGAACACTAATCAGCCGCCCCGCCAGCGTCTTATGCCCACGGCCCACTCCCCATCGCAGGAAATCGAATCCTTCTACAGCGACCATCATGGCTGGCTGCGGAGCTGGCTGTACAAGAAATTGGGCAACGCCTTCGACGCAGCAGACCTTGCCCACGATACCTATCTGCGCATTCTGGCTGCCGGCAATCCACCCGAGCCAGAGCATTCGCGCCGCTATCTTGCGCGTGTCGCCAATGGTCTCGTGATCGATCTGTATCGCCGGCGCCGCGTCGAGGCGGCTTAATTGCAAACGCTGAGCCTGCTTCCCGAAGCCGAAGCGCCCTCCGAGGAAACCCGTGCGCTGGCGCTCGAGGCCTTGATGGAAATAGATGCCGTCCTGCAAGGGCTGCCCGACAAGGCAAGACGCGCCCTTCTGCTGTGCAAGATCGACGGCATGAATTACCGCGACATCGCAGAGCAGCTGAACGTATCCGTATCATCGGTGGAAAAATACATCGCGCGCGGTCTGCAAGCATGCTACATGGCTTTATATGATCAGCGATGACGGTCCGCGGCAGCCGCCCATCGATGCCGCCATCGTGCAAGAAGCGGCCCGATGGATGGCGCGGCTCTGGGCAGACGATGCCTGCGAGGCCGACCATGCCGCCTGCAGCCAGTGGCGTGCCGCGCACCCCGACAACGAACGCGCATGGCGTCGCCTGCAGGCTTTCGACAGCAAGCTGCAGGAGGCGCCGCAGCACGCGACCGCCGTCCTGCTCGAATCCACCAAACCCGCCAAGCCATCGCGCCGCCGTGCGCTCCAGACACTGGGTGTCGCCGCCGTAGCGGCGGCCGCGCTGCCCATCGTGCGCGAAAGCGAAGCGTGGCGGCTTCTTTCGGCCGACCACAGCACCAGCGTGGGCGAAATACGGGAAATCCTGCTTGCGGACGGCACGCGCGTGTTGCTCAATACGTCGAGCGCCGTCAATGTGCGTTTCGACCATGCCGCCCGCGAGGTGATTCTCCGCCAGGGCGAGATACTGGTCACCACCAGCCGCGATCCGGCCTCGCCCGGACGTCCGTTCATCGTTCGAAGCCGCCAAGGCACCGTGCGCGCCCTGGGAACGCGCTTTACCGTCAGGCAGACCGAAGAGGTTTCACACGTCGCGGTATTCCAGGGCGCCGTCGAGATCCAGCCTAGCCATGCGCTCGAGCCGCCAACCCGCCTGGATGCCGGCCAGCGCAGCGTGTTTTCCGACAGGCATGCGCTCCCCGCGTCGCCGGCATCCGACAGTGAATCCGCCTGGTCCCGCGGTCTGCTCGTTGCCGAGAACATGCGAGTCCAGGACTTTCTGCGCGAGCTGGCGCGCTACCGGACGGGCCTGCTGCGCTGCACATCCGATGTCGCCGGCCTGTCGATTACCGGCGTGTTCTCCCTCGCCGACACCGACCGCGCACTGGCCAATCTGAAGCTCGCCCTGCCGGTCGAGATCGACTACAGGACCCGTTACTGGGTGACCGTGCGCGCCCGCTGAACGTGCTTCACCATGCGCTTGATGCCAGTCTCGGTTACAAATTAATCCGCGCCTGCATTGAGGACTTCCCGTCCTCGTTCGGAATAGACCATAAGCAAAAAACTTCGAATGGAAGAGGATATTTTCATGGCTTCATATTCTGATCCGGCGCGTGGACGGCATCGTTCGCGGGTGGGTGCGCGCGGTCTGCTTGCCACTCTGGTCCACGGGGCGCTGTGCGCCGGCCTGGTGCTGAGTGCGTCGACAACCACCAAGCCGGCGGGCGCTCAAGGGCAAACGCAGGAACAGGTCCTGCGCAGCTACGACATTCCCGCCGGGCCGCTCGGCACCGTGCTCAATCAGTTTGCGCAGGCGGCGGGCGTCGAACTGTCCGCCGCTTCAGCGCTGACACAGGGCAAGCGCAGCGAGGGCCTGCACGGGCGTTTTTCCGTACCGGACGGACTCATGCGGATCGTGCAGGGCCAAGGCTTGCAGGTCATTCAGGGGCGCAGCGGCGCCTACTCGCTCAGAGCCATCCCGGCTTCCTCCGGAAATGCGTCCGGCGTGTCGGCCCTGTCACCCATAACCGTCACGACCCAGGCCGAAAACGCCTACGGCCCAGTACCCGGCATGACGGCGGAACGCAGCGCCACCGCCACCAAGACCGACACGCCCATACTGGAAGCGCCACAGACCATCAGCGTGGTCACCCGCGATCAGGTCGAAATGCAAGGTGCCCAGACTGTGAACCAGGCGGTCGCCTATACCCCGGGCGTGATCGCGGCATTTGGCGGAACCGACAGCCGCTACGACGTCGTGATGGCACGCGGCGGCCTGTTCGTGCGCCAGTATCTGGACGGCATCGTGCTGCCCTTCAGCGCCTACAGCGTCTCGGTGCCCCAGTTCGATCCCTACATGCTGGAGCGCCTGGAAATCCTGCAAGGGCCTTCGTCGGGGCCGTTCGGGCAGACCACGCCGGGCGGCATTCTGAACATGGTCAGCCGGCGCCCGCAAGCCGACGCGCGGCACGAGCTGTGGCTGCAGGGCGGCAATCTGCATACGGGCAAGCTTGCTTTCGATTCCACCGGCGCCCTGGACGCCGAAGAAAAATTTCTTTACCGCATCACCGGGCTGGTGAAGACCGCCGACGGCATGGCGGACTATTCCGAAGAGAAACGCAAATTGATCGCGCCCAGCTTCACCTGGCGCCCTTCCGCCGATACTTCGCTGACGCTGCTGACCCACTACCAGCATGACAAGGTCATTCCCCAGTACCAGGGCCTGCCGGCCAGGGGCACGCTGCGCTACAACCCCAACGGCACCTTGCCGCGTACGCGCTTTTCCGGTGAACCATCGCATGAGGGAATGGATCGCAAGCAGTATGCGGTAGGGTATGCCTTCGAACATCGCTTCAACAATACCTGGTCGGTGCGCCAGAACCTGCGCTACACCCATGTGGACATCGATGCGCGCGGCACGCCCGGCTATGCTCTTGCCCCCGACGAGCGCACCCTGAGCCGGGTCGCGACGCAAGGCCTGGGCAAAGGCAGCATCCTGGGAATCGATACCCAGGCGCAAGCGGATTTTTCAACCGGCGCGCTCGAGCACACCTTGTTGCTGGGGCTGGATTACGTAAAGCAACGGGACGACTATCGCTTTGCGTCCGCTCCGGTTGCCTCCATAGACTTGTACGACCCCGTGTATGGCATCGATATCCCGGATCTGATCCCACGCATCAGCACGCCGCAGACCATGCACCAGACCGGCATATACATGCAGGACCAGATACGGACGGGAGGATGGGTACTGACGGTGGGCGGCCGATATGATCGCGCCGATGCCGATACCGAAAACCGGACGGCCCGGAGCACGACTCCCCGCCGGGACGAGGCCTTTACGGGGCGCCTGGGCGTCAATTACGTATTCGACAGCGGCATAGCGCCCTATGCCAGTTACTCGACCTCCTTCGAGCCTGTGGGCGGCACCGATTTCGCGGGCAAGCCTTTCAAGCCCATGACAGGGGAACAGTTCGAAGTGGGCGTGAAATACCAGCCCAAAGGCTCCGATACGCTCGTCACCTTGTCGGCATTCCAGCTTACGCAGAAAAACATGCTGACTACGGACCCTCTGCCCGGACACGAATTCTTCAGTACGCAAACGGGCGAGGTACGCTCGCAAGGCTTCAACCTGGAAGCCAGGGCGCGACTCTGGAAAAATACGGACATCATCGGCGCCTACGCTTACACCCGCTCGAAAATCACCAAGGCGAATCCCAATGCGACGGGGGTATCGTTGGAAGGACTGCCTCTGCCCAGGGTGCCGCGCCACATGGCATCGCTCTGGGTCAATCACGACCTGGACCATATCGGCCTGGACGGGCTGTCGGTGGGCGCGGGTATCCGGTACATCGGCGCCAACTACGCGGACTCAGCAGCGAGCATTCGACTGCCTGCCAATACCCTGTGGGATGCGGCCATCCATTACGACCTGGGCAAGGCCAACGCCAGCCTGAGCGGCTTCAAACTGTCGTTGACAGCGGCAAACCTGAGCGATCGCCAATATGTCAACTATTGCCTGAATGAACTCCAATGCTTCTATGGGCAAGGCAGGACCGTGCTGCTGAATCTGCGCAAGCAATGGTAATGCGCGCCTGTTCATGGACTTTTCGCCGTAGGCCCCTTTATACTCGCTCCATATAGGGGCGCCATGAACCGCCCCCAGTCATTGCATCAACCGCTTCAATCATCTGGAGGGCGCCATGGTCAACATGAGCCGGCGGCAATTCTTCAAGGTGACAGGTACGACGTTGGCAAGCTCCAGCCTGGCATTGCTGGGCGCGGCTCCTGCTCCGGCCTTGGCCGAAGTCCGCCAATACAAGCTGGCGCGGATGAAGGAAACGCGCAATACCTGTCCATACTGTTCCGTGGCCTGCGGCGTACTGATGTACAGTCTGGGCGACGGCGCGAAAAATGCGCATCCGCGCATCGTGCATATCGAGGGCGATCCCGACCACCCCGTGAATCGGGGCACGCTCTGTCCCAAGGGGGCTGGCCTGACCGATTTCATCAACAGCCCCCATCGACTCAAATACCCCGAATACCGCGCCCCAGGCTCCGACAAATGGGAACGCATTTCCTGGGACGACGCGCTCGACCGCATTTCCCGGCTGCTTAAAGACGACAGGGACGCCAATTTCATCGAACGCAGCGACGACGGAAAAACGGTCAACCGGTGGCTGACCACCGGCATGCTGGCGGCATCGGCCAGTTCCAATGAAGTCGCCTACATCACGCACAAGGTATTCCGCAGTTTCGGCGCACTGGCGTTCGACAACCAGGCTCGTGTCTGACACGGCCCGACGGTGGCAGGTCTTGCCCCGACGTTTGGCCGAGGAGCGATGACGAACCATTGGGTCGACATCAAGAACGCGGACATCATCCTGATCATGGGCGGAAATGCCGCCGAGGCGCACCCTTGCGGCTTCAAGTGGGTTACCGAAGCCAAGGCGCACAACAAGGCCAAGCTGGTCGTCGTCGACCCGCGCTTCACGCGCTCGGCCTCCGTTGCGGACTTCTACGCGCCCATACGCACGGGCACCGACATCGTCTTCCTGGGCGGGGTCATACGCTACCTGCTGGAAAACGACAAGATCCAGCACGAATACGTGCGCAACTATACGGACCTTCCCTTCATCGTGCGGGAAGACTTCAACTTCGAAGACGGCCTGTACTCGGGCTACAACGAAGAAACGCGCAAGTACGACCAATCCAGCTGGGAATACGAGCTGGGCGACGACGGCTACGCCAAGGTCGATCCCACGCTGCAGCATCCGCGCTCGGTCTTCCAGCTGCTCAAGAAGCACTACGAGCGCTATACGCCGGAAATGGTGGCGCGGGTATGCGGCACGCCTGAGGACAAGTTCTTGAAGGTCTGCGAAATGCTCGCCTCGACGGCAAGCAAAGACCGCGCGGGCACCATCCTGTATGCGCTGGGCTGGACACAACACTCCATCGGCTCGCAGATCATCCGCACGGGCGCCATGGTGCAATTGCTGCTGGGCAATATCGGCATATCGGGCGGCGGCATGAATGCGCTGCGCGGCCATTCCAACATCCAGGGCCTGACCGATCTGGGGCTGATGTCCAACCTGCTGCCAGGCTACCTGAACCTGCCTGCGGACCGGGAACAGGTGTACGAAGACTACATCAAAAGCCGCACCCAGCTTCCGCTCAGGCCCAACCAGCTCAGCTATTGGCGCAACTACAGCAAGTTCCATGTCAGCCTGATGAAGGCCTGGTGGGGCGATGCGGCCGTGGCCGAAAACAACTGGGCCTACGACTACCTGCCCAAGATGGACCGGCCCTACGACATGCTGCAGGTATACGAGCTCATGCATCAGGGCAAGATGACGGGCTATATCTGCCAGGGGTTCAATCCGCTGGCGGCGGCACCGTACAAAGCCAAGCTCCTCGAAGCCTTCGCCAAGCTGAAGTTCCTGGTCATCATGGACCCGCTGGTGACCGAAACGTCGGAATTCTGGCGCAACGTCGGCGAACACAACGATGTGGACTCCTCGAAGATCCAGACCGAAGTCTTCCGCCTGCCCACCACTTGCTTCGCCGAGGAAGAAGGCGCCCTGGTCAACTCCGGCCGCTGGCTGCAATGGCACTGGAAAGGCGCCGAACCGCCGGGCGAAGGCAAGAGCGACATCGAGATCATGGCACTGATCTATCAGCGCATGCTGGGGCTGTACAAGAAAGAAGGCGGCAAGTTCCCGGATCCCATCGTCAACTTGTCCTGGCCTTATTCCACGCCGGACAATCCCAGCGCCCAAGATCTCGCCAAAGAGATCAACGGACGCGCCATCGTCGACCTCGTCGAAGAAACCGATCCCTCCAGGCCGGCACGGGTGCTGCGCAAGGCCGGCGAACAGCTCTCCGGATTCGGCGAACTGCGCGACGACGGCACGACCCTCAGCGGATGCTGGATCTACACAGGCAGCTGGACGTCCCAGGGCAACCAGATGGCGCGCCGCGACAACAGCGATCCCACCGGCATCGGCCAGACGCTGAACTGGGCCTGGTCCTGGCCGGCGAATCGCCGCATCCTGTACAACCGTGCGTCCTGCGATGTGTCCGGCCGGCCCTTCGATCCGCGCCGAAGCATCGTTCACTGGAACGGCAAGGCCTGGGTGGGTGCCGATACGCCGGACTTCAAGGCTGATGAAAACCCGGCAGACGGCATGGGGCCCTTCATCATGAATCCGGAAGGCGTCGCCAGGTTTTTCGCGCGCAAGGGCATGGCCGAAGGGCCTTTCCCGGTTCACTACGAACCGTTCGAAACGCCGGTCGGCTACAACCCGCTTTACCCCGACAACAAGCTGGTGGTCAGCAATCCCGCCGCGCGCATCTTCAAGCAGGACCTGGAATCCATGGGCAAGGTGGCCGACTTCCCCTACGTGGGCACCACTTATCGCCTGACGGAACATTTCCATTACTGGACCAAGCACGTCAAGCTCAACGCCATTCTGCAGCCGGAGCAATTCGTCGAGATCGGCGAGGCGCTGGCGAACGAGCTGGGCATCGCGCACGGCGAACGCGTGAAGGTATCGTCCAACCGCGGCTATATCAAGGCGGTGGCCGTCGTCACCAAACGCATCAAGGCGCTGACGGTCGAAGGAAAAACCGTGCACCAGGTCGGCATCCCCATCCATTGGGGCTTCGTCGGGCTGGCCAAGCCAGGCTTCCTGGCCAATACCCTGACACCGCCGGTGGGCGACGGCAACTCGTACACACCCGAGTCCAAGTCCTTCCTGGTCAAGGTCGAGAAGATCTAGGTCCTGTTAACGCTAAAAGGTAGGCGTCATGAACACGAAAACCGTTGAACAACAAGGCGCGAAGCGCAGTCGTGGCGGGCCCCCGGCGAGCATTCGCAACGCAGGAGGGCGACGGTTTTCGCGTTCACCCTTCGGGCTGGCCGTCCATTGGGGGGCATACGTTGTTGCGGGCTCCTTGCGTGGATCAACCACGCCGCCTCGCCCGCGCCTAGCCTGTCCCCCAATGGACGGCCAGTGCCGCCTACCTTTTAGCGTGAACAGGACCTAGGAGCGAACCATGGCATTGCAATCGTTGGATATCAAACGGCGCTCCGCAACCACCACGCAGCCTCCCTATGTGCGGCAGGAAGTCGTGGGAGGCGGTGTTTCCAAGCTCATCGACACCACCAAATGCATAGGCTGCAAGGCTTGCCAGGTGGCCTGCATGGAATGGAACGACTTGCGCGACGACATCGGCAGCAACGTCGGGGTGTACGACAATCCCGCCGACCTGACCGATCAGTCCTGGACCGTCATGCGCTTCGCCGAGTATGAAAACACGGCGGGCGATCTGGAATGGCTGATCCGCAAGGACGGCTGCATGCACTGCGAAGACCCCGGCTGCCTGAAGGCCTGTCCGTCGCCGGGCGCCATCGTCCAGTACGCCAACGGCATCGTCGACTTCCAGGAAGAGAACTGCATAGGCTGCGGCTATTGCATCACGGGCTGCCCCTTCGACGTTCCCCGCCTGTCCGACAAGGACAACAAGGCCTACAAGTGCACCCTGTGCTCCGACCGGGTTGCAGTCGGGCAGGAACCCGCCTGCGTGAAAACCTGTCCGACCGGCGCCATTGTCTTCGGAACCAAGGAAGACATGAAAAAGCATGCCGACGACCGCATCGTGGACCTGAAATCCCGGGGCTTCGACAATGCCGGCCTGTATGATCCGCCCGGCGTGGGCGGCACCCATGTCATGTATGTGCTGCACCATGCAGACCGTCCCGGCCTGTACAGCGACCTGCCCAAGGATCCGGAAATCAGTCCCATGGTCGGCCTCTGGAAAGGCATCACGAAGCCGCTGGCGGTGGCTGCCATGGCCGCCGCGGCGCTGACCGGCTTCTTCCACTACATCCGCACCGGCCCCAACGAAACGGACGAGGAAGACGAACGCAAGGCCAAGGAGATGACGGATGAATGACGCGAAGAAACACGGGCTGGTCCAGCGCTATACCGCCAGCCAGCGCATCAACCACTGGATCATCGCCATTACATTCGTGCTGCTGGCGGTGTCGGGCCTGGCGCTGTTCCATCCGGCCTTCTACTGGATGAGCAATTTGCTGGGTGGCGGGGTGTGGACGCGTATTCTGCATCCTTTCATCGGCGTACTGATGTTCGTGTGCTTCGCGGTGTTCGCGGCGCGCATGTTCAGCCATAACCTGATGGCCCGCAGAGACTGGCTCTGGCTAAGGCGCATGAACGACGTGCTGGCCAATCGCGAAGAGAAAGTGCCCGAGGCGGGACGCTACAACGGCGGGCAGAAGCTGCTGTTCTTCGTCCTGATCCTGCTGATGCTCGGGCTGCTGGCAACCGGCGTGGTGATGTGGCGCTCCTACTTCGCCTACCTGTTTCCCATCTGGGCTATACGCTTGGCCTCGCTGCTGCATGCACTGTTTGCATTTCTGATGATTTGCGCGATCATTGTGCATATCTATGCGGGCATCTGGGTCAAGGGATCGGTGCGGGCCATGACGCGCGGCACGGTCACCCCGGGCTGGGCATGGAAGCATCATCGGGCGTGGCTGCGTCAGTTGCGTGGCGGAACCAGTTCGCATAAATAAGCGCCTTGGCCCTATACCAGCATGGCTGCCCCGGCCTGTCCCGCGGGGCAGCCATGTTTTTTCAGGAGAAACCGCTAATGCAGCGAGTACTTGCGCGTGGCGAGATAGAAAGCCTCGACCACACCTCCATACCGCGCCTGCGCCTGCCCGTCCGGGCGGCCGTCTTTTCGGACCGGGCGGCACGCCTGCGTCAATTGGCACAAGACAGCCCCCTATCGGGCTACCTTTCCTTAATGGCCGGCCTGGCCGATGCCCAACACCAGGGGCTAAAGGGCTGCAAGCCACCGGGCGCCACGGACGAGCGCATCGACCTGGCGCAAGCGCACGGCATGCCGCCGCTGCAGGCCGTCGGCTGGCAACGCGATGCCGCTTGGCGCGGCTTGCTCGCCGCCCTGCTGGAGCATATGGGCGGGCTGAGCAGCTTGCCGCCCCAGGCGGCACAGGCGGTACACGACCTGCAGCGCCGCCTGCACGATGCCCCGGGCGCCGTCGAGGCTCAGGCCGATGCCATCCTGGCCGAGCTCGAAGAAGAAGTGGATGCGGCCGCCGCGCCGTTCATCATGGCGGCCTTGCAGGTGTACTGGACCAGCCTGGCCTGTGACTTCACCGAAAGCGCCCTCCCGGTCGTCACGCCACATGGCGTGTGCCCGCTATGCGGCAGTTTGCCCGTGGCCAGCGTGGTGCGCGTCGGCGGCCAGGCCGACGCCTGCCGCTACCTGTGCTGTTCCCTGTGCGCCGCCGAATGGCATCTGGTGCGCGTCACCTGTTCACATTGCGAAAATACCAAAGAAGTTTCCTACCATGCCATCGAAGACGGGCCGGAAGGAATCAAGGCCGAATCCTGCGATGCCTGCCATACCTACCGGAAAATCTTCTACCAGGAAAAAGTCCTTGGCGTTGATGCCGTGGCCGACGACCTGGCCAGCCTGACGCTGGACATGCTGATGGGCGAAGCGGGCTATGCGCGGGCCAGCGGAAACCCGCTGCTCTGGCAGCACACACAGGTCGAACCATGACGGCACGCCCTGCGGCGGAAGCCGGGCCCATGCCGCAACCCATGGCCGGCGCGGCAGACATCCCTTCCCTGGAACGGGTGCTTGGCTCCGGCGCGGGTCGATCATTGGCGGCCGGCGTCGGCCGCGACCGGCTTGCCGGCACATTGCGCCATCTTCTGGATGAAGCGCGCGCCGCGGCATTGGCGGGCAAGTTGCCGGCCAGCGCCCTGGCGCCCGCAAGCTTGCTGGACCAGGCAAGATTGCGCCTGCACGCACAGGACACCCCCCGCCTGCGCGCCGTCTATAACCTGACCGGCACCGTGCTGCACACCAATCTGGGTCGGGCCTTGCTGCCCGACCAGGCCGTGCAGGCCGTCGTGCAGGCCTTGTCCGCGCCGGCCAACCTCGAATTCGATCTGGCCACCGGCCGCCGCGGCGATCGCGACGACCTTATCGAAGATCTCTTGCGCGAACTCACCGGCGCCGAAGCGGCCACCGTCGTGAACAACAATGCCGCCGCGGTGTTGCTGATGCTGAACGCCGTGGCCAACCGGCGCGAAGTCGTCGTTTCCCGCGGCGAACTGGTCGAGATCGGAGGCGCATTCCGCGTTCCCGACATCATGCAGCGCGCCGGCGCCCGTCTGGTAGAGGTCGGCACCACCAATCGCACGCATCCCGGCGACTACGAGAACGCCATTGGTCCGCGCACGGCGATGCTCATGAAGGTGCATTGCAGCAACTATGCCATCACGGGCTTCACTCGTAGCGTGGACCTCGCCCAGGTCGTCGAGATCGCTCGCCGGCACGGCCTGCCCACCGCGGTGGACCTGGGCAGCGGCACGCTCGTGGACTTGACCCGCTGGGGCCTGCCACGCGAAGACACCGTGCGCGAGACGGTGCAGGCGGGCGCCGACATCGTCACCTTCAGCGGCGACAAGCTGCTGGGCGGCCCCCAGGCCGGCCTGATCGTCGGCCGCGCCGATCTGATACGCAAGATCAAGAAGAATCCGCTGAAACGGGCCTTGCGCGTAGGCAAGCTCACGCTGGCTGCGCTGGAGCCCGTGCTGGCGCTGTACCGCTCACCGGACCTGCTGGCTGACCGCCTCACCACCTTGCGCCTGCTGACCCGGCCGCAGGCGCAGATGCGCATGCAGGCCGACCGCCTGCAAGCCGTGCTGCAGCAGGCGGTCGGCAATGGCTACGCCGTGCACGCCACCGCCATGTTCAGCCAGATCGGCAGCGGCGCCCTGCCGGTCGACCAGCTTCCCAGCTACGGCCTGGCCGTCCGGCCCGCCGGTCCGGGCCGTCCCGGACGGGCGCTGCAAAAGCTGGAGGCCTGGCTGCGGCAGTTGCCAAGGCCCGTCATCGGGCGCATCGCCCAGGATGCGTTGTGGCTGGATCTGCGCTGCTTGGAAGAAAGCGACGAGCCGGCCTTTGCGCAGCAGCTGCAAGGAAACCCCGCATGATCGTCGGCACCGCCGGGCACATCGACCACGGCAAGACCACGCTGGTGCGGGCGCTCACCGGCGTGGATACCGACAGGCTCAAAGAAGAAAAAGCGCGCGGTATCTCCATAGAACTGGGCTATGCCTATACTCCGCTGGCCAACGGCGACATACTCGGCTTCATCGACGTGCCGGGCCACGAGCGCCTGATCCATACCATGGCGGCCGGCGCCAGCGGCATCGACCTCGGCCTGCTGGTGGTGGCCGCCGACGATGGCGTCATGCCGCAAACACGCGAGCATCTTGCCATCTTGTCCCTGCTTGGCGTGAACCAGGGGGCGGTCGCGATTTCGAAATCCGATCGGGCGGATGAAGCGCGGCGGCGCGAAGTGCAAGAACAAGTCGCCGCCCTGGCGGCGAACACCTTCCTGCAGGACATGCCGGTTTTTTTCGTCAGTGCAGCCGCATCTGACGACCCTGGCGTTGCCGCACTGCGCGCCCACCTTCATGCGGCGGCACAAGACATGGCCCTGCGCGATACGAAGGGATTATTCCGCCTGGCGGTGGACCGGGTCTTCACCCTTAAAGGGCATGGCACCGTCGTCACCGGCACCGTTCATGACGGAGTATTGCGTCTGGATGATGAAGCGGCCGATCTGCGCTTGATGCCGGCCGGACATAAGGTTCGCGTACGCAGCATTCATGCGCAGAACCAGGCTGCACAGGCAGCGCGGGCCGGCCAGCGCTGCGCCCTGAACCTGGCAGGCGTCGACAAGGACGCCATTTCGCGCGGAGACTGGATCGCCGATCCGCGCTGCTTCACGCCATCACGCAACATCGACGCGCAATTGCGGTTGCTGCCAGGCGCCGGACCGGTACGCGCCTGGAGTCCGCTGCACATACACCTGGGCGCGTCACATTTCCTGGCGCATGCGGTGCCCCTGTCGAGCGCCACGCTGTCCGCCGGCGAAGCGGGCTGGGTGCAGTTGGTCTTCGACCAATCGGTATGCGCGATGCCGGGCGATCGTTATATTGCCCGCGACGCGCAGGCGCGCCATACGGTGGGCGGCGGGACCATCCTGGATCCCAATGCGCCGCAGCGCAAGCGCCGCTCGCCGGAACGCATGGAGTGGCTTCGCGCCGTCTCCGAACTGCATGCCGGCGGCGGCTTGGCGGATCTCCTGCGCCGGGCGCCATGGGGCCTGGACGAGCATCAAGTCCTTCGCCTGATGCGGCAAGCGCCGGACGGCATTGCCCCTCCGGAGGGCGCGCTATGGGTCTCCGCCCGCGGCAGCGTGGCGCCCCGCCACCTGATCGGGCAATCGCACTGGAATGCCTTGCTTGCCCAGGCCCTGCAAACCCTGGAATCGTTCCATCAACGCTGGCCGGATGAACCGGGCATCGACATGGCGCGTTTACGGCGCATGGCGCTGCCTGCCTTGCCCGAGCCATTATGGGTGGCGCTATGCGACCATCTGCTCGATACGGGACAGCTCGCGCGCAACGGGCCATGGCTGCATGCGCCCGGCCATGCCGCGGCCCTCGCGCCTCAGGAAGCCGAACTGGCCGAACGCCTGCTGCCGCTGGTCAATGAAGGCGGCTTCGACCCGCCGTGGGTACGCGATCTTGCCCAGCAATTGGACATGGACGAACAGCAGACAAGACGGCTGATGCTGAAGCTGTTGCGCCGTGGCGAGCTATATCAGATCGTGCGCGATCTTTTCTACCACCGCGAACAGGTCGTCCGCTTGGCCGGCTTGATCGAAGCACTGGCCGGAAGCGAAGGCGTGGGCGCGGCGCAGTTTCGCGACCAGACCGGCCTGGGCCGCAAGCGCAGCATACAGATTCTGGAGTTCTTCGACCGCGCCGGATACACCAGGCGCTTGCGCGACCAGCATGTGCTGCGCAAGGATGGCGCGGACTTCTGGCAGCGGCTATCATAGGGCCCTACAGGAAGGCATTCGTGTCCGGTGGCATGGCTGGGCTTCAAACCCAGTTGGGGGCGTCAGACGCTCCCAGGTAGGTTCGACTCCTGCTGCTTTCCGCCAAGTCGCAGGAGCCCCATCATGAAAGACACCGTATCCACGCCGGACAAGCCCCGTCTGACTTCGCTTTCCCACGGCGGAGGCTGTGGCTGCAAGATCGCGCCCGGCGTGCTGTCGGAATTGCTGGCCGGCATGCCGGCTACCCAGCCTTTTGCCGCCCTGATGGTCGGCAATGAAACGTCCGACGATGCCGCCGTGTATCGGCTCAACGACCAGCAGGCGCTCATCGCCACCACCGACTTCTTCATGCCCATCGTCGACGATCCCTACGACTTCGGGCGCATCGCGGCCGCCAATGCCCTGTCTGACATCTATGCCATGGGCGGATCGCCCATCATGGCGCTGGCCCTCGTCGGCATGCCGATCAATGTACTGCCCAAATCCGATATCGCCGGCATACTGCAAGGCGGCGCATCCATCTGCGCCGAAGCCGGCATCCCCGTCGCCGGCGGGCACTCCATCGACTCGGTGGAAGCCATCTACGGGCTGGCCGCCATGGGTTTGGCGCATCCCGGCCACATCAAGCGCAACGCCGATGCGCGAGCCGGAGACGTGCTGATTCTGGGCAAGGCCCTGGGCGTTGGCATTCTGTCGGCCGCGCTGAAGAAGAACCTCCTCGATGCCGACGGCTATCGGGCCATGATAGACAGCACCACGCAGTTGAACCGGCCCGGCGCCGTTCTGGGCGGCATGAGCGAAGTACATGCCATGACCGACGTCACCGGCTTCGGTCTGCTGGGCCACACCCTTGAAGTGGCGCGCGCCTCCGGCTTGTCCGCGCAGCTGCGGCTGGCCGACCTTCCCTGGCTTCCGGGCGTGCGCCAATTGGCGGCCCAGGGCGTGATCACCGGCGCGTCGGGCCGCAACTGGGCGTCCTATGGCGAGTCCGTTGAACTGGCCGCCGAAGTGGACGACACCCTGCGTGCCTTGCTGTGCGATCCACAGACATCCGGCGGCCTGTTGGTGGCTTGCGCGCCGGACGCCGTCTCCCGGGTGCTGGACGCTTTCCATTCCGAAGGCTTCGTACATGCCGCCGTCGTTGGCGAATTGCGCGAGAGCGGGCCTAGGGTGCGGGTGCTGGCGTAACCGCTGCCGGTGGTGTCGCGGGGTCAGACCCCGTACGGGGTCTGACCCCATAAGCCGACTTCATTGCGCGCACGATCGAGCGCAGTGCCTGGCAGCCATCGGAACCCAGCATCAGCGCGGGAGATCAAGCGCGTTAGGCGTCGCAGTTCGCAGCCAGGCGTCCACCCTGCGGGCGATGTCGTCGCTGTTGTCGTCCATCATCAATACGTGCGAATTTCCAAAAATGCCCAATTCCTCGAGGCGCAGTATTTGTATGGCGGAAAACTTGCGCGCGAAGGCATCGATCTTTTTGCTGAGCAACTGCCAGCGCCTGTCCGAGTCCATATTGCCGCCCAGGACGATCAGCGTGGGCGTGCCATAAACCTTTGGCGCCGGCATAGGCAAGCCGGCGGGCTCGATGCCCACGACGGCGCTCACCAGGCCCGGGGTTTCCGACGCCAGCCTCATGGCCAATGGCCCCGATTGGGAATGGCAAACGATCACCGACTTGCCGATGCGTCCAAGCAGTGCCTTGAACGCGCCGACCATTGCATCATTGGTATGCGTCCAGCGCGGCACCATCTGCAGGCAGAATGCATCGAAGTGATCCACCGGAAAGCGCGTATTCCGATAGGGTGCGCGCCGCGCCGGATCCTGGTGATAGCTGCCCGCGGCATCGCCGATGCGAAAGCGCGCATACACATCGTCCACGGTCTGGGTAATGGGGCCTTCCGGCCAGATATCCGGATGCGGTGCGAAGCCGGACCTTCCCCGCTCGACCGCATCGCAGACGTAGACGTCCCAGCCCTTCCGCAGGAAACGGTTGACCCAGCCCTCCCGGCCGTCGGGCGTCGTCTCCCATACGGCGCCCGTCATGCCGCCGCCATGCCAGAACACCAGCGGGCCTCTTCCATTGTAGTGCTCGGGAAGGTAGTACTGCACGTACATCTGCTCTACCGCATATGTTCCGTTGGGATTGATGCTGACGGGCTCGCCGCCCACACTCATGGTCCGTTGATAGGGTTGCCGGCCTGCAAGCTGCACGCGCCGGCCACCAACGTGGAAGGAGCCCATTGCGCGCAGGCATAAGGGCTCGGACTGGGTATTGCTGGACATCTGCGGGCTGGCGTTCGCCTTTATTCGACGGTTATGTTGTTTTGCTGGATCAACTGGGCAAGGGCCGTGGTTTCCTGCTCCAGGAAGCCGGCCAGCGCGGCCGGCGCCCCTCCGGCGGAATCCACACCCAGGCCATCCAGACGCTGCTTCACTTCAGGGTCGTTCAGCGCTTCGTTGAACGCGGCATTCAGCTTGTCGATGGCTTCTTTCGGCGTGCCCGCCGGGGCCAGCAAGCCGAACCAGGGATTGACCAGCATGTTGGGGTAGCCCGATTCCGCAAATGTGGGCACGTCGGGAATGGCTTTCGCCCTCTGCTTGCCCGCAACCCCAATCGCCACCAAGCGCCCTTCCTTGATGCTTGCCAGCGATGCCGGCAGGTTATCGAAGTACATGTCGACCTGGCCGCCAAGCAGGTCCCCCGCGACCTGCCCGGCCCCTTTGTAGGGAATATGGGCGATATCGACTTTGGCTTCACGCTTCAGCAGTTCCAGCGCAAGATGCGCCGAGCCGCCCACGCCGGAGGAGGCGGCATTCAACTTGCCCGGATTGGCCGCGGCGTAGTCAATGAACTCTTTGACGCTTTTGGCCGGCACCTTGGGATTCACCACCAGCACGCTGGGCACAGTGCCCACCATCATGACGGGAGCGAAATCCTTGGAAATACTGTAGGGAGCCGGCTTGTACAAGGAAGGAGCGACCGCGCAGCTGTAGGCGCACATGACCACCGTATAGCCGTCAGGCTTGCTGCGTGAAACGTATTGCACGCCAATGTTCCCGCCCGCCCCGCCTTTGTTCTCGACCACGACGGACTGATCCAGGCTGGCACGCGCCTTGTCGGCCAGCATGCGGGCGATGATGTCGGGCGTTCCGCCGGCGGGGAACGGAACGACTATCGTCACGGGGCGCCGAGGAAAGGAGTCCGCGGCATGCGCCGGCGCGAACAGCGATGCCATGGCGGCCGCCGAAGCAATGAGGGATAGGCTGCAGCGCCTTGAGAAGACGGATGTCATGTTCTGCCTCCACGCAGTATTCATCATGATCGGCCATTCTAGTCATGGCTGTTATATTTAAATAATGATTTGTTTTTATATTATTCATACCGATAATGGTATGGATATTGCCATGGCCCAACATGCCTGCTGACCAGCCTTCCGATTTCTCTCTCCTTCGCCGTGCAAGCCTGCCGGTGCTGCTGTGTTTCGACTCGCTGATGCACACGCGCAGCGTGACGGCAACCGCACAGCAGCTGAACAAGAGCCAGCCCGCCATCAGCCGGGATCTGGCGCGGCTGCGCGAATTGCTCAAAGATCCGGTTTTCGTGGTGATCCGCAAAAAGCTTGTCCCGACCGAGCGCGCACTGTCGCTGCATGCCCAGGTGCATGGCGCGCTGTCCGGCCTTGAACACGCGTTGGGCGCCAGTCAGCCTTTTTCGCCGTGCGAGCTATCCGGGGTCATCAATATAGGCGCGGCGGCTCACATCGAGCTTCTCCTTGCCGCTCCGCTGACCATGGCTCTCCAGCAGGCTGCTCCCCAGCTTACCGTTCGCTTCCAGCCTGTGCACGGCGACTTTTCACCTGATGATCTCGACTCGGGCCGCATGGACTTGGCGATCGGGCTGTTCCCTTCGCTGCCTTCCCGCTTTCCTTGTCAGGTGCTGTTCAACGACGAACGGGTGGGGGTCGTTTCTTCCAGGCATCCTCTTGCACGCCGTCGAAGCCTTGGCATGAATGATCTGGCACGCGTCAAGTGGCTGGCCTTTTCCCACATGTACGGCAAAGAGACCAATTTCGACCGGGCGCTGCAGGGCAGCGGCTACGCCATGCGCTTCAGTGCCTATGTGTCGAGCTTCGGCCTGGCCCCGCATTTCCTGATGGAAACCGACTACGCCACGACCATGCCCCGCATCATTGCAGAGGAATATCGCCGGCACTACGATCTGACGCTCATACGCCTGCCGGCCATCTTGCGGGAAGCACGCATGATGATGGTATGGAGCGCGCAAAACGACAGCGCGAGGCTGAACCAATGGCTGCGAAAGACGGTGGCCGAACTGTTGGGCGGTGTGAGGGGTCAGACCCCGGATGGGGTCTGACCCCCGTCGGTTTTGCTGAAGGGTCTGACCCCCGTCGGTTTTGCTGAAGGGTCAGACCCCGCCGGTTTTGTTGTGGGGTCAGACCCGCTGGGTCTGACCCCATTGCCATGCATCAGTTCACGGTGACGCCGGCATCGCGCACGACGTCGCTCCAGAGTCCGATCTCTTTGACGATCTGGTCACGGAAGGCCTCGGGGCTGCCGGGCGCGGACTCTTCTCCGGTCGTCCGCAGCCTTTCAGCCATTTCTCCCTGTGTCACCGCGACATTGATCGCATCGTTCAATTTCTTTTGAATCGCTTGCGGTATGCCCTTGGGCCCGATGATGCCGTACCAAACGGTCACTTCGTATGGAACACCCTCTTCCTTGATGGTGGGAATGTCAGTCGCGGAAGACACCCGCTCGGGCAGGGTCACCGCCAGTACGTTCAAGCGCTTGTCTTCCCGGTAAGGCAGCGTCGACCCCGCCGTGGTCAGCATGACGTTCACCTGGCCCGACACGGTGTCGGTCAGGGCCGGGGCGGAACCTTTGTAGGGTACATGCGTCATGGAGATTCCGGCGGTCTTCAAGAACAGTTCCATGGCCAGATGCGAAATGCCGCCTGTGCCCGAAGACGCGTAAGTCAGATCGCCCGGCTTCTGCTTGGCCAACGCAATGAGCTCCTGCACATTGTTGGCCGGAACGCTGGGATTGACCGACAGGAAGAAAGGCGCCTTGGCAATCATCCCGATGGGCGTCATGTCCCGCACCGGATCGAACGGCAGCTTGTACAGGCTGGGATTGACCGAATAGCTGTTCGAAATCAAGGTCAGCGTATAGCCATCCGGCTCCGCCCTGAGGCCGATTTCGACGCCCAGCTTCCCACCCGCGCCGGGACGGTTCTCGATGACGACCGGCTGCTTGAGCGACGTGGAAAGCAGCTGGCCCAGGCTGCGCGCGATGCCGTCGTTGCCGCCGCCCGCGGCGAAAGGAACGATGAGCTTGATGGGCTTGGATGGATATTCGTCCGCATGGGCAGCGGAAACAGGTCCCACCGCAATGGCTGCGATCATCGCCGTCGACAGCAAGCCGCCTGTCAACACGCTGCGAATGGCTTTGAAGCTGAACTGCTTGGTCATGCATTATCTCCTTCTAGGTGTATTGCTCTGTAGCAGAAGGATTATGCAATAGATCGCGAAGCGTGGATTTACTTTCCAGTAAAACCCTCTCAAATCAAGGCAGCTTGGTGCTTACGTCCTCCAGCGTATCGGCAAACCTTGCCACCATATCGCGGACTTCAGCTTCGGTGATGATCAGCGGTGGGCAGAAAGCGATGCTGTCCTGTATGCCGCGCACGATCAGGCCGTGCTCATGCGCGGTCTCGAATACGGCGGCGCCCACCTTGCCGATGGGGTCGAAAGGCCGGCGGCTGGCCTTGTCCGCGACCAGCTCGACCGCTGCGATCAGGCCGGTGCCACGTACTTCGCCCACCAGCGGATGATCGCTCAGAGCGCGCAGGCAAGACTGCAGTACCTCACCCACGCGGGCGGCGTTCTCGACCAAGCCTTTTTCTTCGATGATGCGTATGTTTTCGAGCGCGACCGCGGTGGCCACGGGATGTCCGCTGGCGGTGTAGCCATGGCCGAAGGTGCCCAGTTCGCCTGAATACCGGGTAATGGCGGAATGTACCTTGTCGCCCAGCAGCACGGCCGCCAACGGGAGATAGGAAGAGGTGATCTGCTTGGACAGCACCATGATGTCCGCATCGATGCCGAATTTTTGCGAGCCGAACATGGTGCCCAAGCGGCCGAAGCCTGTGATGACTTCATCCGCGACGACCAGAACGTCGTACTTGCGGCATACCGCCTGGACTTTGTCCCAATAGGTTTCAGGCGGCACGATGACGCCGCCGGCGCCCATGACAGGCTCGCCGATGAAGGCGGCCACGGTTTCTGGTCCTTCGCTCAGGATCAGGGATTCGAGTTCGTTGGCCATGCGGGTCGCAAAGGCCTCTTGGGTTTCGCCTTCTTTGCCTTCGCGATAGAAATGGGGGCAAGTGACATGCTTGATTTGCGGCATAGGCAGGTCGAAGCCGCGATGGTTGGGCGCGAGGCCGGTGAGGCTGGCCGAGGCAACCGTCACGCCGTGGTAGCCCCTGTTTCGGGCGATGATCTTTTTCTTTTGACTGCGGCCCAGGGCGTTGTTGTAGTACCAGACCATCTTGATGACGGTGTCGTTGGCCTCGGAGCCGGAGTTGGTGAAGAACGCCGCACGCATGCGGCCGTGGGTCAGCTGCACGAGCTTCTCGGCAAGCTCGACGGACGGCGTGTGGGTCTTGTGGCTGAACGTGTGGTAGAAGGGCAGTTTCTCCATCTGGCGCGCGGCGGCGTCCACCAGCCTTTGCTCGTTGAAGCCGACCGCCACGCTCCAGAGGCCGGCCATGCCTTCAATGTATTTGCGGCCCTGGTCATCGTATACGTATATGCCTTCGCCGCGTTCGATGACGCGAGGGCCTATCTGCTGGTGCTTGACCGCATTGGTATAGGGGTGCAGGTGGTGGTCGATGTCTCGGTTTTGTATGGCGCTCAGCATGCTCATGTCTTGGTCGGTGTCGTTGGCAAGGGAATCATCAAGTCAGATGATAGCCTCGATCAGGAAAGGGCCTTTTCGCGAAAGCGCCGTGCGCAGCAGGTCGGTAAATGTTCTCGCGTCGGCAGCGCGAGCGGCCTCTACGCCGGCGGCCTGAGCCATATGCACCCAGTCTATGGGAGGAGAATCGAGATCCAGCATGCGACGCGCATTCCTCCCGGGCGTGCCGGCACCCATCATCTTCAGTTCATTGTGCAGAATCGCGTAGCTGCGGTTTGCAAAGATGACGGTGATGACGTCGAGCTGCTCGCGGGCGTGCGTCCACAGTCCTTGTGGCGTATACATGCCGCTGCCGTCGGCCTGCATCAGGATGACCTTGCGATCCGGGCAAGCGACCGCGGCGCCGGCGGCAAGCGGGATGCCGATACCGATGGCGCCCCCGGTAATCTGCAGGAAATCATGTGGCGCCGCGTTCCAGGTCCATTTGAACGAATCACGGCCGGAGCTGACCGCCTCGTCGCAGATAATGGCGTTTTCAGGGCACAGTGCGCCGATGGCCTGGATGATGGCGCTGGCGTCCAATGCGCCGGTTGGCAGTTCGATCCTGCCGCGCTCCGCGACCATGGCGGGCGTAGCGCTTGTTGCCCCGACTGCATCCGCCAATTGCTGCAAAGCCAGGGGCAGGTCGTTTCCCGGATCCGCCAGCTTGATGACGTCGCATTGCTCGGGCACTAGAACGCCAGGCTTTCCCGGATAGGCAAAGAATGCGACCGGCGTGCGTGCACCCACCAAGATCAATTGCTCGGTTCCTTCCAGCGCTTTCAACGCCGCGTCCACGGCAAACGGCACGCGTTCGATGACCACCCTGCCCGCCCCACGCTCTATGCGGCTATTGGACTGCTGCGCCATCAGCTTGGCGCCGGTCTTGGCGGCAATGCGTCCGGCGATATCCAGGGCGCCTGCGCGCAAGGCCTTGCCCGACAACAGAATGACGGTTTTGCGACCGTTGCGCAGGGCTTCGCGGACTCGCGACAGCGCGGCTTCGTCGATGGCGCCGGGCTCGACGGATCTGGCCCGCTGTATTGACGGCGACGCGTCCTGCCATGCGGCATCCGCCGGCAGGATCAGCGTGGCTATGCCTCCCGGTTCGGTGGTCGCTACCTCGATCGCCGCTGCCGCGGCGGATGAGACATCGTCCGCCGACTGTATCCGATGCACCCAATCGGACATCGGCCGCGCCAGGCTTTCGATGTCGCTGGTCAAGGGTGCATCATGCTGAATGTGATAGCTCGCATGTTCGCCCACCACGTTCACCATGGGCGTGTTTGCGCGCCGCGCATTGTGCAGGTTGGCAAGCCCGTTTGCGAGGCCGGGGCCCAAGTGCAGCAGTGTCGCGGCAGGCTTGTCCGCCATGCGCGCATAGCCATCCGCGGCACCCGTCACCACGCCCTCGAACAGGCCAAGAATGCAACGCATTTGCGGCTTCCTGTCGAGCGCCGCGACGAAATGCATCTCGGAGGTGCCGGGATTGGCAAAGCATACGTCTACACCGTTGGCCAGAAGCGTGTCGCAAAGACTATCCGCACCATTCATGACTCATGATCCTTGTTCATCTGATAATCAATAGCCGACTGCCTGGCCGTCCCGCCTGGGGTCGGAGCCAGCGATATACCCGCCATGGGGCAGTTTCTGGATGACTTGCGCGGCGCCGAAATCCAGGCTGTCGGCTGGATGGATGTCGATATTGTGTCCGCAGGAACGCAGTGTGTCGACCACGTGCGACGGCGTGTGGGCTTCGAGCATGACGCGCGGGCCCGCTTCGACCCGGAATCGCGGCGCATCGACAGCCGCTTGCGGATTGCGCTGCAGGTCGACCAGCTGCTGCATCATCTGGACGTGGCCCTGCGCCTGCATGTTGCCGCCCATTACCCCGAAGCTGGCGAACGGTTCGCCCTTGCAGGTGATGAACGCCGGGATGATCGTGTGCATGGGCCGCTTTCCGGGCGCCACTTGATTACGGTGGCCCGGCGCCAGCGAAAAGCCGCGACCGCGGTTATGCAGCGCGATCCCGGTGCCGGGCACGACGACGCCCGACCCGAAGCCGTGGTAGTTCGATTGTATGAACGACACCATCATGCCGCTGGCGTCCGCCGCGGTCAGGTACACGGTGCCGCCGTGGCCGGGAACGCCGGCGGCGGGCACCGAAGCCCGGGACGGGTCGATGAGCGTCGCGCGTCGGCGCAGGTAATCCTTGTCCAGCAATTGCACGGCCAGTTCACCCATTGCCACGGGATCGCCGACATGCTCGTGCAGGTCGGCGAACGCCAGCTTCATGGCTTCTATGGGAAGCGTGAACAGATCGGCCGGATTGTCGCCGCGCGGCGGGTCGAAGGTATCGAGCATGCCCAGCGCCATCAACGCGGCAATGCCTTGCCCATTGGGTGGAAGTTCGTGCAAGGCATAGTCGCCTCGATAGCCCATGGACAGAGGCTCCACCCATTCGCAGCGGTGTCCAGCGAGGTCGGCTTGGGAGATCGCGCCGCCGGTTGCCGCGGCGAAGGCCGCGATACGTTCCGCCAGCTCGCCTTCGTAGAAGTCGCGGCCCATGCTGGCGGCAATGCGCCGCAGGCTGGCTGCCTGTTCCGGAAAGCGCCAAAGGTCTCCCGCCATGGGCGCCGCGCCGGAGGGCAGGAATGCTTGAGCGAAGCCGGGCTGTTCCTTCAGCAGGGGTGCTTGTCCCGCCCATTGCCGCGCGATAGTGGGCGTGACGGCGAATCCCTCCTCGGCGTAGGCAATGGCCGGCTCGAACAGCGTGCTGAACGGCAACTTGCCGAAACGGCGGGATAGCTCTGCCCAGCCCGCTATCTGACCCGGCACGGTAACCGTGCCCCAGCCGAGCGCGGGCATGGCGGTCATGCCCTGGAAGTAATCGGGCGTCCAGGCTTGCGGCGCGCGGCCCGAGGCATTCAGGCCGTGCAGCCTGCCTTGGTCCCACACCATTGCGAAGGCGTCCCCGCCGATGCCGTTCATAACGGGCTCGACGACGGTGAGCGTGATGGCCGCCGCGAGCGCCGCGTCGACGGCGTTGCCGCCGGCCAGCAGCATGCGCAACCCGGCCTGGGACGCCAGGGGTTGGCTGGTGCTGACGACATTGGCAGCCAGCACGGGCATGCGCCGGCTCATGTGGGGGAATTCCCAATAGGGATGGACTGACATTTTTTCGTTTCTCTCTACTGAACAGCGATGTTTGCCCGCTTGACCAGGGATTGGATGATGGGGATTTCCTGTTTGATCTGGGCGGTCAGCGCGTCGGGGCTGCCATCGGAAGGTTCGATGCCCATGACGACCATGCGTTTGCGTACGGCCTCGTCGCTGAGCGCGGCTTTCAAGGCTTTGCCCACTGCTTGGGTTTCAGCCTGCGGCGTGCCGGGAGGCGCAACCAGGGTGAACCACGCAGTCATCTCGAAACCCGGGTAGCCCGATTCGCTGACGGTGGGCATGTTGGGCAGGCTGGACATGCGCTCTTTGCTGGTAATGGCCTGTACGTCTACCTTGCCGGCATCCACCTGCGGCATGCCGGTGGAAACCATGTCGAAGAAGAGATCGACGTCGCCGTTGATGAGTTGCGGCAGCGCCTGGGTCGAACCTTTGAACGGCACATGCAGCAATTTCACATCGGCCAGTTGCTGGAAGTATTCCGCCGCGAGATGCGAGGACGTGCCCGCCCCGAACGAGGCGATGGAAAGCGTGCCGGGCTGGGCCTTCGCCGCCTTCACCACGTCGGCCAGCGACTTGAACTGGTCTTTCTTCGTTGACAGCAGCACCATGGGGCCGATGCCTATCATGCCGATCGGCGCGAATGCATCCGGGTCGTAGCTGAGGTTCTTGAAAAGGAAGCGGTTGGTGACCAGTGTCGAATTGGTGGCCAGCAGAATGGTATAGCCGTCGGGCGCGGCGCGCGACACGTGCGATGCGCCGATGGTCGTCGCGGCGCCGGCGCGGTTTTCGACCACGACGGACTGGCCCAGCGTCTTGGCCATGTGTTCGGCCAGCGTGCGTGCAAGGCCGTCGGTGGCGCCCCCCGCCGGGAAAGGCGTGATCATGGTGATGGCGCGTTCGGGATAAGCAGCGGCGCCGGCCACGCTGGCCATTACGCCGAGCATGGCGGCAGCCATGAGTTTGATTCCAGCTTTAAGCATTGTTGTCTCCTGGGTAGTTGATAGTGATGACTTATTCATTTGAATTCCGTACAATGGAATTCAATTCCTTTTTTTTAAATTAATATAGAACAGTGCCACGCCGAATGCAATCCCAGAACGCTTTCCCTTCATCGTCCGCAGCCGGCCCGGACCCTGCTGTCGATCGCCGGCGTCCCGCGCGGCGCAAGCGCAGCGATGGTCAAGGCGACCCCTCGTCGCCCGACTTCGTCGATGCGCTCGCTCGCGGCTTGAGCGTCATGCGGTGCTTCACTCCAGGCGTCAAATCCTTGGGAAACCTGGAACTGGCCGAGCGCACCGGCCTCGCCAAGTCGACGGTCAGCCGCATCGTGTATACCTTGACGACGCTCGGCTATTTGCGCTACGACCATGAAACAGGCCGTTATTCCCCCGGGTACGGCGTGCTGGCGCTCGGTTTCGGCTGCTTGGCCAGCCTGGAAGTTCGACAAGTGGCTCGCCCCCTCATGGAACAACTCGCTCAAGCCACCGGGGCAGCCGTGGCGCTTGGCGTTTTCGATGGGCAGTTCATGGCGTACGTGGACGCAGTGCATGGCTCCGCGGCGCTCTACCTGCGTCTGCCGGTGGGACACCGCGTAGGCATGGACAGCACCATGGGCCGCACGTACTTGGCCAGCCTGCCGGCCGATGAACGCGATGCCATGCTGGTGAAGCTCGACGTGGCCGCCGACATGCCTGCCATCATGCGCAAGGCCTGCCAGGACTTTGCCGCCAGCGGCTGCTGTTACGGCATTGGCGACTGGCAGCCAGGCATCAATGCCGCGGCCGCTCCCTTTACGGCCATCACCGGCGAAGGGACCTTCGTATTGAGCTGCGGCGGCCCCGACACCATTCTTCCCGAACCCCGGCTCCGTTCGGAAATCACGGCGGAACTGACCGATATCGTCGCGAAGCTGTCCTTGCCCACCGCGCGCAGATAGTCATCGCGGCCTGCTATTTGCTGAGACCCGGGCCGAGGGCATTAGGGGGTCAGACCCCATGCGGGGTCTGACCCCTTCCCTTTTCCTCGACTTGGGGGTCAAACCCGCATGGGGTCTGACCCCTTTCTCGACCCAGCGATCAATCAATCAGGAGGACCACGATGCAAGGCTGGTGGATGGAAACCACGATACTGTCGATTCCGGTTTGGAACTGGGTCGTCGCACTGACAGTCGCGGCGGCTGTGTTCTTTCTTCTTCTATGGATAAGGCGCTTCGTACGCGGGCGGCTGAGCCGCCATGCGGGCAAGCACAATGTCTGGGTAGCCACCCTGCTGCTCCGCGCCGTCGCAAGCACCAGCGCATTCGCCCTCTTCGTGCTTTCCCTGCTGATCGGCGTGAAATTCCTCGAATTGCCTCTTGCGTGGCGCAGCGGGCTTTCGCAGCTGTGGTTCGTGGCAGTGGTGTTGCAAGTCACGTTCTGGGCCAGCAGCGCCATCACCTATGCCATGGCGCGCTACATGGAAAAGCGGCCGGATCTCAACCGGGTGACGATGACCATCGTCACCATGGCGGCCCGTGCGATTCTGTGGGTGGTGGCGGTATTGGCCATACTGGACAACATGGGGGTCAACATCACGGCCTTCGTTGCCAGCCTGGGCATAGGCGGCGTCGCGGTGGCCCTGGCCGCCCAGGTGGTCCTGAGCGATCTGTTCGCCTCGATATCCATCGGCCTGGACAAGCCTTTCGAGCCTGGGGACTTCATCGTGGTCGGCGGTATTGCGGGCAGCATCGAGAACGTAGGGTTGAAAACGACCCGCATCCGCAGCCTGGGCGGCGAGCAGATCGTCTGCTCCAATACCGAATTGCTGAAGCAGACCATCCAGAACTACAAGAGAATGGATCTGCGCCGCATCGCCTTCCGCTTCACCGTCGCTTATGGCGCCACTGCCGCGCAGGCCGAATCGATCGCAGCCTCCGTCAAGGAGATCATCACCGGTATTGAAGGCACGCGTTTCGACCGCGCGCACCTGCTCCAGTTCTCCGAGCGCGGGCTCGAATTCGAAGTGGTCTATTACGTCCTGTCAGCCGACTACAACCGCTACATGAATATCCAGCAAGACATCAATCTCGAAATCATGCGCAGGCTGGAGGACCACGGACTGCAATTCGGACGGGGAGAAATGAGGGTGCTGTACGAAAATCAAATCTAAAATATAATTATTCTCATTATGATTTGATCAACTCACTCGATCGAGCCTGTGCAACAGGCTCCGGAGGCGTACATGCTAGGGTTTCTGGCCTTTCTGCTGACGTCGGCAGGCGCGTTCTGCTTCTATCTGGGTTCCCGCATACGGTCGCGGTCCCGCCACGGCCCGGACGGCGGCACCGCCTCGCTTGCCGCAGGGGTACTGTTGGCGCTGGGGTTGGGATGCTGGACGCTGGCCATACAGCCATTGATGGGCCTGCTGGCGTTCGCGGCGCTTTTGGCGGCCTACTGGTCGCCGTTGCCGTTCATGGAAATCATTCGGCGGCGCCGGCTGCAGGCTGGGCGCGACCGATGCCACGCCCCGACCGCCGCCGTCGTTACTTCTGGCTCTCAGAGCCTCCGCCCTTGAGCGCCTCGATTACCTGGACCAGTGCTTCTTTCGAGTATGGCTTGTGCAGCAGATCGAAGCTTCCCGCATCCGCCCGCGACAAGGAGGGGTTGTAGCCGGAAGCCAGCATGACCTTGACCAGGGGCCAGCGTGCACGGATGGTTCTGGCCAATTCCAGGCCGCTCATTTCCGGCATGACGATATCCGTCAGGACCAGGTCAAACGCCCCGCCCTCTTTTTCGAGTGTGTCCAGCGCAGCATGGCCATTGGGGGCCAGGGTGCTGCGCTGGCCCAGGTCGTTCAACAAGCTGGTCACGATTTCTCCGACGTCTTTGTTGTCTTCGACCAGAAGAATACGGTAGGCGGGCGGCTTCAACCATGACAGGTCGTCGCTGCCGGGCGAGATCAGGTCTTCATAACCGGCTGGCTCCGTCAGGGGCAGGTAGAGGGTGAAGCTGGTGCCGGCGCCTTCGTCGCTGGACACGTCGACCCGGCCGCCCGATTGGGTGACGAATCCGATGACCTGGCTCAAGCCCAGGCCGGTGCCCCGACCAGGCGGCTTGGTGGTGTAGAAAGGCTCGAAGATGCGATCGCGAATGTCCGCCGGCATGCCCGTCCCCGTGTCCGTGATGTGTATGGCGACGTGTTCGCCCGCCGTGACGGGGTTCTGCGGCGTCGCCGGAATGGACTTCACGGTGCTGACATCGATTGTCAAGCGGCCCCCGGCCGGCATTGCATCGCGCGCATTGATGACGATATTGAGCAACGCGGTTTCCAGCTGGTTGGCGTCCGCGCACACATAGCACGGCCGTGTCGGAAGCGAATAGGACAACTCGACCGACGAACCGGTGGTGGCGCGAAAGAGCTCTTTCATGCTTTCTATGCAGCGCCCTACTTCGAATGTGACGGGATGCAGGGGCTGCTGGCGCGCATAGGCAAGCAGCTGCTTGGTGAGATGCGCGGCCCGGTCGGCGGTTTTTGCAATGGCATCTACATAGCGCATGCGCTTTTCTGCCGACAGCTTGGGATTACGCAGCATCTCCGCCGAACCGCGAATGACAGTGAGCAAATTATTGAAATCGTGGGCCACCCCGCCGGTCAGGCGCCCGATGGCTTCCATTTTCTGGGCCTGGTGCAGTGACTCCTTGGCGATCTGCAGATCTTCGGCCGCTTGCTTCTTGCCGGTGATGTCGCGGGTCACCTTGGCATAGCCGATGAGCGCGCCGTTGCCGTTACGGATCGCGTCGATGACGACGCTGGTCCAGAAACGCGTTCCGTCCTTGCGCACCCGCCATCCCTCGGCCTCGAAGCGGCCTTCCTCGGCCGCGATCGCGAGCGCGCGGGCGGGAAGGTTGTTGGCGCGGTCTTCATCGGTATAGAAGCAGGAAAAGTGCTGGCCGATGATTTCAGTGGAAGAATAGCCTTTGAATCGCTGGGCGCCGGAATTCCATGTGCGGACATAGCCTTCCGGATCGAGCAGGTAGATTGCATAATCCAAAACGGACTCGACCAAGAGTCGGTACCGATATACTTCGTCCAGCTGCGTCAAACTTTTGAGATTGATGTCTATGACGGATGAAGCCGGCGCGGGCGAGCTCATGAGGTTTCCTTGGTCAGCCAGTAACGGAATAAGACATTTTGCCTCATTCCCTGCCGTTTATTTTAATTATTTTTGCAATCCGGTTTTCAGTCTACTTCCTCAACATGGCCTAGCCCTGCCCTCCATTGCGCTCGGGATCTGGCGGCGTATGCGCCAGCCCCGCCCGTTCCTGGGGCACGATCTTGTCCGGCTGGATGTCATCGGCGTCCAGCGCCGTACCGCTGTCTTCAACGTCGGGGCGCTCTCCCGTGCTTTGGCGATCGGTCCCTGCATCGGACCGGCGGCTTTCAGGCATATCGCTGGGCGAATCGGAGGAGTCGCTCGGGCCGAAATCAGGCTCGGTGCGTCCGGGCTGTATGAATGCCTCATCCGTCGCGGCATCGTCGGCCGGGATGCCTATGTCTTCTTTTCTGGTTGCCATGGTGAGCTCCTTGTCGTTAACAGACTGTTCCAGAGCAAGCGCCGTGCCGATATTCGTGGGGGCCGCAAGGCGGGCAGCGAAATTGCTATAGCGGTTTGTCTATATGGCAAAACGAAAGGAGAATGCCATGAAGTTGCTGCTGTGGATCATTGCTATTATTTTCATTGTCGGTCTGCTTACTCTGACCGGTGTGTTCAAGCTTATTTTCTGACCTTATCTTTTGAAATCAACTCCCAAGATGCAAACGCCCGCGAGCGGGCGGACCCAGTCTCGGCCCGCCGCGCCGCCGCTCATGAGCGAACTCAAAGTAACATTGATCGGCGCGCTGCTTATCGCCATCGGCCCCATCTCGATGGCGCTCTACACCCCCGCCCTGCCCGAGCTCGTACGCTACTTTCATACCACCGACGCGCTGGTCAAGATGACCGTAACGCTGTATTTCGCCGGCTTCGCCGCGGCGCAGCTGGTGTGCGGCCCGCTGTCGGACGGCGTGGGCCGCAGGCCAGTGATCGTGGGCTTCATGCTGGTGTATGTCCTCGCATGCATACTCATCCTGTTTGCCCCCACCATCGAGACCATGCTTGCCGCACGGGTATTGCAGGGCGTGGGAGCCGCCATGGGCATCGCCATTTCGCGCGCCATCGTCCGGGATGTCTTCGCGGATGCGCGGTCATTCCGTATCATGAACCTAATGGGCCTGTTCATCGCCATCGCGCCGGCAATAGCGCCGGCCATCGGCGGGCTCACACTGGAAGTCGCTCACTGGCGCGCGCTGTTCGCCATGATGGCGCTGGCGGGGCTGGGCGCGATCTTCGTCGCTGTGTTTTCCCTGAAGGAAACGGTGCAACGCGACCTGTCGCGCATCCGGCCCGGCGCACTTTGGGCGTCTTATAAACAGCTGCTGCAAACGCCTTATTTCATGCTTGCCAGCCTGGTCATCGCCAATGCCATTGGCGCGGTATTCGCCCTGGCCACCATGCTGCCATTCGTGCTGATGGACCAGGTCGGGCTGTCGCCCACCGGTTTCGGTTTCAGCCAGATTCTGCAGGCGGGCATGTATGTCGCGGGCGCCATGGCGGTCCAGACGATTTTGCCACGCTATGGAGCAGACCGGCTGGTTCCGGTGGGGCTTGCGCTCGTGCTCGTTGCATGCGTGAGCTTGATGATCCTGCTGCCGGTGTGGGGCACGAATTTCTTAAGCATCATGGTGCCTATTGCCGTGTATTCATTCGGCATCGCCTTCATCATGCCGGCCATGTTGACCAACTCGCTGATGCCCTTCCCCCGCATCGCCGGCGCTGCCTCCGCCTTGACCGCCTTCCTGCAGATGGCGGTGGGTCTGCTGGGCAGCGCAGTGGCGTCCTTATTCCAGGACCCCTCGCTGGCGCTGCTTGTCGTATTGCCCACCATGGGCTTTGCCGCGGCGGTATGCTGGCACTTCTGGCGCAAGCAGCCCGTGCCAACATTCCATGCGGCTTGACCTCATGAGGATGCGTTCACGAAGATGAACCCGGCTTGCCCGGGTTCAGCTCAGAGAAGTCGCCAGTGCCCAATATGATGGTGCCATTGACGGGCGTGTTCACCGTCTGGGCAGCCACGCCCATGATCTCCGCTTTTCCTTTCCTGAAGGCCTCCAGCAAGTCGTCTTCCGAAGTGCTTGGAGCCCCGAAATGCTCCATCAGCACGTCTGACGAAATTTCAAAATCCTGGCTCGCCCGCCCCTCCACCAGGGCGGTGAAACGAACGGCCCCATCGACGACCACTGGCGGCTTTTGCTTGTCAAATTCGGTACCCATGCGCGCTCCATGAAAAGATTGAAAACGGTTGGCTGCCGAGGAAGGCGTCCCCCGGCCTGCCCACGTCCCAGCACGTGGTGTACCCGAGTTCCGAGACCCGCCCGCGCAACGGGAACGCAAATTGCTGCCGGAATCGCGATTTTGTGCCTTTCGCACCAGGAGAATGAATCGTGAAAATAAAGAACACTTTGAAACCGCGACATGCGCTTGCCGCCGTTGCCGTCGGCGTCTCCGCCTTCGCCATCAGTGCCTGCACCACCACCGTACCGCGTGAATCGCAAACCGGCGTGGAAAAGCGGGACAGCATCAATGAGCGTGCCGATGCCGCACTGAAGCGGCTATACGACGTGGCGCCCAATTCCCGCGAGTTGGTGTCGCAGGCCAAAGGGGTCCTCATTTTCCCCCGGGTGATCGGCGGTGGACTCGTTGTGGGCGCCGAGCACGGCGACGGCGTACTGCGCGTGAACGGGCAGAACAAGGGCTATTACAGTACGTCGAGCGGGTCCATCGGCCTGCAGGCGGGCGCGCAGTCCAAGGCGATCGTGATGGTGTTCCGGACACAGGAAGCGCTCGACAAGTTTCTTGCCAGCAGCGGATGGACCGCGGGGGTCGATGCCACGGTCGCGGTCGCCAATATCGGGGCCAACGGCGCGCTGGATCTGAACACGATACGCGAGCCGATCGTAGGCTTCGTGATGACCAACGTCGGGCTAATGGCGGGAGTTTCACTGGAAGGCACCAAGATCAATCGGATCGACGACCGAGGCGCTGCCGCGGCCAAGGCGGCGCAGTGATGGTGTTTTTGAGAGGTCGAGGGGTCAGACCCCGTACGGGGTCTGACCCCAGGCCGACGGAAGGACGGATCTGCCCCCCCGGCTGATGAGAGGGAGGGGTCAGACCCCATTCGGGGTCTGACCCCAGGCTGCCCCCCCACACATCGAAACAGGGTCAGACCCCGGATGGGGTCTGACCCTATGCCTGGATGTGCGTGTGCCGGAAAGGCAGCTTGGCCAGATCCTGGCAGGCTGGGCCTGGTGCGTCGCAGTCGATGATGTCGATACAGCGGTCGGCGAATGCCGCCCTGAAGTGGTTCTTGGCCTTGACGCACAATATGCGTAGCTGTGCGGGATCCACGCCATGCAAGGCGTAGAAGGCCGGGTCGTCCGCCGGGGTGACGCGCTCGGTGACGATGACGCGTACATTGGGAAGATCCTCCAGGCGCAGCAATACGCTTTTGCCGCAAGAGCGCGTTACCCCCGTCATCATGGGGCCGGTATTCCGGAATTCCCCGTCGGTCACGCGCTCGATGGCGGCCCGCACGGGGACCCCTTCTCCGAACTGCGCACCGTGGCGGCCGCCCAGCGTAAGGTCCATGCTCCTGCCAATGCCGGCGGTTGCCGCCGCCTGCGCCACGTCCGGATCGGCAAAGCTTGCGAACAGTGCCGGCACCATGGGACGCGCCGCCACGAGCGCGCGAAACAATTCGGGCGTATCCGCGCCTCCGCCCGACAAAGGGTTGTCGCCGGAGTCGGTGATGGCGATCAGTCCAGGTCTTGCGTCTGCGAGCGCGGCCGCAAGCGCCTCTTTTGCATTGGGTAGCTGCATGCGGAATTCATCCGCCGACTCGCGTATCCTTGCCATGACCTTGCCGGCCGCCGCGGCCGCTTCTGCGCCCGAGGGATCGCGCGTCGCGTCGCTCATCGCAAATACCGAAGCGCCGGTATATGCGGTGTCCGAATAGGGAAATCCCCCAAACACGGAAACATCGAGTACAGCGCCGGCCGCGGCATTGCGGGCCGCCTCTTCCAGCAGGCGCATCGGCCCCGCCGCGGTGCGCATATTGATGCTGGGCAGTACGATGCGTTCGTTAAGTAGCACCTTGCGAGTCGAGAGTTCTCCGCTTGCAATGCGCAACAGCGCTTCCAGCACGCGCCCGGCGGTTTCGGCCATGTCGATATGAGGGTGCGTGCGATATGCGGACGCGTAGTCCAGCACGTCCGCCCATTCCGGCGGCAGGTTGCCATGCAGATCGAAACTGGCACCGATAGGCGTCTGCGGAAGGAGCGCGCGGACCATGCGCGCAATGTCCAGTTCTGGGGTTTCGCGAGTCGTGGTAATGGCGGCGCCATGCAAAGACAGGTAGACGGCGTCCCAGCCGCCTTCCTGTTGCCCGGACACCAGGCTTTGCCGAACCTCGTCGATGTAGCGTTCGAACACCGCATCGTCTATCGGACCGGCGGGAAGCGCGGCGGCACAACGCAGAACGACGACTTCCCAGTCAGGATGCGTGTCGGCAAAGGCGGCAACGGCGCCCAGTTCATGCGCGGTGCCTCGCATGAGCTCGAGCACCTGCGGGCCTGCCATCCATTCGTATTGCTCGAACTCCGGCATGCCCGCCGGCGCTGGACTGAACGCGTTGCCTTCGTACCAGAAGCGCGCGACGGCCAATCGGTTCCGCTTCATTTGCCCTCGGCCTTGATGTTCTTGAGGACCTCGCCAAAGCGCTTCTGCTCTGACTTGAGATGCGCAGCCAGATGCTCGGGCGAGCCGCCTACGGGAATGGCCCCCAGTGCGCGGAATTTCTCGATGGTTTCGGGCTCTTTCTCGAAGGCGTCGATTTCCCGGCTGACGCGGTCGACGATATCCCTGGGCGTGCCGGCGGGCGCGACGATGACGAACCAGGAGTTGAGCAGATAGCCTTTCACGGTATCGCCCACCGGCTTCACGCCGGGAAGGACTTCGAGCTCTTTCTCACTGGCGACGCCCAAGGGAACCACCTTGCCGGCGCGTATGTTCGCAAGCGCCGTGGGAACGTTATCGCCCGACAGGGTGATGTGGCCGGCAATCAAGTCGGTTGTGGCCTGGGCGGCACCTTTGTAAGGGACGTGCGCAATGTCCACTCCCGAAAGTTGCTTGAGCAGTTCCAGCGATATGTGTCCGGTGCTGCCGACGCCCGGCGACCCCCAATTGAGCAGGCCAGGCTCCGCTTTCGCCTTCTTGAGCAGGTCTTCGATGTTCTTGAGGCCGGACTGCGGGTTGGTCAGGATGACGTTCGGGACGTCCGCCACATAGGAAACCGCGGCGAAATCCTTGGCCGGGTCGAAACTCATCTGGGGATAGACATAAGGGTTGATCGCCAGCGGGCCGGGCGTGCCCATCATCAAGGTATAGCCGTCGGGTTTGGCGCGCGCGACTTCAGCCGCGCCGATATTCGCGCCCGCGCCCGGCTTGTTCTCGACGACGACGGTCTGGTTCAGCCGCTTGGACAGGCCGTCCGCCACGATGCGGGCCAATAGGTCGGTGGTGCCTCCGGCGCCGAAGGGCACGATCAGCTGTATGGGCTTGGCGGGCCATGTCTGCGCGGCAACCGGCGTTGCACACAAGGCGGCCGCGCAGGAAGCGATGGCGGCTGCGATACCGCGCAGGGCCGCATGGCCGGACTTGCGATGGCGGGATTGGAATTGCGATTTCATGGTGTTGCCCCCTCTGGTTGGAAATAATGGCATGGGACTAAAGTGAACATTTGATCTATATTTTGCTATCATGGAACATATGATCCGATTTTCTGATTGCCAAGTCAACACCGCCGGAACTCCACATGACGCATATTTTTCATCGCAACCCTTTGACCCCGCCGAAGATCGCAATGCAAGGGCAATCCAATTTTCTGATCGATGCGTCGGGACGACGCTATTACGATGGATCAGGCGGCGCGGCGGTATCGTGCCTGGGACACGGACACCCCGAAGTCATCGACGCCATGATCGGGCAACTGCGCAAGCTCGAGTATGCGCACACCAGCTTCTTCAGCTCGGAGCCCGCGGAACACTTGGCCGAGACCTTGGCCAGGCAATCTCCCCCGGGCCTGCGCCATGTCTACTTCCTGTCCAGCGGGTCTGAAGCCGTCGAGACGGCATTGAAAATGGCCCGTCAATATCATGTCGAGCGCGGCGAACGCACCCGCCACCACACCATAGGTCGGATGCAGAGCTACCATGGCAACACGCTGGGCGCGCTGGCCATCGGCGGCCATCAGGGCCGGCGGGCGCTCTATCAACCCCTGCTCGTGGAAAGCCACCACGTTTCGCCTTGCTTTGCGCGTCACTACCGCCTTGAGGGCGAAACCGACGATGCGTACGGAACGCGGCTGGCCCAGGAACTGGAACATGCCATTCTCGCCCTGGGCCCGGAGACCGTCAGCGCCTTCATCGCGGAAACGGTGGTGGGCGCCACTGCCGGAGCGGTCTGCGCGGTGCCCGGCTACTTCGAGAAGATTCGCGGCGTATGCGACCGCTACGGCGTGCTGCTGATCCTGGACGAGGTCATGTGCGGGCTGGGCCGCACAGGTTCCTACCATGCTTTTGCACGGGAGGGCGTGGAACCCGACCTGCTCTGCCTGGCGAAAGGACTGGGAGGCGGTTACCAGCCCATTGCAGCGGTCATGGCCCAGGAAAAGGTCGTGGATGCGATCGTCTCGGGTTCGGGCGCTTTCCAGCATGGCCACACTTATATCGGGCATCCCGTCGCCTGCGCAGCCGCCCTGGCCGTCCAGAACATCATCGAACGGGACGGCCTGGCAAGTCGTTCGGCGCAGTTGGGGGAATACCTGAACCGCTTGCTCAATGAACGGTTCGGCGACCATCCTCATGTCGGCGACATACGCGGGCGCGGCCTTTTCCAAGCCATAGAACTGGTGGCGCAACGCGAACCGGACACGCCGTTCGACCCAGGCGTCCGCCTCCATGCGCGCATCAAGCAGGAAGCGCTGGCGCGCGGCCTGGCGTGCTATCCCGGGGGCGGTACCATAGACGGCGTGCGGGGCGATCACGTTCTGCTGGCGCCCCCCTTCCTCACCACGCAGGCGGAACTGGAGGCGGCGGCCGATACGCTTGCCGCCGCCGTCGATGCGGCGATCGAGTCGGCGGGCGGCCTACAATAGCGTTCTTGAATGCCGGCGGGAGAATCGATGGACAAGCTTGCGGTCGACAGGCTCATCAAAGAGCAGTTCAACCAGTTATCGCCAACGCTGCAGCGTGCCGCGCGCTATGCGATCGACAACCCGCGAGCCATCGCATTGAACTCCATGCGCACAGTGGCCTCCGAGGCGGGCCTGCAGGCGAGCGCCATGCATCGGCTTGCCCGCCAGCTCGGTTTCGAGGGCTACGAGCAATTGCGCAGCGTCTATCGCGGATGGCTTGCGCAGGGCACCGGGTCTTTCAGCGAACGCGCCACGGCACTGCAGCAGCACGGTGGCGACGGCTCCGAGCGCCTGCTGGCGGAGCTCGTTGAGGCCGATACCGGCAGCCTGCGCGGCATGACGGCGCCCGACACCATGAAGGCACTGACGACCGCGCGCGACCTGCTTTCACAGGCGCGCCACATTTACACCGTGGGCCTGCGCAGCCTGTTTCCGGCGGCGTTCTACTTCAACTATGCCTGCGGCATGTTCATGCGCAACACCACGCTGCTTTCAGGCGTCGGCGGCATATTCGCCGACGAGCTGCGCCGCTCGCGCCAGGAAGACGCGCTCATGATATTCAGTTATGAGCCCTATGCCAGGGATTCGGTGGCGGCGGTGCGCTTCGCCCGCGAACGCGGCCTGAAAGTGATCGCCGTCACTGACAGCGTGGTGTCGCCTATCGCTTCCCACGCCGATGCGCTGATCGTGGTCGCCAACACCACGCCATCGCTCTTTCCTTCGGTGGTGCCCGCCCTTTCCGTCGCCCAGATGCTGGTGGCCCTGCTGGTTGCGGACGGCGGCACTGCCAGCTTGGAGGAAATCAAGCGAAGCGAAGCCCAGCTCAGGGATTTCGACGTTTATCTGGAATGAGGCCGAGGTTGAGGGGTCGGACCCTGGGCGAAAAGGGGGTCTGAGCCCGTACAGGGTCGGGCCCCTTGGCGCTGCGCAAATGTTCAAAGAGTGACAAGCACCGTGTGCCGCCGCCCGTCCAACGGCAGCCGTATCTTTCCGCGTGGGCATTCGAGCGCGACCTCGTCCATGACCGCCTCTGTCACGCCCGAGCCACGCTTCGACGCGTTGTCCACCCGGATCTCATAATGACTGCCGCCCATTGTCAAGGCCACTTCGAAACCCGGCCACGTGACCGGTATGCACGGGTTCACGGAAATGAACCCGCCTTCTCGCTGCACACCTAAAATCCCTTCGACCCCTGCACGATACATCCAACCCGCCGAGCCCGTGTACCAAGTCCAGCCTCCACGCCCGACATGCGGAGACGCTGAATACACATCGGCTGCCACCACATAGGGCTCGACCTTGTAGCGCCGGGCATCTTCGACCGTATGCGCATGATTAATGGGATTGAGCAGCGCGAAGAGTTCAGCTGCCTTGTCTCCTTCTTTCAGCTTCGCATAGGCCAGGACCGCCCATAATGCCGCATGCGTGTACTGCCCGCCGTTCTCGCGCAGTCCGGGCGGATATCCTTTGATGTAACCAGGATCATGGGAAATTTCATCAAAGGGCGGCGTAAACAGTAACGCCAGTCGATCTTCCCGACGCAGCAAGTGCCTTTCAAAGCTGGCCATCGCCAAGGCGGCCCGCTCGGGTTGCGCGACGCCCGAAAGCACCGCCCACGATTGCGCAATGGAATCTATTTTGCATTCCTGGCTGTCGCGCGAACCAAGCCAGGTGCCGTCATCGAAGGTTGCGCGCCGATACCACTCGCCATCCCAGGCATGGGTTTCGATGGCCGCGCGCACTCGGTCGGCATGCCCGCGCCAGCGCGAAGCGCGTTCCGGATCACGCACGCTGGAAAAAGGCTCGAACATCTCCACGCTGCGGATGAACAGCCAACCCAGCCATACGCTCTCGCCGCGACCCTCCTGCCCCACTCTGCTCATGCCGTCGTTCCAGTCGCCGGTGCCAATGAGCGGCAAGCCATGTATCCCAGTCAAAGCCATGCATTGATCAAGGCCACGGGCACAGTGCTCGAACAATGTCGCCCGGTCTTCAGAGCGCGAAGGCTGGAAAAAGGCGTCATGCTCTTCGCTGCCCAGGATCGGCCCTTCTAGAAAGCCCAGCTGCTCATCCAGCACGGCCTCTTCACCGCTACGCTCCACATAATTGGCCGCGGCAAAAGCCAGCCAGACCCTATCGTCCGAAATCCGGGTTCTTACGCCCTGCCCCGATTGAGGAAGCCACCAATGCTGCACGTCCCCCTCCGCAAACTGGCGTGAAGCGGCGCGCAGCAACTGCTTGCGGGCCAACTCCGGCATGGCGAACATGAGCGACATGCTGTCTTGCAACTGGTCCCGGAACCCATATGCGCCGCTGGCTTGGTAGAAGGCCGATCTCGCCCAGAGCCGGCATGCGATGGTCTGGTAAAGCAGCCAACCGTTCAAGAGAATGTCCATGGCTCGATCCGGTGTCTTGACCTGGATGGTTCCGAGCACGCCGGCCCAGTGCGCCTTGACGTCATCGAGAACTTGATCGAGATCCGCCTGCCGATAGCGCGTGACCAGGGCGCTGGCTTCGGCCTCCGAATCGCATTGCCCCAAAAAGAAAACCAGCTCGCATGATTTGCCCGGCGCGAGCTCGACGGTGCTTTGCAGCGCCGCGCACGGGTCCAGCGCGGCCCCGCAACGACCCGACAGGACTTCGGCGCCGGCGAGCGCTTCCGGCATGGCGACCTGGCCGTTGTCACCCAGAAACTCGCGCCGATCCGCCGTCCATGAGGCCTGGCGACCCGCCATGTCCGCAAACGCGATACGCTGCCCGAAGTCCAGGCTCCATGGATTGCGCGCGAACAACGCCCCTGTATCCTCGTCTATGCTGGTGATCAGAAACGGCGCGGTAGCGCTGCGCGCCGATCCCAATACCCATTCGGCATAAGCCGTAACGGAAATCCTCCGAGACTGATTGGAATGGTTGACGAGAGTGAGCCGAGATATCTTGATCGGATCATGCAAAGGTACGTACTGCAGCAGTTCGCTGGCAAGATCGCCATGACGATGCTGGAAACAGCTGTAACCGAATCCATGGCGGGCTATATATGGCGCGGGATTGCGCATGGGCGACGCCGTGGGGCTCCATAGATCCCCGCTGATCTCGTCCCGAATATAAAAAACCTCGCCCGAAGGATCTGCAATGGGATCGTTGGACCACGGCGTCAACTGGCTTTCCCTGCTGTTCTCGGACCATGTGTACGCGCTGCCATCTCCGGAGACCTGAAAGCCGAACCCCGCATTCGCGATGACATTGATCCAGGGCGCCGGCGTGGTCAGGCGTCCGTGCAGCGTCATGACATACTCCTTGCCTTGGCCGTCAAAGCCGCCGAAGCCATTGAAGAACTCGAGCCTGCTTAGCGCCGACGCGCCAGGCAACGGCGTCATCAAAGGCTCCGCCACCGGCTGCGGCGGCCGATTGCGCCTTGGCGAGGCTTCGGCGATACGTGCAAGCTGGTCCGCCACCAGGCCATGGGAAGCCGCCAGGACGATACGAGCCACGGACTGGATCAGTTCCCTGCCCTGCAGCGTCATCAGGTCCGCGCGCAGGGTATAGACCGCCCCCTTCGCCAGCTCGTCCTTGACGCGGGGACGGGCCTGGCTGCTGCGCACAGCGGTATCGATGGCGTTCTGAAGATCCTGTATGTATGAGGACGCGCGTTCATTGATGATGACTAGGTCGACTGCCAGTCTTTTCATCCGCCAATACTCATGTGCGCGCAATAGCTGATGCAGCAACGGCATGTCATGCACGTCGTCGATCTTTACCAGCACTATGGGCAAATCTCCGGATATGCCATGCGCCCACAGCGAGGACTGGCTGCCCGCGCCACGGACGATGAATGCTGAAGACGCCCGAAACCGGGAGTCCGGGTATAGCAAGGGCCCCGCCAGCCGCTGGAACGCCGCCGCCTCCTCCGCCTGCATGCCCAAGTGGTGAAGCTGGACCTGCGCCTGCGTCCAGGCCAAGGTCTTGGCTCGCTCGAACGCACTGCGGTCATGATGCTTGTCGATGAGGTCCAGCAAGGCGACGCGCGTGTCCGCCACGACGGTCCAGAATGAAATCCGCTGCATCTGCCCCGCCGCGACCCGTACGCTGTGCCTGAGCGAGAACACCGGATCAAGAATCGTGCCGGTCGTGTTGGACAAGGGCCGCCCCTGGGCGACCACATTGGGCAATGCCGATGAGTCGGCGCGGTCCATGAACCGCGCCCGGTCGCTTTCGTATTGCACCGGGGCGACCGGTGGTCCGTCGATGACGGCGAAATGCGCGGCCCAGACCCGCGGCTCATCCGGTGAACGAGGACGCCTGGTTGCGATCAGGGCGCCGTATTCGGGCAAGAACTCCGTGACGATAAACATCTTCGAGAACGCCGGGTGGGCGCGATCGGATGCCGGCGGCGCCAGCACCAGCTCCGCATACGACGTGACCTCGATTTCCCGAGTCGATCGGCCGCTGTTCACAAGCGACACGCGGCGCACTTCTCCATCGTCTTCCCCCGAAACCAGCACTTGCGTGGTCGTGGTCAGCGAGCCGTCGCGACGCAAGAACTCCGCCCAGTCCTCGGAGAATTCCACCTGCACCTGCGGCTTGTCGCTCCCATTAGGCTGCGGCATGGACGACCATGCGATGCCGCGCTGCATATCGCGCAGGAAAATGTACGAACCCCAATTATCGCGGGTGGCATCCTCGCGCCAGCGCGTCACGGCAAGGTCGCGCCATCGGCTGTAGCCTCCGCCGGCGGCGGTCAGCATGACCGTATACCGTCCATTGGAAAGCAAATGGGTCTGGGGAGGCCCAGCCGGCAGACGGTCGAATCTGCGTATGCCGAACGACGCCACATCGGGCCGCGACCCAGACGCCTTGACTTCCTCCGCGCGAGGATGGGCCACGGCGACATCTCGCGGCACGCGCTCTTGCAGCAGCAGGTCGCAAGCCTGGATCATGGGCTCCCGATGGAAGCGCGAGCGCATCTGCCCATCCATCAGGGTATTGGCGATGGCCACAATGGTCATGCCCTGGTGATGCGCCATAAAGCTGCGGACAATAACCAGCGAATGCCCCTCCGGCAGCCTGGTGGAGGTAAAGTCGAGCGCCTCGTAAAAGCCATAGCGGCCCAGGGCGCCCAATCGCGCCAGGCCGTCAAAGTTTTCACGCGCGCGCTCGGGATCGACCATTGCCGCCAAACCCGTTGCATAGGGCGCGACAACCTTGTCTTCAGAAAGCCCTCGTTTCAATCCGAGGCCAGGCACGCCGAAGTTATAGTATTGATATGTGAACTCTATATCGCGAGCGTTATAGGCGGACTCGGAAAAACCCCATGGGATCCCATGCTCGGCCGCATAGGCTCGCTGGCGCTGCACGACAAGCCGGTTGGTTTGTTCAAGCAGGCTGCCAACTGGCGCGCGCATGATCAATGAAGGCATCAGATACTCGAACATCGAGCCCGACCACGAAATGAGCGCCGAACCGCGCCCGACAGGTGTCGAGGTGCGTCCTAGCCGCAGCCAGTGTCGCGTCGGCGCATCCCCCTTTGCAATGGCGAACAGACTGGCCAGGCGTGATTCCGAAGCCAGAAGATCGTAGCAGCTGGCATCCAGGGTGTTGTCGGCACGCGAGTACCCGATGGAGAGCAGCGTTCGCTCGGAGTTCAGCAGGAAAGCGAAATCCATGTCCAGGGCCATGCCTCGCGCTTGGTCCGCCAAGGCCCGCAGACGAGCGTTCAGCGTCTGGCCTGCGGGCGTGGTCGCCTGCGCCTCCTGGCCGAATTCCCGCACGGTAGTTGCCAGGGCATGAGTCCAGAAAACCAGGTCCCCGCCTCCATGCCCCTCCGCCGTATCCGTCATAAACGACTGGGACGCCCGAACCGCCTTGTCCGTCAACCTCCTGAGCACCGGCAATAAAAGAAGCAAGTCCGGTTCCTTCAACAAGCTCTCGATTTCTTCAAGCGTGCCGGCAAGTTGCTCAACGCGCCGGCCAACTGGAACGGCAAGCCCGCTCAGCGCATCGCGCGCCAGCGCCAGATGATCTCCCAGTCCTTGCCGGACGTTCGGGCTGACGTAGTTGCTGATCCAGCCATCGCAGGCATTGGCCAGGGTGATCAAGTGGCCGGCAAGGTTCCCGCTATCGACGGAGGATACATAAGCCGGCTCCAGAACCCGAAGGTCGTCGGTGGCGTACCAATTGAAGAAATGCCCCTTGAAGCGCTCCATCTTGTCCAGCGTGGCGAGCGTCTCTTCCAGCCGATCGATACTGCGCTCCATGCCTACCCAGCCGAAATCGTGGGCCGCGACCGTGGACAGCAGATACAGCCCGATATTTGTCGGCGAAGTACGCCGGGCCAGAACGGGATCCGGCGTTTCCTGAAAATTGTCGGGCGGCAGCATATGGTCGTCCACCGTCACGAAGACTTCGAAGTATCGCCAGGTTTGGCGGGCGCTGCGGCGCAACGCGACAGCAGTGCTTGCCGACACAATCAACTCGGACGCCAACGCCCGTGGCCTGCTCACCCACCAGGCGCAGGCCGGGCCAGCTAACCAAAGTGCCGTAAAAGGCAAGACGAGCGGCCAGGAGCCCGACTCCACCAGCAGCACCGCCACCGCCATCGCCACGGCAAGGCAAGCGCTTGGCCACATCAAGCGGTAGAAGCCGCCCATGTCCAGCCTCGCGCCACCCGCGGACTGCGCTGCCGTCGTCCACTCCAGCAAGTGGCGACCGGTGAGGTACAACCGGACCAGCGTGCGGATAATCGCATCGGACATCCTCCATGCGCTATCGGCCAGGAACGTGAATGACACCAGCACTTGTCCGCCCGCCAAGTAGATATCCTGGGCGAACAAAGACATCCGGCCACGCAACGACACACTGCGTCGGCGAAACAGCATCGAACTAAAAGCGGGCAATATGACGGGGACCACCGCACACAGCACGATGAGCGCCGTCGCCGCGAAGGCGGCCGGCATAGGCAGCATCCATGCCGCGCCCAACGCCAGGAAATTGGCCGGCGCCTGCACCGAGCGGCGCAGATTATCCAACATCTTTCCTCTGCCCACCGAAGGCACGGCACGATTGCCCGCGCGCCGTCCAAACAGCCAGGGGAGCAATTGCCAATCCCCGCGCGTCCATCGATGCGTTCGCTTGGCCGCCACATCGTAACGGGCCGGGAATTCTTCGACCACCTCGACATCCGAAGCCAGGCCGGCCCGGGCGAATACGCCTTCGAACAAATCATGACTGAGCATGGCGTTTTCAGGGACGCGCCCGGCGAGAGCCGCCTCGAACGAATCTATCTCGTATATTCCTTTTCCCGTGTAGGATCCTTCGCCGAACAGGTCCTGGTAGACGTCGGACACGGCCGCCGCATAAGGATCCAATCCCCCTGGGCTCGAGAACAGGCGCTGATATACGGAGCCATCAGGATGCAACGGCAGCGACGGGGTCACCCGCGGCTGGAGAATCGCATGCCCGGCCATGATTCTTTGGGCAGCCGCATCGAAAAGGGGACGGTTCAGCGGATGCGCCATCTTGCCGATGAGCTTCTGAGCGGTATCCCTTGGCAGCCGGGTATCAGCATCCAGCGTAATCACATAACGCACATTGACCGGCAATCGCTGGGCCAATTGCGGGATGGGCGCATAACTGGTGTCTTCCGCTCCGCGCAGCAAACGGTTCAGTTCATGCAATTTGCCGCGCTTCCGCTCCCAGCCCATCCACTTCCCTTCAGATGGGTTGTAGAGCCGGCGCCGGTTCAACAGCAGGAACCGGCTTCCCGCCGCCGCGGGCCCGTGCCTTTCATTGAGTTTCGTAATCGCGGCGGCTCCCGCCGCCAACAACGCGGTATCGTTCGGTGTCGTTTCCGTCTCGGCATCCAAGCCATCGGTAAGCAGCGCAAAAACCATGTCGCCGCCGCTCCCCGATAGATAATGCACCTCGAGCTGCTCGATCTGGGCCAACAGCTCGGCTTCGCTGGTCAGAAGAGTGGGCACCGCCACCACGGTTCTACATTGTTCCGGCACGTTGGCGCTCAGGTCCATGCCCGGCAGGACAGAAGCGCCGAAATTCCAGGTAATCACCCGATTCGTGAGCGCCGTCACCATTTCGGTAATCGGAAACAGCGAAAGAAGCGTGAATAAGAAGACGACGCCCGCCGCCATGCCCTGCGACCATATCGCCGAAAGCGCGAGCCAGGACACAATGGCCGTTCCTCCCAGGATGACGCTGACGTAGCCGGCCATCCCACTGCGTATCGCGAGGCGGTTCAGACGCAAGCGCCCGGGCGGTGTATACGCTATCTCGGCTTCGAACAGGGCTCGTCCTTGTGCGATCAAGTGGTATCCCGGGTCGCCCTGCCGTTCCCTGTCCTCGTCTTTGGCCGCTGCCTGCGCCTTCGCGGCAGCCGCTAGGACAGCCTCCGTCACCTCCATTTCGGTCATATGGGCGCCTCGCGCTAGGTCTTCAATGGCTTTGCGATAGAGATCGCGCGTGGCAAAATCCATCTCACCGAATGCGCTCGCTTCCCTAAGCCTCTCGTCGACCATGCTCACGCTTTCAAACCAGTCCGCCCAGTCGATATCGGAGATCAGGCGCATGCTGGTGATGACATTGCGCACACTGACGTTGGATGCCCCTTGCCGTTGCTGCGCTTGCTGCACCACGTCGTCCCGGCTTGTGCCTTGCGAGCCCAGCTGTTCATCCAGCCACGCCAACGCAGGCGTTTCGCGCGGATCCTGGTCGCGCAAGCGCTTGCTGAGCTGAGCCGCGAACATTTCCGAAAGCGGCGCCCGTATCCGGGAATTGCCGGGAAAGTCCCGCTTATCGTATCGCCCGTCGAATTTCAACAGCTTGTCCGCAAGCTCATCGGCCTCGTTGCGCTCCTTGCGGCCCGCAACGATTTCATCAGCCAGACGCCTGAGGTTCTCGACCAAGACGATGCGCAGGGTTATGGCAACTGCCCAGAGTTCGCCGATCGTGAGCAATTGCACGGACTGATAGGCCGCAATGAATCGCCGCAACGCATCGGGATCGAAATTGCTGTCGGTATGGGCGACGAACGCCCATGCGACGCCCAGAACACGCGGGTAGCCTGCAAACGGTCCCGAGGCGAGCTTGGGCAATTGGCGATAGAAACCCGGAGGCAGATCATCGCGGATCTGCCAGATTTGTTCTTCGACCACATGATAATTATCGAGCAGCCATTCGGCCGCTGGCTCGATGCCGCGGCCGGCTTCCAGTTCCATCGCACTCGAGCGATAGGCCGACAACAAGACAGCGGCATTTTGATCGAGGCGCTTTCGCAATGAAGACGCCCTGCGCGGCCTGGCTGTAACAACTTGATCCAGCGCCAGGCTGCGCGCGTGCTGAGCGAGCCGCTCTGTGCCAAAAAGTTCGTGCCTGACCGGCGCCCTGTCGCTCCAGGGCGAGGTACCTATTTTCGTTTTGGATCCGATATGCGTGAGCCCCCCTTGAAAGGGGCTGTGCCTGCTCCCGACGCAGGAATGACGGGCTTGGGCGGCTGCTTGGGCTTCTTGGGCTCTTTATTGCCGCGGACCTGACCTTTAGCCATGATGGGGACTCCCTGAATGACTGGGGTGGTATGCAAAGCGCATGACACAGCATACAGCATCCATCGGCCTCAGCCCCCCTTCGCGTATGCTCCAGCAATATGCAGACACAACTTTCCGTCGCCGCCGATCAAGGCGCCGTCGCCGGTCTCCACCGCCGGAGCCGCATCGAGCAGCGCCCGGGTATAGGGATGACGCGGAGAGACGAGCACCTGGGCTGTCGGGCCTTGTTCCACGATGCTGCCCTTTTCCATGACGACCACTCTTTCGGCGATTTGCTCGACCGCCATCAAGTCGTGGCTGATGAACATGCAGGCGAAGCCGTGATGCGCCTGCAGGTCGCGGAAAAGCGCCAGTACCTGCGCCTGTATGGTCATGTCCAGCGCCGATACCGGCTCATCCGCCACGACGAATTCAGGACGGCGGACCAGGGCCCGCGCGATGGCGACGCGCTGGCGCTGTCCGCCCGAAAGCTCATGCGGCCAGCGCTGGGCCAGGTGCAGCAGCCCGACTTCGTCCAGGGTTTCGTCCGTACGGCGCTTCTTTTCGCGCGCATCCAGGTCGGGAACGAGCCGCAGGGGCTCGGCAACGATGGCATGGACGCGCATGCGAGGATCCAGCGACGAATAAGGATCCTGGAAAACCAGCTGGCAACCCAACCGGAAACGGTGGCGGTCCGCTCCCCGGGCATCGCCCACATTGACGCCCCGGTACAGCACGCGTCCTCCCGAAGTCGGGACCACGTCCAGGATGGCCCGGCCCAGCGTCGTCTTGCCCGAGCCGCTGCCGCCGACGACCGCCACGGTCTCGCCGGCATGGACGTCCAGGCTGACTTGCTTGAGCACATGATGAGGCGCATGCCGGCCGAATAATCCTTTTCGCGAGCCAGGATAGATGACCTGCAGATCCTGAACGCGAATGACGACGTCGCCGCAGGCGCGATGAGACCGGGCCTGCCCGGGCTTCGGCAAGGCGGCAAGCAGGCTGCGCGTGTATTCATGCGCAGGAGACTGCAGCACCTGCCGCACACTGCCGGTTTCGACCACGTCGCCACGACACATCACCATGACGCGCTGGGCGTAGCGTGACACCAGGCCCAGGTTGTGGGTGATCAGAATGACGGCCGTGCGCTCCTGGGTGGCCAGTTCCACCATGAGGTCCAGGACTTCGCGCTGGGCCAGCATGTCCAGCGCCGTCGTGGGTTCATCGGCGATCAGCAGGCGCGGCTGCAGCAGCATGACGCTGGCCAGCATGATGCGCTGGCGCATGCCTCCGGAAAACTCGTGCGGGTAGGCTTCCAGGCAACGCTCCGGGTCTTCGATGCGCACGCGACGGAGCATGTCGATGCACTTTTGCCGGATCTCCTTGCCGGTGAGACGCGTGTGCAGCTTCAGACCCTCGGCCATCTGTGCGCCGATGCGATGCGCGGGGTTGAGGGACACCATGGGCTCTTGAAAGACCATGCCCAGCTGTGCGCCGCGCAAGGCCTGCAGTTGCTTGGGCGAGCATTGCAAGAGGTCGTGACCGTCGAACAGGATCTGACCGCCCGATACTTCCACGCCCGGCGGCGTCAAGCCCATGATTGCGCGAGCGACCATGGTCTTGCCGCTGCCCGATTCCCCCACGATCGCAAGGAACTCGCCGGGTCGGACATCGAAATCGGCGCCCTTGACGATGGCTTGTCCGCTTGCCTGAGCCCGCAGCGACAGGCCACGCACCTGCAGCAGTGTTTCGTGTGCTGCGTTCATCGGGCCATCCTCGGATCGAGACGATCACGCAGGCTGTCGCCCAGGAGGTTGACGCCAAGCAGTGTCATTGCAATGCACAGGCCTGGAGCAATACCCAGCCACACCGCCGTGTTCATATAGGTGCGGGCGCCGGCCAGCATGTTGCCCCAGGTTGGCGCCGGAGGCGGCACACCCAGTCCCAGGAAACTCAGCGCGCTTTCCGACAGGAGCACCCATCCGAACATGCTGGTTGCCAGCACGGCCACGGGCGCGATGCAGTTGGGCAGAATATGCCGCCACATGGTGTACCACTCGGAATTCCCCATGATGCGGGAGGCCTCTATGTGTTCTTTTTCACGGATGGAAAGCACGGAGCCCCGTACGACGCGCACCACCGATGGCGTGTACGCCAGCGACAAGGCCAATACGATGCCCCACTTGTTTGGGCCGACGATGACCAGTATGCCCATGGCGAGCAGAATGCCCGGAAATGCCAGGAGCGCATCGTTGACCATCATCAAGGCCCTGTCGGTCGGCCCCCGGAGGAATCCCGCCACGCCGCCGATGAGCGCTCCGGCCACAACCGCGATCGATACGGTAACGATGGACAGCAGCCAGCTCGTGGCCGCTCCCTGCATGATGCGGCTGAGCACATCGCGGCCGAATTCATCGGTACCCAGCCAGTACATGGAGCTGGGCGCTTGCAGCCGCGCACGCAGGTTCAAGGCCAGGGGATCGTATGGCGTCCAGAAAACGGCCGTCAGAGCCAACAGCCCAACGACGCCGATCAGCACCCCGCCTATGAGTGTGTTGATTTGAATACGCTTCATGATCCGTCCTACTGCGCTGTCACGCGTGGGTCAAACAAGGGGTAGCACAAGTCCACGACGAGGTTCACGCAAACGTATATCAGCGCGGTGAACAGCAAACACCCCTGAATGACGGGGTAGTCACGGGCAAAGATGGCGTCGACCAGGTGACGGCCTAGTCCAGGCAGGGTGAACACGGTTTCCAGCACGGCAATGCCGCCCAGCAGATTGCCCAGCATCAAGCCGATGAGCGTCAAGGTGGGCGCAAAGGCATTGGGCAGGACGTGGCGGCGCAATACGCTGGACTCGGGCACGCCCTTGGCCCGGGCATGGGCAACATACTCCAGGCGCAGGACCTCGATGGCGCTGGCGCGCGACATGCGCGTGAATACGCCCGTTTCGACCATGGCCAACGTGGCGATCGGCAGGATCACATACAGGATTCCTTGCGAGAAACTGTCGGTCAGCGCCATGTAGCCCACGACGGGAAGCCAGTTCAGGTGCAGGCCGAACAATAGCAAGAGAAGCATGCCCAGCCAGAAGCTCGGGATGGACAGCAGCAGGGTCGCCGTCATGACGATGCCGACGTCCAGCGCCTTGTTCTGCTTCCATGCGGCCACCAGCCCGGCGGGCACGGCGATGCACACGGCAATGGCGACAGCCACTACGACGATGGTGGCACTGACCTGGAAACGCTCGATGATGACGGGCAGCACCGGCTGCCCGTCGCTGAGGGAGTGGCCGAAGTCGCCCCGCAGCACGGCAGCCAGCCAGCGCATGAACTGCGTCGGCAAGGAGCCGGTCAGTCCCATCTGCTCGCGCAGCCTGGCCAGCGATTCGGCGTCGGCGCCATCCCCCAGCATCAGCTGGGCCGGGTCTCCGGGGATGAGCCGCAACAGCGCAAATACCGCCAGCGCAACCAGCAGCAACGTGGGAATGGTCTGCGCAATGCGTCGTGCAAGATAAGCTAACATCGTTATGTCCTACGACCCGGCACAGCCGTCATTTGAAGCCTACGTTCCAGAATCGGGGCTTGTCGGCCGCCCAGCCCTTGTAGCCCTCGACCCCCTGGCGCAGCCCCGTCACGTTGGTGCCGTTGTAGAGCACGATGATGGGCACTTCCTTCAGCATGGCCGCATGCATCCGGTCGAAGATGGCCTGGCGCTTGCCGGTATCGGCTTCGCGCATGCTTTCCGCGAGCAGCTTGGCCATGTCGGGGTCGTCCCATACCTTGCGCGGTTGCTTCTGCTTGTCGCCCGAGATCATTTCGAAGCTGAGCGAGGGATCCAGCCGTGCGGAGTAGGTGAAGGCCATGGTGGGATAATCGCCCTTGCCGTAGCGATCCAGCTGCGTGGCCCAGTCCAGCACTTCGAGCTCGAGGTTGATGCCGGCCTCCGATGCCATCGCCTGCGCCAGGACGGCGGAATCGAAGCAGGCGGGGTAACGCTTGTTGGTGATCATCTTGATGGGCTGGCCCTTGTAGCCTGCCTCTTTCAGAAGCTTGCGCGCCTCGGCCAGATCGCGCTTGTAGGCGGCGGCCTGTTCCTTGTCGTAGAACGGGCTGCTGGTTGGCACCACGGAACTGTTGGCCTCGGACATGCCCTCGGTGACGGTCTGGGCGATCATGGGCAAGTCCAGCGATAGCGCCAGCGCCCTGCGGATGCGCACGTCCTTCAGCAATGGGTCCTGCGTCTGGAGCAGCAATGCCACCATGTTCATGGAGGGACTGACAACCGTCTGCACATCCTGGCGCTTGCGCAACTCGGGCACGTCGGCGCTGCTGGCGGTCGCATATACATCGATGGCGCCGCTGTACAAGGCCGCCTTGGCCGACGACGAATCCGGTATCACCATGTAGCGCAGGGTCTTGACCTTTGCCTGTTTGCCGCCGGTATAGCCGTCGCCCCCGCCGGGCAGCGATGCGTATTCGTCAAAACGCTGGAGTTCGAGGTACTGGCCGCGCTTCCATTCCCCCATCTTGTACGGTCCGGTTCCGATGGGCGCTTGCCACTGGCCCGAGGCGTCGACAGAGTCGCGATGCATGATGGCCGACCCCCCGCAGTCGGGCCTGGCCATATTGTTGAGGAACAGCGCCGAGGGCCGGTCGAGGGTGAACACGACGGTTTTCGGATCGGGAGATTCCACGGACAGGATTTTCGTCATGCCGCGCCCATCGAACTCCGGCAGGCAGCGCCATGACGTCTTGGGATCCAGGTACCGCTTCCAGTTCCAGACCACGTCTTCGGACGTAAATGCCGCGCCATTGTGGAAGCGGACGCCGTCGCGCAGGGTAAACGTATAGGTCAGGCCGTCGTCCGACACCTTCACGTCCGAGGCCAGCAAAGGCCCGACGGAAAGGTCTTCCTTCAGGGCCACGAGACCCTCCGTCACGTGCAGCAGGACCGCGTCGGTATTGTCGTCGCGGTTCACGCCGGGATTGCTGGACCTGAGATCGGCATTGATCTGGACACGCAGCATATCGGCGGCCTTCTGGGCCGCCGCGGGTGTCGCCGCAGAGGCCAGAACGAGCGCGATGGCGGCAGATAGCTGGCGCGCGTACAGGCTGGCGCGGGGGTAGGCGATGTTCGGCATGGTCGTCTCCTGGGTGGCGCGGCGCGGCGTGCCCGCAAAGCGCGCTGGGCTCAAAGTTGGTATTTGGCGAAGTGCCGGGGCGGGGCGTAAGGCATGCGGGCGATATGCATGAAGCCGGACGCCGGTTCCATGCAAGTGGTCGCCACCGTGGCGGATATGCTGTCGAAGCTGGACGGCTTCGGATAGCGCAGCACCCCGTCGGGCTTGGCAAAATCGTCGGCCAGCGCTGCCTTGATGGTGTCCCAGTCGATGCCGCCGGACCTGCCGTGCATCGCTGCCGAGACGCGGCGCTGCCTGTAGATGGAATCGGGTGTCATGGCCAGGCCGGTATCCTGCAGCTTGGCGCGGGCCGCCGGGCAGAGCCAATGATTGGCATGCACCAGAATGCCGTCGACCGGCGTCAGCCAGAATATTTCGTCGGGGGCGCATTCCAGGTTGACTGCTTCGCCCTCCGCCTGTGCCAGCATGAGGTTGTTGGAGCAGAACCGGCGCGCGCCCCACAGGACTTTCATGGCGGCGCAGATATTGGCCGATTCCAGCATTTTCCGGCGCACCAGCACCAGGGGCACTTCGGCGGGCTGCTGGTAGTCGCGGTCGGAGCCCAGGAAGTTTCCGCTGAGCGACACACCGGCGCTGTTGAACCCATGCCTGGCCAATGCGCCGGCTTCGGTAAAGGTAAGGAGATCGGGCCCGTCGCTGCGCCGCATGAGCAGCACGATGCCCGTGTCGACGCATTCCTGGCGCCAATCCCAGTTGTGGGCATGCAAGAGTTTGCCGTTGGCGCTGGCTTCGGGCAGCACGATGATGCCCGTGCAGCCGTCGTCGGGCTCTTGGGGGGCCTGGGCCAATGCGCCATGGCCGAACATCATTTCGGTCCGGCAATTGACAGTGATGATCTCGGCAAGGCTGAGCCGGGCGCCGACGGCGATGCCGCGCAGTTCCTCCAGATAGGCCTCGTCGTAGTCGGCAATGGTTTTTTCCATGGCTTGCGCAAGCTGCTGCAAGCGCTGCGGCGTGACGCCGCGCCGGTCCAGCTGGCCTTTGTACAGGGCGACGCTGGCGCGAATGCGGTCAGGTACGGCGGCGCCATGCTGACGCCCGCGCTCGTATGGGCTACCGCTGACTTCGACCAGCGGAAAGGTGTTGGCGTCGGATTGCGCAATAGACATGCTGGATTCCTGCGATATGAAAGTACTCTACGGTGGCAATAATGTACTAAAATCAAATTAAGTGCAATATAATTCCCACTAAGGGAAAACCCCGTTACACTACGCCATGACCACACACAGGCCCACTCCCCTCCAGCGCGACCTGGCTCGCCGCATCGCGGCGCACATTGCCGACGGCGCATTTCCCGCCGACTCGCATTTGGGCGAAGAGGCCCTGGCCGACATGTTTCAGGTATCACGCACGCCCATCAGGGGCGCCTTGAAGCTTCTGGCCAGCCACGGCGCCATCCATTACCGCTCCAACAGCGGCTACTTCGTCCACCATGCCGGCGAAACAGCCTCCTTGCAGGCGCTCGACGACGATGAAGACGGCGCCAGCGCCGACGCCCTCTACCGCGCGCTCATACAAGACAGGGCGCGCAAGCAGCTGCCTGACACCCTGATCGAAAAAGACCTGCTGCGGCGTTATGGCTGCTCTGCCGCCGTGCTGCGTAATGTGCTTTCGCGCATGACCTCGGAAAACCTGATCGAGAAGAGGCCGGGGCGCGGCTGGCAGTTCCTGCCCGCCCTGGACTCGGGGGAAGCGCTCACGGAAAGCTACCGCTATCGCATCATCATAGAATGCGGCGGCTTGCTCGAACCCGGATTTCAAGCGGACGCGGAAGAAATGCGCCGCAGCCGATCAGCGTTCACCGAGCTGCTGACACGGTCTCAAGACAGCATCTCCGCTGCAGAGTTCTTCCGCCTGAATGCCTCGTTTCACGAAATGCTGGCGCGCTTTTCGGGCAATCGCTTCATCGTCTCGGCGCTTCAGCAGCAAACGCAATTGCGGCGGCTGGAGGAACACGATGCCTTTTACCGCCACGATCACGTCATGGAAGCGTCGCGCGAACATCTCGAGATCCTGGACGCCATAGAAAGCAATGACCGGCAGTGGGCCGCCGCCCTGATGCGCAGGCATCTGCTGTCGGCATTGGCCAAAAGCTGAGAACCCGCCACGGAGTCGATCTTCCAGCCAGTCAATTGCATTAAATATTTGTTTAGTACAAAATAGAGCCACCTAAACTTGCAGGTGAGTTCTCATGAGCGCCGCCCCGATCATTTCTCCGCCCCCGCTGGAAGCCTATTGGATGCCCTTCACGGCCAATCAGCGGTTCAAATCCAATCCCGAGCTTTTCTCCCGCGCGGAAGGCATGTACTACTACCGCGCCGACGGGTCGCCCGTCCTGGACGGCATCGCCGGACTATGGTGCGTGAATGCGGGGCACCGATGCGAGCCCGTGGTGCGCGCCATCCAGCAGACCGCCGACGAGCTCGACTATGCGCCCTCGTTCCAGATGGGCCACCCCATCGTGTTCGAATACGCCAATGCGCTCGTCGATGCGGCGCCCGGCGATATCTCGCATGTCTTCTTTTCCAATTCAGGATCCGAAGCGGTCGACACCGCGCTGAAGATCGCCCTGGCTTATCATCGGGCCCGCAACGAAGGACATCGCTACCGTCTCGTCGGGCGTGAGCGCGACTACCACGGCGTGGGCTTCGGCGGCCTGTCCGTCTCCGGCATATCAGGGCACCGGCGGCCTTACGGGCCGCTGCTTCCGGGCGTCCTGCATCTTCCACATACGTACGACCGCAGCCGCATGGCCTATTCCCGGGGCCAGCCCGACTGGGGCGCCGAGCTGGCCGACGCCCTGCAGCGACTGCTGCAGTTGCATGATCCATCCACCGTGGCGGCAGTCATCGTCGAGCCGGTAGCGGGCTCCACCGGCGTGCTGGTGCCCGCGAAGGACTACCTGCCAAAGCTGCGCGAAATCTGCGACCGGCACGGCATCTTGCTGATCTTCGATGAAGTGATCACCGGCTTCGGTCGCATCGACGGCATGCTTTCATGCGAGTACTTCGGCGTGCTGCCCGATCTCATCATCAGCGCAAAAGGCCTGACCAACGGCGCCGTCCCCATGGGCGCCACTTTCGTACGCCAACCCATCTACGAAGCGTTCATGCAGTCCGGCAACAGCGGCATCGAGCTTCCGCATGGCTATACCTATTCCGGCCATCCCCTTGCCGCCGCCGCCGGGCTGGCCGCGCTTCGGCACTATCAGGAAAACCAGCTGTTCTCGCGCGCCCAGGCACTTTCCCCTCGCTGGGAAGCCCTGGCTCATTCCATGAAGGGCGAACCCCATGTCGTGGACGTGCGAAACATAGGCTTGCTCGCGGCCGTCGAGCTGGCCCCGATCGAAGGCAAGCCCGGCCAACGCGCCCAGCAAGTGCATAAAGCCTGCCTGAAAGCGGGCTGCCTGATCCGCGCTTCGGGCGACACCATGCTGCTGTCGCCTCCGCTGATCATCGAAGACGCCCAAATGGAGCAATTGTTCTCGACGCTGGCCAAAGTGCTGCGCGAAGCATAGCTTGGGAGGGGGGCAGACTCCTGCCCAGATGAAGGGGTCAGACCCCGTACGGGGTCTGACCCCCACACATTTCCAAACAAAGGGGTCGGACCCCGTATGGGGTCCGACCCCTCCTATTTCTGATCCACCAAGACAGGCGCTTCGGGATCCCAATCCCGGCGCCGGTTGTAGCGCTCCAGCGCCTCGTCGGCCTTGATGCCGAACGGCTCCAGCTTGTCCGCCAGGTTCTTCGCATTGCGTGCCAGAACCGCATCGTCCGGCAATGCGGCTTTTGTCGCAATGATCACCCGGTTGCCTGCGATACCGCTGCGCAGGTTGAAAAAATCGCCGAACACTGCCGCATACGTGGCGGATTCGCGCTCATACATCCGGCTGGCGGTGAAGGAATTCGACACGAGCACGCCATCTTCCGACAAGATGGCGCGTACATGCTCCAGGAATTCACGCGTGAGCAGGTGCGCGGGGATGTAATCGACGTCGAAGGCGTCCAGCATGATCATGTCGTAGCGCCGGCCTTCTCGATGCGCTTTCTCGACGAAGGCACGGCCGTCTTCCAGGAACACGCGCTGCCTGGGGCCTTGTTCGTAGCCGAAGAAACGCTCGGCGACGCGCAAGACCGCCGGATCGATCTCCACCGTGTCGATTGTGGCGCCGGGAAGAATCTTGGCGAACGCTTTGGGCAGCGTCGCGCCGCCCAGGCCGACGAACAGGATCCTGGCCGGATCCGGCTTCACGAACAGGGCGCTGGTCATCATCCGGGTGTAGGCAAAAACCATCCGATCGGGGTCATCGATCTGCATGCAGGTCTGGCGCCCATAGTCTTTGATGGTGTTGAAGTTCATGCAGCGCTCGCCGAACTCCTCGAACACCAGGACAGGCGCGAATTCGGAAGGCTCGGTATGCAGCAGCCTGGCGCCGGACGCATTCGGCGAAAATTGGCGGGCCAGGGCAACTGTGACCAATACCGCCGCGGCGGCCGAGGCAAGAAGGGTAAAAAGGCGTGCTCGCTTCATGATGAGATGATACAGGGGTCAGACCCCATGCGGGGTCTGACCCCCCGCACCATACGCTTCTTTTTCCAGGGTCAGACCCCATTCGGGGTCTGACCCTCCTGCACCATGCGCCACTTTTTCTGGGGTCAGACCCCGTACGGGGTCTGACCCCTGGACCCCGCATGGGGTCCGACCCCTCGGTCCCTCTTCCTACGGCGCCTTCCAGAGGTCGGCAAGCTTCAGCCGCTGGATTTTTCCGGATGGTCCCTTGGGGAGCTCGTCGACGATGCGGATTTCACGCGGGGTTTTATAGCGGCCGAGCGTATCTTTGCAATGCGCCATCAGGGCCGGTGCATCGGCCGGTATCCCAGGCTTCAAGGTAACGGCCGCATAGATTTCCTGCCCATAATCCGAATCGGGCAAACCGACCGCCGCGGCCTCCAGGACCGCGGGATGGCCCAGCAGCACTTCGTCGATTTCGCGCGGTGCGATGTTCTCGCCGCCCTTGATGATGAGCTCCTTGATGCGGCCGGTGATGGTGAAGTATCCGTCCGCATCGCGAAAGCCCAGGTCCCCGGTGCGCAGCCACCCATCGGCATCGAATGCCTTGGCGGTTTCGGCCGGATTGTCGAAATAGCCCAGCATGACATTGGGGCCGCGCAGCACCACTTCACCGATCTGCCCATCCTGGACAGCCGTTCCGTTGTCTCCGGCGATTCGCGCCTCGACGCCGCAAGGCAGGCCCGGCGAGCCGTAGCGCCGTCCCGACGGATTCTGAGGATTGCAGAACACGACAGACGCCGTTTCGGTCATGCCCATGGCTTCGATGATGGGAATGCCGAAGCGCCGCTCGAAAGCCTGGTGATGTTCCACCGGCAGCGGTGCCGACGCCGAGCGACCAAAGCGCACGCTGCCATGCGTGGCGTCGTCGGCCTGCGGTTCGGCATTGAGCAGGTAGGCGATGATGGTGGGCACCATGTTCAGCCAGGTGCATTGGTAGTGGTCCGCCAGGGTCCACCACTTGCTCGCGCTGAACTTACGCGGCGCGACGATGCTGCCGCCCGAGACAAAGGGCGTCAGCGTGCCGATCACCTGGCCGTTGATATGGTACAGAGGCAGGGCCGACAGGACGCGGTCGCCGGTTCCCAGCCCATGCCAGCCGGCGACCGCGCGCGCGCCATGCAGCAGGTTCGCGTGGCTCAAGGGTACGCCCTTGGGGATGCCGGTGGTGCCGGACGTATACATCAGCAACGCCATGTCTTGCGCATCGATGGCCGCAGCGGCCAAGCTGGAGTCGCCATCCAGATCGAAGACATCGGCGTCCGGATCCACGCTGAAGACGGCCGGCGCTTCGGCGGACGCGGCCAGATCCGGCAGTAGCCTCTGAACTGAATCAGCGAGTTCGTTGCACGTGAGTACGGCGCGCGCACGGCTGTGCCTGAGGCAATGCAGCAGTTGTGCCGGCGTTGCCAGAAGATTGAGAGGCACGATTACATGCCCGCTGGCCATCGCCGCAAGAAATATCAATCCCGCCTGCATGCCATTGGGCAGGAACATCGCAACGCGATCGCCGGCGCGCAAGCCCTGCCCCGCCGCCCAGGACGCAAAGCGCCTTGTCTGCTGCAACAAGTCTGTGTAAGCCAGGTGACGACCGGTTTCCGGTGCGATCAGCAGCAGCGCTTCCGGCTGGCGCTCGGCGTGCTGCCGCAGGACGTCGAGCAATGTGTAGGCAGTGTCTTTCATCGTCCGTACCTGTCAAAGAATGCGCCGAATATCTGCGTTTCGCTAGGTACCTTCGCGGCTGTCGGGAGTACGACGCGCGTCGTGTTGAGATACTGGCGGTAATCCATGTTGGCGGAAAAGTTGTTGCCGCCCCAGGTGCCGCAGCCCATGGACAGAGAAAACGGCAGCCCGTTCTCGAAGCTTCCACCCGTTGCAAAAGTATGCGGCTGATTCACGATGACGCGCGCCACCGGCAAGGTTTCCGCAAGCCGCCTCGCCTGTCCGTCGGCTTCGGAGGGATCGATGTGCAGCCCGACCGAATGTCCGGCCCCCTGGTAGGCATAGATGGACGCCACGATTTGTGCGGCATGCTCGCGGTTGCGGCTGCGATACAGGGTGAGCACAGGAGACAGTTTTTCGCCGGAGAAGGGGTGTTCCGGGCCGAAACCGCTCTCTTCCACCACCAAGGTCCGGGCCGCCGACATTTCGGGACGCGTCAAGCCCGCCGCGGCCGCGATGTGGTCCGCCGATTTGGCCGTCAAGGCGCCGGACAACTTGCCGTCCGGCCACATCGCCGACTGCAGCGACGATTTTTCATCTGGCGCCAGCAGCGGCGCCCCCAGCTTGGCGAACTCGGCGATCAGGCCATCGGCCACGGCGTCGTCGACCACCACGCTGTTTTCGGACGAGCAACTGGTAGCGTTGTCGAAGGTCTTGGACAGCATGATGCGCTCGGCCGCGGCCGCGAGATCGGCGGTGGCATCGACGATGCTGGCCACGTTGCCCGCACCGACTCCGAAAGCGGGCGTCCCGCTCAGGTAGGCGGCCCGTACGTTGGCCTGGCTACCGGTTGCAACGATCAGGTCCGCCTGCATCATCAAGGCGTGCGTCAGGCCCTTGGAGACCGGCGTCGGCAGCATCTGCACGAGGCCTTCGGCCAGTTCGCGGTCCAGGCCGATGCGCTCCAGCTCTGTGTGGATGTAGCCAAGAAGCATGCGGCATGTGCCCGCGCCCTTGGGAGAAGGTGCAACGATGACCGCGTTGCGGCACTTGAGCGCGTTGATGATCTTGTTGGCGGGCGTGGCCCCCGGATTGGTGGACGGCGTGATCGCCGCCACCACGCCGATCGGCCGCGCAAACTCGACCAGGCCAAGATCCGGGTACTCCGCCACCACGCCCACTGTCCGGGCCTGCTGAAGATCGCGCAGCAGGCCCAGGGTCTTGCGGTGATTCTTGGTGATCTTATCGGCCACGTTGCCCAGGCCCGTGTCCTGCACTGCGGTTTCCGCGAGTGTCCGATTGCGATCGGGCTCCATGATGGCCCAACCGCAGGCCAGGGCGAGATCGTCCGCCTGGGCCTGTGTGTAATCGTTGATCGCCTCTTGGGCGCGGCGGGCCCGCTGCACCAGGGCAGCCACTTGTTCCATGGATTCCGGGTCGGTGCGCAGCGGTAGTTGGGCCGGCGATGTCTGCATGATGAAATGGCTCCTGTGTGGTGTCTCGATCGGTATCAATCGAGTTTGATCTTGGCCTCCTGGGCCAGCGAAGCCCATTTGGTCAGTTCTGTATTGACGACTTCTCCCAGCCGCTCGGGACTGCTTCCCACCGCTTCAGCACCTTGGCCCAAGAGCTTTTCCTTGATCTCGGGCCGTTGCACCACCATGGACACCGCCTTGGACAAGCGATCGATGACCGGTGCAGGCGTCTTGCTGGGAACGAACATGGCATACCACGAGTCCACTTCGAAATCGGCGACGCCGGATTCCTGCACGGTAGGCACGTCCGGGAACATCGGGCTGCGGCGAACGGTGGATACGGCCAGCGGCTTCAGGCGGCCGGTCTTCACGAAGCCCGCCGCGGCGGGTATCGATACCCACAGAAGGGGAATCTGATTGCCCAGGACGTCGTTGACAGCCGGCCCGCCGCCGCGATAGGGGATGTGCTGCATTTTCGTGCCGGTGCGCAGGCCCAGCAGCTCGCCTGCGATATGGCTGGGCGACCCATTGCCCACCGAACCATACGAGATTTCACCCGGCGCGGCCTTGGCTTGCCGAAGCAGGTCGCCCACGTTATTGGCCGAGAACCCGGGATTGGCGACCAGGATCTGAGGCAAGGAGGCGACCAGCGAGACCGGCGCGAAGTCGTTGGCGGTATCGAAACTCAGCTTCTTGTAGATGGCGGGATTGATGGTGTGCGAGGAAAGCGTGAAGAGCACGGTGTAGCCGTCGGGATCGGCCCTGGCCACGGCTTCCGTGCCTATCATGCCGGCGGCTCCGCCGCGGTTCTCGATGACCACGGTCTGGCCCAACTGCTTGCCCAGGTCTTCCTGGATGATGCGGGCGATGATGTCGGTGCCGCCGCCGGGTGGATATGGCACCAGCATGCGGATGGGCCGGTTCGGCCATTCATCCGCCGCCTGCGCAACGGGCGCGGCAAGCGACAGGCCGGCTGCCAGGGCGAGCGGCCACGCCAGCCTGCGCCATGACATGAGTTTTTCGAGGGTACTGCCACTGCCTGGTGTTCGATCGTGCAACAACATTAGTATTGACATCGTTGTCTCCTTGCGGGTGGCGCCGCCATACAGCGGCTGAAACTACGTTTTCATCATGCTTCGCTCTTGTCCTTCAGTTAAAACACGCCGGCCTTGCGCCATCGCGTCGGGCCGGTATCCCAACAATGCCGAAGTGGATGCGGCCGCTATACGCAGCGGCGCAATCAGCTCCGGCAAACGGTCGGGCAGCGCCCGGCTGCTGGGCATGCTCATGCCCAGCGCGCCGACCACTTGCCCACGTCCATCGAATACGGGCGCACCCAGTCCCGAGACGTCTACGCGCCATTCCCCCTGATTCATCGCGTAACCCTGTTCGCGCACCGCCATGAGGTCTGTCAGCAGGATTTCGTGATCCACATGGCTGTTGGCGGTGTAGGCCTTCAAGGCAGGCACCGTCTGGCGCAGCCACGCCACGGCTCGGTTTTTTTCCGGCGGCATGGAATAGGCCAGCAGGACCTTTCCGCTTGCCACGCATTGGGCAGGCGCCCGCCCGCCAATACGCGAGTACGCGGCAACCGGCTGGGGACTATCGATTTTGTCCAGGTAAACGATTTGCGCGCCATCGCGCACGACCAGATGGATGGTCTCGAGCGTTTCGTTCGCCAGCGTCGCCATTGCCTGATGCGCAACATGGCGGATGTCGAGCGAGCCGACCACTTTCGAGCCCAGTTCGAACAGCCGCAACGTGGGTTCGTAACGTGCATCGGATGCCTGGCGGACATAGCCCAGCGCTACCAAGGTCTGCAAGGTGCGATGCGCGTTGCTGGGAAGCAGCGACAGGCCGTGTGCGACCTCGGACACGCTCGCGGCCTGAGCGTTGTTGACGAGGAATTCGAGTACGGCCATACCCTTGACTAAGGTTTTATCCATATTCTAAATATTAGAATTACATTCTATTTTTAGAATAGCATGAATTTCTTAGCTGCGGAAATTTCCACACGACGTCAGGCTAGATCGCGCAATAAGCGGCACGCTCCGGCTGCAAAGGCGCGATATCGCATATTAAACACTTCCCACTTATAGCAAATAGAAATAAGCATAAAGCTAAACGGAATGCCGGCGAGGCCGGACTGCCACTATACTTCCCTCCTTCTTACCATCTGCTTCAACGGCGCCCCTCCGCCTCTCTCTTTTGCCATGCATTCCAGTCACAACCAGGACGCCATGCCGCTCATTCGGCTGTCAGGCGTGACCAAGACGTTTCCCATGCCGGGTGGCGGAATGTTCACAGCCGTGGCGCCGACCTCCCTGGATATCGGCCAGGGCCAGATCTTCGGCCTGATCGGCCGCAGTGGAGCCGGAAAATCGACCCTCTTGCGCATGATCAATCTGCTGGAACGCCCCGACAACGGGCAGGTGCTGCTCGAGGGGCGCGACCTCACCCAACTGTCTACGCCGGAACTGCGCCTGGCTCGCCAAAACCTGGGCATGATCTTCCAGCAGTTCAACCTCCTGCAAAACGCCACGGTCTACGAGAACGTTGCCTTTCCGTTGACCTTACACGGGCGATTCGGGCGTAAGGAGTTGAAGTCGCGCGTACAGGAATGCCTCGCGCTGGTGGGCCTGACGGACAAGGCCGAGCATTATCCTGCCCAGTTGTCTGGCGGCCAGAAGCAGCGCGTGGCCATTGCGCGCGCGCTGGCACCCCGGCCCAAGGTCATGTTGTGCGACGAGCCGACCTCTGCGCTCGACGCGGAAACCACGCGCAGCGTGCTTCATACCCTGCGGGACATCAATGAAAAATTGGGCGTGACCATCGTGATCGTCACGCATGAGCTCTCGGTGGTGCAGACTCTGTGCACCCGCGTAGCGGTGCTCGAGCATGGCGAACTGGTCGAACAGTTCGATACCGACGACCAGTCCACCGAACGCCTGAGCGCGCTCGGCAAAGAGCTGGAAAAAGAACGCCTGAAAATGCAAATCCTGAAGGAACATTCATTGTCTGCATCTGCAGGCCTTGCTGCCGAGTGATCATGAGCGAAAACATCATTGCCATTCTTCCCGAACTCTGGCTCGCCATCGCACAGACCTTCCTGATGCTGGGCATCGGCGTCGCCTGTGCCATTGTGATTGGCGGCCCGCTGGGCGTATTGCTGTTCCAGATGGGCCCTAACCAAGCCCTGGAAAACCGCAAGCTCTATTTGATCGTCAGTTGGGTGGTGAACACCGTACGATCCTTCCCGTTCATTATTCTGCTGGTGGTATTGACGCCGATCACCACGACTGTGGTGGGCACCTCGATTGGGCCGCTTGCGGCGTCAGTGCCCTTGTCGGTGGCGGCCATTCCGTACTTCGCGCGTCTGGTAGAACAGAGTTTGCGTGAAGTGCCACGCGGCGTCATTGAAGCGGCGGAGGCCATGGGAGCGTCACAGTACCAGATCGTGCGCCGCGTGCTGGTTCGCGAAGCGCGTTCCGGCCTGATGCTGGCGCTGACCGTCCTCGCCGTCAGCTTCCTGTCCTATTCGGCGGTCGCCGGCGTGGTGGGCGGGGGCGGCATCGGCGACCTGGCCATACGCTACGGCTATTACCGGTTCCAGACCGACGTCATGCTGCTGACCGTGGCATTACTGATCATCTTGGTGCAGATCATCCAGTTCGGGGGCAACGCCATTGCCCACCGCCTGGATAAGCGCTGATCCATTTACTTAAAAAGGAATGACAACATGTTGAATATTCGTCGTCGTATTGTTCTTGGTGCTTTCGCGGCGGCCGTGGCCCTGGGCGGTGCAACCGTGCATGCGGCCGATGCCGAAAAGCAGAACCTGGTGTTTGGAGCAACGGCCGGCTACAACTATGATGTCCTCAAGCTCGCCATCGTGCCTCAGCTTGAACAAAAGGGCTACAAGGTCAAGCTGGTGGAGTTCAACGATTACGTGCAGCCCAACCTGGCTCTCGCCCAAGGTTCGCTGGACGCCAATCTGTTCCAGCACATTTCTTACTTGAACCGTTTCAAGGAAGACAAGAAGCTCGACATCATCGACATTGCGCAGAGCACGACCGCGCCCATGGGCATCTATTCCAAGACGCGCAAGAGCCTGGACGAGACCAAGGAAGGCGACCGCTACACCCTGCCCAATGACCCCAGCAATCTTGCACGTGCCTTGCTGCTGCTGCAAAAGAACGGCCTGGTAAAGGTCCGTGCCGACATCGATCCGCTGCGTGTCGCCGAACGCGATGTGACGGAAAATCCAAAGAAGATCCGCCTGCAGCCGGTTGAAGCCGCCCAACTTCCCCGCACCGTGGGCGATGCGGATTTCGCCATCGTGCCCGGCAACTTCGCCATTGCCGCGGGCCTGGCGCTGACCAGCGCCGTCGTCCTGGAAGAGCCGCCCATCCAATATCAACAGGTTGTCGCCGTACGCACGGCAGACAAGGACAAGCAATGGGCCAAGGATCTTGCTGAGTCGTTCAAGTCGGCCGAGTTCAAGCAAGCCCTCGATAAGCATTTCCCTGGGTATGTTGTTCCAGCAGCATTGGCTGGCTCGAAGTAAGCCCCTGCCGCTTAGGGGTCAGACCCCATACGGGGTCTGACCCCTCAGCGTCTAACTCCTGGGTATTTGATGGGGTCAGGCCCCGTACGGGGTCTGACCCCTGGGACGGGCCAGTATTTCCATCAGCTCGCCGACGTCCTGCAGTTCATCGAAGTTTCGCAGCAGGCCCAGGCTTGCTTCCACCTGTTCCGGGTTCATGCCCGACATCGGCGCCAGCCGCCGGTACTTGGCGTCGATATCCTTCCAGTCTATGCCTCTAGCCCCCGACCCGCGCGGAGCGCGGCAGGTGCTGACGAATTCCCGACCGTCTTTCAGCAGGATCGCGACGCTGCCGCCATGGCGATGTGGAAAGCGGTCGGGCAATGGCGGGGGGTCCGGATCGAACACGATCCGGTCTTGCACGGCGCCGATGACGGGGTCTCGCATCTTTGCCGCCGTCATGGCGTCCCAATCGAACTTGCGTTCGACGATGGACGCCGCCACGAAATAAAACAGGCTGTGGGCCGCATCCACCAGATTGCGCGGATGCGGCTCGCCTTTGAAGTTGGTCCATTGCACTGCGGACGATATCGTGACGCGCTCGATATCGGAAGGGGATACGTTTCCGGCCATCGCGGCATCGGCCGCGGCTTCGGCCGTTGCATGAAACGGATGAGCGCCGGGCATCAGCTTGATGGCCATATCGGTGACGACATCCCAGTCCTTGCCCAGGTCCTTGGCGATGTCATCGAAAGCCTGCCCGTTCATGGCGCTCAGGAAGCCGCGCGGCGATTCGAGAACGGCCAGTTCGCCTTCATAGCCGCGCATGGCCGCCAAAGATGCCTGCACCCCGATCATGGCTGCGTTGCCAGCATGGTATTCACGGGCGCAACTGGTGTCGGCGGCGATGGCCATACCGCCGATGGACGTTGCCGCCAGAGAGATCGCGTGCGCCATGCGCTTCGCATCGAGATCGAGCAGGCGGGCTGCGGTTACGGCCGCGCCGAACACGGTGGATACGGACCCATGGAAGCCGCGCTGCATGCGTCCGGGGGTAAGCGCTTCGTCTATCCTTCCTGCGATCTCGTAGCCCAGAACCATTGCCCGCAACAGTTCCGCGCCGCTTTTGCCTGTGTATTCGCCCAGGGCAAGCGCCGTGCTGGAAACGATGGTTCCGATATGGGCAATGCTGCGCATGTCGCTGTCGTCGGAGGCGGCCGCGTCGCTTGCCATGGCGTTCACCCTCACTGCGCGGCTCAATGGCAGGCGAGCGCCCTGGAACCACACAGTGGCCTGCGCGGCGCCTCCGTCTTCCAGCTCGAGGTTCCGCACAATGCGGGCGGAAGAAATGTCCTGCCCCATGGCCGAACTGGCGAGCGTGCTGGCAAGGCTCATTTTCGCGCGCTCCATCGCCAGCGCGGAAATGGCCTCGGCGGAAGTTTCCGCCGCGAACCGGGCCAGGGTTTCGGACAGGACCGGCATCAGATCTGCATGCCCCAGCGTCCGATGGTGCGCTGTTCCACGACACGGAAAATCAGGTTCTCGACCAGCAGCCCGAACAGAATGACCGTAAGCAGTCCCGCGAATACGTTGGGAATGTCGAGCATGTTCTTGTTCTGGAATATATACCATCCCAGACCGCCGGATCCAGAGCTGGAGCCGAAGACGAGCTCGGCCGCGATCAAGGTGCGCCAGGCAAACGCCCAGCCTATCTTCATGCCCGTGAGAATGCTGGGAAACGCGCCCGGGATCAGTATCTTGCATACGTACCGCAGTCCGGTCAGGCCATAGTTGCGGCCCACCATGCGCCAGGTCAGGCTCACGGAGCGAAAGCCTGAATGGGTATTGAGAGCCACCGCCCACAATACCGCGTGGATCAGCACGAAGATGATGCTGGCATTGCCCAGCCCGAACCAGATCATCGACAGCGGCAGCAGCGCAATGGACGGCAGGGGGTTGAACATGGAAGTCAGGGTTTCGAGCAGGTCGGCGCCCACGCGCGTGGCGCTTGCAAACGCCGTGAACAAGGCGGCAATGAGCAGCCCCGCCGCATAGCCTTGCAGCAACAGTGAGATCGACGTCCAGGTGGCGTGCAACAAGGTGCCGGTCAGGATCCCGTTGAAGAAGGCCTGGACCGTTGCGACGAAGGTGGGAAACAGCAAGGGATTGCCCGACCATCTGGCATAGGCTTCCCATACGAGCGCCAGCAGGATCAGCATGACGCTCTTGCGAAAAACGCCGTTGTCCAGCAGCCTTTCCCAGACACTCAGCGGCTTCTCGATGACGCCGTATCCCTTGTCTTCGACCGTATTGACGACTTCATCGCGATGGACGGGCTTGGCCGCGGCTTCAGACATGCGCCATCCTCCCTTGCATAGCGTTTTCTTCGAAGAGCAAGTCCTCGATGCGCTGGCTCAGCAGCTTGCCATCGGGACCCGCGACGTCCGTCCCTTCGCTGTTCAGTTCCGCGCGGACCTGCCCGGGATGCGGACTCAAGAGCAGGATCCTGCTGCCGATTCTGACCGCTTCGGGAATGGAGTGCGTGACGAACAGGACGGTGAACCGGGTGTCCTCCCATAGCTGCAGCAATTCTTCCTGCATCTTGGCCCGCGTCAGGGCGTCGAGCGCGGCGAAGGGCTCGTCCATCAGCAGGATCTCGGGCTCCATGGCCATGCCCCGCGCGATCGCCACGCGCTGCTTCATGCCTCCCGAAAGCGTATGCGGCAGGCTGTCTGCGAAGCTTGCGAGATTGACCTTGTCGATGAAGTGCATGGCTTTCTCGACCGCCGCCTTGCGGTCCAGGCGGCCGCTTGCCGTGAGAGCGAACACCACGTTTTCCTTGACGGTCTTCCAGGGAAGCAGTTGGTCGAACTCCTGAAACACCATGACCCGGTCCGGGCCGGGCTTGGCGATTTCTTCGCCATTGAGCCGGATCTGCCCTTCGACCGTGGGCAGGTATCCCCCCACGGCTTTCAGTAGCGTCGACTTGCCGCAGCCGGACGGACCCACGATCACGTAGCGATCGGAACGGTAGACATCGAAGCTGACACGATAGGTGGCCGTGATCAGGTGGTCTTTCGTGCGATAACGCAGCGTGACCCCCTGCACGGACAGCAATGGTGTTGCGGAATGAGGCATGGACGGCGGTCTCCGGACTATCCGTTCAATTCCCGGCCGACACGGCGGGACCGGGGAAGAAGAGCTCCTCAAGCTTCTCGGGACGGTTCTTGATGGATTTGATTTCATGCATGAAGTTGGCGTACTTCATGACGTTTTCAGGCTTGGCGGTGTACTTGATGGCCGGGTTGTTCAGGATCTCCACCATGTCCGGCACGGCGCCGCTTCCCCCCATCGAGGCAATCAGCACCTTGGCCGCGGCCTCTTTGTCTGCCTTGATCATTTCCTGCGCCTCTTGCAGGGCCGCCACGAACGCCGCATAGACCTTGGGGTTTTGATCGTGGAAACGCGTGGTGGTGGAAACCATCGTGAACGTGGTGGACCCGCCCATGACGTCGTCGGAATTCTGGATGGTACGGATTCCGTCGGTCTTCATCTCGCGCTCGGCCAGGGGCGAAGAGGCATAGTGCGCCGCAATGCTGCCGCCGCCGGAAATCAGCGCCGACGCGGCATCGCCGTGATTCATGCTGACGGTATAAGGATCGAACCGGAACGCCTGATCCTTGCCGTATTTTTCGACTGCGTACATTTGCATCACGATGGATGGAATGGACGACTTGACGGAGGTCACCGCGATCTTGTCGCCCTCCTTCAGGTCATCCAGAGACTTGAGATGCGGGGCCCGGGCGTTCAGGTACATGGGCATGGAACTGATTGCCGCCACGCCCTTTACGTTCGCGGTGCCTTTGGTGCGATCCCACAGCAGAAGGAAGGAAGGCGGGCCCGCCGAGATGAAGTCCGCGGATCCGGACAGCAGCGCGTCGATCATGACGGATGGGCCGCCGATGTTCGCCCAGTTGATGGTGACCTTCTGCCCGGCCTTTTCGGCATGTTTTTCGATCAGCTTGTGCTCCTTCATCATGTGCAGCGGAAGGAATCCGAAGCCGCCCGCCCCCAGCGGAATATTGAGCTTGCTGACTTCGGCGTGCGCGCCAAGCGGCAGGATGGCCGCGGCGGCCAGTACAGTCATTGCTATCGTCTTTTTCATTGTCGTCTCCTTTTGATGGTGGTGCCCGCCCTGCGGCGATGGTCAGGCCGGCGGGGCGTCGCCGATCTGGGTTCCCGCCAGCCGTTCGCTGAGCAGGGCGACGGCGGTATGATCCGCCTGCGGCCCGAGGACGGCGCTCGCGCCGGCCCACAGGTTGCGGCACAGCTCCGCGAACGGCGCATTGACGTCGTTTTCGTGCGCAATGCCCAGCGCGATGGTCAAGTCCTTGACCATGAGGCTCATGGCGAAGCCGGAATCGAACTTGCGCGACAGTACGTACTGCTTGAATTTTTTCTGTGTGCTGTTGTTCATGCCCGTGGATACATTCAGGACGTCGACCATGGTTTCAGGCTCTATGCCGAACCGGGACCCGATGAGCAGGGCCTCGATGCCGATGAGAAAGCCCGCCGACGACACCAGGTTGTTGAGCGCCTTCATGGCATGGCCGGTGCCGATGCGCCCCGTGTGGATCACGCTGCCCAGCGCCGAAAGAATCGGCATGGCGGCGTCGATATCGCTTTTTTCGCCGCCCGCCATGATGGTGAGCTCGCCGCTGCGCGCGCGCGGGACGCCGCCCGAAACAGGCGCGTCGAAGAGCAGCACGCCCTGGGCTGCCAAGCGCTCGCTGAACGCCACCGTCTTGCTGGGAATGCCCGAGGTCATTTCAATGACCATGGCGCCCCGCCGCAGCGCAGGCGCCATGCCGGCCTCGCCGAACAGGACCTGTTCGACGATGGCACTGTTGGGCAGTATGGTAATGACCGCGTCCGACTGCCCGGCAAGCTCGGCAAGCGTAGCGGCCGGTTGAATGCCGTGTTCCTTGGCAAACGCCGCGCTGCGCTCTTGATTGCTGTCGAAGACCGAGACCTGATGGCCGGCCTTGATCAGGCATGCCGCCATGGGCGCGCCCATGGCGCCCACGCCGACCAGTCCGACCCGTGATTGGAGCGCGGTCATCATTGTGCTCCCGCAGCGGCATGCCGCGCTTTCTCCTCGGCGATGACTTCTGCGGCCACCTTCATGCCGTCGAGAGCCGCCGGCACCCCGCAATAGATGGCCACCTGCAGGAATATTTCCTTGATGTCGTCCTGCGTCAGCCCGTTGTTGAGGGCCCCGCGCACATGCAGGCGGATTTCGTGCGGACGGTTCAAGGCGGAAAGCATGGACAGGTTGATGATGCTGCGCGTGCGGCGGTCCAGGCCCGGACGGCTCCAGAGTTCCCCCCAGCACCACTCGGTGACGAGCTTTTGCATATCGGCGGTGAAGTCGTCCGCCGCATCGAGGGATTTTTGAACATGCTCGGCACCGAGCACCTCTTGACGATTCTTCAGGCCTTTTGCAAACAGCTCGGTATTGAATTCTTCGCGCATGGTCGTGCTGGCTCCTGTGAGGATGGAGGGGAAAGTCCAGCAAATTATGAACGCCGGCCTATCAATCTGTCAATAATATCGTCATACAATATACGAATATTTATACGATCCATAGTGAGACGACCGGAGGGAGCCCCGCCATGCATTCCATATCACCAGAGCCCAATCATGTGTCCGTACAGTTGGCGGATTTCATCCATACGGCCTCCTGGGAGCAGGTTCCGGATGCGGTCCGGCACGAGATCAAGCGGGCGCTGCTCAATTACTTTGCCGTATGCCTGGCGGGGTGCCAGGATCCCACTCTCGACAAGGCGGTAGCCGTTTATTCGCGCTACTCGGCCGCAGCCTCCACGACACTGGTCGGCCGCCATGAACGCCTGGACATGCTCAACGCCGCGGCCATCAATGCCATGGGCGCAAATGTGTACGACTTCGACGACACGCATGTCCCCACCATCATTCATCCCACCGCCCCGGTCGCCGCGGCCTTGTTCGCCTTGAGCGAAACCGTCCCGATGCATGGCCGGGACTTCATGATGGCCTTCCTGCTGGGCGTGGAAGCCGAGTGCCGCATCGGCAACGCCATTTCGCCCTTCCATTACGACAAGGGCTGGCACATCACGTCCACCTGCGGGGTCTTCGGCTCGGCGCTGGCCGCGGGCCGCGCTCTGGGCCTGAGCCCGGCGCGATTGTGCTGGGCAATGGGTTCGGCGGCATGCCAGGCCGGAGGGCTGGTCGAATGTCTGGGAACGATGTCCAAAAGCGTGAGCGTGGGCAATGCCGCCCGCAACGGGTTGTTGGCATGCCTGCTGGCCCAGGACGATTTCGACGGTCCTGTCCGCCCTCTGGAAGGATCCCATGGCTTCCTGTCCGTATTTGGCCGGGCACCCGATTTCGACGCCATCACTCAAAGCCTGGGCGACCACTGGGAAATCCGGAAGGTGGCTTACAAGCCTTATCCATGCGGCGTGGTTCTGAATCCCGTGCTGGATGCATGCCTGTCCTTGTCCGCCCGCATCGACAAGAAACGCTTGGACGCCATCCAGTCCATAGCGCTGACGGGCCATCCGCTGCTGCGACAGCGTACAGACCGGCCCGGCGCACGGAATGGAAGGGAGTCCCAGGTAAGCGCCCAGCATGCCGTTCCCATGGCTCTTGTGTACGGACGTGCAGGCCTGGATGCTTTTTCGGATGCCGCGGTGGCGGATCCCGCCCTGCGGTCGCTGGGTGCGTTACTGCAGTTCCATGACGACGCCAGCTACCCGATAGACAGCGCCGAGGTGGCAATTCGCTTTCAGGATGGCGAGGTCATTCGCGAACATGTGCACGTGGCACGCGGCGCCCTGGCCCGCCCTCTTACCGATGGGGAAATCGAAGACAAGCTTCGCGACTTGTGCCGCCATGGACGGTCGGGCTGCGACGCCACGCGGCTGATCGATGCCGTCTGGCGCCTGGAAGATTCGCCCGATGCGGCGAATCTTGCGACAATGGCCGCGGCCGCTCATTGAAGCCATAATAATCATATTGTATGATCGAATTATCAAAGGACACAGATACCCATATGAAGTCCCAGGAAGTGGATGACGATTTCAAGGTGCATCGCGTTGCCGCGGTATTGCGCCATAGTGTGACGGAAAGCATACGCAATGCCATTCTTGCGGGCCGGTTCCATCCCGGAGACCGCCTGCCGGAACGCGAATTGTGCGAAATGACAGGCGTCAGCCGCACGCTGGTCCGCGAAGCGCTGCGCCAGCTGGAAACCGAAAGGCTGATCAAGGTCATTCCGCATCGAGGGCCTGTGGTCGAGACCATCACTCCCGAACAGGCAGACGGCATATACAGGGTCCGCGAAGAACTCGAAGGATTGGCAAGCCAGCTGTTCGCGCAGCGCGCGACGGCCGAGCAGCTTGGCGCTCTCAAGGCCGCCTATAAGGAACTGGACGCCTCCTGGTCCAATCAGGATCCTCTCAGCCAATTGAAAGCCAAGAATAACTTTTATCGCTGCCTTCTCGAAGGCGCCGGCAACGAGGCGCTGTCCAACAGCCTGCGCCTGTTGAATTCGCAGATCATGCTCTTGCGGTCAATGTCCATGGCAGCGCCAGGGCGTGCGGCAAAGAGTCTGGCCGAGCTGGGCGATCTTTTGAAAGCGCTGGAAGCCAAAGACGAAAAAGCCGCCCGCCGCGCCGGTGCCCGGCACGTGCGCAATGCCGCGGCCATCGCCATCGAACTGCTGCGCAAGACCCACGACGATGCGGGCACCCGCAAGGCTTCCGCCGCCCCGTGAATCGACTCCGGAGACCAAGCCATGGGCGTCCAAGGCATTTCCCCTTTCGAACTTTATGCGATCCGGTATGCGCGCCATCAAGGCCGAAAAGCGGAGGACAACTATATCGGTTCGGTGGATTTCCACGACGCGGACTCGGATCTCGATTATTACGTGTGGGTTGCGCGCCGCGGCGATGAAATCTACGTGGTCGATACCGGCTTCGAAGACGCCGCCGCCCGGGCCCGCGGCCGCGAGCTCCTGCTCCCGGTACAGGAAGGGCTGGCCCTGGTCGGCGTCGTTGCCGCCAACGTCCGGGACGTGATCATCACCCATCTGCACTACGATCACGCCGGCACCCTGGACCGTTTCCCCCAAGCCACGTTTCATGTACAGGACGCGGAATCCGCCTATGCGACCGGGCGTTGCATGTGCCACCCGGCGCTGCGCCAACCCTTCAACGTAGAGGACATCGTCAGCTTCGTCCGGAAGCTCTATGGCGGGCAGGTCAAGTTCCATCGCGGAACCGCCGAACTCGCGCCCGGCCTGAGCCTGCATCTCGTGGGCGGGCACACGGCGGGCCTGCAGGCGGTGCGCGTCTGGACGCGACGCGGCTGGGTGGTGCTGGCGTCGGACGCGACCCATCTTTATGGGAATATCGACCGGCAGATACCCTTCCCCGTGGTCTACAACGTGGGCGACATGCTGGAAGGCCATCGATTGGTGCACAGCCTGGCCGACTCGCCTCAGCATGTTATTCCGGGCCACGACCCCCAGGTCATGCATCGCTATCCCGCGGCGTCGCCCGAAACCGAAGGCAAGGTGGTCAAGCTCGACGTCCCGCCCACCCTGCCGGCCTAGGGCCTGTTGATGGGGTCAGACCCCATACGGGGTCTGACCCCGCCGGCAGGCCAAAGGGCCCTCATCAAACCATGACACATGCTTCCTCGAAGGACAGCCTGGGCAGCCTGGGGTGCAGGACGGAGTGGTCGCCGTATCCCAGATTGCACAGCAAGTTGACTTCATAGGCACGGCCCGGAAAGAACGCCTTGGCCACCGCCGGAGCATCGAACCCGCCCATAGGGCCGCAATCCAGGCCCAGCGCTCTTGCGGCCATGATGAAATAGCCCGCTTGCAGACTGCCGTTTCTCAGGGCGGCGTCTCGCGTGGCCGCGGGACTGCCGGTGAACCAGGAGGCCGCGTTGGGCTCATGGGCATACAGCCTGTCCAGCTTTTCATAGAAGGCCAGGTCGTAGGCGAGAATCGCAGTGACCGGCGCGGTCCGGGTTTTTTCCCGGTTGCCTGCCGCCATGAGCGGCACCAGGGCCTCTTTGCCGTCCGGGCTGCTTACGAAAGCGATGCGCAGCGGCAGGCAGTTTGCCGATGTCGGCCCCATGACGGTCATCATGAAGAGCTTGCGCAGCAGGTCGTCCGGCACCGGCTTTTCACGCCATGCGCTGTGCGTTCGTCCGTGCAGGAAGACCTGGTCCATCACCGGATCAGGCATGAAGGCCTCCGGCGCGGCTGCGCAACAGCTTGCCGGGCAAGGCGCCGGTGGCCTGCCCATGCTCGTAGATGGGCTGGCCGTTCACGACCGTTGCAAGATAGCCGTCGGCGCGTTGAACCAGGCGCCGGCCACCGGCCGGCAGGTCGTACACCATTTCGGGACAGTGCAGCCTGAGGGCGTCCGGGTCGATGATGTTCAGATCGGCCTTGCGCCCCGCCTGCAGGACGCCCCGATCATGCAGGCCGTAAACCCGGGCCGTATCGGACGTCTGGCGTTTCACGACCCACTCCAAAGGCAGGCGCGGTCCGCGCTCGCGATCCCGCGTCCAGTAGCTGAGCATGAAAGTCGGCATGCTGACGTCGCAGATATAGCCACAGTGCGCGCCGCCGTCGGACAGGCTGTTGACCGTGTTGTCGTGCTTCAGCATCTGGTGAAGATGGTCCAGATGCTCGTAAGCGTAATTGAAGGACGGGTAGTACAGGATCGCTTTGCCGTTCTTCTCGAGCATCAGGTCGTAGATGATGTCCAGCGGCGCCTGTCCGGTCCGCTGCGCAATGGCGGCGATACTGTTGCCGGGCGACGGCTCGTAGTCGGGATTGTCGCCCAGCGGGTAGATCTTGTGGAAGCTGCTGAAGAGCGTGGTGGCGCGGCGGTCGAGCAAACCGGCCTGCTCTTTCATGATTTTCTGCCTGACGACCGGGTCGCGCAACTGGGCGATCATTTCTTCGAATGGCAGCTTGCGCAAGACCTTGAAGGTTGGGTGCGCAACAAAGGGATGCAGCGTGCTTTCCCAAGAGAACAATATGCCCAGCGGCCGGCCGCTGATGCCTCCGAGCAGCGGCACGCCGTCTTCGCGCGCCCGATCCAGCGTCACCAACAGCTGCTTCCATACATCGGGAGCGTCGTCGGTCTGCTGCATGTTGAAGAGCACAGGCAGCCTGTTGTGGCGGGCCAGGGCGTTCAGCCAGGGAATCTCCTGCTCCATCAAGGGATGGTTGGCGGTCATCTGGAATACGCCGTGCCCCGCCTCGCCCATCACGGTGCCCAGCGCCATCAGTTCCTCTTCGGTGGCAAAGGTGCCCGGCGGATACTTGCGCTGATCGTATTTGTGCAGGAAGGTCTTGGATGTGGAGAATCCCATGGCACCGGCGTCCATGGCTTCGCGCAGCAGCTTGCGCATCTCCCGCAGGTCCTCGGGCGACGCCTCATCGTGGTGGACGGACCGGTCTCCCATGACATAGGTGCGCATTGCCGAATGCGGCACCTGGGCGCCGATGTCCAGCGCTTTCGGCTTGCGGTCGAGCGCATCCAGGTATTCGGGAAAGGTTTCCCATTCCCACTGTATGCCTTCCGACAGCACCGAACCCGGTATGTCCTCCACCCCTTCCATCACGGCGATCAGCCAATCGCGGCGATCCTGCTTGACGGGGGCGAATCCCACACCGCAATTGCCCATGACGGCGGTCGTCACCCCGTGCCAGGTCGAAGGGCTGAGATAAGGATCCCAGGTGGCCTGTCCGTCGTAGTGCGTGTGTATGTCTATCCAGCCCGGTGTCACCAGGCACCCGTCGGCGTTGATTTCCCGCCGCCCCGCGCCTGCCTGCCCACCGACCTGGACTATTCTGCCGTCCTCGATCGCCACGTCGCCCGTAAACGAAGCCTGACCCGTACCATCGACGACGGTACCCCCACGAATCACAAGATCGTGCATGCTGTTGCCTCCTGATTTCATTCAAGCCGGATGCCGGCGTCGCGGATGACGCTGCCCCAGCGTTCATAGTCGTTGCGTACAATCTTTGCGTACTCGGCCGGACCGGCGCCGCTGACCTCGTTGCCGCCGGCCTCGATGTACTTCACCACTTCGGGCGCATTCAGCGCAGTGCGAAATACCTCGGCGATGCGCTCGGCGACGTCCGGCGACAGATTGCCCGGTGCGAACAAGCCTTGCCAACCCACGATGTTCAGGCCGGGCAAGCCTTGCTCTTCCAGCGTGGGAAGATCCTTGAGCACCTTCAACCGCTTGTCCGTCGCGGGCCCCAGCAACTTGACTTGCCCGGCCCGCCATTTCTCGACGGCGCTGGAGGTGCCATCGAAATAGACTTGCACGTCGCCCGCCAGCAAAGCGCGACTTGCATCGGATGTGCCCTTGTACGGCACATGCACGATGTCGATGCCGCCTTCGCGCTTGAGGATCTCGCCATTCAGATGCGATGTGGATCCCATGCTGTAAGAGGCATAGTTCACTTTGCCCGGATTCGCTTTTGCGTAGTCGATGAGCTCCTTCGTCGTGCTGAACGGCGCATCCTTGTTGGCGGAAAGCACCGTGGCCGAGCGCACGACCTGCAGCACCGGGGTGAAGTCCTTGAAGGCGTCATAGGGCAGATTCTTCACCAGATGCGGATTCTGCGTATGCGTGACGACAATGGTATAGAGCAAGGTATAGCCGTCGGGGTTGGCGCGTGCCACGTTCTGCGCGCCGATGATCGTTCCGGCACCGGGCTTGTTGTCGACGACGACGGGCGAGCCGGTCTGCTCGGTGACTTTCTGTGCAAGCATGCGGGCCAGGGCATCCGACCCGGAGCCGGCCGGGAACGGCACGACGACCGTGATCGTCCGGCCTGCCTCGGGCCAGGAAGGGGCGCTGTTCGCCAATGGCGCAAAAAGCATGCAGCCGAATGTCGTCAGACAGGCGGCAGATGTCTTAATCCAGGTATTTTTTTTCATATCGTCTCCGTGGCTTGTTATCGACTCGGCTTTCGATGGGCCTTGTCGTGTTTATCTTCTGGGGAAAGACAAGTGCTTGCCTTTCGCTGTTCAAAACTTTAGGCTTGGAATTGATATGAATCAAATGCAAATTATTCTATTACCTTATGAGTAAAGCTCATCATGCTTAGCCTGCGCACCTTACGGCACTTTTCCGTGCTGGCCGAAGAGCGCCATTATTCGCGCGCAGCGGTTCGCTTGCACTTGACGCAATCGGCGCTGAGCCGCAGCATCCAGGCCCTGGAACAGGGCCTGAACGTTCAGTTGCTGGACCGTTCCGCCTCAGGATTGACGCTTACGCCGTCGGGGCACGCCGTGCTGGAGCATGCCTACCGGGTGTTGCAGGAGGCCGATGCACTGCATCGCCGGGTTGAATTACTACAGGGCATAGAAGCCGGCGACGTGGCAATGGGCGCGGGGGTCTTTCCCGCAGCCGGCTTCCTGTCGCCTTTGCTGACCCAGCTTGCGCGGGACTATCCCGGCATACGCATGCGCGTGGAGATCGAAAGCTGGCAGCGCCTGCATGAAATGCTGGTCCGTGACAGCCTGGATTTCGTCGTGGCGATCACCCACAGCCTGCCGCCGTCTTCCGATTTCAACCTGCGCCCTTTGCCCCCGCAGCACATCGGCTTGTTCGTCCGGGCCGGCCATCCCCTGCTCGCCATCGGCCATCGATCATTGCGTGCCTCGCTGGCGGACTATCAGCTCGCCGCCACCCATCTGCCTCCACGAGCGCGCAATCAGCTGGCCGCGCTGTACCGGCTGTCTCATGCGGATGACTTGCCCCTTACACTGGAATGCAATAGCGTCGATACGCTGCTGACGGTCGCTTTGAACAGCGATGTCGTGATGCTGTGCGTGCGCGAAGCCATCCGGGAACCGCTTGCCGAAGGAAGCATCATGCAACTGCCGCTTGCATACTCCAGCGACACCGAACTGGGCTGCAACATCGTTCACCACGCACGCCGCGAACTTTCCCCGCCCGCGCTCAAGGTCGTCACCCTGATCGAAGAGCTCATGCACGCCGGCGCTGCCCGGCTGCTAAGAAGCCCGCGCGATCCTTCACCGGATTGACCTGGCAGCGGGCGCAGAGCCGCGTCATCCCGAAATGGATGGGCATGCGGATTGCTCGTCCAGGGTGCCTCATTCAAGGAGAATCCGCATGACCCATCCCAACGACCCGGCCAAACCCGGCAGCGAACGCGACCTCTTGCCGGAGCTTGGGCTGAAGCGGCCCGCGACACCCGGCGGCGGCACCCCGAACGGAACCCCGGAAGAAGCACGCCAGGACAAGGCCACGCGCTTTGACGGCAACCCCAATCCCGTGCCCAGCGACTCGGGAATACTGGGACCGAAGGACGACACACCCGCGTTTCTGGAAAAGAAGGAAGGCGTGCGTTCTGGTAAGTAGGCTCATGGGGTCCGACCCCGTACGGGGTCGGACCCCTAGACATGAAGCCATGGGGACGGACCCCGTACGGGGTCCGTCCCCTGCACATCATTTAGGAGGGGTCAGACCCTTGGGGTCGGACCCCATGTATTGCATCCATCCCAATTGAATTGTATGATCATCCGTACAAACATGCATTTATGTACGAACGGCCATACAAAGGAGCCCAGGATGGACACGATGGAAATCAGGCGCATTATCGATCAATGGATGGTTCCCACCGCAGGCGGGGCCTATATGGCCGGGCTGGAGAATCGGCCGGTCATCGCACGGGCGCAAGGCATCAAGGTCTATGACACGACGGGGAAAAGCTATCTGGATTTCGGTTCAGGGCAGATGGCGGCTGCGCTTGGTCACAACCATCCCATCTATGTCGAAGCGGTGAAGCGCAGCCTGGAAAAAATCAGCCACTCGACCAAGACTTTTCTGAACGTGGACCGACTGGAACTGCACCGCCGGCTCGGTGAAATCCTGACGCCGCCTTTGCAGAAATCCCTGTTCCTGGTCAGCGGCAGCGACGCCGTCGAGGCGGCGGTCGACATGGCCAGAAAAGTGACGGGCGGCGCCGATATCCTCGGGATGCACATGGGTCTGCATGGGTCCACCTCGTTCGTCACCCGTTCCTTGTCCTTCGGCTGGAACCGCAGCAAGCACGGCATCGCGGCCCAGGCGACCTCCTCCATCCTGGCGCCCTATGCCTATCGCTGCCCGGTGGGATCCAAAGAACACTGCGCATGCGCGGCCAATGCCGGCAATTATCAATGCCTGCGAACCAGCTTCGAGCTCGCCGTCAGCAACTTCACCGGCAAGCCTGCGGCCATCGTCATGGAACCCATACTCAGCGCCGGCGGCATCATCGTCCCTCCTCCGGGCTACGTGAAGGCCTTGCGGGACCTCTGCCATCAGTTCGGCATGCTGCTGATCATGGACGAATCACAAACGGGGCTTGCCAAGACCGGCCGCATGTGGGGCCATCTTCACGAAGACGTGGTCCCGGACATCATGACCGTATCCAAGCACTTCGGCGCAGGCCTGCCCGTCAGCGCAGTCTGTACGTCGGCCAAGATAGCGGACCAGGCCGCGGCAAACGGCTACTTCGCCACGCGTTCCCATGCCTGCGACCCCATCACCTGCGCTGCGGGGGTCGCCAGCATCGACATCATCGAGCAGGAAAACCTGGTGGAGCGCGCCGGGGACATCGATCGCATATTGAACGAGCGCCTCAGCGCCATGGCCGGCGACATGCCCTTGATCGGCGATATACGCGGCCGGGGCGTGCTGTACGGCGTGGAACTCGTCCACGACCGCGATACGCTGGAACCTGCCAACGCTGCGGCAAAAGCCGTCGTGCAAGCCTGCCAGGACCGAGGCCTGCTCGTGCAGGCGCGCGGCAGCCATGGTCGCATGAACGTCATCAGGCTGGTCCCCCCACTGACTTCCACCGATGCCGAGATCCATCAAGGCATGGACATCCTGGCGGAAGCGCTCGCCGAAGCGACACGACATGCAACACTAAAAGGAGAAGCGCTGGAGGCGTAAAGCGGCCACCATTCCAACATACAAAGAGGAGACAGAAATGCACCTATCCAAGGCTATTTCACGCGCAATGCGTTATCTGTTGTATGCATGCTGTACGGCGGCCACCGCCGTCTGTGCCCAGACCTATCCCGCCAAACCCATCACACTGGTCGTTCCCTTTCCTCCGGGCGGCGGCTCGGACCTGATGGGGCGGCTGATCGCCGACGGCCTGGCACCCCGTCTTGGGCAGCAGGTGGTCGTCGAGAACCGCGGAGGCGCAGGCGGCTCGATCGGCACCGGCGTCGTCGCCAATGCCGCGCCCGACGGCTATACGCTGGTGCTGGCTTCGACATCGGAAATCGCCATCAACCCCAGCCTGTATCCCGATCTGAAATACGACACCTTGAAAGACCTGACCCCGGTCGCCATGGTGGGAACGACCCCCATGGTCGTCGCCGTGAATCCCGAGCTGAAGGTCGCCGACCTGAAACAGCTGGTGGAGCTGGCTCGATCGCAACCCGGCAAGATCAATGTCGCGTCCGCGGGAACAGGCACGATCACGCACTTGTCCGGGGACTTGTTCAGATCGATAAACAAACTGGAGTGGGTCCACGTTCCTTATAAAGGCACTGCCCCCGCGCTGTCCGACCTGATGGGGAACATGGTGTCCGTCATGTTCGTGCCCCCGCCCGCCACCTTGGGGCCGGCGGCAGCTGGGCGAATCAAGCTCATCGCGGTGTCCGGCGACACACGCATTCCCGCGCTGCCCGATGTTCCCACAGTGAGCGAGAGCGGCATATCGAACTACAGCGTTAATAATTGGTATGGCCTGTTCGCGCCCGCGGGAACCCCCGAAGCCGTGCTTAATACCTTGTCCAGCGCGGTGGCCGACGCCTTGAAAGACAAGAAAGTGCTGGACACCCTTGCAAAGCAAGGAGGCGAGGCCGGAACACTTGATCGGAAGCAGTTCTCGGCCTATGTTGCGGACGAGGTGGCAAAGTGGGGCAAGGTTGCCAAACAGGCTGGCGTGAAACCACAGTAAGGCTGCGGCCTGCCGCTTCTATCAACCATCCCGGCCCGCCGCCGGGATTTTTTTATTCGGCAGGCCTCTGCTTTTCAGCCCCTTCTGTTCACGTTGCTGGCTCCCCGAGGCCAGGTTGATCGTGTAATAGTAGCGATCAGCCCTGAAATAGGATTTGAAGAGAACGAAGGAAGCACCGCTGCCCAGGCGGCATAAACGGCTGATCAGCAATACCGGCGCCCCCACCGGGACTGCAAGCAGCTGCGCCATACTGGTATCCGCAACGAGCGCATCGATGAACTGGCGTTCGTCGATGCATTTCAGGCCGAGCCGGGTTTCAAGGATTTCGCTGATCGGGGCGTTTTCAAGATTTTCCCGCACGACCCGGGCTCCGGTCTCGACCGACATGAAAGCATGGTGCACCACCAGCGGCTGGCCTTCAAAATACCTTAACCGGGCGATCTTGTAGACTTCAGCGGGATCGACCTGGGCCAGCCCCGGCTCCAGGTCGGCAGGCACGCGCACGGTTTCCAGAACTCGCGCGTATGTGTCCAGATGCAGACTGGAAAAATCCTCGACCATGCCGGTGAGCCGCTTGCTGGTGGGCGCATCCGGACGGCGCTTGAGGAAAGTCCCCCTGGCGCGGTGACGCTCGATGATTCCCTCGTGCTCCAAGCCCCGCAAGGCTTCCCGCACGGTCTCGCGGGACACCCCGAACTCTTCGCAAAGCACTTGCTCGGTAGGCAGCCGATCGCCCGGCTGATATTCCAGGCTCATGCGGCGTTCGAGAATATGCCGCACCTGCAGATACTTGGGAAAAGGATTGAAGAACGGCGCTCCGCCGGGCTGTTGCTTGTTTTTTTCGGTCATTTCCTGAAACGACGCATATCGACATGCGTGACGCCCATTGGTGAACTCTTCGCATGGAGCGTCCCGGGCGGCCTGGCGCTCTGGTTTGGAACGCCGGGAGACGCCCGATGCGGCCACACAAAGTTTACCAAACTACCGCAGATACCGATTGAACCAATCCAGGGTTCGGCTCCAGGCGAGATCCGCTGCCGCCTTGTCATAGCGTGGCGTCGAGTCGTTATGGAAACCGTGGTTCGTGCCGGGGTAGATATAGGCTTCGTACGTCTTGCCATGTTGCTTCAGCGCCGCCTCGTACGCAGGCCAGGTCTGATTCACGTTGGGATCGTTTTCAGCAAATTGCAGCAGCAAGGGCGCCTTGATGCGAGGCACGTCTTCAGGCTTGGCCTGGCGCCCATAAAAGGGAACCGCCGCGCCGAGCTCGGGATAGGCGACAGCGGCAGCGTTGGCGACGCCGCCCCCATAGCAGAACCCGGTGATGCCGACTTTTCCGCTTGCGCCTTCGTACGCGGCCATGAACTCGACGGCGGCGAAAAAGTCGTTCATCAATTTCACGGGATCGACCTTCTGCTGCAGCTCGCGGCCCCTGTCGTCATTGCCGGGATAGCCGCCTTGCGAGGTCAGCCCGTCGGGCGCTAGCGCAATGAAGCCGGCTTTGGCAACGCGCCTGGCCACATCCTCTATGTAGGGGTTCAGGCCACGGTTCTCGTGCACCACGACGATCGCGGGCGGCTTGCCCTCGGCCTTGGCGGGCTTGACCAGATAGGCCCGCACCTGGCCATTGCCCTGGGGGGAGGGATAGCTGATGTATTCCGCGACGATATCGGGATCGGTGAAGGAAACCTGTTGTGCAAGCGCGTAGTTGGGGCGTAGCGAAGCCAGCAGGGCCGAAGCCGTCAGGCCGCCCAAGGCGAACTTGCCGGCCCGGCTGAGAAACTCGCGCTTGGTGATTTTTCCGTGCACGTAATGGTCGTAAAGTTCGAGCAACTCGGGTGCGAAATCTTTAGCTGTCAGTCTCGTCATGGCGTCTCCTTTTTATTGGCAGGCGCGAATGAACCCGCGTGTTTCGATTATGAAGCCATCGCCATGGATGATCCAGGATTTTTTCGGCGGGGTCAGACCCCATTTCACTGAGGGGACGACATGGGGTCAGACCCCAAGGGTCTGACCCCTCCCTTTCACTACGACGAACGCTAGCATCGAGGGGTGGCATGGGGTCAGACCCCGTACGGGGTCTGACCCCGCCGCTCTTGAAAACAATCCGCAAGCCCACATATACATGCCAAGCAAGTCGGCGCCATCGATCGGCCCGACGCCAATCTTGTAATGATGATTTCAGGAGAATCAACATGAGCAACATCACCCGCCGCGACCCCTTCGGCGATCTCTTCCGTGGTTTCTTCGTCAGGCCCGTCGACTTCGGTTTCGACGCGGCGCTTGAATCGCCCGAAATGAGGGTGGACGTCAAGGAGAACGCTGAAGGCTACCAAGTTCAGGCCGAGCTGCCCGGTGTCAAGAAGGAAGACATCCATGTGCAGATCGACGGCCCCCGTGTTTCCATCGGCGCCGAGCGCAAGCAGGAAAGACAGGAGAAGGATGGCGAACGCGTCCTGCGCACCGAGCGCTACTTCGGCAGAGTCTCGCGCAGCTTCCAGCTCAGCCAGGACGTGGACGAGTCCGCCGCCACCGCTCGTTTCAACGACGGCGTTCTGGAATTGACGCTTCCCAAGAGAGCCCAGGCTCAGGCCAAGCGTCTGACCATCGCTTGATGTAGCGGTGAAGGGGTCGGACCCCACGGGGTCCGACCCCGGTCGATGGGAGGGGGGTCAGACCCCGATTGGTGGATGGGAGGGGGTCAGACCCCGTACGGGGTCTGACCCCGCATGTAGTCCGGCTCGTTGGATGGGGTCAGACCCCGAATGGGGTCTGACCCCTTAAGTGATTCCTCAGGCCGGCAAGCGTTCGAGATCGCGTGAAATCTCTGCGGACACCTGCAGCAGGCGGGGGCCGATTTCGTCGATCAGTTCCCGCTCCCGATCATCCCCGCCCAGAGACATGGCCGCCAGGACGTATGTTGGAGCGCCTCGGTCATACAAGGGCGTAGCAACGGAATTCGATTGACGCGTCACCGGCGAAGCCATGAAACAGAAGCCCCGCTCTTCGAGCTCCTGAAAGGCGGCATAGATGCCAGGCATGTACTTGTGCGTACCTTCCGCGCTGACGTCTTTAAGGGCCTCGAACAATTCCGCCTGCAAGGCGGGCTTCTGCGCCCACAAGTAGGCGCGCCCTGATGCCGAACGGGCGATCGGCGCCAACGCGCCGGTAGCCAATCCGAGATGGCTGAGCCCGCTGGGAACGGCATGCTCCAGTACGAGCATCTGCAGGCGCTCACGCGCCATCAGGCTGACATGGACACCGAACTCTTCAGCGAGCCGCATCATTTGCGGCGAAGCCGCCTGCACGACCGGAAGTCCGCGTTTGACGACGCGCCCCAAGGCCAGGCAGGCGACGTCGGGGCCGTACGCCCCGCTGGCATCCTGGCGCAAGAAGTTAGAATCGACCAAAGTGGCGATCAGCTTGGACGCGGTAGTACGCGGCAAACCCAGGCGCGTTGAAATTTCAGCATGCGTGAGCAGCGGTTCTCGGCTGTCGAACAAGTGGAGAATATCAAGCCCTCGTTGCAGCGAATTCACTTGGCCGCCGGGTGGCGTTTCCAGCCCAAGCGCGTACGAATTTACTTCAGCGGTCCTGCGCCTCATCCTATGCTCCTGCGTGCGACGTCGCGCTCCAGGCGATGTTTGATTTCCAATAGCCTCGGGGCGATCGCCGACGCCAGATGCTCCGCCGTCACTTGATTGGCCGGGACGGCAAATCCGAGCGCGTAGGCATGGGGCCGATCAGGCATGTCGATCACGACAGCGATGCCATTGGTTCCCGATTCCAATGTGCCAGTAGCGATGCAATAGTCATGCGCCTGCATTTCGCGGACGCTGGCCTGGATGGCCGGCTCCAGGCCTGGCCAGTGTTCGGGATGCGCCTGCGCAATGGCGCCTAGCAGTTTGCTGCGTTCGCTTTCGCTCATCGCACCGATCACGGCCCTTCCCAGGGCGGATCTCGACAGGCTCAGGCGCGAGCCCGGGTGCACACGCAATGCAAACAGCATGCCCCGGCCATGGCAGACCTCCTGGCAAACCATGCTCAGCCCATCCAGCGACGCCAGCACGATGGACCCGTTATGGTCGTCCGCCAGCTCTTGCATCAAAGGCCGTGCCTGCGTCGTCAGTTCGCCAATCGAGGCAGCCAGGTAGCCTAGAGCCAGCACTGATGCGCCCAATTTGTATTGCGCGTTCTCCGGAGAATAAATGAGATAGCCGGAAGCAGTAAGGTGCGCCGTAATCCGCGAGACAGTGGGTTTGGGCACACCTGTCATGGCAGCCAGCTCGGCATTCGAGCGCCAAGCATTGTCGGGCTCGAATGCTTGCAGAATGGCAAGCCCCCGCGCCAAAACACGGACACCGGCTCCACCGCTGTCTGCGCCGGAGCGGTCCTTGATCTGGTTCATGTAGGTCCTGTAAGTCGAAAACGGAATTATAGGCCACCACGTCAAGATGAATTGGCTATGCGACGGATTTTTAAGAGAAACAAGCCTTCGCCGACACCGGTTTAAAACAAAATTTGCCTCGTTGATCCGGAGATCGAGGTATGGACCATCGGATTACGAACCGCCCTGGGGCACGGCCACCTCCACTTCGACCAGCAGATCGCCGACACCCACGTTGGCACCTACCGGAAAATGAATGGCAGTCACCACTCCGTTTGCCGACGCGAGCACCTGGTTCTCCATCTTCATGGCCTCCACGACGGCGAGTACGTCGCCCTCGGCTACCTGACTTCCAATTTGCACAAGTAGTGCCGTGACGATGCCAGGCATGGGAGCAACGGCGGCGCCGGCGGCCTTGGCTTCACCGGGGCTGCGCAAACGAGCAGGGACCAGCGCATAGCGGTCGCCATCTATCTGCAACTCGATGGCAGCGCCCGTATCGCAAGCAGCCCATTCGCTTCCGTTCACCGTACCCCGATAGATACCGCCGGCCGAGGACACGCCTATCCGGAAAGCCTCTCCGTCCACACTCAAATGAACTCCGTTTTCGAGGAAGCCCGTCAAGCTTGCCTGGACCAAATGATCACCCGCCCAAAAACCCAGGGTGCCGAGGGGCGCTGTTGCGCTCAACGAACTGCGATCCAACACGTCGTTTCTACCGCTTGCAGCCCATGGCGAGCGCGATCCAGCCGGCATGCACGAGCATGCGGCCGCGCAAGCGATGGCAGCGGCCGCCACGCCGGCTTTCGGCTTATGAAGCGCCGTTGCCTCGTCCAGGTACTGCGTATGAACATCCCCGCTCTGGACTGCGGGATCCTCGAGCACCCGGGTCAGGAATCCGAGATTGGTCGTCAGGCCAAGCAGTGCCGTGCGCCTCAAGGCATCATGCATTTGCTCCAACGCTCGGGCGCGGTTCTCACCCCGTACCACCAATTTCGCCACCATGGGGTCATAGAAGGCGGGGACGCTGTCCCCGTCAGTCACCCCGGCCTCGACCCGCACGCCTTGCGGCCAAGCCACGCGCGATACGCGGCCGGGCGCCGGCCGGAAGCCTTCTAGGGGATCCTCAGCGTAGATTCTGCATTCGATCGCGCAACCCGAGGCCTTGATTTGCGACTGCGACAAGGGCAAGGAACCGCCCGCGGCAACCTGAAACTGCCATGCGACCAGATCCTGACCGGTAATTTCTTCCGTCACAGGGTGTTCGACCTGCAAGCGCGTGTTCACTTCCAGGAAGTAAAAATTGTTCTCCTGATCAACGATGAATTCGAACGTCCCCGCGTTTACATATCCGATACTGCGAGCGCCTCGCACTGCCGCATCGTGCAGCCGCATCCGGACAGCCTCGGGCAACCCGATAGCCGGCGCTTCTTCCACCACCTTTTGATGACGCCGCTGCAGGGTGCACTCGCGCTCGAACAGGTGCACCACATTGCCTTGCCGGTCGCCGAACACCTGCACCTCGATGTGCCTGGGCCGCTCGACGAAACGTTCCACGATCAGCCGTCCGTCGCCAAAACTGCTGCGCGCCACACGGATCGCTGCTTCGATCGCGGGGCGCAAGCCGGCCAATGACCGCAGGACCTGCATGCCCTTCCCGCCTCCGCCGGCGCTGGGCTTGAGCAGGACCGGCAGTCCGATCTCGCTGATCATCCGTTCTAGCTGCGCCGGATCCTCGCTGGCCTCGACCATGCCTGGCACGGTAGGCACGCCGGCGTCCCGCATCAGGGATTTGGCGCGGGATTTGTCTCCGAGCGCCAAGATAGTCTCCGCTCGTGGCCCGATGAAGGTCAGACCCGCATCCTGCACCGCCTGAGCGAACTCCGCGTTTTCGGAAAGAAAGCCGTATCCGGGATGGACCGCCTCGCAGCCTTGCTGCAGGGCAGCGGCGATGATCGCCTTTCCTTTCAGGTAACTTTCGGTGGCCGGACCCGCGCCCAGGCAAACCGCCGCGACGGCGCCCTTCAAGTGCAATGCGCCCGCATCGGCCGATGAATGAACTGCCACGTACTCTATTCCGAGCTGTCGGCAAGTCCGGGCGATACGGCAGGCGATTTCACCCCGGTTGGCAATCAATATGCGTTTGAACATGTTACATCCTGAATACGCCGAAGCGCGTGCTTTCGCGAGGTCCGTTATGGGCCAGGGCAAGTCCCAAGGCTAGCCATTGACGGGTATTGACCGGATCGATCACGGAATCCACCCATAGGCGGGACGCAGCATGCACCGGCGTGCTATGGGTTGCGTAGTGGTTGCGGATCGGTTGCTTGAAGGCCTCCGCCTCTTCCGCCGTGAACATCTTGCCCTGACGTACAAGCTGTTCCTGGCGCACAAGGGCAAGCACGGTGGCGGCCTGCTCGCCTCCCATGACCGACGTACGGGCATTGGGCCACATTGCCATGAAGCGGGGGCCAAAGGCGCGGCCGCACATGGCGAAGTTTCCCGCTCCGTAGCTGCCGCCGATGATCACGCTGAACTTGGGCACACGAGACGTGGATACGGCGTTTACCATCTTGGCGCCATCCTTGGCGATTCCGCCATGCTCGTATTCCGCGCCCACCATGAATCCGCTGATGTTATGAAGAAACAGCAGAGGAATGTCGCTCTGGGTGCAGAGCTCGATGAAGTTGGCCGCCTTCTGGGCACTCTCTGAAAAAAGGGGGCCATCGTTGATCAGGACGCCCACCGGGTATCCCTCGATTGCGCCCGTACCGCATATGAGCGACGGCCCGTAGCGTTCACGATACAGATTGAGTTCGCTTCCATCCATCAAGCGGGCAAGGATTTCGCGTGCTGGAATGGGCTGCTTGGGGTTGGCCGGAATCAACCCTGGAAGTTCGGCCGAATCGTAGAGAGGCGGAACCGGCGTTCTGGGCGGCGGCAGGAAGGACTTCGGTCCCGGACGGGCAACGATTTCTCTGATGATGGAAAGGGCGTGTGTATCGTTGTCGGCAAAATGATCGGCCACGCCGGACAGGCGCGTATGCACGTCCGCACCGCCCAGCGTTTCCGCATCGACCACGACACCTGTCGCGGCTTGCACCAGCTGTGGTCCGCCCAGGAAAATCGTGCCATTGCCTTTTACGATGACGGTCTCGTCGCACATGGCGGGGATATAGGCACCGCCTGCCGTGCAGGACCCCATGACCGCGGCGATCTGCTTGATTCCCATTGAGGACATCTCTGCAATGTTGCGGAAGATACGTCCAAAATGATGCTCATCAGGGAAGATCTCTTCCTGCAAAGGCAGAAAGGCGCCTCCCGAGTCAACCAGATAAATGCACGGCAGGCCGTTCTCGCGCGCGATGGCTTGCGCTCGAATCTGCTTCTTGATGGTGATGGGGTAGTATGTGCCGCCCTTGACCGTCGCATCGTTCGCCATCACCATGCAGGGCCGTCCTTCGACCATGCCGATTCCGACGATCAGCCCACCGGAGGGGACCTCGTCTTCATACAATCCATGCCCGGCCAGCTGGCCGACTTCCAGGAACGGCGTCCCCGGATCGAGAAGTTCATTGATGCGTTCGCGCGGCAAGAGCTTTCCACGCCCGATATGGGTCTTCGCATACTTGCCGCCGCCACCCCGGACGGAAGGCCCTTGAGCCGCCTCCACTTCCTTCCGCAGGCTTTCATAAGCTGCCCGATTCCGATCCAGATCGTCGCCGGCATTGCGCAGCATGGAATGAAGTATCGCCATGTCATTCCACCACGGCTAAGCGCAGCAACGCATGCCCGAGCGACTTACCGGTTTGATCAAGTCGGAGCGTCTTCGTTGCTCCGCCCCCCAGTGCCCCGTGCATCACCACCACCACGGCCTGTATGTTGTCCATGGGATGGCAGTGAACCTCTCCCTTTACCCAATCGCCATACAGCGCCTTGACCGCTGCAGGCGTCACGCTTGCGAGCAAAAGCGGGTAATCCTCGGGGGTCCGGGCCACCAGGCCCGCGGTGCAAACATCCCCCTTGTCTCCGGACCTGACATAGGCAATTTCATGAAGCTGGCGTGTCATATCGTATTCCTTTCAGGCTACCAAGATGTCGGTGGTTTGACGCACGAATTCGCGCGGAATCAATGTCGGCCACAGCGCTACGACAGGCCGCGACTTCATCGGCGTGCCAAATGACGTGCCGCCTGGGCCCATGATCCATAGGTGAGTGCCGGCGCGCCGGACTTTGTCGGCTTCTTCACGCGTTCTCGTCCGCACCGCGCAACGCAGCCCCACTTCGCTCATCTGATTCGCTCCGTTTCGGTCTGGAGCAGGCGCCGCCGGGCCATGCAGCATGTTCAAGCCGACGAAGTCGAAGTGAATTTGATCTGCGGCGAGGCCCATCCGCTCGAACCGCTCGAGCATGGTGTCACGAGCCTTGCAGGCGCGGTCGTAGGCGTTCGGCCAGGGGAAGAACGCCATGGTTTCCCCTATCCATCCATCCTGGTATCCGACCACGAGCTTGAGCAGGTCCGGCGCCGGCTTGCCCTTGACGCCCGACACCCGGACACGGTCGGTACCCGCGGCATCCAGGCTCAGCGATGTAAAGTCCGCAACGGCGTCCGGCATGAGGTAATTGCGCGGATCGGAGATTTCGTAGACCAGATGCTCCTTGACCGTGAAGGTATCGACGCGGCCCCCCGTGCCCGGCAGCTTGGTGATATCGGCACTGCCGTCACGGCGGAACTCCGCGATGGGGAAGCCGACCTGGCCCATGCGAGGCATGTCGGCGAAACGCGACGACATGCCGCCGGTGCATCCGGCTGCGCATTCCAGGATGTGGCCTACCGTCACTGATGCGGCCAGCAAGTCGGCATGGGCCGCATCCCGCTGCCAGCCGAACTCGTGCACGACCGGGCCGACGTACAAGGCGTTGTCCGACACACGGCCTGTGATCACCACATCCGCGTCGCCCTTCAGGCTTTCGACGATACCCGAACTGTCCGTATACACGTTCGCGGAAACCACGCGCGAGCGTATCGCCGAGAAGTCCTCATCGCCGGTGTCCATGTTGGTCAAAGGCACATTGCTGGACGTCAGCGAATCCAGCTTGCCGAGAAGATCATCGCCTTCCACCAGCGCAATGCGCGCGCCGGCCAGCCCGTCCTTTCTTGCGTTCTCGACGATGCGCTGCGCCGCGGCACGAATATTGACTCCGCCTCCGTTCGATATCAGGCGGGTCCCGCGTTCCCGCGCCTGAGGCAGCAGCGCGTTCATGCACTGCACGGCGTCCGGTATATAGCCGGCGTCGGAATTCTTCATTTTCTGGCGCTGAAGCAGCGCCATGGTCAGTTCGGCCAGATAATCGAAACACAAGTAATCCAGCTCGCCTTTCTCCAGCAGCTCAAGGGCCGGATCCTGAGCGTCGCCCCAAAAACCAGACCCTGCCCCAAGTCGCAGAACGTCTTTCATCGCTATCTCCTAGCTTTATCGATACACGGCGAATCGCCGCAATAACCTTGGTTTCCCGCGCAGCTGTTCAGCCCACAAGTTCCGTTTTAATAAATTGAATTTCATTTTAAATAAAGCGATTGCCGAAGTCAACGCCTCAAGCCTTGTTCTCCAACATGACTATCGCGGGCATGAATGAAATATATGAGTGCAATGAGTGAGTCCATAGCAGGCCGAGATGGTCGAAATGTTTATTGACAGAATCGGCCCAACACCTATAATTTCGATTAGTGAATTTTAATTTCATTTTCAATGGATTCGATCAAATGCTTGCAGCCGGAACATTCTCGAACAAAACGTTTTTCATCACCGGCGCCGGGACGGGCATCGGAAAGGCGTTCGCATTGCGAGCGGCGGCGCTCGGGGCCACGGTTGCATTGGGCGGCAGAAGAGAAGACCCATTGCGCGAAACGTCGGCCGAAATTGCCGAGGCGGGAGGCCAGTCTTTGATCTGCCCCATCGACATTCGCAATCCGGACGACGTCGACGCCACCATCGCTCGAGTCGTTGCCGAAACAGGGCATATCGACGTGCTGATCAACAACGCCGCGGGGAACTTCGTGGCCCGCGCCGAAGATATTTCTCCCCGGGGTTGGAACGCGGTCATCAATACCGTGCTGAACGGCACTGCATACTGCACACTCGCCGCAGGCAAACACATGCTGAACCAGAGATCCGGGAAGGTGCTGAGCATCTCCGCCGCGTACGCTTGGCATGGCGGCCCGGGAACGGCTCATTCGGCTGCCGCCAAGGCCGGCGTAATCGCCATGTCTAAATCGCTGGCAGTGGAATGGGGACCGCGCAACGTACAGGTCAATTGCCTTTGTCCGGGCTTCGTGGATACCCCGCAGTCGCGCACGGCGCTTTGGCCGACCGTCGAAGGCCAGCAGCACATACTGGGTTCGATCCCCGCCGGGCGCTTCGGCACCATCGAAGAAACCATTGAAGCCGGCTTGTTCCTGTGCAGCCCAGCGGCGGACTACATCAATGGCGAAGTGCTGGTCATAGACGGCGGGCAATGGCTGAACAAAGGCGCTTTCGTGCTTCCGGAGCCAGGGCATCGCTACGATAAGGTTTGATGACCTAGTACGATTTCGGCAGGCCCAGCACCTTCTCCGCGATATTGCACAGAATCAGATGCGGGCTGACCGGCGCTATGCGCATGATCATGGCTTCTCTCAGGTACCGCTCGACATGATATTCCTTGGCGTATCCGAATCCGCCATGCGTCAGGATCGCCGTCTCGGATGACTTGACGGCAGCCTCCGCCGCCAGATATTTGGCCGCGTTGGCCTGGGGGCCGCAAGGCAATCCAGCGTCATACAGGCTGGCGGCACGCTGCGTCATCAGCTCCGCGGCTTCGAGGTCCGCCCAGCACTGGGCGAGCGGATGCTGGATCCCCTGGTTTTGACCGATAGGCCTGCCGAACACGACCCGCTCACGCGCGTAGTCGGCCGCGCGTGCCAAGGCAAGCCGCCCGATGCCCACCGCCTCGGCCGCAACCAGGATCCGTTCGGGGTTCATGCCGTGCAAGATATAACGAAAGCCCTCGCCTTCCTCACCGATGCGGTCCTCGACCGGCACGGGCAATGCGTCGATGAAGAGCTCGTTGGAGTCTACCGCCTTGCGGCCCATTTTTTCGATTTCTCGCACCTCTACATGGCTCCGGTCCAGTCGCGTATAGAACAGGCTCAAGCCCTTGGTCGGAGATTGCACGTCCTCTATGGGAGTGGTCCGCGCAAGAAGCAGCATGTGGTCCGCCACCTGCGCGGTGGAAATCCATACTTTCCGGCCGGTAACCAGATAGTGGTCGCCGTTGCGGACTGCGCGCGTGGTCAGCTTGGTGGTGTTCAAGCCCGCATCGGGCTCCGTCACGGCGAAACAGGCCTTGGACTCTCCCCTGATCAGGGGCGGCAACGCACGGGCTTTCTGCTCTTCCGTGCCGAACACCACTACCGGGTTCAGGCCGAAAATATTCATGTGCACCGACGAGGCCGCCGACATGCCGCCGCCCGACTCCGCAATCGCCTGCATCATCAGCGCCGCATCCAGGATGCCCAGCCCGGCCCCGCCATAGGCCTCGGGCATTGCAATGCCCAGCCAGCCGGCATCGGCGACAGCACGATAGAACTCCTCGGGGAAGCCCCCATCGCGATCCTTGTCCAACCAGTACTGGTCGTCGAAGCGTCGGCACAAATCCAGTATGGCGGCCCGCAGTTGCTGCTGTTGAGAACTGAGTTGAAAGTCCATGTGTTTCCTGTTTCATGCCCATGCGCGGCGCTTGCCAGCAGGCGCCCGGCCGGGCGTGGTCCGATGGGAGAATCAGCCGGCGTTCTTCACCGGCCATGAGTAAAGAGACGGCCCCCCTGACCGCAGGCGCTTGACGGCGTCTTCGTGGTAGGCCGTCGAGTACGCTATGGCCTGGCCCGCCATCTCGGTATCGACCATGGCTCCCAGGTCCGATGACATAGACCGCAGCATGGCGGTCTTCATCAGGGCAAAAGCCGTTCGCGGCAAGTTCGTCATGGCCAATGCAATTTCCCGGGCACGCGCCTGCAGCGCCTCGGGCGCCGCCAGTTCGTTGACCATTCCGTATTCCAGCGCTTCGCTGCCACCGACAGCCCGGGTCGAATACAGCATGTCCTTGGCGCGTAGCCATCCCACCACTCGTGGCAAGGTAAACAAACCACATGCGTCCGGGATCAACCCCAGGCGGAGGAAGGACATGCAGAAACGCGCGCGCTCCGTAGCGACGACGAAATCGGCCGCCAGCGCCAGGCTGCACCCGGCGCCATAGGCGCATCCATCGACCGCCACCACGACGGGCTTCGTCGTTTCCAACAGGCTTCGAGCCCCCTTGCTCACGGGGGCAATGCGGTCACGACCCGCCTCGGCATCCAGCTCGCCGGGACGCATCTCGCCGATATCGCCCCCCGCGCAAAAATGTTCTCCCGCGCCCGACAGCAATACGACACGGACCTCGTCGTCCTTGCCGGCCCGCGCTATTGCCTCCCATAGCGCCGTCCGCATATCCAGGCTCAAGGCATTCCGCTTTGCCGGGCGGTTGAGCCTGATGTGGCCGACCCCTTGTGCCAGGGAATATTCAATCATGGAATCCGTCATGCGTCGTTCCCGGAGCCATTATCTTCAAGAGACCAATTGGCCAACTGGGTACGCAGGGCAGCGACCAGGGCCAAAGGCTCGTCGAGCATGACGTGATGACGGCAGTTGGCCAGCTCTATGACGGGCATAAGCTTGCCAAAGCGGCTGCGCATGTAGGCCCGAGTCTCGCCATCGACCCGCTCGCTATGCTCGCCGACGAACAACGCAACATTGCAACGCATATCGAGCAGCGCCTGGGTGAACTCCGTGGGCCGCGGATACCCGACGGCGGCCGGATCGAATTTCCATCGCCACCCGCCGGTCGTTTCGACGATGGAATGAAAGGCGATATGGTTCAGATAGAACTGGCACCCGACCCGCTGCTGGGGGACCAGGCGAAACCGTCGCAAGGCCTCGGCCCGGTCCGCATAGATATCGCCCGGCGTCTTGACCTGGACCGAATACGGAGGGCTATGCTTTCCAGGCGGCTCGATCGGGGAATCAATGACGATGATGCCGGCAAGGCGGTCGCCGTGCGCGGCGCCGGCCATGATGCTGACGAAGCCTCCCATGCTGTGCCCGACGATGAATGCCGGGCGTCCCGGCGCAGCGGAACCCAGCACCGCCATGACTTGTTCAGCATAGCGTTCCCGCTCGTAGCGGCCGCAATGGCTGCTGTCGCCCATGCCGCCCAGGTCGATGGCCAGCACGTAGTACTGGTCGGCTAACAGAGGCGCGATGAAGCGCCACCATTCGGCATGAGCGGCATTTCCATGCACCAGCATCAAGGGCGGCAGGCCGGGGTCGCCCCAACTCAGGTAATGAACACGGCAGCCGTCGACCTCGACATACCGGGACTCATTGGGCATCTCGAGAGCCGCCTGGGCCCATTCCGGAATCGATTGCGGCGTCATATTGCCGTGTTCTTCTGCCACTTCTGCCTCCGCGCGTATCGTTTAGGTGGGCTGAATACCGGCCGCCTTGACCAAACGCGCCCACCGATCGATCTCGATCGCCTGGAATTTCGCGAGATCTTCCGGCGAGCCGGCAACCGGAGTCCAGCCCTGGGAACCAAACTGCTTTTCCGCCTCGTCCGACTTCATGGCGCGAACGATGATCTCATTGAGGCGGCTTATGATCTCCGGAGGCGTGCCATTAAGGCCGAAAGCAGCGATCCACCCCGTCACTTCATACCCTTTCACTCCCTGCTCTGCAATCGTCGGGATGTCGGCGTACTTCGCGATACGTTTGCCCGTGGACACGCCAAGCGCTTTCAGCTTGCCGCTTTCCACCAAGGGCATGACGGCGGGGGCGTCGCCGAACACCATATCGATCTGACCACCGATCAGGTCGGTGAGCGCGACAGGAAGAGTCTTGTATGGCACGTGCAGGATGTCGACGCCCGCGAGTTCGCGCATGACCTCACCGCCTGCGCGCGAAGAGGAGTTGCCGGCACCGAACGTCATGCCGCCCGGATTCTTCTTCATCATGGCAACGAGTTCCTGGACGTTCTTTGCGGGGTGATCCGCCCTTACCACCAGAACGACGCCGCCGATGATCAGATTGCTGATCGGCGTGAAATCCTTGACCGGATCGTACGGCAGTTGCTTGAACAAGCTGACGTTGGCCGCATGCGTGGTATTCGTTCCAAGCACGAACGTATAGCCGTCGGCGGGCTGCCGTGCCGCGAACTGCATGCCGATAGAACCGCTGGCCCCTGCTTTATTGTCGATGACCACCGGCTGTTTGAGTTCGGTGGACAAGTAGGGACTCAGGAACCGCGCAACCAGGTCGGTAGTGCTACCCGCGCCAAAAGGCACAACGATGGTTATGGGTTTGTTGGGATAGCCGCCTGATTGTGCATTGGCCTGTGTACCAAGCAACGTGGAGCCGAGCAGCGCTGCGCTGGCGGCTAGAAAACTTCTGCGGTTCGTATTCATGTTATGTGTCTCCTTCGAGATATCGTCATATGACTGTGTAGTTACTGCGCCTTGATTCTTCAGCATGGCGTCACCTTCCCGCCATGATGGCCGCGAGCGTGCGAGCATCGGTGGCGTCGTTCCAGATCTTTCTTCTGCATGCGTCCACATCGACCTTCGAGTCGATCTCCATAAGCAGATTCCGGGCTTTTTCGGCGATCTGGTCGGTCGTCATGGGTTTGGCGGGCGTACCAAAACTGTCTTTCACCAATGAAGTTTTGATCGAGCCGTCGGCGAACGTGATAGTGACCGCTGTGGGGAATTGCTTCGGATACATGGCTTCCAGCTCGGCGTCGTACTCGAAATGCACGAGATCGGCGATTTCGAGTATGCGCGGATCGTCGAGATGCGCTTCACTGTATGCGTCGTAGCGTGAGGGGCCGTAGGCCAGCGACGCACCGATCAGATAGGGGCAGCTGTACTGGGCCGCCATGACGGAGCGGGGCCGGCGCATCATGTGCTGATCCTCGATCAACTGCGGGCCGCGCACAACGATGCGGCGAATCTGCTCCACCGATGTGCTGTACTTTTCGGTTACCTCGCCCAGGGCGTCGATGGTTGAATGGAAGATCCGGCAGCAGGAATAAGGCTTGAGACTGATGCAGTGTATTTGCAAGGGATCCTGCGCCGCGCGCGCCACCGCCGCCGCATGGACTTCACCGCCGAACATCTTGGCAAGGCCGTAGCGTCCATCCAGCGAGCGCCGCGGCGTGCCGATTCCGGACTCCATGGCCAATTCGGCGGCGATCACGCCGTTACGCGCGGCGTACCCGGCATGCAGCCGCTTCACGGCGCCGCCGGTGGGATCCACGGAGAACTGCATGGTTCCGCTGGTCTGGGACAGCGCGTGACCCCATGCGGTGATGAGCCGGTCAGCGTCGATTGGCTGGCCTTCTCCATGGAGCAACACCACGCAAGCCGTCGCGGCGCCGAACGAGCCGAAGATCGGCGTGGGATGAAAGCCGCCTTCGATCACGTGTAGCCCATGCGCCATTATGCCGACGCGCGCCATGGCTTCGTATCCGGCTGCGATGGCGACGAACAGGTGGCGCTGAGAGGCTCCCGTTTCAGCCGCGACTGCAAGCGCTGCGGGAAGCACGGTACATGCGGGGTGGCTCATTGTTTCATCGTGCGTGTCATCGAGCTCGTAGCCGTGCGCCGCGGTGCCGTGAACCAGCGCAGCGACCGACGCGGCCGCCGATGCCTCGGTTCCGATGACTGGAGCGGTGCCCGTGCCGAAAAAACGCTGGGACCATTTCGCGATATCGCGGGCCCATGGCAGGGCGGCCCCGCGCAGCGTCACGCCAAGCGAGTCCAGCATGAGCCGCCTGACTTGCTCGATGTCCGGGTCGGCCAGCCCCCGGTTTACGATTTCAACGATCTGATCCGCGAGATTCGCGGTCAGATCACTTTCGGGAACGGACGAAGGCAAAGTTGTCATGAGACCTCCTGTGGCTGTGCGTTATGCGGAGAGGGCGGTTTAAAGACGCAGGGATTTGGCGATGATCGTCCGCTGTATCTGCGAGGTGCCCCCGCCTATGGTGGACTGCATTCCTTCGCGGAAGTAGCGCTCCATGTCGGCTTCGGGCAGCATGCTGTGGCCGCCAAGGATTTGCATGCCGTTACGCGTCACGGTCTGCAGCGTTTCGGACGCGAACAACTTGGCCATGCTGACTTCGCGGCTGCATGCCTCTCCGCGCGTGGCCATATCGGCTGCCCGATACACCAGGAGCCGCGCCGCATCGACGCTAGTTTGCATATCGGCGAGCATGTGGCGCAGCACCTGAAATTCGAAAATCGACTTATCGAACTGGATGCGCTCATGGGCGTAGCGCAGAGCATCGGTTACGGCTTGCTGCGCATTGCCGACGTAGGCGGCCGCAACGGCGATACGCTCGAGTTCGAGGTGATCCGTGATGATGCTCCAGCCCATGCCTGGCGTACCAAGCATATTGCCGGCCGGCACCTTGGCGCCGTCGAGAAAGATTTCCGTCGTGCCGGTCGCCCGCCTGGCCATGGTCGGCAGCTTGCGGATGTCGACGCCCGGTGTGTCGTTGGGCACCAGCAGCACGCTCAGTCCGCGATGCTTGGTTGCCTCTTTGTCGGTCCTGACCAGCATCGCGATGACGGCGTCTTTCGCCGCGGCGCCGGAGCACCAGAGTTTTTGCCCGCGTATCGTCCAATGGTCGCCATCGGCCTCGGCCCGCGTCTTGGTGTTCGCTGCGTCCGACCCCGCAGAGGGCTCGGAGATGGAAATGGAGAAGCGGACTTCCCCCTTCATGAACGGCACCAGGTATTTTTCACGCTGTTCGGGCGTGCCGTACTTGACGATGTTCATGGCGGTAAAGGTGGAAACCATGAATGCGGTCGCGAAATCGAAGCCATAGCGGGCCAGTCCTTCGCACATGAGCGCGTAATCGAAAATAGTGCCGCCGTCGCCGCCCTGCTCTTCTGGAATAAGCAAGCGCAGCCATCCCATGCGGGCAATCTTTTCGTAGGCCTCGTAAGGATACTGGCGGTCGATATCGCACTGGCGCACGTACTCGCGCGTTACTTCCTTCTCCATCACCCGCGCAACGGTCTCATGCCAAAGCGTTTGTTCTTCTGTCAAGAAATTCATAAAGGCTCCGTGAATCAAAATTTCCTTGCTTCGCCCACAGAAGGCGACGACGTCTATTCCTGCGGGGATACGATCAGGCGCTCGCGGCGAAGCAACAGACTGAATTCACAGCTCATTACCCGTTCATGCCGCTGATTTACCGCCGTCAACAATGCCGTGGCGACCCCGCGCGTCTCCCCCTTGTCACGAAGCGCGATCACTTCGCTTTCGGCATACAGGGTGTCGCCGATGAAGGTCGGCTTCAGGAATCGCAACTTATCGACGCCGTAGAAGGCCTCTACCACTTCGGAATCGAAGCCGAGCAAGGCGTTGCTGATGACGAAGACCAAGCCGCCCTGCACGACTCGCTGCCCGTACATCGATTTGGAGCTGAATTCCGCATTGGCGTGGATTTCCAGCCAATTGCCGGTCAGCATGCAAAAGTTGACAACGTCTGTTTCAGTGATCGTGCGCCCCCGGGACCGGGCGCGCTGCCCGATCACGAGTTCACCGTACGGCAGATTCATCATGGCGAATTCTCATGTTGGAAGGGTCCCCGCCCACCGCGTGGACAAGCAAGTCATATAAAGTGGGATGGTAAGGAATGAATTTCGATATGTCAACATTAATTTCATTATGACTACCCATCACTATACCGGCCGGTATCGCCTGCAAATGCAATAGATGATAAGATCAATGCTGATGAATCTCTATAGTTCCATTTAACCTTTTTTGATTTCATTTTGTTTTGGCAGTTTGGGCGCTTGACCCCTACAGACGCACCTGTTCGGCGAATACCAGCAGATGGATAGCCGTCGCCTGGACTGGCCGATTACCCAGGGACGAGGTTTTCATTTGCAAGTAAAAGTCTTCCTGTAAAACGAAACTAATAATAAAAAAACAAAATTCAGGCAATTTTTGGTGAATGATCAAGAGCCGGCCCCTATTCCTTCACAAGCTAGAATTGGAGCTGTATTTGATAGCACAAGACGAGCGACATGACCGAAAACCTAGACCTTAGAAACGTACACTTAATAATGGAATTTAAATTGACATAACAGAATATTCGATATATCGTCTTTTCTTGTCGATCACACTCCTTTTACGCAACGCCATGGCAAAAACGCTGTCCAACATACGGGTTCTGGATTTATCACGCATTCTCGCGGGTCCCTGGGCGACTCAAAACCTCGCCGACCTGGGCGCGGAGGTCATCAAGGTCGAACGGCCCGGCAGCGGAGACGATACCCGTCACATGGGCCCGCCATTCCTGCATGCCGCCGAAACGGACGAACCGGGCGATGCGGCTTATTTCATGTGCTGCAACCGCGGCAAGCAGTCCGTCACCATCGACTTCAGCAAACCAGAAGGCCAGGCGCTCGTACGCGCCCTTGTGGCCGACGCCGACGTGCTGGTCGAAAACTACAAGGTCGGGGCGTTGAAGAAATATGGCCTGGACTACGATTCTTTGCGCGAGCTCAATCCCGGGCTGGTGTACTGCTCCGTCACCGGCTTCGGACAGACAGGGCCGTACAAAGACCGGGCAGGCTATGACTTCCTGATTCAGGGGATGGCCGGCCTCATGAGCGTCACCGGCGAACGGGACGACCTGCCCGGCGGGGGCCCTCAACGCGTCGGCGTAGCTGTGGCAGACATCCTGACGGGCATGTACGCGACCGTGGCGATTCTGGCGGCACTGCGCCACCGCGATCAAGGCGGCGGCGGCCAGCATATCGACATCAGCCTCCTCGACTGCATGGTCGGCTCGCTGGTCAACCAAGGAATGAATTACCTCACCAGCGGCGTAGCGCCGGTCCGCATGGGCACCGGCCATCCCAACATCGCCCCCTATCAAGTTTACCCCGCGCTGGACGGCCACATCATCCTCACGGTCGGCAACGATACGCAGTTCCAACGCTTCTGCAATGCGGTTGGCGATCCCGATTTCGCTAGCGATCCCAGATTCAAGACAATCCGCGACCGGGTCGCCAATCGCGCTGCGATGAACGAACGGCTGGAGGCCATCACGCGCACCCGCAGCGTCGAGGACTGGGTGGCGCTTCTGGAACAGGCGCAGGTGCCTTGCGGGCCGATCAATACGATAGACCGTGTATTCAACGATCCGCACGTGGTTGAGCGCGGCATGCGCCTGGATCTTGCCCATCCCCTGTATGGGCAAGTCCCGCTCATCAACAACCCGATTCGCTTTTCCGAAACACCGCTGAAGCTGACCGAACCGCCGCCCGTGCTCGGGCAGCATACCCACCAGGTCCTGGCGCGCCTCGGATTGAGCGACGACGAACTTGAAAAACTTCAACAGGCCGGCATCGTCTGAGCACCCCGCACACAGCACACATCAACAGAAAGAGACATCGACATGAAACACCTGCCCATCAAAAAAGACAAGAATGGCCTGGACATCTACGGCATCGGCCTTTACTGGGACGACGTTGAAGTCGGCTATCGTTTCCGCACACTGGGACGCACCATAACAGAGGCCGACATCACCATGTTCGTGGGCGCAACCGGCATGGTCGAAGAAATGTTCACGAACGTGGAATACATTTCCGAGGTCTCGGTGATCGGTTCTCGCCCCGCCCCGGGCTCGCTCGTGTTCTGCATGGCGGAAGGCCTGCTGATGCAAAGCACTATGCAACGCACGGGCATGGCTTTCCTCGAGGCCGACCTAAAGATTCATCGCCCCACCACGGCCGGCGATACCATCCACGTGGAATGCGAAGTCGTTGAAGCGCGCGCGACCAGCAAAGCGGGCCGGGGCCTCATGCGCACCGCCAACAAGGTCATCAACCAGCGCGGTGAAATCGTAGCAAGCTACAACCCTCTGCGCATGGTCAAGAGCCGCCCGCAACAGTAAAGCCTCGCCGGATAAAAGATGTCAATCGGAGCAAAATCCATGGGCCAGACCGATGCGGTACTTTTCGATGTCGACGACGGCATTGCGACCATTACCATCAACCGCCCCAAACAACGCAATGCGCTTTCCATAGAAGTCGGCAACCGCCTGCTCGACCTCTGGGAACAGGTCGATTCAGACCGCAGCATACGAGTGGCGATCCTCACCTCTTCGGACTGCGGCACATTCTGCGCCGGCATGGACCTCAAGGAAGCATCCAGGGTCAAGTCCGAATCCAATGTGGACATCCTGGATCTGTTTCGCGACCCCTTCCATCAGCGCATGCGCGCCGTCGAGAAGCCGATCATCGCAGCCATGACCGGGCATTTCACGGCAGGCGGCATGGTGCTGGCGGCCAACTGCGACTTGCGCATCGGCGCCGCAGGCACGCTGGGCGGCATATCCGAAGCGAAGGTGGGCAGAGGCGCGCCCTGGGCCGTGCCCATGCTGTGGATGCTTCCCCAACCGTTCTTGATGGAGCTCATGATGTCCGCCGAGTTGCAGCCCATCGAACGCTTCCGCGAGCTTGGCTTCATCAACCATGTTGAAGCCACGCCCGACGCAGTGCGTGAACGGGCCCGAAAGCTCGCCAAAAGCATACGCGACAATGCCCCGCTAACCGTATGGGCGGCAAAGCAAAGCATAGGCGCCGCCATGGACCTGGGCTGCAAAGAAGGCTTCGAGGCGGCCAAGCGCATTCATGAACGCGTCTACGACAGCCAGGATGCGATCGAAGGCCCGCGCGCCTTTGCGGAGAAGCGCGCTCCCCGATGGAGCGGCACATGACGAAAGATGCGGGCGGCCTCATACAAACCGAAAGGCGTGGAGACACGATCATCCTTTGGCTGAACCGGCCGGAAGAACTGAATCGGCTGTCGACCGAAGGCCAATTCCTGGAGCTTGCCGACAAGATCCGGCAAGCCAATCTCGATCCTACCGCGCGCGCCTTGATCATCACAGGGAAAGGGAAAGCATTTTGCGCGGGCGGCGACTTGCACAAGATGGCGAACCGGGAAGGGTTCTCGGCGGGAACGCCCCAAGACATCCGCATGCGCTACAAGGAAACCATTCATCAGGTGCCTCTTGCGCTGAACGATGTCGATATCCCCACCATCGCGGCCGTCAATGGGCCGGCCTACGGGGCCGGATGCGATCTTGCCTGCATGTGCGACATCCGCATTGCGTCCCCCGACGCGACATTCTGCGTCAGCTTTGCGGAACTCGGCATCATATCCGGAGACGGCGGCTCATGGATTCTTCCACGTCTGGTCGGACGATCCACCGCAATGGCCATGACCTTCACCGCCAGCCCCATCGATGCCGTCGAAGCGCTGCGATGCGGCCTGGTAACGCAGGTTGCAGGCCCCGGACAATTGCTGGAAAGCGCGCTGTCGCTCGCGGAAAGAATTGCCAGCCACCCAAGGAACACCGTACGCATGGCCAAACGCCTGCTGCGCAGCGCGGAACACACCAGCCTTCCCGATCACCTGGACATGGCTGCCGCGCTGCAGGCCATCGCCCACACCTCGGAAGAACACATCGCAGCCGTCAACCGCTTGATCCAACGCCTTCAGAACAAATCGACCTGATGCGCCGGGCGGGGCCGCCGGGAGGGGGTCAGACCCCGTACGGGGTCTGACCCCACCTACACTCACCCCTCATGCTTGGGCAATTCGCTCGCCCATGACCGGATTCCGCCCGGAGTCCTGGAAAACCGCGTAGGAATGCCCGCGGCGCGCAAGCGCCCTTGCGTTGGATGATCGTATTCGAACAGTGTGCCGGTAGCCTGTATGTGGGGATCGTCCAGCAGCGCATCGAATGCCAACACCACGCTATGCGGGATATCGGCCCCGGCCAGCAAATCGAGCCACTCGGCCGTTGACTTGCCGCCAAGGATGCCGGCCACCACGGCGTAAAGCTCGTCGATATTCGCGTTCCGCGCCGCGGCGTCCACGTACTTTGACTCTTGCGCCAAGTCCCGCCGCCCGGCAACGATGAAGAAACGCATCCACTGCTCGGTGGTATATGGCATCAGGGCGATATGCCCGTCCTTCGTCGCATAAGGCTTCCGATGCCGGGACATGACCCGAGGGTATCCCGACGAGCCGTCGCCCGATACGAATGTCTTGCCCGCCAGATGCTCGACCGCAAGAAAGGAAACCATGGTCTCGAACATCGGAACCTCGATGGCCTGGCCAAGCCCGGAACGCTCTCTTTCGTACAAAGCCATCGGGATTGCATATGCCGCCGTCAGGCCCACGACTTTATCGACCAGGATCGTATTGACATACCGGGGACCTTGATCGTCGTTCGCTCCCTGGAAATGCGCCATGCCGCTCTTGGCTTGTATGATGTCGTCGAACGCGGGCAAGCCTGCATAGGGTCCCGATTCGGAATAGCCATATGCGCCACAATAGATGAGCCGAGGGTTGCCGGGTCGCAAGGACTCGTAATCCAGCCCGTACCGTCGCAACGATGCCGGCCGAACGTTGGACACAAATACGTCGGCGTCAGCGATAAGAGACTTAAGGCGGACCAGATCTTCCTCGCGCCTGATATCCAGAACCAGGAAGCTCTTGTTTCGATTCAGGTTGAGAAAGCAAGCGCTCATTCCCGCATGGCGCACCGGTTCCGTATAACGGAGGACATCACCGGCCGGCGACTCTATCTTGAAGACCTCTGCGCCCATATCGCCGAGAATCTGGGTGGCGTAAGGTCCCATGCCGACCGTAGTCATGTCCACCACCCGTATTCCCGCCAAGGGTCCGCATGCCGAAGCGCCCTGCGTTTCCATCGCTCTGCCTAAGGACTTGACACTACAGTTGCGCACCGGAGCTTTTGATGACCGGTCCCCACTTTTCTCGTTCCTTGCCGAGAAAGTCGGCGAACTCTGCCGGGCCTCGCCCCACGGGGATAAGCTTGGCGTCGTGAAACTTCTTCTGAATTTCGGGCGAAGTGACAATTTCGACGATGGCTTTGTTGAGTTTGTCGATAATCGCGGGCGGCGTGCCCGCGGGGGCCATCACACCGCCATAGATGTCGACTTCGTATCCCTTGACGCCGGCTTCCGATACGGTGGGAAGGTCCGGAAATGCGGGCGAACGATATTGGTTGGTCGTTGCCAGCGCCTTGATTCGTCCGGCGGCAATATGAGAGGCGACGGCAGTGGCCGAGCTGATGCTCATGTCTATGCGCCCGCCTGCCAGGTCTGTCGCGGCAGGGGCTTCCCCTTTGTATGGAATATGCAGGATGTCCACCCCCGCCATTTGCTTGAAGAGCTCCATGGCCAAATGCTGAGGCCCGCCGCTGCCGGAGGAGCCGAAGCTCAATTTGCCAGGATTCGCCTTCGCCATTTGCACCAGCTCGGCGACTGAATTGACCCCCAGGTCGGAACGCACGACCAGGAGATGATCATAAGTCACAACATGATTGACCGTCGCCAGATCGCGCTCGGGCTTGTAGGAAAGATTGGGATCCATCAGGGGGCGCAGTGTCACGTTGCCTGCGCCTCCGAACAGCAGGGTATACCCATCCGCGGGCTGGCTGGCCACATATGCGGCGCCAATGGCGCCCGCCACACCGGGCTTGTTCTCTACCACAACCTGCTGGCCCAGCCTGGCCGACATTTCGTTGGCAAGCACGCGCGCCGTGACGTCGGTGGCGCCGCCCGTGGCATAGGGCACGATGAGGCGTATGGGCTTGTCTGGATATGCAGCCGACGCGGCAGCAGCCTGGGACAGGCAGGACATGCCAAGCGCCGCAGCGGAAACTCCCGTTATTGCCCAGCGCGAACCGTTGTGGACCAAGCCTAGCGCTTTGCTAAGCAAGCTGCTGATCGTCATGTCTTCTCCTGTATGAATTATGTTGATACGGTGAAGAATAGACAAGACCAGTCCATTATGTCAATACTTATTTCAATTTGCATTTCAGATATCTTTGCCTAAAACCTGAATTGATTACTAGGAATATTGATAACTCAGTCAATCTATTTTGTAATTTCAGATTTTATTTCATTTTATTATAACTTTTTCGATTAAACCGACTCCTCAAGGGGGCAGACCCCGTACGGGGTCTGATCCCACCGCCTGATACACTGCCCGCTTCTTCCGCCCCACTTCCATAAGGAGTCTTCACGCATGGCCGGCACGTTGGCGATCGTTGTTTCCCTTATTCTGCTGATGTACCTGGCGTACCGTGGTGTCACGGTCTTGCTGCTGGCACCGCTCATGGCCGCGTTGGCGGTCCTGCTGTCGGGCGAAATCGGTGTCTTCCTGCCCATCTATACCGAAACCTTCATGAAGGCGCTGGGCGGTTATGTCATTCAGTTCCTGCCCATCTTCCTGCTGGGCGCCCTTTTTGGGCAGCTAATGGCGGACTCGGGTGCCGCCCATACGATCTCCCGCTGGATCGTCGACAAGCTTGGCGACAGGCACGCTATTGTCACCGTCGTGCTGGCTTGCGGCATCCTGACGTACGGAGGCGTGTCGCTCTTCGTCGTGGCATTTGCCATCTATCCGATCGCCAAGGATCTCTTCCGCAGCGCGGACATTCCGAAACGGCTGATTCCCGCAACGATCGCCCTCGGCTCGTTCACCTTCACCATGACCGCGCTGCCCGGCACACCAGCCATACAGAATGCAATTCCGATTCCCTACTATGGCACCAATGTCTTCGCCGCCCCCGGGCTGGGGCTGATTGCGGGCGCCATCATGTTTCTTGGGGGACTGTGGTGGCTGCGCGGCAGGGCTGCGCGCGCCCATGCCATCGGCGAAGGCTACGGCACGCACGAAGACGACAGCGACGCCTCCGCGGCCGACGCCGGCCACGAAGGAGCCTTGTCCCTCATGCCGCTGCCATTGGCACTGCTGCCGCTCGTATTGGTGATAGGTATCAATGCGCTTTTCACGTATGTCGTGTTTCCCGGCATGGACATGAGCCAGGTTCTCAGGCATTTCCCGGGACTGGAACCTTCAAAGATCACCGGGCTATGGGCGTTGATCATTGCCCTCGCAATCGCCTGCACCACCCTGATCCTGTCGCGCCTGGGGCATTGGACCGACTTGCGCGCCAGCGTCAACAAGGGCGTATTCGGCTTCATGCTGCCGCTCTTCAATACCGCGTCCGAGGTAGGATACGGCGCCGTCATCGCCAGCCTGGCGGGCTTCACCATCATCCGCGACGCCGTGCTGAACGTCACGCCCGGCAATCCTCTGATTTCCGAGGCCATCGCCATGAATGTGCTGGCCGGGATCACGGGCTCGTCCTCTGGCGGCCTGAGCATTGCGTTGCAGACGCTGGGCGCCGACTATCTGCGCATGGCGCAGGAGGCCGGCATCAGCCCGGAACTGATGCACCGCGTGGCCGTGCTGGCCGCAGGCGGATTCGACACCCTGCCCCACTGCGGGGCCATCATCACCTTGCTGGCGATCTGCAAGCTGACTCATCGCCAATCCTATTTGAATATCGCAGCCGTGACGATGGGCGCGCCCATGCTCGCCTTGGTCGTCGTCATCGCGCTGGGAACGATGTTCGGAAGCTTCTGAGGGATGGGGTCAGACCCCATGCGGGGTCTGACCCCGAGGCCGCGGTTAGGGGGTCAGACCCGGTACGGGGTCTGACCCCACGTGACCCCCTGCCAGCTCGCGCAGGCGTACGAGCTGTTCATGGTCGACCGCCACGCCCAGCGATTCGGCTTCCCTGCGCTCCTGGTAACGGCGGTCTCCCGGCATGCGGGGCTGGCCGGCGTCATGCATGGCGCGGATCAGCGCTTCGGCGCGTTGCGCGAAGTTGCCGCCCGTCCCCCTGGAGGGATCGATGACGATGAACAGTTGCCCGGTGCGAGGCGTTTGCGCACCGGGATGATCCGCCCAAGTGAAGTCGAAGGAAAAGTTGCCGCCGGTCAATGCCGCGGCAAGCAGCTCGACCATCATCGACAAGGCGGAACCCTTGTGGCCCCCGAAAGGCAGCAGTGCGCCGCCGTCCAGTATTGCCGCCGGATCCTGGGTGGGCGCGCCCGAGCGGTCGACACCAAAACCCGGCGGCAACCGCCGCCCTTCCCGGGCGGCAATCTGCACGTCGCCATGCGCGATCGCGCTGGTGGCCAGATCGAACACCAGGGGATCGGCGTTATCGCGCGGAGCGGCAAAGGCGATGGGATTGGTGCCGAACAGCGCCTGCCGGCCACCATGGGGGACGACGCAAGCCATGCTGTTGACGAAGGTGAGCGCCACCAGGCCTTCCCGGGCGAATGGCTCCACGTCCGGCCACAGTGCCGCGAAGTGATGGGAATCATGGATGGCCAGCAGCGCAATGCCGTTGTTCCTGGCCTTGGCGACGAGCGCTGCGCGCGCGGCCGCGAGCGCCGGCTGCGCGAAGCCATTGCGCGCATCGACGTTGAGGTAGCCCGGTGCCGAGTCGCTGACGACGGGAACCGCCTTGCCGTCCACCCAGCCGCTGGCCAGGGTGGAAAGATAACCCGGTATGCGGAAAACACCATGGCTGTGGGAGCCGTCGCGCTGCGCGCAGGCAATGTTGTCCGCCAAGATGGCGGCTACCTGGGCCGACGTTCCGTGGCGTTCGAAGATGCGTGCCAGCAATGCTGACAGTTCGGCCAAGGGAATACGAACCGTGGTTGGATTGTCTTGCATGATGCTCATCCTATGGTCATCAGGCTGGCGTTGCCGCCCGCTGCCGCCGTGTTCACGCTGACGGCGCGCTCGACGAGCAGGCGCTCCAGCGGTATGCCGGTCTCGCCGTGCGCCAAACCAACGAGGCTTGCAATCGGCCCGCGGCGCTGCGCAATCCACTGGGATGCCGCGCGCAACTGATCGCCATCGCCATGATGCAGCACGACATCGAATGATACGTCGTCCGCGGAACAATCGGCCGCCAAAACAATACGCGCACGCACGGCGGCGGGCAAGCTTTCGTACATACCGCGGGTCAACGGACCATCCTCCCACACCACCGTCGGACCCACCGCGACCGCGGCCGCAAGCTGGGCCAGCAGGTCCGCCTCGCTGGCAGCCAGGCAGAGCACGCGTGACCGTGGCAGCAGGCGATAAGTGTTGCTTTCGCCGGTCGGGCCGGGCAGGTTGCGTGTGAGCCCGCTTTGGGACAGGCCCGCGTAATGGTCGCAAAGCCGCGCCAAGTCGCTGCGTCCTTCTTGCAGAGCCCAGGCCTTCAAGGCTCCGAGTGCCCCGCCATCCTTCTTTGCCAGCATGTCGCGCAAGCGGGTATCCGGCGCGCGTCCGCCGTCGAGCCGGGCCAGCGTACGTCCCACTGCGTCCTCCGGCCGGCTCGCCAGCAGGCGATAAAGATATAGCGGCCCGCCGGCCTTCGGACCCGTGCCCGACAGTCCTTCGCCACCGAATGGCTGAACCCCGACTACAGCGCCGACGACGTTGCGGTTCACGTAGATGTTTCCTGCGTGCGCACGCTCGACCACCCGGTCTATCGTTTCGTTGATGCGTGTATGCACGCCCAGGGTCAGCCCATAGCCCGTGGCATTGATTTGATCGATCAAGGCATCGAGATCTTCACGGCGATATCGAAGCACATGCAGAACGGGGCCGAAGACCTCGCGCTCGAGTTCGTCCAGACTGTCCAGACCGATAAGCGTGGGCGTGACGAAGGTGCCATGCACCGTCGCTTCGGGTTCCATGCGCGCCAATCGGTCGACGGAATGCCCGCTCGCCTGCATGGCCGATATATGCCGCTCGATATTGGCCTGCGCCTCGGCGTCAATGACGGGCCCGATGTCCACGGCGATATGGTCGGGGCTGCCCATGCGGTACTCGGCCATGGCGCCCTTGATCATGGCAATGATGCGATCGGCCACGTCTTCCTGCACACATAGCACACGAAGTGCCGAGCAGCGCTGGCCGGCGCTGTCGAACGCAGAGGTGACCACGTCCTGGACGACTTGCTCGGCCAGCGCCGATGAGTCGACGATCATGGCGTTCTGGCCACCTGTCTCTGCGATGAGCGGTACGGGCCGGCCCAGGGCGTCCAGACGCCCGGCCAAGCTGCGCTGGAGGATGCCGGCGACTTCGGTCGAGCCTGTGAACATGACTCCACGGATCCGCTCATCGCTCACGAGCGCGCCACCGATTGCGCCATCGCCCGGCACCAGCTGCACCACACCCTCCGGCACGCCAGCCTGCAGCAATAAGCCGATGGCTTGCGCGGCAATGAGCGGCGTCTGTTCAGCGGGCTTGGCGAGCACGGTGTTGCCGGCCGCCAGCGCCGCCGCCACCTGACCGGTGAAAATGGCAAGCGGAAAGTTCCAAGGACTGATGCAAACGACCGGACCGAGAGGCCGGTGGCTGTCGTTGGAAAAATCCTGGCGCGTCTGCAGCGCATAGAACCGCAGGAAGTCCACCGCTTCACGAACCTCGGCAATCGCGTTTGAAAATGTCTTCCCCGCCTCGCGCACGATCAAGCCGATCAACGGTTGGATTTGCCCTTCCATCAAATCGGCGGCACGCTCGAGGATGGCAGCACGCTCAATACTGGGCGTGGCCTGCCAGATCGGGCCGGCGGCCAGCGATGCATCGATGATGCGGGGAATGTCTGCAGGCGCCGTATTCGCTACGTGGCCGACGATGTCGCGGTGGTCCGCCGGGTTAAGCACGGGCTCCGGTCTGGACTCCGTCGCCGCGCAGGCCAGCATGGGCCGCGCCGTCCAGTCTGCATGCGTGGAGGCCAGCAAAGCGCTCGACAGGGAACCGAGCCGGTGCTCGTTCGAAAGATCGACGCCGCTGGAATTGAGCCGGTCTTCGCCATACAGGGCGCGGGGCAGCGGAATGCGCGGGTGAGGCAGTCCCGCGGCGCCCTCGTCCCCTGTCATTCTCGCGATCGACACCGCCGGGTCTTCGACCAGCGACGCCACGGGAATGTCGGGGTCAGCGATGCGGTTGACGAAAGACGTATTGGCGCCGTTCTCCAGCAGGCGGCGAACCAGATAGGCAAGCAGCGTCTCATGTGTTCCGACGGGCGCGTATATGCGGCAGGGCCGATCGAGGCCGCCGTTGGCCCGCTTGCCTACCACTTGCTCGTACAGCGGCTCGCCCATCCCGTGCAGGCACTGGAACTCGTACTGGCCCGGATAGTAGTTCTGCCCCGCCAGGTAATACACGGCCGCCAGGGTGTGGGCATTGTGGGTGGCGAACTGCGGATAGATGGCGTCCGGAACGAGCAGCAGCTTGCGCGCGCAGGCCAGGTAGGAAAGATCCGTGTACACCTTGCGGGTGTAGACCGGATAGCCTTCCAGGCCGTCGATCTGCGCCCGCTTGATCTCGCTGTCCCAGTACGCTCCTTTTACCAGACGGATCATCAAGCGGTGGTGACTGCGACGAGCCAGGTCTATGAGGTAGTCGATGACGTAGGGACAGCGCTTCTGATATGCCTGGATCACGAAGCCGATGCCGTTCCAGCCCTTCAGCGTCGGTTCGAAGCAAAGGCGTTCGAGCAGATCCAGCGAGATCTCCAGCCGGTCCGCTTCCTCGGCATCAATATTGATGCCGACATCGCAGCCCCGTGCCTGCTGCACCAGGCCCAGCAAACGCGGATAGAGTTCATCCATGATGCGCGCGTACTGGCTGCGGCTGTAGCGTGGGTGCAAAGCCGAAAGCTTGATGGATATGCCGGGGCCTTCGTAGATGCCGCGGCCATTGGACGCCTTGCCGATTGCATGGATGGCCTGCTCGTATGCCGCCAGGTAGCTGCGCGCGTCGTCGTCGGTCATGGCCGCCTCGCCCAGCATGTCGTAGGAATAGCGGAATCCGCGGGCCTCGAATGCACTGGCATTCGCCAGCGCCTGTCCGATGGTTTCGCCTGTGACGAATTGCTCGCCCATCAGGCGCATCGCCATGTCGACGCCCTTGCGTATCAAGGGCTCGCCGCGCTTTCCGATGATGCGGTTCAATGCGCTGGAGAGGCCGGCTTCGTTATGGGTGGACACCAGCTTGCCGGTAATGACCAGTCCCCATGACGCCGCGTTGACGAACATGGACGGGCTTTGGCCGACGTGCTGTTGCCAGTTTCCGTTGCTGATCTTGTCGCGGATGAGCGCGTCCCGGGTGCCTTTGTCCGGAATGCGCAGCAGCGCCTCGGCCAGGCACATGAGTGCGACACCCTCCTGAGAGGACAGCGAAAACTCCTGCAGGAGCCCTTGGACCAGGCCGGCACGCCCCCCCGCACTCTTCTGGTTTCGCAGCTTTTCCGCGAGCCGGTATGCCAGCGCCCCGGCCGATTCAGCGACGTCTCCGGGCAATCGCGCCTGATCGAGCAGCATGGGTACGACCTCCTCTTCCGGACGCCGGTATGCGCCCGTGATGGCGGCCCGCAAGACCGATTGCGGAAGTATGCTTTCGGCGAATTCCAGGAATGGCTGATGGGTGGCCTCGGGCAGGGATTCCATCGCCTCGACCTCGCCCCGCGCAACGCGCGCCGCAACGCTGTGCAGCTCGGTCACCGAGACCCCGCTGTCGAGCGATTCGAGATAAGAAAATATGGACTGCTTGATGACCCAGTGAGGGCTGCGGTCGAGCTTGCGCGCCGCCTCCTTGAGGCGGTTGCGGGTGGCTTCATCGAGCTTGACGCCCAGGGTGGTGCTTGCCGAAGTCGTGGCCATGATAATAGAGTGCCGTAAAGATAAGGTTGCGCGTCTGGAAATTACACTACAGGTTGCACCTTGGGTGCAACCTGGTACAACCTTTTTTCTTTACAGGGTTAACCCTAATACCCGGCCCGCCTAAATCTTCGAACGGACATAGCCGGCCACCACTGCCAATATCTCGTCCAGGTCGCGCTGCAGCACGGCAAAGCCGGCGTTGCGCTCGCGGGTGGCTTCGTCCATGTAGACCGGACGCCGGATTTCAACCTGCAGGCTATGGCGGCGCTGTGCGGGCCGGCCAATTTGCGCGATCAACTGGACGCCCTTGTAAGGGTCATTGCGGGCGACGGTATAGCCCCTGGCGCGCAGTTCATTGTCGATGAGATCGACGAATTCCGGCTCGCAAGTCGTACCGTCGCGGTCGCCCAGCACGAAGTCCGCCAGCGGGCGGTCGCTGCGCAGTCCCAACCGCTCGTAAGCGTCGTTCGGCATGGAATGCAGGTTCAGGTGCCACAAAGCCCCGAACTGCTCGTAGCGCTCTTGCACCGCCCGCGACAAGGATTCATGATACGGACGATAGTAGCCGTCGATGCGCCGCTGGACTTCCGCGACGCTCAGCTTGCGGTCGTAGACGGCCGTTTTCGGGTCCATCCTGGTCCAGACCAGGCCCTTGCCCAGGCGGGTCTTTTCACCGGGCGACAACGGTTCGGGCCAAGGCCCGTCCAGGGTGTCGGGATCCAGATCCGCCAAAGTGCGATTGGGATCGATATAAGTGCGGGGAAAGGTCGCCGCGATGAGTGTCGCGCCATGCCGGGGCGCGGCTTCCCACAGCGCATCGACGTGGGTGTCCTCGCCTTGACGCAATTGGCCCAATGGAACGGCATGCCCGAAATCTTCCGGATATGCCGTGCCGCTGTGCGGCGAATCGCAAACCAGTGGTATGGCGGCGCCGGTCGGGTCGAAGCGAACGACCGGCTTGCCTGCTTGGACTGCTGCCATTATTGCGGCTTGATGTCGGCGGCCTTCGCGACCTTCGTGTAGCGATCGATTGCGGCCACGATCTGCTTGGCGAACTCGTCAGGCGTATTGACCATGACAGTCGCGCCCGCGCTCTTGGCACGCTCCAGGAACTCGGGATTCGTCGCAGCCTTTGCCACGGCCTGATTCAACCGAGTGATGACTTCCTTGGGCGTCCCGGCCGGCGCCACGAGGCCGAACCAGCCGCCCGTGCCCATTTCGGGGAAGCCCAGTTCGCCGTACGTGGGAACATCCGGCAAGACGGCGCTGCGCTCGGCGCCAAGAATGGCCAGCGGACGCAGACGCCCCTCCAACAGGTGAGGCAGGGTCGAGGACAGGTTGTCGGTAATGGCGTCGACCTGCCCGGCGAGCGCATCATTCAGTGCGGGGCCGGCCCCGCGATACGGCACATGCAGCAGCTTGATGCCCGAAAGCATCATGAAGTTTTCGATATTGGCATGCCCCAAAGACGCCACGCCGGGAGACGCGAACGAATACTTCATTGGATCGGCCTTGGCCAGGGCGATGAAATCCTTCATGTCTTTGGCCGGGATCTTGGGATGGACGGCGAATACGCTGGGTACGCCCAGCACATTGGAAATGGGCTCGAAGTCCTTGATGGGGTCGTACTTGAGATCCGTATAGATGGCGGGATTGGACCCATGGGTGCTGACCGTCGCCATGCCGATGGTATAGCCGTCGGCCTTGGAGCGGGCGATCTGCTCGGCGCCCAATGCGCCGCCCGCGCCGCCCTTGTTCTCGACCACGATGGACTGACCCAGTTCGCGGCCGACATACTCGGCGATCAGGCGCCCGACCAGATCGGTCGAACCGCCCGTGGCAAAAGGCACGATCAGGCGTATGGCGCGATCAGGGTAATCGGCTGCGACCGCCGCGGTGGCTGAACAGCCTATCAGGAGACCGGCAACGCCGGCCATCGCACGGCGCACAAACTTGGTGGTGAATGAAACGGACATGGCGACTCCATTAATGGGAAAAGGTTGCATCGCGGAGTATCTGCAATTTACGAAGCAGGGACAAACGACTATATTTCAGCTTTCCATTACTTTTGGTAATGCTCCTGTTTCATCAAGGCGTTGCGCATGAGGCTGCACTCTCCTTCCATGTCCGAATTACATGCTTTCCTGACCACTGCCCGGCTGGGCAGCTTCACAAGGGCAGCAGAGCAGCTGTGCGTCACACAAGGCGCGGTCAGCCGCGCCATCGCCCGGCTCGAAGTGCATTTTGGGCAGCCGCTGATGACGCGGAATGCGCAGGGCCTGGTATTGACCGCCGCCGGCCGGCAACTGATGGAGGGCACGGAAGCGCCTGTGCGCGCCATCGAATCCGTGTCGACCGAGCTTCGGCTCGCCGCCGGCCACCTGAATCTCAGCCTGGCGGTAGTCCCGACATTGGCCAGCGTGTGGCTCGTGCCGCGGCTGCCGGAATTTCACCAGCGCCACCCGGAAATCTCCCTGTCCTTCGCTGCGTACCGCCGCGAGGAAGACTTCTCGCGGTCCACGCCGCATGCCGCCATCCTGAGCGGCGTGCCGGAGCAATGGCCGCATTGGCAGTGCGATTACCTGCTGGGGCGCGAAATCGTCGTGATCTGCCATCCCGACCGCCTGCGCGAGCGCCGGGCCCAGGGGCGCTGGACCGATCCGGCCGAGCTTCTGGACGAGCCTCTGCTCTACCACGCCAATGCCCCCGGCAACTGGCAGCACTGGTTTGCCGCGATGAACGTGACGGGCAAGCCCAAGAGCGGCACCACGCTCGACCAGGTTTCCATCATCGTCCGCGCGGTCATGGCCGACATGGGCATTGCCGTGCTGCAGCGCTGCCTGGTCCGCGACGAGATCGAAGCAAGCCGGGTCGCGGCTCCGTTCGACGTGCCGGTTTCCCTGGATCGCGGCTATGTGCTGTGCAGCCCGCTGCAGCGCAAGGACCACCCGGCCCTGGCGGCCTTCCGTTCATGGATTCTGGATGCCGCCGCGCGCGATCCCTCGGAATAGGGCCGGCCCCGTCGAATCAAGGACGAGGGGTCAGACCCCGTACGGGGTCTGACACCGGACTACAGGCGATGATGGGAGAAGGGGTCAGACCCCGCATGGGGTCTGACCCCAGGCAACAGGCGACTCTGGGTCAGGCCCCATGCGGGGCCTGACCCAGAGTCCGGCTTGCCCACCACAGCACGATGCTGAACGTGGCGCCGCCGGCCATGCCCAGGGCGAGCAGCATCGCGTCATGGAAAAGCAGCGGCGCGATCGTGCCTGAAATCAGCGCAAAGATGGTCATCTGCACGAAGCTCTGCAGCGAGGACGCCATGCCCCGCATGCTGGGAAAAGTACCCAGCGTGACCACCGTCATGCCCGGCAAGGCCAGCGACAGCCCAAAGGCGTAGATGAAAATCGGCAGAACGGCCCACGGCACCGAAGGCACGAAGAAAGCGTTGTATAGCACGTTGCTGAGCGCCCCCAGGGCAATCGCGACCTGCCCGCAATGGATCATTGTGGCGGGCGCCAGCTTTTCGGCAAAGCGCGAATTGATCATGGATCCCGACACCATGCCCAGGATGAAAGGAATGAACAGCCAGCCGAAAGCGGTTTCCGACATGCCCAGAATGTTCATGATGAAACTTGCCGCCGACGAGATATACAGGGCAAAGCCTGAAAACGCGAATCCCACCGCCAGGATCGCCAGGACGAACGAAGGCTGGCGCATTGCATGCAGGTAGTTGGCCACGATGACGCGCAGGCGGAACGGCTGCCGCCGGTTCTCCGGCAAGGTTTCAGGCAGCTTGCGCAGGCTCGCCACGATCAAGAGAATGCTCACGATGGTCAGCAAGCCGAAAACCGAACGCCAGCCGCTGAGGTTGTTCAAATACCCGCCAAGCACCGGCGCGATGGCGGGCGCCAGGCTGAACACCATCGTGATATTGGCGAACAGGCGCTGCGCGTCCGCTCCGTGGTAGCGATCGCGGACAATGGCTTGCCCGACGACCCGTCCCGCTCCTGCCGAACAGCCTTGCAGCCCTCGAAAGAAAAGCAGCCACCCGAACGTGGGCGCCAGCATGGCGCCCACGGAGCCTATGCCGAACAAGACCAGCGAGCCGATGATGACCGGACGCCGGCCGAAACTGTCGGACAGCGTGCCGTAGAAAAGGCTCATCAAGGCAAAGCATGTCAAGTACAGACTGAGCGTCTGCTGGACCATGGCCTGGCTCACTTCGAATTCGCTGCCGATGCTGTGAAAGGAAGGCAGGTAGGCGTCTGTGGCGAATGGGCCGAGCATCGCCAGCCCGGCGAGCATGAAGGTCAGGGTTCGAAAATTCATGTGCAGCTTAAGGGTTGTTGTCGCGCGCGGGCGCTGGAGTCTGTTCGAGGATGATTTCCACCCGCCGGTTGCTGGCGCGGCCTTGTTCCGTGTCATTGCGGGCCAGCGGCCGTGTGTCGGCATAGCCGATGGCTCGCAGCCTGGCGCGCCCGATGCCGTTGGAGGCAAGGTATCGAACCACCCTGCCGGCCCGGGCGCTCGACAGCTCCCAGTTGGAAGGGTACTGGCCTCCGCGTATGGGCAAGGCATCCGTGTGGCCCTCTACGGTGACGGCGTAATCGCTGTCCTTGAGGACCGGAAGCAGCTTGCGCAGCACCGCGAGCCCTTCGAGGCTCAGGTCGGCCTTGGCGGAGCCGTACAGGATTTCGCTATTGATCCGGAAGCTGATGGACTCCTGCTTGCGGATGATTTCGACATCATCGCCCAGCTCCGGCAAGGCCAGCATATCCATGCCTCCCGCCGCCGGCTCGGGAACGGCCGGCGCCGCTGCGGCAGGCACGCCATGGCCATTCCCCATCACATGCCGCAATACGGCATCTGGATCCGTTTCCGCCTGGAAGTGCGATGGCAGGTCGACGACGAGCGCCGCTTCAAGGGAGCGATCATCTGCCAGGAGGGGCGCGTACGTGGGCGAGTCCCAGTCCGTTTGAGCAATGATGGCCGGCAAGGGATCCGCATCGACGGGTGCCGACGGCCTTGGCGGCGCTGCCGGCGCCGGGACCAGAGCGGGAATGGGCGGCGTGGGCGCTGGAACGGCCGTGATGGCATCGGGCGCCGCCACCCCGGGCAACAGACCGCTATGGGCCGGCAATAGCCCGGAGGTCGATGGCGGTTCAGGCGCCAGTTTGGCTGCCTGCCCGGACAAGGCCAGCATGACCACCAGCAGCACGAGCAACAAGGTGATCAGGTCCAGATAGGTCAAGAGCCAGCCCTCGGTTTCCTCTTCGGGCACGGGTTCGACATACCATTTGTTCTGATGCACCACGCTCATGACGGCCTGGTCTGCGGCTTGGCCTTGGGCTTCGGCCGGCGAAACCGAATGCGGGACGTCTTGGCCGGCTCGGTCAATTGCTCTTTGGCGCGCCTGCCCTGGTGATCGTTGATTTCGTCTTCATGTTCTTCCATGAAGGAATTGAGCGTCTCGCGCATCAACGACGGGCTGCGCTTCTGGCACATCATGGAAACGCCCTGCATGATCATGCTCATGACGATCACGCGCTGTTCGGTGCGCCGCTCGAGCTTGACCGCCACGGGCTTGAGCAGCAGATTGGCGAACAAGATGCCGTAGAACGTGGTCATCAAAGCCAGCGCCATCTGCTGGCCAATAGCCGCCATGTCGCCGTCTCCGAGCAGGAAGAGCAGATTGACCAGCCCCACCAGCGTGCCCAGCATGCCGAACGCCGGCGCAAAGCCGGCCATCGTCCTGAAAAGCTGCGCCTCCGCGCGCTCGCGGGCACGCAATCGGGACACCCGCCATTGCATGAGATCGATGATGTCCTGCTCTGGCGTGTGGTCTATGACGAGCTGGACGCCGGTCTTGAGAAAAGGATTGGAAACATTTTCAAGAGCCGCCTCGACCTTGCGGATGTCGTCCTTCATCCATAGCCGTGAAATCGAGATGAGATCGTCGATATCCTGCTCGGTGTGCAGGCGCTCGTTGCGCAGCACAGGACCGAGCAACCGGAAGATGCGCAGCACTTCGCGCAAGGGGTAGCTGATGAAAGTGGCCGCCAGCGTGCCGATGACGACAATGCCCAGGCTGGGCAAGTCGATGAACGAGGCGGCGTCCTCTGCGGAAAAGAACAGCACGGCGCCCAGCAGGACCACGCTTGCGACAATGCCGATAAGGGTCGAGGGATTCATGCGCCAATATTATACGTGGGGCCATCCCGACCGGCGCACCTTCCGGCCATGTTTGCGTTACTCTTGTATGTTCAATTCTTTGAAGGAGTACTTTCATGACCCAAGCCTCAGCTCGCCATATTCTCGTCGACACGGAAGCCAAGTGCCAGGAACTCAAGACCGCGATCGAGAGTGGCGCGGATTTCGCACAAGTAGCCAAGGAAAATTCCAGCTGCCCATCCAGCCGCGACGGCGGCAACCTGGGCACCTTCGGCCGCGGCCAGATGGTCAAGGAGTTCGATGAGGTCGTGTTCAGCGCGCCGGTCGGCGTAGTGCAGGGCCCGGTAAAGACGCAATTCGGCTACCACCTGGTGGAAGTCACCAACCGCGAAGACTAAGATACGCGACGGAACGGCCCGCTCTTGCGGGCCATCCCGCAACCCGGGGTCAGTCCAGCGTGAATCCCACCTTGATGGAAACCTGCCAGTGCGCTACCTTGCCGTCGACGACATGCCCCCGCGTATCGGTAACGGTAAACCACTGGATATTGCGCACGGTCTCGTGCGCCTTGGCAATGGCCGTGCTGACAGCGTCTTCGATGCTGTCGGGGGAAGAACCGGTCAGATCCAACTGCTTGTAGACATGATGACTCATGGTGTGGCTCCTGAAGTTGGGTGAGGGACTCGTCTCCATGTTATTCCATTTAGCGCAGGATGCAATCCGCCATGAACGGTCCCGCCACGCTCAGCACCGCCGCCATCGTCGGCCAGCATCCTTCCATCGTCCAGCTGCGCGACCTCGTCGGGCGGGTGGCCCGGAGCAAGGCGGGCATCGTGCTCATTTACGGGGAAACCGGCGCAGGCAAGGGGCTGGTCGCCCGTGCGCTGCATGCGCAGTCCAATCGGGTCCAGCACAATTTCACTGAAATCAATTGCGCGGCAATTCCGGGCAATTTGCTCGAGTCGGAGCTTTTCGGCCACGAGCGCGGCGCTTTCACCGGGGCCGTCGACCGGAAGGTCGGGCTCCTCGAAATCGCCAATGGCGGCAGCGTGTTCCTGGATGAAATCCGGGAGCTCGACCCCATCATGCAGGCCAAGATACTGACGCTGCTGGACAGCCGCCGGTTCCGGCGCATCGGATCGATCCAGGAGCTGACCACGACGGCGCGTTTCATCGCCGCGACCAACAAGATACTGCTCAGCGAAGTGGCGGCCGGCCGCTTCCGCGACGATCTTTACTATCGCCTGCAGGTGGTGTCGATCAATATCCCGCCGCTGCGGGAGCGCGGGGACGATGTTTTCGTGCTTGCAGACCAATTCCTGCGTAAATTCAACGCCATGCATGAAAGCCGTTTCACGGAAATTTCCCCGCAGGTCAGGGAGATCTTCAAGCGCTACGCCTGGCCCGGCAATGTGCGTGAACTCAGCAATCTGCTCGAGCGCATCTGCATCCTGGAGGAAGGCGACGTCATACTGCCGGATCATCTTCCGCCGCGCATCGTGCGCGAAGTCGCACCTGCGGCTCTTGGCCAATCCGGCATGATCCCGCCCTCTTCCGGGAAACCGTCCGGCGGCTATGCCGAGCAGACGGCGCTTTTCCAGAAGCGACTGATCGACGAAGCGCTGCAGCGCAACCAAGGCAGGCTTGCGCCGGCAGCCGAGTCGCTGGGCCTGTCACGCCACGCCTTGCGCCATCAGATGCAGAAGCTGGCGCAATACCTCGACATCAATTGGCCGTGATGTCGTGCTGCTTGGCAAGCGCCTTCCATCGGCCCAGATCGCGCTCGACACGCTGGGCGAATTCGTCGCTGGAAAGCGAGGCGGGAACGGTTCCGTCCAGCTTCAGCAATCCCGCCAGGCGCGGTGACCGATTGATCTGATTGAACGCCTTGTTGTATTTTTCGACGAGGTCGGACGGAGTGCCGGCCGGCGCGAAGATTCCCACCCAGATATCCACATCGTAGCCGGGCACCGTGGCGGAAGCGGGCTGCAGCTGGGGAAATGCCTGGTCCTGGCCCGGCGCCGTCGTTGCAATCAGCCGCACTTTCTTCGTTTCGAGCAAAGGCGCCAGCGAACTGTAGTTGGCGAGCATCAGTTCGATACGGCCCCCTGCCAGATCGCCCGCCGCCGCCGCGGCCCCCTTATAAGGCACATGCGTCATTTTGACCTTGGCCGCATCGGTAAGCAGGGTCGTAGCCAGATGCGCCAACGAGCCGATGCCCGACGTACCGTAATTCAGTTTCCCGGGTTCGGCCCGCGCCGCATCCAGCACCTGCGAAAGAGATTGATAAGAGCTCTCGCCCGATACCGCGATCACCAAAGGGCCCTGGCCGACCATTGCGACCGGCGCAAAGCTTTTCAGGGCGTCATACGGCATGTTGGGCTGGGTGGATGCCGCGGTGACGAAGGTAGAAGAGGTCAGCAGAAGCGTGGCGCCGTCAGCGGCGGACTTGGCCACATGGCTGGAACCGATGACGCCGGCGGCGCCCGCACGGTTTTCCACGATGACATTGATTTTGAGCTGGGCGGCCAGCTCGGGCGCTACGACCCGGGCAATGGAATCGTTGCTGGCGCCGGCCGAAAAAGGGACCACGATCGTAATCTGGGAGGGAACCGCCGATGCGGCGGTGGCCGTGGCTACCCCCGCCAGCAGGGTCGACACGGCAAACGCCGTCTTGTAGATCAAAGGCTTCATCAATATTTGCTCCTTGAAGTTCAGATTCTTGTTTTCGGTTGCTGCATATCCACGGGAAGCTCAAGCAAGGGCGCATACTGCTGCGCGCCGAAGATATCTCCGTCCCCGGCCGAACCGCTGGGCCGCTTCCGGAAGATCGTGAATTTGATTGCCAGGCCCGGATCGTATTCCACGAAGTCGCAGATACGCTCGGGTTCGAGATCGTACAGGCGGCACATGCTTTCCCGCGTCAGTACGCCGGCCTTCTTGACGGCCTGATAGATATCCGGGTCGCGAAAGATGATGTCGAAGGTGATCTTGTTGACCCCTGCGTTCTTGCTGCGTATGGTCTTTGCGAGTTGGTCGAGTCGGTAGGTGGTCATTGCGTGCTCCGTCAAACGCCTGCGCGGGTGATATGTGTAGGAAAGAGTTCGAGCCCGTCGCCGACGGGTATCGTATGGTTGAGCGTCCAGCGATAGGCGGCGCTTGCCTGCACGACTTCGTCCAGCGGAAATGCAACAGAGCCCGCCGTGCCTTTCACGTCGGGCAAACGCGCATAGAACATTTGGCGCAAGCCCGTCAAGGTGACTTCCTCGGCCATGTCGCGGGTCGGTGCAACGCCCTGCACCATGATGCCCAGTTCATGTCCCACCTGGTGGCGCAGGGGCTCGAGCTCTCCCATCACACCGTCCCGCCCATAGACGTTGTAATGCAACTGGTAGCCCTCTTCGCCGAAGCTTTCGCGCACCTTGTCGCGAGCCCAGTCGATCACACGGTCGATGTTGGCAATGGTGTAGGGATCCCTTACGCCGCAGAATCCGATGTAGCGCTCCCCCACTTTGCCGGAACCCTCCAGTTTTACGCGCATGCTCGCGGCAGGGAAGAAACGCGATCCGGTGATGCGGGTCGTTTTTTCATCCAGCTGCTCGTACCGGCAATGGGTCATGTCCAGCTTGCCGCCGGCAACGTACTCTTCAAAGGGATTGGACCGCTCGTACATGGCGTGGCCCGCCACCGACGCAATGGTGCAGCGCTGGTCGGGATGCATGGCGGTAACCTTGACGTCTTCCTGAGAGATCATGCCCATGACGGTCTCTTTGCCCCCATAAGGCTCGGCGCAGAACGAGGCGCATTCCAGCACCTTGCCCAGATAATAGGCGTTGTCCTCGGGGAAGCCGTTGAAGATGGCGGGAGCGGCGAATACCGCTGCATCGGAGCTGCGGCCTCCTATGATGACGTCGGCGCCCTCTTCAAGCAGCTTGACGTATGGATGCACGCCCGCCACCGCCACGATGCGTTCGGTGGCGTTCAGTTCATCCTCGGTCAGATCCGCATAGCCGTCCAGGCCCAGCACGGCGTCTCCGGCACGCAGCTTGCGCCGCACGATCTCCTTGTCCACCTCGGAATAGAAGTATCCAAGCTTGAATTCGGGCAGCGCGTGCTTGACGGCCAGCTCCTTGATGATGGCCACGTACAGGTCGACGCGGCTGTCGGCCCCTGTGTCGCCGGCCGAACCGATGATCATCGGGACTTTCAAGCGGCGCGCGGCGAGCAGCATTTTTTCCAGATCGTGCCGCTGCCAGGCCTCGGGGCTGGTGGAGGTATCGGACCCAAGCGGCACCGGACCGACATCGTCGCTGCCTGAGTCCGCGGCGATATAGTCCGTGCCGGCCTCTACGCCCAGCTGGAAGCTCTCGTTGCGCAGCGGCGCAAAGCCAAGGTGTCCGTTCGGACAAATGATTTTCATTGTTTCCATCTATCTGCTCATGAATGTTAGGGTTACGAAGCCGCCTGCAGTCGACCGTACCCATGCATACGCAAAATGGATGCCAAGTTGAAAATCAAAATTTTTTCTTATAAATCAATGGGAAAAACTCTGCGCTGTCGAAAACCAGTAATTTATGCGTGAATTTAACTCGGAGAGTGCGTGAAACACACGCAATGTTTCACTCAACGGAAAATCGCAACGGCGCAATGCTAATATCACCCCCTGCGTCTCGCCGTCCTTTCCCTTCCAAGAATCGATCATGTCCACAACCACCCCATCTTATATGCGCACGCTGTATGCCGGCGCGTTCGTCGTGCTGCTCGTCATGGGCGTGCGGGCCACCTTTGGGCTGTTCATGCAACCCATGGGCACGGAACTGGGATGGGGGCGCGACGTTTTCTCGATGGCGTTCGCCATCCAGAACCTGGTGTGGGGCGTCGGCTCCATCTTCATGGGCATATTGGCCGACCGCTATGGAGCAGGACGGACAATCGCGCTGGGCGCCTTGCTTTTCGTGTTCGGGATGGTCGGCATGCGGCTATCCACCGATGAGCTTTCCTTGTACCTGACCGCCGGCGTGCTGGTGGGACTGGGCCAGGCAGGCACCACGTTTCCCGTGATTCTGCCGGTGATCGCCCGCGCGGTTCCGCCGGCATACCGAAGCACAGCCATGGGCATCGCCAGCGCGGGCGGATCGATGGGGCAATTCACCGTCGTGCCGATCGGGCAGATTGCCATTTCCACTTTTGACTGGACCGGCGCGCTTTGGCTGATGTCCTTGTTCGCCGCCGCGGCCATGCCCTTGGCCTTGCTGTTGCGCGGCAAGCCGGACGCCTCAGCGACAGGCGGACATCAATCCCTGGGCACCGCTGTCCGGCAAGCCTTCCGGCACCCATCGTTCCACTTCCTGTTCTGGAGCTATTTCGTCTGCGGCTTCCATACCGCCTTCATTACCCTGCATCTGCCGGCCTACCTCGTCGACGGCGGACTGAGCGCCGGGCATGGCGCAGTCGCGATTGCCCTGATCGGCTTGTTCAATGTAGCGGGATCCTTTTACGCGGGCAAGCTGGGCGGGCGCTACAGCAAGAAGAATCTGCTGGCCGCGGTGTATTTCCTGCGCGCTTTCGGCATTATGTTCCTGCTCGCCATGCCGATGTCGCCGTGGGTCGCATATGTATTCGCGGCATGGATGGGGCTGTTCTGGCTGGGCACCGTGCCGCTGACGCAGGGCTTGATCGGGCAGATCTATGGCTTCCGATATGCCGCCACCCTGTCGGGCATCGCTTTCCTTGGCCATCAGATCGGCAGCTTCATCGGCGTATGGCTGGGCGGCTACGCCTACGGCGCTACCGGCAGCTATGCCAGCGTCTGGTGGGCCGGCATTGTGCTGGCGGTGGTGGCGGCGGCCTTGTGCCTGCCCATCAGGGAGCAGCCGCTGGCTGTTGGGGGGCAGGCTCCGCAAGGAGCGTGATGGGATTGGGTTCAGACCCCATGCGGGGTCTGAACCCTCGAAATACCGGTAGCCGACTGGGGTCAGACCCCCATGCGGGGTCTGACCCCCCAGTGACCTCGAAGGCTTATACTATGGCTGATGGGGGTCAGACCCCGTACGGGGTCTGACCCCATTAACAGACGCATGCAGCCATGAATACCGAATCAAGCACTTCCGACACTCAGTCGCCGTCCGCAGCCTCGCGGCACCGGCACGTCGTCGGCGCGCTGGTGCTGGCAGCGGTGCTGGGGCTGTCCTTCCTGGGTTACCTTACGCCCGACATGCGCATCCAGTGGGAAAACTTCATGTCGATGTGTGGTTTTTGAACGGCGGGTTGGGCATATCGGTGCAAACAGCCAGGACCCGCGCCGGCGCCTTGCTGGTGGACAAATACACATGGCCGACCGAGCTATCGAAGTACGCAGCCTCGTTCCGCTTGAGGCTGATGGCTTCGCCCGTTTCGAAGACGATACGGATGGCCCCCGACAGCACATAGGTGAACTCCTGTCCCGGGTGCTTGATGTATTCGGTGAATTCTTCGAGATCCCGGGAAAAGATGGTGGCCATGATGGGCGTCATGACCTTGCCCGATGTTTCGCTGAACAGGAACTGGTGCCGATAGGTATCGGTAAGATATTCGTCCTGCTCGAGGCTGCTGGCCTTCAGTACCTGCCCGTTCAGCCGGTTCGGCGCATGGTCGGCGCCTGTTTGCAGCAACACGGACATATCCACGTCGAGCGCCAGCGAAATCGCCACGAATTTCTCGTAGCTCAAGGCGGTTTGTCCTAATTCCGCCTTCGACAAGGTGGACAAGGCCACGCCCGACGCCGCCGACAGCTGCTTGAGCGTGAAACCCTTCTGCTTGCGTATGGCTCGAAGACGCGTGCCCATCGCCTCTTTCGAGACGACTTTATGATTCAGCGCATCCGTATTCGATCCCATGGCCCTCCCCCGTTCTTATAAAGGCGAACGGCTGGCACCCACACGATCCACGATTGCCCGATAGTGCTCGGGTCTTCTGTGCCGCTCGTAGTGGAAGATATTACCGCGGTAGCCGTCGGCCATGCTCATGTCGCACACGTAGTTGATCACCTCGTCGTCCTCCGACAACGCCTGGACGGCGATTTCGCCGGTGGGGGCGACGATGCAGGACCCGCCTATCATGTGCACGCCCTCTTCTACACCCGCCTTGGCGGCGGCCGCCACCCAGCATGTGTTCTGGTAGGCGGCAGACTGCAAGGACAAGTGGTTGTGATGCAGCGGCAAATGCTTGGGCTCTCCCAACCGGCCATAGCCGGTGGGCGTGTTGTAGCCGACCATGACCAGGTCGACCGCCTGCAGGCTCATGACCCGGTAGGTTTCGGGCCAGCGCCTGTCATTGCAAATGCACATGCCGATGCGCGTGTCGCCCGCGTCGAAAACCGGAAAGCCCAGGTCGCCCACCTCGAAGTACTTTTTTTCGAGGTGCTGTATGGGATAGCCGTCTTGCGACTGAGCGTCGCCCGGTATGTGGATCTTGCGGTATTTACCGATGATGCTGCCGGTGCCGTCGACGAGAATCGACGTGTTGAATTGACGCTCGCCATCGAGCTCGGCATAGCCAAGGTAAAAACCCACGCCCAGCTCACGGGCCAGGTCGAACAAAGGCTGTGTCTCTTTGCCCGGCATCTGTTTCTCGAAGAAGCTCGCCACTTCCTGCGGGTCGTCCAGGCTCCAGCGAGGGAAGAAGGTCGTGAGCGTCAGCTCGGGAAACGTCACCCACTTGGCGCCACGGCTCGCGGCGTCTTTCAACAGCTCGCACAAGCGCGCAACGGTCCGGCTGCGGGTATCGCTACGGGCGATGGGGCCTACCTGGGCCACGGCAATATGTAATTTCAAATCATCCTCCTATGAGTATTGTGTTCAGGAACGTTGCAGGACACGGCCGGCGTACTGGCCGGTGAAATGCGTTTCGGCATCCCACACCTTGTTTCCATTGACGTAAACGTGGTGGATGCCGCGCGAGCGCTCCATGGGCGTCTCGAAGGTCGCGGCGTCCGCCACCGTGGCCGGGTCGAAAACGACCAGGTCGGCAAAAGCGTCTTGCTGGATGACACCGCGCCCGGCCAGGCCGAAGCGGCCGGCCGGGAGGCCCGTCATTTTCCAGACCGCCGTCTCGATGGGAAACAAGCCAAGGTCGCGGCTGTAATGGCCAAGCACGCGGGGAAAGGTGCCCCACAGACGCGGGTGCGGATGGGTATCGTGCGGCAGGCCATCAGAACCGATCATGGTGTCCGGAAACGCCATGATGCGCTGGACGTCGTCCTCGTCCATCATGAAGTAGATGGCGCCGGCGGGCATGAGTTCGTCGACCGCGTCCCAACGGTCCTTGCCCAGTTCACGGGCAATGTCGTCCAGGTCTCGTCCGGTGTATTCCGGATGCGGCTTGCACCAGGTGATGATGGTCTTGGCGGAGAGCAGCGCACGGTCCTTCTTGAGCATGGTGGAGCCCGCCACGTAGGGATAGGCATCCAGCGATATTTCCTGCGTCTTCATGGCTTCGGCAATGATGGCCAGCGTTTCGCCGGAGCGGCCGAAGTTCTGCTTGCCCATCAGTTTGTGGTGCGAGATGACCACCGGCACGTCGAGCTCTTTTCCGATCCGGAAGGTTTCGTTCAGGGCGGCGACGATCTCATCGCCCTCGTCGCGCATGTGAGTCGCATAGACCCCATTGTGTTCGGTCAGGGGCTGGCAGACCTGGATGATCTCTTCGGTCGTCGCATGCGCGGCAGGCGGGTAGAAGGTGCCGGTGGAGATGCCGATTGCGCCGGCCTCCATGCCTTCACGCGCCAGTTCGCGCATGCGTTCGATTTCATCCGGCGTCGCGTTGCGTTCCAAGTCGCTCATGACCGCGGCCCGCAAGGTGGAATGCCCCAGCATGCAGGCGCAGTTGAGCGCGGGAGGAGACTCCCTCAGCGCATTCAGGTAGTCGGCGAAAGTCGAAAATGCATAGCTGCCGCCCACATCCAGCAAGTCGAGAGGAGACGGAGGGCTTTCATGGAGCAAAGGCGCCAGACTGATGCCGCAATTCCCCGTGATGACCGTGGTCACCCCTTGGGAGATCTTGGGCTCCATCTCGGGCTTGCGTAGCAGCAGATTGTCGTCGTGCGTGTGCGAATCGATGAAGCCCGGCGACACTGCCAGGCCGGATACGTCCTCGCGACGGGCCGCGGTCGCTCCGGACAGATCGCCAATGGCGGCGATGCGATCGCCCCGCACGCCGATATCGGCCGCATACGGCGGTGTGTTGGTGCCATCGATCACCAGACCGCCGGACAAGATGAAATCGAACGACTCTGACTGTTCACTGCTCATGCTTCCACTCCTGAATGGCGGGGCCGGCTGCCCCGACCGCTATGCAAAATGACACGCCACCACATGGTCCGCACTGAAGCGGCGAACCTCGGGCTGGGCTTGGGCGCACACCGCCTGAGCGTTCGGGCAACGGGTCCGGAAGGCGCAGCCGGACGGCGGCGACAAGGGACTGGGAATCTCGCCCGAAAGCCGCAGCGCCTTGGGCTGGTTACGGCTCTCTTCTGAAAAACGCGGCACCGCCGCCATGAGCGCCTTGGTGTAGGGATGGCGCGGCGTATTGAAGATCTCGTCGCGCGTACCGACCTCCACCATGCGTCCCAGGTACATGACCGCCACCTTGTGGCTAAGGTGCCGCACGACGCTCAAGTCGTGGGAAATGAAGAGATACGTCAGACGCAGGGTTCTCTGCAGATCCACGAGCAAATTGATGACCTGTGCCTGCACCGATACGTCCAAGGCCGACACCGGCTCGTCGCATACGATGAAATCGGGTTCCAGGGCCAAGGCCCGCGCGATCACCAAGCGCTGCCGTTGCCCGCCGGAAAACTGGTGTGGATACTTGTCCAGCGAATCGGGTTTGAGGCTGACGAGGCGCAGCAATTCTTCCAGGCGCGCCTCCACCTGTGCCGACGGCACCGAGAAGTTGCGCAGCGGCTCTGCAAGGATGGATCGCACCCTCATGCGGGGGTTCATCGAAGAATAAGGATCCTGGAAAATGAACTGAATCTTCTTTCTGAGTTCGCGCAGCGCCCCGCTTTTCAGGCGACCCACGTCCCTGCCCTCGAACACCACCTGGCCTTCCGTTGGCTCGAGCAGTCGCGCCAGGCAGCGCCCCAAGGTGGACTTTCCACAGCCCGATTCACCCACGATGCTGAAGGTTTCGCCTTTTTTCACTGTGAAGGAAACGTCGCTGACCGCATTCAGGACCGCGCTTTTTCCCTGGCTTTTGATCGTGAAGCGCTTGCTGAGTCCAACGACTTCCATCTGGACTTCACCGCCCTGCAAAGCACCCATGTTTTCCTGAGACATATCCATTACTCGTGATTTCTACAATGGAGGCCGCGACGAGGCGGCCCGGCACCAGTATTGGTGCACATCGCCCGCCTGAAGCACTATGGGCGCCTTGGTTTCGCATGCGGCAATGGAGCGCTCGCAACGCGACGAGAAGGCACAACCTGTGGCGGCGGGCGTGATGGTGGGTACGATGCCGGGCAGCTCGGCCAGGCGCTGCTGCTCGGCGTCCGTGTCAACGAAGGCGGGCAGCGACCGGATCAGCGCCTGCGTGTAAGGATGCTGGGCCCGGTACAGGACGTCGGACACCCGGCCTTCCTCGACCTTGGACCCGGCGTACATCACCATGACGCGGTCACAGGACTCAGCCACCACGCCCAGGTCGTGTGTGATCAGGACGATGGCCGTGCCCAGCTGCTGCTGGATATCCTTCAGGATCTGCAGGATCTGCGCCTGGATGGTCACGTCCAGCGCGGTGGTGGGTTCGTCGGCAATCAACAGCCGGGGCTTGCAGGCCAGGGCGATCGCGATCATGACGCGCTGGCGCATGCCGCCGGACAGTTCGTAGGGGTAGTTGGCCAGGCGCTTCTTCGGATCCGAGACCTGGACCAGCTCCAGCAGGCCCTGGGCGTCGACCAGCGCCTGCTTGTAGGTCTTGCCCTGGTGCAGCACGATGGACTCGGCGATCTGCCGGCCCACCGTGAACACCGGGTTCAGCGAGGTCATGGGTTCCTGGAAGATCATCGACAGCTTGTTGCCGCGAATCCCGCGCATCTGCTTCTCGCTGAGCCTCAGTAGATCCCTGCCCTCGAAGTCGATGGATCCCGAAACCACGCGTGCCGATTTGGCCAGCAGCCGCATGATGGCCAGCGAAGTCACGCTTTTCCCGCAACCGGACTCACCCACGATGCCCAGCGTCTCGCCTGCGCGCACATGGAAGGAAAGATCGTTCACCGCCACGACTGTGCGATCGAAGCCTTCGAAATGCACGCTCAGCCTGTCGACGCTCAGTATGTTCTTGTCACTCATTGCCATGCCCTAGATTTTCTTCGCCAGTTTGGGGTCCAGCATGTCGCGCAGCCCGTCTCCCAGCATGTTCACCGCCAGCACCGTCACGGCAAGGAAAATGCCCGGGAACAAAATGATGTGGAAGGCGATGGAAAGGAAGTTGCGTCCGTCCGCCATGATGTTCCCCCAGCTTGGTGTCTGCGGTGGAATTCCCACGCCCAGGAAGCTCAGCACCGCTTCGGTGATGATGGCCGAGGCGGCGATGAAGGTGGCCTGCACCATCAGCGGCGCAAACAGATTGGGCAAGATGTGCATGGCCAGGATCTTGTGCGTACGCGTGCCGACGGCCTTGGCGGCCTCGACATAGGGCTGGTTGCGTATGGACACCACCAGAGCGCGTACCAGGCGCACCACACGAGGCACTTCGGGAATGATGATGGCGATGATGACGGTCACGAGGCCGCCCTTGAATACGGCCATGAGCGCAATGGCGAGCAAGATGTTGGGGATGGCCATCAGGCCGTCCATGATGCGCATGATGACCATGTCAAGCTTTGAAAAATACCCGGCCAGCATGCCGATCAGCACGCCCAGCACCACGCTGACGATGGCGACGGCGACGCCCACCACGAGCGACACGCGGGCGCCCCAGACGACACGCGCATAGACATCTCGTCCCAGCGCATCCGTGCCGAAGATATGCTGCGCGGACGGCGGCTTCATCCGCGCCAGAGGGTTGATGTCCAGCGGGTTGATGCTGGACATCAGGGGCGCGAAGATCGCGACCACGGTCAGCAACGCCAGCACCGCGATCCCGAAGTACATGGTGGGCTGCATGCGGAACATGGCCCAGAGCTTTCTTCTTGTACTCATAAAACCTATGGCTTGTGTTTGCATGGCGCTCAGCGGTCCATACGGGGGTCGAACAGCCTGTAGCTCAGGTCGACGACCAGATTGATCAGTACGTAGACCGCCGAGGCGATCAGCAGCACGCCCTGTATGACAGGGTAATCATGGCGCAGCACGGCATCCACGGTCAGTCGCCCCAGGCCGGGTATGGCGAAGACGGTTTCCGTGACCACCACGCCGCCGATCAGCATGGCGATGCCCACGCCCACCGTCGTCACGATGGGATTGGCGGCGTTCTTGAGCGCATGCCAGATCACGAGGCGCGCGCCCAGGCCTTTGGCCTTGGCCGTACGGATGTAGTCCTCGCCCAGGGCCTCCAGCATGGTGGCGCGGGTCATGCGCGTCAGCAGCGCCATATAGACCAGCCCCAGGGAAAGACAGGGAAGCAGCAGGTGATTGAAGTAAGCGGCCGCCCCCGCCGAGAACGACTTGTAGCCCTGCACCGGCAGCAGGCCCATCTTGATCGACAGCACGTAGACCAGCCCATAGCCGATAAGAAACACGGGTATGGAGAAGGCCATGACCGACGCCAGCATGATGAGCCGGTCGGTGATCGAGCCCGCCTTCCACGCCGCTACCACCCCGAGCGGCACGGCGAACAGCACCGCAAAAAGTATGGTGAACAGCGCGATGGACAGCGTTGGGCCCATGCGCTGGTAGATGAGTGTGGAGACGGGAACGTTGGTGGACGTCGAGACCCCCAAGTTGCCCGTCAGGACGTTGCCGCTCCAGCTCAGGAACTGCTCCAGCAGCGGCTTGTCCAGGCCCATGGCGGCACGGATCTTTTCCACGTCTTCGACGGTGGCGTTGTCTCCGGCCAGCACGGCCGCCGGATCGCCCGGCGACAGATGAGTCAGCAGGAAAACAAATACCGCAACGACAACCATTACCGGAATTGTCGCGATCAGTCTTCGCAATACATATAACAACTCAAGACTCCTTGTTCTGTTTTCCTGCCGGCCCGCGCCGGAAAGCCCGGCTTACTTCTTCTCGACATTCCACATGACCGGGATGCCGCTCTTCATGAGGTCGACATTGCTCAGCCCGCGCGTGGCGATGACGGGCTTGAACTCGCCCCACATCACATAGGGAACGACTTCGTAGGCCTGCGCCTGGATCTGGGCAGCCAGTTCCTTGCTCTTTTCGGCATCGCCCTCTGCAATCCACTTGGCACGCAGTTCGTCCAGTTTCTCGTCGCAAGGCCAGCCCGGCAAGCCGTTGCCGCAAGGCGCGGACAGCCACGGATTGGTCACCGGCGTGCCGGCATCGAAATAGCCGCCGTGCGTGATGAAGATGTTCCAGCCGCCTTCTGCGGGAGGATCCTTCTTGAGGCGGCGTGCCGCCACGGAGGCCCAGTCCATGGCCTGCAGGTCGACGTTGATGCCGGCCTTCTCGAGCGCTTGGGCCAGCACCAGGTTCGCGGGCGAGTTCACGTTGTCGGTGGGGTAAAGGATGACGACTTTCTCGCCCTTGTACCCGGCTTCCTTGAACAAGGCCTTGGCCTTCTCCACGTTGGGCGTCTTGAAGGGCTCGGCACCGGCGTCCGTGGCATAGGGCGAACTGCAGGTGTACATGGAACCGCAGTAGTCGGTACGGTATTTCTCGCCATAGCCGACCGCCGACACGAACTCGACCTGGTTCACCAGGTGGTACATGGCCTGGCGGGCCTTCGCGTTATTGAACGGAGGGAACAAGTGGTTAGGGACGATCATGCCTTGCGAAGCCACGGAAGGCGTCAGCGTGATCTCGGAGTTGGCTTCCAGCACCGGCAGGAAGTCAGGCGTCACGCTTTCGATCATGTCGACTTCGCCGTTTTGCAGCGCGGCCGCCGCCGTGTTGGCATCGGGGATGTAGATCCACTCGACGCGATCGACCTTGACCACCTTGCCACCCGCCAAGCCGTCAGCCGGCTCGGACCGCGGGACGTAGTTGGGGTTCTTGACGTACACCACCTTGTTGCCCGGCACCCATTCTTCTTTCTTGAACAGGAAGGGACCGGAGCCGACCATTTCGGTCACGGGGACGCTCGGGTCGGTGTCCGCCAGGCGCTTGGGCATGATGAACAGCGGCATGCCGGACGGCTTGGACAAGGCGGCAAGCACCAGGCCAAAGGGCTGCTCGAGCGTCAGCTCAAACGTCTTGTCGTCGACGATCTTGAACTTCGCGCCCGCTTTCATCAATAGGCGGCCCAGCGTGTCTTTCTTGGCCCAGCGCTCGATCGATGCCACGCAGTCGGCCGCGGTCACGGGTGTGCCGTCGTTGAACTGCAGTTTGTCGCGCAATGTGAAGGACCACTGCATGCCGTCTTCCGACTTCTTCCAGCTGTCCACCATTTGCGGATGGACTTCGCCCTTGCTGTCCTGCGAAAACAGTGTGTCGAACACCATGTAGCCGTGATTGCGGGTGATGTAGGCGGTATTGAAGAGCGGATCCAGCGTCTTCAGGTCGGCGGTGGGCGCAAGGCGCACGGTGGTGGCGGACAATGCGGCGCCGCTGGACATCAGCAGGCCACTGGCCAGCATGCCGGCGGCGAGCGCCTTCATGCTCATGGATTTGAATTTCATTACGTGTTCTCCCAGTATTGATTTAATTGGATGCAGCACATTGAACGGCCGGCGTGGTCAGTGGCCATTTCGGATAAACCAGCTTCTTGAAAGGCAGCGTGCTGATGTCTGACGTCACCGATCCGGGCGTACCCAGGTAGATCACCTGCGCGGCCACCTTTGAAAAATCGGCATAGAAGTGCTGCGAAGACTTCACCACAATGAACTTCTGCGCGGCCAGGTCGATGCCGAATTGCGTGAACAGATCGCGGCCGATGGCCTGGTTGCGCACGCTGGTCAGCACCAGCGTGATGCCTTCGGTCTCGACGACCGCCACATCGCCCAGCAGGGACGGCGTATTGGACAAGCCGGTCATGTAGGCGTCGCGGCGCAGCGCCTTGACGGTGCAGACCGCATCCACCGGCTGGCCGGACGCTTCGGACACCTTGCCACCGATGCGAAGCTTGAGAACGGCGCCTTCTCCGGCGTTGAGGCATAGGCCCACGGCGCCCGGATCCCATACCGGGCCGATGACGGCGTCGCGTACCTTGTGTTCAAGGAAATCGGCAAAGACGAATGTGGAATCGCTGCCCGCGCCGCCGCCGGCATTGTCGGCGGAGTCGGCCAGCACGGCCGGATGGAGTTTGTTTTCGGCGACGATTCGCAGTGCTTCAACGGTCGTCGGATTGGGCGTTTGCAGCGCATCGCGGAAACCGATGATCTCCTGGCCCAGGCTTTCCGCCAGTTGCTGTGCCCTGGCGGGGTCGCCGTCGGTGTAGACCAGCACCTTGCTGCCCATGCCCGGCACGTCTCCCCACGGGAAGCCGTGAGCAATCGAAATCGACAGGGTGCCGGGCTCCTGCTCCATCTGCAGCAATCGGTCGACGAAGCTGCGCATGGGCTCGCGGCTGGTATGCATGATGGAAATCATCTCGCAGTCGTAGACGCCCAATGCCGGGTTGGTCTTGCCCTGGTGCTTCGCCACGCAAAGGTCGACCAGATCGTAGGCGCGCTCGAGGATATCGGTGTGCGGATATTCCTTGAAGCACACCAGAAAATCGGCGTTTTCGTACATCAGCGGCGTCATGTGGCAATGCGGATCGAGCTCCGCGCCGACGACCACGCCGGGTCCGACGATTTCACGGACGCGGGAAATCAGCTCGCCTTCGCAGTCGTCGTAGCCGTCGGCCACCATGGCGCCATGCAGTCCCAGCACCACGATGTCGACTTTCCCCGCATTCCGGAGGTCTTGCAGAATCTCGTCCCGCAGCGTCTCGAACGCATAGCGCGTCGTCAGGCCGGCCGGCACGGCGCCTGCCACCGCACCTTCGATTACCGTCCAGCCGTGCTCCTTCGCGCGCTGGCGCGCCGCCCACAGAGGCCCCGAGAACTGCAGCATATTGTCCGGATGCTGGCCGGCCGGATAGTAGCCGCGATCCTTGAAAGAATCGATGCCTGTCGGTATTGGCGAAAACGTATTGGTTTCGGTCGACAGCGAAGCGGTGAAAATCCGCATGTTTTTCGTCTCCTATTTGAATCAGCGATCCAGTGCCTGGATCTCGATTTCCAGATCCACGCCCATGGCAAGCTTTGCCTCGACCGTCGAACGCGTGGGCAGGCCGGCCGTAAAGTAGCGGCGATACTCGTCGTTGAAGTCCGCGAACAGGGCGAGGTCCGACAGCCAGACCGTTGCCTTCACGACATCCTCGAAACCCAGCCCGACCTCGGCCAGGCTGTCTTTCAGGCGTTCCATGACGGCCTGGGTTTGCGCCTTGATGTCGCCCTTGACCACCTGGCCGTTGGCGTCCATGGGGATCTGCCCCGAAAAGAAGACGAAGCCGCCCGCGCGCACGATGCGCGAAAAAGGCAGGCCCAAGGGAGACTCATAGCGTTGAATTGACATGATCCATTACCTATCTGTTCGTGTTGTTCGTGATTCGGCCTTGTTCAGGCGGCAAAGCGTGAAGGTGAGACGAGAGCGGCATCCAGATTCTCTGCCCTCAGCGAAGGGTCGAGATCCTCTCTCAGGACCAGGTTGGACGCCAGCAGCGAAGCGCCCGGCGAGGTCTGGATGCCATATCCCCCCTGCCCGACCAGCCAGAAAAAGCCGCTGGCCTTGCCGTCCCAGCCGATGACGAAATCGCCATCGGACACGAAGGAACGCAAGCCAGCCCAGGTATGATTGGGACGGCGGATCTGTAGCGTGGTGGCCGACGTGATGCGGTCTATACCGACCGCGATGTCCAGTTCCTCGGCCACGACATCGTGCGGTTCAACCGGATCCGCATTCGCGGGAGAGCCCAACAGCTGGCCCGCGTCGGGCTTGAAATAGAAGGATTCATCTATGCCCACGACCGCCGGCCAGTGCTCGATGCCCGGCCATGCGCCATCGGCGTCGCCCGCCGCCTTGAAGGTGAACGCGCTGCGGCGCTTGGGCTGCAGGCCGATGCGCGAGGCGCCGAACAGGTCGGCCACTTGCTGACCCCAGGCGCCGGCAGCGTTGATGACGACGCGTGCCGTGATCGTATCGCCCGAGGCAAGCTCGACCTTCCAGCCATCGCCATCCCGCTGTGCGCTGCGAACGGCGGCGCCGTAGGAGAATTCCACGCCGGCCTGCTTTGCGCCTTTCAAGAAGCCCTGGAGCAAGGCGTGCACGTCGACGTCCTTGGCATCGACCTCCTCGATGGCACCGATGAGGCCTTCGCCGCGCACGCAGGGAACCCGGGCGACCACCTCGGCGGCGGTCACCGTGCGCACTTCGGCGCCCGTTGCACGCAGCTGTTCAAGCGTATCGGCCAGCAGCGCCTCCTGTCCTTCCCGCGCAATGTAGAGCACGCCGCGGTCGGTCAGCAGGCTGTGTTCGCTGAATCCGGCAGGCGGCGATTCGAAGAAGGAGCGACTGGCCCGCGTGAGTGCGCGTATGGTGGGCGTGCCGTAGGTTTCCATGAACATGGCCGCCGACCGGCCCGACGAATGGTAGCCGGCCTGGCTCTCCGCCTCGACCACCTTGATCGCGCCGCGTTCCCTGAGCCGGTAGGCCAGCGAGGCTCCCGCCATGCCCGCACCGATAATCAGATAGTCATACACCTTCGCGCCTGCCATGAAACCCTTCCTTTTTCCAGCAAATCGAATTATCAAAAATGAGAATTCTCTAAAACGAGAATCTTCCACGTTCGCGGAATGGCGGTCAAGCGGACTTTGACGGGGTTTACCCTTAGCTGGTGTGATTTGAGGGGGGGTCAGACCCCGTACGGGGTCTGACCCCGTGAACTTGCCGGCCGGGTCATGAGGGGTCAGACCCCGTATGGGGTCAGACCCCGGCTCATAGGGTCCGGCCCCGGCTACACTATGCGAATGCCATCCTCGGAGACATCGCCATGACCGACCAACTTCCTGAAGACAGCGCGCTTGAGATCGTCGTCGTGCCCCGCAGCCACGATCTGGGCGACAACTTCGAAGTCCGGCGCGCCCTGCCCTCGCGGCAGCGCCGCATGGTGGGACCCTTCGTATTCCTGGATCAGATGGGCCCCCATGTCTTCGCGCCGGGCCGGGGGCTGGACGTCCGCCCCCACCCTCACATCGGCCTGGCCACCGTGACGTATCTGTTCGAAGGCGAGATCATGCATCGCGACAGTGTGGGCAGCGTCCAGGCCATCCAGCCGGGCGATGTCAATTGGATGACGGCGGGCAGCGGTATCGTTCATTCCGAGCGGACGGGGACACAGGCGCGCGAGCTGACATCAGCGCTATACGGCTTGCAATGCTGGGTGGCGCTTCCCAAGGCCCATGAAGAATGCGCGCCCAGCTTCGTCCACGTGGGCAAGGACGCTCTGCCTACGGAGTCCGACACCGGCGTTGCGGCGCGCATCGTGGCCGGCCGTTTCTTCGGCAAGCATTCGACCGTACCCGCCTTGTCGGAGCTGTTTCAGGTCGACGTGCAACTGCTGCCTGGGCATCAGTTGTCCATACCGCCCGAGTATCCCGAACAAGCCATCTACATCGTGCAGGGCACGCTGGACCTGGCCGCGGATGGCCAATATGGCGCGGGACAGTTGCTGGTGCTCAAGCCCGGCAAACAGGTCACGGTGAAGGCGGCCGGCCCCGACCCCGCCCGCTTCGTCATGCTGGGCGGCGAACCCATGGACGGGCCGCGCTACCTGTCCTGGAACTTCGTCTCGAGCTCGGCCGACCGCATCGAGCAGGCCAAGGAAGATTGGCGCCGGCAGCGCTTCGCCGGCGTTCCCGGAGAAACCGAATTCATCCCCATGCCCGATATTCCCGGAAAGCCGGTGCGCTACCCTTGAATCTTCGGCCCTAGGCAATGCCCGCGTCGCGCATGCGCTGATATTGCTCGGGCGTGACGCCGATCTCCTTCAGTACCTCGGCGGTGTGCTGTCCCAGCTCGGGTCCCAGCCAGCGCGTGCCGCCGGGCGTGGCGCTCAGCTTGGGAACAACACCCGGCAAGTCGATGGGCAAGCCGTCCGGCAAGGTGAATCGCTGGATCATTTCGCGGGCGAGGTAGTGTTCGTCCTTGACGATGTCTTCGGCGGTATAGATGCGCCCACTGGGCACAGCGGCCTGTTCCAGCACCTTCAGCACCGTATCCAGGTCGTGGCGCACGGTCCATTCGAGAATCGCGTCGTCGATGAGGTCGACATGGCGGACACGGCCGTCGTTATGCGCCAGCTCGGGATCGAGTGCGAGATCTTCGCGCCCTATGGCCGTCATCAGGCGCTTGAATATCCCATCGCCATTGCCGGCAATGGCCACGTAGTGTCCATCGGCGCACACATAGGTATTGGATGGCGCGATGCCCGGCAGGGAAGAGCCGCTGCGTTCGCGCACATAGCCCTGCGCGGAGTATTCCGGGACGAGGCTTTCCATGACGGCGAAGACCGCCTCGTACAGGGCCACGTCGATGTACTGGCCTTTGCCGCCATTCACCTTCAGGTGGTGCATGGCGATCAGGGCGCCGATGATGCCGTACAAGGATGCCAGCGTATCACCCAGGCTGACGCCGGTACGCACGGGCGCGCGATCCTGGTAGCCGGTTACGTAGCGCAGGCCGCCCATGCATTCCGCAATCGCCGCGAATCCCGGACGCTGGCTTGCCGGACCGGTCTGCCCGTATCCCGAGATGCGCACCATGATGAGATCCGGGTTGATGGCGGAAAGCTGTTCCCATCCCAGGCCCCATTTCTCGAGCGTGCCCGGACGGAAATTCTCGATCACGATGTCTGCTTCGGCAGCCAGCTTGCGCACGACGTCCTGGGCCTCCGGCGCTTTCAGATCGAGCGTCACCGACTTCTTGTTGCGGCTTTGCGTATACCACCATAGCGAAGTGCCGTCGTGCAGCTTGCGCCACTTGCGCAGCGGGTCGCCTTCGCCGGGCGGTTCGATCTTGATCACGTCCGCGCCGAACTGCCCCAGTATCGTGCTTGCGTAAGGCCCTGCGATCAGTGCGCCAAGCTCGATGACCTTGATATCCTTCAGCGGCAGATCCGCATTTTTTTGCTGAGACATCGGAACCCCCATATAGCGTCAGCGCTTGTCGCGCATCCGCAGACTATAAGCGAATGCGCTCGCCAGCAGGCCCAGCCCAAGCGCGCAGATGGCGAATACCCACCGGTAGCTGATGTGATCGATGACCAGGCCGGACAAGCTGACGCCGATCGAGATGCCCAGGAACAGGCAGCCCGCAAACAAGGACATTGCCGTGCCTCGGGCGGCAGGCGCCATCTGCGTGGCCCGGGTTGTCAGGGTGCTGTGCAGCGTGTAGTAGCCGATACCCGCCGCCATGGTCGCCGGCAGCACCCATTCCCAATGATCCAGCACGGCCACGACCAGCCACGAAACGGTCAGCAGCAAGCCGCCCAGCATCGCCATGCCGCCTTCGCTGAATCGCGACAGCAGCTTGCGGGCGCTGAAGGAATACATCATGCCGCCGACGCCATAGAGCGCGACGATGCCGGACGAAACGGAGATGCCGAAGCCGTATTCATCGTGCATGAAAGTCGGCAGGAACGCCATCGCTGAAAATACGAACGCGCCTTCCAGCGTCACGACCACAAGCAGCCAGACCGCCCACAAATTGGTCAGCACGCCGATCATGTCGCGAATGTAGCCATTGCCGGACATCGGCCGCCGCGCTTCCCGGCGGATCGAACGGTCCAGCGACAATGCCAGGCCCACCACCAGGAAGAACACGAACAGCAGGGCGAAGATCCAGCGCCATCCCCAGACATCGGTGATGACACCGGATACCCATTGGCCGGCGATCAGCCCCATGAGTATGGCGGTCAGGTAGCGGGCCATTGCCGCCTGCCGCTCGGCATAGGGGACGGTGTCGCCGATCCAGGCGAGGGACAGCGGAATGATGCCGGCGGCGGCGACCCCCGCCAGCACCCTGGCGATGATGAGCAGGTCCAGCGTGGCGGCGAATACGGCGATCGCATTCCCGACGATGCACAGCAACGCCGCGATCCCGATGACGCGGCGCTTGCCATAGCGGTCTCCCAGGGGGCCGAATATCAATTGCAGGATGCCATAGGCGATGGCGTAGGCTGAAATGGTGTGCGATGCCTGCCCGGCCGTGACATTGAAGTCTTGCGCCAGCGCCGGCAGCATGGGATCGCAGACCCGCATCATGGCGCTGCTTCCGAACCCCGCGAAGCCCAGGGCGAACAGCGCCCGCCTTTCCTGCTGTTGCGAAGCGGCCTGGTTCCCCCCAAGGCCGGTGTTGCCGTCGATGTGCGATTCCTGCGGGTGATTCTGACGCATGCTAGCTAGAGTCTCTGAGTGCTGCCTGTGCGGCCTTCATGGGCCAATGACGTTACTCCTTCTTGGCGGGCGCTGCAAGCGGCCCGGGGTCAGACCCCGTACGGGGTCTGACCCCATGCGGCGATGTTGAAGGGTCAGACCCCGGATGGGGTCTGTCCCCAGAACGCTGCGAACGGGGTCAGACACCATTCGGGGTCTGACCCCTTCTCCTTCATGCCATCATGAGCTGTCCCGCCGTCATGGCTTGCTCGGCGCTCAGGTCGAGCTCGTTCATCAGCTTGGTCAATGCGTTGCTGGCCAGATGCAGAGCGGCCGTCAGCGACATCACCTCGGACTGCAGCATGGCCACGCGCATTTTGCGCTGGTCCGGCTTCATGCGCGTATCAGCCATGGCTTCCTGCAGCTCTCTTTGCTTCTTTTGAAGCTCGGCCCGGATCTCCCGGATGCGCTTTAATGCCTGCTTGACCTGGTCCGGCAGATCGCTGTCGTCGATGTCGCCGTTGGCGTTCCCTTTGCTTCCCGCCGCCGACAGTGTCTTTCCCGCGGGCGACAGGTCGACGTGGATGCCAGAAGACGACCGTCCGCCGACCGCTACACTGCCGCTCCCCGAGGAAGAAATCGTACCGGCCTTGCCGGCGGGCAATGGGGTCGCGCCGGATTCCAGACCCGGCGATATTGCGGGGTTCTTGTCGAGATTGATCATGGACCGCCCACTTTATGTATAGAAGCTCAGCTTCGATAACGGCGCGGGAAATGGACTCTTTAGCGCCGGGAGGGTGTCGGATGGGGTCAGCCCCCATGCGGGGTCTGACCCCGAGCAGAACGGTTCAAGGGTCAGACCCCGAATGGGGTCTGACCCCTGGGCGGTAAGGTTCAAGGGACAGACCCCGACCGGGGTCCGTCCCTCCAGGGTCTGTCCCTTCAGCGCCGGATCAGTTCGGACGAGGCTTCGAGGACTGCCGCCGTGAGCGCGTCCATGGTTTCGGAGTTGATGCGCCAGTGCTGCCAATACAAGGGCACATCTTCCCAGGCCCGGACGCGCAGCGGCACCAGCGTCCCGTCGTCGAGTTCGCGCTGGATCAGAGGAAGCGGATTCATGGTCCATCCCAGGCCTGCCAACGTGGCCTGGACGAAGGCGCGCGACGAGGGCATCCACCAGACCGGAGGGTGCCAGGGCTCGCCCCGTAGAACCTTGGCGGCAAAACGGGCCTGCATGGCATCCTTCCGATTGAAGACCAGAACGGGAGCCACTGCCAGGGTACGCGCGCTGACTCCGGAGGAAAAATAGCGCTCATGGAATTGCGGAGAGCAACTGGCCACATAGCGCATGCGGCCCAGTCCATGAATGCGGCAGCCCTGGACCGGATCGGCGAGCGTGGTGACGGCGCCCAGCACGGCGCCATTGCGCAAGAGCGCCGCGGTGTGATCCTGGTCTTCGGATTGCAAATCGAGCGTGGCGCGGGCCCGATCGGAAAAGATGCGTGCCGCTTTGATGAACCATGTTTCCAGGCTGTCGTGATTGACCGCGACGGCGATGCTGGCGCTTTCGGCCTCGTCTTCCAGGCCGAGGCGGGTCAATGCATCGTGTTCAAGCAGCGCGGCCTGCTCGGCCAAATGAACCAGGATGTGGCCGTCGGCCGTGGCAACGGCGGGCACGCTGCGCTGGACCAGAAGCCGGCCCATGCGTCCTTCCAAAGCCTTGACTCTTTGCGATACCGCCGACGGTGTCACATTGAGGACCGCGGCGGCGCGTTCGAAACTGCCTTCCCGCACGACGGCGGCGAGCGCCCTGAGATTCCCGTGATCTATTCTCATATTAAGAATTTCTTAATCTGATTAAATTAAATTAGCTTCATTTTATACCTTCGATCAACGAGAATATAGTCACATCGCGCGGCTCGCGCGCTCGAAGAATCCCCATTGGAAGTCCAGAATGCTACCCATCGCCATGCCACCCGCATTGTTGTCCGCCTGGGCCAGTGGCGCTGCCACCGGCCTGGGGCTGTTCGCAGTCGTGGGCGCTCAAAGCGCCTTCATTCTCCGGCAAGGCATCATGCGATCTCATCTGCTGGCCATCCTGATGGTGTGCGCGGCAATCGATGCGGTCTTCATCTTCGCCAGCGTGCTGGGCCTGCAGGCCATGACGGAATGGCTGCCCTGGCTTTCGAGCGTGATTCTATGGTTCGGCGTGGCCTTTTTGCTCTGGTATGCGTACCAGTCCGCGCGGCGCGCGCTGCGGCCTCAAGCCGGCCCGGCCATGGCGCAGCAGGCGATGTCCTCGCGGCGCGCCGCGCTGCTGGGCGCCGTCGGTTTCAGCCTGCTCAATCCGCATTTCTGGCTGGACATGATGGTGGTGGGATCCATCGCCCAGAACTTCCAGGAAGCAAGACTGGGGTTCGCCGCCGGCACACTGACGGCCAGCACGCTTTGGCTGATTGTCCTGGGCGCCGGATCACGCCTGTTCGCCCCGCTGTTCTCCAACGCCAAGGCCTGGCGCATCCTCGACGGCATGATCGCGTTGGTCATGGCCTTCATGGCGCTGCGGCTCGCCATGTGGAGTTGACGGGTTGGGGTCAGACCCCGTACGGGGTCTGTCCCCCCGAGGGCGTTTCAAGGGGACAGACCCCATGCGGGTTCTGTCCCCCAAGGCGGGTTCAGGGGGTCAGACCCCGTACGGGGTCTGACCCCACCCCCGAATCACTCCGCCACGTAGCCCGACTCGCGGATGATCGGGCCCCAGGTGTCGAGGTCGTTCTTGACGATGTCGCCCAAGTCCTTGGGCGAGCCGGAATGCGGCGCAAACCCGATGGGCACGATGGCCTTCGCGATGTCGGGCATGGCCGAAACCTTGTTGAACGCTTGGTTCAGCCGTTCGATGACGGCTGGGTCTGTGCCGACAGGGGCAAAGATCCCCATCCATCCCGACGCATTCAGATTGCCATAGCCCAGCTCGACGAAGGTCGGAACGTCCTTCAGGATATCCAGGCGTTCCGGGCCGGTGACGCCCAGGACCTTGACCTCGCCTTTGGCGACGTACTCGGTGATGGTGCCGATGGCATCCACCGCCGCGGGCACGTGACCGCCCAGCAAGTCGCTCAGCAAAGGCGCGCCGCCGCGATAGGGCACGGCCGTCATCTTCAGGCCGTTCTTCTTGGCGATGCTGTAGCCGATGAACTGGGGCGCGCTTCCCGGCGCGGGAATGCCGTACAAACCGAATACGTCGGGCTGCTGGCGCACCAGGGCGATGTACTCGTCCAACGACTTGGCCGGCGTGTTCTTGCCGACGGCCAGGATGTGCTCGAACTTCGCAATGGGTGCGACCGGCGCGAAATCCTTGATCGGGTCGTAGGCCACCGTCTTCACGGTCAGCGGCAGCGTGGACAGCATGTGGTTATTGGCGACCAGCAAGGTCGACCCGTCCTTCGGGCCGCGCACGAAACCCTGCGCGGCCACCTGGCCGCCCGCGCCGGCGCGGTTGTCCACCACCACGCCGACACCCAGTTCGACCCGCAGCTTTTCCGCATAGACGCGCGCCACGGCATCCGCCGTACCGCCCGGCGGATAGCCCACGACGAGCTTGATAGGATCCGGCAGGCCCTGTGCAGTCGCGGTGCCCGCCCCCAACGATAATGCCAGGCTGGACAATGCCAAGCCCATCAATGTCTTTGACCATTTGTTTGCCAGCTTCATGCTGATATCCCCTCTTGTTTATCGAAATTGCTTTTGATCAATGAACTACAACTCTACGCAGACGCCTTTCCCGCCGCTGTCGTAGCGTCGGCGCATGGCGGCCGCCATCACCACGTCCTCGAGCGCGAGGCCCAGGGACTTGAACAGCGTGATCTCCTGCGCATGCCGCCTGCCGGGCGCGTTTCCGTTCACCACCGACCCCAATTCCGTCAACGGCTTGTCGGCATCGATCCGTCCCTGGCGCAAGGCATTGAGATACTCGCCCGATTCGTTCCGGGTCGAATTGGCCAGGTCCACGAACAGCGTGGCATCAGCCATGGTGTCCGGATCGATTTCACAATGGGACGGCGTGCTGGACCCCATGGCGATGACGTGCGTTCCCGCCTGTATCCACGAACGATCGAGAACCGGCTGGACCGAATTGGTTGCCGTCAGGACGATGTCGGATTTCTCGACGGCGCCCCTGGCATCCGGCGCGACCTTCAAGGGAAATGAAAATTCGGACTGCATCCGCTCGACGAATCGACGGGCGCTGTCCGGATGCCTGCTGACGACCTGGACTTCCTCCAGTGGACGCACGGCTGCAATCGCCCTGAGCTGCCATTCGGCTTGGTGGCCCACTCCGAACAAAGTCAGGACCCGGGCATCGGGGCGGGCCAGCAGGTCGGCGGCAAGGCCGGACACCGCTGCCGTCCTCAAGGCCGTGATGCTGCTCGCATCGATGATTGCGAGCGTTTCGCCGGTCTCGCCGCTCATGAGCACCACGCAGCCCTGATGTGGATCCTTGCCCAGCTCGGGATTGCCCGGAAACAGCGTGCCCACCTTGGCGCCATAGACCGGAACGGGATAGATATCGGGGTCGTTCACGCAGGCGGGCATCAGGCCAAGATAGCCGACGCTCAACGGCGATTTGACGATGGTGCGCAACGGCTGGTCTATCCTTCCATTGGCAAGGGCCAGGAAAGCCTGCCTCATCAGCTGGATGCTTTCGTGCATGGACAGGCCGCCGTATACCTGCTCGGCGGTCGCGGTATATACCTGGAGACTCATCCGGCCGCTCCGACGGCCGCGCTCAAATGCTTCATGTAAGTGGCGGGATCGGTATTCGTGCCACACAGCAGGACCCCAACCCGCTTGCCTGCCAGTTCCTCGCGCAACGGATGCATCAGCGCGGCGGTGGCCACCGCGCAAGCCGGTTCGACCGCCAGCTTGAGTTCGGAGAACAGCGTCAGCATGCCTTGCCGGATCTGGTCTTCCGTCACCGTGGCCAAGCTGTCTATATTGTCGCGGCAGATCTGGTAACTGTAGGCGTCGGTATGAGGCGCCATCAAACTATCGGCAATGCTGCTCATGGCGCCCATTTTCTGCGGGCCATCGGCGGCAAAGCTTTGCGCCATGACATTGGCCCCTTCAGGCTCGATGCCGTAGACGCGGCATGCCGGGTTGCGCAGCTTCACCGCTGCGGAAACGCCGGCCGCCAGGCCGCCCCCGCCGACGGGGAGGATCACGGCGTCCAGGTCGCCGGCCTGCCGCAGCCATTCGTAGCCGAGCGTGGCGGTGCCGAGGACGGTCGGATAGCTGCTGAAGGGGTGGATGAAGGTCATCCCTTCGTTCTGCTCGATACCACGCACGATCTCGAACGCCTGCTGGCCATCGTCGGCAAAGATGATTTCCGCGCCATACTGCCTGCACAGCGCGACCCGCGCCGGGCTGGCGGTCTTGATCATCACCGTTTTTGCCTTCACGCCCAGCCGGTGCGCCGCGTAGGCGACCGCCACCGCATGATTGCCGGCCGAAACGCAGGTTACGCCGCGCGCCTTGGCCTCATCGGACAGGCCGAGCAGATTGGTGAAGGCGCCGCGCGCCTTGAACGTGCCGGACTGCTGCAGCAATTCAAACTTGAAATTCGCGACCGTTCCATCGGGAAACGCCGGACCCGAGTAGTCGAGTACGGGGGTCGTCCTGACGTAGTCGGCCAGGCGGGCATGCGCCTGTGCAACGGTTTCCAGGGTAAATGGCTGTGCCTGCTCTGCGTTCATGGATTGGCTCCTGCTGTGTCTCTGGGTGGTTTGGTCGGCACTGGGGTCAGACCCCATACGGGGTCTGACCCCGAGACAAGCCGCCGTGTCGTGATTTCCTGGGGTCAGACCCCATGCGGGGTCTGACCCCGCGATAAGCCGTCATGTCAAGATTTCCCGGGGTCAGACCCCGTTTGGGGTCTGACCCCGGATCAAAGCCGTCAGGAATTTCTCACATTGCGCGATCTGGTCCAGGGCGACGTATTCGTCCGGACGATGCGCCTGCTCGATGTTTCCAGGGCCGCATATGACGGCAGGCACGCCCGCTTTCTGGAAGAGGCCCGCTTCGGTGCCATACGCGACCTTGCGGACCTCGTAGTCGTTCGTCAGCGCCCGCACCAGCTGCGTGATCGCTTCCTTCTCGGCAACGTCCAGTCCTGGAGACTTGGCCAATTGCTCGATCTCCACCCGCCCGGCGGCATTCTCGCTTTTCATGCGCGGCACGACGTCCTGATCGATGTACGCCTGGATCCGCCGCAGGATTTCTTCGGAGGACGTGTCAGGCAGGTTTCGGTATTCGAATTCGAATTCGCACAGGTCCGGCACGGTATTCAGGGCGATGCCGCCCCGTATCATGCTGGCCTGCACCGTCGTGTAGGGAACATCGAAGGCCTCGTCGAACGGACCGTCGGCCTTGTGGCTGTCAGCGATGTCCCGGATCATGCAGATGATGCGCGCCGCATACTCTATGGCGTTCAGTCCTCGGTTTGTCAAGGATGAATGCGCCGCATGGCCGTGGACCCGGCAGCGGTAGGCATTGATGCCCTTGTGCGCAACGATGGTGCGCATGCTGGTCGGCTCGCCCACGACGCAGGCGGAGGGATTCACGCCGCGTTTGACGAGATCCTCGATCATGCCCGGCGCGCCCACGCAGCCCACCTCTTCGTCGTAGGAATACGCGAGATGCACGGGGTGTGCCAGCCGCGCCCCTATCATCATGGGGACCAACTGCAGCGTCACACCAACGAAACCTTTCATGTCGCAGGCGCCGCGTCCGTACAGCCGTCCGTCGCGTATCGATGCCACGAAGGGATCGGTGGTCCACGCCTGGCCGTCCACCGGAACTACATCGGTATGGCCGGACAGCACGATGCCTCCGGTCGTTGCGCCGGTGGCACTGGGTATGGTCGCAAAAAGATTTGCCTTCTTGCCGGAACGATCATGCGTCAATACACATTGCAGCCCTTGCTGCTCGAGATACGCTCTGATGAAGTCAATGAGGTCGAGATTGGACAGCCTGCTGGTGGTATCGAAGGAAATCAGCTTGCTGATCCAATCTACGGAACTCGCCGGATAAGCCTGATCGGCAGAGGAAGGTTGCGGCATAATGGGCAGCTCTGCAAAAACACATGAAGCCGTAACGATAGGCTAAAATTTTCCTATATGAAAATAATTTAAATGTATAAAAAACTAGAGTTAAATTATTTCCGTTTATTATGAGTAGCACAGCGGAACAACAACGGGGGCCTGGCCCTGTACCCACGCTGACCAAGGTGGAACTGGGCGAAAAGATACGTGCGGCCAGAAAAGCCAGCGGCGTGACTCTGCTGCAGCTTGCGGAGCGGTCCGGCGTGTCCCTCGCATCGCTGTCCAAGGCAGAACGGGGACTCATCGCGCTGAGCTACGAGAAATTCCTCGCCGTCAGCCAGGCGCTTCAACTGGATCTTACAGATCTCTTCCATAAGCCCAGCAGCTCAGGCCTTCAAGGCCGGATGGTCGTCGACCGGGTGAACGAAGCCGTCATCTATAAAGCCAATCGCTATCTGTATGGCATGCTGGCAACGGAATGGCCTCAGAAGAAAATGACGCCGATGTATGGAAAGGTCGAACCCGGCAAACCCGCGAATGCCGCCGATTTCAGCAAGCATGCCGGCGAGGAGTTCATCTTCGTGATCAGCGGCACCCTGACCATGCAATTCGAGAACGGCGAGTCGCGCACACTGCATGCGCATGACAGCATTTATTTCGACAGCGGCCTGGGCCATCACTACCTGTGCGCTTCCGAAGAGGCGGTCGAGATCCTGGTCGTGTGCGTCAATGATTCGGGTGACACCGGCACGACGCTTGCTGAAACGCGCCCATGGACACTATCGAACAAGTCGCCGCATTCATGAGATCCAACGGCCTGCTGCTGGTCACGGCGGAATCGTGCACGGCGGGCTTGATCGCGGCGACCCTGGGGGATATTCCCGGTGCCGGCAAGCTGCTGGATTGCGCCTTCGTGACCTATTCGGTCGACGCCAAGCAGCGCAATCTTGCCGTGCAGGACAGCACATTGCAGCAATACAACCTGACGAGCGAAGAGGTGGCGCGCGAGATGGCTCAAGGCGCGTTGCGCAATACCCGGGCCAATCTTGCCATATCCAATACCGGCGTGGTGGACGACACCGACAGCAGTATTCCCGCCGGGACCCAATGCTTTGCCTGGGTATTCCGCCTGCCTGAGACTGGCACGGGGGAAGGCGGCGCACTGAAGGTGTTTTCAGAGAAACGCGTTTTCCAAGGCGACAGAACCCAGATTCGCGAGGCCAGCGCGCATTACGCGCTGGGACGCATTCCGCATTATTTCGCAAAGCTGTAAGCCTGCTGAAAACCACGTGAAGCCGAACAGTACATATTAATTTATCGGCTCTGTATGTCGTCTAAATCCCTAGTAACTTAGTGCGATATCCGTTCATTTGCATGTAAGGCTTGATTCTCGTCAAACACGCCGGCAAATAACCATGATGATATTGGGGTAATGCAATTACTCACACAACATGGGGAAAATCATGTTCAAGCGCGTTACCCTAGCTCTCGGCTTAGCCATGGCATTCAGTGTCCAGGCGGCGGCCCCTTCCACACCCTCGTCCGAACAGCTCCGTAAAACGGCCGGCGCCCTGTTCCAGCCCATTCCCGAAGCGCAAGTCGTCATCAAGGACAGGAACCTGTCCACGGACCAGATCGAACTGGGCAAGTGGCTGTTCTTCGAACCACGTCTGTCCAAGAGCAACATCATCAGCTGCAATACCTGTCATAGCGTCGGCACTGGCGGCGCCGACAATATTCCCACGTCGATCGGCCACGGCTGGCAGGCCGGCCCCCGCAATTCGCCTACCGTATTGAACGCGGTATTCAATATCGCCCAGTTCTGGGACGGCCGCGCCGCCGACCTGAAGGAACAGGCTAAAGGCCCCGTACAAGCCAGCGTCGAAATGAACGCCACGCCCACGCACGTGGAAGACACCCTGCGCAGCATTCCCGAATACGTGGAATTCTTCGCCAAGGCGTTCCCGGGCGAAAAAGACCCCGTCACCTTCGACAACATGGCCAAGGCCATCGAGGCATTCGAGTCCACGCTGGTCACGCCCAATTCGCGTTTCGACCAATGGCTGGCCGGCAAGGAAACCATGAGCAGCCACGAGCTCAACGGACTGAACCTGTTCATCAACAAAGGCTGCGTGGCCTGCCACTCCGGCATCAACGTCGGCGGTCAGGGCTACTTCCCCTTCGGCGTGATCAAGCGGCCCGGCGCGGAAGTTCTGCCGGTAGGCGACAAGGGACGTTTCGCCGTCACCAACACCGCCTCGGACGAGTACGTGTTCCGTGCCGGCCCACTACGCAACATCGCTCTGACCGCCCCTTACTTCCATAGCGGCGAAGTGTGGGACCTGGAACAGGCCGTGGCCATCATGGGTTCGAGCCAGCTGGGGCATGAGCTGAACAGCGAAGAGGTCAAGGCCATTACCGCCTTCCTTCACACCTTGACCGGCGACCAGCCGCGCGTAGAGTATCCCATCCTGCCGCGCAGCACCGCTGCAACGCCCCGGCCTGCGCAATAATCAGTTGGGGTCAGATCCCATGCGGTGAAGATGAAGGGGTCAGGCCCCGTACGGGGTCTGACCCCACGCTAAGGAAGAAAGGGGTCAGACCCACCGGGTCTGACCCCACAAAGAAGGGCCAGACCCCATGGGTCTGGCCCTTCAATTTCATGGCGCGGCCGGCAAGGCGCGTTTATGGGCGGACTGGCGATATGTGCGCAGGATGATCTCGTATACGTCCTGGGGCACGTTCTTGCCTTCCAGGAAGTCGTCGATCTGCTCGTAGCTGACGCCGAAGGCGTCTTCGTCGGGCTTCAAGGGCACCAGCGATTCCAGGTCGGCCGTTGGCACTTTCATGACCAGCGAATCCGGCGCGCCCAGCGCCTTCGCCAATCCGCGCACCCTGCGCTTGTTGAGCCCGGTCAGCGGCATGAGGTCGGCGGCGCCGTCCCCGAACTTGGTGAAGAAGCCCATCAGGGCTTCGGCCGCATGGTCGGTGCCCACCACCAGCCCGCCATACGCCCCGGCGACGGCATACTGGGCGATCATGCGTTCGCGCGCCTTGATGTTGCCGAGCTGGAAATCCTGGTGGGAGGCGTCGCGAAATGCGACCTGTGCCGCCGTGACCGCCTGCAGCATGGCGTCGCTTGCCGGCTTGATGTCGACCGTGACGAGGCGGTCCGGACGTATGACTTCCAGGCACGCCTGTGCATCGGGTTCGTCGCGCTGCTCGCCGTAAGGCAGCCGCATGGCGATGAATTGCGCCTCATGGCCGCGCCGGCGGGCTTGATCGGCGGCGCGCTGCGCCAGACATCCGCCCACGAGCGAATCCACGCCGCCACTGATGCCCAGCACCAGGGCTTTCGCCCCGGCCTGCATCAGGTAATCCGCCATGAACGTCACACGCCGTTCTATTTCGCGGCTGGCGTCGAAGGTGTCGGCAACGCAAAGATGGTCGATGATGTCGCGCTGGATGGCACGTTGTTCGGCTGTTAACACGATGGTTCCTTCGTGGTTGTGTGTCTTTGCCGCCGGGAGACAGGGCCGCGGCGCACGAAGGATTATGATACGACAGGTTGGGCGCGCCCACCGCCCCTGAACCTTCCCGCAACAACCGGATACTTCCGCGTAAACCGATGCCTTCTACGACTCTCGTTCTTGCCGCGACCCTTACCGTACAGGCCCTGGTTGCCGTATGCCTGTTGACGCTTCCGGTCGTGGCGCCCGCCGTGGCGGAAACCCTGGGCGTGTCGGCGGCCTATGTCGGCATCTATGTGGCGATCGCCTATGCGGGCGCCATGACGGCAAGCCTGCTTGCGGGGGCGGCGGTGCGCCGGTTCGGCGCCATCAGGGCAAGCCAGTTCGGGCTTGTGCTGTGTGCGGCGGGTGTCGCGCTCTGTATGGTGGAATCGCTTTTTGCCATCGGTTTCGGCGCACTGCTCATCGGCCTGGGATATGGTCCGATAACACCCGCAAGTTCGCATTTGCTGGCACGCACGACGCCCGCCCACCGGATGTCTTTCGTATTCTCCATCAAACAGACCGGCGTGCCGCTTGGCGGAGCGCTGGCCGGCATCATCGTGCCCGGCCTGGCGGACATGGTGGGGTGGCAATGGGCGTTCCTGGCAGTGGCCCTGGCGTCGTTGCTGTGCGCCCTGGCCATCCAGCCGCTGTGCTCCAGCCTGGATACCGATCGGGACCGGACGCAGCCCCTTTCTTTCGGCAACGGCCTTGCCGGCCCATTGCGCCTGGTCTTCAGCCAGCGCAGCCTGGCCATCCTGGCGGCCGTGTCGTTCATGTTCTCGATTTCGCAAACGTCCCTGACCACTTACCTGGTCACCTACCTGCATGAAGACTTGGGCATGGGCCTGGTGATTGCGGGCTTCACACTGGCCGTCGCACAAGCCGCAGGTGTCGGCGGCCGCCTGCTATGGGGCTATTTGTCGGACCGGCTGCTGGGACCGGTGCGCATGCTGGCGGTGCTGGCCCTCTTGATCGCGCTCTGCGCCATCATCACGCCGTTTCTGGCTAAAGTGGATTCGCCCTTGTTGGTGATCGTCGTGCTGTCGCTGTTCGGCAGCAGCGCAATCGGATGGAACGGCGTGTATCTTGCGGAAGTCGCGCGCCAGGCGCCCGCTGGCCAAGCCAGTATCGCCACTGGCGGCGCACTGGCCATGACCTTCCTGGGCGTGGTGGTCGGGCCGCCCATCTTCGGCATTGTCGCGCAGTCCGTCGGAAGCTATGGCCTGGCCTATGCCACCCTGCTGCTCCCCGCCGGCATCTGCCTGTTTCTTCTGTGGTCCAACCGGAAGATCTTCCGCTAGCGTGCCTTCCGCTAGCGGCTCCACAAGACATAGAAACCCTGTACCAGATAGGCAACGCCTATGGTCAGCAGCAGCGCCTGGGTCCAGCGGCGGAACTGATGGTCGGTCATTTTTTCGAGGACGAACTTGCTCAGGCTGGTGCCCAGCACGGCCATGACGATCACCATGGCCAGCAAGATGATGTCGAAGGTGTCCTCGCCGCCGATGGCGCGGCTGAAATACACCAGCTTGGCCATGTGCGACACAGTCTGGCAGGCGGCCTTCGTGGCCACGACGGCGCGCCTGTCCATCTGGGTCCGGATGAAGAACGCGTCCAGCATGGGTCCCGAGACGCCGGCAATGAATTGCAGCGTGGTATTGAGCACACCGCAGACCTCCGCGCCGAAGCGCGACGTCACCTGGGGCACGTAACGGGCCGGGATGATCAGGGCCACGAATGGCAGCGCGCCCAGAACGATCAGGACCAGCGCGCGGTCGGGCACGAACCCCAGAAACAGGAATGCGATCGATGCCAGGACCAGGCCCAGGCAATAGCCGCGGAATATCCTGAAATCGATATGGCGGCGCCATAAAAACGCCCGCCATCCGTTGGAGGTCATCTGCGCCGTGCCGTGAACGATCATGGCGGGAGCCACCGGCAGAAAGGCCACCAGCACGCCCATGAGGACCATGCCGCCGGCCATGCCGAACACCCCCGACAGGAACGAGGTGCCCAGCACCGATACGGCGATCAAGGACAACAGGCTAAGCGGCATATCCTAGAAGCGATCCAGCACTGCTCCGGTACTTGCCGTGGATGCGTTGAAGGCGAACTTGGCCTGCACGCCGCGCGTGTAGCGCGGCGCAGGCGCTTTCCAGTCTGCCCGCCTGGCGGCGAGCTCGTCGTCGGATACGTTTACCTGGAGCAGCAGCTGGTGCGCGTCGATGGTGATGGAATCATCTTCCTTGACGAGGGCGATGTTGCCGCCCACCGCGGCCTCCGGGGCGACATGCCCCACCACCATGCCCCAGGTGCCGCCCGAAAACCGGCCATCGGTGATCAGACCCACCGAATCGCCCAGGCCGGCACCGATCAATGCGCCGGTGGGCGCCAGCATTTCAGGCATGCCGGGTCCGCCCTTGGGCCCCAGATAGCGCAGGACCATGACGTCTCCCGCCTTGATCCTGCCGTCCAGTATGGCCTTCAGGGCGGATTGCTCGTCGTCGAATACGCGCGCTGGGCCGGTGATGACGGGATTCTTCAGGCCGGTGATCTTGGCAACGGCGCCTTCGGGAGAAAGATTTCCCTTGAGGATGGCCAGGTGTCCTTGCGGATACAGCGCCCTGTCGGGCATGAAGATGACTTTTTGCTCGGCGCTGGGCGTATCCGGAATATCGGCCAGGGTTTCGGCCATGGTCTTGCCGGTGATGGTCATGCAGTCCCCATTGATGAGGCCCGCATTGAGCAGGATCTTCATGACCTGGGGCACGCCCCCCGCCTTGTGGAAGTCGACGGCAAGATAATGGCCGCTGGGCTTCAGGTCGCAGATGACCGGCACGCGCTGGCGCACGCGCTCGAAATCGTCGATGGTCCATTCCACGCCGGCGGCATGGGCGATGGCCAGTATGTGCAGCACGGCATTGGTGGATCCGCCCGTCGCCATGATGACACTGACGGCGTTCTCGATGGATTTGCGCGTGACGATGTCGCGGGGCTTGAGGTCCAGCTCTATGGCCTTGAGCAGCACGCGCGCGGACTCGGCGGCCGATTCCGTTTTCTCGTCGTGCACGTTGGCCATGGTGGATGAATACGGCAGGCTCATGCCCAGCGCCTCGAAGGCGGAACTCATCGTGTTGGCGGTGTACATGCCGCCACAGGAACCCGGCCCTGGAATTGCGTGGAGCTCGATCTGCTTGAGCTCGTGGTCGCTCATGCGGCCAGCGGCGTTTTCTCCGACCGCTTCGAATACGCTGACGATATTCAGGTCCTTGCCATTCAGCCGTCCCGGCAGGATCGTGCCGCCGTATACGTAGATGGAGGGGACGTTCGCGCGCAGCATGCCCATCATGCCGCCCGGCATGTTCTTGTCGCAGCCGCCAATGACGACCACGCCGTCCATCCACTGGCCCTGCACGCAGGTCTCGACGCAGTCGGCGATGACTTCCCGGGACACCAGCGAATACTTCATGCCCTCAGTGCCCATGGCCATGCCGTCCGAGATCGTCGGCGTTCCGAACACCTGGGCATTGCCGCCCGACGCGGTAATGGCGGCCACCGCCGCATCCGCCAGTTTCTGCAAACCGCTGTTGCAGGGCGTGATGGTGCTGTATCCATTGGCTACGCCGACCATAGGCTTGACGAAGTCTTCTTCTTTGTAGCCCAGTGCATAGTACATGGATCGATTGGGCGCCCGGGCCGGACCCTGCGTGATGTTGGCCGACCGCAGCCGTCTTGACGTCGTCATTTTGCCTCCTTGGTTCGAGTATGGGCGCAGCATTCCTGGCGCCTGCATCGGGAAAACAGTTTAGCGCCTTTGGACGCCTTACGCGCGACCGCGCAAAAAACACGCCTCAACGAGATTTCTTGATTTACATCATGGATTGTCGGCGGCAATGATGGAATGATTCGCGATTGATAATCATTATCATTCAAAGGCCAAAATAGGCAATGACCGCCATGAAGAAAATGTTCGCCGCGACGCTGTTCACGGTATTCGCCTGCATGCTTGCTTCCGCGCATGCAGCGACCAAGTATCAGAAAATAACGTTGGCCGGTCCCACGGCCCTGGTGACCTTCCCTTTGCTGCACATGGTCGAGTCCGGTGCGCTGAAGGAGTTCACCGACAAGCTCGAGTTCCGGCTCTGGCAGAACCCGGATCAATTGCGCGTGCTGCTCGCCAAGAAGGAAATCGACTTCAGCGCCAGCCCCAGCAACCTGCCCGCTCTCATGGCGAATCGCGGCGAACCGGTCCGGCTGCTCAATATCTCGGTCTGGGGCATTCTGTGGCTGGTGAGCCGGGATCCGGACATCAAGCGCTTTCAGGATCTTGCCGGACAGGAGCTGCTGGTGCCCTTCCATCGGGACCTGCCGTCCGTACTGCTCGATACCTTGCTGGGGCGCGATGAATTTGCCGGCGACCGCGCCCCGCAACTGCGGCGCACCCGCAGCGCCGAGGACGCCATCGCGCTGATGCTCACCGGTGAGGGAAAAAGCGTGCTGCTGGTGGAGCCCACGGCCTCCCTGCTGATGTTCCGCAACCAGCAACAAGGCGGACAGCCGCTGTATCGCGTCGAAAGCCTGGAGGACACCTGGCGTGCCAGCTTCCCCGGCCAGGCAGAGCTACCGCAAGCCGGCATCATGGCCAATTCGAATGTCGCAGGCGACATCGCCCTGAGCGAGGCGGTCGAGCGGGCATACGCCCAGTCCGCCGCGTGGTGCAAGCAGAATGCCAGGGCTTGCGCGGAACTCGTCCAGCGACATATTCCGCACCTGCCCGTTCCAGCCGTCGAAAGCGCCATCCAGGCCACGCGGCTGGACAGCCGCCCGGCCCGCGAGGTCCGTCCTCAGCTCGAAGCCTTGTACGCCCTGCTGGCCAAGACCAATCCGCAGGCGGTGGGCGGCCGTCTGCCTGACGCAGGATTCTACGGACCATGAGCGCTCCCATGCTGCGCGCGCCCCAACGCACATCGCGCACCTGGTCCCTGGCGGGCGTGCTGATCCTGCTGGCAGGCTGGCAGATTGCCGCCATGTACCTGGGTCCGCTGCTAATGGCCACGCCGCTGCAGGCGTTGCGTGCCCTTGGCGGCATGCTGAAGAACGACGGTTTCTGGTACCACGCCGGGCAATCGCTGGGGCGCATCGCTATAGGTGTGGGCCTGGGCTGCAGCATAGGGTTCGTGCTCGGCGTGCTCGCCGGGCATTACGCCCGGCTGCGTGGCCTGCTGGAACCGCTACGCTGGCTGCTCATGGCCATTCCGCCGGTGGTGGTGGTCGTGCTCGCCATGCTCTGGTTCGGACTGGGCTCGCCCATGGTCATCTTCATTACCGTCCTGATGATGGCGCCCGGCATGTATGTCAATACCGTCAAGGGCATGCTGCTGGTGGATCGCCAACTGATCGAAATGGCCCACGTCTATCGCTACGGTCCATGGCTGCGGCTGCGCCATCTGTACCTGCCCGCCCTGGCCGCGCCCTTGACCGCAGCCCTGCTGATCGCCACCGCCGGCGGCGTCAGGCTGGTGGTCATGGCCGAGGTCCTGGGGGCCGAGAGCGGCGCGGGCTATGCGATCGCCAATGCCCGCAGCACCTTCGACAGCGGCGAACTCTATGCCTGGGTCATCCTGATTCTGCTGCTGGTGGCCATGCTGGAATTCACCCTCCTCCAGCCCATCCAACGCCGGCTCACCCAATGGCAGGATTCAACGCCCGCCAAAGCCGGAAGGCCCTGAGCATGCTTGAACTACGACAGGTTTCACTGAAATTCGGGTCCCGGAGCGTTCTGGACGGCGTGGACTTCAGGCTCGCGGCCGGCGAGCGCATGGGCGTGCTGGGCGCCAGCGGAGCGGGCAAGAGTTCCTTGCTCAAGATGGCGGCGAGACTGCTGCCGGCGACCAGCGGTGCCGTGGTCAACAGCTACCGCCATCCCCTGCTGGTGTTCCAGGAGCCCCGGCTGCTGCCCTGGCGGCGCCTGCGTGAGAACGTGGAGATCCCTTTGCTGGCGGCAGGCTGCCCGAAGGAACGAGCCCGCGACAGGGCCGACCACTGGCTCGGCAAAGTGGGGCTGAGCGGCTACCACGACGCCTGGCCGCGGGAGCTATCCGGCGGCATGGCGCAGCGCGCGGCGCTTGCGCGCGCGTTCGCGCTGCAGCCCGACCTCTTGCTGCTGGACGAACCCTTCAGCGCGCTGGACCCCGCCTTGCGCGCCGACCTCGGAGCCCTGTGCATCCAGTGCCTGCGCGACACCGGCGCCGCCATGCTTTGCATCAGCCACCACCCGCACGAGCTGGTCAACATGGTGGACCGCTGCATCCTGATCTCCCGCGGCAAGCTGATCCAGTTCGATATCGACGACACGGACGGCATGCGCGCTTCCGTCGCGCGCGATCTTCACGACATTTTGCTCAGACAGGACATTTGATCCGAATGAACTACGCCTTGCTTCTTACCCTTCATCTTTTCGCGGCGCTGATTTTCATCGGTACGGTCTTTTTCGAGGTGCTGATCCTGGAAAACGTGCGCAAGCATGTTCCCCGAGACGTCATGAGAACCATGGAGATCGCCATCGGCACCCGCGCGCGCGGACTCATGCCCTGGGTGCTCCTGGTGCTCTACAGCGCGGGACTGGGCATGGCCTGGCACCACCGCGCCGTGCTGGCGCACCCCTTGGAAAGCAGCATGGGACTGATGCTGACGATAAAGATCGTGCTGGCGTTGAGCGTGCTGGCCCATTTCTTCACCGCCATGACACTGCGCAAGAAGGGCAAGCTGCATTCCATCCATTTTCAACGCATCCACCTGAGCGTCTTCTGTCACATGGTCGGCATCGTACTGCTGGCCAAAGCCATGTTTTATCTGCACTGGTAACAAGTCCCTGAACTCATGACGAGAAAGAAAAAAATGCCCACTACGCCCGCTTTCCCACGCATCGCCCTGGCCATCGCGCTGGGTGCCCTTTGGCTGCCCGGCGCCCAGGCCAATGAGGTTTCCACCTTGGCGCCCGTCCTCGTTACAGGCGAAGGCGGCGCCACGCCACTGCAGCCCAGCGCGCGGACGGAAGCCGCCAAGCTGCAACGCGTGCCCGGCGGCACCAATCTCATCGAGCCCCAGAAAGAACCGCGACTGGCCACACTGCGCGATGCGCTGGACTTCCAGCCCGGCATCGTCGTGCAGGAGTTCTTCGGCGGCATCGACCAGCCTCGCCTGAACATCCGCGGCTCCGGCATCCAGAGCAATCCGGTGAACCGGGGCGTGCTGCTGATGCAGGACGGCCTGCCGCTGAACGAAGCGGACGGATCCTTCGTCATCGGCTTTCTGGAGCCGCGCAACAGCCGGCTGATCAGCGTCAGGAGAGGCGCCAACGCGCTGTCGCCGGGCGCGACTACCCTGGGCGGCGAAATGGATCTGCAATCGCTTACCGGCACCCAGGGCGACGGCATCAGCGTGGACGGAGGCAGCTTCGGCCGTCTGGGCCTGTATGCCGCCAAAGGCTTCGAAAGCGAGCGGCTGGACGGCCGCCTGAGCGTCAGCCACGACAAAAGCGACGGCTATCGCCATCATTCCAGCTCGAAACGCAGCAGCGTCCAGGGCAATTTCGGCGTGCGGGGCGACCGCTTCGAGAACCGGACCTATTTCTCGTACACCGATCTGGAATTCGATATCCCCAATGTCATCCCGCGCAGCCGGCTGGAAAGCGATCCGCGCAGTGTCATGGGCGACTATCCCAATGATCCCGTCAACGTATACAAGCGAGACCCGAACCGCAAATCGCGCCAGTTGCGGCTCGCCAATCGGAGCTACTGGGGCACCGAGGATCTTAACCAGACTTTCGGGGTGTACTGGCAGAACATAGACGATACCTTCACCAGCCCCGAGGTCTCTTATCCGACCACCGGCCATACCTATGGCTCGCAGTGGCAACTGGCGGGCAAACTGAGCTCGCTGGACTATCGTCTGGCGCTGGACTGGGCCCGCAGCAACATGGACCGCGAGCTCCATGCCGTCAGCCCGGAAGGCGGCCGCTTGCGCGAGCTGGCGAACTACGACCTTCAAGCGGAAAATCGCAGTGCCGTGCTCGGCCTGCAATGGCACTTGACCGATCAATTCAGCCTTGTGGGCGACCTGAAGTACACCCAGGCCGTCCGCGATGCCCGGAACCGCAACAACGGCATCTCCCTGAATCAGGACTGGTCCTACGCGAGCCCCAAGGCCGGCGTGCTCTGGAAACCCAGCGATGCGCTGCGGTTGTTTGCCAACATCAGCCGCAGCAACGAAGCCCCGACCTACTGGGAAATCATCTCCGCTTCGTCGCCTGCCGCGCCGCAGCGCCTGGACCTGCAGCGCGCGACCACCTATGAAATCGGCGGGGACGGCACACTGGGCAGCGGCGACTACGCCGCCAATTGGTCCCTGACGCTGTATCGCAGCAACGTTCGCGACGAGCTGATGCACGTGAGCAACGCCAATGGCACATCGGCCGGCACGTACAACTATCGCGGGCGCACGCGGCACCAGGGCATCGAAGCGGGGCTCAGGGGGACGCTGCCCGGCTTCGGCGCCGGAGCATTCGACTATCGCCTGGCCTATACCTACAGCGACTTCCGCTTCCGCGGCGGCGAATTCGATGGCAATCACATCGCCGGCGTGCCCAAGCACTTGATCGCCGCGGAGGTCCTGTACCGCGTGGGCGGTTGGCGCGTCGGCCCGAACCTGCGCTGGATACCATCCTCCACGCCGACCAACCATGCCAATGTCAGTGGCACGCAACAGGATTCCTATGCCTTGCTGGGCTTCCGGGTGGCCTATCAGCACGACAAGCACTGGAGCGCCTATCTGGCCGCCGACAACATCACCGACAAGACTTATGCCAGCAGCTATGTCATTCGCGATCGTGCGACGGACGCAATGCCTACGTTCCTGTCGGGCAACGGGCGCAGCTTCAGCGCGGCGCTGAGCTATAAGTTTTGACGGCCTGAGGGGTCAGACCCCGTATGGGGTCTGACCCCAACACCTCTGGCACGGGGGTCAGACCCCGTACGGGGTCTGACCCCATGGACGCCTGCGCTAGAATAGTCTCGACAACCGAACCAGACCCGGGAGACATCATGACGACGCGCAACCCAACCGTTCTGATTACCGGCGCCAGCCGCGGCATTGGCGCCGCCACCGCACTGGCGGCCGCACGTGAAGGATTTGACGTTGCAGTCAATTACGTCAACAACGAGGCCGCGGCCTTGCAGGTGGTCGAAGCGGTAAGGCGCCGCGGGCGGCAGGCTGTCGCCATAAAGGGCGACGTGGGCCGGCCCGGCGACATACAAAGAATGTTCGTCCACGCCGAAGAATCGCTGGGGCCCCTCACCGCCCTGGTCAATAACACGGGCGTCACAGGCCCCATCGGGCCGTTCTCCAACACCACGGACGAAACCATAGAAAACGTCTTCCGGGTGAACGTCTTCGGCGCCATGCAATGCACGCGGGCGGCGCTCGAGTCGTTCTCCCGCAACGATGTGAAAGGCGTGATCGTGAACGTGTCGTCGGTCGCGGCCCGCACTGGAAGTCCTGGCGAGTATGTACACTATGCCGCGAGCAAGGCCGCGCTTGAAGCGTTCACCCTGGGCATAGCGCGTGAGGTGGCCGGAACCGGCGTCCGCATTTGCGCGGTCGCGCCCGGGTCCACCTTGACCGAAATCCACGCCACCGCCGGCGAGCCCGAACGGCCTGCCCGCATCGCGCCAAAGATCCCCATGGGCAGGCTGGCGAACCCCGAGGAAATCGCCGAGACCATCGTCTGGCTGCTTTCGCCGGCGGCGTCCTACATGACAGGCACCGTCGTGCAGTGCTCCGGGGGCCTGTAGCAGGCGGCTCGCCGGGTCCGCTACACTACGTCGATCACATTGCGCGCGCAGCCATCCTGCGCTGCGCGCGCCTAGTCTACCCCCAAAAGCCAGGGGTCAGACCCTGTATGGGGTCTGACCCCGCCTCCGGCGTTAACAGACCCTAGCGCAACAAGCATGTCCACTGAACCACATATCGTCTGTCACTCCACCGATCTCGTCGATGGAGGGCTTGCCCAGAAAGTGGACGCCGTCCACAGCGGCAAACGCATGAGCGCTTTTTTCATCCGCTACCAGGGCCGGGTATACGGCTACGTGAACTCCTGTCCTCACATGGGCGCGGAACTGGACTGGGAAAGCAGCGTATTCACCCGCGCCGGCGACTTGCTCATGTGCGCCCGGCACGGCGCCACCTTTCTGCCCGACACGGGCGAATGCACCGGCGGTCCCTGTCGTTCGAGCCGGCTCACTTCGCTTGCGGTTTCTGAGGAAGCGCGGAACGGGGAGTCGGTCGTGCTGTGGTGGCCGCAGGGTCAGACCCTGAACGGGGTCTGACCCTCAGAGTGATGGTGTTGGGGTCAGACCCCATGCGGGGTCTGACCCCTTCGCATTAGACTCGTTCGCCCTACGGGGTCAGACCCCGTTCGGGGTCTGACCCCTCAACTGGGAGACGTCGCGCACGGCGCCGCGGTCGGCCGAGGTGGCCAGCGCGGCATAAGCCTGGAGCGCCTGGGATACCACGCGCTCGCGGCCGACGGGTTTCCAGGCCTGGGCGCCGCGTGCTTCCATCTCGGCGCGGCGGCGGGATAGCTCGTCGTCGCTGATCGCAAGTTGGATGGTCCGGTTGGGGATGTCGATTTCGATGGTGTCGCCGTCGTTGACCAATCCGATATTGCCGCCTTCCGCCGCTTCCGGCGAGGCATGGCCGATGACCAGGCCCGAGGAACCGCCGGAGAACCGGCCATCGGTGAGCAGCGCCGAACACTTGCCCAGGCCTTTGGACTTGAGGTAGGAAGTGGGGTAGAGCATTTCCTGCATGCCGGGGCCGCCCTTGGGGCCTTCGTAGCGGATGACGACGACATCGCCTTCCTTGACCTTGTCGTTCAGGATGCCGTCGACGGCGTCTTCCTGGCTTTCGTAGACGCGAGCCACGCCGGTGAACTTCAGTATGCTTTCGTCCACGCCGGCAGTCTTGACGATGCAACCCTTGGGCGCAAGGTTTCCGTACAGGACGGCCAGGCCGCCATCCTGCGAATAGGCGTGCTCGCGCGAGCGGATACAGCCGTTTTCGCGGTCCAGGTCGAGTTCGCGGTAATAGCGGTCCTGGCTGAATGCCACCTGGGTGCGCACGCCGCCGGGCGCCGCCTTGTAGAAGTCCTGTACTTCCGCCAGAGCGGTGCCGCTATTGACGTCCCAGTCGGCGATGGCCTGCCCCAGGGTGCCGCTGCGGATGTTGCCGACATCCAGATTGAGCAGCTCCGCCCGCGCAAGCTCGCCCAGAATACCCATGATGCCGCCCGCGCGGTGGACGTCTTCGATGTGGTATTTGTTGGTGGCGGGCGCGACCTTGCACAGGCAGGGCACGCGCCGAGAGATGCGGTCGATGTCCGACATCGTGAAATTCACGCCCGCCTCTTGGGCCGCGGCCAGAAGATGCAGCACGGTGTTGGTGGATCCGCCCATGGAGACGTCCAGCGCCATGGCGTTCTCAAAGGCCTGAATCGTGGCGATGTTGCGCGGCAGCACCGACGCATCGTCCTGCTCGTAATAGCGTTTGCACAAGTCGACGACCAGCCGGCCCGCCTCTTCGAACAAGGCCTTGCGCCGCGCGTGGGTGGCCAGCACCGTGCCGTTGCCGGGCAGCGCCAGGCCCAGGGCCTCGGTCAGGCAATTCATGGAGTTGGCGGTGAACATGCCCGAACAGGAGCCGCAAGTCGGGCAGGCGCTGCGCTCGGCCTCGGCCGCCTCGGCGTCGGTCACGTTGGGATCGGCCGCCTTGATCATGGCGTCGATCAGGTCCAGCTTCATGAGCACGTTGTCGGTGCCCGGCTGGAAGACCTTGCCGGCCTCCATGGGACCGCCCGACACGAACACCACGGGAATGTTCAGCCGCATGGCGGCCATCAGCATTCCCGGGGTGATCTTGTCGCAATTCGAAATGCACACCATGGCGTCCGCGCAATGGGCATTGACCATGTATTCAACGGAGTCGGCAATGAGCTCGCGCGATGGCAGGGAATAAAGCATGCCGCCATGCCCCATGGCGATGCCGTCGTCCACCGCAATCGTATTGAATTCCTTTGCCACGCCGCCCGCCTTCTCGATCTGGCGCGCAACCAGTTGCCCCAGGTCCTTCAGGTGCACGTGCCCCGGCACGAACTGCGTGAAGGAATTGACGACCGCGATGATGGGCTTTTCGAAATCGCCATCCTGCATGCCGGTGGCGCGCCAGAGGGCGCGCGCGCCGGCCATGTTGCGGCCATGGGTGGAAGTGCGTGAACGATATTGCGGCATCTCAATCTCTGGAATAATAGACGGTAAAAAGGCCTAATGATAATCCATCGTGTTGCATACTTCCGGCAAAAACCCTACCTCCAGGAGACATCGTGATCCCAGCAGCAGCGCCCCGCCAAGAGCCCGCCCACCTCAGAGCCGACATCCGAAAGCTGGGCAAGACACTGGGAGACGTCATCAAGGAATGCGAAGGCAAAGCCATCTATGACGTAATCGAAAAGCTGCGCAGGGCCGCCGTCAAATTCCGCCGCGAGGGCGACCCCGGCGCCAGCCGCATACTGGAGCGCCAGATCAGCCGGCTGGACGAGGACCCGGCCACGCTGGTCGCGCGCGCCTTCAGCTATTTCCTGCATTTGTCCAATATCGCCGAAGACCGCGACCAGAACCGCAGGCAGCGGCAGCACATGCTCAGCGTCGGAACGCCCATGCGCGGCAGCCTGCAGCATGCGCTGGATCTTTTGAAGGAACAGGGTGTGGGCTCCGGCAAAGTGCTCCGCTACCTCGAAGCGGCCAGCATCGTGCCCGTCCTGACCGCGCACCCTACCGAAGTCCAGCGCAAAAGCACCTTGGACCTGCACCGCGAAATCGCCCGGCACCTCGCACAGGCGGATGCCCTGCTGACGCCGTCCGAAGATGAAACACTGCAGCTGACCTTGATGGGCCTGGTCGCCACGATGTGGCAGACACGCATGCTGCGTCTTAGCAAACTCACCGTGCTCGATGAAATCGACAATGCGCTCAGCTACTACGACAGCACTTTCCTGAAGGCCATTCCGCGCCTGTACCAGGATCTTTCCGGACGCCTTCAGCCTCCTGCCGGCCAGCCCTTCAGCGCCGGGACACGGCCGCTTCCCCCCTTCCTGCGCATGGGTAGCTGGATAGGCGGCGACCGCGACGGCAATCCCAATGTCGACGCCGCCACGCTCGAACAGGCCTTGCTGCGTCAATCCACGCAGCTAATGCGGCATTATCTGCAAGAGATCAAGGCGCTTGGAACGGAAATCTCCATTTCCGCCCATCTGGGGTCGGCCAGCCCCGCGCTGCTGGCGCTGTCCGGGTCCAGCCAGGATAAATCCCCGCACCGGCAGGACGAGCCCTACCGACGGGCGTTCATACACTTGTATGCGCGCATCGCCGCGACCGGCCTGGCACTGACCGGCCGCCGTCTGGCCCTGCGTCCCACCTACGACGCGCCCCCGTATGACACGGCCGAGGCGTTCCAGCACGATCTCCAGATCATTGCCGACTCGCTGGATCAGCATCACGGCAACCTGATCGCGCGCCTGCGGCTGTCCGGCCTGCTGCAGGCGGTCAGCATTTTCGGGTTCCATCTGGCCACTGTCGACCTGAGGCAGAGCTCGGACGTGCATGAACGCGTCCTGACCGAACTCTTCAAGGCGGCGAAAACGGAATTCCAGGGACGCCCCGTGGACTACAGTTCACTGGCCGAAGAGGAACGAATCGAACTGCTGCGGCTCGAACTCCATCAAGTGCGTCCCCTCGTTTCCCCTTGGATCGAATACTCGGCGGAAACCCAAAAGGAGTTGGCCATCCTGCGCATGGCCGCGCATTGCAGGCGCCGATACGGCAGCGACGCCGTCAAGCAGACCATCGTATCGCACACCGAGACCCTCAGCGACCTGCTGGAGGTTCTCGTCCTTCAGCAGGAAACCGGCCTCATCGCTCCGTCCGATGGGCATCCGTCTTCCGACTCGAAAGACGGGCTCATGGTCGTGCCCTTGTTCGAGACCATTCCCGACTTGATGCGCGGACCCGAGATCATGGCCGCCTGGTTCGATCTTCCCGAGGTCGCCGCGCGGGTGCGCCACAATCAGGGAGGCATGCAGGAAGTCATGCTGGGCTATTCCGACAGCAACAAGGACGGCGGATACCTTACGTCGAATTGGGCGCTGTACTGCGCCGAACGAGAACTGGTGCGCGTATTCCAGAAGCGCAAGCTGCGCCTGCGCCTTTTCCACGGGCGCGGCGGATCGGTGGCCCGAGGCGGCGGATCCAGCTTCGACGCCATCCTTGCCCAGCCGCCCGGCACGGTCAACGGCCAGATACGCCTGACCGAACAAGGGGAAGTCATACAGGGCAAATACAAGGACGCCGAGGTGGGACGCTGGCACCTGGAGAACTTCGTTGCCGCCACCCTGGAAGCCAGCCTGTCTACCGCATCCGCGACGCCGCGCACCGAGGACGACAACATGGCGCGTTTCGGCGCAGCGCTGGACACCATGTCGGGGCTGGCCCGGCAGACCTATCGGGACCTTGTCTATGAAACACCCGGTTTCAACGATTACTTCTTCGCCTCGACGCCCATCCTCGAAATCGCCGGACTGAACATCGGCTCCCGTCCCGCATCGCGCAAGTCCACTCAGCGCATCGAAGACCTGCGCGCCATCCCCTGGGGGTTCTCATGGGCCCAATGCCGGCTGATGATCACCGGCTGGTACGGCATGGGCACCGCATTGCGAACCTATATCGAAGAAGGATGCGCGGGCGCGCCCGCAACCGCCAAGGCCCGGCTCAAGCTGCTGCGGGAAATGGCGGAGACTTGGCCATTCTTCCGGACCCTGCTCTCCAACATGGAGCAGGTACTGGCCAAAACGGACCTGCAAATCGGTAAGCGCTACGCCGGCCTGGTACAGGATGCCAAGCTGCGCAAAGCCATCTTCCAGAGGATTTCAGCAGAATATGAATTGACGGTCGACATGTTCAAGCAGGTCACCGGTCACGACTTGCTGGCCAATGACCCGCAATTGCGCGCCGCGCTGACCGAGCGCTTCGCCTACATCGACCCGCTCAATCATCTGCAGGTCGAACTGCTGAAGCGACAGCGCGCGAAGTCCTCGCGCGCTGCCAGGGATGAAGAAAGCCCCACGCAAAGGGCGATTCACATGACCATCAACGGAATCGCGGCGGGGCTCAGAAACTCGGGGTGAAAACGGCTTCAGGCCCTAGGACACCGATTCCACTTTGCAGTCGCGCGCCAGCATGCTGCCCACGTTCGACGCCTGCGCGGCGCCGGGCTGGGCCGACTCACGCGTCAGCATCAGGCCTTTGGCGTCTTCGACATCGCCCTCGACGAACTTGTCGGTGGTCCAGGTGTAGCCGCCTCCGCGGAAGGTATTCCCGACCATGTCCGCGTTATTGGCGGTCGCGCGATTCAGCTCTATTACCTGGTTCATGTACACGACGCGCGCCGCAAGCGCCTGTTCGCCCTGGAACGTATATTGAGCGGAAAGGGGGACGGATTCGGGGCCGCAAGCGTACTCGACGGTCTTTTGAGACAGGTGCTGGGCGTCTTTCGTCGAGGAACACGCGGCCAAGCCCGCGCACAACGCAATACCCGCCGCTACAGTCAGTTTACGGTTCATGAAAAATCCTTCAAAGTTCCAGACATCGTTGCCTGCTCTTGATTTTTTATAACACCCGGTCCCGCGCGCCGATGTAAGCGCGGGTGTCAAAATGGCGCTTACTACAACCGCCCCGAAACGCCTTACGCCGACTATGAAATACGCCGCGAGCCACTACGCATTGCGCATTGCCATCCCCGCCTACCTGATCCTATGGGCGGCGCTTGCCAGGCATCCTTCCGATCGTGAAGCGTGGCTGCTCGAGAATGCGCTGGTGGCAGCGTTGTTCATCGTGCTGTGGGGCGTGCGCAGGCTCTTCCGGTTTTCGGATCTGTCTTTGCTGCTGATCCTGTCCTTCCTTGCCCTGCACACGCTCGGTTCCCACTACACCTACTCCGAAGTGCCCTACGACGAATGGTGGAGTTCGCTCACCGGCCACACCCTGAACAGCGTATTCGGATGGGAACGCAATCATTTCGACCGTCTCGTCCATTTCTGTTACGGCCTTCTGCTCGCCTATCCGGTGCGCGAATTCTTCTTGCGCATTGTCGAAGTGCGCGGCTTCTGGGCATATTTTCTTCCACTGGACTTCACGCTCAGCACCTCCGCGCTTTATGAGCTGATCGAATGGGGCGCCGCGGAAATCTTCGGCGGCGACCTGGGCATGCACTATCTGGGAACGCAGGGCGATATCTGGGATGCTCACAAGGATATGGCGCTCGCAGGCCTGGGCGCCCTGATCGCCATTCTTCTCATTGCCGCTCTCAATCGCGGGATGAAGCGCGACGCAGCCTGGGAATGGGCGCACAGGCAGAAGCGACGCAACGTATAATTCGCGCCAGAGCAAACCCAGTCCAAGCTAAAAGGTAGGCGACATGAACGGAGATAAATTCGCGCTGGTGACCGGCGCAGGTTCAGGCATAGGCAAGCGCATTGCACTCGCCTTGATCCAGGACGGCTATACCGTCGCCCTGACCGGAAGACGCCGCGGTGCCCTGGAAGCCACCGCACAGGAAGGGAGCGGGCATGGCGACCGTTCCTTCGTCATTCCAGCGGACGTCAGCGATCCCCATGCGGTCGAGCATCTGTTCGAAGAGATCCGCCGCCGCTTCGGCCGCCTCGACCTGCTGTTCAACAACGCAGGCGTGTTTGCACGCTCGACATCGCTGGAGAACCTGGACTACCAGGAATGGAAGACCGCGGTCGACATCAACCTGACCGGCGCTTTCCTGTGCACGCAAGGCGCTTTCCGCATCATGAAGGCACAGTCTCCGCAGGGCGGCCGCATCATCAACAACGGGTCGATTTCCGCTCATGCGCCGCGCCCTCATGCCGTGTCCTACACCGCCACCAAGCACGCCATCACCGGCCTGACCAAGGCGACATCGCTGGACGGCCGGGCGTACAACATCGCTTGCGGGCAGATAGACATCGGCAACGCCGCCAGCGAGATGACCACCATCATGGGCCGCGGGGTCCTGCAGGCCGATGGCTCGACCAAACCCGAGCCCTTGATGGACATCGACCACGTTGCCCGCGCCGTGCTTTACATGGCAAGCCTGCCGCTGGACGCCAACGTGCAGTTCATGACCGTGATGGCGACCAAGATGCCTTACATCGGACGAGGCTAGCCGGACGTGGGGTCAGACCCCATGCGGGGTCTGACCCCGGCACCTCGGCATGCAAGGGGTCAGACCCCGTACGGGGTCTGACCCCAATCTCTTAGTACGGGGTCTGACCCCAACCTCTTAGAGCCTGACGCTCTCCAGGTGCTCGACCACACGGCAAGACCAGCCCAGCTCGTCCTTTATGCGAAGGCGCAATGTGTCGGCCGCCTCGGGTTCCCCGTGCACCAGGAAGGTTGCGCGCGGCGCTTTCTTGAAGCCTCGCAGCCAGCGCAGGATTTCATCGGAATCCGCATGCGCCGACAGCATGGACAGGTTGCTCAGTTCGGCGCGCACGGGTACGTACTCGCCATGGATCTTGATCGTATCGGCGCCATGCAGCATTTTCGAGCCCCGCGTTCCGGCGGCCTGATAGCCCGAAAACAGGATGGTGGACCGGGGATCCGGGGCATATCGCTTCAGATGATGCAGGACACGGCCGCCCGTCGCCATGCCGCTGGCGGAGATGATCACCTTGGGCATGGGCGTGGTGTCCAGCTTCTTCGATTCTTCCGCGTCGCGAACATAATGGGCCACGCCATACGCTTCGTCGCACTCGCCAATGTCGGGACGCATGAGATCGCGGTGGCGCCGATATACCTCGACCGCGTTCACCGACATGGGACTGTCGAGATAAATGGGCAGCCCCGCGGGCAGGCGTTTTTGCTTCTTGAGCATGTGCAAGTACCAAAGCAGCAGCTGCGCCCGTCCAACGGCGAATGCCGGAATGATCACGCTGCCGCCGCGCTGGGCGGTGCGGCCAATGATGTCCGCCAGTTGTTCCATTGCGTCCAGCGGCTCGTGGCGCCGGTCTCCGTACGTGGATTCGAGCAGCAGGTAGTCGGCCTGCCCTATGGGCTCCGGATCCGGCAGCAAAGGGTCGCCGTAGCGGCCCAGATCACCCGAGAACACGACGCGCGTGCCGCGCCAATCGATTTCCACGATGGACGCCCCAAGAATGTGCCCGGCTCGGGAAAGCCGCGCATGCACGCCGGGCGCCACTTCATATGGGGCGGCGAAATCCATGCCCTTGAAGCGGCTCATGGCTCGCCTGGCATCCGCCGTCGTATAGAGCGGCAGGGCCGGCCGGTGCTTGCTCAAGCCATGGCGGTTCGCGAAATCGGCATCCGACTCCTGAAGGTGAGCGCTGTCGGCCAGCAGGATATCGCACAGATCGATGGTTGCTTCCGAGGCATAGACATTGCCCTTGAAACCGTCGCGCACCAGCCTGGGCAAATATCCTGAATGATCCAGGTGGGCATGGCTGAGCACGATGGCGTCGATTTCCGCGGGATCGACGGGAAACGGCGCCCAGTTGCGCTGCCGCAGGGTCTTGAGGCCCTGGAACATGCCGCAGTCGAGCATGACGGACGCTTCACCATCGCTGAGCAAATGACGGGAACCGGTCACCGTACCGGCTGCGCCTAAAAACTTGAGTTCGAGATCCATGTATCGCGCCTGGGCCCTTCAACAGTACAAATCCTCCGAACGCCCGCGGCTACGGACCGCGTTCAGTTCGTTCTCCGTCAGGAAGTCCTGGACATCGCCGCCGCTCATTTCCGCCGCCGCAAGCGCGATATGCGCCCAGGTGCAGCGGTTGGCGAACAGCATGCCGTCGACGTCCAGTGTACCGCCCCGGTTGATATACCCCAGCGCGCGCAGCCGGCGCGGTCCTTCGTCGAGCCGGCGCAAGACGCCCAGCAAAGGCTCCGGCCTCGAATGCGAGACCAGCACTCTTGGAAGATCGGCCGGAAAGAGCTCGGCCAGGGCCGCATCCGGGATCACGAATCGAGCTTCCAGTTCATCGCGCGGCATGCGCAGCCGGCCCGGCTCGATGATGCAGGTCACCAAGGCTTCGCAGCCCCGTTCGGCAAGGCGCCGTGCCGCGCGCATGCTCTCGCGAAGCTGGTAGGCGCCGACGGCCACGAGTTGCACCGGCGGCCGTGCCGACGGCGTCCTCAGGTGCGCGGCTCCGGTCCTGCATGCGGCGAAGGCCTGGTCCGGACCGAAGCAATGAGGGACAGGCTGCTTGGGGACGACCAGCGCAGCAATCACGCCGTGCGATCGATAGACCTCCTGGAGGGCGGCGACGGCACTGTTGGCATCCACGGGAAACAGCACCCGGGACGTGTCCGACATTTCGCCCAACAGTGCTTCGCACAGCGTGGGATCCTGGTGGGATTGTTCGTTCTTGCCGTTTTCCCAGGTATGGGAGGTAAGCAGCAGCGGCACGCCCAGCCAGCGCGGATCCCGGCCCGCCTGACGCTGGTGCCTGGCAAAAAGAATGTCCTGGCGAAGGGCGCCCAGCATCTTGACCGCGAAGGCCTCGTAACTGACCGCCAGGTTCAGGCCGGCCTTGTTTCCCAGTGCCGCTCCGATGACGGCCTCTTCGTTCAAAGCCGTGATCACCGCGCCGTCCACCGCCTCGCTTCCACCCGGCTCCGGATTGCTGGCCCGATGTTTCAGCCGGGCCAGCGTCGCGTCCATCCGATTGCTGCTCAGCTCGTCAGGATTGCCCACTCTGACCCGCAAGCGAGGATTGGCATCGATCATATCGACGAAATACGCATCGATCGCCTGCATGGGCGATACCATCGCCTTTTCATCCACATTCCACGAGGGCGTGGGAAGGACGGGTGTGTCGATATTGCGCTCGGCAAGAGGGTGGTGGGCTTCGCGGACCCTGCCCTGCTCCTGGTGGCATGAAAATCGCCTCCGCACCTCGTCGAGCTCTCCAGGCGGCACGAACAGCCGGACGGCGCCTTGGTTGAACTCATCGCGCGCAGCGTCGTCGTTCCGGGGGTTGTCCTCCAAAGGCAGGTTGTGGGCGCGGTTGGTTCCCGCCCCCGGAAAGCCGAAGCCCTTGATGCATTTGGCAATGGCATGGGGAATCCGGACGGGATAATCGAGCTCATCGTCGGCCTTGGCCTGCAAGGCGGTCAGGCGGTCTTCCATGTCGATGATGGCCCACGCGTATGCGGCGGGATCATGCCCATCGATCTCGAAGGGATCGAATCCGTTCAGCTCCAGATGCCTGAGCAGCCACTGCGTGCCGCCCTTCTGGGCGATGCTGGTGCGCTGGTCGATGCGCCGGCCATTGAGCACCATGATGGGCATGATGGCGCCGCTGTCGGATGCTCGCCACCATCTGGGCGACCAGTCGCTGCCCCGTTGCTCTTCGAAGGCGCCGTCGCTCAGGAATACGGCCAAGCTTTCCCCACGCAAGGGCATGTGGGCATATTGCACTTCCGCAAAGCCCAGATAGCCGCCCTCGGATATTCCGCCCGCCGTATGCACGTTCACGTGACTGCCCAAGGGCACGCCCGGCGTGCCGTCGGGATGAATGGCATAAGAATAGAAGTCCCGCGCAAGCTGGCTGAGCCCTTCTTCACCGAATGCGTAGCGAAGGCGCTGCTCTGCCGACAGATTATCGACCAGGGCGTTGAGCGCTTCGATGGCCGCCACGCAGTGCCCCTGCCCCATCAGCCATGAACGCGTGGTTCCGGTCAGGATGTTCGCGGCCAGGTAGCCGGCGTAAGCCGGCACGATGTTCAGGGCGCCGCCGGTGTGTCCTTGCGGATCCGGCTTGAAATCATCCGCCTGAAGCGGCGCGCCCGACAAATCGACGCGATTGGCATAGGTCATGTGCACGACCAGCCACATGCCCGCACTGGCCAGGCGGTCCGCCGCGGCAAGAATCGCAAACATTTCTTCGGCTTTCGCCTCGGACTGCCCGGTACGCCCCGCCACGAGTTCAAGGACGCGCCTCCGGGTTTGTTCGGTATGGCGGATCACTCCATACCCTGCGCTCCAAGATGCGTAAGAAGGAAGATGCTCCAGCGTATCGATCCAAGCGCCTTTGCTGATGGACATAACGGCTCCTTGCAGGGGGCCTGTTAACGCTAAAAGGCCCTAAAGATGTCTAAGGGTCTCCCTGGCGATGACATACTCTTCATTCGTTGGAATGACGAGCACCGCCACGGGGCTCGTGCCGGATGAAATCCGGAGTGCGCCTCGCTGGTTCAACGCGTCGTCCAGCTCGACACCCAGCCATGCCAGGCGCCTGCAGACCTGCTCGCGCACCCAGGGCTGGTTTTCTCCAACGCCGGCCGTGAACACCAGGGCGTCCACCCCGCCGCTTGCGACGCACAGGCCGGCCATGCTTTCCGCGGCCCGGTAAGTGAAATGGTCCAGGGCCAGACGCGCGGCCGGCTGATCGCTGCTCAGCAAGTCCCGTACATCGCCGCTGACGCCCGACAATCCCTTCAGGCCCGATCGGTTATACAGGACATCCTGGATCTCGTCGTGTGTCATCCCCTGTTCCAGCATCCATAACACGACGCCGGGATCCAGCCTTCCGGGCCGGGTGCTCATGGGCAGCCCATCCAGAGCGGTGAAACCCATCGTGGTTTCGACACTGGCGCCGCGCAGCATGGCGCAGGCGGAAACCCCGGACCCCATGTGCGCAGCAATGACCCGGCCCTGCCATACTTCCGGCATGTTGCGGGACAGATACCTGGAAATATAGTCGTAGGACAGGCCGTGGAAGCCATAGCGGCGCACCCCCCGGTCGTAGAAGGACTGGGGTATCGCGAAGCGTTCGACGACGGCATCGTTGCTGCGATGGAAGGCGGTGTCGAAACATGCGACCTGAACGATGCCGGGCCATCGCTGATGAATGACGTGCACCGGCGCCAGGTTGTTGTGCTGATGCAGGGGCGCGAGCGGAGCAAGGGAATCCAGATACGCAAGAATGCCGTCGTCGACCTTGACGCTGTCGGAAAGCCGCGGCCCGCCGTGCACGATACGGTGGCCCACGGCCCGGGGCGCTACGTCCAGTTTGCCCGCCAGCCATTCGCCCAAGGACGCCTGCGCCGAAGCCAGGTCGCGAGCCTGTTCCAACGGCAAGATGTTCTGCACGATCTTGACGCCGTTGCCGTCCCGAATGGCGAGTTCTGGCTGACCGCCGCCTATGCCCGAGACCTGGCCCCGATACATCAGTTCCAGCCCCTCGCTGCCCGCCAGCGCATAGAGCTGAAATTTCAGGCTGGAACTGCCCGCATTGATGACGAGTAATGTATCCATAGGTCGAAGAGGGGGGTCAGACCCCATACGGGGTCTGACCCTAGCTTTTTTGCGTCTGCCCCTGAATTCAAGGGGTCAGACCCCGTACGGGGTCTGACCCCAGCCTCTTTTGGGCCTGACCCCTTTTTCAATCGACCTGTATTTTAGCCTTTCGCACCACCGGCTCCGACTTGGCGATTTCCGCCTGCATGAACGCGTCGAAGTCCTTCGCTGAGCGGTTCTGCACGAAGGCGCGCCGGCGCACAGGTTTGCGGCGCGGGGTCGGACCCCATACGGGGTCTGACCCCGAAGCTCCTGGGGTCTGACCCGATGTTTGGGTCTGACCCCTGCATCAATCGAGCTTGATGCCCGCCTTGCGGATCACGTCGCCCCACAATTTGCCTTCGCTTTTTGCGAAGGCTTCGAATTCCGCGGGTTCCATGGGCATGGGCTGGATGCCCAGGGCATCGAACTTCTTGCCGATGACCTCGCTCTTGAGCGCGGTATTCAACGCGGTACTCAGTTTTCCAACAACGGCTTCAGGCGTGTTCTTGGGCGATACGAAGCCTTGCCAGGCATAGGCCTCAAAGCCCTTGATCCCGAGTTCGTCGAAAGTGGGGACGTCGGGCAGCACGTCCAGTCGCTTGGGCGTTGCCACCGCCAGGACCCGGAGCTTGCCGGAATGGATCATCTGGATGGAGGGCGGAAGATCGACGAACATCGAGTCCACCTGGCCGCTCATCAGGTCTTGCAAGGCCGGGGCGGATCCCTTGTACGGAACGTGAAGCAGACTCACGCCTTCGCGCTGGTTGAACAGTTCGAGCGCCACATGCAAGGGTGAACCATGTCCCGACGATGCGGAGGTGGTCTTGCCGGGTTCCTTGCGTACGATCTCCATGAACTCCTGCAGACTCTTGGCGGGGAAATTGGGATTGACAGCCAGCACCAACGGCATGCGCCCCAGTCCTCCGATGAACGTGAAGTCCTTCTCCACGTCGTAGGTCAGCTCCGAATACAAGGCGGGGTTGAAGGCCAGGGTGCCGGAGTCCACCGTGCCGAACGTATAGCCATCAGGCGTCGAGCGGGCGATCTGGGTGGCGCCGATGATGCTGGCCGCGCCGGGCTTGTTGTCGATGACGACGGTCTGGCCCAGCAATGGACCCATTTCGGCGGCAAGATGGCGCGCCATGACATCCGTGGTGCCGCCGGCGGCATAGGGAACGATCCAGCGCATGGTACGGTCCGGAAAATCCGCGGCCGCCGATGCGTGCATGACTGCGCTTGCCGACAGCGCGAAAAGCAGTCTGGAAAAAGTCTTCTTCAAAATTGTCTCCAATGAAAGTCTGGGGAATGAAAAAAATGGACTGGGGCCTGTTAACGCTAAAAGGCCCTAGGCGTCGCCGGGCGGAAGCTTCGCATGGCGCTCGAGACGATAGGCCAGGGCAATGAACAAGGCCTGGGCAAGGCAAATGGTGGACGTCAAGGTCCTGAAGGCAAAAGCCGTCTGCTCGCGCGTGTACAGCTTGACGTCGGCATACGCGCAGATGGGCGCCATTGGCGTGTCCGTGATCAGCACCACTTTGGCGCCGCGCGAACGGGCCTGCTCCAGGCATTGGCGGGTTTCCGGCGCATAGGGGGCGGCGCTGATGGCCAGCAAGGTGTCGCCGGCGTCCATGGTGCCCACCATCCTCGCGGGATCGCCGCCAAGGCCGGAAACCAGGTGGCTGCGCTTGCTGAGGTTCTGCAAGGCATAGACGAGATAAGATGCCACGGACAGCGATCGGCCCATCCCGACGACATAGACATCGCGCGTCGCGGCCAGCAGATCGACGGCCTGCTCGAAGGCGGGGGCATCGAAGTCGGCCGAGAGCGAATCCAGGCCATCCTTGCTGGCCTGGATGAACGAATGGGCCAATGCGGCGCCCGAGTCCGGGTGTCCTTTTGCCGCTTCCCTGCGTATGCGCTCGGCATAGTTCGCGGAAGACGTGTCGTCCACTCGCAAAGAATCGCGGAACACCGCCTGCAGCTCGCTATAGCCTGAAAATCCGAAGCGCTGCGCAAAACGCACGACTGCGGAAGGATGCACGGAACAAGCCTCCGCAACGTCCTGCACGCGCTGAAACACCACGTCGGACTGATGGCATTCGAGATAGACGGCAATGCGCTGCAGTTGTTTGGACAGGTCTTGAAACTGCTCGGTGACCGTCTCCAAGAACTTGCGCAAATCGGCATTAGGCTTCATTACGGTTCCGCCACGTTGTTGATGACAGCATGCACATTCCCGTGCATTGCGTCGTATTGTATCGATATTACAATAAAAATTCTATTTATTTAAAAAATAGAAAATTATTTGAAAAATACAGGGAAACGACTTAAAGTACCTTCTGGACAAGCCTCGCCGCTTGTCTTCTTTTCCGCTGTGGCCAGCGCATTCTCTTCAACATTTTCGTCATGAATCAAGCAACTACCGCCGGGCGTGACCGCCCTCTCGACCTCATCTGCCTAGGCCGCCTGGCCGTGGATCTTTATTCCCAGCAGGTGGGCGCCCGTCTCGAGGACAGCTCCAGCTTCGCCAAGTATCTGGGCGGCTCATCCGGCAACATCGCCTTCGGCACAGCGCGCCTGGGCTTGCGCTCGTCCATGCTGACGCGTGTCGGAGACGACCACATGGGCAGGTTTCTCGTGGAAACCCTCGGCAAGGAAGGATGCGATACGAGCCACATCGCCATCGACCCCGACCGCCTGACCGCCCTGGTCTTGCTGGGCATAAAAGATCGGGAAACCTTCCCGTTGATTTTCTATCGCGAAAATTGCGCGGACATGGCGGTGTCGCCGACCGATTTCGACGAAAACTACATCGCGTCCGCCCGCGCGCTGCTGATCACCGGCACGCACTTGTCCACACCATCGGTCCTTGAAACCAGCATGGCGGCGTTGGAAATGGCGCGCAAGAACCAGGTCAAAACCGTGCTGGACATCGACTACCGGCCTGTGCTGTGGGGCCTGACCGGCCAGGCCGACGGGGAAAACCGCTATGTGCCCAGCGAAAAGGTTTCATCCGACTTGCAAAAGGTATTGCCTCTCTTCGATCTGATCGTGGGCACCGAGGAAGAGTTCATGATCGCCGGAGGCGCCTCGGACGTACTGGCCTCTTTGCGCAAGGTGCGCGCGCTGACCGATGCCACTCTCGTCCTGAAGCGCGGCGAGCAGGGCTGCAATGTCTTCACGGGCGAGATCCCGTCCGAGCTGCCGGCCACCTACCCGACCTTCAAGGTCAGCGTTTTCAATGTGCTGGGGGCCGGCGACGCCTTCATGTCTGGCTTGCTCAAAGGCTGGCTGGACGGAAAATCCTGGGAGGAATCCTGCCGCATCGCCAACGCCTGCGGCGCCCTGGTCGTATCCCGCCACGGTTGCGCGCCCGCCATGCCGACGCTCGCCGAACTCGACTATTTCTTCAACGAAGCCGATCTCGGCCAGCCGCTCGAACACGACCGAAAGCTCCAACGCTTGCACCGCAGCAGCGCCGCTCAGAAGCAATGGAAGGATCTGCTGGTGTTCGCGTTCGACCACCGCAGCCAGCTGAGCGAGCTGGCCCAGCGTTGCGGCGCGGACCCGGCACGCATTCCAGAGCTGAAGCGCCTGTTCGTGGAAGCGGTAAGCCAGACGGAACAAGGCCTGCGCAACGACGGCCGATCCGATATCGATGTCGGCATCCTGGCCGACGAACGCTATGGGCAGGACGCCTTGAACGCTGCAACCGGAAGAGACTGGTGGATAGGCCGTCCGGTCGAATTGCCCGGCTCGCTGCCGCTGCGTTTCGAGTATGGGCGCAGCGTGGGAAGCACCCTGCTTTCATGGCCCAGGGAGCACATCATAAAGTGCCTGGTCTCTTATGACACCGAGCATCCGGCCGGGATACGGGACGAGCAGGAAGCCCAGATGCAGAGCCTGTACGACGCCGCCCAGGCCAGCGGCCACGACCTGCTGCTCGAGATCATCCCGCCTGCCGATGCAAACAGCGAACCGGATGCCCAGGTACTGCGCGCGATCGAGCGCCTATACTCGCTGGGCATACAGCCTGAATGGTGGAAGATCGGCGCGCTGCGCAACCATGACAGCTGGCGGCGGCTCGACGCCCTGATCCAGGAAAACGACCGCTATTGCAAAGGGGTGGTGCTGCTGGGCCTGGCCGCCCCTCTGGAGGAGGTCGCAGCGGGATTCGGCGTGGCGGCATCCAGCCGCAGTTGCAAGGGATTCACCGTCGGCCGCAGCATCTTTCAAGAGCCCAGCGAAGCCTGGATGTCCGGCCGGATCGATGACCGGGAACTGGTGCAGCGGGTGCGCCGCAACTTCGACACACTGATCGCGGCCTGGACTTCGGCACGCCATCAAGCCACCGTATAAGGAAGCCTTTATGACCACCTTGAAAGTTTCCGCGCAAGCCGGCGCGCTGATCACCGAAATCCCGCTCGGGTCGGGAGGCCTGCACTACGTCGGCTTCTCCGCTCATCGCCTGCCCGACAACGACACGCTGGCGCTCGCCAGCGGCGACGATGAACTGTGCGTCGTCATCCTGTCGGGAAAAGCCTCGGCACAGGCCGGCGGCGCAGGCGGCGACATGCAATGGGAAGCGATAGGAGACCGAAAAAGCGTTTTCGAGGAGAAATCTCCCTATGCTTTCTATCTGCCCGCGCACTCCAGTCTTGTTCTGACCGGCGTGGACGCGGCGGAGATCGCCGTGGCGCGCGCACCCAGCGGCTCCAAAGCGCTGCCGACCAGGCTGATCGAGCCCGCAGGCATGAAGCGGTCCGTACGAGGCTCCGGCAGCAATACGCGCTATGTTTGCGACATTCTTCCCGAAACCGAGCCGGCAAACAGCCTGCTGGTGGTGGAAGTGATCACCCCGCCCGGCAATTCGTCGAGCTACCCGCCCCACAAACATGATGCGGACGCCATTCCTCGCGAAAGCCAACTGGAGGAAACCTACTACCATCGGCTGAATCCACCGCAAGGATTTGCTTTCCAGCGCGTGTACACCGATGAACGCGACCTGGATGAAACGATGTGCGTGGAAGACCACGACGTCGTCAAGGTACCGCGCGGCTATCATCCCGTGGTCGTGCCGCATGGGTACACCTCGTATTATCTGAACGTCATGGCCGGCCCCACCCGCGCCTGGCATTTCCATAACGATCCACAGCACGAATGGATGCTGCAGAAGGGCTGATGAGGGGTCAGACCCCATGCGGGGTCTGACCCCGGCGACCCTGGGGTAAGACCCGCCTTTTGGGTCTGACCCCACAGCAGCTAGGTTATGGGGTCAGACCCCGTGCGGGGTCGGACCCCTGCTACATGGGCCGATCGCTCAAGCGCTCAAGGTGGGCGACGAAAGCTCGTGCAAGCGCGGTCTGCGGGCGAGCCTCGCTCCACATGAGATAGCTGGTTATTTCGACTGACGGTTTCAAAGGCCTCACCGTCAGCGCGGGAACGGGGAGGGCCTGCAGCACGCTGGAATCGACCAAGGCAACGCCAGCGCCATGCAGTGCCAAAACAATTCCCGTCAGAGAGGTCGCGACCTGGACACATATATTGAGCGGCGCTTTCAAATAACCATCCAACCTGTGACGCAGTAAAGCCTGAGGCACATAAGTAATGACCGGATAGGGTTGCAGATCAAATACCGACACAGAAGAAAGGCTGGCCAATGGATGAGCGACCGGCATAACACAGGTCAACTCGGAGCTTCCCAGATGCTGCGTGTGCAGCGTTTCGTTATCGCCAGGCGAGAATGCTACACCAAGGTCAATCTGCCCATTGATGAGGCGCTCAGCAATCAGGTTGGAGTCCATGGCATGCAATGCCACCTGAGCCCCCGGCTTCTGCTCAATGAACGAAGCAACGGCTCGCGCCAAAAAAACGTTTGCGACAGGTGAGGTTGCAGCGATCGACAATGCACCCTGAACCCCATCGGCCAAATCCTGGCTGAATCGGTCGAGCGCGCTCAGGCGGCTGAAGATTTCCTGAACGTCGGGTAACAGCGCTAACGCTTCCGGAGTCGGCACCAAGCGACCCGCCATTCGTTCGAACACCAAAAACCCGAGCTTCCGCTCAAAATGTTTGATCGTCGCGGTGACCGCCGGCTGCGACACATGCAGCATCGCTGCTGCGCCTGTAACGCTGCCCGTCACCATCACGGCATGAAACGCTTCCAAGTGGCGAAGGCGGATTTTAGAGTTGGCCGACACCTGTGCCTCCCTATAAGCAAAGATTATAGCTAGTTCTAATTTAGTGATTAGCTTGGCCAAATCTTCAAACCTAGAATGGCACCTCTTTGATATAACACAAAGCAAGTTTTGATATGACGCAAAAAACTCAGACCATCTATAAACCAACACAGGAAAATCTTTACTTTCCTCAGTATCCGACATTCAACGCGCCGCAAGAGGAACGATGGCATCGCCGTCAACGTCTTGCAGCCGTATGTCGAGTGTTCGCGAAGTTCGGCTATGAGTACGGATTTGCGGGCCACGTAACGGTACGTGATCCCGAACATCCGAATCTGTTCTGGACTAATCCTTTCGCAATGGATTTCGGGCGCGTGCAAGCCAGCGATATGCTGCTTGTCGATCATGAAGGCACTGTCATAGAGGGGAACTGGGCCGTCAATCGAGCAGGCTTTGTGCTGCACTCCGCCATACACGCGGCAAACCCCAGCATCGTCGCATCCTGTCATGCCCATACGATAAACGGCATGGCGTGGGCAGCCCTGGGCAGACCCCTGGACCCCATTACGCAAACCGCTTGCGGTTTCTTTGAAGATCAGGCTCTGATCCAGGAAGAAGCAGGTGCTGTCGTTGTGGAAAACACTGCAGGGCACGCTGTCGCCAAGGCATTCGGCAACGCAAAGATCGCCATTCATCAGAATCACGGCCTTTTTTCGGCAGGGCGCGAATCAATTGAAGAAGCAGCGTGGTGGTTCATCGCTGCGGACCGCGCCTGCGAGATCCAACTCAAAGCCGAAGCAACGGGCAGCCCGCTGAAGCTGATCGATCGCAATGCCGCGCTGCACTCCAAAGCCCATCTCGCCACACCATTTATGGCATGGCTTCATTTTCAGCCCATCTACGATGCAATCGTGCGTGAGCAACCCGATTGCCTGCTGTAAACAGATAAGAAACGTACACGATTAAAAAACTCTGGAGAAGATCCGTGAAAAAATTCAATGCTCGGCCCTTGGCCGCGGCAGCCGCGGCTGTCGCTTTGTTTTCCTCTAACGCATGGGCCGCGTGGCCGGACGACAAGCCCATCGAACTGGTGGTGGGTTTCTCTGCAGGCGGTGAAACCGACATACTCGCGCGCACACTGGCTCCGTTCTTGCAGAAGCATATCGGCGGCAAAGCCAATTTGGTGGTTGTAAATAAGCCGGGCGCATCTGGCGCCATCGCCAACACCTTCGTGCAGCGCGCAGAAAAGGACGGCTATACCGTCGCGTTCGTCAACACCCCTCCCATGAATTTTCTGCCCCTATATCAAAACACGCACTACGATCCCGACCGATTCGCTCTGATCGGCCGAGTAGTCAGCGATCCGACCTTGCTGGTCGTCCCCGACTCAAGCCCCTATACGTCTCTCAAACAATTGGTGCAGGACCTAAAGGATAAGCCGGAAAGCGTTTCGGTCGGCCAAAACGGGCTGGGAAGCAATGGCAACGTGGCCATGAATCTATTAATGGTCGAAACCGGTGCACGCTTCAACGACGTCCCCTTTCCGGGCACCGGCCCTTCGAAAGTGGCATTGCTGGGTGGTCACGTCGACATGATTTTTGCCAGCCATACGGCGGTACCGGCGCCGGAAAAAGAGCCGGTCAAGCTCAGGATTCTGTCTCAGTTCATGGCCGAGCGTGCATCGATTCTGCCTGATGTACCCACTGCAACTGAAGAAGGCTTTCCGGTGGTGGTTCCCTCGGACCGCGGTATCGCAGTCGATAAAAGCGTGCCACAAGATGTCCAAGATCGCCTACAGGCGGCCCTGAAAGCTGCGGTAAATGACCCAGAGTTCCGCCGGGCCGCCAAATCGTTCGAAGCGATCCTGGCTTATAAGTCCGGCCCCGAGTGGCAGGCGGATATCGTTGGGGCGAAAGCCTCGCTGCAAGCTTTGGCGGCGGAACTCAAAGCGCGTGAAAAGACAAGCGGCCAATAAATCAAAACGTCGCTTCTGCAAAAGGGTTGAGGGGTCAGACCCCATGCGGGGTCTGGCCCCGGCAGCCTGGGGTCAGACCCGCCTTTTGGGTCTGACCCCGCAGCAGCTACGTTACGGGGTCAGACCCCGTGCGGGGTCTGACCCCTCTGACCCGCCCGCCAACCGGCGTATGGGATCCTGCCGGTAATAAGCTTGCAGCAATCCATACCAATCGGGGAAGGCCTGCGCCAATGGCCAGGGGGCGACGAAGAAGGCCTCGGAGCTGACAGCGAAGAACTCCGCCGTATCGATTGCAGCGTACGGATCCAGCGGCAGGGACCCATACCAGGGATCGGCCTCTTCGGACTCCGGATCGACGTCATGCGGGATGGCCCCCTCCACCTCTGTCACCATCCGCTCGAAACGCTCGAAAGTGGACGCCAGGATACGGCGCCATTGTCGAGGCCGGAGTTGCGGATGCGCATCGAGAATAGGCGTCCCGTCCGCCTCGCCACCGTATAGATCGAGCTTGTGCGCGAATTCGTGGATGACGACATTGGCAGTCTGCGGCATGCCGGGACAGCTGTCTTCCCAGGAAAGAATCACCGGCCCGCCGTCCCAGGCTTCGCCGGCGGCTTCCTGGATGTATTCGTGAACCACGCCGCTGTCGTCGACCTCGGTGCGCGGTATGAGGAAGCCGCCCGGATACACGATGATTTCGGTCCAGCCTTCGTAGAGCACCGGATCCAGCTCCAGAATGGGCAGGGCTGCCTGAATGGCGATAGACAGCATGATGCTGTCATCCAATGCCATGCCGGCGGCGCCGCTGAATGACTTGCTGGCCAGCAGCCATGCCGCGCGCGCACGCAAGGCTTCATCCTCGCGATCGTTCAGGCCGTTCAGAAAAGCCAGGCTCGCGCGTGCATCGCGCCATGCGTCCGGCGAAATTCGAGTCAGCGTTTCGGCTACGCGTGAAGGCCGGGCACCACGCCCGGCAAGCCATCTGAACATGCCATGAATCCGTGAAAATCGGCTTTTTCCTTTAATGCAAGACATTGTATCGGCTTAGGGGCCTGCACCGAGCAAGCGATGCTTCCTGCACTCCGACGCCACTCGCGGCCATGAATGAGGCGGGATAATAATCGGTTCCTCATCCAGAATCATCGGGTAACCCCTGTTAAAGAAATGTCGCCGAACCGGTATAGTCACCAGCGTTGCGTGGAAACACGTTTAATCAACTGATCATCGGAGATCGTGACATGAAGTTGAACAAGTGGTTTATCGGCGGCGCCCTAGCGGCCGCATTCATGGTGGCTGGTCCCGCGCAGGCACAAAAAGCACAATTCATCAATATTCTCACCGGCGGCCAAAGCGGCGTGTATTACCCCTTGGGCGTGGCGCTCTCGCAAATCTACGCAAAAAGCATTCCCAACGTGAAATCCACCGCTCAAGTCACCAAGGCTTCGGCGGAAAACATGAACCTGCTGCAAGCCGGTCGTGGTGAATTGGCGCTGGCGCTGGCCGATTCCGTATCCGATGCCTGGAAAGGCAACGCCGAGGCCGGTTTCACCAAGCCGCTCGACAAGTTGCGCGGCTTGTCCGCCACCTACAACAACTACATCCAGATCGTCGCCAACGCCGACTCCGGCATCAAGTCACTGGCTGATCTCAAAGGAAAGCGCGTTTCTGTCGGTGCCGCCCGTTCGGGCACCGAACTGAATGCACGCGCGATCCTGAAAGCAGCAGGAATGGGCTATGACGACTTGTCCAAAGTCGAATACTTGCCTTTCGGCGAATCGGTCGAACTGATGAAAAACCGTCAGCTTGACGCGACCTTGCAATCAGCGGGCCTGGGTGTATCGTCCATCCGCGATCTGGCCACATCGGTCAACATCGTAGTCGTGCCGGTACCTGCCGATGTCGTCAAGAACGTCGGCGACGCCGCTTACCAGCCCGCAATCATTCCCGCCGGCACCTACGCAGGCCAGGACAAAGACATTGCCACTGCTGCCATCCCCAACTTTCTGGTAACCCATTCGGGCGTTTCCGACGACTTGGCTTATGCCATGGCGAAAGAACTGTACGAGAACATCGACAGCATGTATGCCGCGCACAATGCCGCAAAAGCCATTAAGCTGGAGAATGCCGTCAACGGCATGCCCGTGCCTATCCATCCCGGCGCCGAACGCTACTACAAAGAAAAAGGCGTCGTCAAATAAGCATCACGCTTCGCGCCCTACCGCTCCGCCTCCTTACCAAGGGCGCGGAGCGCCGTCTGGCCCCGGATCCGGCGCAACTGCCCGAACCGTTTTTCCGTACCCATCGCCCCGATTTTTATGAGCGCATCCTCAACTCCAGCCACAGATAAGCCCTTCGAGGATATGCCGCGTGTCGTCTTCTGGATCGCCGTCGCGTTCTCCAGCTTTCAAGTCTACACCGCTGCCTTCAGTCCCCTCTCCAGTCAAGTCGTCCGTGCCATACACGTAGGCTTCGTGCTGTTGATGATCTTCACGCTGTACCCAAATTTTTTTGGACTGAGAGCCAAAGCCCTAGGCTGGATTCTTGGCATCGTCGGCTTTGTCACCAGCTTTTATCACTGGATCTATGAATCGGATCTCACCGCGCGCGCAGGCGAAATGACCGACTTCGACATGGTGATCGGCATCATCACGATTGTGCTGGTATTTGAGGCCACGCGTCGCATGATGGGCTGGGCCTTGCCCTTGATTTGCAGCATATTCTTGCTATACGGCCTGTTTGGCGAGTATTTGCCGGGCTTGCTGGCTCATCGTGGCTATGGTTTTGACCAGATCGTCAGCACCATGAGCTTCGGCGTCGAAGGCATCTACGGTACGCCCACCTATGTCTCGTCCACCTATATTTTCCTGTTCATCCTGTTTGGGTCGTTTCTGGAACAGGCCGGCATGATCTCCTTATTCAGCGACTTTGCCATGGGCACGGTGGGCCATAGCAAAGGCGGCCCAGCCAAAGTTTCCGTCATCAGCTCCGGGCTGATGGGCACGATCAATGGTTCCGGGGTCGCCAACGTGGTCACGACCGGACAGTTCACCATTCCCCTGATGAAACGCTTTGGCTATTCGCCCGCCTTTGCCGGTGGGGTCGAAGCCACGTCCAGCATGGGCGGTCAGATCATGCCGCCCGTCATGGGCGCCGTTGCCTTCATCATGGCCGAGACCATCAACGTGCCCTATGTTGAAATCGTCAAAGCGGCAGTGATCCCTGCCATTCTGTATTTCCTGACCGCTTTCTGGACGGTACACCTGGAAGCAGGCCGCAAGAATTTGAACGGCTTGGCCAAGGAAGATTGCCCCAATCCCTGGGCGGCCGTCAGGCTGCGCTGGTACTTGCTCATTCCTCTGCTCGGCCTGGTCGCCCTGCTGTTCTCGGGCTATACCCCATTGTTTTCCGGCACGGTCGGTCTGGGGTTGACGGTAATCCTAATCTTCGGTGCCGCGGTCATCAGCGGTGCCTCCAACAACGCCCTTCGCTATTTGTTTTGGGTCTTGCTGGGCTTCGCTTGCATGGGTTTCATCGCCTTCGGCGTCATTACCTTTTTCGTCATCGTCGCCTTTCTTGTCGCCGTGCTGGCCTTGCGTCGCGGCAAGAAAGACGTGCTGTCTCTTGCCATCAAAGCAATGGCCGACGGCGCACGCCATGCCTTACCGGTCGCTATTGCCTGCGCATTGGTGGGCGTGATCATCGGCATCATCAACCTGACCGGAGTGGCGGCCGAGTTTGGTGGCCAGGTCATTGCCATCGGTGAAGAAAATCTGTTCCTGGCCTTGTTCCTGACCATGATCACCTGCCTGGTGCTAGGCATGGGCATCCCCACAATTCCCAACTACATTATCACCAGCTCGCTGGCGGCGCCAATTTTGCTCAAGCTGGGTGTGCCGCTGATCGTGTCCCACATGTTCGTGTTCTATTTTGGCATCATGGCCGACCTGACGCCCCCAGTCGCTCTCGCCGCATTCGCAGCCGCACCCATTGCCCGAGAAACTGGCCTGAAGATCAGCCTGCAAGCGCTACGCGTCGCCGTAGCCGGTTTTGTCGTACCATATATGGCGGTGTATTCCCCCGCCCTGATGCTGCAAGGCGACGGCGACATCCTTGATGTGGTGTATATCATCTTCAAGGCTATCCTCGCCATCGGCCTGTGGGGCGCGGGCGCCACCGGCTATCTGTTCAAGCCCTTGAACTGGTTTGAACGCCTCTTCGCCATCGCTGCTGCTGGCTTTCTGGTGGCCGCCTCGCCCATTTCCGACCAAATCGGACTCGCCACAACGGCGCTCTTCCTGGCGTGGCACTACCTAGATAGCCGCAGGGCCAGAACGGCATCTGCCTGATGGCATCGACCTTGGTCGGATTCGGGGTGTGCCTGGCGTTAGCATCGGCACCAGACGCACCCCAGTTTCTTCCCATTCAGGAATTCACCCTAGCCTGGACACACTCGATAGAAAAAACGCGCTGGGAAGAAGACTACACGGTGGTCGCACCCATCAGCCCAGGCCGCTCGCCGACACTCAAGGCGGGCCGCGCGAGAATACATGGCTCGGCGGCAGGCATGGAACCACCGCCCAACGCCGTGTGGCACAAAGGCTGGTACGAATATCAGCCAACAGTCCAACCCCTTGATCCGCTGAGGTTGACGCGTTCCGGCTATACCGCAGACTACGAATGGTGCACGCAGGGAACATGCCGCTCCATGACGGAAATCCTCCCTTCCGATGGGGGGGTCACACTACTGTATGCCTGTCGGTGACCGAGCACCAGCATTCTGCAAGTGTTTGATGCAAACATAAGCCAAGCCATGACCTCGTTTGCAGTATCCTTATGCTTGGCATACACACTCGGGAGCCAACATGGAAATTCAATCGCTGCATCGCGGACGGCTGATCGACCATATCCAGCTGGTGGTCAAGGACCTGGCGAAAAGCCAGGCTTTTTATGAATCCGTCATCGATATTCTGCGCATTCCCATGGGCGGCACGGGCGACGGCTACTTCTGGGTGGACGAACTGGTCGTCACCTCCATCGACAGCCCCGCCGCGCAAGGCCACCCGACCGGCCGGAATCATCTGGCCTTCCAGGCCGACAGCACCGAGATGGTCGACGCCTTCCATCGCGCCGCGCTGGCGAACGGAGGCACGGACAACGGCAGCCCGGGCTACCGGGAATACCATCCCAGCTACTATGCCGCTTTCGTGCTGGATCCCGATGGCAACAACATCGAAGTCGTCTATCACGGCCCCGCGCAGCGCAGTTCGCCGTCGGTCCAAATAAGCTTCTGATTTCACGCCCTTTCGCCATGCGACTGAACCGCTCCGCCCTCTTTGCCGCCATCATCGCTGTCCTGCTTTCCGCAGCCAGCGCGGCATATGTGTGGCTGGACCGCTGGCAACGAGGCGCGATTTTCTCGATAGAGCTTGGTGAAGCCCGCTGGGCGCGCGAACCTCTGCCTGGAACCGAAATCTTTGATCTGCCGCTGTCGGGCGGCCAGACCATCCGGGCCTGGTATGTTTCCGGGCCCTCGCCCGATGCCCCCACCGTGCTGTATTTGCATGGCTCGCGCTGGAACCTGAACAGCAGCGTCTTTCGCATGGAGCGCTGGGTGGACATGGGATATTCGATGCTGGCCATCGATTATCGCGGCTTCGGCGAATCGACCGAGCTCCTGCCATCGCAGGCCAGCGCCGTGGAAGACGCCCAAGCCGCGCTGCGCGAGCTGGAGCGCCGCCAGCCCGACCCCGCTCGCCGATTCGTGTACGGACATAGCCTGGGCGGCGCGGTCGCGGTGGCGCTGGCTGCCGACGCCGAGCCGGACAGCTTCGCCGGCCTGATACTGGAATCCACCTTCACCAGCATCCGCGAAATGATCGCCGCCAGCCGGTGGCGCAACGTGCCCGGTTTGCACTGGATCATCACCCAGCCGTTCGACTCGCTTTCCCGCATCGCGCACGTGCGCCAGCCGATACTGTTCATACACGGCACCGGCGACAGCGTGGTGCCGCATGCCATGAGCGATGCGCTCTACGAAGCCGCCAGCGGGCGTGACGGCGGCAAGCAATCGTTGGCCAAAATAGAATCCGCATCACATTCAGGGGCGAGCCGCAGCCCCGGGTACGCCGAAGCGGTGAGGGAATTCACAGGCGTGGTCGTCACTGAGGCTGGATCCCCGCCGCTTTAGCTACCTTGCTCCATTTTTCGATTTCTTCGGCAAGAAATGTTCCGAATTCTTCCGGCGAATCGCCCACCGGTTCGAGCGCCAGTTCCGAAAATCGCTGGCGGACGCGTTCCGACTTGAGAACCGTGGCAAAAGCCTGATTCAACCGTTGGATGATAGGCTTAGGGGTCTGCGCCGGTGCAAACATTCCGACCCAAGGGCTCATGTCGTATCCGGCCACTCCCGACTCCGATATCGTGGGAACGTCAGGCAGCTTTGAAGACCGCTGCTTGCTCGTAACGGCTATCGGCCTTAATTGGCCCGCCCTGATCATATTCATTGCCGCAGGCAGTGCCGGGAATGCCAACTTGACCTGCCCTCCTGCAACGTCTGTCAACGCGGGGCCGTCGCCTTTATAGGGCACGCTGGGCAGCTTGACCTTGGCCATTATGTTGAAGAGTTCTCCGGCCATATGAGGGGATGTTCCCATACCCGCCGTAGCATACATGGCGGACTGCGGGTCTTTTCGGGCGGCATCGATCACTTCCTGGACAGTTTTGAACTCGGATGCGGGATGAGCCACCAGAATGTTTGCTGACGACGCCAGCTTTGTAATGGGCGCAAAGTCCTTAATTGGATCGTACGGCATGTTCTTGTATTGACTGGGAGCAATGGCCATGTTGCTTATCGCGCCCAAAAACAGCGTGTATCCGTCAGGAGCCGCATTGGCAGCGTAACCGCCCCCTATCGTACCCCCCGCCCCTACGCGGTTCTCTACGACGACCGGCTGCCCGAGTTCCTTGGCCAAGCCATCGCTGAGCAGTCGCGCTACTATATCGTTCATACCGCCAGGCGCAAGTCCCAGAATGATTTTCACAGGACGCGTTGGATAGCTCTCGGCCGCAGCTCCCAGACATGGCACGCCCAGCAACGCCATCAGTACGGTTGCATGAAGAAATCCTTTGAGTGGTTTGAGTATTGCTCGTTTCATGAATGTCTCCTTCACCACGATTGATTGACGACAGTACTCAGCATCTATGGCTGAGTCGCCTGCCTTTCTTTTTCACTTCCCGGCACCGGCCCCATGTCCAGATGAGCACCACGCTTTCTCAGCTGTTCGCGAAGCTCGTTCGCATCCACCGCACGCACGCTCGTTCCATTGCGAATGGCAAGCGCCGCAGCCGTGCCTGCAGCCTCTCCAACCATCATCCCGGTAATCATGGTCCGGGTGGATGCCATGGCCTCATGGGTCGTGGAAATGCAGCGGCCGGCAAGCAGCAAGCCCTCGACATTCTTAGGCAACAAGCATCGATATGGAATGTCGTAAGATCCGTCCTCTCCTCCAATGGGCGTGAATAGAGTCTTGCCGCTGCTGGGATCATGAATATCGATGGGGTAACCTACTTTTGCAATGCCGTCTTCGAATTTGCGGCCAGACACGCAATCGCTCGCGGTAAGCTGATATTCGCCCTCCATCCGCCTGGTCTCGCGCACGCCAATAAACGGAGCCGTAGCTTGGATATAGCTGCCTTCGAATCCCGGAACATACTTGCGCAAAACCTCGGCAAGCTTAAAGACCTGGCGCTTTCCCTCGACTTCGCCGACTGTAAGATCAAACGAGTTCGTTCCATCGAGCCCCTGCAACCGCGAGGCGTTGATATTTGTTTCTCCTTTATGGACGGTGTTTCCCCAAAACTCATCCGTCCCGAGAAACAGACCTTCCTGCATCGCGATGTCCGCATACCTTTCCAAGGTCGCAGACCACCACACCGGATATGACTCGCCGCCGTCGGGGAGAGGGGCCCATGCTCCACCCTTTCCTATTTCATTGAACATGCGCGGGACGTCTACGTTGCCCATCTTGAATACCAGCGACATGCGCTGCATCTTTTTATCGCTGTCGCGTCCCTTTTCGTAGGGTACGCCGGACCAGGTCGCTATGTCGCCGTCTCCTGTGCAATCAATGACTACCTTGGCCCTCACAAGCATTTTCCCGTCTTTCGTCAGCAGCACGACTCCCGCGATACGGTTGTCTTCCATCACGACTTCCAGCGGAAGAGTGTGATACAGCAGCTTGCCGCCAGATTCCAGCACCATTTCCTGAGTCACGTACTTCATGACTTCGACGTCGATAGGCGTCGTCGTCTTCATATGGGCGTTTTCGATCCACACAGGCCCCGTCGAACCGCCAAGCGCTTTCATGCGCTGAATCATCTCCCACGGCAGTCCCGCCACGACGCGCTCGCCATTGCTGCTGTGAAAAGTATGCAGGCAAAGCCCCACATTTGCCACGCCCCCAAGGAATCCATAGCGTTCGACCAGTAAAGTATTGGCACCGCTACGCGACGCTGCAACAGCGGCTCCAACGCCCGAGGTTCCGCCTCCTAGAATCAGTACATCGACATCCTGCTGATGTTTATAGTCAACCACCGTCATCTCCTGTTATGCTCATCAAGTCATTCAGATCTGGGATACAGTTCGGCAGCAAGGCGCAATGCCTCCACCATGCTGCCTGCATCTGCAACGCCCTTTCCTGCAATATCAAACGCCGTGCCGTGGTCCACCGAAGTTCTAACGAAAGGAAGGCCTACGGTGACGTTGACGCCTGCCTCAAGCCCCAAGACCTTTACCGGACCATGGCCTTGGTCGTGGTACATCGCAACGACGAGATCAAAGTCGCCTCGCACCGCGCGGAAAAACAAGGTGTCGGCGGGCAATGGACCTTGCACGTCGATTCCCATGTTCCTGCACTTCTCTATAGCCGGAGCAATTTTTGTGTCTTCTTCACCACGCCCGAATAACCCACCTTCGCCCGCATGCGGATTGATGCCGCAGACGGCGATCCGGGGAGACATGCCTCTTCGGCGCAAAAGTTCATGCCCGCGTTCGATCGTCCGCGCAACGATGCCCGGTTCAATACGCTCAACGGCATCCATGATTCCTATATGAGTGGTTACATGAATTACGCGTAAACGAGGCGCTACGAGCAGCATCGAAACCTCGGGCGTTTGAGTAAGGTTTGCCAATAATTCCGTGTGCCCAGGAAATATATGGCCAGCCGCATGCAGGGCGGCCTTGTTCAAAGGAGCAGTACAGATTGCATGGGCATGACCTTCTTGAGCCAGGGCGACCGCTTTGATAATAAATTGATATGCCGCTTCCCCACCCTCGGCGCTGATACGGCCGAATGGCAAATTCGACGAGACGATCGGGACATCTATGCATTCTATTGTGCGAGGTGCATGGCAAGCCTGTTCGGGCCTTTTGATTGCGTGAATGCTCAATCCCGAATCGACCAACCTGGATGCGCACTCCAGGCGTCGGGCATCACCGACGACAAGCGGCAGTATGTCAAGGTCGCCTGGTAAATGCGCCAGAGATTTCGCAATTATTTCCGGCCCCACCCCCGATGGGTCACCCATCGTTATCAGAATAGAAGGGGGTCTCATGAGGGCACTCCATCGGATGTGGCACTGGCCCGGCACGGCTCCGTGATACTGCGGGACGCCCGACTGAAAAACCGCTGCAAAGTATCGGCATCTCCGAACGAGCCGGCCTTTATGTAAATGGTCTCTGAACGTCCTGATTGCACGCGGCAAGTTGATATTCCGGGCTCAAGCTCTCCCACGACATTCACTTGGAGAATATTCAATTGCTCCAGCACGGCACGCGCGGTGTCTCCGCCCACCAACAGAAGCGAACGAACCGCCAGGAGAGAAGGCAACGCCGCTTCAGCAATAGCCTTGACCAACTCGCGCGACCAGTCGCCTGACGGCCCGCCGCTGATTGCATAGACAACGCTTCTGCCCTGCGCAACGAATTTTTGGGCCAAGCCTATGGCTCTTTGACGCTTGACGGAGCTTCGATCCAACCATTCCGTGGCGCTGCACTCAACCAGGTCGACATTGCTACAGGTTTTCAGCAATCGCAGCTGCGCCTGAGTTTCCGTCGAAAAACTCCCAATGATGGCCACCGTCTGGTCAAGCGCCACAATCGCATGATCCTGAGCGCTGTCTGAGTCTTGCGCCTGGCCATTGCATGCAGTTCTCGCAAATGCTTTTGCGAGCCCGGCAGACCCAGCGAGCAGCACGCGACCAGCGTATCCGCTCAACGCGCGTGCAAGGCGATCAAGGTCAGCTTCATTTTGCGCGTCCACAACCACCGCCCTGGCCCCTTGGGCCAACGCATGCTCGATATCGCCACGCAGCTTGGCAGGATCGGCATCCTCGTTTCGCAGTAGCGCACATTGGAAGCCGGCCGCTTCCAAGATCCCTGGCAGATTTTTTGAACCCTCTATTGGGTGAAGGCGGCCATGCACAAACAGTTTTCCACCAAGAAGCGTACGCCCCTGTTCCGGCAAGGCCGGCGACACTATGACTCCTGTTGAATCCGCCAGTGCCTCCAGCGCGCCGGCGACTTCGGCTGCGATATTTCCACGCAATGTCGAATCTATTTTTTTGAAGATGAGCATAGAAGAATCATGGGAAAAAGATCGCATGATTCTTTCGACTTTCTGTCGCGCGACCCTCTCGTCGTCTGCCCGACTATCCAGATCCAGCGCCCAGCTTCCGTCTCCCCTTGCCAGCCGGTCGTCCAGGTAGACCGGAATGGACGTACCGCGTGCCAGAGCAAAGCCCGCAACGCAATCGCATGCGCCGGAAAGATCATCAGCCAACACTCTAAGTTTCATTTTTTCTGCATGCACTTTTGAATAATGTGCATTCATATTAAGCAATCATTAGAGCATCCGTCAAGGCCTGCGCTTATACTTCCGGAAGGCCAACCTTATTTTCCGGAGATTTTTTCGTCGACATGTCATCCGCCGTACAGAGCGCCACGAGCCACCAGACACGCGAGCCGTCCGTTACTCAATCCATCTATCGGGAACTCGTGAGCCTTATTCTCGAGGGTCGGCTCGCGCCTGGGTCCATAGTGAGTGAAAAGGGCTTGGCAGAGAGGCTGGGTGTATCGCGAACGCCAGTACATAACGCGATACTTCAGCTCATCAAAGACGGATTGGTCACTCAAGAAGTCAACCGCCGCCCTGTGATTGCTCATGTCACGCGACGCGACGTCGAAGAAATCTTCGACATGAGAAGACTATTGGAAAGCGAAGCAGCACGACTTGCTGCCACGCGCATCGACCGCGCCACGCTTGCCGAACTTCGCGGCAGCGCACAGGCGCTTTCCCACGAAACCGACGACACGGCCGCGTTGGCCCTATGGGCCGATTTCGACGACGCCTTTCATGATGCGATAGCCGCTGCATGCGGAAGCACTCGCCTCGCCGCAGACATACGCCGCTATCGAATGGTTCACCATGCTCTTAATCGTCTGCGGATGACGGCAGACCTGATTCCGCAAGCGTTGCGCGAGCACCTGGACATCCTCGATGGGCTCGATGATAGGGATGGAGAAATCTCTGCCAAGGCAATGAGCCGCCATCTACTGGAATGGAAGGCCTTTTACGTACAACGCTTTGCCGCGCTCAGCACGCAAGAGTAAATATCGCCCGCCGGTCCTGATCAGGAGTCGAGCCGCTGTTCCTTCCCGGACTCCATGACCGAATCAGCGTCGGGCATCAGCGCTTCGCGTTGGGATTCACCGCCCGCTCATACTGGATCGGCCATTGCGACGCCACGCCGTCCAGTTCTGCTTGAGCCCGAAGCGGCCAATAGGGATCGACGAGCAATTGACGCGCAAGCAGCACAAGATCGGCCTGTTCCTGGACCAGAATCTCTTCGGCCTGCCTGGCCTGCGTGATCAGTCCGACCGCAGCGGTCGGGATGCCGGCCCCCGTTCTTATGGCGGCAGCCAGGGGAACCTGAAACCCCGGCGCCTGGGGGCCTCGGGAGCCGGGAACGATAGAGCCACTGGAACAATCGATCAGATCCACGCCGGCAATCCGCAAGGCTTTCGCCAATTCGATGGACTGCTGGACGTCCCACCCGCCTTCCACCCAGTCCGTGGCGGACAGCCGTGCAAAAAGAGGCAGCTCTTCCGGCCACTCGGCGCGTACCGCAGCGGCGATTTCCACGGCGAATCGAATTCGGTTCTCGAAATTACCGCCGTAGTCGTCTTCACGGCGATTGGACAGCGGCGACAGGAATTCGTGCACGAGGTAGCCGTGGCCCATGTGCAGCTCGATGACCTGGAAGCCGGCCGACCGGGCAAGCCGAGCCGATGCGATGAAATGATCGATTGCCTGATCGATGTCGGAACGCGTCATTTCACGCGGCAACGGATACTCCGGATTGAACCGCAAGGCGCTGGGCGCCATGGTCTCCCAGCCCCCCTCGGCGATGGAAACTTCCGCGCGCCCAATCCAGGGTACCTGGGTGGAGCCCTTGCGCCCTGCATGCGCCAGCTGGATTCCCGCCATTGCCCCCTGCCCATGCACGAATTCGGCAATGGGTCGCAAGGCTTCGGCCTGGCCCTGGTTCCATAAGCCCAGGTCTCCCGGGCTGATGCGGCCGTCGGCGCAGACGGCGGCGGCTTCGAACAAGACCAGCCCCGCTCCGCCAACGGCACGGCTTCCCAAGTGCACCATATGCCAGGCATTGGGCAAGCCATCGACACTGGAGTATTGGCACATGGGCGCGACGCCGATGCGATTGCGAAAAGTGATGCTGCGGCAACTGAAGGGGGAAAATAGATTCGAAGTCATAGATGAAGCGAAGCAGTTGATGCTGAAGCGGAGCCCTTTGCGTATTGGAAGCGACCGCTGAAAGTATAGGTTGCGCATCCGGTGGATTCCAGGCCGGTGTGTTTCCAGACGCGAAATACTTAATTCTCGCGCAGCCCCTCGTCGCTTTGATGTGGATCAAGAATAATAAGGCCTTGCCGGGGTCAGACCCCGTACGGGGTCTGACCCCAGGCTCGATGCAATGCCGGAGCCGGCTAGATCCCAATAATCAAAAAAGGAATGGAGATGACAAAAACGCTTGCACGCCGCAGCCTCATTATTGGCGCCCTTGCCACGGCCGGCTCGCTGGCACTGCCGATCGCCTGTGCGCAATCCGCCGCCGGCTCCTACCCGTCCAAACCGATCAAGATCATCGTCCCCTTTGCGGCGGGCGGGTCGGTAGACGCCATCGCTCGTGTCCTGGCGGAGCGCATGCAGGATCATTGGGGGCAACCCGTCTTGGTCGAATCCAGGCCGGGCGCCTCAACGCAGATCGGTACCGCGGCCCTGGCCTCGGCGCCCGCGGATGGCTATACGGTCATGATCGCCGTCAGCAACCATACGACGAACCCCGCACTGCGCAAAGAACTGCCCTACGACACACTCAAGGACTTTCAGCCCATAGGCTTGATTGCCCGAACGCCCATCGTGGCCTATGCCAATCCCAAGTTCCCTCCCAACACCCTGCAAGAGCTGGCGGAATATTCCAAAACCCACCCCGGACCCGTGAATTTCGGCTCCGCCGGCGCAGGTTCCATGACCCATCTGACCGCCGAGCAGTTCAAGATCGAATCCAAGATCGACATGCAGCACATCGTCTACAAAGGCGGCACGCCGGCGCTCATGGATGTCATCGCAGGGCATATTCCCATGACATTCGCCACTGTCGGGCAGGCCTTGCAAAACTATCGGGCGGGGCAGGTCAAGCCGCTGGGCATTTCTTCCGCGGAGCGCTATTCCTCTGTTCCCGACATACCCACATTCAAGGAACAAGGCTTCGATGTCGTCGCGACGGAATGGTTCGGCATGCTGGCGCCCGCCGGAACACCACGCCCCATCGTTGACAAGCTGAACAATGAAATCCGGCGGATCATCGCCCTTCCCGGCCTGGGCGACCGGCTCACCGCCATCGAGCTCGTCAGCTCGACGCCCGAAGAACTGGGGGAGTTCATTAAATCCGAAATGAACAAACTGTCGCCGCTCGTCCAGCAGATCGGCCTGGCAGGCAGCCAATAATCATCAACGCCCGTTGACACTGAAAGGTAAGCGCGGCTGATCCTGAATGGTTTTGATCAGCTGCGCATTCAGCCGAGCCGGCACCTGAGAATCAGGCTCGGCTGGATGCACAGCGTTTCGGGAAATGGATTCCGGGCCTGGATCAAGCCGCCCCTTCCTTCACGAACCGATTGCTCAGCGTGCCCAGGCCGGTCAGGCTGACGTCCACGCGGTCGCCGTGCTGCAGATCGGGTGACTTGCCGTCGGTACCCATCCAGATCATGTCGCCGGGATACAAAGTCAGGTAGCGGCTCATGGTGCTGATGAACTCTTCAACGCCGAAGAGCATGTCTGCGGTCGAAAACCGTATCGACTCCTTGCCGTTGACGGATACGGCCGTCTCCATGCTCCGCAAGTCCGCTTCGGTGGTGATCCAGGGCCCCATGGGCTTGAACGTATCGCTGTTCTTGGCGCGCCAGAAAGTGCGATCCGAAGCCTGCCAGTTTCTTTCGCTGACGTCATTGCCGATGGTGTAGCCGAAGATGCAGTCCTTGACTTGCCCGGCATCGATATTCTTGACCTTCTTGCCGATGACGACGACGAGTTCGCCCTCGTAGTGAATACGCTTCGAATCCGCCGGCATGATGACATCTTGTCCGTGCGCGACGAGGGCGTTGTTGGCGCGGTAGCCGACGTCCGGCTTGGCGGGGATCGACATGCCTTCGGCGCCGATGTGCTTCACGTAATTCAGTCCCACGCAATAGAACGTGGGCGGCACCACCGGCACCTCCAGTCGCAAGTCTTCAAGCTTGAGCACCGTGGACGTCGTCTCGTACCCCTGGAAAGGGTCGCCAACCACCTGTTTGACTTTGTCCGCGTCGGTGAGCATGCCGTAATGCGTGTTCCCATCGATTGTGTAGCGTAACCATCTCATTGATTTTGCTTCCTTCTGTTTTCAGCGATTATCCGCCTTGTTCTCCGGCATGCCGCGCCGGAGCTTCACCACTTGCCGCCTACTCGACCTTGACGTTGCCTTCTTTGATGACCGCAGCCCAGCGGTCCTTGTCGGCAATCAGGAACTGGCGAAACTGCTCCGGCGTGTCCGCGATCACTTGCGCGCCGAGTTTCTTCAGCTGCTCGCGCACCTCGGGCTGGGAAAGCGCCTGCACTGCCGATTTATTCAGCTTGTCGACGATTTCCTTGGGCGTCCCGGCCGGCGCCAGCATGCCTACGAAGGGCGCGCCTTCCTCGAAGCCGGTCAGGCCCATGCTTTCCAGGGTCGGAACGCCGGGGAAATCCGGATGAGGATCCTTGGTTCCGACCGCCAATACACGCAGCTTCTTGTCAGCCACATAGTTTGCAATTCCTATGCTGGGATAGAACATGAAAGAAATGCGCCCCGCAATCATTTCCTGCAACGCCGGGCCATTTCCTTTGTAGGGAATATGGCTCATTTTGATGCCCGCCTTGGTCGACAGCATTTCGGCGGCCAGATGCGCCGAACCGCCCACGCCCGAAGACCCGAACGTAAGTATGCCGGGTTTGGCTTTGGCATCCGCGATCAGGCTGGCCAAGTCCTTGTAGGGCGAATCGTAGTTGGTGACCACGACCACCGGAAGATTGGCAAAGTTGCTGACGGGTTCGAATGCCTTGACGGAATCGTAGTTGTAGCGGTCGGGATACAGCAGTGGATTCACCGTCAAGGTCAATGAAGTGACCAGCACTTTATAGCCATCGGGCGTCGATGTCATGATGTCGTTCGCGGCGATATGCGCGCTCGCGCCGGGCTTGTTCTCGACCACGACGGACTGGCCTATGTTTTCGCTCATGTGCTTGGCCACGATGCGCGCAATGACGTCGGTCGGTCCGCCGGCCGAATACCCGAGCACCATGCGTATCGGATGTTCCGGGTAGCCTGCGGCCTGTACAGGCCACAAGCTCATACACGCCCATGAAAGCAACACCATTGCAAAGGCTTTGAATAGCTTCATCTCTTGTCTCCTTGGTTTTTTCTAGGTTGGATTGCGCGCGCACGGCGCGGGAAGGCTCAGTAAAGCTCGGGAAAATACTTGTCCGCCATGACCTGGCACCGCTTGATCAGGCGGTGTTCGTCGGGGCGGTAATCGGCCACCGCATTGTGTATTGTTCCCATGTTGTCCCACATCAAAACATCGCCGGCCTTCCAGTAATGGCGATAGCGATACTTGTCCTGCAGCTGATGCTCAAAAAGAAACTTCAGGACTTCGTCGCTGCGTGCCTCGGGAAGCTCGTTGATCCTCACGGAGTACCCCGGATTGGCATACAGCACCTTCTTCCCCGTGATGGGGTGAGTCAGAAACACCGGGTGGGATACCGGCGGCTTGCGCTTGCGCTGTTCCTCGGTCAGCGGGGGCCGCGTGCTGCCTTTTTCGCTACGCATCATCTCCCAGAATTTATTGAAATCATGAGTGATGGTCATATCGGCAAGCTCTTCTTTCAAAGCCGCCGGCAGGTCGGCATATGCGGCATGCATATTGCAGAACTCCGTGTTGCCCAGTGGCTGTCCGTCGCGATGCGGGATCTTGATCCCATACAGCACATTGCTGAACGCTATGGTCTTGCTGTAGGACATATCCGTATGCCAGTCCTGGCCTGCGTCGCTCAGCCCGACCGGCTTGCCGTCTTCTTTCATGTTCGACAGAATCATGACTTCTGGATAATCGGCGTCGTGGTACATGTTGGCCACGTTGATTTCCAGCTGGCCGAAGTTTTCCGCATAATCGCGCAATTGCCGGGAAGTCAGCGTCTGGCCTGGAAAGCTGATCACGCCGTATCGACCCAACGCCTGTTCTATGGCCTTGTAGTTTTCCTGGCTGAGGGGTTTTGAAAGGTCTATGTCGTGTATGGAGGCACCAAGCCCGGTGCCCTTTGGTTCGACTCTCATGCAATCTCCTACGTGTGCTAAGGCGCCTGGCGCGGCCATCGCCGAAACCGGGCGACGGCAGTACCATGTGACAACATTGATTTAGATCAAGAACACATTCTAATAAGCACCACGCTGCGGCTCATACCCCAAAACGGGCAAATCACTATTTCCATTTACGAAACGAACTCTGCTTTCAACCATGAACACAATCGAGTGCATCGAAGTATTTATCGAGGTGGCCAAAAGCCTGAGCTTTTCCAAGGCCGCCGAGCGATTGGGCACGAGCCGCTCCACCGTGACCAAAAAGATCTTCTGGCTGGAGAAAGAATTCGAGACCCAGTTGCTGAACCGCAATACCAAGCGCGTCAATCTGACGGAAAGCGGGCTGCTGCTCCTGCAGAACGCCGACGCCCTGACCCAGACGGTCAGCAACTTGAAGGACTTGGTGCGCAATCCCGTGCAACATCCCAGCGGACGTATCAGGGTCGGGTCGCCGCCTTCTTTCGGTGCCGTGCACTTGATACCCGCTGTGCACCAGTTCCTGCAGAACTATCCCGACGTGCAGGTCTCCTTGATGATAGACGACGGCCGTAGCGACCTTATCGCCGAGAACATGGACCTGTCCGTGCGAATTGCCCCCCGTCTCAAGGACACCAACCAGGTCGCCTACAAGATAGCGGTGGTCCCCCAACTATTGGTGGCCACTCCCGCCTATTTGGCCAAGAATGGACGGCCGACACACCCCAAGGACCTAGAGCATCACAATTGCCTGCTGCACAATTTGAAATCGCCCACGGGCTATTGGCATTTCAGGCGTCGTGGCGGCAAGCGCCAGACCGTGCACGTGAACGGTACGTTAAACTCCAACTTGGGCGAGGCGATTCTGAACATGGCGAAACTCCATCACGGCGTTGCCATGCACCCCCGCTACATGGTCGACGAATACATACGCAACGGCACTTTGGAAATCGTGCTGCCGCAGTATCAGTGCGAAGGCCTGGATATATACGCGGTGATTCAAAGCAAGCGCTACCTGCCTTATAAAGTCCGTATTTTTGTGGACCATCTGCGTGACTGGTTCAGTCACACGACGTGGTCAAGCGATTGATGTCCAAACCTCACCAGAAACACAACCCTCCATCCCCCGGCTGGATTCTTTTCGCGCTGGCCGTTGGCGCATTCGCCATCGGAACGACCGAATTCGCCACGATGAGCTTGCTGCCCTATTTCGCCCGGGACCTGGGTATCGACGCCCCCACCGCCGGGCATGCGATCAGCGCTTACGCCTTGGGCGTCGTCATCGGCGCGCCCGTCCTTACAGTGATGGGCGCACGGGTTCCGCGGCGAACCATGCTTATCTGGCTCATGGCGATGTTCTCGCTGTTCAATGGCTTGTGCGCCTTCGCGCCCAGTTATGAATGGCTGATCGCCCTGCGCTTTCTCAGCGGCTTGCCGCATGGCGCCTATTTCGGCATCGGCGCCCTGGTGGCCGTTTCGCTCGTTCCGCTCAACAAGCGCAACCAGGCCGTCGGGAGAATGTTCCTGGGACTCACGGTCGCCACCATTGTCGGCGTCCCGCTCGCAAACTGGCTGGGGCAGGCCATTGGCTGGCGCTGGGGATTCGCCCTGGTCTCCGTTAGCGGCCTGCTGACGATGGCGCTGCTTATCCGATGGGCACCGCGTGCAGCGCCGCCGCCAGGGTCCAGTCCCCGGCGCGAACTGGGCGCGCTGAAGCAAGGCCAGATCTGGTTGACGCTGGCCGTGGGGGCGATCGGATTCGGCGGTCTCTTTGCCGTCTATACCTATCTGGCCGACACATTGATGCAGGTGACCATGGCTTCTCCGGAAACCGTACCTTTCGTGCTGGGCATCTTTGGAATCGGCATGACCGCAGGGAACATCCTGGTACCGAAGCTCGCCGATCATGCGCTCATGCCGACCATCGCCGGCTTGCTGATCTGGAGCGCCGCCACCACCGCGCTGTTCAGCTTCACCGCATCCAGCCTATGGGGCATTTCAATTACCGTATTCCTCATCGGCATAGGCGGCGCGCTGGGCACCGTGCTGCAGACCCGCCTGATGGACATTGCCCGCAACGCACAAGGCCTGGCCGCCGCGTTGAATCATTCCGCCTTCAATTTTGCGAATGCCTTGGGCCCCTTGTTGGGCGGCATGGCTATCGCCCACGGTTTCGGATGGGCCTCGACGGGATGGGTGGGGTCTCTTCTCGCCCTGGGCGGCCTGATGCTGCTGGGGCTGTCGGTTCGGCTCGAAAGAGGAAAACTGCCGAACCGATAGCGGCGCGCCGCCGCCCTCAGAACCCGTATAGCCGCGCCGGGTTGTCCGCCAGGATCTTCTGCCGCATGGCGGCATCGGGCACCCACTCGCCCAGCAAATTGAACAGATCAACCGAGCTGTTTTCATCAAACGACAGGTGCGGGTAATCGCTGCCCCAGATCAGGCGATCCGGTACGGCGTCAAGCGCGGCTTGCACCATGGCACCCACATCAGCGAACCCCGGCGCTGTCGAGATGCGATAGATGCCGGTGATCTTCAGATAGCAGTCGTTGTTCCTGGCCAGGTCGAGCACGTGCTGGAAGTCGGCTGCATCGGCGCCATTCTTCGCCTTCTGCATGCCAAGGTGGGCAATCGAAAAAGGCAGGCGAAGCGACCGGAGCACAGGCAGCAACTCGACCGTCAGCCAGTCGGGCAGCAGGAAATCCAGATGCCAGCCCAGTTCGGAGCAACGCGCCGCCAGGCGCCGGATACGAGGCGCGAGCGTATCGCCGAATCCGGGCTGCGCCGGCATGATGGGGCGGACATTGATGCGCACGCCGCGTATGCCCAGCGCATCCAGATTGCCAAGGACGTTGTCGGGCTCGTCTTCATCGATATCGACGATGCCCCGGCACGGCAGCGTCATCTGCTTCATGGCATCGAGCATGCATCGGTTGTCGCGCCCGTACGCACTGGGCTGAACGAATACGAAGCGGGTCAAACCCAGGCAGCGCGCGAGCTCGAGGTAATCTTCAAGCGGCGCATGCGGAGGTTCGTATCGCAGCTCTGTACCGTATCCATATTGGCCGGCAGGGCCGAACACATGGAAATGACTGTCGCAGGCATTGGGCGGCGCAATAAAAGCGGGCTTGGTGTTGCTATGACTCATTCTTTGTTTCCGTCAATGCCGAAGTAGCCCGGCGCAGTTGCTCGGCATCTTTGCCGGCGGCCTGCATAAGATAGGTGACGTCGCTGCCGGCAATGATCAATCGCGCGCCCATTGCGACCAGGTCGCTTTGCAACTCCAGGTCTGCCCGTATCCCTCCGACGCCCAGAAACTTGCCATGCTCTTTGCAGGCGCGTGCCGCTTGCGAGTAGGCGTCGCGAAGGCTCGGATGCCGCAATTGCCCGGGGATGCCCATCTCTGTGCAAAGGTCGTTGGATCCGATCAGCAGCATGTCGATGCCTGGCACCGCCGCAATGCCGTCCGCATTGGCGATTCCTTCCGGGGTTTCCAGCATGGCGATCAGCAAGGACTCGCGGTTGCCGATTTCAATGGTTTCCGTAAGGGGCTTGGGCATGTAGGCAAGGCTCGGCCCGCTGCCCATGACGGAGCGATGGCCCAGCGGTGGATACTTGGCGGCCGCCACCAGCGCCTGCGCTTGTTCGACGGTCGACACATGCGGCACGATGATGCCCTGCGCGCCGCCATCCAGGGCGCGCGCGACGTGCTGCGGAGCATGGTCCGGCACCCTTACCAAGGGCGTTATGCCGCAGCCCAGGGCCGCGATGCAAATGGCGGACACCGCGCCAAGGTCTATGGGACTGTGCTCCATATCCAGGTAGATGCTGTCGAAGCCGCAAGCGGCGGCCATCGGAGCGATGTCCGGTGTACGCGCTTGCCTGATGCCCATGCAAAGCACCAGGCCGCCTTCGTGCATCGTCCTGGAAATACGGTTCTGTTGCCAACTCATCTTTAGGTCCTGTTAACGTTAGTCCACCTTCACATTCGCACGCTTGATGACGTCCGACCATAGCGCTGTTTCCGCCGCGACACGCTGGGTGAACGCTTGCTGATTCGTCGCTTCAGCCGCCACGCCGGCGCTCTCGAACACCTTGCGCAAGTCTGCCGACTGCGTGGCCTTGACGATACCGTCCTGCAACTTCTGGAGGATGGGTGCGGGTACGCCTGCCGGCCCCATGACGCCAAACCAGTACATGACGCCGTAGTCGGGATAGCCGGCTTCCGCGAACGTCGGAACGTCGGGAAACATGGGGTGGCGATTCTTGCCGCTCAGGGCAAGGCCCTGAACCCGGTTTTCCTTGATGTACTGCACGGTGGATCCGACACTGCCTATGGCAATGTCGACACGCCCGGCCACCACGTCAAGCATGGCGGCGGCAATGCCTTTGTAGGGTACATGCACCAGCTTGGCGCCCGCGTCCAGCAGGAAAGCCTCCATGGCCAAGTGCGCCGAGGATCCCAGGCCTCCGGATCCGAACGTCATGGAGTCCGGCTGGGCCTTCGCGGCGGCGATGACGGATTTCAAGTCCTTTCCGGGCAACGCCGTGCTGCCCACCAGGACGGCCGGCGCCTCGGCAAGCTGGGCGACCTGGATTATGTCTTTCCTGGGATCATAAGGCAGGGTCTTGTAAAGCGCTGTAGACACGGCGAATGAATTGTCCGTCACCATGAAGGTGTAGCCGTCCGGGGCGGCTTTCGCCACGACGTCGGTGCCGATCGTGCTGCCGGCTCCGCCACGATTCTCGACGACGAACTGCTGGCCGAATTGCGTGCTGAGTTCGCGGCCCATGGCGCGCGCCGCCGTATCGGTGAATGAGCCTGCGGTAAACGGAACAATGATGCGTACCGGGCGATCCGGCCAGTCCTGCCCCGATTGCGCAAAAGCCTGGACGGAACAACAAGCCAAGACGGCCAGGGCGCTGGCGAGCTTCTTATACATGGATGTCTCCTGATGATGTTTATGCGGTTCCGTGCCCGGGACGAACGCCATTGCCTCGTTCCGGAATGCCCGCATTCTTTCTTGGGATGGAAACCTGCCATGGTAACAGCAAATAATCCAATATGGTGATAATCATTTATATTTCATGCCATGGCGCTCTGAGGCCGCGCGGCGTGCCTGCATGGCGGTTGCCTTGATGGAAGACATGACCGGCCGCCCGAACTCAGCGGACAAGCCGTCCAGCACACCCAAGGTCGGCAACTGAGAGCATGCGATGAACATTGCGTCACACGACGCACTCATTGTCTTCCGGGCCAGCTCCGCCACCTGGCTTTCCGTGATGCGGCCCAATGCGTCCACATCCGGGGCATTGAAGCTGGCAAGTTCCTCGACCCGGATTTCATCTTCGTCCAGGAATTTCATCAGAGCGCGATTCACGCTTTCGCTATAGGGAGAAACGAGCGCAATGCGGCGCGCACCCAGTTCGCGCAGAGCGAGCACCATGGATCGTGCCGTCGTGACCACGGGCGTACCCGTCACGGCCTGCAGGTCCTTGGCAAGCTGCGCTTCTCCGTCAGGACCGGCGACGAAACCAGCCGCCGTGCACCCGTAGGCGATGACGTCCAGGTTCTTGCTCATGCCGGCGGCCAGATCCAGCGTACTGCGGACGTATTCCGGCAAGACCTCCGGTGTGATCAAGCCCTTGCCGCGAGGAATGCGCAAGACCTGGATTTCGGAACCTGTCGGTAGCCAACCCGCGATCTCTCGGGCCATGGTGGTGTTGTTCATCGGTACGATCAGACCGACTTTCAAACCCGTGTTTTGCGCCGTGCCTGCATGCTGTTTGTTCATGTCACCCTTCGCCATCATCCATTGATTAGAAACTATCTTACTATACGGAAATTATTCTGATCTCTTTGCCGAGCGTCGGCAACAAGCCAGTGAATCGCGCGAGAATGCCGCAGGTCGCTCCGGATATGAAGTAATCTATCGAGCGCGTCGGCTGGAAGGTGCCGACGTTGCGCATGCCAACTTTGAATGGACGGATTTGACGAGAACAATGAGCAGCCTGGACAAGATGCTGAACCTGCTGGATGTGTTCACGCCCGCGGCGCCTGTTTGGGCCACCGAAGACCTCATACGATATGCGGGCATTCCCGCATCGACCTGCTATCGGTATATCAAGTCGCTGCATCAAGCGGGCTTGCTTGCGCGCGTGGCCAATGGTTCCTATGTGCTCGGGCCTCGCATCATGGAGATGGATCGCACCATCAGGCTGTGTGACCCCGTCTACATCGCCGGGACACCCGTCATTCAAAAGCTGACGGCTGACAGTGGTTTCAGTTCGCTGCTCTGTATTCTCTTCAGCGACAGCATCATGTGCGTGCAGCAAGCCTTGGCGCCCAATGCCCCCTCCGCGCTGTTTACACGCGGCCAGAGGCGGCCGCTGGTCGCGGGCGCCTCTGCAAAGATCATTCTTGCCTACCTGCCGGTCCACCAGTTGCGCAGCATTTTCGCCAAGCATCGTAAAAGCATCGCAAGCGTCGGGCTGGGCGCCGACTGGGATGGCTTCCGCCAGAACCTCAAGCAAATCCGGCAGCAAGGCTATGCAAGAAGCTTCGGGGAATACAACGCGGGCATTCTTTCTGTGGCGGCCCCATTGTTCAATCGGGCCGGCGACGTGCTTGGCAGCCTCGCGCTGGTGGCCTCGGCCGGCACAACCAGCGAGTCGGCGTTCAGCGCCGCCATGCCGCTTGTGCTGGATGCCGGCCAGCGTGTGAGCGAACTGATTTCCACCTCGGCCAACGTTGTCGACCTGCCCGCGCGGGCAGTGGGCTGAGCCCGCCTACCCGCCGGCCACCCCCTGGGCTTTCACCCTGGAGCTCCTGCCCGCAAGGGCTTCAAGGGCGGCTCCATGCCATCCGGCAGCGGTGGTTCGGCGGTATTGAGCACCATGGCCAGCAAAGCGTAATACCCGCAGATTGCCAGCAGGTCCAGCACGCCTCGCTTGCCATAGCGCTGCTCGACGCGCTCGTATGCTTCGGCACTCGGCGCGCCAAGGCGCTGCGCCTCGATGCAGAAGTCATACACGTCTTGCAGCTCATCCGTCATGGACACAGGACGTTCATTGCGGGCGACGGCGTCCATGATTTCAGCGCCGAGACTGGTGGTATTGGCGGCAATGCGTCGATGCGCCACCCATTCGTACTGACAGTCCCAGGCCCTGGCGGTGATCAGTATGGCTAGTTCGATCACCTCGCCCGGCATGCCGGTGCCGAACCGCAGATGCTCGCCGACCTTCTGCAGGCATCCCGCAAGTTCAGGATTGTGCAGCAGGGCGATGAACGGCCCCTTGACCTCGCCCCTTGGGCCGGCGGATATCTCGGCCGCGACTTCCCGCTGCTTGTCGGACATGGTTTCGGGTGCTATCCGTGGAAAACGCTCACTCATGGTCTCTTCCTAAGTTGATTCATATGGGTCGGCAATTACTTGCGAACCGTGATCGAATGCGCAGGGCGCCCTTCCGGGATCTCGGCCCAACGCCAGTGCAGCGCGCGCAATTCGCCGAATTCATGCGGCATGCGTTCCCAGTTGTCGCCGCCATCCCGGCTGCGAAACAGCTGTCCGAGATTCGTGCACACAAACAGCAGCATCGGATCATGAACATGGGTCGCCACGCACCACACCGTGCTGTTCAGCTTGCCCGGCAAGGCGGCTTCATGCCAGCTGTCACCGTAGTCATCGCTGCGCAGCAGCTTGCCGTCGTTTCCCGGCGGCCCGTTTCCGTTGGTCAGGAACAGAACCCGGTCCGTATCGACTCTGGGAACCACGGCGCGCGTATATTGCCAAGGCGAATCCAGTTTCTGGAATGCCCAGGTTTCACCGTCGTCATCACTGCGGTGCAGGCCCTGGTTGGTGGTTGCGAACATGACACGACGGCCACGCCCATTGCGAATGATTGCCAAGCCGTGCACATCAAGCGAAATCAATCCCTCGATGCGGGCCTCCCAGGTCCTGCCTCGGTCGCCGCTGCGGAAGATGCCGCCGATTTCAATGGAAGCCCATACGATGTCGCGATCGAAAGGATCGACGAGGATTTGCGTCACCCGGGTCGGCCCCTGGTTGATGGGAGAAAAATCAGCCATGCCGGGCGCGGGGACGCCGACCCAGCTGGCGCCCCCGTCCTCTGAACGATAGAGTTCGGCCGGCCGGCCACCGGCAATCAGCAGGTCGGGATCATCCGGATGCTGGACCACCGACCACACATCTTTCAATGGAGAGGCCACGGGCGTCCAGCGCGTGGTCGACTCGTCCCAGCGGAACAAGCCCATGTCGGTACCTGCCCATAGCACCGTCGGCTGTCCGACATGGCTGCTGTATGTCCAGACCCGCGCTTCCAGGTACATCCCGGAATGGCTGTTGGGATGCACCCACGTCTGCCCTTGATCTTCACTGAACCACGCCGAGTGGCCGGCGGTGCCCGCATAGGCCTCTATGCGCCTTCCCATTGCTTTCCCCTTTCATGGTTCTGCGCGACGTCCCGCACAAAGGTCGAAATATACAATAAATCTCGCTATATGGTAATATTTTTATATTGATTCAGATCAATTCTGTGATTGGCTTACGCTAATGGTCAATCCAGATGACTCATCCACATATAAATTAATTTTCTCTATTCAATAACTATTCACTTATTGAAGGAGACCGGAGAAGACATGAAAAAATTCGCTTGCGGACTCGTACTCATCGCCGGCGTGGCGGCCATCGTGCCAGGCGGCCAAGTCAACGCTGCTTACCCGGAACGCCCCATACGCGTCATGATCGGCTTCCCGCCCGGCGGCGCCATCGACACCATCGGTCGGCTGATCGCCCCTCGGCTCAGCGAACGGCTGGGACAGTCGGTGGTCATTGAAAACAAGGCGGGTGCGGGCGGCATCATCGCGCTGCAGCAGTTGCTGAAATCGGAGCCGGATGGGTACACATTGCTCATGGGCACGATGGGCAACCTGAGCATCTCGCCCGGGCTGGTCAAGGACTTCAATGCAGACATGGACAAGGACGTGGCGGCGGTCACGGTCGTGGGAGCCTCCGGCATGGTGCTGTATGCCAATCCGAAATCCCCCTTCAAATCCGTCTCTGAACTGGTCAGCTACGCCAAGGCGCATCCCGACGAGATCAATTTTTCCTCCAGCGGCAACGGCGGATTGCCGCACATGGCCGGCGAACTTTTCAAAACCGCGACCGGCGCCAAGCTGACTCATATTCCCTATAGTGGAAGCAACCCCGCCGTCAAGGACGTGGTCGGCGGCCAGGTGCACGTAACGTTCGAAGCCACGGCCATCGGCTTGCCTTTCGTGCAGTCCGGGCAATTGCTTGCACTGGGCACCACGGGGAAAGAACGCTCCCCCGTCATGCCCGACGTGCCCACCATCGGCGAAAGCGTCCCCGGCTACGAGGTGACGAACTGGTACGGGGTCATCGCGCCGGGCGGAACGCCTCCCGAGCGCATCGCGACGCTTCAGAAAGCCTTCGCCGACGTGCTGGCCGAGCCCCAGATCAAGGACAAGCTCTTGAGCCTGGGCGTTACGCCCGATGGCCGCTCATCGGAAGACGCCGCCGCCTATATGTCCGGCGAGCGCAAGCGCTGGATGAAAGTCGTGAAAGAGAACAACATCACCACGCAGTAAGCAAGCTTCCATATTCCCGTCAACGGGCAAGGCGGTGGCCGCATCGCCTTGCCCTTCTTTTTAATGAATGAGGTTGCCCCATGAACGGCGCTGAGTCCCTAGTCAAAACCCTGCTCGCATCCGAGATCGATGTCTGCTTTGCCAACCCCGGCACCTCCGAGATGCACTTCGTTGCCGCCCTGGACCGGGTGGCCGGCATGCGCTGCGTGCTCGGCCTGTTCGAAGGCGTCGTGACCGGCGCTGCGGACGGCTACGGACGGATGGCGGGAAAACCAGCTACGACTTTGCTGCACCTGGGGCCCGGACTGGCCAATGGCATCGCGAACCTGCACAATGCCCGCAAAGCGCGAACGCCGATCCTGAATATCGTGGGCGAGCACGCCAGCGACCATCTCCAATATGAAAGCCCGCTGCGCAGCGATCTGCCGGCCACGGCGGCCCTGATATCCGATTGGTACAAGGTCGGCGGACAGCAGTCCATTGCACAGGACGCCGCCGAGGCGGTCACTGCCGCCAGATCGCGCGACGGGCAGATCGCCACCCTGATCCTGCCCGCCGACACAGCATGGGCCCCCGGCGACGAACCCCGCGTGGCGCAGGCGCCGGAACCCTTGCTGCAAGCAGATGCCAACGCCATTGCGCGCACCGTGCAAGCCATCTGCTCCGGCAAGCGGGTCGGACTGCTGGTAAGCGGGCCTGCCGTCGAGTCCGAAGGGCTGCGCTTGCTGTCGCGCTTCATCGGCAAGCCGAACGTGCAGCTGTTTGCACAGCAGTCCAATCGCCGTTTCGCGCGCGGACGCGGCCATCTCGTCGTTCCCAGAATACCGTTCAATATCGATTTGGCCGTGCAGATGCTGCGCGACATCGAAACCCTTGTCCTGGTCGGCAGCCATCCGCCCGCTGCCTTCTTCGGCTATCCCAACAAGCCGCGCCTTCTCATGGCCACCGATTGCGAGGTCATTTCGCTGCTGGAGCCGGGCGGAGACACCATGCATGCCCTGGCATGGCTGGCCGATGAACTCGGCTGCCCAGCACAGGGGCAGGCAGTCGCCGAGGCGCGTCGCCCGGAGATGCCTGATACCGACCAGCTCGATCCCGACACCATCATGCAGGCCATGGCGGCCCTGTTGCCCGAGAACGCAATCATCGTCGATGAATCGGTCTCGTCCGGCCGCTCGCTTTTCAAGTTTACCGACGGCGCCGCACCCCACGATTTCCTGCAAATCACAGGGGGCGCGATCGGCTCGGGCCTGCCTATGGCCACCGGTGCCGCCGTCGCCTGCCCGGATCGCAAAGTCATCTGTTTCGAAGGCGACGGCAGCGGCATGTACACGCTGCAAGCACTCTGGACGCAAGCCAGGGAGCAACTCGACGTCGTCACCATCATCCTGGCGAATCGCAGCTACCGCATTCTGCATGGAGAGCTGAAAGGCGTGGGCATCGATGCCCCGGGCGAACAAGCGCACAGCATGCTTGACCTGGAACGCCCCGCGCTCGACTGGGTATCCCTCGCCCGAGGCCACGGCATTCCGGCGGTGAGCGTCAACACCGTCAGCGGATTCGCGCGAGCGTTCCGAAACGCTTGCGCGCACGAAGGGCCGTTTTTGATCGAGGCGCTGCTTCCTTGAGAAGCTGAGGGGTCAGACCCCATGCGGGGTCCGACCCCAAGGCTCTAAGACCCTCTCGCGACACGCCGCTGCCTGGCCGGGGTCAGACCCCGTAGGGGGTCTGACCCCATCCCCTCTTTTTCAAATTAATCGAATAATGCTTTCGAATCCCGGTGCTTACTCGCCCCAGTTCCGACGCCTACACTGCCCGTACAGCGTACAACTGGGATTGAATAAACCATGGATTCATACGATGTAGCAGTAGTAGGCGGAGGCAACGCGGCCTTATGCGCGGCAATCGCGGCTCATGAGCAAGGCGCCAACGTTCTGGTGATAGAACGCGCGCCAAAAGGCAATCGAGGCGGCAATTCCGCATTCACCGGCGGCGCGTTCCGGATCGCTTACCGCAGTGTCGACGACTTGCTGACGCTCGTGCCCGACCTGCATCCCGAGGAAATCAAGAATAGCGACTTCGGCACTTACACGGAAGACCAGTTCTTCGAAGAGGTCGTCGCCATGAGCGGTTACAGGGCGGACGCCGACGTCCTGGACACCGTGGTGGCCGAAAGCCTGCCGGCCATGCAATGGCTGCGCACCCATGGCGTCCGATTCGTTCCCATCTATGGCCGCCAATCGTTCAAGGTGGATGGGAAGCAGAAATTCTGGGGAGGCCTCACGGTCGAGGTGTCCGGTGGCGGGCTAGGCCTGATGGCGGCCTTGTACGCCCGGGCGGAGCAACTGGGAATCACCTTCCAGTACGGCGGCCGGGCAAACCGCATGGAGCGATGCGGCGACGAATGGGAAATCGGCGTGGAAGGCCAGGACCGGTCGTCCTCCCGGGTGCGCGCAAAGAACGTCATACTGGCGACCGGCGGCTATCATGCGAACGTCCGGATAGCGAGCCGATAGTTCGGTACTTCCTTGACCTGTTGATCGAGAATGACGTAAGCGAGGCCTTCGGTCTGCTCGTAGATGCGCCGCGTCACACGCTCGTAGCATGCGTCCACCGTGGCGGGGGCTTCGTCGGTAAAGCCTAGGCCCTCTTTGTTGACCAGTATCCCATAGGGAAATATGAACACGGCCGGCTCCGAGACGCCCGAACGGCGATCCACGGGTTCCGCATGATAGCTGCCGAACTCGTCCTGGATGAGCTTGCGTGCCGTCGTGTTGTAGAAGAACTCGACGCCCAGCTGCTCAGGCCCGGGCCGCCAATGCCTCGACCAGCGCTTCTCCTCCCCCTACAGGCAGCAGGCGAGGCTGCGTCTTGGTAAGGAAGGCAGTAGGCAGGAAATCGAACTTCGCCCCCAAGCGACTGGAGCCAGTCTATCGTCTCCGGCACATGGTCGGCAAAGTTGCCGATTACCTCGGGATCCGGCAATGCCAGGGACCGCGTGACCTGCGACCAGGAATCGCGACCGCCGCCCATTTCGGCCATCATCTCGGGATCGACATAGGGCCCGACATTCTCAGCAAGGACCGCTACGCGCAACCCCTGTTCAGCAGCCGAAACCGCGGCTGACAGGCCGGCTACGCCGCAACCCGCCACCACCACATCGAAAGTCCTTTCCATTTGCTTTTACCTTGTAGAACTAATATCGCCCGACATTTCCCGGAATACGAGGAAGTGTAGGAGCCGCCGGCTGTCTCAAACAGTCACCGGCATCTAATGATCTTTTAGAAAAAAGCGAAAGGACATCTATGGATCGACTTTGGGGGATGGAGGTCTTCGTCCGGGTGGTCGAATGCGGCAGCTTTTCCAGAGCAGCCGAATCGCTCGACCTGGCGAACGCCACCGTCACGTCGAGCTTGCGCAATCTTGAAAAGCACTTGGGAGTCACGCTGATCCAGCGCAATACGCGCCATCTCAACCTGACCGATGAAGGCCGTGCGTTCCCGCCCAAATGCCGGGAAATCCTCGCTGCGGTCGCCCAGGCCGAATCCGACGTCAAGGCCAATGCCGGCGACGTCTCGGGCTCGCTGCGGATCGAGGCGCCGTTCGCCATCGGTCACAGCCTGCTGTGCCCCGCGGTGGTCCAGTTCGCCGACAGGCATCCCAATATACGGGCGTCCGTCACGCTCACGAACAAGCCGCAAAAGCTCATAGAACGGGGAACCGACATCGCCATCCGGATGGACAGGATCGAAGACGCCGACCTCGTGGGCAGACCCATCTATGAAGCCAAATACATCGTCTGCGCGGCGCCCGGCGTAGCGGCCACCATTCGGGGCGCTCATCCCAACGAGCTGGATCCTGCCCGATGCCTGGGCTTATTTGAGGAAGGCAGCCATACCGCCAACCAATGGCAGTTCAGCAAGGGCCATGAAAGCTTTACGCTGCTCCCTGCCGGCCCGCTGCATTTCAACATACGCAAGCGCTGTTGCAGGCGGCGACACTCGGATCAGGCTTTATCTATATTCTTGACATCTTCGCCACCGAACTCATCCAGCAGGAAAAACTGGTGGCCTCGAGCCTCGTGCCGGATATTCCCACGCTGCATGAGCAAGGCTTCAAGGACTTCGATGTCAGCACTTGGTATGGCTTGTTTACGCCAGCCGGCGTGCCCGACGAGATCGTCAACATGCTGGCGGAGAAAACCATTGCGTTTCTGTCCACGCCGAAGATACGTGAACAGTTTCTGCAGCAAGGTCTTGAAACCGTGGCCAATACACCCGAGCAATTCGACGCGCTGCTGCGTTCGGAAGTCTCGAAGTGGTCGAAAGTGAAACTATCAAAGTAAGTACGGAGCACAGCATGGATCTGAATCTCAAGCGCGCGACCATCCATGGCATCGTCGCAGCGTCGACACTATGCATGGCGCCGATCGCGGCGGACGCGCAAACCTATCCCGGCAAGGCCGTCAGGGTGATTGTTCCCTTCAATGCGGGAGGCAGTACCGATGTCGTGGCTCGCGCCGTTGCCCAGCGCCTCGGCAAGCAACTGGGGCAGTCGTTCGTCGTCGAGAACAAGGGGGGCGCGGGAAGCGTCAACTATGATCCCGTCAAGGACTTCGCCCCCATCACGAACATCGCGTTCATGCCGATGGTGCTCTTCGTGAATTCCGGCTTTCCCGCCAAGACAGTCGCCGACATCGTGGCAACCGCCAAGGCGGCACCGGGCAAGCATACTTATGCGTCAAGCGGAAACGGCGGCCCGCCGCACTTCGCCGGTGCCTTGTTCACGAATCTCGCCGACATCGATCTGACCCATGTTCCGTACGGCGGGGCGGCTCCCGCATTGATCGACGTGGCCTCGGGCCGAGTCGACATGAGCTTTACGACGTTCTCGTCGGCCATGGCCTTCATGAAAAGCGGACAGCTGCAGCCCGTGGCCATTGCCAGCCATGAACGGTTCCAAGGTTTTCCCGATGTGCCGACGTTTGAAGAGGCCGGACTGAAAGGACTCGACATGTCGACCATGTACGCGCTGCTGGCCCCTGCCGGCACGCCCAGGCCCATCGTGGACAAGTTGTACGAAAGCGTCATGACGCTCTTGAAAGATCCTGAGATCCGTAAGCTGATCGTGGACCAAGGCGCACAGATCGTCGGCAACACACCTGACGAATTCGCAGAGTTCGTCAAGGCCGACGTGGCCCGCTGGGCCAAGCTGGCATGGGAAACCGAAGGCGTCACGCCGCAATGAAGGGGTCAGACCTTGCCACGCAATGAAGGGGTCAGACCCCGCCACGCAATGAAGGGGTCAGACCCCGCAGGGGTCTGACCCCAGGTTTTATTGCCGCTGCAGCCGCATTCATGCAATTCCCGCAGCAATGTCGAGCCCTGGGGTCCTCGGGCGTTCTTCCTGATGCAATCAACTTCCGGCGGATGGTAGCGGCAACGATCAAGGCTCTGCCACGTTGTGCCAGACCGCAATACCCATGATTGCAACTTTCGTTGGCTTGAACCTAGTCTTACTAGGGTATGTACTCATTTTGCTCATTGTTTGTTTGATACATCATACATCAAACACTAAACATCGAAATTACTGACTCAGGATTTCATAGAGCAATGAATGACGCCCGATTCCTTCCAAAAGGCTCACAGCCCGCCGCCAATAACAAACCCAGCCCGCTTAAGGCACCCGGCTTCAATCTAGCCGGCGCCCATACGACCGCACATGCCATCAGTCGGGCCCTGCTCCGCCACGGCGTGACCCACGTTTTTGGGCAGGGTATCCCGAATCTGTTGATGCTGACCTGCGAGGAACTCGGCATTACGCAAGTCGGCTATAGAACGGAAAATGCGGGGGGCTATATGGGCGATGGCTATTCACGTATTTCCGGAAAGGTATGCGTGCTGGCTGCACAGAATGGCCCCGCCGCCACGTTACTGGTAGCAGCCATGAGTGAAGCCATGAAGGCTTCCACGCCTATGGTGGCACTGATTCAGGACGTCAATCGCGAGTTCACCGATAAAAATGCGTTTCAGGAATACGATCACCTTGCGCTCTATGCAGGCTGCACCAAGTGGGCCCGGGTAGTTCATCTGTCCTCTCGAGTAGAGGAATATGTGGACATGGCGTTCACGATCGCCGCCTCGGGTCGGCCCGGCCCCGTGGCCCTGATGCTGCCTGCGGACATGCTGCTTGAGTCCGGGCCTATGCTGTCACGCCAGGCAAACCTCGGCCATTTCCCTCTGGACCGATCGATCCCGCCTCCTTCGAAACTGCGTGAAGCAGCACAGCGCATCGCCATGGCAAAACGCCCGATCGTCATCGCGGGAGGCGGCGTTCACTTATCTGGCGCTGCCGCTGCACTGGAGCGCCTGCAGGAAGAAGCTCACTTACCAGTGGCCACCACCATGATGGGCAAAGGCGCCGTCTCCGATTTGCACCCCTTGACCGTTGGCGTGGTCGGCTCTGCCATGGGAATCAATAGCCCCACCAGATACCTGCGTTCACTGGTCACCGAATCCGACCTGGTCGTTCTGGTTGGAAACCGCAGCAATCAAAACGGCACCGATTCCTACACGCTATACCCGAAGGCGGCCAACTATATCCATATCGACATAGACAGCCAAGAGATTGGCCGCAACTATGAGGCATATCGGCTACAAGGGGACGCTCGGGAAACGCTCGAAGCACTAGTCGATGCGCTGCGCGAACAGGATCTTGGCCAGCGTGAGCGCAGCCGTGAGAGCGTCACGCAACTCATCAGACAAGGGAAGGCGCGATATCGTGAAGAGGCGGCCGCGGTACTCGATTCGACCGCCGCTCCCATCAGGCCGGAAAGGCTCATGAAAGAACTGGATGCCGTTCTGGAAGATAACGATATTGTCGTAGCGGACGCCAGCTATTCATCCTTCTGGACGGTCAACTATCTGACTTCCAGGCGTGCAGGCCAACGCTTCTTGACGCCGCGCGGGATGGCAGGGCTGGGTTGGGGTTTTCCGATGGCGCTGGGAGCTCGCGCTGCCACGGCAGACGGAACCGTCTACTGCGTCTCAGGAGACGGCGGCTTCGGTCATGTCTGGTCCGAATTGGAAACGGCGCGCCGAATGGCGTTGAAAGTGGTGCTGATCGTCTTGAACAACAGCATTCTCGGGTTCTCGAAGCATTCCGACAATGCACGGTTCGGCATGCACAACAGTGCGGTCAACTTCACCGAGGTCGACCACTGCGCCATAGCGCGCGGAGCCGGGTGCGAGGCAATTCCGGTCACGGAGCCCTCACAGATCGCCAATGCGCTTCGCCAAGCCAAGCACAACACGCTGACAACGCTAATAGAAATACGCTGTGATCCGAACGCCTTTCCGCCCTTCACGCATTACGCCGACATGGAGGCGCATGTATGAAACCCAAGACATTGATAACCGGCGCAGCAAGCGGCGTAGGACGCGTACTGGCTGAGCGGCTGGCGAAGTCTGGGCATGCTCTGTACCTGACTGACCGTGATGAATATGTGCACGACGTCGCACGGGAACTCTGCGCGCAAGGAGTCACTGCTTGGGCGGAAACCGCCGACTTGGCAAACGAAGCCCATCTGACGCGCTTGGCCAATAATGCACAGGAAAAACTCCAAAGTTGCTCCAACTTGGTCAACTGCGGCGGCATGACGATCAAGCTCAATGGCGAGTCCATTGCGCTCGAAGCGCTCACCGTCGACGACTGGGAAAAAGTACAGCGAGTCAATCTGCTCGCTCCCGTCATCTTGTGCCGGGAACTCATACCCGAGATGGCGCGCGCCGGCTATGGACGGGTGGTGAACGTTGCTTCGCGTGCGGGGCGCATGCATGTTCCACCGGCAGGCCTTGAGTATCATGCCTCTAAGGCCGGACTGATCGGGGTGAGTCGTGCGCTGGCGGGTATCTACGCCGACCGTGGCGTCACAGTCAACTGCGTGGCTCCCGGAAGGGTAGACACTCCAATGACCAAAGCAACAAGTCCAGCGCAGTTGGTCCTGGCCAAGGCTGCGATCCCAATCGGGCGCTTCGCCTCGGCCCACGAAATCGCAGCCAGCATCGAGTTCCTATTGTCACCGGAAGCGTCGTACATAACCGGCAGTTGCCTGGATGTAAATGGTGGGATCTACATGAACTGATTTCCACATACAAATCAAATCCAAAGGAGAAGAGACATGAAGCATCCACTATTAAAACTGAGCTTTGTCGCGCTATGCGCCACACCCTGCGCCGCCATGGCGAGTTTCCCGGAGAAGGAAATGACCATGACAGTCAACTACGGCCCTGGTTCCAACACGGATGTTGCTGCCCGCATCATCGCCAGTGCCATGGAAAAGGACCTGGGCAAATCCATCGTGGTCGACAATAGAGCGGGCGCCCTGGGCACAATGGCCGTATCCTGGCTGGCCAAGCAAGCACCTGATCCCTACCGCCTCGGCGTAGTGACCTACGCCACCCAAGCCATTTCGCCTCATCTCATGAACGTCAGCTATACCCTGAATGACTTCGACTGGGTTTGCGGCTTCGGACGCTACTTATACGGCGTAGCCGTGCGCTCGGACTCGCCTCACAAGACCATTGACGAACTCGTTGCAGCCGCGAAAAATGACAAGGGCATTTCATTTGGTGGCGCGTCCACGCCCAACCTGATTGCCTTGCTGGAGCTGGGCAGGGTCACCGGTTCCAAATTCATTCAGGTACCCTACAACTCGGGCGCGGAGGTCCGCGCTGCGCTATTGGGAGGACATATCGAAGCCATGGTGCAAAATCCCGGCGACATCGTCCCCTATGTTGCGAACGGACAAATGCGCATGCTTGCCTCGGCAAGTCCCATGCGCTGGCCCATGGCACCAGAAGTTCCGACCCTCAAAGAAGCCGGCTATCCGGTCGAAGTCGACTCGTGGATTGGATTGGGCCTACGAGCGGGCGCTCCCGCCGAGGCAGTGAAGCGGCTGGAATCCGCCTGCCTGAATGGACTTAAGGATGCTGAGGTGCTCGAGCGTTTCAGCACAATCGGCATCAATCCAACCGGCCTGACCGGCGATCAATATCGCGATGCGTTAAAATCCGGCTACGACACGATGGGAGCCGCCATAAAGGCAGCCAATATTCCACGTATTTCGAATTAAACTCGCCAGAGCTGGTCACAAGCACACCTTCTGGCACGCCAGAAGGTGTGCTCTTTTGCCGGTCGGCTGAATTGAACAGATGAACCAATCGCTCAGCCCAATCGCGGGGCAGCTCAGCCTTTCCGAACTTGCTTACCAACAGATACGGAATGCCATCGTCCAGGGAAGGCTTGAGTCAGGACGACGCCTGGTTTACCGAACCCTGGCGGAAGAACTTGGAATAAGTCCTACACCAGTGCGTGACGCCATTCAGCGGCTGGTGTCCGACGGTGCGCTGCAACTTGATGATCGCGGCGTCGCTATCGTGCCCGTCATCACGGCCGACACTTACATAGAGATCATCAATCTTCGACTGAATTTGGAAAGCGTTGCTGCGCAGGCCGTTGCATTGATGCCCGAAGGGCGCGACGACGTAGCCGACCAACTGGAAGCCATTCATCGAGGTGTCGCCGATTCCCAGCGTCAAGGCCGTGTCAATGATGCCCTACATGGAAACGAGCAATTCCATTTCCATTATCTGCACGCCGCCCATATGCCAGTGCTTGAGGAATTGGTCAGGTCATTGTGGCTGCGTTGCGGCCCATCATTGCGCCTGGCTTACTCAAACGGCTTTCAACCGTTGCCGGTCCATCCCCACTTGCGATTGATCCAGGCCATTCGGCGAGCCGACCCTATCGAGGCGCGCCTGGCAGTTGAAGAAGACCTGAAATACGCTGGCAAGCATATTCTGAGCCAACTAGATGCCGACGCAGTACATCGGGTGGATTGGGACTGAAGAGGCCAAACCCAGGGGTCAGACCCCGCAGGGGTCTGACCCCCTACTGCTTTGCGGTCGTGCTTTCCAGTATCAGGCCTATCCAGGCCTCGGGGGTCGCTCCCTCGGGAACCTGCAACAGCCCATCCAGCAGCAACAACGCCAGGCCATGCACCAGCGACCAGCAGCCCCGCGCCTGGGCGCTGCGCTCGTCGGTGCCGGCGCTAGCCTGCATATGACGCATCAATACACCAAAAGCGCCGGCGCGGGCGGCATCCAGATCGGGGGCAAGACCCTGCGGCCTGTTCGTGCCGAACATCAGGCGAAATAGTGCCGGGTTGCCCAAGGCGAACAGCACGTAGGCTATCCCCTCACGCAACAACGGCGAACCAGGCGATTCATCAGACCGTTCCGCCGCTTCGAGCCTTTCTTGCAGCCGTCGGAAGCCGTCGGCCGCGATCGCTGCCAACAACGACTCCTTGTCCGGGTAGTGCCGATACGGCGCCATGGCGGATACGCCCAGCCGCTGCGCCAGCTTGCGCAAGGTCAGGGCCTCGGGACCGCTTTCCTGCACCAGCGCCATGCCTTCGTCCAGCAACGCCTGGCGCAAGTCACCGTGATGATACTTTTGTGAAGATGTTGACACCGTAAACATTCGTCCTTAGAATCCAAGCCCTAGATGTTTACATTGTAAACCAACTTAGAGGAAAGAATGATGGCTGTCTCATCGATATTACGCACGCAATGGAACGACTATCCGCAAGTACATGCGAGCCGAACGAACTTCATGGTGCATTTGGCGACGGTTCCCGTCTTCATGGCGGGTACCGTGATCTTCTTCTGGGGCGTATGCGTTTTTTCACTTACGCCGGCGTTGGCAGGCTTACTCGCCATGATGGCCGCCCTGGGCGCACAAGGGTGGGGCCATCGTCAGGAATCCCGTCCACCGGCCCCTTTTACCAGTCCAGGCAACGCACTCGTCCGACTCATGCTTGAACAGTGGGTGACGTTCCCACGGTATGCATGGCTGCGGATTCGGAATGGGCGCCGCACGGCGGGCAAAATCGGCAAAAGAAACTGAAGGAGGCAGGAAGGGGTCAGACCCCGTATGGGGCCTGACCCCAGCGTTGCGTTATGGCAGGAATTCGACCGGCTTCGGAAAGCTCAGGTGGTTCTTGGTCAATTGCTTTTCCTTTTGCTGATTGGGGTTGGCAGGCCCACACCAGCCATCCGACTTGTCGTGTTTTTCTCCACGGCTATTGACCACCACGCAAGACGCCTTGTCGACGATGCTGGTTTTGTTTTTTGGGCAGACGGTGTCGCCGTCATTGCATTCGGCGAACTTCTCGTTGACGCGTATGGTGTACAGATTGTCCGCCGCATCGGTGAAGCGCACCTTGATCGGGTAGGAAGCCACGGTACCGACCCTGAAGCCCGCTATCTGGCTGTGGGTGGGCATGATGACGTCCTGCTTGTCCTTCTCGCAGTTCAGGTCATCGGGGTCTTGGTTGAACACGCACACACCATACTTCTTGATCAATGGCTCGCCCTCATGGCCTATCTTGGATTCCGGCACGCCAATATCCAGGAAAAAGCCATCGGCATAGCTGAACTGCTTTTGGTTTTCCAGGCCTTCCGAACCACCCACGGTGAAGATCAGGCCGCTGCCCAGCTCGCTCATGAAGCCCACCGCATCGTCCACCGAAAAACCATAGGCATTCATCTCAAGGTCATCGTGGATCAGCTGGACATAAGGGTTGAACACGAGGCGAGGATCATTCTTGACGGCCTGTTGCTGATAGTTGTATTGCAGGTCGTGGATGTACATGGGCTGGATCTTTGCATGGTTCCATTGGTCAATCGTCGTATTGGCCAAGGGGTTGGCATCCGCCCCGCAACCCTCGTTGTAGGGCACCCACCCATAAATGTGCATCATGGCATTCCAGTAATTGAACTTGGGCACCTGCGGCGTGGAGCTCTCGCATTCGCCCCGGCTATGCATGGCGAGGTAGTCTTGATGGTTCTGGATGAAGAAGTCCTTGACGACTTTCATGTTCTCCCGCATCTCGGCCGGGCAAGCCACGCTGGTGTCGGTGACGTACGGCGCAGCGTTTTCCTCGGGCGTCCAGTCAACGCACGAACCCCACAGGTTCTGCATGCGCTGGACCGCCTGGCCGAAGTGCAGGTTTCTTCGCTCTTCGTCGGTGCAGCCATCGTTGATGCATTTCATGACCGTCAGGACGGGCGGGAAGCCCTCGGTCGGCTTGACGGGCACGTTATCGCTAGGCGGCAGGGTGCCGGACCGCTGGGCAAAAATATTGTAGCCGCCAGGCAGCTTCAGCGCGCTAAGGTTGTATACCGGCCACCCGTTGCCGGCCGCCGTGGCGTTGTCGGCCAGGAAAGCCCCAAGCTTGTTCCTGAAATATGCCTGGGACTGCACCGAACCGCTGTAGCCGATATAGGGATTGTCTTTGGGGCCGAGGCCTACGGGCATATAGACGTGGTCTACATAGGAAATGTTGTACCCGACGTTGTCGGGCTTTAGCAGGCGCACCGACTCACCGGCCGGGATGACGGAGTCGCCAAAGGTATATTCGGACAACTGGGCGTATACATTTTCCGGAAACTGGACCGGGCTGGAATACGTGCTCAAGCTGCATTCGGTGCCTTGTCCTTCGCATATGACCGTATCGGGCGTGGTCAGCGCCGTGTCTTCACTGCCCAGCAATCGCTCGCTTCTGTCGGCCAGCACCACGCGCCCGCCATTCCACCATGTAATGTAGCGATCTTCAGACAGCTTGCTGTACAGGGGGAGCGTGATCGTAACCGAGCCCCCTGGCGGTATGCCCTCTCCCTGGTTGACGTATAGCTTGTATACGTAGTCGGTCGGGTAGGGGTCTGTGCTGCGAAAGCATCCCTGGAGCCATTGGTTGACCGCATTCTTGCTGGTGGCCAGTACCGGGTAGATGGTGCCGTTGGAGTTGTTTTGCACGGTAATCGACTTGGGCTCGACCGTAACATCATTGAAGTCGAAATCCTTGCACGTCACTTTCTGGCTGACGGGCGGCGCGGCCCCCAATCCGCCGGCTCCGCCGGGGCCGCCGGGGCTACTGGAATAACCATCGGAAGAGTCGCCGCCGCCGCAAGCGGCGAGCAAGACGGCGAGCAGGATGACGCTACCTGCCCGCAATGCGGAAACAGAAAGCGCAGGGCGCGCTGCACGGGGAGTCGGGGTATTCATTTCTATGAGCCTTCAAGGGTGGGATTTACGTCACGCATGCATTTGAAACAAATTATAAAAATCGCTCTTGCGCAGCGAGTAGATTAATTTCTGTCAAATGCTGGAAAATTCTGTCACCGCAATGGGTACTGAAGTATCCTTTTCGGCAAAACTACCAATATTTCTTTATGTCAAAGACACTATCGATGCTTGTCGCGGTCGTAGAAGACGGCCCGGAATTGCGCACCGATCTGGTGGAGTTTCTGAATTTGCAAGGCTTTACCGCCCAAGGCTTCGAGAGCGGAGAGTCATTCTTCACGGTATGGCCGCGTTCTCCTTTTCATTTGCTGCTGCTCGACGTGGCCTTGCCTGGAATAAGCGGGCTGGAAATAGCCCGGCAAGTACGCTCGCGACATGCCGTCGGCAACCTCCCCGAAATCGTGATGCTGACGGCACTGGACTCCAGCAGCGACTACGTGCAGGGACTGGAGGCGGGCGCCACCATGTATCTTTCCAAGCGCAGCCCGCTGGAAGTCATCGGCGCCGCCTGCCACAGCGTGCAACGACGCCTGGAACGGAACACGCTCAACAGCACGACGGCCGGCGCCATGCCGGTCAAAGACGCCTGGCAGCTCGACACCCGGGACTGGATCGTCAGCGCGCCCAATGGCCGCAGTCTGGCACTGACCCATGCGGAAGTCATCGTGTTGGCCGTGCTGTTCGAGCAGCCGGGCCGGGTCGTGGCGCGCGAGGCCTTGCTGCTGAGCCTCGAAAAGCGCGACACCTTGTCGAACCTGCGCAATCTGGACAACATGGCAAGCCGGCTCAGACGCAAGGCCTTGGCAGCGTGCGACATGGAGCTTCCCCTGCGCCCCAGCTATGGCAAGGGCTATACATTCACCGGACGCTGCGGGCTGATGAAATGAAGCGTCATGCCGCGCTTTGGCTGCTGTGGCTGGCACTGGCGTCGACACTTCTTGCGCCGGCGGCGGCCGACGTTGCATTGCAGGCGCAAACATCGCGAGTCTCCCTGGACGGCGCACTGGAGCATTTCCAGGATCCGAGCCGTTCATTGTCCTTTCAAGCCGTGCGCGGTCAAGACTTCCAGCGCCTGCCGGGGTATCGAAGCCTGGGCTACGGCGATGCCAACCATTGGTTCCGCGCACAGGTCGGCTACACGCCGAGCGCCCCCTCGCGCTGGATTCTCGCCATCGGCAACCCGGAACTGGAAGAGGTGGACGTCTGGGTCGAATTGCATGATGGCGGTTTCGACCACCATGCCATGGGCTACTACCGGCCTTACGAAGAACGTCCCTTGCAAACTCGCCTGTTCGCCGTACCCTTTGACGCCTTCGAGGGTGCCCATATCTATATCCGGGTACGCAGCAACAACGCCATCAACGTCCATGCCGATATCTGGCAGCCCGCGGCTTTCAGTGCCTACCAGACTCGCGATAATTTTTATCGCGGCCTGTATTTCGGCGTCCTGCTGATCTCCGTCTTTCTTTACGCGATCCTGGGGGCAAGGCTACGCGACATACCCATGGCCGCCTATGCGGGCTATTTGGCCTCGCTGGTTCTGTTCCACCTGGGAACCAATGGATACCTGCCCATGCTGCTGGGCAACTACGCCGCCTGGCTTACCGACACGCTGCCGCGCATAGGCTGGCTGGGTGGAGCCGTGGCCATTGTTCTCATGTGGGACAAGCTGCTGGACCTGAAACGGCACTATCTCTTCATTCACCGTCTATACTGGTTCACGCTTTTGCTCAACTTGGCCTTGCTGCCCTTTGCGCTGCTGCCTTCCCTGGTCACGGCATGGTTGCTCGTGGTGGTCAAGCTAGCCAACGTTCTCAATAGCGTGAACTTCCTGCTTGGCATGGCGGTCGCCCTGACACTCTGGCGACGTAGCCGCCGCATCGAGCTAATGCTGTACTTCTTCGCCTTCATCATCCCTGCCATAGGCGCGTTGGTGAATACAGCCACCAACCAGGGGATTCTGCCCCAGAACATGCTGACGGCCAATCTGTATCAGGCGGCCTCCCTGGTTCATGTGCTGGTCATGAGCTTCGGCATGGCGCTGCGGCTACGGCAGTTGCAAAGAGACAAGGCATCCGCCGAACAAGAAGCCGCCATCGCGACCCAGCGCACCGAAGAGCAGCGCCGCTTCGTGGCCATGCTCTCGCATGAGTTCCGCAACCCCCTGGCGGCCATAGACCGCTCGGTGCAAATGATCCAGTTGAAAGCACCCGGCCTGATGCCATCGGAAGCCCAACGATTGGCGGGCATTCGCAACAACACTGCCACGCTGTCCAGCCTGGTCGACAATTTCCTTCTGGTGGAAAGACTGGAGCATCAAGGGGTGGCGTCGGCCCGCAAGCCGTGCCGCATCCGCGCTTTGCTCGAAAGCATCGTCAGCCAACAGGCCGAGACAGAGGCGCAACGCGTTCACCTGAGCGTTTATCCGGACGATTTGTCTTGCGAGCTGGACGACACCCTGATCGCCGCCGCCCTGGGCAACCTGCTGGACAATGCCCTGCGCTATTCGCCCGCCGGCAGCGAGATCCGGATTCAGGCGCTGCGCGATGAAACGGGTCTGCGGATCCAGGTCATCGACCATGGCCCCGGGCTGGACGACGAGGCATTGGCCAAACTGGGCACCCCTTATTTTCGCGCGGAAACATCACTCGGAAAAAAGGGCAGCGGCCTGGGCTATCACTTTACCCAGCGCATCGTGCAGGCCCACGACGGGAAGCTATACGCACATTCGGGGCAAGGCAAGGGGCTGACGGTGGAGGTGGTGCTGCCTTGGGGTCAGACCCCGTACGGGGTCTGACCCAGGAATCGTCGATGAGCGAAGCTGTGGGGGGGTCAGACCCTACAGGGTCTGACCCCAGCATGCGATTGGATCACAGCGGCGTTTACCGGGTACAATACGGTAAACGCCGCAACAACCGAGTAACTAGCAGGAGAACGCAATGTTTGCTGAAGCGATGCGAGACGCCGGCTACGCCACTTATCGGTCTCGTCTGAACGCGCTCCTGGGCATCCCAGAGAACGCGACGGACATTCAAATCCACGACCGCATCGTTCACGGGTTTTCAGCTTCGCGCCTCATGGAACTATGCGAAAAAGGGGATGTGACCCCCATCGAGCGCGATCAGATCATACCGTTGCGCACGCTCAAGACCCGGCTATCCAAGGAACAGCCTCTGACCATCGATGAAAGCGACCGCCTCTTTCGAACAGCGCACATCACGGCCATGGCCCAAACCGTCTTTGGCGACCGTGACAAAGCCAAGCGTTGGCTCTCTAAACCCAAAGAACGATTCAACGATCAGAGTCCCATGTCTTTGCTCTCGACACTCCAAGGCACCCGCCAAGTTGAAGAGATGCTTTTGCAGATCGCAGAAGGCTACTCGTTTTGATCTTGTGGAGAATCAGTGCCTTTGCTGACCTAAGCGGTCGCGGTGGACTGATCGCCGGCGGTCGTTGGCACCACGCGGGCAAGCCCGTTGTCTACCTGGCTGAATCTCCCTCCGCAGCCATGCTTGAAGTACTGGTCCATCTGGAAATCGACACCGAAGACATCCCCGACAACTTGCGGCTGTTGCGTGTCGATATCCCCGATGACGTATCCGCTCAAACCGTCCTCGACCTGTCCGATCATTGGGAAGATGGAGTAGCGCACTCTCGCGCCCTGGGTGACGCCTGGCTGGCGTCTGGCGGCTCATTGCTGATGAAAGTGCCAAGCGCCATCATGCCACACACCAACAATTTTCTGTTCAACCCTCTGCACCCTCAAGCCCAGAAGGCCACGCTCAGCGTTGAGACCTTAAGACTCGATCGTCGTCTACTTAAAGGGGCTTGAAGAGGCGTTGCATCAGAAAGGGGTCAGACCCAACGGGTCTGACCCCAGAATGTGGTCGGGGCGAGAGGATTCGAACCTCCGACTCCTACGTCCCGAACGTAGTACTCTACCAGGCTGAGCTACGCCCCGATTTTTGGCGTGTTGTTGTTGCCGCCGTCTTTAAAAAACCACCGGCAACTCGGGAATCAATGATCGCGGTTTACCGCGAAAGAACAAAATTCTAACAAAGATTTTTGATGAACGGAAATGGGAAAGCCGGCAAGGGCTTCGCGGGCGAGTTTCGCCTCGGCCACTGCAGCTTCCCGGGTGTATTCCAGGGCTTCGGTATCCCGTATGGCCTGCGCGACGGCGGCGAAATCGGCCTCGCCCGTTCGTATGGCGTTCTGGATCAATTGCTTCTGATCGGGGGTGCCGACTTCCATGACCCGAATCAACGGCATGGTGGGCTTGCCTTCGCGCAGGTCGTCGCCCACGTTCTTGCCCAGGGCCTCGGCGTCGCCGCTGTAGTCGAGGACGTCGTCGATCAGTTGGAAAGCCGTGCCGATATGGCGCCCATACGCAGCCGCGGCCGACTCCTGTTCCGCCGTGGCGCCAGCGACAATGGCCCCCACCTGGGTTGCCGCCTCGAACAGCTTGGCGGTTTTGTATCGGACCACTTGCAGATAGCGCTCCAGCGAGACATCGGGATCATGCACGTTGAGCAGCTGCAGGACCTCGCCTTCGGCGATGACGGTGGTGGCGCCCGACAGGACCGTCATGGCAGGCATGGAGTCCGATTCCACCATCATTTCGAAGGAACGCGAGTACAGGTAATCGCCCACCAGCACGCTGGCCGCATTGCCGAATACCGCATTGGCCGTGCTGCGCCCGCGCCGCAAGTCGGATTCGTCGACCACGTCGTCGTGCAGCAGCGTGGCGGTGTGAATGAATTCCACCACGGCCGCCAGCAAGTGGTGATTGCGGCCCTGATAGCCGAGCGCGTTGGCCACCATGAGCAGCATGGCCGGGCGCATGCGCTTGCCGCCGGCTCCGACGATGTAATCGCCTATCGTGCGTATGAGCACCACTTCTGAATTCAATCGAGCGCGAATGACCGCATCGACGGCCTTCATGTCGTCTGCAATAGGGGCGAGTAACTCGGAAAGGTTCAAAGCGTGGTCCGGAACGGTTTAACAGGTTGGCAAGATTATACGTGACCCACAATGTGCGGCGCGCGAAGAAGCGCGGACGGCAACGGACTGATCGCGGGCGCCAAATTAGCGATAATGCTGGTTTTCCCGATAAATTATTTGCTTTGGAGACAATTGTGACTGCCTACGATTTAAGCACGCTGATCGGTCGCGCCGAGCGGGTCCTGGCGCAGCTGGAAGCGTGGCTCCCGCCTGCCCCGCCGGAAATAGACTGGACCGCCCATGCCTTCCGTTGGCGCAAGCGGGGCGCCCGGGGCTGGCTCGACGCAGTACGCAACGTGTCCACGATCCACCAGGAAGATCTGCAGCATATCGAACGCCAGAAGGCGATCATCGATCGCAACACCCGGCACTTCCTGGACAAGAAGCCCGCCAATAATGTGTTGATGACCGGCGCCCGGGGCACCGGCAAGAGCTCGCTGGTCAAAGCCATGCTTGCAAGCTATGCCGACCAGGGCTTGCGCCTCATCGAAGTCGACAAATCCGACATGGCCGACCTCGGCGATATCGTGGAACTGGTCAGCACGCGTCCCGAACGCTTCATCATTTTTTGCGACGACCTCTCCTTCGAAGAAGGCGAAGCGGGCTACAAGATGCTCAAATCGGTGCTGGACGGCTCGGTCAGCGCTTCCGGCGACAACGTGCTGATCTATGCCACCTCCAACCGCCGCCATCTCATGCCCGAATACATGAGCGAGAACCTCAGCGCCAAGCACCAGAGCGACGGCGAGATCCATCCGGGTGAAACGGTCGAGGAAAAGATCTCTCTGTCCGAGCGCTTCGGGCTGTGGCTGTCCTTCTATCCCTTCAAACAGGACGACTATCTGGACATCGTCTATTACTGGCTGGCCGAGCACGGCTGCTCGCCGGAAGACATCGAGGCCTCCCGCACGGAAGCGCTGCAATGGGCGCTGGAGCGCGGCTCGCGGTCCGGCCGGGTCGCGCGCCAATTCGCCAGGGACTGGGCCGCCCGCCATGTCTGAGTCGTCCAAGCCATTCATCCGCGTCGCGGCCGGCGTCATCCTGCGGCCGGACGGCAGCGTGCTGCTGGGCCAACGGCCAGCGGACAAGCCCTGGCCGGGCTGGTGGGAACTGCCCGGCGGCAAACTGGAGCCGGGCGAAACCGTGCTCGAAGCGCTGGCTCGCGAACTGAAGGAAGAGCTCGATATCGAAGTCACCGACGCTACTCCATGGGTGACCTATACGCACGAATACCCGAAAAATATCGTGCAGCTGGCCTTCTGCCAGGTCAGGGGCTGGGTAGGCGAGCCTAAATGCATGGAAGATCAGCAATTGGCGTGGGTGGATCCCTCGCACGCTCCCCTGCCGATCGGCCCGCTGCTGCCCGCCACGGAACCGCCCATGCGGTGGCTGCAGCTGCCCGACCGCTACCTGATCACATCCATCGGCATCCCCGAAGGGCTGGCCAACTATCTCGTCAAGCTGGAAACCGCCCTCCAGGAAGGCGTCCGGCTGGTGCAGTTCCGCGAACCCGCATGGACGGGCGAAGACAAGGATGACCAAGGCTTGCTTGCGGCATTCCAACAAGTCCTGCAGCTTTGCCGCCGGCATGGCGCGCGCTGCCTGGTCAACAGCTGCCACTCGGAAAGCTGGTGGTCCGAAGCGGACGGCGTGCATTTGCGGGCCGCCGATGCCCGGGACTGGGCCGCCCGCAAGCCGGGCTTGGATTCCGATGCCCTCCACCCGCTGAAATCGCTCGTACCGGGCTTGATCGGCGTCTCCGCCCATCAAGCGGCGGACCTGGAAGCGGCCCGCGCCGTCGCCGCGGACTTTGCCGTGCTGGGCCATGTGCTCGATACTCCTTCCCATCCCGGCGTGCCGGGCATGGGCTGGGCCGGCTTCGCGAAACTGGCCGAAAACGCCGGACTGCCGGTCTTTGCGATAGGCGGGCAGTCCGCCGCCACACTGACGGACGCGCGTCGCCATGGCGCGCATGGCATCGCGGGAATTCGGGGGGTGTAGGGTCAGACCTCCATGCGGGGTCTGACCCTTTGCTTAATCCGGGGTCAGACCCCGTACGGGGTCTGACCCCTCCAACCCCTCCCAACCGCCACCCAGCGCCGCGATGAGCTGGACGCTGGCGGCGAGCCGGCTGGCGACCAGGGCCAGGGCAGATCGCTCTGAGTTAAGGGCGGTGGTTTCGACCTGCACCACGCTGAGATAGTCGATGAGCCCCGCCTGGTATTGATTCTGCGTCAGCCGCAGCGACTCCCTGGCCGCCGCCAGTGCGCGGCCCTGGACCACTTGCTCCTGGCCCAGCACCGTCAGTTGCACCAGATAGTCCTCTACTTCGCGCAGGGCCGTGAGGGCCGTCTGCCGATAACCGGCGGACTGGACGTCGTAAGCGGCCCGGGCCTCCCGGACCTGGGCTTCGCGGGCCCCACCGTCGAAGATGGTCAAGGCCAGTGCCGGTCCCAGCGACCAGAAGCTGGCGGGGGCCGTCAGCCACTGCGCCCACTGGCCGCTGCGAAAACCACCCTGTGCGGTAAGGGTCAGGTCCGGAAACCAGGCGGCCTGGGCGACGCCGATGCGGGCGTTCGCCTGCGCGGTACGGCGCTCCGCGGCAATGACGTCCGGGCGCCTGAGCAGCAGCTCAGAAGGCAGCGCGACGGGCACGACGGGCACACGTGCCGCGACAGTGGTCTCGGGCAGAGAAAATTCCGCGGGCGCCCGGCCAAGCAGGACGGCGATGGCATTTTCCAGCTGTACGCGCTGCCGCTCCAGCGCCAGGGCCTGGGCCCTGGCATTCTCAAGCTGCGCCGTCGAGATTTCAATGTCGGCCTGCGCCGCGATGCCGGCATCGTAGCGATTCCGCGTCAAGGCCAAAGACTGCTTGTAAGCCTCTACGGTTTTCTGCATCAGGCGGCGTTCCGCGTCCATCACCCGCAGTTCGAAATAGGTCTGCGCCAGGGCGGACTGCATGCTCAGTCGGGTCGCAGCCAAATCCGCCCCGCTGGCCTGCAGCCCCGCCTCGCCGGCTTCGACCGTTCGCCTTACCCTGCCCCAAAGGTCGGGCTCCCAGCTAACGGTTCCGCTCAATGAATACTGGTTTCCGGCGCTGGATGCGTTCGAGGAAGTGCCGCCGCTGCCCGCGCCCGAGCGGCTCATGGAGCTGGATGCGCCGACCGTGGGAAAGAAGCCCGAACGCGCGCCCTGCAATTGCGCCTGCGCCTGCCGATACTGGGCTTCCGCCTGGACTATGCTCAGGTTGGCGCCGATCAGTGCTTGCATCAGTTCCGACAACACGGGGTCGTTGAACAGCTGCCACCAATCGCTGCGCAGGACGGCTCCGGACGCATTGGCCGGTATCCAGCCCGGATTCACTCCCGCTTGGACCGCAGCCGCCTGTTGCGTGGAAGAAGCATGTTTATAGGCGTCGCCCACCGCCGCGTCGACCCGCCGGTAGTCCGGCCCCACGGCACAGGCCGAGAGCACCAGGGCCAGGCCCGTTACTGCGAAGCTGCGTATTGCGCGCAAGGAGCGCGGCATGGGCAACAACTCTTCTGTCATCATATGTTCCGAAGTTCATGGGGCCCGCCTTCCGCCCTCGCCGCGCGCCGGCGCCTGGCCCACAGGCTCAGCTTGTCCAGGTAGAGATACACGACCGGGGTCGTGTACAGGGTGAGCATCTGGCTGAGTATCAGTCCGCCCACGATGGTCAGGCCTAGCGGACGGCGCATCTCCACGCCGGCACCCGAGGCGAGCACCAAGGGAAGAGCGCCAAAAAGCGCGGAAATGGTCGTCATCATGATGGGACGGAAGCGCACCAGGCATGCCTGATGGATGGCCTCCCGCGAGGATATGCCTTCCCGCCTTTCCGCCAGGAGCGCGAAATCCACCATCATGATGGCATTCTTCTTGACGATGCCGATCAGAAGAAACACGCCGATCAATGCGATCAGCGAGAACTCCTCGCCGACCAGCATCAGCGCTAGCAAGGCGCCAATGCCCGCCGAGGGCAGTGTGGACAATATGGTGATCGGATGGATGTAGCTTTCATAAAGCATCCCGAGCACGATGTACATCGTCAATAGCGCGGCGAGAATCAGCCAGGGCTGCTGTGCCATCGATTGCTGAAGAGCCTGCGCCGTGCCCTGGAAGCCCGCCTGTATTTGCTGGGTCGGCAATCCGGTGCGCGCCACGGCCTCTTCCACCGCGCGGGTAGCCTGCTCGAGCGAGACCCCGGGCGCCAGGCTGAAGGAGATGGACTCCGAAGCGAACAGGCCTTCATGCCGCACGCTGAGCGGCGAATTGCCGACCTCGAAGCGGGTGAACGCAGACAGCGGGACGCGGCTGCCGTCGCCGGTCACCACTTCGACCTGCTTGAGCGATTCGGCATCCTGGGCGTAGCGCTGGTCCACGCCCATCACGACATGGTATTGATTCAGCGGCCCGTAGATGACCGATATCTGGCGCTGGCTGAAGGAATTATTGAGCGTTGCGGCGATCATGGACATGTTCACGCCCAGACGCGTGGCCGCATCGCGGTCTATCACGAGCTCCACCCGCCTGCCCTTGTCCTCGATGTCGGTGTCCACGTCGACGAGTTCCGGCAGCCCCACCAAGGCCTGCTGCACCCGCGGCAGCCATTCCTTCAAAATGGAGAGCTCGCTGCCCAGCAGGCCGTAATCGTAAGAGCCGCCGCTGTCCATCCTGCCGCCCACGAAGATGTCCTGCTGCGGCACGAGCGTCAAACGCGCTCCGGGCACGCCCTGCAACTGGCCGCGCAAGCGGTTCACCACCTGGATGGCGCTGGCTTTTCTCTCTTCGAGCGGCTTGAGCTGTATCATCATGAAGCTGGAATTGCTTCCGCCCCGGCCTCCACCAAAGCCGGTGATGCTCGCGATCGCGGGATCCTTCAGCAATATGTTGCGGAAGTGCTCCAGCTTGGGCTTCATGGCATGGAACGACGTGCCCTGATCCACCCGGAAGAAACCCATCAGTTGCCCGGTGTCCTGCTGCGGAAAAAAGCCCTTCGGCACGACCGTGTACAAATAGACGTTCAGGCCTATGGTGGCCGCAAGCAACAGCATCATCGTCCGGCTGTGGCGCAGCGCCCACCCCAGCGAAGACTTGTAGCCATTCCAGAAGAAATCCCCCATGGAGCTCAGCATCCGCCGCAGCAAGCCCGCCCGGCGTCCCTTTCCGGCTTCCACTCGAAGCAGCCGCGCGCACATCATGGGCGTCACCGTGACGGAAATCAGCAGCGAAACCAGGATGGATACCGAAAGGGTGACGGCGAACTCCTTGAAAAGGCGACCGACAACCCCGCCCATCAGCAGCATGGGTATGAATACCGCCACCAGGGAAAGGCTCATGGCCAGCACGGTGAAGCCCACTTCGCGCACACCGCGTATCGCGGCCCGCAGCGGCGACATGCCTTTTTCCAGATGGCGCATGATGTTTTCCAGGACCACGATGGCGTCGTCCACCACGAAGCCGGTTGCCACGATGAGCGCCATCAAGGAAATCGTGTTCAGCGTATAGCCGAACAGCAGCATCAGACTGAAGGTCGTGATCAATGAGGCCGGTACGGCAACCGCGGGAATCAGCGCCGCACGCAGATTGCCCAGGAACAGCAGCACCACCAGCACGACCAGCACCACGGCAATGACCAGCGTGATCTCGGCTTCGTGCAGGGATGCCCGGATGCTGGGCGTGCGGTCCTGCGCAAGCGTGAGCGACACATGGGCGGGCAGCATGGCTTCGAAAGCGGGAAGCTGGGTGTGGATGGTGTCCACCGTTTCGATGATGTTGGCATCGGCCTGGCGGCGCACCGTCAGCAACACCGCGGGGCGGTCGTTGAAGAACCCCATGTTGAAAAGGTTCTCGACCGAATCCTCGACGGTGGCGACGTCGCTCAGGCGGATGGGCGAGCCGTCGCGCCAGGCAACGATCAGCGGCCGATACTGTTCGGCCCGGGTGAGCTGCCTGCCGGAACTGATTTGCCAATGGTGGCTGTCGTTCTCCACGATGCCGTTGGGCCGCATGGTGTTGGCGTTGGACAGCGCCGAACGCACCTCGTCCAGGGCGACGCCGGCGGCTGCCAGCGCCTTGGGGTTCAGGCTGACGCGTATGGCCGGCAAGGAACTGCCCCCGACCTCGACCTCGCCCACGCCCGTCACTTGGGAAAGTTTCTGCGCCAGCACGGTGGATGCCAGGTCGTACAGCTCGCCCTGGGTGGCGGTGTCTGAAGTCAGGGCGAGCACCACGATGGGCGCGGAAGACGGATTGACCTTGCGATAGGTCGGGTTGTTGCGCAGATTGGAAGGCAAAAGACTGCGCGCCGCGTTGATGGCGGCCTGCACGTCGCGCGCGGCGCTGTTGATGTCCCGGTCCATGTCGAACATCAGTGAAATGCGCGTGGACCCCTCGGTGCTGCGCGAACTCATTTCGCTCAGGCCGGCGATGGAGCCCAGCGACTGCTCCAGCGGGGTGGCCACGCTGGACGCCATGGTCTCGGGGCTGGCCCCCGCCATGCTGGCGGTCACCGAGATCATGGGAAAGTCCACTTGAGGCAGCGGCGAGACAGGCAGGAAGAAATAGGCCAGCGCCCCCGACATCACCAGCGCGAGACAGGACAGCGTCGTCGCCACGGGCCGCATGATGAAGAGAGAAAAGAACCTCATGGGTGCAACCCGTGGGGCGCGCCGGCCCGCGGTTCCCTGCGCCGCCGCGCATGGGCCAGGCGATCGAACATCAGGTATATGACCGGCGTGGTGAAGAGCGTGAGCACCTGGCTGCACAGCAGTCCGCCCACCATCACGAGCCCCAGGGGCTGGCGCAGCTCTGCGCCGGATCCGGTCGCGAGCATCAGCGGGATGGCGCTGAACAGCGCCGCCAGCGTCGTCATGAGGATGGGCCTGAACCGCAGCAAGGCCGCCTCATGGATGGCGGAGCGCGGATCCAGCCCGCGCGAGCGCTCCGCATCCAGTGCAAAGTCGATCATCATGATCGCGTTCTTCTTCACGATGCCGATCAGCAGGATGATGCCGATCACGCCGATCATGTCCAGGTCGGCGCCGGTCAGCAGCAGCGCCAGCAAGGCGCCGATGGCGGCGGACGGCAGCGTCGACAGGATGGTGACGGGATGGATATAGCTTTCGTACAGAATGCCCAGCACGATATACATGGTCACCACGGCGGCCAGCATCAGCCACAGCGTGCTGGACAAGGACGCCTGGAAGGCGCGCGCCGCCCCCTGGAAACGCAGGTCGACGGAATCCGGCATGCCCAGTTCCGCCTGCGCGGCGCGGATGGCCTCGACCGCGTCCGACAATGCCGCGCCGGGTGCCAGATTGAAGGAGATCGTGGTGGCGGGGAACTGGCCCAGCCGGTCTATGGACAGCAAGGCGCTGTTCTGCTCGAAGCGCGCCACGCTGCTGATCGGCACCGGCGTGCCGCTTTCGGTGGGCAAGTAGATCTGCGCCAGCGCCGCTGGGCTTTGGCGATACTGCGGCGCGACCTCCAGCACCACCCTGTACTGCGCGGACTGAGTGAAGATGGTGGAGATGAGACGCTGTCCGAAGGCGTCGTAAAGCGCCTCGTCTATGGTCGAATTGCTGATGCCCAGGCGTGCGGCGGCATCGCGGTCGATGACCAGCGTGGTTTCAAGGCCGCCGCCCTGCAGGTCGTCGACCACGTCCCGCAAGGGCGCGAGCTGCCTCAATGCGTCCACGAATCGCGGTGTCCAAGACAGCAAGGTCCCGTGATCCGGATGCGAAAGCGTCATCTGATATTGCGTGCGGCTGACTTTGTCGTCGACCGTCAGGTCCTGCACGGGCTGCATGTACACCTGGATGTCGGGCAGCGCCAGCAGCGCGGTATTTAGGCGTTCGATGATGGCGCCGGCGGTATCGCTGCGCTGGTCGAGCGGTTTCAGCGCAATCTGCATGCGGCCCGTGTTCAGGGTGGCGTTGGTCCCGTCTATGCCGATGAAGGAGGTAACGGTTTCGACGTCCGGGTCTTCCAGGATGCGCATCACTGCCTGCTGCTGCCTCTGCGACATGGACGCGAAGGAAACGGTTTGCGGGCCCTGGCTGATGGCCTGGATCAGGCCCGTGTCCTGCTGCGGGAAGAATCCCTTCGGTACGGCAAGGTACAGCAGCCCCGTCAGGACGAGCGTCCCCAGAGCGAACCACAAGGTGATGCGCTGATGATCCAGGACCCATCGCAGCCCGCGATCGTAGGAATGCGTCAGGTCGTCCATCCATTGGCCCGCTTTCCGCTGGAAACGTCCGTAATGCATTTCGGATTCCGGCTTGAGCATGCGCGCGCACATCATGGGCGTCAGCGTCAGCGAAATGACGAGCGACAGCAGTATGGCCACCGACAGCGTGATGGCGAACTCGCGGAACAAGCGGCCGATGACGTCGCTCATGAACAGCAAGGGAATCAGCACCGCGATCAATGACAAGGTCAGCGACACCAGCGTGAAACCGATCTGCGACGCGCCCTTGAGCGCAGCCGTCAAGGCGCTCTCGCCCTCCTCGATGTGCCGCGCAATGTTCTCGATCATGACGATGGCGTCGTCCACGACGAAACCGGTGGCGATCGTCAGCGCCATCAGGGTCAGGTTGTTGACGCTGAAGCCGGCCAGGTACATGATGCCGAACGTGCCCACCAAGGAAAGCGGCACGACCACGCTGGGTATGAAGGTGGCGCGCCAGCTGCGCAGGAACACGAAGGTGACGAGCACCACCAGCGCTACGGCCAGCATCAGCTCGATCTGCACGTGGCGGATGGATTCGCGTATGGTTTCCGTGCGGTCCGCCGCCACGGAAACATCCACGCCCGCCGGCAGGGACTGCCGCAACGAAGGCAGCAGTTGCTTGACCCGGTCCACGACCTCGATCACGTTGGCGCCCGGCTGCCGCTGGACGTTCAGCAAGATGGCCGGCGTCGCGCCCATCCACGCCGCCTGCCGGATGTTCTCGGCGTCCTGCTGCGCATCGGCCACATCGCGCAGCCGCAGGGGCGCCCCGTCCTGGTAGGCAATGATGAGCGACTCGTAATCCTCGATCGATTTCAGCTGATCGTTGGCATTGATGGTGGTCGACCGCTCCGGACCGTCCAGGTTTCCTTTGGGCTGGTTGACGTTGGCGCCGACGATGGCTGAACGCAGGCTGGAAAGGGTCAGGCCGCGCGCCGCCAGCGTGCCCGGATTGGCCTGTATGCGCACCGCGGGGCGCTGGCCGCCGGCGATGCTGACCAGCCCGACGCCGGAGATCTGCGAAAGCTTCTGCGCCACGCGGATATCGATCAGGTCTCGCACCTGGTGCAGCGGCAAGGTCGGCGAGGTGACCGCCAGGCTGATGACCGGCGTATCGGCCGGATTGACCTTGTTGTAGATGGGCGGCGCGGGCAAATCGTTGGGCAGCAGGTTCGACGCCGCATTGATGGCGGCCTGCACTTCCTGTTCCGCGACGTCCAGCGGCAGATCCAGATCGAATTGCAGAGTGATGACCGAGGATCCGCCCGAGCTCGAGGACATCATCTGCGTCATGCCGGCCATCTGGCCGAACTGGCGCTCCAGCGGGGAAGTCACCAGCGCGGTGACGACGTCCGGGCTCGCGCCCGGATACAGGGTGCTGACCTGTATGGTCGGGTAATCGACTTGCGGCAACGCCGACACCGGAAGCAGGCGATAGGCCAGCATGCCGGAAATCAGCAAGGCGACCATGGCCAGGGTGGTGGCCACCGGACGCAGGATGAACAGACGGGAAAGATTCACGGGCGGTTCCTGCGGGAAGACGGCGCCCCGCCACCCGTCGGCCGCGCCGTCGCCGCGGCCACCGGCTTGTCCATGCCAGGCTCGGTGATTTCCACCGCCGCGCCATCGCGCAAGCGGTCGGTGCCTTCGGTCACGACCCGCTGCCCGGCCGACAGGCCCGACAGGATCTCGATGCGCCGCCCGTCGACGCGGCCGGTCGAGATCGCCTGTATGCGCGACTTGTTCTGTTCATCGATCAAATAGACAAAGGGACCGATCGAGCCCTGCTGGATGGCCTGGGTCGGAAGCACCAATGCCTGCCGCGTCTCGACCTTCAAGCGGACGTTGACGAACTGATTGGGAAACAGCGATTCGTCCTCATTGGCGAAACGCGCTTTCATCTTGACCGTGCCGGTCGCGACATCGATCTGGTTGTCCAGGGACATGAGTTCGCCGTCCGCGAGCTTGCGGATGTCGTCCCGGTCGTAGAGCTCGACCGCAAGCGTGTTTCCGGTACGCAATTGGGCCAGGACGTCCGCCAGTTGTGCCTGGGGCAGCGTGAACAGCACGGAAACAGGCTGAGTCTGGGTGATGACGACGAGGCCGTCCGTGCTGGACGCATTGACGATATTGCCTTCGTCGACCCGGCGCAGCCCTAGCCGTCCCGAGATCGGCGCGACGATGTCGGTGTATTCCAGCTGCAGGCGGGCATTGTCCACCGCCGCCTGGTCGGAGGTCCGGGCGCCGATCAGTTGCTGAACCAGAGCTTCCTGGGCATCCACCTGCTGTCGGGCGATGGAGTTCTGCTTGTACAGAAGCTGATAGCGCTGCAAGTCCTTCTGGGCATTCTTCAGCTGCGCCTCGTTCTGTTTTTGCTGCCCGAGCGCCTGATCCAGCTGAATCCGGTAATTGCGCGGATCGATGCGGGCAAGGACATCGCCTTTCTCGACTTTCTGGCCGTCTTGGAATTCCAGTTTGAGCAGCTCGCCATCCACACGGCTGCGCACGGTAACCGTGTTGAATGCCGTTACCGTTCCGATGGCCTTCAGCGTGTAATCGATCTTGCCTTGTTCGACCACCGCCACTTTCACGGGTACGGACGCGCCCGCCATGGGGCCGCCGAAACGGCGAAAGCCGCCGGTGGATTTGCCTTGATTGACACTCCAGAACCAGTATCCCGCCGCCACCAGCAACAGCAGGACCAATACCCATGGCCAGCGCCGCGGACCGCGAGTGGAAAGATCGGAACTAGGATCCGACATGCTGTGATCTCCGGAGTCGAACGAAACAGGCGCTATTTTCGCCTATCGACGGCGCGGCACACACCGAAAAGATCAATTTGAAATGGAACGCAACAACTGTGTAGAAGGTTCAGATATTGCAGCGTGCCAGCTTGAACGGGACATCGGAGGTTACCGGCTGGGGCTTGAGCTCGCGATCCTGGGCCGCAAAACGCACCCAGATCACGTACTTGTTGGCGCTCATTTCGGGGAAGATGGCAAGCGCGGTGTCGACCCAGACGCGCAGCAGCTGGAAAATCTTGCCGCCCAGCATTTCCTGGTAGGCGCCTTGGCGGGCGACGACGTCGACGACGTCGCCGGAATCCCGAAGCAGGCGCAGGATGAGGGCCAGGCCCTTATACAAGGGCATGAACGGAGTGATCCAGCGCTTGAGGTCGACGGAGCGCTGTTCCGGCGGTTTGAGCTGCCAGGAAAAATAAGAAGGCATGTCGACCTGGGACGACCCGCCGGGGACCGCGATACGGCCCCGCAGGCTGGCCAGCCATTCGTTGTCGCGGAGTTCCTGGCCGATGCGACCCTGCGCGCCGAGGTCGGAGGAAGCACCCTGGATCTGGGCCAGCATGGCGTCCAGCGTATTGGGATCGACGCCCGGGTGCTGCCGCAACGCGCTGAGCGCCACGCGCTGACGTTCCAGGTCCTGAAGGACGGAACCCCTTAAATCGGTGCGGTCGCAGATGTCGAGCAGATCGAACAGGGTGGCTACCGATATCTGGTGGTGATGGACATCGACGCCTTTGGCGAAGAAAAACAGCCGGTCGAACAGATGCTCGACTCTTAAGAGAGACCTCACGCGTTCATTGCAAGGATATTCATAAAGAATCACGCGACCAAAAACCTTTTCATTGACCAGGAACCGCCCGCCCTCTGGATGCAGAACGGCACCGGGGCCCCTACCTGAGCGGATCAGTCGGCCAGCTGCGCCAACCTGCACCATTTTTCGTGCAAGGACCGCGTGCGGCCGATTAGCAGTTCGACGCTGGTATGGGCATCGTTGAGCACTATATCGTCGGCAACGGCCAAGCGCTCCTGGCGCGTGGCCTGTGCTGACATGATACGCGTAATAATTTCTTCCGTCAGCCCGCTGCGGGCACGTACGCGGTCGATCTGGGTCGCTTCGTCGCAATCGACGACGCATATGCGGTCCACCCGGTTTCGCCACTGCCCGGACTCGACCAGCAAGGGAACCACGAAGACAAGATAGCACCCCTGCGCGTCTTCCGCACGCTGCCGAACCACCGACTTTATCATCGGGTGAATAATGGATTCAAGTTGTTGCCGCGCTTCGGGGCTTTCGAAAACGAGTTCCCGCATGGCCTGGCGGTCGAGAGCCCCGGTGGGCGCAATGACATCGGGCCCGAAATGCTGCCGTATGGTTTCGATGGCGGCGCCTCCGGGCGCGGTGAGTTCGTGGGCAATGACGTCGGTGTCGATGACGGCCGCGCCCCATTCCGCGAGAAGGTCGGCCACCCGGCTTTTACCGGAACCGATGCCGCCCGTGAGGCCGATTTTGTACATGAGGCACGCTTCTGTTATGAAAACCATGAATGTACCGCAGTCCCCTGCATGAAAACAGCCATTCCGCTCAAAGCCAGGCTCGGGCCGAACGGATATGCCCCGCGTGGAAGAAGGCGGCGTTGCCGCAGCATGGCGTAGGCAATGCCCAGGCACGAGGCCGTGAGCAATACCCAGGCCAGGTCCTGCCAACCGATCCATGCCCCAAGCGCGGCCAGCAGTTTGATGTCGCCCCCGCCAATACCCTGCCGGCCGCGCAACCAGCGAAAGCCGTGCGCGAGCGCAGCCAGAAAAAGGAAACCCGAAACGACGCCGGCAAACGCGTCATGCAGCGATATGCCGAGCCCGGCCCATGCAGCAAGCAAGCCCAGCCACATGAGCGGCAGAGTCAGGGCATCGGGCAACAAGGACACGCGCATATCGATGCCGGCCAACAGCAGCAGCATGGCCGCAGCCAAGGCAAGCACCCAGAACGCCGGAACCAGGCCGGCCTGGCCATGCAGCGCCGACAACACGGCCCCCATGGCCAGGCTGCAAAAGAGCTTGCTTCGCGGTCGAGCCGGCGCCAAATGCCGGGATGGGCCCAGGCCTGAAAACAAGGCGAGATGGAGCGTGGAGCGATCTACGTTCCGGCCCTTTTCGACCAGGCTGGCATAGCGGGAGATCACCCCTGCGCACGCGCGGCCCGCCAGCATGCCCCCCACGCCGACCGCGAGGGCCGGCAACACGCCTTGAACGGCGATCGGCATGTCAGCCATTGCGGCGCCGCACCGGAAAGGCTTGCAGCGCGACGGGCCGCCGTGATCTACAACGACATGCGGCATGTGCATCGTCCAGAGGTTTCCCGACGGGACAATTAATGCGTAGAATGCTCGTATATTGTCTTTTGGACTTCCAGATCGCCATGCCCAGCCCCCTTCATTTACGCACCGTTTATTTGAAACCCCTGGGCGCCATGCTGCTTGCCGTCGGCTTGGCGGGCTGCGCACAGCAAAGCCGTCCGGGCTATTACGATGTACCGCGCGAAAGCACGCTTTCCGACGCGCAAAACCAGGCCCAGGGCCGCAGCGGCGCACGCGCGCCATCCCAGATACAGCTGGGATTCGGGCGCCAGGAAGCACAGGCCCAGCCGGAAGCCGCCCAAGAGCGTGTCACGACAAGCAAAGCCAGGCCGCTGACCGAACCCAAGACCTTCCTAGGCACTGTGCCTTGCCCATCGGGCAACAGCGGGTGTTCGGCTGCACGCATTACCTTGACCCTTGCGCCCGGTGGAGAATGGCGGGCACGAACCGCATTGCTGGGTTCCACGGAACAAAAACCACTGACCCAGCAAGGATGCTGGGATGTCACGGGAACGGATCCGCTGCGCATTGTGCTGATGCTGAAGAACAAGCAAGCCAGCAAAGCCAGCCTCAGCTTCGTCAATGACAACGTGCTGCGTATCGTCACGCTGGACGATGTGCAGCCGCTGGTGGAACACCGCCTGACCCGTCAAGCCGATATCGACGGCATTGATGAATTGTCGAGCGAACCGCTGAATTGCAGCCTGGCCGATACCGCGCAGCCTAGCTGAACCGCCCGCTCGATAAAACGCGATGAGCCAGCTCGACCGCGTTCCTGACTTGCATTTTTTGGAAGATGCGAGCGCGGTGGGCTTCGACCGTACGCTGTGAAACGCCCAGTTCGGCCGCGATGATCTTGTTGGGCTTGCCGCGCGCCACGTAGTCCATGACGTCGCGCTCGCGTGGCGTGAGCACCGAGAACGGCGAAGCTTCAGGCTGGTGTGGTTGCCCCATGATTGTCTCCTCGTATCCTTGTTATTTCGGAGGCCATTCTGTCATAGACGGGGGTGCAAATCTCCTGTCACTTCTTACAGATTTCCAGGTTGTCTATCAGCCGGGTATTGCCCAGTTTGGCGGCGGCGAGGACGACCAATGGTTCGCCGCCCTCGATCTCTTCGGCGCTCGGCGCCAGCAGATCGCGCTGACGGCGCAGTGAAATGTAATCGACGTCCCAGCCCCGGCCCGACAGATGCTGCCGCGCACCGCCTTCGAGCGCTGCGACATCCGCATTGCCCTTGAGCACCCCGTCCTGAACGGCAAGCAGGCTGGCATACAACTGCGGCGCTTCCGCCCGCTCGGCCGGCTGCAGATACATGTTGCGCGACGACAGGGCCAGGCCATCGGCATCGCGCACGGTTTCGTGCGCGAGGATGCGCACCGGAAGCTGGAACTGGCGGCACATGTTGCGCACCACCATCAGCTGCTGGTAGTCCTTTTTCCCGAACACCGCCACCCTGGGCTGCACGCAGGAAAACAGCTTCATGACGACCGTGCTGACGCCATCGAAGAAGCCGGGCCGGAATTCGCCTTCCAGGATGCCGCCCAGGTCGGCGGGCGGCTGGATGCGGAAATTCTGCGGCTCGGGGTACATTTCCTTTTCATTGGGCGCAAACAATACATACACGTCGCGCTCGCGCTCGAGCTTCTCGATGTCCGCCGCCAGCGTGCGCGGATACTGGTCGAAGTCTTCGTTGGGCCCGAATTGCAGACGATTGACGAAAATGCTGGCGACGACCGGATCGCCATGCTGACGCGCCAGTTTCATCAGGGACAGATGCGCCTGATGCAGGTTGCCCATGGTGGGCACGAAGGCGACACGCAACTGCCCGCGCAACTGATCGCGCAACTCTTCAATGGTGTGAACGACTTTCACGAAAATCTCCGGTCTGGATTGCCGACAACTGCTTCAGGTGTCGGCTCTTGTGTAGGATAAGCGTACGTAAATGGGCGCGTATGGCTCTGCTTGCGTGATCTCGAGCAAGGACTCGCGGGCGAGCTCCAGCATGGCCAGGAAATGGACGACCACGATGGGCGCGCCGTCGCCCTGCTGGATGCGCTCGATGAACAGTTCGGTGAACTCCATGTAGCGGACGTCGCTGAGGCGGCGCAGGATCTGGCTCATGTGGTCGCGGACCGACAATTGTTCACGCGTGATCCGGTGATGGGCATTCAGGCGCGCGCGGCGCATGATGTCCAGCCAGGCACTGCGCAAGTCCTCGGGGCTGACTTCCGGCAAGGCGTGTTCGATGGTGAGGTCCATCAGGGCATGGGAGCGCTGGAAGTCGCGGCCCAGCTGCGGCAGGGCATCGAGCTTCCGGGCCGCGAGCTTCATTTGCTCGTATTCGAGCAGCCGCCTGACCAGCTCGGCCCGCGGATCGTCGGGTTCTTCGCCCGTGTCGGTTTTCTTGACGGGCAGCAGCATGCGCGACTTGATCTCGATGAGCATCGCCGCCATGAGAAGGTATTCCCCCGCAAGTTCGAGATTATGCTTGCGGATCTGTTCGACATACGACAGATACTGCTGGGTGACCTCCGCCATGGGGATGTCGAGCACGTTGAAATTCTGCTTGCGGATGAGATAGAGCAGGAGATCCAGCGGCCCTTCGAAGGTTTCCAGGAAGACTTCGAGCGCGTCCGGCGGGATGTAGAGATCCTGAGGTATGGCGAACAAGGGCTCGCCATACAGGCGCGCCAATGCCACGCTGTCGACGACATCGGGCGTGCTGTCTATGGGCGGATCGACGAGCGCGTTCAATTCGCCGGCGGAGCCCCGCGAAGCGGACATGCGGAAACGTCAGTCCGTCTGGTAGACATAGGGCTTCTGCGGGATCCGGCCGGCCCGGAAGCCTTCCTGGTATTCGGGGTCGAGCTGCTTATCCCACAGGCGGCTGCGCCCTTCGCGCTGGCGCGCTTCGGTGTCAGGATGTTCCGCCTTGTACTTTTTGATGAATTGAGTGATTTCCGACTCGTAATTCTTTGCCATAATGCGTCTTTGCCACTGCAAAAGATTGACCGATAAAAGTGAAGTTTACTTCACTCCCGCGCAATAAAAAGCCCTGATGCCGACCGAGACACCCGCAACGCCCGAAGAACCTCCGCTTTCCCATCACGAAAAACAGGCGGTACGCATGATACCGTTCATCGTGGGATGCGCCCTGTTCATGCAGATGCTGGACTCGACCGTCGTCGCCACCGCCCTGCCGGCCATGGCCGAAGCCCTGGACACCAGTGTCGTGCGCATGAACGTTGCCATCACCAGCTACCTGCTGGCCGTGGCGGTGTTCGTGCCGGTCAGCGGATGGGCGGCCGACCGTTTCGGGTCCAGGCGGGTATTCCTGGCGGCCGTCGCGCTGTTCACACTCAGTTCGATCACCTGTGCTCTGTCGGAATCCCTGACCCAGCTGATCGTCTCCCGGGTGGTCCAGGGCCTGGCCGGCGCCATGATGGTGCCCGTGGGCCGCATCATCCTGCTTCGGAAGATTCCCAAGAAGGACTTGCTCAAGGCCATGTCCTTTCTTTCCATGCCGGCGCTGTTCGGGCCCATCATCGGTCCGCCGCTGGGCGGCTTCCTGGTGACCTACTTTTCCTGGCATTGGATCTTCCTGATCAATGTGCCGGTCGGCATCGCGGGCATTTTCCTGATCCTGCGCTACATCAGCGATGACTATCCCGTCGCGCCGCACAAGCTGGACTGGCCGGGCTTCCTCCTGAGCGCCATCAGCATTGCCGCCCTGGTGTCGGGATTCGAGGCCATCGGCCATCGGGCCCTGCCGCCGCTTCAGCTGATCGGCCTGATCATCGTCGGCGTCGCTTGCGCCTTGCTGTATGTCCGCCACGCGCGCCGCGCCGAACACCCCATCATAGACCTATCCTTGCTGCGCACGCCCACTTTCGCCATTTCCACGCTGGGCGGCAATCTGTGCCGCTTCGCGGTGGGCGCGACGCCTTTTCTGCTGGCCATCATGCTGCAGGTGGGATTCGGCCTGTCGCCTTTCGCCGCGGGCATGATCACGTTCACCAGCGCAGGCGGGGCGCTATTGATGAAGCTCGCGGCGGCGCCGGTCATCGACCGCATGGGCTTCAAGAGAATCCTGGTCGTCAACGCCTTGCTGACCGCCGTGTTCGTGGCCCTTTGCGCGCTGTTCCGGGCGGACACGCCGGTCTGGATCATGGCGGTCGTGCTGGTCATCGGGGGCTTCTTCCGGTCGCTGCAGTTCACTGCCGTCAACACGCTGGCTTACGCCGACCTGTGCTCGGCGCAGATGAGCCGGGCCAGCAGCTTCTCGGCCACGGCCCAGCAGTTGGGCATCAGCGTGGGCGTGGCCTGCGCCGCCGTGACGCTCAATCTGAGCATGAGCTGGCGCGGCGGCGCGGAACTCGACCTGGTCGACATCATGTGGGGCTTCGTCGTGATCGGCCTGATCACCGCCAGCTCGGTCTTCTCTTTCATGAAGCTGGATCCCGCCGCGGGCGCGAACTTGCGCAAGAACCGTTAAGCGGTTCGAGGGGTCAGACCCAATGCGCGATCCGCTGGATCATGGGGTCAGACCCCGTACGGGGTCTGACCCCTCAATTCTCGGAGCCTCCGGGGTCTGACCCCTCAATTCTCGGAGGCTCCGGGGTCTGACCCCTCATTCATCCTCCAGCAGCATCACCAGCTTGCAGTCCGGCCGTGTCGCCAGCCGGAAGGTGATCTGCTGGTACAGCAGGACGCCGTCGGAGGGATGATTGAATTCCCGCAGGCCGCCTTCCCGATCCACTACCGTGTGGCGGATCCACCAATGCGCGAACACGGTGCTGGACTGCTGAAGTTCATCCAGCACGGCACGCACGTCGGCTTCGTCGGCGTGCGTGCCGGCATCCGCCCGGAATTCGGCGACGACGCGGCTGGCGCGCTGTTCCCAATCCACGACGAGGCTGCGCGCGGCCGGATCCAGGAAGATGTAGCGCAACAGATTCGGGGAAGCGTCGCGGTCGGGCCAGCCATCGAAGAGGTGAAGCAAGGCATCGTTGCGCGCCAGCACATTCCAGCAGCGATCCAGGATATAGGCGGGCGCGGTAATGCTGTGAACGCAATCTGCCAGCCGGGACGGCAAGGGCAGGACCGCATCGGAATCGTGATCGGGGTCGGCGCAGTCCGCCATGCTGAAAAGATAGTGGCGTTCGGCGCGCGCCAGGTTCAGCACGGACGCCAGCCTGCCCAGTACCGCCGGAGACACCGACACATCGCGCCCTTGTTCGATCCAGGTATACCAGGTGGCGCTGATGCCGCACAGCTGGGCGACTTCCTCTCGGCGCAACCCCGGCGTCCGGCGGCGGCTGCCCGCCGGCAGGCCCAGGGACTCGGGCGTGACGCGGGCCCGCGCCTGCCTCAGGAAATCGCCCAGTGCCTTGCGCCGGTTCTGCATGGTCAGGCCAGGTGGCTCATCGAAGCACGCTCGCCAGGGTCCGGCGTACGTCTTCCTCTTCGCGTCCGCTGCGCCGGATGTAATCGGCAAGCTGGTCGCCGCCGATATTGCCTACGTTGAAATACTGGGACTTGGGATGGCTGAAATAGAAGCCCGATACGCTGGAAGCGGGAAACATCGCATAGCTGTCGGTCAGTTGCATGTCGATGTCCTCGCAGTCCATGACCCGGAACATCTCCTTCTTGACCACATGCTCGGGGCAGGCGGGGTAGCCCGGCGCGGGACGGATGCCCTGGTACTTCTCGGCGATGATGTCCTCGTTGCTCATGGATTCGTCCGGCACATAACCCCACAGGTCGCGGCGCACCCGCGCATGCAGACATTCGGCGAACCCTTCGGCCAGCCGGTCCGCGATCGACTTGAGCATGATGCTGGAATAATCGTCGCCCTCGGCCAGGAAGCGCTGGTCGTGCTTTTCGATGCCCAGCCCGCCCGTGACGGCGAACATGCCGATGTAGTCCACCACGCCGCTTTCCTTGGGCGCGATGTAGTCCGCCAGGCATTTGTTGTCCACGCCTTCGCGCTTGGCCGTCTGCTGCCGCAGGTTGCGCCAGGTGAACAACACCTCTGAGCGCGACTCATCGGAATAGATCTCGATGTCTTCCTGGTTGATCGTGTTGGCAGGATAAAAAGCGACCACCCCATTGGCGGTCAGCCAACGGCCATCGATGATCTTCTTGAGCATCGCCTGCCCTTCGGCGTGGACCTTGCGGGCCTGTTCGCCCACGACCTTGTCGTCGAGAATGGCTGGAAACTGCCCGAACAGGCTCCAGGTCTGGAAGAACGGCGTCCAGTCCAGGAAGTCGACGATTTCGGAAAGGTCGTAGTTCTTGAAGGTGCGCCGGCCGATGAACTTCGGGCGAGGCGGTGTATAGCTCGACCAGTCGATTTCCGGGCGATCCGCGCGGGCTTCTTCCAGGGTGATGAGCGGCGTCGCCTTGCGATTCGCGTGGCGTGTCCGCACCAGCTCGTATTCAGCGGCCACCTCTTCCAGATAGGTGGCCACCTGATCCGACATGAGATTGGTGGCCACGCCCACCGAGCGGCTGGCGTCCGGCACGTAGATCACCGGCCCCTCGTAATTCGGAGCAATCTTGACGGCGGTATGGACGCGGCTGGTGGTCGCCCCGCCTACCAGCAAGGGCAGCTTGCGCTCGCGGAAGTATTCGTCGCGCTGCATTTCAGACGCCACGTATGCCATTTCTTCGAGGCTGGGCGTGATCAGGCCGGACAAGCCTACGATATCGCAGCCCTCTTCTTTCGCCTTGGCCAGGATTTCGGAACAGGGCACCATGACGCCCATGTTCACGACTTCGAAGTTATTGCATTCCAGTACGACGGATACGATGTTCTTGCCGATATCGTGCACATCGCCCTTGACCGTCGCGATCACGATCTTGCCCTTGGAGCGGACATCGCCCCCCGCCGCCGCGATCTGGCGCTTTTCCTCCTCGATGAAGGGAATGAGATGGGCCACGGCCTGTTTCATGACGCGCGCTGACTTCACCACTTGGGGCAGGAACATCTTGCCGGCGCCGAACAGGTCGCCCACCACGTTCATGCCGTCCATCAGGGGGCCTTCGATGACCTGGATGGGCCGCCCGCCCGCCGCGGCTATCTTCTGGCGGACCTCTTCGGTGTCCTCGACGATATAGGTCGTAATGCCATGCACCAGCGCATGCGACAAGCGGCCCTCCACCGGCTGCTCGCGCCAGCTGAGGTCCTCTTCCTTTTTCGCGCCGGAACCCTTGATCGTTTCCGCCAGCTCGACCAGACGCTCGGTCGGCGAGCGCTCGTCGTCAGGATCCGTCTTGCCCAGGGGCGGCTCGCGATCCAGCACCACGTCCTCGACCATGTCGAGCACTTTCTTGTCGATATCCTGGTACACGCCAAGCTGCCCCGCATTGACGATGCCCATCGTCAGGCCCTCGCGGATGGCGTGATAGAGGAAGACGGCATGTATGGCCTCCCGCATCGTTTCGTTGCCGCGGAACGAGAAGCTGACGTTGGAAATGCCGCCTGACACGCGCGCGTAGGGCAGGTTCCGCGTGATCCAGCCGGTGGCCTCGATGAAGTCGACGGCGTAGTGGTTGTGTTCCTCGATGCCGGTCGCGATGGCGAAGACATTGGGATCGAAGATGATGTCTTCCGGCGGAAAACCGACCTCGTCGACCAAAAGACGATAGGCGCGCTCGCAGATCTCCTTGCGCCGCTCCAGGGAGTCCGCCTGGCCCTGCTCGTCGAAGGCCATGACGACCACCGCCGCCCCGTACTTCCGGCACAGGCGCGCGTGCTCCAGGAAGGGTTCGACGCCTTCCTTCATGGAGATCGAATTGACCACCGGCTTGCCCTGCACGCAGCGCAGCCCTTGTTCGATGACCTCCCATTTCGAGCTGTCTATCATGATGGGAACGCGCGCGATGTCGGGCTCGGACGCGATCATGTTCAGGAAGCGGCGCATGCACACCGCGGAATCGAGCATGGCTTCGTCCATATTGACGTCGATGATCTGCGCGCCGTTCTCGACCTGCTGGCGCGCCACCGCCAGCGCCTCGTCGTATTTTTCCTCGCGTATCAGGCGCAGGAACATCTTGCTGCCCGTCACGTTGGCGCGTTCGCCCACGTTCACGAACAAGGTGTCCTCGTCTATGGTCAGGGGCTCCAGCCCAGAAAGACGCGTCTTGACCGGAATGTCCGGGACGATGCGTGAAGGCAGTTCCGCCACTTTGCCGGCGATGGCGCGAATATGGTCCGGCGTCGTGCCGCAGCAGCCGCCCGCCATGTTGACGAGCCCCGCGCGGGCGAATTCCTCCAGCAGCGACGAGGTGTCGGAAGGCGTTTCGTCGAAGCCGGTTTCCGCCATGGGGTTGGGCAATCCGGCGTTGGGATAGACACAGACGTAGGTATCGCAGATTTTGGAAAGTTCGGCGATGTAGGGACGCATGAGGGCCGCGCCCAGCGCGCAATTCAGGCCGATGGTGATGGGCCGCGCATGGCGCACCGAATTCCAGAACGCCTCGACGGTCTGGCCCGACAGGATGCGGCCGGACGCGTCGGTCACGGTGCCCGAGATCATGACAGGCAAGCGTACGCCGCGTTCCTCGAACACGGTCTCCACCGCGAATATGGCAGCCTTGGCGTTGAGCGTATCGAAGATGGTCTCGATCAGGACGATGTCGATGCCGCCGTCCAGCAAGCCGTTCATCTGCTCGATATAGGCATCGCGCAATTGCTCGAACGTCACATTGCGGGCGCCTGGATCGTTCACGTCGGGCGAGATCGACGCCGTCTTGGGCTGTGGACCCAGCGCGCCGGCGACGAAACGGGGGCGATCCGGCGTGCTGTAGGCATCGCAGGCCTCGCGCGCGAGCCGCGCCGACTCCAGGTTCATCTCGTAGGCGAGCTCGGGCAGATCGTAGTCGCCCTGCGCGATCGCGCAGGCACCGAAGGTATTGGTCTCGATGACATCGGCGCCTGCTTCGAGGTAGGCGCGATGAATCTCGGCGATGATGTCGGGCCGGACCAGGGACAGCAGTTCGTTGTTGCCCTTGACGTCCTTGTGGTGCTCGGCAAACCGTTCGCCTCGGAAGTCCGTTTCCCCGAGCTTGTATTGCTGAATCATGGTGCCCATGGCCCCATCGAGGATCAGGATACGTTCTCCAAGCAATCGCGCGAACTCGGCGCCATGCGTATAGGAAGCAAGTGGATAAGGCAAGGTTGGATAGGACACGGGGCTACCTGGCGATGAACAAGGCCTCCATTGTAAGACTTCCCGGGGGTCAGACCCCATTCGGGGTCTGACCCCTCAGCCCTGGGCCGTCCAATAGGGGACAGACCCCGGATGGGGTCTGTCTCCACGGGGGACTGCTCGATATGATGGGTCAGACCCCGTGCGGGGGCTGACCCCGCTCCAGCACTGTCACGCCTCCGAACGCGATATCGACGCGGCCGGTCGTCGCCCGGCGCGCAATGGCGTCGATGACGCTGGCGCCATCTTCCGCGGGCGTTGGGGCGTGGACGTGGCAGGCGAGAAGCACGCGTATGGTGCCGGCGTGGCAAACGACGACGCTGTCCTTGCCGGACGCCATCAGATCACGGTACGCCGCATGGACGCGCCTGGCCATGTCCCGCACGTTCTCGCCGCCGCCTGGGCGATAGTCGACGAGATCTTCCCCCCAGGCGTCGACTTCCGCGCGCGGGACATCGGTCCAGCCCAGCATTTCCCAGGCGCCGAAGTCCAATTCCCGCAGCCGCCGATCCGCTACCGGGAGGTCGCTTTCCAACAGCTCCGCGAGGCGCCGCGCCAGGTCCGCGCAGCGCAACAAAGGGCTGGTGTACAAGGGCAGCCCGCGCGGCAGCGACTCCGCGAGCGCCAGCGCCACCCGTTCCCGCTCCACGGCCGATACGGAGATATCGGACGCCCCATAGCAAATTTCGCCCGGCAGATCGGGGCGGGGATGCCGGACGAGATACAGGCGCCCTTCCGTTGTCATGCCGCTTGCCAGGCCCCGCCGCCCAATGCGGCCACGACGCCCAGATAGAATGCGCATTCGGATGCCTGCTGGACGGCACCAAGGCAGTCGCCGGTAAAGCCGCCGATGCGCCGCGCGAAAAGCCTGGCCAGCCAGGCCATTGCCAGGCAGGACAGCGCCAGCCCAGCCGCAATGGCGTTCCAGGGCAACCAATCCAGCAACCCGGCCGCCAGCAAAGGCACGCAGGCTGTCGCCATGGCCACCAGGAACTCCGTGGTCGTCATGCGTTCCGCCAACGGTTTTGCCTTGCCCTCATCCCGCGCATACGCCATGCGCCAGATCAGCGCCGCCGAAAGCAGGCGCGACAAGGGATGCGCCACCAGCAAGCAGGCCAGGACGGCGACAGGGTCAAGGGACACGAGAGCCGCGAACTTCAGGGCGAGCATCAGGCCAATTCCGATGGCGCCGTAAGCGCCTATCCGCGAATCCTTCATGATGGCCAGGACACGGTCACGGGTATAGCCGCCGCCAAATCCATCGCATACATCGGCAAAGCCGTCTTCGTGGAAGGCGCCGGTAACATAGATGCTTACCGCCATGGACACCAGCACCGCGGCCGCTTGCGGCAGGCATTGCGCCGCCAGGAAATAGCCGCCCGCGGCGATGCCGCCCACGATCAAGCCCACCAAAGGGTAGTAACGCGACGCCTGCCTCAGCCACTCAGGCTCATAGCCGACCCAGGCGGGAACGGGAATGCGCGTAAAGAACTGCAAGGCGATCAAGCACAGGCGCAGTTGATGCAGCGCCGGGCCGCGCCGCGCCGGCGCATCGGCCTCCATTCGTTCGCTCATGCGATGATCCCGTTTCGAGAAGCATCCATCTCGCTGATCCTTGCCGAATCGAAAGTGGCCATTTCATTCAGGATGGCCACAGCGGAACGCAGGATGGGCACTGCCATGGCGCAACCTGTGCCTTCTCCAAGACGCATGCCCAGGTGCAACAGTGGCTGCCCCCCCAGAAGCCGGAGCAGACGCCGGTGCCCATGCTCGTCCGAGCAATGGGAAAAAATGCAGTAGTCCAGGACGGACGGTCGCAGGCGCGCGGCGGCAAGCAAGGCCGCAGTTGCAATGAAGCCATCGATCAGCACGGCCATGCGCCGTTCCGCGGCCCTGAGCATGGCCCCCGCCATCATGGCGATTTCATATCCGCCGAAAATCGCCAGCACGTCCATGACCGGCATGGCTCCGGGATGCTTGCGCGCAGCATCCGAGATGACCCGGGCCTTGCGCGAAACGCCTGCGTCGTCCAGACCCGTTCCCGCGCCGACGCAGTCCTCGATGCCCAGGCCGCTGAGCTTGTGCATGAGCGCCGATGCCGACGTCGTATTGCCTATGCCCATTTCGCCGAACCCCACCACGCCGCCCGTCAGGTCCTCGACGACGCCCGCGCCGTATCGCATGGCCAGCATGCATTCTTCCAATGTCATGGCAGGCTCATGGGCGAAATTGCGGGTGCCCGGGCCGATCTTGCGATCCACCAGGCCGGGCCGCTCGCCGAATCGATGGTTGACGCCGGCATCCACGATCAGCAGTTCCACACCGTGCTGGCGCGCCAGCACATTGATCGCCGCGCCGCCGCGCAGGAAATTCTCGACCATCTGCCAGGTGACATCCTGCGGGTAGGCGGACACCCCTTCCGCCACGACGCCATGATCCGCCGCGAAAACCACGATGGCGGGCGCGTCGATGCGGGGCGTCAAGGTGCGCTGGATCATGCCCAATCGATGCGCCAGCCGCTCCAGCTGCCCCAGGCTGCCGCGCGGCTTGGTCTTGCCGTCGATGGCGGCCGACAACGCGGCGGAAAGCTCCGCGTCCTGGATGGGGATGGGATCTGGGAGGTGCATGAGGCAAAGAGAGGCTGTGTTGGGTTGGGGGTCAGACCCCGCAAGGGGTCTGACCCCAGGCAGTATATCGTCACTGGGGTCAGACCCCATGCGGGGTCTGACCCCCTGCATGCCGTACGGGGTCTGACCCCTCCGGCCCGTGATATATTTCGATCCGTATGAGGTGCTTTCGGAACGTTGCCGTCACGGCGGCGGAAGCGTTCTGCGAAAGTTAAACGGGAAACAGACGTCGTCCCAGGCATGCCGGCCGCCACCGCGCCCTTGCCTGCCCTTCGACCAGACTGTGCTGCCCCCGCAACGGTGCGCATGCGATTCATGCCAGCCCGATACCGGCCTTGCTCGCCCTTTATTGGTTATTGAATCCGACGTGCGGGGACGCATGTCTTTCAGGGTCTATCATGCCTCTCATCTTGAACCGGCAAGCGCTTGCCGTCCTTTCCTGTTTCCTTCCGCTATCCAGCGCCATCGCGCAATCCCCGCAAACCGTCGGCCGGCTCGACTCCATAGTCGTGACGGCAAGCCGCAGCGCGCAATTGCAGAAAGACGTGCAGGGCGACGTCACCGTGATCGACAAGCAGGAGCTTCAACGCGCGGGCCAAAGCAGCCTGGCCGAGGTCCTGGCACGGCACCATGATGTCCAGTTCTACAATAACGGCGGCCCGCAAACCGTCACCGGCGTCTTCCTGCGCGGCACCAGTCCGGCGCAGACTCTGGTGCTGGTTGACGGCGTACGCATCAACAGCTCCGTCAGCGGCTCGACGAATTGGGCGGCAATCGATCCCGCCGTCATTGAGCGCATAGAAATCCTGCGCGGCTCCGCCAGCGGCCTGTATGGTTCCGACGCCATGGGCGGCGTCATCAACATCATCACCAACCAGGCACAGGGCGGCGACCGCCCCCCGAGCGCGTGGGCGAACATGGGCATCGGCAGCTACGGCACCGTCAAGTCCAGCGCGGGCATCTCGGGCGCGCAAGACGGCTGGAACTATTCGATTTCGGGCAACATGGCGCGCAGTGACGGCTTCAACGCGACCAACAAGGATGCCGGCGCCTATACCTACAATCGCGACGCAGACGGCTACGACCTGCACGGCTTCAGCGCCAGCCTGGGATACCGCTGGAAGCCAGGCCACCACCTGGGCGTGACCGCGTACAACAGCTACATACACTCCGATATCGACGTCGGCGACTACCCGGAACATGCCTACGCCCTGACACGCCAGCAAGTCTACACGGCGACCAGCACCAATCAGCTGGCCGACTACTGGAACAGCACGCTGCGCTTCGGCCTGAGCAAGGAAACATCGGAGGATCGCAGCTGGGGCACGCGGTTCTCCACGCTGCAACGGTCCTATACCTGGCAAAACGACTTCAAGCTGACCCCGGACCAGAATGTCAGCGCGCTTCTGGAGCGGCTGGAGGAACGGGTCGCCCACACTGGAAACTACACCAACAGCCAGCGCAACACGAACGCGGTGGGGCTGATCTATCGCGGCGACTTCGGCGCGCATCATCTGCAAGCCAATCTGCGCAACGACAATATTTCCTCTTACGGAAACCAGGTGACCGGCGGCCTGGCCTATGACCTGGACCTGACCGAGAACTGGAAAGTCGGCGTGTCGGGCAATACGGGTTTCCGCGCCCCCACTTTTTCGGACCTGTACTATCCGTACGACGGCGGATCCTGGGGCAGCTTCCAGGGGAACCCCGATCTCAAGCCCGAAAAGTCCCGCAACATCGAAGCCCGATTGAGCTATGAAACAGATAGGACGCGACTGGGTGTGGTCGTCTTCCAGAACAAGATCCGCGATCTGATCAACGGCTATGTCTGCGACGTCAATTTCGACTGCACGGCCATGAACACCGAACGCGCGACGATACGCGGCATCACGCTCACGGGCGAACAGGTCTACGGCGATACCACGCTGCGGGCGAGCGCCGACTTCCTGGATCCGCGCAACGACAGGCCGCGGGCGGGCGAAACGGGCAGCCGGCTGGTGCAGCGGGCCCGCCAGGTATACCGTTTCAGCGCGGAACAACGCTACGGAGCGCTGACGGTCGGCGGCGAATACCAGTTCACCGGAAAGCGGTACAGCGATGTCGCCAATCAGGTATTGCTGGGCGGCTATGGACTGTTCAACATGACAGCAGCCTATGCCTTCAGCAAGAACGTCGAAGTCCAGGCGCGCTGGAACAATATCTTCAACAAGGAATACAGCAATACCTACGGCTATCGTAATCCGGGTTCCAATTTCTTCATCAACTTGTCGCTCCGGATGTAGGGCGGCATAGCGACAACCCATGGGCTCGTTCACCACGCGATTTGCCAGACTCGCCGCGCTTCTTATGGCGCTGGCGGCCGCCCCGCCCGGCGCGCATGCGGGCGGGGATGCGGCCCGGGAGCCGGCGAGAACGCGCGCGGTGACGCTCACCCCGCACATCACCGAGCTCGTCTTTGCCGCCGGCGCCGGCGACCGGATCGTGGCGACGGTCACCGACAGCGACTACCCGCCCCAGGCACGTGCGATTCCACGCCTGGGCACAGGCATACACGTCGATGTCGAGAAGACCGTCGCCGCCCGGCCGGACATCGTGATCGCCTGGCAGCCCACCGGCGCCGCACAGACGCTCGCCCCCATGCTGAAGCGGCTGGATATCCCACTGATCTACTCCCAGCCGAAAAAGCTGGAAGATATCCCGGAAGAGATCGAGCGATACGGCCGGCTGTTCGACACGGCATCCACGGCCCGGGCAAAGGCGTCCGAATTGCGCCGGCGGATCGCCCACCTGCGTGAGCGGTATTCCAGCCGGCCGCGGGTCGCCGCCTTCATTGAAATCGGCGGCTCGCCCCTTTACACGATAGGCAGCGACGTCTTGCTGAACAATGTCCTGGCCGCCTGCGGGGCCGAGAACGTCTACGCCGCCACGGGCATCGCCGCGCCACAGGTGGATCCGGAAAGCGTGCTGATGAAGGATCCCGGCGTGGTCATCGTGCCCGCGCGCCCGGCCGAGAACGTCGGCGACACCTTGCACCGCTGGCGGACGCTACAGCTGCCCGCCGCCATGGCGGGACACATATACGGCGTGGATCCGGACGCCCTGTTCCGGCCCGGCCCGCGCCTGGTCGATGCGGCCGAACAGCTTTGCGAATATGTGGAATTGGTACGCCGCTGATGTCGCAGTACACTTGCAAATCAGGCAACGCTCACCTTCTTCGCACTAACTATGACCCAGAACGACACGTTTACCCTTGCAGGCCGCAGCTATTCTTCCCGCCTTCTTGTCGGCACCGGCAAGTACAAAGATTTCGAAGAAACACGCCAAGCCATTGAAACCAGCGGCGCGGAAATCATCACGGTTGCGATAAGACGCAGCAACATCGGCCAGAATCCCGGCGAACCCAACCTCCTCGATTACATTCCGCCCTCGAAGTACACGATCCTGCCCAACACCGCCGGCTGCTTCACCGCCGACGAGGCCGTGCGTACGCTGCGCCTGGCGCGCGAACTGCTGGACGGGCACGAACTGGTCAAGCTGGAGGTCCTGGGCAGCCAGGACAACCTGTTTCCCAACATGCCCGAAACCCTGGAGGCGGCCCGCACCCTGGTCAAGGAAGGCTTTCAGGTCATGGTGTATTGCACCGACGACCCCATTCAGTGCCGCATGCTGGAAGACATCGGCTGCATCGCGGTCATGCCGCTGGCATCGCTGATCGGTTCGGGCATGGGCATACTCAACCCCTGGAACCTGCGCCTGATCATCGACAGCATCAAGGTCCCCGTGCTGGTGGACGCCGGCGTGGGTACGGCCTCGGACGCCGCCGTCGCCATGGAGCTGGGCTGCGATGCCGTCCTGATGAACACCGCCATCGCCGGCGCCCGCAACCCCATCCTCATGGCAAGCGCCATGAAGAAAGCGGTGCAGGCCGGCCGCGAGGCCTTCCTGGCCGGCCGGGTGCCGCGCAAGTTCTACAGTGCCGACCCCAGCTCTCCCACCGAAGGCCTGCTGGAACCCCGTCAATAAAACCAAAGAGATGATCCCCAATACCCTCACCATCGCCGGCGTGGATCCTTCCGGCGGCGCGGGCATTCTTGCCGACATCAAGGCCATGAGCGCGCTGGGCGCCTACGGCACCGCCGTCGTCGCCGCCCTGACGGCGCAGAACACCCAGGCCGTAACCGGCATTTCACCCGTGCCGGCCGACTTCGTCGCCGCCCAGATCGACACGCTGTTCGCCGACGTGCGCATCGATGCCGTCAAGATCGGCATGCTGGGTCACCAGGCGGTCACCCGCACGGTGGCCGACAGAATGGCTCACTGGAAGCCCGCGCACCTGGTCCTGGATCCGGTAATGATCGCAAAGAGCGGCGACCATCTCCTGGAGCGCGCCGCCGTCGATGAACTGCGCTCGAGCCTGCTGCCCCAGGCAACGATGCTGACGCCCAACCTGCCCGAGGCCGGCGTATTGCTGGACGCCGCCCCGGTGGACAATGTGCGCGACATGCGCCGCGCGGCCGAGAAGCTGCGCCGCCTGCTGAACGACTCCGGTGAACGCTGGGTCTACCTGAAAGGCGGCCACCTTCCCGGCAACGACACCATCGACGTGCTGCATGACGGCGACCGGATGCTGGAACTGCCCGGCAGGCGCATCGAAACACCCAATACCCACGGAACCGGCTGCACGCTTTCAGCGGCGCTGGCCGCGCTGCTGCCGCGCACCGGTGATGCGCCCGAGGCCGCCAGGCAGGCAAAGGACTACCTGGTACGGGCCATCGCGCGTTCGGGCGAGCTGCAAGTGGGATCGGGCCATGGCCCGGTGCAGCACTTTCATGCCTGGTGGCCAGCGCCAAAATAATCCAAATACGCTATAGTTAGCCCGATGCGGCGGGCTTACCTTTGGTAGGCCCGCCGGTAGAATAGATACATCTTTACCGATTATTTGCAGACACCATGAACGTTACAGCGCTATCAGAAATCGAACGGGCTCGATTCAACATGATCGAGCAACAGATCCGCCCCTGGGATGTGCTCGATGCTCGGGTCCTGCAAGCCTTGTTCGACGTCCAGCGGGAACGCTATGTTCCCGCGCCCATGCAGGGGCTGGCGTTTTCCGACGTCGAACTGCCTCTGGTGATCAATTCGGTCGACACGCGCGAAAGCATGCTCACTCCCAAGGTTGAAGCGCGCCTGGCACAAGAACTGCAACTGAAGCCCACCGACTGCATGCTTGAAATCGGCACGGGCTCGGGCTACCAGGCCGCCCTGCTGGGCAAGCTGTGCCAGCAGGTCACCAGCGTCGAAGTCGACAGCCGCCTGTCCGCATTCGCCCTGCAGAACCTGCAGCGCAACCAGGTCGACAACGTCAAGGTCGAAACCGGTGACGCGCACGCGGGCTGGGGCACCACCGAATACGACGCCATTCTGGTAACCGGCTCGGTCCCGGTGGTCCCCGACGCGCTAAAGTACCAATTGCGCATCGGAGGACGCCTGGTGGTGGTGGTGGGCCAGCCTCCCGTCATGACCGCTTGCCGGATCACGCGCACCAGCGCGGCCAGCTTCGAGACCACCAGCCTCTTCGATACCGTCATCAAGCCGTTACGCGGTACAACCGTATCCAAATTCAAGTTCTGAATGCCAACTTCCCTGGGCAAGTTCTTCGTTTCGTGCGCTGCGCTGGTCTGTGCCGGCGTGCTTCCGGTTCACGGTCAAGACCTCCTGCAGGTCTGGCAGCTTGCCCAAGAACGCGATCCCATCTATGCGGCCAGCCGCGCCGGACGTGACGCGGACCAGGAATTCGTCAACCAGGCCAGGGCCAGGCTGCTTCCCCTGGTAACGGCAGACGCCATCGGGGAAGCCGAAGACGTGCGCCGGGCGCGCACGCTCAATGACCGGAACAGCTCGCGCCGGGCGGAATGGGCATTGACACTGACCCAGCCCCTGATCGACATCAGCGCCTGGGGCCAGCTGAAACGCTCGGAATACATCGCGGGCTCTGCCGATATCGCCCAGGCCCGGGCCTATCAGGACCTCATCCTGCGTGTATCGCAAGCCTATTTCGATGTGCTTGCCGCGCAGGACACGCTACGGGTCCTGCAAGCCCAGAAAGAAGCCGTGCAGACCCAGTTGAACGCCGCGACGCGTGGCTACGAACTGGGCGGCACCACCATCGCCGATGCCTACGAGGCGCAGTCCAGGCTGGACCTCCTGAAAGCCAGCGAGCTGCAGGCGCAGAACCAGCTGCAATTGAATCAGGACCAGCTCGCGCGCATCATTCACGAACGTCCGGGGGCGCTGGCGGAATTGGCCAACGACACACCGCTGCCCGCGCCTCAGCCCAACCGGCTCGACGCCTGGATCCTGCAATCGTCGGCGTCCAGCCTCGCAGTGGCGCAGGCGGCCCTGCAAACCAAGATCGTCGAGAAACAAATCGATATCGCCAAGGGCGAGCATTATCCCAGGCTTTATCTCGAAGCCCAGACCGGCACTGCGTCGGATCGCGGCTTGTATGGTCCGAACACCAGTCCGCGCTCGCTGGATAGCACCGTGGGCCTGCGTGTCGCCATTCCCATTTTCTCGGGCGGTGAAATTTCATCGGTGGTGCGCGAGCAGACCTCCCGCCTTCAGCAGGCGCGCTATGAACTCGAGAATGCCCGGCGCGAGGCCGTGCAGTCCACCCAGCAGCATTTTTCAGGGGTCACATCGGGCCTGGCACAGGTCGAAGCCCTGAGGGCCGCCGAGAAGTCCAGCCTGTCGTCCCTGCAAGCCAACCAGACCGGCTACGAGGTCGGCGTCCGGATCAACATCGACGTACTCAATGCTCAGCAGCAGCTGTACGAAACCCAGCGCAGCCTGGCACGCGCACGCTACGATACGCTGATGAGCAGCCTGCGCCTGAAGGCCAGCACCGGGATCCTCACCGAGAACGACATCATCGCCGTTAACCAGTTGCTGACGAGGCCAAGGGGCTAGGCCTGTAGGCCCGGGGTCAGACCCCATCCGAGGTCTGACCCCAGCTCGGCGGTCCAAGGGGTCAGACCCCGTACGGGTTCTGACCCCGGGTTAATTCGGGGTCTGACCCCTGATCTTTCGGACCAGCGACGTCGTCGACCGTTCATGCTCGAACGGTATCGCCACGGCCCTGCCGCCCCAGCTTTTGACGCTTGCGGTTTCGGGCAGGCTTTCCATGTCGTAGTCCCCACCCTTCACGATGACGTCGGGTCGCAGGGCTTCGATGAGCGCCTGGGGCGTGTCCTCGTCGAACGAGGTGACCATGGTGATGCTGGCCAGGGCGGCCAGGAGGGCCGCGCGATCCGCCTCGGTGTTGAGTGGGCGGTCATCGCCCTTGCCCAGGCGGCGAGCCGATGCGTCGGTGTTGACGGCCACGATCAGGCTGGCCCCGAGTTGCGCAGCCTCATCCAGATAGCTGACATGGCCGCGATGCAGAATATCGAACACGCCGTTGGTGAAGACAATGGGGCGCGGCAGCGCGCCGCTCCGCACTGCCGCGACGCATGCCTCGCGGGGCAGGATCTTGGATTCGAAACGGATCGTCATATGCGAGCCTGCGCGGTTCAGGCGACAGCCAAGCCCTTGGTCAGTTGCTTGCGGTAGCGGTTCAGGTCCTGCACCGTATTGAAGGTGCTGTCCATCAGCAAAGACATATTGTGCAGGATGCGCGTGCTGACCTTGCCTTCCCATTCGTTGTCGAACTGAATCTGGTTGTCGAGCCAGTTTTCGAGCCAGCCGGGCGAAGGCAGTTTCGACTGCACCGTGTCCTGCGGATAGAGCTCTTTATTGACGTGCAGATTCGTGGGATGCAGGGCTTGCGGCGTCCTGTGCGCGGACGCCATCAAGACGCCGATCTTGGAGAACGCCAGCCTTGCGTTGTGGCCGAATTCCTTGCCTCGATGGACCAGCGCCCGCTTCATATAGCGCAGATACGCGCCCGCATGCCTGGCTTCATCCTGCGCAATGATTTTGTAGATGGCTTTGATGACCGGCTCGGTGTGCCAATCGGCCGCGCGCCGATACCAGTGGTTCAGGCGGACCTCGCCGCAGAAATGCAGCATCAGGGTTTCCAGCGCCGGCGCCGGATCGAACTCAAAGCGTACTTTGTGCAGCTCTTCTTCCGTGGGGACGAGCTCAGGGCGGAAGCGGCGCAGATACTCGATGAGGGCCAGCGAGTGTTTCTGCTCTTCGAAGAACCAGACCGACATGAACGCGCAGAAATCGCTGTCGTCGGCGTTGTCGCGCAGGAACATTTCCGTGGCCGGCAACGCCGCCCATTCGGTGATGGCGTTCATCTTGATGGTGTAGGCTTGCTCGTCGCTCAGCTTCGCGGGATCATAGTCCGACCATGGAATGTCGGTACCCATATTCCAGCGCACGGCTTCCATCGATTTGAACAATTCAGGGTAAAGCATAGTTCTCTCTCATTCATGGACCCGGCGATACCGTACAGCAGTGCCCGGGCGAACTCGTTGCATGCCGTCAGCATAGACGGCGCAGTTAACAGGATTATTTCAGCGAGACAACATGTGAAATAGGGATAGTCGGGCTAGTTTTGAGTCAATGCCCATACAGCCAGCCCCAAAGCCACCATGGCGATGGCGGACAACAACATCAACAAGCGGTTGCCTTGCTGCTGAGCCTTGCGAAGGCGCGTCAGTTCCAAGTTTAACGCAGGGCCGTAATCGGGCCGGCTCAGGCGCGCGTGGACCAGCCTGGGAATTTCCGGAAGCAGCTGCGACCACTGGCCGGCTTCCTTGTCGAGCTGCTTGCGCAGGCCGGTAAGCCCGACCCGTTCATGCATCCATTTTTCCAGATAAGGCTTGGCCGTCTTCCAGAGATCCAGGTTGGGGTCCAGCTCACGGCCCATGCCTTCCACGTTCAACAGTGTTTTCTGCAGCAGCACCAACTGCGGCTGTATCTCGACATTGAAGCGGCGGGATGTCTGGAACAGGCGCAACAGCACCTGACCGAGGGAAATCTCGGACAGCGGCCGGTCGAAATAGGGTTCGCAAACCGCCCGCACGGCGCCTTCGAGTTCTTCTTCGCGCGTATTGGGCGGCACCCATCCGGACTCGATATGCAGTTGGGCGACCCGGTGATAATCACGCCGGAAAAACGCCAGGAAATTCTGGGCCAGATAGTTCTTGTCGAATTCGGACAGGGAACCGACGATGCCGAAGTCCAGGGCAATATACCGGCCCAGCGTTTCGGGGCGGTCCGACACGAAAATATTGCCAGGATGCATGTCTGCGTGGAAAAAACCGTCGGTGAAGACCTGCATGAAGAAGATCTCCACGCCCGCCCGGCCAAGTTCCTTGGTATCGATGCCGGCTGCCCGAAGGCGCTCGATCTGGCCTACCGGTATGCCGCTCATGCGCTCCATCGTGAAGACGGTGGTCGCGCAATATTCCCAGACGACCTCCGGCACCATGAGCAGGTGCTCTCGCCCTGTTTCGGGCGAAAAGTTCCGGCGCAGCTGGCTGCAGTTCGACGCTTCGCGTATGAGGTCCAGCTCGTCATGCAGGTAGTTGTCGAATTCTGCAACGACCTGGCGAGGCTTGAGGCGGCGGCCATCCGCCGCCAGGCGCTCGATCAGGCCCGCCAGTACCCGCATGAGCGCAAGGTCTTTTTCGATGATGTCGCGCATGCCCGGACGCAGGACCTTCACGGCCACTTCCCGCCCGTCGTGCAGCACCGCGAAATGGACCTGGGCGATGGATGCCGAGGCCACGGGGTCAACCTCGAAATGCTTGAACAAGGTATGGGGCGATGCGCCCAGTGCGGCCTCGATACTGGCGGCTGCCTGGTCCGAGGGAAACGGCGGTACGCGGTCCTGCAGCAGGGCGAGCTCGATCGCGACGTCCAGCGGGATGAGGTCGCGGCGCGTGGAAAGGACCTGCCCGAACTTCACGAAGATCGGGCCCAGGGACTCCAGGGCGAGCCGCAGCCGGACCCCGCGAGGCGTTCTGGGCGGACGGCCGAAGCGCACGATGCGCAGCAGCGTATAGGCGAAGGGATGCTTGATTCCCGACAGCACGAGCTCGTCGAGCCTGTAGCGCAAGGCGACAATGACGATTTTCAGCAAACGCAGCAGGGTAAACATCAGCGGCCGCCCATTTTGAGCCGCGTTCCCGGAACCGGAGGCAAGGCGCTGATCCTGGCATCCAGCCGGTCGAGCCGCTTGCGCATCTCGGCCAGCCTGCCCACCCAGTCATCGTAGGCCTGCCTGGTCGCCATCAGCCCGCTTTCCTCGGTCAGGTATTCCCCCACATTGCCGGCAAGCCGGATCGCCGCGCTCTGCATGCCACTGGCGGCATTGCGCCCAAAGCTTGTCAGACGAGCGGCTGCCACATCACCCACGATGCGGGATAGATCGTCTTCGACGTCCCAGCGCAAATCGCGGGCCAGATCCGACACCACCTGGGCAAGGCCGGCGTCTCCCTGGACATGCATGATGGCCGCGATGGCAGCGGGATCGCGGGAACGCAAGACGGACGGGAGATCCGCAAAGCGGGCGGCCGGCACGGTCAGGATGACATCGGGCACCACGGCCGGATCCGAAACCTGCACGTAGCCGTCGGACTGCAAGGCAAACCCTGTCTTGAAAGCGCCGACGGCGAACCGCAGCGTTTTCCCGGCGTGCCGGCTAAGGCGTTCGCGCGCCCAGTCTTCCCGCCGCAGCAGCATATTCAGAATGCGCGCATGCATGAAGGCCGGATCGGGAAGCAAGGAAAATGGAAACATGGTGGCGTGCACGAAAAAACCGGTATGGCTCAGAACTTGTCAGTGCCCAAGTTTAACGGTTTTATACAAGGCGGATGGCCTGTTGCGCTGTGCCGCTAGCGGTGCAAGGAATGCAAACTGGAAAATCCGCAACGGCGCCCGGGAGGGCGCCGTCATGTTTGGAGCCGCTTTGGCCGGCCAAACAGCATGCCGGCCCGAAAGCATCGATGTGCGGGCCGGGCTTGCCCTCGCGCATCGCCGCGCTTAGCTGGCGTAGTCGATGGGGATTTGCTGGATGCCGGCCAGCAGCCAGCCCGCGCCTTCGCCCTTGTAGAGATTCCAGACTTCTTCGAAGCGGAACGCTTCTGCGCCCTTGGCCTCGCGCAGCATGCCCGAATAGCGCACGCTGGCCAGATGGCCGCCCGACACGGCCTCGATGCCCAGGAGTTCTGCGTTCAACAGCACGACTTCCGTCACGTTGTCTTCGCCGCGCGCAAGGATTTCGGGCTTGACTTCGGCGACCAGGTCGTCGGTCATGTAGTCGCGCAGGCGGTCGAGATCGCCGCTGTCCCAGATGGCCTGGATTTCGATGAACTGCGCCTTGGCATTGGCCAGGAATGCGGACGTGTCGAAATCGCCGGGGATGAACCATTTGTCATCCACCGGCGCCGCGGGAACCGGCGCAATGGCAGCGCTGGGCATGGCGGCCGGAGCGGCCGGCGCTTGCGGCGCGCCTGCTTGACCGGCGGACTGGCGGAACAGGTTCTGGGAACGGTCCGCGTTTGCGGCGCCGCCCGCTTGCTGCATGGCGGGGCGCGATGCGCCGCCACGCAACCTGCGCACGATGAAGATGACGCCAAAGACCAGCAAGGCGATGAGCAGCAAGCTGGACATCATTTCCAGGAAGGCGCCCGAAAGCCCCATGCTGGACAGCAGCGCGGCAATGCCAAGGCCGGCGGCGATGCCGGCTATGGGCCCCAGCCAGCGCGACATGCCGCTCTTGGCCGCGGTGCTGGCGGCGGCGCCCGTGGCGGCTGCGCCGGCCGCCGGCGCTGCGGCGCGGTTCGTGGTCGAAGCCGCCGCGGGCGGTGTCACCGCCTGGCGCTGCTGGGTCACGTTGGACGACTGGCGGCCAAGGCTTTTTCCGCCACCCGCCCGTCGCGCTTCGGCGTCGAACGACACCGACAGCATCGCGCCGGCGGATACCGTCAGCATGGCGATGGCAAGCAGCCGAGAAATACGTTTAGACATCTAGTGATCTCCTTGAAGAGGGAGCGGGCTGGAAGACCCGCCACCGCTTATGTCTTTATCTGGATATGCAAGCATGACGCGGCGGCCGCAAAGCGCAGGCGTGCGCGCCACAATACTTACTGGAAGCTGAACATTAGCATAAAGTAAGACAGGCGGCATTACAAAACGTTCATGTTTCCGCGAAAAATTGAAGAAACCGAGTGAATGGCAGCCTGGGGTCAGACCCCGTACGGGGTCTGACCCCGCCTCTGATCCCGCCTCTCAAGCCAAGGGCCGGGCCCCGTATGGGGCCTGACCCCGCCCTCGGCGTCAAAAGATCCTAGCCCAGGTTGACGCCTTCATGCAGCGCGACCAGGCCGGCGCTGAGATTGAAATACCGCACCCGGGACAGGCCCGCGTCGGCCAGCATGCCGGCCAAAGTGCTTTGATCGGGATGCATGCGTATGGATTCCGCCAGGTAGCGATAACTGGCCTCGTCGCCCGCCACCTTCTTGCCCAGCCAAGGCAGTACGTTGAAGGAATACCAGTCGTACGCCGGCGCCAGGGGCTTGGCCACCCGTGAGAACTCGAGAACCAGGAGCTTGCCGCCGGGTTTGAGCACGCGGCGCATTTCGGACAGCGCGCGGTCTTTGTGCGTCATGTTGCGCAGCCCGAAAGCCACGCTGACCCGGTCGAAGTACCCGGAAGGAAAAGGCAGTTTTTCGGCGTCGCAAACCGCCGTGGGCAGCAGCATGCCTTGATCCGTCAGGCGGTCCCGCCCGACGCGCAGCATGGAATCGTTGATGTCGGTCAGCCAGACCTCGCCCCGCGCGCCGGCGCGCTTGGCAAACGCACGCGCCAGGTCGCCCGTGCCGCCAGCGATGTCCAGGACCTTCATGCCCGGACGGACATCGGCCCGGCCTATGGTGAACGCTTTCCAGACACGATGCAGCCCGACCGACATGAGGTCGTTCATGATGTCGTAGCGGCCGGCGACGGAGTGAAAGACTTCGGCCACCTTGCCCGCCTTTTCTTTTTCGCTCACGGTCTTGAAGCCAAAATGCGTGCTGGCCCCGGCCTGCGCGCCGCTGTCCTGGCTGGAAGCGTCTGGTGTGGAGGAATGAAGGTTTTGCATGATTTCCTAATCGTACATCATTACCGGGTTAAGATTCGCAAGACCGGCGGGCTTTCACAAACCTGAAATATTTGCGCCATATTATTCAGGGGCATTACCCATCACCCAGAATACAAAGCTACCATGAGCACGACCATACTCGTTGTTGAAGATGAGCCCGCCATCCAGGAATTGATTTCCGTGAACCTGTCCTTTGCCGGACACAAAGTATTGCGGGCATTCGATGCCGAGCAAGCGCAGACGCTGATACGAGCCGAACTGCCGGACCTCATCCTGCTGGACTGGATGCTGCCCGGAGCGTCGGGCATCACACTGGCCAAGACACTGCGCTCCGACGAGCGCACCCGCAATGTGCCCGTCATCATGCTGACCGCCAAAGGCGCCGAGCATGACAAGGTGGAAGGGCTGGAAGCCGGCGCGGACGACTACATCACCAAGCCTTTCTCGCCCAAAGAACTGATTGCCCGCATCAAGGCCGTGCTGCGCCGCCGTGCGCCGCAACTGACCGACGACGTGATCCAGATCGGAACGCTCAAGCTGGATCCCGCCACGCATCGGGTGACCGGCGGCGACGTGGCGCTCACCGTGGGGCCGACCGAGTTCCGCCTGCTACACTTTTTCATGACGCACACCGAACGCGTCTTTTCCCGCACGCAATTGCTCGACCAGGTATGGGGCGATCACGTCTTTGTGGAAGAGCGCACGGTCGACGTCCACATCCGGCGCCTGCGCAAGGCGCTGGAACCCAGCAAACACGAGAATCATATTGAAACGGTGCGCGGCGCGGGATACCGCTTCACGGCTCAATTGCCCCAGAACGCCTGAACCAGTCTGAAGAATCGCCACCAGTTCCGAATGTCGTCATCATGATCAAAACCTTAATCTCTATTGGCCTGTGGGGCGTACTGGGGTGGGCGCTCGGCGCCTGGCTGGGGGCGGGCATCGGCTGGGCGACTTTCTCGTTCGGCCTGATCCTGATGATTCTTGTCAGCGGCATGCAGCTCTCGCGCATCTCCAGATGGGTAAAGGATATCGAAGCCCCGCCGCCGCCTTCGGTGGGCCCCTGGGACGAGATCCTCGCGCCCATCTACCGCAAGCTGCGCCAAAACCGGCAGGAAATCGATGCGCTCGATGAACATGTGAACGGCATCATGCTCGCCGCCGAGGCTCTGCCGGACGGCGCGATCACGCTGGACCAGACCATGCAACTGACGTGGTGCAACCAGACCGCCAGCGAGCACGTCGGCCTGAACCTGGAGTCGGACCGCAACCACAGCATATTCAACATTCTTCGCGCGCCGGAATTCGCGCGCTATGCCCGGCAGACCGAGTGGCCGGCGCCGATCCTGCTCCATCTGAATACCGATGGGCAAGACCGGGCCCTGCTGGTGCAGCTCACCCGATACGGCCTGGACCAGTACCTGGTCGTCACGCGCGACGTCACCCAGATGGAAAAGCTGGAAACCACGCGCAAGGACTTCGTGGCCAACGTCTCGCACGAGCTGCGCACCCCGCTCACGGTCCTGTCGGGATTCCTTGAGACCTTGCGCGACATGCCGGAAGGCTCGCTCAGTAGCGAGCAAAAACAGCATTACCAGGCGCTGATGCTGGAACAGGCGCAACGCATGCAAGCCATCGTTGCCGATCTTCTCACGCTCTCCACGCTCGAATCGTCTCCCAATACCGAAGGCGAGCCAGTGCAAGTCGCGCAACTGGTGCAAACGGCGCTGGCGCAAGGGCGCATTCTTTCAAACGATCAGCACATCTTCGTCGAGAACGTGGACGAGAACCTGTGCGTCATCGGCGTCGAAACCGAGTTGGCGTCAGCGGTATCCAACCTGCTGACCAACGCCATACGCTATACCCCGAAAGACGGAACCATAACGGTCAGCTGGTACATCACGGAAGCCGGGCAAGCCTGCTATTCGGTCCAGGACACCGGCATCGGCATCGCTTCCCAGGACATCCCGAGGCTCACCGAGCGCTTCTATCGCGTGGATCGGGGCCGCTCGCGCGCCACCGGCGGCACCGGCCTGGGCTTGGCCATCACCAAGCATGTGGCGATGCGCCACAATGCCGAACTGACCATCCATAGCCGTTTCGGCGCCGGCAGCCTGTTCTCCGTGATTTTCCCGCCCTCCCGCGTGGCAAGGATCGACTAGGGCGGCCTGCTAACGCCGGACGCGGGGTCAGAGGCGGGGTCAGACCCCGTACGGGGTCTGACCCCAGAGCGCGGGGGACAAGCGCGCAAATATCATTAAAATAGCCATTTGCCGCCTTGCCCGACGCAGGGCTGAAACCCACACGGAGTCCCACGATGTCCACTGCGCGCACCCTTCCCCCTTTCCACCTCGCTTTCCCTGTGCGCGATCTGGCCGAAGCCCGCGCCTTCTATGGTGATCTGCTCGGCTGTCCCGAGGGCCGCTCCTCGGACGAGTGGGTGGATTTCGATTTCTACGGCCACCAGATCGTTGCGCACCTGTCGCCCGAGGAATGCGGCCAGGTCCGGACCGGCAGCGTAGACGAGCATAATGTGCCCGTGCGGCACTTCGGTGCCGTGCTCGACATGGACGCCTGGGAAGAGCTGGCCGGGAAGCTGAAGAACGCAGGCACCCGCTTCGTGATCGAACCCTATGTAAGGTTCAAGGGACAGCCCGGCGAGCAGGCCACCATGTTTTTCCTTGACCCGTCCGGCAACGCGCTCGAGTTCAAGGCGTTCAAGAACCTGGATTCGCTCTTCGCCAAATAACCGAGCCCAGCCGATGCCTGAAAACGTTTCCGGCCCCGATACGGCCTGGACCATCATTCCCCAGGGAGACCGCTGCCTGCTGCTGGCGTTCGGAAACGGCATCGACATCGAGACCGGCAGGCTCTGCGGAAAAGCGGCGTCGGCTTTGCGCGCGGCGGGCCTCGCGGGTGTCAGCGACATCGTGCCCGCTTTCAACTCGGTAGCCGTCCACTATCAGCCCCGCCTGTTCCGGCCCCACGGCGCCTTGCTGGAACTTATGGATCAGATCCGGCTGATCCTCGCCGATGCGCTATCGGGCGACAAGCCTGCCGAAGACGCCAGGCAGGTGGACATCCCGGTATGCTACGGCGGCGAGCACGGCCCCGACCTGGAAGACGTCGCCCGGCATTGCGGCCTCAGTCCGCAAGAGGTCATACGGCTGCACAGCGGCACGCCAGCCTATGTGTTCATGCTGGGATTCGCGCCCGGTGCGCCCTATATCGGCATACACGACCCGAAGCTCGCCATCGGCCGGCGCGACACGCCCCGGACCGTCGTGCCCGCCGGGTCGGTCGCCATCGCCAATCTGCAAACCGTGATCTATCCCAACGCCTCGCCGGGAGGCTGGAACCTGATCGGCAGCACCCCGTCGGTACTGTTCGATCCGGCCAGAGAACCCGTCACGCTGCTGGCGCCGGGAGACACGGTCAGGTTCGTGCCCATCGGCCCGGACGACTACCTCGCCTTGAAGCGCGCATCGAAATGAGCATCACCGTTCTCAAGCCCGGCATGCTGTCGTCGTTTCAAGACCTGGGACGCCATGGCTTCCAGCACCTGGGCGTCCCGGTGGGCGGCGCGATGGACGAGCGCGCCCACCGTCTGGCGAACCTGCTGGTCGGCAACGAGGGCGACGAAGCAACGCTGGAAATCACGCTGTCCGGACCCAGCCTGCGCTTCGAGGCGCCAGGCTGCATCGCCATTTGCGGCGCGCAACTGAACCCCACCCTCAATGATGCACCCATTCCCAACAATCGTCCGATCATCGCCCAGGCCGGCGACCTGCTGGCTTTCGGTGCGCGCGATGCGGGCTTGCGGGCCTATATTGCATGGCATGGCGGCGCAGACCTGCCCGCGGTGCTGGGCAGCCGCAGTACTTATATCCGCGGCGGCCTGGGAGGCTACCAGGGCCGTGCACTGAAGAAAGGGGATGTATTCGCCATGCGGGCGGATCTGCGGGGCCGCAATCTCGACAAGCTGTCCGACCGGCTTCGGGACATCAAGGTGTACTTGCCCGCCATCCTGGGCATGCAGCCGCGCACCGCGATACGCACCGTAAAGAGCGCCCATGCGGCGCTGTTCACGCCCGCCGCCGTCCAGGCGTTCTTTTCGGGCGATTATCGTGTCAGCCCGCAATCCGAGCGCATGGGATACCGGCTGGCAGGTCCGAAACTGGAACTGGCGCATACCGCCCAGCTTCTGTCCGAAGCCACCAGCTTCGGCAGCGTACAGGTTCCCCCGGACGGTTCCCCCATCGTGCTGATGGCCGACCGCCAGACCACCGGCGGCTACGCCAAGATCGCTCACGCGGCGTCGGTGGACCTGCCCATCATTGCGCAAAGCATGCCCGGGGACATCCTGCGGTTCGCGGAAATCAGCCTGGAACAGGCACGGGCGCTGGACCAGCAGCGGGAAGATGCCTTTGGCAAGCTTGAACTTGCCCTGGCGCCGCTGCGCGCCCTGTTCGGCTGACGCCTTGCCTTGCTGCTTATGCTTAAGCGGCGGCCAGCCGGGCCACCGCCGTGCCGCGGTCTTCGACCACCGTGAGTATGGCCAGGAAACCGCTGATGTCGAACACTTCGTGCACATGCGGCTGCAGGCTGCACAGTATCAGTTGCCCGGAGTTCTGCTTCAGGCGCTTGGCGAGCATCAGGACGACCCGCAGTCCGGCGCTGGAGATATAGTCCAGGCCGCTGAGGTCCAGCGCGCACAGGCGCTCTCCTTGGTCGACATAGGCCAGAAGGTCGGATTCCACTGCTGCGGCATTTGCGCTATTGATCTGGCCCGACGCCGAAATCACCAGAACCTCGCCGATTTTTTCGCTAGAAAGACTCATGAGGCAACCGTTGTATTGAAAGTAGCTGATTGTAGCGACTTAAGGGGCGAGCACCAAGAAAAGCCTCCATGAAAGTCCACCATGGCCTTGAATATCTGATTGAGGCTGCGATAATCGCGCGGCCATAGGCGCACTCCTTGCGACTCCAGGAATTCAAGGGGCTGCGCGACGAAGGCGGCGCGCAGGCTCGGATGCCTGCCGCACTGGTCGAGCGCGTCGGACAGCGATACCGATGCCTGGCCGCCGGCTTCATACAAGGATGCCGGTCCCGGCTCCCTGGCCGCCGTGGCGCCCGTGACGCCGAACACATCCGCGGAATGCCCGGCCTGGCTCAGAAGCCCGGACACCCTCGCCAGGCATTCCGCCCAGTCGTCGAACACCGCCTGCCGGATCAGCCGCATGCTTCGATACAGCGCGGTCTCTTCGCTGTCCAGGCCCCAGCGCCAGCTGCAGGGCTTGCTGAGCAATGTCCAGACCGGTACGCCCAGCGCGCCGGCCACATGCGCCGGCGCGCTGTCTATGGTGATGAGCAGGTCCAGCCCCGCGATGACCTCCGCAAGGTCGGCCACGTCGCGCACCGTTCGCCCGCAGCGCTCGATATCCGAAGCCCAGTGCCTCGCGTCCAAGGCCGCCTCGTCGTCTCCCCATTGAACGCTGACCCATGAGATCCCGGGATGATCCCCGACCAGGCGTTCGAGCAGATCCAGCGGGATCGACTTGATGTCCCTGGCCACCCCCCTCCGGTTCGCCGACCAGTTCAGCCCCACACGCAGTCCGGGATGGGAGCGGCGCGCCAGGTTCGCGGCCGACCGGGTGACGGCCAGGTAGGCGTCGCCGCGGCAGGGGTCGGAGCACAGCGCGCCCATGCGCATCAAGGGCACGCGCACCTTGGGCGGGTCGGCCAGCGCCTGATCCGGCGTCACCGGCTCGATGGCCAGGTCCTGCTGGCGGATCAGGCGATGCAATTCGGGGTTACATTGGATCCGCACGCGGCTGAATTGCGCCGCCACCGGCGGCACATAACGCAGCTGCTGGATGATGTCGCCGATGCCCTGCTCCGCCACGATCAGGAGATCGCGCTCGCGCTCCACGGGCGAGACGGACATGATGGTGCGCGATCTGGGATCACGGCGCACGAGCCCCCAGGGCGTGTTGGCGTCCCAGAGCATGAATTCGCCCTCGCCGGTCGACGGACGCCAGACATCGACATCCAGGCACCAGACCTGACCGTTCGAAGGCGGTCCGGCGCAGACATGCAGATCGTTCACCAGCCAGTGAAAATGCAGGGGAAACGGCGTCATGGCTGCGGCATTCCTTTCTCCATGCCGGCATCGTTGATCTGCCCCATCAAGGCATCGAGTTCATCCTGTGAAAACTCCATGCCCGTGAAGTCGGACGGCGTATACACGGCCGAGGCCGATTCGACGCAGGCCGCCGACAAGCGCAGCGCCATTTGCCGCACGGATTCCAGCAATGCGTCAACCGTTGCCGCCTCATGCCGGGGGGAATGCCGGCACGACAGGACGATGGAGCCTTCTTCCAGCCATGCATCGAAAGCCAGTTGATGACGCCGGCTTGCGGCCGCCGAGCGCTCGGTGCCGGGCGCAAGCCGCTGCAAAGCCAATCCTTTGCTTCCGAACTGCTTGATTTCCCCGACGAAGTTGAAGGATGCAGGAGGCTCGGCCCGCAGCGCCTCATGTCCGCCGTACCGCAGCAAGCCGTAGCTCAGGCCGCCCTCGGGTATGCTCCTCAGGCGCTCCTTCAGGGCGATGGCCCATGCCGGGACATCGTCGGACGCCGCCGGTATCGCGAAGGGATAGCGGGTGGTGAACCATCCGATGGTCCGCGAAAGATCTACGGACGAATCAGAGGGCTGACGGCCGTGTCCCTCCATGTCCAGCAGACACGCGCCCCCCGCCCACGAGGCCATGCCCAGCCCCACCGCCGCCAATACCGCCTCGTGCGGACGCAGGCCGAAAACCGACGCCATGCCGTTCATCAGATCGGCGGACGCCTGGGCCGGCATCACCAGCCTTCTGTCCGCCGCCTCGCCTTCGGTGTTGGGAAGATCGGGATGGTCCACGGGCAGCGGAACACAATCGGCGGCCAGGCTCAGCATGTCCTTCCAGAGCGCCAGGGAAGCGCTCGCCGCTTGCACGCGGTCCGGCAGCTTCTTTGCCCACCACGACCACGAAGTGGACGCGGCGCGTATCGATGCGGAGCCGGAGGACAAGCCGGCATCGAGATCCGCGGCAAGAATGGACCAGGACACCATGTCGGACACCGCATGATGAACGACGACGACGAGCCTGGCGTGCTCCGCCGAAACCTGTAGTGCGCCAAGCGCAAAGACACGGCCTTCAGCCAGGTCCAGGCTGTCCATCAGCTCGTCGGCCAGCGCATCTTCGCGAAGCGCAAGATCCGATTCGTCCATACCTTCCGCCTGCTCCACGCGCACGCAGGGATAGCCGGCCGCTGTCACTTGCTGCGCAACGCCGTCTGCTGTCGGTATCCAGCGCACGCGCAAGGCATCGTGCGTGGACTGGAGCGCGCGCGCCACATCGAGCAGGCCGGCCGCGCCGACCGTGCCCGCATAGCGGAACACCGCGGCCAGGCACCAGCGATTGCGGTCGGGCATCGGTGTCTCGGCGAACCATCGCTGGATGGGCGTGAGCGGCACGGCTTCCTGCACGGGTTCGCGCCCCGCCATGCCGCCCACCGGCATTGCCAGCTGCGCAAGACGCCTGGGCGTCGGTGCCTGGAATACCTGTGCGGGAGTCAGCGCCCATCCCAGCCTGCGGGCTCGCCCGACGATCTGGATGGCCATGATGGAATCACCGCCCAAGGCGAAGAAATCGTCATCGGGCCCCAGCGAAGGCGAGTCGAGGATCTCGCGCCACAACTCGCAAATCTGGTCCAGGACGGAGCCGTCGGCAGCGGACGCGTCGCCGTCGGCATCGCTGCCGGGTTGCGCCGCCGCCATTTGCGAAGAAGCGAGCAAGGCCTGGCGATCGACCTTGCCATTGGCGGTGAGGGGCAAGGCGGGAAGCGATTGGATGCGCTGAGGCACCATGGCCGCCGGCACGCGCTCGGAAAGCCAGGCCCGCAATGCGCCGCCATCCACATCGCTCGCCACCGCAGCCAGCAACACCGGTTCTCGGCCGTCGCGCCTGTCGACGAGCACGACCGCGTCGCGCACGCCCGCATGGGCGCGCAAGGCCTCGGCCAGGCCGGCCGGCTCGATGCGGTGGCCGCGTATCTTGACCATATCGTCGCCGCGTCCGATGAAGTCGATGCATCCGTCCGGACGCCTGCGGCCAAGGTCGCCGCTGCGATAGCTGCGCATGCCGTTTTCCGAGCGCCGAAAGCGCTCGCTGCCCGCCGGTTCCGGCCGGGTGTAGCCGGCGGCCACCGCCGGGCCGGATATGACGATCTCTCCTTCGCCGCCGTCGGGCATGGGCCGCCCGTCGCCATCCAGGATGGCGACGTCGTAGCCGTCCAGCGCACGGCCGATGGGAACGGCATGATCGCCATCCCTGCGCAGTTCCGGCAGCGCCTCGGTCATGCAGGCGCCTATCGTGGCTTCTGTGGGGCCGTAGTGATTGAAGATCCGGCATGTCGCGCCCAGCGACCGCAGGCGATCGACGAGGCGCCAGGCCAGGACGTCGCCGCCCAGGATCAAGCCGCGGCGCGGCAGCAGTTCCTTGGCATTGGGCGCATCCAGCAAAGCCGCCAGGTGCGCCGGCACGATCTTGAGCACGTCGTAAGGCGTTTGCACGGACCACGACGCCAGGGCTTCCGGGTCTCTTGCGGTCTCCGCATCGATGGCGTGCAAGGCGCCGCCGCTCCAAAGCGCGCCGAACACCGAGGTATAGCCCAGGTCGGCGGCAAACGACGACACCATGGCGAAGGACATCGGCCCCGGCATGCCGAGCCGCCGAAGCATGGCTGGCACGTATGTCGCGATGGCGCCGTGCGGAACCATCACGCCCTTGGGCCGGCCCGTGGAGCCGGAGGTGTACAGGACATAGGCCAGGTCCCGGGCGGAAACACGCGCGGGTGGAGGCACGCGACCGACGGCCTCTTGACCGCGCCGCCAGGCCAGCACGGCGACACCGTCGAACGCCGCGCGCGCACCGTCTTCGATCACCAGGACTTTCGCGCCGCTGTCCTCAAGCACATAGGCGTGATGCGCGTCGGGGTGGTCCTCATCGAGCGGCACGAACGCCGCGCCCAGCCGCATTGCCGCGAGCATGGCCACGGCGGGGCCCAGTCCGCGCGGCAGGCGGAAGGCCACCCGGTCTCCGGCCACGACCCCCGATCCGGCCAGCGCCTGGGCCAGCGCATGGGCTTCGGCATTCAGCGTGGCGTAGTCGACGGCGCCCAGACCGTCGCGCAGCGCAAGGGATGACGGCGTCTCCAGGGCGGCATGCGCCACCCGCTCGGCCAGGCTCTGTATATCGCCCGCCTCGGTCGCGGATGCCAGAGATGCGGCATCCGCGTCGCCCTGCACGAAGGCTTCGAGGATGCCGACGTACTGCCGCAGCCAGGATTCGACCCGTCCGGCATCGAAGAGATCGCGGTTATAGAAAGCGTCGATATGCAGACCATCGGCATCGGCCAGGATATTCCAGTTCAAGTCCCAGCGGACCGCCCCGTGCGCATTGGCGTCGATGCATGCATCCAGGCCATCGAAGCGCGGCAGCGCATCGACACGATCGAGGTTGAAGGAAACCGACGCCAATGGCGGCCGCGATGGATCCCTGCGCAGCTTCAGTCCCTTGAGCAGCCGCGCATAGGGATAGTCGCGGTGCGCCATGCCCTGGACCACGGCGCGCTGCGCCTGGGCAATGAGCGCCGCCTGCGGCTGCGACTCATCCAGCTCCATACGCAGCGGAAGCACGCCCACGCAGTAGCCCACCAATGCGGGCGCGGCAAGCTCGGGCTGTCCGGCGGAGAAGATGGCGATCGCCAGATCGCGCTGGCCCGACAAGCGCGCGAGCAATTTTCCGTAGGCGGCCAGGCATACGGAAAACAGGCTGCATCCGGCCTGACGCCCCAGGGCTTCGAGCCTGCTGCGCAGATCCAGCGGGACCCGCAGGGAAGCGCGAGCGCCCGCATAGCTTTGCAACGCGGGGCGCGGGCGGTCCGCCGGCAGGTCCAGCGGCGGCGGCACAGTCCGGTACAGTTCGTGCCAATAGCCGGCGGGCTCGGCGTCCTCGGCGCGTTGCCTTGCGTGGGCGGCATATCGGCGATACGGAACGGCCTCCGCCAGATCGGGCGCGCGGCCCCGCAGCGCCGCGTTGTACAGCTCCGCCATTTCGAGGGCGATGACCTGCATGGACCATCCGTCGACGATGAGATGCGGCATGATCAGCGCCAGACGATGATGCTCCGGTGCGAACTCGACCAGCCAGGCCGTCAGCATGGGACCGTGTTCGAGGTCCACGGGGACCAGCGCGATGCCGTCCAGCCAATGCTGGAATACGGCCTCGGCATCCGTCCAGCGCAAAAGGCGAAAATCGGGGGCCAGATCGGAGTGGACGACTTGCGTCTCGCCGTCTTCGGGAAACGTGCTGCGCAAGGCCTCGTGCCGCCGGCAGACGGCTTCCAGTGCCGTTTTCAATGCGGAGGGCTCCAGCTCTCCCCGGAGGTCGAAAACCAGAGTCTGGTTATAGGCTGCCGAGGCTTCCGGACTGAACGCGGCAAGCATCCGCAAGGCGGTCTGCCCCGGCGCGGCGGGCAGATGCTCCGGCCCCCGGAGCAAGGCGGCGGGATCTGGTCCTGCGGGCGAGGCGAGCGGTGCCAGCATGCCGCGCGCGCGCATTCCCCTGACGGAATCGCGCACCGCGCTCTCGATCTTGTCCAGGTCTTCGGCGCTATGCGCCGTGGAGAGAAAGCAGGTGCGCCCCTCCCATACGTACACGCCGTTCTGGATCATGTGGTTGTAGAACAGATCGCTGGCGCCCACGAAGCGGAACAGGGAAGAGAAGCTGTGTACCGATATGCCGCTGCCTTCGTCCTCCAGCACGCGATTCAATCGTTCGACGAATACCCGCGTGCGTTCATTGAGGGTTTCCTGCAGGCCGGGGCCTGCGGATTCCAGGTGTTCGAGCACGGCGAGGGACGCCGCCATGGCAAGCGGGTTCTTGTTGAACGTGCCGGCAAAGAACGTGCGCCCGTCTCGTGGCGCGCCTGCGCCGTCCAACGGCCATGCGCCGCCATCCAGCGCATCCAGATACTGGGCATCGCCCGCTACGACGCCTATGGGCAAGCCGCCGCCCACGATCTTCCCGTAAGTGGCCAGATCGGCGCGGACTCCCGCCCATGCCTGTGCGCCGCCCAGCGCGACCCGGAAGCCCAGCAGCACCTCGTCGAAGATGAGCGCCGTGCCGGTCGAACGCGTCAGCGTCCGCAGACGCTGCAGGAACTCCCGTGGCTGCCGGTCGGGACGCCGACCCTGTACGGGCTCGACCAATACGGCGGCCAGCGACGGCCCTTCGCGCGCCAGGATCTCCAGCGCTCCGGCTTCGTCGCCGTAATCCAGCAGCAGGATGTCCTCTGCCATGCCGGGAGGGGTGCCGCCCGCCATCGGCACGGCGTTGCCATCGGGGCCCAGTTGCGCAAGCACCCCGTCGAAATGCCCGTGGTACGACCCTTGGAATATGGCGACTCGCTGCCGCCCCGTCGCGTGCCTGGCCAGCCTGAGCGCCGTCATCACGGCTTCCGTGCCGCTATTGCAGAAAGCGGCGCGGGCATTGCCGGTGAGGCGGCACAGGCGCTGAGCCACCTCGCCGGCCAGATGCGCCTGCGGGCCGATGAACATGCCGCGATCGCCCAAGTGCCTGCTGATGGCCTCGACGATGAAGGCCGGGCTGTGGCCGAAGAGCTGTACACCGAACCCCATGGCGATATCGACGTAGCGGTTGCCATCCACGTCGAACAGCTCGCTGCCTTGGGCTCGAGCCCCCACGATGGGATACAGCATGCCCTTGGTTTCGGCGCGAAATCCCGCCACTGCCCGGCTGTCGGCCAAATAGACCCCAAAGCGGCTGCGCTGTTCGCGCGAGGCCTGGCTGCGCCGCACATAGGCCTCGGAAAACTCGGCGAGACCGTTCAATTGTGCCGGGGTAAGCGTCGCGGCGTGGTTGCTGGGGTCAGACCCCGTACGGGGTCTGACCCCTCCAGACAACGCCGCCGACTTGTAGTTGGGGTCAGACCCCGTATGGGGTCTGACCCCCTGCACCGCCGCCGACCCGTAGTTGGGGTCGGACCCAATATGGGGTCCGGCCCCTTCATGCGAGGCGGCCGTTCTTGTGCCGGGGTCGGACCCCGCACGGGGTCCGACCCCTCGGGCCGCGCCGGCCTCCGCGAGCACGTGCTCGATCAGACGCAAAGGGGTGTTCAATGACTCAAACAAAGCGCGTCGCGGAATCGAAATTCCCCATTTGCGCTCCATGGCCGCAACCGCCTCGGTCAGCGCCAGGGAATCGACTCCCATTTCCAGGAAGCCGCGATCGGAGGACTGGTCAGCCGCCGGAAGCTGCAGGGCGCGCGCCATGAAGGCGGCGACTTCTGCCTTGTTCAAGGGGCCGGAGGGGTCAGACCCGTAGGGTCTGACCCCATCAGTCATCGCAGCTGCGGCGTTGGAGGGGTCGGACCCCGTACGGGGTCCGACCCCAACTCCGGCACCCTCAAAGGGGTCAGACCCCACGGGTCTGACCCCGACATCCATCAACGGAATCCAATGGCTCCTGGGCTCGAAGGGGTAGCCCGGCGCATCGCTGCGCTCGGCCCGGTCGTATAGCGTCTCCCAGCGCAGCGGCACGCCGGCCACATGCAGTTGCGACAGCAGGCTGCCCAGCGAACGCCAGGCAGGTTGATTGCGGCGCAAGGTCGGGATCAGCGCCGGCGGCGCATCGCCAAAGTCGGGACAGCGCCCTGCGGAGCCGATCAGGTTGGGCGCGGCGCCGATTTCGATCAGCACATTCGCGCCCATGCGCGCAAGCGCGCCGACTCCCTCGGCGAAGCGGACCGGCTGCCGGATATGGTCAGTCCAGTACTCGGGCGTATCGAAAGCGGCCTCCGCGGAGCCGGTCGAGTTGGAGATCAGCGCAAGCCGCGGCTGCGCCAGTTTCATGCCGGACAGCACCCGGGCGAACGGTTCGAGCGCCGGCTCCATGAGACGCGAATGGAAGGCATGCGACGTGCGCAGAAGCTGGGATGCGATTCCCTGGCGTTCCAGGGCATCGCACACGCGGCCGATGGCATCGGATTCCCCCGAGATCACGCATTCGTCATGCGCGTTGACGGCGGCCAGGTCGATACCGGCTGCCAGGCCGTCGGGCAAGCCCTCCAGGCAGGAGGGCGGCGCGAACACGGCCGCCATCGCCCCGCCTTCCGCTGCCGCCCCCATGAGGCGTCCGCGCTCGGCCACCAGCTTCAGGGCATCGTCCAGGGAAAACACCCCTGCCCGGCATGCCGCGATGTATTCGCCCAGACTGTGCCCGATGACGAACTCGGGCTCGACGCCCCAGGCCGCCAGCCGTTCGGCCAGCGCATAGCCCAGGGTGAACAGCGCGGGCTGCGCGACGCGCGTATCGGCCAAGGACGGGCCCTCGCCGGGCTCATCGAACATCAGGCGGATCAGCGAATCGCCGATCAGGGGATCCACCACCGCCGCGCAATGGTCGACCACTCGCCTGAAGACGGGATCGTCTTCATACAAGCCCTTGCCCATGCCCGGCCACTGGCTGCCCTGGCCGGTAAAGAGAAAAGCGATTCGCGGCGCGGCCTGCATGGCTGTCCCGCGGGCGCCGCCCGCCGGGGTCTGTCCGGCGGCGACGTCATTCAGGCCGGCCACGAGCGCGTCCAGATCATCTCCCGCGACTGCGGCCCTGGCCGGGAGGCCATGGCGTCCCAGGGCAAGACTGGCTGCGACACCTCGCGGGTCGGCGTCGCCGCTTGCCATCCAGTCGGCCAGCCGCTGCCCCATCCGTGCCAGGCCCGGCTCGTCGGGCGCCGACAAGGGAAGGACCAGCGGACCGCTCTGCCGCGTGGCCGCCGCAGAGGAATCGCGCGCCGGCGCGGCTTCCAGAATGAGATGGGCGTTGGTGCCGCTGAAGCCGAAACTGCTGACCGCCGCCCGCCGCGTGGGCGCAGCGGGCCAGGGTTGCGCGCGGTCGACCACCCGCAAGGGAAGCTTGTCCCACGCGATGCGAGGGTTGGGCGATGATTGGTGCAGGGTCGGCGGCAACTGGCCGGACTCCAGCATCAGCACGAGCTTGATCAAGCCGGCGATGCCCGCGGCCGACTCCAGGTGCCCGATATTGGTCTTGACCGCGCCCAGCAAAAGCGCGTTTGCGCGATCTGCACCATATGCGTCGGCCAGCGCCTGCGCTTCAATGGGGTCTCCCAAGGGGGTGCCGGTGCCATGGCATTCCACCACCTGCACGTCCGCGGGGCGCAGATCGGCATCCTTCAGTGCCGCGCGTATCAAGGCGGCCTGTGCCGACGCATTGGGCGCCGTCAGGGAACTGGCTCGCCCATCGTGATTGACCGCGCCGCCCCGAATGACCGCCCTGATCCTGTCGCCGTCCCGCAAGGCGTCCGGCAAGCGCTTCAGCACGACGAAGCCGGCGCCCTCGCCCCGCACGTAGCCATCCGCGGCGGCATCGAAGCTGCGGCACGCCTGGCTAGGGCTAAGCATGCCCGCCGCAGCGAACCCGCGTGTCCATGCGTCGGAGACCAGCGCGTTGACGCCGCCGGCAATCGCCATGTCGGATTCCCCTGCCTGCAGGCTGCGGCAAGCCGCATGCACCGCAACGAGCGATGAAGAGCAGGCGGTATCGATCGCCAGCGCAGGGCCGGTGACGTCGAGCAGGTGCGCCAGGCGGCCTGCGGCGGCGCTGGCCGAATTGCCGGTCGTCGCCTGCGGCGTGAATCCCTGCCCGGGCGCATGGAAACGCGCTTCATAGTCGTGCGTGCTGATGCCGACGAACACACCGGTCGATCGCGGGCGACGTGAAGCGTCGGCCGCGCCGGCGTCCTCGAGCGCATGCCACGCGACTTCGAGCATCAGGCGGTGTTGTGGATCCATATGGGCGGCTTCGCTGTCCCGCATGCCGAAGAAGGCGGCGTCGAAACGATCGATGCCCCGGACATAGCCGCCGCGCGGCAGCGCATCGCGTTCGGGCCGATCCAGCGGCGGGTCGCCGATCGCATCGACGCCTTCGCGCAGCAGGCGCCGGAACGCCGCGGCGTCATCGGCGCCCGGAAACCTGCAGCCCAGGCCGACCACCGCCACCGGCGCCACATCGTCCCGGCCCGATTGTTCGGCGCGCAATGTGTCGATGCGCTGCTGCAGGCCGGTGACCAGCGCGACGACCTGGTCGGGGTCCAGCCGCGAAATGCGCTCATGCAGCGCTTTCCTGGCTTGATCGTTCATGGCTCGCCCCTTTCGATCGCGCTCAGCAGGTCCTCGAGATCCCCGCCGGCCGGCCGCGGCGCCGGCACCGGCGGCTGCGTGTCTTGCGGACGGAAGGCCGCCGCGTCGGGCGCAAAGTGCGCGACCAGCCGCGCAATGGTCGGGTGATCGAAGGCGATGGTTTCAGGCACTTCGACGCCCAGCAGCTCTCCCAACGCCAGCGCGAGTTCGGCCGAACCCAGCGAATCCAGGCCCATTTCGGCAAAGCCCCTGCCCGCATCGATGGCGCGTGCCGGAAGCCCGAGCCGGCCGGCCAGCCAATCCGTCAGCCACGCGGTGAGGGAGGCCGCTGCCGGCTTTCCGATATCCTGAGCGGCTGGCGGCGCCTGGGTCCGCGGCGGCTCCAGCCCCATGCGCCGCCAGCTTGCGACGACGGGCAGACCGCCTTCCAGGAACGCGCGCTTGTTCGCCAGGCGCTGGATCTTGCCGCTGGAGGTGCGCAGCACGGAACCCGGCATCACCAGTGCGACGTGCGCCAAAGGCAGTTCCAGGTTTTGCCATACCGACTCGACGATGGCCTGGATGATGGGCTCGGGCGATTCTGCGCGGCGCGAGCGCTCGAGCTCCTGCACCAGCACGACCTGCTCGCGTCCGCCATCCACATCGTCGGAAGCGATGGCAAAGGCCGCGCCGTTGTCGCGGCGCAGCGCGGCGTGCGCGTCCTGCGCGACCCGTTCGATATCGTGCGGATAGAAGTTGGCGCCCCCCAGGATGATGAGGTCCTTGATGCGCCCCGTCACGAAGAGTTCCCCGTCCTCGACGACGCCAAGGTCGCCCGTCCGGAGATAGGTTGCCCCATCGGGCTCTCCGGCAATCCTGGCTCCGAACGTTTCCTGGGTCGCGTCCGGCCGCTGCCAGTATCCTTCGGCGATGGTGGGCCCCCCCACCCATATTTCTCCGACCTCGTGCGGCGCGCAGCGCGCCAAGGTTTCAGGATCGACGATGGCAATGGGTACGTCCGGCAAAGCCTCGCCGCTGCCCGGCATCACACGGCCGCCCTCCGCGCCGTTCTGCAGGATACGCGCCTGGCCGCGTTCCAGTGCTGCAACGTCGAAGGTGCGCAGGACGGGCGCCACGCCGATCGGATTCGCCGTGACGGCAAGCGTGCTCTCGGCCAAGCCGTAGGCGGGCGCAAAGGCCTCGCGGCGGAAGCCGCAAGGCTGGAACATGAGCGAAAATTCGTCCAGCACGGCGGGATTGATCGGCTCGGCGGCGTTCATGGTCATGACCAGGCTGCTCAAGTCCAGGCTTGCCCGGTCTTCCGGAGAGATCCGGCGGCAGCAGAGATCGTAGGCGAAGCTCGGCGCGGCCGAGTGCGTGCCGCGGTGGCGGGTGATCGCCTGCAGCCACAAGGCGGGTTTCTGCAAAAAGGCATTGGGCGCCATCTGCACGGACGCGCATCCCGAAAACAGCGGCTGCAGCAAGCCGAAGATGAGTCCCAGGTCATGGAAGGCCGGCAACCAGCTGACCATGACCGATGACGGATTCAGGCCCCAGGCATTCTGCATGCGCGCCATGTCCTGGACGAGATTGCCATGGCTGACGCGCACGCCTTTGGGCGAGCCGGTCGAGCCCGAGGTGTACTGAAGAAAAGCAATATCCGTGGCCAGGAGCTCCACAGGGTCCAGCCCGTCCGATTCGGGAATGCCGTCGGTCGCGATCCAGTCCAGCGCGCCCAGATGCCGGCTGGACTCCCGCCATTCGGCGATGGAGTCCATGAGGTCGCCGCTGGTCAGGGCCACCCGCGCCGATGAGTCGACGGCGACCGCCTCGAGCCGCTCGATCAGGCGATTGCGGCGGGGCTGATTGATGGGCGTCGCCAGGCGTCCGCTCCAGAGGCAGGCCATGAAGGCCGCGAGAAAGGCGGGGCCGGCCTGGAAAACCAGCAGCACCGGCTCGCCCGGCTCGGTGGCCTCGATGAGGCGGGACGCAATGGCCCGGGCGCGCGCTGCGAGTTCGGCGGCGCTCCAGCGGCATTGCTCGCTGCCCTGGCTGTCCAGGAACGCATAGGACCAGCGGTCCGCCAGATCTGCAGCCCGCTGCGCGAGGATGCGCGGCAGCAGCGCGGGTTCGACAAGCGGTGTGGGCGTCTTCACGATATCTCCTTGAATTCAGTCGGCGGGCTGGGCCTGTGTCTCTGGGGCGGCGGATTGCCGCAGGGCCAGGCGGCGGCTCATGAGCTCGTCGAGCTTGGCATCCAGCCGGCGGTCCAGGGTGGCGGCGATCTCTTTTTCGAGATCGGACTGCTCGCTGGTGCTTCGGTGCAGGTCGGCAATATGGCGCAGGTCCTGCCGGCTCAGCGACAGCAGCAGGCAGGGATGCCGCGTCCGGCATGTGGTGGGGTTGGGCAGCCCTTCGATCAGGGCGAATTCTCCGAAGAAATCGCCGACCTCGAGGATTTCCATGGTCAGCGAGCTGCCATCGCCCAGCAGCACCGAGCTTTCAACCGTGCCGCGCGCAATGATGTAGAAGCGTCCGGCGGTGGTGCCCTCTATGCTCAGCACCGTGTCGGCCTCGACCTCTTCGACGCGCAACTTGCCGCGTATGCGCTCCAGATCGGCTTCCGGCACGTTGGCGAACAGAGGGATCTTGCGCAGGCGATCCACGGTGATCTCGACGTCCTGGCCGGCGTTCGCAATGGAGATATCGGACTGCTTCTCCCACATTCCCGCATAGACGCCGCCCTGCCGCAGCAGTTCATCGTGCCTGCCCTGTTCGACCAGCCTGCCGTCCTGGAATACGCAGACGAGGTCCATGTCGGGGCATGATGCCAGCCTATGGGTGACGGAAAACAGCGTGCGGTCGGCGCTTACCTTGGCGAGCGTGCTGTTGATGGCCGCCTCGGCTTCCGCATCGAGCGCCGACGTGGCCTCGTCCAGGAGAAGAATCTGGGGATCGCGCAGCAATGCCCGCGCGATCACGATGCGCTGGCGCTGCCCGCCCGACAGCAGCTTGCCGCCCTCGCCCACGTTGGTGTCGTAGCCTGCCGGCAGGGAAACGATGAAACTATGGATTTCCGCCGCCTTGGCGGCGCGCTGGACTTCCTCGTCGGTGGCGTCCATGCGCCCGATCCGGATGTTATAGGCAATGGAGCCTTCGAACAGCGTGGTGTCCTGATTGACGACAGCCATCAATGACCGCAGCGATTGGTTGCCGATATCCCGGATATCGGTATCGTTCAGGTAGATGCCGCCGCTCAGCGCATCATAGTTCCGGGACAGAAGATTGATGACGGTGCTCTTGCCCGATCCGGACGGACCGACCAGGGCGACGCGCCGCGGCGTGGGCGTGTCGAGCGACACGTCCTTCAGGTTCAGGCGGTCGCCCGCGTAGCTGAAGGATACGTTGTCGAACGCCACCCGCTCCAAGGGCGCATCGAACGAGGCGCCGCTTGCCGCCTCGGGGATATCGTCGGGCTGGGCGAGCACGGTCGTCACGCGCTGCCAGCTGCCCACCGCCTGTATGGCGGGCGGCAGCAGCGCCGCGATGGCGCCCGCAGAACCGCCGAAGGCCAGCAGCAGGCCAATGTAGGCGACCACCACGCCGCCCGACACGGTGCCGTTGAGCGACAATACCGCGCCAAGGCCGATGATGCCGAGCTGCGCGGCGCTGATGAAGAACACCGTGACGCGCCCCGTGAGTTCGCCCATCAGAAATTGCTTGTAGCTTGCCCGGTAGATGTCATCGATATGGCCATCGAATTGTCCGCGGCGATGCGCGCCCACGTCCAGGATGCGGATCACCGGCAGCAGCTGCACCGTCTCCCGGATGAAGCCCGCCAGTTTGCCGTCCTCCACCTTGCGGGCATAGGCGGCCCGCACGGCAAGACGGCCCACCTGGCGCGGCGCCCAGAACGCGACGACCAGAAGGGAAATCGTGGCGATCGCCATGCGCCAGTCGAGAATCACCGCCGTGATCAGAGACCCTAGCATCAGGAAGGCTTTCGATACGATGCCGGGCACGGCCCGGACGATCGCATTCTCGATGACCTGCATGTCTGCCGAGAACATGGAGACGATATCGCCGCTCTTGAAGTGGTTGAGCGAACGCGACGACAAGGCGAGCAGTTTGCCGAAAACCTTCGTACGCACATCGTTCAGGGCTTTGGGGCCCAGGGTGGAAACGCTGAAATCGATGGCCACCCCCGCCGCGGACGTGACCAGGAAGCCGCCCACCAGCAAGGCTAGCGTGCGCCAGATGACGCTGGCGTTCTGGGCCGTGATGCCGTCGTCGAACAGGTCATTCAGCCAGATCGGCATCATGGTCGCGTAAGCCGTCTGGATGAGTATGCCCACGACCAACAGCGCGCAAAACAGGCGGTAGGGCCGCAGCAGACCGATCGTCCAGAGCACGAAGGGCCATAAGCCCTTGGCGGGTTGTTCCCGAGACAGCGTTTCGCCCCACTGGAGCTCCAGCATGGCCAGCGACTTGCCCGTCGCGCCGCGCGCGACCTCGTCCAGCGATGCGCCCTTCTCCATGCCGCGCGCAAATGCCAGCATGCCCTCCAGCCCATAGGCGTCGAGCAGGAAGCGCGTGAACGCCCCCGCCCTCAAGGCGTCCTCGGGGTCAGCGGCCTTGAGATCCAGCCGGCTTGCGAGCCCTTCCACATCGCCGATCTTGTCCAGCGCGACGTGGCGGGCCTCTTCGGACTTGTGGGTGATGAGGTGCAAGATGCCCACGCCGAAGAGGCCCAGCGCCCGCTGGGGGCAGGCAAGGCGTTCGGAAAGCAGGTGCTGAACGAGATCCAGCGCAGGGTCGTGCTCGGCGCGACCGGCGGCGCCGGACCGCAGGTTCAGCGACAGTCTTTCCTGCGACGACTCGGGCGGCGGCAGCCCCAGCAAGGCGCAGGCTTCTTTCTCGACCCGGTCCAATCGACGGACATTCGGCCTGAGCCCGCCATGTAGTAAATCCCGTAGCTGTTGTTTCACGGTAGGCTCCACCTAGGGTGCGTAAGTCAGATGAATCAGTGTGCGGGCGATGAGTTCCGGCGACTCGGCCCAGGGAAAATGGCCCATGGCGCAATCCGCCATGCGTAACGGAAGGCAAGTGACCGACTGCCATGCCCGGAGGTCTTCCAGCGACGTGGATGTATCGCGCGTCAGGCGCAGCACGTCGATAGGCAGTGGAAGCCGGCCGTGGCGCGCGTGCCGGTAGGTATCGCAGGCCTTCAGGTCGGCCCTCAAGGCCTCTATGCCCGGCATGTCATCCCACTCGGTCGCGTCGGCTTCCTGTGCGCCGCCGTAGCGCGCGCTGAGCTCGGCGCGCAACTGCGGCAAAGGGAGGCGGTACAAGGGTGGATCGGCCGGCGGCAGCACAGGGGAACGAAAGCCGGAAACGATGAGACGTTCGGGCGAAAGCGCCGCTTCCAGCAGCCGCCAGGCGGTTTCGTAGGCGAGCAAGGCGCCATAGCTGTTGCCGACCAGCACCAGCCTGGGCGCCGTGGTTTCTTGCTCGTACAGGGATGCCAGGCCTTGCGTCAGGCCTTCGGCCGCAAGCTCCGCCTGGTCGGGCGGTGTTCCGTCGTCAAGGCCGCTGCCGCGGGGCAGATCGGCCACGATCGCGCCCACCTGGGGCGGCAGGGCAGTCAGGAGACGACCGATCGACAAAGATGTGGCGCCGGCATGGGGAAAGAACACGAATGTCGGCTCCTCCGGCCGCGCAGGGCGGATACGCAGCATCCACCGCGCCCTTTTCATGCACAACCCTTCCGGTTTTTTTTCCACATATGGCACATATTTCCCATTGTGTTAACAAGTTGTAGCAATTACAGTTCATTCTATCAGCGAAGGACAATTATCCCATTTTTATATAAATTTGGATACAATTTATTTCAAATTTGGCTATACTTTGCTCACGGACGGACATGCGGAACTGCCGCTTCCGGTTTCACGCCGCTACTCCAAGGAAAGACACGATGGCGATACGCCCCGACTATCTGGACGACTACCATGCGCATGGCGTGGCCTGCATCCGCAAGGCCTTCTCCGACGAATGGGTCGAGCTCGCCCGCAACGGCATAGAGCACAATATCCAGGCCCCCAGCCCTTTCTTTCGTAAGCTCGACAATGGCAACGGTGCATTCCTGTCCGATAGCTGGTCGCGGCGGCATATTCCTGAATTCGAACACTTTTGCCATGCGTCTCCGGCGGGCCGCATCGCTTCGCAAGCATTGGGTTCGCATCGTATCCGGCTGGCGCAGGACACGTGGTTCGTCAAGCAGCCGGGCACATCGGATCGCACGCCGTGGCATCACGATACCGTCATACTGGGGCCGTTCTGCTCCATCTGGGTGGCGCTGGATCCCATACCCCGCAGCGCGACTCTGGAGTTCGTTCGCGGTTCACATGCCTGGGGCAAGATCCTGATGCCGAAATCCTTCTTCGCGGATGCCTCGAAGCACTCCGCAGCGGACAGCTACTATGCGGAATTCCATGGCGACAAGTCCCGCCTGGATGCCTCGCTGTTCGGCGAGGTCCCCGATATCGAAGCCGACCGCGATGCCTACGACATCATCGGCTGGGATATGGAGCCCGGCGATTGCGTGCTCTTCGATGCACGCACCGTTCATGGCGCGCCAGGGAACCAGACGTCCCGCGTCGCACGCCGTTTCGTCACGCGATGGGTGACCGACGACGCCTATGTCGCGCCGCATGCCCAGGAAATGGTCGACGCGCTGGAAAAATTCGGCCTGGAAGCCGGGTTGCGGGTGGGTGGGCCGATCCGCGGCGAGCTGTTTCCCGAATTTATTTTTTGATCCGTATCAAAGGGTGGCCCGCAACTGTAACTAGATGATAAAATTCTTTTCAAGCGTTGGTTGAAACTGATCAACGCGAATACACTGCCGATGTGCCAAAACCGGATACAGAAGTAACAATCAGTTCCTTCTGTTCCGCCCGCTCAAACAGCAGCTAGGCATGCGCAGTCCTCCCCTCGTTGTTCCTCTCTAAACCTGAAGGAGTATCACTATCATGGCTGGAATGTTTCTCACCATCACGCGCGCTAACATCAAGGCCGGAAACGAAAAGGAAGCAAGGTCGCTGCTCGAAAAATCCTTGCTGCCCAATGACGGCTCCAAGCCAGGCGACCATATTCCTGGCCTTATCGGCTTCGGTCTGATGCGCTCCAAAAAAGACCCGTCCATGTTCGGCCTGGCCACCGTCTGGAAAGACGAAGCCTCGTTCGATGCTCTGGCAAGCAATCCCAATGCAAAGACGGGCGGCCACTGGGTTGAAAAGTTCATGAAATTCACCGACGGCGAAGTCAAAGGTGAAGGCTTCTACATAGAAAGCCTGTAACAGTACGACGAGAGCACGGCGCATGCGCGCCCGCCGCCTCGGCCAAGGGCGTGCGGCGCCGTCCCTCTCCTTGCTTCACCAAGATTCCCACCGCCAAGCCGGTTGCGCATGCTTATGACCTCTCCCTCCTCGAACGCAAGTTCCGCGCTGCGCCCCATCGAAGACGCCTATCCCCTTACCCGCATGCAGCAGGCGCTGTTGCTGCGCTGTCTCACTTACCCTGACCAGCCGCTGTACATGGGCCAATGGTGGGCCATGCTCGAGGGCGAACTCGACGCCGAGGCGTTCTGCCGGGCCTGGCAAGGGGCCGTTGATCGCCACACGGCGCTGCGCAGCGGCTTTCACTGGGACCTGAAGGATCAGCCTTTTCAGGTCGTGCATCGGCAAGCGGCATTGCCCATCACGCAATCCGACTGGACGGATACCGGCAACTGGCAAGCGGCGCTTCAAGAATTTCTGGCCCGGGACCGCGACACGCCTTTCGACATCAAGAAGCCGCCGCTCATGCGCTTGGCCTTGCTCAGGCTCGCGCCCACCCGGCATATCGTCGTCTGGACCCGGCACCACCTGACCGTCGACGGCTGGTCCCTGGGCATTCTTCTCGACGAAGTCTTCACACAATACAAAGCCCTTTCGAGCGGCCAAGCGCATGGCCTCAAGCCGGCCCCGGCGTTCAGGAGCTATGTCGAATGGGAAACGTCCCGCAGCCCGGACCAGGCCCGAGAACATTGGCGCTCGGTCCTGTCGGCCATGCCCGACGTCGACCTTTCCATGCAACGCCCCTTGTCGCTGAACGACACACGCCGTCCCGACATCCACAGCAGCGTGCGCCAACTGCAGGCCGGGCCCGCGGCCCGGTTGCATGAGCTCGCGCGCGCCGCGCAGGTCACCGTCAGCACCGTCCTGCAGGCGGCATGGGCCCTGGTGTCCGACCGCCTTTCGAACCAGGACGCCGTTCTCTTCGGATCGGTGGAGACCATCCGCCCTCCCCATCTTGAACAGGGAAATGGCCCGGCGCTGGTAGGCATTCAGATTCAGGTCCAGCCCGTCCTGGCCCGCCTCGATGCCACTCCGCTCGGCACCTGGATGCACACCTTGCAATCGGCGGCAAGCCTGGCGCGCGACGCCGGCCCGCTGGGCATGGACGACTTGCGCCTGCTGCTTTCGCTGCCGACCGACAGCGTCCCCTTCGACAGTCTCGTGGGCTTTCAGAACTATCCGCTGGACGAAGCCGCCGCGCTGCAAGGCAGCGGGCTGTCCATGACGGACAATGGCGACACCACGCTTCCGGACATGCCGCTCAACCTGATGGTGGAACGGCAGGCCGATGGCGGCCTTAGCCTGCAGCTGATGGCCGACCGGCGGTACGTGAGCGCCGAAGAAGCGGCCCTGCGCCTGGAGATGCTGGCGCACACCCTGGCGCTCATGCCGGATGCAATACACACTCCCGTCACGCAGATCGATGCGCTGCCGCCCGCCGTAACGTCGTCATTGCTGCATGCGGCGCCGGCCGCCCAAGTTCCCGCAGCGCGCCCTTCCGTCATTGCCACCATCGCCGGCCTTGCCGCCGCTCATCCCGATGCGCCGGCCGTGGTCCATGGCGAAGAGCGTCTCACCTATGGCCAACTGCTGGCGTTGGCCGGCGCCATCGCGCGCAGATTACAGGCAGGCGGCGTCCGGCCGGGCGCGCGCGTGGGGCTGCACATCGAGCGCAGCCCGCTTGCCATCGCGGCCATGCTCGGCATCATGCTGAGCGGGGCCGCCTACGTCCCCATCGACCTCAATGCGCCCGAAGACCGCAAGGCCTTCATGATCGCCGAAGCCGGCCTGACCGCCATGGCCACCGCCGAGCCCGGATCCATTGCCGGCAAAGCGGGGATCGCGCTGCGGGACCTCATGCCGGCAGCCCTTGCGGAGCCGCTTCCTGCGCATGCCGAACACCCGTGGCCGGCGAGCTCCGATGAAGCCTATGTCCTTTTCACGTCGGGCTCTACCGGTCGCCCCAAGGGCGTTTCGATCACGCATGGCAATCTTTCCTATCACGTGGACGCCCGCAAGCAGGCGCATCCGGGCCTGCCCAACCGCAGCCAACTGCTTACCTTCCCGCTGATCTTCGACGGCTCCGTCACATGCATATTCGGTGCACTGTCCGTGGGTGGCAAGCTGGTGCTGCCCCTGCCGGACGAGGCCAACGATCCAGACCGCCTCTCCGCTCTCGTGGCCAGGGAAAGCGTCACCCAGACCATCATGATCCCATCGCAATGGGCGCTCATGCTGTCCTGCAGCCACCCGGACAAACTGGCCGGCCTGGAACTCGCCATCGTGGGCGGCGAAGCCTGCCCACGCGAACTGGTCGAGCAGCACTACGCCGTGTTGCCGGACACGCGATTCTGCAATGAATACGGGCCCACCGAAACCACGGTCTGGGCCACTTACGAACTCTGCCGGCCAGGAGACACCGGTCCAGTCGCCATCGGTCGCCCCATACCCGGAATGCGCACTTACGTCGCGGACCGCCGCGGCAGGATCTGCCCGCCCGGCACGATCGGCGAGCTGCTCATCGCGGGTCCCGCCATCGCCAAGGGCTATGCCGGACGGCCCGAACTGACCGCCGAGCGCTTCGTCGCCAACCCCTTCCAAGACGACCCCGCTTATCAGACCGTCTACCGCAGCGGCGATCAGGTCGCCCTGGGTTTCGACGGAAAACTGCGCTTCCAGGGCCGCGCCGACGATCAAGTGAAGGTGAGCGGCTACCGCATCGAGCTCGATGAGATCAATGCCTGCCTGCGTGGTTTCGCCGGCGTGTCGGAAGTCGCAACCATCGTCCACCAATCCGGGCGGCACGCCATGCTGGTGTCCCATGTGGCCGGACATGGGCTTGATAGCCGCGATGCGCTGCTGGCTCACGCCCGGGGCGGCCTGCCCGCATACATGGTGCCGCAAGACATCGTGCTGCACGATCGCCTGCCCCGCACGCCCACCGGCAAGCTGGACCGCCGGCAACTGCCCGCTCCACGCCTGGCCGAAACCGCCGTGGCCGCACCGCAAGGCGAAACCGAATCGCTCATCGCCCAGGTGTGGCAGTCGGTGCTCTCTCGATCCAGCGTGGGCCGCCATGATGACTTCTTCGCCATCGGCGGACGCTCCCTGGACGCCATGCAGGTGGTGTCGCGTCTGCGGCGTGAACTCAAGGCATCCATCGATCTCATCGACCTCTTTGAAACGCCCCGCCTGTCTGACCTGGCGGAACGGCTGCTCGAGCGCCAGGCCGCGCATGCGGCGCCCGCCATACCGAAGCGGCAACGCGCGCGCATCGACCTGGCGGCGGCGACGGACACCCGCTCATGAGCAGCGGGTACATCGCTGCGGCATCCTTCGCGCAACGCCAGCTGCGTTATCTGGACCTGCTGCAGCCGGGCAAGTCCGACTATGCCGTGCCTTTCCTGGTCGAAATCAGCGGCCCCGTCCACGAAGACGCCCTGCGCGCCGCGTTCCAGGCCGTCATCCAAAGACATGACAGCTTGCGTGCCAGCTTTCCCCTCATCGACGACACCCCCTGCCAGGCGGTGCGCGACGACGTGCACATCGCGCTCGACACGGCGACGCTGCCCGCCGCGACGCCCCAGGCCTGGCGAGACGAACTCGGCGCCGCCATGTCGGCGCTGGCCGCTTGCCCCTTCGATCTGGAGCACGGACCCGTGCTGCGGGCCCGCTTGTACAGGCCCGACCACGCCGAAACGGCCGAATGCGCTTTCGCCCTGGCTGTCGTGTTTCATCATGCCGTCGCCGATGGCTCTTCGCTGCCCGTCTTTCTTGCCGATCTGGTCCAGGCCTACGATGCGGCCCGGGCCGGCTCGAATCCCGAATGGATGGAATTGCCGCTGCAATATCCGGACTACGCCGATTGGGAGCAAGAGCAGTTCGGCGCGCCCGACTCGCCCGCGCTCGCCGATGCCCTGGGCTACTGGCGCGAACAGCTGCATGATGCGCCTTCTCCCCTCGAACTCCCGCTGGACCGTCCACGCAGCGCGCAGACCGCGCACGGCGCCGGAGCCAGTGTACGGCTCGTCTTGCCCGCAGCCGTCGGCACGGCCCTCGCCGAAGCCGCGAGGCAACGCGGCGCCACACCGTTCATCGCCTTTCTTTCCGTTTTCTTTGCGGTGCTGCATCGCTGGAGCGGGCTCGAAGACCTTCTCGTCACCGTACCGGTCTCCAAACGCACACGGCCCGAGCTCGCGGGGTTGGTGGGACTTCTGGTCGACACCCTTCCCTTGCGGGTGCCGTGTACCGCGGACACCCGCTACGATGCGTTGCTGGACGGCGTGCGCTCGGCTTTCCGCGAGGCCCTGCGCCATCGCGACGTGCCGTTCCAGCGCATCGTTCAATCCATAGACATAGAGCGCCGTTCAGGCGCCATGCCGCTCATGCAGGTCCTGTTCGGAAGCCTGGAGTCGGACACCGCTCCGCTGGCGGCCCGGGACGGCGCTTGCTTCCGGGTGCTGGACGATCAGACCGAACAAGCGGCGAAATCCGATCTTTCCTTCGTCTACCGCCAGACCGACGAGCACCTTGAACTCTGGTGCCGCTACGAACCGGCCCTTTTCGATCGCTCCACCGTCGAGAACCTGCTTTCGTGGTTCGGCACGCTGGCCCAGGCGGTCGCGCTTGCTCCCGACGAATGCGTTGCCGACCTGCCCCTCATCGGCGAAGCCGAAGGCTGCGCACTCATCCAGCGCTTCAACGCCACCGCGCGGCCCTATCCCGCAGAGAAATCCGTCATGCAGCTGTTCGACGAGATCGCCCTGCAATACGCCGACCGGCCCGCCATCGAAGAGGGCGAAGAACACAGCAGCTATGCCCAGCTGCGTGCGGCGTCGGCGCGCCTGGCGACCGCGCTCGTCCGCGCCGGCATCGGCCCCGGCGACCCCGTCGTGCTGGTGCTTTCGCCGTCCACCCGCTTTCTGATGCTCGTGCTGGCCATACTGCGCACCGGCGCCGTCTATGTTCCGCTGGATCCCGCCCACCCCCATGCGCATCGGCAGCGGCTGGCAAAATCCATCGGTGCCCGCGCGGTGATACTCGCCGCCGGCGACGACGGCAACTATGGCGAAACACAGGTCCTCGACGCCTCCACGCTCGAGGCCGATGCCGCCGGCCTGCCGGAACTGCCGGCGCACCCGGCAACGCCGGACGCCACCGCCTACATCATGTTCACCTCGGGGTCCACCGGCGAGCCCAAAGGCGTCGCCGTGCCGCATCGCGCCATCATCCGGCTGGTGCGCAACACCGACTACACCCGCTTCGGCCCAGAAACGCGGGCGGCGATCTATTCCAATCCCGCCTTCGACGCATCGACCGTCGAGACCTGGGGACCGCTGCTCAACGGCGGCACGGCCGTCGTGATCGAGCGCGCCGCGATGCTGGACATCGCCCTGCTCAGGCGCGTGCTGACCGACCATGCAATCAGCTATTTCTGGATCACCACAGGGCTGTTCCACGAGATGGCCGCCATCGATCCGACGGTTTTCGCCGGCCCGCGCACCGTCATGACGGGCGGCGACACCACCAGCGCCGACCTGGTCCGCGCCGTGCGCGACGCCTGCGCCGGCTCGGGCCTTAAGCTGCTGCATGCCTACGGCCCCACTGAAAATACGACGTTCAGCACTTGCTTCGACGCCGATGATCTCGGCCCCCGAGATGCCATCATTCCCATCGGGCCGCCCATCGCCAACAGCACTGCTTACGTCCTGGACCGGCGCGGCAAGCCTCTTCCGGTGGGCGTCAACGGCGAAATCGTCGTCGGCGGCGACGGCATCGCCCAAGGCTACGTCGGCGACCCTCAGCGCACGGCATCCTCTTTCTTGCCCGATCCCTTCCTGAACGAAGGCCGCCTCATGTATCGCACGGGCGACTTCGGCCGCTGGCGGCCCGATGGCGCACTGTTGTTCGCCGGCCGCTCCGATGACCAGGTCAAGGTGCGCGGATTCCGCATCGAACTCAACGAGATCGCGGCAGCGCTGGGCCGCCATCCGGACCTGCGCACGGTGTATGTCGCGGCGCCTCGGCAAGACAAGGCGGAAAGACAGATCATCGCCTATGTCGTGCCCGACCGGATGCCCGGTCCCAGCCCGACCGAGCTGCGCCAGTTCCTGCAAAGCCGGCTCCCGCCGCATATGCTGCCGCATGCATACGTCACGGCGCCCGCGCTGAAACTGAACCTGAACGGCAAGGTGGATCGCAAGGCACTGCCGCCGGTCGAAGACCACCATTACGACCGGTCCGGGCTGCTCATTGAGCCTCGCAGCGAAGAGGAATCCAGCTTGCATGCGCTCTGGAAGGAACTCCTTGGCCTGGACGCCATCGGCGTCACCGAGAATTTCTTTCACATCGGCGGGGACTCCATCCTGGCAATACGCATGGCCGCGCGCGCCAGCAAGTCAGGCTTGCCGATTACGCCTTCCGACGTCTTCCAGTTGCAAACCATCGAGCGCCTTGCCGAGCTGGCCGGCGCGTTGCGGCCCCGGCAGCGGCGCAGCGCCGACCGCGTCTTCCCGGCGGAATTGCTGCCCGAGGCGGACAACCCGGAAAAGTCGTCGGCCTTCCTGATAGCCAGCCTCGTCCTCGAGGACCAGATCAGCGCGGTGGAGCTTGCCCTGGCGGTGCACCGGCTGGCAGACCGGCACGATGCACTGCGTCTGCGCTGGGTCCATGACGGGCAGGCCAAGCACATCGAGATCGCGGCCTACGTCGGCCGCCTGCCTATCCGCATGGTCGAAGCACCCGACCTCCCCGATGCCAAACTGGATGCCTGGATCGACGAACATGCCGCCCGCATCGGACGCGGGCTGGACACCCGCCACGGCGTCACCCTGGCCACCACGCTGGTCGACCGAGGGCCCGCCATGCCGCCGGTGATCGTCGTGGCCCTGCATCCGGGCGTTGCGGATTACGCCGGCGCGGCGCTCCTGCTGACCGAATTGCATACGACACTGACGAACGGCGCCGCGGCCCTGCCGGCGCTGGATGACGCGCCGACTTATGCAGACTGGCTGAGCTGGCTCGAAACACACGCCGACCTGCAGGCCGCCGGGCCCGGCCTGGCCGCCCTGGAAACCGCCGGAATGCGCGGTGCGTCTCTGCCCGTGCAGCGCGGCGCCACCGCCGGCACGCTGCCTATCGTTGCCGAGCAGTGGCTGGACCCAACCCTGGGCGCACGGCTCTATCATCACGTACCGGCCAGGCTGGCCGTTGCGCCTCTGGACGTCCTGGCGAGTGCGCTGGTGTCCGCCGTCCAGTCCTCCGATGCCCGCGGCGCGCTGCTTATCGAAGCCATCGACACCGAACGCCGGCTGCCGCTGGATGCACCGGATACGGCGCGGCTCATCGGCAAGATGGACGGCGTGCTGCCCATTCTGGTCGCCCCCGGCGCCGGAACGCCGGCCGAAAGACTGCAGGCCGTCAAGTCCGCGCGCCAGGCGGTCGCCGCCACGGCGCCCGTCTACCGCACGCTGGGACAGACGTTCGACCTGCCCGCTTCCGCCCTTGGCCTTGCCTGGCCCGCGCCGAGCCCGGCACAGGCCATACGGATGCATACCGCCCCCGGATTCGGTCCATCCGTCAAGAGCGCCTTGCTGGCGCAGTTGTCCGACAGGGGACTCAAGCTGGCCTGGACCGGCGACGAACCGCCCGGCGGACCGGCGGCCCTGCTCGAACGCATCGCCCATGCGCTGGAAGAGATCGCGGCATTCGCCGACCGGGAAAACCGCCCGCTCTATACGGCAAGCGACTTTCCCTTGGTGGACCTGCCCGGCGATGAGCTCGCGGCCCTGCTGGCCTCGGCCGAAGACGTGCAGGACGTCTATCCGCTTTCGCCGATGCAGGAAGCCATGCTCGTCCATACGCTGGCCGCCTCCGGATCGGGCGTCAATTTCGAGCAAAGCTGCATGCGTATCCGTGGCCCTCTGGACCACGAGGCTTTCCGGCACGCCTGGGCGACGGTGTTCGAGCGGCACGACGTACTGCGCACCGCTTTCCATTGGCGCGGCCTGTCCCGTCCCATGCAGGTGGTGCATCGCGACGTCCCCCTGCCCTTGTCGACCGAAACCTGGCCACGCTTCGATGCGGACCGGCTGCAGATGTTCCTGGCGGTCGACCAGGCTCGCGGGTTCGAACTCGAGCGGGCGCCGCTGGTACGGATGACGCTGATCCAGGTTGCGCCCGACGACGTCTATCTGGTTTCCAGCTTTCACCACCTGCTCATCGACGGCTGGTGCCTTGGCAAGCTCGAACGCGAGGTCCGTGCCGCCTATGAAAGCCATCTCAATCGTCGCGCACCCGTTTTCGACGCACCGATCCCTTATCGCGACTACATCGCCTGGCTGCAACGCAGCGACCAGACGGACGGGCGCCGCTTCTTTGCCGAGATGCTGCGCGAACTGCCCGAACGCCGCGCTTTGTTCATGCCGCCCACTGCCGTGGCGCGCGGGTTCACCACGCAGCGCCGCACGCTCGACAAAGAAGCCAGCCGCGCGCTGCTCGCCTTTGCACGGCGCCGAGGCCTGACCCTGGCCTCGGTCATGCATTTCGCCTGGGCAGTCTGGCTCTCGGCCCGCCTGGGCGCACAGGACGTGGTCTTCGGCACCACGGTTTCAGGCCGGCCCGCCAGCATACCCGGCGTGGAAAACATCGTCGGCATGTTCATCAACAACCTCCCTGTGCGCGTGCGTGTGCCGCAGGACGCCACGCCCGCCCGACTGTTGGCCGACGTCCAGGCGCTGCTGGGGCAGTTGCAGCAGCATGCGCATCTCGCGCCCGCCGAGGTCGCAGCCATCGCGGGCAAGCAAGGGCAGGCCGGCGCCCTCTTCGATACACTCGTCCTCGTTGAGAACCTGGCGTCCGGCACGAGCGCCTGGAGCGGTGCCGAAGCGCTGACCGTCGAGTCCATCCACTCGCGGCTGAAGACGGCATACGACCTGACCTTTATTGCGATTCCGGGCGAGTCCATTGCCCTGTCGGTGGTTCAGCCCGACGACGGACGGCAGCTGGAAGACGGAGAGGCCTTGCTGGCGTCGATTGCGGAACTGCTCGTCGCCCTGCCGGAACATGCCGATAGCCCGCTGGAACGGCTTCCACGGCCGGACGAGCGCCCCGCCCATGGCGGCGAACGCAACTCGCCCGTTTTGCCGCTGCACTTTGCCACCCGGCCACGCAGCACGCTCGAAGCCTGCATCGCCGATGCCGTCGCCGGCATACTGGACAACGCGCCGGCCATGGCGTCCGGCCCGAGCGCCACACTGGATACCGATTTCTGGCAATTGGGCCTGAATTCGCTGGGACTCACCCAATTGGCGCTGCGGCTGGAAGAAAGCCTGGAGCGGCGCGTGCCCATCTCCCTGTTGCTGGAGCACCGCTGCGTTGCGGCACTGGCCCAAGCCCTGGCGTCCGGCCAAAGCTGGACCCCCATCGTGCCCATGAACCGGTCCAACGACGGCCGCTCCACTGATCCATCCCTGCCGCCTTTCGTCTGCGTCCATCCCGTTGCGGGCGATGTCAGCGTCTTCCTGGAACTGGCGCGCGCCATGCCGGCCTCGATTCCCTTCTGGGCCATACAAGCGCCCGGCCTCGAGCAGGGCCAGGAGCCGCTGCGCAGCATCGAAGACATGGCTGCCTGCAATCTCCGGGCGCTGGCGGAGCGAGGCATGCCGCAGCCACGCTGGCTGGGCGGCTATTCGTTCGGCGGCCTCGTCGCTTTCGAAATGGCGCGCCAGCTTGCATCCGCCGGCACACCGCCCGAGCGCGTGGTCCTCATCGACACGCCGGCGCCGCTGGAACGGGTATCCATTCTGGCGCCCGACCCCGACCATGCACACGCCCAGTGGCTGGCCCGGATGGCCGAAGTTCGCGCCAGGTTTCAAGGGGTGCAGCCCGTGTTGTCCCGGGACGATCTGCTGCCCTTGGCGCCAGCCGACCGCTATGCCTTTGCCGCCGCCCGCCTGCACGACGCGGCCTTGCTGCCGCCGGCCGCCGACGCGGATTGGCTGGCACGCGCGCATCGGACGAGTCTCGCGCAGTACGAAGCCTATCTGAGCTATCGGCCGCCCGTCCATGCGCATCCCGACATCGCCCTGGCCTTGGTTCGCGCCGACGCGCCGCGCGATGCCGACCTGGGCGACATGGAAAACCGGCAACTGGCCATTCCCGATATGGGCTGGCGGGCATTCAGCGCGCTGCCTGTCGAATTGCGATATGTGGCCGGCGATCATGTCACGATGCTGGCGGGAGACAGCGCGCGCGAAGTGGCCGCGGCGATTGCAGGGGTCAGACCCCGTACGGGGTCTGACCCCAAGCCCTGAGTCGCGGGAGGCTAAGGGGTCAGACCCCGTACGGGGTCCGACCCCATGGTGCTACCTTGGCCCCATAAAGCAAGCGACGCCGCATACCCTTCCGGCGCCTGCACACGGAACACCCGGCACTCTCCCAGACCGGCGGCTTTCATCCTGAACCCGTCGTCCGGCGCTCCCTCCATGGCGGTGCCAAGCTCGACTTCCGGCAAGCTCAGGCCCAAGCCGCGGCCCACCGCCTTGACGACGGCTTCCTTGGCCGTCCATGACTCGAAAAACGCCCGCATGCGGGCTTGCGGCGCAAGCGACAGCCATGCCTCGTGCTCGCAAGCTGAAAACACCAACGCCGCCAGCGCATCCATATCCGACGTAAGCCGGCATTGTTCGATATCCGCTCCGACGTCGACGCCGTCCGCCAAGGCCAGCATCGCGTAGCCACCGGAGTGCGCGATGTTGAAATGCAGGCGGCCGCCTTCCTTCAGGACGGGTTTGCCATAGGCGCCGTAGTCGAATGCCAGCGCTTCCGGAGCGCGGTCCAGGCATTGCCCCAGCAGCAGTCGCAGCGCCGCCCGCGTCTGCACGAAATGACGGTAGGCGTTCGCCGCCGCGAATCGCCCGGCCCGCTCGCGCTCATCGGCCGATAGCAGCTCGAAGCAAGCCTGTTCGATACGGGCGTCATCGACAAAGGCCAGGGTCCAGGCCCGGGCTTGCCCCTTGCCCGGCACCGTCGTTCCCTCGGCGAGCGAGAGGCGGCCGTCCAGGCGCCGCAGTGTAAGAAGATCCGGAATCATCATGTTCTGGGTCGGTTGACGCTGAAAGCCGTGTGATGGGGTCAGACCCCGTACGGGGCCTGACCCCGAATCGCTTAGGATAGTGCCATTGGGCACTGTCCCTAGACTTTCCCTGGATATGCACCGCGCGTGTTTTCGGGTGTAATCCAAGCTGACCGCCTGCCTCGCAGCGTTTATCATTTAGTTACCAATTCATATAATAAACGACGTGTCATTCGCTGATCACGAACCACAAGGTCCCAACATGCCCTTGCTCTCTCGATTCACCCTGCCGCCCACTCCGCCATTCAAGCGGCCGCACGACCTCCTCTATGCATCCAACGAGCTCCCGCCCGCCGTGCCACTGGCCGGCCTGGCCTTGCAGCACGTCGCCACCGCGCTCGCGCTCATCGCCTATGTACTGGCGTCCGCAAAAATCGGCGGCCTGGACTCCGAAGCCACGCGCAGCATGGTCACTGCCACCATACTCGGCATGGCGATCTCGACCTTTCTGCAATCATGGGGCGGCCGTTTCGGCTCGGGCACGCTGCTGGTGAACATTCCGGATCCGCTGCTGGTTGTCATATCGGGCACCGTCGCGGCGGAATTCGGCCTCGGAGGGCTGGTGCTCGTCGGCATCGTGAATGGCGCAGTCGCGCTCGGGGCCGGTTATATCGTGCCACGCCTCAGGGCAGTGCTGCCGCCATCCGTGGCGGGCATCGTCGTTTGCGTGGCGGGTATCTCCCTGGTCGCGCCCGCCTTGACCCACATGAGCGACATGAACAGCGCGGGCGCCATGAATGTCTACGATGTCATCATCGGTCTCGTTACGCTCGGCATCATCATGGGGCTGTCGATCTGGGGAAGCCAGCGCGTGAAACTGTTCGCCCTGCTGGCCGGCCTGATCGCCGGCGTCATACTGGCCGCCCTGCTAGGGGAACTCGAAGGCGTGGAGCAGCTCGCCCACACACCGGTGTTCGGCCTGCCCCGCCTGCCCGCCCCGGCGTTCAATGTCGACCCGGGCGTATTGATCGCCGTCGCCTTGCTGGCGCTGATGACCCAGCTTGACACCTTTGGCTGCGTGGTGCTGCTGCACAAGATGAATGACGCCGACTGGCGCCGCGCCGACATGAACATGGTGGGCGGCGGCATACGCGCCAACGGACTGGGCAATCTGCTGGCGTCCTGGCTCGGCGCCTACCCCAGCGCGACGTCGTCCGCGAACATCGCCCTGACCCACATCAGCCGCTCGACTTCCCGCTGGATCGGGCTGGCAGCAGGGCTATTGCTCGCACTTACCGCGTTTCTTCCGCAAGTGTCGCTCGCGCTCACCCTGACGCCCACCGCGGTAATCGGAGCCGTCGAGGTCTACGCCGCCGCCTACCTCATCGTGTCCGGCATAGAGCTCATTGCCTCCCGCGCCATGGATTCGCGCGGCATATTCATGGTGGGCCTGTCTTTCATCGCAGGAACGGGCGTGATGTTTCTTCCGAGCCTTGCGAACCTGGCGCCCGAATCGTTCCGGTTCCTGGCGGAAAACGGCATCATCGTGGCCGGCCTGACCGCCATTCTGCTCAATCTCCTGTTTCGCCTGGGCACGGCGCAACGGGCCCGGCTTGTCCTGGATGCGCAAAAGACCAGGGCTGAAGCGGCGCAGGACATCGTGACCTTCATCGAAGCCCAAGGCGCGGCATGGAACGCACGGCGCGATGCGGTGCGCCGTGCCGCCCTCGCCGCACTTGAAGCCGCCGAGGCCATACAGACCAGCCCGGAACGCCGGATCCATGAAGTCCACGGCAGTTTCGATGAATTCAACCTGGACATCGAACTCCTTTACAGCGGGCCTGCGCTCGTCCTGCAAGCCAAGCCTGCGGCCGGGGCGCCGTCCCTGCTCGACATCGACGACCAGGCTTTCGAAGCGGCGTTGGACCAGGCCCTGAGCAATGTTTCTCAAGTCCTGCTTCGGCACATGGCCGACAAGGTGGCAAGCGGAAAACGTGGCGAAAATTCTTACCTTCGATTACATTTTGATCATTGATTCCCTGAAGGCTTTGCCATGCAAACGATAGGCTCCCTATCACTCGTCCCCGGGCCAGACACCGTCACGCAGGCGCTGGGCTGGCTCGAAACGCTCGCCGAACGACTGCAATGGCCGCCTCGCCTGGGTTTCCAGCTCGGCCTGTGCCTGGACGAGGCGCTCACCAATGTGGTGCTCTATGGCTTTCAGGGCCGTGCAAAAAGCGCCAACGACGCCGAGGTACGGATCGTGCTGGCGCAGCGGGGCGCCGATCTGCTGGTGGATATCATCGACAATGGAACCGCCTTCGACCCGACGCGGCAAGAGGCGCCGCCCTTGGCCGCTTCCCTGGAGGACGCCGACATCGGCGGCCACGGACTGCGGCTGATGCGCCACTATCTGCAAGACATCCAGTACCACCGGGAAAATGGACGCAATCATCTGCGCATGGTCGCAAAGCTGGACTCGTGAGCGGACCTGGCAGCATGACCGAATATCGTTACGGCGCCGCGTTGATCGACCCACAAGCCATCGTGCACAATCTGAGGCAACTACGCCGCTTGCTTGACCCACCCGGCCCGCAGGCCGCCCCCCGCATCTGGGCCGTGGCCAAGGCCGATGCGTATGGTCATACTCTGGAGCACGCGCTGGCGGGCCTGAGCGAGGCCGACGGGCTGGGCGTGCTGACGCTCGATGATGCGCTGCGCAGCCGGCGCCTGGGTTGGAATGGGCCGATACTGGCAATGGGCGCGGGCAGCGACCTTTCAGCGCTGGAAGATCCCGCCCTGCATTCCCTGCACCTGATCGTCGACCAGCCGGACCAGCTTGCCGATCTCTCTCGCCTGCAGCCACTCCATGCGCCATATGTCTGGCTACGCCATTGCGGCGAGCTGAATCATGCCGGCTTGCAGGCCGATGACTACCGGAAGACGTACCATGTGCTCCATGCCGAGCTTCAGGCAGGCCGGCTTGCGGGCCTGGGCCACCTGCAGCATTACGCCAGCGCCGAAAACCCCGAGCAACTGCGGAAAGAGCGCCTGGCGTTTCACGAACTGATTTCCGCCATGCCTGGCCCGTTATGCACGGAGAACTCCGCCGCGGTATTGTCGGACCACATGTCGGCGCGCGCAACCGACTGGGTGCGCTGTGGTATTGCCCTTTATGGCATCAGCCCTTTGCATGGACGCACCGGCCGGTCGCTCGGACTGCGTCCCGCCATGACCTTTCAAGCCCCCATCTATGCGACACAAAAGCTTTGCGGCGGGCAGGGCGTGGGCTACAACGGCATCTTCCGGGCGGAACGGGACATGCGCATCGGTCTGGTCCGCTGCGGCTATGCAGATGGATATCCGCGCGGCGTACAGGGCCCGTGCGTGGTCGGCATCCATGGCCGCATGGCCGCCATCGTCGGCAGGGTGTCGATGGACACCCTTACGGTGGACCTGAGCGGGCATCCCGAAGCAGTGCCGGGCGATGTCGTGTCGCTTTGGGGGCCCGGGGGGCCCGACATAGAATCCGTTGCCGGATGGGCCGGCACCATCTCCGCACATCTGTGCGTCGGCCTGACGGCGCGCGTGCCCCGGATACTGAGGGGGCAGACCCCATGCGGGGTCTGACCCCGGCAAGAGAGAATCAGGATCGGGGTCAGACCCTATCGGGTCTGACCCCTGGCGCGACCAGGAAAAATGCCAACGTGGCCAACAGATAGAACGCCCCGGTTACCGCCAGCCCGCCTGAGATGCCCATGGAGGCAAACAGGCCTCCCACGGCGAGCGGCCCCAGCATCTGGCCGAACTTGTCGGCGGCGCGCATCACGCTGGTGGCGCCGCCCGGGCCATATTGCTGAACATCATTCAGCGACAGCATGTAGGCGGTCTGGGCTCCACCCGCCAGGCAGCTGGCCAGGGCAAGCAGCACCACCGCCACGGCCGCCGCGTAGACGCCGGTGGCGAAGTACAGCGACAACAACCCCACGCTGCCCACCAGCCCTCCCAGCGCGATCCAATGCTTCTTGTTGGCGCTGCGATCCGCGAGCCGCCCCATCCACGGGCCGATATAGATCACGCAGAACCCATAAAGCATCAAGACGCGGCCGACACTGGCGGCGGTGCCGCCCTGGGCTTCCATGTACAGCGGCAGCGCGTAGGTCAGCAGACCCACCTGCGCAATCGAGAACGGAACGATGCTGCCTATGAGCAGCATCCCGAAATCGCGGGTCGCCAGAAGGCGAGCCACGGACGACCATGAACGGATGATGGGGCCGGCCGCGACGCTAGCGGCCTTCTGCCCGGCGATATGCCGGTACGGCCACATCAGGGTGAAAACACCCAGCGCCGGCAGGGCAAGCAGGAAGGCCCCTACGGAGAATACCGCGCTGGGCCCGACCTGCTGAGCCAGCATCGCGCCCACCGCCGCGCCGGACAAATGGCCTGCGAACAATCCCGCGATGACCGTCGCCATGTTCCTGCCTCGGTAAGCGGCCGGGCTGCGTATGACGATGAAGCCCTGCAGCCCCATCCATGTGAGCCCATAGCCCAGGCCCACCAGCGCACGCGCCAGCGTGAGTTCCGCCAGCGAACCGGCAAGCGCGCAAGCCAGGTTCCCCGCCACCGATACCGCCAGTCCGGACAGCACCGGCCATTGCCAGCCGCGCCGGTCGGCGAGCCGGCCTGCCAGCAACGCCGTCAATAGTCCGCAGCCCATTTCAACCGCGATGGGCAGCGCCATGAGCAGCGCGGCTTCCTGTCCCGGGTCCGCCGATGACAGCAGGGAGCGCGCATAAATGGGCAGGAAACTGAGCGGCAGCGCCATGGCGAACAGGAAGCCGAACATGACCGGGCGCACCAGGGCGCCCACTTTGCTCTGGTCATCCAGCCCAAGCGGATCACCGGACGTTCTACGCGCCGGCACCGCGAAGGCGCGATCCATCATCAATGCAAGCAAGAGCAGCAGCTCGATCGCCGCCACCATGGCAACCGCGACGACTGTCGCCGCATCGAGAATGCGCGCCCTGACGCCATCTGAAATCCGGTCTTCGTCCAGGAAGACCTCGAGCGTGGCCGACGCCGGCCCCTGCCCATCGGCGCTCAGCGGAAATACCAGGCGCTGCCCTTCCGGCAAGGGCTCTTCGACGGGCAGGCGCCCATGGGCATCGGCCCGGTTCAATACCGTCCCTTCCCGGGATAGCAAGCGCAGTTCGGAAATCACCGGGAACGATGCCGCAAGCCGCGCCATGGGCTGCTCCACGCCGCGCAGGGAGCCGGGGGCAACGCCATAGCCCAGGACCCGATTCAAGTCCTGCTGCAGCCCGCGGCCGACGATCCGGGTGTTGTCCTGTGTAACGTCCATCCAGACACTGCGGAAGGTATTGACGGTGTAGGCCGCGTACACGCCCTGCGCAAGCAGCAGGATCAACAGCGGAAACACCATTCTTGCGCGGCTGGCGGACGCCAGCTCATGCAGGGGCATCGCATACCGGAATATCAGGGCGAGCAACAGCGCAGCGGCCAATGTGATGCCCACCAGCACCCGGGCATTCTCCAGCATCAGGCCTGCCTGGCGCATGTCCCGGGGCGCAACCTGCAGCACCACGGCACCGCCCACGCTCGCATCCGCCAGCCTGAGGGGCACCGCGACCACGACGTCTCCGGCGACTGTCTTGTGAACCGCGCCCGATGCCGTCCGGGACATCCCGGCAGACTGCGCCGCCGGCACGGACCATGCACCCAGCATGTCCTGAAACCCGGCGGGGTCGCCAACCGAATCCAGCAAGGTGCCATCGGCCAGCACCACGGCCGCTGCGCGGAAATCGGGAACCTCTTGCCGGAGTTCGTCCAGCAAGGCGCTCAGCCCGAAGAATTGCGCCAACGGCTTGCCCAGGCTCATGCCCATCTGAATCTGCGCAGAAGTCCGGCGCGCGAGCAGCTCGACGCGCTCCGCCGTATTGTCCGCGGCAAGATGCTTCAGCGCGGACAGGCTGAGCGCGCCGATCAAGCCCTGCGCCAGCAGCAGCACCACCATGCATGCGAGAAGGATATCGCGCAGCGGCCGGCGTTTGCGGGCTGCGGTTGCGGATCCGGAAAGAGCGGTCATCGTCATGTGCCTGGAATCAGTGCGGAGAAAGGCGCACGGCGCGCGCAAAGCCGTCGCCGAACGTTGCCGCGTGCCGGAAAGGCCAGCGCAGATATGCAATAGTAATTTACAATCCCATGCAAATGAATACCGAGCCGGTGCCCTTTATGCGACTTGCCTCGCTGCGCAGCAAAATATTTCTGCTTGTCGGCCTCACCTTGTTGATGGTCGCCGTCGCGGTGCTCCTGGTCACCCAGCGCAATGTCACGCGCACCGTGGTCGCCAGCGAAGAACAAGCCGTGCGCAACGTACTCAATCTGCTGGTGCGCGATAGCGAGGCGCGATGGGGCGCGCTGCTCAATGACAAGATCATCACCGTGCGCAACGGCAGAAGCCACCTGGTTCAATTGGGCACCACTGTGCGTTCCGTGCTCGACATGTTTGCCGAACAGGTCGAGCGCAGGCAGATCACCACGACCGAAGCCGAGGACCTGGCCAAGCAATGGATCAACGGCCTGGCCCTCGACAAAGACCGCTACGCCTTCATTTTCAATCACGACCTCATTACCATCGCAAGCGGCAAGCGCGAGCTCCTGGGCATGAACCTGTCCGCCCTCAAAGACTTCAAGGGCCACGACCTCGCCGCCTCGGCCTACCAGGAAGCACGCACGACCGGGCAAAGCTTCGCCATCTACCGCTGGCCCTCCAGCGCCAACGACGGCAAAGGAGAACTGCGCTACGCCTATTTTTCCTATTTCGAACCGTGGGACTGGATCTTCGCCATCACCGACAACGCGCGCGAGGTCTCCGAACAGTTCGACCTTCGCCGCGCCGAAATGGAGAATGCGGTCAGCGAAGCACTGGAAACATTGCGCCTGGCCGACTCGGGCTTCGCCTTCATCGTTCAGGACAACGGCGAACTCGTCTCCCCCTTGCCGGCGGAGCATGCCGGCCTGCTCGACGAACGCGAACCGGAAAGCGGGTCGACGCTGCGCGACATGCTGCTCAAGGTTCCCGCCAGCGGAGACATCGCCACCTTCACCTTCGACAGCCCGTCGGAAAAAGGCGACTGGGAAGTCAGCGCCGCCCGTTTCAAGCCTTTGGGCTGGACCATCGTGGCGGCGGTTCCCACCGACGACCTGACGCGCCCCGCCACCGTCCTGCGATTCCGGCTGGGCACGATCTTCCTGGGCGTGCTGGCCATTTCACTGCTCGTGGCATGGGCCATGTCGGCGCGCATCACGCGGCCGCTGCAACAGCTCAGCGATTTCGCCCGCAAGCTGCCCGAACAGGACTTGAGCGCGGCCGCCGACATCCCCGATCACATCGCCCAGCTTCCACGTAGGCAACCGGATGAGGTCGGAAGACTGGCCTCCACCTTCATCTTCATGGATGAACAACTGCGCGAAAAAATCGCCAGCCTCGTGCAGGAGACTTCGAGCCGCGAACGCCTGCAAAGCGAATTGAGCATCGCCCACGACATCCAGATGGGGCTGCTTCCCGTTCCGCTCGACCGAGCCATCCTGGACAAGGTCGACCTCTATGCCACCATGCTGCCGGCCAAGGAAGTGGGCGGCGATCTTTACGACTACTTCCTGCTCAACAACGGCAAGCTCTGCCTCGTCATTGGCGACGTCTCCGACAAGGGCGTGCCGGCCGCCCTGTTCATGGCCGTCACGCGCACGCTCGTCCGGGCTTGTGCCGAAGACGAAACCGACCCCGCGCAGCTGATGGAACGCGTGAACAATCGCCTGTCCGAAAACAACCCGAACCTCATGTTCGTCACTCTGATTCTCGCGGTGATAGACCTCGAATCGGGCGAACTGGCCTGGGCCAATGCGGGCCATCCACCCTTGTGCGTTCTGCAAGGCAACGGTGAGCTACGCATGCTGGAAGGGCGCAGCGGCCCTGCCTGCGGCGTCCAGGACGGCCTGCCCTACCGGCGCTTCACCGCCGTGCTGGAACCTGGTGAAACGGTGGTAGGCTATACCGACGGCGTCACCGAAGCGCTCAATCCGGCCGGTGAACTGTACGGCGAACACCGGCTGTTCGAGTTTCTTGCACACCGGGCGCCGGCCAACGCCCAGGCCACCACCGACGCGCTGATCCGGCACGTGCGCGAGTTCGCGCACGACACCGATCAATCGGACGACATCACGGTCATCGCAGCCAAAAGAGCCCTTTCATGATTTCACGCTACTTCGCCGCCGCGCTCCTCGCCCTGGGTCTGTCCGGCGTGCCGCAAGCCCAGGCAGCCGACGGCACGTCCGCCGCGCCGCCCCAGGTATTCATGACCTCGCCGACCAGCAAGCCCGACGGCACCCGCTGGCGCCTGGGCTACGTCGAAAGCGGCGAATACAGCGAGTACCCGCGCACGCTCGGCGCCATCGTCGGGGGGCTGCAGCGCCTGGGATGGCTCGGGCTCAGCGAAGACATTCCCACCGGCATGACGGGCCGCGAACTGTGGTCCTGGCTAAGCCGGAACGCGCGAAGCAGCCAGCTCGAATTCGTCGAGGACGCCTGGTGGCAGCCCGGCGATTTCGATGCCGACAAGCGAGCGCCCATGCGCGAGGCCATCATGCATCGCCTCGACCAGAAGAAAGACATCGATCTCATCATTGCGATGGGCACCTGGGCCGGCCAGGACATGCGGGCGCTCGGACCTCCCATACCGACCATCGTGGGCTCGGCCAGCGATCCCATCGCGGCCAAGATCTCCGACAGCGCCGCCGACAGCGGCCGCGACAACCTGCATGCCCGGATCGAGCCTGACCGCTACCAGCGCCAGGTTCGCCTCTTCCACGAGATCGTGCCCTTCAAGAAGCTGGGCATCGTCTACGAAGACAGCGATGCCGGCCGCAGCTACGCCGCTGTCGCCGCCGTGGAGCAAGTGGCGGAAGAACTCGGCTTCTCGGTCGAACATTGCCATGCGCAGTCGAACAGCATCGCCACCGAAGCCGCCACCGAAAACGCGCTGAACTGCTATCGCCAGCTGTCGAGCAAGGTCGACGCCGCCTACGTCACCCTGCATCGAGGCATCACCAGCACCTCGATCAAAGACTTGGCGCACCTACTGGAAAAGGCGAAGATCCCCAGCTTCTCCATGGCGGGGTCGCAGGAAGTCGAGCAAGGCATATTGCTCAGCCTGGCCCAGGCGGACGTCTCCTACGTAGGATTGTTCCACGCCGAAACCATCGCCCGGATCTTCAATGGCGCCAAGCCCCGGCAACTGAGCCAGTTGTGGGTGGATCCGCCCAAGATCGCGCTGAACCTGGGCACCGCCCGCATCATCGGTTTTGATCCGCCCGTCGATATCCTGCTGGCGGCCGATGAGGTCTACGAAAAAGCGCCTTGAAGCCGGTATCCAGGGGGCAGACCCCATGCGGGGCCTGACCCCGCGGACCGCGGCGATGTCATGGGGTCAGACCCCGTACGGGGTCTGGCTCCGCCGCTTTTTGCCCAGGGTCAGACCCGGTATCGGGTCTGACCCTCAAAGACGTCGGGATGCAGCGCCGCGTGCCTGCTCAATACCGCTCGCATCCGCGCTTCCGGTTCGCCGGCGGCGGATACCCAGGTATCCAGCATGCGATCCGCGGCGCTTCGGCCGGTAGCCAGCACGAACTCGGGATAAGCCAGCCAGCGCCGATCGCCGGCGTCCAATCCGTCCCATGCGATGGCCAGGACCTCTGCGCACAAGCTCCTGACTCCTTCATGCGCCAGGCCGAATCGCATCGCCGGTTCGCGCAGTGCGCCCAGGCCTTCCCACGTCCGGTCCCGCAGCAGCCGGCAGGCCTCGTCCAGGTTGCCCAGCAAACCGGCCTGCATGGCCGACGGCGCAACGATCACGCTGCGTGCCGCCTCGTCCCCCGCCTCTTCCAGCAAATCCGCGTCTGCAAAGGCGGCGCCCGGCCCGCGCGCCTCGATGTAAGCGTCGGCGCCGCATTGCTCGAACAGCGCTTCCAAGCCACCATCCTGTTCCCAGGCCCGCAAGATGTCCTCCAGGGAAGGCGGCGCGTGCAGCTTGTAGCGCAGCCTGGCATCGAGAAACTGGCCGATCTGCGAATACTCGAAGTGCTGCGCGTGCGGAACGAGATCCACTCCTTGCCCATTGTCCATGCGCCGGGCGGGCCAGCGCGCGGCACGCAGGAAGTCCTGCAGGCAGGGGTCGCCTTCCGGCAAAGCGGTCGGCGCCGCCTTGTAGTCGTCGGAAAGCTCCAGCGGCAGGCCGCGTGTGACCGTGCCGGGGCCGAACATCCAGCGGAAGAAGTCGGCAAGATCGCGAAAAGGGCGGGCCGGATACCGGCTCAGGTACAGGTCGCCGGGAAAGCGGGCCGGAGCGAACACGCGCGGCCACAGCCTCATGCGGTTCTCCTTGTAGCCCGAGATCCGCCCCGATTCGATGGGGCTGTTGGCAAACAGGGCGATGCCGGCCGGCGCCAGCGCGACCGCCACGTTCAATGCGCGAATCGCATCCCGGACCGGAACCGACGTATTGGCGCCATTCTGTGCCTTGGCGTCTATGCCTTCCCAATGATGCCAGCCACGATACTCGCGCAGTTCACGATAGATCGGCCTGGACACGCAGACCCGCCGATACCATTCGGCGTCGCGGCCGCAGGTGGGGTGCTGCGACGCACTCAACACGCATGCCCCGTCCGCCTGCAAGGCGCTCAGCGTATCCGCCAGTTCGGCATTTGCCGCATCGGCCAGCCGATAGAGGCCGCCCTTCCCGCCCTCTATCGGCGCCAATGCGGTTTCCAGCAGATTGAAGCCATTGTCCAGGCCGCAATCCGCACGGGACGTGCTCAGCCCCACGCAACGCCCGTCGAGATAATAAGGCTCGCATTCGACGCCCTTGCGCCGCTTCACCGCGGCAAGCGCTTCAAAATAGCTTCGTACGGGCAGGCTGGCGCCGGACTGCGCGTCGGCCACCACCATTTCCATCTCCAGCCCCAGGCGGGGCCGGTAGGAGAACGGCGCGCCGTTTTTGCTAGAGGAAGAGCCGGTACGCGGGGTTATCGCTTTCATTCCAGTATGGATAGCCCAAGCCGTCGAGGAAGTCCTTGAAGGCCTTCTTGTCCGCGGGCGGCACTTGTATGCCGACCAGGATCCGGCCGTAGTCATCGCCTTGGTTCCGGTAGTGGAAGAGGCTGATGTTCCAGTCCGGGCTCATTGCGCCCAGGAACTTCATCAACGCGCCGGGGCGCTCGGGAAACTCGAAACGGAAGAGCATTTCATGGTCGGCCAGCGCCGAGCGCCCGCCCACCATGTAGCGCAAGTGGGTCTTGGCCATTTCATTGCTGGTCAGGTCCAGCGTGGGGAAGCCCTTCTTGCGGAAGTTCGCGGCCAGCTTCTCGATTTCGGCCTCTGAACTGATTTGCAGGCCGACGTAGACGTGAGCTTGATCCGCATCTGAAATGCGATAGTTGAACTCGGTGACACTGCGATTCCCCACCGCCTCGCACAGCTTCAGAAAGCTTCCCCGCTTCTCGGGCAGCGTCAGGGCGAACAGCGCTTCGCGCGCCTCGCCGACGTCGGCGCGTTCAGCCACGAAACGCAGCCTGTCGAAATTCATGTTCGCGCCGCAAGCGATCACGACCAGGTTCTTGTCCTTCCATTTGTTCGCCGCCGCATAGCGCTTGGCGCCCGCCAGCGCCAGCGCCCCCGCGGGTTCCAGCACGCTGCGCGTGTCCTGGAAGACATCCTTGATGGCCGCGCAGATGGCGTCGGTGTCCACATGCACATAGTCATCGACGAACTCGCGCGCGAGCTTGAAGGTCTCGAGTCCCACTTGCTTGACCGCCGTGCCGTCCGAGAACAGGCCCACGTCGTTCAACGTAACCCGGCGCCCCGCTTTCACGCTGCGCGCCATGGCGTCGGAATCGAAGGTTTGCACCCCGATCACCTTGATGTCGGGCCGCAGCTGCTTGACATAGGCGGACACGCCCCCGATCAGCCCGCCGCCGCCGATCGCCACGAAGATGGCGTCGATGGGACCAGGATGCTGGCGCAGGATCTCCATGCCTATCGTGCCCTGCCCGGCAATGACGTCGGGGTCGTCGAACGGATGGACGAAAGTGAGCTTTTCTTTCTTCTCCAGCTCCTTGGCATGCTCGTAGGCGTCGGAGAAGCTTTCCCCGGCCAGCACGACCTCGCCGCCAAAGCCGCGCACGGCGTCGATCTTGACCTGCGGTGTCGTGATCGGCATGACGATGACGGCCCGGCATCCCAGCCGACGCGCCGACATGGCGACGCCTTGCGCATGATTGCCGGCCGAGGCCGCGATCACGCCGCGCTTGAGCTCGGTCGGGCTCAAGTTTGCCATCTTGTTGTAGGCGCCCCGCAACTTGAAGCTGAAGACGGCCTGCGTGTCTTCGCGCTTGAGGTAGACGTTGTTATGGATACGGGCGGAAACCTGGGGGGCGAAATCAAGAGGGGTCTCGACGGCCACGTCATAAACCTTGGACGTCAGGATGCGCTTTAGATAGTCAGTCGACATGAGAGGAGAGTGCGGTGATGCGAGGGCGGAAAATACGGCAAAGTTGTAGCAAAAGGATACCATAGCGCGATCCACTGGCCATTGCCGTTTCGGCGATAAACTAGCGCCACCGCATCGCGATGACATGTTATGGAAGCTTGGCTGCAACACTCGATACACTGGCTGCTGCTCACCCTGGCCTTGCCCAGCGTGGGCCTGAGCGCCATCTTCGTGGTGAGCCTCGTGTCGGCGACCCTGCTGCCCCTGGGATCCGAGCCGGCCGTCTTCGGATATCTGAAGATGGCGCCCGACATGTTCTGGGCCGCCATCGCCGTGGCCACGGCGGGGAACACGATAGGAGGCGCAATCAGCTACGGCATGGGGCTGGGCGCGGAAAAGGCCTATGAAAACTGGCGCGAGACACATCCGCACAAGATCAAGAACAAGGCCGGCGGCCGCTGGCACGACTACATCAGCTACTGGCTCCACCGGCTCGGCCCGCGCGCGCTGCTGTTCTCCTGGATGCCTCTGCTGGGCGACCCGCTGTGCGCGGTGGCGGGCTGGCTGAAGCTGCCCTTCTGGCCTTCGGTGATGTACATGGCCATCGGCAAGTTCCTGCGCTATGCGGGCATGACCAGCGCCCTGCTGTGGTTCTTTCCCGGCAATCACTGAAGGCGGGGCACGCGTTCTGGTTTAAACTCAACGTAATCCCTTACACTGTGTCTTTAAGGGCCATCCTTTTTTCCTGTCATGAACGCCCCCGTAGCCAGTCATCTGCTTGCCGCCCAGGCACCGCTTGCCACCACACCGCGCCTGCGCGAGATCCCATACAACTACACCTCCTACTCCGACCGCGAAATCGTGCTTCGCCTGCTTGGCGATGAAGCCTGGCAGATGCTGTCCGAGCTGCGGGGCGAGCGGCGCACCGGCCGGTCCGCGCGGATGCTCTTCGAAGTGCTGGGCGATATCTGGGTGGTACAGCGCAATCCCTATCTGCAAGACGACTTGCTGCACAACCCGAAGCGCAGGCAACAACTCATTCAGGCGCTCAATCACCGCCTGAACGAAGTCGACCAGCGCCGCGACACGAGCAGCACCGAGCGCGACGGCAAGGTCGCGAAGCTGCTTGGCGCCGCGCGCTATGCCGTGGCCAGCTTCGAAGAAGAGTTCGTCAAGACGACGGAGTTGCGGAAGAAGGCCATCAAGCGCCTGGGCCGCATCACGCACAAGGACAACATCAAGTTCGACGGCCTTTCCCGGGTATCGCACGTTACCGATGCCACGGACTGGCGCGTCGAATACCCCTTCGTGGTGCTCACGCCCGACACGGAAAACGAAATCGCGGCCCTCGTACGCGCCTGTATCGAGCTGGGCCTCACCATCATTCCGAGGGGCGGCGGCACGGGCTATACCGGCGGCGCCATCCCGCTCACCGCGCGGTCCGCCGTCATCAATACCGAAAAGCTCGACGCCATGAGCCCGGCCGAGCCCACGCAACTGCCCGGCGTCGCCGAACCCGTGTATACGATACTGACCGGCGCGGGCGTGGTCACACGACGCGTCGCCGAAGCGGCCGAAGCCGCCGGGCAGGTCTTTGCGGTGGACCCCACCTCGGCGGACGCGTCCTGCGTGGGCGGCAACGTCGCCATGAACGCGGGCGGCAAGAAAGCGGTGCTGTGGGGCACGGCGCTCGACAACCTCGCCTGGTGGCGCATGGTCGACCCGCAAGGGAACTGGCTCGAGGTCACGCGCCTGGAGCACAATCTCGGCAAGATCCACGACGCCAAGGAAGCCCGCTTCGAACTCAAATGGTTCGACGGCAAGCACGCCCCGGGTGCCGTGCCGCTGCGCAACGAATTGCTCGTCATCGAAGGCTCGCGTTTCCGAAAGACCGGGCTGGGCAAGGACGTCACCGACAAGTTCCTGGCAGGTCTGCCCGGCGTCCAGAAAGAGGGTTGCGACGGCCTGATCACTTCGGCCCGCTGGATTGTGCACCGGATGCCCGCGCACACCCGCACCGTCTGTATGGAGTTTTTCGGCCAGGCGCGCAATGCCGTGCCGTCCATCGTCGAGGTCAAGAACTACCTCGACGGCCCGGGCAAGGCGCTGGGAGCCATCCTGGCCGGCCTCGAACATCTGGACGAACGCTATCTGCGCGCCGTCGGCTATGCCACCAAAAGCAAACGGGGCGTCCTGCCCAAGATGGTCCTGATCGGCGATATCGTCGGCGACGACGCCGATGCGGTGGCCAAGGCGGCCAGCGAAGTCGTGCGCATCGCCAATTCGCGCCACGGCGAAGGCTTTGTGGCGGTCAGCGCCGAGGCCCGCAAGCGCTTCTGGGTCGATCGCGCACGCACCGCCGCGATCGCGCGCCACACCAATGCGTTCAAGATCAACGAAGACGTCGTGATTCCCCTGAATCGCATGGGCGAATACACCGATGCCATCGAGCGCATCAACATCGAGCTGTCCACGCGCAACAAGCTGCGGCTGCTGGACCACATCGAAACCTTCCTGCAGGGCGACCTGCCCATCGGCAAAATCGAAGACCACGACGACGCCGAACACACCCGCGAGGAGATCCTGGCGGGACGCACGCGCGACGCGCTGCAAAGCCTGAGGACCGTGCGCGAGCGCTGGCGCTGGCTGCTGGACGGCCTGGACCTGCCTTTGGCGCAGAATATCGAGACGCTCTGCAGGCTCGGGTTGCAGTCCACGCGTCCGGTGCTCGAAGAAAGGCTGCGTGAACAACCCGATGCAAGCATCTTCGACCTCGTGCAGGATCACACGCTGCGCATTTCCTGGAAGACCGAAGTCCGCGCGTTGATGGAGCGCTATTTCGCAGGCGCGGACTGCGCGGCGGTCCTGGCCGAAATCCAGGCCATCCACGACCGCGTGCTCAAGGGCCGTGTCTTCGTCGCCCTGCACATGCATGCGGGCGACGGCAACGTCCACACCAACATCCCGGTCAACTCGGACGACTACGACATGCTGCGCGAGGCCAACGAAGCGGTGGCGCGCATCATGCAGATCGCGCGCAGCCTGGACGGCGTGATTTCGGGAGAGCACGGCATCGGGCTCACCAAATACGAATTCCTGACCGAGGAAGAGCTCGCGCCCTTCCAGGATTACAAGCGCCGCATCGACCCCGACGATCACTTCAACGCCGGCAAGCTCATGCCCGGTGCAGACCTGCGCAACGCCTGGACCCCCAGCTTCAACCTGCTGGGCTACGAGTCGCTCATCATGCAGCGCAGCGAGATCGGATCCATCTCGAACGCCATCAAGGACTGTCTGCGCTGCGGCAAGTGCAAGCCAGTGTGCGCCACGCACGTGCCGCGCGCCAACCTGCTGTATTCGCCCCGCAACAAGATCCTGGCGACCTCGTTGCTCATCGAAGCCTTCCTGTACGAAGAACAGACCCGGCGCGGCGTGAGCCTGAAGCACTGGGAGGAATTCGAAGACGTGGCGGACCACTGCACGGTCTGCCACAAGTGCTACAACCCCTGTCCGGTCGACATCGACTTCGGCGACGTTTCCATGGAAATGCGTTCGCTGCTGCGTCGCATGGGCAAGAAGTCCTTCAATCCCGGCACGACCGCCGCCATGTTCTTCCTGAACGCCAAGGATCCCGCCGTCATCAAGGCGACCCGCAAGGCCATGATAGACGTCGGCTACAAGGCGCAGCGGCTTGCGCACGATGTGCTGGCGGGCAGCTCGCGCAAGCAGGTTGCGCAGCCTCCGGCCACTCAGGGCAAGGCGCCCATCCGCGAGCAGGTGATCCATTTCATCAACAAGAAAATGCCCGGCGGCCTGCCCAAGCAGACCGCGCGCAAGCTGCTGGACATCGAAGACGCCGACTACGTGCCCATCATCCGCAATCCGGCGGGCACGTCTCCGGACACCGAGGCCGTGTTCTATTTCCCGGGCTGCGGCTCCGAACGGCTGTTCTCGCAAGTGGGACTGGCCACGCAAGCCATGCTGTGGCATGCCGGCGTCCAGACCGTCCTGCCTCCGGGCTATCTGTGCTGCGGCTATCCGCAGCGCGGCAACGGCATGACGGACAAGGCCGAAAAAATCATCACCGACAACCGGGTGCTGTTCCATCGCATGGCCACCACGCTGAACTACCTGGACATCAAGACCGTCGTGGTCAGTTGCGGCACCTGCTACGATCAGTTGGCCGGCTATGAATTCGAGAAGATCTTCCCCGGCTGCCGCCTGATCGACATCCACGAATACCTGCTTGAAAAGGGCATACAGATCAATGGGGTGCAGGGCGTGCGCTACATGTACCACGACCCCTGCCATACGCCCATGAAGCTGCAGGACCCCATGAAGACCGTCAAGGCGCTGGTGGGCGACGAAGCCATCAAGACCGACCGCTGCTGCGGCGAATCCGGCACACTGGCCGTATCGCGGCCCGACATCTCGACGCAAGTGCGCTTCCGCAAGTCGGAAGAACTGGCCAAGAACACCCAGGCCATACGCGCCGACGGCTACGCCGGCGAAGTCAAGATGCTGACCTCCTGTCCGTCATGTCTGCAGGGATTGTCGCGCTACCAGGGCGAAACCGGAATGGAAGCGGACTACATCGTGGTCGAGATGGCCCGCCACATTCTGGGCGAGGACTGGATGCAGAACTACGTGCGCGACGCCAATGCGGGCGGCATCGAGCGCGTGCTGGTTTGAGTGATGGGGTCAGACCCCGTACGATTTGAGTGATGGGGTCAGACCCCGTACGATTTGAGTGATGGGGTCAGACCCCGTACAGGGTCTGACCCCCCAATGCTTTACGTACGGGGTCTGACCCCTCGTGCTTTAGCCTTCGTTGAAATCGCAAACGGTATAAATCGGCAGGCCGGTTTCCCTTAGCGCTTTCGACCCGCCGAGATACGGCAGGTCGATGATGGCGGCGGCCTCGATCACGTTCGCACCCAGGCGCTGCAGCAGCCTGGACGCCGCCACCATGGTTCCGCCGGTGGCGATGAGATCGTCGATCAGCAGCACGCGCTGCCCGGGACGCACCGCATCGGTATGCATCTCGACCGCGGCATTGCCGTATTCCAGGGAATACTCTTCGGCCACGGTCCGGTAGGGCAGCTTCCCCTTTTTCCGGATGGGCACGAATCCCAGGTTCAGCTCATAGGCCAGCACTGAGCCCAGGATGAATCCGCGAGCGTCTATGCCTGCCACGAGATCCAGGCGCTGCCGCATATAACGGTACACGAACAGATCGATCAGCACCCGGAACGACCGGGGATCTTGCAGCACCGGGGTAATATCGCGGAAAGTGACGCCGGGTTTCGGCCAATCAGGCACGCTACGGATCGCGCCGCGCACGTAGCTCACAGGATCAATATGCATGGAATTTGTGACTAAAGCAAAAAAGGCCCAGCGCTGAGTATAAGCGCTTTCTATGCGATTAAAATCGGCAAATGGAAACACCACCCAACCCCGACCCACGCGAGGCGCTGGCTTCCGCACACCGTACTTTCGCCACGGAAATCCAGGCGCTGCAAGCGCTTGACCATCGCCTGGATGCCTCGTTCAGCCTGGCCGTGGACATGATCCTGAACTGCGACGGCCGCGTCGTGGTGACCGGGATCGGCAAGTCCGGGCACATCGCCAAGAAGATTGCGGCCACTCTGGCCTCCACAGGCACGCCCGCCTTTTTCATGCATGCCGCCGAAGCCATTCACGGCGACTTGGGCATGCTGACCGCCCAGGACATCGTTCTGGCCATTTCGTATTCGGGCGCCGCGAACGAACTGCTCACGGTGCTGAGCGTCGCCAAGCGCATGGGCACCCGCATCATCGCCATCACCGGCCACCCGCGATCCGATCTGGCCCAGAATGCCGATCTCCATCTGGATGCCCATGTGGCCCAGGAAGCCTGCCCGCTCAATCTCGCACCCACCGCGAGCACCACGGCCGCCCTGGTGCTGGGCGACGCCATCGCCGTTGCCTGCCTGGAAAGCCGCGGCTTCAGCCGCGAGGATTTCGCGCGCTCCCATCCGGGCGGCGCGCTGGGACGCAAGCTCTTGACCCTGGTGCGCGACGTCATGCGCACCGGTGTCGCCCTGCCGCTGGTGCGCACGAACACGCCCATCGCCGACGCCCTGGCCGAGATGTCGTCCAAGGGCATGGGCATGACCATCGTCGTCGATGACACGCAGCGCCCCGTCGGCATCTTCACCGACGGCGATCTTCGCCGCCTGATCGCCAGGCATGGCGACATCCGGCCGTTGACGGTCGAAGCGGGCATGACGCGCGGCCCCAAATCGGTTCCGCCCGGCGCGCTGGCCATCGAAGCGGCAGCGCTGATGGATTCCGGCCGACTCAGCCAAATGCTGGTGGTGGACGATAGCGGGCTATTATTAGGCGCTTTACACATGCACGACCTGCTCGCCGCCAAGGTTATCTGATCATGAACCTGCCCAAACTGACTCATCCCGCCGAAGCGCTGATCCTTGCGAAAGTGCCTCCCGCCGTCATCGAAAGAGCACGGCAAGTACGCCTCATGATTTTCGACGTCGACGGGGTGTTGACCGACGGCCGTCTCTGGTACAGTGAGCACGGAGAACTCATGAAGGGCTTTCACGCCCTGGATGGGCATGGCCTGCGCCTGATGCGCGAAAGCGGCGTCGACGTCGCCCTGATGACGGGGCGCGAAGGCCCCATCGTGGCGCGAAGGGCCGCCGAACTGGGCATTCCTCTTGTCTTCCAGGGCGTGCGCGACAAAGGCCAGGCCATATCCCGGCTGGCTCAGGAACAAGGCCTTGAATTGTCCGAGGTAGGTTATATGGGCGACGACATCATCGACATGGCCGCATTGCAGCGGGTTGGCTTCGCGGCCAGCGTGCCCAATGCGCCCGCCTATGTCAGCCAGATCGTCCATTGGGTCTCGAGCCGGCCGGGCGGATCAGGCGCCGTGCGCGACTGCTGCGACGTCATCCTTGCGGCGCAGGGCCGGCTTGGCGGCTTCCTTGCCAGTGGAACCGCCCGCCTCAGCGGCGCCATTCAGTAAGCCCATGAAAGAACGCGCGCCAGCCATCGTCGCCATCCTGCTGCTGCTTGCCCTGGTCGCCGGCACCTGGTGGGCGGCCGATTATGCCCGGCGATCCATACCCATCGATCCGCCAAGGCGGATCACGCACGAGCCGGATTCCTGGGCCACCCAGTTCACGATGGTGCGCACCGATGCAAAAGGCTACGCCATCAATCGCCTTGAAGGCGACCGCATGCAGCACTATCCGGACGACGATTCGTACGAGATCACTCAGGCCCGGGCCGTGGGACAGCAGCCCGGCACGCCGATCACCGTGGGCACGTCGGACACCGCCGTCATGGACCAGGACGGCGACCGCATCGTCATGAAGGGCAACGCGCATGTGCGCCGCCAGCCCGGCCAGGACACCCCTGTGCTCGACGTCAAAAGCGACGAGCTGACCTTGCTGCCCGACCAGGACCTGGTCTTCACCGATCTCCCCGCTCTGGTCGTGCACGGAAAATCCGTCATGAACGGCACGGGCATGCGTTACGATAACAAGACACGGCAGCTCCAAGTGTTTTCGTCCACCGACGTCAAAATTTCCGGCGAAGAGTCCCGTTCCAGACGCGGCACAGCGCCCGAACAAACAGAAAAAAAACCATGAATCCACAAAGACCCTCATTCCTCGCCGCCCTTCTGCTCGCTTCCGCCGCCATGCTCGCACCGGCGCTTGGCCTCGCCCAGCAAAACGGCGGCAAGCCGGCCGCTCCCGCGGAAGAGCCCGACACCCTCATTCTTTCCGATACGCTCAACTACGACGACGCGAAGAAGGAAAGCGTCTTCACGGGCAATGTCATCCTGACCCGCGGCCCCATGACCCTGCGCTCCGACAAGCTCGTCATGCGCGAAGACGCCGACGGCTTCCAGCATGGCACGGCCACGGTCGAGCCCGGCAAGCTCGTGTTCATCCGCCAGGAAAATCCCGAAAAGTTCGAGATCCTGGAGGCCAAAGGGCTGCGCGCCGTCTACAACGGCAAGTCCGAGGAAATCGAAGTGATCGGCCAGGCGGTCATCACGCGCTTCATCTGTGGCAAGCCCTTCGACAACATCCAGGGCGAGCGCGTCATATATCGTCAGAAAACGGAAACCTATCAGGCCTACGGCGGTCCAAACTCCGCAGCCCAGGGCGGGCGTGTACGCTCCCTGGCGCAACCGCGCGCCAAGGCCGATGCGGCCGCCGCGGCATGCAAACAGAAATCCGCGTCAGGTGGATAGCATCCGCCTCGCATACCGAAGACGACGTTTATGTTTCATTCCAACAAGCTGAAGCCGGGTGGCGGCCGTCCAGCGACGGCCCGCCCTCCCCGTTCAGCACAAGGCAGCCTGCGCGCCACAGGCCTGCGAAAAACCTATGGCAAGCGCACGGTCGTCCAAGACGTCTCGCTGTCGGTCGACAGCGGCGAAGTCGTGGGCCTGCTGGGTCCCAATGGCGCAGGCAAGACCACCAGCTTCTACATGATCGTGGGCATCGTCCCCACGGACGCCGGACGCATCGAAATCGACGGCACGCCCATCACCAGCATGCCCATGCACAAGCGGGCGCGGCTGGGGCTGTCCTACCTGCCTCAAGACGCCTCGGTCTTCCGGCGCCTCACCGTCGAGGAAAACATACGCGCGGTGCTGGAACTGCAAACCAACGACACCGGCGCCACACTGAGCTCGGCGGAAATCGGCGAGAACCTCGAATCCCTCATCGATGAACTGCAGATCGGCCACATCCGCAACAACACGGCCATCTCGCTGTCGGGCGGCGAACGGCGGCGCGTGGAAATCGCCCGCGCCCTGGCCACTCATCCGCGCTTCATCCTGCTCGACGAGCCTTTCGCCGGCGTCGACCCCATCGCCGTCATCGAAATCCAGCGCATCGTGCATTTTCTGAAAAGCCGCAACATCGGCGTGCTGATCACCGACCACAACGTGCGCGAAACACTCGGCATCTGCGACCGCGCCTACATCATCAGCGAAGGCAAGGTGCTGACCGACGGGCACCCCAACGAAATCATCGACAACGAAGCCGTCCGCAAGGTCTACCTGGGCAAGAACTTCAAGATGTAGCGGTGGGGGGGTCAGACCCCGCATGGGGTCTGACCCCTTGAATGTTTGGGGTCGGACCCCGTACGGGGTCCGACCCCCTCCCGGCCATTTGACTTAGCTCAATCCCCGGCCATTTAGCACCCCGTAGGGGTCGAACCCTATGCAGGGTCCGACCCCAGCCACTTGATTTCGTCCACATAATCTATACACTGGAATCATGACAAACTCGTTTAAAAGGAGTCCAGCCATAAATCAATAACGCGCATTCGCGCATCATGTTTTTTCTAGCAAGGAGAGCCCAATATGAACCTGAGCATTAGTGGTCGTCACCTCGAAGTAACCCCCGCAATTCGCGAATACGTACTCAACAAAATGTCGCGGGTATCGCGCCATTTCGACAACGTCATCGACACACAGGTCATACTCTCGATCGAACGTCTCAAGCATACGGCTGAAGTCACCATGCGTCTTCGCGGCAAAGACATACACTGCGCCGCTTCCGACGAAAACCTCTACGCCGCCATAGATCTGTTGGCCGATAAAATCGACCGTCAGGTCATCAAGTACAAAACCAAGGTTCAGGATCACGCCCACGAGCCCGTCAAACGGCAAAGCGTATCCACCGTCGAGTAGCACTCATTCCCATCGCGCCCGGCTGCGGCAGGCCTGATACGCCTGCTTGAAACTTCGCTGCCGCCGATGGCATCCGGCCTCAATCGCCCTGCGTGATTGGGGCCTTAGTTATGCCTTTTGATACAAAAGAGGCAAAGCTCATATAATTACCCCATGAACCTAATGTCGCGCATCCTGCCGTTGTCCAATGTCGTGCTCGATCTTGCCGCCACAAGCAAAAAGCGCGCCTTCGAACAAGCGGGCCTACTCTTCGAGAATCATCATGGTATCGCCCGCACGGCGGTTTTTCACAGCCTCATCGCTCGCGAGCGCCTGGGCTCGACCGCATTGGGGCACCACGTCGCCGTGCCTCACGGCCGCATCAAGGACTTGAAGGAGCCTTGCGCCGCCTTCATCCGCTTGGCCGACCCGGTGCGATTCGATGCCACAGATGGGCGCATGGCCAGCCTGCTGTTCATTTTGCTGGTTCCGGAAACCGCCACGCAGCTGCACCTGGACCTTCTGGCGGAAATCGCGCGTCTGATGTCCGACCCAAGCCTCCGCCAGGCGCTGTCCACGGAAACCGATCCGGCGGTGATACACCGGCTCCTGACCGGCGGCGAACAGTAGCGTTAACAGGCCCTAGTCCCATCATGCTTACCATCCAAGACCTCGTCAGCGACAATGCGGAAAAAATCCCATTCGCATGGGAAGCCGGCCTGGAAGCAGCCCAGAGACTCATTCCGGATATCGGCGAATCGGGTGCCGACCTCGTCGGGCACTTCAACCTCATACACCCGTCCCGCATTCAAGTCTTCGGATCCGAAGAGCTCTCTTTTTACAGGCGTTCCGATGCCGACCGCCGCCAGCAATTCCTGCAGGACCTGCTGGCGGGAAACGTGCCCGCCATCCTGATCGCAGAAGGCCAACCCATTCCTCAAGAGGTCCTGGCGTTCTGCAATCAGCAGCAGATACCGCTGCTGTCCACCCCCATGGATGCCGCGCGCGTCATCGACCTGCTGCGCATCTATCTGGGCAAGCGCCTTGCACCGAAAACCACCGTCCACGGCGTCTTCATGGACGTCCTGGGCCTGGGCGTCCTCATCACCGGCGAATCGGGCCTCGGCAAAAGCGAGCTCGCCCTGGAACTCATTTCCCGTGGACACGGCCTGGTGGCCGATGACGCGGTCGAGCTCTCACGCACCGCTCCCCACATCATCGAGGGGCATTGCCCGCCCCTGCTGCAGAACCTGCTCGAAGTCCGGGGATTAGGCCTGCTCGACATCCGCACCATCTTCGGCGAAACCTCGGTCCGGCGCAAAATGACCCTGAAGCTCAAGGTTCAGCTGGTGCGCTCCAATACCGACACCTTCGAACGGCTTCCCGTCCAGGACCAGACCGAGGAAATCCTCGGCCTTCCCATCAAGCGGGTCATGCTGCAGGTGGCGGCGGGCAGAAACCTGGCCGTGCTCGTCGAGGCCGCTGTGCGCAACACGATCCTGACATTCCGCGGCATCGACACCATGGGCGAATTCATCGAGCGCCAGGCGCTGGCCATCATGGAGAGCAGCCGGCAAGAATAACGCCCTGTCGGCCCCACGGCGACACGCGGCCATCTATCGTTTTTCGGGAGCCACGCCGCCCATCGGATGTCCTCCCACCAAGTGGAACCTCTCTCGTCATGCTCAAAATTGTGCTTATCACGGGAATATCCGGCTCGGGCAAGTCCGTAGCCCTGCGCCTGCTCGAAGATGCGGGCTATACCTGTGTCGATAATCTGCCTGTGCGATTTCTGCACGATTTCATCGCCAGCACGAGCGAAAGCGGACTGGAGCGTGTCGCCGTCGCCATCGATGTCCGCTCGCCCGGCGAACTGGACGACCTTCCCGGCGTCATCACCAGCCTGCGCGCCATGGGCATGGCTTTCCGGGTCATTTTTCTGGATGCCAACGACCACACGCTGCAACAGCGGTATTCGGAGTCCCGCCGGCGGCATCCTCTTACCGACAGGCTTCAGAAGGACGGCAAATCTCCTTCCCTGCAGGAATGCATCGACACCGAACGGGAATTGCTCGCGCCACTGCGGGAACAGGAACACGTCATTGATACGTCGGACCTCACCCCCGGTCAATTGCGCGCCTGGGTGCGCGATCTGGTTCAGGCCGACCGCGCGCCCGTCGTACTGACCTTCGAGTCTTTCGCCTACAAGCGCGGCGTCCCCGGAGACGCCGACCTCGTCTTCGATGTTCGCTGCCTGCCCAATCCCCATTATGACCAGAACCTCAGGCCGCTCACGGGCCGGGACGCCCCGGTGGCGGAATGGCTGTCGCAGTTCGGCAGTGTCGAAGCCATGATCGACGACATCGCCAGCTTCATCCGCCGCTGGCTGCCGCTGTACATGCAGGACACGCGCAACTACCTGACTGTCGCCGTCGGCTGTACAGGCGGCAAGCACCGCTCGGTCTATGTCACCGAACAGCTCGCCCTGCGCTTTGCCGACCACTCACCCCTGTTGATAAGGCACCGAAACCAGCCGCCGCCCGATATTCCATGACCCGTTTCCGCACACCTGTCTGTTTTTTCCTGAGTTTCGCGTTCGCCGTGCTGGCAGGCTGTTCCAGCACCGGGGGCTCGGGTGGCGGGCGCGGCGGCTACTACAAAGACGATGGACCCGGCTCGAACATCCCGGCCAACATCGAAGCGATTCCGGATGCACAGCCCAGGGTCGAGCGACACGCGCCGGCCAACTTCAGGCCCTACGTGGTGTTTGGCAAGCGTTATGTTCCGGTGAGCGACGGCCGCCCATTCCGCCAGCAAGGCACCGCGTCGTGGTATGGACGCAAGTTCCACGGCCAGAAAACGGCCAACGGCGAAACCTACGACATGTACGGCATGACCGCCGCGCACCCTACGCTGCCCCTTCCCAGCTATGCGCGCGTGACGCATGCGGGCTCGGGCCGGACGGTCATCGTCCGCATCAACGACCGCGGGCCTTTCCATAGCGCACGCATCATCGACTTGTCTTATGTGGCGGCGGCCAAGCTTGGCCTGATCGGGCCGGGCAGCGGCCAGGTCATCGTGGAAGCAATCACCAACGACGACATACGCAGCGGCCGGTTCACCCGTCCGGCAACCAAGACACCCGCTCCCGCTGCGCCCGCACCGGCGCCGCTGGAACCCGCGCCGGTGCCCGATGCGCCCATACTCATCGCACGGCAATCCGGCCCCGCCACCCCCAACGCCCTGGATGCCCTCAAGCACGATACGGCCGGCGGCACCGACGACGTCGGCGCCATGACGGCCTCTTTGCAGTCCCCAGACGCACCGCCAACGACGCGCGACGCGGCGCCAGGCGCCGAAGTATTCCTGCAATTCGGCGCATTCAGCGCCGCCCAGACCGCCGTCAGCCTCGCCGGCAAGCTGAACCAGCAGATCGGGCCCTTCGAGCCGCGGCAGGCCTATGTCCAGGAAGGGGACGGCCTGCATCGCGTCCGCATCGGCCCTTATCCTTCGCGCACGGCCGCCGTCAACGCTTCTGTGCGCATACAGCAGGAAACCGGCTTGCAGTCTTCAATGGCCCTGCGCTGACGCCTGCCTGGCCAGGGCGCGTGCATACAGCACGTCGCGGGGCAGGCCCGTCACCTTCGCGGCTATCCTGGCCGCATCCCGCACGGAAACCGTTTCCAGCAAAGCGTCCAGCAACGTCAGGGCGGCGGGCTCCATCTCGTCGTCCGTTTCACTGGATTCGGATTCGTGGATGATCAGCACGAATTCCCCCTGCCCGTGATGGGAGTCCCCTTCCAGCCAGGCCAGGGCGTCTCCCAGGGCCACGGTATGCACCTGCTCGAATCGCTTGGTCAGTTCTCGCGCCACGGTCAGCTTTCGCTCCGCGCCGCAGACTTCCAGCATGTCGCGGATGGAAGCCGCCAGCCGATGCGGCGACTCGAACATCACCACCGGGGCCGGCACCGCGCACCAGCGTTGCAGCCACTTCTGCCTGGCACCCGATTTCGGGGGAACGAAACCAGCGAATATGAACGCCGGATTCTCGTCCGACGTTGCACCGCTGGCCATCAAGGCCGTGATCACGGCGCTCGCCCCGGGTATGGCGGTCACCCCGTAGCCTGCTTCGCGTACGGCGCGGACGATCCGGGCTCCTGGATCACTGACGGCGGGCGCGCCGGCATCGGAAACCAGCGCCACGCGCTGGCCCTGCGCCAAGCGTTCCAGAATGGTCTGCGCGGCCCGTGCCTCGTTGTGCCGATGCGCGGCGATCAGCGGCGTCTCCACGCCCCAGGCATCGAGCAGGGCCCGGCTGATCCGGGTGTCTTCGGCGGCAATCACATCGCAGCGCCGCAATGCCTGCCAGGCCCTCAGGCTGAGGTCGCCCAGATTGCCGATGGGCGTGGCCACCACGTAGAGCGTCGACGCCGGCCAATGCTGCGCGTCGACGCGCTCGGCGAGACGTTTCCATGACGGAAAGGGGTCGGAAAGATCGGGGGCTTCGGTCATACTGGGTAATGAGACTGGCTCAACGGAAGTGAAAGGCAAAAGAACATGATAGACGAAACCGTCCTGTACGCATTGGCTGCCCGCGCTCAAAAACAGGCGGTCAAGGCCAGGCGCCGCAGGGCAGCGCGAACCGCGGCCGGGCCGGCCTCGGCCGGCTCCGTTCCGGACGCCGATGCCCAAGCGCGCTATTCGCCCACTCAAAAAACGGGCCGCCGCTTCGAAGAGCTGGCCATGCGGCATCTGCAGACGCACGGGCTCCTGATCCTGGACCGCAACCTGGCTTGCAGGGCGGGCGAGATCGACCTGGTGGCGCGCGACGGTCCGGTGCTGGTGTTCATCGAGGTCAGGCACCGCAGTTCATCCCGTTACGGCGGCGCTTTCAGCAGCGTAGACGGCCTGAAACAGGCCAAGCTGATGCGCTGCGCCCGCTATTTCCTGCCCTCGCTGGTGCGGCGGCATTTCGGCGGACGCATGCCCGCCTGCCGGTTCGATGTGGTCAGCGTGGAACCAAACGCGCTGGATTGGATCAAAAATGCTTTCACCGAGACCTGAAGCGCTCGGCTCGGCGCCACGGCGGTATTACGTTCTTCACATCGTTCCAATACGAACATGAGATAATCCTCCTCATGGATATGACCTCCCACATGGCATCGCACTTCGACGATGCGATCGACACCTTGAAAGCCAGTTCCCGCGAACTGGCCGAACCGCTGTCCGTGGCGGTCGACATGCTGTTCGGCGCCTTGGCCAACAATGCCAAGATCCTGGCCTGTGGCAACGGCGGTTCGGCCGCCGATGCGCAGCACTTCATTGCCGAACTCGTCGGCCGCTTCGAGCGCGACCGCCTCCCGCTTGCAGGCATCGCCCTGAACACCGACACATCCATCCTCACGGCCGTGGGCAACGACTATGGCTTTGACGCCATCTTCGAGCGCCAGGTCAATGCGCTGGGCCAGCCGGGCGACATCCTGGTCGCCATTTCGACCAGCGGCAATTCGCCCAACGTCGTCAAAGCCATCGAAGCCGCCCACGATCGCGAAATGTCGGTCATCGCGCTCACCGGCAAAGGCGGCGGCAACATTGCCGGCCTCCTGCACGAAACCGACATCCATCTGTGCGTCCCCCATGATCGCACCATGCGCATCCAGGAAGTCCATATCGTCCTGCTCCATGCGCTGTGCGACGGAATCGACGCCTTGCTCCTGGGAGACACCCTGTAATGCGCAGACCACGTAACACGCAACGATTCCTGCTGGCCGGCCTTGCCCTGGCCGGGCTCACCGGCCTGGCGGGCTGCGGCGCCCTGGTCGTGGGCGGCGCGGCGGCCACCACGGCCGTCGTCGCAACCGACAGACGCACGACCGGCGAGCAAGTCGAAGACCAAGCCATCGAAATGAAGGCGGCGGCCGAAATGCGCCGTCTCTTCGAAGACAAGGCGCGCGTCAACGCGACCTCCTACGCCGGCCTGGTGCTTCTTACCGGCGACGTCCCCACGGCGCAAGACAAGCAGAAGGCCGAAGAGGCCGCCAAGCAGGTCGAAAAAGTGAAACGCGTCGTGAATGAATTGCGCGTCGGCGACGTCACGCCGGTCAGCGTGCGCACGAACGACACCTGGCTGACGTCCAAGGTGCGCAGCACTCTCATCAACACCAAGGAAGTCCCCAGCCGCACCATCCTCGTCACCACCGAAAGAGGCGTGGTCTACCTGCTCGGCAAGGTGACTGACCCCGAAGGCCAGCGCGCCGCCAAGGCCACCGCCTCGGTAAGCGGCATCAACAAAGTAGTAAAATTGTTCCAGATCGTCTCGCCGGAAAGCATTGCCGCGCCTGAATCGCCCGCTGTGGTCGAAGAAGCGCCGCCCGCCGGCGCAACCCCCGCAACGCCCGACTCCAGCATGGGCGGCGCTGAAACCATACCAGTCCAATGAAGAAGATACTCCTTGGCGCAATCGTCGTCCTGGCTGTGGCCGGAGCAGGAGTCTGGCAGTTCTCCGGATCCGCCAAGACGGCGCCCGACGTCACCTTCACGACCCTTACGGGCGAGCAATTCACTACGCAAGACCTGCGCGGCAAGGTCGTGCTGGTCAAGTTCTGGGCAACCAGCTGCGTGACCTGCATTGCGCAAATGCCCGACAACATCAAGAATTACAACGAACTTTCGCCCAAGGGCTTTGACACCATCGCGGTTGCCATGCAGTACGATCCGCCCAACTACGTGCAGAACTACGCCGAGACGCGCCAGCTTCCCTTCAAGGTGGCAATCGATGCGAAAGGCGACATCGCCAAGGCATTCGGCGATGTGCAGCTCACGCCGACGGCCTTCCTGATCGACAAGGAAGGCCACATCATCAAGCGCTACCTGGGCAACTACGATAAAGAAGCCTTCCTCAGCATCGTCAACAAGGCATTGGCCAGTTAAAAGTCATGACCATACCCAACGATTCATCCCAGCATTCATCGACCGTCAAGGCAGACGTCCTCTCCGAGGCCCTGCCCTATATCCGCCGGTTCCACGGCAAGACGGTCGTCATCAAGTACGGCGGCAACGCCATGATCGAAGAAGAACTGCAGCGCAGCTTCGCGCATGACGTGGTGCTGCTCAAGCTGGTTGGGCTGAACCCGGTGGTCGTGCACGGCGGCGGCCCGCAGATCAATGCCGCGCTCAAGCGCATCGGCAAGGAAGGCGAATTCATCCAGGGCATGCGCGTCACCGACGCCGAAACCATGGAGGTCGTCGAGTGGGTGCTGGGCGGGCAGGTCCAGCAGGACATCGTCATGATGATCAATGAAGCCGGCGGCAAGGCGGTCGGACTGACCGGCAAGGACGGCGGCATGATCCAGACCAGGAAAAAAATGCTGGCCGACAAGGACAGGCCCGGCGAATGGCTGGACATCGGCTACGTGGGCGATATCACACATATCGAGCCGGCTGTGGTCAAGGCCTTGCAAGACGACCAGTTCATTCCGGTGATTTCCTCCATCGGATACGGTGAAGACGGGCGCGCCTACAACATCAACGCGGACGTCGTCGCGGGCAAGATGGCCGAAGTCCTGGGCGCAGAAAAGCTCGTCATGATGACCAACACGCCTGGCGTGCTCGACAAGAACGGCAACCTGCTGCGCAGCCTTTCCGCGCAGACCATCGACGAGCTCTTCGAAGACGGCACGATTTCCGGCGGCATGCTGCCCAAGATCTCTTCCGCGCTGGACGCGGCGCGCAACGGGGTCACATCGGTGCACGTCGTCGACGGACGCGTTCCGCACTGCCTGCTGCTCGAAATCCTGACCGACCGCGGCGTCGGCACGATGATCACTTCCAGCTGATTCCATGCGGCCCCTGCGCCATGCCGTTGCCCGGCATCGTCCGCCCCTGCCCGCGGACACCGGGAAAACGGTCTGGCTGTTCGACCTGGACAATACCCTGCACGATTGCTCCAAGGGCATCTTCAGCGCCATAGACGGTGCGATGTCCCGTGCCGTGGCTTCCAGCCTGCAGCTGTCGGCGCAAGACGCCGACGTGCTGCGCAAGGAATACTGGAGGCGCTATGGCGCCACCGTCATCGGCATGGTGCGCCATCACGGCATCAAGGCCGACACTTTCCTGCACCTTAGCCATGACTTCGACGTCGCTTCGCTGGTTCATTCCGAATACGGCCTGGCGCGCAAGCTGCGGCGCTTGAACGGGCACAAGATACTCTTGACCAATGCGCCCACCGAATACGCGCGCACGGTATTGAAGACGCTGGGCATACTGCATCACTTCGACGGAATCTGGACCATCGAGCACATGGCGCTGCAGGGCCGCATCCGCCCCAAGCCTTCACCCGGACTCATGAAGCAGGTGCTGGCCCGCTTGCGCGTACCCGCGCGCCGGGTGGTCCTGGTGGAAGACACGCTCAGGAACCTGAAAAGCGCACGACAGGCGGGCATGCGGACCGTGCATGTGTACCATCCCGGAACGCCGTTCTCGGCGCTGCATGCCGGCCGCGCGCTTTATGTCGACGTGCGCGTCAATTCGGTGGGAAGGCTGGCCGGGGTCAGACCCCGCAGCTGCTCGGGGTCAGACCCCATACGGGGTCTGACCCCCTGAACCCCTTCCCCCACAGTTGCCCGGGGTCAGACCCCGTACGGGGTCTGACCCCTTCAACCCCTGCCCGAACACACCGGACACTCGGGGTCCCGCTTGAAGCGTATGCTCTGCCATTGCATCGCCAGGGCATCCAGGCACAGCATGCGGCCTATCAGGGGTTCCCCCATGCCGGCAAGCACTTTCAACGCCTCCGCCGCCTGCATGCTGCCCACGATGCCCACTAGCGGTCCCAGTACGCCAGTCGTGGCGCAACGCAGCTCTTCGACATCGTCGGCTTCGGGAAACAGGCAGTGATAGCACGGCGTGTCGGCGCGCCGCAGATCGAAGACGCTGACTTGGCCCGCAAAACGGATGGCCGCGCCCGACACCAACGGCTTTCGGTGCTGGACGCAGGCTCGATTGACGGCGTGGCGCGTGGCGAAGTTGTCGCAGCAGTCCAGCACCAAGTCTGCCTGAGCCACCTGCTCGCCCAGCGATGCGCCCATCAAACGGTCGACCACCGCGTCGACACGGATGCCGGGATTGATTTCGTTCAGGACTTGCAGGCCCGATCTTGCTTTCGCTTGACCCACGCGCGCCGTCGTATGAAGAATCTGCCGCTGCAGATTGCTGAGCTCGACATCGTCGTCGTCGGCCAGCACGATGTGGCCGACCCCCGCGGAAGCCAGATACAGGGCCGCCGGAGACCCGAGCCCTCCGGCGCCGATGATCAGCACGCGCGAGGACAGCACGCGCTCCTGTCCTTCTATTCCGAACTCGTCCAGCAGCACATGGCGCGCGTATCTGAGCAGTTGCTCGTCGTTCATGGCTTGACAGGAACCACACCCTGGGGCGTGATCCTGTACCGCAGCACTTCCGGCGCTTCAGCGGGTTTCACTGGAGTTTTTTTTTCAGCCCCGGTTGAATTTCCTTTTGCATTGCCTTGCGGCTTATCGGCGGGCTTGTCGGCCTTGGCGACCATTTCGGGATCGCTCTTCTTGACCGGCCGGCCTTCCAGGAAGTTGACGGCCTGCATCAGCTGGTAGTCGTCGCCGCCGCCGAACTCGAACATCTTGGGCTGCGGCTTGCCGTCGTCGGCTGCGGATTCCTCGGCCGGATCTTCGATTACGCCGCTGTTGATCAAGTGGCGCTGCAGGTCGACCTCGCGCGGCAGGCGGAAAAGATTGCCTTGCGCGGTGTCGTCCACGATGATGTCCGGGTCGACGCCGGTGACCTGGATGGAGCGCCCCTTGGGCGTGTAATACCGTGCCGTGGTCAGCTTGATGCCCGTGTCTTCGCTGAGAGGAAGCACGCTTTGCACCGAACCCTTGCCAAACGTGCGGTTACCCAGGATCTTGGCGCGGCCGTGATCCTGCAGGGCCCCTGCCACGATCTCCGAAGCCGATGCGGAACCGACGTTCACCAGCACCACCATGGGGATGGACTTGACCCATTCGGGCAAGCGCACCCGGTTCGCCGGTTCGCCGCTGATCGGGTTGCGGGTGAAGCCGACGGGCTTGGAGAAATACTCGCGGTTGGACGACGGTATGCGGCCTTTCGTGGAAACGACCAGGACATCGGGCGGCAGGAAGGCCGACGAAACGCCGATCGCGCCGTCGAGCAGGCCGCCGGGATCATTGCGTAAGTCGAGCACGAGCGCTTTGAGCGGCTTCTTGCCGCCGAGTTCGCTCAGTTGCCGGGCCAGGTCTTCGACCGTCCTTTCCTGGAATTGCGCAATGCGGACATAGCCGATGTCGTTGTCCAGCATTTTGCTGCGCACGCTGCGCACCTTGATGAGGTCGCGGACAATGGTGATCACCAGCGGTTTTCCTACCCCTTCGCGCTTGATGGTCAGCACGATGGAGGTCTTGGGCTCGCCGCGCATGAGCTTGATGGCGTCATTGAGCGTCATGCCCTTGGTGGGCTTGCCGTCGATGTGGGTGATGAGGTCGCCCGACAGGATGCCCGCCCTGGCGGCGGGCGTGTCTTCAATGGGCGAAATGACCTTGGGCATGCCGTCTTCGCTGCCGATTTCGATGCCCAGACCGCCAAAGCCGCCCTGCGTGATGGCTTCCATTTCCTTGAACGCTTCGGCGTCCAGGTAGGTGGAATGGGGGTCCAGGTCGCTGAACATGCCCTTGATGGCGTCATTGATCAGCTTGTCGTCCGCCACGGGCTCGACATAGCTGGCCTTGATGGCCGCAAAGACATTGGCGAACTGCTGCAGCTCTTTGAGCGGCAAGGGCTCGCCCCGCTGGGCGGCTGCCGTGATGCCAAGGCTGATGAGCACGCCGCCTAGCGCGCCCGCAACCACCAATCCAAATCCGCGTAACCTGCGAGTGCTCATGCACGTTCCTGATGAAAGACAAAATCCGATGCCGGTCGGCATCAGGTAAATAGTACCGAAATTACGGCCTTAACCAAAGCAGGGGATTCACAGGGGTGCCCTGGTGCCGAATTTCAAAGTATAGACCCGGGTCGACCTGCCCGCCGGTGGCGCCCACGGTAGCAATGGTGTCGCCGCCATGGACGATGTCGCCCACCCGTTTCAGCAGGCTCTGGTTGTAAGCATAGACGCTCAGGAACTTGGCGCCATGGTCGACGATCATGATGTTGCCGAATCCGCTGAGCCAATTCGCATAGACCACGCGCCCTGCCTCGATGGCCCGCACCGCCGTCCCTTCCGGAGACCGCAGCACGATGCCGCGCCATAAGCCCCCTTCCGGCCTCTGCGCGCCGAAGCGGCCGAGCACTTCGCCCTGCACGGGATGCGGAAGCCCTTTGCGCAAGCCCTTGAAGCCGCCGGCGGGTTCCGTCCTGGTCTGCCGGCTGGCTTGTTCACGCGCCGTTTCGGCCTGCTCGACGCGCCTGGCCTGTTCCCGGGCCTTTTCCACTTGCAGCCGGGCCGTCTCCGCTTCCTGACGCTTGCGCTCGCGCTCGGCCCGCGCCTGGGCGTTGCGCGCTTCCTCTTCGGCCTTGCGCGCGGCCTCGCGCTGGCGCGCCAGCTCGGCGGCGCGCCGGGCGGCCTCCGCCTTGCGTTTTTCTTCCGCGATCCGTGCCTCTTCGGCCTGGCGGATGATGGCTTTCTCGAGGCCGGCGACCAGATCGCCCAGGCGGGCGTCATTGCGCGCCAGCCGCTGGGCCTGGCCGCGCTGCTCGGCAAGACGCGACTCGATGCGCACCAACACCTTGCTCCGCTCTTCCTTCTGCTTTTCGAGAGTAGCCTTCTGCTCGGATGTTTCTTCAAGCAGGAGCGCCAGTTCTTTGCGTCCGGCCTCGGTCCTTGCCTGCAAGGCATCCAGATGTGCCAGTGCTTCGCGCACGGCCTGCACCGCCGCCGCCTGCGCCTGCGTGACATAGCCCAGGTAGCTCAGTTCCCGGCCGATCTGCTGCGGATCATCACCCGAGAGCAGGGCCGTCCAGGGAGAGAGGCCGCTCGCGTACTGGGCGCGCAACTGCTCGCCCAGCTCGTGCTGGCGTTTGGCTAAAAGACGCTTCTGGTCTTCCGTCTGCCTGGCCAGGGCCTTCAGTTCGCTCTCGGCGTGCTGGCGGCGCTCGGAGAGTTCCGCCAGCCGGCGATTGATGGCCGAGATGGCCGATTCGGATTCTTTCAACTCGCCGGCCGCGTCGCGGCGCGAAGACTCCTGGCTGTCTATTTCCTTTTGCAGCAGTTCGATCTGCTCTCGCAGCTCGTTCTGCTGCTTCTTCGCCACCGCCTGCTTTTCAGCCAGCGTGGGCTCCGCGGCCATGGCCACGCCGGTTCCCAGGACGAACACCAGCAAGCCGGCCGCAATCCTCATGCTTATTTGCCCGCCTTGCCCTGATTGGCGACAGCCGTCATCGCCGCTTCGATTTCGGCGGGATCGCCAAGATAATAATGGCGGATGGGGCGCAGATCGTCGTCCAGCTCGTAGACCAGCGGCTGGCCGGTGGGGATGTTCAGATGAACGATGTCGTCGTCGGAGATGCCGTCCAGGTGCTTGATCAGGGCGCGCAGGCTGTTGCCGTGCGCGGCGATCAGAACCCGGCGGCCGGCGCGTACGGCGGGTGCGATCGATTCGTTCCAGAAAGGCAGGACGCGCGCCACGGTGTCTTTCAGGCACTCTGTGGCCGGCAGCTTGTCGGCGCCGATCTTGGCATAGCGCCGGTCGAAGCGGGGATGGCGCGGATCGTCGAGCTCCAGAGGATCGGGTGCGATGGCATAGGCGCGGCGCCAGATCAGTACTTGTTCATCGCCGAACTTGGCAGCCGTCTCGGCCTTGTTCAGCCCTTGCAGTGCGCCGTAATGCCGTTCGTTCAGCCGCCAGCTGAGTCCGACCGGCGTGTACATGGCGTCCATGGCATCCAGCGCGATCCACAACGTGCGAATGGCCCGCTTCAGAACGGACGAATAGGCCAGGTCGAACTCGAAACCCTTTTCCTTGAGCAGCTCGCCGGCCAGGCGCGCCTGCTCGCGCCCGCCCTCGGTCAAGTCGACGTCGGTCCAGCCCGTGAAGCGGTTTTCAAGATTCCACTGGCTTTCGCCGTGGCGCATCAGAACAAGTTTATGCATGACAAAAATCGCCTAAAAGTTGAAATTCTTCGTCCATTTTATAATCCCCGGATTCAGCCCATTTTCCAAGGGCCTATTCGGGATACATCGTGGACTTTTTTCTTGACCAGAACAACCTCATACTCGTCTTCATCGCCATCGCCGCCGCAGTCATGCTGGCCTTGCCGAACCTGCTGAAAGGCGGCTCGAAAACCGTAGGCGTCAACGAAGCCGTCAAGCTGGCGAACGACCAGCAGGGCATGTTCATCGATGTGCGCAGCGCCGAATCGTTCAAACACGGCAGCATACCGCAGGCACGCAATATGCCCGCATCGGATATCTCCGCCAAGCAGGCCGCCTTGCCCAAGGACAAGCCCATCATCGTCGTCTGCGACCAAGGCCGCGACTCGGCGCGCGTTGCGAGCGCGCTGCGCAAGCAAGGCCACGCGGGCGCCGTAAGCCTGGAAGGCGGGCTGCGCGCATGGCTGCAAGCCGGCCTGCCGCTGACCAAAAAGAACTGACCTCTTTGTACCGGTAAAGGAATCTCATGGCTACCGTAACGATGTACTGCACCGCAGTGTGCCCTTATTGCGTACGCGCCGAAATGCTCTTGAAGCAGCGCGGCGTCAGTGAAATCCAAAAGATCCGCATCGACCTGGACCCCGGCCAGCGCGCCATCATGATGGAACGCACCGGTCGCCGCACCGTACCCCAGATCTACATCGGCGATACCCATGTCGGCGGCTTCGATGACCTTGCCGCACTGGACCGCGCCAACGGCCTGCTGCCCTTGCTGGCCGGCTGACCCGCGTCCGTCGCACCCTGGGGCCGGTCAACGCTGAAAGGTCCCGGGCTTACACTCACGTTTCATCTTATTCTAACCAGGACACAAAAATGGCCGAGAACCAGAACAGCCACGACCAGCAAGCCAGCAACGATCCCAGCTTCAGCCTGCAGCGCACTTACATCAAAGACTTGTCGGTCGAAATGCCCAACGCTCCCGAGATCTTCCTGGAGCAGGAAGGTCCCACCGTCGAGGTGTCGATCAACGTCGGCGGACAGCGACTGGCCGAGACCATCTTCGAAGCCACCGTCACGGCTACCGTGACCACGCGCATCCAGGACAAGGTCCTGTATCTCGTCGAGGCCACGCAGGCAGGCATCTTCGAAGCGGCCAACATTCCCGCCGAACAGCTCGACCCGCTGATCGGCATCGTCTGCCCCACCATGCTCTACCCCTACCTGCGCGCGAACGTGGCCGACGCCATCAATCGCACCTCGCTGCCGGCCCTGCATCTGGCCGAGGTCAACTTCCAGGCTCTGTACGAGCAGCGCATCGCCCAGCTCGCCGAAGAGCAGAACCAGCAGCAGGACTCCGGCATCATCCTCCCCCCCGGCGCAACACGCCAGTAAACGCCAAGAGCCGCCTCATGAGCGCCGTACCGCCCCCCGTCCGCGTTTCCGTCATTGGCGCTGGAAGCTGGGGCACCGCGCTCGCGGCGCTGGCCTGCAAACAGGCCGGCGCGGTACTCTGGGCCCGTGACCCGGCACTGGCCCTGGAGATCCAGCGAACACGGTGCAACGGCCGCTACCTGCCTGAAATCCGGCTGCCCGACACGCTCGAAGCCACGTCCGACTTCAAGCATGCCTTGATGCATGCCTGCTCCGACCCGGCGCGCGGGCTCATCGTGCTGGGCGTTCCGGTGGCGGGCCTGCGGGATACCTGCATCCGGCTCGCCGACGCGTTGCGTCACCTTCCTCATGCCGGCCTGAGCATCGTCTGGACCTGCAAAGGCTTCCAGCCCGAAACAGGCGAACTGCCGCATGAGATCGCACGCGCCGCCTTCAAGGCGCTGCCGGCCGTCGGGCTGGGTGTGCTCTCGGGCCCATCATTCGCGCACGAGGTCGCCAGAGGCCTGCCCGTGGCCCTGACCATCGCCACGCTCGAGCCACGCACGGCGCAGGCGGTCACCGCCGCCATGCATGGCAATAGCGCACGCATCTACAACAGCGAGGACATCGTCGGCGTGGAAGTCGGCGGCGCCCTCAAGAACATCATCGCGATAGCCTGCGGCATTGCCGACGGCCTGGAGCTCGGCACCAATGCACGCGCCGCCCTCATCACGCGCGGGCTGGCCGAAATGCAGCGGCTGGGCGTCGCGCTTGGCGGCCAGGCGGAAACCTTTTCCGGGCTCACCGGTCTGGGCGACTTGGTCCTGACGGCCACCGGCCCTCTGTCGCGCAATCGGCAAGTCGGGCTGGCCATCGGGCAGGGCCGCAGGCTGGATGAGGTCCTGGCCGGCGGCATGACTGCCGAGGGGGTGCGCTGCGCGCAGGCCGCCAGGGACCTCGGCCGGCGCCATGGCGTCGATTTGCCCATCACCGAGACCGTGTGCCAGGTATTATTCGAGGGGCTCGCACCGCAGGAGGCGGTCACCGGCCTGCTGTCCCGCGTTGCCCGATCCGAATCACCGCTCGCTCCGCGCTAGGCCCGGGGTCAGACCCTGCAAGGGGTCTGACCCCTCATCACGTACGAATGACCTGGGGTCGGACCCCATGCGGGGTCCGACCCCTCCCTTTTCACAGCGTAGTCTTCTTTTTCTGAAACAAGGATATCCCATGTCACGCTCTCCCTCCACGCGCCGCTTGCGGGCGTCCATCCTGGGCCTGGCCGCGGCAGGACTGTTCGCCCTGTCCGCCGCCGCCCAGGCCGCCTGGCCAGACCGCCCGATCCAGATGATCGTTCCTTTCCCTGCCGGATCCTCGCCCGACATCCTGGCGCGAGCAATCGCCGAGCCCTTGTCGGCCGATCTCGGCCAGGCAATCGTCGTCGACAACAAGCCCGGCGCGGGCGGAAACATCGGCACCCGCTTTGCCAGCAAGGCAAAACCGGACGGCTACACCATTCTGCTCACCATCAACGGCCCCATGGTGACGGCCCCCACGCTGTACAAGAAGACACTGGGCTACGACCCCTTGAAGGACCTTGCGCCCATCACGCTGGTCGGCACCAGCCCGAACGTGCTGGTGGTGCCCGCCAACTCGCCCGCCGCCAACGCTCAGGAATTCGTCGCCCTGGCGAAAAGCAAACCCGGCGAACTGAACTACGGCACCGTGGGTCCGGGCAGCTCCTCGCACTTGGCGATGGCCATGCTGGAGCATCAGGCCGGCATCAAGCTGCAGCAAATTCCCTATACGGGTTTCCCGCAGATCATCACCTCCATCCTCGCCGGCGACATCCAGGCGGGTTTCATGGTGCCCGGCATCGCAATGAGCCAGGTCAAGGCGGGCAAGGCGAAAGTCCTGGGCATCACCAGCCTGCAAGCCAGCGACGTGCTGCCCGGCCTGCCGACCATGGCCGAGCAAGGCTTCAAGGATTTCGAATCGATTTCCTGGGACGCCATCTTCGTTCCGGCCGGCACGCCTGACGACATCGTCCAGAAGCTCAATTCCGCCATCCGCAAAGTCATCGACCGCGATGAGGTCAAGGCAAAGATGGCGGCACTGTATTTCACGCCCGCGGCCTCCACGCCCGAAGAACTGACCACGCTGGTGGTCAATGAAAAGAAACGCTGGGATGAAGTCATCAACCGGCTGGGCCTGTCGTTGGATTGACCTTGTCGGGGGTCAGACCCCGAATGGGGTCTGACCCCAACATCCGTCGCCTCAAGGGGTCAGACCCCGTACGGGGTCTGACCCCAACTCAAACGCTGCCCTGGTAGCCCGCCTGCCGCCAGGCCTCATAAACCGTGACGGCGACCGCATTGGACAGGTTGAGGCTGCGCTGCGCGGGCATCATGGGTAGCCGCAAGCGCTGCCCATCGGGAAACAGCGCCAGTTGTTCCGCCGACAGACCGGCCGTTTCCCGCCCGAACACGAACACATCGGCGGGTCGCAATGGCACTGAACCGATAAGGCGTGAACCTTTGGTCGTCATCGCGAAACAGCGCATGGGATCCCCGCCGATGCGGTTCAAGGCGGTCTGCAAGTCGTCATGCACCTGGACGCGCGCCCATTCGTGATAATCCAGGCCCGCCCGCTTGAGCTTCTTGTCCTCGAGCTCGAACCCCAAAGGGCGAACCAGATGCAGGTCCGCCCCCGTATTCGCGGCCAACCGGATCACATTGCCGGTGTTCGGCGGAATCTCGGGCGATACCAGAACGATATGAAACATGAACCATCCGTCAAAGAATCAATAAGGCGTGCGCGCCACGACCAGCCCGCACACCGAGGCCGCGCCCGCCTCCTTCAGGGCAAGCGCGATGCTGTGCAGCGTGCTGCCCGTGGTGAGCACGTCGTCCACGATCGCGACATGCAGCCCCGAGACATCGCCCACGCAGCGAAACAGCGAGCGCGCATGCAGGCGGCGCTCACGCCGGTTCAGGCGGGTCTGGCTTTCGCCGTCGCGTGTCCTGACCACCCATTCGGGACGGTAGGCAAGCCGCAATCGGCCGGAAAGGGATCGCGCGATCTCGGCGGCGGGGTTGAAGCCCCGCCGCAATACGGCGGCTCGGCTGGACGGCACGCAAACCAGGATTGTAGCCTCGGGAAGGCATGGCTCGGCATACGCCACCGCATCGGCCAGCAGCCCCGCCAGAACGCCGGCGCACATGAATCGTCCCCGACTCTTGAAGTAATGAATGAGCAGATCGCCCGGTGCCGCGTAATCGAAGGCGGCGATCACGCGGTCGAAAGCAAAGCCGCCGTTCAGGCAGTCGGGACAATGCATGCGGCCATCCAGCCGAAGGTGGCAGACCGCGCAACGTGGGCTGCCGTCCGTCATGGACGCAAGAAGCAGGGCTCGACAGTCGTCGCAGAGCTGGCCTGCCTTCGATGTGTCCTGGCATAGATCACATAAGCCGGACGCCATAGCGGGCAGTTGGCGCCACAGCATGCGGGGCATGCGCCGGAGAAGCGTGCCGCGCGCCGCAGCCGATTCGCGCAGGAAGTTCAGATACGCCATAATGATATCTACCGTTGCGGCCACCAGGCCTGTTCACGCCGACAGGCTCCATGCCTTTGGCCCCGCATCTGAGCACGAATCCCGTTTCAACGCCATTGTCCGCTAGCCATAAATGTCCCAGCCTCCCCGATTGCGCGTCAGCGCGTCTCATGTCAACCAGCAATTCGCCCGCCGCAGCCCCCTGGACGCGGCGCAGTTCCTGTACGGTGAAATCGCCCAACGCATGCTGCAGCGCCTGAGCTACATACGCATCAAGCCCATAAAGGTGCTGGATGCCGGTTGCGGCGCCGGGCACGCGCTCGAACCGCTGCGCGCGCAATACCCCGATATGGACTATTCCGGACAGGACGCCTGCAAGACTTTGCTCAACGTGGCGCGGGACCGCTATGTCGCCAAGCCCGGCTTCTGGCAAAAGCTGCGCAACAAGCCGACGCCGCCGGTCCAGTTCCTGGAATCCGACATGGCCGATTCGGGCCTGCCCGCGGAAAGCATGGATCTGGTCTGGTCGAATATGGCGCTGCACTGGCATCCGGAACCCCACAACGTTCTTGCCGAGTGGCGACGCATCCTGAAGCCAGGCGCGCTGGCCATGTTCTCATGCCTTGGGCCTGGTTCCCTGGCAGAACTGCGCGCCGCCGTGGAAGACGCGGGCCTGGGAACGCAGACACCACAGTTCGTCGATATGCACGACTTTGGCGACCTGCTGCTCGGACGCGGTTTCCTGGATCCCGTGATGGATCAGGAAATCATCACTCTGACCTATCGCACACCCGAAAAACTGCTGGACGACATGCGCATCCTGGGCGGCAACCCCAGCCTGGACCGCCGGGCAGGCCTGCCCGGCAGGCAATGGATGAAACGGCTGCTCGCGGCGCTCGAGTCGCAGCGCCATCAAGACGGCACCATACACCTGAGCCTGGAAGTCGCCTATGGCCACGCCTGGCGCTCGGCCGCACACCGCACGCCAGCCGGTGAAACCCGCATTTCCGCCTCGTCGATAGGCCGCGCAGGCGACGCGAACGGCCCACGCCCCACCGTCAGGCCGCGCAAACCCGACGAGCTTTAATGAGTGAGGGGTCGGAGGGGAGGGGTCAGACCCCGTACGGGGTCTGACCCCATGATTCCCTGCGCTTGTGGGGTCAGACCCATGGGTCTGACCCCTTACCTTTCAGCGCATGCCGAATGACGTGTTCAAAAAGATGGCGTTCCGGCCGGAAGGCAGCGAGCGCCAGTATTGCGGTGGCGCTTCCAGCTGCGCACCCAGCTCGGCGGCGGCATGCCATACCCAGCGGGGGTTGTACAGCATCGCCCGTCCCAGCGCGACCATGTCGGCCTGGCCCGCCGTCACGATATCCTGGGCCTGTCTTGGTTCGGTGATCAAGCCGACGGCCATGGTGGGAACACCCACCTGCTTCTTGACGGCTTCCGCCAAATGGACCTGGTAGCCGGGCCCGACGGGAATCTTCTGGCGCGGCGAGACGCCGCCGCTGGAAATGTCCAGCCAATCGACCCCGCTCTCCTTCAAGCGCAAGCCCAGCTCGACGGTCTGTTCTATGGTCCAGCCCGGCTCGTCCTCCAGCCAGTCCGTGCCCGACAGACGTACGCCGACCGGTATCGTGCCGGGCACCGCAGCCCGTACCGCATGGAAGACCTCAAGCGGAAACCGCATGCGGTTTTCGAGGCTGCCCCCGTATTCGTCGTTGCGCTGGTTGGAAACCGGCGAGAGAAACTGATGCAATAGGTAGCCGTGCGCCGCGTGCAGCTCGATGGCGTCGAAGCCCAGCCGTATGGCACGCTGAGCCGAAGCCACGAAAGCATCGCGGACGCGCGACAAGTCGCCGGCATCCATTGCCGTCGGCACAGCCTCGCCGGGCTTGTGCGGCACGGCGGACGGCCCCATGGGCTGCCAACCGCCATCGGACTCCGCCAGAAGCTGCCCCCCTTGCCATGGCGGCGCACTGGACGCCTTGCGGCCGGCATGGCCCAGCTGTATGGCGAGCTTCACCGGGCTCGCCGCCCTGACGATCTTCAGCAGCCCCGCCATGGCGGCTTCGTTCTCGTCGGACCAAAGCCCCAGGCAGCCCGGAGAGATCCTTCCTTCGGGCGTCACCGCGGTGGCCTCCAGGCACAACAGGCCCATGCCGCCCAGGGAAAGGCTGCTGAGATGGGCGACATGCCATTCATTGGCATTGCCGTCCTGCGCCGAGTACTGGCACATGGGAGAAACAATGACGCGATTCGGCAGAACCAGCCCGCGCAGGGCAATGGGGTCGAAAAGTTGAGCCATCAGTTGTTGGAGCTACTGTGCTTCTTGCGCGAGGAGTCGATGCCCAGCTGCTTGAGCTTGCGGTACAAGTGAGTGCGTTCCAGGCCTGTCCTTTCGGATACGCGCGTCATGCTGTGATTTTCGCGTCCCAGATGGTATTCGAAGTAGATCCGCTCGAATTCGTCGCGCGCATCACGCAGCGGCTGATCGAGCGAGATACCGCCCAGCAGGGAATTATTGAGTTCCGCCGCGGGCTCGGCGACAGGCGCCAAGGCTTCGGTGGTCAATGGCGGAAGATGGTCGGTGCGGCGTTCCGGCAACCGCGCGACGCCGGTTGGCGAGGGCGTGACGACCGGCTTGGCCAAAGCCGCCGCAATGGTCTTCAAGAGCTTCTGCAGCGTGATGGGTTTTTCAAGGAAGTCGACTGCGCCGATGCGCGTGGCCTCGACCGCCGTATCGACCGTGGCGTGCCCGCTCATCATGATGACGGGCATGTCGAGCAGGCCTTGCGAGCCCCATTCCTTGAGCAGGCTCACACCGTCCGTATCCGGCATCCAGATGTCGAGCAGCACCAGATCGGGCCGCGCCCGCAACCGCGCCGCACGCGCCTGCGCGGCGTTCTCTGCGAGTTCGACTGAATGTCCTTCGTCGTAAAGGATTTCGGACAAAAGCTCACGGATACCAATTTCGTCGTCAACAACCAGAATTCTGGCCATAAAGCGTCACCTACCTTTTTTCCGCATTATCGTTCCCTTGCCTTTCTTCGTCCAGCGAAGACGCTGGTTCGGCAAGGCGCGTCAAGAGGATGGATATGCGAGCCCCCCCTTCGCGACGGTTAGAAATATCGATGCGACCGCCGTGTTCTTCGATAATTTTTTTAACTATAGCAAGTCCCAGGCCTGTCCCGCTCGCCTTCGTCGTCACATAGGGCTCGAAAACCCGCGCCAGCACCTGCGAAGGGAACCCGCAGCCATTGTCCGTGATCGTGAGCCGCACGCCCGAACGCTGGCTTTCGCCCTCGGTGCCCGAATGCGTGAGCTTGGTCTGCACGTGGATGCGGGCATCGGCCAACGGCTGGTGCTGCGAGGCCGCGTCCCGCGCGTTGGCCATCAAATTATGGATCACCTGGCGCAGCTGGGTGGGATCCCCCTCGATGTCGGGTACGTCGCGATCGAAGTCGACATCGACATGCACGCTCTGGCCATCGTCGCGCACCATGCCGCCCGCGGGATCCCATCCGTACAGTGCCAGCACATCGGCAATCAACGCATTGATTTCGATGCGTTGCATCTGCGCGGGGGGCGTGCGCGCATACTCGCGGAAATCATCCACCATCTGCTTCAGCGAAGCCACTTGATTGACGATGGTGGTGGTCGACCGCATGAGCATCGCCGCGTCGTTATCGTTCAGCTTCCCCGCCAGCTTCATGGCAAGCCGTTCAGCCGACAGCTGTATGGGCGTCAACGGATTCTTGATCTCGTGCGCGAGCCTGCGCGCAACTTCGCCCCACGCGACCGTTCGATTGGCGGAAATCACCTCGCTGATGTCGTCGAACACGACCAGATAGCCGTTGCCCCGTCCATCGACCCGCAAGTGCGTTCCACGCGCCAACAGGGTGACAATGTGTTTTTTCTTTTCGTTGTCGTCCGCCGCCTCGAGCTCCAGCTCGAACTGCTGTTGCCAGTATTGGCGCTCGGAGCCGACGGCGGCATGGGCGGCGAAGGCCTGGCGGATGAGCTGGGACAGCGCGAAGGCGCCATCGGCGGTCTCCAGCGGCCTGCCCTTCACCGAACGCAGATCGGTGCGCAGAATGCTCTGCGCACCCTGGTTGAACATGCTCACCCTGAACATTTCATCGAACACCAGCACGCCCGAAGAGAGATTGCTCAGGACCGACTCGAGATAAACATTCGACCGCTCCAGCTGCTGCCGATTGTTCTCGACCATATGCCGGGCCTCGTCGAGCTGGCGCGTCATGGCGTTGAAAGAGCGGGTCAATTGCCCCACCTCGTCTTTCTCCGGCGGCTCGGGCAAGGGCCGATAATCGCCTACGCCGACCGCCTGGGTGCCGGCAGCCAGCGACAGCAGCGGCCGAACGAGCCTGCGCGACACCGACAGCGCAAAGACAATGGCCGCGAAAACCGCCAGGATAAGCGCCAGGGTCAGCGTGATGCCATACAGCTTGCGCAGCCCCAGGCGCGACAGGGCCAGTTCCTGGTAGTCCCTGAACCCTTGCTGGACCTGGTTGGCATTGCGTGCGATCTGCTCGGGCACGGGCTCGATCACCTGCAGCCAACGCGCATCGGGCGCCATGCCCAGCAAGGATGAAAACCGCTCCACCGTGTTGATGGGCAGGACCACGCGCAGGTGCAGCCCGGCCTGCGCCGCGCCCTCCCCATCCGGGCCTTTCGCCGCTTCGTCGACCTCGTCGGCCTCGGCCGCCGAATAGTAGCGCGCCACCCTCAGCTGATTGATGACCGACGCAGGCGGCAGATCGGGCAGCAATTGCCCGTAAGCCGAAGAACTGAAGGCGATCAGCCGCCCATTGCCGGTGAAGATAAGCGCTTCGGCCACGCCAGACGATTCGCGCAGCCGGGAAATGACCAGCGACATTTCGGCTTCATTGGCATTGCCCAGCTTCGCCGACATTTCCTTGGCGCGGGCATTCAGGTCGTCGAGCTGGGAATCGAGCGCCGCTCGCCCCAGGTTCAAGCCCGCCTCGAGCGCCGTATCGACACGCACGTTGAACCAGGACTCGATGGACCGCGACATGAACTCGACCGAGAGCACGTATATCAACGCCCCCGGCAGCACGCCGATCAGCGCGAAATACAAGGTGAACCGGGCGGTGAGCCTGGCGCCGAATTGCCTGCGCCGGATCTGGCGGAGCAGCCTTGCCGACAAGGCCAGCACCCAGAAGATCAGCGCAACGGCAAGTATCCCATTGAGCACCAGCAGCGTGTCGTACTGCTGCGCATAGCGCGACGCATTGCCCGTGGACCATACCAGCAAGGCAAGCAGCGCCAGCGCGCTGAGCGCCGCCACGACCAGCGCTGCCCGCAAGCCCCAGCGTATCAACGCTGAGGCTCGGCCACCGAGATTGAAAAATTGAAGTTTTTCCATGGAGTAGCAAGCGACCATGCGCTGCTGTTCAAGGCGTCGACCTGAAATGGCCGCGCCAGAAGCGAAGTATCGAGACGCACCCGGATGCGGCCCTCGTATGGCTCATCGTGCTCCAGGTCGCCTATGTCGGCGACCGCCCAGCCGCGAATGTTCCGCACCAGCGACAAGGCATTGTCCAGTGACGATTCGGGCAGTGAGAGCTCTCCGGTACCCACGCGCCATTGCCTGGTCAGCGCGTTATACACGATGCGCCATGTCAGTTGCTCGTCGACGACCACCTTGTCGAACCACCACCATCTTTTCGAAACGATCTTGAGATCGGCCGTGAAGTAAATGGGCACGCCTTTCTCGGCGGCATTGCGCAAGTCGCCCGCTACGTCCAGTTGGACATCGGCATCGATATAAAGCTTGCCCTCCCGAACCTGCGGTTCGACACGCAAAACGCGCTCGCCCGTCTCCTCCGTGCTGACCTCGGCGCACGCAGCCCCAGCCAACGCCAGGGAAAGGAAAACGGAAAACAGCAATCGCAGCATTCAGGGCCTATTAACGCTCAATAGGAAGATAAGGTCGATCATTACACATCGGCGGATGGGAAATCGTCATTTTTGACGAGTCACGCTCTCTTGGCAAACAAAGCATAAAAAAAGCCGTCGTGCGCCATTATGGGCCGTTCGGCCAGGGGCAGCATCTGGCCGGGTGCTTCCAGGCGCAGGGCATCGGCGTGGCGGTGCTGAAAATGCTGTGCCTGCTCTTCACACTCTTCCGGAAAAATAGAGCAGGTGGCATACAGAAGATGGCCGCCCGGCCGCAAGGCGCACCACAGTGCATCCACGATGCGGCGCTGCAGGGCCGAGGTCTTTGCGATGTCGGCCTCACGGCGAAGCCAGCGGATATCGGGATGGCGGCGCACCACGCCGGAGGCCGTGCAGGGAACATCGGCAAGAATCGCGTCGAAGGGTACGCCGTCCCACCATGACTCGAGCTCGGCGGCATCGGCCTGCTTCAGGGAAACGTCGCCGCGGTCCAGCCCGAGCCTGGCAAGGTTTTCCCGCACGCGCCCGAGCCGGGCGGCATCGGCATCGATCGCCAGCAAGCTGAGGTCGGCTCGTTCAAGCAAATGCGCGGTCTTGCCGCCGGGAGCGGCGCAGGCATCGAGCACGCGCATGCCCGGCGTCAAGGGCAAAAGGACACCCGCCTGCTGCGCGGCGTAATCCTGAACGGAGAACCAGCCCTGATCAAAGCCGGGAATGTCCTGCACCGGGCTGGGCGTGCGCAATGTGATGGCGTCGCCGCCCCGATGAAAAGCCGGCATGCCCGACGCATCGAGGGCGTCCAGCATTCCTTGAACGGTGGTCCGCCGCGCATTCACGCGCAGCGTCATCGGCCCCGGCTCATCGGATGCCTTCAGCAAGGCTTCCCATTGCTCAGGATAGGCCTTGCCCAGGCGCCTGACCCACCAGTCCGGAAAATTGAAGCGGGCTTCGAGAGAATCCTTCGCCTGCGTTAAAATAGCATTGCGTTCTCGAATATAGTTCCTGAGCGTTCCATTCAATAGCGCTTTGTAGGCACGCATTTTCGGTTGCGCCGACACCGCAGTCACGGCCTGGTCAACCACGGTATGCACGGCATACACGGGCAAGTGGCGCGCAGCGGGTTCGTCCTTCTGTGCCTGTTCGTCCTTCTGTGCCTCATGCTCTACAGCGGTTTCGAGCAGTGCCAGCGACACGAGCAGCAAGGCATCGAACAGCGGGTTGGGCGGCTTGCGGCTGACCAGAATCCGCCTGGCATGGCGGGCCTGCCCCAATTTGCGCATGGCATGAAATGACACCGCCTGCGCCGACGCCCGCAATTCGGCTGGCGTTGCGGCGAGGCTGTCCGACAACGACCTGCCGGCCAGCACGTCGCGCACATTGCGGGCGCTGGCCAGCAGGGTGTCGGATAAGCTGATGCTTCGATGCCTGGAAGAATTAAGATGCACGACGGCAAAAATCAGTATGAGTGGCTTTGAATCGGACTTTATCATCAAAAACGGGCGCGGCCGGACCATGGCGGACCCGGCAACCGTTAAAATTCTTTTCTTTTCCGGGGCACGGCCCCCACGAGGTTATCCATGAGTTCCCCAAAAGTCGGCTTCGTCAGTCTGGGCTGCCCGAAAGCGCTGGTCGACTCCGAGCGTATCCTGACGCAATTGCGCACGGAAGGCTATGCCATCACACCCGACTACGACAATGCGGACGTCGTCGTCGTCAATACCTGCGGCTTCATTGACAGCGCGAAGGCCGAATCCCTGGAAGCCATCGGCGAAGCCATTGCCGAGAACGGGAAAGTCATCGTGACAGGCTGCATGGGCGTGGAAGAGAACCTCATCCGCGAAGTGCATCCGGCCGTGCTGGCCGTCACCGGCCCACAGCAGTACGAGCAGGTCGTGCGTGCGGTGCACGAGGCGGCCCCGCCCAGCATCGAACATGATCCGTATGTCGATCTGGTGCCTCCCCAGGGCATCAAGCTGACCCCGCGCCATTACGCCTATCTGAAGATCTCGGAAGGCTGCAACCACCGCTGCAGCTTCTGTATCATCCCGTCCATGCGCGGCGACCTGGTCAGCCGCCCCATAGGCGACGTCATGGGCGAGGCGGAACGCCTCGTCAAGGCAGGCGTGAAGGAACTGCTGGTGATCTCGCAGGACACCAGCGCCTACGGCGTCGACGTCAAGTTCCGCAGCGGCTTCTGGAACGGGCGCCCCATCAAGACCCACATGACGCAGCTCAGCGAAGCGCTTTCGGGTTTTGGCGCGTGGGTGCGCCTGCATTATGTGTATCCTTACCCGCACGTCGATGAAGTGATCCCATTGATGGCGGACGGCAAGATCCTGCCTTATCTGGACATTCCTTTCCAGCATGCCAGCCCCCGTGTCCTGAAAGCCATGAAGCGGCCCGCCTTTGAAGACAAAACGCTGGCACGCATCAAAAGCTGGCGCGTAGCCTGTCCGGACTTGACCTTGCGCTCTACGTTCATCGTAGGGTTTCCCGGCGAAACCGAAGAAGACTTCCAGTATCTGCTGGACTGGATGACCGAAGCGCAACTCGACCGCGTCGGCTGCTTCCAGTATTCGCCGGTGCAAGGCGCCAAGGCCAACGAACTTTCCGATCACGTCCCCGACGAAGTCAAGCAAGACCGCTGGAACCGCTTCATGGAGCATCAGCAGCGGATTTCCTCAGAGCGTCTCGCGCAGAAGATCGGCCGTGAAATCGACGTGATCATCGACGAGATCGACGAGGACGGCCCTATCGGCCGGTCCAGCGCCGATGCGCCTGAAATGGACGGCAGCGTGTTCGTGGAAACCGACAAGACCCTCGCGCCGGGCGATATCGTCCGCGTACGCGTCACCGACTCGGACGAATACGACCTGTACGGTACGCAGGTTTAGGGGTCAGACCCCATGCGGGGTCCGACCCCGGCAAACCAAGGAAGGGGTCAGACCCCGGATGGGGTCTGACCCCCCGGCTGCCAGCCCTGCACGAAGGCCGACACGGGCTGGCGCTTACCGCCGGCCTTTTGCAGCTCCAGAAGACGCAACACGCCATCGCCGGTCGCAATGTCCACGCCTTCGGCCCCGACCGACAGAACATCGCCCGGCTGCTCCGCCGGCTTGCCGGGAAGCGCCGCCGCCCGCCAGACCTTGACCGGGTCGGCCAGGCCGGGCAGGCGCATGGTCGAACCCGGCACCGGATCGAAAGCGCGTATGCGCCGCGCCAGTTGCACTGCCGGCAGTGTGAAATCCAATGGCGACTCCGATTTTTCCAGCTTGGCGGCGTATGTCGCGCCCTCGGACGGCTGCGGCTCCGCGTGCAACGCATTTGCCCCGGCGGCTTCGATCGCCTCGACAATCGCCCTCGCGCCCACCTGCGCCAGATCATCGTGCAGGCTGGCGGCAGTGTGCTCCGGCGTGATCGGCACGACGCGGGTCAGCAGCATGTCGCCGGTGTCCAGGCCCTGGTCCATCTGCATGATCGTGACGCCGGTCTGTGCGTCGCCCGCTTCGATCGCGCGCTGTATGGGAGCGGCGCCACGCCAGCGCGGCAAGAGGCTGGCATGGATATTGAAGCAGCCGCGGGCCGGAAGATTCAGCACCCATTCGGGCAGGATGAGCCCGTATGCGGCCACGACCATCAATTCGGGCTGCGCATCGAGCAATGCCTGGCGCGCAGCGGCGGCATCTTCGGGATACTTGCCATCGAGCCGAAGACTGCGCGGCTGGCAAACGGGAATGCCCGCCGCCAGCGCACCCTGCTTCACGGCGCTGGGCATCAGCTTCAGGCCCCGTCCGGACGGGCGGTCGGGCTGGGTCAGGACCAGGGGCACCTGGTGCCCGGCCGCCAGGATGGCATCCAGCGCCAGGCGGGCGAATTCAGGGGTTCCGGCAAATACGATACGCATAATGAAAAAAGGCCGATGCGCTGAAACGAACCGGCCATCATGAAAAAGTGGATGGGGAGCGGGATCAAGCCCTGAGCGCTTCGCGCTCCTGCTTGCGCAGCCGCGTCTTGATGCGGTTTTGCTTGAGAACGGAAAGATATTCCACGAAGACCTTGCCCAGCAGATGGTCGAGCTCATGCTGCACGCAGACGGCGAGCAGGCCTTCGGCGTCGAACTCGTAGGTTTCGCCCTTTTCGTTCAAGGCCCGAACGCGTATGCGCGCAGCGCGCTCGACCTCGTCGTAGACGCCGGGCACCGACAGGCAGCCTTCTTCGTAGACTTGCTTTTCATCGCTCTTCCAGATGATTTCCGGGTTGATGAGCACGATGAGCTCGTTGCCTTCTTCGGAGACGTCGATGACCACCACGCGCTCATGCACGTCGACCTGGGTTGCGGCAAGGCCCACGCCCGGCGCGGCGTACATGGTTTCGGCCATGTCGCGCACCAGTTGGCGGATACGGTCGTCGACCACCTGGACCGGCTTTGCAACCTTGTGCAAGCGGGTGTCCGGATAGCGAAGAATGGAGAGCAAAGCCATGAAGAAAATCTCGAGATTCGTGTAAGCCTCTATGATAAAACAAAGTTTTGACTATGACCATTCAAGGCGCCGGCCTCCCGCTGAACCCGGCCTTGTGTCAAACTAGGATATGCCCCTGACCCTGCCCACAGACGAACTCTCCTCCTGGATACGGCTATCGCTCGAGCCCGGCCTCGGCCCGGCGCAAGCACGCGGCTTGTTGGCCGTCGCCGGGCTTCCCCAGGACATCTATGCCTCTTCAACCAGCCAGTTGACGAAGCTGCTGTCCCCGCCTCTCGCCCAGCAGCTCAAAGCCGCGCCCACGGACGAAGTCCGGGGCGCCATCGACGCCACCCTGAAATGGCTGGACCATCCGCAGCACCACATCCTGACGCTCGCCGACCCTGGGTATCCAAGGTCTTTGCTGGACATCCATGATCCGCCCCTGCTGCTGTACGTAAATGGCGCCGTGTCCCTGCTATCCCGCCCGGGCATCGCCATTGTGGGCGCGCGCAGCGCGACAGTGGCCGGCACGGACAATGCCCGGGCGTTTGCCCGCTATCTTGCTGAACAAGGCTGGAGCATCGCCAGCGGCCTCGCTCTCGGCATCGACGCCGCCGCACACGAAGGCGCGCTCGCCGCCGGCGCTCGTGGCGGAAGCACCATTGCGGTGCTTGGCACCGGCATCGATATCGTCTATCCGGCACGTAATCGGGAACTCGCCCATCGCATCGCGGGGGAAGGCGCGCTGGTCTCCGAATTTCCACTGGGCACCCGCGCCTTGCCTTATCAATTTCCCAAACGGAACCGGCTGGTCGCGGGGCTGTCTCGGGGCGTCCTCGTGGTCGAGGCCGCTCGCCAAAGCGGCTCGCTCATCACCGCAAGACTCGCCGCGGAAATGGGGCGTGAAGTCTTCGCCATTCCGGGCTCCATCCATTCACCGCTGTCGCGGGGCTGCCATGCCCTTATCCGGCAAGGCGCCAAGCTGGTCGAATCGGGGCAGGACATCCACGAAGAATTGGGCGCGCCGGGCCTTGCGTCCTCAACGCAGGCGTCGCCGGCATCGAACAATGCCTCTTCTTCCTGTACGGCATCCGCGTCGCCCGACGGCGACGCCGCGCGGCTGCTGGAGACGCTCGGCTACGATCCGGTCCACATCGATCAACTGGCGGCGCGCAGCGGCATGGACCTGCCCCGGCTCAATGCCTGCCTGCTGGAACTCGAACTGTCAGAACATGTTTTTCGGCATGACGATGGCCGCTTCCAGCGGCGCGGGACCGCAGTGGCGCCGGCGGGTCAAAGGCTTTATGATGACCGGCAATCCTCATGAATTCATCGCGAACGCCCACATGTCCCTGCCCAGCAAAGTAAAGATCGTGGAAGTCGGCCCGCGCGACGGGCTGCAGAATGAAAAGCAGTTCATCGACACGGCCGTCAAGATCGAACTGGTCGACCGGCTCAGCGCCGCCGGCTTTCCCAATATCGAATCCGCCTCGTTCGTATCGCCGAAATGGGTGCCACAAATGGCCGACGGCACAGAAGTCATGCAAGGCATACAGCGCAGGCCGTCCACCATCTACTCGGCGCTCACACCCAATATGCGCGGCTTCGAGGCGGCGCTTGCCGCCGGGGTCGACGAAGTGGTGATCTTCGGCGCGGCCAGCGAAGCCTTTTCCCAGCGCAACATCAATTGCAGCATCGACGAATCCCTGATCCGGTTCGAACCGGTCGCGCAGGCGGCGAAGTCTGCGGGCGTGCTCCTGCGAGGCGCCATCAGCTGCGCCTTGGGCTGCCCCTACCAGGGCGAGACCCCTGTAGCCTCCGTCGTCAACGTCGCCCAGCGCCTGATCGCCATGGGCTGCGACGAAATCGACGTGGCAGACACCATCGGCACGGGCACGGCACGGCGGGTGGGCGAGGTCATGCGCGCGGTCACCGAAGTCGTCGACCCGGCGCGCGTTTCCGGCCACTTTCATGACACCTACGGCCAGGCGCTGGCCAACATACTGGCCGCCATGCAGGCCGGCATCACGATTTTCCACAGCTCGGTCGCCGGCCTGGGAGGCTGTCCTTACGCCAAGGGCGCCACGGGCAACGTCGCGACCGAAGACGTGCTGTACATGCTTCATGGCATGGGCATCGAAACCGGGGTCGACCTCGACGCCGTCGCCGACATCGGCCAATGGATCTCCGGCCAATTGGGGCGCAAGTCGTCCAGCCGCGCCGGCTCGGCCCTGGCGGCCCGCAAGGCGGCCGCATGAATCTGCTGGGCCACCAACGTCCCAGCGCCGAAGAACATGCCCAACTGATGCAGGAACTGGGGCCTCTGCCCCTCAGCGGCGTGGCCTGGCCTAAATGGATCAAGGCGCTTGCCTGTGCCGTCCTGGTGTTCATCGGCGTGCAAATCGCCATCACCGCGGCAGGGCCCGTCGGGCAAAACATCAGCCCTATGGTGGCAGGCAGCATCATGCTGTGCTTCGTCGGTCTGGTGGTGCTTGCCCGCTACATGCTGGTGTCGGTGACCAGCATCACGCATGAAGGCATACGCCAAACCTGGCTCGGCCGTCGGGAAGTCGATTGGCAGGACATCACCTTCGCCAAATTCGTTCCGCTGCTTGCATCGAAGCGCCTGATCTGCTTCACCAGCCGGGGCCGGCCGGTGGTGTTCCAGGCGGGTACCCAGGAACTCCAGATCGCGTTTGCGCGGATTGCGCTGGTGTACAGGCGGCGCAGGTAGCTGCGGGTCTGCATAGGGGTCAGACCCCGTACGGGGTCTGACCCCTCCAACACTTACCTTATCGGCAACGCATACATCAGCCCGCCATCGGTCCATTGCGCATTCAGCCCGCGCTGGATCTTCAGCGGGCTGCCCTGGCCAACGTTGCGCTCGAAGCTTTCGCCGTAGTTGCCTACCTGCTTGATGATGTTGTAAGCCCATTTTTCGTCCAGGCCCATGTTCTTGCCCGAACCTTCCGTCACACCCAGCAAGCGCATGATGTTCGGATTGTCGCTCTTCAACTGCTCATCCACATTGCTGGAGCTGACCCCCAGTTCCTCCGCGCCCACCATCGCGTGCAGCGTCCATTTGACGACGTTCAGCCAGGCATCGTCCCCCTGGCGCACGAAGGGGCCGAGAGGCTCCTTGGAAATGATCTCGGGCAGCACCTGGTAGTCATCCGGATTGGACAGCTTCGAAATACGTATGGAGGCCAGGCCGGATGCATCCGTCGTGAAGACATCGCAGCGCCCCGCAGCAAAGGCATTGACGACCTCGTTGAACTGTTCGATGACCACAGGCTTGTAGGTAACCTTGTTGGCTCGCGCCCAGTCAGCCATCGTGTTCTCGTTGGAGGTGCCGGTTTGCATGCATACCGAAGCGCCGTCGAGCTCTTTCGCGCTCTTGACCCCTAGCGACTTGGACACCAGGAAGCCCTGACCGTCATAGAAGTTCACGCCCGCCGAGATCGCGCCCAAGGCCGTATCGCGCTGCTGCGTGACAGTGGTGTTGCGGGCCAGCAGGTCGATCTCGCCCGATTGCAGGGCCGTGAAGCGCTGCTGTGAATTGAGCGGAACGGCCTTGAATTTGGACGCATCACCGAGAACAGCCGCCGCCACCGCGCGGCAGACGTCGACATCCAGCCCCTGCCATTCGCCCTTCGAATCGGGTGCCGAGAAGCCGGCGAAGCCGGTCGTCACTCCGCACTGCACAACGCCGCGCTTTTTGACGATGTCCAGCGTATCGGCCTGCGCGGCTTGCGCCACGGCGAACACAGCCATTACACCGAAGGCGTACTTGAACTTGCGCATAACATTCCCCTGTAAGAAACAACGTGGATTTCCGCTGCATCTTACTGCAAAGCCGATGGGGGCCACACCTCATATGCTTATGGCATCATTCGTAACGGCGTATGTCGTCGATGACCTTTCCATCATTGGGCAGCGTGCCGGGTGCGACCGGCTCGATATCGGCGCGCAGCTTGGTAAGCTCCCGGACCGAAGCGGCCAGCTGATCGAGGACTTCCTGTCGGGGTTCCGGCAGTTCGACTTTCAGCACCATGACATCGCTGCCCGGCGAACCGCTGACCACCAACCTTAGCCGTCCGACCTCGGGATGCCGCTTGAGCACACCGGCCACCTGCCCGGGATGCACGAACATGCCTCGCACCTTGGTGGTCTGGTCGGCTCGGCCCATCCAGCCCTTGATGCGCAGATTGCTGCGGCCGCAAGGCGACTGCCCGGCCATCAAGGCGGACAGGTCGCCCGTGCCGAAGCGCACCAGAGGGTAGTCGGGATTCAGCGTCGTGACCACGACTTCGCCCACTTCCCCGGCAGGCACGGGCTGGCTCGTGCCCGGCCGGACGATTTCCAGGATGATGTCTTCGTTGACGACCAGGCCCTCACGCGCAGAGGTTTCGAAAGCGATCATGCCCAGGTCGGCGCTGCCATAGGCCTGGTAGCCGTCGATTCCGCGACCCGCGAACCAGTCGCGCAGCGATGGCGGAAAGGCCTCGCCGGAAAACAGCGCGCGCTTGAGGGAGGGCAGCTCGACGCCTTGCTCATCGGCTTTCTCCAGGATGATCTTGAGAAAGCTCGGCGTGCCCGTATACCCGGAAGGGGCCAGATCGGCGATGGCCTGGACCTGTTGCTCCGTCTGCCCCACGCCACCCGGAAACACCGTGCATCCCAAGGCATGGGCCGCCGTCTCCATCATCGAGCCGGCCGGCGTGAAATGATAGGAGAAGCAGTTGTAGACCAGGTCGCCCTTGCGAAAACCCGCCGCATAGAGCGAGCGGGCGAACCCCCAATAGTCCGGACGGGCGCTTTCGGGCTCGTAGATGGGGCCGGGCGATGCGAAGACTCGCAAGGCGTCGCCCCATCCTATGGCGGAAAACCCACCGAAGACTCGGCTTGAAGAAGGCTGCCCCGACGGCCCGCCCTGCTGCCTCATGGCCAGCTGCGCCTGCAGCAGCTCGCTCTTGCGTATGACAGGAATGCGTTCCAGGCCGGAGCGGCTGCCGGCCGCCTGCGGATCCACGCCCTGCAGCTGCTGCGCGATGGCCGGCGCCCGGGAACGGGCACGTGCCAGGAGAGCCGGCAGTCGGGAGAAAAGCTCGCGCTCGCGTTCCTCGGGGGAGATCGCCTCGCGATCCTGATAGTATGGATTCATGACAGGCCCTAAGCCAGCCAGCGCTTGCGCCGCCGGTAGAATTTGGTGTCTCGGAAGCTCTTGCGTTCGCCGCTGGACACGCCCAGGTAAAACTCCTTGACGTCTTCGTTCTGGGCCAGTTCGGATGCCCGGCCGTCCATCATTACACGGCCGTTCTCCAGAATGTAGCCATAGTCGGCATAGCGAAGGGCGATATTGGTGTTCTGCTCGGCCAATAGAAAACTGACGCGCTCCCGCACATTGAGGTCGCGGACGATCTCGAAGATTTCCTCGACGATCTGCGGGGCCAGCCCCATGGAAGGCTCATCGAGCAATATCATGGTGGGATTGGCCATCAGCGCGCGGCCGATGGCCGTCATTTGCTGCTCGCCGCCCGATGTATAACCCGCCTGGCTCCCGCGCCGCTGCTTGAGCCGGGGAAAGTACTGGTAGACTTTTTCCAGTTCGGCATTGAGATCGCCGCGGCTCAACGAGCGCGTGTAGGCGCCCGTCAGCAGGTTTTCTTCTATCGTCAGGTGTGCGAAGCAGTGGCGGCCTTCCATGACCTGCACCACGCCCCGCTTGACCAGATCGGCCGGCGTGAGTTTTTCGATGCGTTCTCCGCGATAGTCGATGCTGCCCTTGGTCACGTCCCCGCGCTCGGCCTTCAACAAATTGGACACCGCACGCAGCGTCGTCGTCTTGCCTGCGCCGTTCGCGCCCAGCAAGGCCACGATGCGGCCTTGGGGCACGCATAGCGATACGCCCTTCAGGACCAGGATCACGTGGTTGTAGATGACCTCGATGCCGTTGACGTTCAGGAGAATGTCCGGCACCTGGGCCGTAGCCGCTTCGTTCGTACTCATGATGACCGCCATGGTTGGGGCCGGGCCGGCGCGGACGCCTTGCCGGCCCGATGCACAATCAGCCCGCGCAGTTGCGAACTTCCAGCTTCTTCTCGGCGGCGTACTTGGCGCCTAGCTCTTTCACCAGCGGCTGGACATAATCCTTGTTGGATTGATACCAGTCGGAGACGATGTTGAACTTCGCGCCGTCCCACTGGATGATGCGCGCCCAGTCGTCGCCCATGTGATTGCTGCAGCTGGTCTTGACCGGACGCATCAGCTTGGCGAAGCCCAGTTCCTCCAGGCGTTCCTGCGTGATGTTCAGGTTCTCGAAGCCCCATTGCACCTGTTCGGGCGTCATGTGCTTGCCCTTGCCGAATTTTTCCTGTGCGGTACGGATGGCTTCGACCTGCAGCATCGAGATCATCATGCCGCGGGTATGCGCGATACTGCCCACGTACTTGCCCTGGGTGTCGGAGCCCTGGCCTTTGTCGTACACATGCTTCTTCAGGTCTTCGTGCACGCGGCCATGGTCGGCGCTGTTGTGTATGGTGATTCCGTTATACCCTTTCGCGACCTGCCCCAGGTCATTGAGGTCGGTTTCAGAGCTGGCCCACCAGATGCCGTACATCTTGTCGCGCGGATACCCCACGGCCTGTGCCTCGCGCACGGCGGTGGGCGTCATGATGCCGGCGCTCCAGAGCAGCAGGTAGTCCGGACGGCTCTGGCGTATCTGCAGCCAGGTGGACTTCTGTTCGACTCCGGGCGCGGTCACCGGATACAGCAGCAGCTCGAATCCATTGGCCTTGGCGCGCGACTGGAGCAGGACGATGGGCTCCTTGCCGTAGGGCGAATCGTGATAGACCAGCGCGATCTTCTTGCCCTTGAGCTTGTCCTCGCCGCCGACTTTCTTTGCGATATCCTGGATCATGACGTCGGCCGCCGTCCAGTAGGTGCCCAGCAAGGGGAAGTTCCACTTGAACACGGATCCGTCGGCGGACTGCGACAGGCCATAGCCGACGGTTTCAATGGAGACGCCATCGACGATCGCCTTATCGGTCAGGGCGAAAGTGATGCCGGTGGACTGCGTATCGAAGCCCGATGCGCCGCCATGCTTGGCCTTCAGGCGTTCATAGCATTCCACGCCCTTGTCCGTCGCATAAGCGGTTTCGCATTCCTCGTAGACGATTTTCACGCCATTGATGCCGCCGTCGCGCTCATTGACCAGCTTGAGGTAGTCCATTTTCCCGTCGGCCCACGGAATGCCCAGGGGCGCGAATGAACCTGTGCGATAGGCCAGCAACGGTATGAATTGCTCCGCCGCCGCAGCGGGAAGCGAAGCGGCGGCCAGCGAACCGGCGACCGCTGCCATGGCAACTGCGTATTTAAGGGAAACCTTCATCTCCAACTCCTCCGTGGTGTCTGAATGCACCGTTGTGTTTCAGCGTAGCCAAAACAGGCCAGCCGCCTCGTTATTCCGCTTCCCGCCCTTTGCCCGCATTGCCGCCTTGACGGCGCAGGCTGGACGGATGGTGAAACGGAATCAGCCGATTTCCCGTTCTGATCAATGCGGAAACGGCCAGATCCTGAGTTTTTCCTTGCCTATGCTCCAAAGCCGTGCCAAGCCATGTGGCTCGACAATGAGAAAAAATACGATCAGGGCGCCGAAGACCATGTGTTCGATGTGCGAAGCCGTGTCCACCGCCAGGGAAAGGCCGAAGAAATGCGGCACATTGGTGAGGAACACCGGCAACAGCACCATGAAAGCCGCGCCGAAGAAGCTGCCGATGATGGAACCCAGGCCGCCGATGATGACGATGAACAGCAGCTGCAGCGAACGGTTCAGGTCGAAGGCCAGGGGTTCCCAGGAACCCAGGTGGATATAGGCCCACAGGGCGCCCGCCACGCCGATGATGAACGAGCTGACCGCGAAGGCCGTGAGTTTGGCGTAGACGGGCCTTATGCCGATGACGGAGGCCGCGACGTCCATGTCGCGTATGGCCATCCATTGCCGGCCGATGGCGCCGCGCACCAGATTCTTGGCCAGAAGCGCGAAGACCACCACGAAAGCCAGGACGAAGAGATAGCGCTGCACCGGCGTCTGGACCGGCAGGCCGAAAGCGGACAGCGCCGGCACCGACACGTTGCCGGACGACGAATAATTGGTGAAATAGGGAATGCGCAGGAAGGCCCAGTCGACGAAGAACTGCGCCGCCAGCGTGGTCACCGCCAGGTACAGGCCCCGTATACGCAAGCTGGGCACGCCGAACACCACACCCACCAGGGTTGCGAAGACGCCGCCCAGAAGAATCTGCACCACCAGTGGCGTCGCGGGCAACCGCACGCCGAAATTCCAGGCAGCGTAGGCGCCCACCGCCATGAAGGCGCCCGACCCGATGGAGATCTGCCCGCAATACCCCACGAGGATATTCAGGCCGATGGCCGCCAGCGAAAGAATCAGGAAGGGCGTGAGTATGGCCTGAAGGAAATACGGCGTGGCGAGCAGGGGCACCGCCACGACGGCGATGGCAAGCATCCCCAGGACGAACACCCGGTCCTGACGTATGGGGAAAATCTGTTGATCCGCCCGGTACGTGCTTTTGAACTGGCCGTTTTCACGATAGAACATAGTCTTTCCGCCTCATCCTCTATGGCCTGTTAAACACGGTCTATGATTTTTTCGCCGAACAGGCCCTGCGGCCTGAACAGCAGGAACACCAGAGCCAGCATGTAGGCGAACCAGATTTCGATGCCTCCGCCCACGAAGGGGCCCAGGTAGACCTCGGAGAGTTTTTCGCCCACCCCGATGATCAGCCCGCCGATGATCGCCCCCGGCACCGAGGTCAGCCCGCCCAGGATCACGACCGGCAAGGCCCGCAGCGCAGCGGTGGACAATGTGAACTGAACGCCGAACTTCGAGCCCCAGATGATGCCGGCCACCAGTGCGACCAGCCCGGCGACGGTCCAGACCACCACCCATATCCGGTTCAGGGGTATGCCGATGGACTGCGCCGCCTGGTGGTCGTCGGCCACAGCCCGCAAGGCGCGGCCCACGCTGGTGTACTGGAAGAAAAAAGCCAGGGTGGCCACCAGCAAGGCTGCGATGACCGCCGCGGTAAGGTCTTCCAGGCTGATCAGCAAGCCGCCTTCGAAGATGCCGTCCAGGATGAAGGCCGGATCCTTGGGCATGCCGACGTTGATGGAATACACGCTGCTGCCGAACATAATCTGGCCCATGCCGTCGAGGAAATAGCTGATGCCTATGGTGGCCATCAGCAGTGTCGTGCCTTCCTGGTTGACCAGGTAGCGCAGCACCCAGCGCTCGATGATCACCGCAATCAGCCACATGAACAGCGCGCTGACGACGAAGGCCAGGAGATTGCCGAGAATCATGCTTTCGATGCCCAGCCATCGCGGTATCCATTCCGAGAACCGGGCCATGGACAAGGCGGCGATCAGCACCATGGCGCCCTGCGCGAAATTGAAGACGCCCGAGGCCTTGAAGATCAGTACGAAGCCCAGCGCCACGAGGGAATACAGCATTCCCGTCATCAAGCCGCCAAACAATGTTTCCAGGAAAAATGCCATGTTTGCGGTCCTTTCCTAGGCCCTGGGGCCTGTCGATGCCGAAGGCGGGGTCAGACCCCGTACGGGGTCTGACCCCTGGCTCGAAGCCGGAGTTGGGGTCGGACCCCGTACCGGGTCTGACCCCTGGCTTGCCGTTTCACCCGCCCCGAGATAAGCCTGGATCACCTCGGGACTTTGGCGGACGTCGTCCGGCGTTCCGTCGCCGATTTTCCGCCCATAGTCGAGGACCACCACGCGATCGGAGATATCCATGACCACGCCCATGTCGTGCTCGATCAGGACGATGGTGGTTCCGTATTCGTCGTTCACATCGAGGATGAAGCGGCTCATGTCCTGTTTTTCTTCGATGTTCATGCCCGCCATGGGTTCATCGAGCAGCAGGATGCGTGGTTCCATGGCCAGGGCGCGGCCCAGGTCCACCCGCTTCTGCAACCCATAAGGCAGCCGGCCGACCGGCGTTTTCCTGTGCGCCTGGATTTCGAGGAAATCGATGATGTTCTCGACGAACTCCCGATGCTCGATTTCTTCGCGCTCCGCCGACCCCAGACGCAGGGCCTGGGCAAGGATGCCGCTTTTCATGCGCAGGTTGCGGCCCGTCATGATATTGTCCAGCACGCTCATGCCCTTGAACAGCGCCAGGTTCTGGAAGGTGCGTGCAATGCCCATTTCCGCCGCGCGGCGCGAGTTCATCCTGGAAAACCGGGTGCCGTCGAGCAGGATCTCGCCCTTCTGCGGGGTATAGACGCCATTGATGACGTTCAGCATGGAGCTCTTGCCCGCGCCGTTGGGCCCGATGATGGCGCGGATCTCGTGTTCGCGGATATCGAAGGAAATATCGGTCAGTGCCTTGACGCCTCCGAAGGACAGGGAAATGTTCCTGAGGTCGAGGACGACTTCGCCTATCTGACGGTTCTGCATGCCCTGGGTCATCTATGCGGCCTTCCTGGAATTGACGGGGTAGGTCTTTGCCGGAATGATTTGCAGGTCGGCTGAAATCCTGCCGCTGCGGCCGTCCTCGAATTTGACTTCGGTCTCGATGAACTGGCTGGCCTTGCCGTCGAACATCGCGTCGACCAGTATCCGGTATTTCTCGGCGATGAACGCCCGCCTGACTTTGCGCGTACGGGTGAGCTCGTCGTCGTCGGGATCGAGCTCTTTATGCAGGATCAGGAAACGCGCGACCTGCGATCCGGCAAGCTGAGGGTCGGTGGCCAGGTCCGCGTTGACCTGGTCCACGCATTCGCGGATCAGTTCCGCGACCTGAGGCTTGCCGGCCAGGTCTGTGTAGCCCGCATAAGGAAGACCGCGGCGCTCGGCCCAGTTGCCCACCGCTTCCAGATCGATATTGACGAAGGCGCAGACTTCGGAGCGCCCCGCGCCGAACGCCACTGCTTCTTTGATGTACTGAAAGAACTTGAGCTTGTTCTCGATATATTTCGGAGCGAACAAGCTGCCGTCCGCCAGCTTGCCGACATCTTTGGCGCGGTCGATGATCTTGAGCTGCCCATCGGTGTCCAGATAGCCCGCGTCGCCCGTGTGATACCAGCCGTCTTCTGTATAGGACTCGGCCGTGGCGGCCGGATTCCGGTAGTAGCCCTTGAACAGGCCGGGGCTCTTGACCTGGATCTCGCCGCTGTCGGCCACCCGGATTTCCACGCCCTTTACCGGCGGCCCGACGGTATCGGAACGCACTTGCCCGTTTGCCTGCACGCATACGAACACCGAAGTTTCGGTGGAGCCGTACAGCTGCTTGAGATTGATACCGATGGAGCGATAGAAGATGAACAGGTCGGGCCCGATGGCTTCGCCCGCCGTATATGCGACACGCACGCGGCTCATGCCCAGGGCGTTGCGCAAGGGTCCGTAAACCAGCAGGTTTCCCAGGGCATATTTGAAGCGGTCCCAATTGCCCACTGTGGTGTCCCGGTCCAGGATGCGGACTCCGACGCGGCGCGCAAGCTTCATGCATGCGTGAAACAGCTTGCGCTTGATGGCGCTGGCGTCTTCCATGCGGATCATGACGTGCGTCAGCAAGCCTTCGAGGACGCGCGGCGGGGCGAAATAATAGGTGGGACCGACGTCGCGCATATCGATCGCCACGGTGTCAGGGGATTCGGGATGATTGACGGTGAAGCCCGTGACCAGGAACTGCGTGTACGAGAACATGTTCTGGCCTATCCATGCGGGCGGCAGGTAGGCCAGCACGTCTTCGCGATCGGTCAGTTGCTCGAATTCCTGTATGGCCAGCGCCCGGTCGATCAGGGCGTGATGGCTCAGCATGACCCCTTTGGGCTTGCCGGTGGTGCCCGAGGTATAGAACATGGCGGCCGCATCGTGAGGATCGATGGCGGCGATGGCGTGGTCGACATAGTCGGGATGCGCGGCGGCGTGCTCGCGCCCAAGCTCGAGAACGCGGCCGAACTCCATCAGCCTGTCGTCTTTATAGTTGCGCAGGCCGCGCGGGTCGTCGTACACGATGCGCGTAAGCCCGGGATACTGGTCGCTGGCTTCCAGCAGCTTGTCGACCTGCTCCTGGTCTTCGACGACGGCCACGCTGATTTCCGCATCCTGCAGCACGTACAGCATTTCCTGCGCCACCGCATCCTGGTACAAGGGAACCGGGATAGCGCCTACGCACTGCGCAGCCATCATCGCCAGATATAGGCGGGGACGGTTCTCGCCTACAATGGCCACGTGCTGCCCGGCGCGCAGTCCCAGCGCGGCCAGCCCATGGGCAAGCTCACGCGCCTGTTGCGCAACTTCGGCCCAGGTAATGGTTTGCCAGATGCCAAGGTCCTTCTCGCGCATGGCGGGGCGCGCGCCACGCACTCTGGCATGGTGCGACACCAGCGCAGGGAATGTCATCCCTGCTTCGGCGTTCGGCGAAGCGAGATTTTTCGCCACGTTGTCTCCTCCGGTCGGTAGATTTCCTAGTGCTTGCGCACCTTCCGAACGTTTTATTATTGAGCTGTGTATAAGTTATAGGCTCGTCATCGCGTCAACTGTCACGAACGTGACATTCCTGCTTATTCTAGGGTTAATCCTCATGCTCATGAAAGACTCCCTGCAAGACGCAGCCGCCTGGTTCAAGCTGCTGGACGGCGAACAACAGGAGCGCGTACAGCGAGACGTTTCCATCACGCACTATCCGGCCGGCGCCATGATAGAACGCAAGGGCGAGCATGCCCATGCGTGGCTGGGCGTCGTAAGCGGCCTGATCAAGGTCTCGGTGGGAAACTCCGACGGCAAGGTTGCGTCTTTGATGGGCGTGCCCGCGGGCGGCTGGCTGGGCGAAGGCTCGCTTCTGAAAAATGAAGCGCGCAAGTACGACGTCGTCGCCTTGCGCAACACCAGCATCGCCCGGCTCCCGGACCAGACATTCAACTGGCTGCTCGATCGCAGCATTCCGTTCAATCGCTATCTGCTGCATCAACTGAACGAGCGCGTGGGGCAGTTCGTGGGCAAGGCGGAATCCGACCGTCTGCTGGCACCCGACGCGCGGGTCGCCCGGTGCCTGGCGGAGCTTTTCAATCCCCTGCTGTACCCCAGTCGCAACATGCGCCTGGACATCACGCAGGAAGAAGTCGGATACTTGGCGCGCATATCGCGCCAGCGTGCCAACCAGGCCTTGAGCAAACTGGAATCCGCCCAGTTATTGAAGGTCGAGTACGGCGCTTTGCAGGTCCTGGACCTGGAAGGCCTGAAGCGCTACGGCCAGTGATGAACGCGCCATGGCTTTGTGAGTGGTCGGACCCCGTACGGGGTCCGACCCCTCCCCTACCTACTAATCCAGCTTGATGCCGGCGTTCTTGATGACCTCGGCCCATTCAGCCCGCTGCGCATCCGAATAGCTCTTGAACTCGGCGGCCGGCATGGGCAGGGGTTCGACGCCCATGCTCCGGATCTTGGAATCGACCTCTTCGGACTTCAACGATGCCTGGAGCTCGGTGCTGAGCTTGTCCACGACTTCGCCGGGGAGGTCGGCGGGGCCGACAAGCCCTTGCCATGCATACGCGGTGAAGTTCTGGACACCCGCCTCCGCCATGGTGGGCACCTGCGGCAGCAAGGCGATGCGCTCGGGCGTGGCGACGGCCAGCACCCGCAGCTTGCCCGCCTTGATATTGGCCAGCGCAGATGCGGAATCGACAAATCCCAGGCTCACCTGGCCGCCCAGAATATCCTGCAAGGCGGGAGCTGCGCCCTTATAGGGCACGTGCTGGATCTGCACCTTGGCGCGCTGCTTGAACATCTCCAGGGCCATGTGGTGGGGCGAGCCCGCCCCGGCCGACGCGGAAGTAAGCTGCCCGGGTTCCTTGCGCGCCGCTTCCAGAACATCGCCAACCGACTTGAACGGGGAGTCTTCCTTGACCGCCAGCATCAGCGGAAAACGCGCCAGGCCGCCGATATAGGTGAACTTGGCCGGATCGTACTGCAAAGAGGAATACAAGGAAGGGTTGAAGGCCAGCGTTCCGGAATCGGCCGTGCCCACCACGTAGCCGTCGGCTTTGGCGCCCTGTATGTATGTGGCGCCCACGATCGTGGCCGCACCGGGCTTGTTTTCCACCACGATGGTCTGCCCCAGCCTTTTTTCAAGGCTGGACGCCACCACACGTCCGATGACGTCGGAACCGCCGCCTGCGGGATAAGGAATGACCCACTGCACGGCCCGCTCGGGCCACGCGGCGGCTTGACTAAGGCCCGCAACACCCAGGAGCGACGCAGCCACTATGGATTTCAAAAGTTTAGACATGGAACTTTGCCTCATTGAATTTATAAATTTGAATATTTCCCGCGCTTGATTATGCATCCAAATATCCGATAATGAAATCCGGGCCGGCCCTCGTCGTCAGGGCATGCGCAGCCCCGGTCGGGCGAGGCCGCATCCGCCCTGTTGCCCCGGCATGCCCTCGCGTTCCGTCCCCTTTTTAGTATCCGCCGACGAAAAAAAGGGACGCTACCCTGGCAAGGCACTAAAATATCCGCATTCCCAATACACCGCCCGCGCCGGCGGGCGCTACACCCTCACGTTTAAGGCCTCTTTCACATGTCAGAAAATCCGACGCACCCGCTCCCTTCGTACCTGCACGCAGACGACCTTGGCCCCTGGGGCATATACCTTGAGCAGGTAGAGCGCGTTACGCCATACTTGGGCAAGCTGTCCAAATGGGTAGAAACCTTGAAGCGTCCCAAGCGCACCCTGATCGTGGACATCCCCGTCGAGCTCGACAACGGCACCATTGCCCACTTCGAAGGGTATCGCGTGCAGCACAACACCAGCCGCGGCCCGGGCAAAGGCGGCGTGCGCTTCCACCAAGACGTCACGCTGTCGGAAGTCATGGCGCTGGCGGCCTGGATGTCGGTCAAATCGGCGGCCGTCAATCTGCCGTTCGGCGGCGCCAAAGGCGGTGTGCGCATCGATCCGCGCAATTATTCCCGCGCCGAACTCGAACGCATCACCCGGCGCTATACCAGTGAAATCGGCTCCATCATCGGGCCCAACAAAGACATCCCCGCGCCCGACGTCAACACCAACGCCCAGACCATGGCCTGGATGATGGACACCTATTCCATGAATGAAGGCGCCACCACCACCGGCGTGGTCACCGGCAAGCCGGTCGCCCTGGGGGGCAGCCTGGGCCGAGTCGAAGCCACCGGCCGAGGCGTCTTCGTGGTGGGCACCGAGGCCGCCCACGATGCCGGCATTCCCATCGAAGGCGCGCGCGTCGTCATACAAGGCTTCGGCAACGTGGGCGGCACGGCCGCCCGCCTCTTCTACGAGGCAGGCGCGAAGGTCATTGCCGTCCAGGACCATACCGGCTGTGTGCACCATGCCGGCGGACTCGATGTGCTCGGCCTGACCAAGCACGCCGAAGAGCACGGCGGCATCGCGGGCTGCCCGGGCACCGAGCCGCTTTCCCCCGCCGAATTCTGGTCGCTTGAAACCGAACTCCTGATTCCCGCGGCCCTGGAAGGCCAGATCAACGAGAAAAACGCGGACAGCATCCGCGCGAAAATCGTGATCGAAGGCGCCAACGGCCCCACCACGCCCGAGGCGGACGACATCCTCACTTCCAAGGGTACCTTGATCGTTCCCGACGTGCTGGCCAATGCGGGCGGCGTAACGGTCAGCTATTTCGAGTGGGTCCAGGACTTCTCCAGCTTCTACTGGACCGAACCCGAAATCAACCATCGCCTCGAAGCCATGATGCGCAGCGCCTACAGCTCCGTATCCGCCGTGGCCAAAGAGCACCGGGTCAGCCAGCGTACCGCGGCCTTCATCACCGCGTGCACGCGCATTCTGGAAGCACGCGAACTGCGCGGCCTTTATCCCTGACCGGGGTCGTGGGGTCAGACCCCGTACGGAGTCTGACCCCCAACAGACCAGAGGGGTCAGACCCATGGGTCTGACCCCGCCCGGGTCTGACCCCGGCCCTCAAGCCTCGACCAGCAGCGCCACGGGCAAGCCGGCCAGGAGGCCGGCGACATCGAGTACGCCGCCCGCCCCGCCGCCGAATCGTTCGCCGGTCAGCGCATCGCTCAAGGCAGCGCCCGCATACCGCGACGGCAGCACCAGCCTGGTGCCCCGCCAGTAGGCGGCGGGCAGCATGGGGGTGGAAGCGCCCAGGCCTATCGCCTGCGCGCACAAGCGCGGAACCACGACGATTGCATGCTGCTCGCCCAGCACACGCATGAAGGCCAGCACGTGTCCGGACCGCGGCCCGTCGATCCTTAACGGCACATACTCGCCCTTGCGGAACAGCTCCGGCATGCTGCGCCGCAGCGCCAGCGATCGAGTCAGCACCGACTGCTTGACCGCCCCCGACCTCCAGTCCCGCAGCAGCGCGGACGAGTCCTTTCCATCGAGCTCTTCCAGCAGGCGAGAACGCGGCTCGTAAGCCACTGCGCGCCGGTTATCGGGATCCACCAGGCTGAAGTCCCACAACTCCGTGCCTTGGTACAGATCGGGGATGCCGGGCGACATCAGCCTCAGCATCAGTTGCGCGAGGCTGTTGACGACGCCGGCGGGCGCCACATCGTGAGCGAATTCACCGATCTCCGTCAGCAGCGCGTGGTTGGGTCCGCCGACACGCAGGCTGTCGATGAACTCGGCGGCCCGCGCTTCGTAGGCCTGGTCCGGCGCCATCCAGCTGCTGCCCTGCTTGGCCTCGCGCAGCGCCTTGAGCTGCCATGTGGCTATCCTGTCCAGATAGGCCTGCCGGCCGGATGCCGCATCCGGCGCCAAGTCCAGCGGCCATGCGCCAACCAGCATCTGGAACAGCATATAGCGCTCTCCCGCCCGGCGGGCGCTGCCCACTGGATATTCATGCTCGGCATCACGCAGCCATCCACCGGCCTTGCGCCCCCACTGCAGCGGTATCTCGCTGAGCACCGCCAGACGGGCCCGGACGTCCTCTCCGCGCTTGTGGTCATGAGTGGCCGTCGCGAGCATCGACATATTGCCGTAACGGGCCCGCCAGGCATTTTGCTGGTGGAAATCATCCACCGATAAAGAAAACACCGCCGGGTCGGACCCCACCTCATTGCGCGACAGCAGGCGCCCGTATCGATAGAATACGGTGTCCTCCAGAGATTTTGCCGCAAGCGGGGGCGTCAACTGCTGGAAGCGGTTCAGCACGGCTTTCCGTGCATCGCCGCTGCCCGGCGCATCCGGAATGGCGACGCTTCCGCAAGGCTTGCCGCCCAGCCAGCCGTCCAGGCAGGCCAGCAATTGCCCGCCCTCGTAGCGCTCCAGCTCCAAACGCTCGGCCACTACCGGCAGCAAGCGCTTGAACAAGTCCGCATCAGCCTGCCGGCGCCCGCTTCCGTCTGCATAGGTGCGATACACCGAAAAATCGATCAACAGCTCGTCCATGACGCGGCCGATGGCTTCAATGCTCCAGTCCCGGCCTTCCAGCCCACGCTGCGCCACGTCGTGCAATGCTTCCAGCAATGCCTTCCGTTCTGCCACGAAATAGCGCTGCAACATCAGCGCCCGCGCCTGGCGCACATGCTCGCGGACATCGCGACCATCCTGCGCCACGGCGCTCCATGCGGATGTCAGTGCGGCCTTGCCTCCCGGATCGTGCAGCACGGCGCCCACTTGGTCCATGAAGTCATATCCCGTCGTCCCATCCGCCTGCCAATCGCCATCCAGCGTTTCACTGGGCGCGAGGATCTTCTCGACGACGATCCAGGCGCGGTCAGAGCCTGGGCCCGCCGGGCGGCGCGAAGCGCGCTCGTCAAGTGCGGTGCGCAATCGGCGGCAGTATCCCAACGGATCGGCAAGCCCGTCCACATGATCGATCCGAAGACCATCGATCCAGCCGTCCTCATACAGGCTCAAAGGCAAAGCGTGCACCGCCTCGAAGGTTTCTTCCAGCTCAACGCGCACGCCGATCAGTTCGGTGATGTCGAAGAACCGGCGCCAGTTGATGCCGTCGGCCGCGCTGCGCCACCAGGAAAGCCGGTAATGCTGGCGCTCGAGCAGATCGTGCAGGCGCTGGCGGCCGTCTGCATGATCACCGCTGAAGAGGCTCTGGGACTGGGCCGGATCCAGTCCCAGGCCCGGCATCGTGCCTTCGGCAATGGGATAGGGATTGCCGCAGGCTTCTATGCGCCAGGCTGCGGCCCGGCCATCGTACGCGAGCCGGATGTCGCCGTTTGCAAGGCTTTCCGCGTAAGGGCGCGCAAGAAAGGGAGCCATGACCTTGCCGCGCAGTTGCGGATCCGCCGCCTGCCAGTTGATATCGAACCATGCCGCGTAAGGACTTTTCACGCCGAGCTCAAGCACGCTCCACCACCAGGCATTGTCGGCATGGACCGCCATGTGGTTGGGCACGATGTCCAGGATCAGGCCCATGTCGTGCTCGTGCAAGCGCTCCGCCAGCCTGATCAGGCCTTCTTCCCCGCCCAGCTCCCCGCTAACGCGTGTAGGATCGACCACGTCATAGCCATGGCGGGAGCCGGGGCGCGCCCGGGTGACGGGCGACAGATAGAAATGCGAGACGCCCAGGCGGGAGTAATAAGGCACCTGCTCGCGCGCCGCATCGAAACCGAACTCGGAATGCAATTGCAGGCGGACGGTGGACAACGGTGTCATGGAAAGACTCTCCTGATCATGGTTGGCGCGCCCTGGCTTTATTGACGGCTTCGATTGTTTTCCGGACGCGTTCGCTCGACCACATGGCCTCGATATCTTCGCCCAATGCCTGCATCCAGCTGGGGTAGCGCCCGGCCTCCAGCCCAGCCCGGCTTCCGGGAATATTGGGCTGCTCCTCGACGCCCAGCAGATCCTCCAGAGGCAACATGAAAAGCGGCGACGGCGCCTTCGCCACAAAGGCCAGTATTTCCGCCAGCGGCGGCTCCGAAGGGGGCGGCTTCCCGCTCAGCGGCGAGACTTGCCGCCACAGCTGGTCGCGCTCCAGTGTCCTGGTATTCGTCTCGCTTTCACTAGCGCCGGCGGCGTCGGCATGGACGCCTTCCACGCCTTCCGGCGGGAACAGAAGGCGGCGCCAATGAAGATCTCTGCCCTTCCACCAGCCCGCCACAGTGGGAAGATCGTGCGTGGTGCTGGTGGCCATGGTCCAGTCGGGCCATTGATCGGCGGGGGTGAAACCGGGCGCCTCATCCTCGGAATGTTCACCGTTCGACCGCTCGAACCAAAGAACGCTGGTGCCCATGATGCCCCGGCGTTCCAGCTTGTCGTTGAAGTCTTCCGGAACCGTGCCCAGATTCTCGCCGATGACGACGGCTCCGCTACGCCACGCTTCCAGCGTGAGCAGGCGCAGCATGTCATCCAGCGGATAGCGCAGGTAAACCCCGTCCCTTGGATCGGCGCCCTCTTCGATCAGCCACATCCTGCCGTAACCGAGTATGTGGTCGATGCGCAGCCCCCCCGCATGAGCGAAACCGGCACGCAAGGTTTCCAGGAAGCCCGCATAGGACTCATCGGCAAGCGACCAGGGCGAAAACGTCGAAAGCCCCCAATTCTGCCCCAATGGCTGATAGATATCTGGCGGAGCTCCAACCGAGGCGCCAACGAGCATTTCGGACTGCCGGCTCCAGACCTGGCTGCCGCGCGCGTCGACGCCGATTGCCAGGTCGGCGATCAGGCCGATATCCATTCCGGCATCCTTCGCAGCGCGCTGCGCGCCTGCCAGGCCGCGGGAAGCCTGCCACTGCAGGAACATATGGAAATCCACGTCGAGCGCATTTTCACGGGTGAAATCCTGTGCCGCCCGCCCCTCTGGATCATGAAGCTCGGCCGGCCAATCCCGCCATCCGCAGCCCGCACCCAATGACGCCGAATAGTGCGCGTGCAACGCCTCATAGCAGGCATGATGCCTGAGCGCATGCCCGCCCTGACGGCAAAACTCCGCCAGCGCCCGCCTTTGTTCTTCAGTCGCCCGGTTCCGGAATAGACCGAACAGCCGCCTCAAGATGCCCAGCCGCGAGGGCAGGACACGCTCCCAATGCACATACCGGGAATCCGCCGCCATGGCACCGCGCTCATCGGCCGCCGGCGCATCACGTGCTTCGGCTGCGGCATCCGGCCCCAGTACACGGGAAGGCTCGATATGCGCCACATTCAAGAACAGGCGGCTGGAGGGCGAATAAGGGCTGAAGCGCGACGGATCGGCACTGAACATGGCATGTGCGGGACTGATCGCCAACGCGCTGGCGCCGTTCTTCGCAGCCTGTCCGGCCAGGCCTGCCAGTTGCGCATAAGCGCCCTGGCCGGACAAGCTGTAAAGCTGCGCGCCGATGCCCCATGGCCGTATGCCGTGTCCCGCCTTCCTGTCTTCGACCGTCGGGCAGCGCAAGGGACAGACCGCGAGCGTCAGCCGCCGCTCTCCGATCAGCAGGCGGTGGTATCCGGGCCTGCGGATGGCGGGGATGGCGACCGACCCGTCCGCGCCGGGGTTCGCCGTGCCGAACAGCATCTCGCCGGACTCCAGCTCCACCTTGTACTTCAGCGCCGTCACGCCGCGCAGTTCGATGGGCCTTCCGGCATCCGCGACCACCAGCGGCCGGCGCGCCGTGTCCGCCTTGGATTCGAGCTTGTGCAAGCTTCCCCGCAGATCGTCCGTGGTGCCACAAGGAAAACCCATGCGCTCCAGCATGCCTGCCAGGACCTCCGGCGCAACCGTACGCGGCGCGCCGAAGGCATCCCGCCATTCAGGCAGCAAGCCCGCAGCCTGCGCAAGGCCATGCAGCGCCTCCGCCTCCGGGCGGCTCATCGCCTTCTCCGGGTCCGGACGGGCATGGAAGACATCGACTCGATCGTGGCGACGGTGCTCTCCGCCGGCAGCCACCCTTTGCGCAGCGCAGCGTCCGATTGCTTGGCGCTGGCAAACACGATGACTTCGTTGGCGGAAACATCGTCAGGCGTCGGCGCGTCCTCTCGGGATAAATTGCAATACAGTCTCAATACGCTGCCGTTGCCCAGCCTCCAGGCCGCCACCACGGCAAACTTGCCCAATTCCCGCACACCAATGGATCGAACGCCTTCCAGGTGCGGCTTCAAGAACTGCTTGCGGACTTGCAGCAAGCCGCGGTAGTAGGCGCGCCAGCCCTTGGCAACCGAATCCGCGCAATGCAGCGAGCCGGGACGCGACATCTCCCAGGTCTGCACATCGTTCGGATCCGGAATGCGCGCCCGTTCCTCCTCATCGGAGAACGCGGAGAAGCCCGCGAACTCGGCGCGCCGCCCCTCCCGCACCGCGGTCGCCAGCGCCCGGTCGAGGAAGCTCGTGAAATACAGAAAGGGCTCCCGCGAACCGCATTCCTCTCCCATGAAAAGCAGCGGAATATGCGGCGTCAGCAATTGCAGCGCAATGGCGGCGCGCAGCGCCTCCGGCCTGTCGGCGCACAGGCTGGTCAAACGCTCTCCCATGGCCCGGTTGCCGGTCTGATCATGGTTCTGAAGGAAGAACACGAAGGACAGGGGCGAAAGACCAGCGCTGGGCTGGCCGCGCCTGGCGCCCTTGCGCCACCGACTGGCCTGTCCCTGATAGACAAAGCCCTCGGCCAGCAGCTTGACGAGATCCGCCGTGGGATCTTCCGCATAATCCGAGTAATACCCTTCCGCCTCTGCGGTCAGGATATGGTGCAGCACATGGTGGGCGTCGTCGTTCCATTGGGCGTCGAATCCCTGCCCCAGCAAAGCGGCGCTGTTATCGTCATTCTCCAGAATCAGGTGCACATGCCGGTCAGGTCCGATCCGGTCCCGCAGGAAGCGCGCCATTTCCGGCAGCCAGCCCTCCGCCTGGATGGCATGCACGGCGTCGAAACGCAGACCGTCCATGCGGTACTCCTCCAGCCAGTACAAAGCGTTTTCGGAAAAGAAGCGCCTGACCTGAGTCTTGCGAAAATCGATGGCCGATCCCCAGGGCGTCTTCACATCGCTCCGGAAAAAATCGGAAGCATATTCGCCAAGATAATTGCCGTCCGGCCCGAAATGGTTGTAGACCACATCCAGAAAGACCTGCATGCCCATCCCGTGCGCGGTGTCGACCAGCGACCTGAGGTCATCGGGCGTACCGTAGGCGCTGTCGGGCGCGTACGGCAGCACACCGTCGTAGCCCCAATTGCGGGGCCCCGGAAAATCGGCCACAGGCATGAGTTCGATGGCCGTGACGCCCAGGTCCTTCAGTTCCGCCAGCTTCTCCAGCACCCCGCGGAAGCCGCCGGCCAAGCCGGCATGAATCTCGTAGATCACGCTTTCTGACCATGGCAGGCCGCGCCAATCCCGGGTCTGCCATTCATAGGCGGATGGATCCACCACGATGCTCTGGTCGTGAACGTCGCCATCCTGGCGGCGCGACGCCGGATCCGGCACGCACAGGTTCTCGTCGATGCGGAAACAATACCGCGTACCCGCAGCGCAGGGACACGTCAGCTCATGGAAACCATCGGCCGCCGTGCCCATCAGCATGGACACCTGCCCCTCCAGCTCCAGTCGCACCTGGCGGGCATCCGGCGCCCACAAGCGGAAACGGGTATGGCTCTCGTTGACCGGCACCGCGCCAAATCCGTAGGCGTATGCGCTGTCTTCGGCGATAAACCCACGCTGCTCAGCCATGGCCGGCCCTCGGTTCATGGGTGGCGGTCAGCACCATGAGGGAATGAGCGCGCAATTCCAGGGCCTCGCCGCCAGGAGGTTCGGCGGCGGATCCAGGGTTCGCGGTGTCCAGCCGCAGCGTCCAGTCGAATGCGGGTTCGGGCAGCTGGAAGCGCACGTCGTCGCCGCCACCGTTCAGAAGCAGCAGGCTCAGGTCGACGAGCCCTTCCGCCGTTTCGGCGGCACGGCGCAGGCCCAGCACCCTGCCGGGCGCGTAGTCCCAAGCTTCGGGGCTCATGGGACCGCCGTCCAGATCGAACCAGCTCACCCGCGCCAGGCCGGGAAGCAGCTCATGGTTGCCATCCACGTATCGCGCAAAGCGCAGCGACGGATGCGCGCGGCGCAAGGCGGCAAGCTTCGCCACGAACGCCGTCAGCTCGCGTCCCTCGGCCGTAGCGGCGCGGGACCAGTCCAGCCAGGAAATTTCGTTGTCCTGGCAATAGGCGTTGTTGTTGCCCTGCTGGCTGTTGCCGAACTCGTCTCCGGCAAGCAGCATCGGCGTGCCATGCGACACGAATACTGTCGCAAGCATCGAACGCAGCACACGTTGGCGCAAGGCCTGGATGGCGGGATCGTCGACGGGGCCTTCGTGGCCCCAGTTGCCGCTGAAGTTGTCGCCATGCCCGTCCTGGTTATCGTCGCCGTTCGCTTCGTTATGCTTTTCCGCATACGTGACGAGATCATTCGCGGTAAAGCCGTCGTGCGAAGCCAGGAAGTTGACGGACGCCCACGGACGGCGATGCCGGCTGTCGAAGAGCTGCGGCGATCCCATCAACAGGCCCGCGGCCTCGCCCCGCATGCCTTCCTCGCCCGCCCAGAAGCGCCTGACGCCATCGCGGAAATGGCCGTTCCATTCGGCGAAGCCGGGAGGATGGTTTCCCAATTGATAGCCGTCGGGGCCAATGTCCCAGGGTTCGGAAATGAGCTTGACCCGGGACAGCACCGGGTCCTGCAGGATGGCGTCGAAGAATCCGGATCCGGGATCGAAGCCCGTTCCTTCGCGCCCCAAGGTGACGCCCAGGTCGAAGCGGAAGCCGTCGACCCCATAGCTTTCGACCCAATAGCGCAAGGAATCCATCACCATCTGCAGCACGCGGGGATGCGAAAGGTTCACCGTGTTGCCGCAGCCCGTATCGTTGATGTAGTAGCGCTCGTCTCCCGGCACAAGGCGATAATAGCTGGCATTGTCCAGCCCCTTCCAGGACAGCGTCGGGCCCAGCTCGTTGCCTTCGCAGGTATGGTTGTACACCACATCGAGCAGGACTTCGATGCCTGCGCTGCGCAATCGGCGGATCGCCATGCGCAGGTCGTTGTTCATTCCGCTCTGAAGATATGTCGCCTGCGGCGCAAAGAAGGAAAGACTGTTGTAGCCCCAGTAGTTGCGCAGCCCCCGTTCGAACAGGAAGTGGTCCTGCAGGTGGGCATGCACGGGAAGCAGCTCTATCGCCGTCACGCCGATTTTCAGCAAGTGGTCGATCAGCCTGGGGTCGGCGAGCGCGCCGCTCGTTCCCCGCAGCTCTTTGCGGATGTCGTCGCGCATCATCGAAATTCCGCGCACGTGGGCTTCATAGATGACCGTCTCCGCCCAAGGAACAACCGGTTTGTTCAGTTCCCCAGGCTTGAAGCGCGTGTCCGTGACAATGCACTTCGGCACCAAGGGTGCCGAATCCCTCCGGTCCAGACTGAGATCGGCCCGGGGATGCTGCACCCGGTATCCGAACAGCGCGTCCGACCAACGCAATTCGCCCTGCAGCTTGCGCGCGTAAGGATCGATCAGCAACTTCTGAGGGTTGAAGCGGTGGCCCCGCTTGGGATCATAGGGCCCGTAAGCGCGGTATCCATAGACCAGCCCGGGCCCCGCGTCGGGAAGATATCCGTGCCAGATTTCATCCGTGCATTCGGGCATGGGCAGCCTTTTCAACTCCCTGCGTCCCCGCTCGTCGAAAATACATAGCTCGATTTTCGTGGCATTGGCCGAGAACACCGCGAAGTTGACGCCAAGGCCGTCATTGGTCGGCCCCAACGGATAAGGAAGGCCGGCGTCCAGCCGGTCGGGCAAAGTCATCATGTGAGACACTCCTGCGGTACAAGCATCAGCGTTGCCAAAGGCGGAATCCGAAGGGAAAGAGAATGCTCGTGCCCGTGCGCCGGAACGGGGGAAGTCCATGCCTCGCCGCCATTGCCCACATTGGACCCGCCATAAGCCGCAGCGTCCGTATTCAATAGCTCGCACCAGCGGCCCGGGACGGGCACGCCCAGCCGATAGTCCTCTCGCGGCACCGGCGTCATGTTCGACACCACGAGCACGCACTGCCCGGCATACCACCGGGTATAGGCATAGACGCTGTTCCGGGCATCGTCGCCGACCGCCCATGCAAAGCCGGTGGGATCCGAGTCTCCGCCATGCAGCGCGGGCAGGCGCCGGTACAAGGCATTCAGCTCGCGCACCAGCTTCTGCATGCCCACGCGCATGCCGGCGTCGGGATGGTCCGGTTCGAGGCCGGACCAGTCCAGCGGCGCCTCATGGTTCCATTCGGCGGGCTGCGCCAGCTCTCCCCCCATGAACAGCAGCTTTTTCCCGGGATGACCCCACATGAAGCCCAGGTAGGCCCTGAGATTGGCATGGCGCTGCCACGCGTCCCCCGGCATCTTGCCGTACAACGACCCTTTTCCGTGCACCACCTCGTCGTGCGAGAGCGGCAGGATGAAGTTTTCGGAATAGGCATAGACCATGCCGAACGTCATTTCGTGATGGTGATAGGTTCGATGTATGGGATCACGCGCCATGTAGCTCAGCGTATCGTGCATCCAGCCCATGTTCCACTTGTAATGGAAGCCCAATCCGCCGCTGCTGACGGGCGCCGTGACGCCGGGCCATGCCGTCGATTCTTCCGCGATCATGATCGCGCCCGGGCAGCGCTCGGCCACGAGCCCATTCAATTGCTGCAAGAATGAAACCGCCTCGAGGTTCTCCCGGCCGCCATAGCGATTCGGCGTCCATTGTCCGGGCTCCCGGCTGTAGTCCAGGTACAGCATCGATGCAACCGCGTCCACTCTCAAGCCGTCGACGTGAAAGCGCTGCAGCCATTCCAGGGCGCTCGCCATCAGGAAGTTGCGGACTTCGGTGCGCCCGAAGTTATAGATCAGGGTATTCCAGTCCGGGTGGAATCCTTGTCGCGGATCGGCATGCTCATAGAGCGCTGTGCCGTCGAACCAGGCGAGCCCATGCGGATCGGACGGGAAATGCGCCGGCACCCAATCCAGGATCAGTCCCAGCCCCGCCGCATGGCAGTCGTTGACGAATGCGGCGAACTCCGCCGGGGAGCCATATCGTGCCGATGGCGCGAACATGCCCAACGGCTGATAGCCCCACGAGCCGCCGAAAGGGTGTTCCATGATGGGGAGCAGTTCCAGGTGGGTGAAGCCCATTTCGCGGGCATAGGCGATCAGCCGCGGCCCCGTTTCTTTCCAGACGCGCCCCGGCGCCGCATCGCGTGCCCAGGAATCCAGATGCGCCTCGTAGATCGCTATTGGGGCATCGATACGATGGTGCCGCGCGCGTTCCGCCATCCATGCTTCGTCCGTCCAGTGAAAGGCCTCGGGCTCCGCCACCACCGACGCCGTCGCGGGAGGCAGTTCGGTTTGCCGCGCCATCGGGTCCGCCTTCAAGGCCAGCATGTCGCCATTGGGCGCTTGCAGCTCGTACTTGTAAAGCGCGCCGGCCCCTACGCCCGGCACGAAACATTCCCAGACACCGCACTCGCGTCTCAGGAACATGGGATCGCGCCGCCCATCCCAGTCATTGAAATCGCCGACGACGGACACTTTCCTGGCATTGGGCGCCCATACCGCGAAACGCACTCCTTCAACGCCGTCTACCATCATGGCCTGCGCGCCCAGGCAGTCGGCCAGCTGCCAGTGCCGCCCCTCGGCCATCAGGTGGACGTCCAGTTCGCCGAGCAGAAGGCGGTGTCCTCCCTCCTGGTCAGGTGTCCTCGCCTTAGCGTCCGTGGGCTTCATGATGCTCCTTCTTCCAGATCGTCGTTCTGCAACAAGCGCCGTGCAACCCTGTAGAGTCCGCCCAGGGGTATGGGTACCCAATCCGGCCTGTGCGCGGCCTCGTAGCGGATTTCGTAAGCCGCCTTTTCCAGCAACGCGAGTTCCAGCAAGGGTTCGTTCCCGCTCTCTTCCGCGGCGGGCTCTTCCACCGCGTCGGGACTCTCCCGGTCTGCGCGCATTGCACTTTCATAAGTCGAGCGATAGGCTCGGAGAAATGCATGCGAAGCGCTTTCACAAAATTGATCGAGCAGTGCCTGCCGCTGCTGTGCCATCACCGCCGCCGCCGAAGCGCCGGACGCGTCCACATCGCCCGCCTCGGGCCGCGCAACAGGCGTGGAAGATGAAGCGAATACCGCGCAGGCATAATCGAAAGAGCGCAGCAATCCCGCAACGTCGCGCCAGCGCGTGCTCTTGGCTCGGCGCTCCTCCAGCGAACGCACCGGTTCGCCCTCAAAGTCGATGATGTATACGTCGTTCTGCGCGATCAGGATCTGGCCCAGGTGGAAGTCGCCATGAATGCGCGTGCGCTCGGTCCCGCGCATGTCGGCGGCCAGCGCGTCGATGCGCTTGCGCAAGGCCTTCCGGGCATTCCGGAGGGCCTTCAACTGCTGGGCGGACGAGTCGGGCAGCGCGCATCCATCCGCGGCCGCCAGGGCGTCATCGAACATGCCGCCGACCTGGGCGGCCCAGGATTGCGCATCGCGCGCGCTTGCGGGATCCGGCTGGAAGGCAGGATCGTCCGTGGGCAGCGACAGCGCCGCATGCAACTGCGCCAGCCTTTCGCCCATGATGCCTGCCACCGTGGTGTAGCCGCGCAGATCCTCTTCGAAGTCCGCCCGGCTTTCGCCCGTCAATGCGGCATTCTCCAACGTACGCTGCAAATAATCCCTGGTCCATGCCCAGGCGTCTCCCTGGTTCGGTATCCGCGCATGGAGCAAGGCCAGCGTATGCGGCCGCCCGGCCTCGTCAACCCGCTGCAGCTCGCCCAGGAGCGCGGCGGAATTCGCATAGCCGATCGAAGTAAGGCGGCGTGTCATCTCGGCTTCGGGATGCTCTCCCGCCACCACCCGGCGCAACAGCTTGAGAACGGCCTTGTCCGAGATGGACACCGAGCTGTTGGACTGCTCGCCGGGAAACCAGTCCAGGTCCAGCTCTTCGCCCCAGTCATAATCGGCGAATCCCGGTTCGGTCCTGAAAATCAGGCGTGAGCGGCCCGATGCGGTTTCAACATCGATTTCCCGACCTGCTTCCCAGCTTGCCAGCAGCGCCCGCGTGAACTCCGGCAAGGTCAGTGCATCGGTTGCCCAACCCACCTCGGCAGCGCGCCGGACGCGGGCCAGCGCGTACTGCGCCGCCATGCCGGACAGATCTTCCTCCCAACGCAGCCCCACGGGCAAGAAATAGTTTGCCGGCTCGGCGTCCTTGCCGGCGCCAACCTCGAATTCCGCGAGGAAGAACTCCACGCCCTGGGCATCGTCTGCCGCCGCAAGCGGAACGACGTATGCGACACCCACGCCCTCCTGTGGCCGGGCACCGGCAAACCAGCGCTGTCTTTCCAGGTATAGCGGCAGCACCTCCCGGCTCAGTGCCCTGCGGGAGCCTTCCATCAGAAGCAAGGCCCCTCTTCGCCTCAGTACCAGCGTCAAGTATTCGGGCATCTGCTGCGGGCCGCTCGCATGCCAGGCCGGCGGTGCGGCGTCTTCGCTCAGTTCGAACCAGTAGAACCCGTAGGGAGGCAACGTCAGCAGGTAAGGAAGCGTGCCTATGGTGGGGAACGGCGTTCCGCCCAGCATTTCGATCGGCACGCGCCCTGCCATGGCCGATAGATCGAGCTCGACGGGTTGAGATGCATTCGACAGATTGACGACACACAGCAGCACCGTCCCTTCGTACTCGCGGACATAGGCCAGGATCTTGCGATTGCCGGGATACAGGAAACGCAGGCTGCCCCGTCCGAAGACATGGGTCTGCTGGCGCTTGGCAAGCATGCGCCGCGTCCAGTTCAACAGCGAATGCGGGTCGCGCAACTGGGATTCGACGTTGACCGCCTCATAGCCATACAACGATCCCATGAGCACCGGCAACGACAATTGCTCCGCATCCGCCCTGGAAAACCCGCCGTTCCTGTCTGGACTCCATTGCATGGGTGTCCGGACGCCGTCGCGGTCCCCCAGGTGGATATTGTCCCCCATCCCGATTTCGTCGCCGTAGTAGAGCACCGGCGTTCCCGGCATGGAAAGCAACAGGCTGTTCATCAATTCGATGCGCCGGCGATCCCGCTCCAGCAAGGGAGCGAGACGCCTGCGTATGCCCAGGTTGATACGCGCACGACGATCGGCCGCATAGACGTCCCATAGATAATCCCGCTCGCTGCTCGACACCATTTCGAGCGTCAGCTCATCGTGATTGCGCAGAAAGATGGCCCATTGGCACGGCTCGGGGATCTCGGGCGTCTGCTGCATGATGTCCACGATCGGCAGACGGTCCTCGCGCGCAATGGCCATGTACATGCGAGGCATCAACGGAAAGTGGAAGGACATGTGGCATTCGTCTCCTTCCCCGAAATACTCCTGAGCGTCCTCCGGCCACTGGTTCGCCTCGGCCAACAGCATGCGGTCCGGATAGTCGCGGTCCAGCGCGGCACGTATCTGCTTGAGAACGGCATGCGTCTCCGGCAGATTCTCGTTGTTCGTTCCTTCGCGCTCCACCAGGTATGGCACGGCATCCAGCCGCAGCCCGTCCACCCCCATGTCCAGCCAGAAGCGCATGATGCCGATGACCGCCTTCAGGACCCGCGGGTTGTCGTAGTTGAGATCCGGCTGGTGCGAATAGAAGCGGTGCCAGAAATAGGCGCCCGCCACGGGGTCCCAAGTCCAGTTGGACTTCTCCGTATCGCAAAAAATGATTCGCGTCCCGCTGTAAGCCTGATCGTTATCCGACCAGACATAAAAATTGCGGGCGGCCGACCCCGGTCTTGCCCGGCGGGCGCGCTGGAACCAGGCGTGCTGGTCGGACGTATGGTTGACCACGAGCTCGGTGATCACACGCAGGCCGCGCTCGTGCGCCGCGCGAATGAATTTGCGTACGTCCGACAGAGACCCGTAATCTTCGTGCACGCCGCGATACTCGGCGATGTCGTAGCCATCGTCCAGACGGGGCGAAGGGTAGAACGGCAAGAGCCAGATCGTATTGACGCCGAGGCCCGCGATGTAGTCCAGCTTTTCGACCAGGCCCGCGAAGTCTCCCTGGCCGTCATTGTTCGCGTCGAAAAACGACTTGACATGCAATTGGTAAATGACCGCATCCTTGTACCACTGGGTCTCCATCATGCCTCCGCGGAAGAGAGCCGCCAGATAAGGAAGGGCTGCTCAGGCGACAATTCGACGTGACGCCAAGGATCGTAAGCGGTGAAATACTGGTCGCTCATTTGATCGTGCAGCGGCACCGGGCGCCCGTTCAAGCCCCATGCATCCAAAGGCAGCTCCAGCCGTCCCGCTTGCCGAGCATGCGGGTCCAGGCTGATTGCGACCAGCACGACGTTATCCAGGTCGGGCGTGCTTCGCGTGAAAAACAGCATTTTTTCGTTATCGACGGAATGGAACGTCAGGCCTTGCTGCATCTGCAAGGCGGGATTGATCCGCCGGATGTGATTGAGTCGCGCAATGGCCTGCACGATGTTGCCGGGCCGGTCCCAATCCCAATGGCGCAATTGGTATTTCTCGGAGTCCAGATACTCCTCTTTACCGGGAATCGGCCTGGCCTCGCAGAGCTCGAAACCGCTGTACATGCCCCACAAGCCCGACGTCGTGGCCGCCAGCGCGGCCCGGATCAGGAAACCGGCTCGGCCCGACTCCTGCAGGAAGTAGGGATTGATGTCCGGGGTATTGACGAAGAAATGCGGCCGGAAATAATCCGACACGGGCGGCCGGGATACCTCGAGCAGATAATCGGTCAGCTCCTGCTTCCCGTGACGCCATGTGAAGTAAGTATAGGACTGCGAGAAGCCCAGCTTGCCCAGGCGATACATCAGTTTCGGATGCGTGAACGCCTCGGAAAGAAAGACGACGTCGGGGTGCGCGCCCTGCACTTCCGCAATGAGCCATTGCCAGAACGGCAGCGGCTTGGTGTGCGGATTGTCGACGCGGAAGATGCGTACGCCCTGGCTTGCCCAGAACAGAATGACATCGCGCAAGGCCTTCCACAACCCGGCCTTGCCCGGTGCCACGTCGGAGCTTGCATAGAACTCGGGGTTGACGATGTCCTCGTATCGCTTGGGCGGGTTCTCCGCATAGCGCAATGTGCCGTCCGGGCGCCAATCGAACCATTCGGGATGCGCCTTCAGCCAAGGGTGATCCGGCGAGCACTGGATCGCGAAGTCCAGCGCCACTTCCAGGTGCTGGGCTTGCGCGGCGCTCACCAGTTCCTGGAAGTCTTCGATGGTGCCGAGCTCGGGATGCACGGCATCGTGCCCGCCCTCTTCGGAGCCGATGGCATACGGGCTACCCGGGTCGCCGGGCTCGGCGCGCAGGGAGTTGTTCCTGCCCTTCCGGTTCGCCAGCCCGATCGGATGTATGGGGGGCATGTACAGCACATCGAATCCCATCATCCGGATATACGGCAGGCGCGCAATGACATCCTGGAAGGTCCCGTGCCGATCGGGCTCCGGCGCCTGCGAGCGGGGAAACAATTCATACCAGGACGCGTACCCCGCCTCGCGCCTTTCCACCATCAATGGATAATTGGGCGTCGTCGTCTCGAAGGGACGAACCGGCACCTCATGCATGATGCTCGACCACAATTCCGACAACAGCAAGTCGATGTGCTCATCCTGCGCAGCGGGCAGGTCCCGCGCACCCGTTTCCGGCGCAGCACCCGTAAGTAGGGACTTTTTCTTGGGGACGGGCGCCGTAGTGGAGCGCGGATTTCCGATCTTGCGCACCATGGACGCCAGCGTGTTGGCCATTTCGGGCAGCTCATCCTGAATGCGGTCGCGATAGCGTCCGATCAGCATGCGCCCCTCTTCCACATCAAGCGCCACGTCCTGCCCGGCGGCCACACGCTTGGCCAGGCCGTCCCGGTAGCTCAGCCAATCGTCGCGCCAGGCCTGGATCGCGTAGCAATGCATGCCCAGCCGGCGCGGATGAAAGGTGGCGCTCCATCGGTGATTATCCAGCAGCTTCATAGGAACGCGGCGCCAGTTCGGCTCGTCGGCTGCGCGCCAGAGCAGGGTGGCCGAAAGCTTGGCATGGCCGTCCATGAAGACGTCCGCCTGCACTTCGACGGGTTCGCCCACGGTGCGCTTGACGGCAAACATGCCGTCGTCCACCAGGGGCGTGATCCGCTCGATTGCAATACGGGGCGATGCCATTGCCTCCGTGACGCCTTTGCGACGCCAGGCTTTCACGCCGGTCGGCATCAGCACCGGCTTGGCTTCTTCCAACGGCAGCAGCATCCAGCCGCCGGGAGCCAATCCGCCCGGCACAGAACCAACCGCTTCTTCGGTCAATGCGTAGCTTCCCGGCAAGCGGGCGCTCAATTGCAGCACATCTATGGGCGCGTCGACATCGTCCCGGGGATTGACCAGCAGAACGGACGGCTTGGCGTCCAGCCGCGCCAGCGCCGTCGTTAGCGACAATGGGCCTGTCAGCCCCCGGATGCGCGCGGTTCCGGCATCGTCCCGGGATGCCCAGCGGTTCACCTCTTGCATGACTTCGCCGCCCGCCAGATCTTCCAGCCCTTCCTGCACCAGAAAACCGTCTCCCAGGAAGGCCGCTGTCCATAGCCAGCGCCGTGCGCGTTGCCGATCCTCCTGCTGCGCCTGCCCGTCCGGCATGTAGACGGGCGCAATGACGGGAGCCACTTCCCGCAGGCGAGCGCGTTCCTCGACCAGCCAGTCCGAGCGGAAATCCCACCATGGCAAGGACGAAAAGACGTAGTCGAACCCTGACTCCGGCAGATCCCTCAATTGATGCCGAGTCAGGCCCGGTGTCCATGCCAGGAACATCGCGTCCGGATGATGCTCGCGCACCCGGGCAATCATGGCGGCCCAGGCGTCCCCCCCAAACCGCGAGGGCTGCAGGACACGGAATCCGGCCACACCTGCGCGCAGCGACGCCATCAAAGGCTCGGCCCAGGCGTCCGGCCCTTCGGCCACGCCATCGGGGAGATCGAGGTCGGTCAGCAGAATCAAGCCAGCCCGTTCGCATTCCTGTGCCAACGGGCTGCATGCCTGCTCCCACTCCTCGACGGGCAGCGAAACCAGAAGATGGTCGAAACCCAAGCCTTTCGCATGATTGCATACCGCCCCCCATCCGGAAGGGGCGGTCGCACGGCGCAAGTGATAAATACGCATGATCAGGCCGCAGATGGTTCACGCGCCGAGATTGCGCTTCCCACCTCCAGTCCTTTGCGCTTGGCGCGCCCCATGACCGCGCCCGTGGACGGTCCCGCGACCGGCGCTGCACGCAGCGAAGCCGGCAGCACGGGTTTCCAGCCACGCGCCCCCGCCATGGCGTTGCGGCGCTCTGGAATGCGGCCCAGCATGACATCCGGGCGCAATGCTTGATAAGCACTGAGATAGGCCGGCGCGGACCTTTCCCAGCTGTAGTCCGTTTTCATGCCGTTCACCTGCACCGCACGCCAAAGGTCCGGTGTGCGACGCAGTGCCATGACTCTGTGTATCGCGCCCAGCATGTCTTCCGCCCGCTCGCCATCAAACAGGATTCCGTTGGCGCCACGCATCGCAGCGCCCGATGCTCCGCTGCCCGGATCGATGATGGTGTCGGCCATTCCACCTACCCGTGACCCTATCGGCACCGACCCGTAGCGCATGGCATAAAGCGGCGTAAGGCCGAAAGGTTCGAAGCGGCTGCCATGCAAGAGCACGTCGGCGCCGGCATGGAGAAGGTGCGCTTGCGGCTCATCGAAGCCAACATGTACGCTGCACCGCCCGGGGTAGCGTTCGGCGACTTGCAGCAGACCTTGCTCCAAGTCTTTCTCGCCTTGCCCCATGACGCATACTTGCAGATCCGCGTGTGCATCCAGGGCGCGCGGAATCGCTGCCATGGCCACATCGGCCATTTTCTGCGTCGTCAGGCGGCTGCCCATGGCCATCAGCGTCGAGCCGGGCATGACGTCCAGGCCGAAGGACTTTTGCAAAGCCGCTTTGTATCGGCGTTTCTTCTCAAGGCATTCGACGCTGAAGCCCTCTCCGCTCAGGAATTCGTCCGCCTGCGGATTCCAAAGAACGGTGTCGATACCGTTCGGTATCGAAATAAGGTCGGCGCGCCTTTGCGCCAATAATTGTTCCAGGCCGCAGCCGAAACGCGGCGTCAGTATCTCGCGCGCATAATTGCTGCTGACCACGGTAATCAAGTCGGCATAGCGAATGCCGCCTTTCAGGAAGTTCAACTGTCCCCAGTACTCGAGGCCGTCGGAAGAGCAATAGGCTTCCTCGATGCCTAGCTGGGAAGCGAGCGACATTGGGAAAATGCCTTGGAAGGCAATGTTGTGAAGCGTCAGCACCGACTTCACGTCTTCGACATGTCTCTGCCGCAGATAGATCGGCACCAGCGCCGCATGCCAATCGTGCGCGTGCACCACATGAGGGCGCTGCAAGCCCAGAATTCCCTCGCATATCCTGGCCGCCGCCTGGGACAAGGCCGCAAACCGTATGGCGTTGTCTTCGTACTCTGCACCGTCCGGCTTCTGATAAAGGCCGCTGCGCTCGTATAGCGCGTCGTTCTTTAATAAAAGCACCGGCAGATCCAGTTCCGGGCAATGAGCGGACCATAGCTCTGCATCGCCTCCCGGCAATCCCGTCAAGGTAGCGATCCGCCGCATCCGATCGACATGGCGGGTTACACCTTGATAAGCGGGAAGCAGGACCGTGATCCGCGCCGCCCCTGACGATAAAGCAGCGGCCAAGCCGCTCACCGCATCCCCCAAGCCCCCGGTCTTCGCCAACGGGTATACTTCCGATGAAACAGCAAGTATGTTCAAAGCCACAGTCTTCTCCCTTTAAGGCCTTAGATGCCCGGCACCTGACGCAACGCGATTGCTGGCTGTCCGTGTCGTGATCTGCCAGCTCAAGGGCAAATATCGTGCCCAGGAAACTCCGGCATCAAAGCAAACGAAAACAGGCTTGTCGGCGCCGGCATGGGCACGGGGTTTGCAGCGTGTCCTGCAGCGCCGGCGAACTCGCCGGTCAACGCAGGAGACCTACATGCACACTTCGCAGAATTTTCAAAATTTCGCCGTCCCAATGTCGCACCGGGCGCACGTGCCCACGCCACCCGACCCACCCAACGACATTCCGGAAACACCGCCAGAAGCCCCGCCCATAGAAGAGCCGGAACAGGATATCGAGCTGCCGCCCCGTGAAACGCCCGATGAAATACGGATGCCGGACCCGCCGCCCGGCAAGCGCGTCGACTGAGCGGATCAAACCTCCGGCATCAGGTCCGTTTGCTGCACTGCGGATGACACGACTTGGCGCCGGGACAACGCACGGGGCAGCCCCGCCACGACGCCCAGCGCGGTGCGCCATAGGCAACCGCGCTCATACGCGCGGCGGAATTGTCGAACGGTGACGCGCCACGCCGCCTGCCTGGGCAGGCGCATCCAGGCCACCCAGATGGTGTTGCGCAACAGCAGGCGATTGCGTGCGTCCGCTTCGCCATAGCATGGCGAGAAGCTTCGGGCGATCACGTTGCCGGCGTAGACGATACGCCAGCCGCGCTCGGCCAAGTCCAGAGCCATCAGCACTTCCTCGCCGCCATTGAAAAGAGGGGGCCAGTAGCCGCCCACCTCGCAAAACGCACGGGTCCGGACGATGCAGGCGCCTGCAAGGAAACCTTGGAACTTCAAGTTCCGCGCGGTGTCGCGCTCCTCATCGCAATTGGTATCGACGCCGTTCCGTATGCAAGAACTGAGCACGGCAATGTCGGCATCCGCATCGAGCAGGCAGACGCCGCGCCTCAGGGCGTCTGCTTCCCATTGCATATGGTCATCGCAGAAGGCGATGTAAGGCGTATGGACGTAGGCCGCGCCGATATTGCGCGCGGCGGCACCCAGGTTGCGCTTCGCCCGGATCAACAGCACCGAGGGAAAGGCAGCCGCCACGGCGGCGGCGGTGCCGTCCGTCGAACCGTTGTCCACCACGATGACGGGCCAGTCGCCGGAATGGAATTTAAGCCGGTGCAGCAGGCCCAGGACTCGCGCACGGCGGTTGCAGGTCAGCACCACGATGCTGACGCGTGCTTCCGCCTTTTCATTTTCATAGTTACTCATGCCGGCACTCGAATCGATTACAAAGCTGGCCGGCCTCCAGCAATCGCCGTACCTGTCAGCGCAAGGTGCTCGACGACTCGTCCAGGTCGGTGTCGGCGCCGTACTCTTCGAGGCGGTTGTACAGGGTCTTGAGGCTGATGCCCAACATCTCGGCAGCCGTCTTCTTCACGCCGCCGCATTGCTTGAGCGTGGCCAGAATGAGCTGGCGATTCGCTTCGGCCAGCGGGACACCCACCGGAACCAGGATTTCCGAACCCCAGCCCGCCGAATGCGCCTCGAGCTCGAAGGAATTGAAGTCGCCCTTGATAACGCCGTCCGCCAGGATGTAGCTGCGGTACACATAGTTGCGCAATTCCCGGATGTTGCCCGGCCAGGAGTAATCGCGCATGGCCTGGATCGCTTCCGGCGCAAAAGTCTTCCGTGTATTGTTTTCATCGTTCAGCTTCTGCAGGAAATGCTCGGCCAGCAGGATCACGTCGTCTTCCCGTTCGCGCAGCGGGGGCAGTTCAAGCGGAAAGACGCTCAGTCGATGATAAAGATCTTCGCGCAGTGCGCCGGTGCTGACCGCCTGTTCCGGATTCCGGTTGGTCGCCGCGACGACACGCACATCGGCTTCAATTTCCTCGTGAGCGCCGACGCGCATGAACCGTCCCGACTCGAGCACGCGCAGCAGGCGTACCTGCAGCTCCATGGACATCTCGGTGATTTCATCCAGGAAGATGGTCCCGCCACGGGCTCGTTCGAAATAGCCCTTGTGTTGCCGGTCCGCGCCCGTGAAGCTGCCTTTCTCGTGGCCGAAAAGTTCGCTTTCGATGAGATTGGGGGAAATGGCCCCGCAATTGATGGGCATGAAGGGCTGTTGATATCGCGGGCTGGCCAAATGTATGGCTTCGGCAGCCAGCTCTTTGCCGGTGCCGCTTTCGCCGACCAGAAGTACCGTGGCCTGGGTCGGCGCGACCTTTTCGATATGGGCGCAAAGCAGTTGCATGGCCCGCGACTTGCCTATCATTTTGGCGAAACAATCCGACGCGCCCGGTAAAGGCTGCTGATTTGCCATCGCCTTGAGTTCGACGAGGATGCCTCGAAGACGCCGCAGGCTAAGCGGCTTGAGAAGATAATCCACCGCTCCGCAGCGCAAGGCCTCGATGGCGCTATCGACGCTGGAAGATCCGGTCATGAACACGACCTGCGTTTCGGTCAGGCCCGTGTCCCTCCAGAAATCCACGCCGTCGCCGTCCGGCAGCTGCACGTCCACCAGCGCAACATCGGGTTTCTGTCTTTCGATCTGGATGCGCGCCTGCCGGATGTCGCCGGCCTGAGCAACGGTGTATCCGTCCTCTACCGCGATGTCCGCAATCAGCTCGCGAATGTCTGATTCATCGTCAATGATCAATAGATGCGGCATATATACGCTTCATTTTAAAATTGCTGCCTTCCCCATCCCGTCGACTGTCATGTGCGAGAAATCGGCAGGCCCCCAGTTGATGTACGTATTTTTTCCCTCTTATGCGCCCATCGTACGCGGAAACCGATCGCCCAAATGTAAATAAAAATTGCTTTTGAAACCAAGGACTATTATTGCCGTACGCTGTGCATTTCATATTAGACTCCGGAAAATGATTAATTCATCCAAAACCGTTGGGCGCTCTTCTGCAGCGTTCGAGCTGGCGCGCGCTATCGTCAAGGCCGCGCCCACCGAGGCCAGCGTGCTGATCGTCGGGGAAAGCGGAACCGGGAAAGAAGTCGTTGCACGCGCCATCCATAAACGCAGCACTCGCTGCGAAGCGCCGTTCGTGGCCATCAATTGCGGGGCCATTTCAGCATCTCTGGCAGAAACAGCATTCTTTGGACACGAAAAAGGCAGTTTCACGGGGGCGGCGGCCACCACCAAGGGCTGTTTTGAAACCGCCGACGGCGGCACTCTGTTCCTGGATGAAGTCACCGAAATGCCCCTGCCCATGCAGGTGCAATTGCTGCGTGTCCTGGAAAGCGGCCAATACCACCGCGTCGGCGGCACAGAGCTGCGGCAGGCCCACGTCCGCATCATTGCCGCCACCAACCGCGACCCCAAGGAAGCAGTCAAGTCGGGACGCTTTCGCTCCGATCTGCTGTATCGGCTCGCAGTCTTTCCGATACGCGTTCCCAGTCTGCGCGAAAGACAATCCGACATCGCTTATCTGGCCCAGCGATTTCTCGATGAATTGAATGCGGAAGAAAAGACCCGGAAGCAATTTTCAGAGGCTACCATCACGCATCTTGAAGCCTACAATTGGCCCGGCAATATCCGGGAGCTCAAGAATACGGTCACGCGGGCCTACATCCTGGCCAATGACACCATAGAAATCGGCCCGATGATGCCGGTGTTTCGCGTCAAGACGCCCGATCTGGCCAATGGTTTTCTGAAAATCCCCATTGGCACGGACCTTGCCAATGCGCAACATGCGCTCATACAGGCGACACTGGAGTATTACTCCGGCGATAAGCGCCGCACCGCGGCGGCGCTGGGTATCAGCCCCAAGACGCTGTACAACCGCCTGGAACAAATCAAGGGCGAAGCGCCTGCCAACGGCACTTCTTACCGTCGCCGGTAATTAGCACTCACTCGCGGCGCGGATGTGATCGCGGCCGCCGCCTCACATCTGACAAGTCACATCTTTTTTCAATCCTCTGAAACGCTGTCGTGGCGTAGCTGTCCGGTCTTCTTCATTGCGTGCCTGGCCCGTTGAAGCTGAGGGCTGACTAATTCTGGCACGGTTATTGCGTCATCTTCCAATGTGCAGTCGCCAACTGGCATCAAGCAGAACCCACACAGGAGACCAGACAAATGACGCAGATGTCTTATGAGTTGCTGGCCAAGCAGCAAACCAGTCTGACGCCCCGCCTGCAGCAATCCGTGAAGCTGTTGCAAATGTCGACCCTGGATTTCACCAAGGAAGTCGCCCAAGCCATCGCCAACAATCCTTTCCTTGAGGATGGGGAAGACACCTCGTCGGAAGAGCACGCGCATGCCGGCGCCCCGGCACCCAAAGACGCCGGACATGCCGACGGCACGGATTTCGACCCTCCTGAGCAGTCCGCCGTCGGCAACGCGGATGCCGACCGGGATACGCAAGCCGTCGAGCCGGCCTTCGATGAAAACGTGTCGACGTATTCAGGGGATTATCCCGTTCGGCGCGATCCCGATCTTCCAGACACCGATGTAGGCCAGTGGGCACAGCATCAGACCAGCATGCAGGAGTCGCTGCTCTCCGATCTCTGCGCCTATCCGCTGTCCGAGCGCGACCGCTATCTGGCGGAATACATTATTGAAGCCATAGACGACGATGGCTACCTGCGCCTTCCTTTCTCCGAGCTGGCCCCCGCTTCGGCGTTTTCGCCGCCGGTGGATGAAAAGGAATGGGAAGCCGCGCTGCGCCTGGTGCAACAGATCGCAACGCCCGGCCTGGCGGCGCGCAACCTGCAGGAATGCCTCTGCCTCCAATTGCAGGCGCTGGATGAAAAAACGCCTGGCAAACTGCTGGCTACGCGCATCGTCTCGGAACACATCGACAAGCTTGGACGCTGCGACTATGCCGGACTGGCGCGCGCCCTGGAATGCAGCGCCGAGGACATACAGCAGGCCACCCTGCTGATCCGCAGTCTCGAGCCGCATCCCGGCCGTCGCTACGGCGCCATAGACCCGTCGTGCTATGTCGTTCCCGACGTCATCGTGCGCAAGGTCGGCAAACTCTGGGTCGCCGTCGGCAACGAAAGCGCGACCCCGCACGCGCGGCTGAATACCGTCTATGCGAAGCTTTTCCGCGAGTCCCGCTACGAGGACAGATCATTGATGGCCCAGGCGCTCCAGGAAGCACGCTGGCTGCTGCGCAGCCTGGAGCAGCGGAGCAGCACCATCCAGCGCGTGGCACAGGCCATCGTCGCGCGCCAGCAGACTTTCTTCGACTACGGCGAAATCGCTCTGCGGCCGCTGATGCTCAGCGAAATCGCGGAGGAGCTGGGAATGCATGAATCCACGGTTTCGCGCGCGACCAGCCATAAATACCTGTCCTCCCCGCGCGGCCTCTTCGAGTTCAAGCACTTCTTCTCGCGCGAACTCGCCACCAGTTCGGGCGGCACCTGCTCGGCCGTCGCCGTGCGCGCACTCATCCAGGAGATGATCGACGAGGAGAATCCCAAGGAACCGCTGTCCGACGTCACGCTGGCACGCAAGCTGGCGCGCGAGGGGGTGGTGGTCGCCAGGCGGACCGTTTCCAAGTACCGCGCACAGATCAAGTATCCGCCAGCGGAATTGCGGCGCGCTCCTTAGCCTGCATGGGCGCTGCGGGCCACCGGGCGGGCGCGCGGGGCAAAGCAGTTAAAATGTCGGGTCCAACGCTCATTTGAGCGCCGGACCCGACCTCATCGCTTACATTTCTGCCATGCCCGCCCTGCCGCTTGGCCACGGAGCCTTTTTTCCATGACCGCGCCCGATTACGCCGTCAAAGTCGAAGACATTCACAAGTCCTACGGAGCGAATGAAGTCCTTCGAGGCATTTCATTCGAGGCCCGGCAAGGACACGTGCTCTCCATCATCGGCGCGTCCGGATCCGGCAAAAGTACCCTGCTTCGATGCATCAACCATCTGGTGGTCCCGGACCAGGGCACCGTCCGTATCGGAAATGAAATTCTGCGCAGCCACAAGAATCGCGCCGGCATCGCCGTCAGCAGCGACCCCCGGCAGCTCGAGCGCGTGCGTGCCCGTCTCGGCATGGTCTTTCAGAACTTCAATCTCTGGTCGCACCGCAACGTGCTGCAGAACCTCATCGAAGGCCCGGTGCATGTGCAGGGGCGCTCGCGGCAGGAAGCCGTCGAACATGCCGTGGGCCTGCTAGACAAGGTCGGGCTTTCCGACAAGAGGGACGCCTATCCGTCCGAGCTGTCCGGGGGACAGCAACAGCGCGTGGCGATCGCGCGCGCGCTGGCCATGCAGCCCGACGTCCTTTTGTTTGACGAGCCCACCTCTGCGCTGGATCCCGAGATGGTAGGAGAGGTGCTGCGCGTCATCCGCCAGCTTGCCGACGAAGGCCGCAGCATGATCCTGGTCACGCATGAAATGAATTTCGCGCGCGAAGTCTCCGACCACGGCATCTTCATGCACAACGGCCGAATCGAAGAAGAGGGTGTCCCCGACGCGCTATTCGGCGCGCCCAGTTCACCGCGGCTGCGCCAGTTCCTGCAGCCGATGCAGAGCGCCGCCTATGGATGAAGAGCCTGTTTGGTAAGATCTCGCCTGCGGGCAACGCAGCCTCGGCGTCCCACGCAGAACCACAATCCGGCTGATCCACACAGCCGCAGCAAGGAAGACTCAAGTGATTAAACCTATCGTGCATAAAGCCGCGCTGTGCGCCGGCATGCTGCTGCTGGGGCTGGGCACAGCCTCCGCAGCCACCCTCAAGATCGGTACAGAAGGCGGATATCCGCCCTGGAGCATGGTCGATGCCGCCGGCAAAGTCAGCGGTTTCGACGCCGACGTTGGCAATGCGCTCTGCCGGGAGCTGCAGGCCGACTGTCGTTTCGTGGTCCAGGCGTTCGACAGCCTGATCCCATCCCTGGATGCAAATCGCTTCGACCTGATCATCTCGGGCATGTCGTTCACTCCTGAACGCAACAAGCGCATTGCATTCAGCATTCCCTACGCGGTGGAAGACGCCATTTTCGTGCTTCCCCGACAGAGTGCGCTGGTCGGCGCCACAGACACCGGGACCGTGCTCAAGGGGCTGGCCGGCAAGACCGTCGGCGTACAAGGCGGCACCACGCATGGCGACTACCTGCGCAAGAATGCGCCTGGCCTGACGGTAAAGAACTACGATACGCTGGACCAGATGCAGATCGACCTGGACGCCGGGCGCCTGGACGCCACCTTCGCCGACCTGACGTCCCAATCCAAATTCCTGAAAAAGGTCGGTGACAAGAATTTCGCCTTGTCCGAACTGATCATCAAAGGCTCTTCGGCGCCCGAGACCCTGGGCTTCGGCATCGCGGTCGGCATCAATAAACAGAACGCCGAACTCAAGCAGCGCGTCGATGCCGCCCTGTGCAAGCTCATCAACGACGGCACCATCAAGTCCTCCAGCGAGAAATGGTTCGACATCGACATTTCGAACTACGAGGTCTGCAAGAAGTAAACGGGGATGCTCGACACCATCTTGGCCGTGCTGCGCGAGGGCTGGGGCTGGACGCTGCTGCGCGGCACGGCCATGACCTTGCTGATCGCGTCCCTGGGCATGTGCCTGGGCGTCGCGATCGGCATCGCCGGCGCGGCCGTCAAGACATCGGGGCCCAGGCTTGCCGGCCTGCTCGTCAGCACGTACACGACCGTATTTCGCAGCATTCCGGAACTCCTGATCATCTATCTGCTGTTCTTCGGCTCGGTACAGCCCGTATCCGATCTCGCAGACTACCTCGAATGGGAAGACGCCATGACCGGCTGGTTCCCCGCGCTGGTCGGCATCATCGCCATTGGGTTGATTTCGGGCTCCTACGGCGTCGAGGTGTTCCGCGGAGCGCTCAAGGCCATTCCCCCGGGCCAGATCGAGGCAGCGCGCGCGATCGGAATGACTGGACGACAACGCCTGACGCGCATCGTGATTCCGCAGATGTTCTGGTATGCGCTGCCCGGCACCAACAATGTGTGGCAGACGGCCCTCAAGGACACCGCGCTCATCTCGCTGGTCGGACTCGTGGAAATCATGCGCGCCGCGGTATTGGGGGCGGCTGCCACGCGCGAGCCCCTGGCGCTGTATGTCATGGCGGGCGCCTTGTATTTTCTGATCGGGGCCGCCAGCCAGGGCGCATTCGTTCTGGCCGAGCGCCGCTATGGCCGCGGCATGAAGGGGCACGCGTGATGGACGCCGAGCTCCTGCGCCATACCATCGTGAATCTCTTCGAGGGATTCGGCCTGACGGTCTACATCGGCCTGATCGCCATCGGGCTCGCGTCCATCGTCGGTCTCGTGCTGGCTTTGATGCGCGTATCGCGCAGCCGGCTCGCAGCCCGTTTCGCCTTCGTCTACAGCACCTGTTTTCGCGGAACGCCGCTGCTGGTGCAATTGTTCATTCTCTACTATGGCATAGGCACGCTGCCGGTCGTGCGCGAGACACCCGTTCTGTGGTGGCTGTTCAGCGACGGCGGCCGCTGCGCGATACTCGCGATTGCGCTGAACAGCGGCGCCTATGTCAGCGAAGTGCTGCGCGGAGGCTTCCAGTCTGTTCCTGCGGGCCAGATCGAAGCGGCCCGGGCCTGCGGCATGTCGACGGCCCTGTGTTTCCGCCGCATCGTCTTTCCGCTTGCCTTGCGGCAGGCACTGCCCGCCTACAGCAACGAAATCGTGCTTGTCATCAAGGGCACCAGCCTGGCGTCCACGATCGCGGTCATGGAGCTCACAGGCCATGCAAAGCGCCTGATGAATCAAAACTATGCCATTATTGAAACCTTCGTCATGGCGGGGATGCTTTATCTGATGATCAATTTCTTCCTGCTCGCTTGCGTGCACGCGCTGGAACGCCGGCTGAAGCACTGAACCCACCATGCACACGCCAAAGCCAAAACTGCCCACCATCGCGCTGATCGGCACCGGCGGAACGATCGCTTCGACCGCCTCCGACCCCACCGCCATGACCGACTACGCGGTCACGGAACCCGTCAGCGCCATCCTGGACGCCGTGCCCGAAATCACCGGCTTGGCGAATGTGCAGTATTGCCAGCCGTTCAACGTCGACAGCCGGTGCCTGGACAACAAAATGGTCTTGAAACTGGCTCGGCGCGTGGATCGCATCCTGGCCGACCCGTCGGTCGACGCCGCCGTCATCACGCATGGCACCGACACGCTCGAGGAAACCGCCTACTTCCTCAATCTGACGCTCAAGAGCCGCAAGGCCGTGGTCATGACCGGCGCGATGCGGCCCGCTTCGGCACGCAGCGCAGACGGCCCGCTCAATCTGTATCATGCGATGCTCGTCGCCGCCGCGCCGGACGCCGCCGGCAGAGGAGTCATGGTGGCCATGAACGAAAGCGTCCATGCCGCCCGGCATGTTTGTAAAACGCATACCAGCAACGTTCAGGCCTTCAGCTCACAGCAGCATGGCTGCTTGGGCGGCATCGTCAATGGCGTGCCCCGGTTCTTCAACACACCCGCGTCCAGCCACACGCTGGCGACGGATTTCACCGTGTCGGGTTTGAAGACCCTGCCCTGGGTAGACATCATCTACGATCATCAAAGCGCAGGCCCGCATCTGTTCGAAGCCTCCATCGCGGCGGGTGCGCAGGGCATCGTGCTGGCCGGAACGGGCAACGGCAGCATGTCGCCCGCCGCCGAAAAAGGCATGCGCCTGGCCGCCAGAAAAGGCGTCACCTGCGTACGCAGCACCCGCGTGGGCGATGGCCATGTGACCGCAAGCGCGACGGACGCCCGCCAGGGGCTCATCTCGGCGGGTTCGCTCAATCCTCAAAAAGCACGCATCCTGTTGATGCTCGCGCTTTCCGTGACGCGGGATCGCGAGCGGATACAGGGGTACTTTGATCGCTGTTGAAGGCGGCAGGGGTCAGACCCCATACGGGGTCTGACCCCCCAGTCTTTTTTATGCCGTTTTCGGGGTCAGACCCCGTACGGGGTCTGCCCCCCCTCAAGCCCCCTCCTATGGGGTCTGACCCCCTTCAAGCGCCTTTCTGCTTTCAAACCGCCGCCGCACGCCGCTCACCGGATCGATGAACTCGATGGCACGAGCCAGCAATTGCAAAGGCTTGCTGAAATCGTCCTCTTCCGCATACGGCTGCAAAACCGGATAAAACGCATCATGGCATATCGGCATGCCCAAGGCGCTCATGTGCACGCGCAACTGGTGCTTACGCCCGGTATGGGGCATCAGCCTGAACCGGCCGATGCCGTCCGTGACCCGGATCAGCTCGATGCGGGTTTCGCTGTTGGCCGGGCCATCGACTTCATGCATGGTGAAGTGCCCCGGACGCTGTTCCAGCCGGCTGCGGCGCACCGTCGGAAATTCGATGCCGGGTCGCCATGGGGCAAGCGCCTCGTATTCCTTGTGCACCTTGCGCGACTGGAAAAGAGACTGATACGCCCCCCGATACGCCGGATGCGCGCAAAATAGCAGCACTCCCGCCGTTTCCCTGTCCAGGCGATGGAGCGGCGTCAACCATGGCATGTCGAGCGAATGCCGCAGCCTCACCAGCGCCGTTTCCCGCAAGTATCTGCCACCGGGCGTGCTCGCCAGGAAATGCGGCTTGTCGACCGCCACCAAATACTCATCGCGAAACAACACCGGCAGATCGAAAGGCACCTGCGCCTCGCGAGGCACTTCGCGGTAGTACCAAAGCCAGCGCCCGGATTCATAAGGCGCGTCGCCCCGCTGCGGCAAGCCCGCCTGGTCGACGATGTCTTCCCGCGCAAGACGCGCAAGCAGAATATCCGGGGGAACATGGGGAAACCGCTCTTGCAGGAAATCGAACAAGGTCGGCCAAGAGCCGTCCGGCAGGTATACCCGGCTTGGCGCGACCCCGTCCCTGACAGGCAGCGGCGCCGCGCCCGCGGCACCGGCATGCCGTTCCATGCTCAAGCCGCCGTCCAGTCCAGTATGACTTTCCCGCTTTTTCCGGACAGCATGGCCTCGAAGCCCGCCTGGTATTCTTTTACGGGATACCGATGGGTCACGATGGGTGCGAGATTCAACCCGCTTTGCAGCATGGCGACCATCTTGTACCAGGTCTCGAACATTTCGCGCCCGTATATGCCCTTGATTTCAAGTCCTTTGAAAATGACTTTGGTCCAGTCGATGCCGAACCCCTGCGGCGGAATGCCCAGCATGGCGATCTTGCCGCCATGGTTCATCTGCTCGAGCATGGACACAAAAGCGCTGGGCGCTCCGGACATCTCCAGGCCGACGTCGAATCCTTCGGTCATGCCCAGTTCGCGCATGACGTCCTCCAGGGATTCGTTCTCGACGTTCACGGTGCGCGTCGCTCCCATTTCGGCGGCAAGCGCCAGACGATAGTCGTTGACGTCGGTCACGACGACATTGCGGGCGCCCACATGGCGGGCGATGGCCGAGGCCATGGCGCCTATGGGGCCGGCGCCCGTGATGAGCACATCTTCTCCGACCAGGTTGAAGGCGAGCGCCGTATGTGCGGCATTGCCGAAAGGATCGAATATCGCGGCCAGTTCATCCGGCACGTCGTCGGGTATCTTGAAGGCGTTGAATGCCGGCAGCACGAGGTAATCGGCGAATGCGCCGGGACGGTCTACGCCGACACCCGATGTGTTGCGGCACAGGTGCCGTCGGCCTGCCCGGCAATTGCGGCAGAAGCCGCAGGTAATGTGCCCTTCGCCGGACACCCTGTCCCCGATCCGGAAACCGGTGACCTCCTGGCCGACGGCCACGATCTCGCCGACATACTCATGGCCGACGTGCATGGGCACCGGTATCGTGCGCGCCGCCCAATCGTCCCATTTCCAGATATGGATGTCTGTCCCGCATATGGCGGTCTTCCGTATCTTGATCAGCACATCGTTGTGGCCGATGGCGGGAATGGGGACGTCGGCAAGCTCGAGGCCTGTGCCCGCCGCCGTTTTGACTAGTGCTCTCATGCTGGGGCCTGTTGACGTTAAAAGGTAGGTGGCTCAGGCCCCAGGCATCCCAGGCGCCGACCGGCGCGCTCGAATGCCGCCACGGCCCGATTGATCTGCTCCGGCGTGTGCGCCGCGCTCATTTGCGTGCGGATCCTCGCCTGGCCTCGAGGCACGACCGGGTACGAGAAACCAATGACGTAGACGCCTTCGCTCAGCAAGGCCTCCGCCATGTCGCCGGCCAGCCTGGCATCTCCGAACATCACGGGAATGATGGGATGATCGCCCGGCACCAGATTGAATCCCAATGCCTGCATTGCTTCTCGGAATTGCCTGCCGTTTTCATGGACGCGCCGCCGCAGCGCCTCGCCCTCGTCGCTTTGCAGCAGTTGCAGGACCTTCAGTGACGCAGACACGATGGACGGCGCAAGCGAATTGGAGAAAAGATAAGGGCGCGAGCGCTGGCGCAGCAACTCGGCAACGGATGCGTGCGTAGCCACATAACCGCCTGACGCACCGCCCAGCGCCTTGCCTAGCGTCCCCGTGATGATGTGGACGCGACCCTCGACGCCGCAGTGCTCGGGTGTGCCACGCCCATGCCGGCCGACGAAGCCGACCGCGTGCGAGTCATCGACCATGACCAGCGCATTGAACTCGTCGGCCAGATCGCAAATGGACTTCAGGTCGGCAATGACGCCATCCATCGAGAACACGCCATCCGTCGCAATCAGCTTGAAGCGCGCGCCGGCCGCATCGGCGGCCTGCAGCTGGGCACGAAGGTCGGCCATGTCGTTGTTGTTGTAACGATAACGGCGGGCCTTGCTCAATCGGATGCCGTCGATGATGCTTGCATGATTCAGGGCGTCGCTGATGACGGCATCGTTTTCGTCGAGCAAGGCTTCGAACAAACCGCCGTTGGCATCGAAGCAGCTCGAATACAACACGGCGTCTTCCATCTTCAGAAAGGCCGCCAAGCTTTCCTCCAACGCCTTGTGGCCCGCCTGCGTGCCACAGATGAACCGCACCGACGCAAGCCCGAATCCCGCCTCGTCCAGGCCTTGCTTGGCCGCTTGTATCAAGCGGCTGTCATTGGCCAGGCCCAGATAGTTGTTGGCGCAGAAGTTCAGCACATGGGCGCCGCCTTGAAGGCGGACCTGGGCAGACTGCGGGCCGCTCATGACGCGCTCGGCCTTGAAATAGGCGTCGGCGCGCAATTGATCGAGCTGGCCCTGCGCGTGTTCGAAGAAGGCGCGGTTCATGGGGTCAGACCCCATTCGGGGTCTGACCCAGCGTCTGGGGAGCGTGACCCCTCAATCGGCGGCCCTGCATGACCCACATGAAACCCAGGATCAGCAACGCCGGTATGTAAAACCAGAATTCCGAAGGCCGATTGGGATTCGGAATCTGCACGCGGTTAATGTCCCAGCCTTGCTCCCAGCCCGCGCGGCGCGCCTGGCTGCCGAATCGGACCGAGGCGATCTGCGCCTGGTCGCCCATGGCCATCACGGTCAGGCCCGCTGCGGACAGGCGCTGCAGGCCGGCCGCATCGCCGGTTGCCGTGCTGCCCTCCGGCAGCGCGGGCAAGGGCACCGCCACAGTCTTCTGAAGCTCGTCGCCCTCCAGGTTCATACCGCTGAGCACCGCCACCAGCCGGCCTTTCTCGGGCATGTCGGCGGCAATCCTGAGCAGCTCGGAAGCCGGACGGGCCTCGTACTTGGGTGCGACGTGATTCATGAACCAGTCAGGCCGGAACAGCATGAAGGTCACCAGCAGCAATAGCGCCACCTCCAGCCAGGTCGCCTTGACACGCATCCAGCGTATCGTGGCAGCCGCAAACGTAAGCGAGGCCAGCGTAGCGCCTGAGACGACCAGGAACAGCTCGCCCCATCCTTCGACATCGATCAGCAATAACAGCGGATTGAATATGAACATGAAGGGCAGGACCGCCGTGCGCATGGCATAGGTCACGCCCTGTATGCCCGTCTTGATGGGATCCTCGCCCGAGATCGCCGCCGCGGCGAACGTGGCCAGCCCCACGGGTGGCGTGATGTCGGCCATGATTCCGTAATAGAACACGAACATGTGCACCGCGATCAGCGGAATGACGAGACCACTTTGCGCACCCAGCTCAACGACGACAGGCGCCATCAGGGTGGCCATCAGGATGTAGTTCGCCGTCGTCGGCATGCCCAGTCCCAGGACCAGGCAGACTGCTGCGGTAAAGAACAGCATGCCCAGCACGCTGCCCATGGACACCAGCTCCACGAACGCCGTCATGCGCAGGCCCAGGCCGGTGAGCGTGATGGCGCCGACGATCAGCCCGGCTGTGCCGCAGGCAATGGCGATGCCGATCATGTTGCGGGCGCCTTCCTGCAGGCCCGTCACGGTTTCCGACCAGCCTATGCCGAGCGAAGGAGCCACCGGCAACTTGCGGAACCAGGCGATGAGAGGCCTCTGGGTCAGCATCTGAACCAGCATGGACACCACGGCCCAGAATGCCGACAAGCCGGCCGACAGTTGCTCGACCGTCAGGCACCAGACCAGTATGCCGATCGGAATCAGGAAGTAGAGGCCCGCGCGGACGGTAGGCCAGGTTTCCGGACGTGTCGGATTGGTAATGTTGATATCGGTCGGCAAATCGGGATGCGATGCCGCGATGCGCAGCAGCCAGAGATAGAGCACCACCAGCAGACCGACAAGAATCGGGAATGCCGCCTCGCCGGCCACCGCCTGCACGCCCACGCCTATCCAGTAGACCAGGCCCATGACGATCAGCGACCCCGCAATACCCATGCCCCACCCCGCCATCTTCTGCAGGAGTGTGCGCGGTTTTCCGGCGGACATCATGGGCTGTATGCCCAGCTGCAAGGCTTCCAGATGCACGATGTAGAACAGCGCGACATAGGAAATGCTGGCGGGAAGGAGGGCGTGCCGGATGATGTCGGTATAGGGTATGCCCACGTACTCGATCATCAGGAAAGCCGCGGCGCCCATGACGGGGGGCATGATCTGCCCGTTCACCGAGGAAGCCGTTTCAATCGCGCCGGCGCGAATCCCGCCATAGCCCGCTTTTTTCATCAGCGGGATGGTGAAAATGCCGCCCGTCACGACGTTGGCGACAGAGGACGCCGAAACGATGCCGTTCACGGCGGACGACACGACCGCCACTTTGGCCGGGCCGCCGCGCAGGTGGCCCAGCAGCGCAAAGGAAACCTGCATCATGTAGTTGCCGGCGCCGCAGCGGTCGAGCAAAGACCCTAGCAATACGAAAATGAAAATATAGGACACCGACACGCCCAGGGCGACGCCATAGACGCCTTCGGTGGTCAGCCACATGTGCGATACCAGGCGCTCCACCGACGCCCCCCGGTGCGCCAGCGCATCCGGCAGCCATGGCCCAAGAAGCGAATACAGGATGAAGATCGCGCCAAGCACCGCCATGGGCGCTCCAAGCGCGCGCCGTGTGACTTCCAGCAACAGGATCAGGCCGACCGCGGCCACGCCGATGTCCATTGCAGTGGGAATGCCGGGCCGGCTTGCCAGTTCGTTGTAGAAGAGGAAAAGATACGAGCCGCAGAAGCCGGCAATGAGCGCCAACAGCCAGTCGTACCACGGCATCTGGTCGCGCGGAGAGCTCTTGCGGGCGGGATAGGCCAGATAGCCCAGGAACATCGCGATGCCCAGATGCAGCGCCCGCGCCTCGGTGTCGTTGAAGATGCCGAAGTTCAGAGAGAAAGGCAGCGGCGAGGCGTACCACAGCTGGAACAGCGACCAAGCGATCGCCCCTAGAAAAAGAACGGCGCCGGTTATTCCACCCACATTGCGGCCGCCACGATCGACGTCGGCAACCAATTGCTCTAGTTCGGCATTCGTTTGCTGAGGGTCGATGGACGACGGTGCTGTCGTGCTCATGTGAGAATTCCTATTGTATTGCTGACGATTCGGTCGGCCCATGGATAGACATGTAAGGGCCGAACCTGGAAACGGGGAGCGGGCGGCTTATGGCCACCCGCTTGCTACAAACGACATGGCTGGATGCGCCCGCCGAGGCGGGCGCGCCGGCCGCGGGCCACGGCCTTACAGCAGGCCCTTTTCCTTGAAATACTTCTCAGCGCCGGGATGCAACGGAGCCGACAGGCCGTTCTTGACCATATCCTTGGCTTCGAGGTGTCCCAATGCGGGGTGCAGTTTTTTGAAGTCCTCGAAGTTGTCGAAGACCGCCTTCACGACCTGGTATACGGACTCTTCAGGAACGTCGGCGGATGTGACGAACGTAGCCAGCACGCCGTAGGTGTTGGTTTCCTGCGGGTTGTTCGGGTAGAGTCCGGCAGGGATCGAGACCTTGGCGTAATACGGATACTGCTCGACCAGCTTGTCGACAACCGGACCGGTCAGCGAGACCAATTGCGCGCCGCAAGTCGTGGTGGGGTCCTGAATGTTCGCCGAGGGATGGCCCACGCCGTAGAAGAAGCCGTCGATCTTGCCATCGCACAGCGCCGAACCATGCTCGTCGGGACGCAGTTCGGAAGCCAGCGAGAAGAAGTCCAGGCCCTGGCCTCGCGCCTTCAACAGCTGCTCCATGGAGGCACGCGTGCCCGATCCCGGATTGCCGACGTTGAAGCGCTTGCCTTTGAAGTCGTCAAAAGACTTGATGTTGGCTTCCTTGCGGGCGACCACGGTGAAGGGTTCCGGGTGAATGGAAAACACCGAGCGCAGCTTCTTGAATGCGCCGGCATCCTTGAACTGGCCCTCGCCATTGTAGGCATTGAAGCCCACGTCGGACTGCACCACGCCCAGGTCCAGCTCGCCGGCCTTGATCGTGTTGACGTTGAAGACCGAACCGCCGGTGGACTCCACTGAGCACCGCAGGCCGTGGGTGGAGCGATCCTTGTTAACCAGGCGGCAGATGGCGCCGCCGGCCGCGTAATAAACGCCCGTCACACCGCCTGTTCCGATGCTCACGAACTTCTGCTGCGCCGCTGCCGGCAGCGGCGCAGCCAGAGCCGCGAACATTGCCGCAGCACCGGCCGTCATGGTCAGGCGCTTGCCGAAAGAAGCGTTCAAAAACTTACGCATGTCTAATCTCCTTGGGTTTCCCCGCTATTATCTCCGGCTCGTAACCGGTACATTACACGCCCATCTGCCTCATGCGCCAGATGGATGCGCTAAAAAAACGTAACGGCCGCATTCAGCCGTGTCTTGCCACCGGGCTCCAGTAGGTCAGCTCATCTTTCATGCGCAGCTCCACCTCGTCCAGCCTATTCAGTATTTCCTGCCCGCCATGCACCGCACATCTGGCAACCAAGTGTTCCGCCAGTGCCAGCGGACCGGCCATGGTATGGAAGAACGAGCCCGGCCCTTTGCGTCCGCTGCCCTCCTGGCCGCCTTCGGTTCGGAACAGAAGGACGTGGCCGGCATTGAGCGCAAGAGGAGACAGGGCGTCGTCCGTCAAAGCGATGACGGCGGCGCCTCGCGCAGCGACGGCTTGCGCAACCCGAATCGACTGCGTCGAGTAAGGCGACTGGCTCACCACCACGAGCGCGTCTTCCGCAGCCAAGAGGTCCGCCTGCTCATGCAGCGTGCTGCCGCAGCCGTCGAGCAGCACGCCATTGCGCCGCACCAACTGATATGCGTAACGCATCTGGAATGCCGTGCCAAAGCTGGACCGCGACCCCAGAAAGCCCACCAGCCTTGCCCGCAACATCGTTTGCGCCGCTGCGTCGAATTGGGCCGGCGTGTTCAGCACGCATGCCGACTGCACCGCCTTGCCTTGAAGTTCGGACAGCGCATCGTGTGCAAACCGCGTTTTCCCCGGCCCGCCCGCCGCCTGCATGCGGGCCGCCCTTTGCCGCAAGGTATCGCCACCCGTCGCCAGGGCCTGCTGGAATGGAGCACGAAAGCTGTCATAGCTGGCGTAGCCGGCGGCGCGGGCAAGCCTGAGCATGGTGGCGGGTGACAGCGACAGCGCCTGCGCCTGTCTGCGCATGGACCACAAGCCCACTTCGGCCGGATGGCGGCTCACCCAGCGCGCCGCCCTTTGCAATTCGGGCGTGAGCTCGGCGAACACCGCCTGCAGGCGCTGTTGCGGATCGTTGAGAGAACCAGTCATGCGGTGGGCGTAAACGCTGTTTGGCAAAAAACATATGCTACAACGCGACAAAAATTTAAAACAAATGTTTTTATCGGGGTTTGCCCTAGGACCGGGACCTTCAGCGCGTGTATTTGAAGGTTCCGCTCGCCGTCGCGACGAGCTGGTCTCCCGACCAGACTTCGCCGCGCGAGAAATAAACGCTTTTGCCCTGCTTTTCGACGACCGCCTTCGCAATCAAGGTATCGCCCTCGGCAAGGTCGATGAAGTTCGTGGTCAGCGTCAGCGTGACGGCCCGGCGCGGCGGCTCGTTCTCCGGCGCGTATTGGCCGCAATACCCGCAAACCGAATCGAGCAGCGTGCAGATGACCCCGCCATGGACGCGGCCGCTGCGATTGCCCAGCCGGTCGGCCATTGCCAGGTGGATCTCGGCATAGCCCTGCCGCCATTCCACCAATCGCACTCCCAGCCACTCGAGATAGGGATTTTCCAAGGACAGTCCGGCCGGTTCTTCCGGCATCGTATTCAAGCTATTCATATCAACCAACCAAGAATCATTCCGGCCTCGTTCCATTCGCCTCGCCGCCGGACGCGATCAGGTCCAGTCGTTCGTGCTCGTGGTCCGCATGCACGGGAGCCAAATCAGGCATTGTACGGTTCGCGCGGGCGGACAGCTCGCGGAATCGGGCCGCTTTGCCGTAAAGCCCCTGCTGTCCGGCAACCGACTTCACCACGTCGTTATAGTGGCGGCCCACCGTATCCAGCGTGGCGCCCAGCCGCTTCAGGCGTTCGGCCACCATGGCGACCTGATTGTAGATATCGCCGGCCCGCGCGCTGAGCTCGTGCGCCTGCTCATTGCTGCGCGCCGTCATCCAGAGATTGGCGATGGTCTTCAGGATGGGCATGAGCGTCGTGTGCGACACCAGGACCACGTTGCGCTGGTATCCGTAGTCGAACAATTCCCTGTCGTGCTTCATGGCTTCCATGTAGGCCGCTTCGATCGGCATGAACATCAGGACGAAACTCGGGCTGTGCAGGCCCGCCAGATTGCTGTAGTCCTTGCGGCCAAGGTCATCGATATGGTTGCGCACGGCTCTGACATGGGCATCCAGGGCTTCTTGCAGCTGCCCCGGCGTTTCCGCCGCCACGGCACGCTCGTAGTCCACGAGCGATACTTTGCTGTCCAGCAGAATGTGCTTCTGATCGGGCAGCTTCACGACGAAGTCCGGCAGCCTTGCCTTTCCCTGCTCGTCCCTCAGGCGCAGCTGCGCCTCATAATGGTCGCCGGCCACCAGGCCGGCCAGCTGCAGGGCCCGCTCCAGCTGCATCTCGCCCCAGTTGCCGACCGTTTTCTTGTCGCCCTTGAGCGCACTGGCCAGCGTCTGCGCCTCGGCGCTCATCTGCAGCCCCACTTCCAGCACACGGCGGACTTCAGTTGCCAGCACCGCATTGCCGCGCACCGCTTCATCGTGCACCTGGTTCACCCGCCGCTGAAATGCTTCGATCTGTTCCCGAAAGGGGGCGAGCAGCGTGTCCATCGACCGCTGGCTGTTGAGCGTGAATCGCCTGCCCTTCTCTTCCAGAATCTGGCCGGCCAGGTTTTCGAACTCGGCCTTGAGGATGTCTTTCGCCTGCCGCATCTCCTCCTCTTTCAGGCGCGACCCCTCCCGAACGTCGTCCAATCGCTCGCGCAAGCCGGACGCCTCGGCCTCGCTGCGTATCAATCGGTGTTCCAGCTCCTGCGCGGCCCGCCTGGATGCCTGGCGAGAACGACCCGTGCACGCCAGGGCGATCAACACCCCCGCGATCGCTCCCAAGGCGGCGGCCAGGACGGTCTGCAGTTCAATGGGCCATGGATTCATGCCTGTACTCTTTCGTGAATGATCATTGCTCGCCCGCGCCTCTCTTGCGCTTGACTATTTGACGTAACTTTGTATGCTTCGTATTTCCGTCCGCGTACCCGGCCGACCATGCATAGTTTACGCGGCATGCCTGCGCCCCTTCCTTAGCCAAACATGGGTAGATTACTTCGCTGCATACTGCTGGCCGCCGCCGCGACCATTCTGATGTCCGGACACACGATGGCCCGCTCGTGGCCAGCCGACGATCAAACCATACAAATCATCGTACCCGCGCAAGGACACGGCAACACACGAGATGCCATCGTGCAGCTCATTTCCGCGAAGCTGGCACAGAAACTGGACAGAAACCTTCAGATTCTCAACCAGGGCGGTGCCGCCGGCAGCATCGCGACGGAACTCGCCGCCCGGGCCACACCCGACGGCTCCACGCTTTTCTTCGCCTGGGGCGAGATCCTGGCGATCCATCCCAACCTCGACCGGAGCACCGGACAGCCCGCATTGCCCGGCTTCGATCCCATCATCCTGATCGGCGATGCGCCCAACATCCTGGTCGTCAACAACGACCTGCCCGTACATAATCTGGCCGAATTCACCGCCTATGTGCGCAGCCACCCCGGCGTGGTCAACTTCGGGTCCATCGGCAATGGCAGCTATATGCACTTGGCCGGCCTGTTGTACATGAACGTCACGGACACCAACATGGTCCATATCCCGTACAGCGCGGCCGGCCTTGCCACCTCCAACCTGATCTCGGGCGAAATCCAGTCCATGTTCCAGCTGGTGCCCGGCGCGCTGGAGCCCCTGCGGGCCAACAAGGTCAAGGCTCTGGGCGTCATGTCCGCCGCGCGTTCCCCCACCCTGCCCGACATCCCCACCATGGCAGAGCAAGGGCATCCCGAACTCCAATCGTCCAACTGGTTTGCGCTGCTCGCGCCCAAGGGCACCCCGGCCGAAGTCATCACTACGCTCAATACCGCCGTCAACGAGATCCTTCAGGATCCCGAGGTCCATGATCGCCTCGTCCACCTCGGCGTCAGCCCTCGGGGCGGCACGCCCGCCGAACTCGAGGAACACATGCAGAATGAACAGAAAAAATGGCGGCGCATCATCAGTGTGTCCGACATGTCCATCCGATAAACACCTGGGGTCAGACCCTATAGGGTCTGACCCCTTGCGTCTAAACAGGAATCGACTTGGCCCGTTCTTCCTCGAATGGATCGAGCGCCTGGGGCAGGCCACTAGGATCTCCCCGTACGAATCGAGGCACCTCTGCGCTGGCGAAATCCCACAAGGCGCCGATGAAACGCTGGGCTTCGTCGGTCAGGACTCGATCTGGATGGGTAATGACGCCGATCACATACGGCAGGTGCCGATCCGCAGGCCGGTAAACCACGCCGCGAGGCTTGAGGCACAGCGCGGTGAACGGATCCATCAGCGCGACCCCCACCTTTGCCTTGACGAGCATCAGCGCGGTCAGGTTGGACGTGGTTTCGATATGGCGTCTCGGCGCCGCATCGCCACGATGCCCCAGTAACGCCGTCGCCAGCCGGTGCCGCAGGCGCGTGCTATTGGACATGGTGATGACGGTCTGATCGCCGAGCTCGTCCAATGGAATGACCTCGTGTTTGGCCAAAGGATGGTTTTCGGGCAACGCAATGACGCAGGGCGCCTGGCCGCTCCATTGCAAATGACAACGTCCCAGGTCGATCGGCATGCTGATGAGCCCCAGGTCGGCATTGCCGCTTGTGACCATCTGCACCGCCTGGCTCGAAGGCATGGTGTCCAGACACAGCTTGTTTTCGAAAACGGGCGTGGTGGCCTCAAGGCGGCCAAGCACCGCAGCCGCAAGCGAGGCGCCCAGGGCATGGCTGCATGCGACATAAAGAGGGCGCGCGTCTCCTCGGGCGATTTCCCTGGAACGGTCCTCCAGGTGCTGAAGCGTGGCCAGCACGTTGCGGGCTTCGTCATAGAAGCGATGCCCTTCCGCCGTCAGCGTAACGTGTGGCCGCGTACGATTGAAAAGCGTGAAGCCCAACTCCTGCTCCAGGTCCTGGACCTGTCGGCTGACCACGGACTGGGAACGATCGAGCAGGCGGCCTGCGGCAGTGACATTGCCTGCGGAGCATACTGCGGCAAAGGCCTCGAGTTGGCGGATTTCCATTTTGAATAGGATGACGCGGCGATACGTACAATTGAAATCATTTGTAAACTATCCGTATCATACTGATTTTCGAGCGTGATATATCTCCAATCAGCATACAAAGTTCCACCCAGCTTCTTGCACTCGTGTGTACTCAGGCCGCGAGCCACACCAGACCTTCCGCCAGCTGTCGCATACCTGCAACAAATTTCATTTTTTTACCCCAAAACAATGCTCTAGTTGGGGAAATTGCTCGTCGCGGACATCTTGCGCGTATTGCTCCACGGCGGTCCTTATGACGCTTCCCACGTCGGCAAATTGCTTGGCGAATTTGGGTATGCGCGCTCCGCTCAAGCCGAGGATGTCTTCGGTGACGAGAATCTGGCCATCGCAGGCGGGCGATGCGCCGATTCCTATGGTGGGAATGGCCAGGGCCTCGGTGATGCGGCGGCCCAAGGGCTCGGCAATGCCTTCCAGCACGACGGCAAAGGCACCCGCCTCCTCATGCGCCTTGGCATCGCGCAGAATACGCTCGGCGGATTCGTCGTTCATGCCCTGTGCCTTGAATCCGCCCATCGTATTGACGTACTGAGGCATCAAGCCTACGTGGGCCAGCACTGGAATGCCGCGCTCCACCAAGAAACGCGTCGTGTCGGCCAGGGCTACGCCGCCCTCCATCTTGATGCCGTCGGCGCCGCTGGCGGCAAGCATCCCGGCGGCATTGGAAAAAGCCTGCTGGGGAGACTCCTGATAACTGCCAAAGGGCATGTCGACGATAATGCACGCATGGGAAGTAGAACGCACTACGGCTCCCGCGTGAGCAGCCATCTGCTCCACCGTGATCGACAAGGTGTCGGGCAGCGCATAACCCACCATGGCGGTGGAATCACCGATCAGGATCATGTCCAGCGCATCGTCGAGCAGCCGCGCGAACGGGGCGCTATACGCCGTCAGCGCAGCGATCTTGCGCTGTCCCTTGTATCCCATCAATTGCGGCACGCTGATGCGTTTCGCCTGTGTATGCACGCTCATTCACTTCTCCTGAATACTTTCATGTCGCCGGTCGGTTGCCGCGGCACTCCGTTTCCGCAGTGCAACAACCGTATAATCGGCTAGATTAACGCAAAGGACAATCTCTGAACGCATGGAGGATCTCATGCCGAATACACAAAGGACTCTGCCCTTTCACGACGGGCGCCGCGCTCCCCAGCTCGGGCTGGGCGTCTGGCAAGTGAAAGACGATGAAGCGGCAACGGTCGTCAAGACGGCGCTGGACATCGGCTATCGTTCGATCGACACCGCCGCCATCTATGGAAACGAAACCGGCGTCGGTCGCGGCATTGCAACATCCGGCGTGGCGCGAGAAGATTTATTCGTCGCGACCAAGGTATGGAACGATCGGCATGGCCACGACAGTACCAGGGCAGCCTTCGAGGAAAGCCTGGAAAAGCTCGGCCTGGACTATGTCGACCTGTACCTGATTCATTGGCCCGCTCCCCAACAGGCGCACTTCGTTCAAGCCTGGGAGACGCTGATCCAGTTGCGCGACGAAGGGCGCGCCAAATCCATCGGCGTCTGCAACTTCAACATTCCGCATCTGCAGGAGCTGCTGGACGAAACCGGGGTGCTGCCCGTGATCAATCAGATCGAGCTCCACCCGCATTTCCAGCAGGCCGAACTGCGCGAATTCCACACCGAACACGACATCATCACCGAAGCCTGGAGCCCCTTGGGCCGCGGCCGGCTGTGGGAAGACGCGACGCTGGCCGGCATCGCCGCCAAGCATGGGCGCTCGGTCGCCCAGGTCATACTGCGCTGGCACGTCCAGCTGGGCAATATGGCGATTCCAAAATCCGTCACGCCCAGCCGCATGCGCGAAAATCTCGCGGTCTTCGACTTCACGCTCGACGACCAAGACATGGCCGCCATCGCCGCCCTGGACCGCGCCGACGGTCGCGGCGGCCCCGACCCTGAAGAGTTCAGCGGTTTTTAAGGGCTCTGGGGTCAGACCCCATGCGGGGTCTGACCCCTAAACTCTCACCCTGCCGGGGTCAGACCCCGTACGGGGTCTGACCCCAGACTGTCAAGCCTCCTACGCTGCCCGACGCGCTCCTTTGCCCAGAAAAACCGCCAGGGCCGGGGCACAAGCGAATACGGCAAAGAGCGCCCAGGCGGCCTGCCTGGCGCCTGTCACGCCGCCCGGATCCGTAAACCCCGCCGCATTGGTCACCATGCCGGCCAACGCTGCGCCCATGGCCATGGCATAGAGCTGCAGCGTGGTGATCGCCGCCGACGCAATGTTCTCCTGGCCGGGCGGCGCGGATTTATATACACGGGTCAGCATGTTGGGCCAGCAGAAACCCACGCCTACGCCCACTCCCAGCAAAGGCAGCATCAGGCCATAGGCGTCTCTTCCGCCCTCGGACAGGCCGGTCATGGGCAGCATGACCGCCAGCGACAGGAGCGAAACGGCGGAAACAATGGGACCGATGAGCATGAGTCGGTTGGCAAGGCGGGTCGGCCGGCCCGAACTCAAGAAGGACCCGAGCGTCCACCCGGCGGACATCAGCGCAGTCCAGTATCCGGCGGCCAAAGGACTTTTGCCGTGAATGAGCTGCAGGAAATACGGAATGTAGATTTCAGTGGTAACGCCTATGCTAAGCAAGCCGATACAGGCGTATAGGCTACCCAGCCGTGTAAAAGGCGAGTAGGATCCTGAGGGAAACAAACGGACCGCGGAGCGGTCGTCCAGCCAGGCGATACAGCCCGTGATCAGCAGGCCTGCCGCAATTCCCGCCGCGTTCCATCCAAGCTGGTCTGAAAGGCTGCCCAGCGACACCGCCAGCACCGAGACGATCAACAATGAAATCATCCCCAGGGGCGCACGCACAGGCTGGCGCTCGCTCCTGGACGCCGCCGCGATCTGTGTGCACACCAGCATAGCCAGACCCGCCGCAATCGGAAGAACGGACCAGAAGGCAAGGCGCCAATGGCCTGTCTGCGCAAAGATGCCGCCAATGGCCGGACCCGCCAGCGTCGCCACGCCCCACATGCTCGATACCAGCACCATGGCTCGCGACCACAGGCGTTCTTCGAACACCACGCGCACGGCCGAATAGCTCAAGCCGAGCAATAGGCCGCCGCCCAATCCTTGCGCCGTCCGCCCAAGCAGCAGCACCGCCATGGAAGGCGATACCGCGCACACCAGGGTGCCCAGCGCGAAGACGGCAAGAGCGAAGAGGAAGGCCCGGCGCAGGCCCAGCGACTCGATCACCTGCGGCGATATCGCCGAACCCAGTATCGACGTCACCACGAAGAGCGTGGTATTCCACGCGTAATAGGCCAGCCCGCCGATATCGGCCACGACGGACGGAAGGATGGTCGTGGCGATATAGACGTTCACCGCATGCACGGCGACTCCGCCCGCCAACGCCAGAGAGCGCAAGCCATTGCCGCCCCATAGAAGCTCGGACCATGAACCGTTGTGCTTAGATGGCATTTCGTACCCGTTGGATGTTGGGGTCAGACCCCGCACGGGGTCTGACCGCGATCAACTCAGTCGCACCCATTGCGGGGTCAGACCCCGTATGGGGTCTGACCCCAACCACGCTCAATAATGCGGAGGCTTTTCGTGCGTATAGGGGTCGGCGCCGCCCCCATCCTGCCCCCCCTGCTCCAGGCGCTTGACCAAGGCGGTGCACAACGCCCGCAACTCGTCGACCTGACGCTGTTGCAAATAAACCTGTCGATTCAGCTCCTGGACCAAATCCTCTTGAGCCGTCAACTTGATCTCGATCTCGATCAGCCGCTGTTCCAAATTCACAAGACACCCGTATTTACATTCTGGGGTCAGACCCTTTATATACTGGGGTCAGACCCCATGCGGGGTCTGACCCCTCAAGCCACCCCTCAAGCCAAGGGTCAGACCCCGTACGGGGTCTGACCCTACAAGGTCCGCTCACCGCTGAATCATACGCTCTATGCCCGCGATCAGCGGTGTGCCGGAACGGGGATCCTGGATCAGGACGCAGCGCACGCCATAAAGGCGCTCGACCAGTTCCGTGGTCATGACATCCAGCGGCCTGCCTTGGGCGACGATGCTGCCATCGAGCATGGCCACGATATGATCCGCATAGCGGCATGCGCTCGTCAAGTCGTGCACCACCATGACGATGGTCTTGCCGGCCTTGGACAGGTCCCGAATGAGTTCGAACACTTCAATCTGATGGCCGAGATCCAGCGCGGAGGTGGGTTCGTCCAGAAGCAGCAAGGGCGTCGACTGCGCGATCGCCATCGCGATCCATGCCCGTTGCCGCTGGCCGCCGGACATGGATTCGAGAGGACGATCCGCCAACTCCACGAGATTCGTCGCCACCAGCGCATCACGCACGATATCGTGGTCCTGCCGCGACCATTGGCGCAGCACGCCCTGGTGCGGCTGCCGCCCGAACTGTATCAGCTCCGACACTGTCAGCCCGTCCGGCGCGGTCGCCTCTTGTGGCAACAGCGCCAACTGACGCGCCACGTCTCGCGACGACATGCCCGAGATGGCCTTGCCGTTGAGCAGGACCGCGCCATGCAGCGGTTTATGCAGTCGAGACAAGCCCGCCAGCAGCGTGGATTTCCCGCAGCCGTTCGGGCCGACAATGGCGGTAACCTTGCCCTGCGGTATGCTCAGGGACAGTTCCCTGACGATCGTCGTGTCGCCGTAGCCCAGGCTCAAGGCCTGCGCCTCTAGGCTCGCACCGTCCGTTTCCGCAACGAGCTCGCCGAATAAATGCGATGTGTTCATCCAATTCTCCGGTCTGGCCGGCGCAATAATATCCAAAGCAGGTAGGGCCCGCCCACCACCGCCGTGATCACGCCCACCGGTATTTCTATCGGAACGAAAACGCTCCGCCCCACCCAGTCGGCCAGCCCCATCAGCAATGCGCCCGAAAAAGCGGAGCCCATGATAGGCACGCCCTGCCTTCCCGCCAGTTGCCTGGCCATCTCGGGTGCGGCCAGCGCAATCAACCCCACGGGCCCGACCACGGCCACGCCGAGCGCCGTCAGCACCACCGTAACGATCAGGGTCAGGGCCCGCGTGCGGCGCAGCGAGACACCCAGGCCAACGGCCACCGGCTCCGAAAAGCGCAAGACATTCAAGGCGCGCCCAAGGTACTTGGCGATGGGCAGGCATACAAGCACGCCTATGGCCAGCAGCCACACCGCCAATGCGGGACGCGCATTCAAGCTGCCGACCGTCCAGGGGTAGGCCAAATTGGCGCTGTCCATATCGCTGCGGGCCAGCATCAGGTTGGTGAGCGCGCCGAACACGGCACCGACCGCGATGCCGACGACAATGAATCGGTAACCCTTCGAGCCGGCGCCGCCGCTCAGGCCGAACACCAGCGCGGTCGCCGTGGCTGCGCCCATCAGGGCCAGCGCGGAGGGCGCGAGGCTGGTAGGAACCGCGATGATGGATGCGACCGCGAAAGCGCTCGCGCCGTCATCGATGCCGATGATGCCCGGGGTCGCCAGGCGATTGTGCGCAAGCGTCTGCAGCAGGCAGCCTGCAACGCCCAGCGCGGCGCCGCTCAGCAGGCCGGCCGCCAGTCTGGGCAGCCGCAACTCCTGTATGAGGAATACCTGCCTTGGCTCGCCTTCCCCCACTATCGCCCGCAAGGCGCCCAAGGGGCTAAGGTCCGCGGTGCCATATGCCAGACTCAATCCGGCCAGCATCGCCAATGCGACAATCAGGCCAAGTGCCGCAAGCACGCCGCGCTTATGAAAAAGCACCCGATATGCGCCGGCGGATACCGCCCAATAACCGGCCGGAGACGGAAGCGTCGAGACATGGGAAGAAGAAGCATCGGGGCGCATCAAAGCCTCGGCAGCCTGTGGCTGCGAACAATCGCGATCAGGACCGGCGCGCCGACCATGGCGGTGACCACGCCTATGGGCAGCTCGTAAGGCTTGACCACCAGCCGCGACATGATGTCGGCAAACATGACCACCACCGGCCCGATGAGCAGCGACAGCCACAGTGTCCGGCGTATGTCCGGCCCAACGAAGCGGCGCGCCACGAAAGGCACGACCAGGCCCACGAACGCGATCGGCCCCGCCGCGGCGGTCGCCGTTCCCACCAGGACGGCAACGCTGATCAAGGCCCAGACCCGGGTCGCGCGCGGATGATGGCCCAACCCCGTTGCGACTTTTTCCCCGAGCGCAAGGGCCGCAAGCGGCCGGATCGCCGGCAGCAGCATCAATAAGCCCACCAGCAAGCCCGGCGCGCTCCAGTAGAGCGTAGCCGCGGGCCGTCCGCCCAGCGCACCGATGATCCAGAAACGGATCTCGTCGGCCGTGCGTTGGTCGTATAGAAGAATGAGGGTGCTGATCGACATCAGGATCCCGGTGAAAGCCGCTCCCGCCAGGACCAGGCGCACCGGATCGTCGCCGACGTCGCCGATTTGCGTCACCAGCAATACCAGCAAACAGCCGATCAGCGCACCCAGGACGGCGATGCCCAGATGCAGCGTGGCCGCCCCCGCGCCAAGACTGATGGCGAGCACCACGGCGAACGAGGCGCCGGCACTGACGCCCAGCAGCCCCGGTTCCGCGAGCGGATTGCGGGTTGCCGCCTGCAGGACGACTCCCGCCGCGCCCAGCGCGGCGCCCACGATCACGGCGAGGAGCGTGCGCGGCACACGCAGTTGCGTGACCACGAAGTCCGCATTGGAACTGGGACTTGCCCCCAGCAGGACCTGCATCGCCTGCGAAAACGAGACGTCTCCCGCGCCATAGCCGAGGCTGGCGAAGGAGAGCATCGTCAACAACAAGGCCATGCCGAGCATGGCGCGGCGCAAAGGCCGCTTGGCGCGGCATGCGCCCGGGTTTGGAACCATCAGGGAAGCAGGGCCTTCTCGATATCAGTAAGGATGCTGTTTGCGGCAAGGATGCCGGTGCTGCTGGTCCAGACCTGACCGTCCACCGGGGCTGCGTGCCCCTTCTTGACGGCTTCCAGGCGGGTGAAGGCGGGTTGCGTACGGGCGGCGTCGAGCGTTTCCTGGCCCTTGGCGTTCAGCGTGGCCAGGAACAGCCAGTCGGCGTCGATCTTGCTGAGGTTCTCCAGGCTCAGGACGTCGCTGTGCGGGCGCTCTCCCAGGCTGTTGGCAAGTTCCGGAGCGTTCAGGCCAAGCTGGCCGAGGATCTGGCCGGTGAATACTTTGCTGGACATGAGTATCGGCCCTTGGGGATTCCAGCGTGCCACGGACACCGTCGTACCGGCCGGCATCTTGGCGCGCAAGGCCTGAATGCGGCCGTCCAGTTCGGTCAGCGCCTGCTCGGCTTCGTTACCCCGGTTCAGCGCCTGGGCGTAGATACGGACGTTCTTGCGCCAATCGTCGAGGCCCGTATACGGCGCGACGACCGTCGGTGCGAGCTTGCTCAGCTTGGCGTAGATTTCCTTGTTCAGGCCATTGGCGGCGAGGATGAGATCGGGCTGCTGCGCCAGAATGGATTCCAGGTTGTATTCGCGCGTCGTTCCGACGATGCTGATCTTTCCGGCTTTTTCCTGCAGATAGACCGAGACGGCGTCCCCACCGCGTGCCGCGACGGTTCCGACCGGCTTCAAACCCAGTGCGAGAGCGGTGTCCAGCGCCGATTCGCTCAGGGTGACAATACGCTTGGGCGTGCCTTCCACCTTGACCGGGCCATAGGCCGATTCGATGCTGCGAGCGGATTCGGCCCTGGCATCCGCCAGGCTAAAGGCCATGCACAGCACAGCAACCATTAAAGCCAGCGCCCACGCGGCGATCCGCTGGCGATTATTTGAGTATAGCGATGCAGGCAAAACTTTAACCTCCGGGTAACGTATTGGCAGGCTCCTCTGTCAACACGAATGAAAATGATTATTATATAGGCGCGATTATATTGCAGCCGAAGGCTCCCGGGCACAGCCTCGCCGGAAGAGCTCCATACCCACGTCGCGCGCCCGGACTTCCAGCGATTCGACTCGCTTGCCCGCTATAGTGGAACGTCATGGCGCAACCGGCCATGTCCATTCCCGCCGCTGTATCCATGCATCCCTGGAGCCCTCTTCATGCAAGCCCCCGACTTCTTTCGCACCGCCCCCACCATCATCATGCATGATCCCTTGTCCGGCCTGCTGGGCGCGGCTCAAAAGGGCATCATCGAGTACACCTATGCTGATGTGGTGAAGCTGGCGGGCCATTCGTGCCCCACCGTGGCGGGCGCCTACCTCATGACACGGGCAGCCCTCGCAAGGCTCTATGGCGACGAACTGCCGCTGCGCGGCGGCATCCGGGTCGACTTCCAGGATGAGCAGACCCACGGCGTGACCGGCGTAATCGCCAACGTGGTCAGTTTCATTACCGGGGCAACCACCGACAACGGCTTCAAGGGCCTGGCCGGAAACTATGATCGCCGCAACCTGCTGCATTTCGGCGTCGCGATCCCAGGCGCCATCCGCTACACACGCCTGGACACCGGCGCGCAGACGGTGACCGAGTTCCATTCTGAACAGGTGCCCGGCGCGCCCGAGCTGATGTCCGATCTCAGGAAGATCCTGGCCAACGACGCAACCGAAGAACTGAAACATTCGTTCGCCTACAATTGGCAGGACCGCGTACGCCGTATCCTGGAAAACGCGGACCACCCCGCGCTTGTCACCTGCTCGTAGCCTCCCTGGAAATCGGGCATGCCGCAAGCGCAGCATCCGCCCTTGGCGGCACCTGGTTTCCTATCATGACTTTCGTAGTAACCGAGGCGTGCATCCAGTGCAAATACACGGATTGCGTCGCCGTCTGTCCCATGGACTGTTTTTTCGCAGGACCGAATTTCCTGGTCATACACCCCGACGAGTGCATCGATTGCTCCATCTGCGTCGCGGAGTGCCCGGTGGGCGCCATTGTGAGCGATCATGAAATTCCCGCGGATCAGCGTCATTTCATCGAAATCAATCGAGAATTGGCCGACCATCCCGCATTCAAGCGCCTGAGCGTGGTGCAGCCGCCCATGTCCGACCATGCCCGTTGGGCGTCGGTGCCGGATAAACTTCAATACTTGCAGCGCGAGTGAGCCGATAGGCAGAAGCTATTGCAGCAATGAAAAAAAGCAAGTGTATCTTATTAATGAGATTAATTATCATTAATAAAACAGATATACGGAGAATTTCATGCTGATGCTCGCTCAGAAAACCAGTCAAGTCTTACTGCATATGTCGGTGGCCTTCACCGTTACCTATGTATTTACCGGCTCAGTCGCGACGGGCGGGCTCGCGGCGATCCTTGAACCCATCTGCAACGTGGTGCTGCTCCCCCTACACGATCGACTGTGGAGCAAGACGCGCGAGCGCGCGGCCCTGCGCCCCGCCGTCTAGTTGGAAGGAATCCATCATATCCCCCAGCCGTTCGGCGTGTCGCTGCAACATTTCCGTCGCCGCGTTCGCACGCTCGACCAAGGCCGCATTCTGCCCGGCTATGCCGTCTATGCGCGCAATCGCCCGATTGACATCCGCCAATCCCGAGACCTGCTCGTGATGGGACCGAGCGATACTGTCGAAGGCCTGGGCCACTTCCTGGACGGATTCCGCCAGTTGCGTCATGGCTCCGCCCGCGCGTTCGACCAGCGCTCCTCCATGTTCTATGGTGGCTACAGAGTTTTCGATCAAGGCTTTGATTTCCTGCGCCGCGCTCGCGCTGCGCTGCGCCAGGCTGCGCACTTCGCTGGCCACCACTGCAAAGCCGCGCCCCTGCTCTCCTGCGCGAGCCGCCTCGACACCCGCATTGAGCGCCAGGATATTGGTCTGGAATGCAATTCCGTCGATCACCGCCACAATTTCACCGATCTGACCGGATATCGCACTGATGTCTCCCATGGCCGTCACCAGTTCGGCGACGGTCTGATTGCTCTGTGTAGCCTGTTGCGCGGCAGAGGCCACCAGCGCATTGGCATCCGAAGCCCGTCCTGTATTACGCTCCACCACGGCCGACAACTGTGCCATGGACGCGACGGCCTCGTCGACCGCGTCCGATTGTTCTTCGGTGCGCTCGTGCAGGATGCGATTGCCTCCCGCCACCTGCCTCACCGCCTGAACGATGGATTGCGAACCGTCGCGTACTCCGGTCACGGCCTGCGATACCGCGCCCAGTGCTTCGCCGAGCGATCGTGCGCTGGGCGTGCGCGCTTCGATCCGCCGCGTGGACAGGTTGATTTTGCTGCCGCCGTCGGCGTGCAAGGTATCGACCAGCACATGCAGCTCGGCGGCCTGCAGCGCATCGCGATGCATCCACAGCGCCACGTAGCAAAGCATGGTCGATTCGACAACGACATACGCCGCATGGACCAGCACGCGCGAGAAACCCGGTTCGGTGAAGCAGATGACGCCATAACCCAGCGTCTGGAGATAATTGAAGCTGAGGTGATGCAAGGCTATGACCGTGGCCGCCACAAGAATGACTACCCAGTCGCGGTAGCAAAGCAGGACGGCCAGCAGAACGAACACACCGAAGTGGAGTTCCGTGACGCCATTCGCTTGATGGATGTGCAGCCCGGTCATCACCATGAACGCGGCGGCCATGGCGCAGCGCGTCGCCAGGCGAGCCGGCAAAAGGATCACCAGGGCCGTCACCGCCAGCACGACTGGCAGACCGATAAGCAGCGCCCATTTGAGCGTATCGTGCAGAGGCGCCAAGCCGAATGCCAGTAACAGCAGCAGCCACAGCACGCCCAGCATGACGCGGTCGGCCTTCCGGTAGTAGCGGTCGAAATAAAAACTGATCTCGTTCATGGTGAGAGGATTATAGGAGCGCACATGCAGGCCTCCTTTGCCGCCCAGACGTTTTGCATTGATTGGCGGAATTATCGGTGCTCACGGTAGGCGGAAGGCGAAGAACCCGCATGCTCGAGGAATGCCGTCGCAAAGTTGGCGGCGCTGGAAAACCCGAGCTCTTCGGAAATCGCAATAATGCTCAATGAGGTTTCACGCAACAGCTGCTCGGCCTTTTTCATGCGCCGCTCTCGCAGGTGAGCAAAGACAGTTGTGCCGCAAACCTTGCGGAACGCCCGGGTGAGCCGTTTCTCGTTTGTGCCAAGAACTTGCGCCAGTTCCTGCAGGCGGGGCGGATAAGCCAGCTTTTCCACCAGATACTGCTTGGCGGCCTGGACCAGGACTTCATCCTCGCTCTTCAGCGGCGCCGCTCCCGCCGTCCTTGAGTCGTACCCGAGCCGATCACCGGCGGCGCTGGCGTACCTCAAGTGCACGCGTATGCGGGCCAGGACTTCTTCAGGCCAGAATGGCTTGAGCACGTAATCGACGGCGCCAGCATTCAGTCCTTCCAGGCGCTCATGCAGCTCAGAGGACGCACTGAGAAAAATGATAGGCACGTGTGCCGTGCGAGGGTTCGCCTGCAATTGGCGGCAAGTGGCGAATCCGTCCTGCCGTGGCATGCGCACATCGAGCATGATGAGATCAGGCACGCGCGCGACGGCACGCTCATAGCCCTGTACGCCGTCAAACGCCACGCTCAGGCGAAATTCGCAGCCCCGCAGAATTTCGGCAAGCAGACGCAATTCGTCGGGGCTATCGTCGATCAATAGAATGTGTGGCGCGGCAGCCATAGTTTCCACTCCTTGACAGTACGGGCCGATGCGAGGAGCCATGGACATTAAGATTTTGAGGTCAAATACGAAAAGTCGATTAATTATTACATCAATGACATGTTGCAACTTTTTTTTAGAATTTTATTACTGGCTTGGGTTTCACAAATCAATGCCCACAGTCTCGACATGCATGATGGTTTGCGCTGGCCTGTTTCCCTGAGCGGGCAGCTTCACCTTCTTGAAGACACTACGCACTTGCTGGACTTGAACGATGTGCAGGCCTGGGCGCAGGACAGGCCGATATCCTTCGACGAAACGGCGCTCGAGCCCCGTCAATCGCTGTCGCCGTCCTCCACTTGGTGGCTGACCTTCACCGTCGCCAATCATCAATCGATGCCCATGACCTTGCGTTTTCTGCCCGGAACGCTCGAACTCGACCGCATCGACTACTACACGAGCACGGATGACGGTTGGTACCACACTGCCACAGGAAGATGGGTTCCCGTCTCCGCGCAAAGCGCCGATACCGCCCGCGAACAAGCGCTGGTGATCGAGTTGCCGGCAGGCAGCGAACGCCGGGTCCTGATGCGCATCCAGAACAGCAAGAGGTTCACGCTTTACCCCTCCCTCTACGCGCAGTCGGCATACTTTCTCGCGGAAGAACATGACAACCTGCTTATCGGCATGCTGTTCGGCGGCCTGCTGAGCATCTCCTTGTGCAGCCTGCTGGTCGCATTCCAGCTCAAAAGCGGCGCGCTGGGTGTCCTGTCGTTGCTCGGCGCCACGACCACGCTGTACGAAGCGTCGCTGCGCGGGTATGCGAAACTTTACTTGTGGCCCGAAGCCACGGAGTGGGCCGCCCGGGCGCCTCATGCCTTTGGCCATGCCGCGCTCTCCCTCTTCCTGCTGTTTCTGCTCAGCATGACCAAAAACGATCCGCATCATGCTCCGGCAAGAAAATGCGTCAAGCTGCTTGCGGGCGTGCAGGCCGTGCTGGCCTTCGCTTCCCTCTGCGTCGACCTGGGCGGCCTGGACGATATCGTCGCCCGGCTCGCCCTGCTTTACGCCATTGCTCTTCCCATCGCCGCGCTGCTATTGCTGCGCAGATCCTCACGATCCTTGCGCCTGCTGATCTTGACGAGCGCTTTTTTCTTCGCCCACACGCTGTTGCGGGCGCTGGAGCGCGGCGGTCTCTTCACCGAGCAGTTGCGCTGGGTCGGCCTGGAGAACCCCGGCACCCATCCCCTCATCGCTCTTGCCGGTCTGGCGTTCAGCCTGCCGCTGCTCACCATGTGGTTCATCCAGAACCGCCGCCGGCACTCCTCCGCCCGGCAAGCTCTTGCGTTTTCGGACGAGCTGAACCGGGCCTTGCATGAAGCCGATGAAAGAAACCGGAGACAGTCGGAAATGCTCAGCCATATCGGCCACGACCTGCGTGCGCCTCTGGCCACCATCGCCGGCTACGTGCGTCTGCTGAAGAATACGGAAACGCCGGAACAGGCGCCACATGTGCAGGCCATCGAGCGCAGCGTGAATTATCAGCTTGTCCTGATCGATCAGCTCCTGGAGTGCGCGAAGACCGAACTCCCGCTGACGATCCGGCCCATGCAAGTGCCTGTCAATGATTTCCTCGATGAAATCGCCGGTTACGCGATTGCACTGAGCACCCAGCAGAACAATGTATTCAAGGCGAGCGCCGATTCAGCCCTGCCGTCCGTCCTGAGCCTGGACGAAACCCGTCTCAAACAAGTATTGCTGAATCTGCTGTCCAATGCGGCCAAGTTCACCCGCGATGGCGTCATCCGCCTGAGTGTCGAAGCCAGCATCACGGGCAAGCGTTGCGCACTCGAGTTCTCGGTGAGCGATTCGGGCATCGGCATCGCCGCGCAATCCCAGGCGGCAATTTTCAAGCCATACAACCAGCTCCGGGCCACCCCGGGCAGCGTAGGGCTGGGCTTGCACATCGCCCGCAATCTCATCGAAAAAATGGGTGGCAGCCTGACCGTGGAGAGCAGTCCAGGCAAGGGCAGCCGGTTCCAATTCCAGATTTCGGTCGACATCGCCGACGGCAGGCCGGCACACTGGCGCGGCGCCGACTCGAAGGCACGAAGCAGCACCACCTCGTCAAGAGCGGCGGCTGGCGAGCTGCCCTACGCCGGCCTGCGCGACCTCGCCTTGCTGGCTCAGGCCGGCGAACTGAGCCGCATCGAGGAATGGCTGAGCGCCGCGGCCCGTTCCCATCCTCAGGATTCCGGCTTCCTGAGCGAGGTCCGCGACGCCTTGCTGCGCATGGACTTCAAACGTATCGAGGTGCTCGCTCAAGCCTCGGCGCCGCACCAGTAGCCACTGACCAACTGGCGCGGTCGCGCCCGCGCCACCACGCGCGCCGCGTCCGCCCAGGCGTCCAGGCGCACGCGCAAGCCGGCATAGACGCCGTGGCCCAGTCCCGGCTCGATCAGTCCGTCCGCAACCAGTCCCTCACCCGCCTTGATGGAACCGTCCGCCACGATATCGCAACCCGACAAAATCCCCCAGCCGGTTTCAATATGGTTGCCCGCAATGATGGATCCGCCCGATTGAATGCCGCGCGCCACGACGATGTCATGCTCGGCCTTGATGTCGCGCCCGGCCTTGATGCCTTGATCGCACTTGATCGAACCGCCGGCTTGCAACGACTGCCCCGCGCGGATGTCGCCCGTGACCGCCACGCCCTGCCCGGCGCAAATATCCCATTGCGCCCGCAGGTTGCCGCCGCATTCGATGCGCGATGCCGCTTCGATGCCCCAATCCGCGCTCACGTCGCCCTCGGCCCGGATATGGCCGCCGCTTATGATGCTGCCCTTGGACTGGATGTCTTGCCCGGCCACGATGTCGGTGCCCGCCTTGATGCCTCCGCCGGCGACGATTTTCTGCCCGGCCCTGACGACCGTGTCGACATTGATGCCTTGCCGCACGATCAGCGTGCCGGCAAACACGATGGCATTGGCGTCCACGTAATCCAGCGTCAGGACCTCGTCGGTTGCACCGAACTGATCGAGCAGCCAGCACGCATCGTCGATGCGATTATCGGCCACCAGCGCGTCCAGGATTTCCTGGTAGTCGCCCTGGCCGTTGCGGTCCTTCAGGAACCAACGATAGCCCGACGTGCATGGATTCTTGGCTTTGACGAATTTTTTGGTGAGTTGCATGTCTTTGCATTCTCTGGATGTAGCCATGCAGACACCATCGCATCATGCGATATGGAGCAGGCTTGGGGGTTTGGCTGGGTGAACGGGGAAACGCGAGACTGGCCGCGGCACGAAAAGCGCGGTGTTCTTAGCCCGGTTTGGCGCGCGCATACGCCGAACGCGCTGCGAGCTCCTGGGAAACCAGGAGCTCGCAGCGCAAAGCGCGGGCGCAAGCTTGGCGACACGCCCGCTCGCGCATGAGAAACAATTTCGCTACAGAGGGAAGCATGCCTGATTGTAGTCCATGCCGAAGCGCTCAGGCGCGACGGTCGCGTGCAATTCCACTTTTGTAGTAGGCGCGCTTTTCCTCGTACATGGCCAGGTCCGCGGCGCGCAAGGCATCCTCCAGGGCCATGCCTTTGTGGCAGGTCGCAACACCGATCGAAAGACTCAGGGCCGGGCCCGTGTAGAAGTCGTTGTTCAGCTGCGTAAGCTTGCGAATGTTGTCCACCACCACGGCGCCCGTTTCCTCGCTTGCCCCCGGCATGAGCACGGCGAATTCGTCTCCGCCTATCCGCGCCGCGTGATGGAGCTTGTCGATGGCCTGCGACAGCACCTCGCCAGTACGCCGCAGCAATGCGTCGCCCACCATGTGCCCCACCGTATCGTTCACGCCCTTCAAGTCATTCAAATCGATGAAAATGACGGTAATGGGGTATTGCTTTTTCCTTTCCAGCCGAGCCAGTTCCTCTACGTAGAAGGACCGGTTCTTCAGCCCTGTCTGGACATCGTGCTTGCCCAGATATTCCAGATAGGCTTCAGCCTTCTTGCGGGCGGTGATGTCCGTCAAGGCCAGCAGGACCTTGTCCCAGCTGTCTTCGTGGCCTGGAAACACCGAAAACTGCAGATGCACATACAGTGGATTTCCATCCAGGGCGTAGTTCATCACTTCGCGCTGCTGGAACAGCTTGCCGTCCCATAGGTCCTGCAGCTGCATGCCGAACGAAACATGTACCTCGTCGCGGAAGATCTCCGGCATCCTGCCCACCAGGTCGGTCTTGCTCGATGCGCCGAACATCTTCAAGGTGTAGCGGTTTACATCGAGCACCTTGATTTCCGACAGGCAGCGCTCCACGAATTCGGGATGCACGTCGATGAAGGTTCGAAAGTCCACGATCCCCCGGCCCCGGATTTCGTCGAGCAGGAGCTTGATCGCGGAAAAGTCCTCGACCCACAGCGACACCGGACTTTGCTCGAAAAGCCCGCGGGTATAGTGCTCGCTTTCTGCGATACTGCGCCGGGCGTCCTCCAGCTGGCTGATGTCCTCGATGGACACCAGCACGCGCCCCCAGTCGGATTCGTGCCCGGGGAGCACCACGCCCTTCAGCAGAATGTCCATGCGCCGCCCGTCGAGCGCGTAGTTCACGCTCTGGCTTTCAAACGTAAGTTCGCCCTGCCACAGCCTTTCAAGCTCGCTCGTCAGCGCCCCGTAGGTTTCGTCCCGCAGCACTTCGCTCAGCCGGCGCGAAAGCGTGTCGAACGAATCGGCCGCATACAAAGACAAGGTGGCCCGATTGACCCGCAACAAGCGTATGCTGTCGGAACATTCCTTCAAGCGCTGCGGCTCGCGCGCCACGAAGGCGCGCAGGTCTGTGACCCCCTGTGCGCGCCATGCATTGAACAGGGCGCGCAGTTCGCTATAGTCTTCCAGCCACAAGGAAATTGGCGTAACGTCGAAATAGTCCATGTGGCTGGGCATGAGCGCTTCCGGGGCGACAGCATTGTGGTCTTGGGGCATGGTAAGGCTTGCGGCGATGCGTGACGAATCGCATCATACTACCCGCTTCCGGGCGGGAAAAATGATACACATAAACAAAATGATGGATTTCAAGCAAATAGATGCGTTTGTGTGGGTTGCCGAACTCGGCAGCTTCCGGGCAGCCGCGGAAAAGCTCAATACGACCCAGCCCGCCATCTCGCAACGCATCGCCGCCATGGAAAAATCCATGACGACCCGCCTCTTCGAGCGCGGCGCCCGAGGCATCAAACTGACGGAGAAAGGCCAGGAACTTCTGTCGCACGCGCATCGCATGCTCGAACTGCGCAACGAAATGCTGACGGTCGCCAAGGCCCAGAACGCGGTTCGCGGCACGTTGAGGCTGGGGTCCAGCGAAACCCTGGTGCATACCTGGCTGCACCACCTCATCGACGCGCTGCATCAGAAGTACCCGGCCCTGGTCGTGGAGCTTCACGTAGATACTTCACATGTGCTGCGCGCGCAGCTCGCCGCGCACCAGATCGACCTCGCTTTTCTGGTGGGGCAGCCTCAGTCTCCTCGGGAGTGCCATTTGTATCTCTGCGACTACGAGCTGGCCTGGATCGCCAGCCCTCGCCTGAAGCTGCAACAAAAGCCCGTTTCCTTGACCGAACTGGGCGCTTATCCGATCATTACCTACCCCACGGTCAGCCAGCCGTACCAGGCGATCAAGGCGCTGCTCGAAGGGGCGGGCATCAAGACACCGCGCATCTACGGAAGCGCATCGCTCAGTACCATCGTACAAATGACCTTGCGGGGCATAGGCCCGAGCGTCATCGCCCCCGCCGTCATTCGGGAAGAAATACTGGAAGGCAAGCTCTGCGTGCTCGATGTAGAGAAAACGCCCGAAGCCCTGGGTTTTTATGCGTGCTGGGTCGACTCGCCCGACAGCCATACCGTCCGGACGGTCGCACGACTGGCTCAACGGGTCGCAAAAGCGTCAGCCCAGACATAAGAAAAATTTATCGCACCATATGCAAACGAACGATTGGACACAAAACCGGAGTTAGGATGCAATAAACCGCAATCACTTCTGGAGCATGAATGACCACCATGGCGATGCGTTCAAACTCTCATGAAAAGCTCGCGGAGGCGGCGCAGCATAGCCGCGCCCTCATCCGGCAAGGCCGACACACGGGTCCCACCGCGGGTTTGGCGCCGGGCTGCGTGCAAGCCAATCTGATGATCCTGCCGTCATCCCTGGCGGACGAATTCCTGCTCTTCTGCCAGCGTAATCCCAAGCCCTGCCCCTTGCTCGCGGTCACCGAGCCCGGCCAGCATGCCGTGCCCTCCCTGGGCCACGACATCGACCTGCGCAACGACGTGCCCAAGTATCGGGTCTGGCATCATGGCAAGCTCGTATCCGAGCCCGCCAGTCTCGACGAGGTCTGGCGCGACGACCTGGTGTCTTTCCTGATCGGCTGCTCTTTTTCCTTCGAGGAAGCGCTCGTGGCCGATGGCATCGATGTCCGCCATATCAGCATGGGCGTCAATGTCCCCATGTACCGGACCAACATCCCCACCGCCGGCACCCACAAGCTGCAAGGCCCGCTGGTCGTTTCCATGCGCCCCATGAAGGCCGGCGACGCCATACGCGCCATCCAGATCACCTCTCGCTTTCCGTCCGTGCACGGGGCGCCCGTACACCTGGGCGACCCTTCCCTGATCGGCATCCACGACATACAACAACCCGACTACGGCGACCCGGTTCCCGTTCATGCAGACGAAATTCCGGTCTTCTGGGCCTGCGGCGTCACCCCGCAGGCCGTCATCCACACCGTCAAGCCCGAATTCAGCATCACCCATGCACCGGGGCACATGCTGATCACCGATATCAGCAACACCAGCATCGCGTCGTTTTGAGACTGTAAACGTTCCGTCCGTAACCATTTGGACACCATAAGGAGACTCACATGAAAGCACTGCTTATTTCGACATTCGCGGCCGGCGCCCTGCTGGCGGGCTCGGGCGCCTTCGCCCAGGACAAGGTGGCAGGACTGCCCAAGACACAGCTCCAGGTCGTCGGCGGCCTCAGCAACCTGACCGCCTACCAGAATCACGAGCAGCCGTTCTGGACCAAGACCGTCCCCGAGCTGTCCGAGGGCCAGGTCACGGCAACCATCAAGGGCTTCAACGACATGGGCCTGAAGGGGCCGGAGATCCTGCGGCTGGTCGGCCAGGGCGTCATTCCCATCGGCACGGCGACCATCGCCTATTTCGCCAGCGACAATCCCATCAACGAAGCCATCGACCTTGCCGGCCTGGCACCCGACGTCAAGACGGCCAAGCAAATAACCGAGGCGTTCCAGCCCGTCTATGAAAAGTTCTACGGCAAGAACAACGTGAAGGTCCTCGGCTTCTCGACCTATCCCGCTCAAGTACTGTTCTGCAACGCGCAGATCGCGGGACTGTCCGACGTCAAGGGCAAGAAAGTGCGCACCAGCAGCCGCACCACGGCGGAATTCGTGCAGGCGCTGGGCGGCACGAGCGTCACCATCCCCTTCGGCGAAGTCGTTCCCGCCCTGCAGAACGGCGTCGTCGACTGCGCCATCACCGGTTCCATGTCGGGATATTCCGCCAAATGGTACGAGGTCAGCACCCACCTGTATGCCTTGCCCATCAACTGGAACCAGCAGATCCACGCGGCCAACCAGGCCTACTGGGACAAGCTCGATCCCAAGGTCCAGGACTTCCTGCAAAAGAACATCAAGGTCATGACCAATGCCATCTGGGAGGCGGCGGCGCGCGAAACCCAGGAAGGCTATGACTGCAATACAGGCGCGGATGCATGCACGCAACCGGTAAAGGGCAAGATGAAGCTGGTTGAGCCTACCGACGCCGACCGCCAGTTGCTCAAGAAGATCACCGCCGAGACCGTCGTGCCGAAATGGGCGGCGCGCTGCTCGGCCGAATGCGTGGCCGACTTCAACGACACCATCGGCAAGGCCCTGGGCGTCACCGCCAAGAAGTAAGCCCCTAGTGTGCACGGGTGGCGGCCGCTACAGGCCGCCACCCGATCTACCATCGCGGTGAAGATCATGAAAACATCTGCGGAACGCTACGCTCTTCTTGGTCGCCTGCTTAATGCGGCGACCTCTCTGTCGCGCCTTGCCATATGGGTGGCCGGCGCGCTCACGCTGGCCAGTGCCCTTTACATTACGGCAGACATCATCACCCGCAAGTTCTTCAGCTTCGCCTTGGGCGGATCCGACGAGCTCTCGGGCTATGCCTTTGCCATCAGCATTTCGTGGGCGCTGGCGTTCGCCACGCTGCAGCGCGCCAACATCCGCATCGATGCGCTCTACCAGCTACTGCCTGCGCGCGTCTGCGCCTTGCTCGACTGGGTCGCGCTGGTGGGCCTGGCGGTATTCGCCATCTATCTTACCTGGTACGCAGGCGACGTCGCGGCACTATCCTGGGAGCGGAACGCCACGGCCAATACGGTCATGGCGACCCCTTTATGGATTCCCCAATTCCTTTGGGTCATCGGTCTGATCTGGCTATGCATCGTCCTTGCGCTCATGCTCATCCGGTCGTCCATCGCGCTGGTCACAGGCGACATTGACACGGTGCGAGCCATCTGCGGCATACGCAGCACGCAGGAAGAAGCGGCCGAAGAAGCCGAAGCCGGCGTACGCATGGTAAAGGGAGACGCGTAATGGTTACCACCTCGCTTGTCCTTCTGCTCGTCCTGCTGGGCATCAGCATACCGGTCGGCGCGGCGCTGGGCGTCCTCGGCCTGATCCTGGATCCGCTGTACTCCATGCTGCCGCTGACCCGCGCCATCGGCGAAGTCTCATGGTCCACCAGCAATGAGTTCCTGCTGGTTGCCATTCCCCTGTTCGTGATGTTGGGCGAGATCCTGCTCCGGTCGGGCCTTGCCGAGAAAATGTATAACGCCATGAGCCTGTGGCTGTCCTGGCTTCCCGGCGGGCTGATGCACGCCAACATCGGTGCCAGCGCGCTCTTTGCCGCCACGTCCGGCTCCAGCGTGGCCACCGCGGCCACCGTCGGCACGGTCGCCATTCCCCAGATACAAAAAAAGGGCTACAACGAATCCCTCTTCCTGGGCAGCCTGGCGGCCGGCGGCGCACTGGGCATTCTCATCCCGCCTTCCATCAACCTGATCATCTATGGCGTGCTGACCAACACCTCGGTTCCCCGCCTTTATCTGGCGGGCATCATCCCGGGTCTTGCCATGGCGGCGCTGTTCATGCTGGCCATCGCCATCGCCTGCATCGCAAAGCCAAAATGGGGCGGAGAAAAAATATCCGCTACCTGGGGCCAGCGCATGGCCAGCCTGGTACATCTCGTACCGCCCCTGGGCATCTTCATGCTGGTGGTGGGCTCCATCTATGCGGGCATCGCGACGCCCACCGAGGCGGCGGCCCTCGGGGTCGTAGGCGCGCTCATTCTTGCGGCAAGCATGCGCCGCCTGACACTGGCGATGATGCGGGACGTCCTGGAAGGCACCATGAAAGCCACCGCCATGATCATGCTGATCGTCATCGGCGCCGCCTTCCTGAATTTCATCATGGCGGCGACCGGCCTGACGACGGCACTCACGCAAACCATTACCGGCCTGGACGTTTCCCCCACGACCATGCTGCTCATCCTGGTGGTGTTCTACCTGGTGCTGGGCTGCTTCATGGAAACCCTGTCCATGATGATCACCACCATCCCCATCGTGGCGCCCATCATGATCGCGCTGGGCTACGATCCCGTCTGGCTGGGCATCGTCATCATCATCCTGGTGGAAGTCGCACTGATCACCCCGCCCGTGGGCCTGAACCTCTTCGTGGTCCAGAGCCTGCGCACCAGCGGCAGCATGAACGCCGTCATGATCGGCAGCCTGCCGTTCGTCATCATGCTCATCGCCATGGTGGCCGTCCTTGCCATCGTGCCCGACCTGGCCTTGTGGCTGCCACGCGTCTTCAGTTAACCATCACCCGAGGCAATCGTGAAACTCTCGTTCAAACTCCTGCTCGCCGATCAGTCCGAACACCGGATCGACGCCGACATCGCCACTTGCATCGTCGCCGGCTGGGCGGGCCGCGACCTGGATGCCATCGAACACCATATCCAGGAACTGGCCGCCATCGGCGTCCCGCGCCCCAGCGCCGTCCCCCTTTACTACCGCATCGCCGCCAACCAGCTCATCCAGGACCAGGAAGTCCAGGTCGTGGGCGACGGCTCTTCGGGCGAGGCCGAGGTCTTCCTGTTTTCCAGCCAGGGCCGGACGCTCGTCAGCCTGGCGTCGGACCATACCGACCGCAAGCTCGAGGCGCACAGCGTCGCCCTGTCCAAGCAGCTGTGCGTCAAGCCCGTCGCCACTCAGGCCTGGCTTTATGAAGACGTCGCGGACCACTGGGACGAACTCCTTCTGCGGGCATGGATAGAAGAACAAGGCAAGACCGTGCTGTACCAGGAGGGCCCGCTGGCCGAGCTGCGCCATCCTCAAGAACTCGTGCGCGGCCATTTCGGGCAAGACACCATCCCCGAGCATTGCGGCATGACTTGCGGCACCGTGGCGGCCATTGGCGGCATCCGCCCCTCGCCATCGTTTACCATGGAGCTCCACGATCCACGCAGGCAACGCAGTATCAAGCACCGCTATACCCTCGATATCCTGCCTGAAATCGCCTGACTTTCATCAACCTTCCAAGTAATACCGCAAGGCCACCGATATGCTTCCCACCATCCGCGCCCTCCAGGAACAACTCGCACAAGGCAAGACTACCTCGCTGGAACTGACCGAGGCGGCCTTGGCGCGCATCGACGATTCCAACGGAGAAGGCCGGCGCGTCTTTACCCAGGTTTTCCACGATGAAGCCCGTGCGGCCGCCCGCGCCGCCGACACACTGCGGGCGGCGGGCCTCGTGCGCTCGCCACTCGACGGCCTGCCTGTTTCCGTCAAGGACCTTTTCGATGTCGCGGGCCGCGTCACCTGGGCCGGCTCCGCCGTGCTGAAAAATGCGCCGCCGGCACAGGCCAACGCGGAAATCGTACAGCGCCTGATCAACGCGGGCGCCATCATCGTCGGCAAGACGAACATGACCGAGTTCGCTTTCTCCGGACTGGGACTCAACCCGCACTACGGTACGCCAAGCAGCCCATGGGACCGCGCGGCCGGACGCATACCCGGCGGCTCGTCCTCGGGTGCCGGCGTATCGGTCGCCGACCAGATGGCCGTGGCCGCCATCGGCACCGATACTGGCGGATCGATCCGCATTCCTTCCGCCTTCAACGGACTGGTCGGATTCAAACCCACGGCCCGGCGCGTTCCCGCCGATGGCGCGCTGCCGCTTTCCTTCAGCCTCGACTCCATCGGGCCGCTCGCCGCCTCGGTGGAATGCTGCGCCATCGTGGATGCGGTCCTGTCCGGCCAGGCGTACAAGGCGCCGAAAGCCGTGCAAGCCTCGAACATGCGCTTCGCCGTTCCGTCATCCATGGTCATGGAAGGCGCGGACGACCATGTCCGCAGCACTTTCCAGCAAGCGCTGGAATCCCTCAAGGCAGCCGGTGCCGGCGTCGAAACCATCGACCTGCCCGAGTTCGATCAGCTTCCCTATATCAACCGGCTCGGAGGCCTGGTCTGCGCCGAAGCCTGGTCCTGGCACCGGTCCCTGATCACCGAAAGGCCCGACGAATACGACCCCAGGGTTTCCTCCCGCATCAAGCGCGGCAAGGACATCTCGTCCGCCGACTACATCGAGCTGCTGCAAACACGCAAGAACTGGATCGCCTCGGTCGAAGCCCGGCTACGCCAATACGATGCCCTGCTCATGCCGGTCTCGCCCGTCGTCGCCCCGAAAATCCAGGATCTCCAAGCGTCGGACGACGCCTACTTCGCCGCGAACGGACTCATACTCCGCAACCCCACGCTGATCAACTTCCTGGATGGCTGCGCGTTGTCCCTGCCCTGCCACCAACCCGGCACGGCACCGGTAGGCCTCATGGTCGCCGGACCGGCCATGCACGACCAGCACATCCTTGATATCGGAGCCGGCATCCAGGCTATTGTGGGGGGTCAGACCCCATGCGGGGTCTGACCCCGAACCTCGATGCATGGGGCCATTGCCTGGGGTCAGGCCCCGTACGGGGTCTGACCCCGAGCCTTCGAAAAGTCGCAGCAATCCTTCGCCAGTTGCGCGACGCTCTCGTAAAAGATGGAGCCCGCCTCGCGGCGATAGGCAGCGCAGTACAAGGTGCTGGGAGCCGGCACGGTGGTCTTCAGCAGCACCAGTTGTTTCTGCCGCACCATGTCGGAAAAATACTCGCGCGGCAGGCAGCAGATGCCGAAACCCGCGGCTGCCAAGCCGGCCATCGCGATCAGGCTATTGATCGTGAAAAGGTTTTTCTTGGCGATGTGGGGGCTCAGCCATTCGTCGTACACCGTGTTCAACGCCGACTCCTGCGACTGGCGCAGCAAGGGCATCCTGGCCAATTGCGCCGGCGTATAGACTTTGTCGGCATCCAACTGATCCGGACAGCCCATCCAGGCGAACTCAAGCTCGCGCAAAGGCTGCGACACCAACTGGCCATCCAGAAACTTGTGATTCAGAAAGGCCAGATCGATCTCACCCGACAGCAACTGCTTCTGCAGCTCACCGGCCATATCGATGCGCGGCTCCAGGTCGATGTTGGGATAGCGCGAACGCAAGATACGGATAAGGGACGGCAGCCAGGTCATGGCCATGATTTCCGTAATGCCGAAGCGCAAGGTGCCGGTGAGCACATTATGCCCTTCCAGCCGTGCCACCAACTGGTCGCGATCGGCCAGCATTTTCTCGGCGATGGCGAAAATCTCGTGGCCTTTGCCCACCAAGGCCGCCTTGTGGCCGCTGCGGTCGAACAGCACGATGTCGAATTTGCTTTCCAGTTCCTGGATACGCTTGGTGATCGCGGACTGCGTCGTATGCAGTTTGTCCGCCGCCGCAGAGAACGTGCCGAGCTTCACGGCCCAGTACAGGGCTTCGATCTGTTTGAATGTAAGCATGGACGGTGTGGCGCGCCGCGGCGCGAGCGCTAAAAAGCCTTAATGGCGGATTTCATTGAGGAATTTCTGCGCCCTCGCGCTTTGCGGCCTGTTGAAGAACTCGTCCGGCGTGCCCGTTTCGACAATGCTGCCGGCATCCATGAACCAGACCCGGTCGGCCACTTCGCGGGCAAAGCCCATTTCGTGCGTCACGCACACCATGGTCATGCCCTCCTTGGCCAGCAGCTTCATCACCTGCAGCACTTCGCCCACCATCTCGGGATCCAGCGCGCTGGTGGGTTCGTCAAACAGCATGACCGGCGGATTCATGCACAAAGCGCGCGCAATGGCGACGCGCTGCTGCTGTCCGCCCGAGAGCTGCAAAGGATAGGCGTCTGCCTTGTGGCCCAGACCGACCCGCTCTAGCAATTGCATCGCCCTTTCCCGCGCCTCGCTTTTACTGGCGCGCTTCAACTGCAAAGGAGCGAGTGTCAGATTCTCAATGACGCTCAGGTGGGGAAACAGATTGAATTGCTGGAATACGAAACCGATATGACTGCGCAGCTCATCGATCTGATTGCGCTTGTCGTAGACATCCTTGCCGTTCACTGTAATGGTGCCTTTTTCGATCGGCTCCAGGCGATTGACCGTGCGGATCAGTGTGGACTTGCCCGACCCCGAGGGGCCGCAAACCACCACGACCTCGCCCGGCTTGACGTGCGCGTTGATATCCTTGAGGGCATGGTAGTCGCCATACCACTTGTTGACCTGGGAAAATCGGATCATGTCGTTGCCACCTTCACGGCCTGCCCGCTGCGCTTGCGCTTGATCATCCGTTCGGTGAGCGCAACCAGGCATGTCAGGCCGAAATTCAATACAAAGTATGTTAATGCCAGCAAGGTAAAGACTTCCAGCGGCTTGGTCAGCAGTACGCTGTTGATCTGGTTTGCGGCGTAAGTCAATTCCTGCACGCCTATCACATAGGCGAGCGAAGTTTCCTTGACCGTGGAAATGAACTGGCTAAGCATGCTTGGGAGCATGTTGAACAAGGCTTGCGGCAAAATCACCTTGCGCATGGTCTGCATATACGACATGCCCAGCGCCCTGCTCGCCTCTTGTTGCCCATCCGGCAAGGCTTGTATGCCGGCGCGTATGATCTCGGCCAAGTAGGCGCTTTCGTAGATCACCAGGGCCACGACCATGGTCGTGGCGCCGGCCACCGGCCGTCCGATGATCAGCGGCACGAAAAAATAGGCCCAGAAAATGAACATCAGCAGCGGCAGGCCGCGCACCACATACACGATGGCCGATGCCGGCAAGTAGAAAATCCGGTAGGGGCTGACCCGCCCCAGCGCCAGCAATATGCCACCTGGAAAGGCCAGCAGCAGGCTGATTGCTGCCAGGCCCAGGGTCGCCGCGAGACCGCCTATGGGTCCATGCGGATACTGGCCGATCAGCAGCAATAGCGCATTGTCTTGAAGAATCTCCCACATGGTTCAACGCGCTCCCACGATCCGGACGCGACGCGACAACACTGCGCCGCCCCACATGATAAGAAAGGAGATACCCAGGTAGATGACCGTTACGGCCGCATAGGCTTCGAACGTCCTGAAGGTATAGTTTTCGATTTCACGACCGGCCGCCGTAAGCTCCATCACCCCTATCGCCATGGCCAGGCTGGTGTTCTTGAACAGCAGCAGGGTCTGGTTGAGCAAGGGCGGGATGGCGATCCGGAAGGCTTGCGGCAAGACCACCTTGCGCATCGTCCTCAGGAAGCTCAAGCCCAGCGCGCGCGATGCCTCGATCTGCCCCGACGGTATCGATCTGACTGCGCTGCGCAAGTCCTCGCAGACATATGCGGAAGTCACCAGCGCAATGGCGACCATCGCGAGCGGAAACTCGCTGCCATGGCTGTTCAGCCAGTCCACTGCGGACACCGGCAGCAGCTGCGGTATGCCGAAATACCAGAAGAGGATGTGCACCAGCATCGGCACGTTGCGATGAAAGGCAACGTACAGACTGATGATGCCGTTCGCCAGCCGAGACCCCGTCATGCGTATGACGGCGAGCAGCATGCCGATCGCGAAGGCCAGCACCCAGGCGAGCCCGGTCAGCGCCAGGGTGGTCAATAACCCCCTGAGCAATATATCCGGGTACTCGCCCTGGAAGATGGCGCCAAAATCAAAAACGTAATGCATCTACCCAAGACTCCAAATCTCCACCGGCGGAAATCAGCCCGTGATTTCCGCGATCTTGAACTCGCGCTTCATTTTGTAGAGGGTGTCCATGCCGAACCACTTGTCGTAGATGCGATCGGCCTGGCCCGATGCATCCATGTCCGTCAGGACTTTGTTGACGTGGTTGCGGAATTCGGTGTCCCCTTTACGCATGCCCATGCCCCAGGGCTCGAGGAACAGCGCGGGCTCCAGCAGCTTGACCGGTACCGGGCTGTTCGCCGCTTGGGCCTTGAACTTCACGGCGTTCAGCTCGGAGATCACGAAGCCGCTGACCTTGCCCTGCTGGACCGCCAGGAAGGCGCCGCTGGGATCCTTGAACGTCACGGTCTCCACGTTGGGGATGTGCTTGCGTGCGCCCGCTTCGGACGACGAACCGCGCACGGCGCTCACGCGCTTGCCCGCCAGGTCGGCGGGCGACTTCAGGTCCTTGTCGGATTCGCGTGCCAGCACCTTCTGCAGGCTGGCAAAATGCTGGAACGAATAATCGATCTGCTGCGCACGCTCCGGCGTCCATCCCAGGTTGGCGGCAATCAGGTCGACGCGGCCGGCGACCAGCTCGGGGATGCGGGCTTCCACGGCGATCAGCTTGAGTTCCAAGGGTACTTTCAGGCTGTCGGCCACGGCTTGGCACATGTCGACTTCGTATCCGACGATCGCGCGCGTCTTGGGGTCCTGGAAGCTGAAGGGTTCCGCCGTGCCCATGGTGCCGCATATGAACTTGCCGCGCGCCTTGATGTCTTCGAGCGTCCCTGCCTGCGCAGCGGGTGCCAATGCAGCCACCATGCCGAGCGCGGCGGTCAATGCCAAAATTTGCTTCTTCATGTTGTTCCCTCTCCAGTAAAAACAATGTCGTTGAAAACCGTAGTCGCCTCTGCCGGCAACCTCAGGTCAAGTTTGCGCATGCCCGCGCGATACGTTCGCAGCCGATCTCGATCTGCTCGATGGAGGTTGCAAAACTGAGTCTCAAGTATGGCGACAGACCGTAGGACGTACCGTCCATCACGGCGACCTTCGCCTCGTTGAGCAAATACATCGATACGTCGAGATCGGACTCGAGTACCTGGCCGCCCGGCGTCTTCTTGCCGATCAGTCCCTCCACGCTGGGATAGACGTAGAACGCGCCTGCCGGCTCCGCGCAGCGTATGCCCGGAATCGCATTCAGCAGGGTGACGATGCGATCGCGACGCGCCTTGAACACCGCCGCGCCCTCTGCTACGCACGCCTGGTCAGCCGTCAAGGCGAAAGCCGCGGCCGCCTGGCTCATCGAGGTCACGCAGCTGGTGCTCTGGGAAATCAGGGTGCCCATGGCCTTGATCAGCATGCGGGGCCCGCCGGCATAGCCGACGCGCCATCCCGTCATGGCATATGCCTTGGACACGCCATTGATCGTCAATGTGCGCTCTGCAATGTCGGCATCCAGCGCGGCGATGGAAACATGGCGTGCGTCGCCGTATGACAAATGCTCGTAGATTTCGTCTGTCAATATCCATACTTGAGGATGGCGGCGCAGCACGTCGATGAGCGCGCGCAGCTCTGCCTCGGTATACAAAGCACCCGTGGGATTGCTTGGCGTATTCAGCAAGACCCATTTGGTGCGAGGCGTAATGGCGCCTTCCAATAACTCGGGCGTCAGCTTGAAGCCACTGGCTTCGGTGCATGCCACGATGACCGGCGTGCCATCGTTGACCAGGACCATATCGGGATACGAAACCCAGAATGGCGCGGGGACGATGACTTCGTCGCCGGCATCCACCGTGGCCGAAAAAGCCGTGTAGATCAGTTGCTTCGCCCCGGTTCCGACGATCAGTTGGTCGAGTTCGAAATCCAGGCCGTTCTCGCGCTTGAACTTGGCCTGCACCGCTTGCAACAGAGCGCGTGTGCCGACACTGGAAGTATAGCGGGTCTGGCCCGACTTCAAGGCCTGGGCGCCTGCTTCGACGATGTGGGCGGGCGTATCCATGTCGGGCTCGCCAACCGTGAAGTCGGTGATGTCCTGCCCCTGCGCCCGCAATTGATCGACCCTTGCCTTCGCCACCATGCTGGGGGACGGCTTGATCGTCTGGACGCGTTTGGCCAGCACGCTACGTACTGCCTGAATGGGCTCGGAACCTGAAAGAGAAACTGCCATGGCTAGATTTATGCTTCCGTGAAGTTAAATATTCGTGTCACGAACGCATGATGCGCAGCTTCTCTTGTTTCAAAAAGAGAATAATTTTCTATAATCTAGATTCAAAAAAGGAATGAAAAATACGCGAGGTGAAACTCACATTGGGAACGGCTCACGCAAACCCGCGTGAATACTGGCCTTGGAGAGCACGGTGGTCGAACGCACGCCACGCGCCTCGCGTTGTAGGCTTGCGGCGCGCTGTATTCCTTGAGCTCAATATTAGGGTAATTCTCTATGCCTGTTTGGAAGCTGGCTGAAAGCTTGGCGGGGTCAGACCCCGTACGGGGTCTGACCCCTTCAGCTTTTGCGCTCGCGCAGCGCAAATCCCACCAGCATCGACGTCCATCCCTGGAACAGCAGGTCGAACGCAAGCAACAATCCGAGTATCCACACACTGTTGCCGGGCCAATTGACGGCAATGAGTATTCCGGTGGCCAAGGTGATGATTCCCGACAGCGCCAGCCATTTCCATCCGGGCTGCGCGCGATGGTTGAACCATATCCACAGGCGCAGCGCCCCTACGCCGATCAGGGAGGCGCCGAGAAGCAGCGTCAGCGCCGAAGCGCCCACAGCCGGATTGACGATGGCAATGAGGCCGGCACCGGCATAAAGCAATCCGCTGAGCGTCCAGAATATGAATCCCGACATCTGCTTGATGCGCCAGGCGTGTATCAGCTGGCCAATGCCTCCGGCCAGCATCATCGCGCCGATGAACAGCACGCTGACCAGCGTGGCCGCGAAGACATACGCCATGGCGATCACGCCGAGAACGACCAGCACCGCCCCAAGGGCGACGAACCAGCCCCACCGGGCGCGCAGCTGCGTCAACGCGCCGGCCAGATCGATGGAGTTGGGATTTGAATCACGTAATGGATCGGACATCGTGCGCTCCTTGAAGATTGGGTTGCACATCCATTATCGCCGACCTGTGCCTGAACTCGGGTGACGATGATCAAAGCAATGGGTAATGGTAAATTCGAGCCATGCAACAACATCCTACGGACAGACTGCTCGCCCCATGACCGGTGAAGACGCCCAAATTTTCCTGCGTTACGACGATGACCCGGATGCCCGTTTGATCCTGCAAGGCGACTGGACGCTGCGCAATTATGTAAAGATCGGTCAAGCCATCGTCGATCTTCAGAGCCGGCTGCCCTCTTCCGTGGAAGGCCGCGCACTTCCCATCGATGTCAGCGCAATGCGCGCGCTAGATACCTCGGGGGCCGCGCGCTTGCTCGAATTGCTGGGGCCGGACGCGGCCGAGACGATCGCCCGGACGGGCTCCGGCATGTCACGCGAGCGCAGTGCCCTGCTTCGCACGGTACTCGACGCCACCGCAGCGGCGGGACAAGTGCCCGAACGGCAATCTCTTTCGGTCTTGTTTGAATTGCTCGGCCGGGTCGGCCTATCGATGGAGCTGTTCTGGAAACAGACGCTCACGCTGCTCGGCTTCATCGGATTGACCCTGCAGTCGCTGGCGCTCAATGTGCTGCGGCCTGCACGATGGCGCGTAACTTCCATCGTCGCGCAAATCGAAGAAACCGGACTCAACGCGGTTCCGATCGTTGCGCTCCTTACCTTCATGGTGGGCGCCGTCATCGCTTTTCTGGGCGCCACCATCCTGGCCGACTTCGGTGCCAGCGGCTATACCGTCAACCTTGTCGCCTTTTCATTTCTGCGCGAGTTCGCGGTCCTGCTCACCGCCATCCTCATGGCCGGCCGCACGGCCAGCGCTTTCACCGCGCAACTCGGCTCCATGAAGGCCAATGAAGAAATCGACGCCCTGCGCACCATGGGCATGAACCCCATAGAAGTGCTGGTGCTGCCCCGGATACTGGCGCTGCTCGTCTCGCTTCCCTTGCTGACCTTCATCGGCATGGTATCGGGCATTCTCGGCGGCCTCGTGGTCTGCACGCTTTCACTCGGCATTTCACCCACCATGTTCTTCGCCATACTCAAAGAAGACATTCCGCTGCGGCATTTCGTGCTGGGCATGGCCAAAGCGCCGCTGTTCGCCTATTTGATCGCCGTCATCGGCTGTCAAGAAGGCTTCAAAGTATCGGGCAGCGCCAAGTCGGTTGGCGAACACACCACGTCCTCGGTGGTGCAATCGATTTTCATCGTGATTCTGCTCGATGCGCTGGCCGCGCTGTTCTATATGGAGATGGGATGGTGACTGCTCCATCCTCGAACGGCAAGGACGCCGTCATACAAGTTATGGGCGTGACCAACCGTTTCGGCACGCACACGGTCCACGACCAGTTGAACCTGGACGTATACCGCGGAGAAATCCTCGGCGTGGTCGGCGGATCGGGCACCGGCAAATCCGTATTGCTGCGAACCATCATCGGGCTGCAGACGCCGGCCGCCGGCGCCTTGCGCTTGTTCGGACAGGATCTGCAAGCATTGAGCGCCCGCGAGCGAGCCGCCCTCGACCAGCGCTGCGGCGTACTGTTTCAGCAAGGAGCTCTATTTTCTTCCTTGACCGTCACGGAGAACGTGGCCGTGCCCCTGATCGAGCATGCAGGCCTCACTCGCTCCCAGGCCGAGGCCTTGGCCGGCGTCAAGATTGCCCTGGCCGGCCTGCCCGCAACTGCCGGCGGCAAGTACCCCGCCGAGCTCTCGGGCGGAATGATCAAACGCGCCGCCCTGGCGCGCGCCATTGCGCTGGATCCTGACATTCTCTTTCTTGACGAACCTACCGCCGGCCTGGATCCGATCGGCGCTGCCGCTTTCGACGAATTGGTGCTGACTCTGCGCGACGCACTAGGCCTGACGGTATTCCTCGTCACCCACGATCTGGACACCCTGTATGCAATCTGCGATCGCGTCGCCGTCCTGTCGAACAAAAAGGTGCTTACGGCCGACACGCTGGATGCCGTCGAGGCTAACCCCGATCCCTGGGTGCAAAGCTATTTTCATGGGCCCCGTGGCCGCGCCGCCAATGCGGCTAAATCGCCTCGCAAGGAGTATTCTTGATGGAACCCCGCGCCCATCACGTTCTGATCGGTCTGTTTACCGTCGTCATTTCAGGCGCCGCCCTGCTGTCCGCACTGTGGCTGGGCAAGTCGTACAAGGACGTCGAGTTCAATTACTACACCGTGGTATTCCACGAAACCATACGCGGCTTGTCCAAGGGCAGCGCGGTGCAGTTCAGCGGCATCAAAGTGGGCGACGTCATGGACCTGACGCTCGATCCGGACAAGCTCGATAATGTTCGCGCGCATATCCGCATCGACGGCAAGGTGCCGATCCACCAGGATACTCAAGCCAAGCTGGCGCTCACCGGCATCACCGGAACCTCGGTCATAGAACTGAGCGGCGGATCCAGCGACAGCCCTTTGCTGGAAGGAAGCGCGGAGCAGCCCGGCATCATCATGGCCACGCCTTCGTCTCTGACGCAGCTATTGGCGAACAGCGATTATCTGCTGACCAATATCAACGAACTGGTGGTCAGCGCCAAAGCGCTGCTGTCCCCCGAGAACGCGCAAAGCCTGGGCAACAGCCTGAAATCGCTGGAAAGCCTCACCGCCGGCATGGCGCGGCAGGGCCAAGGCATCGACAAGCTGCTGGACAGCCTGACCATGGCAAGCCATGACTTCCGGAAAACGCTGCAGGAAGCGGAACAGCTCATGCGCGACGCGGACGGACTGGTGAAGAACCAGGCCGCAGGCGCCATGGTCGCTGCTCAGCGCGCCATGTCTTCGCTCGAAAAAGCAGGAGCCGGCGTCAGCAAGCTGCTGAGCCAAGGCGATGGTTCGCTGAGCAACGGCCTGGGCGAACTGGGGCCTGTGCTGCAAGAGCTGCGCGCAACGCTCAACGGCATCAATGCCTTCGTGCGAAGGCTGGAAGAAAACCCCGCAGCCTACCTGTTGCGCGGAGAACGAATACAGGAGTATGTGCCATGATCCCGCGCTTCGCGCTCGCCGGGCGGGCGATAAGCCTTCTCGCCGCCCTTGCTTCCGCCTCGATGCTTGCAGCCTGCTCGCTGGTTCCCAAAACGGAATCTCCGGACGTCTATCTGCTGCCGCGGGCCGCCATCGAATCCACAACGGCCGCCACCGCCAAGCCTTTGCCTCTTACCCTGCGGATCGCCACCCCGTACAGCGGCGCCATTCTGGACAGCACACGCATCATGGTGGTTCCCGAAGAAACCGGATTGATCCAGGCTTATGCGGGTGCCAGGTGGAGCGACCGGGCGCCGGTACTCCTGCGCGACCGTCTGATTGAGACGGTACGGGGGAAAAACGGCTTCCAGGCAGTGGCTGGCTCCCAGAATAATGCCCGGGCAGACCTGGAACTGCGCAGCGAGCTGCTCGCCTATCAGGTCGAACATCCGGCGGGCCGGCCCGTCGTCCATATCCTGCTTCAGGCAACACTGGTTGCCTTGGACAGCAACCGCATCCAGGCCAGCCGGCGCTTTCAGGTCAGCCGGCCGGCGCAAGACAAACAGATACCCGCGGTAGTGGAGGCATTCGGAGCCGCAAGCAGCGAGCTCGCCGCCCAAGTCGCTGACTGGGCCCGGCGCGTAGCCGATCGGTGATACTAGGCGTGGGGGTCAGACCCCATATGGGGTCTGACCCCTTTTTCCCACCGATCTGGGGTCTGACCCCGTACGGGGTCTGACCCCCATGCAGGCGCCGCTTGCAACAGCCGCCGGCGCAGAGTCCGGCCAAGTCAGCCAAAGGTTTCAATCGCCTTCTGGATCACGGCATACAGCACGGCGAGGAAACCGATGCCCATGAGCACGATACCAGGATTCCTGTCTCGAAAGCCCAGGCCGATGAAACACGCGATGACACCCAGAATGAAGAGAATCAATAAGGTGGTATTGCTCAATAACATAGCCCCGCCCATGCAGTTTGCTCATTAGGATTGTTTGAATAGAGCTTAGCATGGGGGTAGCGGCGCGGCGTGAGGGCCACCACCGCCGTCTTGATTCTTATCAAGGCGGATCGATTTGTGGTTGTGCTTCAAGGGGTCAGACCCCGCATGGGGTCTGACCCCCAAGGCATATACTCCGGCTTGGCGGGCTTGGGGTCAGACCCCGTCCGGGGTCTGACCCCTAAAAGAAAAACCCCCGAGCGCTGGGCGCTAGGGGGTTTTGGCAATAAGAGCCTGACGATGACCTACTTTCACAGACGTACGTCCACTATCATCGGCGCAAAGGCGTTTCACGGTCCTGTTCGGGATGGGAAGGCGTGGGACCACCTTGCTATGGTCGTCAAGCGTAACTGGGTGCCGGGGATCCGTTCTTAGAGGCGGATCCTTGGCCAATCTGGTAGAAGCTCTGTCTTGCCTGGGCAAGACAGCAACAAGTAATTGGGGTGTGTTCTTTTGGTTCGCGGGTTGCGATGGGTACCGAGCTTCTTAGCTCAGCCTGTGCGCTGCCCTGTTTTTTTGAGGCAGCGACTTTCACTTTGTTTGAACGGCACTTGAACACCCACAACCTGCAAGGTTATAGGATCAAGCCGCACGGGCAATTAGTACTGGTTAGCTACACGCATTACTGCGCTTATACACCCAGCCTATCAACGTCCTGGTCTCGAACGACCCTTCAGGGGGGTCTAGCCCCCGGGATACCTAATCTTCAGACGAGTTTCCCGCTTAGATGCCTTCAGCGGTTATCTCTTCCGTACGTAGCTACTCGGCAATGCCATTGGCATGACAACCGATACACCAGCGGTACGTCCACTCCGGTCCTCTCGTACTAGGAGCAGGCTCCGTCAAGTATCCAACGCCCACGGCAGATAGGGACCAAACTGTCTCACGACGTTTTAAACCCAGCTCACGTACCTCTTTAAATGGCGAACAGCCATACCCTTGGGACCGGCTACAGCCCCAGGATGAGATGAGCCGACATCGAGGTGCCAAACACCGCCGTCGATATGAACTCTTGGGCGGTATCAGCCTGTTATCCCCAGAGTACCTTTTATCCGTTGAGCGATGGCCCTTCCATTCAGAACCACCGGATCACTATGTCCTGCTTTCGCACCTGTTCGACTTGTCAGTCTCACAGTCAAGCACGCTTATGCCATTGCACTATCAAGACGATTTCCGACCGTCTCTAGCGTACCTTCGAACTCCTCCGTTACACTTTAGGAGGAGACCGCCCCAGTCAAACTGCCCACCATGCACTGTCCCCAACCCGGATAACGGGCCAAGGTTAGAACCGCAAACAAACCAGGGTGGTATTTCAAGGATGGCTCCCTTAGATCTGGCGACCCAAGTTCAACGCCTCCCACCTATCCTACACAGGCCGGTTCACAGTCCAATGCAAAGCTACAGTAAAGGTTCATGGGGTCTTTCCGTCTAGCCGCGGGTAGATTGCATCATCACAAACACTTCAACTTCGCTGAGTCTCAGGAGGAGACAGTGTGGCCATCGTTACGCCATTCGTGCAGGTCGGAACTTACCCGACAAGGAATTTCGCTACCTTAGGACCGTTATAGTTACGGCCGCCGTTTACCGGGGCTTCGATCAAGAGCTTGCACCCCATCACTTAACCTTCCGGCACCGGGCAGGCGTCACACCCTATACGTCGACTTTCGTCTTGGCAGAGTGCTGTGTTTTTAATAAACAGTCGCAGCCACCGATTCTCTGCGACCCCTTCATGCTCTGGGCGCGGGCCCATCACACTACGCAGGGTATACCTTCTCCCGAAGTTACGGTATTAATTTGCCGAGTTCCTTCTCCTGAGTTCTCTCAAGCGCCTTGGAATATTCATCCCGTCCACCTGTGTCGGTTTGCGGTACGGTCTCGTAGGACTGAAGCTTAGAGGCTTTTCTTGGAACTGCTGCCGATCAGTCTAGAGCCTAAGCTCTATTCAGCCACACCCTTGAATTACGCGCCCGGATTTGCCTAAAGCGCCTTCTTCGATGCAGCAACGGGGACATCCAACACCCCGATGACGTTTCGCAATCCGTCCCCCCATCGCATCCTACGACGGTGCTGGAATATTAACCAGCTTCCCATCAGCTACGCATCTCTGCCTCGCCTTAGGGGCCGACTCACCCTGCGCCGATGAACGTTGCGCAGGAAACCTTGGACTTACGGCGAGGGGGCTTTTCACCCCCTTTATCGCTACTCATGTCAGCATTCGCACTTCTGATACCTCCAGCAGACTTCTCAATCTGCCTTCGCAGGCTTACAGAACGCTCTCCTACCGCGTATATCAAAGATATACACCCGCAGCTTCGGTCTATGGCTTAGCCCCGTTACATCTTCCGCGCAGGACGACTCGATCAGTGAGCTATTACGCTTTCTTTAAAGGGTGGCTGCTTCTAAGCCAACCTCCTGACTGTCTATGCCTTCCCACTTCGTTTCCCACTTAGCCATAGTTTGGGACCTTAGCTGGCGGTCTGGGTTGTTTCCCTCTTGAGTCCGGACGTTAGCACCCGGTGCTCTGTCTCCCACGCTCATACTTGCCGGTATTCGGAGTTTGCCATAGGTTGGTAAGTCGCCATGACCCCCTAGCTATAACAGTGCTCTACCCCCGGCAGCAATACGTGAGGCACTACCTAAATAGTTTTCGGAGAGAACCAGCTATTTCCAGGCTTGTTTAGCCTTTCACCCCTATCCACAGTTCATCCCCTAATTTTTCAACATTAGTGGGTTCGGTCCTCCAGCACGTGTTACCGTGCCTTCAACCTGACCATGGATAGATCGCCTGGTTTCGGGTCTACACCCAGCGACTAAATCGCCCTATTCGGACTCGCTTTCGCTACGCCTTCCCTATTCGGTTAAGCTTGCCACTGAATGTAAGTCGCTGACCCATTATACAAAAGGTACGCAGTCACGGGACAAGCCCGCTCCTACTGTTTGTATGCACACGGTTTCAGGATCTATTTCACTCCCCTTCCGGGGTTCTTTTCGCCTTTCCCTCACGGTACTGGTTCACTATCGGTCGATTACGAGTATTTAGCCTTGGAGGATGGTCCCCCCATCTTCAGACAGGATTTCACGTGTCCCGCCCTACTTGTCTGACGCCTAGTTCCAACAACTGAATTTCGTCTACAGGGCTATCACCTGCTACGGCCGCGCTTTCCATCGCGTTCGACTATCCAATTGCCTAAATCGTCAAGGCTGCTCCGATTTCGCTCGCCGCTACTTTCGGAATCTCGGTTGATTTCTGTTCCTCGAGCTACTGAGATGTTTCAGTTCACCCGGTTCGCCTCCATGACCTATGTATTCAGTCAAGGATAGGGTATCGCTACCCTGGGTTTCCCCATTCGGACATCTGCGGATCAAAGCTTGTTTGCCAGCTCCCCGCAGCATTTCGCAGGCTACCACGTCCTTCATCGCCTGTAATCGCCAAGGCATCCACCATGTGCACTTAGTCGCTTGATCCTATAACGTTGCAGGTTAAAAACCTAACAAGTTATAAAAACTTTGAGTTATGCGTGTTTGTGCCGTTCATCATTTTCAAAGGCCATGTCTTTAAACATGTATTTTTGAGAACTATTTGAACAAAATTGTTTAATGCAATCACAACCCGTACTTACGAACTCACCGTCACTTAAGACGATGCGCCGCAATTACTTCGTTGTGCTTCTTCCAGATTGTTAAAGAACGAGTAAAACCATTTATAAGCCTAGCTACTGCCTAAGACTTAACGAGCAACCCAGGCATCGCTGCCCAGACTCTTCGTTAACCCCTAATCAACCAGCCGATGAACCAACCCGCGGCGCGCTTGGTGGAGGATGACGGGATCGAACCGACGACCCCCTGCTTGCAAAGCAGGTGCTCTCCCAGCTGAGCTAATCCCCCTTCGCACCGATCAATCCTGCTGGTGGGTCAAGTTGGAATCGAACCAACGACCCCCGCCTTATCAAGACGGTGCTCTAACCGACTGAGCTACTGACCCAGCTTTCTGTTGCCAACCCATCTCGGGCCTTACTCTTTCTACCATCAACAGCCAATAAGTGTGGACGCTTTCGCTTTGGCATCCGAGCATTTTGCTCTGAAAGGAGGTGATCCAGCCGCACCTTCCGATACGGCTACCTTGTTACGACTTCACCCCAGTCATGAATCCTACCGTGGTAATCGCCCTCCTTGCGGTTAGGCTAACTACTTCTGGTAAAACCCACTCCCATGGTGTGACGGGCGGTGTGTACAAGACCCGGGAACGTATTCACCGCGACATGCTGATCCGCGATTACTAGCGATTCCGACTTCATGCAGGCGAGTTGCAGCCTGCAATCCGGACTACGATCGGGTTTCTGGGATTGGCTCCCCCTCGCGGGTTGGCGACCCTCTGTCCCGACCATTGTATGACGTGTGAAGCCCTACCCATAAGGGCCATGAGGACTTGACGTCATCCCCACCTTCCTCCGGTTTGTCACCGGCAGTCTCATTAGAGTGCCCTTTCGTAGCAACTAATGACAAGGGTTGCGCTCGTTGCGGGACTTAACCCAACATCTCACGACACGAGCTGACGACAGCCATGCAGCACCTGTGTTCCGGTTCTCTTGCGAGCACTCCTCTATCTCTAAAGGATTCCAGACATGTCAAGGGTAGGTAAGGTTTTTCGCGTTGCATCGAATTAATCCACATCATCCACCGCTTGTGCGGGTCCCCGTCAATTCCTTTGAGTTTTAATCTTGCGACCGTACTCCCCAGGCGGTCAACTTCACGCGTTAGCTGCGCTACTAAGGCCCGAAGGCCCCAACAGCTAGTTGACATCGTTTAGGGCGTGGACTACCAGGGTATCTAATCCTGTTTGCTCCCCACGCTTTCGTGCATGAGCGTCAGTATTATCCCAGGGGGCTGCCTTCGCCATCGGTATTCCTCCACATCTCTACGCATTTCACTGCTACACGTGGAATTCTACCCCCCTCTGACATACTCTAGCCCGGCAGTTAAAAATGCAGTTCCAAGGTTAAGCCCTGGGATTTCACATCTTTCTTTCCGAACCGCCTGCGCACGCTTTACGCCCAGTAATTCCGATTAACGCTTGCACCCTACGTATTACCGCGGCTGCTGGCACGTAGTTAGCCGGTGCTTATTCTGCAGGTACCGTCAGCGGCGCCAGGTATTATCCGGCGCCTTTTCTTCCCTGCCAAAAGTGCTTTACAACCCGAAGGCCTTCATCGCACACGCGGGATGGCTGGATCAGGGTTGCCCCCATTGTCCAAAATTCCCCACTGCTGCCTCCCGTAGGAGTCTGGGCCGTGTCTCAGTCCCAGTGTGGCTGGTCGTCCTCTCAAACCAGCTACGGATCGTCGCCTTGGTAGGCCTTTACCCCACCAACTAGCTAATCCGATATCGGCCGCTCCAATAGTGAGAGGTCCGAAGATCCCCCCCTTTCCCCCGTAGGGCGTATGCGGTATTAGCCACGCTTTCGCGTAGTTATCCCCCGCTACTGGGCACGTTCCGATATATTACTCACCCGTTCGCCACTCGCCACCAGACCGAAGTCCGTGCTGCCGTTCGACTTGCATGTGTAAAGCATCCCGCTAGCGTTCAATCTGAGCCAGGATCAAACTCTTCAGTTCAATTCCTGTAATCGTAAATTCCTCAAGCATCTAAAATAGACGCTCGGGACATACGTCGCTTCACTCAAACGAAAAAGACAAGTGTTCTAATTTCTTAAAACCTTACTTCTTCATTCTATGTGAGCACTTGATAATAACGTTGGCAAAAGTCCTTCGTGAAAAGAACCTCGCTCGCGCCGCATTCCAAGCGCCCACACTTATCGGCTGTTTGATTGTTAAAGAACAAGGGTGATGACCCGGCGCCTAGCTCTTTTGCCCAGCGCCTGCCCATCGGCAATTCTGCTCACCGCTTCCAACTCCGGCTGCACCTGCGTGCCGCGCTGTGTTTGAAGCAGAGAAACGAGATTATGAAGCAGTTTTTTGTCGGTGTCAAATCGGGGCTGACTTTATTTCCTTCAACCCCCTTGCGCTGCAACCCATCCGCAACACAAGGCACCGGCCTTGCCGCCGCACGACCTCGCGGTCTTGCTGCCCACTGCCGACTAGGGAAAACCCTAGATGTCCGTCAGCGAGGAAACGAACTATAGCATCAATTCTTCACGCCGTGCAAGTCAAGTTGTCATCAAAAGCGGGTAAGCATTCAATGAATCGGGTAAACCCTTGATTGATAAGGGGTCAGACCCCCTGCGGGGTCTGACCCCGGGATGAACCCCGGAGCGGTACTTGGTTGGGGTCAGACCCTGTTCGGGTCTGACCCCTCATGATGACTTCATTTACATGTATAGTCGACGTGCACGCAAAGTAACAGCCACTTACTTATGGGCCATCATGAATAACCCAACACGCGGCATTTCAATCCAGGCCTTCATGGCGTTGGCGATCACTTGCAGTCTTCTATTGCTGGGCGGCGTCCTAGCCTGGAAGAACTACCTTGGCGTTGAACGGCTCATGGTTTCCGCCGCAGGCGAATCCGCCCAGCAACTGGCCCGCACGCTGAATGAAAGGGCGCGCCGTCTGGTCGATCCTCCCCAAAATGTCGTTCGCCTGCTGGCCATCGATCCAATAACGCACGCTACCGACCTTACCGCTCGTCTCGACCGGCTGCCCGCGCTTGCTGAAAGCCTGAATGCCAATGAAATGCTGAGCGCTATATATGTAGGCTATTCGAATGGCGAGTTCATCCTGCTAAGGGAGTTGTTCAGCACCGAGTTGCAGCAGCGGTTTTCAGCGCCCCGAGGCACACATTTTCTCGTGCAGACCATGAGCCTCTATCGTCCCGGCGAGCTCAAAGGGGAATGGCGCTTCTACGACTCGCAACTGAATCTTCTGGCCACCCAAGCGCCGCCCGACTATCACTTTGATCCTCGAACCCGGCCATGGTTTTTGCAGGCCGCCGCAAGAAGGGACACCGCGCTTATACACCCCTACGTCTTTTATACGACCAGGGAAGCGGGCATCACGCTGGCTCAACGCAGCCCCGACGGCGAGACAGTGGTCGGCATGGACGTCGCGCTTGCCGACTTGAATAATGAAATCGGCGATCTGCGCCTGACACCCAACTCAAAACTGGTGGTCCTCGACGGCGAGGGCACCGTCATTGTCAACGCCAACTCACCGACGAACGTCGTGGCAGACGATAGCGGGGACTTGCACATGCCCCACGTCAGCAAGCTTGGCATTCCCAGCCTGGCGAGCCTGTTCAAGCGTCCGCCAGACGGTCTCGCTCCACGCCTGTACTCGGTGGATGGCGAAAAATGGTATGGAATGCGTGCCCCGCTCGTTCACTTTCCAGACGTCGGCGCGCAATTGTTCATCGCCGTCCCGGCCGCAGAACTGCTGCTTGGCGCGCGTCGCGCTCTGCTCGACGAAATAATATGGATAAGCGCACTGGTCCTTATATTGCTTACGATCGCGATCGCCCTGGGCCACCGGATAGGCGCCCCCTTGCGCAAACTCGCGGATCAGGTCCGCGCTCAATCCAAGTTCGACTTCAGCAAACCAGTCGGGGCGCCGTCGCACATTATTGAAATACGTGAACTGAGCCGCGTGATGGGCAGTATGTCCAAGACCATAGACAACTTTCAGGCCATCACCCTGGCCTTGAACCACGAAACGCATCTCGACCACATGCTGGACGAGGTACTCGTCCGCTTGGTAGAGGCTTTCGGCGCAGACAACGGCGCCGTGTATCTATTTGACCGAGGCTCGAAAATACTGCTGAAGGCGGCCCCCTCCGGGCGTCATGACTACCCTCTCAGCCTGGACCTGTCTACAGCATCTTTCGACGACCTGGAGTCCTCTGTCACCCAGCAGCTCGGCCAGGAAGACGCGCAGTATCTGTCCTGCACCCTCCACGACCGTAATGGCGGGGCGCTCGGCGTATTGGTGCTTCAGCTTGCCGCCGAACAGGCCGCGGACATCGACGGGCAACAATCCTTTCGGCGTTTCGTTCAAGGACTATCCGGAGCCGCTTCCGTCGCCATCGAAACACGCCAATTGATAGAAGCCCAGCAACAGCTGATCGATGCCATCATCATGGTCCTGGCCAACGCTATCGACGCCAAGAGTCCCTATACGGGCAGGCACTGCGAACGGGTGCCCGAGCTGGCCCAGATGTTGATGGACGAAGCCGTAGCCGCCGTCAGCGGGCCCTACGCGGACTTTAAAATGAGCGATGCCGAGCGCTACGAGTTCCGGATCGCGTCCTGGCTTCACGACTGCGGGAAGATCACCAGCCCCGAATCGGTGATGGACAAAGCCACCAAGCTCGAAACTCAGTACAACCGCATCCATGAGATCCGCACGCGTTTCGACATCTTATGGCGAGATGCCGAGATAGCCTACTGGCAAGGTATCGCACGCGGCGAGAACCGCAGCGCCCTGGAAGCTGAACTCCACCGTCGTCACGCCAGCCTTCGGGCGGATTTTGCTTTTGTCGCCGCGGCCAATATCGGCGGCGAGTATATGGACGACGAGGATATCGAACGCTTGAAGCTCATCGGTGAAACCCGCTGGTTGCGCCATTTCGACATGCGTCTCGGCCTGGCTCCTTATGAGCTCGCCAGGCTGGACCCGGCATGCAGCCACGTCTTGCCGACCGAAGAACGGCTGCTTGCCGACAAGACCGAGCATATCGTGGACTGGGGCAAGCACAGGCCTCCCGTGGCAAAGGACGATCCCCGCAATGAATGGGGATTCGATATGCAGATTCCCACGCATATGAACAACTATGGCGAGCTGTATAACTTGTCCATCCGCCGGGGCACGCTGACGCCCGAGGAGCGGTTCAAGATCAACGAGCATATCGTCCAGACCATCATCATGCTTGATAGCCTGCCCTTCCCCGAGCACCTGAAGCGCGTCCCCGAGATCGCGGGCGCGCATCACGAGAAGCTGGACGGAACGGGCTATCCGCGCCGACTCGGAGAAAGCGATATGGGCATCGCCGAACGCATCATGACCATCGCCGACATATTCGAAGCGCTGACTGCGGCGGATCGGCCCTACAAGCCCGCAAAGACGCTGTCCGAGTCGCTGAACATACTTGCCGGCATGGCCGGCAGCCAGCATATCGACGCCCAATTGTTCCGGCTCTTCCTTACCAGCGGCGTCTATATGTCATACAGCAAGAAGTTTTTGAATCCCGATCAAATCGACGAAGTCGACATCAAACAGTATCTGCATCAGATTGATACAGTCGCATAGACCGGGCATTACTCACGGGAAGCGCTCAGCGCCTTAGCACTTTCCCTGGTCGGGCGCCGCCGGGTTCCTTGCCGTTCCATACCCGCTGCCCGTTCACCCAGACACCATTGATGCCGCGGCTTAGCTGTATCGGCTCTTCGAATGTCGCCATATCCGTCACCGTGTCGGGGTCCAGCAGAACCATGTCGGCATAATGACCTTCCAGCAGGAAGCCACGGTCGGACAGGCCATATTGCCTTGCGGCCAGGCCCGTCATGCGATGAATCGCTTGCTCGAGCGACAGAAGCCGGTGTTCCCGAACCATGGTTCTTAATACGTTGGTGAAGGTTCCCCATTGCCGGGGATGTGGATGCGGATCGAACGGGAGGCCGTCCGATCCGACCATGGTGAGCGGATGCTGAAAGATGCGGCGCACGTCTTTCGGATCCATCAGGAAATAGATGGCTCCCGCAGGGGACAGCTTGTGGAAAGCTGCCTCGTCGTCCAGGCCCCATTCCGTCTTCAGGTCCTGGAAATCGCGGCCGGCCGCCTCAGGGCAGGCTGTCGACCAGGTAATCAGAGTACGGCTGGCAATGCGGACTCGATCCAGCCTCAGCATGGTGGACGTGGCGGGATAAGGATGGCAGTCCAGGCATACAGGCTGGCACGCCGCGGCCTTGCTGATCATGTCCAGCGTTTCACGGGAGCGGCCGTGGTTTCTTTCGCCCGCCAGCTTGTGGTGAGAGAACACCACCGTGGCGTTGATGGCCCGTCCTATTGCCAGCGCCTCGTCGATGGCCGGGACGATATCGTCGGCTTCATCGCGCAGATGCGTTGCGTAGATGCCCCCGCGCTCGCGCAAAAGGCCACACACATCAATGATTTCCTCTGTCGTGGCCGCCGCGGCGGGCGGGTAGAAGGTGCCCGTGGACACACCGAAAGCCCCGGCCTCCAGCGCCTCGGACAACAGGCCGCGCATCGCGGATTTTTCGGTGTCGTTGGCTTCGCGGCCGGTATCGTCCATGACCGCCACGCGCAAGGTGGTGTGCCCCACCAGCGGCACGACGTTGACCGCCGCCGGCGAATCGCGCAAGGCGTCCAGCCACTGCTTGAACGTAGCGAAGCGGAACAGCTCGGCAGGTCCAAGCAGGTCAAGCGGCTGGGGTATGCCAGACCGGACCAGCGGCGCCAGGCTGACCCCGCAGTTGCCCGTCACCACGGTCGTGATGCCCTGCGATACCTTGGGCGTCATGTCGGGATGCGCGAGCAGATAGCCGTCGTCGTGCGTATGAGAGTCAATGAAGCCCGGTACCAGGGCCAACCCCCGGCCGTCGATCACCGGCACGCCTGCCGTGGCGTCGATATCGCCGATGCGGGCGATGCGCTCGCCCGCAACGGCCACATCGGCCTGGTAGGGCGCCTCGCCGCTACCGTCGATGACCCGGGCTCCTTTTATAACGAAATCCATTTGCATGCTCTTTTAGCGTTAACAGGCCCGGGCAGGCTGGGCGATCAATCCAGCTTCTTGATGCCCGCCGTTTCGATGATGTCCTTCCACTTGACGGTTTCGCGGTCTATCAAGCCCTTGAAGTCGGCGGCCGAACCGCCGCCCGGCTCGGCGCCCAGCGTGGCCAGACCTTCGATGACCGCCGGCGCCTTCAAGGCCTGCTGTATCGCCAGGTTCAATTTGTTGACCACCTCGGCAGGCGTTCCCTTGGGCGCGACCACGCCTCCCCACGAAATGGTCTCATAGCCCTTCACCCCCGCCTCGTCCACGGTGGGCACGTCGGGCAACAACGGCAAACGCTTGGTGCTGCTCACCCCCAATGCGCGGGCCTTGCCGCTCTTGACCAGGGGAATGGCTTCCGAGGAGTTTGAAAACATGTAGTCCAACCGGCCGCCCAGCAAGTCCTGCAGCGCGGCCGGCCCGCTGTTGTAGGGAATGAACGCGACGTCGATGCCGCCCAGGCTTTTGAAGAGTTCCCCGCCCATATGGCCGGTGGTTCCTATGCCCGATGCGCCGTAAGACATCTTGCCGGGCGCCTTCTTGGCGCGTTCGAGCAGGTCGGCGACGCTTTTGATGGGGGAGTCGGCCGGCACGATGAGCACATTGTAGATACTGAAGAAATGGATGACGGGTTCCAGATCGGCGTCCACGTCATAAGACAGCTTGTTGAACAGAGCCCGGTTCACCGCCAGCGTATTGATGTTGCCGTAGCCGATGGTATAGCCGTCGGGCTGCGCCCGCTTGATCTGGACGATGCCGATGCTGCCGGCCGCGCCCGGCTTGTTCTCGACCACGAACGAAGCACCGAGATCCTTGGATATCTGGTTCATCACGGTGCGCGACAGTACATCGGGCGAACCGCCGGCGGCCGATGGCACCACAAACGTAACCGGCCTGCTTGGCCATTCCTGGGCGACGCTGGCTGCGCCCAACAACATGCCGGACCCTATGAGCAATGCGCCAACTGCGCGACGAGCGATACGCTGCATGACTTGTCTCCTCTTATATATGTTCGAGAGACCGAGCGTATCACCGGCATGCCGCGATGCCCTCATCGAAAAACATCACGACGATATAATCCAGCGTTATCGACAATGCGGGGCGGCGCGATGGAAGACGATGATTTTTCCGACGAAAACCTGACGCATCCGACCGGGGCTCGGCCGCCTCTCAGCCTGCGGCAGATAGAGGTCTTCCGCAACATCATGATGGCAGGGTCGATCAGCGGCGCCGGCCGCATCCTCCATGTCTCGCAGCCCGCCATCAGCCGCGTGCTGGCCCTGACGGAAAGCCGGCTGGGCTACCGCCTCTTCGAGCGCAGCCGCGGGCGGCTGCTTCCCACACCCGAGGCGCGCCGACTGTATGCGGAAGTGGAAGAAGTCTATAACGGTATCCAGCGCGTCAATCACCTTGCGGCCTCCCTGGGCGAAGCCGGGTCGGGAATCCTGAAGATCATCTCTAGCGCGAGCTTCGGCCAGAATCTCATTCCGCGGGCGCTCGCGGGCTTCCAGGCCCGAAATGCCCACGCTCAAGTGGACTACCGCAGCGTCACCTTCGATGAACAGGTCGGCTATTTCCTCAGCGGGGAAGCCGATGTCGGCGTCTCCATGGCTCCGCCCGACCACCCGCACCTGAAATCGACACTGCTCGGCCACATGGAAATCGTATGCATTCTGCCGGAAGGCCACCCGCTGGGCGAAAAGACGGTAATCCGGCCGGACGACTTTCTTCGCGGCGCCTGGATAGGCTATCCGCCCGGTGCGCCACTCAGCCGGGCATTGCTGGCTTTCTTCGGAGATGCCGGCCCTCCCTGTCCGGCCGCGATCGAAGTGCATTCTCCCGTCACGGCGCATGCCTTCGCACAGCATGGGCTGGGGCCGGCTCTGGTCGACGCCAGCTGCTTGCCCAAGGGACCCAGCTCCCTGATGATCCGCCCCATCGAGCCGCGCGCCGCCATCGAGATCTGGGCGACCCGTCCCGATCTCACGCCGCTGTCATTGCTGGGGCGCCGCTTCCTGTCCGCAGTGAAAAGCCTGCTGGATCCGGCGCAGCCATAGCAAATCGTCGCTTGCCCATAACCTTCGTCTATCGGCATCGACATGCTTTGCACACGGCGGCATGATGTCGCTTTCTGAAGCCGAAGGAGGAAGGCGAAATGGTTGATAAAGGAAGGCGCAGGCTGGGATTGGCGGTGGCGCAGATGGGCCCGGTGCAACTGGCCGATACGCGCCGCGAAGTGGTTGCCAGGCTGCTGGACATGATGCGCGAAGCTCACGGCCGCAAGGCGGATCTTGTCGTGTTTCCAGAACTCGCCTTGACCACTTTCTTTCCCCGCTACTGGATGAGCCAGGAAGAAGCGCAGGCCCGCTATTTCGAGACCGACATGCCGGGCCCCGAAACCCAGGCGTTGTTCGATGAAGCCCGCAAGCTGGGCATCGGCTTCTATCTTGGCTATGCCGAGCTCACGGCCGAAGGCAGGCCCTTCAATACGTCCATACTCGTGGACAAGGCCGGCCGGATCGTCGGCAAGTACCGGAAGATCCACCTTCCAGGTCACGATGACCACAAAGCGGATGCGCCCTTCCAGCACCTCGAAAAAAAGTATTTCAACGTAGGCGACAAGACGTTCGGCGTCTGGGACACGCTGGGCGCCAAGATCGGCATGTGCTTGTGCAACGACAGGCGCTGGCCCGAGACCTGGCGCGTCATGTCGCTGCAAGGCGCGGAGGTTGTGGTGCTTGGCTATAATACGCCCTCGCTGAACATCCACTGGCCCGAACCCGTGCACCTGCGCATGCATCACCATCTCGTGACCCTGCAGGCAAGCGCCTACCAGAACTGCGTCTGGGCGGCGGCGGCGGCGAAATGCGGCTACGAAGACGGCCACCACATGATAGGCGGATCGGTCATCGTCGCGCCCACAGGCGAGATCGTGGCCCAGGCCAGCACCGAAGAAGACGAGGTGATCATGGTCGACGCCGACCTGAGCCTGGGCGACACCTTCCGCAAGCATGTATTCGATTTCGCGCGGCACCGGCGGCCGGAGCATTACTCGCTCATCGTCGAGCGGACCGGCCCCGGAGATCCTCTGCCCTGACTTATTGGGGGTCAGGCCCCGTACCTTTATGGGGGGTCAGACCCCGTACGGGGTCTGACCCCTGCGTTTCACGGAACGGAGTCGGGCCCCGTACGGGGTCTGACCCCTGGCTCCTAGTCCTCTTCGACGAAAGCCTCTTCGCGTTTTTTCCGTATCGAAGGCAGCGCAACCAGCACGACCAGGGCAAGGGCAGCCAACAGCAGCGACATGGACAGGGGCCTGGTGACGAAGGTCGTGAAATCTCCGCGGGCCAGCAGCATGGCCCGGCGGAAGTTCTCTTCCATCATTGGTCCCAGCACCAGACCCAGCAGCAGGGGCGCCCCCTCGCAGCCAAGCTTCATCCATATATAGCCCACCATGCCGAAGGCGGCTGTGACCCATATGTCGAACACGTTGTAATTGAGCGTATAGACGCCAATGGTGCAGAACACCAGAATTGCCGGAAACAGCACGCGATACGGTACGTTCAGCAATTTGACCCACAATCCGACCAGCGGCAGGTTCAGGATCACCAGCATCATGTTGCCGATCCACATCGAAACAATCAGCCCCCAGAACAAGTCCGGGTGGCTGGACATCACCTGCGGGCCAGGTTGGATGTTGTGAATCATCATGGCCCCTATCATCAACGCAGTAACCGCGTTGCCAGGAATCCCGAGCGTCAGCAAAGGGATGAACGAAGCTTGTGATCCTGCGTTGTTGGCGGACTCGGGCCCCGCCAATCCCGCCGGGTGGCCTCGGCCGAAGCGCTCCGGTGTCTTCGACAGCTTTTTCTCTAGCGTATAGGATGCGAAAGAAGACAGCACCGCACCGCCCCCGGGCAGAATGCCAAGCGCGCACCCGACGGCCGTACCCCGCACGCAAGCGGGCCAGGCTTCCTTGAACTCTTGCTTGTTGGGGTACAGCGAACCGATTTTTCCGGTCAGGCTGACCCGCTTGTCCTTGAGCTCGAGGTTGCTCATGATTTCCGCGAAACCGAATACACCCATGGCGACCGCCGCAAAGTCGATGCCGTCCTGAAGTTCGGGAATTCCAAAGTCGTAGCGCGCCACGCCGGAGTTCACGTCCGTTCCCACCATGCCCAGCAGCAAGCCCAGCAAGATCATGCAGACCGCTTTCGGGAGCGATCCCGACGCCAGCACGACCGCGCCGATCAGGCCCAGCACCATCAGCGAGAAGTATTCCGCTGGTCCGAACTTGAATGCGACCTCAGCCAAAGGCGGCGCAAACCCGGCGATCACGATCGTTGCCACGCATCCGGCGAAAAAGGATCCCAGTGCGGCGATGGCCAATGCCGCACCCGCCCTGCCGTTGCGCGCCATCTGGTGGCCATCGAGCACCGTCACGACTGCCGCCGTCTCGCCGGGAAGTGCCACCAAGATGGCCGTGGTCGACCCGCCATAGGCCGCACCGTAGTAGATGCCCGCCAGCATGATCAGGCCCGCCACCGGCGGCAGAACGTAGGTGATGGGCAGCAGCATCGCTATCGTCGGCACTGGCCCAATACCGGGCAGCACGCCGATCAAGGTTCCCAATAAGCAGCCCAGAAGGCAATATGCCAGGTTTTGCAGAGTGAACGCTACCGAAAATCCCAGCGCCAGGTGCTCAAGTAAATCCATAGGTAATCCTTAGGTATTTGGCAGATATCCAAGGGGCCAGACCCTATCCGGGGTCCGGCCCCGACTGGATAACGATGTATCAGGCCGTAAATAGATCGGATTACGACATAATAGGGCGCTTGCACCCAGACATGAACCCAGGTTTCCCCTTAGATTTCCTGGGATCAGACCCCGCACGGGGTCTGATCCCAGCTCCGGATTCACCAGTGAGTCGGCACGGCGTTTGCTCGTTCTCGCCATTCGGTCCACCACGGGGAACTCTCATGACCACCAAGCACGACAATGACGCCAAGGCCGCCGCGGCCAAGCAAAGAAGCATCCAGGACCAACAGGATGCAAAGGACGAAGACAAGAAAAAAAAGGGCGGCGAAGGCAAGGGCAGCCCTGCTCAGACGGGCGCACGCCGGCATCCCGAGCCGCCTTTGCCCGAACAGCATCTGGACAAGCCCGGCCTTGAGAAAGACCTTGAATTGAAGCCCCAGTTCGAAGCCCCGATGTACAAGGGCAGCGGCAAGCTGGAAGGCCTGACGGCATTGGTTACGGGCGGAGACTCCGGCATCGGCAGAGCGGTCGCCGTATTATTCGCACGGGAAGGCGCCGATGTGGCGATCGTCCATCTGGATGAGGCGCAAGATGCCGAAGAAACCCGTCGTCACGTCGAAGCCGAAGGGAGAAAATGCTTGATACTCAAAGGAGACGTCAAGGACCGGGCATTCTGCGAAAAAGCGGTAAGTGAAACAGTGAATGCCTTTGGGAAGCTAGACGTCCTCGTCAATAACGCGGCCTTCCAGGAGCACGCCGATTCCCTGCTCGACATCACCGACGAGCGCTTCGATGAAACCATGCGCACCAATGTCTATGGATACTTCCATATGGCGCGCGCCGCCTTGCCGCATCTGAAGCCCGGTTCATCCATCATCAATACCGGTTCGGTGACCGGCCTGCGCGGGCAAGCACAGTTGCTGGATTATTCGACGACCAAGGGCGCAATACATGCTTTCACCATGTCGCTGGCCGGCAACCTCGCTGAAAAAGGGATAAGAGTGAATGCCGTGGCGCCCGGTCCGGTATGGACGCCTTTGAATCCCGCTGATCAGCCGGCGGAAAAAATCAAGTCTTTCGGCAGCAAAACGGCGCTGGGCCGGCCGGCCCAGCCTGAAGAAATTTCACCCGCCTATGTATTTCTTGCGTCGCCGGCCTGCTCCAGCTATATCACCGGCATCGTCCTGCCCATCACTGGAAGCCCAGGGTGAAGCCTGTCAGTGTCCCTTGAAGCGCGGAGCACGCTTTTCCTTGAATGCGTTGACCCCTTCTACGGCATCTTCGCTTTTGGCAATGGCTTCCAGCTGGCGCTTTTGGGGATAGTAAGTATCCATGGGGCTGTGCGGCAAGGTCTGCCGCGCGAGGCTTTTCATGGTTTGCACCACCAGAGGCGCGTTGGACGCGATCTTTCGGGCCAGCTCAATGGCCACCTCGACCTGCTGGCCGACCGGGCAGACTTTATTGATGAACCCGATTTCATAAGCGCGCTGCGCGCTCGCTCATCGGATGTGGCAAAACGTTCCCAGGCGGCGAAGAATTTCGCCGACTATTTGATGCGGCAGTTCAATAACTGACGGAAGCCCTTTACAGCCGCCCGCCAAAGAAGTGGATGTCTTCCAGCGCCATTTTCAACGTGGACAGTGCATCGAGCGCCCTATAGGGCAGTGATACATGCTTGATGGAATTCGGCAGTTCGGGCTCGAAGGGATTGATGCGTATCAACGGCGCCTTCTGGCGCTCGCCGAACTGTCGCACCACGGGCAGAGCGGTCCCTGCGCCCAACTCGATCACTATCGGTCTTTCCGTATCCCATAACCAGGTATTGAGCCGCATGCGCTGTTGCATGCTGCGGGCTTCGATCCAATCCAGGTCCTCGAACATCAGGATGTTGGGGCGTGCCAGCCCGCCACAATTCGGGCAGGCCGGAGGTTCGTTCATGAGCAGGCATTGTTCGTCGTCGACAGCCGGCTCGAACCGCTCGGCGGGCCAGATGTCCGGGCTACAGCTATCGAGGCACTGCAGATAATGGATGGAGCCATGGCACTCGACGACCCGGTCATCGGGAAAGTCAGCCTTCTGGAAGTGCCCATCGACATTGCTGGTGAACACAAAAGCTTTGTGGCGAAGACGGGAGGCAATCTGATGCAGGATATGGAAGCCCTCGTGGGGCGACGTCTTTCGGTACAGGTTGAGGCGATGCCCATAGAAGCCCCAGCCGAGCTCGGGCCGGACACGGAAGTGCCGGGGCGACGCCATTTCCTCGAAAACGATTCCAGACGCCTTGAGCGCGGGATAGCGTTGCCAGAATCCTTGCGCACCGCGGAAGTCGGGCAGCCCCGAATCGACTCCCATGCCGGCCCCAGCGGTTATCAATAAAGCATCGGCATGGCTGATGAGCTGGGCGGCCTTGACGAATTCGTAATCGTGGATCCCCATAACCAGGCCCTTGCTGATATTTTTCAAATATAAACATATATGAACAAACCGTAAAACTCAACCCCCGGCCATGATGAAGTCTCAAAATAGCGGAAGCTGCCGGGTGGCGGACGCAGGCCTGCGGAATTGGGTGGTGTCGAGTTCGACCCGGCGCGCATTCAAGCCGAACCTGGTACAGGCTTTTTGAAATCGCTGCCTGAGCAGATCGGCGAAGACACCGGTGCCCCGCATGCGTGTGGAGAATTCGGACTCGTACACTTTGCCGCCATGCATCTGGCGCAGCTGGTTCATGACGTGGGCTTCTTTCAAGGGATAGTGGGCGCGCAGCCATTCAATGAACAAATCGGCGACCTCGCGCGGCAGGCGCAGCAATGCGTACCAGGCGTCCAGCGCTCCCGCTTCCGCCGCCTGGCCGAGAATGCGTTCCATGTCGTGGTCGGTCAACGCGGGAACGACGGGCGCCACCAGTACGCCGGTTGGCACGCCTGACCGGCTCAGGACATGCATGGCCTCCATACGGGCGGCAGGAGTGCTGGCGCGAGGCTCGAGCGTGCGCGCGATATGCCGGTCGAGCGTTCCAATGGACATGAACACGCGCAGCAAACGCCGGTTCGCCATGCTTGCCAAGAGATCGAGGTCTTTGGTGATCGACGCGGACTTGGTCGTGATCGCCACCGGATGATGGAAGTCGTCCAGCACACGCAATATTGCGCGAGTGATGCCCAAGCGCCTTTCGATGGGCTGATAGGGGTCGGTATTGCTGCCCAGCACGATCAGCCGCGGTCGATAAGAAGGCTTGGAAAGTTCCTCGCGCAACACTTCGGCCGCATTGCTCTTGGCATACAGCCGCGTTTCGAAATCCAGGCCTGGAGACAGATTCAGGTAAGCATGGCTGGGGCGGGCATAGCAGTAGATGCAGCCGTGCTCGCATCCGCGGTAAGGATTGATGGATTGTTCGAACGGAATATCGGGCGATGTGTTTCGCGTAATGATGGAACGCGCGGTTTCGGCAGTGACCGTTGTGTCGGGACGCGCGGGGAGGTCGTCAGCGGCCGGCCAATCGTCGTCGAAAGCCTCTCGGGTATGGGCTTCGAAGCGCGAGTTCCTGTTGGACAGGCTGCCCCTGCCCTTGATGGGGATGTGCATGATGGCCTCCTTATGCTGTATAAATATACAGCATAAGGAGGCCATCGATTCAAGGGGTCAGACCCCGTACGGGGTCTGACCCCATCCTGACCCCCATCCTGACCTTTTCCCGGCCACTTGTCCCGTCTCATGAACTTGTATACCCTCTGGCCAGCGAATCCTGACAATTCTTCCATACGCGATGGGGCCGACATGTACGAATCAAAAGACGAACCTTTACTGCATGCCAGGCATTTCACGCTGCGCATGCTGAAGCATCTTGGGCTTGCCATGGCCGTTGTCGCCATGGCCTTGGCAATAGGCGTGTTCGGCCATCTTTGGCTCGAACCCATACACTGGCACGACGCCTTCCTGAACATCTCGCTGATACTCGCCGGAATAGGTCCTTTCGTACTGCCTGCGACGGCGGCGGGGAAAATCTTCTTTGCCTTCTACAGCATACTGGTCGGCCTCGTGTTCGTCGGCACTCTGGGGCTCGTCCTGGCCCCGTTGGCACACCGGCTGATACACAAGTTCCATTTGAGTGACGAGGACTGAATACCCGGGGTCGCACCCCATATGGGGTGCGACCCCACAAATCGTGCAAGGATCAAACGAAGGGGGTCAGACCCCGTACGGGGTCTGACCCCTCCCCGCCTTTCAATCGCGAGAGAACGGCCGGCCGTGAAAATCCAGCGTGATCAGGTTGCCGTCGAGCTGCCCCATGCCCGGCGCATTCAAAGGCATGCCGGGCGCAGCAACGCCATTGACCGTGGGCGCCGCCAAAAGCTTGCGTACTGCCGTCGCCGGCACATGGCCTTCGACGACCTGCCCGCTTCCTTCAATGACCGCCGTATGGCAGGATGCCAATTCGGCCGGAACGCCCAGTTTCTGCTTGATGGCCGCCATCTGGGTCGTCTTGATGGCCTTGACATCAAAACCCGAATCACGCATGTGATCCACCCACCCGGCACAGCAGCCGCAATTAGGGTCCTGAAAGACGGTAAGGGAATCGCCTTGCGCATGGGCAACCGACGCCGCCGCAGCCAAGGCCAAGGCAAGAAGGCCTGCTTTCATTTGATGATCCTGGAAATAATCGCGGCGCACACGGCGCCGCCGTTGCTGGTTATCGCATCCTGGGATTCGGCCCGAATCACGGTTTGAGAACCACCTTGATGCACCCGTCCAGTTTATCCCGAAACGTCGTGTACATATCGGGGCCCTGGTTCAGTCCGACCTTATGCGTAATGACAAACGACGGGTCAATGCGCCCTTCCAGGATATGTCCAAGCAACAGATCGGTCCAGCGTTTCACGTGAGTCTGGCCCATGCGCCAGGTAAGACCCTTGTTCATCGAAGCCCCGAACGGAATCTTGTCGATGAGGCCGCCGTATACGCCCGGCACCGACAATATGCCCGCCGGGCGGCAGACATAAATCATTTCCCTCAGCACATGTGGACGATCCGTTTCCAGCATGACGGCCTGTTTGACGCGATCATAGATCGCATCAAAAGATCGTGTCGCATGCGACTCCATGCCGACCGCATCTATGCATTTCTCCGGCCCTTTTCCGCGCGTTATATCCCCCAATCGGTCCAGCACGCTTTCCTCATCGAAATTGATCGTGATCGCACCCGCATCCCGCGCCATGGCCAGGCGCTCCGGCACTCGATCTATGACGACTACCTTTTCCGCGCCCATAAGCATGGCGCTTCGCAGCGCCATCTGACCAACCGGCCCCGCCCCCCAGATCGCAACCGTGTCGCTGGATTCAATATCGCACTGGGCGGCCGCCTGCCAGCCCGTCGGAAGGATGTCCCCCAGAAAAAGCGCCTGCTCGTCAGTAAGGCTATCCGGCACCCGTATATGCGTGGTGTCCGCAAACGGCACGCGCACATACTCTGCCTGCCCGCCAGGATAGCCGCCGGTAAGATGCGTGTAGCCAAAAAGACCTGCACAGCTATGGCCGAACAGTTTCGCGGCCGCTTCGGCATTGCGGTTTGTTCGTTCGCAAACCGCATAATTGCCTCGCCGGCACTGCTCGCATTCACCGCAAAAAATGGTGAACGGAATCACCACACGATCGCCGGGCTTCAGAGCATGGTTATCCTTGCCCACCTCCATCACCTCCCCCATGAATTCGTGGCCCATGATGTCGCCAGACTTCATTCCCGGCATGAATCCATCGAACAAATGGAGGTCGGACCCGCAAATTGCGCAAGAGGACACCTTCAGGATGGCATCCCGAGGATGCTCTATCATCGGCTCGTCCGCCGTGTCGTACCGTATGTCTTTCTTGCCGTGCCATCTGAGCGCTTTCATGTGTCTCTCCTGTGTGTCGTCGCGGCGAGCCCCAATCCGGCCCCATCACGCTAAAGCAAGCGCCATTCCTAAAGCTGGCGGCAGAGTCAGGCGCCGCACACCTTCACCCACGCCAGGGGCAGGCCGGTGACGATGGTCGCGGCGCATGCGAAGACATCGAGCATGAAAGTAACGTGCCACATGAATCGCGCATTCGCCCGGGCCTCGTCGGCATCCGCATGGGCCGGCGCCAGGGCGGCCAAGCTGCGCCATGACATGCGGGCCAACAGAAGCACATGCGCGAGCCAGAGCATGATCAAGGTCCACCTGGCGATGTCGGCCCCGCTTGTATCCGGGCTGACATAAAGGCAGGCCAGGGCATGGCCGGCATACAGGACGACGAACGCCAGCGCCCACACGACAAAACCGGCAAAGAGCCGGGAAAGCGACGGACGCGTCGCAGAGGGCGTGGCGAGCCTGTGCGTCTTCCCGATCATGCGCCGCCTCTCAAGGAAAGTACCAATACCATCAGGGCCGCTCCTCCAGCCGCCGAATAAAGCGTCCACATTCCGAAGATCCGCGTTTCTTCGCTGAAGGGTGCAGCACGGCCATGGCGGATACGTCGGAGGGCAATGAACGCGGCCATGACGAGCACCAGGGCCAAGTGCACCGCCATGTAGGCAAGCGCCACCATCATGCAAGCCCAGTAGGCATGGCTGGCAGGATCCTCCAGCCTGCCGATTATGGCGGCCACCGGAACAAGCGCCAACACGGTGGAGCCGGCACAGCCGTACAGCCATCCGCCGCCGGCGCGTGGCCGGTTCCCGCGCCAGACGCACAGTGCCATGCCACCGTAAGCCAGGAATATCCACGCCGCTTGCAGAGGTGGAATGCCCAGCCATTGCCCGGGCGGCCAATTCGGCGCGTAGAGCCTGAGGAACACAATGCCGAAAACCAGCGACGCAAGAAAGGTGCCGTTCGCCAGTAGCGTACATGCCATGCCCCACCACCCTGGAGAACTCCGGCAGTCCGTATGCACGGGCAGCCACACGCCCGGCTTCGCCTCGATCGCTTCCTGCGATCCGCGCGGTGACTCCATCCAGACCCAGATCATGAACAGCAACGCGACCACGCCCGCGAACAGCAAGGCCACGGCATATGCTTTGAACAGCAGGCCAAGGAAGAAGACGCCGGTTGCCAGGCCGCAATAAAGAGGAAGCCAGCTCGATCCGGGTAAATTGACCACGCTTTGGGGATTTCCAGTCAATGCATCCACGCTCATGGTCTGGCGGTGGACGGGCGGGTATCCGCCCAGCCAATGCCTGCCGCCGGCAAGCTCGGCCCCTAGCGCCGAGTTCCGCCACAATGGATACCGGTGCTCGACGTCCGGCTGAGTCGCAAAGTTGTAGGAAGCAGGCGGTGTAGGCATTGCCCACTCGAGCGTGCCCGCCGTCCAGGGGTTGCGCGGCGCGGGCGTGCCCCTGCGGGCATGCAGCCCCACATCGAGCAGGAGCACGGCAAACCCGATCGCCTGTATGAACCCGCCCATGCTGGACGTCAGATTCAGCAAATCCCAGCCCATGTCGGCCGCGTAGGCATCGATGCGTCTCGGCATGCCCAATAGCCCTGTCAAGTGCATGGGGAGAAACGTGATGTTGAAGCCGCCGAATATCAGCCAGAATCCGGCGGTTCCAAGGCTGCCCGAAGGCATGCGTCCGGTAAAGTGAGGCAGCCAGTAATAGCTTGCCGCCAACAGGGGAAACACCATGCCGCCCGTCAGAACATAATGCAGATGCGCCACCACGAAATGGGTATCGTGCACCTGCACGTTGAAGGGCACGAGCGCCACCATGACACCCGTCAGGCCGCCGATCACGAAGATGAACAGAAAGCCGCCCAGGTATAGGACCGGCAGCCGAAGAGCAACCTGACCGGCCCACAATGTGGCGATCCAGGCAAAGAACTGGATCGCGGTCGGTATCGCCACCAGCATGCTCGCCACCGAAAAGAACGCCAGGCTGAGCTGCGGGATCCCGACTGAAAACATGTGGTGAACCCATAGGCCGAAGCTCAGGAAACCCATTGCGACGACGCTATTGACCACCCAGGAATAACCCAGCAAGGGGTGCCGGGCAAACGTCGGGATCATGGTCGACACCAGCCCCGCCGCAGGTAGGAAGATGATGTAGACCTCGGGGTGTCCGAACATCCAGAACAGGTGTTGCCACAACAGATTGTCTCCGCCCAGGGCAACCGAAAAGAAAGGCAGACCGAAAGCCCGCTCCAGCTCGAGCAATATGCTGCCGAGGATCAATGGCGGGAACCCCACCAGTATCATTCCGGCGGTCACCAGCATGTACCAGGCAAAAATAGGAAGCTGCCGCAAACTCATGCCCGGCGCGCGTATCTTGAGTATGGTGGCGATGAGCTCCACGGCCCCGCACAAGGCGGAGATCTCCGCGAACGTGATGCCGATCAGCCAGATATCGCTGTTGATGCCGGGGGTGAACTGCTTGCCCGACAAGGGGGTATACATGAACCACCCCTTGTCGGGCGCCACGCCCAGAAGCATGGCGACGATGAGTATCAGTCCCCCGAAAAGGTAGCACCACCACGCATAGGCGCCAAGCCGCGGATAAGCCAGGTCCCGCGAACCCAGCATCTTGGGCAGCAGATAAAAGGCAAACCCCTCCAGCATCGGGATGGCGAACAAGAACATCATCACCGTGCCATGCATCGTAAAAATCTGCGCATACAGATCGCTGTCGAGGAACGCGCTGCCCGAGGTGGCCAACTGAGCACGCATCAGCATCGCAAGCACGCCGCCCACCAGGAAGAAGCACAAGGCGGCGATGATGAAGCGCATTCCCATCGTGCCGTGATTCACGGCCGAAAGGCTGCGCCAGCCCTTTGGAGAGGCCCATTGGCGCTCCAGGGCATGATGCAGCGCTATAGGATGCGGTCGCTCGTCGTTCACGGTCGCACTCCTTCTGTGGTGGGCAGGCGCGACAGGAGTCCCTCCAGCGCGTCTGGCGGATGCGCGATGACACGCAGCTGCATGACTGCGTGTCCGGTCCCGCAATATTCGGCGCAGGTTCCCAGGTAGACGCCCGGTTCCGGCGCGACATAAACAATGCGGTTGGTCCGCCCAGGTATCGCATCCATCTTTCCGCCCAGCTTGGGCACCCAGAAGCCGTGGATCACATCCGCGGAGCGCAGCTCGATGCCCACTGCCACACCTGCCGGGACATGCAGTTCATTCAGAGAATAGCGTACGCCGCCAGGCGCGTCCGGATAACGGACTTCCCACCACCATTGATGCGCCGTCACCTGCACATGGTAAGCCGCCTCATCCTTTGGCGGAGCCTTCGCATAGGCATACACCAGCAAGGCCGCCATGACGCTGACCGGAAACAGCACGCCGCCTGCGATCAGCAGCCAATGGCCTCGACGGGCTGAAACACCCGCGTCCCCGTCTTTCGACCTGCGTACCGCCACGGCCGTCAGCGCCAGCATCAGCAACAAGATGCCGGCGCTGCCCCAAGCCATGGCGTACCATACGTCCGCCACATGCCGAGCGCCGGCGCTTGCGGCGTCGATCGCGGACAAAGGCGCATCGCGACAGCCTGCAAGCGCGCCCGTAAGCAAAACAGCGGCCTTTCCTGCACCGCGGCATGGTGCTTGCTGAGTGCCGGCCTGACGACTAGAAGCGGCCGGACCAATGGAAGATCTCTCTCGACAGCACTTGCAGGAATCACCACCTGGAGGCTCTCCCAGTGCGGTGGCCTTGGGTAGCCATCCCATCCATCCCATGCTGGTGCCCTTCCCCATCGCCTTCCTCATCACGGCCACCGCCAGCGACATCGGTTTTCTATTGACGCTGGATTCGTTCTGGGCTCGCGTCTCGCTGTGGTTGCTGGGCGGCGGCGCAGCCATGGGCTTGGTCGCGGGCATCGTCGGCACGGCCGAGCTTCTGATCATCGGCTCCATTCGCCGTCGCGCCGCTGCATGGAGCCATTCCGTCGTGGCCGTGATGCTGTTGGCAGTGGCCTTTTTCAACTGGTTCATGCGACTTTCCGACCCTGTGTCGACCATATACCCCGCGGGTATTCTGCTGTCGGCGCTGGGCTTGCTCCTGGTGTCGGCGGCGGGCTGGCTAGGGGGAAAGCTGGTGTTCGAAGAACGGGTAGGGGTGAAGGAGGCGTGAGCGCGGCATCGATGTAGTCGATTCTGGGCTTTGCCAGCACCAGCCATAGCACACAGGGAATCAGAGCCAGTGGCGTCAAAATGCGCATCACCCTGATTCCGGCATTCGCCCGCTCGGCTTCATGAGTCTGCTTGGCCAGGATAATGCCGCAACGCGCATGGACGACCGACATCAAGGCCACGATCGCCAGTTTCACGGCAAACCACGGTTCAGTCACATCGCGCAGGGCCACGAGCGCCGTGCCCGACAAAATCGCGATGATCGCAGCCGGCGAGGCCAATACGACAAAAATCGTCCGGGACATTGCATGGACCCGCAAATATTCCGGTTCGGAAAGCTTTGCGCTGTGCGTCGCCATGATCATGGGCAGATAGATCAGCGCGGCACTCCATATCAGTATGGCAACGACGTGCACAGCTTTCACCCATACCATGCGCGCTCCTATCGTTGTTCGTCAGTGTCGCAACGCTTAGCAAATTCCGTGCCCGCGGCCTCTTGCTGACAATTAGCTGAACACGGCATAAGTCTTGCTGCACCGCGCCTTTCAGGGGGATAAGTCCATGACAAGACCAGATCAGAAAGCAAGACGCGCCGGTCCACATGCGGGCCTTCACAACCAGCGCCCAAGTCCGTATGCGGGTCCTGCCGGCGGATGGGGTTCCGCCCGTTCGGTTGCAGGCATCATTTCCCGGACAGGTGCCTACGAAGCCGCCGCACGCGTGCTGCCACGCCAGAACAAGCCTGCCGGCTTCGCATGCGTCAGTTGTGCCTGGGCCAAGCCTGCGGAACCTCACGCCCTGGAGTTCTGTGAGAACGGCGCCAAAGCCACCGCGTGGGAAGGCATGAGCAAACGAGCCGGTCCGGACTTTTTCTACCGGCACACCGTGGCCGAATTGCGGAATTGGTCCGATCATGATCTGGAAAGCGCGGGCCGCCTGACCGAGCCGTTGGCCTGGGACGCCGGACAGGACCGCTATGTGCCCATCAGCTGGGAAACGGCACTGTCGGAGATCGGCGCCAAGCTCGAGCGGATGGCGCCGGATAAAGTCGTTTTCTATACGTCCGGAAGGGCGTCTCTTGAAGCCTCCTACATGTATCAGTTGATGGCCCGCGTATATGGCACCAACAATCTTCCCGACAGTTCCAACATGTGCCATGAATCCACCTCGGTGGGTTTGCAAGAAAGCCTGGGGCTGGGGGTGGGCACGGTCCGGCTCGAGGACTTCCAGCAGGCGGAAGCCATCTTCTTCTTTGGCCAGAACGTCGGCAGCAACAGCCCGCGCATGCTTCACGAGCTGCAAAAGGCCAGCGAGCGCGGCGTTCCCATCGTCACATTCAATCCTCTGCGTGAAAAAGGATTGGAGCAATTCAAGAATCCCCAGCGCCCCGCGCAAATGCTCGGCGCGCCGAGTACGCCGATCAGTTCGCACTATCACCAAGTGGTCCCAGGCGGCGACATCGCGGCGCTTGCGGGCATGTGCAAGTCGCTGCTGGATGTTGACGAGCGTGCCCGCGCGCAAGGACAGGTTCCTCTCCTGGACTGGGATTTCATTCGCGAGCACACCGCTGGATTCGAGGATTTTGCAGGGTTCCTGCGGGCCACGAGCTGGGACGACATACAGCAGCTTAGCGGCCTCGACAGGGAAGCGCTCGAAGACGCCGCCCGGATCTATGCCCGCGCCGATGCCGTGCTGCTGGTATACGGCATGGGCCTGACTCAACACCTGGGCGGGGTCGACAACGTTCAAATGCTCGTCAACTTCGCTCTCATGCGAGGTAATGTGGGCAAGGCCGGCGCTGGTATCTGTCCCGTTCGCGGACACTCCAACGTACAGGGCCAGCGCACCGTGGGCATCACGGAAAAGCCCGAGCTCGCGCCCCTGGATCGCCTTGCCAAACTGTATGCGTTCGAACCGCCCCGTAAAAAAGGCCTGGACACGATAGGAACCTGCGAAAGCGCATTGAAGGGCGACCTGCAAGGCTTCGTCGCGCTTGGTGGCAACTTCGTCCGGGCCGCGCCCGACACGGCCTCGCTGGAACCGGCCTGGAGCCGTCTGGACCTGACTGTCCATATCAGCACCACGCTGAATCGCAGCCACCTCTTCCCCGGCAAAAGCGCCTACGTGCTGCCGTGCTTGGGCCGCAGTGAAATCGACCGGCAGGCGGGCGGCGTGCAATTCGTTTCCATAGAAGACAGTACTTCCTGCGTCCATGGCTCCATCGGCCGCAAAACCCCGGCCGGCACTCAACTGCGTTCGGAGCCCGCGATCATTGCCGGCATTGCACTGGCGATTCCGCGTCTTGGCCTGGCAAAAGTGCCTTGGCAGGCATGGATGGACAATTACGCGCTCATAAGGGAGGCCATCGAAGCGACTTACCCCCAACGTTTTTCCCGGTATAACGAACGCATCTGGAATCCCGGCGGCTTTCCTCTTACCAACGCCCCGCGCGAACGTATATGGAACACAGACTCCCGAAAGGCGAACTTCAAGATACCGCAGGACCTTACCGCAAGATTGCGGCAGGAATCGGACGAGGAAACGGTGCTGCAGCTCATGACCTTGCGCAGCAACGACCAGTTCAACACCACCATTTATGGGTATGAGGATAGATTTCGCGGCATATCCGGCACGCGGCAAGTCGTATTGATGAATGCCGACGACATCCGGGCACATGGGCTCACTGAAGGTGAGCGCGTCATGCTGCACACCGCTGTCGATCTCGCCAATCCTCGCAGCATCGGTGACCTGCGGGTAGTCGCCTACGACATACCACGAGGCTCGTGTGCCGCATACTACCCGGAATGCAATGTCTTGCTGCCGGTGTGGCACCATGCCAGGGAAAGCCATGTCCCCGCCGCCAAATCCATACCGGTGCGCATTGCGCCTGCCTCGGCCGGGCCGCGGCTTACCCCGGATCCTGCCGGTTGACCTCTCTTTGCATTTCCAGGACCTCCGGCGGCCAGGTGCTTTTTATATAGGTCAGGACCGCGATGATGTCCTCGTCGGACAAGACGGCGCCATAGGCCGGCATGTCGCTTTCATAGCCCGCCGGCGCCGTGCGTCCCGGCACCAAGCCGTTCTTGGTGATGTCGATCAGTACGGAATCGGGATGGTGCCAGGTGTGTCCGGTTTCGTCATGCGGCGGCGCCGGCAAACGCCCGTTATCCATCCGTTCGCGCCAATTCGGCTGGCCGCTGAGGTCGGCCGCGTGGCAGGCGGCGCAATATGCGTCGTATACCCTCTTTCCGCGCACAGCCATCGCACTGTCCGAGGGATCGATGAACGCAGGCTCGCGCGCCTTCCAGAGCGCGAATGCCGCCGTTGCCAGGCCCATGGCGAATATGGCCGTGACGATGGCATTTGCTCCATTTTTCAACATGGTTTGGTGGCCGAGGTCCTGCGCCGGACAATATGATTGATTTGCCGTTATAACAGGATTGGTGCGAGTTGGGGTCAGACCCCGTACGGGGTCTGACCCCTTTGTCTATGTATGATTGAAGCGAAATAGCCTGTGGACGGCTCAATGGCTTAACCGAAGCCTATGTCGGTGCGTTCAGTTGCTACCATGTCAGGCGAAGCATAATAGTTGCGAAACTCGTCGGCCCCAGAGAATAACCTTCTGAACCATCCCGGAGAACATGCAAGTGAAACGTTATCAATTGAAGATCGGAGGCAAATCGGTCGATCCAGCGTCAGGCGACTGGTTCCAGACGCAGAATCCCTTTACGGGCGAGGCCTGGGCCGAGATTCCACGCGGCACATCCGCCGATGTCGATATTGCAGTCAATGCTGCGCACGATGCGTTCATTTCTGGTCCCTGGCATGAAATGACCGCATCCCAGCGCGGGCTGCTGCTGCACCGCCTGGGCGACCTCATCGCCCGCGACGCCCGCAAGCTCGCGGAAACCGAGGTACGCGACAATGGCAAGCTGATCGCGGAAATGCAGGGCCAGCTGAACTACCTTCCGCAATGGTTCTATTACTACGGCGGCCTGGCGGACAAGATTCACGGCGCGACACTGCCGCTCGACAAGAAAGGATACTTTTGCTTTACCCGCCACGAACCGCTAGGCGTCGTTGCAGCGATCACGCCATGGAACTCGCCATTGATGCTGCTGGGCTGGAAGGTGGCTCCGGCACTGGCAGCGGGCTGCACTGTCGTGATCAAACCCTCGGAGTTCACCTCCGCTTCCACGCTCGAGCTCGCCGACCTTTTCGACGAGGCAGGCTTTCCGCCCGGCGTCTTCAACGTGGTCACGGGCTATGGGAAGGACGTCGGGCCCGCGCTGGTGGAGCATCCTCTGGTACAAAAAATCACTTTCACGGGCTCGGACCAGACCGGCCGCGTGATCAATGAACAAGCGGCGCGTCACTTGAAACACAGCTCTCTGGAGCTGGGCGGAAAATCGCCCAACATCGTCTTCGAAAGCGCCGATCTGGAGCAAGCCGTCTTCGGTGCCATATCCGGAATCTTCGCCGCCACGGGACAGACATGCATCGCTGGATCGCGACTGCTTCTGCAGGACAGCATCTATGACGAATTCGTGGAAAAGCTCTTGGCGCTTGCAGCCACCGCCCGAATGGGCGACCCCATGGATCCCGACACCCAAGTCGGCCCTGTCACTACTCCCCCACAGTATCAAAAGGTGCTGCAATACATCGATATCGCGAAGCAAGAAGGCGCTCGTCTGCTGCTGGGCGGCAAGCCCGCCGACAGGCCGGAGTGCGGCAGCGGCGGCTGGTTTGTCGAGCCCACCATCTTCGGAGACGTCGACAACAGCATGCGGATCGCTCAGGAAGAAGTGTTTGGCCCAGTGCTGTCCATCATTCGCTTCAAGGACGAGGCGGACGCCGTGCAGATCGCCAATGACGTCCGGTTCGGCTTGGCGGCAGCAGTTTGGACCAGCGACATGGCCCAGGCATTGCGCATGACGGAAAAGCTCAGGGCCGGCACGGTGTGGGTCAATACGTATCGAGCCGTCAGTTTCATGGCGCCCTTTGGCGGCTATAAGGATTCGGGCCTCGGACGCGAGAACGGCATGGACGCCATCAAGGAATTTCTTCAGACCAAGAGCGTCTGGCTCAACAGCGGCGCGGTGTCCGGAAATCCGTTCGTCATGCGCTAAGCCGTCCTGGGGTTGTCCTGGGGTCAGACCCCGTACGGGGTCTGACCCCCCACCTCGCCTGCGTCCTCACGCAGCGCTTTTCAGCACTTCCTTGGTATGGTCCACGTGCTGCTCCAGCAGCTTGACCGCAAGGTCGACGTCCTGCGCCATGCAGGCTTTCAGGATTTCACGGTGCTCCGATTGCGGAGATTTCCGGCCCACCCGATAGCTTTGCAGCGCGCGCAGGTGCATGGCAATGCCGCGCACCATTTCTTCTATCATCTTCAGCAGTCTTGGCAGCGCACAGGGCCGGTACAAGCACATATGGAACTCAAGGTTCAGCTCGGCCCATTCCCGGGGCGAATCGCTCTGGTCGTACCTGGCCAGGATATCCTCGGCAGCGCGGAAATCGGATTCCTGCATATTGGGTATCGCGAGTTTCAGTGCGCGTGTTTCCAGGCCAATCCGGATATCGAGCGTCTCCAGAAGCTGCGGTATGGTCAGCCCGGCGACGATCGACCCCTGATGCGGCGTGTGCTCGACCAAGCCTTCGACCTGCAGGCGCTTCAATGCTTCACGCACGGGGATTCGGCTGACGCCGAACCGCTTGGCCAGCGCCTCTTGCTTCAACTGCACGCCGATGGGATAAGCGCCCGACAGAATCATGGTGCGCAACTCCGACGTGATTGCGTCCGCAGACAAAGCGCGGCCCACTTCTTCATTCATTGCTGATCCCCTTCATGGCAAACGGTTCGGAAGATGAGATGATAAATTGAATCCGACACGGGATCCAATAGGGGTGAGATTGGGTCCGGCGCGGGTCAAGGGGTCAGACCCCGTACGGGGTCTGACCCCAGCATCAACGTACGAACCCCGGGGTCAGACCCCACATGGGGTCTGACCCCCACCCCCTGCCACCAATTCGTGCGTTGACAAATGGATCCAATAACGGATACGATCATTCCGCATCAACTATTGGCTGGAGAGACATGAACACAAAACCTCAGAAAAAGTTCGACATCGCTGTCATTGGCGGCGGCGTAATCGGATCCGCGGTCGCCTATTTCCTGTTGAAGGAGGACCCGCAGTTGTCCGTTTGCGTGATCGAGCCGGACCCAACTTATGAATATGCGTCCGCACTACGGTCGTCCGGCGGGTGCCGCGTGCAGTTCACCGGCGAAGAGAACATTGCGATGTCGCTCTTCAGCATCGACTTCATCAAGAATTTCGAGAGCACGATGTCCACCGACAAGCATCCGGCTCACGTAGACTGGGTCGAAGGAGGCTACTTGTTCATTGTTCCGCCGGAACATGCTTCACAGCTCGAGAAAAACGCCGAGTTCCAGCGTGCCCAAGGAGCAACGGTGGATTTGCTCTCTCCTTCCGAACTGAAGGACCGGTTTCCCGCCATGTATATAGACGACCTTGGCGCCGGCGCCCATACCCCTCACGACGGATGGTGTGATCCGAACGGCCTGCTGTGGGGCTTTCGCCGCAAGGCGGCCGACCTCGGCGCGACCTATGTCGCGGCACGCGTCGTCAGCGCCGAGGTGACTCATGCAAAAGCGGTATCCGTACAGCTGGACAACGGCGAAACCGTGCAAGCCGATGCATTCGTCAACGCAACCGGCGCCTGGTCCGGTGACGTCGCCAAGCTGTTCGGCATGGATCTCCCCGTGTCTCCCGTGCGCCGCTTCGAACACTACTTCACGCCTGGCACCAAGGTCGGGCACCTGCCTTACGTCAAGGACCTTTCACGTCTTGCTTTCCGCTCTGAAGGTCAGGGCTATTCGGGCGGCCTGGTCGACGGCAGCGCCACGCGCGGATACAACTTCGACGTGGACCACGATTACTTTGAAAACGTCGTCTGGCCGGCCGTGGCGCATCGCTTTCCGGCTTTCGAGGCGGCCAAGTGCCACCGCACCTGGTCGGGGCTTTATGAAGTCAACGAGCTGGACGGCAACGCGGTCATCGGCGCCTGGAACTCCAGGCTTCCCAACCTGTATACCGTCGCCGGCTTCTCGGGACATGGAATGATGCATGCCCCGGCCGCCGGACGCGCAATCGCCGAACTCATCCTCAAGGGCCGCTTCGAGACCCTGGACCTCGCTCGCCTCGGCTACGAACGTGTCGAGAACAATCAGCCTTATCCCGAGCTGGGCATACTTTGAATACGGAGTGATGTTATGCCCATGAGCCAAAAAATCACGAATATCCAGGCGTACCTGCGCAGCTTCGCAAGCGCTGAAGCATGCCGACTGAGCGTGCAGGATCTATCAAGCCTGATCGCCACGATCTTCATACGCGCCGGCGTCCCGGACGGCCAGGCACAGATTCTCGCAAGAACTTGCGTCTACGCAGAAAGAGATGGCGCGCACAGCCATGGCCTGCACCGTATTCCGGCTTACCTGGCAACCCTGACGACCGATTGGATCACGCCCGGCGCCGAACCCGATATCCATGAGTCGGCGGGCGGCACCGTGCTCGTCGATGCCAAAAGCGGCTTCGCCCAACCCGCCTTGGCGCAGGCCATGCCTGCGGTCATGCGCAAGGCAAGCGAGTCCGGTGTCGCCATCATGCTGATGAAGAACTCTCATCATTTCGGAGCATTATGGCTGGATGTCGAGCCTTTCGCTGAACGAGGCTTTGTGGCCTTGACGATGGTGAACTCCACCAGTCACATGGCGCCCGTCGGCGGCACCAAGCCCGTGTATGGCACCAACCCCATGGCATTTGCCTGCCCCCGCGACGGCAAGCCGCCCATCGTCTTCGACCAGGCAACCAGCGTCATGGCAAAGGGGGACGTGCAGCTGGCCGCCAACAGCGGCCAGCCCGTCCCGCCCGGCACCGGCCTGGACAAGTTCGGAAAACCCACGGAGGACCCGGCTGAAATTCTGGACGGGGGCACCCTGCTTCCATTCAGCGGCCACAAAGGCTCTTCGATCGCCATGATGGTGGAAGTCCTGGCCGCCGCCCTGACGGGTGGCAATTTCTCTTGGGAAATCGATAAATCGGGCTATACCACCGCGCATACGTCCCGGGCGGGCCAGTTCTTGCTGTGCATCGATCCTCGCTCATCCGGCGAAAGCGCATTCACGCAACGTATCGAGGCATTGGCCCGCACGCTACGGGAAAGCGGCCAATCCCGGCTGCCCGGGGATCGCCGTTACGCCAACCGGAAACGCTCCGAAGACGACGGCATTGCAGTGAATCCTGCTCTGCTGCTGTCCTGGCTTGAAGCATCACAGGCTGGCAAAGCTTGACCTGTCACTCTATTTCGCGCCGCATACCAATACCCCAACGAGGAGACCACTCATGAACCAACCTTTTATCCGCGCCGTTCGGCGTGGCGCCGCAATCGTGGCTCTGACGATGACGGCATCCATCGCTCATGCGAGCGACGCCGGCTTTCCCAACCGCGTCATCAGCATCGTGGTGCCGTTTTCCGCCGGCGGAGGCAGCGACACCGTGGCCCGCATTCTCGCGGATGGCCTCAGCAAACAGCTGGGCAACCCGGTCATCGTGGAAAACAAAACGGGCGCGAGCGGAAACATAGGCGCCGAATACGTGGCCCGCGCCAGGCCGGATGGACATATGCTGCTGTTCGGCAGCATGGGGCTGATGACGGTCAATCGCCATCTCTACAAGAACATGCCCTTCAATCCCCTGAAGGACTTCACCGCCGTTGCCCGCCTTTACGACACGCCCCACGTCATCGTGGCCAACGCCAAGCTGCCCATCACATCCTTGCAAAAGCTGATAGACGAAGCCAAGGCGCGTCCTGGCGAGATAAGCTTCGGGTCGGCCGGCGCAGGCACCTCCACCCATCTGGTGGGCGAGCTATTCATGCACGAGACCCAGGTAAAGCTGCTGCATGTACCCTATAAGGGCAACGGGCCGGCGCTGACCGATGTCGTCGCCGGCCATATCGACGTCATGTTCGACCAGGCTACCAATTCGGTCGGCCATATCAAGGCAGGCAACCTGCATGCGCTTGCCGTCACGTCGGGGACCCGGGTCGGCAATCTGCCGGACGTACCCACGGTGGTCGAGCTGAAGTTCCCCGAGCTCGAGACAACCTCGTGGACTGTCCTTGCCGCGCCCGCCGGCACCCCCGCAGCCGTGGTGCAAAGATTGTCGGAGGCGATAAAAGCGACTCTGGCTGACGAAAAGATTCAGGCAAAAATCGTCGAGTCCGGCGGCGTTGCCAATTTCGAAGGTCCTGACGCAGCCAACAAGCTGGTCGAGGCCGACGACAAGCGCTGGGGTATGTTGATAAAGGCTGCAGGGATCGGCGTCAATTAAGCCCGCTAGGCAGATCACCGGTTACGGAAAAGGCCATGCAATGCCAAGCCGATACCGAACGCCGCATAGACCATCACGAGCGATTTGGTGCTGAGGCGCCGCTCAAAGCCAGGCGTCAGCCGCTTCGGCGTGCACCGCAAATCCACGAAGCACGCAACGGCCGCTATGGCCGCCCCGCTTGCCAAGGCCTCGGTTTTTGTCGGGTTGGCGTTACGCCGGTGCGCCAAGCTTTCGTAAAACAAGGCCCAGAATATGGAAGCCAGATGATGAATCGCATAGCCCGATGCGCTGTAACGCAGTGATCCGCGATGCTGGCGCAGGGCCTTTTCGTCCCATATCCAATGGCTTACGGCATTAACGGGCGCCATGGCGCTTCTGCAGTCGCTGGCTCCCCCCGCCAACAAGGCGAGGCCGGATGCCAGGCTTGCCGAACTACCCGACCGTACGGCTTGCTTCAAAACCCTTACCAATGATTTCATCCATCATCTCCTGACAGGTCCGAGCAGCTTGAAATAGTAGTATAAACAACAGAGCAAGCCAGGATTCAGCTTCTAGCGGGGTGCTCATGAGGATACTGCTTACTGGCGCCTCCGGGTTCATCGGCAGTCGGCTTATGCGGGCTCTTGTAGAACGCGATCATGAAGTGTTGTGCCCGATGCGAAAAGCAAGCCCGGCACTTCCACCCGGCGCCACTGCGATGCTTCTTGATTTCAACACGGCCAAGAACGTCGACGACTGGAAAGCCGCGGTCGAACATGTCGACGTCGTCGTCAATGCCGTGGGCATTTTTCAGCAATCGGCAGGCCAGGCATTCGACACCCTGCATCGGGCAGCGCCATGCGCCCTGTTCAAAGCGGCGGCCTCGGCCGGCAAAGTCTCACACATCATCCAGATTTCGGCTCTTGGCGCCGACGATAAAGCGCAAACCCCTTATCACCTCAGCAAAAAGGCGGCGGATGACTGCCTGCTTTCCCTTCCCGTACGAGCCACTATCGTGCAGCCATCACTCGTCTATGGCGCAGGCGGCGCAAGCGCCGGCTTTTTCGAAATGATGGCCAGCATGCCGCTGATCCCATTGCCCGGCCACGGCCGCCAACAGATCCAGCCGGTGCACGTAGATGACTTGGTTGTTGCTCTGTGCTCGCTCGTGGAGTCGCAAGGCGACGGATCGCGGCGGATCGCCATGGTCGGGCCTCATCCCCTGGCCCTGCGCGACTTCTACAGCCAGTTGCGCACAGCCATGGGCGTGCAGGGCCGGCCACACTTCCTGCCTATCCCCACACCATTGATGGCGGTAGCCGCCCGCTTTGGGCGCCGCCTGCCCGGCGGCTTCCTCGATCCGGACGCCTTGAGCATGCTGGAACGCGGCAACACGGCCAGCTCGGCGCCGATTCGGCACCTACTAGGCCGCGCGCCAAGGAGCGTGCCTGAGTTCATTCCAGAAGCCTATGCCGACGCCATGGGCGTTCAATCGCGCATGCGCTGGCTTTTGCCCGTCTTGCGCTTGAGCATCGCGACAGTGTGGATTGCGACGGGCATCGTCTCCCTGGGAGTTTATCCGGTGGAGTCCAGCTATGCGCACCTGGCGCGGACGGGCACGCCGGCTTGGCTCATGCCGATCTTTCTTTATGGAGCGGCGGCCCTGGACATCGTCCTGGGCGCGCTGGCGCTGTATCCGCGCCGCACGCGCTGGCTATGGGCTGCCCAGGCCGCGCTGGTACTTTTGTACACCGTCGTCATCACCGTCAAGATACCCGAATTCTGGCTCCATCCTTACGGCCCGATATTGAAGAACCTGCCATTCCTCGCGGGACTTTGGATACTCTACGAACTGGAGGATCGCGCATGGAATAGTTGACGGTCAAATGGCTCCATGTGCTGGCCTCGACCCTGTTGTTCGGAACCGGCATCGGCAGCGCGTTCTATCTGTTGCTCAGCACTCTGACACGTAACGTCCAGGCCATCGCCGTCGTATCGCGCATCGTCGTCATCGCCGACTGGCTGTTTACCGCGACTACAGCCATCGCCCAGCCTCTGACCGGCTTTTGGCTCATTCACTTGGCCGGCTTTCCGCTGAGCACGCCATGGCTGCTCTGGTCTATCGTGCTTTATGTAATCGCCATTGCCTGCTGGCTGCCGGTGGTCGCGCTGCAGATCAGGCTAAGAGACTTGGCGCAACAGGCTGCGCGCGATCGCACAGAGTTGCCCGCCCGGTACTGGCGTTGCTTCAAGATGTGGGTGGCATTGGGCTTTCCGGCCTTTTTCGCCTTCGTCGCGATCTTTTATCTTATGGTCGCCAAGCCGGCCCTGGTGTAGCCCGATGCAAGTCAAACCGGGTTCGTAGCGAGATAAATCCCCATGGCTCTTCGTTCTTTCTGGCGCTCCGTTTACCGCCGGAGGACCTGCCTACATCGATCAGATATCAGATATTGGGTGCACTAAGTAGTCGGTCCTGAAATATTCATTTCAACGGTCATTCGGGCGTTTCATGCCGCCAAGAGCCACAGCTTCCGAACGCCGAGACTGTCATTCAAGCGGTCACCAGGCCGGCTCGCAGCCAAGGCCAGCCAGAACCAGCGTGGCATCGTGCCTTTCACGAGGCGCAAAAAAAGCGCCCTCAGGAAGGGCACGCCCTTCTTGGCGATCATGCGCAGCAGCCACTTGATGTTGTAGCCCGCCGCGCACAGCACCGCGTGCAGCCGGTCGCCGTATTCGCCCTTCAAGTGACAGCGGTCCATCCGGTGATCCGCTTTCAGGTGTCCGATGATCGGCTCGATGGCCTGGCGTCGCTTGAGCTGCCGTCTTTCCTGTGCCGTCAAGCGCTTGGGCTTGCCCCGGTGCACCACGCGTACGCCGGGATTCTCGGCATCGACGCCCCGGTAGCCCAGATCAACAAAGACCGTTTCAGGCGCGGCGGCACAGTCCTGCATGAGAATGGTGGCCTGCTCCAGTTGGGAACTCAGCGTGTGGCCATCATACGGATTACGATGAAACGCCCGAGCCCCCACAATCAGGTTGCCTTTGAAGGTGCTGGCAATGCCCACCTTCACGCCAAACTCGTAAGGCCGGCGCGCCTTGCCCTTGCTGATACAGCTGACCTCCGGGGCGTGCCAGGCGTACAGCTTGGGCTGGCCGTCGACAGTCGTGCGCTGGGCACTCTGAGCCCCAATACGCTGGGCCTTGCCCAACACCTCGTCCAGTGCTTCGCGCACGGCCTGCCCCATCGCACTGGCTTTGCGGTCGATCTCGCGGGCCAGCCGCCCGACGATGGTTCGCTGACGTTTGATCGCCCGGCGCATCCGCTTGAACTGGCGTGCATGAGCGAAGCGCCCGGCCTGGCGGCTCAGTTGCTCGCCTTCCTTGGCAAAGGTCTGCTTGAGCGCAATGCCGGCATCCTTGGCTGCTCCCACCAGCTTGATCCGTGCGATCTCCAGCAGCCGGCTGTCCGTCGGGTGGGCGATGGCCTTCTCCTGCACCGTGCTGTCCACGATGACTCGACTGAGCTCCTGCGGCTTGATGAGCTTGAGCTCGACGGCCACATTGATGGTCTGGGCCAGCAACTCTTCTACACCGTCCTCGCCCAGCAGTTTGCGAAACTTCACCAGCGTGGTGGCGTCACAGGGCGGGCGATCCTCGTAGTAGCTCTGCCCCGAAAAGAACTGCCAGCGCGGCGTATCGGCCCAACGGGCCACCACGCCTTCGTCTGATTCGTTGAAGGCATGCTTCAGATACAGCAGCGAAATCATGATCCGCAGAGGCACGCGTGGGCGCCCGGCATGGCTGCGCGACACCTGGCGCTGCACCTTCTCGCCAAACAAATCCAGGTCCGGCATGGCCACGCCGTCGTGCGCCTTGCGCAAGAACCGGTGCGCCACCGCCGCCTCAATCTCCTGCCACGGCATGCGCGAGGCCAGCACTGCCAGCGGATGGCGCAGGTCGATCATTTGGTCGATACGGGCACGGAAAAAGTCATCGGTGGCAGGGCAGGCAAACATCGCAATCAAACTCCCAGAAAACAACCTCTATTGGACAACAAGCCGGGAGTTCCGGGTATCGGAAATTGCCCCAATCATCAGTGTTTATGCGGGTTGCGGGGATTATTCAAGGCCGACTAAGTAATCAATACAAAGCACAGTTTTATGCGTCGGCCTTCTCGCTGCTCCAATGCTCCTGATGAATCGTATGTACTGCTACGTAGCCGCCACGCCCCACCGCTGATGCATCATGAGTTTTTTTCTTGTTATTCCAATATTTATGCATTGGACGAAGCACTTCCTGGATGAATAGAATGCCCACAAGCCCGAAGAGGTTATCCGGCGTGCTTGCACGCCGTTTGATTATTTCCATCGACTCTTCCGTATTCGATGAGCAAATTGGAGACAACATATGAATAATTCGATCCCAGGTATCTGCCGTTCGTTCGCCTGCACTCTCGTTATTGGCACCTTGCCTTTTGCAACATCAGCCTTTGCCAGTTCTACGGAATGGCCAGCGTCCGGCAAGCCGGTGACCATCGTGGCCCCCTTCAGTGCGGGGTCCGGCGCCGACGGCCTAGTGCGCAGACTGGCACAACAGGTCAACAGGCAGACAGGCGTTCCTGTCATTGTTGAGAACAAACCCGGCGCCAGCACCACCATTGGCGCCGATGCCGTGGCAAGAGCAAAACCCGATGGCTATACGCTGCTATATACCTATGTGCTCACCCATGCCCAGAATCCGCATCTCTTCAAGAGCCTATCCTATGATGCATTCAAGGACTTCACACCTATCTTGAAAGTGGTCGACTCCGCGACGATTCTGGCCGTGAATAACACCGCCCCCTTCGGCTCAACGCAAGAGCTCATCGAATATGCACGGCAGCACCCCGGCAAGCTCAATTATGGCTCCTACAATGTAGGGTCCACCGCACACCTGAACTCTGAAATACTCATGCGCAACACCGGCATAGACGCGGTTCATATTCCTTACAAAGGCTCAGCCGATGCATTGGTGGGCCTGCTTTCAGGAGACATCCATTTTGCGTTCGTCGACACGGCCACTGCGGTCAACCAAGCCCGCGCAGGGAAGCTCAGGCTTTTTGGCACAGCGACAGACGAACGCTTGAAAGTGCTACCAGATCTGCCGACGCTTTCCGAGCAAGGCATTCAAGGGCTCGATGTTGTGGGATGGCAGGCCATTTTCGCTCCAGGCGGCGTGCCCGAGGAGCTGGCTGAGCAGATTGCCGGCGTATTCCGACGTGCCTTGCGCGAACCGGAAGTCACGGAAAGCTTTGAGTCTCAGGGTGTCCAGGTTAGTGGGACGGGTCCAAAGGAGTTTGCAGGAATCGTACGCCGGGATTACGAACACTGGGGCCAGATTATCAAGGCGCTTGATTTGAAGCTCGATCGCTGAAGCACAAAAATCCGAACGCTCAAGGCCTCCGGTACAACCCAGGAGGCTCAAGGACTGATTGTGCCGCCTCGCATCAATTCCTCCACCATGCTGATCACTTGCAGACTGGCAGGCGACAGCGTGCGTCGAGAATGATGGATGATGCTGCACGTTAGTTCCGTCTCATCAGAATATGGGATTGGAAGCTGGACAAGGCTGCCTTCGCTCAATTCACAGCTGATGGATTCCCGCATACTGAAAAATATCACGTCGCTGCCCAGCGCTACGGCGCGCAGCGCAGCCACGCTATTACACTCCAGGGCGATAGGAACGTCTTCGATATTGGGTAACCGGTACAACGCCGCCAATTGAGCTCGGGCCCTTGGTGGCAAGGGCGCAGCAGCCAATCGGTAATTCATCAAAGCGGCGCGCAAAGCGCCCTTGCCTCGAATGGCCAGCAGGGGATGGCCTGCGCGGACGAACAGGCCGGCATGCTGTGGCGGAAGCGGACGCACCGTGAACTCGGCCGAGGGCGGCAGGCTATGGGTTACGGCGACGACAAAATCCAACTTGTCCTGCGCCAGCATCTCGACCAAGGTCGTCCAGCTCTCGATCTCGACACGCATGCTGATGCCGGGATAATCCCGCGCCAACTGAGTCAGGAGAGGTGACAGGAATCCGGCCGCGGGAAAGATTCCCGCGCCCATGGCGACATCACCACTGCCCAGACCGCGTATCAACTCGCTCTCACGCTGCAGTGCCGCCGCCTCAGCCAGCACTCGACGGGCATGCGCCAAGACGCTGCGGCCAGGATTGGTCAAACGGACGCCCGTAGCGCTGCGATCCAGCAATTTCAAACCCAGCACATCTTCCAGCGACTGGATGCTACGGCTTAGTGCAGACTGCGTGAGGTGCAATTGTGCTGCCGCTCGGGAATAGTGCCGCTCTTCTACCAACGTCGAAAAATGCTTTAGGGTGCGTAGGCTTAGCATAATGAGTTTTTATCATTGATATGAGGTTAATTATGCATTTGATTCAAATCAAATGCAAAACTAGAATTTATTTGTGAGGATCAATACTGGATAAATCAGGAGACGACCGACATGTACGACGTGGTAATTCGAGGCGGCACGATAGTGGACGGGAGCGGGCAGCCCGGATTCTGTGGCGACGTGGGCATCTGCTCAGGAAAAATTGTTCAGGTAGGAGGTACGGTTCCCTCGGGGCGGCGGGAAATAGACGCCGAAGGTTGCCTCGTGGCGCCGGGGTGGATCGATATCCATACCCACTATGACGGCCAGGCGACCTGGGACCCTTACCTCAGCCCATCTACTTGGCACGGCGTAACCACGGCAATCATGGGCAATTGCGGCGTGGGTTTCGCTCCTGTGAAAGAGGAACGGCGCGACTGGCTGATCAAGGTGATGGAAGGGGTGGAAGACATTCCCGGCACCGTGCTGTCCGAAGGGATCGAATGGGAGTGGGAAACATTCCCCGAATACCTCGACGCGTTGGATCGGCGCCCCATGGCGCTGGATATCGGCGCCCAACTACCGCACTCAGCCCTGCGGGCGTATGTCATGGGCGACCGTGCTATCCATCATGACGAAGCCGCTCCAAAGGACTTGCAGGAGATGCGAAATTTGCTGCGACAGGCCTTGGATGCGGGGGCGATGGGCTTTTCCACCTCCAAGACATTCCTACACAAGTATGATGAGCGTAAGTACCCGCCAGGCACCTTTGCCACTGAAGAAGAATTGATGTCTCTGGGAACTGTGCTGGGCGAAGCCGGCCACGGCGTGTTCCAGATGACGGCCAACCATCCCGCCATGGAGCAAGAAATGCCCTGGCTCAAGGCCTTGGCGCGGCATAACGACCTGCCTGTCCTGTTCAACCTGCAGCAAACGGATGGCGCGCCGGATATCTGGCGCGAACTCTTGGACCAGCTCGAGCAAGCCCGCAAGCAGAATGTGCCCTTGTTCGGTGGTATAAGTGGCAGGCCTCTTGGTATCCTGTTCTCGTGGCAAAGCAGCCTGCATCCCTTCATTGCCCACCCAACATTCAAGCAGCTGCAAGCCTTACCATTCGAGCAGATGATTGCCCAACTGCGTAATCCAGCCATACGCAGCAAGCTCTTAAACGAACAAGTTGGGTTGCTTGATCTTCGGGCAACGACACTATTCAGCAGCTTCCATAAAATCTTCCCCCTTGGGGATGAACCCGACTACGAGCCCACCGCCGACAACAGCGTAGCCGCAATGGCGGCGCGAACTGGCCGCCAGCCGCTGGACATCATCTACGATTTGATGCTCGAGAAAGACGGAAAAGCCTTTTTGTACTACCCTTCCTTCAATTATTCCTATGGGCATTTGGACCATGTGCACGAAATGCTGCAACATGACAGTACCGTGAACAGCCTGTCAGACGGCGGCGCCCATTGCGGCTACATTTGTGACATCAGCCTGCCTACTTTCATGATCAGCTATTGGACGCGCGACCGCGAACGCGGCCATAAGCTACCGCTGGAGCGGGTGATAAAACGACAGACGTCCGATACCGCACGAGTCTATGGCTTACATGATCGTGGGATACTGAAGCCGGGCCTCAAGGCAGACATCAATGTGATCGATCCCAATGCGCTCAGGCTGCATGGTCCTGAGATGGTGTTCGACTTGCCAGCGGGCGGACGCAGGCTGGTGCAACGCGCGGACGGCTATGTGGCTACACTGGTCAATGGCGAGCCCATTTTCGAACATGGGCAAGCCACTGGAGCACTGCCGGGCCGATTATTACGTAGTCGCAGAGGTGGAATCCATGCGTGATTCCACACTGTCCAAATCCGGCTTCAACCCGCTTGGCATTTGATGAGGCCTGCGCTGTGGTTTGAACTACAGCGCAGGCCTCCGAACCAATCAATTGATCTTCAGCTTTGCGCTCGCCACCACATCGGCCCAGTACACGCTTTCCTGTCCCAGCTTCGCCGTCAATTGCTCGGGCGAGCTGCCCACAGGCTGCGCGCCGTCATTGTTGATTTTTTGCATGAGGCCGGGCGACTTCAAGGCTTGCTGGACGGCATTCGCAAGGTAAGCGACCCGTTCCGTCGGCGTCCCCGCCGGTACAAAAAGGCCGTACCAGCCCTCGATGGATATACCGTCGATTCCAAGCTCGGCCAGCGTTGGGGCGGTTTTGAACACACCGATCCGATTCTCATGGGTCATGGCGAGCACCCGCAGCTTTCCGGATGCGACCAACCCTTCAACCGACGGCGGCGAGGTGATGAGCATATCGACCGTGCCACCTTGCAGGTCGTTGATGGCCGGGCCCGCGCCGCGATAAGGCACATGCACGAGGTCCAGCCTGGCTTTCTGCTCCAGCAGTGTGCCTGCCAAGTGCGACAGCGTGCCGTTGCCCGGCGTTGCATAGGTCAGCGCCCCGGGATTCTTGCGCGCCGCCTCCAAATAGGCGTCCAGGGTCTTATAGGGACTCTCCGCCGACACGACGAGTGCGAGCGGCGCCGACGTAATCTGCGAAATGGGTTGAAAGTCCTTGATGGCGTCGAAACCGGTGTTGGAATAGAGTGCCGGGTTGACCGCCATGACGCTGTTCTGCGACAGCACCAGCGTATAGCCGTCTGCCTTAGCGCGTGCGACCTGTGATGTGCCCAAATTGCCGCCCGCGCCGGAACGGTTTTCCACCACCACGCTCTGCCCGGTGATTCCGCCAAGCTCGTGCGCCAATAGACGCGCCACGCCATCGTTTCCTCCTCCGGGCGGGAACGGAGAAATAATCGTCAAAGCGCGGGCGGGGTAATTCTCCGCCGCGACCGCCGCCGGCGCGGCCGCCAAGACAAGGCACGCCGCCACCGCCGACAGCCCGCCACCTAGAATGCGCAAAATCGCTCCATCCATTACTGCTCTCCTTTTCCCTTTGGCCGGAAATCGGCCGCTTGTTCACATAGATTTCGTATGAATTGATCGCACAGCGCGAGCTGCTCAAGCTCGACATATTCGTTCGGCTTATGCGCCTGCTGAATGCTGCCCGGACCGCAGATCACCGCCGGGATGCCGGCCCTTTGGTACAAGCCGCCTTCCGTCATGTAGCTGACTGCTTGCCCGACCGACTTCTGCCGCGTCAGTCGCAGCACATAGTCGGCGAGCTCTTCGTTGGGCCCGCTTTCGAGCGCCGGGTTGTCGCTCTGCTTATCGAATTGAATATCCGCCCCCGGCGCGCGCCGCCTCATCCTGGGCAGCACGTCTTGCATGGCATAGTCGTGAACCTGCGCGAATATCCCATCTGGATCGGTGTCCGGCAGATAGCGGTAGCCAAAGGTGAATTCGCAATCGCGCGGCACGATATTCCTGGCGAGGCCGCCATGTACGAGGCTGGTCTGCAGGGTGTCGTACGGAGTATCGAACGCGCTGTCCGGGCGTGCCGCCCCCTGCAGCCGATCAGCGACATCTTCGATGCGGCTGATGATTCTCGCAGCGTGCTGTATGGCATTGACGCCCTCTTGGATGCGCGATGCATGCGCTTCCTCCCCTCGGACACAGCACCGATAATTTCGGCTTCCCTTGTGCGCCGTCACGACTCGCATGCTGGTCGGCTCGCCCACGACACACGCATTGGGCTTGACGCCCGACCTTTCCAGATCCGCAAGCAGCGTACGTACTCCTTTGCAGCCGACCTCTTCATCGTAAGTGAAGGCCAGATGCACCGGCCGGCGCAAAGGGGCGCCGCATAGCCGGCCGATATTGGCCAGTACGACCGCAATGAATCCTTTCATATCGCATGTGCCGCGGCCATATGCCTTGCCGTCAGAGATGCGCAGCTTGAACGGCGAGCCGTCCCAGTCCTGGCCATCGACCGGCACGACATCGGTATGCCCCGACAGCATGACGCCGCCCGGGACCGCTGGGCCGATCGTTGCGAAGACATTGGCTTTCGTGCCGGCGGCGTCGTAGCTCAAGCGTGAATCGATTCCGTAAGAACGCAAATGATCTTGCAGCCAGGCCACCAGTTCCAGATTGGAGTCGCGGCTTACCGTCGGGAAGGCGATCAATTGCTCCAGCAACACCAGTATGTCCGCCAGGCTACCGTGCTCACGATATTGCACCATCGCTTCTGCCTGCATGCCGTCCCCCCGGGTCAATGAACGATTTCAGACAGGAACTTCTTCGCGCGCTCGTGCTGCGGGCGGACGAAGAATTCTTCCGGAGGCGCATCTTCCAGGATTTCGCCACGGTCCATGAACCAAACCCTGTCAGCCACCTCGCGGGCGAAGTTCATCTCGTGCGTCACGCAGACCATCGTCATCCCCTCAGCAGCCAAGGTCTTCATGACGCTCAGCACCTCGCCCACCATTTCCGGGTCCAGCGCACTTGTCGGCTCGTCAAAAAGAATCAATGGCGGCTTTTGTGCAAGTGCGCGGGCAATGGCGACTCGCTGTTGCTGGCCGCCCGAGAGATTCGCCGGCATGGCATCCAGCTTCTCTTGCAGACCGACTTTGCACAGCAAGTCTTCGGCGAGCTCATAGGCATCTTTGCGAGCCATGCCTCCGACCTTGATCGGAGAAAGCGCAATATTGTCTTTCACCGACAAATGAGGGAACAGATTGAACTGCTGGAACACGAAACCGATGCCGGCGCGCAAGCGATTGATATCGAGCTTTTCATCGGTGATATTCTGGCCTTGCACCTTTATGGTGCCGCGCTGGATTTCTTCCAATCTATTGATGGTGCGGATCATGGTGGACTTGCCCGAGCCGGACGGACCACATACGACCAGGACTTCGCCGTCGTGCACTTCGCCGCAAATATTGTTCAGCGCCTGGTATTTCTTATACCATTTGCTTACCCCTTCGAACTGGATCATTCCTGTCTCCGTCAACCCGCTTGCGCGATAAGGCCCATCTGCTTGTCCTTCAAGTGGTTCTCCAGCACTTTGGCCAGCCTGGACAATACAAGGCATAAAAAGAAATAGAACATGGCGAGAACCAGATAGGTTCGAAGCGCTCCGGTGAGCTCGATGCTATTGATCTGCTGCGCGGAAAATGCGGCTTCCTGGACGCCTATGATGTAAACGATGGAGGTGGCCTTGATGGTGGACACGAACTGGTTCAGCAACGATGGGATCATGTTGCTCAGTGCCTGCGGAAGCTGGATGCTCGCCAGCGTTTGAGCCGAAGTCAATCCCATGGCCCTTGCCGCCTCGACCTGCCCCTGCGGAACGGACTGGATTCCTGCACGGATGATTTCCGCAAGGAATGCCGACTCGTAGACAATGATCGCTGCCAAGGCAATCCAGAATGGCGGGAGCTCGGTTCCCAACATGACTGGCAGCAGAAAATACGCCCAGAATACGATCATGATCAAGGGGATCGATCTGAAGGTGTATACCCACACCGTGGATGCAAGGCGCGCCACTCCGGTTCCTGTACGGGCAATACCGACCAGCATGGCGAAGGGAAAGGCGCCGGCCAGGCCCAGAGCCGCCAGGATGATCGTGCCGGCGAACCCACCGATGGGCCCGTTTGGCCAGGACCCGACTAGAAACATCAGGCCATAGGTATGAAGAAAGTCGATCACGATGGCACCTTGAAATCCGGTGGGTACTTCCTAGCCAGCTGCGCCCCCGCAATGGCAATCAAAAGCGACATGCACAGATAGATCAGCGTACCGATCAGGAAGATCTCGAAGGTCTGGAATGTTATGTTCTCGATCTTCTTTGTTTGATAGGTCAGCTCTGTCACACCGATCACCATGGCAAGGCTGGTGTCCTTGAACAGGATGATGGAGCGGTTGATGAGCGGAGGTACTGCATACCGGGCCGCCTGCGGCAACACGACGTAAACCAGCGCCTGCACCGCTCCCAGCCCAATGGATCTAGCAGCTTCGACCTGCGTCGACACGATGGCCCGGATGCCTGAACGCAGGTCTTCGTAGTAATAGGCGCTGACATTCAGGGACAGGGCCACGAGCGCGAACGAGAATTCGGTATTGCCCTGGTTCACCCATATCCTGATCGGCTCCGGCAGGATTTCGGGCATGCCGAAATACCAGACCATGATCTGCACCACCGTAGGGACATTACGATGGTATTCCACATAAAGCGAAACCATGCCCCGCACCAGGCGAGAGGGTATGAGATTGATTCCGGACAGGATCAGGGCCACGGCGAACCCGCCCAGCAGCGCACCGATAAAAAGCCGCAGCGTGATGGCTGTACCTTTGCCGATCATGCGCAGTACATCGGGGTCCGACAGCAATGAGAAAGAAATATCCATGCAAAGATGACAGGGCGGCATGCGCCCTGTTCCTTAGAGGCTGTTAATGACTACTTGGAAGCATCTTTTTTGGAAGCCTCCGCAACGTCCTCCACAGTGAAGTCGCGCGTCATCTTGTAGATGGATTGCGAGCCCATCCATTTGTCATAGATCTTCGTCAGCTCGCCCGACTTGTCCAGCGAATCGATGGCGGAGTTGATGGCGGCCAGCAGCTCCGGCTGATCCTTCTTGACGATGATGCCTATATGTTCGGTATAGGTAGGCTGATCCAGCAGCTTCATCGGCGTGCCGGCCTTCTCTGCGTCGTTCAGGAAGCGGCGCAGCACCAGTTCGCCCGCAGTCATGGCATCGACCTTGCCGCTCTGCACGCCCAGGTAGCACTGGGAAATCGTCTGGAAGGTCAGGACTTGCGCCTCCGGCAAGACCCTTTCCGCGATGGCCGCCGAGCTTGAGCCGGAAGATGCGCAGACCTTCTTCCCCGCCAGGTCTTTCAAGGACGAGATTCCGCCGTCACCCTTGGCCAGCACCTTGATATAGCCCTGAAGATACTGCTTGCTGAAGTCCACTTGCTCCGCGCGCTTCGGCATCCAGGCGACGGACCCCGCCACCATGTCCACGCGGTCCATGCGAACTTCCGGAATCCGGGCTTCGGTGGACAGCGGCTTATGCTCGACCTTCAAGCCCATCTCCTTGCCGATGGCCATGCAGACATCCACGTCGTAGCCCACATACTGCCGAGTGTCGGGATCCTGAAAGCCATAAGGACTGCTGGCGTTCTGTGTCCCGCAAACAATGGTTCCCTTCGCCTTGATATCGTCCAGCCGGTTGGCCGTTGCCGTGCCTCCCCAGGCCACCGAGAGTGCCGCGGCGCAAAGCGCCAGGTTCTTTATGGTTTGATGTTTCATGCTTGTCTCCTTAAGTTATGTCAGTGCTCAATGACGAATATGCCGCGTTCGCGCTCGTCGATCTGGGATACCAGGTTGGTTTCCCACTCCAGATACTTTCTTGCGGCCTCTTTGTTTCCATCGTGCCGGTCATGCACGAAAAACAGATAGTCGATGCAGGACTCATCGGGCATATGCTCTTGCGATACGACCTGCAGTCCGGTTTCCTGCGGGAAGTCGTCTCCCACCAGGCAAACTTGGACGTCCCTGAAGCCGTTGGCCTCCAGTTCGTGGGCGAGCAAGTACAGACGGCCATTGCCCTGGCCCAGCAGCACTGCGGGGCGATCCGACTGCCCGGCCAGCTCCGCGGAAACGTTCGGCCTCGTAATCCAACGGGCACCGGCAACGCTCGCTTCACGGAACTTCAGGCTGGGGCGGGCATCCAGCAAGATCGCGTGGGGGTTCTGCGCAATGAAATCGGACAGCTGGTCAAGCGGCAAATCTCGTGTGTGCTTCAGCTCGGGCTCGTAGTGGGCCGGCATCGGCAGCCTATGCAAGCCCTCCGTGTCCTCCAGCAGGAATACGCTCCATCCCAGCTGCTTCAGCCAGCTCGCGACGACAGGCGCCCGGATTCCGTCGGTATCGCACAGTACGATGCTGGCCTTTCGCACACCGACGTATTGATCAGTGGCCTGAATCAGTTGCCCGCCCGGCGCATGCTGGACGATGGGCGGCAAGTCGCCTTGGGCATGCTCTTCGTCCGTGCGGACATCGCACAGGAATACGGACCGGGTTTCGTCCCGAAGCCAGCTTTCGACAGTTGCTGCTTCGACAACTGGGATATCGAAGCGGCGGCTCAATGCCTGGGAACGCGCTCGCAAGGCGGCCAGGTCCTGCGTGCTGACGTCCGCCGGATACAGGCGATTCGATTTGTGCTCCAGCGGCAGGTCTGCCAGATACCAGCCCTGCGTCCCGTTCTCCAGAGCATAGACCTTGTTAGGTATGCCAAGATTGATCAAGGTTTGTGCACCAATGATGCTGCGGGTGCGGCCCGCGCAGTTCACGACGATGGTCGTATCCGGGTCGGGCGCCAGTTCGCCGATGCGCAAGGCGAGTTCGCCGTTGGGGCAGCAGATTGCGCCCGGTATGTTCATTTTCCGGTACTCCGGGACCGGACGGCCGTCGACAACCAGGACCTTCCGCTTGTCATCATTCAGCAGCGCGTGCAGATCGCTCGCCGAGATATGCGGCGTGTCGTATATATGCTCCGCAATTTCGCCAAAGGTCTTGCTGGGCAGGTTGACTCCGGCGAAGCTGACGAACCCGGCCGCCTTCCATGCCTCGATCCCTCCTTCCAGGATGCGGACATTGGAATAGCCCAGGCGCTCCATCGCCTGTGCCGATGCCCGCACCGCATGTTCGGTGTTTCGATCGCCGTAGACCACCACCCGCGTCTCCGTTCGAGGCACCAGCCGCCCAAGATGCAGCTCCAGTTCGCTGTACGGCAAAGAGACGGCAAAGAACAGATGGTCTTCACCAAACTGTCCGTGCTCGCGCACATCCAGTATTGCTACTTCCTTGTCGTCGTGAATCCATTCTTTCAGCAAGCGCGCATCCACATAGCGCAGGGTTGAATACGTCATGTTCCAGTCACTCAGTTGCTCAGTGCGCCAGGGCACCCAATAGTTTGTTCAAATCATTCTTGAGGTCTTGCGGATCTTCCAGGCCGATGTGCAGGCGTAGCAGGTAGCCCGGCTGCACGGCCGCATCCCGATAACGGGTGCGTTTCACATCGACGGGTAGAACCAGGCTCTCGTATCCGCCCCATGAAGCGCCGATGCCGAAAAGCCGCAAGGCGCCAATCGCCTGCTCTATCCGGTCAGCCGCCAACTTGGGATCGAACTCGACGGTGATCAAGCCATTGCTGCCGTGCGCATCGCGCTTCCACAACAAATGGTTCGGATCGCTGTCCAGGGCGGGGTGGAAGACCCGTTTGATCGCCGGTTGGGAGACCAGCCATGAAGCGATCCCCAGTGCGCTTTCGGCATGGCGACGCAGGCGCAGGTCGAGCGTCCGGATGCCTCGCAAAACAAGAAACGCGTCTTCGGCCGACACCGTCTGCCCCAGGTTGACGCTTACCTTCTCCAGCTCCGGAAAGCAGGCTTCCCGCGTCGTGACCGATCCCATCATGACGTCGGAGTGGCCTCCCAGGTATTTCGTCGCGGCCACCACCGAGACATCGAAGCCAAGCTCCAGCGGCTTGTATATCAGCGAGGAGCCCCAGGTGTTGTCGGCGCACAGCAATATTCCCTTCGGCCTGCAGACCTTCGCGATGGCAGGAAGGTCGAACATGTCGTACAGCAGCGACCCCGGCGATTCCACATAGACCATGCGCGTTTCAGGCCTCAATGCCTTCTGCCACTCAGGATCCCTGGGGTCGAAGAAGCTGAAGCTCATGCCGTAGTTGGTCAGCTGGGACTCGCACAGCTGGCGCGCGGGCTGATAGACGCCTTCCGAGATCAGGACGTGGTCGCCCGCCTTCAGGTATGCCAGGAAGGCTGCGGCAATTGCGGCCAGCCCTGTCGGGAACAGCTTGCTGCGATAGCCGCCTTCCAGCGCGGTGATGGCGTCCTCCAGCGCGAATACGGTCTCGTTGCCGCGCGCCCCATAAGACAGGACACGCTGCCCCTCACGCTGTTCGCGCGTGGCCCGCCATTGCGCAAGGTCCTCGAACAGATAGGTGCTGCCCTTTACGATGGGTGTGTTGGCCCATCCCTGGCTCGGACGTCCCAGGCGCGTCAGCAGGGTGGAAAGCGCGTCCTCGGCCATCAGACGCCGCTCCGCCGCGTCTTGACACCGACATCCATGATCTTGCAGGTATTGTTTTCAAGGTCGAAGGCGACGCGCCGGTCGAGTTTTTCAAGAGCCAGGCCATACATATGGAGGTGGCGGATGCTGGCGTCTTCGATACGCACCGCATGGATGTCCTCGGCCATCAAGGCGATGCCCTGGCCGGGCCCCACGGGCTGCATCCCGACTTCCTTGAGCGTGGCGTATCCGGCTTTGTCGCCGTCATCCGTACGCTCATACAAGTAGTTGCTCTCGGTGCCTTCGACCGCAGCAATACAAGCCCAGGTGGTGTGGTTGTGCGGAACGATCTTCTTGCCCGGTTTCATCACGTTCAAATACAAGGCAAAAGTGCTGTCCGGCTCTTGATGGATCAAGTATCTTGCCTGCAGCTCATCGCCTTCGGGCGCCGGGTAATCAGCGCCGCTCCACCATTCTTTTTGCGACGCAAGGTCCACCAGCGCGTCCTTGACCACATTCAGACTTGAGCGAGTAACGTCCTCGCCTCCATTTTGCTTTGCCAGGCTGATGAAGTCGGCGATGGCAGCTTGTTTTGCATTAGGTTCTTGCATGTCTTTCTCCGTAATCCAAAAGGAATATAGAGGCCCATGCCTGGGTGTACAAATTAATTGTTATAAGATACATATAAGCAACCCTTATTGATTCTCTATGGGCGCTCGTTTTACGGAATATGCCCATACAGGGGTAAACCCTATGTTGAATTTAGATCTTGACCTATTGCGAACGCTGCTAACCATCGAGAAAACTAATACTTTCTCCGGCGCCGCCGATGCCTTGTTCCGCACCCAGTCGGCCGTCACGCAACAAATGCAGCGCCTGGAGTCGCAAATGGGTTGTCCTTTATTTCAGAAGAAGGGCCGCAACAGGGTGCTGACGCCTCAGGGACAGCAGCTGGCGGAATATGCGCGCAAAATGCTGGCGATCAATGATGAGGCGGTGCGCAGCATCGGCAGAAAGCAGATGGAAGGGGAAATCCGGCTGGGGGCGCCCCTGGATGTGGCCGACACCATCCTGCCCCCCGTACTGACCCACATCGCCCGCCATGCGCCCCGCGTGCGCCTTGAGATACGGGTGGACCGCAGCCCTTTCCTGATGGACGCGCTGGAGTCCGGGGATATCGACCTGACGATTTCCACGCGGCAGGCGCCCGATTGGCGCGGCTTCGCGTTGCGGACATCTCCCACCGCCTGGATCTGTGCGGCCGACTTCGTCTACAACAAGCGGATACCCCTGCCTTTGATACTGGCGGATGAGCTGAGCATCTTCCGCAGAATCGCGCTCGAGGCCCTGGGCCATACGCAGCGGACCTGGCACATCAATTACCTGGCCCCCACCCTGGTGGGAATCAAAGCCGCGGTGCGGGCCGGCCTGGGCGTTACGGCACGCAGCGTGGAATTTCTGGGCCCGGACATGCGGGTGCTGGGCGACGCCGAAGGCCTGCCCCCACTTCCACCCGTGACCTACACGCTATGGACTCGTCCCGATACGATCAGCCCCCTGACCCTGGCCATTTATGAAATGCTGAAAGCGCAATTCGAGCAAAAGCCGGCAGAAGTCAATTGACATCGCGGCTGCCGCCGCATGCAGCAAGCCTACAGCGTGGCCACCATCTTTCGCAGAAAGCGCTCGCATTCTTCCAGCTGTTCGATATCGATGAACTCATTGGCCTTGTGGGCTTGTTCGATATGGCCGGGACCGCAGATCACGGTCGGGACGCCCAAGGACTGGAAAAGGCCGGCCTCGGTCCCGTAGGCGACCTTGCGAGTTTCCTGATCGTCCGTCAATGCCCTGACCAGCCTGGTGATTTCGGCGGCCTCTTCGGCGCTCAGGCCCGGGGCCCGGGAACTGCTGGATACTTCTACGCCGGCTGCCGCATGTTCGGCTTGCATCGCGGGAACGAGGTCCTGCCTGATGTAGGCTTCGATCTGCTCCTGCAGCGCATCCGCGTTCATGCCGGGCAAGTTCCGGAACTCGTAGGTGAACTCGCATAGTTCGGGTATGGTGTTTACGGCTATTCCACCCTGTATCTGGTTGGTCGACAGCGTCGTATAAGGTACGTCGTAGGCCTTGTCGTATGGGCCTTGGCGCTTGTGCGATTCGGCGATCTCCCGGATTTTGCAGATCAGGCTGGCCGCGTGTTCTATGGCGTTGCAGCCGCGGTCGGTCAACGATGAATGCGCCGCTTTGCCATGCACGCGGCACCGGAACATATTGATGCCCTTGTGGGCGACAACCACTTTCATGCCCGACGGCTCGCCCACCACGCAGCCATCCAGCTTCACGCCCCTGGCGCGCAGTTCTTCGATCATGTAGGGTGCGCCGGCGCACCCGATTTCTTCGTCGAACGACAGGGCAAAATGCACGGGACGCTTTCTTTTCATGCGCATGAACTCGGGCACCAGCGACAAGCCCACTGCAATGAATCCCTTCATGTCGGCCACACCGCGCCCGAACAGCCGGCCGTTCGCCTCGTGGACCTTGAACGGATCCGTATCCCAGTCCTGACCGTCCACAGGGACCACATCGGTATGGCCCGAAAGCACGAGGCCTCCTTCCAGCTTTCCATCATGAGACGGCAGGGTGGCGCGGCCTGCGCACCATGAACGTACGGCTGCGGTAGCATTGGGCATCGGGCGTGCAAGTGGCCCAATGGCTGGAAGGCAGGCCCGAAGTGGACAGAGTCCTTCATCCCGCGCTGCCCAACCACCCCGGACATGCATTGTGGCGACGCGACTACACAGGCGCCTGCGGACTGTTCGCCATCGCTCTCAAGCCTGTGCCGGAGCCCGCGCTGCATGCCTTCATCGACAGCCTGAAACTGTTTGGGCTGGGCGTCTCGTGGGGCGGCTATGAAAGCCTGGTCTTGCCGTTTTCACCGGCGGGCCGCACTACCACGCAGTGGCCATACCCGGGGCCGGGCGTGCGCCTGCATATCGGCCTGGAAGATCCGGCCGATCTGATGGAAGACCTTGAGCTAGGTTTTCAAGCCATGGCCCAGGCGCTGCACCATCAGGCGGTGGCCTAGGGTCAGACCCCCTGCGGGGTCAGACCCTCTAAAGCTGAGCCGGGGTCGGCCCCCGCAGGGGGTCCGACCCTTCACAGCGAAACCGGGGTCAGACCCCGAATGGGTCTGACCCCTTAGCCTCCTAGTTCGGCTGCTGTCCCGAATCCTTGATCACCTTGGACCAACGAGCCATTTCATCCTCCACGTATTTTTTATGCCCGGCCGCTGCCAGGCGGTCATCCTGGATGATGCTGAGGCCGAGCGCCTCCTGGCGCTTTATCAGCTCGGGATTCTTCAATGCCGCCCTCAGTGCCGCATTCAATTTTTCCAGAACTTCGGGCGGCGTATTCCGCGGTGCATACAGGCCGTGCCAGACGGTCACGTTGAATCCTTTCAAGCCCGACTCGTCCAGGGTGGGAACCGCTGCCATCGATGGCAGCTTGAGCCGTTGAGTGCTGGTCACGCCAAACGACTTCACCTTTCCGGCTTCGATCTGCGTCACCGCATTCGTGGCCTGTTCGCACATCAAGTCTACCTGGCCGCCCATCAGGTCTATCATGGCCGGTGCGGTTCCCTTGTACGCGATGGTGGTCATGTCTACCTGAAGCGCCTCTTGCAACATGAGGCCGCAAAGATGCGAAGCCGAACCCACGCCCGCATTGGCCAGGTTGATTCCGTCCTTGTTTTCGTTGATCCACTGGCGCAGTTCGTCGAAGTTGTTGGCTGCAAGAGTCGGCCGGCTGATCAGCGTGGACGGGGCTTCATTGATGAGCCCCAGAAACTCGAAGCTGTCCGGCACCTGGTAGCTCAGTTGCTTGTACAGCGCCGGCGCGGTCGCCATGCCTATATGATGGACGAGCAGCGTATAGCCATCCGGATTGGCGCGTGCCACCTTTGCCGTGCCGATCGTGCCTCCCGCACCGACCGTGTTTTCGACGATGATGCTTTGCCCTAGTGGTTCGCGCAGGGCTTCGGCCACGTCGCGCGCAATCTTGTCGCTTGGGCCGCCGGCCGCAAACGGTACGACCAGCGTGACCGCCTTTTCGGGAAACGCGGCGTGGGCAGCCGCGGAAAACGCCGCAAGGCCCAGTACGAAGGCAAGTTTCTTTAGTTTCATGATGCTGTCTCCTTTGTTCAACGGATGGAGGGGTCAGACCCCGTACGGGGTCTGACCCCAAGTTATGCGCGATGGAAGAAGAGGTAGGGGTCAGACCCTATGGGTCTGACCCCGTCCGCTAGGCGGTCAAGCTTTGCATGACGCGGTACAGATCCGCCTTCCCTTCGAAGCCGATGCCGGGAAGTTCAGGCATGGTGATATAGCTGTTCTCGACTTTCACACCGTCGGGAAAGCCGCCGAAAGGTTGGAAAAGATCCGGGTACGATTCATTGCCGCCCAATCCGAGCCCCGCGGCAATGTTCAGCGACATCTGGTGGCCGCCATGCGGAATGCATCGGCTGGGCGACCAGCCGTGCTCTTTCAGCATGTCCAGCGTGCGCAGGTATTCGACCAGCCCGTAGCTCAGCGCGCAATCGAACTGCAGCCAGTCACGGTCCGGACGCATGCCGCCATAGCGGATCAGGTTGCGTGCATCCTGCATGGAGAACAGGTTTTCGCCGGTTGCCATCGGGTTCTTGTAGTAGCTGCGCAAGGTGGCCTGCAATTCGAAATCAAGCGGATCTCCGGCCTCTTCGTACCAGAAGAGATCATATTGAGACAGCGCCTTGGCATAGGCGATTGCGGTGTCGAGGTCGAAGCGTCCGTTCGCGTCGACGCAAAGCTTCTGGCCATCTTGAAGCACACTCAGAATCGAATCGATGCGGCGCAGGTCTTCGTCGAGCGACGCTCCCCCGATTTTTTTCTTGACGACGCGGTAGCCACGATCGATGTAGCTGCGCATTTCGTCCTTGAGCTTGCCGTGATCCTGACCGGGATAGTAGTAACCCCCAGCCGCATAGACAAAGACTTTTTTATTGGGCTGGCCGTTGCCGTAGCGATCGGCCAGCAATTGGAACAGCGGCTGGTCTGCTATCTTCGCGACGGCATCCCAGATCGCCATGTCTATCGTACCGATTGCCACGGAACGCTCGCCGTGGCCACCCGGCTTCTCGTTGGTAAACATGGTATTCCAGATCTTGTGCGGATCCAGGTTGGTCCCCGCATCGTCGACCAGCGAGGCAGGCTCGGCTTCCAGTATCCGTGGGATGAAGCGGTCGCGCATCAGCGTGCCCTGCCCATAGCGACCGTTGGAATTGAACCCGTAGCCAATGACGGGCTTGCCACCACGAATGACGTCGGTGACGACCGCCACCAGACTAAGGTTCATTTTGCTGAAGTCGATGTATGCGTTCCGGATGGGAGAACTGATGGGTAGTGTTTTTTCGATGATGTTGACGATCTTCATTTACCGGCCCTAAACTGTGTTTCAAAACTGAGGCTGCGACGGGGTCAGACCCCGCATGGGGTCTGACCCCACCAGGCACCATCAGGCAAGTCCAGATATGGTCGGCTTTCCCGTCTTTTATAGCCAATGCTATTTTTTTCCTCTTTAATGCTTTCAAAGCACTGGCATGAATATCTCTTGGCTTGAAGACTTCCTGGCCCTGGCATCAACCAAAAATTTCTCTCGCGCGGCAGACTCGCGCCACATGACCCAGCCGGCATTCGGCCGCCGAATTCGCGCCCTTGAAGAGTGGCTGGGAACCGAACTGTTCGACCGCAGCACCCAACCCGTCGCGTTGACCGAAACCGGTGAATGGTTCATCAAGATTGCCCGGGATACCCTTGCGCAAGTAATGCGGCTCCCGGCGGAAGCCCAGGCCATAGAGGCATCGTGGTCGACCACCCTGCAATTTGCCGCAACCCACACCTTGTCCTTCACCTTCATGCCCAATTGGCTGCGCAGCCTGGAGCCGCGACTGAGCATCGGCGCCATACAGTGCGTGTCCGACATGCTGCAGCGCTGCGAATCCCTCATGCTGCAGGGCAAAGTGCAGTTTGTCCTGAGCCACGCACATCCGCATGTGCAAGGCCAGTTGGACGCAGCCGGCTATCCATCGGTACAGCTGGGCGACGACAACCTCCTTCCCGTCTCGCTCTCGGACGACACCGGCCTGGCGCTCCATCATGTGGATGAGACGGCGCAAGCGCCTATTCAATTGCTGGACTACAGCGCGGAATCAGGCATAGGCCGCATCTTGCACAAGACGCTTGGGCAGGAACTGGCTGGACTATCGATTCAACGGGTCTTCACGGCCCACCTGGCATCGGTGCTCAAGCCCATGGTTCTGAGCGGCCGGGGCATTGCCTGGCTGCCCCAATCCTTGATTACCGATGACCTCGCTTCGGGCCGACTGATGCCTGTCGGGCCCGAACGCTGGCGCATTCCCCTGCAGGTTCGGCTCTATCGCGACCGGTCGAAAATCAACCGGACTGCTGAAATGTTCTGGGATGCGGTGTCGGGCGGCGGATCATGATGTAAGCGTCATCGGAAACCAATGGCTGATTGACACATATAACCTGCTGGCATAAGGTTGCGATGGGAAGAACGACGCAGCAAGGAGTTATCAAATGCCGGATAAGCAATCAATGCCAGACGTTTCCTTTGTATCGGACACTCACTCCACGCCCGCCGCCGAAACGCGGCAGGATGCCGGCCTGGCCAGGGCCGACACGCGCCAGGCAAGGCGTGGTTTCCTGAGGAAGAGTGCGCAAACCATCACTGGCCTTGCGGCCACAGGGCTTGCAGTGCGCACGGCGGCAGCAGCCGACCCGGGCACGGCACCGCTCCCCGTACCCGAGTCCATGAAAAAGCCGGGGGCGTTGACCGGCAGCGCACTCTACGGTCACCCGTCGGAGTTCGAAAAGAAAGTCGTACGGCATCTGCGCCCTACCGACAAGCAATATTTTTCATCGTCCACCCGCTCGCCCTTGCAGGAGCTGGACGGCATCATCACGCCCAACGGCCTCTTCTACGAACGCCATCACAATGGCATACCCACCATCGACCCCGCCCAGCACAAGCTGATGGTGCACGGCCTGGTGGATACCCCGCTGCTCTTTACCATGGAGCAAATTCGCCGTTTCCCTTCACAGTCGCGCATCTACTTTCTTGAATGCTCAGGCAACCCTGGCTATACGGTCTATGGAAAAACGGCCGCCGAAGCCAATGGCTTGGTCAGTTGCGCCGAATGGACGGGCGTCCCGCTCAAGACCATCCTGGAAGAAGCCGGCCTGCAGCCCGATGCAAAATGGGTCATTGCCGAGGGAGCCGACGGCGCCGGCATGACCCGCAGCATTCCTCTGGAAAAATGCCTGGATGACGCCATGCTGGTCTACAGTCAGAACGGCGAGCGCTTGCGGCCTGAGCAGGGTTATCCGTTACGCGTCCTGCTACCGGGCTATGAAGGCAACATGAGCATCAAATGGGTGCGCCGCCTGCAAGTTGCCGACAAGCCCGTGCATTCGCGCGAAGAAACCTCCAAATACACCGACCTGCAAGCCGACGGCAAGGCGCGCGAGTTCACCTACATCATGGAGGCCAAGTCCATCATTACCGCTCCGTCCGGCGGCCAAAAGATGCCCGGCACGGGGTTTTGCGAAATTACCGGCATCGCCTGGAGCGGCAAGGGCAAGATCACGCGCGTCGACGTATCGGTGGACGACGGAAAAACCTGGCAACAAGCCAGCTTGCAGGAACCCGTGCTAAGCAAGGCCTTGACACGCTTCAGGCTGCCCTGGAACTGGGATGGCAAGCCGGCGGTCATCCTGAGCCGCGCCACTGACGAGACCGGTTACGTGCAGCCCACGCTGGAAGCACTTACAGCGGTTCGCGGTGTCAATGGAACCTATCACAACAATGCCATGACGGCCTGGCGCATTGCCGAAACAGGAGAGGTGACCAATGCACGCCTGTAAGAACCACACCGCGGCAACTTCCCGTCGCCCCTTGGCCTGTACTGCTGCCGTTCTCGCTGTGGCTGCTCTCTTTGCCACGCCCGCAACGGCGACCGAAAAATACGGACTCGGCACACCCGCCACGGATGCGCAAATCAAATCCTGGGACATCAACGTATTTGCAGACGGTGAAGGCCTGCCACCGGGCAGCGGCACCGTCGTAGCGGGGCGCAAGCTGTATGACGCTCAATGCCTGTCGTGCCACGGCGCCAAGGGCGAAGGCGGCATCGGAGACCGTTTGGCCGGCGGTGCCGGCTCGCTATCCAGTGCCAAGCCCATAAAGACAGTAGGCAGTTATTGGCCGTATGCCCCTACATTGTTCGACTACATCCGCCGCACCATGCCCTTGACGGCACCTCAAAGCCTGAGCGATGAAGAGGCCTACGCACTGACTGGCTATGTCCTCTTCCTGAATGGGTTGGCCCAGGAAGACGCAACCATCGACGCACAGTCATTGACGCAGCTAAAGATGCCGAATCGCGATGGCTTTGTGCCCGATCCCAGGCCGGACGTCAAGTAGGCAAGGCGAGTATGCGCGAAGGCTTGCCAGCTCATCCTTGAATTGCCCCGTCGTTCGGCGGCGGACCGCCCGTCCAACGCCGAACGACGCGCTGGAAGATGAGAGCATTCGGAATTTGAAGCAGTGCGCCGGCCTGTCCGGGCTGACTGTCCTGGAGCGTGACATAAAGCAGGCTGATTGCGATCACCTCGCCTTTTGCGCCAGGCTTTTCGGCCGTATCCAGGATCTCGACGTAGTCGCCCACTCGAAGCGGACGCGCCGTGAATATCAGCAACGCGCAAAAAATATTGGACAGTACGCTCCATGCGGCGAAGAAAGCCACCGCAGCGACGGCTGCAAAGCTGGTGAAGGCGGTCCAAAGTACAGTACCGGACACGCCCACCCTACCCATGATCAGCATGACGGCAGCGATGGTGATGATCCACCGTGTCAGCCCCACTGACGAGCTCGTAAGATGCCGGGGCAGATCATAGACCGCGCCCGCCTTCAGGATGAGCTTGCGCAGCATGCGCTGCAACAGCCAGGCGCCGGCAATGATCAACAGCACGTGCGCCACTAGCAGCCCGGGACTAAGCCACACGTGCGTCCATACAGGAAAAAAAGAGTCAATATCCACAAGTCGAAGAATAAATGAAGTCTATCGTCCGGCTAGGTCGCATCGCCGTCCGCCAGCAATTCATCGCGAAGCTCGGTCAGTAGTCTGCAGAATACCGACGCGGGCAGCGAGGTCACCGCGGGTTCCGGCCCATGCCCCGTATCATGAGTCAGGGTCATACCCTGGGTGGAAACCAGCACGCTGCGCAAGCCGTCGGATTGCATGATGCGTGTGCGCACGGCACGTCCGACAAGTTGATGGTGTTCTGCGGAACCGAATGGAACGGCTTGGCCGGCCCAACGCACGGCGCTGCGATCCGCTTGGTCTCCGACCTTTTTCGCATCCCAGGCACTGGACTGAAATGCCTGCACCCTGCGCGGATCACCCTCAGGAAACTTGATGCCCTGGATGAACCCCTCTACCGAAGCCAGCAGCGTGTCGTCCAGGACAAAAGGGGAAAGAGTAAAGTTGGAAAGCGCGACGCCGCGCCAGTCCGGCGATATGTAGGATACATTCAAGCTGGCAGGGGTTGAAGGCATTGCGCACCTCATGGCGATTGAACTGGCTCGGAAGACGAGTTTACATGAAGCAATGCTGCCGGTAGTGCCGGCACGTTCCGGGCGACTGTTTTCAGTTTTGCACCGTGGCAGCAACCAGACGCATCACCAGCGGCCGCACCAGAATCACGCAGAAAAATGCCACAGGCATGGCCACCGCATAGCCCGATATCACACGCAGCCAATATCCGGAGCTGAAACCGCCTTGTGTCGCCACGATGGTGCAGCACATCAAAAATGCCATGATCGTGGACATATAGAACGCAAAGACAAAGGGGCCATAGCGTCGATGCAGCTTTTTGCGGGTCTTGTCAGTCATCTGTGGTGAGCTCCTCGTGATGCCCCACTTCACCTTGCTTCCAATACGAGGCTATCCGCATGCGCAGAGGATTGGCGCCAGGCTTGGACAGCAACTGCTTGCGCAGCAGGGCCATCGCACGGTTCTCGCCGGCAGCCCAGATGAAGCCATCACCTTGCGGGATTTCCAGCGACTGAATCGCTTCAGGCAGTGAATCCACCCAGTCCAGATCCAGATCCGCCGCACTGCCCCAGGCTCGCTGATCCGACCGGTCGGCAAGCTGCACTCGCACCACGGCGCGAGCGCCCGCGGGCAGTTCCGCCAGGCGCCTCTCTATTGCGGGCATCGCCGTCTCATCGCCAAACAGCCAATGCCATTGCAGACCGGCGGGAATCAGCAGGCTGCCACGCGGACCGGCGAGGCCCAGCCATTCACCGATTGGAGCGCTCCGCGCCCACCGAGCTGCCGGCCCGGAACCATGGATGGCGAAATCCATGAGCAGCGTATTGCCAGCCGCATCGAACTTGAGCGGCGTATAGTCGCGCATGGTGGGGCGCTCTCCGTCGATATGCGGGCGGCCGTTGACCATGGTGGGCAATCGAGGCCTTTCCAGTCCCGCCTGCGGCAGGATGAGCTTGACGTGGTCATCAAAACCGGCGCTTGTGAAATCGTGCAGCTCGGCACCTCCCAGGGTCAAACGGATAAAACCCGGGCTTATGGATTCGCGTGCAAGCAGTTGCACATGGCGCGCGCGGAAAGGATGGCGCACGCGCTGGATGGGAGTTGTCTCGGGAGTGGACATATCGCTCCATTGGTTGCTAAAGTCCACTATTATCATCCCGATAAGTTGACTTTGTCAACAATGATCCTTGAACCCATATATGAAACCGCCTCTCTCCGTCGATGTATTCAACACCCTGCATGAGCTGCAGCATCTCTTCCGTCTGCACATACGAAAATCCATGGAGGCCGCCCATCAAGAGCTGACCTTCAATGAAATGCGCGTCCTGATGCGCACGGGCCGGCAGCCCGGCATTACGCAACGGGAGCTGGTGGAACACAGTCACGCCGACAAGGCCCAGATGGCGCGCATCCTGGCACAACTGCAAGATCGAGGCTGGCTGACGCGCAGCGCCAGCGAAAGCGACAAGCGCGTACGATGCCTGCAATTGAGCGCACAAGGCCTGCAGCTATTCGAAAAACTACGGGGTCTTCAAGAACAAGTAGCGACAGAACTGCTGCAGGATTTCCCGCCCCCCATGCAAGCGCAACTGCTGACCCTGCTGCAGCAAGCCCGAAGCAGCGCAGCCGCCAAGGCTGGTCTTCTTGCTGCACAGCCAGGCTCGGTGAAATCCGCCTAGTGGGGTCAGACCCATGGAGTTGGGGTCAGACCCCGTACGGGGTCTGACCCCGGCGGCACGCCCCTGCGGCACGGCATTTGCTGCAACGCCCCTGGTTCCGCAGTCACAAGCGGGAGGAAATCGCAATGGGTACAAAGAGAACACTGGCCGGTCCCCTCGCCGCGATCGGATTCGCGGCCATGAGCCTTTTGGGCGGATGCGCGCCGATGGTGGCGGGGCAGATGGCCGAAGGTGGCTTAAGCGCGGCAAAATCCGCCTTCGGCGCCCTGAGTCCGACAGCGGCAGGCGCCGACGAAAGACAAAAGCAGATACAGGCAACGCTCAATGAGATAGACGTCGGCGATGATATCCAGCCGGTGCTGCAGAAAATCGGCGAGCCTCCACGGGAAAAATCCGGAAATGCGCAGGGCTATACCTGCTACGAATTCCCTAGCGTTTATTCCGCTACGGATGCAGCCGTTCTGATGGCGCTTGACAGCAAAGTCGTCTTCTATGGAAACTCCCGGTGCAGCGCGGAAATGGACGTCGCCAACTTCAAGAACGGCGGCAAGTATTCCAGCGGCGGCTCGGCCCGCAGCATGGACTAGGCGTACTTGCCGCCTTACGTTTTATTTTTCTTGCTTGGCCCCCGAGATGCGCACGAGTTCTTGTGCTTCGGCCATGCCATTCTTGACCATGTCCCAATATGCATCAAGCGACATGGGTTGCGCCGGCTCCGAGCCGCCATCTACAAACGCCTTTTGAAGCTCAGGGCTCTGGAGCGACTTGGTCAGCGCCTGGTTGAGCTTTTCCAGGATGCGACGAGGCGTGCCCGCTGGCGCCACCAGGCCATACCAGGATTCCATATAAAAGTCCTTGACCCCCGCTTCATCAAAGGTCGGCACGTCGGGAAGCGCAGAAATGCGTTGCTGAGAAGACACCGCTAGGGCCCTTAGCTTTCCGGACTTGAGCGGAGCAAGCGCGCCCGTTGTAATGACCATGTCGACCCGGCCGGCCATAACGTCCGTCAGCGCCGGCGCAGTGCCCTTGAACGGGACGTGCAGGACATCGATATTGGTGCGCATTTTGAAGCTGGCGCCCGCCAGATGCTGAGATGAGCCGACCCCACCCGAGGCGTAGGTATGCTTGCCTGGATCCTTGCGCGCGCTGTCAATATAGTCTTGCACTGACTTGAACGGGGAATCGATCTGTACCAGCATCGTCGATGGAGAGGTATTGATCAGGCCAATAGGCGCGAAGTCATTGATCGGGTCGTACCCGATATTGTCGTACAACGCCGAGTTCAAGCCATGCGAAGCAACAGTCGCCAGCATGATCGTATAGCCATCGGGTTTGGCGCGTGCCGCGGCCACAGAGCCAATATTGCCCCCGGCCCCGCCCTTGTTTTCCACGACGACCGATTGCCCAAGATGCTTGCTCATTTCAGCAGCGACCAGGCGCGCCACGGTATCGGCCGGCCCCCCAGCCGCCCAGCCAACAACCATGTTGACCGGCGACTTGGGGTAGCTGCTTTCATCTTGCGCAAATGACTGCTGCGAGGCCAGGCAAAGCGGAACGGCGTACGCCATTGCCAATAGCTTTTTAAAAGGGATACTACGTTTCATGTTGGTTCCTTCGATAGGTTCAGACTGCAAATCTTAGCGTGACACCCAACCAATGCCGGGCGTTATGGCCTGCACACACGCGGCGTCGAGCCCTTCTATATGCGTGATACCCAGCATAGCCAGATTTCGACGCAGCTCAACCGCCAACAGGTCTATGGCGCGCGCCACACCTGCCTCGCCGCCCACGGCGGCAGCGTAGGCAAAGGGGCGGCCCACAAAGACACAATGTGCACCCAGCGCCAAGGCCTTGACGACATCGGTGCCGCGTCTGACACCGCTGTCCATCATGACAGGTACGTTGGGGCACGCCTCTACAATGGACGGGAGCACCCTGAGCGGCGCGAGGGATCCATCAAGCTGGCGGCCGCCGTGATTCGACACAATGATGGCATCCGCGCCCGCGTCAACCGAGTAGCGCGCGTCAGAAGCCGACAAGACACCTTTAACAATCAGCCTGCCATGCCATAGCTCGCGAATCCGCTTGAAGTAATCCCAGTTGAGATGCGAACGATCAGAGAGGTCCCGCAGTACGTGGCGCGACAGGATAGGCGCACCACGGGTAGCGTAGTTATTCTCGAAATGAGGCATGCCCTTGGCCAGCAGCGTGCGAAGAAACGTACCCAGTGTCCACCGGGGATGCAAGATGCCGTCCAGCGCCAAGCCCACGGAGGGTCGTAGCGGGGTTGAAAAACCCGCGCGGATATTGTTCTCCCGGTTGGCGGCCACCGGCGTATCGACGGTGATCACCAGCTTCTGGAACCCCGCGCGCTGCACGCGCTCCATCAGGGCCTCGATCTGTTCCAAGGTACCTGGCAAATATGCTTGAAACCACACGTTTGGACCGATTCCCGACACCTCCTCCATGCGCGTCAGCGACGACCCGCTCATGATCATCGGGATGCCCGCATTGCACGCAGCCCGTGCGAGCGCGCAGTCTCCGTCATAAGCGGTCAGGGCGCTCAGCCCCATGGGGGCGATGCCAAATGGCATCTTGTAGGTGTCACCCCACAGATCGATCTCGGTATTCACGGACGACACATCGCGCATCACCCTCGGAACGAATCCGAACTCCTGGAACACCGCTCGATTTTGCGCCAGCGAGGCATTGGTTTCGACGCCCCCCGATACGTAGGCAAACAATGAGCGAGGCAGGTAGCCACGAGCGGCTCGCTCGAAGTCATCCAGGCACAGGAGGGAATTCAATTCTCTTTTGGAAAACAGCATCTTTAACGACTCAGCGTAACAACTTGAGGGGACGCAGCCTTGCCCTGCGTCCCATACCGGCTATGCAATGTTAAAACTTTATTCGGACCAAGGCGTCGCTTTCCAGACCTGCTGGAACATCGCCTCGTTCTGTTTGAGCTCTTGCGCATACTGGTCGGGCCCCAGATAACGCAGCGGCGCGAACATTTCTTTTGCTTTCTTCACGAACTCCGGATCATTGGCGGCCTTCTGCACGGCTTCAACCAGTTTCTTGCGGACGTCTTCGGGCAGGCCCTTGGGGGCGCCAATGCCACGTAGCGACGACATGATGATGTCATACCCCTGCTCTTTGAAGGTAGGCACGTCGGGAGCCACATCCGAGCGCTTTTCGCTCATCACACCAAGAGGCACCATAGGCGTGCCGCCGGCCATGTAGGCTTTTACTTCGCCGATGTTCATGGCTGCCAACTTAATTTCACCCCCTGCAATGGCCGTGCGTACCGGGCCCGCGCCCTTGTATGGGATATGCAGCATATCCACGCCCGCTGCCCGCTCGAAGGCCAGCATGGCCAAGTGGTCGTCGGAACCCTTGCCTGTCGTGCCGACCGATACGTCCCCAGGATGGCTCTTTGCATATTTCGCCAGGTCGGCAAGCGTCTTGATGTCGCTTTTCTCGCTGTTGACCGCAAAGCTGTCGGGGTCGTCGATCAGGTTGCCGATCAGGTCGAGGTCGGTCCAGTGGTATTGGGCCTTACGTTCGATGGGGATCGTCAGCAAGTTCGGCGTGTTGATGAAGCCGATTGTGTAGCCGTCGGGCTTGGCACGGGTCAGTTCCGAAAAGCCAATCTCGCCACCGGCGCCAGGGCGGTTCAACACTACGATACGGGCGTCGTTCCCAAGGTACTTACCAATGTACGGAGCCAGTGCCCGAGCAATCAGATCGGTGCCGCCGCCCGGCCCATAAGCCACAATCATGTTGATCGGATGATCGGGGTATGCCGCGTGTGCGGGCGACATGGCGGCACCGCACACTGCGAGCGCGACGGCGGCCATTGCGAGGCGTCGGCCACCGCCGATGCGAGGGAATTTTCCAGTTGATTTCATGTTGGTCTCCTTTGTATTTTTGAGAAACTGCTTATTCATCCACGAGGTGCAAGCCGGGAAGCAAGGTAGATGTCCGGATTGATCATCCGCGGCGGGGCATCCCCCCGACAGATTTGCAGAATTTGCTCTGCCGCAATGGCGGCAATGTTGCTGCGGCCTTCGTGCGTGACGCCTGCCGTGTGATAGCTTGGAACGACGTTATGCAAGGTCAGCAGCGGGTGATCCGGAGGGGGGGGCTCAACGGCCCAAACGTCCAGGCCGGCGCCACCTAGATGGCCCGCGAGAAGCGCGTCGTATAGATCGCCCTCGTTGTGTATACCGCCCCGCGCGGTGCTGACAAACCAGGCACCCTGTTTCATCTGCTGAAAGCGGTGCGCGTCAAACAGGTTCAGGGTTTCCGACGTTCGAGGGCAATGCAAAGAGACGATATCGCTGCGCGCCGTCAACTCGTCCAGGGATACGGCGCACGCCTGGCGCGCCGCGATGGTGTCGTCGTCAAGATAGGGATCATGGGCCAGCACCTCCATGCCGAAGGCATTGGCCAGTCTTGCCACGTATGTGCCTATGTGCCCTAGCCCGACCAAGCCCAGCGTTCTTCCCGCGATCTCGTGACCCATGAGATCTTCACGCGTAAAATTCTGACCGTGTTGAAGCAGGTGCCTGGATTCGGGCAACCTTCTGGCCAGTGCCAGGATCAAGGCCATGGCATGTTCTGCGACCGACCTTGCATTGCCGCCTGCCTGATTGACCACAACGATGCCGGCCCTTGAGCAGGCCTCCACGTCGACCGTGTCGTAACCCGCCCCGGACGTAGAAACACACTTCAGGTTCGGACACCTGGCGATCAGATCGGCTGTCACTTGAAGTTCTTGCGGGACCTCATCGCGTGCAGCGGACACATGATAGATATCGGCGGAAGCCAGCAATTCCCACGTGCGCGCATGATCGCCGCTACGCGCCAGCACGTCCAGTCTGATGCAGGGATTGCGCGCCAAGATCTCGTCAAAGCACGAAGCCGTCCAAACATCGAGTCGTACGACCCGTATCACATCAAGATCTTGCAACATAGCCGCCTGTGCTCTCCATACCTTTTCATGGGTGTTCAGGCAGGATTCTAGAGAGGCTTGCGACGGCAGGGACTTAAAAAAATTACGCTTGCACCGCAAATTTATTCTTGATGGGGAGCAGCGAAGATTTGCACGGCTTGCTCGACCAGTAACTGCGCCAGCGAGAGCCGGGGCCCGTGCATGTCCCATATCATGCCGATCCGGCGTATCGGCGTGCGCAGTGGCAGCGGCACCTTTATCAACTGATGCTCCCGGTAATCAATGGAGAAGGAATCGGGCACAATGGCAACGCCCATGCCGCGCTCCACCAACGACACAATCGTCAACAGGCTGTCGATTTCCAGCCGCTGCCGAGGAAAAAGATTGCTGTCCTTCAGGTAGCGATCCACCAGCTGTCCGCTGAACGCGTTTCGGTGGTAGCGAATAAAGGGCTCGTTCTTGATCAGGTCGTGCGCGTCCCGCCCCGCCATGCTGCGTGGTGCAATCACAATCAACGGCTCATTCTGCACGACCTGCCATCCACAGTTTTTATGCAACGCGAAGGGCGGCTCGATGACCAGGGCGATGTCCAGTTGGCCATTGTGGACACGACCGCATAATTCAGCCGACGGCCCGTACTCGATCAAGATAGGTTGCTCGGGATGGATGCGCGTGCAGAAATCTTCGAGCAGAACGGGCAAATGCGTCGTGAGCGCCGAATAAAACACCCCTAGGCGCAACTCGCCGCTAGACGCGCCACCGCCCGCCAGTGCCTGGAGGTCCCGGGCATCCTGCAATAGCGCCTGGGCGCGGTCGTAGATGCGCAAACCCGCCTCCGTTGGCTTGATTGCCTGCCCCGACCTCTGGATCAGGCTTGTGCCCAGTTCGGCCTCAAGAATACGTATCCGGGCGGCCACCGCCCCCGGTGTCATATTCAACCGCCGGCCCGCCTCGGCAATCGAGCTGTACTGGACGACCAGAACAAAGCTTTCAAGGTACTCGGTGTTCATGGGCTCACGATCTGCTCGCCACACTAAACAGGTGCGTCGAACAGCAAGCTACCGATAAGCCTGCGAACCCGGTGGTCCACAAAATATCCACCGCCCTCCAGGTAACGAAGAAAGTATCGGCCGCATACGGTGCACACCCAGACATCACTGCGGTTGCCGGGATAGTGACGCGGCGAAATTGGTGCATCGGGCGACCAGAACCGAGTGCCGTCGGGGTGGTATTCGTCGAATGTCGGTTCGTCGTAGACGGACTGGCGCAGCGTACCCACCTGCTTCAACTGCTCTTCAGGAAAATGCACGGGCTGGCTCTCCCACGCGGTCGATAGCGATTTGCAGCAGCCACAAGATTGCGTGACGGCGTCGGATTGAGCTGCCAGCCTGGCCAGGGAGTCGAAGTCGAAGCAGGTGGCCACGGTATCAGTCCACCCTGGCGCCGGATGCTTTGACGGCAGCCCCCCACCGATCGATGTCGGCGGTGATGAAGGCTTGATATTCCTGGGGCGTCATGACCATAGGTTCTACACCCAGGCCGGCAAGCCGCTCCTTCACTTCGGGCGACGCCAGGATAGCCTGCACTTCGGTATTCATGCGTTGGGTGATATCGGCGGGAAGGTTGGCGGGGCCCAGAAGACCATACCATGGTTGGGCGTCCACCCCTTTGATGCCCAGTTCGGCCAGGGTGGGGACGTCTGGCATGGTGGCCATTCGCTGCGCGCCGGTCACGGCCAGTACCTTGAGATTGCCCGCCTTGACTTGCTGCGAGATCGGCAAAGGATTTTCGAAGGCCAGTGGCACCTGTCCGCCGACCAGGTCATTGAGCAGAGGCCCCGAACCCTTATACGGAACGTGCTGAATCTGGGTGCCTGCGGCCACGTTGAACATTTCACCAATGATATGTTGAGGCGTACCCGAGCCGGCTGACCCGAATGACAGTTCATTGGCCTTGCCCTTGGCGATGATGTCCTGGATGGAGGTGAGCCCGGATTTCGGGTTGATCGCGACCACGAAGCTGGTGCGGGCCAGCGGCGAAACGGCGGTGAAATCGGTGGCGGGGTTGTAGTTCAACTTGCTATAGAGTGTGCCGGCAATCACGATAGGGCCGCTGGCGGCCAGCAGGAAGGTGTAGCCGTCCGGTTGAGCCTTGGCGACCTGGCTGGTGCCGATATTGCCTCCTGCACCTGCCTTGTTCTCGACAATGATGGTCTCGCCCAAGGCTTTGTTCAGGTGAGTGGCCAGCAGGCGTGCCAGAATATCAGTGGTGCCGCCAGGCGCGTAGGGGGACACAATGGTAATGGGTTTGCTCGGCCACTTGTCCTGCGCTTGGGCGGCGGGCAAGGCTGCCAAGGATGCAATGGCGAGTACAGACAACAGGCGAAAAGATCGAACGAGTTTCATGTGTTTCCTTTTAGTTATTGGTACAACGATGAACTTGATGGCTTGTTACGCGCCGTATTCTAAAACTGGTAGTAGGCTATTCCACTTGGTAAGACTTGGCAACAAGCTTGCGGCGCGGTTCGACACCCCGCACTATGCCAACGGCTCGAGCGCGCAACTGGCCACAGCCGCCGTCCACATCCTGCCCCGCGCTATTCCTCACCTTGGTCAGCACACCACGGCTTTGCAAAGAGCGGACGATCTCCCGGATACGCTCGGTGTCGGGGCGCTGGTAGTCATCCCCTTCGAGACTATTGAAGGGAATGACGTTGAGCACGCCGTACTTGCCCTTGAGCAACCTCACGACGGCATCGAGTTCATCGTCGCCGTCGTTCACGCCCTTGAGCAGCGTCCATTGGTACTGGATCGGATAATGGGTGTCGCGGGCATACCTCTCGCCAAGTTCAATGAGATCTTCCGGCGGAATCTTCGGCGCGCGCGGCAGCAAGTGTTCACGCAGTTCGGCTTTGGTCGTGTGCAGCGACAGCGCCAATGCGGGCTTGATACGTTGCTGCGGCAGGGCGTCGAACACGCGCTGGTCGCCCACGGTGGAGAACACGAGATTCTTGTGGCCGATATTGCCCTCGGTGCCGAGCAGGTCGATGGCCTCGAGCACGTTATCCAGGTTGTGGGCCGGCTCACCCATGCCCATGAAGACGACCTTCTTCACCGCGCGTCTACGCCGCGCCAGCACGACCTGGGCAAGGATTTCCATGCTCGTGACCTGGCGGATCAGGCCGCTCTTGCCGGTCATGCAGAAGCGGCAGCCGACCGCGCAGCCGATCTGAGTGGAGACGCAGAGTCCGTCGCGCGGCAACAGCACGCTTTCCACCATCTGCCCGTCAGCGAGTTCGACGAGCAGGCGCGAGCCGTCATTGCCGGCGTGTTCGGAGCGGACGCGGGCGAGGCCGTCCAGCTCTGCCGTCAAGGTGGGCACGGCGTTGCGTAGCGTGAGGGGCAGAAAGTCCTCGGCGCTCCGCCGTCGAGTGCCGAGGTCGAGCGCCTGTCCTCTTAGCCAGACGCGTACGACCCGGCCACGATGGACAGGCAGAGCGCCAAGAGCGGCGAGGCGTTGATTGAAGTCGGTGAAGCGCATGGAGGTGAATTTTACTCAACCCCCGGGAACCGACTGTCGGAGCGTAGATGGATCAACGCGTAAAACTAGACTTTGCCTTCCGACGCCGTCTTCAGCTGCATCCATGTGGACGTCGCGAAGGCAATGGTTACGCCGTCTTCGTCGGTCATGGTGGCCTTCAAGAACGAGATTGTGCGGCCGCGTCGCACGAATTCGCCGCAGCACTGGATTTTTCCGTGGCGAGCCGCTTCGACATACTGGGTTTTCATTTCAAGGGTGGTGCCCGGCCCTCTGCGCTTCCATTGCCTGCTTGAACGCCGACAATGCTGCCTGCTCATCCATGTATCTGCTCTCCTGAAGTGGCCGATGACAGAATCTTCAACACGCCTCGGGCGTGCAAATCGTGTAGTTGATCGTGCGTCAGCCCCATGCCATGGCCCAGAATTTCCGAGGTATGCTGCCCCAACAGCGGAGGTGCGGCGTGATCGCTTATTTGCCGGCCATCGAAACGAAACGGACTGATTATATTCTTCACCCGCCCGGCGGTCGGGTGAGGCATTTCAATGACCATGCCGCGTTCGCCCTTCAAGTGACAGCGGTCCATCCGGTGATCTGCCTTCAGGCGCTGCGGCACAGTCCTGCATGAGAATGGTGGCCTGCTCCAGTTGGGAACTCAGCGTGTGGCCATCATACGGATTGCGATAAAACGCCCGGGCCCCCACAATCAGGTTGCCTTTGAAGGTGCTGGCACTGCCCACCTTCACGCCAAACTCGTGAGGCCGGCGCGCATGAGCGAAGCGCCCGGCCTGGCGAATCCGATTCGTTGAAGGCGTGCTTCAGACACAGTAGCGAAATCATGATCCGCAGCGGCACACGCAGGCGACCGGCCTTGCTGGCCGAGACCTTGCGCTGAGGCTTCTCGCCAAAGAGATCCAGGTCCGGCATGGCCACACCGTCGTGCGCCTTGCGCACGAACCGGTGCGCGACCCCCGCCTCAATCTCCCGCCACGGCATGCGCGAGGCCAGCACCGCCAGCGGGTGGCGCAGGTCAATCATCTGGTCGATGCGGGCACGGAAAAAATCATCGGTGGCTGCACAGGCGAACATGACGGTAAAACTCCCAGAAAACAGCCTCTATTGGACAACAAACCGGGAGTTCCGCGTATCGGATCAAACCGTAGAAGAACTTGCCAAATTGGCCGGTGAGATTGCCACGACGATATTCCGCCCCACGGGCCCCGCGAGATGGGGCGGAAAGAAGACCCAATGGCTGTGGTCGACTCACATTTGCGCGTTCAGGGAATAGCCAAGCTGGGCGTTGTGGATGCTAGCATCAAGCCCACCATCGCGAGAGGTAATACCAAGAGGCCGACCCTATTGACCGCTGGAAAAGCGGCCCGCTGAATTCAGGACAGCGGGTGGTTCACTGCCATTGGGTGCCTTCGCGTGCGCGGCTAAAATAGTCATCCGACCCGTTCTGACCTGCTTTCATGAGTAGTTGGACTCCGTCGAATAGAGGATTATTGCAGTGCATTGTCATGAACGCCTCGGTACTGGCACGATTGATCGCATCGATAGTGAGTGCCTCAATGCCCAAGGCTCTTATCGTTTGGCTTGACGTATCGCCCCCCGCGAGCATTATGCGCGGCAAACGGTGTTTCTTCATGACTGAAGTGAGGACAGATCCATATATCCGCCCGATGACGGCCGAGGACTCTGATTGAATCGTTTCAAAAACGCCGCGGCCACTGGCGATGGCGGTGTCTTGCGGCCCCGCTGCTGCGTAAATCACGATGCTTTGTCCGTTACTGGTCGCCTGCACTATCTCCGTGGCGATCTTTTCGGTGATACTGTCTTCGCTTTCGTGTGTCAAAGCGTCAATGGGAAGCCGTATGGCCTTCCAACCGTTCTCTCGGGCGTGTGTAATCTGCATCGCGGTGCGGGGAGAGCAGCTGCCGGAAAGGACCACTAGGCTTTCTACAGGCTTTTGCGGAGCGTACGACGGCCTGGCCGGAGGTGGGCCGGAAGATGAAAGGTGGGTCGCGAGACCGGCGGCAAAGCCATGGGATCCTATAGTAAAGACTGTACGGCGGCGCGAAGCTTCCCAGACGCCGGCCGCCATAGCAACCAGATCCGCATGCTCCATGGCATCAAAAACGATGGCGGCCATGCCTTGTTGGTCAAGCATCGCACTTATTTCGCTTTCGGTTTTTGCGCGCAACGTTAGAACATCGCATAAGCCGAGCGGTAAGGAGGTCTGTAAAGCAAGGTGCCGACGCAGGTCTGCTTCGTTCATAGGCGTTGCGGGATGGCAAGACATACTGGGATGCCGATCAAGCCGGTATGTAGTGCCGTCATGAACCGCAAAGTGGGTACCGAACGCCGTATAGCGTCCAAATGTAGGATGTGCCGCAACAATAGGAATACTGGCCTTTCCGTACAACGATCGCGCTAGGTCAATCACTGTGCCAAAATTCCCACGCTTGGGCGAAGAGTCGAAAGTAGAACAAATTTTGTATTGAATCACCCGACAGCCGATGCGTTTAAACAATTCCAGCGCGGGCTGCATCTCCGTGATCATGCCGGAAGGCTCCAGCGAGCGACTAGTTCCGGCGACACCCAGTACATCGGCCTTTTCACCATACCGGTCGATCTGCGCGATCGTGGGGGTATTGACGAACAGTACGCCATTCAGCCCCAATCGGTGAAACTCCATCAGGTTAGCGCTGGCCCCGGTAAAATCGTCCGCGTAGAATCCCACCTGCGGCGTTTGCTTGGATAGTTCGTTCATTTTGGATCAGAGATACCGATACCACAGCGGCAAAGCAGGGATATAGGTGATGGTTGCCATCACGACCAGCACGACAGCCAAAAACCATGCCAGGTAGCGTAGCAACGAGGATAAGGGAACGTTGTTGGTCCGTGCGGCAACAAAAAGGTTGACGGCCATCGGCGGCGTCAGCAGTCCGATCTCGATATTGGTGACAAGAATGATGCCGAAGTGAACCGGGTCTATTCCGAACTTGGCCGCCGCGGGCGCAAGTAATGGGCCCATCAACAGCGTAGCGGCGTTAGTTTCCATGATCATGCCAATCAGGAGAAGCGCCACATTTACCACTAGAAGAAAAACAATAACGCTATCGGTGTAGCCAGTTGCAAACGTAGCGATCGACTGCGGTACCTGCTGAAACAGCAGCGCGCGATTAAAGACGCTCGTCAGGCCGATAATGACCAGAATAGCCGCAGATGTCATCGCCGCCCTGTGAAATATGCCCTTCAGATCCCCAAACTTGGCGGTGCGCCCAAGAAGAATCACAAGCAAAGCATAAACCGCGGCGATCGCTGCTGCTTCGGTGGGTGTAAACACGCCGGAGTAGATTCCACCGAGCACGACTATGGGAAGAAATAGCGCGGGTAGGGATTTGACGACGACTGACCAGGTGTTGTCCTCAAACTTCGCAAAAGCTTCAGTCCCCGCGCTCATGCTTTGGCTCACAGTCTCCCGTCCTGATACCAAGATGCGTTTGGCCATAAGGCCGTGCACTGCCATCATGGCAAGCACCATTATCAAGCCTGGCACTATGGCCGCCAGAAACAGCTGCGTAATCGATACGCCGACAATAGAGCCATACAGAATCAAAGGTATGGAAGGCGGAATCAATACGCCTAGAAGTCCGGAGGAGGCGTTAAGCGCAGCCGTGTAACCCGGAGCATAGCCCCGGCGCGTCATCTCCGGTCCAATCGTGCCGCCGATAGCGGCTACGGTTGCTACCGACGAGCCGGTGATCGCGCCCATCAATGCGCTCGCCGCGATCATGACATGACCCGTTGGCGCCTTGGCCCATCCTAGCAGCCGGTCGCATACATCGGTCAGTTGCTTGATGAGGCCTCCGCGATTCATGATTTCCCCGCCCAGGATGAAAAGCGGAATCGCCAATAACGGAAAGGAGGAGACCGCATCGAAGGTCGTAGAGGGAAGCATCGACCAGTCAATACTCCAGGCCTCCGCGTTAACGATGACGATCAGGGGGAATGCTATGCCGATCGGTATCCCGATCAAGAGGATGGCAGTCAGAATGAAGATTCCCGAAATCATGCTATCTCCTCGGCCGGGGGCGCCAAGTCCTTTACTGTGCGCCATAGCTCAAGCACGGAATGGAGCAGTACCAAGGCCATGCCCGCGGGCAAGAACGATAAAGGGAAAGCCAACGGTGTTCCCATATCCATCATCTTTTCGCCAGACTCCAGAACCCCATACATGAATATCCAACCGGAGTACAAATAGATCGTGGCGAAAATGACCGAGGCGACTGCGGTGACAAAGCGGGCAACGCGCTGCACGCGGTGGCTTCTTACCGATTTGATCGCATCGACAGCGATGTGGGTACCCGTGTAGGAACACATAGCCATGCCGATAAAGGTCAGCGGGGCAATGGCGACAATGCCCCATTCGCTTAGATTGGGCAGTGGCAGATTGAAGTATCGAACAAGAACGTTGGTTGCAATGGCAAAAAGCATTACCGCTAGAGCCGTAATGCAGATCGCCTTTTCAACTCGGTAGACCTGCTGTTCGAACTTGAAAAGCCATGCGCTGATGCAAAAAGGGGCGGGCATTGCGCTCGAAGCTTCCATGTTTTTTTATCCTCCGGATAGCAAAATCCCTTGCCGCAGTACCTGGGGTGTGGGATCCGCTGACACCAGTGAGGGTCAGTCGGCCTGAGCCCGACTTACCTCATCGCGAAGCGCTTTGATGCGATCCGCACCATAAACTGGGGTCAATTTGTCCCAAACCGTTTGACCGATTTTTGCGAAGTCGGCATAGGCCTGCGCACTCGGCCGCGTTACCTTAATCCCCGCCTCTTGCAGCTTTATCAGGAATTCATCGTTGCGCGCACGGTTCTTCTCGATCTGGCGTTTACCGACCTCTTGCGCGGTCTGCGTCATTATCTTCTTGTCTTCTTCGGACAATTTCGACCATAGCTTGTCGCTTGCATTGAAGGTACCAAAGGCGTACACATGATTCAACAACGTCATGTATTTCTGGGGCTCGAACAGGCGGGACTCGTAGGTGAGACTCGCGCCGTTGTCCTGACCGTCCACGGTTCCCTGCTGTAGCGCTGTGAATAGTTCCGGGAACGGCATAATCACTGGCTGTGCCCCTGTCGCCTCAAAAAAACCCTTAATCGCGGCCGAACCGGGCACGCGCAACTTCAAGCCGTTCAGGTCCTCCGGTTTTTCAACCGGGCGCTTCGAATTGGTGACCGCGCGAAATTCCAGTTCATAAAAACCGAGTGTGTGAATACGATGCCTTGCGAGGGCTTCGATAACCGTTTTCTGGAGAGTGCCGTTTGGATTGTAGAAAATCGCGTCCACCTGCTCGTTTGTAGTAGCAATGAACGGCAGGTAATGAATATCCAGTAATGGATCGAGACCGGATAGCGAACCGGGAGTCAGGAGCGATAAGTCCAGTGCTCCCCTGGACAAATCGCGGGCGTTCGCTTCAACGCTGCCCAGCTGACTGTCAGGGAATAGCGTGATGGCGATTCGCCCCTGAGTGCGTTCTTTGACCAACCTGGCGAATTCCTGGCCAGCTTTATCTACTGGACTGTTCGTTGCGGCGTAGTGCGCCATGCGAAGTTTGAGCTGTTCGGCGAAACTTGTGGGGGCAAGCAACAGCAAAGCGCATGTTGCCAGGGTGGTTGCCATTTTCTGCTTGGTAAATCGCAATCTCATGTTGTCTCCTCTTTTTAGAATGGTCTGGGCACGATCAGGCTAGTGTGAGCAAAAATGATCGCTCAGCGGGCTCTACCGGATCGAAGGTTCGGTGTGCGATGAAGGGAGGGCGCGTCGGATTGCGCAGCCGATTCGAGACGGCGTTGTAGGTTACATAAAGGATCCGGCGAGACAGCGGAGTGATATTGCCGCCGGACCCATGGACCGAGTTGGCATGGAACATTAGCACATCGCCCGCCTGTCCCGTTGCAATCGCGACATCGCTCGCCTTGGTGATGAGCCGAGCGATGTCTTCGCGCTTCATCCATCGCCGACCGTCGATATCAGGCGCGTCGATCATGCCTCGTTGGTGGCTGCCTGGCACGAACATGAGCGCTCCATTCATTGCAGTGACTTCGTCCAACATAATGGCGATGTTCATGGCCTGTGGTTCCAGCATGCCATCATCAAGGTGCCAGGTCGCGAAGTCTTGGTGCCAGGGAAACGGATCGCCATCAAAGGCGACCTTGGGGTTTACCTTGAATTGATGGATATACAGCGTGTCACCGATAATCTGTTCCACGGGATCAACTAAGCGGCTGTCGCGTGTGAGTGAACGGAACAGGGGACTATACTCGTGACAACCGAATGCGGTCCGCGGAGCGCCATTCTTCTCGCGCCAGATTTCAGGGCGATGGTGCTCAAATATTGTGGTCGACTCACTTCGCAGAGCTTCCACTTCCTCTTGCGTGAAAACGTCGCGCAGCACTAAAAAGCCGTTTTCGGCGTACTCTTTCAATTGGGATGCACTGAGCTTCACTTCATGTTCCTCCGTATAACAAGGTAGCGCAGATTCTACGTGCGCGACTTTCCAAATTTTTCAATTGCCAAACGCAGTTCGGGCCGGCCTTCCGCATACTCGGCCAAGGTGATATTGGCCATGGCGGCTTCCCAGCCCTGCTGCATGCTTCGGACGCCTTCTGATATTCCTCCGGGATGGGCGATAATCCCGCCACCGGCCAGATGCAGTATGTCGATAGTCTTCGTTGCCGCGTAGATACCCTCAGCTGATCCGGCCCACTGGGCAGACGAAATGGCAGGCATTACTCGATAGTCTCCATACATAGGCGCCAGGCAATCCAGAATGGACTGGCGCACCTCTGCGTTGCTCTGATAGAACTTGCTGTCGAGTCCACCAACATGCAGATGATCTACTCCTGCCAGCCGGCAGAGCTTCTGATATGCTGTGAAGCCGATGCCGAGCATCGGATGGCGAGCCAGTGCACCGTACATGGCGCGATGACCGTGGATCGGAAGCTCGGAATGTTGGCGAAGGTACGACAGGCCTGCGAAACCGATGCTGTTTATAGCGACCATGACGCAAGAGCCGCCGGCCTCATTTACCAGGTCGTGCCCGCGGCGCAGTTCGTCGACGTCTCCCGTGATGTTGAAGGCATACATCATTTTCTTACCGGTCTTGTCGGCAACGCGGTTGATCTCGTCCATGACAGCGGCTACCCGTTCGGCGAGAGGCGCGTAGGGCGCGTTGCCATTGAGTTCGTCGTCTTTGGCGAAGTCCAGTCCAGCCATCGCAAGCTCGCGCACGAGCGGGCGCGTTTCATCGGGGGTCAGACCAATGCTAGGCTTGATGATGGTTCCGATCAAGGAACGTCCATGGACATTCGTCAATTTGCGGGTACCTTCGATGCCGAAGGCAGGGCCCGGGTAACGCTGGGAAAATGCAACCGGCAATTCCAGATCCACCAGCCTGATACCGGAAAGTTGCTGGATTTCATACAGGTTCCCTGCAACTGTCGTCAGGAGATTCGGGATAGACGGGCCGATGTTGTGGTACGGAAACGAAACCACGATTTTGCCGCGCTGGTACCGTGAAGCGTTAGGCGACTGCGGTGCGGTGGACCCTTCCAGGGACGGCGAAGCAACGGTTTCCAAGGGCGTGACGCTCAACACCTTCGCGCTATGGCGCTCCTTCAGTTGGGCCGTCTCATTTGGAACGGCTACGAAGGTGCCGCAAGATTGTTCTCCTGCAATAACTTCTGCAGCATAGTCCAGGGGAAAGGCCGTTTCAATGACGTAGGTAGCGACGACATGTTCTTGCTTTGCTCGAGGCGCAGATTCGATAGTGCTGGGTTCTGACGTTGGAGTTTCGACGAGGAACATGTTATTGATCATTTTTCGTGAGGGATAGAGCATTCTAAGAGGGTGATATCGTCTGGCTCAATCCATTTTTTGTCACGCACAGCATGAGAAAAAGTCAAAGCATGCGTCGGCTAGGCCGTCCGTGAGTTAATTCAACTTTGAAAGCAGCTGTGTGAACTCATCGAGTCGATTACCTGTGCTACAGGGGAGATAAGGAATGAAATCAGTTCGACCGTCATTGAACGCGCTGAGGGCGTTTGAGGCATCCGCTCGGCTTGGGAGCATAAGCCTTGCGGCGGCGGAGCTTGGCGTGACGCCTGGTGCCGTCAGCCGGCATATTCAAACCTTGGAAGGCATCTTCGGTGTACCCCTACTAAGGCGTTTGCCTCAATCGGTGGTGCCCACCGACGAGGGTGGCCGCATGGCGGCGAAGTTGGGGGAAGGGTTTAGCATCATTGACGCCAGCGTAGCCCAATTTCAACCGGGGCCCCTCACCCTGTCGTGCTCGGCGACAATTATGATGCACTGGCTGATCCCGCAGCTTGCTGCGTTCAAGCGCACGCATCCTGAAACGGAGCTGCGGCTCAATGTGAACTATTCCGACATGGATCTTGTGCGTGAAGAGGTAAGTCTGGCAATCCGTAACGACATGGTCCCGCCGCCATCAAACGTAATCGTCAAGCATCTTATGGTAGAAGAAGTAGGAGTAGTGTGTTCGCCCGAGTATATGCAAAAAGCCGCCCTTGGCGCGCATCTGGAGGACCTAAAGAACGCCCACATCTTGGCGCCCAAGACCCGCCCGTCCGCCTGGCAGGATTGGCTGGAAGTCATGGAGCGGCCCGACATCCAGCTCGAACCTCATGATATTTACGAACATTTTTATCTAATGATTCAGGCTGCCTCGTGCGGGCTCGGCGTTGCCATTTCACCTCGAATGATCGTGGAAAACGAAATTAGGTCGGGGAGGCTAGTCGCCCCTTACGGGTTTATCGACGGCAAGTTCAATATCGTCATGTGGATTGCGCCTCATCTTCGAAGCTCCAAAGAGCTTCAGGACCTTGTAACTTGGATAAGCAGTTGCGCAGCCCGCTGACTTTAGTCGCGCTTGAGGAGAAAACAATTACCGTTATTGTCAAGCGTGTGAACGGCTTCGTGCATAGGGACAAAGCGCTGCGTGAACGCCAAGAATCCGTACGGCCCAATCGGACAGATACATGCGGGTGCGGGCTGGGAGTAAGCGTTCTGCGAACTCCATCTTGAATCGCGCCCGACCCTGTTAGAGCATACATATCCATCATTTTTATCGTGGACACGTATGCACCAAGCATCCCACGGGCGTCGCCACCGACGTCAACATTCCCCGCAATACAAGGCCGAACTGGTTCAACTTTGCTTGACCGGTGGCGCCTCCCTGGCCTCCATCGCGATCGATCACGGTTTAAATCCGAACCTATTGCGCCGCTGGGTCCAGGGTAAGCGTTTGGGGAACTACATCCCCCCACCCACTTCAGAGGCAATTTTTTTGAGGAGGGGGCTCGGTTTCGGCGGTCACCGAACCCGTCCAGTTGTGCGGCAAGAACTCATCGATCCGGTTATCCGGATGTGTCGGCAAGCGCTCCAGGACGTCGCGCAGATAGGCGTATGGATTCAGGCCATTGAGCTTGGCTGACTGAATCAGGCTCATGAGCGCAGCCGCACGTTTGCCCGCGCGCAAGGAACCGGCGAACAGCCAGTTGGCCCTGCCGATTGCCACCGGCCTGATTTGCATTTCGATATGATTGTTGTCGATCGGGACCTGCCCGTCATCCAGGTAGCGCGTAAGCGCCGCCCAGCGTTTCAGGCTGTAGTCCAGCGCCCTGGCAGTACCTGAGCCGTCCAGCACGCGTTGGCGCTGGGCCAGCATCCATTCATGCAGCTTGTCGGCCAAGGGCTTGGCCTTCTCTTGACGCAGGGCCAACCGTCGCTCAGGGCTAAGTGCCAGCGCTTCTCGTTCGATCTCGTAGAGCTCGCCAATGAGCTCTACGGCTCGCTGCGCCGTTGGGCTTTTACTGGACTTGTATAGGTCGAAGTACTTTCGTCGGGCGTGAGCCATACATCCGATTTCCGTCACGCCCTGCCGGAATGAAGCGCGGTACCCGGCGTAGTCGTCCACTACGAGTTTACCCTTCAAGTCTCCGAGGGACTGCCGGGCAAACTCGTAGTGGATGACTGGCCGCATTCAACGTTCTCTGAATGTTTCTCTGAAGGTAGCCGAAGTTCACAATAAATGCCCGCCCAAACAGCGGAATTAGACGTCGACAGACTTTATTTCGCACCGACAGCCTTTATTCCCGCTCTTCACCGGCAACCCAGCTCACCCCATCACTCCACCGTCACACTCTTAGCCAGATTCCTGGGCTTGTCCACGTCCGTACCCCGTGCGCACGCCGTGTGATAGGCCAGCAACTGCAAGGGAATCGTATGCAGGATAGGCGACAGCTTCCCGTAGTTCTCGGGCATGCGGATCACGTGTATGCCTTCGCTGTTCACGATCTTGGTGTCGGCGTCGGCAAACACATACAACTCGCCACCGCGCGCGTGGACTTCCTGCATGTTGGACTTGAGCTTCTCCAGCAGTTCGTCGCGCGGCGCGATGGTCACGACGGGCATCGCGTCGGTGACCAGCGCCAAAGGGCCGTGCTTCAGTTCGCCTGCGGGGTAGGCTTCGGCGTGGATGTAGCTGATTTCCTTGAGCTTCAAGGCGCCTTCCAGGGCGATGGGGTAATGCATGCCGCGCCCCAGGAAGAGCGCGTTTTCCTTGCTGGCGAAGCGGTCGGCCCAGGCCATGATTTGCGGTTCGAGCGCAAGCACCGCGCCTATGGCCACCGGCAGATGCCGCAGTGACTTGAGCATTTCGTCTTCGCGTTCGTCGCTGAGCACGCCTTTGGTTTGCGCCAGCGCGAGGGTCAGCAGGCACAAGGCAGTAAGCTGGGTGGTGAAGGCCTTGGTAGAAGCCACGCCTATTTCGACACCGGCGCGGGTGATGTAGCTGAGCTTGCATTCGCGCACCATGGCGCTGGTTGCCACATTGCAGATGGTCAGGGTGTGCGGCATGCCCAGGCTGCGGGCGTGCTTCAGCGCAGCCAGCGTGTCGGCGGTTTCGCCGGACTGCGAGATCGTGACCACCAGGGTGCGTGGATTGGGCACGGTGTCGCGATAGCGGTATTCGCTGGCGATTTCGACGTTCACCGGCACCTTGGCCAAAGACTCTATCCAGTAGCGAGCGGTCAGGCCGGCGTAGTAGCTGGTGCCGCAAGCCAGGATCAGCACATTGTCGATTTCTTTGAAGACTTGATAGGCGCCGTCGCCGAAGAGCTCGGGTGTGATGCTTTCGATATCTTGCAAGGTGTCGGCGACAGCGCGCGGCTGCTCGAAGATTTCCTTCTGCATATAGTGCCGATATGGGCCGAGCTCCGCGGCGCCCGTGTGCACGTGCACTGTATGGACTGGGCGTTCCACCGGGCGTCCGGCCTGGTCCACTACCCAGACGCGCGCCAGCTGCAGGTCGACGACGTCGCCGTCTTCGAGGTAGATGATCTGGTCGGTGGTGCCGGCCAGCGCCAATGCGTCGGAGGCCAGGAAGTTTTCGTTCTCGCCTCGGCCGATGACCAGCGGCGAGCCTTGGCGCGCGCCCACTACCCGGTGCGGCTCGTCGCGGCAGAACACGGCGATGGCGTACGCGCCTTCCAGGCGCCGCGTTGCCTGCTGGACCGCTTCAAAGAGATCGCCGTTGTACAGGTGGTCGACCAAGTGGGCGATGACCTCGGTGTCGGTCTGGCTTTCGAACACGTAGCCAGCCGCCTGGAGTTCGGCGCGCAATTCGTCATGGTTCTCGATGATGCCGTTATGCACCAGGGCAATGCGTGCCGAGCCTTTGCCATGCCCGGAAAAATGCGGATGGGCGTTATGCGTGGCCGGCGCGCCGTGCGTTGCCCAGCGTGTATGCGCAATGCCAGTGAAGCCTTCAATGCTTTCCTTGGAAACCTGCTCTTGCAGTTGGGCCACGCGTTCCGTGCTGCGCGCGCGCTTGAGTTCGCCGTCGGCGTGCACCGCCACGCCGCAAGAATCATAGCCGCGGTATTCCAGGCGCTTAAGGCCTTCAAGAAGAATGGGGGTGATATCGCGCTGCGCTACCGCGCCAACAATGCCGCACATAGATGACTCCGATGAAGATATATATGGCAGCTATTGTGCGCAATAAATGAAGAAATTAGATTTCTATATTCTTATAATTATGGTATTTTATTTCTGTATCTTTTTATGTCGGAATTTTATTTCATATACGCGGTATTAAAGAAATAAATATCATCATGCCCGATTTTGACGATCTGGACTTACGCATATTGGAACAACTGCAATCGGACAGTTCGTTGACCAATCATGAATTATCACGACGCGTGCATGCTTCGGCACCGACCTGCCTTCGGCGTGTGCGTCGACTGATGGACGAAGGCGTCATCGAGAAGCAGGTAGCCATCCTGGATCCGACGAAACTGGGCAGCAGCCTGACGGCGATCATCGAAATCACGCTGGACATACAAACCATCGAGGCCCTGCAAGAATTCGAGGCGCATGTTGCGCAAGAGCCCGCCATCCTGCAGTGCTATCGGGTATCGCCGGGGCCGGACTTCATCATCATGGCGCACGTGGCCGACATGCCCGCTTATCATGCCATGGCGCACCGGGTCTTTACTTCGCAGGCCAACGTGCGCAACGTACGCAGCTTCTTTTCCATCCACCGCAGCAAGTTCGAGACGCGCGTTCCTCTGGGAACGGAAGGGGTCAGACCCCATGGGGTCTGACCCCGGCACACCTTGAAAAAGGGGGTCAGACCCCGTACGGGGTCTGACCCCCAAATAAGCTTACTACCCATAAGCAAAACAAAAATTATTCGTTTGGAAGTCGGCGCGGCTTGCACATACTGATGATCACATCAGCGCAACCTTCAAGCCCGTGGAGCAAACATGCCGACAGCCACCCTATTGCGCGTCCCTGACGCCGACGCCTTGCCGCAATCCTTCGAGATCCATCCTTTCGACGGCCCGCTCGGGGCGGAGATCACTGGACTGGATCTGGGCCGTCCCCTGGCCCAACACGACTTCGCCCGCATCGTTCGGGCGCACCTGGATCATCACGTTCTGGTTTTCCGAAGTCAGCGGATCACGCCGCAGCAGCATGTGGATTTCAGCCGCCGCTTCGGCCCCTTGATGATCCATGTGCTGCACCAGTTCCACCTGCCTGGCTTTCCGGAGATTCTGACGGTATCGAATGTGATGCGGGAAGGAAAACCCATAGGCCTGGGGGACGCCGGGAAGTACTGGCATTCGGATATCTCGTACAAGGCCGTGCCCAGCCTGGGGTCGCTGCTCCATGCCCAGGAACTTCCTTCCGAGGGGGGCGACACCCTCTTTGCCAACATGCACCTGGCTTGGGATACCTTGCCATCGCATCTGCGGCGCGCGGTGGAAGGACGCCAGGCCGTGCATTCCTATCTGGCCAAATACGGCCAGATGCAAAAGGCCGCCAATTGGCGGCCCAATCTGAGTCCGGATCAACTGGCGCTGGTCAAGGATGTGGTCCATCCCGTCGTTCGCACTCACCCCGAAACCGGGCGCAAGGCGCTGTTCGTCAGCGAGGGCTTCACGACGCAGATCATCGGTCTGCCCAAAGACGAGAGCCGTGCAGTTCTTGATGAGCTGTTTGCCCACAGTGTCCGGGCGGAACACGTTTATCGCCACGCATGGCAAGCACACGACCTCGTGTTCTGGGACAACCGCTCGCTCATTCATCTTGCCACTGGCTGCCCTGCCCATCTGGCACGCACTTTGTACCGAACCACCATTGAAGGCGACGTCCCGTTCTGAGCCTGCCTTCGACTCAACAAGCAAAGGAATAAACATGAATACCAAGAAGCATCATGCCAAGCCGGCATTCGGCAAGATTCTGGGCGCGATTTCAATCAGCGTCTCCTTGCTGGCGGCCGGGTCGGGCGTCGCCCGCGCCGAAGGCCAGCTGCGCATCGCCGAGCAGTTCGGCATTGTGTACCTGCTGCTGAACATCGTGCGCGACCAGGGATTGGTCGAAAAGCACGGGAAGGCGCATGGCGTCGACATCAAGGTGGACTGGGTGAAGTTATCGGGAGGCAATGCCATCAACGACGCCCTGCTTTCCAACAACATCGATATCGCCGCCGCCGGCGTCGGCCCGCTGCTTACCATATGGGATCGCACGCGAGGCAAACAGAACGTGAAGGGCATTGCTTCGCTGGGCAACTTCCCCACCTATCTCGTCACCAATAACCCAAAGGTGAAAAGCATCGCCGACTTCACCGACAAGGACCGCATTGCGCTGCCGGCGGTCGGCGTATCCGTCCAGGCGCGGATCCTGCAGATGGCGGCTGCGCAACAATGGGGCGACGAACACTACAAGCGCCTGGACAGCATATCGGTCGCGCTGCCTCATCCCGATGCCGCCGCGGCGATCATTGCGGGCGGCACGGAGATCAGCGCCCATTTCGGCAATCCACCTTTCCAGGACCAGGAGCTGGCTGAAAATCCAAACGCCAGGCTGGTGCTGAAATCGTATGACGTGCTGGGTGGCCCAGCGTCGTCCACCGTGCTGTTCACGACGGAAAGCTTCCGATCCAATAGTCCCAAGACCTATGGCGCGTTTCTCGACGCTCTGGGCGAGGCGGCACGGTTCGCCAGCCTGCACCCCGAGCAGGCCGCCGACACCTACTTGCGGGTGACCGGGGCGAAAATCGATCGGGACTTTCTGATCAAGCTGGTCAAGAACCCGGACATCGAATACACCATCAAGCCGCAGAACACGCTCGGGCTGGCGCAGTTCATGCACAAGGTCGGCGCCGTCAAGAACCGGCCCGCGTCCTGGCAGGACTATTTCTTTGACGATGCGCGTATCTCGGGAGGCAGCTGATGGACAAGACAGCATGGCATTCGGCGGGCCCGGCGCCTGCCGCTCGGCTGAATCCCGCGCCACAATACGCTCTGCTGGACGTGGATGGCGTGACCTTGGAATACGCCACGCCCGAACGGACCGTCCAGGCAACACGCAAGGTCAGCTTCGAGGTAGACGCTTCGGACCGCTTCGTGCTCTTGGGTCCTTCAGGCTGCGGGAAATCGACATTGTTGAAAGCAATCGCCGGCTTCGTCCGCCCGACAGAGGGCCAGATAAGGCTGGACGGCGCGGTGATCCGCGCACCGGGCCCCGATCGCATTGTCGTGTTCCAAGAGTTCGACCAGTTGCCGCCGTGGAAAACGGTGCGCCAGAACGTGGCCTTTCCGTTGCTGGCTTCACGCAGCGTGGGCAAGCGCGAGGCCTACGACCGCGCCGATCACTATCTCGAGAAAGTGGGCCTTGCCGATTTTGCGCGGGCCTATCCGCATATGCTGTCGGGAGGCATGAAGCAGCGGGTGGCCATTGCTCGAGCACTGGCCATGCAGCCCAAAGTCCTGCTGATGGATGAGCCTTTTGCCGCGCTCGATGCCCTGACTCGAAGAAAAATGCAGGAAGAATTGCTGGCGCTATGGGAGGAAGTGCATTTCACGCTGCTGTTCGTGACACACTCGATTGAAGAAGCCTTGCTGATCGGCAACCGCATCCTGCTGTTGTCGCCCCACCCCGGCCGGGTGCGCGCGGAGATATCCGCGCATAAATTCGGTTTGCACAGCCAGGGCGGTACAGACTTTCAGGCGACCGCGGCACGCATACACCGTTTGTTGTTCGAACATGACCACGAGCCGGCGCAGCGGCGGGAGGCCGCGTGAACACGACCGCTCAAACCTTCGCCCATCCGCGGCGCCCCGAGTATGAGCTCGCTCTCGAACCGCTCGATACGCAGGCTCCAGCCCCTTCGCCACCTTGGAGCCTGCGGCTCTGGCGGCATGGGGCGCTACGCAAGGCGGCCATTCTGGCGACGCTTCTTTTGATATGGGAAGTCGTCGCTCGCTTTCAGAATAACGACCTGCTGCTGCCCGGAGTCGTTCAGACCGCCGGCGCCTTCCTGGCCGGCATGGAGAGCGGCGAACTGCTGCAGCGCGCCGCCCAGTCCCTGTGGGTATTGATCCAGGCTTATGTATTGGGCATTGGGCTGGCTTTCCTGTTCACGTCGCTGGCCATCTCCACTCAGGCCGGGCGCGATCTGCTGGCAACGCTTACAGCCATGTTCAACCCGTTGCCCGCCATTGCCCTGCTGCCGCTTGCATTGCTGTGGTTCGGCTTGGGCAAAGGCAGTCTGATTTTTGTGATCGTGCATTCGGTGCTGTGGGCCTTGGCGCTGAATACCTATTCCGGCTTTCTTTCCGTGCCGGCCACACTCCGCATGGCAGGAAGGAACTATGGCCTGAAAGGGCCGCGCTATATGCTGTGTATTCTGGTTCCCGCGGCTCTGCCGTCCATTCTGGCCGGTTTGAAGATCGCCTGGGCTTTCGCATGGCGAACGCTGATCGCGGCTGAACTGGTATTCGGATCCGCCGGAGGGGGCGGCGGCCTGGGCTGGTACATTTTCCAAAGCCGCAACGAACTGTATACCGATCAGGTGTTCGCCGGCCTCATTACGGTCGTGCTGATCGGACTCGCCGTGGAGAGCCTGGTGTTCAATACGCTGGAGCGACACACCGTCAAGCGCTGGGGTATGGCTTAGTTGGGGTCAGACCCCGCGGGGTCCGACCCCGGCGCAAATTGAATGGGGTCAGACCCCATACGGGGTCTGACCCCAGGGAGTGTTGCGGGGTCAGACCCCGTAGGGGGTCTGACCCCTAAGGCTGGACTCCATCAGGTCGATCTCATGCAGCAAGCGCCTATGCAGGTCATCGTCGATGCTGCCGGCAATCCGCAAGCGATACAGCTCATCGCGCTCGGCCTTCAGGCCCTCCAGTCGTACGCTGCGCTCGGCTTCGGCCAGCAGGCGCCGGCTTTCCTCATCCTCGCCGCTGGCATCACCGTATTCCAGCCGTCGCCGGTATACGTCCAGCAAGTGGGCACCGGCCTCGGCCCTGGCATGATGCAAGGGTGTGTCGGCTTCCTGTTCTGCCACGAACTGTTCGATGCGCCGGACCGCGGCCTCCGCCGCGGCGGTGCGTGCGGCGGTTTCCTGATGCGCGCCGCGCGCCTTCGACCGGGGCAAGTCTCCGCCAAGATCGCGCGCCAGCAAAGGCAAGCCGATGCTGGCAATCAGCAAGGACAGCAAGATGACGCCCATCGCCAGGAAGATGACCAGCGTGCGCGCCGGAAACGGCGTGCCATCGCTCATTAGGAAGGGCAGCGTCAGGATGCCGGCAAGAGTGATCGCCCCCCGGCAACCCGCCGTGGCAGCCACAAGGATGAGGCGGGTTTGCGGCATGGTCCGCTTTTTTCCCAGCAGCGCCGCGTGAAAAACAGTCAGCCGCAGCGACACCCAGACCCATGCAAAGCGCAGAAGGCCCAGCATAAGGGTAATGGCCAGCAGCACGCCTAGTAAATGCCAGGTGTTGATGTGGCTTTCGGCTGCGACCTCCGGAAGACTGCGAATAATGCCGGGCAATTGCTCTCCCAGCAGGATGAAAATCGCGCCATTGAGGGTGGCCTGCACGGTATCCCAGACAGCGCTGCGCTGCATCCGGGTTGCGGCCTGGGGCCGGCCCGCCAGATCGGTGTAGTGCATGGCGATACCGGCCACGGCCGCGGCCAGCACACCCGATACGTGTACTTGCTCGGCTGCCAGGTAGGCGGCGAAAGGGATCAGCAAGCTGATCAGGATCTGTATTGCGGGCTCTTCGCCCGTGCGCCGCACCAATATCCGGTTCAGCGTTCCCACGGCCCAGGTGACGGCCAGTCCGATGAGCACCCCGCCGCCCGCCACCATGATGAAGCTCTTGGATGCTTCGGTGATCGAAAAAGCGCCAGTCATCACCGCGGCCACGGCGAAGCTGAAGCAGACCAGCCCTGTCGCATCATTGAGCAGGGACTCGCCTTCCAGAATATGCATCAGCCGCGACGGCAATGGCGAACTCGCGGTCATGGCCGATACGGCAACCGGATCGGTGGGCGAAAGGATGGCGGCCAGCGCGAACGCCACGGCCAGCGGAATAGCGGGAATCACCCATTGGATGAAGAAGCCGATGCCGACCACCGTAAAGATCACCAGCCCGATGGCCAGCATGAGTATCGGCTTCCAGTCCCGGAAGAATGCGCCCTTGGGAATACGCCACCCATCCAGGAACAGCAAGGGAGGAATGAAGAGAAGAAAGAATAAATGCGGATCGAGCGCGACATCGAACCCAAAGACATAGGACATGCAGGCGCCAATGGCGATCTGCAGCAGCGGCATCGGAATCCGGATGGGCAGCAGGCGCACGATGAAGCCGCTGACAACCACCGCCAGCAGGAAAACGAGAACCATGGAGATTTCATGCATGCGCGACTCCTTGTGGGGTCAGACCCCATGCGGGGTCTGACCCCGGTATTAGGGGGTCAGACCCCGTACGGGGTCTGACCCCTTCACCATCTCATACAAGGCCAGATACCGTCGGCCCATCATCACGACGTCGTGTTCCCGCTCGACGTAATTGCGGGCCTTTTCGACCATCGCGGCACGCCGGCCGCGATCCGACAGGACCAGGTCAATGGCGTCCGCCATGGCGGCATGGTCGCCCACCGGACACAGCAAGCCCCGCCCATCCGCCAGGATCTCGGCCAGCCCCCCGGTATCGGTCGCCACGACGGGCACGGAGTACTGGAAAGCGTCCAACACGCTCGTGCCCAGCGCTTCATGGCGCGAGCTGATCACGAAGACGTCCATCAGACGATAAAGATCGTCGATCGCGCTACGAAAACCGGCGAAAAGAAAATGGTTCTCCAAGTCCAGCTCTTTGACCAGGGCGTACGTTGCCGCCTGTGCATCCCCACCCGCGCCAAGGTGCACGAAAACAAAGTCGTCGCGGCGCTGGCGCAACGCATGGACTGCCCGCACCAATGTACATGGGTCTTTCTCGGATGTCATGGCGGCAACGGTGCCCAGCACATGCTTGCCCGCCAGGTTGAACTCCTGCGTGAACGCATGCACATGCGCGGTGTCGACGGGCTTGGAGACGATGGCGCTGGGAATGATGGTGGCCTCCAGGCCCAGCCGCGCGGGCTCGGCAGCCGCCGCCCGGCTGATTGCCACGAGGGCATCCGCGCGGCGCCATTTCCATAAGGTGCGAGGCTCGCGGCGCGCGGGTACCGGGAAGGCCGTACGCCGGGTGAAAACGATTCTGTCCCCCAGCCAGGGCTTCAGGACGGCAAGCCAAGTAAGCATGTTGGCCGTCTGGGCATGCAGGATATCGAAGCCGCGTCCCCTGCCTGCCAGATATGCCAGCACGCCGAAAAGGTTCGCGTGCTGATGCACGATAAATCCTTCCTGGAATGCCCGTTGCGCAAGTTCCCCGCCTTTGCGCGCAAGCAGTTGAACATCGTGCCCGGCATCGCGGAACTGCCGCATGCAAAGCAAGGTCTGCCTTTCGCCTCCCCGCCAGCCGCGCTCGAAGTTCAATTGCAGGATTTTCATGCGCTGACAGGCCTTAGAGATCCAGGTCCGGAATCGGGCTGAAGTATCGCGCGATATTGACGCCCAGGGCGATCAGTGCGCAAACGCTGCCCGCCGCCACGGCCAGCACTGGGCCATGCTGTTGGCTGACGTTGAACGAGACCGCCACCAGCGCGGTGCCGAAGCTCTGCCCGAACACGCGTGTGGTTGCCTGCAGCCCGCCGGCCGCGCCACTGCGCCGGCGCGGCGCACCGGCCAGCAAGGCGCGGTTGTTCGGCGTCTGGAAAAAACCGAAGCCGATGCCGGCCAGCAGCATGCCCAGCACAAGCCAAAAAAAATCGGCGTCCATGGGCAAGATGATGAGGGAAAGCATGCCCGAGGCCATGCTCAATGCCCCGATACCGCATAACACGGCCACGGGATGGCGGCCCGAAAGGTATCCCGCCAGCGGCGCCATGGCGGCACCGCCAATGGACCAGGCACCCAGCAGCAGCCCCACATCCGCGTAGGAGTAGTCCAGCACATGGCGAAAATAGAAAGGCAGGGCGACAAAGGCGGACATCTGCGCGGCGAACGAAAAACCGGACGCGGCTACGGCGAAGGCAAGCGGTTTTATCCGCAAGAGGTCGATGGGCACCAGCGGGGCAACCTGGTCGCGTGAGCGTCGTACCAATGCCCAGCCGGCCAGGCCAGCCAGCACAAAGCACAATACGGCAAGCGCAGGTTTCTTGACCAGCGCATCCAGGCCCAGGATGGATAGACCAAAGAAGGGTGCGCTCAAGGCGCAAGCCATCCAGTCGAACCGGCCGCTGTTTCGGGGGACATCCGGCAGAAAGCGCAGGCCGAAGAAAATCAGCATGCCTATCGGGATGGTCACCAGGAATATCCACTGCCACGACCCTACCTCCAGGATGAAGGCGCCAAGCGTCGGCCCCAGAACCGCCATCAAGCCCACCGTGGACGCGTTCAGGCTTAGGCCGAAACCCAGCTTGCGGTTGGGATAGATGTTCCGCACCAGCCCGCCGAACAGGCACATGATCATCGAAGAGCCAACGCCCTGGCCTATGCGCGCAGACATGATCTGCCAGAAGGAGCCCGACAGCGCCGCAGCGAACGACATGACGATGAAAAGGAAAACGCCCCATCCCAGCATGCGTCGGAAACCCATGCGCTCCGCGACAGCGGATAACGGCAGGATGGACGACACCACGGTCAGGTTGTAGGCGATGGCGATCAACACGACGTCGCCGGGATTGATGTTCAGGTCTCGCGCAATGGCCGGCAGCGCCACATTCGCCATACTGGCGTCCAGGACGGAAACCGTGATCGTCAATAGCAGGACGGCGGTCGCCCAGTACATCCGGGGTGTTTCAAGCCCATCGGGAATGGCAGCCGCCCTGCTTCGCACTGCTTCTGCGCTTTTGCTCATGCCTGCGATTTCTTGACGGGCCGTTTCCAGGATTCGATGGTTTTCTGATTGCTGCGAGAAAGAGTGAGCTGGTTGGCCGGCGCGTCGCGAGTCAGGGTCGTGCCGGCGCCCAGGGTGGCGCCCTTGCCGATCCGCACCGGCGCCACGAGCTGGGAATCCGACCCGATGAAGGCGTCGTCCTCGATGATGGTCTGGTGCTTATTGACACCGTCGTAGTTGCAGGTAATGGTGCCTGCCCCGATATTCACGCGGGCGCCTACCTGCGCGTCCCCGATATACGCCAGGTGATTGGCTTTCGAACCCTGCCCCAGGACGCTTTTCTTGATTTCGACGAAATTGCCGACGTGGGCCTCGCCACCGATATCAGCGCCCGGACGCAGGCGGGCGTATGGCCCGATTCGGGCATCGTTCGCCACCTGCGCTTCCTGGATATGGCTATAGGCCTCGATCTGGGTGTTCGGCCCGATGGCGGAATCACGGATTACGCAGTGCGGCCCGACGCGCACACCGTCGGCAAGCTCGACATGCCCCTCGAAAACACAGCCGACGTCGATGAAGACGTCGCGCCCGCAGGTGAGCGTACCGCGCAGGTCGAAGCGCGCGGGATCGGCGAGCGTGACGCCTTGTTCGAGCAGCCCGCGAGCCTGCTGGGACTGCCAATGCCGTTCCAGTTGAGCTTGCTGCAGACGGCTGTTGACGCCCAGCGTTTCCCAGGCGGCCGAAGGATGGGCGGCGTGGACGGGCAACTGGTCGGCCACGGAAAGACCGATGACGTCGGTGAGGTAGTACTCGCCCTGAGCGTTATTGTTGTCGATGCGCTCCAGCCAGCCCTTCAACCGGGCGGTGGGCGCGACCAATATGCCGGTGTTCACTTCGGTGACGGCCAGTTCGGCGGCATTGGCGTCTTTATGCTCGACGATGCGCTGGACGTCGCCGCGCTCGTTGCGCACGATGCGCCCATAGCCGGAGGGATCTTCGAGACGCTCGGTAAGGATGGCCATGCCGCCCGCGCGCGCGTCCAGCAGGCGCTGAAGCGTATCGGCCTGGACAAGAGGCACGTCGCCATACAGTACCAGTGTCGCGTTGCCGGGCGCGCCGTCGTCCAGCAACAGGGGTGCCGCCTGCTGGACGGCATGGCCGGTGCCCTTCTGCGGGCTTTGAAGCGCGAACTCCAGGTCAGGCTGGCCATGGAAAGCCGCCTTGACCTGGTCAGCCCCATGTCCGACCACCACGACGATACGTGCGGGCTGCAGTTTGCGGGCATTATCGAGGACATGCGCCAGCATGGGTTTCCCGGCAATGGGATGCAGGACTTTGGGCAGATCGGACTGCATGCGCTTGCCCAGGCCGGCGGCCAGAATGACGATATTCAACATAAATGGTTTCTTGATAGGCTTTCTTTACTTGGATTTCGGTGTCGACGCCCGAGGCTTCCTGGACGTGGTTTTCTTTGCGGCTGCACGCGGCGCAGTCTTGGCCGCCGTCGGCGCGTCGGGTTCGCCGGCCATCCCCTGGGCTGCCGTGCGCATTGCCTCGGCTCCTTGCAGGGTGGCGCTGGTGGCGGCCGCCAGCGCATCGAACTGTTGCTGGAGCATGTCCCACCACCCTTGCGCCGCGGCCGTGGCCTGGGCCGTGTAAGCGTCCACCCCTTCGGCTTGGGGCGCCGCCGCGCCGGTCGGCATGGCGGCCGAGGCCGCCGCCATGCCGGCGCCGGCTCCCGAGACGAAGGACTTGAGCGTGGCAATGGTGGCGCGCTGGACCTCGAGGCCCTGAATGGTGCTGGACAGCATCGACAGGTTCATGCGCAGCCAGTTTTCCACGGCACGGAGATCGCTGATGCGGCGATCGAACTCTTCGAGTGACATGGTGGGCGTAATCTTGGTGGCGTCGAAGCTGCCGGCGTCGGCCAGCCCTTGCCAAGCTTGACGCATCATTTCCATGCTGGCCATGAGCGGGTTTTGCGATAGGTCGCCGCCTTGGCCAAAGCCCGGTAGCACGAAAGGGTTATGTGATTGAGTCGCCATATGATGTCCTTTGATGCATGGTGTTGGTCAGAGGCTGGATGCTTTATGGAACCTGGCCCTCTTGCATGCGCCGTTCCAGCCCTTCGAGAATCACGAGCTCGGCCTCGCGTGTGAATTCGCCGGCTTCGACCATGGACCATAGGTCTGCCAGCGATACGAGTTTGATTTCACTGACTTCGCCGTCCAGATTGCGGGGCACGACCGATTCCGCAAGCACCACGTCGCTGACCAGCACGTCTTCGACCTGATAGCCTTCGGGCAATCGCCTGTGCATGCGCAATATGGTGCGTAGCGGCGTACGTGAACAGATATCCTGCGGTTCCAGGCCGGCTTCCTCGTTGCTTTCCCGCAACAACGAAGTATCAAGGTTTTCCCCTGCCCCGGCAAGCCCCCCGACAAGCGTATCCCACATGCCCGGGTCGGTGGATTTGGTCAGCGAGCGGCGTGCCACCCAAAGGCCGCCGCCGGGCGACCAGGCATTCAAGTGCACGGCCTTGGTCAGCAAGCCAAGAGGCCGCACCGCGGCGCGCTCGATCACGGAAAGCCGCTTGCCTTCGCCGTAGACATCCAGGAGTTCATTGCGCCAGCCTCGCAGGCAGCCTGCATCGCGCAGGGTAAAGGCAAGCCTTTCGAAAACGCTGGGCAAAGACATGCGCTGCTGGGGAGCGGCCGTGAGATGCACCGCTTCGTCCTCGACATGGATGCCGGGCAAGCCGTCGGCATGGAGGGTGGCTGTTTGGGTGATCCAGCCCGCCACTCGCCCCGATACGGTCAACGGCCGCGACCCGGTGGGCGGCAATTGCTGAATGCGTTTAGCAAGCTGGTTCTTGCGCATGGCCAGCTGGGGCGCAAGCTCGGAAGCGGGGGCGTCTTTCATGCCGATAATTGTAGTGCAAAGCCCACCGGCGCTCGCGCCGGATTCGAGGAAACGCGCCTACTGGCAGCAATGGCTTCATGGGCATTAAACCCACGGTCAGCTCATGTTCGCTATAATTCCGCGGGACACTATAGGTAAATTGAGCAGGTAGTCCGCTACGTTAACATTTTAAGCCTGCCATCCAATAATTTTGTGCCCACCGAACGTTATTTCGCCATGGTTATTTGACCAGAATCAACGTTTGGCCCCTGGGCAACGTATTTAGAGGTCAGCATGAAGAAGGTGAGAGGGATACTGGGTGCTGGCGCCCTGCTGTTCGCAGGCGCGGTAAGTGCCCAGGTAAAGGATATGCCAGGAGGCCCACGGGTCAACCAACTCAATCTGCCGGAGGGGGTGACCAAGATCGCGCAGGACATCATGTGGATACACTGGATGATGCTCATTATCTGTGCGGTCATTTTCGTGGGCGTGTTCGGGGTAATGTTCTACTCCATTTTCACGCACCGAAAATCACGCGGCGCGATTCCCGCCAAATTCCACGAGCACGTGGGCGTGGAAATCGCCTGGACGGTCATCCCCTTTCTCATTGTCATCGGCATGGCGCTGCCCGCGACCCGCACCGTCGTGGCCATGAAAGACACTTCCAGTTCCGACCTGACCGTCAAGGTCACCGGCTATCAGTGGAAGTGGGGCTATGAATATGTCGACGGTCCCGCCCAGGGCGTCAAGTTCCTCTCTAACCTTAGCACTCCACGCGAACAGATCACCGGCCAGGCCCCGCGCTCCGACCTCTATCTCATGGAAGTCGACAATCCGCTGGTGGTGCCCGTCAATAAAAAAGTACGCATCGTCCTGACCGCCAACGACGTCATCCACTCCTGGATGGTGCCCGAGTTCGGCGTCAAGCAGGACGCCATGCCGGGCTTCCTCCGCGACACCTGGTTCCGTGCCGAAAAGATCGGCACCTACCGCGGCCAGTGTGCCGAACTCTGCGGAAAGGATCACGCCTTCATGCCCATCGTGGTCGACGTCGTTTCGCAGGAAGACTACGACAAATGGGCGGCCGACCAGAAGAAAGCGCTTGCCGCGGCGGCCGACGATCCCAACAAGGAATGGACCAAAGACGAACTCTTCGCACGCGGCGAAAAGGTGTATGCTGCAAACTGTGTGGCGTGCCACCAAGCCAATGGCAAGGGCTTGCCCAATACCTTCCCTGCCCTGGATGGCAGTGATAAGTATGTCCTGGGCCCCATGAAAGACCAGATTCTCACTGTGCTCAACGGCCATCCCGGCACCGCGATGGCGGCCTTCCGCGATCAGCTGAACGATGTCGAGATCGCCGCGGTCATCACCTACACCCGCAATGCCTGGAGCAATGCCGGCAAGGGCCAGGATCCGGTTGTTCAACCCGCTGACGTCAAGGCACTGCGCTGATACTTACGAAAAGCGCAAGTAAACCCACTAAGTGTTTTTCCGGACTGCTTGCAAGCAGTCCGGTAGAGTAGGAAGGAGTCCACCATGAGCAGTGTTACTGCTGACCACGTCCCTGCCAGTCACGGGCACGACGACCACGATCACAAGCCACACGGCTGGCGCCGCTGGCTTTTCGCCACCAACCACAAAGATATCGGTACGATGTACCTGATATTTTCCTTCTGCATGCTGCTCGAAGGCGGACTGCTGGCGCTATTGATCCGTACAGAACTGTTTTCCCCCGGCCTGCAGTTCTTCCAGCCGGAACTGTTCAATCAGTTCACCACCATGCACGGGCTGATCATGATCTTCGGCGCGATCATGCCCGCGTTCGTGGGCTTCGCCAACTGGATGATCCCCCTGCAGATCGGCGCCTCCGACATGGCTTTCGCCCGCATGAACAACTTCAGCTTCTGGCTGTTGCCCATCGGCGCCATCCTGTTCACGGTGTCCTTCTTCGTACCGGGCGGCGCCAACGCCGCAGGCTGGACCATGTACGCGCCGCTGTCGCTGCAAATGGGCCCCGGCATGGACTTCAACATCTTCGCCGTGCACATCCTCGGCGCGTCGTCCATCATGGGGGCCATCAACATCATCGTGACGATCCTGAACATGCGCGCGCCCGGCATGACGCTGATGAAAATGCCGCTGTTCTGCTGGACATGGCTGATCACCGCCTACCTGCTGCTGGCCATCATGCCGGTCCTGGCTGCCGCCGTCACCATGCTGCTCACCGACCGCCACTTCGGCACCAGCTTCTTCAATGCGGCCGCCGGCGGCGACCCGGTCCTGTACCAGCACGTGTTCTGGTTCTTCGGCCACCCCGAGGTCTACGTCATGATCCTCCCGGCCTTCGGCATCGTGTCCGCCGTGGTGCCGGCATTCGCGCGCAAGCAGCTGTTCGGCTACGCATCGATGGTCTATGCCACGGCCGCCATTGCCATCCTTTCCTTCCTGGTCTGGGCGCACCACATGTTCGCCACGGGCATGCCCGTCACCGGACAGCTGTACTTCATGTACGCAACCATGCTGATCTCCATCCCGACCGGCGTTAAGGTCTTCAACTGGGTGGCCACGATGTGGCGCGGCTCCATGACCTTCGAAACACCCATGCTGTTTGCCATCGGGTTCATTTTCGTGTTCACGATCGGCGGCTTCACCGGGCTGATCCTGGCCGTCGCCCCCATCGACATCGCCGTCCATGATACGTACTACGTCATTGCGCACTTCCACTACGTGATGGTGGCGGGCTCGCTGTTCGGCATGTATTCGGGCGCGTACTACTGGCTGCCGAAATGGACAGGCCGCATGTACGACGAGAAGCTGGGCAAGTGGCACTTCTGGCTGAGCATGATTTCATTCAACATCACGTTCTTCCCGATGCACTTCCTGGGCCTGGCCGGCATGCCCCGCCGTTATGCCGACTACGCCGCCCAATTCACGGACTTCAACGAAATCGCAAGTATCGGCGCCTTCGTCTTCGGATTCTCGCAGCTGATCTTCCTGTACCTTGCACTGAAGGCCTGGAACGGACGCGGCGAACCGGCTCCGGCCAAGCCGTGGGAAGGCGCGACGGGCCTCGAATGGACCGTTCCTTCGCCGGCCCCGTTCCATACGTTCGTAGAACCACCTGTTGTCAAGTAATCAGCAAGGCTTTTCCAGAATGACCCCCGAGCAACGCCGCAAGAACCGTAATACCGCCATCGCACTCGTCATCGTTGTCATTGCGGTGGTTGCCTGGGCGTTCTGGCGGGCCAGCGTCGGGGGCCTGGGAGGCTGACCATGACGAAAGACATCAAGGAACTGGCCGGGCGCAAGCTCAATTTTTTCCAGACAATGAAAGCCGTTGCCTGGGGATTTTTCGGCGTACGCAAAGGCAAAGGATATGCCGATGACATTTCCAGCCTTAACCCGGTCCACCTGATCATCGCCGGCATCATCGCCGCGATCGTGTTTGTGGTGGGACTGGTGATGATCGCGCGCTGGTTCACCGGCTATTTGACGTAACCTAATTACTATTAATTCGATAAATCGCAGGAGAAGACCATGAGTGCAAGTCACGTAGCTCAGGGTAAAGAGGCACCCTACTATTACGTGCCCGCCGACTCAGTACACCCGGTACGCGCCAGCGCGTCCCTGTTGATCACGCTGCTGGGCGCGGCGCTGTGGATCAATGGATCCACGATCGGGTTCTATATGGTCCTGGTCGGCTTACTATGTTTGTTCGTCGTGCTGTACGGCTGGTTCGGCGACGCCATACGCGAGTCGGAAGCGGGCATCAACAGCCAGCGCGTCGATCACTCCTACCGCTGGAGCATGGCCTGGTTCATCTTTTCCGAGGTCATGTTCTTCAGCGCCTTCTTCGGCTCGCTGTGGTATGCCCGGGAATTCACCACTCCCATGCTCAGCAACCTGGATCACCAGACCTTGCTGTGGCCGAACTTCAGCGGCACCTGGCCCAATTTCGGCCCGGCCGGCATCGTACCCGAGTTCAAGACCGTAGGCCCCTTCTGGCTGCCCACGATCAATACCGCCCTGCTGCTCAGCTCGGGCCTTACCCTGACCATCTCGCACCACGCGCTGCGCGCCAATCACCGCGGCAAGGCGATCTTCTGGCTGGCGGCGACCGTGATCCTGGGCTTCACCTTCGTGGGCTGTCAGGCATACGAATACATGCACGCCTATCAAGACCTGAACCTGCGCTTCGACTCCGGCGCTTATGGCGCGCTGTTCTACATGCTCACCGGCTTCCATGGTTTTCACGTGATTCTGGGCGCCACCTTCCTGACCGTCATCCTGTTCAGGCTCATGAAAGGCCACTTCACCGCCGATCACCACTTCGGCTTCGAAGGCGCCGCGTGGTACTGGCACTTCGTTGACGTGGTGTGGCTGGGCCTGTATTTGTTCGTCTACTGGTTCTAAGCCTGCCAGCTTCACCGAAAAAAAGCGCTCCCTGCCGCGTTTGCGACATGCAGCCCCCTCAAGGGGGCGCTTTTTTGCTCAGCGGGCAACGAGGCCGGTGCTTTGTATCCAGCCCATATGATGGGCAAACAGCACGAACAGAAACAGGGCAATGGACAGACCGATACGCACGGTCAATGCATTGACCGTCCGGTTGGTGCCGCCTTTGTCGCGCATCAGGTAAACAAGGGCGGAGGCCAGGCTTCCGATGATGCCCAAGAAAGCCAGGATAACGACAATACGCATGAAAGCCTCCCGTTAAACTTCAATTATTGCAGACATGGCCCGCCCACACACTCCTTATCGCTTGTTTGCCGCCCTGATCCTCATGGCGCTGCTGGCGGTCGTGTTCGGGCGCCTGGGCAACTGGCAGCTGGATCGCGCCTCGGAACGCGATGCGCTGAAGCAGGTCATGGAAGCAGGGCGGGCCCAGCCTCCTCTCGCATTGCAAGCGGACACACCCTCCGCCGCTCTGCAGGCCTGGCGTCCAGCTCAGGCCACCGGAACATGGCGGCATGAGCTCACCGTGCTGCTCGAGAACCGGAATTTTCAGGGCAAGCCCGGCTACTGGGTGGCCACGCCGCTGTTGCTTGCCGGGCCTTCGCACGCCGCCGTGCTGGTGCTCAGAGGCTGGATGCCGCGGCCGATGCGCCCCGGCGAAAGCCAGCTGCCCATACCTGCCCCGCAAGGCACTCAGACCATTCAAGGCGAGCTTCTCGACAGAGTGCCCCGCTTGTTTGAATTATGGTCTTGGTCGGACCAGTCGGCCACACGCCTGCCGGCACAGTTGCCGGACTCTTCCTCACCTTTGCCCAAGCTGCAGAATCTGGACTTGGCCGACTACGCCGCCGCCACCGGCCTGGATCTGTTGCCCACCGTGCTGGCCCAGACACAGGCTGCCGCTGGCCAGGAAAACGGGGCCGATCCTCTGTTGCGGGAGTGGCCGGATCCCATGCTGGACTCGGACAAGAACCGGGGATACGCGCTGCAGTGGTTCGGCTTCATGGCCATTGCCATCATTGTCTGCATCGGACTGGCCTGGCACCTGTTGCGCCGCGTGCTGCGACCGACCCACAAGTAAACAAGGAAACACATTTTGCCTAGCAAGACTCCAAACTCACCTGGTCCGAACGCCCGCCAACGGTCCATGTGGCCGCTTTATCTGATCCTGGCCATGTGCCTGGCGCCTGTCGTTTTCGCCATACTCGCGTACTATGTCCCCTCTCTTGGCTTGCGGCCCGATGGCACGAGCAACTATGGCGCGCTGGTCGATCCGCAGCGGACCATTCCAAGCGCCGAAGCGCTGCCGCTGACCACGCTCGACGGCACACCGTTCGATCTCGAATCCCTGCACGGCCACTGGATCCTGGTCAGTGCCGACAGCGGTGCATGCCCCGAAGCCTGCGTCAAGAAGCTGTTCACCTTGCGCAACTCGCATGCCAGTCAAGGTAAAAACGTAGAGCGCCTTGCGCGCGTATGGTTCGTCACCGACGAGGCGCCGGTCCCCGCGCAAGTGCTGGATGCATACAAGGGCACTCACATGCTGCGGGCCGACCCGGAGAAGCTTGCCGCTTTCCTCGCGCCCGGCGTGGAACCCTCGGCACGCGATGCGGCCCTTAAAGCCCCGATGTGGATCATTGACCCCCTGGGCAACCTGATGATGCAGTTTCCTGCGGATGCCGATCCCATCTCGGTGCGCGACGACATCACGAAACTGCTCAAGAATTCGCGCATCGGATAGCAGCCATGATTGATCGAATCCGAGCCCGTTACAGAAAACTGGTCTTCGCGACCTGGTTTCTTACACTGGACCTGATCATGTTCGGCGCCTTTGTCCGCCTGACGGATTCGGGACTGGGCTGTCCCGACTGGCCGGGCTGCTATGGAAAGATCACGCCTATCGGCGCGAGCGGCCACATCGAGCAGGCGCTCCAGGAGATGCCGTACGGTGCGGTCAGCTTTTCCAAGGCATGGATAGAAATGATCCATCGCTACGTCGGTTCCATCCTGGGCATGATGATCATCGGCATCGTGTATCTGGCCTGGCGCTATCGGCGCGAACTGGGCCATAGCCCGCGGCTCGCCATCGTGACGCTCATTGCCGTCTGCGTGCAGGGCGCCTTCGGCGCCTGGACGGTCACGCACCAATTGATGCCCATCGTGGTGACGGCTCACCTGCTGGGCGGCATGCTGCTGCTCGCCCTCATGACCTGGCTTGCGGCGCGCGAGAAACGCCACAAACCCCTTTTGCCCAATGCGCGACGCTGGCTCGGCTGGACCGTGGTCGGCGTTGCGCTGCTTTTTGCACAGATCGCACTGGGCGGATGGGTCAGCACCAATTATGCCGCCCTGGCCTGCATGGACTTTCCTTTGTGCCACGGGGAACTGGTGCCCGAGATGGACTTCCACGGAGGTTATTCCCTGGTGCGCGGTCTGGGGGTCCTTCCCTCAGGTGAAATGATCTCCCAGCATGCGCTTACCGCCATCCATTGGGTGCACCGCAATTTCGCCTTCCTGGTCTTCGCCTATCTGGGCCTCCTGGCCTGGAGGCTGCGCAGCGACCCAGGGCTGCGCGGGCCGGCCCACTTGGTGCTCGCCTTGCTGCTGGCCCAGTTGCTTACCGGCTTGACCACCATTTTCTTTCAATGGCCGCTGCTCATCGCCGTGCTGCACAATGGCGGCGCGGCGGGGCTGGTCCTGGCGAGCGTCACCCTGCTGGTGCGCCTTTCCCATGACGATGAGGCTAGAATATTGACATGACCACTGCATCCGCCCCCACGCAAACCCTTTTCAGGCAGTACCTGGTTCTGACCAAGCCGCGTGTCACGCAATTGGCCGTCTTTTGCGCCGTCATCGGCATGTTTCTTGCCAGTCCCGGCCTGCCCGACCTTGGCGTGGTGGTAGCCGCCACGGCGGGCATCTGGCTGCTGGCTGCGGCGGCATTCGCCGTGAACTGCCTGATCGAGCAGGAAATCGACGCCCGCATGCTGCGCACTGCCCGCCGCGCGACCGCCCGGGGCACCATCAGCAATACCCAGGTCATCCTGTTTTCCGGCATGCTGGGCGGATTGGGCATGCTGGTTCTGTATCACTTGGTCAACCCGCTTACCATGTGGCTGACTTTCGCGACCTTTGTCGGCTATGCCATCGTCTATACGATGATCCTCAAGCCCCTCACGCCTCAGAACATCGTGATCGGCGGGCTGTCCGGCGCCATGCCGCCCGCGCTGGGCTGGGCCGCCGTGGCCAACGCCGTCCCGGCCGAAGCCTGGATACTGGTGCTCATCATTTTCATCTGGACGCCGCCTCATTTCTGGGCACTGGCCCTGTATCGCAACAATGACTACGCGAAGTCCGGCCTTCCCATGCTTCCCGTGACCCACGGCAAACAGTTCACCCGCCTGCATATTCTTTTGTACAGCCTGGTGCTGTTTGCCACCACGCTGCTTCCTTTCATCATCCGCATGAGCGGCCCGCTGTACCTTGCCTGCGCAATTGTGCTCAGCGGCTTGTTCGTGATCAACGCATGGAAACTCTATAAAGAGTATTCTGATGAACAGTCCAGGAAGCTGTTCCGCTTCTCGATACTGTATCTGGCCTTGTTGTTCGCAGCCTTGCTGCTCGATCATTGGGCCGGACTGATTTGATTTCACAACCCGGACGCCTTATGTTTTCTTTTTCGACCAAGCGCCGCGCCCTCATCGGCCTGGCAGCCGCCACCGCTCTTGCTCCCGTACTTTCCGCCTGCGGCAAGAAAGAAGTGGCCTTTCTCGGATCGGACATCACCGGAACCAAGCTCGGACGCGATCTGGCCATGCAGGACGGCAGCGGAGCGGTACGCACGCTGGACGATTACAAGGGCAAGGTCTGCGTGGTCTTTTTCGGATACACCCAATGCCCCGATGTCTGCCCGACATCGATGGCGGAACTTGCGCAAGTCATGGAGCTCCTCGGCAAGGACGCCGGCGACGTGCAGGTGCTGATGGTCAGCGTCGACCCGGATCGCGACACGCCCGAAATCCTGTCGGCCTACACCCAAGCGTTTCACCCCAGCTTCGTGGGCCTGACCGGCACGCCGGAGCAAGTCGCCACGACGGCCAAGTCCTTCAAGGCCTACTACGCCAAAGCGGCGGGCCCGGCGCCCGATCAGTACACCATGGATCACGCCTCGTCCTTCTACCTGATCGACAAGCAGGGCGAAGCCAGGGTGCTGGTGTCCGGCAAGGCCAGCGCCCAGGACATCGCCAGCGACATTCGGCAATTGCTCTAGGGCCTGTTGCCACCTCGCCGCTGCCGGATCAGCCGCCGCCTGGAAGACCCTCTGGCCGCGGCCCCAGGCTCAGGTCCGGCAGGGGTTCATGCTGGCGCTCGCCCGTCTCGAATTCCCGCCATACCTGCAAGGCTCGGCGCCGCTGCGCCACCACGGTTTCGATTCTTTGCCTGAGCGCGGCATCGCGCTCCAGAAGCTTCTTGAAGTCGCCTTCATGCAGCATCAAGAGTCGGCTATAGCCTAGCGATCTGACATCGGCTTCGAATGCTTCACCGCCCATCAGGGCCATTTCGCCGAAAATCTCGCCGGTTCCCAGCTCCACGCTCGTGCCGTCGCGCAGCTTGATGTCGACCGCGCCCGAAGCCACGATATACATCGCCCGGCTGCGCCCGATCTGCATCTGTATGTGCTGGTTTGGTACGGCCAGACGCGGCTTCAGCACTTTGCAGATGGCCGCCCGCACTTCCGGCTCCAGATCCTCGAACATGGGTATCCGCTGGACGAGGTCGCTCGCGCTCATGGAGATATCCAATGCCGGCGGCTTCTTGACGTGGCTCCAGCGATGTTCGGCTTGCTTGATCAGGTCGGCGTACATCTCGCCAGTGATCAGGAATTGCGTCAGCATCTCGCGATAACGCAGGCGTTCAAGGGCGCGTGCCATGCGCCCAAGATAGGCCTCCTGGAGCCACTGGGCGAAGAGCGGATACTGCAACGCCATGGCCTGCAGCGCATTGTTCAGCAGCGCCAGCCGATGCCGGTGCGCTTCGATGATCACTTCGGTGGCGTCCCCGCCCAGAAGAGGCCGGATATCGGTTTCGGCAAATTTGATCAGTTCCTGGGCGACGGATCGCTTGGCCATCAGGTTGGTGAAGCGCTTTGCGAGCTCGGTCGCCAGCCAGCCCTGGAAGCCAAACAGGTAGTGAAGGCGCAGCGCCATGCGAAAGCCGAAGGAGTATCTGAGATCCGCGGCGATCGCCGCTTCGAATCCCTTCAAGCCGCCCGCTCGCACCGCATCGCTCATGCGTTCCGCCCGAGCCAGCAGGGATTCGGCGGCGCGCCAGTCGACGACCTGCGCCTTCAGCGTGTCGAAGAAGAGCTTTTCTTCGCGCGCCGCTATCGTCGCCAAGCCGATGGATACCTTCTGGTCCAGGGAGAGCTGCGCCAGCTCGCCGCCGTTCAAGCTCGCTTGCGTGGCATCGAAGACGGCCCGCACCCGCTCGCGCGCCTCGTCTCCGATATGCTCGTTGCGGGCGATATCCTTGGCTTGATCGCGCAAGTCGTCCAGCGCAACGATCACCGCCTGGTTGCGCACGCTGCGCTCGAAGGGAGTCAGCTCGTTCAGGCGCAAGCGGCGTATCAGCCAGCGCAGGCTGATGCCATTGAAGAACAGCGTCATCAGCACGAAGCCGGTGGTGGCCACCGCGATGAACTGGCGCGCTTCGTACGGCACGTTATGCTGCTCGGTCACCGCCAAGGCAAGTGCGAGCGACACCGCCCCCCGCAATCCGCCCCACCACATGACCACCCGATATGCGCGGCTGACTTTGGTGCCGAAGCGGGTCAGGCCCAGCAGCGGCAGAACGCCGAAGACCATAAGGGCGCGTGCCAACAGCGTCATGCCGAACAGCAGGACGATAAGCCCGACTTGCGTCCAGGTGATGTCGGTCATCATTCTGGGAATCAGCATGGCGGCAAATATGAAGATCAGGGAATTCGCCCAGAATCCGAACTGCGACCATGCGCCGGCCAATTGCTCGAACGTGGCCGGCGACATGCGGGTGCGGCCGGTGGAACCCACCACGAGACCGGCGATCACCGTCGCCACGACACCCGATACGCCCAGATAATGCTCCGACACATAAAAGGTCAGATAGGCAAGGGCAACGGTCAAGGTGATTTCGGCGGTCGGCCAGCCGCGCAGCCAGATGAACAGTCCGCTCGCCAAACGCCCCATCAGGAAGCCGGCGGCGCCGCCCCCAAGGAAACTGAAGGTAAAGCTGTAGAACACTTTGCCCGCCGATAGCTCACCGCCGCCATACATTACGGTGAGGAGCACGGAGTACAGGGCGATCGATGCCGCATCATTGAAGAGTGATTCGCCTTCGACCAGTGTCGTCAGCCGCTTGGGTGCTCCGACTTCTCGAAACACACCGATGACCGCGATGGGATCGGTCGTCGCGACGATGGCGCCCAGCATCAGGCAGACCGCCAAGCTGTAGCCGGATGCCGCTTCGAGGGAGAAACCCACGATCAGCGTGCAGACGATCACCGCCACAATGGCCATCATCAGTATCGGCCCGATGTCGTCGAGCAGCCGGCGCACATTAAGGGACAGCGCCGTCTCGAAGAGCAGGACGGGCAGGAAGATGAAAAGGAAAGCTTCGGAGGATATCTCGAAATGCTGCAATGAATCGAGAAAGTCGGACATCACCAGCGGCGCCCAACTATGGACGTGGATCACCAGACCAAGAAGGAAGCCGACAATGGCCAGCAAGACCGAATGGGGCAGGCGCAAACGGCCCGCTATGGGAGGCATGAAAGAAACCAGGGCCAGCAAGCCGGCCAGCCCGAAAACGACATGCCCGATTTGCATGGATCGCTATCCGCCAGAGCTACAGGTTTTTCAGGATAACGCTTTTTGAATAAAAAATGGGACACCTTTTGGTGTCCCATAAGCATCCGCTTCAAAAGGGAGGGGAAGAGGAGAAGCCGAAGCGGATGGGATCAACGGGCTTCGCATCACTGGGCAAAGGCGTCGATCATGCAGTTTAGTCACGCATAATACGAATAAGTTCTGTTCCTGCCCAATAAAGTTGAAACTCTTTATTTCAGCAATCAGTGGGTCAAGGCCAAGCGCAGCTTCTTGAACGCGGCGGCTTCGATCTGGCGGACTCTTTCGGCGGACACACCGAACTCGCCTGCCAACTCGTGCAGCGTGGCACCGCCGTCGTCTTGCAGCCAGCGGGCCTGAACGATGCGGCGCGAACGATCGTCCAGGCTTTCGAGAGCCTCGGCCAGACCTTCGCCTTGCAGCGTGTCGTACGCACGGCGTTCCAGCACCTGCGAGGGTTCTTGCTGTCCCTCGTCGGACAGGTAAGAGATCGGGGCAAAGCCGTTGTCGTCCTCTTCAGACGAGTTCTCCAGAGCCATTTCCCGCCCGGACAGGCGAACTTCCATTTCGCTGACGTCCTCGGGTCGCACGTTCAATTCGCGCGCAATGGTGTTGACCTGTTCGGTATCGAGCGTTTGGCCGTCGGGACGCATGCGGCGCAGATTGAAGAACAGCTTGCGCTGCGCCTTGGTCGTCGCTACTTTGACCAAGCGCCAGTTCCGGACGATGTACTCGTGAATTTCGGCCTTGATCCAGTGCACGGCAAACGAAACCAGCCGCACGCCGCGGTCGGGATCGAAACGCTTGACGGCCTTCATGAGACCGACATTGCCTTCCTGGATGAGATCGGCATGCGCGAGCCCATACCCCAGATACTGCCTGGAAATGGATACCACCAGACGAAGGTGGGAAGTAATGAGTTGCCTTGCGGCGTCGAGATCGGATTCATCGCGCAAACGCTTGCCCAACGCGGTTTCCTGCTCTTGCGTCAGCATGGGCAGGCGATTTACAGCACTGATGTAGGCCTCGATGGTGCCCAGGGCGCCAGGATTGGAAATGGCCAACGCCAACTGGTTGTTGGCCAAAGTCAGTGAATTTGAGCTTTGTGTCATCGGATTGGTGATCCTATCGATAAAACTACCTTGTTCAATATTAGCACTCTATGAAGGCGAGTGCTAATGGAAATTTTTTAGCTGAGCCCTTGAGGGACGGATACTTTTTGGACCGGAAAAGACCTGGAAAGTTCTTGATTTCTCAAGAGGTTAAGGGGTCAGACTCCGTTCGAGGTCTTACCCCGACAGCCACCGCGCTGGGGTCAGACCCCATTCGGGGTCCGACCCCGATGATCTTCGCGTTGGGGTCAGACCCCGTACGGGGTCTGACCCCTTAAACGATCGCCGCCAGCGCGGCCTCGATATCCTCCGCCTTGCCGGGCCGCACCAGCCGGGAAACCTCTTGCCCGTCTTTGAGAAACACCAGGGTAGGCCAAAGTTTGACGCGGAAGGACCGCCCCAAGGGGCGGCCGCTGCCGTCCTCCACCTTCAGATGCCCGACGCCGGGGTGTTGCGCGAAGGCGCGCTCGATCAGTGGCTGAGCGGCCTGGCAATATCCACACCAGGAGGTTCCAAATTCCAGCACCAGCGGTCCCGCCGTGGCGTCCACGACTTCCCGCAAGGGCTCTTTGCTTTCGTACTGCTGTGTCATCGCCATGCACGTACCTCTCTTCGATAAGGTCTTGGTAATTGGCCGGCAAACCGTATGCCCGGGAAGGGGGTCAGACCCCATACGGGGTCTGGCCCCAAAAACTCAAGTGTCGAATCCCTGAATGAGGTCAGACCCCATACGGGGTCTGACCCCAAAAACTCAGGGGTCGGACCCCGTATGGGGTCCGACCCCGACAATGGCGCGCAGCATTTCCACCAGCCGATCCGCATGGTCGGCTTCCAGGGCGGCCAGGACCTTCTGCTGGTGCGCCATGGCTTTGTCGCACAGTCCGCCGATGAGCTTTTCCCCTTTGGGGGTGATGCTGACCACCGTCTGCCGCCGGTCGGAGCGCGCGGTTTGCAGGCGAATATAGCCTTGCGCCTCGAGACCCGGCAGCACCTTGCTGATCGTGGGCTGCTTGGTGACCGCAAGTTGCGCCAGTACCCCGACGGTTTCGCCTTCGCCCCCGATCAGGCTGGCCAGCACCCGCCACTCGGTAACCGTCAGGCCCGCCTTCCGGACCTCGACATGAAACTCGGCGGAAATCCGGTGGCTCGCCTGAGCCAGCACCGAAGCCAGATAACGATGCACGAAACGTGGAGAATCCACCGACATGGAAGAACGCCTGTTGGTCATATAGGTAAGCGGAAATAGTAGCCGAAAACCCAAGAGCAGATCGTTCCGACCGTGTGGATAATGGTAATTACTCATACCCAAGCATCTGTTATATCACTTAAATTTCTCTTTTATATGAATTTTCATATTTATATTGACCAGCCTCAACTTGAAGCTTAAAGTATTTGGCGGGAGACAAGAAAATGGCAGAACGCTCATTCAAGAAAGAGGTGCAGCAACTGCGCATCGGCGCCGGGCAGGAATTCCGCGGCGAAGGGATACTGGCCGTCACCAAGGGGCTGCTGCAATCGGGCGTCGGATATGTGGCGGGTTATCAGGGCTCGCCCATTTCCCACCTCATGGATGTTCTGGCCGATGCCCAGGACATCATGGAAGAACTGGGCGTTCACTTCGAAGCCAGCGCCTCCGAAGCCACGGCCGCCGCCACCTTGGCCGCCTCGGTCATGTACCCCATCCGCGGCGCGGTCACCTGGAAATCCACGGTGGGCACCAATGTCGCTTCCGATGCGCTCGCAAACCTGGCATCGGGCGGCGTAACCGGCGGGGCTCTCATCGTCGTGGGCGAAGACTATGGCGAAGGCTCGTCCATCATGCAGGAACGCACCCACGCCTTCGCGATGAAATCACAGATCTGGCTGCTGGACCCACGCCCGAACCTGGAAAGCATGGTCAAGGCGGTGGAAGACGGCTTTCAGCTTTCCGAGGCCAGCAATACCCCTGTCATTCTTCAGTTGCGGATACGCAGCTGTCATGTGCACGGCCGCTTCATCGCAAAAGACAACCAGCGTCCGGCAATCAGCCTCGCGCAGGCACTGGAACAGCCCGTGCGCGACGTCAACCGGATCGTGCTGCCCCCCGCCTCCTTCCTGCATGAGCACGAGAAAGTGCGCGACCGATGGCCGGCCGCCGTCGATTTCATCAAGCAAAACCGTTTGAACGAACGGTTCGAAGGAGACGTCGAAGAATTCGGCCTGATCCTGCAAGGCGGACTGTACAACGGCGTGATCCGGGCCTTGCAACTGCTGGGCCTGGCCGACAGCTTCGGCAACAGCCGGCTGCCGCTATATGTCATGAACGTCACTTATCCGGTCGTCGACGATGAGGTCCTGGCTTTTTGCACCGGCAAGAAAGCCGTGCTGCTGTTCGAAGAGGGCCAGCCGGACTATATCGAGCAAAACCTGCATGCCATCCTTCGCAAGGCCGGCAGCGCCACCCGCCTGGCAGGCAAGAATCCCCTGCCCCTGGCCGGCGAATACACCACCGCCGTGATGCGGGACGGCCTGCAAGCCTTCCTGGAAGAGCATGCCCCCCAACTGCTGCCCGGACTGGAATTTCGAGCAGCCGGCGAAGCCGCGCGTCAGGCTCCGGCATCCGCCGGTTCCCGTCCCTTGCAAGAGCAAGTCGTTTCCTTTCAGCGCAAGGTGTCGCCTTCCGTCATCGATGCGCTCGGCAAGGTCGTGCCACCACGCCCCGCGGGATTCTGTACCGGCTGTCCGGAGCGCCCTGTTTTCTCGGCGCTGACTCTCGCACAAGAGAAACTCGGCCAGCATCACATAGCCTGCGACATCGGCTGCCACCTGTTTTCCATTCTCCCGCCTTTCAATCTCGGCGCGACCACCATGGGATACGGGCTGGGCGCCTCCAGCGCCGCCGCCTTCAACGTGCCGGCGGCCAAGCGGCCCATTTCCATCATGGGCGACGGAGGCTTCTGGCACAACGGCCTGGCGTCGGGGCTGGGCAACGCCGTGTTCAACAAGCACGACGGCGTGATCATCATCGTGGACAATTTCTATTCCGCCGCAACCGGCGGGCAGGACATTCTTTCGTCGAGGGCCGTCAACAAGAATCGTTCGACCAATAACCCGATCGAAAGAGCAGTCCGCGGAGTGGGCGTCAAATGGGTGCGGACGCTGGACCGCACTTATGACGTTGCCCGCGTGCAGGCCGCCATAGAGGAAGCGCTGACCACGCCCGAAAAAGGCCCCAAGGTCATCATCGCCCAATCGGAATGCATGCTGAACAAGCAGCGCCGCATCAAGCCTCTGTTCAAGCAGGCAGTCAAGAGCGGGCAACGCGTGGTGAAGCAGCGCTTCGGGGTGGACCCCGACGTCTGTACCGGAGATCACGCCTGTATCCGCTTGTCGGGCTGCCCATCGCTCAGTGTGAAGGACAGCGGCGACCCTCTCAAGGAAGACCCGGTCGCGCACGTGGACAACAGTTGCGTGGGCTGCGGCAATTGCGGCGAAGTGTCCCATGCCGCAGTGCTGTGCCCTTCGTTCTACCGGGCCGACATCGTCCATAACCCCAACCGCTGGGACAAATGGACTGCGGGCATGCGGCAGCGGCTGATCGGTTTCCTGCAAGCCCGCCGCGCGGCGCAACTCCAACGGCAGGCTCTGCAGGAAGCTTCCCAATGACCCCGGCCGCACTCCACGAGGGCACACCGCTCAAGCTCGCCATCCTGGCCATGGGAGGACAGGGCGGCGGCGTGCTGGCCGACTGGATCGTCGACATGGCGGAACACGCCGGGTGGTGGGCGCAGACCACATCTGTACCCGGCGTCGCCCAGCGCACCGGAGCAACCATTTATTACCTGGAAATGATTCCGGAAACCGTGGTGTCGTCGGCCGGGCGAGCCCCGGTGCTGGCCATGATGCCAACGCCCGGCGATGTAGACATCGTCGTTGCCGCGGAACTGATGGAAGGCGGGCGCGCCATCCAGCGCGGGCTTGTCACGCCAGACCGCACGGTGCTGATCGCCTCATCGCATCGCAGCTACGCCATCGCCGAGAAGGCTGCGCGCGGCAACGGCATTGCAGATCCGGACACCGTCATCTCCGCGGGACGGCAGGCTGCCCGCGCATTCCATTGCGTCGATCTGCAAGCGCTGGCGGACCAGGCCGGCAGCGTCATCAGCGCCAGCCTTTTCGGCGCGCTGGCCGGCAGCGGCGCCCTGCCTTTTACTCGCGACGAATACGAAGCCACCATCAGCCGCGGCGGAGTAGGCGTCGAAGCCAGCCTGCATGCCTTCGGGCTGGGTTTCGATGCGGCCACGCATGCCCCGCAGGCATTCGCCTCGCCGGATCGTGCCCCCGACCAGGCAGGCATCCCGTCGGCATCGGGAAATCCGGATACCCAGGCGCTGCTTGACGAGATCAGGCGGTTTCCGGTCCAGGCGCAGCAAATGCTCCTGGCCGGCACGCAACGCGCCCTGGAGTTTCAGGATCTGTCCTACGCCAAGGAATATCTTGCTCACATGCGCGACATCCACGGCTTGGACGCCCAATTCGGGGGCCCGCAGCGCGACTGGGCGCTGACCACGGCCGCCGCCCGCTATGTGGCGGTCGCCATGGCATACGACGACGTGATCCGCGTTGCGGACCTGAAAACCCGCCAGTCGCGCGAAGCGCGGGTACGGTCCGAGACAGGCGTGGCGACTGGCCAGATTCTCCATACGACGGAATACATGCATCCCCGGCTGGACGAGATTTGCGGCACCCTGCCGGCGGCATGGGGACGCGCCATAGAACGTTCCCCGCGCGCCGCGCGCATGCTGCAGCCGCTTTTCCGCAAAGGCCGTTTCGTGCGCAGCAGCGGCCTGGGCGGCTTCCTGCTGCTGTACGGTCTTGCGGGCATGCGCCGCTTTCGCCGCGGGACATTGCGCCATGCGCATGAACGAGCCAGCCTCTCGCAATGGCTGAAGCTGATTTCCGACACAGCCCATCACGATTACGACCTGGCTGTCGAGGTGGTCAACATCCGCCGCCTGGTAAAGGGCTATAGCGATACCCATCAGCGCGGCACCGGCAAATACCAAAGATTGAGCCTGGCGGCCAGCCAGCTGCTGGGCAGGACCGACGCCGCCACACAACTGAGGGCGCTGCGCGAAGCCGCCCTTGCCGATGACCACGGCAACGAGCTGGACCGGATGCTGGACGGCATGTTCGGCCGGCCGGCTCCAATCCCCGAGACAGAACCGAGAGACGCATCGTGACGACGCTGGCACTTTCCATTACCGACATACAGGCCGAAACTCCGCTCATCAAGACCTTCCTGCTGGCATCCGGCAATGGCCGGCCCCTTCCCGCGTTCACGCCGGGCGCCCACCTGAAGATCAGCATCCCGGGCCAGAAGGATCCCAGGTGCTATTCGCTGATCAGCCTGGATGTCGACGCGGACGAGTTCGGAGAGCCCAGGCATTACCGGCTCGGCGTGAGGCTCGAAGATCCGGGCACCGGCGGTTCGCTATACATGCATGGCCTGCGGATAGGCGATGTGTTGCAGGCCGAAGGGCCTTTCAATGATTTCCCCCTGCACGCGCCATCCTCCGGCGACGCCGAAACCGTGCTGATCGCGGGTGGCATAGGCATTACGCCCATCGCCGCCATGGCAACCGCCCTGAAGCGCGCGGGCAGGCCTTTCAGCCTGCACTACTATGGCCGCAGCCCTGCGCAAATGGCTTTTTTGCCGCCGCTGGCGGCTCTGCACGGAGCGGCCTTGCAGGTGCATGCCGATGACGACCCGGCCACAGCCCGGCCATTGACGGAATTGCTCGACCAGGCAGACCGTGGCCAGCACATCTATGTATGCGGCCCGAAGGGAATGATCGATGCCGTGCGCGCAAAGACGCTGGAGCTGGGCTGGCCGGAATCCCATGTGCATTTTGAATTGTTCGTGAATGCCAGCCCGCAGTTCGGCGACCGCGCTTTTGAAGTGGAGCTCAGGCAAAGCGGCCGCATTCTTCAGATACCGGCCGACAAGACCATCCTGGAAGTCCTGGAGGAAGCCGGCTGCGACCCGCTTTACGACTGCAGGCGCGGCGAATGCGGAGTCTGCCAGGTGGATGTCCTGGAAGGCACGCCCGACCACCGCGACTATTACTTATCCGACGCTGAACGCAAGGAAGGCAAGGTCATGCAGATATGCATTTCGCGCAGCCATTCCGACCGCCTCGTGCTCGACCTTTGACCGACAGGAATCCGCCATGAGCTATCGCAACAATCCCGCCGCGGTGTCCGCGCTTGTGCGACCCACGGAAGTACACAAGGATCTATTCATCAACGAAGAGATCTTCGAACTTGAGATGGAGCATCTGTTCGCCAACACCTGGGTGTATGTCGGCCATGCCAGCCAGGTGCCGAATCCGGGCGATTTCTACACCACCACGGTCGGAAACCAGCCCGTGGTCATGGTGCGCCACACGGACAAGACCGTCCGTGTGCTGCACAACCGCTGCCCCCACAAGGGTGTCATGGTGGCCGGCGACGTATGCGGCAATACCGGCAAGTTCTTCCGCTGTCCCTATCACGCATGGACTTTCAAGACAGACGGACAACTGCTGTCCATCCCGCTCAAGAAGGGCTATGACGCCGAACAGCTCAAGAGCTGCGAGGCCAGCGGTGGCATGGCGGCGGTCGAGCATGTCAAAGACTATCGCGGATTCATCTTTTGCCGCCTGAACCCGGAAGGCCAATCATTCGAGGACTTCTTCGGCGAATCGCTGTCGACCATCGACAACATGGTCGACCGCTCGCCCCAGGGTCAATTGGAGGTAGCGGGCGGCGTATTGCGCTACCTGCACGACTGCAACTGGAAAATGCTGGTGGACAACCAGACGGACACCTGTCACCCCATGGTGGCGCATGAATCATCGGCCGGCACCGCGGTGCGGGTCTGGGAAGAAGCGCCTGAAGGCACGCCCAAGCCCATGGCGGTCGAACAATTCGCCCCCTTCATTTCCCCATACGAGTTCTTCGAGGGCATGGGCATCCGGGTGTGGGAGAACGGGCACGGGCATACGGGCGTCAGCAATTCCATCCATGCCGCCTACTCTTCCGTGCCAGGCTACCTGGAAGCCATGGAAGAAGCCTATGGCAAGGAACGGGCCCATGCCATTTTGGGGGATACGCGCCATAACACCTGCTATTTCCCGAACATCATGGTCAAGGGCCCCATCCAGACGCTGCGCGTCTTCAAGCCCTTGGCGGCGGACAAGACACTGGTCGAATCCTGGACCTTCCGGCTCGTGGGCGCACCCGACAAACTGCTGGAGCGCACCTTGATGTACAACCGCCTGATCAATGCCCCGACCTCGGTCGTGGGCCACGATGACCATGAAGTCTACGAACGCTCTCAGCACGGCTTGCACAGCCGCGGACGCGACTGGGTCAATGTCGGCCGGCTGTACGAACCCGGCGAGGAAAACCGGAAGAACACCATCGTCAATGGCACCAGCGAAGCGCAGATGCGCAATCAATACAATGCCTGGGCCAACTATATGACCGCCAGCATGAAGGAATCGGCATGAGCGAGATGACGCCCCAAACCCTGATCGACTTCGTCTATGGCGAAGCGCGCATGCTGGACGAACAGCGCTTTGACGAATGGCTGGATCTCTTCGCTGAAGACGGCCATTACTGGATGCCGCTCAGCCATGGCCAGACCGACCCCTTGCTGCAAGGTTCGCTGATGTATGAAGACAAGCTGCTGCTGCGCGTGCGCGTCGAGCGTCTTGCCGGGCAGCGCACCTACTCGCAGCAGCCCAGAAGCCGTTCCCACCACCTGCTGCAACAACCTACCATCGAGCCGGACCACCCCTGGCACGAGCCGGAGGCGGGAAGATACGCCATCCGCGCCGCCTTTCTTTATACGGAGACCCGCCGCGATCAACAAACCCACTATGCGGGGTGGTCGACATTCCAGCTGCTGGCGCAGGAAGGCGTGCTGCGTATCCACCAGAAGCGCGTGGACCTGGTCAACTGCGACTCGGCATTGCGCAGCCTCCAGCTGTTCATATGAAAGGGGCGTGAAGGTGTCCGATACGGTTTATCTTGCTTTCACCGACTCGGCCCGACGTTGGCCGGAGCATCCTTTTCTGTGCGTGGTTCCCGAGACCGCCGACAGCTATGGCATCGAGGCCGGCGAGCTGAGCTACAGCCAGGCACAAGTCCGGATCGAGCGGCTGAAGGACGGCTATCATGCGTCCGGCTATGGGCATGGCCACCGCGTCGGCCTGCTGCTCGAGAACCGGCCGGACTTCATCCTGCACTGGTTCGCGCTGAATGCTCTGGGCGTATCGGTGGTTCCGATCAACGCCGAACTGCGGGCGGCCGAACTCGAATACCTGATCGGCCATTCCGAGATTCTCCTGGCGATCTCCCTGCCCGAACGGCATGCCGGGCTGGCCCAGGCGGCACGCGCCGCGGATCGACCCCTTGCTCTGATGGGGCCGGGCGATGCCCCGCCGGCTGCCATCGCCCAAGCGCCTCTCGGCCAGGCCGGCATCGGCGCCGCCACGGAATGCGCCCTGCTCTATACCTCCGGCACCACGGGCCGCCCCAAGGGCTGCATACTGCCCAATGAATATTTTCTTCAGGCGGGCAGGTGGTATCGCGACATCGGCGGGCTGGCCCAGCTGCGTGCCGGCCACGAGCGGATGCTCACTCCCTTGCCGCTGGTGCACATGAACGCCATGGCCTATTCCCTCATGGCCATGGTCTGCACAGGCGGATGCCTGATCGCAATCGACCGCTTCCATCCCAGGACCTGGTGGGAAACCGTCCGTGCCTGCCGGGCCACGGTCATCCATTACCTTGGCGTCATGCCCGCCATCCTCATGAAAGCGCCTCCTTCGCCCGAAGACACGTCGCATCAGGTCCGCTTCGGATTCGGCGCCGGCATAGAGCGCTCGCTGCACGCGCCTTTTGAAACGCGCTTCGGTTTCCCGCTGCTGGAGGCCTGGGCCATGACCGAAACGGGTGCCGGCGCCGTCATCATTGCCAATCGCGAACCCCGGCACATCGGCAGCAGCTGTTTCGGCAAGGCGGAAGCGGAAGTCCAGGTAAGGCTGGTCAACGACAACGGCCAGGACGCGGACATCGATGAAAACGGAGAACTGCTCGTCCGGCATGCCGGCGATCGGCCGCGCTTCGGCTTCTTCGCGGGCTATCTGAAGGACGATGCCGCCACGCAGGAAGCCTGGAAGGACGGGTGGTTCCATACGGGCGACATCGTCAGGCGCGATGCGGAAGGCTATCTGCGTTTCGTGGACCGCAAGAAGAACGTAATACGCCGCAGCGGCGAAAACATCGCCGCCGTGGAAGTGGAAAGCGTGCTGCTGCAGCATCCCGCGATCAAGACCGTTGCGGTCGCCGCCGTGCCGGACGAGCTGCGTGGCGATGAGGTCATGGCCTGCATCGTCTGCCACGAACCGCCGGCGCCCACGGCCGTCGACGCCCTGGCACGCGAGATCGTCGCCTGGGCCTTGACGCAGCTTGCTTACTACAAGGTGCCTGGCTATGTCGCCTTCCTGGACTCCCTGCCCTTGACCGCCACCAACAAGATCCAGCGCGGCGAGTTGAAAACCCTGGCCGCCGGCCTGCCCGGCAGCGCACGGTGCACCGATACGCGGGCCATGAAGAAGCGCCAGGAGCCGGTGACATGAAGCGGCTGTCGTACGACGGCGTGGTCGCCGCCGCGCCCATCACCGTGCCTTATGTGCGCTACTCCGTTGAAAGCGCCCATTGGTGGCTGGGCCGGGCGCTGCGCGGGCTGGTGCAAAGCGCGGGCATCGAAAAGCACGACATCGACGGCATGTGCGTGTCCAGCTTCACGCTGGCGCCCGACACGGCAGTCGGCCTGACACAGCATCTGGGCATGTCGCCGCGCTGGCTGGATCACATTCCCATGGGCGGCGCAAGCGGCGTGATCGGCCTGCGCCGCGCCGCGCGGGCGGTCCAGGCAGGCGACGCCGGAATCGTCGCCTGCCTGGCCGGGGACACCAACCATGTGGACTCCTTCCGCCACACCGTCAGCCAGTTTTCCCGCTTCGCCCAGGACGGCGTCTACCCATATGGCGCGGGCGGCCCCAACGCCAGCTTCGCCCTGCTTACCCGTCACTACATGCGTACCACCGGCGCCACGCGCGAAGACTTCGGCAGGCTGTGCGTGGCGCAGCGCGAGAATGCCTTGCGCAATCCCCATGCGCTCATGAAGAAGCCGCTGAGCCTGGAACAATATCTGGCCGCCCGCGAGATCACCGCCCCCATTCATTTGTTCGATTGCGTCATGCCCTGCGCCGGCGCCGACGCCTTCCTGGTCATGCGCGAGGACCGCGCGCTTGAACTGGATCTGCCCTATGTGCGCATCCTGTCCACCATAGAGCGGCACAATGCCTGGCCGGAGGACCCGATTCAGGTCCGCGGCGGCTGGACCATGGACCTTGAAGAATTCTACGAACATGCCCAAGTGGCGCCGCAGGACGTCGATTTCATGCAGGCCTACGATGACTATCCCGTCATCAACATGATGCAGCTCGAAGACCTGGGCTTCTGCGAGAAAGGGCAGGCGCCCGATTTCGTCCGCCGGCACAGCTTCACGTTCGATGGCAGTTTTCCCTTCAATACCAGCGGCGGCCAGCTTTCTGCCGGACAGGCCGGCGCCGCCGGCGGCTACCTGGGCATGGTCGAGGCGCTGCGCCAGCTCACGGATCAGGCCAACGCCCAAGTCCGCGACGCGCGCGTCGGCCTGGTCAGCGGGTTCGGCATGATCAACTACGACCGCGGCCTGTGCACCGCCGCCGCGCTGCTGGCCAGGAGCGATACATGACCCAGCCCTTGACCCGCCCTCCAAAGAAGGACCCGGTCGCCCGGACCCGGCAGCCGACCCGGCCGCCCGCCGCAAGAAGCCGGCGCGCACTGGGCCTGACCGCCGCGGCCGCGGCCGGGCGCTTCGAGCTCCAGGTCTGCAAGGAATGCGGCACCGTGCAGTATCCTCCGCGCGAGGTCTGCGTCCATTGCCTTTCCGAGCAATTGCCGTGGCAGGCCGTGAACCCGCAAGGCCGCCTGTTGGCGGTTACCACCCTGCATCACAGCAACGATCTGTATTTTCGCGAGCGGCTGCCCTGGCGCATCGGCACGGTCCAGATGCACGCGGGGCCGTCCGTTGTCGCGCACGTGCACGGCGACTGCCGGGAAGGCGCTGCCGTCCGGCTGGCGCTGAAGCTCGACCGCAGCGGACAAGCCGTCATGATCGCCCTACCCACCGAGGCAAGCCCCAATATGGAAGATGACAAGACCTTGCGGGAAACGTCCTGCGATCCCAAGTTCCGGCGTGTGCTGGTCACCGACGGCAAGTCCGCCGTCGGCCAGGCCGTCATCCGGGCCCTGCTGGATGCGGGCGCCGCTTCGATTTTTGCGGGGGACCCGGAAGCCTGGAGGACATCCAGCGCCTTCGAGGCCTTGTGCGCGGATGGCCGCGTTCAACGGCAAGACCTGAATATCACCGACTCGGACTCGGTGGAACGGGTGTCGCGCTCGATCGGCGGCAAAGTCGACATACTGATCAATACCGCAAGCTACGAACGCGACGGGGGCGTGCTGCGCAATCGCGACATGAACAAGGCGCGCGATGCGCTGGATATCCATTGCCTGGGGCTCATGCGCCTGGCGCAGCACTTCGGTCCGGGCATGGCCGCACGCGCCGCCGATGGCGTCAACAGCGCGGTGGCGTGGGTGAACATGCTGTCGATCTACGCTCACATGAATTTGCCCGCGCGCGGCATCTGGTCGGCCTCCCAGGCGGCCGCGCTGTCGGTGGCGCAATGCCTGCGCAATGAGTTTCTTCAATCGGGCGTGCGCGTCGTCAATGTGTTTTCAGGCCCCATCGACCACGAATGGGAACAGCTCACGCCCCCGCCTCGCGTCAACCCGCAAGCCCTGGCGCAGGCAGCCGTGCGTGCGCTGCGGGAAGGCACCGAGGACGTGTATGTAGGCGATATCGCGCAGGAGCTCCTGGCGCGTATGCGCGACAACCCCAAAGGCCTGGAAAGAGAACTGGGCGCGCCGTCCTGAACCACTGCGCCGAACAGACGAACACATTCCACAGGAGACATCATGGCCACTTCGGCACTATCCCTTTTCATGGCGGAGCTCGTGTCGGGCAAGATCCGCATGGTCGACCTGACCGAAACCCTGACTCCCGAATTCCCGACCATTGTCCTGCCTCCCGAATTCGGGCAAGCCTGGCCCTTCCGTATCGAAGAGATTTCCCGCTATGACGAGCGCGGTCCCGCCTGGTACTGGAACAATTTTTCCATGTCGGAACACACCGGGACCCATTTCGACGCCCCCGTGCACTGGGTCAGCGGCAAGGACCTTCCCGACAACACCGTGGATACCATTCCCTTGTCCGCCTTCATCGCCGAGGCCTGCGTCATCGATTGCTCGGCCGAGTCCGCGAAGAATCCCGATTTCCTGCTTACCATCGACGTGGTCCGGCAATGGGAAGCCACCCACGGAAAGATCCCGCCCAGATCCTGGGTATTCATGCGCACGGACTGGTCCAAGCGCGAAAAGCCCGCCGAATACCTGAATATGCGCGAAGACGGCGCGCATTCGCCCGGTCCGGACGCCGAGGTCGTGCCCTGGCTGGTCAAGGAGCGCGACGTCCATGGCTTCGGGACGGAATCCGTAGGGACCGACACCGGTCAGGCCCAGCACCTGGATCCCCCGTTCCCCTGCCATTACTTCATGCATGGCAACAACCGCTATGGCCTGCAGTGCATGACCAACCTGGATCAGCTGCCGCCCACAGGCGCCGTGGTCTTTGCGGCTCCCCTGAAAATACGCCGGGGATCGGGCAGCCCCCTGCGCGTTATCGCCCTGGCGCCGTCCCAGGCGGCATAAGGACACAACCATGAGCGATCCAACACATACCGCGGTCGTGACCGGTGGAAGCGCCGGCATCGGCGCGGAGATCTGCCACCACATGCTGGATGCCGGCTACCAGGTGGTTTCCATGGCGAGGCGCGCGCCGGACTTCAGCCATCCGCGCCTGAGCCACGTGCTGGTCGATCTGCTCGACGCCGAGGCCACCGCCCAGGCTTCGAAGGAAATCGCGGCCGAGCACCCCGTGAGCCACATCGTTCACAACGCCGGTGTGATCCGGCCCGACCTGCTGCCCGATGTCAGGCTGGAAGACCTGCAGGGCCTCACCCAGATACACCTCGGGTCCGCCATCTCGCTGGTCCAGGCGGCGCTGCCGGGCATGGAAGCGCGCGGCTTCGGGCGCATCGTGCTGATGTCTTCGCGCGGAGCCCTGGGCCTGCCCACCCGTACCGCATACTCGGCGACCAAGGCAGGCATGATAGGCATGGCGCGCACCTGGTCCCTGGAGCTTGCCGCCAAAGGCATCACGGTCAATGTGGTCGCGCCCGGCCCCATCCAGACAGACATGTTCCATGACGTGATTCCGGCCGGCAGCGAACGGGAGCGCAACATCGCCCGCGGGATACCGGTCCAGCGCATCGGCCGGCCAGACGACGTGGCACGCGCCGTCATGTTCTTTTCCGACCCGGCAAACAGCTTCGTGACGGGCCAGACCCTGTATGTATGCGGGGGCGCTAGCGTGAGCTCCATCAGTATCTAGGGGCTGTCAACGCTAAAAGGCAGGCGGCGCCGGCCCTAGAAATCATCTTTACAAGCTTCGACGCTACCCTTATATTTAGTTGAAACATCAAATATTATGAAGGAGACACACCCATGCTATTAAAAATGCTCGCCGTTTCCGCAGCCATGCTGGCCGCCGGCGTCGTCCATGCGCAAGTCAAGGTCGGCGTCGTGACCTCGTCCACCGGCCCTACCGCCCTGATCGGCATTCCCCAGAAGAACACGGTGGCGCTTCTGCCCAAGAAAATCGGCGATCTGACCGTCGAATACATTTCGCTCGACGATGCCAGCGATCCCACCCAATCGGTCACCTCCTTCAAGAAGCTCATTACCGAGCAAAAGGTCGACGCGCTGATCGGGCCCTCGGGTTCGCCCAATGCCATGGGTGTCATCCAGTTCGCCGCCGAGTCGGGCACGCCCATGCTGGCGCCCGTCGGCACCGCCGCGGTGGTGCTGCCCATGACACCCGAAAAGAAATGGGTTTTCAAGACCACGCAGAACGACGACATCATCGCCAAGGCGCTGGTCAGCCACATGGCAAGCTCCAACATCAAGACCGCGGCCTTCATCGGGCTGAACGACGCCTACGGCGAAAACTGGCTGAAGGTGTTCTCGGACCTGGCCAAACAGAACAACATCAAGATCGTGGCGGTCGAGCGCTATCAACGCTCGGACAGCTCGGTCACCGGCCAGGCGCTCAAGGTGCTCTCCGCCAAGCCCGACGCCGTCCTGGTCGCAGGCACCGGATCAGCCGCCGTGCTGCCGCAGGCGACGCTGGCCAAGCAGGGCTACAAGGGCAAGTTCTACCAGACGCATGGCGCGGCGCTGCCGGCCTTCCTTAGCCTGGGCGGCAAAGAGGTCGAAGGCACCATCCTGGCGGCCAGCCTGATGCTGGTACTGCCGGAAATCGATGACGGCAATCCTTCCAAGAAGGTCGCCGTCGACTATATCGACCAGTATCAGAAGCGCTTCGGAGAAAAGCCCGCCACCTTTGGCGCCAACGTCTATGATGCGGGCCTGCTGCTGGAACAAGCCATCCCGGTGGCTGCCAAGACCGCGCAGCCAGGCACGAAAGAGTTCCGCAGCGCGCTGCGCGACGCCCTGGAAAAAACGCGCGAGCTGGTGGCCACGCAAGGCGTCTACAACATGAGCCCGGAAGACCACAGCGGCTTCGACGACCGCGGCCGCGAGCTCATCACCGTTCAGAATGGCGCCTGGAAACTGGTCAAGTAGCTATGCGGGGTCAGACCCCGTACGGGGTCTGACCCGTGGCTTGAGAATGGCGCCTGGAAGCTGGCCAAGTAGCTATCGGGGTCAGACCCAGTATGGGGTCTGACCCCTGGCTTGGAGGTCTGCCTTCGGCGGGCGCTCAAACTAGTATTTACCCCAGTATCGCCGTTGTGTTGCAGCATTCAAGATAGAGCCAGAAAACAGTCGTCGCCTGCCACGGGCCATTCCTGCCCACATGCGGAACGCCATAAGCGTATAAAAAAAACCGTACCGCGCAGCGACCCGACATTGCGAACAACGCAATCACTCATCACAACCATCAGATGGCGTTCCCAGGATGCCGGTGCAATCATGCACGGCATCCTTGCGTCATTCGTCAAGGAGAGGCAATGAGACAGGCTTTGTTCTTACGTACCTTCGCCGCAGTCGCGCTGACGTCCGGCTTGCTGCTGGCACCGTCCGTCCAGGCCAAGGACACGGTGAAAATCACCTTCATCGGCCCGCTGACCGGCGGCTCTTCGGCCATCGGGCTGGGCGGGCGAAACTCCGCCGACCTGGCGGTCAAGCAACGCAATAGCGACCCGCAGTCCAAGTACAACTACGAACTCGTCGTGCTGGACGACGAATGCAAGCCGAACGTCGGCGTCCAGGTCGCCACCAAGGCGGCGTCCGACAAGTCCATCATTGCCGGAGTGACCAATTATTGCTCGGCCGTCGCCATCAGCGCCATCGACGTCTACAGTCGATTTGGCTTGCCCATCGTGGTCTGGGGCGCGGTGCTGCCTGAAATCACCTATGGCCGCAAGCTCAAGGAAGTGCACCGCATCAACGGCACCATGATCAACCAGAATCAGGTTGCCGCCGAGTTCATGGCGAAGCAAGGCTACAAGAAGTGGGCCGTCATCCACGACACCACCGACTACGGCAAGGGACATAACAAATACTTTTCCGAGTCCCTGAAGAAGCATGGCGGCGAAATCGTCGGCACCTTCGGGGTCATGTCCGACCAGCAGGACTTCACCGCCGAACTCACCAGAATCAAGGAACTCAACCCTGAAGTCGTGTTCTTCGGGGGCCTGACGCCGCTGGGCATACGCATCCGCTCGCAAATGGACAAACTGGGCATCGCCGCCCAGCTGCAAGGCACCTCGGGCATCAAGTCCGATGCTTACATCGAAGGCCTGGGCAAAGACCTGGCGGAAGGCTCGCTGGCCTTCCTGGAAGGCGCGCCGCTCGAAAAGCTCCCCCATGGCAAAGAGTTCTCCGACGCCTACCAGAAGCAAGGCTATTCGCAGCCGCCCGATGCCTATGGCCCCTTCGCATACGCCGCCACCGACCTCATCATCGATGCCATCGAAAAAGTAGGCCCCAATCGCAAGAAAGTGCTGGCCGAGCTCGAAGAAACCGCCGATGCCGACACGATCATCGGCAAGGTCACTTTCGACGATCACGGGCAGAACATCGTGCCGCTGGTGTCCACCTATGTCGCGCAGGACGGCAAGTGGGTGATCTGGGAAGACAGCGAATACGCGGCAGGCAAGCGCAAGCTGAAGGGACGCTGAAGAATCACCGCTTGGAGAAGTACACATGAGCATGGAAGTGTTTAGCCAGTATCTTGTGAATGGACTCATGCTGGGCATGATCTACGCAATGGTGGCTGTGGGCTTTACCCTTTTCTTCGGCGTCATGGACGTCATCCAGTTCGCGCACGGCGATGTCCTGATGCTGGGTGCGTTCACGGCGCTGGTCACGTATCTGGGGCTGGACGCCATTGGCGTCGTGAACCCATGGATCCAGATATTGATCATGCTGGCCATCTCGATGCTGGTCATTGCGGTGGTTGGCGCCCTGGTGGCGAAATACCTCGTCTTGCCGCTCAAGGACGCCCCGCCGCTGAACACTTTGCTGGTCACGCTCATGCTCGGCCTGGTCGTACGCGAACTGGTGCGCCTGTTCTACCCCGACGGCTCCAACTCCAAGCCCTTCCCCCGTTTGCTGCCCGAACAAGAGCTCCACCTGGGCGCCTTTTCCATACGGGCGGACAGCGCCATCCTTCTCGCAACAGGCTTGGCAACCATCGTCGCGCTGCACTATGTCATCACCCGCACCAAGCTGGGGCTGGCCATCCGCGCAGTCGCCCAGGACGGCGAGACAGCCCGCGTCATGGGCATCAACTTCCATTGGATCGTGCTCCTTACCTTCGGCCTGGGCTCGGCGATGGCGGCGGTCGGCGGTGTCATGAACGGGCTGTACTACAGCGAAATCAACTTCGGCATCGGGCTGCTGCTGGGCATCATCGGCTTCTCCGCGGCCATCCTGGGCGGGCTGACGAACGTGTATGGCGCCATTCTGGGCGGCTTTCTCTTCGCCGCGCTGCAAACTGTGGGCGCCGTCATGCTTCCCATGCTGGGGCAAGGCATACCCAGCGCATACAAGGATGTCTTCGCATTTGCGGTCGTCATCATCCTTCTGGCCTGGAAACCTTCCGGCCTGATAGCAGAACGCGTCAGCGAACGAGTTTAGGGCCTATTAACCATGCTTCATACACTGAAAGGGTCCCGAGCCCTGCTTCTTGTCAGCCTGGCCATCGTGTTCATTTTTGCGTGGAGCATGCTGCACGCGGAAACCGAACAAGAGGTCGGCCTCATGATCGGCGTGAGCGTCGTATTGGTCCTGGCGGCGCGCTGGCTGCGCGTAACGCCGCCCTTGGTCACGGCTAACAATGCCTATCCCCGCGCCCTGGGCGTCGGCTGCGTCGTCGGCACCTTGTTGCTGGTCGCCGCCTTTTTCGACAATCACTTCGCCCTGCTGCTGATCTGCACGGTATTGCTGTATTCCATTGCCGGATTCGGTCTGAACATCCAGTTCGGGTATTGCGGCGTCCTCAATTTCGCGGGCGCCGCCTTCTTCGGCATCGGCAGCTACACGGCCGCTGTGCTGGCCGAGCACACCGGAACCCCGCATTTGCTGATTCTGTTCATAGGCGGCGTCTTCGCCGCCCTCATCGGCTCATTGCTTATCTTGCCGGTGCTTCGCACGCGCGGGCACTACGCCGCCTTGGTCACCATCGCGTTCGGCGTCCTGTTCAAGACCTTTCTCGAAGTCAATGACGTGCTGGGCGGGCCGCAAGGCTTGCGGATACCGCGCATGAACATCTTCGGCTGGGAACTCAACGAAAACATCACCATCGGCGAAACCGAGATCTCGTTCTATGCCAACTATGCGGTGCTCAGCCTGATCCTTTGCGTGCTGGCATTCGTGCTGGTGCGCAGGCTTGAACGTTCCTGGATCGGCGTCTCGATGGACGTCGTACGCACCGATGAAATCGCCGCTTCCGTTTTCGGCATACCCATCGCGCGCATGAAGATCATTGCCTTCACCCTGGGAAATTTCCTGGTGGGCATCGCCGGCGCGGTGTATGGGCTGCTGACCAGCTACGTTGCGCCCAATAACTTCACTTTCGCCGACTCGCTCATTCTGGTTTCCATGGTGCTTCTGGGCGGGATCGGCAACCCATGGGGCATTTTGCCGGCGGCCGCCATCATCCTCATCTTGCCCGAGAAGCTGCAGTTCATCCAAGAATATCGCTTCCTGCTGTACGGGATACTGGTCATCGCCATATTGCTGTTCCGTCCCGCCGGCCTGCTTCCACGCTCCATCCGGAGCTATTTTCCTGGGCAAAGCAAAGCATGAGCACGCCGCTACTTACCGCATGCGACCTGACCGTCCGCTTCGGCGGCCTGACCGCACTCGATGCGCTGAACCTGACCGTCTATGAAGGCGAGGTCATGGGCCTGCTGGGCCCCAACGGATCCGGAAAGACGACTTTCTTCAATGTGGTCACCGGGCTCTATACGGCGGCATCCGGCCGGATCATGCTGGGCAGCGAGGACATCAGCACGAAGTCGCCGCAGGAAGTGTATGGCCATGGTGTCACGCGCACCTTCCAGCGATCCAGGCTTTCGCTGTCGCTGACCGTGTTCGATAACATGGTCATCGGGAACTACCAGCACTTGAACACGGGGCTGATGTTCAATATTTTCCGCCGCGCGCAGTTAAGGAAACAGTACGACGAAATGGTCGACAAGGCACTCACGCTGCTGCGGACCTTCAATCCGGGCCTGCCCGACAAGCTCTTCCAGCCGACCTCGGCGCTCACCATGATCGACCGCCGGCGTGTCGAAATCTGCCGCGCCTTGCTGAACAGCCCCCGCTTGCTGCTGCTCGACGAACCGTCAGCAGGCATGACCCATGATGAAACCACCGAGCTCATGGACGACATCCTGCAGGTCCGCCAACTGCTGAAGCCGTTCACCATTGTCATCATCGAACACGAAATGAATGTGATTCAACGCATCACCGACCGCTGCGCCGTCCTCAATTTCGGCCGGAAGATCGCGGAAGGCAGCTACGAGGAAATCGTGGCCGACCGCGAGGTGCAAATCGCCTACCTGGGCCAGGAGCAAGAATCATGACGGCGCATCTCAAGGTCACCGAGATCGCAACGGCGTATGACCGTATCGACGTCCTGCACGGCGTCTCGCTCGAGGCGATACAAGGAAAGATCACCTGCATACTGGGCTCGAACGGCTCGGGCAAGTCGACCCTCATCCGCTCCATCCTCGGCCTGACACCGCCCAATCGCGGGCAGATCGAGTTCGAGGGCGTTTCATTGCTGGGCCTGCCCACGCATAAGATCGTCAGCCGGGGCATCGCCTGCATTCCGGAAGGCCGCAAGGTGTTCCCCAAGCTGACCGTCGAAGAAAACCTGCGCGTCGGCGCGTATCAGTTGTCGGACGAAGCCGAACTCAAACGGCGCGCGGCCGATGTCTACGAGATCTTTCCCCGGCTGCTGGAGCGCCGCGCCCAACTGGCGGGCACCATGTCCGGCGGCGAACAGGCCATGCTGTCGATCGGCCGGGGCCTGATGGCCAATCCGAAAATGCTGATCCTGGACGAGCCTTCGCTCGGCCTGTCGCCGCTCTTCGTCAAAGAGAACTTCCGGGTAATCAGCGAAATCAATAAACGCGGCATGACCATACTTCTGGTAGAACAGAACGCCCGCCAGACGCTGTCCATTTCCGACTACGGCTACGTGCTTTCGCAGGGACGTCTGGTGGCGCAAGGCACCGCCCAGGAACTCACTGAAAACACGGAAGTCCGCGCCGCCTACTTTGGCTAGGGCCGTCAACGGAGATTCACAATGCGCTCGCCCATCGACCCCGTCGCCCTCACGCAAACCCTGGTGCGCATGAACACCATCAATACGCCGGGGCACGAGGACCAATGCACCAACCACCTTGAACAGCTGTTGACGCAAGCAGGCTTCACATGCCGCCAGGTCGAGTTCGCCCCGCGCCGCAACAGCCTCGTTGCGCGTATCGGCCGCCAGCACCACAAGCTTCCGCTGGCCTTCACAGGGCACGTCGACGTCGTGCCGCTGGGTGCCGCAGCCTGGACCCATGATCCCTTCGCCGCGGAAATCGTCGACGGCAAGATGTACGGGCGCGGGACAGCCGACATGAAAAGCGGCGTTGCTGCGTTCACGGCCGCCGCCATCGACATGGCCGACCAAATCAAGGACACGGCAGGGCTGACGCTGGTCATTACCGCCGGAGAAGAAACCGGCTGCGAAGGTGCCGCCCATTTGATCAACGAACCTGAAATCCGCGACCTGATGGGCAGTGCGGGCGCCCTGATCGTGGCCGAACCCACGTCCAACGAGCCGCTGCTCGGTCACAAGGGCGCCCTGTGGCTGAAGATCCGGGCCAAGGGCGTCACCGCCCACGGCTCGATGCCTGAACGCGGCGACAACGCCATCTACAAGATTGCCGCCGCGGCGCTTGCCTTGCAGAACCTCGATTTCCAGCAGGCTCCCCATCCCCTCATGGGCAAACCCACGCTGAACGTCGGCGTAATCAATGGCGGCATCAACGTCAATTCGGTGCCCGATGCGGCCGAGATTCTCGTCGACATACGCAGCGTGGCCGGCCAGCGGCACGCCGACATCCTGAAGCACGTGCGCAAGGTGGTCGGCACCGATCTTGAAATCGAAACGCTCATCGACCTGGAAAGCGTCTACACCGAGCCCTCGGACCAGTGGGCCGGCGAAGTCGCGGCATCCTGCCCGCATGGGCCGACCTCGCGCATCGTTTCCTACTTTACCGATGCGGCGGTGTTGCGCGCCCCGCTGGGCAACCCGCCGACCTTGGTCTTGGGGCCCGGCGATTCGCACATGGCCCACCAGACCGACGAGTTCTGCCCTGTGCATCGCATCACCGAGGCCCGGGACATCTATGCCAAGGCCATACACAGCTGGTGCCTGTCATGAGCCAAGCAAACAGGACGGCGCCGGGCAGTTCGCCCGAGCGGCTGGGGGCCATGCAGGCGGCACGCCTGCTTGCCAGCAGGGAAATCACCGCCGAACAACTGACTCGCGCCTGCCTTGATCGCATCCAGGCCCGCGAACCAATCATAAAGGCCTGGACCTGCGTGCAAGCCGACGCAGCCATCGAGCGCGCACGCCAACTGGACCGCGGACCCATACAAGGCCTGCTGCACGGCCTGACGCTGGGCGTCAAAGACTTGTTCGATACGGCCGACCTGCCGGCCACCTATGGTTCACCCATTTATCACGGCCACCGCCCCAAGTCCGACGCCGCCAGCGTAGCGCTGTGCCGCCAGGCCGGGGCGGTTATCCTGGGGAAAACCGTCAGCACGGAGTTCGCCACCTTTCAGCCGGGCCCGACGCGCAACCCGGTGAATCCCGATCACACACCGGGCGGCTCATCCAGCGGCTCGGCGGCCGCCGTTGCCGACTACATGAGCCATCTGGCCTTCGGCACGCAAACGGCCGGCTCCATCGTCCGTCCCGCCGCTTTCTGCGGAATCGTAGGGTACAAGCCCAGTTTCAACCACGTGACGCGAGCCGGCATCAAAAGCCTCAGCGAATCCCTGGATACCGTTGGAGCCCTGGCGCGCAGCGTGGAAGACGTGGCACTGCTTGTCGCCGCACTCACCCATGATCGAAGGCTGCTGGATCTGGACTGGCAAGGAACCGCCCGTATCGGCCTTTGCCGTACGCCCTGGTGGGACGCGGCGGATCCCGATGCCCAGGCCGCCCTTGAATCGGCCGGCATCGCGCTTTCGCGGGCGGGGGCCACGGTTTCCGATGCCTCGCTGCCCGGTTCCTTTGCCGGCCTGGTAGACATCCAGCAGGAAATCATGGCATTCGAGGCGTTCCAGGCGCTGAGCCACGAACGGCTTACCGCCGCCGAACAAATCAGCCCGTCGCTCACCGCCTTGCTTCAGCGCGGCGAGTCCATCACATTTCAAAGACATCAGGAAAACCTGGCGAACGCCGAGCTTGCCAGGCGGGACATGGACGTGGCCTTCAATGACTACGACCTGTTGTTGACGCCCGGCGCCGCAGGCGAGGCGCCCCGTTTCGAGGTCAGCACCGGCGACCCGCTATTTTGCCGAAGCTGGACCTTATTGGGCTTGCCCTGCGTGCAACTGCCGGTGACCACCGGCGCCACCGGGTTGCCCGTAGGGGTGCAACTGGTGGGCCGCTATGCCGCCGACCCCGCGCTGCTGCGGATTGCTCGCTGGGCCGAAGGACGGCTGGCAGCCTAGCCAGTGTAGGGGTCAGACCCCGCATGGGGTCTGACCCCAAGGCTTTTTGGGGTCTGACCCCGGGCCCTCAAGCGCTCGTTCTGGATAAGGGGTCAGACCCCGTACGGGGTCTGACCCCAAGGCTCACGCCCTCAGCCGCTCGGCATGGAAGTCGATGTGGTCCTGGATGAAGGTCGAGATGAAGTAGTAGCTGTGGTCGTAGCCTTCGTGCCGCCTCAACACCAGCGGCTGCTGCGCCTGGGCGCAGGCCATTTCGAAGGCCTTGGGATTCAGCTGCTGTTCCAGGAAGCCATCTGCCATGCCCTGGTCGACCAGTATGCCTTGCGGGAAGGGGCATTGCGATTGCTCCATCAGCAAAGACGCATCGTAGGCGGCCCATGCCTGGCGATCCGGCCCCAGATAGGCCGAGAATGCTTTCTCGCCCCATGGGCAACGCGAAGGCGCCGCGATGGGTGCGAAGGCGGACACCGACTTGAACTTGCCGGGATGGCGCTGTGCAAGTACCAGCGCGCCATGTCCGCCCATGGAGTGCCCGAAGACGCCCACCCGCGCGCCATCGCCTGGCAGGACACGGGTCGCAATGCCGAAGAGCTCTTCCACCACATAGCTTTCCATGCGGTAGTGTTTGCTCCAGGGCTCCTGGCTGGCATCCAGGTAAAAACCGGCACCCGTTCCGAAATCCCAGTCGGCATCTTCGCCGGGCACGCCGGCGCCGCGCGGGCTGGTGTCGGGCGCGACCAGCATCAGGCCATGCTGCGCGGCGAAGCGCTGCGCACCCGCCTTGATCATGAAGGTTTCTTCGGTGCATGTAAGCCCGGCAAGGAAGAACAGGACCGGGACCCTGCCTTCCGCCGCCTGCGGCGGCACATATGCCGAAAACCGCATGGGCAGGCCTATGGCCGTGGAATCATGGCGATAGAAACGCTGTACCCCGTCGAAACACCGCTGCTCGCTGAGGAGTTCCAGCTTATCCGATGACATGTCGAATCTCCTGAACAATGAACTCAATACACCACGACGGAGCGGATGGACTCGCCGCGCTTCATCAAGTCGAAGCCTTCGTTGATCTGCTCCAGCGGAAGCGTATGCGTAATCAGGTCGTCGATGTTGATCTTGCCGTCCATATACCAGTCGACGATCCTGGGTACGTCGGTACGGCCGCGGGCGCCGCCGAACGCGGAGCCTTTCCACTCGCGCCCCGTAACCAGCTGGAAGGGCCGCGTGGAGATCTCGGCGCCCGCTTCGGCCACGCCGATGATGATGGACTGGCCCCATCCGCGATGGCAGCATTCGAGCGCCTGACGCATCACCTTGGTGTTGCCGATGCACTCGAAGGAATAATCCGCTCCGCCGTCTGTCATCTGGATGATGGTGTCGACCACGTTGTCGACTTCGTTGGGATTGACGAAGTCGGTCATGCCGAACTGCCTTGCCATGGCTTCACGGGCAGGGTTGATGTCCACGCCGATGATCTTGTCGGCGCCCACCATCTTCGCGCCCTGGATCACATTCAGCCCGATTCCGCCCAGGCCGAATACGACCACGTTGGCGCCGGCCTCCACCTTGGCCGTGAAAAGGACGGCGCCGAGGCCGGTGGTCACGCCGCAACCTATGTAGCACACCTTGTCGAAGGGCGCGTCATTGCGGATCTTGGCCAGAGCGATCTCGGGAACCACAATGTGATTGGAAAACGTTGACGTGCCCATGTAGTGATGGACCGGCTTGCCGCCCACGGTGAAGCGCGAGGTGCCGTCGGGCATCAGGCCCTTGCCCTGTGTGGCGCGTATGGCCGTACACAGATTGGTCTTGCGCGACAGGCAGGATTTGCACTGGCGGCATTCCGGCGTATAGAGCGGAATGACGTGGTCGCCCGGTTTCAAGGAAGTGACGCCAGGGCCGGCCTCGAGCACGACGCCCGCGCCTTCGTGCCCCAGGATGGCGGGAAAGATGCCTTCGGGATCCGCGCCCGACAGGGTGTAGTAGTCGGTATGGCAGATACCCGTGGCTTTGATCTCGACCAGTACCTCTCCGGCCTTCGGGCCCGCCAGCTCGACGTCCTCGATGGTCAACGGCTCGCCCGCCTTCCAGGCAATTGCTGCTTTCGTTTTCATACCGTGCTCCTGATTGCAGATTGAACATGCTGGCAGCCCTGCGGGCCGCCATGACAGGGGGATGTTAAACGATAAACGACGATGTCAGTATTCCGACGATTTTCCGGTGATGGCCACGCCAACACGCAACATGAAGTAGGAAAATGCATCGATCCACCGGCCCAGCCTTCCCCGGCGTTGCAGGTCTTCTTCATGGACCTGCCTCGAGTTCTGCCGCATCTCCATTTCCAGCGCCTCGGTGAGCTCTTCGGCGAAAGACGAATCCTGCACGTATACATTGCCCTCGCGCGCCAGCAGGAGGCTGAAGGGGTCCAGGTTCGACGACCCGACCATGGCGCAGTTGTCCATGACCGCCACTTTGGCGTGCAGATAGCTGGCCATGTATTCGTACAGCTCGATGCCGTCGTCAATGAGCTTGCAGTACATATAGCGGCAGGCCCGGTACTGCAACGGATATTCGGAGCGCCCCTGCAGCAGCAACCGCACGCGCACGCCCCTGCGCGCAGCCTCTTCCAGGGCTTTGCGCAGGCGCCGGCCCGGAAAGAAATAGGCATTGGCGATCAGGATATCGTGCCGGGCCTTGGACAAGGTGGCAAGATATACGTTTTCGATGGTCTGCCGAAACCGGACGTTATCGCGCAGAAGGAATGCCGCGCGCCTGCCGGGACTGAACCGCGCCATGGGCTTCACGATCCGCGCCCTGCGCCATTCTCCCCAGTTCTTCAACCGCTGATAGAACGCCGCCCAATCATCACGGCGCCGCCATGCCATGCGCAGCCACAGGGCACGCTGGGCCCGGGCGACGTCGGCGACGATGGGTCCTTCCAGCCTGACGGCGAAATCGAAGCGGGGAAGCGGGCCGGCACCGTCATCCGGCACATCCTCGTAGTCGTCCAGAATATTGATGCCGCCCACGAAGCCGATTTCATTGTCCACCACCGCCGTTTTACGGTGCAGGCGGCGCAGCCGTCTCGGGTCTATCCTCATGGCGCGCAAGCCCTGGGGCTCAGGCCGGTAAATGCGATACTGCGCGCCCATCCGGGCCAGCCTGCCCGCGATGTCGAGCGCATGTTCGGAGCTGCCGAATCCGTCGATGACCACTCTTACCTTGATGCCGCGTTCGCAGGCCTTGCTCAGGTGATCGAGCACTTTCAAGCCGGTGCGATCGAGGCAGAAGATATAGGTTTCCAGGTGAACGCTACGCCGCGCCCCGTCTATGGCGGCGCACAGGGACGGGAAGAATTCGCCCCCGTTGTGCAGCAAGTCGATCTTGTTGTCTTCATGCCAACTCAGGCGCTGATCTTTCTGGGCCATGCTGTCCTCTCCTTGCGGCCATGCCCGGAACTATAAGCCCATCGACCCCAGGATGGCTTCGCACAGGGGACTCGCGGGGTCTCTCAGTTGCATCAGGATATTGAAGTGGTTCACGCCCGCGACTTCCAGCATCTGGACGCTGCAGCCGGCCTCCCGGCATGCGGCGGCGTAGATCCGGCTTTGCCGCTTGAACTCGTCGGTTTCATGCTCGCCCCAGGCCAGCAGAATGGGACATGGACGTTTGGGAAGATGAAAAAGCGGGCTGGCCAGCGTGGCCGTATCGAAATCAAAAGCGGTCCAGGCATTGACGTGGGTATGCAGCAAAGGCCGCAGATCGAACAAACCGCTGATCGGGCTGGCGCTTTGGATGACGCCATCCGGAAAGTCAGCGCCGTGCTGCCAGCCGCCGGCCAGCAGCATGCCGGCCAGATGTCCGCCCGCCGAGCTGCCGCTTACGTGGATGCGCTCCGGATCACCGCCGTAGCGATGGATATTCCGATACACCCAGGCCAGCGCACGGCGGCATTGCTGGACGATATGAGCTACCGGCACGGCGGGTGCAAGCGAGTAATTGATCGACACCACCAGCGCGCCCGCCTGCGTGAACGCCGGGGCCATGAACGACGAGTCGTCCTTGGACAAAGCCCGCCAGTATCCTCCGTGTATGAACAGGTAAACCGGCGCCTTCGATCGCTGCGCGGGGAAGATATCCAGCGTTTCGTCGGGATGCGCGCCATAGGGCACGGAAAGTTCGCCCCGCAGCTGCTTCCTGGCCAGCGCGCTGAAGTCGGCATACTCCTTCAGGAAAGGCAGGCAATCGGGCACCGATGCCCGGGCGTTGTACTGTTTATCCAGGTAGGGGTCGAGCGTGTCCGCCGTCATGGGAGTTCGAGTTCCGCGAACAGCGGGGCATGATCGGAAATCTGCTTCCATGGCGCGCCTTGCAGGACCCGGGCCTTCCGCACGGCAAAACCGCGCTGGTAGATGCGATCCAGCCGCAGCCACGGGAATGCAGCGGGGAAAGTACGCGGCGGCGGCGTCATGCGGGCCGCGCCGTTGTTGCCCAGTTCATGGATTCGTTGTGCCAGTTGTTCCGGCTTCGTGCCATAGCGCAGCGTTTCGCGCAGGCGGTTCATCTTGCCAAGCAGGCGCCGGGGTCCGATGGAGTCAGGCGGCGCAATGGCAAATACCTCGTACAGGCTCAATTGCTGCACGAACAAGGGCGCAAGGCGGTTGCTCCAGTCATTGAAGTCGCCCGCGATGAGCATGGGCTCTTCTTCGGGCACAAGGCGCTTGATGCGTTCGACCAAGGCCGCAACCTGGCGCGAACGGCCGCCTGCAAAAAGGCCGAGATGCACGACCAGGCAATGCACGGGCACACCCTGGACTTCGATCACGGCATGCAGCAGGCCGCGCTGTTCCAGCCTGTGATCGGAGATGTCCTGGTTTTCGTGCTGGAGGATTGGGTAGCGCGACAGCAGGGCATTGCCGTGATCCGTCTGCTGGCGCACGGCATTGCAGCCGTAGCAGGCTTCCATGTCGAGCGCGGCGCTGAGGAACTCGTGTTGCGCATCCAGGCTGATGCGCTGCTCGTTACGGCCCTGGACCTCTTGCAGAAACAGGAGATCGGGGCGCAGTCCGTACAAGCCGAGCCGCAAATCCGCCAACGATTCCCGGCTGCCCATGGCTGAGCGGCCTTTGTGAATGTTGTAGCTGACGACCCGTATGACGGACACTGCGCCCTCCCTGCGTGATTGCTTCCCTTACTTTACCTCGGTATTGCGCAATCGGATATGCAATTCGCGCAGCTGCTTTTCGTCGACCGGCGATGGCGCTTGCGTCAGCAGGCACTGGGCGCGCTGTGTCTTGGGGAAAGCGATGACGTCGCGGATGGACTCCGCTCCGGCCATCATGGTCACCAGGCGGTCCAGGCCAAAGGCCACGCCGCCATGGGGAGGCGCGCCGTACTGCAAGGCATCCAGCAGGAAGCCGAACTTGTTGCGCGCCTCTTCTTCGCCGATATTGAGCGCGCTGAACACCTTGCTCTGGATTTCGGCGCGATGGATACGCACCGAACCACCGCCGACTTCCCAGCCGTTGAGCACCAGGTCGTAAGCCTTGGCCAGCGCTGCGGCGGGGTCGGTGCCCAGCAGGTCTTCGTGGCCGTCCTTGGGGCTGGTAAAGGGATGGTGCGCGGCGAAATAACGGCCTTCTTCCTCGTCGTACTCGAACATGGGGAAGTCGATGACCCACAAGGGCTTCCAGCCGGCTTCGAACAAGCCGTTTTCCTTGCCGAACTCGCTATGGCCGATCTTGACGCGCAATGCGCCGATGGCGTCGTTGACGACCTTGGCCTTGTCCGCGCCGAAGAAGATCAGGTCGCCGCTTTGCGCGCCGGTGCGCTCGATGAGCTTGGTCAGCGCATCGACGTGGATGTTCTTGACGATGGGCGATTGCAGGCCGTCGGGGACGGAGGCGGCATCGTTCACTTTGATGTACGCCAAGCCTTTGGCGCCGTAGATGCCCACGAACTTGGTGTAGGCGTCGATTTCGCTGCGAGGCATGCCGGCGCCGCCGGGAATGCGCAAGGCAACCACGCGGCTGGCAGGATCATTGGCCGGTGCGGAGAACACCTTGAACTCGACGTCCTGCATCAGATCGCCGACATCGACGAATTCGAGCTTGACGCGCAGGTCGGGTTTGTCGGATCCATAGCGCTGCATGGCCTCGCCCCAGGTCATGGTGGGGAACAGCTTCGGCAGTTCGACGCTCTGGACGGTCGAGAACACATGGCGGATCATGCCCTCGAAGATTTCACGGATCTGCTCTTCGCTGAGGAAGGAGGTTTCGCAATCGATCTGCGTGAATTCCGGTTGGCGGTCCGCGCGCAAGTCTTCGTCGCGGAAGCACTTGGTGATCTGGTAGTAGCGGTCGAAGCCCGAGACCATGAGCATCTGCTTGAACAGCTGCGGCGATTGGGGCAGGGCGAAGAACTGGCCCTCATTGACGCGGGACGGAACCAGGTAGTCGCGCGCGCCTTCCGGCGTGCTCTTGGTCAGCATGGGTGTCTCGATATCGATGAACCCCAGTTGATCCAGGTATTTGCGCACTTCGATGGACACACGGTAGCGCAGCATCAGATTGTGCTGCATCTGCGGGCGGCGCAGGTCCAGCACACGGTGCGTCAACCGGGTGGTCTCTGACAGATTATCATCGTCGAGCTGGAACGGAGGCGTCACGGACGGATTCAGGACCTCGATTTCGCGGCACAGGACTTCGATTTCGCCGGACTTGAGCTCCGGGTTGCTGGTCCCTTCGGGACGCAGTCGCACCAGGCCGGTGATGCGCACGCAATACTCGTTGCGTATGTCTTCCGCAGTCGCGAAGGCCTTGACGTTGTCCGGGTCGACCACGACCTGGGCAAGACCGGCCCGATCGCGCAGGTCGATGAAAATCACACCGCCGTGGTCGCGGCGACGATGGACCCAGCCAAACAAGGTCACTGTCTGGTCAAGATGTTCTTTACTGACCTCGCCGGTATAGCAGGTACGCATCAAGGATTACTCCGTATGTAAAAATGCCGAAATTCTAAAATTAAAAAGCTTACTGCCAGGGCCTCAGCGCCCGCCCGCCTCGTCGTCTTCCCGGCGCGGGGAGACCTCGTCGATACGCTGGGCGGCGTCGACGATGGACACCGCTTCATGCCCGGCTTCGAGCCCTTTGACAGAAACGGGCGCTACGACGCCCATGGAAACTATGTACTTCAGTGCTGCATCGACGCTCATGTCGAGCACCTGGACGTCGTCCCGGGGCAGCATGAGGAAAAAACCGGATGTCGGGTTGGGCGTGGTCGGCACGTACACACTGACATAGTCGCCCGCCAGTTTCTCGGCAACCTCGCCGCTGGGCGCGCCGGTAAGAAAGGCAATGGTCCAGGCGCCCTGCCGAGGGTACTGGATCAGGACGGCTTCGCGGAATGCTTGCCCACCCGGCGCAAGCACCGTGTCGCTGACCTGCTTGACCGAATTATAAATCGATCGCACCAGGGGGATACGCCCAAGAAGCTGCTCCCAGCGTTCGACCAGGGCGGCGCCGATGAAATTGGCGCCCAGCAAGCCGGTCAGCAGCACCACCCCGAGGACCAGCAGCAACTGGAAACCCGGGATGCGAAAGCCGAACAGCGACTGGGAGGTGAGAAAGGGCGGCACCACGCTTTCAAGCGTGCTGATCAACAGCGCGATCACCCAGATGGTGATGACCAGGGGAATCCAGATCAGCAGCCCGGTGATGAAATATCGCTTGAAAAAACGCATGCGTGCCTTGAGATCAGGCGGACGCCGGACTCGCCGCGGCGGGTTCCGCCGGCTTGGCGGCGCTGTCGCCGCCGGAGGCCGCGGCCGGTGCCGCACCCGCCCCGCTGGCGCTTCCGTTCCGGAAGTCGGTCACATACCAGCCCGACCCCTTGAGCTGGAAACCGGCCGCCGTCACTTGTTTGGAATAGGTGTCCTGATTGCATTCAGGACAAACGGTAAGCAGGGGATCGGATATTTTTTGCAGGACGTCCTGCGCGTGTCCGCAAGCGCTGCACTTGTAGGCGTAAATAGGCACGACGAAGTTCCACGAAAAGGTACGACAAAAACGCCTAATTTTAGCCGCTTTTGCCCGTAAATACCCACAATGCACCCATGGCGCCCGTTGTCCGCTCCGGATGGACGCGCAAACCGGTGGCGGGGTCAGACCACATGTGGTCTGACCCCTCGGGCGGTGGGTTCTGGGGTCAGACCCCGTACGGGGTCTGACCCCCTGGGCTTGCCGGCCCTAGAAAGAGTTGGGCAGCATGAACATGGCCGCCGCCACCAGCGTAGGCACCGCCGCTGCGAGCAGCAACTTCAAGGGCGAAATCGCGCCATCCGGGAAACAACCCTTCAGGATGGCGAAGCCGGCCGGGTTCGGCGCGTTGGCGATCACGGTCAAGCCGCCCCCGGTCACGGCCCCCGCCACCAGCATATAGCGCCAGAGTTCGCTCGTGCCTTCCACCAGAGAACCTAGATACGTGAGCGCCGCATTATCGGTGACCGCGGTCAGGGCGGTCGCCCCCCAGTACAGGACAATGGGCGAGAGGCCGGCCAGAAGATCCTGCAGCCACCATTTCTGCAAACCGCCCAGCACGACCAGCCCCGCAAGGAAAAAGCCCACCATCAGGCCTTCCCGTATCAGCAGCGGATTCTGATGGCGCTTGTACGCATGCGCATAACCGATGAACAGCATGAGAAAGCCCAGGAAAATCACCGGATGATGGGCGGACAGGACGACGCCGATCAGAAAGATGGTGTGAATCGTGATGACGATCCAGGGCACCGGCGCGCGCCGATCGGCGGCCTCTTGCACAGGGCTCGCGCCTATGCTGCCGTCAACTAGGTGCTTGCTGCATACCAAGGTCAGCACGCCTGCGTTGATGAACACGGCGGCGACCGCGCGCCAGCCGAAATGCGTTGCCATGTAGGCGGAGTCCCAACCGAAGGTTTGTGCCACCATGAGCACGGGCGGTGCGGCATAGGCGGTGAGTACGCCGCCGATGGAAATGTTCACGAACAGCACGCCTATGGTCAGGTACTTGAAGCCCGCCTGTTCGCTGCGGCCGAAATAGGCGTCGCGCAGCAGCAGGGCCGCAAGCGTCATGGCGGCCGGTTCCGTGATGAGCGAGCCAGTCAGCGGCACCACGGACATGATGACGAAGTACATGGCCAGCTCGCGTTTCATGGGCAGCGCCTGCGCGATCAAGCGCACCAGCTTGCCGACGAGTTCCAGGATGGGTCTGCTGGCCGCCACCACCATGATGGCAAACACGAACGCCGGTTCCGTGAAATTGCGCGTGTCAATGTAAGTGACCGTCTCGCCTACACCCGACAGCAGCGCCATCACGGCAAGCAGCACGCAGGCCCACACGCCGAATACCGCCTCGACTTCCGACAACAGATGCCAAAGCCCGGCATGCGCCCCGCCCCGATTGGCCAGGCGGGCAAAAACGGGCACCGAAAAGGTATGGATGATGGCGATCGCAAAAAGCGCCGTCGCCAGATATTCTAGGAAGCTGGTCATTCGTTTGTCTTATGGAAGAAACGGCGTAGATTGTCGCATGCTGTGCGGAAAAAGATCCATGGGGACAGACCCCATACGGGGTCTGTCCCCTTCGGCCGACGACTTTTGGGGTCAGACCCCATGTGGGGTCTGACCCCTCGGGCGATGGGTTCTGGGGTCAGACCCCGTACGGGGTCTGACCCCTACACCAGCACGGTGCCGGCAAGAGCGGCGACCAGCAGGAGCACGCCCACAGCCATATTGGCACGGAAAAGCATGAAGTTGCGGTCGGGGTGCGCCAGGCTGAAGACCCTCATCTGCCAGATGAAATGGCCCGCGATCGCTGCCATGACCACGTAATAAGGCCAATCCATGCCCATGGACCAGCCGCCCGCCACCCACAGCACGATCGTCGCAATATAGAACCCGCTGATCCAGATCTTGCCTTTGTCGGCGAATCGCATGGCGGTGGAATGCAGGCCCAGCTTGAGATCATCGCGGACATCGACGTATGCATAGATGGAGTCATAGCCGACCTGCCACAGCACGGCGCCCAGCCACAGTGCGATCGCTGCCAGGGGAACGGTGTTCTGCGTGTCGGACCAGGCCATGAGCATGCCCCAGTTGAACCCTATGCCCAGCACCACCTGCGGCCAGTAGGTAAAACGCTTGCATAGCGGGTACACGATCACGATGGGCACCAGGGCGACGGCAAGCCATCGGCTGTATTCGTTCAGCGCCAGCAGCAGCAAGGCGCAGACCGCCAGTTGCGCCAGCACGAACCATAGGGCGTTACGCAGGCTGAGTTGCCCGCTGGTCAGTGGCCGGAAACGCGTGCGCTCGACCATCTTGTCGATATCGCGATCGAAGATGTCGTTGAAGCAGCACCCGATGCCGCGCATCAGCAACGCGCCCAGCGAAAAAATGAACAGCCGGAACAAAGTGGGCCAGCCGTCCGCGGCTTGCACGAGCGCGGCCAGGCAGGGCAGCAGCGTCAGCCATGTGCCCACCGGCCGATCCAGGCGGCACAGCCGCGCGTAGGGCCCCCACGAACGGGGCAGCCAGCGCTCGACCCAGTCGTCCGGCCGCATGTCGGCCAGATCGGGAGTGCCGGGCGCAGCCGGCTCGAGCAGTTCGCCCATGTGTTCGGGTTGCGGGGATCCGGACTTGGGTGACGCCATCTCGGATCAGCTTTCCTTGATCAGTTGCCCCAGTATGGCAATACCGGCGCGGATCTTTTCCTCGGGCACGGTAACGAAGCTCAGGCGCAAGGTGTTGGACTTGCCGCCCGCCCCCGCATAGAAGGGTTCGCCGGGCACGAAGGCCACGTTGCGTTCGATGGCGCGTGCCAGCAGCTTGGTGCCGTCGATATGCTCCGGCAAGGTCACCCAGATGAACATACCGCCTTCGGGGCGTGTCCAGCTTGCGGTCGACGGAAAATGTTCGGCCATCGCGTCCAGCATGTAGCCGCACTGCTGCTTGTACAACTCGCGCACCATGGGCAGATGCTGGGTCAGGAAGCCGCCCTTGATGGTTTCATATACCGCCATCTGGGTCAGGGTGGCCGTGTGCAGATCGGTGGCCTGTTTGATTTGCACCAGCTTGGCTATGATGTGACGGGGCGCGGCGATATAACCCAGCCTCAGGCCCGGCGCCAGCACCTTGGAGAAGGTGCCCAACCGGATGACGGTGGCGCCCACCTCGCGTCCGATGCCCAGCAGGCCGGGCAAGGCTTCGCCGGCGTAGCGGAGTTCGCCATAGGGGTCGTCTTCGATGATGGGAATCTGCAGCGCCGCACAGCGCTCCGCCAAGGCGCGCCGGCGTTCGAGACTGAGCGTAAGCCCGGTGGGATTCTGGAAATTGGGCAGCGCGTAGATGAACCGCGCGCCGGCCGCGCTTTCGGCAGTCAGGCCTTCGGGAATCAGGCCGCCTTCGTCGGTGGGCACGGCCACGTAGGTGGGTTCGAACAGGGAAAAGGACTGCAGCGCACCCAGGTAGCTGGGCGCCTCGACCAGCACTTTGCTGCCCGGGTCGATGAACAGCTTGCCCAGCATGTCGAGCGCTTGCTGCGAGCCGGACACGATGAGGATTTCATCGGGCGACACATCTGCCCCGACTCGCTTCAGGTCTTCCGCCACCCAGGCGCGCAGCGGTGCATACCCTTCGGTGGGGCCGTATTGAAGCGCCGACCGGCCGTTCTGGGCCAGCACGCGGGCAAACGCATCGTTGATGACGTCGACGGGAAAACCTTGCGGCGCGGGCAACCCGCCCGCAAAAGAGATAATTTCGGGCCGCTCGGTGACTTTCAGGATTTCCCGGATCGTCGAACTGGTCAGCTGCTGCGCGCGTTGCGAAAAAGTATAAGGATGGGTGTACGAATCCATGGTTTCTGAAAATTCCCGATAAAGAGCAAAGATTGCTAACTCTTTAGATTACCGCAAATTAGTCCTTACGGCGCTGATCGCGCCGCACGTTGCGTATGAGCCACCAAAACAAGGAAAAAGAGCATGCCAATCCTACACCGAATATGCCCAGCACTATCCATTCGCCTGTCGTCATCTCCACCCTCGCTGTCAACGTTATTGTCAGTCATGCATAAAAATGGACGGCCGCCTCAGGCCGGCACCGGCGCGCCCGAGCGCTCGGCGTCGATCAAGGCCTGGATCTTCTGCCGGAAGCGCAGCGGACCCGCGTCCTGCGGCAGGTTGAGCCTTGAGGGACTCTTGGCCATGCCGGCATGGACGGCCTCGAGCACGACGCGATCCTCTTCGAAAGCGTGCCGCACGTCGCGGGCGAACTGCCTGGAGACTTCTTCGTCATCGGGGCTGAAATTGCGCAGCTGGAACCAGAAGTAGCGGGTCGTCGACTCGTCGACAGGCGTGAGGAAATTATAGGAATCCATCAGGAATACATCGGGATGGAAGGGTTCGGTATCGCTCGCCGTGCCGGCCGGCGTGAAAATGGCCTTGATCACGGCGTGGGACGGCACCCGAATCTCGTAATGCTGCTTCCGGTCGCAGTTTCCCGAAAACTTGACGAACTTGGCGTAGAAAGGCGCCACTTCCACGTTCTTCATCCAGCGCGACACCAGCACACGGTCTTCGTCGACCTGGGTTTGCAGCGGGTGGCCGACGATATCCGAGTTGCCGAAAGAAGTCTGGTGCACCCAAGACACATGCGACGGGTCGAGCAGGTTGTCCGTCAGATAAAGGTAATTGCAATTCACCGTCATGGCGTCGCCGCGATTGACGCCCCATGTGGGATCGCCCCAGTGCTCCACGTTCAGGATGTCGTCCGGATCCGCCTTGTCGGGGTCGCCCATCCATATCCATACCAGGCCATAGCGTTCCGCCACGGGATAGCTGTGCACGACAGCCTGCTTGGCCGGCTTCGCCATGCCGGGCGCTTTCACGCAACTGCCGGAACAGTCGAAGACCAGGCCGTGGTATCCACATTCGACGCCGTCGTCGTCCAGCAAACGGCCCATGGACAAGGGCAGCTTGCGATGCGGACAGGCGTCTTCAAGCGCAGCCACGGCGCCGTTCTGCTTGCGATACAGGACGACGTCTTCGCCCAGGACCTTGCATGGATGCAGCTGGCGACCGATCTCGTGATCGCTGGCAGCCACATACCATGCGTTCTTCAAGAACATGGAAGCTCCTTACTACCGTAAATTGATAAGTGTTTTATAATTTTACCCCCTCTTTTTCCGCCTTTAACCGTCGCACCGGTTCTACGCATGGCCTTTAGCGGCGCATGCCACGAACCACAGGACCCCTATGGACCTAAATCGCATCGAGACGGCGGCGCATCATGCAGCCGCATGAGCTGTTGCTGGAATCCCTGGCCGACCAGGGCTGGGCCGTTTCAGACGGCCTGATCGACCCACAGCTATGCAATCAGTTGCGCGCCCAATGCACGCAGGACTGGGATCAGGGCCGCTTCCGCCAGGCGAGCATCGGCCATGGAGCCCAGGTTTCGACCCACACCGACATTCGGGGCGACTCCATATGCTGGCTGGAGCCGGAACAGGCCCAGGGAGCAACGGCGCGTTTTCTTGCGCTCACCGAAGCCTGGCGCGGCGAGCTGAACCGCCATTTTTTTCTGGGCCTCAATAATGCCGAATTCCATTTCGCCCGCTATCCGGCGGGACAAGGCTATAAAAAGCACATGGATCAGCATCAGGGCCAACCCAATCGGAAAATCTCGCTCGTGCTGTACCTGAATTCGCAATGGACACAGGAAGACGAAGGCGAGCTCTGCCTGTATTGTCCGGACAGCGGCCAGGAGATGACGCGTATCCTGCCCCAGCCGGGCCGCCTGGCACTCTTCAGAAGCGACACCATCCTGCATGAAGTGCGGCCCTGCAAACGCATCCGCTGGAGCCTGACCGGCTGGTTCAGGCGCGACACGGCGGGGACATGGGGTCAGACCCCGTACGGGGTCTGACCCCGTTTCTTGCAAGGACGTTGGGGTCAGACCCTGTACAGGGTCTGACCCCTGTCGGGCCGCCGTTCTTCGCAGATGGGGTCAGACCCCGCATGGGGTCTGACCCCTCAGTGATGCAGGATCTTGGAGAGGAATTGCTGCGCGCGCGGCGAGCGTTCTTCGAGCTGTCCGAAGAACGCTTCGCTGTCGCAGTCCTCGACGATTTTGCCGGCGTCCATGAAGACGACACGGTCGGCCACCTTGCGGGCGAATCCCATTTCATGGGTGACGACCATCATGGTCATGCCTTCGCGGGCAAGGTCGACCATGACGTCGAGCACCTCGTTGACCATTTCGGGGTCGAGCGCGGAGGTCGGCTCGTCGAACAGCATGGCGATCGGGTCCATCGCCAGGGCACGCGCGATGGCCACGCGCTGCTGCTGGCCGCCCGACAACTGGCCCGGGAATTTGTCCTTGTGGGCCAGCAGGCCCACTCGCTCCAGCAGCTTGCCGCCCCGTGCGACGGCTTCATCCTGGCTGCGGCCCAGCACCTTGGTCTGGGCCAGGGCGAGATTCTGCGTCACCGACAGATGGGGAAAAAGCTCGAAACTCTGGAAGACCATGCCGATGCGTGCGCGAAGCTTGGGCAGATTGGTTTCCGGCGCTCCCACCGACACCCCATCCACCAGGATCTCGCCCTTTTGAAAGGGCTCCAGGCCGTTGACCGTCTTGATCAGCGTGGATTTGCCGGATCCGGAAGGGCCGCATACGACCACCACTTCGCCATTGGACACTTGAGTGGAACATTCATCCAGCACCTGGGTCGCCCCGTACCATTTGCTGACGCGCTTGATTTCTATCATTCAGGCTCCTGCTAGTCTTTCGAATCTTATCGCGCAATGCTGGTGCGCTCGCGCAGGCGGCGCACCAGCAGCGATGCGGAATAGCTCATGATGAAGTACACCACGGCCACGAACAAGTACATTTCTATCAGCCTGCCATCCCGCTGGGCCACCTTGGTGGCGGCGCCCAGGAAGTCGGTCAGGGACAGCACATAAACCAGGGAGGTGTCCTGGAACAGCACGATGGTCTGCGTCAGCAGTATGGGCGTCATGTTGCGAAACGCCTGCGGCAGCACCACCTTGCCCATGACCTGCCAATAAGTCATGCCCAGCGCATAGCCGGCGGACAGCTGCCCACGCGGCACCGACTGTATGCCGGCCCTCATGATCTCGCAAAAATAGGCGGCCTCGAACAAGGTGAAGGTGACCAGGGCCGACGTGAAGCCGCCCACCGATATGGGCCGGCTGGCTCCGGTGACCCATGCGCCGATGTACGGCACCAAAAAATAGAACCAGAAGATGACCAGGATCAGGGGCAAGGCCCGCAGCAGGTTCACATAGGTGCCCGCCGCCCAAGCCAGCGGCTTGATGCCGGACAGGCGGCACAAGGCCAGCAAAGTGCCCAGCACCAGTCCGCCGATCGCGGAAAACAGCGTCAGCTTGATCGTGAAAACCATGCCGTCCTGGAACAGATAGACCCAGGACCGCTGGATGACGTCGAAATCGAATCCGTTCATGCCGCGCTCTCCTTGGTCGAGGAGGCCGGTCCGAAGAATCCTGGCACCGCCATCCGGCGCTCGATCAGGCTCATGGCCTTGACCACGATGAGATTGAGGATGAGATAGAAGAGCGTCGCCATGGCGAAGGTTTCAAAAACCTGGAAGCTGAATTCCTGCATGGATCGTGCCGCCCCAACGAGCTCGAACAGCCCGATCGTGAACGCCACGGATGTATTCTTGATGAGATTCAGCAGTTCAGATGTCAATGGCGGCAGGATGATCCGGAATGAGCTTGGCAGAAGGACGTATCGATATACTTGCACCTGCTTCATGCCCAGCGCGGTGGCCGCCATGCGCTGGCCCACCGGCAGCGATTCGATGCCGGCTCTGACCTGTTCGGCCACGCGCGAAGAAGTGTAGAACCCCAGGCACAGAACCGCAGGCAGGAAAATGCCCCACGGGGGCGCGATCTGCTTGATCGCGTCTCCAAGCGCGCGCGGGACCAGTTCCGGCATGACGAAATACCACAAGAACATCTGCACCAGCAGGGGAATATTGCGCAGCAGCTCGACATACGCCGTGCCCAATCGCCGGGCCCAGCCGATTTGCGTCGTGCGAGCCACGCCCACGATCGTTCCCATGGACAATGCCAGTATCCAGGACAGGCATGCCGTGCCCACGGTCCATGCAAGCCCCCAGAGAAGGGTCTCCATATAAGTGACGCCACCTGGCGCCTCATTGAAGAATACGGACCAATTCCAGTTGTAATTCATACTGTGCTCCGGAACAGCTGTGACACCAAATGCCCACCGCACAGCCGCACTGCGCGGTGGGCCAGGCGCGCGCGATGCGCGCCTGAACGGCAACGATTATTTGTAATCGTTGGGATCCGCCGAGTCCGTCGGGTTGGCAACCACTTTCTTGAGCTGTTCGCTCATGGGAAGATTCAGGTTTACATTCTTGGGCGGAATGGGAGACTCGAACCATTTCTTGTAGAGCGCCGCCAGCGAGCCGTCCTTCATCATGCCCTTGATGGTGTCGTCGACGATCTTCTTGAACTCCGGATCATCTTTGGGGATCATGAGCGCATAGGGTTCGATGGTGTAGGCATCCTGGCTGATCATCCATTCGGAAGGATTCCTGGACGTAGCCACCAGGCCCGCGAGCAGGATGTCGTCCATGAAGAATGCCGCCGCACGCCCGCTGCTGACCGTCAGCTGCGCCTCGGCGTGGTCCTTGGCGGCGATGATGTTCATGTTGAGCTTCTGCTGTTCATTCGCGCCGGTCAACCACCGTATATTGCTGGTGCCGGCCGTGGAAACCACGGTCTTGCCCTTGAAGTCTTCAAGCTTGTTCAAGTTGGAGGACTTCAAGGCCAGGAAGCGCGTCGCCGTCACAAAAGTGGTGGGTGCGAACCATACCTGGGCCTGCCGTTCTATGGTGTTGGTGGACGAACCGCAGTTCATGTCCACCGTGCCGTTGGCCAGGAGCGGAATGCGGGTGGAGGACGTCACAGGGACCAGCTTGATGTTGAGCTTGTCCACGCCGATCTTGGCCTTCACGGCATCGATGATCTTGTAGCAGATGTCAAGCGAATACCCGATGGGCTGCTGCTTGTCGTCCAGATAGGAAAAAGGAATGGACGAATCACGGTGGCCCAGGGCGATTTCGCCGGAGGATTTGATTTTTTCCAGCCGGCCGTCCGCGTACACGGGCGCAGCAAGCATCACTGCCAAAGCGGTCAAACAAGTCAAAGCACTTTTTTTCATGTCTAGAACTCCTTGGTATGCTTAAAAAATCTGGCGATAGCCGTAAAGGCCGACTGCCCCGCCAGTGTGCACAAACACAACGTTCTCGCCCTTCTTGAAATGACCGGAGCGGATCAGAGCGATCAGCCCGGCCATACCCTTGCCCGAGTACACCGGATCCAGCAAGATGGCCTCGTGCTCGGCCGTCAGGCGTATTGCTTCCACCATTGCATCCGTAGGTACGCCATAACCGGCGCCCACAAAATCGGAATTTGCCACGACATCGCTGCGGTCCACCGAAGACGCCGGAAGACCCATGAAGTCAAGCGTATTCTGCACGAGCCGCCAGACATTGTCCTCCTGGATATCCCTTTGTGCACGCACACTGACGCCATATACGGGTATTCCGCTATTGCTTGCGCGCAACCCCACAACCAGTCCCGCCTGGGTTCCCGTACTGCCCGTGGCGTGCACGACATGATCGATGCGCAGCCCCTGTTCGAAAGATTGATTGAGCAGTTCCTGGGCGCATGCAACGTACCCCAGCGCGCCGACCGGATTTGATCCTCCGCCGGGAATGACATAGGGTTTATGCCCGTCATCGCGGAGGGCATCGGCCAGCTTTTCCATTTCAGCCTGCATGTTCGTGCCGGCCGGATAACGCGCCACGATATCGCCGCCCAGCAGGCGATCGAGCAGTACGTTCCCTGACTGGTCGTATTCGGGGCTGGCATCGCTGACTCGCTCTTCAAGAAGTATCTTGCACTTCAGCCCCAGCCTCGCGGCGGCGGCGGCGGTCTGGCGCGCATGATTGGACTGCACGGCGCCCTGGGTGATCAGCGTGTCGGCGCCCTGCGCCAGCGCCTCGGCCGCCAGGAACTCCAGCTTGCGGGTCTTGTTTCCGCCCGTCGCCAGCCCGGTGCAGTCGTCACGCTTGATGTAGAGATTCGGTCCACCCAGATGCGCGGTCAATCGTGGCATGAATTCGAGCGGCGTCGGGAAATGGCCGAGACGGATACGGGGATAAGCAGCAAGGTGCATGGCACTCAACTCCTGTTACAAGTATGGAGGCCATGGTACTGAGCGCTCGGTGATTTGCCTAATACCAATTTATTGTTCCGCCATGCATTATTTGCATAACGTCGGAGGACACGCAATGAAAATGGCCTGGCTTGAAGATCTGATCGCTCTTGCGGAAGCCGGCACATTTTCGCGGGCTGCAGTGCTGCGCAACGTAACCCAGCCGGCTTTTTCACGCCGCATACAGTTGTTTGAAGCATGGCTGAACACCGAGCTCATCGATCGGCGCAGCCAGCCCATCCGCCTGACCCCTATAGGAGAACGGCATATCTCCGCATTCCGGACGCTGCTGCACGACATGAATCAGCTGCGCAATCGCATCCAGTCCGAAAGCGCCTATCAGGCGCGGGTCACGCTTGCCACCCAGCACTCGTTGACCATCACCTTGCTTCCCGGCCTGCTGCAGCAATTGAACGATCACGGCATTTCGCATATCGATTTCAATGTACGCTCTGAGAATCGCGATGAATGCGTAGCGGCGTTCATGCTGGGACAGGTCGATCTCTTGCTTTGCATGGAAGAAAAAGACGATTTGCTGCGCAATCGGGTGCCCAACGCATGTCGTCATCCCATGGGCACGGAAGCCTTGGTCCCGATATCCGCTCGTCTCGCAGACGGCACGCCTGCGCATGTGCCGCGCAGCGGGCAGCCGCTCAAGCTACTGGGCTTTCCGCAAGACAGCTTCATGGGACGCGTCGTTCAGCGCGCGTGCCTGGGCACACTGCCCACGAAGAGCTCCATCGAGATCGTGCATGAATCGATTTTCCTGGCCGGTGTCAAGGAGATGGCCAAGTCCGGACTGGGCATGGCATGGCTGCCGCACAGCCTCGTCCGGCGCGAACTCGAGTCGGGCGAACTGTTGTCCTTGGCCGGCACGCCCGGCCTGAAATGCGTGGAGTTCGAATTGGGCCTGTATCGCAATCCACAAGCCTCGTATGCGGAAGCCACTCGCCATGTCTGGGATATTCTGACGAGCGGCTCCAAGGTCAGACCCGATGGGTCTGACCCCGTCTTGATTCGTGACGCTTCAGGGGGTCAGACCCATCGGGTCTGACCCCGCAAGAAACGCGGACGGAGCCGGGGTCAGACCCCATGCGGGGTCTGACCCCTCACGATTTGTGCTCCGGCTTGCCTTTCCGCTTGGTGGACGCCATTTCATCAAGCTCCTTTTCGGACATCGACTTGTACATGGACTTGGAGGGGCCTTTCAGGTCTTTGACTTTGGTGTCGCCACGCTTGGCGGACAGAGCCGCGCCCGCTGCTTTCTGCTGGGCCTGGGATTTTGCCGGCATGATCGCTCTCCTGGATGGGAGGGGTCAGACCCCCCGGGTCTGACCCCAGGCTGTCATTGGGGGGCAGACCCATGAGTCTGCCCCCCGCCTACCCATTCATTATCGTGCGCCGGGCGCCACGATCAAGCCACCGGATATGGCTTGTGTAACAGATCGTCAGGACGCCGCGATGCGAGCCGAAATGTGGGCCAGGGCCTGTTCGACCTGATCGATGAGGATCAGGCAAAGATCTCCTGGCTGTAGCCTGGCCAGCGCGGTATCGATGGCGAGAAACTCACCGCGCATTTCCTGCACGTTGGTGGCACGGCGGGCGTTGGTCAGCCCCTCCCGCAACAAGGCCAGCACCTCGCCGTCCGCACGTCCGCGCTGGCACATGTCTTCGTAGAGAATCACGTCGTCGAAGGCGTCGCCAAGAATCTCGGTCTGCCGGCGGATGTCGATATCGCGCCGGTCTCCAGCGCCGCTGATCACGACACTGCGCCGGTGTGCCGGCATCGCGTCGACAGCCTGCACGAGCGCCGATATGGCATCCGGGTTATGGCCATAATCGGCGATCAGCGTCGCGCCCCGATACGAAAAGACGTTGAATCGGCCCGGCGCGGTGCCGGCGTCATTGACGAACGACGCAGCCCCCGCCCGCACGCTGGCCCAGTCCAGGCCCAGCGCCCATGCCGCAGCCAGCGCCGCCATGGCGTTGTCCACTTGAAAGCCGATGGCGCCGTTGCGCACCAGCGGTATGGCGGAGAGATCGATCCGATGCTCGAAGCCGTCTTCGGCCAGGACCACCGCGCCACCTTCCACATAGACCGAACGCCGGCCTTGAGCGCGATGCGTCGCAAGCACCGGATGATTGCGATCCTGCGCGAAATAAATGATGGAGCCGGGACAGTTGTCGGCCATGGCCGCAACGAAGGGGTCCGCGGCATTGAGGACGGCATAGCCGCCCGGGGCGACGTTCTCGACGATCACCCGCTTGACAATGGCCAGGTCCTCCACCGTGCTGATGAAGTTCAATCCCAGGTGATCGCCCGATCCCACATTCGTGACCACGGCAACGTCGCAACGGTCGAAACCGAGGCCTTCGCGCAGCACGCCGCCCCTGGCAGTCTCGAACACGGCCGCATCAACATCGGGATGAAGCAGCACATTGCGCGCGCTGCGCGGCCCGCTGCAGTCGCCGGTATCTATGCGTCCCCGGCCGATGTAGACACCGTCGGAATTGGTCATGCCCACGCGCAGGCCGGTGGTGGCGATGAGATGCGCGATGAGCCGGACCGTCGTGGTCTTGCCGTTGGTGCCCGCCACGGCCACGACCGGAATCCTGGCGTTGCCGCCATCGGGAAACATGCTGTCGATGATGGCGTCGCCGACGGCCCTGCCTTTGCCGAAAGACGGGGCCAGGTGCATGCGCAACCCCGGCGCCGCGTTGACCTCCACGATGCACCCGGACTGCTTGTCGAGCGAGTCATACACGTTTTCGCTGACCAGGTCGATGCCGCAGATGTCCAGTCCCACCATCTGGGCGGCGGCCACCGCAGTGGCCGCCAGCTCGGGATGCACATGGTCGGTCACATCGGTGGCTGTGCCGCCGGTGCTGAGGTTGGCATTGTTACGCAAAGTGACCAGCACGCCCTTTTCGGGGATGGAGTCCGCGCCATAGTTCTGCGCCGCCATGGTGGCCAGCGCAATGTCGTCCAGCCGGATCTTCGTGAGCGAGCTGCCGTGGCCCTCGCCGCGCAGTGGGTCCGCATTGATCTGTGCAACGAGCTGTGCGATGCTGCGCTCTCCATCACCGATGACCTGAGGCGGATCCCGCCGGGCTGCCGCCACCAGCTTGTCGCCCACCACCAGCAAGCGAAAGTCATGGCCGGGATAATAGCGTTCCACGATGACGTCGCGCGTGATCTCCGCCGCCACGGCATAGGCCGCCAGGACCTGTTCGCGGGTCTGGATATTGACCGTCACACCTCGCCCCTGGCTGCCGTCGCGCGGCTTAAGCACGACTGGAGCGCCTATTTCCGACGCCGCCAGCCAGGCCTCTTCCGCATTGTCGACGCAGCGGCCGATCGGAACCGGTACGCCGGCCGCGGCAAGCAAGCGTTTCGTGAGCTCCTTGTCCTGGGCGATTTCTTCGGCAATCGCGCTGCTGCTGTCCGTCTCGGCGGCCTGTATCCTGCGCTGCCGGCTACCCCATCCAAACTGCACGAGGCTGCCTTCAGTAAGCCTTCGATACGGAATTCCCCGCCTGATCGCCGCCTGCACGATCGAACCCGTGCTGGGCCCCAGTCGGATATCCTCGTTCAATTCGCGCAACTGCGACAAACCGGCGCTTACATCGAACGGCAGATCCTGCATGGCTGCCACGCATAGCTGCTGGGCGAGGTCGAAAGCCAGGCGGCCGACCGCTTCTTCGCTGTACTCGACGACAACCTGGTATACGCCCGGCTCGATGGTCGGCGTGGCCCGGCTGAACGCAACCGGGCTGCCGGCTTGCGACTGCAGCCTGAGCGCCGCGTAGGCCAGTGCGTGAGCCAGCGAATTCGCGGGCTCCTGGCTGGTGGAGCGCAAGATATCGACGTCGGGAAAGCGCGCTCGAAGCCGGATCTCGAAGGCATCGATATCACTGATCGCGCGCTCGGCCTCAGTGCATGAAACGATTGCTTCGATGACGGTCTGGCGGCACCAGAGATTCGGACCGCGCAGCGCGCGTACACGGGAAACTTCCATCAGATGATTGTCCTTGTTGCCAAGATGATCGATATGCTGCGTACCCGGCCCATGCGGGCCTTGGGCACGTGCTCAGGCCGGCACGTCGCTGGAAGCCTGGGCGGCATCGGACGCCGCCGCGGCATCCACGCCGAATGTTTCCACGCCTATCCGTATTACGTCTCTGCCTATGCCCAGCGCCCAGGCCGCGGCCACCGCCGCCAGCATGTTGCTCAATGCGAACCCCCGGTCGCAGCCGGCCAGAGAGGGGATGGACGCCAGGTCGGTAAGAACGGTTTCATTCAGGCCCTGGGCCATGACGACCTGGCCATGCCGGACGGATACGGTGCGCCCCCCCGCATGCCGGTGCGACGAAATGACGCCCTCATCGGGAGACAGGCCGAAGAACACCACCGATCCGTCGCACAGCCCGGCCATGTCCGCCACGGCCGCATCGTCCGCGTTCAATATCGCCGCGCCTTCAGGCAGGACGACATCGACCTGCGTCCGGTAGACCTTGAGCATCTGATCCATGTCGCCCATGTACAGCTCCGGAAACACGTCGCCGGGATCGATGTTGGTCACGATCCCGATCTGGCAACGATCGTAGGCCAGGCCCTCGCCAAGTATCGTGCGCGCACCGTTTTCAACGATGCCTGCCTGCACCGCACGGTTCAACAACACCCTGCGCGCGGCATCCCAGTTGGCGCCATCCTCTTTCTGCACATGCCGGCGGCCAAAGAACAGGCCCTGGCTGCAAGCCAGCCCGGTATAAGCACCGGAAAGCTGCGTCAGCCACGCCACGATGCGCGCCACGCTCGTCTTGCCTTTGCTGCCGCTGATGCCGACTATCGGTATGTGGCCGGTATCGCCCTCCGGGAAAAGATGATCGACGATGGCCCGGCCGACCGGCCGCGGCTTGCCCGCAGCGGGCTTCAGGTGCATGAGCAGCCCAGGCCCTGCGTTCACTTCGACGACGGCGCCGCGCTGTTCATCCAATGGCTTCGAGATGTCTTCAGCCACCAGATCCACGCCGGCGATGTCCAGACCCACCACCCGCGCGGCCAGTTCCACCGCCGCGGCCACGCTGGGATGCACTGCGTCGGTCACGTCTATGGATACATTGCCGTTGCGCTGTATGAGCACCGTCACGCCGGCGGCCGGCACCGCGGTTGCGCTGAGATTCTGGCGCACGAGTTCGAGACGCGCCGCGGAATCCAGGCGGATGAGATTGAGCGGGTGATCTTCATCGCGGCCACGCCGCGGATCGGAGTTCAGCTGAGTTTCAATGAGCTCTTCGACCGTGCTGGCGCCATCGCCCACCACCACTGCCGCGTCGCCGCGGGCGGCCGCGACCATCCGGCCGCCAACCACCAGAAGACGATGCTCGTCGCCTTGCACGAAGCGTTCGACGACCACGCCGCTGCCTTCGTCGACGGCAACGGCATAGGCGGTCTCGATCTCTTCGCGATTGTTCAAGTTGGTGAATACGCCCCGGCCGTGGTTGCCGTCGGTGGGTTTTACGACGACAGGCATCCCGATGTCCTGTGCCGCTTCCCAGGCAGCCTCGACACTGTCGACCACACACCCTTCAGGCACCGGCACACCGCAGGCATGCAGCAAGTCCTTGGTCAGGTCTTTGTTGCGCGAGATGCTTTCCGCAATCGCGCTGGTGCGATCCGTTTCGGCCGTCCAGATCCGGCGCTGGCGCGCACCGTAGCCCAGTTGCACCAGGTTGGCTTCGCTCAAGCGTATCGTCGGAATGTCGCGGTCGTCGGCGGCTTCCACGATACAGCCGGTGCTCGGGCCCAGGCGCAACTCTTCCGCCAGTTCACGCAGCTTCTCGAGGCAGCCCTGCACATCGTAAGGCTTGTCCTGTATGGCAGCCATCACGAGATCGCGCGCGCAATACAAGGCTTGGCGCGTCAGCTCTTCGTGCCAGGCCCGAACGATCACTTTGTACACGCCGCGTACGGGGGTTTCGCGGGCGCGCCCCAGGCCGCCCGGCATGCCTGCCAGACCCTGCAATTCGAGGGTCACATGCTCGAGGATATGGGCCGGCCAAGTGCCCTGTCTCAGGCGCTGCAGAAATCCGCCCCGCTCGCCGACGCTGCAGCGATGCTCGATGAGCGTCGGCAGCCACTCGACCAGGCGTTCGTAGAAGCCCGGTATGAGGTTGGACGGATAGTCCTCCAGTTCCCCAATATCAACCCATGCTTCGATCACCGGGCGGTACGCCCAGATGTTGGGGCCGCGCAACATCACCATATTGGTGAATTCAATGTTTTTCGTCTGCATCTTGAAAGGGAAATCCGGAGAAGAACGAGACTCGCGATAGCGAATGGTGAGTATTTAACGGCAAATGCCCTCGAATGTGTTTGCCAACCGCGGCATAGAAGAAGAAAATTGCTGTGTCAGAGGCAAAAAAACCACAATGGATGGCACCGGCTCAACCCGCAAAGAGCATTCAACGTGACAATAGCGCACCTGAATCACGCGTGACCCCATGAGTACGACATCAAGCAATAGCGGCACTGGCCATTCCGGGCTGCCCGGCAACTGGCGCGGCGCCCTATCCGACCGACTGGCAGAGGACGAAACCATCGTCGCGTGGCTGCTAACCGATCTGAGCACGCAATTGCGGTATTCGGAAGGGCTCATCGTCCTGACGGACCAGCGGCTGCTCGCAAAAGAGGCGGAGGATTCGGACTGGCGGTCGTGGCCGCTGGAGCCCGGCTTGAAGATGCAGCACCATGATCATGCCGGCGTCGGCACACTGGAGCTGCACGATGCGCATGGACGACGCGGCATTTGGCGCTATACCCTGAAGCACAATACGGCGGCCGTCCATCTTCAGGAAATATTCAACCGGCTTCGCAAGCAGCGACCCGGCGCAGCGACCGCCGGCGTATCCGCCGGCGCAAGCATGGGTGGCAATCCCACGTCCCAGAACAAGCCGCCCTCCACCTGGGCGCTATTGCGTCTGTGGCGGTTCGCGCGGCCGTATCGCGGCGCCCTGCTTGTGGGATTCCTGCTGACTCTGGCATCGACCGCCGCCGCGCTGGTCGCTCCGTACCTGACCATGCCGCTGATGGACGAAGTCCTGATTCCGTTTCAGAACGGCGCGCCCATCGACTACGGGCTCGTCAAGCTCTACCTGGGCGGACTGCTTCTGTCTTCGCTGCTGGCTTGGCTGCTGGGATGGGGGCGCACATACATACTGGCATGGGTCAGCGAACGCATAGGCGCCGATTTACGCACGGCCACCTATCGCCATCTGCAGTCGCTGCCCCTGCAGTTTTTCGGCGGCAAGCGCACGGGCGACCTGATTTCCCGCATCGGCTCCGAGTCCGATCGCATTTGCGTATTCCTCTCCCTGCATCTGCTGGACTTCGCCACCGACGTCCTGATGATCGCAATGACCGCCATCATCCTGTTCGCGATCAACCCCTGGCTCGCCGCCGCCACGCTGATTCCATTGCCCATCATCGTCTGGATGATCCACTTGGTCCGGGACAGGCTGCGCCACGGTTTCGAGCGGGTGGACCGGATCTGGTCGGAAATCACCAATGTCCTGGCCGATACCATTCCCGGCATACGCGTGGTCAAGGCTTTCGCCCAGGAGAAGCGGGAAGTAGCCCGCTTTCGCGAGGCGAACAACCGCAATTTGGCGGTCAATGACCGGGTCAACACCTTATGGTCGCTGTTTGCTCCCACCGTCACCTTGCTGACGGAAATCGGCTTGCTGGTCGTCTGGGCGTTCGGCATCTGGCTGGTGGCGCAGAAATCCATCACGGTTGGCGTGCTAACGGCGTTCCTGGCCTATATCGGCCGCTTCTACGTGCGCCTGGACTCCATGAGCCGCATCGTGTCCTTTACTCAAAAAGCGGCGGCGGGCGCCAAGCGCATCTTCGACATACTGGACCAGGTATCGAGCGTTCCGGAACCCTCCAAGCCGGCTCATATCGAGAAAGTGCAGGGCCGCATAGAGTTGCGCAACGTGGGCTTTCGCTATGGCAACCGGTCAGTCATACGCCATATCGACCTGGATATCGCGCCCGGCGAAATGATAGGACTGGTCGGCCACAGCGGCGCCGGCAAGAGCACGCTGGTCAACCTGATCTGCCGCTTCTACGACGTCTCCCAAGGCCAGATCCGCCTGGATGGCCACGACATCCGCTCTCTTTCCATCGCGGATTACCGGCGCAATATCGGGCTGGTCCTGCAGGAACCCTTCCTGTTCTTCGGCACCATCGCCGACAACATCGCCTACGGCAAGCCGGAAGCCACACGGCAAGAGATCATTGCCGCAGCGCGGGCCGCCAATGCGCACGAATTCATCCTGCGCCTGCCGCACGGCTACGATTCGCTGGTCGGCGAGCGCGGCCAAGCGCTGTCCGGAGGCGAACGCCAGCGCATTTCGATTGCCCGGGCACTGCTCATCGACCCGCCCATCCTGATCCTCGATGAAGCGACCTCCTCGGTTGACACCAGCACCGAAAAGGAAATCCAGAAGGCACTGGACAATCTTGTTCAGGGACGCACGACGATCTCCATCGCCCATCGGCTCAGCACGCTACGCCAGGCGGACAGGCTGGTCGTGCTCGACAAGGGGGAAGTCGTCGAAATCGGCAGCCACGATGAATTGATGGCTCGAAACGGCGCATACTACCGCCTGCACCAGGCTCAGGCCGCACCTGCCGAAGCCACATCGGCGGTGGAAGGCTGGCAGGTCGAGACATCCAAGGAAGCCCCGTAATGGAACGCGATACGACAACAAACGGCCAGCTGAGCCGCGATGCATTCGGGCGGCTGCAATTGGCGCGCGGCCATGCCGTGGTCACGGGCCTGACCCCAGTGCGCAACTTTCCCATCACCGCGCCCCAGGAAGGCATTTCGCTCGTCGATGCGGAAGGCAAGGAGCACCTTTGGGTTGAACGCCTGGATGACCTGTCTGCCGACATGCGCTCGGTGATCGAAGAAGAACTGGCAAGCCGCGAGTTCATCCCGGAGATCCTGCGCATTCGCAGTGTCTCGAGCTTCGCCACGCCCAGCCAGTGGCAAGTGAGCACCGACCGCGGCGAGACGATGCTCTTGCTGAAGGCCGAGGAGGACATCCGGCGCCTTTCCGCCACGACCTTGCTGATCGCGGATGGCCACGGCATCCAGTTCCTGCTGCGCAACCTGTCGGCGCTGGATAAAGGCAGCCGAAAGCTACTGGATCATTTCCTATGACGCCCAGGCAAGCGGAACGCCGCCGGCATCTGGAAACACCAGTTCCGACGTGCCGGGCCGCAGCAGGCGTACGCATTCCCGGCTGGTATCAATGCAGCCGCCGTCTGCATATACGCCGCCCGGATCGCGCAGGCGCAGCATGCGTTCGCGGATGGACGCCACCTCCTCGGGATTGCGCAACGATTCGGCAACCAGCGCGTCGACCACATCGTCGTCGACCTGCAGCCTGCCTTGATCATCGTGGTAGGTGGCATTGCGCCAGTGAAAGAGCTCCACGCATTTCGTGGTGACCGTGAAAGGCTGATCCCGTTTCCAGAAATTGGTGAAGAGGCCGTCTCCCAGATAGAAAACCCAGGAGCCTTCGTATCCTTCGACATTCGACGAATGGCCGTCGGGGTTGCGGAACCACAGGCGGTCGCCTGGCACGTAGTACATGGGCGGCAAAGGCTCGCTCATCGAGCCGTATTCGCGCAGGAAGACGTCGTGAAACTGGCCCGACATGATGGCCCGCGTTTCCCACTGGCGCTGCAGTTGCGCCAGCTGGGCGGGGTTGCTGGCTTCCAGCTCCTGCGCGACGGCAAGCAGAATCACGTACTCGGTCGCCCGATAGCATGAAAATGAATACAGTCGATTGCTGCGGTCGGGCTGCGTCGTCAGGCGCAGCGCTTCGATCAGGCTCACCCCTTCCTTGAGCGTGAATCCGCTGGTTTCCGCATAGCGCCAGAACGCCTCCGGCCGCTCTGCGTGTTCCGTGTCGAAGGCCAGCGCGGTTCGCCGCGCAGCCTGCACGATATTCATCCGGACGCGCAGCGCCGATTCGAACTCGGCATACGAGGGGTAATCGAACGGCGCCGGACTTGCCAGCATGGCCACCAGAATCTCCTGCTCGAGATCTTGAGGATTGTTCCGGGTATCCAGACCCAGCATCTGGCACAGCCCAGTGGTATCGCAGCCGGGCGTAAGCCTTGCGAAAGCGTCCGGATTCAGGCCATAACGATGCCCCGATCCGTCGGCGTTTGCGCTCGCCTGCACGCAAGCGGTCAATTGCATCTCGTCCAGCCGATCCATGAAGCGCTGATGCCCGAGCCGGGCGGCCTCCGGCGTCTTGTCACGGACGCCGATACCCGGCAAGAGGCCTTTGGAGGATAGAGAATTGCTTGCGCTCATTGAAATGTGTCTCCCACACGGGGGTGCCTCGGCCGGGCGGAATGTAGGTTTGCCGTTACCGAATTCTCCGTGGTTTGGGGGCTGGCGCGCAAGCCCCGCTGGCATCAATCTGCTGATACACTACAAAAAGACGGACCCGTTCCGCGGGCATGCAAATCTCGGCATGCGTACAGGAGATTCACAGGATGCCCAAAAGAGCATCGGCCTTCGTCCCATTCCGACATGTCACGTTTCGCTCTCTCTGGCTGGCGACGCTAGCTTCCAATCTCGGTGGTCTGATCCAGGCGGTAGGCGCCGGCTGGCTCATGGCCACGATTTCAACCTCCAGCGACATGGTCGCGCTGGTCCAGGCGGCAACCACGCTGCCCATCATGATTTTCTCACTGGCCTCCGGCGCCTTGGCCGACAGCTTCGATCGCCGGTCCATCATGCTGGTGGCGCAGACGCTCATGATGGTGGTCTCTCTTGCGCTGGCCGTCTTTGCCTTCACCGACTTCATGTCGCCTTGGCTGCTGCTGACATTCACCTTCCTCATCGGCTGTGGAACCGCCCTCCATAATCCGTCGTGGCAGGCCTCCATGGGCGACATCGTCCCGCGCGAAGACCTGCCCGCGGCGGTCACGCTCAACAGCATGGGTTTCAATCTCATGCGCAGCGTGGGCCCAGCTGTCGGCGGGATGATCGTCGCCATCGCAGGCGCGGCTGCCGCGTTTGTCGTGAATGCCCTCAGCTATATCGCCCTGATTCGCGCCCTGGCGCTCTGGAAGCCGGAAAGGGCGCCGCGCGTACTCCCGCGCGAGCCGTTCGGCACCGCCATTTCCGCGGGCCTGCGCTATGTCGCCATGTCGCCGAACCTGCTGAAAGTGCTGTTCCGCAGCTTCATGTTCGGCCTCGCCGCTATTTCGGTCCTGGCGCTGCTGCCGCTGGTGGCCCGCGATCTCGTTCAGGGCGGCGCCTTCACTTACGGGATACTGCTGGGGTGTTTCGGCGTGGGCGCCATCGGCGGCGCCTTGCTGAACGGCCACATCCGCGAAAGCTGGCGCAACGAAGCGATCGTCCGGGCCTCTTTCCTGGGATTCGCCGTCAGCGTGGCGCTGTTGGGCATCAGCCGCAATTTCTGGTTCAGCTGCCTGGCCCTGTTGCCGGCGGGCGCCTGTTGGGTCATGGCCCTCTCGCTGTTCAACGTCACCGTGCAGCTGTCCACGCCGCGCTGGGTCGTGGGCCGCGCACTGGCGCTTTATCAAACAGCCACTTTCGGCGGCATGGCGGCCGGCAGCTGGCTCTGGGGCGTGGTGGCCGAAGCCTACGGCACCGACCAGGGCCTGATCATGTCAGGCATCGTGCTGGTGATCGGCGCCCTGATCGGCCTGCGCTATACGCTGCCTGAATTCGGCACACTGAATCTCGACCCGCTCGACCGTTTCAGCGAACCCGCCTTGCGTCTGGACCTTCGATCGCGCAGCGGCCCCATCATGATCATGATCGATTATGAGATCGCCCAGCAAGACGTGGGGACCTTTCTCGAAGCCATGGCCGACCGGCGCCGCATCCGTATCCGCGACGGAGCCCGGCAGTGGTCGCTGTTGCGCAACCTGGAAAATCCACGCATCTGGACGGAAACCTATCACGTACCGACCTGGGTCGAGTATGTCCGCCACCATCAGCGACGCACCAAGGCCGATGCCGCCGTGGTCGATCGGCTGCAAGCCCTGCACCGCGGGTCGGAGCCGCCGCGCGTCCATCGCATGATAGAACGGCAAACCGTTCCGGTGCGGGATGACATGCCGTTGAAAGACATACCCGAAATGCATTAGGCGAGGAGGGGTCAGACCCCCGATGGGGTCTGACCCCGGCAACGTTCTTCAGGGGTCAGACCCCACTGGGGGTCTGACCCCAGGCCAAGCGCCAAGATGTCTTTAAGGGGTCGGACTCCGTCCGGGGTCCGACCCCCACGGCGACGGCTCGCCGTCGGGCAAGGCCACGCGATGCGCGATCAGCGTAAGTGCCACATTCGAATAATGCCCCAGCAGGACGGTCGCTTCGATCAGGCCTTGCTCGCCCAACTGCTCGCGGGCGGCATCGTAAGTGGCGTCATCCACTTCGTGCTTGTCGAGCAAGCTGGTCACGTAGTTGTAGACGGCCGTCAGCTGCGCGTCGGCAAACTGGGCGGGACGGCGATTGCGTATCGCCTCGATGGCGTCCCGGGGCACGCCTGCCTTCACCGCGTTGGGCTCATGCGCATACCATTCGAACTCCGCATCCCAGTGGCGTGCGGCCAACAAGATGATGAGTTCGCGGACACTTGCGGGATAGCTGGCCGCTTTCAGGACAGCCGCCAGCTCCGACCATTTCTGTACGATGGCAGGATGCTTCAACAACACCATGCGCGGGCCGATCGGCGCGCCCAGCACCTTGATGGTGGCGTCATAAACCTTGCGCTGAACCTCGTTCAGCTCCTCTACCGGGGGAGGTTGGATACGTGCTTTGAATGTCATGGATGAATAGCGTCCAAAGTCACGGCGGACCTTACGCCAGGCAAGGTCCGCCGTGATGTTTCAGTTGATGGAGATCTTCTGCTTCTCGATGACCTCGCTCCAGCGATCCTCTTCGCGCTTGATGAACCCGGCGAAGTCTTCCGGGCCCAGATAAGCGGGCGACAAGGCCAGGGCAGCGATCTTTTCCTGGGTAGACTTTTCCTGGGCGACTTCATGCAGCGCCTCGACGATCTTCTTTTTGACGTCGTCGGGCGTATCGCTTGGCACGAAGAAGCCGAACCACGTTCCCGAAATCACACCGTTGGTTCCGCCCGCCTCGTCCACGGTGGGCAGTTCAGGTACTTCGGAGATGCGCGCTTCGCTGGTCACGGCCAGGGCGCGAATGCGGCCCTGCTCTACATGCGGCATCAAGTTCAGCACCGAGAAGAAAGCATCGACCTGGCCGCCCATCAAATCATTGGCGGCGGGATTCGCCCCCTTGTAGGGTACGTGGATGATATTGATGTCTGCACGATAAGCAAACAGTTCCGCGGCAAGATGCGGACTGGTGCCCACGCCGGAGGAGGCGAAAGTGATGCCGCCCGGATTCTCTTTGGCATACTTGATCAGCTCGGGTACGCTTTTCACTGGCAGATTCGGCCGAACGAACAAGACGTTCGGCCCTTGGGCCACCAACGCCAACGGCGTCAAGGACTTGGGCTCATACGGCATATCCTTGAACAGGAACTGGTTGGTGGCCATGCCCACGCTGCCAAGCAGCAGGGTATGCCCGTCCGGCGCGGACCGCGCGACATGCGCCGCGCCTATCGTCGCACCCGCGCCAGGCTTGTTTTCCACCACAACGGTTTGGCCCCATTTTGCCGCCAGGCCTTCCGCGAAAATCCGGGTGAGATTGTCGGTATTGCCGCCCGCCGAGAACGGCACGATCAGCTTCACCATCTTGTCCGGAAAGTCGGCCGCCGCCGCGGTTCCCAGGCTGCATGCCGCCGCCAATGCCACAACTGCCCTACGAAAGTACATCTGATCGTCTCCAGGTTCTTGGATTTAGAGTGAATGAAAATTGTTTAGAGGAGGGGGGGTCAGACCCCATACGGGGTCTGACCCCGAACGTAACCCCGAGCGCCAATCTTTGGGGTCCGACCCCGTATGGGGTCTGACCCCTCGAACGCGCTCAGGCTTCCAGCAAGCGTACCGGGCTGCCTGCCAGCCATTGCTGAATATCTTCAACGGCATCGTGGTAATACGTCTGGTAGTTCTGCCATGACACATATCCCACATGCGGGCTGAGCAACACGTTCGGGACCTGCAATATTTCGGCGTCCGCCGGCAAGGGCTCCTGCTCGAACACGTCGAGGGCGGCGGCGGCTATGCGGCCGCCATGCAAAGCCCTGCACAATGCCTGTTCGTCGACCAGCGGGCCGCGCGAGGTGTTGACCAGATACGCCGTTTCCTTCATCCAGCCCAGCTCTGCCTCGCCCACCAGGTGGCGGGTACTGGCGCTCAGCACCATATGAATGCTCACGACATCGGCGCGCTCGAAAAGCTGCTGCTTGCCGACGCATTCGACTCCAAAAGGAGCGCAGCGTTCGGGGGTGAGATTCGGACTCCAGGCGATGACATTCATGCCGAACACCTTGCCGAACTCCGACATGCGCTGCCCGAGTTTGCCCATGCCCAGCAGCCCGAGCGTCGTGCCTTTCAGCGACTGTCCGATAACCGGTTGCCAGCGACCGGCACGGATGTCCGCATCGTTGTCTGCAACACGCTTGTAAAGCGCCATGACAAGCGCCCATGCCAACTCCGCCGCGAGGAATGGATCGCTGTCCGTACCGCAGACGGGAACGCCCAGTTCGCGGCAGGCCGGAATATCGATCGCCCGGTTGCGCGAACCCGTAGTCACCAGCAGGCGAAGATTCGGCAGTTGCCGAAGCAGCGTCCCGGGAAACGGCGTGCGTTCGCGCATGGCGACGATCACATCGTATGGCTTGAGTCTTTCCGGAAGCTGTTCCGCTGGTATGGGCTGCGTGAAGAACTCCACCGACGCATCGGCGCCCAAGGCCGCCCAGTTTCCGCAACGTTCGGCTACCGCCTGATAATCGTCAAGAACAGCTATCTTCATTTGTCCACCTCGCGCCTTCGTTGAATCTGATTATTGGGGCAAGCCAAGTATAGCGAGACGGATCTGCGCTTGGGATATGCAAAGCTGCATTCCAGCATTGCATATCCGGTCATGTCGGAGCATAGTGCTCGTCCAGGATCTGTCGGAGCAGAAAGGAAGGCGATTCCGGCCTCGATACGCGGTTTGATTTCGAATGCGGTGCTAGCGGCGTAGAATCGGCCCTGCAGCCGGCAAGTTCGCGGCCCGGACGGCATCGAAACCCGATTGGAGGCCAAATTGTCGAAGCATGACAGCGTTTTCCCCACCATTTTGAATCAGTCCGCTGCCGCGAGCATGCGGCAAGCATTTGCGCCCACGGGCGTGATGCGTGCGTCTATTAATTTGGGAAATCCCATCCTCGCGAATAAAGATCCGTCCACAGGCGCTCCCTGCGGTGTTTCGGTGGACCTTGCCCGGGCTTTGGCCGAGCGGCTGGAGCTGGGCCTGGAACTGGTGGTGTTCGATGCGGCGGGCAAATCGGTGCAGGCGGTCGCCGAACAGAAAGCGGATATAGGCTTCTTCGCCATCGATCCGGTGCGAGGCCGGGAAATCGCGTTTACCGCCGCCTATGTACTCATCGAGGGCGCCTATCTCGTGGCAGACTCATCCCCGCTGCGGAACAACGATGAAGTTGACCGGCCCGGCAGGCGAATCGTCGTGGGCAAAGGTAGCGCCTACGATCTTTACCTTACCCGAGAACTGAAGCAGGCCGAGATTTTCCGCGCGCCCACTTCGCCCGCCGTGGTCGATACCTTTCTAGAACAAGGCATGGACGTGGCTGCAGGCGTGAAACAGCAGTTGGAAGCGGATGCTGCGCGCCTCGGTGGCACCATAGCTCCGCCGAAGGCCCGGGGTCAGACCCCGCATGGGGTCTGACCCCGGCTCAACCGCCGCAACCTCCGCAGCAGGCGCCGTCTTCGCCGTGGACAGGCTTGGCAATGCCATAGCCAGCGTCTTCCACCGCCACCTTGAGACGCTGCGTAGACACCAGCGACTCATCAAACGTGACGGTAGCCTTTCCGTTTTGAAAGGACACGTCGGCCTTCTCCACGCCTTTGATCGATTTGAGCGCATCGGCTACCTTGACGGCGCATTGATCGCCCTTCAGGCCGGCCAGTTTAAGCATTCCTACCTGCATCTTTAGTCCTTGAATATGGGAATTGAGGGCTGGCAGGCTTTTGCCTGGCCATTAAAGGCATATATTAAATATATCTTTAAATGGACGCAAGTGGCGAAGGAGGGGTCAGACCCCATGCGGGGTCTGACCCCAGCCAATTTTCCATAGGTAATGGCGCGAGAGCGGGGTCAGACCCCGTATGGGGTCTGACCCCTAGCCTGCTAGAACGGAATATCGTCGTCCATGTCGGCCAGGTTGGCTGCGGGTGCGGCCGGTGCGGCGGGGCGGGGCTGTTGTGCCGGCCGCTGGCGTTGCGGCGCGGGCGCCTGGTTGAAGTCGCCGCCGCCCATGCCGGCATCGCCGCCTTCGCGGCCGCCCAGCATCTGCATCTGGTCGGCGACGATGTCCGTGCTGTAGCGGTCAGCGCCGGTGTCCTTGTCTTGCCATTTGCGTGTCTTGAGGCGGCCTTCGACGTAGACCGAACGGCCCTTCTTGAGGTATTCACCGGCGATTTCGGCAAGCCGGTTGTAGAACACGACGCGGTGCCATTCGGTTTCTTCGCGCCTTTCGCCCGTTACCTTGTCTTTCCATTGTGACGTGGTGGCAATGGAAACATTGCAGATGGCGGCGCCGTCAGGGCTGTAGCGCACTTCCGGATCTCGTCCCAGGTTGCCGACGAGAATGACTTTATTGACTGAGGCCATGACTAGTACCTTTAACTTGAAAATTTCAGACTGATGTCAATTATCGACGAATGACGGACACCTTGCCAGGGTTTACCGTAATAGCGCTATGGTGCGGAATTGTCTCGCTCAGTATCGGTCCTTGAACCCGCGAGCCGTCAGGAACCATGCAAAACCCATCGCCGCCGACAATAAAAATACCGAGGAAGGGCGCTGCAACGACGTGAGCACGCCGCCGGCCGCCCCCCCCAGGAATACGCCCAGCGACTGGGCCGTATTGTAGAAGCCCAGTGCCAGTCCTTTGTACTCTGGTGGCGCCACGCGGGAAACCAGCGAAGGCTGCAAGGCCTCCAGGATATTGAAGGCGATGAAGAACCCCACCAGCAATATGACCACCGCCGGGAAGCTTTGACTGGCCAGCGGCATGACCGCCAGCACGACCACCAGCCCTGCCACCGCGATTTCCAGCGCCAATTTGTGCATGCGGCGGGTTTCCGTATAGAAAACGGCCGGTACCATCAGGACGAACGACAGCAGGATGACGGGCAGATACACCTGCCACAGGCTGGCGGTGTCATAGCCGCCCAGTCTGGCGAGCATGCCGGGCGCGACGATGAACAGCGCCATCAGGATGAAGTGCAGGCAGAATACCCCGAAGTTCAGCCGCAGCAGGTCGACATGGGCCAGGACATCGCGCGGCCGCGCCTGCACGATGGGCGTCTTGGCCAAAGGCACGACCGGCACCACGAAGCTGGCGATCAGCAGGCAGACGAAACCCAGCAGGCTGATCGCCCAGAACAGGCCGGACAACCCGAATTCCCCCACCAGCACGGGTGAAAGGACCAGCGACACCGCAAATGAAATGCCGATGGAGCCGCCCACCATGGCCATGGCTCGCGTGCGCACTTCCGGACGGGTGGCATCGGCCACCCAGGCGGTAATCGCCGCCGACACCGCGCCCAGGCCCTGGATCACGCGTCCGACGATGATCCAGTCGACGTTTTCCGCAAGCGCGCAAATGACGCCGCCCACAATGAACAGCACCATGCCGAACACGATTACCGGACGCCTGCCGAAGCGATCGGACGCCATGCCCAGCGGTATCTGCATGACGGCCTGCGTCAGGCCGTAAGCGCCCAGCGCCAGGCCTACGCGCGTCGCGTCATTGCCGCCCGGAATGGCCTGCGCCGCCACGGCGAAGATGGGCGTCAGCAAGAACAGGCCCAGCATCCTGGACGCAAACAGCAGCGCGAGCGTAATGCTGGCGCGCCGTTCAACCGGAGTCAGCTTGAGCCGGGTTTTCGGGGAGTGGCCCGGACGGGCGGCGGGAGTACTCATAAGATTCGTGAAATAGTGTCCTGGTCTGGCGCCGTGACTGCATTGGACCATAGAAGTCACCGGCACACGGAATCCGACAGCGCGTTATAGTAACAAGTTGGCCTTTAAAAGACGTAACCACCAAGCTTATGGAAGCGATACGCATCCGGGGCGCCCGTACGCACAATCTGAAGAATATTTCAGTGGACCTGCCACGCCACCAGCTCGTCGTCATTACGGGGCTGTCGGGGTCGGGCAAGTCGTCGCTGGCTTTCGATACCCTGTACGCGGAGGGCCAGCGCCGCTATGTCGAAAGCCTGTCGGCCTACGCGCGCCAGTTCCTGCAACTGATGGATAAACCGGATGTCGACCTCATCGAAGGCCTGTCGCCCGCCATTTCCATCGAACAGAAATCGGCCGGCCATAATCCGCGCTCCACAGTGGGAACCATTACCGAGATTCACGACTATCTGCGGCTATTGTACGCGCGGGTCGGCACCCCTTATTGCCCCGAGCACGGCCTTCCCTTGCAGGCACAGAGCGTCAGCCAGATGGTCGATAAAGTGCTTTCCTGGGCGCCCGAGACTCGTCTCGCCATCCTCGCCCCCCTTGCCCGGTCGCGCAAAGGCAGCTTCGAGGACGAGTGCGCCAGCTTGCAAGCGCAAGGTTTCGTGCGCGTGCGGGTGAACGGCGAAATGCTGGCCATCGACGAACTGGCGCCCCTCAAAAAAACCGGCAAGCACGACTTCGACGTCGTCATCGATCGGCTTCGTATCAAGCCCGAAAGCCAGCAAAGGCTGGCCGAAAGCTTTGAAACCGCCCTGATGCTGGCCGAAGGCCGCGCCATCGCCCTGAACATGGATACCAGCGAAGAGCATCCCTTCTCAAGCCGCTACGCCTGTCCTGTATGCCATCACAGCCTGACCGAGCTAGAACCCCGGCTCTTCAGCTTCAACAACCCCGTCGGCGCCTGCCCCAGTTGCGATGGGCTCGGCCAAGTTGATTTCTTCGACCCCAAGCGTGTCGTGGCTTTTCCCGAGCTGAGCCTGACCAGTGGCGCGATTGCCGGCTGGGACAAGCGCAATGCCTTCACGCATACGCTGCTGACCAGCCTGGCGGCGCACTATGGCTTCGATATCGACACGCCTTTCGAAGAGCTCCCTCCGGAAATCCGGGAGCGTGTCCTGTACGGGTCGGGCGACGAGGAAATCTCGTTTCTCTATCTCAACGAAAAGGGCCGCACCTCCGTCAAGAAGCATCCCTTCGAAGGCATCATTCCCAATCTGGAGCGCCGCTGGCGGGAGACGGACTCCAGCGCCGTGCGTGAAGAACTCGGCAAGTACCGGCATACCAAGGTCTGTCCGGACTGCCACGGTTCGCGCCTGCGTCCCGAGGCCAGGCATGTCCTGATCGGAAACGAGCGCCGCGAGGGGGAGCGCCGTGGCTGCGCCATCTATGAAGTCGAGGCGCTTTCGCTTTCGGCTTGCCTGGAATGGTTCCAGTCGCTGGAATTGACGGGCGCGAAGAAAGAAATCGCGGAACGCATCGTGCGCGAAATCGAAGCCCGCTTGGCGTTCCTGAACAACGTCGGGCTGAGCTATCTGTCGCTGGACCGGAGCGCCGACACCATCTCCGGCGGCGAAGCGCAACGCATACGCCTTGCCAGCCAGATCGGATCCGGCCTGACCGGCGTCATGTATGTGCTCGACGAGCCGTCCATCGGCTTGCACCAACGAGACAATGACCGCCTGATCCAGACGCTCCAGCATCTGCGCGATCTGGGCAACAGCGTAATCGTCGTCGAACACGATGAAGACATGATACGGGCCGCCGATTTCGTGCTGGACATGGGCCCGGGCGCCGGAGAACACGGCGGACGCATCGTGGCCCAGGGCTCGCCCCAGCAATTGGCAAACGACGAGAACTCCCTGACCGGCCTGTACCTGAGCGGAAGACGACGCATCGCGATTCCTGATCGCCGCCCGGTGGCGCCCGACATGCCCTGGCTCAGGCTGACGGGCTGCCGGGGCAACAACCTGAAGGACGTGGACCTGGCCATCCCCGCCGGCCGCCTGGTGTGTGTGACCGGCGTATCGGGTTCGGGCAAATCCACGCTGATCAACGATACGCTGGCGACCGCTGTGGCGCAGCAGTTGCATCGGGCCCAGGCCGAGCCGGCACCTTTCGATACGCTCGACGGCCTGTCGAATTTCGACAAGATCATCAATGTGGATCAAAGCCCCATCGGGCGCACGCCGCGCAGCAATCCGGCCACCTACACCGGCATGTTCACCCCTATACGCGAGCTGTTCGCGGGCGTGCCCGAAGCGCGGACGCGCGGCTACGACCCCGGGCGTTTTTCCTTCAACGTCAAGGGCGGCAGATGCGAAGCCTGCCAGGGAGACGGTGTCGTCAAGGTCGAGATGCACTTCCTGCCGGATATGTACGTGCCTTGCGATGTGTGCGGCGGCAAGCGCTACAACCGCGAGACCCTGGAGATCCGCTATCGCGGCAAGACCATCAGTGAAGTCCTGGATCTGACGGTCGAGCAGGCGCTGAGCTATTTCGAAGCCGTGCCCACTATTTCACGCAAACTGCAAACGCTGATCGACGTCGGCTTGTCGTATGTGCGGCTGGGCCAAGCGGCCACGACATTGTCCGGCGGCGAAGCGCAGCGCGTGAAGCTGTCGCTGGAGCTCTCCAAGCGCAGCACCGGCCGGACGCTCTATATCCTGGATGAGCCCACGACCGGCCTGCATTTCCAGGACATCGCGTTGCTGCTCGACGTACTGCGCAAGCTGGTCGACGGCGGCAACACCGTCGTGATCATCGAGCACAACCTCGACGTCATCAAGACTTCGGACTGGGTCATCGACATGGGCCCCGAAGGCGGCAGCGGCGGCGGCCGCATCGTTGCTCAAGGCACCCCCGAGGACATCGCCGCCTGCCCAGAGAGCCATACCGGCAGCTATCTTCGGCCTCTGTTGGAGTCCAAGGGGTCAGACCCCGTATGGGGTCTGACCCCGGCATCACAATAGCAGAGGGTCGAGGGGTCAGACCCCGCATGGGGTCTGACCCCGACAAGCTCAATACGGGGTCTGACCCCAACAAACTCAGGACTCCATCCGGAAGATCTGGCCATGCTCGCGTATGGCGTAGCGGTCGGTCATGCCCGCGATGTAGTCGGCTATGGCGCGGGCCTGTGCGCTGGGGTCGTCGCGCCGGTAGTCGTTGGCCAGCAGGCGCGGGTCGTTCAGGAAAGCGGTGAAGAGATCCCGGACGATGCGGCGCGCCTTGCCGGTCATGCGCATGACGCGATAATGGCGGTACAGGTTTTCGAACAGAAAGCGCTTGAGCGCATCCGCCTGCTGGCGCATGCCGACCGAGAATGCCGCCAGCGGGGGGCATGCGCGAACCGCGTCGGCGCTGTCCGGCTGGTAGCGCCGGATATTCTCCAGGGTGGTTTCCGTGAGGTCGACCACCAGGGTGTTGATCATTGCCCGAATGATCTCTGCCACCAGGCGCCGCTTTTCGATGGATGGGTAACGACGCTTTACCTGCGCATGGTGCGTGGCAAAAATTTCCAGCATTTGCAGCTGCTCGACCGTGATCAGGCCCGATCGCAGGCCGTCGTCGATATCGTGGTTGTTGTAAGCAATTTCGTCTGCCAGGTTGGCGATCTGAGCCTCCAGAGAGGGCTGCGTGCGCGTCAGGAAGCGCTCGCCCACATCGCCCAGCCTTTCGGCGTGTTTTGCCGAGCAATGCTTGAGTATCCCCTCGCGGGTTTCGAAGCACAGGTTCAGGCCATTGAAGGCGGCATAGCGCTCTTCGAGCTCATCGACGACGCGCAAGCTTTGCAGATTGTGCTCGAATCCCCCCGCCTGCGGCGCGAATTCGCGCATGCAGGCATTGAGCTCATCCTGGCCGGCATGACCGAACGGGGTGTGGCCCAGGTCGTGGGCCAGCGAGATGGCTTCAGTCAGGTCTTCGTGCAGGCCCAGGTTGCGCGCAAGGGTCCGGGCGATCTGGGCGACTTCGATGCTGTGGGTCAGCCTTGTGCGGAAAAGGTCGCCTTCGTGATTGATGAAAACCTGCGTCTTGTATTCGAGCAGGCGGAAAGCATTGCAATGGATGATGCGGTCGCGGTCGCGCTGAAACTGGTTGCGGCCGACGGGTGGCGCTTCGTCGTACCGGCGACCGCGTGTTTGCTCGGCATGGGAAGCGTAGGGAGCAAGCCGCGTCATCGCCGCCCCTTACACGCTGATGCCGGAAGGCAGCGGGGGCTGCTCGCCCGCGGCGGAAACCGTGGACGCCAGCACCCGCCTCAAGGCGTCGAGCGGCGCCGGCTCGAAGCAGGCCCGCCCGATTTCGGGCAGCAGGATGAAGCGCAGGGTCCCGCCTTCCGTTTTCTTGTCGACCTGCATCAGGTCTATCCATCGATCCACGCCAAGGTCGGGAGGCTGGACGGGGCAGCCTATGGCCTCGACCAGCGCGCGGACGCGCCGCGCGTCCGCCGGCGGCAGCCCATGCGTCAGCACCGACAGTTCGGCCGCCTGGACCATGCCGCAGCCGACGGCTTCCCCGTGCAGCCACTGCCCATACCCCAGCCCGGCCTCGATCGCATGGCCGAAGGTGTGCCCGAAGTTAAGAATGGCCCGCAAGCCGGTTTCCCGTTCATCTTGCGACACAACATGGGCCTTGAGTTCGCAGGACCGCCGAATGGCATAGGTGATGGCTTCCGGATCCAGGGAACGCAATTTCGAAGCGTTCCGTTCGCACCAGTCGAAGAATTCCGCATCGATGATCAATCCGTATTTGATGACTTCCGCCAAGCCCGCCGAGATTTCCCGCGCAGGCAGTGTCTGAAGGACATCGGTATCGATCTCCACGGCGACCGGTTGGTAGAACGCCCCGATCATGTTCTTGCCCAGCGGATGATTGATGGCGGTCTTGCCGCCCACCGAGGAATCCACTTGTGCAAGCAGCGTAGTGGGAACCTGAAGAAACCGTATGCCGCGCATGTAGCTGGCCGCCGCGAAACCGCACATGTCTCCGATGACACCGCCTCCCAGCGCAACCAGCACGCTCTTGCGATCGTGGCGGCCCTGCAACAGGCCATCGAAAACAAGATTCAGCGTTTGCCAGTCCTTGTGCGCCTCGCCATCCGGCAGCGTGATCCGAATGACCGGCTTGCCGCTGCGAGCCAGCGCCCGTTCCGCGCGCTCGCCATAGATGGAGGCAACCGTGGGGTTGGTAACGAGCGCAATGGCGGTGGCGTCGGCGGGTATGCTTTCCGCCAAGCGGTCCAGACGTCCAGGCGCCACATGGATGGGATACCGCCCTCCCGGCGTATCCACCTGCACTGTACTCATGGGTTCACCTTATGTTGTTGAAGCAAGGGCAGCAAGGCACGCAGCACTTGCGGCAAAGGCATGGTGCCGGTTTCGAATGTGACGTGCGCCACGCTTTCATACAGCGGCTCGCGTTCGGCCAGCAGGTCGCGCAGGCGGCCCTGAGGGTCGGCGGTCTGAAGCAACGGGCGATTTCGGTCCCGCGCCACGCGCCGGTACAGCTCGTCTGCGCCGGCGCGCAAATACACCACCACGCCACGCTCTTTCAGATAGCCGCGGTTCTCGGCCGCCAGTACGGCGCCTCCGCCGGTAGCCAGGACGATGCCGCGTCTTTGCGAGCACTCGTCCAGTGCTGCGGTTTCGCGCTTCCGGAACCCTTCTTCGCCTTCAATGTCGAAGATCAAGGCGACCTTGACGCCGCAGCGGGCTTCGAGCTCGTGGTCCAGGTCGATGAATTCCCGGCCCAGAGCCCGCGCGAGCTGGCGCCCGATTGTGGTTTTTCCGGCACCCATCATGCCAACCAGGAAAACGGGCGCGTCGTAAGGCAATGTAGCCTGCGGCACATCGGACGGCGGACCAAGGCCGTGCCCGGTTTCTGGGGGCTGAAAAGGTAAAGAATCAATCATTTGTGTATTATCCCACTTGCAAGCCGGATGCACGCCGCTACACTGCATTACTCGGTTACATAAACCTGAAGCGCAAATCATAGTCCCACCCGGCTTGGACTTAAAATCGCACCTAATGAGTTCCTCTGACAAATCCCCCAAAAGCACCTCCGGCGCATCCGGCTCATGGATAGGCCGCTTCTTTCTCAAGGCGACCATTTTCGTGGCGGGCCTTGGACTGTGCGGCGCCTTGCTGGGTTCGCTCGCGCTTGCGCTGGCCTGGCCCAACCTGCCCGACCTCAGCGCCATGATCGACTATCGCCCGCGGGTGCCGTTGCGCATCTATACGGCCGACAAGGTGCTCATTGGAGAATTCGGCGAAGAGCGCCGCAACGTGCTGCGTTTCGACGAAATACCCGATGTCATGAAATCGGCCATTCTATCAGCCGAAGACGACCGCTTTTACCAGCACGGCGGCATAGACTGGATGGGGGTCGGCCGGGCCGTCATCGCCAACCTGACCAATCTCTCGAAATCGCAGGGCGCCAGCACCATTACGATGCAAGTGGCGCGCAATTTCTATCTGTCATCGGAAAAAACCTATACGCGCAAGTTTTACGAGCTGCTTCTTACCTTCAAGATCGAGGCCACGCTGACCAAGAATCAGATCCTTGATCTTTACATGAACCAAATATACCTGGGCCATCGCGCCTATGGCTTTGCCGCGGCATCGCGCACCTACTTCGGCAAGCAGCTGGGCGACGTCACGCCCGCCGAGGCCGCCATGCTCGCGGGCATCCCCAAGGCCCCCTCGCGCTTCAATCCCATCGCCAACTTCGAACGGGCAAAAACGCGCCAGCTTTACGTACTGAACCGCATGAAGAACCTGGGCTACCTGACCGAAGCCGAACACCAGGAAGCCGTCAAGCAGGAAATCGTGCTCAAGTCGGCGCCAGGCACGCCCGCGGGCGGCTACGCCATTCACGGCGAATATGTGGCGGAACTGGCGCGGCAGCTGCTGTATGGCGTCTACCAGGACAACATCTATTCGCGCGGATTCAACGTCTACACCACGGTGCAGTCGAAAGACCAGGAAGCGGCCTACCAGGCCGTGCGCGAGGGCATACTCGATTACACCCGGCGTGCGCCTTACCCCGGCCCCGAAGAGACGCTGGACCTTCCCGAAGGCATAGAGAAAAACCCGGCGCGGCTGGACACCCTGCTGGATGAACTGCAGGAAAAATACCCCGATAACGTGGATGTCCTCACGGCCGTCGTGCTGTCGGCGTCCCCCGAGAAAATCACGGCCGCCCGTTCCTCCTCCGAAATCATTGAGATCACCGACAAAGGCGCATTGCGCATCGTCGCGCGGGGCCTGGTCAAGAACGCCAAGGAAAACGTCCGCATACAACGTGGGTCGGTGGTCTACGTGCACAAGAACGGCGACCACTGGGAGGTCATCAACATGCCCACCGTCCAGGCGGCGTTCGTTTCGCTACGCTCCCAGGACGGCGCCATCCAGTCCATGGTGGGCGGCTTCGACTTCGAAGAAGGGAAATTCAACCGCGTCACGCAGGCCTGGCGCCAGCCCGGTTCGGCGTTCAAGCCTTTCATCTATGCTTCGTCCCTGGAACGCGGGCTGACTCCCGCCACGCAAATTTCCGACGAACCCTTCGTCCTGACGGCGGCCCAGACCGGCTCCAAGGCCTGGACACCCAAAAACTACGGCGGCAAGTACGAACCCATGCTGACCATGCGGCAAGCCCTGTACAAGTCGAAGAACATGGTGTCCATTCGCATCATGCAGGCGGTGGGCCCCAAATACGTGCAAGACTATCTGACGCGCTTCGGTTTCGATCGCGAACGCCAGCCCGCGGTACTGCCCCTCGCGCTCGGCGCGGGCAGCGTCACCCCCTTGCAGCTCGCGGGGGCCTACGCCGTCTTCGCCAACGGCGGCTACCGCGTGCCGCCCTACCTGATCGACCACGTCACGGACAGCGCCGGCAAGGTCATCATGCAATCCAAGCCCATCATGGCCGGCGATGCGGCGGCGCGGGCCATCGATCCGCGCACCGTCTACGTCATGAACGACATGATGCGCGGTGTGGCAACCCAGGGCACGGGCGCACGAGTCCACCGAGAACTCAAGCGCAACGACATCGGCGGCAAGACCGGCACCACCAACGATTCGCACGACGCCTGGTTCGCAGGGTTCACGCCCAAGCTTGTGGGCATCGCCTGGATGGGCTTCGATCAGCCTCGCTCGCTGGGCTCCAGCGAAACCGGTGGCGGCGCGTCCCTGCCGATCTGGCTCAACTACATGCGCACCACGCTCAAAGATCAGCCACAGACGCCGCCGGGCCCGCTGCCCAGCGGGCTCACGCTGGTGAATGGCGAATACTATTTCTCGGAATTCCCCCCCGGCCAGGCGGTCGCACGTGTCGGCCTCCCCTCGGCGCAAGACATTCCCGTCGATGGCGGCGGGTCCGACGGCATCAGCAACCTGCTCAATCAATTGACCGGTGTCCGCTCCGAAGGCCTTCCCAAAGAGACGACCATTCCGTTCTAACGGATGGCTGGCCCATGCGCTATCATTAGCACGGGCCAGCCGCTCACTTTTTCCCTGCCACTGGAGCTTCTCATGCAAGCGCCTTACAAACAGACTGCCGTCCACCGGGTTTGGCGCATGGCCGCCGGCCTGTCCCTGCTTGCCCTGGTTGCCGCCTGCGGCTACAAAGGCCCGCTGTATATGCCACCGCCCCCGGCCCCCGACGAATCATTGGTAGCGCCGCCCACGTCGGGCACCGTTCCCACCACCCCATCCGAAAAGAAAGAATGACAGTAGCCCCGCACTTTCAACACAAGAACGGCGTCCTGCACGTCGAAGATCTCGCGCTTCCCGTGTTGGCCCAGAAATACGGCACGCCTCTTTATGTGTACTCGCGCCAAGCCCTGCGCGACGCATGGGAATCCTACCGGTCGGCCATCGGCGATCGCAAAGTGCTGGTCTGCTACGGCATGAAAGCCAATTCGAACCTGGCGGTGCTCAACGAATTCAAGACGCTGGGCGCCGGCTTCGACATCGTCTCGGGCGGCGAACTGGCTCGCGTGCTGGCCATCGGCGGCGACCCATCCCGTATCGTGTTCTCGGGCGTGGGCAAACAGGCCTGGGAAATGAAGGCCGCGCTGGAAGCCGGCGTCAAATGCTTCAATGTCGAATCCGAAGCCGAACTGCTGCAGCTTTCCGCCGTGGCCGAAGCGGCTGGAAAAACGGCTGCGATATCGCTACGTGTGAACCCCGACGTCGACGCCAAGACCCACCCTTATATATCCACCGGACTCAAGGACAACAAGTTCGGCATCGCCATCGGTCACGCGCTGACTGTCTACCAGCGCGCTCAATCGCTGCCCGGCCTGGAAATCGTCGGGGTCGACTGCCACATCGGCTCGCAGATCACCGAGGTCGGCCCCTACCTGGACGCCCTGGACAAGCTCATCAAGCTCATCAAGACCTTGGCTGAGCACGGCATACATCTCAAGCATCTCGACCTGGGCGGCGGAATAGGCATACGCTATACCGATGAAACGCCTTTGTCGCCCTCGACCTTGCTGGACAATGTCTTCCAGGTTCTGAAGGCAAACGGCCTGGACCACCTTGAAATCGTGCTCGAGCCCGGGCGTTCGCTGGTGGGCAACGCCGGCGTGCTGCTAACCAAGGTGGAATACCTGAAGCATGGCGAAACCAAGAACTTCGCCATCGTGGACGCGGCCATGAACGACCTGATCCGTCCCACCCTCTATAGCGCCTGGCACGGCGTCGAACCCGTAACACCCCGTGGCGGCGACGCTCAAGCGCCGCACTACGACGTCGTGGGCCCGGTTTGCGAAAGCGGCGACTGGCTGGCGCGCGACCGCCAGCTGGATATCCAGCAGGGGGATCTTCTTGCTGTCATGTCGGCCGGCGCCTATGCCTTCACCATGGCCAGCCAATACAATACGCGCCCGCGGCCGGCCGAGATCATCGTAGACGGCAAGGCCGACCATGTCGTCCGCCCGCGCGAAAAAGTCCAGGACCTCTTCGCCACCGAGACCACCTTGCCGAACGACTAGGGCCTGCCCGCTTGTGTGTGTTTGTCTTCCTGTCGCTGCGGCATAAAGAATGTGAATTCGGTGCCGTTAAGCAGATGTGGGGCAATCCCTGGCCGCTTTCACTGGAGCGGCCGCTGTATCATCGCACAAGACAAGGGCTGGCCTTATAGATCATGACGGTCTCGACTATAACTCGCAGGAAGCTGGGCAAGAGGATCACAAGCCTCCGAAGCCGGCTGATCTATTATTTTTCGCTCTATCTGCTTCCTGCGATCATTGTGTTGTGCTCCGTGCTGGCCGTCATGCTTCTGCCCGAGCGCTACCCGGCCACGAACGCCCAACGGCTCGAATTCCGGCATGTCCCGGATCCGGACGCCATACTGACTCCATATGGCGCCCTGGCCGATCTCAAGGGCCGCGCCCCGAATCCGGCCGCTCCCGTCAGTCCCGCCAGCTGGCTGCTGATCAACGTGCCAGGCGACGCCAGCCTTGCCCATTCGGCGCTGGAAATTCCGACCCGGCTGCTCCAGTCGCTATCCTGCTGGAATGTGCACAGCATGACGACGCTCGGAGAGGTCGAACAGCGCAACACCCAAGGCTCCATCCGCATCTCCAAGCAGGGCTACTCGATCGCTCTCGACGGTGTGCCGCTGCCGGCCTCGATTCTTTGTAAGGCGAAATTGTCGGAAACCGGCGCGCTCTCCGTGAATCTCTGGGACACGCCGGACCTGATCAAGTCCAATAATCGCTATGAGCGCGGCATGGGCCTGCTGGAAGGCGGCCTGTTGACCATGGCGCTGTTCATTGTCGTCATTGCCCTGACGACCAAGACATGGACCTATCTGCTCCTGGCTGCCTGGCTGGTGGGCAACCTGCGCCTGGGCGCCTACGCCATGGGGTGGGACAACCACTGGCTGGGGCACAGCATCCCCATGGAATGGATGCCGTTCATTCGCCAAGTCACCGTCGCCGCTTATTTCCTGCTGACCTATACGCTTTTCACGCAGCTTTTCCGGGGTGCGCACAACGTCAGCCACCCTCGTTTGCTGCGGGCGGCGCAATGGTCGGGGCTCGCATTGCTGGCCGGCTCGTTTCTCTTGCCCTATGAATGGTTCGAGCCCCTGATGTGGGTCACCTGCGGATTCGGCATCCTGGTCGTGGCTTTCCTCCTGGCGCTCAATATCTACCGTACCCCATCCCGGTTCTGGATGTGGCATGTGGTAGCCCTGAGCATGGCGCTGTGCGTCATGTTTTCGGGAATTCTCATCGCTCTGTTCGGCCGCACGGAGTTCACCGACATCTTCAACGGCGTCATTGCCCTGCTTCTGTCCAGCGTCACGGTTGCGCTGGCGGTGGCCGAGCGCATGCGCGAGGACACGCTGGAGCGCATTCGCGTCCAGACCGAGCTGATCAGCAATTATGCGATGACACCGGTGGGAATGTTCACCCTCGACTCTTCCGGCGTCTTTCTGCGCATGTCGCAGGTCCTGGAACAGATGCTCGGCATTCCGGCCCGCCACGGCCAAACCAGTCGCTGGACCGACTATTTCGAACCCCAGGAATGGGCCGCTGTCGCGAGCGCGACAAAAGCGGGCAACGAAGTCGAAATCAAGCTGCTCGACTCCGCATCCAAAGCTGGCCGGCCGCAGCATTTCGTCCTTCAGGCGGCCCTGTCCGGTAGCCATATCGACGGCTCCCTGCTCGACGTCACGGCACGTACGCAGACCATACAGCGTTTGCGTTCCCTGGCCGACAACGATCCGCTCACCGAGGTATTGAATCGACGCGGCATAGAAAAAGCCGTCAAGGAGGCCCTGAACAGCGTTGCGCAAGGCGTGCCCTGCGCGCTGGCCTACCTCGACCTCGAGCACTTCAAGCGCATCAATGGGCTGTTCGGACATACCGCCGGCGACGAAGTCCTGAAGCTGGTCTGCGAACGGATCCAGGCCAACCTGACCGAAGAACAAAAGGTGGGACGCATCGGCGGCGACGAATTCGTGATTCTGTTTACCGGATGCACTGCGGCGGAAGCCAAGAAACTCGCCACCCAGGTCAGCGACAGCATCAACACGACGTCCTTCAACATCGGCGCCCGCGCCTTCCAGATCGCCACCGCCATGGGCGTCGTGGCGCTGAACATGGGCATGACGGTCAAAGATGCGATTTCCGCCGCCAGCCATGCCTGCCGGGACGCCCGCAAGCGCCGCCGCGATGTGATGGTATACGAGGAAAACTCCCTGGAACTGCAGGAACATGCGGAAGAGCTCCGGCTGTTCGACCAGCTGGAAGGCGGTCATTCGCCACGCGGCCTGTATCTGGACATGCAGCCGATCATGTCGCTGGACAGCCCCATGGAATCGCTCAACTTCGAGGCGCTGCTGCGGGTGCGCGATTCCACGGGTTCGCTCATTCCTTCCGGAAAATTCATCGCCTCCGCCGAAGAGAACGGCACCATCACCCTGATAGACAAGTGGGTGTTCACGGCGACGCTGGAATGGCTGGCAAAACACGAAAGCCGCCTGCCAAGCACCCGCTTCGTCAACGTGAACCTGAGCGGCGTGTCCCTGAACGACGAGAAGTTCATCAATTCGCTGTTCAGCATCCTGGAGCGCTATGAGCATCTGTGCAAGCTCCTGTATGTCGAGATCACCGAGGGCGTCGCGCTGCAGGATCTGAATCGCACGCGGCAGTTCATGCTGCGCCTGCGTCGCATGGGCGCCCACATCGCGCTGGACGACTTCGGCGCCGGTTATTCCTCGTTCTCGTACCTGAAGGAGCTGCCGGCCGACGCCATCAAGATCGATGGCGCGCTGATCAAGGATATGCTGGCCCACGAGACCAACAAGGCCATCGTGCGCACCATCAGCGAACTCGCCCGCAACCTGGGCATGAAGAGCATCGCGGAATGGGTGGAAGACTGCGACACGCTGGAGGCCCTGAAGGAAATGGGCATAGACTATGTGCAGGGTTACGCGGTTTCCAAGGCGAAGCCGCCCATTGACATCCTGAACGCGACTTCCATCCTGGACCTGGTGTCCGACCCGGATACCAGGTCGTTCATCTTGCGGCAGAATCGAGACTAGCTTCGGTTTCGGTCAGGATCGGGCGGCGAACGCTGCGGGGCACCGTCTTGTTGCGCTTGTAGGCGTACATGCGCTCGTCCGCCAGTTCCAGCGCGGACTCAAGCGTGCCGGCCTCGGACTTGAGCGCCATGCCAAGCGACACGTTGACGTTCACGCGGGCAAGCGCGGACTCAAGCCGCGCGATCAGCAGCTGCGCAATGGCCGGCGTGGTGCTGTAGGTCACCACACCGAATTCATCGCCGCCCAGCCTGCCCACCGAGTCCGAACTGCGCAAGGCGGAGGATATCGTCTGCGCGGTCAGGCGCAGGAGGTCGTCGCCCGCGGAGTGGCCATGGGTGTCGTTGACGACTTTCAGGAAGTCCAGGTCGAACATGACAATGGCGGCATCGGCACCGGATTTCATGCATTGGGCTTCGATCTGCTTGAGCCGGCGCATCCATCCCGCCCGATTCAGCACGCCGGTCAGCGCGTCGATGAAAACGTCGCGCTGCATCTCGTTGACCAGCTCGTTGGCGACAAGCAGTTCAGCACAAAGATCCACCGTGAATGAAATAGTGCGCGCGCAGGCCCTGACACGGCGCCAGTCCTCGTGCGTCGCGCCGTCTATGACCGCCTGTTCCGCGATGCCCAGAATGCAGCCGGTCGGCTCCTGGCGCTCATTGAACAGATTGAATTTCAGCAGGCAGTCGCCCGCCTGCACGTCTTGAAGATGGCCGGTGAAAAACTGCAGCTGCTCGGCGGCATTCAGGCTGCGTGTAAAAAGATGCGCAAGGGCCCGGCTTTCGACCCATTGGCCACCCGCCAAGGCAGTGAGCGTGTCCACCGTCGGACTGGTGAATGCGCCGGTGCCCACGGCTAGCGGCTGCGCACCCACGACGCTGGACATGCAGGCCCAGCCTTGCACCGGAAGGAATTCGTTCAAGAGGCGCAGGTTGGCATCGAGCGCATCCACGGTCAGGCTGTCTGCACGGGCTTGATTGTTCGATGCTTTCGAGGCTGCCAACATGGTTATTGGTTATTATTGCTGCATATGTAGATAGGCTGTTCGAGCCCGCGCCAACCATGACATTGTATGTCGTCGAGCGTCCAACTGTAAATTCTACAATATCCAGATATATATGCCAGCAAAGAATGGCGGCGCGGATCAGGCACGCTTGGAAAGGGCTCAGACCCCGCATGGGGTCTGAGCCCATAAGGAGCTGCCATGGAACACGCCAAGGGGTCAGACCCCGTACGGGGTCTGACCCCACAAAGAACTGCCATAGAGCCCGCCGGGGGTCAGACCCAAGGGTCTGACCCCTCGACCGCTTACAGTTCGCCGTAAGAATGCAGCCCGGACAGGAACATATTGACGCCCAGGAAGGCGAAGCTGGTGACCAGCAACCCAGCCAGCGCCCAATAGGCGGCCATGGTTCCGCGCAAGCCTTTCATGAGCCGCATGTGCAGCCATGCCGCGTAATTCAGCCACACGATAAGCGCCCAGGTCTCCTTGGGATCCCACTGCCAGTAGGTGCCCCAGGCGTCGGCGGCCCATAAGGCGCCCAGTATCGTGGCCACCGTGAAAAACGCGAATCCCACGGCGATGGCGCGGTACATGATGTCGTCCAGGATTTCCAGCGACGGCAGCTTGCGGGCTATGGGGCGCCGGAAGGCCAGGATGACGCCGACGATGATGGCTCCAAGGCCGAAATACAGCATCCAGGTGGCAGAGAACTGGCCCGAGCTGAATACCAGGGGTTCAGCGCACAGAATGGCGCCGAGCAGGAACAGCGGTACGAGCTTGCCGACCGAGCGGGTTTCGCCATGTTCTTTGACCAGGTAGGCGAAGCCCACCATGGCCGCTAGCGAGAAAGTGCCGTAGCCGATGAAGTTGGCGGGTACATGCAGCTTCATCCACCAGCTCTTGAGCGCCGGCACCAGCGGCTGGATCTGGAAGGCGTCGCGGGTGAACGAATACCATAGCAGGAAGACCACGGCCGAGCTGATGACCATGAGCACGAAACCGCCCAGCGCGCGGGTGGCATAACGGCGTTCGTAGTAAAGATAGAACAGCGCGGTGATCAGCGCGAACAGGACGAAGACTTCGTACAGGTTGCTGACGGGAATATGGCCGATGTCCGGCCCGAGCAAATGGCCTTCGCGCCAGCGCACCAGCATGCCGGTGGTGCCCGCGTAGACGGCCCCCCAGGTCAGCGCCGTGCCAAGCCAGGCGGCCGTCTTGCTGAGGAATCCCGCCCAATAACAGACCATGGCCAGCACGAAAAGTGCGCACATCCAGAGTATGGCCGACTGGGACGAGAAGAGGTACTTCAGGAAGAACACGTTCTCTGCGCGCGTGATGTCGCCCTGGGCCAAGCCTTGGCCCCCGCTGTATAGCCAGATGGCGAAAAGCGCGCTGGCGCCGCAAGCGATCATGATGGTGCGCAAGGGTCGCCACAGCCACGCCATCCAGCTCAGGCCCACGACCGTGCCACAGAGAATGGCTTTTTCGTAGTAGTCCATATTGGCGCTGTATGCGTTGAGCGCATAGAACGCCCCCGCCGCGAGGACCAGGAAAAAGACGATGTCGGTCCAGTCGGGCTTGCCTCGCTGACCACGCGAATCGCCGCTCACCGTCATCGACGGTTGCCAGCCGGCGGCGTTCGATTGAATGATGGTTTCGGACATAGGAACCTCGTTAAGTGGTGAAGCGCTTGAACGCCTCTTTGAAGCGTTCGAACTCGTGCGTGAAGTCGAGCGTGCGTTTCTGTGATGTCATGGCGGCCATGATGTCGCTGCCGCTCTCATGCGGCTTGATCCATATCCAGATGCGGCGATCGCGTATGTAGAACATGGAAAACACGCCGATCACGAGCAACAGGCACCCAAGATAAACCGTATTCTTGCCAGGGCTGCGCGCCACCTGGAACACGCTGGCCTCGACCTGATCGAAAGACTTGAGCGTCATGAATACGGGCGCAGGATAATCGGGCAGGTTGGCCAGCCCGAGCAGCGCCATTTGCATCCATTGATCCGCCGCCTGGCCCTGAGGCCCATCATAGTCGATTGCCGGACGGCCCGAGCGCTCGCGCATGGCATTGCGCAATTCGATCAGGGACAGCTGGATCATCGGCACGGCAAAGCCGAGCACGTTCTCGCGGTCCTGTTCGGGCACATGGTCGATGATGCCGTTGAAGCCCGCGCGGCGGAATGTAAGCAACGCGTTCTCGGCCGCTTTCTGGAGCAGTTCTTCAGGCAGATCGCCGCTGCGGTTCTTCGCGACGAAACGCTGCACGGCCAGGCGGACCATGGCCGGGTCCGCCAGTGCGGCGCGCAAATCCATGAATTCGGCAACCGAATTCTTGTCGTCCACCGGTATGCGGATGTAGCGATACGGCACCGAGGCTGATTCCCGCACGCCCGCCAGGAACACCGGAACGCCATCGAGCACGATGGGGAGCATATAGTTGGTGAACTCATAAGCCTGGCCATCGCTGCCTATGATGCGGTATTGCACGCTGGGCCCGACATTCGTAAGATGTTCATTACGCGCACCCGCCGCGCTGCCGGTAACGGCCGCCACGTGCTCGATCATGGCCTTGGGCTGGGGTTCGGCGTCGCCCGACAGGTCCTCGACGTTGATGACACGCAGGCCGGAGAATTCGACCTTCAGGGGTATGCCTTTCCCCTCGCCCTCGACCGTCAATTCAGCATCTTTGCCGACCACGCCGTTCAGGTCGAAGGGGCGGCTCACGGCGCCCTGCAGCGGATACCCCACCATCTGCAGCGTGCTGCCGCCGTCATCGAAACTGGATTGATAGACCGTGACGCCTTTGTAGCGCAGAGGTTCGTTGACTTCTATGGTTTGAGAAAACGACGCGCCCGTTTCCGGATCGGTGACCTCGACTTCGCTCTTGAAACTGCTGGGCATACCCGTGGAGTAGTAGTCCACGATGAATTTGTTGAGCTTGAGCGCGAAGGGCAGCGGCTGCACCAGCACGCCGTTATCCACGCTGATGATGCCGTTGCTGCTGGTGGCGCCTTCAGGAACCAGCATGTTGGCCCGGAAGCTGGGGTTCGCTGGCGAAAGCAGCCCGGTGTCAGGGACATCGGAGATCAGCATGTTCTCGGTGAGGGGGACCTTGCCACCCAGCCATACCTGCAGGCGAACCGGCAGTTCGCTGTCCAGAAGCCCGCCCACGCAGACCACGACGATGGCCGCATGGGCAAAGATATAGCCCAGCCGATTCGCGCCGCCCTTCTTGGCAGCCACCATGACGCTGTCGCCATCGTGACGCAGCTTGTACTTATAGCCCTGGGCGCTCAGCCATTGCTGCATGCCCGCCAGGGCATCGGCCGTGGACAAGGCGGAAGTGGCTTCTACGCGATGGTGAAAGGAGCGCAGGCTGCTGGCGCGCACGTATTCGCGAAATGAACGCGCATCCTTGATCATCTTGGGCGAATTGCGCAACAGGCAGATGGTGGTGGATACGACCAGGAAGCCCATGACCACCAGGAACCACCAGCTGTTGTAGATATGCCAGATAGAGAATTTGTCGAACAGGGCGAACCAGAATGGGCCGAACTGATCGATGTAGGCGCTGGCCGCCTGATTCTGCTGCAATACCGTGCCGATGAGGCTGGCTACGCAAATGAACACCAGCAGGCTGACGGCAAAGCGCATGGAGCCAAGCAGTTCGAGGATGTCCGCGCTGAGTCGGCGCTTGGAAGTGGCAGTGTTCACAGAGGCAGAATTCATGAAAAAGAGGGGACGGCAAACGTGCCTCCCCTCTTATTTTAGACCTGAAAATGGGAATCAGACCCGGTACTCTGTAAGGGGTCAGACCCTGTACAGGGTCTGACCCCCAAGTTTTTTGTTTTAACGCAAGCCGGCGGCGTAGTCCGCTACCGCGGCGATGTCCGCGTCGGACATACGGTCGGCGATATCGTGCATGATTGTGTTGTTGGCGCGGTCGCCGCTGCGGAACAGCTTGAGCTGTTCGGCAATGTAGGACGGGAACTGGCCCGACAAACGCGGATAGGCGCCCGGTATGCCTGCGCCATTGGGCGAATGGCAGCCTGCACAGGCCGGCACCTTGCGGTCGGGCAGGCCGCCGCGCCAGATATGCTGGCCGCGTTCCATGGTGGCTTCATTGGTGGCGCTGGCCGCGGCTTCGGGGTTAGGGGTTTGCATAGCCAGGAACAGCGCGATGTTCTGGCGGTCTTCGGCCGTCAGCGGGGTAGCGAAAGCGGTCATGACGGAATTGGCACCGCCAGGACCACGGCGCGCGGGCGGGGTCTTGTCGTCTTTGGGGGCGAAATCGATCAATTGCTTGACGATGTATTCATGGGCCTGTCCCGACAGATTGGGGTTGGCGGGAATGGTGCTATTGCCGGCGTCGCCGTGGCAGCTGGCACAGGCCAGAATGCCGCGTGCGGCATCGCCGTTGACATAAAGTTGCTCACCCTTGGCGGCATCGGGCTTGGCGCCTGCCGCATCGGCGGCATGGACAAGTGAAACTACGGGAGAGCCCAGCAGCAGGCCGCTGGCAACTACGATTCTGGAAAGCACACGCTTCATGAAGACCTCGACGATCGCTATTCGATCCGGTGCCGTAGACACCACGATGACAATGCCACTTCCATGCAAGGAACCCGAAATGGAAATGACGCAACTGTTTCAAACCTGCGATTATACAATAGCGTATAAATTAAACCGATCTAGGTAACCCTGTGTCCATTTTGCATCGCGCCGCTTTCACCACCTCCGCCGCCCGGCTCGACCAGCTTCCGGCGCCGACCACGGCGGAAGTCTGTTTCGTCGGCCGCTCCAATTCCGGCAAGTCCTCGGCCATCAATGTGCTGACCAATCAGCGTCGGCTGGCCTTTTCCAGCAAGACACCCGGCCGCACCCGCCTGATCAATATGTTCGGCATACCGGATCCGGTCGAGCCCGACGCCTTCCTGGGCTTTCTCGTCGACTTGCCGGGCTATGGCTACGCCTCGGTGGCCCAACAGGCACGGGAAGAGTGGGCCGACGTGCTGGGCGGCTACCTGCGCGAACGCAGCTCGCTGGCCGGCATCGTGATGCTCATCGACATACGCCGGGGCGTCACCGACCTCGACCGCCGCCTGGCCGACTGGGTCGCCCCCACCCGCATTCCGGTGCTTGCTCTGCTGACCAAGGCCGACAAACTGCCCTATGGGCAGCGGGTACGCGCCGTCGCCGAGGTCCGGAAACAACTCGCCGATCTGGGCGCGCTCAAGGCACTGCCCTTTTCGGCCACTCACCGCATCGGCATCGAAGACGCCACCGCGCATATTGAAAACTGGATTTCTCCCAAGGTTGTGCCATGACATCTTTCATTCTCCCCGCCGACTTCCCCGCCGCACGCCCGCGCCGCAATCGCCGCGACGAATTCTCGCGCCGCCTGGTCCGGGAAAACGTTCTTACGACGAACGACCTGATCTACCCCGTATTCGTCCGCGAAGGCCAGGGCGTGCAAGAGCCAGTGCCTTCCATGCCGGGTATCGTGCGCTATTCCCCCGACACCTTGCTGGCCGTGGCGCAGGAATGCGTCGAACTGGGCATACCAGTGCTGGCGCTGTTCCCGGTCATCGATCCGCAATTGAAGACACCTGACGGCATCGAAGCCGCCAACCCGGACGGCCTGGTGCCGCGCATCGTGGCGTCGCTCAAGCAACGCTTTCCAGAGCTTGGCATCCTGACCGACGTCGCGCTGGACCCGTACACCAGCCATGGCCAGGACGGCGTCATCGATGATGAGGGCTATGTGCTGAACGAGCCCACGGTCGAGATCCTGTCCAGGCAGGCGCTTGTTCAGGCCCAGGCCGGCGTCGACATCGTCGCGCCTTCCGACATGATGGACGGCCGGATCGGCGCCATCCGGCAGGCGCTGGAGTCCGGACAGCATATCTACACCCGGATCATGGCCTATTCGGCCAAGTACGCCAGCGCGTTCTACGGCCCCTTCCGCGATGCGGTCGGCTCCGCCAGCAATCTGGGCAAGTCCAACAAGTTCACCTACCAGATGGATCCCGCCAACCGCAACGAAGCGCTGCGCGAAGTCGCCATGGACATCCGTGAAGGAGCCGACATGGTCATGGTCAAGCCCGGCCTGCCCTATCTGGATATCCTGCGCGATGTGAAGAACACCTTCGGCATGCCGACCTATGCCTATCAGGTAAGCGGCGAGTACGCGATGATCAAGGCAGCGGCCGCCAACGGCTGGCTGGAGCACGACAAAGTCATGATGGAGTCCCTGATCGCCTTCAAGCGCGCGGGCGGCGACGGCATTCTTACTTACTTCGCAATCGAAGCCGCCAAGCTCATGCGGGCATAGGTGGCAAGGTAGGGGTCAGACCCCGCATGGGGTCTGACCCCAGCGCCACACGGACATAAGTGCCAGGATAGGGGTCAGACCCCGTATGGGGTCTGACCCCATGCTTTTTTGCCGGCCGGGAGCCTCGCCGCTATGGACATTCGCGGCAACTGCGGTTATGGTGTCGATGTCTCGGGCGCTGGCGACAGCGACTCGAGTTTGTTGCGGTAGCATTTGCGCCAGTACAGTCCTGTACTGGCGTTTTTTCTTGCCGCGGTCAATCGCTCAACACGGTAGAAAGCACGGCCGAGAATTCCCGGGCATTCTTGAAACCCACCACGCGCGTGCGTTCAAGTTCCGAGCCTTGGGAATCGAAAAAAATGATGCCCGGCGGGCCGAACAGCCGAAAACGCTTGAGCAGCTCCCTGTCTTCGGGCGTGTTCCCGGTGACATCCGCCTGGACCAGGACGAACCGCGACATCAATGCCGCCACGCCTGGATCGCTGAACGTGAATTTTTCCATTTCTATGCAGGACACGCACCAATCTGCGTAAAAATCCAGCATCACCGGCTTATTGGTGTTCGCCAGCAGGTTATCGAGTTCCTGCACCGAATGCACACGCGTGAACGCGACAGGCGACGCCTGTGCGCCGGATCCTGCAAGCACCCCTGCGGCCGGCGTGAAGGGCGCCAGCGGCCGGAACAGATCGCGGCCGCCCGCCGATACGCCGACCAGCACGATCGCCGCCCAGACGGCAAGCAGCAGCCCCAGGGCCTTGCCCAGGTGCCGGACAGGACCGCTTTCAGTGCCTGCCGTGTCGAAAGTGCCCATCAAGGCCGACGCCCACAATGCCAGCAAGGCCCATCCCAGCATGTAGAGCCAGGCAGGCAGGATGGAATTGACCATCCACCATGCCGTGGCGACCAGGAGGATACCGAACAGGTATTTGACGCGATTCATCCAGGGGCCCGCCTTGGGCAGCAGCAGGCCCGACGAAGCGCCCACGGCCAACAGCAATAGGCCTTCGCCCCATGCCAGCGCAAACAAGGCGGTACCGCCCAGCACCAGGTCGCCGGTCTGGGAAATGAACAGCAGCACGCCGGCCAGCGGAGCAGCGATGCACGGTCCGACAATGAGGGCCGATATCATCCCCATCAGGAACACGCCGCCATAACGCCCTCCCGGGATCGCGGACAAGCGCCGGTTCAAGGCGGTCTGCATGCCGGTGGGAACCTGTAGCGTGAAGACATCGAACATGGCCAGCGCCAGGACCAGCAGCAGCAATGCGAAGATCGCGAGCACCCAGGGCGTTTGCAGCCAGACGGCAAGGCTTGCGCCGATCAGCCCGGCCACGATGCCAAGCACGGTGTATACCAGCGACATGCCCAGTACGAAAGCGGCCGCCAGGGAGAGCCCCTTCCAGCGAGATGCCGGCTTGCCACCGGCCGCATCGCCCGCCAGGATTGCCAGCAGGATGGGCACCATGGGAAGCACACAAGGCGTGAACGACAGCAGGAGGCCCAAGAGCAGGCACAGCGCAATCACCTGCAGCCATCCTGCGTTCGATAAATAGTCGGCGAAACCCGTATCCCCCAGGTTCAGCGCGCTGACCAGACCCCGTGCTTCGCTGGGGCCTGAAGCGGCCGAGAAGGCGGAGGCCGGCAGCTGGGCCACCACGCCGGCGCCGCTCGCCGCGTAGCCGCCCTCGACCGGCGTCAGCGTGATCTCTTGTGTCATGGGCGGATAGCACAGCCCTGCGTCCGCGCAGCCCTGGCTGGTGATGGCAAGCGTAAATGCCTGTTCGCGGCCGGGAAGCAGCGGCAACCTTACCAGGACCTGGTCATAATAGACTTCGAGATCCTGTTCGAAGGTGGGGTCGTATTTGACGATGCCTGCGGGATACTGCGGCTGGCCGATCGACTCCGCAGCGGCTTCGGGCTGTGTGGCGAAGGCGAAGCGCTCGCGGTACATGTAGTATTTGGGCGCAACGCGAAAGTGTACCGCCAGCTCGGTCGGCGACGTATGCGCCACGGACAGCACGAAGGCTTCGTCCGGCGGCAGGAAGTCCTCTTCGGCGTATGCCGGCCGTATCGCCGCAACAGCGGAAAACAGCAAGCCCAGGATGACGAATATCCGCAGCACCGCGGCCAATCCGGTGATGGCGACGCCCATGCGCATGAATCCGCCATTCGTATTGCACACGCTTGCCTGGGCCGCCAACGACCGCTGATACTGCAACATTCGACTTTCCTTATTGTGTTTAAGGGCCTGGTGACACCGAAAGCTAAGCGGCCCTAGCCCAACTGCCTATTCCCGGGATGCTTGGGCGCGCACCCATTCCAGATACTCGCTGGTACCCCCTATGACGGGCAGCACCAGGACTTCAGGGACCTCGTAGGGATGCAGCGCCAGCAGCCTGGCGATCATCTGCGGCGCCCGGACTCCCGTCGTCTTGATGGTGATGGGAATCTCGTCGGCGCCTTCCAGCGCACCCTGCCACATATACATGGACAATCCGGATTGCCCAAGGTTCACACAGGCGGCAAGATGCTCTTCGACGAGGATATGCGCAATGCGCTTGGCCAGCAGCATATCGGGCGCATTGGTCAGGACGACCACGACATCGTGGCTTGCCAGAGCGGCGTAACCGGAAGGATGCGGGACCGGCGTTTGGGCCGACGGTGATTCAGAGCTCACGCGCGATATTCCACAAAGGACAAGGGCCTGTCATTTTAACCGGCTCAAAAAAAACGGGCCGAAGCCCGTTTTTATGGGGTCAGACCCCGTACAGGGTCTGACCCCTTGTGCAATACGTGCAGGGCCAGACCCTCAAGCGGGGTCTGGCCCCTTGTACATACGCGTGGGGTGGGACCCCATACGGGGTCCCACCCCTTCATCCAAACTTATTCAGCGTCGGCAACTTCGACTTCAGGACGATCCACGAGCTCCATGAATGCCATGGGAGCGTTGTCGCCTTGACGGAAGCCCATCTTCAGAACGCGGGTGTAACCACCGTTGCGCTCTTTGTAGCGGGGGCCGATTTCGGCAAACAGCTTGACCACGGCGTCGCGATCGCGAAGGCGGGCAAATGCCAGGCGCTTGTTGGCCAGGGTGGGTTCTTTGCCCAGAGTGATCAGGGGTTCCACCACGCGACGCAATTCCTTGGCCTTGGGCAAGGTAGTCTTGATGGCTTCGTGTGTGATCAGGGAAACAGCCATGTTGCGGAACATGGCAAGACGATGACTGCTGGTGCGATTTAATTTACGCAGGCCACTACGGTGACGCATGATGATTTCCTTTGAATCTAATTGAACGGAGACATTTCCGTTGGTTGACCGGATCTTCTATCAGCCAGGCTGCGGTCCGGGAGGCGAAACTTTACCACAAAAAGCGTGCCCCTTTTCCTTGAGAAACCCCAAGGCGAAGGGCGCCGGTTCCGTCGCGGGGCCAGACCCCGTATGGGGTCTGACCCCATGCCATGGATCAGGGGCGTTCCAGGCCCAAAGGCGGCCAGTTCTCGAGCTTCATGCCCAGCGTCAGGCCACGCGCGGCAAGGACTTCCTTGATTTCGTTGAGCGACTTGCGGCCCAGGTTCGGGGTCTTGAGCAACTCGTTCTCGGTGCGCTGGATCAGATCGCCGATGTAGTAGATGTTCTCGGCCTTCAGGCAGTTCGCAGACCGGACGGTGAGTTCCAGGTCGTCGACCGGGCGCAGCAGAACCGGATCGATCTGAGGCGCACCACGCGACGGTACGCTGTCGTAGGAATCGCCGGCACCTTCCAGGGCGGCGAATACCGAGATCTGGTCCATAAGAATGCGCGCCGATTGGCGTACGGCTTCTTCGGGCGAGATGACACCGTTGGTCTGTATGTCGAGAACCAGCTTGTCCAGGTCGGTGCGCTGTTCGACGCGAGCGCTTTCGACGGCATAGCTGACACGGCGGACCGGACTGTAGGAAGCATCGAGAAGAATGCGGCCGATGGTATGGGTACGGTCGTCGGAAAGAGCACGAACGTTGCCGGGAACGTATCCGCGTCCCTGTTCCACCTTGATCTGCATCTCGAGCTTTCCGGCTTCGGTCAGCGTCGCGATCACGTGGTCGGGATTGATGATCTCGACGTCGTGAGGCAACTCGATGTCGCTGGCCACCACGACGCCCGGCCCTTGCTTGCGCAGGACAAGCGTGACTTCTTCGCGGTTGTGCAGCTTGAACACGACCCCTTTCAGGTTCAGCAGGATATCCACCACGTCTTCACGCACGCCGGCGATCGTCGAGTATTCATGCACGACACCCGTCATTTGGACTTCGGTGGGTGCGTAGCCGGTCATCGAGGACAGCAGGATACGGCGCAGGGCGTTGCCCAGCGTGTGGCCGTAACCGCGCTCGAACGGCTCCATGATGACTTTGGCGTGATTCTTGCCCAGGGGCTCGACTTCGATAGAACGGGGTTTCAGAAAACCTTGAGACGACATGGATATGTTCCTTTTCAATACCCTCGGCTCGTTACACCGATAAGGCTGACGGACAGACCGGAATACCCGGCGATTTCCATCGCGAAGCCCACCTCCGGAACCGGCAAGTGGGCTTCAGCGATGCGATGCGGTGCTGCTTGAAACGATTAGCGCGAATACAGCTCGACGACCATCGATTCGTTGACGTCGCGGGCGACATCAGCACGATCCGGAGCCTGCTTGAAGGTACCGGTGAGCTTGCTGGTGTCGACTTCGACCCACTGGGGCAGCCCGTTGCCGGTTGCCAGATCGAGCGATTCCTTGATACGGCCCTGCGATTTCGCCTTCTCGCGAACCGAGATGACGTCACCTGCCTTGACCAGCATCGAAGCGATGTCGGCGGTGTGGCCGTTGAGTTCGATTGCGCGGTGGTTGACCAGCTGGCGCGCTTCAGCGCGCGTGGAACCGAAACCCATGCGATACACGACGTTGTCCAGGCGCGATTCCAGCAACTGAATCAGGGTCTCGCCGGTGTTGCCACGGCGACGCTCAGCTTCAGCGAAGTATTTGCGGAATTGCTTTTCCAGAACACCGTACATGCGCTTGAGCTTTTGCTTTTCACGCAGTTGCAGGCCGAAGTCGGAGGTACGGGCACCGGAGGTGCGGCCGTGCTGACCGGGCTTGGATTCGATCTTGCACTTCGAATCGAGCGAACGACGTGCGCTCTTCAAGAACAAGTCGGTACCCTCGCGGCGCGAGAGCTTGCATTTAGGTCCAATATAACGTGCCAAGATGCTTCCCCTTAGATGCGACGACGCTTGGGCGGACGGCAGCCATTGTGCGGCACCGGCGTGATGTCTGAAATGCTGGCGATCTTGATGCCCAGCGCGTTCAGCGCACGCACGGAAGACTCGCGGCCGGGACCGGGGCCCTTGATGCGGACTTCAAGCGTCTTGATACCGTATTCCAGAGCGACGCGGCCAGCCGATTCGGCTGCAACCTGCGCTGCGAACGGTGTGGACTTGCGCGAGCCTTTGAAGCCGGCGCCACCGGACGTAGCCCAGGACAGTGCGTTGCCCTGACGGTCGGTAATGGTAATGATCGTGTTGTTGAAGGACGCATGGACGTGCGCGATGCCGTCCGATACGCTCTTCTTGATTTTCTTGCGTACGCGAGATGCGCCGCTGTTGGAAGCTTTCGCCATCTTCTAATCCTCGATTATTTCTTCAGAGAAGCAGCAGCGCGACGCGGCCCTTTGCGGGTGCGGGCGTTGGTACGGGTGCGTTGACCGCGTACAGGCAGGCCACGCTTGTGGCGCATGCCCCGGTAAGTTCCCAGGTCGATCAGACGCTTGATCGACAGTTGTACTTCACGACGCAAATCGCCTTCGACCGAGAACACGCCGACGTGTTCGCGGATGCGTTCGAGTTCAGCGTCGGTCAGATCTTTCACTTTCTTGGAATACTCGATGCCCGATGCTTCGCAGATCTTGCGAGCACGGGTACGACCAATACCAAAAATTGCGGTAAGACCGATTTCGGCGTGTTGATGCGGCGGAATGTTGATGCCAGCAATACGGGCCATGACTGTTCCTTGTTAAATCCGTTGCGTGTCGGCGATTAGCCTTGACGCTGCTTGTGACGTGGGTCAGTGCAGATGACTCGCACCACGCCGTGACGTTTGATGATCTTGCAGTTGCGGCAGATCCGCTTTACCGATGCCATTACCTTCATGGTTGACTCCTAGTTTCCTGTAACCGGCCGCTACTATTTAGAGCGGAAAACAATTCTGGCGCGAGACAGATCATAGGGCGTGAGCTCCACTGTGACCTTGTCCCCCGGCAGAATCCGGATGTAATGCATACGCATCTTGCCCGATATGTGGCCAAGCACTACGTGGCCATTTTCCAGCTTGACGCGAAAAGTTGCGTTGGGAAGGTTCTCGAGAACCTCGCCCTGCATTTGTATGACGTCGTCTTTAGCCATTCTTTTTCTTACCGCATTGGCAAGCCCGCGCCCTTGAAGTTGGCCTTCTTGAGCAACGAGTCGTACTGGTGGGACATCATGTAGGCCTGAGCCTGTGCCATGAAGTCCATTGCCACCACCACAATAATTAATAAAGAGGTGCCACCAAAGTAAAACGGTACGTTCCAGCGAGCCTGCATCAGTTCCGGCAGCAAGCAAACCAGAGTGATGTAGATGGCTCCGGCCAGCGTCAATCGCATGAGAATCTTGTCGATATAACGCGAGGTCTGCTCACCGGGGCGGATACCCGGAACGAACGCACCGCTTTTCTTCAGGTTGTCTGCGGTCTCACGGCTGTTGAACACCAGGGCCGTGTAGAAGAAACAAAAGAAGATGATTAATGCTGCATACAACGTGATGTACAGAGGCTGGCCGGGCGACAGGGCAGCCGCCAGATCGCCGAGCCAGCGCATGTTCGGATTACTGGAGAACCAGCTGGTCACGGTGGCCGGCAACAGGATGATGGACGAAGCGAAGATGGGCGGGATGACCCCGGACATGTTCAGCTTCAGGGGCAAGTGCGAGCTTTGCCCACCATAGATCTTGTTTCCGACCTGACGCTTGGCATAGTTGACCGTAATACGGCGTTGGCCACGTTCCACGAACACCACGAAATAGGTCACCGCAATGACCAGCACGAAGATGAACAGCGCCGACAACACGGACATGGAGTCGGTGCGGACCAGATCGAGCATGCCGGCAAGCGCGCTGGGAAGACCCGCCACGATACCTGCGAAGATCAATATGGAAATACCGTTGCCCATGCCGCGTTCGGTAATTTGCTCACCCAGCCACATGATGAACATGGTGCCGGTCACCAGCGTGACGACCGTGGTAAAGCGGAACAACATGCCCGGATCGATCACCAGCCCCGGCTGCGATTCGAGCGCAACCGAAATACCCACGGCCTGGACCAGCGCAAGAAACACCGTACCGTAACGCGTGTACTGCGTGATCTTGCGTCGCCCCGATTCGCCTTCCTTCTTGATGGCCTCGAGGGTAGGCACCACGACCGACATCAATTGCATGATGATGGACGCGGAGATGTAGGGCATGATGCCGAGCGCGAACACCGAGAAGCGTTCCAGTGCGCCGCCCGAGAACATGTTGAACAAACCCAGGATGCCGCCCTGGTTTTGCTGGAACATGTCGGCCAGCGCATCGGGATTGATCCCCGGCACGGGTATGTGCGTTCCTAGGCGATAGACCACCAGGGCGAGTATCAGGAACACGATGCGGCGCTTGAGATCGCCGTATCGGGAACCCGATTTACTCTGTGCCTGAGCTTTAGCCACCGTCACCCCTTAAGCCAGCGAACCGCCGGCAGCTTCAATTGCAGCGCGGGCGCCGGCCGTGGCGGCGATCCCTTTCAGGACGACCTTGCGGGACAGTTCACCGGACTTGATGACCTTGGCGTAACGCACTGCCTGGCCAATGACGCCTGCCTGCTTGAGCACTTGGACGTCGATTTCCTCGACGGGCAGGCGCTCCAGTTCGGACAGACGCACTTCGGCGGACAAATGCTTGCCCAGCGGTGTGAAGCCACGCTTGGGAAGACGGCGCTGCAAAGGCATTTGACCGCCCTCGAAGCCGACCTTGTGGAAGCCGCCCGTACGCGATTTCTGGCCTTTGTGGCCGCGACCGGCGGTTTTACCCAGGCCGGAGCCGATACCGCGACCCACGCGACGCTTGGCGTGCTTGGCGCCTTCTGCCGGTTTCAGCGTATTGAGTTGAGTTTCTGACATCTCGATTCCTTTCAGGCTTCCGAGACGGTAACGAGGTAATCCACTTTACGGATCATCCCACGCACCTCGGGCGTATCGATCAACACGCGACTGCTGTTGATGCGGCGCAGGCCCAGACCACGAACGGTGTCGCGGTGAGATTGCTTGGTGCCGATAACAGAGCGCACGAGAGTAACTTTGATTTGCTTCTGTGCCATGACTTACCCCAGAATTTCTTCTACTGTCTTGCCACGCTTTGCGGCAACATCAGCAGGAGTCGAGCAGGCACGCAAGCCGTTCAAGGTTGCGCGTACCAGGTTGTACGGGTTGCTGGAGCCGAGGCTCTTTGCGACCACGTTACGAACGCCCATCACTTCGAAAATAGCGCGCATGGGGCCGCCGGCGATCACGCCGGTACCTTCCGCCGCCGGCGAAATGAGAACGGTGGATGCGCCATGCTTGCCGACGACGGTGTGGTGCAGGGTGCCGTTCTTCAGGGCGACCTTGACCAGGCCGCGACGCGCCTGTTCCATTGCTTTCTGAACAGCGACGGGCACTTCACGGGCTTTTCCTTTGCCCATGCCAATGCGGCCATCGCCATCGCCAACCACGGTCAGCGCGGCAAAGCTCATGGTGCGACCACCCTTGACCACTTTGCTGACGCGATTGACCGCGATCATTTTTTCACGCAGGCCGTCGTCGTTTTCTTTTTCGGCGGCTTGCCTGCCTTGTGCTTTAGCCATTTGATAATTCCTTAGAATTTCAAGCCGGCTTCACGCGCGGCGTCGGCCAACGCTTTCACGCGGCCATGATAACGAAAGCCCGAACGATCAAATGCAACCAGCTCGATACCGGCAGCCTTTGCTTTTTCGGCTACGCGCTTGCCGACCAGGCCTGCAGCGGCAGTGTTGCCACCGTTGCCCTGTTGAGCGGCGAGCTCTTTGCGTACTTCGGGTTCGAGCGTCGAAGCGCTGACGAGCACGCGGTCGCCTTCCGGCGAAATGATGTTTGCGTAAATGTGCAGATTCGAGCGGTAGATCGACAGGCGATGTACACGCAGTTCGGAAATTTTCCGACGAGTCGCAACAGCACGACGCAAACGAGAGATTTTCTTGTCCATAATTCGTCCTTGCCTGCGCGTTTATTTCTTCTTGGTTTCTTTGATGATGACGCGCTCGTCCGAGTAACGCACACCCTTGCCCTTGTAGGGTTCGGGTTCGCGGTACGCGCGGATTTCGGCGGCCACCTGACCAACGACCTGCTTGTTCGCACCCTTGATGACGATTTCCGTCTGGGTGGGGCACTCGACCTTGATACCGGCCGGCATGTCGTGAATGATGTCGTGGGAATAACCAAGTTGCAGCTTCAGCGCGTCGCCTTGGACCTGAGCGCGGAAACCCACGCCTACGAGGTTCAAACGGCGCTCGAAGCCTTTGCTGACACCGGTAACCATATTGGCGACCAGTGCGCGCAGCGTGCCCGACATGGCCTTGGCCTGACGGGATTCATTGGCAACGGTAAAAGTCAGTTGGCCGTCTTCCTGGCGGATGACGACGTCACCGGTCAGCTCTTGGGTCAGGGTGCCCAGGGGGCCCTTGACGGAGATCTGGCCGGCACTGATCGTGGCTTCCACGCCCGAAGGCACGGCGACTGGGTACTTAGCAATACGTGACATGTGATTCTCCTTATGCCACGTAGCACAGTACTTCGCCGCCCACGCCGGTGGCGCGAGCTTTGCGATCGGTCATGACACCGCGCGGTGTCGACACGATGGCCACGCCCAGACCATTCATGACTTGAGGAATGGTCTTGCTGCCCTTGTAGATGCGCAGCCCAGGACGCGAAACGCGGTCGATACGCTCGATGACCGGACGGCCAGCGTAGTATTTAAGGGTGATCTCCAGGACAGGCTTGGCCTTGTCGCCGGTGACTTGGAAACTGTCGATATAGCCTTCGTCTTTCAGCACGGCAGCGATTGCTGCTTTCAGCTTCGAGGAGGGCATGCTTACCGACGTCTTGCTGACTTGTTGCGCATTGCGCACGCGGGTCAACATGTCGGCGATGGGATCGCTCATGCTCATGTGTATTTCTCCTACCAGCTGGCTTTGGTCATGCCCGGGACTTCGCCACGCAGCGCCATTTCACGCAGCTTGTGACGAGTCAAACCGAACTTGCTGAAAACGCCGCGAGGACGGCCGGTGACAACGCAACGGTTGCGCTGACGGGTCGGGTTGGCGTTGCGCGGCAGTTGTTGCAACTGCAGGCGGGCCTGATAGCGCTCTTCGTCAGTCTTGGACTGATCGTCGATGATCGCCTTCAGTGCCGCGCGCTTGGCCGCGAATTTTTCAGCCAGCTTGGCGCGTTTGATATCGCGATTGATGAGGGAAAGTTTAGCCACGTCATCGCCCCTTAATTGCGGAACGGGAAGCTGAAGGCGCTAAGCAGTGCCTTGGCTTCGTCGTCGGTCTTGGCCGTGGTGGTGATGCTGATGTTCATACCACGTACGGCGTCGATTTTGTCGTATTCGATTTCAGGGAAAATGATCTGCTCTTTAACCCCGATGTTGTAGTTGCCACGTCCATCGAACGCACGACCGGAAATACCACGGAAGTCGCGGACGCGAGGCAGGGCCACGGCGACCAGACGGTCCAGGAATTCGTACATGCGGCGGCCACGCAGGGTGACCATGCAACCGATGGGGTAGTCTTCACGGATCTTGAAGCCCGCGATAGCCTTGCGGGTCTTGGTGACTACCGGCTTCTGGCCTGCGATCTTGGTCAGGTCGGACACGGCGTGCTCGATGACCTTCTTGTCGGCGACCGCCTCGGACACACCCATGTTCAGGGTGATCTTGGTGATGCGGGGCACTTCCATGATGCTTTTGTAGCCAAATTTGGCTTGCAGGTCGGCCATGACCTTGCTGCGGTAAAACTCTTGTAAACGAGCCATGTTCTTCGCCCCTTAAGCCTTGGCGCCAACGACTGCGCCGCTGGAACGGAATACACGGACCTTGCTGCCGTCGACTTCTTTGACCCCGACGCGATCGGCCTTGCCGGTGGCGGGATTGAAGAGCGCCACATTGGAAATGTGGATGGGCATGGTCTTGTCGATGATGCCGCCTTGCGTGCCGGCCATGGGATTGCCCTTGGTGTGCTTCTTGACGACATTGATGCCTTCGACCAGAACGTGGTCGGCGTCGACGCGCTTGAGCACGGTGCCGCGGCGTTTTTTGTCGCGACCGGTCAGTACGATGACCTCGTCGCCTTTACGGATTTTTTCCATTTCGTCGCTCCTTACAGCACTTCTGGAGCCAGGGATACGATCTTCATGAACTTTTCCGTACGCAATTCGCGCGTGACAGGTCCGAAGATACGGGTACCGATGGGTTCCAGTTTGGCGTTGAGCAATACTGCGGCATTGCCGCCGAATTTAATCAGCGAACCGTCTTTGCGGCGAACGCCCTTAGCGGTACGAACCACTACTGCGTTGTAAATTTCGCCCTTTTTGACGCGCCCGCGGGGGGCCGCATCCTTGACACTCACTTTGATGATGTCACCGATGGCGGCATAACGGCGCTTCGAGCCGCCCAGCACCTTGATGCACATAATGGAACGTGCACCTGTGTTGTCGGCCACGTCCAGCGTGGTCTGCATTTGGATCATGATTTTTCCTGTTCCAACTTAACTGCGACACCCCTACAAGATAGCAAGGGCAACACAGCCAGTTTTGGTCCCGTCAGACTCTGGCCTGTAAGCTACAGGCCGAACCCTAGGTTGAAATCTTGCGAAAACAAAACGTTGCTTTACTTGATAAAAGGCGCAGGTAGGCTAAAACCCCCTTGGCACCCCTTATGCCCTGGGTATGTCCCTTGGGGCACCCTTCAAAAGCGGCCCAAAAGGGCGCCATAAAGGCAAGTAAGCATTGGATTCTACAATAGCAAGTAGATGAAAGCAAGCATTATTTGAAATCGGCATACGGCGCCAGCCCTGAGGGCGCAAGCTTCAGGTTCCCCTGCCAGGGCTCGAAGGTATAGCGCAAATACAACATCACCCGGCTGGGCGTGTAATCCTGGCCATGCTGCAGATCGAAACCCGCGCCCACCACCCAATGGTTGTTCAGCCGGCGCTCGGCCATGCCGCGCAGGGAATAGCCGAAGCCGTTGCTCTTGGAACCGGAAATCTGGTTGGCCGCCAGGAAGGCGTTTTCCGCGACCCCCATGCGGCCCAGTTCCTGCAGCGGGCCGGCAACAGGTCCAAGCAAAGGATAGTAATTGGAGTCCGAGCTGCGCGCAACGGAACGGGAAACCGAGCCTTCAAGGAGGAAGGACCAGTCGCTGCTGCGCCGAGCATAGCTGATGGGCAGCGAAATCGAGCTGTAGCGCTGGGGGCTGTAGTACCCGCCCTGGCCAAGGGTATATTCCCCCAGGTCCTTCTGATAGCGCCAATGCATGACATTGACGCCCACCGTCAGGCTTTCATCGGGCCGGTTGACCAGGCGCCGATAATAACCGGCCATGATCCGGGTACGATGGTTGTCCGCCACGTTTCTGCCGGTCAGGCGATGATGGCTCAGATCCGCCCAGACGCCGTCGGCGCCTCCCTGGTCCCAGCTCAATCCCAGGCTGGCCCCCGTGGCCATGACGCCCCCCCAGACAATGCCGGTGCGCGGGTCCCGGGCGCCGGCAAACGACAGCAGGGAGTTCGACATGGGGCGGCGCGACGCGGTAAGGCTCCATCCCAGTTGCTCCAAATCTCCTCGGTAGGTGATACCGCCTGCCCAGTTCGTGATGGGGAAGCCTTGGGGGGTCCTGCCCAGGTCGAAGGAAAGCCGGTCGCCCTGCCAGCCAACGGCGAAGCCGGTCCCGCTCGCCTTCTGCCGCAAGCCCGACGAGCATCCCGGCAGTGCCTGCAAGTCGCCTTGCGCATCCCGTCCTTCGAAGACACAGGTCCCGAACCGCGCGTCGATGACACCCGCCTCCGTCGTTTCAAAGCTGCCTGCATTCATGCGGACATGATCGGCCCGAAGAAAGCCCCTGCCGCCCGCCACGGGATGATCCAGCTGCAGTATCGTGGTGTTGGCATTCAGACGGGAAAGTCCCGGTGTGCCGTCCGTGCGCAGCCAGGTGTCATTGCTGAGGGTAAGCGTGGGGTTCTCGCGCTGGTACAACGCCTCGGCATCGCGGCGGATGCTGCGCTTCAGCCAGTCGTCGTCGGGCTGTTCCCGCATGGCCCGCGTAAAGGTAATCTTGTCGCCGTCGGCAAAACCGTCGGGCAGCATCCGGCCTTCGAGCATCGCCCTCTCGTAGAGCTTGAGGGCCTCCTGGGGCTGCTCTTCCGCCGTCGCCCTGGCATGATCCCTGATCAGCCAGGGCTGAGGGCCCTTGGCGCTGGCGACCGCATCGCTCAATTCGCGGCGCTGTCTGGCTGCGTCGCCGACCTGGCCCCACAAGGCTGCCACCCGTCGCCTGCCACTGGCATCGTCCGGCTGCAGGGCGGGAAGATCGGCGTCCATGAGACTGCGCAGTTCTGTGGTTTTTCCCTGGGCCGCCAAGGTTTCCAGTCGGCCCAGCCGGGCGTCGGCATTGTCGGGATCCTCGTGCAGGATGGCCATGTAAGCCGCCATGGCCTGGTCGCTGTTTCCTTGTTCCAGGTACCAGGCGGCAAGCTGAGAGCGGATTGCCGAGGTCGGCGGCTGCGCCTCGAGGAAGGCGATGGCCTCCTTGACATTGCCCGCCTCGTACAGCGCGCCGGCATGCAGGATCCGCTGCCGGGCCGACAGACGCTGATCCAGCTCGGCCATCTCGGGCAACCAGGCCTGACGCGGAATCCGGGCCAGCGAGTCACGGGCGTCCTGGAGCTGATCCGCCGACTCCAGAAGCAGCGCATGCGCGTAGCGGCTCGACGGTGCCGTGGAATGGCGGCGCAAATGCTTGTCGTAGGCGGCCATGGCTTCCGCCTCCCTTCCACCATTCCTGAGGGCGGTGGCCAGGCGGTAACTGAGCCATGGGTCGTCCATATCCAGTTGCTGGGCCTGCGCAAGAGCCTCCATGGCTTGCGGCCAGTCGCCATGTGCCATGGCGTGCGCGGCGCGCTCGTTCAGCATGGCGAGCTGCGCGTTGCGCCGCAACGGCGCCAGGCGGGACTGATGCGCGGCAGGCATGCCGTCCAGCATGGCAAGGGCGTGCTCGGGTGTCTCGCCGGCAAGATATCGACCTATCGCGCGCACCGTGGACTCGTCCGTCGGCGCCGTCCTGAATGCGCGAAGATAATATTCCCGGGCGGCGTCGCGCCGTGAAAGCGCCAATGCCGCATCGCCAAGCCCAATCAGTGCATGGAGGTCCGAGGGATTCTGGCGATGCGCTTGCTCATACAGGCGTTGCGCGACCATCCAGTCCGCGCGCTCCGCGGCCGCCGATGCATTCTGCAGCAACAGCCAGTATCGCGTCGACTCAATCAGGCTGACCCAGCGGGACGCATTGTCCACCCTGTCTTCCTTGTTCCTGGCCAGTTCGAACTGCTCAAGCGCGCGCGTCCTGTCGCCCGTTCGCATATAGGCCAATCCCAGCGCGCCGTGCAATTCCGCGTCATCGGGGTAAGCCTGGATCGCGGTGCGCAAGCGCGCTACTGCAGCAGCGCCGGCGCCCTGCTCGACGAGCCGCAAGGCTTCCCGGCCCCCACGCCATGCCGGGTCCGCGAGCAAGGCGGATTGACGGGCCAGCCTTTCCCCTGCACGGTCGGCGACAGGCAGACCCGGATAACGCTGGGTGAACGACTGCAGGGCCTTGACGCTCGCTTCGCCTGCCGGGAGGCTTGATAGGTATTCATACTCGCGGTTGGCGGCGGCTTCGCGCTGGGCCGGCTGCCGCGCCAGGCGTTCGAGGTACTGCAGCGCCTGCTCGGGATTTCCGTCGTTGAAGCTGTGATTGGACAGTGCCGACAACAGGCCGGCATGACGCGGATAAGCTTGAAGCAGACTGGTCAATTGCCGGACAGCGGCAGGACGGCTTTCGGGCTCGCGCGCACGCAACTGCCAATACTCCACGGCCAGGTCGGCGGTCGGATACACGCCCTGGAATACTTCGTCATAGGCTTTGCGCGCTTCTTCGATCCGTCCCGCGGCCGAGTACAGCCGCGCGCGCGTCAATACTTCGGCGGACGGCGCGGACGACAGCCGCACCAGCGCCGCGGCCTGGCGATATGCGGCGGAATCGGGAGCGGCCGCCTTCAAGCGCTCGAGCAACGCCGCGGCCTGATCGAGCTGTCCCCTTTGCACAGCCAGGCGCACTTCGGCCGCCAGCCCCTCCGGGTGATCCGGGGCGATGCGATATAGCCTCTGGACGGCGTCCTTGATCAGGTCGTCCCGATAAACCGACTCCCCCATGTGTATCTGCTCGACGAGCTGATCGGCCGCCCGGCCCTGCGCCTCGGACAAGGCATGGACGGGTAGGTGCAGGGCGCCGCCGGCCAAAGCGGCCAGCAAGGACAAACGCAGTGTTCTCATTCGCAGGTCTCCCACCGGGGGATCAAGCTGCCGTCTTTGTCGAATCGGTAGCGGCCTTGATCCCACCCCTCCCCAAACAGGGCAAGCATCTGGTTGTAATACCCCATGTCCTGGCTGGCGGCCCCCTTCAGCCGATCGCGCAGCCCATCCGCTTCGGCGTCCCCTCCGAACAAGGGCAGCAGGGCCGCCGAGAACCCCTCAGGCCCGTTGCCTTGCGCCGCGCCCCGTTGAACGTCGATCTTTTCCGGCGGCACACCTTGGCCGGAAATATAAGGACGCAAGGCTTTGAAATGCCGCTTGAGCGCCTGGGCGTGCGGCGCTTCGTCGTGCAGCATGCCCACCCACAGGTATACCCGGATCGCATCATAGCTGCCCGTCATTTCGTCTTCCGCCGTGGCTTCGAAGCCTTTGTTCGTCCAGCTGATCCAGTCCGGCGCCAGCCCCTTGGGAGCGCTGTCGATCAGAAAGCGGCTCGCACCCGATGCCACCGTCTCCCACGACCCGGCCAGCAGCACTGCCGCTCGCTGCGCCAGTTGCGGGGGCAGATAACTGGGGTTCAGCTTCCAGCGATGCTCGTGAACGAAGCCCTGCGCGCCGGGAAGCAAAGTCATGCCCAGGCCGGGAAGATCGGCGACTTCCTCACGCGCCATTCTCTGCAAGAGCAGCGTACCCAGCACGGTATAGCTGCGCTCCCGCCAGAGGCGTCCGGCCTCCAGCAGGCTGTATGCGATCCACAGATCGGAATCCGCGGCGGAGTTCTCATCGAGCACACCCCATTCTCCGGACGTGCGCCTGCCCCACAGCCAGGACGGCAGATGCGAGGTGAAGTCACCGCGCGCCAGATTCTGTTCCGTCCAGCGCGCCAACTGGCGAAACAATGTGCGGTCGTTGTCGACCAGCGCAAAAAACATGGCATAGCTCTGGCCTTCCGACGTGGTGATCTGCCTTTCGTCGGAATGGTCGATCACGCGGCCCTCGGGGCTGATCATCTGGGCGCGGACCTGTTCCCAGCGCGGCCAGCCGCCCGAGCCTTCGCACGCGGCATATCCGGCCGCCGGCAAAGCCAGGGCGGCAAGCATGCAGGCCAGAGCAAACCGCCTACGCATCTTTGGACAGCCGGCGCCGGGCCACCCAGCGCAACGACTTCCAAAGCAGGAAGGCGATCAGCACGACGGCGAACACGGCGATTCCCGAAAGCAGGACAGGCCTGTCGGAAAGGTGGAACCAGATCAATTGCCACCAGCCAAGCTTCCCCGAGAAGTAGCGCGGCCCGACGGTTTCGCTGGCCACTCCGGATTCGCGAACGATGACGACCGAACCTTGCATGGCGTCGCGCTTGCCCGGATCCGCGATGGCATTGCGCAGCAATGCATAGTCTTCGTCGGTGACGGCCATCAGGCCGACCAGGCTGCGCTGGGGAAAACGGCTGGATTGCATGCCGACGATGGCGGCAATGGGGGCGTTCGCCCGGACGCCTACCTGAGACACCGCGTCCATGTCGCTGCGGCTCGAATACTGCGTGCGGGGATTGTCCTCGCCTCCCCAGCCCGACCTCCTGGGCATGCGCAGGCGAGCCATCGTATCTTCCAGCAGCAGGTTGGCATCCGGCCGGCTCCTGAAGCCTTCGGGCGTCTGCCCTATCCATAGAAGATCGGCATCGACCTGGCTCGCCGCGTCCCAGTCGTCCATCAGCCGCAGCTTGTAGGCCGGGTAGCCGACTTGCGAACCGATGTGGCCAAGCGTCTCCAGCAGCGCGGCTGCCTGACCGGGCGTCGGCGCCGGCGGCACGACCACGACCGTTTCGGACAGGTCCGCCATGCGGCTGAAGGGAAAGCCGCTGCTGGCGAATGCGCCCAGATTCGGCATTTCGAGATAATGCTCATAGCCCGAGAAATCGATGACGGAGTTGCCGTCGATCGCCGCGCGCATGTCGGCCGGCAGCACGGTCTTGCACATGCCTGGCTGCGACGCGCCTTGCGTGCTGGCGTAGGAAAAATCGAACCGGATCTGGTTGTGCGTCCCGATCTTGAGCGCCGGAATAATCAGGCTTTCGTTATTGACCGATGGGTCGTTGCTGAGCACCGGCAGGCGAACGCGCGCGAGTCCGCTGCGCGCCGCGTCGGGCACCAACGGATAGCTTTCCACATAACGCCCATTGAGGCTCAAGGTGAGCCTGGAATCATCGTCGGTCCGGGGCGCCGTATAGCGATAGCGGATATCCATGGGAATGCCGTTATTGCGCCATACGAAGAGATCGGGAGGAAGATTCAGGCGGATCGCGATAGGGCGCGGACGCAATCCTTCGGCCTCCAGCTGACCGGGATACTCTTCCAGTTCCGAGAACAGCACGGGGCGATTGGTCGGCATCCAGTTCGGCGCGTCATAAGGCTTGCGCTCCGCCAGGGTGGCCACCTCGTCGATCTGCACGCTCTGGCCCCGAAACAGCGGTCCGCCCAGGGCCAGTGCCGCGACTGCCGTACTCAGGTCCTCATCGTTGCGCCCCAGCACGAGCAGCAGCTTCTGATAGGGATTGTCGGGTGCGCTGATCATTTCCACCGTCGGCCCATCGACATCGGGATAGGACTGAAGAATGCCGGGCCTTTGGCCGTTGACGGCGAAAATGACCGCATGGCCGGACGGCAGGGAGCCATAGGACACCGGAAACCGCAACGGCTTCCATTTGGCCTGGCTGCCGAAATAAGAAGCGAGCACCGACGCCGCCTGCAGCCGCGCGATGGACGGGGTATCCGCAAAGACGAATGGCAGTTCTTGGACAGCCATATCGTTCTTGTCGAAAAATGGTTCGGGAAAATAAGAAAGATCGTTCGCCAGCGGCAAAGCCTGCTGGTTGATCACGATATGGGTCTGGCGGCTGATATCCAGCCACAGGGAGCTGTGCGCCAGGTCCTCGCAGATATCGGTGTAGTGGCCGACGAACTCCAGGCTGACCCGGTTGAAGGACGCCAGGAACTGCGGATCGAGCGCCAGGGTATGCCGCTGTTGCCGGCCGGCCAGCGCTTCGTCGACCGGCACGACGCCCATCAGTTCGTCGTTCAGATACACGCGCAAATGCGACAGCTTGGGCAGCAGCGCGGGAGAAGGCGTGAATACGAGGTTCAGGCTGGCATGGCTGACCATCTGGTCGCTACGCAAGGTGAACTCCAGCGTCTGGCGATTGCGTACGCCATATAGCTTGAATTCCGAGCCCTGGGCCAGTTGGGGCAGCTCCAGCGTGAAAGACTGTTCAGGCTTCAGCTCCTGTGCCCGCACTAGACCATGCGCCGGTGCCAGGATGGCCAGCAAGGCAAGAAACCATAAGAAGAAAGCACGCAGGGAACAATGCATAGACTCAAACCAGATGTTTAAGAGAAGGGGTGGTCGGTTGCCGGCGGGGCAGGAACGAGATCGTCCATGTCGCCAGCTTGATGGCCCCATTCAATACAGCACTCAAAGGAAAAGGCAGATGTTCGGCAAGGCGCTTATAGCCGCCAAAGCCCATGATCACGATGTCGCGCAAGCCATGCAGCGGTCGATCCGGCGTAAATCGATCCTGCCAGGCCAGCCAGGAGTCGGCCCGTGCGAAGGTGCACTGCACGAAGTCGATCTGCTGTTCCTGTGACATGGGATCGAACTCGATGCCAACGCTGTTTCCGATGCAGCGCCCGACTTTCCCCGAAAAGCTGAATCGCCGCTCGCCTCGCGCCAACAGCAGATTGACCTGGTCGCCCCGGCCCATGCGGCGATGGCTGTTCAGGGTGAGCCCCGCTCCTCCTTCGGAAAAGTCGGTCAGAATCGCGGGATACACATGCCCGTCGGCCAATTGCAGATGCGCCGGCAAAGAAGCCGGGACACGATGGCTCTGGCGTATCTGCTTGACTTCCGCCGCCACGGCAATTGCACCGCCAAGTATCACCAGGTTGTAGAACACCCATGCCATGGTGATCAGCACGGTCGGGACTTCATGCGGGGGTCCGGTGAATATGCGCCAGATGCCGAAACCCAGCCCGGCGAAATTGGCGAGCGCCAGCCATACATAGGGATGCGAGATCGACCAGTCGAAGTATTGCTGCTCCACCAGCCCGCCCTTGGCGGTCACGTTGAAAGAGCCCTTGCGCGGGGCGAACAGCGCAACGGTGGTGGGACGGGCGATATACCACGCCAGGACGGTTTCATAGATCTCGCCCCAGAATGTCCGGCGGTATGGCCCCTGGGTATGCGCATTGGTCAGGTTGGCATGCATCATGTGAGGCACCACATTCAGCAATATGGCGACCGCCGGCGCATAGATGATGTAGGCGTGCGCCAGCAGGAACGCCAGCGGGGCGGTCAGGTAGATGATGCGGGGTATGCCCGATAGAAAATGCAGCATGGCATTCACGTAGCACAGCCGCTGGAAAAAGCTCAGGCCCTTGCCGAACAGAGGGTTGTCGGTTCGGAAGATCTGCACCATTCCGCGGGCCCAGCGTATGCGCTGGCCGATATGCGCCGACAGGCTTTCGGTCGCCAGGCCGGCCGCCTGGGGAATGCGAAGGTAGGCCGAATTGTAGCCATGACGGTGCAGGCGCAGGGCAGTGTGAGCGTCTTCCGTGACGGTTTCGACGGCAAATCCGCCAATGGATTCGATGGCGCTGCGGCGCAATACGGCGCAGGACCCGCAGAAGAACGCCGCATTCCATAGGTCGTTTCCATCCTGGACCAGTCCGTAGAACAGCGTGTTCTCGTTGGGCTGGGTGCCGAAATGCCCCAGGTTGCGCTCGAAGGGGTCCGGCGAAAAGAAGTGATGAGGTGTCTGCACCAGCGCCAGTTTGGGGTCTTTCAGGAACCAGCCCACCGTCATTTGCAGGAAGGAGCGCGTCGGGATGTGATCGCAATCAAAAATTGCCACCAGGTCGCCGTCGGTCTTGCCCAGTGCATGATTGAGATTGCCTGCCTTGGCGTGCCGGCCGTCCGGCCGGATGATGTAGTTGATGCCGACCTTTTCGGCAAAGGCGCGAAAGGCCTCGCGCCGGCCATCATCCAGCAAATGGATGCGCAGTTTATCCTTGGGCCAATCCATGCCCAGCGCCGCATAGACGGTGGGCGCCACAACGCTCAGGTCCTCGTTGTAGGTCGGTATCATGAGGTCGACCGTCGGCCACGCGTCGGTGTCCTCGGGCAATGCCGCGGGAGGACGCCGTAGCGGCATGGCCGTCTGCACATAACCCAGCACCAGGACGATCCACGAATACGTTTCGGCGCCCAGCAGCAACGAGCCAAAGAATACATCCATGGGGTCGCTCATGTTCAACGTCGATGTGTAGCGCCACCATATATAGCGGCAAGATACCGTCAACGACAGCACAATCAGCATGAAAGTCGAAAACTGCCCGGGTATGCGGCGCACGGCCATGGCCAGGCCCCATAGCAGGACGACGAACAGGAATTGCGCGAACAGAGTGAAAGGCTGCGTGATCAACAGCACGGTGAGGGCGAGAGCCAGGCATGCCAGCGCCACGTACAGCGTGCGCCGCGCGCTTCTGCCCATGCCGCCCAACGCCTTTTGGGCGCGATGCGCAAGCGAGGTTTCGCGCAGTCCGGCGGGAGCATGCTGCAAGCGGGCAATGATGCGGCCGCGGACTGCCAGCAAGCTTGCTGCCATGCCCCCCCAGATCGCTTTCGTACGCCGCCACCAGATCGGCACGCCCTGTTCTTGAGGCGGAATGATGAACAATACCCATAGCGCCTGAAAGGCATAGCGCAAGGGGTCCGCAGGCCGATAGGGACGACTCGACAGATGCAGGAACCAAGGGCGATACTGGGTGCGCACACGCTGCCAGGCCGGACCTTCCAGCTTCAGGAAAACATGCGCCAGGACCACGAGCACGGTGTAGGAGAAAGCCGTCCACTTTCCCATCTTCCAGTCATCACAGGCCTGACGGTGGATGCCCTTCAGCCCGCCAAGTGCCCTGGAAGTGAGAAAGAGAGACGACACGCTCATGCGTCAGCACCTCGCCGCGCCATACACCAGGTCGCCAGCGCGCGTGCATCGCCGGCAGCCGCGCTGTCCGGGAATCGTGCATACGCATTGGTTTTTTTCGCCAGCGCCTCATGGACTGCCTCGTCCCGATGCATGAGCACCGGCAGCAGCCGCGATCCATAACGGTGACGCCAGTCCAGCAGCAGGTCCCGGCTGAGCGGCCGGCTGGGATCGAAGGCGCTCACGAACATGCGCGTCTCCGGTGCGAACTGGGTTTGCGCCAATAAAACATGACAGCCCGCATCCGCGGTGGCCACGAGTAGGTCCAGGTCGGACCGCTTGCGCAGCAACGGGAACTCGCCGCCACCAGAGGGCAAGTCGAACAATACCCAGGAAAACCGCTCAGCCAGCCTGCCCAGAGCCGAGCACCAGAACGCGTCGGGATCCTCCGGCAAGTCCTTGTGTGAGCCGCCGCCCTGCCGGGCGTCCCTGCCATATGGCAATAGCCATAAGCCCTCTTCAAGAAAATAGGCCTGCTCGTGCCAGGGCAGCCGCGCGAGGCTTGCGGCGGCCCAGCCGTGGCGGTCCGAAAACGGAATATTGAAATGCAGGCGCAACATATCGGACCGGTTCAAATCGATGAGCAGCACCGGCTCGCCCATGGCGTGCAAGGCATCGCCGAGCATGGCAAGCATGCTCGTATTGCCGACCCCGCCGCGCAGGCCCCAGGAACTGATCACCTTCAAATCGGTTCTCCGTATGCGTCCTGGGTTGTCCGGGCATCCGCTTCATCGCCATGCTCCAGGCGCCCAAAGGCGTGCGTTTCCGCCAACAAGGGCCAGCGCCGGAGAGCTTCCTGGTGCGCTTGCGCGGCAGCGACGTCCACATAATCGAATCCGCCCCGAGGCAGGTGCTGTTTCAGCGACACGACGTCATCGGCCTGCAGTGCGAGAGAAGCGCGATCGCTTGTGTTGTGCATGACTCCGCCCCCTAACGTGGATACTCGATCCAGTTGCGATTGCCCAGGCGTACATAAGGCACGTCGTTATAAGGCATCAAGACCGTCCCGTCGTTCTCGGAAACCGGCTTGGTTTCGGGAAGGTCGGCTGCGAGTGCCTTCCAGTCGATTTTTTCCTGAGCAAACACATCTTTGGCGATCATGCGCGCCAACAGCTCCGACAAGGCCAAGTGGCTGGTCTGGCCTTCCACCCGCCACGGCTCTTGCGCAACGCGTCCCTTTGCTCCGATGACACGCACGCCCACCGGTACGTGCGTGATGTCGGGCGTGGGGATCTCGCGCATGCCGGCGATCTGCATCCTGTCGCCCTTGAGCGCCGCCCCGTGCTCGGGCACCAACATCAGCACGACCGGCCGGCCGCTTTTCTCCAGCTGGCCAATGAAGGCATTGAGTTCGTCGAGCAGCCTCTGGGCACGGGTAAGAAAGGGCGATGACCGGCCGCCGCCGTCGGCCGTCGCCTCGCGGTTCCCGTCATGCAGCGTAATCGTGTTGTACAGCAAGGCGGTACGCTCGGTGCCCGACGCCTCGCGCGTCTTCCACCAGCGCCCCAGCGTCTCCAGGTCGTCCCAGATGGGCGAGCCATCGAAACCGGTCATGGACGGGCGGACCTCGGTAGGAATATAAGGCTTGGGAAAACGCCCGCCGGCCGTGATCTCTTCAAGAAAGCCCTGGAATTCTCCGTTATGGTTGAGTACCGTCCTGGTCTCGAAGCCCAGGCGGCGCAAGTTCTCCAGCAAGTAGCATTGGTCGGGCGCCGGCTGATAGATTTCCGAATGCGAAGGCTGACCACAGCTCGCGCGCATCAGCCTGAGAACGGCGGGACCACTGTAGGCCGTCGCGGAATTGAAATCGTCAAAAATCAAATCCATGTTCGCGAGCAGGGGATGCGCTTCGAGCCCGCTCTGCCTGAGATCGTCCCAGGACAAGGAACATACATTGATCAGCAGCACATCAAAGGGCGCTGCCGTATTCGATGCCGGAAACTGCGTCTGCCGCGTTTTTTCCTGGTCGTAGAATGTCTGCAGCGCCAGGTTGAGCTGCTCGTTGGTCGGCTTGCCTTGCGGCGCAGCGCCGGCAGCGGGGGTGACGGGCTGGATGCGACCCGCCTCCGGGCCCTGCGCAAGCTGCGCCTGCGCGGCCGGCGGCATCGCCTGCGGCCACCAGGGCAAGGGCGGCAACGAGACCATGCCCGATAGAGCGACGAGGACGAGCGCGCCCACACTGAATACGGTCAAACGCAGCCACTGGGAAAGGAACAGGTAAGCAACCAATACGATGAAACCCGCGCCGACCATATCCCAGTTGACGAACCGCCCCAGCAGTTCCAGGAGATAGGCAGGAGAAAAATTGAGCACCTCCGGTTGGGCCAGCAAGCGATCGAAAGGCGGGAACCAGGAATCGTAGTAGAGCAGGGCAATGCCAAACGGAATCGCTATGGCATGCCGAAGCCGGTGCAGCCAGAGTGGCGCCAAGGGCACCAGCAGCGCCGCGGCGAAGAGCAGGTTGTAAAAAGCGTGGAAGTTCAGCGATCCCGCCCAATACAGCAACAGCTTGGCGGCAAAGTATAGATTCCATAGCCCAAGCCCCCGCCAGGGGCCCGCCGCGCTGGTAGTCTTTTCAGGGGTGTATCGCTCTCTTCTTAACATCCAGTATCCTGACGACTATCGTTGATCGTGCGCCCGGCGGCGCACGCCGCATTTCTTCAAATGACGCGCGGGCAGCACCCACAAGTCCAGCCATGCGATGACGTCCCGCATGAATAGACGCAATACGACGCCGATCGCCGCCCCAAAAAATGCGGCCAGCGCCACATACTTCCACCAAGCTAAATCACCTATCATCGACTTCACTCATTCAAATCAATGGCAACGCCATCAGGCGGGGCGCTTGCCGGCCGGCGCCCATGCCGGCCGGCACCCCTTTCGTCATCTGTTCCACGGATATGCCCCGCGTTGCGTCTGCGGTTCCCGGCGCGTTCGCCTTCTGCGCATCAAACAGCCGCCTCATCCGTCCATGCTCGGCGGCGATCTGGTCCATCGCTATGTAAGCGGCATGGTCGGAAAAGATTTCGCCGTAGGGGATGCCGAACACATTGCCAAGCGCCACCTCGACCAAATTCGGGTGGCAACCGAACAGGAACAGGTAGACCATTCCGCCTAGTTCGCAGGCGACGTCGCCGAAACGCCGCAGGTGCAGCTGGCCCATGGCCAAGTCCGGTGCCAGGCCCGGCACGGGGATCATGGCCACCAGAACGCCGGCAGCGGAGGCCGCCTCGTTCTGCTCCAGCATGTGGTCGAGATAATCCAGAAACTGGTCGACCCCGATGACCCCGCGCAACCTGACGGCGCGGCTACGCTCGATCAGTGCTTCGGGATCCTCCGCGAGTTCCCGCGCATACAGTTTGCCCTGCACCGTTTCGAGCAGGCTGAAGAAACGCGGCAAGGGCGTATCGGCGGGCACGATGAGCGTCGCGCCGCAGGCGAGCAGCAGCTGTTCATCCTGATAGCGTAGGGTCCTGTTCATTTCGCGGATGACGAGCTTGAGCGCCGGACCGCGCTGCTTGCGCAAGGCATGCAGCGTCCTGGCCAACGGCGGCAGATCGGTGCCCGACCTCAAGCCGAACACCACCGTCGCGGCAGTGGCCTGCATCGCCTGGCGCGCCAGTTCCGCTGCGCTGTCGAAGACATGCCAATCGTCCGCCATGAAGACGGGAACGCCTTCCAGGACCATGGCCTCGAACAGGAAACGGGCACGATCGTTTCCGACGGCGGCCGATGGCGCCCGCTGCCGAGATACCGCATACCCTTGCGGAGTCGAAGCCAGCCGCAGCTGCGTCAGGCCGACCGCGTCGATCGCGTTGCGCCAATGCAACACACTATAGTCATACTCGTCGCCCGATGGCATCAGGCTGGCCAAGCCGGACAGCACGTTGCTGAACCGCAACATGCCGTTTACGGCCTTCACGGCCGGCTCGCCATATGCCAGGACCAACAGGACGCAACCGTTGCTTTGCAACCATTCGCGCCAGCAACACAGCACTGCTTCCAGATGATCGCCCGCAGCGGAAAAGTATTCCGCCGAAAGACGCATGATGATGATGCGGCCCCGTGGACGCAGGCTGCGGTCCAGGTCTTTGGTCAGCGCACGCAGCGCCTTCAGGGGTTCGCCCGAAAGCCGATAGGTGCGCAAGTCGGCCGGCCCCTGATCCGGAGGCAGGTCGGCGAGCATGCTGGTTGGGTCAACGGAACAGATAAGGACGGCTCGCGCGTCGGGATCAGCGCCGCGCAGGAGCTGCATGATCAATGCAGAGCTATCGTTCTCGTCTACGAGAGCAACCCAGTACGCCTCGCCCTCGCGAAGCTGTGCGAGCTCTATGGGCAGGTCGTCAATCGCAAGATGACAGCCCTGGCTCGGCCCTCCTGAAGATGTGGCCATATTGTCTGCAAAAAACGTCCAACTGCGTCAAAATAAAACGCAAGGCACATTATGAACAGGCAATGGTTAGCCTGCATGTTGAAAACTGTAACGTTATCGGGAACCGATTTTAACGTCGATCAACATGGGATACGATGTATTTCCGGAAAAATTACATTAGTTAACAATGCATTGGGAGATTTCGCCGGATATTGCATCCTTACCAAATCCCGATGCCCACGCACATTCTTCCGGCTGCATTGGCATATTCAGCACTCGTTCTGGAATTTCCCAAATAACCAGCCGGGGGGGAGTTTCCAGGAACGACGGGCTCGCAAAATAGTATTTCGCGCCCCCCCAGAAGTCTCCGCCATCGCGGGCGAAGCTCGTGACACTTGTCGACAAGTGGTAGTCCAGATACCCAAGGAAGGAAGAAGTACGAGAAAACGATGTGCCGATCAGCGCAATATTAGGCAGGTTCTCGTCGCCGAACAAATCGCCGGCATCATCGTCCGCTGATTGCGACTTTCCGCCACCCGATGCCGCGGGTGCATCGACTTCATGAAACACGGGACTTCCAACCCATTCGCCTGCAGGCTGCAAGCGCGATGGAAGCCATTCGATGCCGGCCAAACGAACTAAATCTCCTTCCCGCCGTTGCGGGGCGCTTTCCTCCAACTTATATTGCTTGGATGGCTGAATATCGATACGCATGCGCTCAACGGCAACGGCAACTTGCCGCGCCGCGCGTTCGGCACCCAGCTCGCTCCAATGTGTATCGGTCCTGAGAAAAGGCGCAGCAACGTCGACCTCGGATGCTTGTCGTGACAACACCGGTTCGAGGTCGACGATGCGCACGCCGGCCGACGAAACATTGTCCATCCATGAGCGCAAACGCTCATCGAGCACCAGAGGACGAGGCAGTTCGCATAATTGCTCGCGTTGGATTCGGCTTTTGTCTGGAACAATCACGACCAGCAGCTCGATGTCTTTGCCCGCCAGCCACTGGTTCACCGCGGCGACGGTACGGCTTCTCAAGCGGCCGTTCTTTGCGGCATGCGGATGTACTGTCAGTTCGTCCGTGAGGAACAACCAGTCCGGACAACCTTGGCGTACCCGCGGCCCCAAGCTGCCCATGACCATCCAGCTCACACCGCGTTCAAACCGCGCCATGAACGCTGGAAACGGCGTCTTCGCCAGATCCGATGAAAGTTCGGTCGTCAGCTCACCGGTCAGGAACGCTCGTGCCGAGGGTTCAGGAGGAAACACGATACGGCCGGCTGCCACGGCGTAGATCAGCGACACAGCGCCACTGAGCATGACCAGCAACAATAGTATGCCTGGCATACTCCGCGCCAAGCGTCCTTGCGTTACATTTTCCGAAACCGCGTCCGTCATTATCTTTAGGGCCTGTTCAGAATTGAAAATAAAGAAACGGTACTGCGCCCCGGCTCACAATCAATGCAAACGACAGAAGAAATGCCGCAAGAGGCCACAAGGCCAGCTGCTCGCGAAGAGCGGCCGGCACACGATTGAGGTGCCTCGCCGGTATTGCCGGCACCATGATGCAAGCCACTCCCAGCAATGCAGCCACGCAATGCGACGGCTGCAACAACACGCGCAGCGCTGCGCCCATTTCCCAGCCGCCCAGGCCAAGCTGAGCTGCATACATCGACACCGCCGTTCCAAAATCGGGCGCTCTGAAGATGACCCAGGCCATGCAGACAAAAAGCAGAGTAGCAACCCGTGAAATCCAGCCAGGAACGGACGGCAAGGCCGTGCCTCTCCAGGCTCGCGCAGCGCACAGGGCAAGACCGTGCGCGAGGCCCCATATCAAGAAATTCCAGTTGTCGCTGCCATGCCACATGCCGGCAATCGCCATCGTCACCATTAAATTGACGTACGTGCGGCCCGGGTTGATCCGGTTGCCTCCCAATGGCACATACAGGTAATCGCGTATCCAGCCCGACAAGGAAATATGCCAGCGCCGCCAGAAATCCTGGATGCTCTTCGCGAGATATGGATGATTGAAATTCTCAGGAAAGTGAAATCCCAGCATCTGGCCAAGGCCTATCGCCATGGCGCTGTACCCGGCAAAATCGAAGAACAGCTGCAGCGAATATGCGCCACAGCCTAGCCAGGCATCCACGAAGCTAGGCTCTTCCAGTGAAAAGGCTATATCGACAACGGGCGCCAAGGTGTCCGCTACAAGCACTTTCATGCTCATGCCCACCATGAAGCGACGGGCGCCCAGCGAGAAATCGCTCCAGCTCAGTTGCCGGCTGGCCAGTTCGCGTTGAACCCAGTCATAGCGCAAGATCGGACCTGCAATCAGTTGGCCGAACATCGACAAGTACGCACCGTAATCAATGAAGTTGCGTTGTGCTTGCACTTGACCGCGATAGACATCCACCAAATACGAAATGGCCTGCAGGATGATAAACGACAACCCGATCGGCAAAGCCACACGTTGCCATTCCATGGGCATCGCGCCAGCGAGCATCCGCGCATCGTTATAGGTTTCGACCACCACATTGGCATATTTGAACCAGAACAGCGTAGAGGCATTGGCAAGGATCAGCAATGTAAGCCACGCGCGGCGCCACCATCCCGTGCCGGCGGCTTGAATGACCATCGCTCCGGCCCAGGACAGCACGATCAACCCTATGAAGAGCAACAGGTATACCGGACTCCACCAGCCATAGAATATCCAGCTGAAAAGCAGCAGGACGCCATTGCGCCATGACCGCGGGCTGGCCGCATACGCGAGAAAGAATAGCGGCAGGAAGAGAGTCAGGAACTCTAAGGAGGTGAAGACCATTTGGAGCTACTGGTTCGCCACTTCGTCCATGACAAAGAAGAACCGCGCCGCCGGGTCTCCCGGCGCAAGGAAAATGCTATAGCGCGCGCCCGCCTCCAGCCGTCCCATGTCCAACGGGCTGCCAACCGCCGCGCCATCGCAAACGAGCTCTACCGCCAGCTTCACGGGATTGACCAACCGTCTGCTGGCGGTGTCCTGCGCGATCGACTCGAATAGGAACACCTTGCGGCCGGCAACCTGTACGCTGGCCGAAGCGCACCTCGCATTCATGTTGTAGAAGGCTACGGAAGCCTTGACCGCTGTGAAGTCCTCGGGCTGCTCGCGCAGAATGGATAAAGAAAAAGGCGGCTCTTGCCCGGCACTCGCCACCACGGTGATGAACTCGCCGGCACTGGCCTTCAAGGCTATGTCTTGATCGAAACCCGCCGACACCAGTTTTCCCGTGATGTCCCTTCCCGCCGTCACCGGCAGAAAGCTCGTTGCCATGTTCGGTGCGCGAAGCTCGACCGAAGCGCCACTGCCTTTGGCCGAGATATCGAGCTTTTCAAGGCCGGCATTGACGAACCGGACAAATGCGGCGTCCTCGGTAGGTCCTGTCGGGTAAAGATCGACAGCATACGCGCATCCTCCGAGACCAAGCCATAGCAATCCCAGGATGCCTGATAAGCGAAAGCGGTTCATTTTTTCTCCAGTGCCTTGACGACCGGGGAAGCGGTGATCGCTTTGGTGATCGCCTTGCCCCAAGACTGATACCCGGATGCGGTGAAATGCTGGCCGTCCGTCGTCGCCCACTCGCCAGGTTTGGAAAACTTGAGGGAGTCGATGTAGTCGCAAGGTGCAACATTGGCGGAGAGGAATGCCGACATCTGCTCGACCCGCGCGAACGACTTCTTGTACTTGCCCCCTTCCGTTCCCCAAGCCGGGCCCACCCACACACAAGAAGTCTGCGTTTTGCCGATCGCTTTGGTCAGGCTGCCAATCTGCTGCCATGCCCAGGCTTTGGGAAATACCGGCTTGTCATAGCCGGCCATCGCATCACCCATGACTATGATCAGCAGATCGGGTTTCTCTGCGTCCAGCAAGCTTGTTATAGGTTGGGTCGGCCCGGTCCTACCCAGCAGCTTCGCCTTGTCGGAACCCACGCGCTCTGCGGAACCGCAAGTTCCCGGTACGGATTTCAGCCAGTCGCCCGCGTTCGTCCCGCAAACGCCCAGGGTGTGTACCTTCGCCCCTTGCTCCACGAGCCCCATATGCAGCGTTTCGATCAGATAGTGCGGTGTCGTAAGATGGCTGTCGCCGATGATCAGAATGGATAATCCTGCGAGAACGGAAGTCAGCATTGAATGCTCCTAATACGAAAAAATTTCAGCGCCCCGACGGGAGGGGATATGGAGAACGGCGTTGCTCACCGGCAAAAGGATTTGCGTGTCCCGCGGGAAGGGGTGCTCCAGTGGGCGGCTTGGCGCCTTTCTCCTGCTGAGCGACCGCCCTCTTGAGCAGGCTGACCGCCCGTCCATTCTTGCCTTGCGCTCGATAAATACGCGCTGCGCCGGCGAGTATTTCGACCTGGTCAGGCGCAAGCTCCACGGCGATATCGGCTTCCGTTGCGGCATAGCGCGTATCGTTGAGCTCCTGAGCAAGCAGTGCGGCGCTTAGATGCAATTGCGCGCTTCCAGGCTGTACGGCCAATACTTTCTTGTACAGTTCCAGCGCCTCCTCGTTGCGCCCTGCCGCGGCGTACATCCGGGCCAGCGCCGCCATGGCATCGACGTTGTCAGGGTATCGCGCCAGGACCGGGGCGATCATATCGTAAGCCGCAACCAGATCGCCACGCTCACGCAGGGACTCGGCCTGGCGGACGCTGTATACAGCCTTCAACTCGCCCAGCCCCTCTCTTTGGGAGCCGCTCAGTGACATGCTTTCCAGCTGCCGCATCACCGCCGCGGCCTCGGCGTCCTGCCCCGTACGCAGCAAAATGCCCGCATAGAGCAAAGAGGCATCCGCGCTCTGGGTGGCGCCGCCCGGGCGCATGGAACGCAATACGGACAACGCGCGCGAGGACTGGCCCATGTCAGCATAGACCTGCGCGACAGCACCGAGTATCTCGGGGGATTCCGCGGCACTCTCCTGCAACTGCGCAAGGTACGCCATCGCCTCGATGTCGTGCCCCTGGCGCCTCAAAGCGTCCGCTTGCTTCAAAAGCTGCTGCTGCGTCATGGACAGGCGCAATGCACTGACGGCACGCGTCTCGTATCCAGGCGGAATGCGCGCCAGCGTGTCCAGCGCAGCCTGGAAATGATTGCCTCGGCTGTACAGTGTTGCGCTGGCATACAGCGCTCTCGGGTCGTCCGGATCGTTCTTGAGGACGCCGTCGATCAGGCTGCGCGCCTCCTGCTCCTGGTTGGAGCGCATATACGAGCCGGCCAGCTCGAGACGTATCCAGACATTGGACGGATCATTTTGCAGTGCTTCTTCCAGCGCTGCATGTGCACGTGCCGGGTCACCCATCCTGTTCGCGGCCTTGGCCAAACCAAGGGCATAGGCCTCCCGCAGGCCCGATTGCCCACTCGCTGTTTCGGCCGCGTCCGGTGGCGCGGCCACAATCAGCGCCTGTGCTTCTGCGGCCCTGCCCTGCTGCGCCAGCGCCCCGACCAAGCCACGCAAGGCACCGATGTCGGCCGGGCGCGCGGCCAACACGCGGCGATACAGCGATTCCGCCATCACAAGCTGCCCCTCTTCAAGCAGCATGTCCGCTTCCATTGCGTCCGAAGCGCCTTCATTGGGGGCAAGCGCCCGCGCCTGCTTCAGCAGCTTTCGGGCTCCGTTGAAATCAGACGCCTGCCGCAACGCTTCGGCCTTTTGCATCAAGAGCCAGTATTCCGCCACACGCAAGGAAGCCTGCCAGGCCCTGGGGTTGCCCTTGCGAGCACGGGACAAGAGCTCGCGCGCCTGCTCCCAGTTTTCTTGTTTCAGCCTTATCACCCCCAGGCCGCCCAGCGCCTCGCTGTCATTGGGCCGCTTGGCCAGAACCGCCTTGAACTCGGCCTCTGCCACGGACAGGTCGCCACCCTCCAGCGTCTTCATGGCCGCATCCGTCCGCAGGCGCAAAGGATCCGGCTTGCTGGCCTGGACGGTGATCTTCGTCATGGCTTGCCCTTTGGCGAGCTGCTGGCGGATGTCCGCATCGTCGGGATTCTTCTTCAGATATTCTTCGAACAAGGGCCTGGCCTCCGGCCGAGGGGGCCCCAGCCATACCAGTGCGTCCCGCCAGCTTTCCGCAGCATCGCTTCCGATATCCCGCCGCTCCGCCAGCCGCGACAAGCGCCGGATGCCATCCAGCCGCGTCGCCTCGTTGCGTGCAAGATGCCTGGCCAGCGCAAGGCTCACCTGCGGGTCATCCGGCATCTTTTTTTCCAATCGGCGCAGGCCATCTATGGCTTCCTGCAAGCCCTGGTCGGTATAGCCCAGATATGCGTAGTATTCGCGACCCACGTCGCCCACAGGCTGCCCGCCTTCCACCGCCTCCCGGTACTTGGGCAGCGCCTGTTGCAGCTCGCCGGACGCGGCCAGCAGGCGCGCTTCCTCGAGAATGGCGGAACGGCCCCCGGTGCCCAGCACGATATCCTGCTCCAGCTGTTCCACGAGGCGGCTACCAGGATGCGCCGAGGCCAGTTTTTGAAGATAGGCCTTTGCCTCGCCAAGGCGGCCCGCCTTGATCGCGATGTTAGCCAGGCCGTACAAGGCATCGGCGTCGCCGGGCCGGGCCAACAAAAGCTTGTTCCACGTCTCGGCCTCCCGAACGGAGTCACCCTGCGCTCGCCAATACCGGCCCTGTTCCAGCAGCGTCCCAGCCAGGTTTTGCTGCGCGAACACGGTGCCTGATGTCAGAACGATCAGCACACAAGTGACTGCAAAGTAAAAAGTTCGAATCATATGCAATGCTTCAGATCTCGGCGTGCCTCGATGGCCACGGGCAATGTCAGAATGCGTCGGCCAGACCCGGCCAGTACTGCGCCAGCCGCCATTGGATGCGCGTCCATAAGCTCAGTTCGCCGACCGAATAGCTATATTCTTGCGCCAGAATGTTGACCTGCTTTTCGCGCACCATGGCCAAGCTACCCTGAATAGGCCGCTCATAGCCGGGCTCTCTGAGCAATGCCCGCTGCGCGAGCCCTTGCCCTTCAGGCTTTTCGCTGGAAATCAAAACTACGCTACGCCCGCTTTCCGCGGGTGACTCGAATCCCATGAACACGGCGCTCGCGCCATCGCTGCTATAGGACAAATCCGTCAAGCGGTTACGTTCAACCGTCCGGGGATCCAGCGGCGCCCAATCGCGCCGTTTGTCCTCGGCGGCAGCCATCACGACGGACCTTGTGCTGCCCTGGTGTACAGCCGCCATGCGCGGACGCCATTCCGACAGCCAGGCCTGGTCGCCGGAGGCGATGACCACCAAGTCCTTTCCCTTCAACGACAGCCCCTTCGCACCGAACGCTACCGTGATCGCCAAGGCCGGATATCCGGTCGACTCCCCGAACTTTCCCATGACAGCCAAGTAAGTTGAAATGTCGTGACGCGTCGGGTTGTCGGCGAGCACGACCGCGGTTTCCGCCAGGTCGGCCAATCGGGTGAAGGGGAAGCCGCTTTCCGAGAAAGCCTCCAGGTTGGGCATCGGCATGAAATGAGGATACGCAGACAGATCCACCGTCGACTCCGGATCGATGCGGCCAACCATGTCATCAAGCAGAATGTCGTGGCATTCGCCTTCTTTCAAATAATCGAACTTGAAGGTAAGCCGAAGTTCAGATCGGGCAAGCAGCAATTGCAACGGTATCTCTACATTGGCTTGCTGCCGCACCATGGGGCCGATATCCGTGTCCTGTACCGTTCGCTCTTCCCGGCCGTCCAATTGTTCGGCAGACGGCAGGTTGAACGATCTGAGAAACCGATCGTCGTTGCTCACAAGCAGCGTCGACTTCACGCGCCCTTCCCTGGGTGTGTACCAGTACCTGAGGTCCATGGGCACAGGCTTCGCCCTCCAGCCGAACAGGTCCGGCGGTACGCGCAGCGGTATGACGACCGGCCCTCCGGTGTACCCTCTGGTGGTCAGTCTCTGTTCATTCGCCAATTGGCCTAGCCGGACGGGGCCGTCGGTGCGCAACCATCTTGGGGCGTCGTATGGCAGACGAGGCTCTGCTGCGTCCATCCGCTCCACCTGGGCAGTGGGCCCCGACAACGAAGACGACGAGCGCACCAAGGCCATGGCGGCCTGCTTCAGCTCCGCATCGTCGCGCCCCATCACCAACAACAGCTTTCCTTTTTCATCGCCGGGATTCGGCACCATCGACAGCATGGGACCTGCCGGCGCAGGGGCATTGAGGCTGGGCAAGGCCTGGCTGCCCTTGATGAACACCACGGCGCTTCCGGCAGCCGGCAACATGCCTGTTTCCTGCACGGGGAAAGCCGCCCCGCGGTCGCCCGCAAGGCTTCCCAGCCAAGAGGCGACCATGCCGGCGGCCTCGAGACCGGTGGCGGACGGATTAGCATGGAAGACGAAAGGCAATTGCAGTTGGCGCTGATCGCGATGATCGACAAAGGGCAACGGCAGGATGGCCAAGTCATTGGGCAAGTTCAGCCGCTCCACCGCTATCTGCAGCTCGCTTTTGTTGCCTATGCTCGCCCACAAGCTGGAGTGCAACGGATCCTCGCATTCGAGCGTATAGTGGCCGGTCAATTGCAAGCGCAACTCATTGGAATCCGTCACTAAGTAGGGCGGCAGCTGGATTTCCTGCCTGAGGTTCTTGCCGGCGTTTTCGCGATCCAGCGGAATGGCCGCCGCGATTCCATTGTTGAGCAGCACGTTGATATACGAAAGGTCGCTCAATAGTGCCGGTGAATACGCATATTCCAGCTGCAGCTTTGCTCCGGTCGCCACTTCATCCGCCCGCAAATTGAACGTGACGCTGTCGCTTCCGTCCACGCCCCGCAAGGTGAACGGATGACGCGCACCCAGCTGCTCCAGCGTCATCGTATAGCCTCCCTCCCGGACGGTATCCGGCGCCGGCTGCGCAACCGCGCCCGGCGACGAGAAGGCGAGGCTGCATGCCAGCAGCGCCGGGAGCAGGCGACAGCGTGCATCAACGCCCATACGTTGCCCCATACGGCGAGCTGAAAGGCTCGACCGGCAAGTCCATGAGACGATTCTGCGGCTCGAAGTAGTAGCGCATGTAAAGCCCGCCCGCCCACTGGCTATAGTCGCTGGCGTTGTCCGCGCCTATCGTTGCGCCCATGACCAGCTGCGGCGTAACTCGATACTCGGCTGAGGCACGCAGGTTGTATCCGAGGCCCGTCTTGCTTTCGCCCTTGTATATGCCATTGGTCAAGCCTGAGAGCTCGGGCGAGGCCGAGCCGGCCAACGCATTCACCGCCCGCGCCTGCATTCCAGCATCGGTGGGGAACATATCGACGTCACTTTGCTTGAAATGCTGCAGGCCCAGCGCGCCATCCAGTCGGTAGGTCAGCTTCCCGTTGCGCTGCGCCCAGGTAACAGGCAGGCTCAGCGCATAGAAATTCTTGGGGCTGAAGTATCCGCCGTGGCCATACGTATAGTGCCCCTGGTTCTTGTTGAAGAACGTGGCATTCAGGTTCACGCCCATCATCAGCTTGGAATCGGGATCATCGATCACGCGGAAAAAGCTGCCGGCATTGAACTCGGTCCGATGATTGTTTTCCACGTTATGACCACGCAGACTGTGCCAGCCGGCAGAGCCGTATACGCCCGCGCTTCCCCAATCCTTTGAAATAGTGGCGCGCGCGCCCGTCGCCGAAACCCCACCCCACTGCATGCCTGTGCGCGGGTCCTCCGTGCCGGCGAACGACGTCAGGCTGTCGGTGACGGGACGCCGGGATAAATCCAGCCGATACGCCACGGTGCGCTGCTCGTCCATTGTTCCGCTGAAGAGCGCCCCACCGGTGTAGGTTTTGTATTGGAATCCGAGCGGAGTCACGCCGGCATCCAGCTTCAGGCCATCCCGCTCATATCCGATCGACATGCCGACACCGGTCGCCTTGTTGCTGTCGGGTCCCGCCAGAGCCATGACCTCCGGCCCGCCGCCAAAAGCGGCGCGGGAATAGAGGTCCGATCCCAGCCCGCCCGCGCTGAGGATGACAGGCGTCGCATTGAAGGTGACTTTGCCATCGCCCGCCGGGAACTTGATCTCCAAGGGCACCTGGGTTTCCGTCAGCTTGCCCATGCCGGCATCCCCGGACCTCGTCCGGAACTGCGTGCCGATGGTGGCCGTTGCGCTCCGCTCCTGTTGCAGATCAGCCAACTCTCTTGCGAGCGTAGAGCCCTGGAGCGGAGCGGGACCCGCCATAGGCGCTTGTGCGGCGAACTGCGGCGCGAGATAAGGGTCGGTGACGGGAGCGCCGACCGGGACCATGCCGCCGCCCGACACGTAGCTTGATGCCGGCGGCATGCCGACTGGCATCGCGGCCGTCGGAACCGGCATGGGCGCGTATGCCGGCGCCGCAGCCGGGGGCAGGCTCGCCGCCGGGCCGACGCCGCCGGCGGGAACATAAGCCGGTGCACCGGCCACCAAGGGCGTTGTCGGCACCAAGGTGTTATAGAGCGCCGGCATATCGAGCGCGGATGCGCTTTTCTGTCCCGGCATGCCCACGAAGGGATTCAGGGAACCGCTCGGGCTCCCGCCTGCCGAAGCGAGCATCGCCGGCGCACCTCCTTGCATCCCCTGATATACGACTGCCCGCTCCAGCAACTGTGCCGCCTCTTTGGTTTTTCCCTGGCTGCGGTATATCCGCGCCGCGCCGGCAAGGATCTCCGGTTGCTGCGGCGCAAGCGAAACGGCAGCCTCCGCCTCTTTCAGGGCGTAGGCGTATTCCTTCGCCTGCTGCCCCGCCAGCGCTGCGTTCAGGTGCAGCTGGGCATCGCTTTGATTGGAGATCAGCAGCCGTTCGTATAAGTCCAGCGCCTGCCGTCCCTGGCCGGCGGCGGAATACATTCTGGCCAGAGCTTCGGTCGCCTCGCGATTGGCAGGGTTTCTTTGCAATACCGGTGCAATCGCGTCATATGCCGCCACCAGATCGCCTCGCTCGCGCAGCGCGTCGGCCTGGCGCACCATGAAGCCGGTGGTCAGCTCGTCCAGCCGATTCCGCTGTTCAGGCGTAAGCGCCTGGCTCTCAAGATACCGGATGAGCCCAGAGGCCTCGACCATCTGGTTGGTCCTGAGCAGTATGCTGGCGTACAGCAGAGACCCGTCCACATTCTGCGCCTTACCGTCCGCTCGCAGTGGACGCAGCAGCGCAAGGGCGCGCCCCGGATCGCCGATGTCCGCATAAGCCTCGGCCAGCGCGCCCAACGTTGCGAGGTCGCCCTTGCTATTCGCCTCGACGTGCATCAGTATGCTGGCCGCTTCGGCTCGTCGCCCTTGGCTTGCCATGCCCACCGCCTGCCGGATGTATAGATGCTGCGACGACCGCTGGTAAAGATCGGCCATGGCCGGCGTGCGCAATTGCTGCGGCACGCGTGCCAGCGCGTTGTAGGCCGTGGTCCAGTCGCGGTTTTCGACTGCGTGTATGGCCGCCGCGTGCAAGGCCTCGGGGTTATTTGGATCCGACACCAATATGCCCTGCATCAGGCCATTCGCCTCCTTCTGGTATCCGCTGCGCTGATACAGCCGCGCAAGCTCCAGCCGAACCCAAGGATTGGAAGGGTCGCTTTGCAGGGCCTCTTCCAGAGAAGCCTGGGCCGACGCATAGTTGCCCGCGCTCAGTGCCGCCTTCGCCTGGCCTGCCGCATACAGCCCGCGCATGCGGGTCACGCCTCCGGCCTGCTCCAGCGCGGCAGGCGACATGCCTTGCACGATTTTGCGCGCCTCGTCCGGCTTGTTGCTTTGCGCAAGCACGGTCACCAGCCCGCGCGTGGCATCCGGATCGCCGGGATGGCGCCGCAAGGCGTTTCGGTATGCCTTTTCCGCTTGGGCGAGCTTGCCTTCGTCGGCGAGCATGTCCGCAAGCATGGTTTCGGCCGCTGCCTCTTTGGGCGCGAGCTTTTCCGCCTGAGCCAGCAGCTTGCGCGCACCGGCAAGATCACCCGCGCGCCGGGACGCCGAGGCGCGGTCTATCGTGTGCCAGTACTCCACCAGATTCCGAGAATTTCGCCATCCCGACGGATTGCCCTTGCTTGCCCGCGCGAGAAGCTCGTTGGCTTGAGCCCAGTTTTTCTGGCGCATGCGAATGATGCCTAACCCACCCAAGGCCTCGCTGTCGTTGGGATGCTCGGCCAGTACCGCCTGCAACTCCGCTTCGGCCTGCGCGAGCTGGCCGCCGTCGATCAGCCTCATGGCGGCGTCCGTACGCTGCCGCCATGGGACCACGCTGCGCGGCGCCTTGGCGCTGGCCAGCGCCGTGGACTGTTGGATGCCCCTGTCCAGCTGTTGCTTGATGGCCGTATCGCCGGGATTTCGCTTCAGATAGTCCTGGAAAAGCGGTTGGACAGCAGGCCCCGGTGGACCAACCCATAGCAGCGCTTCACGCCAACTTTTTTTTGCGTCGGCTCCAAGTTCGGTATCAGCGGCCAATGCCGACAGCTTGCGTATACCTTCCAGGCGGGTCGGTTCGTTCCGGGCAAGATGGCGCGCGAGCGCCAAGGCAGTTCGTGCATCGTTCGGCGAGTCTTGCGCCAAGCGGCGCAGACCGGCGATCGCTTCCTGCAAGCCGCCTTCCGTGTAGCCCAGCGAGGTGTAATATTCGCGCCCGAGCGCCCCCTGCGGCGCAGTTCCCTGCAACACTTCCTTATACTTCCCAACGGCGGAATCCAGCTCGCCCGCCGCGGCCTCCTTGCGTGCCTGATCAAGCGCCTGGACCTTGCCATCCGTGTTCAGCATCAGATCCTGCTCCAGCCGGGCGACGATCGCACTGCCGGGATGCGCCGCGCGCAGTCTCTGCAGGTAAGCTCTTGCGCTATCCAGGCGCTTGGCGCGGATATCCAGCGTCGCCAGGCCGTACAGGGCTGCCGGATTGTCCGGACTGATCAGCAGCAGCTTGTTCCACGCCTCGGTGGCGCGCTTCGTGTCGTAGCGTTCCTGCCAGAACTGGCCTTGCTCGATCAAGGTCTTGCTGGCATCGGCCTGAGCCCAGCCGGCGGAGTGCAAAGCCGCGGCCAACAAGCCCAGAACTATTTGGCTGGAATATCGAGACATGCCTTCTCCCACGGTAAAGATAAAGTTCCATCCGGGCGGAAATCGTAATATTGATCCATCCAGCCCATGCCGAAGAGACTCAGTACAAAGTCATAGTAGGGAGGCTGGGTGTCTGTGTTGTTCAGACTTGCACGCAGCATGGATTCAGCGCGCTGCTTTTGAAGCTGTGCCAGCGCCGGTTCGCCGGCAGCCTTGAAATATGGAACCAAGGCTGCCGAGAAGCCGAATGGACCTTCGCCCGCCGCCTGACCCGTCAAAGTATCGACTTTCTCGGGCGGAACGCCCTGATCGCGTGTGAAGGGCTTCATGCCGTCGAGCGAAATCATGATCGCACGGAACAAGGGATCGGACATCGGCGTCATCCCCGCCCATAAATAATTGCGGATGGCGTCATAACTACCCGTAGCACCTTTGACCGGATCCGCCGCAAACGCGCCCCCGCCGGCTTTTTGGATTCGATAGGCCGTCCAGTCGGGTGCGAGGCCGTATGGTGTGATCCGCGCCAACACCTTGGCCGTATTGCCCGCCAGATCTTTCCATGGCCCCGACGGGTACTCGAGCTCCAGCCGCCGCAATAGGGGAATGGGAAGGTAGCTGGGGTTAAGGCGCCACTCTTTCCCGGGAGTGACGAAACCTTCTTTGCCTGGCAGAAGCATCCAGCCCAGGCCCGGGATGTCCAAGAGTTCGTGGGTTTCAACCAATCGCAGTAGCGCATGAGCCGAACGAGTGTAGTCCGGCCGGTTCCAAAGCCGACCTGCCTCGAGCAACGCGTAGGCGAACCATAGGTCGGCATCCGAGGCTGAGTTAGCGTCCAGTACCCGCCAGGTTTTTTCGTCATCGACGCCCCAAATCCAGGCGGGCAGGCGCTGCGACATGTCGCCGCCCGCCAGATTGTCGACCGCCCAGCGCCAGATCGCGTCGAATGCCTTTTCATCACCCGCCACCAAGGCAAAGAACATTCCATAGGATTGCCCCTCGGACGAGCTGTGCTGCATCTTGGTGCTGGCATCGAGTACGCGCCCGCTGTCCTGCACGAAATGCTTCTTGAAAAGTTCCCATAGCGGCCAGTCCGACGTCTTGCAGGACGCCACGGCGGACGCCGGCAGCGGCATGGCCAGCGCCAGTACAACGAACCAGATGGAAAAAAGCCTGTTCATGATCATTTGCCTTCGACCCGATGCTTGCCTTTCAAGCGACGCCGCAACCAAAGCACAAGCATGACGGCGACCAGGCTACCCAGAATAGCGGCGACGTTGCGTAGCGGTGGAACCCCGGGCCAGTATTGGGCGATTTTCCATTCAAGACCGCGTAGCAGTCCGAGGCTTCCTGCTGTGTAGCTGTACTCCGCTACCAGAGGACTGATGCGCTTTTCATGCACCACCACCAAGCTGCCCTGGATCTTCTGTTCGTAACCTTCTCCACCCAGCAATGCGTCAGCGGCAAACTGCTGCGCCTCGGCGTTTCCTGCCGAGATGAGAACCACGCTGCGCCCTTTTTGCAGGGGAGATTCGAAACCGGCGAATATGGCATTGAATCCCGCACTGTCGTAGCGCAGATCCGATTTGATGCGGCGCTCGGCGTCGCGCGGATCCGGAGTCATCCATGCACGCGACTTGTACTGGAGGTCGGAGTTGTCGAATTTCTTGCTCGCTCCGTCCAGCATGGCAGGCACCCGCTCGCCGAACTGGGCCAACCATGACTGGTTGCCCGACGAAATGATGACCAAATCCTTATCGGCGAACTGCAGGCCTTCCTTGCCAAAGGCGACGCTGACTGCAGTGGCTGGAAACCCCGTCGACTCGCCAAAACGGCCCATCATGGTCAGATAGGTGGCAATATCCTGAAGCGCCGGCCTGGACTGGAATACGACCCCCGTTTCCGATAGATCCGCCAAGCGTGTGAAGGGGAAGCCGCTTTCGCTGAATGCAGCCAGGTCGGGCATGGGAAGGAAGTGCGGATAGCCGCGGAGATCGATGGATGACTCAGGGTCGATACGACCCCGGACATTGTCGATCAAGGCATCGCGGCACTCTCCTTCCTTGATGTAGTCGTACATGAAGCGGTATTGCAGCTCCGAATGCCGCATCAAGCGGTCAAGCGGAACCTCTGCCGGGGCGCGCACGGGCAATAGCTCGTTGAATGTCGACCTTTCGATCCAGCCTCGCTCCGCAAGCTGGGCGACGGACAGAAGCGGAAAGGACCGCAAAAATCCCTCATTGACGTCGAACAATAGCGTGGAGTCGACAACGCCGGCCTGAGGGGAATAGCGATAGCGTAAATCCATCGGTACGGGGGGCGCCCGCCAGCCAAAGAGATCCGGCGGCAGACGTAGCGGAATACGGATTGCATCGGAACCATAGCCGGGCGCTTCGAGCGCCTGCATGGGCACGAGCTCGCCGAACTTCACAGGCCGGTCCGTACGCAGCCAATTTGGCGCGTCGTACGGCTTGCGGGGCTGCAACTGTTCGAGTTGCGTAATGGTGGCTTCGGAGCCGACGAGCGCATCGAATCCCAAACTCAGTGCACGGGCCGCGCGCTTCAGCTCACTGCCATCCCGCCCCATCACAAACAGGATCTTGCCATGCGGATCGCCGGGGTTGGGCATGATCTTGAGCATCGGGCCGGTGATCTTTTTGAGGGGCGGCAGGCCAATGGTTTCGGTGCTGCCCTCCTTGAGGAATACGACCGCGTTGCCTTTTGCCGGCACGGCTCCATCGAGGTGCACGGGGAACCTTGCGCCTCGATATCCTGCCAGGGCTCCAAACCATGAAGCAATGGTGCCTGCGGCTTCCAGCGTCGGCGCATCGGCGCTGGAAAAAACAAAGGGAAGCTCAAGCCTGCGCCTGTCGCGATGATCAAAAAAGGGCAGAGGCAGAATCGACAGGTCATCGGGCAGCGCAAGCCGGTCCACCTCCATTTCCAGCACGCTCTGGTTGCTGATGTTCGCCCACAGACTGGAATGAAGCGGATCTTCGCACTCCAACGTGTAATGTCCGATCAGTTGCAGCCGTAAGCGATTGGTATCCGTGACGAGGTGGGCCGGCAAGTCGACGATTCGCTGCTGGTATTTGCCGGCATCCGCCCTCGGAACGGGCAACGACGCGGCCACGACATCGTTCAGCAGCACGTTGATATGCGAAAGCTCGCTGATCAGTGCGGGCGAGTATGTATAGCCCAGCTTGAGCCGTGCTTGGGTAACGACCTCGTCGGCCCGGACGTCGAAGTATGCGCTGGCGCTTCCGTCGACGCCTTTCAATTGAAAAGGGTAGCGCGCCCCCAGCTGCTCCAGGCTGAGCTGATAGTCTGCGCCTCGAGCATGGACGGGGGTCGCCACCGATTGCTCGCCCCGCGCGACACCCTGCGCCGTCGCGAACGCAGCAAGGGCGGTCATCAACGCCCAGACAGGACGAAAACGCTTCATGCAGGATTCCATGTGTTGTAGTCTCTTTTGAATAGCTTCATCGTCCGTCAACTCGAAGTCGGCGCTCGGCGCGGGACTTCAGCCCCACATAGAACAAGGTTCCCACCAGCAGCGCTCCCAGCATATAGATGAAGACCAGTATCAGCGGATGCTGGGCGAAGAACCATTGCATCGAACCGAATGCTCCCAGACTCCCCACGTAATAGGTTTTGTCGTCCGACAGCGACTCGAATCGATCGCCGTCCAATATCACGACGCTTCCCTGTATCCTTACCGCCTCGGGGCTGTTCTTCGCCATGAGGCCAGCCATGCGAATCAGGGCGGCATCTGTCGCGCCACTCATGACGACGACGCTGCGCCCACGCGTAATGGGTGACTCGAATCCCGCCAGCATCGTGGAATTGAGTCCGACCGACTGCTGAAGCACATGTTTATCAAAGCCCAGTACGTTCGACAGGCGGTCCAATGCGCCGCCCACGGTCCAGAACGCCGTACTCGAGGACGCCGGCCGAATGGCGGTTTCCGGCAAATGCTCTAGCCACGCGTCCAACATGGGAATTGACCGACCGGTTCCGATGACCAGCACGTCCTTGTCCTTTAGTTCCTCGGCCTCGCCACGGGTGGTGACCTTGATGCCAACGGCGGGGTAGGCGGTCGACTCGCCTATGTTGGCCATGACATTGAGATACGCGGCCACCTGCGGTTCGCTGGGTTGGGGTGGCAGCAGTACCACCGACTCGGAGAGATCCGCCATGCGGGAAAACGGAAAGCCCGCGCTGTAGAACGTCCCCAGATCAGGCATGGCCAAGTGGTGGGTCAATCCGGAAAAATCCAGAGTAGACTCCGGGTCGATGGCACTGCGCCGGGTGTCCACGAGCGTTCCGGTGCATTCGTTCTCGGGAATATGCGGGTAGCGGAACTTGAACTGAAGAGTGGTATCCGGCACCACGGCATACAGTGGAACCTTGAAGTCATCTCGGATGATTCCAGTCGCGCGCGCCCCAAGCTTCTCCATGACGCCTTTCTCGGGAGCATCGAGTTCATAATGCTTGATCAAGTTTCCATTCAGCGAGACATCCAGGCGGGAATCCGCCGGGACTCGGTGATTTGCATATCGAAAGATCAGATTCATGGGGACACTGTCCACGCGCCAAGCGGACAGGTCCGGTGGTACTCTCAATCGCATGCGAACGGGCCATGGGTCCCGTCCAGCCACGGTGAGCGCTTGTGGCGGCAGCAGTTCTCCAAACCGCAGGGGCCGATCCACCGGCACCCAATTGGGTGCGTCATAAGGCTTGCGCGGTGCCCGGTCGACCTTCCTCAATAAGGCGGACGGTCCCGTCAGCGACTCGCTGCCCAATACCAAGCCGGCCGCGGCGGTCTTTACCTCGTCGCCATTTCTTCCGGCGATGACCAGCAGTTTTCCGGCAGGGTCTTGCGGATTGCTCACGACGGCGACCGTCGGCCCTTCTATTTTCATCGGCGCCATGCCCGGCGGCACTCTATTTGCGCCCAATATCAGCACGGCGTGGCCTTGCTGCGGCAACTGGCCCTGCGCTGAGAATCGAACGCCCCTGTAGTCAGCAAGCGCGCCGAACCATGAAGCAATCACGCCGGCAGCCTGCAGGCTATCGTCGTCGGTGTCCGGCATGATAAACGGAAGGTCCAGACGGCGCATGTCCCGGCCGTCGAAGAAAGGTGCGGGCAGCATGGCCAACTCGTCGGGCAGTATCACTGGATCGACGTCCAGCAGCAGACGACTGCCCCGGTCGATGTTGGCCCACAAATCGGGGTGCAGTGGATCTTCGCAGCCAAGCGTGTAGTGCGAAACGAGCTGGATATCAAGTTGATTGTGGGGACGCAGGAAGGCTACGGGAAGCTCCGTCGTATGCTGCAGCTTGCCTTCATGCTCCTGCTTTGTCAGGACAACGGTGTCCACCACCTCGCCATTGAGCACCACGTTCAGGTGTGAAAGCGTTTCGAGCAGCGCCGGCGAATAGGAGTATGAAAGCTCAAGACGTGCCCGCTTGACCCGTTCGTCGGTCCTCAGGCCGACGTACACCCCCCGCTTCGCCTCCACGCCAAGGAGTTCGATATCCGCCAACGAGGCAAGCTGGCTGAACTCGACCGCATAGGACCGCAGCCCCCAAGGTTTGCTGAGTATCGCATCCTGTCCGGACGCTCCGTGACTGGCTGGTACCGCACATAACGCGGTTATCCCGGCCAGCAGGATCGCGAGAAGAACTCGCCAACGGCGTCCGGCAGTCACGATACCGCCTCTTGCGCCTTGGGCGTCCTGCGGCGCCACCGGCGCCCTCCGACCACTGCCCACAGGCTCTCGCGCAACAGCACCTTGAAACCATGCATCGCGACTTGGCCAAGTTGGCGGCCGGCCACCAAAGGAGTATCAGGCTCGCCTTCGTTCCAAGGGTCGGTCCAGATATCCGCACGGGCGAACGTCATTTGCGATAGCTCGACCTGCTGCGCAAGAGTCAGATCCCTGAATCGCAACCCGAGCCGCTGGTCGGAAACGAAAACCACGGTCGCGGGGAAAATCCCTTCCACGTCGTCCCGGAATATCGAGACCTGCAGTTGGTCACCCACCTGTACCGGTACGCTGTCCGGCAAAGCGACGCCAAGCCCGTCTTGCGAAAAGTCGCTGGTCTGGCATGCAACGCCATAGCCGCCCGGCAAATGCAAGGTTGCCGTCAGTGTCGCGCCCACGCGGGGGGAAGCGCGAATCTGGCGCTGCTCGCCCGCCACCGCCACACTGGCGCTGCAGATCACCACGTTATGCAACGTCCATGCCATATTGATGAGCGCGGTAAACACCAACCCGGCATCGTTCATGTTGTGAATCACCTGCCACGCTCCGATCATCATGCCGGCCAGGTTGAGCACAAGCAAGATGATATAGGGACGGGACAATGTCCAATCGAAGTAGGACTTCTCGATGGTGCCCCCCTTGGCCGTTACGTTGAACGTCGCGCTGTTAGGCGCGATCAGCGTTGCCAAGGTCGGACGCATGATGTACCAGGCGAGCACCGACTCGTACACCTCGTTCCAGAAAGAATGGCGAAACCTGCCTTGTATCCGCGAGCCGGTGACATACGCATGAACGATATGCGGCAGCACATACGCCGCGATCATCAATGCCGATGCCTGGAAAACGTGCGCGCCAAAAAACAGATAAGCCAGCGGGGCGGTCAGGAATACCAGCCTTGGCAAGCCATAGAAGAAGTGCAAGGCGGCACTGGCGTAGCAAATGCGTTGGCTGAGCGTCAGGCCCTTGCCAAGGAAGGGATTGTGGCTGCGAAAGATCTGGGCCATGCCTCGTGCCCAGCGTATGCGTTGTCCAATGTGTCGCGACAGGCTTTCAGTCGCCAAGCCGGCTGCCAGCGGAATGGCCAGGTAAGCGGTGTTGTATCCCGCGCGATTCATCTTCAAGGCCGTTAGCGCATCCTCGGTCACGCTTTCTACCGCCATGCCCCCCACTTCAAGCAGCGGCTCACGCTTCAAGACTGCGCATGAGCCGCAGAAAAACGTCGCGTTCCACAAGTCGTTGCCATCCTGCGTCAAGCCATAGAAAAGGCGCCCCTCGTTCGGCACTTTGCCGAATACGTCAAGATTCTTTTCCAGGGGGTCGGGCGAGAAGAACACGTGCGGGGTCTGCAGCATCGCCAGTTTCTGGTCCTTGAGGAACCAGCCTACGCAGACCTGCAGAAACGAGCGGGTTGGAACGTGGTCGCAGTCGAAGATTGCAATGTATTGGCCATGTGTCTTGGGCAGCGCAGAATTGATGTTGCCGGCCTTGGCGTGCTTGTTGTCTGGACGGGTCAGATAGCCCACGCCGACCGAAGCGCAAAAGGAGCGGAACTCCTCGCGTCGCCCATCATCAAGCACGTAGATATTCAGCTTGTCCATGGGCCAGTCTTGAGAAAGCGCCGCGAACACCGTCTGGCGCACCACACTCAATGACTCGTTGTAAGTCGGAATATAGATGTCGATGGACGGCCAAGAGCCGGTATCGGGCGGCATCATTGCGGGTTTGCGCCTCAAGGGCCAGGCGGACTGGAAGTAACTGAACAGCAGCACCAGCAGGGCATAGATTTCGGCCAGCAGCAGACCGTAGCCGAAACCCATATCCAACCAGGTCTCGAACCCCAAAGTGGCTGTAATACGCCAGTACATGTAGCGCAACGAGGCCACGACCGAAATGACCACCAACACCAGGGTGACGAGCCGCCCCTCGGACAATCTGCCAAGCAGCATGGCCAGCGCGAACGACGTCAGCGCAAACAGAATCTGATATTCCAGGTCCAGAGGCGTGCTCACCACTGCAACGAACAATAGAGCGGAGATCAACAAAGTCAGGATTCTGACAAGCCGGTAATCCCACAAGGACAGGCCGACCAGCCAGTTGGCCAGCTTGCGGGCACCTCGTTCTACCCCGGAATCTGTTGTGCTGAGCGCTTTTTGTTTGGCCAAGACACACCTCTTTCTTTAAAGATCCAGCCGTTGCGTGACCCATTGCGCGCACGCCACCAGATCACGCGCGCTGACACTGTGCGGGCGATACTGGAAAATATTCTTGCCGTGTGCCAGGGCTTCGCTCAATGATTGATCCAGATGCACCAGGCCCGCCATGCGGTCCCGGAATGTGGTCCGCAGCACCTGCGTAATATCCTTGCTCAGTTGCTGGCCCTGATCGACTTGATTGACCACGAAGCCGTAACCGGAAAAATTGTCGCGACCTTCGCAATACGTTGAAATCAGCGTATTTAACTGTGGCAGCGTGGCGTATGACCCAGCATCCGGCAACACGACTGCGACCGCTAGGGAGGCCGCGGTCAAGGCTTGCGTCATGTATGCCGATGGCCCCGGCGGAGTATCGATGACGACGACCACGTCACGTCCCAACTCTAGGTTTCTCAAGCGGCTTATGAGCCACGAGGCATCTGTACGCAACTCCGCTTCGAATGCCTGCCTCTCGGGCTCGGTGCAATCGCCATAGGGGATCAACGCTACCCCCGACTCCGTCGGGCGTATGAGTGCCCGCCAGGCGTCTGCATCTTGCGGCGCTTGCACCAACCCCGCCATGGACGAAGGTTCGAGCGTGAAGTGATAGCGCAGTCCGTTCTGTGGATCCAGATCGATGGCGAGCACTGTATGGCCTTGCTGCTGCAGAGCCGCTGCCAAATTCGCGCTTACCGTGCTTTTTCCCACTCCTCCCTTGGCGGAGACAACTGATACTACTTTCATGACCGACGCAATCTTTGAAAGATGGACGCAATTCCTTTCGAAGGGCCAGCGTCTTGTCCGGAAAGGGGTTCCGCCGCTTTCTCGACTGTCGAATCCCCCGGCTCCCGTCCAATTCGCCTAAAGACATCCTGCAGCGTGCCGCGCTGCGGCATCACCTCGGGGACGGATGAATGCTGGACAGCGCCGGGAACGTCATTCGTGGAAACATCGCCCGCCCCCCCTGTGGATGGCGCCAGAACGCGCAGGGAATGGAAGGAAGGCAGGGGAATATTGTTGCCGGCAGCGGAAATTTCCGGCTTCTTCGACTGTTGGTCTAATTTTCGTGCCATCGGCGCTTGCAACGGAATCTGCTCCAGCATGGGCCAACGGGTGCGCGACGCATCCTGCCGGTCATGATCAACGATTTCTCGATATTCTTCCGCTGCATTTCCACCAAAAGATTTGAACAGTTTGGCGATATCGGTTGAACCAGTCATTGAGTCGATCCTTTCATTATTCAGCACTAGGGGAATGGACTCCTAGCGTGCCAGCCTATAGACAAGCCCGCCGTACGAATCCGTGCCACCCTCCTGCCTGACCAAGAGGTCGCGGCCCGCGCCCAGCATCGTGAACCACTCTTGATACACGCCCTCGAGAAAGCCGGCAGCCCACGCCATGGCCGGCTCGCCAAGCGTGGCGCGAAGCGGAGCAAAGCGGTGCTCGATGGAGAGATGGCCGCTGTATTCCTGAAACGTGACGATGCCCCAGCCCAGGCGCGACCAATGATCATTGGCCGCGGCCTCCATCTGCTGAAGCGACTCGCATGCGGGCAAAGGCATTTCACGGCCTGCCCGTATGCCGGCGCTCCGGGCCAAGCCGCGCATTTCCTCGTTGGTCACGTGGCTCAACAACTCCTGGACGAATGGTCCAAGAAAAAATGCCCAGGCCGAATTGTGCAACTGGCCGTTCAAATACTCGGAAAACTTATCATGCATGCAATACCCCGTTATTGATGTCGTTGAGATCATGCCGTCAGGCCGTGATACTTGCGTCCCAGCTCGACGGTGGCGCGGAAGAACCCCTCTTTGCTGCCACAGTCGTACCGCAGGCCTTCATACTTGCATCCGTATACCGCCCGGTGCGTCAGCAGCCTGGCGATACCGTCCGTTAATTGAATTTCCCCGCCCACGCCGGCGGAGGTCGAACGCAGGCACTGGAAGATCTCGGGCTCAAGGACGTATCGCCCGACAACGGCCTGGGTGCTGGGCGCATCGGCCGGCTGGGGTTTTTCGACGATGGCGTCTACCCGCATACAGTGCTTATCCAGCTTGCGTCCCGCCACGATGCCGTACTTGCCGGTGTGCTGGCGTTCTACCGACTGCAAGGCCAGGACGCTGCCATCGTGGCGATGCGCAGCCTCTACCAATTGCCGCGTTGCCGACACGTCGGAGTCGATGAGGTCGTCGGCCAGCAACACTGCGAACGGTTCGTTTCCGACAATGGGTTCCGCGCACAGGACAGCGTGCCCCAGCCCCAGCGGCACCGCCTGCCTGGTGTAGATACAGGTCACCGAAGGAGGAATGATGTTCTTGACCGATTCGAGCAGCGCATGCTTGCCCTTGGCCGCCAATTCGGCCTCGAGCTCGGGTAGCCGATCGAAGTGGTCCTCGATGGACCGTTTATGGCGTCCTGTCACGAAGATCAGTTCAGTGATGCCGGCGGCGATGGCTTCCTCGACCGCATACTGGATCAGTGGCTTATCGACGACGGGCAGCATTTCTTTGGGCATGGCCTTGGTGGCGGGCAGAAAGCGCGTGCCCAGGCCGGCTACGGGAAATACTGCCTTGCGTATTGGCTTCATTGCGGTGTTGCGAAAAAAAGAGGACGAACGAAAGGCACGAGCACCGGCATGCGGCCGACCTCGCTGATGTAATGGAGAATTAACTAGCAAATACGCCTTGACGGAGGGACTCACGTAAAAGCTCGCTATGGTGTGGCAAGGCGGAGCTACGGGTTTCCGGCCCGTATTCTTGAAGCATGACCTTGCGTCTGGGCAAAATGCCGTAAGCCTTGAAGCCGCAAGCATTCTTTTGAATATGAAACTTTTCCGGTTCAACTGTTACCAGATTCGTTCCAGTGCTCAGAATTGTATCGGTAAATTTCAGCAATGGCTATATTTTCAGGGCGCTGGAGCGTGCCGGACTACAACAATTGTTAAGTTTGCGATCACGCGTGGCAAGACATACGGCACGGGGATACCCATCATGGTTCGTGGCTGCGTCCGCGCTCCGTGCTATAAATGACGGTGCATTCCATCCCCTCCCCGCTGCCACGGCGGATTCCAATCAGAAGTGAAACAAAACAATGTACGAGACACTTGCGCTATATATAGATGGTGAATTTCTTGCCGGCGACGGCCGCGAAACCGAAGAGGTCACCAACCCCGCTACCCTGGAGGTCCTGGGCCATCTGCCCCATGCCCGAACGGCGGACCTGGATCGCGCGCTCGCCGCCGCCGACCGAGCATTCCAAAGCTGGCGCAAGAGCTCGCCCATGCAGCGTTCCGAGATCCTGCGCAAGGCGGCCCAGCTTTCACGCGACCGGGCCCAGGAAATCGGTCGTAACATGACCCTGGATCAAGGCAAGCCGCTGGCGGAATCCGTGGGTGAAATCATGTCCTGCGCCGACCATGCAGATTGGCACGCCGAAGAATGCCGCCGCATCTATGGACGCGTGATTCCGCCGCGCAATCCCGACGTGCGACAAATGGTGCTGCGCGAACCCATCGGCGTATGCGCGGCATTCACCCCGTGGAACTTCCCATACAACCAGGCCATACGCAAGATCTGCGCGGCAATCGGCGCAGGCTGCACCGTCATCCTCAAAGGCCCTGAAGATGCCCCCAGCGCGGTGATGGCCATTGCCCGCATCTTCCACGACGCCGGGCTGCCTCCCGGCGTGCTCAACATCGTGTGGGGCGTACCCAGCGTGATCTCAGACTATCTGATTCGTTCACCCATCGTGCGCAAGGTGTCATTCACCGGCTCCGTGCCGGTGGGCAAGCAATTGGCGGCGCTGGCCGGAGCCCACATGAAGCGCGTCACCATGGAGCTTGGCGGGCATTCCCCCGTGCTGGTCTTCGACGATGCGGACGTGGATCGCGCCGCACAGCAACTGGCCCGCTTCAAGGTGCGCAATGCCGGGCAGGTGTGCGTGTCGCCCACCCGCTTCTATGTGCACGAGAAAATCTACGATCGGTTCCTCAGCACCTTTGTCGACACCCTGAAATCCGTCAAGGTCGGCGACGGTCTCGAGCCCGACACGCAAATGGGCCCGCTCGCCCACGCGCGGCGGGTGCCGACAATGGAAAAGTTCGTGGACAACGCCCGCAGCCTGGGCGGCAAGGTCGTGCTGGGCGGCGAACGCCTGGACCTGAAAGGACACTTCTTCTCTCCGACAGTCGTCACGGACCTCCCCGAAGACTCCATGCTCATGACGGAAGAACCCTTTGGCCCGATCGCGCCCATCGTCCGCTTTACGGATACCGATGACGTCATCCGCCGGGCCAATTCCCTGCCTTTCGGCCTGTCGTCCTACGTGTTCACCAATTCGCTTCAAACCGCCACCAAGGTGTCCAATGGCATCGAGGCCGGCATGATCAACATCAACCACTTCGGCAGCGCCTTGCCCGAAACGCCATTCGGCGGCATCAAGGATAGCGGCATCGGCAGCGAAGGCGGCATGGAAACCTTCGACGGCTATCTCGTCACCAAGTTCGTCACCCATATCTGACGAAGGGACAGACCCCATTGGGGGTCTGTCCCTAGGCTTGCGGTAGTAGGGTCAGTTATGGGGTCAGACCCCGAATGGGGTCAGACCCCGAATGGGGTCTGACCCCTTCCAAAGGAGGCAATGAGCATGGAGCGCATCTGGCTCGACCAATACCCGCCTGGTGTGCCGGCCGAAATCACCGAGGACGCGGCCGGCTACGATTCGCTGTTGGCGGTGCTCGAGGAAAGCTGCCAGAGATACGCGAAAAACGTCGCCTACATCAGCATGGGAACCGAGCTGACCTATGCGCAGGTCAATGCACATTCACGCAGATTCGCCGCCTGGCTGCAATCGGTCGGAGTCCGGAAGGGCGATCGCGTCGCCATCATGATGCCCAATCTGCTGCAGTATCCCATATGCTTTTTCGGTGTGTTGCGCGCCGGCGCGGTGGCAGTGGGCATCAATCCCCTGTTCACGGCCAGTGAACTCCGGCATCAACTGGCGGATTCGGGCGCTGAGGTCATCGTCATTGCCGAGAACTTCGCCCATACCTTGCAGCAAGCGCTGCCGGAGCTCTCGCTCAAGCATATCGTCGTCACCAGTATCGGAGACATGCTCGGCACCCTCAAGGGCACGATCACGGATTTCGTGGTCAGGCATGTCAAGAAGCTGGTCCCGGCATACGAGCTGCCCGGTGCCTTGCGATTCAAGCAGACGCTGTCATCGGGCCGCGATACGGGCTACACCCGGCCGCGCATGGAGCACGACGACCTGGCACTGCTGCAATACACGGGTGGTACGACCGGCGTGTCCAAGGGCGCCATGCTGACGCACGGCAACATGGTGTCCAACCTGTGCCAGGCCCATGCGTGGCTGCAACCCTACGTGAAGGGCGAGCAGGAATGCATCGTCACCGCCTTGCCGCTGTATCACATCTTTGCGCTCACTGCCAATTGCCTGGCGTTTTTCAGGCTGGGCGCATGCAATCTGCTCATCTTGAATGCAAGAGATATCCCGGCGCTCGTCAAGAGCATGTCGCAGACCCGGTTCACCGCCATTACCGGCGTCAATACGCTTTTCAATGCTTTGCTGAACCACCCCGGTTTCGCCAAGCTCGATTTCAGCGCATTGCATATCGCCCTGGGTGGCGGGATGGCGGTACAGGAAGTCGTGGCCAAGCGCTGGCTGGAAGTCACCGGTACGCCGCTCGCGCAAGCCTATGGCCTGACGGAGACCTCTCCCGCCGTCTGCATCAATCCACTGGACAAGCGCAGCTTCACAGGCTCCATAGGTCTGCCGGTGCCTTCGACGGATATCGCGATACGCGACCATGAAGGTCGCGAGGTGCCGCTGGGAGAGAACGGCGAAATCTGCGTCCGCGGGCCCCAAGTCACCCGGGGATACTGGAACCGGCCCGAAGAGACCGAAGCGGTTCTCGGTGCGGACGGCTTCCTGCAGACCGGCGACATCGGCTGCGCGGACAAGGACGGCTACCTGTATATACGAGACCGGAAGAAAGACATGATCCTGGTGTCTGGATTCAATGTCTATCCCAATGAAGTCGAGGCCGTGGCGGTCCAGCACCCCGACGTCCAGGAAGCCGCGGCCGTAGGGGTGCCCGATGAGCACTCCGGAGAAGTCGTCAAGCTCTTTGTTATTCGCAAGAATGACCGCTTGACCGAGAAAGAGCTCATCGACTTCTGTCGCGGCAAGCTTACCGGCTATAAGGTCCCCCGCCACGTCGAGTTCCGCAAGGACCTGCCGCGCAGCAACGTAGGCAAGGTCCTCCGACGCGCGCTGAAGGAATGAGGGGTCCGACCCCCTACGGGGTCGGACCCCGGGGAAGGCGGCCCCAAGGATCAGGGATCAGACCCTGCATGGGGTCTGACCCCATAGCGTCCAAAACGGAACTGGGGCCAGACCCTTTCACAGGCCTGGCCCCAGTTGCCATGCGGGGCGGACCCAATGGGTCCTACCCCATGCGCGAGATCAGATCACGCGCGCGGCTTCGAGCAAACGTACGACGGTCCATGCCTTGTCGCGGGAGATCGGACGACCTTCTGCGATTTCGACGGTGTCGCCTTCGTTGTACTGGTTGTTTTCATCATGCGCCTTGTACTTATTGGAGCGGACGATGATCTTGCCAAAAATGGGGTGCTTGACGCGGCGCTCTACGCGGACCACGACAGTCTTGTCCATTTTGTTGCTCACAACCTGGCCAATGAGGGTACGCTGGCGTTTTGCTGGTTGAGTGTTTTGAGTTTCGCTCATTTTACTTTCCTGCGGTCTCAGTCATGATGGTGCGGATACGCGCGATATCGCGACGGACCTTACCGATCTGGCTGGTGTTGGAAAGCTGCTGAGTGGCACGCTGCATGCGCAGGTTGAATTGTGCCTTCAGCAGGCTCTCGAGCTCGGTCTGGAGCTCGGTGGCGTTCTTGGAACGGAGTTCGCTGGCTTTCATGAGGTCTCCTTAAGCACCAATGTGACGAGACACGAAGGTCGTCGAGATCGGCAACTTAGCGGCGGCCAGGCGGAAAGCTTCGCGCGCGAGCTCTTCGCTCACGCCTTCCATTTCATAGAGCACCTTGCCGGGTTGAATTTCGGCGACCCAGTACTCCGGATTACCCTTACCGTTACCCATACGAACTTCGGCAGGCTTCTGCGAAATGGGCTTGTCGGGGAAGATGCGAATCCAGATACGGCCGCCACGTTTGATGTGGCGGTTGATCGCGCGACGAGCGGATTCGATCTGGCGAGCGGTCAGGCGGCCACGACCCGTGGCCTTCAGACCGAACTCGCCGAACGAGACTTGTGCACCGCGCGTAGCCAGGCCGGTATTGCGGCCCTTGTGCTCTTTGCGGTATTTTCTGCGTGACGGTTGCAGCATGTTTATTCTCCTTCAGGCGCCGGCGCAGCGTTGGCTTGCGAGGCGTCTTTGCGAGGGCCACCACGACCACGGCCACCACCAGGACGACGACCGTCAGGACGCTCGCCGCGGGGCGAACGACGGGGACGGCGCTCTTCGTCGCGAGGAGCGGCGGTCTCGGGAGGCATTTCGCCGTTGGGCAGCATGTCGCCCTTATAGACCCAGACTTTGATACCGATAATGCCGTAAGTGGTTTGCGCTTCGGAAGTACCGTAATCGATGTTTGCACGCAGAGTGTGCAGAGGCACGCGGCCTTCGCGATACCATTCGGTACGTGCAATTTCGATGCCGTTCAAGCGGCCCGAGCTCATGATCTTGATGCCTTGGGCACCCAGACGCATGGCATTTTGCATGGCGCGCTTCATGGCCCGACGGAACATGATGCGCTTTTCGAGCTGCTGAGCGATCGAGTCGGCGATCAATTGAGCGTCGGTCTCGGGCTTGCGGATTTCCTCGATGTTGACGTGCACGGGCACGCCCATCAGGCGCTGCAGATCGGACTTCAGGCTTTCGATGTCTTCGCCGCGCTTGCCGATCACGACACCCGGACGAGCCGAGTAAACCGTGATGCGGGCGTTCTTGGCCGGACGCTCGATGACGACGCGACCGACGGAAGCGCTCTTGAGCTTCTTCTTCAGATACTCGCGCACGCGGATATCTTCAGCGAGCATGCCGCCGAATGCCTTGTCGTCAGCGAACCAGCGCGAACTCCAGTTGCGGCTTACCGCGAGGCGGAACCCAATCGGGTGAATTTTCTGTCCCATTGTGACTCCTTACACGCCGACCTTGACCACAATGTGGCAGGTCTGCTTCTCGATACGGTTACCGCGACCTTTTGCACGGGCGGAGAAACGCTTCATCGACTGGCCCTTGTCCACATAGATTGTGGTGACTTTGAGTTCATCGATATCGGCGCCGTCGTTGTGCTCGGCGTTGGCGATCGCGGACTCAAGCGCTTTCTTGAGGATGCCCGCGGCCTTCTTGGGTGTGAAAGTCAGGATATTCAGGGCTTGGGCCACCGACTTGCCACGGATGAGATCCGCTACGAGACGGGTTTTCTGAGCCGAGATATGGACTCCACGGATAATTGCAGTAGTTTCCATCACTTACCTCTTGGACTTCTTGTCCGCAGCGTGACCCTTGAAAGTACGGGTCAGCGCGAACTCGCCGAGCTTGTGACCGACCATGTTCTCGTTGATGTAAACGGGAACGTGCTGGCGGCCATTGTGCACAGCAATCGTCAGCCCAATGAACTCGGGCAGGATGGTTGAACGGCGCGACCAGGTTTTGATCGGCTTTTTCTCTTTGCCTTCGACGGCCGCATCGACCTTCTTGATCAGATGCGCGTCGACGAATGGGCCTTTTTTGATCGAACGTGACATGTTGTTCGCCCCTTACTTGCGCTTGCGGCGCGAGACAATCATATTGTCTGTGCGCTTGTTACGACGGGTTCTGTAGCCCTTGGCCGGCGTGCCCCATGGGCTGACCGGTTCGCGACCTTCACCAGTGCGTCCTTCACCACCACCATGCGGGTGATCGACCGGGTTCATGGCAACGCCACGAACTGTCGGACGGACACCACGCCAGCGCATGGCACCGGCCTTGCCGATCTGACGCAGGCTGTGCTCTTCGTTACCGACTTCGCCAATGGTTGCGCGGCAGTCGATGTGTACGCGACGGACTTCGCCCGAGCGCAGACGCACTTGTGCGTAGACGCCTTCGCGAGCCAGCAGTACGGCGGAAGCACCTGCCGAACGAGCCATTTGTGCACCCTTGCCCGGAAGCATTTCGATGCAGTGGATGGTTGCGCCAACAGGAATGTTGCGAATGGGCAGCGTGTTGCCGGCACGGATGGGAGCATCCAGTCCGGACATCAGCGTAGCGCCGACTTCCAGGCCACGGGGAGCAATGATGTAGCGACGCTCGCCGTCTGCGTAGCACAACAGTGCAATGTGCGCAGTGCGGTTGGGGTCGTACTCAAGGCGCTCGACCTTGGCGGGGATGCCGTCCTTGTTGCGACGGAAATCGACGATGCGGTAGTGCTGCTTATGGCCACCGCCACGATGACGAACAGTGACGTGACCGTTGTTGTTACGGCCAGAGCCACGCTTTTTCTTTTCGAGCAGAGCTGCGAACGGCTCGCCTTTGTGCAGATCAGGGCTGACGACCTTGATCATGCCGCGGCGGCCGGCCGAAGTCGGCTTGACTTTTACGAGTGCCATTTAGTTCACCTCCGTAAAGTCGAGTTCCTGACCGTCTTTGAGCGACACATATGCTTTGCGCTCGTTACGGCGGCGACCCATGAAACGGCCAAAACGCTTTTCTTTGCCCTTGCGGTTCAGAACCTGCACGGACTCGACTTCAACCTTGAACAGCAGTTCGACGGCCGCCTTGATTTCAGGCTTGGTGGCATCGGCTGCGACACGGAAAGCGATTTGCTGATTTTTTTCGGCTACGAACGTGGCCTTTTCGGTCACGACGGGAGCCAGGATAACTTGCAGTAAGCGTTCGGCGTTCATCCCAACATCTCCTCGAGTTGAGCGATAGCCGGCTTGGTGATCAGCACTTTCTTGTAGTGGATCAAAGAGAGCGGATCGGCATAACGCGGTTCAACCACGGCAACGTGCGGAAGGTTGCGCGTAGCGAGATAAACGTTTTCGTCGAGCACGTCGGTGATGATGAGCACCGACTCCAGGCCCATGTTCTTGAGCTTGTCAGCGGCAAGTTTGGTCTTGGGCGCATCGAGGACGAAAGTATCGACGACGGCGATACGATCTTCGCGAGCCAGCTGGGAAAGGATCGCGCGGATACCGGCACGATACATTTTCTTGTTGACCTTTTGCGAGAAGTTTTCGTCGGGCGAGTTCGGGAACGCGCGACCGCCTCCACGCCAGATGGGCGAGGAAGTCATGCCCGAACGGGCACGGCCGGTGCCCTTTTGGCGCCATGGCTTCTTGGTGCTGTGCTTGACGGCATCGCGGCCTTTCTGGGCGCGGTTGCCGCTGCGTGCGTTGGCCTGGAAAGCCACCACGATCTGGTGAACGAGCGCTTCGTTGAAGTCGCGGCCGAAAACCGTGTCGGGAGCTGCGAAGGTGGACGCGGACTGACCCTGGTCATTCAGGAGCTTGAGTTCCATAATTAGGCTCCTTTCTTGGCCGACATCTTGATGGCGGGACGCACGACGACGTCTGCGTTCTTGTGGCCGGGGACAGCGCCCTTGACCAGCAGCAGACCGCGTTCTGCGTCGACACGCACGATGTCGAGGTTTTGAACGGTACGGGTAACGTCGCCCAGGTGACCGGACATCTTCTTACCCGGGAAAATGCGGCCGGGATCCTGCGCCTGGCCGATGGAGCCAGGAACGCGGTGCGAGCGCGAGTTACCGTGTGAAGCACGTTGCGAACCGAAGTGGTGGCGCTTGATGGTGCCGGCAAAGCCTTTACCGATCGTGGTGCCGGTGACATCAACCTTTTGTCCTGCTTCGAAAACGCTTTCGACGGCCACGACGGAGCCAGCTGTAAATTCAGCGGCTTTGGCGGGATCGAGGCGGAATTCTTTCAGGATGCTGCCGGCTTCGGAGCCGGCCTTTGCATAGTGCCCAGCCACGGGCTTGGTGACGCGGGTTGCACGACGTGTGCCGTAGGCAACTTGCACAGCCGCATAACCATCCACTTCCGGCGACTTGACTTGCGTGATGCGGTTGTTCGACACGTCCAGCACTGTCACGGGGATGGACTCGCCATCTTCCGTGAAAATACGGGTCATGCCGACTTTACGCCCCACAAGCCCCAGCCGGTAAGCGGCGGGCGTAGGTGTCGAGTTCGACATCGTTTTCTCCATTCCCGACTGCGATTGGTCGGGGCTAATAACCGCGTGCGACTCACACCGCACGCGTCGATTTTTGCAAAACTTCTTGGAACTGCCTTAACTACTATCTTCTTTACTACCTTCTTACTACTACCTGCAACGCCTAAGGGCGATAAGCCCCCGGGGTCGGTAAAGCCCACATAAGTGTCGGCGGGTGCAAGACACCCAGCAAAAACTTTTTTGGCGAAGCTTAGCAATTTAACATGTTTCGCCATTCAATGGCAAGTACTAGTTGACAAGCCACGCTTGATGAGGCTGACAAGTGCGAAAGCGCAACGCCCAACGAGGCGTGCTTTATGATATGCCGGCCCAAACCACCGGAGAGCCCGCCCGTGCATCCCTGCCAGAACCGCATCGCCCTGCGCGGCCCCTCGCTTACATTCCGGGGGGATCCCTTCCAGATCGGAGACACCGCCGCCCTGCATTACGAGGCCGACGGGCTGACATTGGTGGAAGCCGGCAAGATCACGGGTTTCGGCGACTTTGAACAACTTCGTTCCCGCCTCGACGGCCATCAGCTGACCACCTACGACAATGCGCTGATCTTGCCAGGCTTCATCGATACGCATGCGCACTACCCGCAGGTGCAGATGATGGGCGCCTATGGCAAGCAGTTGCTGGACTGGCTGAACCAGTACACCTTCGTCACCGAACAGCAGTTCCATGATCCGGCGCATGCCCGCCACGTGTCCGAGCTGTTTCTGGATCAATGCCTGCGCGCCGGCACGACGACCGCATCAGTGTATTGCACGGTCCATCCGTCCTCGGTGGAAGCGTTCTTCGAGGCCGCGAAAGACCGCGACATGCGCATGATTGCGGGCAAAGTGCTGATGGACCGCAATGCCCCGCCGGCGTTGTGCGACGATGCGCGTTCAGGCTATGACGAGTCCGAAGCGCTGATCCGCAAATGGCATGGCCAAGGCCGGCTGTCCTATGCGATTACACCCCGCTTCGCCCCCTCTTCCACTCCGGCCCAGCTTGAGGCAGCCGGCGCTTTATGGAGGCGCTATCCGGGTACGCACATGCAAACGCATATCTCCGAGAGCCGGGATGAGGTGGACTGGGTGCGTCGGCTGTTTCCGGAACATGCCAATTACCTGGACGTATACCGATACTACGGCCTGACCGGCCCCCGATCCATTTTTGGCCACGCCATCCACCTGACTGAACCAGAATGGCGGCACATGGCGGATAGCGGCTCGTCCATCGCGCATTGTCCGACCTCAAATGCATTCCTGGGCAGCGGCCTGTTCAACTATGAACGCGCGCTCGAATATCCGGCTCCCGTGCGGGTCGGCCTGGCAAGCGATGTGGGCGCGGGAACCTCGCTTTCCATGCTGCAAACCATGGGCGCGGCCTACAAAGTGGCGCAGCTTGGCCACTACTCGCTCTCCGCGCCCAGAGCCTTTTACATGGCGACGCGCGGCGCGGCACAGGCCCTGTATCTGGATGATCGCATCGGCAGCATCGCCCCTGGCATGGAGGCGGACCTGCTGGTATTGGACCTGGCTTCGACGCCGCTGATCGATTTCCGCATGCGGTATTGCCGTTCTATTGAAGAAGCGCTGTTCGTACAGATGACGCTGGCAGACGACCGCGCTACGCGCGCGGTATACATAGCCGGGAAGCTCGCCTATGACGCGAAAGAAACCATGGCGGGGAATAACGCATACGCGTTGGAAGCGCAAGCTAAAAAAAACGCCGGGTAGCCCGGCGTTTTCTTGGATCTTACTGTAGTGCGATCTCGACGTCCACACCTGCGGGCAGGTCAAGGCGCATGAGGGCATCGACAGTCTTGTCTGTCGGGTCCACGATGTCCATGAGACGTTGGTGAGTGCGCATTTCGAACTGGTCGCGCGACGTCTTGTTGACGTGCGGGGAACGCAGCACGTCGTAGCGACGAATACGAGTCGGCAGAGGTACGGGACCACGCACGACCGCGCCCGTACGTTTGGCTGTTTCAACGATTTCAGCGGCAGACTGGTCGATCAACTTGTAGTCAAACGCTTTCAAACGGATGCGGATTTTCTGGTTTTTCATGGAAATTCCTAAAGAACGAAAGTGACAGAGGGCGGTTGCCCTCTGTCTGTGGGCACGCGTTAATTACTTGGTGATGCTTGCGACGACGCCGGCGCCCACGGTACGACCGCCTTCGCGGATGGCAAAGCGCAGGCCTTCTTCCATGGCGATCGGGGCGATCAGGCTCACCTTCATCGACACGTTATCGCCAGGCAGCACCATTTCCTTGTCCGCCGGCAGCTCGATCGTGCCGGTCACGTCCGTCGTGCGGAAGTAGAACTGCGGACGATAGCCTTGGAAGAACGGCGTGTGGCGGCCGCCTTCGTCCTTGGACAGAATGTACACCTCGGCGTCAAAGTCCGTGTGCGGCTTGATCGAACCGGGCTTGGCCAGCACTTGGCCGCGCTCAACGTCTTCGCGCTTGGTGCCGCGCAGCAAGATACCGACGTTATCGCCCGCCTCGCCTTGGTCCAGCAGCTTGCGGAACATTTCCACGCCCGTGCAAGTGGTCTTGACCGTGTCCTTGATGCCCACGATTTCGATTTCCTCGCCGACCTTCACAATGCCGCGCTCGATACGGCCCGTGACCACCGTGCCGCGACCCGAGATCGAGAACACGTCTTCCACCGGCATCAGGAACGTGCCATCGACCGCGCGCTCGGGCGTGGGGATGTACGAGTCCAGCGCTTCGGCCAGCTTCAGGATCGCTTCCTTGCCCAGGGGACCTTCGTCGCCCTCGAGCGCCAGCTTGGCCGAGCCCTTGATGATCGGCGTGTCGTCGCCCGGGAAGTCGTACTTGGACAGCAGCTCGCGCACTTCCATTTCGACCAGTTCGAGCAGCTCTTCATCGTCGACCATGTCGGCCTTGTTCAGGAACACGATGATGTAGGGCACGCCCACCTGGCGCGACAGCAGGATGTGCTCGCGCGTTTGCGGCATGGGGCCGTCGGCGGCCGACACCACCAGGATCGCGCCGTCCATTTGCGCCGCGCCCGTGATCATGTTCTTGACGTAGTCGGCGTGGCCCGGGCAGTCAACGTGCGCGTAGTGGCGCGCTGCCGTTTCGTACTCGACGTGCGAGGTGTTGATCGTGATGCCGCGCGCCTTCTCTTCGGGCGCCGCGTCGATCTGGTCGTAGCCCTTGGCTTCGCCCGAACCGAAGGCCTTGGCCAATACCGTCGTGATCGCTGCCGTCAGGGTCGTCTTGCCGTGGTCAACGTGACCGATCGTTCCGACGTTGACGTGCGGTTTAGTCCGTTCAAACTTACCTTTTGCCATGATTTATCCCATCAATGTTTTCAAGAAAACAAAAAAGTCTCCTGCCCGCTTCTGGCGGACAGGAATATTGGTTAATTACTTGCTGCGCGCGCTGATGACTTCATCAGCGACGTTTTTGGGAGCCTCGGCATAATGCTTGAACTCCATCGTGTAGGTCGCGCGACCTTGCGTCTGTGAACGCAGGTTGGTCGAGTAACCGAACATTTCGGCCAGGGGAACCTCGGCCTTGATGATCTTGCCGCCGCCAACGATATCGTCCATGCCTTGGACCATGCCGCGACGAGAGGAGAGATCACCCATCACCGTACCGGCGTAGTCTTCCGGCGTTTCGACTTCAACGGCCATCATGGGCTCGAGCAGCACGGGGCTGGCCTTGCGCATGCCGTCCTTGAACGCCATGGAAGCCGCCATGCGGAACGCGTTTTCGTTCGAGTCCACATCGTGGTACGAACCGAAGAACAGCGTCACCTTGACGTCTACCACCGGATAGCCGGCAACCACGCCCGCAGGCAGGGTTTCCTGGATGCCCTTGTCGACCGCCGGGATGTATTCGCGAGGAACCACACCGCCCTTGATGGCGTCGACGAATTCGTAGCCGCCGCCCGGCTCGAGAGGCTCGAGCTTGAGCACGACGTGGCCGTACTGACCGCGACCGCCGGACTGCTTGACGAACTTGCCTTCGATTTCCTCGCAGGTCTTGCGTATGGTTTCGCGGTAGGCAACCTGAGGCTTGCCGACGTTGGCTTCAACGCCGAACTCACGGCGCATGCGGTCGACCAGGACCTCGAGGTGAAGCTCGCCCATACCGGAAATGATGGTCTGGCCGGATTCTTCATCGCTGCGGACGCGGAAGGAAGGATCTTCCTGGGCGAGGCGCGACAGCGCGATACCCATTTTTTCCTGGTCGGCTTTGGTCTTGGGTTCGACGGCCTGCGAAATCACGGGCTCGGGGAACTCCATGCGCTCGAGCAGGATGTGCTGACCGACGTCGCACAGGGTTTCACCCGTGGTCACGTCTTTCAGGCCCACCACGGCGGCGATGTCGCCCGCCAGAACTTCCTTGATTTCGGCACGGTTGTTCGCATGCATCTGCAGGATGCGGCCGATGCGCTCTTTCTTGCTCTTGACCGGGTTGTACACGGTTTCGCCGGCGTGCAGAACGCCCGAGTACACGCGCACGAAAGTCAGCTGGCCAACGAAGGGGTCGCTCATGAGCTTGAATGCGAGTGCCGAGAACTTGGCGTCGTCGGAGGCAGGCAGGCTGATGGTGTTGCCGTCGTCGTCGGTGCCTTCGACCGGGGGGATGTCCACGGGCGATGGCAGGTAGTCGATAACGGCGTCGAGCATGCGCTGCACGCCCTTGTTCTTGAACGCGGTGCCGCACAGCATGGGCTGGATTTCGCCTGCGATGGTACGCGTGCGCAGACCCTTGTTGATTTCGTCTTCGGTCAGCTCGCCCGATTCCAGGTACTTGTCCATGAGCTCTTCGGACGACTCGGCAGCCGCCTCGACGAGCTTCTCGCGCCACTCATTGGCCTGATCGACCAGTTCGGCGGGGATGTCGATGTATTCGAACTTGGTGCCTTGGCTGGCTTCGTCCCAGACGATGCCCTTCATGCGGATCAGGTCGACCACGCCCTTGAAGGTGTCTTCAGCGCCGATAGGAATGACGATGGGCACGGGATTGGCCTTCAGGCGCAACTTGAGCTGGTCGTAGACCTTGAAGAAGTTCGCGCCGGTGCGGTCCATCTTGTTGATGAAGGCAAGACGGGGCACACCGTACTTGTTGGCCTGGCGCCAAACGGTTTCCGACTGGGGCTGCACGCCGCCCACGGCGCAATACACCATGCAGGCGCCATCGAGCACGCGCATGGAGCGTTCGACTTCGATGGTGAAGTCGACGTGTCCCGGGGTGTCGATGATGTTGATGCGATGCTCGGGGCGATCGCCGGCCATGCCGCGCCAGAATGCCGTGGTGGCGGCCGAAGTAATCGTGATGCCGCGCTCTTGCTCTTGTTCCATCCAGTCCATGGTGGCCGAGCCTTCATGGGTTTCGCCAATCTTGTGGTTGACGCCGGTGTAGAACAGGATACGTTCTGTTGTCGTGGTTTTCCCTGCGTCGATGTGGGCAGAGATGCCAATGTTGCGATAGCGCTCGATTGGGGTTTTGCGGGCCATGATAGTGTCCTTAGATTACCAGCGGAAATGGCTGAATGCCTTGTTGGCCTCGGCCATCTTGTGAGTGTCCTCACGCTTCTTCATTGCCCCGCCACGGCCTTCGGAGGCATCGAGCAGTTCGCCGGCCAGGCGCAGATCCATCGATTTCTCGCCGCGCTTCTTGGCTGCTTCACGCAACCAGCGCATGGCAAGAGCCAGGCGGCGCACAGGACGCACTTCAACCGGCACTTGATAGTTCGCGCCACCTACACGGCGGCTCTTTACTTCGACGATAGGCTTGATGTTGTTGATTGCAGTGTTGAACACTTCAATAGGCTCTTTGCCAGTTTTAGCCTGGATCTGGTCGAAAGCGCCGTAGATAATACGTTCGGCAACAGCTTTCTTACCAGACAACATAACAACGTTCATGAATTTGGCGAGCTCTACGCTGCCAAATTTGGGGTCGGGGAGAATCTCACGCTTGGGAACTTCGCGACGACGAGGCATTTTAACTTCCTTGTGACTGTTCAGTTGAACCGCTTTCGCGGCCACGACCATTTATCGAAATGGCCACTTACATGCTATGGGCGTCTGCCCACGGCTGCACTGATACGACCAGATTTACTGGACTAAAAGATACTTAGGCTTTCTTCGGGCGTTTTGCGCCGTACTTGGAACGGGCTTGCTTGCGGTCCTTGACGCCTTGAAGGTCGAGGGAGCCGCGCACGATGTGATAACGCACACCGGGCAAGTCCTTCACACGGCCGCCACGCACAAGAACGACCGAGTGTTCTTGCAGGTTGTGGCCTTCGCCGCCAATGTACGAAATGACTTCGAAGCCATTGGTGAGGCGCACCTTGGCGACTTTACGCAAAGCCGAGTTTGGCTTCTTGGGGGTGGTGGTGTATACGCGAGTGCATACACCGCGGCGCTGAGGGCAGTTTTCGAGCGCGGGGCTCTTGCTGTTCGCGCGACTTACTTCGCGCGGCTTGCGCACGAGTTGGCTAATGGTTGGCATGACCTTTACGCATCCTGTGACTTGACCAGGCGCCTGGGCGCTCTGGTATACGTATTGAATTAAACGCCTGGAAAAAGGCGCCTTACTGCGGTTTCGCGCTGCATTTGCGCAAGAAGCCGCCAAAAACGAATACGTAAAGAGCGACTAGGGTCTTGCACAAAGCGAGCTACCTGACTTCAAGGAACTGGCAAGGAACCCTAAAGTAAGCTCGCCATCGTAGCACGGCTAATGGGCTTTGGTCAATCGAAAATTAGCAGCAGCATCTCGGCGACCAAGGCCGGCCGCTCCCGCCCTTCGATATCGAAGGCATTTTTGAATGTAAACAGCGTGCCGCCATGGGCCGATTCCGCAGCCAGCAGCCGTTGGCGCAGGCGCAGCCGCGATCCCACCGGCACCGGCGCAGTGAATCGAAGCCGGTTCAAGCCGTAGTTGAGCCCCTTTCCGCGCTTCCGGATTTGAAAGATATCCTTGGCCAGCTGCGGAATCAGGGACAGCACGAAGAAGCCGTGCGCAATGGTGACGCCCCCGGGCATTTCCGCCTTGGCGCGTTCGGTGTCCACGTGGACCCAATGGTGGTCGCCGGTCAGCGCCGCGAACCGGTCCACCTGTTCTTGCGTAACCGTAAACCACCCGCTCGCCCCCAGCGCTTCGCCTGCGTACCGGGCCAGGTCCCGCGGCGTTTCAACTTCCAGCATTTCATTCATCCATGTAAAAGCGCCCGTGGCGGATCCGAAGAAACGCGGCGGGCGCATGTTCAGGCCGGTTTGCGGCCAAATCAGTTGGCGATCGTGACGCCCGTGGTGCTGACTATGGTTTCCCAGATTTTCCGCTCGTTTGCCACGAATGCCGCCGCGGCATCCGTGTCCATGGTGACCGGAGGGAGGTATCCCTGGGCTTGCAAGGTTTCCTTGGTGGACTCCATGGACAGCACTTTGTTCATGGCGCCGTTCAAAGAGGCAATGATCGTCGCGTCGGTTCCCGCGGGAGCGACCAGCAGGTTCCAGATGGTGATGGCGAAATCCTTGTAGCCCGACTCGGCGACCGTGGGGACTTCGGACAATTGCGGGTAGCGGACGCCGCTGGTGACGGCCAGGTACTTGAGCTTGTCGCTCTTTGCCTGGGATACCGCCGCCGGGCCGGTCAGTATGCCGATTTCGAGCTGGCCGCCCTGCAGGTCGGTCGTCAACGGCGCGTCGCCCTTGTAGGGAACGTGCACGATGTCTAGGCCGGCCAGCTTCTTGAAGTACTCGAATGCCAGGTGGCCGGGCGTACCCGCGCCGGACGTACCGTAGGACAAGGCGCCGGGCTTGGATTTTGCCAACGCAACGAGTTCGCCCAGGCTCTTGACGGGAAGATCGCTCTTTACGGCGAACACCAGAGGAAGCGAACCCATGTTGGCGATCGGCACGATGTCCTTCACGGGGTCATACGGCACTTGCATGCCGATGAGCTTGGCGATGATGGTCGCCCCGACGGGACCTACGCCGAGCGTATAGCCATCGGGCGCGGAGCGCAGCGCCGCCGCCATGCCCACCGTGCCGCCTGCGCCGGCACGGTTCTCCACGACGACATTGGCCGACAAGGCGTCTTGCAGGCCCTTGGCCATGATGCGCGCGGCCGTGTCGGTCGAGCCGCCGGCCGGGAACGGCACGACCATCTTGATGGGCCTGTCGGGGTACGTGGCCGCCATGACGGCGCCGGGCGTGGCCAGCGTCATCGCCACGGCCCCCGCAAGCGCGCCCAGCAAGCAACGCCTGTTCTTGTTGATCTTCAAGCTGCCTGCTTTCTTGTTGTACTGGTGTCCCATATATGTGATCCCTTACTATGCCAACGAATCTGCGATTCGGCTCCTCCTGCATGGGTCGAGCCTCGGTATCGATGCTATGGCAATTCATTTTTAAAGTCAATAGGGCGTGTTATTAACCTATATAGGTTACACTTATGGACTATAGCTGACGACGACCATGTACCCGGGCACGCGGGATGAGTACAATCAGCGCTCAGACTGGCCGGAAGGACATCAGAACGACACAATGGCTACCAAGCAAAGCAAACCGAACACAGTCATCGACTTCAGCCGAAGCGCAGCCGCCCGCTACGTGCAGCTGGCAAGCCTGTTCCGCCGTCGCGTCGAATCGGGGCAATGGCCTGTGGGCGAGCAAATCCCCACCGTGGACGAGCTCGCCGCGGAATGCAATGTAGCTCGCGCCACGGTCCGGCAGGCGCTCGACCTGCTTGAGGCCGAGCAGTTGATTGCCCGTTATCGGGCAAAAGGCACTTTTGTCATCGGCAAGCCCCAGGAACAGTTCTGGTGCGAAGTGGCCTCCAACTGGGATGGACAGCTTCTGGCGCCCAAGGGCGTGAGCATCGAGATCCTGTCGGCGGGCGAAAAGCGCGTCCCCACGACCGTCGGCCCCGATATCGGACGCGTTGCCGAAAGCTACCAATACTGGCAGCGCCGCCATTGGCGCAACGACCAGCCTTACTATCTGGGCGAAGTCTTTATAGACGAACAGATCTGCAAGCGAATTCCGCCACGGGCCTTCAAGACAAAAACGTCGATGCGCATCCTGCGGGATCTTCCCGGCCTCGAAATCGCCGAGGCCCACCAGACCCTTACCCTGGGTTCGGCGGATCCGGAGATCGCAGAGCTGCTCCAGCTGCCCTTGAACGCGCCTGTCGCGCACGTCCATCGCACCGCCGTCGACAAGGACGGTACCGTCGTGTTTGTCGGCGACGGCATCTACCGGGGCGACGTGGTGCGCCTGGACATCAAGCTCAAGTAAGCATGGGGGTCAGACCCCGTACGGGGTCTGACCCCTTCTTCGATTGAGTGGAGGGTCAGACCCCGCATGGGGTCTGACCCTGGCCATCAAATCACGCGTCTTTCCTTCAGCTCCGCAAGCGCCTCCGCATCCATGCCCAGCATGTCGGCCAGCACCTCGTTGGTATGCTGGCTGAGCGTGGGCGGCGGGCGCCGGTAATTGACGGGCGTCTCCGAGAGTTTCAGGGGATTCGCGATCTGGGGAATTGGTCCCACGGTCGAGTGCTCCATCTCGATCAGCATCTTGCGGTGCTGGATTTGCGGATCTTCGAAAACCTGGCTCAAGTCGTTGATGGGCCCGCAGGGCACGTTCGCGGCGTCCAGCTGCTCTTGCCAGTGCTTGACCGGCCGGCTGCGGAAGACTTCGGCCAGCATGGGAACCAGCACCTTCTGGTTCCGGGCGCGCAGCCGGTTCAGTTCGAAGCGGGGATCGCTGCCCAGTTCCGGCAAGCCAAGGATGTCGCACAATTGGCGGAACTGCGAATCGTTACCCACCGCGATCATCAGATGGCCATCGCTGCACTCGAACGCCTGGTACGGGCAGGTGATGGCCGACGCGGTGCCCATGCGCTGGGGGACTTCGCCCGAAACCAGATAATTCATCGCCATGTGGGACAGCGACGCCAATTGCGCGTCGTACAGGGCGATATCGATGTGCTGGCCCTTGCCCGACACGGCGTCCCGATGGTTGAGTGCCGAAAGTATGCCGATGGCGGCATAAAGGCCGGCGTTGATGTCCGACACCGCATAACCGACTTTCTGCGGCCCGCCGCCCGGCTCGTCGGGCGCATTGCCCGTCAGGCTCATCAAGCCGGTCATCGACTGGAAGATGGGATCATAGCCGGGCCGATGGCTGTAGGGGCCAGTCTGTCCGAAACCGGTGATCGAGCAATACACCAGGCGCGGGTTGATTTCCTTCAACGATTCATAGTCCAACCCGTAGCGGACGAGGTCGCCCGCCTTGAAGTTTTCGATCAGCACATCGCACTGCTTGGCCAGCTCGCGGATCAGGGCTTGCCCTTCGGGAACGGCCATATTGATCGAAATCGAACGCTTGCCCCGGTTCATCGCCAGGAAAGAAGAGGTTTCAGGCGTTTCCTGGCCTTCGGCATTCTTCGCACGATAACCTTGCTGGCGAACGTCGTCGCCTCTTCCGGGCCGCTCGACCTTGATCACGTCGGCTCCCAGATCGGCCAGCATCTGGGCAGCCCATGGCCCTGAAAACACCCGGCTCAGGTCCAGGACACGGATATGAGAAAGGCAATCCGCCATTTATTGTTCACTCCTATAAAACATGCTATGGCTTCAAGTCGGAAGGTTCAGAACCATCTTCGCCAGGATATTGCGCTGGATTTCGTTCGTGCCGCTGAAAATCTTGGCCGCCGCCGCGTTGAACAGCGGAAGCTGCACGCCGTCCAGCGTGACCTCCGATCCGTCCTGCGCCGCGAACGCTATGCTGCCGGACGATGACGCGTGCTCCTGTGCTGCGTCGAGCAACAGCAAGGCTGTCCGCTCGTGTGTCTCGGTGGCCCAGATCTTGAGCAGGGACACATTGGCCGGCAAGGGCTCATTGCGCCGCACGATCTCAGAGAATGCGGCATAGGCGGCCGACAGGTCGGCGACATCGATATGCAACTGCGCATAATCGGCCATGAACGCCGCATCGTCGAACAGACCACTATGCAGGGCGATCTTGTCGACCATGCCCATGGTGTTCTGCGAATGCTTGGGGCTGCCGCTGAACAAGCGCTCGAAGCCCAGCAACGCCTTGGATATCGTCCAGCCCTGATTCATTTCGCCCACCAGGTTTTCCTTGGGAACCCTGACGTTATCGAAGAACACTTCGCAATATTCCTCGTCGCCCGCGATCGTCTTGATGGGGCGCACCAACACGCCGGGCGTCGACAGATCGACCATCAGAAAGCTGATGCCGGCCTGCTTCTTGACGGTTTTGTCGGTACGGACCAGCATGAACATGTGCGTGGCGTCCTGCGCAAGCGTGGACCAGGTTTTCTGGCCATTGACCACGAACTGGTCGCCATCCGGCACGGCCTCGCAACGCAGCGACGCTAGGTCGGAACCAGCATTGGGTTCGGAATACCCCTGCGCCCAGACATGCTCGCCCGACAGGATGGGCGGCAGATACTTGGCTTTCTGCTCGGCCGTGCCGAAACGGAACAGAATCGGTCCTAGCATGACCAGCCCCTGATCTGGCGGGCGCCCCACCCCGTAGCGTTCTTGCTCTTCGATGTAGGCAATCATCTTGTCCGGCGACAATGCCATGCCGCCATATTCCTTGGGCCACGCCGGGGCGATCCAGCCTTGAGCCGACAGCGTCTTGTACCACTCCTCGATCTGATGCCAGTGCAGGCGAGAGGTCTTGTGGCGCAGGTGCTCGGGATAATGGCGCGCGAAGAAGGCGCGCAGCATCTGGCGGAATTCCGTCTCGGGCATGGCGTCCCAGTCGGTATCGGTGGGGAAGCTGGCCCAGGCTCCAACGCCCTCGTCCGGCGTTACCGGCTCGGTCGTCCGCGCCGACCGGGAGAGCTCGCCGGCATACCGGCTGCGATGAGCCCGTGCATTGCCCAGCTCGCTGCTCAGGGCGATTGCCCGCTTCAAGGCCAGGCCGATGTCCGACTCGTCGGAATACCCCATGCCGCCGTGGATCTGCACGGCCAGGCGAGTGATCAGGCCTGCCGCCTGCTCCGCTCGCACTTTCAGGCGGCTTGCCTGCATCGCCAGACCGCCGTCCGACTGTGCCACGAGAGTCAATGCCTGCGCGATGGCGTATTCGAGCAACTGAAGCTGGATGTAGGCATCGACCATGCGATGCTGCAGGCTTTGGAAGCTGCCTATGGGCTTCCCGAACTGCACCCGGACATTCATGTATTCCAGGGTGGCCTCGAACGACTGGCGCCCGATGCCCAGCAACTGCGCCGCCTGGACGATGCGCGTGATGTCCAGGGCGGCATTGAGCCATTCCAGCACCTTGTCGCCGGAGGCGAGTATCTGTTCAGCCTCTATCCGGCATGCAGACAAGGCGATGGCACCCGCATCGGCGCCGTCCAGCCGGCGCTGGGGTTCGATCACGAGCCCCGACTGCCCCGCCGGCAGCCACACCAGCATGGGGGAACCCGCATCGCCGGCCAATGCCAGCCAGCCGTCGGCCGCTTTGAGGGGTTGAGCACCGACATAGTTACCGTTCAATACCCAGGCATCCCCGTCCATGCTTGCGTTATCGGGCGCGACGGTGTCGATCTGCCCCAGCCGCTGCTGCCACGCCGTGCCGACCAGGCGCGACCCATCGGCAATGCCGGCCAGCAGCTCGTCGCGCAAGGCGCTCGCCGGCAGGCGGGCAAGCAGGCTGACCGCCTGCACGGCGACCGGCAACACAGGCTCCGCAATGTACGATCTGCCCACTTCCTCGGCAATGGCGACCATTTCGGCCAGCCCGAGTCCAAGGCCGCCGTGGTCCTCCGGCACCAGCAGGGCCGGCCATCCGGCCTCTGCGATCTGCTGCCAGAATTCGCGGTCCACGCCGCGATCGTCGGCGATCAACGTCCTTATGCGTTCGCCGTGATTTTCCCGAGCCAGGAAATCGCGCGCGCTATCCTTGAATGCCTGAATTTCGCTCATGTCAAAACCCATCTTCAACCTCTTGCCTGTTCGAAGCCATACAGCTTTTCCGGGTTCTCCACCCATACTTTCCGACGTGTCGCATCGTTGCCGAACCACTCATGGGCCAAATCGATCAGGCGCCCTACGTCCGGTGCGGACTGCCCCATGCGGACATACGGCCAATCCGAGCCCCACAACACCTGATCTTCGTTCGCCGCCAGCAAGGCGTCGTGGAACGGTTTCAGGTCCTCATACCGCGGGGCTTGCTTCGATACCCGGCACACCGACAGCTTGACCCAGACCTTCCCCTGCTTGAGCAGGCGAAGCACCATCTGAAATATCGGATCATCGGGTCCGCGCTCGACGGACAGGCTGGCCATGTGATCGATCACCACGGGAACTCCAAGATCAGCCAGCGGTTCCAGTCTTTCGCGGTAAGCGTCATAGGGCCCCCATACTTGCGCGTGCAGGCCTGCGCGCCTCATGGACGGCGCCAGCGCTTGCACGGAGTCGAACCCGACGCTGCCGGCGAACAGGTTGCCGGCGGGGTCGCGCGCTTCGACGAAGCGTAGTCCTCTTACGCCGCCGGCATGGAGCTGTTGCAGCTGGTCCTGGGTCGCATCGGCCGACGCGACCGCCACGCCGCGCAAACTATCCTTGCGCAAGGCGATGGCATCGATCAGCGCGGAAGCGTCTGTACCGTAGGGCGCCGGCTGCACCAGCACGCCTCTTTCCATTCCAATGGTGTCCAGCATCTGCAGGTAGCGCGCCGCGGGAGCATCCGGAGGCGGATAGTTGGATGGATTCCTCAAGGGAAACTGGTCATATGGCCCGAAGACGTGGCAGTGCGTATCGCAGCTGTATGCCGGTAGGGTCACGCTGGGCGCCGTCGGCATGCGAGGCGCATCCAGGACGTCGGGTACGATGCCTTGTTGGTTCATAGTGCGGGCTCCCATTTTCTGGCTTTGTTCATCGCTGTCAGCGCCGGCGCGCCGTCTTGCATGGGTGTGTCCAGCGGCGGCGGCTGGTCGTCGGGCATGGGGATCTCGTGCACATTCAGGGTCATCGAAACCATGGTGTAGTAGCCCACCACCGCGGTCAGCTCGACAACGCCCGCGGCACCCCATAGTTCCACCGCGCGCCCATACACCATGGACTCGACCGTACCGTGCTGCTGCAATTGACGTGCGAATTCATACACGATGAATTCCGCCTCGTCGTCGAATGGCGGCTCGTCAGCCTCTTTCAAGGCGTCGATCACCGCCTGGCTCAGTCCCGCCTTGCGAGCGGCGTCGGCGTGGATGTACCACTCGATCTGGCTGTTCCAGCGACGAGCCGTGACAATGATGGCCAGCTCGTTCAGCTTGGGTGGCAAGGACGTGCCGAAACGCAGGATTTCGCCCAGTTTCTGCCAGCGCTCCGCCAGCTCCGGATTGTGGATCGCGGCCCGCAGCGGCCCAACCAGCCGGCCGCGCGGGCCGCTGATGATGTTTTCATACACCTGACGCTGCTCGACGCTCATGGTTTCAGGCGTGGGTAGGGGAATACGGCTCATGGTCTCGGTCTCAAGGGCTTTCGTTCGGCTCGGTCGCCAGGACGGAGGGGCGGCGCATGAACGCGTTGGCGTGCCAGGCGGCGAGCGATGGCGCTTGCCTGCGCCAGTCGATATCGGCGTAGCGGTAGTCCATGTAGGACAGCGCACAACCTATGGTGATGGCGCCGATATCAAACGGAGGTTCAGGCTGCTTCGCCTGTTCCGACTCCAGATAGGCCAGCACGGCATTCACCTTGATCGCGAATGCGTCCAGCCAGGCTCGTGTCTGTCGTTCGGCGGGCTTGTTGCGCTCTTGCCTGAACAGCAACAGGACGTCCATGAAGCCGTCTCCCAGAGCTTGCTGGCGCAAGGCCTTGATTCTTGCGGTCTCTTCCGTCGGGAACAGCTCGCTTTTCGCACGGCTGGAAAGATACTCGCAGATCACCCGCGAGTCATACAAGGCATAGCCGTCATCCAGCACCAGGGTGGGCAGCTTGATGAGGGGGTTGTCCGGAATCAGCCCAAGATTGGGCGTGTCCATCGCAACAGGGGTCCGCAGCAGTTCGACGGCGTCAGCTTGACCCGTCTCGTGCAATACGATCATGACCTTGCGGACGAAGGGCGAGCGAGGCGACCAATGTAGTTTCATAAAGGGATTCATTCGTTGCAAAAACCTGCATGAGCCGACGGCTGTCTGCAGCATGTATAGGCACTAATGTCATACTTATGACCTATATGGAATATAACACTAACTTTTGAACGAAGGAAGTCCGCAGGCCGGAATCATGCTCGACACCCTAGGATCTGTATCGTAACATTACCGCCATATCCCCGATTATCAAGGCATTTTCCCGCCATATGAACATAGCATCCTTGGAAGATGAGAGCGTACAGGCTCGTCTCATACAGCAGATATTGTCCGAGGCCGGGCATCAATGCACCATTTTTTCATCGGGCAGGGAAATGCTGTCGGTGCTGGCTCGGGGCAACGATTACGATTTGTTGCTGCTCGATTGGGAAATTCCCGACATCAGCGGCCTGGACGTGCTGCGCTGGGTCCGCGCGAACCTTGGCCATGGCTTGCCCATCATGATGCTGACCAGCCGTACCCTTGAGGAAGAGCTCGTGACAGGACTGCAGGCGGGCGCCGACGACTATATGATCAAGCCCATACGCAAGGGCGAGCTCGTGGCGCGCGTCCATGCCCTTCTGCGGCGCAACAAGCCCCAGCCCGCCAGCGAAGCATCCTTCCCCTGCGGGCCGTACGAAATCGACCCCGCCAACGAGGCCATCCGGCTTGACGGCCAAAAGGTGGAGTTGGCGCCCAAGGAGTACGAACTCGCCCTGTTGCTGTTCAGGAATCCGGGCAGGTTGTTTTCCCGCGACGTCCTGAGCAACAGTGTCTGGAACCGGGAAATCCCAGCCACTTCGCGCACCCTCGACACGCACCTGTCGAACATCCGCCGCAAGCTGCAACTGCGCCCCGAACACGGCGTACGCTTGAACTCTTCGTATGCTCTCGGCTACCGCCTGGAGCTGATCGATCCCGATTCCGTCCCATCCTCACAACAATAATGAATTTTCCCGTTTTCTTCGTTTTGCGGTCTGCCGCCGCCTCGTTACTCGCGGTCGCATTCGGCTCCTTGCCGGCGCTGGCGCAGCCGTCGGGTGCCGTCGGCGACGACTTCATTTACCGCATCGTCAAAGATGACACCCTCATCGAACTGGCACAACGCTATACCGAAGCGCCAGGCAATTGGAGCGTATTGCAGAATCTGAATGCCGTGGCCGAGCCCACGCTGCTGCCCATCGGACTTGAACTCCGGATTCCGTTTTCGCTGATTCCCGTCGTGCCCACGCAAGCCACTGTCAGTCACGTTGCCGGGCAGACCGCAGTCAATGGCCAGCCGCTGGGCAAGGGCCAGGCGGTGGCAGAGGGCGACACGGTGTCGACCGGTCCGGCCGGCTATGTCACCATGGCGCTGTCCGATGGCAGTACCCTTACCGTACCCGCCTCGTCATCGATGCGTTTCGATCGCCTGCGCGCATTCAGGGGTACCGGCCTCATCGACACCATTTTCACGATGCGTGAAGGCTCTCTTGAGTCCAGGGTGGCTCCTCAGGATACCGGCGTAGGACGTTTCGAGATCCGCACTCCGGTCAGCATCACGGGCGTGCGCGGCACCCGGCTGCGCGTCCATGCGCAGGCACAAGGCTCGCAAAGCGAAGTGCTGGAAGGCGCCGCGCACCTGGCGTCAGGTGCAGGCCAAATGGCCAGGCTCCGTCCGGGCCAGGGCGCCGCCATCGACGCCGGCGGCAAAATGCTTGGCGTCCGTCCGCTGCTCCCCGCGCCCGACCTCGGCAACATGACTCGCGGGGGCGCAGGCTGGGTATTGTCTTTTCCGCCCGTTCCCGGCGCGGCGGAATATCTGGTCCGGGTCGCTTCCGACGAAGCCGGCACCGAACTGCATTCCAGCCGCCGCTTCGCCACGCCGGACATCACCTTCGGCGCACCTGGCGCAGGCACGTATTACGTTCTGGTTCGGGCCATCGACGCCGACGGCGTCATGGGGCGCGATGCCAGCCTGGCATTCCAGGGGCATACCTTGCTGAGAAGCAGCGACGGCATGCCAATTGCCACGGCGCATGGCCCGCATGTGCGCCTGACGGAATACTGATATCGCATGCCGCAGACCAGCCGCGAGGCGGGAGTCGATTTCTGGGGAAACCTGGATCGCCGCATCCAGGCCGAGTGGCTGCTCGTCACGACGGCACTGATGTGCCTCACCTTCGCGCTGGCCTGGTACAGCGCGCCCCTGGGGCTGGCCAGACTCGATCATGCCTTCTACGACAAGACGCTCGCCGCATCGATACAAGGCGAGCATGATGATCGCATCGTCATCGTCGCCATCGATGACGGCAGCATCGAGAAAGTGGGATACTGGCCCTGGCGCCGCGCGATACATGCCCAGTTGCTGGACAGGCTGCGGCATGCCCGCGTCGTAGGGCTGGATATCGTCTTCAGCGATCTCAACCCTTCTTATCCCAATGACGACCTCCGCTTGGCGCAGGCCATTGAAAGACATGGCCGGGTCGTCCTGCCGCTGGTCGTGAACGGCTTGAAAACGGTCGCTGCGCTGCCCCTACCCGTGCTGTCGAGCGCGGCATCCGCCAAGGGCTACATCAATATCTACCCCGACGAGGACGGCACGATCCGCTCACTTACGCTGCGCGACACCTTGGCCGACGGCACGCCGGTCGACCATTTTGTGGCATCCATGCTGGCCGCCGGCGGGCAGGGTGCGCCTGAAGCGGGAAAACGCCTGATTCCCTATGCCGGCGCGCCCGGTCACTTCCAGCTTTATCCCTATTCCGAGGTGCTGTCCGGCGCCATATCCGAAGAAGCGTTCAGGGATAAATACGTTATCGTCGGCTCCTGGGCATCGGGCCTGGGCGATGCCTTCCCGACACCGCTGTCACGGGACGGCGAAGCCATGTCCGGCGTCGAGATACTGGCCAATGGGCTGCAGGCGGCCATGAACGATAGCTGGATCGCCCAGCCACCGCGCTGGCAGGCCGCGATACTGGCCTGCCTTCCGGTGCTGCTCGCCTGTGCGGCCTTGCGCCGGCTTTCGCCCAGCAAAGCGTTCCTGGCATCGGTGGCCGTGCTGCTGCTTATCTTTGCAGGCAGCTGGTTCGCCCTGCGTTTCGGGCAGTTATGGGTACCGTTTACAGCCAGCCTGATCGGCGTTGCGCTGGCGTATCCCGTCTGGGGCTGGCGCAGCCAGGAAGCCGCTCTCAAGCACATAGACCAGGAACTGCACGCCCTCAACCAGGAACAGAAGCGCCTGGACGGCAGTTTTCCGGAGCGATCCAGGCGCTACGGCCACACACTGTCTGCGCGCATCAGCCTGCTGCATGAAACCATCGGGCAATTACGGCATGCGCGCAGCAATCGCGAACGAACGCTGCATTTTCTCTCGCACGATATGCGGGCGCCGCAAAATTCCATACTCGCGCTCACCGAGCTGCAATCGCATCCTGACAGCGCGCTGCCTCAGGACGAGCTGCTTCAGCGCATCAATAGCTGCGCCCACAAGACGCTCACTCTGGTCGACGGCTTCGTGCAGCTCGCGCGGGCGGAAGCCTCATCGATCAGCCGGCATCCCGTCAACCTGGTCGATCTGGTGATCCAAGGATGCGAAAGTTATTGGGCTTCTGCCAAGAGCAAGAACATTTCAATCGAGTTCGACGATGCGCCGGATGAAGCATGGTCCCATGGAGACGGCATGTTGCTGCAACGCGCCTGGGACAACCTGCTGGACAATGCCGTCAAGTACAGTCCGCCGGATACCGTGATCCGGTGCCACATCGCCGAGCGGGCAGCGTCATGGGAGCTCGGCATCCGCGACCAAGGACGCGGGATGACCGCAGCGCAGCGTCAAGCGTTGTTCCGGCCCTTCGTTCGCTTCGACGAGGATGATACAGACCATCCCGCCGGCGCCGGCCTCGGACTGGCCTTCGTCAAGACCGTCATAGAAAGGCATGGGGGCACGATAGGCGTCGACTCGGCGCCTGGCGGCGGTACGGTGTTCACGATCGCATTGCCGAGGGGTCAGACCCCGTACGGGGTCTGACCCCGGCGGCTTTTGTTCGGGGTCTGACCCCGCATGGGGTCAGACCCCTCAGCCGCCTCCCATCACGCGGTTGCGTCCGCCGCTCTTCGCTTCATACAATGCCTCGTCGGCGCTTCTCAGCGTACGCATGTAATCCGGATGGCCATCATGCAAGGCTATCCCGATACTGACGGTAATGCGTAGCGTATGGTCCTGCCGCAAGCGGAATGCTTCCTTCTCGACCTCTTTGCGGATTTTTTCCGCCACGCGCAATGCCGCTTCCTTCGTGGTGTCGACCATCAGCAGCAGGAACTCTTCCCCGCCGAGCCGGAACGCGTAGTCGCCGGCCCGGATCAGGTTGTTGATCAGGGCCGCGAACTGCTGCAGGACCATGTCCCCCGCCTCGTGGCCATATTGATCGTTGATGGACTTGAAGTGATCGATATCGATGGTGAGCACGGCGAAACGCGTATTGCTGCGGCGGGCATAGGCGACTTCCTTCGCCATGACCACGGAAAGAAATTTTCGGCTCAACAAGCGGGTCAAGGCGTCGCGGCCGGATTCCAGTTCGCTGTGCTGTTCGAACAGACGTTCGAGATGGAAAGCGATGGTTTTCGCTTGCTCGCGCAGATCCCGCAGGTGTTGAAGCCTTGCGGCGCCATTTTGCATCGGTGCCGTGCCGCCGATGGGCAGCAGGACCTCATCGATATGCTGCATGGCATTTTGAATCGCAATGGTTTCCGGCGCGCCCTGGAAGGCATGCGACCCTTTGTGCCGGAACCATAGGCCGAATTCCGATGCCCCTATTTTCGGCATCTGTGCGGACGTATGTCCCATGGCCTGCTCGAACATGAGATCGTTCTCCCAATTCAGCAGGGCGGCGCGCTGGCGTTCCTTTTCCGCCGCCACGTTCTGCGCGATGGAGAACAGGCGGTAGGATTCTTCGGCCCTGGAATTACGGTCATGGGACGAGGCATAAGCGGCGCTCATGCTTTCCATGGCAAGATCCATCAGCGCGCTGACCAGAGACTGGGCTTCGAAACGCTCCGTGTCCGTAAAGCCTTCATCGCCGGCAATGAAGCTACCGATTCCCGCCTTCAGCTTGCGCGCACCATGTAGCACCACGTGCATGGGCACATCGACACGGGCGTGTATGTCGCCAACCCTCGACTGGTAGTCCATTACCGCCTGCCAGTTCCTGTCTTGGCCGGGATCGAACAAGTCTGTGATCCAGTGCTGCATGGACGCGTGCAGACGCGTCTTCACCTGCTGATGCGAGAGGAATTGCGCGGCAAGCTTGTCCTGCATCATTTCGTGATAGAAGAAATCGGCAAGCTCGCGCCTGCGCGCCTGTGCCAACCTGTACAGCTTCTCGCGCAATGGGGCGGAAAATCTGGACGGCAGCTGTTCCCATTCGTTCAGCACCGCTTCTTTCAGGAGTTGGTCCATTTCTATTCTCCGTCCTTGGATGGCAGGCGCGCTTGCGGCCTTATGTGAAAAACGCCAGGCATAGGCCTGGCGTTTTTCCTAGCTCGCCATTGCGAGTCATTCAGCCGAAGCGTCGTCTCCGTTTTCGGAGGCGGGAACTTCATGGACCTCGGCAGCCGGTTCGGACGGCGTGTCCTCGAACGGATTGGCCATGGCGCGCGCTGCTTGGCGCTCGGCGGCCTCGTGGGCCTCCTTGTCCTTGCGAGCCATGTGATAGGACATGCCCGTACCCGCCGGGATCAGGCGTCCGACAATCACGTTTTCCTTCAGGCCGCGCAGATCGTCACGCTTGCCCATGATGGCGGCTTCGGTCAGCACCCGCGTGGTTTCCTGGAAGGACGCCGCAGAGATGAACGAATCGGTCGAGAGAGAGGCCTTGGTAATACCCAGCAGTACGTTCTCGTACGTGGCAGGGATCTTTGCTTCGGCTTCCATGCGATCGTTTTCGTTGAGCAGCTCGGAACGCTCCACCTGCTCGCCGGTAATGAAGCTGGTATCGCCCGGATCGACGATGTTCACGCGGCGAAGCATCTGGCGGACAATCACCTCGATGTGCTTGTCGTTGATCTTCACGCCCTGCAGACGGTAAACGTCCTGAACCTCGTTGACCACGTAGTTGGCCAGTCGCTCGATGCCCTGCAGGCGCAGGATATCGTGCGGGTCGGCCGGGCCGTCGACGATCATTTCGCCCTTGTTCACCACTTGGCCGTCGTGCACCAGAACCTGCTTCTCTTTGGGAATCAGGAACTCGTGGCTGACGCCGTCCATGTCGGTGATGACCAGACGCTGCTTGCCCTTGGTGTCCTTGCCGAACGATACCGTGCCGGTGACGTCGGCCAGCATGCCTGCATCTTTGGGCGAACGGGCCTCGAAGAGCTCAGCCACGCGAGGCAGACCCCCGGTGATGTCCCGTGTCTTTTGCGATTCTTGAGGAATACGCGCAAGGATTTCGCCGACGGATACCTGCTGGCCGTCGCGCACGGTGATCAGCGCGCCAACGGGGAAGGAGATGTTGACGAAATGATCCGTGCCCGCGATCTTGACTTCGTCGCCGGCTTCGTTGATCAGCTTGATCTGGGGGCGCATCATGGTCTTGCCGCCGCGCGACTTCGGCGTAATCACCACCAGGGTCGACAGACCGGTGATCTCGTCGACCTGCTTGGCAACGGTGACGCCTTCCTCGATGTTCTCGAAGCGGACCTGACCGGCGTATTCGGATACGATCGGCCGGGTGAGCGGATCCCAGCTTGCCAGGCGCTGGCCTGCCTTGACCGCATCGCCGTCGCCCACGGCGATGGTGGCGCCGTATGGGATCTTGTGGCGTTCACGTTCGCGGCGGTTGTCGTCGAAGATGACGATTTCGCCCGAGCGGGAGATCGCGATGCGCTCGCCCTTGGCGTTCGTGACATAGCGCAAGCCAATGGCAAAGCCAATGGTACCGGCCGATTTGGTCTCGACCGAGCTTGCCATGGCGGCACGCGAGGCGGCCCCCCCGATGTGGAAGGTACGCATCGTCAGCTGCGTGCCGGGCTCGCCGATGGACTGGGCGGCAATCACGCCCACGGCCTCGCCGCGGTTGACCAGCACGCCGCGGCCCAGGTCGCGGCCGTAGCAATGGGCGCACAGACCATGGCGCGTTTCGCAGGTCAACGGCGTGCGGATCTTGACCTCGTCGACACCGATGCTGTCGATGAGTTCGACCAGGTCCTCGTCCAGCAGCGTGCCGCCGCTGATCGCGGTTTCCTGAGTATCGGGGTTGACGACATCGACGGCGGTGACGCGACCCAGAATGCGATCGCGCAGCGGCTCGATGACTTCGCCGCCTTCGACCAGGGCCTTCATGGAATAGCCGCGCGTCGTGCCGCAATCGGATTCGGTGATGACCAAGTCTTGCGTCACGTCGACCAGACGGCGAGTCAGGTAACCCGAGTTCGCGGTCTTCAGCGCCGTATCGGCCAGACCCTTGCGCGCGCCGTGAGTGGAAATGAAGTACTGCAGTACGTTCAGACCCTCACGGAAGTTCGCGGTAATGGGCGTTTCGATGATGGAGCCGTCCGGCTTGGCCATCAGGCCCCGCATACCGGCAAGCTGACGGATCTGTGCCGCGGAACCCCGCGCCCCGGAGTCCGCCATCATGTAGATGGAGTTGAAGGACTCCTGGCGGACTTCTTCGCCGTGGCGATTGACGACGGGCTCGGTGGCAAGCTGTTCCATCATGGCCTTGCCGACCTTGTCGCCGGCCTTGCCCCAGATGTCGACCACGTTGTTATAGCGCTCTTGCGAGGTCACGAGACCCGACGAATACTGCTTGTCGATCTCTTTGACTTCCTTGCTGGCCTGGGCGAGGATGTCGTCTTTCACCGTCGGGATCAGCATGTCGCTCATGGCGATCGAGATACCGCCGCGCGTGGCGAGGCGGAAGCCCGATTGCATCAGCTTGTCGGCGAAGATCACCGTGGCGCGAAGGCCGCAGCGGCGGAACGACTGGTTGATCAGACGGGAAATTTCTTTCTTTTTCAGCGGGCGGTTCAAGACGGAAAACGGCAGGCCCTTGGGCAGGATTTCCGAAAGCAGCGCACGGCCGACCGTGGTCTCGAAGCGCTTGACCTGTGATTGCCATTCCCCCTGCTCGTCTTTCTCGAACTCGTTCAGGCGAACAGTGATGCGGGTCTGCAGCTCGACTTCGCCGTTGTCGTAGGCGCGCTGGACTTCCGCCACGTCGGTGAAGAACAGGCCTTCGCCCTTGCCGTTGATACGCTCGCGGGTCGTGTAGTAAAGACCCAGCACGATATCCTGCGAAGGCACGATGGACGGCTCGCCGTTGGCCGGAAACAGCACGTTGTTGGAGGCCAGCATGAGGGTGCGGGCTTCCAGCTGCGCTTCGAGCGACAGCGGTACGTGCACGGCCATCTGGTCACCGTCGAAGTCGGCGTTGAACGCCGCGCAAACGAGCGGATGCAGCTGAATGGCCTTGCCTTCGATCAGGACCGGCTCGAACGCCTGGATGCCCAGGCGGTGCAGCGTGGGCGCGCGGTTGAGCATGACCGGATGCTCGCGGATCACCTCTTCGAGAATATCCCAGACCACGGGCTCCTGGCTTTCGACCAGCTTCTTGGCCGCCTTGATGGTGGTGGCCAGGCCCATCATTTCAAGGCGATTGAAAATGAAAGGCTTGAAGAGTTCGAGTGCCATCAGCTTGGGCAGGCCGCACTGATGCAGCTTGAGCTGCGGACCCACCACGATCACGGAACGGCCGGAGTAGTCGACGCGCTTGCCCAGCAGGTTCTGGCGGAAGCGGCCGCTCTTGCCCTTGATCATGTCGGCAAGGGACTTCAGCTGGCGCTTGTTGGCGCCCGTCATGGCCTTGCCGCGGCGACCGTTGTCGAGCAGCGAATCCACCGACTCCTGCAGCATGCGCTTTTCATTGCGCAGGATGATGTCCGGCGCTTTCAGCTCGAGCAGGCGCTTGAGCCGGTTGTTGCGGTTGATGACGCGGCGATAGAGGTCGTTCAGGTCGGACGTCGCGAAGCGGCCGCCATCCAGCGGCACCAGCGGACGCAGGTCCGGCGGCAGCACGGGCAGCACTTCCATGACCATCCACTCGGGCTTGATGCCGGACTTCTGGAAGCCTTCCAGCACCTTGAGGCGCTTGGAGATCTTCTTGATCTTGGCGTCGGAGGCCGTCGCCTTGAGCTCGGCGCGCAAGGACTCGACATCGCGGTCGATGTCGATGGTGCGCAGGAGCTCACGCACGGCTTCCGCGCCCATGAGCGCATGGAAGTCGTCGCCGTACTCTTCCGTCTTGGTCAGATAATCGTCGTCGGACATGATCTGGCCGCGCTTGAGCGGCGTCATGCCCGGTTCGATCACGCACCATGCCTCGAAGTACAGGACGCGTTCGATGTCGCGCAAAGTCATGTCGAGCACCATGCCCAAACGGGACGGCAGGCTCTTCAGGAACCAGATGTGCGCAACCGGGCTGGCCAGTTCGATGTGGCCCATGCGCTCACGGCGCACCTTGGCCACCGTGACTTCGACGCCGCACTTCTCGCAAATGACGCCGCGATGCTTCAGGCGCTTGTATTTGCCGCAAAGGCATTCGTAGTCTTTGATGGGGCCAAAGATCTTCGCGCAGAACAATCCGTCGCGCTCGGGCTTGAACGTGCGGTAGTTGATGGTCTCGGGCTTGCGTACTTCGCCGTAGGACCACGACCGCACTTTCTCGGGCGAGGCGATGCCGATCTTGATGGCATCGAATTGTTCGTCTTGCGAAACTTGTTTGAATAGATCGAGTAGCGCTTTCATTATTTACGCTCCAAATCCATGTCCAGGGACAGGGATCTAATTTCTTTCACCAGAACGTTGAACGACTCGGGCATACCGGCGTCGATGACGTGGTCGCCCTTGACGATGTTCTCGTACACCTTGGTACGGCCGGAGATGTCGTCGGACTTGACGGTCAGCATCTCTTGCAGTGTGTACGATGCGCCGTAAGCCTCGAGCGCCCAGACTTCCATCTCGCCGAAGCGCTGTCCGCCGAACTGCGCCTTGCCGCCCAGGGGTTGCTGCGTGACCAGGGAGTACGGTCCAGTAGAACGCGCATGCATCTTGTCGTCAACCAGGTGATGCAACTTAAGATAATGCATGTAACCAATAGTGACGGGACGCTCGAATTGCTCGCCGGTGCGACCGTCGAACAGCCAGGCCTGGGAACGGTTTTCGGTCAGGTTCAGGCGCTGGGCGATCTCGTCGGGATAGGCGAGTTCAAGCAGCTGTCCGATTTCTTCTTCCGTTGCGCCATCGAACACCGGGGTGGCGACAGGCAAGCCGTTCTTGAGGTTGCGGGCCATTTCGATGACTTCGTCATCGGTGAGCTGTTCAATGCGCGCACCGCTGCCGGTCGTGTTGTAGACCTTCTCGAGGTAGGCGCGTACTTCCTTGACCTGCACTTGCTTTTCTTCGTCGAGCATGTCGGCGATACGATGGCCCACACCCTTGGCGGCCCAGCCCAGGTGGACTTCCAACACCTGGCCCACGTTCATCCGGGAAGGCACGCCCAGCGGGTTCAGGACGATGTCGGCCGGCGTACCGTCTGCCATGTGCGGCATGTCTTCCACCGGCGTGATGCGGGAAACCACACCCTTGTTGCCGTGGCGACCCGCCATCTTGTCGCCTGGCTGCAGGCGGCGCTTGACGGCCAGATAGACCTTGATCATCTTGAGCACGCCCGGGGGCAGCTCATCGCCCTGTGTCAGCTTCTTGCGCTTTTCCTCGAAGGCCAGGTCGAACTGGTGACGCTTCTGTTCGAGCGATTCCTTGGCCTGCTCGAGAACCACGGCGTGGGCTTCGTCCGCCAGGCGGATATCAAACCACTGCCAGCGGTCCATGTCGTCCAGGTAGTCGCGCGCGATGGTCGCGCCCTTGGCCAGCTTGCGCGGACCGCCGTTCACGGTCTTGCCGACCAGGAACTTGCCGATACGGTCGAAGGTGTCGTCTTCGACGATGCGCAGCTGGTCGTTCAGATCTTGGCGATAACGGCGCAGCTCGTCGTCGATGATCGACTGCGCGCGCTTGTCGCGCTCGATGCCTTCGCGAGTGAACACCTGCACATCGATGACGGTGCCGACCATGCCCGAGGGCACGCGCAGCGACGTGTCCTTGACGTCGGAGGCCTTCTCGCCGAAGATTGCGCGCAGCAGTTTTTCTTCGGGCGTCAGCTGGGTTTCGCCCTTGGGCGTTACCTTGCCGACCAGCACGTCGTCGGCGCGGACTTCCGCGCCAATGTACACGATGCCCGAATCATCCAGGCGGTTCAGCTGGGTCTCGGCCAGGTTGCTGATGTCGCGCGTGATTTCTTCCGCACCAAGCTTGGTGTCGCGCGCAACAACGGTGAGCTCTTCGATGTGGACCGACGTATAGCGGTCGTCGGCAACGATCTTCTCGGAAATGAGGATCGAGTCCTCGAAGTTATAGCCGTTCCAGGGCATGAACGCGATCAGCATGTTCTGGCCCAGGGCCAGTTCGCCCAGATCGGTCGATGCGCCATCGGCCAGCACGTCGCCGCGGGCGACGTGGTCGCCGCGCTTCACGATGGGACGCTGGTTGATGTTGGTGTTCTGGTTGGAACGGGTATATTTGATGAGGTTGTAGATGTCGACGCCGACCTCGCCGGCCACGTTTTCGTCGTCGTTGACGCGAATCACGACGCGTTCCGCGTCGACGTGGTCCACCACGCCGCCACGGCGCGCCTGCACGGTGGTGCCCGAGTCGACGGCAACCGTGCGCTCGATGCCCGTACCGACCAGGGGCTTCTCGGGACGCAGGCAAGGAACCGCCTGCCGCTGCATGTTGGCGCCCATCAGCGCCCGGTTCGCGTCGTCATGCTCGAGGAACGGAATGAGCGATGCGGCGACCGATACGATCTGCGACGGCGCAACGTCCATGTAATGCACGTTGCCAGGAGCGGTCAGCATGGTTTCGCCGGCCTGGCGGCAAGCCACCAGGTCGTCGATGAACTCGCCCGACTCATCGAGCGCGGCGTTCGCCTGGGCGATCACGTAGTTGCCTTCTTCGATGGCGGACAGGTAATCGATCTGATCGCTGACCTTGCCGTCGATGATCTTGCGATACGGCGTTTCCAGGAAACCGTACTCGTTCAGGCGCGCATACAGCGCCATCGAGTTGATCAGGCCGATGTTCGGACCTTCCGGTGTCTCGATGGGGCAGACGCGGCCGTAGTGGGTCGGATGCACGTCGCGGACCTCGAAGCCCGCGCGTTCGCGCGTCAGGCCGCCCGGCCCAAGGGCCGAAACCCGACGCTTGTGCGTGATCTCGGACAAGGGGTTGGTCTGATCCATGAACTGCGACAGCTGGCTGGAGCCGAAGAACTCTTTGATGGCCGCGGAAATCGGCTTGGAGTTGATCAGGTCGTGCGGCATCAGGTTTTCGGTTTCGGCCTGGCCCAGACGTTCCTTGACGGCGCGCTCGACCCGCACCAGACCGGCACGGAACTGGTTCTCGGCCAATTCGCCCACACAGCGGACGCGGCGATTGCCCAGATGGTCGATATCGTCGATCTGGCCGCGGCCGTTGCGCAGCTCGACCAGCACCTTGATGGTTTCAAGGATGTCTTCGTTGGTGAGCGTCATAGGGCCCGTGATGTCCTCACCCCGGCCCAGACGGCTGTTGACCTTCATACGGCCCACACGGGACAAGTCGTAGGTCTCGTCGCTGTAGAACAGGCGCTGGAACAAAGCTTCGACGGCATCTTCGGTGGGAGGCTCGCCGGGACGCATCATGCGATAGATGGCGACGCGGGCAGCCATCTGGTCGACGGTCTCGTCGGTGCGCAGCGTTTGCGAAATGTACCCGCCGCGATCCAGCTCGTTGACGTAGAGCGTCTGGATTTCGCGGATGTTGGCGACGCGCATGTCGGCCAGCAGTCCTTCGGTGATCTCGTCGTTGGCGTTCGCGATGACTTCGCCGGTTTCAGGATTGACCACGCTCTTGGCGAGCATGCGGCCGACCAGGAAGTCTTCGGGCACGGAAACGTGCTCGATCTTGGCGGCTGCCAGGTCGCGCAGGTGCTTGGCATTGATGCGCTTGTCCTTTTCGACGATGACCGTGCCTTCGCGATCGGTGATGTCGAAATGGGCGACCTCGCCCTTCCAGCGCTCGGGGACGAACTCCAGCATCCCGCCTTCGTTCAGGATCTCGAAGTTGTCGAAATCGAAGAAGTAGGCCAGGATGGCTTCCGGCGTCATGCCGATGGCCTTGAGCAGGATCGTGACCGGCATCTTGCGACGGCGGTCCACCCGGAAAAACAGAACGTCTTTGGGGTCGAACTCGAAATCGAGCCAGGAGCCGCGGTAGGGAATCACGCGGGCCGAGAACAGCAGCTTGCCCGAGCTGTGGGTCTTGCCGCGATCGTGCTCAAAAAAGACACCGGGCGAGCGATGCAGTTGCGAAACGATCACGCGCTCGGTACCATTGATGACGAAAGAACCCGTGTCGGTCATGAGCGGAATTTCGCCCATGTAGACTTCCTGCTCTTTGACTTCCTTGACGGTGGGTTTGCTGACCTCGCGGTCCATCAGGACCAGGCGCACCTTGGCGCGCAGCGGCGAAGCGTAGGTCAAGCCACGCAGTTGACATTCCTTGACATCAAACACCGGATCGCCGAGCACGTAGCTGACAAACTCCAGGCGAGCCATCTGGTTGTGACTGACAATGGGAAAAACTGACGTGAAGGCCGCTTGCAGGCCTTCTTCTTTGCGTTTGGAAGGTGTAGTATCCGCCTGCAAAAATGTTTTGAATGATTGCAGTTGAGTCGCCAAAAGGTAAGGGACGTCCTGGACGTCTTCACGCTTGGCGAAGCTCTTGCGTATGCGCTTTTTTTCGGTATACGAATAAGGCATGAGCACTCCGACTCGAGGGGTTACATGGGCCGTCAACCACGGCCCTGGTTTACGACTCCAGAAAGCCCTACTTGCGATGGCGTTGCAGTGCAAATAGCGGGTTTTCTGGAAACGCAAAAGCCCGGGAAGGCCAAAACCTCCCCGGGCAAGCGACAAAAGTCTTACTTGAGTTCGACTTTGGCGCCGGCTTCTTCAAGCTTCTTCTGCGCAGCTTCGGCGTCAGCCTTGGCCAGACCTTCCTTGACGGGCTTCGGTGCGCCGTCAACCAGATCCTTGGCTTCCTTCAGGCCCAGGCCGGTGATTTCGCGAACAGCCTTGATCACGCTGACCTTGTTGGCGCCGACTTCGGCCAGAAGAACGGTGAACTCGGTTTGCTCTTCAGCAGCAGCGGCAGCACCGCCAGCAGCGGGAGCAGCGACAGCGACAGCGGCGGCAGCAGCCGACACGCCAAATTTCTCTTCCATTTCCTTGATCAGCTCGGACAGCTCGAGCACGGTCATGCCGGCGATCGCGTCAAGGATTTCAGCTTTGCTTAATGCCATTTTAAAGAACTCCAAATATATGTATAAATGCCAGGGTTGGGTGTCGCTCGATACGACGAAGCCCTGAAGGCGAACCGCTTATGCGGCTTCCTTCTGATCGCGAACGGCAGCGAGGCCGCGAGCGAACTTGGTCGGAACTTCGTTGAGCGTACGCACAAATTGCGTGACGGGTGCTTGCATGGTACCCATAAGCTTCGAAAGCAACTCTTCGCGGGAAGGCATGGTGGCCAGGGCCTGAACACCTTCGGTACTCAGGATGCTGTTGGGCAATGCCCCACCCTTGATTACCAGCTTGTCGTTGGTCTTTGCGAAACCGGCAAGTACTTTAGCTGCCGAAACCGGATCGGCGCTGATGCCATAGATCAGCGGACCGGTCAGCTGGGCGGTGAGCTCCTCGTAGGGAGTTCCCGACACAGCGCGGCGAACCAGCGTATTCTTGAGAACACGCAGATACACGCCCGACTCACGCGCAGTTTTGCGCAATACGGTAGCGGAGGCGACGTCCAGACCACGGTACTCGGCGATAATGATCGATTGAGCCTTTGCGACTTCCGCAGAAACTTCCTCGATGACTACCGCTTTCTCTTGACGATTGAGACTCACGGTTTGAACACTCCATCAAACGACGCTCGGGAGGCTCCCTTGCGTCAACCGAATGCGGCGCACCTGGTCGAGTTCTTAGACAACAAGAATTCTTCCATGGGCGCCGTCTGCGCTGGAATCAAGTCTTCGCAGGCTTGAAATTAAGCCCTGTTCCGAAACAATTGAACCGTTGTCGGAATGGAGCTCCAGCGGTCTTTGACAGCAGCGCCTGGGAAATTCCAGGCACGGCCCAAAGTTCTTTACTACTCAGGCCTGATCAGGCCTGCAGGGATGCAATCTCAACGCGCGCACCGCCACCCATGGTGGACGATACGGCCAGCTTGCGCAGGTAGATGCCCTTGGCGGCCGCGGGGCGCGCCTTGTTCAGGGCTTCAACCAGCGCAGCCAGGTTGGTTTGCAGTTGATCGACGTTGAACGAAGCACGGCCGATGGTGGCATGGATGATGCCTGCCTTGTCGGTACGGTACTGAACCTGACCGGCCTTGGCATTCTTGACGGCAGTGGCGACATCGGGAGTAACCGTGCCAACCTTGGGGTTGGGCATCAGGCCACGGGGACCGAGCACTTGGCCCAGGGCACCGACGATACGCATCGTATCGGGAGACGCGATCAGGATGTCGAAGTCGATCTGGCCGCCTTTGATCGTGTCCGCCAGGTCTTCCATGCCAACGATGTCGGCGCCGGCAGCCTTGGCCGCTTCAGCCTTTTCGCCTTGGGCGAAAACAGCAACGCGCACGCTCTTGCCGGTGCCGGCAGGCAATACCACCGAACCACGGACGAGCTGGTCGGATTTCTTGGGGTCGATGCCGAGCTGAACTGCGACGTCGATGGACTCATCGAACTTCGCGGTGGCGGTTTCCTTGACCAGGGCCAGGGCTTCCGCGACGGGGTAGAACTTCGTGCGATCGATCTTGGCGGCAATTGCGGCCGCGCGCTTGGACAACTTAGCCATGCTTATACCCCTTCCACCGTAATGCCCATGCTGCGCGCGCTACCAGCGATGGTGCGTACGGCAGCGTCCAGATCCGCAGCGGTAAGGTCCGGCGTCTTGGTCTTGGCGATTTCCTCTGCCTGGGCGCGGGTCAGCGTGCCGACCTTGTCCAGGTTGGGCCTGGCCGAACCCTTCTGCACACCACTTGCCTTCTTGATCAGGATGGTGGCGGGCGGCGTCTTCATGATGAAGGTGAAGCTCTTGTCCGCGTACGCCGTGATCACCACGGGAATCGGCAGGCCGGGCTCCATGCCCTGCGTCTTGGCGTTGAACGCCTTGCAGAATTCCATGATGTTCAGGCCGCGCTGACCGAGCGCCGGGCCGATGGGGGGTGATGGATTGGCCTTACCAGCTGGCACTTGCAGCTTGATGAAGCCGACGATTTTCTTCGCCATGCTTTGCTCCTTGCGGGTTCAGACACCGATGGCGCAATGTGCGCCAAGGGCTCCCCGGGGTTGAGGTTTCAGGTCTTTTCGACCTGACCGAAATCGAGTTCCACCGGTGTCGCGCGGCCGAAGATCGTGACCGATACGCGCACCTTGCTTTTCTCGTAGTTGACGTCTTCAACGTTGCCGTTGAAATCCGCAAAAGGACCTTCCTTGACGCGAACCATTTCGCCCACTTCAAAGAGGATCTTGGGCCTGGGTTTCTCGACGCCTTCTTCCATTTGCGAAAGGATTTTCTCGACTTCGCGATCGGAGATGGGAGCGGGACGGTTGCCCGAGCCGCCCAGAAAACCGGTTACCCGATTTGTGTTCTTTACCAAGTGCCAGGTTTCGTCCGTGAGGTCCATTTCGACCAGCACGTAGCCTGGAAATATGCGTCGCTCGGTGATCGACTTTTTACCGCCCTTGACTTCGATGACTTCTTCGGAGGGAACGAGAATGCGCCCGAAGGAGGTTTGGAGTCCCGCGCGCTCGATACGCTCGAGAAGAGCCTTGTGCACGCTTTTTTCCATTCCGGAATAAACGTGTACGACATACCAACGCTTGCTCATGTGTGTCCTTTATTTCCAGCCGAGCAACAGGCCATAAATGACCCATTCAAGAGCTTTATCAACGACCCACAACAAGATGCCCATCACGACGACGAACGCAAAGACGATGCCCGTCATTTGCGTGGTTTCCTTGCGCGTAGGCCACACGACACGCTTGACTTCGTTGTAGGAGTCGCGACCGAAACTCAAGGTGCGCCGGCCGGGTTCGCTGAACCAGGCAATAATGGCGGCAACAACCAGGCTGCCCACGAAAGCGCCTACCCGCACAATTGCCGGCTGGCCTTCAAGCACGGAATAGGCCACAATGCCGGCCACAATAACAAGCACCGCCAGACCCAGCTTGATGCGATCTGTGCTACTGGTAACGGTTTCTACGTTGCTGTTAGACATATTCCGGCAAGTGGCGCCGCATGCGCGACGATGATGAGACTGAGTGTGGCAGGGGCAGTAGGAATCGAACCTACAACCTTCGGTTTTGGAGACCGACGCTCTGCCAATTGAGCTATACCCCTAGACCCTGAAAGCAGCCCCCTTGCGGATAGCTGCTTTTTTTACAACCTGGGCGAAAGAGCGGCCTTTCCCTTTCGCCGTACAACTTGAAATTTACTTGGTGATGCTTGCGACGACGCCGGCGCCCACGGTACGACCGCCTTCGCGGATGGCAAAGCGCAGGCCTTCTTCCATGGCGATCGGGGCGATCAGGCTCACCTTCATCGACACGTTATCGCCAGGCAGCACCATTTCCTTGTCCGCCGGCAGCTCGATCGTGCCGGTCACGTCCGTCGTGCGGAAGTAGAACTGCGGACGATAGCCTTGGAAGAACGGCGTGTGGCGGCCGCCTTCGTCCTTGGACAGAATGTACACCTCGGCGTCAAAGTCCGTGTGCGGCTTGATCGAACCGGGCTTGGCCAGCACTTGGCCGCGCTCAACGTCTTCGCGCTTGGTGCCGCGCAGCAAGATACCGACGTTATCGCCCGCCTCGCCTTGGTCCAGCAGCTTGCGGAACATTTCCACGCCCGTGCAAGTGGTCTTGACCGTGTCCTTGATGCCCACGATTTCGATTTCCTCGCCGACCTTCACAATGCCGCGCTCGATACGGCCCGTGACCACCGTGCCGCGACCCGAGATCGAGAACACGTCTTCCACCGGCATCAGGAACGTGCCATCGACCGCGCGCTCGGGCGTGGGGATGTACGAGTCCAGCGCTTCGGCCAGCTTCAGGATCGCTTCCTTGCCCAGGGGACCTTCGTCGCCCTCGAGCGCCAGCTTGGCCGAGCCCTTGATGATCGGCGTGTCGTCGCCCGGGAAGTCGTACTTGGACAGCAGCTCGCGCACTTCCATTTCGACCAGTTCGAGCAGCTCTTCATCGTCGACCATGTCGGCCTTGTTCAGGAACACGATGATGTAGGGCACGCCCACCTGGCGCGACAGCAGGATGTGCTCGCGCGTTTGCGGCATGGGGCCGTCGGCGGCCGACACCACCAGGATCGCGCCGTCCATTTGCGCCGCGCCCGTGATCATGTTCTTGACGTAGTCGGCGTGGCCCGGGCAGTCAACGTGCGCGTAGTGGCGCGCTGCCGTTTCGTACTCGACGTGCGAGGTGTTGATCGTGATGCCGCGCGCCTTCTCTTCGGGCGCCGCGTCGATCTGGTCGTAGCCCTTGGCTTCGCCCGAACCGAAGGCCTTGGCCAATACCGTCGTGATCGCTGCCGTCAGGGTCGTCTTGCCGTGGTCAACGTGACCGATCGTTCCGACGTTGACGTGCGGTTTAGTCCGTTCAAACTTACCTTTTGCCATGGCTGACTCCTGACGATGGAATTGAGCTGTAATCTAAAAAATTTTGGTGCCCATGACGCGGATCGAACGCGTGACCTCTCCCTTACCAAGGGAGTGCTCTACCACTGAGCCACATGGGCAACTTTTGTTGCGCTTCGCCACTTGCGTAGCGAAATTCAATAAAACTTTACTGGAGCGGGTGAAGGGAATCGAACCCTCATCATCAGCTTGGAAGGCTGTTGCTCTACCATTGAGCTACACCCGCGAAGGTTCACTTCAACCGCGCAAGCCATGGCTAAGACCATGACCGCTAAAATTCTTGAGCTTTTTGGTGGTGGGAGTTGGATTCGAACCAACGTAGGCGCAAGGCCAACAGATTTACAGTCTGCCCCCTTTAACCACTCGGGCATCCCACCAAAAGCGAACTCCGAATTATGCAGAGTTTTTTTAAAGTTGTCAAATAGAGCGAACCGATCGTCACGGTTGCGCTGCAATTTGGAGACAGGATTATAGCAGAGGGGGACGGGCCCAGATGCACCCTGAAGGGGCCAGACTCCGATGTTCCTCATCGGCGTGAGAGGGGTCAGACCCCGTACGGGGTCTGACCCCGATTTTGACACTTAATTCTCGAGCAGCCCAGACATGCCCTGGCGTTCCAACAGGGAATTCAAGTGGTCCCAGCCATGGAAGTCGATCATCAACTGGCCTTTGTCCTTGGCGCCGAGCTTGAGGCTGACCTTGGTGCCGAGATGATCGGACAATGCTTCTTCCAGGCGCTTGGCGTCGCCGGAGAGCGCTGGAGCCCTGCGCTGTGCCTTGGTTTGCTTGCCCTCGGCTTCCTCCAGCGTCCTGCTGACGAGCTTCTCGGTTTCACGGACGGACAGACGCTTGGCGATGACCTCGTTGGCCAGCAGGATCTGATTGGCGGCATCCAGTGAGAGCAACGCCCGGGCATGGCCCATGTCGATGTCGCCGGCCAACAGCATGGTCTGGACCGGATCCGCCAGGTTCAACAGACGCAAAAGATTACTGGTTGCGGAGCGCGAACGCCCGATTGCCTGTGCGGCCTGCTCGTGCGTCAGGCCGAACTCGTCCAGCAGGCGGCGTACCCCGTGCGCTTCTTCAAGCGGATTCAGATCTTCGCGCTGGATGTTTTCTATGAGCGCCATGACCGCGGCGCTTTCGTTGGGGACTTCGCGCACCAGGACGGGCACTTCGTTCAGGCCCGCGATGCGTGCGGCACGAAATCGGCGTTCTCCCGCGATTATCTCGTATTTCCCCACCTCTTTTCCGCCCAAAGGACGAACCAGTATGGGCTGCATGATGCCTTGGGACCGGATAGAATCGGCCAGCTCGTTCAACGCGCCTTCGTCCATGCGGGTACGGGGCTGATACTGGCCCGCACGCAACACATCCATCTTCAGCACGGATGGCGAGCTGTCTTTCTCGGAAGACTTGCCCAATGTTTCGATGATGGGAGCATCCGCGCCCAGTAGCGCATCCAGACCGCGGCCCAGGCCCTTCGGTTTTCTCGTTGCCATGATGTGTATTCCTTAAGACTGCTAACGTTCAACGCGGGGACGCGCCTGTTCGCGCAGCGCTTCCTTCTTGACCCGCTTGATCAGCTCGTTTCCGAACTCGATATAGGCCTTCGCACCGCGGGAGCTTTTGTCGTACACGATCCCCGGCAAGCCATGGCTGGGTGCCTCCGCCAGGCGAACATTGCGGGGGACGACCGTATCAAATACCTTGTCGCCGAAGTGCGCCTCGATCTGCGCCGATACCTGCTGCTGCAGAGTGACGCGTGTATCGAACATGACCCGCAACAAACCAATGAGCTGCAGGTTGGGATTGATATTCCGATGCACGCGCTTGATGGTATTGACGAGATCGGATAGCCCTTCCAGCGCAAAATACTCGCACTGCATGGGGATGATTACGCCATGCGCCGACGCAAGTCCGTTCAGAGTCAAAAGCGACAAGGTCGGCGGGCAATCGATCAATATGAAATCATACTCGTGCTCGACTTGGCCAATGGCTTGTTTCAGTTGCTGCTCACGATCATCCATCTGGACAAGGTCGATTTCAGCGCCGGAGAGCTCCCGGTTGGACGGAAGCACATCGTAGCCGCCCGCTTCCGAACGCACTCTTGCTTCCTGTATCGTTGCGTCGCCGATGAGGACTTGATATAGATTTCGCTCAACCTTGTTCTTGTCGATGCCACTGCCCATGGTGGCATTGCCTTGAGGGTCCAGATCAATGAGAAGAACGCTTTTTCGCAATGCGGCCAGCGCGGCAGCAAGATTGATTGCCGTCGTTGTCTTGCCTACGCCACCCTTCTGATTCGCGATGCAGAAAACCTTTTTTATCGGATTATTTTGGCTCATGATTTCCTTCACGACTCATCCAGATCAGGCAGCGCTGAGCGTCAAGCTCAGGCACGGACAGCGGTTCAATACGCTCGGCCCGCCACTCTGTATTCGAGTGCAGGGCTTCGATTTCTTCGTCGGGCTGCTGCCCTTTCATTGCCAGTAGGCGCCCAGCTGATGCGACATGATGGCCAGCCAGTGTCGCAAAATCAAGTAAAGAAGCGAAAGCTCGGGAAACTACGAGGTCGGCTTCGAATGAGGGCAACTTTTCGATACGGCCATGTACGGCTTTGAGGTTTTCAAGCCGTAGGGCACCTGCCATTTGGCGTACGAACGCCATTTTTTTCTCGACGGCATCGACGCAGTACAACTGCCATTCAGGATGCATGATAGCAAGCACCACCCCTGGTAGCCCTGCACCTGAACCGACGTCGATGACCAAAGGATTTTTAACTGTGTTTTTATACAGTATTGATTCGACCTGTGGCAAGATGGCCAGGCTATCGAAGACATGCTGAACCAGCATCTTGTCCGGATCTCGCAGCGCAGTGAGATTATAGGTTTTGTTCCAACGTTGCAGTTGTTCCAGATATTTCAACAGCGCTGAACTTTTCGCTTCATCGAGCTTGATGTGCAGGCTTTCCGCAGCTGCTCGCATGCGGTCCTCGAAACAATCTCTTATTGTCATTACGCCACTTTTTTCCTGTATTGCAATCGCTTCAGGTGAATCAACAACAAGGAAATTGCTGCCGGCGTAACCCCCGACACACGGCTGGCTTGCCCAATTGTTGCAGGTCGGCTCGCTTTCAAGCGTTGTCTGACTTCTATGGACAAGCTCGTAATGGCATCGTAATCGATATCTTCCGGAATCAACTGCTGCTCTTGCGCCGCTTGTCTTTGAACATCTTCTTGTTGCTTTGCAACATAACCTGCATATTTGATCTGGATTTCCACCTGTTCCGCTGCAACCGGATCTTCCAAGCCGGGGCCTGCCAATAGGCCCTCGTCTCCATCCTTTTTCAATGACATCAACTCCGTATAAGAAACCTGTGGCCGCTTCAACAAATCATGCAAGGTATGCTCTTTTTCCAGTGGCTTACCAAGCATCTGGTCCAAAGCAATGGAAGAAACAACCCTAGGATTGAGCCAGGTACTACGCAAGCGTTGAATTTCAGCATCGACCGCATCGCGCTTCCGGTTGAAGGCATCCCAACGCGCATCATCCACCAAGCCCAGGTTTCGGCCAATTTCGGTCAAGCGCATGTCGGCGTTGTCCTCCCGCAGGCTTAAACGAAACTCCGCACGTGACGTGAACATGCGGTAGGGTTCAGTTACGCCGCGCGTGATCAAATCGTCAACCAGCACACCCAAGTATGCTTCGTTCCTTTTTGGATACCAGCCTTCCTGCCCTCTGGCCTGCCTCGCCGCATTCAAACCTGCAAGCAAGCCTTGTGCTGCGGCTTCCTCGTAACCCGTCGTACCGTTAATTTGGCCCGCAAAAAACAGACCCCGGAATGCTCGCGTTTCCAAGGTAGGACTTAATTCACGTGGATCAAAGTAGTCATACTCTATCGCATACCCCGGACGCATGATGATGGCGTTTTCCAACCCCGGTAACGAGCGCAGCATTGCCAATTGGACATCAAACGGCAAGCTGGTCGACACCCCATTGGGATAAATTTCACGAGTGGAAAGACCTTCCGGCTCAAGAAATATTTGATGGCTGGTCTTGTCGGCGAAACGATGAATCTTGTCTTCAATAGAAGGACAATACCTTGGACCTATCCCCTCTATCGTGCCGCTATCGCTATACATGGGCGAACGATCCAGACCAGATCTGATGATGTCGTGGGTTCGTTCATTGGTATGCGTGACCCAACAAGGCAACTGCTCTGGGTGCATATCCTTGGACCCCATGTATGAAAATACAGGGATGGGATCCATATCTCCAGGTTGGACTTCGGTCTTGCTGAAGTCGATACTACGGGAGTCCACACGAGGAGGCGTACCGGTTTTTAGCCTTCCCTGCGGCAGCTTCAATTCTTTGAGTCTTTGCCCTAAGGAGATGGATGGCGGATCACCAGCGCGCCCTGCTGAATAATGGTCGAGTCCCACATGCACCAGACCATTCAGGAAAGTACCGGCAGTCAATACTACTGTTCTGCTTCTGAAGCGCAAGCCTATCTGAGTCACAGCCCCAACGACTCGATCCCCCTCGACGATCAGGTCATCGACCGCCTGCTGGAAGATCATCAGGTTAGCTTGGTTCTGAAGAGTGGTTCTGATGGCTTTTCGGTACAGAGACCGGTCGGCTTGCGCCCGAGTAGCCCTGACCGCCGGCCCTTTGGACCGATTCAAGATGCGAAACTGTATGCCGGCGAGATCAGTCGCATATGCCATCGCACCACCCAATGCATCGACCTCCTTGACCAAGTGCCCTTTGCCAATCCCCCCAATAGAGGGGTTGCAGGACATTTGCCCTAAGGTTTCCATGTTATGGGTAAGCAAGAGTGTGGAAGCACCCATACGGGCCGCAGCGAGCGCTGCTTCGGTCCCAGCGTGTCCACCACCAACGACGATCACGTCGAATTCATCTGGATAATTCATTTTGCTTTGCTAAGCAAGCGTATAAAGTGACATTATAAAGCGTGGCACTTGATATGTTCCACGTGAAACAAGTTTGTTCTTTAACTGTCGTCGTGTGGATGTTTCACGTGGAACATTGAAAGTGTGGTTATTGATGGATGGACCTCAACTGTTAATTGACTGCGCAACTTCATACTGTAGTGTTAACGGCTGCTTTAAGATAATTGAAGCAAACCTGATATACGGTCACTTGTCTAGCGGACTGGAGCACTTAAGAGAGAAAGTTTCAGACATTGAAGAAAAGTGGAAGCATAACCTCTGTTGAACTCCGGCTTTTTTTGCCCTTGTATGGCTGCCATGCGAAAGTGCATCAGACGGTCTCGTGGCTTCGTGTTCGCCAATGGTTTTCGGTCGAAGGTCAGGCCCCGTATGGGGTCTGACCCCATCGCTCGCACGTTCCCTGCCTCGACTGCCAGGAGCCGGGCCAAGCCAGTGCCTCCGAAACCTCCCTCAATCCCTATATGCCAAGCTGCCCTGCGCCTGCTCTGATTGGACGGCCCAGGGCTGAGGGGTCAGACCCCGCATGGGGTCTGACCCCATGACATCGCCACAGCCCAAGCAGCTGTGAGGCCCGCCAGCGGCTTATGGGGTGAGGAGAGCGACTTTCGGGCACCGCCGGCCAAGGACTGGCTGGCGGGGAGGCAAGGGCGCAGCTGTTTGAGCCCACGCTTTCGGGCCACTGGCCCGAGTTGGCGAGTTTTGCGTCCGCCCCGACAGCCTGGCCTTGGACGGGAAGTCCTGCGCCAGCAGGACCGGTGCACGGGAGCCCGACTGCCCCATCAGCCGCCGGCGGGCCGCGTTAGATACTGAAAACAAATGGACAAGCGGTGATTGCCCCAACATATACAGACCCTGCCCTATCAAACAACGAACGCTATTCGACCCATCTCCTAAAAAACACCGATCCGTCTCGCCGTTGTTCCACGTGGAACAATCTCAATATGAACTTAAAACATCCAAAATCATACGCCGCTAAACACACATAGATATTCCAATACCATTCATAGCCGATCAAGCGCCGGTCTAAACTTTTCTACGTGCTCCCAACAAAAAGCTTCCAACTCCCCACCCGTATCCATATCCCCGACCACCTGTGGATAACTTTGTGGGTAACAACACGAATAAGCTGTTGAAATATAGAACGGCTGCTATAAACAGCGAAGGATGACAGCTACATATCCCCTCCGTCCATCCTCAGGTAAGACTCAAGCACCTTTTCTGAGAGCCTGCCTTTAATTTTCTACAAGCCATTGTTTTAATGCGATTTTTGACCAATAACCATAGAGTCCCTCTACACAAACAAGCCAGCCCTTGGCTGCTAAACCAAGAGCCACACCGAGAAGACTTCTCCTTTCTAACCTCACTGGCTTAGCCACATAGGCCATAGTGTCAGCCTGTGCATAAGCGCTTGCATAGGCGAAATAAAAACGCCTGCATCTGTTGATGCAGGCGTTTTTGTTTGATCGCTGCGAAAGGAATTACGCAGACGCTTCAGAGGGAATTACAAAGGGCGAATTCCAGCTGCTTGAGGGCCTTTAGGGCCGTCTTTGACTTCAAATTCTACTTCCTGGCCTTCGTTCAAGCTGCGGTAGCCGCGGCCTTCGATAGCAGAGAAGTGCGCGAAAACGTCAGCGCCGCCTTCGTCGGGAGTGATGAAACCGAAACCCTTGTCGGCGTTAAACCATTTGACTTTGCCCTTTTGAGCCATGATGCGTAGCGTCCTTAAAATAAACAAAAATGCAAGCAACCAAGGACGTTGACACGAGCCCAGAACTAACCCAACGCAAAGGATCAAAATATTGACGCCTAAAGCATAACTGATTACGACTACGAGACTTGCGCACTACTTGATTACAACGCAGGTGTGAGCATAACCATGCGGCCTGCGTTTATCAAATAATAGTTAACCCTATGTGGTATTTTTCCGTCAGCAAGCAGAGATGACATGATCATATACATTATTGCTAACCTGCTGTGTTGATCCCTTATGACATTTATTTGGATGACGATAAATGAATTTCCAGTCGAAGTTGCCCGACGTTGGCACGACCATCTTCACGATAATGAGCCAGTTGGCAACGGATCATAAAGCTATAAACCTTGGACAAGGATTCCCGGATTTCAACCCGGATACCGAGCTATTGGACCACGTCGCCAACGCCATGCATCAGGGGCATAACCAGTATCCGCCCATGGCTGGTGTCGTGGCCCTGCGGGAAGCCATAAGCAGCAAAGTGCAAGCCTTGTACGGCCATCACTATGACAGCGGTACTGAAATCACCGTCACCAGCGGTGCGACGGAAGGCTTGATGGCCAGCATCCTGGCTTTTGTCCGGTCGGGCGATGAAGTCGTGCTCTTGGAACCATTTTTTGATTCATACATCCCGGCCATCCATCTGGCAGGCGGAGTACCAGTACCCGTTCCCCTGACCCCTCCTACCGATCAATATCCGCTATACCGAATTGATTGGCAACGGGTGCGGGATGCCATCAATTCCAAAAC